>NZ_CP007155.1:1137500-5937500 GCF_000525635.1 Kutzneria viridogrisea DSM 43870
CTGGACCGTAGAGGGTGATAGTCCCGTACGCGAAAACATGCTGTCTTCCTTGTAGTGATCCCAAGTAGCAGCGAGCTCGTGGAATTTGCTGTGAATCTGGCGGGACCACCCGCTAAGCCTAAATACTCCCTGGTGACCGATAGCGGACTAGTACCGTGAGGGAAAGATGAAAAGTACCCCGGGAGGGGAGTGAAATAGTACCTGAAACCGTGTGCTTACAATCCGTCAGAGCCTCCGTTGCAGGGGTGATGGCGTGCCTTTTGAAGAATGAGCCTGCGAGTTAGCGGTACGTGGCGAGGTTAACCTGTGTGGGGTAGCCGTAGCGAAAGCGAGTCCGAATAGGGCGATATAGTCGCGTGCTCTAGACCCGAAGCGGGGTGATCTAGCCATGGCCAGGGTGAAGCGCGGGTAAGACCGCGTGGAGGCCCGAACCCACCAGGGTTGAAAACCTGGGGGATGAGCTGTGGTTAGGGGTGAAAGGCCAATCAAACTCCGTGATAGCTGGTTCTCCCCGAAATGCATTTAGGTGCAGCGTCGCATGTTTCTTGGTGGGGGTAGAGCACTGGATGGCCTAGGGGGCCTACAAGCTTACTGAAGTCAACCAAACTCCGAATACCATCAAGTGAGAGTGCGGCAGTGAGACTGCGGGCGATAAGGTTCGTAGTCGAGAGGGAAACAGCCCAGAACACCAGCTAAGGCCCCAAAGTGTGTGCTAAGTGGGAAAGGATGTGGGGTCGCCCAGACAACCAGGAGGTTGGCTTAGAAGCAGCCACCCTTTAAAGAGTGCGTAATAGCTCACTGGTCAAGTGGTCCTGCGCCGACAATGTAGCGGGGCTCAAGCACACCGCCGAAGCTGTGTCATTCACACATCGATCGGCTTCACCTTCGGGTGGGGTCCAGTCGTGTGGATGGGTAGGGGAGCGTCGTGTGGGCGATGAAGCGGCAGGGGAACCTAGCCGTGGAGGCCACGCGAGTGAGAATGCAGGCATGAGTAGCGAAAGACGAGTGAGAAACTCGTCCGCCGGATGACCAAGGGTTCCTGGGCCAGGCTAATCCGCCCAGGGTAAGTCGGGACCTAAGGCGAGGCCGACAGGCGTAGTCGATGGACAACGGGTTGATATTCCCGTACCCGTGTAAACGCGTCCATGGTGAGGCCGGTGATGCTAACCGCCCGAGAGTTGTGGAGTCTTCGGACAAAACAATGATTGCGCGGGATCCGATCCGGTAGTAGTCAAGCGATGGGGTGACGCAGGAGGGTAGCTCCGCCAGTCAGTGGTAATACTGGTGTAAGCGTGTAGGCTATCGGGATAGGCAAATCCGTCCTGATGTTAGGCTGAGACGTGATGCGTAGCCGATTGAGGCGAAGTAGAGTGATCCCATGCTGCCGAGAAAAGCCTCTAGCGAGTGTTTATGCGGCCCGTACCCCAAACCGACACAGGTGGTCAGGTAGAGAATACCGAGGCGTTCGGGTGAACTGTGGTTAAGGAACTCGGCAAAATGCCCCCGTAACTTCGGGAGAAGGGGGGCCGTGTGGCTTGAAGCCCCATGCGGGCTAGGGCTGTGCGGCCGCAGAGAGCAGCGAGAAGCGACTGTTTACTAAAAACACAGGTCCATGCGAAGTCGCAAGACGATGTATATGGACTGACGCCTGCCCGGTGCTGGAACGTTAAGGGGACCGGTTAGCCTTTCGGGGCGAAGCTGAGAACTTAAGCGCCAGTAAACGGCGGTGGTAACTATAACCATCCTAAGGTAGCGAAATTCCTTGTCGGGTAAGTTCCGACCTGCACGAATGGCGTAACGACTTCTCGACTGTCTCAACCACAGGCCCGGTGAAATTGCATTACGAGTAAAGATGCTCGTTACGCGCGGCAGGACGGAAAGACCCCGGGACCTTTACTATAGCTTGGTATTGGTGCTCGGTTCGGCTTGTGTAGGATAGGTGGGAGACTGTGAAGCGGTCACGCCAGTGGCTGTGGAGTCATCGTTGAAATACCACTCTGGTCGTTCTGGGTGTCTAACCTCGGACCATGATCTGGTTCAGGGACAGTGCCTGGTGGGTAGTTTAACTGGGGCGGTTGCCTCCCAAAGGGTAACGGAGGCGCTCAAAGGTTCCCTCAGCCTGGTTGGCAATCAGGTGTTGAGTGCAAGTGCACAAGGGGGCTTGACTGTGAGACTGACAGGTCGAGCAGGGACGAAAGTCGGAACTAGTGATCCGGCGCTGGCTGGTGGAAGCGGCGTCGCTCAACGGATAAAAGGTACCCCGGGGATAACAGGCTGATCTTGCCCAAGAGTCCATATCGACGGCATGGTTTGGCACCTCGATGTCGGCTCGTCGCATCCTGGGGCTGGAGTAGGTCCCAAGGGTTGGGCTGTTCGCCCATTAAAGCGGTACGCGAGCTGGGTTTAGAACGTCGTGAGACAGTTCGGTCCCTATCCGCCGTGCGCGTAGGAGATTTGAGGAAGGCTGTCCCTAGTACGAGAGGACCGGGATGGACGGACCTCTGGTGTGCCAGTTGTTCCGCCAGGAGCATGGCTGGTTGGCTACGTTCGGAAGAGATAACCGCTGAAAGCATCTAAGCGGGAAGCTTGTTCCAAGATGAGATCTCCCTCTCCTTGTGAGTTAAGGCCCCCAAGAGACGATTGGGTTGATAGGCCAGAGATGGAAGCACCGTGAGGTGTGGAGTTGACTGGTACTAATAGGCCGAGGACTTGACTACGAAGGTGCTACGCATCCACTGTGTGGTTCTGAAAGAACCAACCGGCATCACCCTGATCGGCCTTTGGCTGTGGTGGGTGGGTGTGGTGGTAATTTCATAGTGTTTCGGTGGTGTTGGCGGAGGGGAAACGCCCGGTCCCATTCCGAACCCGGAAGCTAAGCCCTCCTGCGCCGATGGTACTGCACTCGTGAGGGTGTGGGAGAGTAGGACGCTGCCGAACATTTTTTGCTGGTGGGTGGTTGAGTTGAGCCTGAGGGTTCCTTGACCACCCACCAGCCTTTTCACGTTCTAGGGCCAAAATTGTCGTCCAGGTTCGGTCTGTCAAGCTGGGGCAGGAGGCCTGGCGCCGCGGATGCGCCTCGGCAGTGACGGCCGCCGCAAGCACCACTGCCCTCGCTGCGGGCGCCACCTCGGCTACCGACCCCTGGCTGACTACCTGGAACTGTCGTTCTAGGCTCAGGTGTGACCTCGCCACGCCTGCTGGTGATCCAGCCCTCGAAGCTCGACCCGCCTGCTCGACTCATCGACTGGCTGACCACCGCAGGCGCTGTACTGGACGTCGCGGAGCCCGCCGAGGCGGAACTGCCAGGGCTGGAGAACTACCAGGGCGTCGTGTGCCTGGGCGGCGAGATGGGCGCGCTGGACGACGCGGTACACCCGTGGTTGGCGAGCGTCCGCCAGCTGCTGTCAAAAGCGGTGGCGAACCGCGTGCCGGTGCTGGGGATTTGTCTGGGCGCACAGTTGCTCGCGGTGGCGACAGGCGGCCAGGTGCGTGTTGGCAGGCAGGGGCCGGAGGCTGGCGTGATGCTGGTCGCTAAGCGCGACAGCGCAGCCGCTGACCCCTTGTTCGCGGACCTGCCGCTGACGCCCGACGTCCTCCAGTTCCACAACGACGAGATCAGCTCCTTGCCGCCGACGGCCGAGTTGTTGGCGTCCTCGCCGCGCTACCAGAATCAGGCATTTCGTGTCGGGCAGTCGGGCTACGGGGTGCAGTTCCACATCGAGACGACTCCGGCCGTCGTGCTGGAGTGGGCCCAACGGGCACCGGAACTTGCCGCTTCGGCCAGGTCAGGGCAGCTCGAGCCGGATTCGTTGACCGAGGCGCATCTCACCCTGGCCGAGGTCTGGCAGCCGTTCACGGAGAGGTTCGTGCAGCTCAGTGCAGGTGTGCTCGCGCCGGCGAGGGACAAGTCGCGAAATCTCCCCCTAGCGTGAACCATGTTGTGAACTGTACGTTTCTCCAAGGTGACGCCTGGATCGGCTCACTCTGGAACCCGCACCGGCGGGGTAACGTTCAGTAGCAGCAGCCCACCGCCGGAGGATTAGGTGGACGTCCCCCTACTGGTCATCGTTGTCATCGCCACCGCGCTGGCATTCGACTTCACCAACGGCTTTCACGACACAGCCAATGCGATGGCCACGTCCATCGCCACCGGCGCACTCAAACCCAAGGTCGCCGTGGCCATGTCCGCAGTGCTCAACCTGGTTGGGGCCTTCCTGTCCGTCGAGGTCGCGAAGACGATCTCGGGCGGGATCGTGGACGACGCCAAGATCACACCGGCGGTGGTGTTCGCCGGACTGGTCGGTGCGATCGTCTGGAATCTCGTGACCTGGCTGGTGGGTTTGCCCTCCAGCTCCTCGCACGCCCTGTTCGGTGGCCTGATCGGCGCCACCTGGATCGCGGCAGGCGGCGACGCCGTGCACTTCGCGAAGGTCGTCGAGAAGGTCCTCATCCCCGCGCTGGCCTCCCCGCTGATCGCGGGTCTCATCGCGATGCTGGCGACCTACCTCACGTACCGGCTCACCGTCTCGGCGGACCGCAGGGTCGTGAACTCGGGCTTCCGGGTTGGCCAGATCGTGTCGGCAGGTCTCGTCTCGCTCGCACACGGCACCAACGACGCCCAGAAGACGATGGGCATCATCACGCTGACCCTGATCACCGCAGGCATGCTGCCCGCGTCGGCGGGGCCGCCCGTTTGGGTGATTCTGTGCGCAGCCATCGCCATCGCTCTCGGCACCTACTTCGGTGGCTGGCGCATCACACACACGCTGGGCAAGGGGCTCACCAGCATCGAGGGCCCGCAGGGGTTCGCGGCACAGACCAGCTCGGCGGCAGTGATCCTGACCTCCTCGCACCTGGGCTTCGCGCTCTCCACGACCCACGTGTGCTCGGGTGGGATTCTCGGCGCGGGCATGGGGCGCAAGCTCGCTGAAGTGCGCTGGAGCGTCGCGGGCCGCATGGTCCTCGCATGGGTGATGACCCTGCCTGCCGCCGCAGTGGTCGGCGCGCTGGCCAGCGAGATCGCCTCTACTGGGACCGCTGGTGTGGTCATCGTCGCCCTGGCGGGCATCGCCGTCGCTGGCGGCATCTACATCGCATCCCGCCGCAAGCCGGTGACGGCCGAGAGCACCGTCAACCAGCAGATCGGCTCGACGGACGAGCCCGAGACCTTCGAGGTGGCAGCGTGAACGTCAACTGGTTCGCGCTCGCCGAGGTCCTCGTGGTCGGCCTGGGCACAGTGGCGTGCGTTGTCATCCTCTTCGCGACGGGCATCAGGGGCATGTCGCAGCGCGTCGTCGCCCGCGCCCAGGGCGGCACCGGCTCGGCGGGACTGACCGTCGCGGTCTCCTGCTTCTCGGCCTGCTCCCTGATCGTGCTCTACGGCCTGTACCTGATCGTTTCCCACTGATCCGGTTCGCGGCGCTACGGTGTGATCCGTCATGACTGATCCGCAGCGGTCCACGTCCTCACCGGCCAGGTTCGGCATGACCGAGCCCAGAGCCGAGCAGGCGCTGCGCGCCGCGGGCTGGTGGCGCGAGGGCGGGCCGGTGGCAGGCATGGAGGTCCTGCTCGGCGCGCTGTCCCGAAGCCCGGACCCGGACATGGCGGTGCAGGGCCTTGACCGCCTGCGTGAGGCCGTCGGTCCCGTGTGGGACGAGCTCACGGAGTTGTTGACCACCGATGGCGGGCTGCGAGGGCGCCTGCTGGCAGTGCTCGGCTCGTCGACGGCGTTGTCGGACTTCCTCGTCGCGAACCATGACCAGTGGCGCCGCCTGGTCTCCGGCGGCGACAACCGACTTGGCTTCACGGAGACCCTGCAGCAAGCGATTGCGGAGCTGCGCGGTGCGGAGGCGGTACGCGCGCTGCGCCGTGCTTACCGGGGCCTGCTCCTTGACGTGGCCGCGGCGGATCTCGGCCACCTGGTGCAGCCCGAGCTGGCCGCGCCCGGCTACGAGAAGGTCGCCGAGCAACTCTCGGATCTGGCCGTGGCAGCACTGAGGGCTGCGCTCGCCGTGGCTTCGGCAGAGGCGGGCAAGCCGTGCCGGCTCGCGGTGATCGCCATGGGCAAGTGCGGCGGGCGCGAGCTGAACTACGTCAGCGACGTGGACGTGGTGTTCGTGACCGATCAGGACGCGGACCTCCCGGTGGCGACGAGGGTCGCCAGCTCGATGATGCGCATCGCGACGGAGGCGTGCTTCGAGGTCGACGCCGCACTGCGCCCCGAGGGCAAGGCGGGTGCACTTGTCCGCACGCTCGACGGGCACGTCGCGTACTACAAGCGCTGGGCGCGGACCTGGGAGTTCCAGGCGCTGCTCAAGGCCAGGCCGGTCGCTGGCGACGAGGAGGTCGGCAAGGCCTACGTCGAGGCGCTGATGCCGATGGTCTGGACGGCGGCCGGGCGCGAGAACTTCGTCGCTGACGTGCAGGCGATGCGGCGGCGCGTGGAGGACCACATACCGGCGGGCCTGGCCGAGCGCGAGCTCAAGCTGGGGCGTGGCGGCCTGCGGGACGTGGAGTTCGCGGTGCAGCTCCTGCAACTCGTGCACGGGCGCGGTGACGACGCGTTGCGCTCGTCGTCGACGATGGCGGCGCTGGAGGCATTGGGACACGGCGGCTACGTCGGGCGGGCGGACGCGGCAGGGCTCGCCGAGTCCTACAAGTTCCTGCGCACGCTGGAGCACCGGCTCCAGTTGCAGCGGTTGAGGCGCACGCACACCTTCCCGGCGGAAGAGGACCGTTCGGGTCTGCGGTGGCTTGCGCGGGCGGCGGGTCTGTACCCGGACGGCAGGCGGGGCGCGGCCGACGTGCTGCTCGCCGAGTTCCGCAGGCACGGCAACCGGGTGCGCAGGCTGCACGAGAAGCTGTTCTACCGACCGCTGCTGGAAGCCGTGGCCAGGGTCCCGACCGAGGCAATGCGGCTGACCACCAAGGAGGCGGTGGCCCGTCTCGCGGCACTGGGCTACACCGCACCGGACGGCGCGTTGAAGCACATCGAGTCGCTGACCTCGGGGATGTCGCGGCGCGCGGCGATCCAGACCACGCTGCTGCCCGTCCTGTTGAGCCTGCTGGCGAACACGCCGGATCCCGACGGCGGCCTGCTGTCGTACCGCCGCGTGTCGGAGGCGCTCTCCGAGACGCCGTGGTACCTGCGCCTGCTTCGTGACGAGGGCGCCGTCGTCGAGCGGCTCGCGGTGCTGCTGGGCACCTCCAAGTTGGTGCCCGACCTGCTGGTGCGCGCGCCGGAGGTGCTGCGGCTGCTGGCCGAGACCGCGGCTCTGGCCAATCGCGACCCGGCCGAGGTCGCCGGTTCGCTGCGCAGCGCGGTCGGACGGCACAGCGATCTGTCCAAGGCAGTGACGGCGGCGCGCTCGCTGCGCAGGCATGAGCTGCTGCGTGTCGCCTGCGCCGATCTGCTCGGCCTGAGCGATGTACCGGCTGTCTGCGAGGCCCTGTCCGGGGTGTGGATCGCGGTGTTGCAGTCGGCGCTCGACGTGGGCATGCGCTCGATGGGTACCGGCGAGCCGCTCGCGAAGATCGCCGTGATCGGCATGGGCAGGCTCGGCGGCCGGGAGCTGGGCTACAGCTCCGACGCCGACGTGCTGTTCGTCTGCGAGCCGGCCAACGGGGCCACCGACGCCGAGGCGGTCAAGTACGCCTCCACCATCGCCGAGACGACCAAGCGACTGCTGGCGGCGCCGAGCCAGGACCCTGCGCTGATCATCGACGCCGACCTGCGGCCGGAGGGGCGCAACGGCCCGCTGGTGCGGACCTTCGAGTCGTACCGGGCGTACTACGCGCAGTGGTCCGAGGTGTGGGAGGCGCAGGCCCTGCTGCGGGCCAGCGCCGTGGCCGGTGACGCGGTCCTGGGCAGGCGGTTCTGCGAGATGGTCGACCCCGTGCGCTACCCGGTCGGTGGCCTGGACGCGGCCCGGGTCAGGGAGATCCGCCGGATCAAGGCCAGGGTGGACGCCGAGCGACTGCCGAGGGGCGCGGACCCTGCGACGCACACGAAGCTGGGGCGGGGCGGGCTCGCGGACATCGAGTGGACGATCCAGCTGCTGCAGATCCAGCACGCGGGCGACGTGCCCGCCCTGCGCACGACCTCGACGATCGAGGGTCTGGCGCTGGCCGCCGAGGCCGGGCTGCTCACGGCCTCGGACGCGGAGTCGCTGACCACCGCGTGGCTGATGGCGACAAAAGCCCGCAACGCCGTGATGCTCGTCCGCGGCAAGCCTTCGGACCAGGTGCCGACCTCGGGGCGTGAGCTGGCGGCCGTCGCTGCCGCGTGCGGGTATTCGCCGAATCAGGACCCCGGCGAGTATCTCGACGAGTACCGGCGCACGACTCGGCGTGCCAGGGCCGTGATCGAGCGCGTCTTCTACGGTGACTGAGCGGCGCGCGTGGAATGCGGCCCGGCGGGGCAGGTGTTCTACTGAATCGTGAAGGCAATCGCACAGAACGAGTTCGGCGACGCCAGCGTGCTGTCGCTTCAGGAACTGCCCGATCCGCTCGTCGGCCCGGACCAGGTGCTGGTCAAGGTGCGTGCGGCGAGCCTGAACCCAGTGGACTGGAAGATCCGCGCCGGGTACCTGCAGGGCGCACTGCCACACCACTTCCCGCTCATCCCCGGCTGGGACGCGGCGGGCGTGGTCGTCGCGGCAGGGCCCGCGGTCCAGGGCTACGCGCCGGGTGACGAGGTCTTCGGCTACCTGCGCAAGGACCACGTGCAGAACGGCACCTACGCTGAACTGGTCGCGGCTCCGGAGCGCGGCCTCGCGCACAAGCCGGCTTCGGTCAGCTTCGAGCAGGCCGCGTCACTGCCCCTGGCGGGCCTTACCGCGTTGCAGTCGCTCAAGGCGGTGAACGTCGGTCCGGGCGACACCGTGCTGGTGCACGCGGCCTCGGGCGGCGTCGGGCACCTCGCGGTGCAGATCGCTCGTGCGTTGGGCGCGGAGCGGGTGCTGGGTACGGCCTCGCCGCGCAACCACGACTTCCTGCGTGCTCTCGGCGCGGAGCCCGTGACCTACGGCGACGCGCTCGTCGAGGAGGTCGCGAAGCTCGTCGGTGGTGAGGGCAAGGTGGATGCGGCGGTCGACTTCATCGGTGGCCATGCCCTGGAAGTTTCACCCGAACTGGTGAAGGACCGGGCTCGGCACTCCTCGGTGGTCGACGGCAAGGTGCTGGAACGGGGCGGGCACTACGTGTTCGTGAAGCCGAACCACGAGGAACTGACCTGGTTGGGCGAACTGGCCGCCGCGGGCAAGCTCACCGCGGAGGTGCAGCAGGTGTTCCCGCTCGCCGAGGCGGCCAAGGCGCAGGAACTGCTCGAGGGCGGGCACGTGCGCGGCAAGCTGGTGCTCACCATCTGACCGGTGTCGGTGGGGCGTGCCCGCACGCCCCACCACCAGCAAACAGTTCTCAGGCGACCTCTGCCTCGGCGTCAGCCTCGGCCTCGGGCACGGCGGAGAAGATGTCCACGACCCACTCCTCGACGAACGAGCCGTCATCGGAGTCGGTGTCCGGCACGAGCCGGTTGGACAGTGCGACGCCCAGGCCAAGCAGGTCCGCGGCGCGCACGGCCTCCGTCGCCTCGGCGGCGGAGTCGAAGAAGTGAGTGGAGAGCAGGTTGGTGTCGTTTTCGGCCACGGCGTGACCTTAGAGGGTCGGTTCGCGGGTGCTCGTTCAGGTACGCCTTGCAGCACGTCCTGGCGCCTCGAACCGCAGGGAGATCGCCGTTCGGCGAACTCCTCGCCCGGTCAGTCCCGCTGTTCGATGCGCACCGGCATGGACCCCCGGTCCAGCTCCAGCATGAAGTCGTCGATGCGGAAGTGGAACCGCGGCGGCACGTCCGACTCGGCCAACGCGAGCAGTTGCGTGGCGAGCCCGCGCAGCCCTGCCTTGTCCCCGCGGATGACCACGTCCCCGTGCGGGGTGACGTCGAAGCTGAGCGAGTAGTCCTGGGGCCAGGTGCGGGCGAGTCCGCGCACCGGGTCGTAGACGCCGACCTCGACGGTGACCTCACGTGTCTGCTCACATGGGATGGGTTCCGCCATCTCGGCCACCTCCAGCTTCGGTTACCGCCCGTTCCATCAAACCCGAAAGTGACGCGTGTTTTGTTACGGACGTGTGTCGGTGTCCCTTGTGTCCCCAGAACGCGGTTCGGCCCCGCGGACCAGCTGATCCACGGGGCCGAAACCGGTCAGGACTCGATCACACGTCGTAGTAGAGCGCGAACTCGTACGGGTGCGGGCGCAGCCGCAGCGGGTCGATCTCGCTCTCCCGCTTGAGCGCGATCCAGGTCTCGATCACGTCGGAGGTGAACACGCCACCCTCCAGCAGGAAGTCGTGGTCGCGCTCCAGGTTGTTCAGCACCTCGTCCAGCGAGGCGGGCACCTGCGCGACCTCCTTGGCCTCCTCGGGCGGCAGCTCGTAGAGGTCCTTGTCCACCGGAGCCGGCGGCTCGATCTTGTTCTTGATGCCGTCCAGGCCGGCCATCAGCATCGAGGCGAAGGCCAGGTACGGGTTGCCCGAGGAGTCCGGGCAGCGGAACTCGACGCGCTTGGCCTTCGGGTTGTTGCCGGTGATCGGGATGCGGATGCAGGCGGAGCGGTTGCGCTGCGAGTACACCAGGTTCACCGGGGCCTCGAAGCCGGGCACCAGGCGGTGGTAGGAGTTCACCGTCGGGTTGGTGAACGCCAGCAGGCTCGGGGCGTGGTGCAGCAGGCCGCCGATGTAGTGGCGCGCGGTGTCGGAGAGGCCGCCGTAGCCGGACTCGTCGTAGAACAGCGGCGAGCCGTCCTTCCACAGCGACTGGTGGCAGTGCATGCCGGAGCCGTTATCGCCGAACAGCGGCTTGGGCATGAAGGTGGCGGTCTTGCCCGCCTGCCACGCCGTGTTCTTCACGATGTACTTGAACAACTGGAGGTCGTCCGCGGCGTGCAGCAGCGAGTTGAACTTGTAGTTGATCTCGGCCTGGCCCGCGGTGCCGACCTCGTGGTGCGCGCGCTCGACGGTGAAGCCGGACTCGATCAGGTTCAGCGTGATCTTGTCGCGCAGGTCGGCGAAGTGGTCGGTGGGGGAGACCGGGAAGTAGCCGCCCTTGAACCGGACCTTGTAGCCCTTGTTGCCGCCCTCTTCGTCAGCGCCGGTGTTCCACCAGCCCGCGACGGAGTCGATCTCGTGGAAGGAGGCGTTCTCCGCGCTGTCGAAGCGCACCGAGTCGAACAGGTAGAACTCGGCCTCGGCACCGAAGAAGGCGGTGTCCGCGACACCGGACTCGGTGATGAACTGCTCCGCCTTGCGTGCGATGTTGCGCGGGTCGCGGCTGTAGGCCTCGCGGGTCAGCGGGTCGTGCACGAAGAAGTTGACGATGAGCGTCTTCTCGATGCGGAACGGGTCGATCCGGGCGGTCGCCAGGTCGGGCAGCAGCAGCATGTCCGACTCGTGGATCTGCTGGAACCCGCGCACCGACGAGCCGTCGAACGCCAGTCCCTCGCTGATCGCGTCAGCGTCGAACGACGATGCCGGCACCGTGAAGTGCTGCATGATGCCCGGCAGGTCGCTGAACCTGACGTCGACGAACTTCACGCCCTCATCGGCGATGAAGCGCTGGACCTCGTCGGGATTGGTGAACACCCTCGTTGGCTCCTTCGGCTCGTTGCCGGCCCGGCCGTTCGCCGGCGCCGCTCGCGCCGCCAGTGGCTTGTGGGCTCCAGGCTCGCTGTCGGCTTTTCGTCACGAAACTAGGCGGGCGGTGTTGCCCGTCAGTCACCCATGTGTTTCGCCGGTGTTAACGCGGCCCCAGGCAGGCTAGTCCGCGCCCTCGACGCATCGTCCGGGTGACCACGGCCTTACCCTGGAGGGGTGAACAGGTGGACCGGTTCGTGGCTGTCCGGACCTCGCGCGGCGCTCGAACCGGGCGCGGACGCGGGCGACAGGAAGACCCAGCGCTGGCGCGGTGAGCGACTCGGGTTGCCGGAGACCGGGCCCGGCTCGGTGTCCTCCACCGCCCGGCGCGCGGTCGGCATGCTCATCGACTGCGTGCTGTCCGGACTGGTCGCCGGGCTGTTCACCATGCCCGAGCTGCCGCAGAACTGGAGCCTGCTGGCCTGGTACCTGATCGGCGTGATCGCCGTCTCGTTCTTCGGCTTCACCCCGGGCATGTACGTGATGGGCGTGCGGGTGGCCCGGCTGGACGGCAGCACCATGGTCGGCGTGCCGCGCGGACTGGTGCGCACCGCGCTGGTCGCACTGGTCATCCCCGCCGTCGTCTGGGACGGGGACAACCGTGGCCTGCACGACAAGCTCGTCGGCACCGTGGTGGTCCGCACCCGCTGAGGCGTGGGGCTCCGCGACCTCGCCGCCGCAAAGCCCCGTCGAACTCAGCGGCGGCGCAGGGTGCGCTGCACGTTGCGCATCTTGGCGCCCTGCGGCAGCGGCCCCTTCGGCATCGCGGCACCACGGCTGGCCAGGGCCTGCAGCCGGTTCTCCAGCGAGTCCATCTGGCCCGCGCTGATGTTGCGCGGCAGCTTCATCAGGTGCGCCTGAAGCTTGCGCAGCGGCACCTGCTTGTCCTCGTTGCCGATCACCACGTCGTAGATCGGGGTGTCGCCGACGATGCGGGCGACCCGCTTCTTCTCCTGCGCGAGCAGCGTCTTCACCCGGTGCGGTGCGCCCTCGGCGACCAGGATGATGCCCGGACGGCCGATCACCCGGTGCACCGCGTCCAGCTGCGTGGTGCCCGCGACGGCGGGGGTCACCTTCCAGCGCCCGCGCAGGTTCTCCAGCGCCCAGGCGCCCGCGCCGGGCTGACCGTCGGCCTTGGTGAAGACGTTGCGCTGCACCCTACGGCCGAACAGCACGACGGCGCCCAGCGCGCCGACCGCGATGCCCAGCGGCAGGAACGCCCACTGCAGGTCCCAGATCAGGCCGACGAGGAAGGCCACCACGGTGGCGCCCAGCAGCACCGCGAGCATCAGCGGCACCAGGGCCTTGTCCTCGCGACGCTGCATCTTGAACGCCTCGAAGATCTGGCCGCGTCGGGCGCGCGACTCCGCGCGCCGGGCGCGGGCCGCCTCCTTGGCCGCCGCCTTGTCCTCCTGCTTACCTGCCATGCCTCCAGGATACGGCTGGTCGGTGGGCCTGTTGCCCCCTGCTCCGCTTTGACTGTCGGTGGGCTCTGCGAGGATGCCGGTATGGACGCCGAGAACGGGTTGCTGGAGGGACTCGACCCCGAGCAGCTCGGTGCGGTCAGCGCGCCGAGGGGCCCGGTGTGCGTGCTCGCGGGCGCCGGTACCGGCAAGACCAGGACGATCACCCGCCGGATCGCGCACCTGGTGCAGCGCGGCCACGTGGTGCCCAGTCAGGTGCTCGCGGTGACCTTCACGAAGCGGGCCGCGGGCGAGATGCGCACCCGGCTGCAGGCGCTGGGCGTCGCGGGCGCCCAGGCGGTCACCTTCCACGCCGCGGCCCTGCGCCAGCTGCGCTACTTCTGGCCGCGGGTCGTCGGCGAGGCGCCGTGGGAGGTGCTCGACGGCAAGCTGCGCCTGGTCGGGCAGGCCGCGAGCCGGGTGGGTGCGCCGACCACCTCGGAGGCCCTGCGCGACCTGGCCAGCGAGATCGAGTGGGCCAAGGCCTCGCTGACCACGCCCGAGGACTACCCGGCAGCCGCCTCGCGGGCCCGGCGGGACGCCCCGCTGCCCGCGGAGCAGGTGGCCCGCGTCTACCAGGGCTACGAGCAGCTCAAGACCAGGGCGCGGATGGTCGACTTCGACGACCTGCTGCTGCACACCGCGGCGATCCTCGAGGACCACGCGGACGTGGCCGAGGAGTTCCGCGACCGCTACCGCTGCTTCGTGGTCGACGAGTACCAGGACGTGACCCCGCTCCAGCAGCGCGTGCTCGACGCCTGGCTGGGCGCGCGCGACGACCTGACCGTGGTCGGGGACGCCAACCAGACCATCTACTCCTTCGCGGGTGCCTCGCCGCGGCCGCTGTTGAACTTCCCGCGCCGGTTCCCCGAGGCGGTCGTGATCCGGCTGGAGCGTGACTACCGGTCGACCCCGCAGGTCGTGCTGCTCGCCAACCGGGTCATCAGCGGTGCTCGGGACCGGCCGGCCGGGTCGCGGCTGCGGCTGATCGGCCAGCGCCCGGACGGGCCGGAGCCGAAGTTCAGCGAGTTCGACGACGAGCAGGCCGAGGCCGACGCCGTGGCTGGCCGGATCAAGGGCCTGCTCGACAAGGGTGTGGCCGCCAGCGAGATCGCCGTGCTCTACCGGGTCAACGCCCAGTCGGAGCTCTACGAGCAGGCGCTGACCGAGGCGGACATCCCGTACCAGGTGCGCGGCGGCGAGCGTTTCTTCACGAGACCCGAGGTGCGGCAGGCGATGATCGCCCTGCGCACGGCCGCGGGTTCGGGCCGTTCCGGTGAGCTGCCCGGGGTCGTGCGCGAGGTGCTCAACCCGCTTGGGCTGACTCCCGACCCGCCTGCGGGCGGCGCGGCGCGGGACCGCTGGGATTCGCTGCTGGCCCTGGTCGAGCTGTCCGAGGAACTCGTGAGCACCGTGGAGGGCGCCGATCTGCCACGGTTCGTCGGCGAACTGGAACTGCGCGCCGAAGCGCAGCACCCGCCGACCGTGGAGGGCGTGACGCTGGCCTCGCTGCACGCGGCGAAGGGGCTCGAGTGGGACGCGGTGTTCCTGATCGGGCTGACCGAGGGCACCATGCCGATCCAGCACGCCGAGTCCGACGAGGCGGCGATCGAGGAGGAGCGGCGCCTGCTCTACGTCGGAGTCACCCGTGCGCGTGAACATCTGTGGCTGTCGTGGGCGTTGTCCCGCACCACGGGCGGTCGGCGCAGCAGGCGGCGTAGCAGGTTCCTGCACGGTCTGCTGCCCGAGAACCACCCGGCCTCGAACACCCCGTCGGGCAGGCAGCGGGACGTGGTGTTCCCCAAGGCGGTGCAGCGCACCTGCCGGATCTGCGACAGCGGGCTGGTCAGCGCGACCGCGGTCAAGCTGGGCCGGTGTGAGAGCTGTCCATCCGATGTGGACGAGGAGCTGCTCGCGCGGCTCAAGCAGTGGCGCAAGGCCAGGGCCACGCAGCTGCGCGTGCCGGTCTACGTCGTGTTCACCGACAACACCCTGACGGCGATCGCCGAGCAGCGACCGGTGGACACCGGCGGGCTGGTGGCGATCCCCGGCATCGGCCCCACCAAGCTCGACAAGTTCGGCGCCGACGTGCTTGCCCTGGTCAGGGACGGTGCGGGCCTCGGCGAGCCCTGACCGCCAGAACTTCGTCAGAGGATTTTCTAAAACCGGTTGCACGGCTGCTGACAGGGGCAATAACCTGCAGGAGCCGGTCAGGAAGTGCCCGGCCGAAGTACGAACCCGATACCAGTGAGGAGGTGGCCACGATGAGCTCGATGTACATCCTCGACGCCCCTGGCTACCCGACCACTGGGGCTATCGCCATGTCTGGCGTGAGCAGGAGCGGTGAAGTCGGTGCACGGGGTCTGCAGCAGCAGTCTGCCCAGTGGATCGATCGCGCCCTGACCAACGCCAAGTCGGCGGCCACCAAGGCCGTCAAGGTTCGTACCCACCTTCTCTCGTCCGCGTCAGAGCGAGGTACCTGACCCCACGTCAGGACCATCAGGCTCACGAAGGCCGCGGACCCGGGAACGGGACCGCGGCCTTCGTGTTTTTCCAGTACCCGTGCACCACCTGAACACAACACGGCAGGACATGCACACCAGCACGCACACGCCAGCCCACAGCAGCACGAGCACGACTGACTCAGGGAGGACCTCGCTCATGTTCACCGCCACCGTTCCGATAACCGGCACCGGACTGCCCGACTTCTCCGCGCCCGCTGGGGCCGGGGTCGCCGAGTTGCTCGACACCGCGCCGGGTGCCGGGCTCGACCTGCCCTGCCGCGCCAACAACCCCGACCTCTGGTTCGCCGACGCTCCCGCCGAGCTCGAGCGCGCCAAGACGCTGTGCGCCACCTGCCCGGTCAAGGCCGAGTGCCTGTCCGCGGCGCTGGCTCGCCGCGAGCCGTGGGGTGTCTGGGGCGGAGAGATCTTCGAGCGTGGGGTGGTCATCCCGCGCAAGCGGCCCCGTGGCCGCCCGCGCAAGGAGGACCGTGTCGCCGAGACCGGCGTCAGCACCGCTCGGAATCAGGAGGCAGCCGCGTGAACACCTTCAGCACCTTCACCGCAGTTCCGAGGATTTTCGACCAGCACACTGAGGGGACCCGCGCCATGTTGCTCCATGAAGAACTCGCCAAGATCCGGATACGTGAGGCGCTGCGAAGCGCCGAGGAGCAACGCCGGGCCCACCGGCTGGTCGTCGCCCACAGGTGGCGGCGAGTAGCCGGTTGGGCTGCCAGGCGAGCTGAACGCTCGGCCTCGCGTCACGTATGAGGTGAGTCGGCGACCGCCCCTGTCCAACTGGGCAGGGGCGGTCGCCTCGTCATGTGCTGCACAGACGTGCTGTCGAGCCGAATTGGCCGCCCCAACGGGCCTGGACTGGCCTAGCGTCGTGCTGTGACCGACAACACCGAAGAACTGGTCGGCGAACAGTCCGCCGCGACCCTGGTGACCTGCTCGACCTGCGGACGCCTGCGTGATGTGCACGCGAACTCCGTCGAATCGCTGGCCTGGGCCTGTGAGCGGGAGCGTGGTGTTGTGCGCTGGATGTGCCCGACGTGTGCCCGCGCGCACGTGCGTGACATCGAGGGCAAGCTGCCCGCCGAGTACTGGTGAGCGGCTAGCGACCCGGGGTCGACCGGAGTTGGTCCGCCAGTCCGTGCACCGGTGGGCGAATGCGTCGAGTGGCGCGGTGGAATGCCTGTACCAGATCGCGCCGGACCCCGGCGGGGTCTGTGCGCAGTCTGTCCCGAGCTGTGCGCAGCACCAGGATGCCGCTGCCGGTCAGCCCGGACTGGCGCGGTGAGCCACTGCGCTCTCCAGCGCCGAGCCGGAAGTCCTGCGTGCCGACCTCCCAGGCCAGGGCCACCTCGTCCCACCACGCGTCGACAACACCAAGCAGGATTCCGCTCGCGTTGCGGACCGGGACGTTCCAGCGCGGTGGCGGTATCGGGCAGGTCCGGACGATTCGGCGAGCCCAGCCCTGTGCAAGGGACAACACGCCGTCGGACACAGCGCGCAGTGCGGCCCTCGGCGCCGCTGTGCCGCGCTGGCTGCCCGCGTCGAGCTCCTCACGCAGGTCGCTGACCCGGCATGCACCGCAGCGGACCGGCTCGGCCAGTAGCGCCCGCAACCGCTGGGCATCCCGTTCCCGGCGAGCCGCGTCCAGTACCGCGCGGGCGACCGGAGCGTAGATCAGGCCGTCCTCGGTGATCGTCTCGGGCATTCGCGTTGTGCGCTCGGTGATCGCGAAGCCCTCGCCGGCCACACGTCGGGTCGCCGGTACGAGCACGTGCACGTCCTCCGGGATCGGCAGGTGCAGTTCGTGCCGCAAGCACGCGGCGTCCACGCCGGTGATCACTGCGCCGTCTCCCGCGTACAGCAGCGCTGCTCGCAACTGCTGGCGCCTGGTCGGCGAGCCGCTGGAGAGCAGCACCACGCCCGGCAACAACCGCTGCCAGGGCCCGCCCGGACGGCAGCGCACCGAGATCGCTGAGCCTGAGACGCCGCTGGCACGCAGGTCCGCGGTGCGAACCACACCGTCGGGTACGGAGGCCGGCAGCAGTGCCAGGTCGATCGACGAGGTCTGGTTCATGACTCGATCGTCCGGCTGGCTACACGCACGCGGAATACCGATTGTGCATCTGTGGACAACTCCGGCGAGCGAATGTGGCGTTGGTACAAAAGCCGCACTCAGCCTGTGGACAACTCGGCGCGTGCGGGTCGCTGACAAGCTGGATGAGAAGTACGGACCTGCAGGTCGGAGTGGGATTCCTGCTTGTCTCGGCAGCGGTGGGGTGCAGTGAGTTGCCTGGGGACAGAAGGAGGCAGGCCGGACGAGTCGCCAACCAAGGGGGCAGATGCGTGTGGCCGGGGGAGGGCCATGACTCACGTGTTGCCGCACGGGCCTTGCACACAGCTGGCTGGGGCTGGTGCGGACTGCGGGCTGGGCGGCACTGGGCAGTGGCCGACTCGCGTCCAGGTGGCCAGGGCCTCGCCACGGCTGGACGGGACTCGCCGACTGCACGGCGGGACTCGTGCGCGGTTGGGTGGAGTCTGCCGACGGTTGGCCGGGACGCGCGTGCAGATGGCGGGGTCGCCGGTGGTTGGGCGGGATTGGTGTGCAGGTGGGCGGGAGTCGGGCCTGTGCGGGCGGGACTCGCGCGTGGGTGGCCGGGACGCGCGTGCAGGTGGGCGGGACTCGTGGACTGGTCGGCGCGACTCGTCTGTGATGGGTGGAGTTCGCCGGTGGCTGGCCTTGACTCGCCTGCAGCTGGGCGGAGCTTGTGGACTGGTCGGCGGGGCTCGTCCTGCGGCTGGATGAGGTTCGCCGGTGGCTGGCCAGGACTTGGGTGCAGGTAGGTGGGGCTCGTTTGCGGCTGGCCGGGACCCGCCGGTGGCTGAACGGGACCCGCGAGCGGCTCAGCGGGACTCGCCTGCGGTTGGCCGGGGCTCGCCGACTGCACGACGGGGCTCGTTTGCGGCTGGGCGGGGCTTGTGGACTATTCAGTGGGACTCGCCTCCGGTGGGTCGAGTTCGCAGGGGTTGGCCGGGACTCGCCGGTGGCTGGGGGCGGGGCTTGTGGACTGGTCGGCGGGACTCGTCTGCGGTTGGACGGAGTTCGCTGACTGCTCGGCGGGACTCGCGCGCGGTTGGGTGGAGGCCGCCGACGGTCGGCGGGGACGCGCGTGCAGGTGGGTGGGAGTCGCCGGGGGCCGAGCGGGATCCGTGTGCAGGTGGGCGGGAGTCGGGCCCGTGCGGGCGGGACTCGCGTATGGCTGGCCGGGACTCGCGCGTGGGTGGCCGGGACCCGCGAGCGGCTCAGCGGGACTCGCCTGCGGCTGGCCGGGACTCGCGTGTGGGTGAGCGGGGTTCGCGTGTGGGTGGGCGGAACTCGGGCGGGGGTGGGTCAGTCGGCGAAGCCGGGTTGCCAGCGGGAGACGATGTCGCGGGCGGGGACCTCGGCGTCGAGTTGGCAGAGGATGCCGGTGGCGCCCATCGTCACGCGGTGGATGAGCAGGTACTGGGGCGGCAGGTTCAGGGACCGGCCGGTGCGGAAGTCCTGGCCGCGCAGGTCGCCGATGCGCTCGGCCTGTTTCTGCAACCACTTGCGGGTGAACTTGAAGCTGTCGGCGCGCAGTGGTTCGACGAACGGTCCCAGGTAGTCGACCACGTCCTGGGCCTGCACCGTGCTGTCAGGGCGCACGAAGTGCTCGTTGCGCAGCAGGTCGAGCAGTTCCTCGGAGCGCTGCTCCAGCGACAGGCGGGTCATCAGGCCGAGGGGCCGGGGCAGGCCTTCGGGCAGCCGGGCGACGGCGCCGAAGTCGAGCACGCAGAGCCTGCCGTCCTGGGTGAGCATGAAGTTGCCGGGGTGCGGGTCGGCGTGCAGCAGCCCGGAGCGGGCCGGTGAGGAGAAGTGGAACTCCGAGAGCAGCAGCCCGGCCCGGTCCCGGACGGACTGCTCACCATCGCGGATGACCGAGGCGAGCGGTGTCCCGGTCACCCACTCGGTGACCAGCACCATCGGTGCGCTGGCCACGACCTTCGGGATCACCACGTGCTCGTCACCGTCGAAGCTCTTGGCGAAGGCGCGTTCGTTGTCGCCCTCGGTGCGGTAGTCGAGCTCCTCGACCATCCGGTCCTGAAGCTCGGTGAGCAGCGGCTTGACGTCGGCGCCCGGCACCAGTGCCTGGAACACCCGGCTGAACCGCTGCAACTGGCGCAGGTCGGCGAGCAGGGCCTCGTCAGCCCCCGGGTACTGGACCTTGACGGCCACCTCGCGGCCGTCGTGCCAGACCGCGCGGTGCACCTGGCCGATGCTGGCGGCTGCCGCAGGGGTGTCGTCGAACTCGGCGAACCGCTTCGTCCACGAGCGACCCAGCTGCGCGGCCAGCACCCGGTGCACGGTGCGTGCTTCCAGCGGCGGCGCGGCGGCCTGCAACTTGGTGAGCGCCTCCCGGTAGGGAGCGGCCAGTTCGTCGGGCACCGCGGCCTCGAACACGCTCAGCGCCTGGCCGAACTTCATGGCCCCGCCCTTGAGCTGACCGAGCACGGCGAACAGTTGCTCGGCGGTCTTGGCGGACAGCTGGGAGTTGACCTCCTCGGCGCTCTGGCCGATCAACCGCTTCCCCCAGCCGCCGACCACGCGGCCTGCCATGCCCAGCGGCAGGCTGGCGAGCTTCGCGGTCCGCTGGACGGCCTTGCGAGGGATCTCGGTCACCCGGTGATTCTCCCCCTTGGGTGGCGGGTGGGTTCAGTGATCTCCTCCACCCAGCGAGTGTTCTCCTACACCGTAGCCTCCTCGGACTTGGCCGCGCCGCAGTAGCAGTCGGGGTGCGGGGCCCAGACCCGGTGGGACAGCGTGGCGCGCACCGGGTCCACCTCGGTGGTCCGGTTCCACAGCGCGGGGCCGCCCACCCCGGTCAGCAACCAGTCCAGGGCCAGCAGGGCCTGGGCCGTGCCGAACCCGGCGGTCATCTGCGCACCGGGCAGGTCGGCGGGCATCGTCCTGCCCGCCACCTGGACGGCTACCGAGGGCCAGGTCGGGTCCAGGTCGGCCCGTTGCAGGTCGACGCAGTGCAGGCAGCAGGTCCTCCCGGGAAGCACCAGCGGGCCCACCGCCCCGGTGCCCTCGCGCATCCTGATCACCAGGTGCGGGGTGTTCTCCGCGACCAGGGGGCCGATCACCTGGGGTGGCGGCACCACGAGGTCGGTGAGTACCACGAGGTCCGGCCGCCGAGTCGGCGGCAACCGGTCGGTGCACACTCCGCTGATCGCGCGGTGCACCGCATCGACCGCCGCGATCTGCCTCGGCCGTCCGATGTCGGAGTCCAGGTAGCCGGTGCCGGTGTCCTCGGCGAGCACCTGCCCCTCGGCGACCACACGCACCCAGCCGACCCCGGAGGCGGCGAGCAGCACCGCCACCGCGACGGCGATCCGCCCGTCGCCCCGTACGACCACCGCCGCGCGCTCGCGGGCGGCGGCCATGCGACCGCGCGGCTCACCGGTGCGCAGGGCCCACACGGTCGCGTCGGCGGACAGCCGTGCGGGCGCACCGACACCGAGCCCGTCCTCGGGTGAGGCGTCGTCGAGCAGTCCAGCCGCCGTCAGCTGGGTGAGCAGCTGGACGGCCCGTGCCGCCTCGTCCGGCGCGTGCAGGGCGAGCAGCTCGGCCACGGTCCGCTCCCCGTTGAGCGCGGACAACAACGCCACCAGCGGGGCGCTGAGCCCCTCGGCCACGATCCCGTGCCTGGTGTCCATGCCGATCTGGACCTCGTGCTCGCCGCGGCGCAGCACCACGAGTCCCGGCAGCACCCGTGGGCGCCTTGGCAGTCCGCTCAGCTGCTGGTCGGTGAGGTCCATGACCCCAGGCTGGCAGTTCGGGCGGATCCGGCAAAACGGTTGTCCACAGGCGCGGGAAGCCATCCACAGGTCACGACCGGGGGATTGACAGCGCCCCGCTGAGGGCTACTTCACCGGGCTCGCGGCCTTGCCGAGGATCCGGGCCATCTTGGTGCCGCAGGTGGGGCAGGATCCCTTGGCCATCCGGCGGCCGTTGCTCTCCTCCACCTGCCCCGAGAAGTCGCGCTTCTCCCGGCACTTGACGCAGTAGCCGTTGTAGGTCTCGGCCACGACAGCCTCCCTTGATTCGGCGCACTTTCGGGCAAGCTACCTGCGGAAACGCGTGCTCGCGGGCTGGCGTGGGGGGTACCGGCCGGTTACCACCCGGCAGAGGGACACCCGGCCGTCGCGTGCCGACCGCCACGAGTCGGGGTCGGCTGTCGGTGCCTGGACGTACGGTGAACCCGTGGCTGAACCGCAGGTGGAGGTGCGCCGCAGCCGTCGACGACGTCGGACGGTCACGGCCTATCGAGAAGGTGACACCGTCATCGTGCTACTGCCCGCCCGGATGACCAGGGCGGAAGAGGAGCACTGGGTGGCGGAGATGCTGCACCGGCTGCAGCGCAGCGAGACCCGTCGCCGTTCCCCGGCCAGGGACTCGGACGCGGCGCTGTTGGCCAGGTGCGCGGAGCTGTCCGCGCGGCACCTGGCGGGCAAGGCGGTGCCGGCCAGCGTGCGCTGGGTGCCGCCGATGCGCACGCGCTGGGCCTCGTGCACGCCCTCGGACGGCACGATCCGGGTCAGCGAGCGGCTGCGCGAGGTGCCCTCGTGGGTGCTGGACTACGTGCTGGTGCACGAGCTGACGCACCTGTTGGTGCCGGGGCACGGCCCGGACTTCTGGAAGCTGGTGCGGCACTACCCGCGCACGGACCGCGCGGTCGGCTACCTGGAGGGGCTCTCGGCAGCGGCCGGGCTGGGCATCGCACAGGACGACCCGCTGTGAGCGTGTCGCCATGGCGGCATTCGGGACACCACAGGTCCCCGGTGCCGCCATGACGACCGGCGGTCAGCCCTCGGTGGGGCCGTTCTCCTCGCGCTTCTCACGCTCGGCGCGCTCCAGTGCGGCGATCGGGTCGTCGAGTTCCGCGTAGGTCACGCCCAGGCGCTCGGCGAACTCCATCGGGTCGTCCAGGTCGGCTGAGGTGGGCACCAGGTCCGGGTGCGCCCACACGTCGTCCCGCTTGTCGATGCCGTGCTGGTCGCCGACCAGCCGCCACAGCGCGGCCGCGGCACGCAGCCGGCGCGGGCGCAGCTCCAGGCCGACCAGGGTGGCGAAGGTCTGCTCGGCGGGGCCACCGCTGGCCCGGCGCCTGCGCAGGGTCTCGCGCAGCGCGTCGGCACCGGGCAGCCGCTCGCCGACGGCATCGGCCACCACCACGTCCACCCAGCCCTCGACCAGCGCGAGCAGGGTCTCCAGGCGGGTCAGCGCGGCCTTCTGCTCGGGGGTGGTCTGCGGTTCGAGCACGCCCGAGCGCATGGCCTCCTCGATGCTGCCGGGGTTGCTCGGGTCGACCTGGGAGGCCAGCTGCTCCAGGGCGCTGGTGTCCACCTTGATGCCGCGGGCGAACTCCTCCACGGTGTCCAGCAGCCGCTGCCGCAGCCACGGCACGTGCGTGAACAGGCGCTGGTGGGCGGCCTCGCGGGCGGCCAGGAAGACCAGCACCTCGCTGGCCGGGCGCTCCAGGCCGGAGGTGAACTTCTCGATGTTGGCGGGCAGCAGGGCCGCGGTCGCGTCGGGGCCAAGGGGCAGCCCGACCTCGGTCGAGGTCAGCACCTCGCCCGCGAGCTGCGCCAGCGCGTTGCCCAGTTGGGAGCCGAAGGCCATGCCGCCCATCTGCCCGACCATCGCCAGCAGCGGGCCTGCCGCCTGCTTGGCCTCCTCGGGCAGGGCCTCCACCCAGGCACCGGAGATGCGCTGCGCGACCGGGTCGAACAGCCGCTGCCAGGTGGGCAGGGTCTTCTCCACCCAGTTGGTGGCCGACCACGCCTGCGCCACGCGGGCACCCGCGGGCAGGGTGGTCACCGGGTCGAGCCACATCTCGGCCAGGTGCACAGCGTCGGCCACCGCGCCCGCCTGGTCGGCGCCCGAGGTGCCGCCGGACTGGGCCAGCTGCTGCACCGCGATCTGCCTGGCCAGGTCGTAGTTGACCGGGCCGCCGCCGGAGGACTGGGACTGGCTGAGCATCTGGCCCAGCTGGCTGAGCATCTGACCGAGCTGGCTGATGTCGAAGGGCGGCATACCGCCAGGGGGCACCGCGCCCCCACCGGACTTGCCATCCCCGTGGTCGTCGGGGTTCGGTGGCGGGCTGAACCCGAACGGGAGATCGGTCATACCCCCCACGGTACGCGGCAACCGACCGGCACACCGGGCGCGGTGAACAACCCCCACACCCGACAGGCCGTACCCTGTCGGGTCGTGACTGCGCAAACGGAGCACTCCGGCCAGGATCGCGCCGAGGGTGGCGGGCCGGCCACGCCGGTCGTGCCGCCGCGCGGCAGGGGCGGCCCCGGCCGCCGCACGTGGACGCTGGTGTGGAGCTTCCTGCTGGTCGCGGTGGTCGGCCTGCTCGGCGGCGTGGTGCAGGTGCCCTACGTCGCGCTGGGCCCCGGCCCCACCTTCGACACGCTCGGCGTGGTCAACGGCAGCAAGGTCGTGGACGTGCAGGGGCAGGAGACCTTTCCCACCAAGGGACACCTGACGATGACCACGGTCTCGCTCACCGACAGCGTGACCCTGTTCGGCGCGCTGGGCCTGTGGGCGAGCGGCCGCTACTCGCTGGCCCCGCGTGAGGAGTACTTCAAGCCGGGGGAGTCGCAGCAGGACGTGCAGAAGGAGAACGTCCAGCAGTTCACCGACTCGCAGACCAACGCGCAGGTCGCCGCGCTGCGCTACCTCGGCTACCCGATGAAGGTGCTGGTCGGCACGATCACCAAGGACAGCCCGGTGAACGGGGTGCTCCAGGCGGGGGACCGGCTGGTCTCGGTCAACGGCAAGAAGGTCTCCACCTCCGAGGACGTGCAGAACTCCTTGAAGGACACCAAACCGGGGCAGGCGATCCCGGTCGCCTTCCAGCACGGCACCGAGGCCGAGCGCACGGCCACGGTGACCCTCGGCCGCAGCGAGGACCGGGCCTGGGGCTTCATGGGCATCACCCCGCTGGACCGCCCGGACGTGCCCTTCCAGGTCAAGATCAGCCTGTCCGACGTGGGCGGGCCCTCGGCCGGGCTGATGTTCGCACTGGCCATTGTGGACAAGCTGACCCCGGACGGGCTGGACAACGGCCAGTGGATCGCGGGCACCGGGGAGATCGACGACCGCGGCAACGTCAAGCCCATCGGTGGCATCCCGTTCAAGATGATCGCCGCCAGGGAGACGGGGGCCACCGTGTTCCTGGCGCCCGCGGCGAACTGCTCGGAGGCCAAGCAGCGGGTGCCCGACGGGCTGCGCCTGGTGAAGGTCAACAACCTGGGCGACGCGGTGTCCGCACTGCAGGCGCTCAAGGCGGGCAAGGACGTGCCCGGCTGCTGAGGACTTGTTCGCCCTGGGCGTAATCAGCCCAGGGCGAACGCGACTGCTAGGGCCGCAGGGTCTGCATCAGCGCGTCGGTCAGGTTCGGCGCCAGCTCGGGGTGCTCCACGATCTCGTCCGGGCGCTCCTGGTCCCCGCGCAGCCGTAGCACGCACGCGATCGAACCGTTGCGCAGCACAGCGGCCACGAGCCGGGCCTCCCTGCGCTGCGGGTGCTCGGCGGCCACCCTGCGCAGCACCTCGGTTTCCTGCGGAACCGAGTCCAGCTCCTGTTCGGCACCCGGCGGCAGCACCACGATCTCCTGGGCGAGCGCGCAGCCCGCGACCACCTCGGGCCACTCGATGCCCGACAGCGCCTCCCCGAGGTCCTGCTCGGGCAGCGGGTCCTGGGCCACGGGGGTCAGCTCGGCCGCAACGTCCAGCTGGTCGGCGAGCTCCGGCTGCTGCGCGAGCAGCTCGGCCGTGCGCACCAGCGCGAACATCTGCGGTGGCTGGTCCCAGCCCCCGGTCGAGACGAAGTCCTCCACCTCGCGGGCGATGCTGGGCAGTGGTGACTGGGCTGCGTCGACGGCGTTGTCGTCGTTGTCGGCTGGCACGCCGCACATGGTCGCACCCACCCCCGACACCGCGCGCCGCACCGTGCGCGTTCGCGGGTGTCCCGCCCGTGGAACTCAGGCGCCCCTCCGTACAGTTGTCACCGGTGAACGGCCCACACGCCGGGCCGGCACCACTGGACACCGATCGCAACCGTAGGAGAGTGACGTGGCTACTCGGCCTCCCGTCGGACTGCCCACGTTGTCCCGGCGCAGCCGCATCCTGATCGCCGTCGGGGTGGTCGTGCTGATCGGGCTGATCCTCAGCTCGCGGCTGCTGTCGACGTACATCGACTTCCTCTGGTACGGGGAGGTCGGCTTCCGCTCGGTGTTCAGCACAGTGCTGCTGACCAGGGTCGTGCTGTTCCTGGCCGTCGGCCTGGTCGTCGGCGGTGCGGTCGCGCTCAACCTGCAGCTGGCGTACCGGAGCAGGCCGGTGTTCGTGCCCCTGTCCGCGCCCGACGACCCGGTGGCCCGCTACCGCGCGGTCGTCACGCGCCGGCCCAAGCTGTTCGGCATCGGCATCCCGGTGCTGGCCGGTTTCCTGTCCGCGGTGGCCGCGCAGAACGACTGGCAGCAGGTGCAGCTGTTCCTCAACGGCGGCAGCTTCAACCAGGTCGACCCGATCTTCAAACTGGACGTCGGCTTCTTCGTCTTCCAGCTGCCCTTCTACGAGTGGGCGCTGAACTGGCTGTTCATCGCGACCGCGCTGTCCTTCTTCGCCGCGCTGGTCACGCACTACGTGTTCCAGGCGATCCGGCTCGCCGGCCGGGGCGGCCAGCTGTCCGGCCCGGCCCGCATCCAGCTGTGCGTCATCGCGGGCGTGTTCGTGCTGTTCAAGGCGGTCGCGTACTTCTTCGACCGGTTCGACCTGCTGTTCTCCACCAGCAACCCGCTGGCCAACGGCGCCAACTACACCGCGCTCAACGCGGTGATGCCCGCCAAGCTGATCCTGCTGTGCATCGCGGTGTTCTGCGCGCTGGCCTTCTTCGCGGGCGCCTTCCTGCGCAACCTCCAGCTGCCCGCGATCGCCACTGTGCTGCTGATCCTGTCCAGCCTGCTGATCGGCGTGGCCTGGCCCGCCGTGCTGCAGCAGTTCTCCGTGTCCCCCAACGCCAAGGACAAGGAGTCGGAGCCGATCTCGTACAACATCTCCGCCACCAGGCAGGCGTACGGGATCACCGAGGACAAGGTCAGCTACAAGCCCTACGACAACAAGCCCACCGCGACCCCGGACCAGATCAAGTCCGACGCCGCCACGGTGGGCAACGCCCGGCTGCTCGACCCGAACGTGCTGTCCGCGACGTTCACCCAGTTCCAGCAGGGCCGCAACTTCTACGCGTTCCCGAGCAAGCTGGACATCGACCGGTACTCGGTCAACGGGCAGACCAACGACTACATCGTGGCCGCCCGCGAGGTGAACACCGGGGCGCTGGCCGACAGCCAGAAGAACTGGATCAACCAGCACCTGGTGTACACGCACGGCAACGGCTTCGTCGCGGCCAAGGCGAACACGGTCAACTCCGGGGGCTACCCCGAGTTCACCACCAGCGAGCTCGCCGCGGACGGCAAGTCGGTGACCCAGGGCGCCATCCACGTGGACCAGCCGCGGATCTACTACGGCGAGCTGGAGACCAGCGCCGACTCCTACGCCATCGTCGGCGCCCAGAACGGGCAGGCGGGCCAGGAGTACGACACCGACAGCAGCACCTACACCTACCAGGGCGCCGGTGGCGTGCCGCTGGGCAACTGGTTCAACCGGCTGGTCTTCGCGGCCAGCTACAGCGAGCGCAACATCCTGTTCAACTCCAGCATCGGTGACGACTCCAAGATCCTGTACAACCGGGACCCCAAGACCAGGGTCAAGATGTCCGCGCCCTGGCTGACCGTGGACAGCGACCCGTACCCCGCGGTGGTCAACGGCAAGATCGTGTGGATCGTCGACGCCTACACCACGCTGGCCAACTACCCGTACGCGCAGCAGACCCAGCTCGGTGACGTCACCAACGACTCGCTGACCACGATCGCCAACGCGCCGAGGCAGCAGAACACCAGCATCAGCTACATCCGCAACTCGGTGAAGGCCACCGTCGACGCCTACGACGGCAGCGTGTCGCTCTACGAGGTGGACAACAACGACCCGGTGCTCAAGGCCTGGGAGAAGGTCTTCCCCGGCACGGTGAAGCCCACCAGCGACATCTCCCCGGAGCTGCGCCAGCACTTCCGGTACCCGGAGGACCTGTTCAAGGTCCAGCGCGACCTGCTGGCCAAGTACCACGTGTCCAACCCGCAGGACTTCTACTCCAACGTCTCGTTCTGGAACGTGCCCGCCGACCCGACCCTGGACAGCTCCAGCACGCAGGCCATCCAGAACCAGTCCCAGCCGCAGCCCCCGTACTACATCCTGTCCGGCAGCCAGAACGCGGCCAGCGCCGCGAGCTTCCAGCTCACCAGCCCGCTGGTGTTCCAGGGCCGCGACTTCATGTCCGCGTACGTGTCGGCGGCCTCGGACCCAGGACCGGACTACGGCAAGCTCACCGTGCTGCAACTGCCCTCGGACACCCAGACCCCGGGCCCGAAGCTGGTGCAGACCCAGTTCATCACCAACAACGGCAGCCAGATCAACCTGCTCAGGCAGCAGGCCACCACGCTGAAGTTCGGCAATCTGCTGACCCTGCCGGTCGGCAAGGGCCTGCTCTACGTGGAACCGGTCTACGTGGAGCAGAGCGCCAACCAGAACTCCTCGTACCCGCAGCTGTCCCGGGTGCTGGTCAGCTACAACGGCGGCATCGGGTTCGCCGCCACCTTCGCCGAGGCGCTCAACCAGGCGCTGACCGGCGCGACGCCCAGCACCCCGCCGCCCAACAACGGGCAGCCGGGCAGCAGCACGCCGACCACCACGCCGAACTCGCCCTCCGGTGGTCAGCTCAGCCCGGACCTGGCCAAGGCCGTCTCCGACATCGAGACCGCGCTGAAGAACATCAAGTCGGCGCAGTCCAGCGGTGACTTCGCCGCGCTCGGCCAGGCGTACAAGGCCCTGGACGACGCGACCAAGCGGTTCGACGCGGCCAAGGCGGCGGCGCCGACCGGCAACCAGACGCCCACCTCGACCAGCACGCCGCCCAGCGGAGGATGACCCCGGTCACCTGAAGGCCACCCGATTTGCATCGGGTGGCAACCACCCCGTATAGTTCTAATTACCGACGCGGGGTGGAGCAGCTCGGTAGCTCGCTGGGCTCATAACCCAGAGGTCGCAGGTTCAAATCCTGTCCCCGCTACTCAGCAGGCAGCCCGTATTCGCGGAGAACGCGAATGCGGGCTGTTTCGCGTGATTGTGGGGCTCTCGCCCCACGCCCCAAGCCAGGAGGGCTCCGCCCCCTGGACCCCCGAGTGGCGAGCCTTCGGCCGCCTTCGATCGGCGTGGTTGGTTCGGCGAGCCTTCGGCCGCCTTTGATTGGGTGTGGTTGGGGGTGTGGGGTTCGGCGAGCCTTCGGCGGCCTAGGGCTGATCGACGGGGTGGGTTCGGCGGGCTTCGGTTGTCTGGGGGCGGTCAGCGGGGTGGGTTTGGGGGGCTCCGTTTCTGGTTGGCTGGAGGGTGAGGTGGGGCTCGACCGGGGGATTTGGGGTGCGATGTGGCTGGTCAGGGGGTTTTCGGGGGGCGATTTGCATCGGGTGGCAACCACCCCGTATAGTTCTAATTACCGACGCGGGGTGGAGCAGCTCGGTAGCTCGCTGGGCTCATAACCCAGAGGTCGCAGGTTCAAATCCTGTCCCCGCTACAAAGCTAGGTGGCCCCTATTCGCGGAGAGCGCGAATAGGGGCTTTTTCGCGTGATTGTGGGGCTCTCGCCCCACGCCCCAAGCCAGGAGGGCTCCGCCCCCTGGACCCCCGGCGGCGAGCCTTCGGCCGCCCCCGGTGGGTGAGACTGTGGCCGCAGGCGGGTGGGCAGCGGGTCCCCTGGCCCACGCCGGGGGCGATCCCCGGGTCCCCGGCGTGGGTCGGTGGTGCGTCAGCTCATGTTCTCGACCCAGAAGTGGGCACAGGACACGGAGCAGACCCGGCCCTCACCGGTCACCTTCCGGTGCTTGCGGATCTGCTTGCCGCACACCACGCACTCGTCCTTGCCCGCCTGTCCTGGAACCCCCGCTGCGGCCCAAGCCCGTGCGCTCTTCACGACCTTGTGCTCCATCCACTTCATCCCCACGGCGGCACCTCCGTCCTGGCGTTGGGTGAGCGCCTGCCCACCCCGTCGGTGATGGTCCCGTGACCTGAGGCCCACTCGAAGGGGCCGCGCCGAACTCCACCGATTCGGAGGATCATGGGATCCCCAGCTTGGGCGTACGTCGTCGCCGAGGGTCACCGTCACGCGTTCCGGGGGTCGCCGGAACACTGCAACAGACCCAGGTCCACCCACCAGGTGTGGGCGTTCAGGACGGGTCCGAGCCCCGCAGGGCGGCCAGCCACAGCGCCACCGAGGCCATCACCGCGGTGGCGCCCAGCCAGCCGGCGACCCCGCCGTCGTCCAGGTACGCCCAGAGCAGGCCGATCAGCGGGGCGGGCACCACGAGCACGGCATCGGCCCGCAACTGGGCGAGCACCCCGCGAGCGGTCGCGATCCGCGCACGCACCGAGTCGTCGACCTCGGAGGGGTTGTCCACCCGGCGGCCCCTCGGCTCGGTGCGGGTGACGAGCCCGGAGGGGTACAGCCGCACCCCATCCACCTCGGCGGCGACCAGCCGGTCCTGTCGCGGGTCGCCGAACAGCCGCACGGTGCTCGGTGTGGGCAGCGTCACCAGCACCGGGTCGAAGTAGACGGGGATCCAGCGCTGGGGCAGCGACTCGATCTCCAGCCAGGACCGGGCCACCAGCCCCGACTGCACGCGCACCCGGCGCAGCAGCACCTCCTGGGCGGGCTTGCGGTGCAGGCGGGCCCGGGAGGCCACGCGCACGGCGCTGACGGCCAGCACAGCCGCCAGGGCGAGCAGCGTGACGGTCAGCTCGGCCCCGGCCCGGTCGGCCTCCACCAGCGGCACGGCACCGGGCACGACGGCGTGCTCCGGGGCGGCGGGGTCGTAGCCCACGCGCAGGTGCGAGCCCACGCGCGGTGGGGCAGCGTCGAGCGGCACGGTGGCGGTCGCGGTGCGGCCGTCGGGCAGCGGCCAGCTCACCCGGACCGAGTCCGGCGAGGCGGCCTCGACCCGGGCGGTCGCGCGGGCGGTCAACGGTGCGAGCTGGGCTTGGGCACTGGTCAGGGTGCTGGCGGTGACCAGGGCCACGGCCCCGCAGGTGACCGTCACCACAGCGGTGGCGGCCAGCCCGTGCCGGAGGGCACGAGTCGCGAAGTGCACGGGGCAAACCTCCGTCCGTAGGTTCCCGAGGTGTGGGAACGGGGCAAGACTATGAGCTGGCTTTTTTAGGGTGATGGTCTGGACCTGGGGGAGTACTGGGAAGGGCTGCATCGTGACTCGACTGACTGGTGCCGTGCTGGCGATCGCCGCATCGGCGCTGCTGCTGTCGGCCTGCGGGGGAGCGGCGGGCTCGGGTCCCCCGCCGACCAAGGAGATCGGCAAGAACGACATCAACCCCAAGCCGCGCGACCAGGTCAAGGACGGCGGGGTGCTGCAGTGGGGCGTCGACGCCTACCCGGCCAACTTCAACTGGTTGCATGTGGACGCCACCGACGGGGACATCCCCGCCGTGGTGCAGTCGTTCATGCCGACCCCGGCGATCTCCGACGCCAACGGCACCTGGTCGCCGAACCCGGCCTACCTCACCTCCTTCACCGTGGTCTCGCAGGACCCGCAGAAGGTGGAGTACAAGCTCAACCCGAAGGCGCACTGGAGCGACGGCAGCCCGATCACCTGGGCCGACTACCAGTCCCAGTGGCAGGCGCTCAACGGCAAGAACCCGGCCTTCCAGGTGCAGAACACCGCGGGCTACGCGAGCATCTCCGACATCAGCAGGGGCGCCGACGACTACAGCTTCACCGCCACCTACAGCCCGAAGCTGGCCGAGTGGACGAACCTGTTCCCGATCCTCTACCCGAAGTCGATGACCTCCAGCCCGGAGCAGTTCAACTCCGGCTGGAAGGACGGCCCCAAGCTCACCGGCGGGCCGTTCAAGATCGACAACCTGGACCTGACCGGCAAGAACGTCACCGTGGTGCGGGACACCTCGTTCTGGGGCCAGCAGGCCAAGCTGGACAAGATCGTGTTCAAGTACTACGCCAGCGCGCAGGTCGAGGTGGACGGCCTGGCCAGCGGGGCCTACGACTTCGCGAGCGTGGCCTCGGACATCGACGCCTACAAGCGCACCAGCGTGATGCCGGGGGTCAGCGAGCGCAGGGCGAACCTGCCCAACTACCGGGCCGTGGTGCTCAACGGGGCGGGCAACTCGATCCTGGCCGACGCCGGGCTGCGCAGGGCGATCATCAAGGGCATCGACCGGGACCCGATCGCCAAGGCGGAGATCAGCCAGCTCATCCCCGAGGCCAAGCCGCTGGGCAGCCACATCTACATGGCGGGCTTCCCGGGTTACCAGGACAACTCGGTGGGCTACACCTACGACCCGAAGGCCGCCGCCAAGGAGCTCGACGAGCTGGGCTGGAAGCTGAGCGGGCAGACCAGGGCCAAGGACGGCAAGCCGCTCAAGATCCGCGACGTGATCCCGGCGGGCACCAAGTCGGCCCTGGACGAGGCCAAGCTCGTGCAGCAGCAACTGGCCGCGATCGGCGTGCAGGTGGAGATCACCCAGTACGACCGCAACACCTTCTTCGAGCAGCACATCACGCCCGGTGACTTCGACATCGCGCACTACGCGCAGATGTGGGACTTCGCCCCGCCGGTGAACATCGCGCACAGCTACTTCGCGGTGGGCTCCCAGCAGCTGAGCAACCCGGGCCGGGTGGGCAGCCAGCAGGTCAACGACCTGCTCGACCAGGCCTCCGCGGAGCTGGACCTGGGCAAGCGCCAGCAGCTGATGAACCAGGCCGACAAGCTGCTGTGGGAGCTGGGGCACTCGCTGCCGCTCTACCAGCGGCCCTCGATCGTGGCCACCCGCAGCACCCTGGCCAACATGGGCAACGCCGGGCTCGCCAGCTTCCAGTACGCCGACATGGGCTGGCAGAAGTAGTCACGTTCGGTGAATATTTTGCTCTCACGTGAGTGATAGCTGAGGGATCTTCGCTTCACCCGGTTGCGACCGCGACTTGGGTGGGCGAAGAAACCGCAGGTCAGGGTTGGTGTCGTGCGGGCGACAGTGCGGAGACAGCGCCGCGACAGTGGCAGCGTGTGAAATAGGTGTCGCCGGGTCGGGTGGTTGAGCAGTCATCCCGCGCTGACTGACTGGGGGTTGGCGCGGTAGGGCGATCCACACGCTCCCACCCGGCTCGTGCCTGACAGCGCAACGGGGTCCCTGGCCGGGGACCCCGTCGCTGTTCCGCCGAGCTCAGCTCGTCTTCAGGAAGCCGATCTTGGCGTAGTCGATCGGGTTGTAGGCGAAGCCGATGGCACCCCAGTTGGCCACCGAGGTCTTCACCCCGGTCGCGCCCGGGATCTGGTAGAGCGGCAGCTCGCCGCCGACCTTCCAGAGCAGCTCGTCCACCTGCTGGGTCAGCTCGACCCGCTTGGCCTCGTCCGGCTCGGCCAGCGCCTTGTCGTACAGGTCGTTGATCTCCTGGTTGCCCACGTGCCCGTAGTTCTGCTGCACGTCCTTGGGGTCGTTCAGGTTCAGCTTGTAGATCGTCTTCTGCCCGCTGAGCGGGAAGGTGGAGGCGAACCAGCGGAAGTTGGTCAGGTCGAAGTCGCCCACGTTGATGTACTTCTTGAAGAAGTCGGCGGTGGGCACGGCGTTGATGGTCAGCTTCACCCCGACCTCGCCCAGCTGCTGCTGCAGCAGCTTGCCCACGTCGTTGGCCGCGGGCGTGCTGGAGCTGACGTAGCTCAGGGCGAGTTCCTTGCCGTCCTTGGCCCTGGTCTGCCCGTTGAGCTTCCAGCCCGCCTCGTCCAGGTCCTTGGCGGCCTTGGCCTTGTCGAACTTCAGCAGGTCGGAGTGGTCCTTGTAGTTCTTGCTGCCCTGCGGGAAGAAGTGGTTGCCCAGGGTCGGCGGGTTGGGCAGCACCTTGCCGATGATGGCGTTGGCGATGGCCTTGCGGTCGATCGCCTCCAGCACGGCGATGCGCACCTTCTGGTCGGCCAGGATCCGCCCCGCCGCCCCGTTGGTGGTGATGTGCGCGGTGTCCGGGGTGACGGCCTGGCGCACGGCCACGTTCGGCGTGGACTTGAACCGGCTCACCGCGTCGACCAGGCCGTTGGCGTCGGCGAAGTCGATGGCCCCGCTGGCCAGCGCGTCGGGCTGGGTGGCCCGGGAGATCAGCTTGAACACGATGGAGTCCAGGTGCGCCTTGGTGCCCCACCAGGACGGGTCACGGGTGAGCGTGACGGTCTTGGAGGTCTGGTCGTAGCCGCCGAACTTGAACGGGCCCGCGGTGATCTTCGGCTCGGCGACCCAGCCCTTGTTGAACTCCTCGGGGCTGCTGGTCAGCTCCTTCGGGTACAGCGGGGTGAAGGTGTTCTGCCACTCGCCGAAGGTGCCCGCATAGGTGACCTTCACGTCCAGGTCGTCGCTGCCCCGCTCGACCTTGGTGATGTTCTCGTACCCGGTGGAGTCCGACAGCTGGTAGTCGGGATTGCGGCCGTTGGCGGCCTGCCACTGGGACTGGAAGTCCTCCCAGCTGAAGGATCTGCCGTTGCTCCACCTGGCCTTGGGATTGATCTTGTACTCGACCACCTGCGGGTTGCCCGCGGTGACCTCGGCCGAGTCCAGGTAGTCCTTGTTCATCGTCACGCTGGCGTCGGGGTTCTCGGTGAACAGCGAGGGCATCACCGCGCCCTGCATGCGCTGGTTGTCCAGCGGGGTGCCGTCAACCTGCAACCGGTTCCAGTTGTCCATCGGGGTGTCGATGGGCCACTGGAGCGTGCCGCCGTCCTTGATGTCGGAGGCGGGGTGCGGGTTGATGTCGTTCTTGCCGATGCTGTCCTGGCTCGGCGCGTTGAGCTGTGCCCCGCCACCACCACTGCCGCACGCACCCACCGCGGTCACGGCCGCGAGTGCGAGCACCGCGACCGACACGGCCCTGCTGTAGCGCATGAGCTGACCTCCACTACTTGAGAAACCCGATGCTGGTGTAGTCGATGGGGAACTGCGCGAAGCCGAACGCGCCGAAGTTGGCCACCGATGCCCGTACCGCCACCGCTCCCGGCAGCTGGTAGAGGGTCACCTCCCCGCCGATGGCCCACAACTTGCAGTCGATGTGCTGGGCCAGCTCGATGCGCTTGGCCTCGTCCAGCTCGCCCAGCGCGCTGTCGTACAGGTCGTTGATCTCCTTGCTGCCGACTCGCCCGTAGTTCTGCTGGAGGTCCTTGGGATCGTTCAGGTTCAGCCGGTACTCGCCCGCGTTGGAGCTGAGCGGGTAGGGGGTCTGCAACCAGCGGAACGCGGTCAGGTCGAAGTTGCCCACGTTGAGGTACCTGGCCCCGAACTCGCCCGTCGGCACGGTGCGCACGACCACCTTCACGCCGACCGTGGCCAACTGCTGCTGCACCAGCGTGGCGATGTCCCGGCTGGACGGGGTCCCGGACGGGACCACGAAGTCCAGCACCAACGGCTTGCCGTCCTTGGTGCGCTGGTCCCCGGTGGGGGTCCAGCCCGCGGCCTCCAGGTCCCTGCGGGCCTGCTCCGGGTCGAACGGGACCTGCCCGGAGTGGTCGGCGTAGTTGGTGCTGCCCTGCGGGAACAGGTGGTTGCCCGCGGGCTTGACCTCCGGGCTGAGCTGGCCGGTCTCGGCCTTGGTGATCGCCGCGCGGTCCACCGCCTTGAGCACCGCCAGCCGGACCCGCTGGTCGGACAGCGGTCTGCCGGGCGCCGCGTTGGTGGTCAGGTGGTAGGTGTCCGGGGTCAGCGCCTGGCGCAGCACGACCCCGGGGATGGAACGCGCCCGCTGGACCAGGTCCACCGAGCCGTTGGTGTCGTAGAAGTCGATGGCCCCGCTGGCCAGCGCGTCGGCCCTGGCCGCGCGGTCCACCACCTTGAACAGGATCGAGGCCAGGTGCGCCTCACGGCCCCACCAGTGCTCGTCACGCACCAGGCGCGCGGTGCGTGCCGTGCCGTCCACGGTGTCCAGCCGGAACGGGCCCGCGCTGATCGGCGCCCCGTTCAGCCAGCCCTTGTTGAACGTGCCTGGGTCGGCGTTGAGCTCCTTGGGGTAGAGCGGGGCGAACAGGCCACGCCACTCGGCGAAGCGCGAGCTGAAGGTGACCCGCACCGAGTGGTCCTCGGTGCCCGGCTCGACCTTGCTGATCCGGTCGTAGCCCACCGTGCTGCCCACCAGGTAGCCCGGGGCCCGCCCGCTCAGCGCGCGGGCCTGCGCCTGGAAGTCCTGCCAGCTCAGCTCGCGGCCGTTGGACCAGCGCGCCTTGGGGTTGATCCGGTACACCACGACCTGCGGGTCGGCCGCGACCACCTCGGCCGAGACCAGGTAGTCCCGGTTGAGCGTCACGGTGCCGTCCGCGTTGCCGCTGAACAGGGTCGGCTCCAGGGCGTTGACGATCGAGTAGGTGTCCAGCGAGCTGCCGTCCACCTGGTTGTAGTTCCAGTTGTCCGGCATGGCGTCCAGCGGCCACTGGAACTGCCCGTCCTCGGCGATCAGGTCAGACTGGGTGCGGTTGATGTCGTTCTGGCCGATCACCTGCTGGTTCGGGTCGCGCAACCGCGTCTGCGGACCACCGGCGCAACCGGTCAGCCCCAGCGCGCAGACCAGCACAGCAGCCACCGCCGCCCGTCCTCGTGACACGTGTTCGTCCTCCCCGACTCGCCCAGCGGGCCCGGCGGCAGGTCACCGGGCCCGACGAGGGTGTCACAATCGAGTTCGGCTCACTTCAGGAACCCGATGGAGGCGTAGTCGATGGGGTACTGCGCGAAGCCCGGCGCCCCGAAGTTGGCCAGGGTGTTCTTGACCACGTAGGCCCCGGGCACCTGGTAGATCGGCAGGATGTGCCCGCTCTTCCAGATCTCGGTGTCGGCCTGCTGCACCAGGTCGGCGCGCTTGGTGTCGTCGACCTCCTTGGCCGCGGCGTCCAGCAGCTTGTTGATGGCCTCGTTGCCGATGTGCGCGTAGTTCTGCTGGGTGCTGTTCGCGTCCAGGTAGTAGGCGCTCTTGCTGGTGCTGACCGGCTGGGGCTGCAGGTTCTGGTTGTAGAAGGCCAGGTCGAACGCGCCGGGCACGACGTAGTTCTTGAACAGCTCGGCCGCGGGCACGCTGTTGATCTTGGTGTTCACCCCGATGGTCTTCAGCTGCTGCTGCACCAGGTTGGACAGCGAGGTGCTGATCGGGTTGGCCGCGTCGATCACCATGGTGATCGCCAGCTCCTTGCCGTCCTTGGCGCGGAACTGGCCGTTCTGCTTCCAGCCCAGCTCGTCCAGCTTCTTCTTGGACGCCTCCACGTCGAACTTCACCGGCGCCGAGTTGTCCTTGTAGTCCTTGGTGCCCTGCATGAAGAAGTGGTTGCCCAGCGCGGTCGGGTTGGGCAGGATCGGGCCCAGCATGCCGGTGGCGATGGACTTGGTGTCCACACCCTGCTCGATGGCCACCCGCAGGTCCTGGTCATGCAGGATCGAGCTGGGCGCACCGGAGAAGTCCAGCAGGTTGTAGCTGGCCTCCAGGGCCTGGCGCATCTTGGTGTTCGGGATGGCCTGGCCCCGCTTGAACAGGTCCACGCTGGAGCCGACCCGGTAGAAGTCGACGGCCCCGCTGGACAGGGCGTCGGCCAGGGTCGGCCGGGAGACCACCTTGAACACGATGGAATCCAGGTGCGCCGGGGTGCCCCACCAGTTCGGGTCCCGCACCTCGGTGACCGTCTTGCCGGTCAGGTCCACCTTGCCCACCTTGAACGCGCTCGCGGTGATCGGCGCGTTCTCCGCCCAGCCCTTGTTGAAGGTCTCGGCGTCGGAGTTGAGCTCCTTGGGGTACAGCGGGGAGAACAGGCTCTTCCACTCACCGAAGGGGGTGGCGAAGGTGACCTTCGCTTCCTTGTCGTCGGCGCCCTTCTCCACCTTGGCGATGTTCTCGTAGCCGGTGGTGGTGGACACCAGGTAGGCGGTGTTCTTGCCGTTCAGCGCGGTGGCCTGGGCCTGCACGTCCTCCCAGGTGATCGGCCTGCCGTTGTTCCACTTCGCCTTGGGGTTGATCTTGTAGTCGATCACCAGCGGGTCGGTGGAGACCACCTCGGCCGAGGTCAGGTAGTTCGTGTCCAGCTCGAGGCTGTTGTCCGCCTTGGCCTTGAAGAAGTACGGCATCAACGCGTTGACCACGTAGAAGCCCGACAGCGTCGCGCCGTCGCTCTGGTTCTCGTTCCAGTTGTCGGGCAGCGCGTCCAGCGGCCACTGCAGCGTGCCGCCGTCCTTGATGTCGCTGGCCGGGTGCGGGTTGATGTCGTTCTTGCCCGTGGCCAGCTGGTCGCTGGTCTGTAGGCCCCCAGCGCCGTTGCCGCCACCGGAGCAGGCCGACAGCACGAGTGCTGCCGCCGCGACCGGGACGAGAACTGACGCCCACTTGCCTCGACTCACTGCGGAAATCCCTCCCTGATCACCGGTCACGGCGGTGCGACCGGAGCTGTTCACACGACCTGCTTGCTGCGCGCGAAGTGGCAGGCCACCTCGTGGTCCTGCCCGTGCCCGACCCGCTCGGGCTGCTCGCCGACGCAGCGGGCCCGGTCGGACTCGGGCAGCGTGGTGTGCAGGAAGCAGCGGGTGCGGAACCGGCACCCCGACGGCGGGTCCGCCGGGCTGGGCAGGTCGCCGGACAGGATGATGCGCTCCCGCTGGCGCTCCTTGACCGGGTCGGGCAGCGGGATCGCCGAGAGCAGGGCCTGCGTGTACGGGTGCAGCGGGTTGCCGAACACCGTGTCCACCGTGCCGATCTCCACGATGCGGCCGAGGTACATCACCGCCACCCGGTCGGCGATGTGCCGCACCACCGACAGGTCGTGCGCCACGAACAGGTAGGACAGCCCCAGTTCTACCTTGAGCTGGTCCAACAGGTTGATAACGCCGGCCTGGATCGACACGTCCAGGGCGGACACCGGTTCGTCGAGCACCAGCAGCTTGGGTTCCAGCGCGAGCGCGCGGGCGATGCCGATGCGCTGGCGCTGGCCGCCGGAGAACTCGGCGGGGTAGCGGTCGGCGTGCTCGGCGCGCAGGCCGACCAGGTCGAGCAGTTGCGGGATCCGCTTGCGGATGTGCTCGGCATCCAGGCCGTGCACCTGCATCGGCTCGGCGAGCACGTCCCCGATGGGCATCCTCGGGTCCAGCGAGGCCATCGGGTCCTGGAAGACCACCTGCATGTCGCGGCGGACCGCCCTGCGCGCCTTCTTGTCCAAAGTGGACACGTCGCGGCCGAGTACCTCGATCGCCCCACCCGAGGGCGGGGTGAGCCCGAGCACCTCCATCAGCGTGGTCGTCTTGCCGCAGCCCGACTCGCCCACCAGGCCCAGGGTCTCGCCCTCGCGGATCTCGAAGGACACGCCGTCCACCGCGTGCACGGTGCCCACCCTGCGCTTGAACACCGTGCCCTTGTTCAGCGGGTAGTGCTTCACCAGCTCGTCCACCCGCAGCACGGTCGGCCGCTGCTCGCGCGGTGCCAGGTCGCGGGCCTGCGCCTGCACCACCTCGGCCCCGAAGACCTCCACCGCGGCCTCGATCGCCGCGGCGTTGCTGGCGTCCACGCCCTCGATCTCCTCGGCGGCCGCCTCGGTCGCGGCCAGCTCCGCGGTCCGCACGCAGGCGGCGTGGTGCTCGCCGGCACTGTCCACAGCGGACAGTTCGGGTTCGGCCTCCAGGCAGGCGTCCACGGCCATCGGGCAGCGCGGGGCGAACGGGCAGCCCTCGGGCAGGTCCACCAGCGAGGGCGGCTGGCCGTTGATCGGCACCAGCGGCAGCTTCTCGGTGGCGTCCAGCCGGGGCAGGGAACCCAGCAGCCCCAGGGTGTAGGGCATCCTCGGCTGCTGGTAGACCTCGGCCACCTGGCCGGTCTCCACCGCCCGCCCGGCGTACATCACCATCAGCCGGTCGGCGAAACCGGCCACCACGCCCAGGTCGTGCGTGATGATCACGATGCCCGCGCCGGTGACCTCCTGCGCCGTCTTGAGCACCTCGAGCACCTGCGCCTGCACGGTGACGTCCAGTGCGGTGGTCGGCTCGTCGGCGATGATCAGGTCGGGGTCGTTGGCGATGGCCATGGCGATCACCGCGCGCTGGCGCATGCCGCCGGAGAACTCGTGCGGGAACGCCTTGGCCCGCTGCGCCGCGTGGGGGATGCCGACCAGGTCGAGCAGTTCCACCGCGCGGTTGGCGGCGGCCTGCCGGGAGATCCTGCCCTTGCCGTGCACCAGCAGCGCCTCGGCGATCTGGTCGCCCACGGTGTAGACGGGGGTCAGCGCGGACAGCGGGTCCTGGAACACCATGGCCACGCGGCGCCCGCGGATCTTGGCCAGTTGCACGTCGGACAGGCCAAGCAGCTGCTGGCCCTGGAACCGGATCGAGCCGGTGATCCGCGCCTGCGGCGGCAGCAGGCCCATGACGGCCAGCGAGGACACCGACTTGCCCGAGCCGGACTCGCCCGCGATGCCCAGCACCTCGCCCCGGCCGACCCGGTAGCTCAGCCCGCGCACGGCCTGCACCGTGCCCGCCTCGCTGGGGAAGGACACGGCCAGGTCGGTGACCTCCAGGACCGGGGTGTCGTTCTCGGTGACCGGCCCGCTCATGCCGCGGCCTCCTTCTTTCGCTTCACGCGCCTGCGCGCCTTGGTGGAGGACGGGTCCAGGGCGTCGCGCAGCCCGTCACCGACCACGGCCACCGACAGGGAGATGAGGATCAGCATGATCGCCGGGGCGTAGAACAGCCACGGGAAGGTCAGCACCGAGTTGCTGCCGGTCTGGATCAGCGTGCCCAGCGAGATGTCCGGGGGCTGCACGCCGAAGCCGAAGTAGCTCAGGCCGGTCTCCTGCAACACGGCGCTGCCCACGTTGATCGTGGCGTCCACGATCAGCAGCGAGGCCATGTTGGGCAGGATGTGCTTGAAGATGATCCGCCACGAGGACTGGCCCATGAACCGGGCGGCGCTGACGTACTCGCGGGTCTTGAGCGTGAGCGTCATGCCGCGCACGATCCGAGCGGTGATCATCCACTGGAACAGCACCAGCAGCACCACGAAGATCAGCCAGCTGGCCCCCTTGAACAGCGGGCTGGAGATGGAGATGATCAAGAACGAGGGCAGCACCAGCAGCAGGTCCACCAGCCACATCAGCGCGCGGTCGGTGAACCCGCCGAAGAAGCCCGCCGCGGCACCGACCACGGCCGACAGCAGTGTCGAGATCACCCCGACGAGCAGGCCGATCGTCAGCGACTTCTGCATGCCGCGCATGGTGGCCACGAACATGTCGGTGCCGATGTTGTCGGTGCCGAACCAGTGCGTGACCGTGGGCGGGTCGTAGGTCAGGTTGGTGTCGTGGAACTCGTAGCTGAACGGGGAGAACAGCGGGTAGCTGAAGGCCAGCACGTACAGCAGCACCAGCACCGCCAGCCCGGCCACCGACCACCTGTTGCGCAGGAACCTGCGCAGGGTCAGCCTGCTCCGCTTGACCGGGCGGCGCGCGGGAGCCTCCGCCACGGCCTGGTCGGCCTTGTTGTCGAGCACAGTCATCGCCGTTGTCCCCCTACACCCTGATCCGCGGGTCGAGCAGCGCGTACAACACGTCGGAGAGCCAGCCCGAGACCAGCACGCACACCGCGACGAACAGGGTCACCGTGGCCGTGATGTTGGTGTCCTGGTCGTTGATGCCCTGGATCAGCCACTGGCCCATACCCTGCCAGTTGAAGATGCTCTCGGTGAACACACCGCCCACGATCACCAGGCCGAAGCCGAAGGCGAACAGCGTGGCCATCGGGATCAGCGCGGTGCGCAGGCCGTGCTTGAAGAACGCCCTGCGGCGGGTCAGCCCCTTGGCCTGGGCGGTCCGCAGGAAGTCACTGCCCAGCACGTCGAGCATGGCGCTGCGCTGGTACCGGCTGTAATAAGCGATCTGAATCAGGGCGATGGTCACCGTTGGCACGATCAGGTAGCGCAGCCGCTCGCCGAATCCCTCCAACCAGCCCAGTTGGCTCAGGTCGTTCGGGCCCTCACCGGTGAACTGCAACCACTCCGAGCCGGTCGCGGTGTTGATGCTCTGCGCCACCTGTTTGACCAGTGGTCCCAACACGAACACCGGCGTCGCCAATACCACGTAGGAGAAGAACGTGGCGGCGTAATCGGTGAACTTGTACTGCCGCACCGCACTGGCCACCCCGACCAGCACGCCGAGCAGGATGCCCACCGTGACGCCGAGCAGGAACAACCGCAGGCTCACCCCGGCACGCCTGCCCAGTTCCTCGGTGATGGCGTGGTCCGTGGTGGTCTGCCCGAAGTCCCCGCGCAGCACTCCTTCGCCCCAGGTCAGGAAGCGCTGGGGGATCGGCTGATCCAGGTGCAGCTGCACGCGCTTGGCCTCGATGGTCGCCGCGGGTGGCGGCGGGTTGTGCTGCCTGAGCAGGCTCAACGGGTCGAAGGCGATCGAGGACAGCGTGAAGGACAGGAACGTCGCCACCACGCAGAGCACCAGGTAGTTGAGCAGGCGACGGATCAGGAAACCGAGCATCGGTTCATCGCCTCCGGTGGGCGGCGGCGAACGCTGCTGGGTTGGCGGTGGTCAGTGCGGTCACGCGGGCATTCTGGGGGCTGCGTGCGGTGCGCGCCATCCTCCGCAGGTCGGGTCCTTGGGCCAAACGGGTAACGGCACAACCGCGCACTGGTCCGGATGGCTCAACCACAAGCCGTATCGCGATCAGCCACAGTGGACTGAACGGCAGACCATTGTGGACAGCCGCGCGCTCGCGTGGCACCGTGGAGGTGTGTCAGAACTGAACGCAACTGCCGCCGCACTGCTCGGGTTGCTCCACGAAGGCCCCAAGACCGGCGGCCAACTGGTCGCCGCTGCCGGTGAGCGCTTCGGCGCGTTCTTCAGCGTGACCCGCAGCCAGGTGTACCGCGAACTGCCCGCGCTGGCCGAGGCAGGACTGTTGAAGCTGGGCAAGCAGGGACCGCGCTCCAGCCAGCAGTACCTGATCACGGCCAACGGCAAGAAGGTCTTCAAGGCGTGGCTGACCACCGAGCCGGGCCCCGACCACCTGCGCAGCCCGCTGATCCTGCGACTGGTGCACGCCAGCTCGCTGACGGCCAAGCAGCGCCAGCAGCTGGTCGACTCGGCGAAGGGCGTCTACGGCGCCGAGCAGGAGACGCACAAGCTCGCCGTCAAGGCCGCTGAGGACCCCTACGCCAAAGCGGTGGCCGAGTTCGCGCTGGCTCACGCCAAGGCCGTGCTCAAGCTGCTGGACAGCATCCCCACCAGCTGAGGTGCTCTCCGGTACCGTCGGGCCAACCGCCCGGCGGTACCGGCGCGCCCTGACGTAGGCTTTTCTTCGTGAACCCGGACGTCGAAGCCGACCTCAAGGAACTCTCCGCCACGCTGGCCAACGTCGAGGCGGTGATGGACCTCGACAAGCTGCGTGCCGACATCGGGGCGCTGGAGGCCGAGGCGGCCCGTCCGGACCTGTGGGACGACGCCGAGAACGCGCAGAAGGTCACCAGCCAGCTCTCGCACAAGCAGGGCGAGCTGCGCAGGGTCGGCGGTCTGCGGCAGCGCCTCGACGACGTGGCCGTGCTCTACGAACTGGCCGAGGACGCCGAGGACGCGGACAGCGCCGCCGAGGCCGACGCGGAGCGGGCCAAGCTGCGCGAGGACATCTCCTCGCTGGAGGTCCGCACCCTGCTGTCCGGGGAGTACGACGAGCGCCAGGCGCTGGTCACCATCCGGTCGGAGGCCGGTGGCGTGGACGCCGCCGACTTCGCCGAGATGCTGATGCGCATGTACCTGCGCTGGGCCGAGCGGCACTCGTACCCCACCGAGGTCTACGACACCTCCTACGCCGAAGAGGCGGGCATCAAGTCGGCGACCTTCCAGGTCAAGGCCCCCTACGCCTACGGCACGCTGTCCGTGGAGCAGGGCACGCACCGGCTGGTGCGCATCTCCCCGTTCGACAACCAGGGCCGCCGGCAGACCTCCTTCGCCGGGGTCGAGGTGGTGCCCGTGGTGGAGCAGACCGACCACGTGGACATCGACGAGAAGGACCTGCGGGTGGACGTGTACCGCTCCTCGGGTCCCGGTGGCCAGGGCGTGAACACCACCGACTCCGCCGTGCGGCTGACCCACATCCCGACCGGCATCGTGGTCTCCTGCCAGAACGAGCGTTCCCAGCTGCAGAACAAGGCCTCGGCCATGGCCGTGTTGCAGGCCAAGCTGCTGGAGAAGCGCCGCCAGGAGGAGCAGGCCAAGATCAACGCCCTGAAGGGCGACGGCGGCTCCAGCTGGGGCAACCAGATGCGCTCCTACGTGCTGCACCCGTACCAGATGGTCAAGGACCTGCGCACCGAGCACGAGGTGGGCAACCCCTCGTCGGTGCTGGACGGGGACATCGACGGCTTCCTGGAGGCGGGGATCAGGTGGCGGAGGCAGGGGAACTGAGCCCGCTGCGCCCGTCGGTGACCGGGACTCGCGCGCCCCAGGCCGGGACTCGCGCATGAACCGGCGAGTCCTGCTCTCCGGTACGCGAGTCCCGCGCACAGGAGGGCGAGTCCCGTTTGCGGGGTTGCTCGGGTCGCCCGCTGGACTGATGCGGGCTCTCCCGAGCGGGCGTGGGTGTCGGTCCTGACGGCTGTGCCCGCTTCGCTCTCTGCGATCCTCCGGATCGCGGCGTCTTCGCTTGGGTCCGGTCTCTTCCCTTGTCCGAAGATGATCACTGGAAAGATGTGATCATCTTCGGCCTGCGGTCCAGAGACCGGCGCGAAGACGCGGGCCCGGGGGTTGGGACCTGTTTGCTCCGGTTGAGTACGGGGTGCGGCCGATCGGTCACCGAGCTGCGCGGATTGCCACCCAATGTGAGTTCCGTGTGAGGTCAAGCTGAGAAAATGTCACTCGGACGGGGCTAGATGTCGACCTGGTAACGGTCGCGGGTAAGCTCGCCGATCGTGATCCGGCTCGAACACGTCACCAAGGTCTACAAGACCTCGACCAGGCCCGCTCTCGACAACGTGTCGGTGGAGATGGGCAAGGGCGAGTTCGTGTTCCTCATCGGGCCGTCCGGCTCGGGGAAGTCGACCTTCCTCCGACTGCTGTTGCGCGAAGAGGTGCCCAGCAAGGGGCGCGTCTACGTGTCCAACTTCGACGTGGCCAAGATGGCCCGCCGCCGGGTGCCCCGGCTGCGGCAGTCCATTGGCTGCGTCTTCCAGGACTTCCGCCTGCTGGCCACCAAGACGGTGGCCGAGAACGTCGCCTTCGCCCTGGAGGTGATCGGCAAGCCCCGGCACACCATCGTCAAGGTGGTGCCCGAGGTGCTCCAGCTGGTCGGCCTGGACGGCAAGGCCGACCGCATGCCCAACGAGCTCTCCGGCGGTGAGCAGCAGCGCGTCGCCATCGCGCGGGCCTTCGTCAACCGGCCGCTGGTGCTGCTGGCCGACGAGCCCACCGGAAACCTCGACCCCGACACCAGCCAGGACATCATGCTGCTGCTGGAGCGGATCAACCGCACCGGCACCACCGTGCTGATGGCCACCCACGACCACTCGATCGTCGACTCCATGCGGCGCAGGGTGGTGGAGCTCGACCACGGCAAGGTCATCCGTGACGACGCCAGGGGCGTCTACGGAGTCGGCCGCTAGCTCCGCGACAGTGCCCGCCCCCGTCCGGGCACTCCCACACCCCCCGAGCCCCGAGGAACCCCAAGTCCGATGCGTGCCAGTTTCGTCTTCAGCGAAGTGATCACCGGTCTGCGCAGGAACATCACGATGACCGTCGCGATGATCCTGACCACCGCGATCTCGCTCGGCCTGCTCGGCGGCGGGCTCCTGGTCGTCCGCATGATCGACAAGATGCAGTTGGTCTACTCGGACAAGGTGCAGGTCGTGGTCAGCCTGACCGACGACATCAGCGCCAACGACAAGAGCTGCTCCTCCGCGCTGTGCACCAAGCTGCTGCACGACCTGCAGGGTGCCGCCAACGTGGAGGGCGTCACCTTCGAGAACCGCGACCACACCTTCGAGCGGTTCAAGCAGCTGTTCGCGGCCAACCCCGAGCTGGTCAAGCTGACCAGGCCCGAGTCGCTGCCCGCCTCGCTGCAGGTCAAGCTGGTGGACTCCAGCAAGTCCGACGCGCTGGTCAAGGCGTTCAGCAACCAGCCGGGCGTGAAGAACGTCAACGACCAGAACGCCTTCCTGCAGAAGATCTTCAGCGCGCTGGGGCAGTTCCGGTTCATCGTGTTCGGCATCGCGGTGGCGGTGGCGGTCGCGGCGGTGCTGCTGATCTTCAACACGATCCAGCTGTCCGCCTTCACCCGCCGCACGGAGGTGGGCATCATGCGGCTGGTGGGCGCCACCCGGTGGTACACGCAGCTGCCGTTCCTCATCGAGGCGGTGGTGGCGGGCATCATCGGCTCGCTGCTGGGCATCATCCTGCTCGCGGTGCTCAAGGTGACCCTGTTCGACCAGGTGCTCGGCGGGCTGGCCTCCTCCAGCGTGCTGCCCAGGCTGGACATGCTCGACGTGGTCGCGATCTCCCCGGTGCTGGTGCTGGTGGCCGCGGTCATCTCGGCGATCACCGGCTACGTCACGCTGCGCCTGTACGTCAGGCTCTAATCCGCTGGTCACCGGGACGTAAACTGGTCACATGCCCAAAGAACGCGGCAACAAGGTGATCGCGTCGAACCGCAAGGCGCGACACGATTACGCCATCATGGACACCTACGAGTGCGGTGTCGTGCTGATGGGTACCGAGGTCAAGAGCCTTCGTGCGGGGCGAGCGTCCCTAGTGGACGCCTTCGCCACCGTGGACGACGGCGAGATCTGGCTGCGCGGGCTGCACATCGCCGAGTACGAGATGGGCACGTGGACCAACCACGAGCCGCGGCGTAACCGCAAGCTGCTGCTGCACAAGGGCGAGATCCTCAAGCTGATCGGCAAGACCAAGGAGTCCGGGCTGAGCCTGGTCCCGCTGTCCATGTACTTCAAGGACGGCAAGGTCAAGGTGGAACTGGCGCTGGCCAAGGGCAAGAAGGCCTACGACAAGCGGCAGGACCTGGCCAAGCGGGACGCCCAGCGTGAGGTCTCCCGCGCGGTCGGCCGGTGGAACAAGGGGCGCAGGGACTAGTGCCCGGCAGCGATGCCGAGCTGGCGCGGTGGGTGCGCTCGCTCGGCCTGCCCGGGCTGGTCGACCTGCACCTGCACTTCATGCCGCAGTCCGTGCTGGACAAGGTGTGGCACTACTTCGACCAGGCCGCCCAGCACTACGGCACCGAGTGGCCCATCCAGTACCGGCTGCCCGAGCAGCGTCGCGTCGAGGTGCTCGGCGAGCTGGGCGTGATCCGCTACGCCCCGCTGGTGTACGCGCACAAGCCGGGCATGGCCCAGTGGCTCACCGAGTGGGCGCTGGACTTCGGCGCGCGCACTCCCGGCGCCGTGCCGACCGCCACCGTCTTCCCCGAACCGGGCGCCGCCGACTACCTCGGCGCCGCACTGGAAGCCGGCGCCCGCTGCGTGAAGCTGCACGTGCAGGTCGGCGGCTTCGACCCCCGTGACGAGCTGCTCGACCCCGCCTGGGGGCTGATCGCCGAGGCCGGAGTGCCCGCCGTGGTCCACTGCGGACACGGGCCCGCGCGCGGCAAGTACACCGGGCTGGACCTGTTCGAGCAGGTGCTGCGCAGGCACCCCCGGCTGACCGCCGTGCTCGCCCACGCGGGCATGCCCGACTACGAGACCGCCGTGCGGCTGGCGCTGCGCCACGAGCGCGTGCACCTGGACACCACCATGGTCGGCACCGGGTTCAGCGAGGACATCGCCCCGCTGCCCGCCGACTGGCCCGCGCTGCTGGTCGAGCTGGGCGACCGGATCGTGCTCGGCAGCGACTTCCCGAACATCCCCTACGAGTACGCCCACCAGGTGCAGGCCATCGCGGGCTGGGCCGCCGCCGACGACCGGCTGGGCGAGCCCTTCCTGCGCCGGGTGCTGCACGACACCCCGTTGAGGCTGCTCGGCGGCTGAACCGCGTGCCGTGAAGGTGGCTTTCACTGCACTCAGCGCAGTGAAAGCCACCTTCACGGCGTTTTGCTCGCACATGTGAGCCGATTCACCTGCCGTGGATCGTCCGGATCCTGGTCGTGATTTCCGTCGATCATGCGCCGTCAGGGACAATTCCCAGGTGAGTTGGCTGGTGCTGTCCCTGATCGCGGCCTTGGGCTACGGCCTGAGCGACTTCGTCGGTGGGCTCGCCGCACGCCGTGTGCACGTGCTGCGCGTGGTGCTGCTCAGCTACCCGGTCGGGCTGGCCGGGCTGCTCCTCATCGCCCCGCTCGCCGGCGGCTCGCTCAGTACCCAGAGCACGCTGCTCGCCCTGGCGGGCGGCGTCGCCAACGGGCTGGCCATCATCTGGTTCTACGGGGCGCTGGCCTCCGGTCCGATGAACGTGGTGTCCCCGCTGACCGCCCTGCTCGTCGCCGGGCTGCCGCTGCTGTACGGGCTGGTCACCGGCGAGCAACTGGGCCCGGTGGCCATCGGTGGCGCGGTGCTCGCCGTGATCGCCGTGGTGCTGGTCAGCCGCGAGGAGCGCTCCGCGGTGGACGAGGGCGCCCCGGTGCGGTTCACCGCGAAGGTCGGCTGGCTCACCGTGGGTTCCGGTGCCGCGTTCGCCGTCTACTTCGTGCTGCTGGACAAGATCGACCACAGCTCTGGCCTGTGGCCGCTGGTGGTGGCCAGGTCCTCGGCCACCGTGCTGGTGCTCGTCTCCGCGCTGGTCGCCAGGCAACTGCGGCTCCCCCAGCGCCCCGAGTTGCTGCTCGCGGGCTCCGCGGGCCTGCTCGACGTGCTGTGCAACACCTCGTTCCTGTTCGCGCTGCGCTCCGGCATGCTCTCGGTCGTCAGCGTGCTGACCTCGCTCTACCCCGCCGCGACCGTGCTGATGGCCCGCATCGTGCTCGGCGAGCGCACCGGCCGCGTGCAGCGCGTCGGCCTCGTGCTGGCCGCCGTGTCCGTCACGCTCATCGCCACCGGTTCCTCGGCAGCGTGAACCCGGATGATCCGCGGGGCTCGAGGCGTTATCCTGTAGGAGACGATCCACCAACTAGGGGGTGAACGGTTTCGACTCTGGACGTTGAGTCAGGGGAAGCGTGTAGGTGCAGGCGAGAGACCACCTTCAAGCGTCATCGCAAACCAATAAGCGCCAAGACGAACAGTCAGCGCGACTTCGCCCTCGCTGCCTAAGCAGCCAGTGCGAGTCTGTCGGCCTGGGACCGCCTCCGACCCAGTGTCCGGCATCAGCTAGGAGGCTAAACCGCTAGTCCCGGTCGCGGGGGCTGGCGGGACATCCACAGCGACTGGGCCCGTCACACCGTCTCGTCCGCGTGAACGGTGGGGCCGAGCAGAGGCACAGCGGACTGCACACGGAGAAGCCCTGGTGAGGCGACAGAGGACCCGGGTTCGATTCCCGGCACCTCCACTCGCGGGTGAGCGGGGTGTGTTCGCGGAGAGCGCGAACACACCCCGCTCGTCGTTTGTTGAGGGGGGCGACCCCCCTCGCCCCCCGTGGTGGGGCCAGCCGGGGGTGAGTTGCGCCGAGCCCCCAGACCCCCACGCCGGGGCGCTGCCCCGGACTCCGTTCGTGACGGCTTGCCTGCGGAAGCAAACGTTTGCGTTCAGGCGCGGACCTCGGCGATGCGGTCCATGTGCTGGGTGCCCCAGGCGCCGAGGGGGCGCAGGGCCTCGTGCAGGGACAGGCCGAACTCGCTGAGCGAGTACTCGACGCGGGGCACGGTCTCGTCGAACGCCTCGCGGCGGACGATCTGGTCGGCCGCCATCTCGCGCAGGTGCTGGGTGAGCACCTTCTCGCTGATGCCAGGCAGCAGGCGGCGCAGCTCGCCGAACCGGCGCGGCTGGTCGTGCATCGCCCACAGCAGCAGCACCTTCCACTTGCCGCCGATCATGTCCACCGCAGCGTCGAGACCGCACACGTATGGCCTGCTCACCGTGCCCCCACTGACTTCCAGGTGCGTACCCACTTCGAAGTGCGTACTTGATCAAGTTCTGTCCCCGGACCGAGCATTGTGCCCGGCATGCCGAGGCCGATCTCGTTCGATGGTAGGGGAAATCACTGATGGACAAGCGGGAGCGCGTGACGGTCCTGGGCCTGGGCAGGATGGGCGCGGCGCTGGCCGGGGCCCTGCTCGCGGCTGGGCACCCGACGACGGTGTGGAACAGGTCGGCGGCCAAGGCCGGGGACCTGGTGGCGCGCGGCGCGGTGCTGGCGGGCACGGCGGCCGAGGCGGTGCGGGCCAGCGAGGTGGTGGTGGTCTGCGTGACCGACTACGACGTGGCCGGTGACCTGCTGGGGCCGCTGGCCGGGGAGCTGGCGGGCCGCGCACTGATCAACCTCACCTCCGGCTCGCCGGAGCAGGCCAGGCGCAGCGCGGACTGGGCCGCCGAACACGGCATCGACTACCTGGACGGCACGATCATGGCGGTGCCGCAGGGCATCGGCCAACCGGGTTCGGTGCTGCTGCTCTCCGGATCGGCAGAGGTCCACAGTGGACGCAAGGCGCTGATCGAGCTGTGGGGCGATGGCGACTACCTCGGCGCCGACGCGGGACTGTCCGCGCTGTACGACCTGGCGCTGCTGGGTGTCATGTGGTCGACGATCGCGTCGTTCCTGCACGGGGCCGCACTGCTGGGTACCGAGGACGTGACGGCACAGCAGTTCCTGCCGAAGGTCGAGCGCTGGCTGGGCGCGGTGGCCAGCTTCCTGCCGGGGATCGCGGCGCAGGCCGACAGCGGGGACTACGCCACGGACGTGTCCGGGCTGGACATCAACGTGGCCGGGCTCGACCTGCTCGCGCGGGTCAGCCGGGCTCAGGGCATCGGCACCGACGTGCCCGCCGCGCTGCACGAGCTGTACGCGCGGCGGCTGGCCCAGGGCAGCGCGAACGACGGCCTGGCCAGCTTGATCGACACGATTCGCAGGGGATGAGGACGAGCATGTACGAGGGCAGGAAGGCCGTGGTGACCGGCGGTACCCACGGCATGGGCATGGCGATGGTCCGCGCGCTGCTCGACAGTGGAGCGCAGGTGCTGCTCACCGGCCACAGTGAGGCCAACCTGGCGGCGGCTCGGCAGTCGGTGGGCGACCGGGCGCACGTGGTGCGGTCCGACGTCACCGACCTGGCCGAGGTCCAGGCGCTGGGTGATGTGGTCCAGGAGCGGTTCGGGCAGGTGGACGCGGTGTTCGTCAACGCCGGTCACGCGGTGCTGGAGCCAGTGGAGCTGGTCAGCGAGCAGAGCTTCGACCGGATCTTCGCGGTGAACGCCAAGGGCGCGTACTTCACCGCGCAGCGGCTCGCCCCGCTGGTGCGCGACGGCGGCTCGCTGGTGTTCACCACGGTCACCGACACCAGGGCGGTGCCGGGCATGAGCGTCTACCTGGGCGCCAAGGCCGCGGTGCGCAGCTTCGCCAAGGGCTTCGCCGCCGAGTTGCTGCCGAGGCGGATCAGGGTGAACTCGGTGGGCCCCGGCTACATCGACACGCCGACCATGGGTGTGTCCGGGGTGTCCGCCGAGGAGCTGGCCGCCTTCGCCGAGGAGGGCAGTCAGGTCACGCCGCTGGGCCGGATCGGCACGGCCGAGGAGGTCGCCGCGGCCGCGCTGTTCCTGGCCTTCCAGGCGGGCTTCACCACCGGGGCCGAGCTCACCGTGGACGGCGGCCTGGCCTCAGTGTCCGCCGCGCACTGATCCCGGGCCGTATCCAGCGCAGTACTCGGCGTCTTACTGCCCCGCTGGCGATTCCGCGAACCCCGTGCGCCAGGACTCGTGGCGCGGAGACCAGCCGAAGTGCTTGCACGCCAAGCTGTTGTCCGCGCCACGAGCCCACGCCGACCGCTCACCGACCGGGCTGGGCGGAGGCTCGGGTGCGTGCACGGCCCGGCAGAACACGGGGACCCACTCGCGGCCGGGCGCGGGCTCGTCATCGGCGATGTTGAGCGTGGCGGGGTCCCAGTCCAGCGCGGACACGGCGGCTCGTGCCGCGTCGTCCACGTGTACGAAGCTGGTGACGTCATCGTTGGGCCGCAAGCGATCCGCGTACGCCCCGCCAGCGGTGAACCAGGTCCCGGGCCCGTACAACAGGCCGTAGCGGAGCAGCACGTGCCCGGGGACCTCGCGCACGGCGGACTCCAGCGCGGCCACGCCCAGCACCGTCGTGCGGCGTGGCTCGTCGGCGTCCAGATCGAGCGATTCCTCTTCTGTGGCGGGGAGTTCGCCGCCGACGTACGCCCAGGCGATGCTCTGCGCGACGATCCGCTGGACGTCGGCGGCCAGTGCGGCGTCAACCAGGTTGCGGGTGCCCATCTCGCGCAGTTCCGCGTTGCGCCGGAGATCGCCGCCGCTGAGGTCGGTGAGCTGGTGCACCACGGCGTCGGGGCGGGCGTCACGGGTGAGCGCGATCACCGAATCGCGCTCGAAGACGTTGGCCACCAACGGGTTCGCGCCGAGTTTGCGCAGCACGGCGGAACTGGCCGGTCGACGGGTGAGCGCGGTGACCTGGTGCCCGTCGCGGACGAGCAGGGGGATCAGGCGGCGGCCGAGCACGCCGGTCGCCCCGGCCAACAGGATGTGCATGCACCGAGGCTAGGTCGTGGCCGGACCGGGGGAGTGGACCAGCGCTGGCCCGTTTTCATGGACCAGCGAGGCTGCGCGAGATGCCCGCCGCGGCCGTGCGCACGGCGATCCCGAGCCGGTCGAGGTCCACAGTGGAGTGAGCGACGATCGACACCGAGGCGATCACCTCCCCGCTCGGGTGCACCACGGGTGCGGCCACCGAGCCCGCGCCCAGCGACATTTCCTGCTGGGAGAAGGCCATGCCCTGCTCGCGCACCTCGGCCAGCGCCCTGGCGAGCCTGCCGGGCTGCGCGATCGTGTGCCGGGTGAGCCGGGGCAGCCCGGCCTCGACCAGTGCGGCCAGCAGTTCCGGTGGGGCGTGTGCGAGCAGCACCTTGCCGACCCCGGTGGCGTGCAGGGGGAGCCGCCCGCCGACGCGGGTCCTGGTGGCCACCGAGCGCAGGTTGTTGATCTTCTCTATGCACAGGGCGGCGCGCTCGTCCAGCACGGCGAGCTGGATGTTCTCGTGCGTGGCCTGGTACAGGTCCTGCATGTACGGCAGGGCCAGCTCGCGCAGGTCCCGGTAGACCGGGGACAGCGCGCCGAGTTTCCACAGTCGGAAGCCGATCCGGTACCGGCCGTCCGGCAGCCGGTCCAGACCACCCCAGGCGGTCAGTTCGCGCACGTAGCGCCAGGCCGTGGGCATGGGCAGCCCGGTGCGGGCCACGATCTCGGTCAGCGAGAGCGGGGGCGTGTCCGCCTCGAAGCAGTCGAGCACGCCGAACAGCCGCCGGGCCAGGTTGGTCACCTACTCATTTTCACCTGGTGAAAGTGAACTGTCGACAGGCTGCGGCCCGCGGCAGCACCCTCGGTGGCATGAACTCCACCTTCGCACTGACGATCCTGGACGAGTTGCTGATCAGCGACGTGGTCGAGAAGTGGGCGCTGTACCGCGACGCGGGTGACTGGGAGCGGTTCCGCCGCGTGTGGCACGAGGACGGTTACATGAGCGCCACCTGGTTCCAGGGCCCGGCCGAGGAGTTCGTCGAGGCCAGCCGCCGCGGCATGGCGCAGGGCGTGAGCATCCTGCACTTCCTGGGCGGCACCGCGGTCGAGGCCGTCGGTGACCGGGCCGTCGCGCAGACCAAGATGACCATCAGCCAGCGGGACACCGTGCACGGGGTGCTCGTGGATGTGCTGTGCACCGGGCGGTTCTACGACTTCTTCGCCAAGCGCGAGGGCCAGTGGCGCATCGTGCGCCGTCAGCCGATCTACGAGAAGGACCGGATGGACCCCGTGCGCCCCGGCACCGTCCCGGACCTGGACGAGGCGGTGCTGGCCAGCTTCCCCGAGGGCTACCGGCACCTGGGCTACCTGCAGACCGCCGCCGGGTTCGAGGTCCGGGACGGGCTGCCTGGTCTGCGCGGGGAGGCCGTCGAGCGGCTGTACCGCGAGGGGCGCGACTGGCTCGCCGGGTCACGGCTGCCCGGGGCGGTACCGCGCATCGCTGACTGAATTCTCAGTCAGCGGCAGGGTAGCGCCGCGCGTACTGGGCCGGGGTCTCGCCGACCAGGTCGGCGAAGTCGCGGCTGAAGTGCGCCTGGTCGGCATAACCGAGCTCGGCGGCCAGCGCGGCCCAGTCCACCGAACGGCCCGAGGCGAGCCGCTCGGTCACCTCGTGCAGGCGGTAGCGGCGGATCACCCACTTCGGGCCGACCCCGACGTGCTCGGCGAACAGCCGCTGCAACTGCCGCACGCCCAATCCCGTGCGGGCGGCCAGCTCGTCCACCCTGGTGATCGACGGTTCGGCTGCCACCAGCGCGACGATCTCCTTCGCCTGCAAGGAAACTGGGTCGGGCGCGGGCAGCCATTCGCGCAGGAACCGTTGCACCGTAGCGACCTGCTCGGCTTCCTCGCCCTGGGGTACTGGCAGATCCCGGCCGAAGACCTCGTCCGCGCGCCGCACGCGGTTGGTGATCGTCGACAGCGGGGCGCGGAGCACCGGCTGGAAGCAGCCGGGGTGGAACGCCACGCCGAACACCCGGCCCAGTCCGGACAACTCGCGCACGACGTGACCGCGTGCGACCCCGTGCACCTCGGCGCGGCCCTCGCGGAAGGTCAGGTGCACGTTCGGGTAGGGCACGATCAGCTGCCGGTACGGGGCCTGGCCGCGCAGGTCCCAACTGGCCAGCCAGAAGCGGGCCACGAACGGGGCCAGGTCGGCGGGCGGCAGGTGGTGGGAGTGCTGCTGGAAATCCACCCACCTGCCACGCAGTCCGCGTTCGTCCACATGCCTACGTTAGTTGCCGCACCTGTTCAGCCGGGCGGTCGGCAGGTGCCGCGTGTTCGCGGCGGGGCAGCAGCAGCGGGGTGCACAGGATGAGCACCCCGGCGACCGCGATGGCGGTGCGCGGGCCGACGAGGCTGGCGAGCAGCCCCCACAGCAGCGTCAGCAGAGCGATGGTGGCGCTGCTCGTGATCGACCACGCCGACAGGACCCTGGCGACGCGGTCCGAGGTGGTGCGTTCGAGCCGGTAGGTGGCGTACACCGGGTTGAAGACCCCCATGCAGGTGATCAGGCCGAGTTCGACCAGGACGACCAGCAGCAGCCCTGGGATGCCTGGGCCGACGAATGGCAGGCCCAGCAGCCAACACGCCCGAAGGGCGCCGCTGACGATCAGCACCCGGTGCTGCCCGAACCTGCTGACCAACGGCCGCGCGATCCGCGAACCGAGCAGACCGCCCAAGCACGGCACGCCGAAGGCCAGCCCGTACTGCCAGGGTGCGAAGCCCTCCTCGCCCAGGAGCAGGACCGCCAGCAGCGGCGCGGTCGCCATGATCAGTCCGTTCACCAGGCTGGTGTTGAGGAACAGCGGCCGGAGCTGGGGGTGGCGCAGGATGAAGCGCCAGCCGTCCAGCATCTCACCCGCGGTGAACCCCTTGTCGTTCCTGGGCGCGGGTCGCGGCTCGTGGCCCCCGATCGCCCGCACCCCGAGCGCGGACAACAGGTAACTGACCGCGTCCACCACCACTGTGGTCAGCGGTCCGAAGACCCCGATCAACGCCCCGCCCAGGGGCGGTCCGATGACGGTCGCCGTCCACATCGTGGACTCGAACCTGCCATTGGCCTTGAGCAGGTCCTCCTTGCGCACCAGCGCCTTGAGGCACGCCCCGCTCGCGGCGGTGAACACGATGTTGGCCGCCGCCACGACCACCGACACCACGACGAGCTGGGTGAAGGTCAGCCCACCGAGCAGGTAGGCAGCGGGCAGGGACAGCAGGGCGGCGAGCCGGAACAGGTCCATCGCGATCATGACCGGCCGTTTGCGGCGGAACTCCACCCACGGCCCCAGCGGGAGTGCGATCAACGCGCCCACCGCCAGGCCCGCGGCGGACAGCAGGGACACCTGTGCCGGGCTGCTGTGCAGCACCAGGATCGCGATCAGCGGGAACGCGTCGAGCGCGAGCCAGGTGCCCACCGCGCTGGCGGCGTAGGCCGCCCACAACCACCCGAAATCCCGCCCCAACGACTGTGTACGTCCCATGACCGCCTCCGACCCGTTCGACCGACCGAGGGGATCAAACAGCCGGGCCCACGCGGTGATCAAACAACTGGCGGCTCGGAGTGCCACAACGAGCGGTTGTGCACGGGCTAGGTTGGCGGGGTGGACCTCGAGCTCGTGCGCACCTTCCTCGCGGTTGCCGACCAGGGGCAGTTCCAGGAGGCCGCGGTCGAGTTGTCCGTGACCCAGCAAGCGGTCTCCAAGCGGGTCGCGGCCCTGGAGGCGGAGCTCGGTGTCCGGCTGTTCGCCCGCACGGCACGAGGAGCACAGCTGACCATCGACGGGCAGGCGTTCCTCCCGCACGCCCGCGCCGTGCTCGACGCGGTGCAGCGCGCCGTCGAGTCCGTGCGACCCGGCCGCCGCGCCCTACGGGTGGACGTGCTCCGTCGCCACCTGGCCTCGGCCGCCATGCTCCAGGACTTCCACCGCGAGCACCCGGAGGTCGAGCTCGACGTGGTGACCCTGCCCAACGCCGAGGCCGCCACCGCGGCCGTGCACGCCAGCACGATCGACGCGGCCTTCTGCAACCAGAGGGTTCCCCTGAGCCGGTTGCCCGAGAACGTGCTGGGCGTGCGCGTGTTCGACGAACCGATCGAGCTCCTGACCGGTCCCGGCCACGAACTCGCCAGCATGCGCTCGGTCACCCTCGCGGAACTCGTCGGGCACAGGATCTGGATCCCCGGCATGGTCACCGGCTCGGAATGGGCCGCATACTACGAGGAACTCGCCGCGAGCTTCGGGCTCAGCATCGACGCGGAGGGCCCCAACTTCGGTGTCGAGTACCTCCTGGAGGCGGTGAGCCGCTCGGTCTCGCTGGCGACCTTCGTCGGCGAGCGGACACGTCTGGTGTGGACCGCGCGCCAGGACCTCAGGCGAATCTCGTTGCACGGCCCGACACCCGTGTACCCGCACTCCCTGATCTGGCGAGCCGACAACCTCCATCCCGGGCTCGTGGCCCTCCGCGAACACCTCGCCCGCAGGCGGCCAGTCGCCCGTGACACCTGGTTGCCGAGCTGGGCCCGGTGACCGGCGCCGCCGTGTCGCGTTTGTTCAATACGGCCCGGCGAACAGCTGCCTATCGTGGCCAGATGCAGCACCACAGGATCCTGACCCTGGCCGCCGAACCGATCACCGAGGTGCTCGGCTCACTGCGGGCCGACCAGTTCGACCTGCCCACGCCGTGCGCCGAATTCACCGTGCGCCAACTGGTCGAGCACCTGATCGAGTGGGTGCCCGCGTTGGAAGGGGCCGCGCGCAAGGAATTCCTGCCGCCGAGTCCCGGACCGGCCGACGCCGAGGCGCTGCTGGCGCAGATCGACCGGCTGGTTCGGGCCTGGGGGCGGGCCGAGGCGTGGCAGGGCATGACGCGGGTGGGCGGCCCCACCGAGTTCCCGGCGGAGTTCGCGGGCGGCATGGTCCTCGGCGAGCTGGTCGTGCACGGCTGGGACCTCGCGCGGGCGGTCTCGTGGAGTCCACAGTGGAATGACGAGGTGTTGCTGCCACTGCACGGAATACTCGTCGAGACGGCCCAGTTGGGGCGGGACATGGGCGTCTACGCCGCTCGGGTCGAGGTGCCCGATGAATCGTCCACTGTGGACAAGGTGCTCGGGCTCACCGGGCGCGACCCGGGCTGGCGCGCCTAGAGCCAGCGGGACACGCCGCCATGCCCCGAGCAGGTGCCCTGCCGGTGCTGGCTGAAGCTGTACGTGCTGTCCTTGCACTGCGCGGTGGCGCCCGCGGGCGGGCCGGGTGCTGCCTCGGGGCGGTGCACGCAGTTGCCGTCGACGTTGCGGTATTCGTTGGCGCCACAAGCAGTCTGTGCGGGCTGCGGTGCCGTGGTCTGGTGCGTGACCGGGGGAGGCGGCGGCGGCGCGGCGACGGCTGTTGTGGTGCTTGTCGTCGTGGTCGTGGCGAGTGTGGTGGTGACCGTGGTGCTGGTCGGCGCGGTGGTGGTCGTGGTGCTGGCGGTCGTGCCGACCGTGCTGGTCAACGGGGTGCTGTCCCCGGTCGGGCTCACCGGGACCTGTGGGGCGCAGGCGGTCAGCGCGGCGGCGCCGAATGCCAGTGCGGCAAGGGTTCCGGCCAGCGTGCGGGCTCTCGGCATGGTGCTTCCTCCGGGGATCGGCGGTGTGACCTTCGACTGATCGCCCGGTTCTGAAGCGGTGTTACGCCCGTTGTGCCCGCAACTGGTCGCGGTGTGTGCGCCAACGGTCCAGCAGTCCGGGCACCTCGGTGGTCATGAACTCCATGAATGCCAAGGATTCCTCCAGGCGCGCACCGGCCGGGGTGTCCCTGCCGAGCGCGTCCGCCCCCATCGCCAGCGTGTCCACCCAGTTGACCAGCATCTGCTCGCGGCGCATCGCCGACTCGTACCAGCTGTCGTCGCGGACCCGGTAGTGGTCGCGCCGCGAGCCGGGCTCGCGCTCGCGCACGATCAGCCCGACCTGGGTGAGGTAGCGCACCGCCCCGGACACGGCGGCCGGGCTCACCGCGAGCAACTCGGCAACCTCGGTGGCGGTGAGCTGACCGGAGTCGGTGGCCAGCAGTGCGACGAAGACCCGCGCGGGCATCCGGGCGAAGCCCGCCTCGCTGAGCACGAGGGCGAACCGCTCGATGAACCTCGATACGGCCTCGTCGTCACGGTCGGCTGCTGCGGTCACGCTCTGTCCCCCTCGTCTGGTGTGTCCCACCCCATCGAGTTTATACGGTTCATTATCTTCACGACTTTGTGAAAAGAGTGTAGCTTGGCGCCATGACCACCGCCATCTCGGTGTCGGGCCTGCGCAAGTCCTTCGGGCGCGCGCGGGCACTCGACGGGCTCGACCTCACGGTCACCACCGGTGAGGTGCACGGATTCCTCGGCCCCAACGGGGCGGGCAAGTCGACCACCATCCGCGTCCTGCTCGGGCTGCTGCGCGCCGACGGCGGCACCGCCGAACTGCTCGGCGGGGACCCCTGGCGGGAGGCCACCCAGCTGCACCGCAGGCTCGCCTACGTGCCCGGGGACGTCACCCTGTGGCCCTCGCTGACCGGGGGCGAGGTGATCGACCTGCTGGGCAGGCTGCGCGGCGGGCTCAACCAGGGCCGCCGCGCCGAACTGCTGGAGCGCTTCGAGCTGGACCCCACCAAGAAGGGCCGCACCTACTCCAAGGGCAACCGGCAGAAGGTCGCGCTGGTCGCCGCGCTGGCCTCCGAGGCCGAACTGCTGATCCTGGACGAGCCGACCTCCGGGCTGGACCCGCTGATGGAGGAGGTCTTCCGGGAGTGCGTGGCGCAGGAGCGCGACGCGGGCCGCACAGTGCTGCTGTCCAGCCACATCCTGGCCGAGGTCGAGGCGCTGTGCGACCGGGTGAGCATCATCCGCAACGGGCAGACGGTGGAAACCGGCACCCTGGCCGAGCTGCGGCACCTGACCCGCACCTCGATCACCGCCGAACTGGGCGCCGAGCCCACCGGCCTGGCCGAGCTGCCCGGGGTGCACGACCTGGACGTGCAGGGCACCAGGGTGAAGCTGGAGGTGGACACCGCCGAGCTCGACGCGGTGCTGCGCAGGCTCACCGAGTTCGGCGTGCGCGGGCTCACCAGCCAGCCGCCCACCCTGGAGGAACTGTTCCTGCGCCACTACACCGACGAGGTGCGGGCATGAACACCTTGGTGGGCACGGGTTTCCTGACGCGGCTGGTGCTGCGTCGGGAACGGGTGCAGCTCACCGCGTGGCTCGCGGTCATCGCGCTGCTCGCGGTCGGCACCGAGGCCTCCTTCGCGCAGCTCTACCCCACGCAGCAGGGCCGCGCCGAGTTCGCCGCCTCGCTCCAGGGCAACCCGGTGTTCCTCGCGCTGACCGGCCCGATGTTCGACCTGACCACCCTGGGCGGCATGACCGCGTGGCGGGTCGCCGGGATCGGCAGCCTGCTGGCGGCGTTCATGGCCGTGTTCACCGTGGTGCGGCACACCAGGGCCGACGAGGAGAACGGCCGTCTGGAACTGCTCGGCGCCGGTGTGGTCGGCAGGCGCGCGCCGCTGACCGCCCCCCTGCTGACGGTGTTCGGCGCTGGGCTGGTGCTGGCGGTGGTGGTCGGCGGCGCACTGACCGCCAAGGGCCTGCCCGCCGCGGGCTCGTTCGCGCTCGGGCTCGGATTCGCCGGTGCGGCATGGGTTTTCGGCGCGCTGGCCGCCGTCACCGCGCAGTTGAGCCAAAGTGCCCGCGCGGCGACCGGGATCGCCGCGGGTGTGGTCGTCCTGACCTTCCTCATGCGGGCGCTCGGCGACTCGACCGGTGCGGACTGGCTGAGCTGGATCAGCCCCATCGGCTGGACGCAGCAGGTGCGGGCCTTCGCCGACGAGCGCTGGTGGGTGCTGGCCCTGCCGCTGGTGACGACCTCGCTGCTCGTCGCGCTCGCGTACGTGCTGGTGGCGCGGCGTGACCTCGGCGGCGGCTTGCTGGCCACGCGGCCCGGCCCCGCGCGCGCCTCGGCCTCGTTGCGCGGCTCGTTCGGCCTCGCCTGGCGGCTGCACCGGGCTTCGCTGCTGAGCTGGCTGATCTCCGTCGTGGTGCTGGGCCTCGTGCTCGGCGCGCTGGCGGAGAGCGTCAGCGACGTGCTCAGGACCAGCGACCAGTTGCAGCGCATCCTCGCCGCCCTGGGCGGTAGCGAGGGAGTTGTCGACCTGTTCCTGGCCGCCATGCTGAGCATCGTCGGTCTGGTTGGCGCGGTGTACGCCGTGCAGTCGACCCTGCGGGCGCGCGGCGAGGAGTCCGCGCAGCGCGCCGAGCCGGTGCTGACCGCCTCGGTGGGCAGGACCCGCTGGTTCGGCGGGCACCTGGTCTTCGCCTTCGGCGGTACGGCCTTGCTGATGGCCGTGGTCGGTGCCGCCATGGGGCTCGCGCACGGCTTGCGCGCCGGGGACCTCGGCGGCGAGCTGCCGCGAGTACTGGCCGGGGCCTTGGTGCAGATCCCGGCGGCCTGGGTGCTCGCCGGTCTGGCGGCGGCCCTGACCGGAGTGCTGCCCAGGGCTGTTGGCCTGGCCTGGGCGGTGCTGGTGGTGTTCTTCCTGCTGGGTCAGCTCGGGCAGATGTTGCAGCTGAGCCAGTGGTTGCTGGACGTCTCGCCGTTCACGCACGTGCCGAAGCTGCCCGGTGGCGAGTTCACCGCGCAGCCGCTCTGCTGGATGGTGGCGGTCACCGTGGTGCTCACCGCGGTGGGGCTGATCGGTTTCAGGAGGAGGGATCTGGGGTGAAGGTGGTCATCATGGCCATCGGTTCCAGGGGGGACATCGCGCCGTACACCGGGCTCGCCGCGAGTTTGCGGGAGCGCGGGCACGACGTGGCGATCGCGACCCAGGAGCCGTTCGCCGACATGGCGCGCGAGTGCGGCGCGGAATACCGGCACCTGTCCGGGGACATGAAGGCCGAACTGGCCTCTGAGGACGGTCGCAAGTGGACTGAGAACGGAACCGGACTGCGCAACCTGAGGGCCACCCTGGCCATCGGCAAGCGCATGATGCACTCGCTCGGCGAGAGCACGCTGGCCGCTGCGGAGGGCGCTGATGTCCTTATGTTGCAACGGGGTGTGATGGTGCACGGGTACCTGATCGCCAAGGCCACCGGTGTGCCCGCGATGGGGCTGGAGCTGTTCCCCGGAATGCCGACCGCCGAGTTCCCGCCGCCGATGTTCGGCACCCGTTCGCTGGGCCGCTGGGCCAACCGCGAGCTGGTGCGCCTCGCGGCCCCGCTGCCCACGCCGATCGACGGCGTGCTCAAGGAGTTCCAGCGCAAGCTGGGGCTGCCCGAGCTCGGGCTGACCAGGACCCGGTTCCAGATGCTCGACGACGAGAACTTCCTGATGCCGCACGGGTTCAGCCCCGCCGTGCTGCCCAGGCCCGCCGACTGGCGGCGCGGCGCCGATGTCGTCGGCTACTGGTGGTCCTACCAGGATCCGAACTGGCAGCCGCCCACCGAGTTGGTGGACTTCCTCGACGCGGGACCGGCCCCGGTGTTCATCGGCTTCGGCAGCATGGCCACCGGTGAGGGGGAGCGGCTGTCCGAGCTGATCTCGGCCACCCTGCGCCGACTGCCCGGGGTGCGTGCCGTGGTGCAGGCCGGGTGGGCCGGGATGCGGGTGGCCGGGGACGAGGTGCTCACCATCGGCAGCGTGCCGCACGGCTGGCTGTTCCCCAGGATGGCGGCGGTCGTGCACCACGGCGGGGCCGGAACCACCGGCGCCGGGGTGCGGGCCGGGGTGCCCGCGGTGCTCACGCCGGTGCTGGGCGACCAGCCCTTCTGGGCGGCGCGGCTGCGTGCGATCGGCGTCAGCCCCGGCAGCGTGCTGTTCAAGAAGCTCACCGCGGAGTCGCTGTCCGAGCTGATCCGGCAGGCCGTGACCGATCCCGGCTACGCGGCGCGGGCCGCCGAGGTCGGTGCGCGGGTCCGGGCCGAGGACGGTGCCGCCCGCGTAGCCGAGGCGCTGGAGCGCATCCCGGCTTAGGCTGGGTGGCGTGAGCGAGCCTGCGAGCGAATCACCGCGTCAGCGAGGTGTCACGACGAGTGCCGCCCAGCGACCGATGCGTGCCGATGCCCGCCGCAACGCCGAACGCCTGCTCGGCAGCGCACACGAGGCGTTCGGCGAGCGCGGGGTGCAGACCTCGCTGGAGGACGTGGCGCGGCGGGCCGGGGTGGGCATCGGCACCCTGTACCGGCACTTCCCGACCCGTGAGGCCCTGCTCGAAGCGCTGCTCGGGCAACGCATGCTCGACCTCGGCGCGCTGGCCGACCGGCTGCTCGCCACCGAACCGCCCGCCCGCGCCCTGGCCGAGTGGTTGCGCGCCGTGGTCCAGCACTCCATGACCTACCACGGGGTCGCCGCCTCGCTGATGGTCGGCATGCTCGACGAGACCAGCGAACTGGGTGTGTCCTGCGCGGTCATGCGCAGGGCCGGTGCCGAGGTGCTGGCCGCCGCGCGGCGCGCCGGTGTGGTCCGCCCCGACGCGGAGGCGGTCGACCTGCTCGTCCTGGCCAACGGCATCGCCTGGGCCGCGGAGAACTCCTCCTGCGGCCAGCCCAGGATCGACCGCCTCGTGTCGATCTTGTTGACGGGGCTGCTCGTGGCGTGAAGGTGGCTTTCACTGCGCCCAGCGCAGTGAAAGCCACCTTCACGGCGTTACGGCGTTACGGCAGGAACACCGGCAGGGCCTCGGTCTGCGCGGTGAGCACGGCACGGACCTCGGCCCCGTGCGGGCCGGTGACGGCGAGGGTGCTCGCGCCGCCGGGTGGCACGGTGAACGGGGTCACGCTCCCGCCCGCGACCTCGACCGTACCCGAAACCTGCTGACCGGCCACATTGGACAGTTGAATCTGGTTGCCGGGCAACAGGTCCATCCGCACCGGGCTGGTGATCACCCGCCAGGCGAGCTTGTCCTGGCGGTCGTAGGTGCGCAGGCCCTTGTTGTGGTAGCCCCGCAGCGGGGGCGAGGGGTTGTACGGGCTGCCCGCGGGGGTGAGCGCGAACTCCGTTGAGGTCCAGTACATCTGGCCGATCAGGTGCGGTCGCCGCGCGAGCTGCCGGTTGTAGGTGTCGATCAGCTGCGCCTGGTAGTACTCGGTGCCGGGCCCGGTACCGGGTCGGTCCTTCACCCCCTCGGCACCGTACTCGCTGAGCACCAGCGGTTTGCCGCCCGCGGCGGCCTGGATCGCGTCGATGTCCTTGCCGATGTCGGTGGCCTTGCCGTAGTACCAGCCGTCGTAGTTGTTGTCGGCGGCGAAGTCGTCGTAGCCGAAGGCCTTGTCGCTGGTGTGCCAGGCCGTCACGTGCGTGAACAGCCTGCTCGGGTCCAGTGCCCTGCCGTGGTCGATCAGCGTGTGCACGTACTGGGCGCCCGCCTCGGTGTTGGTGGCGTTCTCGTTGCCCACCGACCAGGCGATCACCGAGGGGTGACCGCGATCGCGCCGGATCTCCCGGGACAGCTGGTCCTTCGCGTAGTCCTGGGTCTTGGCGCTGGCCAGCTGCGTGGCGTTGGCCTGGGTGACGTTGATCTCCTCGATCACCAGCAGCCCGAGCCGGTCGGCGGCGGCCAGCTCACCGGGAGTGGTCGGGTAGTGCGCGGGCCGGAACAGGGTGAACCCCTTGTCCCGCATGGTCTTCAGCTCGCGCTCCGCCAGCTGGTCGGGCTGGGTGCGGCCGAGCCCGGGGTAGTCGGCGTGCCGGTTGAAGCCGCGCAGGTCCGCCAGCACCGAGCCGTTCAGCAGCAGGTCGGAGCCGCTCACCGACACCGTGCGGAACCCGGCCTTCGTGCTCAGTTCCCCTACTTTCACCTCGTGAAGGAAGGGGTCCTGCGGTGTCCACAGGTGCGGGTGCGGCACGGTGATCGTCACGGGATCGGCCGCGTCGGAGCCAGCAGGAACGGTGAACGTCACCGAGGTCCGGTAGTCGCCGACCCGGACGCTCCTCGTGATGGCTCGGCGCGTGTCGCCCGCGGCGGCGGTATAGGCGTGCAGCGTGAGCTTGCCGTCGGCGCTGCCCGTCGCGGTGAGCTCGCTCAACTGGTCGGGCGCGCCGATCCGCATCCGCACGCCCTGGGTGAGACCGCCCCAGTTCCAGTACAGGTCCGTGTTGATCCCGTACGGCCTGATCGTGGACACGCGGTTGTCGGCGCTGACGGTGATCTGGTTGCTGCCGGGGTGCACCGCTGCGGTCACGTCCAGCAGGGTGGGCACGTTGCCACCGGTTGACTGCCCGACCTGCTGGCCGTTCACCGTGTACTGGCAGGCGAAGTAGCAGGAGTCGAACTGGAGCGTGACGTGTTGCCCCGGCCTGAGCCCGGGCACCGTGAACTCGCGCCGATACGTGGCGACCATGCCGTTGTCCTCGTTCCAGCGCGCGCGGACCGCCCCGAAGCTGTCCGGTACCAGCACGGGAGTGCCGTCCCCGAAGGTCCAGGTCCCGTTGAGGTTGGTGACCCCGGGCGGGTCGGCGGGCCGGTGCGTGACCACCGACCTGGTCGCCGTGACCTCGCCCTGGCCGGTGACCGCGGTGGCGGTCAGCACGTGCTTGCCGGGGCTGAACCAGGAGGCGTCGGTGGCCGTGGACCAGGTGGGCGCCAGGCCGGTGGCGTTGGCGTAGTCGCGGGTCAGTTCCGCGAATGCCGTGCCGTCCATGGACAACCGCACCGAGCGCGTGTCGAACGGGGCGGTGACCGCGATGTCGGTCAGTCCGTCGAGCTGGTCGGCGGTCGGCGCGGTGAACCGCACCTCGCGGGACTCGCGGGCGCCGTGCGCACCGGCCTGGTCGATCACGGCCTTCGCCTCGGTGGGAAAGTCCTTGAGCCCCATGCTGTTCGGGCCGTACTGGTTGGTCTTGCCCCCGTTGTGCGGTGCGGCGACCGGCGCGTCGGTCCAGTTGTCCCTGACGATCAGGAACGCGCTCCAGGAGGCCCATGAGGACACCCAGTTGGTACCGGTCCCGGCCTGCGGCACGTCGCGGACCACGTTGTTCGCCGTGGTGTAGTAGGAACTGCGCTCGTCGTGGTAGATCCCGTTCGCCGAGACGCCCGGTGCGAACGCGATGTCGTTGGCGTACACGCGGGAACCCGGCGACTGGGCCTGTGTGTAGATCGCGCCGCCGTCGTGCAGTGTCAGCATGAAATCGCTGACCTTGTTGTGCGACACCAGGACGTTGTGCTGGGTGTCCCCGTCGCCGACGAAGTTCCAGCCCCAGCCGACGGAGATGCCCGTGTAGGGCACCTGGCTGACGGTGTTGTGGTCCACGGTCAGGCCCTCGTTGTAGCCGCCGAAGATGCCCACCGCGTCGCGGAACTCCTGCCCGATCCGGCTGATGGCGTTGTCCCGCACCACGTTGTCCGCGGTCTTCACACCGCTGTGCAGCACGTCCCCGACGAAGATCGCGCCGCCGGACAGGTCGGTGAACCCGCTGTCCTCGACCACGCTGCTGCTGGTGGCCTTGTCCAGCGCGATGCCCGCGCCGCCGAGCCGGGTGAACCTGTTCCCGCTGAACCGAACGCCCTTGCCCGCACTGACCGTCACCGCGGTCTGGGTGCGGGCGTAGTCCTCGCCAGCGCCGGAGATCGTGCCGGTCCTGGTGCCGTTGACGTAGTAGCCCGCCTGCGCGCCGACGTAGCCCTCGGGGTTCGCCCAAGCCGTGTCGGCGAACGTGATCCCGCTGACAGTGAGGTCGCTGGCCCCCGTGACGGTCAGCAACTGCTCGGTGCGCGGCAGCTCCACGTCGGCGGTGGCGAGGTCCTCACCGGGCCGCGGCACGTAGTAGAGCTTGCTCGCACCGCTGTCGAGCGCGAACTGCCCAGGCGTGCCGAGCAGCTCGTAGGCGTTCTCGAACCAGTCGACGCCCTGGTAGGCGGAGCCGGTAGGGCTCGCGCTCTGCCACCCGGTCTGGGTCGGCGTGTTGGCGTTGCCCCAACAGGGCTGGCGCATCGTCACCGTCGTGCCGCTGACCGACTCGATGCCGCAGTGGAAGTCCCGCCACCTGGCGTTGAGCACGACCCGGACATCTTTCAGGTCGTGAATCAAGCCGACGCGCGGGTCCACCCCGCTCAGGCCGGTCGCGGAGGCCGTGCACTGCGACTTCGCGCAGCCCAGTCCACGGGCGGGCACCGCGCGCACCTCGTTGACGAACAGCTGCCGCGCCGTGCTGCCGACGGGCACGTCGGCGACCCACCTGTCCTGTTCGTGCCGGTGCCAGCCGGTGACGCGGGTTGCGCCGTCGAGCACCGGCTGCTCACCGGGCGCGGCCCGCCAGACCTGCCCGGAGTTGGCCGCGACCAGCCGCAGCGGCTCGGTGAGCCGGTAGCGGCCACCGGCCAGTTCCACGGTGTGCGGGCCGGTCCTGGCCTGTGCGGTGGTCAGGGAGCACGGGGCGGCGGCCGTGCAGGCATCGCCCGCACCAGTAGGGGAGACGTGCAGCACCACGCCGCCGCCGGTGGGCAGCGCGGCGGACACGGCGAGCAGCGAACCGATCACCAGACGAATCACGGGCCGAGTCTGTGACCGCGTGCGTGATCAATTCAATGGTTTCGAGCGATCAGACCCCTGAAAAGATGCACGATTTTGCGTACATGAACGCTTGTGAGAGCAGTTTCGCGCGTCAGCGCTCGGTGACCTTGGGCGGGTCCGGGATCTTGTAGCCGGACTTGCCCAGGTTGGTCTGCAGGGCCTGCTGCCAGGCGCCGGAACTGATCATCTTCTGCACGGCGTCATCGATCTTCACGCGGCTGTCCTGGTCCCCCTTGCGCAGCCCGATGCCGTAGGAGTCCTTGGTGAACGGCTGGTTGACCACCTTGAGCAGCTCCGGGTTCTGCGCCGCGTACCCGGCCAGGATCACGTCGTCGGTGGTCACCGCGTCCACGATGTTGGCCAGCAGCGCGGTGACGCAGTCGGAGTAGCGCCCGTACTCGACCAGGCTCGCGCCCTGGGCGAACTTCGCCTTCACCTGCTGCGCGGAGGTGGACCCGGCCACCGAGCACAGCCGCTTGCCGTTGAGCGACTGCGGGCCGGTGATCGAGGTGTCGGTCTGGCGCACCAGCAGGTCCTGGCCCACGCTGAAGTAGGGCCCGGCGAAGTCCACCTGCTGCTTGCGTTTGTCGTTGATCGTGTAGGCGGCGACGACGAAGTCCACCTGACCGCTGGTGATCAGCTTCTCGCGGTCGGCGGGCTCCGCCTCCTTCCACTCGATCCTGTCCGCGGACACGCCCAGTTCCTGCGCCACATACCGGGCCACGTCCACGTCGAAACCGCGGTAGTCCCCGTTGAGCGTCCTGAAGCCCACGCCCGGCTGGTCGAACCGGATGCCCACGGTGAGCTTGCCGTCCGATGCCGAGCCCAGCACCGTGTCCGGTGCGCCGGAGCTGCCGCAGGCGGACAGTGCGGCAACAGCTGCCAGCGCCACGGCCACGAGACGCGTCACGCGCAGACTCATGTGCGGATCCCTCTCAGTCGCTGGCGGCGGTGCCCGAAAAGTAAGTCAGCGGTGCTCAACTGTCCAATTGATGTCTACGCGTTGCCGTCGGCACCGGTTCGGCCGCCCGGTGTTGCGGCCTCTTGGCGCAACTGCCGGTACTCCCGCAGCACCAACACGATGATCACGATGTCCAGTGCGGCGAAGAAGGGCAGCGCGATCGAACCAGTGTGCACGGCGCGGTACAGCTCGTAGACAACGAAGGCACCGAGCACCAGTGCGGCGATCGGGTAGAGCGGCACGACCTTGCGCAGCAGGGCGGCGACCAGTCCGAGCTTGACGACCGCGTGCAGCAGCAGGTAGCCGATGGCGAACCCGCGGCTGCTGCCGTCGGCGAAGTTGTGCGCGGCGGTCTCCAAGTGCTCCGACAGTGTCCCGCCCGGGTCGCCGAGCAGGTCCCTGGTGACCACGGCGTTGGCCAGCCCGGTGATCACCGTCGGCGGGATGAAGATCAGCACAATGCCCAGGACGAGCTGGCTCAGGCCGTCCAGCCCCTTGAGCGTTACGGCCACTTTGAACAGTTTGTCCGTGGTGGTGCTGGGTTTGCTCGTCACACCGTCCAGGATGGACCTACTTGCTCTGTTTCGTCCGACGGGTGGGCGTGGCCGTGGTCGGGTCCTCGGGCCAGGGGTGCTTCGGGTACCGGCCGCGCAGTTCGCCGCGGACCTGGCGGTAGCCGACCTGCCAGAACGAGGCCAGGTCGGCGGTCACCGCCACCGGTCGGCCCGCCGGGGAGAGCAGGTGCAGCAGCACCGGGACCCTGCCGTCCACGATGTGCGGGGTTCGCGCCCAGCCAAAGGTCTCCTGCAGCTTCACCGGCAGCACCGGCTCCTCCGCCGAGTAGTCCACCCTGACCCGCGAGCCGGACGGCACCAGCACCCGGTCCGGCACCAGCTCGTCCAGGCGGGTCGCCTGTGGCCAGGGCAGCAGCCGGGAGATCGCCTCGTGCGCGTGGATCCGCTCCAGGTCGGCCCTGCGCCGCGCGGTGGCCAGCTCGGGACCCAGCCAGCTGTCCGGGTCCGCCAGCAGGGCCCGCTCCGAGACGTCCGGCCAGGGGGCGCCCAGCACGCGGTGCAGCAGGGCGAGCCGCTGGCGCAGCCGCAGCGCGTCCTGGCTCCACCGCAGCAGGGCACTTCCTTCACGACTTAGTCCATCTGTCAACGCCGCGTGCAGCGCCGCCCGGTCCGGGTCGGCCAGCGGGCGTTGTTCCAGCACGATCGCGCCCAGCCTGCGTACCCGCCTCGCCAGCACGTCGCCCTCGGCCCAGCGCACCTCCTGCTCGCTGACCAGCAGCGCGGGGGCCGCCCGCTCGGCCAGCGCCCGGTCCGCCCGCGCCGCGAGCCGGATCCGGCCGTGCGCCCGGCCGGGCTCGCGATCGGCCACCGCCACCGCCAGCCACTCCGCCTCCCCGGGGGCCGCCAGCTCCACGGCGGTGCCGCCCGCCATCAGGTACGTCGCCGAGCCCGGCCCACGCCTGCGGGCCAGCCGCTCCGGGTGCGCCAGCGCCACGACCAGCGCGGGGTCCGCCGCCGCGGCTGCCCCGTCGGCCACCAGCGGGCGCGCCAGGTCGGTCAGTCGCTTGACCTCGCGCCGCCAGCGCCGCGCCCGGTCGCTGCCCTGGTCGGCACGCAGCCTGCGCAGCGCGGATTCCACATCCGTGCCCTCGGCGAGGGTGTCGTCGTCCAGCAGGGCCACCACCTCGGCCGCCGCCCGCACGCCCACCTCCGGCGCCCCGTCCAGCAGGGCCCTGGCCAGCCGGGGGTGCAGCCCCAGTTCGGCGATCCGCCTGCCGCGCCCGGTCACCCCCGAGGCGTCCACGGCGCCCAGCGCGGCCAGCACCTGGCGGCCCGCCGCGAGCGCCCCCGTCGGCGGCGCGTCCCACCACGCGAGGCCCTCGCCGTCCGGGGTGCCCCAGCAGGCCAGTTCCAGCGCCAGCCTGGTCAGCTCGGCGGTCCTGATCTCCGGTTCCGGGTAGCGGGGCAGCGTCGCCTGCTCCTGCTCGGGCCAGCACCGGTAGACCCGGCCCGGCGCCTCACGGCCCGCCCGCCCCGCGCGCTGCTCGGCCACCGCCGCCGACACGCGGCCGGTCACCAGCCCGGACAGCCCGCGGCGGTGGTCGACCCTCGGCGTACGGGTCAGACCCGCGTCCACCACCGCGCGCACCCCAGGCACGGTCAGGCTCGACTCGGCGACAGCGGTGGCCAGCACCACGCGGCGCCCGCCGCCCGGCCGCAGCGCGCGGTCCTGCTCCGCGCTGGCCAGCCTGCCGTGCAGCGGCACCACGTCCACGCCGTCCAGCAGGGCCGAAACCCGGCGGATCTCGCCGACACCGGGCAGGAAGACCAGTACGTCACCGTCCGATTCGGACAGTGCTTTGTGGACTGCCCTGGCCACGCAGCGCTCCACGCGCTCGCCCCTGGCCGGCGGCACGTGGCTCACCTCCACCGGGTGGGTCCGCACGTGCGCGCGCACCACGGGGGTGTCCGCGCCCAGCAGCCCGGCGAGCCGGTCGGCGGCCACCGTGGCCGAGGTCGCCAGCACGCGCAGGTCCGGCCGCAGCCCGGCGCGGGCGTCCAGCAGCAGGGCCAGCAGCAGATCGGCGTCGAGGTGCCGCTCGTGGCACTCGTCGAGCAGCACGGCGTCCACCCCGGCCAGTTCGGGGTCGCCCTGCAACCGGCGCAGCAGCAGCCCGGAGGTCACGACCTCCACCCGCGTCCGCGCCGAGGTCCTGCGGTCGCCGCGCACCGCGTAGCCGACGGTCTCGCCGACCCGTTCGCCGAGCAGGTGCGCCATGCGCGCCGCCGCGGCCCGCGCCGCCAGGCGCCGTGGCTCGGCGACCAGCACCTTGCCCGTGCAGGCGGCAGCCATCGCCAGCGGGACCAGGGTCGTCTTGCCGGTGCCGGGCGGGGCCACCAGCACGGCGGTGCCGTGTGCGAAGAGCGCGCCGGTGACCTCGTCGAGCACCGCGCTGACTGGCAGCTGCGGCAGTTGGGGCAGTTCCACGCCCCTCAGCCTGCCGTGGACACCCCGATGAGCGCACCGACGAGGTACGTGGCCCCCGCGGCGATCGCCCCGAACAGCAGCTGCCGCACCCCGTTGAGCCACCAGGATCGGGTCGTGTACCTGGCCACCAGCGCACCCGCCGCGAACAGGCCGACCGCGCCGACCGCCAGGCCCGCGGTCAGCGAGTTCCAGCCGAACAGGAAGGGCACCAGCGGGAACAGGGCGCCCACCGCGAAGCACAGGAACGAGGACACCGCCGCCACCAGCGGTGAGGGCTGCTCGTCCGGGTTGACGCCGAGCTCCTGCTCGATGTGCACCCGCACGGCCAGGTCCTCGTCCTTGTGCACCTCCTTGGCGACCTCCTCGGCGGTGTCCCTGCTCAGCCCGCGCGCGGTGAGCAGCTCCACCAGCTCCTCCTGCTCGGCCTCCGGGTTCTCGCGCAGCTCGCGGCGCTCCACCGCGACCTCGGCGCGCACCGAGTCGTTCTGGGTCTGCACCGAGGTGTACTCACCCAGCGCCATGGAGAAGGCGCCCGCGACCAGTCCGGCCACCCCGGTGAGCACGATCACGTGGGCTTCCGCGTGCGCGCCGCCCACACCGGCGACCAGTGAGATGTTGGTCACCAGGCCGTCCATCGCGCCGAACACGGCGGGCCGCAGCCAGCCGCCGGACAGGTCCTTGTGCGTGTGCCCGATCTCCTCAACGCCCTCAGTCACAGCGGGAACTCTATTCGTCCACGGTGGACTGAGGACAGCCTCTGGAAGCCTTGCCTAGCCTTAGGGGTTACCGGAGTCCGGCCCGCTGGCTACCGTGATCGCGTGCCAGACATCGACCAGGACCTCAAGCGCTTCCTCGAGGCCTTCCCGCCGCTGTCGGTCTCCGCCCCCGGCGTGGACATCCTGCGTGCCAGGGCCGAGCTGGAAGGTCGCTGGCAGCGCGTGCAGCCGATGGTCGACATGGCCTCGGTCACCGACCGGTCCGTGCCCGGCGACCCGCCCGTCCCGGTCCGGGTCTACCGCCCGCTGCCCGGGGCGCGGCCGCTGCCGGTCGTCGTGCTCTTCCACGGCGGCGGCTGGTGCATGGGCAGCACCACCACGCACGATGACCTCGCCCGCCGGATCGCGAGCGGGGCCGGGGCCGTGGTGGTGTCCGCGGACTACCGGCTCGCTCCCGAGCACCCGTTCCCCGCCGCCGTGGACGACGCGTGGACGGTGCTGCGCTGGGTCGGTGAGCACGCCGCCGAGCTGGGTGGGGACCCCGCGCGGATCGCCGTGGCCGGGGACAGTGCCGGCGGCAACCTCGCCGCCGTCACGGCCCTGCTCGCCAGGGACAATGGCGGCCCGCGGCTGTGCTTCCAGCTGCTGTACTACCCGGCCACCGGCGCCGGTGACGACCTGCCCGCACGGCGCGAGAACGCCACCGCGCCGGTGCTGTCCACGGCCGACATCGAGACCTTCCTCGAGCACTACGCGGGCGGCCTGCCCGGGCCCGTGCCGTGGACCCTGTCGCCCGCGCTGGCCGAGGACCTCAGCGGCCTGCCCCCGGCCTACATCGCCACCGCGCAGTTCGACCCGCTGCGCGACGAGGGCGAGGTGTACGGCCAGCTGCTGGCCAAGGCCGGTGTGCCGGTCCAGGTGCGCAGGCACGAGGACCTGGTGCACGCCTTCGCCAGCTTCGCGCCGATCATCCCCGCGTGCGGGCGCGCGGTGGACGAGTCGGTCTCGGCCCTGCGCGCGGCCCTGGCCTAGATTCTCAGGCTGCCCTTAGCGACGGCCGGTAGCATGCGGCCCGAGGTCCGACCGACCAGACCCCCTGAACAGGCGTGGTCGGCTCGTTAACAGGAGGACGATCACGTGGGCGGTGCGGAGCGCAGCAAGCGCCAACGCCAGCAGGACGCGAACAAGAACAAGGCCGCGGCGGCCAAGGCCGTCGCAGCGGCACGCGGTGCCAACAAGGACCGCCGCAACATCATCATCGGTGTGGTCGGCATTCTCGTGGTCGCCGCGATCGTGATTGTCGCCGTCACGCTGAAGAGCAAGGAAGTGGACAAGAACAAGCTCGAGGCCATTGGTGTCGCGAAGGCCGCCAGCGAGTACCAGGCCACAGTGGGCGACGACGGTGTGATCACCGCGGGCAAGCCCGACGCCAAGGTCAAGGTGGACGTCTGGGAGGACTTCATCTGCCCAGCCTGCGGTGAGTTCGAGAAGCGGGACAACGCCCAGATCGACAAGGCGCTGGCCGAGGGCAAGCTCCAGGTGCGCTACCACATCGTGAACATGCTCGACCGCAGCTCGGTGCCCGCCGGCTACTCCACCCTCGCGGGCAACGCCACCCTTGCCGCGGCCAAGGCGGGCAAGTTCGCCGACTACCACTCCAGTCTGTTCAACTCCCAGCCCAGGGAGGGCAGCGAGGGGTACACCGCCGACCAGTTGATCAACCTCGGTCAGCGGATCGGCATCACCGGCGACCAGTTCGCCAACGACGTGCGCAACAGCACTTACACCAGCAAGGTGACCGCCAACTACGACGCGGTGAAGGAGCAGCCCTGGTACAAGGGCACGCCCACCGTGCGCAGCGGGGACACCTCGATCGACGTGCTCAAGGACGGGCAGTGGCTGGACAAGCTGCTCAACGGAGCAGCCAACTCCTGACCGTTCCCGGTGCGGCCCGCCCCTCGCTCGGCGCTGGGGGCGGGCCGCTTTCCGTTCACGGGTCTGACCTGGGCAAACATCCTCGGGTCCCCCCCGATTTCACTCTCCAGGAGGTGTCGTGTACTGTATGAACCACACGAGATGAGGAACTCCCCAAGAGATCCGAATCAAAGTGCGGGGCTGTGGCGCAGCTGGTAGCGCATCACACTGGCAGTGTGAGGGTCAGGGGTTCGAGTCCCCTCAGCTCCACAATTGTTGAATAGTTTAGATACGCCCCCTGACCTGGGAAAACCAGGACTGGGGGCGATCTTGTTTGTCCGTCCCAAGTGGACAATGGATGACCTAACTGGAGCAAAACTGGAGCAGCGGTCTGACACTATGCGAAATGGGGTCATGGATTTGCTCCAGTTCCATGTCACCCGACCGGGGATTCTTCGGTGACGTATCTTCGGGACGCCCGTAGACGGGCCGACCGGGCACCGCAGGCGGACGGCATAGGGGCAGGCGGTGTGGCCGCCGCTGTGGCCCGGCTGGCGGATCAGTCGTGGTGTGCGTCCGGCGTGGGTTCGGTCCAGTACTGGGGGTCGCGTCCGTAGTCAGGGGTCCGGAAGGCGCGATCCCAGGGGGCGTCGGGTGCGACAAGTTCGCGCCAGGGGGCGACTTCGGTGTAGAGCACCCGCATCGAGTTGAGCGCGCTGAAGTGCAGCGCGGGCCCGTCGGTGGAGACCGCGTCCTCGGGCACGGCCACTTCGAAGTTCCGCTCCAGCGCTGCGCGCACCGTCGCTTCAACACAGACGTTGGTTTGTAAGCCCGCGACGATGAGCCGGGTAATGGCGAGGTTTCTGAGCAGCGGTTCCAGTTCGGTGTAGGTGAAGAAGCTGGGACGGGTCTTGTCGAGTACGAGGTCGCCTGGCTGTGGCGCCACCGCATCCATGATCTGGCTCTTCCACTGCTTCTGCTCGTCGGACACCTCAGGCATGCGGCTGGCGCGACTCTGCAGCTGCTGGGCGGCCCGGGGGTTCGCTCCCAGCGCGCCCGCCTGGCTTGCGACGACACGCGAGTACAGCACCGGGATCCCGTGAGAACGCGCGTGGGCGAGGAGGTCAGCGCACGTGGTGATGACTGTGTCGAGTTGCCAGATCGGTGGCCAGCCAAGTGCGTCGCGCACTCCGTCGTCGGCGAGATACCCGTTCTGCATGTCGATCATGAGTAGCGCTGTTCCGGTCATCGCGATCCTTCCGTGTTTGCAACTCTGCCGTTGATCACGAGGTTGGCAGAAGGCGGCAGCGAGGGGAGCCGCTGAGGGGATGGCTTTCGTTCATGCGTGCCTGGCGAACAGGGTCAGGTTGACCGAGTCGGGGTCAATAACGTTGGCCGCGATGGAGGGCTTCTCGGGACACCGTCGTGCGCGCGGGGAGAAGGCCACGAGCCCACGCGTGCGGCGTGGGCTCGGGTGGAGGCGTCGGGCTAGGCGGCCTTCCTCCAGGCGGTGTCGAACTCGCCGGTGGAGTTGAGGACGGCCTTGTCCCAGCGGTCTTGCAGGCATTGCAGCAGGCGTGCCTCGACCGCGGCGGCGACGTGGGAGTAGGTCTGGCGGACCTTGTCTTCCATGACGTGTCCGAGCCGGTGTACGGACACGGGATGGCGGTCGCAGCACTGGGCGCAGTCGCACTGCGCGACGAATCGATCCGCTACGGGCTCAACCCACAGCACACCTGGAAGATCCAACGAAAGATCAGTGCAGCGGGTGACACCGCATGGCGAATGGCGACCAGCCAGGACCTCCTCTACACCAGTACCACCGGTTCCTCGAGCCGTCCTTTCGCCGTACGGCTGCAACACCGCTTCCAGCAACGACTCGCCCGCGCTGGCACTGATGCGATCGCAGCCGCCAGCCTCGCCGTCTACACCCTGTCCGAACCGGTCTCACGACTCGGGGCACCACGCGTCCTGCTCGACACCCTTCGTGGAGGACAGCAGGATCTGTTTGCCGAGCCGCCCTTTGCATCGGCAGAACGCCAAGTGTTCTGGTGAGCATCGGGAATAGGATGTCACCCCGAAGCCTCGGATTGAATGGCATCGAACGCCGCCGCCCAAGGGAACCGCGCGTGCTTGTCCTCGCCCTTCGCAACTTCTCCCCTCGGGTAGTCAACCATTCTGACACCCCAATCGGCAAGCTTGGAAATGGCCAACTGGACAGCAGGAAAACCTAACTGCGCAGAGCTTGAAGACACCACGCAAGCAACTGGAATCCCCTTGCCGAAAGCCTCGACAACCATCCCGAGTGGAAGCGTGTCTGATATGCCGGCAGCCCACTTGGCGACTGTGTTACAGGTAGCCGGCGCCACAATCATAGCATCGGCAGGCGGTAAAACATCAGGCTCGTCAGGATCTTTATACCAAGACCGCACAACATGTCCCGACTTCTTTTCGAGTGCACTCACGTCAATGAACTTGCGACCGTCGGGAGTGGCAACTACACATACATCCCACCCGGCAGCTTGCCCGATTTCAACCAACTTGCCAACGTGGCGCGCGGCCGGTGATCCGCACACAATGGCGTAGAGAACCGGCTGACCGGTGTCGTTCATGCCCCTCCTGACCAAACTCACGTACGGATTCCGCACCAAGTGGCAAAGTTGCTCAGCGACTCCGTTGAACGCTTGTCGGTGGATACAAGTGCCATGACCGTTTCGCGAACCGTTGGGTGGTACCGAGTGAGCTGCGGCGTGATCCTTCGGGCGCGGTTCAGAGTTTTGAGCGCCTTCTCCCGATTTCCGTGCAGCAGCCAGCCCCTGGCCAAGTCGATATAGTGATGGCCACGTCGCGAACTATTCACTTCAACAGGCAGCTGAAGTTCGGCGCCGCGTCGCACCGCTGTAGTCCCATCGCAAAGTTCGACCGGGACCGCAACCGAATGGATCTCCACGTTTGCGGCACTGAACGATGTCTCGTAGTAGTGCCCGTCAGTCACGTGCCTTGCCATTTCTCGAGCCTCAGTCAAGTGCGCCTCGGCGTCGACAGGATTGGACGAACGCGCTGCAATGATGGCCGAACGCAGATGCAGTGAGCCCCGTACAGCCAGCGTTTCCGAAGTGCTGGGCAAGTCTCGAATATCGTGTGCTGCGGCGTCGAGAAGGCGCTGCCCGACTGAATATCCGCCAGAATTCAGCAAGGCGAGTGCCTGGTGAAAATCGGCGACAGCGACACGCAATGGGTCCCCGCAGCGCTCCGATGCCCACATGCAACGTTCACCAGCCCAGCCGGCCAGCGACAGGTGCCCTAGCCGATGCAGGGTCGACATCGCCTGGGCGTACGCGTTGGCTAGCAAGCCGTGGGCGCGCTCGCTGGCGTTGCCCAGCGGCAGTTCGCGGGCGAGGACGTGTAGCTGACGTAGCAGCGTAGGCAATTCCTTCGCGACGTCGGCGTATCGACTGTTGCGTCGATGGACGTTCACCGCCTCCATGCACGCTGCCAGCTCCTCCAGTGACATCAGCTCACCTTCGACCCCGGCGTGCCTCCCCTCGGTGATCGCCTGTTCCAACGCTGGGACGTGGGCCTGTTCGGTTCCATGCCGGCTGATGAGCGAGTCGTAGGGCTGTCCGGTGAGGTCGAGTACGCCAAGGCCGAGGGCGCGAGCTGCGGCAGCCGTGAACGCGGGTGATGGAGGCTGCTTGCCTTGTTCGACCGCCTGGACCGTCTGGTGGCTGAAGTGTGCGCGTTCCGCCAGTTGGCGCTGCGTCAGGCCACGGAGCTTGCGCAGCTTGGCGACTCGGCGACCGACGCTGTCGGCTGGGTTGACGTCCATGGCGCTGCTCCTCGTAATAACAGGTCCGCCTACACCATGCCACAACTCGAACGGGTGAACGAGACCGCAGTCGATTAGGACATCTCTAGGAGTTCACCACCGCTGATCGTTCCAACATCGGAACAAGCGCGCAGCACGTGAGCAACCGCGCCGTTTCGCGCCCCTGAGAGGAGTTCAGATGCCCGACGACACCGATAACCGGTGGCTGATCTCCTGCCGCGACGCAGCGGGGCGCAATCGACAGTTGGTAATCCACGTTATCGACCACATTCGTATTGCAGTGCAGGTTCCTGCTGGCGAGTGCGCCTTCCTGCTGGAGCAGGAGGCTGACCAGGTTTCCCGATGCCTGCAGTTGGCTCGCGCCCGGCTCAGCCGAAGCCAAGCATCGCTACCAGGGCGGACCTCCAAGGGAGAGACTCATGGCTGATCACCCGAAGCTGACCGTCCAGGATGTAGCGGTTCGTTGGGAACAGCGGTTCACGGCTCTCAATCCCAACTGTCCGCTCACGGTCTTCGTCGGCACGCTGTTCGTCCAGGTTGGGGTCGAGTACCAGCGCGGTCCGTTGCACTGTGAGAAGACGATACGGATCTTCTACGCCAGGTTCCCGCTGCTACGCAGATACAGGCTCGTCTGGGCTCTGACCCGAGCCGCGGGACGGCTGGCTGCCACAGTTGGCGCGCAAAGCCTGCGCCTGCCGTTGTGCCACAAGGTGTTGCGCCCGACAGGGTCGGTTCGTGGAACGGTTTGTCAGGCCGAAGTCTTCCGGGAGGCAGTCCGATGACCTCGACAGCCTCCAGGGTGCGGCTGTCGAACCGACTGGTACCTCGGCCGTCCTGCGACCCAGTGACCGCACAGGCTAGTGCTGTTGTGCTGATGCAGTTGTTCCTGCACCGCGCCGAACAAGTCGGGCGACCGTGCGCTGAGTGCGGCACACTGTGGCCTTGCTCGAATGCGAAATCCGCCTACCTGCTTGGGGAGTTTGCGTTGCGATGATGTCCACAGTGATCGTCTTCAGTGCACTCGTCGTTGCCAGCCTCTTCAGCTTGGTTATCCACCGCCTACTGCGTCAGCACGTCCGGCAGCACCACATTGGACAGTGCGGTCGACAGCTCGCCGGATGGCTGTCGGAGTACGTGACGGTGGAGGAACTCCAGCGGCGCGTGGAACAGGACAAGCTCGATCGGGACGTCTACGGACGGCACGCACTGTGCTGCCCACCAGACGGACTTGGGCGCTCACTCGCGTCCAGTCGAGATGGCGCTGAAGTCATTTGGGTCCAAGGACTTCTGTGTTGCAATGGCCGGTTCGTTCCGGCGAGTCGGGAGCGGGGAATCGCGTGAGTACCACTACCAGCACAGGCCAGGTGCACCACGATGATGACCGGTTGGCCGACTACCTCGGCTCGAACCGACCTCAGTCAGGCAGAGTATGGGATTACCTGTTGTGGTGCGGCAAGAACTGCCCCGCCGATCGGGACCTGGTGGCCTCGCTGGGCCGGGCGCGTACCTACTTTGAGAAGGCCGCTCGGCGGAACCAGACCTGGCTGTATCAGGTCACCCGCTGGGCATCGCAGCAGTGGGGTGTCCGGCAGTTCGTGGACCTCGGTGCGGGCGTGGGTGGTCCCGTGGCGCTGCATGAGAACATCCGGCGCCAGGTTCCTAGCGCGCGGGTGGTCTACGTGGAGTCCGACCTCGTCGCGTGTTGCAGCCTGGAACAGGACACACGTGACGTGCCGGGTACCGCGGTCATCGAGGCTGACCTCACCCAGCCCAGGACGCTGCTCGATCACCCTGTCCTGCGGACAGTGCTGGACTTTGACCAGCCGGTCGCGGTGCTGCTCAGCGCCGTACTGCACGAGGTGCCCGATGACCGCGATCCCGCCGGAGTACTCGCCGCCTGGCGCGACGCTGTGGTGCCCGGCAGTCTGGCCGCGATCTCCCATCTCACCGCCGACGACCATCCTCAGGTGGTCCAGCAGGCTGTCGAGGTCTACGCCGAAGCCGGTATGGATCTGCACCCCCGCACCCGCGCCGAGGTCGCCTCGCTGGCGGCTGAGTTCGGACCGGTGACCGCACCCGAACCGCTCTACCCACCGCTGTGGAAACCCGAGCGTTTGGTCATCGCCCACTCGCTCGTGCGCCCGCCGAGCGAGTGCCTGACCTGGTCGGTTGTCGTGCATCGCGGACCCGACTGACCACCGGGACCCGGTGAATCTCTCGTCCTTACAAGACAAGTCGTGTGTGAAGGATGTTTCCGTGACCGTCATCGACCTGGACAGCACGGGCTTGTTCCTGGTGTTCAGCCAGGTACTGCACGAGATCCACACCAGCCACGGCGTCACCTCCCACCAGAAGATGCGGCACACGAACGGTCAGTTCGACACCGACCAGCTCGCGATGCTCATGGACAGTGCTGATGGCCCACCGTGCCGTCAGCGGCCTGCCGGGGTCATCGACTTCCGCGTCCCGCCCTGACCATGCGCGTCCCTCGCGCCCTCACGCGGCATACTCCGCCGCGGTCCCCCTCCTCGGAGATCCCGATGCCCAACCGCACGTCGTTGATCCGGCGCCTGGCCGTGCTGCGCAGCAGCTACACCGGCGAGACCGACTCCAGCGTCCTGCCCGCCATCGCCAGCGGCGCCAAGGAACTCTCCGTCGAGGACCGTGCCCAGGTACTGCGGGCACTCGCGCACAACCACGCCGCCCGCCTGCCCGGGGAACCCACCCTGGACCCGGTTGCGGCCCGGATCCGCCACGCCCTGTTGCCCGACGCCACCAGCCCCTGCCAGCGGGACCTGGAGGCCGCGGTCCTGCTCGCGACCGGGCGGGCACACGCCCACCTGCGGCAGCACGTACCCGAGGGGGCGGGTGTGTTCCGGACGGTCCGGCCCCAGACGGACGGGCTCATCCTCCACCTGACGCCCGCCGCGCTGCCGGTCCTGCTGCTGGAACTGCTCCCTCACACCGTGCAGGGCGGATTCACCGGAGTACCGGGGCTGCGTGTGCGGCCGCACCGGCGGCAGGTTCATCTGGTCCAGACCCACGTCCCGGACACTTCAGTGCACATCGCCGCCGTCAGCTACCGGCAATGGGTGGCCGCCACCGCGTTCGTCCAGCAGGCCACCGGCCTACCCACCCACACCTACTGCTCCCACGCAGCCGCGCTACGACCACTCGACGACCACGAGACCAGCGCCCTGGCCGGGCCTCGGGCGCAGGTGTCGCCGGAGCTGGCCGGGCTGGCCAGCAGCCTGCTGCGCCGTCAGAGGGTGTGCGCGGGGACCACGGGCGCCCAGGTCACCGCCCTCGGGGACCAGGCGTTGAGCGTGCGGTGGACCGGGGGCCACTCGCCTGCGGTGGCCGCCGCGCTGTTCCTGCTGCACCCGATCATGGGCCTGCCCGGCGATCGGTTCGTCATCCAGCGGATCCATGAGAACCACGTCCTGATTCACCTCCGTCAGCACGCCGAGGACCCCGGCCTCGTCCTCGAATTGACCAGGGACACCACACGCGAAACCAGAGCAGCGGAATGCCACACCGCTGAAGAGGACCTCAGCGCAGCCTGGGCGAGCTGGGAAACGGCGCTGGCCACGGCGAGCGGGGCCAGCGCCCTGGCTGGCGGCCGACCCACCACCCCGCGACCGGCAGCGCCCTCACGGCACCAGGCGGCCGAGGCTGGAGCGGTGTCGTGACCACGGCACCGGGCCCACGAGTAGCTGTGTACGCGTTGACCGGCCGCGACGACGAGTACTACCTCACCCTGCCTGCCCCGCACGGCTACACCTTCCCCGGCGGCCCCGTCGGATCCGGGGAGCCGGTCGAGGACGCGCTGCGGCGCCTGCTGCACGACCAGCTTGGCCTGGGCGTGCGGCAGGCGGACTTCTGTGGGGTGCTCGAACACAGGGTGGGTGCCGGAGTCGGGGTGGTGTTCGTCTTCGATGTCACGCTGACCGACATCGACGCCCTCCCCGTCCACGTCGCCCGGGTCGCGCGGTGGGTCGACGGCTACTCGCTGCACCGGGTCGAGGTGCACCCGTTTTGCCTGCGCGAGGCCATCGTCGAGGGCATTTTCGCCGACCGCACCTGGGTTCCCGCGCCACCACAGTGATTACTCGACACGAAGGGACGCGATGTCCGGCCGCGAGGTAGCCGCTCACCGCACCGACGGAACACCGTGCACGGTCCTCCTCGGGCTCACCGACGACCAGCATCGAGCAGTCCTCAGGATAGGGCCGACGGAGACGTTCACGGTCAGCCTGGACGTGTCCGGGATCTCAGACCTGGTCACCGCGGTCCTCAGCGGCCACATCATGTACGTGCCGGTGCGGCACGCTGTGCACGGGGATCGGCTGCTCGGCGTGCACCCGCTTCCCAGCGCGGAGGAGGTGTCGGAGGATGCTGACTGCGGTCCCTGGCAGCTGTACCTGGAGCTGCCCGGAGACCAGGTCCACGAGGTGGTGCTCGACCCGCTGGCCGCGACCCAGCTTGTGCGGTACCTGGACCAGGTGAGGCGGCTGATCGACGCCGCAGAGTGAGGGCTCTCTCGCCGCCATTTCCGCGTTTCGCCTCCGCTGTGTGACTGATCGGCTACCCTCGGGCGGGTTGGGCACACGTGCGGAGACGGGGGTCTCGTGGTGGTCATCAAGCTGGACTATGCCGAGCTCGGGGTGGCATGGCAGCGCTCCCGGCTTCCCGCGCTCCCTACGATCCTGACCTGGCGTAACCACACCCCGCCGCCCACTGACCCGCAGGAAGCCCTGGAGCAGGCTGAGGCGCGGCTACGCGCACGAGGGCTGCTCGATCGTCATCTGGACGACGATCTCTACGGGGCGCTGGCCCTGGTCGCGCACGCTTCGTTCGAACTGGACCTGCGGTACGCCCCGGCACCGGGCCGGGAACTGCGAGCCTGCGTAGCGGCCCGCGGGTCCTTCGCCGTGCGGGCCGTCCTCGATGGTGACTCCGTGCGCCTGGACGCGGTGCCGGATCACTCGCTCACTGCCTCCCTGGTCAGGGTGCTGCCCGAGACACCGCCAGCCACGGGCAGCACCGTGAGCGTGCCGACCGCCGACCTGGAGGCCGCCGTCACCGAGGCCGCCGAGCGCGGTATCGACTCGGACGGGGCGGTCGAGGCGGGACTGCGGGCACGCGGCATCCGTTCGGACGCCGCCCGCAACCTGTCGGCTTTGGTGGCGGGCGAGAGGTCCGCCTACGGCAAGTTCGCCGCGGCCGTGCGTGACTCGGCCGGTGCCCGGCACCGGTCGCCGAACATCGTCAAGGTGTTCGACACCGCACGGGGCCGGGTGGCCCTGTTTGAGCGCAACGGTTACACCGTCGCCGCGCCAGCCGACGTCATTCTTCTCGTTCGTGTCGTTGGCGAGTTGCTGGAGGGAACGCGCCAGCGTCTGTAGCCGTCTGAGGTCCGGGCAAACTGCGTCGCGGCCCGCGTCAGACCTGTCACCATGAGTAGCGCCGTATGTGGACCGCAACCACCGTCTGGGGAGGACACCGAGGATGCCCGAGTTCAACGCCACCCACGACCCCGTCTTCGTCGGGCGAGAGATGGCGACCATCAATACATGGGCTCACGACGGTAGCGGCGGTTACACCAAAGGCGCGCTCCAGGTGGCGCCCGACCGACTCCCTACCCTCAAGGCTGGCTGGATCGCGGCCCAGGAGGAATTCCTCAGCATCAAGAGGGATTCACACTGGCTGCGCTCGGTAGGCGCTCCCGGGAATGACGAGGTCAGCAAGCAGGCGGTGAAGAACCTCGGCAGGATGGCCGGGGACGAGGAGGGGTTCCTCGGTAAGACCCTTGATGACTGTGTGGCCTACTGTCAGCATGTCATCGACGAGGTCGACAAGACCATGAAAATGTACAAGGTCGCGGACACCAGTGCCGAGATCAAGTTCAAGATGTGAGGGCGAGCGGACTCTCTGGTGAAATACGCACCGATGAAAGCAACGTTGACCGTCGTCGTTTGTGTCGCGGGAGTCACGCTGACCGGGTGCACCAGCACCAACGGAGGCACACCCGGGCCCACGTCCGCGACGACCTCACAGTCCCCGTCCAACGCACCAGGCGCTCCCAAGGTTACCCACCCGAAGAACCTGGCAGCGAACAGTGACTCCTGCCAGTTGCTCACCGAACAGCAGCGGCGGCAACTCGGCGTGCAGGGCACCTCCAAGACCGAGCAGACGCCGTGGGGACAGACGGCGTGCGGTTGGCGCAGCGACAACGGTTCGATGACGCTCGCCCCGGACACGAAAACCGGAAAAGGCCTCTCGCAGCTCTACCAGCACAAAGACAATTTTAGCGACTTCACCGCTATCGTTGTCGACGGCTACCCGGCTGTGACGACCGACAAGAGTAAGTCATCGTGTGCACTTGACCTGGGAGTCTCCGATTCTCAGTACCTGTCGCTGAGCGCGTATATCGCGCGCCCTGCCGAACTGGGATTCCAGGATCCCTGCCTGTTCGCGCAGAAGGCGGCGAGTCTGGTGCTGGGCAACCTGCCCGCTGGCCAGTAGAACCCCGCATCGGAGAGGGAGAGGACCGTGTGGCCGTTCAGCACCGAGGTCGCGGGCGAGGCGCACGCCGCGTTCAATCACAAGGAGGTCTATGACAACCTCCACGGGGGCAACGGGTCGTCTGAGCTGTCGCGGGCGGCCGGGGAATGGCAGTCCAAGGTCGGCGAGCGCTTCGACAACATCAAGCAGATGCTGGACCAGGTCCTGAAGCAGACCGACGCGGTGTGGCAGGGCGAAGCAGCATCGGGGTTCAAGAACACCACGACCCCGATGACGCAGTTCGTGCTGGACGCCAAGGACACCTCGCACACCGTCTCGAAGGCCAACGAGACCCAGGTGGGCCACTTCGCCAAGGCACGGGACTCGATGCCGCCCCCGGTCCAGGTGACCGCCACCGACGACTGGCTCTCCCGCGGCTGGGCGCACCTGACTGGCGACAAGACCGACGCCGAGAAGCAGGAGCAGCAGGCGATCGAGGCGTCGGACACCGCCGCGTCCATCTACGCCGACTACCGCAACAACACCACCTCGGCGACCACGAACATCGCCACCTACCCGGCGGTGCCCAAGCCCGAGGGGATGGACGTCGCTTCGCCGCAGCAGACCGGTGGGCCGGTGCCCTACGGCCCGGTTGATCCCGGCCAGACCGGTCCGAGCGGCGGATACACGCCGCACAACACTCACACGCCGGGGCCGGTCACCACGGTGCCGCCGTCGCTGCCGCCGGGCGGGGAGCCGCCGTCCAGCACTGATCCGTCGCATCACGTCGAGCCACCGATCGTGAGGCCGCCGCACCTGCAGTTGCCGCCGATGCAGCCACTGCCTCCTGGTCCGCCGGAGCCGCCGCCGGTCTTCGGCCCACCGACTGTCCCTGGCCCCATCCCAGGGCCACCTGGTGGGCTCGGCGATGAGCGCGGTAGCGGCAGCCGGGGCGGACGTGGCGCTGCTGGTGGCTCGTCGAGTTCCGGGCCTCGCGGCGGCTCGGGGGCCGGGGCCGGTGGTGGCGGCTTGTCGGGGCGTGGTCCGGGATCTGGTGTGGGTGCGGTCACCGAAGGCGCCCCCGGTGGCCGTGCGGCGGCTGGCGCGGTGGGTCGACCTGGTGCGTCCGGCAGCCCCGGCGTGGGCGGTCAGGTGGGCCGGGGTGGCAAGGGTAAGGGCGAGGAGGACTTGGAGCACACCAACAAGTTCATGGAGCCCACCGACGAGCACTGGGGCACCGGGGAGCACACCGTGCCCCCGGTCATCGGTGACCCCGGCTACCAGCCCTGACCCGAGCCTGACGGAGACCGCCTCGTGAGCAAGATCAACCTCAACCCGGAGCACATGCGTCGCTCTGGCGGCAAGTTGGCCGACTTCGGCGGCAAGCTCACCTCCGGCGGGCAGAAGCTGGAGTCAGCGGGTCAGAACCTGCTCTCCCACGCCTCCGGGGACCGGTCCGGGTTCGGCAGTGTGATCAGCAAGGCCTTCGGTCGTGGCCTGCAGATCACCGGCAAGGTCTTCGGCCAAGGCGGACGCGTCGTGGAGACCGCGGGCAAACACCTGCACACCACCGCCAACCTCCACGAGGAAGCCGACCACCACGGCGCGGGCCTGCTCAAACGCCTGCACCCTGACGCCAAGACCAGTAGCCACACCGGCGGGGGCCACAGTGCAGGTTCACGCGGTGGCCGGAGCAGTTCGGGCACCCGCACCGCGTCAGCGCGCGGGCACCTGGGCAACAACCCCCGCCAGCACGCCATCCCCAACGGCAAGAAGTGCACCGGCGGCGACCCGGTGGACATGGCCACCGGTGACGTGCTGTTTACCGAGACCGACCTGGACTTGCCCGGCGCCCTGCCGCTGGTGTTGAGTAGGACTCACCTGTCCTCCTACCGGGTGGGCCGCCTGTTCGGGCCCTCCTGGGCCTCCACCCTCGACCAGCGGCTGGAGATCGACGAGCACGGCGTGGTGTTCGTGGCCGCCGACGGCATGCTCCTGTCCTACCCGACCCCGACAGGCCAGGACGCGGTGCTCCCGGTGGAAGGCCCCCGCTGGCCCCTGCGACGCACCGAGTACGGCCACCAGGTCCACGACCCCGACACCGGACACACCCTGCACTTCGATGGCGACACGTCCCTGCAGCCGTTGACCGCGATCACCGACCGCGCCGGCGGCCGCATCGACATCGACCACGACTCCTTCGGAATCCCCGTCCAGGTAAGGCATTCCGGCGGCTACCACGTCAACATCCGCTCCCACGAAGGACTGATCACCGAACTGGTCCTGCCCGGCGAGACCGAGACCGTGGTGCGCGGCTTCGCCTATGACGAGCAGCGCCGCCTTGTCGAAGTCGTCAACGGCACTGGACTGGCGCTGCGGCTCGGCTACGACGCTGAGGGGCGCCTGACGCGCTGGACCGACCGCAACGACCGGTCCTACCAGTACACCTACGATGCCGACGGGCGCTGCGTACGGGGCGAGAGCCCGGACGGGTTCCTGAGCTACACCTTCGACTACGACCGGGACAACCTGGTCACGACCGCGACCGACTCCCTAGGCCACGCCACCCGCTATCACCTCAACGACGCCCTGCAGATCACGGCGATCACCGACCCGTTGGGCGGTCAGACCCGCTTGGAGTTCGACCGGTACGACCGGTTGTCCTCGCGCACCGATCCGCTGGGACGCACCACCCGGTTCGAACGTTCAGACGCCGGTGATCTAATTCGGGTCACGCGCCCCGACGGCTCGCAGACTGTGGCCGAGTACAACGACTTCCAGCTGCCGATCATCATTGTCAACCCGGACGGGGCGATTTCCCGCTGGGAGTACGACACCACTGGCGCGGTCGTGGCTGAGACGGACGCGCTCGGTGCGACGACCCGCTTCGGCTACGACGAGAGCCATCACCTCGCCTCCGTCACCGACGCGCTCGGCGCGATGACCAGGGTCGTGTGCGATCGGGCCGGGCTTCCGGTGGCGGTGACTGATCCACTGGGGGCGACCACCACCTACGTCCGCGACGCGTTCGGGCGAATCACCGCTGTCACGGATCCCATGGGTGGCAGGACAGAACTGGGGTGGACCGCCGGCGGAAAGTTGGCGTGGCGGCGTGAACCCGACGGCGCCGTCCAGCGCTGGTCCTATGACGGTGAAGGCAACCAGGTCGAGCACATCGATGCGCTCGGCCAGGTCAGCCGTACCGAGTACGGTGCGTTCGACCTGCCCGTCGCCCACGTCGACCGGAACGGCGACCGCACCGCGTTCACCTACAACACCGAGCTCGGCCTCGTCGCGGTGACAAATCCAGCGGGTCTGGTGTGGCGCTACGACTACGACCCGGCCGGGAACCTGATCGGCGAGACCGACTTCAACGGCCGCATCACGCGGTACGCGCGTGACCTCGCCGGCCAGATGGTCTCCCGCACCAACGGAGCCGGCCAGACCATCACGTTCACCCGGGATGTGTTGGGGCGAGTCGTCGAACGCCGCTCCGACGATGACGTGACCACGTTGGCCTACGACGCAGCCGACCGGATTGTCCGTGCCACCAAACGAGACGCGGACGTTGTGTCCGCCTACGACCCGCTCGGGCGGCTCGTCACCCAGACCACCAACGGCCGCGCCGTGTCCAACGCCTACGACGCGGTCGGCCACCGCGTCCGGCGGATCACGCCCAGTGGCGCGGAAACGTTGTGGCGCTACAACCTTGGCGGGCAACTCACCAGTTTGGACACCGCGTCACGAACACTGGAGTTCACGTACGACCCGGCCGGACGAGAGATATCCCGACGCGTTGGCACCGTGATGCTCGCCCAGACCTGGGACGACAACCACCGCCTGCGCACCCAGGCAGTGACCGCACCCAGCCCGGCCGGTCAGCAGCAGCTGCTCCAGCGCCGCGCCTACACCTACCGCGCTGACGACACCGTCACCAACATCGTCGACCAACTCGCCGGTGTCCGGCACTTCGACCTCGACCCCCTCGGTCGTATTACCCAGGTTGAGGGTGCCAGTCACCGGGAGAGCTACCGCTATGACGCCAGCGGCAACATCGAGCAGGCTGGCCGCCCCGATCCGAATCCGGAGCTGGCTGAAGCGCCTGGGACTCGCCAGGTCACTGGCACGCTGCTGCGCACCGCGGGCAACGTCCGTTACGACTACGACGGCCAAGGCCGAGTGACCACGCGGCAGGTGCGAACCTTGTCCGGCCAACTCCGCACGTGGCACTACGCCTGGGACGGCGACGACCGCCTGACCTTGGTCACCACCCCGGATGGGGTCACCTGGCGCTACGGGTACGACGCCTATGGCCGCCGCGTCCACAAGCAGCGCCTGACCGCCGACGGGCGGAGCGCCGAGCGGACCGACTTCATCTGGGACGGCGTGACGCTTGCGGAACAGACACATTCCAGCGGGCACACCACGACCTGGACTCACCGGCCCGACGGGGTCATCCCACTCACGCAGGCCGACCGCACGCCGGCGCGAAACGCTCCCCAGGACTGGATCGACCAGGAGTTCTACGCGATCGTCACCGATCTCATCGGTGCTCCCACCGAACTGGTCGACGACAGCGGCGCGCTGGTATGGCGCCAGGACACCACGATCTGGGGTACGGCACTGGCCCAATTCGGCCGGGTCGAGTGCCCGCTCCGGTTCCCGGGGCAGTACCACGACGTGGAAACCGGCCACGATTACAACCTCAATCGCTACTACGATCCGGCCGCCGGCGCGTATCTCTCCCCGGATCCGCTCGGGCTGGACGCCAGCCCCAACCCGCACGGCTATGTCCCGAACCCGGTCACCTGGTTCGACCCGCTCGGTCTGAAGTGCGAACCCAAGCGGATCTACGACGACTCGTCCTACAAGAAGCACGGCCGGACCGAGCGCCAGACCTCGCGGGGTGTGGCCAGCCGCGCCCCGGCCAACGGCCAGGCGGCGCTGGACCGTTCGATCGACCCCGACCCGGGCAACCCTGCCGTGTTCCGCCGCTACGGTGTGGACCACGAGAACAATGAGATCGTCGTGCTCGACCGGCATCACTTCGAGACCGGCAAGGACGGCAACATCACCAAGGAGTACTACCACGGGCACGTCCCCGATCCGGCGAAGATCCCGTCCAAGATCATGACCATGCTCAAACGGGCCGGGATGGTGGGGAAGAAGAACAACGTCCTGCCGCCGGCAAGCGACTGAGGAAGCGCACCAAGGCCATGGATGAGATCAACTGGGAGACCGGCGAGGGCTTGCTGGCCGTCGACGACCCGATCGAGGTCGACGACGCGTTCGCCCGCAACGAGAAGCATGTGGGCATCGCCGTCGTCGGCCTCGCCCTGAACAATGAGGACCTCGATGCTGTTGCCCCGCGTGTGGTTCGGGCCATCGAGTCCGAGGACGTGGAAACCCGCCGGCTCGGCTTCACCGCCGCCGGCCACACCGCCCGGTTGTTCGGAGTCCTCGATCCGCGCATCGAGCAGGCTCTGCACCGCTTCCGCAACGATGGCATCGCAGCCACCGCACTCGACGACGTCCTCCAGTACGTCACGTTCCGGCAGCTTCCCTGTTGGCTCCAAGCCGAGTCGGTCCGCCGGAAACTACGTTGGTGGATCTTGAGACGCTGACAGTCGGCGGTGACGCCAGTAGCCCGCATCTGGCCGATGAAGGCATGACTTCGGCTGGAGTCGAGGGACCCGTGAACTGATCCGCCCGGATCAGCCCAACGGGTCACGCCACTGGAGATCGCGCCCATCTCACGAACCCACAGCACGGGCGCGGCCAGTGGCCTGGTTTGAGACTGCAGCTCTCCCGTCAACGATGTACGTCCTGCACCTTGCGCAGTAACACTGCGTAGCAAACGGTCGATGCTTTTCTCAACGGCGACGCGCACGCCGCGGAAGGGGAGAAATGGGAGACGACGTTGATCTCGTCGCTGCCAAGCGCAAGGTCGGTGGCGTCGCTCGTCAGGTGCTGGGGCACGTGCGAGCGCTGGTGGAACTGGTCGATCGTGCCACCGCGGCGCCAGCCGCACTGGAGCAAGCGGTCCGGCGTCGCGTCGACGAGTTGCTGAATGAGCAGGCCACGAGCAATCTCCGTCAGCTTCCCGCAGGGAGGCTGCGGGATGTCGTCCGCAAGGGCGTGCGGTTCGGGGAGTTGGAGAAGCGGTTTCGCACCGTGGCCGATGTGGCCGCGGTGCCGCCGTCCGTGCTACAGACCGTGCCGGGTATCGGGGCGTCGTCAGCGGAGGAGATCCACAAGGCGTCTCGGCAGCTGGCCGCGCAGGTGCGTGGCGAAGCGGCCGTTCGGTTCGATCCCGATCAGCCAGGTCGAGGCGAGACCAGCCTGCTGGCGTTGCTCGTTGCGTGGCGTGACACGCGATCCGCGGTCGCGGCGCTGCAGGCGTCGGCCGCCAATGTCCGACCGCACCTGCACCGTCTCGCCGCCGCCGCGGAGCCGACCGGCTCGCGGGCGAAAATGTTCTTCTCCGGCAAAGCCGCACGTGCCGCTGCTCTCACCGCACTCACGCACCTCGAGCAGCTCCTCGACAGCGACAGCGCGACTGATCTGCACCAGCGCGCGACCGCGGTGCTGCACGTCGCACAGTACGGGAATCGACCGGCTCCCGAGGTGTGGCGCGAATACGAACGCGACGCGGCGCGCATCAACGCGCTACTTGCCACCGTGCCTGGCGCGGTCCGCGCGACCGACGAAGAAGCGGCTCACGGCTACGCGCCGGCCGAGCTGGTCAAGCGGATCCAGGCGGTTCCGCTCAACACCGACCGGCTCAAGACCACGCTGCGGGGCTACCAGGTGTTCGGCGCCCAGTACGCGATCCTGCAGGAACGATCGATCATTGGTGACGAGATGGGCCTGGGCAAGACGATCCAGGCGCTCGCGACCGCCGCTCATCTCGCGGCGAACGGGCGCACGCGGTTTCTTGTCGTCTGCCCGGCCAGCGTGCTGGTCAACTGGATCAACGAGATCGGCAAACACACGACATTGACCGCACACGCGCTGCACGGGGCGGAGCGTGACGGGGCGACGCGAGTATGGCTGAGCCGAGGCGGGGTCGCCGTCACAACCTTCGGCACCGTCGCCAAGTTGCCAGTTCCCCGCGATCACGGCATCCAGTTGGTGATCGTCGACGAAGCGCACTACGTCAAGAACAAGGAATCGCAACGCTCACAGGCTGTCGCCGCACTGGTGACCGGCGCCGAGCGGGCTCTGTTTCTGACCGGAACACCGATGGAGAACCGGGTCGAGGAGTTCCGGTCACTCGTGGAACATCTACGGCCGGGCCTTGCCTCCTCGTTGGACCGGTTCGGGCGGATGGCGCGCGCGGCGAGCTTTCGGCGGACTGTGGCGCCGGTGTACCTGCGGCGCAACCAGGAGGATGTGCTGCAGGAGTTGCCGGAGTGTCTGGAGATGGAGGACTGGGTCCAGTTCTCCGACGCCGATGAACGTGCCTACCGGGTGGCTGTCGAGTCGCGGAACTTCATGGCAATGCGGCAGGCCGCCTACGCCACGCCGAACCACCGCGACTCGGCGAAGATGGTGCGGATGCTCGAGATCATCGAGGAGTCGAAGGCCAACGGGTGGAAGGTCATCGTCTTCTCCTACTTCCGCGGTGTCCTCGATGCGGTGCAGCGAGCACTCGCCTGCGACACAGCGGGCGTGCTGACGGGATCAGTAGCGGCGGGCAAGCGCCAGCAGATGGTCGACGATTTCTCCCGGCTCGATGGGCATGCTGTGCTGCTGAGCCAGATCGAGGCGGGCGGGGTGGGACTCAACGTACAGGCCGCCTCGGTGGTGATCATCGCTGAGCCGCAGTGGAAACCCAGCACCGAGACGCAGGCGATCGCGCGCGCTCACCGTATGGGCCAGACCAGGAAAGTGCATGTTCATCGTTTGCTGGCCAAGGATTCCGTCGACGAGCGCATGCGCGAGATCATCGAGGCCAAACAGCAGTTGTTCGAGGAGTACGCGCGCAAGAGCGCGGCCAAGGAGGCCGATGCTCGCGCGACCGACCGTTCCCTGCACCAACCGGTGGACGTGGCAAGAGACGAGGCGGTTCCCGCCGAGCAGCGGATCATTGCTTCCGAACGTCAGCGGCTCGGCCTCGACCCGAGTGTGCGGTGACCCCATGACCGTGGAAGGGCCGGCCTGGACCGCGTCAGGCCTGCGCACCGGAGCGGGCAAGTACCCCATGGCCGTCGAGCAGCACGTCATGGCCCTGGCGGCTCGCCTGGTGCCGGGAGTGACCACGGTGACGCCGCATGCGCGGTACTACGCGCTGCACACGCTGGCGGCGGCGGAAGCCGAAGAGCGTGAGCTCGACCGCCGGCAGGCACAGGACCTGTTGCGGCGGATGGAGGTCGCGCTGGCAGCCGTGTCGTTCGTCCATCACGATGGCAAGGACACCAGTCTCGGGCGTGCCCACGGCACTGATGCGTTGGCGGGCCGCTTGCGCTCAAGAACGTTGTCCATGCCGGAAGCCGCGGTGGCAGGCAAGGGCGGCTACGTCCAGGCCAGTTGGGGCTTCTCCGGCGCGTACTTCGGATCCGAGCTCATCTTGGGCCTGCTGAACGAAAAGCGTGGTCCCGGTCCAGCATGCGACGTACAGGTGTTGCGATCGGGCATGGGCGAGTTGGTGGATATCGCCCGGCGAGACGAGATCGTCTTGAGCGACCTGGCCGACTACGGTCACCTGTGTATGTGTTCGGCCGCTGGGGCGCCGGATGGGCGTTGGCTGGCGCGACTCCTTGCCGGCAGCGACTCCCGCACACCAGACCGGGAGCAGACGCAGGCGCGGAAAGACACGATCCAACTGATCGCGCGCATCATCGACACCCATCCGGTTGCGCATCTGACGCGGGACGTGGGCGACGTTCTCGCGTTCGGTGACTTCCTCGTACAAGATGAGGAGACCACGCGCAACCCTGTTGCCGCGGTCTGGCGCGGTCTTGTCCTGCGCAACCACACAGTGGGAGCGTGGCGGCGCCTGTGGGCTTGGCTGGTCGACGAAGTAGCCGGACTCACGCACATCTCCGATGTCGCCAGCGCGTTCGCCGACCGTCTGCCCCCTGGCCCACTCAGCTCCTTCCTGGACAGCCTGCCAGGCAACACCCTGCCCTCGGGACAGCCGGCCGATGCCGAGCGACAGCTGTGGAACGGCTACGACGCGCCAGACCGGGACCTGGCGATCCTGGCCGTCGGGGCGCGCAGGGTTGACGAGCTGACCGGTGACTCACTTGACGTGTTCGCGGGTCGTCGGGATCAGGAGCTCACGCCCGCCTGGTTCGCGGCGCTGCTCGCCGATGCTCGTTCGACGTCCGCCAGGGATTTCGCCGTCAGACTGACCAAGATCTTGATAGCGCGTAGTGAGCGAGTAGCCCTGGCGAAGGCCCGGCGTCGTGCCGACGGCACCCTGTGGTTCCCGGCGCGGCTGCGCGTGCTGGAGGACGGCTGGCTCTACCGGGTGGGCGAGGAGGGACGCGGCGACGTGAACATGCGGCTCGACAGGCTGGGCAACGTGCTGGCTGGCGCCGGGGTGCTCGCGTGGGAAGACGGCGTATGCACCGTGACGACTCTGGGGAGGGAGTTGCTTGCCTGAGCACGACGATCCGCAGGAGTTCGGCGTCGCGTCACCGTTGACCTGGCTTCTCGCCGAGGAAGCTCACGGAGATCGACAACTCGAGCACGCGCTCTTCCTCGGCTTCACCCTCGACCTCGGCTTCTTCGAGGCCATGGCACTGGGACCGCTCCGAGCCTCCGGCGCCCGCGTCACCGTCGTCGGAGATGCCGAGATGAGCTGGCCCGACCCCCGCGCGGTCCGGCAAGCCGGCCGCACCTATCTGGCAGGGCTGGCGCAGTGCCCAGGCGCATTCCATCCGAAACTGGTTGTCCTGGTGGGGCAGCAGAGATGCCTCGCGGCCGTGGTCTCGGGCAATATCACTCTCGCGGGATGGCAGAACAACGCCGAACTGTGGACCGTGTTTCACGGCACGCCCGAGGGCTCACCAAAGGCGATCTCGCAGGTTTCCCATTGGATGCGCGACCTCCCAGGGCACGTGAGATTGTCGGCCGGGGTCGCGGATGCTCTGTCAGCAGCCGCATCTCAACTCGAGATCTTCCCCTCCTCGGACAGTCCGCTGGTACTGGACAACCTCGAGAGTCCGTTGCTGGACCAGATTCCCGAAGGACCAGTCGATGAACTGCGCGTGTTCGCGCCCTTCCACGACCCAGGCGCTGTCGCGCTCACGGCGCTCATCGCGCGGTTGGCACCGGCGAACCTGAAGGTCGCCTTTCAACCCGAAAAGACTGTCCTCGACGGCCCCGCGTTGTCGCGGATACTGCATGACAACAACGGCGAGCTGATTGTTGATGACGAGGCCAGGTACCGGCATGGGAAGCTGGTCGAGTGGACGACCAGCGGCAGGACGTTCACGCTCACCGGCAGCGCGAACCTGTCCTCTGCGGCGTTGTGCAGAACACCCGCCACAGGCGGAAACTGCGAGCTGGCGGTGCTTTCCGAAGTGCCGCAATCGAAGATGCCGGAAGGGCGCTTTGCTCCTCCTACCGTGGTGGCGTCTCAGCGGTTCACAATGCGTGCGACGCGGCGCGAGGGACCAGCGCTTCTCGGCGCAACCCTGATCGACGGAGGAGCTCGCGTCGAGCTCGTCCGGTCCCTGCGAGCGCCGGGCGTGCTGGAGCTGTCGCCGGCGCACCTGTCGCCGGATGACTGGGTTGAAGCGGTCGACGTGCCAACAGGGGTGCTGGAGCTGGTGGTTTACGGCAACATCGCGGCGGGCAGCAGGTGCAGGCTCGCTACTGTCGACGACGAAGGTGCGCGGGTTGCGAGCGCGGTTGTCTTCGTCGTTGATCCGCAGAAGGCCGCACAACGACCCGCCCATGTCCGGACGCAGGAGCGCACGACCAAGCCGAACGAGCTTCTCGCGGACAACGCCCTGCTCGAACAATTCATCGCGGATCTCGTCAGCCTGCGTGCTGGCCTGGTCACCAATCCATCACGAGTGGGCTCTGCGGCGCGCACGTCCGGCCGTCCCTCTTCCGAAACTGCAGGAGAAGCCGAGACCTGGCGCTCCTACGTGGACAGATGCAGTGACCGTCTCGGACTGCCGTTGGTCAATTTTGCATTGGGGCACCACCTCGACAAGGAAGCAAGTGTTCCTGACTCCAAGGCTGTGTGGTCGGAGAACCTCTCTGGCAACGACGAGGAATCCGGCCTCGATGAGGACAGCGCTGAGGATCTTGTAGAGCAGACCGCGGATCACGCCGAGAACGAGCAGCTTCAGGAAGATCCCGGATGCCTGGGAACCGCCACACTACGACGACTTCGTCGCTGGGCGAAGGAACTTGTCGAAATCGTCGGCAGTCTCGGTCCCATCGAGCGGCTGCTCGCCACTCGCCTGCTGCTCACGATCACAGCCATGGGAGCCTGGCGATCCGATGAGCTCGAGTGGTTTCCCCTCGTTGCGAAGACGCTGACCGTACTGGGACGCAGTGAGGCTCCGCCGGCCGAGGTCGAAGCGCAGACGGGCAGCCTGGTCGCCGTCGGCCTGGCGCTGTTGCGGATGCATGCGCCGCGGCACGAGCAGACTGGTGAAGCGGTGCGGTACCAGGAGTCAGTCGAGTCGGTCGCGCATCTCCTGCCTGCTGCGGAACCCGAACTGGTCGCCGAGTACGCGACCAGGCTGACGACGCGATTCGGAGGACTGGTTGACACCGAATCCGTTCTGGCGCTTGCCGATGAGATCGTGCAGGCCGATCCGATGGCGGACGCGGTACTGGCTCTTCGTGAAAAAGGCAGGGAGGCACATGCAGACAGTCCCCACGTTCTGCATGTGACTGGCGATTTTGGCAACCCGGTCGTTGCAGCCCTCGATGCCATCGCGGCTGTGGCCAGAGGCAACACCGTCGCAGCGTGGGCCAGCAACAGCAAAGGACGCTGGGCACTGCTGGTTTGGCGCAAACCAGATCTTTACCGAGTGGAGCGGGACAAGCGCGGACTGGTGTTGTGGCGACAGTACCGCCTCGATCGACGCCTCTCGCTATCAGCGCTCGCCCATGCTCGTGACTTCGACCTCGCGCAGCAAGTACCTCGTCGTGCACTGGTACAACCAATCCTCGACGCCGTAGAACTGATTCGTACGCTGGGACTGGATCCGACAACGCCACCCGTCTGTCCAGTGGTGTGAGCTCACAGCTCTGGACAGGTCGTCCGACAGTTGGCCGCCCGCGTGGGCTTGCCGACGGCGGCAATTGGAAGATGCCCGGCCTGTAGCCACCGTCGCAGCACTCGACGGCCGTAGTTGTTGGTACCCGCGATCCGGTCCAACTCCGCGCCGGTCGGCGTGCGGCCATTGGACCGTTCGGTCACGTAATAGGCCCACATCCGCTGCTCCGCGGTCGGCTCGTCCAGCGAGCGAGACCCGTCCGGGACGCCAGCGAGACGCACCACCTGCTCAGTCTGGCCATCGGTTTCCCCTGTCTCGCCGGTCTCGGTGCTGGTCTCGCTCAGGGTCTCGGCGCGGTGCCGCTTGAGCGCGCGGTTGAGCAACTCGACCGCCAGCAGCAGCGCCAGCGGCGGGCACGCCGCGACCGCCACGGCGAACACGCTCAGCTCCGGGGCCGCCGCCACGTTCGCGCACAGCGACAAGCAGATCCCGAAGACGAAGGCGAGCCACGCCGCCCACTGGCCGTCGGCGCGGCGGCCGTGGCCGGTTTTCCACAGCTCCACCGTGGCCGTGGTCAACAGCCCGTCGACGATCAGTGGCCAGATCGCCGCGGTGGCCTCGTCCGCGCCGAACCGCAGCGCAACTCCCGCCCGTGTCGATATGAGGCGTATGCCGCGTCGAGGGCGACCAGCGCGGTGCAGGCGCACTGCACCCCCAGCGCGCGGTCCTGCCGAGTCGAGGTTGCCGTGGCGTTCACCGCAGCACACCTCGTGCCGTGTACCGCGCATTATCCGCACAGAAGCCGACGCAGGCGAACACCTACGAGCCGGTTACCGCCGGCCCACCGGCACATGCGGAACCCGGACGCGGAGGTAGTCAGCTCCGCACACCACGCAGGACAGCCCGTCGGCCTGCAGCGCGCTCAGCTCGGCGATGATCGTGTCGCGGCTCATCGGGGACCACCCGCTGTCAGGCGACGGGGGCCCACCGGGCGGATCGTGATCTTAGGGCCTTCGACCAGCACCGAGCGGTTCGTATGCTGATGCGTTAGGCCCACTCTTTGTTTGAGTCCGTCTGATCGAGCGCTTTCCGCTGGTCGGGCGGGCTATCTACATTATGTACGCTGAGCGTGCTGGTCTATCGCCGCATCCTCGGGTCCTGCGAGGGGTCGGCGTACATCGGCGGGCAGCCGTGCTCGACGGCGTCGGGGCGCAGTTCGTAGTGCCAGGGTTCGTTGCGGTAGATCTGGCATAGCCCGTACCTGGCGCCGTGCTTGGACAGCCAGGCCGTGGCATCGGAGGGCCCGATGTCGACCGCGTCCCCCGACACGTGAGCGGACGTGTCGGGAGTGGCCACCCATCGGGCGGCTTCCTGTTCTGAGCCGTACTTCGAGACCGCCTCACGGCGTAGTTGTTCCTGGTATTCCCGGGAACGCCAGCCACCATTGACGAAGAACTCGATCCCGTCGTCCGCGGCATCAGTCGCGGCTCGGCGCAGGGCACCGAGCAGATCGGGCTCGAGGTTGGCCACGGCCGGAGTCTGGTCATCGAAGACCGACACGGGGACGGGGACAGCGCCATGTGCCTTGCCAAGGGAGTGCCGGACGGCCGATTCGCTGGAGCGCATGCCTCCAGTCAAGGCAGCGTGGTGTTGCCAGCCCGTAGTCGGTTTTCGGTATGCCGACGATATGCGCCGGTCCGTAGCATCGGGGGCATGCGTGTGTTGGTCGTCGAGGACGAGCCCTACATGGCAGCCGCTATCCGCGATGGGCTGCGCCTGGAAGCGATCGCGGCCGACATCGCCGATGACGGCGACACCGCTCTGGAGCTGTTGGGCATCAACGCATACGACATCGCCGTCCTCGACCGCGACATTCCCGGCCCCTCCGGTGACGAGATCGCCAAACGCATCGTCGCCTCCGGCAGCGGTATGCCGATCCTCATGCTGACCGCCGCCGATCGTCTCGACGACAAGGCCACCGGGTTCGAGCTCGGCGCCGACGACTACCTCACCAAGCCGTTCGAACTGCAAGAGCTCGTGCTCCGCCTCAGAGCACTCGACCGCAGGCGCGCGCACAGCAGGCCCCCTGTACGGGAGATCGCCGGTCTGCGTGTGGATCCGTTCCGCCGCGAGGTCTACCGCGACGGCCGGTACGTCGCGCTGACCAGGAAACAGTTCGCGGTGCTCGAAGTCCTCGTCGCCGCCGAAGGAGGTGTCATCAGCGCCGAAGAACTCTTGGCGCGAGCATGGGATGAGAACGCCGACCCGTTCACCAACGCCGTGCGCATAACTGTCTCGGCACTGCGCAAACGGCTCGGCCAACCCTGGATCATCGCCACTGTGGCCGGCGTCGGCTACCGCATCGACCCAGCGGCCGGCACCGGCGGTGCGGGAGGGGCCCGTGACTAGACCGCCTGGTTTGAGCGTCCGCCTCAAACTCACCCTCAGCTACGCCGGGTTCCTCATGCTCGCCGGTGCCTTGCTGCTCGCCCTGTGGGCGGTCCTGCAAACGTTCTTCCAGCACCCGCTGATCGAAGACATGAGATCCGGCATCGGCGGGGCGTTCGCTCCAGGTCGCTCCGCAACACAGCGAGCCTTCGGCCTGGCGGGCGCCGGGGTGCTCGCGTTCCTGCTGGTGTTCGGTCTCGTGGGAGGGTGGATCCTTTCCGGCCGCATGCTCGCACCGCTGACTCGCATCACGGAGGCGACCCGCCTGGCCTCGAACGGGTCGCTCTCCCACCGGATCCGGCTACCGGGCCGCAACGACGAGTTCCGCGAACTCGCCGACGCCTTCGACACCATGCTCGCGCAACTCGAAGCGCACGTCTCCGAACAGCAGAGATTCGCCGCCAACGCCTCCCACGAACTGCGCACTCCGCTGGCGATCACTCAAGCTCTCCTGGACGTCGCCCGCAACGATCCAGGCTCCGACACCGGCGAACTCGTCAAGCGCCTCGGCTTCGTCAACACCCGGGCGATCGACCTCACCGAAGCGTTGCTCCTGCTCAGTCGCGCCGACCAGCGATTCACCCGAGAACACGTCGACCTGTCCCTCATCGCGGAAGAGGCCGCTGAGACGCTCCTGCCCCTCGCCGAAAAGCACGGCCTCACCATCGAGACCTCCGGCGACATCACCCCCACCAGCGGCTCACACGCGCTCCTGTTGCAGATGACCACGAACCTTGTGCACAACGCCATCGTCCACAATCTCCCCGAACACGGCACCGTGCGGGTCAACACCGCCATCCGCTCTGGGGCGGTCGAGTTGGCCGTCGAAAACACCGGCCCGAAGCTCTCACCACAGCTGGTCTCGACACTCACCGAACCGTTCCAGCGCGGCACCGGACGCGTACGTGGTGACCACGCGGGTGTCGGCCTTGGCCTCGCGATCGTCAAAAGGATCGCCCAAGCACACGACGGAACACTCGCCCTCACGCCCTGCCCCGCAGGGGGGTTGCGTGTCACGGTGCGACTACCCGCCGCGCCGTCATGAGGCGAACCCGCGTCGCTCGGCGACCGCGGTGAGCACGTGCCGGGCCAGGACGACGTCTGCGTCAGCTGCGCCGGCCGCCGACGCGCGGCCCGACATCGCCGCGATCCGCTCGGGATCGGTGAGCACCGGGATCAGGGTGGTCTCGATCCAGGCCGGGTCGAGGTCGGCGTCGTCGACGAGCAGCGCCCCGCCGGTCGCGACGACCGGCTCGGCGTTCAGCCGCTGCTCACCGCCGCGCAGCGGCAGCGGGACGTACGCGGCCGGCAGGCCGACAGCGGCCAGTTCGGCGCACGTCATCGCCCCCGAGCGGCAGATCGCGAAGTCGGCCGCGGCGTAGGCGTACTGCATCTGGTCGACGTAGGGGATGACGACGTAGGGCGGGTCGGCGGGGTCGCCGTCCGGCACCTCGACCACGTGGCCAGGCCCGGTGATGTGCAGCACCTGCACACCGTTCGCCCGCAACGCCGAGGCGGCGCCGGACACCGCGGCGTTGATCGCCTTGGCGCCCTGCGAACCACCGGTGACCATCAGTACCGGCCCGCCGGGTCGCAGGCCGAACCGCTGCCGGGCCGCGTCGCGCAGCGCGGGTCGGTCGAGCCCGGCGATCGCCGGCCGCAGCGGGATCCCGATAGCGGTGGCGTGAGCCAGCCGGACATTCGGCGAGGCGGTGAACACGTGCGTCGTCATCCTGGCCGCCAGCCGGTTGGCCACCCCGGGCCGGGCGTTCGCCTCGTGGATGACGATCGGCAGGCCTTGCTTGCGGGCGGCGAGGTAGGCCGGCATGGCCACGTAGCCGCCGAAGCCCACCACGACCTCGGCCCGCACGCGGTCGAGCACCGCCGCGGCGGCCAGCACCGAATGGTGCAGCCTGCCCGGTGTCCGCAGCAGGGCCCGGCTCAGTGTGCGCGGCAGCGGCACCGGCGGGATGAGTTCGAGCGGGTAGCCGCGGGCCGGGATGAGCGTGGTGTCCAGGCCACGGACGGTGCCGAGGGCGGTGATCTCGGCCGTGGGCTCCAGCCTGCGCAGCGCGTCGGCGAAGTTCATCGTGGGCTCGATGTGCCCGGCCGAATGGCCGCCGGCGACAACGACACGCGGTGCCGTCACATCCGCCCCCAGACGCCCAGCAAACTGATCTTCATGACGGTTGGTGTCGTTGAGATCGCGGAGGAACTGGGATGAACTCCTTGTTTGGTCGAGGTGACCGCGGCGTCGGCGGAGTGTGCTGATCGTATCTGCATGCCTTCCCCTGTTGACAACTCAACGCTTTGCAATTTCCTCAACCGACTCGACTACGCGACTGGAAAATCGAAATAGGTGTCCGGGTAAGGTTCTTCCTTCAGTGTGTAATGCCACCACTCGTAGTCGTATGAATCGAAACCGCTGGCCGCCATGACAGAACAGAGGTGTTGACGGTTTCTCGCTTCAACCTGACTGATTCCTCGCGCGCCATGGTGTGAGACCGAATCCATCAGATCATGGTCGCCACCCATGGGAACGAGTTCACCGGTGGCCAGGTGGTAGAGCGTCAAGTCGACGGTGCTGCCCCGACTGTGACCCGACCTGGCCGCCACGTATCCTTGTTCGAACATCTCGGCCCTGTCGATGTTCGGGTAGTGCCGAAGCTTCGTCCGGCCATCCTCCGGTTGTTGCGACCAGCGTAGAAAACAATCTACGGCGCGTTGCGGACGGTAACCATCCCAAAGAAGCAGGCCGAAGCCAAGGGCTGCGGCCTCTTCCCGCGCTCGTTCCAGGGCCGCACACAAAGCCCTCGTGCCAACAATTCGGTTTACCACATACCCGTCCACCGGTTTGCCGGTGAAATTATCCCAGGTGGCGTACTTGGCATCCCAACGTATTCCGGATACAACCTCGTCAACAAGGACGAAATCATCTCTCATCGTCATTTCCCTGCCAATGCCAACGACACGATCCGGTCGATCACTTCGGCAAACGGCAGTCCCGCGGCGGTCATCATTCTCGGATAGCGGCTGTAGGAGGTCATACCAGGCAATGTGTTGACCTCGTTGAGCACCACTTGGCCGTCTTCCTTGAGGAACATGTCCACCCGCGACAGCCCGCTACATCCCAGGACGCGGTATACGGCCTTCGCTGTCTCCTGAACGAGCGCGCGCGACTCTGTCGAAATGTCTGCGGGAACGACTATTGTCGAGTTTTCGGAACCGCTTTCAGGGTCGCTCTCCTGGTGGATTTTGAAAAAGCCGTGAGACAGCGAGATCTGATCCACCTCGCCTGCGATCAAATCCTGACCGTTCCCCAGTACGGCGCATCCGACCTCGCTGCCGACGACAGCCTCTTCAATCAACACCTTCGAGTCGTACTGTCTTGCGGTCTCCAGCGCGCGCGAGAGTTCTTCCTTGCGAGACACCTTGCTGACGCCGAAAGACGAACCCGAACGGGCCGGCTTGACAAAGACGGGATAGGTGAGCTGGTCGGGATCAATGTCCTCGTCCGCCGTGACGATCCAGAAGTTCGGCGTAGCGATTCCCGCGCTGCTGGTGACGAGGTACGTGAGGGATTTGTCCATGCACAGGGCAGAACTTTGGACACCGCAGCCCGCGTACGGGATGCCGGAGAGTTCCAACAGTCCCTGTATCGCACCGTCTTCACCGAGTTTGCCGTGCAGAACGGGCAATACCAGGTCCAGGGGGATCGTTTCGTATTTCCCCTCCTCCAGGACCAGCAGTCCCTGTACGCTTCGGTCAGGTGACAGAACGGCCGGGCGGCTGCTGCCGTTTTCCCAGTTCGTGTCGGGGCTGTCGCAAAGCTTCCACGCACCGCTGTTCGTGATACCGATCCAGAACGGCTCGTACTTTTCGGTATCGAGGTATTTTGCGACCTCTTGCGCGGATTTGACGGAGACAGGATGTTCCTCGGAACAACCTCCGAACACGATCCCGATTTTCGGCCTATCCACGCTGACTCCTGCTTTCAAATTTCAGGCAGTTGGTAATAGAATTTTCGACCGTGTCACTCAGGGCGCGGTCCGTGTAGTAGGCGGTGTGCGGACTGATGAACACATTCGACAGCTCGTGTAGCCGCAACAACGATTTGCTTTCGATGGGTTCGCTTCTGCGGTCGGCGTAGAATATCCCTTCCTCTCCTTCGAGGACGTCCAACGCCGCGCCGCCCAATTTGCCGCTTTCCAGGGCTCGAACGAGGGCCTCGGTATCGACAAGCGAACCGCGTCCGGTGTTGACGACGAACGCACCGTGCTTCATCTGCTCGATATGTTGGCGATCGAGGAGATGGTGCGTATCCGCGTTAAGCGGTGTATGAAGCGTCACAATGTCACTCCGTCGCAGCAACTCGACGAGAGGAACGTAATCGGCGCGAGTTGTGGGGAAAACGTCATTGGCTATTATTCTGCAGCCAAAGCCTCGCAGTCTGTCCATGACCGCGGCGCCGATGCGTCCCGTTCCGATGACCCCGACGGTCAGGTCGCGTAGTTCCCTCCCGCGCACCTCGTTCAGTCTGTAGTCATGAACCTCCGCGCGGCGGATGACGGACTTTGCGTGCCGTAGCGCCATCAGCATCAACATCAGGGTGTAGTCGGCAACACTGTCGGGCGAATAGATGACATTTTCGACGAAAATGCCGACACTCTTCGCATACGCCACATCGAGATGATTGTATCCAATACTTCTCGTTGAGATGTATTTTACGCCGACTTGGCTCAGTGCAAGAAGGGTGGAGTTCATGATTCGAGTCTTGTGGCCGACACTGATGCACCGGTTTCCGGAAGCCAGTTCCACATTGACCTCGGACACTGCGGCCTCTGTCATGGTTGGCATTACGCCAAAGCGAGGCGCCATCCGTCGGAACAAGACAGCCTCGTCCTGCTCGCATCCATAAACCGTAATTTCCGTCGTTGGGACGACAGGGTGCGGCGAAGACGCCAGCGATCGGGTGCGGCAGTCCGCTGTTCGCGCCGGTTCGCTGTAGGTCATGCCTTCCAGTCAAGGCAGTGCGGTGTTGCCAGCACGTATGCGGGTTTCGATACGTCGACAATATGTTACCATTCGGTAACATCGAGTGCGTGGTGCTTACCAGCGACTTTTTGGCTGGGTTCGAGTTTGAGAACTTCCTACTATGGCGGCGGTCATTCGGGTTGTGACCTGCGGGGATGTGTGACTGGCGGTGTGGTTCGACGAAGGGTGGCCGGGATGGGTGCTCGGCTGGCGGGGCGGAAACTGGGCGAGGCGTTGGAACGGCCGCGCTCGTGTTTTCGGCGGATCGAGCCGTTCGTGCAGGCCCGTAAGTACGCTCGGGCGGTGACGAGCGGGATGCCGAAGCGGAACGGATGGACCGTTGCCGAGCATGTCCTGGACCGGACGCCGGACACGACGCGGCCGCTGCCGAACAGACGGGATCCGGCCCGATTTCCACTGCGGGGACGAGGTCTACGGCAACTGCACCGAGTTGCGGGAGCACTTCGAGGCCGCCGAGCAGGCATACACGCCGCGGGGCCGGCAACACTTCCGGATCACGCCGCCCAGCGGGGCGGTACTGTCCTGCGCCCAGGCGACAGTGGGAAACCCGCTCTGCCGGCAAGGGCTCCACAGGAGACCGGTGGTGCGCGTGAGCGTGGCTCAGCACCGCCTCACCCCGGCATCGCCCCGCTCGTCCGCAAACACCCGCGCACCAGTGAACCGGCCCTCCACCGCCGCTTCGGGCCCGAGAGACAACTGCTCACCACGACACGGCTGATCCCCCGCCGCCGGGCCGCAAGGCATGTGTGGCTGGATGTCGGTCCTGCACACTGAACGTGCTGGAGCAAATCTGGAGCAGGGGTCAGGATTACCGCGAAACAGGGGCTGGATTTTGCTCCAGGCCTACGTCACCCAGTCGGGCATTCTTCGGTGAGGAATCTCCCGCTGGCCCGCTGACTCATTCAACGGGCTCGCCGGGACGTCTATCGACGTGACCCGGGTTGTTGCCGCTGCGGCCTAGCTAGGGCTCAACCGGACGCGAAGTTGATCCTGCTTGGTCCCGCCGCCAGAGCGGCCCAGATGGGCGCAGGCCGCTCGGCCTGCCAGCAGTCGGCATCGACGCATGTCAGCGCTCACTGGTCGGAACGAAATCGGCCGAGACCGCCGTGACGGAGGTCGGCGCGCCAGTGCTTGGCATCGGCGTGGGCACAAACAACCACTCCCTGCCGACACGCTGCGCCTGCAGCTTGTATGACCGGACCCCGTGAACTGATCCACCTGGATCAACCCGGCGGGGTCACGCCACGACGGGGCCAGTGCGGGTGACAGGTTCGGGACATTTTCCACGATGTGTCACAGGATAGGGCGGACCGAACCGGGAGGTGCTGGCACCATGGGTGCCCGTGGCGGTGGTCGAGGTGAGTGAGCGGTCAGTGCGGCGGCGAGCCGATGCGCGGTCCTTCGAGCGGGGGCAGGCGTATTTCAAGGCTGGTCGGGTGCGTCGGCTCACTGTCGCCGGGACGACGGTCACCTCGATCGTGGACGGGACCAGCGTCTACCGGGTGCGGCTGGAGATCACCTCGACCGGGCTGGACGGGCGGTGCAGCTGTCCCTATGGGGCCGAGGGCGTGTTCTGCAAGCACTGTGTCGCGACGGCGCTGGCCTGGCTGGAAGAAGGGGGCGAGGTCGGCGAGCCCCGCCCGCAGCCGGTCACCGACGAGCGGCTGCGGGAGTTCCTGCTGGGCAAGGATCCGACGTGGCTGGTGGAGCAGTTGCTGGCCGTGGCTCGGGCGGATCCGCTGCTGCGTGCCCGGCTCGACGTCGCCGCGGGCGCAGACGTCCATGACGCCTACGACGACCGGGCGCTGCGGGAACGTCTCGAAGGGGCGATCGAGATCGGCTACTTCGTGGAGTACGGGGAGGCGTATTCGTATTTCCAGGGTGTCGGCGAAGCGCTGGACGCGGTGGCTGAGCTGGTTGATGCCGGTTTTCCGGATGTCGCCGTGACACTGGCCGAGTACGCGCTGGGGTTGCTGGAGGAAGCGGCCGACCGGGTCGACGACTCCGACGGGGGCCTGCGTGAGGCCATCGGCCGGGCCGAGGAGATCCACCTGGACGCCTGCTCGGCCGGTGAGCCCGATCCGGTTTCGCTGGCGGAACGACTGGTGGAGCGCGCGCTGGCCAGTGACTACGAGGTGTTCCTGACCGCGTTGCCGGACTACGAGCTGGTGCTGGGGCCTGCGGGCATGGCGCGCTACCGGGAGTTGGTCGAGCAAGCATGGAACGACCTGCCACCCAAGAAACGGAATGACTACAGCACTCGCCGGTTCGTCGTCACTTACCTGATGGAACAGTTGGCCGAGTGTTCCGGTGGTGCCGACGCGCTGATTGAGGTGCTGGCCAGGGACGTGTCCAGCGGTTACGACGTGCTGCGGATCGCCGAGCGGCTGTGTGCCGACGGCCGCGACGACGAGGCCCTGGACTGGTTGGGGCGGGGCATGGCGGAGTTCCCGCCCGACTCGCGACTACGGTCGCTGGCCGCCGACTGCCACCTGCGCGCCGGTCGTCGTGCGGAGGCGGGAGAGCTGCTGTGGGCGAACTTCGCCGATCACCCGGTGCTGGAGAACTACATCGCGTTGCACAACGCGATGGCCGAGCAGTTCCCGGCCTGGCGTGACCGGGCGGTCGCGACGTTGCGGGAGGAGCCAGCCGCGTCGGCGAGGTTCACACCGGTGCCGTACGCCCGCCCGGCGGGGCGGTCGGTGCTGGTCGAGGTGCTGTTGTGGGAGGGGGATGCGCAGGCCGCGTGGCAGGCGGCGGTGGACGGTGGCTGCCGGGATGAGCTGTGGCTGCGGGTGGCCAGGGAGCGCGCCGTGACCCATCCTGCCGACGCGATCCCGGTCCTGTTGGCCGCCGCCGACCAAGCGATCGGCCACAAGAACCGGAATTCCTACAAGACGGCCGCCGGCCTGCTGACCGAAGCCGGCGTGCTGTTCGCCCGCTGTGACCGGCCGGATGACTTCCGGTCACATCTCGCCGCACTGCGCGACGCACACCGGCCCAAACGAGCGTTGCGCGAGGAACTCGACCGCGCGAACCTGCCCTGATACCTTGGGTCACCTTCCCGGTTCAGGTGCTGTCCGGCATGGCATAGCCAAGCTTGAGCACGGCGGCGGTGATGTGGCCTCGTCGTCATGAGCCGCGTCGATGCAGTGGCCAGAACGTGCTGTGGCGCAAAGGCATGTGCGGCGTGGTGGCCCAGCTTCACGCTGGCCGGGCTGGAGCAGGGGTGCGTGTTGAACCACTGGCAGTGTGAGGAACAGGGGCTCGAGTCCACTCAGCACCAAGAGGCCTGTATTCGCGGAGAGCGTGAATGCAGGCCTCTTGTTGTTTGTTCTGGGGGCCGGGCCTCACAGGTCGCGGACCGAACTCTTTCCGCCATTCGAATCCTCAGCTCAGCAGCCCGCGGTCGTAGGCCAGGGACACGGCCTCGGTGCGGCTGCTCGCGCCCAGTTTGGCCATGACCCGTGACAGGTGCACGCTGGCGGTCTTCTCGCTGATGTAGAGCTGGGCGCCGACTTGGCGGTTGGTGAGCCCGTTGGCGACAAGTTCCAGCACGGAGCGCTCACGGGGCGTCAACGTGCTGGGCGGCTCGGGCGGTGCCTCCTGCTCGGACAGCGTGATGCGGGCGCGCTTGGCCAGCGCGGTGATGGCGGCCCGCAGCGGTTCGGTGCCCAGGTCGACGGCCGTGTCGTGGGCCTGGCGCAGCACTTGCACGGCTTGCGGACGGTCGCCGCGGGCGAGCAGCGCGGTCGCGAGCCGCCACTGCGCGAGGGCCCGCCAGTACGGCATGCGCTGCGACTCATGTACGGCCACCTGCCACAGCGCGGGTTCGTCGTGCCCGTGCAGGCGGCTCGTCTCGGCCGCCACCCTGGCCTTCATGGCCCGGGCCTCGGGCGCGCGCTGCTCGAAGCTGAGGTGCCCGTCGGTCGGCCAGTGGCTGTGCAGTTGCGGCATGGTCAGGAACTGCTCACCCGCGCTGACCGCCCGGTCCAGGGTGGCGTGGTCGCGGCGGCGGCGCGCCCGCTCGGCCACGTCGGCCATGGCGGACACGCCGATGCAGGCGATCCACAGCGCGTTGGGCACCTCCATCCTGGCCTGGGCCGCGAGCCAGTTCATCGCCTCTCGGGCTCGTTCGACGGCCCGTTCGGGCTCGTTGCGCCACAGTGCGGCCTCAGCCGCGGCGATGGCGGTGGTGGTCCGGGTCAGCGCGTCCCTGGAGTGCTCCTCCAACCCGCGCACCGTGGCGTCCAACTGCTCGAACTCACCCTGGGCGGCCAGCACGCACAACGTCGAGGCGCGCACTCGTGCCGCGGCCAGCGGCGGCGCCTCGGTGACCTGGGCCGCGGCCCTCGCACCGGCCCAGTCCCCGATGAGGAACCGGACCCAGGCCAGCCCGCAGCGGGCCCGCACCCCGCCGTCGGCCCAGGGCAGCCCGATCTCACCCGCGCGACGGCAGGCCAGTTCCAGCTCGGCGACCGACTCCGCGATCCGGTCCTGGAAGAACAGGTTGATCGACATGTTCAGCCGGGCCCGGTACTCCACCTGGTACGCGCCGATCCCCACGGCCCTGCGGATCGCGCGCTGGCAAAGCTGGATCGCCTCGCCGGTGCGGCCCTCCCACTCGGCGAACACGGCCAGCGTGATGGTGGCGTCGGCCTCCACCGCGCTCGCGCCCACCCGCCGGGCGTCGGCCAGCGCGGCCTCGGCGCAGACCCGCAGCTCGTCCACGGTCAGCCCGTGCTCGGCGGTCCACACCCACACCCTGGCCCGCAGCGCGAGCACCTTGGCCCGCGCCGCGCTGGGCGGCCGGTCGCGGACCAGTTCCCAGGCCTCGTCCACCACCGTGGACACCTCGGAGCCGTACACGTTGAGCGGCAACAGGGTCGTCGCCAACTGGTGCCGCGCGTAGGCCCGCGACTCGGGTGCGGCCGTGGCGTCCGCTTTGGCCACGGCGGTCCTGGCGTACGCGGCGGCCCGTTCCGGTTCGCCCGCCGCGGAGGCCATCACCGAGGCCGTCCACAGCAGGGACAGCTCCGCGGACCCGGTCAACAGCTCGGGATCGGGCACCACGTCCCACAGCTGCAAGGCCTGCTCCAGGTGCCGCAGTGCCTCGCTGGGCGCGCGCATCTCACTGGCCTGGTTGGCCGCGCGCACCGAGGCGACCAGCGCGGTGGGCAGGTCGTGGCTGCGCATGCTGTGGTGGGCCAGCGCAGCCGAGGCGCCCTCGGCCTCCGCGACGCGCGCGTAGCCCGCGTGCACCCGGACCCGCTCACCGGGCAGCAGATCCCCGTACACCGTCTCGCGCAGCAGGGCGTGCCGGAACGCGTAACCGTCCCGATCGGACACCAACACGTTGTGCTGCACCGACTCCTGCAGCGCCTCCTCCAGTTCCGCCTCGGGCAGCCCGGACACGGCGTGCAGGGTGGTGTGCGCCACCGACCGCCCGGCGCCGGCGGCCACGCGGATCACCCGGCGGGCGGGTTGGCTCAACCGCTCCACCCTGGCCAGCAGCAGCTCGGCCAGCCCGGTCGGCACCCCGCCCCCGGCACCGTAGACGGCGGTCAGCTCCTCGCAGAAGAAGGCGTTGCCCTCGGAGCGCTCCACGATGCCGCGCACGGCCTGCTCGGGCAGCGCCCCGTCGGTCAGCGCGGACACGAACGCGCCCGCCTCGGCCTCGTCGAACGGGGCGAGCTCGATCCGGTCCACAGTGGACAGACGGCTCAGCTCGGCGAGCACCGGCCGCAGCGGGTGCCTGCGGTGCAGGTCCTCAGCCCGGTAGGTGGCCAGCACCAGCACTCGCTGCGCGTCCAACCGGGACAGCAGGAACCGCACCAGGTCGCGGGTGGAGGCGTCGGCCCAGTGCAGGTCCTCCAGCGCCAGCAGCAGTCCGCGCTCCCCGGCCAGCTCACCCAGCAGGCCGTGCACCGCGTCGAACAGGCGCAACTGCTCCATGGCCTGGTCGGCGCCGGTCCGCCCGTCGGGCGCGGCCAGCCCGGGCAGCAGCCTGCCCAGCACCGGCCGCTGCCGCAGGGACTGCGCGTGCTCCTCGTCCAGCCCGCTCAGCGCCTCCACGAACGGCAGGTAGGGCAGGCCCACCTCGCCCACGTCCAGGCAGCGCCCGGTGAGCACGGCCATGCCGCGCGACCGGGCGTGCTCCACCAGTTCGGCGAGCAGCCTCGACTTGCCAACGCCCGCGTCGCCGGAGATCAGCACGGCCCCCGCCTGGCCGGTGCCCGCCGCGGTCAGCGCCGCGTGCAGGCGATCCAGCTCGGCACGGCGTCCGACCAGCGGGACTCCGGATCCGAGGCGGGGCACACCCCATGGTGGCACACCCAGGGTGACCGGACCGGTCAGTTTCCCGAACCGCGGCGCAGCCACCAGCGCTGCTTCGCCCTCGGCTTACGGGCCTGCCGCTCGATGGCCGCGGCCTGCCTTCGTTCCTGCTGGACCTGCTTGACGTAGATGTCCTGGCTCACGATATTCCCCCACACGGTCTTGTCCTCCGAATGTCGTGCGATCAGATTCGTGCTGAGGCCCCCTGCGCCGCAGTGGGCAGTCACGCAGTGCAGCGGTGTAAGGGCCCTTACCCGCGGCCGAACGTGTGCAGCAGGTATTCGCCGCGGTCCAGCGGGTTGGCGCCGGTGCGCGGGCGGTGCGGCGCCGGTCCGCGGTAAGGCCGGTGCCCGTGGAACCGGCTCAGCACCACGCCCTCGCCACGGGTCAGCGCGGGCACGCGCTGCTCGAGCCCGTGCACGGCGCTGGTGGGCAACACCCCGCCGATCACGCAGGTCGCCGCGCGGATCCTGGAGTCGCGGACCTGCGCCCCGCACTCGGCGAGCGCGAGCAGCACGGGGTTGGCGCAGTCGGCGGGCACCTCGGCCTCGAACTCGTCCAGCGGTTCCAGCACGGTGGTGCCCGCCTGGCGCAGGGCCTGCATCAGCACCAGCGGCGTGAGCTTGCGGAAGTCCCCGGCGGCGCTGATCGGGCTGGCGTAGCCGGTGCGGGTGAGCGTGACGGCGCAGTCCACGACCTCCCAGCCGTGCAGGCCCTGCCGCAGCGTGTCCCGCACCGACTCCTCGATCGCCTTGTGGAAGGCCAGCGGCAGGCCGCCGAGCTCCACCGCGCGCTGGAAGCTCACGCCGGAACCGGGCGGCGCGGGCTGCACGCGCAGCCCAACCGTGGCGTAGAACAGCAGCCGCCCGCTGAAGTCCATCTCCTCCACGGCCTCGCCCACGCCCACCGGCCGCTCCACGAACACGGTGCTGGTCGGCTCGAACTCCGCGAGCACGCCGAAGGTCTCGGCGAGCGTGTCGGCGATGACCTCCTTCTGCACCTCCCCGTACAGCCGCACCGACATCTCCCCGTCCGCGTGCCGGCTCAGGTTGATCAGCGGGTCCTGCTCGGCGAGCTGCCGCAGCGCCTCGTGCAGCGCCGCCCGGTCCGGCGCCCGCACCACGGTCTCCAGCCTGGGCGGCGCGAAGAAGCCCCCGGCGGGCAGCGGCTCGGCCGAACCCAGCTGGTCGCCGACCCGCACCTCGCGCAGGCCGCGCACCTTGGCGATGCGCCCCGGCCCGGCCTCGGCGGGCACCGTGGCGGCGCCGTGCTCGAACACCTCCACCCCGGTGACCCGGCCGGTCAGTTCCAGCACCGCGCCGGACGGGTCGCGGCGGTGCAGCGGCACCACCGAGCGCGCCCGCAGCACACCGGTGTGTACCCGGGCGTAGGCCACCTTCTCCCCGGCACGGCCCCGTTCGACCTTGAACACGCTGGCGCGCAGCGCGTCCGTCGTGGGCTCCTGAGGCCGCAGCAGCCGGAGCACCCCGTCGACCAGCTCGGCCACGCCCACCCCGGTGACCGCCGACCCGAAGTACACCGGGCTGGCCCCGCGCAGCGCCCGCAGGCAGTCCTGCTCGCTGACCCGCACCGGATCGTCCACATAGGACGCGAGTAGCCGCTCGTCGGCGAGTGCCAGCTGTTCGAGGAACTCCTTGTCATGCCAGGAGAACCGCCGCACCGAGGCGTCACGGGTGCCGAGCCCGGACACCGAGTTCATGGCCACGCAGTCCAGGCCCAGCAGTTCGCGCAGTTCCGCGAGCACCTGCTCGTACCGTGCCCCGGCGCGGTCCACCTTGTTCACGAACACGATCACGGGCGTGCCGAGCCCACGCAGGGTGCGCATCAGCACGCGGGTCTGCGCCTGCACACCCTCCACCGCCGACACCACGAGCACGGCGCCGTCCAGCACGCGCAGCGCCCGTTCGACCTCGGCGACGAAGTCGGAGTGCCCGGGGGTGTCGATCAGGTTGACGCGCTGCCCGCGCACGGTGAAGGAGACCACCGCGGACTGGATGGTGATGCCGCGGCGGCGCTCCAGCTCGAGCGAGTCGGTCTGCGTGCTGCCCGCGTCCACGCTGCCGAGCCGGTCGATGACGCCCGCGTGCAGCAGCAGGCGTTCGGTCAGGCTGGTCTTACCGGCGTCGACATGGGCCAGAATTCCGATGTTCAAGAGGGATCCTCGGGGGAGCGACCGTCAGTTGCGCTTCTACCTCGACGGTCTTTCCCCGCATGTCGGACTCCTCTTCGCAGCCAGTGTCGCGGCGCACGCTAGCAGCGCCCGCCGCGGGCGGTCACCCGGTTTTCGCCACCCTGCGCCAGACCAGGGTGGACCGGTTGCCGTCCACCGCGGGCGTGCGCAGGGTGAGCAGGTCCCCGTCCAGCTCCGGCTCGCGCCACTGTTCGGTGCCCACCCAGTTCGGGAACGAGCTGACCTCGATGCGGTGGAAGACCTTGTCCCCGGTGAACTCGTAGCTGCCCGCGTAGCTGAAGTAGGTCTCCATCGCGGCGGACTTCTCCTCGGTGCTGCCCGCGCGCTGGCTGGTCCCGGCGAAGTGCGGACGCCCGCCGTGGCTCAGGTGCACCGACATCCAGCCGTCCTCGGTGTAGACCAGCATGCCGCTGGGGTCCTCGCCCATCGGGTAGGACACCGCGTTGCCCTGCTCGTCGCGCACGGCGAAGGACTCCAACCGCCAGGTTCCGGCGACCGACACTAGTTGCTCCTGTCCAACGGGGACCGCGCGTAGGCCCGGGACACCCGCACCAGCCAGGCGATCTCGGCGCGCAGGTCCGTGCCCTCGTCCTCGGCAGCGTATCCGTCGGCGGCCACCTGCTGCCCGGCCGCGCGGGCCCGCAGCGCCGCCGTCAGCTGGGCGGCCCGCACCGCGGCGCGCAACCGGTCCCCGCTCAGCCCGGCCCGCTGCCCGCGCTCGGTCAGCTCCTCGGCCTGCTCCGCGCTCATGTACGGCCGCAGCACCAGCCAGCCGTCCCGGATCTCGATCACCCTGCGGTACAGCTCGTAGTGCAGCTCACCCAGCTGCCCGGTGGGCGGGTCCAGCACCACCTGGGGCACGGCCGCGCTGACGTCGCGCCACAGCGGGTACAGGCTGCGGTGGGCGCGGTAGTCGGCCAGCCAGGAGCCCAGCCGGGCCAGCCGCTCACCCCAGGAGGGGATGGTCAGCCCGATCACGATCAGCGGCATGCCGATACCGGTCGCGACTGGCGTGAGGAACTCCCAGTTCAGCGGCTCCAGGTTCAGCGGGGCGGCCACCGCCGCGGACAGTCGGTTGGCGTAGTAGCCCAGGTAGACCACCGAGCCCAGGGCGATCAGCCGCAGCCCCGCGCGCAGCCAGCGGTCCCCGATGCGGCGCGCGTAGCCCACGGCCAGCCGGGTGGTCTCCACCAGCGCCACGGCCGCGGACACCACGTAGAGCAGCAGGTAGGCGACCACCACCGGCCGGTCGGCGTTGTCCACCAGGAAGTGCACCGACCGGGCACCCACGCCCACCTCGGCGGTCAGCCACAGGCCGACCATCGACACCAGCACGGCCAGCGCCGCGAGCAGGATCCAGCGGGACCGGCGGGCCGCCACCTCCGGCGGGTGCAGCCAGTGCGCGACCACCACCAGCATGGCGGCCCCGAACAGCGGCCCGCCGAAGCTGTGGATGCCCAGCGCGGCCAGGTTGGGCACACCCGTGGTGGCGTCCACCCAGGCCGAGACGGCCGCGATGGACAGCGTGAAGGCCACCGCCTTGAACACCAGCGCCGCGAGCAGCGCGACCAGGGCGGAGTCCCGGCGCGCGGTGAACAGCGCGGGCAGCTTGTAGCCGAACGCCGCCACGCACAGACCTGCGCTGACCGGGAACGAGATGTCCTTCAGATCGGTCACGGCCACACGAGCAGAGTAGTGCGCGCCCGTGGTTCAGCGTGCGTCCTTCTCGTCCTGCACCGAGTACTCGCAGCTGAGTTCCCCGCCCCGGACCGTGCTCCGCACCACCTCCCTGCCGTCCACCAGTAATCGGCAGGTCGCGTCCTCGGGCACCCCGGTGGCCAGCAGGGTGAAGAACCCGAACCCGGTGCGGGCCCGCGCCGACCACGGCAGGTCCCCACTGCTGGGCTTGCTCTCGACCTGCCCGGGCCAGGTCAGGTCGATGCGCGCGGCCTTGCCCGTGCCGGTGATCTCGGTGCGCAGGTCGTACTCGTGCGGGAACATGCCGAAGCCGTCGGTGGCGAAGCTGGCCGCGCCGAAGAGCACCACGACCACGGTCGTGATGGCGGTGGACACCCAGATGCGCATGTACTCACGGTAGGCGCGCGGTCCGTGCCAGTGCGTCATACCCCGGTACGACCCGACGCGTCCCTCTCGCGGGGGAGACGACGATCGGGTGAACCCGGTGGAAAAATGCTAACGAACCCTCGCCGTGTCCCGTGAGCCTGCCGGAAATCTGGGCTTCCACCTGCGGATGCCTGGTGGCCACCTCCGGGCAGCACGCTGTGCGCCCTCTGCCCGGTTGTACACCGACACGGGGGTCTTGCCGTGGCCACACCCCGCTTCCAGCTCTTCGCCAGCGACAGCGCGGTGAGCTGGCGCTTCATGTCCGCCAACAACAGGGACCTCGGCCACGCGGCCTTCGCCTTTCCCGACGTGGACTCCTGCACCGCGGCGATTCGCCTGCTGTGCGACCACATCGCCTCGGCCGTCAGCACGACCGTGCGTGCCGGGCCGAGGCACTGGGCGTGGCGGCTGCGGGTGGGCGGTGTGGACCGCGCCGTGTCCAGCCGGTACTACGAACGCCGGGTCGAGGCGCACAACTCCTGCCGCTCGTTCCAGGAACTGGTCCGCGCGGCCGGGAGACCCGAGCTGTGCCAGATGCTGCGGTGGCGGTGACCGGTCGGCGGCGCGGCTGGGACCGCGCCGCCGACCGGGTCTCACCCGGTGTACTGCGCGAAGATCCGGGTGAAGTCCCACGCCTGCTGGCCGACCCCGGAGCAGGTGTCGTCGTTGGGGTAGGACCCGCCGCACGGGCGGTCCCGGTTGACCGACCAGAAGGTCAGCCGGGCCAGGTGGTGATGCTGGGCGTAACCGAGGATTGCTCGGAAGTTGTCCGGGCTGACGTTCTCGTTGTTGTCGGTGATGCCGTTCATCGAGGAGATGCCGCTGTGCCGGTACGCCTGGTCGTCGGTGTAGCCGTAGGCGTCGCGCACGGTGTTCTTCAGGCCCTCGGCGGCGCGCTGGGTCAGCGTGGCCATGTTCTGGCCCGCGCCGCCGAAGTCGAAGGGCATGATCGTCCAGCCGTCCACGGTGAGCCCGGAGGCCGCCGCCCTGCCGATCATGCTGCCGTCCGGGCCGCCCTGGTCGCTGGGGAAGGTCACGTACTCGGTGATGCCGGGGTTGTTCGCGCGCACGATCTTGAGCGCGTCGATCACCCGCTGCTGGATCGTGCCGTTGTTGTAGGTCCCGCCCTCGATGTCGATGTCGATCGCCTTGAGCCCGTAGGCGTTGATCACCTTCTGGTACGCCCCGGCCAGCTCGTTCGCGCTGCCGCAGGAGGACTCCAGGTTCGTGCCGCTGGCCCCGCCGAAGGAGGGCAGCACGTCACCGCCCGCCGAGCGCACCGCGTTCACCGTGCCCTGGTCCACCCCGCCGGTCAGCGGACGGCCGCCGTCCCAGGCCGGGGCGCAGTAGCCGTTGCTGAGCACGAAGGCCATCGTGAACCACTTGACCCCGGTGGCCGACATGATCGTGCGCGGGTCGGGCGGGCTGCCCCAGCCGTTGTAGTAGTACGGCGCCACGGCCATGCCCGAGCTGCCCGACGGCGGCGGGGTGGTCCCGCTCGGGGGTTGCCACTGCTGGTTGGCCGATCCCGTGCAGTCCCACAGTTGCAGGGCCGTGCCGTTGGCGGAGCTGTTGCCGGTCGCGTCCAGGCACTTGCCCAGTGCCCGCAGGGTGTTGCCGGACACCGTCCACTGCTGTGCCGCGGACCCGTTGCACTCGTAGAGCTGGACCTTCGTGCCGTTCGCGGAGTTGGCGCTGGCCACGTCCAGGCACTTGCCCAGCGCGCGTAAGGTGTTGCCGCTCAAGGTCCACTGCTGGGCGTTGGTGCCGTTGCAGTCGTAGAGCTGCACGGCGGTCCCGTTGGCGTTGCTGGCGCTGGCCACGTCCACGCACTTGCCCGCGAGCCCGGTGATCGGGCCGGTCGCGTCGGCACCGAGTGCGGGCACGGCGGCCATCGCCAGCGTGCCGAGCGCGCCGCTGAACAGCGCGATCGTCCTCTTCAACATGATGTCTCCTCGCGGTCTGCGCGGATCAGGGCGCGCGTCATCGCCGAACCGGACTTCACGTGCTCAGGCCGAAACGGTCCACTTCTGGTTGGCGCTGCCGGCACAGTCCCAGAGCTGTAAGGCCGTGCCGTTGGCGGAGCTGTTGCCGGTCGCGTCCAGGCACTTGCCCAGCGCGCGGATCGTGCCGTCACCGGGCCGCGTCCACTGCTGTGCCGCGGACCCGTTGCAGTCGTAGAGCTGGACCTTCGTGCCGTTCGCGGAGTTGGCACCGGCCGCGTCCAGGCACTTGCCCAGCGCCTGGATGCTGGAGCCCGAGGTGGTCCACTGCTGGGCGTTGGTGCCGTTGCAGTCGTAGAGCTGCACGGCGGTCCCGTTGGCGTTGCTGGCGCTGGCCACGTCCACGCACTTGCCGCCGAGGCCGGTGATCCGCCCGCCGCCACCGCCGCCGGAGTTGCTGGTCGTCACGTGCACGTAGTCGACCACCAGCCGCGCGGGGAACTGTGTGTTGCCGTCGGGGTTGCCCGGCCAGTAGCCGCCGACCGCCAGGTTGAGGATGATGAAGAACGGGTGGTTGAACACCCACTGCTTGCCCGCGACGTCGGCGGGGGTCCTGGTCTGGTAGACGTTGCCGTCCACCGACCAGCTGATCCGGTCGGGGGCCCAGTCGATGGCGAAGGTGTGGAAGCCGTCGGCGAACGCCTGTCCGCCGGGCAGGCCGTAGCCCGCGCCGACCCCGCCGGAACCGGAGTAGCCGGGGCCGTGGATCGTGCCGTGCACGGTGCCCGGCTCGAAGCCGACGTTCTCCATGATGTCGATCTCGCCGCTGTTCGGCCAGCCCACGCTGCCGATGTTGTCGCCGAGCATCCAGAACGCGGGCCACATGCCCTGCCCGCGCGGGACCTGCATGCGCGCCTCGACGTGCCCGTATGCCTGGGTGAACCGGCCAGTGGTGTTCAGCCGGGCGGAGGTGTACTGGCAGTAGCCGTACCAGCAGTTGTTGTTGCCGGGGTTCTCCTTCTTCGCGGTGATCACCAGGTGGCCCTGGCCGTCCAGCGCGGCGTTGGCCGAACCCGAGGTGTACCACTGAAGTTCGTGGTTGTTGACGTTGTCCCCGGTCTCGTACTGCCACTTGCCGCCGTCGGCGGGGCTGCCCGCGGGACCGTCGAAGTCGTCGGTGAAGCTGGCCGCCGAGGGGGCGGCGGCCACGGTCTGGACGGGCAGGGTCGCGCCCAGTACGGCCAGTGCCGCCACCGCCAGCGCGGTGAGGGCTCGGGTGGATCGTGTTGACATCGTGCTCGCCTCTCGTGCAGGGGAACGAGAAACGCCACTGAGGCGGCGGCCAGCGGGTGGCCAGCGGCGTGCTGCGACCGGTGCCCTGGCGGAGGGCTGTGACGCGGCCGAAGGGGCACCAGTATGCGAGGTCTAGACCAGGTCGGCAAGACTTCGCACCGAGTCTCTCCCGGCTACGTACACGACATGATTTTAGACTCAAGAAAAGTGCTTGGCTAGAGCTGGCTGCGCTCAGGCGGCCCGGCGCCTCGGCCGGAAGTCGGCACCCTGCTCCAGCAGGGCCGCCACCGGCAGGGTGGCCGCACCGACCGCCACCGCGTCCGGGCCCAGTTGGCACAGCTCGATCGAGGTCTGGCTGTACGGCTCGCGCAGCGCGTGCGCCAGTGTGGCCCGCCGGATCTCCGGCAGCAGGTGCGCGCCCAGCTTCAGCCCGGCCCAGCCGCCGAGCACGATGCGCTCCGGGTTGAACAGGTTGATCAGGTTGGCGATGCCCGAGCCCAGGTAGCCCGCGGTCTCCTCAAGCACCTTGGCCGCGGCCTTCGACCGGCCCGCCGCGGTGATCAGCGCGTCCAGCCCGGACTGCTCGTCCTGCTCGGCCACCCGCCCGCCCCGGCCACGCCGGTAGCGGTCCAGCACGCCCTCCGCGCCGACGTAGGCCTCCAGGCAGCCCAGCGCCCCGCAGCGGCAGGCCCGCCCGCCGTAGCTGATCGTCGTGTGCCCCCACTCGCCCGCGCTGGAGGTCGCTCCCCGGTAGCTGGCCCCGTCGGTGATCACCGCGGCGCCCACGCCCGAGCCGATCAGCGCGATCACCGCGTGCCGCGCGCCCCGGCCCGCGCCGAACCACATCTCCGCCTGGCCCAGGGTCTTCGCCCCGTTGTCCACGAACAGCGGCAGGTCGGTGCCCGCGGCGCGCAGCAGGTCGACCAGCGGCACCGAGTCCCAGCCGATGGTCTGCGCGTGCACCAGCACCGTGGGGCCCTGCTCCACGATGCCCGGCACGCCGATGCCCACGCCGAGCACGCTGCCCGGGTCCACCTCGGCGGTGCTGATCACCTCGTCCAGGCCGGTGGCGATCTCGGCGACCACGGCCGCCGGGTCCGGGTGGCTGGCGGGCAGCGGGTTGTCCACCGCGGCCAGCCGGTTCATCACCAGGTCGAACAGCTCCACCTTGACCCCGGTCTCGCCGAGGTCGATGCCGATCACGTGCGCGTAGCCGGGGTCGACCCGCAGCAGCACCCTGGGCCTGCCGCCGTCGGACTCCACCAGCCCGGCCTCCACCACCAGCCGGTCCTCGACCAGTTCCCCGGTGACGTTGCTGACCGTCGCCGCGCTCAACCCGGTGGTCCCGCTCAGCTCGTGCCTGCTCAGCGGGCCGTCGAAGTACAGCTTGGTGAGCAGCGTCGAGCGGTTGTGCCTGCGCAGGTCGCGTACCGTGGTGCGCTTCGGTTCCATCGGCCACCCATCGAACGGCTGTTGCTGGCCACAGGATGCACCAGCCACTAAATCTACGCCATAATTTAACTGGCCAACTAAGCGCTGCGCCCCTGCCGCCCGGCCGGACCCTGACAGGATCGACCCGTGACGCGAGCAGTCCAACAGACCACCCGAGACCTGCGCAGGCACAACCGGTCCGCGTTGCTGACCAGTCTGTACCTGCACGGTCAGCGCAGCAGGCTGGAACTGGTCGGCACCTCCGGGCTGAGTTCGGCCACGGTCAGCAACGTCATCTCCGACCTGATCGCCGACGGGGTGGTCGTGGAGGCGGGCTCGGTGGAGTCCGACGGCGGCAGGCCGCGCACCCTGCTGCGGGTCAACCCCGGTCACGGGCACGTGGTCGGCGTGGACATCGGCGAGACGCACATCGAGGTCGGGCTGTTCGACTGCACCCTGGACACCGTGGCGACGGCCACCTACCCGATCGCCTCCACCGGGCTCGAACCGGCTGAGGTGGCCCGGCTCGTGCGCACCGGCATCGACGCCGTGGCCGCGACCCCCGGCGTGGACCCGGCGCGCCTGCTGGGCATCGGTGTGGGCGTGCCCGGCTCCGTGCGGCCCGGCGGGGTGGTGCACGCGCCCACCTTCGGCTGGCGGCAGGTCCCGCTCGGGGACATGCTGGCGCCCGGCATCGCCGCCCCGCTGCACGTGGACAACTGCGCGCGGACCCTGGGGCAGGCCGAGATGTGGCGCGGCGCCGGACGGGGTGCCAACCGCGCGGTGGTCGCACTGCTGGGGGTCGGCGTGGGCGCCGCGCTGGCCACCGGGCTGGACGGTCAGCGCGGGTCGACCAGCACCACGGAGTGGGGGCACACCGTCGTGCAGGCCGGTGGCCTGCCCTGTCGCTGCGGCTCACGGGGTTGCCTGGAGGCCTACCTCGGCGCGGAGGGCATCCTCGCCCGGTACGCCGAACTGCCCGGCAGCACCCCGCTCACCGCGGCCGACACGGAGTCGCGGCTGCAGGAGCTGGCCGACCTGGCCACGGTGCCGGGACCGGCAGCCGAGGTGATCGCGTCCACCGCTGAGTACCTCGGGGTGGGCATCGCCAACCTGGTCAACCTGCTCACCCCGGACCGCGTGGTGCTCTCCGGCTGGGTCAGCCAGGTGCTCGGCGTGCGCATGATGCCCGGGGTGCTGGACGCCGCGCGACGGCACGCGCTGTCCTACCTGTTCGAGCAGACCCGCGTCGAGCTCGGCCAGCTCGGGCCCGAGGCGGTGGCACTGGGCGCGGCGACCCTGCCGATCAGCCAGTTCCTCGCCGAGGGCGGCGCCGTCCCGCGCTGACCCACCCACCGGCGAGTCCCGCTGTTTGGTGGCCGAGTCCCGCTCTGAGGTTCGCGAATCCCGCTGTCCAGCCTGCGAGTCCCGCGCTGGCGTGACCGAACCCGCCCTGTTGCGGCCGAGTCTCGCTGTCCGGTGCGCGAGTCCCGCCCTCCTGCCCGCGAGTCCCGTCCTGGGGCGTGCGAGTCCCGCTGTCTAGTGGTGAGTCCCGCTCTGCGGCGGTCGAGTCCCGCTCTGGGGTGTGCGAGTTCCGCTCTGAGGTCCGTGAGTCCCGCGTTGGCGTGGCCGAACCCGCCCTGCTTCGGGGCCGAGTCCCGCTGTCGGGCCCAGTAGTCCCGGCCTGCGGGCGCCGGCGTCCCGATCTCCGGTGCGCGAGACCCGCTTCGGCGTGACCGAACCCGTCCCGCGCTGAGTCCCGCCGTGCGTCGGTCTAGTCCCGCCTTGAGGTGCGCGAGTCCCGCGCTGCGGCAGTCGAGTCCCGGCTTCCTGGCCACGAGTCCCGTCCTGGGGTGTGCGGGTCCCGGCTTCCTGCCCACGAGTCCCGCCCCCGGGCGCCGAGTCCCACCCCGGCGTGATCGACCCAGCTCCCCAGCGGCCGAGACCTGCTCTGGGGCGTGCGAGTCCCGCTGCCTGGGTGCACCGCTCTCGGTAGCTGACCGTCGTTCTGGCGCGGCCGAGCTCCGCTCTGTGGCGGCGGGGCTCCGTTGCCGAACCCGCGTGTCCTGCTCGCCGCCATCCGGTCGGACCTGTTGACCGCTCGTTGTCTTCAGACTTAGCTTAAGTCATGGACAAAGTCGGTGACGGTCAGCTCTACCTCGACGGGGCCTTCTGTGCGGCGGAGTCCGGGCGGACCGGCCCGGTGCACGAGAAGGCCACCGGTCGGCAGATCGGCAGCTACGCGCTCGGTGGCGCGGACGACGTGGACCGAGCGGTGCGGGCGGCCCGCGCGGCGCAACCCGGCTGGGCGGCGCTGTCCGCCCCGCAGCGCGCGGGCCACCTGCGCGCGTTCGCGGAGGTCCTGCAGGCCCGCTACCCGGAACTGGTCGAGCAGAGCATCCGGGAGACCGGCGGGGTGCGGGCCAAGGCGGAGGACGAGGTCGGCACCAGCATCCGTCAGCTGCACATCTCCGCGGTGCAGGCCACCGAGAACGCCGGCGACATCCTGCCGCCTTACAAACAGGGCAAGCTCTCGCTGTCCCGCGCGGTGCCACTGGGCGTGCTCGGCCTGATCACCCCGTGGAACTACCCGATGAACCTGGCGATGCGGGCCGTTGCCCCCGGGCTGGCCTTCGGTAACACGGTAGTGCTCAAGCCAGCGGAGTTGACCCCGGTCATTGGCGGCCAGGTGCTCGCCGCCGCCGCGCACGAGGCGGGGCTGCCACCCGGGGTGTTCAACGTGGTCACCGGCGATGGCCCGGACGCGGGCCAGCCACTGGCCGCGCACCCAGGCCTGGACCTGATGGACTTCACCGGTTCGCGCGAGATCGGGCTGCGCATTGCCGCGCACGCCGCGCGAGACCTGCGGCCGATCCGCCTGGAACTGGGCGGCTCCAACGCCTTCCTCGTACTGGACGACGCCGACGTGGAGCTGGCGGCCTCCTGCGCGGTGATCGCCTCGCTGGAGTTCCAGGGGCAGACCTGCATCAGCGCCAGCAGGCACCTCGTGCACCGCGAGGTAGCCGACGCGTACCTGGAAGCGCTTACCGCACGGGCCAAGGCGCTGCGCGTGGGCGACCCGATGCTGGCCGAGACCGACCTTGGACCGCTGATCAGCGAGCGGCAGGTCCACCGCGTGCACCAGGAGATCGTGCTGCCCTCGGTGGCGCAGGGCGCCACAGTGCTCGCAGGCGCCGAGCACGAGGGGCTGTTCTACCAGCCCACGGTGCTGGCCGAGGTGACCCCGGAGATGCCCGTGTTCCGCGAGGAGGTCTTCGGGCCGGTCATCCCGGTAACGGTCGTGGGCAGCGAGCGGGAAGCAGTCGAGTTGGCAAACCGGCACCCCGCGCTGATGAACTCCGTGTTCAGCACGGACCTCATGCGCGGCATGGCGGTGGCCGAGCAGTTGCACGCCGGTGAGGTGCACGTCAACGACGCGCACGCCAGGCACGGCGCGGAGAACCAGATGCCGGGGTTCACCAGGCGCCAGTGGATCGGCGTGCAGCGCACACCACTGTCCATTCCGGACTGGGCGGCCCGCCGGTGAGCCGCGCGCTGATCGTGCGGGGCGGCTGGCCCGGCCACGTTCCGGTGGCGGCGACCGAACTGTTCCGGCAGGGCCTGCTCGACGCCGGGTTCGAGATCACCGTCTCGGACACGCTCGACGTGTACTGCCAGGAGGAACTGCTCGCTGACACGGACCTGATCGTGCAGTGCTGGTCGCAGGGCACGCTGACCGCACAGCAGTGCGCCGGGCTCACCGCCGCGGTGCACGCGGGAACCGGGTTCGCGGGCTGGCACGGCGGAGTGGTCGGGACCTTCACCGACAGCCGGGACTACCTGCGTATGGTCGGCGGCCTCTTCCTGCACCACCCCGAGGAGTTCGTCGAGTACCGGGTCCGCGTCGAACGAGCCCACGCGGATCACCCGATCGTCGCGGGACTGCCCGACTTCACGATCACCACCGAGCAGTACTGGATGCTCACCGACCCGAACAACGAGGTGCTCGCCAGCACCGAACTCGTCGAGTCCCGCAAGCCCGCGACCATGCCCGTGGTGTGGACCCGGCGGTGGGGCGCGGGCAAGGTCTTCTTCTCGGCGATCGGGCACCGGGTGGCCGACCTGTGCGACCCCGCGGTCCACGCGCTGACCCACCGCGGCCTGCTCTGGGCGAGCCGGTGAACACCGTCGTGCCCGCGATGGCGCCCTGGCTGCCCGCGAGGCTCTTCCCGAAGTCCACAATGGACCTACTGGCCGGGTTGGTCGACGACTGGACCCCGCTCACCGAGTTCGACTCGCCGCAGGCCCGCGCCCGCCTGGCTCCGGCCACCGTGCTGCTCACCTGCTGGGGCTGCCCGCGCATCGACGGCAAAGTGCTTGCGGCAGCACCGAAACTGCGCTCGGTCGTGCACGCGGCGGGGACAGTCAAATCCCATGTGGACGATGTTGTATTTGAGCGGGGCATCGTGGTGAGTTCGGCGGCACACGCCAACGCCGTGCCGGTGGCCGAGTACACCGTGGCGATGATCCTCAGCGCCAACAAGGGGATACCCGCTCTGTCGGTGGAGTACCGGCGCAGTCGGCACGACGTGGACGCGGTGCGGCGCTATCCGGAGGTGGGCAACTTCGGGCGCACGGTGGGCATCGTCGGCGCTTCGAAGATCGGCCGCCGGGTGCTCGGACTGCTCGCGCCGTTCGACCTGGACCTGGTGGTCAGCGACCCGTACCTGGGTCAGGCCGAGGCGGCGGCGCTGGGGGCGCGCCTGGTCGGGCTGGACGAGCTCTTCGTGGTCAGCGACGTGGTGTCCCTGCACGCGCCCGCGGTGGAACGCACCAGGGGCATGGTCGGTGCGGCGCGGCTGGCGGCCATGCGCACGGGCGCGACGCTGATCAACACCGCGCGCGGCTCCCTGGTGGACCAGCATGCGCTGGAGGCCGAGCTGTGCAGCGGGCGGATCTCCGCGGTGCTCGACGTGACCGAGCCGGAGGTGCCCGAACCGGACTCGCCGCTGTGGGAGCTGCCGAACGTGGTACTCACCCCGCACGTGGCCGGTGCCATGGGTACCGAGCTGGTCCGGTTGGGGCAGGCCGCCGCCGAGGAGGTGGTGCGCGTGGTGGGCGGGCGGCCACTGCGGCACCCGGTCGACCCGGACACCCTGGCCTGGACGGCCTGAAAGTCTGTGTTGACCAGGTGTTTCTAGCGACTTAGGTTAAGCCGTGTACTAAGTGGGAGTGAGCGGGAGCACAGGATGAAGAGTCAGTGGCGACTCGCCGGTGTGGTCTTGGCCGGCGCTCTGCTCGTGACCGGCTGTGGTGGCGGCGGTGCCGCGGCCACCGGCGGCAAGGTGGACCTCAGCTTCTGGGACTGGGATCCCAACATGGACCAGGTCGTGGCGATCTGGAACACCGCCCACCCGGACATCCACGTGACCCTGACCAATCCCGCGGGCGGTGACCAGCTGGTGGCCAAGATGGTCACGGCGCACCAGGCTGGCAACGGCCCGGACCTGGCCAAGGTGGAGTACCAGTCGCTGCCCTCGCTGGTGTCCAACGGGGTTGTCGCCGACATCAGCCAGTACACCGCCGACACCGTCCGGCAGTTCGACGAGCCCACCCTGCGCTCGACCAGGTTCGACGGCAAGGTCTACGGGGTCCCGCAGGACGTCGCCCCACTGATGTTGTTCTACCGCAAGGACATCTTCCAGCAGTACGGCATCGAGGTGCCGACCACCTGGCAGGACTACGCCACCGCGGCGGCCACCCTGCACCAGAAGGCGCCCGCGGTGTCGATGACCAACTTCGACGCCGCCGACCCCGGCTGGTTCACCGGGCTGATGCAGCAGGCGGGCGCCGACTGGTGGAGCGCGAGCGGCGACACCTGGCGCGTGGACATCAACGGCTCAGCCTCCAAGAAGGTCGCCGACTACTGGCAGAAGCTGGTGGCCGACGGGCTGGTAGCCAAGAACCCGTCGTTCTCCCCGCAGTGGAACAAGCAGATGAACGACGGCTCGCTGGCCACCTGGATCTCCGGGGCCTGGGCGCCGGCCCAGCTCGGTGGCATCGCGCCTGCCACCAAGGGCAAGTGGGCTGTGGCCCCGCTACCCGCGTGGAGCCCCGGGGACAGGGCCACCGGCATCTGGGGCGGTTCGGCCACCACCGTCACCGCGGACGCCAAGCACCCCGCGGAGGCCGCGCAGTTCGCCTCCTGGCTGAACACCGACGCCGAGGCGATCACCGCGCAGATCAGGCAGATCAACATCTACCCGGCGGCCACTGCTGGTCGCTCGCTGCCCGTGCTGTCCTCCCCTCCGGCGTTCTTCCCGGACCAGGCCAATTTCTACGACTTGGTCAAAGGCGTGGCACCGACCGCGCGCAGCTTCTCCATGTGGGGGCCGAACGTCACGGTGACCTTCAGCGGTTACACCGATCGGTTCGCAGCCGCGCTGCAATCCGGCGGTTCGTTCGGTGCGGCGCTGGACGCCGTGCAGAGTTCGACAGTGGCGGACATGAAGAAGCTCGGCTTCGCGGTGAGCTGATGGCCGCCACCCGAAGGCTCAGGCGCACCGCGCTGCCGTACCTGCTGGTGCTGCCCGCTGTCGTGCTGTTCCTATTGTTCGTGCTGGTGCCCGGCGGCTACGCGTTGGTGCTCAGCTTCCAGGCCCGCAAGGTCTCCGGCGGTCTGCTCGGCTCCAGCACCACCCAGGTGTTCGCCGGGCTGGACAACTACCGCGCCGTGCTCGCCGACACCGAGTTGTGGTCAGGGATCGGGCGCATGGTCCTGGTCGGGGTGATCGTCATCCCGGCCACGGTGGGCCTGGCCCTGCTGTTCGCACTGCTGCTGGACGTGCCGAGGGTGCGCCTGGCCAAGGTCACCAGGTTGGCGATCTTCCTGCCCTACGCCGTGCCCGGGGTGATCGCCACGCTCATGTGGGGCTTCCTGTACCTGCCGGCCACCAGCCCGATCGGTGGGGACCACGTGGACTTCTTCAGCTCGGTTGGCGTGTTCTTCTCCGTGGCCAACATCTCCGTGTGGGGCGCGGTGGGCTTCAACATGATCGTGTTGTGCACCGCCCTGCGCTCGGTGCCGACCGAGGTCCACGAGGCCGCGCGCATCGACGGCTGCACCGAGCTGGGCATGGCCCTGCGCATCAAGATCCCGCTGTTGCGACCGGCGATCGCCATGTGCGCGTTGTTCACCGTGCTCGGTTCGCTCCAGCTGTTCAATGAGCCGAACACTCTGAAACCCTTGTCCAACGCCATATCCAGCACCTGGGTGCCGCTGATGAAGATCTACGACGATGCCTTCGTGGACTCCGACCTGAACCACGCCGCGGCCACCTCGGTGCTGTTCACGGCGGCGGCGCTGCTCGTCTCCTGGGTGGCCTCGCGCTTCGTGCAGTCACGGGCCGCATCATGACCGTGGTCCGGCGGCGCCCTGCCCCGCTGCCGACACTTCTGCTCGTGCTCGGCGCGCTGTACTGCGTGGTGCCCACGCTGTGGATCCTCGTCGCGGCAACGAAGTCGCGCACCGAGCTGTTCTCGACCTCGACCTACCTGCCCTCGTTCGGCGGGGGCCTGCTGAGCAACCTCGCCGACCTCTCGGCCTATGACGGCGGCATTTTCTGGCACTGGATGCTCAACAGCTTCGGCTACGCCGCGATCGGCGGTGTCGCGGCCTCGCTGGTGTCCGCTGCCGCCGGGTACGCGCTGGCGATGTACCGGTTCCGGGGTAGGACCCTGCTGTTCAACGTGATCCTGGCGGGCGTGTTGCTGCCGCAGATCGTGCTGGCCATCCCGCAGTACCTGGTGCTGTCCAAGGTGGGGCTGGCAGGCGGTTACCTCGCGGTGCTGTTGCCACAGCTGTTCAACCCGTACGGCATCTACCTGTGCCGGATCTACGCCGCAGCCTCGGTGCCGCAGACCCTGTTGGAGGCGGGCAGGCTGGACGGGGCGGGGGAGTTCAGGCTGTTCGCCACGGTGGGTCTGCGGCTGATGACCCCGGGGCTGGTGACCGTGTTCCTGTTGCAGTTCATCGCGATCTGGAACAACTTCCTGCTGCCCTTCGTGATGACCAGCGATGACGGGAAGTTCCCGCTCACCGTGGGCCTCTACAGCCTGCTGCGGCACGGGGCCGCCGAGGCCTCGCTGTACTCGTTGGTCATCACGGGCACCCTGCTGGCCGTGCTGCCAGTGATCGTTCTTTTCCTTGCCCTGCAACGCTACTGGCGGCTTGACCTGGTCAGTGGTGCGGTGCGCGGATAGTTATCTCACGACTTAAATTTAGCCTAAATTCGTAACCTGTTCGTTATTGACGTGACGGGGGTCACCGGGGTTGACTCCCGTCACTGATCCCGGGCAGGACGGCGCGGTGCGGACCGTCGCGGCTCGACGAGTAGGGAGAAGCCCATGCGCGTCAAGCGATCGGTTGTACTCGTGCTGGCGGGTGCGCTCGCGCTGACCGGCCTGGCCGCCTGCGGTGGCGGGGCCAAGCAGGCCAACACCGGGGCGGTGCTCAACGTGGGCATGCCCAACGGGCCACAGACCAACAACAGCAACCCGTTCATCGTCTCCTCGGCGGCCTTCTCGCTGGGGTACCGCCGAATGATCTACGAGCCGCTGGTGATGACCAACGCGGTCAGAGTCACCGAGCCGGGAAAGCCCTGGCTGGCGACCAAGTGGGACTGGTCGGAGAACTACCACAAGCTGGTGCTCACCATCCGCGACGGGGTGAAGTTCTCCGACGGCCAGCCGATGACCGCCGAGGACGTGGCCTACACCTTCCAGTTGCTCAAGGACAACCCCGGGCTGAACTACGACGCGCTGCGACTGGGCGGGATCAGTGTCAGCGGCAACCAGGTCACGCTGACCTTCGACAAGTCGCAGTTTGTCAACCAGGTCAAGATCCTGCGGACCTTCGTCGTGCCCAAGCACGTCTGGTCCAAGGTGGCCAACCCCACCACCGACACCGTGGCCAACCCGGTGGGCACCGGGCCTTACACGCTGAAGTCCTTCACCCCGCAGACGGTGACGCTGACCGTGCGCGACAGCTACTGGCAGGACCTGCCGAAGGTCAAGGAACTGCGCTACACCTCGTACAACGACAACAACGCGCAGACCACCGCGCTGGGCAACGGTTCCTGCGAGTGGAGCTTCACCTTCATCCCGAACTACAAGGCGGTCTACACCAGCAAGGACCCCGAGCACTTCAAGCTGTGGTTCCCAGCGATGCTGGCCGTGCACGGCCTGTGGTTCAACACCGAGCGCAAGCCCTTCGACAACCCGGTGCTGCGCAGGGCGATGAGCATGGTGGTCAACCGTGACGACATCTTCAACCAGGGTGAGGCGGGGTACTTCTACCCCAAGGCGGACAACGTCACCGGCATCCCCACCCCGGCCGGCGACTCCTTCATCGCGCCCGAGTACCAGGGCAAGACGATGAAGGTCGACATCGCAGGCGCGAAGAAGCTGTTGACCGACAACGGATTCCGCTACCAGGGCGACACGCTGCTTGACACGACGGGCAAGCCGGTCACGCTCACCCTGAGCAACCCCTCGGGTTGGTCTGACTACATCACCGACCTGGAGATCCTCAGGGACAACTTCGCCAAGATCGGCATCACGGCAACCGTGGACAAGGCCAACCAGGACGCGTGGCTCAAGGCCGTGGACACCGGGAACTTCGACGCCGTCATGCACTGGACCAACGACGGTGCCACCCCGTACGACCTCTACCAGAACATCATGGACGCCAGCCTGTACAAACCCGTGGGCACCGGCGGGGTCAGCGGCAACTACGGCCGGTTCTCCAGCCCGGAGGGGACCCAGGCGCTCCAGCGGTACGCCGAGGCCGCCGACGACGCGGGCCGCGCGGCGGCGCTGGCCACCGTGCAGAAGATCATGGTGGAGCAGCAGCCGGTCATCGCCACCTCCGCGGCCAACGCGGGCGGGGAGTACAGCACTCGCAACTGGGTCGGCTGGCCCGACGAGCAGAACCCGTACGGTCCCGCGCAGCCCACGCTGATCAACGCGCTGGACATCGTGCTGCACCTGAAGCCGGCGTCCTGACATGGGCGAGGTCGTGCTGGAAGTGGTGGAGATGACCAAGCACTTCCCGGTGCGCAGGCGGGGCCGCGAGGCGCTGACCCGACTGCGCCGGGCGGTGCGGGCGGTGGACGGGGTCAGTTTCACCCTGCGCCGCGGCCGGGTCACCGCGATGGTGGGCGAGTCCGGCTCCGGCAAGTCCACGGTGGCCAAGGTGGTCGCGCAACTCGACCCGCCGACCGGGGGCGAGATCCGGCTGCACGGTCAGTCCGTGCGGGTACGCGGCGGGCGGGCGTTCCGTGCCTACTGCCGCCGGGTTCAGATGATTTTCCAGGACCCGTTCGCCTCGCTGAACCCCGTGCACACCGTGCGCTACCACCTGACCAGGGCGCTGCGGGTGCACGGCAGGCCCGCTGCGGACCTGCCGGAACTGCTGGCACAGGTGCAGCTCAGCCCGCCGGAGCGCTACCTGGACAAGTTCCCGCACGAGCTGTCCGGTGGGCAGCGCCAGCGGGTGGCCATCGCCAGGGCGCTGGGCGCGGGCCCGGAGGTGCTGCTGGCCGACGAGCCGGTCTCCATGCTGGACGTCTCCATCCGGCTCGGCGTGCTCAACTTGCTTCGCGACTTGAAAGAACAGCTCGACCTGGCGATCCTCTACATCACGCACGACATAGCCTCGGCGCGCTACTTCGCCGACGACACGCTGGTGATGTACGCGGGCCGGGTAGTGGAGGGCGGGGACAGCGAGACCGTCACGCAGGCCCCGGCCCACCCCTACACCCAGTTGCTGATCGACTCCGCCCCCGACCCCGAGCGCAGGATCAGCCCGGACACCGTGGGCGGCGAACCACCGAGCCTGATCGACCCGCCCGCCGGGTGCCGGTTCCACCCGCGCTGCCCCAAGGCGATGGCCCGCTGTGGAGAGCAGGCCCCGCCCCGGCTGGAGGTCGGGGACCGGCCGGGTCACTGGGCGGCCTGCTGGCTGTACGAGGAGGCGGCCTCATGAGCTACCTGTTGCGGCGCACGGGTTTCTACCTGCTCACGGCCTGGATCGCGATCACGATCAACTTCCTGCTGCCCCGGCTGATCCCGGGCGACCCGGTGATGTCGCTGATCAACCGCGCGCAGGGACAGCTCAGCACCCAGGCGATCCAGTCCCTGTACGTGCTGTTCGGGCTGAACAAGGACGAGAGCATCTTCGTGCAGTACGGGCACTACTGGGCGCAGCTGCTGCACGGGGACCTCGGCCTGTCCTTCGCGTTCTTCCCGACCCCGGTGGCCTCGGTGATCGCCGACAGCCTGCCGTGGACCCTGGCCCTGGTCGGCATCACCACGCTGGCCAGCTTCCTGCTCGGCACCGCGCTGGGCGTGTACGCCGGGTGGCGGCGCGGGTCCTGGCTGGACCTGGTCATCCCGGTGACCACGTTCCTGTCCTCGGTGCCCTACTTCTGGCTCGGGCTGATCGCCATCGCGCTGTTCGCCGGGGTCAACGGGATCTTCCCGTCCTCCGGGGGCTACGAGCCGGGACTGGTACCGGGCTGGGACCCGGACTTCCTGCTCAGCGCGGTGCAGCACAGCCTGCTGCCCGCCGTGACGATCCTGCTCTCCTCGATGAGCGGCTGGATCCTGAGCATGCGCAACATGATGGTGACGGTGGCTGCCGAGGACTACGTCACCGTGGCGCACGCCAAGGGCCTGTCCGAGCGCCGGGTGATGGTCAGCTACGCGGCGCGCAACGCCTTGCTGCCCAGCGTTTCCGGCTTCGCGCTCTCGCTGGGGCTGGTGGTCGGCGGCACCCTGTTGGTGGAGATCGTGTTCTCCTACCCCGGACTGGGCTTCGAGCTGTTCCAGGCGGTCGGGGCCAAGGACTACCCGCTGATGCAGGGCATCTTCCTGATCATCACCCTGTCCGTGCTGGCGGCCAACTTCGTGGCCGACCTGGCCTACCTGGTGCTGGATCCGCGCACCCGACGGGAGGGCTGACCGGTGCGGCTCAACGCGAAGACCAAGATCGGGCTGGTGCTGCTGGCGGGGTTCGCGCTGTTCGCGGTGATCGGCCCGTGGATCGCGCCGTACGACCCCACCGAGCGCGGCGGGGACCTGTTGCAGCCGCCTTCCGCCCAGCACTGGTTCGGCACCACACACCTGGGTCAGGACATCCTCAGCCAGGTGCTGACCGGGACCCGTGGCGTGCTGCTGGTCGGCTTCGTGGCCGGTGTGGTGGCCACCGTGCTTGCCGTGCTGGTCGGCATCGCCTCCGGCTACCTCACCGGGCTCGCCGCCGAGGGGCTTTCCGCGGTGTCCAACGTCTTCCTGGTGATCCCGGCCCTGCCGCTGATCATCATCGTGGCCTCCACCCTGCCCGGGACCGGGGACTGGACGATCGCGCTGGTGATCGGCCTGACCTCCTGGGCCTGGGGTGCGCGGGTGCTGCGCGCGCAGACCTTGTCCTTGCGCCGCAGGGACTACGTGCAGGCGGCGCGGGCCACCGGCGAGCCGACCTGGCGCATCATCGGGTTCGAGATCCTGCCCAACCTGACCGCGGTCATCGCCTCGGGCTTCGTCGGAACGGTGATCTTCGCGGTGCTGTCCGAGATCACCCTGGCGTTCATCGGGGTCTCCGACATCTCCGACTGGAACTGGGGCACGATCCTGTTCTGGGCGCAGAGTCAGCAGGCGCTGGCCCAGGGCGCCTGGTGGTGGTTCGTACCGGCCGGGCTGGCGATCGCCCTGCTGGGCACGGCCTTGTCCCTGCTCAACTTCGGCATCGACGAGTTCGTCAGCCCACGCCTGCGGGCCAGTGCGGGCACGGCCAAGGTGCGGATGCGCGTCGGCTTCACGCCCGTGCTGCGGCGCGAGGGAGGTCCCGGTGAGTGAGATTGTGTTGGAGATCAAGGGCCTCAACGTGGACTACGGGCTGGGGGAGCAGTCCGTGCACGCCGTGCGGGACGTGGACCTGACCCTGCGCCGGGGCGAGGTCCTTGGCCTGGCAGGGGAGAGTGGCAGCGGTAAGTCCACTTTGGCCTATGGGCTCACCAGGCTGCTGCCGCCGCCGGGGGTCATCCGGGGCGGCCAGGTGATCTACCACCCCGAGCAGGGCGAGCCCTTCGACGTACTGGGCCTGTCCGACCGGCAGTTGCGCGCCTTCCGCTGGGCGCAGACCTCGATCGTGTTCCAGGGCGCGATGAACTCGCTCAACCCGGTACACAAGATCTCAACTCAGCTCACCGACGTGCTGCGGGCGCACGAACCGGGCAGCACGCGCGCGGCCCGGCTGGCCAGGGCGCGGGAACTGCTCGCGCTGGTGGGCATCCCGGCCGACCGGCTGGACAGCTACCCGCACCAGCTCTCCGGCGGCATGCGGCAGCGCGTCATGATCGGCATGGCGCTGGCGCTGCGGCCCAAGATCGTGATCATGGACGAGCCGACCACGGCCCTGGACGTGGTGGTGCAGCGGCAGATCCTCGGTCAACTGGTCGGGCTGCGCGAGCGACTGGGCTTCTCGGTGCTGTTCATCACCCACGACCTGTCGCTGCTGGTGGAGTTCTCCGACCGCATCGCCATCATGTACGGCGGGCGCATCGTGGAGCAGGCCTCGACGGCAAGCCTGCACAAGGACTCGCTGCACCCCTACAGCCACGGGCTGCTGCACTCCTTCCCCGCGCTGCGCGGGCCGCGCGAGGAGCTCAGCGGCATCCCGGGCTCCCCGCCGGACCTGCGGTCGATGCCCACCGGCTGCGCGTTCCACCCGCGGTGCCCGCACAGCTTCGACCCGTGCGTGCGGCGGGTACCCGAACTCGGTGCGCCACAAGGGCGGCCGGAGCAGGACCGCTCCGTCGCCTGCTGGCTGCACCCGGCCAGTTGACCGACACCACTGGAGGAGAAAGACGTGGACACGACCGCAGAGTCAGTCGAAGCCCAGTACATCGACAGCCTTCCCGCGTCGTTCCGGTGGGGTGTGGCGACCTCCGCTTACCAGATCGAGGGGGCGGTGGCGGAGGACGGCAGGACACCGTCCATCTGGGACACCTACTGCCGGGTGCCCGGCATGGTCGACGGCGGGCACACCGGGGACGTGGCCTGCGACCACTACCACCGGATGCCCGAGGACGTGGCGCTGATCCGCGACCTCGGCGTGGACACGTACCGGTTCTCGGTGTCCTGGCCCAGGGTGCAGCCGGGCGGGCGCGGGCCGGTCAACCCGGCTGGGCTGGATTTCTACGACCGGCTGGTCGACGAACTGCTGCGCAACGGCATCGACCCCTGGCTGACGCTGTACCACTGGGACTTGCCTCAGGAGTTGGAAGAAGCCGGTGGCTGGCCCGCGCGGGACACCGCCTACCGGTTCGCCGACTACGCCATGCTGGTGTTCGACCGGTTGCAGGACCGGGTGCGCACCTGGACCACGCTGAACGAACCCTGGTGCTCGGCGATGCTGGGCTACGCCGAGGGCAGGCAGGCGCCGGGCAAGCAGCACCTGCCCTCGGCCATCGCCGCCGTGCACCACTTGCTGCTCGGGCACGGCCTTGCCACGCAACGGATGCGTGCCGCGGCGAGCAAGCCGGTGCAGCTGGGCATCACGCTGAACATGGGCACCGCGATCCCGAACACGGAGGCGGCGGTGGACCAGGACGCCGCGCGCCGGGCCGACGGCCTTGGCGCGAGGATCTACCTGGACCCGCTGGTGCACGCCCGCTACCCGGCCGACGTGGTCGAGGACCTGGCCAAGGTGGGCATCTCCCTGCCGGTGCAGGAGGGCGACCTGGCGATCATCGCCGCGCCGATCGACGTGCTCGGCGTGAACTACTACTCCAGCCACTACTACTCCGGCACCGACGAGCAGGGCCGCACCGAGGACGCGCAGGGCCACCCGGTGAGCAGGCAGATCCCGCACGGCCACCCGGTGACCGACATGGGCTGGGAGATCATCCCGGAGGGCTTCACGGAGTTGCTGGTCCGGCTCGGCAGGGACTACCCGGGCCTGCCGATGGTGATCACTGAGAACGGCTCGGCCTTCGTGGACGAGCCGGACGCCACCGGCTTCGTCGACGACGTGGAGCGCACCGCCTACTTCGCCTCACACATCGGTGCCGTGGCCAAGGCGCGGGCGGCGGGTGCCGACGTGCGCGGCTACTTCGCGTGGTCGCTGATGGACAACTTCGAGTGGTCCTACGGCTACGCCAAGAGGTTCGGGATCGTGCGCGTGGACTACGAGACCCAGGTGCGCACGCCCAAGCGCAGTGCGCTGTGGTACCGGGACACGATCCGCAGGGTGCGCGGTTCTCAGTCTTAGTTCAAGACCTGAAGGTGGCGCTCCCGCAACGCTGAGGGAGCGCCACCGCCGGTATCAGGGCTTGGCGGCCGGGAACGGCACCACGTTGGCGTTGCAGACCGTGCCCGGTGCGGGCAGGGCCAGGTCCACCAGGTACCTGGCGGCGATCTTGTCAGCGCAGGTGCTGCCGCCGAGGATGCAGTGGCCGAACGCGTCCACGGTCAGCAGGCGGGCGTTGCCCAGCTCCTGGGACATGCGCTTGGCGAACTCGTACTGCGTGGCCGGGTCGTAGTAGTTGCCCACGACCAGCACCGGGTTGGTGGTCTTCTTGTTCCACGGGCCCTCGTAGGGAACCGGGTTGTCCACCGGCCAGCTCGGGCACACCGCCGGGTCGGCCCAGGCCTGCACGCGGCCGAAGGTGGGCATCTGCTTCTCCCACTGGGCCGCGATACGCGGGGTCTGCGAGGCGGGCTGGCTGAACGGCTTGTCCGAGCAGTTCACGCCGTAGTAGGAGTCGTCGGCGGTGTAGAGCGCGTCGGGCAGCACGTCGAAGCGGTTGAGCTTGGCGTCGGCCACCAGCGCCGAGGTGTCCTCAGTGGACTGAACCGACAGCGCCTGCGCGGCCAGCGCGGGCTTGGGGTGCACCGCCTGGTAGACGTCCTGGAACAGCTTGGTCAGCGACTCCAGCTGCGCCGGGCGGTACAGGGTGCTCGCGGTGGTGTTGACCAGCTCCGGGTAGCCGATCTTGGTGCCGTTGGCCAGGGTCACCGGGCCCTTGGCCTTGAGCGTGTCGCGCATGTCGTCGAACTTGGCGCGGGCCCCACCGGAGAAGGCGCAGGCCGCACCGGCCGCGTCGCAGCGCTTGAGCAGCGCGTCCAGCGCGAACTCGAAGCCCTTGGTGCGCTGGCGGTCGTACTCCAGGCCGTCGGACAGCCGCAGCTTCGGGTCCACGTTGCCGTCGATGATGATGGCGCGCGCGTTGTTCGGGAACATGTTGGCGTAGGTGGCGCCGAGCAGGGTGCCGTAGGAGAAGCCGACGTAGTTCAGCTTGGTGTCACCCACGGCCGCGCGCATGCGGTCCAGGTCCCGCGCCACGTCGGCGGTGCTCATGTGCTCCTTGAGCGGGCCCGCGATGCGGCTGCAGAAATCGCCGTACTCGTCGTAGACGGCGAGGGTGTCCTTCTCCTCCTGGCGGCTGACCGGGACCGAGGCGGCCTTGGCGAAGACCCGGTCGTAGTCCTCCTGGGTGTTGAAGCAGCGCAGCGGGGTGCTGCGGCCGACACCGCGCGGGTCGAACCCGATCATGTCGAAGCGGTCGGCCACCTCGGAGGTGAAGTAGCGCGCCGCACCGCTGATCGGCATCTTGTAGCCGGAACCGCCCGGGCCGCCGGGGTTGAGGAACAGCGAGCCGATCCGGTGTGCCTGGTCGTTGGCGGCCCTGCGCATCAGGGCGAGGTTGATCGAACCGGCGTCCGGGTGCTTGTAGTCCAACGGCACGGCGTAGACCGCGCAGGTGTACTTGTCCTTGTCCGCGGCGGGCACGGCGGTCAGATCGGCGGCCGCGCAGGCGCCCCAGGACACCGCCGGGACCGAGGTGGCGGCCGGGGCGGCGGTGGCCGTGGCGGGCATCGCCAGGCTCGCGCCCGCGGCCAGCGCGGCGACGGTCAGCACCAAACCACGTCTGCTGGTGGAGTTCCCTTGCAAATCGCACCCCTCACTCGAGTAGGTATCGAGCCTCACAGAGCGCACGCGCGGGCAAAAGCGACGAACGGAGGGATTTGAGAACAAAGCACTTTGCGGCAGCCGGTACTTTGTGTTACAAAGTTGCAGGTGGGAGACTCGCCGGAAGAGATGCTGGCGCTCATCGCGCAGGAACGAGCCGAGCTCGGCCGACGCAGGGCGGTGAGCCCGGTGCCGACCTTCGCCGCGTGGGGACTGGCCTGGCTCGCCGGGTTCGGGGCCTGCTACCTGGCCGCGACCGGCCTGCTGCCCTGGCTGCTCGCGGGGCTGGTGCTGGGGGTGCTGGTCGCGGTGGCCGTCGTGGTGCCGATCGTGCGGGGAGCGCGGGCGGCCAGCGGGGTGCGGGGCCCGTCCCGGCAACTGGGCCTGATGTACGGGCTGAGCTGGGTGGCCGGTCCGCTCGCCCTGTCGGCGATCAACTCCGGGCTCGGGGCCGGCACGGTGCCGTGGACCGCGAGCGCCATGTTCATGGTGGGCCTGCTCTACCTGGCGGGCGGCATGCTGTGGCGTGACCTCTCGCAGTACCTGCTGGGCCTGTGGGTGCTGCTGTTCGCGGCGATCAGCGTGCACCTCGGGTCGCCGGGCAACTTCCTGGTGCTGTCACTGGCCGGTGGCGGCGGCATGCTCGTGCAGGCCGGGTGGTTGGCGCTGCGGGGCAGGCGATGACCGAACTCGACCCGGTGATCCACGCCCAGGCCCGGCTGCGGGTGATGGTGGCCCTGTGCGGGCTGCGACCCGGTGACCAGCTCACCTTCCCGCGCCTGCAACAACTCCTGGACATGACGGCGGGCAACCTGTCCACGCACCTGCGCAAGCTGGAGGAGGCCGGGTACGTGCGGATCAGCAAGACGCACGAGCGCCGCACCCCGGTCACGCACGTGGCCGTCACCAGTTCCGGCCGGGCGGCGTTCGAGCGGTACACCGACGGCCTGCGCGCGTTGCTGGCCGGTCAGCAGGAGGGGGAAGGCATTGCGGATAGGTGAATCCGAGCGACAACAGGCACGTGAGGCGCTGGACCGGCATCTCGCCGACGGACGGCTCAGTGCCGAGGAGTACGGCGACCGCTCGGTGGCGGTCATGGTCGCCACCACCGAGGAGGACCTCGCGCCGGTCTTCGTCGACCTGCCTGGGTTGCCAGAACCCGTTGTCCAGCAACGAGTTCCGGTCTACGTCCTGGCCGGTGTCGGTGTCACGGCGATGATCGTGGCCACGACGACCGGCCTGTACCCGGTGTACCTGGTGGCCGGGCCGGTCATCTACGCGCTGATGAAGTGGCGGCGCCACAGTGGGTGAGCGGTGTGGGCCGGGCGCTGGTGCGACTCGGCTGCCGCTGGGCGGGATTCGCGCGTTGGTGGGCGGGACTCGCGTACCGGTGGGCGGGACTGGCGCACGGCAGAGTTGGCCTGGCGCGCCAGCGGCCGGGACTCGTGTACGGCAGCGCGGGATTCGCGCACCGGTGGCCGGGACTGGCGCGTCGGAGAGCGGGATTCGCGCACGGTAGAGCGGGATTCGTGCGCAAGTGGGCGGGATTCGGGCGCAGTGGCCGGGATTCGCGCACGGCAGAGTGGGGCTGGCGCGCCAGCGGCCGGGACTCGGGCGCTGGTGGGCGGGATTCGCGTGCCTGACAGCGGGACTGGCGTGCCGGTGGGCGGGACTCGCCTACTGCTGGGCGGGATTCGCTTGCGGTTGAGCAGGACTCGTGCGCTGGTCGGCGGTACTGGCGCGCCGGAAAGCGGGATTCGCGCGCTGGTGGCCGGGATTCGCGTGCCGGTGGGCGGGACTCGCGCACGGCAGAGCGGGATTCGCGTGCCGGTGGCCGGGACTGGTGCGCCTGACAGCGGGATTCGCGCACGGCTGGGCGGGACTCGAGCACCAGCGGCCGGGACTCGCCTACGGCTGGCTGGGACTGGCGCACGGCCGAGCGGAACTCGCGCGCCAGCGACCGGGACTCACGCACCCGACAGCGGAACTCGCGCACCACCGAACGTGACACGCCGGGGGCCGTCACAGCCCCCGGCGTGTCGCGGGCTCAGGCGTCGTGGCTGCGCCGTTCGTAGGACACGGCGTAGGCGGCCTTGCGGATCGCCAGCACCGGGTCGTCGGACAGCTCGATGCCCGCGGTGACCCTGGTCGGGTCGAACACCTGCCCGGCCCAGTACGCCTGGTCGGCCACTGGGGCCTTGATCGTCAGGTGCCCGACCACCAGCTCCGGCCGGTCGGCGGGCCAGGCCTTCGTGCAGTCGTTTGTCGGGTCACCGGGCTCGGCCAGCTGCACGTGCAGGGTCAGCCGCACGGGGCCGTCGGCCAGCCTGCGCTCCAGCTCCTCGGTCAGGTAGGCCTCGTCCCAGTCGGCGGCCTCCTGCTCGGTCACCGACTGCTCGCCCAGGTCCGGCTCCCACCGGTAGCGCACCGACTGCCGCTGCCCCTGCGCGTTGACCCAGGTGAAGGCGTGGATCGCCCAGTAGCGCGCGGTGCCGTAGCTGGTCGGGATGGGCATGGTGCCCACCGCCTGGAAACCCGGTACGGCCTCGGGGTACTCGGCGAGGAAGCCCTGCAACTTGGCCGGGTCGCGCTGGCCGTCCTCGCCCGGGGTCAGTGCCGCCAGCAGCTTGAGGAAGTGCTCGGGGGTGGCGGCGATGAACACCGGCAGGTTGACCCCGACCAGGTCGGTGTCGGTGCCGTCGGCCAGGTGGAACTTCACCGCGATGCCGCGTCCGCTGCGCGAGCCGTCGGGCACGTGCGGGCTGCCGCCCGCGTTGGAGAAGCGCACGGTGGCCGCCACCGGCTCGCCGGTCAGGTGCGCGGCCGTGGTCAGCTCGGCCACCTTGCCGGTGGGCTCGAAGGTCGCCTGGAAGCAGGCGCCCCTCGCGTGGGCCCGCCGGTAGCCGGGGAACTTGCCGCTCGCCTTTTCCATGTTGTCGACGATCTCGACCGCGAGTGGTGGTTGTGCAGTCATGGGAGGTCCAATCCTGGTGTCGCACGAGGTGGGGCTAGACCTACCCCACTTCGAGGTTCCAGGGTTCCTGACCAGCCCGTTGTGGGACGGCAGAGTCACCTATGACAGCACGAACGTCCCTGGAGGTGGCGGCATGACCGTTCAACCGGCACTCGCGAGACCCGACATCGACCCGCAACCCAAGGGCGCGGTCGAGCAGGTGCTGCTCGCGGTGTTCGTGGTGGTGCCTTTCCTGGCCCTGCTCGCCGCGGTGCCGCTGGCCTGGGGCTGGGGGCTGGGCTGGCACGACATCGTGATCGGCGTGGTCTTCTACTTCGTGTCCGGGTTCGGCGTCACGGTCGGCTTCCACCGGCTGTTCACCCACGGCTCGTTCAAGGCCAAGCCCGCGCTGCGGGTGGGGCTGGCGGTGGCGGGCAGCCTCGCACTGGAGATGGGCGTGATCGACTGGGTGGCCACGCACCGCCGCCACCACAAGTACGCCGACCGCGAGGGCGACCCGCACTCGCCGTGGCGCTTCGGCTCGGACTGGAAGGCCCTGACCAAGGGACTGGCCTACGCCCACGTGGGCTGGATGTTCGACACCGAGGTGACCTCGGCCGCCAAGTTCTGCCCCGACCTGCTCGCCGACCGCCGGGTCCGCTGGGTGCACGACCGCTTCACCTGGTTCGTGGTCGCCTCCCTGCTGCTGCCCGCGGTGATCGGCGGCCTGTGGAGCATGTCCTGGCAGGGCGCGCTGACCGCCTTCTTCTGGGGCTCGCTGGTCCGCATCGCGCTGCTGCACCACGTCACCTGGTCGATCAACTCGATCTGCCACACCTTCGGCGAGGAGACCTTCGAGGTGCGCGACAAGTCCCGCAACGTGTGGTGGCTGGCGATCCCCTCGATGGGCGAGTCCTGGCACAACCTGCACCACAGCGACCCGACCTGCGCCAGGCACGGTGCCCTGCCCGGCCAGATCGACCCCAGCGCCGCGGTCATCAGGGCATTCGAACGCCTCGGTTGGGTCACCGACGTGCGCTGGCCCAACCAGGAACGGCTGGCAGCGCGCAGGATCGACCACACCACGCACCGGGCCGCCTGAGCACCCGGCACAATTTACGAGGACGAGAGGAGAACCGGCCGTGACCACCACTGCGACGCGCCCGCTCACGGGACGGCCGGCACTGCTTGGACTGGCACTGTCGCTGGCGCTGCTCAGCCAACTCGGCATCGCCGTGTTCGTGTTCCAGGTGGTGTCGATCTCGCTGATCCCGGTCTGGATCGGCTTCCCGCTGCTGGCCGGGTCCATCGCGCTGTGCCGGTACTTCACCGACCTGCACCGCACCATCTCGGGCACCGTGCTCGGCCAGCCCATCCAGCGCCCCTACCTGCCGCTGCCCGAGGGCGGCTGGTTCGGCAAGATCCGCACCGTGTTCACCGACCCGGCGACCTGGCGCGACCTGTTGTGGTTGATCGTCAACGCCGTGACCGGCCTGGTCTCCGGTGTGACGGTGGTGTCCTTCCTCGCCGGTTCGCTGTTCTACCTCACGTTCCCGTTCTGGTGGCCGCTGTTCCACGCGGACGACATCGACCCGATGCTGCTGGGCGTCATCTCGATGAGCACCTTCGGCGAGTCCTTCCGCGCGGTGCCCGCCGGCATGATCCTGGTCGCGCTGTGGTGGTGGGGCGCCCCGAAGTTGTTGCGCGCCAACGCACACGTGGCCAAGTCCCTGTTGGCACCCACGGAGCGCACGCGCCTGGCGCTGCGCGTGCAGGAGCTGTCGGAGTCCCGCGCGGAGTCGGTGGACACCCACGCCGCCGAACTGCGCCGCATCGAGCGCGACCTGCACGACGGGGCGCAGGCCAGGCTGGTGGCGCTGGGCATGAGCCTGGGCATGGCCGAGGAGGCCGTCGCCGGGGACCCGGCCGCCGCCAGGGAGTTGCTCGCCGAGGCCAGGCAGTCCACCTCCAAGGCACTGTCCGAGCTGCGTGACCTGGTGCGCGGCATCCACCCACCGGTGCTGGCCGACCGCGGGCTGGACGGCGCGCTGCGGGCACTGGCCCTGGCCAACCCGCTGCCCGTGGAGGTCACCGGGGAACTGCCCGGCAGGCCGCAGGCCCCGGTGGAGTCGGCGGTGTACTTCGCGGTGGCCGAGGCGCTGGCGAACATGCTCAAGCACAGCGGGGCCACCACCGGCTGGATCCGGATGTCCTACGAGGACGGCAGGTTGGGCGTCTCCATCGGGGACGACGGCAAGGGCGGCGCCTCGATCACGCCGGGCGGTGGGCTGCACGGCATCGAGCGCAGGCTGGCCGCCTTCGACGGCACGCTGATGGTCACCAGCCCGGTCGGCGGCCCGACCACCCTGTTCGTCACCCTGCCCTGCGAACTGCTCACCGGTCCGCAGCCTGCTCAGTGATCCGCTGGACGTAGGCGGCGCGGGCCGCGGTGTCCGGGGTGAGCGCCCTGCCGGAGTTCAGCAGCCGGTGGGCCAGGCGCAGCACCGGTTCCGGGGTGAGCGCCGCCAGCGGTCCCACCGGCCGCACCCAGCCGGGCACCGACACCTCCGCCGCCCTGGTGCGCAGCGTGCGCACCACGGCGGCGGCCACGTCTTCCGGGTCCACCGTGGGCATGCCCGCACCGAGGTCGAAGCCCGAGGCCAGCTCGGTGCGCACCGCGCTGGGCAGCACGGCGCTCACGCTCACCCCGCTGCCCGCCAGTTCCGCGCGCACCGCCGAGCTCAGGCCCACCACGCCGAACTTCGTGCCGCAGTACACCGCCAGCCCGGGGATCGGCAGCTTGCCCGCCATGGACGCGATGTTGACCACGTGGCCGCGACCCCGCGTCACCATGCCGGGCACCGCCAGTTGCATGCCGTGGATCGGCCCGAGCAGGTTCACCTGCACCTGGGTGCGCGTGATCGCCTCGGGCTCGGCGAGAAAGGCCCCCGAGGGCATGATGCCCGCGTTGTTGACCAGCACGTCCACCGCACCGAGTTCGTTCGACACTTGGTTCAAGAAGTCGGCGAAGGACTGCCGCGAGGCCACGTCCACCGCGAAGGCGCGGGCCGACCGGCCGAGTTCGGTCAGCGCGGCGATGCCCGCGGGGCCGTCCAGGTCGCCGATCGCGACTTTCGCCCCGACTCGAGAAAAGGCCCGTGCCGTGGCGAGGCCGATGCCCCTGGCCCCTCCGGTGATCGCCACGATCGTGTCGGCGGGCCGCAGCGCCGGGTAGCGCCTGAACAGGCTCATCGCAGCACGTCGCTGGCGCTTCGCGTGGGCATCGTGCCGAATTCGCTCATCGCAGGACCACCTCGTTCCCGGTCAGTGCGGCGGCGACCGTGCGCCGCGCGGTCTGGAAGGTCGCCAGCCGCCGCCTCGGGTCCATCAGGTTCGGCCCCATCGCGGCCAGGTCCTCCGCGCACGGGTCCAGCCGCACCACCCTGGTTCCGGCCCGTTCCAGCGCCGCCACCTCCGTGTCCAGCCGGTGGTTCATGGCCCGGCGCAGCAGGCGTTCCACCCGGGCCGCCCCGCGAGCCGGTCCAGGCTCCGCCGAGGTCATCGGGGACAGCACGACCACCTCGTCCAGGCCCAGCGGCGCCACCAGGTCCGCCGAGGTCGGCGAGGCCACGCCGCCGTCCACGTAGTCCCTGCCGCCGATCCGGGTGGCGGGGAACCAGCCCGGCACCCCGTAGGAGGCGCGCACCGCGTCCCGCAGCGCCGCCGGTGGCGCGCCCGGTGCGCCGAAGGCCACCCGCTCGCCCGTGACGCGGTCGCAGGCCACCACCCACACCGCCGGGTGCGGCGCCCACTGGCCAACCGGCACCACCGCGTCGATCGCCTCGGCGAAGGCCGACAGATCGCCGCGACCACGGGGCAGCAGCCCGCTCAGCGCGGTCATCGGCGCCACGCGGTGACGCCGCCACGGCAGTCCGCGCGCGGCCAGCCCCAGCGAGCCAGGCACCGGGTACGGCACCGGGGGCAGCGCACCGCCGGTCGCCACGCCGTGCTCGAAGCGGACCGAGTCCTGCGCGCCATCTGCTTGCCACGCAACGAGTTCGTCCACGCTGACGCCTGCGGCCAGCAGGGAGACCAGCAGGCCGCCCGCTGAGGTGCCGACCAGTGCCCTGGCGAACCTCGGGTCCCAGTCCAGGTGTTCGCGCAACGCCGCCAGCGCGCCCACCGACCAGGCCGCGCCGAGCACCCCGCCCGCCCCGATGACCAGACCACGGCTCGTCACGGCGCCTCCCGGATACCGACGATATTCGAGTACCGAGAGAATCACGAGAGCGTCGGTTTGGTCAATACGTACGATGTCCGCCATGCCGAGGCTGACCAGGGAGGAGAGCAAGGCCCGCACCCGAGCCGCGCTCGTGGAGACCGCGCGCGGGCTGTTCCTCGCCGAGGGCTACCACCAGACCTCGCTGGAGCGAGTGGCCGAGGCCGCGGGGTTCTCCAAGGGAGCGGTCTACTCCAACTTCCGCAACAAGGAGGAGCTCTGCCTCGCCGTGCTGGACCAGATCCAGCGTCGCGAGTACGCCGAGCTGCTCGACGCGCTCGCCCCGCCAGGGGACTTCGAGAGCAAGCTGGCGGCGTTGCAGGTCTGGGCCGAGCGCGTGCTCGGCAGCCCGAGCTGGACCGTGCTCGGCGTGGCGGCCATCGCCGCCGCACACCTGTCCGACCAGCTGCGCGCCCAGCTCGCCCGGCGGGACGCCGCCTTCTGTCACGTCGTGACCGAACTGCTCCGCGCGCAGGAGGCCGCCGGTGCGATCACGCTCGCGCTGCCCGCCGAGGACCTCGCCCCGATCCTGCTCGCCGTCGGCACCGGCCTCGGCTTGCAGCGCTCGGTCAACCCCGACGCCAAGCCCAGCCTGCTCACCGACGCCGCCAGAGCCTTCGTGCGCCCGGCGATGTCCTGAAGGCGTGCCGTGAAGGATGCTCCTATAGAAGTCAAGTGGTGGTTGCGAGGTGGGTCATGTCTGTGGTCAGGGCGTGGAAGACCTCGCGGGTGACGTAGCGTTTGAGGCACCGGATGATGTGCCGTTTGGGCAGGCCCTCGGCGGTGCGTCGGGCGAGGTAGGCGCGGGTGCGGGGGCAGTGGCGCAGGCGGACGATGACCACGCGGTAGAGCGCGGCGTTGGCTTGGCGGTCACCGCCCCGGTTGAGGCGGTGACGGTCGCGGCGGCCGCTGCTGGCCGGGATGGGGGCGGTGCCGCACAGGTGGGCGAAGGCGGCGTCGGTGGTGATGCGGTGGGGGTTGTCCCCGGCGGTGATCAGCAGTTGTGCCGCGGTGTCGGGGCCGACTCCGGGCAGGGCGGTGGTGCGGGGCAGGACCCGGTCGAGCACGGCGGTGAGTTCGGCCTTGGCCTGGTCGATCTCGGTGGTCAGCCGGTGGATCCGGTGAGCCAGGCGGCGCAGCGCGGTCTTGGTGGCCGCGGTGGGGCAGGTCAGGTCGTGGGTGGGGCGGAGCCGGGCGCAGGTGGTGATCAGTGCCCGCCGGGGCAGGCCGGTCAGGTGTTCGCGCAGCGTGGTGGGGGCGGTGACGATCAGGCTGTCGAGCTGGTTGAGCGCGGCGGTGCGGGCTTTGACCGCGCTGGTGAGCACGGTGCGCAGGACGGCGGTGCTGGTGGCGGGGCCGGTGCTGGTTTTGGGGGTGGTGGTGGCCCTGCCGGACTGGACCGCGTGGGCGGCGTTGATCGCGTCCTGGGTATCGGTCTTGCCCTTGCGGCGGCGGGTGTGCCGGTCGGGCTGGTTGACCTCGATCACCTGGATGCCGTGGTCGGTGAGGTGGCTGGTGAGCCCGGTGCCGTAGGAATGGGTGCCTTCCACCCCGACCGCTTCCAGGGTGCCGAAGCCGGTCAGCCAGCGTGTCAGGGCGGTGTAGCCGGTGTGGGTGGCGGGGAAGGTCTGGGTGCCCAGGAGTTGGCCCAGGGCGTTGAGCGCGGCGGCGGTGTGGGTGTCTTTGTGGGTGTCGACTCCGCCGGTCACCAGGTCTGTGTGGCTGGTGTCGACGGGGGTGTGCTGGTCGGTCATTCTGGTCTCTGCCATCCCTGTGTGGGGTTCGGGGTGGCACGCACCGGGCCGGTGGGGTGGACGGCACAGTGATGGGTGTCCTGCTGGCACAGGCTCCTATCAGGTCACATCCCCTGGTCTGGTGACGTGCGTGGAGGGCGAGCACGGGGGTCGGCGGATCCCTCACAAGACAGCCCACCCCCGCAGGGGGCCGGCGTCAGTGGCTTTCCGGGACAGACTCCCCACGCTCGCCATCCACACACATCATCACTGTGGCTTTCACTGCGTTGAACGCAGCGAAAGGCACTTTCGCAGCACGTCTCGGCGATGCCGCGAAGGTGTGCCCCTCAGGACACCGCTGCGGATTCGGCCTCGCGCCTGCTGCCGAGCAGGTGCACCAGCACCAGGCCCAACCCGGAGATGATCACGTGCGGCAGCGCGGAGGCGATGCCGTTCCACTTCGAGGACTGCCACATCTGGAAGTACTCACCGCCGATGGCCATGAACCCGCCCGCGAACAGCGCGAGCTCCATCAGCCAGCCCAGCGCGGACAGCTTGGGCGCGACCGGGCTGCGGCGCAGCCAGGCCACCAGCCCGGCGAGCAGCACCAGCGCGGCGAGCGCCTCCCAGGCGATGATCAGCACGTAGCCGGTGGTGACCAGTCCGGGGCTGGTGATCGCGCGCCACATCATGGCCGGGGACTTGAAGGTGGTGTCCATGGCGAACACGTGTTCCACGAAGGCGTGGTTGGTCTCGTAGTCGGTGAGGTTGCCGAACGCGATCAGACCGAGGTGCACGGTGCTGATCGCGGTGAGCACCGCCACGGCCAAGCGCAGGCTGCCGAGCCCGGAAAGAACACGCATGGCGGGTACTCTACGCAGGGAGTTCGTGACTGCGAGGCAGTTTGAGCAGGGGATTCCACTAGTGCCGTCCGAACGGGAGCGAACCGATGCCGCTGTTCTCCGTGCTGACCGCGGCCATCGGGCAGTGGGCCGAGTACGTGGAGCTGGCCGGTGAGAGCCTGGCCGCGCAGCGGCTGCCCGAGGGCTGGCAGTTGGAGTGGGTCGTGCAGGAGGACGGGGACGAGCCGGTGCTGGCCGAGGTGGTCGGCCGCTTCGAGTTCGCCCGCTACCAGGCCAACGGCCAGCAGTTGGGCACGACGAGCACGCGCAACCTCGGGCTGACCAGGGTGTCCGGTGAACTGACCCACGTGTTCGACTGCGACGACCTGCTGCTGCCGGACGCACTGGCCACGGCCCTGGCGGCCTTCGAGCGGCACCCGGAGATCCACTGGTTCGCCGGTCAGGCGGACAACCTGATGCCCGATGGCAGCCGGGTGGCCTTCGACCCGATCTCGCCGACCGGCCCGGTCGCGCCGGGTGCGGTCAACGACTACCTGCTCAGCACCGACCGCGCCCCGTTCCTGCCGAACACCCTGGCCGTGCGCACCACCACGCTGCGCGCTCTCGGCGGCTGGTCGGCCACCCCCAACGGGGAGGACACCATGGTGCTGGCCGCACTGGGCGAGCTGACCCCCGGCTACTACGCCCCCGAGGTGACCTGGCTGTACCGCCAGCACGAACGACAGACCAGCCGCACGCAGGTGTGGGCGAACCGGTTGCCGGTGGCCCTGGACATGGTGCGCCAGCGCATCGCCGCGCTGCGCGAGCTGGGACTGCGGCTCGGGTCCGACTGATGCCGGTGCTCTCGGTGCTGACCGCGGCCCACGCCGGACGCGGCCCGCTGCTGGCGGCGGCCGGGGAAAGCCTTGCCGCGCAACAACTCCCGATCGGCTGGCGGTTGGAGTGGGTTGTCCAGGAGGACGGTCCGAGCCCGCACCTGGCCGAGGTCCTCGGGCAGTTCGTGTTCGCCCGGCTGTGGACCAACAACGGCCAGCTCGGCATCGCCATGACCCGCAACCTGGCGCTGACCAGGGTGTCCGGCGAGCTCGTGCACGTGCTGGACTCCGACGACCTGCTGCTGCCGGGCGCGCTCGCCACGGCGCTGGCGGCCTTCGAGCGGCACCCAGAGATCCACTGGGTGGCGGCGCAGGCCGACGACCTGATGCCCGACGGCACGCGAGTGCCCTACCCGCTGGCCTTCCGCACCGGCTACGTGCGGGCAGGTGAGATCAACACGTTCACCGCCGAGCACGACGAGCCGCCGATCTCCTGCGCCGGGCTGACCGCGCGCACGGCCACGCTGCGCGCGCTCGGCGGGTACGCGGCCAACCCCTGCTCCGAGGACGTGGCCCTGTTCACGGCGATGGCCGAGCTGACCCCCGGCTGGATCACCCCGGAGATCACCTGGCTGATCCGCCAGCACGAGCGGCGCACCACGCGCGGCGAGGGCTGGCGACGGCTGCGCGCGGCCTCGGTGGCCATGGTGCACCAACGCCTGGCCGCCCAGCGCTCGGTCGGCCTGCGACTGGGCGCGGCTCAGCCGCAGGGCGGGTTGTAGGCCAGCTGTGGCAGGTGCAGGTGCCACACCTGCTCGGTCAGCACACCGCGGGTGACCGCGCAGATCCGGCTCTCCGCGTGCGCGGGGTCCAGGTCCCACAGCCGCACGGCCTTGTCCTCGCCGAAGCTGGCCACGGTGCCGCCGCCCGGGCTGAGGGCCACCGTGTAGTACGTGCCGGGCCGGGCGGCCAGCGAGGAGCCGATCGGCGCGGGAGCGGCCGGGTTCGACACGTCCCACAGCCGGATCGACTGGTCACCGGAGCCGGTGGCCAGCACGTGCCCGTCAGCGCTGAACGACAGCGAGGGGATGCCCTTGGTGTAGCCGTCCAGCGAGGGGCCCAGCGGCCGCAACCGGGTCGGGTCGGTCACGTCCCACAGCCGCACCTGCTTGTCCTCGCCGCCGGTGGCCAGCACCCGGCCGTCCGGGGACAGCGCGAAAGCCAGCACCCCGCCGCCGTGTGCCCGCATCGAGGGGCCACGCGGGTGGGGGTGCGTCGGGTCGCTGAGGTCCCAGGCCTGGATGTCGTTGGCCGCGTACCCGGTGAACAGGGTGCGGCTGTCGCTGCTGAAGGCCGCGGCGTAGATGTAGCCGTGCCTGCTGGGCATGGGGGCGCCGACCTTCCTCGGCGCGGTGCGGTCGCTGATGTCCCACAGCTGCACGTTGGCGTCGTCCACGTCGGCGGCCAGCAGGCGACCGTCCGGGCTGAGCGCCAGCGAGGAGGAGTACCGGGTGCCGAGCGGGATCGGCGGGGCCCAGCGCGTGGGGTGCACGGGGTCGGTGAGGTTCCACAGCTGGAGCTGCTTGTCGGAGGTGGTCGCCGCGAGCAGGCGGCCGTCCCGGCTGAAGGCCAGCTTGTCGGCCCCGCCCGCGCCGGTGGCCAGCGGCGGGCCCAGCGGCTTGGGGTCCCGCTGGTCGCTGGTGTCCCACAGCCCCACGGTGCCGTCCGGCGAGCCGGTGGCCAGCAGCTTGCCACCCGGCTGGTACACGATCGGGCCGGGGCCCCGGCCGTGCCGCACCAGCACCTGCTCGGGCAGCGACCACAGCCGCACCGTGCCCTCGTTGGCCCCGACCGCCAGCAGGCTGTCGTCGGGGTTGAAGCCCACGGCGAACTGGCTGGAGCCCGAGGCCAGTGCGGGGCCGAGCTGCTCGGGTTCGGTCGGGTCGGCGATGTTCCACAGCCGGGCGGCGCCGTCGGACCCCGAGCTGGCCAGCACCGGCTCGGTACTGGCGAAGGCCACCGACCAGACGGGACCCGCGCCCGGGGCCAGCGGCAGGCCCAGTGCGCCGACCTGGCCCGGGTTGGTCACGTCGAACAGCCGGATCGTGCCGTCCTCGCAGCCGCTGGCCAGCATCCGGCCGTCCCTGCTGAAGGCGACCGAGTGCACGGTGCCGCCGAACCCGCCGATCGGCTCCCCGATCTTGACCGGGTTCGCGGGATCGCGCACGTCCCACAGCTGCACGGACTTGTCGTCCCCGCCGGCGGCCAGCAGGTGGCCGTCCGGGCTGAACGCCACCGAGCGCACCGGGGTGGTCCTGCTGCCGAACGGCGGGCTGTAGGCCACCGCGTGCGCCGGGTCGCGCACGTCCCACAGCCGCACGTCGTGGAACTCGTCGGCGCTGGCCAGCGTGTGCCCGTCCGGGCTGAAGGCCACCAGGTAGATCGTGCCGTCCGTGCCGCCCAGCGGCTGCCCCAGTTCGCGGGGGTGCGCCGGGTCTGAGACGTCGAACAGCCGGATCAGGTGGTTGTCCCCGGCGGCGGCCAGCACCGTGCCGTCCGGGCTGAACACCGCGGAGCTGACCCAGCTGCTGAACCCGGTGATCGGCTCACCGATCGGGGTGGGCGCGGAACGGTCGGTCACGTCCCACAGCCGCACCGTGTTGTCGTAGCTGGCGGTGGCCAGCACCTTGCCGTTCGGGCTGAACGTGGTCAGGTACACCGCGCCCCGGTGCGCCGCCAGGGTGCTGGACAGCGGGGTGAACTGGGTGGACAGCACCCGGCTGCGCACGGCCTGGTCCTCGGGGCGCAGTCGGCGGGCCACCAGGTCCAGCTGGGCCGACAGCGAGGGGTCGGTGGCGGCCAGCCGGTCGGCCTCGGCCACCACCTGGGCGTACTGCGCCTCATCGCGCTGCTGCTGGGCCACCGCCGCCATGGTCGCCGCGAACAGGGCGAACACCACCAGCAGCAGCACCGCGCTGCGGGTGAACCACTTCATCCGCCTGCGGTGCCGGGCCGAGGAGCCCAGGAAGTCGCGGCCCACGGCGCTGAGCGCGGCGGCCCCCGCCTGCTGGGACCACTGCAACGCGGTCTCCAGCCGCCCACCCCGGTACAGCAGGGAGTTGTCCCTGTTCTCGGCGTCCCAGCCCGCCGAGTCCTCCTCGATCCGCTGCCGCAGCACGTTGCCCGCGCGGTCGCGGTCGATCCAGCCGCGCAACCGGGGCCAGGCCTGCAACAGCGCCTCGTGGGTGATCTCCACCGACTCGGCGTCCAGGGTCACCAGCCGGGCCCTGGCCAGTACCTCCAGCGCCGACTCCGCGGGCCGGGGACTGACCGCCTGGCCGATCACCTCCTGGCGGGTGGACCTGCGCCGGGTGTCCTGGCTGTCCTGGCCGACGTGCACCAGCCGCAGCAGCACCAGGCGGGCCGCCTCCTGCCCGGCCCTGTCCAGGTCGGCCCAGGCCCGTTCGGCGGTGGCGGCCACCGCGCCCTGGATGCCGCCCGCCGCCCGGTACCCGGCCACGGTCAGCCGGCCGCCCTGCCTGCGCTGCCAGGTGGCCAGCAGGGCGTGCGACAGCAGCGGCAGCGCGCCCGCGTCGTAGGCCCCCTGACCGGCCCGGACCCGCCCGCGCCCGGTGCTCACGCCCAGGTCCCGCAGCATCAGGTCGACCAGCCCGCTCTCCAGTTGCAGGCCGACCGCCCGCGCCGGGCGGGCCACCGCCTCCCGCAGCTCGGCCGAGGTCATCGCGCCCAGCACCATCTGGCGCTCCTGCAACGCCTCGGCCAGCACCGGGTAGTCCAGGCAGCGGCCGTAGAAGTCCGCGCGCACGCCCAGCACCACCAGGGCGGGCGCCACCCCGCCGGGCACCGCCGCCGTGCTCGCCGCGTGCAGCAGCTCCACGTAGGCCCGCCGCTCGGCCTCGTCCTGGGCCAGCGTGAAGGTCTCCTCGAACTGGTCGACCACCAGCACCGGCCGTGGGCCACCGGGGCAGGTCCGCGCGCCGAAGGCTGTCAGTGCCTCGCGCACACCGCTGGTGAACCGTTCGTCTGTGGTGAACCCCTCCTCCCCGTCCTCGGCCGTCGAACCCAGTACCGCCCCCAGCTCGGGCACCGCCCTGGCCAGCTCCTTGACCGGGTCCGCGGTGGGCGTCACCAGCACCACCGCCCGCCCGGACCCGCCCTCGGTCAGCGCGGGCAGCAACCCCGCCCGCAGCAGCGAGGACTTGCCCGCACCCGAGGCGCCGACCAGCACCACGATGCCGCCGGTGTCCGAGGCCGCGCCGAGCCGGGCCACCAGCGCCGAGGTGCTGCGCTCCCGGCCGAAGAACCACCGCGTGTCCTCCTGCCGGAACACCGCGAGTCCACGGTAGGGGCAGGCACTGACATCCTCGGCGGGCTCCTCGGCGGGCGGCGGCTGCACCTCGGGCCCGGCAGCCTTACCGGCCTCGGCCACGGCCGGACTGGCCAGGGCCTGCTCCCACAGGACCCGCCAGTCGTCCAGGTCGTACAGGCCGTCCAGCACGGGTTGGGCGCGCAGCTTGCGGGCCTCGCCGACGAGCACCTCCAGCACCACGGCCAGCGCCGAGAACCGGGCGGGCACGTTGCGGCCGCGCCGCCAGTCGCTGACCCGCTGGGCGGGCACCCGCAGCGGCCTGCCCCGCTCGTCGACCCTGCGCGCCCTGGCCACCGACTCGGTCACCCGCTTGAGGGGTGGGTCGCCCGCCTCGGCGTAGAGCAGCGCGAACCGCTCCGCGAACATCCCGCGAGGACCCTTGCCGGGAGCGGGAGTACCCATCGGCTGGCCTGCCGTCCTTCCTGCGAACCTGGTGCGCGGATCCGGACCGGAAAACTCCGGAACTACAGCTGATCAGGCATTTTACGGGCTCCGGACGGGCCCGTCGGGTGGGGTCCCCGCCGGTCGTTGACATCATCTCTGCGTGCCGCGGGGACAGCGTCGAGGTGGGGAAACCGGAGCCGGAACGGCGGCACGAGACGGCCTGGAGTCCAGTAGCTTCTGAGGAACAGAGGGGTTTCCTCAGCAGAGGGTTCCCGGTCGTCAGGAGGGGGCCACCGGGGGGAGGAAGACCCGCGGCGCGGCGGGTCCTCCCCCTGTGTAGTGCCCGCTCGACAAGAGGGGGCGGTGGCACTCGTGGACACAACCGGACTGGTCGAGATCACCACGCGCGACGAGCTGGAGAGCGTGGTGGGCCTGCCGATCAAGCGGGTGGCCGAGAAGGGCCGTGACCACCTGCACGAGGTGGACCGCGCCTGGCTGGCGCACTCGCCGTTCTGCCTGGTCGCCACCTCCGCCGCGGACGGCAGCTGCGACGTGTCCCCGAAGGGCGATCCGCCCGGGTTCACCCTGGTGCTCGACGAGCGCACGATCGTGCTGCCCGAGCGTCCCGGCAACCGCAGGGCCGACGGCTTCCACAACCTGCTGACCAACCCGCACATCGGCCTGATCTACCTGCTGCCCGGCCGCGGGGACACGCTGCGCGTCAACGGCCGGGCCAGGCTGCTGCGCGAGGCCCCGTTCTTCGACCGGATGGTGGTCAAGGGGCACCGGCCCGAGCTGGCGGTGCTGGTGGAGATCGAGGAGGTCTTCCACCACTGCGCGAAGGCGTTCCTGCGGTCGGCCCTGTGGCGGCCGGAGACCTGGGGTGCCGGACAGGTGCCCAGCCGTGCGGTCATCGCCAAGCTGCTGGAGCGGCCCGAGGACTCGCTGGCCGAACTGGAGTCCTACTACGGCCCCGACTACGCGTCGAAGCTGTACGGCTGATTTTGGGAATTCACTCGAAACCTGACCGCATCTCTTGACAGTCATATTGGGCCGATAAGACATTCGTAGGGGCTCCCACGTGCGAAGATAGGGGTTGTTGACCCCTGCCGTGCTGGTTAGCCTCGCATTGTTTCTGCCGGTCTGGAACAGCTGCCCGAATGCTGTTTCTCATCCTGAAGGGGTGGGATGGATGACTGTCCTCGCTGGTCAACCGGAGGTCACCGGCGAACTGGACCCGCGTGATCCACTCGCCCGGCTGGGACAGTTGCTCGACGTGGGGTCCATCGAGGACCTCAAGCCGCGCGACTCCAGCACCATTCACGTGGTGCGCGGGCGTATCGACGGCAGCCCGGTGATCGCGTACTGCTCGGACGCCACCCGGGTGGGCGGCGCGCTGGGCTGGGGCGACGCCATGCACATCGTGGACGCGATCAACCGGGCGGTGCACGACCGCGTGCCGGTGATCGGCGTCTGGCACTCCGGAGGGGCCAAGCTCACCGAGGGCGTGCTGTCCATGGACGGGGTGGGCCAGATGTTCGCGGCCATGACCCGTGCCTCGGGCAAGGTGCCGCAGATCTCCGTGGTGCTCGGGCCCGCCGCCGGTGCCGCCGCCTACGGTCCCGCGCTGACCGACCTGGTGATCATGTCGGAGACCGGGCGCATGTTCGTGACCGGCCCGGACGTGGTCCGCACGGTCACCGGCGAGGAGATCGACATGCCCGGCCTCGGCGGTGTCGAGGCGCACGGCAAGCGCTCCGGGGTGGTGCACGTGACCACCGCCACCGAGCAGGAGGCGTTCACCAGGACCCGGCGCATCGTGGGCATGTTCGCCCGGCCCGGCGTGTTCGACCTGAAGGACGCCGCGGACACCGGCACCGACCTGTCCGCGCTGCTGCCGGACAACCCGCGCCGCGCCTACGACGTGCGCGTGCTGCTGCGGGAACTGCTCGACACCGACATCAACGGGGTGGTCTTCGAGGAGCTCCAGGCCAAGTGGGCGGCCAACGTGGTGATCGGCCTGGGCCGCCTCGCCGGGCGCACCGTGGGCGTCATCGCGAACAACCCGATGCGCAAGGGCGGCTGCCTGGACTCGCTGTCGGCGGAGAAGGCGGCCCGCTTCGTGCGGCTGTGCGACAGCTTCGGCATCCCGCTGGCCGTGGTCGTGGACGTGCCCGGCTACCTGCCCGGGGTCGGCCAGGAGTGGGGCGGGGTCATCCGGCGCGGCGCCAAGCTGCTCTACGCCTTCGCCGAGGCCGTGGTCCCCAGGGTGACGCTGGTGACCCGCAAGTCCTACGGCGGGGCCTACATCGCGATGAACTCCCGCTCGCTGGGCGCCACCACGGTGCTGGCCTGGCCCGCGGCCGAGGTGGCCGTGATGGGCGCCGAGGCGGCGGTGGGCATCCTGCACCGCAAGAAGCTCGCGGCCGTGCCAGAGTCGGAGCGTGAGGCGCTGCGCGCCGAGCTGATCGCCGAGCACACCCGCATCGCGGGCGGGGTGGAGCGCGGCATGGAGATCGGCGTGATCGACGAGGTGATCGAGCCCGCGCAGACCAGGCACCGGCTGGCCGAGGCGCTGGCGACCGCGCCAGCGGGCCGGGGCCACCACGGCAACATCCCGCTCTGACCGCCGATCAAGAGGAAAACCACAGCCATGACCACCCAACTGGACAGCGGCCTGTGGCTGCGCAGGTACCACCCCGCCGAGCCGGGCGCGGTGCGCCTGGTCTGCCTGCCGCACGCGGGCGGCTCGGCCAGCTTCTTCTTCCCGGTGTCCAAGGCACTGGCGCCGAAGCTGGACGTGATCTCCGTGCAGTACCCGGGCCGCCAGGACCGCAGGGCCGACCCCTGCATCGACTCCATCGCGGAGCTGGCCGACCGGGTGTACGAGGAGCTGGTCCCGCAGACCGAGCAGCCCTTCGCCTTCTTCGGCCACAGCATGGGCGCGACCCTGGCCTTCGAGGTGGCGCTGCGGCTGGAGCAGCGGCTGGGCCGCGTGCCGGTGGCCCTGTTCGCCTCGGGCAGGCGAGCGCCCTCGGCGCACCGCGAGGAGTTCGTGCACCTGCGCGACGACGACGGGCTGGTGGCCGAGCTCAAGCAGCTCAGCGGCACCGACTCGAAGGTGCTCGGCGACGAGGAGGTGCTGCGCATGGTGCTGCCCGCCATCCGCGGCGACTACAAGGCCGCCGAGACCTACCGCTACCAGCCGGGGCCCAAGCTGAGCTGCCCGGTCACGGTGCTGGTTGGCGACGCGGACCCGAAGGTGGACCTGGCCGAGGCGCGGGCCTGGCAGGAGCACACCACCGGGGACTTCGAGCTGAAGGTCTACCCGGGCGGGCACTTCTACCTGGCCTCCCGCCAGGCCGAGGTGCTCGGCGTGATCTCCGCCCAGCTGGGCTGAGTGGGCCGTTCGGGCCGCCCCGCCTAGACGAAAGTCGCTGCGGGGCGTCCCTCGTCGCACTTTGGTCAGCCATATCGCCGACCTTCGTGGACTGGCGCGGCAACGGTCCCCGGCGATTGAATCCGCTGCATGCGGAAATGTGCCGGGGCTATGCCGGTTCGCGTGAACCTCAGTTCCGTGAACCGGCGTGTACTGGCTCGTCTCATGCAACCCCCCGCATCCCTGGCAGGTCGGTGCGCGGTCCGCACCCGCGGGGGGCACGACGCAGAACGGACTTTGCGCGCTGTGGGGGAACGCGATCCGAACGGCGGTGTGGCCGTGATCCGGCCGGCCCTGGTGCTGTCCAGGGTGCTGCACCGCTACGACGGGACCACCGCGGTGGAGCACCTCACGCTGAGCGTGCCGACCCGGTCCCTGTACGGGCTGCTCGGCCCCCGCGGCGCGGGCAAGAGCACCGTGCTGGACATCGCCGCCGGGCTGCGCCAGCCCACCTCGGGCCGGGTCCGGGTCTTCGGCGTCGACCCGTCCAGCGACCCCACCGCGGTGACCGGGCTGGTCGGCTCCTCCCCGAGGCGCACCCCGGAACTGGCCGCGCTGACCGCCCGTGAGCTGCTGGTCCGCGCGGGCACCCGGCGCGGGCTGGAGGCCGAGGTTGCCGCCAGGCACGCCCAGGAGCTGCTGCACGCCTTCGCGCTCGGCGAGGTCGCCGACCGGGTGATCGCGGACAGCCCGGCGGGCACCTGGCAGCGCCTTGCGGTGGCCGCCGCGATGCCGCACTTCCCGCGCCTGCTGGTGCTGGACGATCCCTTCGCCGGTGCGGGCGCGCACGACGTGGAGATCATCACGACCCTGCTGCGCCGGTACGTCTCGGCGGGCCGGACCGTGCTGCTGGCCACCGACTCGCGGGCACTTGCCGAGCGGACCTGCACGCACCTGGCCGTGCTGGACCGGGGCAGGCTGACCGGGCAGCGAATCCTGCCCGCCTGAGCGCGTCACCCGCGAGGACCGGGGTGAGGATCGTCATGGTCACGCAACAGGGGGATGGATAGGGGTTGTGTACCCGATCGGGTGGACATAGTGTCTGCGGCAACGCACCGCGAGGGCAGCGACTCAAAATCGCCAGCCGGGCGGACCGGGTACCGACTCAAAATCGGACATCCGGCAGAACGGGTGGACTCCGCGGAGTCCACCCGTTCTTCGTTGCCAGCCCACTACGCTGACCGGTTGTGCGGCAGTCCTCCCGGTGGTGGCCCACCTCGCTCTGGTTCACCATGTGGGCGCTGGGCACCGCGTTCCTCGCGGGCACGCTGGCCACCGCGCGGGTGGGGGACCGATACTGGCTGTGGATCGGCTACGGGCTGTGCGCCGTGCTCTGGCTCGTCTTCGTGCTGGGCGACAACCGCGCCCCGCTGGTGGCCAGGTCGGCGCTCGTGGCCAACGCCCTGCTGGCCGCCGCGCTGATCGGACCGGCGCCGGAGGGCACGCCGGTGATCCTGGCCTGCCTGGGCATGACGGCCTTCGCCTCGCTGGCGGAGATCCGCCTGCCGGTGATCGTCCTGCTGCTGCTCACCGTGCTGGCGGTGACCACCCTGAGCTGGTGGACCAGCACTCAGGAGCTGGAGTCGCTGGTGGCCGACCTGGCCGCGCTGGTGATCGTCGCGCTGCTCGGGCTCAACCGCAGGCTGTACCTGGTGCAGGTGCGGCAGAGCCGGGAACTGGTGGAGCAGACGCGCCTGGCGCAGGCCGAGCACGCCCGCGCCGCGGCACTGGACGAACGCGCGCGCATCGCCAGGGAACTACACGACGTGCTGGCCCACTCGCTGGGCGCGCTGACCGTGCAGCTGGAGGTCGCCGAGGCCGTGCTCAGCGAGCGCGGGGACGTCGAGGCGGCGCGCAAGCTGGTGCTCCGTTCGCGCAAGCTCGCGGTGCAGGGGCTGGTCGAGGCGCGCAGCGCGGTGACCGCGTTGCGCGAGGACGTGCCCGCGCTGGCCGAGGCCCTGGCCGAGAAGGTCGCCGAGCACGGCCGTGACCACGGGGTGCGCGCCGGGTTCACCACCGTGGGCCCGGAGCGCGCGATCGGCTCACCGGCCGCGGTCGCACTGCTGCGCACGGCCCGTGAGGCGCTGACCAACGCCGCCAGGCACGCCCCCGGCGCGGCGGTCGAGGTGCGGCTGAGCTTCCTGGACGGCCTGCTCCGGTTGGAGGTCGGCAACGACCCGCCCGCGCGGGCGCCCGAGGCCGAGCCGGGTGGGCACGGGCTGGTCGGTATGCGGGAACGGCTCACCCTGGCCGGCGGCACGCTGACCACCGGGCCGCGTGCGGGCGGTACCGGCTGGCTGGTCACGGCGGAGGTGCCCGGATGATCGAGTTGATCAAGGTGCTCGTGGTGGACGACCAGCAGCTCATCCGCGAGGGACTGGTCGCGCTGCTGGAGCTGCTGGCCGACGTCCAGGTGCTGGGCACCGCCGCGGACGGGGAGCAGGCGCTGCGCCTGGTCGCGCAGGAGCGGCCGGACGTGGTGCTGATGGACCTGCGCATGCCGGTGCTGGACGGGGTGGCGGCAACCGGGCTGCTGGCCAAGCGGTACCCGGAGGTGGCCGTGGTGGTGCTGACCACCTACGCCGACGACGAGTCGATCAGCGCGGCCCTGCTGGCCGGGGCGCGCGGCTACCTGACCAAGGACGCGGGCCGGGTGGAGATCGCGGCGGCGGTGCGCTCGGCGGCGGCCGGGCAGTCCACCTTCGACGCCGAGGTCTCGCGCCGGCTGGTCGCCGCGCTGGCCGCGCCGCGACCGGCACCGAAGCGGCCCGCGCCGGACGGGCTGACCGCCCGCGAGGCGGAGGTGCTCACGCTGATCGCGCAGGGCCTGAGCAACGGGCAGATCGCCGAGCGGTTGGTGATCGGCGAGACCACCGTCAAGACGCACATCAACAACGCGTTCGCCAAGATCGGCGCCCGCAGCCGGGGCGAGGCGATCCGCTACGCCTACCGGGAGGGCCTGGCTCAGGACTGAGCCGGGACCGCGATCGCGGTCTGCACCAGGCCGCCGCGCACCTGCCAGCGCCCGGCGAACCCGGTCAGCTCGCGGCCCGCCACCCGCGGCCCCGGCACCAGCAGCCGCGCGGTGAACGTGCCGTCCTCGGGGTCCACCAGCAGGCTGGCCTCCTCGAAGCCCAGCATCCTGCGGGCCAGCGGGAACCAGGCCTTGTACACGCTCTCCTTGGCGCTGAACAGCAGCCGGTCCCAGTGCACGCTCCGGTCGGCGGCGGCCAACCGGCGCAGCCACATCCGCTCCTCGGGCAGGGACACCGCGTCCAGCACGCCCTCGGGCAGCGGCTCGTTCGGTTCGGCGTCCACCCCGACCGTGCGCAGGTCGCGCGCGTGGGCCAGCACGGCGGCCCGGTAGCCCGCGCAGTGCGTGATGCTGCCCACCACACCCTCGGGCCACTGCGGGGCGCCGCGGTCCCCGGGCAGCACGGGGCTGGCGGGCAGGCCGAGTTCGGCCATCGCCTTGCGCGCGCACAACCTCGCGGTGGTGAATTCCCGGCGGCGCTTGTCCACGCTGGCGCCCAGCACGGCCAGCTCCTCGGCGAACAGCTCGCCCTGCTCGGAGTCGTCGAACGCTTCCGCGCAGGCGACCTCGGCGGGCAGTATGTCCTCGATCACGATTGCTCCATGCATCGGCTCGGACTTCGACGCTATTGCGTGTGGATCACGACACGCAACCGGCAAAGTCGAGGCGCGTACCCCTGTCGGACGCTTGCGATTCACACTGGGTTGAATTCACATTCCGAGAAAGCGTGACTGGTCATACCATGCTCTCTCGTGAGCGGCAAGAGTCCTTGACGTTTCATGGATGTTTCGGCGCACGGCGAGGTTCGGGCAAGAGTCCCGCACATTTCCTTGACATGTCGGCCCGGTTGTGAGTGGACCTCGTCCAGGTGGCTGCGGCCATTCAGTCCAACGTACTGGGGCATGAGCACCACGAGTGCTGCTCCGGTTGCGCATGGAGACCGGTCACACGTGACTTCACCGCGTGTGCACGTGCCCGTCCGTGCGCTCCCGGGTGTGTGGCGGGGCATTGTCCGATTGGCATCGATCTGCCCGGGATTTGACTACGTCACGCAGTGGTCCAACCGCCACCGGTGATCGACAACCTGGGCCATGTCTGATTTTGTCACAGGTGCTGAGCTGTGTCTTTGCTCATTGCTTGGCGAGGCGTCATCACCCGATCACCTGTGGTGATTATTACTTTGCGTGTCCAAACGCAGGTACGGACTGGGCCGGGTGGCCCTTGCGACCGGTGCCTGGGCGGGTACCGACGGTGTATGCGAGGGCAGTGTTTTACGGCCCTGCCCGCCGTAGCCGGTTGCGGGCTATCTGGTCGGTCGATAAATTAGCCCCGGACCGCATTGGTGTGCTGCCTGGGGACGGCTGGGGGTTCCCGGTGGCCGCGGCCGGGGTTGCCGGTGTCGCCGCGTGTCGGTGTTCACCTGCCCTGGCTGTCGGCCGCTCAGGGACCGTGTCGGTCGCGACCCTGGCTTGCCGGGGGGTGAGGACACTGCTATGGCGCTGCCTTTTGAATTGGTCGACCTGACTGACACGTCACCATTGGAATTGGTCGAGCGCGACGCGGAACTGAATCATCTTGACTGCCTGGTGCGTGATTGTGCGGACGGCCGGGGTGGGGTGGTGCTGGTCGCCGGTGGGGTGGCGACGGGCAAGACGGAGCTGTTGTACGCGTTCGCCGAGCGGGCTGCCGAGCGGGCGGTGGTGGTGACGGCGACGGGGTCGCGGGTGGAGCGGACGCTGCCGTTGGGGGTGGTGTCGCAGTTGTTCCACTCGGTGGCGGTGCCGGCTGGGGTGTGGGAGCGGGTGACGGTCCTGTTGGAGGAGGGCATGTTCACCGCGGCGCTGTCGGATCCGGAGTCGGAGACGGTGGAGCATGTCCGGGCGAATGTGGTCAACGGGTTGTGTTCGGCGCTGGTGGAGGTCGCGGGTGGGCGTCCGCTGGTGATCGTGGTGGATGACTTGCAGTACGTGGATGTGCCCTCGTTGCAGTTGTTGTTGTTCCTGGTGCGGCGGGTGCGTACGGCGCGGGTGGGTGTGGTGCTGGCCGAGGGGGTGGGTCCGGTGCAGGCCCGTCCGTTGTTCCACGGGGAGCTGACCCGCCAGGCTCGGTTCCGCCGTGTGCAGGTCGCCCCGCTGACCGAGGCCGGGGTCGAGCGGCTGCTCAGCGGCCGGATCGACACCGGGCTGGCCGGGGCCGTGCACCGGATCAGCGGGGGCAACCCGCTGCTGGTGCGCGCGCTGGTCGAGGACCACGAGAACGCCACCAAGCACCCGGCGGGGCGGCCCGCCGTGGGCAAGACCTTCGGGCGCGCGGTGGTCAGCTGCCTGCGCCGCGGCGACCCGGTGCTGCTGGAGGTGGCCCGCGGCTTGGCCGTGACCGGCCCGGACACGCCCGTCACCGTGCTCTCGCAGCTGCTGGACGTGGAGACCGACACGGTCGCCAACGCACTGGAAGTCCTTGCCTGGTCGGGCATCCTCACCGCGGACGGCGAGTTCCGGCACGAGCAGGCCGTGGCCGCCGTGGTGGAGGACATGCCGGCCCGGGTGCTGGCGGACCTGCACCACCGGGTCGCCGGTCTGCTGCACGACCGGGGCGAGCCCGCTGCCGCGGTGGCCCGCCACCTGGTCGCCGCGGGTCGCGCCGACGACCCGTGGGGCGTGCAGGTGCTGCGCGAGGCCGCCGAGCAGGCGCTGGTAGCCGACCAGGTGCAGCCCGCGGTGGACTGCCTGGAGCTGACCACGAAGGTCTGCGCCGACGGGCCGCAGCGCGCGTCGATCACGACGCAGCTGTCGGGGCTGGAGTGGCGGCTGAACCCGGCCAGCGGGGCGCGGCACCTCAACCGGCTGACCGCGGCGATGCGCGCGGGCCACCTGGCCGGCGCCGACGCGAGCACCCTGGTGCGCAACCTGCTGTGGCACGGCCGGATGGACGACGCCGGGGACATGCTGGAGCTGCTGGACGGCGCCGAGGAGCAGCACATCACCGCCCTGTGGCTGTCCGCCTCCTACCCCACCCTGCGCAACCGGGTACCCCCGATCGAGCCGCACGTGCAGCTCGCGCCCGCGGTCTGCTCGGACCCGCGCCTGCAGGCCGCGCTGGCGTTGACCACCGTGCTGACCCACGGGGCCACCGAGGAGGCCATCTCCGGGGCCGAGCAGGTGCTGCAGTCCACCCGGCTGGACGCCACGACCCTCGAACCCCTCAAGTGCGCCCTGTTGGCGTTGATCTACGCGGACCGGTTGGACAAGGCCGCGCCCTGGTGCGACCTGCTCCTGCAGGAAGCCGCCGCCCGCCGCGCACCCGGCTGGCAGGCCCCCTTCGCCGCGATCCGCGCCGAGATCTGCATCCGCCAGGGCGACCTGCCCCAGGCCGAACGACACGCCCGTGCCGCACTGGACCACATGTCCCCGCAAGCCTGGGGCGTGGCCATCGGCGTGCCCCTGGCCACCCTGCTCATGGCCACCACCGCCATGGGCAAACTCGAGGACACCGCGGCCCTGTTCACCCAGCCCGTGCCCCCCGCCATGCTGCAAACCCGCCACGGCCTGCACTACCTGCACGCCCGCGGCCACTACCACCTGGCCACCAACCGCCTGCACGCCGCACTCGGGGACTTCCTGTACTGCGGGGAACTCATGCGCGCCTGGGACCTGGACCTGCCCGCCCTGGTCCCGTGGCGGACCAGCGCGGCCGAGGTCTACCTGCGGCTGGGCAAACGCGACCAGGCCCGCGACCTGGTCGAGGAACAGCTGGGCATGCTCGCCGCCGGGCCCTCCCGCAGCCGGGGCATCTCGCTGCGGCTCAAGGCCGCCACCAGCGAGGAACCCCACCGCCCCGCCCTGCTCAAGGAAGCCGTCGACCAACTCCAGGCCGCCGGTGACCGGCTGGAACTGGCCCGCGCCCTGGCCGACCTGTCCACCGTGCACCAGGCACTGGGCGAGCCCAGCCGCGCCCGCATGGCCGCCCGCCGCGCCTGGCACGTCGCCAAGGGCTGCCGCGCCGAAACCCTGCTGCCGAACTGGAACACCGAGGAACTGCCCACCCCGGTGGAGCAGGCCGAGGTGGCCGACGCCGAGGCGATCACGGCGCTGAGCGAGGCGGAGCGGCGCGTCGCGGCGCTGGCCGCGGTGGGGCACACCAACCGCGAGATCGCGGGCAAGCTCTACATCACCGTGTCCACCGTCGAGCAGCACCTGACCCGGGTCTACCGCAAGCTCAACGTCAACCGGCGCAAGGACCTGCCCGCCGGGCTGCAGCTGACCATCGCGAATTCGGCGTGAGCGGTGGCCCGGGGTACCGCCCCCGGGCCACCACCGGCGCGCACAATTCACGAACAGTTCGGTAACACGTGTTGTGGGCCACATTTCCTCGTTTTCCCGGGTGACTCATCGGGGAATAGGGGTGCTGATGATCAATTCGCACCAGTACGATTCCGGTATCGGCACCGGAGAGGATCACACCACCGCCATGGCTGGACACACGCTCGACAGCCGCTGGATACGGCGATTCCACCCCTCGCCGAACAGCGCGGTCCGACTGCTGTGCCTGCCGCATGCCGGGGGCACCGCCAACTGTTTCTACCCGATGTCCGAATTGCTCTCCCCGCGCATTGAGGTGCTGTCGGTGCAGTACCCGGGCCGCCAGGACCGGGTGCACGAGCCCTGTCTGACCGAGCTGTCCGCGCTGGCCGACTCGCTCTACGAGGAGCTGACCGGCTGGCTGGACCGGCCGCTGGCGCTGTTCGGCCACTGCATGGGCGCACTGGTGGCCTTCGAGGTGGCCATGCGGCTGGAGCGCAGGTCACAGGTGGTGCCCGTGGCCCTGTTCGCCTCCGGCAGCCCGGGGCCCTGCGCGTTCCCGACCACCGGCAGCGACTACGGCCTGCTGGAGGACCTGCTGATGGTGGAGCGCGCCCCGCGCGGTGGCCGCTGCGTGCAGCGCACCGCCTCGGCCGCCATCCGCGCCGACTACGCCGCCGTGCTGGCCTACCGGATGCCCACGGGCGGCGGGGTCAGCTGCCCGGTGACCGCCCTGCTCGGTGATCGCGACCCGGCCGTTGGCGTGGCCCAGGGCCGTTCCTGGAGCGAGCACACCACCGGGGCCTTCGACTTCCAGGTTTACCCGGGCGGTCGTTTCTACTTCGACTCCTGCCGACTCGAGGTCGCCGAGGCGATCAGCGGCCAGCTGTTGCAGGACAACGCGGTGGCCCGCCGCTGATCGATGATTCCCGGGATGGCGCTTACCGCTGCGGGCCGAATTCCGGGTGTTCGATGAGCCAGCTCTCATAACGGTCGTTGCGGCCAACGGATTCGCGATAGGCGTGCAGGGCGTGCCCGCTCAACCGCTCGACCAGGTCCGGCGACACGCTGCCCGGCCGCCAGCCCAGCTGGTGCCGCCAGCTCAACGGAGCCCCCGCCAGCGGCATCACCACCAGCCCCGGCGTGTAGCGGAACGTCGCCTGGCACAACACGACCGCCTGACCGTCCTGGGCCATGCCCACGCAGGAGGCCACGTCCACCTCGTACACCGCGCGCGGGCTGAACCCCGCTCTGGCGCACTCTCTGGCGAAGCAGTCGCCGAAGCAGCCGTCCCCCGGGGTGACCGCCCACCGGCTGTCCGCCAGCTCGGCCAGCGCCACCTCCGAGCGCCCGGCCAGCGGGTGCGACTCCGCCAGCAGTACGAAAACCGGGTCCAGGGCCAGCGTGGTCCAGGTCAGCGGCCGCTCGCTCGGCGCGTCCGCGTCCCCGCAGGTGCCGATCAGCGCGAAGTCCGCGCCGCCCTCGAACACCACCTCCGCCAGCTCCTTCGCCGACCAGGACACCTGCGTGATCACCTCGGCCTGCGGCTCCGCCTCGGTGAGCCGCTGCACCAGCCCGGACAGGAAGGGGCCGTTCACCGAGCCGACCCGGTAGCGCGGCACCGCCCGCTCCTGCTCCGCGATCCGGCTCGCCTCCTCCTGTAGGCCGTCCACCGCGGGCAGCACCACCCGTGCCCGCTCCAGCACCAGTTGGCCCAGCTGCGTCGGCCGCACGCCCCGCCGGTCGCGCTCGAACAGTGGTGCCCCCAGCGTGGACTCGATCCGTTGCAGCTGTGCGGTCAGCGCGGGCTGGGCTATGCCGAGCACCGATGCCGCCTTCGAGACGCTGCCGGTGTCGGCGATCGTGCACACCGCCCGCAGGTGCCGCAGTTCCAGGCGCATCCTCCGGACGTTACGGGCGTGCCAGCGCCCGGTGAAGGTGCGCTTCACAGATTTTCGGCCCAATCCCTGTTAGCGACCGGCCGAACGGGGCAGGCGAAGCGCCGTGAAGGTGGCTTTCGCTGCGTCCAGCGCGGTGAAAGCCACCTTCACGTCACAGGCCGTTGGCCACGGCGGCGGCGACACGGAGCCAGGCGCCGCGGGTGGAGCTGGACAGCGCCCGGTAGATGATCCGGTCACCGGGCACCAGCAGCGGGTCGTACGGCACCGGCACGACGGCCCTGGTGAGCTGCCCGAAGTGCTGGCGCAGCGCGGCGGACAGCCGGGGGTCGGGCTTGGGGTCGGGCGCGGACAGCACGGTGACGGCGTTGCGCACCAGGGCGGTGTGGCCCGCGTTGTGCAGCCCGTCGCACAGCCAGGCGGCGGAGGCCCCGGTGTCCTCGCGCACGGTGGACACGATCACCAGCTGGTCGGCGGACTCCAGCGCCGCCAACCAGTTGGGGGCCCGCATGTTGTTGCCGGTGTCCACGACGATGACCCGGTAGAAGCGGGCCAGCACCCGGTGCAGCCGTTGGAAGGCCGCCCCGTCGAGCACGGTGGCCGAGGTCGGGTCCTCGTCGGAGGCGAGCACGTCGAACTGGGCCTCGCCCTGACCGCGCACGTAGTTGTCCAGGTCGCCGACGCGGGCCGAGCGCAGGTCGGTGAACCGGTCGAGGTCGCGCAGCAGGCCGAGCGCGGTGTTGGAGTGCCGGGCCGCCTGCGCGCGCCAGCCCAGGGTGCCCCGGGTCTCGTTGTTGTCCCAGGCCAGGGTCCAGCCGCCGCGGAACACGCCGAAGGTCGCGCCGAGCAGGTACGTGGCGACGGTCTTGTTGGCCCCGCCCTTGGGGTTGACCACGACCACGGTCTTGGGGCCGTCCAGCGAGCGCTGCACGGACAGCACCGACTCGCGGTGCACCCGCTCGTGCTCGGACATCCTCGGCGTGATCCGGCCACCGGTCAGCTTGCGGACCTTGCCCTGCCAGCCCCACTCGGCGGGGCCGAGCGCGTTGCGCTGCGGACGGGAGGCCAGCAGGTCCGCCGTGGTCGGCGGCAGGGCGGGCGGCATTGGCAGGACGGGCGGCGGCGCCGGGGTGGGCGGCAGCGGGGGAGTGTGCCCGTGCCAGAGCGGCGGCGTGCGCTGCACCGGCGGTTGCGTGGGCGCGGGCCACCGCACCGGCAGGGTGCCCGCGAGCACGGTGTCCGGCGGCCTGCTGTGCTTGCCGATCGGGTGCTGTGCGACGCCGTTGCTGACCGATGGGTCGTTCCCCACTTGCCCTCCCTGGACTAGGACAAGGATCCGACTGCTGGTTGCCGCCATTACGCCACGCGAGTGGTGGACGCGCCACCGGCAGTTTGTGTCCACGCCCTGCTCAGGGACCGTTCCGGGGTCGTCCACCACGGGCCGGAACGGAAACTGGAGACGTGGGTCACAATGCTCGGGTCAATTGTGGGAACAGCATTTCTGGCGCATTCGTGCCAGCACCGCTTGATCTATTTGTGCGGGGGCGACAAAGTCAGCGGGCGGTGCGGATCGCCGGGGGCCGGGGGCTGCCGGTGCCGCCGTGGGTGCCCCTGCGATGGGTGAACGGCTTCTTCTCGATCAGTTTGCCGCCCAGGAAGCAGAGCCGGTAACCGCTGCCCGCCTGGCTGGCGCGGTAGAACCGGCAGTGCGAGCCGACGGGCTGCCGCCCGCCGTTGCCGCGCAGGCTCAGACTCGCCGAGGGCAGGCGCCGCAGCACCTCGGACTCGGTCTGACCGCGGTGGATCGAATCGAAGGTGGACGCGGACACGGCGGTCCTCGGCGCGGGCTTGGGCAGTAGCCAGGCCGCGCCGGTCAGGGTCAGGCAGAAGCCGATGACCAGCACCGCGATGCGCACGATGCCCCCTCTCCCTGTTCGGCAACGCCCTTCTGACGTTACTGACCCGGGCGGGGTTGCCCCAGCGTTCGAAAGGCGATTCCACGCTGACGAAAGTCGAGTTCTCGCGGGACCTCGTGCCCTCAGCGCAGGCCCGCCTCGTGGGCCATGATCGCGGCCTGGACCCGGTTGGTGCAGTTGAGCTTGGTGAGCACTCGGCTGACGTACATCTTCACGGTGGCCTCGCTGGCGTGCAGCCGGCTGCTGATGTCGGCGTTGGACAGGCCCTGCGCCAGCAGCCGCAGCACGTCGGTCTCCCGCTCGGTCAGGGAGGCCAGCCTGTTGTGCGCCGAGGCCGCGCTGACCGGGGCCGCGGACCGGGCCCGCTTCATCACCCAGGTCGTCACCGAGGGGGACAGGTAGGACTCGCCCGCGGCGACCACCCGCACCGCGCGGCCCAGTTCCTCGGGGGCGGAGTCCTTGAGCAGGAAGCCCGCGGCGCCGCCGTCCAGCGCCCTGGTGATGTACTCGCCCTCCCCGAAGGTGGTCAGGAACACCACCCTGGTCGACGGGGCGACCCTGGCCACCTCGCCCAGCGCGGTCAGCCCGTCCATGCCCGGCATGCGGATGTCCAGCAGCAGCACGTCCACCGAGTGCTTGCCCACCACCTCCACCGCGGCCCGCCCGTCACCGGCCTCGGCGACCACCTCGATGTCCGGCGAGGCCGAGAGCACCAGCTTGATGCCCGCCCGCACCAGGGGCTCGTCGTCGGCGATGGCGACGCGGACCACCGCACCCTCCTCACGGCTCATCGCGGCGGCACGGGGATGTCGAACCGGCGCTTCTCGGTCAGCACACCGTCAGCGAAGCACAACCGGTAGCCGTAGCGCGGCTCGGGATCGGTCGGGTTGCTCGCGGCGAACACGTCGCACTGGGCGCTGTGCGGGTCGGCCAGCTTGGTCAGCCGGTGTTGCTCGGCGGTCGCCGGGTCGTCCAGCGCGGCCAGCACGTCCTGCTCGGACTGGCCCACGTGCAGCGCGTCCAGGGTCCTCGCGTCGACCTCGCTGGTGCCGTGCCACAGGGCCTGCACCGCGATGAACCCGGTCATCAGGGCGACCGCCAGCGCGAGCAGCGCCACGATCCACGCGGTGAGCACGCTGGTGCGCGGTCGCAGCGACTTGATCAGCGTGGCCACGTCGGTGGTGCCCGGCGCCAGGTCGGCGCCCGGCTCCTCGGGCACCACCTGCTCGGGCTCGTCCGTGGCGGGCAGCGCCTCGCTGTTGTAGGGCAGCACGATCGCCAGCCGGAAGCCCTCGTCCTCGGTGGCCGCGTGGTGCAGCACGCCACCGGCCAGCCGGGCGCGCTCGCGCAGGCCCACCAGTCCCTTGCCGCCGCCCTCGGCGGGCAGCGGCGGCACCAGCGGGGCGGTGTTGGTCACCTCGGCGATCACCGCGTCCGGCTCGAAGGTCAGCCGGACCCGCACCCGCGCGCCCGGTGCGTGCCGCAGCGCGTTGGTCAGGCCCTCCTGAAGCACCCGGTACACGGCGTGCTCGGACCTGCTGCCGACCGACACCCGGTCGCCGATCTCGGTGTACTCCACGTGCGCGCCCGCCGACCGCGCCGTCTCCAGCAGTTCGGGCAGGTGCGCCAGGCCCTTCGCCTCGTGCGGGCGGCTGTCCTGGGCCCCCTCGTTGAGCACGCCCACGATGCCGCGCAGCTCGGCCATCGCCCGGCGAGCCGTGTCGTGCAGGACCACCGCGGTCTGCGCCTGCTCGGACCCGGGTTCGGTGGCCACGGTCAACCCGCCCGCGTGCAGGGAGATCAGGGTCAGCTGGTGGCCCAGCGTGTCGTGCATGTCCACGGCGATCCGGGTGCGCTCGCGCATCCTGGTCTCCGCCACGATCGAGCGCCGCTCGCGCTCCAGCCGGAACGCGCGGTCGCGCAGGGCGGTCACCAGCAGGCGGCGCTGCGCCACGTTGCGGCCGATCACCACCGGCACGACGACCAGCAACAGGGCGAAGGCCAGCAGCAGGCTCCACGTACCGAAGTCGTGCGGCATCTGCTGGCTGACCGCCAGGTAGATCCCGCTGCTGACCAGCAGCCCGAGCAGGCCGCCCAGCAGCCGGGGAATCGCGGGCACCCGCAGGCCCGCCCAGTAGCTGACCACCGCGAGCGGCAGGTAGGAGCCGAGCCCGACCAGTACCAGCGCGGTCGTCGGGAAGCGCAGTCGCAGCACCACGGCCAGCACGCCGACCGCCAGGTAGGCGGGCCAGGTCGGGTCGGTCTCCAGCGTGGGGGTGGTCAGCACGGTGAGCGTGATCAGCACGACCTCGCGCACGACCTGGCGCCAGCCCGTCACGCCCCAAAGCCGCAGCAGGCGTTCGAGCATGGCGCGATCATAGGAACGGCCCGCGGCGGGCGGCGACCGCAGAAAGTCGGCGCGGCCGTGTCGAAAGTTCGGTGTCATGTGCCGTTCGTTGTGTCAGGTGCCACGAACGGCACTTTCACGACAGGTCGATCACCGCGACCGCGCGCTCGCGCAGGCTGCCCAGGTAGAGCTTGCCCTCGTGTTCGCGCATGCCCGTCACCATGTGGAACCGCGAGCCGTCGCCCTGTAGGTCGCAGACGACCTGCCCGGTGCCGTCCACGGCGAGCACCCAGCTGGTCCTGATCTCCAGGCGGGTCAGCAGCGCGGGCGGCAGCGCCCAGATCCCCTTGCGCAGCACGGGATGCTTCGGGGCGACCCAGTCCAGCGCCGGGTTGCGCGGGCTGGCCAGCGCCACCCAGATCCGGCCACCGGTGCCGGTGCTCAGGTTGTCCGGGAAGCCCGGCAGGTTCTCCGCGAGCACCTCGTCCTGCCCGGTCCTCGGCCCGGTCAGCCAGACCCGGCGCAGCCGGTACGCCCCGGTCTCGGCGACCACCACGTAGGACTCGTCCTGGGCCAGCGCCACCCCGTTGGCGAACTGCAACCCGCCCAGCAGTTCGGTGACCTCCCCGCTGGCGTCCCGGCGCAGCAGGCGGCCCGTGCCGCTGTGCTCCAGCAGGTCGGCGGTGTAGTGCTCCAGGCCGAACCGCTGCGAGGAGTCGGTGAAGTAGATCGTGCCGTCCGAGCCGACCGCCGCGTTGTTGCAGACCACCAGCGGCTTGCCCGCGACCCGCTCGGCGCCCGCGGCGAGCACCTCGACCCCGCCGCCGACCGGGTCCACCGCGAGCAGCCCCCGGTAGGCGTCGCAGACCAGCAGCCTGCCGTCGGCCAGCAGCTCGACCCCCAGCGGGCGGCCCCCGGTCTCGGCCACCCGCGTCACGGTCCGGCCGTCCGGGCTGACCCGCAGGATGCCGCCGTCCGCCACGCCGGTGACCACGTGGCCCTCGTGGTCGAGCACCACGTCCTCGGTGCCGACCCCGGTCACCGGCAGCAGCCGGGGCCGGTCCATCGGCGGGGTGCTCAGCCGCTGTGCCGCGCGCGGGCTCGCGGTCGGGGGCTGCCACATCACGGGCTGGATCGGGGGACGCTGCACGGGGGCTACTCCTCGCCGTTGAACGCCTTGCGGATGTCCTCGGTGCCCGCACGGGCCGCGAGCAGCTGGCGCAACAGGATGCGCGCCTTGACCGGGGCCAGGAAACCGGCGCCGACCAGGCCCCTGCGCAGCAGGTCCTGCTCGGAGCCGGGAAAGCCGTAGGTCGAGGTGAGCACCGGACCGGCCCCGGTGCGGGAGGCCAGCACCACGGGAACCCGTTCGGCCAGCTTGGCCAGCGGCTCCACCAGGGCCACGGGCACGTGCCCGGCCCCGAACGCGGCGACGACCAGCCCGTCCACGGTGTCGCCGAGGCAGTCCAGCACCGCGCCGTCCTCACCCAGCGTGACCGTGAGCAGGGCGACCCTGGGCTCCGGCGCACCCGGCGGCACGTACACCTTGAGCACGTCCTCGGGCCGGTTGAGCAGCCGGGGCACGCCCTCCACCACGTAGCCGAGCGGGCCGCTGCCCGGGGACACGAAGGCGGCCGTGCTCGTGGTGTGCACCTTGCTGACGTAGCGGGCCGCGTGCACCTCGTCGGACATGACCACCAGGCAGCCCATGCCCCCGGCCTGCTCGCAGGCGGCCACCCGGACCGCCGACAGCAGGTTGGCGGGCCCGTCCGCCCCGGCCATGCCCGCGTGCCGCATCGCCCCGGTGACCACCACCGGCACGCTCTCCAGCACGGACAGATCCAGGTAGAACGCGGTCTCCTCGATCGTGTCGGTGCCCTGGGTGATCACCACGCCCCTGGCGCCCCGGTCCACCTCCTCGGTGATCAGCGCCGCCAGCTCGGCCAGGTCCCGGAAGCCCAGGTTGGCGCCGGGTTGGGAGCGGAACGCCCGCGCGCGCAGTTGCACGCCAACGGAGTCCAGTTCGGGCACCGCGTCGAGCAGGTCGAAGGCGTCCAGGGCGGGTACCGCCCCGGTCTCACCCCCGTTCGGCCGCGTCATGGCGATGGTGCCGCCCATCGAGATCACCGACACGAATTCGGTCACACCTTGTGGCGTACCACATCTGCCAGCCAGCGAGCCAGCACGGAGTCGGCCTCCGCCGCGCGTTCGGGTGCTCGTTGCGCGGAAGCCAGCACCCAGACCAGTCCCTGCAAGGTTCGCAAGCGTTTGCACACGGCCACCGCCTCGGGGTTCACCGGCAGCGGATAGGCGGCCAGCGCGGCCGCCCCGTCCAGCCTGCTGGTGCCCGCGAGCACCGCGAGGTCCCACTCCACCGGGCCGCACCAGGTGTCCTCGAAGTCGTTCCACACCAGGCCGCGGGCGGTGCGCAGGGTGTTACCGGGGTGCGCGTCCCCGTGCAGTGCCTGCCGGGGCGGGTCCAGCCGGTCCAGCTCGGCGGCCAGCCGGTCGCGCTCGGCCCGCATGAGCCCCGCGTGCCGCCCGCCGACCAGGTCGACGCCCAGGCTCAGGTCGACCAGCGGCCCGCAGGCGGCCAGTTCGCCGGGGTAGTCACGCAGCGCGAGGTGCAGCTGGGCCATCGCCTGGGCGAATTCACCCGGTGCGGGCACCGCGTCGGTGTGCGCGACGTGCGTCCAGAAGCCGAAGACCACGCCGTCCACCTCGTGCGGTCCGGGTGGCAGCTCCGCGCTGGGCGGCACCACCGGGCAGCCCCGCCCGGCCAGGTACCCGGCCAGTGCGACCTCGCGGGCGAACCAGGGCCGCACGTTCTGCCTGACCAGGGCCGTGGTGGCGGCGATCCGGGCCACCACCGGGGCGGGTCGCAGGTGCAGCAGGAGGTTGCTGCCGTCCTTGAGCACCGCGGGGTCGGAGCACCGCACGCCGTGCCCGGCGGCGAACCGCAGGACTGTCCGAATGGCGGCTTCCATGCCCGCAAATGCTGTCACGTGCGGTGACGGTGGTCACCTGAGTATCGATCAGGGGCGGCCCAAGCAAGCTGACCGGAACCCGGCGGTCTACGATCCGGAGCGTTCCCGAAGTGACACTGCTGGAGGCATCGTGACGGCCGTAGCCCCGCAGCCGATCGCTACGCGCCCCTACCCGGCGCGCACGACGGTGAAGGGTTCCTTCCTGCTGCGGATGTTCCGCACGACGGACCACAAGCAGATCGGAATCCTGTACCTGGTCACCTCGTTCGCCTTCTTCATGGTGGGCGGGGCGATGGCGCTGCTGATGCGTACCGAGCTGGCCGCACCTGGTTTGCAGTTCCTGTCCCAGGAGCAGTTCAACCAGCTGTTCACCATGCACGGCACGATCATGCTGCTGCTGTACGCGACCCCGATCGTGTTCGGCTTCGCGAACTTCGTGATGCCGTTGCAGATCGGTTCGCCCGACGTGGCCTTCCCCCGGTTGAACGCCTTCTCGTACTGGCTGTACGTGTTCGGCGGCATCATCGTGGTGGCGGGCTTCCTGACCCCGGGTGGCGCCGCCGACTTCGGCTGGTTCGCCTACACCCCGCTGTCGGACATGATCCACTCGCCGGGCGTCGGCGCCGACATGTGGATCTGCGGTCTGATCGTCGGTGGTCTCGGCACCATCCTCGGCGCCGTGAACATGATCACCACGATCGTCTGCCTGCGGGCCCCCGGTATGACCATGTTCCGGATGCCGATCTTCACCTGGAACATCCTGGTGACCAGCATCCTGGTGCTGCTGGCCTTCCCGATCCTGACCGCCGCGCTGTTCGGCCTGGTGGCCGACCGGCACCTGGGCGCCCACGTGTTCGACTCCGCCAACGGCGGTGTGATCCTGTGGCAGCACCTGTTCTGGTTCTTCGGCCACCCCGAGGTCTACATCGTCGCGCTGCCCTTCTTCGGCATCGTGTCGGAGATCTTCCCGGTGTTCAGCCGCAAGCCGATGTTCGGCTACAAGGGCCTGGTCTACGCCACCCTGGGCATCGCGGCCCTGTCGGTGACCGTGTGGGCGCACCACATGTACGCCACCGGCGCCGTGCTGCTGCCCTTCTTCTCCTTCATGACCTTCCTGATCGCGGTCCCGACCGGTGTGAAGTTCTTCAACTGGATCGGCACCATGTGGAAGGGGCAGCTGACCTTCGAGACCCCGATGCTGTTCAGCGTCGGCTTCCTGATCACCTTCCTCTTCGGTGGTCTGACCGGTGTGCTGCTGGCCGCCCCGGCCATCGACTTCCACCTGTCGGACTCCTACTTCGTGGTGGCGCACTTCCACTACGTGCTGTTCGGCACGATCGTGTTCGCCACCTACGCCGGGATCTACTTCTGGTTCCCGAAGATCACCGGCCGGATGATGGACGAGGGCCTGGGCAAGCTGCACTTCTGGACCACGTTCATCGGCTTCCACACCACCTTCCTGGTGCAGCACTGGCTGGGTGCCAACGGCTTCCCGCGCCGCTACGCCGACTACCTGGACATGGACGGGTTCACCGCGCTGAACACGGTGTCCACCATCGGTGCGTACGTGCTGGGCGCCTCCACGCTGCCGTTCATCTGGAACGTGTTCCGCAGCTACCGGTACGGCGAGGTCGTCGAGGTGGACGACCCGTGGGGCTACGGCAACTCGCTGGAGTGGGCGACCTCCTGCCCGCCGCCGCGGCACAACTTCACCTCGCTGCCCCGGATCCGCTCCGAGCGCCCGGCCTTCGAGCTGCACTACCCGCACATGACCGAGCGGATGCGGCTGGAGGCCACCGTGGGCCACCACGGCGCCGAGGTGGCCAAGGAACTGGCTGAGAAGTAGGTCACGACCACTCGGGAAGCCCGGTGCGGTGAGATCACCACCACACCGGGCTTCCTGGTTTTTCGGGCAAACTACTAGTCGTGAGCAGCCAGAGCGCCACCACCGTCCTGATCACCGTGACCGGTCCGGACAAGCCAGGCGTGTCCTCCGTGCTGTTCGCGGTGCTGACCAGGCACGGCGTCGAGGTGCTCGACGTGGAGCAGGTGGTCATCCGCGGCAAGCTCGTGCTGGGCGTGCTGGTCGCCGAGCACCACGACCCGGAGGGCCTTCAGGAGACCGTCGAGCAGGCCATGGCCAGCGTCCAGATGAACGTGGACGTGGAGATCGGCGCCGACCCGCGCAGCCCCTCGCAGTCCGGCTCCAGTCACGTGCTGGTGGTGCTGGGCAGGCCGGTCACCGCGCGGGCGTTCACCGAGGTGGCCCGCAGGCTGGCCGCGCTGGGCGCCAACATCGACGCGATCCGCCGGGTCGCCGACTACCCCGTGACCGGCCTCGAGCTGCGCGTCTCGGTCTCCGACGACACCCAGCGGCAGGACGCCGAGCTGCGCAACGCCGTGGCCGAGGTGTCCGCCCGGGTGGGCCTGGACGTGGCGGTGGAGCGGGCCGGGCTGACCCGCCGCGCCAAGCGCCTGGTCGTGTTCGACGTGGACTCCACGCTCGTGCAGGGCGAGGTCATCGAGATGCTGGCCGCCAGGGCCGGGTGCGAGCAGGCCGTCCGCGAGATCACCGAGGCCGCCATGCGCGGGGAACTGGACTTCACCCAGTCCCTGCAACGGCGGGTCGCGCTGCTGGCCGGGCTGCCCGAGTCGGTGCTGGCCGAGGTGGCCGCCGAACTGGAGCTGACCGCGGGGGCGCGCACCACGATCCGCACCCTCAAGCGGCTGGGCTTTCGCTGCGGGGTCGTGTCCGGTGGCTTCACCAAGGTCATCCAGGGCCTGGCCGAGGAACTGGGCCTGGACTACTGCCGGGCCAACGAGCTGGAGGTCGTGGACGGCAAGCTCACCGGCCGCACGATCGGGCCGGTCGTGGACCGGGCGCGCAAGGCCGTCGCCCTGCGCGAGTTCGCCGAGCAGTACGACGTGCCGCTGGCCCAGTGCGTGGCCGTCGGTGACGGGGCCAACGACATCGACATGCTCGGGGCCGCCGGGCTCGGCGTGGCCTTCAACGCCAAGCCCGCGCTGCGCGAGGTCGCCGACACCGCCCTGTCGCACCCGTTCCTGGACGCCGTGCTGTTCGTGCTCGGCGTGACCCGTGCCGAGGTCGAGGCGGCCGACGCCGCGGACGGTCTGGCACTGTCGCGACCGTGAACCTGCTCGAACCACTGGCCCAGCGCTACGTCTGGGGCAAGCCCCAGTTCACCCCCGAGGACCCCGACCAGGTCCGCGCCATGCCCGTGGTGCTGCGCATCGACAAGGCCACCCCGCCCGCGCGCACCCCGTTGCTGGAGGCCGCCGCGACCGCCGCGCTGGCCGTCTGCCTGGCCGAGGAGCCCGAGTGGCGGCCCGAACTGGAGGCGTGGATCGGCTCACGCATCCGCAAGGTCGCCCGCCGGGCCCGCGGCGCGCACTGGGCGGCCGTGCAGTCGCTGCCGGGCGTCACCGTGGAGGTGGACGGGGCGCAGGCCCGCGCGTTGGTGCCGTGCCTGGTCAGCGACACGCCCCGGGACGTGGCCCGGTTGCAGATCACCGGCAGCGACCTGCCCGCCGACGAGCCCGGGCCGGTGCCGGCCGGTGTGCCGGTGCTGTGGCTGAACCCCGATGTGCCGATGAGCGCGGGCAAGGCGGCGGCCCAGGTCGGCCACGCCACCATGCTGCTCGCCGCCGCGCTGGACGCCGAGTCGCTGGCGCGCTGGGCTGAGCTGGGCTACCGCTGCGCCGTACGCACCCCCGAGACCGCCGACTGGAAGTCGCTGCTGCCCGGTGAGGACCCGGCCGGTGCCTGGCTGGACCGTCGCGTGGTCGCCGTGCGCGACGCGGGCTTCACCGAGGTCGCCCCCGGCACCATCACCGTCCTGGCCCAACCCGGTACCGCCTGACCCGCCCCCACCCGCGAGTCTCGCCCAGCCGCACGCGAGTCCCGCTCTGGCGCACGCGAGTCCCGCTCACCGGTGGCCGAGTCCCGCTCTGGCGCGGCCGAGTCCCGGCCACCGGCATGCGAGTCCCGCTCAGCCGCGCAGCACGGCCTTGCGGTGGCTGAACGTCTCGATCGAGTACAGCCCGTGGTACCGGCCCATGCCGCTCTCGCCGACCCCGCCGAACGGCAGGTCCGACACGCGCAGGTGCGACACGGTCAGCTCGAAGCTCAGCGCGCCCGAGGAGGTCTCCTGCTGAAGGCGTTCCCGGGTACGGTCGGACTTGGTGAACGCGTAGAGCGCCAGCGGCTTGCCCCTGCCGGTGATGAACTCGATCGCCGCGTCCAGGTCGGCCACCTCCACGATCGGCAGGATCGGGCCGAAGATCTCCTCGGCCATCACGGGGTCCTCCGCCCTGACCCCGGCGAGCACGGTCGGCGCGATGTACTTGCTGTCCCGGTCGTGCTGCCCGCCGACCACCGTGCGGCCCGCGCCGAGCAGCCCGGTGAGCCGGTCGAAGTGCCGGTGGTTCACGATCCGGCCGTACTCTGTGCTGGTTGCCGGGTCCTCGCCGAACAGGTCGCGTAGCGCCTGGGGCAGCGCCTGCTCCAGCGCGCGGGCCGTGGCTGGGTCGGTCAGCACGTAGTCGGGGGCAACGCAGGTTTGCCCCGCGTTGAGGAACTTGCCCGCCACGATGCGCTTGGCGACCTCCGTCGGGTCGACGTCACCGTCCACGAACACCGGGGACTTGCCGCCCAGCTCCAGCGCCACGGGCGTCAGGTGCTTGGCCGCCGCCGTCATCACGATCCTGCCGACCACGCCGTTGCCGGTGTAGAAGATGTGGTCGAAGCGCTGCTCCAGCAGTGCGGTGGTCTCCGGGATCGCGCCCTCGACGACCGCCACGCCCTGCACGTAGCCCGGCAGGTGCTTCGCGATCGCCGCCGAGGTGGCCGGTGCCAGTTCGCTCGGCTTGACCACGGCACAGTTGCCCGAGGCCAGCGCGCCCGCCAGTGGAGCCATCAGCAACTGCACGGGGTAGTTCCACGGCGCGATGACCAGCACCACGCCCAGCGGGTCGTACACCGTCCAGGCACTCGCGCCCGGCAGCGAGTCGGGCACCGCCGCGGGCTGCGGCTCCAGCCAGCCCGCCAGGTGAGCCAGGGTGTGGTCGATCTCGTTGACCACGAAGCCGAGTTCGGTGCGGTCCACCTCCGCCCGGCTCTTGCCCAGATCGCTGTGCAGCGCCGCCGCGAACTCGTCCGCCTGCTCGGTGAGCATCGCTCGCAAACCGCGCAGCTGGGTCAGCCGCCAGTCCAGCGACTTGGTCGTCCCAGTGCGGAACGTCTCGCGCAGCCGCGCGACGGTCGCGGGGATCTCTTCCACCGTGCTCATGGCGTCCTCTCTCGACGGGTCTGGGCCACAAACTTAGCGCTGCTCACTAAATTTACGCAATGTGACACGGCGCTACCCATATAGGTAAGCACTGCGGTTTCCGCTGGTCGGGGAGGGTATCGGTGACAGGCCTCCATGGCGCGCCGAACCAGGCTTCGGTGCGCTGGAGTACGCCGAGATCGTGGCCAGTCGTGCCAGGACGGCTAGCTCGCCGCCGCGTCCAACCGCTTCAGGGCGGCGCGCACGACCTCGGGGTCCGAGGTGGTCCAGAACGGGGGCAGCGAGGCGCGCAGGAAACCGCCGTAGCGGGCGGTGGCCAGCCGGGGGTCGAGAATGGCCACGACGCCCTTGTCGTTGGTGGCACGCAGCAACCGCCCGGCGCCCTGGGCGAGCAGCAGGGCGGCGTGCGTGGCGGCCACGGTGAGGAAGCCGTTGCCGCCGCGGGAGGTGACGGCGCGCTGCCGGGCGGAGGCGAGCGGATCGTCGGGGCGGGGGAACGGGATTCGGTCCACGATGACCAGTTGCAGCGAGTCACCGGGCACGTCCACGCCCTGCCACAGCGAGAGCGTGCCGAACAGGCAGCAGCGCGCGTCCTCGGCGAACTTCTTGACCAGCTGCGAGGTCGAGTCCTCGCCCTGGCACAGCACCGGGTACTCGATGCGCTCACGCACGGCCTCGGCGGCCTGCTTGGCGGCCCGCATGGAGGAGAACAGGCCCAGCGAGCGCCCACCGGCCGCGTTGACCAGCTCTACGATCTCGTCCACATAGGACGGTGGGAGCCCGTCCCGTCCCGGTGTGGGCAGATGCCTTGCCAGGTAGAGGATGGCGCTCTTGCTGTGCTCGAACGGGGAACCCACGTCCAGGCCGCTCCAGCGCGGACCGTCCAGATCGGACGGTGGTTCCTTCTCGGTCGCGGTGTCCTCGATCGTGCGCACCTGCGTGGACGCGGGCAGGCCCCACTGCCTGGCCAGCGTGTCGAAGGTGCCGCCGAGGGTGAGCGTGGCCGAGGTCAGCACGGTGGTGCGCGGACCGAACAGCCGCTCGCGCAGCAGCCCGCCCACGCCCAGCGGGGCCACCTTGATCGTCGGGGGCCTGCTGTCGTCGCGGAAGTCCCCGGCCAGCCACACCACGTCGCGCCGCTTGCTCTCGTCCTCGTCGAACGCCTCCAGCAGCCGCACCGCCGTGTCGTGCACCTCGTCCAGCACGGCCTTGGCCAGCTTGCGGTCGGTGGCCCCGTCCGGGTCCTCCTTGCGCTCGGGCCCCAGCGCGGTCATGCACCGGTGCGCGGCGTCGCGCACGGCGGCCAGCGCACCGCCCAGCGCCCTGGGCATCGCGTCCATCCTGCCGACCGGCAGATCGGACACGATCATCGCCAGGCCCTCGCCCGCCTCGGAGAGCTGGTCGGCCACGTCCTCCTCGATCTGCCGCCCGCAACGCCGCACCGCGATCGCGATCGCGGTGGTGCTCAGCTCCTCGGTGGCCACCGAGGTCACCCGGTCCACCAGGTCGTGCGCCTCGTCCACGACGACCACGTCGTGCTCGGGCAGCACCTTGTAGCCCTCCAGCGCGTCGATGGCCAGCAGCGCGTGGTTGGTGACCACCACGTCCGCGCGCCCCGCCTCCGCCCTGGCCCGCTCCGCGAAGCAGTCGGTGCCGATCGGGCACTTCGCCGCGCCGAGGCACTCCCGGGCCGTCACCGACACCTGCCGCCATGCCTGGTCGGTGACCCCGGGCACCAGCTCGTCGCGGTCACCGGTCTCGGTGTCGGAGGACCAGTCGTGCAGGCGCTTGACGTCCCGGCCCAGCCGCGAGACCGCGAACGGGTCGAACAGGCCCGGCTCCTCGGGTTCCTCGGGCGCCCCGGAGTGCAGCCGGTGCATGCACAGGTAGTTGCGGCGCCCCTTGAGGATCGCGAAGGTCGGCGCCCTGCCCAGCGCGCCCTTGAGCGCCTTGGCCAACCGGGGCAGGTCCCGGTCCACCAGTTGGCGCTGCAGGGCGATCGTGGCCGTGGACACCACCACGGTGGAGCCCTCGCCGACCGCGTGCCGGATCGCGGGCACCAGGTACGCCAACGACTTGCCGGTGCCGGTGCCCGCCTGCACGGCCAGGTGCTCGCCGGTGCGGATGGCGCGCTCCACGGCCTGCGCCATCTCCACCTGGCCTGGGCGCTCGGCACCGCCCACGGCGCTGACGGCCTCGGCGAGCAGCTCTTCGGTTGACGGCAGTTCCGGCACGCCCAGAACCGTACCTCTGACCCCCGACAGGTCTCGTTCCGGCGCGGGCAGAGCGGGATTCGCGCTGCACAGAGCGGGACTCGCCGTCGCCAGAGCGGGACTCGCGGGGGTCAGTGACCTCAGCGAACCCGCCGCGCGAACGGAGAGAGCGCCAAGAACTCAGTGGTCGGTCATGTCGCCGAGGATGCGGCGGCCCACCTCGTGCACGGCGGCGGCGTGCACCTCGGTCACCGGGATGGACCGGTCCGCGCGCACGGCGGTGAGCTCGCGCAGCGGCGCCGCCAGGTCCGGCCACACCAACCCGGCCAGCTCGGCGCCGCGGGTCTTGCTGACGATCTCGCCGGTGCGGGCGGTGTGCCAGACCCGGGGCATGCCCAGGCCGGTCCACAGCAGCACCGGCGTGGTCTGCGCCATCGAGGCGGCCTGCGCCAGCAGCGGCTGCCAGTAGCTGTGCAGGGTGTGGCGGCACGCCTCCCGCGCGGCGGGCACGTCGGCGGGGCTGGCGGGCCGGTCCCCGCGCACCGTGACGGCCGTGGTCGCCAGCTGGAGCCAGGTCACGGCGTCGGGCTGGTAGGTCGGGCGGCTGTCGCGCAGCTCGCCCTCCCGTGCCCACCAGGCCGTTGCCGCCTCACGCCACGGCTTGGCCAGCTCGCCGGGCAGGAAGTAGAGCGCGTCCACGTCCACGCCGGCCCCGTGCGCGTCGGCGATCGCGAGCAGGTCCTCGGTGTCCGGTACGCGGTCCAGCTCGACGACCAGGTCCAGGTCGGAGCTGGCCGGGTTGTGGTCGCCCAGCGCGGCTGATCCGACCACGTGCACGGCCCGGACCACCTCGGGCGCCGCTTGCTCGATCTTGCTCAGGTGTCCCTCGACGGCCTCCGGGATCATGATCACGCAGCGCAGCCTACTGGAGCGTAAAGCTCAGGCGTCGAGCGCGATCACCCCCGCCGCGACCTCCGTGTTGCGCCTGGTCTTCGCCCACCCGTTGCGACCGCGAACCAGCCTGCTCACGGCCCGCCAGGAGGTGATGTAGAAGGTGTAGATGTACAGCGCGTAGCCGAACCCGTAGGCGATGCCGCGCAGGAAGCCCGCCTCGGGGTGGCAGCGGCTGCGGTAGATCGGGCCCCACACCAGGAACGGCAGCAGGCCGAAGCAGCCGTAGACGGCGAACAGGATCCAGGCCCCGCCGGTGAACCACTGCCACACCGCCGAGGGGTCGCCCACCGTGCGCGCGGCCAGCATCGCGAACGGGATCGGGTAGATCAGGCTGCCGAGCAACTGCATCCACGGCTGGGACAGGTAGTACATCATCTCCGCGGCGCCCAGGGTGGTCAGGTGCTCGGAGTCCCAGATGCGCCGCACGTAGCGCGCGCACTGCATCGTGCCCTGGCCCCAGCGGGTGCGCTGGGCGAGGAACCGGCGCAGGCTGTAGAGCGCCTCCTGGTCGACGTGGGTGTCCCTGCTGTAGCCGGTCTTCCAGCCCTCGGTGAGCAGGTGCACGCCCAGCTCGAAGTCCTCCAGCAGCGAGCCGCGCCAGGGCGTGCCGTCCGCACCCGCGATGGAGTCCAGCGCGGACAACCGGGTGAACTGCCCGTTGCCGCCCATGGAGATCGTGCCGGTGTAGCCGCGGGAGAGCTGGATCGCCGAGATCGCGGTGCGGAACTCCAGGTCCTGCATGCGCACCAGGTACGCCCCGGTCCACCGCTTGAACCGGCTCGCGCCCGGCTGCCTGCGGCCCGCGTTGATCATCCGCACGTCGATCTGCACCGCGCCCACACGCGGATCCCCGAACAGGTGCTCGGCCGCGCACACGGTCAGGCAGTTGGCCGCGGGCCTGCCGTCGGCGTCCACCACGACGACCACCGCGCGATCCGGGTCGGCGTGCCTGCCCATCCAGTGCCTGAGCGCCCGGTACGCCGCGTTGAGCGCGTCCCCCTTGCCGGTGCGGGCGTAGGGCCGGTACCGCTGCACGAGGTGGATGTGCTTGTCGGCGCTGCCCTCGTTGCGCCGCATCGCGCGGACCACGCTGGCGGTGCGGTCGTCCGAGTCATCGTCGATGATCCACACGTGGGCCAGCGGGAAGGTCCCGCGCAGGTAGCGGATCGTGTCCCCGATGACCGCCTCCTCGTCCCGGCAGGGCACCAGGAAGTGCCACTCCAGCAGGGACGGGTCGCCGACGGGGGCAGGTTTGTGCCGCAGGAAGGGCACCACGATGAGGAACACGTAGGTGAGGAAGGCCACGCTCATGGTCAGCGCGAGGGCCTGGGTGAAGCCCAGCAGCACCTGGAGGTTCACGCGGTGCGCTCCGACTTCGGCCCGCGGGTGGCCAGCCAGACGAACAGCACCAGGGCCGCGGCGCCGCCGATGACGCTGACCATCGAGCCGAGCAGCGTGTGGCCCAGGTAGTAGCCCTGGTCGATGCCCAGCCAGTTGACCAGGCCGACCAGGGTGAGGATGCGCAGCTGGTTGACGACCACCAGGGCCAACGCGGCCACCCCCAGCGAGAACAGCACGCGGCGGGCGATGCGCGGGCGCAGCGCGATCATCACCGCGGCCACCACGATCAACGGCACCAGCAGGAACGCCGAGGTGCACTCGGGAGTCATCTGCAGGCCGAGCGGGGTGTCGGTGGTGAGTCCGAAGTAGACGGTCTGGCGGTCGGGCACCACCCGCACGCCCGAACTGGTGACCAGGCTGATCACCCCGCCCGCCAGGGCGATCTCGGCGGTGCGGTAGATCCGGTGGCCCAGCACGAGCGCCACGGCGAGGGCCGCGAGCAGCAGGACGAGCACTCTGGCCACGCCGCGGTTCGCGGGCATCGGCAGGGGATGAACGGCCGTCACACCTGGTCCTTTCCGGTTCAGTGCATCCAGCGAGGTATCGGAGCACTCCTCGATCCGCTGAACGGCCGGAACGGGTGGCTGGTTGACGCCGGGAAGAATGAATCAGGCACCCTGAGTAGCGATCACTGGGCGATCCGGGTGCACCTAGTCCCTCCACAGGGGGACGGATCTTTGCCTGGTTCGGGTGAACCGCAATAGTCATCGCCGCAAGCCGTGAGTACCCACGGAGCTGAGCAAAGCTCGGATATCCCGGTGCACGGTCATGCCAGTGCCCTCGACGTCGCAATGGATGCGGGGATCTTTCGCGTCTAGGTGGCCTGGACAGGTAACGACTACTGGAGGGAAACACATGCGGATGCGCATGCTGCGACGGGGCGGGCTGATCGGTCTGGCCGCCACCGCCGCGCTGCTCGCCGGCACGGCCCCGGCCTGGGCGGACGCCGGTGACGGCACCGCCAAGGGTGCCACCGTGGACGTCAAGCTGCTCGGCGCGGACGCGGTGAAGGCCGGTCCGTTCGCCTCGGCCCAGGCCAACTCCTCGCCCAAGAACAGCTTCCTCGGTGTGAAGCTGAACGGTGTGCTCAGCACCGGTGTGATCAACGCCTCGGCGCACCGCGACGAGGACAGCGGCGAGGTGGACGCGGCCGCCAGCATCGTCGGCGCCAAGGTCGACCTGCTCAAGGCGCTCGGAGCCCCGATCTCCGCGGACGTCATCGAGGCCAGGTGTACGGCCACCCAGCAGGGCCAGCACGGTTCGGCCAAGCTGGCCGGGGTCAACCTCGGTGCGCTGGGCAAGGTCGCCGCCGACCCGGCCCCGAACACCGAGCTCGCACTGGGCCTGGCGGGCGTCAACATCGCCAAGGTCGTGTTCAACGAGCAGGTCCGCGGTGAGGACGGCAGCCTGACCGTGAACGCCGTGCACATCCGGCTGCTCGGCGGGGTGCTCGGCTCGATCGGTTCCGGTGACGTCGTATTGGCCTCGGCCACCTGCGGCCCCGCCGGGCTGCCCATCCCGATGGCCTCCGGCGCCGGTCTGTGGATCGGCCTCGGACTGCTCGGCGCGGCGGCGGTGCCCGCGGCGCTGGTGGTCACCCGCCGTCGCCGCCTCGCCACCGCGACGGCCTGAGCCCGGAGGACTTCGCTGTGTACAAGGTTCCGGGCGCCACCGGCACCATCGGCGGAGCTGGGGCGCTGGCCATGACCGGTGCCGATCTCGTGTGGTGGATCGCGTTCGGCGTCGTGCTGCTGGTGGCCGGACTGCTGTTGGTGCACGCCTCGCGCCGCAGGCGCAGGTTGTCCGCGAAATCGGTGCGGTGAAACAGGTGCCGGTGGGTCTGGCAGGGCCCACCGGCACCGCGCGAGAGGAGAACGCGGTGACCGACGAGGTGCTGCTGCTGGCCGGGACCAGGCCCGAGGCGCTCAAGGTGGCCCCGGTGGCCCTGGCGCTGGAGGAGGTGCCCTGGCTGCGCCCCGTGATAGTCCACAGTGGACAGCACGTGGGCATGGTCGAACAGGCGTTGGTGCCCTTCGGGCTTCGCCCCGACGTGTTCCTGCCGCTGCGCAGGGAGATCGGCAGCCAGGCGGAGCTGGTCTCCGCGCTGCTGCCCCGGCTGGACGAGCTGATCGTGCGCCGTGGCCCGGCCGCCGTGCTGGTGCAGGGTGACACCTCCACCGCGCTGGCGGGTGCGCTGGCCGGGTACTGGCGTGGTGTGCCCGTGGCGCACCTGGAGGCCGGGCTGCGCACCGGGGACCTGGGTTCGCCCTTCCCCGAGGAGGGCAACCGGCAGATGATCGCCAGGATCGCCGCGCTGCACCTGGCGCCGACCGAGGCCGCCGCGCGGGCCTTGCGGTCGGAGTCCTTGCCGGGCAAGCAGATCGTGGTCACCGGCAACACCGTGGTCGACGCGCTGACCCACGTGGCCGGTGCCGGGCTGCCCGCGCGCAGCCCGGTGCTCGCCGGGCTGGAGCGTCAGCTGGACGCCGAGGGCGGTCGGCTCGTGCTGACCACCTTGCACCGCAGGGAGTCCTGGGGGTTGCCCGCCGACCGGGTGCTCGCCGCGGTGCGGTCGGTGGTGGACCGGCACCGGGACGTGCACGTGCTGCTGCCCGTACACCCCAACCCGGCGGTGCGCGCGCAGGTGCTCGGCGCGCTGCAGGGCCACGACCGGATCTGGATCTGCGAGCCGCTGGACTACCCGGACCTGGTGCGCGCCCTGCGCCGCAGCGCCCTGGTGATCACCGACTCCGGGGGCATCCAGGAGGAGGCGCCCAGCTTCGGCGTGCCGGTACTGGTGGTGCGGGACAGCACGGAGCGGACCGAGGCCGTGGACGCGGGCTACGCGTGGCTGGTCGGCACCGATGACACGCGGATCGTCGCCGAGGCCGACTGGGTGCTCAGCTCCGGCCTGCGCCTGCCCACCGGCCGCAACCCCTTCGGCGACGGCCAGGCCGCCGGCCGCGTGGTGTCCGCCCTGCGCCGCCTGCTCGGCGCCCGCGAACGGGAACTGGTCGGGGCTGGGTGATGCCATGAAAGTGCCGTTGCTGGCGTTGAGTGCCAGGAACGGCACTTTCATGGCACGCCGGGGGTGTCACCCGACCGGGTAAGGATTGCGGCTTTTGGGTTACGACCTTGCGGCCGTTTGCAGATGATCGGAGCCGTGGAGTGCCCGCAGGAGGGTGGGCACGGGTACCGGAAGGACGAAGATGCGGAGCAGGAGCGTGCGGCGGATCGGGGCCGGGGCGGTCGTGGTGGCCACGGCGCTGGTGGTCAGTGCGGTCCCCGCCCAGGCGACACCGCAGGGCCAGACCTCGCTGGGTTCGGTCAAGGTGGTGCGCGGCAACCAGCCGATGACCCTGGAGCCGCTGGCCCAGTGCGACGTCACCGGCACGCAGGACAACTCCAGCCAGGGTGCCGCGGTGCGCAACGTGGCCAGCTTCGGCAGCGGCACCACGAAGTGCACCCAGGACACCGCGAACAAGACGGCCAAGATGGAGGCCACCGGCTCGAAGTTCGCGTTCACCGCGCTGGTGCCCTACGGCGGCCCGCGCATCGAGCTGGCCAACTACACGGCCAGCTGCGCGGCGAGCACCAACGGCACCCAGGCCAGCTTCCAGTTCAGCGGGCTCAGGGGCGTCACGGTGGACACCCCGATCCCGCAGAACACCGCCGTGCTGGTCGGCCCGGCCGACAAGCCCCAGGCGAAGGTGATCTTCAACGAGATCACCCTCGCCCAGCCCAGCGACGGCAGCGTGTCGATCAACATGATGCACATCGTGCTGTTCCCCAACGGGGGGCCGCTCAGCGGCGACGTCCTCGTGGGCGCGGCGGCCTGCTCACCGGTGAAGTGAGCCGGCGCTCGTCGGCTCAGCCCAGCTTGGGCGAGCCGACGAGCCGTACGCCCGCCGAGCGCAGTTCCTCCAGCGCGGAGTCCACGGTGTGCCCGGCCACGCCCGCGGTCAGTTCCAGCAGCACGGTGGTCTGGAAGCCCTCGCGCCGCGCGTCCAGCGCGGTGGCCCGCACGCAGTGGTCGGTGGCGATGCCCACCACGTCCACCTGGTCCACCCCGTGCTCGCGCAGCCAGCCCGCCAGCGTGCTGCCCTGCGGACCGGTGCCCTCGAACCCGGAGTAGGCCGCGGCGAACGCGCCCTTGGAGAACACCGCCTGCACCCCGGCCACGTCCAGCTCGGGGTGGAACGAGGCGCCCGCCGTGCCCGCCACGCAGTGCACCGGCCAGCTCGTCACGAAGTCGGGCTCGGAGCTGAAGTGCTCGCCGGGATCCACGTGGTAATCGCGGGTGGCCACCACGTGGTCGTAACCGCCCGCCGCGATGTGCGCGGAGACCTGCACCGCGACGGCCGAGCCACCGGTCACCGCCAGCGAGCCGCCCTCGCAGAAGTCGTTCTGCACGTCCACGACGATCAGTGCGTTGGCCATCAGGGGTACCTCCTCAGCCGAACACGGTCGGGATCGCGGGTTCGCCGTGCGAGAGCTTCAGGCCCTCCCACGGCACGCTGACCAGCGCCTGGCGGAGCCGGTCGCGGCTCTGCTCGATGGTCGGCAGCCCGTCCACCTGTTGTCCAGCCCGCAGCAGGGGGATCTGCAACTCGCGGTCGTGCTCCCCGGGCTGCGGCCGTGCCCCGGCCTGGTAGACGACCTCCTCCACGGCGGTGCCGGTCTGCTTGTACCGGCGCAGCGCGCCCTTGCGCCCGCCGCGCGACTCCTTGTGCGAGCTGCGCTTGGCCACCGGCCTGCCGTCCACCTCGACCAGCTTGTAGACCATGCCCGCCGTGGGCGCCCCGGAACCGGTGACCAGTGAGGTGCCCACCCCGTAGGCGTCCACCGGCTCGGCCCGCAGCGCGGCGATCGCGAACTCGTCCAGGTCCCCGGACACGACGATCTTGGTGTTGCGCGCGCCGAGCGAGTCCAGCTGCTCGCGGGCCTGCCTGGCCAGCGGCCCCACGTCCCCGGAGTCGATGCGCACCGCGCCCAGTTCGGGACCGGCCACCTGCACGGCGGTGGCGATGCCCTGGGTGATGTCGTAGGTGTCCACCAGCAGCGTGGTGCCCGCGCCGAGCTTGTCCACCTGCGCGCGGAAGGCCGCGGCCTCGCTGTCGTGCAGCAGGGTGAAGGCGTGCGCCGAGGTGCCCGCGGTGGGGATGCCCCAGCGGCGGCCCGCCTCCAGGTTCGAGGTGGCGGTGAACCCGGCCAGGTAGGCGGCCCGCGCGCAGGCCACGGCGGCCTCCTCGTGGGTGCGGCGCGAGCCCATCTCGATCATGCGACGGCCGTTGGCCGCGGTCACCATGCGGGCCGCCGCGGAGGCGATCGCGCTGTCGTGGTTGAGGACGGACAGGGCCAGGGTCTCCAGCACCACACCCGCGGCGAAGGGCGCCCGCACGGTCAGGATCGGCGAGCCGGGGAAGTACAGCTCACCCTCCGGGTAGCCGTCCACCTCGCCGGTGAACTCGTAGTCCGCGAGCCAGTCCAGCGCCTCCCGGTCCACGACCCCCGCAGCGGCCAGTTGGCTCAGCTCGGCCTCGCCGAACCGGAACGCCTCGATAGCTGCGAGTAGTCGTCCGGTGCCCGCGACTACCCCGTACCGGCGGCCGTCGGGCAGCCTGCGGGCGAACACCTCGAACACGCAGGGGCGGTCTGCCGTGCCGTCGCGCAGGGCGCTGGACAGCATCGTCAGCTCGTAGTGGTCGGTGAGCAGCGCGGTGCTCGGACTGGTCATGACCGATCAGCCTAGGCGGTGCTGGTAAGAGGTAACGCTATGTCGTACACCACGCCGCGTGACGTGACACCATTGGCGTATGAGCACGCCCGTGGAACAGGAGCGGACGCTGGGTGACCCGGTGAGCAGCCAGGACAAGCCCTGGCTCACGATCGTCTGGAACGACCCGGTGAACCTGATGTCCTACGTCACGTACGTGTTCCAGAAGGTCTTCGGTTACAGCCGGGACCAGGCGACCAAGCTGATGCTCGACGTCCACCACAAGGGCAGGGCGATCGTGTCGTCCGGATCGAAGGAGAAGGTCGAGGCGGACGTGGCGAAACTCCATGCGGCCGGGCTGTGGGCGACCATGCAGCACGACTCATGAACGGCTGGCAGCGGTGCGGTGAGGAGGTGCTGGCCTCGCTGGACCGGCAGGAGGCGGCCATCCTGCGCGGACTGGTCGGCCAGGTGCTGGACATGCTGGAGGCCAGGGCGGCGGAGGCCCCCGAGGACGAGCTCGCCGAGCTGACCGGCATCCAGGTGGGGTCCTCGCAGGCGCCGGACGACCCGATCCTGGGCCGGTTGCTGCCCGACTTCCACCGGCTCGACGACGACGCGCCCGCCAAGGCCGACCAGGACTCCGCCGCCGCCCTGCGCTCGCTGCACGAGCCCGGGCTGCTGCGGTCCAAGTCGCTGGTGGCCGAGACAGTGCTGAGCACCTGCCCGCCCGACGGCGGGGACGTGGTGCTGAGCCTGGCGCAGGCCGAGGCCTGGCTGTCGGCGATCAACGACGTGCGGCTGGCCCTGGGCACCGCGCTGGACGTCACCGAGGACATGCCCGACGAGCTGCCCGAGGACGACCCGCGCTCCTCACACCTGGGCGTCTACCACTGGCTGACCTGGGTCCAGGAGAGCCTGGTCAGCGCGGTGCTCACGTGAGCGTTCCCGCGCCAGGGGCGAACTCGATCACCGACGTGCCCGGGGTGCTGGTCGGTCACCACCAGCGGCTGGAGCCCGGCTGGGCCACCGGCACGACCGTGGTGCTGGTGCCGCACGGCGCGGTGGCCGGGGTGGACCAGCGCGGCGGGGCGCCCGGCACGCGGGAGACCGACCTGCTCGCGCCCTCCCGGCTGGTGCAGCGGGTGCAGGCGATCTGCCTGACCGGGGGCAGCGCGTACGGGCTGGCCGCCGCCGACGGGGTGATGCGCTGGCTGGCCGAGCGCGGTCACGGCGTGGCCGTCGGGCAGCTGCCGCACGAGGTGGTGCCGATCGTGCCCACCGCGGTGCTGTTCGACCTCAAGCTGAGCGACTGGGGCAACCGGCCGGATCCCGGGTTCGGCTACGCGGCCTGCGAGGCGGCCAGTGCCGACCCGGTGGTGCAGGGCTGCTTCGGTGCCGGGACGGGGGCGCGTGCGGGCTCGCTCAAGGGCGGCATCGGCACAGCGAGCACCCTCGTGAACGGGCACACCGTGGGCGCCGTGGTGGCGCTGAACGCGGCGGGTGAGGCCGTGAACCTGGCGACCGGGTTGCCCTGGGCGGTGGACCACGAGGTCGGCGGGGAGTTCGGGCTGACCACGCCCGGGGCGCCCGCGGTGGCACTGGCGCCCAAGGTGTCCCCGCTCAACACCACGATCGGCGTGGTGGCCACCGACGCGGCACTGGACAAGGCCGAGTGCGGGCGCATGGCCACGATCTCCCACGACGGCATGGCCAGGGCGATCCGGCCCGCGCACGGCATGTTCGACGGGGACACGATCTTCTCCCTGGCCACCGGCGCCCGCGAGCTGGGCCCGGCGCGGCCGGTGGAGCTCAACGCCCTGTACGAGGCCGCGGCCGAGGTGCTCGCGCGGGCCGTGGTGCACGCACTGCTGGCCGCTTCGACCGTCGGCGGGGTACCGGCCTACCGTGATGCCTGGCCCGACGCGGTGGGGAGGAAGCGGTGACCTGGCGGGTGCTGGTGCACAACGACGCGATCAACTCGTTCGCCGCCGTGGCGTACGCGCTGGTCCGCGTGCTGTCCATGCCGGTGGAACACGCGGCCGCGGCCGCGCGGCAGGCGTACGAGTCGGGAGTTGCCGAGATCGGCGCCTACACCGAGCGGGAGCCCGCCGAGGCGATCACCGCGCGGTTGCAGGCCTTCGGGCTGAACGCGTCGATCGAGGTGGCGGCATGACCGGGGACATCGAGCTGTTCGTGGACGAGGAGACCGTCTACCTCAAGCTCTCCGAGCAGGCCAGGCAGACCTTGCGCGAGGCGGTCGGCTGGCTGCTGCACTACGTGGGGCCCTGGCCGGAGGGGCAGAAGTTCCTGGAGCGGCTGCGCTACCCCGGCCAGCGCATGTCCATGCTCGCCAGGATGTTCCCGCAGGCCTACCCGTACGGGCCGACCGCGGCCGAGTTCCACCAGCGCTTCGGCGAGCTGCTGCGGTTCAACCTGGTCTCCGCAGCGCAGCGCCTGCTGGCCTCGCTGGACGGGCCCGGGCCGGTGCGCTGCGACCTGGACGCGGTGGACGAGTGGGTCATGGTGCTCGGCCAGACTCGGCTGGTCTACGGGCCCAGGGAGCGCCCGGCCGTCGAGGTGGCCGCCTGGCTGACTCGCGTCCAGCAGGAACTGGTGCTCGCCGTCCAGCCGGAACTGGCGACCTGGTCTTTCCCAACCACCGGGACGACTTCCGCCACCCCTTAGGATGGTGCACGTGCTGGTGATCCGTCGTGACCTGGTCGAGGCGATGGTCGCGCACGCCCGTCGTGACCACCCCGACGAGGCGTGCGGGGTGATCGCGGGCCCGGCCGCCACCGGCCGCCCCGAGCGCTTCGTGCCGATGCTCAACGCGGCCCGGTCCCCGACCTTCTACGAGTTCGAGTCCGGCGACCTGCTCAGGCTCTACCGCGAGATGGACGCCAACGACGAGGTGCCGGTGGTCGTCTACCACTCGCACACCGCCACCGAGGCGTACCCCTCGCGCACCGACGTGTCCTACGCGGGTGAGCCCGAGGCGCACTACGTGCTGGTGTCCACCCGTGACCCCGAGGAGCACGAGCTGCGCTCCTACCGGATCGTCGACGGCGAGGTCACCGAGGAGCCCGTGCAGGTCGTCGAGTCGTACATGTTCTCCCACACCGGCGCCGACGACGTGCCCGACGCGGGCTGAACCACCCAGTTCCGCGCCGGGAATAGCGTGTGGTCCCCGCGCGTCTGCACCAACAGTCCAGGCCGATCGCGGAGGTTTACCAACAATGGCCGTCACCGTGTCCATCCCGACCATCTTGCGCACGCACACCGCCGGGGAGAAGTCCGTGCAGGCCAGCGGCGCCACGCTGGCCGAGGTCATCGACGACCTGGAGGCCAACCACGGCGGGCTCAAGTCCCGCCTGGTCAAGGACGGGGTCCTGCACCGGTTCGTCAACGTCTACGTCAACGACGAGGACGTGCGCTTCTCCGGTGGCCTGGAGGCCAAGGTCGCCGACGGGGACAACGTGACCATCCTGCCGGCGGTGGCCGGCGGCAGCCGGTAGCACCCGCGCCGTGGCCCGCTACGACTCGCTGCTCGACGCGCTGGGCGACACCCCGCTGGTGGGGTTGCCCCGGCTCTCGCCATCGCCGCAGGTCCGGCTGTGGGCCAAGCTGGAGGACCGCAACCCGACCGGCTCGATCAAGGACCGGCCCGCGCTGGCCATGATCGAGGCGGCCGAGGCCGACGGCGTGCTGCGGCCCGGCTGCACCATCCTGGAGCCCACCTCGGGCAACACCGGGATCGCACTGGCCATGGCCGCCAAGCTCAAGGGCTACGGCCTGGTCTGCGTGATGCCGGAGAACACCTCCACCGAGCGCAAGCAGCTGCTGGCCGCCTACGGCGCGCGGATCGTGTACTCGCCCGCCGCGGGCGGCTCCAACCAGGCCGTGGCCACCGCCAAGGAACTGGCCAAGCAGAACTCCGACTGGGTGATGCTCTACCAGTACGGCAACCCGGCCAACGCCCACGCGCACTACGCGGGCACCGGCCCGGAGATCCTGCGCGACCTGCCCACCGTGACGCACTTCGTGGCCGGGCTGGGCACCACCGGCACGCTCGTCGGCGCGGGCCGCTACCTGCGCGAACACAAGCCCGACGTGCAGATCATCGCCGCGGAGCCGCGCTACGGCGAGCTGGTCTACGGCCTGCGCAACCTGGACGAGGGCTTCGTGCCCGAGCTGTACGACGCCGAGGTGCTCACCGGGCGCTACTCGGTGGGCTCCTACGACGCGCTGCGCCGCACCAGGCAGTTGCTGGAGACCGAGGGCATCTTCGCGGGCATCTCGACCGGGGCGATCCTGCACGCGGCGCTCGCGGCCGCGGACAAGGCGCACGCGGCGGGCAAGGAGGCCGACGTGGTCTTCGTGGTCGCCGACGCGGGCTGGAAGTACCTGTCCACGGGGGCCTACGCCGGGACCCTGGACGAGGCCGCGCAACGCCTCGACGGCCACCTCTGGGCCTGAGTCCCCGGGACTCGCCGCCAGGCCGACGGCGAGTCCCGCCCAGCCGCGCGTGAGTCCCGCTTACCGGTGCGTGAGTCCCGCCCAGCCGCGGGCGAGTCCCGCTGAGCCGTGCGTGAGTCCCGCCCAGACACCGCGTGTCGGCGCTTCGCGCACCGCGTGTTCGTCGGTCCGGAACGGTGTGTCGGCGTTTCCGGGGCCGCGTGTCGGACGTTCCGGAGTGGTGTGTCGGCGCTTCCGGTAGGCCGTGTTCGCGCTCCCCGTATCCCGCGAGTCCCGCTTACCGGTGGGCGAGTCCCGCCCAGCCGCGCGTGAGTCCCGCTTACCGGTGGGCGAGTCCCGCCCAGCCGCGCGTGAGTCCCGCTTACCGGTGGGCGAGTCCCGCCCAGCCGCGCGTGAGTCCCGCTTACCGGTGGGCGAGTCCCGCCCAGCCGCGCGTGAGTCCCGCTTACCGGTGGGCGAGTCCCGTTCTGTGGTGCGTGAGTCCCGCTCCCTGGTGGGCGAGTCCCGTCCTGCGGTGCGCGGGTCCTGTCCTGCGGTGCGCGAGCCCTCCCAGCTGCCCGCGTGTCCCGCTTACCGGTGCGTGAGTCCCGCCCAGCCGTCCGCCAGTCTCGCCCAGCGCGCGCCCGCGCAGTCCCCCCGTCAGGCCACGCTCAGCCCGTGAACACCGTGCCCGGCTGGCCCACGCCAATGCCCGGCAGCACCAGCACCGAACCGTCCAGCTCACCGGGCTCGTCCAGGCCCACACGGGCCGAGGTCACGTACAGGTCGGTGAAGTCCGCGCCACCGAACGCGCAGGCCGTCGGCTGCTGGACCGGCATCGCCACTTCGCGGTCCAGCCGCCCGTCGGGGGTGTAGCGGCGCACGGCGGATCCGCCCCACAGCGCCACCCACACACACCCCTCGGCGTCCACGCACAGACCGTCCGGGAAGCCATCCGTGCCCTCGACCGAGCACAACGGCCGCCGGTTGACCGCCTCGCCGCCGTCCAGGTCGTAGTCGAAGACGTCGATGCGCCGGGTCGGGGTGTCCACGTAGTACATGAGCCGGGTGTCCGGGCTCCAGCCGATGCCGTTGCTGATCGTCACCGAGTCCAGCACGACCTTGGCCGCGCCGTCCGGCTCGACCCTGGCCAGCCACCCGCCGCCCGTGCCCTCGTCGTAGCGCATGGTGCCCGCCCACAGCCTCCCCGCCGGGTCCACCGCCGCGTCGTTGCCGCGCACGCCCTCGCGTGCCCAGTACACCAGCCAGCGCCGCGTCCCGTCCCCGTCGAGCAGCGCCACCCCGTCGCGCAGGTTGGCCACCAGCCCACCGCCCGCCCGGGGCTTCGCCGCGCCGACGTGCTGCGGCAACTCCATGATCACGTCAGAACCCCGCAGCGGGTCGTACCGGTGCACCGCACAACCCAGGATGTCCACCCAGAGCAGGGTCGAACTCCCCGGATCCCAGGTCGGTCCCTCACCCAGTTCCGCAGTGGCACGCACCGCAACCTCAGCCAGCACCGGTTCACCCTAGGGGTTCCTCCCGATGTCGACGGTGCCCGATCCGACTTACGCTCGATCCGTGACCACAGTTCCCGCGGCGCCTGCCGCCGGCAAGCGCGTGAACCGGGTCCTGCCGCCCAAGCCGCTGCAGGCCGCGATCGTCATCGCCGGGTTCACCGCTCTGCTGTACCTGGTGGAGTTCGTCAACCTCGCGTTCCTGCACGGAACACTGGTCGGCTACGGCATCCGCTCGCGCGAGGTGTCCGGGCTGCTCGGCGTGCTGTTCGCCCCGCTGCTGCACCAGGGCTGGCCGCACCTGATCGCCAACACCGTCCCGGTGCTGCTGTTCGGCTTCCTGGCGATGGCCGTCGGCACCCGGGTGTGGGTCGCGGTCACGGCGGTGATCTGGCTGGTCAGCGGGCTGGGCGTGTGGCTGACCGGGCCCGAGGGCGCGGTGACGGTCGGCGCCTCGGGCATCGCCTTCGGCTGGCTGGTCTTCCTGCTGGTGCGCGGCCTGTTCAACCGCAGCATCAAGCAGCTGCTCGCGGCGGCGGTGCTGTTCTTCTACTGGGGCGGCGTGCTGTGGGGCCTGCTGCCGGGCGCGGACCCGGGCATCTCCTGGCAGGCGCACCTGTTCGGCGCGTTCGGCGGGCTGCTCACCGCCTGGCTGGTCAGCCGCGCCGACCGGGCCACCACGAGGCGCCAGCTCACCGCCTGATCCGCACCGATCCGCCCCGGGTTGTCAGACCCCCGTCCTAGCCTTGTCCTGTGAGCACGAGTCCCGAACTAGCCGCCAAGCCGCCGAAGCCACCGCGGCACCCGGCCAAGCGCGTGCTGCCGCCCAACCCGGTGCGGGCGGTCGCGCTGGTGCTGGGCTTCATGGCGCTGCTCTACGCCCTGCAGGTGCTCAACGTGCTGACCCTGTACTCGCTCAACTCCTGGTTCGGCCTGCGCCCGCGCGACCTGTTCGCGTTGCAGGACGTGCTGTTCTTCCCGCTGCTGCACGCCAGCTGGCAGCACCTGGTCGACAACTCCGTGCCGCTGATGATCTTCAGCTTCCTGGCCATGTCGGGAGGGACCAGGCAGTTCCTGAAGGTCACCGCCCACGTCTGGCTGCTCGGTGGCCTGCTCACCTGGCTGATCGCCCGCCCGGAGGGCGTGGTCGGCGCTTCCGGGCTGATCTTCGGCTACCTGACGTTCCTGCTGGCCAGGGGCATTTTCGTGGGGAGCATCCCGCAGTTCCTCATCGCCGCGGTGCTGGCCTTCGCCTACGGCTGGGTGTTCGTGCTGGTCCTGCCCTCCTCCGCCAACCCGGACGTCTCCTGGGAGGGCCACCTCTGCGGGGCGGTGGCCGGGGTTTACGCCGCTTGGCGGGTCGCCAGCGACTACCGGGAGTCCTTACAACGCACCCCGACGCCGCCTGCCCTGCCCGGTAGCCTCGGGGTGTGACCGCTGCTGACGCACCGATTGGGATCTTCGACTCCGGCGTTGGCGGTCTGACCGTCGCGCGTGCTGTCCTGGACCAGTTGCCCGCCGAGCGGCTGCGCTACGTCGGCGACACCGCCAACAGCCCGTACGGGCCGCTACCGATCGCACAGGTGCGCCGCAACTCGCTCGCGGTGGCCGACAGCCTGGTCGCCAGCGGGGTCAAGATGCTGGTCATCGCGTGCAACACCGCCTCGGCCGCCTGCCTGCGCGACGCCAGGGAGCGCTACGAGGTGCCGGTAGTCGAGGTCGTGCTGCCCGCGGTGCGCAGGGCGGTGGCCACCACGCGTTCCGGCAACGTGGGCGTCATCGGCACCCTCGGCACGGTGCAGTCCGGTGCCTACGCCGACGCCTTCGCCGCGGCCAAGGACATCAAGGTCACCAGCGTGGCCTGCCCCAGGTTCGTGGACTTCGTGGAGCGCGGCATCACCTCCGGCCGCCAGGTGCTCGGCCTCGCCGAGGCGTACCTGGAGCCGCTGCACCGCGCCGAGGTGGACACGCTGGTGCTGGGCTGCACGCATTACCCGCTGCTCACGGGCGTGCTGCAGATCGTCATGGGCCAGGGCGTCACCCTGGTGTCCAGCGCCGAGGAGACCGCCAAGGACGTGGTCCGCGTGCTCACCGAGCGGGAGCTGCTGCACGAGCCGGTCGGTGAGCAGCAGCCCGACCACGAGTTCCTGGCGACCGGTCCGGCCGAGCCCTTCGAGAAACTGGCCCGCAGATTCTTGGGGCCGCAGGTTGGAGCGGTCACGACCGCCATGTCACCATCCGCGCCGTGAAGCTCACGATCCTCGGTTGTTCGGGCAGCATCCCCGGGCCGGCTTCGCCGGCCGCCGGGTACCTCGTCGAGGCGGACGGGTACCGGCTGGTGATCGATTTGGGTAACGGCACGCTGGCCGCCCTGCAGGCGGTGTGCGATCCGTTCGAGGTGGACGCGCTCGCGTTCTCCCACCTGCACCCCGACCACTGCGCGGACTTCACCGCACTGACCGTGCTGCGCAGGTACCGCCCCGCTCCACCCTACGACCCGACGCAGCGGCGGCTGCCGGTGCACGGGCCCTCCGACGCGCCGAGCCGGTTCGCCGCCGCCTACGCGCCCAACGAGGTCGAGCGGGCCGAGACCGACCTGAGCGACGTGTTCCAGTTCCACCCGCTGACCGAGCACGCCGTGCAACTTGGGCCGCTCAAGGTCACCGCGGCCAGGGTCGCGCACCCCTGCGAGGCGTACGGGTTCCGGGTCGAGCACGACGGTCGCGCACTGGCCTACACCGGGGACACCGGCCCGTGCCCCGCGCTGGACGAGCTGGCCCAGGGCGTGGACCTGCTGCTGGCCGAGGCCACCTGGACCGACTCGCCGCGCCGGCCCGCTGACCTGCACCTGTCCGGGCGGCAGGCCGGTGAACTCGCCGAACGGGCCGAGGTGGGGCGGTTGCTGCTGACCCACATCGCGCCGTGGACCGATCCTGAGGTGGTGCGCGCCGAGGCCGTGGCGGCCTTCTCCGGTCAGGTGCTGGTCGCCAGTCCGGCCGCGGTGTACGAGGTGTGATCAGCGGCTGCCGCCGACGCCCTTCCACACGGCCGAGGCCCCGCTGTCGCCGACCTTGTAGACCTCGTAGCCGACCGCCGCGGCCGTGGCCACCACCGCCACCGACACCAGCACCGTGATCACCCGCCAGAACCGGGACACCCCGGCCGGTGTCGGCTCCCGGTGGTCGGCTGGCGCATCCTCGGGGCCACCGGCCGGTCCGGGCTCCTCGTCCAGGCTGTACACCCCGGCGGCCACCGGCTGCTGGCGCTGTGCGGGCTGCCCCACGCGTACCGCGGCGGTCCGCTCCCGGTCCGCGAGCCTGCCCGCGACCAGCAGGGCCACCAGGGCCACGCCGAACGCCAGGGCGTAGGGCAGCAGTCCGTCACCGAGCTCGGAGTGCCGGGTCAGGTCGGGGTTGTTCAGCGGGCCGAGGCTGGCCAGCAGCGCCTCCCCGGCCTGCTGGGTGATCGGCACCGCGGCGATGCCCAGCACGGCGAGCACCAGCACCGGCAGCCAGTACCGCCTTCGCCAGCGGGGCACCAGGGCGATGACCACCGCGCCGAGGGCCGCCAGGGGCAGCAGCACGACCACCAGGTGCACCAGCAGCGGGTGCAGGGGCAGGCCGTCGACGGTGAACGGGGCTGCGGCTACGTCCATGACAACCTCACGTCGGTGGCTCGTCGGCGGTTCAACAGGTGCCCGTAGGCTAAACCCGTGGTTAGAGCAGACGGCAGGAGCGACGACGCGCTCCGCGAGATCCGGATCACCCGTGGCTACCAGCAGTGGCCGGCCGGCTCCGTGCTGGTCGAGTTCGGCAACACCCGCGTGCTGTGCGCCGCGAGCGTCACCGAGGGCGTGCCGCGCTGGCGCGCCGGGTCCGGCCTGGGCTGGGTGACAGCCGAGTACGCGATGCTGCCCTCGGCCACGCACACCAGGGGCGACCGCGAGTCGATCAAGGGCAGGGTGGGCGGCCGCACGCACGAGATCAGCCGCCTGGTCGGCCGCTCGCTGCGCGCCTGCATCGACCTGGCCGCGCTGGGCGAGAACACGATCGTCATCGACTGCGACGTGATCCAGGCCGACGGGGGCACCCGCACCGCCGCGATCACCGGCGCCTACGTGGCGCTGGCCGACGCGGTGACCTGGCTGGGCGCGGCCGGTCGGCTGGCCGACCCCAAGCCGCTTGCCTGCTCGGTGTCCGCGGTCAGTGTGGGCGTCATCGACGGCCGGGTGCGCCTGGACCTGCCCTACGAGGAGGACTCGCGCGCCGAGGTGGACATGAACGTGGTCGCCACCGACGCCGGGACCCTGGTCGAGGTGCAGGGCACCGGCGAGGGCGCCACCTTCGCCCGCAGCACCCTGGACCAGATGCTGGACCTGGCGCTGGCCGGGTGCGCCGAGCTCGCCCGCCTGCAGACCGAGGCGCTGGCCCTGCCCTACCCGGGGCAGCTGCCCGAGCCCTCGCCGAGCAAGCGCTCGCGCGGCCACTCGGGGGCCAAGTCGTGAGTCGGGTGCTGCTCGCCTCCCGCAACGCCAAGAAGCTCGTCGAGTTGGAGCGGATCCTGGCCGCCGAGCAGGTGGCCGGGATCGAGGTGGTCGGCCTGGACTCCGTGCCGCCCTTCCCGGAGGCGCCCGAGACCGGCGCCACCTTCGAGGAGAACGCGCTGGCCAAGGCTCGTGACGCGGTGGCGGCCACCGGGTTGCCCGCGATCGCCGACGACTCCGGGCTGGCCGTGGACGCGCTCAACGGCATGCCCGGTGTGCTGTCCGCGCGCTGGTCCGGCGGGCACGGGGACGACGCCGCCAATCTGCGGCTCGTGCTCGGCCAGCTCGGCGACGTGCCCGAGGAGCGCCGCGGTGGCGCCTTCGTCTGTGCCGCCGCCCTCGTGCTGCCCAGCGGTGCCGAGGTCGTCGTGCGCGGTGAGTGGCGCGGTCAGCTCGTGCGGGAACCGCGTGGCGACAACGGGTTCGGCTACGACCCGATCTTCGTACCGGAGGGCGGGACCCGGACCTCGGCCGAGCTGGACCCCGCCGAGAAGGACGAGCTCTCCCACCGCGGCCGTGCCCTGCGCATGCTGGTGCCCCACCTGACCACGGCCCTGGCTTGATGCCATGAAAGTGCCGTTCGAGACATCTAGTGTCTCGAACGGCACTTTCATGACGGGCGGACGACCAGGCGGCCGGTCATGACGTGCTGCTCCACCAGGCGGCCGTACAGGTAGTAGCAGGCGCCGGTCTCGGTGCCGAACAGCTCGCGCGCACCGCGACCGCCATGCTCGGCGTAGAAGACCTCCCAGCCGTGGCCGGGCACGGGCAGCAGGCACCAGCGGTCCTCGGTGCGGGCGCCTAACGAGTACTCCTCGGCGCCGACCCCGGCGAGCTCCAGGTAGCGGGCGATGCTGCTCAAGCGCATGGTGTCACCTCGACCAGGTAGCCGTTGACGAGCAGGTCGTGCACCGTGTAACGCTCGCCGAGGTAGTGCTGCACCCCACCGCCGGGGTGGCCGAAGCAGGCGGCAGCGGGCCCGGACCACACGGGGACCGGCCGGTGCAGTTCGTACACGTGGTAGCCGGCGGCGAGGGTGTGCGGGGGCAAGGCGCGCAGCTCCCAGGCGAGGCCCAGGTCGGACAGGAACTGCCCACCGGTGCCGCCGAACCGGTCGACGACCCGGCCGGGGGCGAGCCAGATGGCGCGGCGTGCGCTGGGGGAGGCGAAGCCGTCGGGGTGCTGCGGGCCGACGGGGTAGCGCCAGCCAGCGGGCGGCTCGTGCCCGTCGACCTCGCACGGACAGGTCTTCAGCGCGCGCACGGTGGGGCTCGCCGCGCCCAGCCCACGGTGCTCGGGCACCACGCGGGGCTCGGCGAGCAGCCAGTCGGCATCCGGCTCCGGCTTGCCGTACCGCTCCAGCAGGTCATCGGGCTGGGGGAGCAGGTCGAGCACCATGCGCGGGAAGCACCATCCTGTCGTCGGTTGCCCGCGCAGTATGTCAAGCCGGGTGCGAGCTCACCCCGGACAGCTGCACGACCAGGACCCCGGCCAGGATCAGGCCCATGCCGCCGATGGTCATCGGTGTGATCGGCTCGGCGAACACGACCCGGTTGGCGAGCACGACCAGTGCGATGCCGCCGCCTGCCCACACGGCGTAGGTGACGGCCATCGGCACGCCGAGCCGGATCACCTGGGACTCCAGGTAGAAGGCGAGGCCGTAGCCGAGCACCATGCCGATCGAGGGCAGCAGCCGGGTCAGGCCGTCGGACATCTTGAGCATGACGGTCGCGAAGACCTCGGCGATGATCGCGAGAGCGAGCAGTATCCAGGGCACCATGGCAGAAAGTCCTGTGGGTGGGTGCGCGCCAGCGACCGAGGGCGCTGTGCCTCGGCCGGGTACGCGAAGGGGACCGCTGGGATCAGCGGCGAAGGAAGCTGGGGACGGTCAGTCCGCCGTCAACCACCCCGGGTCGGGAAGTGGACCCGCAGGACGAATTCGGAGGGAAGCTCGGGACCGCTTGGTGTGGGTATGCCACACACGGCGAAATCACCCTCTGCGCAGACTTGGGGCGGCTCGGTGCCTGCCCTTACAGCCACGTTACCCGATCGCGCACAACTTCGGTGGCAGCGTTGACCGCGGCGCGCGCCGTGTCCCAGTCGGTGTCCGGCGGGAACGCGGCCAGCACCACGACGATCCTCGGCCAGCCCTCGCCGACCAGCCCACTGGTGTGCAGCACCCGGTCCTGCGCGGTGACCGACCAGCCCTGCTTGATCGCCCAGGGGCGGGGGAACACGGCTGGCACGCCGAAGTACTGGTCGAAGCCGTCCGCCGCGTGGCGAGGTGCGTCGGCCAGCGCGCCGAGCACCAGTTCTCGGTGTGCTGCGGGCAGCACGTCGAGCACGTACTCGTAGGTGGTGACCACGTCAGCTGTGCTGATCGCGGTGTCGCCCCAGCGGCCGGGGATCAGCGGCGGCCTGGCCGTGGGCAGGCGCAGCCGCTCGATGGACCTGGTCACTACCTCAGGCCCGCCGTCGGCGTCCCACAGTTCGTTGGCCACGTCGTCGTCGCTGGCCGACAGCATCGCGTGCAGGCCGGGTACCTCGCCGTGGCGTGCGAGCACGTCCACTGCGATGAGCAGCTTCACCAGGGAGGCCGACCGGTACAGCTGCGCGGGCTGCTCCTCGTGCGGCGACCACCCCGCCCCGCGGTCGACCACGACGGCCGAGACCCTCGCGCCGGGCACGATCCGGCGCGCTGCCTCGGCGGCCGGGGCCTGCCCGTTCAGATGCCCAGGTCCTTGCGCAGCTTGGCCACGTGGCCGGTGGCGCGCACGTTGTACGAGGCCTTGGCGATCTTGCCCTCGGCGTCGACGATGAAGGTGGACCTGATCACCCCCTGCACGGTGCGGCCGTAGTTCTGCTTCTCGCCGAAGGCGCCCCACTCGGTCATCACGGCGCGGTCGGCGTCGGACAGCAGCGGGAAGGTCAGTCCTTCCTGCTCGACGAACTTGGCCAGCTTGGCGGGCTTGTCGGGGGAGATGCCCAGCACCGCGAAGCCCGCCTCGTTGAACTCGGCGAGGTTGTCCCGGAAGTCGCAGGCCTGCTTGGTGCAGCCCGGGGTGCCCGCGGCCGGGTAGAAGTACACGACCACCGACTTGCCCCGGTAGTCCGACAGCGAGACCTTGGTGCCCTCGTGGTCGGGCAGGGTGAACTCGGGGGCCTTGTCGCCAGCGGAAAGTCGCTGCTGCTCACTCATGACAGGGACGCTAGCGCGGGCCACCGACAAGTTCGTCAGGCGGTGCCCTGGAAGGAAGCGGACGGGGCGGCGCCGGAGACGTCGGGCTGCACCACCACGCGCAGCGAGGTCGGCTGCTTGGGCATGGCGAAGGCCAGGGTCAGCTTGGCCGACTTGCCCGGCGGGATGTCCTGCGCCGCGGCGACGAACCCGTTGAGGCCCTGCGCGGTGTCCACGACCTCCTGGGTGGCGGAGTTGCCCAGCAGCGCACGTACCGTCAGCTGGGACGGCTTGTACGGGGAGGCGGTCCCGTTGTCGATGGTCAACTCGAACACGGCGGCCCGGGCGGCCTGTGGGTAGGCGCTGCCGCTTGGCTTGATCGAGCGGGGCGCGGAGATGGTCACGACCAGCCCGCTGTTCCAGGTGTGCTGCTCGCCGAAGGCCGAGTACATGCCCGCCGCGTGCGGGGCCGCGCTGGACTGGCGGCCCGCGACCAGTGGCGTCTCGCTGCTCTCGACCGCGGACAGCTGTGTGGTGGCGGTCGCCGCACAACCGGTCAGCAAGGCCGCGGCACACCCCGCGACGACCAGCCTGACGATCCGCACTTCCCGCTCCTCGGCCACCGGCCCGGCACCGTCCGGACCAAACTGTTCCACCTTGGAGCCAGTTGGCCGATCGGGGCCATCGGATGCGGGCGTCGACACGCACCTGGTGCGAGCCTGTGGCCAAGCCGTGACCGAGCGGCGACGCGGCGTGGGCGCCACCACTGTTCGCGATGGCCCACGCCGGCCGGTGTGACGGCCCAACCGCCGTCCTCGTGCGCTTGGGTCCATCATCGGCACGCGGCTACGGGCAGCTCCAGGCTGGTCATCAACTTTTCACCTGTTCGGCGGGCGAACTCGGGGTGATCGGTCACCTCAGGTGCCCGATCATCCCTCGGCGGGGGACGTGCGCCGCGCCGACTCGGCGGCCAGGCCGGCCACGCAGCGGCGGATCACCGGCTCCAACGCGCGCCGGTACAGCCAGCCGGTGCCGGGCACCTTGGCGTTGAACGCCGAGCGCCAGTGGATGGTCGTGCCCGTCCCGTCCGGGGTCAGGTCCACGTCAGCGCGGTAGTCGCGGACAGCCAGCCCGGACAGCGCCTCGTAGCTGAACCGGCGCTGCGGCACCAGTTCGGCGACGCGTTCGCGCATCGTCACGGGCTTGGGGGCGCGCACCGTGCGGAACACCCGGATGGCGCCAACCCCCTCGGGCTCGTCCTGCCCGGCCCGCTCCAGCCGGAAGGAGTTGATCGGCGTCCACATCGGCCAGGTGGACCCGTCCCTGAGCAGGTCGTACACCGCTCCCGGCGGTGCCGGGGTGTGCGCGGTCGCCTCGATCGTGTGCCGTCTGTGTACCATCTGGTACATGTACCACTCGGTACACGAAGGGGGCAAGGGTGTCGGAGGCCAGGCAGCGGCTGCTGGACGGGGCCGTGCGGTACTTCGCCGAGCACGGGGTGGGCGAGCTGAGCCTGCGTGCCCTGGCCGCGGAGCTGGGCACCAGCCACCGGATGCTGATCTACCACTTCGGCTCCAGGGAGGGGCTGCTCGTCGAGGTGGTGCGCGCCGTGGAGCAGCGGCAGCGGGAGCTGCTCGCCGAACTGGACGGCAGCACGTGCACGGATCCGGTCGAGCTGGCCCGCGAGTTCTGGCGGCGGCTGTCCGCCCCGGAGAACTGGCCGCACATCAGGCTGTTCTTCGAGGTGTACGGGCAGGCTTTGCAGGGCAGGCCGGGCACGACCGGGCTGCTGGAGGGCATCGTGGACTCCTGGCTGGCGCCCTCGGCGGAGCTGGCCCGCGCACTGGGCGTGCCACCGGACCAGGCCCTGGCCAACGCGCGGTTGCAGGTCGCGGTGGCCAGGGGACTGCTGCTGGACCTGGTGGCCACCGGGGACAGGGGGGCCGTGGACGAGGCCGCCGAGCAGTTCGTCGCCGTGTTGACCGCGTGGGCGCGCCGGGCGCCCTAAGGTTTCAGGGCGTGACCGAAGGTGATCCGACGGCGAGCGGCAAGCCGCTGCGGGCCGACGCCCGGCGCAACCGGGCCAGGGTGCTCGCCGTGGCGCAGGACGTCTTCGAGGAGGAGGGCCTCGCGGTGCCGATCGACGAGATCGCCCGCAGGGCAGGAGTCGGGGTCGGCACGGTCTACCGGCACTTCCCGACCAAGGAGTCGCTGTTCGAGGCGATCGTCGTGGACCGGTTGCAGCGCATCGGGTCGCAGGCCAGGGAGCTGGCCGGTGCCGAGGACCCCGGTGCGGCCTTCTTCGAGTTCTTCGCCCGCATGGTGCGCGACGCCACGTTGAACCGAGCGCTGTCCGACGCGCTGGCCGCTACCACCGACTTCGACGAACTGGCCACCACCGAGGCGTCCCGGTCGATGATGGAGGGGCTGGGCGAGCTGCTGCGGCAGGCCCAGCGCAGCGGGGCGGTGCGGCCGGACATCGGGGTGGCGGAGGTCAAGGCGCTCATCGTGGGCTGCCTGTCCATGCGGCGGCACAGCGCGGACCAGCCGGAGCTGGTGGTCTCCGTGGTGTGCGACGGGATGCGGGCCTGATCAGCCGTCCAGGCCGGACACCCGCAGGGTGATGTTGAGCCGCCCGCTGGACAGCCCGATCGCAGGGTCGGCCGTGCCGGGCAGGGTCCTCGGCACGCCGTGGTAGGCCAGCCGCGAGGAACCGCCGAAGACGAACAGGTCCCCGGAGCGCAGCTCCACGTCGGTCCAGGGGCGGTTGCGGTGCTCGGTGTTGCCGAAGCGGAACACGCAGCTGTCGCCCAAGCTCAGCGACACCACGGGGTCCGGGCTGCGCTCCTCCCGGTCCTGGTGCATGCCCATGCGCGCGCTCGCGTCGTAGTAGTTGACCAGCGCCACGTCCGGCCGGTAGCCCGGGTCGCCCACCGCGCGGCGCCCCAACTCGGCCAGCCACTCGGGGAACGGCGTCACCGGACTGCCGTCCTCGGTCGTGCGCGAGTAGCGGTACGGGATCCACTGCCAGCCCAGGCAGACCGTGCGCACCGACATGACCCCGCCGCCGGGCAGCCGGGTCGCGCGCATGCCCGCCCGCGCCCAGCCCCGGCACGCCTCGACCAGCGCGCGCTGCTCCTCTGCGCTGAGCCAGTCCGGTACGTGCACCGCGCCGGGGGCGATCTCGGTGCGCTGCCTGGGGAACAGCTCCATGGCCCCAGCATGCACTGACGGGCAGGTCGGGCGAAGCCCGGCATCGGGGGTCTGGGGTCGTCTCCCAGACGGCATGGTCAGCGAGGTAGGCGCGTGCTGTTTGTGGGCAGACCTCGCCCGCTCATGAGTCGGGCGAAGCCCGGCATCGGGGGTCTGGGGGCGTCTCCCAGACGGCATGGCGAGCGAGGTAGGCGCGTGCTTTTCGCGCGCAGACCTCGCCCACTCGTGAGTCGGGCGAAGCCCGGCATCGGGGGTCTGGGGGTCGTCCCCCAGAAGACATGGCGAGCGAGATCGGCCCGCGCTGTTGGCGGGCAGACCTCGCCCACTCGCGAGTAGGACCGGTCGGACTCGAACCGACACTGGCACGGACCTAAACCGTGTGCCTCTGCCAATTGGGCTACGGTCCCAGCGGCGCAAGCGTAACGCCCCCACACCGGCACGCGTGGGGCTGGTCAACTACGGTGTGCTCGGTAGGCGCCGACAAGGAGACGAAGTGGCCCGCGATCCCGAGACCATCCAGCGCGAGATCGAGCAGGCTCGCGACGCCCTGGCCGCCACGCTGGACGAGCTGGGCACCAAGGCCAATCCGCAGCAGTACGTGGAGCAGGGCAAGGACGCCGTGCGCGCCAAGCTCAGCGACCCCCGGCTGCGCTACGCCCTGATCGGCGTCGGTGTGCTGGTCGGCGTGCTCGTCGTGCGCAGGCTGTTCCGCTAGTCCGGGACCCGGCTGTCCACAGGTGGCGAGTTGTCCACATGTGGATCTTCAGCATGATCAGGTGTCGGGGGCGGGCGGTAGACTGGTGACGGGGACGCCCCCCAGGGAGTGGTGGGGGATTGTCACCAGGTAGGGCTCACTCCGCCTCGGGGCGCAGCAGGGGCAGCAGCACGGTGTCCAGCAGGCGGTCCACGAAGGTCATGTCCAGCGGGTCCCCGGTCAGCATCAGGCGGTAGGTCAGCGCCGCGCCCGCCAGTTCGACGACCATGCCGCGTGGGGCGTCCAGCCGCACCTCGCCGCGGGCGGTGCCCCGGTCCAGGATGCCGCGCAGCACGTCGCGCTGGGCCACCAGGAAGGTCTCGCGGAACGCGGCGGCCAGCTCCGGCTCGTGCGGCAGCTCGCCGACCAGCGCCTGCGCGGCCTTGCCGGAGGGGCCGGACAGGAAGGCCGCGAACGAGCTGAGGAACTCGCGCAGGTCCCCGTGCAGCGAGCCGGTGTCGGACTCGGGGATGTTCTGGTGCACCAGCTGGTTCACGGTGTCGATCACCAGGTCCAGCTTGGACTCCCAGCGCCGGTAGATGGTGGCCTTGCCCGCGCGCGCCTTGGCCGCCACCGCGTCCATGGTCAGCGCCCGGTAGCCGACCTCGGCCATGACCTCCAGCGCCGCCTGCCGCAGCGCCTCGTCCCTGCTGGCGTCGCGCGGACGTCCCCGGACAGCGCCCACCCGCTCCGCGTACGACGCTGTGGCCAAGGCCCGCCCCCTAGCAGCTGGCTGGAAAAGGGTTCTCGACCAGACATCCTAGGTGCTCGGGGCCGACTGGTTGACCTCCTCGTCGGTCAGTTCGGACAGATCCAGCTCCTGGGTGTTCTCACCGGGCAGCGGGGCGGCCTGCTCCTGCCTGGGGTCGGCGTAGAGCATGCTGGTCATGCCGTGTCTGGCCTGCAGGTACGCCGTGGTGAACGCGAAGGCGTCCCCCTCGAGCAGGTGCACCACGGTGCGCCGCTGCTCGGTGCCGGACAGCTCCTCCACCAACTGGTCGGCGCGGTCGCGCGCGGCGATCAGCCCGGGCGCCTGGTCGGTCAGCACGGTCTCACCCGCGCTGACGTTCACCGTCCAGTCCTCGCCCTCGGGCACGTAGTGCACTGTGATCGGTTCCGCTGCCATCGCTCTGCCTCCCCGGGTGTGACCTGTCCCATGGTGAGACGCACCCGCCATGGGACGCATGACGGCGTTAACCCGTTCGGGTGCAGCGACCAGGCTCACACCAGGGCGTGCCTGCCCTCGGGCCGTTCCTCGGTGGCCTGGTCGATCAGCCGCCCGGCCACCCGGCTGATCGCGGCGTCCAGCTCGGCGCGGTCGCGGCTGCCCCAGTCCGCCAGCCGCTCGGCCAGCCAGTCCCGCCAGGCCGCCGACAACTTGCCGAACTCGGCCTGGCCCCGGTCGGTGTGCACCAGTTCCCCGTCCAGCACGGTCAGGTGCCCGCTGCGCTCCAGCGCCGAGAAGGCCGGTTCCAGCACCTGGCGCGGCACCCGCACGTCCTCGGCGATACCCGCCACCGTCGCGGGCTTGCCCAGCTTGTGGCGGAAGTGCACGCGCAGCAGGCACCACACGCCGCCCTCGTCCAGCTCCGTGCCCGCGCGGGACAGGATCGCGGGCGCCATCTTCCTGCGCTCGCGGAACATCAGCGTGGCGATCTGCCGCTCCAACTCGGCGTCACCCTCGCGCGACTCCGGCATGCCGAAGCCCTCGCCCACGTCGGCGGCACTGGCCCGCGAGGTGTCCCGCAGCGGCACTTCCTTGAAGAACAGGGCGACGAGCAGCGCGAGCAGACCCACCGGCGCGGCGTAGAGGAACACCGTGTGCAGCGAGTCCGCGTACGCCTGCACGAACGGGGCCCGCACCGCCTCGGGCAGTGCGTACAGGCCCTGTGGCACCTGGACCACGTGCGGGTCCACGCCCACGGGCAGTGGGTGCGCGGCCAGCGTGCTCGCCATGTTGCCGGACAACTGGTTGGCGTAGATGGTGCCGAAGATGGCGGCGCCGAACGAGCTGCCGATCGAGCGCAGGAAGGTCACGCCCGAGGTCGCGACGCCCAGGTCCGAGTAGTCCACGGTGTTCTGCACGGCGATGGTGAGGACCTGCATGCCCAGCCCGATGCCCACGCCGAGCACCAGCATGTACAGCGAGGAGGCCAGGATCCCGGTCTGGGTGTCCATCAGGGACAGCAGGTACAGGCCCGCGGTCATGCCGATGGCCCCGGCGATGGGGAACACCCTGTACCGGCCCGTCTTGCTGATCACGTTGCCGGAGAAGATCGAGGCGACGAGCAGGCCCAGCACCATCGGCAGCAGCCGCACACCGGAGGCGGTGGCCGAGGTGCCCTGCACGTACTGCATGTAGGTGGGCAGGTAGGACAGGGCGCCCAGCATGGCGAAGCCGACGATGAAGCTGAGGATGCCCGCCACGGTGAACACCGGGTTGGTGAACAGCCGCATCGGCAGCATGGGCTCCTTGGCCCGCAGTTCCACGAGCACGAACAGGCCCAGCAGCACGACCGACCCCACCGACATCCAGATGATCTCGGGGGAGTCCCAGGCGTAGGTGGTGCCGCCCCAGCTGGTGACCAGGGTCAGCCCGGTGGCGGCCAGGCCGATCAGCAGGATGCCCAGGTAGTCCACCACCGGCTTGACCGCGGCGCGCACCGAGGGCATCGAGGCGGCCGCCACGATCAGCACCACCACGACCAGCGGGATGTTGACGTAGAAGGCCCAGCGCCAGGACAGGTGGTCCACGAACAGCCCGCCCAGCATCGGCCCGGCCACGGTGACCACGCCGAACACCGAGCCGAGCATGCCCTGGTACTTGCCGCGCTCGCGCAGCGGGATGACGTCGGCGATCAGCGCGGTGGCGGTGACCATCAGCCCGCCGCCGCCGATGCCCTGCACCGCGCGCCAGATGATCAGCCAGGTCATGCTGTCGGCGAACCCGCAGAAGAACGAGCCGAGGCCGAAGACCACCACGGAGATCTGGAAGATCACCTTGCGGCCGAACAGGTCGCCGAACTTGCCGACCACCACGGTCATGATCGTCTCGGCGAGCAGGTACGCGGTGACCACCCAGGACAGGTGGCCCGCCCCGCCCAGGTCCCCGACGATCGTCGGCAGGGCGGTGCCCACGATGGTCTGGTCCAGTGCCGCCAGCAGCATGCCCAGCAGCACCGTGCCGAACACGGCGTTGACCCGTGCCCTGCTGATCGGCGCGGGCCCCGCCGCACCCTGGTCGACCTCGGCCTGTGCAGTGGTCATGGCCCGCCCTCTCCGCTCGTGGAACCCGACCACACCGCAGCTCCGCCGTCACCGCAGCGGACATCACCCCAACGAGTGGCCCCGTGAGCGAGAGTACAGAACAGTTCTGTTTTATTCGCTGTGATCCGGGCCGCGCAGCAGCGGGGCGAGCACCCCGTCCACGATCCGGTCGAGCAGTTCCTCGGTCGGCTGGGTGCCCTTGAACAGCAGGTTCACCATGGCCAGGCCCATCGGCAGGTCGGCGAGCAGTTCGGTGTCCACCGAGGCCGGGATCTCCCCCCTGGCCACCGCCGCCGCGAGCACCGCCTCCATCGGCGGCTCCGCACCCTGGCCCAGGGTCTGCGCCATCAGGTTCGCCAGCTCGGGATCCCGCCTGCTGCCCTCCAACAGGGCCAGCACCAGCCCCCGGGTGTCCCCGCGCAGGCCCGCGCGCAGCCACTGCCGGGACAGCTCCCGCACATCGTCCAGGTACGAACCGGTGTCCGGCAGGACCGGCTCCACCCTGGTCGCGTGCAGTGCGGCCACCAGCAGGTGCGCCTTGGACGGCCAGCGCTGGTAGAGGCTCGCCTTGCTGACGTGTGCCCGCTGGGCGAGCAGGTCCATGTTGAACCGCTCGTAGCCCACCTCCGCCACCACGTCCAGCGTCGCCTCGAACACCTCGCGCTGCCGCGCGGGGTCCTCCAGCGGCACCCGCCTGCGCCCCGTGCGCCCGCCCTCAGCCACCCGTTCGCCTCCCGGTCCGATCCGGCCAGGACAGTACTTGTCGGTGGCCGGTTGTAGCGTGCGTCACATGGCTGATGAACGCACGATCGTCGCCATCGGGACCCGCAAGGGTCTCTGGTTGGCGACCAGTGAGGACAACCGGGCCCGTTGGCAGCTGACCGGCCCGCACAACCCGATGACCGCCGTCTACGCGGTGGCCGTGGACCCCAGACGGGCCAGGCCGCGGCTGCTGGTGGGCACGACGAGTGAGCACTTCGGGCCGACCGTGGTCACCAGTGACGACCTGGGCCGCACCTGGCGGGAACCCGACCAGCCGCCGCTGGCGTTCCCCGAGGACACCGGCGCCGCTCTGGGCAGGGTGTGGCAGCTGACGCCGGGGCCCGCCTGCGAGCCGGAGGTGGTCTACGCCGGGGTCGAGCCCTCGGCGCTGTTCCGCTCCGAGGACGGCGGCCTGACCTACGAGCTGGTGCGCGGCCTGTGGGAGCACGAGCACCGGCCCGACTGGGGCGCCGGCTACGGAGGACAGGCCATCCACACCGTGCTGCCGCACCCCACGCGGCCGGAGTCGATCACCGTGGCCATGTCCACCGGTGGGGTGTACCGCTCCGAGGACCGCGGTGCGAGCTGGCACGCGGCCAACCGCGGCATCCAGGCCGGGTTCCTGCCCGAGCGCTACCCGGAGTTCGGGCAGTGCGTGCACAAGGTCGCCAGGCACCCGGATCGGCCGGAGCGGTTCTTCCTACAGAACCACGGCGGGGTGTACCGCAGTGAGGACGACGCCGCGAGCTGGCAGTCCATCGCCGAGGGGCTGCCCTCGGACTTCGGCTTCACAGTGGTCGTCCACCCGCACCAACCGGACACGGTGTACACCTTCCCGCTGATCGCCGACGAGAACCGGTTCGCACCCGAGGGCCGCTGCCGGGTCTACCGCAGCGAGGACGCTGGCCGCAGCTGGCAGGCGTTGCAGCGAGGGCTGCCCGAGGCGGGGTTCTACTCCACGGTGCTGCGGGACGCCATGTGCACCGACGATGCCGAGACCGCGGGCCTCTACTTCGGCTCCCGCTCCGGCGAGGTGTACGCCAGCCGGGACGAGGGCCAGAGCTGGCAGGTGATCGCCAAACACCTGCCCGACGTGCTGTGCGTCCGCGCGGCCACGGTCTAGGCGGCCGCGGTGCTGGTCGTCCTGTTGCTGCCCGGAGTGCTGCGTCCGCACGCGGGCGGCAACGCGAAGCTGGAGGTCGAGGTCGGTGAACCGGCCACGGTGGGCGCACTGCTCGACGTGGTGGCAGCCCGGTATCCGTTGCTGGAGCGCAGGTTGCGTGACGAGCGACGGGTGCTGCGCAGGTACGTCAACGTGTACGTGGGAGGTGAGGAGTGCCGACAACTGAACGGCGCGGACACGGCGCTGACTGAGGGGGCCGAGGTACAGGTGATCCCGTCGGTGGCTGGCGGCTAGTGCGGTGTCCGGCAACCCTCGCCGGCCCTTCCGCGCCCAGGCGGCGCCTCGCCGCACCGCCCCCGCGCCCCCATACAACCAGTATGAAGACGCGGGGCCGGCACGCCGATCCATCCACCTGGACCGCGAAATCACCCGACGAGGATTTTGGACACCGCACTAGGGAGCGGGCTGCGGAGTACCCCAGGCGTGCACCAGTTCGGCGTACAGCGGCGACCTGGCGAGCACCTCGGTGTGGCTGCCCAGCACCGGTTGGCCGCCGTCCATCAGCAGGACCCGGTCGGCCCGCACGGCCGAGCTGAGCCGGTGCGCGATCACCACCAGCGTGCCGCCGCGATCGGCCATCGCCTGCTCCACCACGGCCTCGGCCGCTGGGTCCAGGTGGCAGGTCGCCTCGTCCAGCACCACGATCCTGGCCGCCGACACGTGCACCCGTGCCGCCGCGAGTAGCTGCCGCTCCCCGGCGGACAGCTCGGTGCCGCCGTGCCCGACCCGCCCGCCCAGGCCGCCCAGCCGGGTCACCAGGTCGGCCGCGCCCACGGCGCACGCGGCCGCTGTCAGCTCCGGGTCGCTGGCCTCCGGGCGCAGGTACGCCAGGTTCTCCCGGACGGTGCCGGTGAACACGTACGCCTCCTGCGGCACCAGGGTCACCAGCTCGCGCAACTGGTCGGCGGCGATGTCGCGCACCGGCACGCCACCGAGCAGCACGCTGCCCGAGCGTGGGCTGAGCACCCCGGTGATCAGCGCCGCCAGGGTGGACTTGCCGATGCCGCTGGGGCCGATCACCGCCAGGTGCGTGTTCTCCGGCACGGTCAGGTCCAGGCCGGCGACCACCGGCGTGGCGTCCAGGCTCCAGCCGAAGGTCAGGTCCCGCACCGTGATCGCGTGCCCGAACGGAACCTGCGGCTCGCCGGGCCGGGCCTGCTGGACCGGCGCGCGGTCGCCGGTCAGCCTGCGCAGGGTCACCGCCAGCCGCAGCACCGAGGAGCCCATGGTCACCAGCAGCGAGTGCAGGGCGGGCTGCACGCTGGTGGTCAGGTAGGTGACGGCACCCGCCACCGCGCCGGCCGTCAGCTGCCCGGAGCGGACCAGACCGGGGGCCAGCAGGAGCACGAGCGCCAGCGGAACGATCCCGCCCAGCGCCACCAGCAGGATCCGCACCGCCCCGGCACGGGCCAGGCGCACCGCGGCCTCCTGCTGGCGGGCGATCTCGGTGTCGACCGCGGCGCGCGCGACCTGCTGCGCCCCGCAGGCGGCCACGTCACGCAGCCCGCCATACACCCCGCCGACCACGCGGGCGGCTTGCTCGTCGGCGACCGCGACGGCCCGCTGCCGGGCGACCAGCGTGCGCAGCAGCACGGCGAACAGCACCAGCGCGGCGGCTATCGGGGCGGCCACGGGCAGCGCCAACTGGGGCGCCGTGCTGAGCAGACCCGCCAGCGCGGCGACCGTGGTGACGACGAACGCCCTGCCCTGCACCAGCAAACCCGCGGTGACGTCACGGACCACCTCGACGTGCCGGGTGATGCGGGCGACCACCGCGGCGTCCGGCGTGCCGCCACCGTGCAGCACCCCGCGCACCACGGCGGTGACCAACTCGTCGCGCACTGGTTCGACCACGCTGCCCAGCCGGTGGAAGACCTGCCGCGAGCCGAGCGCACCGAGCGCGGACAGCGCGCCGAACAGGCCGAGCCAGCCGAGCCCGCGCCACAGCGAACCGGCGGCGAAGCCCTGGTCGATGGCCAGGGACACGAGTCGTCCGGACAGGAACGCGGGCACGCCCTCCAGCAGGGACCACAGCGCCAGCACGAGCAACGCGCGTCGGGTGCGGCCCAGTGCCGCCAGGTACTCGCGCATCGACTCAGGCCTCCGCGAAGACGGCGCGGTACTCGGGGTCCTGCCACAGCAGCTCGTGCGCTCCGGTGGCGCGGACCGAGCCGTCGGCCAGCCACACCACGAGGTCCGCGCGGGCCGCCGTGGTGCTGCGGTGGGTCACCACCAGCCGGGTGCGTCCGGGCAGCGAGTCGGTGATCGCGGTGGCCAGCCGCACCTCGGTCACGGTGTCCACACTGGAGGTCGCGTCGTCGAGCACGAGCACGCGCGGTGAGCCCACCAGCGCGCGGGCCAGTCCCACGCGCTGCGCCTCACCGCCGGACATCGGCGCCTCGGCCAGCGGGGTGTCGTAGCCCTCGGGCAGCCGCAGGATCGCGTCGTCCACCTGCGCGGCCCTGCCCGCCGCGCGGATGGCCCGCTCGTCGGCGGCACGCCCGTAGCCGATCGCCTCGCCGACCGTGCCGCCGAGCAGCACCGGTCGCTCGAAGGCGAATCCCACGGCGCCGCGCAGGCCCTCGGGCCTCAGTTCTCGCAGCGGCACGCCGTCCAGGGTGACGATCCCTGCCGTCGGCTCGGCCAAACCCGCGGCCAGCGCGGCCAGCGTGGACTTGCCGGTACCGGACCGCCCCACCACGGCGATCACCTGGCCCGCGGGCAGCCGCAGGTCGACGCCCTCCAGCGGGCCAGCCGAAACCCCTTGCAGCGCAAGCACACCGGGGCCGTCCGGCAGCGGCCTGCCACCGGGCTCCGGGCTGGGCACGGCGAGCACCTCGGACAGCCGCTCCGCACTGGCCCTGGCCCGCGCCACGGTCATCAGCTGCGGGGCGTACTGGGTCAGGCCCATGCCCATCGCGGCGTAACCCAGTGCCGCCAAGGCCTGTCCCACGGTCAGCTGGCCGTTCACCACGCCGACCCCGGCGGCGGCCAGCACCACGATCTCCACACCGGGACCGAGCAGCGCCGAGTTCCACACCATCGTCGCCTGCGAGGACCACAGCGCGGCCCCGGCCTCGCCCAGCCCGGGCAGCGGTCGCAGCACGCGCCGCACCTCGCGCTCGGCCGTGCGGGTCGCGGTGATCGTGCGCAGCCCCAGTACGGCCTCCAGGAACCTGGCGGACAGCTCCGCCGCGGCCGTGCGGTACGCCGTTACCTGCTGGGCGGTGTTGCGCAGGTAGGCCCGCGCCACGAACACCGCGAGCGGCATGCTCACCGCGAAGACCACGGCCAGGGTCCAGTGCAGCAGGGCCAGTGCGACCACGGCACCCGCTGACAGCAAAGTCGATGCGGCGAACTGCACCATCAGCACGCCTGCGGACCCAGTCTCCACCGGGTCGTTGACCATCCGGCTCACCGCGTCGCCCGCGGCGAACCGCTCGCGGTCGACGGGCCGCAGCGCCAGCAGCGCGTCGATCAGCTTGTGGCGCAACCAGGTAGTGCTCGCCGCCACGCACTTGGTCACGGCGATGCCGGTCAGTGACTCCGTGCCGACCAGCACCAGCGCGGTACCCGCGAACAGCAGTGCGGACGCCCCGTCCCCGGTGCCCGACAGCGCCGCGTCGACCCCGGCTGCCATCGCGTCGGGCAGCAGCAGGCTCGCCGCGGTACCCGCCGCGCTGATCAGCGCCATCGCCGCCAGCCAGCCGCGCGGGCGCAGCGCCGCGGTCAGCAGCAGCCGGTCGCCCCTGCTCCGCAGCACGTCAACTCCTTGCCAGAGAAGGAAAACAACCGCGGGTGGGAGGGCCGCGGTGGCCCTGGGGCCCTCCCACCCGCGGTCAGCAGACCACGACTACCGCGAGGATCAGACCTCGCAGAGCAGCAGCGACAGGCCGCTGGCGCCGCCGCAGCCGGAGACGCTCAGGTGGCTGCCGCCGCCGTGGCCGCCACAACCGTGGGTGGGGGCCTCCATGGCCTGCAGGTCGAGGACAAGCTCCATCTTCCGCACTCCTTCTGTCGGTGTTTCTCGTTGGCCAACCAGGTGTTCCCGGCTGACCGGTCTGTGGCGGGCCGGTTCACCCCTGTAGCAGGGGCACCTCCCGCTTGACGGGCTGCCGCTGGTCGCGCAGGAACGGCAGGAACGCGCCGTGCCCGTCCTGGATCCCGGCCAGCACGCGCAGCACCCCAGCCGTGCCCGTGGCCAGATCCATGGACAACCGCAGCAACTCGGTGCCGGGGAAGGCCAGTTCCCCTTGGTAGGAAACGGAGTGCCAGCCCAGGCGTCGCAGGTGCGTCGACACCGCGGCGTCCAGTTCCGCGTCGGGTGTCCGCTGCCGTGCGCGGTGCAGGGTGGCCAGCACACCCGCCCGGCCGGCCAGCAGCCCCGGGAAGATCACGAACTCGGGCAGCAGCGCGGTGTGCAGCCCGGGCAGCGACTCCACGCTGCGCGCCTCGGGCAGGTGATCGCTCAGCTCGCCGAGCACCAGCGCGATGCCCGCGCTGCCCACCTCAAGGTAGGGCAGCGTGCGCAGTCCGCCGTCGCGCACCTGGACCGTGCCGTTCGGGCGCTGCACGCACTCGTCCAGGTCCCGCAGCAGCGCGCTATCGGCCAGCCGCAACCACTCCGGCTCCCCGGTGCGCTCGAAGAGCCGCACGAACAGCAGTGCGGGTCCGGACCAGCCCGCGCACAACCCGGCACGTCCGCGCGGCCCCGGCGGGGCGGCCAGGCTGAGCTTGTCCGCCAGCCGCTGGCCCAGCAGCAGAGCCTGGTCGCGGAAGTCGTTGTCCCGCCTGCGATCGGCGAGGTCGAGCAGGTTCAGCGCGATGCCCGACAGCCCGCCGAACAGGCTGTGGTCGTGCACCGTGTGCAGCACCGGCGCGTACTCGGCGAGCAGCTCGTCGGCCAGCTCGCTGTGGCCGAACTGCTCCAGGACGTGCACCACGCCGTGTGCGCCGTTGAAGAACCCGGGCCGCCGTGGCGCCTCCCGGCGCACCGCGTCGATCAGCCACTGCTCGTACTCGGGGAACCGGCCCGCGCCGACCGCCGCCAGCGTGTGCAGCACTCCGGCCGCCCCGTGCGCGAAGGTCGTGCCGCCACTGGTGAACGTCTCGATGTCCCCGGGGAACAGCCGGTCCTCGCGCTGTGGGGTGGCACTGGCCAGGATGGCCCGCACCAGGCTGGAGCGCACCGCCGACCAGTCGGGCTTCTCCTCGTCCAGCAAGGTGTTCGCGCCGTGCTCGGCAGCCCGGGGGTTGTCCCGGTACAGGGTGGTGCGCACCTCGTCCAGCTCACCGGCGGGCAGGCCGAACCGGGCTCCCGCGACCGACACGTAGTGGTCGAGCTTCTCCGGCGCCAACAACAACATCCGGTTCAGCGGCAGGAACAGGAACAGGCGCAGTGCCTGCAATGCGTGCAGGTCCACCTCGCGGCCCACGCGGCCCGCGGGCGCGGCGAAGCCCGGTGCGCCCAGCGCGGGCCTGCGCTTGAGCTCCGCGTCGAAGGCCAGCTCGAAGTCGATCAGCGACACCCGGTCCTCGTCGTCGACCAGCACGTTGTTCGGGTGCAGGTCGCCGAAGACGAGCCCGCGCTCGTGGATGGCGCCGATGATCCGCTCCACCTGCGCCAGGATGGCCAGCGCGCGGCCCCGGTACCCGGCCACCTCGGCCTCACCCGGACGGGGGTCCACCAGCGGGTAGTTCGCGGCCTGCCAGGCGCCCAGCGTGCCGCCGGGCATGTGCTGCATTGCCAGGAAATGGTGCTCCCAGACCGTGAAGTCCTCGTACAACCGGGGCACTCCCGGGATTCCGGCGAGAGTGCGCAGCGCGTCTCGTTCACGGTGAAGTCGGGTGACCGCGTCGGTGCCCTCGGCGTCGAGCCCAGCGAAGGGGCGAGCCTCCTTGAGAACAACCTGCTGGTCATCGACGAGTCGGCGGGCCAGGTACACACCGCCGCCGTTGGAGAAGTGCAGTGGGCTTTTCACCTGATAGGGGAGAGTGTCGCCGTTACCCTTGCGTGCTTCGATGTGCGGCTGTAGAAAATCTGGGACAGAAATCCACTCCGGAACGCTGAAAACGGGTCTTCTCTCGTCTGGGACGAGTGTGCCCTCCGCGTTCTCGATGGCCAGCACCAATTCGCCGTTCGGGCCGGGGCACAACCGCTGGGTGAATCCGCCGTACCGCACGTAGAGCGGACCCGTCCCGCAACGCAGGTCGCTGAGGATGTAGGGGCCCTGCTCGCCGGACAGCAGCTCGGACAGCTCGTCGATGACGACCTGGAGCTGGGCTTCGCCGGAGGGGTAGATCGTCAGCAGCTTGCCGCTGGAGCTGCGCTTGGCGTACTTGGAGTTCTGCGCGACCAGCACGGTCCTGTTCTGGAGGAACTTGAACGGGATCTGTCTCCTGATGCAGTACTCGGCCGTCAGTTCTAGCACGCGTTCACAGTTCTCCAGGGTGGCGGAGACGTGAATTTTCCAACCCTGACCCGGTCCGGTCGCCCCCGTCGGCTTCAATGCGGTCCACAGACCGACCTCGTGCTTCTCCCACCCGGCGGGAACGGGCTTGCGCCCAAAGCGGAAGGCCACCCTCTCGGAGTCCGACCGGCCGGTTCTGTCGTAGAAGAGCGGATCGGCCAGGCAGTACGCCTCGTACCGCATGTCCATGGTGCAGGTCAACCCTTTCCGCACTGGCAGGATTGGAATTAATGCCGCGGGGATGCCTGATCTATTCAGCCATCCGGCGGGCCTCGTGCCAATACTCCATTTCGCTGGTGCAGGACCAACTGCATGGGGTAGTAGCGCCAGGTTTGCGCGCACGCGGTGATACGAAGCGTGTCCGTGCACGTTCACGGGCTCACCCGGTTGGTGGGCTCGTTCCGAGCCGAAGTAACTACCCCCAGGTAGCTCGAAGGTACTCCGGATCCGTGTCGTCAGGGGAGTGAGGTGGTCCGGACCTCCGATGTGTACCCCGGTCTTGCCCGAGATCCTGGCCGGGGTCTTGATTTGTCCGCGCAGAGCTCCTATGTTTCCGACCCAGAGCGCCCGCCGCGCACGTCTCGTCCACGACTGAGCTGGAGGAACGCTCGTGCGCAGGACCTTCGTGGCGGCGCTGGCCGCACTGACCGCGCTGACGGCACCGGCCGTGGCCACCGCGGCGCCCTCGGACAACGGGCTGGCCCGCACCCCGCAGATGGGCTTCAACAACTGGAACCTCACGCACTGCGGCGCGCAGTTCACCGAGGGGTTCGTCAAGGGCATCGCGGACACGCTGGTGTCCAGCGGTCTCAAGGAAGCCGGCTACACCTACGTCAACCTGGACGACTGCTGGGCGGAGAGCAGCCGCGACTCCTTGGGCAACCTGGTGCCGAACAGGACCAGGTTCCCCAACGGGATCAAGGCGGTCGCCGACTACGTGCACGGCAAGGGGCTCAAGTTCGGGCTGTACTCCAGCGCGGGCACCAAGACCTGCAACGCCGCGGGCTTTCCCGGTGGGCTGGGCCACGAGAAGGCCGATGCCAAGCTCTGGGCCTCCTGGGGCGTGGACTACCTGAAGTACGACAACTGCAACAACCAGGGCGTGGACGCCAAACAGCGCTACACCGCCATGCGCGACGCACTGGCCGCGACCGGTCGCCCGATCCTCTACTCGATCTGTGAGTGGGGGCAGAACCAGCCGTGGACCTGGGCCGCGGGCGTGGGCAACTCCTGGCGCACCACTGGGGACATCAACGACAGCTACGCCAAGATGCTGTCCATCTACAAGAAGAACATCACGCTGGGCAAGTACGCGGGGCCGGGGCACTGGAACGACCCGGACATGCTGGAGGTCGGCAACGGCAAGATGACCGACACCGAGTACCGCAGCCACTTCTCCCTGTGGGCCATGATGTCCGCCCCGCTGCTGATCGGCTCGGACATCCGCAAGGCATCCTCGGCGACCCTGGCGATCCTGCGCAACACCGAGGTGATCGCGCTGGACCAGGACGCGAAGGGCGTGCAGGGCAACGAGATCTCCTCGGCGGGCGGCCTGCACGTGGTGCGCAAGCCCTTGGCGGACGGCGACATCGCGGTCGCGCTGTTCAACGAGACCGACAGCACGGCGAGGATCAGCACCTCGCTGTCGGCGATCGGTGCCGGTTCGGGTTCGCACCAGCTCAAGGACCTGTGGTCCAAGGCGAGTTCGACCACCAGCGGAACCATCAGCGCCTCGGTGCCCGCGCACGGCACGGTCGTGTACCGCGTGCACTGAGCCACTGGGGGAGTGCTCCGGGCGCGGAGGCAGGGCCGCGCCCGGAGCATCACACGGGTTCGGTGCGGAACTGCGCGCGCAACTCGTTGAGCTCCTCGTTGCTGGGCTGATGACCGTTGGCCACCAACCGGGAGACCTCGCGGAAGTAGTCCTCGTACCCGGCCGGGGTGAACACCACGAGACAGCGCGCGGCCGTGCTGCCCTCGTTGCGGAAGCCGTGACCCGCGCCGCGCGGCACCGCGACCGAGCCGCCCGCGCCGACCACCTCGCTGGACCGCTTGCCGTCCTGCACCACGTCGAAGGTGATCTCCCCGTCCAGCACGACGAAGTCCTCCTCGTGCCCGTGGTGCACGTGCGGGGCCGCGCCCAGCGCGCCGGGCGCCAGCCACTGCTCCACGATCGCCAGCCGCCCGCCGGTGTCCGCGCCGGACAGTCGGATCCGGTAGTTGCCGCCGATCGCGGGCAGGTCCTCGGCGTCCCAGTCCTGTTTCACGAACACGCTCACGCCGGTGAACCTAACGCGAGCACCAGCGCGGTTCGTGGTGAACTGGGCAGGAGTCCACTCTTGATCGTCACAGGAGGAACAGGTGCGAGCCACCACCGTGCGGGGCGCGGGCGACCTTCGGGTCGACCAGGTGCCCGACGCCAGGGTCACCGAGCCCACCGACGCCGTTGTGCGCGTGCTGATGGCCTGCGTCTGCGGTACCGACCTGTGGGTCTACCGAGGGGTCGCCGGGTTCGAGCCGGGCCAGCGGATCGGCCACGAGTTCCTCGGCGAGGTGGTCCAGGTCGGCTCACAGGTCAGCTCCGTGGCCGTGGGCGACCTGGTCGTCGCCCCGTTCATGTGGTCCGACGGCAACTGCGAGTTCTGCGCCGACGGCCTGCAGTCGATGTGCACCAGCGGCGGCATGTGGGGCAGCAAGGGCTCCGACGGCGGTCAGGCCGAGGCGGTGCGGGTGCCGGTCGCCGACGGCACGCTGGTGCGGCTGCCCAAGGACGTGGACCGCGCGCTGCTGCCCGCCCTGCTGACCCTGTCCGACGTGCTGACCACCGGCCACCACGCGGCGGTCTGCGCCGGGGTCGGGCCAGGGTCCACCGTGGCCGTGGTCGGTGACGGGGCGGTGGGGTTGTGCGGGGTGCTCGCGGCCAGGCGGCTCGGCGCTGAGCGGATCATCGTGCTGGGCAGGCACGAGCAGCGCACCGAGATCGCGCGGCGGTTCGGCGCCACCGACGTGGTGCCCGAGCGCGGCCAGGAGGCGGTGCACCGGGTCCGCGAGCTGACCGGCGGGCACGGCGCGCGCTCCGTGCTGGAGTGCGTCGGCACCGAGCAGGCGTGGCTGACCGCGATCGGCAGCGCCCGGCCGGGCGGGGCCATCGGCTACGTCGGCGCCCCGCACGAGGTGGCCGGTCTGCCGCTGGGCAGGTTGTTCGTGCGCAACCTGACGATCTCCGGGGGCATGGCCCCGGCCAGGGCGTACATCCCGCAGCTGCTGCCCGACGTGCTCTCCGGCGCGATCGACCCGTCCCCGGTGTTCGACCTGACCGTGGACCTGGACCACGTGGCCGAGGGGTACCGGGCGATGGACGACCGCAGCGCGCTGAAGGTGCTCGTCACGCCCTGAGGATCTGGTAGGCAGGAAGCCATGGAGGAGTGCCTGCGCCTGGACTGGCCCGCGGAGTTCCTACTCGACGGACGGCGGCACCCCTCGGTGGCGCACTACGCGGGCACGAGCCGCGACCTGCCCGTCCTGGTGCAGGGCAACCTCGCGAAGTTCGGGCAGCACGCCGACCTGCGCGAGGTGCTGCTCGGCGCGCGGGAGCTGCCCGACCCCGCGCTGGTGGTGGCCAGGGAGAAGCTGCGGGCGCTGACCGGGCCGGTGCTGATCGGCGGCGCGGAGCACCGGACGATCCACATCGCCGAACCCGACCCGGACTGGCCCGCGCGCTTCCAGGCCGAGCGGGCGCGCATCGCCGCGGCACTGGGCGAGACGGCCCGGCGCATCGACCACATCGGGTCCACCTCGGTGCCCGGGCTGGGCGCCAAACCGATCGTGGACATCGACGTGAGCGTGCCCAACGTGGACGACGAGGACGCCTACCTGCCGCAACTGGAGGCGGTGGGCTACGTGCTGCGGGTGCGCGAGCCCGAGCACCGGATGCTGCGCACGCCCGAGCTGGACGTGCACGTGCACCTGTGCACGCTGGGCGGCTGGTGGGAGTACCGGCACCTGCTGTTCCGCGACTGGCTGTGCCGCGAGGCCCGGGACCGGGCTGCCTACGAGCGGCTCAAGCGCGAGCTGGCCACCCGCGAGTGGCCGCGGCTCAACGAGTACGCCGAGGCCAAGGGCGAGCTCATCGCGGAGATCACCGCCCGGGCCAGGGCCTGGGCGGACACCAGCGGGTGGTCAGTCGCCGAGTCGGGCTGACAGGCCGGTCCACACCATGCCCATCAGCAGGTCGGTGGCCTGTTCCGGGCTGATGTCGCAGCGCCGCTCGCACCACTCGGCCAGCCGCTCGCAGGAGCCGACCAGCACCTCGGCCGCCGCCTCCAGCTCAACCGGGGCCGCGTCCGGCTGGTAGGCGGCCATCATGCCGATCATGAGGTCGGTCTGCTGGCGGCGGATGCCCTCGATCTCCTGTACCGCGGAGGGCACGGTGACGGCGGCCTCCTGGCGCAGCAGGCTGTAGGACTGGCGGCGTTCGGCGATGAACCGGAAGAACGCCAGCAGGCCCAGCCGCATCATCTGCTCGGCGTTGGCCGCGCCGACCACGGCCTGCTCGGTGGCCTCGCGCAGTTCGGTGCGCGCCTTGTGGATGCAGCCGACGAGCAGCCCCTCCTTGGAGCCGAAGTACTCGTAGAGCATTGGCTTGGACACGCCGACCTGCTCGGCGATCTCGTCCATGGAGGCGGCCAGGTAGCCGCGCTGGGCGAAGACCTCCTCGGCCACCGCCAGCATCTGCGCCTTGCGGGCGGCGCGCGGCATCCGCTTGCGGCGCTCCACCGGCTCGGTTGTGCTCGTCACGAGATGAGTCTACCCAAAGTAACCTACTCGCGGTAACCTACTGACGAGTACGCAATCGGCAGGCTGGAAGGACGGGCTATGGGCACCCACCGGGACGCCAGCATCGTGATCATCGGCACCGGGTTCTCCGGGTTGGGCATGGCGATCCAGCTCAAGCAGGCCGGCATGCACGACTTCGTCATCCTGGAGAAGGCACAGGACGTCGGCGGTACCTGGCGGGACAACACCTACCCGGGCTGCGCCTGCGACATCCAGTCGCACCTGTACTCCTTCTCCTACGAGCAGAACCCCGACTGGTCCCGGCTGTGGGCCCCGCAGCAGGAGATCTGGGACTACCTGCGCCGCTGCACCGACAAGCACGGCATCCGCAGGCACATCCAGTTCGGGGCCAAGGTCAGCGGCGCCAGCTTCGACGACGACACCAAGCAGTGGACCGTGCGCACCGAGAGCGGCGACACCTACACCGCGCGCGCCGTGGTCGCCGGGGTCGGCGCCCTGCACATCCCCTCGATCCCGCAGCTGCGCGGCATCGAGAAGTTCAAGGGCACCACCTTCCACTCCGCCGAGTGGAACCACGACTACGACCTGACCGGCAAGCGGGTCGCCGTGATCGGCACCGGGGCCAGCGCGATCCAGTTCGTGCCGGAGATCGCCAAGAAGGTCGGCCACCTGACCCTGTTCCAGCGCACCCCCGCCTGGGTGCGGCCCAAGCCGGACCGCGCGGTGTCCAGCTGGGAGCGGCGGCTGCTCAAGCTGCTGCCCGGCGCGCTCAAGACCCGCCGTACCGCGCTGTTCTGGCAGCTCGACGCGCGGGCCATCGCGTTCTCGATGAACCCCAAGCTGCTCAAGCTCGCCTCCCGCTCGGTGGTGCGGCACATCGCCAAGCAGGTGCCCGACCCCGAGCTGCGCGCGAAGCTGACCCCGGACTACACCATGGGCTGCAAGCGGGTGCTGATCTCCAACGACTACTACCCGACCTTCTCCCGGCCCAACGTGGACCTGGTCACCGAGGGCATCTCCGAGGTGCGCGAGCACAGCGTGGTCACCGCCGACGGCGTCGAGCACGAGGTGGACGCGATCATCTACGGCACCGGCTTCCACGTCACCGACGCCTTCGACTACCTGGACATCAAGGGCCGCGACGGGGTGGACCTGAACAGCCAGTGGGCCGAGAAGGGGCTGGAGACCTACCTGGGCATCACCGTCTCGGGCTTCCCCAACCTGTTCTTCCTGCTCGGCCCGAACACCGGTCTCGGCCACAACTCCGTGGTGCTGATGATCGAGGCGCAGACCAAGTACGTCCTGCAGTGCCTGAAGCTGCTGGACAAGCACGACGTGGACGCCATGGACGTGCGGCCCGCCGCGCAGGACCGGTTCAACCGCGACATCCAGGCGAAGCTGCGTAAGGGCGTGTGGAGCGTCGGCGGCTGCAAGAGCTGGTACCTGGACTCGGCGGGGGTCAACCGCACCGTGTGGCCGGGCTTCGTGTGGCAGTACGTGCTGCGCACCAACCGCGTGGAGCTGGCCGACTACGAGCTGCTCGCCGCGACCCGCCCCAAGGTGCTGTCCCGTTAGCGGGACTCACGCTCCTGCGAGCGGGACTCGCCGGTAGTTGGGCGAGTCCCGCTCTGGGGCGTGTGAGTCCCGCTCTGGCGCACAGCACGAGAGGTGGCTTTCGGGGGTTCGGCGCCCCCAAAAGCCACCTCTCGCTCTTCACACCGCGGGAGTGTGGGTCCTCAGCGCATGACACCGCGCAGCCTGCTGAGCAGTTCAACGGTGTCCAAGCCGCACAGCTCGGCCATCTGCTCCAGTGCGGGCAGGTCGAGCTGCACCTCTGCGTTGCGGGCGCCAGTCGCACGCAGTCGGTCGCGCGCCCAGCGGCGCAGCGGGAGCAGGTCGGGCTGGGTGTCCTCGGCGACCCGGGCCAGGTCCAGGCGCACGTGCTCGCCGGGGGAGTCGGAGAAGATGCGACCGTGCACCTTGGCCAGCACGTCGTGCGGCAGCGCGTCCATGGCGAGGCAGATCTCGGCAAGCCGGACCACCGAGCACTGCCTGGTGCCCAGCTCGTAGGTCGCCAGGGTTTGCAGCGAGACCTCGGTCTGCAGCTTGCCCTGCAGCACCTTCCTGGTCCAGCCGCGTTGTTTGCGCAGCTTGCGGAGCTCGTCGCCGAGCACGCGCTGGTATGTCATCGGGTCGATCCGCACACCGGTGAGAGCACGCAGCGCAGAGTTCATTACGCGGTTCGCGAGAACTTTTTCAGCGTGACTCACCCGAATGGGTGAATACTCGCTGGTCGGAAGGCATTTCCGTAGCCGTGCTCAGGTGCCTGCCATCAGCTTCTGGAGGGCGTCGAGGGCGCGGCTGGCGGTGGACTTGACGGTGCCCTTGGAGATGCCGGTGGCCTCGGCGATCTCGGCTTCGGACAGGTCGCCGTAGTAGCGCAGGACCAGGACCTCGCGTTGGCGGGGTGGGAGCTTGGCCAGGGCGTTGACCACGGCCTGGTGTTCGGCGGTGAGCATGGCCAGGGACTCGGCCGACCGCGCGTTGGCGGTGTGCGGTGGGGTGTAGTCGCGGGCGGTCTTGCGGCGGCGCAGGACCGAGCGGCTGCCGTTGACCACGGCGGTGCGCAGGTAGCCGACCGCGGCGGCGGCGTCGCGCAGGGTGGACCAGTTGCGGTGCAGTCCGGTGAAGGCTTCCTGGACCACGTCCTCGGCGGTGGCGGGCTCGTCGACCAGCAGGATCGCCAACCGCACCAGTCGCATCCGGTGCGTGCGGTACAGGTCCTCCAGTGTCAGCGCCGGGGCCGGTGCTGGCTCGGGACCGTCCACCGCACGCAGGTGACCGAGGGTGCGCTCCACAGCGGGCTGGGCATCCACGTGACGACGGTACCGCCGCCAGGTGGCCGGTGGGTGGCGTCCTGGTGTGGAGACCAACTGGGGGAGCACCGGTCCCCCGATCGTGGGTTAGGCTGGCTGGGATGCCATTCAACGCTTTCGGTCCAACGCACCTGGTCATCCTGTTGCTGGTGGTCGTGGTGCTGTTCGGAGCCAGGAAGCTGCCCAGTGCCGCACGCGGCATCGGGCAGTCCCTGCGGATCTTCAAGGCCGAGATGTCGGCGAAGGACGGCAAGGCCGAGGACAAGTCCTCGACCCCGCCGGCCCCGTCGCAGCTCACCGAGGGGACCCCGCAGGCCGCGGCTCCGCAGCCCCAGACGAACCCCCAGCACCAGGGCAATGTCCAGTCCTGAGCCTGCGATCAGTTCACGCAGGTGACGCCGTCCGCCGTGATCGGCGCGTCGGATGAGGTGGTCTGCTCGGTCCTCGCCATGCCTCCGTTGAGGCTCAGCGGCGCGGACCCGGTGAACCCCTGGGCCCCCGGACCCGTGTAGTCCGAGCCGAGGTACACCTCCACATGCCCCGCGGGCAGGCTCGGCTCCTGGGAGACCGTGATCCCACCGCCCAGCGCGTCGGCGACCTTCTGTGCCGCGTCCTTGCCAGCGGCGCTGCCGTAGGTCACCAGCGTGGACGTCCTGGCCGGGGTGTTGCCGGTGGCCCCCTGGCCGAAGCCCTTGGCCGTGAGCTGGTCCATGGTCCGCCCGGCCAGCCCCGCCGAGCCGGCCCCGTTGAGCACGTCCACGGTGATCGTCGCGTTGGGCGAGGAACTCGCGTTGGCCGCGTTGGAGGCCGGATTGGTCAGCCCCTGCACGAACGCCGCCACCTGCGCCTGGTCCACCTGGACCGCGTCCCCGTCGTTGGGCGTCTGGTAGGAGATGTTCTTGATCGGGATGGTGCTGAACTGGAGGTTGCCCCCGGTCAGCGTGCGCATCTGCTGGGCGAAGCCCAGGATGTTCCAGCCCTGGTCGAGCACCACGGACTTCTTGATCGAGTCGGCCAGCGCGGACAGCTTGGCCGGGTCGGTCAGCGTGCCCGCGGAGAGCACCTTCTTGGCCAGCCCCGCCATGAACACCTGCTGGCGCTTGATCCGGTCCAGGTCGCCCTGGGGCAGGCCGTGCCGCTGGCGCACGAAGGCCAGGGCGGCGGCGCCCGCCACCGACTGCTGGCCCGCGGCGAAGTGCGCCCCGGAGAAGCTGTCGTCCACGGGCGCCTTCAGGCACACGTCGACCCCGCCGATCGCCTGGGTGATCTCGTAGAAGCCGACCAGGTTGACCTGGGCGTAGTGGTCGATGGTGACCCCGGTGAGGTCCTGCACCGTGCGGATCGCGGTCTTGGCGCCCTCCTGGTTGGACTGCACCTCCAGCTGCGAGCCGGACACGCCCTGCTGGCGCAGGCTCTTCATCGAGTCGTTCTTGCCGTAACTGAACGCCGAATTGATCTTGTGCGGGCCGTAGCCGCCCGCGATGTCCACGTACGCGTCGCGCGGGATGGAGATCGCCGCCGCCTTGCCGCCGCCGTTCGGGATGTGGATCAGGATCATCGTGTCGGTGTTGGTGCCGCCGTCCTCGCTGCCGCCCGCGTGCAGCTGGTTGAGGATGTCCTGGGGCAGCGGGTTGCCCTGCGCGTCCAGGCGGCTGTCCATGCCGACCAGCAGGATGTCGGTGGACCCGTCGGCGGGCTGCTCGCTGCCCGCGCCGGGATCGATGACGTTCGCCGTGGTCAGCCCGTTGCTGAAGTTCTGCAACTGGGTCCAGCCGAACCAGGTGGCCCCCAGCACGAGTACCGAGGCCGTGGCCAGGGCGATCTTGGCGCGGCGGGCGCCGGTGGCCCTGCGGTCGGCGGTGCGCTGGCTGCGCGCGGTGGCGTAGCGCGCGGGCTGCCAGTCCTCGGGCCGGGAGCGGTGGCCGCGGGGCTGCCTCGGCGGCGGCAGCATCGAGCCACGGCCACGGTCGTTCCACGGTCGATCGGTCACGCCCACTCCTCCCGGGCCGACGGCAGGGCTGTCCGACTACAGGACGTGTCTGCACCTGGTGAGGTTGCGAACGCCACCGCCGACCGGCGTCTGACCTGGTTCTACCCCCGCGCCCGGTGATCGGCTACCGGGACCACACGGTTGTGTGCTCCGTGTTGGGTACGGCGTGTCGCAGCAGGTCAGTCCCAGTCCCAGCGCAGGCCGTAACAGCCCGCGGGGATGTCCACCAGGGCGATGTGCACGCTGCCGCCCGGTTCGATGCGCTGCTCGGAGTGCAGGTCCACACCCCTGGGCGTGCGGCTGAGCTGCTTGGCCTGCGGCTGCCAGACCGGGTAGCAGCGCGCGGGCAGGCCCTCCGCGTGGAACAGCACCTGCAACACGCACTCCCTGGTCGGTTGCCGGAAGCCCAGGGTCAGCTCACTGACCCGCACCTCGGGGTTGGTGCCCGCGATCTCGTACTCGGCGAGGTAGGTCTCACCGACCCGCAGCGGCCGGTGGAACAGCAGCTCGGCGGCGGTCATCTCCTCCTCGGCGTCGTGCACCACGCGGCCGACCCGGCAGTTCGCCCCCGCCGTGAACTGGGGCTGCCCGGCCTTGGGGTCGTCGCCGACGTTCATCACCAGCATCCGGTCCGCCCCGTCGGCGCGGGCCCGCAGCACCCGGCGGACCACCATGCGGTAACCGCGCCCGGCGGCGTCCAGGTGCAGGTCCTGGTGGTGGCTGATCGTCTCCAGCCGCTGGTTGGTGTCCGGGTCGATGGCGTCGGACACCACGCGCAGCGAGCGGTCGCTGTGCCCGAGCGCGGCGAACGGGACCGAGCCGGGCACGTGGTTGGCCCAGCGCCCGCGCGGACGGGTCGGCCCGAGCAGCGCGATCAGCGAGCCGCTGGGCAGCCCGAGGATCCGGTCCAGGCAGCGCACGGCCTCCAGGGAGCTGGCCCGCTCGGGTCGGCTGCGCCCGCGCTGCCAGTAGCTCAGGCTCGCGATGCTCACCTCGTGGCCGCTGGCCTGCAGCCTGCGCTGGATGGTTTCCAGGCTCAGCCCGCGCGCCGAGATGGCGGCCTGCAGCGCGATGTGGAACGGTCCCATGCGCAGCACGTCGTTGAGCTCGCCCGCGCCCTGCTCGTCCTCGTGGGCGTAGTCCACCGCGACTGCGTTGACAGTGCTTGCCACTCGGGTTGCCTCCCCACCTCGGAAGAGTCCGAAGGTTGCGGAAAGGATAGGTCGGGACGCCAGGCGATACAACACTGCGTGAACGGTCCCGAATGGACAGAGTGGTGATTCCTGCCCCTTTTCAGAGTTTCCCTGCCCCGATCGGCTATTTTTGTCGGCAGCCAGTGATCGAAGCCACGTGTCCTTCACCCATAGGAGTGCAAGTGACCCTGCCCCGCACCGCTACCGCCATCCTGGCGGCGGTCCCCCTGCTGGTGCTGGTGTCCGGGTCCCCGGCGCAGGCTCAGCCCAGGTTGCCGTTGATCGGCAGCGTCGTGCCTGGTCTGGAGCGTGCCGTGCGGACTGGAGCCGAGCAGGACTCGACAAGAGTCCAGCTCGCCGTCAGCCTCAGATTACGTGACGAGGCCGGTCTGGACCGCCTGCTGGCCGACCAGGCCGCCGGGCGCGCGGGCTACCTGACCCCCGAGCAGTTCCGCGACCGCTTCGCGCCCGGCCAGGCCGAGGTCGACCGGGTCGCCAACTACCTGCGCGGCCAGGGCCTCACCGTGTCCGGACAGAGCGCGAACCGGTTGTCGCTGACCGTGTCGGCCACCGCGGGCCAGGTCCGCGACACCTTCGGCACCACCCTGTCCCGGTGGCAGGACTCCTTGCTGCACCGCGAGTTCATCGCGCCGGAGTCGGCCCCGCTGCTGCCCGTCGACCTGATCGGTCTGGTCAGCGACATCTCCGGACTCGACCAGCACTACGTCGCCCAGCACCGCGACTCCGCCCCGGTCGCCGAGCCGCGCCAGGTCGGCAGCGGCCCCGCCGGTGGCTACACCCCGGCCGAGCTGCGGTCCGGCTACAACCTGAACACCGTGCTCGGCACCGACCAGGACGGGGCCGGTCAGTCGCTGGCCGTGCTCGCCTACGGCAGGTACGAGCAGGCCAACATCGACACGTTCACCCGGAACTACGCGCTCAACGCCAGCACGCCCGTGCACAAGCCGATCAGCGGCGGCGGGGACGCGACCAGCACCGCGCAGGCCGAGACCGAGCTGGACATCGAGGTCGCGCAGGCCATCGCGCCCAAGGCGGCGCTGACCGTCTACAGCGCGCCGAACACCGCCGCCGGTGAGATCGACATGTGGAACGCCGTGGTCGCCGACAAGGTGCCGGTGGTGTCGCTGAGCTGGGGCCTGTGCGAGTACGACCGCAGCCCCGGCTCGATGGCCGCCGTGGACGCCGTGGCCAAGCAGGCCGCCGCCCAGGGCATGACGATCTTCGCCCCGTCCGGTGACGCCGGGGCCTACGACTGCGAGCGGGACGCCAACACCACGCACGCCGCCGACCTGGCCGTGGACTTCCCCGGCTCCAGCCCGTACGTGACCAGCGTCGGCGGCACCCGGCTGACCCTGGACGCCAACGGTGCCCGCAGCGCCGAGACCGCGTGGAACCAGGGCGGCGGCTGGGCCGGTGGCGGCGGGGAGTCCACCGTGTTCGACCGGCCGAGCTGGCAGCCCGGCACCGGCAAGCGCCAGGTGCCCGACGTGTCGGCCACCGCCTCCGGCGGCCAGTACTCCGTGTACCGGCAGGGCAAGTGGGGCACCAGCGGCGGGACCAGCGCGTCCACCCCGCTGTGGGCCGGTCTGCTGACCCTGGTCAACCAGCGCGCCGCCGCCAGCGGCCAGCCCCCGGTCGGCACGCTGAACCCCAAGCTGTACGCGCTGGCCGGGCGCGGCCTGCACGACATCACCGAGGGCGAGAACCGCCACTACCCGGCCGCCACCGGGTACGACATGGCCACCGGCTGGGGCAGCCCGGACGGACAGGCCCTCACCGACGCGCTCATCAACCCGCTGAGCCGGTTGCTGCACGGGCGCTGAGCGCGCCACTGCCAGGCGGCCGGGTTGCCCGGCTGCCTGTTCCGTGGTTGGTCGCCTTGGCCGATGGCTTTGGACGGCAGCCGGGGTTCGCGTTGTGTGGCTCGGCTGCCGGTTGCGCCGTTGGTCGCTTTCACCGAGGCTTTCGAGTGCGGTGAGGCAACCGGCTTCTGCTGCTGCCGGTCGCATGATCCGTTGTGTAGCCGTACCGCCGCTTCCCTCTCTCTGTTACGGGGGCTCCGGTTCCGCGATCGGTCTCGGCCGTGTCGTGTAGACGAACCCGAGTGGTGTGGTCCAATGCCGGACTCCGTCCATCTCCCGCGTGAACCGGTAGAGCCCGATCGTCTTCAGGTAGTGGTGCATTCTGCACAACGGTCCGAGATTGCACGCGTCTGTTCCGCCGCCTGAGGCGAATCCTCTCGCGTGGTCGATCTCGCACTGCATTGCGGGCCGCGTGCACCCCGGAACCTGGCACACCCGATCCCATTCACCCTGTGCTGCGATCTCGCGAGCGGTAGCAGCGTCCACTGGCCCGACTCCGGGAATGTAGCCGGGTTCCTCGGTCAATCCGAGCAGGGTCTTCGCGGATACCGTGACATCGGTGCGAACGGTCACCGGGCGCCCCTTGCCGAGTGCGCGGTCCACGAACACGTCGACCTGCTTCTCACCCCAGGTACGCCCGTCCTCCGCAAGTGTTTCCGCATCGGCGTCGACCTGGTCGAAGATCGCCCGTGCGGGCACGGCGTCCAGGTGGGCGGTCAGCAGGGCCATGCCATCGGGCATGGACTGGTAGCTGACCGCTGAGGAGCGCTTGAGCGCCTCGGTCTCGGCCCTGAGCTCCTTGGAGTTCAACTCGGCCGCGCCTGCCAGCCCCGCGCCCACGGTCTGGGCTTGCGTCGTGTCCAGGTTCTGGGTCCATTTCCGCACCACCTCGAACCGGTCCAGATCCAGCAGTCCGGCCCGCATCAACTCGCCCAGAACTGGGAGTCGCGCCAGTGCGGCCGACTGCTCGAGCTTCAACCGCGCCATTCCCGGCGGAATGCGCGACAACAACGCCAGCTCGTGGGGATCGTCCAGCTCGGCAATCAGCCGGAGCTGCTGGTGATCGGCAGAACGCTTGACGGCCTCCGCCGCCAAGATTGCCCGCGCGATCTCCACCTTTCCCATGCCATTGATTTTACTCCGAATGGTCGACACGGGGGAGTGAAAAATGCGGTTCGTTGGACACGGAGGGTGGCAATATTGGCGCGGGTCTCCCAGGGGAGAAATCAGGCAACTACCCCGACTGACCCTAAGCCCCGACCACCAAGATGTCCGGCCCGTTTTCCCGGGCGAACTCGAACCGTGCGATGTCCGACCGCTGCACCGCGGTGCTGCCGTCGAAGTGCAGCGGATCCGGCGAACCGGGAACCCCGTAGCCCGTGGAGTCGACGGTCCAGGAGCCGACCGGGTACTTCGTGCCCTTGTGGTCCACGGCGTACAGCACGCAGTTCAGCGGACCCCGCACCCCGGACAGGTCCACCGCGACCTTGGTGCCCCACTTGGCCGCGGTCAGCGACAGCTTGGCGGACACGTTGTTCGCCGGGTTGCTGGCGGCGACCACCTCGGCGCCGGACCCACCGAACCCACCGTTGAACCCGATCACGGCGATCGGGCCGCCGATGATCAGCACGGCGGCGGCAGCGGCGGCGAGCACCCCGAGGCGCTTGCGGCGGCGGCGCGCGGAGGCGATGTCGGTGAGCACACCGCGCAGCACCTTGTCCTGCGGCGGCGGCACGGCCTCCAGTTGGCGGGGCGGCGCGGGCGCGGGCGGCGGCTGCACGAGCAGGTCGGCGAGCAGCCCGCTGTCCCGGACCTGGTCGAGCAGCGCGGGCATGCCGGACAGTTCGTCGAGTTCGGCCTGGCAGCGGGCACACCCGGCGAGGTGGCGCTCGAAGGCGGACTGCTCCGGCTCGTCCAGCGCACCGAGCACGTACGCGGCCACGTCCACGTGGTCGGCCGGCGAGCTCATGTGGTCATCCCCCGCTCCTGCAACGCCCTGCGCAGTGCCCGCAGCGCGTAGTACACCCTGCTCTTCACGGTGCCGGGCGGCACGCCGAGTACCTGCGCGGCCTCGGTGACCGACCGGTCCTTGAGGTACGTCTGCAGGATAGCCTCGCGGTGTTCGGGGGAGAGGCTGCGCAGTGCCTCGGCGACGACCATCGCGGACAGCGCGCGGTCGGTGCCGTCGGGCACGGAGACCAGTTCCAGCGGCCCCGGCTCCACCTCGGTGGGCCGCGCACCCCGGCTGCGCCTGCCGTCGATCACGATGCGCCGCGCCACGGTGAACAGCCACGCGCGCAGCAGCCCGGGCGCGTCGTCCAGCTTGTCGGCGTTGCGCCAGGCGCGGAACAGCGTCTCCTGCACCACGTCCTCGGCCCACTGCTGGTCGCCGCCGGTCAACCGCAGCACGTGCCCGAACAGCGCACCGCGGTGTTCCTGGTACAGCGCCTTGACCAGCGCGGAATCACCGCTCACCGGGTTCGTCGCCGGCGAGCGGTCGCGTCTGGTGATCCGGTACCGCACCACGGAGCACATCCTGGCCCCACGATGGGGTTTACGGAAGGGTACGCAGGGTAATAAAACCGTTCGGTCAACTGTGAATCGTCATCAGGTCGGTCCGGGTTGAGCCGTTTCCGGTCGCGCTCCGTACTCCTAGGCGACGTTGTCCGCACAGGGAAGGACCGACCAGGAGATGAGCACCGTGTCACCGCGCCGAGGGCGCCGTCAGCGGGGTTCGAGCCGGAGTCCGCTGGCCGTGCTCGGCCTTCTCCCCCTGGTGCTGGCCGTCGGCTGCACGAGCAAGGCCCCGGCCCAGAACGTCGAGGCGGTCGCCACCCCGATCTTCACCTCCAACGCCGACGCGCCCTCCAACGCGGCGACGCTGAACGTGACCAGTTCCGGCCAGCTCGGCAAGATCGTCGTCGACCGGGAGGGCTTCACCCTGTACCGGTTCGACAAGGACACCGCCAAGCCGCCCAAGGCCAACTGCGCGGGCTCGTGCGCGCTGACCTGGCTGCCGGTGCCCGGTGACGACCCCGGCATCACCGTGCAGGGCATCAACCAGTCGCTGGTCGGGCAGGTGCAGCGCGCGGACGAGACCTCGCAGCTGACCCTGGGTGGCTGGCCGCTGTACCGCTACGCCCAGGACCACAAGCCCGGTGACACCGCCGGGCAGGGGCAGCAGGGCGCGTGGTTCGCGATCACCCCGGACGGCAAGAAGGCGGGCAGCCCGTGACGGCCAGGAGCCTCGCGCTGGCCGCGGCCGCGGCGATCACCCTCGCGGTGCCCGCGACGGCGGTGGCCGACACGCCCCCCACCGAGACCGACGCGCTGGCGCAGGCCAAGCAGGCCCTGCTCTGGCAGGTACAGGCAGGCCAGTCGGCGCAGACCAAGGCGACGGCCCAGGCCGTCAAGGACGCGGCCAGGTCCGTGGTCGCCGAGGACACGGCCCTGTGCAAGAAGATCGACCAGCTCGCCAGGCAACTCGGGGTGAGCGTGCCCGACCAGCCCAGCACCGACCAGCAGGGGTGGACCGCCCAGCTGGCCGCCGAGTCCGGCGCCGACTTCGACCGGGACTTCGTCACCCGCTCGCGACGGGCCGGTGGCGAGTTGTTCACGGTTGTCGCCGCGGTGCGTGCGGGGACGAAGAACGATCCGGTCAAGCAGTTCGCGCTGGCGGCCGTCGACGTGGTCGGCAAGCAGTTGACCGCGTGGGATGCCACCACCCTGGTCGACACGGCAGCGCTGCCCGATCCGCCCGCTCCCACATCGACGGCTCCTGTCGTGCCCACCCCCCAGGGCGCGGATCCGCAGGTCCCGCAGGTGACCAACGCCGCCAACTCGGCGAGTGCCAACCAGACCGCCACCGACGACCGGCCCGGTCCGGCCGCGGTGCTGGCCGGTCTCGTGCTCATCGTGGTGCTGGCCGCGGCCACCGTCCGGATCATCCGCAGGGTCGTCAACTCCGCATGACGAGGTGAAATCAGTGTTCGGAAAACTCAGGATGCCCCGGTCGCGGGGTGTGCGCATCACAGCGATCCTCACCGGCGCGCTGCTGACGGTCGGCTCGGCCGTCGGCGTGGGCGTGGCCTCCGGGCTGGGCAGTGCGGAGGCGGCAGCCGCCCCGGACTCCCCGCAGTTGGCCAGCGTGAAAGCGCTTCTGGCCGACCAGGACACCCAGTTCGCCCGCGGCGGCAACCGGGGCAGGGGCAACAACCGCATCGGACCGTTCCAGCGCGACTTCGTGGACATCCAGCAGGTGCGCCCCAACCAGGCCCAACCCAACGGCCAGGGCGAGGCCTCCACGGGCACCTTCCTGGACGAGTGTGGCAAGAACGAGAACGGCCACCACAACTCCGACAACTTCATCGTCACCCCCGGTGAGGACCACGGTGCGCTGCACGTGCACGACTACGTGGGCAACACCACCACCACGGCCCGCTCCACCAACCGCAGTCTGTCCAAGGGCGACACCACCTGCGCCAACGGTGACCAGTCCACCTTCTTCTGGCCGGTCATCCGCATCCAGCGGGAGGCCAACGGCCAGGACAACCGCCAGGACCAGGGCCCGGACGAGGGCAACGTCGGGCGGCTGATCGAGCCCAACGAGGTCAAGGTCCTGTTCAAGGGCAACGCCACCAGCCAGGTGCGCGAGGCGCCGACCTTCCTGCGCTCCATCACCGGTGACGCCAAGGCGGGCACCAACGGCCCGGACAACGCCAGGCCCAGCTGGACCTGCACCGGCTTCGAGGACCGGCTGACCTCCAAGTACCCGGTGTGCCCGAACGGCAGCCAGGTCAAGCGCATCCTGGACTTCCCCAGCTGCTGGAACGGCCGCTCCACCGACTCCGCGGACCACCGCTCGCACCTGGTGTTCCCCAAGGCCAACGGGTCCTGCCCGCGTGGCTTCCGCGCCGTGCCGCAGCTGGAGTACCAGCTGACCTACCCGGTGCCCACCGGCTCGGTGTTCGCCGTGGACGGCTTCTCCGAGCAGCAGCACAACCCGATCACCGACCACGCCGACTGGGAGAACCTGATGAGCCGGGCTCTCATGCAGCAGGTCGTCAACTGCATCAACTCCGGCAAGAACTGCTGAGTCGGCCCCAGCAGCACTCGCCCCAAGGCCCCGCCGGCAGCCAGTCGGCGGGGCTTCTGGCGTCCCGGCACGTCGCCGCCTACGGGCCATCTCCCCCTGTAGAGGGATGCGCTTGGCTCCGCCGGGGGAGGTTGGCCCTGACCGACGGCGACACCCTGGGGTCATCCGGTGCGTGAGGGGGTTGACGTGGTCGCAGGTCTGTCCGCCCCGCAGCGCCGCGCCCCGGTGGTCGAGGTCCCGCTGGCGCGGCTGCGCCACGAGGTGGGGCAGCTCGCCGAGGCCGTTCCCGCCGTGCTGGCGGAGCCCGTCGCGCGTGCCGTCGCCGAGGTGACCGACCCGCGCCACCGCCTGCGCTCCGAACTGGCCCTGAGCACCGTGCTGGCCCTTGGGGCCGAGCTGGACGACCGGGTGTTCGCCGCGGTGGCCGCCGTGGAGCTGGTGCACGCCGCGAGCCTGGTGCCCGATGGTCCCGGGCCGCACCGGCTGGCCGCCGAACTGCTGCGGGCCCGTGCCGGTGCCTGCGCGCTGTGGGTCTCCCACGAGGTCGCCGAGGAACTGGCCATCCTGCAAACCGACCTCGTCGAGGCGGGCTGCCGCGAGCTGCTGGCCCCGTACGGGGACGAGTCCAGTGCCCTGCTGGGCAGCGGCGGCCTGTTCCGCGCCGCCGTGTCCGTGGCCGCCCGCACCGCGGGTGTGCCCGACCACCACTGGGCGGCCGTGGCCGACTACGCGGCCCAGGTCGGGGCGGCCTGCGAGCCCGTGGTGCGGCTGCTCGACGTGCGCGCACCCAGCGGGTCGGGCACCCTGGTGGGGGACGTCCTGGCGCGGTGCGCACGGCGCTGTGAGCGGGCGGGAGGCCAGCTCAGCGGGCCCGTCACCGTTTTGTCAGTGCTACCCGAGGCATATCTGGACTGGGCGCGCACGTTGTTTGCGTGATTTCGCTGGTGAACATGGCGTAAACCGGCCGTCAACGTGTGCGGCGCTACCGGTGAACATGACAGGAAAGCGATAAGTGGCCACCCCGATAAACTGAGAGACCGCTGAGATCCTTCAAGATCAAGATTTCTCTCGACACCATATCGTGACCTCAAATGGATGTGACCCGTATCACACACGATAGTGTCATGTGGCACGGTGTCGAACCCGTCACACCCCTGCCGACCAGCCGGTACGGTGCCGTTGACCGGGGGTTTGGTGCGATCTTGCCCGACCGTGCGCCCGCATCCTGCCCGTCTGCGGAGCCCCGATGCGCACTGGGGGGTTTTCCCCACCCCCGAACCAGGGGTGTCCCCCATGGACCGACACGTGTGGTTGAGGTGAGAATCGACGTCGTGACCGATCGTGCGGCAGGGGGCCGAGCCAGGGATAGGCGGCGTACGTGGGCGTTGGTGGCCATCATCGGCTTTGTCATCTCACTGCTGCCGATGGTGTACCTGCACCTGGAGTCGAGTGGGCAGCTCAATCCACTCAAGCACACGATCAGTGACTACGTATTCGCCCACCAGGGTGCACGGCTGTTCGACACCAGCGCGCTGGCGCTGGCCATCGGCTCGGCCTCGTTGCTGACCGGGTTGGCCGGGGCCGGGCTGGTCCGGGGGGCTCCGCTGACCGTGTTGCTGCTGGTGTGGTGTGGCGGACTGATCGTGGCAGTGCTGTTCCCCACCGACCCGGTCGACGGGGTGCAGTCCATCTCGGGGGCGGTGCACAGGTGGGCGGGCACGCTGTTCTTCCCCTGCCTGTCGCTGGCCGGCTTCCTGCTGGCCAAGCGCTGTCAGGTGACACCGGGCTGGGAGCGGTTCTCCCGGACCGTGCTGCGGTTGTCCGTGGCCAGCACCGTGGTGCTGGCGACGTTCGCACTGATCCAACTGTCCATCAACCGACCCGACCTGATGCCGTTCGACGGCCTGCGCAACTACCTGGGCCTGGCCGAACGCATCCTCTTCGCGGTCGACATGGCCCTGCTGTTCGTGCTCGGCCTGGCGCTGTGGATGGGCGGCTCGCGGCAGGCGGTGGAGCCAGCCGGTGCCGAGCACCAGGACCTGGCCGAAGGGGGTGCCGCGTGACGTTCCTCGCGATCCTGCTCGCGGCAGTGGGGGCCTGCTGCAACGCCGTGTCCGCACGGTTGCAGCACGGCGGCCTGCAACTGGAGACCGGGGGCGGCGGCCTGAAGCTGCGCGCGCTGGTCGGACTGGCGCGGCGGCCGATCTGGATCACCGGTGTGCTGGTGGCCGCGGCGGGGGCCGCGCTGCACGCCACCGCGCTGGGCCTGGCGCCGATCAGCGTGGTGCAGCCCATCGGCGTGCTGGCCTTCGCGCTCAGCACGATGATCTCCGTCAGGGTGGACCGGATCACCCTCGGCCGTGCCGCGATCCTCGCTGTGCTGGCCAGCATGGCGGGCACGATCGCCTTCGTGCTGCTGGCCGCCACCAGCGCCAAGGCCACCCAGGTCACGCCCGCGGCCGCCTGGCACGCCACCGAGTTGGTGCTGGTCGTCTCCGCGGTGCTCTGCGCCGTCGGCTACTTCACCGGCCGCGACGTGCGCTGCCTGGCCTTCGCCGCGGCCTCCGGTGTGCTGTTCGGCTACGTGTCCCTGCTCATGCGGGCGGCCATCCAGCAGTACACCGACGGGCTCGGCGTGCCGTGGCTGTCCGCGGCGGGCATCGTCGCGGGCATCCTGATCGGCGGCTGGCTGGTCCAGCACGCCTACGCCAGCGGCCCGCCCGAGGTGGTCATCGGCTGCCTCACCGTGGTCGACCCGCTCGTCGCCGTCGGGCTGGGCATCGCCCTGCTCGGCGAGGGTGCCGACACCTCAGCTCTGCTGAGCGCTCTGGAGGTGGCCTGCGCCACGGTCGCCGTGGCCGGGGTGGTGGTGCTCACCCAGCGCCGCCCTTCCGCACCCGATCAAACCAATAAAGTCGGCGGAGGCGAGCGAGCGCTCGTCGCGCCCGGGATTACCGAGCACTACGACGGGAGTACGAAATGACCTGGTCCCAGGTGCCCGATCGGCACGACCCGCGGGCCGAGCACCCGACAGCCGGGACCCGCCTGCGCATCGTGATCGGCGCCGAGACCTTCCCGCCGGACGTCAACGGGGCGGCGCGCTTCACCCACCGGCTCGCCACCGGGCTCGCGGCCAGGGGGCACCAGGTCCACGTGGTGGCGCCCTCGCAGAAGGGCAAGGCCTACACCGAGGACATGGACGGGCTGATCGTGCACCGGGTGCGGGCCTACCGCACCGGGTTCCACCCGACGTTCCGGCTGGCCACCCCGTGGCAGTCCCGCCGTGCGCTGGCCCCGCTGCTCGCCGAGATCAAGCCCGACGTGGTGCACGTGCAGTCCCACTTCCTGGTGACCAGGGCGCTGATCGGCCTGGCCACCAGGATGGGCATCCCGCTGGTGGCCACCAACCACTTCATGCCGGAGAACCTGTTCGGCCACGTGCACGTGCCCGGCTGGCTGCGCAACTCGGCGTCCAAGCTGGCCTGGTGGGACCTGATCCGGCAGTTCAGCCGGTCCCGGATGATCACCGCGCCGACCCCGCGTGCCGTGCAGTTGCTCACCGACAACGGGCTGACCAAGCCCGCCATGGCCATCTCCTGCGGCATCGACCTGGAGCGCTACCGGGGCCGCAAGGTGATCACGGACCCGACCGCGCGCACCGTGCTGTTCGTCGGCCGGCTCGACGAGGAGAAGCACGTGCACGAGCTGCTGCGCGCGCTGCCGCTGATCCCGGCCGAGCTCAACGTGCGCGCCGACATCGTCGGTGACGGCAGCCTCAAGGGCGCGCTGGAGGCGCTGGCCGACCAGCTGGGCATCCGCGACCGGGTGCGCTTCCGCGGCTTCGTGTCCGAGGAGGAGCTGCTCGACGCCTACACGGGCTGCGACGCGTTCTGCATGCCGGGCATCGCCGAGTTGCAGAGCCTGGCCACGATGGAGGCCATGGCCGCGGGCAAGCCCGTGGTCGCCGCCGACGCGATGGCCCTGCCGCACCTGGCCCGCCCCGGCCGCAACGGCTGGCTGTTCCCGCCGGGCAACGTGCCCACCCTGGCCGCCCGGCTGACCCAGCTGTTCTCCGACGACGCCGAGCGCGAGCGCATGGGCAAGGAGAGCCTGGAGATCATCAGCAAGCACGGGGTGGACTCCACGCTGGCCACCTTCGAGCAGGTCTACGCGGACGTCATGGGCGACAAGCAGCGCCCCACCCGGCTCGCCGACCGCAACCGTGCCGAGGTCGAGCCCAGGCTGCCCGAGCAGCAGGCCGAGCGGGCCGTGCGCGAGCGGTCAGCCTGAATTGTCACGAATGGCGGCTTTTCCCGCCTCTGGTCCGGGGAAAGCCGCCGTTCTACGGCACCGTGGCGCGAGGTCGCGGTGGTAAACAGGTGACATGGGTGACAGAGCCAACCGCCTGAGCCACTGGTTCTGGCGTCTGCTGCAGGGACGATCCGCAGCGGTGGACGCCAAACGGCGCAATTCCGTCGTCAGGGCGGCGGGCACCCACCAGCAGCGGCTGCGCGAGCTGACCGACGAGCAGCTCACCGAGGCCGCCGCCGAGCTGCGCAGGACCGACCGCGCCGACTACTCCGACGCGGACCTCGCCCTGTTCCTGGCCCTGGCCAGGGAGGGCTCGCGGCGCACCCTGGACCTGGACCCGTTCGACGTGCAGCTGCTCAGCGCCACCTGGCTGCTGTCCGGGCAGGTCGTGCAGATGGCCACCGGTGAGGGCAAGACCCTGTCCGGGGCGATCGCCGCCATCGGCTACGCACTGCGCGGCTGGACCGTGCACGTGGCCTCGGTCAACGACTACCTGGCCCGCCGCGACGCGGAGTGGATGGGCCCGCTCTACCGCCTGTTCGGGGTCGGCGTCGGTTGGATCACCAGCTCCAGCACCCCGCAGGAACGCCGCCCCGCCTACGCCGAGGACGTCACGTACGCGCCGGTCAGCGAGCTGGGCTTCGACCTGCTGCGGGACCGGACCGTCACCGAGGTGGCCGAGCTGGTCGCGCCCGAACCCGGCGTGGTGCTGGTGGACGAGGCCGACTCGGTGCTGGTGGACGAGGCCAGGGTGCCGCTGGTGCTGGCCGGGTCGGTGGACGAGGGCAGTGCCGACCGGGACCTGGCCGCGGTGGTGCGGCTGCTGCGCGCTGGCATGCACTACGAGACCGACGACGAGGCCCGCAACGTCTACCTGACCGGTGCCGGGGCCGAGGCCGTGGAACGCGCGCTGGGCGGCATCGACCTGTACTCGGCCGAGCACGTGGGCAGCACCCTGCCCGCGGTCAACGTGGCCCTGCACGCCGAGGTGCTGCTCACCAAGGACGTGGACTACCTGGTCCGTGAGGGCAAGGTGCAGCTGATCAACCACGGGCGCGGCAGGGTGGCCCGGTTGCAGCGCTGGCCGGACGGGTTGCAGGCCGCGGTGGAGGCCAAGGAGGCGCTGCCCGCCAGCGCCACCGGCGAGGTGCTGGACACGATCACCGTGCAGTCGCTGATCAAGCACTACCCCAAGGTGTGCGGCATGACCGGCACCGCGCTGGCCGCCAGTGACCAGCTGCGCGACTTCTACCAGTTGCGGGTCGCCGAGATCCCGCCCAACGAGCCGTGCGTGCGCGTGGACGAGCCCGACCGGGTGTACGCCACGGTCGAGGCGAAGAACAAGGCGGTGGTGGCCGAGATCGCCGCGGCACACGCCACCGGCCGGCCGGTGCTGGTCGGCACGCCCGACGTGGCCGAGTCCGAGCAGCTCGCGGCGCGGCTGGCCGAGCTGGACGTGCCCTGCGTGGTGCTCAACGCGAAGAACGACGCCGAGGAGGCCGCGATCATCGCGGAGGCCGGGGCGCACGGGGCGGTGACCGTGTCCACGCAGATGGCCGGTCGCGGCACCGACATCCGGCTGGGCGGCGCGGACGGGGCCGACCGCGACCGGGTGGTCGAGCTGGGCGGGCTGTACGTGATCGGCACCAGCAGGCACTACACGAGCCGCCTCGACGACCAGCTGCGCGGCAGGTCCGGGCGGCAGGGCGACCCCGGCGGCTCGGTGTTCTTCAGCAGCATGGACGGCGAGCTGGTCACAAGGCACGCCCCGGACGCCCCGGCGCCGACCAAGGTGGACGCCGACGGGCTGGTCACCGACAAGGGCGCCCGGCACACCATCGACCACGCCCAGCGCGTGGCCGAGGCCACCAACCTGGAGGTGCACGCCAACACCTGGCGGTACAACCAGCTCACCGCCGAGCACCGGCGCATTCTCGGCGAGCGCAGGGACGCGTTGCTGCGCACCGACCTTGCCGCGCGCGAGCTCGCCGAGCGCTGCCCGGAGCGGCACGCCGCCGTGCTGGAGGCCGTGGGCGAGCAGGTGCTGGAGGACGCCGCGCGGCAGATCGCGCTGCACCACCTGGACCGGTGCTGGGCCGAGCACCTGGCCATGCTCGCCGACCTGCGCGAGGGCATCCACCTGTGGGCGCTGTCCCGGGAGAGCCCGATCGCGGAGTTCCACCGGGCCGCGATCCCCGCGTTCAAGGAGCTGCTCGGTGAGGCCGACCGCCGCACCGAGGAGAGCTTCCTGGAGGTCAAGATCACCGACTCCGGGGCCGAACTCGGGGCGGCCGGGCTGCGCAGGCCCAACGCCACGTGGACCTACCTGGTGCACGAGAACCCCTTCGGCTCCGACCTGGAGCGCACCATGCGCGGAGTCGGCAAGATCCTCAAGGGTGCGCTGTAACGGCGAAGACGCCGCGAAAGTGGCTTTCGCTGCGCCCAACGCGGTGAAAGCCACCTTCACGGCACGGCACCGGGGTTGCGGCTAGCCTGCGCTGGTGGAACCGATCACGCTCGGGCTGGTGACCAGGCTCTACCGCGACTACGCGACAGAGCTGGCGACAGTGCGGGAGGAACAGCGCGAGCTGCTGGCGGCCCGCCAGCCGGGTATGCGGGCGCAGTTGGACGACCTCGAGGCCGAGATCACCTACCTGCTGCTGCGCGAACTGAGGCCCGACACGGTGGTCGAGGTCGGCACCTTCCACGGCTGGTCCACGACCTGGATCCTGCGCGCCCTACGGGACAACGGGGTCGGCAGGCTGCTGTCCTTCGACCAGGTCGACCACGTGCTGCGCACCGTGCCGGACGAACTGGCCGGGCAGCGGTGGACCTTCAGCAAGGGGGACGTCCGGACGAAGGCGGCGGAGATCCCGGCCGAGACGGACTACCTGTTCCTGGACGCCGCGCACAGCGGGAGCTTCGCGCGCTGGTACCTGACGACCGTGTTCCCGACACTGCGTGCGGGCACCCGGGTGAGCGTGCACGACGTGTTCCACGGCAGGCGGCCCCTGCCGTTCAGTGAGGGCGCCGTCCTGCTCGGTTGGCTGGCGGACCGGAACATCGACTACTTCACGCCCTCGGCGAAGCGGGCGCCGGAGCACAACGCGGCGCTGCGCGGGCTCAAGGCCGAGCTGGGACTGGCGGAGCCGGTGCGCACGAGCCGGGACAACCCGATGGTGTTCTTCGACCTGGCGTAGCGCGCGGGCCGGCCCCCGCGCGTGTCGGCGCTTCCCGTGCGGTGTGTCGGCGCTTCGCGGGCGCTGTGTTGGCATTCGCAGGGCGTTTTCCCAGCTCGCGGGATTGTGCGCAGGAAGCGCGAACACGGCGTACCGGAACGTCCGACACGCGGTACTGGAAGGTCCGACACGCGGGGAGGTGGGCCGTTGACGGGCGGAGCCACCCCCAGTGGACCCGCCCGCCAACGCCGGTTCCTCGGCCGAGACGACGCGCGACTGCATGCCCCAGGCTGCGTCCTTGACTCGGCTGGTGCGATTGGATAGTGGTCCGATCGCACACAGTAACTATGGCCAACGCGCAGATCAGCCACCAGTGTTGATGTGTTGAGTCTTCGAGGAAACACCCTGCCCCAGGGGTGAAGGCGGTGACTCACCGTGGCGAATCGGCCACGAGGTGAACAGCGCACCTCCTGGTTTACACATCCACGCGGGCGCTGACAAGTACTCCGATCGGTTCAGCTCAAGGTTTCCAGCTGGGCCCGGACGTCGGTGGCCCGCCGGTCGTCCACTTCGGAGTACAGCCGCAGGGCAGCCTCCCACGACCTGCGCGCGTCACCCACCCGGCCCAGACCGCGCAGGACCGCGCCGCGCCGGGACAGGATGTCGGCCTCACCCCAGCGGTTCTGCCCGTCGCGGGCGATCGCCAGGGCCCGGTTCAGGCAATCCAGCGCCTGCTCCCGGTCGCCCAGCGCCAGGTGCGCCTCGGCCATCTTGCCCAGGGCGTCGGCCTGCGCGGAGGGGTCCTCGCACTCGTCGGCCACCCGCAGTGCCTCGGTCAGCGCGTCGAGGGCCTGCTGGGTGAGCCCGCGCAGCCGCAGCACCTCGCCCAGCGTGGACATGGTGACCACCTCGCCGTGCCGGTCGCCCAGTTCGCGGAACCGCGCCAGCGCGCGGCCAGCCACCTGTTCGGCCTCCTCGGCCAGGCCCTGGTCCAGGTGCAGGAACCCGAGCCCGGCCAGGGTCCAGGCCTGCCCGTGCTCGTCGCCGATCCGCTCGCGGATCGCCAGCGCGCTGCGGTACAGCTCGGTCGCCTGGTCGAACTCGTGCAGCCGGTGCTTGGCCGCGGCCAGGTTGGTCTGCACCCACGCCTGGGCGAACAGGTCACCGGCGGTGCGGGCGGCCTGCTCGGCGAGCAGGTGCGTGCTCACCCACACGCCCATCGGGGTGCGCAGGCTGAAGTAGTCCCACATGGCGATGCCCACCCGCCAGGCCGTGTCCAGCAGCCCGTGGTCGATGGCCGTCTGGATCAGCGGCACCAGGTTGGCCAGCTCCCCGTCGCACCAGCGCAGGGCCTCGACCGGGTCGGTGAAGCCCTCCGGCGTGACCGTCGGCCCCGCCGCGGGCACCTCCAGGGTGTGCACCCGGAACGGGGCCAGCGTCTCGTTGGCCCGCTCGGCGGTGTGCAGGTACCAGTCGGTGAGCCTGCGCACGGCCTCCTGCCTGGCCGGTGCGGACTCCTCGGCCCCGGCCAGCTCCGCGGCGTAGACCCGCAGCAGGTCGTGCAGCCGGTACCGGTCCCTGGCCAGGCCCTCCAGCAGGTGCACACTGGCCAGCCGCTCCAGCAGCCTGCGCCCGTGGTGCACCGGCACCCCGGCCAGTGCCGCGGCGGCGGCCGTGCTGATCTGCGCGCCGCGGAACAGCCCGAGCAGCCGGAACATGCGGGCCGATTCCCCGGACAGGTCGCGGTAGGACCAGGAGAACACCGCGCGCACCGCGATCGAGTCGTCCGTGGCCAGCCCGTCCAGCCGCTGGTCGTCGGCGTCCAACTCCTCCACCAACTCGTCCACCGAGCGGTGCGGGTGGGTGGCCACGCGCTCGGCGGCGATGCGCAACGCCAGCGGCAGGTGGGCGCAACGCTGCGCCAGCGCGGTGATCGCGGCGGGCTCGGTGGCGGTGCGCTGCTCGCCGATCACCCGGCTCAGCAGCGTGGTCGCCTCGGTCTCGGTCATCGGCCCGAGGGTCAGCTGCTTGGCGTTGGTGCGCATCGCCATGCCGGACAGCCTGCGCCGGCTCGTCACCACGACGGCGCAGTCCCCGGACCCCGGCAGCAGCGGCTCCAGCTGCTGGGACTCGGCCGCGTTGTCCAGCACGATCAGCACCCGCCCGCGGGCCACCAGCGAGCGGAACATCTTCGCCCGCTGCTCCTGCTCGGCGGGGATCGCGTTGCCGCTCACGCCCAGCGCGGACAGGAACTCCTCCAGCACGTCGGTGGGCCGCAGCGGCAGCTCCACCGGCGAGTAGCCCTGTAGGTCCACGTAGAGCTGGCCGTCCGGGAAGCGCGGGGCCACGTCGTGCGCCAGGCGCAGCGCGAGCGTGGTCTTGCCCGTGCCCGGTGCCCCGTCCACGGCCACCACGGCGGGCGTGCCGCGCTGGTGGTCGCCGGTGAGCGTGGCGCGCAGCACGGCGAGGTGCTCCTCACGCCCCACGAAGCGGGCCGCCGCGGCGGGCAGCTGGGCGGGCCGCGCGGCGATCTCGTTGTTGGCCAGGGAGATGAGCGTGCCGCCCGCCTCGAGCACCTGGTCGCAGCGGCGGGCGAGCTCGGCTGAGGGCGGGGTGCCGTTCTTGACCTTGCTCAGCCAGCTGGGCGTGTAGCCGACCAGGTCGGCCAGCGTGCGCCAGGAGATGCGCCGGTCGACGAGCATGCGCTCCAGTTCCGCACCGAATGCGGAGCCACCCCCGTCACCGCGATCTCCCATACCCCGTCCCCTCAGCTCACCCCGGTTGTCGATCCTACGTCGCCGCGGGCACCGTGGCCCGGTCCACGACCAGTTGCCGCAGCTTGCGGGTCTGCCTGGGCTGGTTCCAGCCCAGCACGCCCGTCACGACCCCGTCCACGTGGTAGGCGGCGGTGAACTCCCGGCTGGCCATGTCCCCGTCCAGCACGGTGTAGCCCGCGCCCTCCGGGAAGACCCCGTACGCCTGCACCTTGGCGTCGAACTGGTCGGTCCAGAAGTAGGGCACCGGCGCGAACGGCTCCCCGGCCCCGAGCAGTGCCCTGGCCACCGCCATGCCCTGCTCGGTGGCGTTCATCCGGTGCTCCAGCCGCATCGGCACGCCGAAGTGCGGGTTCGGCCAGCGGGCCACGTCCCCGGCCGCGTACACCCCGGGCGCCGCCTGGCAGCGCTCGTCGCACAGGACCCCGTCCGCCAGGGACAGCCCGGAGTCGGTGAGCCAGTCCGTGGCGGGCACCGAGCCGATCGCCACCAGCACGCAGTCGGCCTCGCAGAGCGTGCCGTCGGACAGCCGCACCCCGCTGACCCGCCCGCCGGAGCCGACCAGCTCGGTCACCGCGACGCCCAGCAGCACGCGAACCCCGTTGTCCCGGTGCATGGCCTCGACGACCTTGCCCACCGGCGCGCCCAGCTGGCGCAGCATCGGTACCGGCAGCGGGTCCACCATCGTCACGTCCAGGCCCAGGGTGCGGGCCGTGGCCGCGACCTCCGCGCCGAGGAAGCCCGCGCCGATCACCACGACGCGCGGACCGGCCGCCAGTTCGGTGCGCAGCGCGAGCGCGTCGTCCAGCGAGCGCAGCACGTGCACCCCGAGCAGGTCGTGGCCGAAGGGCAGGCGGCGTGGCCGCACCCCGGTGGCGATCACCAGCCCGTCGAAGCCGACCCGCTCGCCGCCGTCCAGTTCCACCGCGCGCCCGGCCAGGTCCAGCCCGGTGGCCCTGCGGCCCAGCAGCAGCCGCGCGCCCAGCCCGTCGAGTTGCTCGGCCTTGCGCAGCTGGGTGCGCTCGGGCTCCCACTGCCCGGCCAGCACCTGCTTGGACAGCGGCGGCCGGTCGTACGGGGCGTGCGGCTCCTCGCCGACCAGGGTCAGCTCCCCGGTGAAGCCCTCCCTGCGCAGGGTCTCCGCCGCGGTCAGGCCCGCCGCCGAGGCGCCGACGATCGTGATCTGCTCCATGTCGACAACACTATTTGGCATGTACCTGGGCATCGACATAGGAACGTCCAGCACGAAGGGTGTGGTGGTGCGCGCGGACGGGTCTGTGGTGGCCACCGCGCAACGCCCGCACGGCACGTCCGCGCCCCGGCCGGGCTGGGTGGAGCACGACGCCCAGGACGTGTGGTGGGCCGATTTCCTCGCCGTGGCAAGGGAACTGAGCGCTGCCGTCACGGGCATCCAGGCGCTGGCCGTCAGCGGGATCGGTCCCTGCCTGCTGCCCGCCGACGAGCACGGCGAGCCCCTGCGCCCCGCGATCCTCTACGGGGTGGACACCCGGGCCACCGCGGAGATCGCCGAGCTGACGGCCGAGTTCGGCGCCGAGGAGGTGCTCGCACGGGCCGGGTCCCCGCTGACCAGCCAGGCCGTCGGCCCGAAGCTGCGCTGGCTGGCCAGGCACGAGCCGCAGGTGTACCGGTGTACGCGCATGCTGCTGATGGCCAGTTCGTACCTGGTGCACCGGCTCACCGGGCGGTACGTGCTGGACCATCACTCGGCCAGCCAGTGCACGCCGATGTACGACCTGCACGCCCGCGACTGGGCGCGGGACTGGGCCGCTGCGGTGGCGCCCGGTCTGCCGCTGCCCGAGCTGGCGTGGCCGACCGAGGTCGTCGGCGTGGTGAGCGACTCGGCCGCCGCCGCGACCGGGCTGCCCGCGGGACTGCCCGTGACGGCCGGGACCGTGGACGCCTGGGCCGAGGCCGCCAGCGTGGGTGTGCGTGAGCCCGGCGAGGCGATGATCATGTACGGCAGCACGCTGTTCCTGGTGCAGGTCCTCGACCAGGTGCGTGGCCACCCCGGTCTGTGGGCGACCTGCGGGGTTCGGCCGGGCACCTACACGTTGGCCGCGGGCATGGCCACCTCCGGTGCGGTCACCGACTGGTTGCGCGGCCTGGTCGGCGGCGAGTTCGGCGACCTGGTGGCGGCTGCGGGGCGCGTCCCCGCTGGCAGCCGGGGTTTGCTGCTGCTGCCGTACTTCGCGGGGGAGCGGACCCCGTTGTTCGACCCGGACGCGCGCGGCGTGCTCGCCGGGCTGACCCTCGGCCACGGCCGCGAGGAGCTCTACCGGGCCGTGTTGGAGGGAACCGCTTACGGGGTGCGGCACAACCTCGCCGCCATGACCGAGGCGGGTGGGCGTGCGCGCAGGCTCGTCGCGGTCGGCGGCGGCACGCAGGGCGGGCTGTGGACGCAGATCGTCTCCGACGTGACGGGCCTGTCCCAGCAGGTCCCGGCGCACACCATCGGCGCTTGCCTCGGTGACGCCCGGCTCGCCGCCGAGGCGCAGGGCGTGGACACCGCCACGTGGAACCCGGTCGTGTCCACGGTGCTGCCCGATCCGGACCGGACCGCCGCGTACGAGCCGTACTACCAGCACTACCGGCGGCTTTACGAGGCCACCAGCGAGATCGCGCATTTCCTGGCCGCCGAGCAGCGTGGTGGGTGAGCGGTGCACGCATTTGTGAGCAGTGCTCTGGTGTGTGCCAGAACGGGATTCGTGTGCGGCTGGGCTGGACTCGCGGGTGGGCTGGCGTCGGCTTTGGCGCTGCCCCTTGACGGGCTCGGTGCCCAGCTCCTAGCCTGGCGCGACCGCCGCTTGCAAACCTTTACAGTCGACTGAGGGAGACTGTTCGTGAGCTACGCAGCGTTGCGGAGATCGGCCACCACCTGGCTGCCGGTGCTGGCGGTAGCCCTGATCGCGGTGTTCGTGGGCGGCGGGGCCTCGGCCGCCACGACCAACGCCAGGGACCGGGCGGCGGTGTTCGACGTGAAGTCCTACGGCGCCAAGGGAGACGGGGCGGCCAACGACACGCCAGCGGTGAACAGGGCGATCGTGGCGGCGAACCAGGCGGGCGGCGGGGTGGTGCGCTTCCCCGCGGGCACGTACAAGGCGGGCGGCTCGATCCACCTGCTGAGCAACGTCACCGTGCAGCTGGACGCGGGATCGACCCTGCTGGGCACCGCCTCCGGCTACGACGCGCCGGAGGCCAACCCCTACGACAAGTTCCAGGACTACGGGCACAGCCATTTCCACAACGCGATGATCTGGGGCGACCGGCTGACCAACATCGGGTTCACCGGCTCGGGCACGATCGACGGCGGCGGTCACTTCATCACCGGCAACCCCAAGTCCGGCCAGGCGGACAAGCTGATCTCGCTGACCCGCTGCGACGGGCTGACCGTCTCGGGCATCACGCTCAAGCGCGGCGGCCACTTCGCGATGCTGATCAACGGCTGCCAGAACGTGGTGTCCGACCACCTGACGATCTCCACCGCGGGTGACCGGGACGGCTGGAACATCATCAACACCCGCAACGTCACGATCACCAACATCACCGATGCGGCCAACGACGACGCGCTGGTGTTCAAGAGCGACTGGGCGCTGGGCGCCACCCTGCCCAACGGCCACGTGACGGTCACCAACGCGAAGCTGTCCGCGGGCTGCTGCAACGCGCTGATGTTCGGTTCGGAGACCTGCGGGGACTTCACCGACTACCAGTTCACCCACATCACCATCACCGGTGCGGGCAAGTCCGGCCTGGGCATGGTGTCCATGGACGGCTCGCGCATCTCCAACGTGCGCTACAACGACGTGACGATGTCGGGCACCAAGTCGCCGATCATGCAGAAGATCGGGACGAGAAAACGCTGTGGTGACAAGCCGGGCATCGGCAGCATCAGCGACGTGCACTACGAGAACATCACCGGCACCAGTGCCGGGTCGTTCAGCCCCACCCTGTGGGGCCAGCCCGGTCACCAGATCAGCGACGTGACCTTCAAGAACGTCAACCTGACCCTGCCCGGCGGGCACGCGGCGATGTCCACCGACGTGCCCAGCGACAACGGGGACTACAACCCCAACAGCATCGGAACCCGCCCCGCGTACGGGTTCTACCTGCACGAGGTGACCGGCATCAGCTTCACCGACACCGCGCTGCGCCAGTCCGCGAGCGACGCCCGGCCCGCGATCATCGCCAACTCGGGCAGCAGGCTCAGCTTCGACCACGTGACGGCGCAGTCCGGCAAGGGGAGCCCGTACGACCTGGGTTTCCAGTCCGTCACCGGCTACTGCGTGCAGGGCTCGGACGCCTTGCGTGTCAACGCGACCGGCTCCAGCAAGGGCTGCTGACGGGCCGCTCCCGGCTAGCCGATGTGGATCTCGAACACCGGGTAGCCGGGAGCGATGCCCAGCAGCACCTCGTCGGAGGCGGTGGCGTCCACGCCATCGAAGAACATGCTCACCTCGAACTTCCAGCGCTTGAGGTAGGCGCGCAGGATCTCCGGCTTGTCGGCGTCGGCCAGTTCGGTGGGGGTGAACCGCTCCGTGCGGCGGCCCATCCGCAGCTCACCCTCGCCCGCCGCGCGCAGGTTGCGCACCCACTGGGTGTGTCCGCGCGGGGCCACCAGGTACTTCTTTCCCTTGTAAGACAACAGGTTCACCGGATTCGAGCGCGGTTCGCCGCTGGTCCGGCCGCGCACCGTGAGCACCCGGCTGCCGAGCAGGCTGATCCCGGCCTTGGTCAGGCCGCTGACGATCTTGTGGAACAGCACGTCGCTGCCGTCGCTCTTGACGTATCGGGTGGTCATGGCTGCCTCCTGAAGAATGGAGAGCACTGCTCTCGGTTGAGAACAGTGAACACGCGGCTGCCGCTCTCTGTCAAGAGCAGTGCTCTCTAAGTTGGCTAGTGCTCCGAAACGTGACAGGGTGAGGGGATGAACGCGAGCCGTACCGCCAGGGACCGGGCCAGGGCCGAGCTGACCGCCGAGATCAAGGACCAGGCCCGCAAGCAGTTGGCCGTGTCCGGGGCCGACGGGCTGTCCCTGCGCGCGGTAGCCCGGGAGATGGGCATGGTGTCCTCGGCGCTCTACCGGTACTTCCCGAGCAAGGACGACCTGCTCACGGGGCTGATCCTGGACGCGTACGACGGGCTGGGCGCCGAGGCCGAGGCCGCCGACGCCGGGGTCGACCCGGTGGACGTGCGCGGCCGGTGGCGGGCCATCTGCCGGGCGGTGCGGGGTTGGGCGCTGGCCCACCCGCACGAGTACGCCCTGATCTACGGCTCGCCGGTGCCCGGCTACCAGGCGCCGCAGGACACCGTCCCCGCGGCGAGCCGGGTGGCCATCGCGCTGCTCGAGGTGTTGAAGACCGCGTGGGCGGCCAAGCTGATCCGCCTGGACTACGACGGGCGCGAGCTCAGCCCGCAGCTGCTGGCACAGACCAAGGCGCTGGCCGAGGCGGTCGCGCCCACCCTGCCGCCCGTGCTCATGGCCCGGGCGATCACGGCATGGACCCAGTTGTTCGGGATGATCAGCTTCGAGCTGTTCGGCCAGTTGGTGGGCAGCGTGGACCCGAGCGAGGAGTTCTTCGAGCACTCCGTGGAAACGATGGCCCAGTTCGTGGGCCTGCGCTCACCCCGCTGAAGGCTTGCGGTGGTGCAGCGCGGCGCGGGTGATCCCGGACGCAGCCCGGCGCGTGGCAGGCCCGCAACTCGACCCGCCGCAGGCCGGTCAGCAGTGCGATCGCCTCGCCCGCCACGGGGACAGCGCGTTCCTCGCCGTGCTGACCGGCTCCGGCGCGGTCACCAGAAACTCACCGACACGCGCCAACCGGGGCGTGCGCCGCGGCCCGGTGGCCGCCGGTGAGCAGGGCGTCGCGCAGCCGCCGAGGTCGACGTGGACCTGCGGCGGCTGCGGAGCGGTCCTGGCCGGGCCACGCGCTGGTGATCGGTGTGCACTCCTGCGGCAGCGCCGCGTCGTGACCTCGATCGACCCGGGTGGCGGTGTTCCGCCGCATCCGGCAGCGCCTGGACAACCGGCTCGCGTGGAACTGCGGCCCACCAACGAGTTCCCGGGCCGCATCGGCGCCCCCTACGCGGTCTGACCGGAGACCACCAGCACCGCCTTGCCGACCGTGCCGCGGTTCTCCAGCGCCGTGTGCGCCCGCGCCGCCTCGGCCAGCGGGAAGCGGGTGGTCAGCGGTACCAGCCGTCCCGCGGCGGCCTCCGCCATCGAGCGGGTCTCCAGCTCGCGGACCACGCCCGGCTTGCGCATCCTGGGGCCAAGTCCCCAGGACACGGTGAGCGCCTTGGCCACCAGGTCCTCGGTGCCCAGCTGGGTCGGTGCCCCCGCCGACCAGCCGAACATGACGATCCGCCCACCAAAACCCAGCAGTCCCAACGCCTTGCGGCCCGGTTCGCCGCCAACCCCGTCCAGCACCAGGGTCACCGACCGGCTGCCCAGCTCGGCGCGGACCTGCTCGTCCCAGTCCGCCTGGTTGTAGTCGGCGACGACCTCGGCGCCGAGTTCCTTGACACGGGCCACCTTCTCCGGGCCACCGGCCACGGCGACCACGGTGGCGCCGAGGTTGCGCAGCGCCTGCACGAACAGGCTGCCCATGCCACCCGCGGCCGAGGTCACCAGCACCACGTCCTCCGGCGTGGCGGCGGCCTCGTCCAGCACGCCCATGACGGTGCGGCCGGTGCCGATCATCGCCACCGCCGAGGCCTCGTCCAGCCCGTCCGGGATCCCGTGCAGGGACTGGACATTGGCCACGGCCAGCTCGGCGTAGCCCGCGCTGGCCGCGCCCAGGTGCGCCACCACGCGGCGGCCCAGCCAGCTCGGGTCCACCCCCTCGCCCAGCGCGTCCACGGCACCGGCCACCTCGCGCCCGGGGATCGCGGGCAACTGCTGGGGTGGTAGCGGTCCGCCCTCGATTCCCTTGCGCAGCATGGTGTCCAGCAGGTGCACGCCCGCCGCGCGCACGCGGATCCGCACCTGTCCCTCGGCGGGCACCGGGTCGGGCACCTCCTCCAGCCGCAGGTTCTCGGCCGGTCCGAACTCGTGCAGTCTGATCGCCTTCATGCCGCCGACGGTAGGAGTTCGAGTTATGTGGAGGTCAAGGCCGCGCGGGTGATCATCCGTGCGGAGCGTTTCAGATAATGGACGGCTCGTGCCGGGTGTCATTGTTTATCGCTGTTGAAGAATCATTGTCACAATGGCAGGTATGTCCGATTGGTGGACATTGCCGTCACGATGGGTCATGATTGGCTACGGCACCTGTGACCAGCGACTAGAGGGGAACTTTCCCCGTGCTACACGCGGCGCGGCGAACTTCCCTACTTTGGTAGGGAACGCGTCTTCACTCCGTTCTCCGGCGCGCTGACGACTGTTAGTGTCTCGCCAACTCGGATACCGAGATGCTCCGGACAAGAAAACTGTCATTCCCCCTGCCCACGTTTTCACGTCTTCCCTGAGGGAGTCATCGTGAGGTCAAGCCGTCGCGCCTCCGTGGCGCTGCTGGTGGCCATGCCACTGGTGGTCGGCGCCGGGAGCGCCGCAGCCTGGGCCCAGCCCGAGGCCGCGCACCCCGTCGCACTGGCCAACAGCTCCGCGCCCGGCCTGCAGTACGCCACCAAGACCGGCTCGGTCCAGCAGGACAAGCAGGTGCAGGTGGCCGTCTCGCTGAAGTTGCGCAACGAGTCAGACCTGGACGCCTTCCTGTCCAGAGTCAACGACCCGCACTCCGCGGACTACCGGCACTACCTGAGCCCAGACCAGTTCGCCGCCCGCTACGCGCCCACCCAGGCTCAGGTCGACCAGGTGCGCGCGTACCTGGCGAGCAAGGGCCTGACCGTCACCGGCGTGTCCGGCAACCGCATGGCCGTGGACGCCAAGGGCAGTGCTTCCGTTGTGCAGCAAGCCTTCGGCACCAACCTGTCGACCTACCACGACAACGAGCTGAACAGGGACTTCACCGCCAACGACTCGGCTCCCTCCGTGGACTCCGCGGTCTCGGCGCTGATCTCCGGTGTGTCCGGCCTGAACAACCACTACCAGCGGCACAGTTCGGCGCAGAAGCTGACCTCGGCCGCCCCGCACGCGGGCAGCGGCCCCGCGGGCGGCTACACCGCGCAGGAACTGCGCACCGGCTACGGGGTGGACAAGCTGACCGGCGCGGGCATCGACGGCAAGGGCCAGTCGATCGCCATGCTGGAGTTCTCGCACTTCAGCCAGAGCAACATCAGCAAGTACGACCAGCAGTACGGCACCGGCTCGCCCACCCCGACCGTGGTCAAGGTCAGCGGTGGCGACGACGACACCGCCGGTGACGGGGTCGGCGAGGTCGAGCTGGACATCGAGGTGGCGCACGCGATCGCGCCCAAGGCGGACGTGGCGGTCTACGAGGCCCCCAACTCCGACCAGGGCGAGATCGACATGTGGAACAAGTTCGTGTCCGACAACGTGTCCGTGGTCTCCTCCAGCTGGGGCCTGTGCGAACTGGACGACACCCCGGCCACCGAGGACGCGGTGGACAAGGCGGCCAAGCAGGGCGCTGCCCAGGGCCAGACCTTCCTGTCCGCCGCCGGTGACTCCGGGGCCTACGACTGCTACCACCACAGCGGCACGCAGTCGCCCAACGCCAGCAAGCTCGCGGTGGACTTCCCCGGCTCGGACCCGTACGTGACCAGCGTCGGCGGCACCACGCTGAACGAGGGCTCCGGCGGCTCGTACAGCAGCGAGACCGTGTGGAACGAGGGCAGCAGCAAGTGGTCCGGCGGTGGCGGCGTGTCCAGCAAGTTCGCCCGCCCCTCCTGGCAGACCGGGTCCGGTGTGGACACCAGCGCGCTGCGCCAGGTGCCCGACGTGTCGGCCAACGCGCAGAACTACTCGATCTACACCGGCGGTTCCTGGGCCAACTACGGCGGCACCAGCGCGGCAACCCCGCTGTGGGCCAGCTTCCTGACCCTGGTCAACCAGAAGGCGCTCGCCGCGGGCAAGTCCAAGGTGGGCCAGGTCAACGCCACGCTGTATCAGCTGGGTTCGGGCAGCAGCTACAGCTCGCTGTTCCACGACATCACCAGCGGTGACAACCTGTACTACAAGGCGGCGGCCAACTTCGACAAGGCCAGCGGCTGGGGCTCGCCGATCGCCGACCCGCTGGCGACCGCGCTGTCCGGCGGCACCACCCCGCCCACCGGCGGCCCCTCGGTGACCAGCCCGGGCAACCAGACCAACCTGGTCGGTGACACCGTGTCGGTGACCGTGAAGGCCACCGGCGGCACCAGCCCGTACACCTGGTCGGCCAGCGGCCTGCCCGCCGGGCTGTCCATCGCCTCGGGCACCGGCGTGATCAGCGGCAAGCCCACCAACGCGGGCAGCTCGAACGTCACCGTGACCGCGACCGACGCGGCGGGCAAGGCCGGTTCCGCCTCGTTCACCTGGACCGTCTCCACCACCGGCGGCGCCTGCTCGGGCCAGAAGCTGGGCAACCCCGGCTTCGAGAGCGGCACCAGCCCGTGGACGGCCAGCAACGGCGTGGTCAGCAACGCCTCCGCCGGGCAGCCCGCGCACAGCGGCAGCTACGTGGCCTGGCTGAACGGCTACGGCTCCACGCACTCCGACTCGCTGTCCCAGTCGGTGAGCATCCCCGCCGGGTGCCACGCCAGCCTGTCCTTCTGGCTGCACATCGACACCGACGAGACGACCAGCTCCACCGCGTACGACAAGCTGACCGTCAAGGCGGGCTCCACCACCCTGGCCACCTACTCCAACCTCAACGCCGCCAGCGGTTACGTGCAGAAGACCTTCGACCTGTCCGCCCTCGCGGGGCAGACCGTGACGATCTCCTTCAGCGGCACGGAAGACGCCAGCGCGCAGACCTCGTTCGTCCTCGACGACACGGCGGTCACCCTGAGCTGACCCGCATGTCATGAAAGTGCCGTTGCTGGCGTTGAATGCCAGCAACGGCACTTTCGTGCTATCTGGGCGCCATGCGGATCGCGCCGTCGAGGCGGATCACCTCGCCGTTGAGCATGGCGTTGCCGATGACGTGCTCCACCAGCGCGGCGAACTCGGCGGGATCGCCCAGCCGGGACGGGTGCGGCACCTGTGCGGCCAGCGAAGCCCTTGCCTGCTCGGACAAAGCGGCCACCAGCGGGGTGTCGAACATGCCGGGGGCGATGGTCACCACGCGGATCAGGTGCTCGGCGAGGTCGCGCGCGATCGGCAGGGTCATGCCCGCGATGCCCGCCTTGGACGCCGAGTAGGCGGCCTGCCCGACCTGTCCGTCGAAGGCCGCGACCGAGGCCGTGCAGAGGATGACCCCGCGTTCGCCATCCACCGGCTCGGTGCGCGCGATCCGTTGTGCGGCAAGGCGTAGCACGTTGAACGTGCCGATCAGGTTGACCTCGACCACCACCTGGAACGCCTCCAGCGGCAGCACCAGTTCGCGGCTGAGCACCCGCCCTGGCAGGCCGATCCCCGCGCAGTTGACCGCCACCCGCAGCGGCCCGAGTCGCTCTGCCAGGTCGAGCGCCGCGGTCACCGACCCGCTGTCCGTCACGTCACCGGGGCAGAACACCGCGGTGGGGCCCAGTTCCTCAGCCCGCTCGGCGCCCGCGGACGTGTCGAGATCCAGCAGCACCACCCCGGCGCCCGCGGACACCAGTCGCCGCGCGGTGGCAAGCCCCAGGCCCGAGGCCCCGCCGGTCACCAGCGCGGCACAGCCGGTCAGTCGCATCGGTGCTCCTCACTGCCGTGTGATCAGTCCGATCAGCCGGGCGAACAGGTCCCCGGGCACGGCCTCGGGGTCCATGCCGCCCTCCAGCGCCAGCCCGTTGGAGATCGCCAGCACGGCCACGGCCAGGTCCTCGGCGCTCATCGGCAGGGTCAGGCCCCTGGCCTGGAACAGCCGGGTGATGGCCGCGGCCACGGCCGCCCTGCCCTCCCTGCGGCGGCGGCGCAGGCCCTCGCGCAGGTCGGGGTCGCGGCGGGCCAGCGCGCAGTACTCGAACAGCAGGTGTTGCCAGGTCGAGTCGGTGTGGATCGCGTGCATCAGGCTGGCGCCCAGGTCGCGCACGGCGGTGTCCACGTCGGGCGCGGCGTCCGCGGCGGCGACCGCGTCCTGCATGCGCCGCAGCACGTGCTCCTCCATGAGCGCGAGGATCAGCTCGTCCTTGCTGCGGAAGTTCGAGTAGACCGCGCCCTTGGTCATGCCGGCGGCCTCGGCGATCTCGCTGACCGAGCTGGCCGCGATGCCGCGCGCCGCGAAGACCTCGGCGGCGGCGTCGAGCACGCGCTGCCGGGTCTGCGCGCGGGTCGGCCGCGGGGTTCTGGTGGCCACGTGCGGAGCGTAGCAACACTCAATACCGAGCGGTATCGAGCGGCGTTTTGCGCGCGCATGTGAGCATTGACACACCGCTGACCAGCCTCGATACTCGTCGGTATCCAATACCGAGTGGTATTCAACCTCGCTGGGAGTGTCCATGCGACCCACGTTGGCCCGCACCGTCGCGGCCCTCGTCCTCGCCGCCGCGAGCCTCGTCGTCACCACCGCCCCGAGCAGCGCGGCCACCGCCTCCGCCGGGGGCTATGACAACCCGTCCTGTCGCCCGTCGGCGGCCCACCCGAACCCGGTCGTGCTGCTGCACGGGCTCGGCGGCAACGGTCCGGGCAACCTCGGCCTGCTCGGGCTGCACCTGGCGGCCCAGGGCTTCTGCGCCTTCGACACCACCTACGGCGAGACCGTGCCCGGCGTACCGGTCGGCGGGCTGGTCGACATCCACCGCTCCGCCGCGGAGATCCGGGACTTCATCGAGCAGGTCCGCGGCTGGACCGGCGCCGCCAAGGTGGACATCGTCGGCCACTCCGAGGGCGGCTTCCACTCCCTGTACGTGCCCAAGGCGCTGGGCGTCGCGGGTGAGGTCGGCCGGGTCGTCGCGCTGGCCCCGCCCACGCACGGCACCTCCTTCGGCGGGCTGGTCACCGTGGCCGACACGCTCCAGATCCGCACCCTGGTCAACCAGTTGCTGGCGCGGTTCGGCTGCCCGGCCTGCAAGCAGATCCTGGCCGGTGGCGAGGGCAACGTGGAGCTGAACACCGGGCCGATCACCCAGCCCGGCATCGCCTACACGGTCATCGCCTCGCGCGCCGACGTGCTGGTCACCCCGCACGACTCGGCGGTGCTGGGCACGAAGGAGACCGGGTTCATCCACGAGCCCGGGGTGCGCAACGAGTACGTGCAGGACACCTGCCCGCTCGACCCGGTCGGCCACATCGGGCTGGCCTACGACTCCGGCGTGGCCCAGATGATCACCAACGCCCTGGACCCGGCGCACGCCGCCAAGGTCACCTGCTCGGTCGGCGCCCCGTTCTGAGCGGGACTCGCGCGCACCAGGACGGGACTCGCGTGCAGGTGGGCGGGACTCGCGTGCACCAGAGCGGGACTCGCGCTACTGGGCGGCGAGTCCCGTTCTCAGGCGTGTGAGTCCCGCTCACATGGCGCTGGTGCGGCGGCCCAGCGGGTAGACGTTCTGCTCGGCGTTGCCCGCAGCCTGCTCCGCCGACAGGGCCGCCAGCACCGCGAGCCCTTGGTACAGCGGCATGTGGTCGCCCGCGGTGCAGGTCTCGTCGCACATCTTGACGCAGACGTGCACGGACTCGCCGGGCCCTGGCCGCTGGGCCAGCACCTGCTCCGTGCCGCGCACCGGCAGCGGGCGTGCCCGCCGGGTGTGCACGCGGGTCCGCAGGTGGAAGGCCACCAGGCCGATCAGCGCGCAGCCCAGCCACCACGCGGGCGCCAGCAGCAGCTGCCTGGTGGGGAACCCGCTGGTGAAGCCCGCCGCCACCCCGCCCTGCATGGAGCCGTACATGGGCAGGAAGTGCACCAGGTCCCCGCTGGCCGAGCCGTTGACCACCGGGGACTCCAGGCCCACGTCGATGATGCTGATCATGATGATGGTGAACATGCCCTCCAGTTCGCCGCGCAGCACCACGCCCAGCACGATGCCGATGCCGCCGTAGGTCAGCGCGGAGGTGAACAGGCTCAGTGCGAGCAGCCACCACTGCTCGGGCTTCCAGTACAGCCAGATCACCCCGGCGGCGTACACCGAGATCAGCACCGAGGACAGCATGAGCGCGCTCATCTTGGCGGCCAGCAGGTGCCTGCGCGGGTAGCCCGCGGCGACCAGCCGCCGGTCGAACGGGCCCGAACGGTAGGTGACGCTGAACATCAGGAAGCCCACGATGAGCGTCACCGCGTTGAGCCCGCCGGAGATCAGCGTCAGATGCATGCCGTTGAGCTGGAGGACCTCGTCGGTGGCCCGGTAGCGGAAGGGTAGCGGGCGCTCCGGCATCATCACCGTGATCAGCGTGATCCAGACCGGGACGAACACCGCGACCAGCACGATGGCCAGCCGGTTGCGGGCGTGCTCGATCACCTCGAACCCGGCCGCGGTGCGGAAGTAGCTGGTGCGCTGGATCATGTCGTCTCCAGAACCATCGGCTTGACCACGCCCCCGGCCAGTCGGTACGCGGTGTCCAGCCGTTCGATGTCGTGGCTGAGGTGGGAGATCACCAGCAGCGAGCGGCCCTGGTCGCGCAGTTCCGCGGCCAGCTCCCAGAAGTGCAGGTAGGTCTCCCAGTCGAAGCCCTGGTACGGCTCGTCCAGCAGCACGATGGCCGGGTCGTGCATCAGCGCGATGGTCAGGTTCAGCTTCTGCCGGGTGCCCCCGGACAGCGCGCGCACGCGGGTCTTGCGGTACTGGCCGTAGCCCAGCCGCTCCACCAGTTCCTCGGCCCTGGTCAGCTCGGGCAGTTGGTAGGCCTGCTGGAAGTAGCGCAGGTGCTGCTGCACGGTCAGCGCGTCGTTGAGCACGGTCTGCTGCGGGCAGTAACCGAGCAGGCCTCGCTGAATGACCCATCCGTGGTCGGGTTTGAGCTCGCCGGCCAGGATTCGCAACAGAGTGCTCTTACCCGCCCCGTTCTCGCCCACGATCCCGGCCAGTTCTCCAGCCGACAGGGTGAAGTCGACCCGTTCTAGAACCTGTCGGCTGCCGTACGCCTTCTGCACGTCGGCCACCGACAGTGTCGCGTTGCGCATAACGCTTCCCCAGCCTCACTGGTCACGGGACGCAGTCGCTTTTCGCCGTTCCTCACCCGTTCGTGGATGTGTTTTTCGGTGTTCGGCGGCTGTGAGATCCACTGTATGCCGCTGGGTGCCGCGCGCAAGTCTTCTGGCCGAATTTGGCCCGCATGATGCCCCTCGACCTGCGGTTACCCCACTGTTCGGGTGATCTTGCGCGACTGAAGTTGTTGGGTATCCGGGTGGCACCCATGCTTCCATTACCGAGCGTGGATCGATTCCACGGGAGTGCGGTGGAGGCAGGGCGGATGGTGATCATGAACATTCTCGGCGTGTTACGCGCTCCTTCCCTGCCTTCTGAAGTCGGGTGATCCTCGGTCACTCGGCCGAGCAGTTTCCCGGCACCCCCAGTGGCCTGCCGTGATCAATTTCGTGCGCATTCGCATTTCCTCCGGCAGGCGAGAAGCACCCCTGCGCGCCACCGCGCGCTCTCCCCCCGAAGGAGTGACTGATCTTGGTGCCTCGCATGAGCCAGCCGACGGACGTCCGTGCCGACGTCCCCGCCAGGGCGGTCACCGGCGATCCGATCGCGATCGTGGGCATGGCCTGCCGCTACCCGGGCGGGGTCGAGGACCCCGCCGCCTTCTGGCGACTGCTCGTGCAGGGCCGCGACGTCATCCGCGAGGGACCGCAGGGCCGCTGGGACTTCGAGGCGTTCTTCGACCCGGACATCGACGTGCCCGGTCGCTGCACCTCGCGCTGGGCGGGCTACTTCGACGACATCACCGGGTTCGACGCGGCCTTCTTCGGCATCTCACCGCGTGAGGCCACCACGATGGACCCCCAGCACCGGCTGCTCATCGAGCTGGCCTGGGAGGCGCTGGAGCGCGCGGGCATGCCGCCGCGCGGGCTGGCGGGCAGCCGCACCGGGGTGTTCGTCGGGCTCTGCCACGCGGAGTACATCGGCCGCCTCGCCGGGCGCTACGAGGACATCGACGCGTACATGATGACCGGCAACGGGCACAGCACCGCCGTGGGCCGCATCTCCTACCTGCTCGGGCTGACCGGGCCCAGCGTGGCCGTGGACACGGCCTGCTCCTCCTCGCTGGTGGCCATGCACCTGGCCTGCCAGAGCCTGCGACTGGGCGAGTCCGACCTCGCGCTGGCCTCCGGGGTCAACCTGATGATCAACCCCGAGACCCCGATCAGCTACTCGAAGTGGGGCATGCTCTCGCCCACCGGGCGCTGCCACCCGTTCTCCGCCGGTGCCGACGGGTTCGTACGCGGGGAGGGCGCGGGCACGGTGGTGCTCAAGCGACTGGACGACGCGGTCCGCGACGGCGACCAGGTGCTGGCACTGGTGCGCGGCACCGGGGTGAACCAGGACGGCCGCTCCCAGGGGCTCACCGCGCCCTCGGCCGACGCCCAGCGCGCGCTGTTCCGGGAGACGGTCCGCCGCGCGGGCGTGCGGCCGGGGCAGTTCGGCCTGGTGGAGACGCACGGCGCGGGCACCCCGATCGGCGACCCGATCGAGTTCGACTCGCTCAGCACCGTCTACGGCACCGGCGAGGGCCGCTGCGCCCTGGGCGGGGTCAAGTCCAACGTGGGCCACACCGAGGCCGCCGCTGGCATCTCCGGGGTGATCAAGTCGGTGCTCAGCATCGGCCACGGGGTGGTGCCGCCCACGCTCAACTTCACCGGCTGGAACAGCCAGATCGACCCCGAGCCGACCCGCTTCTTCGTGCCCACCGAGCCCACCCCGTGGCCCGTGCCGGGCACCAGGCTGGCCGCCGTGTCCTCCTTCGGCGTGGGCGGCACGAACGCGCATGTCCTGCTGGAGCAGGCACCCCGCCTGCCCGAGCGGCCCAGCGCCCCGGAGACCGGTGCGCCGCGCATGATCCCGATCTCGGCGGCGTCCACGGAGGTGCTGGGCACCGCCGCGAGCCAGCTCGCGGACTGGCTGCACCAGGACGGCGAGGACGTGTCGCTGGGCGATCTCGCGCACACGCTGGCCGTGCGCCGCTCGCACCACCTGGCCCGGCTCGCGGTCAGCGCGAGCAGCGTGCCGGAGCTGATCGCCGGGCTGGAGGCCTTCGCGGAGGGCGAGCCGCAGCCCAACATCACCTGCACCACCGCGCGGGCCGCCGCCTCGCGCGGGGCGGTGTGGGTCTTCTCCGGGCAGGGCTCGCAGTGGTCGGGCATGGGCCGCGAGCTGCTGGCGAGCGAGCCGGTGTTCGCCGAGGTGATCGCCGGGATCGAACCGCTGGTCGCCGCCGAGGCGGGCTTCTCGGTCACCGAGGTGATGAGCGCACCTCAGATGTCGGAGGAGATCGACAAGATCCAGCCGACCCTGTTCGCGATGCAGGTGGCGCTGGCGGAACTGTGGCGTGCCAACGGGGTTGAGCCCGCGGCGGTGATCGGCCACTCGATGGGGGAGACCGCCGCCGCGGTCGTCGCGGGTGGACTGTCCCTTGCCGACGGTGTGCTGGTGATCTGCCGCCGGTCCCGGCTCATGAAGCGCGCCTCGGGGCTGGGCACCATGGCCTCGGTGGACCTCTCGCCCGAGGACGCCGTCGCCGAGCTGGCCAAGGCCGGTGCCCAGGGCGTGACGGCCGCGGTGCTGTCCTCGCCGCGCTCCACCGTGATCTCCGGCGACACCGCCGAGGTGGAGCGGATCGTGGAGCTGTGGCAGGACCAGGGTCTGATGGCCCGCCGGGTCGCGGTGGACATCGCCGCGCACTCCACGCACATGGACCCGCTGCTGGCCGAGATCGTCAGCGGGCTCGCGGAACTGCGGCCCTCGCCCTGCGCGGTCCCGGTCTACTCCACCGTGCTGGCCGATCCCCGGCAGCAGTTCAGCTTCGACCCCGAGTACTGGGCCGCCAACCTGCGCCAGCCGGTGCGGTTCACGCACGCCGTGCGGGCCGCCGCCGAGGACGGGTTCGGGGTGTTCGTGGAGGTCTCCCCGCACCCGGTGACCACGTACCCGATGAGCGAGACCCTGTCCGACCTGGTCGACGGCGCGGTGGTGCTGCCGACGATGAAGCGGGACAACCCGCCCCGCGAGTTCCTCAGCCAGCAGCTCGGCGCCCTGTACTGCGCCGGTGCCCCGATCGACTGGCAACGCGCCTACGGGGTGGGCCGCCTGGTGGACGCGCCCACCCTGACCTGGGACCGCAAGCGGCACTGGATCGATCTGCCCATGCCGCACCCGGACATGAACACCTCCTCGGCGGCGAACACGCACCCGCTGCTCGGGGTGCACGTCAAGCTGCCGGAGGGCGAGGGACGGCATGTGTGGCAGGGCGACCTGGGCACGGCAGTGCTGCCCTGGCTGGCCGACCACCGGGTGGACGAGGCGATCGTGCTGCCCGGCGCGGGCTTCACCGAGATGGTGCTGGCGGCGGGCAGCGAGCACTTCCGGGTGCCCGCGCACCGGCTGTCGCTGAGCGGGCTGGTGTTCCACCGGTTGTTGCCGCTGGACGAGCACACCGAGGTGTCCACCGTGCTCTCGGTGCTCGGGCCGGAGCGGGTCGCGGTGAGCGTGCTCACCAGCACCGACGACGGCGTGAACTGGGTTACGCACGCGACCGGTGAGGTGGTCGTGGTCGAGCAGTCCGCGCAGCCCGCACCGGCCCACATGGGCGAACTGCTCGCCGCGCACAGCGAAGTCGAGGAACTGGAAGGGTTCTACGCCGGGCTGCGGGCCGACGGCTACTTCCACGGACCGTGCTTCGCCGGGCTCACCGAGCTGCGCGTGCAGGACATCGAGGGCGGCACCGTGCTGGGCCGGATCAAGGTGCCCGGCAAGGCGCGCAGCGCGGCCAGCGCGTTCCGGTTCCACCCGGTGCTGTTCGACAGCTGCCTACAGGCACTGGGCGCGGCGCGGATCAAGGGACGTGCCGCCGGCGCCCCGCGCCTGCTGCCCGCCGGGGTCGGTGCCCTGCGCGTCTACGCCGATCCCGCGCGCGGTGTCTGGTGCGAGGGGCACGCCGTGCTCGACGAGAGCGACGGGTCCTCCGCGATCGGCCGGATCCGGTTGCTCGACGCCGACGGCGCCGTGCTGCTGGAGGCCGAGGACATCCGGCTGCTCTCGCCGCAGCGGGAGACCGGGCCACGCCGTCTCGACCCGCTGCTGCACGAGGTCGCCTGGCAGCCCGAACCGCTGACCGGGCAGGAAGTCCACAACGGACAGTGGCTGCTGGTCGGTGAGGGCGACGGGTTCGCCGCCGAGTTGGCCGCCTCGCTCGGCCCCGGCTGCCGGGTCCTGGACCTGCCGCTGGGCGGGACGATCTCGCTCGCGCTGGACCAGGACCTCACCGGAGTCGTTGTGCTGCCGGGAAGTCGTGACGAGCTGGACGACGGGCTGGCCCGGGTGCTGCGGGTCGCCGACGTGGTGCGCTCGGTGGCCACGAGCGGTCACTCGCCGCGGGTGTGGATCGTCACCGAACGCGGGCAGGCGGTGTCGCCGGAGGAGGACCTGAGGCTGTCCCAGTCGGCGCTGCGCGGCATCGGGCGGGTCGCCGGGTACGAGCACGCCGAGTTGGGCATCACGCTGGTGGACGTCGACTCCCGTGCCGCACTGGCCAGGGAACTGCTCTCGGGCCGCACCGAGGACGAGGTGGCGTGGCGCGGCGAGGAGCGGCTCGTCGCCAGGCTGGTGAAGACCCCGCTGCACGACGGTACCTGGCAACACCGTCCACGAAGGACTGTCCATTACGGACTCGACGGCTTCGCGGTGGACATGGCGCGGCCGGGCAACCTGGACAGCATGGGGCTCGTGGTGCGCCCGCGCGTCCTGCCGGGGCCCGGTGAGGTGGAGATCCAGGTGCAGGCCGCCGCGCTGAACTTCCGCGACGTGCTGGTGGCGATGGGCCTGTACCCGACCGAGGACGGCACCCTGCCGCCGCTGGGCGGGGACTGCGCGGGCGTGGTCACCAGGACCGGACCCGGCGTGTCGCACCTGCAAACCGGCGACTGGGTGTTCACCCTGGCCAACGGGGCCTTCGCCACCTTCGTGACCACCAAGGCCGATCTGGTCGCACCGATCCCGGCCGGCATGCGCTTCGCCGAGGCCGCGGTGGTGCCCGCGGTGTACCTGACCGCCTGGTACGGGCTCGTGCACCTGGCCCGCCTCGCTCCGGGGGAGCGGGTGCTGATCCACTCCGGAACCGGCGGGGTCGGCCTGGCGGCGATCGCCATCGCGCGCAGCCGTGGCGCCGAGGTGCTGGCCACGGCCGGGTCCGAGGAGAAACGCGAGTACCTGCGGCGCATGGGCATCGAGCACGTGATGGACTCGCGCTCGCTGGACTTCGCCGAGCAGACGATGCGGGCCACCGGCGGCCACGGGGTGGACGTGGTGCTGAACTCCTTGGTGGGACCGGCTTTGCGGGCCGGTCTGGACGTGCTCGCGATCGGCGGGCGGTTCATCGAGCTGGGCAAGCGGGACATCTACTCCGACAGCAAGCTGGGCATGTCCCCGTTCCGCCGCAACATCACCATCAGCAGTGTGGACCTGGACCTGGTGCTGCGCACCAAGACCGAGCTGGCCGCCACGCTGATGTCCGAGGTGGCCGAGGAGCTCTCCGCCGGGCGGCTGGATGCCCTGCCGCGCCAGGAGTTCCCGATCGAGCAGGCCGCCGACGCCTTCCGCACGATGGCCGCCGCCAAGCACATCGGCAAGCTGGTGCTCACCGTGCCGGAGTTCGGGGTCACCGAGGCCGTGGTCCCGGAGGGCCTGGTGCCGGTGGCGCACGCCGACGGGGCCTACGTGATCACCGGCGGCCTGGGCGGTCTCGGCCTGGAGATGGCCAGGTGGCTGGCCGGGCAGGGGGCCGGGCGGCTGGTGCTCAACGGGCGGTCCGCGCCCTCCGCGCAGACCGAGGAGGTCATCGCGGGCATCCAGGCCGCGGGCACGCAGGTCGAGGTGGTGCGCGGGGACGTGACCGATCCCGTTGTGGCACAACGACTCGTGCGGGCCGCATCGGAGGGCGGGTGCCGGGTCCGCGGGGTGCTGCACTCCGCGGCCGTGCTCGACGACGGCATCCTGGTCAACCTGGACGCCGATCGGGTGGCGAAGGTGTGGCGCCCCAAGGTGGACGGGGCGTGGCGGCTGCACGAGGCCACCGAGGGCCAGCAACTGGACTGGTTCGTGCTGTTCTCCTCGGCGGCCTCCATGTTCGGCAACCCCGGGCAGTCCAACTACGCCGCGGCCAACGCCTGGCTGGACGCCTTCGCCGCGTGGCGCCGCCACCGCGGGCTGCCCGCGCTGACCGTCAACTGGGGTGCCTGGGGCCAGGCGGGCCGGGCCACCGACTTCGCCGAACGCGGGTTCACCACCCTGGACACCCAGGACGGCATCGACGCGCTGCACACCCTGCTGGACCACGAACGGGTCCGCACCGGCGTGTTCGCCTTCGAGGGCGACACCTGGTTCTCGGCGCTGCCCTCGGTGATGGAGTCCTCGTTCTTCGCCGCGATGCCGCGCACCGGGGGCGGGGAGACCGCCACCGCCAGCGGCAAGGTCCGCGCGGAACTGTCCGCACTGGAACCGGACAAGCGGCCGAGGGCGATGGTGGCCTACCTCGGTGAGCAGATCCGGATCATCCTCGGGCTCGGCTCGGCCGCGGTGGAACCCGACGTGCCGCTGACCAACCTCGGCTTCGACTCGCTGACCGCGCTGCAACTGCGCAACCAGCTGGAGGCCGACCTGGCCATCAAGATCCCGGCCACGGCGGTGTGGACGCACCCCACCCCGGCCGCGCTGGGCGCACACCTGTTGGACCAACTGGGCATGTGAGGCCCCGGAAAGGACGACCATGGCGATCGCCATCACGGGGGCAACCGGACTGCTCGGCACCCGCCTGCTGGAACAGCTCGCGGCACAGCACCAGCTGGTGTTGCTGTGCCGCAACGGTGGGGTACCTGCCGAGCAACGCGTCCTGCGCTACCTGCGCGCGGCGGGACGCACGCAGGAGGAGATCGAGGCCGTCGCGGCCAGGATCCGCGTCGTGCACGTCGAGCTGGACAAGCCGCGGCTGGGGCTCGGCGAGGACCGGTTCCGGTCGTTGGCAGACGAGCTGGACGCGGTGTGGCACTCGGCGGCCTCGATCGACCTCAACGCGAACACCCAGGAACTGCACCGGATCAACACGATCGGCACCCGGCGGGTGATCGAACTCGCCGATGCCGGGGTGCGGCGGCCCATGCTGCACCACGTCAGCTCCATCGGCGTGGTCGGCCGCAAGCCCGTCGGCCGGATCTTCGAACGGGACCTGGACGACTCCTATGGGTTCACCACCCGGTACGAGGAGTCCAAGTACCTGGCCGAGGTCGCGGTGCGCGAGTGGTCGGCGCGCACCGGCCGTCCCGCCGTGGTGCACCGGCCCTCCGTGCTGATCACCGACCAGAGCCCGCACCCCGACCTGCCCAGCCACCCGCTGCTGACCGGCATGCAGCTGGCGCGCAAGCTGGTCGCCTCCTTCGCCGCGGGCGCGAACACCGGCGGGGAGCGGCTGGTCGTGCGCATCCCCGGTGACCCGCAGGCCGGGGTGAACATGCTGCCGGTGGACGACGCGGCGCGGCTGATGGTCGCCATCGCCGGGCACGCGCCCTCCAGCGGGGTGGACACCTACCACGTCGTGCACCCGCAGGACGTGCGCATGGCGCTGCTGGCCGAGGTGTTCGAGGAGCTGTTCGCGGGCCTGCTCCCGGTGACCTGGCGGTTCGTGCCCAGCGCGCCCCGGGAGCCCACCCCGTGGGAGAGCCTGGTCTACCAGACCATGGCCACGTTCCTGCCGTTCATCTCCTACCGGCGCAAGTTCGACGATCGCGGGCTGCGCGACCTCGGCCTCACCGGCCCCGCCACCCCGCCCGTCGACCGCGACTACCTGATGCGCGCCCTCGGCGGCTCACCCGCCATGCCGCCGCAGCGGGTGCCGGAAGAGGCCGTGCCGGTGCTGTGAGGCAGTTGTCGCGTGCCGTGCTCCTCACACGGCACGCGACAACAAGGCGGCCACGGACTTGTAGCGGCCCACGGGGACCAGGTGGACGCCGTCGAAGCTGCCCGTGGCGCGCAGTTGCGCGACCAGTTCCGCGGCCTTGCGCACGCCCGCGTCCCGCTCGTGCTCCAGTTCGGCGAGGAGTTCCGCCGGCACGCTGATCTGCGCCGTGGCCTCGGCCAGGGCTCGTGCCATCCGAGGGCTCGCCACCACCAGCACGCCCGCGAAGACCTGACCGTCGTAGTCGAGCCGTTCCCGCCAGCGCAGCAGTTGGGCGAGGTCGAAGGACGCCTGGGCGACCACGAAATCGGCGGACTTCTTCCAGCCGGGCAGCGGCGCCAGCCTGCTGGTGACCCCGACGGTGCACTGGCCCCGGACTTGGTCTCCGCCAGCATGCCGCGCACCGTCAGGTCGGACCGCACGGCGTGCGCCGAGCTGTCCCCGGACACGAACAGGAACCGATCGATGCCGTAGGCCCTGGCGGTGAGCAGGTCGCGGCGCAGTCCCAGTACGTTGCGGTCACGGCTGTTCACGCAGGCGGTGACCTGGTGGCCCGCCACCGCGATCTCGCGGGCTACCGCGATGCTGGACACGGTGGCCCGGCCCAGGTGGTTGTCCGGCACGAGGAAGGAGTCGGACACCGCTGCGAGCGTGGCCACCTGACTGTGCACCCGGCGGAAGTCCGGCGTGGTCGGCGGCTCGATCTCGGACATCACCACAAACGGGTTCGTCGGCACACGGCACGGTACCGATCACGGCGTGCCGGGGGCGAGGGCGTCCAGATCGTGGATCAGCCCTGGTACTGGGTGAGGGACTCCAGCAGCAGACCGGGCATCCGCCGGGCACCCGCCCCGAACGAGGCGAGCAGCAGGTAGCCCACGGCGGCGTGCTCGGCGCGGACCGCGTCCTGCCAGGTGGCGTGCAGCGGCTGAGTGTCCAGCTCGCCGACCGCCGTGCCGTTCACCGACAGCCTGCTCGCCGTGGCGGTGACGGGGGCCAGCCGGTACTGATCGCCGTCGAACTCGGCGTCCACCCGGTACGAGCCGCGGGTCAGCCTGCCTGGTCCCGGCGTGAGCGTGCCGGGGCGTCCGCTGAGCGCGGCGGTCAGCTCGGCGCCCTCGCGGGTGCCGATCGGCACGTCGGCCCGCGCCGGCTCGGGGCTGGTCCTGGTCACCTCGCACCCCGGCACCTGCTCGCCGGACACGGTGATCCGCCCACCGTCGCCCGTCACGTGGACGCGCCCGAAGCGCTCGTCGTGCACCACAAGATCCAAAGCGGGCATATCAGACATCGTACCGGGAAGCTGAGTGATCGTCAGGTGCGGTCCGGGTCATCCGGCGCAGCGCCAGGCCGCCGCCCAGGACCAGCGCCAGCAGCGCGCCGACCGCCAGCAGGAACGTGGGCGAGCCCAGGTCGCCCAGCGAGCCGCCCAGTGCCGTGTAGACGACCACGCCGGGCAGGATGCCCAGGGCGTTGCCGAGCAGGAACGGACGCAGGCCGATCGCCGTCGCGGAGGCCACGTAGTTCAAGAGTGCGAACGGGCCCGCGGGCAGCAGCCGCAGCAGGAAGACCGCCAGCGCCCCGTGCCTGGCGACCACCGCGTCGATCCGCGCCAGCCGGTCACCGGCCAGTTCGCGCACGGCCTCGCGGGACAGCCCGCGCCCCAGCCGGAAGGCCCCGTAGGCGCCCAGCATCGAGCCCAGCCAGACCACCGGCAGGCTCAGCCCTGGTCCGAACAGGACCCCGGCCACCGCCGCCAGCACCGACAGCGGCAGGAACACCATCGAGGCCAGCGCGTAGACCAGCACGAACAGCAGCGGGCCGAACACCCCGAGCCCGTCCACCCAGCCGCGGACCAGGCCCACCGCCGCACCGCCGCTGGTGGCCGCCACCACACCCGTCGCGCCGAGCACCCCGACCCCCAGCACCAGCCGCGGCCAGGGCGAGCGGTTCCACCAGCTCAGTGGCATGGCGCCACTGTAGCCAGGGTGTGAGGCGGGCGCCTGGTGCCATGAAAGTGCCGTTCCTGGCGTTCAACGCCAGGAACGGCACTTTCATGGCACAGCCGTGGGTCAGGCTCGGGCCAGGTGCAAACTCGGCAGCGGCAGTTGCTCGCGGCCGATCAGGATCTTGCTCAGCGGGGTGTGGATCACGACCTCGACGAAGACCAGGGAGCAGGCGATGGCGAAGGCGTAGGTCGCGAGGGTGTTGGCGAAGGGCGACAGGTTCTGGGCGAACCAGCCGTCGCCGATCCGGCCGAACAGCCAGATGAAGGCCGGGTGCACGAGGAACACGCCGAAGGACCGGGTGGAGGCGGCGGACACGAGCCGCCCGCTCAGCCCGCCGGGGCGCCTGCGCTCGGACCACACGGAGCCGAGCAGGTACAGGCCGAGCACGACGGCGCAGAACCAGGGGATCATCTCGGGCTGGAGCACCCCGGTGGCGGCCCACGGGTCGACCCCGCTGAGCACCCCGGTGAAGTACCAGCCCTCGGCGAAGACCATCGAGCCGAGCAGCAGCCACAGCACGAGCCGGGAGTTGTCCCGGATCCAGCCCTGGAACCGCTCGTAGTGGAAGGCGGCCACGCAGCCGGCGACCAGGTAGAACTGGTAGCTGGTGAGCAACGTCCCCTCGTTGGCCCACACCTGGCCGAGCAGGCTGTTCGGGTCGGGCTCGGGCAGGTAGGTCAGCGCCGCGGTGACCCCGACCTGGAGGGCGAGGCTGCCGCCCAGCAGCAGCGCGTGGTAGCGCCTCGTGGCCCGCAGCACCTTCATGAACAGCGGGAACAGCACGTAGAACTGCATGGACACCATCAGGAAGTACAGGTGGTACCAGCCGATCCCGCGGTAGACGTCCTCCCACAGCGTCGACACGGCCTCGCCGCTGGTCAACGGCTGCGCGCCGACCTGGGCTATGCCGAAGTAGGCGAGGGTCCACACCAGGTACGGGATGCCGACCAGGGCCAGCCGCCTGCGCACGAACTTGCCGGCGGCCAGCGGGCGGTTCCGGTAGGTGAAGACCAGCACGAACCCGGTCAGGAAGAAGAACACCGACCGGGTGAAGTGCAGCAGCGAGAGCAGCGAGCCGGCGCCGATGTTGTATGGGTCACTGGTCTCGCTGATGGTGTGCACCGCGATGACCGCGGAGAAGGTGACCACACGCACCAGGTCGACCTGGTCCAGGTGCCCTCTGCGGGCCGGCTTGACCTCGCTGGTGGACGCCGCCGGTGGCCTGGCGGGGAGCAGTTGGGTGCTCACGTCTCGTCTCCTCCCGCGGCGGGTCCGGCTCTCGTACGTCCAGTAGCTTGCCGCGCCGACCTGAGAGCGGCTTAAGGAGTGGGTGACCAGTTGCTGCGGGCGATGCACCTGTCTGTGCGCCAGCTCACCCGTGACTCCGTGTTTCCCTGGCTCCACCTGGCTAAACGCGGTCGGCTACCGGCCGGTTCGACCTTCAGGATGTCGACAGGGAACCTTCAGTTACGCAACGCGCGGCCCGCTGCGGTGTCCTTTAAGGTGACAGCCCCGCGTCACGCCCTGGACCAGCGGATTTTTGATGGCCGCTATGCTCGGCGCTGCCAACGGGGGACACCAACTGCTAGGGAGAACGATGGCTCGGGCACTAGGGGCCGCCACCGACAGCTCAGCGGGGCGACCCCGATGGACCGGGCTGGCACGACTGGGCGGCGGGCTGGCGTGGTCGCTCACCCTGATCGGGATCCTGGTCCTGATGGTCGGGCTCAACGCCAACGGCATGATCGATCTTCAGGTGTACCGCACCGGGGGTCTGGCCTGGGTGGAGGGCCTGCCGCTGTACGCGAAGGACTTCCCCGGTGACCTGCCGGGGCCGCGGCTGCCCTTCACCTACCCGCCCATCGCGGCCGTGCTGTTCGGCTCGCTGGCGCTGATGCCGCTGTGGCTGGCCAAGGCCCTGGTCACCACCGGCAGCTTCCTGGCGCTGACCGGCACCCTGCTCGCGGCCACCGCCAGGCTGGCCAGGCCCGCCGAGCCGGTGCTGGTGCTGGGCGCGCTGGCGGCCGTGGTGGCGATGCTGCTGGAGCCGGTCCGCTCCACCCTGGACTTCGGTCAGATCAACATGCTGCTGATGGTGCTGGTCGCCGCCGACTGCCTGGCGGTGCGCAACCGCTGGCTGCGCGGCACCCTGGTCGGCCTGGCCGCCGCGATCAAGCTCACCCCGGCCGTGTTCATCCTGTACTTCCTGGTCCGCCGCGACTGGCGGGCCGCGGTCAACACCCTCGCCTCCTTCGTGCTGTTCGGGCTGCTCGGCCTGGTGCTGGCGCCCAAGGACACGATGAACTACTGGTTCGACGCCCTGCTCGACCCCGGTCGGGTCGGCGGCCTGGCCTACGCCAGCAACCAGTCGCTGCGCGGGGTGCTGCACCGGATCAACCCGCCCGCGATGGTCGAGTCCGGCCTGTGGGCCCTGCTGTCGGTGGCCGTGGTCGGCATCGCGGTGCTGGCCGCCCACCGGGCGGTGAAGGCGGGCAACGACGCGGCGGCCCTGGTCGCCATCGCGGTCGCCGGGCTGCTCGTCTCCCCGGTGTCCTGGTCGCACCACTGGGTGTGGGCCGCCCCGGCACTGCTGGTGCTGGCCTGGGCCCTGTGGCGGGCGCGGGCCTGGAAGTTCGCCCCGCTGTGGGGGTTGGCACTGCTCGTGTACACCCTCGGCCCCTTCGCCTGGCTGCCCCAGGAGAAGGACCGCGAGATGCAGTGGAACCTCTGGCAGCACCTGCTCGGCGACAGCTACGTGCTGCTCGGCCTCGGTCTGCTGATCGCGCTGGCCTTCTTCTGGCGCCACGACACCAAGCCCGAGCCCGCGCCCGCCCCGTCCGGCGAGTCCGTCACGGTCGCCCCCACCGGGAGTCTGTAGAGATATGAAGCAGCCGCTCAGCCACGCCGAGTACCTGGCACTGAAGCGATTCCCCGCACTCGACGGCCTGCGTGCGATCGCCGCGCTGATGGTGGTGTTCTTCCACAACAACGGCCCGGAGTGGTTGCAGGGCTGGATCGGTGTGCAGATCTTCTTCGTCATCTCCGGCTACCTCATCACCACGCTGATGCTGCGGGAGGAGGACCGCTCGGGGCGCGTGTCGTTCAAGAACTTCTACACCCGGCGCGTGTTCCGCATCCTGCCCGTGTACTTCGTGGTGCTCGGGCTGACCCTGGTCGGGCTGCTGGTCAGCGGGCGGTTCACCACCACCCCGCCGGGCACCGAGCTGCCGCTGTACCTGTTCTTCTTCAACGAGTTCGGGCACGGCGGGGACTACGGGCAGTCCTGGTCCCTGGGCATCGAGCAGAAGTTCTACCTGCTCTGGCCGGTGCTGGCCTTCTCCGCGATCATCGCCAGCCGCGGTGCGAGGTTCGGCAAGCGGGTCGGGCTCACCCTGGTGCTGATGGCCCTGTCCCTGGCCGCGGTGCCGTTCACGGTGGCCAGCGACCCGCGCGGCTGGCCCTCGCACTACTTCTCCATCCTGATCGGCTGCCTGGTTGCCATCCTGATGCACTACCCGAAGGGCTACGCGCTGATCCGGCCGCTGACCCGCCCGTGGGTGGCCAGCACGCTGGCCGGGGTGTTCGTGCTGTTCCACTTGCTCGCGCAGTTCGTGCCGGGCTTCGTGGACCGCACCCACCTGTTCGGTGACGTCCCGGGCTTCGTGGTCGTCTGCCCGCCGTACGTGCTGGTGGTGGCCGTGGTGCTGCTGCCCGCGCTGATCGCCAACGCCTTCCCGCAGTGGCTGCTGTCCCGCAAGCCCATGGTGTTCCTTGGCGAGCGCTCGTACTCGATCTACCTGGTGCAGGGCATCGCCCACGTGCTGGTGGCCGGGCTGTGCATGCTGCTGTCCGTGGACCTCGGCAGCAGCCCGCTGCTCGGCTTCCCGGTGGCCCTGGTTGCCGTCGGCCTTGCGCACTTCTGCTACCTGTGGGTGGAGAAGCCCATGATCAAGGTGGGCCAGGGCGTGATCAGCCGCCGGAAGGCTGCGGCTGCCTCGGCTGCGGCGGCGCCAGCGGAGCCGGTGAAGGCCGCCGACTGAGCGCGGTCACCGCCAGCCCGAGCACGGCCAGCTCCACATAGGAGTTTCCGAGCAGGTGCTGCCACCAGGTCCAGTCCAGCTCGACAAGCCCGGTGTTGGGCACCGGCAGCAGCGGCCCGAGCAGCACCGCCGCGGTGAGCAGCCCGGCGCAGTACCAGCGCCGGCCCGCGGCCAGCACGAGGATCGCGGGCAGCACCCACACCCAGTGGTGGGTCCACGAGATCGGTGAGATCAACAGCCCCGCCGCCGCGTTGGCGACCAGCGCGGCGGGCGGGGCCAGCCGCCGCATGGCCAGCACCGCGAGGACCAGTACCAGCAGCGAGGCCAGGGCCCAGAGCAGGGTCTGCGTGCTCCCGGTGAGCCCGAACCTGGCCAGCAGTCCGCGCAGCGACTGGTTGCCCGCGTACACCGGGCTGCCCGGCCGGTCGGTGCGCCACATCAGGTCCAGCCAGTACCGCGCGGACTCGCCCGGGGCCACGGCCACCCCGACCGCGGTCACCGCGAGGAAGCTCAGCCCCGCGGTGAGCGCGGCACGGAAGTCCCGGCGCAGCAGCAGGTACAGCACGAACACCGCCGGGGTCAGCTTGATCGCGGCGGCGATGCCGATCAGCAGGCCGCGCGGCCAGCGCGGGGCGGGCACCAGGCAGTCGAAGACCACCAGCGCCATCAGCACCACGTTGACCTGACCGGCCATCAGCGTGGCCCGGAACGGTTCGAACTCCAGTGCCGCCGTGCACAGCGCGCTGGCCACCAGCAAGCGCTTGCGCCGGTCGCCGGGGAAGGCGTCCAGGCTGAGCAGCACCCGGTAGGCCACGGCCACCGCGAGCACCGCCGAGACCACGATCACCAGCGTGCCCGCCACCGCCCTGGGCAGCAGGGCCAGCGGCACGAACAGCGGGGCGGACACCGGCGGGTAGGTGAACGGGAAGCTGGCCCCGACGAAGTCCACCAGCATCGGCCCGTACAGGTCCCCGCCGTCCAGCCAGGTGCGCGCGCCGACCCGGTACACCTCCAGGTCGAACTCGCGCGCGCCCAGCAGGGCCACGGCGATCCCGACCGCCACCGCGTTGATCACGAGCATGGTGGCCAGGGCGGCCCTGCTGGACAGCATGCGCTCAGCGAACCACAGTGCCGAACCAGGTCGTGAAGGCGGTCTCGGCGGCGATCAGGTCATCACCCCGCCAGGCGAGGACGCCGTCCGGCCGGATGAGCAGGTTCTCCGGCGCCTCGGCGGTGACCACGTTGACCCGGTCCCGCCAGCGCTGCGCCAGCTCGGCCAGTCGGGCGTCCGCGCGCGGGCTGACCAGCACCCCGCGACCGTCCCGGAAGTGCTCGGCGATGCCCAGGTCGGGGACCTGGTCCTGCCAGGCACCGGACACCTGGCGCACCACGTAGGTGGCGCCGTCCCTGGTGTTCAGCAGGTCACGCAGGATCGTGCGCAGCGCGCGGGAACGCGGGTCCGGGCGCAGCAGCGCGGTCTGCGCCATGGTCCAGTCCTGCACCCACTTGCCCACCGGGTGCCGCTCGCTGGTGTAGGTGTCCAGCAGGCCGGGCTGGGCCCAGCCCCGGAGGGTGGCCGCCAGCTTCCAGCCCAGGTTGACCGCGTCCCCGAAGCCCAGGTTGAGCCCCTGGCCGCCGAAGGGCGGGTGCACGTGCGCCGCGTCGCCCGCGAGCAGCACCCGGCCGCGCCGGTACGTGCTGGCCTGCCGGGTCGTGTCGGTGTAGCGGGAGGCCGTGTGCAGCCGGGTGATCCTCGCCCCGGACCCGCTGATCAGGTCGAGGCTGGCCTGCACCTCCTCCAGGGTCACCGGCGCGTTCCGGTCGGCGGGCACCCGGCCGAACTCGGTGAGGCCCAGCAGGTGCGGGCCGTCCGGGATCGGCGCGTGCATGAGCATGCCCGCGTCGGTGAACAGCTCCAGCGGCATCAGCTCGGGCCGGTCCAGTTCGACCATGGCGTGCCGCGTGGTGAACTCCGGCTCCACGCCGGGGAAGTCGAACCCCGCCAGCTTGCGCACCGCGCTGTGGCTGCCGTCGCAGCCCACCAGCCACTGCGTCCGCACCCGGTGCCCGCCCAGGTCGACCTCCACCCCGTGCTCGTCCGCGGCCACCCCTGTCACCGCCGCGCCGTAGCGCACCTCGACCCCCAGCTCGGCGGCGCGGGCCGCCAGCAGCGTGCGCAGCTCGTACAGGCCCACCACCCCGCAGTCCGCGAACGGACGGTGCCGGGCCAGCTCCGGGTCCTCGGCGTGGATGTCGCGCGCGCCGACGAAGATCAGCGCGAAGTGGGCGAGCGGTTCCTCCTCGCGCCCAAGCCCGAACATCTTCAGGCTGTTCGCCTGCGCCTTGCGCACCCCGTCGAGCAGCCCGCGCCGGTCCAGGGCCTCGATCGTGGGCAGGTTGAGCGCCCGCTGGTCCATCAGCTCGCGGTCCTGCGGCCCGCCCCGCTCGGCCACCAGCACGCTGACCCCCGCCAGCCCCAGCTCGCACGCCAGCAGTAGGCCCACCGGCCCGCCGCCCGCGATCACCACCTCGTGGTCCACAGCTCCCCCTTCGATTGAAACCAGGCAACACTGTTCGCAGTGAGGCTGACGGTAGCTAACTGAGTACACTGTTCGCAATGGCCGCTTGGAGGTGGACCGCTTGCTCATCTGGGAACGGCCCGAGCGTGCCGCCCGCGGCCCCCGGCCCAGTCGCAGCCGCGAGGAGATCGCGCGCGTCGCCGTGCTGCTGGCCGACACCGAGGGGCTGGACGCCGTGTCCATGCGCCGGGTCGCCGGTGAACTCGGCACCGGCACGACCTCGCTGTACCGGTACGTGTCCAAGAAGGACGAACTGTTCGACCTGATGCTCGACCGCGTGCTCGGCGAGTCGCCGCTGCCGCCGCTGACCGGGAACTGGCGGGCCGACCTGCGGGCCTTCGCCCTGAGGATGCGCACGATGATGCTGCGCCACCCGTGGGCGGTCGCGCTCTCGGCCGGGCGTCCCACCCTGGGGCCGAACAGCCTGCGCGCGAGTGAGCACGCGCTGACCGCCGTGGACGGCCTGGGGCTGCACATCGACGACATGATGATCGTCGTCGACACGCTCCAGGCGTTCGTGCGCGGCGCGGTCATGCGCGACCTGGAGGAGAGTCAGGCGCAACGGCGCAGCGGCCTGGACTTCCGCGCATACATCAAGTCGCAGGCGGACTACGGCCTGCGCGTCGTGGCGAGCGGTCAGTACCCGAGGATGACTCGCTACTGGGTCGAGGCCGAGATCCCGCACGCGGCCGACCGCGCCGAGCGGACCTTCACCCTGGGCCTCGAACGCCTCCTCGACGGCCTCTCCCGCACCATCCGCGCCGACTGACCTGCCAGCCGCCGAGTCCCGCTCACGGTGGCGCGAGTCCCGCTCTGGGGTGCGTGAGTCCCGTCCACAGGGGCGCGAGTCCCGCCCAGTGGTGCGTGAGTCCCGATCTGGTGTTGGCGAGGCCCGCCCGGTGGTGCGCGAGTCCCGTTGTCGTGCTCGTGAGTCCCGTCCAGCGGTGCGTGAGTCTCATTCTGGTGCTGGTGAGGCCCGCCCGGCGGTGCGCGAGTCCCGTTCTGGTGTCGGCGAGTCCCGCTCCCGTGCTGGCGAGTCCTGTCCCCTCGTCATGGCCGCTGGGTGCGTGCGCTGTCCTCGTTGCCGACCGCGCGGCCTCATGCGGTGACCTTCCGCCGCCAGAACGGGACTCGTGCCCCTGCGGGTGGGACTCGCCGACCGCGGAGCGGGACTCGGCGTCGGGAGAGCGGGACTCGGGGTTGGGTGCGGGTTTGTGCATGTGAGCAGGGTCCTACCTTCGTAGGGTGAATTTGAAAACCGTTGTCGTTATCGTTGGGGCGCTTCGTCTGATCCAGGTGGGGAGTCCAGATTGTCTGCATCCGGGGTGTTGAGCCCTGTCCTCGACGGCGTCCGCGAGGTCGGCCGGGTGTGCGTGCCCTGCGGGGCCGCGCAGCACCGGGTGGTCGGCCAGTGCGCGTGCGGGCGCGGCATGGTCGAGACGGTGGTCGGCGCGGGCCGCACGGCTCCGGCCGAGCTGACCGCCGACTTCTACGACTGGGCCTGGCCGGTGCTTCCGCTGAGCGACCGCTCCGTGGTGCACGGGCCGCTGGACCTGCGCACGCCCTTGCTGGACGGCGGGTTCCTGCGCGAACTGGTCGGCGGCCCGCGGGTCTGGCTCAAGGACGAGACGGCGCTGCCCACCGGCACCACGAAGGACCGCGCGGCGGCCGTGGTGTACCCGTACCTGCTCGACAACGGGGTCACCGGCATCGTCTTGTCCTCCACGGGAAACACCTCGACCTCGTTCGCGGCCTTCGCGCGCTACTACCCGCGGATCGAGGTGCACATCTTCGTCGGGCGGGACTTCGCCTACCGGCTGCGCGGGCTCGGTTCGCCCAACGTCACGGTGCACGTGGTCAACGGCACGTTCGTGCAGGCCGGGATCGCGGGCCAGCAGTACGCCAAGGCGCATGGCCTGCAATGGGAGGCGGGCTTCTTCAACCCGGCACGCCGGGACGGGCTGAAGACGGCGTTCCTGGAGGCGGCGCTCGAACTCGGCGAGGGGCCTGGCATGTACGTGCAGGCGATCAGCAGCGCGATGGGTGTGGTGGGCGCGGCCAAGGCGGCGGGTGAACTGCCGCTCTACGGGCTGCCCGCGCGCAGGCCGCGGCTGCTGTGCGTGCAGCAGAGCAGCTGCGCGCCGATGGTCACGGCCTGGAGTTCCGGCCGGGAGCGCATCGACGCGAGCGACAAGGTCGCCCGCCCGCACGGACTGGCCAAGGCGATCCTGCGCGGCGACCCGTCCGGCGCCTACCCGTTGGTGCGCAACCTGGTTCGTGGCTCGGACGGGGACTTCGTGTCGGTGACCGACAGCCAGATCCGGGTCGCCCGCAGGCTGGTGTTCGAGCACACTGGGCGCTCGGTGTGTGAGGCTTCCTCGGTTGCGGTGGCCGGGTACCTCACGTGGGCGCAGGCCAACCGGCCAGACCCGGAGGCCGCGCCGGTGGTGATCAACCTGACCGGGGGCGACCGCAATGAGATTCGTCGCTGACCCGGAGGCCCGCCGGGCACTGCCCCCGCGCAGGCTGTTCGACCTGTGCACACAAGCCTTGCGGGACAACACCTTCCGTGAGGTGACGGCGGTGGCCGAGCTCGGGTCGCGCCGGCCGTCGATCAAGGCGGGCTTTCTCGCGGACGGCACGCACGGCACCCGGGTCCGGCCGCACTCCGAGGGCGCCTACTGGACCCTGGTCTTCGACCGCGAGGACCAGTTGCGCGGCTGTGTGCAGGCGGTCTACCTCAGCTACTTCCGTGCGGCCTCGGTGCTGCTGGACTGGCCGCACCGTGCGGGAGCCCGCTCGCTGCTGGTGTGCGGCACGGGGCGGCTCGGCAGTGCCTGTGCGCAACTGGCTCGCACTGTCCTGCGGGGGACTTCGGTGCACTACTGGTCGCCGAGCGGCCGTCCGCCCGCCGGTGTGCGGGCACGCCGCTGGCGGCCCGGTGATCAACTGCCCGATGCGGTGATCACCGCGACCCCGGCCACGACGCCAGTCCCGTTGTCCCTCAAGGGAACCGGGTATGTCGGGGTCGGCGGGGGACTGCGTGAGATCGACACCGGCGAGCTCGCCGGGTCGGTGGTTCGCGTCGCCGGTGGCGGCGGTGGCCTGGACGTGCTGCTGGCCGCGACCGTGCTCGACGCAGTGGAGGGAGGATCATGACCGCGATCGCCGAAGACCGTGGCACCTGGGTGGACTCGGTGCTGTCCCTGGTCGGCGACACACCCTGCGTCCGCGTGCGGCTGGAGGGCCGCGAGCTGGCGCTGAAGCTGGAGGGCTTCAACCCCACCGGCACCCTGTTCGACCGGGTGGCCGCGCACGGGCGGATCACCAGCCCGCGCCCGCACGTGTGCGACGGGGGACCGCTCGCCGCCTCGCTGGCCCTGCTCGTGGGCACGATGCGCATTCCCCTGACCTACCACGAGTCACGGCCAACCGTGTTCGGCGCGATGGCCTCCGCGCTCGGCGCCGAACCCGGTGAAGCCGTTGCCAGCGGCGGGTTCGAGCTCGACCTGCCAGCCGTGCACGCGGAGTTGCGCGAGGAGGTCGCCGAGGAACTGGGGGAGCAGGTCCGGGTGCTCGTGCCCGCGCTGCCCGGTTTGGAGCCCGACGTGCTCCCGGCCGATCTGGAGATGCGAACCCTGTTGGGCAGCAGGGGGATTCTCGTGGACGCACGCAGTGCCGCCGTGGTCCGGCAGGCGCTCTCCTTGCCCGGCAACGAACTCATCGCCGTGGTGTGCCTCGCCGACGGCGCACTGGACCAGGACGGACTGCTGTGACCGCACCGCTCGACCTCATCGGCGGGACCCCGCTGCTCGCCCCGTCCAACCTGCGCATCGCGGGCGGCGCCGACCTGCTGCTCAAGCTGGAGGGCTTCAACGCCAGCGGAAGCGTGAAGGCGCGACCCGCGCTGAACATGATCCGGGCGGCGCAGGCCCGCGGGGACCTGCCACCGGGACGCCCCGTGGTGGAACCCAGCAGTGGCAACCTCGGCCTCGCGCTGGCGATGGTGTGCGGCTGGCTGGGCATCGAGTGCCACCTGGTGGTGGACCCGAGGATGACCGCCTACAGCAGGCACGTCATGCAGATGTACGGGGCCACCGTGCACCAGGTGGACCAGCCCGACGAGAAGGGCAGCTGGCAGGGCAGCAGGCTGGCCCGCGCCCGGCAGGTCGTCGAGGAGCTCGGCGCGCTGTTGTTGTTGCAGTACAGCAATCCGGACAACGCGGCGGCACACGAGTCGTTGACCGCCAACGAGATCATCGGCCAGCTCGGCGGGCGGGTGCCCGAGGTGTGCGTGGTCGGGGTCAGCACGGGCGGGCAGATCTCCGGCCTGGGCCGGGCCTTCCGGGCCGCGGGCCTGCCGACCGAGATGGTCGCCGTGGACGTGCAGGGCTCCAGCATCTTCGGCGGGGACTACCAGGCGTACCGGCTGCGCGGGCTCGGCCTGTCCTGGTGGCCCGGCAACCTCGACGGCGAGGTGCTCACCCGCGCCTACCGCGTGCCCGAGCGGCTGGCGTTCACCACGGCGCGCGTGCTCGCCCGCCGGGAGCAGATCGTGTCGGGCGGCGCCGCCGGGGCGGTGCTGTCGGTCGCCCTGCGCGAGGCTTCCCTGCTGGGGCCGGAGAACCTGGTGCTGGCCATCGTCGCCGAGCGCGGGGATCGCTACCTGGGCCAGTTCTACCAGTCCGCCTGGCGCATCGAACACGACTTGGACGAAGACCTGAACGAAGCCTCCTGGCTGGCGAAGTGCCTGGACCTGCGGCCACTGGACGGGCAGTGGCGCGCGAAGCAGCCGTCATGACGGCGACCAGGTTCTGGACCACCCCGGTCGCGCTGGTCCTGCTGGTCGCGCGGTCCACCTCGGTGGCCGGTGACTGGCTGTTCCAGATGGCGCTGGTCTGGCTGGTGCTGGAGCTGACCGGCTCCAGCCAAGCCGTGTCGCTGACCGGCATCGCCGAGGCGATTCCCGTTGTGCTGGTGGGACTGCTCGGTGGGCACTGGCTGGACCGGGGTGGGCGGCTGCGGCTGCTGGCCTGGCTGGACCTGCTGCGCGCGGTGCTGGTCGCGCTGCCGGTCCTGCTGTACTCCTTGGGGCAACTCAGCTTCTGGCACCTCGTGGTGCTCAGTGTGCTGATGACCGCGGCGAACCTGCTGTTCACCCCGGGCATGCAGAGCACCCTGCCCGCGCTGGTGCCCAAGGAACACCTGACCCGGGCGCACGGCCTGATCGACGTGACCGAGCGGGTCGGCCGCATCAGCGGGCCGGGGCTGGCCGGTGTGCTGTCCGCACTCATGCCGGTGGCCGGGTTCTTCCTGGTCGACTCGGCGACCTTCGTGGTCAGCGCTGGGGCGTTCCTGCTGCTGAGTCTCTGGGCGCGGCGCGCGGGCACCGATGCCAAGGTCGAGCGCAAGGGGCCGCAGCCCAGCCGGGTGCAGCAGTTGGCCGCCGGGTTCGCGTTCGTCCGCGAGCAGGCGGTGATCGGCCGGATCATCCTGGTGCGTTCGCTGAACAACTTCGCCTGGGCGGCCTACCTGGTGGCGACCCCGTTGCTGGTCGCGCACTCCTACGGCCAGGCCGTCGGCGCGTGGGGCCTGCTTGTCGCCGCCTACGCGGTGGGCCAGCTGATCGGTGGCATGTGCGCCTCGCGGGTCAGTTCGTTCAAGGTGCCGCCGCTCGTGCTGCTGTCCGGCGGCTGGCTGTTCACCGCGTTCGGCTTCGTCGTGCTGGGCCTGTCCGGCACGGTGTGGGTGGGCTGCCTGGGCCTGCTGCTGGGCGGGCTCGGCGGGCCGCTGGCGCACGTCAGCACCGACGGGTACCTGGCCGCCAACACCCCGACCGAGTTGCAGGGCCGGGTTTTCTCCTTGCAGTACATGACTTTGAAGCTGGTCCAGATGCTGGGCCTGGCACTGGCCGGTGTGCTGTGCGCGTACCTGGCCGCGGGCAGCGTGCTCGTCCTGGCCGGTGCGCTGATGACCCTCGTCTCGGTGACCTCGTTGCTGTTCCCGATCCGCCGTTCCACCAAGGAAGAAGTGCTCACGTGAGATTGTTCAGGACCGCAGCAGTGCTGCTCGCCGGGGCTGTCGCCGCCACGGCCTGCGGCACGGCTCCCGCTGCCGCCCGCGACTCGGTGGTGATCGCGGTCAACCCCGAGCCCACCACCCTCAACCCCGTTCTCGGCTTCGCCCCGTACGGCGCGTCCAAGCTGTTCGACGGCCTGGTCGCGCTGGACGACAAGCTGAACCTGGTGCCCGCTCTGGCCGAGTCGCTGCCGAAGGCCAGTGAGGACAACAAGACCTTCACCTACACCCTGCGCCAGGGCGTGACCTTCAGCGACGGCACGCCGCTGACCGCCGAGGACGTGGCCTTCACCTACCAGTCGGTGCTCGACCCCAAGACGAACACCACGATGCGCACCGACTTCGCCGCCGTCGAGTCGGTGCGGACCCCGGACCCGCGCACGGTGGTGTTCCAGCTCAAGTACCCCTACGCCACGTTCCCGCAGTACACCGGGCTGGGCATCGTTCCGGCACACCTGTTGCGCGGCAAGGACATCAACACCGACGGCTTCAACCGCAAGCCGGTGGGCACCGGTCCGTACAAGCTGGACTCCTGGCAGGCCGGGGAGCGCATGGTGCTGACCGCCAACGAGAAGTACTGGGGCGGTGCGCCGAAGGTCAAGAAGGTGACCCTGGCGTTCGTGCGCGACGACAACGTGCGGGCCACCCGGCTGGCCACCGGTGAACTGGACGCGGCGGCCATGCCCCCGCGGCTGGTGGACCGGTTCCGCAACCAGCCGGGCATGAGCGTGCGCTCGGTGCCCAGCGCCGACTACCGGGGCATCATGATGCCGATGGGCAACCCGGTCACCTCGGACAACGCCCTGCGCCGGGCACTGGACCTGGTCATCGACCGGGACGCCATGGTCAAGGGCATCCTCGGCGGTGCGGGCAAACCCGCGTTCGGGCCGCTGTTCGCCGAGAGCAAGTGGTACGAGAAGAGCATCGAGCATCCGGTCGACCTGCCTGCCGCGGAGCGGATCCTGGACGAGGCGGGCTGGGTGAAGGGCCCCGACGGGATGCGCAGGCGCGGGGACACGCCCGCCAGGTTCACCGTCATGTACAACGCGGCCGACACCGTGCGCAAGGACATCGCCCTGGCCTTCTCTTCCGACGCGAAGAAAGTCGGGGTGGACGTGGCCGTGGACGGGCTGAGCGTCGAGGCGTTGCAGAAGCGCATGGACAAGGACGCTCTGGTGATGGGCTGGGGAACGCCGTACGACCCGGACTTCATCACCTACAAGATCTTCCACTCCTCCTTCGCGGGCAAGGGCTGGTACAACCCGGGCCGGTACCACAACCCGACCGTGGACAAGCTGCTCGACGAGGGCCGCACCACCCCTGACGAGGCCACCCGCGTGGGTATCTACAAGTCGTTCCAGAAGGAGCAGGCGGCCGACCCGGCGTGGCTGTTCTGCGTGCAGTTGGACCACGTGTACGTCATGGCCGACGCGTGGAACGGCTTGCAGCAGCAGGTGGAGCCGCACAACGACGGTCTGGCGCACGGGCCGTGGTGGAACGTCGAGAAGTGGGTGCCCAAGCAGTGACGACCCGAGCACGGTACCTGCGCGGGCTCGTCCTGCGCAGGACCGCTGTGTCCGTGCCGATCCTGCTGGTGGTCACGCTGGTCATGTTCGCGCTTGGCGCGGCCTCGCCCTTCGACCCGGCCGCGCGCTACCTCGGCGACTCCGTGGGCAACGCGACGACCGAGGACCTGGAGCGCATCCGGCACAACATCGGCGCCGACCAGCCGTTCTACGTGCAGTGGTGGAACTGGCTCACGCACGCCGTGACCGGTGATCTCGGCGATTCGCTGAGCCAGCACCAGCCCGTGCTGGCCGTGATCTCCGAGCGGCTGGGCTGGACGCTGCTGCTGGTCACGGTGGCCTTCGTGGTCACCATGGCGCTGTCCCTGGTGACCGGTGCGCTCGCGGCGATCCGGCACGGCGGCTGGTTCGACCGTGCGGTCACCACCCTGGCCTACGCCTTCGAGGCGGTTCCGGTGTTCTGGCTGTCCCTGGCCATGATCTGGCTGTTCTCGTTGACCCTGCGGTGGTTCCCGGCCGGTGGCGTGAGCGATGTGCGGACCGGGGCGTTGAGCTTCGGCGGGGTGCTGAGCCATCTGGTGATGCCCGCCGTGGCCCTGGCGGTGTCCCAGGTGCCCTGGTTCGTGTTGTACGTCAAGCAGTCCGTGCGCACGGCGATGGCGGAGGACTACGTGGTCGGTGCTCGGGCGCGTGGGCTGCGGGAGCGCACAGTGCTCGTCGGGCACGTTGTGCGGGGCGCCCTGTTGCCGTTCATCACACTCGTCGGTTCGAGGTTCCCCGAGCTGATCACCGGCGCGGTGCTGGTGGAGACCACGTTCTCCTGGCCCGGCGTGGCCGCGGCGACCACGGAAGCGGGTGTGGCGCTGGACTTCCCGCTGCTGGCGGCGCTCACCACGTTGGCGACCGCAGTGGTGTTGCTGGGCAACCTGCTCGCCGACGTGGTGTACGCCTTCGCCGACCCGAGGGTGGTGACCGGGTGAAGTTCTGGACCAGCGTCTCAATTGTTGTGGTGGCGGTGCTGGCGGCTCTGGTCGTGCCCGCGCTGGCCGACCTGGACCAGCGGCTGGTGGACCTGGACCTGGTGTTGCAACCGCCGTCCTGGCAGCACCTGTTCGGCACCGACGCCCTCGGCCGGGACGTGTTGCTGCGCTGCGTGTACGGCATGCGGGTCTCGCTGCTGGTGGGGTTGGCGGCCGGGGTCTGCTCAAGCCTGATCGGCACGGCGGCGGGTGCGCTGGCCGGTACCTGGGGCGGGCGGGTGGACCAGTTGGTGTGCCGGGTCATCGACGGCACCTCGGCGGTTCCCCAGCTGTTGCTGGGCATCCTGCTGGTGGCCCTGTTCCGGCCGAGCGTGACGGCCGTGGTCGTCGCGGTGGCGCTGACCCACTGGATGGTCACCGCGCGCATCGTGCGCGTGGAGGTGATGTCCTTGCGCACCAGGCCGTTCGTGGACGCCGCGATCAGCGGGGGAGCGAGCCGGTCACGGGTGCTGGCCAGGCACTTCCTGCCCAACGTGTTCCCGCATGCGGCGCTGGCCACCACGTTGATGGTGCCGCACGCGATCTGGCACGAGTCGGCGCTGTCCTTCCTGGGCCTCGGCCTGCCGCCACACCTGGCCAGCCTCGGCACGATGATGGACGACGGGCGGCGCGCGCTGTTCTCCGGGGCGTGGTGGGTCTCGCTGGCGCCCGGGCTGTTCATCCTCATCCCCACGTTGGCGGTGTCCGGACTGGCGGGCGTGCTGCGGGACCGCGTGGAACACCGACGGAGGTCTGCGGAGTTGGCATGGTGAAGTCCTCGTTGCGGGTGCGCGGCATGTCCGTGCGCTTCAAGGTCCCGAACGGCTCGGTCGCGGCTGCCAGCGACGTGTCACTTGATCTGGGCGAGGGCGAGGTCCTCGCACTGGTGGGCGAGAGCGGTTGCGGCAAGTCCGTGGTGGCCTCGGGCCTGCTGGGGCTGCTGCCGGGCAACGCGCGGGTCAGCGGTGCGGCGGTGCTGCGCGGCCCGGAGGGTGAGGTGGAACTGCTCGGGGCCAGCCAGCAGGAACTGTCCACAAAGGTCAGAGGGCGCAGGATCGGCCTGGTGCCGCAAAGTGCGGCCACCCACCTGCACCCCGTGCGGACGATCCGCGCCCAACTCGCCGAGACGATCAGCGAACTCGGTGCGGAGCTGGACGTGGCGCGGGCCGCCGCGCGGGCGCACTTCCCGGCGGACCACCTGGACCGGTACCCGCACCAGCTCTCCGGCGGCCTGGCCCAGCGTGCGGCGATCGCGTTGGCGCTGGCCGGATCGGCCTGGCTGGTGCTGGCCGACGAGCCGACCACGGGGCTGGACCGGGCGCTGGTGCACGAGATCGTCGACGAGTTCCGCCGGATCGCCGACCAGGGGCACGCCGTGCTCATGGTGACTCACGACCTGGCCGCGGCCGAGCGGGTGGCCGACCGCGTGGCGGTGATGTACGCGGGCCGCATCGTGGAGGACTCGCCCGCCAAGGCGTTCTACGGCGGACCGGCCCACCCGTACGCCCGCGGCCTGCTCAACGCGTTGCCGGAGCGCGAGTTCCGGCCGATTCCCGGAGTGCCACCACAGCTGAGCGAGCTGCCCGCGGGCTGCGCGTTCCAGCCCAGGTGCGTGCTCGCCACCGACCTGTGCACCCAGTTGCCCGAACCTACCGGGGAGGACCACATCGTGGCCTGCCACCACGCCCATGCTTGAGGCACGGGGCGTTGTCGCCGGATACCAGCGCAGTTCGCCGGTCGTGCGCGGGGTGGACCTCGCGCTGGAGCCGGGCCGCGCGCTCGGCCTGCTCGGCCCCAGCGGCTGCGGGAAGTCCACGCTGGCCAGGGTCATGTCCCTGCTGCACAGCCCGTACCAGGGCAGCGTGACCGTGGACGGCAAGCTCGCCAACGGTTTCCGGTTCCGCGCCCCGCGTGGCCTGCGCACGCGCATCGGCGTGGCCTTCCAGCAGCCCCGGCTCGCCGTGGACCCGAGGCTGCGGCTGATCGACGTCATCGCGGAGCCGTTGCGCGCCACGGGCCAGTCCGCGCTGGTCGAGCGGCGCGTGCCGGAACTGGTGGAGCGCACTGGGTTGACCGAGGACCTGCTGCGCAGGCGCCCGCACCAGGTCAGCGACGGCCAGTTGCAGCGCGCCTGCCTCGGGCGCATGCTCGTGCTGCGCCCGGCATACCTGATCTGCGACGAGGTCACCGCGATGCTCGACGCGTCCACGGCGGCCTTCCTGGTGGGCGCGATCGAGGAGTACCGGCAGGACACCGGCGCGGCTGTGCTGGCCATCAGCCACGACCCGGTCCTGTTGGGCCGGTGGTGCGAGCAGGTGCTCGACTTCCCCGGGCTCAACGCCCGTGCCGACACGGGCTGAGGGGCTTACGCCGAACGGGTAGTTCTGTGCTGGACCGTGCGGTCGAGCGGCGATGTGGTGCAGGTGGAGCGTCTGATGGCAGACTTTTCGTGACCGAATGTGCCCAGGCGTGACAGACAAGTGACGTCGGCATGGCATGGTTGTGCCGTCAGCCACGAACACCACACGTCGTGAGGTGACCAGTGCCCACAGTGATCGCGTACGGCGCCGACTACTCGGCGGGTGAGTTCTCGCCCGCCCAGTTGGACGCCTACACGGCCGGTGGCGGATGGGATCTGCGAGTCCTGTTGCGCTACATCGGCTATCCCCAGCAACCCAAGTGCATCAGCCACTATCCCGGTGCCTACCAGCAGCACGTCGCCGCGGGGCGCACCGTGGTGCTGCTGCACGAGTGGGACGTCGACGACACCGCCGGTGGTTGGGACGCCGGGGTGGCCCAGGCCCGGCTCGCGCTCAACGACGCCAACTCGATCGGTTACCCGGCGGACATGCCGATCTTCATGTGCGCCGACGACTGGCTGTCCAAGCACGGGATCTCGGTGAGCACCGCCATGTCCTACCTCGACGGTGCGGCCAGCGTGCTCGGCTGGAACCGCACGGGTGCCTACGGGTTCTCCGACTTCGTCCACCCCGCACAGGACGGCGGCCACGCGAGGTGGTTCTGGCTGTGCGGTGACGAGGCCAACGTGCGCGACGGGATCCACCTCTACCAGTGCAACTACAGCCAGTTCAGTCATGACGGCGTGGGCTGCGACCTGAACAAGGTCTATGTGGACCCCGCCTCGTTCAGCGAAGGAGATTTCCTGATGGCACTGGAGCCGTGGAAGCAGGAGCGCATCTTCGACCGCATCCTCAGCATGAGCCAGGGCGTCGACGGGCAGGACTTCGACGGGGCGCAGTTCGCCCGCGAGGAGAGCGAGCGCAGGGCGCTGGCCGATGCGGTCGCCAAGCTCAGCCAACAGGTGCAGGCGCTCAGCGACAAGATCGACGCGATGCAGCAGAACAAGTGACCGGAACCGGTGCGGCGGTTCAGCACGGTGGCCGCCGCACCAGTTGCTGCACGTGTGGTGCGGGCCCGATGCCCAGTTCCTCGCGCAGGAGTCGTTGGTAGCTCTGGTAGGCGGCCAGCGCCTCGGTGTAGTTGCCCTCCGCGAGGTGGATCTCGATCAGCAGCCGGTGCGGGGTCTCGCGCAGCGGCTCGGTGCGCAGCGCGGCCATGGTCGCCTCCACCGCCCGCCCGTACCTGGCCTGCCGCAGCTCGCGCTCGGCGGCCCGCTCCAGTGCGCGCAGGTACAGCAACTTGGTGTGCTGGCGGCGTTCCAGCACCCAGTCCTCGTACCAGCCGGGCAGCAACTCGTGCCTGCGCCGCACCAGGGCGGCCAGCCGCTGCTCCCGTCCCTTCGTCAGCTGGTCCAGGTCCAGTCGCACCTGCGGGGCCAGCCGCAGCCGCTCGCCCTCGGCCACCAGCACCGGCACCGCCAGCCGGGAGGTCCGCCACAGCGCGGTGCGCAGCCTGCTCAGTGAGCGCTCCGCCTGCGGGTCCGGCCACAGCGCGGCGGCCGTGCGCAGCCGGGACGGGACCCGGTGCAGGGCCACGTAGGCCAGAAGTCGTTGCAGGGAACGGGCGAGCTCGACGTGCTGTCCCCGCACGGACAGCGCGAACCCGTCGAGCAGGACCAGACTGGGTCTCTCGGACATGATCGACACCTGCCTCCACGGCCAGCGGCACTGCGATCATCACCCTGGATCGGCCGCCCGCACATCCGGGGTATCCCGTACACCGCGGGAGAGCAGTGTCCGCATCCTGGCGGAGGGCTCCAGTCCCAGCACAGTGCGCAACATCGTCCGGTACGACTCGTAGTGGTCCAGTGCGTGCCCGGGTGAGCCCGAGGCGAGGTAGATCATGATCAGCGCGCGATGTCCGCTCTCCCGCAACGGTTCCACGTCCACCGCCTGCATCGCGGCGGCCAGCGCCTCGGGGTAGCCGCCCCGCGCGCAGAGCTGTTCGGCCAGCGCGTCCAGCGCGTGCAGGCGCAGTTGCCGCAGGCGTTCCCGCTCGATGACCACCCACTGCTCTGCCCAATCGGGCAGCAGGTCGCCGCCGCGCAGCACCACCGCCTGCCCCGCGGCACCGATCGGCTCGCCGTCCAGCACCGCACGCGCGGCGCGGTCCAGCTCGTCCACGTCCACCTCGACCGGCTCACCCAATGACAGGACGTCCGCGTGGCACCGCACGAGGTCGTGCGAGCGCCGGCCGAGCCGCCACAACGTGCTGCGCAGGCTGCCGTCCGCGCGGCCCTCGGTGACCTCCGGCCACAACTCGCCCGCCACCACGGCGCGGGAACTCGGCCCGTGCACGGCCAGGTAGGCCAGCACCCGCTTGGCAGTGCTGGGCGTTGGCACGGGCTTTGCCCCTTGGCGCAGCGCGAAGCCGTTGAGCAGGTTCAGGTTGAACTGGTGCGTGGACACGGCGCCTCCGAGCTGCCTGTCGACCACTCCTGTGTACCTGCCCGCTTTGCCGGATTCCACCGTTCGCACGAACGACCGCCCATATGGGCGCGGCGCGGTGACAGGTTTGTGACGCCGCGCTGCCAGCATCGCCTCGCAGTCAGGGGATCGGGGGAGATCAACGATGAGTGCACCGAACACGACCACCGTGCACCTGCTCGACGGGCCGTACGTGGTCCGCGGAGGTTCGCGAGTGGAGGTACCGGAAGGCGGGAAGCGGTTGCTGGCCCTGCTGTCCGTGCAGCGGGCCAGACTGGACCGGCGGTTCGTGGCGAGCACGCTGTGGCCGGAGGTGGACCAGACCCGCGCCGCGGGCAACCTGCGGTCCACGCTGTGGCGACTGCGCTCCACGGGGGTGGAGCTGGTCAGCGCCGACAAGTGGGGCCTGTCGCTGCGGGAGGAGGTGCGGGTGGACCTCGCCGAGGCGCACGCCTGGGCGGACCGGGTGCTGCGCGGCCTGCCGGAGGCGGCGGACCTGGCGCTGCCCACCTGGTGGCAGGACGCGCTGAACCTGCTGCCCGGCTGGTACGAGGACTGGACGTGCGGCGAGCGGGAACGGTTGCGGCACAACACCTTGCACGCGCTGGAGGCGCTCAGCGCGCAGCTGGTCGACGTGGGCAGGATCGCGGAGGCGGTGGACGTGGCGATGGTCGTGGTCGGCGCGGAGCCGCTGCGCGAGTCCGGTCAGCGCGCGCTCGTGCTGGCACACCTGGCCGAGGGCAACGTGAGCGAGGTGCGGCGGGGCTACACCAGCTACCGGGAGCTGCTGGCCGCCGAACTCGGTGTGGAGCCGGGCAGGGAACTGGTCGACCTGGTGTGGCGGGTGCGGGCCCGTGCCGCCGTTGCCTGACGGCTGGTGACCGCCGCGTACAGCAGACCGGCCGCGAAGAAGGCCACCACCACACCGATGTTCGCCGAGCCCAGCGGACCGGAGCGGACCGCCTCCGGCAGCAGGAAGCCGACCAGGCGGTCCAGCCTGGGGTCGGCCGAGGTGATCAGGCCCAGCCCGAGCACCGCACCGACCAGCATCGAGCCGACGCCCGGCCAGTTCCACCCCCGGTAGGGGCCGGCCGGGTCGTCCAGGCCGGGCACGTCGTAGCCGCGGCCCCGGTCGCGGTGCAGCAGCATGTCCACCAGGAACACCGCCGCCCAGGCCGCGACGAACGAGCCCGCGGTGAACAGGAACGCCTGGAACGGGGTGAAGAAGCTCGGGGCGAAGAACACCACGTAGGCCGCTCCGGCGATCATGAGCACCCCGTCGAGCCCGGCCGCGGCGGGGCGCGGCAGCCGCACGCCAAGCGCCTGCAACACGATGCCGGAGGAGTACAGGTCCACCACGGCCGCGCCGACGATGCTCAACACCACCGCCAGCAGGTAGGGCACCAGGAACCAGGTCGGCAACTGCCTGGTCAGCCCGCCGATCGGGTCCTTGGCCACCCGTCCGGCCAGCCCCGGGTCGCCGGTGGACAGCAGCACGCCCGCCAGCAGCAGCACGCCCTGTACGGCGCCGCCGCCCAGCGCCGTCCAGCCGATCACCGAGCGGGGACGTGTGTCCGCGGGCAGGTAGCGGCTGTAGTCCGCGCCGCCCGCGACCCAACCCAGGCCGGTACCGGCGATCGCCAGCGTGATCCCGCCGAGCAGCGCGGGCAGCGAGCCGGTCGACCCGTGCGAGCTGAACAGGTGGGCCTGCGCCAGCTGGATGGCCAGGTAGGCCAGCGTCACCTCACCCACGATGAGCGTGATCCACCGCTGCACGCGCTGGATCAGGTGGTAGCCGTAGACCGCGAGCAGGATCGTCAGTCCCGCCATCACCAGGAAGCTCAGCACCAGCAGCGGGCCCCTGGCCAGACTCGGCGACAGCCTGCCCAGCACCGTCCTGGTCGCCAGCGCGCCCAGCGCCAGGCTGACGATCTCCCAGCCGATCAGCGAGGCGTAGGTCACCAGCATCGGCAGCCTGGCCCCGGCGTGCCCGAACGCGGCCCGGCTCAGCTTCATCGTCGGCACCCCGGTGCGCGAGCCCGCCAGCGCGATCAGGCCCACCAGCGGGTAGGAGGCCGCCAGCGCGATCAGGATCGCCAGCACCGCCTGCCACCAGGCAAGTCCCAGCCCCACCACGAACACCCCGTAGCCCACCGGCAGCATGCTCAGGTTGGCCGCCGCCCACACCCAGAACTGGCCGCGCGCGGTGCCGTACCGTTCCCCCGCGGGCACCACTTCGATGCCTCTTCGCTCCACGCCCACCCGGTGTGTCCCGCCCATCAGACCCTCCCACCGCTCCGGGATCGGAGTCTGCCGGTCACGCTGCCACAAAACCTCACCCACCTGCACCAATGCGCATAACGATGGGAGGAACAGTCGGCCCCCTGGTGACTGTCCGAACATGAAGGAGCACGTACAGGTCCAGTTACATCCCCGTATCGGGTGAGGAGAACGCTGACAGTCTCAGTACTGTTGAGTACATGGTTGGTGCCGAAGGGGCAGACGCAGGGGGCCGTGCGCCGCACTTCGACGTGGTGTTGCGCGGGTACAACACGCGCCAGGTCAACGAGCGGGTCACCCGACTCCAGTTCGACCTGCGCAACTGTGCCCGGGACCGGGAGCTCGCCCAGGGCCAGGCCGCCGAGCTGGCCCAGCTGCTCAACACCACCCGCGCCGAGCTGGCGAGGGTACGCCAGCAGCTGGCCGCGGTGGTCAACGCCCCGGTGACCGGTGCCAACGTGTCCGAGCGGGTCCGGCTGATGATGAGCCTGGCCGAGGAGGAGATCGCCGAGCTGCGGCGCAAGGCCAAGGAGCACGCCGACGCGACCCGTGCCGAGGCCGAGCGGTTCGCCACCACCAGCCGCGGTGAGGCCGAGCGCTACGCCTCCGCGGTCAAGGGCGACGCCGAGCGGCACGCCACCACGGTGCGCGGGGACGCGGACCGGCACGCCGCCGCGGTGCACGCCGAGGTGCAGAAGTTCATGGCCGATGCCCGGGTCGAGGCCGAGCGGCAGGGCACCGCCGTGGCCGCCCAGCGCCAGCAGGCCGCCGCCGAGAACGAGCAGCGCCGCGTGCAGGCCGAGGCCGAGTTCGCCCAGCGGCGTGCCCACCTGGACTCCGAACACGATCAGCGCAGCCAGCTGCTGGAGGCCGAGCACCAGCAGCGCGCTGCCGAGCTGGAGCAGCGCCGCCAGACGTTGGAGGCCGAGTACCAGCAGCGTGAGGCCGAACAGGCCCAGCGACGCCAGCTGGCCGAGAGCGAGCTGGAGCAGCGCCGTGAGCAGGGCGAGGCCGAGCTGGCCCACCTGCGCAAGCAGGCTCAGGAGGAGCTGGCGCAGGAACGCGCGAAGCTGGACACCGAGCACCAGCAGCGCGTGAGCGAGCTCGTGCAGCAGCGGGTCCAGCTGGAGTCCGAGCATGATCAGCGGCGTCAGGCGTTGGACGCGGAGCACGCTGAGCGTGCATCCAAGCTGGAGCAGCAGCGCGCGGACTTGGAGGCCGAGCACGAGCAGCGCGGCGCTGACCTGGAGCAGACCCGGCTCCGACTGGCCGCCGAGCACGAGCAGCGCCAGCAGCAACTGGATGCTGAGCACGCTCAGCGCGGGGCCGAGCTGGAGTCCGAGCACGAGCAGCGGCGTCAGGTCTTGGACGCCGAGCACGCTGAACGTGGTGCTGACCTGGATCAGCGGCGTACGACGTTGGAGGCCGAGCACCAGCAGCGTGTGACTGACCTGGCGCAGTCGCGGACGCAGCTGGAGTCCGAGCACGAGCAGTTGCGACAGACCCTGGAGTCCGAGCACGCGCAACAGCGGCAGCTGCTGGAGTCCGAGCACGAGCAGCGTGCTGAGGACTTGGAGAAGCAGCGCCTCCAGGGTGACGCGGACCTCGTCCAGCGGCGCCAGGCGCTGGAGGCCGAGATGCAGCAGCGCGGTGCTGAGCTCGAGCAACTGCGTGAGCGGGTCGAGGACGAACTGGACCAGCGCAGGCACCAGGTCGAGGCCGAGCTGAAGCAGGAACGCGCCAAGCTGGCCAGCGAGCACCAGGCGTCGCTGGCCGAGCTCACCGCGCGGCGCACCGAGCTGGAGCACAAGTACGCGGAGCACCACGACTCGCTGGACAAGGAGTACGACGAGCTGCGTGACAAGCTCGGCAAGGAACACGCCCTGCTGATGGCCCAGGGCAAGACCGAGTCCGAGCGGCTGGTGCGCGAGGCCTCGCAGGAGGCGGACCGCCTGGCGGCCGAGGCCCGGTCCAGTGGTGAGCGGGCGCTTGCGGTGCGGCGGCAGGCGCACGAGCAGGTCTCCGGCGTGCAGACCCTGCTACGCGAGGCCCTCGCCGCCGTGCAACCCCTACCCGGCGAGTAACCGCCGCACCAGGCCCGGGTTGTGCCCCCCCGCGCCCGGCGAGTCCCGTCCTGGGGGGCGTGAGTCCCGCCCGCCTGGCCGCGAGTCCCGCTTACTGGCCTGCGGGTCCCGCTTACTGGCCTGCGGGTCCCGCTCTGGCGGGCGCGGGTCCCGCTTTGTCGACGGCGAGTCCCGCCCGCCGGGCCGCCAGTCCCGCTCTGGGAAGCGCGAGCCCCCCGCCCGCAGGCCAGTGAGTCCCGTCCAGCGAAGCGCGACTCCCGCTCACTGGACTGTGAGTCCCGTCCAGCGAAGCGCGAGTCCCGCCCGCAGGTTGGTGAGTCCCGTCCAGGGGAGCGCGATCCCCGCTCACTGGACTGTGAGTCCCGTCCAGCGGAGCGTGAGTCTCGCCCGCCGTGCCGTGAGTCCCGCAATGGCGAGCGCGAGTCCCGCTCTGCGGAGCGCGACCCCCGCCCAGTCGGGCGCGAGCCATGCTCATCCCGGTGCGCATCGCATGGCGGGGAATCCTCTGCGGCAAAGGGATTCCGTGCACCGTGACCGGTGACACCGCGTGCCTGAGTTGACACGGTGTCGATCGTGGGAGTTCACTGGGTGAGGAAGCACCTCGTTCGGTGAGGCTTCTGTGCGGACACAGGCCACTGACCCCCCAACGTCGAGAGACGTTCCGGGTCAGGACAGGTCTCCCCGGCCTAAGGGGTGACCCCAAGTGGCTTCCCGGCAACGGGATACGCCGTGCAGTGCCAAAGCTCTGACGAGAGGGGTGTGCGGCCGGTTGCTCGACCGGTGCGCGCTGCCCGTCGTGCGACACGACGAAGGGAGGTGGCGGGAATGAGTCCCGGAGACAGTCGAAGTCCGAAACCAGTACGTGTACCGGAGCTCGCCCGCCAGCACTGACCCGGGCGCGGCTCCGCGGTGTCGAACGGAGTCGACCGATGACCTTCCTGACCCGTCTTGTTGACGTCCTTTTCCTTCTGCGCAAGGCAGAAGCCCACAACGACCTGCTGCGCGCCGGTGCCGAGCCGGTGCACGCCCCGTCGCTGATGACGGTGCTGCACGGCGGCCGCCCGGTGCGCGGCTGAGCGGGAGCCCGCGGTGCGTGAGTTCCTGGCTGAGGGGTCGCCGATCGTCGAGGCCGCAGGGGCCTGGCGCGGCACCCAGACCAGAATTCGAGAGTTCCTCAACTGCAAGGAACCGCAGACCCCCTGCCGGATCGTGGACCTGGCCACGGTCGAGCGGCACCTGTTCGAGCTGCGCATGGCGCTGCCCTCGGCCGAGCTGGTGCACGCCGTGCGCTGCGGGCAGGCGGCTGGCGTGCTCGGATCGGCGGCCCGCCTGGGCTGCCGGTTCGACGCGGCCACGCCCGGGGACGTGGATCTGTGCCTGCTCAACGGGATCGCGCCCACCGCGCTGTCCTACACCGGCACCGAGGACCTGGCTGACGTGTCCGACCGGGGCGTGCGACTGTTCGGAGTGGACGGTGAGCAGGGTCTGGATGCGTTGGCGGCCTTGGCTCCGGGGGCCGCGGTGTACTGCCGTGTCCCGGCACCGGGTCCGAACGACTGCGGCGCCGTGCTGGACGTGGCGGTCGAGGTGCTGAGCACGGCACGCTGGCTTGGGCTTGTGCCGTACGGCATCTCGTTCCGGATCGGCGCCTCGCTGGCGGAGTTGGTGGGCGTGCCCGCGTCCTGGCGCGATCACCTGCTGGTCTGCGCGGCTGGGATCCAGGAGGCGTTCGGCGAGCGCGGGGACCTGCGGCTGCTGGTGGAGCCGGGCGACTCGGTGGTGGCCGATGCCAGCGTGGTGATCGGCGAACTGGGTGCCGGTCCGTTGCCGACCTACTGCGTCTGAGGAGGATCAGCGGTGCTGGAGACGACCGTCGGCGTGTTCACCGGCACGCACGTGTTCGGGGAACTGGCCGGGGTGCGGGCGGGCCTGCTCGACGACGAGCAGTTCCTGCGCACCACGATGAACAACGCGCTGTACGCGGCGGGCGCGACCGTGTGCGAGGTGGTGTCCAAGCGGTTCGAGCCGCAGGGCGTCACGGTGCTGGCGCTGCTGTCGGAGTCGCACGCCTCGGTGCACACCTACCCCGAGATCGGCTCGGCCTTCGTGGACGTCTTCACCTGCGGGGACCGGGCCGATCCCGGCATGGCGGTGCGGCTGCTCGCCACCGCGCTGGGCGCCGCGGACAGTCGGGTGACCTCGTTGCGCCGAGGCGTGTAACCTCAACACTACTTCAGTAGTGAAATGGGGTAACCATGCGACTGCTCGCGCTCGGTGCCGTACTCCTGCTCGGACTCACCCAGGCGCCCGCCGTGGCTGCGGCGGGCGGCCTGGCCTGGCACCCGTGCGAACAGGACGGCACAGCGGACTGCGCGACGCTGACCGTGCCGGTGGACTGGGCCGACCCCGCACGCGGCACGTTCCCGCTCGCGGTGGCCCGGCGCAGGGCCACCGACCAGGCGGGCAGGATCGGCGCGCTGCTGATCAACCCCGGTGGGCCGGGGGCATCCGGCGTGTCCATGGCCCTGTCGGCCAACAGGTTCTTCGGGCCGGACGTGGTGTCGCGCTTCGACCTGATCGGCTTCGACCCGAGGGGTGTCGGCGCCAGCCAACCGATCAAGTGCGCCTCGCGGCCGTCCGCGCGACCGCCGACCAGCCAGGCCGAGTTCGAGGCGCTGGCCGAGGCGAACCGGCGGCAGCGGGCGGACTGCCGCCAGCACTCGGGCCCGATCTTCGACCACGCCGACACGATGAGCGTGGTCCAGGACGTGGACGCGCTGCGCGCCGCCCTGGGCGAGTCGAAGATCAGCTACTACGGGGCCTCCTACGGCACGCTGCTCGGCCAGCAGTACGCCGAGCGCCACGGGGACCGGGTCCGCTCGATGGTGCTGGACGGCGTCATGGACCACAGTCTGCACCTGACTGAATTCTCAGTCAGCGCCGCAGCCAGCGGGGAGGACGCGCTGGCGACCTTCGCCGACTGGTGCCAGCGGCAGGACAGTTGTGCGCTGCACGGCAAGCAGGTGCTCAGCTACTGGGACCAGCTGCTCGACGCGGCCGATCAAGGTCGCCTCGTCGAGCAGGTCGACACCATGCCCGCGTCGAGCTGGTACGTGATCCAGCACGCCTACGGCTCGCTCATCCGTCCCGACTTCCCCGGGCTGGCCCAGTGGCTGGCCACCCTGCGCATCACCGCCTCACCAGTGCCCCAGCCGAGTTCCGCCGAGACGGCCGGGGGCGAGTTGACCGACAACCCGCGCCCCGCCGTGTTCTGCCAGGACTGGACCCCGCGCGTGACCAGCTACGCCGACTGGCAGCGGATCACCGGCGCCGAGCGGGCCGCCGCACCACACCTGCGCTACTCCTCGGAGGCGCGCGAGGCAGTGCTGTCCTGCGTGGGCTGGCCGGAGCAGGCCGCCAACCCGCCCCGGCCCGTGCGACTCGGCCCCGGCCCGCGGATCCTGCTGGTGAACCCGCTGCACGACCCGGCCACCGGCTACTCCTGGGCGCAGGGCCTGCACCGGCAGGCGCCGCAGCGGACCGTGCTGCTCCGCTACGACGGCACCGGGCACACCGCCTACTTCCGCACCGACTGCGTGCGGCACACCGTGGACGACTACCTGGTGGCTCAGACCGTTCCGGCCACCGGCACCTCCTGCCCCGCGGCCTGAAGCCGCAGCGGCAGCGCCTCGATCCCGTTCATGATCGCGCTGTGCCTGCGGCGCACCTGCTCCGCGGGCACGAGGAGTTCGGCCGGGCTGAACCGCCGGACGAGCTGCCCCAGCGCGATCTCGCCCTCCAGTCGCGCGAGCGGGGCGCCCAGACAGTAGTGGATGCCGTGGCCGAAGCTCAGGTGGCCGGAGCCCCGGCCCGGGTCCAGTTCCGCAGCCCGGTCGAAGCGGTCCGAGTCGTGGTTGGCCGAGGTGATCGCCACCAGGACCACCTCGCCCTCGGGCACGGTCGTGCCGCCGATGTCCACCGGCTCGCTGGTGAACCGTGAGGTGGACATGCGCACCGGGCCGTCCACGCGCAGCAGCTCCTCGACCACCGGCGGCACGGACTCGGGGCGCTGGGCCAGTTCCCGCCACAGCTCGGGCCGCTGCACCAGGTACAGCGCGCCGTTGGCGATCAGGTTCGCCGTGGTCTCGTGCCCGGCGATCAGCAGCAGGATCGCCGTGGCCAGCAGTTCGCGCTCGGCCAGCTTGTCCCCGTCCTCGCTGGCGATGGTCAAGGCGGACAGCAGGTCCTCGCCGGGCTCGGCGCGCTTCGCCGCGATCAGCCCGGTGAGGTACTCCACGATCGCCCGGGACGCGGGCAGGCTCAGCTCGGACCTCTCCTGCACGAAGTCCGCGGTCCAGTGCCGGAACTGGGCGCGATCGGGCAGTGGTATGCCGAGCAGTTCGCTGATCACCGTGACGGGCAGCGGGAAGGCGAACCGCTCGACCAGGTCCACCGGCTCCCCGGCGGGCAGCGCGTCCAGCAGTTCGGCGGTGATCTCCGCCACGCGCGGTCGCAGCAGCTCCACCCGGCGCGCGGTGAACTCGCGGGCGAGCAGCCTGCGCAGCCGCGTGTGGTCGGGCGGGTCGGCCATCAGCATGTGCTTGCTGAAGATGCTCAACAGCTCGGTGGACGCACCGGCCGCGGCGAGCTTGCCGCGCATGATCTCGTTGAGCCGGTCGGCGTCCTTGCACAGCCGTGGATCGGTGAGCGCCGCCCGCGCGTCCTGGTAGCGGGTGACCACCCAGACCGGCAGTCCGTTGGGCATCACCGCCCGGTGCACCGGTCCCTGCTCGCGCAGCCGGGCCGCCACCTCGGTGGCCCGGTCCCAGTACTGCTCGCTGAACAGCGCGATCTCCGACTCCGGCACGGCAGTCCTCCCGGCAGGCGTGGTGGTCCCTCCATCATGCGTGCCAGCGGCAGGCGTGTCAGCGATGAGTTCCGAGATCGGACTCGCCGTGACCAGCGGGGAGCCGGAGCCAGGTCACCGGCCTGGACCGCCCGGAAGGTGGCTTTCACTGCGCTGAACGCAGCGAATGGTCCTTTCGCGGCGAGTTTCGGCGCCGTCATGAAGGTGCCCTTTGAGACGCTGAACGTCCCGAACGGCACCTTCATGACACGGGGGCGGCCCCGTCGAGCTGGTGGGCGGTCAGCGCTACACCGTGCCGCACGCCCACGTAGCGAAGCTGCCCGACGCGGTGGGCTGAGCCATCAGGGCAGTATCGGCAACACCGTGTGCAGCACGTCCGGCGAGGCGGTCGTCGTGCTCGTGCGGGTCGTGGTCGGCCTGGTGGTCGTGCTTCTCGTGGTTGTTGTCGTGACCGCGGTGCTCGTCGGTGCCCGTGTGGTCGTTGACACCGTTGTCGGCCGTGCTGACCTGGTCTTCGCCGGGACGAACGGGATCATCGTGCGCGTGGTCGTCACGACCGTCGCCGTCCCCGGCACCGGCTCGCTGCGCACCTCGGTGGCGCCTCTGGGGGCGGGGGCCTCGACCAGGTTGAGGCCCACCACCGCGCCGATCACCACCGACGCGAGCAGCGCGCTACCGGTGATCATCGCGCCGTCGAACAGCGCCCAGCTCCGGGACATGACCTGCTCACCTCCGTGCAGACACGGTTCCCCTGGACTACGCGCGGCACCCGCGTCCGGTTCACCCTCACTCCGGGGTGTGAACAGGTCAGCGGGGCGCCCGCGGCACCGCTAGCGTCGGATGACCGCCACCGCACCCGGGAGTACCGAGCCATGCTCAGCGAACTTCAGCGCAAGAACGTCGAATCCGTGTTCAACGCCCTCGACCACGACGGCAACGGCCTGATCGAACGCCAGGACATGACCATTCTCAGCGCGGGCATCATCGAGGTGTTCGAACTCGGCGAGGATTCCCCGCACCGCGCGGCCGTCACCGCCACGCACGAGGCCTGGTGGGAGCAGATCCGCTCCGGCGCCGACGCCGACGGGGACGGCAGCGTCACCAGGGCCGAGTTCACCGCAGCCGTCGACCGCGGCCTGCTGACCGATCCCGGTTACCTCGACGTGGTCACGGCCGCCGCCAACGCCTCCTTCGACGCCGCCGACATCGACCACGACGGCTTCCTCGACCGCACCGAACTCGTCGCCGTCTACAGCGGGGCGGGCATTGCCGCCGCCATTGCCTACTCCGCCTTCAACCAGATGGACACCGACGGGGACGGCCGGGTCAGCCGTGCGGAGTGGCAGCGCTCCGTGCACGGCGTTTTCACCAGCAGCGAGCCCGACATGCCCGGCGCCGACCTCCTCGGCAACGCCACCCAGCCGCAGTAACCGCGGCCGATCCGGCGGCGGCGCTGCCCGCAGGCTCACCAGTTCGCCGGTCGCGGCGACCCAGTGCGCGCCGGTAGTGGGCGGCCAGGCGCATCGCCTCACCGGCCACGGATGAGGCGCCAACCAGGTCGGCGGCTCTGACGCAGTCGAGGGTCTCCTGCACGGCAGTGACGTCCTCGACGTGGTGCAGCACCCCCACCACGTGCCCGCCAGGATCGGTCAGCGGCGAGTTGACTGGCGCCCACGTCGTGGGTACGAACGCGCTCGACCCGTCGGGGCTGGGGACGTCGTAGCGCTGCACACCCATGTCGCGCGGGGTTCCCTGACACAACACGGGTCAGGTTCCGAACCCCGGACGCGGCGGGATTGTCCGGGAAGGCGTCGAACACGAACGCGCCCAACAGTTCCTCGCTGTGCCGCAGCGGGTCGCCCAACCAGACCGAACAGCCCATGGGCGCGGCAGCCGATCGCCGCGACCACGACGGCGACCAGCCATCCGGGCCGCGTTGGTGGTGCAGGCCAAGCGGTGCCCGCGCAGCAGAGAGCCGGACCCCGCCCTACTCGGGGTCGCGCCGACGCAGCCGACCGCTCACGATCTCCGTCGCGACGGAGATGATCGATCGCCCTTCCGCGAAGGACCTGGCTTGGATGAGTGCGAGCGCGTCGGTGATCTTGCAGGCACAGTCCACCGCGACGATGCCGGCCGCGCGGTTCACCGTCGCTTGGTGATCGGACTCTTCCAGCAGCGGCAGTGGCACGGAGTCATCCTCACTGGCGGTCACCTCCTGGGCGCTGAGAACGGTGTGGGTCACGGCATCGGCGATCCTGTCGAGCGGGACGGAAGCGCGAGCCGGGAGCCGGTGCGGGTGGAACACGGCCAACGCGCCGAGACAGGATCTCGCCAAGTGCAGGGGAGCGGCAGCGGTCGCGCGAATACCCGCGTCGAGCATCGCCGAGCCGTAGAGCGGCCAGCGGTGTTGGAGTTCGCGGCCCTGGACGGCGATGAGGCGACGCTCGGTGACGGCGTCGTGCATCGGTCCCTCGGCGAAGGTGGTCTCCAGGTCGTGCGCGGTCTGGGCGAGGTCGTCCGAGGCGACCACCAGTGCCTCGCAACGATGGCTGTCGAGCAGTGTGATGACGGTGCTGTCCGAGCAGGTTGCCTCGGCCACGGCCGTGATGAACTCGGGCGGTCTGGCGCCTTCGTGGTCGCTCCACCTCTTCAGGTTCTCGACGTAAACCCCATGGATCTGCACGGCGATGAGATGGCGTTGTTCGATCGCGCGGTGGATCTCGGCCAACCTCCGGTGGAACGCGCGGAGCGATTCCGGGCCTTCCTGTGCCTGCGCCTCGTGCCGTTCGGCGATCGCGGAAGCCCGGGTCGCGCGTTGCCGTTGGGCAGCGGTGACACGCATCGCAGCGTGGATCTTTCTCCCGGTTCTCAAGGGCTCGGCCACCGACTCAGGCTCCTCTCGGCGTCACATCGTTCTCCGACGACCGGACGCACCGAGTCGATCGGGGGTCCTGGGAGGCCACCGCACCGCGGCCCGGAGGACACGTGCTGCCTGCCGGTCACCGGTCATGGATTTCCTCCATCAGCAGCACGATCCCTCCCTGCTCACTGTTCAGCGGCGAGCAGCTGACCAGACAGGTAATGCGCTGGCCTCTGCGGTTCACCGCGTCGATGCGGACCGCGGGCATCGGCTTGTTCTGCGTCAGGCAGTCCTCGATGGTGGTGTGGAGCTTTTCTGCCGGCAGGCCGATGTCCAGGGCGAAGAAGTCCTGCTGCTGCACCTCCGCTGCTCGGAGCCCCCACAACTCCTGTGCTGTCTGGTTCCAGCTGCGCACCCGCCCGTCCCGGTCGAGCACGACCACACCGACCGCGATGCTGGCGAGCACGCCCTCCAGGAAGGCCCACGCCTCCTCCAGTTCGGCGGTGCGGGTCCGCATCTCCTCGTTCATCGTCTCCAGCTCCTCGTTGCCGGACTGGAGTTCCTCGTTGGTGGTCTCCAGCTCCTCGTTGGTCGACTGGAGTTCCTCGTTGGTGGTCTCCAGCTCCTCGATGCTGGACTGGAGTTCCTCGTTGGTGGTCTCCAGCTCCTCGTTGGTCGACTGGAGTTCCTCGTAGGCCGTCTCCAGGTCTTCCCGGTATTGTTTGAGGTCCTGCTGGAGCCGCGTTGTGTAGGTGACGTCGATGAACGTGATCGCGGCGCCCATCGACTTGTCGTTGGTGCTCGCCAGCGGCTGGAGCACGATGTCGAGGTACTGGACCTCGTTGCCGCCGTGCGGGTGCTCCACCGCCGTGAGCCGGATGGTCCGCCGTTCGCTGCGCACCTGTTCGACCACCGAGCGCAGTTCCGTCGGGCGGTAGGACACCTCCAGGTCGCGCAGTGGGCGGCCCACGTCCTGGGCGCTGAGCCCGAACTGCGTCCGCGCCTGACTGTTGATCAGCGCGGCGTTCTCGTTCTCGTCGAGAACGATCATGGCATGGGGCAGCGCGTCGAGGGCGAGGTCGCGCAGCAGTCTTCGGCGGGAGGCGTTGGCCGCCTCGGTGCCCATCGCCCCCTCGAACCTGATCGGCATCGCACTGCCCGAGGTGCTGCGGCCGCCACGACGCTTGAACACCCGCCTGCGCATGCTGGTGATCTCGAACCTCTCGCCGTCGGCCAGCAGCATTTCCGCCTTGCCGAGGAAGAGGTAGGCGTTCTCACGCAGGGCGAAGTGGAACCGGTCGACGATCTGCTTCTGCGTTTCGACGTTGAAGTACATCAGCGTGTTCCGGCACGTGAGCAGATCCAGCCGGGAGATCGGCGCGTCGCGGGTGATGTCATGCCGACCGAAGATCACCTTGCGGCGGAGGTCAGGGCGGAACACGAACCGGGAGCCGTTCGGTTCGAAGTACTTGTTCCGCAATTCGGGTGTGAGCGGGCTCAACGCCTTCTCCGGGTACACCCCGGCCCGTGCGCTCGCAAGGGCGTCCTCGTCGACGTCCGTGCCGTAGATCTTCACCCGCTTGGCGCACTCCTCCACGCCGAGGGCTTCGGCGAAGACGATCGCCAGCGAGTACGCCTCCTGACCGCTGGAGCAGCCCGCGCTCCACACGCGGATCTCCTCACCCGCGTCCGCGAGCAGGACGGGAAGAACCTCGTGCTGCAGGAACGACCAGGTGTCACTGTCCCGGACGAAGCTGGTGACGTTGATCAGGATCGTGTTGAACAGCTGCCCGAACTCCTCAGCGCTGGCCTCGAGCAGGTCCCGGTAGTCGGTGAACTCCCGGATCGACACTTCCTGCATGCGCTTGCGGATCCGGCGCTCGAGAGATGACCGCTTGTACCCGGTGAAGTCGAACCCCCGCGCGTCGCGGATGAAGTGCAGCAGGCTCTCCAGTTCACTGTTGGCGGGCTCGCCGGAACTGGTGGTCATGGGAAGCTCCCCGTCTGGGCCAGACCGGTGAGCACACCGCTGATCTCCTCGATCGGCAACACGAAATCGACTGCCCCGGTCTTGATCGCGGCGTCGGGCATTCCGCTGAAATCAGCCGAGTCGGGATCCTGGGCGATCACCGTGCCGCCGCGGTCCTTCACCGCCCGCACCCCCATGGCGCCGTCGCTTCCGGTGCCGGTCAGCACGCACGCGATGGCCTGGGCACCGTACGCGCCCGCGATTGATTCGAACAACAGGTCGGCCGACGGGCGGAGGAAGTGCACCAGTTCGCTGCTCGAGAGCGTGAGCACTCCGTTGGTGTCCACGAGCAGGTGTCGGTTGGGCGGCGCGATGTAGACCGAACCAGGTTGCATGCGAACACCGTCCTGGGCGAGGACCACCCTCAGCTTGACGCGGCGGCCCAGGATGTCCGCGATCACCGTCTCGTGCCGGGGATCGAGGTGTTGCACGACCACCACCGGGATCCCGAACCCGGAGGGCAGTTCGCCGAGGACCCGGCCCAACGCCGTGACCCCTCCCGCTGAGGAGGCAAGGGCCACAATCCGATACGGCTCGGTCCGGACGTCGGCTTCGCCCGGGGTCGGCTGCGGCGTGTGCATCCCGCAAGCGTAGGCCTCGCCAGCGGAGCAAGGCAGGAGGCGAAGCCGATTGCCGGGCGGCGTTCGTGGCGGTCTACCGGGGCGGCACCGTTGTGCCTGCTCCCTTTTTCGCGTGGGGCTTGGGTTCTCGGCCGATCCGATTCGGCGCCAACAGGCCTTTGGCCACATCGCGACAACCCGACGCCGCCAGACCAGCGTCGTGCGGCACCCCCGCGACGGTTACTGGCCTGAGGTACCCGGCCCGGGCCACATCAAGCCAGTCGATGCGACGACACCGGCAGCGACATCGGCGAGCTCGCATCGGTTGGGCTGTGCTGCCAGGCGCAGGTTGTCCAGCGCCGTGTCCGCGTCGCAACCGAGCAGAGCCATGATCACGCCGATGGCCTGGTCGATCACGACCTGGCGCCGCAGGGCCTGTCGCAGTTGTGCGGTGACCGCGATCCGCCGCGTGAGGTGTGTCGCGGCGTTCAGCAGCAGTCCGGTGCTGTCAGCGGCAGCCTGCACCGCCAGCAGCGTCCGTGTGCTGAGCCGATCCGGTGTGCGTGAGTACAGGGCCAGCACGCCGGTCACCTTTCCATAGGCGCGCAGGGGATACGCGCAGAGGCTGTGCACCCCGGCAGGCAGTTCCCGCTGGGCATCGGACGCCCGGGTAGTCAGGATCGGCTGTCCGGTGCGCAGACACGCGAGGTGCGGTCCGTGTGCTGCGGTGTGCTGGATCCCGTCGATCAGCTCAGTCCCAGCGGAGAGCGCGGTCAGCACCTGTCCGTCGTGGTGCACGGTCAACAGCACCAGTGGCCGCTGGATCAGCGTTCGTGACACCGCATCCGCGATGTACCGCAGCGCCACCTCGATGTCGTCGGTGTCCAACAACACCGCTACCAGTTCCGCCACGACGGTGTCCATCAGTCCAGCGCCGCCGTGTCCGTCTTGGCTGAGCCACAAGTGCCCCCGCGCCATCTGTCGACCACTGAGGTGGACCCTTCGCCCGATCTGGGAGACTTGTCCCTCAGGGTGTCAGGAGAGGGCGTGAGCCGAACCGCCTGCCTGTGGCGGCATCGCGACAATGGCGAAATCTGGCCACCGGACAGGGCCGTAGCCGCACCCAGTCAGAAAAGCGAGCTTAGCTCGCGTATCAGCAGCGGGGAGCCCGGTGCCGAACAGCCCTGCCGGTCCGGGCGGGGTGTACTGGTCGGCTCCCAACTTCGCCGTCCTGTTCGCGATATCAACACTGTCCACGTGCGAGGCGGACAACCCCGCGAGCCTGGGGGTCACACGTCCTGGCAAGTCCAGTTCGGCGGCCTAGGCTGGTTTTGTGACCGCCAGTCCGCTTGCCGAATTCCTGCGCGCTCGTCGAGCGCAGGTGCGCCCCGCTGAGCTCGGCCTGTCCTCTTCCGGGACCCGCCGGGTTCCGGGACTGCGACGTGAGGAAGTCGCGGCGGCCGCCGGGATCAACGTGGATTACTTCGCCCGGCTCGAGCAGGGCCGTGAGCGCAACCCCTCGGCCCAGGTCGTCGAAGCGCTGGCCCGCGCGCTGCTCCTCGACGACGAGGCTCGTGCCCACCTGCACCGGCTCGCCGGCACGGTGGCTCCGGGCGGCCCGCCTGTCCGGTCGAAACCGCTTTCCCCGGAATTGGTGGCCCTGCTCGAGCACGGGGTGCGGGGACCAGCTCTCGTCCTCGACTCCCGGATGGACGTGCTGGCCGCCAACGTGCTCGCCCGTGCCTTGCACTCACCCTTCGGCAGGCTGGACAACCTCGCGCTCATGGTCTTTCTCGACCCCGCGGCGCGCGAGTTCCACCAGCCGTGGGAGCGTGCCGCCCACGCTGCGGTGGCGGATTTGCGCCGGGCGTGCGTGGCCGACACCGAGCACGCCCGGTTGGTGGAGCTGGTCGCGATCCTCACCCAGCACAGCCGGGAGTTCGCCAGCTTGTGGAGCAGCCGGCACGTTCGGGGCACCACCGCTGGTGCCGAGCGGTTCCGGCACCCCGAGGTCGGCGGCCTCACCCTGTACCGCCAGGGTTTCGACGTGCGCGACCACCCCGGCCTGCAACTGGTCGTCTACCTCGCGGAGCCGGGCAGCCCCGACGAGGAAGCACTTTCGCTGTTGGGGAGCCTGCACGCCACCCGGGAATCACCGGGCCGCCACCCCGCCTGAAGGCCGCGCCCGCACGACGGTCTTTGGTGGCCCTGCGGTGGATCGAACACGAAGCCCCGCGTCCTCGCCGTCGAGAAGGAGAAAAGTGATGTCCGTACCGGTGACGCCTTCGGCGCGAAACGTTTTCGTCCCGCACGCGTTCCCCGAAAAGCAGATCGACCTCGGCGAGGTCGTCCTCAACTACGCCGAGGCCGGCACGCCCGACAAGCCCGCGCTGCTCCTGCTGCCGGAGCAGACGGGGTCGTGGTGGAGCTACGAGCCCGCCATGGGCCTGCTGGCAGAGCACTTCCACGTGTTCGCCGTCGACCTCCGGGGCCAGGGACGCAGCACCTGGACCCCTGGGCGCTACAGCCTCGACAACTTCGGCAACGACCTGGTGCGGTTCATCGCGCTCGCCATCCGGCGGCCGGTAGTCGTGGCGGGCTGCTCCTCGGGTGGGGTGCTCGCCGCCTGGCTCTCCGCCTACGCGCTGCCCGGCCAGATCCGCGGTGCGCTCTGTGAGGACGCACCGTTGTTCGCCTCCGAACTCACCCCGGCCCACGGGCATGGTGTCCGCCAGGGTGCGGGTCCGGTTTTCGAGCTGTACCGCGACTACCTCGGTGACCAGTGGTCGGTGGGCGACTGGGCCGGATTGGTCGCAGCCGCCCAGGCGTCACCGGCCAAGATGATGAGCCTGTTCAAGATGCCCGGGGAGCCGCCGCAGAACCTGAGGGAGTACGACCCGGAGTGGGCCCGCGTGTTCTTCGAGGGAACGGTCGGGCTCCACTGTCCCCACGACCGGATGCTGTCGCAGGTGAAGACCCCGGTGCTGATCACCCACCACGCGCGCACGACCGACCCGGAAACCGGTGAGTTCCTCGGTGCCTTGTCGGAGCTACAGGCCGAACGGGCCCAGGCGATCATCCGCGCGGCCGGCGTCCCCGTGGACTACCAGTCGTTCCCCGATGCGGCGCACGCGATGCACACTACCGAACCGGCTCGCTACGCCGCGGTCCTGACGGCATGGGCCGCGAAACTGCCCCCGGTTGCCGACACCTCGCCCTCCGCCGCCGCAAGCGCACACGTGTGAACACACTGCACCGAACTCCTCAAGTAATGTCGAACGACGGCCACGCCCGGCCGTCCAGGACGCGAGACGTCCACATGGGACGCCGGGCTCCCGGTCGGTCCGGGGCGGACGCACTGCGGGAAGCCGTCGAAGGCAGATAAAACAAAAGGTGGGAATACCGGGGGTTAGATCAAGACTGACCTAACCTCTGGTATTCCCACCTACTACTTCTGTACGCCGCCAGGGACTCGAACCCCGAACCCGCTGATTAAGAGTCAGCTGCTCTGCCAGTTGAGCTAGCGGCGCTCATCAGGATCTCTCCTGCTGACGGGAGAAACATTAGCACAGGGGGCGCGCCGATTCCCAATCGGCTGGTCAGAGGCGGTCTTGCCTGCTCAGCGGCCTGTTGGTGATGATCCACTCCGAGGTGAGCCGGGTCACGGCCGTATAGTTGGCGGGGTACCACCGGGGGAACGCGAGGAGACAGGCGTGGGCCACGGAAGAACGCCCAGGACGCGTCCCCAGCAACAGCACACCCCGGTGCCGGGGCACTATCCGGTCCGATTCGGCGAGGCCGAGCTGGTGCGCGACCACGACCGGCCGGGTGGCTGGCTGCTGACGGTGGGCGGGGTCGCGCAGTCCTATGTGGACCTGGAGGACCCGGCGCACCTGGAGTTCGAGTACGTGCGCAGGATCGGCGACGTGGTGGACTGCCTGCCCCCGGACGGTGCACCGCTGGAGGTGCTGCACATCGGCGGCGGCGCGTGCACCCTGCCGCGCTACATCGCGGTGACCAGGCCGGGGTCGCGTCAGCTGGTGATCGAGGCCGACGGCGGGCTGGTGGACCTGGTCCGCGAGCAGCTGGACCTCAGGTCGGTGCCGAGGCTGCGGGTGCGGGTCGGTGACGGCAGGGAAGGCGTGGCGAGCAGGCACCCCGACAGCGCGGACCTGATCGTGCTGGACGCCTTCGAGCGGGCGCGGATGCCCTCGCCGCTGGCGACGCTGCAGTTCGTCACCGACGTGCACCGGGTGCTGCGCGAGGACGGCACCTACGTGGTCAACCTGGCCGACGGCGGCAACCTGCGCTTCGCCCGCAGGCTGGTGGCCACGCTGCGCGCGGTCTTCGGGCACGTGGCGGTGCTGGCGGAGCCGGGTGTGCTGCGCGGCAGGCGGTTCGGCAACCTGGTGGCGGTCGCGTCCCCGGCGCCGCTGCCCATGGCGCTGCTGGCCCGAAGAGCCGCGGCGGCCATCTTCCCGGCGCGCTGCGTGCCCGGGGAGGAGTTCAGCGGGGCGGCCGAACCACTGACCGACGAGTCCCCGGTGAGCTCCCCGGAGCCGCCGCCGGGCACCTGGGGACGTAGTTGAGCGTTGTTTCACACGTTCGGGGGAGCGTTTCCGGCGCCAGGACCGAGTAGACACTGCCTCGGTACGTCCGCTTGGGCGATTGCCCACCCCCGAACCACCTAGGAGCGAGCCCACCGGCGTGAACGACGACCCGGAGCAGCACGGCACTGGCACGCACTGGCGCGTCGGGCTGGCGCGCGCCTGGGCGGAGGAGCTGAGCACCACCGTCTTCGTGCCGATGTCCCAGGCGCGGGTGGAGCGCATGCTGGCCAAGCTGGTGGACCTGCTCGTGGACGCCCTGTGCGCGGACCCGTTCGACACCGGCCCACTGGGCGAGGTCGGCGCGGAACTGGTCGCCAGGTCCATCTCCGGCCGCACCACCCTGCCCACCACGCTCGGCCTGCTGGGCACCCGGCTGCTGGCGATGCCCGCCGAGCTGGCGCCAGCCGACCTGCCCGAGCGGGTGGTCGGCGTGCTCAGCGCGGTGGCGGGCGGGTACGCGGAGGCGTTGCGGGAGCGCACCTTCATCGGCCAGGAGAGCCTGAAGACCTCGCTGGTGCAGGCGAAGCGGGACACCGAGCGCACCCTCGCGGAGAGCGAGGCGCGGCTGCGCGCGATCTTCTCCTCCTCGGCGGTCGGCATCGCGATCAGCGAGCCGGACGGGCGGTTCCTGCAGACCAACGAGTCCCTGCGGGAGATCCTCGGTTACGACGCCACCGAGCTGAGCCAGATGACCATGCAGGACCTGCTGCACCCGGACGCGGCCGGGGACATCGGCGCGTGCTACGCGGAGGTGCTCGCCGACCGGCGCCGCCGTTTCCGCGAGCGGGGCAGGCTCACCCGCAAGGACGGCGAGGCAGTCTGGGCCTACCTGGCGGTCTCCGTGCTGCGCGACGACGCCGGAGCGCCCACGCACGTGGTGACCATGGTCGAGGACGTCACCGAGCTGCACCTGCTCGGTGACCGGCTCGGGCACCAGTCCCTGCACGACGCGTTGACGGGCCTGCCCAACCGGCAGTACTTCATGTCCACTGTGGAGGGTGTGCTCGGCGGCGAGCCGAGCTCCAGCCGGATCACCCTGTTCCACTTCGGACTGGACCGCTTCACCGTGGTCAACGACGGGCTGGGCCAGCACATCGGCGACCGGTTGCTGCGCGCGGTGGGCAAGCGGCTGGAGGAGGTCTTCGCCGAGGAGAAGGCGATGGTGGCGCGGCTGGGCGGTGACGAGTTCGCGGTGCTGCTGGAGAGCTCCGAGGACACACCGGGCGTCACCGAGTTCATCGGCCGGACCATGGCGCGGCTGGCCGAGCCGGTCTACCTCGACGGGGACGGCCTCGCCGTGACCACCTGCGTGGGCATCGTGGACCGGGTCGCACACGGCACGGACCCGATCGAGCTGTTGCGGGCCGGGGACATGACCCTGCACCGCGCCAAGCGCAGGGGCGCGGGCCAGTGGGACCTCTACGACCCGCAGCAGGACTCGGTGGACCGGGACCGGTTCCGGCTCGCGGCGACCATTCCCGGCGCCTTGCAGCACAACCAGCTCGACGCGCTGTACCAGCCGGTGCTGCGCCTGAGTGACGAGTCCATTCTCGCGCTGACCACCCGCGTCACCTGGACCCCGCCGGGCCGGCCGCTACACCGGCACGATGCCGTGCTCGCACTGGCCGAGGAGACCGGGGTGGTGCTGCCCGTCGGCCGGTGGCTGATGGAGCGGGCCTGTGAGCAGACGGGCGCCTGGCGCGACCGGTTCGGCGACCGGGTGCCGCCGGTGGTGGTGGACCTCTCGCCCAGCCAGGCGCGTGACCCCGACCTGGTCGGCGTGGTGCGCCACCTGCTCGGCAGGTCCGGGCTGGACGCGTCCTGGCTGCGGCTGGGCTTCGTGCTCGCCGGGGACGCCCAGGACGAGGAGATCATCGACAACGTCATGGTGCTGGCCGAGATGGGCCTGGGCACCGTGCTGTACCGCTTCGGCAGCGAGCACGTGGATCTGTTGCAGGCCATGGAGTTCCCGCTCAACGGCGTGGTGCTCGACCGCAAGCTGACCGACTCGCTGGTCGACGAGCACGCCGCGCTGGTCACCACGCCGGTGGTGACCGCGCTGGTGGACTTCGTGCACAGCTGCGGGCTGCCCGTGGCCGCGCTGGGCGTGAGCAGTGAGGGGCACCTGCAACGGTTGCGGTCCGTGGGTGTGGACGCGGGCCAGGGTGAGGTGCTGGTGCCCTCCAGTCCCGCGACCGCGATCACCGAGCGGCTGTCTCAGCTGCCGTAGGCCGTCAACTCGGCCAGGTAGCCGTCCCGCACCCGTGCGGGCAGCCAGGCGATCTCGAAGGCGTTGCGCTGCAACTGGATGACCTCCTGCCTGGTGAGGTCCATCGCCTCGTGCAGCGCGAGCAGGTTCTCCGTGAGGTAGGCGTCGAAGTAGGCCGGGTCGTCGGAGTTGACCGTCACCCGCAGCCCCAGGTCCAGCAGGCGCCGCACCGCCTCGTGGTGCAGCCGCCCGGTGACGAACCTGTTGGACACCGGGCAGACGGTCAGCCCGATGCCCCGGCGCAGCAGCTCCCCGGGCAGCTCGGGGTCGTCCAGCGCGTTGATGCCGTGGTCGATCCGGTCCACGCCGATCTCGTCCAGGCACTGCCGGATGTGGGCCACCGAGTTCTCCTGGTCGACGTCGCAGTGCGCGGTCAGCAGGTAGCCCTCGGCACGGGCCCGTGCGAACACCGCCGCGAACTTGGCGGGTGGGTTGCCGCGCTCGTCGGAGTCCAGCCCGACACCGATGATCCAGTCCCTGAACGGCAGGGATTCCATCAGCGTGGCCATGGCGTACTCGGCGGAGAAGTCGCGCAGGAAGCACATGATCAGCTCGGCACGCAGGTCGAGCAGCCGCCGCGCGTCCACCAGGGCACGGCGCAGCCCGCGCACGACCGTGCCGAACTCGACCCCGCGCGAGGTGTGCGCCTGCGGGTCGAAGAAGACCTCCGCGTAGCGCACCCGCTGGCTGTGCGCCTTGCTGAGGTAGGCCCAGGCGAGGTCGTAGAAGTCCTGTTCGGTGCGCACCACGCCGACCCCGTCGTAGTAGCCGACGAGGAAGGAGGCCAGGTCGTGGAAGGAGTACGAGGCGCGCAGCGCCGCGGCGTCGGGGTAGGGCAGGGTGACGCCGTTGCGCGCGGCCAGTTCGAACTTCAGCTCTGGTTCGAGCGTGCCCTCGATGTGCAGGTGCAGCTCGCACTTGGGCACGTCCCGGATGAACTCCGCAAGCTCGCTCATCAGAGCAGTCTGGCAGCCTCGGCCATCCGGTCCAGCCGCTCGAAGGGTTCCTGGTGCGGGCAGCTGGCGCACTTGGCGAAGCCCGCCTGGTAGATCAGGCAGCAGGAGACCCTGCGGACCAGCCGAACGGGCGGAGATCCCGCCCGAACGGCCACCTCCACGAACCTCGGCACCGGCATCGGCGCGCCGATCGCGGCCGCCAGCTCGGTGGCCTGTGCCGCGCCCCGGTCCGGATCGCCCAGCCCGCGCCAGGCCCGCAGCAGCACGTTGGCCAGCGAGTCGGCGGTGATCGCCCACAGCGGGCGCACCCGCGTGCCGGATGCCTCGGCCAGCACCGGCAGCACCGCGTCCAGGGCCGCGCGCAGCCGTCCGGGCAGCTCGTCCACAGTGGACAGCAGCCTGGTCGGCTGCGCGTTGAGCAGGCGGCCCTCGGGGTTGATGTGCAGCCGCACCCCGGACAGCTCCGGGTCGGGCGCGAGGTCGACCTCGGCCAGCCTGGTCAGGAACGGGGTGAGCAGGATCGAGCTGGTGGTGTACCACCAGAGCGTGCCCGCGACGCGCCGGTCCGCGGTGGCCCACTGCCGCCCGGACAGCGCGACCAGTTCGGCCACGACCCCCGGGTCGGTCAGCGCGTCGGCGGTCACGATCCGGTCAGCCATGGGACAGGAACTCCGCCAGCGCGACCACGGAGTCGGCGTTGCGCACGCCGGAGACCCAGTTGGCGTAGGGCAACACGAAGAAGCGCTTGTGCGCGATCGCGGGCAGCCCGGCCAGTTCGGGGCGGGAGAGCAGGAACTCGGTCATCTGCTGTGCCTGCGCGTCGTCGTTGGCGTCGATGGTGATCACGTCCGGACGGCGCGCGACGACCTCCTCCCAGGAGACGTGGATCCAGCTGTCCGCGACCTCGCCGAACACGTTGCGGCCACCGGCACCCGAGATGATCGAGTTCGGGGCCGCGAACCTGCCCGAGGACAGCGGTTGCTTGTCACCGCAGCAATCGTAGTGGAAGACCTGCGGCGCCGCCGCGCCCGGCTTGCGCGCCCCGGCGATCTTGGCGCGCTGCTCGGCGACCAGCTTCTCCGCCCGCTCGGGGACGCCGAAGATCCGGCCCAGGTTGAGCAGGTCGGTGAAGGCGGCCTCGATGGGGTCGACCAGCCCTCGGTTGGTCTTTCCCTGCTGGCGGCAGGCCTCGGTCAGCTGGTAGGTGGGCACGCCCAGCGCGGCCATGCTGTCCGGGGTGACCCCGCTGGCCTCGCTGAACCCGTAGTTCCAGCCCGCGAACACCAGGTCGGGGGAGGCACCGAGCACCACCTCCTTGCTGATGTACTTGTCCGACAGCCGCTTGACCGAGGCGAACTCCTTGGCATACGGGGACTTCACGTTCTTGTCCTCGATGCCCGCGTACCCGGCCACATGATCGGCCAGCCCGAGGGCCAGCAGCATCTCGGTGGTGTTGATGTCGTTGCTGACCACCCGGGTCGGCACCTTGTCGTAGGTGACCTGGCGGTCGCAGTTGGTGATCGTCACCGCCTGCCCCGCACCCGCCGGGGTGGGCGCGGGCGTGGTGCCGCAGCCCGCGAGCAGGGCGGCCAGCGCCACCGTGACGAGCACGCGTCTCATGGATTCTCCTTGCTGGGGAACAACAGTTGGGGTCGGCCGCTGGCCGGGTGGGCCACCAGGTGCGGGCGCACGCCGAACACCTGCTCGACCAGGTCCTCGGTGAGCACCTGCTCGGGAGTGCCCGCCGCCACGACCAGTCCGGCCCGCAGCACGTAGATCCGGTCGCAGTAGCCCGCGGCCAGGTTGAGGTCGTGCAGGGCTGCCACGGCGGTCATGCCCAGCCCGGTCAGCAGGCGCATCAGCTCGTGCTGGTAGCCGATGTCCAGGTGGTTGGTCGGTTCGTCGAGCACGACGAGTTCGCCGTTCTGGGCCAGTGCCCTGGCGATCAGCGCGCGCTGCCGCTCCCCGCCGGACAGGGTCAGTACGCTGCGGTCCGCCAGTTCGGTCAGCCCGACCAGGTCCAGCGCCCGCTGGCAGGCCTCGGCGTCCTGCGCGCCGCCGCCCTCGTGCGCGAACCGGCCCATGGTCACCACCTCGCGCACGGTGAAGTCGAACTCCATCGGCGAGTCCTGGGCCACCACGGACATCCGCCTGGCAACCTGCTTGGGCGGCAACGAGAACAGGTCCTCCCCAGCCAGCCAGACCGCACCGCCGGTGGGCCGCAGCGCGCGGAACACCGAGCGCAGCACCGTGGTCTTGCCGCTGCCGTTCGGCCCGACCAGGCCGACCACCTCACCGCGTGCCACGGCCAGGCTCACGTCCCGCACGATGGCCTGGCCACCGACCTCGTAGCGCAGCCCGCGCGCGTCGAGCAGACTCACGAGACCTCCTCGCTGGTACTCGTCGCTCTCACGACGCCACCCCACCGAAGGCGTAACTCCTGCGCCGCAACAGGAACAGGAACACCGGCCCGCCGAACACCGCCGTGATCACACCCAGGGGCAGTTCCTCGGGCGCCACCACCATGCGGGCCGCCACATCGGTCCACACCAGGAACAGGGCGCCGAGCAGCGCGCTGGCGGGCAGCACCCTGCGGTGCCCGGCGCCGACCAGCAGCCGCACCAGGTGGGGCAGCATCAGCCCGACGAACCCGATCGCCCCGGCAGCCGCCACCACCGCACCGGTGACCAGGGCCGTCACCAGGTACAGCCCGGTGCGCACCGCCCGCACGTCCACGCCCAGTGTGCCCGCGGCCTCATCGCCCATGGCCAGGGCGTCCAGCGCTTTGGCTTGCACGGCAAGGTATCCGAGCCCGAGCACGGCGGCGATCGCCGGGATGAGCAGGTTCTGCCACGAGGCGCCGCCCAGGCTGCCCAGCAGCCAGAAGATCGCCGTGCGGGCGCCCTCCGCGTTCGGCGCCAGGTAGATCAGCAGGCTGGTCATCGCGGAGAACACGTAGGCCATGGCCGTACCGGAGAGCACCAGCCGCAGCGCTGGCAGCCGCCCACCGGTCCTGGCCAGCGCGAACACCGCCAGCATCGCCGCCAGCCCGCCGAGGAAGGCGCCCGCGGTCAGGGCCCAGCTGCCCAGCCAGGCCAGCGCCCCGAACAGCAGCACCGAACTCGCGCCCACCGAGGCCCCGGAGCTCACGCCAAGCAGGAACGGGTCCGCCAGCGCGTTGCGGACCAGTGCCTGCACGGCGACCCCGGTGGCCGCGAGGCAGGCGCCGGCCACCGCGCCCAGCAGCACGCGCGGCGCCCGGACCTGCCATACGATCGCGTCGCCAGGTTGGGTGACACCGTGAGTGGCATGACTGGCCAGTACGGAGAACACCTCGCCGACGGACAGTGACACCGGACCGAGCGCAACCCCGAACAGCAGGGTCACGAGCAGTAGTGAGGCCATCGCGATCAGTAAGAAGGTGAACCGGGCCCGGGGTGCGAACGGGGCCGAACTGCGTGCAGCAGGCATCGGGTGCCGGCCTCCAACACCTCGTGGGGGTCTTCGCGTGCCGTGGCCGGTCTCCTGGCTGACGGGTACTTCGACCACGGCTTGCCTTCCCAGGTGCTGCCACCCAGTGACCCCGGTTCGCGCCGGGTACGCCGTGGACTCCCGATCACAGTGGCGAGGGCCGCTCCGGTACCGCACCGGATTCCCGTCACCACGGCCTGGTCACGGTAAGGAGCCGTCGGCCGCGCTGTCAACGTGACCTGGTTGGGGGACGCGTGAGTTGACAGGCGGGCGTGCGGTCGGGAGCATTCGCGCAGGCGAGTCGGGGAGTGAGCGGTGACCCAGCTGCGTCAGGTCCAGATCGTTGTTCCGGTGGCGGATTCGGGGTTCGAAAGCCCGTTGCCCCCGTTGACGACAGGTTCGGGAACTGTGGTGCTGCCCTGGCCGAGACCGGCCACCGACCTGTCCTGCGCGCGCTCCAGAACCGTCCCGGCCCTGGTGCTGGAGAACGAGCTGGTCCGCGTGACCGTCCTCACCGGACTGGGTGGGCGGCTGCATTCGCTGTGGCACAAGGAGGACGAGCGCGAGCTCTCCGCCAACCTGCCGGTGTTCTCCCCGGCGGGCGGCTCGCTGGTGTACGCGGCCACAGTGGACGGTCCCGGCGGGGACCCGGTGCTGCGACTGTGGGAGTGGGACCAGGTGCTGGACCTGCCCTACCAGGTCGACTTCTGGCTGCCCGCCGGATCGGACCGGCTGCACGTGGGCACCCGGGTGCGGGCCGGTGACCCCCGGCCAGGCTGGTGGCGTTTCGCCGACGACGAGCCCGCCGAGCTGCTGTGCGCCGGATCTGGTTGGGGTGCACTGGAACTGTTCAGGATGAAGACCTCGCTGCGGCCAACCCCGTTCTCCTGCCTGGGTTTCGAGCAGCAGCCCTGGCTGGACCTGTTGGCGGGCAACATGCCTGCTGGTGATCCGAACAGTGCTCCTGGCCGCAGCCTCGTCGGCAGGCACTGGCGCTACCTGCTGGAGCGCGCACCGGAGAACTGGCTGTCCGCGTACCACCTGGGCACGGCCCGCTGGTTCGCCCGCGACCTGGAGGGTGCGGTCGCCGCCTGGCGCCGGTCCATCGAGCTGGCGGTGTCCCCGTGGGCGATCCGCAACCTGGCCGTGGCCGAGTACCACCGCGGCCACGTGGTGGAGGCCGCCGAGCTGCTGACGGCCGCTGCCTGGTCGGCGCCCCAGGTCCCGCAGCTGTGCGAGGAGGCCCGCGGCCTGCTGCTCGTCACCGGCCAACCCGCCGAGGCCGACGCCCTGCGCCAAGTCCAGACCCGCCCCTGACCGCGAGTCCCGCAAGCGCAAACACGCCGTACCGGAAGCGCCGACACGCGGTACCGGAAGCGCCGACACGCGGGGCACAGCGCGTGTCGGCGCTTCGCGTACCGCGTGTCGGACGTTCCCGTACGGTGTGTTTGCGTCAGGCGAACGGGCGGATGTGGGCGTTGGCGGCGAGCAGGGCGGCGCGGACCTGGCGTGCGATCCGCACGGCGCCCGGGGTGTCGCCGTGCACGCACAACGACTGGGGCCGCACGTCCACCTCCGAGCCGTCCACGGCGATCACGGTGCCCTGCAAGGCCATTCGCGTGCAGCGGGCCACCACCTCCTCGGCGTCGTGCACCACGGCCCCGGGCAGTCGGCGGGACACCAGCGAGCCGTCGGGGTTGTAGGCGCGGTCCGCGAACGCCTCACGCACCGTGGTCAGCCCGGCGGCCTCGGCCTGCACGAGCCACTGCGAACCGGGCAGGCCGAGCACCGGCAGTCGCGGGTCGTAGAGCCGCACGGCCTCCACCACGGCGGCGGCCTGCTCGGCGTGCGTGACGATCGCGTTGTACAGCGCGCCGTGCGGCTTCACGTAGCGCACGCGGGTACCGGCGATGCGCGCGAACCCGTCCAGCGCCGCGATCTGGTAGACGACGTCGTTGGTCAGCTCCGCGGGCGCCACGTCGATGAACCGCCTGCCGAACCCGGCCAGGTCCCGGTAGCCGACCTGGGCGCCGATCACCACGCCCCGTTCGGCGGCCTGCTCGGTGATGCGGCGCAGCACGGTGGGGTCGCCCGCGTGGAAGCCGCAGGCCACGTTGGCACTGGACACCAGGTCGAGCAGGGCCTCGTCGTCGCCGAGCTGCCAGATGCCGAAGCCCTCACCGAGGTCGGAGTTCAGGTCGATCGCGGTCATGAGGTGCAGTCTCGCACCTGGGGCGCCGTGTGCAGAAATAGAGCACTTTCTGCACAATAGTGCTTGTTAGCGGATGTTACGAACATTAACAGTCGCCAGAACTCTTGACGGGCTCGCGCGCGCACGCCACCATCGGTCAGCGAGAGATCCGATGTATCCCTGCCGAACGGAGGATCCCCTCGTGCGCTTGCCCGGTGCGCGCAGGATCGCGGGTTGCTTCGTCCTCGCGCTGAGCACCCTGTTCCCCATGCCCGCCAGCACCGCCGAGGAGCAAGTGCCGGTCTCGCCCCAGGTCGTGCCGATCAGCCCGAACGACACGCCCGCGCAGATCATCGCCAAGGCGGCGCAGGTGGTGCCCTCCCCGCGCCAGCTCGCCTGGCAGCGCCAGGAGCTGACCGCCTTCGTACACTTCGGGGTCAACACCTTCACCGGGCGCGAGATCGGCACCGGCCAGGAGAGCCCCGAGGTCTTCCAGCCCGACCAGCTCGACACCGACCAGTGGATGAACGCCCTGCGGGACGCGGGCTTCCGCAAGGTGATCTTCACCGCCAAGCACCACGACGGCTTCCTGCTCTACCCCTCGCACTACAGCGGCTACGGGGTCGCGGCCAGTTCCTGGCGTGCGGGCAAGGGCGACGTCGTGCGGGCCTTCACCGACTCCGCCAGGAAGTTCGGCCTCGCCGTCGGCATCTACCTGTCCCCGGCCGACCTGCACGAGGCGCTGCCCGGTGGCCGCTACGGCAACGGCAGCAGGGCGGTGCCCACGAGCATCCCGGAGAACCCGGCCGACTCGACCGGCCGCACCTTCCCGGTGACCGCCGACGACTACAACCGGTACTACCTCAACACGCTCTACGAGCTGCTCACCCGGTACGGCAAGGTGGACGAGGTCTGGTTCGACGGCTTCAACCCGATCCACGGCAAGTCGCAGACCTACGACTTCCCGGACTGGATCAAGCTCGTGCGCGCGTTGCAGCCCGAGGCCGTGATGTTCGGCGGGGTCGACCTGCGCTGGGTCGGCAACGAGGACGGCACGGCGCGTACCGGCGAGTTCAGCGTACTTCCCTTCCACGGCAAGGCGGACGGCGCGCAGGACCTGCCCACCGTGGCCGCCGACGAGTCCGCGGCCGACCTGGGCAGCGACGCCGTGCTAGCCAAGGCCGGTGGCGGCGACTTCCTCAAGTGGGCGCCCGCGGAGTGCGACGCGCGGCTGGAGTCCACCTGGTTCTGGCACCCCAACCAACCGCCCAAGTCCCTGGACTCGTTGGTGGACATGTACTTCGACTCCGTGGGCCGCAACTGCCAGCTGCTGCTTGACGTGCCGCCGGACGACCACGGCCGGTTCACCGCCGCGGACGTCGCACGGCTGCACGAGTTCGGCGCGCGGATCAGCGGCATGTTCGCGCACGACCTGGTCCGCTCGACCAGCCGGGAACCGGACGGGTCGTTGGTCGCCGAACTCGTTGGCACCAAACGGGTCGAGGTCGTGTCGGTGGCCGAGGACCTGCGCGCGGGGCAGCGCGTCACCGGGTTCGAGGCACAGGCGTGGAACGGCTGCGCCTGGTACCCGGTGGCGACTGGCACGGCGGTGGGCAACAAGCGCTTGCTACGGCTGAGCAAGCCGGTGGACACGAGCAGGCTGCGGGTGCACGTCACCTCGGCCAGGGCCGCGCCGATGATCAAGCTCGGCGCGTACGGCTAGGGCAGCAGACCGGCCCGACGTGCGGCTACCACCGCGGCGATCCGGGAATGGCAGTCGAGCTTGCGCATCGCGCTGCGCAGGTACGCCTTGACCGTCTCGGGCAGCAGGCCCAGCTGGTCGGCGGTGGCTGCGTTGGTCTGCCCCTGGGCCACGCAGGACAGCACGTCCAGCTCCCGCGGCGACAGGCTGGGCGGCTCCTCACCGGTACGGCTGCCGGAGGCCGAGGCCAGCTTGGCGCACACCTCGTGCACCCGGTGCCGCAGTCCCTGGTCGGTCAGCTCCTGGGCGAGCACGCGCAGTTCGGCGTGGGCGGAGCGGACCTCCTCCCAGCCGGGACCGCTGCTGGGCGCGGGCTTCTGTGCCTGCTCCATGCGCCTGCGCAGCTCGTCCCGCACGGCCAGGTTCTGCTCCAGCTCGCGCGCGGCCTCCACGGCCTGGGTGATGATCCGGTCGCCCAGGGGCAGCGCCTGGCGCAGCGCCCCGTAGAGCATGGCGCGCACCGAACGCTGCACCACCACCGGCACGGCCAGGATCGAGCGCAGCCCCTCGGCGCCCACCGGCCGGTCGTACTGGTGGCTGATGGTCTGCGCGTTGGAGTAGTCGGTGACGGCCAGCGGCCTGCTCATCGCCAGCGCCTTGCCGCCCAGCCCGCGCCCGGTGCAGACGGCCAGGCCCAGCAGCGAGTTGGTGGTCGTGCCGGACAGCTCCGACAGGTGCAGCTGGCGACGGTCGGTGACCACCCCGCCGAAGGCGACCGGCAGACCGGTGGCCCCGCGCAGGGCCAGCAGTGTGCGTCGGATCTCGGCGGCGTCCTCGGCGGTCATCTGCTCACCTCCGTGCTCTCGCCCCCGTCCGGGGGTAGCGGGCGTGCTGGGTTCGTCACACCATCGCATCAGAGTAGGACACGTGGAGGAACTGTGGCGCATGCAGCCTTTCGGGAGGCTCGGGACTTTCTGCTCACGCACCGTGAGGACTACGCAGCCGCTCGCGGGTTCCGCTGGCCCGAGCTGACCGAGTTCAACTGGGCGCTGGACTGGTTCGACGTCATCGCGGCGGACAACGACCGGCCCGCGCTGTGGATCGTGGAGCCCGACGGCAGCGAGGCCAAGTGGTCCTTCGCGCAGCTGGCGCGCAAGTCCAACCAGGTGGCCAACTGGCTGCGGGCCCAGGGCGTGCGCCGGGGTGACCGGCTGGTGCTCATGCTGGGCAACCAGGTGGAGTTGTGGGAGACGATCCTGGCCGCGATGAAGCTGGGCGCCGTGGTCATCCCGGCGACCCCGCTGCTGGGCACCGCGGACCTGGCCGATCGGATCGAGCGCGGGCACGCGGCGCACGTGGTGACCACCAGCGCCGACGCCCCGAAGTTCGAGGGCGTGCCGGGGGACTACACCCGCATCGCGGTGGGGGAACGGGTGCGCGGCTGGCTGCGCTACGCCGACGCCGAGTGGGCCGACCACGAGTTCGAGCCGGACGGGGTCACCCGCGCCGAGGACACGCTGCTGCTGTACTTCACCTCCGGCACCACGGCCAAGCCGAAGCTGGTGGAGCACAGCCACGTGTCCTATCCGGTCGGGCACCTGTCCACCATGTACTGGATCGGGCTGGAACCCGGTGACGTGCACCTGAACATCTCCTCGCCGGGCTGGGCCAAGCACGCGTGGAGCAACGTGTTCGCCCCGTGGAACGCCGAGGCCACGGTGTTCATCCACAACTACACCCGGTTCGACGCGGCCACCCTGCTCGGGCACATGCAGCGCTGCGGGGTCACCAGCTTCTGCGCCCCGCCGACCGTGTGGCGCATGCTCATCCAGGCCGACCTGAGTCAGCTGAGCACCCCGCCGCGCAAGGTGGTCGGCGCGGGGGAGCCGCTCAACCCCGAGGTCATCGAGCAGGTGAGCAGGGCCTGGGGCGTCACCATCCGGGACGGCTTCGGGCAGACCGAGACCACCGTGCAGGTGGCCAACACCCCCGGCCAGCCGGTGAAGCCCGGCTCGATGGGACGGCCCGTGCCCGGCTACGAGGTGGCGCTGGTCGACCCGGTCACCGGGCAGGTCGGCGACGAGGGCGAGATCTGCGTGGACCTGGCGCACCGCCCGCTCGGGCTGATGGTCGGCTACCGGGACGACCCCGAGCGCACCGCCGAGTGCATGCGGGACGGCTTCTACCGCACCGGGGACGTGGGCTCCCGCGACGCGGAGGGCTACCTGACCTACGTGGGCCGGGCCGACGACGTGTTCAAGGCCTCGGACTACCGGATCTCCCCGTTCGAGCTGGAGAGCGTGCTGCTGGAGCACGAGGCCGTGGCCGAGGCCGCCGTGGTGCCCTCACCGGACCCGCTGCGGCTGGCGGTGCCCAAGGCGTACGTGGTGCTCGCGCCCGGCTGGGCCGCCGACGCGAGCACCGCTGAGGCGATCTTCGCGCACTCCCGGGCGGAACTGGCCCCGTACAAGAGGATCCGGCGGCTGGAGTTCGCCGAGCTGCCCAAGACGATCTCGGGCAAGATCCGCCGCGTCGAGCTGCGCGGCAGCGAGCACAACAAGCACGCCGACACCACCCAGCGCCCCGAGGGTGAGCACTGGGAAGAGGACTTCCCAGCCCTACGGGGTTAGGGCGCCTCGCCAGGCTCCTCCAGGGGCGGGAGCTTCTCGATCTTGCGGGCCTGGGACAGCATGGTGAGGATCGAGTCGAGGGTCTCGTCGGACAGGCCCTCGGCGCGCAGGGCGATGGAGCGGACCCGGTTGTTGCGCAGGGCCGCGGCCAGCTCCAGCTGGCTGTCCACCCTGGCGGCCACCTCCTCGTTGAGGAAGTACTCGGGCGGCACGCCGAAGAAGCGCGCGAGCGTGCCCAGGGTGCCCTGGGTCAGGTTGCGCTTCTTGCCGGTGGCCAGCTCCCACAGGTAGGTGCTGGAGATCTTCGTGCCGGAGTGTTCGGCGATCTGCTGGGCCAGCTTGGCGAAGCCCGGCCGGGTGGCCTCGTCCGGGTAGCGCACGGCGATCAGCCGGGCGAGCTTGGCGGCCAGCTCACCCGCGCTCTCCTCGCTCTGGTCGGTCATGAGTCCTCGGCTAGGCGGCTACGTCCGCTGTGGCGGATTCGATCGTCACACATTCTCCGTGCTGAACCCACTTGTTGACAACTCCACAGGCCCTGTGCCTATTATCCGCATGCGTGACCATCCGCTGTAGCGGATAGCTCGGTGGTGCTGAGGGGTAGAGGGGGCCGTTCAGCACCACCGTTTCCGCCCTTCCGCTCCGAGGTGATCTCGCCTACTGTGATTGCTGATCGCATCCGTGATCAGTGTTCACGAACATGAACGGTTCCACCGCCGCCGTTTCCAGCGGGACCGCTGGCGGGAGGAAACGCACCCATGACAGTCCACTGGCGCACATCGGTGCTGGCGGCGATCGGCGCGCTCGCGCTGGCCGCTCTCGGCGTGTCCGGCGCCCACGCGGCAGGCACCACCTACCAGGTCGGCACCGCGGCACAGCTGCGCACGGCGTTGAGCGCGGCCAAACCGGGCGACACCATCAAGCTCGCCGACGGCGACTACGCCGACCAGTTCCTGGCCACCACCTCCGGTACCGCCGGTGCGCCGATCACGCTCACCGGCGGCCCCAGGGCGGTGCTCAGCGACCCGCTGTTCAACCCCGGCGACACCGACTGCCCCTCCGGGCAGACCGGCTACGGGCTGTGGTTGCAGGGGGCGAGCTACTGGAACCTCAGCGGGTTCACCGTGGCCAACTCGAAGAAGGGCATCGTGCTCGACGGCGCCCAGCACGTCACCATCGACTCGGTCACCGTGCACGACATCGGCTACGAGGGCGTGCACTTCCGCAAGGGCAGCGCCTACGGTGTGATCAAGAACTCCACGGTCTACAACACCGGCACCGAGCAGCCCGGCTACGGCGAGGGCGTGTACCTGGGCTCGGCCAACAGCAACTGGGCCTGCTTCGGGGTCGGCGGCGGCCCGGACCCCGGCAACTACATCCAGGTCCTCAACAACAGGATCGGGCCCAACGTGGCCGCCGAGGGCGTGGACATCAAGGAGGGCACGCACGACGGGGTGGTCTCCGGCAACGTCCTGGACGGCACCGGGGAGCGCAACCAGAACTCCGGTGACTCCACCATCGACGTGAAGGGCGACCGCTACACCATCAGCGGCAACACCGTCAGCCACCCCTACACCGACGGGTTCCAGGTGCACAACGTGTACCAGTCCTACGGCTGCGGCAACACCTTCAGCGACAACAAGTTCACGCTCGGCAGCGCACCGGGCTACGGCATCAACGTCACCGACCAGAGCAGGTGCAAGTCCACCGCACCCAACCTGGTGCGGGCCTCCAACACCAGCACCGGCGGCAAGGGCCTGACCAACATCCCGCTCAGCTAGCGGCCCACGTGGCGTGAAGGTGGCTTTCACTGCGTCCAGCGCAGTGAAAGCCACCTTCACGCCACTCCCGCGGGTGCGTCCACGCCGTGGGAACCGTTGACAGTCAACCGAGCGCGCTGTTGCGATGGGCACGTGATGAACCGGACGGCACTGACGAGGCGGCGGCACGTCGACTTCGCCCGCGTTGCCGTGCAGGCGTGTTGATCTCCGCCTGATCCGTTCCCGTTCCTGTCGTGCCCACGGAGGGCTGTGCCATGTCCGTGTCCGCTCGCCCCGTCCACCTGTCCGCACAACCAGAAGCCGCCGACCTGCCGGTGGTGCCCGCACGGCACCCGTGGCGCTGGGTCGGTGTGGCCGTGGTGCTGGTGCTGCTCGCCCAGTTCGTGCACGGCCTGGTCACCAACCCGGGCTGGGACTGGCCCACCTTCGCGGAGTTCTTCACCAGCGGCACGATCCTGCGCGCGGTGGGGGTCACGCTCCAGCTGACCCTGTACGGCACGGTGCTCGGCTTCGCGGCGGGCATCGTGCTGGCGCTGATGCGCTTGTCGCACAGTCCCTTCCTGCGCACGGTCAGCTGGGCCTACGTGTGGGCCTTCCGCTCCATCCCGCTCATCGTGCAGCTGATCTTCTGGTTCAACGTCTCCTACCTATACCCGAAACTGGGCTTCGGCGTGCCGTTCGGGCCGGTGCTGGTCACGGTGAACACCCTGGACCTGTTCTCGCCCATGGGCGCGGCGGTGATCGGGCTGGCGCTGCACCAGGCCGCCTACGCCGCGGAGATCATCCGCTCCGGCGTGCTCTCGGTGGACCCCGGGCAGCGCGAGGCCGCCGCGGCCCTGGGCATCCCGAGGCTGCGGCAGTTCCGCAGGATCGTGTTGCCCCAGGCGATGCGCTCGATCCTGCCCACCGCGGCCAACGAGGTGATCTCGCTGTTCAAGGGCACCTCGATCGTCTCCGTGGTGGCCATCAGCGAGCTGTTCTACCAGGTCCAGGTGATCTACGGCCGCAACGCGCGGGTGGTGGCCCTGCTGATGGTCGCCACGGTCTGGTACATCGTGCTGACCTCCGCCCTGTCGGTGGTCCAGCACTTCGTGGAACGGCACTACGCGAAGGGATCCAGCCGATGAGCACGGCCATGGTGGAGATCACCGGGGTGCACAAGAGGTTCGGCGCCAACGAGGTGCTGCGGGGCATCACCCTGCGCGTGGCGGCGGGGGAGGTGGCCGTGGTGCTCGGGCCCTCCGGCTCGGGCAAGTCCACCCTGCTGCGCAGCATCAACCACCTGGAGAAGCTGGACCGCGGCACGGTCAGCATCGACGGGGAGCTGATCGGCTACCGGCAGCGCGGCGGCAAGCTGCACGAGCTGACCGAGCGCGAGGTGCTGCGCCAGCGTGGGGCGATCGGCTTCGTGTTCCAGAACTTCAACCTGTTCCCGCACCTGACCGTGCTGGCCAACCTCACCGAGGCCCCGCTGGCCGCGCGCACGAGGAACAGGGCGCAGGCCGAGGCCAAGGCGCGCGCCCTGCTCGAACGGGTTGGCCTGGCGGACAAGGAATCGGCCTACCCGCGCCAGCTGTCCGGGGGCCAGCAGCAGCGGGTGGCCATCGCCCGCGCACTGGCGCTGGACCCCAAGGTGGTGCTGTTCGACGAGCCCACCTCGGCCCTGGACCCGGAGCTGGTCGGCGAGGTGCTCGACGTGATGAAGGACCTGGCCCGCGGCGGCACGACCATGATCGTGGTGACGCACGAGATCGGCTTCGCCCGCGAGGTGGCCGACACCGTGGTGTTCCTGGACGAGGGACGGGTCGTCGAGCAGGGGCCGCCCGCGCAGGTGATCGACCAGCCGGAACACGACCGCACCAGGGCGTTCCTCGCCAAGGTGCTCTAGCCCAGGAGGCACCCCCTTGTCCAGAAAGCTGATCGTCGTGCTGGCGCTGCTGCTGACCGCCTGCGGCACGGCGACCTCCGAGACCACCCCGGCCAGTACCACCAGCGGCATCAACCTGGGCCCGGACCAGAAGCGGGTGAGCACCGGCAAGGTGGACCGGATCGCCGCCGAGGTCCCCGAGCCAATCCGGGCCAGGGGCACGCTGGAGGTGGTGGCCGACGCGGGAACCGTGCCGCCACTGAGCTTCTACGCCACCGACGACCACACCCCCATCGGTGTGGAGGAGGACATCGCCTCACTGGTGGCCGACGTGCTCGGGCTCAAGCCGCACTACACCGTCGTGTCCTGGGAGAACATCTTCGTGGGGCTGGACTCCGGCAAGTACGACGCGGGTTTCTCCAACATCACCGTCACCGAGGCCCGCAAGGAGAAGTACGACTTCGCCACCTACCGCCTGGACAACGTCTCCTTCGAGGCCCGCAAGGGCTCCGGCTGGCAGGTGAACGGCCCGGCCGACGTCGCGGGCCGCTCGATCGCGGTCAGCTCCGGAACCAACCAGGAGAAGCTGCTGCTGGACTGGAACGCGCAGAACACCGCGAAGGGCCTCAAGCCGGTGGACGTCAAGTACTTCCAGAAGGCCACCGACTACTACCTGGCGTTGCAGTCGGGCCGGATCGACGCCTACTTCGGCCCGAACCCGAGTACCGCCTACCATGCGGCCACCTCCGGCCAGACCGAGCTCATCGGCACCGTCTCCGGGGCGGGCACGGCCCTACAGGGCAAGATCGCGGCCACGACGAAGAAGGACAACGGGCTGATCAGGGCCCTGCACGAGGCGCTGTCCGAGGTGATCGCCAACGGCAGCTACGCCCAGGTGCTGCGGCGCTGGGGCCTGTCCAACGAGGCCGTCACCGGCTCCGAGCTCAACCCGCCCGGGCTGCCCAGGACCTGAGCCTTTGCTCGGTGTCCGAGCGTAGTCACTGGACCAGACCACCGGCCGCGTGGTCTGGTCCATTTGGTTGACCTGGGGTTTCCCCTTCGGCACATGGCGTAAACCGGACCGCCCTTCGGAGCCCTCCCCTTGTCCCGGCGTGACCGTTGACCTTACAGTCGGTACTAGTAAAGGCAGTGAACGAGGAAAGTCGGGCGCCGTGACGCAGCTGCGAGTCGCGCAGAAGGGCACCAAGCGGTCCCTGCGCGCCCGCAACGACGTGCTGGTGTTGCAGAGCGTCGCCGCGGGCGGCGGGGAGATCGCCCGCGCGGACATCGTGCGCGAGACCGGTCTGCCCTCGGCCACCGTGTCGGCGATCGTCGGCAACCTGATCGACCGGCGGCTGGTCCGCGAGTCCGGGCACGGCGACTCGCGTGGCGGCAAGCCCCGGGTGCTGCTGGAGCTGGACCGCGAGCACCACCGGTTCGTCGGGGTGCACGTGGGGCGCGGCCGGGTGACGGCCAGCCTGCTGACGCTGTCCGGCCGCCCCGAGCAGACCGTGCGGCTGCCCCACCTGGTCGGCGACGACACGCTGACGGTCACCGCGAACGCCGTGCGCAGGCTGGCCGATTCCTTCGACGGGCAGCTCAGCGGGATCGGCGTGGCGGTGCCGGGCATCGTCAGCGGGGACGGCGTGATCCGCGAGGCGATCAACTACGGCTGGCGCATGGTGCCGCTGGGCGAGGAGCTGTCCGAGCGCTGCGGGGACACCCCGGTGCACGTGGTCAACGACGCCAACGCCGTCGCGCTGTCCGAGGTGGCGCTGAGCAGGCAGTGGGCGGTCACCGTGGTGCTGCTGTGGATCGGCACCGGGGTCGGCGCGGGCATCGTGCTGGACGGCCGCCTCTACGAGGGCCCGGAGTTCCGCAGCGGGGAGATCGGCCACATCGACGCGGGCGTGTCCACGCGCTGCCGCTGCGGGCTGGTCGGTTGCCTGGAGACCGTGGCCAGCATGCCCGGCCTGCTCGGTGACGCCAGTGAGCAGGTGGTCGCCGCCTACCTCGGTGGGGCCGACGACGCGGACAGCCGCGCGCTGGACGAGCGGATCCGGCGCGGGGCAAGGGAACTGGCCCGGCTGGCCTCCATGTTCGCCGCCTCGCTGGACATCACCGAGTTCGTCGTGGGCGGCCCGATCGTGGCCAGCCCCATCGGACCGCCGCTGCTGCGCGCCACCAACGAGGTGCTCGAGCTGCGCGCCATGCCCGGTTTTCCCGTGGTGTCACTGCGCTTCTCCACGCTGGGTTCGCACAGCGTGGTCGTCGGTGCCGCGGCGCACGCCATGCGCCAGGAGTTCGGCGTGATGCTGACCATGCCCGGCGAGACCACCGAGCAGCACCCCAACCGCCCACCGATGCCGGAGGTGCACCGCCATGGCTAACAGCTATCCGCCGGAGTTCCGCTGGAAGGTGCTCGCACTGGTGGCCAGTGGCCGACCGGTGGTCAAGGTGGCCGCCGAGTTCGGCATCAGCGACCAGACGATCTACAACTGGCGCCGCCAGCACCTGGCGGACAGCGGACAGCTGCCCTCGGTGGCCAGCTCCACGAGGCCGGAACTGGCCGCCGCGCTGGACCAGATCACCGAGCTGGAGGCGGAGCTGGCCAACCGCAGGCGGGCCGCCCAACTGCTCGCGATGAGCCCACCCCGCTCGGCCTGAGTCGGCCGGGCGGGGCGGGCTCGTCGTCTCGTGGATCAGGCCAGGGTCAGGCCGTAGGACTGCAGCTCCAGCTGGAGCGGGTAGAAGTAGCTGACCGTGGTGTTGCCGCCGGACAGGGTGCCCAGGCCGACCGAGCCGCTGTAGGCCGGGCCGCCGGAGTCACCGTGGTCGGTGTGCGCCGTGGTGCCGAACTCGTGGCGCAGCACGCCCACGTCGAAGTTGACGGTCTGGTCCACCGAGGTGATCTGGCCGCTGCCGCCGCCGGTGGTCGAGCCCTGCTTCTGCATGCGCTGGCCCACGGTGGGCTTGCCCGCGCTGGTGATCGCCTGGCCGGTGTTGATCCGGCCGGGGCCGGTGCCGTTGGGCCGGGTCAACAGCCCGGAGTCGGCCCCGGGGCAGTCGCTGTGCACGATCTTGGCCCCGGTGACGTCCCCACCCGACCAGGTGCCGCCCAGGTTGGTGCAGTGCCCGGCGGTGAGCAGGTACGGGGTGCTGCCCTGCTTGACGTTGAAGCCCAGCGAGCAGCGGCCCTGGCTGTTGCGGATGGCGTCCCCGTCCGCGATGTGCAGCTCCAGCCGACCGGTCTGGTGCTCGATGCGCGCGGTGTCGCCCAGGCGCTGGGCCGCGGCGGTCACCTTGTCGCGGCTGGCCTTGCTGGCGGCGTCGTAGATCGTGACGACGACCTGGTTGCTCACCGGGTCCACGCCCCAGGCGGTCTGCGGCACGTCGGTGATCGCGTCCAGGCTGGCCTTGGCGCTGTTCAGCGTGGCCAGGCTGTGCTTGACGGTCCTGGCGACCAGGCCGTGGGACTGCACGGCCTTGGCCGCGGCCGAGTCCAGCACGGTGACCACGGCCGTGGTGCCGTCGAGGTAGTAGCCGCCGGTTGACGTGCCAAGCGCGTCCGAGACCTGTTCGGCCTGGGTGATGGCCGTGCTCTGGGCCTGTGCGAACTCGGCCGTGCCGGGCTGGGCGGCGTTGGCGGCCGGGACGCCGAGCGTCGAGACGGCCAGGGCCGCGACGCCGACGAGTGCCTTCTTGCTGATCATGAGCGGTCCTCCTGTGCAGGGAGAGCAGGACTGCATGGGCAGGTACTGTCCACAGTGGACTTGTTTGTACGTAAGGGAAAACTGTTTACCTCACGTAGTTCTCACCTCGGACTCACCGGAATATAGCGAGGGTTCGACAGGGTGTCACCCGACGATCGGAGGGTTGGCTGTCAAGCGGCCGAAGGGACTAGTTCTGGTGTCCGGCGAGGGTGCGCACGGCGGAATCGCCCACCGGCACGCGCAGCGCGCCGATCGTGTTGAGCCGGTAGAGCCGCTCGACCTGGTCCAGGGGCGTGCCCTCCACCGAGCCGCGCAGCGTCTCGCCCGCCCGTGTGACCGACTCGGTCACCGACCAGTCCTGGGTGACGTCCAGCCGCGGTCGCGCGACGAGCCCGTCCAGGTCCTCCAGTGTGCGCGGATCACGTGCCGTGGCAACGACTTCGTGCCCGTGCGTCCCGCCTCCACCAGCTTGCGTAGCCTGGCCGTTCGGCGATCTTGCACTCTCAGGGCATCAGCCCCGCACCCGCCCGCCGTCCACCTCGATGTGCCGGGTGGTGTGCACGGCCTCCAGCATGCGCCGGTCGTGGGTCACCAGCAGCAGCGTGCCGGGGTAGTCCGCCAGCGCCGACTCCAGCTGCTCGATCGCCGGCAGGTCCAGGTGGTTGGTGGGCTCGTCGAGCACCAGCAGGTTCACCCCGCGCGCCTGCAACAGGGCCAGCGCGGCACGGGTCCGCTCACCGGGGGAGAGCGTGTCCGCGGGCCGCAGCACGTGTGCCGCGGCGAGCCCGAACTTGGCCAGCAGGGTGCGCACCTCGGCCGGGGCCATGTCCGGCACGGCCGGGCGGAACGAGTCCAGCAGGGTGTCCGTGCCGAAGAACAGCGCGCGGGCCTGGTCCACCTCGCCGACGACAACCCCGTGACCCAGCGCGGAACTGCCACTGGCCAACGGGATGCGGCCGAGCAGGGCACCCAGCAGGGTGGACTTGCCCGACCCGTTCGCCCCGGTGATGGCGATCCTGTCCGCCCAGTCCACCTGGAGGTCCACCGGCCCGAGCGTGAAGTCCCCGCGCCGCACCACGGCCCCGCGCAGGGTGGCCACCACCGAGCCCGAGCGTGGGGCGGCGGCGATCTCCATGCGCAGCTGCCACTCCTTGCGCGGCTCCTCGACCACCTCCAGCCGCTCGAGCAGCCGCTCGGTCTGGCGGGCCTTGGCCGCCTGCTTCTCGGTGGCCTCGCTGCGGAACTTGCGGCCGATCTTGTCGTTGTCGGTGGCCTTGCGCCGCGCGTTCTTGACGCCCTTCTCCATCCAGGACCGCTGCGTGCGGGCGCGGGCCTCCAGCGCGGCCTTGGTGTCGGCGAACTCCTCGTACTGCTCGCGGGCGTGCCTGCGGGCGACCTCCCGCTCCTCCAGGTACGCCGCGTAACCGCCGCCGTAGGTGTTGACCTGCTGCTGGGCCAGGTCCAGCTCCACCACGCTGGTCACCGTCCTGGCCAGGAACTCGCGGTCGTGGCTGACCAGCACGGTGCCCGCGCGCAGGCCGGTGACGAACTTCTCCAGCCGCTCCAGCCCGTCCAGGTCCAGGTCGTTGGTGGGCTCGTCGAGCAGGAACACGTCGTAGCGGCTGAGCAGCAGCGAGGCCATGCCGACACGGGCCGCCTGACCGCCCGAGAGCGAGCTCATCGGCTGGTCCAGGCGCACCGCCAGCCCCAGCTCGGCCACCACCTCGTCCACCCGCTCGTCCAGGTCGGCCCCGCCGAGGGCGAGCCAGCGCTCCAGGCTGACCGCATACGCGTCCTCGGCACCCGGCTTGCCCTCACCCAGGGCCTCGGCCTCGGCGTCCATCCGCCGCTGGGCCTCGGTGACCCCGGTGCGCCTGCCCAGGAAGTCCCGCACCGACTCGCCGGGCCGCCGCTCGGTCTCCTGCGGCAGGTGGCCGACCGTGGCCGTGGGCGGGGTGAGCCGCACGCTGCCCTGCTCGGCCGGGATCAACCCGCCTAGCGTGCGCAGCAGCGTGGACTTGCCCGCGCCGTTGGCGCCGACCAGCCCGATCACGTCACCCGGTGCGACGACCAGGTCAAGTCCGGAGAACAGGACACGGTCACCGTGCCCAGCAGCGAGGTCCTTGGCTACCAGTGTTGCGCTCATCGCCGCACCTCGCTGACGCTCGGCGCAGCGCTGCGCGCCGGCCCTGCGTTGAATGGTTCGCTCGCTAGCTCGCTCACGAGCCGCACCTCGCTGACGCTCGGCGCGTGCTTCGCGCAGGGCCCTGTGTTGGTTGGTTCGCTCGCAAGCTCGCTCATCAGACCCGTGATGCTACTTGGGACCTCCGGCCCAGCCAGCGCTCCAGCCACAGCACGAGGGTCAGCAGCGCGGCCATGCCCACCGCGATGCCCAGGGCCACCAGGTCGTCACCGGGGTTGGCGAAGTTCAGCTGGAACTGGTCCCGGCTCCACGGCACCGCCGTGACCAGCGCGAAGCCCGCCACCATCAGCAGCACCAGGCCCGCGCGCAGCCAGGTCCACGGCCGGGCGACCAGGGCCAGCGCCCACAGCGAGGTGAGGAACAGCGCGAGCGTGGCGGTGCTCTGGTTGGCGGTCAGGTCCGAGCCGGGGTTGTTGTAGGCCAGCCAGTACGAGCCGAAGGTGGCCGCGGCGCAGGCCAGCCCGGCGGGCACGGCGAAGCGCAGCACGCGCGGCACGAAGCCGGGGCGGGCCCGCTCGGTGTTGGGCGCCAGCGCGAGCAGGAAGCCGGGGATGCCGATGGTCAGCGCGCCGATCAGCGTGACGTGCCTGGGCAGGAACGGGAAGGGCAGCCCGGCCACGCCGATCAGCAGCGCCAGCGCCACCGAGTAGAAGGTCTTGGTGAGGAACAGGTTCGCCACCCGCTCCACGTTGTTGAGCACCCGTCGGCCCTCGGCGACCACGTGCGGCAGCGAGGCGAAGGAGTCGTCCATCAGCACGACCTTGGCCACCGAGCGGGTGGCCCCGCTGCCGCTGCCCATGGCCACGCCCAGGTCGGCGTCCTTGAGCGCCAGCACGTCGTTGACCCCGTCACCGGTCATCGCCACCACGTGGCCCTTGGACTGCAACGCGGCCACGAACTCGCGCTTCTGCTGCGGGGAGACCCGGCCGAACACCGAGTGGGTCTCCATGACCTCGGCCAGCTCCGCCCGATCGGTCGGCAGGGTCCTGGCGTCCACCGGGTCCTGCGCGCCGGGAATGCCCAGCCCCGCGGCCACCGCACCCACCGAGGCCGCGTTGTCGCCCGAGATCACCTTGATCGCCACGCCCTGTTCGGCGAAGTAGCGCAGGGTCTGCTCCGCCTCGGGGCGGATCCGCTGCGCCAGCACCACCAGTGCCACCGCCTCGGCGTGCTCGAAGTCGTTCAGGTCGCCGACCTTGCCCAGCACGAGCACGCGAAGTCCCTGCGAGGCAAGCTCATCGGCACCGGCCCGGTGCGCGTCCTCAGTGGACAGCAGCACATCGGCCGCGCCCATCACCCAGGACCCCTGTCCGGCGAACGAGGCCCCGCTCCACTTGCGCGCCGAGGAGAACGCCACCGAGTCGGTGACCGTCCACCCCGGATCGCCCGGCACGCCGCGCGCGATGGCCTGCATCGTCGGGTTCGGCCTGGGCTCGGCGGCGATGAGCGCGCCCACCGCGTCGCGCGCGCCCTGCTCGTCACCGGAGAGCACGCGCAGTTCCTTCAGGTCCATCGTGGCGTCGGTGAGCGTGCCGGTCTTGTCCAGGCACAGCACGTCGACCCGGGCCAGCACCTCCACCGCGGGCAGCTCCTGCACCATCGTGCGCCGCCTGCCCAGCCGCAGCACGCCCACCGTGAACGCGATGCTGGTCATCAGCACCAGGCCCTCGGGGATCATCGGCACCACGCCCGCCACGCTGCCCACCACGGCCTTGGCGAAGCTGTCGGCCGCGTTGAGCTGGCTGATCGCCAGCAGGACGCCCACCGGCAGGATCAGCCAGGTGATGTAGCCCAGGAACTTGTTGATGCCGGTCTGCAGCTCGGACTTGGCCATGCTGAACCGGCTCGCCTCCTGCACGAGCTGGGCCGCGTAGCTGCCGTCGCCCACGGCGGTCGCGGTGAACGCGCCACCGCCGGACACCACGAAGCTGCCCGACTTCACCGTGTCGCCCACGACCTTGACCACCGGGTCGGACTCGCCGGTCAGCAGGGACTCGTCCACCTCCAGCGCCGTGGCCTCGTCCAGCACCCCGTCCACCGGGATCCGGTCACCGGTGCCCAGCAGCACGACCTCACCGAGCACCACGTCGGTGGGGGCGATCGCGGTCTCCGCCCCGTCGCGCCGGACCCGGACCGGTTCCTGGCCCAGCACCGCGAGCCTGCCCAGCACCTGCTTGGCCCGCAGCTCCTGCACGATGCCGATCAGGCTGTTGACCAGGATCACCAGCCCGAACAGGCCGTCCTGCGGCGCCCCGAAGATCATCACGAGCACGAACAGGGCGCCCACGATCGCGTTGAACCTGGTGAGCAGGTTCGCCCGCAGGATCTGGCCGAAGGTGCGCCCACCGTCCTTGCTGGTGCGGTTCACCTCGCCGCGCGCGATCCGCTCGGCCACCTCCGCCGAGGTCAGCCCCGGACTGAGGGTGTCTTGGGTTTCAGCGCGCGCGATGGAGTCCACGTACCCATGATGACGACGAATCGGGCATTGCGCACACACGGGGGGTACTCCCGTGCGCGGATCCTTGCCGTCATGATCGGGGCATGCTCTCGTTCGCCGACAAGCCCACGCTCACCGGTGAGCTGGTGACCCTGCGCCCGGTCGAGGTCCACGACGCCGTGCACCTGGCCGGGATCGAGCCGGAGACGCTGCGGCTCACCGGCAGCCACCGCACCCACGACCTGCCCGCGCTCGAGCGCTGGTACGCCACCCGCGCCGAGCACACCGACCGGCTGGACCTGGCCATCGTGGAACGGGCCACCGGCGAGGTGGCGGGTGAGGTGGTGCTCAACAACCTCGACCTGGACAACCACTCGTGCTCGTTCCGCATCCTGCTGGTCGGGGCGCGGTTCTACGGGCGTGGCCTCGGCAGTGAGGCGACCCGGCTCGTGCTCGGCCACGCCTTCGAGGTGGTCGGCGTGCACCGGGTGGAGCTGGAGGTCTACTCGTTCAACCCGAGGGCTCGCCGGGTGTACGAGAAGGCGGGCTTCGTACACGAGGGCATCAAGCGGCACGCCCTGCTCTGGCTCGGCGAGTGGGTCGACGCCGAGATCATGTCCGTGCTGGCCGAGGAGTGGGCGGCCCGCTGAGCGGGACTCGCCGGGGGCGTGGAAATCCCCCCGGCGAGTCCCGCTCGGTCCAACCTGACTGACTGAAAATTCAGTCAGTGGCGGTCGACGCGCACCGCGCCGCCGGTGACCTGGCCGATCCAGCTGCTGTAGGCCGAGACGTCGGTGTAGATGTTCTCGCTGGTGCCACATGGGTCCTGGCCGCCGCTGGTGGCGCCGACCAGTGCCCAGCCGGAACCGGACTTCACGATCGCCGGTCCGCCCGAGTCGCCGTGGCACGCGCTGGCGTTGCGCTTGCCGTCGAAGCACAGCTTGCCGGTCATGTCGCCCCACCAGGAGCAGCGCTCGGAGTCGAGCACGCCCAGCTCCACCTGCTTGAGCCGGCGCGGCGAGCCCTGCCCGTTCGGGTTCTCCGCGCCCCAGCCCAGCAGCCGCACCGTCGAACCCGGTTGCGGGGTGCTGCCGATCTGGACCAGTGCCTGGCTGGCCGCCCGGTCCAGGTGCAGCAGGGCGATGTCGTTGTTCAGCCGGGAGTTGTCGAAGTCGGGGTGCACCACGACCTCGGTGATCCGGGCGTAGGTGCCGCCCGAGGTGCGGTCGTTGGAACCGATGCGCACCGCGTAGGCCGAGGCGTCCTGCTGGGCGCAGTGCCCGGCGGTGACCAGCCACTGCGCGGAGATCAGGCTCGCTCCGCAGTAGTGGTCGAACTGGCCGGGCACCTGTAGTGACGCGACGAACGGGTAGTTCTCGGTGGCGGTGGTCCCGCCGATGATGGTCGGTGCGGCGGTGGCGGTCTGCGTGCTGACCACCAGTCCGGCCAGAACGGCCAGCAGGGTGCCGATCTTGCGCAGCCTCATCGAGGCCCCTTTCCCCAGGGATTCGCAGGGTTCACCGGACCGGCGCAGGAGCCGGAACGGATAACCGGATCATCAGGGAGAAAGGGCCCGAAAGGCCCATCTCAGCTGCACATCAACCTGAGTTATGCCCAAGTTCGCCGAGCACGAGCGCGGCGTCCAGATCCGCGTGCGCCTTGGGGTTGTCCGCCCACCACTTCGCGTAGTACGGGTTGCGGTCCACAGAGGTCCGGTAGGCCCGCGCCGCGCTGGTGAAGAACTCCCGCCGGTAGTGGGCGAACGGCCCGTCCGCCTTGGTGGCCACGTACATCGTGGTGGTGAACGGGTCCCCGCGCAGCTGGCGGATGGCGATTCCGTCGGCGGAACGCGAGGCGGGCGCGGCCGGTGCGACGGCGCCGGAGAGCACCAGTGCGCGAGCAGTGCTCACTTCTGTGGCGTAGTGCGTTCGGCGCGGGCTGAAACCGGCGGCGCGGCAGGCCGAATCCAGTGCGTGCCGCAGGCTGTCCGTCTCCGGCGGCGGGGTGACCCAGTCGAACCCGGCCAGCTCCGCGAGCTCGATCGACTCGTGCGCGGCGAGCGGGTGGTCCTCCGCGATCATCACGAACTGCGGCTCGACGAGCAGCTCGCGCAGCTCGATGCCGCGCAGCTCGGCCGCGTCCAGCCCGTCGAAACCGAAGATCACCGCGAAGTGGATGCGGTCGCCCGCGAGCATCTCCAGCAGCGGGGCGGCGTGCGTCTCCACCCGCGCCTGCACGTCCTTGCCGCCGGTCAGCGCCTTGAGCTGGGTCACCAGCTCGCCGAGGAACAGCACCGGCTCGGTGCCCACCGTCAGCAGGGCCTGCCCGTCCGGCTGGCGTGGGCCCTTCGCGACCTGCACGAGCTGGTCGAGGTCGGTCAGGATCTGCCCGGCCAGCGCCACCACCTCGCGGCCCAGTGCGGTCGGCCGGGTGCCCGCCGCGGTGCGCTCGAACAGCTGCCCGCCGAGAAACTTCTCGATCCGGTGCAGCTGGGCGGTCAGCGCGGGCTGGGTCAGTCCCAGCGCGGCGGCCGCCTTGGTCACGCTGTTGGACTCCGCGATCGCACACATCGTGCGCAGGTGTCGCAGCTCAAGGCCGTTCACGAGGTGGGCCACCTCCCGGTCCGCGCATGGCGCAAGGCGTGATCGGCCAACCATAAGCCATGGTGATGGGCCAATGGGATGGGAACAGTTGGGCCGAACCGTGCAGACTGTTGTCCCCAACACCGGTAGGGGCCGAGGTCCGCGCAGCCACCCTGCCACGCGTGGCACTGCTCGTGAAGGCCCGGGACGGCGGCTGCCGCGTGCTCTGCGGGGGTAGGCACGCGGCGTCGTATGCCATGAAAGTGCCGTTCGTGGCGTTCAACGCCACGAACGGCACTTTCATGGCAAGTCCTATGCGCCGTTGATCGTGAAAGTGCTCGTCGTGTTCCTGACGTTCTGGTAGTTGTTGCTCAGCTTCAGGTTGGTGAAGGTCACCGAGCCCACCGCCGGACCCTGGTTGGCCTCCGGCATCTCGTTGGCCCACAGCCCGAAGCCGGACTTGGCGTCGAAGGCGTCACCGCTGCGCTGCGCCCCGGAGATGGACACGTTGGTGAACGTGGTGTCCTTGATCGGGAACTGCGGCTGGCCGCCGACGTAGTTGGTCTGGAACATGATGCCGCTGTAGGTCGGGTCGACGATGTCCACGTCGCTGACCCGGATGCCCTGGAACACCTTGGACGCGGAGAAGGCCCAGATCGCCGGGAAGGTCTGCCCGCCCCAGAAGTGGCCGCCCGCCCGCACCAGGGAGATGTTCTGCAACTGGGTGGGCGGGTCGGCGCCGAACCCGTTCATCGGGTACCCGAAGTCCAGCGAGCTGATCGTGATCCCGGAGTACGCGAGGGTGTCGGCGATGTAGATGTTGCGGAAGGTGTTGGCGTAACCGCCGTACACCGCCACGCCCGCGGCCCGCCAGGTCAGCGTGCTGGACAGGTTCTCGTACAGGTTGTCCTTCTCGTCGGCGCCCCCCGCGTCGATGGCGGAGAACAGCGCGAAGCTGTCGTCGCCGGTGGCGCGGGCGTCGTTGTTGAACACGTGGTTGTTGGTGCTGCCGTTGGTCATGTTGACGCCGTCGGCGAAGGTGTCCCGGATGCGCGAGTTGGAGATGGAGACGTAGTCGGTGTTCGCGCCCCAGTACAGGCAGACCATGTGCTCGACCCAGATGTTGTCGATGGTCATGTTCGCCACGTTGGCGAAGTCGAACACCTTGCCCGGGCCGTCGATGCGCGAGGTGTAGTTGCCGAAGTAGGCGAACCCGGCGAATGTCGAGCCGTTGGCGGTGGCGTCGGCCCGGAAGCCCACGTCGGTGTTGTCCTGTGTGGACGGTGCGCGGAACCGGGTGAACCAGGGCCCCGCGCCGACCACCTTGATCGCCTTGCCGTACACCTGGAACTTCTGCGCGGTGTCGTAGTCGCCCGGGGGCAGGTAGACGCCGACCGCGTTGCTGTCCTGCCGCGCCTTGTCCAGCGCGTTCTGTACGTCCTGGTGGCCGAACCCGGTGGGCACGACGTACCTGGCCGGGTCCGGGTTGGCCTGCGCGCCGGCCTGTTCCAGGTTGATGAAGTCGATCGCGAAGGTGCCGTTGTTCGCGGCGTCCTTCTGCAGGCGGATCTTGCTGCCCTGCGGCACCGTGGTGCCGAGCAGGAGGTTGGCCTCGTCGTAGACGTGCCTCGGCGCACCGGCACCCGGCGAGTTGCTCGGGCCGGACTCCGAGCCGTACAGCCAGGCGTACTTGGAGGTCAGGCTGATCGGCTTGAGGAACTTGCCGTCGACGTAGACGTTCAGGGTGGCGTCCGTGCCGTCCGGGATGGAGAACCTGGTCACCAGGGTGTTCGTGCTGGCCCTGGTGGTGAACTCCATGTAGCTGCCGGTGCTGTTCAGTGTCACCGCCTTTCGGCCGGACGCCTCACCGGCCAGGTCGCCGATCGTCCTGTTCGGACCGATAACCTGCGCCCCGCCGCCGAGCACGCCGTCCTCGGCCTCGTACATGTCGTAGGGCATGTTGGCGCCCCGCCCGACGAACAGGGACTTGGTGCTGGTGTTGTTGCCCTGCTTGACCGGCAGCTCGTTGGTGTCATTGTCCAGCACCACCTTCACCGTGTACCGGCCGTTGACCGCGGCCCAGCCGCCGAGGTTGACCGGACCCGCCGTGGCACCGGGCGCGATGGTGCCGGTGTAGGCGCCGGTGAGCGTGCGCACCGTGCCACCGTTGGCATCCAACAGGGTCAGCGTGATCCCGTGCGAGCCGGCGGCCGAGGCGACGCTGCCCTGGTTGCGGATGCCCACGGAGAAGGCGACCTGGTTGCCCGCGGACGGGTTGTCCGGGGTCCAGGACACCGAGGAGGCGATCAGGTCGGAGCTGGCCACCGGGGTGACGACCAGTGCGCTCGGGCTGGTGTAGTTGTTGTTCGACTCGTTCTGCTCGATCACCCTGTTGGACTCGTCCACCTTGGCGGTGAGCTGGTAGCTGCCCGCGTCACGGGTGCCGATGTCCGCCGAGACCTGCGCCGATGCGCCCGCCGCCAGCGCGCCGACCTGACCGGTGCCGACCTTGGTCGTACCGAGGTAGAAGTTCACATCGCTTGCGCCAGAAGGAAGAGTGCCCGCGTTGCGGACCGTGGCGCTCACCGTGACCGGCGTGTTCTCCACCGGCGCGGCGGGGGTCCACGAGGTGTCCGTGACGGTCAGGTCCGGGTTCGCCGAGGGCGTGCCGATCACCTGGAACTCCGCGACCTGACCACCGGGCGCGCCGGAGTTGGCGTCGATCCGCAGCTGTACCTCGGCTGCCGTGGCGGTGACCGGGATGGTCACGAGGTTGCTGCTGGCCGGGTCGAAGGTGTAGGTCGCCTGGCCCGCCAGTGAGGTGAAGGCCTGCGAGTTCTGGTCGCGGCCGAGCACCTGGAGGCTCTGGGTCCGCTTGCCCCATGCCGGGTCCGGGTTGAGCTTGACCACCACTGAGCTGATGTCCGCGTTGGCGCCCAGGTTCACCGACAGCGTGCCGGGGAAGCCGGTGCTCTCCCAGTAGGTGGTGACGCTGTCGTCGTTGGCGTTGGTCTCCACGAAGGTCTGCGCGTGCGAGCTGGCGGTGATCGGCTTGCCCACGGCCAGGTTCTTGCCGTTGCCGCCGCCGCTGCCCTGCCGGGTCACCGCGTTGCTGTTCGCCGACTGGTTGCCCGCGGCGTCCCTGGCCCGCACGAAGTAGCTGACCGCCGTGCCCGCGGGCTGCGTGTCGGTGTAGGTCAGCGCGGAACCGGCCACGCTGGTGCGCAACGTGTTGTTGGCGTACACGTCGTAGCCGGTGACGCCCACGTTGTCGCTCGCGGCGTTCCAGGTGAGCTTGATCTGCCCGGAAGCCGGTTCGGTGTAGGCCAGGTTGGTCGGCGCACTCGGTGGGGTCGTGTCGACGCCGCCGCTGGGGCCGTACACCTCGAACTCGGACAGCTGACCCGCTGGCCAGCCGGTGTTCGCGGTGATCGCCAGCCGCACGAAGCGGGTGGTGACCGCGCCGAACTGGAGGCCGACCGTGTTGCCGTTCGCCGGGTCGAAGACGTGCTGAGCAGAGGGCAGCACGTCGGTGAAGTCCTCGCCGTTCGCGCTGGCGCGCACGGCGAAGGTCTGCGTGCGGGCCTCCCAGGTGGCGGGGAGCTTCAGCACGAGGTGGTCCACCGGCACCGTGGCGCCGAGATCGACCTGGATCCACTGCGGGAACACGTTGTTCGTGCTCTCCCAGTAGCTGGCCTGGTTGCCGTCCCCGGCGTTGGCGGCTGCGTAGGGGCTGGTCGAACTGCTCGCGGTGACCGTCCCGCCCTGGGCGAGGTTGCGGGCACCGGAGGCGGGGGCCGACAGCCCGACAGCGGTCAGCGTGACGACGGTCGTGGTCAGCAGCAGGGCGGCCAACCGGGGGAGGAGGCGTCTGGTTGTCATGGGCGTACCTCGCAGTGGGGAGGAGCCGGAGGCAAACACTTACAGCAAGTTGCTGAAAATTTGCGTAATGCTGTATCGGTTTTGCAGGGAGTTGCCACAGGGTTACAGACGCACTTCGGCCACGTCAATGGTTGGTCGGGCAATCGCCCGAGTGGCGGCTCGAACCGGAGATCAGCGAGCGGCGGCGAGCGCGGCGGGCAGTTCACCCGTGTGCAGGATGGTCAGCCTGGAGATCGCTCGGGTCAGCGCGATGTAGAGCAGCCGGAGCCCGTCCTGCCCGGCGGCGGTGATCAGTTCCGGCTCCAGCACCACCACGTGGTCGAACTCCAGGCCCTTGGCCAGGCTCGCGGGCACCAGGGAGAACTTGTGCTCCGCCTCGTCCTCGTGCGGCAGCCCGGCGGTGATGCCCGCCGCGGCCAGCCGCCTGCGGACCGCGGTGAACCGGTCGTCGGCCAGCACCACGCCCACGCTGTCCGGGTGCTGCTCGGCGGCCCGCAGCAGTTCCACCAGCGAGTCCGCGGTGTCCTCGCTGGCCTGGACCTCCAGCGCGCCCGGCACGTGCCGTCCCGAGACGGTCGGCGGCAGCTCGGGGGAGATCTCCGGCAGCAGGGAGTTGGCCACCCGCACGATGTCGCGCGGCACCCGGTAGCTGGTCGTCAGTTGCAGCACCCGGCTCGGCACGCCCAGGTGTTCGGCCACCGCCCGCCAGCTGCCCGCCGCCCACGGGGTGGTGCGCTGCGCCATGTCCCCGAGCAGGGTGGCCGAGTCCACGCAGCGGCGCATGATCGCGCGCAGTTGCAGCGGGGACAGGTCCTGGGCCTCGTCGATGACCACGTGGCCGAATCGGGTCGGCGGCTCGACCAGGCTGGCCAGCTCGTCGAGCAGGAAGCGGTCCGCCAGCGACCACTTCGCCCGGCCGACCGAGGCGGGAGCGCTGGGCCACAACAACAATCGCTGTTCCTCGGCGGTGAGCACGCCCTCGGCGGCGCGGCCGAGCAGGTCGGCGTCGGAGAACAGGTCGACCAGCACCTGGGCCGGGTTCACCGTGGGCCACACCGAGGCGGCCAGCTCGCGCACCGACTTCGCGCGGGCGATCCGCCGCATGTCCGCGTCGCTGGGGGCGTGTCCCCGCGTCTCCAGCTCGCGCCGCACGTGCGCGGTGATCCGCTCGATCAGGTGCGCCCTGGCCCGTGCAACCGGAACCCGTTGTGCCACCAGGTCTTCGCTGAGCTCGCGCACGGTCTCCGGGTGGATCCGCACGTAGGGGCTCGACTCGCGGACCACCGTGTCCTCGGTGGGCAAGCGCACGCCCGCCCACAGCGCCGCGGCGAGCACCTGTGCCATCCGCGCGTCGCCCTTCAGCGCCGCGACCTCCGCCGCCTCCGGTACCGGTTTCCGCTTCGCCGCAACGAGTTCGTCCACCGACAGGTGCACGACCTGGCTCTCGCCCAGTGCGGGCAGCACCCGGCTGATGTAGCGCACGAACAGGTCGTTCGGCCCCACCACCAGCACCCCGCTGCGCCGCAGCTTCGTGTGCTCGAACAACAGGTAGGCGGCGCGGTGCAGGCCGACCGCCGTCTTGCCGGTGCCCGGACCGCCCTGCACGATCAGCGTGCTGGCCAGTTCGGTGCGCACGATCTCGTCCTGGTCGGGCTGGATCGTGGCCACGATGTCGCGCATCGGTCCGACGTGGGTGCGCTCGATCTCGGCGATGACCAGCTCACTCAGCCCTGCACTGACTGAATTCTCAGTCAGCGGCTCGTCGTCGAAGCTGGTCAGCGCCCCGTCGGCGGCGAACCCGAACCGCCTCCTGCGGGTGACCTCCATCGGCTGCCCGGGGCTGGCCCGGTAGAAGCGCGCCGCCATGGGGGTCCGCCAGTCGATGACCACCGGCTCGTCCTGCTCGTCACTGACGTGGCGGCGTCCGATGTAGCAGGGCCGCGGCTCCGGGCCGTCGATGCGCCCGAAGAACAGCGGCGACTTGTTCTCGTCGCGCAGTTGCTCGGCCCGCCACTCCAGCCAGGCCACCGCCTCCTCGTCCCCCGGACGCGCGCGGGCGCGCTCGGCGAGTTCGAGTAGTTGCGCGCGGCTGCTGCGCAGACACGCGTGCGCGTGGACCAGGTATTGCTGTTCGGCGCGGAGTTCTTCTTCGGCGTGCGAGCTCACGGTTCGTCCCCCCAAGGCGGGGCAGACTACCGAGGGCTGCTCATCGCGGCGAACTGTTTTCGGCGGCTGGGGTGACGTGAAGGTGGCTTTCACTGCGCCCAGCGCAGTGAAAGCCACCTTCACGCCACTACTCGGTCACCAGCGGACGGCGGTGAAGTCGATTGGTTGGGGCCGCATGGCCCTGACCCGCTCGGTCAGTCCCCGCAGGCGCCTGCTCATCTCGGCCGCCGGTAGGTGCCTGCGGTCCCCGTGGCCCGGGAACAGCCACTCGAAGCGCAGCCCGTCCACCGACCGCTCCAGCGAGGCGGCCAGCGCCTCGACCGAGTACCAGGTGACGCTCTCCGCGATCTCCACGTCCGCGGTGGTGCGCGACCAGTACAGGCTGTCCCCGCTGAAGCAGGACCGCTCGTCGGCGACGTACAGCACGCTGCCCTCGGTGTGCCCGGGCAGCGGGTGCGCGACCACGCCCTCGGCGACCTCGATCGGCTCGATCCCGGTCAGGACCTCGTCCGCGTCCGGGGCCGCTTCGAGATCACCTTCGTGAATCCACAGCCGCGCGCCGAATCGGTCCGCATAACGCCGACCGTGTGCCGCGTGGTCCCGATGAGTAAGCAGGACTTCGGTCACCGGTCCGAACCGCTCATATCGCTGCGCCAGTGATTCGCTCCACCGTGGAGTGTCGATCATCAGGTTTCCGCCGGGGCGTCGCAGCAGATAGGAATTGGCCCCCGCCGTCCGCGTCGAGTTGTGCCCGCACAGGTACGCGCCCTCGGTCAGCGGCAGCGGGTACGGGTCGAGTTCCGGGTCCAACCCGCGCGCGTGGCGGCGGATCGACCTGGTGGGACAGGCGTACGCCGCGGCGTGCAGCGTGCGCTCCTCCGCCTCGTCCCGTGGCTGGCGCAGCACTTCCGAACGGCCCGCCACCTCACCGATCAGACTGGGCGCCAACTGCCGGGCGACGTCGCAGTTGGTGCACCGCTCATCCACGAACCAACCTGACTGCATTTTCGCTCCCCCTTCTCGCGTATTTCATGAATACCACACGCCTCGCCCGGGGAAGAAGGCGAAAACCCCCTTGACTTCAATCGGAATAGCCGCTCTGACGCGACCCCCTTGACGGATTCCGCGTATTGTGATCAAAACTAAAACGCCGTTACAAAACCGGTCCGGGGGTCCAGGGGGCGGAGCCCTCCTGGCTTGGGGCGTGGGGCGAGAGCCCCACAGTCATAGGAAAAGGGGACCGGCGCGAGCAGCGCCGGTCCCCTTTTCTCGGGTGAGTGACGGGATTTGAACCCGCGACACCTGGGATCACAACCCAGTGCTCTGCCAACTGAGCTACACCCACCATGTCCTGCCGACCGTCTCCGGCGGCGACTGGCATAGCGTAGCGCACGCCCGCCGAGGCTCAAAAACGGGTCAGCCGATCCCGTCGGCGCGCAGCAGTTCGGCGGCCACTGCCTGGGCTTGTTCGCTGCTGGGGCCGGGCTGGGGCACGAAGGCGGTGCCGCGGTAGTAGGCCAGTTCGCGGATGGACTCGCGGATGTCGGCCAGCGCGCGGTGGGCCAGGCCCTTGCCGGGCTGCGCGTAGTAGATGCGCGGGTACCAGCGCCGGCACAGCTCCTTGATGGAGGACACGTCGACCATGCGGTAGTGCAGGTGCGCGTCGAGTGCGGGCATGTCGCGGGCGATGAAGCCGCGGTCGGTGGCGATGGAGTTGCCCGCGAGCGGGGCGGTGCGCGGGTCGGGCACGTACTGGCGGATGTAGTCGAGCACGAGCTGCTCGGCCTGTTCCAGGGTGATCGGGGACTGGCGTACCTCCTCGGTGAGGCCCGAGTTGGCGTGCATCTGGCGGACCACGTCGGGCATGCCGTCCAGCGCGGCGTCATCGGCGTGGATCACCACGTCCACGCCCTCGCCAAGGACGTTCAGCTCGGCATCGGTGACCAGGGCGGCGATCTCGATCAGGGCGTCCTTGCCCAGATCGAGCCCGGTCATCTCGCAGTCAATCCACACCAGACGATCAGTCACCCAGCAGAGCCTAGACCGCCACGGGCCATAATCGGCTGAACGCGCGCGATCGGGCCGTCCTGTCTACCCTCGATTGCGCCGATCGGTGGAACCCGCAGGAGGCCGCAGTGTCCGCATTCGAGGAGATCACCGCTGGTTACGCCACCGAGGGTGGGGCACTGGAGCTGGGGGCGGCGGTAGTGGACGGCAGGGCCGAGGCCACCGCCAGGGTGCGACTGCCGCTGGCGACGTTGAACCGGCACGGCCTGGTGGCGGGCGCCACGGGCACCGGAAAGACCAAGACCCTGCAACTGATGGCCGAGCAGCTCTCGGCGGCGGGCGTGCCGGTGGTGATGGCCGACATGAAGGGGGACCTGTCCGGGCTGTCGGCGCCGGGCGCGGGCGGGGACAAGGTGGCCAAGCGGGCGCAGGAGACGGGGGACGACTGGGCGGCCGCGGGCTTCCCGGTGCAGTTCCTGTCGCTGGGAACCGGCGGGTCCAGTGTGCCGATCCGGGCGACGATCACCAGCTTCGGGCCGATCCTGCTGTCGAAGGTGCTGGGGCTCAACGACACCCAGGAGTCCACCCTCGGCCTGATCTTCCACTGGGCGGACTCGCGGAGCCTGCCGCTGCTGGACACCAAGGACCTGCGGGCGGTCATCCAGCACCTGACCAGCGACGAGGGCAAGGAGGACCTGAAGGGGCTGGGCGGGGTGTCCTCGGCCACGGCGGGCGTGATCCTGCGGTCGCTGCTCAACCTGGAGTCGCAGGGCGGGGACACGTTCTTCGGCGAGCCGGAGCTGGACCCCGCGGACCTGATGCGCTCCGAGGAGGGGCGCGGGGTGATCAGCCTGCTGGAGCTGGCCGAGTTGCAGGGCAAGCCCGCGCTGTTCTCCACCTTCCTGATGTGGCTGCTCGCGGCGCTGTTCCACGAGTTGCCCGAGGAGGGTGACCTGGACAAGCCGAAGCTGGTGTTCTTCTTCGACGAGGCGCACCTGCTGTTCGCCGACGCCTCGAAGGCGTTCCTGGAGCAGATCGTGCAGACGGTGAAGCTGATCCGCTCGAAGGGGGTGGGCGTCTTCTTCTGCACGCAACTGCCCACCGACATCCCCAACGCGGTGCTGTCCCAGCTCGGCGCCAGGGTGCAGCACGCGCTGCGGGCCTTCACCCCGGACGACCAGAAGGCGTTGGCGCAGACCGTGAAGACCTACCCGACCACGCCGCACTACGACCTGAGCAAGGCGCTGACCTCGCTGGGCATCGGCGAGGCCGTGGTCACCGTGCTCAGCGAGCAGGGCGCGCCCACGCCGGTGGCCTGGACCAGGCTGCGCCCGCCGAGGTCGCTGATGGCCTCCATCGGCGCGGACGCGATCAAGCAGGCGGCCGGGGCCTCCCCGCTGGCGGCCAAGTACGCGGAGACCATCGACCGGGAGTCGGCGTACGAGAAGTTGCTGGCCAAGGTGACCCCGCCCGCACAGCAGGAGCCGGAGTCGGCACCTGAGCCGGAGCAGCCCCGCAAGCAGGACAGGGACGAGCCGGGCCTGTTCGGCCAGGTGCTGGGCAGCCCGGCGGTGAAGTCCTTCCTGCGCTCCGCGGGCAGCGCGCTGGGCCGGGAGATCACCCGCGGCCTGTTCGGCACCGGCAAACGGCGTTGACGCAGACGTTTGCAAAGTGGCAGGCTTTGCAAACGTGGACGAGGAGGAGCTGTCCGGGCACCCGGTGCGGGCCGCGCTGCTGGCGCTGCTGGCCGAGCGCGGCACGCTGACCTCCACCGAGGCCGCGCGCGAGCTGGGCGAGAGCTCCGGCCTGTGTTCCTTCCACCTGCGCCAACTGGCCAAGCACGGCTACCTGGAGGAGGTCGCGGGCGCCCGCGGCCGGGTCCGCCCGTGGCGGCTGCGCGAGCGGGCGGCAGTGGCAGCCGAGCAGTTCGACCGGCTGGCCAGGGAACTGGAGGACGAGGGCTTCCGGCGCTGGCAGCAGGGCCGTGCGAACGCGCCTGAGCAGTGGCGTCAGGACGAGGCGTTCAGCGCCGTGCTGCACCTGAGCCCCGATCAGCTTCCGCAGGTGGCGGCGGAGATCCGCGCGGTGCTCGCCCGGTACGCCTCGCCCCGTCCAGGCACCGGCCCGGTGGCCGGTGTCGTCCGACTGTTCCCACTGCTCCCGGTCCCACTGCCCCTGGAGAACGAGAAGCCATGTCCGTGAAAGACCTCCGCTACTTCGGCGACCCGGTGCTGACCAGCCCGTCAGATCCGGTGACCAGGTTCGACAAGTCGCTGCGCGCGCTGGTCGAGGACCTGCTGGACACCGTGCGCAGGCCGGGCCGCGCGGGGCTGGCCGCACCGCAGATCGGGGTCGGCCTGCGGGCGTTCAGCTACAACGTGGATGGCAAGATCGGCTACGTGCTCAACCCGGAGGTCGTGGAGCTCTCCGAACAGCGGCAGGACGGGCCGGAGGCCTGCTTGTCCGTGCCTGGCCTGGGTTTTCCCACCGAGCGCGCGATGTACGCGGTGGTGCGCGGGGTGAACGCGGACAACGAGCCGGTGGAGGTCAGCGGCGAGGGGCTGATGGCCCGCTGCCTGCAACACGAGACCGACCACCTCAACGGCATGCTGTACCTGGACCGGCTGGACAAGGCCACCCGGCGGCAGGCGCTGCGCCAGGTGCGGGAGTCGGACTGGTTCGGAGTCGACACGCGCGTGAAACACGGCTGACCCAAAGGGGTCCTAGTGTCCATGGTGGACATACGACCCCGTGGGGAGGCAATCCGGATGTCAACGCCCTGCACCATCTGCGGTGCCGACCGAGCCCAGTCCCCGTCCGACTTCTTCTGCTCCGACCAGTGCCAGCGCGAGTGGCACGGCAGGCAGGTGGACCCGTTGGTCACCGACCTGGGCACCTGGCTGCCCACGCACATGGTGCGTGCGGCGGCCAGTTGGCGCGCGGCGTGATCAGCGCAGCAGGCGCTTGAGCACCTTCCCGGTCGAGTTGCGCGGCAGCTCGTCCAGGAAGGTCACCTCACGCGGCACGCAGTAGCGCGCCAGCCTGCCGCGCACGTGGTCCCGAACTGACTCGGCGGTCAATTCGGCGCCCTCGGTCAGTACGACGAAGGCCGCCAGCCGCTGGCCGAACTCGGCGTCGGGCACCCCGACCACCGCGACCTCACGCACCTGTGGCAGCGCGGCGATGGCGTCCTCGGTGGCGCGCGGGTACACGTTCTCCCCACCGGAGACGATCATCTCGTCGTCCCTGCCGACCACGAACAGCCTGCCCTCGGCGTCCAGGTGCCCCAGGTCCCCGGTGGACATCAGGCCCTCGCGGACCTCCTTGCCCGAGCCGTTGGTGTAGCCCTCGAACAGCATGTCGTTGCCCACGAAGATGCGGCCCACACCGCCCTGCGGCACAGGTGCCCCCACCTCGTCCAGGATCGCCAGGCGGGTGCCCAGCGGGGGCCTGCCCGCGGTGGACGGGGCCGCGTGCAGGTCCTCCGGGGTGGCGATCGTCGCCCAGGAGACCTCGGTGGAGCCGTACAGGTTGTAGAGCACGGGCCCGAACTCGCGCTGGAACTGCTGGGCCACCGGGGCGGGCAGGGCCGAACCGCTGGAGGCCACGACGCGCAGCGCCGGCAGGGGACGTGGCGCCCCGTGCAGGTCCAGGATCCGTTGCAGCATCACCGGTACCGCAAAGAGTGACGTGCACTTGTTGCTGGCCAAGGAATCCACAGTGGACTTGGGGTCGAACCTGCGGTGCAGCACCAACGTGGCGCCCAGCACCACACCGATCTGGAACGCCGCGAGCCCCCAGGTGTGGAACAGCGGGGCGCTGATCAGTGAGACCTCACCGCTGTGCAAGGGGATCCGGGACAGCAGTGCGGCGGCGGGGGACAGGCTGGCCGGTTCGGGTCGGCGGGCGCCCTTCGGCGTGCCGGTGGTGCCGGAGGTCAGCACGATCAGCCGCCCGCGCGGTGGGCGCCTTGGCAACGGGGTGGCCGCCGAGGAGTCGATCAGCCCTTGCAGGGTGCCCTGGTCGGGCGGTCCGTCCGTCCACGCGACAACCGTTGTCACGCCGGGGAAATCCCCCGCGAACTCCTCGTCCGCGATCAGCGTGGTGACCTGCTGGTCGCTCAGCACCGCGCGCAACTGCGCCGCGGCCAGCCCGGTGTTGAGCAGCACGGTGTTCGCGCCCAGCTTCGCGCAGGCCATCGCGGCCTCGATGAACCCGCGGTGGTTGCGGCACAACAGACCCACGGTGCTGCCCGCGCGCACGCCCCGGCCGGTGAGCCCGTGCGCGAGCCGGGTCGTACGCTCCTCGACCTCGCGATAGCTCAGGCTGCCCAGTTCGTCGATGATCGCGATCCGGTCCGGGTGCCGTGCCGCGCCCACGGCGTAGCCGAAGGGCAGGGTGAGGTCCCAGCGCAGGTAGCCGCCGACCACGCCGAGCAGGCGGTCCGGCCGCATCGGGCGCACGATTCCCGCGCGTACCAACGTGACCAGTTCGCGCACCGCGTTCACGAGGCGTCCCGCTGCCGACCTTCGGGGACCACGCGGTACACCACGTTGAGCAGGCGGTCGGCCAGCTTGGGCGCCAGCGCGTAGCCCAGCGCCGCGAACACCCCGAACGGCTTGTTCACCGCCTTGGGCCGCTTGACCAGCGCGCGGACCACCAGCGCCGCGGCCTGCTCGGGACTGGCGGCGGGGAACCGGTCGTACACCTTGGTGGGACCGATCATCGGGGTGCGCACCAGCGGCATGTGCACCGTGGTGAAGGTGATGCCGTGGCCCAGCGTCTCGGTGGCGGCGACCGCGCTGAACTCGTCCAGCGCCGCCTTGGACGCCAGGTAGGCGGAGAAGCGCGGGGTGTTGGTCTGCACGCCCATGGAGGAGATGTTCACGATGTGGCCGAACCTGCGCTGCTTGAAGTGCGGCAGCAGGGCGAGGATCAGCCGCACCGGGGCGAAGTAGTTGATGGCCATCGTGCGCTCGAAGTCGTGCTGGCGGTCCAGCGAGCGCGACAGCGAGCGCCGGATCGAGCGGCCCGCGTTGTTCACCAGCATGTCCACCGCGGGCTGCTCGTCCAGGATGCGCTTGACCAGGGTGCGCACCGACTCGGTGTCGGTCAGGTCGCAGGGGTACACGAAGGCCGAGCCGCCGCGTCCGGTGATCTCCGCGCGGACCTGCTCCAGTTCCTCGGTGCGCCGGGCCACCAGCAGTGGGATCGCGCCCAGCCCGGCCACGGCGAAGGCGGTGGCGCGGCCGATGCCCGAGGAGGCGCCGGTGATCACGATGCGCTTGCCGTCCAGTGGACCGCGTGGCCCCGGCCTGCGGGCGCGCAGCGGGTCCAGGTGCCGCGACCAGTAGTCGAGCAGCACCTTGGCGTAGGAGTCGAACTCCGGTACTTCGAGATCGCCCAGCGCCGCACGGGTCGCCGTGGAGTCGAACTCCGCCGTGAAAGTCAGGTGTGGCAACACTTCCGGCGGAATCCCGAACACCGAGCGCAGTCCCGGCACCCGCCGTGCACTGCGCGCCACCGAACCCGTCAGCCTGCGGGTGGCCTTCGCGGTGGGCAGCCGGGAGGGCGCGCTGGCCACGATCCTGGGTGCGCCGGTGGCCTTGGCCAGCGCGTTGTAGACCGCCACCAGGGACTGCGGGCGCGGGGCCGTCAGGTGGAAGGTGCTGCCGCTGGGGTGCTCGGCGTGCAGGAGCCGGTCCAGCGCCTCGACCACGTAGTCCACCGGAACCAGGTTGGTGGCGCCCAGGTCGGCGCCGACCAGCGGCAGGAAGCCGGGCAGCTTGGCGACCCCGGTCAGCGCCGGGAAGAAGTAGTACGGCCCGTCGATCTTGTCCATCTCGCCGGTGCGCGAGTCGCCGACCACCGCGGCCGGGCGGTACACCCGCCAGGGAACCGAGTCCTGCTCGCGAACCAGCTTCTCCGACTCGAACTTCGTGCGGTGGTAGGGCGAGGGCAGCCGCTGGCCCAGGTCGAAGTCGGTCTCCCGGAACGGGCCCTCGTGCTCACCGGCCACCGCCACCGAGGACACGTGGTGCAGGTAGCCCGCGCCGACACGAGCCGCGAACTCGATCACGTGTGCCGTGCCCCGCACGTTGACCGCCTCGTTGAGCTCGTCCCCGGTGCGCATGTCGTACACCGCGCCCAGGTGGATCACGTGGTCGACCCGGTCGGGCAGGTCGGTCTCGGCGATGCCCAGGCCCGGGGCCGTCAGGTCCCCCGGCACCGGCACCACCTTCTCCGCGGCGGGCCAGGCCGAGGCGATCTCCGCGATGCGCCCCCTCGACCCGGGCCGGACCAGCACGTACACGGTGTCGCACCCGGGGCGGGCCAGCAGGCGCCCGATCAGGCGCCTGCCGATGAACCCGGTGCCGCCGGTGACGAAGTAGCTGCTCATGACACCTCCCTGGTTCAGATAATGCCACTACCTACCCGCGAGTAGGAAGCCTGGGCATGCCATGAAAGTGCCGTTCACTGCGCTCAACGCCAGCAACGGCACTTTCATGGCACCCCCGGCCCGTACCATCGCCCCGTGAAGGAGTTCCAGGCCAAGCCCGTGCACCTGCTGTTCGGTCTGCTGGCGGTCGTCTGCGCGGTGATCAGCGCGAGTTCGGTGGAGGACACGCCGCTGCGCGTGGGCTGGATCACGATCGGGCTGGCGGGTCTGGTGTGGCTGGGCTTCGTCGGCGCGGCCCTGCGGCGTCAGCGCAGGCGGCGCTCCAGCACCTGACCGGGCCAGTCACCCACGGTGAAGGGGTCGGTGGCGGTGAAGCCCGCCGACTCGTAGAACGCGACCAGCGCGCGGTCGTCCCCGGCGTAGCAGTCCACCCGCAGCCGGGTGACGCCGAGCCTGCGCCCCTCGGCCTCGACCTGGGCCAGCAGCAGGCGCCCGGCTCCGCGGGCGGCGGGGAACTGGCCGCCGACCAGGCCCCGGATGTACAGCTCGGGCACGTCGGCGGGCGGCACGTAGGACAGGGCCTCGCCGACGGCGAGCGCGCCGGCGACCCGGCCGTCCGCCTCGGCGATCCAGGACTGCCCGTTCATCCAGCCCCGCACGGTCGCCACCCGCGTCGGGTTGGTGGAGAACGGTTCGGTGCCCCACTGCCCGGTGCGGCCCTGGGCGACCAGCCAGCGCACGGCCTCGTCCAGCAGGCCCAGCACGGCCTGGCTGTCGGCCGGGCCGCCGGGGCGGATCACCAGTTCGGGGCTCAGGGGGCGTCCGATGCGTTGACCACGGCGTCGCGCAGTGCCGCGCGCAGGCGGCCGACCTCCAGCGGGGCCAGCACCGCCGTCTCGCCCGGCGGCGCGACGACCACAACGTGTCCCTGGCTGACGAACACCGTGAGATCCCGGCGTCGGCCAGCCACGTCTCGGCAGGTCACCAACCACTCCTTGCGGTCCATGTCCTCCGACCTCCAGTCAGTCTGCGTCAGTGCAGTTCCCGGACCACTCGCGCGGGCGCTCGCTGCGGTGTGACGCGCTTCGGCCGACGACGTGACGCGGGTTTCGCGCTTCAATCGAAGGCGACCTGCCGGACGGGCCACACCACCCGCAAGCCTCGCACGAATGGGGTCACAACTGTCACTCGAGAGGATGAAGATGATCGAATTGCAACGCATTGTCATCGTGGGATCGGGTCTGGGGGGCGCCACCGCCGCCGCCACGCTCAGGGAAAACGGTTTCGGCGGTCAGGTCCTGCTCATCGGCCAGGAAAAGCACCAACCCTATGAACTGCCCGCGCTGTCCAAGGGGGTGCTGCTGGGCAGTGCCGAGCGCCCCGACCTGGTGCGCACTCCCGACTTCTACCGGGACAAGCACGTGGACCTGTTGCCGTCCACGGAGGTCAGCCAGATCCGGCCACGCGAACGGGTGGTGGTCGCGGGCGGGGTGCCGCACCGCTACGACCGGCTGCTGCTGGCCACCGGCTCGCGGCCGAGAACCCCGCCCGTGCCGGTACACGGCGTGTCGGGGGTGCACGTGCTGCGCACGGTGGAGGACGCGCTGGCCATCCGCGACGGACTGGTCGCCGGGGCCCGCGTGGTGATCGTGGGCGCGGGCTGGATCGGCTGTGAGGTCGCGGCCGCCGCGCGGGCCCACGACGCGGAGGTCATCGTGGTCGACTCGCAGCCGCTGCCCCTGCTGCGCGCGCTCGGGCCGACCGTGGCCGCCGTGTTCCGCGACCTGCACGCCGCACACGGGGTGAACTGGCGGCTGGGCGCCGAGGTGGCGGGGCTGGTCGGCGACCGGGACGGGGTGCGGGCGGTGCGCCTGGCCGACGGCACCGAGCTGGCCGCCGACCTGGTGGTGCTGGGCGTGGGCGCGGCGCCCCGGGTGGAGCTGGCGCGCGCCGCGGGGCTGGAGCTGGCCGCGGGCGGGGTCGCGGTGGACGCAATGCTGCGCACCTCCGCCCCGGACGTGTTCGCCGTCGGCGACATCGCCGCGCACCAGCACCCGCGCTACGGGCAGTGGGTCCGGGTCGAGCACTGGGCCAACGCCAAGGACCAGGGCGCGCTGGTCGCGGCGAACCTGGTCGGCGGTTGCGCCACCTACGCGTCCAGCCCGTACTTCTTCTCCGACCAGTACGACCTGGGCCTGGAGTACCGGGGGCTGGCCGATCTCGAGCGGGATCAGCTGGTGGTGCGCGGGGATCTGGCCGCCCGCGAGTTCATCGCCTTCTGGCTGCGCGGGGGGCGGGTCCGTGCGGCCATGAACGTGAACATGTGGGACGACGGGGACGCCCTTTCGGCCCTCGTGGACCGGCAGGCCGTGGTGGACCTCGGTCAGCTGGTTTCCGCGGAGCTCAATGCCCTGGACTAGATCGCTACGATCAACTCACCGATTGTTGAAATTCTTGGGGGTTGGTCGTGCGCAGTCGTGTCGTCTATCCGGTTCCTGAGTTCCCCTCGCCGATGGGCGGGGTCCGCGTCCTGCACCGGCACGTCGAACTGCTCGTCGAGGCCGGGGTGGACGCCTTCGTGTGGCTGCCCACCGAGGGCTACCGCTACGGGTGGTTCGACAGCCCCGCACCCCGCCTGTACGGGGCCGAACTGGCGCTGACCGAGCACGACCTGCTCGTCGTGCCGGAGGGCGGTGTGCGGCCCGGGGTTGACCCGGCGCCGGGCGCCCGCAAGGTGATCTTCAACCAGAACCACTTCCTGAGCTACCTCAACTTCGAGCCCGACCAGCCCTATCCCGGCTGGCAGCCCGCACCGGGGGTCTGGGTCGTCTCCCAGGAGAGCGCCGAGGTGCTCGCCGCCACCGAGCCCGAGCTGCCCTGCTCGCTCATCCCGAACCCGCTGGACCTGGACCTGTTCCGGCCCGCGGCCCAACGGGTGCGGCGCATCGCCTGGATGCCGCGCAAGCGCCCGCTGGAGGCCAAGCTGCTCGAACGCGCGCTGCGCGCCGACCCGCGCAGCGCCGGGGTCGAGCTGGTCGCGTTGCAGGGCCTGCCGGAGACCGAGGTGGCCAGGATCCTCGGCGAGTCCTCGGTGTTCCTCGCGCTCGGCCTGTACGAGGGCTTCGGCCTGCCCATCGCCGAGGCGCTCGCCTCGGGCTGCCTGGTCCTCGGCTACGCGGCCGGCGGCGGGCAGGAGCTGTTCGAGGCCCCCGGCACCTGGCAGCTGCCCGACCAGCGGCCCACCATGCTCGCCGACGCCGCGCTGTCCATGGTCGTGGACGGGCTGCCGGACGAGGACGGGGTGCGCGCGGCCGCGCGGGACTGGGTCGCGCAGCGGTACACCGCGCAGACCGCGACCAAGGCACTGCGGACCGCCGTGGACGAGGCCATGGCCCAGCCCGGTGCGGCCTGCACCGCCGTGCACCCGATGAACCTGTCCGACCCCGAGCTCGGCGCGGGCATCATGCGCAACTTCCTGCGGGCCTTCGGCATGCCCGAGCTGCCGGTCGGCCCCCGCTGATGTCATGAAAGTGCCGTTCGAGACATCCAGTGTCTCGAACGGCACTTTCATGACATGTCGGTCAGGGGAGGGCCATGACGCCGAAGTAGACCAGGCCGCCCGCGATCACGCCGAGGGCGGCGCCGCTGAGGACCTGCGCGGTGGTGTGGTCGGCCAACTCCACCCGTGACCAGGCGACCAGCACGGCGAGCAGGCCCGCCAGCAGCAGCCACGGGCCGTACGCGATGGCCAGCATCACCACGGCGCCCGCGGACACCGCGGCGTGGATCGAGATCTTGAACCGGGCGCCGAAGGTGATCGCCAGGCTGATCATCAGGGTCCCCAGCATCGCGGCGGTCAGCGCGATCAGCTCGCGCGGGGCGCCGAACACCAGCAGCAGCACCCAGCCGGTGGCCAGCGAGGCGATGCACGCCAGCAGCGGGACCCAGCGGCCCTCGCGGTTGGTCACGTGGTGGCCGTCCCAGCGGCCGCCGCGCGCCCCGCGCACGATGATCGCCATCGGGATCAGCGACCCGGTCAGCGCGATCAGCGCGCCCCACAGCACGGTGGGCAGCAGGGCCTGGGTGGCGTGCCACGCGATGGCGATCGGCAGCGCGCACACCCAGACCCAGGGCGCGAGTACTTCAGTGGCCAGCCGGGCGAGGACCCGGCGGGCAGTGCTGGTTGGTTCGCTCGCAAGCTCGCTCACGAACCAGAATCATGCCGCCACGGGTTCGGCGGCGGTCTGGGCGGCGGCCGTCATGGTGGAGGCGGCGTCCTTGTCCCGGATCAGCAGCGCGTAGCCCGCGGCCGCCAGCGACAGCGCGGCGGCGACCAGGAAGGCCACGTGGTAGGCGGTCAGGTCCGGGGTGCCGCCCGCGGCGTGCGCCGGGGTGCCGACCGCGGCCAGCACGCTGCCCAGCACCGCGACGCCGATCGCGGCACCGGCCTGCCTGCCCGAGTTGAACAGGGTGGAGGCCCCACCGGTCTTGTGCGCGGGCAGCGTGGCGAAGGCGGCGGTCTGGCCGGGGTTGAACTGGTTGGAGATGGACACGCCCAGGTAGAACATGATCAGCATGGCCACCCAGCGCGGGCTGTCCGGGCCGATCGTGGCCAGCAGGGCCATGCTCGCCGCGGTGTTCACCAGTGCGATCGCGATATGCCTGCGCGGGCCGAACCGGGTGTAGATCCGGCTGGCGACCTGCGTGCCGAGCATCACACCGACGGCCTCGGGAAAGGTGTTCAGGCCGGTGTCCAGCGCGGAGGCGCCGATCCCGTCCTGGTACATCAGCGGGAACACGAACAGCACGCCGAGGAAGGCCGCCGTGGAGATCAGGGTCATCACGTTGATGGTGCGGAACATCCGGTCGGCGAACAGGCGCAGGTCCAGCATCGGCTCGGGCACGCGCAGTTCCACCACGACCATCACGGCCAGCAGCACCAGCCCGCTCAGGCCGGTGGCCAGGATGACCGGGGAGGTCCAGCCCTGCGAGGCGCCCTCGGTCAGCGCGTACATCAGCAGCGCGAAACCGGAGCCGGACAGCAGGAAACCGGCCAGGTCGAACCGGCCCGCGGTGGGCTCGCGGTACTCGGTGAGCAGCAGCAGGCCGAACACGAAGGCGGCGATGCCGATCGGCACGTTGACGTAGAACACCCAGCGCCAGGACAGGGTGTCCACCAACAGCCCGCCCAGCACCGGCCCCAGCGCTGGGGCCACGGCGGTGGGCAGGATCAGCACGCGCATCGCGCGCATCCGCTCGTGCAGGGCGAACACCCGGAACAGCATCGCCATGCCGACCGGGGCGAGCATGCCGCCACCGACGCCCTGAAGGATGCGGAACGCGACCAGCTGCGGCAGGTTCTGCGCGAGCCCGGACAGGGCGGAGGCCAGGGTGAACACGGCCAGCGCGAACAGGAAGACCCGCTTGGTGCCCAGCCGGTCACCCAGCCAGCCGGAGGCCGGGATCACCATGGCCAGGCTGAGCAGGTAGCCGACCACGATCGTGCCGGTCTCGGTGGGTGCGACGCCGAACTGGGCGCTGATGGTGGGCAGGGCGACGTTGATGATCGTGGTGTCGAGGATGTTCAGGAACATGGCCGCCACGAAGACGACACTCACGACGATCTTCGGACTCAGACGGCGTGCGGGCACGGCGGGGACCCCCTGGCAGAACGTTTGGTTGTAGCAACAAAACATTCAACCAGAGGAGGCAACCGGGTATTCCCGGTTCGGGGATCAGGCCAGGTCGTGCGGCATGAGGGTGGTCAGCGCGTCGTCCACGCTGACCCAGCTGTTCTCCGTGCCCGGCAGCACCACGTCGTAGGTGCGGTCCAGGAAGTCGGCCAGCTCCTGCGCGGAGGCCTCGAACATGGCCAGGCCGGCCGGGGAGCTCACCACGACCACGACCAGCTCGACGTCGTCCACGGCGGGGCGGATGCGCACGTCCCCGGTGCCCGCCTCGGCGATCAGGCCGTCGGCCAGCAGGTCGCGGGCGAAGCACCACTCCACCCAGCCGGTGGGGCCGGAGCGGAAGGCGGCTGTCACCGCGTACGGGTCACGGGTGTCGTAGCGGAGTTCGACCTCGACGGGGACCGAAGGTGCATCGGGCACCAGGAGGTCCAGCACCGCCATCGAGCGGAGCGTCATGTGGTCGTTACGCATCGTGTTCACCCCTCAGCTTCCCGACACCTGCACGCGGCCAAGAGTGGCACCGTCGTCTCCAGATCCTGTCCACGTTCACTCAATGTCGCCCCCAGGCGGCTTTGCTGCTCCAATCTGTCACTCATCTGGGGGTGGGTCCAGGGGGAACGGTGATTCACCGTACGAAAGTGCGCCGAGATGACCTATTCAGGGGAACGGCAAGGGGTGGTGATTGTGACCGGGGTCATGTGTCGGCCCTTCGGTGACTCGGGCGCATGATGACCAGATGGCTGACACCGGCTGCAAAGTGCGTTCCGCAACCATTGAGGATCTGGCCGCGGTGGCGGAGATCTATCGCCCGTACGTGGAGTCCACCGCTATCTCATTCGAGCAGGAAGCGCCCACCTCGCAGCAGTGGCGCGCGCGTTTCGACAACGTTGTAAACGCCGGTCTGCCGTTCCTGGTCGCCGAGGCGGACGGGGTCGTGCTCGGTTACGCCTACTGCTCGCCCTGGCGCACGCGGCCCGCCTACCGCCGCAGCGTGGAGAGCACCATCTACCTGTCGGGGGCCGCGCGCGGACGTGGTCTGGGCGGTCAGCTCTACACCGACCTGCTCGAGGCCTGCCGCGAATGGGGTGCGCACCGGGTGATCGGCGTGGTCGCCGACTCGGGTGACCCCTCCTCGCTGCGGTTGCACACCAGGCTGGGCTTCCGCGAGGTCGGCAGGCTGACCGAGGTTGGCCACAAGTTCGGCCGCACCTGGGACACCGTCCTGTTCGAGCATCGGTTGGGCTGAACGGCGGTACCGCGTGGCGTGACACGCCGGTAAGGCGGAAAACGGTCATTTGGTGATCTTGCTGACACACTGGACCCGGTTGCCTGTGGTCCGGCGTGCGGGAGGACTCAAGCGATGGCCGACATCAGCACGGTGTTGCACCGGGCCGCGGAACTGACCGCCAACGGCAAGGGGCGCAAGGCGGTGGCCCTGCTCCGGCCGGTGGCGGTCGCGCACCCCCGGCAGCAGGAGGTGTGGTGCCGGCTGGCCGCCGCCCACCTGGACCGGGGCGATCCCGGCGCCGCGCTGGACGCGGTGCGCAGGGCGCTGCGGCTGACCGGGGACCGGGCCTGGGCGCACCGGCTGGCCAGCCGCGCGCTGAGCAGGATGGACCGGCACGAGGAGGCGGTCTCCGCGGCACGGCACGCGCTGCGTGAGGCTCCCTCGGACGGGCGCTGCCAGTTGGCGCTGGCCGAGGCGCTCGGGTCCGCCGACCGCTGGGACGAGGCCCTGTCGGCCGCCAGGCGGGCGGTCGAGTTGGACCCGGCCCAGATCCGCTGCTACCTCGTGCTGGGCGACGCGGCGACGCGCCTGCGCCAGTGGACCACGGCCGAGCGGGCCTACCGCGCCGCGCTGCGGCACAAGCCGGGGGATGCTCGCATTCGCGCGCAGCTCACCAGGCTGCGCCAGGCCCGCTCCGGTGGCGCCCGTCCCGAACCGCCCGTGACGCCCACCCGGCCCAGGCGCGATCCGGTCGGCAGGGCAGGTGCCGAGCGGTTGTTCTGGCACGCCGGTCGGCAGGTGTCCAGTACCGCCGTGATCTCCGCGCTGATGCTGTTGATCTCCGGCCTGCCCCGGCCGACCCAGCCGCTGGCCTGGTTCGGGCTCGCGCTGCCGGTGGTCGTCCTGCTGGCGGCGCTGGTCGTGCTGGTGCGCACCCCCTCGGGCGGCCGGTGGGCGATGCTCACCGCCCCGTGCCGCAACCCCGCCATGCTGGTGACCTGCGCCCTGGTCGGCGCGAGCCTGGGCCTGACCCTGTTGTGGGCCTTCCAGGTGCGGCTGGGCTCCACCTCGGTGGAGGTCCTGCTGCTGGCCACCGCCTGTGCGGTGGGCGCCGCCGCACTGTGCTTCGCCAAGGAGAGCTGACCGACCGCACAAGCGCGGGACAAGCGGCGCGTCAGCCGCGCACGGCATGCTCACACTTGATCATGCCGACGCGGAGGTGGGGCCGTGAGCGAGCTTGCGAGCGAATCATCGAGCACCGCGCCCTCGGGAGTGCGCGCGCCGAGCGTCGGCGAGGTGTGCGCATGACCGGGCTGGGGCTGGACGAGGACGCAGAGGCCGTCTACCAGGCCGCGCTGCGCAGGCCGCGCTGGCGGGTGGCCGAGCTGGCCCGCTACCTGGACCGGCCCGAGCCCGCGGTCGGCACGGTGGTGGAGCGGCTGCGTGCCGACGGGCTGCTCGTCACCTCCGCCGAACAGGCCGCCTCGGTACGCGCGGTGGAGCCCTGTCTGGCGCTGCCCGCGCTGGCCGCGAGCCGGGTGTGGGGGCTCAGCGCGGGCGTGACCCGCCCGCAGGCGGCGGCCATCGCCCGGTTCATCGCCCAGCACGAGCAGTCCGCCGCCGCCGAACCCGAGTCGGGCGGCCTGGACGCGATCGGCTCCCTGGTGGAGCGGCTGATCGCCGGGGCGCGGCACGAGGTGGTGCTGCTCAGCCCGCTGCACCGTCCCGGCTCGTTCGAGTTCTCCACGCTGATCGCCGAGGCCGTGCTGCGCCGTGGCGCCGTGCTGCGCTGCCTGTGGCGTACGGAGCTGGTGCGCCAGCACAGCCTCGCGGCCTACGCCAACTGGCTGCGCGCCCGCGGTGCGCAGCCCAGGGTGGTGCCCACGCTGCCGATCAACGCCGTGCTCGTGGACCGCAGCGTCGCCGTGGTGCTGCGGGAACGCGGGGCCGTGGTCAACCGCACTGCGGCCACGGTTGCCCCGCTGTGCGCGCTGGCCGACCAGCTGTGGGCGCGGGGCACCACGGTCTACGGCGGGGCCACCCCGCAGCCCGCGGGGCAGGCGCCCCGGCACCGCAGGGTGCTGCGGTTGCTCGCCGAGGGGCTGACCGACGACGCGATCGCCCGCCAGGTGGGGGTCAGCGTGCGCACGGTGCGCAACGACATGGCCGCGGCGATGGTCAGCCTGGACGCACGCAGCCGCTTCCAGGCGGGGGTGCGGGCGGCCCAGCTCGGCCTGCTCTAGCCCGTCCACTGTGGAGCCCTCCGCCGAACGTGGCACTGCCGGTTCCGACGAATGATCACTACGGCGGTGCCCGCGATCCCCGTTCTGCCCGTATCGTTCGGCAGATGCGTCATGATCAGCACGGCGTGCCGCTGACGGCGGCGACCCCCACCGCCGTGGCGGAGTTCGACCGCGCTGTGGACTCCCTGCTGCACCTGCGCGCCGATGTCGGCGACCTGGCCGAGCGGGCCGTGGCCGAGGACCCGCTGCTGCCGATGGGCAACGCGCTGCGCGTGTACCTGTCCGTGCTGAGCACCGACCCGCAGCTCGTGGTGGCCACCACCGACGAGTTCGCCAAGTTCACCAGCCTGGCCGACCCGGCCGCGATGACCGAGACCGAGCGGCTGCACCTGGGCGCGGCGGGCCGCCTGCTACAGGGCGACCTGACCGGTGCCGCCGAGCTGCTGACCGAGGTCAGCGCGCGGCAGCCCCGAGACGCCCTCGCGCTGGCGATCGGCCACCAGCTGGACTTCCTGCTCGGTGCGGCCGGGGCGCTGCGCGACCGGATCGGCGCCGTGCTGCCCTCGTGGAGCGTCGCCGACCCGCACTTCGCGAACCTGCTCGGCATGTACGCCTTCGGCCTGGAGGAGTGCGGGCACTGGGCGGAGGCCGAGCAGACCGGGCTGCGCGCGATGGCCATGGACGCCGCCGACGTGTGGAGCATCCACGCCGTCGGGCACACCCACGAGATGCGCGGGCGCCACGCCGAGGGCATCACCCTGTTCGACCAGCGCCGCGAGGACTGGGACGGGGCCAACCTGATGCGCGTGCACATCTGGTGGCACTACTGCCTGTTCCTGCTCGAAGCCGGTGACCCGGACCGCGCGCTGGCGATCTACGACGCGGAGCTGGCGCCCAGCGGGTCGGAGGGCCTGCTGGAGGTGCTCAACGGGGCGAGCCTGCTGTGGCGGATGCGCCTGGCGGACCTCCCGGTGGCCGACCGCTGGCCCGCGCTGGCCGCGACCTGGCCCGCGCGCATGTCCACCCCGTTCTCCGCGTTCAATGACATGCACGCGGTGATGTGCTACGTCGGCGCGGGGGACGAGCGCGCCGCCGAGGAGCTGATCGCCGACCGCAGGCGCTACCTCGGGCAGGTCTCCGGCAGCGTCACCAACGCGGCGATGACCGCACGGGTCGGGCTGCCGGTGTGCGAGGCGCTGCTGGCGTTCGGCCGCGAACGCTACGCCGAGGCCGTGGACCTGCTCTGGCCGGTGCGCCGCCGGGTGCACGAGTTCGGCGGCAGCCACGCCCAGCGCGACGTCGTGCAGCGCACCCTGGTCGAGGCCGCGCTGCGGTCCGGGCGCACCGAGCAGGCGCGGGTGCTGGTCGGCGAGCGGGTCAGCCTGCGCCCCGACAGCCCGTACAACCAGCTGAAGCTCCGCCAGCTGCGCCAACCCTGAAGCGCGTGTCGGACGTCCCGGTACGGCGTGTCGGCGCTGCCGGGACGGTGTGTTCGCGCTTCCGGTACGAGTTCCCGGCAGCTGGGAAACCGGCCGCCAAGTACGGACACGCGGTGCGCGAAGCGCCGACACGCGGGGGCTTGGGGTCAGTTCAGGCGGATCGCCCGCATCGCGGCGACCAGTTCGGCCACCTGGATCGGGTGGTCCCAGCTCAGGCCGGTCAGCTCGCTGATCCGGTTCAGCCGGTGCCGCACCGTGTTGCGGTGGCAGTACAGGGCCGCCGCCGTGTCCCCGGTGGACCCGCCCGACTCGCACCAGGCCCAGGCCGTGTCCAGCAGCAGCGCCCGGTCCCGCTCGGGCAGTGCCCGCAACGGCGCGAGCACCAGGTGCGCCAGGTGCAGCGCCGTGCCACCGGCCCCGGCGATCATCGTGGCCAGCGGCCGGTCCCCGTAGGCGGCCCACTGCCTGCTGCCGGGCTCGATCGCGGCCAGCGCGAGCCGGGCCTGGCGAGCCGCGTCCGCGGTGCGGTCGATCCGGTCGTAGGGCTGGCTCACCCCCACCCGGCCCCGGGTGTCGAACTCGGGGATGACGGGTCGGCCCACCGAGAGCACACCGAGCTCCTCACCGGCCGTGCGCCGCCACACCACGGGTCCGCCGAGCGCCTCGGCCAGCTCGCCCGGCAGGGCACCCGGCTCGGCGGCCAGCACGCAGAACCAGCCCTGCCGGGGCAGGCCCAGCGCGTCGGCGCTCGCCCAGACCGTTGTGCCGGTGCTCAACAGCGCGTCCACCAGCTCGTTGTGCTCGCGCTCCGTGCGCAGGGTCTGATCTGCCACGACGTCCCGGTACGCGCCCTGCACGACCTCGGAGAACTGGTCGAGCCCCAGCCACAGGGTCTCGGCGTGGTTGAGCAGCGCCTCACGGGTGCGCGGGCCCCGCTCGTCGGCGGCCCCGCGCAGCGCGTTCCAGATGAACCGGGCGCCAACCCGGTAGCTGTGCAACAGGGTCGCCAGCGGAACTCCCTGCTCAGCGCGTCGGCGGCCGTTCTCGCGCGGGGCCGTGTCGTCGAACGGCTCGCGCGCGGCCAGCCCGCGGAAGGCCTGCGCGAGGTTGTCTCGGCAGGTCAGGTACAGGTCCTCGGCGGCAACCACGGCGCTGTCGCCCAGCACCGGTTCGGCGGCGCTGACGATCTCGGCGAGCTCGCGCGCGAGCTCGGGCAGCCGCTCCAGCATGCTGTCGGCGAGCTCCACGAGCAGCGGATCGGGCGGGTCCGTGTGCACAGCTGATTGTGCACGTGCACAACGGGCGAGTGTCAACGGTGTCAGTGCAGCCATGGCGTCGGGCGCGGCACCGGAGCAGGATCGACACCATGACGCAGGCTTTCGGCGGGTACCAGAACGAGATCTACCTCCAGGGCATGGGCGGCACCCGGCCCGCGTTCAGCACCGACGCCACCCGGCTGGAGGAGGCGGCGCGGGGCAAGCTGGAGCCGGAGCCGTTCTGGTACGTCGCCGGCGGCGCGGGCTCGGGCGCGACGATGCGTGCCAACCGCGAGGCGTTCGACCGCTGGCGGCTCGTGCCGCGCATGCTGCGCGAGGTCAGCGAGCGCGACCTGAGCACGACTCTGTTCGGCACGCGGCTGGCCTCCCCGGTGCTGCTGGCGCCGGTCGGCGTGCAGGGCATCGTGCACCCCGACGGCGAGCTGGCCACCGCACGGGCCGCCGCCGCGCTGGACGTGCCGATGATCCTGTCCACCGCCTCCTCGACCGGTATGGCGGAGGTCGCCGAGGCCAACGGGGACGGCCACCGCTGGTACCAGCTGTACTGGCCGCACGATGACGAGGTGACCCTGTCCCTGCTCGACCGGGCCAAGCGCGCCGGGTTCACCGCGCTGGTGGTCACCCTGGACACCTGGACCCTGGCCTGGCGCCCGCACGACCTGGACAACGCGTACCTGCCCTTCCTCAAGGGCACCGGCCTGGCCATCCCGTTCGGCGACCCGGCCTTCCTCGCGGGGCTGGCCAAGCCGCCCGCCGAGGACCTGCCCGCCGCGATCCTGCGCTGGCTGCCCATGTTCAACGGCCGCTCGCACACCTGGGAGCAGCTGTCCCTGCTGCGCGAGAACTGGGACGGCCCGATCGTGCTCAAGGGCATCCAGGACGTGGCTGACGCGCGCCGCGCGGTGGACGCGGGCATGGACGGCATCGTGGTGTCCAACCACGGCGGTCGGCAGGTGGACGGCGCGATCGCCGCGCTGGACGCGCTGCCCGCGGTGGCCGGGGCCGTCGGGGACCAGCTGACCGTGCTGTTCGACTCCGGCATCCGCACCGGCGCCGACGTGATCAAGGCGATCGCGCTGGGCGCCAAGGCGGTGCTGCTGGCCAGGCCGTACGTCTACGGGCTGGCGCTGGACGGGGAGGCCGGGGTGCGGCACGTGCTGCGCAGCCTGCTGGCCGACCTGGACCTGACCCTGGGGCTGGCCGGTCACCGCAGCGTGGCCGAGCTGGGCGCCGACTGTCTGCAGCGGATCTGAGAGGTCGTGACGGTGAGGGCTTTGGTCGTGCTGCCCGCGCACGTGGGCGGGATCAAGTTGGCCGGTGCGGTGGCGGCCGGGCTGGGCGAGGAGTTCGAGACCACGGCGGTGGAGGCGGCGGGGGACGACCCGCGGGCCCTGCGCGAGGCGGAGGTGATCGTCACGGCGCTGGCCCCGGTCACCGCCGAACACCTGGCGCAGGCGGAGAAGCTGCGCTTCGTGCAGTGCGCCAGCCACGGCTTCGACCACGTGGATCTGGACGCCGCCGCCGAACGCGGCATCAGCGTGAGCAACATCGGCTCCACCGACGCCGAGGCGCAGGACGTGGCCGAGCACGCGCTCTGCCTGATCCTGGCGCTGGCCAAACAGCTCATCCCCGGGCACAACGCGTTGCGCGAGGGCAACTGGATCCTGCCCGCGCTCATGCCCGGCATCACGGAGCTGTTCGGCAAGACCCTGGGCGTCGTGGGCTTCGGCGCCATCGGTCAGCAGTTGGCCCGCCGCGCCGCGGCCTTCGACATGAAGCTGGTCTACACCGACACCAAGGACGTGGCCAACCCGTACGGGGCCCAGCGGCTGGAACTGGACGAACTGCTCGCCCAGGCCGACTACGTGTCGCTGCACCTGCCGCTGACCGAGCGGACCCGACACATCCTCGACGCCCGGCGGATCGCGCTGATGAAGCCGACCGCCATCGTGGTGAACACCGCGCGCGGCGGGCTGATCGACCAGGACGCGCTGGCCCAGGCGCTGACCGAGGGCAGGCTCGGCGGCGCGGGCCTGGACGTGTTCGACCCGGAGCCGCCCGGGGCCGACCTGGCCCTGCTGCGCGCGCCGAACGTGGCGCTGTCCCCGCACACCGCGGGCGTCACCAGGGAGACCACCCTGCGCATCGCCAACGCGGCGCTGGTCAACGTGCGGCGTTTCGCCGGGGGTGAGCCGCCACTGGATGTGGTGAACAGCCCGGTGCAGCGGGTTCAACCTGCGAAAACCCACCCAAAGCGGTGAAAAAGGCTGATCTTGTGCGGTCCGCCCGCCGCTGCGGTGTCACGCTCAGAGCGGGGGATGGACCGGACAGGAGGTCACCGCGGTGCACACCACGCGACTGGGCCGGGTCCTGGTACTTGCCGTGCTGTTGCTCGGCGTGAGCGGGACGGGGGCCGCGGCCGATCCGGCGCCGCCACCCGTGCCGCTGCCAGGCGGTTCCAACTACGACTTCTACTACCTCCAGGGCTGCTACCGCGAGCCGTACCACGTGGTCAACGGCTTCAACAGGGCGCCGGACATCATCCGGTACCAGCTGGGGGAGATGCGCAAGGCCGGGCAGAGCAGGCTGACCATCGGCATCTTCCACCACCGGGGCCCCGACTCCGGCACGATCATGGACTCCACCGGCGGCAAGCTGTCCGACCAGAACCGCAGGAACCTCACCGACCTGCTCGCCGCGGTCAAGCAGGCGGGCTTCGCCGAGGTCGCGGTGGCCTTCAACAGCCTGTCCCCGAACAGCCCCAGCGGGTGGTCGTCCTGGCAGCCCGACCTGTACCAGGAGAACTGGCAGCTCATCCAGGACCTGCACCCGGTGATCGCGGGCGCGGGCCTGCCCTACCGCGTGGACCTGGGCAACGAGCTGACCGCCTCGGCGGGGCAGAAGGTCGTGCTCCAGTACGACCAGCAGCTCTGGAAGGACTACACGGCCAAGTTCGGCCGCAACGACTCGGTGGGCTTCTCGGTCAACAGCAACGATCCCAACCAGGTCGGCTCCGTGGGCCAGATCTACGGGACGACCCCGCCGCCCCTGTTCGACATCCACGTCTACGACCAGGAGTACGAGCGGTTCCTGGCCGCCGACACGGCCCTGCGGCAGGCGGGCTACACCACTCAGCCGATCATCGTCGGCGAGTCCTTCTACAACGACAAGGCCGCCGCCGAGGGCTTCGCCAAGGCCAGCAAGCAGACCGGGCGGCAGATCTACTACCTCACCCAGTGGCCCAAGACCCGGGCCAACGTCACCCAGTGCGACCAGGTGGACGTGGCCCCGCCCGCCGACTTCTCCGCTTACAAGGCCGCCGGGTTCTGACGCACCGCGGCGACCGGTTCGGCAGGCTTGATCGGCTTGACAGGCTTGTGGCGCAGCGCGGGCTTCTCCACCCAGCGCCAGCTCGCCGCCGCCAGCGCCAGCACGATCACGGCCGTCAGCAGGGCGTTGAGCCACGGGTTGAGCAGCCCCGCCTGGGCGAGGATCTGCTGCACGGGGAAACCGAGCAGGTAGGTGCCGTAGGACAGGTCGTAGCCCTTGGTGGGCTGGTGCAGGGCGGCAGGCGCGCGGAAGGCCACGGTGAAGGTCGCCACCGCGATGAACAGGATCGAGCCGAGCACGGCGGCCGGGGTCACCCACAGCGCCGCCCAGACCACGGCCGCGGCGGCCAGCGCCCACCACGGCGGCGGGGTCGTGCCGCGGAACGCCCGGAAGGCCATGCCCAGCGCGAAGTACGCGATCGGCACCGCGGTGTCCCAGCCGAGCAGGAAGGGCACCAGCGGGCCGGTGTAGCCGGTGGCCTCGATGGCCGTGGCGACCACACAGGCGGCCACCGCGATCGTGGCGAGCACCCAGCGGCGGCGCAGCGCCCCGAGCAGCCCGAGCACGACCACCGCCACGTAGCAGAGCACCTCGACGCGGATCGTCCACAGTGAACCGTCCACCGCGCCGGGGAACGGGTTGCCCGCGAACACTCCCGGCAGGTCGTACTGCATGGGGATGATCAACAGGTTGCCGCCCAGGAACTTCCACGTCCCCGGGTTGGCGAGGTAGTCGCGCAGGCTCAGCTGGGTGCACAGCGGGCCGAGCACCAGCGCGAGCACCAGGATCACCAGCACGTACGCGGGGTAGATCCGCAGGAAGCGGCGCCCGGCGAACCGGCGCGGGGACGGGTCGCTGAGCCAGCTGCCCGCCACCAGGTAGCCGCTGAGCAGGAAGAACACCCCGACACCCGCGGCCCCGGCATCGGTGCCGCTCAGCGCGGTCAGCGGGTCGGTGTGCCCGGTGAGCACCCAGCTGTGGCCGAACACCACCAGCAGCGCCGCGACCAGTCGGAGCAGGTCGAACGCGTTGCCGTGCCGCAGTGCCGCAGAAATTGTGCCCACGTCGTTCATCCTTGCTGCCGACCGGCCCGGGTCCGGGAAGGCTAGCGCCCGTGACCGTTGGGCAACCGGTGAGGCCCATGCGGAGTCTCCCCGGCCGGAAGTGATCCACTTCAGGGAGAACGAGAATGCACATCACCCTGGTGCGTGCGGCCGCGGCCGCCGCACTCGCACTGACCGCCGTCGCCGGGCCCGCCTCGGCGGCCGATGACGACACCGTGATCGGCCCGGACGGCTTCGGCCCGCTCAAGGTCGGCATGAGCCTGGCCGACGCCAAGGCCACGGGCAAGGTCCGCGACGCGGTCGGTGGCAACGAGTTGTGCCGCGGCTACAACTGGACCTACTCCGAGGGGCCGATGTTGATCATCTCGGCCAAGTTCGGCGTGTACTCCGTCGCCGGCTCGGCCCCGGACGCCCACACCCCGGAGGGCGTGCGGGTCGGGTCGACCACCGAGCAGGTGCGCACGGCATACCCGAAGGCCACCACCAGTGCGAGCAACGGGGTTGAGGTGTTCATAACGCCCACCCCGCAGAACCCGGACAACCGGTACGTCTTCGGCCTGCGCGACGGCAAGGTCGTCGGCTTCGCGCTGCAGTCGGTCGACGCGCACGACTGCGCGGCGGGTTGACCTGTGGTGAGGGGCGTCCGCCGGGCGCCCCTCACCCGCGCGGGTAAGGTCGGGCGGTGAACCCCGTGGACCACCTCGTGTACGCCACCCCAGACCTGGACGGCACCCTGCGCGAGCTGGCCGCGCGCGGGCTGCGACTGAGCCCCGGTGGGCCGCACACCGGTCTGGGCACCCGCAACCACCTCGCCGATCTCGGCGAAGGGCGCTACCTGGAGGTGATCGGCCCCGACCCCGAGCAGGACGGGCCGCCGCTGACCTTCGGCATCGCCGAGCTGACCGCCCCGCGCCTGGCGACCTGGGCCGTGCGCGTGCCCGACCTGGACCGCCTCGCCGCCCACCCCGTCGCGATGTCCCGCCAGCGGCCCGACGGCGTCACCCTGTCGTGGCGGCTCGCCTTCCCGCAGGACAGCCTGCACGGGCTCGTGCCGTTCCTGATCGACTGGGGCGCCAGCGAACACCCCTCCGCCACGGCCGCGCCGGGCGCACGCCTGCTCAGGTTGCACGGCGGCCACCCCGAGCCGGAGTTCGTCCGCGCGCGCCTGACCGAGGTCGGCGCCGACCTGGACCTGGTCCGCGCCGACGAGCCCTGGCTGGCCGCCGTGATCGCCACGCCCTCGGGTGAGGTCGAACTGCGCTGAGGGGGTGTGCCGGCTCGCGACGCAGCCGCGTCACCTAGGTGCCCTTCATGACGGTCAACGTCTCAAAGGGCACCTATGTGACGGCGGGGCGAGCGAGCCGCCGCGCGACGCAGCCGTCCTGTCGTGTCACGAAGGTGCCCTTGACGACGTTGGGTGTCCTGAACGGCACCTTCATGGCGTGCGAGGTGTGGCGGCGACCCGTGCCCCACCGCCGCGAAGGTGCCCTTTGCGACACCCAACGTCTCAAAGGGCACCTTCATGGCATTGGCACCCCGTCAGCGGGCGCCGCTCAGCGAGTCCGCGCGCCGCGAGGCCACGGCGGCGGCCAGGTCGCGCAGCACGGAAACCGTGACGTCCCAACCCATGCACGCGTCGGTGACGCTCTGCCCGTAGGTCAGCGAGGCGGCCTCGCCGAGGGTGAGCTCCTGGCGGCCCGGCACGAGGAAGCTCTCCAGCATGAGGCCGACGACGCCCCGTTCCCCGGCGGCCAGGCGCGCGGCGATGTCGGCGGCGACGGTGGGCTGGCGCAGGTGGTCCTTGCCGCTGTTGCCGTGGCTGCCGTCGACGATGACCCGGCCGGGCAGCCCGGCGGAGTCGAGCCGTGCCAGGGTGTGCTCGACGCTGGCCCGGTCGTAGTTGGGGCCCGCGGAGCTGCCGCGCAGGATGACGTGGCAGTCGGGGTTGCCGCTGGTGGAGAAGATCGCGGCGAGCCCGTCGTCGGTGACGCCGGGGAACACGTGGCTGCTGGCGGCGGCCTTGACGGCGTCCACGGCGGCCTGCACGTCGCCCTCGGTGGAGTTCTTGATACCGATGGGCATGGACAGCCCGCTGCACAGCTGGCGGTGCACCTGGCTCTGCGCGGTGCGGGCGCCGATGGAGCCCCAGCTGACGGTGTCGGCGATGTACTGCGGGGTGATCGGGTCGAGGAACTCGCAGCCCACCGGCAGGCCCAGCGCGAGGATGTCCAGCAGCAGGGCGCGTGCGGCGCGCAGCCCGTGGTTGACGTCGAAGCTGCCGTCCAGGTTCGGGTCGTTGATCAAACCCTTCCAGCCCAGGGTGGTGCGCGGCTTCTCGAAGTAGACCCGCATCACCACGCACAGGTCCTCGGACAGCTCGGCGGACAGCGCGGCGAGCCTGCGGGCGTACTCCAGGCCCGCGGCGGGATCGTGCACGGAGCACGGGCCCACCACCACGAGTAGTCGGTCATCGGCGCCGTCGAGCACGCGGGTGACCGCGGTGCGGCTCTGCACCACCACGGCACGGCCCGCGTCGGTAAGCGGTAGTTCGTCGCGCAGCAGGGCGGGGGACACCATCGGGCGAACCCCGGCGATGCGCTGGTTGTGGACCTGGTCGGTACTGGACACGGTGCTGCTCCTCGTCTCGCAGACCGATCCACTCCGTCGCCGGTCTGCCTGTATCTGGGCAAACAAAAAGGCAGAGGTCGTGGGACCCCTGCCTGAGCCGGCTCTGGATGGCTTGTCGCGGTCAGCGCGTGGTCGCACCGCCGGGCCCACCCAGGGCCGGCTCGCTAAACCACGGATAACGACGCACGAGGTGGAGCATACCCGATGTTGACGACCCCGGTTTAATGGGTCAGTATCAGTCCATTGAAGCGGGACCCCCGATGCGGAAGGCTGGCCGGATGTCGCGAAGCGAAGGTCTGCTCACCGTCGACGAACTGCGCGAGCTGGTCGCCGACGGCACAGTCGACACCGTGCTGGTGGCCATCGCCGACATGCAGGGCAGGTTGCAGGGCAAGCGTTGCGCCGCGAAGTACTTCCTGGACACGGTGCTGGAACACGCCACCGAGGGCTGCAACTACCTGCTCGCGGTGGACGTGGAGATGAACACCGTCAGCGGCTACCAGGTGTCCTCCTGGGAGCGTGGTTACGGGGACTTCGTGATGCGCCCCGACCTGTCCACCCTGCGGCTGACCCCGTGGCTGCCGGGCACCGCCCTGGTCATGTGCGACGTGGAGTGGGAGGACGGCAGCCCGGTCACCGTCTCGCCGCGCCAGGTGCTGCGCCGCCAGCTCGACCGGCTCGCCGAGCGCGGGCTGGCCGCCTTCGTGGGTACCGAGCTGGAGTTCATCGTCTTCGACGACAGCTACGAGCAGGCACACGACCTGGGCTACCGGGACCTGCGCCCGGCCAACCAGTACAACGTGGACTACTCCCTGCTGGGCACCTCGCGCATCGAGCCGCTGCTGCGCCGCATCCGCAACGAGATGGCGGGCGCGGGCATGGTCGTGGAGTCGGCCAAGGGCGAGTGCAACCTCGGCCAGCACGAGATCGTCTTCCGCTACGACGAGGCACTGTCCACCTGCGACGGTCACAGCCTCTACAAGAACGGGGCCAAGGAGATCGCCGCGCAGGAGGGCCGCGCGCTGACCTTCATGGCCAAGTACAACGAGCGCGAGGGCAACTCCTGCCACATCCACCTCAGCCTGCGCGGCACCGACGGGGAGCTGACCTTCGCCGGGGACGGTCCGCACGGCATGTCCGTGCAGGCGCAGCGGTTCATCGCCGGGCAGCTCGCCTGCCTGCGCGAGCTGACCCTGCTGTTCGCGCCGAACGTCAACTCGTACAAGCGTTTCGTGCCGGGAAGCTTCGCGCCGACGGCCGTGGCCTGGGGCCGGGACAACCGGACCTGCGCCCTGCGACTGGTCGGCCACGGGGCGGGCCTGCGCGTGGAGAACCGCGTGCCCGGCGGGGACGTCAACCCCTACCTGGCGGTGGCGGCACTGATCGCGGCCGGTCTGCACGGCATCGACAACGAGCTGGAGCTCCAGCCGGAGCTGACCGGCAACGCCTACACCTCCGGGGCGCCGACCGTGCCCTCGACCCTGCGTGAGGCCGCCGACCTGTTCTCCGCCAGCGAGTTGGCCCGCACGGCCTTCGGCGAGGACGTGGTCGCCCACTACGGCAACGCGGCACGGGTGGAGCTGGCCGCCTTCGAGTCCGCCGTCACCGACTGGGAGCGGGTCCGTGGCTTCGAACGGCTCTGATTCGAGCGGCTCCGGGCGCAGGCCGGTCATCGGCGTCACCACGTATCTGGAGCGAACCCGTTACGGCGCTTGGGATGTCGAGGCCGCGGTGCTGGCCCGCACCTACGTGGACGTGGTCGCCGCGGCGGGCGGCAACCCCGTGCTGCTGCCGCCGCTGGACGACTGGCAGGCCGAGAGCGTGGCCTTCCTGGACGGCCTGGTGCTGGCCGGTGGCGCCGACGTGGACCCGGCCCGCTACGGCCAGCGGCCGCACCCGCGCACCGGTAACCTGCGGCCGGACCGCGACGCGGCGGAGTTCGCGCTGGCGCGGGCCGCGCTGGAGGTGGGCCTGCCGATGATCGGGGTGTGCCGTGGCATGCAGGTGCTCAACGCCGTGCTCGGCGGCACGCTCGTGCAGCACGTGCCGGACGTGACCGGCGCGACCACGCACCAGCCAGCGGTGGGCCAGTTCGCGAACAATCCCGTGTCGCTGGTGCCCGGCAGCAGGCTCGCCGAGATCCTGGGGCCGAGCGCGGTCGTGTCCTGCTCGCATCACCAGGCGATCGACCGGCTCGGCGCGGGCCTGACCGTGGCGGCCACCGCGGCCGACGGCACGATCGAGGCGGTGGAACTGTCCACAGCGGACTTCGTGCTCGGCGTGCAGTGGCATCCCGAGCAGGACGCGGAAGTGCGGCTGTTCAAGGCTTTGGTGGACAACACCAGGAGGAGTGACCGGTGAGTTTCGACGTGATCAACCCCGCGACCGAGGAGTTGGTCCGGACCGTCGAGCTGGCGACGCTGGCCGAGACCGACGCGGCCATCGCCCGCGCCCAGGCCGCGCTGCCCGCGTGGCGTGCGGTCGCGCCGGGGGACCGGGCCCGCCTGCTGCGGCGCTTCGCCGAGGCCATTGACGCCGACCGCGAGCACCTCGCCCAGTTGGAGGTCACCAACTCCGGGCACACCATCGGCAACGCCCGCTGGGAGGCGGGCAACGCGCGCGACGTGGTGCAGTACTACGCGGCGGCCCCGGAACGCCTGTTCGGCAGGCAGATCCCGGTCGCGGGCGGGGTCAACGTGACCTTCAGCGAGCCGCTGGGCGTGGTCGGGGTCATCGTGCCGTGGAACTTCCCGATGCCCATCGCCGCCTGGGGTTTCGCCCCGGCGCTGGCGGCGGGCAACACGGTGCTGGTCAAGCCCGCCGAGCTGACCCCGCTGACCGCGTTGCGACTGGCCGAGCTGGCCAGGCAGGCGGGCATTCCCGAGGACGTGTTCCAGGTGCTGCCCGGTAAGGGATCCGTTGTGGGACAGCGCTTCGTGACGCACCCCGCGGTGCGCAAGGTAGTGTTCACCGGGTCCACCACCGTGGGCAAGCAGATCATGTCCGGCTGCGCGGACCAGGTGAAGCGGGTGACCCTGGAGCTGGGCGGCAAGAGCGCCAACCTGGTGTTCGCCGACGCGGACCTGGAGAAGGCCGCCGCCACCGCGCCGTACGGGGTGTTCGACAACGCGGGGCAGGACTGCTGCGCGCGGTCCCGGATCCTGGTGCAGCGCAGCGTGTACGACCGGTTCATGGAACTGCTGGAGCCCGCGGTCAAGGGCGTCAAGGTGGGCGATCCCGGCAGCGAGGACTCCGAGATGGGACCGCTGATCTCCGCCGCGCACAAGGAGAAGGTCGCCTCCTACGTGCCCGAGGACGCGCCGGTGGCCTTCCGGGGAACCGCCCCGGACGGCCCCGGCTTCTGGTTCCCGCCAACGGTGTTGACCCCGTCGTCCACACAGGACCGATCGGTGGTCGAGGAGATCTTCGGGCCGGTGGTCGTGGTGCTGCCGTTCGAGGATGAGGCGGACGCGGTGCGCATCGCCAACGACAGCGAGTACGGGCTGTCCGGTTCGATCTGGACCCGTGACGTGGCGAGGGCTCTGCGCGTCTCGCGCGGGGTGGAGGCCGGGAACCTGTCGGTCAACTCGCACTCCTCGGTGCGCTACTGGACGCCCTTCGGCGGGTTCAAGCAGTCCGGGCTCGGTCGCGAGCTCGGTCCAGACGCGGTCGCGGCCTTCACCGAGACCAAGAACGTGTTCATCTCCACGGAGGAATGAGGATATGGCTGAGCGTTTGGCCGGTCGGGTCGCCGTCGTCACCGGCGGCGGCAGCGGCATCGGGTTGGCCTCCGTGCGGCGGCTGGCCGCAGAGGGGGCGCGGGTCGTGGTCGCCGACATCGACGCGGTGTCCGGCTCGGCGGCGGCCAAGGAGGTGGACGGCCTGTTCGTGCAGGTGGACGTCACCGACGAGGCCGAGGTGCAGGCCCTGTTCGACAAGGCGGTGGACAGCTACGGCTCGCTGGACATCGCGTTCAACAACGCCGGGATCTCCCCGCCCGAGGACGACTCGATCCTGACCACCGGCATCGAGGCGTGGCAGCGGGTGCAGCAGGTCAACCTGACCTCGGTGTACCTGTGCTGCAAGTACGCGCTGCCGCACATGCGGCGGCAGGGCAAGGGCTCGATCATCAACACGGCCTCGTTCGTGGCCGTGATGGGCGCGGCCACCTCGCAGATCTCCTACACCGCCTCCAAGGGCGGGGTGCTGGCGATGAGCCGCGAGCTGGGTGTGCAGTTCGCCCGCGAGGGCATCCGGGTCAACGCGCTGTGCCCCGGCCCGGTGAACACCCCGCTGCTCAAGGAGTTGTTCGCCAAGGACCCGGAGCGGGCCGCGCGCCGCCTGGTGCACGTGCCGCTGGGCCGGTTCGCCGAGCCGGAGGAGATCGCGGGCGCCGTGGCGTTCCTGGCCAGCGACGACTCCTCCTTCATCACCGCCTCGCAGTTCCTGGTCGACGGCGGCATCTCCGGCGCGTACGTCACCCCGCTGTAGGTGGACACCGCGGGTGACGCGCTGTTCCGCCCGGTGCGGACGGGCAACGCGTTCGAGGAGACGGTGGAACGGCTGCTCCAGGCGATCCGGCTGGGTGTCGTGCCGCCGGGGGAGCGGCTGCCCGCCGAACGGGAGCTGGCCGCCCGCCTCGGGGTCAGCCGCGTCACCCTGCGCGAGGCCCTGCACGCGTTGCAGGAGGCCGGTTTCGTGGAGTCCCGCCGCGGTCGCTACGGCGGGACCTTCATCAGCGCGAGCCTGCCGGTGGGCGGCGGTCCCGTGCCGCCGCCCTCGGTGGGCTCGCTGGAGGACGCGCTGACCCTGCGCACCGCGCTGGAGGCCGGGGCCGCCGAGGCCGCGGCGGCGCGCGTCCTGTCCGGCTACGACCGGGACCACCTGCGCGCCCGCCTCGCCGAGTGCGAGTCGGCCGAGCTGACCGACTACCGGCGCAAGGACTCGCGGCTGCACCTGGCCATCGCCGAGGTGACCGGTTCGGCCTCGCTGACCTCCGCGGTGGCCGACGTGCGGATGCGGCTGAACGAGCTGCTGGACGGCATCCCGTTGCTGCCCCGCAACATCGAGCACTCCAACCAGCAGCACGCGGTGATCGTGGCCGCGGTGCTGGACGGGGACCCGGCCGCGGCGCGCTCGGCGATGACCGAGCACCTGGACGGCACGGCGGCCCTGCTGCGCGGCTTCCTCAGCTGAGAGGCTTTGCTGGGCCGAACGGGCGAGTCGCGTTGCTCGCGGGAAGCGTTGACGGGCCCCGGTGGAAGCGCTCTCATCAAGGGGTCACCGCCGCTGGCCCCTTGACGGGGGCGGCGGTCCCTGCCGTGACAAGGAGGTCACCGATGACTGCCCGTGCACGCCTGCTCGCCGCCGCGGCCGCCTTCCTGGCCATGCTCCCCGCCGCCGTGGCCATCACCGTCTCCGCCCAGCAGACCGCCTCCGCCGCACCCGCGCCACCACCAGGCTTCACCACGGTGTGGACCGAGGACTTCAGCGGCGAGGCCGGGTCCCGGGTCAACGGCGCCAACTGGCTGTACGACACCGGAACCAGCTATCCCGGCGGTGCCGCCCAGTGGGGCACCCACGAGATCGAGACGATGACCGACTCCACCAGCAACGTCTACCTGGACGGTGCCGGTCACCTGGCGATCAAGCCGATCCGCGACGGCAACGGCAACTGGACCTCCGGCCGCATCGAGACCCAGCGCACCGACTTCCAGCCGCCGCCCGGCGGGGTGCTGCGGGTGGAGGGCTCCCTGCGACAGCCCAACGTGAACACCGGCAACGGAGCCGGGTACTGGCCCGCGTTCTGGATGCTCGGCGCGCCGTTCCGAGGGGTCTACACGAACTGGCCCGGCATCGGCGAGCTGGACATCATGGAGGACATCAACGGGCGCAGCTCGGAGTTCTCCACCCTGCACTGCGGGGTCGCGCCCGGCGGGCCCTGCAACGAGTTCACCGGCCTCGGCAGCGGTGAGCGGCCCTGCGGCGGCTGCCAGACCGGGTTCCACACCTACGCCGTGGAACTGGACTACGGCACCAGCCCGCAGCAGCTGCGCTACTACCTGGACGGCAACAACTTCTTCACCATCAACGCCAACCAGGTGGACGCGACCACCTGGAACAACGCCACCCAGCACGGGTTCTTCGTCATCCTCAACGTGGCCATCGGCGGGGACTTCCCGGCGGCCTTCGGCGGCGGCCCCAACGGGTCCACCGTGTCCGGCGAGCCGATGCTGGTCGACTACGTGACCGTGTCCACCAAGGGCGGCAGCGGCGGCACCACGAACCCGCCGACCAGCCAGCCGGGCGGCTCCACCGCGTACAACACGATCGCCGCCAGCGCGCACGCCGACGCCAGCGGCGGGCTGGACCTGAACCGGCTCGGCAACGGGGCGTGGGCCAAGTACCCGGCGCTGGACTTCGGCAGCACCCCGGCGACCCAGTTCCGCGCGCAGGCGGCCTCCGGCGCGGCCAGCGGGGTCAGCGGCCTGGTCGAGGTGCGCCTGGACAGCCGGGACAACGCGCCGATCGGCAGTTTCGCCATAGCCAGCACCGGGGGCTGGGACAGTTGGCGCACGATCCCGGCCAACATCAGCTCGGTGACCGGGGTGCACGACGTGTACCTCACCTTCACCAGCGGGCAGCCTGCCCCGTTCGTGAGTCTCAATTCGTTCGGCTTCGGGCACTGATCCGGGCGTACCTTCTTCTGCGTGAGCACCACCGAACAGCGCGTGGCCGACCAGGGCCTGGTCGGCCCGCGCTCGGTGACCTGGCAGCTGCACGCCGACCCGGCGATGTGGCTGGCCGGGATCACCAGCCTGTTCCTACAGGCCCTGCACCCGCTGGCCGCCGCGGGCGTGGTGCAGAACTCGAACTTCCGCGAGGACCCGCTGGGCAGGCTGGAGCGCACCGCGCGGTTCGTCGGCCTGAGCACCTACGGTCCCACCCAGGACGTGCACAAGGCCGCCGAGCGGGTCCGCGCACTGCACCGGACCCTGCGCGGCAAGGATCCGGAGACCGGCCGGGTGTTCCGCGTGGACGAGCCCGAGCTGCTGCTGTGGGTGCACTGCGCCGAGGTGTCGACCTTCCTCACCGTGGTGCACCGCGCGGGGTTGCGGCTGAGCAAGCCGCAGGCCGACCGTTACCTGCGCGAGCAGCGCGCCTCGGCGGCCCTGGTGGGCCTGCACCCCGAGGACGTGCCGGGCAGCACCGAGGAGATGAGCCGGTACTTCCGGCGGGCCAGGCCCGAGCTGAAACACGGCGAGAACTCCGCCGTGGTGTACCGGTTCCTGCACCGGCCGCCGTTGCAGGGCCCGCTGCGCCACGGCCTGCCCGTGTACGAGCCCGCCGTGGCACACCTCGCGTACTCACTGCTGCCCTCGTGGGCGATCCGGCTCTACGGCGAGCCCGCCTACCCGCCGGTGGTCGCCAGCGCCATGCTGCGGGCCGCCCGCACCGGTGCCCTGCTGATCCCCGCCTCGATCCGCTGGCGCTCGCCCACCGGCTACCTGCCCCGGGCCATCCGCCGGCTCGGCCCGGACGCGCGGCCCTCTGCCCGGTTGCTGCCCGAGTGCTGAGACGGCCTTGTCGGTCCAGGTGCCCTCGCCTAGCGTCGATCACATGGCGCAAGCGGATCTGCTCTGCACGAGGCAGCACGTGGACCTTTGCCACATGTCCAGCGCGCTCTGTCCCGACTGACCCGGCCCCCACCACACCCGAGTCCTAGCCAGGGAGTCAGCCGTGTCCAGCGTGCTCGTCCTGTCCGGAAGTCCGTCCCGTTCCTCCAAGACCGCCCGCGTCGGCGACCACATCGTCGACCGGCTCGGTGTCGGCGGGGTGCGCGCCAGCCACGTCCGGCTGCGCGAACTGCCCGCCGAGGCCCTGCTCGCCGCCGACACCGCGCACCCCGGCATCGCCGAGGTCACCGAGGCCCTGGCCGAGGCCGACGGGGTCGTGCTGGCCACGCCCACCTACAAGGCCGCCTACTCCGGTCTGCTCAAGGTGTTCCTGGACCTGCTGCCCCAGTTCGGCCTCGCGGGCAAGACCGTGCTGCCCATCGCCACCGGCGGCACCATCGCCCACGTGCTCGCACTGGACTACGGGCTGCGCCCGGTGCTCCAGTCGCTGGCGCCCCGGCACGTCATCCAGAGCTACTTCCTGCTCGACCAGCACCTGGAGGTCGCGCCAACCGGGGTGCTCGCCATCAAGCCCGAGACCGAGCGCACGCTCGCCGAGATCGTCGACGAGTTCCGGCACGCGTTGATCACCTCGCGGCCCTTCCAGCGGACCGCCTGAGCCCGGTTCGTACAGTGGTGCCATGGCTTCCCGTGGCGTGCTGCTGACCGTCGCCTGCGCCCTGGGTCTGCTCGGCTCACTCGCCGCGCTGGCCTGGGGCGTGCTCGTGCTCGCCGACGGCCGGGAGCTGCTGCGCCCGGTCATCGCCGAGTTCATCGACGTGCAGTTGGACGGCACCGGGGTCCTCAACCCCGAGGACTTCCTCAACGACGCGTACACCCTGTTCTTCGGCCGCGCCACGTTGTGGCTCGGGCTCGGCTGCTTCGCGCTGGTCGCCACCGTGCTCGTGTGGCTCTGGCAGGGCTGGGCCCGGATCGGGCTCGCCGTGTTCGCCGTGGCCGCGATCGTGCTGGCCCTGCGCGACCTCGCCGACCTCGGCCCCGGCCTGCTCAAGACCCTCGGCGTGCTCTCGGCCGCCGCCCTGCTCGCCGCCCTGGTCCTCCAGTGGCTGCCCGCCACCAACGCCCAGTACCGCACCAAGCGCGAGTCCCGCTCTCGGTGACGCGAGTCCCGCTCAGGGGAGCGCGAGTCCCGGCCTGGGGTTGCTGAAACCCCAGGACAACGTCGGCTGCCGACCCCTAAGGTCCACTGGTGAGAATCGGTCTCTGCCTCGGCGTTGCCCTGCTGGCCTGCGTGGCCGGTTGTCAGTCCGGGACACCCGTTGCGGTGCCCACCACTACCCGGCCGCACTCGACGCGGCACGTGGTGTTGCACATGCGCCCGGTGCTGAGCGACCCGCAGACCGGTGGGCCCCGGTCCGTTCCCGCGTCGGCCGCCCCTGACGCGCCGTCGGATGTCAACGCCGCCAAGGCGATCCGCCAGGACCCGGCACTGGCCACCCAGCCCGGACTGGCCGCCAAGGCGTTCGCCGCCGTGGACTGCGCCAAGCCCGATCCGCTGGCGGGCAAGGACGATCCCGGCCTGCCACTGGCCACCTGTGACACCACGCACAAGTACGAGTACCTGCTCGGCCCCACCTTCCTGGACGGCAAGGCGATCCAGTCCGCGGTGGCCAGCAGGGACGAGCAGGCCGACCAGTGGGTCATCACGGTGGAGTTCACCCCGGCCGCGTCCGCGACCTGGGCCCAGTACACGGGCAAGCACCTCAACGAACAGGTCGCGTTCACTGTGGACGGCCAGGTACTGACCGCGCCGATGATCAATGGGCGGATCAACGGCGCGACCCGGATCAGCGGCAACTTCACCGAGCAGGACGCCCAGGACCTGGCCGATGCGCTGAACAACCACTGACTGTCTGCTCGATCACGGTTGGGCTCGATCACGGTTGGGCGCGCCACACCACCAGAGGGTGTCGGCATTTCTACTCTGCGTTGACGAATTCGGTGCCAGCGCTGGTGTCGTTGCCCGAAACAGCGGCCCAGCGCGACCGGTTGGCACTGAACTCGATCAACCGCACCGCACTTGTCAGGGGTATGTGCAACGCTTGGCCCATGAGCACACCTACCAATGCACCACTGGCCGACACCCCGCTGTTCGAGCAGCTCCTGGAGGAATTGGGTCTGGCGGCCGAGTTCGCCGAGATCCCAGCCGACGTAAGCACCTTGCTGGATCCGGAATGAGCTGAGCTGTTTCAGTCGTAGACCGAGGACAGGCCGTCGACCAGTGCACGGACGGCGGGCTGGAACGCGTGGCCCGCGGGCGTCGCGTAGCCGATGACCAAGCCCTGCTCGGCCATTGGCTGTCGCGAGTAGAACGACAACGGGTGCGTGGCGACCCCGCGCGCGGCCAGGATTCGAGCCACCTCGCGCTGGTCGGGACCCTGCTCGGGCAGCAGCAGGGTGACGTGCAGCCCGGCGGCGATTCCGGTGGGCCGCACCTGGGGCACGCGCTCGCGCAGTGCGTCGAGCAACAGGTCACGGCGCTTGCGGTAGTGCGCGCGCATCCGGCGCAGGTGCCGGTCGAGCCCGCCGCTGTCGAGCAGGTGCGCGAGCGCCACCTGGTCGAAGGTGGGGCAGTGCCGCTCGGCGAGCTTGCGCGCGGCCACGATCGGCTCGACCAGCCGGTGTGGCACCGCCAGCCAGGCCAGCCGGATCGCCGGTGCCAGTGACTTGCTGGCGGTCCCGGCGTACACGACCTGTTCCGGCGCGAGGCCCTGCACGGCGCCGATCGGCTGGCGGTCGTAGCGGAACTCTCCGTCGTAGTCGTCCTCGATCACCAGCGCCCCGCGTTCCCGCGCCCACTCGACCAGGGCCGTGCGTCGCGCCGGGTGCAGGGTCGTGCCGGAGGGCATCTGGTGCGAGGGCGTGACGAGCACGCCGTCGGCCGCGGGCAACTGCTCGACCACGAGCCCGTCGGCGTCCATCGGCACCGGCAGCAGTCGCAGGCCGGTGCCCTCGACGATCTCGTAGTGGAACCGCAGGCCGTAGTTCTCCACGGCCATCGTGGACGCGCCCTGTGCCCGCAGCGCCCCGCTCACCAGCCCGAGTCCCTGGGCGAAGCCCGAGCAGATGATCAACTGCTGCTCGCTGACCCGCACCCCGCGCACCCGGGCCAGGTAGGCGGCCAGCGCACGGCGCAGTGCCGGGTGCCCGCGCGGGTCGCCGTAGCGCAGGTCCTCGTCCGGCACGGTGGCCACGGCGTGCCGCAGCGCCGAGGCCCACTGCGTGCGGGGAAAGCCGCTGACGTCGGGCGTGCCGGGCTCCAGGTTGTGCAGTGCCTGCCCGCGCTGCTTGCCGGGCTCGGGCGGGCTGGGCGGCGTACCGGGCACGGGCGCCACCTCGGTGCTGGTCCGCGAGGTGCTCAGCAGGTAGCCCTCGGCGAGCAACTGCTCGTACGCCTGCACGACGGTGCCCCTGGCCAGCCCGAGGTCCTGGGCCAGCGCCCGGGAGGAGGGCAGCTGCGCGCCCGCGGTCAACCGGCCGGAGCGGATCGCCTCGCGCAGCGCACGCTCCAGCGCCACCCGGCGGCCCAGACCGGGGTCCAGGTCCAGGTGCAGCTCCAGCCCGCCACTGGTCCACGAATTCGCCATCAAGCTGGATCATACGAATGGACCAGATCCTGACTACGGTCGACTCGTGAGTTCCTCAGATCAGATCGTGACCCACGTGCCCCGGCTCAACGTCGCCAAGGAGGCGCCCTCCGCGTACCGGGCGTTGCTGCTGCTGAACAAGACGGTCCACGACGGGGTGGACCCCAAGCTGGCCGAACTGGTCAAGATCCGTGCGTCGCAGCTGAACAGCTGCGGGTTCTGCATCGACATGCACACCACCGAGGCCCGCAAGGCCGGGGAGTCCGAGCGACGCATCTACGCGCTGCCCGCCTTCCGCGAGGTCTCCTTCTACACCGCGCGCGAGTGCGCCGCGCTGGAGCTGACCGAGGCCGTCACCCTGGTCTCCCAGGGCGGGGTGTCCGACCAGGTGTGGGCCGAGGCGGAGAAGCACTTCTCCCCGGAGGAGCTGTCCAACCTGCTGCTGCTGATCGCCACCATCAACGCCTGGAACCGGATCGGGGTCAGCACCCGGCTGCAGCCGCCCGCCGAGGAGGCCTGATGACCGGGCTCGCCGCCCACGCCAAGACCCTGCGTGAGCTGCACCGGCCCGGCGACCCGCTGCTGCTGCCCAACGCCTGGGACGCGGCCACCGCCCGGCTGGTGGCCGAGGCCGGGTTCCCGGTCGTGGCCACCACGAGCCACTCGATCTCGCAGAGCCTGGGATTCGCCGACGGGGAGCAGACCCCGGCGGTGCAGATGCTCGCCGCGGTGCGGCGCATCGCCCGCGCGGTGGACCTGCCGGTAACCGCCGACCTGGAGTCCGGCTACGGACTGGCCGCCGACGAACTGGTGGCCGGTCTGCTGGAGGCGGGGGCGGTCGGCCTCAACTTCGAGGACACCGACCACGGCAACGGCGGGCTGCGCGACCCTGCGGCGCAGGCGGTGCGCATCGCGGGCATCCGCGAGGCCGCCGAGGCCGCGGGCGTGCCGGTAGTGATCAACGCACGGGTGGACGTGTTCCACGACACGACCGAGGACGGCCCGACCCGGGAGCAGTTCACCGACGGGGTGGAGCGCGCCAAGCGCTACCGCGACGCCGGGGCGGACTGCGTGTACCCGATCCTGCTCGCGGACCGGGCGATGATCGGGGAGTTCGTGACCGCCGTGGACTGCCCGGTGAACGTCACGCTGCGTGCCATCGCCCCGCCCCCTGCCGAGCTCGCCGAACTCGGGGTGGCACGGATCAGCCTTGCCACCGGGCTGATGCGCGCCGCGCAGGAGGCCGTGCGGGCCAGGCTGGCGGAGCTGCGCTGAGCACTCGGGCGGGTAGCCGGGAACCAGTCCCCGGCTACCCGTTCCGACTAGACCGGATTCAATACGAGGGTGAGGCTGCCCGCCACGCTGGACGAGATCGCGACGTCTCCCCGGAGGTTCCGGTAATTGTCGCCGGTGCCGCCGATTATTGCTCCGGTGGTGGCAACGGTGGTTGGTCCGGGCGTCAGCAGGCTGCTGTCGGCGACTTCCTGGGTCGCGATGTCCCCATCGCGCAGTCGCAGGTAGATCGAGCACAACAAGGTCGTCCTGTTTCGATTCGTCTCGACCACGGTGCACTGCTGGTACAGGTTGCCCACGCGCTGGTTCGCGGCGTTGAAGAGGTTGGCGTTGGCCACGCCGACACCGCCGAGCGTGAAGGGCAGCGGCGGTAGCTGGCTCCTGAAGTCCCGTGCCGTGTAGGTCGTTCCCGCAGGTGGCGCAGTGGCTTGCCCGGGTGTCGCCGAGGCCGCGGCCCCGGTCGGCGACAGCAGGCCGCAGGTGATGAGCGCGACCAGGGCTGCCATGGATCTGCTACTGGTCATATCAATTCCCTTGTTCGACGGACATCGACGAGGACGATATGCGCAGTGGGCTGATTCCGGAGACGTGGGGAAACGTACGTCCGGTCGGCGATTGCGCATTGTTCCGGATTTCTGCACAACGTGCCCGTGCCGGTGCAGATTAGATACCCGCCCGGGTTCGGATCGCTACGGCTGTTCGTGTGAGCCGTTACCTGTGAATTGTGGTGGCGGGGAGATGACCGGATGTCCGGTCGGCCGCGGTGCTGGCCCCCGCACCCGAGGGCGGTCCGACCGCGTGGGGAGCCTAGGATCGAGGTCACTCCTGGTGGTGGATTTCGCCAGCTCAAGTGCTCGTGACGGACGGCAAGAGGGTCACCCGTGTTGACGATGCAGGACGCGCTGCTCGCGTTGCAGAAGTACTGGACCGACCGGGGCTGCATGGTCGTGCAGCCGTTCAACACCGAGGTCGGGGCCGGTACGGCCAACCCTGCGACCACGCTGCGGGTGCTGGGTCCGGAGCCGTGGCACGTGGGCTACGTGGAGCCCAGTGTGCGCCCGGACGACGCGCGCTACGGGGAGAACCCGAACCGGCTGCAGATGCACACCCAGTTCCAGGTGATCCTCAAGCCGGACCCGGGCAACCCGCAGGAGCTGTACCTGGGCAGCCTGGAGGCGCTCGGGGTGGACATCCACGCCCACGACATCCGGTTCGTGGAGGACAACTGGGCGCAGCCCGCGCTGGGCTCCTGGGGCCTGGGCTGGGAGGTGTGGCTGGACGGACTGGAGATCACCCAGTTCACCTACTTCCAGCAGGTCGGCGGCATGACCCTGGACCCGGTCTCGGTGGAGATCACCTACGGGGTCGAGCGCATCCTGATGGCCCTGCAGGGCGTGTCCCACTTCAAGGACATCGCCTACGCCCCGGGAATCACCTACGGCGAGGTGTTCGGCCAGTCCGAGTACGAGATGAGCCGGTACTACCTCGACGACGCCGACATCGAGGCCAACAAGCTGCTGTTCGACACCTACGCCGCCGAGGCCCGCCGGATGATCGAGACCCGGCTGCCGGTGCCCGCGTACGTGTACGTGCTCAAGTGCAGCCACGCCTTCAACGTGCTCGACGCGCGCGGTGCGATCAGCACCACCGAGCGGGCCAAGGCGTTCGCGCAGATGCGCACGCTGACCAGGCAGGCCGCCCAGCTCTGGACCGAGCGCCGCGAGGAACTGGGCCACCAGCTCGGCGTTGCCCAGCCGCCCGCCGCCGCCGTGCTGCCCGCGCAACTGCCGGTGGTCGACACCGCCGCCACCCTGCTGTTCGAGATCGGCGTCGAGGAGATGCCGCACGCCGAGGTCAGCCGCAGTGCCGAGGCGGTGCGCGAGGCCCTCGCCGGCAAGCTGGCCGCCACCCGGCTCGGGCACGGCGAGGTCAGCGTGCACGCCACCCCGCGCCGCATCGTCCTGGTCGTGGACCAGGTGCAGCCGCGTGAGCCCGACGCCGAGCGCACCGTGCGCGGTCCGCGCGTCACCGCCGCCTTCGACGCCGAGGGCGTGCCGACCAAGGCCGCGCAGGGTTTCGCGCGCGGCCAGGGCGTCGACCCCGCCGAGCTGCTGCGCATCGAGGTGGACGGCGTGCAGCACGTCGGCGTGGTGAAGACCGATGTGGGCCGCGGCGCCGTCGAGGTGCTCAGCGAGCTGCTCGCCCAGCTGGTCGGCGAACTGCGCGCCGAGAAGAACATGCGCTGGTGCGACGCGGGGCTGTCGTTCACCCGCCCGGTGCGCTGGCTGGTCGCCCTGCTCGGCGAGACCGTCGTGCCGGTGGCTGTGTCCTCGCTGTCCAGCGGCCGGGTCACCCGCGTGTACCGCACCGCGCAGGCCCCCGAGGTGCAGGTGCCCTCCGCCGACGGCTACCTGGAGTTCCTCGCCGGGCACGGCATCGTCGCCGACGCCGCCCAGCGCCGCGAGCAGATCATCGCCGCGGCCACCGAGCTGGCCGCGGGCGTGGACGGCACCGTGGACTTCGCGGCCGAGTCGGCCCTGCTGGACGAGGTCACCAACCTGGTCGAGCGGCCGACGGCGATCCTCGGCGGGTTCGCCGCCGACTACCTGGAGCTGCCCACGCAGATCCTCACCACCGTCATGCGCAAGCACCAGCGCTACCTGCCGGTCCGCCGCGACGGGCAACTGCTGCCGCACTTCGTCACGGTGGCCAACGGGGACTGCGACCAGGACCTGGTCCGTGCGGGCAACGAGTCCGTGCTGCGCGCCCGCTACGAGGACGCCGCGTTCTTCTGGCGGGCCGACCTGAAGATCAGCCCCGAGCAGCACAAGACGGGCCTGGACAAGCTCACCTTCGAGGAGCGGCTCGGCTCGGTCGCCGACCGGGCGCACCGCATCGCAGGTGTCGCCGCCGAGCTCGCCGACGTGGTGGGCCTGGACGGCGGCGACCGCACCACCCTGGACCGCGCGGGCGCCCTGGCCAAGTTCGACCTGGCCACGAAGATGGTCATCGAGCTGTCCAGCCTGGCGGGCACCATGGCGCGCGAGTACGCCCTGCGCGCGGGCGAGACCCCCGAGGTGGCCCAGGCCCTGGCCGAGATGGAGCAGCCCCGCAGCGCCGGGGACGCGCTGCCCGCCAGCCCGGCGGGTGCCCTGCTCGCCCTGGCCGACCGGCTGGATCTGCTCGCGGGCCTGTTCGCGGTGGGCGCCAACCCGACCGGCTCCTCCGACCCGTTCGGCCTGCGGCGGGCCGCGCTCGGCGTGGTCGGCATCCTGCGGGCCTTCCCCGCGCTCGGCGCCGTCACGCTCAGCCGCGGCCTGGCCGCCGCGGCGCGGCAGGTCACCGAGCAGGGCGTGGAGGTGCCCGACTCGGCGCTGGCCGACGCGCTGGAGTTCAGCGTGCGCCGCTACGAGCAGTCCCTGCTCGACGCCGGCCACGAGCACCGGCTCGTGCAGGCGGTGCTGCCGCTGGCCGAGACCCCGGCCGCTGCCGACACCACTCTCGCCGAGCTGACCCGTCGCGCGCAGGACCCGGAATTCGTCGAGCTGGCCGCCGCCCTCCAGCGGGTGCGCCGCATCGTGCCCGCTGGCACGCACTCCGAGTACGACCCCGGCAAGCTGGTCGAGCCCGCCGAGCTGGCGCTGCACGAGGTGCTGAGCAAGGTCAGTTCCCAGCTGGACGGGGCCACCGGCGGACTGGCCGAGTTCCTGTCCGTGGCCGGGGAACTCGCCGCGCCGGTGAACGCCTTCTTCGAGGCCGTGCTGGTGATGGCCGAGGACGAGCAGCTGCGCCGGGCCCGGCTCGGTCTGCTGGCCACGATCGACTCGCTCGCCGAGGGCGTGCTGGACTGGCGCGCGCTGTAGTCGCTGCCGTGTTGCCGGGGCGAACTGTCCCCGGCAACACGGGATTCGTGCGCCGGTGAGCGGGATTCGTGCGCCGGTGAGCGGGATTCGTGTGCGGCTGGGCGGGATTCGTGCGCTGGTGGGCGGGACTCGCGTGCCCCACGGCGGGACTCGCGGGGATAGGGTCGGGGTGTGACCTCTGTTTCGCTGACCTTGCACGGGGATCCCGACGAGGTGGACGAGCAGGTCCGCCTGCTCCGCGAGGAACTGCTGCACCTCGACGTGGACCGGGTGGAGTTCGCCGCCGACCCGGAAGGGGCACCGGCGGGCACCCGGGCGGTGGACCCGGCGGGCATCGACACGGTGATCGTCGCGGTGACCGGGTCCCCCGTGCTGATCCAGTTGGGCCGCGTGCTGCGGGACTGGGTGCGGCGCGGCAGCACGCGGCGGATCACCGTGCGCGAGGGCAAGCGCTCCCTGGAGATCATCGGCGCCAACGACGCGGACAACGCCAAGGTGATCGAGGCGTTCTTCCGCGCCGCCGGCGAGGACTGAGCTACTGGGGCTGCACCGGGGGCGGTGCGACCCCGGTCATCTGCGCGAGCGGGATGTCGAAGCGCTCACTGCGGATGCGCTGGTCGTGGTAGAGCAGCACGTTCACCGAGATCACGAACGGGGTGGTCAGCGCGACCACCACGGCGCCCACGATCGCGCTGGCGATCAGCACCGACGGGTTCATCGCCTGCTGCATGAGCACTGCGGGGTCGGGGTTCATCCGCGCGGAGATCGAGGTGGTCATGGTGAGCGCCTGGATCGCGCTCACCGGCAGCTGGGCGACGTAGCCCACCGCGCCCGCGATCAGGTTGGCCAGCACGAGGACGCCGAACACCCGCCACCACTGCCCGCGCACCAGCCAGCGGGAGCGCGACAGGGCGCGACCGATCGGCTGCGGCTCCAGCAGCAGGGCGGTCGGCGCGAACACGAAGGTCACGTACAGCCAGGCCCACAGGCCGAAGCCGAGCAGGGCGAACAGGAACACGAACGCGATGCCGCCCAGGTTGTGTGTGGAGGCGGCGAGCAGCACGCCGATCCCGGTGGGCACGACGAAGGCCAGTGACTGCATCAGGCCGATCACCACGAGCAGGCCGATCAGCGGCAGGTAGCGCGGGCCCGCGGCCTTGAGCGCCTCCGGCAGGCTCAGCTTCTGACCGAGCACGGCCCGGCAGGCGGTCACGGTCAGCACGCCGAGCAGCAGCAGGTTGAACACCGCGGCCAGGCCGAGCGAGAGCCCCATCTTGCCGAGGAAGGACAACAGGAAGCTGCCCAGCTGCTCGGCGACCCGCGCGCTGTCCGCGCGGCTGTTGCCGGTGGGCGCGAACTTCGGGAAGTCCGTGGCGAAGCTGAGCAGGATCGGGATCTGCGCGGCCTGCAGGACCACGCCGACCACGAGCGGCACCAGGAACATGACCTGCCAGTTGCCGCGGATCGTGGCCACGGCGCCGCCGAGGATGTCACTGACGCTCAGCGGGCGCAGCGGGATGGTGCCCGGCTTGGCCGCCTGCTGGTGCTGCCAGCCCGGCTCCGGCGCCTGGTAGAACTGGAACGGCTGCGGTTCGGTCACCGCTGATCTCCCTCGTCTGAGCAGTCGAACCACATCGTGCCACGTGGTACCGGACGGGCCGCGGCGATCACCCCGGCTGTGACCGTGGCGATGCGATCGGCCATGCCGCCGGGGTCGGGCTGGCCGGTGTCCAGCCAGGCGAGCACCGCCTCGATCACCGCCACCGGCAGGAACCCGGCCGCCCAGCGGGCCCACAGCGGGTCGCTGATCTCCCCGGCCACCGCGGTCAGCGCCACCTCGGACATGCGGGTGCGCGCCTGCTCGGTCCGTTCGCGGAACTCCGGTTCGCGCACGGCGTGCCGGAACAGCAGCCGGAACCCGTCCGGGTCCTCGCCCGCGGCACGCAGCAGGCCGCGCAGGCTGTCCATGGTGTACTCGGGGGAGTAGGTGGCCTCCCGCAGCCGCTCGCCGACGCGTTCCAGCGCGCTCAGGTAGAGCTCCGCCTTGCTGTCGAAGTGCCGGTACACGATCATCCGGCTGATCCCGGCCTCCCGTGCCACGTCGTCCAGGCTGGTGCCCGCGAACCCGGTTCTGGCGAAGGCCCTGGTCGCCGCGCTGAGGATCTGCTCCCTGCGCTGTGCCCTTGGCAGGCGCGCCCCGTGCGGCTCGGTCATGGGTACGTCCTATCAGGCTTATCATGTTGACACGGGTGAGTATATTCGTGCGTATACAAATCGGGGTTCACCTCCAGGGGGTAGTCATGACCGACCTTCCGTCCCTGCCGTTCGCCACCACGGGCGTGCTCGACCTGCCACCGGAGTTGTTGCGGTTGCAGGACAACGCGCCGATCAGCCGGGTGCGCACCATGGCCGGCGACGAGGCCTGGCTGGTCAGCAGGTACGAGGACGTCAAGGCCCTGTTCGCCGACGAACGGCTGGGGCGCTCGCATCCGCGACCCGAGAAAGCGGCCAAGGTCACCAACTCGGCGATCCTGGGCGGGGCCAGCGGGGACTACGACACCGAGGACCACGACCACGCCGCGATGCGGGCGATGCTGGTGCCCGCCTTCTCCCCGCGCCGGATGCGCGCGATGCGCCCGCTGATCGAGCGCCTGGTCGAGGACCTGCTCGACGCCATGCAGGCCAAGCAACCGCCGGTGGACCTGCACACCGAACTGGCCGAGCCGCTGCCCGTGCTGGTGATCTGCGAACTGCTCGGTGTGCCCTACGCCGACCGGGCCGAGTTCCGCGCGCTGTCCGATGCCGCTGCCGACACCGTCAACGCCCAGTCCTCGGCCACCGCCTGGCAGGGGCTCGTCGAGTACATGGCCGGGCTGATCGCGGGCAAGCGCACCCAGCCCGGTGACGACCTGCTCTCCGACCTGATCGCCGCGCACGGGGACAAGGTCGCCGACAGGGACCTGGCCGCTCTCGGCGCCGGGCTGCTGTTCGCCGGGCACGAGACCACCCTGGTGCGCATCGACTTCGGCACCGTGCTGCTGCTGAGTAACCCTGACCAGCGTGAGGCCGCACTGCGCGGGGACTCGGAGCTGGCGGCCACCGTGGAGGAGGTGCTGCGCCGCAGCAGCAACGGTGTCGGTGGCCTGCCCCGGTACGCCCGCGAGGACATCCAGGTCGGTGACGTGACCATCGCGGCGGGCGAGGCAGTGCTGCTCAGCATCGGTGGCGCCAACCACGACGCACAGGCGTTCCCCGAGCCCACCCGCTTCGACGCGGGCCGGGCGAGCAACCAGCACCTGGCCTTCGGGCACGGGGCGCGCTACTGCATCGGTGCGAGCCTGGCTCGCATTGAGCTGCAGGTGGTGTTCGCCGCACTGCTGCGCCGGTTCCCCACCCTGCGGCTGGCCGTGCCGGTGGACCAACTGGAGCTGCGCACCGGCAGGCTCGGCGGCGGGCTGGTCTCGGTACCGGTCGCCTGGTGAGGCGGTATCGGCCGATCGGCTGATACCCGGGCCGGATAACGGCCGTCAGGCTGAGGTGACCTCACCTGGGCCGCCGCGAAGCTGGGCGCCGTGGACATCCTGGCTCCCCGCCGCGCGGCGGCCCCCGCGGTGCAGCGCGATGACCACTTGCAAGTGCTGGCCGTGGTCCTGCTGTGGCAGGTGGCGATGACCCTGTGCGGTGCGTTGCTCGACCCCGGCACCGGCCGGTCCGCCGCGGCCAACTGGCTGGTCGACGGGCTGCTCGGCCACACCTTCCGCGGGGACTCGGAGTGGTTCAACCGCATCCTGACCCAGGGCTACCAGGGCGATCCGCGGATCTCGGCGTTCTACCCGTTGTTCCCGCTGTGCGTGGACCTGGTGCGCCTGCTGGGCCTGGGGCAGGTCGACGCGCTCGGTGCGGCCTGGCTGCTGAACACGGTGGCGACCTGGCTCGCGGTGCTCGCCCTGCTGCGGATCGCCCGCGGGTTCTGCACCCAGCCCGCCACCCCGTGGCTGGTGGTGGCCGGTCTGCTGACCGTGCCGGGTGCGTTCTTCCTGCACATGTTCTCCAGCGAGGCGCTGTTCGTGGCCCTGGGCTTCTGGGCCTACCTGTTCGCCCTGCGCGGGCAGTGGGCGCGGATGGCGCTGTGCCTGATCCCGCTCACCGCCTGTCGGCTGACCGCGGTCCTGTTCGTGGTCCTGTGCTTCCTGGAGTTCTGGCGTGCGTGCGGGTGGCGGCCCCGTGCCCTGTTGAGTCGGCGGCTGCTGTGGTTCCCGGTGAGCTTCCTGGGATTCGCCGGATACGCCGCTTGGCTCGCGCTGTCCACAGGGGACGCCCTGGGCATGGTGGGCCGCCAGCTCGGCTCCGCGTGGGAGGTGTTCGCTGCCGGGCACTGGCAGGGCTTCGGCGAGGAGGTGGTGCCCCTGGCCGGGCTGGTGCTGCTGGCCGTCGCCTCGGTGTACCTGATCAGTGCGCTGGGCAGCGCCGGTGTGCCGCTCGCCGTGTTCGGCCTCGCCTCCTTCGTTGTGGTCGCGGTGAACAGCGACGTGGTGTCGGTGCACCGCGACCTGGTGCCCTGCCTGGGCATGTACGTGGCGCTGGGGGTGTTGTGGGAGCGCAGGCCCTCCTGGCGCCCGGCCACCGTCGCCGCGCTGATGTTGGGTGCCTCGGTGCAGATCAGTGTGTTGTGCACGATCGTCGCCGGTTCCTGGGCGGGCTGAAAACCGCTGGCACGGCGGCATGCTCGTTGTTACCGTGCCCACCCATGTGTTCCTGCATGTTCGCTGCGTACTACGTGCGGCTCCGCTGCGCGTAGCGGCGGACTGACCTCCTCTCGTACCAGCTCCGCCGCATCTCGGTCCTGTGCCGGTGCGGCCTGTTCGCGCTGCCCGGCTCCGACGATTCCTTGCGGAGCACAGCCATGCCTTCCTCCTTCCCGGGTGGACCTCACGAACTCGGCCAGAACTTCCTCGTCGACCGGTCGGTGATCGGCGCGATCGAGGCGCTGGTCGCCACCACCACCGGACCGATCGTGGAGATCGGCCCCGGAGACGGTGCCCTCACCCTGCCGCTGAGCCGCTCGGGGCGTGCCCTGACCGCGGTCGAACTCGACCCGAGGCGCGCGCGACGCCTCGGTCGGCGTGTACCGGAGCACGTCACCGTGCTCACCGAGGACGTGTTGCGGTACCGGTTTCCGCGCCACCAGCACGTGGTCGTGGGCAACCTGCCCTTCCACCTCACCACCGCCGTGCTCAAACGGCTGCTCGCCGCCGAGCACTGGCAGTCCGCGATCCTGTTGGTGCAGTGGGAGGTCGCCCGCCGACGTGCCGGTGTGGGCGGGGCGAGCCTGCTGACCGCCAGCTGGTGGCCCTGGTACGAGTTCGCGCTGCACCAACGGGTTCCGGCTCGCGCGTTCCGGCCTGAGCCCTCAGTGGACGGTGGCCTGCTCACCATGACCCGGCGTCCCACCTCGCTCGTGGCCGACCGCGCGCCGTACCAGGAGTTCGTGCGGGCCGTGTTCACCGGGCGAGGTCGCGGTCTGCATGAGGTCCTGGCCAGGACAGGACGGGTCGAGCGCCGTGCCCTGCGGGACTGGCTGCGCGCGGAGCACCTGCCGCCGCAGGCCCTGCCCAGGGACCTCACCGCTGCCCAGTGGGCCGGGCTGTGGCGGATCAGCGGTGGGCCAGTGCGGCCCGCACGATCTCCAGCGCCTCCTCCGGGGACAGGCCCAGTTCCAGTGCCTTGCTCGCGTACACCTGGGCGGCCTGCTCGGCGCGCGCCCGGCCGCGGTCGCCCGCCGGGCTGACGAAGGTGCCCGCCCTGCCCTCGGTGCGGACCAGCCCCGCTTCCTCCAGTTCCCGGTACGCCCTGGCCACGGTGTTCACGGCCAGCCCGAGGTCGGCGGCGAGCTTGCGCACCGTGGGCAGGCGGGTGCCCACGGCCAGTACGCGGTCGGTGATCTGGGCCGCCAGCTGGGACCGCACCTGTTCGTAGGGCGGCACGGGTGAGGTGGTGTCGAGTCGGATCATCGCTGGGGGACCGTACCCCGTGTCCGCCAGCTGATCGCGGCCGCGCCCGTGAGCAGGAGCAGCAGTGCCGACCAGGCGAGCAGCGGCATCAGGTTCGCCGAGTTCACCGCGGCGACCGCGGCGATCAGCAGCGGGTAGGGGAACGCGGCCATGCGCAGGTCCTCGGTCCGGAACAGGTCGTCAGCGCGTAACGACCCCGCGTCCACCGCTATCGCGGGGCGCCGGGTCACGTCCACTCCCACCGCCACGCTCAGCGCGCCGAGCGCGAGCACGGCGATCAGCAGCACCACGCCCAGCGACCGGTCGGCGGCGGTGGGCGCGAACACCGCGGCCAGCACCCCGAGCACCACACCGAGCGGATAGGTGGCCAGCCAGCAGGCCACGCTCCACCGGCCGAGCACCGCGGACACGCTCACCGCGGTCTCGCGGGCAACGCGCTGGTCCAGGCCGCGCGCGATGCGCCGCTCGGCAAGGCGCTGCACGATCAGCGCCAGCCACGCGGGCAGCGCGAGCCCGGCCGTGAGCAGTGCCATCCAGATGACATCGTCCGGTTCGGATCGACCGGGCACCCGCAACAGGACGTAGACGATCAGGACCGCGGAGAACACCGCGAGCGAGGCGTTCTGCGTCCACTGGCGCACCCGCAGCCTGCTCGCCAGCAGTTCGGGCGGGCCAAGGTCCCCGTCTCCGTACCTGTTCCGGAACTGCTTGGCGTATCCCATGGTGACCCCCGTTTGTGTCATGCACTGTGTCGCCAATCTAAGACAAAGCGTGGTACAAAGTCAAGGTGAACCGGCCCGGCACCCGGGCCGTGTCAGGGGAGGCAAGTCCACCGACAGTGAGGCCACAGACGATGTCGAAGCGCACGAGGACGCTGTTCAGCCTGGTCATGGCCGCCGGTCTGGTGGTGGGGGCCGGTACCGCCGCGCGGGCGGGCACCCCACCGCGGGACACCGGTGCGGTCTACCTGGCCGCCGAGCTCAGCGGCGCCAACGAGGTCCCCGCCGCGGCGAAGCGGGGACGCGGCGTGGCGGTGCTGCGCGTGCAGGGCGACCAGGTCTCCTACGCGATCCAGTGGACCGGCGTCACCGCGCCCACCGCGGGCCACGTGCACCTGGGCGCCAAGGGGGTCAACGGGGCGGTGGAGGTGCCGTTCTTCGGTGCGGGCATCCCCAGCGGGGTGACCGCCGTGCTCGGCCACGTCACCGTGCCGGACAAGGCGCTGCTGACCTCGCTGCGCACCGATCCCGCGGGCCACTACGCGAACCTGCACACCGCGGAGTTCCCGAGTGGGGCGCTGCGGGGCCAGTTCCGCAGGCTGGAGCACCCCGTGGACCTCGCCAAGGTGCTGCGCGTGGGATCGATCGCCGCGCAGGGCGGCGGGGACCAGGAACTGGCCGGGGGCGATCCGGACGGCGGGGCCACCGCGCAGTTCGACGCCGAGGGCGGCGCGGTCCGCTACTCGCTGACCTGGTCGGGCGTCGGGCAGCCCACCAAGGGGCACATCCACAAGGGTGGCCCAGGGGTCGACGGTGGCGTGGTGGTCGACCTGTTCGCCGCGCCCAACGGCTTACCCGGCTCGATCACCGGGCTGGCGGGCTCGGTGACCGGCGTGCCCGAGGCCATCGCGCACGGCATCGAGAACTCGCCCGAGCAGTACTACGTGAACCTGCACAACGCGGAGTTCCCGGGCGGTGCGGTGCGCGGACAGCTCTACGACGTGGACGAGGCCGACTCGGATCTGCCCGGCTTCTGAAAGCACGGGGTCAGGTGCGCGGCCCGGTCACGGCAGTTCCAGCCCGCGCGCGGGGTCCAGTGGGATCTGTCGCAGCACCAGGCGGCTGCGCAGTTCGCGTACCCCGTGCTCGCGCTTGAGCTGGTCGATCAGGTCCTCGAACTCGGCGGTGTCCACACAGGCCATGCGCAACTGGTAGTCGTACTCCCCGGTGACGTGCGCCGCGGAGAAGATCTGCGGGAAGCCCAGCAGCCCGCGCTCGAACTCGGCCCCGGACACCCCGTCGCGCAGGCGCACATCGCTGAGCATCACCAGCGGGCGGCCCAGCGCGGCGAAGTCCAGGTCCGCCCGGTAGCCGCGGATCACGCCCTCGCGGGCCATCCGCCGTACCCGGTCGGCCGCGGCGTTCGAGCTCAGCCGCACCGACCGGCCCAGGTCCTGGTAGGTGATCCGGCCCTCGTGCAGCAGCACGGTGAGGATCTCCCGGTCCACCGCGTCAAGATTCACGGTCATTCCGGCACTCTACTGCGATTAGCGCAGCCGCAAGCGCTTGCCTGCTGAGAATTCCGCGCCACTCTCGGCGGCTTCGTTGAGAGGGTCGAGGTCATGGGTTCGTTGCTGCTGAAGTTCCTGCTGACCCCCACCCTGATCGTGCTCGCCTCACTCGTGCAGCGTCGCTGGGGCCTGGTCGGCCTGCCGCTCACCTCCGCCCCGCTGCTGCTCGCGCTCACCCTGGACGAGGGCCCCGAGTTCGCAGTGCGCACGGCCACCGCCACCCTGGGCGGCCAACTGTGCGTGGCCGCGTTCTGCCTCGGCTACGCCCGCACCGGGGCCCGCCACGGTTGGCCGCTCGCGCTGGGCGTGGCCTGCTGCTGCTTCGCGATCACCGCGCTCGCCCTGCACCTGGTGGAACTGCCGCTCGTCCTGCTCGTGGCCCTGGTTCCGCTCGGTCTGTCCACGGCGCTGCTCGCCTGGCCGCTGGTGCCCGCCGACGAGACCCTGCCCACCGGCCCTGCCTGGGAACTGGTCGCCAGGGTGCTGGTGGCCGTCAGCTTCCTGCTGCTGATCACGGAGTCGGCGGCGCTGCTGGGTTCGCGTGTCGCCGGGCTGATCGCGCCGTTCCCCGTCTTCGTCAGCCTGCTCACGATCTGCACGCACCGGGGCGTCGGACCCAGCGCCGCGCTCGGTGTGCTGCGCGCCGCGGTCACCTCGGCGTTCTCCGGGGCGGTGTTCTTCCTCACGGTGCTGCTCGCCTTGCCCGCACTCGGCACGGCCTGGGCCTTCGGGCTCGCGCTGGTCGTGACGGTGCTCGCTCACCTGCTGGTCGGGCCATTCACCAGTGGATCGAAAGCGGCTGGTTCATGTATTGGACGCATGACCCGGCCGGAACTAGCTTCCCGTTCATGACCACGTCCGACCAGGCGCATCGACGTGGCAGCCCGGAATTCCGGCGGATCGCACTCGCCCTGTTCGCCGCCGGGCTCGCCACGTTCATGGTGCTCTACTGCACCCAACCCCTGCTCCCGCTGTTCGCCCAGGACTACCGGCTGACCCCGGCCGAGGCCAGCCTCGCCGTGTCGGTGTGCACCGGCACGCTGGCACTGGCGATCCTGCCGCTCAGCTCGCTGTCCGAGGCATGGGGCCGGATCCCGGTGATGACGGCCTCCCTGTTCTGCTCCGCGGCGCTGCAACTCGTGGTGGCGCTGAGCCCCTCGTTCCCCGTGCTACTGGTGGCACGCGGCCTGCAGGGCATCGCGCTGGCCGGGCTGCCCGCGGTGGCCATGGCCTATCTCTCCGAGGAGGTGCACCGAGGCTCGCTCGGTTTCGCCATGGGCCTCTACGTCGGGGGCAACAGCATCGGCGGCATGGGCGGCCGGGTGATCACCGGGCTGGTCACCGATGTCGCGGGCTGGCGCTGGGCGCTGGCCACCGTCGGACTGGTCTCCCTGGGCTGCGCGGTGCTGTTCCGGCTGGCGGTCCCCGCCTCGGGCAACTTCCGGCGTGCGCCGCTGCGACTGGGCGCGCTGGCCCGTGGCGTGGCGGGCAGTGTCGCCGACTCCGGGCTGCGCAGGCTGTACACCATCGGGTTCCTGCTGATGGCCTGCTTCGTCACGATCTACAACTTCCTCGGCTTCCGACTGCTGGGCGCCCCGTTCTGGCTGTCGCAGGCAGTGGTCGGCCTGATCTCGGTGGCCTACCTGGCGGGCACCGCCTCCTCACCGGCCGCGGGCCGGCTGGTGGATCGCTTCGGGCGGCGCAAGGTGTTCTGGCTGACCACGGTGGTGATGCTCGCCGGGCTCGGGCTGCTGCTGTCGGACAACCTGGTGCTGCTGGTGATCGGCCTGCTCGTGCTCACCGCGGGCTTCTTCGCCGCGCACACCGTGGCCAGCGGCTGGGTCGGTGCGCGGGCGCAGGCCAACCGCGCGCAGGCCTCCGCCGCCTACCTGCTCTGCTACTACCTGGGCAGCAGCGTGGGCGGTTCGGTCGGCGGCCTGGCCTTCAGCGGCGGCGGCTGGCTCGCCGTCACCGGGTTCACCGCGGCGCTGACCCTGGGCTGCCTGGCGATTGGGTTCAGCCTGCGCTCCCTGGTGCCCGCCGCGCCGGTCACCCCGCTGCCGGTGCCCTCGCTCAGCGCAGGTCGCTGAGCAGCTGGCACAGCCGCCGGGTGATGCCCGCGCTGTCGGTCGGGGTGAACACCGTGCCCTGCCCGTGCCGGACCTCGTAGCGGTAGCGGCCCGCGGCCACGTCGAACCAGCCCAGCGGGCCGCCGCCGCGCCAGCCGCGGCCGTCCGGCCTGCCGTGCACCGCGAACCGCCCGACCCGGCTGCGGACCCCGCGCAGCAGGTGCCGGTGGGACCGCGCCGAGACCGGTTCCAGGAAGTCCTCGTGCCCGGCCGACTGGGACACGGTCAGCACCCCGTTGGGGGCGGCCCGGTTGTCCGGGATCGCCGCGACAGCGCGGTCCACCAGGTCCTCGACCGGGATCTGGTCCAGCACGAGCCAGTCCTCCCGCAGCACCGCGTGCACCGCGCGCCCGGCCCCGGCCACCGCACGGGCCGCCAACTGCTCCCCGGAGGACACGTCGAGCAGCGCGATCGTCGACACGGCCAGCTCGCCACCGGCCAGCAGCGCCAGCGAGTCCGCCAGTTCGGGCAGGACCCGTCTTCGCCCGTCCAGCAGTTCGCGCTCGGCCAGCTCGCGCCACACCCGCTCGCGGATCACCGCCCGCTGGGCCAGATCGGCCCCGGCGGACGGGATCTCCAGCGGGAACGGGTGAGCACCCAGCCCGGCCTGCTCCCACAGCAGGTCCACCGCGGTCAGGTGCAGGCGGAACGACTCCACTCAGTCCTCGCCGATCACCGGGGGCGCGGTGCTCGGCACGCCGTCGAACCAGAACTCGTCGTGCTCCTGCTTGAGGAACTGCGCCTGCCGGTGCTCACCATCCTGTTCCCGCTTGGACTTGTCCACCGGCGGCAGCAGTCCGTCCCGTCCCGCCGCACCGCCAGGTCCGGTCGCGGCCCCAGGCCGGGCGGTGGCGCCGGGGCGGCCCGTCACCGAGCCCGGTAAGCCGGTGCCGCCGGGTCGGCCGACCGTACTGCCGGGTCGGCCGGTCGAGCCGCCGCGCAGGCCCGTCGCACCGGGTAGACCGGTCCCGCTGCCGGGCAGGCCCGCCGTGCCGGGCAGTCCGATCGTGGTCGGCAGACCGGTGGATCCTGCGCTCGACGGTGCCGTTGTGCCCGGCAGGCCAGCGGTTCCCGGTGGGACGGGAACCTCGGAGCCTTGCGTATCTGTTGTCGTTACTGGGAATTGGCTCGGCGTTGGCTCCGATAACCTGTCGGGCACGGATTTGCTCGGTGGCTCAGTTGTTCCGCTGGTGGTCACGGTGACCTTGGGCTGGACGGGCTGTGGTTGCGGCACAACAGGTGTCGTTCCGGAATGGTCCACGACGCCCGTGCCCTGCACTGCGGGCTCGGGAGCCCGGAACAGCGGCATGGCCCGTACGCTGTCGCCCAGGCTGGCCTCCATTGTGGACATGACCCGCGCCGCCTCCAGCCGGGCGTTCTGCTTCGCGGTGAAGCGCTGCTCGATGGCCGCCACGGTGGAGCCGATCTCGAACGGGTCCGCCCTCAGCAACTCCCGCAGTGCGTCGGCATTGCTGTACTGCACCACTTCCGGCATGGCGTTCTTCGCCAACTCGGCGGCCTCGCCCTGCATGGCGAACTTGTCGCTCACGTACTTCGCGGCGTGCCCGTTCTCCAGTGCACTGTCAGCCAGTCGCGTGATGGCCGCGCGCGCCCGGTCCGCTGCCTCGCCCTGCCAGTAGTTGGCGCTGGCGGCCACTGCCTTGGCCAGTTCGCCGTGCAGGTCGGTCAACACGACGCCTACCTCGTTGCACACCTGTCCGAAGTGGTGGACCTGCGTCGGGTCCATGTTCTCGGTGACCATGGCCTTGAGGTCTTCGTGCTCGTAGCTGGCGTAGTTCGTCCCCGGCATCGACACCGGGGTGCGCATCGCCAGGTCTCGTTCCCGTTCCGCCCGCCTGCGCGCGAGGTAGGCCTGGGCGCGGAGTGCCGCGTCCACCCGTCGTTGCAGGCCCGGCGCCAGCGGTGATTCCTCGCCGCCCCACCTGGGCAGTTGTGCGTCGGCGTCGAAGTCGGCCTCGACCGCCTCGGCGTATCTGGAGTCCTCGTCCATCAGCCGTTCCCAATCCCCGTCACGGCACCTTCGGTTCCACGATCTTGGCTGTCCGCAGGGCCAGATCGCATGCCTTGGCAGTGTCCACGTTCGCGTTGGCCACCACGTCCACCCGCGAGGAGTCGGTGATCGCCAGGGAGACCACGCAGTTGCCGTCACCGAAGTTGGCCGCGATCTGCCTGGCCTGGTGGCGGCCGACGGTGATCGTGCTGGGACGGCCCTCGCCCACGATGAGCTGCTTGACCCCGCGCTGGTCGTCCAGGCCGAGGTCCAGGGCGTGACTGCCGGGGAAGGACCACTGGCAGATGTGGGCGCCACCGTAGTCCTGGCGTTCGTGGGTCGAACTGCCGAACTGCGCGCTCTCCTGCGCGGTGAGCAGCCCGCACGGGTCGATGCCGGTCAGCTCACGGGCCTTGTCCTGTCCCGCGGGCGGAGGGGCGGTCCTGCCCGGTGTGGCCGCCTCGGCGGCCCCGGGCACGACCTGACTGCACCCGCTCGCCGAGGCCGCGGTCACCGCGATGCCCGCGCACAGTGCGACCAGTTTGCGGCTCATCGTCCACCGGCTCGGTTCAGGTTCTGGGTGCCCTGCTCCTCGGCGGCGCGGTAGGCGGCCATGGCCTTGTCGAGCGCGGGCAGCAGAGCGGACAGCTCACGCTGCAACCCGGTGAGGTAGTCGCGGAAGGACTGCGGCCCGGCGAGCACTTCGTAGTCGTGTCCGGAGACTGTCAGGCCCGCTGGGCTGGTCCCCAGTGGCGGCCGCTGCTGGACCTCCCAGACCTTGCCGTGCTGGCTGTCCAGCTGATCGATCGACTTGGTGATCACGTTTTTCAGCTGTTGTGCCAGCTCGGGGTGCACGGCAAAGCCCCCGCTGATGATGTCGCCAAACCCCTGCTGCGCCACGATGCCCCCGTAGGTCGCTGCTTCAATGTGAAGCTAGCACCGGCCGTAGGGCGCGTGGACCTGCATTTGGGTGAAGCGGCACTTAAGTGCGCAGTCGGGGGAAAAAGTAGTTGTCCCTCAAATCAGGGATTCGAAGTCCTGCGCCGTCCGGGGCTCGCCCAGCGCGGGGCCCTGGCCGCCGTCGGCACCGATCTCCTTCAGCCAGCGCACGTCGTCCACAGTGGACACATTCTCGGCGATGACGGTCAAATCCATCTGGTGTGCAAGGGAAACGAGGTTGGACGCCACGGTCGCCCGGATCGGGTCGCGCTCACCCATGGCAGGTTCGACGATGAGCTTGCCGCTCTTGAGTACGTGCAGCGGCATGCTGTTGACGAATCCGGGGTCACGTCCGTCAAAACCGTCAACGGCGAATCGCACGCCGTGTTCGGCGAGCACCTCCACGTCGTCGGCGTGCGCATCGGATTCGGTGGACAGCGCGTCGGAACCGAACTCCAGTTGCAACAACCGCGCATGAAGTCCCGTTTCGGTGAGTACGCGCAGCACGTTGGGCAGGAAGTCGGGGTCGCGGGCCTGCCGGGTCGGCAGCCGCAGGCTCACCACGGGTGCCCGCTCGCCGAACCGGTCCTGCCAGGCCCTGGCCTGCTGGCACACCTGCCACAGGGTCCACTCGGCAAGGCGCACCACCACCCCGGTGCGCTCGGCCATCGGCAGGAACTCGGCGGGCCGCAGCGTGCCGAACTCGGGGTGCTCCCAGCGCAGTTGCGCCTCGACGAACAGCAGCCGGTCACCGGACAGCGTGTAGACGGGCTGGTACTGGAGCACGAACTCCTCGTTGTCCAGTGCGATGGGCAGGGTGAGCGTCAGTTGCAGGTCCGAGCGGTCCTGCTCGCAGCGCTGCTCGTCGAACAGCTCCCACTGCGCCTTGCCGCCCTGCTTGGCCCAGTGCAGCGCCATGGTGGCATCGCGCAGCAGCTGGGAGGGCAGTTCCGAGCCCACGGCGCGTTCCACGATGCCCGCGCTGGCGTGCACCGACAGCCGGTGCCCCAGCACGGTGACCGGCTCGCTGATCAGCCGCAGCGCCTGGTCCACCACCGGGGTCACCGTCCTGGTCCCCTCGGACTCGGGCACCAGCAGGGCGAACTCGTCCCCACCCAGCCGCGCGGCGAGCATGCCGTTGTCCTCGGCGTGGTACTTCAGCTTGGTGCCGATCTTGAGCAGCACCTCGTCGCCGATCTCGGGGCCCAGCCCGTCGGTGATGGCGCCGAAGCCGTCCATGCCGAACACGCACAGCGCCACCCGCGAGGGGTGGTCCACCTTGCCCAGCAGGCTGTCCAGCTTCGCCATGAACGCGGTCCTGGTCGGCAGCCCGGTCAGCGGGTCGTGCATGCCCAGCGTGGCCATCGCCTGGTTGGCGAAGTACAGCTCGGTGGCGTCCTCCACCATCGCGACCTGGTAGGTGGGCACGCCCTCGGCGTTGCGGATCGCGGAGATGGTGACGTTGGCCCAGAGCACCTCCCCCTCCTTGGTCAGCAACCGCTGGCGTACCCGGAAGCTGGCGAACTCGCCCCGGTACAGCCGGTCGTAGCGCATCAGCAGGTCGGGGATGTCGTCCGGGTGCACGATGTCCGGGCCGGTCAGCCTGCCCAGCTCCTCGCGGGTGTAGCCGAGCAGGTTCTGCAGCGCCTGGTTGGACTCCAGGATGTTGGCGTCGAAGTCCCCGATCGACAGCCCCATCGCGGCCGAGTCGAACACCGCGAGGAAGCGCGCCTCGCTCTCCTGCAAGCGCCGCTGGGCCACGTCGGTGGCCATCCACATGGCCTGCTTGATGACCTCCTGCTCGTCGAAGGTCCGCTCGCGCAGCGCCTCGGAGTAGCCGGAACTGAGCGTGCCCAGCACGCGCAGCACCCGGTCGGTGTCCCCGTCGGGCCTGATCAGCCAGCTGCCCAGCAGTTGCAGGGTCCTGCCCAGGGCCTCGGGGGCGGTGAAGTGCGCGCCGACCAGCGCCGCGCCGACGGCCGCGGCGGGCTCGGGGCCGAACGGGTCGCCCCGCAGGGTCCGCCACAGCGCCTCGGCCTGGTCGTACAGGAAGTCCTCGATCTCGCGGCGCGACATCGGTACGTAGCTGGTGTCGATGATCGCCGCGGCCCACTGCTGGGCGAACGTGCGCAGCTGGTCCTCCACGGCACCGGTCATCGGCGCCGTGACCAGAGCCGGAGCGCGGGCATGCGGGTACGGCGCGCGCCGCAGGGACGTCCTCGCACAGCCACCTCGCTCCGAGCCGGTGTTCCCCCCGATCAGTCTAGTGAGTCCGGCCGCTCGGTCCGCGCGCGACCACGCCGAAGGGGGATCAGGACTTGCGTGCGACCAGCCCGTAGACCACCTCGGGCCCGTCCGGCGGGCGCGCCTCGGGCGGGCCGTCCGGCCGCCACTGCTGGGTGAACACCAGGCCGGGCGGCACCGGTTCGAAGCCCTCCGCCAGGCGCAGGACCTGCGCCGCGTCCCGCGGGTACACCTCGTCCACGCTGGAGCGCACGATGTCCGTGGCGGTGAACACGCCCTCGGTCACGCCCTCCAGCGTCGGGTGGGACAGGGCCAGGTAGCTGCCGGGGGCCAGCGCCTGGCGGTAGCGGGCGATCAGGGCCGCGGGGTGCTCCTGGTCCGGCACGAAGTGCAGCAGCAGGAACATCAGCAGCGCGACCGGCTGCCCGAAGTCGATCAGCTTGGTGGTCTTCGGCGAGCGCAGCACCGAGTCGGGGCTGCGGAAGTCGGCGAGGAAGGCGCAGGAGCGGTCGTTGTCGCGCAGCAGCAGCTCACCGTGCGCGATGGCGATGGGGTCGTGGTCCACGTACACCACCCGGCACTCCCGGTCGGCCCGCTGCGCGATCTCGTGCACGTTGCCCGCGGTGGGCACCCCGGAGCCGATGTCGATGAACTGCCGCACACCCTGGCTGACCAGGTAGGTCACCGTCCGGCGCAGGAAGGCCCGGTTGTCCTGCGCGATCCTGCGCGCCTCGGGCAGCACGGACATGATCTCCTTGGCCACCGTCCGGTCGGCGGCGGAATTGCACGCCCCGCCCAGCAGGTAATCGTAGATACGAGCCGCGCTCGGCTTCTCCAGGTCTATGTACTTGGGTGCCCAACTCGGTCGATCTAGCACGATCACCTCGTTGCCTGGTGTCGATGGTGCGGTGGGGTCAGCCCAGATCCGCGACGAGACCGTAGACCGCCACCTCGGGGCTGTCGACGAGATCCTCCGGTGATTCCGGACGCCAATGCGGAACGTACACCACACCGGGCTCCACCGGTTCGAAACCCGCGATGATCTGCCCGATCTCGGATTTCGTGCGCAGGGTCAGCGGAACCGCGTTCGCCGCGTAGATGCGGGCCACTTCGTGAATACCGCCGGAAACGCCCTCGGCGGTGGCGTGCGAGAGCGCGAGCTGGCTGCCCGGCGGCAGCGCGTCCCGGTAGCGGGCCAGCAGCGCGGCGGGACCGGCGCTGTCGGGCACGTAGTGCAGCACCGCGCACAGCAGCAGCCCGATCGGCCTGCTGAAGTCCAGTTCGCGCACCGCGGGCGCGGTGAGCACCGTGTAGGGCTGCCGGAAGTCGGCGTGCACGACCTCCGCGCCGACCTGCCCGTCCACCACCAGCCGCGTGCTGGCCACCACGATCGGCTCCTGGTCCACGTAGACCACCCGGCTGCCGGGGCCGAACCGCCGCGCCGTCTCGTGCACGCTGCCCGCGGTGGGCGCCCCGGCGCCGATGTCGATGAACTGGCGTACCCCGCGCTCGGCCATGTACCGCACGGACCTGCGCAGGAAGGCGCGGTTCGCCCTGGCCACGTGCCGGGCCTGCGGCATCGCGTCGAGCAGCTGCTGGGCCAGCACCCGGTCGACCGCGGAGTGGCACGCGCCGCCGAGCAGGTAGTCGTAGATCCGGGCCGCATTGGGCCTTTCCTGATCCACGTGGTGCGGGGCCCAGCTGTGGTGGTCGAGCACAACACACCTCGGTGGTCGGTGGTTGCCGGTGGGGTGGTGCCCGGCAGAGTGTAGTGATCTTTTGAATCACGTCTACCTACCAGCGGGTAATGCAAGGCGGCTCGCGCGGCGCGATTTCCGGGCCCCGCGGAAAATGCGTCTGATCGGGTGAATTTCGCGCTGGACTACTGGTCGAGCTTCCGGGCTATCTCGCGCAATGCCGTCATCTGCACCCGGCCGGGCAACTGGCTGGCCGCCGCTGGGCACACCCAGCGCTGGTCGCGGATCAGCGCCAGTTCGCGCGGTTCCTGGTCGCCGATCACGGGCGCCGGGCCGCACGCGGAGCGCGCGAGGTAGAACCGTTCCTCACCGCAGTAGCGCGTGCCGTTCCAGTAGGAATCGCGCTGGGCCAGCACATAGCGGTCCAGCACGCAGGACTCGGGCAGGCCGGTCTCCTGGTGCAGTTCCCGGCGTGCCGCGGCCAAGGGGGACTCCTCGGGCCCGATGCCACCGCCGGGCAGGTCCCAGGCCCGCGTGCCGTCGGCGGGGTCCTGCCTGCCCAGCAGCAGCACGCGGCCGTGCATGTCCAGGCACACCACGCGCACCGTGGGGCGCACGTTCGTGTGCACCACCGGCACGCGTGCCAGCAGCCACACCCCGAAGGCCAGCAGCGCCACGGTCACACCCAGCTGCCACCAGGACGCGGCGGGGGCGAGCGCGGCGTGCAGTGCGTGCAGCAGCGCCAGCGGCCAGACGCTGCCCACGTGCCAGCGCAGGGCGGTCAGGGCGAAGCCGAAGGCGAGGTCGGTCAGCACCTGGCCGGAGGCTCGGCCGTCCCAGGAGCGCACCAGCAGGTCGGCGCACTCGAAGATCAGCACCACGCCGAGGGTGCCTCGCCACGGCCCGAACCGGCGCAGGGTGAACTGGCCCGTGCCCCGGCTGACCAGCTCCGCACTGAGCCCGACGGCCAGCGCGGCGGCGCCCGTGCCACCGGCACCGCCGGACACCAGGCACAGCGCCAGCACGGGCAGTGCCAGCAGCCACCGGGCGTCGGGCCTGCCGCCGACCAGCCCGCTCTCCCGCCACCACCCGCACGCGGCCGCGACGCCGAGCGGGACACCGGCCGCCAGCAGGGCGGCGAGCGCCAGGCGGAGTTGGCCGGGCAGGCCCGCCGCGGCCAGCGCGGACTCGGCCGCCACGAACACCAGCTGCCAGGCCAGCGCCGAGCCGATCGCGAACAGCCAGGGCTGTTCCACCGCCCACCGCTTCAGGTGGCCTGACGCCGTTGTCATCGGCACACCATAGCCAGCGACCCCTGCCGGAGACAGGATCACTCGTTCGGATCAGCGGTGCCCGACCTCGCCCGCTACCGGTACCGGCAATTGCGGAACTGTGACGGTCCGATAAGCGTGGTGCGGTCGGCCGAGGATCGGCTACGAAATCGAGGAGGGCTCACTTCGTGTCGACTGCGGTGCGGGCGTGGTCAGCAGCGCGGCGACCAGGCCGATCGACACCCCAGCGGTCACGGAGACGAGCACCCGGTCCAGGTCGATCGGCAGGGCCACCACGCTCGTGGAACTCCACCACACCGCGGAATCCCGTAGCAGGGCGACCGCACCCGAGCCGATCGCCGCCAGCGCGGCGAACCAGCGGCCGTTGCGGCGGTCGGTGGCCAGCAGCACCACGGCCACCACGCCGAGCAGACCGGCGGCGATCGCGGGCAGGTAGTCGTGCGTGAGCACGGTGCGGCCGTCCTCGGCGTTGCGCCCGGCGAGCATCGCCGCACCGTGCCACGCGCTGGACACGACCAGTACCGCGGTGGGCAGCACGAGCAGCCGTTCCCGGCGGGCGAAGGCCAGCAGCCAGGTGCCGATGGCCAGCGCGAGGGCGATGAACACCCAGGCCACCGGCGAGGGGCCGGGGATCCAGCGCAGTTCGCCGCGGATCTCGTAGTGCCTGCCGTCGTACTCCAGGCCGACCTGCCAGGCGCGGATCAGGTGCTCGTGGTCGGGGTCGGACACGGCCGCCGCGGGCAGTTGCGCGTCACCCCAGTGCGCGAAGTGGTTGTGCCACTGCACAACGGGCTCGGTGGACTGCCGCTGCCACTGCGGGGCGGTCGCGGCCGGGTCGGCGGCCTGGCGCGAGTGGTCCTCGCTGATGTCCCCGGCCGGGGTCTCCTCCGGCGGCAGCGCGCTGTTGACCGCCACCCCGTCCGGGCCCACCTGGTAGCGCTGCGCCCCGTCGGTGTCCAGCACCACGAGGTCGATCCGGGTCGGGTTGCGCAGCCACAGGGCCTGGCCGTTCTCCAGCACCCGCACCTCCACCCCGGGCGGCAACTGGCTGGGGATCATCTCGCTGCGCAGGTCGCCCACCCGGTCGGCGGGGGTGTGGCCGGTGTCGTGCGCCGCCGCCTGCGGGGCGAGGGCCAGCATGAGGAGGGCGACCAGCGCCAGTAGCCGGGACACGGGTCAGCCTCCGAGTGGGTTGAAGCCAGCGGGCAGTTCCAGGCGGTGCGCGCTCATGAACCCGGTGTCGGCCAGGATCTCGCGGATCGGGCCGTCGGCGACCACCTGGCCGTGGTCGAGCACCACCGCGCGCTGGCACAGTTCCAGCGCGTAGGGCAGGTCGTGGGTGACCAGCAGGGTGGTCATGCCCAGCCGCTTCACCAGGTCGGCGAACTCCCTGCGGGCGGCCGGGTCCAGGTTGGAGGAGGGCTCGTCCAGCACCAGGATCTCCGGGTGCATGGCCAGCACCGTGGCCACCGCAGCCCGCCGCCGCTGCCCCAGCGACAGCCGGTGCGGCGGCCGGTCGGCGACCTCGGTCAGCCCCACGTAGGACAGGGCCTCGGCGACACGCTCATCCAGTTCGGCGCCGGACAGCCCCAGGTGCGCGGGCCCGAACGCGACGTCCCGGCCCACGGTGGGCGTGAACAACTGGTCGTCCGGGTCCTGGAAGACCACGCCCACCTTGCGCCGCACCTGCTTGAGCGTCCTCGGGCCCACCGCGGTCCCGCTGATCAGCACCTCGCCGGACTTCGCCGTGAGCACCCCGTTGAGCTGGAGCACCAGGCTGGTCTTGCCCGCCCCGTTCGGCCCCAGCAGGGCGATCCGCTCGCCGCGCCGCACTGTCAGGTCCACATTGGACAGTGCGGCCGTGCCGTCCGGGTAGTCGAAGCTCAGCCCGCGCACCTCGATCGCGGGCACCTCCGCCGAGGCCGCCGCCGAGGGCAGGAACCGGCCCCGCCGCACCTGGAGCTCCGGTGCCGGTGCGGGCGCCGGGGTGCGGATCGCCCTGCGCGGGCGCCGCTTGCCGCGCGCGGGCTCGTCCCCGTGCGGGGTCAGCGAGATCGGCAGCCCGACCTTGTCCTCGTAGCCGGGCAGTTGCACCCGGTACGTGCACAGATCGCAGTTCATCCGCACGTCCCCGTGCAGCGCCTCGCGGTAGCGCTCCAGCACGAGCCGGGCCAGCCTCGGGTCCGGGCCGAGATGTTCGCCCCCGCGCACGGTGATCTCCGGGTGCTCCTGCGCCCACTGCGCGGCCTGCGCCATGATGCGCGGCACGAGCAGGCCGGTGAACAGGAAGAACGGGCTGACCACGATGGTCGTGGCGCCCAGCCTGCGGCAGCGCTCCATCGCCTCGGCCACGTTCGGCCTGGCCACCCCGGCGAAGCCCGGTTCGATCATGCCCAGCCCGCGGTTGTCGGCCAGCAGGCGGCCCACCTTCCACAGGTCCGAGCAGGCGTCCGGGTCCGAGGAGCCGCGGCCGATCAGCGCCACGCCCAGGGTCTCCGGGTCGGTGTCACCGGCCGCGGCGCGGATGCGCTCCTCGGCAACGGACAGCACGGTCGGCTCGATGCCCAGGTCCCTGGCGAGGCGGAAGCGCACGCCGGGGTGGCGCAGCCGCGCGCGGGCCATGGACGCGGGTCCGTCGTTCTTGAGGTGACCCGCCGCCAGCAGCACCAGCGGCACGACGACCACCTCGCTGGCGCCCGCCGCCACGACCTTGTCGATCGCCTCGTCCACCCCCGGTTCGGCCAGTTCCACGAAGCCGCAGCCGATGACCAGGTCCGGGGCACTGGCCCTGACCACCTCGGCCAGCGCCCAGTACTCCTCCACCCCGTCGGCGTCCCGGCTGCCGTGCCCGAGCAGCACCAGTGCCGGGGCCGTCACCGCGTCACCCACCCGGTCAGCGCCAGCGCCCCGTAGACCAGCGGCACCGCCAGCGCGACGGTCCACGCCCGCGCACCGGCCGCCGACCCGGTCAACACCGTTGGCAGCGCGCCGTTGTAGCCCCGTGAGGCCATCGCCAGGTACACGCGCTCACCGCGTTCGAAGGCGCGCACGAACAGGGCGCCGACGCAGGCCGCCGTGTCGCGGGCCTGCCACAGCCAGCGCGGGTCCCCGCCGCGGCAGGCCCGTGCCGTGCGCAGCCGTGCCAGCTCGGTGTTGAGCACTTCCACGTAGCGCACCATGAACGAGGCCACTGCGGTGAAGACCCGCGGCACGCGCAGCCGCTCCAGGCCAGTGATGATCTCGGCGAGCGGGGTGGTCGCGGCCAGCACACCCGTTGCCAGCAAACCGAAACTGGCCTTGAGCACGATCGAGGCCGCCGACTCCAGGCCGTCGACGGACAGGTGCACGCCAAGCAGCTCGACGGTCGGGCCGGTGGCCAACAGGGGCAGCAGCACCACGAAGAACACGAACGGGATCTCCACAACGAGGCGTCGCAACAGGGTTGTCGCGGGAACCTGGGCGATGGCCGCCGCGAGGGCCAGCACCGCCGCGTAGCCCAGGTACGGCCAGAACACCTGTTTCGGCGTGCACGCGACGAAGAGCACGCACAGCGCGGTCGCGGCGACCTTGCACTGCGGGGCCGCGCGGTGCAGCGGGGTGTCGGCCGGGATCAGCAGATCCGCGCCGGGATTGTGGGCGGCCCCACTCATCGCCGCACCTCGCTGGCGCTCGGTGCAGCGCTTCGCGCAGGCCCGGTGCCCAATGGTTCGCTCGCAAGCTCGCTCACGTGCCGCACCTCGCTGGCGCTCGGTGCAGCGCTTCGCGCAGGCCCGGTGCCCGATGGTTCGCTCGCAAGCTCGCTCACGTCTGGGCCTTCGCCGTCAGGTGCCTGCCGACCCGCACGAGGTCGGGCCGCAACCGCAGCAGGGCGGCGACCACCAGCCCGGTGACCAGCCCCTCGAACAGGGCGATGATCGAGTAGGTGCCGATGGTGCTGATCGCCACGGTGGCGGCGGGCACCCCCGCGGCCCCGCCCACGGCGTATTCCAGGCTGTACAGCACGGAAGCGGCGATCACCGCGATGACCGCCGACACGGCGCAGCCCGCGACCACGGCGACCTTGGTGCGGGGCAACAGTTTGCGCAGTCCGAGGATGAGCGGGTAGCCGATCAGCGCGGGCAGCAGCGCGAGGTTGACCGCGTTCACGCCCAGAGCGGTGACCCCGCCGTCCCCGGCGAACAGGGCCTGCACCACGAGCACCACGGAGATCACCACCGGGCCCAGCCACGGCCCGAGCAGCGCCACCGCGAGCGTGCCGCCCAGCAGGTGACCGCCGGTGCCCACGCCGATCGGGAAGATCGGCGCCTCCAGCACCAGGAAGAAGGCCGCAGCCAGCCCGGCGAGGGGGATGTCCCGGTCCCGGATCGAGCTGCCGAGCCTCCCGCTGCACACCGCCAGCCCGCCGACCGCGACCACCGCACCGGCCACCGACACCGGCGCGTTCACGAATCCGTCAGGGATGTGCATCGCTGCCCTCCAGCAGGTCCAGTGCGGCGACCGCGCCGATGACGAAGGTCACCGGCGGGCGCATCCTCGGGTCGGGCAGTGCGGCGAGCGTGCCGGTGACCCGGCGCTGGTGCGCCCGGCTGGCCGCGCTCACCGCGGTGACCGGCGTGTCCGCCGCCATGCCCGCGGCCAGCAGTTCCTCGGCGATGCCGCGCAGCGCGGACCGGCCGGTGAGCACCACCACCGTGCCGCCCACCGCGGCCACCGCCGACCAGTCGATGCGCTGGCGGTACTCGGGGTCCTCGTTGCCCGCGACCACGGTGAGGGTCGTGGCGATCTGGCGGACCATCACCGGGATACCCGCCAGCGCGGGCGCCGCGATCGCCGCCGAGATGCCGGGCACCACCTCGAACGGCACGCCCGCCCCGGCCAGGGCCAGTGCCTCCTCGCCGCCCCGCGACACCACGAACGGATCGCCCGCCTTGAGCCGCACCACCTCGCGGCCCGCCCGGCCCAGGTCCACCAGCAGTTGGTTGACCTCGGCCTGCGGCCAGGCGGGTCGGCTGCCGGACTTGCCAACGCAGCGTTTGTCCCCGGTACCGGCCAGCGCCAGGATGTCGGCCATTGAGGGCCGGTCGTAGACCACGACCTCGGCGCTGCCGAGCAGTTCGGCGGCACGGCAGGTCAGCAGGCCGGGATCGCCGGGTCCGGCGCCGACCAGGTGAACCGTCACGCCCCGGCCGCCCGCGGGGTGACCAGCCAGTCGCCGAGCCGGCGCGTGGCCGAGGCGCCGACCAGCACCGTGGTGGTCATGCCCACCACCGAGCTGTCCAGCTCGCCCAGGGTGGTCAGCCGCACGTGCTGCTCGGGGCGGGCCGCGTCGGTGACCAGCGCGACCTGCGTGCCGGGCCCGCGGTGCTCCAACAGCACCTCACGTGCCCGGTCGAGCTGCCAGGTCCGCCCCGCCGAGCGCGGGTTGTACAGGGCGAGCGCCAGGTCGGCGGCGGCCACCGCGCGCAGTCTGCGCTCGACCTCCTCCCACGGGGTGAGCAGGCTGGACAGGGTCAGGCAGGCGAAGTCGTGCGCCAGCGGGGCCCCGACCAGCGCGGAGGAGGCCAGGGCCGCGGTGACCCCGGGCAGCACGCGCACCTCGGGGCGCCGCGCCACGGGCAGTTCGGCGGCGGTGCTCAGCGCCAGCGTGGCCATGCCGTACACCCCGGCGTCCCCGGAGGACACCAGCGCGACGCGGTGCCCGGCCGCCGCCAGGGCCACGGCCTGCTCCGCGCGGCGCGACTCCTCGGTCATCCGCCCGCGCAGCACGGTCTGCCCGGCGCCGAGCAGGTCGGCGCAGGCGTCGATGTAGGCGGAGTAGCCGAGCACGACCTCGGCCTCGCGCACGGCCTGGGCCGCGGCGGGGGTGCGGTGTTCGGCGGCGCCGGGACCGAGTCCGACCACCGTGAGCAGGCCCGTCACGGCAGCCTCCGCTTCTCGACCGGGATGGCGCGGCCCTCGGTGCTGCCCTCGGTGGACCGCCGACGACAACCGTGCGAGTACCGCGGGTCGTACAGCCTGGTCCGCTGCGGCTCGATCTCGCCCAGCGCGTCGCCGACCAGGACCAGTGCCGCCGTGCGGATGCCCGAGGCGGCCAGGTCCTCGGCCAGGCCGCCCACGGTGGTGGTGATGACCCGCTCGTCCGGCCAGCTCGCCTTGGCCACCACGACGGCCGGGGTCCCGGGGGCGTAGCCGCGCCCCTCGGCCAGCAGTTCGGCCTGGAGTTGTGCGGGGCGCTGGGCGGACAGGTACACGGCCATGGTCGTGCGGTGCCCGGCGAAGGCGGCCACCGACTCGCCCGCCGGCATGGACGCGGCCGTCCTGCCCCCGGCCAACCGGGTCTGCACGATGCTCTGCGCCACGCCCGGGGCGGTCAGCTCCCGGCCGATCGCGGCGGCGGCTGCGCTGAGCGAGCCCACCCCGGGCACGATCTCGTACTCGCGGCCGGTGCTGCGGCACCACGCGATCTGCTCGCCGATCGCCCCGTACACGCTGGTGTCCCCGCTGTGCAGGCGCACGATCGCGGCCTCGGGATGCCTGGCGTACACGGCGAGCACGTCCTCCAGGGTCATGCCCGCCGAGTCGTGCCGCTCCGCACTCGGGTTGGCGTGCTCCAGGACCTCGGCCGGGATCAACGAGGAGGCCCACACCACGACCTCGGCGCGGGCCAGCCGGGCCGCGCCGCGGAAGGTCATCAGGTCGGCCGCGCCCGGTCCGGCTCCGACAAAGGAGATCACCGCGACCTCGCCCTGGTCCGCGCGCGCGAACCAGCCCTGCGAGCAGCCATCACATCCTCCGTGCGACGCGTGTCCCTCTCGCGTGGCCGGTCTCCTGGCTCCCGGATCGGCGCCGTCCCCCTGCCTTCCCGGGACCCTTCGGGTCCCAGTGGCTGCCTCGTGGGGGGCGGCTCCCCGGTCACAGTGGCGGGACCGCGCCGGATTCGCACCGGCTTCCCGTCACCACGCTCGCGGAGCAGGTTAACCGACGTTCGGCGCTGGTCATACCGCCGACTACGGTGGTCGCGGGCTGTCGGAGAGAGGGAGTTGCGGTGGCACGGGTTCGGCATCCGATCGAGCAGGAGTCGTACCGGATCCTGCGATCCCGGGTCGACACGTCCGGTTTGCCAGTCCTGTCCAGGGCGGTTGTGGAGCGGCTCGTGCACACCACCGCGGATCCGAGCTGGGCGGGGGACCTGCTCGTGGACGAGCGGGCGCTGGAGTCGGGCAGGCGCGCGCTGACCTCAGGTGTGCCGCTGATCACCGATGTGCGCATGGTCGCGGCGGGCGTCACCAGCCGCCCCGCGCACATCGCGGCCGAGACCGAGGGCGGCATCGGGGCACTGGCCGGGCAGTACGCGCAGGGCGCGGTGTTCGCGCTGGGCCAGGACTTCGCGGCCGTCAACGAGCTGGCCGGGCTGTGCGCCTCGGGGGCGCTGCGCCCGGCGCTGGTCATCGCCCTGCCCGCCGGGTTCGTCGGCGCGGTCGAGGCCAAGCGGGCGCTGCGCGAGAGCGGGGTGCCCGCGCTGACCAACCGGGGCGAGCGCGGTGGGGCGGCACTGGCCACGGCCGCCGTGAACGCGTTGCTGTACGCCTGAGCTGCGGACTCCCGCCCAGCACTGTTTATCGGTAACGTGACGGCAAGATCACCGGTAAACCGTCAACGGCGATGGGGTGCGTGCGGATGGCAGTCAACCAGGACGGGTTCCTCGCGGCGGCGCACGAGGTGATCGACCGGCTGGTCCGCACCCAGCGCGAGCCGATCGCGGCGGCGGCCGGGCTGGTGGCCCAGTGCGTGCTGGGCGGCGGGGTGGTGCACGCCTTCGGTACCGGTCACTCGCAGGGCCTGGTCATGGAGATCGCCGGGCGCGCGGGCGGGCTGATCCCCACGAACAAGCTGTCGCTGCGGGACGTGGTGACCTACGGGGACACCCCGGCGGGCGCACTGGACAAGTACGTGGAGCGGGACCCGGCCATCGCGCACCGGATCTACGAGCTGGCCCCGGTCCAGGACGGGGACCTGTTCGTGATCGCCTCCAACTCCGGGGGCAACGGCTCCACCGTGGAGATGGCCAGCCTGGTCAAGCGGCGCGGGCACGGGCTGATCGCGTTCACCTCCCTGGACCACGCCACGGCGGTGGCCTCCCGGCACCCCTCCGGCAAGCACCTGCACGACCTGGCCGACGTGGTGATCGACAACTGCGGCCCGATGGGCGACACCCTGCTGCCGCTGCCCACCGGCGGGGCGGTCTGCGCCATCTCCTCGATCACCGCGGCGATGGCGGCGCAGATGATGCTGGCCGATGCGGCGGCGCTGATCCTGGCGGCGGGCCAGACCCCGCCGGTCTACCTGTCCGCCAACGTGCCCGAGGGCGACGCGCACAACCGCGAGCTGGAGCAGCGCTACGAGGGCAGGATCCGCCGCGATCCCTCGTAGAGCGCGGCCAGCTCACCCGCGGTCCTGACCATGAGCTCGCGCAGCTCGGCGGGTTCGAGCACCTCCACCATGCCGCCGAACTTGAGCAGCTCCACGTGGGCGTGCCGGACCGACTCGATCGGCAGCACCGCGCGCACCCAGCCGTCCGGCCCCGGCTCCCCGGCGCTGGCCCGCACGGCGTCCGCGGCGAACGTGCCCAGCAGGGCCCGCAGCCAGCCCATGGCCTCCGGCGAGACCCGGATCACCGCCTGCTGCCCGCGCATCCTGGCCTCGAACTGCTCCGCCCACTCCTGCCAGTAGCCCGGCAGGTCGAAGTCCGCGGGCCGGTCGAACCGCTCGTCCAGGGTCTGCACCGCCAGCACGTTGGACACCCGGTAGGTGCGCAGGTCCTCGTCGGCCAGCGCCACCAGGTACCAGGTGCCCGCCTTGAGCACGACGCCCAGCGGGCGGACCCGGCGGGTCACCTCGCGGGGCTTGGCCCACCTGCGGTAGCGCAGCTCCAGCACGCGCTGGTTCCACACCGCCTCGGCGATCTCGGCCAGGTGCGGGGCCTGGTCGGCCTCGCGCAGCCAGCCCGGGGCGTCCAGGTGGAACCGCTCCCTGATCCGGCTCGCCCTGCTGCGCAGCTCCGCGGGCAGCGCCGCCAGCAGCTTGAGCTCGGCCGTGGCCACCACCGTGCCCAGGCCCAGCTCGGCGGCCGGTCCCGGCATACCCGCCAGGAACAGCGAGTCGGCCTCGTCCGAGGTCAGCCCGGTCAACCTGGTCCGGTAGCCGTCCAGCAGCTGGTAGCCGCCGGTCGGCCCGCGGTCGGCGTACACCGGAACCCCGGCCGCCGACAGCGACTCGACGTCCCGGTACACCGTGCGCACCGAGACCTCCAGCTCGTCCGCCAGTTCCTGCGCGGTCATCCGGCCCCGGGTCTGCAACAGCAGCAGGGTGGACAGCAGACGGCTCGCGCGCATACCGCGCATTGTCGTCTCAGCTGAACGAGACGCTGACCGAAGGCACCCCGCGAACTCCCGCCACCCGCTCGGCCTCGGCCCGCGCCGCCTCCCGCGCGGGCGGGTCCAGCTCCCCGAACTGCGTGATCGTGACGTCCAGGCGGTCCTTCCGGCCGAGCTTGGCCCGCCACACGCCGAGCACCTCCCCGTCGACCAGCACGGCGCCCGGGCTGCCCAGGATCGTCCACAGGGTCTTCTGCTGCTCCTTGTGCGGCAGCACAACGGCCCGGTCGCGCGCCTGGAGGAACGGGTCGGAGGTGGGCAGCAGGCGGACCAGCTCCGGGGGCTGCGCCGAGACCAGGTCGTCGAGGCGGTCGCTGGGCAGCCAGCACTTGCGGCCGTCCACCCTGACCTCCGCCAACCCCTGCGGCCAGCGGCCGCGCACCTCGGCGGCGGAGGTGTCCAGCCACTTGGCCACCTCGGTCGGCGTCGCCGGTCCCAGGAAGCGCAGGTAGGCGCGCATCAGGCGCTCGGCCCCCGCGGACTGCTCGGGCACGCCCTTCGCGTTGTGCGCGTGCACAAGGGTCAGCGGGGACTCACCCGGTTCGATGCCCAGCCCGGCGGGCAGCGCGGCGAGCCGGAACGGCTGCTCGTACACGTGCTGGGACTTGCAGCCGGGGCACCAGCGGGTCTGCTCCGGCGGCACCAGCTTGGTCAGCGCGGCGCTGGCGGCCCCCTTGGTCATCGGCCCGACCACGATCGAGCGCAGCGACTCGGCCAGCAGCCGGTAGGTCGCCAACGGGGTGAGCCCGCCGGTGCTGGTCCGCGACCTCGGCCAGAGCAGCCGGGCCTGCGCGTCGGCCTCGCTCCACGGCCACAGCTCGGCGGCCAGCCGCGCCAGCTCGCCGGGCCGGTGGAAGTAGGGCGCCCCACGCAGGGTCCAGGCCAGGTCGAACCCGCTCAGGTCGGCCTCGCCGGTGGTGCGCGCGGCCAGCGCCAGCCGCGCGACCCCGGCAGGGGAGTCCTGCAAGCCCAGCTCCAGCACCTCGGGGTGCTCGCTCTCCCGCAGCAGGCCCTGCTGCCTGGTCCGGTACCAGAGCACCTGTTCGCGGCTGACTTCGGTGGTCACCAGGCCATCCTGCACCGAGAAGCTGTCACCTGCTGTCAGGATCGCAGTCGTACAGGCCGCGCCCCTGCTCGACGATCCAGGGCACCCGCACGCAGTTGCGGTGCACCCACTCGATCCGCGCGGCCTCGGTCGGCCCGCCCAGCGCCGCGAACACCGTGGACAGGTCCCGCACGTCGATCTTGCCGGGCTCGGTGGCCGTGCTCGTCAGCACGAACCGCACCCGGCCGGACCGCACCCACCCGGACAGCCCGGTGGCGTCGGGCGCCGGGTCGACCCCCTCGAACCCGCCCAGCACCACGACGGTCTCGTCCGCGGCGACCAGGTAGTCGCCCGCGGTCACCGCGCCGCCCTCGACCGCCAGCGTGATCGGGGTCCGCGAGTGCGTCGCGGCGTAGTCGAGCACCTCGGTCTCCGCGTTGCTCAGGTGCACCTCGGTCGCGGCGTTCCCGCTGAGCCCCTGCAAGGTCGCGCGGATCGACGGCACGGCCTGCTCCCCGTACTGCTGCACGAAGTACGGCGGCACCACGAACGGCCCCGCCGTGGGGTTGCTGGCGCCCATCAACGCCTGGGACGGCCCGATCGCCGTGGCGACACACCACACGCCGGGTGCGAGCAGCACCGTGACGAGCCCGAGCACCGCGGCGACACGTCCCCCGCCGAGCCGGAACCGGCCGAGCACGAGCCAGCCCACGGACACCACGCCCAGAGCGCCAACCAGGTAGCGCAACTCCCCGTGCCACGTGGGATCCCGGGCGACCAGCAGCCACGCCCACCCCGCGGTCAGCGCCACGGCCAAGGGCAGCACCAGCCACAGCACCCCGCTGGGCCGCCGGTACCACTGCCAGAACCGGACGAGGCCCCCGCCGGTCAGCGCGGCGATGGCCGGGGCGAGCATCGTCGTGTAGTAGGCGTGGAAGGTGCCGACGGAGAAGCTGAGGACCAGCGCGCCGACGAGCAGCCAGCCGCCCCACAACCACCACCCGGCCCGCTCGGCGCGCGAGGCGGTCCCGCGCACCACCGCGACGGCGAGCACCGCGAGCAGGGCCAGCGGCAGCAGCCAGCTGATCTGCCCGCCCAGCAAGGGGTTGAACAGCCGCAGCGGCCCGGGGACCCCGCCGAACAGCACGATGGACATCAGGCTGGTGAACTCGGCCGACTTGCCGCCACCGGGCGAGGACTGGCCGAGCACCCGGCCGATCCCGTTGTAGCCGATGACCAGGTCCCAGACCGAGCCCGTGCCGCTGCTGCCGATGAACGGCTTGCGCCCTGGCCAGAACTGCACCAGCAGCACCCACCACAGGGAACTGACCGCCACCGCGACCAGCGCCCCGAACAGGTCCAGCAGCTTGCGCCACCACACCGCGCGGACCCCGAGCAGGTAGGCGAGCGCGAACGCGGGCAGCACCACCCACGCCTGCAACATCTTCGTGGTGAACCCGCAGCCGATGAACACCCCGGCCAGCACCAGCCAGCGCGTGCGGTGCTCGGCGCCGAGGGCGCGGGTGAAGGCGTAGGCCGCCGCCACCAGGAACAGCACGAGCAGCGTGTCCGGGTTGTTGTCCCGGTCGATGGCCACGGTGATCGGGGTCAGCGCGAGCGCGGCGGCGGCGATCAGCCCCGCGTGCTCGCCCATCCAGTGCCGGACCGTGCGGTGCAGCAGGAACACCGCGGCCACGCCCTCGACCACCTGCGGCAGCAGCACCGCCCAGGGCTGGTAGCCGAAGACCCAGGTGGAGATCACCTGCGGCCACAGCGCCAGCGGCGGCTTGTCCACGGTCACCACACCCTGCGGGTCCAGCGCCCCGAACACGAAGTTCGTCGGGCTCTGCGCCATGGCCCGCACCGCCGCCGCGTAGTACGGGTTGCCCCAGTTGCCGTCGGCGCCCAACGCCCATCCGTACAGCAGCGCGGCTGCGAGCAGTACCAGCCCCAGCGCGATCCGGGACCACTTGGCCGTCACGACCCACCCCCCAGTGATTCGACTCGGCACGAACGGTAGGCAGATCGGCGCCCCGGCGAATCGGCGCGCGGATGGAACTACCGCCTCCACCCGGGGGTGGACTACTTGCTGCCGACCTTGCGCCAGATCACCACCATCGCGATCCCCACCAGCAGGGCCAGCACCACCACGATGCCGACCTTCCACAGGTAGTCCACGAGCAGTTCGGCCAGTACCGACTCACCGCTTGCCATGGTCGTCCTCCCGCTCCAGGTAGTTGGTGACGGCGCGGGCGGCGGTGCGCCGCAGCACGCCCTGGCTCGGGCGCCTCGGGTTGCCCCGGCTCTGGGCCACCGAGCGCGCCACGGGTTCGATGTACTTGCGGGCCTGCGAGAGCTTGCCCTTGCGCTTGAGCACGACCAGCACGGTGAAGCCGATCACGACCAGCACGGCGATGCCCGCGGCGATGACGCCGAACCGGATCAGCAGCAGGGTCATGACGGTCTCCAGACTGGAGTCTGCGAGGTTCATGGTGGGTCCCCCATCGGTGCACATTTGTGAACACCGCAGAAGCTAGGTGCGGGTCCGGGTGGAGTAGCACCTCCCAGGGGTGGACTTCGGGGTGGAGACCCGGTAGACACTGGAGTCGAAAAGCTTTTCATCACGCCGCCGCACCACACGCCACGCACCGCCGTGGCTGAACTGAGGAGTGCACGCGTGAACTCACCACTGATCAACCGCCGCGACCTGGTGCGGGGGATCATGCTCGGCGCGGCGGCCACGGGACTGGCCGCGGCGCTACCGCTGGGGGCCGCCGCCAGCCCGAGCGCGAACTGGGTGCTGCGCTGGAGCCCGGACCCCAAGCGGGACGGGCTCAACGCGTTCGAGGGCGTGGAGGACGACCGGGCCCACTCCCACCCCGGGGTCAAGCACATCTACGTCGAGGACGACCACTGGCGCTTCGACATGCACACCCGCGACCGCGACTCCAGCCCGGACCGGCAGCGCAACGAGGTCAAGGGCCTGCGGCAGGCCGGGACCGCGCTGAAGATCCTGGAGAACGAGACCTGGCGCATCACCTACCAGGCGTTCTGGCCCACCGCGCTGACCGCCACCACCTCGTTCAGCCACATCTTCCAGATCAAGGTGCCCGACGTGGGCAGCCCGCTGGTGACGATGACGCTGCGGCAGAAGGACAGGCCCACGATCGAGGTGATCACCGCGACGGACGACGGCTCCTTCACGCACCACCCGCCGGTGGACTACGCGCCGTTGCAGAACAAGTGGATCGACGTGGAGTGGGAGTTCAAGGCCGCCGACAGCGGGGGCTACCTGCGCTGGGCGCTGCGCGACGGTGACCGCACGGTGGTGGACTACCGCACCGGCGCCGTGGACCTGTGGCGGGGCAAGAACTACCTGCGTCCCAAGTGGGGGATCTACCGCAGCATCAACAGTGCCGGGCTGCGCGACTGCTACCAGCTCACCAGGAACTACCGGGGCTACCAGCTGGTGTGAGCCGCGCTCACCACCCTGTTGCGGCCCGAGTTCTTGGCCTCGTACAGGGCGGTGTCGGCCACGTGCAGCAGGCGCTCCACCACGGCGTTGGCCGCGGGGCAGACGGCGACCCCGATGGACGCCGACAGCCCGGTGACCGTGGCGGCGGGCAGGCGGACCTCCAGCAGGAGGATCGCCTGCCTGATCCGCTCGGCCACCGACTCGGCGCGACCGCGGTCGATCCTGGGCAGCAGCACGACGAACTCCTCGCCGCCGAACCGCCCCACCGGGTCGTACCCGCGCACCTGGGCCCGGATCGTGTCGGCCACCGCGCGCAGCACCACGTCCCCGGCCAGGTGCCCGTGCTCGTCGTTGATCTGCTTGAAGTGGTCCAGGTCGATCATCAGCAGGCTCGCGCCGGCACGGGCCAGCTCACCCCTTGCGCGGTCGGTCCACGCCGTGGCCTGCAACAGCCCGGTCTTGCCGTCCGTGCGGGCCTGCTCGCGGAACTGCCGGATCAGCACGCAGCGGTGCAGCACCAGCGTGATCATGCCGATCAGCAGCAGGACCACCGGCCAGTCCACCAGGGCCCAGGCCAGCAGGACGCCCAGCCCGATGGTGGCCGACTCCAGCAGGTAGTCGGCGCGGGAACCGAGCGCGGAGCGCACCGTGCCGCCCGGTGTGGCCGCGCGCACCGCCACCGTGAGCAGAACCGTGTTGCACACCAGGAAGACCAGCCCAGCGAGCACGACCGCGGCGAAGGTGGGTACGTCGTGCGGCATCGCGGCGAATGGCCGCGCGCTGAGCAGCCCCAGCACGGCCGAGGTGGCGAACGCGGCCAGCGTGGTCGCCGCGGCGCTGAAGACCTGCCGGTACACCACGTGCCTGCGCACCCGCAGCCAGCGGTAGCCGTAGGAGGTGGCGATGACCAGTGCGGCCAGTCCGGGTTGGAGCAACAGGATCGCGGCGAACATCCACACCGAGTTCAGGTCGATGTGCGGACTGCTCGCATGTTGCTCGCGGACGCGCTCGATCGGTTGGGAGACCTCGGTGTAGAGCAGGCCGCAGGCCAGCAGCACCAGGAACGGCAGCAGCTGGGACAGGCCGATCGGGATGGTGAGCAGGGCTCGGACGGTCAGCACCGCGGCGAGCAGGTCCACGGCCAGCACGTAGCAGACCAGCGGCCGGTTGGCCTGCCGCCACAGCGCCCAGCCCGGTCGGCCTGTTGCCGGATTGTCCCGGTGCCCACCGGACACGATCATGGTTTTCGAGCCCCTGCCATTCGGGCAACGTAACCGCTCGTTCACCTCACGTCACTCCGGCGACCGGGTAGCGGGCCCAACCAGCGCGAATTTGGCGTGTTGTGCCAATCGTGAGGAGGCGAACCCGCATGCGCGGACAGACCTGGTGAGCGGTCAGGGTTTGCGGCCCACGCCCGCGTAGGGCAGGGCGTTGATCATCGGATCGGCGGAGACGTCACCACGGCTGTCCGGACGCCACTGCGCGCAGCCCACCAGCCCGGGGTCGACCAGGTCGAAACCGGAGAAGAAGGCGAGCACCTGCTCGTGGGTGCGCGGGTGCGGCAGGTTCTGGGTGTCCTTGTACGCCTCGATCGCCTCGTCCAGGCCCGCCGAGTCGCTGTCGGCGGCCACATGCGACAGGGCCAGGTGGCTGCCGGGGGCCAGCCGGTCCCGGTAGGCGGCCACGATCCCGGCCGGGTCCCACTCGTCGGGCACGAAGTGCAGCAGCAGCAACATGAACACGCCGATCGGCCGCTCGAAGTCCAGCAGCTGCTTGGCCTGCGGGGAGTCCAGCACCCCGTTGACGTCACGCAGGTCGGCCTGCAACACCCCGACCCGGTTGTTGTCGGCCAGCAGCAGGTGGCTGTGCGCCACCGCGATCGGGTCCCGGTCCACGTAGACCACGCGGCAGTCCGGGTCCGCCTGCTGCACCAGCTCGTGCAGGTTGCCCACGGTGGGCAGGCCCGAACCGATGTCCAGGAACTGCCGGATCCCCGCGTCCAGCATCAGCTGCGCCGCCCTGCGCAGGAACGAGCGGTTGAGCCGCACGGCGTCGCGGATGCCGGGCATGATGCGGGCGATCTTCTCGCCAAGCGCCCGGTCGGCCGCGAAGTTGTACCCGCCCTCCAGCCAGTAGTCGTAGACCCGCGCCGGGCTCGGCACGTTCGGGTCCACCTCGGGCGGAACCCAGCTCAGGTCCCCGGTCATCGCGCACCTCCGGCCCGCCAGCTTAGGCCTCCGTGGGCCGTCGATCGGCCGGTAGCTCGATCGTGTACATGTCTGGCCCGGAAGGTCGTACCTGGCTTGCGCGATCCCTATGGTGTTGCCCCGTGGCAGTGGACTTACCGGGCCGGTGGCCACTGATCGGGCACAGCGCCGCCCTGCTGCGCGACCCCCTGCGGCTGCTCAGCTCGCTCAGCGCGCACGGCGAGGTGGTGCGCCTGCGACTCGGGCCGCTGCCGGTGTACGTGGTGACCACGCCCGAGCTGGCGCTGCGCGTGCTGGCGGGCGAGGCGGACAAGTTCGACAAGGGCATCGTCTTCGACAAGATGCGCCCGCTGTTCGGCAACGGCCTGGCGACCTCCAACGGGGAGTTCAACCAGCGCCAGCGCCGGCTCGTGCTGCCGGCGTTCCACCGCGAGCGGGTCGCGCGCCACACCGAGCAGACCATCACCCGGCTGGCCGGTGACCTGGCCGACTCCTGGCGGCCGGGCCAGCGGGTCGCGGTGGACCGGCGCATGCAGGACCTGGTGCTGGGCATCGCCGGGCGCACGCTGTTCTCCGCCGAGCTGGGCACCGAGGTGCTCGCGGAGATCCAGCGCTGCATCCCGGTGCTGCTGGAGAACGTGCTCGTGCGCGCCTTCTCCCCGCGCTGGGTGGAGCGGCTGCCCATCCCCGGCAACCGGCGCTTCGACCGGGCCGCCGCCCGGCTGCGCGAGGTGATCCCCGAGGCGGTGCTCGCGGCCAGGGCCGAGGGTGCCGACCGCGGCGACCTGCTCTCGGTGCTGGTGCGCGCCACCGACGAGCAGACCGGCGAGTCCATGACCGACGAGCAGGTGCACGACGAGGTCATCACCATCCTGACCACCGGGGCCGAGACCACCGCCGTGGCGCTGTCCTGGTTCTGGCACGAACTCGGCCGGCACCCGGAGATCGAACGGCGCTTCCACGCCGAGGTCGACGAGGTGCTCGGTGGCCGGCCGCCGACCTTCGCCGACCTGTCCGAGCTGGTCTACACCCAGCGCATCGTCAACGAGGTGCTGCGCCGCAGCCCACCGCTGATCCTGATGCGCCGCACCCGGGAACCCGTTGAACTGGGCGGGATCCGGGTCCCCGCGGGCACCGAGGTGGCCGTCAGCCAGCACACCCTGCACCAGGACCCGCGCTGGTTCCCCGACCCGGGGCGCTTCGACCCCGACCGCTGGGCCCCCGAGCGTGCCGCCGCACTGCCCAGGGGCGCCTACCTGCCGTTCGGGGCGGGCGCCCGGTTCTGCCCCGGCCACCTGCTCGCGCAGGCCGAGATCACCGCGGTGGCCGCCACGGTCGGCGCCCGCTGGCGGCTCGTGCCGGTACCGGGAAAACCCGTGTACGCCAAGGTGAAGGCCACCGCGCAGCCCAACCAGCTGCCGATGACGGTGCTGCCAAGGCATGGGTGATCACCGGGTGTACTGTCCTGCTCCGCCCACAGCGTCCCGATCCAGGAAGGTCGTCTCCGTGAGGCTGTTGCCCAAGCTGACCGTCTCGTTGCTGTCCTGCCTCGCTCTGCTCGGCGGTGCCCTCGCGGCGCCCCAGGCCGGGGCCAGCTCGGCCACCTGCTCGGAGACCGACCTGCCGGTGACCGGTCCCGGCGGTGCCCCGGCGAGCATGCACGGCCAGCTCTGCCTGCCCGAGGGACCCGCGCCGGGCACGGTGCAGTTGCTGGTGCACGGCGGCACGTACAACCGTACGTACTGGGATCTGCCCTACGACCCGGACAACTACTCCTACCAGCGCGACATGGCCCGGCACGGCTACGCCACCTTCGCCGTGGACGAGCTGGGGTCCGGCGCCAGCAGCAAGCCGCCGAGCCTGCCGCTGCTGATCGGGGTCAGCGCGGCCTCCCTGCACGAAGTGGTGGGTCACCTGCGCGCCGGGCACGTCGGCGGCACGTCCTTCGCCCGCGTGGTGATCGTCGGGCACTCGGTCGGTTCCGGGGTGGTCGCCGCGGAAGCCGCCACGTACCACGACGTCGACGGGGTCGTGCTCACCGGCATCACGCACCTGCCCGCGCTGCCCGTGCTCGCGGTGGGCGCCGCACTGGGGCTGCAACCCGCGTTCCTGGACTCCTCGCTGAGCAGGCTGGGCAGCGATCCCCTGTACTTCACCACGAAACCCGGCGCGCGGGCCCCGCTGTTCTACGCGGCCGAGGACGCCGACCCGCAGGTGATCGCCGCCGACGAGGCCACCAAGGACCAGGTCTCCGTGCCGGGCATGGGAACCGTGGCCGTGTTCGGCATCGTGCTGCCCACCACCCTGGGCATCGACGTGCCGGTCCTCCAGGCGGTCGGTTCCCAGGACGTCCTGTTCTGCGGGGTGCTCGCCCTGCACGACTGCTCGAACGCCGAGGCCCTGCGGGCCCAGGAGGCCCCGTACTACAACCCGGCCGCTCAGCTGTCCACCTACGTGCTGCCCGGGGCGGGCCACTCCCTGGCCCTGCACCGCAACGCCGCCCAGTACCGGGACGCCACCCGCGATTGGCTGCACGGGGAGTTCGGCATCTGATACCAGTCGCGACACCGCCGCCGCGTCGATTATCGGCGCGGCGGCTTTTTTGCGCGCGCAATTCGGCAGGGGTGGCCGCGCGCGGTTGTGCGCCCGGCTCAGGGGTGGTTTCGCGCTGACTGTGGGGCTCGGTAGGGGTTGGCCCCCGACCTGGGGTTTCCGTAGCGTGCGGACAGTGCTGGCGTGCTCGGCGAGGCGTTTTCAGTGGGGTGACTGAGTGGACAACGAGGAAAAGCTTCTCGAGTACCTCAAACGAGCGACCGCCGATCTCCGCGAGGCTCGCAGGCGGTTGCGAGAGGCCCAGGAGAAGGACTTCGAGCCGATCGCCGTGGTCGGTATGAGCTGCCGTTACGGGGGAGCGGTCCGCTCACCGGAGGACCTGTGGCAGCTGGTCGCGCAGGGCCGTCACGACCTCGCCGGTTTCCCCACCGACCGCGGCTGGGACCTCGACGCCATCTACGACCCCGAACCCGGTGTGCCCGGCAAGACCTACACGCGGTCGGGTTCCTTCCTCAGTGACGCGGCCGAGTTCGACGCCGGGTTCTTCGGCATCTCCCCGCGCGAGGCGCTGGCGATGGACCCCCAGCAGCGGCAGCTGCTGGAGGCGTCCTGGGAGGCGTTCGAGCGGGCGGGCATCGACCCACTGTCCCTGCGCGGCAGCCGCACCGGCGTGTACTTCGGCGTGATGTACCAGGACTACGCGCTGCGGCTGCGCTCGGTGCCCGAGGACGTCAGCGGCTACATGGGCAACGGCACCTCCGGCAGCGTGGCCTCCGGGCGGGTCGCCTACGTGCTCGGTCTGGAGGGGCCCGCGGTCAGCGTGGACACGGCCTGCTCCTCCTCGCTGGTCGCGGTGCACTCGGCGGTGCAGGCCCTGCGCCAGGGCGAGTGCACGCTGGCACTGGCCGGTGGGGTCGCGATCATGTCGATCCCGGAGACCTTCATCGACTTCAGCCGCCAGCGCGGGCTGTCCGCCGACGGGCTGTGCAAGTCCTTCGCGGCCGCCGCCGACGGCACCGGCTGGGGCGAGGGCGTTGGCCTGCTGGTGCTGGAGAAGCTCTCCGACGCGCGGCGCAACGGGCACGAGGTGCTGGCGGTGGTGCGCGGGTCGGCGATCAACCAGGACGGGGCCTCGAACGGTCTCACCGCCCCGAACGGTCCCTCCCAGCAGCGGGTGATCCAGCAGGCGCTGGCCAACGCGCGACTGACCGCGAACCAGGTGGACGTGGTCGAGGCGCACGGGACCGGGACCACGCTGGGGGATCCGATCGAGGCGCAGGCCCTGCTGGCGACCTACGGCCAGGACCGCGCCGAGCCGCTGCTGCTCGGGTCGATCAAGTCCAACCTGGGCCACACCCAGTCCGCCGCCGGGGTGGCCGGCGTGATCAAGATGATCATGGCCATGCGGCACGGCCTCGCGCCGAAGACCCTGCACGTTGACGAGCCGACCCCGCACGTGGACTGGACCTCCGGTGCGGTGCGGCTGCTCACCGAGCCGGTGCCCTGGCCCGAGTCCGACCACCCGCGCCGGGCCGCCGTGTCCTCGTTCGGCATCAGCGGCACCAACGCACACCTCGTGCTCGAACAGGGACCGGCCGCCGAAGAGTCCGAAGTGGACGAACCGGTTGTCACGACCCCCGTGGTGCCTTGGGTCCTGTCCGGCAAGACCCCGCAGGCGCTGGCCGCCCAGGCGGAGCGACTGCGCGGGTTCCTGGCCCAGCGGGCGGACCTGCGGCCCCTGGACCTGGCCTACTCACTGGCCACCACTCGGGCCGCACTGGAGCACCGTGCGTTCGTGGTCGGGGCCGATCGTGACGAACTGGTGGCAGGACTGGAAAAACTGGCCGTCACCGAGGTCGTCGAGGGCCGGCTGGCGGTGCTGTTCACCGGGCAGGGCGCGCAGCGCGCGGGCATGGGCCGCGAGCTGTACGCCGCGTTCCCGGCCTTCGCCACGGCCTTCGACGAGGTGTGCGCCCAGTTCGAGCTGCCCATCCGGGAGATCGTCTTCAACGACGAGTCGGGCCTGCTCAACCAGACCATGTTCACCCAGGCCGCCCTGTTCGCGGTCGAGGTCGCGCTGTTCCGGCTGGTCCAGTCCTGGGGCCTCACCCCGGACTTCGTTGCCGGGCACTCGATCGGCGAGCTGGCCGCCGCGCACGTGGCCGGGGTGCTGTCCCTGGCCGACGCGGCGAGGCTGGTCACCGCTCGCGGTCGGCTCATGCAGGACCTGCCGCCCGGCGGGGCGATGGTCGCCGTGCGGGCCACCGAGCAGGAGGTCACCCCGCACCTCACCGAGCGGGTGGGCATCGCGGCGATCAACGGGCCGGACTCCGTTGTGGTGTCCGGGGATGAGGACGCCGTCGAGGCCGTGGTCGCGCACTTCGCGGACCGCAAGACCCGCAGGCTGACCGTCTCGCACGCGTTCCACTCCCCGCGCATGGACCCGATGCTCGAGGCATTCGGTGAACTCGCCGCCGAGCTGACCTACTCCTCGCCGAGGATTCCGGTGGTCTCCAACGTGACCGGCGCGCTGGCCGGTCCTGAGCTGTGCACCCCCGAGTACTGGGTTCGGCACGTGCGCGAGGCGGTGCGGTTCGGCGAGTCCGTGCGCTGCCTGACCGCCGAGGGCGTGACGACCTTCCTGGAGCTGGGCCCGGACGCGGTGCTGTCCGCGATGGGCCAGGACTCGGTGGACCCGGACTCGGTCGCGCTCGTGTCGGCCCTGCGCAAGGAACGCCCCGAGGTCGAAACGCTGACCACGGCGATCAGTCGGTTGCACCAGCGCGGGGTTGCCGTGGACTGGGCGGAGTTCTTCGCCGGGCGCGGCGCGGCCCGCCTCGACCTGCCCACGTATGCGTTCCAGCACAAGCGGTACTGGCTGGACGAGGCGGAACTGGACCCCGGCCTGACCTCGACCGACCACCCGCTGCTGGGTGCTGCCGTGGAACTGCCCGAGTCCGAGGGCGTGGTCTTCCTGGGACGGCTCTCCGCGGACACCCAGCCCTGGCTGGCCGACCACGTCATCTCCGGCACGACCCTGTTGCCCGGCACCGCCTTCGTCGAGCTGGCGATCCGCGCCGGTGACCACGTGGCCTGCCCCGTGCTGGAAGAACTGACACTGGAGTCGCCATTGGTACTGGCGTCTCACGGCCAGGTGCGGCTCCAGGTCGCGGTCGGGGGGCCGGACAACACCGGCCGCCGACCCGTGTCGGTGCACTCCCGCGCCGGGGACGAGCCGTGGACCAGGCACGCCAGCGGGCTGCTCGGCGCCGGGGACTCGGCGCCACCGGCCGACCTGGGCACGTGGCCGCCGGAGGGTGCGACCGCGGTGCCGGTCGAGCACTGGTACGACACGCTTGCCGGGCAGGGGTACGGCTACGGCCCGGCGTTCCAGGGGCTGCGGGCGGCCTGGCGCCGTGGCGAGGAGGTGTACGCCGAGGTGGTGCTGCCGGAGGAGGTCGAGCCCACCTCGTACGGCCTGCACCCCGCGCTGCTCGACGCCGCGTTGCACGCCGCGGGCCTGCTCAGCACCGAGGACGCCGTCACGCTGCCGTTCGCCTGGAAGAACGTTGCCCTGCACGCGGTTGGCGCCTCGGCACTGCGCGTGCGGCTGACCTCCGTCGGCGCCGACGGGGTGTCACTCGATCTGGCCGACGGCACGGGCGCCCCGGTCGCGACCGTCGAGTCGCTGGTGGCCCGGCCCATGGCGAGCGGCCAGCCGGTGGCCAGGGACGCGCTGTTCCGCGTGGTGTGGACCCCGCTGGCGACGGGCACTGGCCTTGCGGGCGGCCTGCGCGTGGAGACCGCCGGTGGCGGCGAGGTCGGCCCCGAGGTGCACCGCGTGTTGGCTCTGGTGCAGGACTGGTTGGCCGGTGAGGCCGACGAGACGCTGGTGATCGTCACCCGGTGCGCGACCGGCGAGGAGCTGACCGACCTGTCGGGCGCCGCGGTGTGCGGGCTCGTCCGGGCCGCGCAGGCGGAGAACCCGGGCCGGATCGTGCTGGTGGACCTGGACGAGGCAGGGGAGTTGCCCGCGGAGCTGCCCGCTGGCGAACCGGAGATCGCGGTCCGCGACGGCAAGGTGTTCGTGCCCCGCATGACCCGCGTCGCATCGCCCGCCGAGCCCTTGGCGTGGGATCCGGACGGCACCGTACTGGTCACTGGCGCCACGGGGGCCTTGGGGCGGCTCGTCGTCAGGCACCTGATCGACTCGGGGGTGCAGGACCTGCTGCTGGTCAGCCGCAGCGGAGGCGAGGTCGAGGGGCGTGCGGTCCTGGCCTGCGATGTCGCCGACCGCGAAGCGCTGCGAGCCGTCCTGGCTGAAAACTCAGTCAGTGCTGTCGTGCACACCGCGGGTGTCCTGGACGACGGGGTGATCGGCTCGCTCACCCCGGAACGCCTGGACGCGGTGTTGCGGCCCAAGGTGGATGCGGCCTGGAACCTGCACGAGTTGCTCGGTGACGTCGAACGATTCGTGCTGTTCTCCTCGGCTGCGGGCACGCTGGAACCGGCCGGGCAGGGCAACTACGCCGCCGCGAACGCGTACCTGGACGCGCTGGCCCAGTACCGGGTGGCGCGCGGGCTCCCGGCCGTCTCCCTGGGCTGGGGGCCATGGGCTGGCGGCGGCGGTATGGCGGCCACCCTGTCCGAGACCGACCTCCAGCGGATGAAACGTTTCGGGGTGGGTGCACTGTCCGATGAGGACGGTCTGGCCCTGTTCGATGCGGTGCTGGCACTCGACCACGCCGCCGTGCTGCCGATCCGGCTGAACCTGGCGGCACTGCGCAACCGGCCGGAGGGCGTGCCCGCCGTGCTGCGCGGCCTCGCCCCCGCGGCCAAGCGCCGCACCGCGAGCTCTGGGCAGGCCGCCAACGCGGTGCTGCCGCTGGCGGGCCTGCCCGCCGTCGAACAGGACCGGTACCTGCTCGACCTGGTCTGCGCGAACGTGGCCACGGTGCTCGGCCACGACAGCGCCGCGGCGATCGAGCCGCACCACCCGTTCACCGAGATCGGCTTCGACTCGCTGGCCGCCGTGGAACTGCGCAACCTGCTGGGCGCCGCCACCGGGCTGCGGCTGCCCGCGACCCTGATCTTCGACTATCCGACGCCCAGGGCCCTGGCGGCACACCTGCTCGAAACCCTGGTGCCCAAGGACAAGCCCGCGGCCGAGCTCGCCCGTGTGTCCGTTGTGGACGACGACCCGATCGCCATCGTGGCCATGGCCTGCCGCTACCCGGGCGGGGTGAGTTCGCCCGAGCAGCTGTGGGAGCTGGTGCACGCCGGGGTGGACGGCATCTCCCAGTTCCCGGACGACCGCGGCTGGGACGTGGCGGGCATCTACGACCCGGACCCCGAGGTGCCCGACCGGACCTACACCCGGGAAGGCGGCTTCCTGCACGAGGCGGCCGAGTTCGACCCGGAGTTCTTCGGCATCTCCCCGCGCGAGGCACTGGCCATGGACCCGCAGCAGCGCCTGCTGCTGGAGGTGGCCTGGGAGGCGTTCGAGCGGGCCGGGATCGACCCGGTCTCCGCAAGGGGCAGCCGGACCGGGGTGTTCGCCGGGGTCATGTACCACGACTACGGCAGCAAGCTGGGCCAGGTGCCCGCCGAGGTCGCGGGCTACCTCGGCAACGGCACGCTGGGCAGCGTGGTCTCCGGCCGGGTCGCCTACGCGCTGGGCCTGGAGGGACCGGCCGTCACCATCGACACGGCCTGCTCCTCCTCGTTGGTGGCACTGCACCTGGCCACGCAGGCCCTGCGCAATGGCGAGTGCGAGCTGGCCCTGGCCGGTGGGGTCACCGTGATGTCCACACCGGACACGTTCATCGACTTCAGCCGCCAGCGCGGGCTGTCCGCCGACGGCCGCTGCAAGGCCTTCGCTGGGGCCGCGGACGGCACCGGCTGGGCCGAGGGCGTTGGCCTGCTGCTGGTCGAGCGCCTGTCCGACGCGCGGCGCAACGGGCACGAGGTGCTGGCGGTGGTGCGCGGGTCGGCGATCAACCAGGACGGGGCCTCCAACGGTCTCACCGCCCCGAACGGTCCCTCCCAGCAGCGGGTGATCCGCCAGGCACTGGCCAGCGCGGGCCTCACACCGTCCGAAGTGGACGTCGTGGAGGCGCACGGCACCGGGACCAGGCTGGGCGACCCGATCGAGGCGCAGGCCCTGCTGGCGACCTACGGCCAGGACCGCGCCGAGCCGCTGCGACTGGGCGCGATCAAGTCCAACATCGGCCACACCCAGGCCGCGGCCGGGGTCGCCGGGGTGATCAAGATGGTCATGGCCATGCGCCACGGGGTGCTGCCCCGCACCCTGCACGTGGACGAGCCGACCCCGCACGTGGACTGGTCGGCGGGCGCGGTGCAACTGCTGACCGAGGCCCAGCCGTGGCCGGAGACCGGACGCCCGCGCCGAGCCGGGATCTCCTCGTTCGGCATCAGCGGCACCAACGCACACACGATCATCGAGCAGGGCAGCACCACCGAGCCCGCCCTGGTGCCCGCTGACGATGAGCTCGTCCCGGTGGTCGTGTCCGGCCGGACCGACACGGCACTACGTGCGCAGGCGGCCCGACTTGTGTCCTATGTGGACAGCGAGTCGGTCGGGGTGCTCGATGTCGCCCTCTCCGCGGCAACCACGCGTGCCGCCCTCGGCAAGCGGGCCGCCGTTTTGGCAGCAGACCGTGACGAGCTGCTCCGTGGGCTGCGCGCCCTGGCCGCCGGTGAGCCCGCTCCGGGACTGGTCACCGGCACCGCGGCGGACCGCCGCACCGCATTCCTGTTCACCGGGCAGGGCTCCCAGCGACTCGGCATGGGTGAGTCGCTACACGCGCACTTCCCGGTGTTCGCCGCCGCCTTCGACGAGCTGTGCGCGGAGTTCGACCAGCACCTGGACCGCCCGCTGAGCGAGGTGATCCGCGGTGAGTCCGCACTGCTGAACGAGACGGTGTTCACCCAGGCCGCGCTGTTCACCGTTGAGGTGGCGCTGTTCCGGCTCGTGACCTCCTGGGGTGTGAGGCCGGACTACCTCGCCGGGCACTCGATCGGTGAGCTGGCGGCGGCACACGTGGCCGGGGTCCTGTCCCTGCCCGACGCGGTCGCGCTCGTCGCCGCACGGGGCAGGCTGATGCAGGAGTTGCCCGCGGGCGGAGCGATGATCGCCGTGCAGGCCACCGAGTCCGAAGTAGCCGGTTGGCTGACCGGGCGGGTCGGCATCGCTGCGGTGAACGGGCCGAACTCCGTGGTGATCTCCGGTGACGAGCAGGCCGTGGTCGAGCTCGCGGGCCGACTCACCGCTGAGGGGCGCAAGGTCAGGCGGCTCACGGTGTCGCACGCGTTCCACTCACCGCGCATGGAGCCGATGCTCGCTGAGTTCGGGAAGATCGCCGCCACGCTGACCTACGCCGCGCCGACGATCCCGATCGTGTCGAACCTGACCGGCTCGCTGGCCGGGGACGAGCTGCGCACCCCGGAGTACTGGGTCCGCCACGTGCGTGAGGCCGTCCGGTTCTGTGACGGCATCCGGCATCTGGAAGGCCTTGGTGTCAGGACGTTCCTGGAGCTCGGGCCCGACGCGGTGCTGTCGGCGATGGGGCAGGAGTGCGTCACGGGCGAGGCGAGCTTCACCGCCGTGCTGCGGCGTGATCGCGAGGAACTTCGTGAGACCGTCACGGCCCTCGCCTCGGTGCACGCCCAGGGCGTACCCGTGGACTGGACCGCGTTCTTCGCCAACCGCGGTGCCCGGCGGGTCGCGCTGCCGACCTACGCCTTCCAGCGCAGCCGGTACTGGCTGGAGTCCGGCACGGCGCTGGGTGAGGCCACCGGGTTCGGCCTGGTCCCCGCGGAGCACCCGCTGCTCGGCGCCGCGGTGGAGCTGCCCGGCTCCGGTGGCGCGCTGCTGACCGGAAGGCTCTCGCTGCAAACCCAGTCCTGGCTGGCTGACCACGTCGTGATGGACGTGGTGTTGTTGCCCGGCACGGGCTTCGTCGAGCTGGCGATGCGCGCTGGCGAGCAGGTGGGCTGCTCGGTGCTGGAGGAACTGACCATCGAGTCTCCGCTGGTGTTCGCCGAGCGCGAGGCCGTGGCCGTGCAGGTGGCCGTGGGCGGCCCGGACGAGTCGGGGCGGCGGTCCCTGGAGATCTACTCGCGGGCGGCCGACACCGAGTGGACCCGGCACGCCTCCGGACTGCTGGCGGTTGGGCAGCCGGAGCCGTTCGACCTGGGTGTGTGGCCGCCGGAGGACGCCGTGGCGCTGCCCATGGACGAGGTCTACGACCGGCTCGCCGCACGTGGTTACGGCTACGGCCCGGTGTTCCAGGGTTTGCGGGCGGCGTGGCGGCGCGGTGAGGAGGTGTTCGCCGAGGTCTGCCTGCCTGAAGGTGTTGGCGCCGAACAGTTCGGCCTGCACCCGGCCCTGCTGGACGCGGCGTTCCACGCCGATCTGCTCGACGAGGAGGACACGCGCACCGTGCTGCCGTTCTCCTGGAACGGCGTCGCCCTGCACTCGGCGGGCGCCTCCTCGGTGCGGGTCCGCCTCTCGCCCAACGGTGAGGACACCGTGACCCTGGCCATGACCGACATGACCGGCGCCCCGGTGATCTCCGTGCGGGCACTGGTCGCCCGCGCCGTGTCCGCCGAGCAGCTCGGTGGCAACGACTCGCTGTTCCGCCTGGACTGGACACCGATCCATCCCGGTACGGTCGAAGCCCCAGCCGCGGTGGTGCTCGACGCGGAAGCACCCGATCTGACCACTGTGGACAGTTCTGAGGTGGCGGTCCTCGCGCTGCCCGTTGGTACCGGCGAGGTCCCCGACCTGACTCGCCGAACCGTGCGCGAGGTGCTGGACCTGCTGCGGGCTTGGCTGTCCCGCCCGGAGCTCGCCACCTCGACGCTGGTCATCGCCACGCACGGCGCCGTGTCCCTGGCCGGTGAGGACCTCCGCGACCTGCCTGCTGCCGCGGTGTGGGGACTCGTCCGTTCCGCGCAGGCCGAGCACCCGGGCCGGTTCGTGCTCGTGGACACCGACGACGTGTCCTCGGCCGCCGCCCTCGCGGCGCTGGGTGAGCCGGAACTGGCTGTGCGTCAAGGACAGGTGAGCGTGCCGCGACTGGTTCGCACCGGCTCGGACGCCGACTCGACCTGGGACCCGGACGGCACCGTGCTGATCACTGGCGGTACCGGCGCGCTCGGCGGGTTGGTGGCCAAGCACCTGGTCACCACGCACGGCGTGCGCAAGCTGGTGCTGGCCAGTCGGCGCGGCGGTGGCGAGCAGCTCAAGGTGGAGCTGACCGCGCTCGGCGCCGAGGTGACCGTGGCCGCCTGCGACACGGCTGATCGGCAGGCGGTCGCCTCGTTGTTGGCGCAACACTCGGTGCGCAGCGTCGTGCACGTCGCTGGTGTCGCCGACAACGCGGTGATCTCCGCGCTGACTCCGGAGCAGGTCGACGCGGTGTTGCGCCCCAAGGTGGACGCGGCGTGGCACCTGCACGAGCTGACCGCCGACCTGGAGCACTTCGTGTTGTTCTCGTCCTCCGCTGGCTTGCTCCTCGGTGCGGGGCAAGGCAACTACGCGGCGGCCAACGTGTTCCTCGACGCACTGGCACAGCACCGCCGAGCGCAGGGCCTGCCCGCCAGCTCGATGGCCTGGGGCCTCTGGGACGAGCGCGGCGGCATGGCCGGTGACCTGGACGAGGCCGCGCGGCAACGCCTCGCCAGGCTGGGCATGCCAGCGATCTCCGTGGACGAGGGTCTCGCGCTGTTCGACGCGGCGCTGGGCGCGGAAGCCGTGACCGCACCGATCCGCCTGGACCTGGCCGCGCTGCGGACGCGTCCCGACGGGGTTCCGGCCCTGCTGCGTGGCCTGGTCCGCGTGCCAGCGCGCAGGACGACCCCGGCCGGGGAAAGCCGCGAGCCCGTGGCGGTTCAGCTCGCCGCGATGTCCGATGTGGAGCGTGACCGGTTCCTGCTGGACCTGGTGCGCGGCCACGTCGCCGCCGTGCTCGGCTTCGCCGGGGCCGAGCAGGTGGAGCCGACCAGGGCGTTCCGGGAGATCGGTTTCGACTCCCTGGCCGCCGTGGAACTGCGCAACGCGCTCGGCACCGCCGTCGGCCTCAGGCTGCCCGCGACCCTGGTGTTCGACTACCCGGAACCCGTTGTGCTGGCGGGATTCCTCAAGTCCGAGCTCGTGCCCGAGCACGACGGGGTGGGCTCGGTGCTCGCGGAGTTCGAGCGGCTTGAGGCGGCGCTGGCGGCCGTGACCTCGCCCAACGGCGAGGGCGAGCGGATCACCGCCCGGCTGGAGGCACTGCTGCACGGCTGGCGGCAGGCGCATGGACCGTCCCCGGCCCAGGACGGGGACACCGACTACGGCTCGGCCACCGACGACGAGCTGTTCGACGTGCTGGACAACGAACTGGGCATCTCGTGACCAGCTACCGCAGTGAGATTGGGTGATCCGCGATGGCCGAGGACGACAAGCTCCGCGACTACCTCAAGCGCGCCACGGCTGACCTGAAGCAGACCCGCAGGCGGCTGCGCGAGGTCGAGGAGCAGGCGCGCGAGCCGATCGCGATCGTGGCGATGGCCTGCCGCTACCCCGGGGGCGTGCGCTCCCCGGAGGACCTGTGGCGGCTGGTGTGCGAGGGCGCCGACGTGGTCTCCAAGTTCCCGGAGGACCGGGGCTGGGACACCGACGCGATCTACCACCCCGAACCAGGGCAGCCCGGCAAGAGCTACACGCGCGAGGGCGGATTCCTCTACGAGGCGGGCGATTTCGACCCGACCTTCTTCGGCGTCTCGCCGCGTGAGGCACCCGTGATGGACCCGCAGCAGCGGCTGTTGCTGGAGACCTCCTGGGAGGCGCTGGAGCGCGCGGGCATCGAGCCCGGCACGCTCAAGGGAAGCCAGACCGGGGTGTTCTGCGGGGTCATGCACCATGACTACGTGGACAGCAGCTCGGGCGGCAGCATCGTGTCCGGTGGCGTCGCCTACTCGTTCGGGCTCGAAGGACCCGCGATCACCGTGGACACGGCCTGTTCCTCCTCGCTCGTGGCGCTGCACCTCGCGGCGCAGGCCTTGCGCAACGGGGACTGCACCTTGGCGTTGGCCGGTGGCGTGACCGTGCTGTCCACCCCGCAGCTGTTCATCGAGTTCAGCCGCCAGCGCGCGCTGTCCCGCGACGGCCGCTGCCGCTCGTTCTCCGCCGAGGCGGACGGGGCGGGCTGGTCGGAGGGGGCCGGAGTCCTTGTCGTGGAACGGTTGTCGGACGCCCAGCGCAACGGCCACCCCGTGCTGGCCGTGTTGCGCGGTTCGGCGGTCAACCAGGATGGCGCGTCCAACGGCATGACGGCGCCCAACGGACCGGCACAACGCCGAGTTATCCGCAAGGCCCTGGCCAACGCCCGGCTGTCGGCCGCGCAGGTGGACGTGGTCGAGGCGCACGGCACCGGCACCAAGCTGGGCGACCCGATCGAGGCGCAGGCCCTGCTGGCCACCTACGGCCAGGAGCGCGCCGACAACCGTCCACTGTGGCTCGGTTCCATCAAGTCCAACATGGGCCACCCACAGGCCTCGGCCGGTGTCGCCGGGGTCATCAAGATGGTCATGGCCATCCGCGCGGGCGTGCTGCCGAAGTCCTTGTACGCCAACGATCCCACGCCGAACGTCGACTGGTCGGCGGGCAACGTGCGGCTGCTGGCCGAGGCTCGGCCGTGGCCGGAGACCGGGCAGGCACGGCGCGCGGGCGTGTCCTCGTTCGGCATCAGCGGCACCAACGCCCACGTGATCGTCGAGCAGGCACCCGAGGCCGCGGAGCAGGAGCCCGGCGCGCCGCTGGCGATCACGCCGGTGGTCGTCTCGGCCCGCACGGACGAGGCACTGGCAGCACAGGCCAGAGTGCTGACGTCCTATGTGGAGGAACATCCGGAGATCGGCCTGAGCGACCTGGGCTACTCCCTGGCCAGTGGCCGCACCGCGTTCGAGCGCCGCGCCGTGGTGCTCGCCACCGAGCGGGACCACCTGCTCCGTGGTCTGGACACCCTGGCGACTGCCGGTGTCAGTCCGGACGTGCGAAGCGGTGCCACCGGCGAGGGGTTGCTCGGCTGCCTGTTCACCGGTCAGGGTGCGCAGCGCCCCAGGATGGGTCGCGAGTTGTACGAGGCGTTCCCGGTGTTCGCCGAGGCGTTCGACGCGGTGTGCGCGGAGTTCGAGCTGCCGCTGCGCGAAGTGATCTTCGACGGTTCGGAGTTGTTGGACCAGACGCAGTACACGCAGGCCGCGCTGTTCGCGGTTGAGGTGGCGCTGTTCCGGCTGGTCGAGTCCTGGGGTGTTGTGCCCGACTACCTCGCGGGTCACTCGATCGGCGAGCTGACCGCCGCCCACGTGGCTGGCGTGCTCACGCTCCAGGACGCGGCGCGGCTGGTCGGCGCGCGCGGTCGGCTCATGCAGGAGCTGTCGACCGGCGGTGCGATGGTCGCGCTCGAAGCGACCGAGCAGGAGGTGCTGCCGCTGCTCACCGAGCGGGTCAGCATCGCGGCGATCAACGGGCCGGATTCCGTTGTGCTGTCCGGTGACGACGAGGCCGTGACCGCCGTGACCGAGCAGTTCGGCGGGCGCAAGGTCAAGCGGCTCAAGGTGTCGCACGCGTTCCACTCGCCGCGCATGGACCCGATGCTGGCGGAGTTCGCCCGTGTCGCCGCCGAGCTGACCTACTCGGCCCCGGCGATCCCGCTGGTGTCGAACGTGACCGGATCGCTCGCGGGCGAGGAGATCCGCACCCCGGAGTACTGGGTCAGGCACGTCCGGGAGGCGGTCCGCTTCCACGAGGGCGTGACGGCACTGCGGTCGGCGGGGGTCCGGACCTTCCTGGAACTGGGACCGGACGGGGTGCTCACCGCGATGGCCCAGGCCCCCGACGCGGTACTCGTGTCCGCACTGCGCAAGGACCGCCCCGAAGTGCACTCGCTGCTCACCGCACTCGGTCAGGTGCACATCAGCGGTCGACAGGTCGACTGGTCCGCGATGTTTCCCGGAGCACGCCGGGTGGACCTGCCAACGTACGCCTTCCAACGCCAGCGATACTGGAACAGCGCCGAAGTCACCTCCGTCAACCCGGTCGACACCGCGTTCTGGCAGGCTGTGGAGCAGGAGGAGATCGAGTCGCTGGCGGGTGAGCTGGACGTTGACCCCGCGGCACTCGGACAGGTCCTGCCCGCGCTCTCCGCATGGCGGCAGCAACACCACGACAAGTCCGAAGTGGACAGGTGGCGGTACCGGATCAGCTGGCAGCCCGTCGCCGAGCCCGCCGTGGACGGCCTGTTCGGCAGCTGGCTGGTCCTCGTGCCGGAAGGTTCGCTGCGCACCGAGCCGGTGGCCTCGGTGATCGCCGGGCTGGCCGCGAACGGGGCCCAGGTCGTGCCGCTGGAGATCAGCGTGGTGGACCGGGCCCGGCTGGGTGAGCTGCTGCCCGACCAGCCGTTGGACGGAGTGCTGTCCCTGCTCGCCCTGGACGATCGCCCGCACCCGTTGCACCCCACGATGTCCTGCGGACAGGCGGACACGATCACCCTGGTGCAGGCCCTCGGCGACGCGGAGATCACGGCCCCGCTGTGGTGCGCCACGGTCCAGGCCGTCACCGAGGACGCGGCGGCCGACCCCACGCAGGCCGCCCTGTGGGCGATCGGCACCGTGCTCGGGCTCGACCACCCGCAGACCTGGGGCGGCATGGTCGACCTGCCGTCCACTGTGGACGAAATCGCCGTGCGCAGGCTCATCGCGGTGCTGGCAGGGACCGAGGGCGAGGACGCCTGCGCGATTCGCCCCCGCGGGATCCTCGCGCGCCGCATGGTCCGCGCGCCGCAGGGCAGCGGCTCGGCACAGCGGTGGCGCCCGCGTGGCACCGTGTTGGTCACTGGCGGGGTCGGGGCCATCGGCGGGTCGGTCGCACGCTGGCTGGCCGCGAACGGGGCCGAGCACCTCGTGCTGACGAGTCGTCGAGGGTCGTCCACTCCGGGAGCCGCGGAACTTGAGGCCGAACTGGCCGAGTTGGGTGCACGCGTGACGATCGCGGCCTGTGACGTCGCGGACCGTGAGGCGCTGGAACAACTCCTGGAGACCCTGCCCGATCTCACCGCCGTGCTGCACGCCGCCGGGGTGCGGCACGAGGAGGCCAAGCTCGCGGACAGCACGCTGCCCGACTTCGCCGAGGTCGGCCGCGCCAAGATCGCGGGCGCGGTGCACCTGGACGAACTGCTCGCCGACCGGGAACTGGACGCGTTCGTGCTGTTCTCCTCCGGTGCGGCGGCCTGGGGCAGCGGCGGCCAGGCGTCCTACGCCAGCCCCAACGGGTTCCTGGACGGGCTCGCGGCGCGCAGGCGGGCCCGTGGGCTGAAGGCGACCTCGATCGCTTGGGGCGCTTGGGGTGGCGGCGGCATGGCAGCCGAGGCCGACAGCGCGCAACTGGCTCGGATGGGCCTGCCCGCGATGCCGCCGAAGCTCGCGATCAGCGCTCTCCAGCAGGCCCTGGACCAGGACGAGGCGCACCTGGTGGTCGCCGACATCGACTGGACCCGGTTCGCCCCCGCGTACAGCCTCGCCCGGCCACGCCCGCTGCTGCGCGGATTGCCCGAGGTACAGGCGATCCTGGCCGAGGGCGAGGTCGAGCAGTCCACCGAGCTGGCGGACAAGCTCGCCACCATGTCGGAGTTCGACCAGACCCGCACCCTGCTCGAACTGGTGCAGACCCAGGTAGCCGGGGTGCTGGGCTACGACGGCGCTTCGGCGGTCGACCCGGGTCGTGCCTTCAAGGACCTGGGGTTCGACTCGCTGACCGCGGTGGAGCTGCGCAACGCGATCGGCTCGACCGCCGGGGTGCGGCTGCCCGCCACGCTGGTGTTCGACTACGCCAACCCCGCGGCGCTGGCCGAGCACCTGCGTGCGGAGCTGTGCCAGGGCGGCGGCGCGGCGGTGGACCCCGTGCTGGCCGAGTTGGACCGGCTGGAGGCGACCGTGGCCGCCCTGCCCGCCGAGGAGATCGAGCGCACCCGGATCACCTCGCGGTTGCAGGCGATCGTGGCTCGGCTGAAGGAGACCGTGAGCGGCGGGGCCGGTGCGGCCGTGGCCGACCAGTTGGAGGCCGCCTCGGCCGACGACGTCTTCGACTTCATCGACAAGGAACTGGGCATCGCCTGACCGGCTCGGCTTCCCTGGACACAACACACTGGCGAGGGCTCTGATGGCGAACGAAGACAAGCTCCTGGGCTACCTCAAGCGCGTGACCGCGGACCTGCACCAGACCCGCGAGCGCCTTCAGGAGCTGGAGTCCGGTGTGCAGGAACCCATCGCGGTCGTCGCGATGACCTGCCGCTACCCCGGAGGCGTCGACTCGCCGGAGCAGCTGTGGCGTCTGGTCGCCGAGGGCACCGACGCGGTGTCGGCCTTCCCCGAGGACCGCGGCTGGGACACCGCGGCCCTGTTCGGCGACAACCCCGACGACAGCGGCAAGAGCTACGTCAGCCGGGGTGGCTTTGTCAGTGGCGTGGCCGAGTTCGACGCGGACTTCTTCGGCGTCTCACCCCGCGAGGCCGTGGCCATGGACCCCCAGCAGCGCATGTTGCTGGAGCTGAGCTGGGAGGCGTTCGAGCGCGGCGGCATCGACGTGTCCTGTCTGCGCGGCAGCCATGTCGGGGTGTTCGTCGGCTCGAACGGCCAGGACTACGGGGACCTGATCGAGAAGTCCCCGGCGGGCACCGAGGCCTACCAGACCACCGCCACGGTGGCCGCGGTGCTGTCCGGCCGGATCTCCTACACCTTCGGCTTCGAGGGACCCGCGGTCACCCTGGACACCGCGTGCTCCTCCTCACTGGTCGCGCTGCACCTGGCCACCCAGGCCCTGCGCAACAAGGAGTGCACGCTGGCGCTCGCCGGTGGTGTCACGATCATGGCTACACCCTCGGCTTTCGTCGCGTTCAGCAAGCAGCGCGGGCTCGCCCCGGACGGCCGGTGCAAGGCGTTCTCGGAGTCCGCGGACGGCACGGGCTGGTCCGAGGGCGGCGCGCTGCTGGTGTTGGAGCGGCTGTCCGACGCCCGCCGCAAGGGCCACCAGGTGCTCGGCGTCATCCGCGGCTCGGCGATCAACCAGGACGGTGCCTCGAACGGTCTTACGGCCCCGAACGGTCCTTCGCAGCAGCGGGTGATCCGCCAGGCGCTGGCCAACGCGGGCGTGCCCGCGGGGGAGATCGACGCGGTGGAGGCGCACGGCACGGGCACGACCCTGGGCGATCCCATTGAGGCGCAGGCGTTGTTGGCCACCTACGGCCAGGATCGCTCCCGCCCGCTGTGGCTGGGGTCGATCAAGTCCAACATCGGCCACACCCAGGCCGCCTCCGGGGTCGCCGGGGTGATCAAGATGATCATGGCGATGCGGCACGAGACCCTGCCGAAGACCCTGCACGTCACCGAACCGAGCAGCCACGTGGACTGGACGGCCGGTGCGGTGAGCCTGCTCACCGAGTCCCAGCCGTGGCCGCAACTGGGCCACCCGCGCCGTGCCGGGGTGTCCTCCTTCGGCGTCAGCGGCACCAACGTGCACATCATCCTCGAACAACCCGAACCGTCCACTGTGGAGAGCGAGCCCGCCGAGCCCACGGTCCTGCCGTGGGTGCTGTCCGGCAAGTCCGCACGCGGCCTGCGGTCCCAGGCGACTCGCCTGCTTTCCCTGCTCGGCGACAACCCCGAGCTGAACCTGGCCGATGTCGGGTTCTCCCTCGGTACGACTCGTACCGCACTGGAACACCGCGCGGTGCTCGTCGGGGGCGACCGCGAGTCCCTGCTCGCCGGGCTGACCGCGTTGGTCGCCGACGAATCTCCCGCCGATGTCGTCCGGGGTACGGCATTGGTGGGCTCACGGTTGGTGTTCGTCTTCCCGGGCCAGGGCTCACAGTGGGTCGGCATGGCAGCCGAGCTGGTCGAGTCCTCGCCCGTGTTCGCCGAGCGGCTCGCCGAGTGCTCCGCGGCACTGTCATCCTTTGTGGACTGGAATCTGCTCGACGTGATCCGTGGCGCCGAGGGCGCTCCCTCGTTCGACCGGGTCGACGTGGTGCAGCCCGCGCTGTGGGCGGTGATGGTCTCGTTGGCGGCCGTGTGGCAGTCGCTGGGTGTGCGGCCCGCCGCGGTGATCGGTCACTCGCAGGGGGAGATCGCGGCGGCCTGTGTCGCCGGTGCACTATCCATTGAGGACGCTGCTCGGGTTGTGGCGTTGCGCAGCGCGGCGATCCGGGACGTGCTGGCGGGCAAGGGCGGCATGGTGTCGGTGGCGCTGTCCGCCGAGGACGTGGCCCCGCGCCTGGCGGCCTGGGACGGACGGCTGTCGCTGGCCGCGGTCAACGGCACGAACTCGGTCGTCGTCTCGGGCGCGTCCGAGGCGCTGGACGAGATGATGACCGCCTTCCGCGCGGACAAGATCCGGGTCAAGAAGATCGCGGTGGACTACGCCTCCCACTCGGCGCAGGTGGAGCTGATCCACGACAGGCTGCTGGCCGATCTCGGTCCCGTCTCGCCGCGGACCGGTGAGGTGCCGTTCTACTCCACCGTGACCGGTGGCTGGATCGACACCTCGGCCATGAATGCCCAGTACTGGTACGACAACCTGCGCCGCACGGTGGAGTTCGACCCCGCGGTGCGCGCGCTGGCCGCCGAGGGGTTCGGCGGTTTCGTGGAGTGTTCCGCCCACCCGGTGCTGACGGTGGGCCTGCAGGAGACGCTGGACGCCGTGGGCCAGGACGCGGTCGTCACGGGCACGCTGCGCCGCGACGAGGGCGGGCTGCACCGCCTGTACCTGTCGCTGGCCGAACTGCACGTGCGAGGCGTCGGCGTGGACTGGGCGGCCATCTACCCGGGTGGCCGACGCGTCGACCTGCCGACGTACGCCTTCCAGCGCGAGCACTACTGGCTTGAGGTCACCGCTGGTGTGGGCGACGTGGCCTCCGCCGGGCTGATCGCCGCCGACCACCCGCTGCTCGGCGCCGCCATGGTGCTCGCCGACTCCGACGGCCTCGTGTTCGCCGCCCGCCTCGGCCTGGACAGCCACCCGTGGCTCGCCGACCACGCCGTCGGTGACGTGGTTGTCTTTCCCGGCACGGGTTTCGTCGAGCTGGCGATCCGGGCGGGCGACCAGGTCGGCTGCGGCCGGGTCGAGGACCTGACCCTCGAAGCGCCGCTGGTGCTGCCCGAACGCGGGGCCGTGCAGTTGCAGATCTCCCTCAGCGCGGCCGACTCCGCGAACCGGCGCGCGCTCAACGTCTACTCCCGGGTCGACGAGGAGCCGTGGACCAGGCACGCCACCGGCACGGTCGCACCCAGCGCGCGGCCTGCCGAGTTCGCGCTGACCCAGTGGCCGCCCGCAGGCGCCCAACCCGTGTCGCTGGAGGCTTTCTACCGGGACGCGGCCGAGCTCGGGTTGGCGTACGGCCCGGTGTTCCAGGGCCTGCGGGCCGCGTGGCGCCACGGAGACCAGGTCTTCGCCGAGGTCGCGCTGTCATCGCCCGCCGACGCCGCCCAGTTCGGGCTGCACCCCGCGCTGCTTGACGCCGCGCTGCAAGCCGTCGGGCTCGGTGCTTCGGCTGGCGACCAGGTGCTGTTGCCGTTCGCTTGGTCCCAGGTGGAGCTGTTCGCCACCGGCGCGTCCACCCTGCGGGTCCGGGTGGCCCCGACAGTCGGCGGTTCGGTGTCGGTCGAGGTGGCCGACAGCACGGGTGCTCCGGTGCTGTCGATCGGCTCGTTCGCGCTGCGCCCCGTGGTCACGGCGGAACTCTCCCGCACCGGCTACCACGAGTCCCTGTACCGCCTGGACTGGGAACCCGGCCGACTCGGCAGCGCGACCGGTGGGCGTTGGGCCGTGCTCGGCGCCGAATCGCTCGGGCTGGGCGAGGCGGTCGCCGACCTGGACAGTGCGGTGGGTGCGGACATCGTTGTGCTGCCAGCATTCGGTGACGGGGCCGTGCACCGCGTGTTGCCTCAACTCCAGGACTGGCTGGCCGACGAACGCTTCGCCGCCAGCAGGCTCGTCGTGCTGACCCGCGGTGCGGTCACCAGCGATGTGGCCGATCTTGCCGGAGCCGCGGTGTGGGGGCTCGTCCGTTCCGCGCAGTCGGAGAACCCGGACCGGATCGTGCTGGTCGACCTGGACCCGGCTGCCGAGTCCGCACACCTCGTGGCCGCCGTTGTCGGCTCCGGCGAGCCGCAGGCCGCCCTGCGTGCGGGCGCCGTGCGGGTGCCCCGGCTCGGTCGTGTTCGGGCCGCCGCCGAGCACACGCCGGTCGGGTGGGACCCCGACGGAACCGTGTTGATCACTGGCGCCTCCGGCACGCTGGGCGGGCTGGTGGCCAAGCACCTCGCGGCCTCGGGCGTGCACAACCTGCTGCTGGTGAGCCGTCGAGGCGGGGACGCCCCCGGCGCCGAGCAGTTGCTCGCGGATCTTGCGGAGTTGGGCGCTGCGGCGACCGTGGCCGCCTGTGACGTGGCTGATCGGGAGGCGGTGCGGAGCCTACTGACTGAAAATTCAGTCGGTGCCGTCGTGCACACCGCGGGTGTCCTGGACGACGGGGTGATCGGCTCGCTGACCCCGGAACGCCTGGACGCGGTGCTGCGGCCGAAAATGGACGCGGCCTGGAACCTGCACGAGTTCGCCGGGGACCTGACCCACTTCGTGCTGTTCTCCTCGATCGCCGGGGTCACGGGCAACCCCGGGCAGGCCAACTACGCCGCCGCCAACGCCTACCTGGATGCCCTGGCCCAGCACCGGCACGCACAGGGCCTGCCCGCCACCGCACTGGCCTGGGGGTTCTGGGACCAGGCCAGCGGCATGACCGGGCAACTCGACGCCTCCGACCGGCAGCGCATCTCCCAGTCGGGGGTCCGCCCGCTCGGCTCCGACGAGGGCCTGGCCCTGTTCGACACGGCGCTGTCGCTCGGCGAGGCCGCACTCGTCCCGGTACGGCTGGACCTCGGGGCACTGCGAGCACGCGGTGAAGCGGTGCCGCCGGTGTTCCGCTCCCTGGTGCCCAGCACGCGGCGAGCCGCGGCCACCGGTGATCAGTCCGATGTGGACTCACTGCGTCGGCGGCTTGCCTCGTTGCCGGAGGAGGACCGCGAACCCGCGCTGGTCGACCTGGTCCGGTCGCAGGTCGCCTCGATCCTGGGCCACGCCACCATCGAGACCGTGGACGCGGGCCGGGCCTTCCAGGAACTGGGCTTCGACTCGCTCAGCGCCGTGGAACTGCGCAACCGGCTCAACACGGCCACCGACCTGCGGCTGCCCGCCACGCTGGTGTTCGACTACCCGACGCCGACCGTGCTCGCCCGCCACCTGTACGGAGAACTGCTCGGCACCCTCGCCGAGCACGTACCCGTGACCGTCCTGAGTGGACCTAACGCCGATGATCCGATCGCGATCGTGGCGATGAGCTGCCGCTACCCGGGTGGCGTCCGCTCGCCGGAGGACCTGTGGCAGCTGGTCGCTCGTGGTGAGGAGGTGGTGACGCCCTTCCCCACCGACCGTGGCTGGGACGTGGACGCGCTGTTCGACCCGGACCCGGACGCCGAGGGCAAGAGCTACGTCCGCGACGGCGGTTTCCTGCACGACGTGGCCGAATTCGACCCGGCGTTCTTCGGCATCTCCCCGCGCGAGGCCCTTGCCATGGACCCCCAGCAGCGCCTGCTGCTGGAGGCGTCCTGGGAGGCGTTCGAGCGCGCGGGCATCGATCCCGGCACGCTGAAGGGCAGCCGAACCGGGGTGTTCGCCGGGGTCATGTACCACGACTACCTCGGCAACAGCGGCACCGGCAGCCTCGTCTCCGGCCGGGTCGCCTACACCTTCGGGCTCGAAGGCCCCGCGGTCAGCGTGGACACCGCGTGCTCCTCCTCGCTGGTGTCCCTGCACTGGGCCTGCCAGTCGCTGCGGCAGGGCGACTGCACCCTGGCCCTGGCCGGTGGCGTCGCCGTCATGTCCACTCCCGAGATGTTCGTGGAGTTCAGCCGTCAGCGCGGGCTCTCCCGTGACGGCCGGTGCAAGTCCTTCGCCGCCGCCGCGGACGGGGCTGGCTGGTCCGAGGGCGTGGGCGTGCTGGTGGTGGAGCGGCTGTCCGACGCGCGCCGCAACGGGCACCCGGTGCTGGCGGTGATCAGTGGCTCGGCGATCAACCAGGACGGTGCCTCGAACGGTCTTACGGCCCCGAACGGTCCTTCGCAGCAGCGGGTGATCCGCCAGGCCCTGGCCAACGCGGGGCTCACCGTCAACGAGGTGCAAGCCGTTGAGGCGCACGGAACCGGTACCACGTTGGGTGATCCGATTGAGGCGCAGGCGCTGTTGGCCACGTACGGCCAGGATCGCGCCGAGCCGCTGTTGCTGGGGTCGATCAAGTCCAACCTCGGGCACACCCAGGCGGCGGCCGGTGTTGCCGGGATCATCAAGATGGTCATGGCCATGCGGCACGGCGTGGTGCCGAAGACCTTGCACGTGGACGAGCCGACCCCACACGTGGACTGGTCGGCCGGGTTCGTGGAGTTGGCCACCGAGGCCAAGCCCTGGCCCGAGGACGGTCGGCCGCGTCGTGCGGGCATCTCCTCGTTCGGCGTCAGCGGCACGAACGCCCACGTGATCATCGAGCAGCCGCCTGTGGTCGACGAGCCCGCCCCGCAGGGGATCCCGGTGGGTGCGCTGCCCTGGGTCCTGTCCGCGCACACCAAGCAGGCCCTGGCCGCACAGGCCGCGCAGCTCGTGTCCTATGTGGAGGCTCGTCCCGAGCTGGACCTGTCCGACCTCGGCTACTCGCTGGCCACTTCGCGCGCCCAGTTCGAGCACCGGGGCGCCGCGGTCGGCACGGATCGCGCGAGCCTGCTCACCGCGCTGACCGCCATCGCCTCCGGCGAGGTGTCGCCCGCAGTGGTCACCGGCACTGCGCGGAGCACCGGCAAGCTGGGTGTGCTGTTCACTGGTCAGGGGTCGCAGCGCGCTGGGATGGGTCGTGAGTTGTACGAGTCGTTCCCGGTGTTCGCTGGGGCGTTTGACGTGGTGTGCGGCGAGTTCGAGTTGCCGTTGCGTGATGTGATCTTCGACGGTTCGGAGTTGTTGGATCAGACGCAGTACACCCAGGCTGCGTTGTTCGCGATTGAAGTTGCGTTGTTCCGGCTTGTTGAGTCGTGGGGTGTGCGGCCGGATTATGTTGCTGGGCATTCGATTGGTGAGTTGTCGGCGGCTTATGTGGCTGGTGTGTTGTCGTTGGCTGATGCTGTGAAGCTGGTGGCGGCTCGTGGTCGGCTCATGCAGGAGTTGCCGGCCGGTGGTGCGATGGTCGCGGTCCAGGCGACTGAGGAGGAGGTTGCTCCGCACCTGACCGATGGTGTGAGTATCGCGGCGATCAATGGGTCGGATTCTGTTGTGGTGTCGGGTGATGAGGATGCGGTTGCCGCTGTGGTGGCGGTTTTCGCGGGTCGTAAGACTCGGCGTTTGGTGGTGTCGCATGCGTTCCATTCGCCGCTTATGGAGCCGATGCTGGCGGAGTTCGGGAAGATCGCGTCCACTTTGGACTTCGCTGCGCCGAGGATTCCGGTTGTGTCGAACCTGACCGGGGTGTTGGCGGGCGATGAGCTGTGTACTCCGGAGTACTGGGTTCGGCACGTCCGCGAGGCGGTCAGGTTCAGTGATGGTCTGAAGTACCTGGAGAGCGTTGGTGTCACGACGTTCCTGGAGTTGGGGCCGGACGGTGTGCTGACCGGCATGGCCCAGCAGTGCGTGGAGGGCACCTTGGTGTCCGCGCTGCGCAAGGGCCGCGACGAGGTCGAGACGATCACCACCGCCCTGGCGCAACTGCACGTGACCGGCCGAACCGTCAACTGGGCCGAGGTCTTCCCCAGTGCCCGCCGGGTCGACCTGCCCACCTACGCCTTCCAGCGCGAGCGGTTCTGGCTCAACTCCACCGCAACGACCAGCGATGTCGCCTCGCTCGGGCTCACCTCGCCCGACCACCCGCTGCTCGGCGCGGCCGTACCGCTCGCGGACTCCGACAGTGTGCTGTTCAGCGCGCGGATCTCGGTCGGCACGCACCGCTGGCTGGCTGATCACGTCATCGGCGGCACGATCCTGTTGCCCGGCACGGCCTTCGTCGAGCTGGCGGTCCGGGCCGGTGACGAGGTCGGCTGCGGCCTGCTCGCCGAGTTGACGATCGAGGCCCCGCTGGTGCTGCCGGAGCGCGGCGGCGTCCAGGTCCAGGTCCTCGTCGGGGCCCCGAACGCCGATGGGCGCCGTGTGCTCGGCATCCACTCGCGTCGTGAGGACGCCGCGGAGGACTCGCCGTGGCTGCGGCACGCCAGCGGGATCCTGGCCCCAACTGCCGGTCAGCCAGCCTTCGAGCTGACGGCGTGGCCGCCGAGTGGCGCCGAATCCTTGTCGCTGGAGGACTTCCACGCCACCGCGGCCGAGGCCGGTCTCACCTACGGGCCGGTGTTCCGCGGTCTGCGTTCGGCTTGGCGGCACGGCGAGCAGGTGTTCGCCGAGGTGGCGCTGCCCGGGGCGGACTCCTTGGAGCCAGGGCGGTTCGGCCTGCACCCGGCCGCGCTCGACGCCGCGCTCCAGGCGATCGGCCTCAGCTCCGCCTCCGCTGAGGAAGCGCTGCTGCCCTTCGCCTGGTCTGACGTCGAACTGCACGCCTCGGGCGCGTCCAGCCTGCGGGTACAGATCACGCCGACCGGTGCGGGCTCGGTCGCACTGCGAGTCGCCGACTCCACTGGCGCCCCTGTGCTGGCCGTCGGTGAACTCACGCTGCGGCCCATGGCCCCGGTACGGGCTCCTGCCGCTGCCGACGCACTGTTCCAAGTGGACTGGGTACCGGTTCCCGTGGAACCCGCCGTGTCCGCCGCGCGCTGGACCGTGGTGGGGCAGCAGCTGAACGGGCTCGCCGGTCAGGTCGCCGGGGTGGACCTGGTCGAGGGGTTCGAGGCCGTGCGCGAGGCCGACGTGGTGGTCGTGCCGTTCATCAACGGTGCTGTGCACGAGGTCACGCACCGGGCACTGGAGGTGTTGCAGCGCAACGACTCACCCACGCTGGTGATCGTCACGCGCGGCGCGGTCGGTGCCGAGGTGACCGATCTGGCCGGTGCCGCGGTGTGGGGGCTCGTCCGTTCCGCGCAGTCGGAGAACCCGGACCGGATCGTGCTGGTGGACCTGGACCCGGCCACGGAGGCCGCGAGCCTGCTGCCCGTGGTCGTGGCCTCTGGGGAGCCCCAGGTGGTAATCCGGGATGGCGTGGTCCTGGCCGCGCGGCTCGCCCGCGCCGCTGTCACGGAGCCGGACACCGGCTGGGATCCCGATGGCACGGTGCTGATCACTGGCGGTACGGGTGGACTCGGTCGGCTGCTGGCACGTCATCTCGTCGAGCGGCACGGAGTGCGCAACCTGCTGTTGATGAGCCGCAGCGGTGGTGCGGAGGATCTGTGCGCCGAGCTCGCCGAGCTGGGTGCCGCGGCGACCGTGGTCGCTTGTGACGCGGCGGACCGTGCGGCCCTGCGGCAGGTCCTGGCTGAAAATTCAGTCAGTGCGGTGGTGCACGCGGCAGGTGTGCTGGACGACGGGGTGATCGGCTCGCTGACCCCGGAGCGGCTGGACGCGGTGCTGCGCCCCAAGGTGGACGCGGCCTGGAACCTGCACGAACTCCTCGGCGAGGTGGACCGGTTCGTCCTGTTCTCCTCGGTGGCGGCGACCTTCGGCTCGCCGGGGCAGGGCAACTACGCCGCCGCCAACGCCTACCTGGACGCCTTGGCCCAGTACCGCCGTGCCCGCGGTCTGCCCGCGACCTCGCTGGGCTGGGGCTTCTGGGCGGCCACCAGCGGCATGACCGCCGAGATCGACCGCGAGCAACTGGCCAGCGCGGGCGTGTTGCCGCTGGACACCGACGAGGCCCTGGCCCTGTTCGACCTCGCCCAGGGCGGCCCGGCCGCCGTGGCACCGGTCAAGCTCGACCTGCCTGTGTTGCGTGAGCAGGGTGCCGCGCTGTTCCGCGGCCTGGCAGGCAGGTCGGTCCGCCGCGGCACGGCCTCCGTCGCCGCCTCGGTCTCGTCCGGACTGGCCCAGCGGCTCGCCGGGCTGTCCGAGCCGGAACGCCGCGACACCGTGATCGCCCTGGTCCGAGCGCACGTCGCCACGGTGTTGGGGCACCATTCCCCGGAGGCCGTCGAACTGGACAAGCCGTTCCAGGACCTGGGCTTCGACTCGCTCGCCGCGGTGCACCTGCGCAACGGGTTGACCACGGCCACCGGGCTGCGGCTGCCAGCCACGCTGGTCTTCGACTACCCGACCACCACGGCCCTGGCCGACTACCTGCTCGCCGAGGTCTCCGGCACCGCCGAGGACGTGGCGCCGACCGTGTCGTCGACTGTGGACGACGAGCCGATCGCGATCGTGGCGATGAGCTGCCGCTACCCGGGTGGGGTTCGCTCGCCCGAGGACCTGTGGCGGCTGGTCACCGAGGAGGCCGACGCGATCACGCTGTTCCCGGAGGACCGCGGCTGGGACGTGGAACGGCTGTACGACCCGGACCCGGACAAGGAGGGCAAGTGCTACGTGCGGGAGGGCGGGTTCCTGCACGACGCGGCCGAGTTCGACCCGGGCTTCTTCGGTATCTCCCCGCGTGAGGCGCTGATCACCGACCCGCAGCAGCGCCAGCTGCTGGAGGTGTCCTGGGAGGCGCTGGAGCGCGCGGGCATCGACCCGGTCCTGTTGAAGGGCAGTCAGACCGGGGTGTTCGCCGGGGTCATGTACCACGACTACGAGGGCGCCGCCGCCTCCGGCAGCGTGGTGTCCGGGCGGATCGCCTACAGCCTCGGGCTGGAGGGGCCGGCGGTCACGGTGGACACGGCCTGCTCCTCCTCACTGGTCGCATTGCACCTGGCCGCGCAGGCACTGCGGCAGGGCGAGTGCGATCTCGCCTTGGCCGGTGGTGTCACCGTGATGGCCACGCCCGGCGCGTTCATCGAGTTCAGCCGCCAGCGCGGGCTCTCCCGTGACGGCCGGTGCCGATCCTTTGCCGCCGCGGCGGACGGTGCTGGCTGGTCCGAGGGCGTGGGCGTGCTGGTGGTGGAGCGGCTGTCCGACGCGCGCCGCAACGGCCACCCGGTGCTCGCGATCGTGCGCGGGTCGGCGATCAACCAGGACGGGGCCTCGAACGGCCTCACCGCCCCGAACGGCCCCTCCCAGCGCAGGGTGATCCGCAAGGCCCTGGCCAGCGCGGGTCTCACCACCGCGGACGTGGATGTGGTGGAGGCGCACGGAACCGGTACCACGCTGGGTGATCCGATCGAGGCGCAGGCCTTGCTCGCCACGTACGGCCAGGACCGCGAGCAACCGCTGTGGCTGGGGTCGGTCAAGTCGAACCTCGGGCACACTCAGGCGGCGGCCGGGGTTGCCGGGATCATCAAGATGGTCATGGCAATGCGGCACGGAGTCCTGCCGAAGACCTTGCACGTGGACGCCCCGTCCCCGCACGTGGACTGGTCGGCGGGCGCCGTCGAACTGCTGACGCAGGCGCAGCCCTGGCCGGACAGCGGACGGCCGCGTCGTGCGGGCATCTCCTCGTTCGGCATCAGCGGGACCAACGCGCACACCATCATCGAGCAGGCACCTACCGAGGAGCCTCAGCCGCCGAAGGCCACCGGTCCGGTGCTGCCCTGGCTGGTGTCGGCGCGCAGCAAGGACGCCCTGCCCGACCAGGCAAGGCGACTGCTGTCTGTTGTGGACAGTGCGCCGCCCAACGACCTCGGCTACTCGCTGGCGGCACTGCGTTCCGCGTTCCCGCACCGGGCGGCGGTGGTCGGAGCGGACCGCGAGGAGCTGATCAGTGGACTCCGCGCGCTGGCCGCGGGCGAGCCCTCGCCGAACGTGATCACGGGTGTGGCCAGGACCGAGGGCAAGCTCGCACTGTTGTTCACTGGTCAGGGTGCTCAGCGGGCTGGGATGGGTCGTGAGTTGTACGAGTCGTTCCCGGTGTTTGCTGGGGCGTTTGACGTGGTGTGCGGCGAGTTCGAGTTGCCGTTGCGTGATGTGATCTTCGACGGTTCGGAGTTGTTGGATCAGACGCAGTACACCCAGGCTGCGTTGTTCGCGATTGAAGTTGCGTTGTTCCGGCTTGTTGAGTCGTGGGGTGTTCGGCCGGATTATGTTGCTGGGCATTCGATTGGTGAGTTGTCGGCGGCTCATGTGGCTGGTGTGTTGTCGTTGGCTGATGCTGTGAAGCTGGTGGCGGCTCGTGGTCGGCTCATGCAGGAGTTGCCGGCCGGTGGTGCGATGGTCGCGGTCCAGGCGACTGAGGAGGAGGTTGCTCCGCACCTGACTAACGGTGTGAGTATCGCGGCGATCAATGGGTCGGATTCTGTTGTGGTGTCGGGTGATGAGGATGCGGTTGCCGCTGTGGTGGCGGTTTTCGCGGGTCGTAAGACTCGGCGTTTGGTGGTGTCGCATGCGTTCCATTCGCCGCTTATGGAGCCGATGCTGGCGGAGTTCGGGAAGATCGCGTCCACTTTGGACTTCGCTGCGCCGAGGATTCCGGTTGTGTCGAACCTGACCGGGGCGTTGGCGGGCGATGAGCTGTGTACTCCGGAGTACTGGGTTCGGCACGTCCGCGAGGCGGTCAGGTTCAGTGACGGCCTGAAGTACCTGGAAAGTGCTGGTGTCACGACGTTCCTGGAGTTGGGGCCGGATGGTGTGCTGACCGGCATGGCCCAGCAGTGCGTGGAGGGCACGTTTGCCCCGGCCCTGCGCAGGGACCGTGACGAGGTGCGCACGCTGCTCACCGCGCTGAGCCGACTGCACGTTGGCGGTACCTCGGCCGACTGGGCCGCGGTGTTCGCAGGCGGGCGCCGAGTCGACCTGCCCACCTACGCCTTCCAGCACGAACGCTTCTGGCTGGACAGCGTCGGCGCCGACCCGGCTGGCACCTCCGACCACGCACTGCTCGGGCCCGCCGTCGAGCTGGCCGACACCGGAAGCTACCTGTTCACCGGCAGGCTGTCGGCGCGGACCACGCCCTGGCTTGCCGAGCACGCCATCGGGGACACGATCCTGTTGCCCGGCACGGCCTTCGTCGAGCTGGCGATCCGCGCCGGTGACGAGGCGGGCTGCGGCCGGGTCGAGGAACTGACCCTGGCGGCGCCACTGGTGCTGCCGACCAGCGGAACGGTGCAGGTCCAGGTCGCGGTCGGTGCGCCCCAGGAGGACGGCACGCGCACCGTGACCGTCCACTCGCGACTGGAGGACGCGCCCTGGACCAAGAACGCCCACGGGGTGCTGTCGGCCTCCGACCAGCCCGCCTCGTTCGAGCTGACCCAGTGGCCGCCGACTGACGCGGAACCGGTGCCGGTCGCCGACCTGTACACCGAGTTGGCGGCCAGCGGCCTGGTGTACGGGCCGACCTTCCAGGGCCTCTCGGCGGCGTGGCGGCGCGGGGACGAGGTGTTCGCCGAGGTGAGCCTGCCCGAGGACGCCGAGGTGGACCGGCTCGGATTGCACCCGGCGCTGCTGGACTCCGCACTGCACGCGATCAGCCTCAGCCCGGTCGGCGGTGACCAGGCGCTGGTGCCGTTCTCCTGGTCCACAGTGGACCTGCACGCGACCGGGGCCACCGGCCTGCGGGTGCGGGTGGCCCCAGCCGGGGACCGCGCCGTGTCCCTGCAACTGGCCGACTCGGCCGGTGCCCCGGTCGCCACGATCGGCTCGCTGGCACTGCGCGAGCTGGCCGGTCTCCAGGTGAGCGCCCACCACGACGCGCTGTTCCGGCTCGACTGGGCCCGGCTGGCCGCCGAGGTGGTCGTCTCCGCCGGGCACTGGGCGGTGCTGGGTGAACCGCTCCCGCTGGACGGCCAGGTCGCCCGCGTTGACACGGCCGCCGACCTGTCCTCGGTGGTCAGCGCCGACGTGGTCCTCGCCCAGTTCGTCGGCGGCGAGGTGCACGCCCGCACCCACGAGGCGCTCGCGCTGATCCAGTCCTGGCTGGCGGAGGAGCGGTTCGCCGCCGCCAAGCTGGTGATCCGCACGCGGGGCGCGGTCGGGCCGGAGGTCACCGACCTGGCCGGTGCCGCGGTGTGGGGGCTCGTCCGTTCCGCGCAGTCGGAGAACCCGGACCGGATCGTCCTGGTGGACACCGACGACCGGTCCGTCAGCCTGCTGCCGGGCATCGTCGCGGCCGGTGAACCGCAGGTGCTGGTGCGTGACGGGGCCGTGCGCGGCGCTCGCCTGGTCCGGGTCGCGGAGTTGGCGCCCGGTGCGGACTGGGACCCCGAGGGCACGGTGTTGATCACCGGCGCGACCGGGACCCTGGGCCGACTTGTCACCAGGCACTTCGCCGAGCGTGGGTTCCAGCACCTGGTGCTGGTCAGTCGCAGCGGGGGAATGGTCGACGGCCGCGCGGTCCTGGCCTGCGACGTTGCCGACCGTGAGGCGGTACGGGCACTGCTGGCTGAAAATTCAGTCAGTGCTGTCGTGCACACCGCGGGTGTGCTGGATGACGGGGTGATCGGCTCGTTGACGCCCGAGCGTCTGGACACCGTCTTGCGGCCGAAGGTGGATGCGGCCTGGAACCTGCACGAGTTCGCCGGGGACCTGACCCACTTCGTGCTGTTCTCCTCGGCCGCCGGTGTGCTCGGTGCTCCCGGCCAGGGCAATTACGCCGCTGCCAACGCGTACCTGGATGCGCTGGCCCAGTACCGGCACGCACAGGGGCTGCCCGCTACCTCGCTGGCCTGGGGCCTGTGGGCCGAGAGCAGCGGCATGACCGGCCAGTTGGACGCGACCGACCGGTCCCGTATCTCGCGTAACGGCGTGCTGCCACTGTCCACTGAGGAGGGACTTGAGCTGCTGGACTCGGTGGCCACCAGCGGCGAACCCGTTGCCGTGCCGATGAAGCTGGACCTCAAGGCACTGTCCGGGGATGCTGTGCCCCCGGTGCTGCGCGGTCTGGTCCGCACCCCGGTGCGCAGGACCGCACAAGCCGGGGCCGTGCCGGTGGCCGCGCTCCGCCAGCAGCTCGCGGGGCTGACCGAGCAGGACCGCGCGGAACTGCTGCTGGACCTGGTCCGCAGCCAGGCGGCTGCCGTGCTCGGTCATGCCGGGACCGAGGCCATCGAACCGGACCGGGCCTTCAGCGAACTGGGCTTCGACTCGTTGACGGCGGTGGAGTTCCGCAACCAGCTCAACGCCGCGACCGGGCTCCGCCTGCCACCCACGCTGATCTTCGACTACCCCAGCTCACAGGTGCTCGCCGCGCAGCTCGACGCCGAGCTGAGCCCGCGCACGACCCCGGCCGAGGGCTCGGCCGAGGACCGCGTGCGGGAGATCCTCGGCAGCATCCCGTTGAGCAGGCTGCGCGACTCCGGGCTGATGGACAGCCTGCTGGAGCTGGCCGGTGCCACCGAACCGGTCGACAGCCCGCCGGAGCAGTCGGGGTCGATCGACGAGATGGACACCGACAGCCTGATCAGCATGGCCCTGGACGGGGCCGACCTCGATGACGTCACGCGAGAGGTGTGAGACTGCGATGCCCACGTCCGAGGACAAGGTGGTACTGGCACTGCGGGCCGCGCTGAAGGAGACCGAGCGCCTGCGGGAGCAGAACCGGAAACTGGCCGCGGAGAGCAGGGAACCGATCGCGATCGTCGGCATGTCCTGCCGCTACCCCGGCGGCGTCACCACCCCCGAGCAGCTGTGGACGCTGCTGACCGAGGGCGGCGAGGGCATCGGGGAGTTCCCCGCCGACCGCGGCTGGGACCTGGACCGCGTGTACGACCCGACCGCCTCGCGACCGGACACCAGCTATGTCAACCGCGGCGGATTCCTCTACGACGCGGCGGAGTTCGACCCGACCTTCTTCGGCATCTCCCCGCGCGAGGCGCTCGCGGTGGATCCGCAGCAACGACTGCTGCTGGAGGCGTCCTGGTCCGCACTGGAGGACGCGGGCATCGACCCGGCCGCGTTGCGGGGCAGTCAGACCGGGGTGTTCGCCGGGGTGATGTACCACGACTACGTTGGCAGCTACGGGTTCGGCAGCTTCGTGTCCGGCCGGGCGGCCTACGTGTTCGGCTTGGAGGGCCCGACCGTCTCGGTGGACACGGCCTGCTCCTCCTCGCTGGTCGCGCTGCACCTGGCGATGCAGGCCCTGCGCAACAAGGAGTGTCCGCTCGCCCTGGCCGGTGGTGTCACCGTGATGGCCACGCCCGGCACGTTCATCGAGTTCAGTCGCCAGCGCGGGCTGTCCCCGGACGGTCGCTGCAAGGCGTTCGCGGACACCGCCGACGGCACCGGCTTCGCCGAGGGCGTGGGCATGGTGGTGCTGGAGCGCTTGTCCGACGCCCGCGAGAACGGCCACCGGGTGCTGGGACTGCTGCGCGGGTCGGCGATCAACCAGGACGGGGCCTCCAACGGCATCACGGCCCCGAACGGTCCTTCCCAGCAGCGGGTGATCCGCCAGGCGCTGGCCAACGCCAGGGTGTCCGCCGACCAGGTCGACGTGGTCGAGGCGCACGGAACCGGTACCACGTTGGGTGATCCGATTGAGGCGCAGGCGCTGTTGGCCACGTACGGCCAGGATCGCGCCGAGCCGCTGTTGCTGGGGTCGATCAAGTCCAACATCGGGCACACCCAGGCCGCCGCCGGGATCGCCGGAGTGATCAAGATGGTGCTGGCCATGCGCCACGGGGTGGTGCCGAAGACCCTGCACGTGGACAAGCCCTCGCCGAACGTGGACTGGACCGCGGGCAGCGTGCGGTTGCTCACTGAGCAGGTCCCGTGGCCCGCCACCGATCACCCACGACGCGCGGGCGTGTCCTCGTTCGGCATCAGCGGCACCAACGCGCACGTGATCGTCGAACAAGCCCCTACTGCCACGGAACTGCCAGCCGGTGACCAACTCCCGGTGACTCCGTGGGTGCTGTCGGCCAAGAACGAGTCCGCGCTGTACGAGCGAGCCGCCCACCTCGCGTCCCAAGTGGACGGAGACCCCGAGGTGGACCTGCTGGACGTCGGCTACTCGCTGGTGGCCACGCGATCGGCCTTCCAGCACCGCGCTGTGGTCCTCGGCGCTGATCGAGCCGAGCTGCTCAGCGGACTCCGCGTGCTCGCGGACGGGGGCAAGTCCGCCAACCTCGTGCGCGGTGTGGCCCGCACCGGTGGCAAGCTGGCGGTGTTGTTCACCGGCCAGGGCGCTCAGCGCGCCGGGATGGGTCGCGAGCTGTACGAGTCCTTTCCCGCCTTCGCCAAGGCCTTTGACGAGGTGTGCGCCGAGTTCGACCTGCCGTTGCGCGAGGTGATCTTCGACGGTTCGGAGCTGCTGGACCAGACCCGGTACACCCAGGCCGCGTTGTTCGCGATCGAGGTGGCACTGTTCCGGCTCGTCGAGTCCTGGGGCCTCGCGCCGGACTACCTGGCTGGGCACTCGATCGGTGAGGTCTCGGCCGCGCACGTGGCCGGTGTCCTGTCGCTGGCCGACGCGGCGAAGCTGGTGGCCGCACGCGGTCGGCTCATGCAGGAGTTGCCGCCCGGTGGTGCCATGGTCGCCATCCAGGCCACCGAGGACGAGGTCCTCCCGCACCTGACCGCGCGAGTCGGTATCGCGGCGATCAACGCGCCGGACTCCGTTGTGCTGTCCGGTGACGAGGACGCGGTCGGTGCTGTGGTGGAGCGGTTCGCGGAGCGCAAGTCGCGCAGGCTGGTCGTCTCGCACGCGTTCCACTCCCCGTTGATGGATCCGATGCTGGCCGAGTTCGGCAAGATCGTGTCCACACTGGACTTGCGCCCGCCGAGGATTCCGATCGTGTCGACCCTGACCGGTTCGGTGGCCGGTGACCAGCTGTGCGCTCCCGAGTACTGGGTGCGGCACGTTCGCGAGGCGGTCCGGTTCTGCGACGGCGTGCGCCGCCTGCAAGACCTTGGTGTCACGACGTTCCTGGAGTTGGGGCCGGACGGTGTGCTCACCGGCATGGCCCAGCAGTGCGCGGAGGGCACGTTCGTGTCCGCGCTGCGCAAGAACCGTGGTGAGGCCCAAGCAGTGATCACCGCGCTCGGGCAGGTCCACGCCGCTGGCGGCGAGGTCGACTGGCCGACCCTGTTCGCGGGCGGGCGCCGGACGGACCTGCCCACGTACCCGTTCCAGCGGGCGAGCTACTGGCTCCGGGCCGACGAACCCGATGCGGCCGAACTGGGGCACCCGGTGCTCGGTGCGGCCGTGGCAGTGGCCGACACGGGTGGCCTGCTGCTCACCGGCAAGGTGTCGACCAGCACCCACCCATGGCTGTCCGACCACGCCGTGGGCGGCACGGTGCTGTTCCCCGGCACCGGCTTTGTCGAGTTGGCGATCCGGGCCGGTGACGAGGTCGGCTGCGGCCTGCTCTCCGAGCTGACGATCGAGGCCCCGCTGGCGGTGCCCGACAGCGGGGCGGTCCAGCTCCAGGTCGCGGTCGGCCCGGCGGGCGATTCGGCCGAGCGGAGCGTGACCGTCCACTCGCGACTCGGCGACGGGCAGTGGACCAGACACGCCAACGGTGTGCTCGGTGTGGGGACCGGCGGGCACGCGCCGGGCCTGACCGACTGGCCGCCCTCCGGCGCGGAGCCGATCGACACCGGCGAGTTGTACGAGGACATGGCCAGCGTTGGACTCGTCTACGGTCCGCTGTTCCGTGGGCTGCGCGCCGCGTGGCGACGCGGAGACGAGGTGTTCGCCGAGGTGGGCCTGCCCGAGGACGCCGAGGTGGACGCGTTCGGCGTGCACCCGGCCCTGCTCGACGCGGCCCTGCACACCGTGACGCTCAGCAATGCGGCCAGCGACCGGATCGCGCTGCCGTTCGCCTGGAGCGAGGTCGAACTGCACGCGACCGGTGCGTCCAACCTGCGCGTGCAGGTGACGCCGACCAGCGCTGGCACGGCTCGGCTGGTGATCGCCGACGGGATGGGAGCGCCGGTGGCCACGGTCGGATCGCTGGCGCTGCGGGAGATCTCCGCCGATCAGCTCGCCGCGACCCGTGCCAGCGGCCCGGACTCGCTGTTCCACGTGGAGTGGACGCCCATCGCCGCGCCTGCGGCCGATCCGGCCGCGCGCTGGGCCGTGCTCGGCACCGACGAACTCAAGGTGGGCGTCGCGCTGGAGTCGGCCGCTGTCCGGGTCGACAGCTGTGCTGACCTGGACTCCGTGGGGGAAAACGACTACGTGGTGCTGCCATGTGCGGGCGACACGGTTCGCACGGCGACGAACCGAGTGCTCGCGGTGTTACAGGCATGGCTCGTCGAGGAGCGGTTCGAGTCGGCGAAGCTCGTGGTCGTCACGCGTGGCGCGGACACCGTGGACCTGGCCGGTGCCGCGGTGTGGGGGCTTGTCCGCTCGGCGCAGTCGGAGCACCCCGACCGGATCGTCCTGGTGGACCTGGATGCCGAGGACGAGTCCGCTGCCGCACTGCCGGGAGCTGTGGCGTCAGGTGAGCCGCAACTGCTGCTGCGCCAGGGCAAGGCGCTCGCCGCCCGGCTCGCTCGCGTGCGGGCCACCGGTGAGGTGCCCGCCTGGGACCCGGACGGCACCGTGCTGGTCACCGGCGCCACGGGGACCCTGGGCAGGCTCGTCATCAAGCACCTGCTCGACTCCGGCGTGCGGAACCTGCTGTTGGTCAGCCGGGGCGGAGGAACCGTCGAGGGCCGTCCGGTCCTGGCCTGCGACGTTGCCGACCGTGAGGCCGTTCGGGCCCTACTGACTGAAAATTCAGTCGGTGCCGTCGTGCACACCGCGGGTGTGCTGGACGACGGGGTGATCGGCTCGTTGACACCCGAACGCCTGGACACCGTCTTGCGGCCCAAGGTGGACGCGGCCTGGAATCTGCATGAGTTCGCCGGGGACCTGACCCACTTCGTACTGTTCTCCTCGGCCGCCGGAACCTTTGGCACGCCAGGACAAGCCAACTACGCCGCTGCCAACGCGTACCTGGATGCGCTGGCCCAGTACCGGCACGCACAGGGGCTGCCCGCTACCTCGCTGGCCTGGGGCCTGTGGGCCGAGAGCAGCGGCATGACCGGTGGCCTCAGCGAGGCGGACCGCACCAGGATGTCCCGCAGCGGCGTGCACCCCTTGTCCACCGAGGAAGGGCTTGAGCTGTTCGACGCCGCGGTCGCACTCGGCGCACCGGCGGTGGTACCGATCAAACTGGACCTGCGTGCCCCCGCCGACGCCCTCCCACCGATCTTCAGCTCGCTGCTCACCCCGGCACGGCGCAGCGCCTCCGGTGCGAGCAAGGCCGACGCACAGTCCTTGCGGGCCAGGCTGTCCGAACTGTCCGAGGGTGAACAGGAGCAGGTGTTGCTCGACTTGATCCGCGCCATCCAGTCAAGGGTTCTCGGGCACAGCGGCCCCGAGCAGGTGGACCCGGAGCAGGGCTTCCTGGAGGCCGGTGTCGACTCGCTGACCTCCGCGGAGCTGCGCAACGAACTGAACGCGAGCACCGGCCTGCGGCTGCCCGCGACAGTCGTGTTCGACAGCCGCAGCCCCGCCGAACTGGCCCGCGTGCTGCGCGCCGAACTGGCCGACACCGTCGAACGGGCCCCGGTCGCACCCGACTCGCTGACCACGTTGTTCCGCGACGCGGTGCTGGCCGACCGACTCAAGCCCGGGTTCGCGCTGCTCAGCGCCGCCGCCGGGCTGCGCCCCGAGTTCGACTCCAGCGCGGGGCTGGACCGGCTGCCCGAACCGGTCGGGCTGTGCACGGGGCCGGACGGCCCGGTGCTGGCCTGCCTCTGCACGCCGATGGCCACCGGCGGGGTTCACCAGCACGCCCGACTGGCCGCGCACTTCCGCGGCGTGCGCGACATGTTCGCCTTGCCCACACCGGGTTTCGCCTCGGGGGAGAGCCTGCCGTCCACGTACGCGGCGGTCGCGCAGGTGCTCGGCGAGAGCATCCGCGCCGAGGCGGGGGACCGGCCGCTCGCGCTGCTCGGGTACTCCTCGGGCGGCTGGCTCGCCCACGCCACCGCGCTCTACCTGGAGGGCGAGGGCCTGCCGCTGGCCGGGGTCGTGCTGCTGGACACCTACCTGCCCACCATGGACACCAGCACCGGGGTCTTCGGCCAGATGCTCGCGGGCCTGTTCGACCGTGAGGACTCGCTGGGCCACTTCGACAGCGCGCGGTTGTCCGCGATGGCCCGCTACATCGACCTGTTCAACGGCTACCAGCCGGGGCCGACCAAGGCCCCGGTGCTGTTCGTGCGCCCCGAGCGGTCCATCACCGCCAACCCGGACAGCGAGGACTGGCGCGCGGGCTGGGCCGCCCCGCACCACCTGGTCGAGGTGGCCGGCGACCACTTCAGCATCGTGGAGTCCGAGGCCGCCAGCACCGCGCAGGCGATCGACCAGTGGCTGCGGGGCCGGTGATCAGCCCCGCACCAGCCCGAGAATCCGCTGGGCCACCTCGCCGGGCGCGGGCATGGCGTGCATCTCGGCGCGGACCTCGGCCGCAGCCCGCCGCAGGTCGGGGTCCCGCAACAGGTCACCGACCTGTTTGGCGCCGAGCTGCTCGCAACGGGAGACCAGGGCCAGCCCGCGCCGGAACCCCGCTTCGGCGTTGAGTGGTTGATCGGCGTCCGCGGGCATGATCAGCTGCGGCAGGCCCGCGTCCAGCGCGGTCATGGTGGTGCCGGTGCCGCCGTGGTGGATCACCGCGGAGCAGGTGGCCAGCAACGCGTGCAACGGCACCCAGCCGCTGATCCGCACGTTGGGCGGCAACGGGCCCAGGGACGAGGTGTCCACCGAACCCAGTGCCAGCACGAACTCGGCGTCCAGCTCCGCGGCGAGCTCGACCACCCGTGCGGCCGGGCCCACCCCGGTCAGGTAGGGGTTGAAGGTGCCGAGTGTGACGGCCACCCGTGGGCGATCCCCGTTGTCCAGCAACCACTCCGGCAACATGCCCGGCCCGTTGTACGGCACGTACCGCATGGGCCAGCCGCCGGGGACGGAGCCCATGCTCGGCGGGCTCAGGTCAATCACGGCGGTGGGCTCGGGCAGGCCGTGCACCCCGAACCGACTGAACAGCGGCAGTTGCGGCTCGAACAGGGTGTCCACTTCGGCCAGTCCGTGCGCGAGCCCGAGCCCGTGCGCCACGGAAGGCACGCCCGCGCCGATCGCGACCGCCGAGCCGATCAACAGGGTTTCCTCGTGCAGCAGCACATCCGGCCGCCAGGACCCCACCAGTGCGGCCAGGCCCTCGGCCATTACCTCGGCGGTGAAGGCGAAGAAGCCCGCCCACTCCTGCTCGGCGATCGGCGGCGCCGCCGATCGCCGCACATCCATGCCCTCGGGGATCGCCATGCTGAACCCGGGCGCCAGGTCCACACTGGGCAGCCCGGTCCGCTCCACCGGGGTGAGCCCGCCGCAGGTGGCGATCAGCACCTCGTGCCCGGCCGCGCGCAGCGCCCAGCCGGTGGAGATCATCGGGAACAGGTGGCCGTGCGCGGACAAGCACACGATCAGCACTCGCATCGGTTCTCCACACTGCTCCGGCTGCACGGTGTGAGGAAAGCTCACGCCGTGCAGCCTAGCGCGGTGTCCGGCGCCCGACGAGGGGCTTGGACACCGCGCCAGTGGCTCGCCTCGGAACCTTGACCGTGTCTCGCCGGCGACCACCCAGCCGCGCCCGCCGACGCGGGCCGTGTCATGAAAGTGCCGTTCAGGACACTGGATGTCCTGAACGGCACTTTCATGGCACCGCAGCCTCGGCCCGGACCGGATACCAGGTCAACGACGCGCGACGCGCCACTAGCCATGTGGGAACCGACGCGTCACCAGGTGACCGGCAGGCTGTGCATGCCGTAGATCACCCCGTCGTACTTGAAGGACAGCTCCTCCGGCGGTACCGCGAACCGCAGGCCGGGCAGCCGGGCGATCAGCGTGTTCAGCACGATCTCCAACTCCAGCCGGGCGAGGTTCTGCCCGATGCACTGGTGGATGCCGTAGCCGAAGGCCACGTGGTGGCGGGCCTCGCGATGGAAGTCCACCTCGTCGGGATCGGTGAACACCGACTCGTCGTGGTTGGCCGAGCCGTTGAGCGCGATCACGCCCTCGCCCGCGCGGATCAACACCCCGTCGATCTCCAGGTCCTCGGTGGCCACCCGGCAGGTCACGTGGTCGGAGATGCTGAAGAAGCGCATCAGCTCCTCGACGGCCTTCGGGGTCAGGTCGGGGTCCTCGCGCAGCTGGGCGAGCAGGTCCGGCCGGTCCAGCAGGGCGAACACGCTCAGCGACACCATGTTCGCGGTGGTCTCGTGCCCGGCGATCAGCAGGATCCTGATCAGGCCCACCATGCCCGCGTGGTCGAAGACCGGGGTCTCCCGGTTCTTGACGATCATCCGTCCCAGCAGGTTGTCGCCCGGGTCGGCCTCGGCCGCGGTGACCAGTTTGTCCAGGTGTGCGACCAGTTGGCCGTCGGCCGCGGCGCGGTCCTGCGGGGCCGTGTTGTGGTCGAGGATCAGCTCGGTGACCGTCTCGAAGATGTGCCGGTCCGCGTAGGGCACACCGAGCATCTCGCAGATCACCTGTGAGGGCACCGGAGTGGCCAGCGCGCGCACCAGGTCCACCGGGCGCTCGCCCGCCAGCATCGCGTCGACCAACTCGTCGACCAGTTCCTGGATGCGCGGGCGCAGCGCCCGCATCCTGGCCACGGTGAACTCGGGCAGCACCATCCTGCGCTGCGCCGTGTGCACCGGGGCGTCCATGCCCGCCAACGGGATCGACAGGTGGGCGAGCATCTCCTCGGGGATGTGCACGTGGTGCGGGAAGCCCGGTTTGGCCTGGTCGGAGCTGACCCTGGGGTCCAGCAACAGCTTGCGCACGTCTTCGTACCTGGCGACGATCCAGGCCCTGCGCCCGGTGGCGAGGGTGACCTGGGAGACCGGCTGGTCGGTGCGGAGCTTGGCGTACTCGGCGGGCTCGCTGTACGGGCAGGCCCTGCGCATCGGGAAGGCCGGTGCCTCGGCATTGGTCATGGCGGAGTCCTGTCCCCAGGTTTCCCTGTGCTGGCAATGGTTCTGATTCGGAGGCTACTGCCGGACCCCACCCCTGCCGCACCCCTATCACCGGGCAACGGGTCCCACCGTCTGGATACGAACCACCCCGACCACGTGAAAGACCTGGCCACAGGGGGGCTTTAGGGGGAGCGCTAGGGGTCCGCGGGCCGCGCACGGCCGGTAGCTTGGCCGGTGCTGGAGACCCCGCACCTGGGGAACAGTCGTTTTGCGACAACGTACATCGCTGGTGAGGTGGTGGACATGGCGGCATTGGCCCCGAGCGCCAAGGGAACGCTGCGGTTCGGTGAGCACCGCACCTGGTACCGGGTCACCGGTCGGCTCGACTGCGGACGGCCCCCGGTGGTCGTGCTGCACGGCGGACCGGGCAGTACCCACGACTACCTGCTCGCGCTGACAGCGCTGGCCGAGGCGGGCTGGCCGGTGGTGCACTACGACCAGCTGGGCAACGGCGGCTCCAGCCACCTGCCCGACCGCGGCGCCGACTTCTGGACAGTGCAGCTGTTCCAGGACGAACTGGACAACCTGTTGCGCGGCCTGGGCATCACCGAGCAGTACGTGCTGTTCGGCCAGTCCTGGGGCGGCATGCTCGCCGCGAGCCACGCCGCCCGGCGGCCGAAGGGCCTGCGCGGACTGGTGATCGCGAACTCGCCTGCCTCGATGCCCTTGTGGCTGGAGGAGATGGCGGTACTGCGGGCGCAGTTGCCCGAACAGGTGCAACAGACCCTGCTGCGTCACGAGGCGGCCGGGACCACCGACAGCGACGAGTACTTCCAGGCGATGCGCGTGTTCTACGACAGGCACGTGTGCCGGATCCTGCCCTGGCCCGCGGACTACACGGCCTCGTTCATGGAGATCTACAACGACCCCACGGTCTACTTCACCATGAACGGGCCGACCGAGTTCCACGTCATCGGCAGCCTCAAGGACTTCTCCGTGATCGACCTGTGCGAACGGATCGAGGTGCCCACGCTGCTGATCTCCGGCCGCCACGACGAGGCGACCCCGGCCACCGTGCAGCCCTACGCCGACCTGATCGGCGACGTGCGCTGGGAGATCTTCGAGCAGTCCAGCCACGTGCCGCACCTGGAGGAGCCGGAGAAGTTCACCGCCGTGCTGGTCGAGTACCTGAAGGGGCTGAGCTGAGATGGCCGGAGCCGTGGTCTTCCCCGGTATGGGGCCCGCCGACTTCACCGAGGTCGGCCGGTTCATGGTGGGCAACGCCGTCGCGCGGCGACTGGTCGCGCAGGCCGACGAGGTACTGGGCTACTCGCTGGTGGACCGCTTCCGCGAGACCGAGGGCGACTACTCCGAATACGCCCAGGTCGCGTTCCTGGTCAACTCGGTCGCGCTGGCCCACTGGGCACAGGACGCGCTCGGCCTGCGCCCGCAGTACTGCACCGGGGCCAGCTTCGGCGCGAAGTCCGCGGTGGCCTACTCCGGCGCGCTGTCCTTCGCGGACACCGTGCTGCTGACCGCACGCCTGGCCCGCCACATGGAGGACTTCTTCTCCCGCGAGCTGACCGACCTGGTCACGCACTCGTTCGTCCGCACGCCGAGGGAACTGCTGGACGAGGTGCGGGCCGAGCTGGACGCGCGCGGGGAGTGGAACGACGTGTCCTGTTACGTGGACGAGGACTTCTACATGCTGAGCCTGCCTGAGTCCAGTGTGGACTGGTTGCAGCAGCGGCTGCGCTCGGCCGGTGGACTGTCGCTGTACACCATGCGGCCCCCGATGCACTGCGCCGCCTTCGCCCCGCTGCGGGCCGAGGTGGAGCGGGACCTGTTCACCGGCCTGGAGTTCGCCGACCCGGAGCTACCGGTGATCGCCGACCAGGACGGCACGGTCATCCGCGGCGCCGAGGGCATGCGCACGCTGCTGCTGGACGGGTTCACCCGGGCACTGTGCTGGCCGGAGGTCGTCGCCTCGCTGCGGGAGCAGGGCGTGGACACCGTGCACGTCTGCGGGGTGGACAGCCTGTTCGGCCGGGTCAAGGTCACCAGGAACGCCTTCACGGTGGTCGCGGTGGACCCGAGGCTGGCGATGCGGCCCCGGCGGCCGGTGCTCGCCGCGCGGGCGGTGTGAACCCCGTGCCCGGCCCCCAGCGGGAGCCGGGCCGCGGCTGGTCCTCAGGCGTTGGCCGCGGTGAGCCCGGACAGGGTGGACCACAGCACGCCGGGGGACTGGAAGGTCTCCAGCTTCAGCGCCTCGTCGACGAACCGCACGGCGAAGGCGTTCTCCAGGTTCGCCAGGAGCTCGACCATGGCCAGCGAGTCCAGGCCGTGCTCACGCAGGTTGATGTCCTCCGTCAGCGGCTCGTCCGCGGACAGGAACGGCAGGTAGTCGCGGAGGATCTGCTCGAACTGTGGGTCCCACATGATGACTCCCAGTGGATGCGCGAATATCACTGATCGGGGATGCTGAATCGACGCTAGCATGAAAATGGCCACGATGAGCCGATAATTCCGCTATCAGAGAAGAACTCGCCGGAATGCTGGCGGGTCAATTTCGCACACCATTGTTGGGGGTATTCGTGGACAACTCCGAACTGGGGCTGCACGCCCGGTTCCTGCGCGGGCTCGCGGTGAGCCCGGACCGGGACGCGGTGCGCGTGGCCGAGGAGTCGATCACCTACCGGGCCGCGCACGAGCTCGCGCTGACCTGGGCGGGTTCCCTGCTGGCGGCCTGCCCCGACCCGCCGAGGGCGGTCGGCGTGCTCACCGGGCGGGGTGTGCACTCCTACGTGGCGATCCTGGCCTGCCTGTACGCGGGGGCCGCCGTGGTGCCGCTGCAACCGGACTTCCCCGCGGCCAGGACCCGGCAGATGCTCGACTCCGCGCAGGTCAGCGCCCTGGTCGCCGACCTGCCCGGGCTGCGCGCGGTGCCCGGGGCGGACGTGCCGGTGCTGCTGGTCGGCGAGGTGCCCGAGGGTGAGCGGCCGCCCGGCAGCACCCTGCCCTCGGCCGCGCACGCCCTGGACCGGCCCCGGGCCGCGCGCGGTTCGGACCCGGCCTACCTGCTGTTCACCTCCGGCTCGACCGGTCGCCCCAAGGGGGTGCCGATCAGCCACGACAGCACCACCTACTACTTCGACCTGCTCGACCGGCGCTACGACTTCAGCCCCGAGGACGTGTTCTCGCAAACGTTTGACCTGAACTTCGACTGCGCGATGTTCGACCTGTTCTGCGCCTGGGGCGCGGGCGCCACCCTGGTCTGGGTGCCGCCGCTGGCCTACCGCGAGCTGCCGCGGTTCCTGCTGGACCAGGGCGTGACGGTCTGGTTCGCCACGCCCAGCGCGATCTCGCTGGTCCGCCGCATGGGCGGGCTGGGCGCGGGCACCCTGCCGGGCCTGCGCTGGAGCTTCTTCGCGGGCGAGGCCCTGCAGTGCCAGGACACCGCCGACTGGCAGCGCGCGGCGCCCGGCTCGCTGGTGGAGAACCTGTACGGGCCCACCGAGTTGACCATCACCATCACCGGTCACCGCTGGTCGGAAGCGGTGTCCCCGAAGCTTGCCGTGAACGGGGTGGTGCCGATCGGCGCCCCGCACCCCGGGCACGAGGTGCTGCTGATCGACGCCCAGGACCGGCCGGTCGCCGAGGGGGCCGATGGCGAGCTGTGCGTCACCGGACCACAGCTGACCAGGGGCTACCTCGACCCGGCGGAGGACGAGGGCCGGTTCCTGGAGCACGGCGGGCGCCGCTGGTACCGGACCGGGGACCGGGTGCGCTGGGTGGCCGAGGGCGAACTCGCCTACCTGGGGCGGATGGACGCCCAGGTCCAGGTGCAGGGCTGGCGGGTGGAACTGGCCGAGATCGACCACGCGCTGCGCGGCTGCGCGGGGGTGCAGGACGCGGTGACGGTGGCGGTGACCCGCGCCGAGTCCGCCGAACTGGTGGTGTTCTACACCGGCGTGGACACCCCGCCCGCGGGACTCGTGCGACAACTGCGCGAGGTGCTGCCGGAGCGCATGATTCCACGCCGCTACCACCACCTCGAACAGTTCCCACTCAATTCCAACCGGAAAGTCGACCGCGGGGTTCTGCGGGCCAGGGCCGCCGACCTGCTCACTGTTTGTTAGGGGTGAACTAGGGGTGGGAATGTGGTGCGGGTCGGCAGTAATTTCTTGGGTACCGATTTTGTGCAACTTCCGGCGTTATGCGATCGGAGATGTGCGATGACCGCGTTGGACAGCCGCACCGGCGGGCGGGCTGGGCTCGTGCACACCCTGCTGGACGGGACGGCCGCGAGCACACCGCAGGCCGTGGCGGTCAGCGACGGCTACGGCCGGTGGAACTACGCCGAGGTCGCTGACCACAGCCGTGCCGTGCACGCCTGGCTCGCCGACCGCGGGGTGCTGCCCGGCCAGCGCGTGGTCGTGCAGCTGCCGACCACGCGCGAGCTCGTCGCGCTGTTCTACGGCACCGTGCGCAGCGGCGCCGTCTTCGTGCCGCTCAACCCGGCGATGAAGTCCTTCCACCTGAGTTCGGTGCTGGACAACGCCGATCCCGCGCTGGTGGTCGTCGACGACGCCTCGGTGCAGCGGGTGTCCGAGCTGACCCAGGTACCGGTGATCGGGTTCGGCGAGGTGTGGAACCAGGTCCAGGGCCTGCGCATGAGCGGTCGCAGCGCGGTCCCGGTGGAGGTCCTGCCCGAGGACATCGCGGTGCTGGTCTACACCTCGGGCAGCACCGCGGCGCCCAAGGCCGTGGTGTGCCCGCACGCGCAGATCACCTTCGCCAGCCGGGCGCTGGTCTCCGAGCTGGGCTACCGCGCCGAGGACGTGGTGTTCTGCCGGTTCCCGATGTCCTGGGACTACGGCCTGTACAAGGTGGTCATGTGCACCGCGGTCGGTGCTGAGATCGTGCTGGCCGACGGGGACTCCGATCTGTTGCTGCTCAAGCGGATCCGTGCCAGCGGGGCCACCGTGGTGCCGATCGTGCCCTCGCTGGCCACGATGATCGCCACCCTGGCCGCCCGCGAGGAGGAGGCCGCCCCCACCGTGCGGATGTTCACCAATACCGGGGCCGCCCTGCCGCCGAGCACGATCGACAGCCTGCGCGCGGCCTTCCCCGGCGTGCGGGTGGTGCGGCAGTTCGGCCAGACCGAGTGCAAGCGGATCTCGGTGATGCCGCCCGAGCAGGACGGGGAGCGCCCCGACTCGGTGGGCCGCCCGCTGCCCGGCACCCTGGTGCGGATCCTGGACTCCGACGGGACGCAGCTGCCGGTCGGGCAGGTCGGCGAGATCGTGGTCAGCGGCCCGCACGTGATGCCCGGCTACTGGCGTTCGCCCGAGCAGACCGCGCGCAACTTCCGCTACGAACCGGTCACCGGCGAGCTGCGCCTGCACACCGGGGACTACGGGCGGTTGGACGCCGACGGCTACCTGTACTTCGAGGGACGCCGCGACGACATGTTCAAGCGCAAGGGAATTCGGATGTCCACAGTGGAGATCGAGGCCGCTGCCATGGACATCCCTGGCGTGCGGGCGGCCGCCGCGCTGCCCCCGGGACAGGAGCACGACCTGCTGCTGTTCGTCGATGCCGACCTGGCGCCGCACGCGGTGCTTCGCGAACTGGCCACCCGCCTGGAACCGGCCAAGGTGCCCGCGGCCTGCCACGTGGTCGAGGACATTCCGCTGACCCTGCACGGCAAGAACGAGCGCAAGCAGCTCCTGGCACTGATCGAGGGAGGCCGGCGATGAGCTCGCGCTACGCCGATCTGGCCCAGCGGTACGGAACTCCGCTCTACGTCTACGACCTGGACCGCGTCGAGGCGGCCCGCCGCGACCTGTTCGAGGCGCTGCCCGAGTCCTTCACGGTGTTCTACGCCGCCAAGGCCAACCCGCACCCCGAGCTGCTGCGCGCGCTACGCGAGGGCGAGGGTCGGTCCTGCCGGGTGGAGATCTCCTCCACCGGCGAGCTGTCCGCCGCGCTGGTGGCGGGCTTCCTCGGCGCCGAGGTGATGTACACCGGGCCGGGCAAGACGCACGGCGAGCTGGCCGTGGCGATCGCCAAGGGCGTGCGGACCTTCTCCGTGGAGTCGCCGACCGACCTGGAGCACGTCGGTGCCGCCGCGGTCGCGCACGGTGTGCGGGCGGACTGCCTGCTGCGGGTCAACAGCGCCTCGGCCAGCGCCACCACCAGCATCCGGATGACCGGCACACCCTCCCAGTTCGGCTTCGACAGCGAGACCCTGCCCCAGCTGATGCCGCGACTGTCCCAAGTGGAGGGTGTGAGCATCGCGGGGCTGCACTTCTTCCCGCTGAGCAACGCCAAGGACGAGCAGAGCCTGATCGGGGAGTTCCAGCACACCATCGAGCTGGCCGCGCGTCTGCGGCGGGAGCTGGACGTGCCGTTGCGGTTCATCGACATCGGCGGTGGCTTCGCCGCGCCCTACGGGGCGCCCGGGGCCCGCCCGGTCTACGACAAGCTGCGCGGGGAGCTGGAGTCCACACTGGACGTGCACTTCCCCGAGTGGCGCGAGGGCAACCCGCACTTCGCCTGCGAGTCCGGGCGCTACCTGGTCGGCGACAGCGGGCACCTGGTCAGCGAGGTCGTCAACGTCAAGGACAGCCGGGGCCGCCGGTTCGTGATCCTGGACGCGGGCATCAACACCTTCGGCGGCATGTCCGGGCTGGGCAGGCTGCTCCCCGTCGCCGTGGAACCGGACGCGGACGGTGCCGCCGCGGCGCAGACCGCCAGCCTGGTCGGCCCGCTGTGCACCCCCGGCGACGTGCTCGGGCGCAACATCGCCCTGCCCGACCTGGCCTCCGGTGACCTGGTGACGATCCCCAACACTGGGGCTTACGGGCCCACCGCCAGCCTGCTGATGTTCCTGGGCAGGCCGGCCCCGGCCGAGGTGGTCGTGCGCGGCGGCGAGGTGGTGTCGGTCTCGCGCATCGAGCACGTCCGGACCTATGGGCAACGCGATGAGTGAGCCCGCGGACTGGCCGGTGGCCAGCCGGGGCCGCACCGTGCTGATCAGCAGCGTGGCCTCCGACTCGCACACCTGGAACCTGGTCTTCCTCCAGCTGCTGGTGGAGGAGCTGGGCTGCGAGGTGGTCAACCTCGGCCCCTGCGTGCCCGACGAACTGCTGGTCAGCGAGTGCCTGGACCGCAGACCGCACATGCTGGTCATCAGCAGTGTCAACGGGCACGGCTACCAGGACGGGGCGCGCGTGGTGCGCAAGCTGCGCGAGCGCCCCGAGTTGGCCACCACCCCGATGGTGATCGGCGGCAAGCTGGGCATCGCGGGACCGGGCAACACCGCGCACGTGGACGCGCTGATCCAGGCGGGGTTCGACGCGGTCTTCGAGGACGGGGCCGAGGGGCTTGCGCTGTTCCGCAGCTTCGTCGGGTCGCTGCCCGCGCGGGTGTCGTCTTGACCGCAGCCGAGCTGGTCACCGGGGGGTTCGGCGAGTTCGTGCGCCGGGCCGCCCAGTCCGGGCGGTTGGTGGTGCAGCCGAGGATGGGCATGTCCGACCCGGCCGCGATGCGCGCCGGGCTGCTGTCCACCAAGGACGCGCGGGCCACCACGGTCGGCACGATCACCCTGGACAGCTACACCAGGGTCGGCGAGCTGCACGCGGTGGAGACCGCGCTGCGCCAGGGGATCGGGCTCAACGGCTACCCGATCGTCAGCCACCCGGAGGCCACCACCCGCTCGGTGCTCGACGGGGTCGCTGACGAGGCGTTCCCGGTGCAGGTTCGGCACGGATCCGCTGTGCCGCTGGACATCTTCGCCGCGATGATGCGCGCGGGCCTGACCGCCAGCGAGGGCGGGCCGGTGTCCTACTGCCTGCCCTACGGCCGGACCCCGCTGTACGACTCGCTACGCAACTGGGAGCGGTCCACCGAGCTGTTCGCGAGCCTGCGCTCGGCCCAGCCGCACCTGGAGAGCTTCGGCGGCTGCATGATGGGGCAGCTCTGCCCGCCGAGCCAGCTCGTCGCGATCAGCGCCCTGGAGGCGTTGTTCTTCCACCAGCACGGGATGCGCTGCGTCTCGGCCAGCTACGCACAGGGTTCCAACCTGGCCCAGGACAGCGAGGGCGTGTTCGCGCTGCGCAGGCTGTGCGCGGAACTGCTGCCCGGGGTGCGCTGGCACGTGGTGGTCTACGCGCACATGGGCGTCTACCCGACCACGCCGGAGGGCGCGTACCTGCTGCTGGGGCAGGCCGCCGAGCTGGCCAGGTCCACCGGCTGCGAACGGCTGATCGTCAAGACCGTGGCCGAGTCCCTGCGCATCCCCACGGTGGCGGAGAACGTGGCCGCGCTGGAGCACGCCGGCGCCGTGGCCGAGCGAACCCCCTTGCTGGACAAGGACTTGGTCAACGCGGACACGCAGACCTACGCCGAGGCGAGGGCGTTCGTGGACGCGGTGCTCGACCTGGACGAGGACGTAGGCCGCGCCCTGTTCCTGGCGTTCCGCCGCGGTTACCTGGACGTGCCCTTCTGCCTGCACCCGGACAACATGGGCCGCAGTCGCAGCTACCTGGACACCGACGGGACGCTGCGCTGGTCGGAGCTCGGCTCGATGCCACTGGGCGGCATCGTGCGCACCACCTCCGCCCGCCCGATGGGCTCCAGCGATCTGCTGCGGTCGCTGTCCTTCGTGCGGACCAAGTTCGACACCCAAGCCCTGATGCCAAGCACCAACTCGCAGCCAGTTCTCCTGGCGGACCAGTGGAGCGCGCCGATGAGTGAGTCCGAAGACCTCGTGGCCGGAGCCGAGCTGACCGCCCGGCTGCACACCCTCTCGGCGCCCGAGCAGCTGCGGGCACTGGTGGACCTGGTCGCCGGTGCCGCCCTCGCGGTGCTGCGCGGGATCCGTCCCGACGCGCCCGCCGCGCTCGACCCCGACCGGGCGCTGCGCGACGCCGGGTTCGACTCACTGTCCACTGTGGAGCTCCGCGCGAGGTTGGTCGCGGAGACCGGGCTGGACCTGCCGGTGACCGTGGCCTTCGACCACCCGACCGCCACCGCGCTGGCCCGCTACCTGCGCGCGGAACTGCTCGGGCTGTCCGAGGAGGTCGCGCCGGTGACCGCCGCGCTCGCGCCCTCGGACGACCCGATCGCCGTGGTCGGCATCGGCTGCCGCTACCCGGGCGGGGCCGACTCCCCCGAGCGGTTCTGGCAGCTGCTCGTCGAGGAGCGGCACGTGATCTCGCCGTTCCCGGACGACCGCGGCTGGGACCTGGACTCGCTGTTCGACCCGGACCCCGGGCAGCCGGGCAAGACCTACGCCCGCGAGGGTGGATTCCTCGCCGAGGCGGGGGAGTTCGACGCGGAGTTCTTCGGGATCTCCCCGCGCGAGGCCGTGGCCATGGACCCCCAGCAGCGCGTGGTGCTGGAAACCGCCTGGGAGGCACTGGAACGCGCGGGCATCGACCCGGCCACGTTGCGCGGCAGCCAGTCCGGGGTGTTCATCGGCGCCGAACCCCAGGAGTACGGCCCGCGCCTGCACGAGGCGCCGGAGGGCCTGGACGGCTACCTGCTCACCGGCAACGCGCCGAGCGTGGTGTCCGGCCGGGTCGCCTACACACTGGGGCTGGAGGGCCCGACGCTGACCGTGGACACGGCCTGCTCCGGTTCGCTGGTGGCGTTGCACCTGGCCGTGCAGTCCCTGCGGCAGGGCGAGTGCTCGCTCGCGCTCGCCGGTGGCGTGGCGATCATGGGCAGTCCCGGGGTGTTCACCTCGTTCAGCCGCCAGCGCGGGCTGGCCGCCGACGGCCGGTGCAAGGCGTTCGCCTCGGCGGCCGACGGAACCGGGTTCGCCGAGGGCGCGGGCGTTTTCGTGCTGGAGCGGCTGTCGGACGCGCAGCGCAACGGGCACACCGTGCTGGCGCTGCTGCGCGGCTCGGCGATCAACCAGGACGGCGCGTCCAACGGGCTGACCGCCCCGAACGGGCCGTCCCAGCAGCGGGTGATCCGGCAGGCGCTGGCCAACGCGGGGCTGACCGCCCAGCAGGTGCAGGTCGTGGAGGCGCACGGCACCGGGACCCGGCTCGGCGACCCGATCGAGGCCCAGGCCCTGCTGGCCACCTACGGCCGGGACCGGGAGCAGCCGCTGCTGCTGGGTTCGGTCAAGTCCAACATCGGGCACACCCAGGCCGCCGCCGGTGTCGCGGGCGTGTTGAAGGTGATCATGGCTATGCGGCGGGGAGTTCTGCCGCGCACCCTGCACGTGGACGCGCCGACCCCGCACGTGGACTGGTCGGTGGGCGCGGTGGAACTGGCCACCGAGACCGGGCCCTGGCCGGAGGGCGTGCGCCGGGCCGGAGTCTCCTCGTTCGGGGTCAGTGGGACCAATGCGCACGTCATCGTGGAGCAGGCTCCACAGTCCGAACAGGACGGACAGGCCGTAGCGCCGGCCGTGCTGCCCGTCGTGCTGTCGGCCCGCACCGAGGAGGCATTGCGCGCGCAGGCCCGCCAACTGGCCGAGGCCCTGCCGCGCGAGGAGGTCACCGACTTCACCTACTCGCTGGCGACTTCACGGTCCACATTGGAGCGTCGCGCGGTGCTGCTGGGCGGTGACCGCGACGAGGTGGTGCGCGAGCTGCGCGCCCTCGCCGAGGGTACCCGGGCCTCGGGCACCGCCGTGCCGGGCGGCCTGGCGGTGTTGTTCACCGGTCAGGGCAGCCAGCGGCTGGCGATGGGACGCGAGCTGTGCGAGGCCTTCCCGGTGTTCGCCGACGCCCTGGTCGAGGCCTGCGGCTACCTCGACCTGCACCTGGACCGTCCGCTGCTGGACGTGCTCTTCGGCGAGGACGCGGACCTGCTCGACCAGACCGGTTACGCCCAGCCCGCGCTGTTCGCGGTCGAGGTGGCCCTGTACCGGCTCGTCAGCTCGTGGGGGATCCGCCCCGACCACCTGGCCGGGCACTCGATCGGCGAGTTGGCCGCGGCGCACGTCGCTGGGGTGCTCACGCTGGCGGACGCGGCCCTGCTGGTCTGCGCCCGTGGCCGTCTCATGCAGGCGCTGCCCACCGGTGGCGCCATGGTCGCGGTGCGCGCGACCGAACAGGAAGTGCTGCCGCTGCTCACCGACGGGGTGAGCATCGCCGCGGTCAACGGCCCGAACTCCGTTGTGCTGTCCGGGATCGAGGAGTCCGTGCTGGCCGTCGCGAGCCAGTTCGGCAAGAGTAGGCGCCTGCGTACCTCGCACGCGTTCCACTCCGCGCTGATGGAGCCGATGCTGGCGGAGTTCCTGCGCATCGCCCGGGTGCTGACCTACTCGCCGCCCACGATCCCCATCGCCAGCAGCGGGGACGTGACCTCCCCGGAGTACTGGGTCGCGCACGTGCGCGACGCGGTCCGGTTCGGGGACCGGGTGAGCGAGCTGGTCGACCAGGGCGTGACCACCTTCCTGGAGCTGGGACCGGACGCCGTGCTCTCGGCCATGGGCCCGGAGTCCGTCGCCGACGAGGCCGATGTCGCCTTCGTGCCCGCACTGCGCCGTGACCACGCGGAAGCCCGTGAGGCCGTTGCCGCCCTCGCCCAGGTGCACGTCCGCACCGGGCGCGTGGACTGGGCCGGGTACTTCGCCGGTACCGGGGCGCGGCGTGTCGAGTTGCCCACCTACCCGTTCCAGCGCCGTCGTTACTGGCTGCCCGCCGGTTCGTCCACGGTGGACGCCGCTGGCTTCGGCCAGGTCGCCGCGGACCACCCGCTGCTGGGCGCGGTCCTCGGCCTGGCCGCCGGGGACGGGGTGGTCCTGACGGGACGCGTGTCCCTGCGGTCCCACCCGTGGCTGGCCGACCACGTGCTGTCCGGCTCGGTCCTGTTCCCCGGCACGGCCTTCGTGGAACTGGCCGTGCAGGCCGGTGACCACGTGGGCTGCGACCTGGTCGAGGAACTGACCCTGGAGAGCCCGCTCGTGCTGCCGTCCGAGGGCAGCGTCGCGCTCCAGGTCGTGGTCGGTGGCGAGCAGTCCGGCCGCCGCACGGTCGACCTCTACTCCGGCGGGGGCGACGGCCGATGGGTCCGTCATGCGACCGGCCTGCTCGGGCGAACTGAGACCGCAGTCTCATTTGACCTGACGGTGTGGCCCCCGCAGGGCTCGCGGGCCATCGACATCTCTGCGCTGTACGAGGACATGGCCGGGCAGGGCTACGGCTACGGGCCGGTCTTCCGCGGGCTGCGCGCCGTGTGGCGGCGCGGGGCGGAGGTCTTCGCCGAGGTGGCCCTGCCCGAGCAGGAGAAGCCCGGCGCCTTCGCACTGCACCCCGCCCTGCTCGACGCCGTGCTGCACGCCACCGACTTCGCCGCCGAGGTGCCGCCCGGCCCCGAGATCCGGCTGCCCTTCGCCTGGACCGGTGTGTCGGTGCACTCCACCGGCGCCGCCGCGCTCCGCGTGCGGATCACCGCGACCGGGCCGGAGGCGGTGTCCCTGGAACTCGCGGACCCGAGCGGGGCGCCGGTCGCCTCGGTGGAGTCCTTCGTGGTGCGCGCCGTCAGCCCCGAGCAACTGCGTGTCACCGAGCGCGGCGGCTCCCTGTACGAGGTCCGCTGGCAGCCCATCACCCCGCAGCCCGCCGAGCTGCCCGCTGACGTGCAACTCGTGCGGATCTCGTCGGATGCCCAGGACGTGCCCGAGGCGGTGCGGCAGGCCGTGGGCCAGGCGCTGGAGCAGGTCCAGGGCTCGGCGCCAACTGTCCTGATCACCCGCGACAACCTGTCCAGTGCCCCGGTCTGGGGCCTGGTCCGCTCCGCGCAGGCCGAGCAGCCGGGCCGGTTCGTGTTGGTCGAACTGGACGAGGACCCCGCATCGGAGGCCCTGCTGCCCGCGGCCATCGCCAGTGGCGAGCCCGAACTCGCCCTGCGCGCAGGCCAAGTCCTCGTACCGCGCCTCGCGCCGGTCGATCAGTCCACACAGGACGGCGAGCCCTTCGGCCCGGACAGCACGGTGTTGATCACCGGCGGCACGGGCGGCCTCGGCGGCCTGGTGGCCCGTCACCTCGTTGCGCAGTACGGGGTTCGGCAGCTCGTGCTGACCAGCCGCCGCGGCATGGACGCGCCCGGTGCGGCCGAGCTGTGCGCCGAACTGGACGCGACCGTCACGGTGCTCGCCTGCGACGTGGCAGACCGCGGCGCGCTGGCCGACCTGCTCGCCGCACACCCCGTGACCGCTGTGGTGCACGCCGCCGGTGTCCTGGACGACGGGCTGATCGGCTCGCTCACCCCGGAACGGGTCGACACCGTGCTGCGGCCCAAGGCCGACGCCGCCTGGTACCTGCACGAGCTGACCCGCGAGCTGGACCTGACTGCCTTCGTGCTGTTCTCTTCGGCGGCCGGGTTCGTTGACGGCGCAGGGCAGGGCAACTACGCCGCCGCCAACGTCTTCCTGAACGCGCTCGCCGAGCACCGGCACGCCGAGGGCTTGCCCGCCACCTCGCTGGCCTGGGGCCTGTGGGCCGACAACGCGGGCATGGGCGCCAACCTCGACTCCCTTACCCTGCAACGAATCTCCCGCCTCGGCCTGGACCCGTTGACCGCCGCGGAAAGCCTCGCGCTGTTCGACCTGGCGGTCCGCTCCGGCGCACCCGTCACGCTGCCAACCCGCGTGGATACCCGCGCCCTGCTGGCCCGCGCCGACGGCGTGCCCGCGATCCTGCGCGGGCTCGTCCGCACCCCGTCGCGGCGCACGGCTTCGGGCGCGGGCGAGGTGACCTTCGCGCACCGGCTGGCCCAGTTGCCGCCCGCGGAACGGGATCGGACGCTGCTCGAGCTGATCCGCGGCAAGGTCGCCGAGGTGCTCGGCCACGACAGCGCCGCCGCGATCGACCCCGGCCGGGCGTTCACCGAGCTGGGCTTCGACTCGCTTGCCGCGGTGGAGCTGCGCAACCGGCTCAACACCGCGACCGGACTGCGGCTGCCCGCGACCCTGACCTTCGACTACCCAACCTCCACCGCGCTGACCGGGCACATCGCCGAGGCCCTGTTCGGTGCCGAGCGCCGTCAGCCCGCGCGGACCGACCTCGTCGCCGCCAGCGAGGAACCGATCGCCATCGTGGGCATCGCGTGCCGCTACCCCGGCGGCATCGGTTCGCCCGAGGACCTGTGGCGGGTCGTGGCCGAGGGCGTGGACGTGGTCTCGGACTTCCCCGTCGACCGCGGCTGGGACGTGGCGGATCTGTACGACCCGGTGCCCGGCATGCCCGGCAAGACCTACGCCCGCGAGGGCGGATTCCTCCACCAGGCGGGGGACTTCGACCCGGACTTCTTCGGCATCAGCCCGCGTGAGGCGACCGCCATGGACCCCCAGCAGCGGCTCCTGTTGGAAACCGCCTGGGAGGTCGTCGAACGCGCGGGCATCGACCCGATCTCCTTGCGCGGCAGCCGAACTGGCGTGTTCGCCGGGGTCATGTACCACGACTGGGCCACCCGCCTCGGTGAGGTCGCCGAGGACCTCGCCGGGTACCTCGGCAACGGCAGCCTCGCCAGCGTCGTGTCCGGGCGCATCGCCTACGCGCTGGGCCTGGAAGGCCCCGCGGTCACGGTCGATACGGCTTGTTCCTCCTCGCTGGTCGCACTGCACTGGGCGATCCAGGCGCTGCGGTCGGGGGAGTGCTCGCTCGCACTGGCCGGTGGCGTCACCGTGATGTCCACACCGGACACATTCGTGGACTTCTCGCGCCAACGGGGCATGGCCGCCGACGGGCGGTGCAAGTCCTTCGCGGAGGCCGCCGACGGCACGGGCTGGTCGGAGGGCGTGGGCCTGCTGCTGGTGGAGCGGCTGTCCGACGCGCGGCGCAACGGGCACGAGGTGCTGGCCGTCGTGCGGGGCAGCGCGGTCAACCAGGACGGCGCCTCCAACGGCCTGACCGCGCCGAACGGACCTTCCCAGCAGCGGGTCATCGCCCAGGCGCTGGCCTCCGCCGGACTGCATCCGTCCGAAGTGGACCTGGTCGAGGGACACGGCACCGGCACCACACTGGGTGATCCGATCGAGGTGCAGGCACTGCTGGCCACCTACGGCCAGGACCGCGACCTGCCGCTGTGGCTGGGGTCGATCAAGTCGAACATGGGCCACACCCAGGCCGCCGCCGGGGTCGCCGGGATCATCAAGGCCGTCATGGCGATGCGCAACGGCGTGCTGCCCAGGACCCTGCACGTGGACGAGCCCTCGCACCAGGTCGAGTGGTCGGCGGGCAATGTGCGGCTGCTCGCAGAGGAGCAGCCCTGGCCCGAGCTGGATCGCCCGCGCCGTGCGGCCGTGTCCTCGTTCGGCATCAGCGGCACCAACGCCCACGTGATCCTCGAACAGGTACCGGTCCTCGAGCCGTCCGCACGTGAGCTCGAACCCCGTGTAGTGCCGTGGATCGTGTCCGGCAGGACCCCCGAGGCGTTGGCCGCCCAGGTGGCGCGAATGTCTGATGTGGACGCTGACCCGCTCGACGTGGCGTACTCCCTCGCGACTACCCGTGCCGCGCTGCCTCACCGTGCGGCAGTTGCCGGTACGGATCGTGCGGAGCTGTTGCGCGGTCTCGCAGATGCGCAGGGCGCTGCTGCCGAGTCTGGCGCCGTCGCTTTCCTGTTCACCGGCCAGGGCGCACAGCGTGTCGGCATGGGCCACGAGCTGTACGAGGCGTTCCCGGTGTTCGCGCAGGCCTGGGACGCCGTCGCGGCTCATCTCGGTGACGCGCTGCGGGTCGACGACGAACAGTTGCTGAACCAGACCGGCTACGCGCAGCCCGCGCTGTTCGCGCACGAGGTCGCCCTGTACCGGCTGCTGGAGTCCTGGGGCGTCACACCGGACTTCGTCGCTGGGCACTCGGTCGGTGAACTCGCGGCGGCTCACGTCGCCGGAGTGCTCTCACTGACCGACGCCTGCACCCTGGTGAGCGCGCGCGGCCGACTGATGCAGGCCCTGCCGACCGGCGGCGCGATGGTCGCCGTGCAGGCGGGCGAGCACGAGATCCCCAGCCGTGACGGGGTGGGCATCGCCGCGGTGAACGGGCCGTCCTCCGTGGTGATCTCCGGGGACGAGGCCGGTGTGCTCGCGATCCGCGCCGAGTTCGAGGCGATGGGCCGCAGGACCAGTCGGCTGCGGGTGTCGCATGCCTTCCACTCCCCGCTGATGGAACCGATGCTCGCGGAGTTCGCGCGGGTCGCCGAGGGGCTGAGCTTCGCCGCGCCGAGCATCCCGATGATGGGACAGGTCGACTCGCCCGAGTACTGGGTGCGTCACGTGCGCGAGGCAGTCCGGTTCCACGACGAGATCCGCGCCCTGGAAGCACATGGCGTGACGCGGTTCGTGGAGATCGGCCCGGACGGTGTGCTGACCGGCATGGCCCAGGACTGCGTCGAGTCCGAACTCGCCGCGTGCATCGCCTTGCAGCGCAAGGACCGCCCCCAGGAGCACGAGCTGGTTTCCGGCCTGGCCAAGGCCTTCAGCCACGGCGTGCACGTGGACTGGGCGGCGTTCTTCGCCGGGAGGGGTGCGCGCCGGGTCGATCTGCCGACCTACGCGTTCCAGCACCGGCGCTACTGGATCAACGCGACCGCGGCGCACGGTGACGTGTCCGCGGTGGGTCAGGTCGCGATCAACCACCCGCTGCTGGGTGCTGCTGTGTCCACACCGGACAGTGGCGGCGTGGTGCTCACCGGCCGCCTGTCCGCGCAGACCCAGACTTGGCTCGCCGACCACGAGGTGCGTGGCAGCATCCTGTTCCCCGGTACCGGTTTCGTGGAACTGGCAGTCCAGGCCGGTGACCAGATCGGTTGCGGTGTGGTCGAGGAACTGACGATCGGTGCCCCGCTGGTCGTGCCCGCGCGCGGCGGCGTCGCCGTGCAGGTGGTCGTGACCGAAGATCGCCAGTTCAGCGTGTACTCCGGCGGTGAGGGCACGTGGACCAGACACGCCACCGGCTTCCTGGCCGAGGCAGACACCGCGCAGGCGTTCGACCTCACCACCTGGCCACCCGCTGGCGCCACACCTGTCGAGATCGGTGACACCTACCGGGAACTGGCCGAACAGGGCTATGGCTACGGGCCTGTCTTCCAGGGCTTGCGCGCAGTGTGGCGGCGTGGCGACGAGGTGTTCGCCGAGGTCGCGTTGCCGGAGGGCAGCGAGGCCGACAAGTACGCGATGCACCCGGCGCTGCTCGACGCGACCCTGCACGCGATGAACTTCGGCGAGTTCCTCGAACCCGCCAAGGACGAGGAGATCACGCTGCCCTTCGCGTGGCGCGGCGTGTCCTTGCTGGCCGCCGGGGCCGCCGCGCTCCGGGTGCGCATGGCATCGGCCGGTACGGACGCGGTCACCATCCAGGTCGCCGACGCGGCCGGTGCACCCGTGGCCTCCGTCGAATCCCTGCTGGTGCGGGCCATGTCGGCCAAGACCACGTCCATTGCCAGCGACGCACTGTTCCGAGTGGACTGGATCCCGGTGGCCGCCGGTGCCTGCACCAGCACCGAGCTGGACCTCCCTGGCGCGGTGGTCGTACCGATGATCACCGAGCCGACCGGCGATCTGGCGGCCGACACGCACGCGGCGACCCAGCGCGCGCTGTCGCTGGTGCAGAACTGGTTGGCAGGCGAGTCGGAACGGCTTGTCGTGCTTACCAAGGGCGCGATGTCCGCGCGCGGAGAGGCGGTCACCGACCTTCCGGCGGCTGCGGTGTGGGGCCTGCTGCGCGCGGCCCAGGCGGAGGAGCCGGACCGCATCACTCTGCTGGACGTCGACGAGCACGGACTCCCCGAGCAGGCGGTGCTGGCCGCCATCGAGTCCGGCGAACCTCAACTGGCCGTCCGCGGTGGCGAGGTGTTCGCGCCGCGGCTCACCCGCACCGCGCTTGCCGAGACGCCCACGGCTGAACTCGACGGCACCGTGCTGATCACGGGCGGAACCGGCTCACTCGGCGCGCTGGTGGCCCGCCACCTCGTTGCGCAGTACGGGGTTCGGCACCTCGTGCTGACCAGCCGCCGCGGCTCGGACGCGCCGGGTGCGGCCGAGCTGTGCGCCGAACTGTCCGAGTTGGGCGCCACGGCAACGGTCGTCGCGTGCGATGTCGCCGATCGTGCCGCACTGCAAGCTGTTCTGGCTGATGTTCCCGCCGAGCACCCGCTCGTCGGAGTCGTGCACACCGCGGGAACCCTGGCGGACAGCACGATCGGCGCGATCACCGCCGAGCAGCTCGACTCCGTGCTGCGGCCCAAGGTGGACGCCGCCTGGCACCTGCACGAGCTGACCAAGGACCTCGACCTGGCCCTGTTCGTGCTGTTCTCCTCCTCGGCCGGTGTCGTGGACGGTGCGGGCCAGGGCAACTACGCCGCTGCCAACACGTTCCTGGACGCGCTCGCCCAGCACCGCCGCGCGAACGGCCTGCCGGGTGTGTCCCTGGCCTGGGGCCTGTGGAACCAGGTCGGCGGCATGTCCGGGCAGCTCACCGACGCCGACCTGGCACGCCTCGAACGGTCCGGCATCCTGGGCATCACACCCGAGCAGGGCCTTGACCTGTTCGACGCCGCGCTGAGCAGCGACGAGCCGCTGCTGGTGCCGATCCGGCTCAACACCACCGCCTTGCGATCCAGGTCGGCGCTGCCCTCGGTGCTGCGCGGCCTGGTGCGCACGCGTTCGCGCCGCGTGGTCGACGCCTCGCTCACCACTGGCGGATCCACGCTGGCACAACGACTTGCCGCGCTCGGCGAGCCCGAGCGGGTACAGCTGCTGCTGGACCTGGTGGGGACGCACGTGGCCACGGTGCTGGGCCACGAACAGGCCGCCGCCATCGATCCGCGCCGGGCGTTCCGTGAGCTCGGCTTCGACTCGCTGGCCTCCGTGGAACTGCGCAACCGGCTCAACTCCGCCACCAGCCTGCGACTGCCCGCCACGCTGGTCTTCGACTACCCGACGCCCGCGGCCCTCGCCGAGCACATCGGCGACCGGCTCCTCGGCGCCGAGTCACCGGTCAGCGCCGCCGTGGCAGTCAAGTCCGATGTGGACGAAGACCCGATCGTCATCGTGTCGATGAGCTGCCGCTTCCCCGGCGGGGTCAGCTCACCCGAACAGCTGTGGGAGGTGGTCGCCTCCGGCACCGACGCGGTGACCGCGATGCCCACCAACCGCGGCTGGGACGTGGACGGGGTGTACGACCCGGAGCCAGGCAAGTTCGGCAAGACCTACACCAGGCACTCCGGGTTCCTGCACGAGGCCACCGATTTCGACGCCGAGTTCTTCGGCATCTCCCCGCGCGAGGCGTTGGCCATGGACCCGCAGCAGCGGCTGCTGCTGGAGACCTCCTGGGAGGTGTTCGAGCGCGCGGGCATCGACCCCAGTTCGTTGCGGGGCAGCCGGACCGGCGTGTTCGCGGGCGTGTTGCAGACCGACTACGCCAGCCGTCTGACCCAGGTGCCCGAGGACGTCGAGGGCTACCTCACCAACGGCAACATGGGCAGCATCGCCTCCGGGCGCATCGCCTACGTGCTCGGCCTGGAAGGTCCCGCGCTCACGATCGACACCGCATGCTCCGCCTCACTGGTGGCCATGCACATGGCCGCGCAGTCCCTGCGGCAGGGTGAGTGCTCGCTCGCCCTGACCGGCGGCGTCACCGTGATGTCCACGCCCGACCTGCTGGTGGACTTCAGCCGTCAGCGCGGGCTTTCCCCGGACGGCCGCTGCAAGGCCTTCGCGGAGGCCGCCGACGGCACGGGCTTCGCCGAGGGCGTGGGCATGCTGCTGCTGGAGCGGCTGTCCGACGCCCGCCGCAACGGGCACCCGGTGCTGGCGGTGATCAAGGGCTCGGCGATCAACCAGGACGGCGCGTCCAACGGGCTCACGGCCCCGAACGGTCCTTCCCAGCAACGAGTGCTCAGCCAGGCCCTGGCCAACGCCGGGCTGTCCGCGGCCGAGGTCGACGTGGTCGAGGCACACGGCACGGGCACGACCCTGGGCGATCCCATTGAGGCACAGGCGTTGTTGGCCACCTACGGCCAGGACCGCACCCGCCCGTTGTGGCTGGGCTCGGTCAAGTCCAACATCGGTCACACCCAGGGCGCGGCCGGTGCCGCAGGTGTGATCAAGATGGTGATGGCCATGCGGCACGCGACCCTGCCGAAGACCCTGCACGTGGACACGCCTTCCACTAAGGTCGACTGGTCGGCGGGCGCGATCGAACTGCTCACCGAGGCGCGGCCCTGGGAGGTCAACGGTCACCCGCGTCGTGCGGGCGTGTCCTCCTTCGGCATCAGTGGCACCAACGCGCACCTGATCATCGAGCAGGCGCCGGACCCGGTGGCCACCGAAGTGCAGTCCACTGTGCACAGTTCTGTTCCGCTCGTGCTGTCCGGCAGGACTGAGACCGCACTGCGAGCACAGGCCGCCCGCCTGGCGGACTTCCTCCGTGCCGAGCCCACCGTCAACCTGGCCGATGTCTGCTTCTCGCTGGGCACCACGCGTGCCGCGCTGGAGCACCGCGCCGTGGTCGTTGGTGGGGACCACGAGTCGGTGCTCGCCGGGTTGGCCGCACTGGAAGGCTGGGAGTCCTCCACTGATCTCGTGCAGGGCAAGGCCTCCGGTGGCTCCCGGCTGGTCTTCGTGTTCCCGGGTCAGGGCTCGCAGTGGGTCGGCATGGCGGCCGAACTGCTGGAGCAGTCACCGGTGTTCGCCGAGCGCCTCGCCGAGTGCTCCGCCGCGCTCTCGTCCTTTGTGGACTGGAATCTGCTCGACGTGATCCGCGGCGCCGAGGGTACGCCACCCTTCGAACGGGTCGACGTGGTGCAACCCGCACTGTGGGCGGTGATGGTGTCGCTCGCCGCTGTCTGGCAGTCGCTGGGCGTGCGACCGGCCGCGGTGATCGGCCACTCCCAGGGTGAGATCGCGGCGGCCTGCGTTGCCGGTGCACTGTCCATTGAGGATGCTGCTCGGGTGGTCGCCCTGCGCAGCAAGGCCATCGGCGAGGCGCTGGCCGGTCGCGGCGGCATGGTGTCGGTCGCGCTGCCCGCCGAGGAGGTCGCCGGACGCCTGGACGAGTGGGGCGGTCAGCTCTCGCTCGCGGCCGTCAACGGAGCGAACTCGGTCGTCGTCTCCGGCACACCGGAGGCGCTCGACCAGCTGATGAGCCAGTTCGGTGCCGAGGGCGTCCGCGTCAAGAAGATCGCCGTGGACTACGCCTCGCACTCGGCCCAGGTCGAGACGATCCGCGACCGGCTGCGCACCGACCTCGGTGCCATCACGCCGCGTACCGGCCAGGTCCCGTTCTACTCCACGGTGACCAGCCAGTGGGTCGACAGCGTGGCCCTGGACGCCGAGTACTGGTACGAGAACCTTCGCCGCACCGTCCAGTTCGACGAGGCGGTGCGGACTCTGGCCGGTGAGGGCTTCGGTGGCTTCGTCGAGTCCTCGCCGCACCCGGTGCTGACCATCGGCATCCAGGAGACCCTGGACGTGCTCGGGCGGGACGCGGTCGTCACCGGCACGCTCCGCCGCGAGGAGGGCGGCCCGCACCGCCTGTGCCTGTCCCTGGCCGAACTGCACGTGCGCGGAATCGCCGTCGACTGGTCGGCCCTGCTGCCCAACGCCAGGCGGGTCGACCTGCCGACGTATGCCTTCCAGCGCAAGCGCTACTGGCTGGACAGCGGCACAACTGTGGCCGATGCCAGCGGATTCGGCCAGGTCGCCGCCGAACACCCGCTGCTCGGTGCCGTCGTACCGCTGCCCGAGTCCGACGGGGTCGTGCTGACCGGACGGCTGTCGCTGCACTCCCACCCGTGGCTGGCTGACCACGCCGTCAACGGTGTGGCCGTCTTCCCCGGCACCGGCTTCGTCGAGCTGGCGATCCGCGCGGGCGACCAGGTCGGCTGCGGCCGTGTCGAGGAACTGACCCTTGAGGCGCCACTCGTGCTGCCCGAGCAGGGCGCCATCGGGGTGCAGGTCTCGCTCAGCGCGCCCGATCCCGAGGGGCGACGTGCGCTGAACGTGTACTCCAGCGCCGTGGACGAGTCGTGGACCCGGCACGCCACCGGCTTGCTGGCACCGGCCGTCCAGGTCGACGCGCACGACCTGACCGTGTGGCCACCGGAAGGCGCCAGCCTGATCACCGTGGACGAGCCGTACCGGCAGCTGGCCGAGCGCGGCTACGGGTACGGCCCCGCTTTCCAGGGCCTGCGCACCGTGTGGCGGCGCGGCGCCGAGGTGTTCGCCGAGGTCACGCTGCCCGCCACCGCCGAAGCAGCCCAGTTCGGGCTGCACCCCGCGCTGCTCGACGCCGCGCTGCACGCCGACACCTTGTTCGAGGACGAGACCCGCACCGTGCTGCCGTTCGCCTGGAACGGGGTCACGCTGCACGCCGCCGGCGCCTCCGCGCTGCGTGTGCGACTGCTGCGCGACGAGTCCGGCAACATCAGTGTCGATGCCGCCGATCTGACCGGTGCCCCCGTGGCCACCGTGTCCTCGCTGGCGGTCCGCGTGGTCTCCGACGCCCAACTCGGTTCGGCCCGGACCACGGGCGCCGACTCGCTGCTGCGGGTCGAGTGGACGCCGATCACCGGGTCGGCGACCGAACCGACCGGGACCTGGGCGACCGTCGGTGAGTCGGTGCCCGACCTCGACGCGGCTGCCGGTGCCGATGTCGTGGTGCTACCCGTCCGCGCCGACTCCTCCGACGTGCCCGCAGCAGCCCACGCCGCCACCAACCGCGTGCTGACCTCCGTGCAGACCGTTCTGTCCGACGAACGATTCGCCACCGCCACGTTGCTGGTCCTAACCAACGGGGCGGTGTGCGCCACTGAAGACGAGGACGTGTCGGATCTGGCCAGCGCCGCGGTGTGGGGTCTGATCCGCGCCGCGCAGGAGGAGAACCCGGACCGCTTCGTGCTGGTCGACGCCGAGTCGCCGACCTCGCAGCAGCTGTCCGCCGTGCTGGCCAGCGGTGAGCCGCAGGTGGCGATCCGCGGTGATGCGCTGCTGGCGCCCAGGTTGGCCTGGGCGCAGGGCCGTGCGCCTGCCGACGACTGGGACGCGCAGTCCACGGTGCTGATCACCGGGGCCACCGGCACGCTGGGCAGGCACTTCGCCCGGCACCTGGTGGAGCGCGGCGTGCGGCACCTGCTGTTGGTGAGCCGCAGCGGAGGCCGGTTCGACGAGCTCACCGAGCTGGGCGCACACGTCACCGTCGCGGCCTGCGACGCTGCGGACCGCGAGGCCCTGCAACGCGTGCTCGCGGCCGTCCCGGCCGAGCACCCGCTCAGCGCGGTGGTGCACACGGCGGGCGTCCTGGACGACGCCACGATCGCCTCGCTGACACCCGAGCAGGTCGAGGCGGTGCTGCGGCCGAAGGTCGACGCCGCGTGGAACCTGCACGAGCTGACCAAGGACCTGACCCGCTTCGTGCTGTTCTCCTCGGCGGCAGGCACCTTCGGCGGTGCTGGCCAGGGCAACTACGCCGCGGCCAACGTCTTCCTCGACGCGCTGGCCGCACACCGCAGGGCCCAGGGGCTCGCCGCGACCTCGCTCGCGTGGGGGTTCTGGGCTGAGCGCAGCACGATGACCGGCCAGCTCACCGAGGCCGACGTGCAGCGCATGACCAGCGCTGGCGTCCAGCCGCTGTCCACCGAGCATGGCCTGAGGCTGTTCGACCTCGCGCTGGGTGGGGCTGATCCCGTGCTGCTGCCGATCCAGCTCGACACCACCGTGCTGCGCGAGGGCGAGGTGCCCGCGATCCTGCGCGGACTCGTCCGGCCGCCCGCGCGACGGGCCGTGCAGGTCATCGAGCAGGACACCGAACTGTCCCTCGCCGAGCGGCTGACCGCGTTGTCGGCACCCGAGCGGGAACGGCTCGTGCTGGACCTGGTGCGCGGTCACATCGCGACCGTGCTCCGGCACGAGGGTGCCGCCGCGATCGAGCCGAACCGCGAGTTCGCCGAACTCGGCTTCGACTCGCTGTCCGCGCTGGAACTGCGCAACCGGCTCAGCGGCATGGCCGGGGTCCGGCTGCCCGCCACCCTGGTGTTCGACTACCCGTCACCGGCCGCCGTGGCTCGCCACCTGCTCGCCGAGCTCGTCGACGAGGAGGAACTGGCCATGTCCTCGCTCGACGCCGACCTCGCCAGGCTGGAGGCCGCGCTGGCCGGGGTGACCCCCGACGACGCCCAGCACGACAGGATCGCCGCCCGGCTGCGTGCGCTCACCACCCGGTGGGTCGAGTCGTTCGGACGGGCCGAGCAGCCGGTCGACGACGGCGCCCAGCTCAGGTCGGCGACCGCGGACGAGCTGTTCAGCATCCTCGACGGCGAGTTGGAGGCGCAGAACTAGTGCGGACACCGCCTTGGCGTCGCCGCGTCAGAACCGGACGCGGCGCAGCGCCCGGGTGATCGCGGTGGCGTAGGCGGTCGCCTCGTCCACGCCCGGTGCTCCGCTGGCGCGCACGTCCTCGTGCGCCTGGCGGATTTGCCCCGCGTCGCCAGGGGTGAATCCGCACTGGTCCGCCAGCCTCTCCAGGGCACACGCCAGTGCGGTCACGCTGGGCAGTTCGGGCAGGCAGAGGCCGGTTCCCCACCACAGGGTGTGGATGCCGCAGTGCACCTGCCCGATGCGCAGCGAATCGGCTCCGGCCGGTGCGATCCGGCTGTAGCGCACGATGCGATCGTGCGCGATTGCCTTGAGCGCAACTGAAGCGGTGTCGGCCCACCACAGCACCCACAGCCGGTGCTGACGCCGGTGGTCCTCCTCGGAGTTGGCCGCGGCCTCGGCCAGGTCGCCGAAGACCAGCACCGCGGGGTCCACCCGGCGCACGCCGCCCCAGGGCTGTCGCTGCCCGGGTGCGCCCTTGGCCGCTGCCGCCGCCAGGTCCGCCGCGATCCGCCGCTGTCGCGCCGCCTCCAGCTCCCTGCGCAGCAACTCCTCACCAGTGGACTGGTCGTCCAGGAACTCGACCAGTTCCCGCGCGGTCAGCGCCTCGCCGTGTGTGCGCATGTCCACGGTCGCCCGTTCAACGCTGACCGGTGGCGACGCGCCCGCGCTCCACGGCGCAGACGAGGTCGCACACGGACTCGGCCGAGCGGCTGGCCAACAGCACGGACCCGCCCTCCGCGGTGAACGAGCGCAGCACGACGCGCATGGTGGCCGCCGAGTCCTCGTCCACCCCGGCGAAGGGGTCGTCGAGCACCAGCAGCTTCGGTCGCCGCACCAGCGCCGTGGCCAGGCAGATCCGCCTGCGCATCCCGACCGTGTACTCGGCGACGGTGCGCCCCTCGGCTTCCGCCAGCCCCGTCGCGCGGAGCAGCAGCCCAGCCGCCTCGGCCGCGGTCCTCGCGTCCAGCCCGGCCACGAGCCCCTTCCAGATCAGCAGCTCGCGGCCGGTGAGGCTGTCCGGAACGGCGTCGTCGTCCGGCATCGCCGCGACCAGCTGTCGTGCCCGCGCGTGCTGTGCCCAGGCGTCCACCCCGAGGACCTGGACCGTGCCCTCGTCCGGCGGCAGCAGGCCGGTCACCATCGCCAGCAGCGTGGTCTTGCCCGACCCCGCAGGACCGACCAGCCCGAGCACGCTGCCGCCCGGAACGTCCAGGCCGGCCCCGTCCACGACCACCTGGTCACCGAACTGCTTGGCCAGCGCGCGGACCCGGAGCACCGGCGCCTGGACCCGCTGTGGGGTGCTCACGGCACGCCTGCCGCGCTCCCGCGCACCAGCGCCACCAGTCGTCCGTACCGAGGTCCGCATCTCCAACCTCCATGCTTTGTGGGGAACTGGTGACGACGTTACGAGTGCGGGGATCCGGGTTGAAGCCGATTGGGACCACCGCGGGGGTAGGGCTGGCCCCACCTCCGTTCGAGACGCACCGTCCCGCCGTGGTCACGACCTGTAGCTGTCAGCGTCCTTCTGGGGCGAACGCGCGCACAGATGCCCAAGCAAAAGTTCAACTCTTTTGGTGCAGTGAACTCAATTTGCTCTGAAGGCGCGCGACTTTACCGCAGATCTGCGGACGAGCTGCGAATACGAGGTGCCCGTTCACGGTTGACGTTCGACCCCATTGTCCTGCCCTGTCAGCTCAGGTGTGCCACCGCAGGTCGCCCGGCACGGCGCTCCCGGTGGAGGCCGCCGAGTCCGTGGCGGCGCTGAGCGCCAGGTGCGCGTCGGCCAGCATGGCCAGGGTGATGTGCCGGTACCAGGCGTCGTAGCGGCGCACCTGGTAGTCGCCCAGCCCCACGGACGCCTTGGCCAGCCGGAACCGGTCGGCCAGGTCGAGCTGTGCGCTGGCCACCTCGACCAGTTCTCCGTCGGTCGTGCCCGCTGGCCCCCAGCAGTGGTGGCAGGTCAGCTCCTCGCCGGGCAGGGCCTCGGGCTCACGCCCGGCCAGCAGCCAGGACGCCCACTTCGGCGTCGTGCCCAGCGGAGTGCGCGGGCTGGCCACCGCCCACAGCCCGCTGCGCCCCCACGCCCGTCCTGGCCAGCGCTTCCACACGGAGTTCGGGGCCCCCGCGACCAGGTCGGCAGCGCTGACCTGCTGGGTTCCGTGCGGAATCGGCTGGTCGATGGGCATCGCGGCCACGTAGCCCAGGTGCCGCCGCTGCAACCAGTCGCGCAGGTCGCGATCGGCGCCCCCGGTCAGGTCCACGCTCACCCACGCCCCCGGCACCCCGGCGTCCACCGCGCGGGCCAGCATCACCCTGGCCAGCTCGCTCGGCGAGGCGTAGCCGACCGACGCGGGCACCGCCGCCGCCGACCGGCGGCGCGGGTTGTCCGTCCACGACCTGGGCAGGTACAACTCCCGATCGACCAGCACACATCCGTCGCCGGTCGCGTAGGCCAGGAACACGCCGACCTGACAATTCTCCGGCACCTCGGACCGTCCGATGCACTGCCGTTCCACCCCGGCCGAGTGCTGACCGTTCTTCACGAATGTTGTTTCGCCGATGACAAAAATTCCCTCCTCGTTCGCGAAGCGTTCCGACACGCTCGTGCGCACGTCGTCGCGAACTCCGTCAACGTCCCAGGTCGCCTCGGTCAGGAGGCGCTGCATGCCGTCCGGGCGGCGCTCCCCGGAGGCCATCGCCAGCGTTCGGCCGTTCTTCGTCTCGAGCGGGGTGAGCAGACCCTGCACGTAGGTCCGCGCCCTCCGCCGGGTCTCCGCCCGGAAGAACCGGCCGGTGACCCGCGCGAACAGCTCCCTGGACGCCGAATCGCGGCACAACTGCCCGGTCTCGGATAACGAAGTGCGGAAGTCCGTTCCCACATCACTCCGGTCCATTGAGCCGTTCCCCCCAGTGATCGCTGCCCTTGATGGCGTAACGCGCTGCTGTATGTGAGGTATTTTTGACTGTGCGTGACAACATAATCTAGCGTAGTGACGCGCCGCTATCGCCAGGTCACATCCCGAATGGGCTAATACAGAACGCGTTCAGCGGTACGCGTACAGAGCGCGACATCTCGCTAGTGTTGTTGGCGGGGGTCAGCGATGAACCCGATTCACTACCTGGCGGCCCCTGGCGCTATCAGGCGCAGCGGCGATGTATCTCCAGTCCTACGCAGCCTGGTGGTGGTACGGGTTACTGGGGAGGAAAAACTAGTGAGATTGGTGGCGCGAAACAACGAACTGACCGACCTGCAGAGGCTGTTCGCCGAGTGCGCGAGGCGCAAGGGACGGATTGCCCTGATCAGTGGGGGTCTGGCCAGCGGTAAGACCGAATTGGTTCAGCAGTTTCTCGACCACGCCGAGCACCGCGGCGCGCTGGTGCTCAGTGCGACCTGCTCCTTGGCGGAGTCCACCCTCCAGATGGGTGTGATGGGGCAGCTCTTCCACAGCGCCGAGCTGCCCGAGGCGATCTATGACAGGGTCAGCGGGCTGCTCGGGTTCGACGAGCCACCGCCGCGGACCGGGACCGACCCGGTGGCCGTCCGGCAGTCCGAGGTGGAGGCGGCCCACCAGATGTGCCGCGCGCTGGTGGAGCTCAGCCGCGACCGCACCCTCGTGTTGGCCGTGGACGACATGCAGTTCGCCGACCGAGCCTCGTTGCAGGTGCTGCTGTACCTGCAACGGCGCATGCAGAGCGCCGCCGTGCTCGTCGTGCTGACCGAGTGGGACCGCCCGCAGCTCACTCCGGCGCACTTCCGCGCGGAGATCACCCGCAGGCCGCACCACCGGATCACGCTCGGTCCGCTGGCGCAGGGCGAGGTCGCCGAACTGATCGGCGAGCGGCTCGATGCCGAACTGGCCACTCATCTCGCACCGCAGTACCACCGGCTCACCGGCGGCAACCCGCTGCTCCTGCACGCCCTGGTGGCGGACCAGGCCGCGGACGAGCAGCTCACGTGCACTCCCGGTGACGCCTTCGCCCAGGCCGTGCTGGCCTGCCTGCACCGCGGCGACCCGTTGTTGTTCGACGTGGCCAGCGGCTGGGCGGTGCTGGCCGAGCACGCCAGCCCTGCGCTGGTCGCTCGCCTGGTGGGCGAGTCCGCCGACGTGGTGAGCCACACCGCCGACACACTGGTCCGTGCCGGTCTGCTCACCGAGTCGGGGTTCCGCCACCCTGCGGTGAGGTCCGCGGTGCTGGACGGCATCGGATCCGCGCTCCGGACCGCCCTGCACAGTCGCGCCGCCGAACTGGTGCACCAGCACGGCAGCAGCGCGGTGGAGGTGGCCACGCACCTGATCGCCGCCGACGACGCGCCCGCGGAGTGGGCGATCGAGGTCCTGCGCGACGCCGCCGAGCAGTGGCTGGCCGAAGACCGGGTCGAGCTGGCCACCAGCTCGCTGGAACTGGCGCTGCGCTGCTGTACCGACCCGCGTCGTGGCACCGCGATCGCCGCCGCACTGGTCCAGGCGCAGTGGCGGGTCAACCCCTCGGGCGCGGCACTGCACATGAGCCCGCTGCTGACCGCGTTGCACGAGGGCGAACTGCCGGCCCGCGAGGCCGCGATCGCGGTGCGGCACCTGCTGTGGCAGGGCGATGTGCGCGGCGCCAGCCAGGCGATCGCCACGCTCAGCGCGGCCACCACCGCCGACACCGAGGTCGGCGCCGAGCTGCGGCTGGCCTACCAGTGGGTGCACGGCGCGCCACCCTCCTTCGTGCCCCAGCACAAGCGCCCCAGAGCCGGGGACGGGCCGGACTACGCCACCGGCAACCTGTGGGCCCGTGCTGCCGCCGTGCTTTCCGGCGGCGCCGAGGACACCGCAGCGGTCGAGCACATCCTGCAGAGCTGCCGGCTCGGCGACACCACGTTGGAGGTCGTGGCCTCGGCGCTGCTCGCGCTGGTGCACGCCGACCACGCGGACAAGGCCGCCGCCTGGTGCGACTCGTTGCTGCACGAGGCCGTGCAGCGCAAGGCCGTCACCTGGCAGGCGGTCCTGGGCGGGATCCGTGCCGACATCGCCTACCAGCTGGGTGACCTGCCCACCGCGCGGTCCCAGGCGGAGCAGGCGTTCGGCCTGCTCAACACGCAAAGCTGGGGCGTGCTCATCGGGCTGCCGCTGTCCACCCTGCTGCTCACCTACACCGCGATGGGCCGCTTCGAGTTGGCCGCCGACCTGACCAGGCACATCACCCCGGAGGCCATGCTCGACACCGTGTTCGGGCACCGGTACCTGCACGCGCGCGGTCACTACCACCTGGCGACCAACCGGGCCTTCGCCGCGGTCAGCGACTTCCAGAACTGTGCGAACCTCATGTCCAAGAACCCGCGCCTGGACCTGCCCGGTGCCGTGCCCTGGCGCAGCGACCTCGCGCAGGCGTTCCTGTTGCTGCAACGGCCGAAGGAGGCCCGCAAGCTGGTGACGCAGCAGTTGGCGACCAGTGCGCCCAACGCGCGCACCCGGGGCATCTCACTGCGCGTGCTGGCCGCCAGCAGCGACCTCAAGCAGCGGCCACCGCTGCTGCGCGAGGCGATCGACCTGTTGCAGGGCTGCGGGGACCGGCTGGAACTGGCGCACACGCTGGCCGACCTGGGCCAGGTGCACCAGGAGCTCGGTGAGTTCGGCCGGGCGCAGATGATGGCGCACCGGGCCGCGCAGGAGGCTGAGGCGTGCAAGGCGGTGCCGTTGCAGGAACGGGTCGCGCTGCACCGCTCCACCGAGTTCAGCAAGCAGATCGAGCTGTGGCAGGAGGTCGAGTCGGCCGCCACCCGATCGCTCAGCGACGCGGAGCGCCGGGTCGCGGGGCTGGCCGCGCTCGGCTACACCAACCGGGAGATCGGACACCGGCTGCACATCACCGTCAGCACCGTTGAACAGCACCTGACCAGGGTGTACCGCAAGCTCAAGGTCAACAACCGGGCCGCTCTGGTGTCCAGCGTGCCGCTGTGCTCCGCCGCGGCGATGCCCGGATCCGCCTGACCGCCGCCACACCTGCGCGCAAGCCACCACCGCATGGAGGACCTCATGGCACCGTCGGTCGACGACGCGCCCACCCCGCTCACGCAGCTGTCCGGACTCGTCGGCGAAGTCCTCGGCCGTGGCGCCGACGCCGTGCTCGCCCGCGCCACCGAGGAGTCCTTCGTCGCGCTCGGCGGCACCTCGATGGACGCGATCAAGCTCGTCGGCCTCGCCGAGCGCAGGCTCGCCCTCGCGGTGGACGCGGGCGGCCTGCTCGGCCGGACCCCGCTGGCCGCGGTGCTCGCCGCGGCCAGCGAGTGCCCGCCGGTCGCCCAGGTCGAGCCGGGGGAGGGGCCGGAACTGCTGGAGCTGATGGAGACCCAGCGCGGCCTGCTGTTGTCGGAGAACTTCAGCACCGGCACCGAGTGGCACATGCTCTCCAGCGCCGAGCTGACCGGACCGCTCGACCTCGCCGCCCTGCGGGAGACCCTGCGCTGGCTGGCCGCCCGGCACGAGTCGCTGCGCACCGTGCTCGTCCGCGAGGACGGGCAGGTCTGGCGTCGGGTGGTGCCCGAGTGGGAGCCCGAGCTGTTCGTGCAGTCACTGCGTGTGCCCGAGGGCGACAGCCCGGTCCGCGCCGTGCACGAACAGCTCGGCAGCACCAGCAACCACTACCTGTCGCCGTGGACCAAGCCGAGCTACGCCTTCGTGCTCACCACCTTCGGCGAGCAGCACCACCTGCTGTCGATGCTGGTGCACCACGTGATCTCCGACGGCTGGTCGGTCGGGCTGATGTGGCAGGAGTTCGCCCAGGCGTACGGCAGGCTGCGCGCCGGGCAGGAGCTCGACCCCACGCCCGCGCCGGTGCCCGACGTCGTGGTGCGGCGCAGGCAGGCCCTGGACGCCAGCGGCAGCCTGGTGTCGATCACCCAGGACCGCATCGCCCAGCTCTCCGGGCTGCCCACGGTGGTGGAGGTGCCCTCCGACACGCCGCGCCCGCAGGCCTTCGACTACAAGGGAGCGATGCTCGACTTCGGGTTGAGCCGGCAGGCGCGCGAGGCCTGCGAACAACTCGCCGCCCGCGCGAAGGTCACCAGGACCGCCGTGCTGCTCGGTGCGTGGGCGCTGGTGATCGGCCGCCGCACCGGCATGGCGGAGTTCCTCATCGCCAACAGCGTGGGCATGCGGCCGACTGAGGAGATCCTCGGTGTGTTCGGGCCCTGCGCCGCACCGGCCCCGATGGTCTGCCGCCTGCCCGAGGACCAGACCGTGGAGCAGTTCCTGCACGGCACGGCCGCCGCCATGGCGGACAGCCTGTCCTATGGGGACGTGCGCCTGGCCGAGCTGATGATGGGCACCGGTGCGTTCGCCGTGGCCGACGGCCGCCGCATCCCGATGACGCAGATCGTGTTCTCCGCCAACGACCAGTTCGCGCCCGAGTCGCTGCACGCGGGTGAACTGGAGGTACGCCTGCACGAGGGGCACTGCGGCGGCGCCCCCAACGACCTGCTGCTCTACGTGCAGCGCTGGGGCGACTCCCCGCTGCTCTCCCTGGAGTACGCCACCTCCGCCTACTCCGCCTCGGACGCCAACGACCTGGCCGAGGCGGTCGAGGGCACGCTGCTGGAGCTCGAACGGCACTACGCCGACCCGCTCGGCACCGTGCGCGGCATGTCCGACCGGCAACGTCAGGTGCTGCTCGACCTGCGTGACGGTCGGCCCGCGGACGTGAGCCGGACCGCGTGGCAGCTCGTCGAGCGGCAGGCCCTGGCCACACCTGACGCCGTGGCCGTGCAGGACCCGCAGTCGGACATCACGCTGACCTACCGGCAACTGCACACCGCGGTCGAGATCCAGTCGGCGATGCTGGCCGCTGCGGAGGTCCGCGAGAACGACCACGTCGTGGTGGCCGTGCCGCGCTCGGCGGCTGAGGTGGTCGCCGTGCTGGCGATCCTGCGCCTGGGCGTGGCCTACGTGTCCCTGCACCCGGCGAGCCCGCCCGACAAGCTCACCAAGATGCTCGCCAAGGTGCACCCCAAGGCGATCATCGGCACCGAGTCGGGGGTCGCCCCGCTGTTGCCGCTGATGTCCGGGCGGTGTGCGGTCGTCGCACCTGCCGACCTGTCGGCCGCGGGCACCGAGCTGCCGATCCCGCCCGCGGCTCCGGCCGATCCCGAGCGGGTCGCGTACATCCTGTTCACCTCCGGCTCGACCGGCGATCCCAAGCCCGTGCGCGTCCCGGACCGCGCGATCGTGCGTCTCGTGGCCGATCCGGACTACATCGACCTGCGCCCCGAGGACCGCTACATGCGGTTCGCCACGTTGTCCTTCGACGTCTCGGTGCTGGAGGTCTTCACCCCGCTGATCTCCGGGGGCGCGCTCGTGGTCTGCCCGGAGACCTCGCTGACCCCCTCCGAACTTGCCCAGTTCTTCGCCCAGCAGCACATCAGCGTGGTGTACCTGACCTCAGGCCTGTTCCGCGTGCTCGCCGACAGCAGGCCGGACGCCTTCGCCGGGGTGCGCTGCGTGCTGGCCGGTGGCGACGTGGTGCCCGCCGAACAGGTCCGTTCCCTGTTGCAGAGCTATCCCGGCCTGCGCGTGGGCAACTTGTACGGCCCCACCGAGAACGGGGTGTGGACCACCCTGCACCTGATGTCCGACGCCAGCGAGGTCAGCGATCCGCTGCCCATCGGCCGCCCGATGGCGGGCAACGGCGTGCTGGTGCTGGACGAGGCAGGCCGCCTCGTGCCGCCCGGCGGTGTCGGCGAGCTGTGCTGCCTCGGCGACGGGCTCGCCGTGGACTACTACAACTCCCCGGAGCAGAACGCCAAGGCGTTCGGCATCACCGAGGACGGGCTGCGGATCTACCGCACCGGGGACGTGGCCCGCTGGGACCGGCTGGGCCGCGTGCGGTTCTTCGGCCGCAGGGACAACCAGGTCAAGATCATGGGCTTCCGGGTGGAGCTGGGCGAGGTGCGCAGCAGGCTGCTGGAGCACCCCTCGGTCCGTGACGCGTTGGTGATCGCGGTCGGCGCCGACTCCGACTCACGCCGCGTGCTCGCCGGAGTCGTGCTCGCCGAGGACGCGCCGTGCACCCGCGAGGAACTGGCCGGGTTCGTCGCCGAGACCGTGCCCGCCTACGCCGTGCCCACGCTGTGGGCGATCGTCGACCGGATGCCGGTGACGCCCAACGGCAAGGCCGACGTGCGCGCGCTGGAACAGGCCGCGCACGCCACGACCGACGTCGTGCCCGCGCAGTAGGACAGGGAGAAACCGTGTCGCAGAACCCGCCCACGAGCGGCCGCAGACAGTGGATCGGGCTCACTGTCCTGCTGCTGCCGTGTCTGCTGATCGCCATGAACATGACCGTGCTGGTGTACGCACTGCCGTTCATCAGCGCCGACCTGGCGCCCACCGCCGCGCAACAGCTGTGGATCATGGACATCTACTCGTTCGTACTGGCCGGGCTGCTCGTGGCCATGGGCACGCTCGGCGACCGAGTGGGCCGCAGGCGGCTGATGCTGATCGGCGCGGCCACCTTCGCCGCGGCCTCGGTTCTGGGCGCGTTCTCCACCAGCCCCACCATGTTGATCATCAGTCGGGCCGTGCTCGGGCTGGCGGGCGCCGTGCTCGAGCCCTCCACCCTGTCGCTGATCCGCGCGATGTTCCACGACCCGCGCCAGCGCACCGTGGCCATCTCGGTGTGGACCGCAGGGCTGAGCGCGGGCGCGTTGCTCGGGCCGCTGCTGGGCGGGGTGCTGCTGGAGCACCTGCCCTGGGGATCGGTGTTCCTGATCAACGTGCCGTTCATGCTGTTGCTGCTGGTCATCGCTCCGCTGCTGGTGCCCGAGTACAAGGCCGCCAACCCCGGCCGGTTCGACCTGCCCAGTGCCGCTCTGTCCCTGCTCGCCGTGCTACCGGTGATCTTCGGTATCAAGCAGGTCGCCGAGGGCGGGCTCGGGCCTGCCGCCATCGCGGGCATCGTGGTCGGGCTCGGCTTCGGCGCGGTGTTCATGCACCGGCAGCGGCGCATCGAGCACCCGATGATCGACCTGCGGCTGTTCCGCGCCCCGGCGTTCAGCGTCTCCGTACTGGTCAACCTGTTCGCGCTGTTCACCATGACCGGGTTCGGCCTCTACACCGCGCAGTACCTGCAACTCGTGGTCGGGCTCAGCCCGTTGCAGGCCGGTCTCTGGGCGCTGCCCGCGATCGGGGCGATGATCGCCAGCGCCTCGATGACCGCGCTGTTCGTGCGCTGGACCAGACCCGGTTACGTGCTCGGCGCGGGCGTCGGGCTGGGCGCGGTCGGCCTAGCCCTGATGACCGGGACCGGGGCCGAGCCCAGCCACGGGCTGGTGGTGGTCGTACTGGGTGCCGCCGTGATGCAGCTGGGGCTGGGTGTGGTGCTCACCCTGGCCTCCGACATGATCATCTCCACCGCGCCCCCGGAGCGCGCCGGAGCCGCCGCCGGGCTCGCGCAGACCGGTCAGGAGTTCGGCGGAGCGCTGGGCATCGCGGTGCTCGGCAGCATCGGCAGCGCCGTCTACCTGGCGCAGTTGCCCGCCGACGTCACCGGAGAGGCCCGCGAGACGCTCGGCGGTGCGGTCGCCGTCGCCGCCCGGCTCGGCGGTGAGGCCGCCACCCGGCTGCTGGAGGTCGCCCGCGCGGCCTTCGTGTCCGGCATGCAGTGGTCCGCCTTGGTCGCGGCCGCCGTGCTGGCGGTGCTCGCCGTGGCGGCCACCGTGCTGCTGCGCAGGGTCGAGGCCGACCGCGGCCAGGACGAGAAGGCCGCCGTGTGAATCGAGCTCACACGGACTTCACTTGGACCGAATGGCGCGCGGGAATGCTCCACTGAGAAACGGGTTGATCTGCCGAATAGGCGAAGCGGAAAGGCGGGCGGGCGTGCTTTGCGGGTACGCGACCTGCGTCACAGTGGAGTCCACCAACTCCACGTCGACATCGGGTAATGATTCGGCGTCGAGGAGTGGTCCGCGCGAACTCACGCAGGGTAGTAGTGCCGATGCTCAGGGCGTTCGTCATGCCGGGTGCGGTGTCCGTCTTCGGTGGTCACCCGGCATGACGCTCGATCGCCGACTGATTACTCTCCGTGTCTGCACAATGCACAACGGAACTGTATTCGTTCACGTACCGTCCGTCATTCGTGCTGGTCAACTGCGGCGCCCCCGGCAGGACTCGAACCTGCGACCAAGTGATTAGAAGTCACTCGCTCTGTCCGCTGAGCTACGGAGGCTTGAGGAGCGATCCTGTCGCTCCGTGGGGTTCATCGCTCCTGGCGGCCAATCCGTTTCCGGTTGACCCCCGTTCGGATGATCACAATATGGACAACCACTCACCGTGTCACTGGAGGTACCCGGTGTTGTCCGTCGGTGGAGGGACTCACCCGACCGGGAGAGAGCTGGACGCTCTCACCACCAGTTCGACATCGAGTCTGACCGGTCTGCCGGGTCTGCCACCGTCCAGCAACATCAGCGCCAGCTCCCCGGCCAGCCGCCCCTTCTCGGCCAGCGGCTGGCGCACCGTGGTCAGCGGGGGATCGGCCTGCCCCGCCGCGGGCGTGTCGTCGAACCCGACCACCGAGATGTCCGCGGGCACCGACAGACCGAGGTCGCGCACGCCCTGTAGGGCACCGAGGGCGAGCTCGTCCGACATGCACAGCAGCGCTGTCGGACGTGGGGCCGCGCTCAACAGCGCACGCGCCGCGGTGCGTCCGGTCTCGCGATCACTGCAGGTGGTCTCCCAGACCGCGACCTCGTCCAGGTCGACCCCGGCTGCCGACAGCGCGTCCAGGTAACCGCCGAGCCGTTCGCGGGTCACACGGAAAGGTGACCCCTGCCTGCGCTGCTCGTCGGCGAGTCCCGTCCTGCCGTCGGGGTGCAGCGTGAGCGATATCACCCCGAAGCGGCGGTGTCCGAGTTCGAGCAGGTGCTTCGCCGCGGCCGTCGTGCCGCCGAAGTCGTCCAGCTCCACCCGGGCCGCCCCGCTGACCGCGGGTTGGTCCACCACTACGAGCGGCAGCCCGCGCCTGCGCACGGCCTCCAGCGCGGGCGCGTCGTCGGGCAGCGAGTAACCGATCGCCACGTCGGCCTGCGCGCGGGTCACGCTTTCCGGGCGGGGGCCCATCGCCTCGTTGCCGGGCAGCAGCACCAGTGCGTGGTCGCGGCCGTCCACCGTGGCCGCCAGCGCGTCCAGGGTGATCGACAGCGCAGGGTCGGAGAAGGCGCTGGACAGGCCGGACTGCAGCATGAACGCCACCGCGGCCGACTTGCGCGTGGCCAGGCTCCTCGCCACGGGGTCCGGCCCGGTGTACCCGAGTTTGATCGCCGTCTCCAGGATCCTGGCGCGCAGGTCCGCTGACAGCTGGGTGGGGCGGTTGTAGGCGTTGGACACCGTCGCCCTGGAGACGCCGACGGCACGGGCGACCGTGTCCAGGGTCGGCCGTCGGGTCTGCTCGGTGTCCACGTGACAAAGAATAGTTGGCGCGGAATCGCCAGTTGGCCGGTTAGACTCACTGAAGCGCTTCAGTACCGGGAACTAGGGGGAGCCGTGCTGTCCAGGCGAGCCGCGGTGTTCGGCGTCTTCGTGCTCAACGGGTCCGTGTTCGGCACCTGGGCGGCTCGCGTGCCCGCACTCGCCGCGCAGGTCGGTGCCGAACCCGGCGGTCTCGGGCTGTCCCTGTTCGGGGTCAGCGTCGGCCTGGTCTGCTCCGCGCCGATCGCGGGCAGGCTGTGCGCCGCGTTCGGCGCGCGCCTGCTCGTCGTGCTCGGTGCGGCCAGTGGCTGCCTGGTGCTGCCGGTGCTCGGCCTGGTCGCCGACCCACTGCAACTCGGGCTCGTGCTGTTCCTGCTTGGACTGACCGTCGGCTCGCTGGACGTGTCGATGAACATCGCCGCCGTCGCCGTGATCCGCGAGGTGGACCGCCCGCTGATGCCGGTGTTCCACGCCGGGTTCAGCATCGGCGGCCTGCTCGGCTCGCTCGGTGCCGCGCTGGCCGCCGCGGGAGGCTGGTCCCCGCTGAGCCAGTTCAGCATCGCGGGGGCCGCCGGGCTGCTGTTCATCGCGCTGATCACCTCCTCGCTGCCCGCTGCCGAGGGCGAACGCTCCCGTGCCCGTGCCGGGGATGAAGTGGTCAGCGGACCCTCGCCGGTCCGCATGCCAGTGCTCTGGCTGCTGGCCGCCATCGCACTGTGCTCGGCCATCGCCGAGGGCGCCTCCGCCGACTGGACCGCGCTGTTCCTCGTGCGCGAACGCGGAGTCGCCGACGCGTTGGCCGCCGCTGGTTACGCCGTGTTCTCCGTGGCCATGGCGGCGACTCGGCTCTCCGGTGAGCGAGCCGAACGCAAGTGGGGGCCGTACCGGCTGCTGGCCGGCGGAGCCACCCTGGCCGCGGTCGGCCTGCTCACCGCCGTGCTGGTACCCGCCGCGCCCGCCGGCTACCTGGGCTTCATGCTCGCCGGGATCGGCCTCGCGTTCTCCTTCCCCGTCACCATGGGGCTGGCCGGTGCGGTCGGCCGCCGCGCTGACGGCACCGGGGGAGAGCGTGAGATCGCCTTCGTCACCACCGTCGCCTACACCGGTTTCCTCGCCGGGCCGCCGCTGATCGGTCAGGTGGCCCAGGCCACCACCCTGGCCTTCGCGCTGGGCATGGCCGCTGTGATCGTCGCGCTGATCCCGCCCACGGTGTTGCTCGTGGTCAGGGCCCGGCGCAGGGAGGCCGATCCCGTGATGGCCGGAGCGCCGACGGTGTGACCTGTGTCGCGGCTTAGGCTCGTCATGTGCCTGAAGACGTCGTGATCGCCGCTCCCGCACCCAGCGCACCGGCAAGACGGCGCGCGGCGCTACTGCCCCTGCTCCTGGTCAGCACGGTCATCGCGGCCGCTGTGGCCGCGGTGCTGACCATGTTCTCCGGCAGCGAGCAGCTCTACACCAACCTCGGCCTGCCCGACCCCGGCGCGCTCACCCGGTACGGCATCACTGCCGTGCGCGTGCTCACTGAGGCCGCTTCCACGCTCTGCGTCGGTGCGCTGCTGCTCGCCGCGTTCTTGGTGCCCGCCAGGCAGAACGGCGTGCTGACCGTGGACGGCTACGCCGCGCTGCGCGCCGCCGCTTGGTCCGCCGTGGCCTGGTGCGTCGGCGCCCTGCTCGAAGTGCCGTTCACCCTGGCCGACGCCGTGGGCAAGCCGGTCGGCTCCATGCTCGCCCCCGCCGTGCTGTTCAAGAGCATCGGCGACGTGGAGCAGGCCGAGGCCTGGGTGATCACCGCCGCGATCGTGTTCGTGCTGGCCGTCGGCTGCTTCCTGGCCGTGTCCTGGGGCTGGACCGCCACCCTGTTCTTCGGCTCGCTGGTCGCGCTCGTGCCGGTCGCCGCCAGCGGGCACTCCTCCAGCGGCGGCTCGCACGACCTGGCCACCAACAGCCTGCTCTATCACCTGATCGCCGCCGCGCTGTGGGTCGGCGGCCTGGTCGCCCTGCTCGCGCACGCCCGCAGGCGCGGCGACCACCTCGGGCTCGCCGCCAGCCGGTTCTCCAAGGTGGCGCTGGTGTGCTGGCTCGTGATGGCCCTGTCCGGGGTCATCAACGCGCTGGTCCGCCTGCCGGTCGAGGACCTGTTCACCACCTCGTACGGCCTGCTCGTGCTCGCGAAGATCGCGCTGCTGGTGGTGCTCGGCGTCTTCGGCTACCTCCAGCGCCAACGCGGGGTGCGGGCGATCGCCGCCGGTGGCTCCGGCCGGGCACTGGTCAAGCTCGCCGCGGTCGAGATCCTGATCATGTTCGTGACGATCGGTGTCGCCGCCGCGCTGGCCAGGACCCCGCCGCCGCAGGACGTCTACGGCCAGGTCAGCACGATCGAGCTGCTCATCGGCTATCCGCTTGACGGCGCACCCACCGTGCTCAAACTGCTGTTCGACTGGCGGTTCGACCTCGTGTTCGGCACCGCCTCGATACTCGGCGCCCTGACCTACCTGCTCGGAGTTCGGCGCCTGCGCCAGCGCGGGGACAAGTGGCCCGTCGGCCGGACCGTCGCCTGGCTCGGCGGCTGCCTCACCGTGCTGCTCGCCACCTCGTCCGGGATCGGCCGCTACTCGCCATCCATGTTCAGCGTGCACATGGGCGGGCACATGATGCTCAACATGCTCGCGCCGCCACTGCTCGCGCTCGGCGGTCCCGTCACGCTGGCCCTGCGCGCGCTGCCCGTCGCAGGCAGGGACGCGCCGAGCGGTCCGCGGGAGTGGCTGCTCACCGCCGTGCACTCGCCGATCGCGCGCGCGCTGACCCACCCCGTGATCGCGCTCGTGCTGTTCGTCGGTTCGTTCTACGTCCTGTACTTCTCCGGGCTGTTCGACTCCGCGCTGGCCTATCACTGGGCGCACCTCGCCATGAACGCCCACTTCATCCTGGTCGGCTACCTGTTCTACTGGCCGGTCATCGGCGTGGACCAGGCGCCGCGCAAGCTGCCACCGCTCGGTCGGCTCGGCATGGTCTTCGCCTCCATGCCGTTCCACGCGTTCTTCGGCGTCATCCTGATGAGCATGCAGACCGTGATCGGCCAGAACTTCTACCGGTCGCTCGCGCTGCCCTGGGTCACCAACGAACTCGCCGACCAGCGACTCGGCGGCGGCATCGCCTGGGCCTCCGGCGAGATCCCGCTGCTCGTGGTCATGCTCGCGCTGCTGACCCAGTGGGCCCGCACCGACGAGCGCGCCGCCCGCCGCTCCGACCGCAGGGCCGACGCTGACGGTGACGCCGAGCTCGCCGCCTACAACGCGATGCTCGACAAACTCAGCGAGCGCCGTTCCCCCAAGTAGCCGACAAGGGGCCTGCCGCAGATCGCGGCAGGCCCCTTGTCGTGCCCCGTACTGATCAGGTGGTGCGGCGGAAGTTCCTCGTCGCGATCCAGCCACCGACCGCCGCGATCACCAGCGAGATCGCCAGCGAGGCGGTCAGCGTCTGCACCGCCGGCGACTCCCAGATCGTCGTCGCCAGCCCACGCGAGGCGTAGACCGCGTAGCTGAGCGGGTTCACGGTGGCCACGGCCTGGACCCAGCTCGGCATGGTGGACGGCGGCATGTAGGCGCTCGACGCGAACATCAGCGGGAACATCGTCAGGAACGCCACCGCCTGCATGGTCTCCGGCTTCTTCACCCAGGTGGCGATCGCCAGGAACAGCCAGCTCAGGCCCCAGCCCACCACCAGCGACACCGCCAGCGCTCCGACGACCCCCATCACTCCACCGGCGGGCCGGAACCCGAACAGGAGAGCGGCCGCCACCAGCATCACCAGCAGCTGGATGCCCATCCGCACGATGTCGGAGAGGCTGCGCGCCAGCAGCACCGAGAAGAGGCTGATCGGCATCGAGCGGAACCTGGCGATCACGCCGTTGGACATCTCGGTGAGCAGACCGACACCCGAACTCATCGCCGCCGTCATGGTGGTGGTGACCAATGTGGACGGCAACAGGTAGTTGATGTAGTCGCCGTACTGGTCCAGGCCGCCCAGCTTGCTGAGCCCGCCGAAGACCTGGCTGAACAGCAGCAGCATCACCAGCGGCTGCAACAGGCTGAAGAACAGCATTCTCGGGTCTCGCCAGAACGCGTTCATCGAACGCGCCGTCAACACCCACACCTGGGTCACGAAGCTGCTGCCGTGCCAGCCGCTCGGACGCCCCGGTTTGTCCTGGTCGACCGCGGGTGCGGTCGAGATGGTCGTTGTCATCGTTGCTTCCTCAAGGTCAGGCGGCGGGCGCTTCGCTGTTGACTGCCAGGTAGACGTCGTCCAGGGTCGGCTCGGACAGCGCCAGTTCGCCGACCTCCACCCCTGCCTCGTCCAGTGCTCGGACCACAGTGGCCAGGTCGGTCGACTTGGCCACCGGTGAGGCGATCGAGTTGCGCGACCTGTCGTGCATCGGGTGCAGCCCCGCCCTGGACAGCGCGTCGAGTGCCGTCACCGCGTCGTCCGGATTCGCCAGCACCACGCTCACGGTGCGCTGCCCGACCTCCGCCTTGAGCTGTGCCGCCGTCCCCGCGGCCACCACCCTGCCCTTGGACAGAACGGTGATCGAGTCGGCGAGGCGATCGGCCTCCTCCAGGTACTGCGTCGTCAGCAGCACGGTCGTGCCGTCGCCGACCAGCCCCTCGACGATCTCCCACAGGCCAATCCTGCTGAGCGGGTCGAGCCCAGTGGTCGGCTCGTCCAGGAAGATCACGTCTGGCCTGCCCACCAGGCTTGCCGCCAGGTCCAGCCTGCGCCGCATGCCGCCGGAGTAGGTCTTGGCCAGCCGGGTCGCCGCCTCGCTCAGGTCGAACGTCGCCAGCAGCTCGCCCGCCCGGTCCTTTGCCTGCTTCCTGCTCGCCCCCAGCAGGCGGGCGATCAGCACCAGGTTGTCCACGCCGCTCAGGTTCTCGTCGACCGCGGCGAACTGGCCGGTCAGTCCGATCCTGCTGCGGACCTGGTCCCCGTGCCGCATCACGTCCAGGCCAGCCACTGTCGCGTGACCGCTCGTCGGGGACATCAGCGTGGTGAGGATGTTCACCAACGTCGTCTTGCCTGCTCCGTTGTGCCCCAACAGGCCCAGCACCGTTCCCTTCGGCACCTGGATGCTCACGCCGTCCAGTGCCTTCACGGTGCCGAAGGACTTGGTCACCTCGGTCGCTTCGATCATCAGATCGGTCATTACCTGTCCTTTCCCCCCTGATTCGTCGTTGCGCCGACCGCGCCGTGAAGGAACAGGTCGACGAGTTCTGCTACTTCTGGAGCTGGGCCGCCCGACCTCTTGGCCTGCATCTGACCGACGAACGTCAGTCCCAGCAGGTAACCTGCCGCCTGCTCGGCCGGCACTCGCAGTACCTCGGACCCCGAACCAAGGAGCTTCGCCAAGGCTGTGGTCGCTTTCTTGAACTCCTCGTTGATCGGGTGTTCGTGTTCCTTGCTCGCCGACTTCCTCAACCGGGACTCGTCCGGCCGATACCCCGTCGCACCCAACGCGTGCATCAGTGCCCCCGCACGCCCCGCTGCCTCCGCCAGTGCGCCGACTGCTTGCACCAGTCGCTCCACCAGCGGTGTCGAATCCGGCAGGCTGTCGATCAACTCCAGCGTCTCGTGCGTCTGGAATGCGCGGAGCACGCAGAAGTCCAACAGTTCTTGCTTGTCCTTGAAGACCCGGAACACCGTGCCTTCCGCTATGCCTGCGGCCTTGGCGATCTGGCTCGTGGTGACGTCAGTGCCGTGCTCTGCGAGCAACGGCAGAGCGGCCACCGCTATCGTCTCGCGACGCTCTTCCGTGCTCATCGCCGGGGCTCGGCGCCGTCGCGTGCTTGAGTCCGCTGGCATGCCGGAGAGTTTATGAGTGAGCGCTCACTCATGTCAATGAGTGAGTCCACACTCACTCAGTCTAGCTGTGCCCCTGCCCGGGCTGGGCAACTCGATCCAAGCCTGTGTCCCGCCGCCGTCACGAGGTGTCAACCACGCCCGGCCACCGTGCGCCAGCACCACCTGTCTCACGATCGCCAGTCCTAGTCCTGAACCTGGCATCGACCGCGCCTCGGGGGCTCTGTGAAACCTCTCGAAGACCCGCTGTAGATCCGCGGTGGGTACACCAGGTCCGCGGTCAGCCACGCAGACCACCGCGCCACTTGCCTGCCGCCGCACGCTCACATCCACGGGTGCGTCCGCCGGTCCCCACTTTGCCGCGTTGTCCAGCAGGTTCAGCACGGCGCGCTCAAGTGCTCCAGTGCGACCACTGATCTCGACCGATTCTGCGTCGATCTGGAACTCAACCTGTGGCGTTCGTGTTCGCGCTCTGGCCACCGCCGACCGTACCACCGCAGCGAGGTCCAGTGGGGTTGTCTCCTCATCGCTGCGTGGGTCTCTCGCCAGTTCGACCACTTCGTCGATCAGATGGTCCAGTTCGCGCATCTGGGCCTGCACATCTATTAGCAGTCGCTGCCGATCCTCTGGGGCCAATCTGCGGCTTGGGTGGTTTTCCGCTCGCAGCATCAAGTCGACATTTGTGCGGAGACTTGTCAGGGGGGTTGCCAACTCGTGGCTAGCGTCCTCGACCAACCGTCGCTGGGCCTCGCGTGACGCATCCAAGGCTGACAGCATCGAGTTCATGCTGTCAGCCACCCGTGTCACTTCGTCGGGGTCGTTCGACTCCACGGGAACTGCGGCACGTAGGTCTTGAGTGCTGGCGACGTGCTCAGCTGCTGCAATCACGCGGTCCACTGGTCGCAATCCTGCGCGTGTAAGCAGGTAGCCAAGAACACCCGCGGCGATGATGCCGACTGAGCCGGTCAACGCCAGGATCAGTCCGAAGCGGCCGAGAGTGTTGTTCATTTCGCTCAGGTCTATTGCAATCTGGACGGCGCGCCCGTTGGGGCCGGTCTGCTTCGTGTGGATCCAGCGTGTCAGGACTCTGTACGAAGTTGAATTGATCTTGACGTCCTCGGTGGACTCGTACCTTTCGCGACGTGCCACCTCGCGGTCAGTGGCCGACACAGGGATCGCGGCCTGACCTGTGGGCGCCAACCACGAGCCGTCGGCGAAGACGGTTTGGTACAGCGGGGTGTCGGGTCCGCCATCTGGAGCGGGTACCTGCATGCCCGCTGAGTCGATCTTGATGGCGAATCCGACCTGCCGGTTGAGGCGCTCGTTGACGACGTCACTCAACTGGTCGCGAAGCAGCAGCCAGGCGGCCAGCGACACGCCCACCACCGCAACTGCAACCGCTGCTGCAGAGACAATTCCCAGTCTGCGGCGTAGTGACGGGCGTCTTAGCTTCAAGTGCTCTCCGATTCCTTCAGGACGTACCCGACGCCGCGCACTGTGTGCACGAGTCTGGCCTCCCCGTTCGTCTCCAACTTGCGGCGCAGGTAGCCGATGTACACGTCCAAGCTGTTCGATCCGGTGCCGAAGTCGTAGCCCCAGACCTCGGTGAACAGCACCGACCTGGACAAGACGCGTCGCGGATGTCTGAGTAGAAGCTCCAGAAGGTCGAACTCAGTGCGAGTGAGTTCGATCAGGCGACCGGATCGAGAGACCGACCGGGTCGACATGTCCAACTCGAGGTCGCCAAACCTGAGCTTTTCGTTGATGTTGTTGTCAGAGCGCCGCAGCAGTGCCCGGAGACGCGCTAGTAGCTCTTCGAGGGCGAACGGCTTTGCCAGGTAGTCATCGGCACCAGCGTCAAGCCCCGCGACCCGGTCGCCGACCGCCCGTCTTGCTGTGAGCATCAGCACCGGGACGCGGTCGCCCGATGCCCTCAGTCGACGGCAGGTCTCCAAACCATCCATGCTTGGCATCATCACGTCCAGCACAACGGCGTCCGCAGGCTCGGCTGCCAGTGATCGCAGCGCCGCCACCCCGTCGGCGGCCAGTTCGACGCGGTAGCCCTCAAAGCGGAGGCTACGGCTGATCGACTCGCGGACAGCTGGTTCGTCATCTACGACCAGGACACGCATCGCCCCATCCTCGCTGATCACGAACCTCGACTCCGGCTTCTCCCAGCAACCTCACAGTGCCGTCAGGCTGCCTCATCCATCCCAGCCAACCTGGTGAGCCTAACTCTGCCGCTGTGCCCCTTGATCGCGCTCGTGAGTGCGACGACGTTCTCGCCGTGGTGGTCACACGCCAGCACGTGACAGCTCAACTGCTCAACCTGTCCGTCTCGCCAACGAACTCCGACCTCGAACTTCCACATGCTCGGTGCGCTTGTGCATCCCGATCGAATGCAGTGACGGGTGGTGCAGAGGAAAATCTGCGTCGAAGAGGGCGTGTCGATCTGCGGTCGCGGTGACGTCGGCGCCGTTGGGCGCGTGAGCGGAGTCAGTGCGGCCTGTTTCCTGGACGATCTTTCTATGGCTGTGCTGATACTTCCCTGCGAGCTCGCTTCGGCCTCGACCACACGGGCCCGGGCGACGCGTTGAAGTGCCTCTGGGCGCTGATCGGTTGCGATCGAGTCGATCCAGATGGGCTCCGCCTCGGCGACTGGGCCGATGCCGAGCCGTTTGACTGTTCTGACCATGGTGGTCGCGTGGGACCAGCCGATGCGCCCTTCGCGGAGCGCCACTCGGGTCCGGGGCAGGTGCTCCCTGAACAGGGTCGCGCATGAGACCAACGCTGATGCTTCGCGGCCTGAGTAGTGACATGCGGCTTTGAGGAACTCTGCGGTGCTTGTGCAGCCGACATGTAGGTACTGACGTTTCTCCTCGACGGCGCCAACAGCATCGCACAGTTCGGCTTTCAGACTGTTGCTCAGCACGGTCAGTACTGCGGCCTTCTCCGTGGCCTCCAGGGTCTCCGTGGCGCGCACGACGTGCTCAAGGATTTCTCTCGCCGTGCGAGTAACTTCTTCGTCCTTCATTTCTCCCCCGGTTGTCGGTTTGACACTGACGCTAGGTTCGGTCGGTTGTTCTGGCAAGGGGTTGCTTCGACAAGGGCCTGTTATCACCCAATCGGGTTGCCGTTGATTTTTTGCATTACCACACACCCCTGACAGTTCGCGTGTCGCAAGATCGTTATCTGGGTGCCTGTCCACAGGTGGTCCGGTTGTCCACAGGCTGCGTCTAGGTGCTTCCGGGCAGGTGCTGGTGGTGTCAGGCTGTACTTGTTGGTAGCAGTTTGTGGTGAAAGACGTTCCATTGGCTTTGCCTCGTGAAGGGCGCTGAAATGTTTGAAACTGTGATTACAGTTGTCGGTAACGTCACTCGGGATCTGGTCGAGCGCACGACGATGGAGGGTGTGAAAGTAGTGAACTTCGGTGTGATCTCCACTGAGAGGAGGTATGTCAAGGACACGGCCCAGTGGGTGGATGGGGAGCGGATCTACTTCCAGGTGACGTGCTGGAGGAAGCTCGCAGTCGGAGTTCTCGAGTCATTGAAGAAGGGGGACCCGGTTGTCGTGACCGGACGGGTCTACCAGGAGCGCTACCAGGTCAACGGCGAGGAACGCACGCAGCTCCGGCTGGATGCATCGGCCGTGGGGCCGAATCTCGCGAAGTGCACAGCTCGGGTGAACCGAAGGCCCACCTCTGAATCGGGCGAGGAGGCCAAGCCGGTGCGATTCGAACTCGTTGAGGGCGAGCGGGCGGCTCAGACCGAAGACGTGCTGTCTGCGGTTGCCGGTTGACGAGTGGCGGTGCGGTGCGTTGGGCGGAGCGCACCGCCCCGCCGCCTCGAGGTGCCTGCTGGTTCTGATGGCGACGGTCAAGGGTCGCTTGGGGAGTTGGCGCCAGCGGTGGCTGTGCTCGCCGGTAGGGTCCGCGTAGGTGGCCAGAGGTAGGTAACCGCTGGTCGGGTGCGTCCGAACGGCGGTACACAAGCCGAGGGGGCATCCTCGTTCGAGTCAACTACGGAGCGTCAAGAACCTCGTTCATGGCTACCGAGGTACTCGTCCGACTCGTGCGGCTCTACGATCGCGGCCATGGCCGAGTTCATCTACACCATGAAAAAGGCGCGCAAGACGCACGGGGACAAGGTCATCCTCGACGACGTCACGACCGCGTTCCTCCCCGGCGCCAAGATCGGTGTTGTCGGCCCCAACGGCGCTGGCAAGTCCACTGTGCTCAAGATCATGGCTGGCCTTGACCAGCCGAGCAACGGCGAGGCGTTCCTCAGCCCGGGCTACTCGGTCGGCATCCTGCAGCAGGAGCCCCCCCTCAACGAGGAGAAGACCGTCCTCGGCAACGTCGAGGAGGGTGTTGGCGAGGTCATGGTCAAGCTCCACCGGTTCAACGAGATCGCGGAGAAGCTCGCCACCGACTACTCCGACGAGCTCATGGAGGAGATGGGCAAGCTCCAGGAGGAGCTCGATCACGCGGACGCGTGGGACCTGGATTCGCAACTGGAGCAGGCGATGGATGCCCTGCGCTGCCCGCCCCCCGATGCTGATGTCACCAAACTCTCCGGTGGAGAGCGTCGACGTGTCGCACTGTGCAAGCTGCTGTTGAGCAAGCCTGACCTCTTGCTGCTGGACGAGCCCACCAACCACCTTGATGCCGAGAGCGTCCTGTGGCTGGAGCAGCACCTCGCGCAGTACGCCGGCGCCGTGCTCGCCGTCACACACGATCGCTACTTCCTCGACAACGTCGCTCAGTGGATCATGGAGGTCGATCGCGGCAGGGTGATCGGGTACGAGGGGAACTACTCCACTTACCTCGAGAAGAAGGCCGAGCGGCTCGCAGTCCAGGGCAAGAAGGACGCCAAGCTGCAGAAGCGCCTCAAGGACGAACTCGATTGGGTCCGCTCCGGCGCCAAGGCCCGCCAGGCCAAGTCCAAGGCCCGTCTGCAGCGCTACGAGGAGATGGCGATCGAGGCGGAGAAGACTCGCAAGCTCGACTTCGAGGAGATCCAGATCCCGCCGGGCCCGCGTCTGGGCAACGTGGTGGTCGAGGTCGACCGCCTGCGCAAGGGGTTCGGTGAGCGGGTCCTCATCAATGGCCTGTCATTCGACCTTCCGCGCAACGGCATCGTCGGTGTGATCGGCCCGAACGGTGTCGGCAAGACGACGCTGTTCAAGACGATCGTCGGCCTTGAGCAGCCGGACGAGGGCAACGTCAAGATCGGCGAGACGGTCAAGCTGTCCTACGTCGACCAGAACCGGGGGGGCATTGACCCCAAGAAGACGGTCTGGGAGGTGGTCTCCGAAGGTCTGGACTACATCCACGTCGGCCAGACCGAGATGCCATCCAGGGCGTATGTCAGCGCGTTCGGGTTCAAGGGGGCTGATCAGCAGAAGCCCTCGGGTGTGCTTTCCGGCGGCGAGCGCAACCGGTTGAACCTCGCACTGACGCTCAAGCTGGGCGGCAACCTGATCCTGCTCGACGAGCCGACCAACGACCTCGACGTGGAGACGCTGAGCTCGCTGGAGAACGCCCTCGAACAGTTCCCCGGGTGCGCGGTCGTGATCTCCCACGATCGGTGGTTCCTCGACCGCGTCGCAACCCACATCCTTGCCTGGGAGGGCACGGACGAGGACCCGGCTCGGTGGTTCTGGTTCGAGGGCAACTTCGAGGGGTACGAGAAGAACAAGATCGACCGACTTGGTGCGGACGCCGCGCGGCCGCACCGTGTCACACACCGGAAGCTCACCAGGGACTGAGGCGGCACTCCATCGTGGCCGAAGGCGAAGCACGCATTGATGCAGAGGTGGGAACGCTCAACGAGCCCGCCTGGCATCTGCGTTGGCGTGCCCCGGAACTGAGTCTGGTGCTCAGTGAACGGGCCGCCGCGCTTGCCGCAGGTCGTAGGGACGAGCCAGAGCGGTTGAGGGCGGAAGCCCTGGCGGTGTTCGCCCTCAACCGCCTTGACCGCGGAGTGCAAGCGGCAGAGCGTGCCGTTGCGGCGCTCAAGGCGGCCGAGTCAGCAGGCGACGACGAGTTGTGTTGGCGACTGCGGATCGAGCTTGCGGCGAGCGCTCGCGCTGCGGGTGTGCCACTCACCGGCTTCGGAGTGCTCAAGCCAGTCCTGCAAGCCGGGGGCGCGGCAGCGGAGATCCGTGCAGCCGCGCTGGTTGGGCTGAGTGACTGCCTGGTAGTCATCGGGCGAAGCAAGGAACTCACCGAAGCGCTGGACGAAGCTGATCGGCTCTACACGGAAGACACGCAGCTCGATACGGACACCAAGCTGCTCTCACGAGCCTTGCTGCGCGCGTCGGCCGCGCGTCAGCACCGGCGATGGGGCGATCTCAAGGCCGCGGTGGAGTCCGCCCGGGACGGGCTTGGTCTCCTCTCGCAACTGACGGACAATGCTGCTGACTCCGGATACGTCGTTGGCAGGCTGGTCCTGGAGTTGGTTTGCGGGCTCATGGACTCCGAACAGGTCGCAGAGGCGATCGACGCCGCGGCTCCCGTTGTGGACCAGCCTGTTCGCGCACCTGCAGCCGCTGCGATTGGCTGGCTCAAGCTTGCGCTCGCGACAAGGGTTCATCTACCTGCCGGCCGCTCGGAGATCGCCAACGACCTGTTGTGCGATGTCGCGGACAGCGCCGAACGGCATCAGCTGGACGCTCTCCTCTCGGAAAGTAAACTCGCCCTGGCCCACGTCCACGAACTCGCTGGGCGGCTGTCTGATGCGCTGGCCTGCCTGCGCAGCGCCCACGCGGCGGAACGCCGCAGGTCGCGGGCCCTTTACTCGGTTCGCGCCAAGCTGGCGGAGGAGTTCTCCACCGCTCACCGCGAGCCCACCGGCCTGAAAGAGCAGCTCTCATCGATCGTGCGCACGCCCGTCAGACGCGGGCAGCGGCCGCCTGACAGGGATGACCTGACTGGGTTGCTCAATCGGCGTGGGTTCAGGAGACAACTCGACGCGGTGGTCAACGGCGGGTACGTGGACCACGCTTTGACGCTCGTCCTGCTTGATGTCGATCCGGCAGCGATGTCGGGCTCCGGCAAACTGGATGAACAGGTCCTGCGCCAGGTCGCTGACAAGGTCAAGAACACGGCTCCGGACAAGGCGGCCGTGGGACGGGTCAGCGGTGACGAACTCGCCGTTCTGCTTCCGCACACCACCAGGGACCAGGCCCAACGGTGGGCTGACGAGTTCCGCTCCGAGGTCACGCCTGATCTGCCGGTGACTGTGCGAACAGCTGTCGCCGAATACCGGCAGGGCAGCGGTGGGGAAGCATTGCTCACTGATGCCGACCGAGCCTTGTCTGAGGCAAGGACTGAGCTCGGCGTGGGCAAGACTCCGCCCGATGTCGCGGGATCTCCTTCTGATGTGGAAGGTGCGGAGTTGCCCCGCAGGAGGGCTCGTACTCCCGAAGAACCTGCGGCTGGGTTGTCCGCTGCATGGGCGCAGGCTGCTGATCGGTGGCGAGGACGGGGCACGGACTCGGCTGGCCAGCCCGACCAGATCGTGGCGAAGGCTGAAGCCACCACCGGTATGTTCTCCGACGACACGACGTCAGGCGAGCGGAGCAGGCCGTCGGCGCAGAATGGTCTGGCGGCATTCTTCAGGACAGTTGGCGAGCAGCCCGAGCAGCCCGCTCCGGCAGTTGACGCACCTGCGCCTCAGCACACGGGAGGGCGAAGGCGGGCTGAGGATCGGGTAGCCGCTGCTGAACCTTCGTCGAGGCACGCGACGGATGATCCGAATCGGCCCAGTCTTGCGTCGCTCGCTGAACTACTCGCAGCGGCCAGTGGAACCGGTGGGCGACGAAGGGCTCCGGAGCCGTCTGAGCCGCCCACAAGTGCCGAAAGCGAAGTCCCGACGAGGAATCAGTCGAGTTCAGGTCGCAGGCGCAAGAGCGACACCGACAGCCCTGAGGTCGCCGGCGACGAAGTCCAGTGGAAACTGCAGGCACCGACGGCCAGCAAGTCGACTGTGCCGCCCTCCTCCTGGGTGACGGAGCCTGATGCACTTCGGGTGCCCGAAGCAGAACCTGCGGCACAGGCGGTCACTGATTCCTGGCCGACCACCCCGGAGCCTTCGGCTCCCGAACTCTCGCCGCAACCGGTCACGCTTCCGTCCGGCGAGTCCCCTGGGCCGGTCTTGCCGGACTGGGGCAGCTCCGAGGCAGCCACGGTGCTCTTTGACACCAGCGCTCTGGGGGCCGTCCCGCCTGCGAGTCCGACCTATGACTTGGAACCTGAATGGCGACCGGAACCTGAGGTATCGGCACCTGGGGTTGAGCCTGCTGCCGAACAACGTGAAGAACCCTCATCCAGTGGTCGGCGATCCCGGTCCGAACTGGCCGACCTGCTGGCGGAGGCACTCGTCGCCTTCGAGTCCACGCAGCACGAAGAGGAGAAGAAGGAGCAGGCCCGAGAGGAAGCCCGACGTCAGGAACAGCTACGCCGGGCTCAGGCGGAGCAACCTCGCCAACAGGTTCAATCGGACAGTTACGACTGGCAGCCCGTGTCGACAGGCAGGCGCGCCAAGCGTGAGGAAGAGCCTGGCGCGCAAAACGGTTCCGCTGAGCCGCCAATGCTGTCCGATTGGGTCTTCTCCGGTCACAACGGTGCCGCCTCGCCTGCTCGACCGGACTCCTCGGCACTCGACAGCTGGTCCGCGCCTGCCTTCGCTGATGATCACGACAGTGCTCCGAAGCGACGGCGGGAGCCCGAGCGTGACTGGTCGGAGTGGACCTGGACTCCGCCCGACCGGTGAGGCCGACAAACCGACCGGTCAGTAACCACGCGTGTCCCGTGGTGGCAGTCGTCACACGTTCGATTCAGCCTGCAACCCCTTGCGGTACCGGCATTCGTCCCCAACTAGGGTGAACGGTGGTCCCGGCGCACCGAGGCGCCGGATAGCGTGGAGTCGCCTGACATGACCTCGACTGGAGCCCCGTCCCGCCCTGCCGACGCCGATACCGGTGGAAGCCGCGAAGACCGGCTGGACAGTCCCGAACAGGTACGTGACGAACTGATCGCGGCAGCGATCGACGCCGCACCCGAACTCGCCGAACTGATCTCCCTCTACTACCGCTACGTCCCCGCTGAGGAAGTCATCGATGACGATCCCAGCGACCTGGTCGGAGCGGTCCGGTCGACCTATCAGCTCGCCGAGAGCCGCGTTCCTGGGCGTCCCGTCGTCCGCATCATCAACCCCAGCCGTGCCCAGGACGGGTGGAGCTGCCCGGTCACGGTCGTGCAGATCGTCACCGACGACATGCCCTACCTGGTCGACTCGATCACGTCGGCGCTGATCCGCAGCGGCATCCAGGTCCACCGCGTGGTGCACCCGATCGTCGTGGTGCGCAGGGACGTGGCCGGTGCACTGCACGAGGTGCTGCCGGACGCGGACCCCGCGGCACCGCCGAAGGACTCGCTGGCCGAGTCCTGGATGCACGTCGAGGTCGACCTCATCACCGACGCCGAGCGCGGTCGCGAGCTGGAGAACCGCCTCGTCTCCGTGGTCAGCGACGTCCGGGAGGTCGTCGAGGACACCGACAAGATGGCGGGTACCGCGCGCCAGCTCGCCGAGGAACTCACCCAGAACCCGCCGCAGCTGTCGGCCGACGAGGTCGCCGACGGTGCGAGCCTGCTGCGCTGGCTGGCTGAAGGCCACTTCACCTTCATCGGATACCGGCAGTACGAGCTGGTCGACGACCCCGCCGGTGGCGACGAGCCCGCGCTGCGCGCGGTGCTGGCCTCAGGGCTGGGCGTGCTGAGGCAGGACAGCCTCGCCGCCCGCAGCCTCACCGCGGGGCCGGACACCGCGGCGCACGCCCTCGCACCGGAGTTGCTGGTGCTGACCCAGGCCAGTGCGCCGTCCGCAGTGCACCGCTCGATGTACCCGTACTACGTCGGCGTGAAGACCTTCGACCCACAGGGCAAGGTCTCCGGTGAGCACCGCTTCCTGGGGGTCTTCACCACCTCCGCCCTGCACGAGGACGTGCTGGACATCCCGGTCATCAGCCGCCGGGTCCGCGACGTCATCCACCGCGCGGGCTTCCCGCTGGAGTCCTACTCCGGCCAGCGGATTCTGGAGGTCATCCAGAACTACCCGCGCAGCGAGCTGTTCTCGGCGGACACCGACACCCTGTACGACACCGCGACGGGTGTGCTGGCGCTGGCTGAGCGGCGGAGGCTGCGCCTGTTCCTGCGTCGCGACCCGTACGGTCGTTTCTTCTCCTGCCTGGTCTATCTGCCCAGGGACCGCTACACGACGACCTCCCGGCTGGCCATGCAGGAGGTGCTGCTCGACGAGCTCCGTGGCAAGAACCTGGAGTACAGCGCGCTGGTGGGGGAGAGCCCGCTCGCACGTGTGCACTTCGTGGTGCACACCGAGCCCAGCGAGCTCGTCGAGCCGAACGCGGCGCACATCCAGGCCCGTCTCGGTGAGGCGGTGCGCAGCTGGGACGACCTCATGGCCGAGGCGATCCTGGCCGAGCACATCGACGAGAACACGGTGCAGAGCCCGCTGGGCGCGGAGTCGGCCACCGAACAAGGGCAGCGCTTCGCGACAGCTTTCCCGGAAAGCTACAAGGAAGACTTCACCGCGGCCGAGGGCCTGGCCGACCTGCGCCGGATCCAGTCGCTGGCCGAGGGCGACCTGGACATGTCCTTCTACATGCCGGTCGACGCCGAGCCCGGGGAGCGGCGGTTCAAGCTCTACCTGGCCGGCGAGCGGGTAACGCTGTCCGCGGTGCTGCCGGTGCTGCAGCGCATGGGCGTGGAGGTCGTCGACGAGCGGCCCTACGAGATCCAGCGCGAGGACGGCACCCAGTGCTGGATCTTCGACTTCGGGCTGCGCATCGAGGCAGCCGCGCTGGAGCGACTGGCCACCGCGGACCTGAACACGGTTCGCATCCTGTTCCAGGACGCCTTCGCGGCGGCCTGGAAGGACGAGGCCGAGGTCGACAGCTTCAACGCCCTGGTGCTGCGCGCAGGGCTGAGCTGGCGTCAGGCATCGGTACTGCGCGCGTACGCCAAGTACCTGCGCCAGGCCGGCACGCCGTACAGCCAGGACTACATCGAGGACGCGGTGCTGCGGCACACCGGTGTGGCCGCAGCCCTGGTGAAGCTGTTCGAGTCCCGGTTCGACCCGGCCCTGTCCGAGGACAGCCGGGGCGCGGTCACCGAGTCGATCACGGCCGAGATCACGGCGATGATCGACGAGGTCACCAGCCTCGACGCCGACCGCATCCTGCGCAGCCTGCTGGCGCTGATCACCGCGACGCTGCGCACGAACTACTTCGTCCGCGACGCGCAGGACGCGGTTCGCCCGTACCTGGCGTTCAAGCTCGACCCGAGGGCCGTTCCGGACCTGCCCGATCCCCGGCCGCGCTTCGAGATCTTCGTCTACTCGACCCGGTTCGAAGGGGTCCACCTGCGGTTCGGGCCGGTCGCCCGAGGCGGCTTGCGCTGGTCCGACCGGCGTGAGGACTTCCGCACGGAGATCCTCGGCCTGGTCAAGGCGCAGGCGGTGAAGAACGCGGTGATCGTGCCGGTCGGCGCCAAGGGCGGGTTCGTGCTCAAGCGGCCGCCGGCTCCCAAGGGCGATCCGGGCATGGACCGCGAGGCCTTCCTGGCCGAGGGCGTGGCCTGCTACCGGATGTTCATCTCCGGCCTGCTCGACCTGACCGACAACCTGGACGCGGGCCAGGTCGTGCCCGCTCCGCAGGTGGTCCGGTTCGACGGTGACGACACCTACCTCGTGGTCGCCGCCGACAAGGGAACCGCGACCTTCTCCGACATCGCCAACGAGGTCGCGGGCAAGTACGGCTTCTGGCTCGGTGACGCCTTCGCCTCCGGCGGCTCGGTGGGCTACGACCACAAGCAGATGGGCATCACCGCGAAGGGCGCGTGGGAGAGCGTCAAGCGCGCCTTCCGCGAGCTGGGCGTGGACACCCAGACGCAGGAGTTCACCACGGTCGGTGTCGGCGACATGTCAGGGGACGTGTTCGGCAACGGCATGCTGCTCTCCGAGCACATCCGGCTGGTCGCCGCGTTCGACCACCGGCACGTGTTCATCGACCCGGTGCCGGTCGCGGCGTCCTCCTTCGCTGAGCGCAAGCGACTGTTCGAGTTGCCGCGCTCCTCCTGGGACGACTACGACCGCAACCTGATCAGCGAGGGCGGTGGCGTGTGGCCGCGCACCGCCAAGTCGATCCCGCTGACCCCGCAGGCCAGGGCGGCGCTCGGCCTTGGCGAGGACGTGGTGCACCTGGCGCCGACGGACCTGATCAAGGCGATCCTGCTCGCGCCGGTCGACCTGCTGTGGAACGGCGGCATCGGCACCTACGTGAAGTCCGCGGCCGAATCGCACGCCGAGGTCGGCGACAAGGCCAACGACGCGGTCCGGGTGGACGGCGGCGACCTGCGGGTGAAGGTCGTCGGTGAGGGCGGCAACCTGGGCCTGACCCAGCGCGGTCGCATCGAGTTCGCCCGCAAGGGCGGCAAGGTCAACACCGACGCGCTGGACAACTCGGCCGGGGTGGACTGCTCCGACCACGAGGTCAACATCAAGATCCTGCTCGACCACCTGGTCACCGAGGGCAAGCTGGAGCGGGAACAGCGCAACGAACTGCTCGCCGAGATGACCGACGAGGTCGGCGAGCTGGTGCTGCGCGACAACTACTGGCAGAACTCGGTGCTCGGCGTGAGCCGGGCGCACGCGGCGCCGATGCTCTCGGTGCACGCCCGGCTGGTCGCCGACCTGGCGGCCAACCACGGCCTGGACCGCAGGCTGGAGTCGCTGCCGACGATCGCTCAGTTCAAGGAGCTGGAGAAGTCCGGTCAGGGCCTGACCTCGCCGGAGCTGGCCACGTTGCTCGCGCATGTGAAGCTGGCGATCAAGGACGAGGTGCTGGCCAGCAGCCTGCCCGACTCCGAGGCGTTCGCCAGGCGGTTGCCGGAGTACTTCCCGACCAAGCTGCGTGAGCGCTTCGGCGACGCGATCTCCTCGCACCCGCTGCGCAAGCAGATCACCACCACGCTGCTGGTCAACGAGGTGGTGGACGGCGGTGGTATCTCCTACGCCTTCCGGCTCGCCGAGGAGGTGGGCGCCAGCTCCACCGACGCGGTGCGCGCCTACGCCGTGGTGACCAACGTGTTCGGCCTGCCCAAGCTGTGGCAGGAGATCGACGCGCTGGACAACGTGGTGTCCACGGAGCTGCAGGACGCCATGATGCTGGAGACCCGCAGGCTGCTGGACCGCGCTTCGCGCTGGCTGCTGTCCAACCGGCCGCAGCCGCTGGCGGTCGGCGCGGAGATCAGCCGCTTCTCGCGGGTGGTCGGCGAGCTCGCTCCGCAGGCGCTCACTCTGCTGCGCGGGCGGGAGCGTGAGCAGGTCGTCGAGCACGCGCAGCGGCTGGTCGCTGACGGCGCGCCGGTCGAGCTGGCTGAGCGCATCGCGGCGCTGCTCTACACCTACGGCTTCCTCGACGTCAGCGAGGTCGCCGAGCTGGCCGAGCGTGAGGGGCTGGGCGTGGAGCGCAGCCACCAGGAGGCCGGCGAGCTGTACTACGCCCTGTCCGAGCACCTGGACATCGACCAGATGCTCAGCTCGGTGAGCGCGCTGGAGCGCGGCAACAGGTGGCACGCGCTGGCCAGGTTGGCGTTGCGCGACGACCTGTACTCCTCGCTGCGGTCGATCACGCTCGACGTGCTGCGCAACAGCGACCCCGGCGACAGTGCCGAGGAGAAGATCGCCAAGTGGGAGGAGTCCAACGCCTCTCGCCTGGCCAGGGCCCGTGCCGCGCTGCAGGAGATCAGCCGGGTCGGCAAGCTCGACCTGGCCACGCTGTCGGTGGCCGCGCGTCAGGTGCGCAGCATGATCCGTTGAGCACAGCGGTGAACTGGTGCTGGGGGCACCACAGGCAACTCGCCTGTGGTGCCCCCAGCACCATGAGGGGCGGCAGCGGCACCGGAACCGCTGGGTAGGATCATCGGCTGCTGTCGGGCACAGTGCCGGGGAGGCGTTGTCGTTGGGTGTCTTTGTCGCGCAGGTGCGGCCGCGGTGGTCTGATATGGATGCCTACGGGCACGTCAACCACGCGAACACGGTGACCCTGCTGGAGGAAGCGCGGGTGGCCATGGTGTTCACCGAGGCCGCGCGGCAGGGCATCGAGGACATGACGCGTGGCATGGTCGTGGTCAAGCTGGCGGTGCACTACCGCGCGCCGCTGGTGTTCGACGGCAACGAGATCGACATCGAGATCTCGGTGCGTGAGCTGCGCGTCTCCTCCTTCGTGCTCGACTACTCCGTGCACAGGGGCAAAGCAGGTTGCTCCGACGTCGCGGTCACGGCGGAGACGTTGATGGCGCCCTACGACGTGGAGCAGGGTAGGCCGCGTCGGTTGAGCGAGGCCGAGCGGGACTTCCTGGCCGGCTGGCATTCCGGAGGAAGTCGTGGCTGAGCTGGTGTTCGCCGACCCGTCCGAGCGGGACGACCTCGGTGCCTTCGTCGCGCGGGCGGTGCGGTTGGACAACCAGGGCGTGGTGCGGCTGCGGGCCAGGGACGCCGACACGGTCGACGCCTGGGTGTCCACGCCGTTCGACGTGCTGGCGACCAGGACGGTCGCGGGCAGCGTCACGCCCACCGACGTGGCCGTGGCGGGCAGCGAACTGTTGTCCGGGTTGGCGATCCTGCGCGGTGACCGGGTCGACCCCGGTGCGCCCAAGGACCTGCTCTGGCGCACCGCGCTGCCCCCGGTGGAGGGCTGGAGTCAGGTCGACGACCTGCCGGTCGAGGTCGTCACCGAACTGGCCGATCGCGGTGTCGCCCTGGCCAAGGAGAACACCGGGCCGCACGGGACGCCGCCCGCCTCGCTGATGGACCAGACCGTGCTCACGGTCAGCGGCAGCGGATTCGACGTGAAGGTCCCGCTGCGCTGCCTGTTCGCGCTGTCCGGCATGGGCTTCCTAGGCGGCGCGGACACCACGGGCATCGTCCGGGTGACCGCGACCGACTCGTGGCTGCGCATCGACGCGAAGTTCGGCGCGGTGGTGCGCCGCAGGCACGCCCTGTTGCCGCTGCTGGTGTGAGGCGGCTCAGCGCAGCATGAACTCGGCGACCCGCAGTGGGCGCTCGACCACGCGCACGTCGCCGATCCAGCCGTGGAAGCCCTGGTCGACGGTGCGGTCGTAGTCGTACGCCCCGAGTAGCCAACGACCACCGGTACGTGGCGCGGCGATGCCCGCGGCAGGGGTCTTCGGGTTGCGCAGCACAGGGCAGCCGTCCACGTACATCGTGGTGTGCCTGCCGTCGTTGACCAGCGCCACGTGCCACCACTTGTCCAGCGGCAGTTCGTGTCCCCAGTTGGTCGAGATCGCGTTCTGGTTCAGCGGGAAGACCGCCCACTGGAAGCCCGCGCCGTCGGAGATCGCCAGGGTCGCCGCGGGCTCCTTGGGGTCGTCACCGGTCTTGCCCGCGTCGGCACCGCTTCCCAGCCGGGAGAACACGCCACACCATGCGTGCTGCCCGTCCTTGAAGTCCGCGGGCAGCTTGACGAACGCCTCGATGGTGTAGCCGCGGTCGAAGGTGGCGGCGTTGAGCGGTGCGCTGGCGACGGTCCGCAGGTACGCGCCGCGGCCGGGGTTCTTCGAGCCGGTGAAGCGCAGGCTCGCATGGGCGGGCTGACCTTGGTGGAACTCGCCCGACCACACCAGCGCGGACTCGTCGCTGCCCGGCAGCGTCACCCGGGTGAGGTCGTTGCCGCGGCCGGTGAGGTCGCGCACGGTGTCCGTGTCGGCCAGCGGCGTGCCCTCCGGTCGTCCGGTGTCGAAGCGCCAGTACGCCACCGTGCCGGGGACGAGCAGTTCGCGGGCCGGGCGCGGTTGGGGCGCGGGCTTCGGGGCGAACCCGCTGAACCGCCGCGTGAAGTCGATCGGCACGGTGAAGTAGTTGACCGGACCGCTCAACTCGATCTCCAACCGGTTCAGTTCGTTGAGCCGGTCCGAGGCGCGTTCGAGCAGCCAGGGTGACACGGTGCGCACGTCGATCACGTTACGGGCGAGGTCGAACCGGTAGAGCCGGATCATCGCGCTGCCACCGTAGTAGCGGTCCTGGTAGTTGGCGATGTGCACGTGCACCTCGTTGCCCGCCCTGTTGCGCAACACGGTGCGGCCAGGCGGCCAGTAGTGCCCGTTGAGCGTCAGGAAGATCTGGTCGTGATCGTTGATCAGTTCGTCCCACAGGCGCCTGCCGAACTCCGACACGGTCGCCTGGCCGGCGTCATCGGCGTAGGCGAGTTCGTGCGTGGTGAGGATGACCGGGGTGCGCGGGTGCTTGCCGAGCACGTCCCGAGCCCAGGCGAACCCGGCCGCGGACGGGCGCCAGTCCATCGCCAGCACGAGCCAGTCCTGTCCGGCGGCGCAGAACACGTGGTAGCTGTTGTAGCCGTCCTTGCTGGCACCGCGGAAGGTCGGTGAGGTGCGGAACCGCTGCGGACCGAACGTCGCCAGGTACGGGGTGGTGCCGCGCTGGTCGTCGGTCGAAGAGTTCACGTCGTGGTTGCCCGCGAGCACGCTGTACGCGGCGCGCTGCCTGTCGAGTGCCCGGAAGGACTGGCCGATCTGCTCGATCTCACCGGGCTGGCCGTGCTCGGTGAGGTCGCCGAGGTGGCACAGGAACACGATGTTGTCCTCGCTGCCACCCAGCACGTACCGCAGCGAGGCGTCCAGCGGTGCCGAGTCGCCCCGGTCGGCGTCGAACAGGTATTGGGTGTCGGGCATGACCACCACGGTGAACCTGGGATCGTCCGGGTCGGGCTGCCAGCTCAGCGGGCTCGCGCCCGCCGGGGCCGCGGTCGCGCCGAGGGCGCTCGTCGCGGCGACCCCGGCGCCGAGCAGGCCAGCACCGCGCAGGAACGTTCTCCGGCTCGCATCGCTCATGGCGCGCAAGCTACTTGGCCGGTGCCAATGGTCCCGGAACGCGCGGTAAACCTTTGCTGTCGGTCAGACCAGCCAGACCGCGGTGTCCGGGGGCAGGTGGTCCCCGGCCATCGGACCGCTGGACAGCAGCACCTCGCCGGGCGGCAGCGGCACCGGGGCGCCGCCGGTGTTCAGCGCGCAGATCAGGCCCCCGCCCTTGCGGCGGAACGCGAAGCAGCCGGGCGGTGCGCCGTACCACTCCAGGTCCTCACCGGCGAACGCCTCGTGCGTCTTGCGCAGCTCCACGGCGTGCCGGTAGAGCGAGAGCATCGACTCGGGGTCCTCCAGCTGCGCCTCGACCGTCAGCCCGGCCCACTCGTGCGGCATCGGCAGCCAGGTCGCCTCGCCCGAGGAGAAGCCGAACGGCGGCCGATCGGACTCCCACGGGATCGGCACCCGGCAGCCGTCCCGGCCGCGCTCGGCGTGCCCGGACCGCGTCCAGATCGGGTCCTGCAGCGCCCAGTCCGGCAGCTCCACGTTGGGCAGCCCGAGTTCCTCGCCGTTGTACAGGTACACCACGCCGGGCAGCGCCAGTTCCACCAGCGCCATGGCCCGCGCCCGCCGACGCCCCGTCTCGCCCTCGCCGTAGCGGGTGGCGTGCCGTACCACGTCGTGGTTGGACAGTGTCCAGGTGGGCGGCGAGTCGACGTAGGTCACCGCCGCCAGCGAGGACTCGATCGCCTGCCGCACCGAGTCGGCGTCGAACTCGGCCTCCACCAGGCGGAAGTTGAAGCCCAGGTGCAGCTCGTCGGCGCGCAGGTAGCGGGTGAACCGCTCGTTCTCCTTGACCCAGATCTCGCCGACGGCCATCGCGTTCGGGTACTCGTCGAGCACCTTGCGGATCATGCGGTGGATCTCGTGCACACCCTCGTCGTCGAACCGGGGGTCGAGCACGTTGTCGTGCAGCACCCCGGCGCCCTGGCCCGCACGCGGGTCCATGTCCGGCAGGCCGTAGGGCTTGGACATGCCGTGCGCCACGTCGATGCGGAACCCGTCCACCCCGCGGTCCAGCCAGAACCGCAGCGTGCGCTCCAGGTCGGCGCGCACCTCGGGGTTGGCCCAGTTCAGGTCGGGCTGCTCCGGGGCGAACAGGTGCAGGTACCACTGCCCGTCGGGCAGCCTGGTCCACGCCGGGCCGCCGAAGATGCTGGTCCAGTTGTTGGGCGGGGCGGAGCCGTCGTTGCCCCGGCCCTCGCGGAAGTGGTACCGCTCCCGCTCAGGGCTGCCCGGGGTGGTGCGCAGCGCGGCCTGGAACCACTCGTGCTGGTCGCTGGAGTGGTTGGGCACCAGGTCGATCGTGATCCGGATGCCCCGGCTGTGCGCGTCCGCGACCAGCCGGTCGAACGCGGCCAGGTCGCCGAACAGCGGGTCCACGTCCCTGGGGTCGGCCACGTCGTAGCCGTGGTCGGCCATGGGGGAGCGGTAGAACGGGGTCAGCCACAGCGCCTGCACACCCAGCAGCTCCAGGTAGCCCAGCCGGGCCCGGATCCCCTCCAGGTCACCGACGCCGTCGGCGTCGGAGTCGGCGAAGGACCGGACGTACACCTGGTAGAACACGGCATCACGCCACCAGGCCGACTTCTCGGCGATCTCCGTGGGAAGGTCAGCGGATCGTCGCACGAAGAGTCATCCTGCCACTCGTCAGGGAGCGGTTGTCCCCATATGGGTTACGCCAGCGGGAAAACAGTGCTCAACCGTGCAGTGATGGTTCTCACCGAGCCGATCTTCACACCCAGCTGTTGACCATGCTGTTGGCGGCCATCTCCAGGTACTCCCACAGTTGCTGCCGCGCGGGCTCGGCCAGACCGGCCTCGTCCACGGCCACGCGCATGCAGCGCAGCCAGGCGTCGCGCGCCAGGGGGCCGATCTGGAACGGGGAGTGCCGCATCCGCAGGCGTGGGTGCCCGCGCTGCTCCGAGTAGGTGTGCGGGCCGCCCCAGTACTGCATCAGGAACAGCAGCAGCCGCTCCTCCGCGGGCCCGAGGTCCTCCTCGGGGTACATCGGGCGGAGGATCTCGTCCTTGGCGACTTCCTCGTAGAAGCGCGCGACGATGCGGCGGAAGGTCTGCTCGCCGCCGACGGCCTCGTAGAAACTCTGCGGCGTCACCACGTGCCCAATCCTCGCATCCTCGCGGTCCAGGTCAGAACCCGAGGTCGACGTTCTTGGAGTCCTCTCCACCGGACTTGCTGGCCCGCGCGGGCTGCGGCTTGGGCGGCTCGGGCTCGCCCAGGCTCTGGTGGCGCACCACCGGGGGCTCGATCCCGGCCGCCACGAACGCCGCCATGACCCGCGCCCGCAGTGTGCGCTGGGTGGCCCACTGTCTGCCGGGCCGGACCTTCACCGTCAGCCGCAGCGTGATGCTCTCCGGGGTGACCTTCTCCACGCCGAGCACCTGAGGGGCCTCCAGCACGTCCTCGGACAGCGGCTCCTGGGCGACGGCCTTCTCCGCGACCTCGCCGAGCACGTCCAGCGCCTGGTCCAGGCTGCCGTGGTGGCCCAGCGGCACGTCCACCACGGCCACCGCGAAGCCCTGGCTGGAGTTGCCCACGCGGGCCACCTCGCCGTTGCGGACGTACCAGACGGTGCCGTTGACGTCGCGCAGGGTCGTCACGCGCAGCCCCACCGACTCCACGGTGCCGGTGGCCTGCCCGACGTCGATCACGTCGCCGACCCCGTACTGGTCCTCCAGCATCATGAAGATGCCGGACAGGAAGTCGCGGACCAGGCTCTGCGCGCCGAAGCCGACCGCGACGCCCACCACCGACACCGAGGCGATGATCGGGGTCAGCGGCAGGCCGAGCACCTGCATCGCGGTGATGAAGGCGACGCCGTAGACCAGCAGGGTGGTCACCGACTTGAGCATCGAGCCGATGGTCATGGCCCGCTGCCTGCGGCGCTCGGACCGCTGCACGCCCACCGCCTGCGGTGCCCGCTCACGCAGCGGGCGCAGCAGCGGCGGGATCTCGCCGGTGCCCTTGGTCAGCTTGTCGATCGCCCGGTGGACGAGCGCACGCACCGCCAGGGCCACCGCGAGGATGACCACGATCTGAATCGCACCGGTGACCAACGACGGCCAGTTGTCGGCGAACCAGTTCGCCGCTAACACCACGTCGTTGCCCTGCCCGCTCATGTGCTCAGTGCCTCCAGGTCCAGACCGACTGCGTTGGCGAGGAAGCCGAGTTCGTCCACGGCAAGGCGGACACCCCTGGACAGCGAACGACCCGCGTGACCGACCTCGGTCTCCCGGCGGATCAGGACGGGCCGCTTGGTGGGATCCCCACTGGTCGCGTGCTGCAACGCGGCGCACATCTTGCGCGCGTGGTTGGGATCAACCCTGCTGTCGGACTCGAACACGGTGAACAGCACTGTCGGGTACTCGACGTCCTCGCAGACGCGATGGTACGGGGAATAAGCCAGCAGCCAAGCCAACTCCTCGGCCACCGAGGCGCTGCCGTACTCCTCCGCCCACAGCCTGCCCAGCAGAAACCGCTCGTAGCGCACCATGTCCAACAGTGGCGCGGAACACACCACGGCGCGGTACAGCTCCGGCCTTTGGGTCAACGCCGCGCCCACGAGCAGTCCGCCATTCGAACCACCCATGATCGCCAGTTGCTCGGGAGTGGTCCAGCCGGTGCGGATCAGGTGCTCGGCGGCGGCGTGGAAATCGTCGAAGACGTTCTGCTTGGCCTCGCGCATCCCGGCGCGATGCCACTGCTCACCCTCCTCGCCGCCGCCGCGCAGGGAGACGACCACCCAGACACCGCCCGCCTGCACCCAGGCCAGGGCGGAGCTGTTGTAGCCGGGGCGGCGGCTGACCGCGAAGCCGCCGTAGCCGGTCATCAGCACCGGGCGGGGCTGGTCGGGGTGGCTGGAGCGGGAGATCACGAACATCCGCACCACGGTGCCGTCGGCGGAGCGGTAGGCCAGCTGCTGGGTGTGCACGTCGGGCACCGCCACACTGCCCGGGGCGGCGGCCCACAGCGTGGTCTCCGCGGCGCCCAGCCGGAACGCGCGGACGCAGACCGGGGTGGTGAAGTCGGTCCAGCCCAGCCACAGCGTGTCGGCGCCGGACGGGGTGTGCGCGTCGACCACGGACAGCCCGTGCACCGAGCCCGTGCTGGGCAGCGGCACAACGCCCTCGTGCGCGCCGGTCTCCGGGATGTGCAGGTGGAGCTCGGAAACGGCGTGGCGCGTGCGCAGCAGCACCAGACGAGCGTTGTGCGCGTGCACATCACCGAGGAGGTGCGCGTCGTTGAGGACGGAGTCGTCCTCCTCCGGTACGAGCTCGGTCCACGCCTCCGGGGTGGGGTGCTCGGGGTCGGCGACGCACAGCCTGCCGCGGGGCGCGTCCAAGGTCGTGAGCAGGTACAGCCGACCGTCGGCGGCCACCCAGGCGTCACAGCGGGCGCCCGCGGAGTCCGAGAGCACCTCGCGCATGGCCGGCGTCTCCTGGTGCAGGTCGCAGATCCACACGGCCTCGCGCTGCGTCGTGCCCCGGCGGCCGTCGACGACCAGCCAGCGCCCGTCCTGCGAGGTGCTCACCCCGAAGTAGTAGGTGGGGTCCATGCCCTCGCCGTGCACGACCACGTCGGTGGACGGGTCGGTGCCCACCCGGTGCCGCCAGACCCGGCGGTGGAACAGCTCCTCGCCCTCGGGTACCTGGTCGGCGGGGACCTGCCGCACGTAGAAGAACTCGGCCCCTCCGGGCAGCCAGCCGATCGGGCTGTACCGGCAGCGGTCGATCGGGCCCTCGACCAGCTCGCCGCTGTCCACGTCCAGCACGTGCAGCAGGGAGTGCTCGTTGCCGCCGACCGACACCTGGTAGGCCAGCAGCGTGCCCTCGCGGCTGGGCGACCAGGTGTCCAGGGTCGTGCTGCCCGACTCGTCGAGTGCGGCCACGTCGATCAGGACGCGCTCGCTGCCGTCCGCCTCGCGTAGCCACACCGAGGGGTGCTCCTCGCCGGGGGCACGGCGGGTGAAGAAGGCCCGCCCCGACCGCCAGACGGGCACGCCCACCGAACCTGCGCGCAGCAGTTCGTGCAGCCGCGACTCCAGGGGCTCGCGGCCAGGCAGCCCGGACAGCCAGGCCCCGGTCAGCGCGTCCTGGTCCTGGGACCAGTCCACGGTGCGCTGGTCGGCGGGGTCCTCCAACCAGCGGTAGGGATCGGCGACCGGGTGGCCGTGCAGGTCTTCGACCAGGTCGAGGCGCGGTGCCTTCGGGTAGGTCACGATGCCGGGGAGAGCCTTCGTCATCTTCGGAAGGGTAGCCACCTAAGTGAAAACGATCGCCGTTAGGGCTCGGTTCAGCAGGGTTTTCGCGACGGGTTCATGACATGTCGGTTTTCTTATGACGCAGAGCGTGGACTTCGGGCACCTCCAGCGTATAGGGCCTCTGACCTGCGGGTTTGCGTCCGATAGCGTCCGTTGCGTTTCGCCCCGGTTCGACGTCAGACGGCCTGGAGACGGCCTAAGGTTGGCCTGCCGCCGAACGCTGTCGGCGCCGTACGGCCGGTGCGTTCGGCGGCTGACGGTCGGCTGCGGTCGGGTGCTGGCGGGGGCCTGGCGGTTGGCTCGGCGGCGTGGGACGAAGTAGAGGGGGCTGAGTTGGTGGCGCGGCCACAGAACGAGCTGGTTGGGGCTGGGCCTGCGGTCGATGCGCACTTGCTGCCTCCTCGGTGAGCTGGGCAACGGGGCTGGAGTGCTGAGGAACCCTTGCCCGTCCCCTTTCCCTTGCCCATGCCGAAGTTAGTGCCGGTCCGGGAGTGTCAAGGCACTCTTTCCCGCCTTGACACGGACGGGCCGGTATTAAAAAATAAAAAGGCGAGGGTGGGGTTTTTAATCTTTAAGCAGGTGCATTCGCTGGTAGATGCGTTGTTCACGGAACAAGGTGAGCGGGTCGCATAAGGGTGACGGGGCGGTGGAGCGTCCGAATCGGTGACGATTCGGGCGGGACACTGTCGCGTCACCCAGCGGCATTACCACAGCGGGCTACTCCAGTGAGAGTGACGGGTCCGGCTGAACAGGGCTGAGGTGGATGAACTCGATGCAATGCACGCTGGGGAAGCCATCGAGCTCGACTATCGCAAAGGGTTCATGGATTCCGGGGACATCTATCATGGTGTCCATTACTGTGCCGTCCATGCCCTTGAACTGGCCTCCGATGACGTGTACTCGGTCGTCTTCCTGGGGGTTGTAACGTGGGTCGCTCATGGCGTGGCAGGCTATGCCTGTTGGTGCAGCGTGGAGGCGTTTGTGGCTGTCAATGGCGCGTTCTGGCCATGTTGTCCGAGTTGAATCGGACTGTGGGCTGCGTCGCCAGCGGTGGCGCTTGCTGGCGTGCGCGTTGGGAGGGCCGTGCCGGAAGGGCTGCCGACGCCCGTGCGGAGCGGAAGGGCGGAAGGCAAGCCCTTCCGGGCTGTCGGCCCGGCCCTGCGCTGCCAGGGTGAGTGCGCGCCGCCGCTGGCGGCGCCTTGATCCCATAGAGCCAAATTCGGCAACGTGTAGCTAACGGAAGTGCACAGCTCGTCAGACCTCACTCGGCGGTATCCACGACCATCTTTCATCTTCTTCTTAGTTCCTATGCGGCCGGTGAGTGGGTGCTGCGTCTCACTTTCGGATCTCAGTACCTGCGGCCTGAACAGACTTCGCCTGCGGTCGCTATACCCTAAATGGGTGTACTGACTTATTTTGGAAGCCTGAATGTCGTAGCATTCACTCAGAAAGAATCTTGGAGATAGTTAGGGATGGTGCGTAGTTTGAAGATGAGGTCAGCATTCCGCCGTTTTGCCCTATTTTTGGCAGGGTTGGTCGTCGGTGCGCTTGTAATTGGGTTATCTGGAGTTCTGGGAAGCTTTGATTCTGGCTGGTGGTCATCAACTCTTGGAAATGCTGGAGTGACGATACTTCTAGCTGTCCCGGTGGCGATATTTTTGCAGCGCTTTAGTCGTGAGATTGGTGAAACTAATGCCAAGGTCGTCGAGTTGGCAAATTCGGTAGATCAAACTGAGCGGAGAATGCGGGATATTCAAGAGGAAGTGAAAGCGGCAACTTTTCAGGAGCAAGAACGGGTGGGAAATCTGTACTCTCGGCCAGGACGTGCGCTTGATTACACTGCTACTGACTTGGTCGATTTACTGAGAGAAGCGACAGAGTCTGGACTAGTGAGCAAGCGAGGAATACGTGTCAATTTCAATGACGGTCCCTACGTTCTAGTCTTCCAGTTCGACTCTGAGCAAGTGATTATCTCTGTGGCGGAGGCGTTTGGTTCTGCCATTTTTCGTCATCGCTGCGCAAAGGGGGCAAATCTCGTCGAGATCCTCGCGAAAATTAGTACAGAGATTTCTGGGCGTGGTGGTGGCCGTTATGATCCACTCTTGCCGTTAGAGGTTCTTGGCTCAAATCTTCGAATTCTTCGCCTTATGCGTGAGCGTTCGTATCCTGGCGAAGTCGATTCGGTTATTCAGCTGCTACCTGACGGATGGTATGTAACTGACAGTGCTCTGGCACATAGTGATCCCGTGTATTCAATCGGAAAAGAAGCTTTGCTTAATGAAGCTGAAAATTGGGAGCGGCACCTGAGTAAAAAAGCATGGATAAACATGAAGCCGATGGAAAACGCCTTGCTGAACGCAAGATTTCTTCTGGGGAACGGGAAATAGTGGTTTGTGCTGAGTTAGCCGGATGCTCCGTCCAAATTGGCTGCGTGCACCAGCGGGAGAAGGGAGTCAAGGAGCGCTGGGGTCATCGCGATGGTGGCTGTTGACTCGAGTGTGTGCGGATTGCCTTCGACGTCAACGACAATGGCACCTGCTTCGCGGGCGATGAGAACGCCCGCGGTGGTGTCCCATGGCTTGTTGGACAGGATGACCGTGGCATCAGTTCGGCCTTCTGCCACCCAAACCAGATCGATGGCGGCTGAGCCAAACATCCTGATCCGTTCGGCGTTCTCGGCTAGCAGAGTGGTGAGGCGTATGCGCTTGTGGTTCTTGTCGGTTGCGTTTTCTCCGACGGCATAGTCTCCGATTGAGACGATTGCTTTAGAAAGCTCTGTTGTGTCACTGCATTTCAGCGGGCGGCCGTTAACGGACGCACCTTCGCCTACGGCGGCGCTGTAGTGGAGGTCGAGGAAGGGTGTTGCGACAACTGCGACAATTGCCTTCGAGTTGCAGGTCAGTGCCAGGGCGACGGCACAAAGAGGTAGCCCATGCACGAAGTTGGCAGTGCCATCAACGGGGTCGAGCGTCCAAAAGCACTCTGCTTCGCCTGATGCTGCCTGAACTCCTTCTTCCTCGCCAAGGAACCCGATTTCAGGTGTGGCGCCCTGGAGATATTCACGGATCTGGCGCTCTACTTCGAAATCAATCTCGGTTACCGTATCGCGGTCACCCTTATCTTGGATGTATTCTGGACGGGAGCTTTTGATCAAGTCGACGCCAATCGCCACTGCCGTCTGAGCGATGTTGAGCAGGGACGCTGCGCTCCTCACTCGGAAACCTCCTTTGCCCGATCCCACATCGAATCGAAGACTTGCGAGAAAGTGTCGTACAGGCCGGTCGTGTCTGACTTCCTCTCGGCTACCAAAGTGGGCGACTCAACGCCGCGTGCGTCCGGCAGGTAGGGCTGTACTATGCAAATGGAGTCATTCAAGATGGTGATGTTGAACCTTACGCACTCGTCGTAGGTTCGAATACTCAATGCTCCGTCTGCTTCGGGGGACAGCTTCTTGCCTACCCTGCGGAGCGTCTGGATGTTGACGTCGGTCAGGTTTGCCAGCATCCCTGCTGGGTGGCCTTCTTCGGCTTCTCGGGCCTTGATGCTTTCACCTGCGGGGTCCAGGAATAGGCAGTCAACTTTTGTTCCGCCCTCTAGAAGTTCCTGAAGCTCGCGGTCTGGGTAGTGCTGGCAGAGCAAGTTGAGAGACAAGCCAACCATACGAATTCGCTGCGCCCCACTGAAGAGTTGGTGAGGTGGCATTTCGTGCATGAACTGCGATCGGCTCGCAAATACTGCCGTCACGTCGGCGGTGCCAGGATTGCTGGGAAATGTTACAGCTGAGGGCACAGGGGCCGGGCGGGGCTGAGCTGACTCGCGGGATGGTGGCTCCGGAGTGACTTCGATTCCTCCGCCGTGTGGCTCGAAGAGTTGTGCGGCGGTCCAGCCGTTGAACATGGTCTCAAGGATTCGGCAGTGCCCTGGGAAGGGGAGCCTGCCGATATTCCCGGAAAGCCACCGATAAAACGTCGCGCGACTAGGGCCTTTGCCCTTTAGGCCGGGGTCGATCTTGTTGGCCACTCGGTCGTACTCGCGAAGGAAGGCCGAGTGCTCTTGTAGGTGGCGGTGCCTGAGGAGTGCCTTCAGCACCGTGGAGCTCGTCTCATCAACTTCGGTCACTGGTCCCCCGTCCTAGCTCCTGGTCGTTCCAGGGTAACACGCAGATGAGACCTAGACGAGACTAGGTGAGTCTCAAAAGTCGCAGGTGAGACGCCTACACAGCTCAAACGAGACTCTGGACGGCCGAAGCTTCTTGTGTCGCCAGGAACGTGGCGGCGGTGCCGGGGGCCTCACCCCGACCGAGGAGGTTGATGACATGCCTGCTCCGCAGGATGTGCGTTTTTTCGTGGAGTTCGATGAGTGGTTTCCGCAGGGCCTGTTCTTGATGGGTGAGATCACGCAGGTATTTGAGTATCAGTCTCAGGAGGACAGGGCGAAGGGGCGGCCGGTGCGGCCGATGGTCGACCCGGTGACGGGGCTGAACATCTACCGGGGGCAGTGCTCGGACCCGGCGGCGGAGAAGGCGCGGGAGCAGGTGGTGACGGTGGAGTTCCTGGCGAAGGTTCAGCCGGTTCCGCCTGCTGCGGTGGCGCCGAATGTGCCGGTTCGGGCGGTGGTGCTGGAGGGGATGACGGTGCGTCCGCGTCCGGAGTCCTCGGGCCAGGCGAAGTGGCTGGTTTACCAGGTTCGAGCGACGGGCCTGCGGGGTGTGCAGACCGGTGGCGGGTCGTCGGGGCGGTCGCGTGCCGGTGGCGAGAGCGCCGGTGCTGAGAAGTCTGCCGCGTAAGAACTGGGGAGCGGGTCATGGAGCAGGTTTCCCCGGTGTTGGTGGACCGGTGGCAGAAGGCGTACCGGTCTTATCAGGAGGTCGGGGTTCGTGCGGGGTTGCGGTCGGCGACGGTGGCGGATCTCAACGCGATGGTGAGTGTGTCGCGGGATGTGGCGCGGGCGTGGCGGGCGCTGGGTGAGGTCGACGGGTTGCCGTGGTGGATTTCGGCGGCGGTGGACACGGCGGCCCAGGCGTTCGACGGGCAGGCGCGGGAGTGGTACGGGCGGGTCACCTCGCAAGGGCAGGAGGGTTGGTGATGGGGAGGGGGCGTGTGCGGTCGGCGAGGGCTGCGGATGTGGCGGTGCCGGTGAACTCGATGGGTGGTGTGCGGCTGGAGTTGTCGGCGGATCGGGCGCGGTTGCGGGTCCGGTTGCCGGTCGGGACCAGTGCGGTGGTGGTGGACCTGTCGCGGGTGGCGGCGATCGACCTGGCGGAGCTGGTGGCGGCGCGGGTGCCGGAGATGGCGGAGCCGGAGGTGGTGGTGCCAGAGCCGGTGGTGGTGCCCATGCAGACCCCTCGGGTTGTGCGGAGGAGTCCGTGGTGACAAGGCGGGAGACCTGGGAGGTGACGCAGGTGGACGACAGCGATGCTCGCCGGTCGCGGGTCCACACGAGCACTGCGACGGCTGCGGAGGCGGCGGCGATGCGTGTGGAGATGGTGGAGTTCCTGGCCGTGGTGGTCGGCATGGACCGTGTGGGTGGTGGGAACAACCCGGTGGCGGCGGCGCTGATGAACCAAGGGGTGGAGCACGTTCACGCGGCGCTGCGGGCACTGACGGTGACGCTGGGGCAGTTGTGCCGGACCGGTGCGATGGACCTGCGGGCGCGGGTCGCACGGATGTATCCGGCGTTGCGGGGCCAACCGACCGCGCAAGGGATGCGGGATGAGCTGAAGGGATTGTCGTTGCCGCAGTTGGCCATGCGGTGGCGTGACCACGAAGACCCACCCGGTGACGACGGGGAGGAGTTCCTGGCGTGGGTCGGGGTTCGGTTGGCGGTGCTGGAGATCCTGGACGATCGCCTACTGGCTCACCGCAAGACGTGGGATGGGCCGATCAGCCGGGCGCGGGCAGGGCGAAAGTTGATGATCAAAGCCGACAACAAACCGAGTCTTCCCCAGATTCTCTGTGAAGAGGTGGGGATCGAGGACTGACGATCCGGCCGTGCCACACAGACAAGGGCGCGGCTGGGGACAACTTCACAGAGATAAGAACCGAGTGAAGGGGCAGCACATGTCTTGGCGGACCCGCTGCCCCTTCCTCTCTCTCGTCCACTACCCCCGAAGAGGAAGCGGAACGATGACAAGCGTAGCGGTTGGCACCAGGGATGCGTCAAGTCCCCTACCGTGTAACGGAAATCGCGGTCGGCGGGCTCGAAACTGTGTTCGGTGCGGGAAGTTCGCTCGCTTCGAGCCCGGCAGTCTGGTGTGTAGTCCGTGCTTGGGTCGTCTGCCGCTGATCTACCCGCCGTTGCGGTACCCCGCTGCGGTGACGGGTCGTTCCTCGCGTGAGTGGTGAACGGGACCTGTCTGCCTCCTTCGGGCAAGGAGACGGACCAGTGACTGTCCATTGTGAACACTCGAACAAGGGAACATCGATCTGTCATGGGAAAAATCAGTAAAGGCGTTGAAGAGGCAACGCTGATTGCCGCGCTCGTGTTTGCGGTGGTGTGGCTGGCCTCGAAACTCGTGCAGGGTGTGTGCTGGCTGGTCTACAAGCTGGTGCGCAAGGGTGTCCCACTGGTGTGGCGGGGGCTGTGCTGGCTCAACCGGCACCCCCGGATCTCCGGTGTGCTGCTGGTGGTCGTGGGCCTGGTGCTCGTCGGCCATTTGACGGGCGCGTGGGATGTGCTGGCCGTGGTGGGGCTGGTCCTGGTGGGCCTGGTGGACGTCGTGGGTCTGCTGCTGTGGTGGCGGGCTCCGGTGTTCTTCGAGTTCTACGTGTGGCGGCACGTGCGGGCCTGGTGGCTGCGGTGGACCTTCTACGCCCGGCACTGGGAGCGGTGGACTCGGGGCTGCGGGCTGGTGATCGTGGACGAGATTGCCCAGGAGGTCACCCTGCCCACGGTGGCGAAGGTCGCGACGGGTCCGGCCTGGGATGAAGTCCGGGTACTGATGGCGGCCGGTCAGAAAACGGAAGACTTCCAGGAGCGGTCTCGTGAGCTGGCGCACGCGCGGCGGTCGGCGCGGTGTGTGGTGCGGGAGCTGGAGCCGGGCATGGTGTCGCTGGACTTCCAGCGTAAGGACATGCTGGCAGACCTGGTGCTGCCCCCGGCGCTGGACGTGGAGGCCGAGGGGGATGGGGTGGACCTGCGGTCGGTGTGGGTGGGGCGGGATGAGTACGGGCGGGATCTGCGGATGCCGTTGTTCGGCACGCACACGCTGACGGCGGCGGAGACAGGGGCGGGCAAGAACTCGTTCACCTGGGCGCCGTACTGGGTGCTGGCCCCGGCCATCCGGGATGGTCTGGTGCGGTCCTCAGGCATCGACCCCAAGGGGATCGAGCTGGCTTATGGGCGGGGCCTATTCACCCGGTATGCCACCACGCCAGAGCAGGCGGTGCGGGTGCTGGAGGAGTTGGTGGCGGAGATGCTGCGGCGTGAAGCGCTGATCGCCGGTCGGGCACGCCGGATCACCGTGAGCCGTGAGGTTCCGTTGGAGATCCTGGAGTTCGATGAGATCGCCGCGTTGACCAAGTACCTGACGGACAAGCCGCTGCGGACCAAGATCGAGAATCTGACGGGGTTGTTGCTGACGCAGGGGCGTGCGCTGGGGATCGTGGTGCGCGGGTACGTGCAGGAGCCTACGAAGGAAACCGTGGTGTGGCGGGAGCTGTTCCCATTCCGGCTCGCGCTGGCTCTGCCCACGGAGTCCTATGTGGACATGGTGCTAGGGGAAGGCGCTTACCAGCGGGGTGCGCGGTGTGACCGGATTCCGGAGGACATGCCGGGGGTGGGGTATGTGACGGCGGAGCGGCGCAGGATCCCAGTGCGAGCACGGATCGCGTGGACCGATGACCCTGGTATCCGTGCGCTGGAGGCGTATGTGAACCAACCGGCTCGGGGCGCTGACCGTGTGGGTTCGGGTCGGGTTGTGGAGTTCGCGCGACGTATGGACCGGGAAGGGGGTGAGGCGGCATGACCGAGGAGACCATGAGCCACAAGGACACTGTAGACAGTTCGGCGGGTGCCGCGTCGTTCCCTGGTGATGTGGTCGGGCAGTCTCGGGCGGAGCGGGCTCGGATGCCCATCGCGATGGACGTTGCCGTAGCCGCCGCTGAGAAGTTCGGCGTGTGCGTGCGGCCGTTGGTCAAGGAGGTGGAGGACCCGGACTCCTTCGAGCTGCGGTATGTGGCGGTGCCGTGTGGGTCCACTGTGGAGTCACAGTGTGGTCCGTGTGCCAAGCGGGCTAAGCACGTGGCCAAAAGTCTTGTCCGAAACCTTCGGGTAGCCAGGGGCTGGTCCAGGGCGCGGCGGTGATCAGGTTCTGTTCGGTGCTCCGGTCGCGGAAGTAGGCGTGTGCCTGTCGGACGCGGCCGGCCATCGTGGCTGGCGCGGTGTTGGCGATGTGGTGCTTGAGGCCGGCCCAGACGCGTTCGACGGGGTTGTCCTGCGGGCTGTATTTCGCGCCCTCGATCAGTAACAGGCGCGGGTGTTCGGCCAGCCAGCGGCGAGTGATCCCGCTGTGATGGGTGCCGCCGTTGTCACAGATCACCGCGACAACAGGGGCGTCGGGGTAGGCGTCGAGTACCTGTTGCAGGAAGTAGCAGAACACCACGGAGACGTTCTTGACGGAGACGTGGTGGTGCCAGGCGCCGGTGGTGAGGTCGATCGCGCCGTGGATGGTGCGGCGGATGTTGCTGCCGGGAGTCAGGATCCGGTGACGCAGGCCGGTGGGCATCCAGCACGATCGGACCCGCGGCAGCAGGTCGAGGTGGGTTTCGTCCTCGGCCAGAACCACGGAGCCGGTGGGGAGTGCGGCGAGGCGGGCCTGGATCGTGGCGCAGGTCGTGTCGTGGTCGGGGTCGCCTTTGGCGATCAGCCGGGGACGCCGCCACCTGGCGTGTTCACGCAGTCGCCGGTAGAAGGTGCGCAGGCTCATTTCGGGGCGTCGGGCGGCGCGCCACAGTCGTGCGGTGGTCCAGGCTTTCGGGGTGTGCAGCAGGGTGTGGATGCGGTGTCCGAGCGTGGGGCTGCCCAGGCGGGGGCGTCCGCTGCGGGGTCGGTCGGGTAGCCCGTTGATGCCGTCGCGGGTGTGTCGGGTGATCCAGCGGCGCACCGTGACCGGCTCGTAGTGCAGAAGTTCCGCGATCTCGGGCGCGCTCATCCCGGACGCGGACAGCAAGACGATGACGATGCGGGTGGCGACTCGCCAGGGTCCGTGCAGCGCGGTGACCAGTTCGAGGTGCTGGGCAGGGGTCAAGTCGGCGTAGACATGCGCGGGGCGCATACTGGTGGAGGCCTCGTCGTGGTGGAGTCTGGTGTGGTAACCGAATCCAACCCGACGAGGCTCTTCACGTTCACGGCAAGGTCAACTCACGCGAGTTACAGACACAACTTCTGGCAACCTGCTTAGAGCGTTGCGGGTGACGCAGTGCCGTGAGGGCTGGCACATGAACGAGGAACCGGACTTCACCCCGGAGGAGCCGACAGAGGAACAGGTGGAGCTGGTGACCGCGCGGGCGGATCTGCTGGCCGCGTATCGGGGTGCGGTGGCTGACGGGGACCTGGTGGCGGCGGAGGAACTGCAGGAGGACATCCGGGACGCTGACGCTGAACTCAAGGCGGCGGGTGTGCGGGGTCATCTGCCCTCGCCGGACGCGTCGGAGAAGAGGGGTGTTCGTCGGTCGACGCGTCGGCGGCAGGACGCTCCGGACCTTCCTCGGCGGAAGGTGGACAAGCGGACGGTGGGGCGGGAGTACGCCGGACGGTTCCGGCCCTCGATGTTCGTCACGCTCACCCTCGACAGCTACGGCAGGGTCCGGACTGATGGCACCCCGGTGGACTTCGCGAGCTATGACTACCGGCGGGCGGCCCGTGACGCGGTGCACTTCGCGTCACTGGTTGACCGGTGGTGGCAGAACCTGCGGCGGGTGGTCGGGTTTGACGTCCAGTACTTCGCGACGGTGGAGCCCCAGCGCCGTGTCGCTCCGCACCTGCACGCGGCGGTCCGGGGCTCGATCCCGCATGAGGTGCTGCGGCAGGTGACGGCGGCTACCTACCTCCAGGTGTGGTGGCCTGAACACAACGAACTGGTGTACCTGCCGGACGGTCCGCTGCCGGTGTGGGAATCCGCGGTGACCGGGTTCGTAGATCCGCAGGTCAGGACGCCTTTGCGGACCTGGGAGGAGGCGACGGCGGACCTGGTGGAACCGGCGCACGTGGCGGAGTTCGGGCGGCAGGTGCACTCGAAGGGAATTCTCGGCGGCAGTGAGGAGGCGGGGCGGCACATCGGCTACCTGACCAAGTACCTCACCAAGAGCGTGGGTGAGGTGATCGAGGCCGATACGGACCGGCAGAAGGAGCACCACGAGCGGCTTCACGCGGAGCTTGAGGTGACGCCGTGCTCTGAGCGGTGCGCGGTGTGGCTGCTGTACGGGGTTCAGCCTCGTGGGGTGTCCTCGCGGATGACTCCGGGGCGGTGCAAGAACAAGGCGCACCGACGCACCACGTTGGGGTTGCCGGGGCGGCGGGTGCTGGTGTCGCGCAAGTGGTCGGGGAAGACGCTTGCGGACCACAGGGCGGATCGGAAGCGGTTCGTGGCGGAGGCGTTGGCGGCGGTGGGGATCGTCAAGCCGGTGCAGGACACGGACCGGTTGGTGTGGCACAACGTGCGTCCGGGTGACCCGAATGTGCCTCCTCGGGCGCATCTGCTGCTGCATGGAATCGCCCAGCGGCAACGGTGGCGGGCTGAGTACGACCAAGCGATGTTGGCGGCACAGGGAGGGGCGCCACCGGACGGTTCGGCGGGGCCGGATGTTTCAGCAACAGCGGAGGCGGCCTAGGGGGAGCGCAATGACTGGAAGTGGTGAGGGCCTGTGGAGGCCGGAGGAGCTGAGTGCCTTCTTGCAGATCCCGGAAACCACGCTCAGGCAGTGGCGGCACAAGGGGTATGGGCCGTCGTGGCACAAGATGGGTAAGCACGTTCGTTACGACCCGGCTCACGTCCGGGCATGGCTTGAAAGCCAGTCCTCAACTCCTGATGCAGCCTGAGAACAGGTCCTGTCAGGAGTAGTGGCGTCTGCGGGTGCGTGTCCGGTGTCCTCGGCATGGGGGCACCGGACACGCCTCGGCCGAATCTTTCAGCAACGACAAGGCAAGGGGGTGACGGGCGTGGCTGGTCACGTGCAGGACAGATGGACAAGCCCGAAGCGCGATGAAAACGGCAAGCTCGTGCTGGGCAAGAACGGTAAGCCACTGCGGGAGAAGAATTCGTTGTGGGGCAAGGGCGACCGGTACAAGGTGCGATGGTACGACCCGGATGGCAAGGAGGATTCGAAGTCCTTCCCTGACAAGGAGCTCACCAAGGCGCGGGCGTTCCTGACCAAGCAGCAGCACGACGTCTTGGCGGGCACTTACATGCCTCCGGACGCGGGCAAGGTGAAGTTCAAGGCGTACGCGCAATCGGTACTGATGGGGCGGACCAAGGACCCGTCAAGTGTGCGCACGGTGACCAGCAACCTGGAGAACCAGGTCTATCCGTTCCTCGGTGGGCGCTACCTGGAGACGATCAAGGTTGATGTCATCCGCAAGTGGTTCGGGTGGATGGACAGGCAGAAGCGGCCACCCTCGAACACCTACCGCCGACAGCTGTTCGACATGGTGTCGTCCATCCTTCAGGCGGCGGTGGATGAGGGGAAGATCCGGACCAACCCGTGCAAGGACAAGTCGATTTCCCGGCCCCCGGCGTCACAGCGCAAGGTGCAGGTCTGGCCTGAGGCCAAGATGCGCAAGGTGCACCTGGCGCTGCCCGCTCGGCGCAAGATCATGGTTCCGCTCGGTGCGGGGCTGGGACTTCGGCAAGGGGAGATCCTGGCGTTCTCGATGGACAACGTGGACCGGGACCGGATGGTCTACCGCTGCACACGGCAGTTGGTGCGGATTCACGGCAAGTTCATGTGGAAGCTGCCCAAGCGCCACAAGACGCGGGACATCCCGTTGGGGGATGGGCTCCTGGAAGAGTTGGACGACTACGTGGAGAACTACCAACCTGTGTCGATCATGCTCCCGTGGGGCGAGCAGGACGGCAAGAAGTTCGAGACGGTCAACGTGCTCATGACCAACGAACAGGGCGGTCTGGACTCCGGCGTGACAATTAATGACACGGTTTGGCGACCAGCGTTCGCAACGGCTGAGCTCGACTACAACCCCGACCGGTCGGACGGGATGCACGCGCTGCGGCACCTGTTCGCCAGTTCCATGCTCGCGCGCGGTGTGTCGATCAAGGAGCTGTCTGTGTTCCTCGGCCACTCGTCGGAGGCGTTCACCCTGAAGACGTACGTGCACCTGATGCCGGACTCGTTCGACAAGGCCCGGCTGGCGGCCAACGCCATGTTCAAGCCGCGCAAGCCCAGGGCCGTCAAGGAGAGCGGCGGAATGGCGTGAAGTGGCCAAGATGGCGCCAGACGGCCTTGAGACGGCCTGACGTGCGCAGGACACGCCCGAACAGGGTGTTTGCCCAGGTGAGAGCAAATCGTAGCGAACATGTCGGTTATCACACGTGCGCTGGACGGGTCATCTGTGGTCGACTAGGGCAGCACCGGTGGAGGTGGTCGCGTGCCCGACCGACAACCGACTCCGATCGGCGCCCCTCGTCCAGGGTTCGCGCCGCGGGTCCCTTCGTGCAGTGACGCCCTGCCCCAGTCCGTCGTGGGCCACGTAGCCAGCGTGGGATCCGACAGGTTGATGGGGCAGCACGGGCCGCGCGCGCCAGGGGGGCCGACCTGGGGACGGCGCCGGGTGCTCCTGCTCAACGCCACCTTCGAGCCGCTCACCGCGTTACCGCTGCGACGCGCGGTGGTGCTGGTCGTCTGCGGCAAGGCCGAGGTGGTGCACGGCGATCCCGCCGGGCTGGTGCTGCATTCCTCCACGGCCAGCCTCGAGGTGCCCTCGGTGATCAGGCTGTCCACCTACGTGCGCGTGCCCTACCGCGGCCGTGTCCCGCTGACCCGGGCGGGACTGATGCACCGGGACCGCTACCGCTGCGCCTACTGCGGCGGGCGGGCGGAGACCATCGACCACGTCGTGCCGCGCAGCCGGGGTGGCCCCCACACCTGGCAGAACTGCGTCGCCTGCTGCGCCAAGTGCAACCACCGCAAGGCGGACAAGCTGTTGTCCGAACTGGGATGGAGGCTCCTGATCGCGCCGACCGCCCCGCGCGGGCCGCACTGGCGGCTGCTCGCGGGTGTGGCCGACGCCGATCCCCAATGGCTGCCATACCTGGGCGAGCCGGCCGCGTGAGGGTGTAGAGACCCCTCGTCACGCGGCCGGCTCGCCCGGTGTGCTGTCCTGGTCCTGCGTGCTGCCCGTTGTCGGCTGCCGCCAGGTGGCCGACACGGTGCGGCGAGTTCAGTTGACCCGCACGCCACCACGGTTCACGCGCACACCATCGCTGTGCAGACCAGGGCCGTTGACCCGTACCCCAGAGTGAAACTCAATGGCAGTGCCACCCGAATGGGTGATGGCTTGCCGGGCGTCGCGGAGGTGAGTGGTGTACATGGCGTGTCCTCCTGCGAGGTTCGGCGGCAGGTTTCGGGGCCTGGCGCGAGATGCAAGACCCGTACAGGTGAAAAGCTAAGCCCGGGGTGGCCGCTAAGACAAGCCGCCAAACCGGCGGCTTTGCGTTGTCAATCGGATCGAGACCGTTTGGCGGTACGGGTTCCCCCGAGTGGTCATGTGACTGTGATCACTTTAACTGGCGGTCGATGTCGGTCTTCACCGGGACTGCGCCGATAGGTACTGTCGGCGCACACTGACAGCAGGTCCTCGGTCACCTACAGCAATCGCGCCGTGGTCGAGGGGCTGGGACGCACCGCCACATGCGTTCCCCGCGGGCCGAGAGGACCGACGTGACCGCGGATCCACCACCAGTCCGGCACGGCATTCGCACGCCCGCCTTCCGGCGACTCCTCCGGGTCTGGTTCATCGCGCTCGTCGGGGACGGCATCAGGGTCACCGCTCTGCCCGTGTTCGCCGCGATCAGCACCCGCGACCCGCTCGCCGTCTCCGCCGTCGCCGTCGCCGAGGTGCTCCCGTGGCTCCTGGTCTCGCTGCCCGCGGGTGCCCTGGTCGACCGCATGCGTCCCCGCACGGTCGTGCTCTGCGCGCACAGCGCCCGCGCGCTGCTGACCGCCGCGCTGGCCGGTCTGGTGCTGGTCAACCAGGCGGGCGTGCTGGTGCTGGTGGTGTTCGCCTTCCTGGTCACCTCCGCGCAGACCTTCGCCGACTCCGCCGAGCAGCTCCTGCTGGTGGAACTGGCCGGTCCGGAGGACCTGGACAGGGCCAACGGCTGGTTCGTCACGGCGGAGACGATCGGCCTGGACCTGGCTGGCCCGTTGGCCGCGGGCCTGGTGCTGGCCGCCGAGCCCGCGGGTGACGGCCTCGTGCTGGCCTGGCCGCCCGCGCTGTGCTTCGCGCTGAACGCGCTGGCCTTCCTGGTGGCCGCCGTCGAGGTGGCGCGGCTGCCCGACGTGGTGCCCGAGCGCGGCGAGCCCGCCCCCGGCGACCAGCGGTCCGCGCTCGTCCGGTTGCGCGCCGACCTGCTGGAGGGCGGGCGGTTCCTGCTGCGCAGCCGGGGCCTGAGGGCGCTGGTCGGCACGGTGATGATCACGGCGTTCGCGGTCAGCGCGGCCAACGCGGTCACCGCGCTCTACGTGGTGCAGACCCTCGGCGCACCGGCCGCCGTGATGTCCGCGATGCTCATCGCCCTGTCGCTGGGCACCCTGCTCGCCGCCAGGGTGAGCCCCCTGCTGGCGGGCAAGGTCGGCGACGGGCCGGTCATGATCGGATCGCTGGTGCTGCTCGGTGCGGGCATGGTCCTGGTCGGCGCGGTGCCCTCGGTGGCCACAGCTGTGCTCGGCTACCTCGTGGTCGGCTGCGCGGTGGGCGGCTGGAACGTGCTGGCCGCCAGCCGTCGCCAGCGGTTGACCCCAAGCCGGATGATGGGCAGGGTCAGCAGCACCTACCGGGTGCTGACCTGGGGGTTCATGCCCCTGGGGGCGGGACTCGCCGGACCGTTGGCCGTGCAGACCTCGCTGCGCGCCGTGTTCCTCGTGGTCGGCGTGCTGATCGCGGCCGCGGCCCTGCTGGCGGCGCGCGCCCTGCTGCGGGTGCCCGAGCCCGCGGTCTAGCGGGCTGGCCGGTCGCGCGGCCCGGCACGGCCTCGGCTACCGTAGGCGATCGTGAACGCCGTGGACACCATCCTCGTCCTCGCGCTGATCCCGCTGGCTATCTACGGTGTGATCGCGTTGTTGACGCTGTGGCCGAAGTTCGCGCGCACGCCCCGGTACCAGCCAGGTCAGGAATGGGGATACGCGCCAGTGTGGTGGACCGCCAACCCGGCGGGTCTGGGGTCCGCCCACACCCACCCCGCGCACGACAGTGCCGGGCAGGAGCAGGCAGGCGAGCCCGCCGCGACCGCGAAGGGAGGTGCCCGTGGTAGCTGGTGAGATCGTCGAGCGCCCCGCGGAGGACGTCGAGCTCGGCTACGGCGAGGCCCTGACCGCCAACGGCAGGCTCTCCGTGGCCCGTGAGTACAGCCCCGCCGCGCCCAAGGTGCCGTTCAAGGTCGCCGAGCTGGCCCAGCTGGACGAGGCGCTGACCCTGTCCAGCAGGCAGACCGGCCTGGCCTTCAGCGTCTACCTCGGTGACCTCGATGGCGACACGAGGCAGGCCGCCGAGACGCTGCACGCGCGCAGCGAGGACCCGGCCATCAGCGTGCTGGTCGCGGTGTCGCCCACCCAGCGCGCCGTGGAGATCGTCACCGGTGCGGAGTCGCACCGCAGGCTGCCCGACCGCGGCTGCAAGCTCGCCGTGATGAGCATGGTCGCCTCCTTCAAGGAGGGCGACCTGATCGGCGGGCTCGTCAGCGGTCTGCGCATGATGACCGACCAGGCCGGGGCGGCTCCCCGCCGCTGAGGCACTTCGAACCCGGGAGGCCCCCACCGCCAGTTGGCGGTGGGGGCCTCTGCTCGTTCGCGCACCGAAAACCGCACCCGTTCGGACGCAGGTGCTAGCTGGTACTGTGCCACCTTTCCTCGTGACACCAGTCACACTGCTAGCTAGCATGGGAGCTATGTGGCGCGGCGGCACCTCGCGCTGCGACACCAGGCACGGAGAGGTAGGCGTGATGGCACAGGGTGGTACCCCTGTGGTTCAGCAGCGGCGGCTGCGAGCCGAACTGCGTCGGGCCCGCGACGAGGCGGGGCGCACGCAGAAGGACGTCGCCACCGCACTGGGCTGGTCGACGTCGAAGGTGATCCGCATCGAGACCGGCGCGGTCGCGGTGTCCACCTCCGACGTCATGGCGCTGCTGCACTACTACGGCATCAACGACGAGCGCGCGGACACCCTGCTCGCCGTCACCAGGGCCAAGGAGGAGGCGTGGTGGGACAGCTACAGAACCGTGTTCGGCCAGCAGTTCCTCAACCTGCTCGCCTACGAGGACTCCTCCTCGTGCATCCGCCAGTTCCAGTCCCTGGTCGTGCCCGGCCTGCTGCAGACCCCGGACTACGCCCGTGCGGTGATCACGGCCTACGGCGTCGAACCGGCGACCGCCGAGATGGGCATCAAGGTCCGCCTCCGGCGGCAGGAACTGCTCACCAGCGACCGCTGCCCGCAGATCCTCGTCGTGCTCGACGAGAACGCGATCCACCGCAGGGTCGGTGGCCCCGCGGTGATGCGTGACCAGTTGCGGCGGCTCAAGGAGTTGGGCGAGCACCCGAGGATCAGCATCCAGGTCCTGCCCTTCAGCAGCGGCGTGCTGCCCGCGATGAAGGCCTCGTTCACGATCTTCGAGTTCCCCGAGGACGAGGACGAGCACGTGGTGAACCTGGAGGACCCGCACAACTGGGCGCTGATCCGCGACGACGCCGAGATCACCAGCAGGTACCTGGAGAGCTTCGACGTCCTGCAGGAGGCCGCGCGACCGGCCGCCGAGCTGGGCGCGGCGCTCGACCCGCTGATCGAGTCGCTGGATCGGGAAGCCTCGCACTGACGGCAAGGGGCGGCACCCGCTGCAACGGGTACCGCCCGGAACGGACGAACCCACCACCCCCACGTGTGGACAGCACAGAGCATGGAAGGGCGCCCGCGATGTCAACCATAGGGCAGATCCAGGGTGGGCGCTTCGCCCACTCTGGTTCAGTTCGCAGCCGCATTCCGGAGCAGTCACACACCTCCGGCATGGACCCGCAGTGGCAGCCCACCGTGGGGCTGCTGACAGCGACACCCGAGGAGTTCGCCGCGATGCGAGCGTTCCTCGACTCGGTTGTCGAGCTGCGGGTGGCCGAGGACCCGGCCACCTACGTGTTGGGCGCGCTGCCCAGTTGGGACTGCGGCCGTCGGCACAACGTGGTGCTCACCCTGCTCGGATCCACGGCCAACAGCGCGGCCGCCAACGGGTGCGCCAACCTGGCGCGCAGCTTCCCCACCGTGGAGCTGACGATCATGGTGGGGATCGCCGCGGGCATCCCCAACCCGGTCCGGCACGAACAGCACGTGCGCCGCGGGGACATCGTGGTCGCGACCAGGGGTGTCGTGGACTACGACCACGTGCGCGTCGTGGGCGGTGACACCGAGCTGCGGCGGGCCTTCTCGCTGCCCTCGCCGCGGCTCGTGCGCTGCGCGGACATGTTGCAGGCCGACGAGCTGGTCGGGGACCGGCGTCCCTGGGAGAACCTGCTCGACCTCTCGGTCCGCCCCGAACTCGCGAAGTACTCACGTCCGCCGACACGCAGCGACATCCTGCTGGACTCCAGCGGAGCCCGGCTGCGCCACCCGAGCCGCAGCCGCAGCGGGCACCGCGAGGGCTTCCCGAAGGTGCACTACGGCTCGATCGGCAGCGCCGACCGCTCACTGCGCGACGTGGCCGTGCGCGACGAACTCGCCAAGCGGTACGGGTTCCTCGCCGTGGAGATGGAGGGCTCGGGCATCGGCAGCAGCAGCACGCTCAACGGCCTGGAGTGGTTCGTCGTCCGCGGGATCAGCGACTACGGGGACACCCACCGCGACCACGCCTGGCGCCGGTACGCCGCGCTGGCCGCCGCTGCCTACGTGCGGTCCCTGCTGGGCAAGTGCACGCCGATCCGGCTCTAGTCGGCCGTACCGCAGTCAGCCAGGAACGAGGCCCACGCCCGAGGGGAGAACCGGAGCGTGGAGCCCGCCTGGTTCTTCGAGTCGCGGACCAGCACGCCCTCGGACGTGCGGGCCATCTCCAGGCACTCCGCGCCGGTGTCCTGGCTGATGCTGCTTCTGTGCCACACGAACTCTGCGGGGGTCACCTCGGAATCCGGAATCCCGCCGCGCTCCGCCATGGACACATCCCTCCAGCCAGCACCCCGACGTGCTGCATCCGCACTGCTAGATGATGAGAACCCAGGGTAATTGCACGGTGCGGCCCTCACTACCGCCGACAGCAGGACAGTCATCCCGCTGTCGGCGGCAGGGAGTGGGATGTCAGGACTGGTCGAACTCGCGGGCCGCCAGCGCGCGCACGATGCCCGCGCGCCCCTCGGTGACGAGCCTGCGCAGCGCGGGCGGGCGCTCCTCGCCCAGCCAGCGGTCGGCGGCTTCCACGGTGCTCGGGCTGACCGCCCACGCGGGGAACAGCCCGACCACGGTCGGCTGCGCGCGCTCACTGGAGCGCCGCTCCCAGACCCCGGCCACGTCCTCGAAGTACCGCTGTGCGAACGAGGCGAGCAGCGGCTTCTGGTTCGGGTGCGCGAAGCCGTAGATGATCGCCTCGTTGACCGCGTTGGGCAGGTCGTCGTCGTGCACCGCGCGACGCCAGGCCTCGGCCTTGGCCTCCTCGGAGGGCACCAGGGCCCTGGCCCGCTCCGCGTGCCGCTGCCCGGTCGCGGTGGCGTCGGCGTCCAGCTCGGCGGTGATCTCCGGCTCGCCCGCGGCACCGTGCGCGGCCAGCGCTTGCAGCAGGCGCCAGCGCAGGTCGGTGTCCACGACCAGGCCCGGCAGCGGGGCCGAACCGTTCAGCCAGCCGGCCACCGCGGCCAGCGCCTCCTCGTGCAGCACGGAGGTGGCCAGCGCGTTGACGAAGGCCAACTGGTGGTCCGACCCGGCCTCGGCCTGGCGGGCCAGCTCGAGCACGGTCGTGCTGAAGCGCTGCCAGCCCTGCACGGCCCACTCCGGGTCCGCGTAGGAGGACAGCGCGGTCTGGACCTGGAGCAGCAGCCGCTGCACCACGCCGACCTCGGTCTCGTGCGGGATGCCGCCGAGCACGAGCGTGACGAAGTCGCGGGCCTTGAGCTCCGCCTCTCGGGTCATCTCCCACGCGGCCGACCAGCACAGCGTCCTGGGCAGCGGCTCGGTGATGTCGGAGATGCGGTCGACCAGCGTGGCCAGCGAGTCGTTGTCCAGCCGCATCGTGCAGTAGGTCAGGTCGTCGTCGTTGACCAGCACCAGCTTGCCGCGCGCCACGCCGACCAGCTCGGGTACCTCGGTGCGCTCGCCCGCCACGTCCAGCTCCACGCGGTGGGTGCGCACGAGCTTGCCGGTGGCCGGGTCCTCGTCGTACACGCCGACCGCCAGCCGGTGCGTGCGCAGTTCGCCGTTGCCGGGGCGAGCGGGGCCCTGGAGCACCGCGAACGAGCTGAACGTGCCGTCCTCGGCCACGGTGAACTTCGGCCGCAGCAGGTTCAGCCCGGTGGTCTCCAGCCACTGCGCCGACCACCAGGACAGGTCGCGGCCGGAGGCCTCCTCCAGCGCGCCGAGCAGGTCGGCCAGGGTGGCGTTGCCCCAGGCGTGCTTGGAGAAGTACACCCGCAGGCCGGCGAGGAAGTTGTCCAGGCCCACGTAGGCGACCAGCTGCTTGAGCACGCTGGCGCCCTTGGCGTAGGTGATGCCGTCGAAGTTGACCTCCACGGCCTGCAGGTCGGGGATGTCGGCGGCGACCGGGTGCGTGGAGGGCAGCTGGTCCTGCCGGTAGGCCCAGGACTTCTCGATGTTGGCGAAGGTGGTCCAGGCGTGGGTGTACTCGGTGGCCTCGGCCTCGGCCAGCACGCTGGCCCAGGTCGCGAAGGACTCGTTCAGCCACAGGTCGTCCCACCAGCGCATGGTGACCAGGTCGCCGAACCACATGTGGGCCATCTCGTGCAGCAGGGTCTCGCAGCGCCGCTCGTACAGGTAGCGGGTGACCCTGCTGCGGAAGACGAAGTCCTCCAGGAAGGTGACGCAGCCCGCGTTCTCCATGGCACCGGCGTTGAACTCCGGCACGAACGCCTGGTCGTACTTGCCGAAGGGGTACCGGACGCCGAAGGCGCGGTGGTAGAAGTCGAAGCCCTGCTTGGTCTCGGTGAACAGCCGCTCGGCGTCCATGTGCTCGGCCAGGGAGGACCGGCAGTAGATGCCCAGCGGGATGGTGCCCTCGGCGTCGGAGTACTCGTCACGCCACTCCGCGTACGGGCCGGCCACCAGCGCGATCAGGTAGGTGGACAGCAGCTTGGTCGTCTCGAAGACGTGCTCGCTGCTGTCCGGGCCGAGCTCCCGCACGGAGGCGGCCGGCGCGTTGGAGATGACCTTCCACTCCTTGGGGGCGGTCACCGTGACGTCGTAGACGGCCTTGAGGTCGGGCTGGTCGAAGCAGGTGAACATGCGCTTCGCGTCGGCCGTCTCGAACTGCGTGTACAGGTACACGCCCTTGTCCACCGGGTCGACGAAGCGGTGCAGGCCCTCGCCGGTGTTCATGTAGTGGCAACGGGCCCGCACCACCAGCTCGTTGTTCTCGGCGAGTCCGTCGAGCTGGATCCCGTCGTCCTCGCGGTAGCCGGAGACGTCCAGCTCGACGCCGTTGAGCACGGCGGAGCTGACCTCCGCGGCCACCAGGTCGATCCACGTCGACGCGCCTGTTGTGCGGCTGCGGAAGCGCACCGTGGTCGTCGAACCGAAGGTCGGTCCGTCGCCGGTCAGGTCCAGTGCGATGTCGTAGGACTGCACTTCCAGGAGCGCCGCGCGCTGCTGGGCCTGGTCGCGGGTGAGGTTCGGCGCGGCCACTGGGTCACCTCGTCTGTGGGTCGATGGTCTGTGGGCAGGGGCAACCGTGGCATCCAATCACGTGTCCGCAACCCGGCGCCGTGAGGATTGGCCGGAAACGCCGCCTCGGGAAGAGTCAGCGGCCCGCCGTGGTTGGCAGGGAGGTGGGGCCCGGACAGGCCGGGTCGGCACGGTTGCACGGATGGGGGTTTCAGGATGAGCGCAGTGGATTCCGCGGCAGGTGAGAAGGTCAAGGTCGACTTCTGGTTCGACCCGATCTGCCCGTGGGCGTGGATCACCTCCCGGTGGATCCTCGAGGTGGACAAGGTCCGCGACCTCGACCTGCACTTCCACGTGATGAGTCTGTCGGTGCTCAACTCCGGGCGGGACCTGCCCGAGCAGTACCGCGAGCTGCTGGAGAAGGGCTGGGGTCCGGTCCGGGTGGCCATCGCCGCCGCCCGCCACCACGGGGAGAAGGTGCTCGCCCCGCTCTACACGGCGCTGGGCACCAGGCTGCACGACGAGAACAACAAGGACTACGCCGAGGTCATCGAGCAGGCGCTGGCCGAGGTCGGGCTGCCCGCCGAGTTGGCCGAGGCCGCGAAGAGCACCGAGTACGACGAGGAGCTCAAGACCAGCCACCACGCGGGCATGGACCCGGTGGGCATGGACGTGGGCACCCCGGTGATCCACGTCAACGGCGTGGCGTTCTTCGGTCCGGTGCTGTCCAAGATCCCGCGCGGTGAGGACGCGGGGCGCATCTTCGACGGTGCCCGGCTGCTCGCGGGCTACCCGCACTTCTTCGAGCTCAAGCGGACCCGCACCGAGGACCCCGACTTCTCCTGAGCCAGGTCGGCGCTGCGCGCAGCTCGTTGTGCACGTGCACAACGAGCTGCGCGCAGCGCTGTGTGACACTTCACGGCGTTCGCGTAGGCCCGTCTGTCACAGCGCTGTGGAGGACATCGTGGCGGCACCGGTACTGACCAGCACCGAGCACTTCATCGCCGGAGATCGCGTCGTGGGCACCGGCGAGCGGATCGAGGTGGTCAACCCGGCCACCGAGCAGGTCATCGCCACGATCCCCGCGGGAACCGCGGCGGAGGCGGACGCCGCCGTCGAGGCCGCCGCCGCGGCGTTCCCGGCGTGGGCCGCGACGCCGGTCGAGCTCAGGGCCGAGGTGGTGGGGCGCATCGCGGACGGGCTCAAGGCCCGGGCCGAGGAACTCGCCGCCACCATCACCGCCGAGGTGGGCACGCCGATCACCTTCGCGAGCCGTGTGCAGGTGCCCAATCCGATCGCGATCGCCACCGGTGTCGTGCGCGCCGTCGCCGACGGTGTGCTCGCCGACCAGCAGGTGGGCAACTCGCTGGTCGTGCGGGAGCCGATCGGTGTGGTCGCCGCGATCACGCCGTGGAACTTCCCGGTGCAGCAGATCATCGCCAAGCTCGCGCCCGCGCTGGTCGCGGGCTGCACCGTGGTGCTCAAGCCCAGCGAGGTGGCGCCGCTCAACGCCGGTGTGCTCACCGAGGTCCTCGCCGCGGCCGGTGTGCCCAGCGGCGTGGTCAACCTGGTGCACGGCACCGGGCCGGTGGTGGGCGAGGTGCTGGCCAGTCACCCGAAGGTGGACATGGTCTCCTTCACCGGGTCGACGCGGGCCGGTCGGCGGGTGTCCGCGCTGGCCGCTGCGACGGTCAAGCGCGTGTCCCTGGAACTGGGCGGCAAGTCCGCGCACGTGGTGCTGGCCGACGCCGACCTGGCCAAGGCGGTGAAGCTCACCGTGGGCAACAGCTTCATGAACAACGGCCAGGCGTGCAGCGCGTGGACCAGGCTGCTCGTGCCCTCCTCGCGGCACGAGGAGGCGGTCGCGCTGGCGGCTGCCGCCGCGGAGAAGTACGTGCCCGGCGACCCGACGTCCCCGGCGACCCGGCTCGGCCCCCTGGTCTCGGCCACCCAGCGCGAGCGGGTGCTGGCCCACATCCGCGCGGGGATCGAGCAGGGCGCGCGGCTCGCGTGCGGCGGTCCCGAGCCGGTGGACGGCCTGGACCTGGGCTACTACGTCCGGCCCACCGTCTTCGGCGGCGTGCGCCAGGACATGACCATCGCCAACGAGGAGATCTTCGGCCCGGTGCTGAGCGTGCTGCCGTACGAGACCGAGGACGAGGCGGTGGAGATCGCCAACGCGACGATCTACGGGCTGGCCGGTGGCGTCTTCTCCGCCGACGAGGACCGCGCGCTGGCGGTGGCCCGTCGGCTGCGCACCGGTCAGGTCGACCTCAACGGCGCCGCGTTCAACGTGCTGGCGCCCTTCGGCGGTTACCGACAGTCCGGCAACGGGCGCGAGTTCGGCAGGTTCGGGGTCGAGGAGTTCTGCGAACTGAAGGCAATCCAGCGTTAGCGCAGCACCGTGAGGAGCCCTCCCAGTATCGGAGGACTCCTCACATCTGCTGACTCACCTGCCGTTCTTCAGCGAAGCAGGCGCCTTGATCCGGGCGGACAACTCGTTCACGTCGATCTTGCCGCCGGGCTTGCTCCCGCTGGTGGCCTCGGTCCTGCTCCGCTCCGCAGGGGTCTGCGCCGCGGCCCTGCGCGAGGTGCGCACGCGCTCGGAGGGCACCATCGGGCGCAGCTTCTGGTCCAGCTGCCTGGTCAGGTGGATCATCGTCCTGGGCTGGTTCAGCCCGACGATGCCCACCGGTTTGCCCGCGCGGATGTAGCCGGTGATGGAGCGGTCGGCCCCGTTGGGACGGGTGCTCAGGTACATCGTCTGCTGGCCGATGGCGGGGATGCCCGCGGCCTGGATGCGCACGTGGTGCTGCTCGGACCAGAACCGGGGCAGCGGGGTGAAGGGCTTGGCCCTGGCCTTGCCCGCGAGCAGGCTCTCGGCGGCGGCACGGCCCATCTCGATCGCGTTGAGCCAGTGCTCCACCCGTCTGGGCACCCCGTCGAAGCGCAGGTTGGGCCAGCGGGCCACGTCACCGGCGGCCACCATGTCGGTGGCGCCCACCACGTGGCAGGTCGGCTCGCAGAGCACGCCGTCCTCCAGCACCAGGCCCGAGCCGGTCAACCAGTCCACGGTCGGCATGGTGCCCACCGCGAGCACCACGCAGGAGGCCGTCAGCAGGCGCTCGCTGGACAGCACGATGGCCACGCCCTCGGGGCCGGTCGCCCAGTGCCTGATGTCCACGCCCAGCGCCAGGTCCACGCCGTGCCTGCGGTGCAGGTCGCCGATCGCGGCGCCCAGCTCCGGGCCGAGCGCCTTGCCGAACAGGGTCTTGGACCGGCCGATGATCGTGACGTCGCGGTTCATGTCCCGGCAGCTGGAGGCCATCTCGCAGCCGGTGAACCCGGTGCCGACCACCACCACCCTGCCCTTGGTCCTGGTCAGGTTGGCCTTGATCGCCATCGCGTCGTCCAGCGTGCGCAGCGTGTGCACCCTCGGGTCGTGGCGCGGGGCCCCCGCCAGGTGCCTCGCCTCCACCCCGGTGGCGATGACCAGGCCGTCGTAGCGCAGGTCCTCCCCGCCGGGCAGGTGCACCACGTGCCTGCCCGGGTCCAGCCGCTGCGCCCTGGTCCTCGTCCGCCAGATCGCGTCCAGCTCCTGGTACGCGGGGAACAACAGGTCCTTGGCGGTGAGCTTGCCGGTGATCAGCTGCTTGGACAGGGCCGGCCGGTGGTAGGGCTTGTGCGGCTCGTCGCCGATGATCACCAGTTCCCCGTCGAACTTGAGCTCCCGCAGCCGCTCCGCCGCGCGCAGCGCCGCCAGCCCGGCCCCGACGATGACGATCCTGTCCATCCGGCTCACAGTTGCTCCCCGGACAGCTGGATCGCGCGCATCGGGCAGCACATGGCCGCCGCCTTGGCCTGGTCGGCGTACTCCGGGATCACCTCGGTGACGTACCGGAGCCGCTCGTCTTCGGTCAGCTCGAACAGGCTGGGGGCCTCGTACTGGCAGACGCCGTAGAGGTGGCAGCGGCCGTTGTTCACGCTGATGGTCAGGGAGCTGCCGTGCAGAGCGCGACGAGGACTCATCGGGTCAGCTGTCCTTTCTCGAGGTGGCGGGGCGGGAGGCGGCGGCCGGTCGTGGCGGGCGCCGCGGGTCCTGCGGTCGTGGCGGTCGTGCAGGGGGAGTTCGGGGTGCGGCCGCGCCCAGGGGGTTCGGGCGGGCCGACGACCGTCGCGGCTATCCGCCGCTGATCAGCCCGGCACCGACCAGGGTCTTGGTCGGCACCCAGCGCAGTACGGCGAGCACGGCCGTGGGAACCAGCAAGGTCAGCCCGCCCAGCCACACGATGGCGAGGTGGTCGTTGGCCACCGCGCCGAACCAGGAGTGGATGATCGTCATCCCGACAGCGGCGTACGCCGATTGGTGCAGTCGCAACCACCTCCGGTACACGAAGTACTTCTGGAGCCCGACCGAGATCGTGATCGCCAGCATCAACTCGAGACCGAGGATCCCCAACGACCACCGGAACTGGCCGCCGTTGACCAGAGGAATGGTGAGGTTGGTCCAATCGAATATCTCGTCCGAATCAGTGAGGAAGAGAAAGCACGCGGCGTGCAGGCCGCCGAAAGCGAGCGTGAAGGTCGCCATCATCATGTGCGTGCTCCGCACAGCCTGGCGGCCGGTCAGTTTTGTCACCCAACCCGTGGCGGTGAAAACTCCCCAGACAAGCGTGAGGCACATCAGCGCATAGGCCAGACGCGCTGACAGGGCGGCGACCTGTCGCACTCCTGAGTCATGCGGGGAATGGACTGTTGACGTAGCCAGCAAGAACTGCGTCAGCACGAGACGCCTCCCGGACGGCGATGATCGTCGGGTTGCTCCGAACGGTGCAGTGGGGTGGCCCACATGGTCGCGTCCACTCTCCGGGTCGAAGCCCCGGTTATCACTAAGTGTTGGTCATGGTTAAACAGTGTGTCGTTGTGAACGAGCTACTCCAGACCTCGACGGGAGTAATCCGCACCGCCGAACGGAGTAATCTCACTTCACTTGGTTGCTCCTGGTCAACGGTTCTCACGAGGACGCAACCTGCTGTGCACGTGCCGGGAACAGCTATCCCGTGCCACCACAGGAAATCCCTGCGAGAACGGGGCTGCGGCGCGTCTGTGGCGCGGACATGGCTTCTCCTGCTTGCCCGGTGTGTCCTCGGTCAACTCGCGTCGAACTCGGAAACGCTTTTCTGTGTACAAAGGTGAGTGGTGGGCACTCACAAAGCTCAACAGCGAGCCGGTGCGCGGGCGGTGTCACCGTCCCCGGTGGTCGGCGCCGGTCGCAGACGGACCGCTGAACACCGTTTCGCTCCTCGCCCGGCCCGGTGGTAGGCGCATCTCGGTATTGGCGGTGCGGTTCGTTGCCGACCATCACCACCTCGCCCTCGGACCTGAGCTCACGCAACCGTTCCGCGGCTCGTGTGCCCGCCGCTCCAGCCCCTACTACGACGATGCCTTCTCGTCGGTTCACCAGCAGTCCTCGCTCTTCGCGTGGTCTCCACCACGCCGGCCCCGACGCCGATCCCATGCTGGGCTGAACGAGCTGACACGCGGTCCGTCAGCTCGGTGACGGCGAGTTGTCAGCGCGGCCCGGTGGTGCCGGGGGGCGCCTCGCTGGTGGCGGTGCGGTCCCGATCCGATAGCCGTTGAGTAACAGTTTGTCGTGCCTGGCGCCTGTGGCTATCGACTGTTCGGGGCAATGCCTTGGGTGAACAGGCCTGTTACTCGCCGGAACGGTTACGTGTAGTCAACGCCTTGATGGCCGCCAGGGTGGCTTCGGCGGGGAACGGCGACCGGTGCACTGCCTCCTGTTCGGGCAGGTCACCGGCCTGAACGGCGGTCGCCAGCTCGGCGACGGCGGCGATCTGCCCGCGCTGCCGGGTCACGAACCCGGCGTTGACCGGCTCTCCGTGGCCGGGGACGACAACGGTGCGTGATCCGACCAGCTCCAGCAGTCGGGTGAGCACCGCGGGCCAGGTCGCGGGGGAGGACCCCTCGAAGGCGGGCGGTGCGCCGTGCTCGACGAGATCCCCGGCGAAGAGCACGTCCGCGTTGGGCACGTGCACAACGAGGTCGTGGCTGGTGTGCGCCACACCGAGGTTGACGAGCACGGCGGTCCGCCCGCCCAGGTCGAGCTCGGCCCGGTCGGTGACCAACTGCTCGGGCAGGACGAGGTCCGTGCCGGTGATGCGGGCGGCCACCTCGGGCCTGCCCTGCTCGCGGTAGACCTGCGCCCAGTGCGAACGCTGCTGCGCGCCCTCGGCGACCAACTCGGCACGGCAGGCCTCGTGCGCCCACACCGGGCACGGCAGGAACGCCGCGGTGCCGAAGCTGTGGTCGAAGTGCGCATGCGTGATGACCACCTGCCAGGGCAGTGCGGTCACGGCGCGGACCTCGGTGGCCCAATTGGTCCCGTGCACAACATCGCCGCCCGTGTCGACAACCAGGCAGGCGTCCTCACCCAGTACGAGGCCCAGCGACAGATCCAGCTCCTTGTGCCGACGCACAAGCACTCGATCGGCCACTTCGATCCACCGCTCGCTCACCCGACCCCCTCGTCCTGGAACACGCCTTCGCGCAGCACGGGCACGGCTGCACTGCACCCAAGCATGGACGCCAGGTCCACGTCGGCGCCGTGTCCCGCAGCGGCGAGTTCGCGTCCCGACGAGCACGCGGCCAGCAGATCAGGCAGGTCCGCGCGGGCCGACAGGAAGGTGCGGGCCGCCAGCCGGACCTCCGGCGAGGCGCCAGCGGGGTCGAGTTCGAGCAGCGCCGCGGCCACGGCTCCGGCACCGAGCAGGTCTTCGACACCGGGGCGCAGCGGTCCCGCGGTGACACCCCAGCGCTCACCCGCGGGGACGAGGCCGATCGGAGCGCCCGCGGCGGCGTGGTGCGCGAACCCGGCGACGGCCGCGGCGTTGCGGAGGCACGCGGCGAGCACGGTCGCGCCGGTGGATTGTGCACGTGCACACAACCTCGCGCCGTTGGGTGAGGGCAGGGCGAGCAGCGTGCCCGCGGGCAGGTCGAGCAGGGACGCCGGGCGCAACGTCCAGCTCCGCTCCCCGGCGAGGACCGCGCCCCGCTGCTTGGCGGCAGCGAGGGCCTGCTCGTCACGCGAGGGCACGGGCAGCACCCGGCCGCCCCGTCCCAGTGCGACGTCCACCGATGTGGTGAACGAGAGCACGTCCACGACCACCAGCACGGCGCACCGCGGGGCCAGGGCGTCGATGCCCTCAGCCGCCCATTCCAGTCGCAGCCGGTAATCGTCCTGTGCGAACACGTCGTCGAGCACCGTGCCGAGTGTGCCGTACGCCTCAGCCAGGGGCAGCTGATTTGAACTCCGCGCGCACCGGGGTGGCAGACTGCGCACCGTGCGCGTTTACCTCGGTTCCGACCACGCCGGCTTTGAGCTCAAGGCCCACCTGGCCAAGCACCTGAGCGGTCAGGGCCACGACGTCGTGGACGTCGGCCCGGCCACCTTCGACCCGGAGGACGACTACCCGGCGTTCTGCATCGCGACCGCCGCCAAGGTGGTCGCCGACGAGGGCAGCCTGGGCGTGGTGATCGGCGGCTCCGGCAACGGCGAGCAGATCGCGGCGAACAAGGTGCCCGGCGCCCGCGCCGCGCTGGCCTGGAGTGTGCAGACCGCCACGCTGGCCCGCGAGCATAACAACGCCCAGGTCGTGGGGGTCGGTGCCCGCATGCACAGCACCGAGGAGGCGACCGCGATCGTCGAGGCGTTCCTGGCGACGCCGTTCTCCGGTGTGCAGCGGCACGAGCGCCGGATCGGCATCCTCGCCGAGTACGAGCGCACCGGGGTCGCGCCGGAGCTGCCGACCGCCTGATGCCCGAAGGCCACACGCTGCACCGGCTTGCCCGGTTGCACCAGCGCAGGTATGCGGGCGCGGTGGCGCACGTGTCCAGCCCACAGGGCCGGTTCGGCGGTGCGTCCACCGTGGACGGCCGCGTACTCGAGCGTGCCGAAGCGGTCGGCAAGCACCTGTTGCACCGCTACGGTCCGGACGCGACTGTGCATGTGCACCTCGGGTTGTACGGCACGTTCACCGAGTTCGCACTTCCCGAGCCTGCGCCCACCGGGCAGGTGCGCATGAGGTTGGTCGGGCGCACAACCGGAACGGACCTGCGCGGACCAACCGCCTGCGAGTTGCTCACCGACGAGGGTGTGGACCGGCTGTTCGCGCGACTGGGGCCCGATCCGCTGCGCAAGGACGCGGACCCGGATCGGGCTTGGGCGCGGATCTCCCGGTCCCGCACCTCGATCGCGGTGCTGCTGCTGGACCAGACCGTGCTCGCCGGGGTCGGCAACGTCTACCGGGCCGAGGTGCTGTTCCGCCACGGCATCACCCCGATGCTGCCCGGCCGCGAACTCGGCCGCGAGCAGTGGGAGCTGATCTGGGCGGACCTGGTCCACCTGATGCGCGACGGGGTGCGGGTCGGCCGGATCGACACGGTGGCGCCGGAGCACATGCCGGAGGCCACCGGGCGTGCGCCGAGGCAGGACCGGCATGGCGGCGAGGTCTACGTGTACCGCAGGACGGGCCAGGAATGCCTGGTCTGCGGCAAGCCCGTCGCGACGAGGGAACTGGCGGGGCGCAATCTGTACTGGTGCCCGAACTGCCAGCCGGAATGACGAGAACGGGGCCCGCGCTCAGCGCGGGCCCCGTTCCTCATGTCATGTGCGGTGAGTGAGCGATCGTCACATCACCAGTTGTCCCCACCGCCGCCGCCGAAATCGCCGCCGCCGTCCCAGCCACCGCCGCCGAAGTCCCAGCCGCCACCCTGGTCCCCGCCGCCGTCCCAACCGCCACCGCCACCATCCCAGCCGCCGCCCTGGTTGCCGCCGGTCTCGAACGCGGCGGGCTGCACCTGGTCGCCCCAGCCACCGCCGTAGCCGTGGTCGCCCCAGCCGCCCGCGGCGTAGGGCAGGCTGTGCATACCGGAGAACATGGCGTTGAACAGCAGCGCCGAGCCGACACCCCAGGCGCCCGCGACGAGCGCGGGCTTCCACCAGGGCTCGCTGTACCAGCCCTGCGGCACCGGGCGCCCGGCCACCATGCCGCCGGGGTAGTAGTGCGGGGTGTTCTCACCGGGGTTCGCGGACGCCTCGTACTCGTGGCCCTCCACGTCGACCCGGCGGTCCTCGGTCACCTTGCCCGCGCTGGACTGGCCGTTCAGGTCGGGCAGTTCGGGGCCGGGGTCCATGCCCATCGCGGTGCGCGCGGCCCGCACGTAGTACAGGCCCTCCATCGCCGTCTGCGTGACGAGCTTGCACTGGTCCTCGGTGCGGGCCTGCTCCATCTGCGAGCCCGCGGCCGTGTACCGCTCGGACGCGTCGGCCAGCGCCTGCTTGGCGGCGTCGTTCGTACCGGTCAGGTTCATCACCTGACCGCCGAGCCGCTCCACCCATCGGCGGGCGTCGGCCTTCGCATCCTCCAGTCGCTGGGCGGCGGCGGCGCGTTGACGCATGACAAGCACCCCGATGCCGATGACCACCACCAGGACGATCACGCCGAGGACTACCACTGGGCCTCCCGAACTCCGGCGCCGTGAATCGGTCGCAAACGGACAACGGGAAAGCTACTCCGGGAGTTCCTGTCCGGTGCAGCGGCCCAGCTCACATCCCTAGAACACCTCCGGGCAGTGCGGCTGGTGGTCCCCGCTGAACGCCCGCGAGGCCGTGCGCAGCGCACCCGGGGTGAGCTCCTGGATCCGTTGCGCCGCAGCCAGGTCCAGGGCCGAGGTGCCGCCGAGGAACAGCGCGCCCAGCTCGTTGGCGGTCATCGCGAGGTCGGCGGCGGCCTCGGTGCGCTCGACGGTGGCGACCTCGTCGGTGCCGACCACCAGGCGCCAGCGGCCCGTGTTCCACGGGCAGAACTCGTCGCTCAGGTCGATCACCACGTCCAGCGGGGCCCGGTAGCGCCGCAGCGGCAGCGCGCGGTCCACGTCGACCAGGCGCACCCACAGCGAGTCGTACCGGGTCTGCTCGGCCTGGTACGGGTCGGTGAGCAGGTGCTGGATCGGCTCGTCGGTCGGCGCGCCCTCGTAGGTCACCGTGCCGATCAGGTCGATGTCGAGCAGGTAGCGCCACACCGCGGCGTAGGCCACCGGCGTCCTGGCGACGACCTCGCTGACGTAGGCGGTGCCCTCGGGGCCGCGGTCGCCCCACTTCGGCACGGCGAAGTAGATCGCGTACCCGTCCGGGTGCAGGACGAAGCGGTACGGGGTGCGACCCTTGATGCGCCGCATCTTCTCGCTCTCGCTGAAGTACTGCTCCCAGGACGCGGGAGTGCGGCTGAGCCAGCCGGTGCGCTGCGTGGACACCGCACGGTGCAACTCGTCGATCAGCGGCAGCGCGGTCGCCCTGTCCAGCTCGCGGACCCGGTGCTCGCCCACGTCGACCGAGTCCCAGAACTCGGTGCCCGAGGGGACGGAGATCTCCAGCCGCATGGCCGCCGCCCCGTAGCCGAAGCGCGAGTAGATGCCGCCCTCCGAGGCGAACAGCGTGGCGATCGGCTCCGCGCCCTGCTCGTGCAGTCCGTGCAGCTGGGCGCGCATCACCGAGCTCATCGCGCCCCGCCTGCGGTGCCCGGGCGCGACACCGACCATGGTGACGGCCGCGACCGGGGTGGGCAGCCCGCCGGGCAGGGTCATCCGGCGGCTCAGGATGCTGCCGCCGCCGATCATCGTCTCCCCGTCGAACACGGCGTGCGTCCGCTCGGGTTCGAGGATGGCGCTCTCCGTGGCCATGGTCTGCTCGGTCGGCGTGTCCAGGAACGCGGCGAACACCATGGTCACGAACTCGGGGATCTCGGCGGCGATGAGCGTGCGGGTGACCAGTGACGAATCGGACATGGCACCTTGGTACGCCAGTCCGCGCGGCGGCGCGACTGGATTTCCATGACCTCCCACGTCATCGACCAGCCTGCCGCCACCGTGTCAGTGTTGCCGGGCGCCGAGGCACAAAGCCTTGCCGGACAACAGGGAGACACTCCGATGGCTGATCTTCACGACCTGGTGCACCGCTACCTGGAGCTGTGGAACACCGCCGATCCTCAGGTGCGCGCCGAACTCGCCGACGCGTTGTTCGCGACCGGGGGCGGGCTGACCGACCCGTTGGTGGACGTCACCGGCGCGGCAGCGGTCAGCGCGGTGGTCGACGCGGTGCGGGAGCAGTTCCCCGGCCACCTGTTCCGCCTGGCAGGGGAGATCGACGCGCACCACGAGGTGGCTCGCTTCACCTGGGAGCTGGTGCCGGAGGCGGGCGGCGAGCCGGTTGTGGTCGGGTTCGACGTGGCCGAGGCGACCGCCGAGGGCAGGCTCGGCCGGGTGCACGGCTTCCTGGACAAGGTGCCCGCCTGAACCGCAGATACATCCGATGTGTGGCTTGACCTGAAGCGGTCACCGGGCCATCCTTGGTCGTAAAAGGGGACAGCCGCCGCGTTTCCGGACAAGGAAAGGTCGGAGATGTGGCTCGGTTGATCAAGGCTTTCCCGGTGGCCGCCGCCGTGGCGCTCGCCCTCACCTGCACCGCCCAACCCGCGTCCGCCCTGGACAACGGGCTGGCGCTGACCCCGCCGATGGGCTTCAACAACTGGAACGCGATCGGCTGCGGCATCAGCGAGGCGTTCGTCAAGCAGACCGCCGACTTCCTGCACACGCACCGGGTCAACGGGCGCACCCTGCAAGAAGCTGGCTACACCTACGTCAACATCGACGACTGCTGGGCGCAGCCCGACCGGGACGCCGCGGGCAACCTGGTCGCCAACCCGGCGAAGTTCCCCGACGGCATCGCGGGCACCGCCGAGTACGTGCACGGGCTCGGGCTGAAACTGGGGCTGTACAACGACTCCGGCACGATGACGTGCAGCAGCAAGGGATTCCCCGGCTCGTTCGGGCACGAGGCACAGGACGCGATGCAGTTCGCCAAGTGGGGCGTGGACTACCTCAAGGACGACAACTGCAAGCAGGCACCCGGCCAGGACACCAGGGACGCCACCATCAAGCGCTACACCGCGATGCGCGACGGACTGGCCGCGGCGCGCAGGGCGACCGGTCAGGCCATCGTGTTCAGCATCTGCCAGAAGGGGGACAACGGGATCAACACCGAGGACTGGTCCCCGGCGGTGGGCAACCTGTGGCGCACCACCGGCGACATCCACCCGAACTGGGACCGGATCTCCTCGATCATCGCCAAGAACATCCCGTTGGCCCAGTACGCCAAGCCGGGCGCGTGGAACGACCCGGACATGCTGGAGGTCGGCAACGGTTCGCTGACCACGGTGGAACAGCGGAGCCACTTCAGCATGTGGGCGGTCATGGCGGCCCCGCTACTGATCGGCACCAGCCTGACCAAGGCCAGTGAGGACACGCTGTCGATCCTGGCCAACACCGAGGTGATCGCGGTGGACCAGGACCGGTTGGGCAAGCAGGGCAAGCAGATCGCCAACAACGGCGGTCGCCGGGTGCTCGCCAAGCCGCTGGCCGACGGGGACGTGGCGGTGGCCCTGTACAACGAGACCGGCTCCACCGCGACGATCAGCACCACGGCCTCGGCGGTCGGTCTGGGCGGCGGCAGCTACCGGTTGACCGACCTGTGGAGCAAGAAGGTCAGCACGAGCACGGGGACGATCAGCGCCAGCGTGCCCTCGCACGGCACGGTGCTGCTGCGTGTACACGTGAAATAGCGCGAAAACGCCTGTGGGCCACGGCGATCACCGTGGTCCACAGGCGTTTTCGCTCAGTGCGCGTCGACGAGCTCCGGCTCGTCCCGCGGCACGGGGTCGCGCCGCGCGGCACGCTTGTCGCGCGAGCGCTCCTTGACGTTCTCCACCATGGTGTAGAGCGTGGGCACCAGCAACAGGGTCAGCAGCGTGGAGCTGACCAGGCCGCCGATCACCACCACCGCGAGCGGCTGGGAGATGAAGCCGCCGCTGGCGGTCAGGCCCAGCGCCATCGGCAGCAGCGCGAAGATGGTCGCCGCCGCCGTCATCAGGATCGGGCGCAGCCTGCGCCGCCCGCCCTCGATGACCGCCTCCTGGATGCCCATGCCCTGGGCCCGGTAGGTGTTGATCAGGTCCATCAGCACGATCGCGTTGGTCACCACGATGCCGACCAGCATCAGCATGCCGATCAGCGAGGGCAGGCCGAGCGGGGTGCCGGTGACCAGCAGCGCGCCGATCGCCCCGGTGGCCGCGAAGGGCACCGACACCAGCAGCACCAGCGGCTGGATCAGGCTGCGGAACACCGCGACCATGATCAGGAACACCAGGGCGACGGCCACGGCCAGCGCGATGCCGAGGTTGCCGAACGCCTCGCTCTGCTGCTGCGAGACCCCGCCGATGCTGTAGCTGGCACCCGCGGGCAGCTTCAGCCCGTCCAGCTTCTTGCGCAGCTCGGTGCTGATCGCCCCGGTGTTCTGCCCGGTCGCGGTGCCGGTCACGGTCGCGCTGCGCGCCCCGTCGATCCGCTTGATCTGCACCGGCCCGGTGGTCTGCTCCACCTTCGCCACCGCGTCCAGCCGAACCCCGGGCGCCAGCTGCACGGCCTTGAGCGCGTCCACATCGGACGGTGCGGTCCCGGTGCGCAGGATGATGTTCTCCTGCTTGCCGTCCACCGTCAGCTGGCCGACCTGGCTGCCCGCGAGCTGTGCGGTCACGGCCTGGCCGATCGTGGAGTCGCTCAGGCCCAGCTTCGCCGCCGCCTGCCGGTCCACGGTCACGTGCACCTCGTTGGCGCTGTTGGCCAGGTCGCTGCCGACATCCACGACCCCGCTGATGCCGGACATGGCCTCCTGCACCTGGCCCGCCGCACTGCGCAGCACCGACTCCTCCGGTGCCTTGACGATCACCTGCAGCGAGCTGCCGCCGAAGTCACCGCCGCCGCCACCGGCGCCCACGGTGATCTTGCCCGCGTTCGGGATGGCGTCCAGCCTGCCGCGCAGGTCGTTCTGCACCGCGGTGACGTCGGCCTTCTCGTCCAGGGTCAGCGAGTAGCTGGCGCGCGCGGTGCCGCCGGAACCGCCGAAACCCATGAAGCCGCCACTGGAACCCACCGTCAGCTGGTAGGTCTGCACCCCGGCCACGCCCTTGATCGCCGACTCGACCTGCTTGGCCGCGGCGTCGGTGGTGGCCAGCGAGCTGCCCACCGGCAGGGTCTGGCTGACCGACAGGGTGTTCTGCCCGTTGCCGTCCAGGAAGTTGGTCTTGAGCCGGGGCACCATGGCCAGCGTGCCGAACAGGATCAGCACCGCGATCAGCACGGTGATCAGCCTCCGGCTGGTGGCGAAGCGGATCACCGGCACGTACATGCGTTGCAGGGGGCTGCGCAGCTCCTTGGCCACCGCCTCCTCGTGCGAACCCGCCTTGCCGGGCTTGAGGAACCAGTAGGCCAGCACCGGCACGATGGTCAGCGCGACCAGCAGCGAGGCGAGCAGCGCCACGGTCACCGTCAGGCCGAACGGGGCGAACAGCTCGCCGACCAGCCCGCCGACCACGGCGATTGGCGCGAACACCGCGACCGTGGTCAGGGTGGAGGCGGTGACCGCACCGGCCACCTCGCGCACGCCGTCGATCACCGCGCGCTTCTTGTCCTCGCCGTAGCTCAGGTGCCGCTTGATGTTCTCCAGCACCACGATCGAGTCGTCCACCACGCGGCCCACGGCGATGGTCAACCCGCCGAGGGTGAGCAGGTTCAGCGAGGTCTTGGTGGTCCACAGCACGATCAGCGCGATGACCACCGACAGCGGGATGGACACCGCGGTGACCAGGGTGGAGCGCACCGAGAGCAGGAAGATCAGGATCACCACCACGGCGAAGGCCAGGCCCAGCAGGCCCTCCGTGGTCAGCCCCTCCACCGCGCGGTTGATCGCGGGCGCCTGGTCGGAGACCACGGTCAGCTGCGCGTTGTCACCGACCGCGGCGGCCAGCTCCGGCAGCTTCGCGCGGATCTGGCTGGAGATGTCCACCGAGTTGCCGTCGGGGGTCTTGGTGACCGAGACGCCGAGGCTGTCCTTGCCGTTGGTGCGGGTCAACGAGGTCGCCGGAGCGAGGTTCTGCTCGACGGTGGCCACGTCACCCAGCCGCACCGGCTGCGGCGGCGCACCCCGCCCGGGGGTCGCGGTCGCGGTCGGTGTGAGGTAGAGGTTCTTCAGGTCGTCCACTGAGGACAGAGTGCTGCCGACCTGGACGGTGGTGGTCTTGCCGTCCTGTGCGAGCGTGCCCGCTGGCGTCGGGGTTCCGTTGGAGCGCAAGGCAGTGCTGATCGCGGTGGCGTTCAGCCCCGCCGCGGCCAGCTTGGCGTTGTCCACGCTGATCGTGACGACCTGGTCGCGCGCGCCGGTGACCTGCACGTCGCGAACCCCGGTGATTCCTTGCAGCGCGGGCACGACGGTGCTGGTGAGCTTGCCCGCGAGCACGCGCTGGTCGGTGTCGGAGCTGGCCGCGAGCACGGTCACCGGCAGGTCGTCGGTGTTGCCGACCACCACGTTGGGCTTGACGTTGGTGGGCAGCTGCGCGCTGATCCGGTTGACCGCCTGGGTCATCTTGTTGACGGCGTCGTCCAGGTTCGTGCCGTAGTCGAACTGCACGGTGACCGAGGAGGAGCCCTGGCTGGAGGTGGAGGTCAGCTGGGTCTGCCCGGGAACGCCGCGCAGCGCGTCCTCGATGGGCTTGCTGACCTGGTCCTGCACGATCTGCGGGGAGGCGCCGGGGTACTGGGCGACGACCACAGCGGCGGGGAATGCCAGTGAGGGCAGCAGTTGTCGCTGCAGGGAGGGGATGGCCCACGCGCCGAAACCCAGTGCGATGAGCGCGATCAGGGCGACCAGGCTGCGGTTGGCCAGGCTCAGTCTTGTCAACGACGTCATGGACGGCTCTCTGGGAAATTGGTTAGCTTCGAACTAACAATATGGCCAAGGCTAACAGTGTGGTCGCTGAGAGACCTGATACTTTTCTCAGGTTCCAGCAGTCACGACGTGGTGACGAAGGGTTATCGGTGGACGAGAAGGAGCAGCTCATCGCCCGCATCGCGGTCGCACAGCGCGGTCTCGGGCGGGTTTTCGGCGCGGCCCGGTGGAACCCGCTGATGTCGCTGAACCTCACCATTCGTCAGCTGAAGGTGCTGCTCACCCTGGTGCAGCGCGGTTCTTCCTCGGGGCACGAGCTGACCCAGGAGATGGGTGTGAGCCTGGCCACGGTCACCGGGGTGGTGGACCGGCTGGCGGCGCAGGGCCTGGTGGTGCGCCGCGAGGACCCGGCCGACCGCAGGGTGCGCAGGCTGGAGCCGACCGAGAAGGCCACGAAGCTGGTCACCAGCATCATGGACGCGGGCAACGCGCAGTACCGGGAACTGCTGTCCCGGCTGGAGGTCGAGGAGTTGCAGGCGTTGGACCGGGTGGTCCACCGGCTTGCCGAGCTGGCGGCCGAGCAGTCCCCGGCCGCCGACTGAGCTCAGCGCGGGTCGGCCTGGTCCAGCCCCGCCGACTCGAACACCTCGATCGCCAGCGCCGACCAGTCCAGGTCGCCGCGGCCCTTGTTCTCCGCCGCCGTGAAGCGGTTCGCCACCAGGTCGATGATCGGCATGGGCACGCCGAGCCGGTCCGCTGCCTGCGCCACGAGCCGGGCGTCCTTGTGGCCCAGGCGAAGCGCGAACCCGGCCGGTTCGTAGGCGCCGGAGGAGATGGCGGCACCGTAACCGCGGTAGGCGTTGCCGAGCACGGGGGTGGTCGTGAGCACCTGAGCGGCCAGTTCCCTTGGCACACCGTGCTTCTCGGCGAAGGCGAAGGCCTCCGACATGGCCTCGAGGGCGCTCATGATCAGGAAGTTGCCCGCCAGCTTCACCCCGTTCGCCGAGGCCGGGTCCTCGCCGAGTTCGTGCACGGCGGCACCGATCGCCTCCAGCAGCGGGCGGGCCCGTTCGCGGTGGCGCTGCTCGCCCGCGGACAGCACGATCAGCTCCGCCGACTCGGCCCGGTCGGGGCGGCCGAAGACCGGAGCGGAGAGGAATCCGCAGCCCTGTGCGGCCAGGGCGGTGGCCGTGGTGGGCGCGATCGTGCTCAGCGAGATGTGCAGCCCGTCCGGCCCGAGGACCTCGGCGAGCCCCTCGCTGGCCTGGGTGACGGCGTTGTCGTCGGCGAGCATGCTCAGCACGACCCCGCCCGGCTCGGCGACCTCCAGTGGAGTGTGAGCGATTGTCACGTTCTCGAACTCGCGCAGCGGTTCGGCCTTGGCCGCCGTGCGGTTGTACACCCGCAGCCGGTGGCCCGCCCTGGCCAGGTTGCGTGCGATCGGCAGGCCCATGCTGCCCAGTCCGAGGAATCCGGTGGTCTGGTCCATGTGTCCGATCCTGTCACGGGGGCAGGTCGTTCACATTCACGCAGCGCGAGCGTGGATCCCCTGAAAGGGTCCTCATGTCCCGTCTTACGGGTGTGACACGGCTGTCATAACTGCTCCATGGGGGTGAACCGTGAGGTGGTCCCGCAACGGCATGTACTCGTTCGTGTACTAACCGTTCTGACGACCACTGCGGGGCCTGACTGGGGGAGTCGACGGGCGCCAGCACGGTGCCGGGGTGGCCGGATCTACCGCTTCACACCGAAGGTGATGGAGGGAACCCTGATGCGGCAACGAAAAAAGCTCGGGCAGGCGTTCACCGTGACCGGAGTCGCGGTTGCCCTGCTCGCGGGCGGTTCACCGGGCGCGCAGGCCGCGCCGACCAGCCCCGCGGCCACCGGTCCCCAGGAGCACGCGCTGACCCTGGTCACCGGCGACCACGTGCTGGTCCGTGAGGTCGGCGGCAAGCAGGTCGCCTCGGTGGCGCCCAGGGCGGGCTCCTCCGACGGGTTCGTCACCCAGCAGATCGGTGGCGACCTCTACGTCATCCCGGCCACGGCGCTGCCCTACCTGGGGCGGTCCCTGGACCGGTCGCTGTTCGACGTCTCCGCGCTGATCCGCGACGGGCTCACCCAGCCGCCGATCAAGGTCACCGGCGGCACCGCGCCCGCGCCGGGGCCGGAGTTCGGTGCGGCACTGGCCAAGCAGGCCGGTGCGGACGCCGCGCGGCACTTCACCGGCGACGGCCTGTTGTTCGGAGGGGTCAGCAAGGTCGCACTGGACGCGCCCGGCGAGCCGCAGCCCGCCACGCCGAACTTCCCGATGAACACCGTGAAGATCGCCGCGGTGGACCAGGCGGGCAAGCCGACCAGCGCCTCCCTCGGTGTGATCAACGTCGACGACTCCCGGCAGTTCGGCGGCTTCCCCAGCGCGGTCAACGGGGAGGCCAGGATCAGCGTGCCCGCGGGCAACTACAGCCTGGTCGCGGTGTTCCCCGAGATCGACCCGAACGGCAAGGTCACCGCGCTGCGCCTGGTGACCTCCGACTTCTCCGTCACCGGCGACACCTCGGTCGCCGTGGACGCGCGCAAGGCGACCTCCAAGATCACGGTGGACACGCCGAGGCCCTCCACCCAGACCTCGATCACCCTGGGCTACCAGCGCCTCGACGCGCGCAAGTCCGGCTCGCTCGGCCTCGGCTACGGCGGCGGCACCGCACAGACCTACGTCGCGCCCTCCACACCCAGCCAGTTCGGTGAGTCCCACTTCAACCTGCAGACGCACAGCGAGTCCCCCGCGGGCACCGTCGACCCGTACAGCTACGACCTCAAGCTGGACAACGCCGGTGCGATCGCGGCCAACCAGCACTACCGCGTGACCGCCGACCAGCTCGCCACCGTGAAGGCCGCCTACTACAGCGACAAGCCCGCCCGCCAGGAGGGCCTGTCCAGGATCATGTTCCTGCCCTACGAGCAGTTCGGCTTCGGGGTGTTCGAGCACCTGACCGCGCCGCTGCGCCGCACCGAGTACGTCGGCGGCTCCGCCGACCTGCTCTACGCCGAGGCACTGCTGTCCAACTACGCCACGTTCACCGGCATCGCCTCCGGCGACCGCACCCGGTACCAGCCGCGGTCCAGCACGCCGGTCGACTGGCTGCGCGGCCCGCTGGCGCCCGGCCTGGTCAGCCCCGCCGACCCGACTGGGCCGTGGGTCTGCAGTGCCTGCCGCAAGGACGACACGCTGCTGCTCGCGCTGGCACCGGTGGTGGACTCCGCGGGGCACAGCATGTACCTGGACGCGCCCGGTGCGGACACGGTGTCCACCTCGCGCTTCCAGTTGCTGTCCGGGGACAAGACCGTCGCCGACCTCAAGGACGTGACCGGCGGTCAGATCGCCGTGCCCGCCGAGCAGGCCAACTACAAGATCGTCTACGACCAGACGCGCACTGCGCCGTGGTTCCACCAGTCCACGGTCAGCCACAGCGAGTGGACCTTCGGCTCGGCCCACTCCGGCAGTACGGGCGTGCCCGCCAACTGGCGCTGCGGCGCTGACGGCAAGCCGGACCACTGCTCCGCGCTGCCCCTGGTCACCGCGAACTACCAGCTCGACGCCGGGCTGGACGGCACCAAGGCGGCCGGTCCCGACCAGGTCGTGGTGACCTTCGGGCACGCGCCGGGCACGCAGAACCTGCCGATCGCCAGGGCGTCCATCGAGGTGTCCTTCGACGGGGGCGCGCACTGGACCCCGACCTACTTCGCCGACCTGGGCAACGGGCGGTTCCGCGCGCGGTGGACCAACCCCGCCTCGGCCACCGGTGGGGACGTGGCGCTGCGGGTCAGCGCCACCGACGCGGGCGGCAACACGCTGACCCAGTCCGTGACCGGCGCACTGACCGTGCCCGCGGCCTGAGGGGGAGGACACGATGAACCACCGATCACTGATGACCGCGGTCGCGGCCGTGGGCGCACTGCTGGTGACCCTGGTACCGGGGACCGCCAGCGCGGCCCCCGAGCAGGCGCCGGTGCGGGCCTGCGCGGACGGCGCCGCGCTGCACTGCTACGCGATGTACCGGAGCACGGGTGCGCAGGGGCTGCGCGTCAGCGCGCCACCGGCCGGGTTCGGGCCCGCCGAGCTGCGTGAGGCCTACAAGCTGCCCGCCACCGGGGGCGCCGGCCAGACGATCGCCATCGTCGACGCCTACGACAACCCCAGCGCCGAGGCCGATCTCGCGGTGTACCGCAAGCAGTTCGGGCTGCCCGAGTGCAGCACCGCCAACGGCTGCTTCCGCAAGGTCAACCAGCGCGGGGACGCCACGCCGCTGCCCAAGCCGGACTCGGGCTGGGGCGTGGAGATCGCACTGGACCTGGACATGGCCTCGGCGGCCTGCCCGCAGTGCAAGCTGTTGCTGGTGGAGGGCGACGACCCGTCCTTCGCCGGGTTGGCGCAGTCCGTGGACACCGCCGTCAAGCTGGGCGCCTCCGTCGTGTCCAACAGCTACGGCGCTGACGAGTTCAACGGCATGGACACCTATGCCGGGTCCTACAAGCACCCCGGTGTGCCGATCCTGGCCTCCAGCGGTGACGCCGGGTTCCAGCCCGCCTCCTTCCCCGCCGTGCTGACCAGCGTCATCTCGGTGGGCGGTACCTCGCTGACCCGGTCGGCGGGGGCGCGCGGCTGGTCGGAGACCGCGTGGTCCGGCGCGGGCAGCGGCTGCTCGGCGTGGGTGGCCAAGCCCGCCTGGCAGCACGACCCGAACTGCCGGCTGCGCACCAGTTCGGACGTGTCGGCCGTGGCCGATCCGAAGACCGGGCTGGCCGTGTACGACACCTACGGCCTCGGGCAGCGGGCCGGGTGGCTCGTGGTGGGCGGTACCAGTGCCTCCTCGCCGTTCGTGGCCGGGGTGCTCGCGCTGGCCGGGCACGGCAAGCAGATCAACGACGCCTCGTTCCTGTACACCCGTGCCGACAAGCTGTTCGACGTGGTCGGCGGCAGCAACGGGTTCTGCGGCGAGGACTACCTGTGCACCGGGCTGCCGGGCTACGACGCCCCGACCGGCCTGGGCACGCCCGACGGGATCGGCGCCTTCTAACCTCGACGTGTGGTTGATGGTGCACCTGTGCTCGGCGTCGTCGCTTCCGGCGCCGGGGGAGTTGAGGGACTGCTCGACGGGCTGATCCGGCCCGCTCTCGCTGCCGGCTGGCGGGTCGGGGTCACGCTGACCCCGACCGCCGGCCGGTGGCTGCGCGAGGCGGGCCTGGTCGCCGAGATCGAGCAGGCCACCGGTCTGCCGGTGCGCGTGGAGTCCCGGCTGCCCGGCGAGGCCAAGCCGCACCCGCCGGTGGACTGTTACGTGGTGGCCCCCGCGACCGCCACCACCGTGGCCAAGCTCGCGCTCGGACTGGGCGACAACCAGGCGCTCACCCAGGTGTGCGAGGCGATCGGCACCCGGGGCGTGTCGGTGGTGGTGTTCCCCTGCGTCAACGCCGCGCACGTCAGGCACCCGGCCTGGGCGGGACATGTGGCGGCGCTGCGCTCGGCCGGGGTGGACCTGGTGTACGGCGAGGACGTGTGGCCGCTGTGCGAGCCGCGGACCGGCGAGTTCCGGCCGCTGCCCTGGGCCGCGGTGCTGGCCGCCGTGGCCGCCACGCGATCCGTAAGATGATCACGTGACGGCCTTGGTCGACAGCTCGCGAACCGCCAGGCCGAGCTGGCAGGAAGTTCCCGGACGGGTGCGCGAGGTGGTCGAGCACTGGATCGGCGCACCGGTGGTCCGGTCGCTGAGCCAGGCGGGCGGCTTCACCTCCGGTCTGGCCTCCCGGCTGATCCTGGCCGACGGTCGGCGCGTGTTCGTCAAGGGCCTGCCCTCCGCCCACCCGCTCGCGGGCACCTACCGGGCCGAGGCCGCCGTGTCCTCCCGCTTGCCCGAGGCGGCGCCCTCGCCGCGGCTGCTGCACCTGGTCGAGGGCCAGTGGGTCGTGCTGGTGTTCGCCGACGTGGACGGCCGCGAACCCAACCTGAGACCCGGCTCGCCCGACCTCGCCGCCGTGCTCACCGCGCTGGGCAGTGCCTCTCGCACGCTCACCCCGTGCCCGCTGGACGACGTGCCCAGCGTGCTCGACGACCTCGGTCCGCTGCTGCGCGGCTGGACCTCGCTGCACGCCACGGCCACCGAGGACCTGCAACCGTGGGTGCTCGCCCACCTGGACTCGCTGGCCGCCATGGAGACCGCCTGGCACCCGTGGGCCGAGGGCGACACCCTGCTGCACAACGACCTGCGCGTGGACAACATGATCCGCCGCGTTGACGACGGCCGCGTCCTGCTCGTGGACTGGTCCTACCCCTCCCGTGGGGCCGCCTGGCTGGACACCGCCGTGCTCGTGCCCCAACTACTGCTCGCCGGCCACCAGCCCGCCGAGGCCGAACGCCTGGTGCTGACCCGGCCCTGCTTCGCGGGCGTGCCCGCCTGGGCCGTCACCGGTTTCGCCGCCGCACTGGCCGGCCACTGGGAACTGTCCAGCCGCCTGCCCGAACCCTCCGGCTCACTGGGCCTGCGCACCTACCAGGCGCGAGCCGCCGCCGCTGCCCTGGCCTGGGTCGCCTCGCGCACACGGTGGTGAATCGGCCGACCCACCAATGAACGTCCCCCGCCACTCCCTGGGGGGCGACCCCGACACCAGCCTACCGCCCCACCCCGACAGTTGATCTTGCTCAAGATCCACATGTGGACAACCCGCCGACTGTCCACAACCCGGCAATCAGCCCTTGCGCGAGCCCACGCAGAACTCGTTGCCCTCCGGGTCGCGCAGGATCGTCCACGCCATGCCGGGGTGCACGTGCTCCTCGACCTCCTCCGCGCCCAACTCCACCAGGCGCGCCACCTCGGCGGCCCGCTCGTCGGTGCCCAGGTCGAAGTGCACCAGGTTGCGCGCCGGTCTGGGCTGATCCGAGCGTTGCAGACCCAGCCGTACCCCGTCCTCGTCGGCGGCCAGCACCAGGAAGTCACCCTGGATGTCCTGCACCACGCGGGCGTTCAGGGCCTCGAGCCAGAACGCGGCGAGCCGCCCCGGGTCGGCGCAGTCGACGGTGATCATGCGAATCCGCAGTGCCATGCGGGGACGGTAACCGCCGGAAGGCCGCGTGGAGGTAACCGGTTGGAAACGGCCCGGGCCCGTTCTCTACGCTGGTGGCTCGTTTGTGCAGGCCCGCCATGAGGAGCCCGAAACCGTGATCACGAGGATGTCGTCGTTGTTCCTGCGCACGCTGCGCGAGGATCCGGCGGACGCCGAGGTGCCCAGCCACAAGCTGCTGGTCCGCGCCGGCTACGTCCGCCGCGTCGCGCCGGGCGGCTACTCGTGGCTGCCGCTGGGCATGCGGGTGCTGCGCAACATCGAGCGCGTCGTGCGCGAGGAGATGGACGCCATCGGCGCCCAGGAGATCCAGTTCCCCGCGCTGCTGCCCCGCGAACCCTACGAGGCCACCAACCGGTGGACCGAGTACGGTCCGAACCTGTTCCGGCTCAAGGACCGCAAGGGCGCCGACTACCTGCTCGGCCCCACCCACGAGGAGCTGTTCGCACTCACCGTGAAGGGCGAGTACAGCTCCTACAAGGACTACCCAGTCGCGCTGTACCAGATCCAGACCAAGTACCGGGACGAGGCGCGTCCCCGCGCGGGCATCCTGCGCGGCCGCGAGTTCCTGATGAAGGACTCCTACTCCTTCGACCTGGACGACGAGGGGCTGTCCCGGTCCTACCAGGCGCACCGCGACGCCTACGTGCGCATCTTCGACCGGCTCGGTGTGGAGTACGTGGTGGTCAAGGCCACCTCCGGCGCCATGGGCGGCTCGGCATCCGAGGAGTTCCTCGCGGTCGCGCCCTCCGGCGAGGACACCTTCGTGCGTAGCACCGAGTCCGACTACGCGGCCAACGTGGAGGCCGTGGTGACCCCCGCGCCCGCCGAGCGCCCGCTGGAGGGCCTCGCCGAGGCGCAGGTGCACCACACGCCGAACACGCCGACCATCGAGTCCCTGGTGACCTTCCTCAACGGCGCCGGGCTGGGCCGCGAGTTCACCGGGGCCGACACGCTGAAGAACGTGCTGCTCAAGACCCGCCGTCCCGGCGAGGACAAGTGGCAGCTGCTGGCGATCGGCCTGCCCGGCGACCGCGAGGTGGACGCCAAGCGGCTGGAGGCGGCGCTGGAGCCCGCCGAGGTCGCGATGCTGGAGGAGTCCGACTTCGCGGCCAACCCGTTCCTGGTCAAGGGCTACATCGGGCCGAACGCCCTGCTGGCCAACGGGGTGCGCTACCTGGTCGACCCGCGCGTCGTGCGCGGCACCGCCTGGGTGACCGGAGCGGACAAGGCCGACCACCACGTGGTCGACCTGGTGTGCGGCCGGGACTTCACCCCGGACGGCACGATCGACGTGGCCGAGGTCCGCGAGGGCGACCCCTCACCGGACGGGGCGGGCACCCTGGTCGCCGCGCGCGGCATCGAGATCGGCCACGTGTTCCAGCTCGGCCGCAAGTACTCCGACGCGTTCTCGCTGGACGCGCTCGGGCCGGACAGCAAGCCGATCCGGATCACCATGGGCTCCTACGGCATCGGCGTGTCCCGGCTGGTAGCCGTGGTCGCCGAGCAGTACCACGACGGTCAGGGCCTGGTGTGGCCGCGCGCCGTGTCCCCCGCGGACGTGCACGTGGTGATCGCCGGCAAGGACGAGACGATCCGTGGGGGCGCCGAGAAGCTGGCCGCCGAGCTGTCCGAGGCCGGCCTGCAGGTGCTGCTCGACGACCGCACCGCCTCGCCCGGCGTGAAGTTCGCCGACGCCGAGCTGATCGGCGTGCCGACCATCCTGGTCGTCGGCCGCGGGCTGGCCAACGGGGTCGTCGAGGTCAAGGACCGGGCCAGCGGCGAGCGCGCCGAGGTGCCGGTGGAGCAGGCCGTCACGCACCTGGTGGACCTGGTCCGCAGCTGAGCTCGTCACCGCGGCCCGTCAGCGATCAGCTGGCGGGCCGCATGCTCGTCATGATCTTCACCGCGTCCGCCTCGCTGATCGCCCCCGGCACGCCCTGATCGGCGAACAACACCAGCAGCACCGAACCGGCCTGCTTGGTCTTCACCGCCGCCGTGTAGACCTTCGCGGTCTTGGGGAAGCAGGCGTCGTCGATGTGCAGGGTCGCGTCGGCCACCGCGAGCACCGCCTCGGTCGCCCCGTCCGCGACCCTGATCGTCTTCGACGGTTCCAGGGTGATGTCGGCGGGCTGCCCCTTGGAGTACTGGTAGGCCACCTTCGCCCAGTGTGCGGCGGTCGCCGGTGCGCTCTTGTCCGGCGCGTCCTTGTCGTTGGCGGTGACCGCGATGCCCGCTCGGATCGAACCTGACTGGCCCGCGCAGTACCCGGTCATGTAGGTGGCTCCGCCGGTGCCGGTCACGAAGTCACCTGTGGAGGGTCCGAGCGGCAGCACGTCGTCCGGGTCGCGCAGGGTCCACTGCGCTTTGGGCAGGTCGTAGGCCACGTTGCGCGTGTTGGACACCTGCGTCTGCCAACCGGCGATGCGCGGATCGGTCGGCTTGAGCGGGGCCGTGGTCGAGGGCGCTGCCGAGCTCGAGCCGTTGGCCACCGGCGTGGGCTGCGACTTCTGACTGAGCACCAGGGCGATCGCCACGCCGCCGCCCACCACCAGCACGCCCACCAGCGTCAGCACGATCGCCAGTGCCTTGGTCTTGCGCGGCGGCTTGGGCGGTTGCTGCTGCGGCTGATTGCCGTACATGCCAAGCCCGCTGTACTGGTATTGCTGCTGGTACTGCGGGTACCCGTACTGCTGCTGGCCGGGGTAGCCATGGCCCGGCTGGTCGCCCTGACTCCCCTGAGGCCCGAACCCACCCGTGTAGGGCTGAGTGGAGTCACTTTGTCCGCCGGTTGGCCACGTCACGGGCGCAAACGCTACCTGGCCCCGGCGGCCCGCGTCAGAGAACCGCCGCGAGTACCTGCGCCGTGTTCGACAGATCGCGCAGCGTGTGGTGGGCGCCCGCCTCGCGCAGGTCCTGCTCGCTGGCCCCTCCAGTGGCCACGCCGACCGCGACAGCCCCGTTTTGCAGTGCGGCGTCCACGTCGTGCGGGGTGTCGCCGATGACCACCACGGAGTCCGGCGCGAATCGGCAGCCGTGCTTGGCCTCCGCCTTGCGCACGGCAGCGGCGACCAGGTCCGGTCGGTGCGCCGATAGTTCGCCGTAGCCGCCGATACCCAGGTCCAGATGCGTGTCCAGGCCGAAGGGCGTGAGCTTGTGCCCGGCGAGCGCGGCCAGGTTGCCCGTGACCAGGGTCTGCACCACGCGCGGAGTCCCGGCCAGCGCCGCCAGCGCCTCCCTCGCGCCGGGCAGCACGTGGCCGCGCTCCGCCACCGTGTGGGCCTCTGCCCCGGCGATGACCGTGACCTCGGCGAACAGGGCGCCGACCACCTCTTCGCTCGCCTCGACGCCGTGCGCGGTGAGCAGTTCGGTGGCGATGGCCAGGTCAGTGCGCCCGCCGAGCGCCGGCCTGTGCAGCAGTTCGGCCCCGACGGTGTTGGCCATCGCCCGTCCGTACCAGTCCAGGCCGACTCCGGGCAGGACCACCAGCGTCATGTCTATGTCCCACAGCACGAGGCGCATGAGCCGATCCTGGCACGGCGCCATCCTCCGGGGACTGGTGCTCGGCAAGGGGGAGGGGTACCAACGAGGGGTGAGCACCCGCGACACGATCCCCGCGCAGGTACCCGAGGCCGAACCGCTCGTCGAGCGGTTGCGCGCCCAGGACGTGGAGGTGGTCGCGCTGTCCTTTATGGACAACGCGGGCATCGCGCGGGTCAAGGCGGTGCCGCTGCCACGACTCGCCGCGGCCGCCGCGCACGGGGTCGGTGCCTCCCCCTGCTTCGAGACCTACTGCTTCGACGACGTGATGGTGATCGGCACCTACCTGGGGGGACCTGACGGGGACCTGCGCCTGGTACCCGATCTTGACCGCCTGGTCCCGATGGCCGGGCAGGCCGGGTGGGCGTGGGCCCCGGTGGACAAGTTCACCCAGGACGGCAACCGGTTCGCCGCCTGCCAACGCGCCTTCGCCGCAGCTCAGGTCCGTGCCGCCGCCGACCGGGGCCTGGCCCTGCGCATGGGCTTCGAGACCGAGTGGGCCCTGGGCATGGCAGGCACCGACGGGGAGTTCGTGCCCGCCTTCGAGGGACCTGCCTACGGTCTGGCCAGGTTGGAGCAGGTCGCCGAGTACGCCCGTGAGCTGCTCGCCGTGCTCGGAGCGCAGGGCCTGCACGTTCTCCAGTTCCACCCCGAGTACGCAGCCGGCCAGCTCGAGCTCTCCCTGGCCGCCACCGATCCGGTCGCCGCCGCCGACGAGGTGGTGCTCGTGCGGCACAGCGTGCGTCGGGTCAGTGCGCTCAGCGGCTGGCGGGCCAGCTTCGCGCCCTGTGTGGTGCCCGGCGCGGTCGGCTCCGGCGCGCATCTGCACCTGTCCGTGTCCTCCACCGAGGAAGAGGGCGCTGCCCGCTCGCTGTTCACCGGTGGCGCAGGCCCGCACGGGTTGCACCCCGCTGGCGAGGCGTTCCTCGCCGGTGTCCTGCGTGAGCTGCCCGCCCTGGTGGCCATCGGTGCGGGCAGCCCCGCGAGTTTCCTGCGTGCCGAGCCCTCACGGTGGGCGGGTGTGTGGCAAGCCTGGGGCCACGAGACCCGCGAGGCCGCTGTGCGCCTGGTGACCGGGGTCGTCGGCACCGGGCAGTGGGCAGCCAACGCCGAGGTCAAGTGCTTCGACGCCACCGCCAACCCATACCTGCTGGTCGGTTCGGTGATCGCGGCTGGGCTCGCCGGGGTCGACGACGGGCTCCGCCTCCCCGAACCGATCACCGGTGATCCGGCACTGCGCGAGAACCCCGGCGTGCGCCGCCTGCCCTCCTCGGGACTTGAGGCCGCCGAAGCCCTGGCTGGTTCGGCGGTGCTGGCCAAGGCCATGGGCGAGGTGCTGCACGACACCGTGCTGACCGTGCGCAGGGCTGAGTCGGAACGGTTCGCCGACACCTCACCGGAGAACTTGGCCGAACTCACCCGTTGGCGGTGGTAGTCGTGATCACCGACGATCTGAGGCTGGTCGACCAGCACTGCCACGGTGTTGTCCAGCAGGACCTGGACCGGCTCGGTTTCGAGACCCTGCTCACCGAGGGCTCGGTGCCCCGCAACCCGTTCAACTCCATGTTGGGGCTCGCGGTGCGCCGTTGGTGCGCGCCCCAGCTGGACCTGCCGCCGCACGCCACCGCCGAGCAGTACCTGGCCCGCCGCGAGGAGTGGGGCTGGCGCAGGGTCAGCGCCCACCTGCTGGGCAGTGCGGGGGTGGGCACCTGGCTGCTCGACACCGGTATCGGTGTCTTGACCGAACCGACGGCCTTCGCAGAGCTGGCTGGGGGCAGCGCCCACGAGGTGCTGCGGTTGGAGACCGTGGCCGAGCAGGTGGCCGCCGCAGGCGTGTCGGCCACCGAGTTCGCCGTGGCGGTGGAGGAGGCCTTGCGCGAGCGGATCGCCACCGGGGTGGTCGGCCTCAAGAGCATCGTCGCCTACCGGACCGGTCTCGAACTGCCCGCCGAGCCGCCTGCGGAGGAGGAGGTGCGAGCCGCTGCCGGGGCCTGGCTGCGCTGGGGCGGCTCCCGGCTGGACAGCCGAGTCCTGTTGAGCTGGCTGGTGCACCTGGGGGCCAGGCTCGGCGCCGAGTACGGTCTGCCGCTGCAACTGCACACCGGTTTCGGTGACGAGGACCTGCGCCTGCACCGAGCCGATCCAGCGCTGCTCAGCGACTTCCTGGCCGCCACGCGGTCCAGCGGGGTGACCATTGCGCTGCTGCATTGCTGGCCCTTCCACCGCAACGCGGCATACCTGGCGCACGTGTTCCCGCACGTGCTGGTGGATGTCGGCCTGGCCGTCCCCTATGTGGGTGATCGCTGTGGAGTTGTGTTGGCCGAATTGCTCGAACTGGCTCCTTTCGACTCGGTCTGCTTCTCCTCCGACGGCTATGGACTGCCCGAACTGCACCACCTCGGTGCACTGCTGTGGCGACGCGGGGTCGGTCGGCTCATCGACTCCTGGGTCGCCGAGGGCACGATGACCACGGCCGATGCGGAGCGGGTCGTGACCGGATTCGCCGCTGTGAACGTGAGTCGGGTCTATGGGCTGAACGTCGTGGTCTGATCCCCGTATCCTGCGGTAATGGCAGCTGGTACTGAGACGGTGACCTCGTCCCAACCCAAGTGGCTCACCTACGGCACCCTGGTGTTGTCCCTGGCCGGGCTCGCAGTGGCGATCTACATGACGATCAGCCACTACACCGACGACGCCACCCTGATCTGCTCGGTCAACGCCATGATCGACTGCGCGGCTGTGACGAACAGCCCCGAGGCGGTGATCTTCGGCATCCCGGTCGCCGTCCTGGGCTTGGTGTTCTTCGTGCCCATGGTCGTGCTGACCTCTCCCTGGGCCTGGCGCGCGGAGCTGCCCGCCCTGCGCTGGATGCGCCTGGGCGGAGTGGTCGTCGGCCTGCTGTTCGTGGTCTACCTGGTCACCGTCGAGCTGGCGATCATCGGCAAGATCTGCGAGTGGTGCACCGGCGTGCACGTGATCACGCTCGCCCTGTTCGCGCTGATCCTCACCGCGGAACTGCGCACCCGCCCGGCCTGATCCGCGGGCTCAGGCGTGCTCGGTCGGTAATCGGTCGGCGACGGTCGCGGACAGGTCACGGCCCCTGGTCTCCGGGGCCACCAGCATGCCGACCACGGTCAGTCCCAGACAGCCCACCAGCAGCGCGGTCACCGGCAGGGCTGAGCCGGTGGCCTGCAGCATCGCCGTACCGACCAGCGGTGCGGCCGCACCTGCCAGCACGGTGGCGGCCTGGTAACCCAGCGACACCCCGGAGTACCGGATGCTGGTGTCGAACAGTTCGGCGTAGAAGGCTGACTGGGCACCGGTGAGCACTCCGTGGCAGAGCAGGCCGCCAGCCACCGCCAGCACCACCTGCCCACTCGTGACCAACGGGAAGAACGCCAGCGCCCAGCCTGCTGCCGCGACTGCCGCCAGTACCGCGACCGGGCGTCGTCCCCAGCGGTCGGACAGCGCCCCACCCGCCACCATCGCGAGCACCTGCACCACGGAACCGACGGTCACCGCCAGCGTGGCGGTGGACCGGGGCAAGCCGATGTTCGTCGCGTACACGAGCAGGAAGATGGTGAACACGTAGAACGTGGCGTTCTCCCCAACGCGGGCGGCGAACACGGAGAACAACTCACGCGGGTACCTGCGCAGCGCCAGGGTGAGCGGCGCTCGTTCGGTGCGCGGCCGCTCGGCGAACAACGGGGACTCGGCCACCCTCAGCCGTACCCAGAGGCCGATGACCACCAACAGGGCGGAGGCGAGGAACGGCAGCCGCCACCCCTCGCCGCCGCTCCACGAACCCGCCGTGGCTGCCAGCGCGCCAGTGGCCAGCAGGTTGCCCAGCGGCCCGCCGGTCTGCGGCCACGCCGCCCGCAGACCCCGGCCGCGATTGTCGCCGTGTTCGGAGACGAGCAGCACAGCTCCGCCGAACTCCCCACCCAGCGCGAAGCCCTGCACCAGTCGCAGCAGGGTGAGCAGGATGGGAGCGGCCACCCCGATCTGGTCGTAGCCGGGCAGCAGCCCGATCAGGGTTGACGCTCCGCCCATGCCCAGCAGGCTGAACACCAGCAAGCGCTTGCGTCCCACCCGGTCGCCGAAGTGGCCGAACACCAGCCCGCCCACGGGACGAGCGAGGAAACCGACCGCGTAGGTGACCAGCGCGGCCAGCACCCCGAGTAAACCGTCGGAGTGCGGGAAGAACGTCGGGCCGAACACGGTGGCGGCCGCCGCGCCGTAGAGGAAGAAGTCGTAGAACTCCGCAGTGGTGCCGATGATCCCGGCAGCCACCACTCTGCTGACCCCACTGCCCCGCCCTGTGCGTTCCATGGCCGCAGAATGAGACGTGCCCTCGGCCCGAGTCAATGCGATCCCACTGAGGAGTTCCCGGTCCAACGGTCGTTCACCCAGCTCAGCGTGCTGCGGGGCTGATCACCGGCGAGATGTCACGAAGGCGGCATTCGTGACACGCCCGCCGAAGGAGCGAAGCGGCGGCCGAGTCGCGCCGGTGCCGGTAACCTCGCCCGGGTGGGCAACGACCTGTCAGGCACCGTGCACGGGCCGGTGATCCAGGCCCGCGACATCCACCAACTGGTGGCCAACTTGGGGGAGCGGCCGTCCCGGTTGCCACACGAGGCACCGGCGCCGCCGTACCCGTTCGTCAACCAGTACCACGTGCACGAGCAGCTCGACGCAGTGTTCTCCCGTGCGCGCGAAGCGGATCGACCGTTGCTGGTCTGCCTCTACGGACCGGGTGGGGTGGGCACCACCGGCACCGCGTGCGCGTGGGCCAAGCGCAACGAGCACCTCTTCCCTGACGGCATCGTGTACCTGCGGCTGTCGTGCGGCCGGGACGAGCTCGTGGAGAGCGGTGAGGCGCTGGGCAGCGCCCTCGTCGCGCTGGGCGTGCCGGCCGGGGAGTTGCGGCCGACAGCCGAGGAGCGCGCCGCCGACCTGCGATCGGTGTGCCAGGGCAGGAAGGTCCTGTTCGTCCTGGACGACGTGCACAGCCCCGGTCAGGTCCGGCCGTTCGTGCCGAGCGAGACCGGGTGCGCCGTCGTGGCCACCAGCCGGTGGCTCGCGCAGGGCCTGCACGGCATGGGGTTCCAGCTGATCCGGGTGGCGCCGCTGGCCACCGGCCACGCGCAGGAACTGCTCACCGCGGTCCTGTCCGAGCAACTGATCGAGTTGGACACCGAGTCCGAGCAGACGCTGTTGCGCAGCTGCTACGGCTACCCAGGCGCGATCCGGTTGATGGCCGCGTCGCTGGTCGGCAAGACCGCGCGCCAGCGCACGCGGATCCTGGGCCGCGTCGCGGAGCACGGTTTCCGTGCACTGGACGGGGAGGTGCAGTTGCAGTTGGTGGACCACCTCGACTTCGCCTTCCAGCGCTTGCCCGAGCAGGCCGCACGGGCCTACCGGCTCCTCGCCTGGCACCCAGGGCCTGAATTCGCCCTTGCCGCGGCGGAGCGCGTGCTCGCGCTGGACGCTGAGGACACGGGCGATGTGCTGGACACCTTGGCCACAGCGGGATTGCTGACAGAGTTGCCCGGTGACCGATTCCGGTTCCACGACTTGGCGCAGGACCACGCACGCGGCGTCTCGGGGCCACCGGACCCGGTCGTGATCGGGCGGCTGGGCAACTGGTACCTGCAGTGCACCATCGCCTTCGACAAGGTGCTGTCGACCAGGCCACGCGTGAATCCCTTGTACCAGAGGGTTCCGGTCGCGGACCACGCCGACCGGGAGGCCGCGCTGCGATGGCTGGAGACCGAACGAGTGAACCTCACCTCGCTCGTCCCCGTCGTGATGGAGGCGCGGCACTTCGACCTCGCGTGGCAGTTGTGCGAGGCGTTGTGGGGCCTCTACCACCTGCACGGCCACTACGACGACTGGATCGGCACGCACCAGGTGGGTCTGGACGCGGCGCAGCGCTGCGATGACCCGATGGCGGCCATGCGGTTGAGTTCTCAGCTCGGATCGGCGTACCTTGGCGTCGGGGAGCTCGGTGAGGCGGGGCGGCACTTCCAGCTCTCCCTTGAGACAGCACGGAGCAGTGGACACTCACAAGGTGAGCAGAGTGCCTTGGAGTGGCAGGGGAAGGTCGCGCTGCGCGGTGGTGACCCGCAGACAGCGCTGGACCTGTTCGATCAGTCCGAGCAGGTCGAGGTGGAGGCAGAGTTGCGGCCGAGGGTCGCCGCGCTGCTCGACCTCCAGCGGGGACGTGCGTGGTTGGCTGCGCACAATCCCTTGAATGCCAAGGAAGTACTTGAACGCACACGTGAATTCTTCGACGGCACAACGGAAGGGGACAATCAGGCCAAGACACGGCTCGAGTTGGCGAGGGCACTGCTTGCCCTGGGTGAGCAGGACCGGGCCCGCAGTGAGTTGACTGAAGCCGAGCGGTTGTTCGCGGCAGACGGATCCTTGCGCAAGCAGGCGGAGGTCCTGCAGGCACTGGGAGATCCGGAGAGCTTGGGCAAGGCGGAGGGGATCTACCGCAGGCTGGGCAGCGCGAAGCGGTAGGCACGTCCGTCCACGTCCACATCCAGCGTTACGGGCAGTTCGTTTGGGTGAGCCGACAGCCAGGCGTGCAGCGCACACGCCCCGACAACCCGATCACTCCCGAGGATGCGCACGGGGGAGTGTCCGCGCACGAGTGCGACACCGGTCGTCTCGGACACCGCGATCAGGCTGGACGGGGTTCGGTCGAGCACGCCAGCCAGCTCCTCGTCCGAGACGGTGCCGAACAGAACGTCCGCGTTGGTGCGCAAGGACCGCACGGGGTGATCGGTGTGCGCGGCGAGGAAGCAGTCGCCAGTCATGGAGGGGCGCACGTCGGCTGCACGCAGGCGAAGGCGCTCTGTGGTGCCGCTCACCAGGAGCGCCTGGGGGCCGCTACCCGGGGACAGCCCGTCACTGGGCAGTAGTGGCTGCACGAGGTGACTGTCCGGTTCGGACAGTCCTAATTTGCGGTAGAACAGCTCACGGTGCAGTTCCGCCGCGCGGAAGGGGAAGGAGGTGACCAGCTCGCGGACTGGCTCATAGCCGGAGGTCACGTCGAGCTGTGGCAGCAGCGGTTGGTGCGGATCAAGCCTGGGCGCGAGTTCGCCGAGCAGCGCCACGGAGGTGCCCGCGACGACCTCGTCCTCGTCGAACGCTGCCAGCACAACGGGTTTGCCCATGGCTGCCGCGTAGCAGGTGACGGCACCGTGGTCGCCCACGACGACGTCCGCGGCGATCAACGCGGCCCGCCACCCCTCCAGCGGAGGGATGAGCACGAGTCCCGCACGCAGGCAGTCGGCCAGCCAGGTCCGGACCTGCCAGGGACTGTGCTGGTGCCACACGTGCGGGTGCAGGATGGCAGCGACTCGGTGGTGCACAGGGGAGAGTTCGGCCATGAGTTGCCGGAGCATCGTGGGCCACGCGCCGAACGCTGATCCCTGGCGCCAGGTCGAAGTGGTGACGATCAGGCGGGTGTCATCCGTGCAGCCGAGTGCCTCGCGGAAGATTCTGCGGCGCGTCGTGCTGGCGAGGATCCTGTCGTAGCAGGGATCCCCGGCGACAACAGCGGATCCTGTCGCCTCGGGAACGGCTGCGGCGAGGCGGTGCAGCTGTTCCTCATGCGAGAGCACGAGGGTGTCGGCGACGAGCGCGCCCTCGTGGAGCAGCCACTCGCGGGAGAGGCCATAAGCTGGGCTCTGGGCTCTGGGCTCTGGGCTCTGGGCTCTGGGCTCTGGGCTCTGGGCGACTTCTTCGTGTACCCGACTCCGTGGGAGATCACCACGACCGGGGCCCGCACCTGGTGCAGGCTGCCGCTGTGGTTGGCGGTGATCGCCAGGTCGAACCGGGTCCGCAGCACCGAGCCCCAGTCCAGGGTGCGCACACCGAGAGTCGCGAACACCTCGGCGACCCCGTCGGTGACGGTCGAGTTCGGTGGGGTGCTGAACACCAGTTGCACGCGGGGATCTGAGTCGAACAGGCCGACGATGTCCAGGAGCCGGTTCGCCGAGGCCACCGTGTTGACGATCATCAGGACGGTGTGGGAGTGCCCGACCGTCGACTGGTACCCCACCAGCTCACAATAGCCGGTGCTGGACGTGGTGACCGGCGCTGGGAGGGCTGGCGCCGGTCACCACGTTGTCAGGCTCAGCTGTTCTGCTTGGCCCGCTTGCGCCTGCTCAGGATGAGCGCTCCCGCACCGAGACCGAGCAGCACTGCCGCGGCGACCGCGATCCACACGACGTTGGCGCCGGTGTAGGCCAGCGGCTCGGTGGCCTGGGCCTGCGGTACGGGTGCCGCCGAACTGCTGGGCGTGGCCGACACCGAGGTGCTCGGCGCGCTCGAGGAGTTGGTGGCCGGGGTGCCGGGGGTGCTGCCGCTGCCGCCGTCACCGGAGCCGCCGGGGGTGGTGCCGCCACCGCCACCGGTGCCGCCGCCACCGGGCAGGCAGGCCGGGAACCCGACCAGCACGCCCAGGTCCACGGCCACGACGGTGTGCACCGAGGAGGCGATCAGGCCGCCGGAGACGCCGAGCCCGATGCCCAGGCCGAAACCGACCTCGGCACGCGGGGCCAGCACGGTGCCCACCCACAGGCCGCCGCCGAGGGTGATCTTCTTGGCGGCGGCGAAGTTCCACACCACGCCGACCTTGGCGCCCGCGCCGACCCAGCCGTGGCCGTCCCAGACCTGCACCGAACGCAGTCCAGCGGCCACCGCGTCGTACGCCTCACCGGCGACGTTGACCAGCACCGTGGCACCGACCGGCGCCTTGATCCTGATCTCCTTGGCCACCGCGAGCTGCGCGGCGGTGACCCCCACGACGACTTGCTTGCTGTCGCTGCCGGACAGTTCCAGGGTTTCGCCGTCCAGCTTGACCGCGCCGTTGACCTTGACCTTGGCCCAGGCGTCGGCCTTGGCGGTCAGCGCGGCGAAGGAACCGTCCACGTCGAGCTTGCCGCCGATGCCCGCGGTGGCCACGGCCGCCCCGCTCACCTTGGCGGCGATGCCGGTGGCCAGGCCGATCAGACCGCCGACGAACGCGCCGCCCTTCTCCAGCACCACGCCGTGCGCGTCGAGCTTGCCGCCGACCAGCAGGTCGCCGCGGCCGGCGTCCACCGCCGCGCCGCCGCCCACGCTCAGGCCAGGGAAGCCCATCGGGGTGCCCAGCACGGCGTTGCCGCCCACGGCCACGCGGCCTGCCGCGGTGCCCAGCAGGGTCGCGTCGTGCTGGACGAACGCCGAGAACTGGGCGGAGATGCCCAGACCGGCCGAATCGCACTGCTCGCCGCCTGCCGTCGCGGAGGCCGGGGCACTGCCCGCGACCGCGATCAGCAGCGCGGTCGCCGCCGCCGCGGCGAACCTCAAACTGGTCATGAGTCCTCGAATCATGGTCAGGGATGGGGCCTGCGGAAGCGGAGACGACGGTGAACCCAGCCGCGGATCCCCAGGGCGCGGCGAACTATAGGAGGACGTGACCTACGGCCGAACGGGTGAGTGGGGTCTACTCTATGTAGTCTGTTGGGGGGTGAGGACCCGTGTTGATCTACCCCTAATTGGGGTGACAGTTTTGAGGACGCCGTCACAGAACTGTGATCGGCCGCCCGTCCGTTCTGTCCGTTTGGGTGGCGCTTCGGCGAGGTCAGTCGCGTGTGGCGCGCCTCACGTTTTTGCTGTCCGGCAACACGCGGTCCAGCAGTTCTCCCAGGTCAGGAAGAGGTTCCTCGGCGGCGAGAATCGTGCCCGCCAGGCATCCCGCCCTGGTTGCGAGATCCACACCGGCCGAGACGGCGATCACGGCGGTGAACGCGGCGGCGAACCCGTCGGCCGCCGCACCGGGATCGAGCAGTTCCTCCTCGTAGCCCTCGAACTCGCCGACGCCCTCTTCGGTGACCACCACCGCGCCGCTGTGGCCCGCGGTGATGACCAGGCAGGCCACGCCGAGCAACTGCCTGACGGGGCCAGGATCGGCATCCGGGCCGAACGCCGCGCTGTACTGGTTCGCGTTGAGCTGCAACACGTCGGCGGAGGCCGCCGCGGAGCGGAACCAGGGCGAGTTCGCGAACAAGCCGGTCGGCTTCCACACGGTGGGCACCCGCGCAGCCCGGGCAGCGGCGAGCGTCCAGAGGATCACGGTCGCGCTGGGGTCGCACACCAGGGCCGCGGCGAACTGGCGCAGCGGTGGCAGTCGGCGGCACTCCTCGATGCCCATGCGCTCAGCGGGGTCTCGCGAGGTCAGCACGAAGCTGCGCCCGGAGAAGGTCGGGATGACCACCTGGTTGGCGCGTGCACCGGGCACTGTCAGCAGGGTTGAGGTGTCGATGCCCAACTGGTCGAGTTCGGTGACCAGTTCGAGGTCCTCCTGGTCGTCGCCCACCGCGGAGAACAGGCTCGGCCGCGTGCCCAGCCTGGCCAGGGTCGCCGCGCTGCGCCCCGCGTGCCCGCCGCCGGCCACCGATCGACTCGTCGATTCGGCGGCCAGTTGGTGGTCGGGGCTCACGCTCCCCGCGACCAGTACGCGGGTGTCCTGCTGCGAGGGCTGCACCTGGCCACTTATAGCCCTAGGCCAGGTGCAGCTCCATCTTCGCGACCGTTTGGTTACACGATGTAGACTCTCGTGCTGCGCTGAGTGAAATCCGCGTTCAGGGCCGGGCGGTCAGGTAGCCGCCCATGGTGCGGAAGTACTCCGTGGCGGGCAGCTCCGTGCCGTCCTCGGTGCGGACCCGCTCGATGACCAGTCCGCGGCTGCGGCCCCGGCGCGCTTCGACCCCGGCGACGATGACCACCCCGTCGCCCTCGCGGATGAAGATCCGGCCCGGGGTACCCCCGTAGTAGGCGAGCGAGACCGAGGCCTTGGTGATCCGCAGCGGCTTGCCCCGGTGGTAGGTGAAGGCGTTGGGGTAGGGGTCGGACTGGGCGCGGACCAGCCGCTCGATCTCCTCGGCGGTCCAGGTCCAGTCGATGCGCGAGTCCTCAATGGACCGCTTGTGGAAGAAGCTGGCCTTGCTGCGGTCCTGCGGGGTCCAGTCGGTGCGGCCCTGCGCGATCAGGTCCAGCGCGTCCACGGTGATCGGGCCGATCAGGTCCACGGTCTTGTGGAACAGGTCCGTGGTGGTGTCGGTGGGGCCGACCGGGACCGAGCGCTGCAACACGATGTCGCCCGCGTCGAGCACCTCGTCCATCATGTGCGCCGTGACGCCCACCTCGGGCTCGCCGTTGATCAGTGCCCAGATCAGCGGCGAGAAGCCCGCGTAGGCGGGCAGCAGCGAGTCGTGCACGTTGAGCGTGCCGTGCCGGGGCAGGGTGAAGATCTCCGGCGGGATCCAGGTGCGCCAGTTGTTCGCCACGATGAGGTCCGGCTCGACCTCCTTGAGCCGGCTCATCAGCTCCTCGTCGCCCAGCCGGTCCCGGATCAGCGCGGGTACCCCGTGCTCGGCGGCGAGATCGGCCACGGAGTCTGACCAGATCTTCTCGTAGGCGTGCTCGCTGCGCGGATGGGTGACCACCAGCACGACCTCGTGGTCGGAGTCCAGCAGCGCCTGGAGGGTTCGGTGCCCCCAGGTCTGGTAGCCGAACAGGACGACCCGCATCAAGACTCCTTCGGTTGTGGGGTGGGGACCCCGCCAGCCCTCTGGCGGTGAAGGTCACACCGGTTCTATGGTGTTAGGCCTGGCTTGCCTAACTTAGGGTAGCCTTCACCGTTGTGGGGATCACCGAGGGGACAGGGATGTCACAGCTAGCGCCCGATGGCGAGGTTCCCGTCTACGACCTCGTCGGGGTCGGTTTCGGTCCGTCCAACCTGGCGCTGGCAATCGCGCTGACCGAGCACAACGCGGCGGCCACGCAACCGGTGACCGCGCAGTTCCTGGAGCGTCAACCGAGGTTCGGCTGGCACCGGGGCATGCTGCTGGAGGACGCCACCATGCAGGTGTCCTTCCTCAAGGACCTGGTCACCATGCGCAACCCGACCAGTTCCTTCAGCTTTCTGAACTTCCTGCACGGCAACGGCAGGCTCGTGGACTTCATCAACCACAAGAACCTGTTCCCGCTGCGGGTTGAGTTCCACCAGTACTTCGAGTGGTCCGCCGCGATGGTGGACGACCTGGTGTCCTACGGCAGCGAGGTCGTGGCGGTCAGCCCCGTCACCCGGGCGGGAGCGGTCGAGTACTTCGACGTGACGGCGAGCCTCGACGGCGGTGAGCAGGCCACCTACCGCGCGCGCAACCTGGTGCTGGCAACGGGGTTGCGGCCCAGCCTTCCCGCGGGCGTCACCAGCGGTGAACGCGTGTGGCACAACAGCGAGATGCTGCACCGGCTCGCCGCGTTCGGGGAGACCGACCCGACCCGCTTCGTAGTGGTGGGGGCCGGGCAGAGCGCGGCCGAGGTCACCGCCCTGCTGCACGAGCGCTTCCCGCGTAGCCAGGTCTGCTCGGTGTTCGGCCGTTACGGCTACAGCCCGGCCGACGACAGCCCGTTCGCCAACCGGATCTTCGACCCGGCCGCCGTGGACGACTTCTACGATGCGCCCGACGAGGTCAAGCGCAGGCTCGTCGACTACCACGCGAACACCAACTACTCGGTGGTCGACACCGACCTGATCGAGGAGCTGTACCGCAGGGTGTACCGGGAGAAGGTGCTCGGCGTGCAGCGCCTGCGGATGTTCAACATCTCCCGGGTCGCCGAGTTGGTGGACACCGGCGAACACGTGAGAGTCACCGTGGAGTCCTTGGTGGGCAACGGTTCCACGGTGCTCGAGGCGGACGTGGTCGTGTACGCGACCGGCTACCGCCCCGCCGATCCGCTCTCCCTGCTCGGCCCCACGGCCGCGCTGTGCCAGTTCGACGAGCAGCGCCGTCCCAAGGTCGGCCGCGACTACCGCGTGCTGGGTGCGCCGCAGTTGCGCGCCGGGGTTTTCCTGCAGGGCGGCACCGAGCACAGCCACGGCATCACCTCCTCGCTGCTGTCCAACACGGCGGTGCGCGCGGGGCAGATCCTCGGATCGGTGGTCGCCACGCGGCAGATCGCCACCGTGCCGAGGCAGGACCGCGTGGCCAGCGTGCTGGGTGTGCGCTGAGCCCGCTTGCCGCACACAGAGACAGGATCGGGTCATGACCAATCCGTTCGAGGATCCTGACGGCCGCTACCTGGTGCTGGTCAACGAGGAGGACCAGCACTCGCTGTGGCCGTCCTTTGTGGACGTTCCCGCGGGCTGGCGGCAGGTGTTCGGTGAGGACACGCGGGAGGCCTGCCTGGCCTACGTGGAGTCGCACTGGACCGATCTGCGGCCGCGCAGCCTGCGCGAGCAGATGGGCGAGTGAGGCGCGGCCGAGTGGCCCAGCCCTCGGTGCCGCCGGAACCCTTGTGGGGCAAGGCAAACGAGGGTAGGTAAGGCTAGGCTGACCAACCTGGGGCTGAACGTGCCGGACGGGACGGAGACTGGGTTGTGAAGCTCGACTTGCGGTTGGTCAACGCCAACGTCCTCACGCTCGACACCGATCGGCCGAGTGCGCGGGAGATCGGTGTCTGGCAGGGCCGGGTGCTCGGCCTGGACGAGGAGATCGCCGCCCTGCCCGCGCGCGAGGTGGTCGACCTGCGCGGGGCCACGGTGCTGCCCGGGTTCATCGACGCGCACGTGCACCTGGCCTGGGCCGGGCTCAAGGCGTGCACGGTCAGCATCGCGGAGTGCGAGAGCCTGGCCGAGGCGCTGGCGGTGATCCGGGACGCGCCGGGCACCGACTGGGTGGACATCGCCGGCTACGACCAGCGCCCCTACGGCCGCCATCTGACCGCCGCCGAACTCGACTCGGTCAGCGGTGGGCGCAGGGTGATCGTCAGCCACAACTCGGGGCACGCCTGCGTGGTCAACAGCGCGGTGCTCGCCCAGTTGCCGCAGGGGACCAGTCATGAGGACGGGCTGCTGGCGGAGAGCGGTATGGCCGCGGTCCGCGAGCTGCGCCAGCCGTACTCGATCAGCGAACTGGTCGACGCGATCGAGCACGCGGCCCGGACCTGTCGCTCCGAGGGCGTCACCGCCTGCGCCGAAGCGGGCATCGGCGGCGGGCTGATCACGCACAGCCCGGTCGAGTTGGCTGCCTACCAGGCGGCGCTGGCCGCCGACCGGTTGCCCGTGCGCGTACAGCTGATGGTTGCGGGCAACGCGTTGCACCCGGTCGCGGCGCACGTCACCGACGACATCCCGCGCGCGCTGGACCTGGGGCTGCGCACCGGGTTCGGCGGTGACCGGCTGTCCATCGGCGCGCTGAAGATCTTCACCGACGGCGGCATGATGGCCAGGACCGCCGCCCTCACCGAGCCGTACGTCGGTCTGGACCACAGTGGACAGTTCTATGACGAGCCCGAGTTACTCAGGCAGGTCGTGCTCGACGGGCACCGCGCCGGGTGGCAACTGGCCATCCACGCGATCGGCGACCGGGCCGTGGACCTCGCGCTCGACTCGCTGGAGCAGGCCCAGCGCATCTGCCCGCGACCGCTTGCGCGCCACAGGATCGAGCACGCGGGGCTGGTCCGCGACGACCAACTGGCCCGGTTCGCCTCGGTGGGTGCGGCGGCCGTGGTGCAGCCGAACTTCCTGTGGTACCTCGGTGACGACTACGCGGCGATCATGGGCGAGTCGCGGGCGCCCTGGCTGTACCGGGGCAGGGGCTTCCTCGACCACGGTGTGCCGCTGGTAGGCAGTTCGGACCGGCCGGTGACGATCGGTGCCCCGCTGCGCGCGATCCAGTTCATGGTGGAGCGGCGCACCGAGCGGGGGCTGAAGGTCGGTCCTTCCGAGGGCATCGGCGTGCTGGAGGCGTTGCGGGCCTATACGGTCAACGCCGCGCACGCCTGCAACTGGGAGCGGTCGCTGGGCAGCATCGCGCCGGGCAAGCACGCCGATTTCGCGGTGCTGGCCGAGGACCCGAGGGTGGTCGAGGCCTCGCGTATCGGTGACATCGAAGTCCTGCGCACGTACGTGGCGGGCCAGGAGAACCAGTAGCAACGCAAGTCGCTTGGGAGACAACACGATGACCCGCTTGCAGGCGGAGAACCTCACCCTGGCCTACGACAGCCGGGTGGTGGCCACCGAGTTGAGCGTGCACATCCCGGACGGGTCCTTCACCGTGATCATTGGGCCGAACGCGTGCGGCAAGTCCACTCTGCTCAAGACGCTGGCACGGATGCTCAAGCCGTTGCAGGGCGTGGTGCACCTGGACGGCAAGGCCATCTCCTCGTACCGCTCCAAGGAGGTGGCGCGCATGCTCGGCCTGCTGCCCCAGTCCTCCACGGTGCCCGGCGGCATCACCGTCGCCGACCTGGTCTCGCGAGGCAGGTTCCCGCACCAGCGGCTGCTGCGCCAGTGGTCCGAGCAGGACGAGGCCGTGGTCAACGCCGTGATGCGCCGCACCGGGGTGCACGAGTTGGCCGACCGGGTGGTCGACGAGCTGTCCGGGGGCCAGCGCCAGCGCGTGTGGCTGGCCATGGTGCTCGCCCAGCAGACCTCGATCCTGCTGTTGGACGAGCCCACCACCTTCCTGGACATCGCGCACCAGATCGAGGTGCTCGACCTCTGCGCGGACCTGCACGAGGACAACGGGCACACCGTGATCGCCGTGCTGCACGACCTCAACCAGGCGTGCCGGTACGCCTCGCACCTGGTCGTGCTGCGGCCCGGTGGGGTGGTCGCCGCGCAGGGTCCGCCCGCCGAGGTGATGAGCGCCGAACTGGTCCAGGAGGTGTTCGGGCTGCGCTGCCGGATCGTGACCGACCCGGAGTCGGACACGCCGATGGTGGTGCCCGCCCGACGGCAACGCGCGGAGAGGGCTGTCCTCATGCCGTGACCGCGATTACACTCGTTCGCATAGTGCATTGCTGTGCGCTATGCGAACGGAGGCCACTGTGAGACCAGACCGCTCCTGGGTGTTGCCGCTGTGCTGGACCGCCGTGCTGTTGGACGGCTTCGACCTCGTGGTGCTCGGCACCGTGCTGCCCGCGCTGCTGGCCGGGCACGTGTGGGGGCTGACCCCGGCGACCGCCGGTCTGGTGTCCAGCGCCGGACTGGTCGGCATGACCCTGGGGGCGCTGGCCATCGGCACCGTCACCGACGTCATCGGCAGGCGGCGGGCGCTGATCATCGCGGTGGCGATCTTCTCGGTGTGCACGGCGCTGTGCGCGGTGGCCCCCTCCGCGTTGGTGTTCGGCGCACTGCGGCTGCTGGCCGGGCTCGGTCTGGGCGGCTGCCTGCCCACCGCCATCACGCTGGTCAGCGAGCACTACGCGGACCGCGGTCGCAGCAGCAGCGCCACCACGACGATCATGACCGGATACCACGTCGGCGCGATGCTCACCGCCCTGCTCGGCCTGGTGGTGCTGCCGCAGCTGAGCTGGCACGCCATGTTCGTGATCGGCGCGCTGCCCGCCCTGGTGCTGGTGCCGCTGATGCTGCGCCACCTGCCCGAGTCGCGTTCCACCGGCCAGCCCGTGCGTTCCGCGGAGGCGGTCGCCTCGCTGTTCCGCGGCCGCGTGCTGCTGGCCACCCTGGCCTTCTGGGTCACCTCCTTCATGGGCCTGGTGCTGGTCTACGGCCTCAACACCTGGTTGCCGGAGATCATGCGGCAGGCCGGGTACGCGATGGACACGGGTCTGGCTCTGCTGCTCACGCTCAACTTCGGCGGAGTGGTCGGCCTGCTGGTCGCCGGGCGGGTCGCCGACCGGGCCGGGCTGCGCCGCCCCACCATCGCCTGGTTCGCCGCCGCCGTGCTGTTCCTGGCCCTGCTCAGCGTGCGGTTGCCGGTGTACGGGTTGTACATGGCCGTGTTCCTTTCCGGCGCCTTCGTGTTCAGCGCCCAGGTGCTCGTCTACGCCTACGTCGCGCGGGTCTACCCGCAGAACAGTCGCGCCACCGCCCTCGGGTGGGCCGCGGGCGTCGGGCGGCTCGGCGCGATCACCGGCCCGCTGGTCGGGGGTTGGTTGCTCTCGGCGGGCATCGCCTACCCGTGGGGCTTCTACGTGTTCGCGTTCGTCGCCGCATTCGCCGCGGGCTCGGTCTCACTGGTCCGCAGCCGCCGCGACACCGTTGTCACCGCCTGAGGTCGGGTCCTCCCGGTGGATCAGGTTGTGCAGTTCGGGCTCGAGGTCCACCTCCAGCAGCCGTAGCTTGCGCTCGGCCTGCTCGCGGACCTCCGGCCCGAACAGCGGCCCGTACCAGGGCAGCAGGACCCACATCTCCACGCTCATGTCCAGCCGCCCCAGCGTCTTGAGCTTGCACAGCCCGTAGGACGGGTCCTTCGCCAGCACCAACCTGCGCGCGGCCTCGACCGCACCGTGCTTGTCCAGCATCTGCCGGAACAGCGTCGCGTCGTACCCCAGCCGTGCCAGTTCCAACAGCCCCCTGTGCATGTCACAGGCGAACCGTTCCCCCAGCGCGACCAGCTCCACCTCGCCCGTCATAACGCACCCATCGGCCGCACCGGAAAACTCGTTACCCGGCAAGCGATGCGCGTACTACTGTCCGGGCGTGGCGCTGACTGGCAAAGGATCGCGACGCGTCGTGGTGGACGGCGTCACCTACCGGTGGCGGATCCGCAAGCGGCCCACCTACTGTCAGGGCAACGGCTGGGGCACCATGTCCTACGCCGTCGACCTGCCCGCCGCACCGCGCTGCACGCTCGTGGTCGACACCGGGCACCCGCGCCCCGACAACTGGCTCAGCCTCCCCGCCCCCTCGGTGCTGCCCAGCCAGGTCGCTGTAGCCATCCGGGCCGCCCTGGCCCGCGGCTGGGTGCCCGAACGCCCGGGCTCCCCGTTCCTGTACTCGGAGCCCAGTTCTCCCACACCGTCGGTTCACAACTCATGAACCGACCGTAGCGAGGGGGTCTGAGTGCCCGTTTTCGAACTGAGGGCCGGGTGTGAAGGTGGGTGACGAGACAGGGGAACTCCTGGTAGATCGGACGTTGTCGAAGCGCCGTTCCGCCAGGAGTTCCATTGCTATCGTGCCCGATGCCCGCGGGCGATGCCACCGCGGGTGCCTCGTGCTGCCGGCTGGCCGCAACCCACCAGCCCACACGGCGTGCCAACCGGTATCCCTCGGATGTCACCGACGCGCAGTGGGCGGTGTTGGACCCACTGCTGCCGGATCCGGCCTGGCTGGGTGGCCGGGGTGGCCGTCGAGAGCGGCACTGCCGCCGGGTGATCGTGGACGCGATCTTGTACCTGGTGGACAACGGCATCAAGTGGCGTGCGCTGCCGGCGGACTTCCCGCCCTGGCCGACGGTCTACAAACGGTTCGCCCTGTGGGAGAAATCCGGTGCGACGCAGCGGATCCTGGACGGGCTGCGGGACCGTGCCCGGCTGGCGGAGGGCCGGGTGGCGGCGCCGTCAGCGGCGGTGATCGACTCGCAGTCGGTCCGCGCGGCCGAGACCGTGGGACGGGCCACTCGCGGGTGGGACGCGGGCAAGAAGGTCAACGGCCGCAAGCGCCATATCGTGGTGGACACCGTCGGGTTCGTGCTGGCGGTGCTGGTGACCCCGGCCTCGATCCAGGACCGGGTCGCCGCCCGCGCACTGCTGCTGCGACTGGGTGCCACGGTCGGCGACCGGATCCGGTTGGTATGGGCCGACGGCGGCTACACCGGCACCTTGCTGGACTGGGCGCGACAAGCGCTCGGCGTGGTGGTGGAGATCGTCAAACGCCCCGACCTGCCCCACTTCACGGTGCTGCCCCGCCGCTGGGTGGTGGAGCGGAGCCTGGCGTGGATCACCGGTCACCGCCGCTGTGTCCGTGACTACGAACGACTTCCACACCACCACGAAGCGATGGTCCGCTGGGCCATGATCCGCATCACCAGCCGCCGATTGACACAGACCCTGTAGATCAGAAACGGGCACTGACAACTCCTGGCCGCTCACCGGTGACGCTCGCCCAGCACCGGTTGGCCACCTCGACCGCCGCGATAGTCGGCATCCCACGGCCACTGTCCCCGTCCGTCCGCGTGGACCAGTTGCAGCGCCTGGATGTCGTCCCCGTACATAGCCGCCGCGACGTTGAGGTGTGCCGCCGGTTCAGTGACCGCCACGACCTCCACCAGTGTGCCGTCGTCGAACCGCAACTGTTCGCCGGGATCGGGTGGCTCGGCGTGCAGCAGGTGCCCGCCCACCACGTTCAGCAGAGCCGCCGAGAACTCGGCAGTCCCACCGGTGAGCACCAGTTCCGGCCTGCCGTGCTCGGTGAGGCCGACGGTGTAGGCCCACGGCGGGCTCGCCTCGTGCTGCTCCACGTACTGCACCGCCCATCCCCGGGTGTGGATGATCTGCCTGATCCGGTTCAGGTAGTCCTCGAAGGTGAGGTCGGGGTGGTCGCACTGCCAACACATGAGCACTCCTCGATGTCGGTGGTCACACCCACTGTGCCCCGGACCCCCGACAAGCAAGTTGATCTCATGTGGACGGAGGACCTTTCCCTTCTACTGAAAGGAGGTTGTCTCGCCAGTGCGCAGCGGCCAGCCCTGTGCCTCGGCGCGCACGCCCTCCGCGCGCAGCCGCAGCTTCTCGGCCTCTGCGGGGTCCTCCGCCTGGCGGGCGAGGCGGTCCAGGTAGTTGGCGAAGTCCTGCTGCTGGTCGCGGTGCCAGCCGACCTGCAAGGCGTGCAACTCCGCCAGCGCCACGCCGCCGACCTGGTCGGGATAGGTCCGGGCCAGCCGCCAGGCGAGCCGGGCGGTGGCCAGCGCGTCACCGGCCGAGCTGTGCGCGTCGTCCAGCCGCACCCGGTGGTGCTCGCACAGCGCGGCCAGTGTGCGCTTGCCCTTGCGGTACCGGTCGAGCTGGCGGTCGATGCAGTGCGGGTCGACCACGGGGCCCGCCAGTACGAGATCGCGCTGGTGGTGGCGGCGCAGTTCGGCGTGCAGCATCGACAGGTCGAAGGAGGCGTTGAACGCGCACAGCGGAGTGTCCGCCGACCACTTCGCGGCCAGGGCCGCCGTCACCTCGGAGATCACCGTCGCGGCGTCCCTGCCGTGCTCGCGGGCGTACTCGTCGGTGATCCGGTGCACCTCGGTGGCCTCCGGCGGGATCGGCACCCCCGGGGACGCCAGCCAGCTCAGCACCCGGGGTTGGCGGCCCGGTTCGATGGAGATCACCGTGGCGGTCACCACACGGTCGGTCGCCGGGTCCGTCCCGGTCGTCTCCAGATCGAAAGCCAGCAGCGGTCCATCGGCCCAGGAGGTCATACGGGCACGGTAGCGACCAGGTCCGGACCGGAGGTCACGGTGTCCTGCGTCACGCGCGGCGGGCAAGAGGTGGAGCGGGTGACGGGAATCGAACCCGCATGACCAGCTTGGAAGGCTGGGGCTCTGCCATTGAGCTACACCCGCACGCCCCCGGAAGCACCGGGTGCATGCGGGAGCTTACCGGGTCGCGCTACTCTCTCCACGCGCACCACCCCACGAGGTGGTGCGGCGGGGTGTGGCGCAGTTTGGTAGCGCACTCGCTTTGGGAGCGAGGGGCCGTGGGTTCAAATCCCGCCACCCCGACGGTCGAGTGGGACAGGTGTGCTCGCGGAGAACGCGAGCGGCCTCGTCCGTCATTGCTGTGGGGGCCGGGCCCCCACGCCCCCGCCAGGGGGCGAGCCCCCTGGACCCCCGGTGGCGGGTGACGCGGGCCAGGTGCGGGACCCCGGATCCCGACTGCGCGGGCTCGGCCTAGACTTGTCCAGAAATCCCGGCGTGCGTCCTGGTGCTCCGGGCCGTTCAGACACGCCATTTGTTCGTACGAGGAGACCACGTTGAAGAGCACCGTCGAGCAGCTGAGCCCGACCAGGGTCCGGATCAACGTCGAGGTGCCGTTCGACGAGCTGAAGCCCAACTTCGACCGCGCCTACCGCAAGCTGGCGCAGCAGGTCCGCATCCCCGGCTTCCGCCCCGGCAAGGCACCCGCCCGCGTGCTGGAGTCCCGCATCGGCCGCGCCCCGGTCCTGGACGAGGTCGTCAACGAGGCGATCCCGGCCAAGTACATGGAGGCCGTCAACGCGGGCGAGGTGCGCGCGCTGGGCCGTCCGGACATCGAGGTCACCAAGATCGAGGACGGCGAGCACCTGGCCTTCACCGCCGAGGTCGACATCCGCCCGGAGATCACCCTGCCCGCCTTCGACGGCCTGTCCGTCACGGTGGACGAGGTGGAGACCAGCGACTCCGACGTGGACACCCAGCTCGACGAGCTGCGCGCCCGGTTCGGCACGCTGACCGGGGTGGACCGCCCCGCCCAGTCCGGCGACTTCGTGGTCGTGGACCTGTCGGCCACCGTGGACGGCGCCGAGGTCGAGGAGGCCCGCACCGCCGGCCTGTCCTACGAGATCGGCTCCGGCCAGCTCGTGGAGGGCATCGACGACGCCCTGATCGGCGCCACCGCCGGTGAGACCAAGACCTTCACCACCAAGCTGGTCGCGGGCGAGTTCGAGGGCCGCGAGGCCGAGGTCAGCGCCGTGGTCAGCACCGTCAAGGAGCGTCAGCTGCCCGAGGCCGACGACGAGTTCGCCCAGCTGGCGAGCGAGTTCGACACCCTCGAGGAGCTCAAGGCCGACCTGCGCGAGCGGCTGGGTCGGGTGCACCGCATGCAGCAGGGCGTGCAGGCCCGCGACAAGGTGCTGGAGGCCCTGCTGGAGGCCACCGAGGTGCCGCTGCCGGAGGCCGTGGTCACCGCCGAGGTGGACACCCGCAAGCACGACGCCGTGCACGCCTTCGACCACGACGAGGCGAAGTTCGACGCCTGGCTGACCGAGCAGGGGCAGACCAAGGACGAGTTCGAGGCCGAGGTGCGCACCGCAGCCGAGCAGGCCGTCAAGACCCAGCTCGTGCTGGATGCCATCGCCGACGTGAACCAGGTCCAGGTCAACGACGCGGAGCTGTCCGAGCGCATCGTCTACCAGGCCCAGCGCTTCGGGGTCAGCCCGGACGAGTACGTGCAGCGCGCCCAGCAGGCCGGCCAGCTCGGCGCGATCTTCGCCGAGGTGCGCCGCGGCAAGGCGCTGGCCACGGTCGTGCGCCAGGCCACGGTCACCGACGGCGCGGGCGGCACGGTGGACCTCACCGAGCTGTTCGGCGCCGCCGACGAGGCGGCGCAGGGCCAGGACGAGGCCGCCGAGCAGGCGTGACGCCCTGAGCGAACGCGGGCGGTGTCGGAGCATCGACGCCGCCCGCGTTCGTTAAAGTCGAGGGCACGTCAGGCGGCCCCGAGGGCCGGCCAGCTCGATCAAGCGACAAGCGACGCCAGGAGTTTTCAGTGAGCCAGTTCCAGCCACTCCAGTCCCGCTACGTGCTGCCGTCGTTCGTCGAGCGCACCAGCTACGGGGTCAAGGAGTCCAACCCGTACAACAAGCTCTTCGAGGAGCGCATCATCTTCCTCGGGGTGCAGATCGACGACGCGTCGGCCAACGACGTGATGGCGCAGATCATGTACCTGGAGTCGGTCGACCCCGACCGCGACATCACCATGTACATCAACTCGCCCGGTGGCTCGTTCACCTCGCTGATGGCCATCTACGACACGATGCAGTACGTGCGTCCGGACATCCAGACGTTCTGTCTGGGGCAGGCCGCCTCGGCCGCAGCCGTGCTGCTGGCCGCGGGCACCCCCGGCAAGCGCTACGCGCTGCCCAACGCCCGGATCCTGATCCACCAGCCGGCCACCGAGGGCCTCTACGGCCAGGTGTCCGACCTGGAGATCCAGGCCAACGAGATCCAGCGGGTCCGCACCGCCCTGGAGACCACGCTGGCCAGGCACACGAACCGGTCGGCCGAGCAGGTCCGCGAGGACATCGACCGCGACAAGATCCTGACGGCCGAGCAGGCCAAGGCCTACGGGATCATCGACGACGTGCTTCCCTACCGGAAGCTGTCCGCGCAGAGCTAGGGTGCCGCGGCCCCGGCCGACACGCCGACCCAGGCCTGTTGACGTCTGGTTCGACACGGTCGGGGCACGCTGGTCCTCCCGCTCGCCAGCGCGGGCGGGTACCGTCGAGGGGAACGTGCTCGCCTCACACCTGTGGAGCGGGCCATCGTGACAGCCAGGTGCGTCGGATCCGACGGCGTACCGGAGGGGACAGAGGTCAGCGGTCATGGCGCGTATCGGTGACGGCGGAGACCTGCTCAAGTGCTCCTTCTGCGGGAAGAGCCAGAAGCAGGTGAAAAAGCTCATCGCCGGCCCCGGCGTGTACATCTGCGACGAGTGCATCGACCTCTGCAACGAGATCATCGAGGAAGAACTCGCCGAGGCCGGTGACGTCAAGCTCGACGAGCTGCCCAAGCCCGCCGAGATCCACGACTTCCTCGACCAGTACGTCATCGGCCAGGACGATGCCAAGCGCACCCTGTCGGTGGCCGTCTACAACCACTACAAGCGGATCCAGGCCGGTGACCGCAACCGGGACGGCCGCGACGACGGTGTCGAGCTGGTCAAGTCGAACATCCTGATGCTCGGGCCCACCGGCTGCGGCAAGACCTACCTGGCGCAGACCCTGGCCAAGCTGCTCAACGTGCCCTTCGCCATCGCCGACGCCACGGCGCTGACCGAGGCGGGTTACGTGGGCGAGGATGTCGAGAACATCCTGCTCAAGCTGATCCAGGCCGCCGACTACGACGTCAAGCGGGCCGAGACGGGCATCATCTACATCGACGAGGTCGACAAGATCGCCCGCAAGAGCGAGAACCCGTCGATCACCAGGGACGTCTCCGGTGAGGGCGTGCAGCAGGCGCTGCTGAAGATCCTGGAGGGCACCACCGCCAGCGTGCCCCCGCAGGGCGGCCGCAAGCACCCGCACCAGGAGTTCATCCAGATCGACACGACGAACGTGCTGTTCATCGTGGCCGGGGCCTTCGCGGGGCTGGAGCGGATCATCCAGGACCGGGTCGGCAAGCGCAGCCTCGGCTTCGGCGCCGAGATCCGCTCCAAGGCCGAGATGGAGTCGGCCGAGGTGTTCGCGGAGACCATGCCCGAGGACCTGATCAAGTTCGGGCTCATCCCCGAGTTCATCGGGCGGCTGCCGATGGTGGCCAGCGTCACCAACCTCGACAAGCCCTCCCTGGTCAAGATCCTGACCGAGCCGCGCAACGCGATGGTCAAGCAGTACCAGAAGCTGTTCGAGATGGACGGCGTGGAGCTGGAGTTCACCAAGACCGCGCTGGAGGCGGTCGCCGACCAGGCGATCCTGCGCGGCACCGGTGCTCGTGGCCTGCGCGCCATCATGGAGGAGGTGCTGCTGCCGGTGATGTACGACATCCCCAGCCGCACCGACGTGGCCAAGGTGGTCATCACCGAGCAGACCGTGCGGGAGAACGTGAACCCGACGATCGTGGCCCGGCAGCCCAGCCGCAGGGAGCGCCGCGACAAGTCGGCCTGACCGGGCAGCAGGAGTTCAGCGGGAAGCGGCGGGCGATCGGCTCGCCGCTTCCGCTGTGTGCGGGGTGTGCAAGTCGTTACGACTAGTGCATCCCCCGCCACTCCCAGGGGGGCGACCCCGTCACCAGTCTACCGCCCACCCCCGACAGTTGATCTTGACCAAGATCAGGATGTGGACAGGTCGCCGCCTGTGGACAACCCGGCCTCGGCGATCTCCGCCTCGCTGAAACCGAGCCAGCGCAGCACGGGGGCGGTGTGCTCACCGAGCGCGGGCACCGGGGCCGCGGACCACTGCCAGGCGTCCACGGGCGGGCGCAGCATGGGGGCGACTCCGCCGGGCACCGGCACCTCGCGCAGGCGGTCCCGGTCCACGGTCTGCGGGTGGCTGAGCAGGTCCAGGACACGCCGGGTGCGGGCCGCGGGCACGTCGGCCTCGTCCAGTGCGACGAGCAGCGCGTCGGCGGTCAGCGTGTCGAAGTGGCTCTGCAGGTGCTGATGCAGGTCCTCGCGGCGGCGCACCCGGTCGGCCACGGTGCCGAACCGCGGGTCGGCGGCCAGTTCGGGCATACCGAGCACCTCGGCACACAGCCGCTGCCACTGCGGGTCGTTCTGCACGGCCAGGTGCACGGTGCCGCCGTCCCCGCAGCGGAATGGGCCGTACGGGGCGATGGTCGGGTGGTGGGCGCCGTTGCGGGCGGGTACCTGCCCGGTGCCCGCGGCGTAGAGCAGCGGCTGGTGCATCCATTCGGCCAGCGCGTCGAGCAGGGACAGTCGCAGGGTGGCGCCCTCGCCGGTGCGCTGGCGGGCCAGCAGCGCGGCCAGCACGGCGGCGTGCAGCTGCACCCCGCCGGCGATGTCGGCCACCGAGATGCCCGCCCTGGCGCTGACCTCGCCCTCACCGGTCAGGTCGATCAGGCCCGCCTCGGACTGCACCAGGGCGTCGAACGCCTTGCGCTCCCGGTACGGGCCGTCCTCTCCGTAGCCGGACAGCTCGCCGACCACGAGCTCGGGCCGGGCGGCCCGCAGGGTGTCGGCGTCCAGCCCCAGCCTGCGGGCGGCGGCGGGGGACAGGTTGCACAGCACCACGTCGGCCCGGCGCACCAGCTCGTCGACGGCACGCCGCCCCGCGGCCGTCTTGAGGTCGAGGCAGACCGACTCCTTGCCCACGTTGACCCAGGCGAAGTACGAGGAGACCTCCCCGCAGGCGCTGTCGTAGTCGCGGGCGAAGTCGCCGCGGCCCGGCCGTTCCACCTTGATCACCCGAGCGCCCAGGTCGGCGAGCAGCCGGGAGGCGTAGGGCACCGCCACGGCCTGCTCCAGCGCGAGCACCAGCACCCCGTCCAGCGGCTTCACCGAACGATCCGCTCGATGCCCGCGTAGACGTTCATCGACTCCCCGCGCAGGAAGCCGATCAGCGTCATGCCCTGCTCCTGGGCCAGTTCGGCGGCCAGCGAGGACGGGGCGGAGACCGCCGCCAGCACCGGGACACCGGCCATCGCGGCCTTCTGCACCAGCTCGAAGGAGGCCCGGCCGGACACCATGAGCACACAGCCCCGCAGCGGCACGAGGCCCTGCTGCACGGCCCAGCCGATCACCTTGTCCACCGCGTTGTGCCTGCCGACGTCCTCGCGCACCACGAGCAGCTCACCCGAACTGGTGAACAGCCCGGCCCCGTGCAGCCCGCCGGTCGCGTCGAACACCTTCTGGGCGGCGCGCAGCGCGTCGGGCAGTTGGGTGAGCACATGCTGTTCGACCGTGCACGGGTCCCCGGCAGGGGAGTAGCGGCTGCGCAGCTTGACCGCGTCCAGCGCGGCCTTGCCGCAGACCCCGCAGGAGGAGGTGGTGTAGAAGTTGCGCTCCACCCCGACCTCGGGCGGGGCGACCCCGGGGGCCAGCGCGATGTCGAGCACGTTGTAGGTGTTGCGGCCGTCCGGACCGGCGCCCTCGCAGTAGCGGGCCAGGGAGATGTCCGCACGCCCACCGATCACGCCTTCGGTGAGCAGGAACCCGTGGGAGAGCTCCACATCGTGTCCCGGGGTGCGCATGGTTACAGCTAGTGGTCGCCCGTCAATCCGCAGTTCGAGTGGTTCCTCGGCGGCTAGTGCATCCGGCCGAAGACGTTCGCCCTGGTGGGAGAGCTTGACAACGGGCATGCGCACGGTCACTCGCCCCATTACGGAACCTCCGCGTTTCGTAAGTGTCCGATTACTGTCCGTTCGGCGCTACGAGGGCACCGTTTGGCGTTCGTTCAACGCACGATCGTGCGCCAGCCTCGCACGGCCCAATAGGTTCCATTGTCAACGAGGTGGGAGGTCGTTGGTTATGGGGCTCGGGGTCCTCGATCGGTCACGAGTGGTGGCGCCGCCGGGGTGGAGCAGGTGGCTCGTGCCGCCCGCCGCGTTGGCCGTGCACCTGTCCATCGGCCAGGCGTACGCGTGGAGCGTGTTCAAGACCCCCTTGGAGAAGGCGCTGGGGCTGACCGGGGTGGAGAGTGGTCTGCCCTTCCAGGTTGCCATCGTCATGCTCGGGCTGTCCGCTGCCTTCGGTGGCACGGTGGTCGAGCGCAGGGGCCCGCGCTGGGCCATGGCCCTGTCCTCGGTGTGCTTCGGCGGGGGTTTCCTGGTTGCCGCGCTCGGTGTCCTGCTCGGCCAGTTCTGGCTGGTGGTCGTGGGCTACGGGCTGCTCGGCGGGGTCGGGCTGGGCATCGGCTACATCTCCCCGGTGTCCACGCTGATCAAGTGGTTCCCGGACCGGCCGGGCATGGCCACCGGCGTGGCGATCATGGGCTTCGGCGGCGGCGCGCTCATCGCCTCACCCTGGTCCACCGCGATGCTGGCCGGGTTCGGCTCCGGCACGGGTGGCATCGCGGCGACCTTCGCCTTGCACGGAGTGGTGTACGCCCTGTTCATGGCGCTGGGCGTGCTGCTGGTCCGGGTGCCGCCGGAGAACTGGAAGCCCGCGGGCTGGGACCCCGGGCGCGCGGCCAAGCGCGGCCTGGTCACCGCGGCGGACGTGTCCGCGCACAACGCCATCCGCACCCCGCAGTTCTGGCTGCTGTGGGTGGTGCTCTGCTTCAACGTGACCGCGGGCATCGGCGTGCTGGAGAAGGCCGCGCCGATGATCACCGACTTCTTCCACCCCGGCCCGGCCACCGCCGCGGGCTTCGTCGCGCTGCTCTCGCTGACCAACATGCTCGGCCGGTTCGTCTGGTCCTCCCTGTCGGACCTGGTGGGGCGCAAGAACATCTACCGGCTCTACCTCGGCGTCGGCGCCCTGCTGTACCTGGTGCTGGTGCTGGTCGGCAACACCAGCCGCCCGGTGTTCGTGCTGGCCACCATCGCGATCCTGTCCTTCTACGGCGGCGGTTTCGCCACCGTGCCCGCCTACCTGCGGGACCTGTTCGGCACCTACCAGGTGGGCGCCATCCACGGCAGGCTGCTCACCGCCTGGTCGGTGGCCGGGGTGCTCGGCCCGCTGATCGTGGACGGCATCGCCGACGCCCAGGCCGCGGGCGGCCGTTCGGGCCCGGCGCTGTACTCCACCTCGTTCTTGATCATGATCGGGCTGCTGGTGGCCGGGTTCGTGGCCAACGAGCTGATCCGCCCGGTCGCCCAGCGGTGGCACGAGCCCGCGGTGGCGCGGGCCGAGGAGGTGCGGGCCCAGTGAACCGGAACGCGTTGATGGTGCTGGCCTGGCTGTGGGTGGGCCTGCCGTTCCTCTGGGGCGTGTACGAACTGGTGGTCAAGGTCGCACAGCTGTTCCGGGCCTGAGCTCGCGCACCGAGGGCAGCGCCAGCACGGCCAGTCCGAGCGCGGCCAGCAGCACCGAACCGGTCCACAGTGTTGCCCTGGTGCCGACCAGCCCGGCGAGCTGGCCGGTGGCGGCCACCCCGAGCGGGGTGAGGCCGAACCCGGCCAGTGACTGGTAGGCCGAGACCCGGGAGATCCGCTCGCGGTCCACTTGGCTGGACATGGCCGTCATCAGGTTGACGCCGAACACCTCCACGCCGAGGCCACCTGTCAGGGCGGCGGCGCACACCACGACCACCGGCATGCCCGCTGCCATGGACAGCATCGGCAGGACCGTGAGCAGGCCCGCGCACGCGGCGCCGACCAGTGGACGGCGTGGTTGCCAGCGCAGCATGACCAGCCCGCCGAGCACCATGCCCACCGCGTCGGCGGCCAGTACCGCGCCCCACGCGGCGGCCCCGCCGAGCGACTCGTTGGCCTGCACCGGCCCCAGCACGTTCTCGAAGGCGCCGACCGAGAGGGTGCTGATCGCCGCGAACTGCACGACCAGTGCCGCCAGCCAGCGGTGCGCGCGGAACTCCGTCCAGCCCTCGGCCAACTCCCTGCCGAGCCCGCCGCTGACCCGCAGCCTGCCCTCCACCCGCATGGCGAGCCGGAGCAGTGCCGCCACGGCGAAGGTCGCCGCGTCGGCGGCCAGCACCCAGCCCGGCCCGATGCCGGCGACCAGCACCCCGCCGAGCGCGGCCCCGCCGATCTGCGCCAGGTTGATGCCCAGCCGGAACAGGGCGAACGCCCGGCTGGCGTGCTCGCGGTCCACCCCGCGCATCAGCAGGCCCTGCGATGCGGGCATCGCGAACGCGGTGGTCAGGCCGGTGATCGCGGCTGCGAACACCAGGTGCCACATCCGCACCGAGCCGGTGAGCACGAGCACCGCGAGCACACCTTGGGACAGCGCCGACAGCGAGTTGCTGCCGACCAGTACCAGGTTGCGTGGCCAGCGGTCGGCGATCACGCCGCCGATCAGGAAGAACGCCAGCGCGGGCAGCAGCGAGGCGAGCGCCACCGAGGCCACGTCGGTGGTGTCGCCGCCCGCGTAGAGCACGGTGAACACCGCGGCGACGTTCGCACCCGCGGTGCCGAGCATCGAAATCGTGGTGGCGACGAGGTGGAGCAGGTAGGTCCGGCTGAACACCGAGGTCCCCCAAGTTGTATACAAGTAGTTAGTATCAATTGCGCCTATATACGTTGCGCGTAACCTGGGGTGCGTGTCAACGGAGAATCCCAGCGGGTCCGAGGTCGCCGACGCGCTGATGCGGGTCACCCACCGGATGCGGCGCCACGCCGGGGCGCCCTACCGGCGCTACGGCTGGCCGGTGGCCCAGGTGCGGCTGCTGCTGGTGACCGAGTCGCTGGGCTGGCGGCCCAGGATGGGGGCGGTGCGCGAGTCGCTGGGGCTGACGGGGCGGGCGGTGACCGCGGCCGTGGACGCGCTGGAGCGCGACGGCCTGCTCGCGCGCGAGCCCGACCCGACCGACCGGCGCGCGAGCCTGCTCGCGATCACCGAGGCGGGTCAGGAGCGGCTCGCGGAGATCAAGCGGATCGCCCGCGAGCACTCCGACACGACCTGGCAGGTGCTCAGCGCGCAGGAGCGCCGCACCTTCCTGGAACTGCTGCTGCGCGTGGAGGCGCACATCGAGGAGTCGGGTTGAACGGCCCGTTCACTCGCGAGTTGTCCACATGTGGATCTTGGTGAAGATCAACTGTCGGGGTGGGGCGGTAGACTGGTTCCGGGGTCGCCCCCCTGGGAGTGGCGGGGGATGTTCATGGGTAGAGCGCCCCTCCCTCAGCTGCCCTCCAGCCTGATGATGATCGCCTTCGAGGTGGGAGTGTTGCTCGTTTCCGCCACGGAATCCAGCGGTACCAACGCGTTCGCCTCCGGGAAGTAGGCGGCGGCGCAGCCCCGGGCGGTGGGGTAGGCGATGATCCGGAAGCTCTTCACGCGCCGTTCGGCCAGTTCGGGGCCCACACCCCACTCGCTGACCATGTCCACCAGTTGCCCGTCGGCGAACCCGAGTTCGGTCAGGTCCTCGGGGTTGACGAACACCACGCGACGCCCGTTGTGCACGCCGCGGTAGCGGTCGTCCAGGCCGTAGATGGTGGTGTTGTACTGGTCGTGGCTGCGCAGGGTCTGCAGGATCAGCCGCCCGGCGGGCACCTCGATCAGCTCGACCGGGTTCACCGTGAAGTTGGCCTTGCCCGTGCTGGTGGGGAACTGCCGCGAGTCACGCGGCGGATGTGGCAGCACGAAGCCGTCCGGCTGGCGGACTTTCCTGTTGTAGTCGGCACATCCGGGCACGACGCGGGCGATGCGTTCGCGCACCGAGTCGTAGTCGCGCTCGAACTCCGCCCACGGCACGACGTGGTCCTCCCCGAACAGCGCACGGCCGAGCCGGGACACGATGGCCACCTCGGACAGCAGGTGCTCGCTGGCCGGCGCCAGCCTGCCACGCGAGGAGTGCACCACCGACATGGAGTCCTCGACGGTGACGAACTGCGTACCACCCGCCTGCTCGTCCCGCTCGGTGCGGCCGAGCGTGGGCAGGATCAGCGCGGTCCTGCCGTGCACCGCGTGCGAACGGTTCAGCTTGGTCGACACCTGCACGGTGAGCTCGCAGTTGCGCAGGGCCCGTTCGGTGACCTCGGTGTCGGGGGTCGCGGACACGAAGTTGCCGCCCACGGCGAAGAAGACCTTGGCCGCGCCGTCCCGCATGGCGCGCACGGCCTGCACGGTGTCGAACCCGTGCTCGCGCGGGGAGGTGATGCCGAACTCGGCGTCGAGCGCGTCCAGGAACGGCGCCTTGGGCTTCTCGTAGATGCCCATCGTGCGATCGCCCTGCACGTTGGAGTGCCCGCGCACGGGGCACACGCCCGCACCCGGCTTGCCGATCATTCCCCGCAGCAGCAACAGGTTCACCAGCTCGCGGATGGTCGGCACCGACTTCTTGTGCTGGGTCAGGCCCATGGCCCAGCAGATGATGGTCCGCTCGGACCTCACCAACAGCCCAGCCAGTTCCTCGATCTGCGCCCGAGGCAGGCCAGTGGCGCGGTCCACCTCGTCCCAGTCCAGGTCACGGACCTCGGCGGCCCACTGCTCGAAGCCGTGCGTGTGCTGCGCGATGAACTCCGTGTCCAGCACGGTGCCGGGCGCGGCGTCCTCGGCGGCCAGCACCAGGTGGCCCAGGGCGCGGAACAGCGCGAGGTCGCCACCCAGCCGGATCTGGCAGAACATGTCCGCCAGCGGCGTGCCCCTGCCGACCAGGCCGCGCACGTTCTGCGGGTTCTTGAACCGCATCAACCCGGCCTCGGGCAACGGGTTGACGGCCACCACGGTGGCCCCGTTGCCCTTGGCCTCCTCCAGCGCGGACAGCATGCGCGGGTGGTTGGTGCCCGGGTTCTGGCCCACCACCAGCACCAGGTCGGCGTTGGTCAGGTCGGCCAGGCTCACCGAGCCCTTGCCGACGCCGATGGTCTGGATCAGCGCCGAGCCGGAGGACTCGTGGCACATGTTCGAGCAGTCCGGCATGTTGTTGGTGCCGAAGGAACGGGCCAGCAGCTGGTAGCTGAACGCGGCCTCGTTGCTGGTGCGGCCCGAGGTGTAGAACACCGCCTCGTCCGGGCCGGACAGCCCGCGCAGGTGCTCGGCCACCAGCGAGAACGCCTCGTCCCAGCCGATCGGCTCGTAGTGCGTGCCGCCCTCGCGTACCACCATCGGGTGGGTCAGCCGCCCCTGCTGGCCGAGCCAGTAGTCGGTGGCCTGCGCCAGCTCCGCGATCGGGTGCGCGGCGAAGAACTCCGGCCCGACCCGCCGCTTGGTGGCCTCCTCGGCCACCGCCTTGGCCCCGTTCTCGCAGAACTCCGCGGGCTTGCGGTGGCCCTGCGGCTCCGGCCACGCGCAGCCCGGGCAGTCGAAGCCCTCGCGCTGGTTGAGCAGCCTGAGCGTGCGCACGGTCCGTGCCGCACCCATCTGCTGTACGCCGTGCTGCAAGGAGACGAGTACGCCCGGGATGCCGGCCGCGTAGTCCTTCGGCTTGTCGACCTGGAGCTGTGTCTCGTCGACGTCCTGCTCAGGTGCCCTGCGGGTCATCCACCCATTGTGGCGCCAGGGGCAAGTCGCCGGTCAGCCCGGGCAGGTACCGTGCGCGTCCATCTTCGCGCTGGGCGCGAACGCGGAGTCCGGGTTGTCCAGCGGCGCGCCCCTGGACTCGACCGGGTTGGCGAAGTACGGCGCCAGCTCACCGCGTTTGGCCGCGTCGCAGGCCATCCACAGGAAGTACTGCTTGGACTCGCCCGGCACCCGCCTGCCCTCGACCAGGCTGTAGTCCACCTCCTCGTGGACGCCCGAGACCAGGTCGTAGCTGGAGCGGCCGTGCTCGGCCCAGGTCCCGGCCGGGCTGCCCGCGAAGGGTTGGGTCAGGTCGACGCCCTGGGTCGGCAGCGCGTCCCTGGTGGCCTCGGGCAGCACCGGGTTGCTCACCGCCCGACCCCCGAGCTGGTAGAGGCCGTAGCAGGCCGCCGCGAAGGCCAGGGCCGCCACCACCAGCACGATGGTGCCCAGCTTGGGCCTGCCGCGCTGCTTGCGCCGGTAGCGGCGGATCTCGGCGTTGGCCCTGCGCTCGGCCTCGCGCAGCCACTTCGGGTCGTTCAGATCGGGATGGTCGTCCAGCTCGTCCACGGCGTTCCCCCTCGCACTGCCGTCCGCGACGGTAGCAAGACGATGTCACTCGAAAGTGGGCAATCGGTGGCACGTGTCAAGGCGTTCGCGCGAGTTCGTAGACTTCTGCCGTGACCGAGACCCTCCCGCAGCAGTACACGACCGATCTCCCCGCCGCGTGGACCCCGGCGGAGGTAGAGCAGGGCATGTACCAGCGGTGGGTAGACAACGGCTACTTCACCGCCGACGCGAGCAGCGACAAGCCCCCGTTCTGCATCGTGCTGCCCCCGCCGAACGTGACCGGCAGCCTGCACATGGGCCACGCCCTCAACCACACGGTGATGGACGCGCTGACCCGGCGCCGCCGCATGCAGGGCTACGAGGCGCTGTGGCTGCCCGGCATGGACCACGCGGGCATCGCCACGCAGAACGTGGTGGAGCGCCAGCTGGCCGGTGAGGGGCTGTCCCGGCACGACCTGGGCCGGGAGCGCTTCGTCGAGCGGGTCTGGGAGTGGAAGGCCGAGTACGGCGGCAAGATCCTCGACCAGATGCGCCGCCTTGGCGACGGCATCGACTGGGGCCGCGAGCGGTTCACCATGGACCCCGGCCTGTCCCGGGCCGTGCAGACGATCTTCAAGAAGCTGTTCGACGACGGGCTGGCCTACCGCGCCGAGCGCATCACCAACTGGTGCCCGCGCTGCCTGACCGCCCTGTCCGACATCGAGGTGGAGCACTCCGAGGACGAGGGCGAGCTGGTCTCCATCCGGTACGGGGACGGTGAGGCCTCGATCGTGGTGGCCACCACCCGCGCCGAGACGATGCTCGGGGACACCGCCATCGCGGTGCACCCCGAGGACGAGCGCTACCGGCACCTGGTCGGCACCGAGGTGGAGCTGCCGCTGACCGGCAGGCGCATCCCGGTGGTCGCCGACGAGCACGTGGACCCCAGCTTCGGCACCGGCGCCGTCAAGGTCACCCCCGCGCACGACCCCAACGACTTCGAGATCGGCCAGCGGCACTCGCTGCCCTCGCTGACCGTCATGGACGAGCGCGGCGTGATCACCGCCAACGGCCCGTTCCAGGGCCTGGACCGGTTCGAGGCGCGGCCCGCCGTGGTCGCCGCCCTGCGCGAGCTGGGCCGGATCGTCGCGGAGAAGCGGCCCTACCTGCACTCGGTGGGCCACTGCTCGCGCTGCGACACCGTGGTCGAGCCGCGGCTGTCCCTGCAGTGGTTCGTCAAGGTCGCTCCGCTGGCCCAGGCCGCGGGCGACGCGGTGCGCGATGGCCGCACCACGATCCACCCGCCGGAGCTGGCCAAGCGCTACTTCGACTGGGTCGACAACTTGCACGACTGGTGCATCTCGCGCCAGCTGTGGTGGGGCCACCGCATCCCGATCTGGTACGGCCCGGACGGCGAGGTCGTCTGCGTTGGCCCGGACGAGCAGCCGCCCACGGGCGAGGGCTGGCACCAGGACGAGGACGTGCTGGACACCTGGTTCTCCTCCGGCCTGTGGCCCTTCTCCACCCTGGGCTGGCCGGACCGGACCGCCGACCTGGCCAAGTTCTACCCGACCTCGGTGCTGTCCACCGGCTACGACATCCTCTTCTTCTGGGTCGCCCGGATGATGATGATGGGCCTGTACGCCATGGACGGCGTGCCGCCCTTCGAGCACGTCTACCTGCACGGCCTGATCCGCGACGCCAGCGGCAAGAAGATGTCCAAGTCGCGCGGCAACGTGATCGACCCGCTGGCCTGGCTGGACGCCTACGGGGCCGACGCGGCCCGCTTCACCCTGGCCCGCGGCGCCAACCCCGGCTCGGACATGGCCCTGGCCGAGGAGTGGGCCGCCGGTTCCCGCAACTTCTGCACGAAGCTGTGGAACGCCAGCAGGTTCGCGCTGCTCAACGGTGCGACCACGGCCCGGCCGGTGCCCGCCCGCGAGCAGCTCACCGACGCCGACCGGTGGATCCTTGACCGCGCCGAGCAGCTCGTGTCCGAAGTGGACGAACTGTTCGAGCGCTTCGAGTTCGCCAAGCTCTGCGAGGCGCTCTACCACTTCACCTGGGACGAGTACTGCGACTGGTACCTGGAGCTGGCCAAGGTCCAGATCGCCGAGGGCGGGGAGCGGGCCGAGGCCACCCGCACCGTGCTCGGCCACGTGCTGGACACCGTGCTGCGCCTGCTGCACCCGGTGATCCCCTTCGTCACCGAGCAGCTGTGGACCGCGCTGACCGGCGGCGAGACCGTGGTGCTCGCGCAGTGGCCGACCAGCACCGGCGTGCCAACCGACACCGTGGCCGCGCGGCGCATCGAGTCGGTGCAGAAGCTGGTGACCGAGGTCCGCCGGTTCCGCTCGGACCAGGGCCTCAAGCCGGGGCAGCGCGTCGCCGCCCGACTGTCCGGTGTGGACGGTGCCGACATCGCTGGCCACCTGGGTGCGGTGCGCTCGCTGGCCCGGCTGACCGAGCCCGAGGACTCGTTCACCGCGAGCGCCTCCCTGGAGGTCGCGCTGGCCGGCGGCCTGGTCCTGGTGGAGCTGGACACCTCCGGCACCATCGACGTGGTCGCCGAGCGGCGCAGGTTGGCCAAGGACCTGTCGGCAGCGGAAAAAGAACTCGCCCAGTGCGACGGCAAGCTGAACAATCCTGCTTTCGTGGACAAGGCGCCCGCGCAGGTCGTTGACAAGATCAAGGTACGCAGGGAGGCCGCTGTCGCGGACATCGCGCGGATCACCGCGCGACTCGACGCACTACCGGAGGGATGAGTCGACATGACGGGTAACGGCATTCCGGAACGCCCGTCGGTAGACGGCCTCGACGCCAAGTGGGCGGCCCGGTGGCAGGCGGACCAGACGTACCGCTTCCGCCGGCCCACCCGCCGGGACGAGGTGTTCTCCATCGACACCCCGCCGCCCACGGTGAGCGGTTCGCTGCACGTGGGCCACGTGTTCAGCTACACGCACACCGACGTCGTGGCGCGCTTCCAGCGCATGCGTGGCAAGCACGTGTACTACCCGATGGGCTGGGACGACAACGGGCTGCCCACCGAGCGGCGGGTGCAGTACCTGCACGACGTGCGCTGCGACCCGAAGCTGCCCTACGACCCGGAGTTCGTGCCGGGCAGCCGCACGGGTGCGATCTCGCGGCGCAACTTCATCGAGCTGTGCCAGCAGGTGACCGCCCAGGACGAGCAGGCGTTCGAGGCGCTGTGGCGGCGTATGGGCCTGTCCGTGGACTGGTCGCTGACCTACAGCACGATCGGGGACAAGGCCCGCGCGGCGGCGCAGCGCGGTTTCCTCCGGCTGCTGGCGGCCGGGCAGGCCTACCAGTCCGAGGCACCCTCACTGTGGGACGTGACCTTCCAGACCGCGGTGGCGCAGGCGGAGCTGGAGAGCCGCGAGCTGGACGGGGCCTGGCACCGGATCTCCTTCGGGCCGGTGCAGATCGAGACGACCCGTCCCGAACTGCTGCCCGCCTGCGTGGCGCTGATCGCGCACCCCGAGGACGAGCGCTACCGGGACCTGTTCGGCACCACGGTGACCTCCCCGCTGTTCGGCGTGGAGATCCCGGTACTGGCGCACGAGGCGGCCGAACCCGAACTGGGCGCGGGCATCGCGATGTGCTGCACCTTCGGCGACCTGACCGACGTGCGCTGGTGGCGTGAGCTCAGGCTGCCGACCCGCACGGTGATCGGCCGGGACGGGCGGCTGCTGCCCGAGCCGCCCGAGGGCGTGGACCCGCGGCGGTACGCGGAGCTGGCCGGGGCCACGACCTTCACGGCGCGGCAGCGCGTCGTGGACATGCTGCGCGAGTCCGGGGACCTGATCGGCGAACCGCGCAAGGTGCGGCGCCCGGCGAACTTCTACGAGAAGGGCGCCAAACCGCTGGAGATCGTCAGCAGCAGGCAGTGGTTCGTGCGCAGCATGGAGCACCGCGATGCCTTGCTGCACAAGGGAACCGAGCTGACCTGGCACCCGGCGCGGATGCGCGTGCGCTACGAGGACTGGGTGCGCGGGCTGAACTCCGACTGGCTGGTCAGCCGCCAGCGGTTCTTCGGCGTGCCCTTCCCGGTCTGGTACCCGCTGGACCCCGCGGGCGAGATCCGTTACGAGCAGCCGATCCTGCCCGCCGAGCACGAGCTGCCCCTGGACCCCGCGAGCCAGGTGCCCGCCGGGTACACCGAGGAGCAGCGCGACCAGCCGGGCGGTTTCACCGGTGACCCGGACATCATGGACACCTGGGCCACCTCCTCGCTGTCCCCGCTGATCATCTCCGGCTGGCTGGACGACCCCGAGCTGTTCGCGCTGACCTTCCCGATGGACCTGCGCCCGCAGAGCCACGAGATCATCCGCACCTGGCTGTTCTACTCGGTGCTGCGCGGCCAGCAGGAGCTGGCGACCCTGCCCTGGGCGCACACGGTGATCTCCGGCTGGATCCTGGACCCGGACCGCAAGAAGATGTCCAAGTCCAAGGGCAACACGCTCACCCCGGAGGACCTGCTCGACCAGTACGGCACCGACGCGGTCCGCTACTGGGCGGCGTGCGGGCGGCCCGGCGTGGACACCGCCTTCGACGTGGGCCAGATGAAGATCGGCCGACGGTTGGCCACGAAGGTGCTCAACGCGAGCCGGTTCGTGCTGTCACTGCCCGAGCCCGCCGAGGGCGACGCCGTCACCGAACCGCTGGACCTGGCGGTGATCGCCGCGCTCGGGTCGGTGGTGGACGCGGCGACGGCCTCGCTCGCCGAGTTCGAGCACACCGCCGCACTGGAGTGCGTCGAGCGGTTCTTCTGGTTCTTCTGCGACGACTACCTCGAACTGGTCAAGGACCGCGCCTACGGGGAACGCGGCGAGTCGGCCGCCGGGTCCGCGCGGCTGGCGCTGCGCACCGGACTGTCCACCCTGCTGCGGCTGTTCGCCCCGTACCTGCCGTTCGTCACCGAGGAGGTCTGGTCCTGGTGGCAGGAGGGCTCGGTGCACCTGGCCCCGTGGCCCACCGGCTCGTCCGGCGGTGAGCAGCGCGCCGTCGATCTGGCCTCGGCCAGCATCTCGGCCGTGCGCAAGGCCAAGTCGGCGGCCAAGCTGTCCATGCGCGCCGAGCTGGACTGGGTGCTGGTGCGCGGCGACGCGGTGACCCTGGAACTGGTGCGTGGTTTCGCCGAGGACCTCGCTGCCGCGGGAAGGGTGCGCGAATTGCGCTACGAGGAGGCCACCGAGTTCGGGGTCACCGTGTCACCGGTCGGTCAGCAACTGGAGTAGATCGCCACGCTGTGGACGAGGGAGAGGATGGCTGGGCTGAACATCACCCTGTTACCCCAGCTGTCCTCCCAGCGGTAGCGCCAGAACCAGACGTACATGGTGGGGCTGTCCGACCGCAGTTCGCCGAGCGGGAAACCGTTGCGGTCCTTCAGTTGGAACGTGGCGTGCCAGATGTCCCCGCTGAACGTGTGGCTGGTCGACACGAAGGCGTGCCACTGCGCCTTTCCGTCCGAGGAGAGCACCAGGCTCGCGCCCCCGTACAGGGTGCAGTCGCCCGCGTGCTGGTCTGTTGGCCAGACGTAGGTCTTCTGCCAGTTCGGGCCGGACCGGATCACCTCGCCCTGGACGGCGGCGATCTCCTTGTGGCCGGAGACCGTGGTCGCGGCGCTGGCCGACGCCGTGCCGGGCGCCACCAGCAGTGCGGCGCCGAGCAGTGCCGCGGTGGTCGCGCCCAGCAGCCTGCGCATGCGATGGGGGATCATGGCAGATCCCTTCTTCCCTTGGTTGTGTGGTGTTCGCTAATTGATTCCCTGATTGTGTCAATGTGAATGCATGCGGAATTGATTCACCTGATTCCTGTGCGCGCGGGGGGAGTGTAGCGGCGGCATCTCGTCGGCAGCTATTACCGAGATTGGCGTGAATTCGACAACGGCTGACCGTGGCCGGTGGCCCGCCCCTCGGACGCCCGCCGGCACCCCACGTAGACTCGTCGGTCGTGACCGTCTGCAACTGTGTGGGGGAGTGAGCTGTGCCCCAAACCGATCCCGGGGCGCTCCAGGAGCTGCGCGAGGTCGAGGCCGAGCTGGACACCCGCTGGCCGGAGACCAAGCTGGAGCCCTCCACCGAGCGGATCGCCGCGCTGACCGACCTGCTGGGCGACCCGCAGCGGGCCTACCCGGCCATCCACATCACCGGCACGAACGGCAAGACCTCGACCAGCCGCATGATCGACGCGCTGCTGACCAGGATCGGCCTGCGCACCGGCCGGTACACCAGCCCGCACCTGCAACTGGCCACCGAGCGGATCAGCCTGGACGGGGCGCCGATCGACCCGCGGCGGTACGTGGAGGTCTACCGCGACGTACAGCCGTACGTGGCCATGGTGGACGCCAGGTCCGAGGTGCCGATGAGCAAGTTCGAGGTGCTCACCGGCATGGCCTACGCGGCCTTCGCCGACGCCCCGGTGGACGTGGCGGTGGTGGAGGTGGGCCTGGGCGGGACCTGGGACGCCACCAACGTGATCGACGCGCGCATCGCGGTGGTCTGCCCGATCGACCTGGACCACACCGAGTTCCTGGGCACCGAGCTGACCGGCATCGCCGCCGAGAAGGCGGGCATCATCAAGGCGGGCGGCGTGGCGATCCTGGCCGAGCAGCGGCCCGAGGTGGCCGAGGTGCTGATCGCGCGGTGCGCCGAGGTGGGCGCCTCGGTCGCCAGGCAGGGCCTGGAGTTCGGGGTGCTGGACAGCGAGGTGGCCGTCGGCGGGCAGCTGCTCAAGTTGCAGGGCCTCGGCGGGGCCTACGACGAGATCTTCCTGCCGCTGCACGGGGCGCACCAGGCCGCCAACGCCGCGCTCGCGCTGGCCGCGGTGGAGGCGTTCTTCGGTGCTGGCGGTGAGCGTCAGCTCGACATCGACGCGGTCCGCGAGGCGTTCGCCACGGTGACCACCCCCGGCCGCCTGGAGCGGGTGCGCAGCGCGCCCAGCGTGTTCGTGGACGCCGCGCACAACCCGCACGGCGCGCGGGCGCTGGCCGAGGCGCTGGCCGGGCAGTTCGCCTTCCGCAGGCTGGTCGGCGTGGTCGGCGTGATGGCCGACAAGGACGCCGAGGGCATCCTGACCGCGCTGGAGCCGGTGCTCACCGAGGTGGTGCTCACCAGCAACGGCTCCCCGCGCGCGATGGACGCCGACGCGCTGGGCGCCGTGGCGCGGGAGATCTTCGGCGAGGACCGGATCGTGGTCGAGCCCCGGCTGGACGACGCCGTGGAGACAGCCGTGCAGCTGGCCGAGGAGACCGAGGATCCGGACGAGCCGGTGTCCGGCGGCGGTGTCGTGGTGACCGGCTCGGTGGTCACCGCAGGAGCCGCTCGCGCGCTGTTCGGCAAGGAGCCCGCATGACCGCCCCGGATCCATTCAAGGGCCTGCGCGGGGTCATGGCCGGCACGATGGTCCTGGAGGCCATCGTGGTCGGTCTCTCGCTGTTCGTCGTGTCCCGGGCCGAGGGCACGCACGGCTGGCCGCTGGCCGCCGTCGGGGTGCTCGCCGTGCTGATGGTGCTCTCCAGCGGCTGCTTCCGCTTCAGCTGGGGCCTGCCCTTCGCGCTGGGCCTTCAGGTGCTCACCCTGCTCGGGTTCTTCCTGAGCATCCCGCTTGGCATCACCGGTGTGCTGTTCTCCCTGGTGTGGGCCTACCTGCTGTGGCTGCGCAAGGACGTCACCCAGCGGCTGGCCGAGGGCAGGCTGCCCAGCCAGCAGCAGGACTGAGCGGAGTGCGGTAGGAGTATTACCTGATGCACTCCTACCGCGTGAAGCTGACCAGCAAGGGCGAGGTCACCGTGCCCATCGAGATCCGCGAGCAGTACGGCCTCCACCCCGGTGACGAGGTCGAGTTCGTCTCGGAGAACGGTGAGATCAGGCTCGTCAAGAGCGCGAAGCAGCCCAGCCGTGGGCGTCGCATCGCGGAGTCACTGCTCGGCAAGGGCGATGTGCCGATGACTACTGAAGAGATCATGGCCCTGACTCGTGGTGAGTGAACGCCAGTCTGGAACCCTGGTCGCCTCCAACGTCATCTTGGACCTGCTGACCAAGGACCCGCAGTGGTGCGCCTGGTCTTTCCAACAGATCGAAGAGGCTGCTGACCGTGGACCACTGCTGATCAACCATGTTGTCTACGCCGAGGTCTCGGTGCGGTTCACGCGGATGGAGGACGTGGAGGAAGCGCTGGAACCAACCCTGTTCCTCCGTGCTTCCCTGCCCTGGACAGCTGCGTTCCTCGCGGGTAAGTGCTTCCGTGACTACCGGAACCGGGGCGGGACCAAGACCTCCCCGCTACCCGACTTCTTCATCGGCGCGCACGCCGCCGTGATGGGGTTGCCGTTGCTGACCAGGGACGCCCCGCGTTACCGCACGTACTTCCCCACGGTGCAGCTGATCACGCCCGAGGCCTGAGCATTCACCGCCAGGCAAGCCCACGTTCCCCGGTTGGCCGTTGACGGGGGCTACAACCCTCCCATGGCCTCCCTCAGCAGACGTTCGCTGCTCCGCATCGGTGCCGCCACGGCGGGTCTGTTCAGCACCGCGGCCGGGTTCGTGCCCAGCGGCCGCCCCCGGCTCACCCACGGCGTGCAGTCCGGGGATGTCACCTCGGACGGCGCGCTGGTGTGGACCAGGGCGGACACGCCCTCGCGCATGCTCGTCGAGGTCGCGGGCGACCCGTCCTTCCGGCACTCCCGCCTGGTCCGCGGCCCGGTGCTGACCCCGGACAGCGACGGCACGGGCCGCCTGCGGCTGACCGGCCTGCCCGCGGGCCGCGAGCTGCACTACCGGGTCACGGCGGAGGACCTGGACGGCCGCCTGCGCAGCGAGCCGGTGACCGGCAGTTTCCGCACCGCCCCGCTGGACCGCCGCGACGTGCGCTTCCTGTGGTCCGGGGACGTGGCGGGGCAGGGCTGGGGCATCAACCCCGACGTCGGCGGCATGCGGGTGTTCTCCGCGATGGCCGACCGCCGCCCCGACTTCTTCGTGCACAGCGGGGACACCGTCTACTCCGACGGGCCGTTGCAGGAGACGGTGGTGCTGCCCGACGGCCGTCGCTGGCGCAACCTGGTCACCGAGGAGAAGTCCAAGGTGGCGCAGACCCTCCAGCAGTTCCGCGGCCAGCACTCCTACAACCGGATGGACGACAACCTGCGCCGGTTCACCGCCGAGGTGCCGTGGATCGTGCAGTGGGACGACCACGAGACGATGAACAACTGGAACCCCGGCCAGGTGCTGACCGGGCACCCGGAGTACACCGAGACCCGGCTGGACGTGCTGTCCGCGCGGGCCTTCCAGGCCTTCCACGAGTGGCACCCGCTGGACCGGCAGCGCGCCGTGGACGGCCGGGTCTACCGCAACTTCCGGTACGGCCCGCACGTGGAGCTGTTCGTGCTGGACATGCGCAGCTACCGGGACCCCAACGACGCCGACACCGCCCCGTACGAGCGCATCCTCGGCGACAGGCAGGCCCGCTGGCTGGTCAACGCGCTGAGCGCGAGCCGGGCCACCTGGAAGATCGTGGCCGCCGACATGCCCATCGGCCTGGTCGTGGCCGACGCCCGCGGCGTGGAGGCCGTGGCCAACGGCAAGCCGGGCGCGCCGACCGGGCGTGAGGCCGAACTGGCCTGGGTGTTCCGCCAGCTCGCCCGGCGCCACGTGCGCAACGTGGTGTGGCTGACCGCCGACGTGCACTACACCGCCGCGCACCACTACTCCCCGGAGCGGGCCGCCGTCGGCGACTTCGACCCGTTCTGGGAGTTCGTGTCCGGCCCGCTGCACGCGGGCGGCTTCGGCCCCAACGTGCTGGACCCGACCTTCGGGCCCGAGGCGGTGTTCGTGCACGCCCCGCCCGCCGCCAACAGCTCCCCGCTGGACGACTTCCAGCACTTCGGCGAGGTCGAGGTGGACGGCCACTCCGGGGCGCTGACCGTCACCCTGCGCACGGCGGCGGGCCGCTCGCTGTGGGCCACCACCCTGCGGCCGTGACACCCCCGTGCTGTTGAACGATCACGTTCGGTGTGGTTGCTTGCCTGAATGAGGGCACTCATCGCAGCGGTCCTGCTGCTGAGCATGGTCGTCGCCGTACCGTCCCCGGCGCCGACCACCCCGGCGCAGGCGGTGTGGGTCTCCCAGGACCGGTTGGTGTGGCACGCACCGACCGCGGCCGTTGGCTCATACCGCCTGCGCACCTCGGCAGGCGACCTGCCGCTGACCCCCGACCCGGCGGGGCTGCCACCCGAGCTGGCGCACAAGTTCCCCAACCTCAGAGGGGAGCCGACCTTCCGCGTGCCCACCGGCTCGGTGGACCAGGCGCTGCGCGGGCAGTTGGCCGTCCAGCAGCTCGCGGGCGGCGTGGTGGTGGCCGGTGCGGGCGTGCAGACCGCCGGGGTGCTCGACGACCGGTACGCGGCGGCGGCCACGAAGCTGGCGTACGGGCCGGTGTTCGGGCCGCACGGGGTGACGCTGCGGGTGTGGGCGCCGACCGCGAACTCGGTGCGGCTCAAGCTGATCGGTGAGGACCGGCCCCGCGAGATGCGCCGCGACAACGCCTCCGGCTCGTGGTCGATCACCGGCCCGGACTCCTGGCGGGACCGCTACTACCTGTACGAGGTCACCGACTGGCGCCGCACGACCACCGTCACCGACCCGTACTCGGTTGCGCTGTCGATGGACTCGACGTACTCGCAGATCGCCGACCTGGACCAGCCCAGGACCATGCCCGAGGGCTGGCGCGAGGAGATCGCCCACGGGCTCGGCGACAATCCGACCCGGCACGCCATCACCGAGCTACACCTGCGGGACTTCTCGGTCAGCGACCCGACCGTGCCGCAGGCCGACCAGGGCACGTACCTGGCGTTCACGCACCGTGACTCGGCGGGCATGCGGCACCTGCGCGAGCTGGCGCAGGCGGGTATGGACACCGTGCACCTGCAACCGACCTTCGACCTGTCCAGCGTGCCCGAGGACCCGGCCAACCAGCAGGTTCCGCGCTGCCGCCTGCCCGAGCTGCCGTCGAATTCGCCCGCGCAGCAGGAATGCGTCGGGTGGGTCGTCGCCAGCGACGCGTACAACTGGGGCTACGACCCGTGGCACTACACCGTGCCGGAGGGGTCCTACGCCACGGCCGGTGCCCGCTCCGGCTGGGGCCGGTCCGAGCAGTACCGGCAGATGGTGCAGGCCCTGCACGCCAACGGGGACAAGGTCGTGGTGGACGTGGTCTACAACCACACGCCCGCCTCCGGGGACGCGCCGCACTCCGTGCTGGACCGCATCGTGCCCGGCTACTACCAGCGGCTGCTGCCCAACGGGTCGGTGGCCGACTCCACCTGCTGCGCCAACACCGCGCCGGAGAACGCGATGATGGGCAAGCTGGTGGTGGACTCGGTGGTCAGCTGGGTCCGGCTGTACAAGGTGGACGGCTTCCGGTTCGACATGATGGGGCACCACCCCAAGGCGAACATCCTGGCCGTGCGGGCGGCGCTGGACGCGCTCACCCCGCAGCGCGACGGGGTGGACGGCCGGGCGATCCGGATCTACGGGGAGGGCTGGGACTCCGGCGAGGTGGCGGGGGGAGCGCGGTTCGTCCAGGCCACCCAGGCGAACCTGGCCGGTACGGGCATCGGCACGTTCAACGACCGGATCCGCGACGCCGTGCGTGGTGGCCGCCCGACCGACGCCGACCCGAGGGTGCAGGGGCTCGGCTCGGGGCTGGCCGGTGACCTCAACGGGGACCCGGTCAACGAGGGGCGGGGCGCGCGGCTGGCCGACTACGGGGACCTGGTCCGGCTCGGCATGGCGGGCAACCTCGGTGCCTACCGCTTCCGGTCCACCCGCGGCGCCACCGTGTCCGGGCACGAGATCGGCTACAACGGGGTGCCCGCGGGCTATGCGGCGATCCCTCAGGAGGCCGTCAACTACGTGGACGCGCACGACAACGAGACCCTGTACGACGCGTTGACCTACAAGCTGCCCCGCGCCACTTCCATGGCCGACCGGGTGCGCATGCAGCAGCTCGCGCTCGCCCCGGTGCTGCTGGGCCAGGGCCAGCCGTTCGTGCTCGCGGGCACCGAGTTCCTGCGCTCGAAGTCCTTCGACCCCAACAGCTACGACTCCGGTGACTGGTTCAACCGGTACGACCCGACCCTGGCCACCTCCACGTTCGGCGCGGGTCTGCCGCTGGCGAAGGACAAGTGGGCCCACTCCGCGCCGCTGCTGGCCGATCGGGCACTGAAACCGTCCACTTCGGACATGCGCGCCGCGCTGGCGGCCACCCTGCGCCTGCTGCGGATCCGGCAGTCCTCCGCGCTGTTCACCCTGGACGACCCCGCGCTGGTGCAGGCCAAGGTGTCCTTCCCCGACCCGAGGGCGGCACCCGGCGTGCTCGTCGAGTACCTGGACGACACCGCGGGGCCGCGCGTGGACCCCGGGCACAGCGGGCTGCTGGTCGTGCTCAACCCGCGCCCCCAGCCGCAGTCGGTGGCCGTTCCCGGCGATGCGCGGTGGCGGCCGCACGAGGACCAGGACGGCTCCGGGTTGGTGTTCGGGGCCGACCGGGTGCGGGTGCCCGCCCGCTCGGTGGTCGTGCTCGCCAGGTGACCGGTTACCCTTGCTGCACTTTCCCCTTACTTGAAGGAGTTCGGACCACCGTGAGTGAGCGCACCCTGGTCCTGGTCAAGCCGGACGGCGTCAGCCGCGGCCTGGTCGGCGAGGTCATCTCCCGCATCGAGCGCAAGGGCCTCAAGCTGGCCGCGCTGGAGCTGCGCACCGTCGAGCGCGGCGTCGCCGAGCAGCACTACGCCGAGCACGACGGCAAGCCGTTCTTCAACGACCTGCTGGACTTCATCACCTCCGGCCCGCTGGTCGCGCTGGTGGTCGAGGGCACCCGCGCCATCTCGGCGTTCCGGCAGCTCGCCGGTGGCACCGACCCGGTGGAGAAGGCCACCCCGGGCACCCTGCGCGGCGACTTCGGCCTGGAGGTGCAGTACAACCTGGTGCACGGCTCCGACTCGCCCGAGTCCGCCGAGCGCGAGATCAAGATCTGGTTCCCGAACCTGTGACGGAACCCTTCGTCACCGGTCCACATCGCGTCGACCAGCCCCACCCGGAGCTGGTCGACGCGATGACCGGGCTGTGGCACCGGGTCACCCTGGCCGGCGGTGCTGGCGGGTTCGCCCCGGCCGACCCGGTCGAGGAGATCCGCACCGTGGCCACGCGGGTCGTCGAGGACGTGCGGGCCCGCCGCAGCCACCTGCTGACCCTGGGCGCCGACCACGCGCTGGCCGGGTTCGCGGTGCTGACCCCGGGCACCCGCCCGGTGCGCAGGCACACCGCCGAGCTGGAGTGGCTGATGGTCGAGCCCGAACTCCAGGGCAGGGGCTGGGGCGGCCAGCTGCTGACCGCCGTGGAGCTGCACGCCAGGGCACTGGGCATCGAGCAGCTCGTGCTGATCACCCGCACCGGGCACGGCGTGGAGCGGTTCTACGAGAAGCAGGGCTGGACCGAGCGCGGGCGCTGGCCCGGTGCCGTCCGCATGGCCCCCGGCGACGTGCGCGACCAGATCTGGTTCACACGCGAGGTCGGATAACTCGCAAGCTATTTGTCAGGGGTACCCGCTAGCGTCGCAGGCGTGGCTGACTCCGGGAACGTTCTCGTGCACGCCGAGGGCTTGAGCAAGCGCTTCGGCGAGTTCGAAGCGGTGCGCGGCATCGACCTGAGCGTGCGCAGGGGCGAGGCGTTCGGCTTCCTCGGCCCCAACGGCGCGGGCAAGTCCTCCACCATGCGCATGGTGGCCTGCGTGTCCCCGCGCACCGGCGGTGAGCTGCGCGTGCTGGGCATGGACCCGAACACGCGCGGCCCGCACATCCGCGCCCGGCTCGGTGTGGTGCCGCAGGAGGACACGCTCGACAACGAGCTGACCGTGCGGCAGAACCTGCACGTCTACGGCCGCTACTTCGGGCTGTCCCGCGCGCAGGTCCGCGCCAAGGCCGTGGAACTGCTGGAGTTCGCCCAGCTCACCGACCGGGCCGAGGACCAGGTGGAGCCGCTGTCGGGCGGCATGAAGCGGCGGCTGACCATCGCCCGTTCCCTGGTCAACGACCCGGAACTGCTGTTGCTGGACGAGCCGACCACGGGCCTGGACCCGCAGGCCAGACACCTGCTGTGGGACCGCCTGTTCCGGCTCAAACAGTCCGGAGTCACGCTCATCATCACCACGCACTACATGGACGAGGCTGAGCAGCTCTGCGACCGGCTGGTGGTGATGGACGGCGGGCGCATCGCCGCCGAGGGCTCACCGGCCGAGCTGATCGCGGCGCACAGCACCCGAGAGGTGCTCGAACTGCGCTTCCCGCCCGGTGAGCAGCAGGGCCACGTGGAGCAGGTCCGCGGCCTGGCCGACCGCGTTGAGGTGCTGCCGGACCGCCTGCTGCTCTACACCGGTGACGGGGAGGCCGCGCTGGCCGCGGCCCACCAGCGCGGTGTGCGGCCGGTGACCAGCCTGGTCCGCCGCAGCACCCTTGAGGACGTGTTCCTGCGCCTGACCGGCCGGAGCCTGGTGGACTAGTGCGGTGTCCAGCAACCCTCGCCGCCTCGCTCCCGCGTCGCCCCGCAACCAGCATGGACACGCTCGGATACCGCACTAAGGGGGTACTCCAGTGAGCATCGACCTGCTCGCCCCGCCCCGCGCCGGGTCCACCGGCCGGGCGGTCGGTGCATTGCGCGCCATCCAGCTCGTGGTGGAGGGCCACTGGGCCTGGTACCGCCGCAACTGGCGGGCCTCCGCCCTGTCCAGCTTCCTGATGCCGGTGCTGCTGCTGGTCGCGATGGGCTTCGGGCTGGGCACCCAGGTCAGGCCCGGACCGGCCACGCTCGGCCAGCCCTACGTGGTCTACCTGGCCCCCGCGGTGCTGGTGGCCGCGCTGGTGCAGACCGCGGCGGGGGAGTCCACCTACCCGGTGCTGTCCGCGTTCAAGTGGGCGAAGACCTACTGGGCGGTGATCTCCACCCCGATCACGGTCTCCCAGGTGTTCGCGGGCCAGCTCGTGTGGATCGCGCTGCGCCTGCTCGCGGCTGGCGTGGCCTTCCTCGCCGTCGTGGCCTGCCTTGGCGCGCTGACCGGTCCCGGTGTGCTGCTCGCCCTGCCCGCCGCCCTGTTGGCCGCCATGGCCTTCGGCGCCTGGATCGTGGCCCTGGCCGCCAGCGTGACCAACGAGGGCACGGCCTTCTCCGCGGTGTTCCGGTTCGTGGTGCTGCCGATGACCCTGTTCGCGGGCACCTACTACCCGATCGACCGGTTACCGGAGTGGGCGCGGCCGGTGGCCTGGCTGACCCCGATGGCGCACGGCAACGCGCTGGCCAGGGGCGCGGCCTTCGGCAACCTGGACTGGCTCGCCGCCGGCGGGCACGTGGCCTACCTGCTGGCGATGCTGGTCGCCGGTCTGCTCGTGGCGCACTGGCGGTTCCGCGTTCGGCTGAGGGTGTGAGGGGGGACGTGACGGTGCAGGAGGTCCTCGCCTCGCGCGGACTGGTGACCAGGGTGCTGCCGCCGGGCATGTACGCGCGCCGCGCGCACGTGGTGGTGGAGCGCTCGCTGCTGGTCAACCGTCGCATGTGGACACTGGTGCTGTCCGGTCTGTGCGAGCCGCTGTTCTACCTGTTCGCGCTCGGGGTCGGTTTCGGCTCGGTCGTGGGCAGCGTGGTCGGCGCCGACGGTCAGCCGATCAGCTACCTGGCCTACGTGGCCCCGGGCCTGCTGGCGTCCTCGGCGATGAACGGCGCGGTGCACGACGCCACGTTCAACATCTTCTTCAAGCTCAAGTACGCCAAGGTCTACGACGCCATGCTGGCCACCCCGCTCGGCCCGGTGGACGTGGCCGTCGGCGAGATCGGCTGGGCCCTGCTGCGCGGCGCGCTCTACGCCACCGGCTTCCTGGCCGTGATGGCCGCGATGGGGCTGATCACCTCACCCTGGGGGCTGCTCGCCCTGCCCGCCGCCGTGCTGGTGGCCTTCGCCTTCGCCGCCGTGGGCATGGCCGTCACCACCGTGCTGCGCTCCTGGCAGGACTTCGACCTGGTGATGATCGTGCTGATGCCGATGTTCCTGTTCTCCACGACCTTCTACCCGCTGTCGGTCTACCCCGCCCCGATCGCCACCGCCGTGCAGGTGCTGCCCCTGTACCAGGCGATCGAGCTGGAGCGCGAGCTGACCACCGGCGCCGTCGGCTGGCCCACCCTCGTGCACGTGGCCTACTTCGCCGCGATGGCCCTCGTCGGAGCGGTCATCGCCACCCGCCGCCTCGGCCGCCTCCTCCTGACCTGACCCACCCACCCCACACGGCGAGTCCCGCCCTGACGTGCCCGAGTCCCGCCCACCGATCCGTGAGTCCCGCGTTGGGGAGCGCGAGTCCCGTCCTCTGGTCCGTGAGTCCCGCGTTGGGGAGCGCGAGTCCCGCTCTCCAGCCCGCGAGTCCCGCTCTGGCGTGTCCGAGTCCCGCTGTGGGGAGCGCGGGGCCCGCCTACCGGACCGCCAGTCCCGCTCTGCGGAGCGCGAGTCCCGTCCACCGGCCCGTGAGTCCCGCTTTGGAGAGCGCGAGCCCCGCCCACCACTTGGCGAATCTCGTCTACCGGCCCGCCAGTCCGGCTCTGGCGTGCCCGAGTCCCGCCCTCTGGCCCCTGATTCCCGTTCTAGGGAGCGTGAGTCCCGCCTACCGGTCCGTGAGTCCCGTTCTGGCGTGTCCGAGTCCCGCTGCCTCAGCGGGCACATCCCGCTGGGGCAGCGCGTGCGCTGCCGTCGAGCACGCCGCAGGGCGGGACTCGGCTGCGGGAGAGCGGGACTCGCGGGGAGGAGGGGTTAGATCTGGACGACTCGGACGATCGACTCCAGGCCGAGGAAGTCCTTGGGGTTGCGGGTCAGCAGCGGCAGGTCGTTGGCGATCGCGGTGGCGGCGATCAGCAGGTCGGCCATGCGCCCACGGGGCTTGCGGCCCGCGGCGCGCACGAAGGTGTCGACGTGGGCGTAGGTGCGTGCGGCCTGGGCGTCGAAGGGCAGCACGTCGAAGGACGCCTCGGTGGCCTGCAAGAGGTGCTGCCGCACGGTCCGTTGCAGCACGTTCTTGGCGGTGTGCACGCCGACGGCCAGTTCGGCCAGGGTGACCGCGCTGATCGCGCACTCCAGCGGCAGGTCCTGCTCGGGGATCGTGGACAGGTCGATCACAACGGAGGTGTCGAGCAGCCCCAGGTCGTAGTCACTGCCCTCGGTCTTCGAAGGGGTCGCGGACAGTCGGATCCACCCCCTCGTCCAGGTCGGCGCGGAACTGGGCGAAGTCGATCCTCGGCACGGTGGAGAACACCCGCTTGAGCTCGGCCCTGGGCACGAACGAGCGTCGCCGGATGGGGCGGACCTCGGCGATGGGCGTGCCGTTGCGGGTGAGCACGAAGCTCTCGCCACCCTCCACGGCGCGCAGGATCGCCGCGCTGTCGTTGCGCAGTTCGCGCTGTGTAATCGCCCGAGCCACGAGGTCAGTCTACCCCGAGGTGCTACGAAGTGCTACCTGGACGGCGGGGTCGCTCGGGGTCGTTACGCTGTCCGCGTGAGCGTTGAGTCCGTCTTCCCCGCACTGGAGCCCCTGCTGCCCCGGGTGTCCAAGCCCGTGCAGTACGTCGGGGGCGAGCTGAACGCCACCCTCAAGGACTGGGACTCCGCCGCGGTCCGCTGGTGCCTGATGTACCCCGACGCCTACGAGGTGGGGCTGCCCAACCAGGGCGTCATGATCCTGTACGAGGTGCTCAACGAGCTGCCGGACGTGCTGGCCGAGCGCACCTACTCGGTGTGGCCGGACCTCGAGGCGCTCATGCGCGAGCACGACGTGCCGCAGTTCACCGTGGACGGCCACCGCCCGGTCGGCGCCTTCGACCTGCTCGGGGTCAGCTTCGCCACCGAACTGGGCTACACGAACCTGCTCACGGCGCTGGACCTGGCGGGCATCCCGCTGCACGCGGCCGACCGCACCGAGGAGCACCCGATCGTCCTGGCGGGCGGGCACGCGGCGTTCAACCCGGAGCCGATCGCCGACTTCCTGGACGCCGCGGTCCTCGGTGACGGCGAGGAAGCGGTGCTGGAGATCACCGACATCGTGCGGGAGTGGAAGGCGCAGGGCTGCCCGGGCGGGCGCGAGGAGGTGCTGACCCGGCTGGCCGAGACCGGCGGGGTCTACGTGCCGCGCTTCTACGACGTGGAGTACCTGCCCGACGGCCGCATCCAGCGCGTGGTGCCCAATCGCGACCGGGTGCCGTACCGGGTCTTCAAGCGGACCACGATGGACCTGGACGCCTGGCCCTACCCGAAGCAGCCGCTGGTGCCGCTCGCGGAGAGCGTGCACGAGCGGATGAGCGTGGAGATCTTCCGCGGCTGCACGCGGGGTTGCCGGTTCTGCCAGGCGGGGATGATCACCCGCCCGGTGCGCGAGCGCTCCATCGAGGGCATCGGCGCGATGGTGCAGAACGGCTTGGCGGCCACCGGTTTCGAGGAGGTCGGCCTGCTGTCGCTGTCCAGTGCGGACCACTCGGAGATCGCCGAGGTGACCAAGGGGCTGGCCGACCGGTACCAGGGCACCAACACCGGGCTTTCCTTGCCCAGCACCAGGGTTGACGCGTTCAATGTGGACCTGGCCAACGAGCTGGCGCGCAACGGCCGCCGCTCCGGGCTGACCTTCGCCCCGGAGGGCGGCAGCGAGCGGATCCGCCGCGTCATCAACAAGATGGTGTCGGAGGAGGACCTGATCCGCACCGTCACCACGGCCTACGCCAACGGCTGGCGGCAGGTGAAGCTGTACTTCATGTGCGGGCTGCCCACGGAGACCGACGAGGACGTGCTGCAGATCGCCAGGATGGCCAAGGAGGTCATCCGCGCGGGCCGGGAAGCCAGTGGCCGCAAGGACATTCGCTGCACGATCTCCATCGGCGGCTTCGTGCCCAAGCCGCACACCCCGTTCCAGTGGGCGGCCCAGTGCCATCCGGACACAGTGGACGACCGGCTGCGCAAGCTGCGCGCGGAGGTCAACACCGATCGTTCGCTGGGCCGCAACATCGGCATGCGCTACCACGACGGCCAGCCCTCGCTGATCGAGGGACTGCTCTCCCGCGGCGACCGCAGGGTCGGCCGGGTCATCGAGCGGGTGTGGCGCGAGGGCGGCCGGCTGGACGGCTGGAGCGAGCACTTCTCCTACCAGCGCTGGGTGGACGCCTGCGCGAGCGAGCTGCCCGAGTTCGGTGTGGACCTGGACTGGTTCACCACGCGGGAGCGCGAGGAGACCGAGGTCCTGCCCTGGGACCACCTGGATTCGGGGCTGGACAAGGAATGGCTCTGGGCGGACTGGCAGGACGCGCTGGACGAGCAGGAGCAGGACGACTGCCGGTGGACCCCGTGCTTCGACTGCGGGGTGTGCCCGGCCATGGGCACCGACATCCAGGTCGGCCCGACCGGTCGCACGCTGTTGCCGATCACCCCGGTGGGCAACCGGTCCCCGGTGAGCAACCCGGCGCTGGCGCCGACCAGCTGACACGCCACCGGGGCGGCCCACACCGCCGTGAAGGTGGCTTTCACTGCGTTGGGCGCAGTGAAAGCCACCTTCACGGCATGGCATGTGCTCCTGGCGCCGACCAGTTGAGGCTCAGGGGTTGGACGGCGCCTGCGCCGCATCGCTGACCGCGGCCAGGGCGTTGACCAGCCCGTGCCCGTAGAACCCGTTGTACGAGCCATATCCGGAGCAGTAGGCGTCCTGCACCCCGGTGTCGTTGAGGTCGTAGTCGTTGGGGCACTGCACCGGGGTGGCCTGCTCGCCGAGCAGCGCGGTCAGCGTGGCGGGCGAGGCGCCGGGGTGCGTGGAGGCGAGTAACGCCGCGACACCGGACACGTGCGGCGCGGCCATCGAGGTGCCGCAGTAGTAGCCGTAGCCGCCGGGCACGGTGGACAGCACGCAGGGCTGGGTCTCGCCGGAGCCACGCTGCCTGCCGTCCCCGCCGGGGGCGGTGAGGTCGATCGCGCCGAGCCCGTACGAGCTGTAGCTGGCCTTGACCTTGTTGGCGCCCACCGAGGACACGGCGATCACCCCGCGCAGCTGCGCCGGCAGCACGGCGCAGTCCTCACCGAGGCGCCGGCTGCGCGCCGCGCCGTTGTCGGGGCTGCGCGAGTCGGTGCCCGGCCGGGTCAGGTCGGTGCCCTGGTTGGTCGCGGCGGCCACGGTGAGCACGCCCTTGGCGGTGGCGAACCCGACCGCCCTGCGCAGGGCCTCGGTCACCACGTGCTGGCCGCGCTGGCCCGCGCAGTTGAACTCCCAGGGGTCCACGAAGTAGCTGTTGTTGGTCACGGTCATGCCGTGCGTCGCGGCCCACATGAACCCGCACACCGCGTACTCGGGGTAGATGAACCCGTCGTCGTCGACCACCTTCACCGAGGCCAGCCGCACGCCCGGTGCGACCCCGGTGATGCCGTGCCCGTCCTCGGCGGCGGCGATGATGCCCGCGACGTGCGTGCCGTGTGCGGAGGTGGTCGGCGCCCACGCCGCCTGGCCGGGGTCGGCCTTGCCGGTGGTGCAGCCCGCGGACAGCCCCGGGTCCAGCGCCTTGACCAGGTCGGGGTGGCTCGGGTCGATGCCGGAGTCCAGCACGCCGACCACCACGCGCCGGTCCCCGCCGGTCACGGCGTGCGCCTGGGGGGCCTTGATCTGGTCCATGTCCCACTGCTCGTGGCCGCGGTCCACGCTGTCCACCGGCTCGGTCCGCGGTGAGCGGCTCGTGGCCAGCGTCTCGTCCACCTTCTTGCGCGCGGCGGGGGCGCCGTTGAGCGCCTCGGCCTGCGCGCTGTAGGCCCGGTCGGTGCCGAACCGCTCGGCGAAGCCCGGGTCGGGGGAGGTGGCCACGGCCACGGCGATCTCGGGGTAGTAGACGGCGGCCGTGCCGCAGGCCGCGGTGATCTGCGCCCCGGCGTCGGACTCGGCGGTGCCCCGGTCGAACAGCACCAGGTAGCGCAGGGTGGGGCCGGGCTGGACGCAGCCGGGTGGGGCCTGCTCTTCGGCCGCACCGGCTGTCGCCGGGCCCGCCAGGCCAGCGGCGGCCAGCAGCGCGGCACCCAGCGCCGCCACAGTGACACGGCGGAGCAGAGGCACGGGGCGACCTCCATCATCCCTGTGGTGGGTGTTTCGGGGGACACCCACATCACCGATCAGGCGGACCGTAGCCACGCCACGCGCCGGAGACAAGCTCACGGCCGCGCCGTCCCGCCCGGTACCGTCCTACCGGACCTGTCCGACCATCCGAGGGGAGTAACGCTGAGCAGGCAAGACCCGATGGCGCCGAATCCGTCCAGCGGCGCCGTGCAGAAGCTCAGGCTGCGCTACACCAAGCGCGGCAGGCTGCGCTTCACCTCGCACCGGGACGTGGCGCGGGCATTCGAACGGGCGCTGCGCAGGGCGGGCGTGCCCATGGCCTACTCGCAGGGCTTCAGCCCGCACCCGAAGATCTCCTGGGTGGGCGCGGCGCCGACCGGGGTGGCCAGTGAGGCCGAGTACGTCGAGGTGCAGGTCGTCAGCAGGGTGGACCCACAGGCACTGCGCGTGGCGCTGGACCAGGCGCTGCCGCCGGGCCTGGACGTGGTGGAGGCGGTGCAGGCCGAGTCGGGGTCGCTGTCCGAGCGCATCGACGCGAGCCGCTGGCTGGTGGAGCTGCCCGGCGTGTCCGCGCAGACCCTGCGACCGGCCGTCGCGGCCCTGCTGGCCGCTGAGTCGGTCGAGGTGGAGCGGCTGACCAAGGACGGCAAGCGGATCATGGACGTGCGTCCGGGCGTGGTGACCGCGGAGGTGCTCGACGCACCACCGGGTGTGACGTCACTCACTGGTGGGACTCTGTCAACGCAGGTGGGCACATCGGGTGATTCAACCGGCCCGTCTGAACACCGTAAGGACGAATCCGCAGCGGCGTCAGGTCAGTGTGGGATACTCATGATGGTCGTGCGGCAGCTGACCCCTGCTGTCCGACCCGACGACGTGTTGAGCGCGCTTCGCGTGGTCGCCGCTCTGGACCCGCCGGTACCCGCGAAGGCGACCCGGATGGAGCAGGGGCGGCTCGACGACGAGGGCCGGCTCATCGACCCGTTCACGCTGGACCGCGAGGCGCGGAGCAGCGGGGCACGGGAGGGTGGCCTGGCCGGGGAGCCGGGCTAGCGCGCAGTCGACCGACCTGTTCCTCAGCCGCTCCGGCTACCCCCCGGAGGACGCCGAGGGCACCTGGCAAGGATTCCCGTCGCCACCGGCGGCGGAGACAGAACGAAAGGCCCCTGCGCGGCCGCGTCCGATCACCGGACGCGCCCGGGGGCGGAGGAGCTACATGCCGAACAAGCGACGCCCCGCCGGTACGACCGGCGGGGTGAAGACCACAGCCATCCCCAGTGTCGACACCACCGCACAGGACCACCACCCCCTGCTCGGTGCCGAGCTCCCGGAGAAGCTCCGGGTGCACGCACTGGCCAAGCTGCTCGGTGCGGCCAGCAAGGACGTGCTCGCGGTGCTCACCGACCTCGGTGAGGCCGTGCGCAGCCCGCAGTCCAGCGTGGCCAGGGACATCGCCGTGCGCGTCGCGTACACGCTGAGCCCGGTCGAGCAGGAGGCGCCCGCCGCCGAGGAGGCGGTCGAGGAGGAGCCCGAGGCCCCCGAGGACACCCCGGTGGACGCCGAGGACGAGACCGCCGTGGCGCTGGCCCCGGTGTTCGCGCCGCCCTCGGTGGTCTTCCTGCCGCCCGCCGAGGCCGCGCCCGCCAAGAGCAGGCGCAAGCCGGAGCCGGTCGTCGTGGCCGAGCAGCCCGCCGAGCCGGAGCAGGCCGAGCAGGAGGAGGACCACGAGGACCTGGACGGCGAGGACGAGAACGGCACCCGCCGTCGTCGTCGCCGGGGTCGCCGTGGCCGTGGCCGGGGCAAGGGCGGCGCCGAGAGCGACTCGGACCACGACGAGGAGCAGGGCGAGCCGGAGGCCCCCGCCGAGCAGGCCGAGGCGCCCGAGCAGGACGCGTCCGCCGAGGAGGAGGCCGAGGCGGACGGGGGCAGCCGTCGCCGTCGTCGCCGTCGCCGCCGCAAGGGCGGGGAGGACAGCGAGGCCGCGAGCACCTCGGACGACCCGCCGAACACCGTCGTGCACGTGCGCAACTCGCCCGCCCGCGAGGAGCAGGACAAGGACCGGGCCGACTCGGCCGCCGCGCAGAGCGAGGTGCGCAGCGTCCGCGGCTCCACCCGGCTGGAGGCCAAGCGCCAGCGCCGCAGGGACGGCCGCGAGGCGGGCCGCCGCCGCGTGCCGATCCTGTCCGAGGCCGAGTTCCTGGCCCGCCGCGAGGCCGTCGAGCGCAAGATGGTCGTGCGCGAGCGCGGGGACCGCACGCAGATCGCCGTGCTGGAGGACGGGGTGCTCGTGGAGCACTTCGTGACCTCCGCGGGCACCGGCTCGCTGGTGGGAAACGTCTACCTGGGCCGCGTGCAGAACGTGCTGCCCAGCATGGAGGCCGCCTTCGTCGACATCGGGCGCGGCCGCAACGCCGTGCTCTACGCCGGTGAGGTGGACTGGGATGCCGCCGGTCTGGAGGGCAAGGCCCGCAAGATCGAGCAGGCGCTGTCCACCGGGGACAGTGTGCTGGTGCAGGTCACCAAGGACCCGGTCGGGCACAAGGGCGCCCGGCTGACCACCCAGATCAGCCTGCCCGGCCGCTTCCTGGTCTACGTGCCCGGTGGCGGGGCCACCGGCATCAGCCGCAAGCTGCCGGACAACGAGCGCAAGCGCCTCAAGGACATCCTCAAGCGGGTCGTGCCCGAGGACGCCGGTGTGATCATCCGCACCGCCTCGGAGGGCATCGCCGAGGAGGAGCTGGGCCGGGACGTGCAGCGCCTGCAGGCCCAGTGGGAGGTCATCAAGCAGAAGGCCGACACGCCCAAGGCCCAGGCGCCCCAGCTGCTCTACGAGGAGCCGGACCTGCTGGTCAAGGTCGTGCGGGACCTGTTCACCGAGGACTTCTCCGCGCTGATCGTGCAGGGCGAGGACGCCTGGGACACCATCGACGCCTACGTCCGGCACGTGGCGCCCGACCTGGCCGAGCGGCTGCGCAAGCACGTGGGCACCAACGACGTGTTCACCGAGCAGCGCATCGACGAGCAGATCACCAAGGCGCTGGACCGCAAGGTGTGGCTGCCCTCGGGCGGTTACCTGGTGATCGACCGCACCGAGGCGATGACCGTCATCGACGTCAACACCGGCAAGTTCACCGGGTCGGGTGGCAACCTCGAGGAGACGGTCACCCGCAACAACCTGGAGTCGGCCGAGGAGATCGTGCGCCAGCTCCGGCTGCGCGACATCGGCGGCATCATCGTGATCGACTTCATCGACATGGTGCTGGAGTCCAACCGGGACCTGGTGCTGCGCAGGCTCACCGAGTGCCTTGGCAGGGACCGGACCCGTCACCAGGTGGCCGAGGTGACCTCGCTGGGCCTGGTGCAGATGACCCGCAAGCGGGTCGGCACCGGCCTGCTGGAGGCGTTCAGCAGCACCTGTGAGCACTGCCGGGGCCGGGGCGTCGTGGTGACCGCCGAGCCGGTGCACTCGCACGGCGGTGGCGGCAACAACGGCAACGGCAACAACAACGGCAACGGGCACGCCAACGGCGGTGGCCAGTCCGGCGGCGGGCGCAAGCGCAACCGCAACCGGCACGCCGACAAGCACGAGGACGCCAAGCACCACGAGGACGTCAAGCACGAGGACGCCAAGCCGGAGCAGGCCCAGCCGGAACAGGCTCAGCAGGAGCAGGCCCCGGCCGAGCAGCCCGCCGTGCGGCCGGAGCCGGTGACCAGCCCGGAGCCGGTGACCAGCACGCCGGTGGCGGCGCTGGAGGTCGGCAAGGCCGAGGTGTCGGTGCCCTACGAGGTGCCCGAGCAGCCCACCCTGGAGCAGGCCAACGGGCACCACGTGGCCGTGGCCGAGCCCGAGCGGGCCCCGGAGGCCGCGGCCAAGCCCGCGACCGCCCGTCGCCGCTCGCGGCGCGCTGCCTCGCGGCCCGCGGGCCCGCCGGTCAGCGCGGCCAGCCAGGACTGAGCAGTCCGCCCAGGTCCAGCCCACCGGTTCGCCGGTGGGCTGGACGTGCGAGCCGGTGACGGTGCTCACCGCGGGGGCCTTGTGGACACCCCGGTTTGACCTCCCGTCCACCCGGCCCGTAATCTCTTGAGTGGCCCCCATCCGGTGGGTCCCGTTGTGCGCCAGCCCGGCCGGTGACACCTCCCGCGGGGAATTTTGCTCAGGCAGCGAATTCCTGTGCGGACTGTCCATGTCCAGAGCGGCGCACCCCGTCAACGTCGAGTAGCAGGAGACTTCCGCCCCGATGTACGCGATCGTCAAGACCGGCGGCAAGCAGTACAAGGTGGCCGTCGGCGACGTCGTCCAGGTCGAGAAGCTCGATGGCGAGCCGGGCGCCGAGGTCAGCTTCGCTGCGCTGCTCGTCGTCGACGGCGGCGATGTGATCGCCGACGCTGAGACCCTGGGCAAGGTCTCGGTGACCGCCAAGGTCGTCGAGCACACCAAGGGCCCCAAGATCCGCATCCACAAGTTCAAGAACAAGACCGGCTACCACAAGCGCCAGGGTCACCGCCAGAAGCTGACCCGCGTTGAGGTCACCGGCATCAACAAGTGAGGACCTGACCAGCCATGGCACACAAAAAGGGTGCATCCAGCTCCCGCAACGGCCGTGACTCCAACCCGCAGTACCTCGGGGTCAAGCGCTTCGGTGGTCAGGTCGTCAAGGCCGGCGAGATCCTGATCCGCCAGCGCGGCACCAAGTTCCACCCGGGCGTGAACGTCGGCCGCGGCAAGGACGACACGCTGTTCGCTCTGCAGCCGGGTGCCGTCCAGTTCGGCATCAAGCGCGGCCGCAAGACCGTCAACATCGTCCCGGTCGAGGCTCTCGCAGCCTCCGCCTGAGAAACGAGCGACCGAGCGACGTGTGTCCGCGGAATGTGCGGACCACGTCGCTCGTTTGTGTCTTGTGGGGGCCGCGCCCCCACGCCCCACGCCGGAGGGCAAGCCCCCGGACCCCCGCATGCGAATGAAGGACCAACCCCGTGTCTCGCTTCGTCGATCGCGTGACCATCAACGTTGCCGCTGGCGGCGGCGGCAACGGCTGCGCCTCGGTGCACCGCGAGAAGTTCAAGCCCCTTGGCGGGCCGGACGGCGGCAACGGTGGTCGCGGCGGTGACGTGGTGCTGGTGGTCGACCCCAGCGTGCACACCCTGCTGGACTTCCACTTCCGCCCCAACGCCCGCGCCACCAACGGCCGCCAGGGCCAGGGCGCCAACCGGGACGGGGCCCAGGGCGAGGACCTGGAGCTGCGCGTGCCGGACGGCACCGTGGTGCTCAACACCGAGGGCGAGGTGCTGGCCGACCTGGTCGGTCCCGGCACGCGCCTGGTCGCGGCCCGGGGCGGGCACGGCGGCCTGGGCAACGCGGCGCTGGCCTCCAAGGCCCGCAAGGCGCCCGGCTTCGCCCTGCTCGGCGAGGAGGGCGAGACCAGGGAACTGGTGCTGGAGCTGAAGTCGGTGGCCGACGTCGGCCTGGTCGGCTTCCCCTCGGCGGGCAAGTCCTCGCTGATCGCGGTGCTGTCCGCGGCCCGGCCCAAGATCGCCGACTACCCCTTCACCACCCTGGTGCCCAACCTGGGTGTGGTCACCGCGGGCGAGAACGTGTTCACCGTGGCCGACGTGCCCGGGCTGATCCCCGGGGCCAGCGACGGCAAGGGCCTTGGCCTGGACTTCCTGCGCCACATCGAGCGCTGCGCCGTGCTGGTCCACGTGATCGACTGCGCCACCTACGAGACCGACCGGGACCCGGTGTCGGACTACGACGCTCTGGAGGCCGAGCTCGCCAAGTACACGCCCTCGCTGGGCGGGGAGCTGGCCGACCGGCCGCGCCTGGTGGTGCTGAACAAGGTGGACGTGCCCGAGGCCAAGGAACTGGCCGAGATGGTGCGCGCGGAGTTCACCGAGCGCGGGCTGCCCGTGTTCGAGGTGTCCACGGCCAGCCGGGAGGGGCTGCGTGAGCTGACCTTCGCGCTGGGCGCCGCGGTGGCCGAGCACCGGGCCGCCCAGCCGATCCTGGAGCCGACCCGGATCGTGCTGCGGCCCACCGCCGTGGACGACAGCGGCTTCACCGTGATCGCCGACCCGGAGCAGCCGGGCGGGTTCATCGTGCGCGGCGAGCGGCCCGAGCGCTGGGTGCGGCAGACCCAGTTCTCCAACGACGAGGCCGTGGGCTACCTGGCCGACCGCCTCGCCCGGTTGGGGGTGGAGGAGGCGCTGGCCAAGGCCGGTGCCGTGCCGGGGTGCCCGGTGACCATCGGGGACGTGTCCTTCGACTGGGAGCCGTCCACGCCCGCGGGCATCGCCGTGCTGATGACCGGGCGCGGCTCGGACGTGCGGCTGGAGCAGAACAACCGGATCGGCGCTGCCGAGCGCAAGGCGGCGAAGAAGGCCCGTCGGGCACCCGGTGCGGGCGACCCGTTCGAGGACGAGGACTTCGAGGAGTAGCCCGTGTCTCAGGCTCGGCGCGAGGTCGCGGGCGCCCGCCGGATCGTGGTCAAGGTCGGCTCCTCCTCGCTGACCACCGCCCAGGGCGGGCTGGACCAGGCGCGGTTGTCCGCGCTGGTGGACGCCCTGGCCGCGCGGGCGGGGAACAGTCAGGTGGTGCTGGTGTCCTCCGGGGCGATCGCCGCCGGTCTCGCCCCGCTGGGGCTGCCCCGGCGTCCCCGCGACCTGGCCACCCAGCAGGCCGCGGCCAGCGTCGGACAGCTGACGCTGATCCACGCCTACGCGGCGTCCTTCGCCCAGCATCGGCTCACGGTCGGCCAGGTGCTGCTGACCGCCGACGACGTCGTGCGGCGCTCGCACTACCGCAACGCGCAGCGGACCTTCTCCCGCCTGCTCGCGCTGGGCGTGGTGCCGGTGGTCAACGAGAACGACACCGTGGCCACCGACGAGATCCGCTTCGGCGACAACGACCGGCTCGCCGCGCTGGTGGCGCACCTGGTCGCCGCCGACGCGCTGGTGCTGCTGTCCGATGTGGACTCGCTCTACGACGGGGATCCGCGCAAGGGCGGGGCGCGGCGCATCGCCGAGGTGCTCAGTGAGTCCGATGTGGACGGTGTGAGTGCCGGTACGACCGGGGCTTCCGGGCTGGGCACCGGCGGCATGGCCTCCAAGCTGGCGGCTGCCCGGCTCGCGGCCTCCGCGGGCATCCCGGTGCTGCTGGCCTCGGCCGAGCACGCGGGTTCGGCCCTGGGCTCCGCCGAGGTCGGCACGGCCTTCGCGGCGACCGGGGCGCGGCTGTCGGCCCGCCGGTTCTGGCTGGCGCACGCCGCCGACGCCGCGGGCAGGCTGAGCCTGGACGACGGGGCGGTGGCCGCCGTGGTGGACCGCCGCCGGTCCCTGCTGGCCGCGGGCATCACCGGGGTGGACGGGAACTTCGACGCGGGCGACGTGGTCGACCTGACCGACCTGGCCGGTCGGGTGGTGGCCCGCGGGGTGGTGGCCTTCGACGCGGCCGAACTGCCCGGCATGATCGGCCGGTCCAGCAAGCACCTCGCGCCCGAGCAGCGGCGCGAGGTGGTGCATGCGGACGACCTGGTGCCGCTGCCGCACCGGCGCTGAACCCGTTGCGGCAGCGGCGAACCGGTCAGTGCCGGGTCAGGCTGAAGCTCTGCCCGTCGGAGCCGATCGAGCCGGGGCTCCAGGTGTAGCTGCCGCGGTCGTCGGCGTCCAGGCCCTGCGGGCTGGTGCTGGCCAGGCTCTTGCCGTCGAACTTGACCCCGGTGAAGGAGACCTTGCCCCCGCTGATGGTCGGGTAGGAGTCGGTGGGCGACTCGATGATCGCCTCGGCCGAGGAGTGCTTGGCGTTCGCGGACTTGGTGATCGTCTTGGTCCAGCCCTTGGTGGTGTCGGTCAGGTCCAGCTTGTAGCTGGTGCCCGAGCGGGTCACCGTGGCGGTGAAGTGGTCGCCCGCGCTGACCGGGTTGCTGTAGTACACCGGGGCGGCCGGGTACATCTCGTACCAGCCCTGGTAGACCGCGTGCCCGCTGGAGCAGTCGGTGGCCACGCCGGTCTGCTCCACGCTGGAGGAGCCGTCCCCGTCGATGCCCACCCAGGGCGCGAACAGGTCGTTGGAGGAGTTGCAGGTCACGGCCGGCTCGGTCCAGCTTGCGGTGGCCGTGGTGAAGCTGCCGAAGCTGACGTAGCCGCCCCAGTTGCCGCCGGAGAAGCTGGTGCCGCTGCCGTGGCCGAAGCGCATCTGCGGGCCGAACCCGACCGGGGTCGCGGCCGCCGCGGTGCCCGCGACCAGGCTGGCCGCGGCGAGGGTGGCCGCGGCGAGCACTCGGGTCACACTGGTGCTGGACATGTGATTTCCGATCCTTTCACCGGCGCGCGCCATCGCTGATCGGCTCGGCGCCACACCTGCAGGGGTGGTGGAGGGACGGGCAGGGAAAAATCGTGTCCGGAGAACTGATCAGGTCCTCCGGACACGATCCTGATCTCAACAAACGGGTGTCCGGTAGCTACTTTCGACGGGTGTTCCTGTCGATTTCCTATTCGCCCTCACCCAGGTAGAGCACGGCGTAGGCGGCCAGCCAGTGCTCGACCATGTAGTCGCTGCCGGTGCTGTTGGACAGCTCCGGTTCGGCGTGCGCAACCGCGCTGGCCAGCAGGGATTCCACTCGGTGGTCCCCGTCGGGCAGGGCGGTGGCGATGCGCAGCATGGCCCAGGCCCTGCTCAGGTTCAGCCCGTGCAGATGGGCGATTTGCCCGTCGGTGTCGTCGGAGACCACTGCGGGCGTGAATTCCGTTTTCGGCAGGAATGCGTCGAACCAGTGCGGGAATTGATCCGGTGGCAACAACTCCGTCATCAGTTCGGCCTCACACAGCGCGGGGGACAGGAAGTCCGCTCCGTCCGGTTCCCACCTGGCCGGGTAATCGGTGTCGGCGGCGAACCAGCGCATGGCCGTCGAGGTGACGGCCTCGAGCAGTTCCGGGCTGGCCAGCCGCGCCCAGCCCAGCGCCCGGGACAGGCCGAACGCGCTGTTGGCGTGCGCGCCCTGCCGGATCGGATAGGTCGACTTGGGCAGTCGGCGCAGGGTGGACTCCACGCAGACCTCCGCGAGCGGGCGCACTGCCTCGGCCCAGCGCCTGCTGTCCGGGTCGTCCCAGGTGGCCAACTCGGCGGCCAGGGTCAGTGCCCAGCCGCTGCCGTAGGAACGCGTGGGCACGCCACGCTCGCGGCAGCGCGCTGTCTCGGCGGCCAGGTTCTCCGGTGTCAGGTGCGCGTCGAGCACCGCGCGGACGCGGTCGACGGGCACCTGCTCGGGGACCAGTCGCAGCAGGCGCACCAGCATCCAGTGCATCTCCACGCAGGAGTGCCAGTCGAAGCAGCCGTAGAAGGCCGGGTGCACATCGCGTGGGCGCTGCGGGTAGTCGCCGACATGGTTCACCACGTTGCGCATGTCGTAGGGGAACTCGCGCACCACGTTGGCCAAGCCCGCCTCGGCGAACTCGGCTGCGTGTGCGGTCAACAGGTCCAGTCGGCGTGCTCGCCCCAGGTGTTCCATGCCTCGATCGTGTCATGTGCGTAACGCCACACCGGGCCGCTCGTTGGGCAGTGTGGTCAGAACTCTTTTCACATTGGAGCGTCGATGAGCGAGCTTGCGAGCGAGTCATTCAGCGCGGTGCCTGTGCGAACGCACGCGACGAGCGTCAGCGAGGTGCGGCGATGAGCACACCGAGGTGGACCGGGCGGGTGGCCCTGGCGGCTGCGACGCTGGTCCTCGCCGGCGCCACCGCCGCCGTCGGCACGCCTGCGGCGGCTGCCACCGCACCGCCCCCGCCGCAGAGCGATCCGTTCTACCAGCCGCCCAGTGGTTACGAGGCGACCGCGCCGGGCACCGTGCTGCGTTCCCGGCAGGTCGAGGCCACCGCCTTCGGGCTGCTGCCGCAGAAGGTCCAGTCCTGGCAGGTGCTCTACCGCACCACCGACACCAAGGGCGCGCCGCAGGCCACCGTGACCACCGTGCTGCTGCCCTATGGCGCGCAGCCCTCGGCCACCCGGCCGCTGGTGTCGTACCAGGTCGCCGAGGACAGCGCGGCCCCGCAGTGCGCCATGTCCTACCAGTTGCGCCGGGGTGCCGGTAACGAGAACATCGTTGCGCAGGCGGAGATCCTGCTCATCGACGCCGCCCTGCAACAGGGCTGGGCGGTCACCGTGCCCGACTACGAGGGCCCCAGGAGCGCCTACGTCGCGGGCAGGCAGGCCGGGCAGGCGGTGCTGGACGGCATCCGCGCCACGGAGAACTTCGGCCCCGCCGGGCTGAACGGGGTCAACACCAAGGTCGGCGCCTGGGGCTACTCCGGCGGCGCGCTGGCCAGCGGCTGGGCCTCGGAGTTGCAGGCGAGCTACGCGCCCGAGCTGAACGTGGTCGGCGTGGCCGAAGGCGGCCTGCCGGTGGACCCACGCAGCGTGCTCGACGCCGCCAACGGCTCGTTCTTCGCCGGGATCGCGATGAGCGGCATCGCCGGGCTGCGCCAGGCGTACCCGGAACTCGACGACTTCCTGAACACCTACCTGACCCCGGAGGGCAGGACCGCCTTCGCCAAGGCGGCCTCGCAGTGCAACTCCGCCAACGCCCAGGGTTTCGCCTTCACCGACCTGTTCAAGTACTTCACCATCAAAGACCCGCTCAGCCAGCCGGTGCCCAAGCAGGTGCTCAGCGATGTGCTGATGGGCAAGCAGACGCCCAAGGCCCCGCTGTTCGTCTACCACTCGGTCAACGACGAGCTGGTGCCGATCAAGGCCAACTCCGACACCGTGGTGCCGAGGTACTGCGCTGACGGTGCCCGGGTCACCTACCAGCGCGACATCCTCAGCGAACACGTCGCCCTGGTCGCCACCGGTGCGCCCGACGCGCTGATCTGGCTCAAGGACCGGTTCGCGGACAAGCCCGTCGCTGCCGGGTGCACGACCTCGACCGTGGTGTCCTCGCTGCTCTCGCCGGAGGCCTTGCGGGTGCTGGGCACCGTGCTGGCCAAGGACTTGCTCGCCCTCGCGGGCCGTCCGGTCGGTCCCGCCGACATGGTGTGAGCCCCCCAGGTGGGGAGTGGACCCGTGCCACTCCCCACCTCCGCCACCGCGCTTCGCTGAGCAGGGGCGGCGGTCGAGGTGTTCGGACTGCTCGGCTCACCGGGCTGAAGCGGTGCGCAACCCTCATGAGGGGGTGGGCGTCTCCCGGGGTGCAAGCAGAACATCGGCCAGGGGGCCGATACCATCGCTAGGGGGAAAGTCAGTGAACGCACTGTCCAGGGGGACCCGCACGCTTCTCGTTGGTGGCCTGCTCGCCACCTCGATGGTCTGCGCGGTCCAGGGCACGGCGACGGCCGCGACCGACTCGCTGTTCAGGTCGGACGGCTACGGCCCGATCTACGTGGGCATGAGCCAGGAGAGCGCGCTGGCCACGGGGAAGCTCACCAACGGGGTCAACACCGAGGACTGTGGCTCCTACCGCTGGGTCTACGGGGCCGCGGACTGGGTCACCATCTCCAAGACCTATGGCGTGTACCAGGTTCCGGCGCCAAAGGGCACGCACACCAAGGAAGGGGTGCGGGTCGGCACCTCGGCGGCGGACCTCCAGGGCCTCTACCCGGCCGGGAGCTTCGGCACCCGCAACAACCACGCCTTCTTCAGCACGGTCACCCCGCAGAACGCCCGCAACCGGTTCGACTTCGGCATCGCTGACGGCAAGGTCACCAGCCTCAGCGTGCGGTCGGTGGAGGCGTACGACTGCGCGGCGGGCTGAGCGAACCTCAGTTGGTCGCCGCCAGGGCGAAGGGCAGGACGGCGGGGGCTCCTGCCTCACGCACCAGCTTCGTGGCCAGGGTCATGGTCCACCCGCTGTCCACCAGGTCGTCGACGAGCAGCACGGGCCCGTCGGGCGTCAGCCCGGCGGGCAGGCTCAGCCCCTGCCAGAGCCCGGCGAGCCGCTGGGCGCTGTTGGAGCGCAGACTGCCCTCGCCGCCGGAGACCACGGCACCGAGGTAGGTCAGCCGACCGATCTCGGCGAGCCGCCGGGCCAGGCTGGACACCAGTTGCGGGCGGCGCCGTGAGCCGATGGCGACCACCCCGGTCGGCCGCTCCGCCCAGCGCCAGGCGGCCAGCACCTGCACGCAGGCGGCGAACACCTCGTCCGGCACCGGCTGGTCGGGCGCGGAGTCGGCGAGCAGTTCACGCAGCCGGGTGCCCCAGCCGATGTCGGTGAGCCGACCCAGCACGCGGCCCTCGGCGGCGACCTGGGCGGGGCCGATCTTGCCGCTGAGCGGTACGCCCAGCGCGGACATGCCGCTGGGCCACTGCCGCCGGGCGGGCAGCTCCACCCCGGGCCGCCGCAGCCGGTCGCGGGCCGAGGAGGCGGCCGACTCGGACACCTCGGTGGACCAACCGCGGCCGGTGCAGTTGTCGCAGCGCCCACAGGGGGCCGCGGCGGGATCGTCCAACTGCCGCAACAGGAACTCCATGCGACAGCCCGTCGTGTCCAGGTAGTCGAGCATCGCCTGCTGCTCGGCGGACCGCGCCTGCGCGATGCGCCCGTAGCGCTGCGCGTCGTACTGCCACGGCTGCCCGGTGGACTCCCAGCCCCCGCGCACGCGACGCACCGCCCCGTCCACGTCGAGCACCTTGAGCACCACCTCGAGGCGGCTCCTGGACAGCTCCACCATCGGCTCCAGCGCCGCGGTGGACAGCGTGCGGCCCGCGTTGGCCAGCGCGTCGAGCACTTGGCGCACAACGGGTTCCGGGGGGAACGCCAGTGAGGCGAAGTAGTTCCAGATCTCGCGGTCCTCGCGGCCGGGCAGCAGTACCACCTCGGCCCGGCGCACCCCGCGACCGGCGCGGCCGATCTGCTGGTAGTAGGCGATCGGCGACTGCGGGGCGCCCAGGTGCACGACAAAACCCAGGTCCGGCTTGTCGAAACCCATGCCCAGCGCCGAGGTGGCCACCAGCGCCTTGACCCGGTTGGCCAGCAGGTCCGACTCGGCCTGCTCGCGCTCGGCCGGATCGGTCTTGCCCGAGTAGGAGGCCACGGCGAACCCGCGCTCGCGCAGGAACGCGGCCACGTCCTCGGCGGAGGACACGGTCAGCGTGTAGATGATCCCGGAACCGGGCAGCTCCGGCAGCCGCTCGGCGAGCCAGCCCAGCCGTGCCTCGGTGCTGGGCAGCCGGGCCACGGCCAGGTGCAGGCTCTCCCGGTCCAGTGGCCCGCGCAGCACCAGGGTGGACTCGTTGCCCGCGCCGATGCCCAACTGGTCGGTGACGTCGTGCACCACCCGGTCGTTGGCGGTGGCCGTGGTGGCCAGCACCGGCACCCCGTCCGGCAGCCCGGCCAGCAGGGTGCGCAGCCGCCGGTAGTCGGGGCGGAAGTCGTGGCCCCAGTCGGAGATGCAGTGCGCCTCGTCCACCACGAGCAGGCCCGCGCTCGCCGTCAGCGAGGGCAGCACCGCGTCCCGGAAGTCCGGGTTGTTCAACCGTTCCGGGCTCACCAGCAGCACGTCCACCTCGCCATCGGCGACCGACTGCTGGACCTGGTCCCACTCGGTGGTGTTGGCGGAGTTGATGGTCGCCGCGTGCACCCCGGCCCGCGCCGCGGCCGCGACCTGGTTGCGCATCAGCGCCAGCAACGGGGAGACGATCACCGTGGGCCCCTCGCCCAGCGCGCGCAGCAGCGCGGTGGCCACGAAGTAGACCGCGGACTTGCCCCACCCGGTGCGCTGCACCACCAGCGCGCGGCGGCGCTGCGAGACCAGCGCGCTGATGGCGGTCCACTGGTCCTCGCGCAGTCTCGCCTCCGGACCGGCCAGTGCCCGGAGCCGTTCCTCGGCGAGGTCGCGCAGTGCGAGTTCGTCCACACCCCATGCATACCCCACGGGTCTGACAGTGCTTTTTCCGGCGCGTTCCGCGCCGGGGCTCGGGCGCTCGTAACCGGTGCCTTCGGCCGGGCAGGATGCCGTCCCACGCGCGACATGTGCTGGTGACCGGCCGATGGGCTGGGTCCTGCCCGGCCTCCAGGCACCGGCGCGCCCACGCGGCCACTGTCGCCCGACTCACAGATTGTTCTACAATCCAACAGGTGAGCGACTCACTGCGCGACGAGGTCCACCAGGCGGCTCGACGGGCGAAGGTGGCGGCGACCGCGCTGGCGACGGAGAACCGCCAGCGCAAGGACGCCGTGCTGCGCGCCATGGCCGACGCACTGCTGGACCGTGCGCCGGAGGTGCTGGCGGCCAACGAGCGGGACCTGGCCGCGGGCAGGGCCGCTGGCCTCACGGACGCGCTGCTGGACCGCCTGGCGCTCACCGGGTCCCGGCTCGACGGCATCGCCGAGGGCCTGCGCACCGTGGCGGGTCTGCCGGACCCGGTCGGTGAGGTCCAGCGGGGTTCCGTGCTGCCCAACGGGTTGGAACTGCGCCAGGTGCGCGTGCCCATGGGCGTGGTCGGCATCGTGTACGAGGCGCGGCCCAACGTCACCGTGGACGCCGCGGGGCTCACGCTCAAAGCGGGCAACGCGGTGCTGCTGCGCGGCTCCTCCTCCGCGGAGCAGTCCAACTCCGCCTTGGTCACCGTGCTGCGGGATGCCTTGGTGGCCAACGACTTCCCGGCTGACGCAGTGCAGCTGCTGCCCTGCGCGGACCGTGCCTCGGTGCAGCACCTGATCACCGCGCGCGGGCTGGTGGACCTGGTGATCCCGCGCGGTGGTGCGGGGCTGATCGACGCCGTGGTGCGCAACGCCACCGTGCCGACGATCGAGACCGGGGTCGGCAACTGCCACGTGTACGTGGACCGGGCCGCGGAGTTCGACGTGGCGCGCGAGATCGTGCTGAACTCCAAGACCCGCAGGCCCAGCGTGTGCAACGCGGCGGAGACCCTGCTCGTGCACGCCGAGGTGGCCGACAAGTTCGTGCCGGAGGTCGTGGCGGCCCTGCGCGAGCGGGGCGTCACCGTGCACGGCGACGAGCGGGCCGTGCGCCTGGCCGAGGGCGTGGTGCCCGCCGTGGCCGAGGACTGGGACACCGAGTACCTGTCGCTGGACATCGCCCTGCGCGTGGTCGACTCGCTGGACGAGGCGGTGGCGCACATCGCCGAGCACGGCAGCGGGCACACCGAGGCCGTGGTCAGCACGGATGTGCGGGCCACGCGCCAGTTCGTGGCCAGGGTGGACGCCGCGGTGGTGGCGGTCAACGCCTCGACCGCGTTCACCGACGGCGCGGAGTTCGGCATGGGCGCGGAGATCGGCATCTCCACGCAGAAGCTGCACGCCAGGGGACCGATGGGCCTGCCCGAGCTGACATCATCCAAATGGGTGGTCTGGGGCGAAGGGCACATTCGCCCCGCGTCCTAGTCCTGCCGGGTAGGTTGCCACGGTGACCGAAGCGCGGCGGCGTGACGCGAACGCGACCAAGGCCGCGCTGCTGCGCGCCGCCGGTGAACTGTTCACCGAGCGGGGTTTCGACCGCGCCACCGTGCGCGACATCGCCGACCTCGCCGGGGTCAACCAGTCGCTGCTGTTCCGCTACTTCGGCTCCAAGGAAGAACTGTTCCACGCCGTGTTGGCGATCCAGACCCGGGAGCTGGTCGCCGAGTCGCCGGCGGAGAAGGTGCTGGCCAGAACCCTGGCCAGGATGCTGGACGAGAAGCGCGACCCGAGCAGCCAGAGTTCCTGGTACGCCGCGCTGCGCTCCAGCGGGCACGACAGCGCCGCCGACGCGATCCGCAAGCAGCTGGGCGAGGACTACATCCGCGCGCTGATCTCGCTGACCGACGCCGAGGACGCCGACCTGCGTGCCGACCTCGTGCTGGCCTGGGTGCTCGGGCTGGGCATGCTGCGCTCGGTGGTGGGCAAGAAGCCGCTGGTGGACGCCGATCCGCAGCGGGTGGCCAAGCACGTGCTCAGCGCGGCGGCCACGCTGCTGGAACGCCTGGACACCGACCCCGCTTCCTGAACGATCCCGAAATCCGCGTTGACCGTCCGTGGTGGGCTGCCTACGATCGTTATGTAAGCGCGTGCTTACATCGTCGAGGCCATGGGGAGCCGTCATGACCGCAGTGGACCGTCCCGCCGCCTGTCCCTATCCCTTCAGTGAGGCCGAGAAGCTGGCCCTGGACCCCGAGTACGGGCGGCTGCGCGACAACGGCGAGCTGGCCAGGGTGTCCATGCCCTACGGCGGGGACGCGTGGCTGGCCACCAGCTACGAGGACGTCAAGACGGTGCTGGCCGACCCGCGCTTCAGCCGGGCGGCCACCTTCAACCGGGACGTGCCGCGCACCGCCCCGCTGATCCAGAGCGACCCGAACCTGCTGTCCATGGACCCGCCCGACCACACCCGGCTGCGCAAGCTGGTGGCCAAGGCCTTCACCGCCCGCCGCATGGAGGGCCTGCGCCCGCGTGCCCAGGAGGTGGTGGACGAACTGCTGGACCGCATGATCGAGCAGGGGCCGCCCGCCGACCTGGTGGAGGGCCTCGCCCTGCCGCTGCCGATCACCATGATCTGCGAGCTGCTCGGCGTGCCCTACGAGGACCGGGACCGCTTCCGCGCCTGGTCGGACGCGGTGCTCTCGCTGACCGCGCACACCGTGGACCAGATCGCCGAGGCCCGTGACGAGCTCAAGGCGTACCTGGCCGGTCTGGTCGAGCAGCGCCGCGAGAAGCCCACCGACGACCTGCTCGGCGTGCTCGTGCTGGCCCGCGACGAGGAGGAGCGGCTCAGCGAGGCCGAACTCGTGCAGTTCGGGGTGACTCTGCTGGTGGCCGGGCACGAGACGACCGCCAACCAGATCGGCAACTTCGTCTACACCCTGCTGAGCGACCGGGAGCGCTGGGCGGAGCTGCGTGCCGACCCGGAGCTGCTCAACCCGGCGATCGAGGAGCTGATGCGCTTCACCCCGCTGGGCAGCAACGCCGGGTTCCCGCGCATCGCCCTGGAGGACGTGGAGCTCAGCGGCACGCTGGTGCGCGCGGGCGAGGCCGTGCTGACCCAGAACGCCGCCGCCAACCGGGACAAGTCGGTCTGGGACAAGCCCGAGGAGCTGGACTTCCACCGGGAGCACAACCCGCACATCGCCTTCGGGCACGGGGCGCACCACTGCCTCGGCGCGCAGCTGGCCAGGGTCGAGCTCCAGGTGGCCGTGGGCTCGCTGCTCAAGCGCATGCCCGACCTGCGCTTCGCGGTACCGGCCGAGCAGGTCCCGTTCAAGCACGGCAGGCTCGTCCGCGGCCTGCGGTCCATGCCCGTGGCCTGGTGACGCCGGTGACCACCACGGAGTACCCGTTCGGCGCCCCGGACCGGCTGACCCTGCACGAGCGGTACGGCGAACTGCGCCGCGACGAGCCGATCGTGCGGGTGCGGATGCCCTTCGGGGAGCCGTGCTGGCTGGTGACCCGCTACGAGGACGCCAAGCTCGTGCTGGGTGATCCCCGGTTCAGCCGTGCCATGTCGCGGGAGCGCGACGAGCCGCGCACCCGGCTGGCGGAGGCCAGCGACGGCGGCATCCTGAGCATGGACCCGCCCGACCACAGCAGGTTGCGCAAGCTGGTGGCCAAGGCGTTCACGGTGCGCCGCGTGGAGCTGCTGCGCGAGCGGGCGCAGGAGATCGCCGACGGGCTCGTGGACGACATGCTCGCCAAGGGCGCGCCCGCCGACCTGGTGGAGGACTTCGCCCTGCCGCTGCCGATCACGGTGATCTGCGAACTGCTCGGCGTGCCCTACGAGGACCGCGAGGACTTCCGGATCTGGTCGGACGCCTTCCTGTCCAGCACACACCTCAGCGCCGAGCAGGTGCGGCAGTACGCGGACAACCTGTACGGCTACATGGCCGGGTTGGTGCAGCAGCGCCGTGTCACGCCCACCGACGACCTGATCGGCGCCATGGTGCTGGCCCGGGACGAGCAGGACCAGCTCACCGAGGCCGAGCTGGTGCAGCTGGCCGCCGGGGTGCTGGTCGCCGGGCACGAGACCACGGCCAGCCACATCCCGAACTTCGTCTACACCCTGCTGACCCACCCGCAGCGCTGGGCCGAGTTGCGCGCCGACCCCACGCTGGTGCCCAAGGCCGTCGAGGAGCTGATGCGGTTCATCCCGCTGGGTGCCGCGGCGCAGTTCGCCCGCTACGCCACCGAGGACGTGGAGATCGCGGGCGTGCTGGTCAGGGCGGGGGAGCCGGTGCTCGCCTCGATCGGCTCGGCCAACCTGGACGAGAGCGTGTTCGACCGTCCGGACGAGGTGGACTTCCACCGGACCGCCGGCTCGCACATCGGTTTCGGGCACGGGGTGCACCACTGCCTCGGCGCGCCGTTGGCGAGGATGGAGTTGCAGGTGGCGCTCGGTACCTTGGTGCGCCGCCTGCCGGGACTGGCGTTCGCCGTCCCGGAGGAGCGGTTGCCGTGGAAGTCCGGGATGCTGGTGCGGGGCTTGTCCCAGCTCCCGGTCCAGTGGTGAGGGAGGAAAGCACTGTGACGACGGATGTTCGGTGGCGGGTCGGTGTCAGCCACGACTGCATCGGCTCGGGGGTGTGCGCGGGCACGGCCCCGGAGCACTTCAAGCTGGAGGGCGGTTACGCCGAGCCGATCGCCGAGGAGGTGGACCCGGACGAGGCGGTGATCGCGGCGGCGGAGTCCTGCCCGATGGAGGCGATCCTCGTGCGCAACGCGGCCACCGACGAGGTGATCGCCCCGGTGGACTGAGCCATAGGGCTCGCTTATCGGTCCAAGAGAAACAATGACTTGGACCTATGACACCTGCCTGGCCGAGGGTTGCGGAGTCGCTCCCCAACCCCGACCAGGAGGTACGTCATGAGCGTGGAACTGTCCGGCAGCCGGGTTGTCGTCATCGGCGGTGGCTCGGGCATCGGCCGCAAGCTGGCCTGCGCGGTGTCCAAGGCGGGCGCCGAGGTCGTGCTCGCCGGTACCGATCCGCGCAAGCTGGAGTGGACTGCGGGCGAGTTGCCCGGCCCGGTCCGCGTGCGGCGGGTGGACCTGGCCGAGGAGTCCACCGTGGCCGAACTCGCCGCCTCCGTGGGCACGATCGACCACCTGGTGTCCACGGCGGGGGCCGCCGCCAACGGCCCGGTCACCGAGCTGGCGCTCGCCGAGGTGCAGCGCGCGTTCGCGGCCAAGGTCACCGGCCCGCTGCTGCTGGCCAAGCACCTCGCGGGCCGCTTCGCCGAGGGCGGCTCGATGACCCTGTTCTCCGGGGTGGTCGCCTGGCGGCCCGCACCGGGACGCGCCGTCATGGCCACCACCAACGGCGCGCAGTCCTTCCTGGTCAAGGCGCTGGCCCTGGAACTGGCCCCGCTGCGGGTCAACTCGGTGTCCCCGGGCATCGTGGACTCCGGGCTGTGGGACGGCATGGGCGAGGGCAAGCGCGAGTTCCTGGACGGGGTGGCCCGCGGCAACCCCACCGGCCGGTTCGGCAGGCCGGAGGACCTGGTCGAGGCCGTGCTGTTCGCCATGGGCAACCGGTTCCTCACCGGCACCACCCTGCACGTGGACGGCGGCGGTCAGCTCGTCTGAACCAGCGTGCCGTGCTCGGCCAGCACCTCGGCGAACTCGGCGACGGGCCCGGTGGGCCGCACCCGGCTGTACGCCACGAGTTCGCGCAGCCAGGGCGGGTCCAGGCGCCGCACGTCGGCCGCCAACCCGGTGGGCACCACGTTGCCGGGCACCAGCACCGGGCCCATGCCGCTGGCGGCCAGCCGCAGCGCGGTCGCCGTGGACTGGGTGCGGATCGCCACCCCGGGCCGCACGCCCGCCGCGGCGAAGGCCTCGTCCACGGCCGTGCTCAGGCCGTTGCTGCGGTCGAACAGCACCCAGTCGTGACCGTCCAGTTCGGACAGTCGCAGCGGGCCGCCGCCGGGCAGCAGCCCGCTGGGCAGCACGGCCACGAACTCCTCGTGCCCCAGCGAGCGCACCGGACCGTCCCATGTGGACGGTCGGGGGCCGATCGCCACGTCCGCGACGCCCAGCGCCATCTGGGCGGCCAGCTCCTCGCCGTCACTGAACTCGCGCAGCACCAGCTCGACCCCGGGGTGGTCCCGCCGCCACACGTGCAGCGCCGCGGGCAGCACGCCCAGCGCCACCGAGTGCACCGTGGCGATCTGCAACTCGCCCTCGTCCAGCCCGCCGACGGCCCGTGCCGCGCTGCGGGCACGCCGCGCGCTGCTCACCGCGGCCTGGGCGTGCGGCAGGTACGCCCGTCCCATCGGGGTCAGCCGGACGTCCCTGGTCAGCCGTTCCAGCAGTTCCCCGCCGACCTCGCGCTCCAGCGCGCGGATCTGCTGGGACAGCGCGGGCTGGCTGACCAGGAGCCGTTCGGCGGCCCTGGTGAACGAGCGGTCCTCGACCACCGCGAGCAGGTACTCCATCCGCCGCAGACTCACCGGCTGGACGGTACCGGGCTCAGACCCGGACCAGCACCTGGTCCAGGGACTTGCGCACCAGGTCGGGCACCTCGGCGTCCGGCGCGGGGTAGCCGATCGGGATCACCGCGAACGCCTTCTCGTTGTGCGGGCGGTTCAGCACCTCGGACAGGAAGCGCATCGGGCTGGGCGTGTGGGTCAGCGCGGCCAGCCCCGACAGGTGCAGGGCGGTCAGCAGCATGCCCACCGCGATGCCCACCGACTCGTTGACGTAGTAGTGCTTGTGGCTGCTGCCGTCCGGGCCGAGGAAGTAGCGCTGCTCGAACACCACGACCAGGTGCGGTGCGTCGGTCAGGTGCGGCTTGTGCTCGTCGGTGCCCAGCGGGCGCAGCGCGGACAGCCACTGTTCGCCCAGCCGTCCCGCGTAGGCCTCGTGCTCCTCGGCCTCGGCCGCCTCGCGGATGTGCGCGCGCACCTGCGGATCGGACACCAGCACGAAGGTCCACGGCTGTTGGTGGGCGCCGGAGGGCGCGGTGGAGGCCACCGAGATGGCGTCGAGCACCAGTTGCTCGGGCACCGGGTCGGTGGAGAAGGCCCGCACGGTGCGGCGCTGCCACATCTGCTCCCGCAGCCGCGCGGCGGTGGCCAGCGACTGTTCGACGGGCATGCGCGCGGGCCGGTAGGGCACGCCGGCGTAGTCCCTGCCGTGCATCGGGGTCCAGGTCGTCATGAAGTTCGAGTATTACGGAACATCGGGGCCACCGGTAGAGGCAACTCACACTTGCGGTGCGTCACAGCGCCAGGTCGGACGGGGTTACGTAGGCTCACCAGTCATGCGCAGGCTCGGGGTCATGGGCGGCACCTTCGACCCGATCCACCACGGACACCTGGTCGCCGCCAGCGAGGTGCAGTCCAAGTTCGACCTGGACGAAGTGATCTTCGTGCCCACCGGTCAGCCGTGGCAGAAGAGCCAGCGCGAGGTGGCCGCCGCCGAGGACCGCTACCTGATGACGGTGATCGCCACCGCCTCGAACCCGCGGTTCTCGGTGTCCAGGGTGGACATCGACCGGGACGGCCCCACCTACACCGCGGACACCCTGCGCGACCTGGCCGACCGCTACCCGGAGGACAAGCTGTTCTTCATCACCGGGGCGGACGCGCTGGAGCAGATCGTGTCCTGGAAGCGCGTGGACGAACTGTTCGACCGCGCGCACTTCATCGGCGTCACCCGTCCCGGCTACCAGCTGGACGGCCACCACCTGCCCGAAGGGGCGGTCAGCCTGATCGAGGTGCCCGCCATGGCCATCTCCTCCACGGCCTGCCGCGACCGGGTCTGCGCCGGTGAGCCGGTCTGGTACCTGGTGCCCGACGGGGTCGTGCAGTACATCTCCAAGCGCGGGCTCTACCGCTGCTGACGGAAGTGCTCGGCCGCGTCCAGCCCGGCCACCCGCTCCGGGGCGATCCAGGTGAACTCCTGGTGCTCCGCGGGGTTGAGCACGACCTCGCCCCTGCCCTGCTCCTCGGCGGTGTAGATGCGCGCGTGGATGGTCAGCTCGCGCCCGTCCACGTCCGGCCAGCTCGTCCGCGACCGCTCCCCGAGCAGGCGCACCGTGAGACCGGTCTCCTCGGCCACCTCGCGCACCGCCGCCGCCTCGTGCGCCTCACCGGGCTCCACCGTGCCGCCCGGCAACTCCCACTTGCCGCCCAGGAACACGCCCGGGCCGCGGCGCAGGAACAGCACCTGCCCGTCCCGCTCGATCCAGCAGTACACCAGGTGCTTGTCCGTCATCGCCCCATCCTGCCCGCCCCGCAAAACCGGAAGGTGGCTTTCACCGCACTGAACGCGGCGAATGGTCCTTTCGCGGCGTGTTTCGGCACGTAAAAACCCCCTCGACCCGGGCCCTGGGTCGAGGGGGCTCACTCGTCAGTCTCGGGGCGCTATCGCGTACGCCCGACGGGACGAAGCGCGAGCGCTCCCTGTGACTTGCCGAGCATTCACGCACCTCCCTTCGGTTGGGCCGCCCTTCGCGGCCGGGTACCACTATCTGATCGTTTCGGTGCCCCTCGGGGCAACTGCTTTTTCGCTGCGTGCGGAGTGCCCTCCACCAGGGCGGTACCCTCGTTGCCGGTACGTGAGCAGTTGATCGAGGGAGAGAAGTGGCAGCCACCGACGAGGCACGACGGCTGGCGCTGGTGGCTGCGGCCGCTGCGGCCGACAAGAAGGCGCACGACGTCATGATTCTCGACGTGTCCGACCAGTTGGTGATCACCGACTGCTTCGTGCTCGCCTCCGCGCCCAACGAGCGCCAGGTCGGCGCGATCGTGGACAGCGTCGAGGAGAAGATGCGCGAGTCGGGCACCAAGCCGGTGCGCCGCGAGGGCGCCCGCGAGGGCCGCTGGGTGCTGCTGGACTTCGTGGACGTGGTCGTGCACGTGCAGCACACCGAGGAGCGCTCGTTCTACGGCCTGGAGCGGCTGTGGAAGGACTGCCCGCGCATCGAGTTCCACGACCCGGCAGCCGGGCAGCAGACCGAGGCGGAGCCCACCGAGGCGGATTCATGAGCCTGAGCCGTGTCGTGCTGTGGCGGCACGGCCAGACCGAGCACAACGCCTCCGGCAAGTGGCAGGGCCACCTGGACTCGCCGCTGACCGAGCAGGGCCTCGCCCAGGCGGCCGCGGCCGTGCCCGCGCTGGCCACCCTGGAGCCCGGCCTGGTCGTCAGCTCCGACCTGCGCCGCGCCGCCGACACCGCGCGGGTCTTCGTCGAGGCGACCGGCACCCCGCTGCGCATCGACAAGCGGCTGCGGGAGACCGACATCGGCCAGTGGCAGGGGCTGACCTCCGCCGAGGTGGAGCAGCGCTTCCCCGGCGGCATCCACACCTGGCAGTACGACCCGACCTGGGCCCCGCCCGGTGGGGAGACCCGGGTGGAGGTCGCCGCCAGGGCCGCCGAGGTCGTCGCGGAGCTGGACACGGAGCTGTCGGGCACCGTGCTGCTGTGCGCGCACGGCGGCCTGATCACCGCGCTGACCGGCCAACTGCTGGGTATGCCGCTGTCGGTGTGGCCGCTGCTGGGCGGGCACGACAACTGCCACTGGGCGGTGCTGGGCCGACGTCCCGGCGGGGACGGTCGCTGGCGCCTGCTGTCCTACAACACCGGGGCGGCGTGACGCGTCTGCTGGTGGTGGCCGACTCGCTGGCCTTCCACGGCCCGCAGGGTCCGCTGCCCGCCGACGACCCCCGGCTGTGGCCCAACCTGGCCGCGGCCGAGCTGGGGGGTGCGGCGGACCTGGTCGCGGGTTTCGGCTGGACCGCCCGCGACGCCTGGTGGGCGATCACCGGTGACCCGCGGTTCTGGGCGGAACTGGCGCACGCCGACGCCCTGGTGCTGGCCGTGGGCTCCATGGACACCCTGCCCTCGCCGCTGCCGACCTACCTGCGGCAGGGCCTGCGCTACCTGCGCCCGGACGGCCTGCGCCGCAGGGCCCGTGCGGCCTACCTCGCCGCCCAGCCCGTGCTGTCCCGCGTCATGGGCGGCTGGCCGGTGGCCCTGCCGCCCCGGTTGACCCTGAGCTACCTGCACGACTGCGTGCGCTCGGTCCGCGCCCTGCGCCCCGGCCTGCCCGTCTACGGCTTCGAGCCCTCCGTGCACCGCGCCGCCGCGTACGGCCGTGCCCACCCCGGGCGCTCCGCCGGGGTCGCCGCGATCCGCGCCTGGTCGGCCCGCGACGGCATCCCCCTGCTGGACGTGCCCGCGCTGGTCGGCGAGCACGTGCTCGGCGGGCACGGCAACCCCGACGGCATGCACTGGGGCTTCGCGGGCCACCGGGCGGTCGGGCACGCCCTGGCCGAGTTGGTCCGCACGGCCCAGCCCTCGGCCACGTAGGCTGGTCGCTCGTGTCCGTCGCCGTCGTCACCGACTCCACCGCCTACCTGCCCGAGGGCTTCGCCAAGCGGTGCTCGGTGCGGGTGATCCCGCTGCACGTGCTGGTGGACGGCGCGGGCCGGTTGGACGGGGTGGACTTCGGCCCGGTCGAGCTGGCCACCGCCCTGGGCGACCGCCGCGCGGTGACCACCTCCCGCGCCAACCCCGCCGAGCTGGCCGCCGAGTACCGCAGGGCACTGGACGAGGGCGCCGACTCGGTGGTCGCCGTGCACCTGTCCGGCGAGCTGTCCGGCACCTGGCAGGCCGCCTGGCAGGCCGCCGAGGAGGTCGGCCCGGACAAGGTGCGCATCGTGGACTCGCGGTCCACCGCCATGGGCCTGGGCTTCGCCGTGCTGGCCGCCGCGGACGCCGCGGCACAGGGCGCCTCGCCCGCCGAGGTGGAGGCCGCCGCGACCCGGGTCGCCGCCCGCGCCCGCACCTACTTCTGCGTGGAGACCCTGGAGCACCTGCGGCGCGGCGGGCGGATCGGCACCGCCGCCGCGCTGGTCGGCACGGCCCTGTCGGTCAAGCCGCTGCTGCACGTGGCGGACGGCCGGATCGTGCCGCTGGAGAAGGTCCGCACCACCAGCCGCGCCATCGCCCGGCTGGTCGAGCTGGCCGCCGACGCGGCGGGGCGCGGCCCGGTCGGCCTGGCCGTGCACCACCTGGCCGCCCCGGAGCGCGCCGCCGAGCTGGCCGCCAAGCTGGAGTCCCGGCTGCCCACCTCACCCGGCTGCCTGATCTCCGAGGTCGGCCCCGTGATCGGGGCGCACACCGGGCCCGGGGTACTGGGTGTGGTGGTGCTGCCCGGCGGGCTGCCAGTGGCCGACCTGCCAGTCTGACACCGGGGTCCGACAGTCCCGTTCGGACCGGCCCTCCTGGCGGCCAGTTGTCCACAGCCGCCGAGTTGTCCACATCCCGATCTTCGGGCGGGGTGCCCGGGCGGTCCGCGGTCCTAGCGTCGGTCCCGTGCTCTCCCGACTGCGTTCCCCCGATGAGACCGACCAGGTACGGCAACGCCTGGCCGAGCTGGCAGGTGTGCAGCTGCCGCCGCCACCGAGCGGTGGCCTGATCGAGCGGTGGCTGCCCGGTGGAGCACGGGCAGGGCGGCGCACGCACGCGCTGATCGCGATCGCGGTGCTCGCCGCCCTGCTCACGGCCGCCGTCCTGTGGTGGCCCAGACCCGCCCCGGAACGACCTCCGGCGCCCGCGGTGCCCGCCGCCGCGGCACCCTCCGCCAGCATGGTGGTCAGCGTGGTCGGCAAGGTGGCCCGCCCCGGCCTGGTCACCCTGCCCGAGGGCGCGCGGGTGGCCGACGCCCTGCGCGCGGCCGGTGGCCCACTGCCCGATGCGGACCTGGGCACGCTCAACCTCGCCCGCAAACTCGGTGACGGAGAACAACTCCCGGTCGGTCTGCCCGCGGCCGATCCCGCTGCGCAGGCCCCCACCAAGATCGACATCAACACCGCGACCGAGGCGCAGCTGGTGCAGTTGCCCGGCGTGGGACCCGCCACCGCCCAGCGCATCGTCCAGTGGCGGTCCAAGCACGGCCGCTTCCAGCGGATCGAGCAGTTGCGGGAGATCAGTGGCATCGGCGACGCGAAGTTCGCCGGTCTGAAGGACCTGGTGCACGCATGATCCGCCAGACCCCCGTGATCCCGGCCGCCCTGGCGGTGTGGGCCATGGCCGCTGCCGGACTCCTGTTCGGCTGGCCCTGTGCCGCGCTGATCGGCGGCTGTGCCGTGGCCGGTGGCGTCCTCGCGGCGATCCGGTCCCTGCGCTGGCGCCCGGCCGCCGTGCTGCTCGTACTGGTCGGCGCGCTCGCCGCCTGCTGGATCACCCTGGTCCTGCGCGACAGCGAGTCGCACCCGCTGCGGGCCGAGGCCGAGCACGGCGCGGTCCGCACTCTGCGCGTGGAGGTCGCCGACCGCCCACATCCCTTGCGCACAGCGGGTTTCGGCGGCCGACAGGGCGGCGCCGACCGGGTTGCCCTCCCGGTGCGCGGTGCCGGAGCGGACCTGCTCGTGCTCGCCCCGGTGCGGCACTGGGGCGAGCTGCTGCCCGGCCAGCTCGTCACGGTCTCGGGGCGGCTCGCCCCGGCCAAGCCGCACGAACTCACCGTCGCCGTGGTGCAGGCCCGCGGCGACCCCGCGGACCCGACCCCCGCCCCGATCTGGCAGCAGGCAGCGGGGTGGCTGCGCGCCGGTCTGCGCCAGGCCGCCACCGTGCTGCCCGCCGAACCCGCCGGGCTCCTGCCGGGACTGGTCGTCGGCGACACCAGTGGACTGTCCCCACGGGTCGCTGAGGAGTTCGCCACCTCCGGCATGACCCACCTGCTCGCCGTCAGCGGGGCCAACCTCGCGATCGTGGCCGGGGCCGTGCTGTTCGGCCTGCGGCTGCTCGGGCTCGGCCCCGTGGTGTGCGGGCTCGGCGCCGGACTGGCCATGGCCGGGTTCGTGGTGCTCGCCGGGCCGCAACCCAGCGTGCTGCGGGCCGCCGTGATGGGCGGCATCGGGCTGCTCGGCCTGGTGCTGGGGCGGCCCCGGTCCGCGCTGCCCGCACTGGCCTGGACGGTGGTCGTGCTGGTGCCGCTGGACCCCGGGCTGGCCCTCAACGCGGGTTTCGCCCTGTCCGCGCTGGCCACCGGCGGGCTGGTGCTGATCGCACCGAGGTGGGCGGACCGCCTGCGGGCCAAGGGGGTGCCGCCCGGTCTGGCCGAGGTGCTGGTCGCGCCGCTGGCCGCGCACCTGGTCACCGCCCCGGTCATCGCCGGGCTCAGCGGGGAGGTCAGCCTGGTGGCGGTCCTCGCCAACCTGGTCGCCGAACCCGTGGTGGCACCGGCCACGGTGCTCAGTGTGCTGGCCACCCTGGCGATGCCGGTGCACCACGGCGCCGCGGAGTTGCTCGTGCACGCCGCCGGTCCCGAGGCGAGCTGGCTCGTCCTGGTCGGACGGCACGCCGCGGCCACGCCGCTGGCCACCCTGCGCTGGCCCGGTGGCTGGGTCGGCGGCCTCGTACTGGTCGCCGCCATCGGTGCGGCGGTGCTGGTGGTCCGCTCACCCCGTGCGCGGGCACTGGCCGCCGCGGTGCTGGTCGGCGCCGGAGTCGTGCTGCTGCCCACCAGGTTGACCGGCGCGGGCTGGCCGCCCACGGGCTGGTCCGCGGTGGCCTGCGACGTGGGGCAGGGCGATGCCCTGGTCGTGGCCACCGGCGACCCGTCGCGGGCGGTGCTGGTCGACACCGGGCCGGACCTCAGCGCCGTGATCGGCTGCCTGCGCAGGCTCGGCGTGCACCGCCTGCCACTGGTGTTGATCAGCCACCTGCACGCCGACCACATCGGCGGCCTCGCCTCGGTGCTGGCCGACTACCAGGTCGGCGCCGTGGGGGTCGGCCCGCTGCACGAACCCGGCTGGGCGTGGCAGCAGGTGAACCGGGACGCCGCGTCGGCCGGGGTGCCGATCGTGGACCTCGCGCTGGGCCAGCGCTGGGAGTGGCCCGGACTGACCATGGAGGTGCTCGCGCCACGCGAGGTGCCCAGCACACTGGGTCGCGACCCGGCGGGCACGCCGATCAACGACGCCTCGGTCGTCGTGCGGGCCAGCACCCCGGCCGGGCGGGTGCTGCTCAGCGGCGACGTCGAGCTCTCCGGCCAGGCCGCCCTGCTCGCCTCCGGCCAGGACCTGAGCGCCGAGGTGCTCAAGGTGCCGCACCACGGTTCGCGCTACTCCCTGCCCCGGTTCCTGGAACGTGTGCACCCCTCAGTTGCCGTGGTCAGCGTCGGAGCGGGCAACACCTTCGGCCACCCCAGCCCGCTCGTGCTCGACGCGCTCACCCGCGGCGGCACCACCGTGCTGCGTACCGACCAGGACGGCGACCTGGCCGTCCTGCCCGGCAGCGACCACCCCCACCTGGCCCGCCGCGGCGAACCCCGCGCCCCACCCCACTGACCCCTCACCCCGGCGAGTCCCGCTCTGGGGCGCGCGAGTCCCGCTCACTGGATGAGCTCGGTTGCCCGATCCCGCAGCGAGTGCGGTCCGACGAACTAGTGCCGTGCCACGCGGGGCACCACGAGGCCGGTCTCGTAGGCCAGGGCCACGACCTGGGCGCGGCTGGACAGGCTCAGCTTGGCCATGGCGCGGTTGAGGTGCGTCTTGACGGTGGCCTCGCTGATCACCAGGTGGTCGGCGATCTCGGAGTTGGACATGCTGCGGCCGACCAGTCGTAGCACCTCCACCTCGCGGCCGGTGAGCGACTCCAGTTCGGGAGGCGGTCCCGAGGCGAGCGGGCGCTTGGCGTAGGCCTCGATCAGCCTGCGGGTGACGCTGGGCGCGAACAGCATGTCCCCGGCGGCGATGGTGGTGATCGCCGCGAGCAGCCGCTCCGGCTGGGTGTCCTTGAGCAGGAAGCCCGCGGCGCCCGCCCGCAGCGCGGAGTAGACGTACTCGTCGAGGTCGAAGGTGGTGAGGATGAGCACCCTGGGTGGGTTGTCCCCGGCGGCGGCGAGGATGCGCTCGGTGGCCTCCACCCCGTTCATGTGCGGCATGCGGATGTCCATCAGCACCACCTCGGGCCGGGTGGCCGCGGCCTTGCGCACGGCGTCGGCCCCGTCGGTGGCCTCGCCGACCACGTCCAGCCCGGGCGCGGCCCGGATCAGGGCGGCGAACCCGGCGCGCACCAGGTCCTGGTCGTCCACGACCAGCACGCCGATCATCCGGCCTCCCCCTCACAGGTCATGGCCAGCGGCAGGGTCAACGTCACCACGAAGCCGCCGCCGGGCGCGGCGCCCGCGCTCAGCTTGCCACCGTAGAGCTTGGCGCGTTCCAGCATCCCGGCGATGCCCTGTCCGCGCTGTTCCCCGGCCGCGTCGGGGGCCCGCACTGCTCCGTCGTCCCGCACCCGCAGGGTGAACTCGGTGCGACCGTAGTCCAGGTCCACCGAGGCCCTGGCGGGCCGCGCGTGCTTGAGCACGTTGGTCAGCGACTCCTGCACCACGCGGTAGGCGCACTGGTCCAGGCCGGGTGGCAGCGGGCGCGCTGCACCGAAGGTGCGCACCTCCACGGGCACGCCTGCGGCGCGGACCCGCTCGGCGAGTTCGGTGAGCCTGCCCAGCCCCGGCGCGGGTGCGTAGTCACCGCCCTCGTCCGCGCCGACCCTCAGCACGTTGAGCAGTCGCCGCATCTCGGTGAGCGCCTCACTGCTGGTGTCGGCGATGGTGCCCAGGGCGGCGCGTGCGGTGACCGGGTCGGACTCGAACACGTAGCGGGCCAGCCCGGCCTGCACGCTGACCACCGACATGTGGTGTGCCACCACGTCGTGCAGTTCGCGGGCGATGCGCACCCGCTCCTCGGTGACGGCGCGCGCAGCGCGGTCCTCGTGCTCGTGGCGCAGTTGCTCGGTGAGCAGGGCCAGCTGCTCGTTGCGCTCGGTGAGCTTGCGCCTGCCCCAGCCGAACGCGTAGGCGGCGGTGGTGAGCACGGCGGCGATCAGCACGTCGGCGAGCACGTGGAAGCTGGTCACCTGTGAGGCGACCAGGATCAGCACGAGGAAGGAGGAAGCCGCGCAGATCTTGGCCCGCCGGGGCGCGCACTGGGCGGCCACGGTGTACATCGTGAGCAGCAGGCCGACGTCGACGAGCGCGTCGATGTAGCCGCTGAAGGAGCAGGCGAGCATGGCCAGCCCGACCACGGCCATGCTGCTCACCGGGGCCAGCCTGCGCACGGCGACGGGAAGGATGGTCAGCGACGTCAGCACGATCGCGAGCGGGTCGAAGCCAACGAAGCCGGGGTTGTGGCTGTTGTAGGCGTAGCCGATGGTGATCGCGAGCAGGACAAGGGCGAGAACTACGTCCTGCACGACCGGGTTGATCGCGTGCACCCATCGCGCCAGGAGCAGCATCGGCCTCACCAGCGAACGGTAGCGCCAGGGGGAGCGGTCCCGCATCCAGTCCGCGCCGCACTTCGGCATACCGCAGCCGCGGTACACGCCTGGTGGAAGGTCAATCCCGGGTCGGACGACCGGCGGGCCCCGACTCACTAGTTTCTGTGGTGGCCGGGAACCGAACCAGGGGGGACTGTTCCCGACAAGCCGAGGGTCGTGTCTGAGGGGGGACGGTCCTCGACGCTTCCAGGCGTCCCGCTCCCCAGCCGGACGCGTGGATGACCCGCCGTGGACCGTGGCACGCCTCGTCCCGGTCCACGGCGGGCACCCGGCTCAGCGGCCGAGCGCCTCGATCACGGCCTCGGCCGAGGGCGGCACGGTGGCGCGCGGCCCCACCTGGTCGGCCACGGCGTCCAGGGTCTTCAGACCGTCGCCGGTGATCAGCAGCACGGTCTCCGCGTCGGGGTCCAGCTTGCCGCTCTCGGCCAGCTTCTTGGCGGTGGCCACGGTGACCCCGCCCGCGGTCTCGGCGAAGATGCCCTCGGTCCTGGCCAGCAGCCGGATGCCCGCGACCACCTCTTCGTCGGTGACGTCCTCCACGGCGCCACCGGTGCGGCGCACGGTGTCCAGCACGTAGGGGCCGTCGGCGGGCGCACCGATCGCCAGCGAGCGCGCGATGGTGTCGGGGCGGACCGGGGTCACCACGTCGGTGCCCGCCTTGTACGCCGAGGACACCGGGGAGCAGCCGGTCGCCTGCGCGCCGAACACCTTGTAGGGGCTGGCCTCCACCAGACCCAGCTCGCCCAGTTCGCGGAAACCCTTGTCCACCTTGGTCAACTGCGAGCCGGAGGCCACCGGCACCACGATCTGGCCGGGCAGTCGCCAGCCCAGCTGCTCGGCGACCTCGTAGGCCAGGGTCTTGGAGCCCTCGGCGTAGTACGGCCGCACGTTGACGTTGACGAACGCCCAGTCCTCGTGCTCGGCGGCCAGCTGGGTGGCCAGCCGGTTCACGTCGTCGTAGTTGCCCTCGACGGCGATCAGCGCCCCGTCGTACACGGCGGTCGTGAGGATCTTCGCCCGCTCCAGCGAGGAGGGGATCAGCACGACCGACTCCCAGCCCGCGCGGGCCGCCGCGGCGGCGACGGCGTTGGCCAGGTTGCCGGTGGAGGGGCAGGCCAGCACGGTGAAGCCCAGCTTGCGGGCCGCGGCCAGCGCGACGGCGACCACGCGGTCCTTGAACGAGTGCGTGGGGTTGCCGGTGTCGTCCTTGACCCACAGGTTGCGCAGGCCCAGCGCGGCACCGAGCCGCTCGGCGCGCACCAGCCTGGTCAGGCCCGGCTCGGTGTTGGGGTGGCTCTGCACGTCGGTGGGCACCGGCAGCAGGCCGCGGTAGCGCCAGATCGACTTGGGCCCGGCCTCGATGTCCTCGCGGCGGATCCGCCCGAAGTCGTAGGCGACCTCGAGCGGGCCGAAACACTCCGAACAGGCGAATTCGGCGGCGAGCGGGATCTGGTGGCCGCACTCCCGGCAGGACAGCGCGCGGGCGGGGCCGAGGTCCAGGGTGGACGTGCCCGAGGCGGAGCGGGCGTCGACAGTCGTCGTCATGGGAGAAATCTCCTCATCTTTCCCACGGGTGGGTCGGAATTGGCACCGGTACGTCACGAGTGACGCCGGTTGCCGGGGCTTCGTCGGGCCGTTCCCTCTGCCCCTCTGGATGAGCGGTGTTCAGTTGTACTTCCGCAGTTCGCAGGTCACGGTACGGCACCGGATCGGCCGGTGACCAGTCGAGTCCAGGATGCGGGAGGACCGTGGCAGGATGGGCGCGTGAGTGCCCCCGCCGTCACGCCCGATCCGCTGCAACTCGTGCTGGGCGAGGAGGAGTTGCTGGTCGAGCGGGCCGTGCGCGCCGCGCTGGACACCGCGCGCGCCGCCGATCCGCAGGCCGATCTGAGCCGGGTGCGGGTGACCGAACTCACCCCGCCCGAGCTGGCCGAACTGCTCAGCCCCTCGCTGTTCGCCGAGGGCAGGGTGGTGGTGCTGGAGGCCGCGCAGGAGGCGGGCAAGGAGATCGCCGAGGCGGTGGTCGCCTACGCCAAGCAGCCCGCGGACGGCATCGTGCTCGTGGTGCAGCACACCGGCGGTGGCCGCAGCAAGGTGGCCAAGGAGCTGCCCGCCGCCCTGCGCAAGGCCGGTGCCGCCGTAGTGGAGTGCGCCAAGATCACCAAGCCCGGTGACCGGGACGCGTTCGTGCGCGAGGAGGTGCGCCGGGCCGGCGGCAAGATCGAACCGGCCGCGCTGGCGGCGCTGGTCGAGGCGGTGGGCTCGGACCTGCGTGAACTGGCCGCCGCCGCCGCGCAGCTGGTGGCCGACACCGACGGCAGGATCACCGAGGCCGAGGTGCGGCGCTACCACCAGGGCAAGGCCGAGGTGACCGGCTTCGCGGTGGCCGACAAGACCGTGGTCGGCGACCTGCCCGGCGCGCTGGAGGCCCTGCGCTGGGCGATGCAGCTGGGGGTGGCCCACGTGCTGGTGGCCGACGCGCTGGCCGAGGGCGTGCGCACGGTGGCGAAGGTGGCCTCGGCGGGGCGGGGCGACCCGTTCCGCATGGCCGGTGACCTGGGCATGCCGCCGTGGAAGGTCAAGCGGGCGCAGGGGCAGGCCAGGGGCTGGACCCCGGCCGGGCTGGCCGAGGCCATGCAGGTGGTGGCCGGGCTCAACGCCGAGGTCAAGGGCATGGCCGCCGATCCGGAGTACGCGCTGGAGCGGGCCGTGCTGCGCATCGTGCGGGCGCACGAGCTGCCGTAACGAGAACGGCGAGAACGACGAAGGGCCCCGCACACCAGGTGCGGGGCCCTTCGCGCTGCTGGCTCAGGCCAGGCCGTTGACCTGCTTGGTCAGGGCCGACTTCTTGTTGGCGGCCTGGTTGGCGTGGATGACGCCCTTGCTGGCCGCCTTGTCCAGGCTGCGCGAGGCGGCACGGACCAGCTCGACGGCCTTGTCCTTGTCACCGGCCGCGATGGCCTCGCGAACCTTGCGGATCGCGGTCTTGACGCTGGACTTGACGGCCTTGTTGCGCAGGCGGGCGGCCTCGTTGGTCTTGATCCGCTTCTGCTGCGACTTGATGTTGGCCATGCGCGTACCTCTCAGTTCACTGCTGTCCGGGGTGTCGCGCTCTGTTGGCGTTCACGCGGGGTGACCGCGTGAGATTTCCTCCACGACGGAAAGCCGCACGACACGACGGACGAGTCTAACCGATGGTGAACGGTGCCCGTTGACCGCCCACCACGACCTCGTAGCCGCCCCTGGCCACCTCGCGCTTGCCGTCCCCGTTGACGTCCCCGGTGGTCAGCGCGAGCTGGCTGGCCGGGAAGGTCACGCTGACGGTGCGCTGCTCGCCGGGCTTCAGGTCCACCCTGGCGAACCCGGCCAGCCGCTGGTCGGGCACCAGCACCGGGCTCACCGGCTGGTGCACGTACACCGGCACCACGGCGGACCCGGCGGTGCCACCGGTGTTGGCCACGGTGACCTGCACGGTGATCTTGCCGTCCGCGCGGATCTGCTTGGTCACCGTCGGCGCCGAGGTGGTGAAGGTGGTGTAGGACAGGCCCGCGCCGAAGGGGAACTGCGGGTCGTACTTGGAGCTGTCCCCGCCGTTGGCGCCCGGCAACTGGTCGTAGGACATGGGCTGGTCGCCGACCGTCTTGGGCCAGGACACCGGCAGCTTGCCGGAGGGGTTCGCCCTGCCGAACAGGATGTCGGCCAGCGCGTGCCCGCCCTCGGTGCCGGGCAGCCAGCCCTGCAACAGGGTCGGCGCGTCCGCCACGGAGCCGAGCACCAGCGGGCGGCCGGTCATCAGCACCACGACCACCGGCTTGCCGGTCGCCCGCGCGGCGTCCACCAGGGACTGCTGCGCGGCGGTCAGCACCGGGTTCTCGTTGTCGTTGTTGCCCTCCGCGCCTGCCTTCTCGCCCAGGGCGACGATCACCGCGTCGGCGTCGGCCGCCTGCGCCACCATGCCCGCCTGGTCGGCCGCCGCGGTGACGGTCGCCGAGGGCACGGCCTCCTTGACGCCCTGCAACAGGGTGGTGATCGGCGGCACGGGACCCTTCGGGTCGATGCCCTGCCAGTTCACCGTCCAGCCGCCGAACTGCTCGGAGGGGTTGTCCGCGGCGTCCCCGGCCAGCACCAGCTTGTGCACCCCGGTGGACAGCGGCAGCGTCTTGTTGTCGTTGCGCAGCAGCACGGCCGACTCGGTGGCGGCCTGCCTGGCCAGGTCCCGGTCCGCGCCGTTCACCGCGGCGTCGGCCTTGTTCGCGTCCACATAGGGCTTCTCGAACAGGCCGAGGTCGAACTTCAGCTTGAGGACGCGCGACACGGCCTCGTCGATGCGCTGCCCGCTGACCAGTCCCTTGTGGACGTCATCGACCAGTGCCTTGGTGAACACGGCGGCGTTGGAAGGCTCCATGGACATGTCCACGCCCGCGTTCACGCTCATGGCGATGGCCGTCGGGTAGTCGGCGGCCACGTGGTAGCGGTCCACCAGGTACTGCATGTCCTGCCAGTCGCTGACGGTCACCCCGGTGAAGCCCATGCGCTGGCGCAGTTCGGTGGTCAGCATGAACTTCGAGGCGTGCACCGGGACCCCGTTGATGGCACCGGAATCGGCCATCGCGGTGAGCACCCCGGCGTCGATCTGGCCCTGGTACGCGGGCAGGAACACGTCCTGCAACTCACGCAGGGGGATCTGCGATGGCGAGCGGTCGTGCCCGTTGAGCGGCATCGAGTACCCGGCGAAGTGCTTGACCGTGGCGGCGAGCCGGGCCGTGTCGCCCTTGCCGTCGTAGGACTGCATGCCCTGCACGATCGACCCGGCCAGGGTGCCCGCCAACTGCGGGTCCTCGCTGAGCGTCTCGTAGTAGCGGCCCCAGCGGGTGTCCCTGGCGATGTCGGAGACCGGGGCGAAGTCCCAGAACACGCCGGTGGCCCGCATCGCCTTCGAGGTGGACTCGCCCAGCTTCTTGGCCAGCGCCGTGTCCCAGGTCGCGCCGATCCCGATCTGCTGCGGGAACATCGTCGCGGTGACCAGGTTGTTGTGCCCGTGCACCCCGTCGGCCCCGTAGATCACCGGGATCCTGAGCCGGTTGTGCTCCAGGGCGTAGCGCTGGATGCCGTTGGTCATCTCCGCCCAGGCCTGCGGGGTGTTCTGCACCGGGTAGTCCCCACCGCCGGACAGGATGGACCCGACGTGCGCGTCGGTCAGCACGGCCTTCATGCAGTCGTTGTTCAGCGGGCCGTTGGCGTAGTCGCAGTCCCCGCGCAGCTTGCCCACGCGGATCTGCACCATCTGGCCGACCTTCTCCTCCAGGGTCATGCGGCCGAGCAGGTCGCGGACCCGGAGGTTGGTCGGCACCGAGGCGTTGAGGTAGAGCGGCTTGCCGCGGTCGTCGGAGCCCGCGGGCCCGCTCGGGTCGGCCTGGCCGCTCGCCTGGGCCAGGGTCAGCGAGAGAGCTGCCACCGCCGTCATGGCCAGTGCGGCCCGCAGCCGGGGTCGGAACCGTGTCATGTGGACACCTAAGCCTTGTGAGGTGGCTCACCAACAGGGCCGAACGGCGGAATTTGAGAGCGCTCTCATGGGATGTGCCCGCTGTGCCCGCTGCGCTCTTGGCGATCCTCCGGATCGCGGCGTCTTCGCTGAGGTCCGGTCTCTTCCCTTGTCCCACGATGATCACTGGACAGATGTGATCATCGTGGGCCCGCGGTCCAGAGACCGGCGCGAAGACGCGGGCCTGGGGGCGAAGGGTGGGGCGGGTTCGTGGATGGGAACGGGGGCAGGAGGCGCAGGGGGAGCGGGGCGCTTACCGGGGACTGGCGCGAAGACGCGGGCACGGGGTGGGCGGGTTCATGGATGGGAACGGGGGTGGCGGGAGACACAGGGGGAAGAGGGGTGTGAGGCGCTTAGGGTCGGGGCGTGGGGACAGGGGTGGAGTGGGCGGGGTTCGGGCAGGTCTCGGTGGGGGCGTTGCTGCTGCTGTGCGCGGCGGCGTTCCTGGCGGGGGCGGTGGACGCCGTGGTGGGCGGCGGCGGGCTGATCCAGTTGCCCGCGCTGCTGCTGGTGGCCCCGGGTGGCCTGCCGATCTACTCCCTGGCGACCAGCAAGGTGGCCTCCTTCTTCGGTACGGCCTCGGCGGTGCCCGCGTACGCGCGCCGCACCGAGATCGAGTGGCGCTCGGCCGTGCCGATGGCGGTCATGGCTCTGCTCGGATCCCTTGCGGGAGCGGCATTCGCCTCCGTGCTGCCGGCGACGGTGCTCAACATCATCGTGTGGGTCGCACTGGTGGGCGTGGGGATCTACACCTGGCGCAAGCCGGACTTCGGCGTGCGGGACCTGTGGCGGCACAGCGTGCGGCGGCGCACGGCGATCATGTGCGCGGTGGGCGGCCTGATCGGTTTCTGGGACGGGCTCGCGGGGCCGGGAACGGGCTCGTTCCTGGTCTTCGCGCTGGTGGGGCTGGTGGGCTACGCGTTCCTGCGCGCCTCGGCCACGGCCAAGGTCGTGAACAGTGCGACGAACATCGGGGCGCTGCTCCTGTTCGCTCTGAGCGGCAAGGTCTTGTGGGGCCTCGGCCTGGTGATGGCCGTCTGCAACGTCACGGGCAGCCTGCTGGGTGCGCGCATCGCGGTGAGCCGGGGCTCGGCGTTCATCCGCCGGGTCTTCCTGACGGTGGTCGTGACCCTGCTGATCACCCTCGGCTGGAAGATCGCGCTGAGCTGAGGGATCGGCGTCCCCGCTGGGACTAGTCAGTCTCATAGTGCAACCGATACGCTCAGCGGCGTGACGGAGCTGAAGTACGAGCAGGGACCGAGCACCGAGGCCGAGATCCTGGTGGCGGCCGAGCCCGCCGCGGTGTGGCCGCTGGTCTGCGACATCAACCTGCCCGCCCGGTTCAGCACGGAGTTTCAGGGCGGGGACTGGCTGGACGGTGCCGCCGAGCCCGCCGCGGGCTGCCGGTTCACCGGGCGCAACGAGCACGAGGCCATCGGCCGCTGGGAGACGGTGTCGACCATCGTGGACTTCCAGCGCGAGCGGCTGTTCGCCTGGGTGGTCGGCGACCCGGCCAACCCGTCCGCGCAGTGGCGGTTCGAGCTCAGCGCGGGGGAGGGCGGCACGGTGCTGCGGCAGAGCGTGCGGCTGGGGCCTGGGCCGTCCGGGCTGACGCCCGCGATCAGGTCCATGCCGGAGAAGGAGGACCGGATCATCCGGCGACGGCTGGCCGAGCTGAACAGGAACATGGCCAGCACCATCGAGGGCATCAAGGCACTGGCCGAGGAACGCGGCTGATGCGCGTCTCGGTGCAGCTCTCGGCGGAGGCCGGGCCGTGGCCGGAACTGGTCGACTACGTGCTGGAGGCCGAGCGGCTGGGGGTCGAGGTCTGCTGGGTGGCCGAGGCGTGGGGCTGCGACGCGGTGGGCCCGCTGGGCTATCTCGCGGCCCGCACCGAGCGCATCCTGCTCGGCTCGGCCGTGCTGCAACTGGGCACCAGGACCCCGGCGATGGTCGCGATGAGCGCGCTGACCCTGGCGCGCATGTCCGGGGACCGGTTCCTGCTGGGGCTCGGCGCGTCGGGGCCGCAGGTCATCGAGGGGCTGCACGGGGTGCCGTTCGCGCACCCGCTGGGCCGGATGCGCGAGACGGTGCGGATCGTGCGCGCGCTGGCCGCCGGCGAGAAGGCGGCCTTCCAGGGCAAGCACTTCCAGCTGCCGCTGCCCGGTGGTGAGGGCAAGCCGATGCGGCTGGCGCAGCCCGCCAACCCGCGCATCCCGGTCTACCTGGCCGCGCTGTCGCCGAAGATGCTGGAGCTGACCGGGGAGATCGCCGACGGCTGGCTGGGGACCAGCTTCGTGCCGGAGGCCGCCGACACCTACCTGGACGCGTTGTCGGCCGGGGCCGCGCGGGCCGGGCGGACCCTGGCCGACCTGGACATCAGCCAGGGCGCCGAGGTGGCGTTCGGCGACAACGTGGAGCAGATGCTGTTGCCGCGCAAGCAGAAGCTCGCGTTCAGCCTCGGCGGCATGGGTTCGGCCACGACCAACTTCTACAACAGCGCCTACGCGCGGCAGGGCTTCGCCGAGGTGGCCGAGCAGGTGCAGCGACTGTGGGTGGCGGGTCGCAGGGAGGAGGCCACCGCGCTGGTGCCCGACGAGATGGTGCTGGCGACCACGCTGATCGGCACCGAGCAGATGGTGCGCGAGCGGCTGGCGGTGTGGCGGGCCGCCGGGGTGGACACCGTGCGGCTGTACCCGGCCGGGGACACGCTCGACCAGCGGCTGTCGACCCTGGCCAGGGCGATCGAACTGCTGCAAGACCCGCCGACCGGAGGGTCCAGCGCGGGCGGGTCCAGCGGCTAGCGTCCGCTGGGTGCGCAGAATCCTCGCTGCTCTTGTCGCCGCCGCCGCGGTCGTGACCACCGCCCCGCAGGCCGCGGCCGCCCCGGCCGACCGGGTCGTCACCGACTACCAGGACCCGGTCCAGGCGCTGCCTCCGGTCAGCCGCCCGCCGACCCCGTCCTGCACCGTGACGGCCATGAAGCACACCTTCGCCAACTCCTACGGACAGCCCTACGTCGGCACGCTCGCCCCGCCCGCGCAGTGCGCCGGTCCCTGGACGAAGGTCGTGCTGAGCTGGACCGCCAGCAGCAAGGGCCGCCAGTACGACCGGCTGGCCGGGCTGTGGATCGGCGGGGCCGAGGTGCTGCGGACCTCCACGCCCGAGCCCGACCCGTCCGGCATCACCTGGCACTTCGACCGGGACATCACCGAGTTCAGCCCGCTGCTGCACCGGGCGCAGCCCTTCGTGATGGACCTGGGCAACGTGGTCAACCAGACCTACACCGGGCCCTACGACGTCGAGGTGACGGTCACCTACTACCAGGCCGACCGCGCGCACCCCGCGCCCGAGCAGGCCGACACCGTGCTGCCGCTGGCCGCCGACGCCGGGCAGCCCGGCTGGCAGGCGCTGCCGGACGGAAAGAACTACACCGCGCAGGTCACCGTGCCCGCCAACACCGCGAAGCTGACCGCCCAGGTGTACGCGCGGGGCGGCGGCTGCGAGGAGTTCTGGTGGTCCAACGTGCCCACCGAACTGGCCAAGGCGTACCCGCAGGCCGGGCTGTGCGGCGGCGGCACCTACCGCGAGGTCGGGGTCAGGGTCGACGGGCGGCCCGCGGGTGTGGTCGCGCCCTACTCCGTGATCTACACCGGCGGGGTCGCGCCCATGCTGTGGCGGCCCATCTCCGCCATCGACGCGATCGTCACGCTGCCTTACACGATCGACCTGAGCCCGTTCCTCGGCACGCTCACCGACGGTCGCCCGCACACCGTGGAACTTGTTCCGCCGCACGGGATCGTGGACAGCTGGACCCTCGGCGGCAACCTGTTCGCCACCACCGACCCCGGCGTGCGGCGCGTCACCGGCACGGCCCCCAGCACCGAGCTGCCCGAGGCCGAGGTGCGGGTCGGCACCACCGGCACCGGGCTCGACACCAGCATCGCCACGCACGTCGCGCGTTCCTGGCACACCAGTGCGCTGCTGCACACCTCGCGTGGCCTCGTGCCGGTGCGGGCCTCTGGCCAGTGGACCTTCGACAACACCACGAAGCTCGCCGACTCCGCGAGCAAGCAGAACACCGACCAGCACGTGGTGGGCAGTTACGGCTCAATGGGCAAGGTGGACGGGTTCGACTTCTCGCTGCGCGCCGATGTCACCCAGAAGATCGTGGACGACAACAACTACCGCATCGACGCTTCCGTCCACATGGGACGTCGACTGTGGACGGTCGGTGGCGGCAGGCCCGCGCTGAGCGAGGACACGATCGACACCAGCGGCGGATTCGGCCGCACCAACGGGGTGCTCACCTACGCCGACGGCCGTTCGCACGAGCAGTGGACCGGCCTGGACGACGTGGGCCGCTGGTACTCGAAGCGGATCAACACCGAGCACGGGTACGTGGTCTGACCCACCCAGTCCATCCCCCGCCACTCCCTGGGGGGCGACCCCGATTCCAGTCTACCCCCCGCCCCACCCCGTTGATCCTGCTCAAGATCCACGTGTGGACAACCCGCGGCCTGTGCACAGCTGGCCGCTGGGTCCTGCCGCGAAGGTGTCCTCGACCAGGTCGAGCCCTGTCAAGGACACCTTCGTGGCGGCTCAGTACAGCGAGCCCGCGTTGACCACGGGCTGGGTGGCGCGGTCCCCGCAGAGCACGACGAGCAGGTTGCTCACCATGGCCGCCTTGCGCTCCTCGTCCAGCTCCACCACGTCGCGCTCGGCGAGCCTGGCCAGCGCCAGCTCCACCATGCCCACCGCGCCCTCGACGATGCGCTGGCGGGCGGCCACCACGGCCCCGGCCTGCTGGCGTTGCAGCATGGCCCCGGCGATCTCGGCGGCGTAGGCCAGGTGGGTGAGCCGGGACTCGATCACGGTGACGCCCGCGGCGCTGACCCGCTCGGCGATCTCCGCGGACAGCCTGCCGGTGATCTCCTCGGCGTTCTCCCGCAGCGACAGGCCCTCGGTGTCGTTGTGGTTGTCGTACGGGTAGCTGGTGGCGATGTGCCGCACGGCGGTCTCGGTCTGCATGCCGACGAACCGGATGAAGTCGTCCACGGAGAACATGGCCCGCGCGGAGTCCTCCACCTGCCAGACCACCACGGCGGCGATCTCGATCGGGTTGCCCTCGGCGTCGTTGACCTTGGTCACCGCGGTCTCGTGGTTGCGGATCCGCAGCGACACCCGGGTCCGCGTGGTGAACGGGTTGACCCAGTGCATGCCCTGTTCCCGCACGGTGCCCGCGTAGCTGCCGAACAACTGCAACACCCTGGCCTCGCCGGGCGCGAGCACCAGCAGCCCGCGCAGCGTCAGCAGTGCCAGTACGGCCAGGACCACCAGCACGACCGGGCCGACGTGCGCGGGCAGCGCGACGGCCGCCGCGATCGCGGCGACGACCAGCACCAGACCCAGTGTGAGCATCGGCCCGCCGGGCAGCTGCCGTGCCCGGGACTCCTCGATGCGAATCCGCTCGCCAGTCATGTTCCCCTCCTACGCGCCCCTCGGTGGGCGACTATCAATGTGATATCACACTGGCGGCGGCGCGTCCACGACGCGGGGTCACGCGCCGGGGTGCATCATGGGGTGATCGTCGTTCACTCAGGAGGGGGTACCGGTGGAGGACAGCCCGGCGCTGTGGATCTCGGGGCTGCGCAAGGTGTTCGGCAGCACCGTCGCGGTCGACGACGTGGGGCTGACGGTGCCGCGCGGCTCGTTCTTCGGCCTGGTCGGGCCGAACGGGGCGGGCAAGACCACCTCGCTGTCGATGTGCGTGGGGCTGCTGCGCCCCGACGCGGGCAGCGTGCGGATCTTCGGCGCGGACGTGTGGGCCGACCCGGTGCGGGCCAAGGAACTGGTCGGGGTGCTGCCGGACGGGCTGGCGCTGCCGGAGCGGCTGACCGGGCGGGAGCTGCTCACCTACACCGGGCTGCTGCGCGGGCTGGCGCCGGACACCGTGGCGGAGCGGGCCGACGAACTGCTGCGCGTGCTGGAGCTGACCGAGGCCGAGCGCACGCTGGTGATCGACTACTCGGCGGGCATGCGCAAGAAGATCGGGCTGGCCACCGCGCTGCTGCACGCGCCGAAGCTGCTCGTGCTGGACGAGCCCTTCGAGGCGGTCGACCCGGTGTCCGGGGCCACGATCCGCACCATCCTGCAGCGCTTCGTGCACGCGGGCGGGGCCGTGGTGCTGTCCAGCCACGTGATGGAGCTGGTGGAGAAGCTGTGCGACCACGTCGCGGTGATCACCAGGGGCCGGGTGGTGGCCAGCGGGCCGGTGGAGCAGGTGCGCGGGGACCGGACCCTGGAGGAGGCGTTCGTGCACCTGGTCGGCGGGCGCACCGGCGGGGGAGAGGGCCTGTCGTGGTTGGCGTCCTGATCCGGATGAAGCTGCGGGTGCTCTCGCACTCGCTGGGCGGGCGCCGCGGGGTCTCCTACGCCATTGGTGGACTGGTCGGGCTGGTCGCCGCGGTGGTCAGCGCCGGGTTCGTGATCAGCCACCCCGGCGGCCCCGAGGTCGGCACGACCATCGCCGCGGCACTGGCCGCCGCCTGGACCCTGGGCTGGCTGTTCGGTCCGGTGCTGACCGGCGGCGGGGACGAGACCCTGCGGCCGGAGAACTTCGCCCTGCTGCCGGTGCCGCCCACCCGGCTGGCCTTCGGCATGCTGGCGGCCTCGCTGGTGGGCGTGCCGCCGGTGGCCACGCTGATCGCCTTCGCGGGCCTCGTGGTCGCCGCGCTGTCCTACGGTGCGGGCGCGGTCGTGGTCGCGGTGCTGGCCGTGCTGCTGCAACTGGCGCTGGCCGTGCTGCTGTCCAGGGTGGTCATCGCGGCGCTGGGCGCGGTGCTGGGTTCGCGGCGCGGCAAGGACCTCGGCGTGCTGCTCGCGGCCTTCGTCGGCCTGGCCTACGTGCCCGCCCGCTTCGCGATCGAGGCGCTGGCCCCGTTGATCGTCGGCCAGTCCTCGCCGGTGTTCACCAGCGTGCTGTTGGACCTGCCCACCGGGTGGGGTGCCGACGCGGTCGGTGCGGCGGTGCGCGCGGACTGGGCCGTCGCGATCGGACTGCTCCTGGCGTTGGCCGTGCTGGACGGCCTGCTGGTGCTGGCGTGGGCGCGGCTGCTGACGCGCAGGCTCACCGTGCCGCAGGCGGCCGGTCGTGGCCGCGCCGCGAAGACCGGCACCGAGCGGGTGCGCCGCGTGCTGCTGCCGGTGAGCCCCGTGGGTGCGGTGGTGGGCAAGGAGTTGCGTGTGTGGTGGCGGGACGCGCGGCGGCGGGCCATGCTGCTGACCTCGATCGTGATCGGCATCTTCATCCCGGTGTTCTCCTCGGCCGGTCGCAGCGGCATCTTCATGCTGCCCTTCGCCGCGTTGTGGATCGTCTTCTTCGCCTCGCTCCAGGCCACCAACCTCTACGGGTTCGACGGTTCCGCGGTCTGGCACACCCTGGTCATGCCCGGGGCCGCCCGCGCGGACGTGCGCGGCAGGCAGGTCGCCTGGCTGCTCATCGTCGCCCCGGTCGCGCTGCTGGCGGCCCTGGTGCTGCCCGGGGTCACCGGGGACACCACCGCCTACCCGTGGGTGCTCGCCATCGTGCCCGCGATGCTGGGCGCCAGCGCGGGCGTGATGTTGGTGCTGTCGGTGCTGGCCCCGTACCCGATGCCCGCGCAGCGCGGCGGCAACCCCTTCGCCGCGGGCGGTCGCCCCGGCTGCTCGCGAGCACTGCTCCAGTTGGGTACCACCCTGTTGCAGTTCGTCTGCGCGATCCCGGCCGTGGCGCTGTTGCTGATCGGGCAGTTCGACGCGCTGCCGGTGCTGAACTGGCTCGCGGTCCCGGTGGGCCTTGCCTGCGGCCTCCTCGCGGCCTGGTGGGGCGGCCGGATCGCCTACCAGCGACTGGCCGAGCGCGGTCCCGAATTGCTTGGTGCCGTGCGGGCTCCTGCCTGATACGGTCGAGTGGTCAGTGCCTAGGGTTCCGTTCCCCGCCCGCCTCGACGACCACAACAAGGGCGCGGGAGGACTGGTCCGAGCGGCACCACGGTCGGCCCGGTGCCGGTCGGTCATATGACGGGGGAAAAGCCTGGAGTAACCGGGTTCCCGCGCGCCCGCGTGGGACCAGAGAGGTTCTCCGGTGCACCCCACCGCCGCTGCCCTGCTCCTGCTCGCCTCCGTGCTGCACGCCGCCTGGAACTACGCCGCCAAGAAGGTCGGTTCCGGCGGTTCGGCCTTCGTCTGGCTCTACTACACGCTCTCCGCGGTGTTCTGCGTTCCGCTCGCGATCGGCTACCTGCTCCTCGTGGACGTGCACCCGCAGTGGTCCTGGCTGCCCGCCGCGATCGGCACCGCTGTGCTGCACGTGGCGTACGGCGTGCTGTTGCAACGCGGCTACGCGGTCGGCGACATGTCCGTGGTGTACCCGCTCGCGCGCGGTACGGGGCCACTGCTGTCGGTGGTCGCCGCGGTGCTGGTGTTCCACGAGCACCCCGGCCCGCTGGGGCTGCTCGGTGCGGGCGCGGTGGTGCTCGGCGTCTTCGTGATCAGCATGGGGCGTGGCGCCCGGCCCAGCCCCGCCAGCCTCGGTTACGGCCTGCTGACCGGTGCCGCGATCGCCGGGTACACCCTGTGGGACGCGCACTCGGTGAACGTCATCGGCATGCCCGTGCTGCTCTACTTCACCGCCGGATCGGTGGTCCAGTCGATGATGCTTGCGCCGCAAGCGTTTGCTCACCGAGGATTCGTCGGTGAGCTGTGGCGGACGCACCGTCGCGAGGTGCTGGTCGTCGCCCTGCTCTCGCCCATCGGGTACCTGCTCGTGCTGCTGGTCATGCGGACCACCCCGGTCAGCGTGGTCGCGCCCGCACGCGAGCTGAGCATCGTGCTCGGCGCGCTGGTGGCCTGGCGGGTGCTCGGTGAGCCCAACCCGGTGCGCAGGCTGGTCGGTTCGGTGATCGTGCTGGCGGGCATCGTGGGGCTGTGCGTCGGCTGAGGTGGCACAGTGTCAGGCATGGAGGTACTGAGCAGCAGGATCCTGATCCGGCCCCGCGACCCGCGGCGCGCCACCGCCTTCTACCGGGACGTGCTGGGGCTGGCCGTGTTCCGGGAGTTCCCGGGCGGCACGGTGTTCTTTCTCGGCCAGGGACTGCTGGAGGTCTCCGGGCACGGGGAGGGCGAGCCGCCCAGCTCGCACACGATGATCTACCTGCAGGTGCGCGAGGTCCGTGCCGCCTTCGCCGAACTGGCCGAGCGGGGCGTGACCGCGTTGCGCGAGCCGCAACGCGAGCCCTGGGGCACCGTGGAGGGCTGGATCGCCGACCCGGACGGGGTGCGCATCGTGCTGGTCGAGATCCCCGCCGACCATCCGTTGCGAGTGGACGTTCGGCCACCATCTGAGGTTTCTTCCGTGTAACCAGTGGTTTGGAGTAGTGCTTTCCCCGGTTCACCTGGGTCAGGATGTCGACTATGACCCGCACGGCGCGCACCGGCAGTTCGAGCAACGGACGAGTGCCGGGCGCGCTGTTCAAGGGCTATCTCGATCCGAGGCGTCCGCACGCCGGTGCCTACGACGAGATGTTCGCCGAGGACGCCAGTGTTCGCTCGCCCTACCGCACGCTGCACGAGGCACTGGCGCCCTCCGCCGCGTCCGACCTGGCCGCTCGCGCGGACGCACTCGGTAGGGCTTTTGTCGATCAGGGCATCACTTTCTCGCTGTCCGGACAGGAACGCCCGTTCCCCCTCGACCTCGTGCCGCGGGTCATCGCGGCCTCGGAGTGGGCCAAGCTGGAACGTGGCATCGTGCAACGGGTCCGCGCGCTGGAGGCCTTCCTCGCCGACGTCTACGGGGACGCCGAGATCATCCGCGACGGGGTGCTGCCGCGCAGGCTGATCACCTCCTGCGCGCACTTCCACCGTGAGGCGGCGGGCATCCTGCCGCCCAACGGGGTGCGCATCCACGTGGCGGGCATCGACCTGGTCCGCGACGAGGCCGGGGTGTTCCGCGTGCTGGAGGACAACCTGCGCTGCCCCTCGGGCGTGTCCTACGTGATGGAGAACCGGCGCACCATGGCGCGGGTCTTTCCGGACCTGTTCGCCCAGCACCGGGTTCGCGCCGTCGGCGACTACGCGGTGCACCTGTTGCGGGCGCTGCGCAACTCCGCGGCCTCCAACGTGGCCGACCCGACCGTCGTGGTGCTGACCCCCGGCGTGCACAACTCCGCGTACTTCGAGCACTCGCTGCTGGCCCGCCAGATGGGCGTGGAACTGGTCGAGGGCCGTGACCTGTTCTGCCGCGACCACACGATCTACCTGCGCACCACCGAGGGCGAGCGCCAGGTGGACGTGATCTACCGGCGCATCGACGACGACTACCTGGACCCGGTGGACTTCCGGCCGGACTCGGTGCTGGGCGTGGCCGGTCTGCTCAACGCGGCCCGCGCGGGCAACGTGGTGATCGCCAACGCCGTGGGCAACGGGGTCGGGGACGACAAGCTCGTCTACACCTACCTGCCCGAGATCGTGCAGTACTACCTCGGCGAGAAGCCGCTGCTGCCCAATGTGGACACCTACCGGTGCTGGCTGCCCGACGAGCGCGCCCACGTGCTGGACCACCTGGCTGAGCTGGTGGTCAAACCCGTTGAGGGGTCAGGGGGTTACGGCATCGTCTTCGGGCCGGACGCCAGCGCCAAGGAGCTGGCCGCGTTGCGCCGCAAGGTCCGCGCCCACCCGCGAGGCTGGATCGCGCAGCCGGTGGTGCAGTTGTCGACCGTGCCCACCAAGGTCGGCGACCGGCTCTCGCCCCGGCACGTGGACCTGCGGCCGTTCGCGGTCAACGACGGCAACTTCGTGTTCGTGCTGCCCGGCGGGCTGACCCGCGTGGCGCTGCCGGAGGGCAGCCTGGTGGTCAACTCCTCGCAGGGCGGCGGGTCCAAGGACACCTGGGTGCTCGCCTCGCGGTCGTCCACAGTGGACAGCGAGCTGTCCGGTCCCGGCCTGGTCGGGACGAGGGTGATGACCGGGACCGCCACCGAGCAGGGACCGGAGCTGACCGCCGCACAACAACAGCAGCAACAACAGCAGCGGGGGGCGTGATGCTGGCCCGGAACGCGGAATCGCTGTACTGGATCGGACGCTACGTGGAGCGCGCCGACGACACCGCGCGCATCCTGGACGTGTCGGTGCACCAACTGCTGGAGGACGCCACCGTCGACCCCGACGCGGCCAGCCGCCAGCTGCTGTCCGTGCTGGGCATCGAACCGCCCAAGGGCGCGGTGCTGGACGTGTGGTCGCTGACCGAGCTGGTGGCGTACTCGGCGAGCAACGCCGGGTCGATCGTGGCCTCGGTGACCAGCGCGCGGGAGAACACCCGGGGTGCCCGCGAGGTGGTGTCCACCGAGATGTGGGAGTGCCTGAACGCGATGTGGAACGCGGTGCCCGAGCGGCAGCGCTACTCGCGCCGGGTCGGCCCGCACGCGTTCTTCTCCTTCGTGGAGGAGCGGGCCGCCATGTTCGCCGGGCTGGCCGACTCCACGATGAGCCGCGACGACGGCTGGCGCTTCCTCGTGCTGGGCCGTTCCGTGGAACGGGTCGACATGATCGTGCGACTGCTGCTGTCCCGTTCCGGGGACAAGGCGTCCTCGCCAGGCTGGGTCACCGTGCTGCGCTCCGCGGGCGCCCACGACACGTACCTGCGCACCTACCGCGGTGCACTGGACGCGAGCCGGGTCGTGCAGTTCCTCTTGCTGGACAGGCTCTTCCCGCGCTCGGTGTTCCATGCCCTGGTACAGGCCGAGTCCTGCCTGGAACACCTGGACCACCACTCCAGCGTCCGGGTCGGCGCCACGGCGGAAGCGACCCGCCTGCTGGGCAAGGCCCGCAGCGAGCTGGAGTTCCTGCGCACCTCCGAGCTGCTCGACGACCTGCCCACCCGGCTGAAGTCCTTGCAGGACACCGTTCGTGACGTGGGTGAGGCCGTGTCCCACCAGTACTTCCACTCCGCACCGTGGGTGGCGTGGACCAACGCGGAGGTCGGCGCGTGAGCTGGCGCATCAGGGTCTCGCACACCACCCGGTACGAGTACGCGGCGCCGGTCACCCAGTCCTACAACGAGGTCCGGCTCACCCCGCGCGGTGATCGCAGGCAGAACGTCGTGGTGAGCCGGGTCGAGACCGCGCCCGCCACCAGGTCGTACCGCTACACCGACTACTGGGGGACGGTCGTCACCTCCTTCGACCTGCACGCCCCGCACACCGAACTGAGCGTCGTCGGCTCCTCCGTGGTGGAGACCAGCGGCGAGGTGGAGCCGGTGCGCGAGGCGAGCTGGGCGGACCTGCGCTCCGAGGAGGTCGCCGACCGGTTCACCGAGTACCTGGGCTGGACCGGCTACGTGCCCAACGACCGCGAACTCGCCGCCCAGGCAAGGCAGTTGCGCCGCGGCCTGACCCCTGCTGAGGCCGTGCTCGCCGCTTCGCGGTTCGTGCACGAGCAGATGACCTACAAGCAGGGCACCACCAGCGTGCACAGTTCCGCCTCGGATGCCTGGCAGGCCAAGGAAGGCGTGTGCCAGGACTACGCGCACATGACCTTGGCGTTGTTGCGCGCCATCGGCATTCCCGCCCGGTACGTGTCCGGTTACCTGCACACCCGGCCCGAGGGGGCGCTCAAGGAGACCGTGCGCGGGGAGAGCCACGCCTGGATCGAGGCGTGGACCGGCGGCTGGTGGGCCTACGACCCCACCAACGCCATCCCCGTCGGCAACCGGCACATCTGGGTCGCCGTCGGCCGCGACTACGCCGACGTCGTGCCGTTCAAGGGCATCTACACCGGAGGCGCGGGCGCGGGGCTGACCGTGTCGGTGGAGCTGACCCGGTTGGCGTGAACCCTGGCGTGAACCGCCCACACCACCAGTGCCAGCAGGCTGATCGCGGCGCCGAGTGCGCACACACCTGGCCAGCCGCCCACCGAGTAGGCGGCCGTCGCGGCGATGGCCCCCGTGCCGCTGCCGATCGAGTGGAACACCATGTAGCCGCCGATCACGCGGCTGCCCGCGTCCTGCCGCACCGCGTAGATCATGCTCTGGTTGGTGACGTGCACCGCCTGCACGGCCAGGTCGAGCAGCACCGCGCCGACCGCCAGCGCCCACAGTGACCGCTGGGTCAGCGCGAGCGGCACCCAGGAGAGCACCAGCAGACCCAGTGCGGTGCCGGTCGTCCACTGGCCCAGGCCCCGGTCGTGCAGGCGGCCCGCGGGCGAGGCGGCCAAGGCGCCCGCCAACCCGGCGAGCCCGAACGCGCCGATTGCCGTGTGCGACAAGGACATGGCGCTCAGTGGCAGCGTGACGCTGCTCCACAGCACGCTGAACGCCGCGAACACCAGCACGGCCAGCGCCGAACGTGCCCGCAGCACCGGCTCGCACGCGAACATGCGCACGGTCGACCGCAGCAACTGCCCGTACCGCAAGGGGTTCGGCGCGGTGTCTGGCAGTGCGAGGTGCAGGGTCACGGCGAGCAGGGCGCAGACCCCGGCGGCGGCGAGGTAGACCGCGCGCCACCCGGCGAGATCGGACACGACCCCCGACACGGTGCGTGCCACCAGGATGCCGCTCACCACCCCGCTGGTGACCGTGCCCAGGACCCGGCCACGCCGCGCCGGTTCGGCCAGCGACGCGGCGAAGGCCACCAGCGACTGGGTGACGACGGCGAGCAGGCCCACGGCGGCCATGCCCGTGAGCAGCACGGTCAGGGTGCTCGCCGTGCCGACGGTGAGCAGGGCCGCCGCCAGTAGCGCGAACTGGGCGGTGACCAGGCGGCGGCGGTTGACCAGGTCGCCGAGCGGCACGAGCAGGAACAGGCCGAGTCCGTAGCCGATCTGGGTCGTGGTGACCACGGCGCCCAGCACGGCGGGGGCGATCCCCAGGTCCTGGCCCATCGTCACCAGCAGCGGGTGTGCGAAGTAGACGGTGGCCACGGCGCAGGCGCAGGCCAGCGCGAACAGCGGGACAATCCGGTTGCATCTTGCCACCATGTTGACGCTAGCGGAGGCTGGTAGCATCTTGCAACCAGTAAGGAGGGCTCATGGTGCGGCGAACCCGGCTGGACGCCAGCGACTGCCCGGTGGCCCGGTCGGTGGACGCGATCGGGGACTGGTGGTCGCTGCTGATCGTGCGCGACGCCTTCGACGGCAGCAGGCGCTTCGGCGAGTTCCAGCGCGGACTGGGCGTGGCCAAGAACATCCTGACCACACGGCTGCGGTCGCTGGTCGCGGGCGGTGTGCTCGAGGTGGTGCCCGCCTCGGATGGCAGCGCCTACCACGAGTACGTGCTCACCCCGAAGGGTCGCGACCTGTTCCCCGTGGTGGTCGCCCTGCGGCAGTGGGGTGAGGCGCACTTCTTCGCCCCCGGCGAGCCGCGTTCCGAACTGGTCGACCGCGAGCACGGACGCCCGCTCAGCCCGCTGGAGATCCGTTCCGCCGAGGGCGTGCCGCTGGGGGCCGAGGACACCGTGGTGCGCAAGGTGTCATGAAAGTGCCGTTCGCGGCGTCCAGTGCAGCGAACGGCACTTTCATGACATGCCGGCGGCGCGGAAGGTACGCCGGTAGGCCAGCGGGGACACGCCGATGCTCTCGCGCAGATGCTGGCGCAGCGAGGTGCCGGTGGCGAAGCCGACCTGGCCCGCGATCTGGTCCACCGGCAGGTCGCTGGATTCGAGCAACTCGCGCGCCCGCGCCACGCGCTGCTGGATCAGCCACCGGCCCGGGCTGACGCCGACCTCGTCGCGGAACCGCCGCGCGAAGGTGCGCAGGCTCATCCGCGCGTGATCGGCCAGCTCGGACTGGGTCAGCGGCAGGTGCAGGTGTGCCAGGGCCCACTGCCTGGTCGCCGAGGTGCTGGCGGTGGACGGTTGGGGTACGGGTTGTTCGATGTACTGGGCCTGGCCGCCGTCACGCCACGGCGGCACCACGCACGCCCGCGCGACCTGGTTGGCCACGTGGCTGCCGTGGTCGCTGCGCACGAGGTGCAGGCACACGTCCACCCCGGAGGCGGCCCCGGCCGAGGTCAGCACGTCTCCGTCGTCGACGAACAGCACGTCCTGGTCCAGCAGCACCGCCGGGAACAGGCGCCGGAACAGGTCGGTGAGCTGCCAGTGCGTGGTCGCCGGGCGGCCGTCGAGCAGCCCGGCCGCGGCGAGCACGAAGGCGCCGGTGCAGATCGACACCACGCGGGCGCCCGGCCTGATCCGCGCGAGCGCCTGGGCCATCGGCTCGGGCAGTTGGCCGGTCACCAGGGACACGTCGAACGGCGGGATCACCACGGTGTCGGCCGTCTCCAGCGCCTCCGGCCCGTGTTCGGCGGTGATCGTGAAGTCGGCGTTGCTGCGCACGGGCGCCCCGTCGACCGTGCAGGTCAGCACCTCGTACCGGTCGGGCAGCACGCCGAAGACCCGCTTGGGGATGCCGAGCTCGAACGGGTAGACCCCGGCGAGTGCCAGCACGACGATCCGGTGCATGGCACGATCCTATCGAATGTTGGCGATCGTGCCATTTCCCGGCCCGCGGCCCGGCGGCAGGCTGGGCACCATGAGCGAACCGACCACGATGCGTGCGATCAGCCAGGACGTCCTCGGCGGCCCCGAGGTGCTGACCGAGGTGGAGCTGCCCCGCCCCGAGCCGGGGCCGAGCCAGGTGCTGGTCCGCGTGCACGCCGCGGGCCTGAACCCGACCGACTGGTTGCACCGGTCCACCCCCGGCATGTTCCTGGGCGAACCGCCGTTCGTGCTGGGCTGGGACGTGTCCGGCGTGGTGGAGCGGGTCGGCATCGGCGTCACCCTGTTCAAGCCCGGTGACGAGGTGTTCGGCATGCTGCCCTACCCGTACGGCGCGGGCTCGTTCGCCGAGTACGTCACGGGCCCGGCGCGGGCCTTCGCGCCCAAGCCCGCCGCCCTGGACCACGTGGGGGCGGCGGCCGTCCCGCTCGCCGCGCTGACCGCCTGGCAGGCGCTCGTCGACACGGCACAGCTCAAGGCGGGACAGCGCGTGCTGGTCCACGCGGCGGCCGGTGGCGTCGGGCACTTCGCCGTGCAGATCGCCAAGGCCCTGGGCGCGCACGTGATCGGTACGGCCAGCGCGGGCAACCACGCCTTCCTGCGCGGCCTCGGCGCCGACGAGCTGGTCGACTACCGCGAGGTGGACTTCGCCGAGGTCGTGCGCGAGGTGGACGTGGTGCTGGACGCCATCGGGGGTGAGTACTCCACCCGCTCACTGCGCACCCTGCGCCCGGGCGGGGTCCTGGTCACCATCAAGGCCCGTGGCCAGCAGGCCTTCGCCGCCGAGGCGGACCGGCTCGGGGTGCGGGCCGAGACGCTGCTGGTCGAGGCCGACCACGCGGGCATGACCGCCCTCGCCGACCTCATCGCCAAGGGGCAGTTGCGGCCCACGATCGCGGGCACCTTCCCGCTGGCCGAGGCCGCCAAGGCGCACGCACTCGGCGAGACCGGTCGCACCGTCGGCAAGCTGGTGCTCACCGTGCGCTGATCCCTAGCGCCAGCCCCTGGCCCGCAAGGCGTCCACGACGAGGCCGAACCGGTCAGGGGCCAGCACCGAGCCCTCACGCCGGATGTCGTGCTCGTCCAGCTCGTACACCCGGTCCAGGCGCAGGTGCGAGGGCCGCCCCTCGCTGTCCCAGGCGCCCGCGCCCAGGTCCAGCCAGCCCTCGTGCTGCTTGCTGGACAGCATCAGCCCCAGCAGCGCCCCGCCGAGCCTGCCGACCACCAGCAGCGGCCGGTCCTTGCCGATCTGCGGGTCCTCCTCGAAGGGCACCCAGGCCCAGACCACCTCGCCGGGATCGGCGAATCCGTCCAGGTCAGGGGCATAGTCCAGCTTCGCGGAGCGCTCCACGTGGTGCACCTGGGTGACCGCGCCGCGCGCTGGTCGGGGCGTTGGGCCGTGTTCGGACACGGCCAGGACCCTATTCGGTGCGGAGCACACCGGCGGCCATGGGACCATTGACGTCAGTCCCCTGTCCGCAGCGCGAGGAATACACCCACGTGAGCACGTTTGCCGACACCACGTTCACCACACCGGAGCTGATCCGGAACTTCTGCATCATCGCCCACATCGACCACGGCAAGTCCACCCTGGCCGATCGCATGTTGCAGTTGACCGGCGTGGTCGAGGAACGCGCCATGCGGGCCCAGTACCTGGACCGGATGGACATCGAGCGCGAGCGCGGCATCACCATCAAGGCCCAGAACGTGCGGCTGCCCTGGCAGCTCGAGGGCCAGGACCACGTCCTGCACATGATCGACACGCCCGGGCACGTGGACTTCACCTACGAGGTCTCCCGGGCGCTGGAGGCGTGCGAGGGCGCGATCCTGCTGGTCGACGCCGCGCAGGGCATCGAGGCGCAGACCCTGGCCAACCTGTACCTGGCCCTGGAGAACGACCTCACCATCATCCCGGTACTGAACAAGATCGACCTGCCCGCCGCCGACCCGGAGAAGTACTCCGCCGAGCTGGCGAAGATCATCGGCTGCGAGCCCACCGACGTGCTGCGCGTGTCGGCCAAGACCGGGCTGGGCGTGCGCGAGCTGCTCGACGAGGTGGTCCGCAAGGTGCCGCCGCCCGTGGGCGAGGCCGAGGCCCCGCCGCGCGCGATGATCTTCGACTCGGTGTACGACACCTACCGGGGCGTGGTCACCTACATCCGCGTGGTGGACGGCAAGATCACTCCCCGGCAGCGGATCAAGATGATGTCCACCGGCGCCACGCACGAGCTGCTGGAGGTGGGCATCATCTCCCCGGAGCCCAAGCCCTCCGCGGGGCTGGGTGTCGGTGAGGTGGGCTACCTGATCACCGGCGTGAAGGACGTGCGCCAGTCCAAGGTCGGCGACACCGTGACCTCCGAGCGCAAGGGCGCCGCCGAGCCGCTGGCCGGCTACCGCGACCCCAAGCCGATGGTCTACTCCGGGCTGTACCCGATGGACGGCTCGGACTACCCGGACCTGCGCGAGGCCCTGGAGAAGCTCCAGCTCAACGACGCCGCGCTGACCTTCGAGCCGGAGACCTCCGCGGCGCTGGGTTTCGGCTTCCGCTGCGGCTTCCTCGGCCTGCTGCACCTGGAGATCACCCGCGACCGCCTGGAGCGCGAGTTCGGCCTGGACCTGATCTCCACGGCGCCCAACGTGGTGTACCGGGTGATCATGGACGACGGCAAGGAGCACGTCGTCACCAATCCCTCGGACTGGGCCAACGGCAAGATCGCCGAGGTGTACGAGCCGATCACCAAGTGCACCGTCATCGCGCCCAGCGACTTCATCGGCGCGATCATGGAGCTGTGCCAGAGCAAGCGCGGTCAGCTCGCCGGCATGGACTACCTGTCCGAAGACCGGGTGGAGCTGCGCTACACCATGCCGCTCGCCGAGATCATCTTCGACTTCTTCGACTCGCTGAAGTCCCGCACCCGCGGCTACGCCTCCCTGGACTACGAGGAGGCCGGTGAGCAGTCCGCCGACCTGGTGAAGGTGGACATCCTGTTGCAGGGCGAGGCCGTGGACGCGTTCAGCGCCATCGTGCACCGCGACGCCGCCTACGGCTACGGCACCAAGATGGCCACCAAGCTGCGCGAGCTCATCCCGCGCCAGCAGTACGAGGTGCCCATCCAGGCCGCCATCGGCTCGCGCATCATCGCCCGCGAGACCATCCGCGCCATCCGCAAGGACGTGCTCGCCAAGTGCTACGGCGGTGACATCACCCGCAAGCGCAAGCTGCTGGAGAAGCAGAAGGAGGGCAAGAAGCGCATGAAGATGGTTGGCCGCGTAGAGGTCCCTCAGGAAGCCTTTGTGGCGGCGTTGTCGACTGAGGATTCGGGTTCGAAGGACAAGAAGAAGTAGGTCGTCACCCGATCCGGTGGGCCGCTGTGGAGCACTCCGCAGCGGCCCTCGGATTGTCAGGGGTAGGTGCTGGACTAGCTGCCATGAGCAGAAGGAGGGACCATGACAGCCATGGCCACGCACCCGCCCGCACGTCCGTACACGGTGCACGACCTGGCGGCGATGCCCGATGACGGCCGCCGCTACGAACTCATCGACGGGGTGCTCCTCGTGAGCCCGGCACCGGGGACCCGTCACCAGAAGATCGTTATGAAGTTGGGCAGTTATCTCGATACCGTGTGCCCGGACGACCTGCACGTGCTTTCGGCCCCATTCGCGGTGCAGCCGTCGGCGAGCACCGAGGTGCAGCCCGATCTGCTCGTGGCTCGGGACGAGGACCTGACCGACAAGAACCTGCCCGTGGCGCCGCTGCTGGTGGTGGAGGTGCTCTCACCCAGCACCGCGCTGAACGACCTCAACACCAAGAAGGCCGTCTACCAGCGCATGGGTGTGCCCAGCTACTGGGTCGTCGACCCGGCAGACCCTGTGCTGACCGCCTACGAGCTCGACGCGGACGGCCAGTACCAGCAGGTGGCCGAGGTCAAGGGCACGGACGTCTTCGAGGCCGCGCGGCCGTACCCGGTGCGGATCGTGCCTGTCGAACTGCTGGGCAAGCTGCGCTAGCCACGGGTGGCGCCACTGTGGCGCCACCTGGCGCCGCAGGTGCCTGGCTCGCGCCCAGCTCCCCCTGCGTCATCCCGACGTGTTTGCGCAGCTCCTTCTGATTGGCCTTGTCGTGGTGGGATCGCAGGACCGGGCGAAGTGTCACCATTGTGGCACCATGTGACGCCATGAGGGCTTGCCGTGGCGCCATTGCAGTGCCATCATGGTGCCATGGACCTCACGCCGTACGTCGACAACCTCCGCAGAGAGCTCGCGGTCGCCGCCGACGCCGGCGGGGAGGACGCCCGCGCACTCGCGGAGCGCCTTACCGCACCACTGGAGTCGGCGGCCCGGCTCACCCTGCTCACCGCGCTCTCGGCGGCCGCTGACGAGATCACGATGGACCTGGCGCCGGGCTCGGTGGAGGTGCGCCTGCGGGGGCTGGACCCGAGTTTCGTGGTGACGGCGCCGCCGAGTGACCAGTCCTACGCGGACGCGGCGCCGGTGGCGGCGCCGAGCCCGTCGAGCGCAGAGGAAGGCGCCACCTCACGGATCAACTTCCGGCTGCCCGAGCACCTGAAGCAGCGCGTGGAGGAGGCGGCTGGGGAGCAGGGGCTCTCGGTCAACGCGTGGCTGGTGCGAGCCGTCGCGGCGACCCTGGAGCCCGAGGACCGCGGCGCCCGCACCGAGCGGCGCAGCGGCCGAGGCGGCCAGCGCTACACCGGCTGGGCCCGCTAGCGGCCCGTCCGGCACCCACCACACCCGCACCCACACGTCCTGGGGGACAGCCATGCCCACTTTCGCCACGCCCAGCCCCATTCCCGTCACGATCACACTCGGGGTCGGCTACCTGCGGATCACCGCGAGCGACCGCACCGACACCGTCGTCGAGGTGCGGCCGACCGACCCGTCCCGCGAGAGCGACATCAAGGCCGCCAGGCAGACCCGCGTGGAGCACGTGGGCGGCACGCTTCTGGTGAAGGCGCCCAAGAGCGGCCTGTTCGGCAAGCCGGGCTCGGTCGACGTGACGGTCGAGCTGCCCAGCGGCTCGCAGGTGCACGCCACGACGGGGGTGGGCGACTTCCGCTCCACGGGCCGGCTCGGCGAGTGCACGTTCAGCAGCGGCACCGGCCGCGTCCAGCTCGACAGCACCGGCCCGCTGCACCTGACCACCTCGGGTGGGGAGGTCGCCGTGGAGCGGGTCGAGGGCGACGCCCAGGTCTCCACCGGGACCGGGGTGCTGCGGGTCCGCGCGGTCGACGGCAGCGCGGTGATCAAGAACGCGAACGGGGACAGCTGGCTGGGCGAGGTCACCGGCGACCTGCGGGCCAGCGCGGCCAACGGGGACATCACGGTGGGCCGGGCGCTCGGCGCGGTGAACGCCAAGACCGCCAACGGCAACGTCCGGCTGGGCGAGGTCGTGCGCGGTTCGATCGCGCTGGTCACCGCCTGCGGGGAACTGGAGGTCGGCGTCCGCGAGGGCAGCGCCGCCTGGCTGGACCTGAGCTCGCAGTTCGGCGCCGTGCACAACGACCTGGACACCGCGGACGGTCCCGGCTCGGCCGAGCAGACCGTCGAGGTGCGGGCCCGCACCTCCTACGGCGACATCCTGATCCGCCGTTCCTGACCGACTTGTTCGCAGTACCAACGAAGGGGGACAAGACATGACCACGCTCGCCGACCAGTGGGGCATCCACCCGCAGCAGTTCTGGGTGCGCGGACAGCAACCCGCGCAACCGGTCGAGTTCGTCGAGGAACTCGGCCTGTGGAACGTCTACGGCCACCAGGAGGCGACGCGGATCTTCAGCGACCCGCGCACCTACTCCTCGGACCTGACGATGTTCTTCCCCGAGATCGCCGACCCCTCGATGAGCGAGGGCAACCTGCTGCAGATGGACCCGCCCGACCACCGCAAGCTGCGCAACCTGGTCAGTCACGCCTTCACGCCGAAGATCGTGGCCGACCTGGAGCCGAGGATCCACGCCCTCACCGGCGAACTGCTCGATGCCGTGGCGGACAAGCAGAGCTGGGAGCTGGTGGCCGATCTCGCCTACCCGCTGCCCGTGATCGTCATCGCCGACCTGCTCGGCGTGCCCAGCGGTGACCGGGAGCTGTTCCGGCACTGGGTGGACGCACTGTTCGCCAACGCCAACCAGTTCTCGCTCAAGGACGAGAGCGGGGAGCAGGCGCGGGAGTTCCAGAAGCAGCAGGAACAGCTCCAGCCCATGCTGGACTACCTGCGCGCGCACGCCGCCGAGCGCAGGACCAAGCCGCGTGAGGACCTGCTGACCCAGCTCGTGCAGGCCGAGGTGGACGGCGACCGGCTCAACGACAACCAGGTCGTCAACTTCGCCAGCATCCTGCTGTTGGCCGGGCACATCACCACAACCATGTTGCTGGGCAACACGATCCTGTGCCTGGACGCCCACCCGGAGCAGGCGGCGCAGGTGCGGGCGGACCGCTCGAAGGTGCCCGGTGCGATCGAGGAGTCGCTGCGCTTCCTCAGCCCGTTCTCGGCGGTCGCGCGCCGCAACACCGAGGAGGTGGAGCTGGGCGGGGTTCGCCTGCCCGCCAACCAGATGCTGATGGTGTGGGTCGGGGCCGCCAACCGCGACGCCCGCCAGTTCGACCGCCCCGAGGTGTTCGACGTGACCCGCGATCCCAACCCGCACCTGGGTTTCGGCCGCGGCATCCACTTCTGCCTCGGCGCCCCGTTGGCCCGCCTGGAGGGCCGGGTCGCGCTGAACCTGCTGCTGGACCGCTTCCCCGGCCTGCGCACCGATCCCGAGGCTCCGGTGACCTTCATGCCCTCGCCGAATCTGACCGGTGTGCGGTCCCTGCCCCTGTTGACCGGGGGAGCGCGGTCGTGAAGCAGCCCGCGATCGCCGTGACGGGGCTGCGCAAGTCCTTCGGCGACAAGGTCGTTCTCGACGGGATCGACCTGACCGTGCAGCAGGGCACGATCTTCTCCCTGCTCGGCCCGAACGGGGCGGGCAAGACCACCACGGTGCAGATCCTGTCCACGCTGATCGGCGCCGACGCAGGGCAGGTCCGCGTCGCGGGCCACGACCTGGCCGCCGAGCCCGACGCGGTGCGGGCGGCGATCGGCGTCACCGGCCAGTACTCGGCGGTGGACGGCCTGCTCACCGGGGAGGAGAACCTGGTGCTGATGGCGGACCTGCACCACCTGGGCCGCGCCGAGGGCAGGCGGCGCACCGCAGAGCTGCTGGGGACCTTCGACCTGGTGGAGGCGGCCCGCAGGCCGGTGGCGACCTACTCCGGTGGCATGCGGCGCCGGCTGGACCTGGCGATGACCCTGGTCGGCGACCCGAAGGTGATCTTCCTGGACGAGCCGACCACCGGGCTGGACCCGCGCAGCCGCCGCACGATGTGGCAGATCATCCGCGAGCTGGTCGCGGGCGGGGTCACGATCTTCCTCACCACGCAGTACCTGGAGGAGGCCGACCAGCTCGCCGACCGGATCGCGGTGCTCGACCACGGCAGGCTCGTGGCCGAGGGCACCGCGGCCGAGCTGAAGCGGCTGGTGCCCGGCGGCCACATCCGGTTGCGGTTCGCCGACCTGGGCGGGCTGGACTCGGCGGCGCGGCTGCTCGGCGGGTCCGCGCGCGACGAGGAGGCGCTCACCCTGCACGTGCCGGGGGACGGCGGGGTCGGCTCGCTGCGGGCACTGCTGGCCCGGCTGGAGCAGGCAGCGGTCGAGGTGGACACGCTGTCGGTGCACACCCCTGACCTGGACGACGTGTTCCTGGCCCTCACCGACCATCCGCGCGAGAAGGCCACGAGCTCATGACCACCGCCCGGGATCCTGATGATGACCCTGGACTCGATGCCGGGCTGGGTGCGGGTGTTCGCCGAGCACCAGCCCTTCACTCCGGTGATCGAGGCGCTGCGGGCGCTGCTGATGGGCACGCCGGTGGGCGACAGCCTCGTGGTCGCGCTCGCCTGGTGCGCCGGGCTCACGGTGCTCGGCTACCTCTGGGCGAAGCGGCTCCACAACCGCGACCCGGCGCGGTAGGGCTCAGCCCCGGCTGCTGCCCTCGGGCCAGATCACGGTGACCGGCAGGCCTTGGCCGCGGGCGTGGGTGACCACGTCCGCGGTGCCGCCCTGTCCGGCCGCGGGCTGCCCGTCCCACACCGCAACGAGGTGGTCGGCGCCCTGGACCATGCGCACGCTGGCGGCCATGTAGGCGGCCGATCCGGGCTTGTCGTAGTCCAGGGTGATCACCTCGGCGGCCCGCTCCAGCAGGGCGTCGAAGGTGGGGTGGTAGTCGGCGGGCAGCCGCTCCCGGTAGCCCCGAGCGGGCAGCACCGCGACCAGGTCACCGCCGGAGTCGAGCACGGCCTGGGCGAACAGCGCGTCCGCACCGTCGGCCAGGCAGCTCACTCCAACGAGTCCCCGCTCGCCGAGTCGGTTGATCTCCGAGCGCAGTGCGGCGTCAACGAGCGTCCTGGTGGGATCGGGGAGCCCTCGGTGCCCGGTGATGGCGATCCTGATCATCACGTCATCTCCTCGTGCCGGGGTGGCGGCCTCCCGATCGTGCCGTGGACCAGCGCAAACGGGGAAGTGTCCCGGTGCGGAGGTGACGTTGGCGGCGGTCCCCGCTGCGACGTCCGGGGCAACGCTGGCGCCCGTTTGGCGGGATGGTTACCTGCTGAGTGGCGCCGCTGTGGTGATCGTCACCGTGTCCGGGTCGCCCGGTATCACCGGATCAGGTGAGGCTGTACTCGAACGAGTAGGTGTGGCTGCCGTCGTCGTGTCGCGTGATCGCGAGCTGTCCGCGCAGCCCGGTCAGCTGCCCGGTGGCCGTGTCCGGCACCACGGCGATGTCCATCTCCCCGCCCTCGGCCGAGCCGATCGCGGTGTGCCGCAGCACGAAGGTGCCGGAGCGGTCACCGAGTGTGGCAGTCACCCGCTCGATCGCCACGTACGCGGCCGAGGTGGGCACGGGGGACACGGCGGTGAGCAGGTTCGCGGTGCTGGTGCCCTCGACGCCGCCGTGGAAGGTCTTGCCCACCACCACGCGGCCCAGCTTGCCGCCCTCGGCCTCCTCGTAGGTGTCCTCGTCCCAGCGGGTGATGTCGAACGTCCCGGTCACGGTTGTCATGCCGGTCATCCTGCTGGCCGTACCTGTCAGTTCACGTCAGGATCGCGCGAGTACGTCGAGCAGCCGCAGCGCCTCGCCGTACTTGCCGCGCAGCCGGTGCTGGGTGGCCTCGTCCAGCACGTCGAAGCGCGGCGGGGAGAAGTTGTCGGCGATGTCGGCCCGCTTGACCACCACGGCGATCGGGTCGGCGGCCACCCGGGCGATGTAGTCGGCCTGCGGCTCGCCCGGCTCCTTGCTCAGCGCCACCACCGCCGTCACCACCCGGGGCGGGCAGCCCTGCGCGAGCAGGTCCTCGGCGGTCACCGGGGTGTCCTCGATCACGTCGTGCAGCACCGCGGCCATACGCTCGTAGTCCCCGCTGACCCGGTTCATCACCCGCACCGGGTGACCGATGTAGGGCTTGCCCGCCTTGTCCAGCTGGCCGTCGTGCGCCTGCGTCGCGATCCGGACAGCGTCCTGCACGGTGAAGGTCATCGCCCGATACAACGCCATGGGCCCCTCACGCGTCCACCACCTCGGGTGCACTAGAAGAGGACGCGATGAACCTGCCAGAACAGCTCAACACGCAGCTCGCCATCGCGGGCGTCACGGCGGTGATCGCGCTGATCGCGGTGCTGCCCTGGTCGGTGTGGCGGATCACCCGCAACGCCGTGACCATCGCGCACGAGGGCGGCCACGCGCTGGTCGCCCTGCTGACCGGGCGCAGGCTCACCGGGATCCAGCTGCACTCGGACACCTCGGGGCTCACCCTCACCCGGGGCAAGCCGCGCGGACCGGGCATGGTGCTCACCGCGGCCGCGGGCTACGTCACGCCCTCGCTGCTGGGCCTGGGCGCCGCCGCCCTGATCGCCGCCGGGCAGACCACCGTGCTGCTGTGGGCCATCATCGTGCTGCTGGCCGCGATGCTGGTGATGATCCGCAACGTGTTCGGCGTGGTCTCGGTGGTGGTCACCGGGGCGCTGGTCTTCGCGGTGTCCTGGTACACCAGCGTCCAGGTGCAGGCCGCCTTCGGCTACGTGGCGGCCTGGTTCCTGCTGCTGGGCGGGGTGCGGCCGGTGTTCGAGCTGCAACGCAAGCGGCGCAGGGGACGTGCCCCCGACTCCGACGCCGACCAGTTGGCCCGGCTCACCGGGATCGCGGGCACCCTGTGGGTGCTGCTGTTCGGCGCGGTGACGATCGCCTCCCTCGTCGTGGGTGCCACGCTGTTGCTGCCGCGCTAGGGTCGGCTAGGTGATCTGCGAGCTAGCGATTCCAGTGATCGTCGCGCCGATGGCCGGTGGCGTGTCCACCCCCGAACTGGTCGCCGAGGTCGTGCGGGCGGGCGGTTTCGGCTTCGTACCGGGCGGCTACCTGAGCACCCAGGCGCTGGCCGACCAGATCGCGCGCACCGCCGAACTCACCGGCGGGCGCTTCGGCGTGAACCTGTTCGTGCCGGGGCCCGACGTGGCGCCCGAGTTGGCGGCCTACCAGCACCGGGTGCAGGAGCAGGCCGACCGCTACGGGGTGGCCGCCGGTCAGCCGCGCTGGGAGGACGACGAGTACCCGGCGAAACTGGAGCTGGTGATCGCGCAGCGGATCCCCGTGGTGTCGTTCACGTTCGGGCTGCCCGATGCCGAGGCCGTGCACCGGCTGCACGCCGCGGGGGCCCAGGTGGTGGCCACGGTGACCACTCCGGCGGAGGCCCGCCAGGCCGTGGCCGCGGGGGCGGATGTGTTGTGCGTGCAGGGTTTTGAGGCGGGCGGGCACCGGGGCACGCTGGCCGACGACGGGGTGAGCCCCGGTGGCGGCGAGGAGTTCGGGCTGCTGGCCCTGCTGCGGCGGGTCGCGGCGACGACTGACCTGCCGCTGATCGCGGCGGGCGGTCTGGTGCACGGGGCCGACGTGGCCGCGGCGATCTCTGCGGGCGCCGTGGCGGCGCAACTGGGCACGGCCTTCCTGCTCTGCCCCGAGTCGGGTACCTCGGCGACGCACCGGGCGGCGGTGCTGGCGGGGACTCGCCGCACAGCGGTCACGCGTGCGTTCACCGGGCGGCCCGCGCGGGGCCTGGTGAACCGGTTCCTCACCGAGAACGGCCCGCACGCCCCGGCGGCGTACCCGCAGGTGCACCACCTGACCAGGCCGCTGCGGGTCGCCTCGGCCAAGGCGGGCGACCCGGAGGCGGTGCACCTGTGGGCGGGGCAGACCTACCCGCTGGCGGTGCAGGTGCCCGCGGCCGAGCTGGTGGCCAGGCTGGCCGGGCAGGCCCGGGACGCGCTGTCCCGGGCCGCGGACCGGTTCAGTCCTGCCGGTTGAGCAGCGAGTGCCGCTTGCCGTAGGCGAAGTACACGATCAGTCCGATCACGAACCACACCGCGAAGCGCAGCCAGGTCTCCGGCTCCAGGAACGTGATCAGCCAGATGGAGAAGACCACGCCGATGATCGGCACCACCGGCATGCCCGGGGTGCGGAAGGTGCGTGGCAGGTCGGGCTTGCGGTAGCGCAGCACGACCACCGCGACGCACACCACCACGAAGGCCAGCAGGATGCCGATGTTGGTCAGCTCGGCGGCGGCACCGATGGGCAGGAACCCGGCGATCAGCGCGGAGACCACGCCGGTGATCCAGGTGATCCGGGTGGGCACCTTGCGCACCGGGTGGGTCTTGGCGAACCACCGGGGCAGCAGGCCGTCGCGGCTCATCGAGTACCAGACGCGGGTCACGCCGAGCATGAAGGTGAACATCACCGTCAGGATGCCGATGATGGCGCCGACGGCGATCAGCGAGGCCAGCCCGGACAGGCCCACCGAGGCGAAGGCGGCGGAGAACCCGGCCTTCGGGTCGATCTCGGTGTAGTGCTGCATCCCGGTCAGCACCAGGCAGGCCAGCACGTAGAGCACCATGGAGATGGCCAGCGAGTAGATGATCGCCTTGGGCATGTGCCGCTGGGCGTCCTTGGACTCCTCGGCGGCGGTGGACATGGCGTCGTAGCCGAACACCGCGAAGAACACGGTGGCCGCACCGGTGACCGCACCGCCAACGCCGAAGGGGAAGAACGGCGTGTAGTTCCCGGACTTGACGTAGAAGAAGCCGACCGCGACCACGATCAGCACCACCACGACCTTGATGCCGACCACGACGGTCTCGAACCGGGCCGCGGCCCGGATGCCCAGGGTCAGCAGGAACGCGATCAGCAGGCACAGCAGGGCGGCGAACAGGTCGAACACGTGCCCGTCCCCGGTTCCCGGGGCGCCCAGCATCCAGGCGGGCAGGTGGATCCCCAACTGTCCCAACAGGAAGCCGAAGTAGCCGGAGATGCCGATGGCCACCACGGCCACGATGGCGGTGTACTCCAGCAGCAGGTCCCAGCCGATGAACCAGCCGACCACCTCGCCCAGCACCGCGTAGCCGTAGGTGTAGGCCGAGCCCGCCTTGGGGATCAGCCCGGCGAACTCCGCGTAGGAGAAGGCCGCCGCCGCGCTGGCGATGCCCGCGATCAGGAACGAGATCAGCACGGCGGGGCCCGCGGTCTTGTTCGCCACCGCACCGGCCAGCGCGAAGATGCCCGCGCCGATGATGCCGCCCACCCCGATGGCGGTCAGCTGCCACAGGCCCAGCGAGCGTTGCAGCCCGCTCTCGCTGTCGTTGGTGATCTGGTCGATCGGCTTGCGCCGGAAGACCCCTGTGGAACTCATCTGCTCTCCCCGGTGGTAACGGCGCGCGGCGATGCGCGCCGATCACGCAGCACCGTAACCGTTCCCGGGGTCAGCGGCTCAAGACGATCTTGCCATGCACCTCTCCGTCCAACATCGCGCGCAGCCCCTGCCCGGCCTGCTCGAAGGGCAGCTCGGCGCCGATGTGCGGGCGGATCCCGGTCAGCTCGCACAGCCGCAGCAGGTCGACCAGCTCATCGCGGGTGCCCATGGTGGCGCCGACCACGTTGAGCTGGAGGAAGAACAGCCGCTGCAACTCGGCGGGCGAGGCGTCCCCGCTGGTGGCCCCGGAGATCACCACCGTGCCGCCCGGCTTGAGCGAGCGCATCGTGTGCGACCAGGTGGCCTTGCCCACGGTCTCGAACACGGCGTCCACCCGCTCGGGCAGCCGGGCACCGGACTCGAAGGTGGCGTGCGCCCCCAGCGAGGTGGCCACGGCCCGCTTCTCCTCGCTGCGCCCGGTGACCCACACCCGGAACCCGGCCGTCACGCCCAGCTGGATCAGCGCGGTGGACACCCCGCCGGAGGCGCCCTGCACCAGCATGGTCTGGCCGGGGCGCAGCCCGGACTTCACGAACAGCATGCGGTAGGCCGTCAGCCAGGCCGTGCCCATGCAGGCCGCCTCGGCGAAGGTCATCGACGCGGGCTTGGGCAGCACGTTGCGCCTGGGCACCACGATGGTGTCCGCGAAGCTGCCCTGGTGCACCTCGGTGAGCAGGCTGCGCTTGGGGTCCAGGGTCTCGTCCCCGCTGAACTCCGGGTCGCCGATCACCGAGTGCAGCACCACCTCGGTGCCGTCCGCCAGCACCCCGGCCCCGTCGCAGCCCAGGATCATCGGGAAGCGTTCGGGCTTGATGCCCACCCCGCGCAGGGTCCACAGGTCGTGCATGTTCAGGCTGGCCGCGCGCACCGAGACGCTCACCCAGCCGGGCGGGGGCTCGGGGGTGTCGCGCTCGCCGACCACCAGCGAGGCCAGGGGGTCGTTCGGGTTCGGGGCTGAGGCGTACACGGCGAACATGGGCCGAAACTACCGATCCCGAGCCGATCCTGCCGGTGACGCGAGTCACTCACGTACAGTGAAGGGATGCTGGACTGGCTCGCCGACACCTGGGACGCGGTCGAGCTGTGGGTTGCCCAGCTGTGGTTCCCCGTGCAGTTCGCGCTGGTCATGCTGGTGCTGCTGCCGATCTGCCTGGGCGTGGCCTGGCTCATCGACCGGGTGGTTGACCGGCTGTCCGCGCTGCTGGCCCCGCGCTACCGGGCCGAGCCCACCCTGTGGGGCCGCGACGCCGACGAGGCCGGGCAAGCGCACCAGGACAGCGCTTCGTAGGCTGCACGGCGTGACCCAGCGCCGACGCATCACCATCGCCCTGATCGGCCTGATCGTGCTCGTCGCGGCAGGCTGGCTGGTCAAGGACCTGTCCAGCGCGCCGAGCGGCAAGCCCGCGTCCAGCGCGACCAGCACCAGTTCCGCCGCCTCCAACCAGGGCTCCGGCTCGGTGCCCGGCGCGAGTTCCGGGCTGCCGGTCAAGGCGCTGTCCGCGCTGCCCGCCGAGGCGGGCGCCACCTGGAAGCTGATCCAGAAGGGCGGGCCGTTCCCGCACCCGGACAACGACGGCGTGGTTTTCCGCAACAACGAGAAGCGCCTGCCGCAGAACAAGGTCGGCTACTACCACGAGTACACCGTGGAGACCCCGGGTGCGAAGAACCGCGCCACCCGACGGCTGGTCACCGGCAGCCAGAAGGAAGTGTTCTACACCGAGGACCACTACGAGTCCTTCGTCGTCGTGGACACCGCGAAATGACCCGGCACGAGCTGCGCGGCGGGGAGTTGCGGGACAAGCTGTCCGCGCTGGACGCCATCGCCGCCGCACTGGAGTTCCCGGACTACTTCGGGCGCAACCTGGACGCGCTGCACGACTGCCTGACCGACCTGTCCTGGCTGCCCGAGGGCCTGCACGTGCTGGTGTGGACCGACTCAGAGGCGCTGCGTGAGCACGATCCCCGCGCCTACCAGGGCATCCGCTCGGTGCTGGCCGAGGCCGCGGCCGCCAGCGACCGGTTCGGTTACGAACTGCGCTGAGCCCACGCCCAACCGGGCCGGACCACACCCCGCGTGTCGGCGCTCCCGGTACCGCGTGTCGGCGTTTCCGGTACGCCGTGTTCGCGCTTCCCGTACGCCGTGTTGGGCCGACACACCGCACGGGAAGCGCCGACACGCGAGGGTTGGGACCGGGTCAGTCGGTGGGGACCCAGTTGGGCTTGCGCTTCTGCACGAACGCCGCGATGCCCTCCTGGCCCTCCTCGCCGCCGAAGTGGCGCGCAGACAGCTCCAGCATGTCGGCGAAGTCCTGGCCCATGTCCCCGGTGCGCGGCTCGCGCAGCATGGACTTGGTCGCCGCCAAGGCGTTCGGTGCGCCCAGCGCGAGCATGCCGGCGTAGCGCGCGACCTCCGCGTCCAGGTCCTCGGCGGCCACGGCGGAGTTGAGCAGCCCGATGCGCACGGCGCGCTCGGCGTCGAAGGTCTCCCCGGTCAGGAACAGCTCGTGCGCGGCCCTCGGCAGCAGGCGGGGCAGCACGGTCACCGAGATCACCGCGGGCACGACCCCGATGCGCACCTCGCTGAACGCGAAGCTGGCCTCCCGCACGGCGATGGCGATGTCGCAGGCGGCCACGATGCCGACCCCGCCCGCCCGCGCCGGGCCCGCCAGCCGGGCGACCACCGGCTTGGGGCTGGTCCACAGCTGTTCCAGGATGGCCGGGAACTCGTTGACCCCCTGCTGGTCGGCGCTGGCGCCCCCGGCCTCCTTGAGGTCCATGCCCGCGCAGAACACCGGACCGGTGTGGCTGAGCACGACCACGCGGACCGCCTCCTCGGCGAGCGCGCTGCCCAGGTGGTCGCGCAGTTCGCGGCGCAACTGGGCGGACAGGGCGTTGCGGTTGTGCGGGGAGTCGAGGGTGATCGTCGCGATGCCGCGCTGCACCTCGTAGTGGACCAGTTCGTCGACCATGGCTGCACGGTAGCCGGTTGGCGGTTACCCCGCCGCGACCGCGCGAGGCATGATCGAGGGCAGGGGCGGGGACGGCGGGGTGATGGACTTACTGACGCTGCTTGGGTTCCTACCGCTGGGTGCGGGGCTGGCGGGTGCGGTGACCTGGCTGCTGATGAGCTACCAGCGCGAGGCACGGGCCGCGCGACAGGCCGCCGTGGCCGGTGAGCCGGATCACCTCGCCGGTACCGATCCAGAGCCCGCGGCTGACCCCGAGGAGGGCAAGCACCGTCCTGAGGTGGCCGATGCCGTGCCGGTGGCCGAGTTGCTGGCCCGGGGCGGACGGCCGGTGCGGGTCAGCTGGCCGGTGCGCCACGCGGAGACCGACGAGGTGCCGACCCGGCGGCTGCCCAGGGTGGTGGACCCGCCCGCCGACCAGCGCTGAGCGGGCCCACCACCGCGGCGAGCTAGTGGCTCGCTCGCAACCTTGACCGTGGCTCGCCGGCGACCACCCAGCCGCGCCCGCCGACGCGGGCCGTGCCATGAAAGTGCCGTTCAGGACACTGGATGTCCCAAACGGCACTTTCACGACACCGCGGCCTCGGCCCGGACCGGATACCAGGTCAACGACGCGCGACGCGCCACTAGCCGATCGTGGTGCTGGTCAGCTTGGGCGAGGGGCTGGGGTAGCAGGTGGTCGGGGCGTCCACCGGGAAGCCGATCACCGAGATGGTCGCGGTGAAGGTCAGGCCGGGATCGGTGTAGCTGGTACCGGCCAGGGTGCTGTCGATGGTGCCGGTGGAGCCCGCGGTCAGGTTCAGGGTCAGCTTGGGCAGCTGGAAGCTGGCCCCGCCCTTGATCGGGCCGGGCACGGAGGCGACCACGTTCTTGCCCACCACGCTGACCGTGGGCGGCGTGCTGCCCAGCCCGGAGCCGCCGGACAGGCTGGCCGAGACGTACGTGGAGTTGGCCGGGATCGGCACGATGAGGGACAGGTTCTTCACCGAGTTGACGGTGTACCCGCCCGCCGAGCCCGGCACGGTGTTGGTGGTGGGGGCCAACTCGATGGTCAGCGCACCGCCCGCGGCCACCGTCGCGGGCGCGGCGGAGTCCACGTTCTGGGTCAGGGTCAGGTTCGCGGTCTGCCCGGCTGCCTTGCCCTGGCAGGCGTAGTTGACCGGTTGGGTCGCCGCGGCGGCGGGGACGGCGAGCCCGATCAGGGGCACCAGTGCCAGTGCCGCGCCGGTCAGCAGTCGGGAGGTCGGGTTGCTCATGGGCCACCTCGCTGTGGTCGCAGGGGAGAGCTAACCGTGAACGTGAAACGTGCTCACGATCACAGGGTTACCGTGTGGTAACCCTCCGACAAGGATTAACAGTTCACTTCGCGCGCGAAGGGGCCGGTCGGGTGATGGCACCCGGCCGGCCCCTTCGGTTCGCGCTGCTCAGGCGTTGATGGCCTGGCGGTCGCCCTGGGTGGAGACGGTGATCTTGCGGGGCTTGGCCCGCTCGGCCACCGGCACGCGGATGGTCAGCACGCCCGCGTCGTACTCGGCGGAGATCCGGCTGGTGTCCAGGGCCTCGCCGAGGAACAGCTGGCGGGAGAACACCCCGCGCGGCCGCTCGGCGATCTGCAACTGGACGCCCTCGGTCGCCTTGCGCTCGGCGCGCACGGTGAGCACGTTGCGCTCCACGTCCAGGTCGATCGACTCGGGGGCCACGCCGGGCAGGTCCAACTCCACCACGAACTCCTCGCCCTGCCGGTACGCGTCGATCGGCGCGGTGGCCGGGCGGCTCGGGGTGCCGTTGACCCCGAACACCTGCTGGGTCAGCCGGTCGAGTTCGCGGAACGGGTCGGTGCGCAGCAACATCGGGAACCTCCTCGGGGTGGGTCAGTCAAACCTTACAACGCACGACTCAACTTTGCTGTTCCCGAACCTGGCATGAAGCGTGCGTCACAGTCCAACCGCCCGCGAAGCGACCAGCACCTCCACCAGGGCCGTGCCCGCGACCACCAGCAGGGCCAGCGCGCCCACCACGAAGGGCCGCCAGCCGCTGCGCCGCATCCGCGCCAGGTTGAAGTTCAGCCCCACCCCGGCGAAGGTCAGCAGGAACGCCCACTTCGACAGGTTGCCCAGGCTCGCCACCTCCGCCTTGCCCAGCACACCGACCGTGGCTAGGGCGGACACGGCCAGGAAGCCCAGTACGAACTTGGGGAACTTCCGCCACACGAACCCGGCCCTCGGCAGGAAGCCGGAGGCCACCTTCGCCGCCTGCCCGCGCGCGGAGAAGTACAGGGCGTAGGCCAGCACCACGAAGCCGATCAGCGCGTTGCGGGTGCTCTTCACCAGCACCGCCACGTCCTGGGCGTGCGCGGAGTACAGGGCCCCGGTGGCCGTGGTCTCCGCCGTGTTGTCCACCGCGAGACCCGCCCACAGGCCGAACTCCTGCTCGGACAGGTTCAGCGCGTGCCCGATCAGCGGGAAGCTGAACAGCGCCACCGCGCCCAGCGCCAGGATCGCCGCGATGGCGTAACCCGAGTCCTCCTCCTCGGCCTCGATGGCCCCCTTGCCCGCGATGATCGCCGACACCCCGCAGATCGCGGTGCCGATCGCCAGCAGGGAGCTCAACTTGGCGCCCAGCTTGAACACCCTGCCCAGCAGCAGCACGATGCCGGTGGCCACGGCCACGTCGATGAACACCAGCACGATGCTCACCCCGCCCAGCTTGGCCAGGTCGCCCAATACGTAGCGGGCGCCGAGCAGCACGATGCCGATCTTCAGCCACAGCTCGTAGGTGCCCACGCCCGCGCGGAACACCGGGTGCAGCCCCACGGTGTTGCTGATCACCGCGCCGATCACGATCGCCCACAGCACGTACTCGATGTCCGGCAGCGCGGTGTGCGTGGCCTTACCGACGGCCTGCAACTCCAGTTGCGCCCACTTGCCCAGCAGCCCGATGCCCGCCAGCAGCAGCAGGCCCGGCACGTACCGCAGCAGGGCGCCGGGTGCGGCCTTCGCGCTCGTCGTGGTCATGTCCTGCTCACCAGCCGATCGTCGGCAGCAGGTGGGTCGCGGCCAGCAGCACGGCCACCCCCGCGATGATGACCGACGCCCAGTCGGCGCCCAGGCTGAACTTCTTGCTCATGCCGATTCCTCCTGCAGGGGACACAAAAAAGCGGTGTGGCCGTGGGTGGCCACACCGCTGGGGGGAACGGGATTTCCCAGCTACGCGGACCTGGCGGCCACGCGACAGGACAGCGCCGCCTGGTAGCGGTGCAGGACCAGCTCGGCCACGTCGATGTCGGCGCCGAGTGGCTGGGCCACAACAACATCGCCCGCCGCGGCGCGGGCCTGCTCGGCGACCCGGTCGGGCAGCAGGCCGGGGGCGAGGAACCAGGAGGCCACCGCGATGCGCCGCGCCCCGGCGGCCCGCAGCGCGCTGATGGCCGCGGGCACCGTGGGGTCGGCCGCGGCGGCGAAGGCCTCCACGGCACCGGCCCAGCGCGCGCCACCGGCCCAGCGCCGGGCCACGGCCGACACCAGCGCGTTGGCCGGGGCGTGCGAGGAGCCCGCACCGGCCAGCACCACACCGACCGAAGGGTCGTCCAGCCGCACCCCGGCGGCGGCCAGCCTGCGCAGGGCCGCCGACTCCAGGCGCGGGTCCGGGCCCAGCACCTCGGCGATGCGCACCGAGAGCCTCGGGTAGCGTGACACCGCCTCGCTGATCGCGTTGGGCACGTCCACGCGGGCGTGGAAGGCGCTGCCCAGCAGCAGCGGCACGACCACGGCCTCGCGGTGGCCGTCCCCGGACACCGCGCCCAGCACGTCCACCAGGCGCGGGGCGGACAGGTCCAGGAAGGCCGCCCGCACGTCCAGTCCGGGGTCCAGCGCCCGCACCACGCCGAGCAGTTCGGAGACCGTGGCCGCCGACCTCGGGTCCCGGCTGCCGTGTCCGACCGCCACCAGGGGGATCATCACAGCGCTCCGTTCAGCCCGCGCGCCCGCAGCACCGAGCGCTCCAGCGGGCGGAACACCAGCAGTTCGATGCCCACGCCCACCACCAGGATCAGGAAGATCGCGGCGATCACCGTGGACATGTCCGCGAAGGCCCTGCCCTGTTCCAGGAAGGCGCCCAGGCCCTTGCCCAGCTGCGGGGAGATCGCGATGATCTCGGCGGCCATCAGCGAGCGCCAGGAGAACGCCCAGCCCTGCTTGAGCCCGGCCAGGTAACCGGGCAGGGCCGCGGGCAGCAGGATGTGCCGCGCCGAGGCCAGCCTGCCCGCGCCGAGCACGGTGCCCACCCTGGGCAGGATCGGCGGGATCTGGTCGATGCCCGCCACCAGTCCGTTGGCGATGGAGGGCACCGAGCCCATCAGCACCACGAAGTAGATCGTGGACGGGGTGACCCCGAACCACAGCACCGCCGCGGGCACCCAGGCCACCGAGGGCAGGCTCTGCAGGCCCGACAGCAGCGGGCCGATCGCCGCCCGCACGTACCGGATCTTGGCCACCACCAGGCCCAGCGGGGTACCCAGCAGCACACCGGCCAGGAAGCCCAGTACCGCGCGGTGCACCGAGTTCCACAGGACCTCGCCCGCCTCACCGGTGCGCACGCTGTCCCAGATCACCTGCCACACCGCGCTCGGCGCGGGCAGCTGGTACTCCGGCCAGAACGCGGCGGCCCACAGCGCCTGCCACACCACGATCAGCAGTACCAGTGTGAAGATCGGTGGCACCACGGCGGCCAGCGCCCGGCGCAGGCCGGGCCGGGTCTGGCGGGTCGGCGCGTCCAGCGCGTCCAGACCCGCCTCGACGCTGGCCAGTTCGGCCACGTCAGGCTGCGGCATGGCTGCTGATCACCTCCCGCAGCCCGCTGTTGATCTCCTCGATGATCTCGGCCTCCTCGGCGCCGGACAGGCCGTCCACGGCCCACTCGCGCACGACCCGGCCCGGTCGCGAGGACAGCAGCACCACGCGCTGTCCCAGCCGGACCGCCTCGCGCACGTCGTGGGTCACGAACAGCACCGCCGTGTTGGTGCTGCGCCAGACCCGCAGCAGCTCGCCCTGCAGCACGTCACGGGTGATCGCGTCCAGTGCGGAGAACGGCTCGTCCATCAACAGCAGCGCGGGCGTGCCGTTCTCGGAACCCGCCGTGGTGGACGCCAGCGCGCGGGCCAGCGCCACCCGCTGGCGCATGCCGCCGGACAGCTCGTGCGGCCGACGGTCGCCAAGACCGCCCAGCCGCACCAGGTCCAGCAGCTCGGCGGTGCGCTCCCTGCGCTCCGACCGCCGCATCCCGGCCAGTCTCAGCGCCAGTTCCACGTTGCGCGACGCGGTCAGCCACGGCATCAGCGCGGCCTCCTGGAACATCACCGCGGGCCGCGAGGTGGTCAGTGTGATGTCGCCCGCGCTCGGCTTGTCCAGCCCCGCGACGAGGTTGAGCAGAGTTGTCTTGCCGCAGCCGGAAGCGCCCAGCAGGCAGACGAACTCGCCGGGGGCGACCCGCAGGTCGACCCCCTCCAGCGCGACCACGGTGTCGCGCGAGCCGCCGAAGCGCTTGTGCACCCCGGCGAGCCGGACTGCGGTGTTGTGGGAGGTCACGGAGGACGGGTGCAGCATGGCGGTCATGTCCCTGCCTGCCTTCGTCTGCTCGCTGGTTACTTCTTGTCCAGGCCCGCGGCGTCGACCGCGGGCTTGTTGGCCGACTGCAACACCTTGTTCAGCAGGGTGAGGTCCGCGAACCCCTTGACGGCGGGCGCGGTCTTGACCACTCCCGCGGTCACCTGGTCGGCTGCCAGCTTCGGGAACTGCCCCGCCAGCGGGTCCACGGTCAGTGCGATCTGGTTCCACGAGTCGTCCAGCACGGCCTGGCTCAGCGCCTTGCCGGTCAGGGCCTTGAGCTGGTCGTTGACCACCTTTTCGGCGTCGCCCTTGTTGGCCAGCGCCCACTCGGTGGCCGCCAGCTCACCGCGCAGCAGCGCTTCCACGGTCTTCGGGTGCTGTTGCAGGAACTCCGTGCGCACCACCAGCACGGTGGTCGGGAACTTGCCCTCCGGCCACAGGCTGCGCTCGTCCAGCAGCACCTTGGCGCCCGCGTCCAGCACCAGCCTGGAGGACCAGGGCGCGGGCAGCCAGGCCCCGTCGATCTTGCCCTGCTTGAACAGGTCCAGGGTCTGCGCGTTGTCGGTGTTGTTGATCTTCACCTGGTCCGCGCCGGCGCCCTCGGTGAGTTTGTTCTGCGACAACCACTTCTTCAGCGCGATGTCCTGGGTGTTGGCCAGCTGCGGGGTGTTGACCGTCTTGCCCTTGAGGTCGGCCGGCCCATTGATGCCCGCGCGGACCACCAGCTGCGCCCCGCCCGAGGTGGCGCCCGCGACCAGCCGCACCGCCTGCCCGTCGGACTTGGCGAAGGCGTTGATCGCCGGGCCGGAGCCGATGAACGCCGCGTCCAGCGACTTGCCCAGCAGCGCGCTGACCTCGTCCGGTCCCGCGTTGTACTGCTGGCTCACCAGCTTGGTGGAGCCCAGTTCCTTGCTGAAGAAGTCCTTGGCCTGACCGATCAGCGCCGCCGCGTGCGTGACGTTGGGGAAGTAGCCCAGGTGCAGCTCCGCGGCCGGCCCCTGGTCGGCGACCTGTGTCGGCTGCGGGTCGGAAGCGGCCCGTGAACACGCGGCGGCCAGGACCAGAGCGGAGACGGCGGCGACCAGAGCGATCGATCTGCGCTTCGCGGAATGCATGGTGGGCTGCTTTCTGTGCTGGGGGAAGGAGATCAGGGGCCGGGGGAGACGAGGTCTTCCTGCTCCCCGGTGGCATCAGTGGCATCGAGGACGGGCAGCGGCGCACCGACCAGGCCACCGGCCAGTGTCGAGCCGTCCGCCGGGTCGATCACCAGGAATGCGCCCGTGCGGCGGCTGTCGGTGTAATCATCGATCGGCAGCGGCTCCGCGCTACGTAGCACAACACGACCGATATCGTTTAGTGACAATGAATCCGGAGCGTCCACACTGGACAGTTTCTGCTCGTCGAAGCGGGAGTTCAGCTCCGTGACCAGTGCCTGCACGGTCCGTGTTCCGTGCTTGACCAGTACCCGGGCTCCGGGGCGAAGTGGCTTGTCCCCCAACCAGCACAGCGTCGCCTCGAACTCGTCCACGACCCGCGGCGGCGCCGTGGCCGTGGCGATCAGGTCCCCGCGCGAGATGTCCACCTCGTTGGCCAGCAACAGGGTCACCGACTCGCCGGAGCCTGCTGAGCTACGCGGGCCGTGCGGCGTGTCGATCCCCGTCACGGTGGAACGGATTCCCGAGGGCAGCACCACGACCTCGTCGCCGACCGACACCCCGCCCGCCGCGATCTGCCCGGCGTAGCCCCGGTAGTCGGGGTGCTCCGCGGTGCGCGGGCGGATCACGTACTGCACCGGGAAGCGGAACGGCGAGTCCTCGGCGTCCGCGTGCACCGGCACTTCCTCCAGGTGCCGCAACAGGGTTGGCCCCTCGTACCACGGGGTCCGCGCCGAGCGGTCCACCACGTTGTCGCCGACCAGCGCCGATACCGGGATGCTCAGCACGGCGTCCTCGCTGTAGCCCAGCGAGGTGGCGTGTGCGCTGAACTCCTTGGAGATGCGGGTGAAGGTCGGCTCGTCGTAGTCCACGAGGTCGATCTTGTTGACGGCCAGCACCACCCGGGGCACCCCGAGCAGCGCCAGCACCGCGGCGTGCCGGCGGGTCTGCTCCACCACCCCGTTGCGGGCGTCCACCAGCAGCACGCCCAGCTGCGCGGTGGACGCGCCGGTCACGGTGTTGCGGGTGTACTGCACGTGTCCCGGGGTGTCGGCCAGCACGAAGGACCGCTTGGGCGTGGCGAAGTAGCGGTAGGCCACGTCGATGGTGATGCCCTGCTCGCGCTCCGAGCGCAGCCCGTCCACCAGCAGCGACAGGTCCGGGGTGCTCATGCCCCGGTCCGCCGAGGCCCGGTGCACCGCCTCCAGGGTGTCGGCCAGCACCGACTTGGTGTCGTAGAGCAGACGACCGACCAGTGTGGACTTGCCGTCGTCCACGCTGCCCGCTGTCGCAAGCCTCAGCAGCTGACTCATCAGAAGTAGCCCTCTCGCTTGCGGTCTTCCATCGCGGCCTCGGACAACCGGTCGTCGGCACGGGTCGCCCCGCGCTCGGTGAGCCGGGAGGCGGCGACCTCGGCGATCACCTCGTCGATCGTGACGGCCGCGGACTCCACGGCCCCGGTGCAGGACCCGTCGCCGACCGTGCGGTAGCGGATCGTCTTGCGCCGCACAGTCTCCCCGGAGCGCGGACCGCCCCAGGGCCCCTCGGTCAGCCACATCCCGTCGCGCAGGTACACGTCCCGCTCGTGGGCGTAGTAGATCGAGGGCAGTGCGATGTCCTCGCGGGCGATGTAGTGCCAGACGTCCAGTTCGGTCCAGTTCGACAGCGGGAACACCCGCACGTGCTCACCGGGCCGGTGCCGTCCGTTGTAGAGGTTCCACAGCTCGGGCCGCTGGCGGCGGGGCTCCCACTGGCCGAAGGCGTTGCGCAGGCTGAAGATGCGCTCCTTGGCACGGGCCCGCTCCTCGTCGCGGCGCCCGCCGCCGAACACCGCGTCGAAGCGGTGCGCGGTGATGGAGTCCAGCAGCGGCATGGTCTGTAGCGGGTTGCGCGTGCCGTCCGGACGCTCGGTGAGCCGACCGTCGTCGATCCAGTCCTGCACCGCCGCGACCTCCAGCCGCAGCCCGTGCTCGGCCACCACCCGGTCCCGGAACTCGATGACCTCCGGGAAGTTGTGGCCGGTGTCCACGTGCAGCAGCGCGAAGGGCACCGGTGCGGGCCAGAACGCCTTGATCGCCAGGTGCAGCAGCAGGGTGGAGTCCTTGCCGCCGGAGAACAGGATCACCGGCCGGTCGAACTCGCCCGCCACCTCCCGGAAGATGTGGACGGCCTCCGACTCCAGAGCGTCCAAATTGGACGAGACCACCGCGGACTCAACCATGCAGACCACACTCCGTCTTGGACTGGCCCGCCCAGCGACCGCTGCGCGGGTCCTGGCCCGGCAACGGCTTCGCGGTGCACGGCGCGCACCCGATGGACAGGTATCCCTCCGACACCAAGGGGTTCTCCAGGATCCCGTGGTCGGCGATGTAGGCGTTGAACTGCTCGTCGCTCCACGGCGCGATCGGGTTGACCTTGACCAGCCCGTTGCGCTCGTCCCACTGCACGATCGGCGTGTCCGCCCGGGTCGGCGCGTCCACCCGGCGCACGCCCGTCACCCACGCGTCGTAGCGCGCGAGGGTGTTGCGCAGCGGCACCACCTTGCGCAGGAAGCAGCAGCGGTCCGGCGCGGTCTTGTTGAGCAGTCCGAACTCCGCCTCCTGCTCGGCGACCGACTGCTCGGCCGCGGCGTTGACGATGCGCACCTTCGGGTACACCACCTCCACCGCGTCCCGGGTGCCGATCGTCTCCGGGAAGTGGTAGCCCGTCTCCAGGAACAGCACGTCCACGTCCGGCTTCGCCTGCGTGGCCAGGTCGATCAGCACCGCGTCCTGCATGTTGGACGCCACGATCCAGGACTCGCCGAAGGTCCGCGCCGTCCAGGCCAGCGCCTCGGCGGCCGAGGCATCGGCCAGCTCGGCGGAGGCCTTCTCCGCCAAGGACTTCAGGTCCGCGCTCACTGCTTCACCACCAGTCCGACGAACTTCACCGCGAACACCCGGCAGCACGCCGCGCAGCGCCAGGCGCCGTGCGGCTCCTCCTCGGGACGCAGGTCCTCGTCCCCGCAGTACGGGCAGTAGAAGGGAACAGCTCGTTCGCTCATCGCAGATCCGCCTCCTCGGCACGAGCCGCCCACTGGGCGAACCGCTCACCCTCGGTGCGCTGCTCCACGTACCGGCGCACCACGCGCTCCACGTAGTCGTTCAGCTCCGCGGCGGTCACCTTGTGCCCGCGCAGCTTGCGGCCGAAGCCCGAGTCCAGCCCGAGCCCGCCGCCCAGGTGTACCTGGAAGCCCTCGCCCTGCACCCCGTCCGCGTCGGTGACGATCTGCCCCTTCAGGCCGATGTCGGCGGTCTGGATGCGCGCGCAGGAGTTCGGGCAACCGTTGATGTGCACCGTCACCGGCACGTCCAGCTGCTTGTTGACCTCGGCGAGCCGCTCCTCCAGCGTGGCGACCAGGTTTGCCGCGCGCGCCTTCGTCTCCACGATCGCCAGCTTGCAGAACTCGATGCCGGTGCAGGCCATGGTGGCCCGCCGCCACGGGGACGGGCTGCTGTGCAGGCCCACCTTGGCCAGGTCGGCCGACAGTGCGTCCACATCGGACTCGGCCACGTCGAGCACGACCAGCTTCTGCTGCGGGGTCAACCGGACCCGCGCGGAACCGGCCCGCTCTGCGGCCTTGGCGACCTCCACCAGGACCGAGCCGGAGACCCGCCCCGCGATCGGCGCGGCGCCCACGTAGTACCTGCCGTCGCGCTGCTTGTGCACGCCAACGTGGTCGTAGGGTACGGCGGGCGCCTCGGGCGCGGGGCCGTCCAGCAGCGGGCGCTTGAGGTACTCGTTCTCCAGCACCTCGCGGAACTTCGCCACGCCCCAGTCGGCGACCAGGAACTTGATCCGGGCGCGGTGCCGCAGCCGCCGGTAGCCGTAGTCGCGGAAGACGCTGACCACGCCCTCCCACACGTCGGGCACCTCATCGAGCGGCACCCAGGCGCCCAACCTCTTGCCCAGCATGGGATTGGTGGACAGGCCGCCGCCCACCCACAGGTCGAAGCCGGGGCCGTGCTCGGGGTGCACGACGCCGACGAAGGCCACGTCGTGGATCTCGTGCGCCACGTCCTGCAACCCGGAGATCGCCGTCTTGAACTTGCGCGGCAGGTTGGCGTACGCCGGGTCGCCGATGTAGCGCCGGGTGATCTCCTCGATCGCCGGGGAGCCGTCGATGACCTCCTCCTCGGAGATCCCGGCCACCGGGGAGCCCAGCACCACGCGCGGGCAGTCCCCGCACGCCTCGGTGGTGCTCAGGCCCACCGCCTCCAGCTTCTGCCAGATGGTCGGCACGTCCTCGATCCGGATCCAGTGGTACTGGATGTTCTGCCGGTCGGTGATGTCCGCCGTGTCCCGCGCGTAGGTCTGCGAGATCTCGCCGAGGACCCGCAACTGCTCGGTGCTCAGCGCGCCGCCGTCGATGCGCACCCGGAGCATGAAGTAGCGGTCGTCGAGCTCCTCGGGCTCCAGCACCGCCGTGCGCCCGCCGTCGATGCCCGGCTTGCGCTGCGTGTAGAGCCCGTACCAGCGGAACCGCCCGCGCAGGTCTGCGGGATCGATGGAGTCGAAGCCGCCGTGCGCGTAGATGGACTCGATGCGCGCCCGCACGTTCAGCGGGTTGTCGTCCTTCTTGCTGCGCTCGTTCGGGTTGAGCGGCTCGCGGTAGCCCAACGCCCACTGGCCTTCGCCGCGGCGCGCGTGTCCGCGTTTGGGGGCTGCTGTTGGCGGGACCATCCTGGTGTCCTCCGAGTCTCGTGGGCTCGGGGGTGCGCGGGCAGGATCCCGGTACTGCGTGGTGGGAGACCTCAGCCGGCGAACCCCGCGCCGGTGAGGATCAAGAAATACGGCGACGGGCCTATCGGGTGAGGCCGCAGATCGCGCTGGAGACGCGCTGGAAGTCCACGTGGCGGCGGACCACCAGGCGCAGTTCCAGAGCTGTCATGAGCCCAGCGTGCCACGCGTCCACGGGGTGGTCCACCGCCAACCGGATGGTGAGACGCTGTTCGCGGAGCCCCTGGTGAGGTGATATACGGCGGTTTCCGACATATGACCATGACTGGGCGTGACCGACCCCACACGCGGGGTTCTGCGCGACACTGGTGGACGTGCCCTCCGCTCTCCCCGTAGCCGACCCCGCTCCCGCCGACGGCTCGCTGCCCGCCAGCGCGCTCGACGAGCTGGGCAGTCGCCCCTTCGGCGTGTACGTGCACGTGCCGTTCTGCGCGGTCCGCTGCGGCTACTGCGACTTCAACACCTACACCCCCGGTGAGCTCGGCTCCAGCGCCTCCCCGGCGAGCTGGCTGGAGGGGCTGCGCCGCGAACTCGACCTGGCCGCCCACGTGCTGGGCAGCCCGCCCGCGGCCGACACGGTGTTCGTCGGCGGCGGCACGCCCTCCCTGCTGGGCGCCGAGGGCCTCGGCTCGGTGCTGGCCGCGGTGCGCCAGTCCTTCGGGCTCGCCCCCGGCGCCGAGGTCACCACCGAGTCCAACCCCGAGTCCACCTCCGAGCAGTTCTTCGCGGGCATCCTGGACGCCGGGTACACGCGTGTCTCGCTGGGCATGCAGTCGGCGGCCCAGCACGTGCTGGCGGTGCTGGACCGCAAGCACACCGCGGGCCGTCCCGTGGCGGCGGCGCACGAGGCGCGGAACGCGGGCTTCGAGCACGTCAACCTGGACCTGATCTACGGGACGCCGGGGGAGCGGCCCGAGGACCTGCGCGCCTCGCTGGCGGCCGTGCTGGAGGCGGGCGTGGACCACGTGAGCGCCTACGCGCTGATCGTGGAGGACGGTACGGCCCTGGCCCGCAAGGTCGACCGCGGCGAGCTGCCCGCACCCGACGACGACCAGCTGGCCGCCTACTACGAGATGGTCGACGGCACGCTCAGCGGCGCGGGCCTGCACTGGTACGAGGTGTCCAACTGGGCCAGCTCCGAGGCCGCGCGCTGCCGGCACAACCTGGGCTACTGGCAGGGCGGGGACTGGTGGGGTGCCGGTCCGGGCGCGCACAGCCACGTCGGGGGTGTGCGCTGGTGGAACGTCAAGCATCCCGCGCGCTACTCGGCGGCGCTGGCCAGGGGCGACTCGCCCGCGGCGGGCCGGGAGACCCTCAGCGCCGAGGACCGCAGGGTGGAGCGCGTGCTGCTGGAGCTGCGCCTGGCCGAGGGCATGTCGGTGCGGGTGCTGGACGAGGCGGGCCGCGAACAGGCGCGGCGCTGCGCCGAGGAGGGGCTGCTGGCGCCCGAGGCCCTGGTCGGCGGGCGTTGCGTGCTGACCGATCGGGGGCGCCTGCTGGCCGACGGGGTGGTGCGGCGCCTGCTCCCATGAGCCAGGCCATATCAAGTTGTCGGGGTGGCTCCGTAAACTTGTCGTGAGCATCGACCCGTCGGACCGGAGGTGACGCGCGTGAACGCCGATGAGCGCCGCTTCGAAGTGCTGCGCGCGATCGTCGCCGACTACGTGTCCAACCACGAGCCGGTCGGTTCCAAGGCCATCGTGGAGCGGCACAACCTCGGTGTGTCCAGCGCCACGGTGCGCAACGACATGGCCGCGCTGGAGGAGGACGGGTACATCACCCAGCCGCACACCAGCGCGGGGCGGGTGCCCACGGACAAGGGCTACCGGCTGTTCGTGGACCGGCTCAGCGAGCTCAAGCCGATGTCCCCAGCCGAGCGCAGGGCCATCCAGAGCTTCCTGGAGGGCGCGATCGACCTGGACGACGTGCTGCGCCGCAGCGTGCGCCTGCTGGCCCAGCTGACCAGGCAGGTCGCCGTCATCCAGTACCCGACGCTGACCCGGTCCACCGTGCGCCACCTGGAAGTGGTGCAGATCACCCCGGCCAGGCTGATGCTGGTGCTGATCACCGACACCGGCCGGGTGGACCAGCTGATGGTCGACCTGGGCGACGTGATCACCGAGGACGCCACCGGGCGCATCCGCACCATGCTCAACGCCACGCTGGCCGGGCAGCGCATGACCGTGGCCGCCTCCAAGGTGGCCGAGCTGCCCGAGCAGGCCCCCAGCGAGCTGCGCGACGTGATGCTGCGGGTGGCCACGACCCTGGTCGAGTCGCTGGTGGAGCACCCCGAGGAGCGGCTGGTGCTGGGCGGCACCGCGAACCTGACCCGCAACGTCGGCGACTTCCCCGGCTCGCTGCGCCGCGTGCTGGAGGCGCTGGAGGAGCAGGTCGTGGTGCTGAAGCTGCTGGCCGCGGCACACGACCCGAGCACGGTGACGGTGCACATCGGCGGGGAGAACGAGGCGGAGGACCTGCGCAGCACCTCGGTGGTGTCCATCGGCTACGGCGGTGGGGGAACCCTGCTTGGGGGCATGGGCGTTGTCGGTCCGACGAGGATGGACTACGCGGGCACGATGGCGGCCGTGCGCGCGGTGGCCACCTACGTGGGCAACATCTTGACCGGGCGCTAGCTGGCGTCGCGGCAGCGAGGAAGAAGCAGGCCGAGACCGGCCGGGGGGACGCGTCCCGCCGGGTCGCGGCAGGAGGACTGGAAACGGTGGCCAGGGACTACTACGGCACGCTCGGGGTCAAGCCGGACGCGACACCCGAGGAGATCAAGCGCGCCTACCGCAAGCTCGCGAGGGAACTGCACCCCGACGTCAACCCGGACGAGGCGGCGCAGAAGCGGTTCAGCGAGGTCACCGCGGTCTACGAGGTGCTGTCCGACCCGCAGAAGCGCAAGCTCGTCGACATGGGCGGGGACCCGCTCGGCGGTGGGGGCGGCGGTGCCGGTGGCATGCGCGACCCGTTCGGCGGCGCCGGTTTCGGCCTGGGCGACATCATGGACGCCTTCTTCGGCGCGGCGACCGGTGGTGGCGGCGGGCGCGGACCGCGCAGCAGGCAGCAGCCCGGTTCGGACGCGCTGCTGCGCATGGAGCTGACCCTGGAGGAATGCCTGACCGGGGTGAGCCGCGAGTTCACCGTGGACACCGCGATCCTGTGCGACCAGTGCCAGGGCGGCGGCTGCTCCCCGGGCACCGCCACGCAGACCTGTGACACCTGCAACGGCCGCGGTGAGATCCAGTCGGTGCAGCGCTCCTTCCTCGGCCAGGTGGTCACGGCCCGCCCCTGCCCGGTCTGCCGCGGCTTCGGCGAGGTCATCCCCAGCCCGTGCGCGCAGTGCGGCGGGGACGGGCGGGTCCGCTCGCGCCGGACCATCACCGTGCAGATCCCGCCCGGGGTGGCCGACGGCATGCGGGTGCGGCTGGCCAGCCAGGGCGAGGTCGGCCCCGGTGGCGGCCCGGCCGGTGACCTGTACGTGGAGGTGGACGAGCTGCCGCACGACACCTTCGAGCGGGAGGGCGCCAACCTGCACGGCACGCTGCGCATCCCGATGACCACCGCCGCGCTGGGCGCGGTGCTCCAGCTGAAGACCCTGGATGGCACCGAGGAGCTGCGGGTGGAGCCGGGCACCCAGCCGAACACCGAGCTGGTGCTCACCGGGCGGGGCATGCCCAAGCTGCGCTCCTCCGGCCGGGTGGACGGCCGGGGTGACATCCACGTGCACCTCCAGGTCGAGGTACCGACCAAGATCGACTCCAAGCAGGCGGAGCTGCTGCGTGAGCTGGCCGCGCTGCGCGGCGAGGAGGAGCCGGAGCTGGCCACCACCAACGGGCGGGGGCACGGCGGCCTGTTCTCCCGCCTGCGCACCGGCCGGCGCTAGTGGCCACGACCACCCCGGTCTTCCTGGTCGACCAGCTGCCCGCCGGGGACACGGCGGTGCTGGACGGGCCGGAGGGCCACCACGCCGCCGCCGTGCGCAGGCTGCGCGTCGGTGAGGAACTGGTGCTCGGTGACGGCCGGGGCGGCAGGCTGCGCTGCGCCATCGACTCGGTGGAGCGGGACACGCTGCGGCTCACCGCGCTGGAGCGGGTCCGGGTGCCCGAGCCCGCGCCCCGCGTTGTGCTGGCCCAGGCCCTGGTCAAGGGGGATCGCGGCGAGTTGGCCGTGGAGCTGGCGACCGAGGCCGGGGTGGACGCGATCGTGCCCTGGCGGGCCTCGCGCTGCGTGGCGAAGTGGGAGGACGGGCCGCGCGGGGAGAAGGCCCTGGCCAAGTGGCGCAGCACGGTGCGGGAGGCCGCCAAGCAGTCCCGCCGTGCCTGGGTGCCCGAGGTCTCCGCGCCGGTGAGCACGAACCAGCTCGCCGGGCTGGTGCGTACCTGTGCCCGCGCCCTGGTGCTGCACGAGTCGGCGAGTGAACGGCTCGGCGGGCTGCCCACGCAGGGTGACCTGCTGCTGGTGGTCGGCCCCGAGGGCGGCATCAGCGAGCAGGAACTCGGCGTGCTGACCGAGGCCGGAGCGACCGCCGTGCGGCTCGGCCCCTCGGTGCTGAGGGCCTCCACGGCGGCCGCGGTTGCGCTGGGCGCAATCGGCGCGCTGACCGAGCGTTGGCGCTGAGTTCATTCACAGGAAACCGACACGATCCAGGAGCTTGGGACCGTAGCGCGCTCCGGCAAACGCGGGCTACGCTGGTGCAACTGCGGGTGGGAGGCAGGAACTCAGTGCTCAGGCACTGGTTGTGCCCGCCGGACACCTCCCCCCTCGGTCCGGTGGCAGCCGTGCCGCAGCGAAGTGACCCCCAGGCTCCGCTGCGGCACGGCTCTTTTCATGCCCGGGCCGCCTTCGGCCAGATCGTGTAGCTGAACGAGATCAGGAAGTCGATCACCAGCACCACGGTCCAGAACGCCATGCCGTTCAGCAGCGCGGCCCCGCGCGCCGCGTCCATGCCGGTGAGCAGGTAGCCCCCGCCGAGCAGGGCGATCGTCACCACCCACTCCACGAACCGGCGGCCCCAGCCGCGGCGCTGCCGTGCGGCGTGCTCCGCGGGTACCAGCGGTGGCTTGGGCTGTTTGGCGAGCTTGCGCTGCACCCAAGCGTCCAGCGAGTGCAGGTGGTGCCTGCCCGAGACCAGTGCGATGCCGAGCAGGATCGCGCCGATCGTGTGCGCCAACTCGGCCGTGCCGCCCCGGGCCAGGTCCACCGCACCGACCCCCAGCACCACCACGTAGCCCGCCGGGGACAGCGCCAGCAGCACCCCACCCAGCTTGGGGCGTTTCAGCAGGTACCGGACGAGCAGCCCGGCGATCAGGAACACCGCGAAGCCGACCTCGGCCGCGATCACCAGCGTGAGCAGCATGCGTCCCCCTAGTCAACACAACCGTATTAGTACGACTGTGTTTATAACACACTTGTGCTAGAAATCTGGGGTGCCGAAAATCGTCGACCACGAGGCCCGCCGCCGTGAGCTGGCCGAAGCCGTCTGGCGGGTGATCAGCAACGAGGGGCCGCACCGCGCCTCGGTACGCGCCGTCGCCGCCGAGTCGGGCTGGTCCACCGGCTCGCTGCGCCACTACTTCCCGACCCAGGACGCGCTGCTGCTGTTCGCCATGGAGCTACTCACCGAGCGGGTCCGTGCCCGCGTGGCCGAGGTGGGCGAGCGGGAGCCGCGCCCGCTGCTGCGGCGGATCTGCTGCGAGCTGCTGCCGCTGACCGAGCCGCTGCGGGTGGAGGCCGAGGTCTGGCTCGCCATGGTCAGCCGCGCGCACGTCGACCCCGCCCTGCGCCAGGCCGAGCGCGCTGCCCGGGGCGCGATGTCCGAGCTGTTCACCTCGCTGCTGCGGCACGCCGCCGACACCGGTGCCCTCGCCGCGACCCGCGACGTCGAACTAGAGTCGCTGCGGCTGCTCGCCCTGACCGACGGCCTGGTCATGGCCGCCCTGTTCGACCCCGAACGGGCCGACCCCGCCAGCCAGCTCGCCGCCCTCGACCAACACCTCGACGACCTGCTCGATGCGTGACCCTGGTGGCTCGCCCACCTCCTGTGCCATGAAGGTGCCGTTCAGGACGTTGAGTGTCGTGAATGGCACCTTCCTGGCGGTGCGGGGCTGCCCGCTGGTGGTTCCCCGGCCCGCTGCCCGTGTCGTGAAGGTGCCGTTTGGGGCGTTCAGCGTCCCCAAGGGCGCCTTCGTGACAGTGCGAGGCCGCCCGCTGGTGGCTCGCCGGCCCGCCGCCCGTGTCATGAAGGTGCCGTTCGGGACGTTCAGTGTCGCGAAGGGCACCTTCGTGACAGGGCACGTGGCTCGGCGAGGCTGCTCTGGGCCCGTGCCGCCGTGTCGCGAAGGTGCCCTTTGAGTCGTTCACCGTCGCGAAGGGCACCTTCGTGGCATCGCCGAGGTGCGCTGTGAAAGGACCATTCGCTGCGTTGAGCGCAGTGAAAGCCACCTTCGCGGCGGTGGTGGCAGGCCCACACCGTCCCCAAGGGCACCTTCCTGACACCGCCCGCGCGCCCACTAACCTGCTCCCATGAGCGCGGACTGCCTGTTCTGCAAGATCGTGGCGGGGGAGATCCCGGCGACCGTGGTGCACGAGGGGGAGCGGACCCTGGCGTTCCGCGACATCGGGCCGCAGGCCAGCACGCACGTGCTGGTGGTGCCCCGCGAGCACCACGAGGACGCGCTCGCCCTGGCCACCGACGCGCCCGGCCTGCTCGACGACCTGGTCACCGCGGCGGGTGAGGTGGCCAAGTCCGAGGGCATCACGGAGAGCGGCTACCGGCTGGTGTTCAACACCGGCCCGGACGCCGGGCGCACGGTGTTCCACGCGCACCTGCACGTACTCGGCGGCGAGCAGCTCGGACTGTTCGGCCGGGTCTGAGCGACACCCCGTCAGGACCAACTCCGGTGCGCGTTGTCGGTGCACGGGACTAGCATCGGAGCTGTCCGATCCACCACCACTCCACGACCAGCGCGACCGCGCAGGAAGCAGGCCCGAGGCCACGTGGCCGGTAGCGCACAGGGCGGAGCTGCCCGATCCGGGGAACCGAGGTCGGAGACCGCCACCACAGGCAAGAACGGCACGACCGCGGCCCCCGCGGTGGCCGACCAGGCGCAGTCACGGTTCACCGTGCCCGATTTCGCGGTGCTGGCCCTGCTGGGCTCGCGGGACGAGAACCTGCGCCAGGCCGAGGACCTGCTCGCCGCCGACGTGCACGTGCGGGGCAACGAGGTGACCCTGTCCGGGGCCCCCGCCGACGTGGCCTTCGCGGAGCGGGTGTTCACCGAGCTGGTGACCCTGGCCAAGGGCGGGCAGCAGGTCGGCCCGAACGAGGTGCGGCGCACCGTGGCCATGCTGTCCGCGGGCACGGTGGAGTCCCCGGCCGAGGTGCTCAGCCTGGACATCCTGTCCCGGCGCGGGCGCACGATCCGGCCCAAGACGCTCAACCAGAAGCGCTACGTGGACGCGATCGACGCCAACACCATCGTGTTCGGCATCGGCCCGGCCGGTACCGGCAAGACCTACCTGGCCATGGCCAAGGCCGTGCAGGCCCTGCAGGCCAAGCAGGTCAGCCGGATCATCCTGACCAGGCCCGCAGTGGAGGCGGGGGAGCGGCTGGGCTTCCTGCCGGGCACCCTGTTCGACAAGATCGACCCGTACCTGCGCCCGCTCTACGACGCGCTGCACGACATGGTGGAGCCGGAGTCGATCCCGCGGCTGATGCAGGCGGGCACGATCGAGGTTGCCCCGCTGGCCTACATGCGCGGGCGCACCCTCAACGAGGCGTTCATCATCCTGGACGAGGCGCAGAACACCACGCCCGAGCAGATGAAGATGTTCCTGACCCGGCTCGGCTTCGGCTCCAAGGTCGTGGTCACCGGGGACATCACCCAGGTGGACCTGCCCGGGGGCCAGCGCAGCGGGCTCAAGGTCGTGCAGGAGATCCTGTCCGGGGTGGACGACGTGCACTTCTCCCAGCTGACCAGCCACGACGTGGTGCGCCACCGGCTGGTCGGGGACATCGTGGACGCCTACGACCGCTGGCAGGCCGTGCAGGACGAGCACCCCGGGGTGCAGGCCGATTCGAGGCGACGGGGACGATAGGCCCCGTGAGCATTGAGATCGCCAACGAGTCGGGGGTCACGGTCGAGGAGTCGACCATCGTGGCCGTGGCCCGGTTCGCCCTGGACCGGATGGGCGTGAGCCCGCTGGCCGAGCTGTCGGTGCTGCTGGTCGAGCTGGACGTGATGGCCGACCTGCACGAGCGCTGGATGGACCTGCCCGGACCGACCGACGTCATGTCCTTCCCGATGGACGAGCTGGACTCCGCGCGCCGCCCCGACGCGGCCGGGGTCGGGCCCGCCCTGCTGGGCGACATCGTGCTGTGCCCCGCCTTCGCCAAGGACCAGGCCCGCAAGGCCGGGCACAGCCTGCTCGACGAGCTGCACCTGCTGACCGTGCACGGGGTGCTGCACCTGCTCGGCTACGACCACGCCGAGCCCGCGGAGGAGCGTGAGATGTTCACGCTGCAGAACCGCATCCTCACCGACTACCGCGCAGCGCGGGACGACGCCGGTCGTGCCGCCGTGCAGCGCAGCCTGGACGACCGGGTGCTCGGGGCCGTCGGCCTGTCCGAGGAGGAGCCCAAGGCCGCGCCCGAGCAGCCCTCCGAATAGGCCGGGACCCGTGACCACCGCCACCACGATGTTCGTCATCGCGGTCCCGCTCGTGCTGGCCGCCGGGCTCTTCGGCTGCGCGGACGCCGCGCTGAGCACGGTGTCCACCGCGCGGGTGGAGGAGCTGGTCCGCCAGCGCCGCACCGGTGCCCGCCAGCTGCGGCTGCTGATCGCCGACCGGCCCCGGCACATCAACCTGCTGCTGTTGCTGCGGCTGGGCTGCGAGCTGTCGGCCACCGTGCTGATCACGGCGTTCTGCCTGCTGGAGATCGAGCAGGACTGGCTGGCCCTGCTGGTGGCCGGGCTGAGCATGGTGGTGGTGTCCTACGTGCTGGTCGGGGTCGGTCCGCGCACCGTCGGCCGCCAACACCCGTACGGGGTGATGCTGCTCGCGGCCGGGCCGGTGCGTGCACTGGGCACCGTGCTGGGCCCGCTGAGCAGGCTGCTGATCCTGGTCGGCAACGCGATCACCCCGGGCCGGGGCTTCCGCGAGGGCCCGTTCTCCACCGAGGTCGAGCTGCGCGAGCTGGTGGACCTGGCCGGTGAGCGCGGGGTGGTGGACGAGGGCGAGCGGGAGATGATCCACTCGGTCTTCGAGCTGGGCGACACCGTCGCCCGCGAGGTCATGGTGCCGCGCACCGAGATCATCTGGATCGAGCAGACCAAGACCGTGCGGCAAGCGCTTGCGCTGTGCCTGCGCACCGGGTTCAGCCGCATCCCGGTGATCGGTGAGAGCGTGGACGAGGTGCTCGGCGTGGTCAACATCAAGGACCTGGCCAGGGCCACCGTGGAGCACGGCACGGGCGGGGCGGTCGCCGAGCTGATGCGCCCGGCCAGCTTCGTGCCCGACTCCAAGCGGCTGGACGAACTGCTCAAGCAGATGCAGGTCACGCACAACCACCTGGCGATCGCGGTGGACGAGTACGGCGGTACGGCGGGCCTGCTCAGCATCGAGGACATCATCGAGGAGATCGTCGGGGAGATCACCGACGAGTACGACCAGGACGAGCGGCCCCCGGTGGAGCAGCTGGACGAGGGCACCGTCCGGGTCAGCGCGCGGCTGCCGGTCGAGGACCTGGCCGAGCTGTTCACCGTGGAGCTGGACGACTCCGACGTGGAGACCGTCGGCGGGCTGCTCGCCCAGCGGCTGGGCCGGGTGCCGCTGCCCGGCTCGGAGGCGGAGATCGCCGGGCTGCGGCTGCGCGCCGAGGGCGGCAAGGACCCCAGGGGCCGGATGCGGATCAGCACCGTGCTGGTCTGGCGGGCTCCCGACCGGGACAAGAAGGGCGAGGCATGACCGAGTTGCACCCCGAGGACGCCAAGATCGTGACGCTGGCCAGGTCGGCGCGGGCCAGGATCGGGGCCGCCGAGGGCGCCGCCGTCCGGGACACCGACGGGCGCACCTACTCCGCGTGCACGGTCTCCCTGCCCTCGCTGCGGCTGACCGCGTTGCAGGCCGCCGTGGCCGCGGCCGCCGCCAGCGGTGCCCCCGGCCTGGAGGCCGCCGCCGTGGTCAGCGAGTCCCCAGTGGTGGACGCCGACTCGCTGTCGGCCGTGCGCGACCTGGCGGCGCAGGCCCCGGTGCTGCTGGCCAACACCGCTGGCGAGGTTGTGCAGACCCTGCGCTGAGCGCGACTTGTCGGTGCTCCGTCGTAGCGTGGTGCTGTGAGCGAGCTTGCGAGCGAACCATTGGGCGCAGGGACAGCGCGCAGCGCTGCGCCGAGCGTCAGCGAGGTGCGGCGATGACTAGTTTCGCACTGCTGACCTGGCTGCGCCAGCTTGAGGTTCCCGAGCTGGCGCTGCTGCTCGGGCTGCGCGCGGACGTGTTGCCCGAACGAGATCCGCCCCGGTCCCTCGACCAGCTCGCGGTGCGCCTGTGCCACCCCAGGTCGGTTCAGCTCGCGCTGGCGGACCTGGACGCCACCTGTCTCGGCGTGCTCACCGGCCTGCGGCTGCTCGGTGACCAGGGGCAGCTCACCGAGATCGCGCCGGTGTTCGGTGACCTGCCAGCCGCCGAGTTGGCGCGCGCCCTGGACACCTTGCGGCAGTACGGGATCCTGCTGTCGGAGGGCTCGCACTGGGAGCTGGCCGAGCCGTTCCGCGCCGGGGACAGCCCGGTGCTCGGTCTGGGGGTGCCCGCCGCGCGGCTGCTCGCCGGGCTGACCGGGCCGCAGGTGATCGGGCTGGCCGACCGGTTACGGCTCGGGCCCGCGCTGGACAAGGCCGACGCCGTGGCGCTGGTCGCCGAGCACCTGGGCGACGCGGAACGGATCAGAGCCGTTGCGCGGCAGGCCCCCGCCGAGGTCGAGGAGCTGCTGGAGTTCCTCGTGCACTCCGCGCCGGACTTCCCCTCCCCGCAGATCGGGGAGGCGATGACCGCGGTCTGGGGTGAGCCCGACCAGCGCTGGCTGATGGAACGCGGCCTGCTGCTGCCAGCGCCCGGCTACCGGGTGCAGATGCCGCGCGAGGTCGGCATCGCCTTGCGCGGCCCCGGGTTCAGCGTGCCGGTGCGCCCCCGGCCGCCCGAGCCCACGGTGATCCCGATCAGTCAGTCCGTTGTGGACGGTGCTGCCTCGGTCGCCGCCTCGGCCGCGCTGCACGCCGTCACCCGGCTCGTCGAGCTGTCCGGCAGCCGCCCGCTGACCTGGCGGCGCAGTGGTGGGCTCGGCGTGCGCGAGCTGCGCAGGGTGGCCAAGGCGCTGGACTGCGCGGAGTCCGCGATCCGGCTCTGGGCCGCGCTCGCCGCCAGGACCGGCCTGCTCACCCGCGAGGGCGATCAACTGGTGCCCACCGCGGGCTCCGACACCTGGCGGGGACTGCCCGCGGACTTCCGGCTCGGCACCCTGCTGAACTCCTGGTGGACGATGCCCGCCACGCCCAGTGCCGAGGAGGGCCCCGCCTTCCTGCACGAGGACAACGCCGAGACCGCGCTGCGCACTGACCTGGTCAGCAGCCTGTCCGATCTGGGCTGGCGCGCCTTCGTGGACCTGGACGAGGTCGCGAGCTACCTGGGCTGGCGGCGGCCGGTGGCGCACCGCCTCGTGCACGGTGCGGAAAGCGTGCTGCTGCACCGGGTCCGGCAGGTGGCCCGCGAGGCCGAACTGCTCGGTGTGCTCGCCCGCGACTGCACCTCGACCCTGGCCCGCTGCCTGGTCGAGGGCAGCGATCCGCCTGCGGGCTGGTTGCCTGGTGAGGCGGGCACGGCCCGGCTCGGCGCCGACCTGACCGCAGTGGTCGTCGGCCTGCCTTCGGGAGAACTGACCGCCCTGCTCGACGGGGCCGCCGAACTGGAAAGCCGGGACACCGCCTCGGTGTGGCGGTTCTCCTGGGCCAGCGTGCGCCGCGCGCTGGACGGCGGGCAGACCGCCGAGTCCCTGCTGGACCGCCTGCGCGCGGTGTCCGCCGGTGACCTGCCCCAGCCGCTGGAGTACCTGGTCACCGATGTGGCGCGGCGGCACGGTGAACTGCTCGTGTCCACTGTGGGCTGTTGCGTGAGCGCGCGTGATCCCGCTGTGCTGGCCGAACTGGCCGCGCACAGCGAGTTGCGCGAGTTGGACGGCAGGCTGCTCGCGCCGACCGTGCTGGCCTGTTCCACCGACGCGGCGAGAACGCTGGAGTTGTTGCGGGCCAACGGGTACGCCCCGGTGGCCACCGACGAGACCGGCGCGATCGCGGTGGAACGCCCCGAGCCGCTGCGTGCGGCCAGGGCCGCGCCGGTGCCCCAGGAGGAGCTCGTGCCCGGGGTCGAGCCGCGCTCACCCGCGGAGTTGGTGGCCCTGGCCGAGGAACTGCTCGCCGCCCCTGGGGAGGGCGCCGAGCTGGACCGGTTGCTGGCCGCGATCCGCGAGTCGGCCGAGCAGCTGTCCGAGGCCGACTCGCGTGCGCTGGCCCAGGCCGTGCTGGCGGGCACCACCGTGCAGGTGGAGTTCGCACGCGAGACCTTCCGCCGCCCCTGGTGGACGCACGGCACCGGGGAACCGCGGTGGCGGCGCAGGCTCGTCCGGCCGCTGGAGGTGGCCGACGGGCTGCTGCACGCCCAGGACGTGGAGAGGGGGGAGCGCACCCAACTCGCCCTTGCCGAGCTCGTCCGGGTGATCGTCAGCTAGTTGCCAGGAAGCATTTGCCACACTGGCCCGGTGACGGTGCGCGGCTTCGCCAAGTGGTTGTACGGGGTACTGCCGCGCCCGAGGAGCACTCCGTTCACCTTCTGGTACCTCGTGCTGCTGCTGGTGAGCACCGTGCTGATCCTCGCGGTGCCGCACAGCATCGGCCAGCACCTGCTGAACTGGTCCAGCACGGACGCCTTCAACCTGCACCGGCACCCGATCCGCGTGCTGTTCGCCAGCGCGCTGTGGCTGGCCGAACCGAACTGGATCGGCTACGTGGTGGTGTTCGCGGTGGCCGTGGCCCCGCTGGAGCGGCGGATCGGCTCGTGGTGGACCTTTGCCGTGTTCGCCAGCGGGCACGTGCTGGGCACGCTGGTCACCGAGCTGCCCGTGATGGTGGCGATCAAGATGCGGCTGCTGCCGCACAGCGACGGCCACTGGATCGACGTGGGCGTCAGCTATGGCTTCTTCGCCACCGCGGGCGCCCTGCTGCTGGTGCTGCCGACCCGGGTGCGGGTCCTCACCTGGCTGGGCCTGCTGGCGCTCATCCCGCTGATGGTGCTGGGCGCCGACTCCGACGAGGACGCGGTGATCACCACCGTGGGCCACCTGGTGGCGCTGCACGTGGGGCTGCTGGGCTGGTGGCCGTTCCTGCGCAGGCGCGGGCTGATCGGCTCGGCCCTGCTCACGCTAGGCCGCGAGCACGGTCGTGGCCAGCAGGACCCCGGCCAGCCCGAGGAAGACCAGCGCCGACAGGCCGGAGAGCACGCCCTGACCGCGTGGCCCGATCCGCCGCCCCGAGCGGGCCACGCCCAGCGCGACGAGCCCCTCCAGGCCTGAGGCCACCACGAACCAGGTCACGGTGAACAGCACCAGCCCGGCAACGCCACCGGCCCGCTGCGCGCCCAGCATCGCCGGCGTGCCGGTGACCAGCCAGAACGTCCAGGTCAGCGGGTTGACCAGGTTGGCGAGCACGCCCTTCCAGAAAGCCCAGCCCGAGGTGGGCTCCGGCAGCTGACCGCCCCACAGGCGGCGGGCGTCGCGCCCGGCCAGCCCCGCGAGCCCGAGCAGGAACACCGCGCCGACCAGGCCCACCCACCGGCTCGCCCCGGCGATCGCCGCGATGACCTGGCTCAGCGCCAGCGCGGGCAGCAGCAGCACGAGATCGGCCACCGCCGAGCCGAGCACGACTCGCATGCTCGCGCCGAACCCCCTGGTCGCCGCCTCGTGCAGGATCGTCACGAAGATCGGTCCCACCGAGAGCGCGGCCCCGACACCCAGCAGCACACCCAGCACCAGCACGTCCCCCAGCACGGCGGGCAGGCTAATCCTCCGGTGTGACGGCTGTGTTTCCGACAGGATCGGGGGCATGGACCTGCCTGAGCAAGCCGCACGCCGACTCGCCGAGGAACGGTTCCTCTGGCTGACCACGATCACCGCGAGCGGGGCGCCCGCGCCGACCCCGGTCTGGTTCGTGCCCCAGGGGGCGGACCTGGTCGTCTACAGCGAGCCGAACGCGCGCAAGATCGCCAACATCGAGCGGCAGCCGCTGGTCTCCGCCCACTTCAACGCCGACCCCGAGGGCCACGAAATCGTGGTGCTGCACTGCCGTGCCCAGGTCGAGCGCGGGGTGAGCGTGGCAGCGCACACCGAGTACCTGGCCAAGTACCGGGAGGGGCTGGCCGCCCTCGGGCAGACCGTGGAACAGGCCGACCAGCTCTACACCGTGCGGCTGCGGCTGACCCCGCGCAGGGTGTGGCTGGGACCCGAGGCGCCCGCCGGCTGAGTACCAGCGACAATGGACCGATGACCAGTGACAGCCACCGCTCCGGGTTCGCGTGCTTCGTGGGCAGGCCCAACGCGGGCAAGTCCACGCTGACCAACGCGCTGGTCGGCACGAAGGTGGCGATCACCTCCAGCAAGCCGCAGACCACCCGGCACACCATCCGCGGCATCGTGCACCGCCCCGAGGCCCAGCTGGTCATCGTGGACACCCCCGGTCTGCACCGCCCGCGGACCCTGCTCGGCCAGCGGCTCAACGACCTGGTCAAGGAGACCTGGGCCGAGGTCGACGTGGTCGGCCTGTGCGTGCCCGCCGACCAGAAGGTGGGCCCCGGGGACCGGTTCATCGCCAACGAGCTGGCCAAGATCGCCCGCAAGACCCCGGTGATCGGCATCGTGACCAAGACCGACCTGGTGTCCCAGCAGCAGGTGGCCGAGCAGCTGCTGGCCCTGCAGAAGGTGATGGAGTTCGCCGAGCTGGTGCCCGTCTCGGCCAAGGACGGCTACCAGCTGGAGGTGCTCGCCGACCTGCTGGTGGGCAAGCTGCCCGAGGGGCCCCGGCTCTACCCGGACGGGGAGCTGACCGACGAGCCGGAGGCCACCCTGGTCGCCGAGCTGATCCGCGAGGCCGCGCTGGAGGGTGTGCGCGACGAGCTGCCGCACTCCATCGCCGTGGTCGTCGAGGAGATGCTGCCCCGCGAGGGCCGCGACGACCTGATCGACGTGCACGCCAACCTGTTCGTGGAGCGGACCAGCCAGAAGGCGATCATCCTCGGCCACCGCGGGGAGCGGCTCAAGCAGGTGGGCATCACCGCCCGCAGGCAGATCGAGCGGCTGCTGGGCTCGAAGATCTACCTCGATCTGCACATCAAGATCGCCAAGGACTGGCAGCGTGACCCGAAGCAGCTGCGCAGGCTGGGCTTCTGAGCTGCCGTTACGCCCCAAGGCGAGGCGAATCCGTACCGATCGGGCGGCGAGTTGGCGTATTTCCCCAGATCTCGTGGCGCGGAGCCCTATAGTTCCTCGCGCCGTACTGGCCACCAGATCCAGGAGTACCCGTGACCACACCGCCATCCGGCTTCGACCCGCAGGGCCAGAACCCCTACGGCCAGCAACCGCCGTACGGTCAGCAGCCCTACGGCCAGCAGCCGCAGACCCCGCCGCCCGGCTTCGGCCAGCAGCCCGGTTACGGTGCGCCGCAACAGCCCTACGGTCAGCCGTACGGCCAGCAGGGCGGCTACAACAGCCCGCCGCCCTCGGCCGGTGGCGGCCTGGACTACATCCAGCTGCCCAACGTGGGCACGGTGCGCCTGGCCTCGATGGGCCAGCGTTTCCTGGCCCGCCTGCTGGACGCCCTGATCGTCGGCATCCCGCTGACCATCCTGATGTTCCTGCTGGGCTTCGGGCTGTTCTCCAGCACCGTCAGCTCCGTGCAGTACGACCCGGAGACCGGGGCCTACACCGGCGCCACCGCGGCCGCCGGGCTCAGCATGGGCACCCTGTTCCTGTTCCCGCTGATCATCCTGGTGGTCGAGGTCCTCTACGAGGTCTCGCTGATCGCCACCCGCGGCCAGACCCTCGGCAAGCAGATCGCCGGCGTGAAGGTCATCCGCGAGTACGACGGCCAGATCCCCGGCTGGGGCCCCGCCTTCGGCCGCTTCGGCGTCATGTTCGCGCCCGGCATCGTGCCCTGCCTGGGTGGCCTGTTCGTGCTGCTGTGCTACCTGTCGCCGTTCTTCGACAACGTGGGACGCCGCCAGGGCTGGCACGACAAGGTCGCCAAGACCCTGGTCATCGCCACCAAGTGAGCACCACCGCGCTCCGCGCCACCCCGGTCGCCGCACTCGGTGCGGTCGCGGCCGGGGTGGCGCTGGGCACCGGCGCGCTGTCCATCCCGTGCTGGTACCACGCGCTCACCGGCCTGGACTGCCCGTTCTGCGGCGGCAGCAGGGCCCTGGGCGCACTGCTGCGGCTGGACCTGCCCGCGGCCCTGGGCTACAACGCCTTCGCCGTGCTCGTGCTGCTGCCCGCCGTGGTGATCGGCCTGGTGCTGCTGGGCCGCCGCGAGCTGGGGCGCACCGTCGCGCCGTGGACCACCCTGCGCTGGGTGCTGGCCGGGCTCGCCGTGCTGGCCGTGGCCTGGTGGGTACTGCGGGACCTGCCGCAATTCCATTCGCTGAGCGTGTAAACATGGCACTGTGAGCCTCTACCGTGATGCCTGCGTCGTGCTGCGGGTACAGAAGCTCGGTGAGGCCGACCGGATCATCACCCTGCTGTCCCAGCGACACGGCAAGATCCGCGGCGTTGCCAAGGGCGTGCGCCGCACCTCCTCCCGGTTCGGCGCCCGGCTGGAGCCCTTCGGGCACGTGGACGTGCAGCTCTACACCGGGCGCACGCTGGACGTGATTACCCAGGTGGACACCCTGGACGCCTTCGGGGTGGGCCTGGTCGAGGACTACCCCCGCTACACCGCCGCCTGCGCCGTGCTGGAGACCGCCGACCGGTTGACCGCCGAGGAGGGCGAGCCGGTGCTGCGCCTGTACCTGCTGGTGGTCGGCGCACTGCGGGCCCTGGCCGACCGGCAGCGCGACGCCAGCCTCGTGCTCGACGCCTTCCTGTTGCGCGCCATGGGTTTCGCCGGGTGGGCTCCGGCCGTCACCGAGTGCGCCCGCTGCGGCGAACCCGGCCCGCACCAGTCGTTCAGCGTGCAGGCCGGTGGCTCGGTGTGCCCGCGCTGCCGTCCCGCGGGCTGCTCCAGCCCGAGCCGGGAGACCCTGGTCCTGCTCGACGCGCTGACCCACGGTGACTGGGCGGAGGTGGACCGCACGCAGCAGGCGAGTCGGCGCGAGGCCAGCGGTCTGGTCGCCGCGCTCCTGCAGTGGCACCTGGAACGCCAGCTCCGCTCCCTGCCGCTCGTGGAGCGCAGGACCTCGGCCGGTGCCGTGGACCGGTTGGCCGCGCAGGTGCGCGAGGTGCTCGCGGAGCGCCAGTCATGATCCTGCGCGAGTTCACCGAGGCCGACACCCAGGCCGTGCACGACATCTGCGTGGCCACCGCGACCCAGCGCGACCTGGACGAGGTGGACCTGATCGGCCACGTGTTCGCCGGTCCGTACACCACGCTGGCCCCCGACCTGGTGTTCGTCATCGCCGACGAGCAGGGCGTCGCCGGGTACACCGAGGGCGCTGTCGACACCCGGGAGTTCTACCGGCGCTGGCGTGAGCAGTGGACCCCGCGCTTCGCGGAGCGCTACCCGCTGCCCGCCACCGAGACCACCCGCCACGACCAGCTCGTCACCGCCCTGCACCGGCCGGACCGGTTCCTGATCGAGCAACTCGACCAGTACCCGTCCCACCTGCACATCAACCTGCTCGCCAGGGCCCGCCGCCAGGGCTGGGGCGCCAAGCTGCTCGCCGCGCTGTTCGAGCGGATGCGCGCGCAGGGCTCGCCGGGGGTGCACCTGCAGACCTCGCAGGCCAACACCAACGCCGTGGCGTTCTACCGCAGTCTGGGCTTCCAGGTGCTGGCCACACCCCGCGAGTCGGTGGTGATGGGACTGCGCTGGGAGTAGTCGGGCAGGATGGGGTGACCCAGTCCCCACCCCGATGAGGAGTCCGCCAGATGCTGCGCAGGCAGCGGCGTGCCACCGAGCGCAAGCCCGTCCGGCCCCCGGACCCGCACCCCTCGGGGGCCACGCCCCCCGACATCCCGCTGGAGTTCGTGCCCCGCCACGTCGCGATCGTGATGGACGGCAACGGCCGGTGGGCCAACCAACGGGGGCTGCCCCGCATCGAGGGCCACAAGCGCGGCGAGGCCGTGGTGCTCGACGTGGCCCGCGGTGCCATCGAGCTCGGCGTGAAGTGGATCTCCCTGTACGCCTTCTCCACGGAGAACTGGAAGCGCAGCCCCGAGGAGGTGCGCTTCCTGATGGGCTTCAACCGGGACGTCATCCACCGCAGGGTCGACGAGCTGGACTCGCTCGGGGTCCGCGTGCGCTGGGCCGGCCGCAAGCCCAGGCTGTGGCGCAGCGTGGTCAACGAGTTGCAGGTCGCCGAGGAGCGCACCAAGGACAACACGGTGCTCAACCTCACCATGTGCGTGAACTACGGCGGGCGCGCCGAGATCGGTGACGCCGCCAGGGAGATCGCCCGCCAGGTCGCCGAGGGCAAGCTCAATCCCGACAAGATCGACGAGCGCACCGTCGCCAAGTTCCTGTACCAGCCCGAGATGCCCGACGTGGACCTGTTCATCCGGCCCTCCGGGGAGCAGCGCATCTCCAACTACCTGCTCTGGCAGTCCGCCTACGCCGAGATGGTCTTCCAGGACATCCTGTGGCCCGACTTCGACCGCAGGGACCTGTGGCGGGCCTGCGAGGCGTACGCGATGCGCGACCGCCGCTTCGGCGGGGCGCAGGACAAGTCGAACGAGGTGACCGCATGACCGACGACGAGGCCAAGATCACCGCGGAGCTGCTCACCGCCGCCCGCGAGGCGCTGGAGATCTTCCACGAGGTGCACGTGGACGACGACGGCGCGCTGAGCTTCGCGCACGGCGAGGTGCCCTGCGCGGTGCAGGCCATGCAGCTGTCCGAGGGGCTGACCATGCTCAGCCTGACCTGTGTGGTCGCCTGGGACCTGCCCGACGACCCCGCGCTGGCCGTGTCCGCCGCCGAACGGGCTGGGCAGGGGCTGTTCGGCACGCTCGGCGTGGTGCACACCGACCGGGGCATGGACGTGACCCTGCGCTACGCCTTCCCCGCACAGGGCATGGACCCGGCACCGCTGTCCACGATCCTGATGCTGGTCGTGTCCACCGCCTCACAACTGCGCGCCGATCTCTTGTCAAGCGTGGAACAGGGCTGAGACGCCGTTCGCCGAAACCTGGCAGCATGGCCTCGTGACGAGCACCGCCGAACAGGCAGCCACCGTCCACGAGCGACCTCCCAGCCGCTGGCGCATCACCTCCCTGGAGGTGCTCTGCGCCCTGCTCGTGCTCGCCCTGGTCGGGCAGCAGTGGCTGGTCGGCGTGCTGGACGTGCCCGCGCTGCAGACCGGGGCCACGATCTTCGTGGCGGTCACCGTGCAGGCCATGCCCTTCCTCGTGCTGGGCACCCTGATCAGCGGGATGATCGCCGCGTTCGTGCCCGCCAGCCTGCTGCGCAGGGTGCTGCCACGCAGAGCCGCGCTGGCCGTGCCCGTCGCCGGGCTGGCCGGGGTCGCGCTGCCCGGTTGTGAGTGTGCCTCGGTTCCGGTGGCGCGGCGCCTGATGCAGCAGGAGGTCGCGCCCGCCGTGGCGCTGGCCTTCCTGCTCGCCGCGCCCGCCGTCAACCCCGTGGTGCTCGTCGCCACCGCCGTGGCCTTCCCCGGCGCCCCCGAGATGGTGCTGGCCCGCTTCCTCGGCTCCCTGCTGACCGCCGTGGTCACCGGCTGGCTGTGGGCCCGCTTCGGCCGCGCCGAGTGGATCGCCGAGCGGGCACTGCGCAAGCTGCCCCAGGCCACCGGCGGCTCCCGCTGGGCCGTGTTCGCCGAGACCACCCGGCACGACCTCGTCGAGTCCGGCGGCTTCCTGGTCATCGGTGGGCTGACCACCGCCGTGCTCCAGGTGCTCGTCCCCAGGCAGTGGCTGGAGACCCTGTCCGGGCAGCTGGTCCTGGGCATCGTGGTGATGGCCCTGCTCGCGGTGATCCTGGCCATCTGCAGTGAGGCCGACGCCTTCGTCGCCGCCTCGCTGTCCTGGCTGCCGCTGCTGCCCCGGCTGGTGTTCCTGGTGGTCGGCCCCGCCGTGGACGTCAAGCTGATCGCCCTGCAGGCGGGCACCTTCGGCCGGGCCTTCGCCGCCCGGTTCGCGCCGCTGGCCTTCGTCGTGGCGATCGTCTGCGCCCTGCTGTCCGGACTGCTCGTGCTCGGAGGCGCCCGATGAGGCGGGAAACCCAGAACATCCTGCTCGTGCTGCTCGGCGGGGCGCTGCTGAAGATCTCGCTGAACGGCACCTTCGTGCGTTACGTGCGCCCCGACCTGAAGCCACTGCTGATCGTCTCCGGCGCGGTCATGCTCGCGCTCGCCGCCGTGTCGATCGTGCAGGACATCCGCCGCGCACGGCAGCTCGCCGCCGCCGAGGCCGAGTCCGCCGGGCACGAACACGGTGCGGCCGAACCCGTCGGTGCCTGCGAGGCGCACGGGCACCAGCACGGTGGTGCCCGCAGCGCCTGGATGCTGCTGCTGCCCGTGCTGGCGATCTTCCTGATCGCGCCGCCAGCGCTGGGCGCGGACTCGGTCAACCGGTCCGGGGACCTGACCGTGGCCAGCCAGCAGCGCCAGGACCAGGTGGTGAAGACCTCGTTCCCGCCGCTGCCCGCGGGCGACGTGTTGCCCATGCGCCTGGCCGACGTGGCCACCAGGGCTGCCTGGGACGCCACCAACTCGCTGGATGGCCGCACGCTCCAGCTGACCGGCTTCGTGGTGCGCGAGGGCAGCGAGGTCTACGTGGCCCGCCTGGTGATCAACTGTTGTGCGGCCGACGCGATGCCGGTCAAGGCCAAGCTGCTCGGTGCGGACCTCGGTGCCCTCGCCAACGACCAGTGGATCACCGTGACCGGCCAGGTCAAGCCGGGCTCGGCCGACCAGGCCAGCAACTACGTGCCCGCGTTCACCGTCACCGGGCTCAAGCGGGTGGACACCCCCAGCGACCCGTACGAGACCTGAGGCTCAGCCCGCCGTGGTGCAGGAAGCGCAGGTGCCGAAGATCTCCACGGTGTGGCTGACCTCGGAGAAGCCGTTCTCGGCCGCGACCCGGTCCGCCCACTTCTCCACGGCGGGCCCTTCCACCTCCACGGTGCGTCCGCAGCGGCGGCACACCAGGTGATGGTGGTGGTGGCTGGAGCAGCGCCGGTAGATCGCCTCGCCGCTGTCGGTGCGCAGCATGTCCACCTCGCCCGCGTCGGCCAGCGACTGCAGGGTCCGGTAGACGGTGGTCAGCCCGATGCCCTCGCCCCTGCGCCGCAGCTGCTCGTGCAGCTCCTGGGCCGAGCGGAAGTCGTTGATCTCGTCGAGCAGTTTGGACACGGCCGCGCGCTGCTTGGTGGCGCGCAGCCCCGGCACGGTGGCCGAAGGGCGCTGGTCGGTCGTCACGCGTCCTCCCTGTGCTCGAACCGGCCGCCCTCTTCCACGTGGGTCACCGCGTCCACCACGATGTGGGCCAGGTGCTCGTCCACCAGGCGGTACATGACCTCGCGCCCGTGCCGCTCCCCGTAGACCACCCCGGCGGCCTTGAGTACCCGCAGGTGCTGGCTGATCAGCGGCTGCGCCACCGCGAGCGCGTCCACGAGTTCGTGTACGCAGCGCTCGCCCTCGCGCAGTTGCAGCACGATCGCGATGCGCACCGGAGCGGCCAGCGCTCGCAGCAGGTCACCCGCCGCGGTCAGCGTGATGGGGGAGCGCGGCGGTGCCGGTCGTGTGTCGACCGCACGCGGCAGGTGCTCGTGCTCCTCCGCGAGCGCGGGCGCGGGACCGGTCCGCTGCGTGTCGGTGGGCGCGGCGTCCGGACTCACGGTGGGCATCGTCCTCTCCAAGCCTGCTTCAGGTGCGGTGTGCACCCATGGTAGGCGCTCCGAGGCCACCGCAGACGGCCCCTGCTGATAATGGTTATCGAAGCACGGAGACGGCGACGCCGATCAGCACCAGCAACACGACCACCCGCAGCACCCGGTCCGCCGCCGAGAGCACTCGCCAGGTGGCGCCCAGCAGGCCCAGCACGAGCAGCGCCAACACGCCAAGCAGGGCAGCGCCGATCGGCCCGCGCACCACGACGCCCGCGATGAACAGCGCCAGCACCAGCAGGAACACCGCGGCCGGCGGCACCTTGGACAGCGGGCCGCTACCGGGCAGCAGCGGTGCCTTGAGGGAACGACCCCGACGTGCCACGACGCCTCCTCGACCCGGTCCAGCACGGGGCTGGTGTACTTGCGGGGCTGCATCCTCCCATTCCCGCCGAAGGGACCCACGCCGTGCTCCTGGTCTGCCGGTTCGCCGTCGCCGAGTCCGACACCGAGACCTTCACCGCGCGGGTCCGCACGGCGCTGGAACTGCTGACCGCCCAGCCGGGGTGCCGGGGCGGACGGCTGGCCCGCTCCACCGACCTCGACGGCCGCTGGGTGCTGGTCGTCGAGTTCGACTCGGTTGTCGCCTACCGGCGCTCGCTGTCCCCCTTCCCGGTGCGCGAGCACGTCATCCCGCTGCTGTCCGAGGCCCTGCCCGACGAACCCGCCGCCTACGAGCTGGCGCTGTCGGCCGCCGACGGCCACGCCGAGCAGCACGTCAGCCTGCTCGCCAGCGACGCGGGCACCGTCCGACTGGGTGAAGCCGCAGGGCCCGCCACCCCGCGCGGCGGCCTCGGCTGAGTCATCATCGGTCCATGAGCAGGCGTTCGCTGTACCTCGGCAGTGCCGTCGTCCTGCTCGCCGCACTGCTCGTCACCACCACCTTCCTCCTGATCGAGGACCTCTCCCCGGTGCCGACCGCGATGCCGCTGGCGCGCTGGGCGGGCGAGGCGACCCAGGTCGCCACGCCCAGCGCGGTCCCGGAGATCCCGGTGCCCACCGGCGTGCCCGTGGGCACCGTGCGGTTGCCCGCGGGCGGCACCGCCCAGCTGATCCGCTCGGACCTGACCGCGGACGGGACGCTGCCCATCCCGGACCGCCTGGACCGGGCCACCTGGTGGGGCGCCGCGCTCGGCGCCCAGCGGGGCGCGACCCTGCTGGCCGGGCACGTGAACTGGCAGGGCAGCACCGGGCCGTTCGCCGAGCTGTGGCGGGACCACCCCGGCGACCAGGTCGGCGTGGTCGACACCCAAGGCCGCACCTGGACCTACCGGATCACCGAGTTGGTCACCGTGCGCAAGCGGGACCTGCCCGCCAGGGCCGAGCAGCTCTACGGCCAGGCCGGCGCCCATCGACTGGTGCTGGCCACCTGTGGTGGTGAGTTCCTCGGCGGTGCCGACGGCTACCAGGACAACAGGTTCGCCATCGCTGAGCTCGTCACTCGTCCGTGGTGATCTGATCCCCCCTTCGTGCGGTGCTGATCTCGGACTACTCTTGCCTTCCCTTCGGAATCCCTTGTTCGGATGGAGCACTCGTTGTCCGCGGACCGCATCGACGCCGTCGTCAGCCTCTGCAAGCGCCGTGGCTTCGTCTACCCGTGTGGCGAGATCTACGGCGGGACCCGGTCGGCCTGGGACTACGGGCCGCTGGGCGTGGAGCTGAAGAACAACGTCAAGCGGGCCTGGTGGAAGGCGATGGTGCAGGGCCGCGACGACGTCGTCGGCCTGGACTCCTCGGTGATCCTGCCCCGCGAGGTGTGGGCGGCCTCCGGGCACATCGAGGCGTTCGTGGACCCGTTGGTGGAGTGCAACTCCTGCCACCGCAGGTTCCGCGCCGACCACCTGTCCGAGGAGTACGCCGAGCGCACGGGCAAGACCCTCGCCGAGGGCGACCTGTCCGAGGTGCCCTGCCCCAACTGCGGCACCCGCGGCGCCTACACCGAGCCGAAGATGTTCAACGGGCTGCTCAAGACCCACCTCGGTCCGGTGGAGTCCGCTGAGGGGCTCCACTACCTGCGCCCGGAGACCGCGCAGGGCATCTTCGTCAACTTCCTCAACGTGCTCACCACCTCCCGCAAGAAGCCGCCCTTCGGCATCGGCCAGATCGGCAAGTCCTTCCGCAACGAGATCACCCCCGGCAACTTCATCTTCCGGACCCGCGAGTTCGAGCAGATGGAGATGGAGTTCTTCGTCGAGCCGGGCACCGACGAGGAGTGGCACCAGTACTGGATCGACGAGCGCCTGCGCTGGTACACCGACCTCGGTGTGTCCCGGGACAACCTGCGGCTCTACGAGCACCCCGTGGAGAAGCTCTCGCACTACTCCAAGCGCACGGTCGACATCGAGTACCGGTTCTTCTTCGCCGGCCAGGAGTGGGGTGAACTGGAGGGCATCGCCAACCGGACCGACTTCGACCTGACCACGCACACCAACCACTCCGGCGTGGACCTGTCCTACTTCGACCAGGCCACCAACTCCCGGTTCCGGCCGTTCGTCATCGAGCCCGCTGCCGGTGTCGGCAGGCCGATGATGGCCTTCCTGCTCGACGCGTACACCGAGGACGAGGCGCCCAACGCCAAGGGCGGTATCGACAAGCGCGTCGTGCTGCGGCTGGACCGCAGGCTGGCCCCGGTCAAGGTGGCCGTGCTGCCCCTGTCGCGCAACGCCGAGCTGTCGCCGAAGGCCCGTGACCTGGCCGCCGCCCTGCGCCGCAACTGGAACACCGACTTCGACGACGCGGGGGCGATCGGTCGCCGCTACCGGCGCCAGGACGAGATCGGTACGCCGTTCTGCGTGACGGTCGACTTCGACACCCTGACCGATCACGCGGTGACGGTCCGGGAGCGGGACAGCATGGCCCAGCACCGCGTGGCCATGGACCAGCTGGAGTCCTACCTGGCACCGCACCTCCTCGGCTGCTGAGCGTTGGCCGTGATGGCCGGTCGGTCCCGCTGACCGGCCAGGTGGTGTGCGTAGGCCAGTTCGGCGATGACCTCCCTGGGGGCGTGCTTGAGCTGGCCCGTCGAGACCTGCACGAGGATCACCCCGGCCGCGAGTAGCGCAGCGTGCCGTGCGAACGCCCTGGCCGGGGCTCTGCGCGGGGTGTCCGCCTCCTGGTCGATGTCCAAGGCCATGCCCACCTCGGCCCACCAGCCGCTGACCGGTCCGAGGAACACCTCGTCGTTCTCCAGGTTCACGTTCCACTGGGGCTGCGGGATCTGGGCCACCCGGATCAGCTGTCCCGCCAGGCCCTCGGCGGAGGTGCGGATGCCCTCGGCGACCTCCTCCAGGACCCGGCGGGTCAGCGCGGTGCCGCGCTGGTTGCCCGTGGCCAGCTCGGCCTGGATCGCGGCCACCGGAACCCCCTTGCGCCACACCGCTTCCGCGATCGTCGCGCGCACGGGTTCGGCGTGGCTGCTGTGCCGCAGCGCATCCACCAGCGCGCGTTCCAGCGGGGCAACCAGGAACCCCTGGCGCAGCATGGGTTTGGGCACGTTCGTGGTGCGTTCCACGTAGACCTGCGGGGTGCCGCGCAGCTGCCTCCTGTGTGGCACCAGCACGTGCACCGAGCCCGGCGCGGGCACAGAGCGCATGCCGTGCAACAACAACGCGTGCGAGCCGGTGAGTACCGCGTCCTCCTCGGCGTAGCACAGCGCCGCCCGCACCATCTGGGCTCGGGTGGGCGGTGCGTTGGCCAGCAGGAGCACACCGGGGAGCAACCGCTGCCAGGGGCCGCCGGGCGCGCACCGGCGGTAGATCGAGCGTGCGCACAGGCCCAGACCGATCAGGTCGCTGGCGCGGGCCACCCGGTTGGCGAACATGCCGCCGAGGAGGTTGAGGTCGATCGTCGCGCTGCTGTCGGACATGCCTCGACACTCGCCCGCCCGGATCCGCCCGGGAAGGTGCGGCCACGGATCTGTGGACAGCTGACCGCCCTGTGGACAACTGCTCGTTCAGAGATCGACAACAGGGCGGTCTGTCAGGGTCGTGTCGTAGCCTGGGGGATTGGCCTCACAGCCGCCGGACCGGCAGGACGTGTTCCACGACCTCACCGGTGGCCGCGTCCCGCTCCACCACGTACGCCCCGCCCCGCGAGCGCTCGGAGACGGCCTCCACCAACTCGGTCCCGTGGTAGACGAGGCCAGCGCCGTCGTCGGTGCAGTGTGTGGTCGGCAGGGTGCCCGCGGCCACGGCCTCGTGGGTGACCGGCCTGCGCGCGGCCTCCGAGTCGTAGTGCACGCCGTTGCCGTAGGGCAGCATGCCCAGCCCGTCGGTGACCACCCTCAGCTCGGGCCCGAAGGAGTCGGTCGGCCCGCCCACGTACCAGCAGATCGAGCCCGCCGACACACCGCTGAGCACGACACCCGCCTGCCACGCCTCGCGCAGCACCGGGCCCAGGTCGTGCACCCGCCAGATCGCCAGCAGGTTGGCCACCGACCCGCCGTTGACCCACACGACGTCGTGCCCGAGCACGAAGTCCACCAGGTCGGTGCTCGGCGGCATCGGGAACAGGTTGAGGTGGGACACCTCGACCCCGGCCACCCGACCCGCGTCGGAGACGTTCGCGTTGAACCAGCGCTGGTCCCCGCCCGCGGTGCCGACGTAGCACAGCCGCGGCCGACTGCCCGGATCGGACAGCTCCAGCGCGTGGTGGATCAATTTGCCGAACTCGATGTCGGTCCGCTCGCCGTGGCGCCACCCGCCGGAGGTGGCCAGGATGGTGGGCTGCTCAGCTGCCATGCGGAGATCCTGTCAGCCCAGGTCTGGGCCAGTTGTCATGGGTGCTTGTCGGACCCCTGTCCTACCGTTGTGCTCGTGCGGAGAAGGTGTCGAGAGCGACGGCGGAACGGCGGCAAGGCGCTGTTCACCGCCGTCTTCTCGTGTGTGTTCCTGGTGTGGCTGATCGAGCCACTCCAGGCGCTGGCCCAGTTGGGCGCCTGGTCGGGGTTCACGGTGTTGCTGCTGTACGCCCTGTGCTACCCGGTGGGCGTCGCCTCCTCGTTCCTGTCGTCACCCACGCTGCGGGCCGTCCTGCTGGCGGTCATGTCCGTGCTGGGCGCTGCGATGGTGGCCGTGTTGGGGCCCGGGCAGTCGGATCTGCTGGTCTATCTCGTCGCTGTCGCAGCGGTGCTGTTCCCCAACTGGGTGGGCACCTCGCTGTCCGGGCTGGTGACCCTGGTCGCGTTCGTGGTGAGCGCGCTGCGCCCCGAGGGCGGCCCCAGCTACGGCATGCTCGTGCTGATGATCGCGCTCACCGTGGGGTTGAGCCGGTTCGCCCAGCGCAACGCCGCCCTGCGCGAGGCGAACGACGAGGTGGCCAGGCTGGCCGCCGCGGAGGAACGGGCCAGGGTCGCCAGGGACATCCACGACGTGCTGGGGCACAGCCTGACCACGGTCACCGTCAAGCTCGGCCTGGTGCGCAGGCTGCTGGAGACCAACCCGGGCGCGGTGGACCGGCTGCTGGCCGAGGTCAGCGACGCCGAGCAGCTGTCCAGGCAGGCGTTGTCAGAGGTGCGTGCGACCCTGTCGGGGCACCGCAGCGCCACGCTGACCGCGGAGGTGGCGGGTGCGCGGGTGGCCCTGGCCTCCGCGGGGATCAACGCCGATCTGCCCAGGGCGGTGGACAACGTGACCCCCGCCTACCAGGAGCCCTTCGCCTACGCGCTCAGAGAGGGGGTCACCAACGTGTTGCGGCACAGCGGCGCCACCAGCTGCCAGGTCCTGCTCGGCGAGTCCTGGCTGGAGGTGCGCGACAACGGCACCGTTTCGGCGCCGACAGCGGCCGAGTCCCGCTCGCGCGGTGGTGGCACCGGGCTGGCGGGGCTGGCCGAGCGCATGGCCGCGATCGGTGGCCAGCTGGACGCGGGGCCGTTGTCCGGCGGTGGTTTCCTGCTGCGTGTGAGCGTTCCTCAGGAGGCGGTCACATGAGTCCCGGCGAGCTGCTCAACCGCCGCTGGACCTGGGTGGCCCCGATGGTCGGCCTGAGCCTGGTGCAGATCCCGCTGCTGGTCGGCGGCATCGACCCGGGCCGGCCCTGGTGGGCCACGGCGCTGGTGCTCTGCGGTCAGCTGGTCTACACCGCGCTGTGCGTGGCGGTGCCGCCGCTGGTGTGGCCGCGCACCCTGACCTGGCAGCTGGGCTGTGTACTGCCGGTTGTCGCGCTCGGCTGTGTGCTGGCCCTGATCACCACCCCGTACACCCTGGTCTGGGCCGCGGTGATGAGCGCTGCCGTGCTGCCGGTACGGCTGGTCCTCCTGGTCAACGGCGGACTGGTCGCCGGGCTGGCTCTGCTCACCTGGCAGGAGGACAACAAGGGGCTCGTGGTCGTGCTGATCTCGGTCACCGCGATGTGCCTGTCCCTGGCCCACATGGTGCGCACCCACCGGGAGCTGAGACTGGCCAGGGACCGGATCGCCGCGCTGGCCGTCGCCGAGGAGCGCAGCCGGGTGGCCCGCGACCTGCACGACGTGCTGGGGCACAGCCTGACCACGATCACCGTCAAGGCAGGACTGGCCCGGCGCGTGCTGGAGACCACCACGGCAGGCGACCGCGCGCTGGCCGAGCTGGTGGAGATCGTGCACCTGTCCGGGCAGGCACTGGCCGACATCACCGCGACGGTCACCGGTGAGCGCAACGCCTCGCTGGCCGCCGAGCTGGTCAGCGCCAAGTCCGCGCTGCGCTCGGCAGGGCTGGTCGCCGACTTCCCGCTGGCCGTGGACGACGTGGCCCCGGTCTACCAGGAGGCCTTCGCCTACGCGCTGCGTGAGGCGGTGACCAACGTGCTGCGGCACAGCGGGGGAGCGACCCGGTGCGAGGTGCGGCTGGGGCCCTCCTGGCTGGAGGTCCGCGACGACGGGGCCGCGGTGGCGACGGCGGCGGGGTCGCGTGGTTCCGGAGGCGGGCACGGGCTGACGGGGCTGTCCACCCGCCTGGACGGGGTGGGCGCGCACCTGGAGGCGGGTCCGCTGCCCGCGCGCGGCTTCCGGCTGCGGGTCAGTGCGGGGGAGGTGGCGGTGTGACCGGCGACCGGAAGTGGAGGTGGGTACCCATCTTCATGTTCCTGCTGTTCGCCGTGCCCAGCGTGGTCATCGGCATGGCGCGGCAGGACAACCCGTGGCTGGCCGCCGTGTTGGCGATCGCGTTCCTCGGCTACGGGACGGGCTGCGTGGTGGCCCTCGCCTTGATGTGGGGCTGGAGCCTGACCCGGCGACTGCTCATGCTGGCTGGCCTGCTCGTGCTGGCCACCGTGGTGGTCCTCCTGCTCGGGCCGGACAGCACCTGGCTGTACGTCTACGCCGTGTCCGTGGCCGCGCTGGCCCTGCCCAGTGCCGTCGAGCTGGCCGTGCTGCTCTGCGTGCTGACCGGCGCCGGTGTGTTACTCAGCGCCGGCCGGGGGCTCGACTCGCTGGCCACCGACTGGATCGTGCTGCTCGCGGTCGCCGTGGCCACCTGGCTCATGGGGCGGCTGATCCGGGCGAACTACCAGCTCGCGGCCGCCCAGGACGAGATCGCCCTGCTGGCCACCGGCGAGGAGCGCGCGAGGCTGGCCGCCGAGTTGCAGGAACGGCTCGGGCAGGTGCTGGCCGCGATCACCGAGCGGGCCGGACTCGCCGCCGCCGAGGTGCGCGGCGGGACCGATCGGGCCGCCGCCATCGAACAGGTCCGTGCGGTGGAGGACCTGGCCAGGCAGGCCGTGACCGAGGTGCGCGCCGCGGTGTCCGGCTATCGCACCGCCTCGCTGGCCGCCGAGTTGGTCGGCGCCAGGGCCGCGCTGGAGGCCGCGGGCATCGCCGTGACCCTGCCCGCCAGCGTGGACGCGGTGGCGCCCGCCTACCGCGAGGCGTTCGCACACGTGCTGCGCGACGGGGTGACCTCATTGCTGAGCCGCGAGCACGGGGCGACGCGGTGCGAGGTGCGGCTGGGCCAGTCCTGGCTTGAGGTGTGCGATGACGGCACGGCTACCGTGCCCGAGGTGAACTCCCAGGTCGCCGAGCGCATCGCGGGCATCGGCGGCCAGATCGCCGTCGGCCCGGTCGCCGGCGGCGGATTCCTGCTCAGAGTGGCGGTGGCTTCGTGATCCGGGTCCTGTTGGCCGACGACCAGGCGCTGGTGCGCGGCGCGCTGGCCGCCATGCTCAGCATCGAGGCCGACATCGAGGTGGTGGCCGAGGTCGGTTCCGGGGACGAGGTGGTCGCCGCCGCGCAGCGCACCAGCCCGGACGTGGCGCTGCTGGACGTGCAGATGCCGGGCAAGGACGGGCTGACCGCCGCCGCGGAGCTGCGCAAGGCCCTGCCCGCCTGCCGGGTGGTGGTGTGCACGACCTTCGGGCGGCCCGGTTACCTGGCCAGGGCCATGTCCGCGGGCGCGGCCGGGTTCGTGGTCAAGGACGCGCCGCCCGAGCAGTTGGTGGAGGCGGTGCGCAGGGTGCACGCCGGGCTGCGGGTGGTGGATCCCGCGCTGGCCGCCGAGTCGCTGGCCAGCGGCGCCAGCCCGCTGACCGACCGCGAGCGCGAGGTGCTGCTGACGGCCAGCGACGGGGGCACGGTCTCCGACGTGGCCAAGGCCCTGCACCTGTCCGAGGGCACGGTGCGCAACCACCTGTCCTCGGCCATCGGCAAGACCGGCGCGCGGACCAGGGCGGAGGCGGCGCGCATCGCCGAGGACAGGGGGTGGCTGTGAGTGCTCGCCCGGAGTTCACCCCAGCCAGATCGGGCGCTGTGAAACCATGGCCTTCGTGAGTGGTGTGACAGTGCGTCGATTCCTGTTGCGTGGCGTGCTGGGAGCGGTCTTGGTCGTGGCCCTGGTGATCGGTGGCACGGCCTTCCGGGTCTGGCAGGTGGCGCGGATCGACGACCGCACCCAGGTGGATGTGGCCATCGTGCTCGGTACTGCCCAGTACGACGGGCGGCCTTCGGACGCCTTCCGGGCCCGGTTGGAGCACGCCAAGACCCTCTACGACGACGGGGTGGCCAAGAACCTGCTGACCGTGGGCGGTCGGCAGGCCGGGGACAACTACACCGAGGCGCAGGCCGGACAGATGTGGCTGACCGCCAACGGTGTGCCCGCCGACAAGATCGTCGCGGTGGGGCAGGGCAGCGACACGCTGGCGAGCCTGCGCGCGGTCGCCCCGGTGTACCGCGAACGCGGCTGGGAGTCGGCTGTGGTGGTGAGCGATCCCTGGCACTCGCTGCGCTCGCAGACGATGGCGCACGACACCGGGATCAGCGCGGGCGTCTCGCCCACTCACTCCGGCCCCATGGTGCAGACCAGGCAGACCCAGTTCCAGCAGATCGTCCGGGAGACCGGCGCGCTGCTGTTCTACCGGCTGTCCAAGTCACCGGCCGACGAACTCGGGGCGAGCATCAGTTGAGCGCGACCTACGGCGGACACGACACCGAGCGGCTGCTGCTGGAGGACCCCAAGCGGGCGGCGCTGCCGGGATCGCTCGCCGAGCAGCGCACCGCCTTCTCCCGCGACCGGGCCAGGGTGCTGCACTCCGCGGCGCTGCGCAGGCTGGCGGGCAAGACCCAGGTGGTCGGTCCCGGCGAGGGCGATGTGCCGCGCACCCGGCTCACCCACTCGCTGGAGGTCGCGCAGATCGGCCGGGGCATCGGCGCGGAGCTGGGCTGCGACCCGGATGTGGTGGACACCGCGGGGCTGGCGCACGACATCGGCCACCCGCCGTTCGGGCACAACGGGGAACGCGCGCTGAACCAGGTCGCGGCCGGGTGCGGTGGGTTCGAGGGCAACGCGCAGACCCTGCGCATCCTGACCAGGCTGGAGCCCAAGGTGCTCGCCGGGGACGGCAGGGCGAGCGGGCTGAACCTGACCAGGGCGACCCTGGACGCGGCCACGAAGTACCCCTGGCCGAGGCTGCCCGGCAGGGTGAAGTTCGGGGTGTACGAGGACGACCGCGAGGTCTTCGACTGGATCCGCCTGGACGCCCCGGACCGGCGGCGCTGCCTGGAGGCCCAGGTCATGGACTGGGCCGACGACGTGGCCTACTCGGTGCACGACGTGGAGGACGGGGTGCTGTCCGGTCGCATCTCGCTCAGCGAACTGGCCAGTCCGCTGGAGCGGGCCGCCGTCGCGGAGCTGGCCGCCAAGCACTTCTCCGAGGAACCGGTGGCCGCGCTGGAGGACGCCGCCGTGGAGCTGCTGCGGCTGCCCGCAGTGGCCGCGCTGGCCGAGGCCGAGTACGACGGTTCGCTCGGGGCCCAGGTCGCGCTCAAGGTGCTGACCAGCGAACTGGTCGGCCGGTTCGCGGCGGCGGCGATCACCGAGACCCGGCTGGTGCACGGGGACGGGCAGCTCTGCCGCTATGCCGCCGACCTGGAGGTGCCCGCGCTGGTGGCGGCCGAGGTGGCGCTGCTCAAGGCGGTGGCCCTGCGCTACGTGATGAGCGACCCGCACCGGCTCGCGTTACAGACCGTGCAGCGCGAGCAGCTCACCGAGCTGTCCGCGGCTCTGGTCGAGCGGGCGCCCGAGGCGCTGGACCCGGCGTTCCGGCCCGCCTGGTTGGCCGCTTCCGGGGACGCGGAGCGGCTGCGCGTGGTCGTGGACCAGGTGGCCTCGCTGACCGACGCGCAGGCCGTCGCCTGGTACGACCGGTTCTGCCTGCGGTGAACGTCCAGCCCACCGTGACCTGTCGGTGGGACCGTGGCCTCATGGGTGTGATGCGAGCGATCAGAACAGGGCTGCGGCGCCTGCTGCGCCGCAGGGTGCCGGTGGGCGGCGGACGCCGGGGCGGTTCGGAGGGCGGTGGCACGGCGGGGGTGCGCGAGCCGCGTACCCCGGTGCCGGGGGGACCACAGTCGCGTGGCCCACACCCGAACGTGGCAAGCAAACCCCATCCGGTGCAACCTACGAGTGTCAAATTGCGCGACCCACGGCGCTAGCCCGCCGCTGGTGGCAGACTCGCGGTCACCCCGAGCCGTGGAGGTGCCGTGGACCTGGCGTTCACCCTCGCGTTGCACCGCGCTGTCGATCCCGACCCCGACAACGATCTGTGTTGGTCGCCGTACTCGGTGGCCAGTGCGTTGGGGCTGACCGCGACCGGTGCCGAGGGAGCGACACGCACCGAGTTGGTGACCGCGCTGCTCGGTGCGGCCGATGGCGATCTCGGTGCGCACGCGGCGTTGCTGACGGCCGCCTCGGAGCTGGACGAATGGCACCGCGGTGAGCAGCCGGTGCTGGTGGCGTCCAACACGCTGTGGGCCGTGGAGGACCTGCCGATCCGCCGGGAGTTCGCCGGGGAGCTGGCGCGCTGGCCGGGCGGGGCGGTCCGGGGTGCGCCGTTCACCGACGCGCCCGAGGACGCCCGCAAGCTGATCAACACCGATGTGGCCGAGACGACCAGGGGCCTGATTCCGGAGCTGATCCCCCCGCAGGCCATCCTGCCCGACACGGTGGCCGCACTGGTCAACGCGCTGTACCTGAAGGCGGCGTGGCAGCACGAGTTCGCCGAGCAGGAGACCGAGGACAGGCCGTTCCGCGCGCCGACCGGCACCTACTACACGCCGACCATGCGGTTGACCCAACGACTCGGCTACGCCCACGAGCGGGGCTGGCAGGTCGTGACCCTGCCCGCGGCGGGCGGGGTCGAGGCGGTTGTGCTGCTGCCCGACGCCCCGCTCATCGAGGCCGAACCCGCGTTGGACGCCGCTGCGCTGAGCGCACTGGTGGCCGCGCCCAGCTCGGTGCGGATCCAGTTGTCGCTGCCCAAACTCAGCGCCAGCACCCGGGCCAGCCTCAAGCGGCCCCTGGTCGAGATGGGCGTGCAGGGCATGTTCCGGCGCGGCGAGGCCGGTCTGACACGACTGTGCCCGGACCCTCGGTTGTACGTGGACGACGTGCTGCACGAGTCGGTGCTCAAGATCGACGAGAAGGGGCTGGAGGGCGCCGCGGCCACCGCCGTGACCATGCGCATGATGTCCATGTCGGCGCCAAGCGACCCGGTGGTCGTGGACGTGGACCGGCCGTTCCTGCTCGTGATCCGCCACCGGGAGACCGGGGTGCCGTACTTCGTGGCCAGGGTGGTGCACCCGCAGTAGCTGTCACACCAGCACGGGCTGTCTCGTCCCAGGGGTATGACGAGAATTCCGGCGGCAACGCGCACGTCCCTGCTGACCAAGGTGCTGTTCCGCATCGCCCGAGGGCGGTACGGGGCTGTGCCGGAGCCGGTCGCCGTGGCGGCCAACCACCCCAGGCTGATGATGGCCGCCGCACGGCACGAACTGGCCGTGCAGCGCGGTGCCAAGGTGCTGCCGGAGAGCCTGCGCCAGCTGGTCGTGTACCGGGTGGCGGCGCACCTGGGCTGCTCCTGGTGCGTGGACTTCGGCACGATGCTCCAGCGGTTGAGCGGTCTGGACGTGGATCGGCTCCGTGAGATCGACGCCTACGCCACCTCACCCCGCTACACCGAACTGGAGCGCAGGGCGCTGGCCTACGCCGACGCGATGACCGCCTCGCCGGTGGCCGTGACCGACGAGCAGGTCGCGGTGCTGGCCGCCGAACTCGGGCACGCGGGTGTGCTGGAGCTGACCTACCTGATCGCACTGGAGAACATGCGCGCCAGGATGAACAGCGCGCTGGGCATCGTGGACCAGGGCTTCACCTCCGGCGAGGCCTGCCGGGTCCCGGTCAGAACGGAACGCGGCTGAGCTTGTCCGGGTTGGCCACGTCGTAGATCCCGACGATCTTCCCCTCGCGCAGGGCGAAACAGGACACGCGGCGGTCGAGCCGGCGCCGCGCGTCCACCCCCGCTGTGAGCATGCCCAGGTCCCCGTTGACCAGCACGACCCGATACGCGGACAGCGCCTCGGCGCCGTAGCTGGACAGCAGTCCGAGCGCGAAGCGGGCCACCTTCTCCGCTCCGCTGACGACCCGGCGCGCGGTGCGGGCCAGGCCTCCGCCGTCGCCGACCACCACGACATCCGGGTGCAGCACCCGCAGCACCGCCTCGGTGTCGCCCGCGGCCAGCGCGAGCATGAACTGCTCCAGGACGGCCTGCTGCTCGGCCAGGTCCACGCGGCTGGGCGCGTCCGCGTCGCCGACGGCCTTGCGGGCGCGCGAGGCGTGCTGGCGTGCCGCCGCGGGCGAGCAGCCCAGCGTGGCGGCGATCTCCGGGAACGGCACGCCGAACGCGTCGTGCAGCACGAAGGCCACGCGCTGCTCGGGCGTCAGCTCGTGCAGCACCACCATGGCCGCCATGCGCACCCCGTCCTCGCGCACGATCACGTCCAGCGGGTCCCCGCCCTCGATCGGGGTGACCAGTGGCTCGGGCAGCCACGGACCCACGTAGCGCTCCCGCCGTGCCCTCGCCGAGCGGAGCTGGTCCAGGCAGATCCGGCCCACCACGGTGGTCAGCCACGCGCGCAGGTCGAGGATCGCCGCCCGCTCGGACTCGGCGCGGCCCGCCAGCCGCAGCCACGCCTCCTGCACCGCGTCCTCGGCCTCGCCCAGCCGCCCGGTCAGTCGGTAGGCCACACCCACCAGGTGGGCCCGGTGCTCGGTGAAGCGCTGGGCCAACTCCTCCTCGGCCAGGGACATGGCACTGATCCTGCACCATCGCCTGGGCGCCGACACCCGGGCGCCTACACTCGTGGCGTGGCAGGACGCATCCGGGACAGCGACATCGCAGAGGTCCGCGACCGCAACCGGATCGACGAGGTCGTCGGCGACTACGTCGCGCTGCGCGGTGCCGGTGGTGGTGCGCTCAAGGGGCTGTGCCCGTTCCACGACGAGAAGACCCCCTCCTTCAACGTCCGGCCCTCACACGGCACCTTCCACTGCTTCGGCTGCGGCGAGGGCGGGGACGTCATCGCCTTCGTGATGAAGATCGACCACCTCAGCTTCATCGAGTCGGTGGAGCGGCTGGCCGAGCGGGTCGGCATCCAGCTGACCTACGAGGGCGGCGGGGCCAGTGTCCAGCGCGACCGGGGCACCCGCAGCCGGATGCTCGACGCGCACCGCGCCGCCGCCGAGTTCTACGCCGAGCAGCTGCGCACCCCGGAGGCCATGCCCGCGCGGGAGTTCCTGGCGCAGCGCGGTTTCGACGAGTCCGCCGCGGCCACCTTCGGCTGCGGTTTCGCGCCGGCGGGCTGGGACCTGCTGACCAAGCACCTGCTTGGTCGCGGCTTCGAGCTCGCCGAGCTCTACAAGGCGGGACTGTCCAAGGAGGGCAGGCGCGGTCCGATCGACCGGTTCCACCGGCGGCTGCTGTGGCCGCTCAAGGAACTGGGCGGGGACGTGGTCGGTTTCGGCGCGCGCAGGCTGTTCGAGGACGACGCGATCGAGGCCAAGTACGTCAACACCGCCGAGACCCCGATCTTCAAGAAGTCCCAGGTGCTGTTCGGGCTGGACCTGGCCAAGCGGGAGATCGCCAAGCGCCACCAGGTGGTCGTGGTCGAGGGCTACACCGACGTGATGGCCATGCACCTGTCCGGGGTGCCCACCGCCGTGGCCTCCTGCGGCACCGCCTTCGGCGGCGACCACATGGCCGTGCTGCGCAGGCTGCTGATGGACGACAAGTTCTACCGCGGCGAGGTGATCTTCACCTTCGACGGGGACGCGGCGGGGCAGAAGGCGGCGCTCAAGGCGTTCGAGGACGAGCAGCAGTTCGTCGGCCAGACCTACGTGGCGGTCGCCCCGGAGGGCATGGACCCCTGCGAGCTGCGGCAGGCCAAGGGGGACGCCGCGGTGAAGGACCTGGTGGCCCGCCGCCAGTCCCTGGTGGAGTTCGCCATCCGCAGCCTGCTCAGGGAGTACGACCTCGACTCGGTGGACGGGCAGGTCGCCGCGCTGGAGCGCACGGTGCCCTTCGTCGCCCAGCTCAAGGACACCTCGCGCCGTGACCGGTACGCCACCATGCTGGCCGGTCTGGTCGGTGGGCCGTACGAGGCCTCGGTGGTGACCAGGGTGCGGGAGATGGCGCGCGGCGCGCAGCCCGCGGAGCGCAAGCCGCGCAGGGCCGCGGTGGACCCGAACCAGGGCGCGCTGGCCGTGGAGGTCAGCGGGCCACAGCGGCCCTCGCCCAAGGATCCCGCGTTGGTGACCCAGCGCGAGGCGCTCAAGATCGCGCTACAGGTGCCCGCGCTGGCCGGGCCGTACTACGACTCGCTGCCCGCTGACGTGTTCACGCACCCGGCCTACCGCGCGCTGCACGAGGCGATCGTGGCCGCGGGCGGTGCCTCCTGCGGGGTGTCCGGCCCCGCGCTGGTCGACACGGTCAGCGGGCACATCAGCCACCAGAGCGTGCGCAGCCTGCTCACCGAGCTGTCGGTGGAGCCGTTGCAGGTCAAGTCCGAGGTCGACTTCCGGTACGTGGAGAGCATCATCGCCGTGTTGCAGGAAGGGCTGGTCGCCACGCAGGTGACCGAGCTGAAGTCCCGGTTGCAGCGGCTGTCCCCGATCTCCGACGCGGAGGAGTACCACGCCCTGTTCGGTGACCTGGTCGCCCTGGAGCAGTACCGCAAGGCGCTGCGCGAACAGGCCGTCGGGTGAGGGGCCTGTGGCGGCGGTTGACCGGTGCCGCGGAGCTGCCCGAGGGCTTCACCGGTGAGCTCGACGCCGAAGAGCACGTGCTCGCGGTCGGCGGCGAGCTGGTCGCCACCACGGCCGGGCTGTGGCTGCCCGGGCTGGGCCGGGTCGGCTGGCACCTGATCAGCAAGGCCACCTGGGGCAACGGCGTGCTCACCGTGGTCGTCGCCGAGCAGACCGGTCAGGCCGGTCAGGCCGTGCTGCTCACCGACCAGTCGCCCCGCCGGTACCCGCTGGAGCGGCCGGGCCGGCTGCCCGAGGCCGTGCACCGCAAGGTGACCGGGTCGATCACCGCCCGGCACCGGCACGAGCTGCCCGGTGGTGCGGCGTGGTTCGTGCAGCGCAGGGTGCCCGGCCGGGACGGGGTGGTGCTGCAGGTCCGCGCCGACCCCGGTACCGACGCCCAGGCCGTCGCCGAGCTGGCGGCCCGCGTGTCGGCCAAGCTGCCGCTGAGCTGATCCCGGGCAGGACCCTGGTGCGGCAGCGGTCTGTCCGCTATAAAAGACGTACGTACGGTTTTTATGGAGGCTGACATGTGGGACCCCGCCAAGTACCTGTCCTTCACCGACCACCGGTCGCGGCCGTTCCACGAGCTGATGTCCCGGGTGGGCGCCATCTCGCCCCGGCGGGTGGTCGACCTCGGCTGCGGGCCGGGCAACCTCACCGAGACGCTGGCCCAGCGCTGGCCCGGGGCCGTGCTGGAGGCCTCGGACTCCTCGGCGGAGATGGTCGCGGCGGCGCGGGAGCGGGGCATTGCGGCCGAAGTCGCCGATGTGGCCGATTGGCACCCCAAGCCGGACACCGACCTCGTGGTGTGCAACGCCGTGTTGCAGTGGGTCACCGGGCACACCGCGCTGCTGCGCCGCTGGGCCGAGGAACTGCCCGCGGGCGCGTGGATCGCCATGCAGGTGCCCGGCAACTTCGCCGCGCCCTCGCACGTGCGCATCCGTGAGCTGCTCGCGGCGCCGCAGTGGCGTGCGGCGCTCGCGCAGGTGCCGCTGCGCGAGGTGCTCACCGTGCTCGAGCCCGAGGCGTACGCCGACCTGCTGCTTGACGCGGGCTGCGAGGTGGACGCCTGGGAGACGACCTACCTGCAGCGGTTGTCCGGGCCTGACCCGGTGCTGGAGTGGGTCAGCGGCACCGCGCTGCGGCCGATCCGCGCGGCCCTGGACGAGCCCTCCTGGCAGCGCTTCCGCGCCGAGCTGGCCGTCAGCCTGCGTGAGGCGTACCCGCCGCGGCCCGACGGCACCACGTGGTTCCCGTTCCGCCGGGTGTTCGTCGTGGCCCGCGTGCGATCTTGATCACGCGCCGTTGCGGGCCCCCAGCTTCGCGCGGACGATGCCCGCCATGCCCTGCACCAGCGGGTGGTCAACCGCCCTGCGGTAGGCCCGGGCCAACTGCTCGTACCGCTCCCGACCTGCACGAGTTCCCAGTACGTACCCCACGGCCACGCCGAGCAGAAAACCCCTCATGCTCACCCTCCGCATCGCTGGCCGGGTGTCCGGCCGGGACCCATCCTGCCCTACCCCTACCCGCTTCAGGGGGGTCCGTGAAACCCCCTTCGCGGCATGGGGTAAAGTTCTCCTCAGTCGAGCGGAACACCACCGGCCGGCAACAACAGAACATTCCTCCATAGCTCAATTGGCAGAGCATGCGACTGTTAATCGCAGGGTTGTTGGTTCGAGTCCAACTGGAGGAGCAGTAACCCCAGGTCAGGCCCCGTACGGAGTGTACGGGGCCTGACCTGTTCCAGGGCTCCCCATCCCCTGCCCGAACTGCTCCAGGAGCGCGGCGGCACCCGTTCGGGCGATCTTCCGGCCCACGTACCTGTCCTGGGTCATGGGCACCTCGGCGTGGGGCCGGGCTGGTCCGCTCGGACAGCCCCGTCTTGTCCATCAAGGCGGCCCCCGCCGGGCGCCGCTCCGGCCGGGGCAGGGGGCGCGCGCGGTGGGGCATGGACGACCAGCGGCAGTGTGCCCGCCAGAACGCCGTGTACTTCGCACAAGCCCAGCGCCGTGTCCTCGCCGGACAGGCAGATCAACAGGATGAGCGCCAACGATGCTCGTCGCCGGTTTTGGAACCGTGGGAACATCCTGATATTGCGCCAGGCGAGGCCGCGTGAATAGCCCCTTGTGACGGACACCTGACACGCTCGACTCTGAGACCATGCCCTTACTGCCAGGGCAGGTTGGACGTCTCATTGGAGACTGCGTTGGAGACGCGGTCGGGTCGTTTTCTTGACTGGAGAAAATGGGTCAGGTTCAGCAAGTCCCGCCGACATCAAGCCTAACCGGTTCGCGGACTATGGTTTGTCACGAATCGTGCACATGTCTGGAGTGTCACTATCGCGTTCTCCATGTCGACTAGGAGAAGACTCATGAAACGTTCCCTTGCTGCCACGTTGATGGCGGCTGTCACGATTCTCTCGTTGCTCGCAGGTGGCGCCGTGGCGAATGCGATGCAGCCGCGCGCTGCCGTACCGCCCACGTCTGCCACCGTCGTGATCGATCAGGTCCGCACCCACGGGCCCGCCGGGTTGCTCGACCAGTCCATCAGGATCACGAACATCAGCGACGCCCAGCAGGACATTGGCAACCTCAAGGTGCAGTACGCGGCCGGCTCAACGTTCCTCATTGACCTGGCCACGATCCCGGCGGGCACTGTGCTCGACCCCAAGAAGTCCTACCTGCTCGCCAGCATCGGCTACAGCGGCCTGGTGCCTCCTAACCAGTATTTCACCCACCCGTTGGACCCTCCGTTCGTCCTGGCCCTGCAGTCGGCGACTGGTGAAGTGATCGACAAGGCGAACATTCCCCCGGGATTCTGCCACTCGGGAGTCTACGTCCGAGGTATTCCCGACAGCTCCTTCTACTGTGCTCCGCGCTCCGGGAGTGAGTAGCTGGGGAGGTCTCACCTCTCGGCCGCTCGTCCGCGTTCCTCGCTCTTCCCTGAAAAGTCGCCGGCAAACTATCGCTACCACCAGTCCGCACTGAATCAGTGAAGATCGACACCATGGATTCGGTGGCAAACAACCACCAGTGACAGCCGCCAACTGGTGGAGCATTCTTCCAGCTCAGGCCCCATCCCCTGTGGACGGGGCCTGAGTTCGTCCTAGCCGATGGTCGCCGTGGTGCGCACCGGGTAGTGGTCCGAGGGGGCCCGGGTGTCCAGTTGACCGGGCTGCCAGCCCTGCTGTGGGTTGAGCACCACCCGCACCTGGTCGAAACGGCTCGGCACCGGCCGGTTCACACCTTCGAGGTAACCGAGGTAGTCCAGGTCGTCGCGGTAGTCCACCGGGTACTGCTGGTAGCTCGCGTTGTGGCGGCACCAGGCGTTCACCGAGCAGTCGAAGGTCCGGTACGCACTGTCGGCCGGGGCCGTGCGCAGCACCCCGTGCACCGCGGCCGTGGCCCGGTCCACCTCGCTGTCCCCGGGTTGCCTGCCGACCTGTCCCGCGAAGTACTCGATGTTCAGGTCGCCGTCGAACAGCACCGGACCGTCCGCACCGACCTTCTGGTCCACCCAGCTCCGGAGTTCGCCCAGTTGTGCGTAGCGCACCTGCTGGGTCTCGGCGACCGGTGCGCCGGTCTTCGGCCAACTGCCGCTGGTCTGGTCGGCCTGCAGGTGCGTGCCCGCCACCCAGAAGTGCTGGCCGTCCTTGGTGATGCGCACCAGCGCCGCGCCCTTGTTGGACAGGTAGTCCCAGGTGTTCGCGTGGCTGTTGCGGTACACCAGCTGGTAGGCCCGGTCGATCGGGTACTTGCTCAGCACCTGCACCCCGCCGCGCACGACCACCGGCGAGCTCGAGCAGTTGCCGTCCGTGGCGTCCCAGCCGCTGCCGTCCCGGTAGCCGCCAGCCGAGCAGGTCCGGCCCACGTTGTCGCTGTGGTACGGGTACTTGGCCGCCAGCTCGTCGAGCAGCTTGGGCACCAGCGTCTCGTGGAACGCCTCGCTGATCACCACCACGTCGGCGTCGTTCTCGGCGATGATCTCGCGCACGACGGGCTGCCTGCGGTCGGCCTGGTTGTCCACCGCGCCCGTGGTGATCTTCGTGGCCAGGTTGACGTTCCAGGCCAGCACCGAGACGGTCGTCGGGGCGGTGGTCGGTGACACGGTCGCCGCGGCCAGCGCCAACGCCATGATGAATTTCATTCATGTTGTCTAGCCGGGGTGCCTTGCCCGCGGGTGAACGCCACGCCGCTCACGGCAGAATGCGGGACAACTCCTCGCCGCCGCGTTTGATGATCGACTCCAGCAGTCGGCGCCGCGCGTCGAAGTCGCTCGTCGGCGTGGACAGGGCCAGCGCGCCCACCACCCGGCCGCCCGCGTTGCGCACCGGCACCGAGAGGCAGGCCAGCCCCGGCTGGAACTCCTCCACCTCCTTGGCGATGCCGGTCTGCCTGATGTCGGCCAGCTCGTCGTCCAGGTCCGGCAGCCGTGTGATCGTGCGCTCGGTCAGCCTCGGCAGGCCCGCGCCCGACAGGTACCGCCGACGCGCCGCCGGGGACATCGCCGCCAGCAGCACCTTGCCGAACGAGGTCGCGTGCGCCGACTCGTGGAACCCCAGGTCCAGGGGCTGCGCCCGGCGGTGCTGCTCGGAGTCCGCCACCTCCGCGACCACCAGCTCGTCGTCGCGGATCACCGCGTAGTACATCGCCGCCCGCGCACGTGCGTGCAGCTCGCGCAGCGTCTGCGAGATCCCCGGCGTGATCGACAACTCCGAGATCAGCCGGTTGCTCAGCCTCGGCAACTGGTAGCCCAACCCGAACCCGCGCGCGTTGCCCAGTCGCACCAGGTAGCCCTCGTGCACCAGCGTGTTCAGCAGGTGGTACGTCGTCGACAGCTTGAACCCCGTGCGGCGGGCCACCGCCTTCGCCGTGACCCCGTCGCCCGCCTCCGCCACCACTTCCAGGACCCGCAGTGCTCGCTGCACGGAGCCGATCAGCCCGCTCGGCGGTCTCTCCGACTGCACCTGGCCTCCGGGTCCTCACAGCTGGAGCGGGCGTGGCACCTGGCGGCGCCACGCCCGCTGGGAGAGGTCAGCCGGTGGGGGTGTGTCAGCTGACCGTGGTCCTCACTCGTGTCAAGTATCGCTGACGAGTCGGTTTGATCTTTGAAGTACGGGGGAAACCGGTCAACCGTCAAGATTTCACCGATCGGCAAGACGGCGGGGGTAGGGGTCCGCCTCCCGGCCGCCTCGGCGCCGCCGGTAGTCTGCCCACCACGCGACGGCACGCCGTCGCCACGGGGCGGTAGCTCAGCTGGTCAGAGCAGCAGACTCATAATCTGTCAGGTCGTCGGTTCGAGCCCGACCCGCCCTACCACATCTACCAGCGTAGACGGGCCGTTCAAGATCCGCAGAGCGGATCTTTGTCCATGTTTCTGTCCTTGAACTGGTGCTTACGCTGGGCCGTATGGCCGAGTCAGCAGACCAGCGTCGCAGGCGTGGCAGCGTCCGTCAGCGGGGCAACTCGCTCCAGGTCCGGGTGTTCTCCGGCGTCGACCCCGTGACCGGCAAGGACGTGTACCTGACCGAGACGGTCAAGGGCGCCGACAAGGCTGCGCAGCGCGCTGCCGACAAGGTCATGACGCGGCTGCTGAGCCAGGTTGACCAGCAGCGCTCTGCTACTTCCTCGGTCTCGTTCGGTTACGTGCTGGACGAGTGGCTGCGCACTGCTGAGCTGGACGAGGGCACGCGCGAGATGTACCGGGGCTACATCAAGCGCAACATCCGGCCCGTGCTCGGCGCCGAGCCCGTACGCAAGGTCTCCACGCGGATGCTCGAAGCCCTCTACGCCGAACTTCGCCGCTGCCGAGCCCGCTGTGACGGCAAGCCGTTCGTTGAGCACCGTGCTGAGGGCGAGCACGACTGCAAGGACGAGAAGTGCAAGCCGCACACGTGCAAGCCTCTGGCCGCCTCGACCGTCCGGCAGCTCCACTCGATCATGAGCGGCGCACTCAGCGCTGCCGTGCGCTGGGAGTGGATCGACACCAACCCCGCCCGCATCGCCAAGCGCCCCAAGCAGCCGCAGCCACAGCCCACCCCGCCGTCACCCGCTGAAGCTGCCCGCCTGTTCGACGCTGCCTACGAGGCCGACCACGACTGGGGAACGCTTGTCTGGCTCGTCATGACGACGGGTATCCGGCGCGGCGAGGTCTGCGCGCTCACCTGGTCTCGGATCGACCTTGACGAAGGCATTATCGAGGTTCGCAGCAGCTACGTCCTCCGTAACGGCGTCGGCCGCGTGAAGGACACCAAGACCCACCAGATGCGCCGCATCGCCCTCGACACCGAGACCGTTGTACTGCTCCGTGAGCACAAGGAGCGCTGCGCTCAGCGGCTCACTCAGAACGGCGCCGAGTTCACCGAGGACATGTACGTGTTCTCTGGCGTCCGCAACGTCGACCCAACGCAGCCCTACTCCCCGCACGCCGTGTCCAGCCGCTACAAGGACATGGCCGAGCGCCTCGGCATCGACACCCACATTCACGCCCTGCGTCACTACTCCGCCACCGAGCTCCTGACCGCCGGAATCGACCTCCGCACCGTCGCCGGTCGCCTCGGCCACGGCGGCGGAGGCGCTACCACCCTGCGCGTCTACGCCGCGTGGGTGGCCGCCTCCGACCGCAAGGCCGCTGAGATTCTTGGTTCCCGGATGCCGAAGAGGGATCAGCGTCGTCAAGGGAATTGAGTGTATGAGACAATATGCCGATGACGGACGGCGCGCCGGAACCAACTCACGAACAGATCATTCGGGCTGTTAGTACCACTGGATTTATGTTTGAGCAGAAGATTGCTGACCTTCTAGGGGCTGGTACTGTAACTGGTTGGGCCTTCAAGGATCAGGACAGCGGAATTAGTAGGGAAGTGGATATCTTTAAGCAAGGATATGTCCACGCCTTCGTGGACGACCGTTCCGTCGACCTTGAGTGGATTATCCTGGGAGAGTGTAAGAACTACCAGTGGCCGTGGGTTGTCCTAGAGAGGCCGTGGGAAGGGCGCCCAGATCGGTTTGGCCTTACTGGAATCCACATGACGTTGTCGGCGAAGATTGCCCTAGGGGCCGATGATTTCTACGCCCTTGCTAGGGATAAAGATTTCTTTGCGAGGTACCATGACTGGAGGTTCGCGCCGCATCGTCGTGGCGTTCAGCTGCTGAAGCTGAATAAAAAGTCTGGAGGATGGGAGGCAAACAGTAACGACATATTTAATGACATCACCTACCCGCTGGCAAAAGCTGTCAATCACTGGAATGAAAGATTGTCTGAGTGGGATAAAGGGGGCGATCGACCACCTCTTCGGCGTGTCACTCTAATTTTTCCTGCAATTTTCGTATCTTCTGCTTTGTATGCGGTCGCAGGGGGAGTGGATGATGCTGTTGTAAATAGAATTGATCATGTGATAGTTGAGCGTAGCCTGAAATCTGAGACTGTTTCGGGGAAGTATAGGTTTGATGTGGTTCACGTCAACCATGCAAGGGGCTGGCATAATGAATATGTGCTAAATATTGTGAAAAGTATCGCGAGTGCTCTTTGTTTTCAACCTGAAGACCTGCTGAAAATTGATCAAGAGGTTGTTTAGGTCTCTTTGGTGACTGTCAATCGTGTGTGTTTGCGGGTGGCTATGCAGGCGAAAAGTGTGCGGTTTCTGCTCTAGCGAAGGGGAAGCTCCTGGTTGGGCGACTGCTAGGCAGGAAACCTTGCTGTTTCGGTTCAAAAACTTGACGGTGATCGCCTTGGCACCCTTGAGTTTCCGTAGTCTGTCAACGTGACGGAGGAGCGCGGAGCGTGGAAGACCTACGGTGAGCGGCTGATCTACGACAACCGGTGGGTGAAGCTAGGGCTAGCGGATGTTGAGGCGCCGAACGGTGAGCGATGGGAGTACCACGTCGTTCACCTGGGCAGGATCGCCATAGCCCTGATCGTGGATGACCAGGACCGGGCGCTGATGCTCTGGCGGTACCGGTTCGCCACCGACCAGTGGGGTTACGAGCTGCTCGGCGGGCTGGTGGATGAGGGAGAGGAAGCGGCGGCCACGGCGGCGCGTGAGGCGGCTGAGGAGAGCGGGTGGCAGCCGGTCGGCGAGCCTGAGCACCTGATCAGCTTCGAGCCGTTGCCGGGGCAGACGACGGCGCCGATGGACATCTACCTGTGGCGCAATGCCGAGCACATCGGGGAGCCGACCGACACCGAGGAGCAGGGCCGTGTGGAGTGGGTGCCGCTGAGTCGGGTTCAGGAGTTGGCGCAGCGCAAGGAGCTACTCGGCGCGGGCACGCTCGTGGCGCTGCTGTACTACCTCGCCTCACGCAACGCCGGAGGCGCTGCCGGGCAGGATGAGGCTACCGAGACGGCGTAGTTGCCGGTCGGACTTGATCTGCGAGCCGAGCCGCCGCGCCTGTCGAGAGTGCTCCAGCGCGGCGTCTCGGTCGCCAGCAGCGGCGTAGGCGAACGCGAGGTCGACCAGCATCCTGGTCTTCGCGCGAACAAAGGTGGGTGGCAGCCGGGGTAGAGCGGCGGCCAGTCGAGCAACGGCCTCCGGTTCACCGAGTTGGGCAGCAGCGTGACCGCGCCACCGGTCGAGGTGCACACCAGCGAGGAACACGAATGGCAACTCTGGGTCTACAGGGTTGGACGGCAGCAGCGCGTCAGCGGCGTCGAAGGCTCGTAGCGCCTCGTCGCGTTGGTTGGCAGCGGCGAGGCCTTCGCCGTGTGCTGCGGCCAACCATGCCCGGAGAAGCGGCGGGGTAGTGCGCTCGGCAAGTCTGCGCGCCTCGGCGAACTGCTCGACAGCTTGCGAGGTATCGCCGATGTCGACCAGGACGAAAGCCTGCTCGGCGGTCGCGTGCGCGAGCAGTGCTGTGGAGTCTGCCTCGCGTGCTGCGGCCTTCGCGCGTTCGTAGTGCGTCCAAGCCTGCCCAACCGCGTTCCGGTCGAGCGCTAGCCAGCCTGCGAGGGTGGACGCTTCCGTGAGTACCGCAGCAAGCTGTTGCCGCCAGCCACGACCAGCGCCGTAGGTCAGCACGTCCTCGACTTGCTTGGCGCTGCTGCGAAGTTGGTCGAGCAGCGTGATGCCGCCGAACCGTTGGTCAGCGTGCCGTGCGTCGTTGACCTGTCGCCGGAACAGCTCGACCGTGCCAGCATCCACGGTCCGGGCTACCGCGAGCCGTGAGCGCAGTTCGAACGCCTCGGAGTCCTGCTGCTCAGGTGGAAACCCCAGCTCTTCGTTGATCCGGCCGTAGATGTCCCTGAACAGCCGCTGATACGGCTCACTGACCGACTCGTGGCCGTTCTCCCAGACGGAGAGCTTCGTCTTCAGGCTCGTCGCAGACATCACGCCAATGCCGAGCATGGAAGCCCGCCGTAGAAGCATCCTGATCACCTCGGCGGCGGAGTAGCCGAGCTGGTCTCGTACCTCGCGAAGCTTGGTCTTCACCATCATCGCCCCCGACCGAATAACCGCCCTGACCTGCGAAGTTAATTGGGGTTAATGGGGGTCTGGTTAACCGGTGCCAACTGTAGAACGGCGCTGAACTGCCGTTCTCTGTAAGCATGAACAGGAACAGCGCCTCCCGGGTGACCGGACCGAAGGGCCGGACACCACGAGCGGCATCGCCGCTACTGGCGGCGTCGGTCGCCATCGCCGGTAGCCGCAGCCAGGTGGCTGCTGATCTCATCGAGCCGCTGCGTGATCTCGGTCAGCCGGTCCTCGATCGCGGCCAGACGAGCCGACAGCTCCTCCTCGGCTTCCTCACCAGGTGCTGGCGGTCGACGGCCGCGGAGCACCGCGGTGAGGTGCTGGGGGTGCCACTCCAGGGCGACGGAGAGCGCTTCGAGCGTTCGCGCGCTGCGGCGCCGCTCAACGGTGTTGTACTGCAACTCGCGGACGATCGCCTGCGAGACGTCCGCGCGTTCCGCGACCGCACGTTGCAGCAGCCCGAGCTCTTGAACGCGCTCGTTGATGGCCTTCGCGACCGCCGCCCAGTCCTCCGACACGTATTCCTCCGCGCTCCGCCTCAGCGCCGAGATTAGCCGGACTGTGCATTTCACGGGGCGACGCCGAGCTTGTGCCCGCGCGATTGGCCGCATTCTGCCTGCTCTAGAGCCGTAATTGGCTCTATCGAGCTGATATTATTCTTTCTCTCCGGTTGGGGAAATATTTAATGAGTACAGCCATGCCTGGCGCCGGTCGACCGGCGTTCTACACGGTGCGGGAAGCAGCGCGAATCCTGCGCGTTGATCCCGCCACGCTCTACCGGGCGATCAGGGAAGACGCGTTCCCTGCCGTCCGCGTTCGTACCCGCTACGTCGTGCCTGCGATCGCGCTCGACCAGCTGATCACCGAAGCCGCCGAGTCGGGTGGATGCGTTGACGTGGCACGGATTGCGACCGAGCGTCGCACTGCTCGTGAGGTTGCTCGGCTGACCGGGGGTGCGTCGTGGTGAACCCCGATGACTACTTCGAGGTGATCGCGGCCGATCTCGACCGGTTCGCCGAGGCACCCGACAACGTGCTGTTGGAGATCGTGACCGCTGACGGGGCCTGCATGTGGCTGGTCGCCACCGATGAGGAGCCCGAGTGGACCGGTGACGACCTCACCGACCGGGAGGCCGCAGCCCGGATCTGCGAGGGCTGCCCGGTGCGTCGTCAGTGCTTGGAACTGGAGTTCCGCACTGCCGGTGACGAGACGGTTGGAGTCTGGGGTGCGCTGTCCGAAGAGGACAGGCGAGCCGCTTACGCCGCGTGGTGCGCTCGGCGCGGGGGAGGGCGGTCGTCATGAGCGTGGACGTGCCGATGCTTCCTCTCCTCGCCGGGATGGGCGTGCTGCTCGGATTGTTCGTGGTGTGGCGCGCCGGACGCCGCCGAGCGAAGGCCGCAGCCGAGGCAGCACGCACCGGGGCGCGGTTGGTGTCGCTGGCCGGTCGGGTGCTGCTCGGCGGAGCGGTGATCCTCGGCGTGCAGTGGATCGTGATCACTCACCCGGACAACACGACGCTGCTCCTGGTGGTGCTCGCGCTGCCAGACCTGTTCGCCGCCTACGTGCTCACCAAGGCCCTGACCGTGAACACGCTGGACAGCTCGACTCGGCACAGGGGTGACCGGTGATGACCAATCCTGTTGATTCCCAACGGAAGGTGAGGGGAGCGGTGGCCGCCTGCGGGCGGCCACCCGGCCCCATTACCCGCTGGCTTCGGCCCAGCCGTGTCGAGCAGCTCGCCGAGGATGCCGCCGAGGCAGCGAAGCGGCGGGCGTACCAGACACACCCGGACGTGGTCGCCTTGCGGGTCGAGCAGGTACGCACACAGGTGGATCGGTTGTGCTGGGCGGGCATCACGCTGGGACTCGGCTTCACGATGACCAACGTGCAAGCCTTCGCCGCAGCGGGCACCACGGTGGGGTCGCTGCCGTGGCTGGCAGCGTGGCTGCTGGACCCCACTGTGTCGCTGGTGCTGCTGGCGATCCTGCGGGCCGAGCAGATTACCTCCCGCTACCAGGTGCAGACCGGCCCGTGGGTGCGGTGGGCGAAGTGGCTCACCCTCGGCGCCACGTACGTGATGAACACCTGGGCCTCGTACGCGGCCGGTTCGTTGTCGGGGGTCGTGCTGCACTCGGTGCCGCCGCTGGTGGTGTTTGTGGCCGCCGAGGCGGTCACGGATCTGCGGGACAAGCTGACCGAGGCGGTCACCGCAGCGTTCACCACCGCCTCGGCGGTGAATCCTCCTCCGAGCGTTCACCGGCCACGCCAGCAGCAGGCCAGGAACAAGGGACGTCGGAAGCTGTTCGGTGACTACCTCGCCGAGGCGCGCGCCGCGTGGTCGCCCGGCACGAAGGTCACACCTGCGTGGGTCCGGTCGGTGACTGACTGCGCGCGGGGCCTGTCGCCCCGGTTGGCGGCAACACTGCGGTCCGAAGTGGAGCGTACTGCTGCCTCTGCTGCGAACGATGGCACGCGGGAAAGTGAGGTGCGGCAATGACTTCCTCACGTTCGGAGATCGAGAAGGCTCCGCCGGTGTTCGACGGCGAGCTGGTTGACGACGCCCCTCATTCGAGTAAGCGGGCCGTCCGTGAGGCGGTCGGGTCGTGGTGGCAGTGTTCACCACGGGTACCGGTGGCGCTGAAGAACCGGCAGGCGTTCACGCAGGTCCTGAAGGACTTCGCGGTTCGGGTGCTGCGTTCACCGTTCCGGTTCGTCGGAGCTGTGGCGCGCGGCCTGCTGGTCGCCATCCGATGGTGGCGCAAGTGGGTCACCGTTCACGACTACCGCGACGCGGCCGAGCAGTCCGAGAAGCTCGCCGACAAGTTCACCGAGATCCGCGCACTGACCCTGTTCCGGTGGAAGGTCACCGCAGCAGGCACCGTCACGACGGCCGTGCTGGTGTGGGTGGCGTACGTACTGTGCGGGCAGGTGGTGTGGTGGAGCGTCGGTGGTGCCGCTGCGGTGGCGCTGGCGGTTCTGGGCCGTCGCAAGGACGGCAGCCCCGGACGCAAGCCGGTGCTGTCCGGTCCGCGCTCGCTGACCTGGACGATGGACCCACAGGTGCTGGTGGACGCGTTCCGGGACGCCAAGCTGATCGGCAAGGACGAGACGCTGCGGTTGGTGGAACGAGCACACCGCCAGGGAGAGGGGTGGGCGATCACGGTTGATCTGCCCGCGACCCGCAAGGCCAATGACGTGGTGAAGAACAGGGAGGCGCTCGCCTCGGCGCTGGCGGTGGACGAGGTGCAGCTCATCGCCGAGCGGGTCCGGGGCAATGGCGGTCACGCGGGCCGTGTGGCCCTGTGGGTGGCTGATGAGGACCCGTACGCGGGTCCGCCATTGCGGACACCGCTGCTGGGTGTGCGGTACTGGGACGCGTGGCGTCCGGTCCCGTTTGGACACGACGCCCGTGCTCGCAAGGTGTCTCTGCCTCTGGTGTGGACCTCGCTGCTGATTGGGGCCATTCCGCGGCAGGGCAAGACCTTCGCCGAACGCTTGGCAGCCGCGGGCTTGATCTTGGACCCCTACACCCGGTTGTACGTGGCGGACTTCAAGGGAGGCAAGGACTGGGACGCCTGCCAGCCGTGCGCACACCGGTTCTTCTCCGGTGACGACGATGCGCACCTGTTCGCGTTCAAGACGTGGCTTGAGGAACTGGTGTCGGAGACCCAAGGCCGGTACGGGCGGATGCGGGAACTCGATGACGAGACCTGCCCCGAGTCCAAGATCACTCCTGCCATCTCCCGCGATACGGCGTTGAACATGCCGATCACGGCCGTGATCGTGGACGAGGCTCACATCCCGTTGGAGTCCCGCATCCCGATCGACGTCGAGGGGCAGAAGGTGCCGCTGGGCAAGTACCTCGGTGAGCTGCTCACGTGGCTGGCGAAGAAGGGACCAGCCGCCGGAATCGTGGTCATCCTGGCCACCCAACGCCCAGACGCGACCAGCCTGCCGACCGCGCTGCGCGCGGTACTGGGGTCACGGTTCGCGCTGCGGGTGATGGACTGGCGAGACTCCAACATCATCCTCGGCGAGCAGATGAACACCCGAGGCTACGACTCCTCCAAGCTGTTCGCCTCACACAAGGGAGTTGGCATCCTCCGACCGGACGGAGACACCGAGGCCGGGGCCGATGTGCTCGCGATGACGGTACGTACCTACTACATGCCCAACACCGACTGGAAGGTCATCTGCGAACGAGGCCGGGTGCTGCGGGAGGAAGCGGGTACGTTGACCGGCCACGCGATCGGGGCCGACTCGGTGCCCATGCTTGACCGCGCTGCTGTGGCCAAGGCCATCGGCGGCAGCACGACCGCCGTCGCTGATGCCGAGCTGGTGGAGCTGCCCGAGCCGCTCGCGTCCGTTGTGGACTACCTTGGCGATGACCTCGCCGAGCACGACGGCCGCGCGTTCGTGCCCACGGCTGAGCTGGTCGAGGCGCTCGGCATCGAGCCGACCGTGTTCGGCAAGCAGATGGCTGACCTCGGCTGCCGGTCCAAGCGGGAGCGGATACCGACCACGGACGGCAGCCTGCGTCAGGTGCGCGGCTACTTCACGGCCGACATCCGCGCGGCCGTGGCACAGGTCGAGGGCGGACAGACAGACGGTGATGGCCGGACCTGACTGCCTTGCCTGTCACGGCAGGCGTCACAGCGTCTGTCGCCCGTCACCGCCGCCGTGACGGGCCGATACGCCCTGCCACCTGCGTAAACCGTGACTGTGACGGGTGGGACGGGACCACGGTGGCCCCGTCCCACCCGTCACCTATGTCGCCGAACTCCCTTGACCGAGTCACCTCCTGGTCAGCCGTCACAGAGTCCGTCCCGCCTCACCTGATGTGGTCAGGATCGTCTGCCGAGTGGGGTTCAAAACCACTTGCGCCTTTGCGGTGGGTGGACAGAATCGCTACATGCAGGTCATGGTGTTTCCCGAAGAAGCCACTCCGTTGGAGTTGCGGACCCAAGTGTTGGAGCTTCAGCGTCAGGCATGGCCACCGGACAACGCCTCGGATGGCTCTGAGGACGGGCTGACCCATGATCCTGCGCTGCGGCCACAGTCGGTGCTCCTGGTGAACGACGGAACTGTACTGGCAGCCCTGGATGTCCTCTGCAAGGAGATCGTCCACGTTGGCCGGAGCTATGCCGTGGGCGGGCTGAGCACCGTGGTGACGCGTCAGGAGGCACGTGGTCGCGGGCATGGCCGGTACCTGGTGTCGGCCGCGCGTGAGTTGATGTCGACTCGGAGCTTGGACCTGGGTCTGTTCACCTGTGACCGTCCGCTTCAGGCGTTCTATGAGAGCGCAGGCTGGCACTTGCTGCCTGGAACGGTGCTTGTCGGAGGGACTCCGCGCAATCCGTTCCCCAGCGACCAGCCAGGCTTCGACAAGGTCACCATGGGGGCCTTCTTCTCGACCGGAAGCAAGCAGGCAGAGACGTCGTTCCACGACGTACGCATCGAGCTGTATCCGGGAGAGATCGACAAGCTCTGGTGACCCCTCGGCGCTGGTTGGTCCCACCGACAGCTACGAGCGCACTGCCGCTCGGTGGTCCTGGCTACCGCGCACCTGACTTGTGCCGCCGAATGGGACGATTGCCGGTACGAAGACGATGACCCTGCGGTCAGCCGAGTAGCACTCGGCCACGGTCACACCCGCCAGCCCGAACACCGGATGCCGCAGCGCCTTCACCATCTGAGGGATGGGCCAGCCGCCCAACCACTCCACGGAACACGTGCCAGCCGTCCACACGACTCGGGGCAGTTCGGTGAACAGCCAGACCCGCCGCAGCACACCACTGGCCAGCGCCACCGGCCACGCGTGCGTTGGCGTACACACGGCGGCCTCAGCCGAGGTTGTGCCCTTCCTATCCCACAAGGGTTCTCCTGGAAGGCTCCTGGGGTAGGACAGTGCGGCGGTCTGCTGCCCTTGGCTGACGCCCGCCAGCAGGACACGGGCGGACCCGAGAGGCTCGTGCAACTCGATGTGCCTGCGGTGCTGCCGCATCCGCACACCAGCGATACCCGCCACTCCGTCAGCGGTGACACGTGGCAGCACACGGGCGAGCAGAGCGGGCAGTACGTCCGTGTTCACGTGAAGCCACAACGCGTCTGGTTCCGGGCGCACCATCCGGAACACCGACACCGCGCTGAGGTCAGCCACAGCGGCGAGAACCTCGGCCTCCAGACGCCGCTGGGAGGCATCACAGGCATCCGGCAGCAGCATGTCCCGAACACGTGGCCGTGGTGTGCTCTCGTGGCCGTGGAGGACATCCAGGAGCCAACGGCGGTCGTCGGTATCCATCGTTTCGCGTGCCTGAATGATGGGACGCATGACCGCGCTCTGCGGCTCTCCTGTGTAGAAGCGCCGCATCGCGGCCAATCGGCGAGTCAGGCTTGTGTGGTTTGGCACTGCGCGGACTCCATGATCAGTTCCAACACATCGGACAGGGTTGCCTTCCTCGTGGGACCGGCCCGGTCACCTCGATGACCGCCGCGCCGCACCAGCCGAACCACAACGTCAGCCCCCGGAACTCGATCGAGGGCGTGCGCACGTCGATCGCGTGAATGAATGGACGGAACACCCCGACTCCACGCTTCGGCCTTCCTGTGGAGCGCGCGGCTTGGCGGTTCAGGGGTCCTCGGAGTTGGGCTGCTCCATCACGCGGTTGACCGCCTCGGCGAGTTCGCCCGTGAAGGTCCACATGGGCTCCACCAGGGAGCCGGGACCGCGCCACCGAGTGCGGCACGCACCGACTTCACGTAGCCCAACATGGAGCGCGTCGGCGTACCAAGCTCCGTTGGCGAAGTAGAAGCGCGCGCACGTGACCGTGATGGGCATGGCGAGATCGGTCGACCCGTAGAACGCCCAAGCCGGGTCCTGTTGTTCGATCAACGGACGCAGTTCCGGAAGCTGAGCGGCGATGACGCTGAGGTCGATCACGACGCAGACCGCCGAAGTAGGCGGCTCAACCAACTTGCCTTGCGGTGCCGATGTGCCAAGCGCTGCCCGGAATCTGCTTGTGGGTGAAGGAGCGCGATACAACCACCGCACGGCGGTCGGGACGGCTCGACCATCGCGGCAGGCATGAACTGTGTGCCGCAGAGTCCGACGTACTCGCCGGTCCTCATGCCCCTGACCATCGCTTCGTCGGTGACAGCGTGGTCGGCATCCTCGCTGAGGCTCGTCACCCACGATGCCCGGATCCTGACGGCCGTCGCGGCATTGTCTTCAGCCACCAGTGCCCTCCGGTAGTCGGGCCGCTGCTGGGCCAGCGTCGGGGAACTGACCCAGCAGCGGCAGTGGTCCGGCGGGAGGCGGAACAACAGGAGGAACCCACCGGACAGCCTGCTGACCACGTTGGGGTGGCCGTGCGAGACTGATATCAGCTTCGCGTTGGCTCTCGGCTCGGTACACGACGTGAGCACGACGCGAGCACGACATTTCGGGACGGTGGAGATGGGACTTGGGAACGGGGCGACTCAGTCCCCGCGCACGGTGCTTGAGCAGCGGATCAGGGAACGGCGGCAGACGTTCGAGGAGTTCGTTGAGTTCGCCGAGACCTTCGCGCGCGAGCACCACGAGCCCGGCACACTCAGCGTCCGCCATCTGCAACGGCTCACTGCCGGGCGACGGCCGGACGGCAGCCCGCTCGGTTCGGTGCGCCCTGCGACTGCACGACTGCTCGAACGAATCTTCAGCACGTCGATTGGCGAGCTGCTCTCTGCCCCTCACGGGATCGGAGTCGCTGACGAGTCCGCCGAGGAGCTTCGCCGGATGCTCGGTGCATCCGAGCGGGTCGACGCGGACGTAATCGCACTGCTGAATGAGCAGCTCGATGCCGTTCGCCGCCTTGATCGTCAGTTGGGTGCGATCGTCGCGCACGATGAGGTGAAGTCGAAGGCCGAGCAGGTGGCGCGCCTGCTGGCGCACAGCCTGTTGCCCGGTGTCCGGAGCAAGCTCGCTGGACTGCTGTCCGAACTGCACACCTTGGCCGGGTGGCAAGCGTTGGACATCGGCAGTGCTACCAAGTCATGGCAGCACTACGAGCACGCGAAGGCAGCAGCAGTCGAATCCGGTGCCGTTCCGTTCGAGGCGCATTCAGCGGCAGAGCAGGCGTTCGTCCTCCTCGAAATCGGCAAGTCGAGTGAGGCTGTCGAGATCCTTGCCGATGCGCGCTCTCGTGCTGACCGGTCAGCTTCCAGGTTGTTGCGAGCTTGGATTGCAGCCGCACATGGTGAGGCGCTGGCCGTTGCCAAGCAACGAAGTGCGAGCTTGCGCGCGTTCGATGAGGCGGCGGCATTGCTTCCAGCCGATACGACCGGTGACGGCGGTCCGTACGTGGCTCTCGACCCGACGCACCTCGCGCGTTGGCGCGGGCACGCCCTCGCTCGCTTCGGCGACGCCGAGGCGGTCTCGATGCTCTCGGGTGCACTCGAACGGCTCGATCCCTCCTTCGCCCGTGCTGAGGCAGCTCTGCGAGTCGACCTCGCAACTGCGCTCCTGGCGATGGGGGAGCAGGACGCCGCTCGCCAGCACGCGGCTGTTGCTGGGCAGCTCGCCGCAGGCATCGGCTCAGCCCGTCAGGACCGCCGACTGCGCACCCTGGCGCGGCAGCTCGTTTAGCGCTGGTCAGGGGCTATCCGTTGTGGACAGAAATATCGTAACGCCGCCGAGGGAGGTACCCACGCGGAGCAGAAGTCGCTGAATGTCGGATCGCTAGAGCGTGGGCGTCGCATGACCATGCCCGGTTTTGGCGTCCGAGCAGCGATGGAAGCAAGCCGCTTCACTTACTGCGGCTCTGCAATAGCCCCGAAAGCAATGTCTTGTATAGATCTGACTGCTCAGGCCTGATATCTCCAAAAGCGGCAATAACTGCAACTATCAGCCACAGTGCAGACGCGATGTACACGCCATCGCTGAGCCCGCCCGGTAGTGCGACCCCGAAACGTTGCAGGAGGTATACGGCGACCAGTGGGATCGCCCCGACGACAATCGTGCGTAGGGACACAATCACCAGCTTCAGCTTGCTTCGTCGGACGGCGTGTGCCCTTGCCGGCTCCACCGGCAGCTCGTCGAGCCTTCCCGAGACCAAGGCAACAAGCAACGCGCAGAGTACATCGAGTAGGTCTGCCTGCGTCGTCTTGGCGGGCAAATACAGCCATACGACCAACATCTCAACGGCATCTGCGGCCTGGCCGCACCGTTGCCGCAACGTCGATCGGGCGTACAGGTCGACTGGACCTTCGGCCCGCCACAGGCCATTCCTAAGAAGATCTGCCAAGTGGAGCAGCTCTTGTGCCAGCCAACCCTTGTTTCTTTGACTTAGGAAGCTACGCTCAGTCCGCGCCACTTCGATGATGTCAAATAGTATGAGGATTGCGTTAGAGATAGGTTGTTTATGTGGTCGAAATCGAAGGATCAGCTTTCCGGCTGGAACGGCGACATAAATCACTGCCATCATGAACCCGACGGCAATTACGCCATGCAGTCCCGCATAGCCAACCCAGCCCGAATCTAACACGTTCTGGGTAACTGTGCAAATCGACGATATTTGGGCCACCTTTCCGTAGATGATCAATCCGGCAGCCCCTAAAAAGAGGCATATCCAGGCGGAAAATATCACATTAACGACATGTCGCGCTACTTTAACTTCTACCAGCAGGGCCAGTGGCACGCTAAATGCAACAAACGTGCCGAGGCAGCCGAGTAGAAAGTGGCCAATTATCGACCCAGGCTGGTTGATCCAGGCGGCCGCAAGTCCGTTTGCCGCAAGGAACAGTAGCAAGCTGAGTGCCTCGAAAACGGTCTCCTGTTTCCTGCGGACCAGGATGTGGCGAGCTGCAGCTCGGTGTACCCCTCGATACCTATCTGACCGCCAGTCCACCGGCATGCCACGCTCTACCAGCATGCCGTCGATGAGTTTCCGCTGGCTGGCCAGGTTAGTAAGGGCGGTACGCAATGCGAGACTCGGCGGTTTCCGCCTTCGGGCATGCGAGTACTTCATGGCAGGGAATGTAGCGTGGCGCCTGGCGGCTCTGTTGACGTTTCTGACTCGTTCACCTGTTTGGTCCTAGTGCTATGGCCGCAGTGTGTCGAAGGTGATGTCTGTCGCCTGTGGTATGACCACGATGTTCAGAGTCATGCTAAGGGCGTAACCCCTCTGAACAGCAGTTTTGTGATCGACGCTTTGAGAGCGCGGCTGTAGTACCAGGAGACTGCTACGCGTAGTCTCACGCTCGCGGCTACACTGATTGCACAACTCCACAGTGTGCTCATCCCGTGTGGCCTGGGTCCAGCGCTTGGTTCGACTCCGGTTTTGGCGGCTGCGTAACCAGTCCTTCGCTTTTTGCGGCACTTCTTGAACTCTCGCTGTTCTTTCACTTTTTCGGATTCAGAAACCTGAAGAGGCAAGTGAAGAGTATCAGGAAGGTGGTGAAGTGTATGATTAGAAAAATCAAACGCTCTCTGAAGATTGTTCGCAGTATCAAGTGGTTGATCTGGACCAGGCGGGATGAGTGCCAGTCTGTGCGGGTCGCTGCAAGCATAGTGCTGGCCAAGGTCGTCTAGCATCCGCCGTTGGTTAGGTGCGCACTCTGACGAGGCAGCTCGTGTAGCCTGGTCAGAGGCTGTCCGTTGTGGACGAACTTGTCCATGGACGTGTCCATGAACTCGCGCCAATGGGGCCTCTGAGGCGGCAGTTTCGTCCTCAATCACAGGCGAAATGCCTGCACCGCTACACCGTCAGGGTGAACTTTTACACTCATAATCTGTCAGGTCGTCGGTTCGAGCCCGACCCGCCCTACAGAAACGCCTGGTCAGCAGGCTGCTGACCAGGCGCCTCAAGATCAGGGCCACACGAAACCGGCACCTTTTGGCGTGGCCGAGCTGGTCGGCGATCTGCCGCGCGGTCAATCCGGCCTCGTCCAGCCCCATTCGGTCTGGCTGATCAGAGGCTTGGCAGCAGGCGCGCTGACGGTCCGGTCGCACCTGCCGACTGGGACGGTCGGCTCGTGGTGTGACTCCCGAGCATGTTGGTGAGAGCGCACGTCAACTGCCATCGCCTCCCCACCGGCGTCACCAGCCTCATGACCGGCAACAGCTAGGGCAGGATCTCGACGTACCCGTTCGTTCCATTCACGCGGATCCGCTGCCCATCCTGGATCAGCCGGGTGGCATGCTCCACCCCCACGACGGCCGGCAAGCCGTACTCCCGGGCGACTACCGCGCCATGGGTCATCAGGCCGCCCACCTCGGTCACAAGGCCTTTGATCGTGACGAACACGGGCGACCAGCTGGGATCGGTGTAGGCGGTGACCAGGATGTCGTCCGCTTCGAGATCGGCCTCGGTCATGTCCAGGATGACGCGGGCACGCCCCTCGACGGTCCCGGTGGAAACCGGTAGGCCGACCAGTGCGTCGGCCGGCACGTCCTCGCGTCGGTAGGCCCCGGCGACGGCCTCACCATCCGAGGTGAGCACCCTGGGCGGTGTGAGCGCCTGATACGCGCTGAACTCCTCCTTGCGTTGGTCGATGAGCTGGTCATCGACCTGTCCGGTGCGTACGACCTCGTGGAACTCCTGGAACCTGAGGAAGAAAACGTCATCCCGGTCACGGAGTACGCCGTCCCGCACGAGGCGCTCGGCCTCGTCAAGCAGCGCCTGCTTGTAGACGAAGTAGCGGCTGACCTTGCCGTACTTGGGGTACTCGCGGTAGCCGATGAAGGTCCGCAGGCGGTCGATCATCGATTTGGTTTCCTTGGCTTTCCGCTCTCCGTCCGGCAGGGCCCGCAAGCGCTCCAGCAGCTCCTGCTCCTTGTTCCACGCTTCCTGTTGCCCTTGTTCGAAGCGTCGTCGGCTGGCGCCGGGCTCGAAGTTCTCGATGTTGCCGAGGATCACGGGCACGAGGGTGGTGGGGCGTTCGCTCCACCGCGGCCTCGTGATGTCGATCTCGCCGACGCAGCGCATGCCGTACTTGTCGAGGTAGTCCCGGATCGCGTCCCGCGTCTCGCGCCCGCCCGCCAGTTTGGGTAGTTCGTCCAGGAAACCGTCGTCCTCGACGTCCCGCAGGAAAGCCACGACCTCCGGATGCGGGCGGATCACATCCGCGACGTCCAGGAGCGCGAGCCCCATCTCCGAAGTGACGTTGTTGGGGGCGGACTGTGTGAGTGTGTCGGCCGCGTTCTCTTCGCCCAACCACGTGTGCATCTGCTTGTTGAGCCACCACGCCGCGTCCATCGCCGCCGTGAACGTCTGATGGCTCCGCGGGTCGAACAAGAGCCGCTTCAGTTCCTGAAGGTCCTCCAGGATGAAGTCGAACAGGTCGGCTCCGTGATGCATCCGAATATCGCGTTTGACGGCGGCCAGCGACGCCTCGGTGCGCGCGACCAGCTCGTCGACGATGGCCGGATCGGCTTCGATCGGAGTTGGCGCGCCACCAGCGGACGGCCGGTTGGTGCTCTCCTGCGACGGCGCCGGGATGAAGTCGCCGCGGTCGATGACGGTCTCCAGTGCGTCCCTGAGCAACGGATCGGACCTGCCCAGGACCTCAAGGAGTCCCTCGCGACTGGCCGGTGCTGCCAGGCCTTGGGTGACGTCGACGAACAGCCTCCCACCTGCCTCGGCCATCGGCTTTGGCGTGGTCAACTGCCAGACGGACAAGCCCAATGGCTTCATCGGGTCGGTCATCATCTGTTGATGACCGACGGAAACGTAGACGTGGTTGTCCCGGTCCTCGGTCGCCGGGATGGGGAACAGCGTGGTGATCGGTCGACTTTGGACGATCTGGAAGCCGCCGTCGACCAGACACCACTCGATGTCCTGAGGACGGCCAAAATGTGCCTCGATCCGCCGACCCAGCTGCTCGAGCAGCACCACCTGCTCGTCGGTGAGTGCTGGCCGCTGCCGCAACTCCGGTTCGATCTCCTGCTGCCGCGTCCCGCCCTCTGGTGAAGCGAGGATGGCCAACTGCTTGGTAGCGATCGTCTTGTCGATGATGTCGCTGTCTCGCACCTTGTAGATGTCCGCGTTCACCAGACCGGACACCAGAGCCTCGCCAAGGCCGAAGCTGGCCTCCACACTGGTGATCTTCCGGTTCGACGTGACCGGGTCGGCCGTGAACAGGATGCCGGACGCCTCCGGCAGGACCATCTGCTGCACGACCACAGCCATGTGGACCTTGCGATGGTCGAAACCGTTCCGCAGGCGGTAAGTCACGGCTCGCTCGGTGAAAAGCGAAGCCCAACACAACCTGATGTGCTCGAGGATCGCCGCAGATCCAACGACGTTCAAGTACGTGTCCTGTTGGCCGGCGAAGGAGGCAGACGGCAGATCTTCGGCCGTCGCACTGGACCGGACGGCGTAGGCGGCTTTCTCGCCCAGGTCGGCGAGTGGGCTCGTGATCACCGCCGCCACATCGTCAGGGATGGGAGTCCCTGCGACGACACCACGGATCTCCGCGCTGAGCGCACTGATCGCGTCACGGTCGTCCGGCGCCAGACACGACAGCTGATCGAGCCGATCATCGAGCGCCGGCGCGTCTGCCATGACCCGCCGAAAAGCCTCCGTCGTCACACAGTAGCCAGCCGGCACGTGGATGCCTTCGATCCGCGAAAGCTCCCCCAGGTGCGCGCCCTTGCCCCCAACGACCGTGACCTGGCTCTGATCGATCTCCTGGAAACCCAGCACGTAGCGACCGAGCGAGAAGGACATCGCCACACTGCTGTCAGTACCAACCACTACTTCTCCCATGTACGTCCATTGTGGCCGTCAACGGCCCAGGCGAGCGCGAAGGTTGTCAGCCCTCGGAATGTTTGACACTGCGTGTAATGCTGGGTTGATGTCGACACCCAAGGCTGTGGACATACGCGGGCGGCTCCGCTCCTTTTCCGGCGCGAGCGCCTGCATGCCGTGCAGCCGCAACTCACTGGTCAGCATCGAGCCGATCGGCCCGCAACGATCACGTCGATCATGAGGATTCCATTCACTGAGGTTGCTTTTCGGCCAGTTGTGCCGCGCGGTCCGGTGGCACGCCCCGCGGGCACACGTATGCCGCGAATTCCTGATTTCCGTAGGTTCTGGCTTCGGTCGGAGATTCTGCAACACAACCCGGGTCTTGCCGCAAGACCCCCAGTGCGCTATATGTTGAAGGGGGCAGGGAGTCGGCACCCTTCCTGCCGTCTGCGTCCGGTATGGACGGACAATTACCGTGGGTGGTGGCCTACGACATGGCCGACGAGGTGATCGACGGTCCGGCCGGGGCCCCGGAGTCCGGCACCCCCGCGTAGTCGGGCAGCTCGACGCCGTTGATCGCGCGCTCGACCAGCTCGGTGAGCCACTCGGCGTCAAGCTCCGGACTTGGCTCGGCGTCCGGCCCGGGGACGTCACGGCTGCGCGCGTGCAACCGGCCGATCTCCTGGTTGGCCTCGACGAACGAGCGCATCCGCCGCTCGTAGCCGGCGAACCCGGCCTCCGGGTCCCACCCGGCGGAGGCCAGCTCTCCGGCCAGCAGGTAGGCGCCGACCAGGGCCAACCCGGTGCCCTGCCCGGACAGCGGCGAGGAGCTGAACGCCGCGTCTCCGAGCAGCCCGACCCGTCCGCTCGACCAGCGGTCCATCACCACCTGGGCGACCTGGTCAAGGTAGAAGTCCGGGGTGTCGTCCAGGTGCGCGAGGATGCGCGGGGTCAACCAGCCCAGGCCAGCCATCTGCTCGCGCAGCAGGCGCTTCTGGGCCGCGACGTCGCGGTAGTCGACGTCGAGGTCGGCTGCGGGGAAGGAGAACATGGCCATCGCCCGGGTGGCGTCCTGGATGGGCCGCAGGCCGGCGGAGCGCCCGGACTCGGATTCCTGGTAGTCGATCAGCCAGCGGTCCAGCCCGAACTCGTTGGGCACGGTGTAGAAGGCCATCATGTGCCCGAGACGGCGGACGAACCGCTCGTGCGGCCCGAAGACCATCGCTCGCAGTGCCGAGTGCGGCCCGTCCGCCCCGACCACCAGGTCGAAGCGCCGCCGGTCGCCGCCCGCGAAGGCCACGTCGACCCCGTGCGCGTCTTGGGTGAGCTCGGCGATCCGGTCGCCGAAGACGTACTCGACACCGTCCCGGGTGTCCTCGTGGAGCACTCGGGACAGGTCCCCGCGCAGGATCTCGATCTCCGCGATGTACCCGTCGCCGCCGTCGTCGTCCGCGCGGTGGGTCTCCAGCACGTTCCCGTCCACGTCCACGGTGCACGCGCCAGCGGTCTCGGTGCGGGCCGCGCGCACGGCCGCGTCCAGTCCCATGCGCCGGATGACCTCTCTGGTCACCCCGCGCGCGTCCACGGCCTGTCCGCCGGGACGCAGTTCAGGGGCCCGCTCCACCACGGTGACTTCGGCCCCCCGCCGGCGCAGCCAGTGGGCCAGCGCGGGCCCCGCGATGCTCGCCCCTGCCACCAACACCCTGATACCGCTCACAGTGTCCCCTGTTTGTCTGATTCGTGTCGATGATGTGGAGTCGGCTCCGTCCTCGGTCCGCCTCCATCCAGACAGTGAGACTCGGGCGCGGCCAGGAACTCATCGTTGCGCAGTCATCGGGTTCAGCGCTGGTGGATCATCGCAGTCCACAGTAGTGAGCCTGTCCATCTGGACGATCACGCGCTGGGTTGAGGGCGAGCCGGCGGACTACGCGCCGATCGCCGACTTGGCTGCACGGCGATCTGCATCCCGCGAACGTGATCGTGCGGGAGGGGACGCTCTCCGGAGTGATCGACTTCGGCGAGCTGTGCGCAGGCGATCCCGCGACCGACCTGTCAGCCGCCTGGATCCTGCTGCCCGCGGGCACGGCGAGCCGGTTCTCCGGCACCTACGAGGACGCGGACGAGGCCACCATCGCGCGGGCTCGCGGCTGGGCCGTCCTGCGCGCCCTGCACCTGATCAGCATCGGACGCAACGGCAGGCTTGGTCTCCCCGGGGGCAAGCCGACTTGGGAACCGGCAGGCCAAGCTGCGCTCGAACGCGCCTTGGTCGTGAACTGACCGCGCGGACTGCGTGTCAGAGATTGTGCGAGGACGCCTGGCCTCGACGTTCCTGTCACGGCCCAGACTGCGAGCTGAGGACGTGGTGCGCCCAGCGGAGATCGTCGAGGACGGGTCCCGAACCCCGACGGGAAACCCGATCGACGGCCTGGACTCCGAGGCCGACGTGACCTTCGTGCTCAGCACCAACCGGGTGGAGGTCCTGGAGAAGGCGTTGTCGGAGCGACCGGGGCGGGTCGACCTCGCGGTTGAGGTCCCGTTGCCGGACGCCCAGTGCCGAGAACGGTGGCCGCGTCGCGGTAGCCGCGGCAAGCCAGGTGAGGGAGCACCACGTCGTGCTCCCTCACCTGTGCTCACCACGGGACCGCCGGGGCTCAGACCGGCTGGGCCACCCCGACCGGGGTGGTGCAGAGGTTGCGCATCTGGCCGATGCCCTCGATCTGGCTGACCACCTCGTCGCCCACGGACAGGTACCTCGGCGGCTGCCGGGTCATGCCGAGGCCGCCGGGGGTCCCGGTGAAGATCAGGTCACCGGGCAGCAGGGTGCACACCGCCGACAGCCGGGCGATCAGCTCGGGGACCGAGAAGATCATCTGGCTGGTGCGGGCCTCCTGCACGACCTCGCCGTTGATGGTGCACAACAGGTGCAGGTCATCGCGGTCGGCGAGTTCGTCGGGGGTCACCAGCACCGGACCGGTCGGCCCGAAGTTGGGCAGCGACTTGCCGAGGCTGAACTGCTTGGCGGCACCGCCGAGTTGCAGGGTGCGCTCCGAGTAGTCCTGCCCGACGGTGACCCCGGCGACGGCGTCCCAGGCGAGTTCCTCGGGCAAGGCGTGCACCTGCCGTCCGATGACCAGGACGAGCTCCACCTCCCAGTCGACGGTGTCGGTGGGCAGCGGCAGCGAGACGTTCGGCCCGACGATGCTGGACGGGTACTTGGTGAACACGACGGGCAGGTCGGGTCCACCGGGCACCACAGCGGGCCGGTCGCGGTAGTTGCTGGCCACGGCGAAGACCTGCCTTGGCCGTGGGGAGGGCGCCTGCAACTGGGCGGGGTCGATCGGTGCGGCCTGGGTGAGGTCGGCCTCCCGTGACCAGGCGAGCACCTCCTCCCACCGGTCGAACAGCAGCCAGGGCTCGGCGGGGAACCGGCCTCGGCTGGCGGTGGCGATGTCGAGCGCGACCCCGTCGCACACCAGGGCGGCGCGCCCGGCGAGGGTGGCGGTCCTCATGGTGCCCTCCTCACCGGGCGCGCCCCCGACCGGTCAGTCGAGCACACTGCCGTTGCCCTGACGGACGGCCCGCGACCGGCGGCCGTCGAGCTGGATGAAGGTGCGGTGCAGCCAGCGGTCCTGGCCGTCGTAGCGCGGCTTGAAGAAGCTGCGCCCGTGCAGCGCGAGGCGGTTGTCCACGATGGCCAGGTCGCCGGGCTCCAGTTTGAGCGACTCGACCACCTCGGCGAAGGCCTGCTCCAGCCGGTCCTTGGCCGCGGCGGCCTCCTCGTCGAGCGGCACGGTGCTGATGAAGTCCGCGCGCACGTCGGGGTCGTCCACGTCGCCGACCAGCAGGGCGTGCGGCTCGGGCTCGCCGCCCAGCGAGGGGAACGAGGAGGGCGGCGCGGTGACGAACCTGGGCTGCTGCAACACCTTGCGGTCCACATCGGACACCAGCTCGACGGCCCTGCGCACCGAGGTGATCTGCAGCTCCGCCTCGCGGTCGTGGTCGGCGCGTAGGCAGAACAGCGCGACGTAGTCCGGGCGGTTGGGGTGGAAGGTGTTCTCCACGTGCATGCCCAGCCGCTTGGAGCCCGCGTTGTTCTGCGCCGCCTCCTGGCCGGGGACCGGCACCACGTTCTGCACGAGCGCCCCGGACTTCTCGTTGCGGAAGGCGATGATCTCACCGAGTTGCAGGGAGACCAGCGTGATCACCGAGGCCGGGTTGGTGGCCTCGCGCTCGACCGAGCCGAGCACCGCCGGGGTCGGCGGCAGGCCCTCGGCCACGGGCAGGTTGCGGATCAGCAGCGCGCCGTCCACACCGCTGTCGTGGCGGAACTGCCGGACCCTGGCGGCCAGCCGCGCGGGGATGCTCGCGGACCGGTCGCGGCCCGCGCTCATCCAGCTCTCCTCGTCGATCTTGCCGGGCTCGGTGCCAGCGAGCAGGTCGGCGAGCGCGCTCAGCTCGTGCCGCTCGGTGTCGTTGAGAGTGAAGACGCTCTGTGCGTCCATCTTGTCCACCCCTGTTTGTCGACTGAGTTGAAAGGAAAGGAGGAAGACCGCCTACGCGGTGCGCGGGGTCTCGGTGATGAAGCGGGCGAGCCGGGAGATGCCCTCGCGGATGTCCTCTGTGGACAGATTGCTGAAGCCAAGGCGCATCGCGCGGTCCCCGCCACCGTCCACGTGGAACATGCTCATCGGGGCCCAGCTCACCCCGTAGTCACGCGCGCAGCGCTCCATCGCGGCCAGGTCGGCGGTGAACCCGACCTCCAGTACGAGGAAGAAGCCGCCGCGCGGGGTGTTCCAGCGCACGCCGTGCTCGGCGTAGCGCTGTGCGGGGAAGTGCTCGGTCAGGCTGCTGGTCGTCGCCGCCAACCGCTCCAGGTAGGTCCTGGCCAGTTCGCGGGTGGCCGAGCGCAGGTCGTAGTCGTGCTCGACGAGGATGCCGCCGACCACGGCCTGGGCGATGGAGGAGGAGCCCACGCTGATCATGCTCTTGACCTTCGACAGCACGGCGGCCAGCGGGCGGACCCGCCCGTCGGCCTCGGTCACCGGCTGGTCGGCCACCAGGTAGCCGATCCTGGCACCGGGGAAGGCCGACTTGGCGAAGGAGCCGAGGTAGAGCACACAACCCTTGTCGTCCAAGGACTTCAGCGTCGGGAGCTGGTCGCCCTCGGCCGCGAACAGCCCGTAGGGGTTGTCCTCGAGCAGCAGCAGGCCCTCCTCGGCGGCGACCTGGAGCAGCTCGCGCCGTGCCTGCTCGCTGAGCCTGGTCCCGGTCGGGTTGGCGAAGTCCGGCACCAGGTAGCAGGCCACCGGGCGCCCGCCCTCGGCCCGGACCTCGCGGGCCGCCGCCCGCACCGCCTTGGGCTCCAGCCCGTGCGGGCCCTCGTGCACGGCCTTGACCGGGATGTCCAGCGTCTTGGCCGCACCCACGATGCCCACGTAGGTCGGGGACACCGACAGCAGCACGTCCCCCGGCGAGGTGCACAGCCCGCGCAGCGCGATCAGCATCGCCTCCTGTGCGCCGTGCGTCACCATGATCGCCTCGGCGGGCACGTGGATGTCCTCGTCCCGCACCAGCATGCGGGCGATCTCGTCCTGGATGAAGCCGTTGACCGGCCCGTACTGGAACAGCAGCCGCCTGATCCGGCGCTCGGGCACGCCGGTCTCGCGCAGGTGCCGCAGGTAGCGCTCCAGGTGGACCGACAGCCGGGACAGGTCGTGATTGCCGTCGTGCGGTGCGCCCGAGGAGAACGACAGGGCGTCCGGGAACGCCATGGCGGTCTCGCTCAGCAGCCGCATCGAGTCCATGCCGGGGTCGACCACGGCGCCGTGCAGCTCGGCGAGGTCGAACTCGACCCGGCCGCGCACCTCGCTGTCCACAATGGACATACTCATCGTTTTTCTCCTACCCCCCAGAGGAGGCCGTCAGCTGACGGCCGTGGTGAACCAGCTGCCCTTGCCCGGGTTCCACTCGCGGACCAGGGTCTGCGCGACGAGTCCCGCCTGGACGTAGGGCTCGTTGTCGAGCACCTCCTGCAACGCGGCCCGGTCGGGCACGTCGTACACGAGCAGGCCGCCGTTGGCGTCGACCAGCGGACCGGCTCCGCGCAGCACGCCGCGCTCGGTCAGCGAGGCCAGGTACTCGGCGTGCGCCCGGTGCGAAGGCTCGCGGCCCGCGCGGTCCACGTTGTACTGCAACTCCACCACGAACACGGGAGAACCCTCCTGTCTGTTGGCGTGCCCGAAGGTCACATGTAGAGGCCGCCGTTGATGTCGATCACCGAGCCGGTGGTGTACCCGGCGCTGTCCGAGCACAGGTAGAGCACGCTGCCGACCGCCTCCCGCACACTGCCCATGCGCCGCATCGGCAGCTTGGACAGCACGGTCTCGCGCTGCGCGGGGTCGCGCCGCTCCCAGGCGCCCGCGACGCGGGCGGTGGCGATCGGCCCGTGGGCGACCACGTTGGCCACCACCCCGTGCGGTGCCAGCTCGTAGGCGATCTGCTTGGTCATGCCGATGACGGCGGCCTTGGCGGCCACGTAGGCGGCGTTGTTGAAGTGGCTGTAGGTGCGGCCGCCAGCGGAGGCGAAGTTCACGATCCGCCCGTAGCCCGCCTCGGTCATCGCGGGCGCGCAGGCCCTGATGGCGATGAAGGTGCTGACCAGGTTCTCGGTGATCGCGGTGTCGAAGTGCTTGGTGGTCAGGTCGGCGTAGCCGATCACCCTGGTGTCCCCGCCGACCCCGTTGACCAGGACGGACGGCGCGTGCTTCGCGACCACCTCGGCCAACTGCTCGCTCGCGGCGGCGTAGTCGGTGATGTCCCCGACCACGACCTCCACCTTCGTCTTCGCGGACAGCTCCCCGGCCAGCGCGCTGACCGCCTGCTCGTCCCGGTCCAGCAGCACCAGCCCGTGCCCCTGCTCGGCCAGCCCAGCGGCGACCTCGCGCAGGATTCCGCCGGCCGCACCGATGAGCAGCGCAGTTCCGTTCGTCACGTCAGTTCCTCCCAGTGTTGGTTCAGGTCTCGTCCGGGCAGCACACCGATCCCCACGCCGCCGACCGGTCCGGCGAGGTACCGCTCGCGGTCCACGGCATAGGGCGGTTCGGTCAGCGGCACCGGGAACCAGTCGTCCTGCCTGCCGGCCTCGGCGGTGGCCAGGCCCTCGAGCGCGGTGGCCAGCAGCCGGCCCGCGGCCCAGAGCGGGCCGACCTCACCCACCTGGACCCCCAGTTGCACGCCCAGCCCCAGTTCGCGGGCCCGCTGCACGAGCCGCAGGGTCGGGAACAGGCCGCCGCACTTGCTGATCCGTGCGTTGACCGAGTCCACGGCCGACAGCGCGTGGGCGATCTCCAGGTCCGCTGTGTCCACACAGGACTCGTCAAGCATCACGGGAACACCGCCCGCCTCGCGAACCTCCCGCAGCGCGGCCCAGTCCCTGGGGCGCACCGGCTCCTCCAGCCAGCCGACCCGCAGCGGTGCCAGCCTCCGCGCGGCCAGCACCGCCGTGGCACGGTCCCAGTCCCCGTTGGCGTCCACCGAGATGGTGGTGTCCGCCGAGAAGCGCTCCCGCACGGCGGACACGTGCCGCACGCAGGTGTCCAGCAGCTTGGTGGCCTTCAGCTTCACGTGCCTGATCGAGCTGATCGCCCGCTCACCGAGCGCCGAGATGGTCTCGGCCGGGTCCTTGGCCAGGTCCAGCACGCAGCTGACCGGAGCCGGGGAGCCGGTCGGGGCCAGCAGCCGTGCCCCGAGCGGGGTGCTGCGCAGCCCGTCCAGTCCCGATCGGCCGTGCAGCCGGCAGATCAGGTCGAACAGCGCGATCTCCAGCGCCGTGGCGGCAGCCCGTGCCGGTTGCCCGCCACCGACCAACCGGCTCAGGTCCAGCGAGGCGAGTTGGCGCACGGCCGCCTCGAACTCGTTGAGGTCGATGAGCCGGTTCAGCCAGTCCGGGCTGATCCGGCGCAGCGCCTGCTCCGCCGAGGCGACTGTCTCCCCGGTGACGTAGGGCCTCGGTGCGCCCTCGCCCCAGCCGCGCTGCCCACGGGCGGTCACGGTCACCAGCACCGAAGCGGTGTGGTGCCGCGACTTCGCCGCGTGCACGAACGGCCGTGCCATCGGGATCTCGGCCGTGCGGACCAGGATCTGCTCGATCACGGGGTGCGGACCCGTCGGGCCCGGTCGGTCCTGAGCACGACCTCGGCCAGCCAGTCCCAGTAGTCCCGCCGCACCGAGGAGAACTCCACGTAGTGCTGCCGGATCGGGAAGGTGGTCGCGGTGAAGGTCTCGTGCAGGTCGATCAGCACCTTCTCCGCCACCGTCAGGTCGATGATCGGGTCGAGTTCGGTGCGCACGAAGTGGACCTGGGCCCCGCCCGGCGCCCGCCGCCCGGTGTAGAGGTCCTCCAGCCCCACCATCGCCGCCCTGGTGCGCTCGGTGACCTGCCGCAGCATCAGGCGGTCGTTGGCCATGAACTCCAGGTAGCGCGACTCGCTGGTGTAGTCCTCGTCCTCCAGCGCGATCGGTGAGCGCTGCCCGCCGAGCGACTGCCGCAGCCGTACCAGGTCGTCCGGCTTGTGCCGCGCACGCTGCTGGCCCAGCGCCGGGGTGCAGTACACGATCGCGTCCGCACCGGGGTCGGTGCCCGCGGCGAGCGCGGCCACCACGCTGGCGCCGAAGCTCTGCCCCAGCACCGTCAGCGGCAGGCCCTGGGCCAGTTCCCGCGCCGCGGCCAGACCGCGCAGGTAGTCCTGCACGACCACCTCGGCGGTGGGCAGGTCGCCCCGGCCGCCACCGCTGAGCCCGGACCCGCGCCGGTCCAGGGCGTAGGTGGCCACCCCGCGCCGTGCCAGTTCCGGACCGGTCTCGAACAACCAGCCAGCGTGGCTCTGGATCCCGTGCACGTAAAAGAGCACCCCGCGCACGTCCGCGGGATCGGCCGCCGTCCAGCTGTGCAGTGCCAGCGGAGTGCCGTCCCCGGCGGCCAGTTCCGCCACCGAGTGCACGTCCTGTGTCGCTAACATCCTTACCCCCCAAGGGAATCTGTTAACGCTGTGTGTCGGTTCCGAGGTACCGCAGCAGATCGCCGTTGCGCTGGATCCAGTGGTGCTTGAGCTGGGCGGGCGAGGCGCCCTCCAGCCTGCGCCGCTCCTCGACCACGCCGAAGGCCCCGGGCCGCAGCGGCAGCACGGTGATGGGCGTGAGCCGGTCGGTGCGCCGCTTCTCGGCGTACTCGATGTTCAGCTGCTGCAACTGCCGCTCCACGGCGGCGGCGAACTCCGGCGCCGACAGCGGGCAGTCCTGCGGCCACTCGATCGCCAGGGTGTAGCCGGGCGGGGTGGCCCAGACCGGGACCAGGCTGAACAGCGGGCGGCCGCGCCAGTGCTCGCCGAGGCTGAGCCGCACGGCGTTGTACACGTCCTCCTCGGTGAGCTTCTCCCCGGTGAACGAGCTGCCGAACCCGGTGCGCCCGGCGAACTCCAGCCGGGGCACGCCGCCGACCCGGTCGACCACCGTGTACCGGTCGCCGAGGTCGTAGCGGTACAGCCCGTTCGCCTGGCTCATCACGATGTTGTAGGTGCCGCCCACCTCGACGTCGCGGTAGTCCAGGGTCTCCGCGTCCGGTTCCAGGTCGGTGCCCTCCTCACGCTGCCCGACCGGGGCGAACTCGTACAGGCCGAGGTCGATGGCCAGCGGCCCGGCCGAGATGTGCTCGTCCACGGGGATCGTGACGATGCCCTCGGTGCCGGTGGCGCTGAACGGCAACTTGGGGATGCCTGGGGTCACCTCCTCCAGCCAGGGCCGGTACAGCGCTGCCGAGGCGGAGTTCCAGGAGACCACCAGCGACAGGTTCGGCCACAGGTCCCTGAGCCGCAGCGTGCCCCCGTTGGCCTGCCGCGAACGGTCCAGCCGCGCGGCCAGGTCCCGGTCGCGGTCCACGTGCGTCGCCCGCCCGGCCAGCGTGCCGTTGCGGATGTCGGAGATCAGGTCCTCGCCGCGCTCGGCCAGCTGCTCGGCCAGTCCGACGATCTTGGACGGGTTGAGCGCCACGATGATCCGCACGTCGGACCCGGCCAGCAGCCGCAGCTTGCGGTACAGGCCGCTCTTGTAGTCCTCGCCTTCGACGCCCTGGAACCAGCTCTCCTCGTACCAGCTGGGAACCCAGTCGGTGCTGCTGACCGCCGCGGGGCGCTGGGAGATGCTGTAGCTGGGGTAGCCGCCCTCGCTCTGCGAGGAGGTGGACCGCTCCCAGGACAGGTCCAGCACGGCGGTGTCCCGCGCCCGGTCGAAGCCGATGTGCTCGAAGTACAGACCCCACTGCGCGTACAGGGCACGCCCTCGGTAGGCGTTGCGCCAGTGCCGAGTGGTGGGGATCAGCTTCGGCTTGCCGCTGGACCCGGAGGTCTTCAGCAGCGCGTACGGCTCACTCCTGGTCAGCACGTTGGAGTCGCCGTCGAGCAGTTTGTCGATGTAGGGCCGCAGCGCCGGGTAGCAGCGGATCGGCACCGCCTTCTTCCAGTCGCTGAGGCCGCGGACCCTGGCCAGGTCGTGCTTCTTGCCGAAGTAGGTGCCCTCGGCCTGGCCCAGGATGTCCTTGAACACGCGCTCGGGCAGGTCACCCGGTTCGCGGCAGACCGCCCGCTGGCGCTCCAGCGCGGTGCGAGCCCTGCTCAGGAAGGAGTCCGACACCACCGAGGAGTTGGCTTGCTGCCGCTCGGCCCGCCCCCGGTCGGTCTGCTCCAGTTGTTGTGACAGCACTGATGTCTCGGCGTCCACGTCGTTCCATCCCCCACATGGTTGTCCGCGTCGTGCCGGTCAGCCGACCGGCTCGGTCTCGATCTTGATCGCCGCCATCACCTGCTCCGCGCGGTCCAGCGCGTCCTGTGCGCTCTCCCCGGTGGCCACCACGCAGCCCATCAGCCGGTCCCAGTTGGTGTTCACCTCCGGCGCGATGTCGCCGACCTGGAGGCACAGGTTGACCCCGACCTCGGCCTGCCGGATGTGCTCCAGGCCCTTGAGCCCGGTCCAGGCCGGTTCCACCGGGGTGTGGCTGTAGGTCACGCCCAGTTCCTCCAGGCCGGACACGGCGGTCACCCTGCCTGGCTTGGGCGCGAAGAAGATCATCACCGCGCCCCGGCCCGCGTCCAGGTCGGGCGGGGTGAACTCCTCCAGTCCCAGCGGCACCGTCACCTGCACCCTGGACAGGTCCACGCCGTGCGCCCTGCGCACCAGCTCGTCGATGCCGCCGCCGCCGATGCGGCTGTGCGTCTCCAGGATGCGCGGCCCGTTGGCGGTCAGGATGAACTCGGTGTGCGCCGGTCCCTCCCGCAGGCCCACCGCGTCGAGCAGCGCGACCATCTGCTGGCGCATGGCCTCCCGGTCCTCGGCGGAGATCCGGCCGGGCACCACCGAGGCCAGCGGCACCAGGCCGGTGTCGTTCTTGATGTACTCGTCCACCCCGACCGGGAAGTGCTGCCCCGCGACGGTGAACGACTCCATCGTCACCTCGGGCCCGACCAGGTACTCCTCGACCAGCCCTCGGTGGTGCCCCTCCTGGGCGAACAGCGCCCAGGAGGTCGCGGCCTGCTGCCGGTCGCGCACGATGTGCGTGGCCAGGCTGCCGGTGCTGTCGATCGGCTTGAGGATGACCTGGTCGCCGATCTCGGTGAGGAACTCGACCAGTTCCGCCTCGCTGGCCACCTCGCGGCTGCGCACCGGGGTGCCCAGCTCGTCGAGCACCTTCCTGGTGAGCACCTTGTTCTTGATGGTTAGCACGGTCTGGACGCTGTTGCCCTCCAGGCCGAAGCGCTCGCTGGCCACGGCCGCGGCCAGCACCCCGTCCTCACCGGGGGCCAGGACCCGGCTGAACGGGCGCTCCTCGTGCAACGGGCGCAGCACCTCGTACACCGCTTCCGGGTCGGTCACCGGGCAGCAGATGGCCTGGTCGAGGTACTGGGCGACTCTGGTCGGCGGTGCCTCCGGACTGTGCACGAGCACGATCTCGAGGCCGAACTCCTTGGCGTGCCTGGCCATGGCCGTGCGGCTGCCAATGATGGCGATCCGTTTCATCGCACTGCTTTCTGATCAGCGTTGGGCAGGTGTGTGTTCTGCGTGCTGCCGAGGCAGGACGAACCCTCAGGCGGCAGCGGTGTCCTCAGCGGGCACCTGGGCGGGCAGCACCGAGTAACCGGGCAGCTTGGGCAGCAGCGCGAAGCCGATCGCGACGAGCAGGCCGAGCACCATCGTGCCCAGCCACAGCGCGCTGTAGCTGAACTCCCGCGCGGAGACGATGCCCAGCGGGCCGCCCGCGATCAGCCCGAGGTTCCAGGCGAAGAAGAACGAGCCCTGGTAGGTGCTGGTGAGCCTGGCCGGGGCCCGGCGGGCCAGGAAGGTCGCGGCCATCGGCACGTAGACCACCTCGCCGACGGTCCAGATCACCACGGCCACCGCGAACCAACTCATGCCGGTGGCCAGGGCGTTGAGGCCGAAGCCGAGGCCGACCAGCAGGCTGCCCAGCGCCATCGGCGCGCTCTCACCCATGCGGGCGGTCAGCTTGGGCACGAAGGGCAACAGGCCCACCATCAGCACGGCGTTGACCGCGAGCACCAGGCCGATCTGCTCGGGGTTGAGCCCCACCGAGGCCATGTGCAGCGGCAGCGCCGACCCGGCCTGCAGGTAGATGCAGGCGAGCAGGAAGGACAGCAGCAGGTAGGCGAACAGCACCGGGTTGCGGAAGGGCTCCACCACCCCGCGCAGGGCCCGGCCCACCGTCCAGGGCTGGTCCCCGCCGCGCAGCGGCACGGCGATGTCCTTGGGCACCGCGCGCATCAGCAGCAGGTACAGCAGGCTGGAGACCGACCAGGCGATGAACAGCGCCGGCGGGTACGCCGCGAGCAGGAAGCCGGAGAGCACCGGGCCCAGTGAGGCGCCGACGTTGAAGCCCACGTGCAACATGCTGTAGGCGCGGGAGAAGTTCTCCTGGGGCACCAGCGCGGCCACGAGTCCCGCGCCCGCCGGGCGGTGCACAGCGGAGAGGAATCCGCCGATCAGCGCGAACAGCCCGATCAGGTAGATGTTGGTGGAGAAGATCATCGCCACCGAGACCAGCACACAGGCCACCTGCGCACCCATGATGGTGCGCCGGGCGCCGATGATGTCGGCGATCACGCCGCCGACCAGACCGGCCGAGACCACGCCCGCGCCGAACAGTCCGAGCACGACGGGAGTGCTCGACGGGTCCGCGAGCCTGCCCTCCTCCAGGTACAGCACGAGGAATGCGGGAACCAGCAGGCCAATGCGGTTGAGCGTTTGTCCGAGGAAGAGCAGCCAGAACGCCTTGGGCAGCTTCAGCACGTCTGCACCGCTCCTGAGAAAAGGTCGGAGAACGTGTCGGAAATCCTCGGCGGGGCGCAGTCCCGGGTCGCACGTGGAAACATCATGAACCGTTGATCCACTTCTCGGTTGGCGTCGTCGCGAGTTCTCGCGGCGGCCGTCTGCAGGTTCGGGAGGCGGCGGTGTCGTGGACCGCTGCCCTGCCTCAGGTCTAGTCCATCGGGGTCGTTCAGTACCCGTGCGCGATCGCTGAACGACATACTGTGAACAACCGACCGCACTGCTCACTGGGGGGAAGCAGGATGGCAGGTAAGGAACGACCACTGGGCACAGTGGACAACCCGATCGTGAGGTTCGCGTCTGACCTGCGCGAACTCCGGAAGTCCGCGGGCAACCCGGCGTATCGGGAGCTCAGCAGGCGGGCCCACTACTCCACGGGGGCGCTCTCCGACGCCGCCGGAGGGCGGAAACTGCCGAGCCTGGCGGTGACCGTGGCCTACGTTCAGGCGTGTGGCGGGGATCCCACCCGTTGGGAGCAGCGCTGGCACCAGGTATCCGAGGAGATCCGGGCGCAGCGCAGCCTCGAACAGGAGTCGGACGCCACACCGCCCTATGTCGGTCCGGCCGCATTCCGGGTGGAGGACGCGGACCTGTTCTTCGGGCGAGAGGGAATTGTCGACTCCCTGTGCGAGAAGGTCTCAGAAAATCGGCTCGTCGCCGTTGTCGGGCCGTCTGGATCCGGTAAGACCTCACTGCTGCGGGCAGGTCTGGTGCACCGGGCGCGCGCCGCTCGGCTGGACGGGGTGCCCAGCGACCTGGTCGTGGTGCTGGCGCCGGGCTCGCATCCGCTGGAGGAGTGCGCGACCCAGTTGGCGGCGCTGGTGCACCGCTCGCCCAGGGAGGTGCTCACCGAGTTGCGGGCCGACCCCAGGGCGTTGCACCTGACGGCGTTGCACCTGACCGCACTGCAGTTGGCGGCCGACCGCCGGGCCGGGCAGGAGTTGCTGCTGGTGGTCGACCAGTTCGAGGAGCTGTTCAGCCGCTGCCAGGACGCGGACGAGCGCACGCGGTTCCTGCGGCTGCTGTCCGAGGCGGTGCGGGCGGCCAACAGCAGGGTCCGGGTGGTGCTCGGTCTGCGCGGGGACTTCGCCGAGCGGTGTGCCGCCGAGGACCCGGTGCTGTCCGAGGTGCTGCGCGAGCACCAGGTGCGGGTGGGGCCGATGACCGCCGAGGAGATGCGGCTGGCCGTCAGCAAGCCGGCGGGGCAGGTGGGCTGCCGGGTGGAGACCGCGCTGGTGTCCAGGGTGGTCGCCGACGCCGCCGATCGACCCGGTGTGCTGCCCCTGGTCTCGCAGGCGATGGCGCAGACCTGGGGCGGGCGCCGCGGCAACGTGGTGACCCTCGCCGGGTACACGGCCGCGGGCGGCATCGCCGGTGTGGTCACCCGCACCGCTGACGCCGTCTACGCCGAGCTGTCCCCGGACCAGCGGGAGCGTGCGCTGCACCTGCTGCTGCGGCTGGTGGAGTTGGGGCAGGGCGAGTCGAGGGACGGCAAGCGCAGGCTGGGTGCCGCCGAGCTGGACCTGGACCACCCCGAGACCAGTGCGGTGCTGGAGACGCTCGTGCGGGCCCGGCTGGTGACCGCGGACCGGGACGTGCTGGAGGTCTCGCACGAGGCGCTGATCCACTGCTGGCCGTTGCTGCGGCAGCGGTTGGCGGAGGACCGGGCTGCGCTGCGCCTGCACCGCCAGCTCACCGAGTCCAGCGCCGTGTGGGAGTCGCTGGACCGGGACCCGGACGTGCTCTACCGCGGCAACCGGTTGGCCCTGGTGCGTCACCTGGTGGCCAGCCCCGAGACCGTGCTCACCTCGCGGGAGCGGGCCTTCCTGGAGAACAGCGTCGCGGCGTGGGACGCCGAGCGCACGGCCGTCCGCCGCCAGGCCCGGCGGCTGTACCTGCTGATCGGGGCGTTGGTCGCGATGCTGTGCCTGACCACCACGACCAGCGTGCTCACCGTGCGGGCCGAGCAGGCCATCGCCGAGCAGCGCAACTCCGCCCTGGCCGAGAAGGTCGCCCAGGAGGCCGTCGCGCTGCCCGCGGGCGAGCGGGGGCTGGCCGCGCAGCTGAGCCTGGGCGCCTACCGGCTGGCCCCCTCCGCGAAGACCCGCGACGCGCTGGTGAGCACCCTGTCGGTGCAGGTGGTCGGGCATGCCCAGGGTGTCAGTTCGGTGACGTGGCGCGCGGACGGCCGTGTCCTGGCCACTGGCAGCCTGGACCACACGGTCAAGCTGTGGTCGGTCAGCGATCGCCAGCGAGCCACCGTGCTGTCCACCCTCGCCGGGCAGACCGACGTGATCGCCTCGGTGGCGTTCAGCAGGGACGGCCGGTTGCTGGCCACCGGCTGCCGGGACCACAGCGTCCGGCTGTGGGAGGTTGGCGACCCGCGCCACCCCGTCCTGCTCCGCACCCTGACCGGGCACGGCGACCTGGTCTTCTCGATGATGTTCAGCCCGGACGGCCGCACGCTGGCCACCGGCAGCTACGACCACACCGCCAGGTTGTGGGACGTCAGCGATCCGGCGCACGCCACCGAGTTGGCCACGCTGACCGGGCACGCGCTCAACGTCAAGTCGGTGCGTTTCAGCCCGGACGGCCGGACCCTGGCGACCAGCAGTGACGACCACACCGTCAAGTTGTGGGACGTCAGCACCCCGAGACGTCCGGTGGAGCTGTCCTCGCTGGTCGGGCACGGGGACTTCGTGGCCACCGTCGAGTTCAGCCCGGACGGCCGCAGCGTGGCCACCGGCAGTGACGACCACACGGTGAAGTTGTGGGACGTCAGCGACCTGCGCCACCCGTCGCTGCTGTCCACGATCACCGGCCACACCGACGTCGTCGACGCCGTGGCCTTCAGCCCGGTGGGCCACACCCTGGCCTCTGCCAGCAATGACCACACCGTGCGGCTGTGGGACCTCAGTGACCCCGGGCACCCCAGACCGAGCTCCGTACTGATGGGCCACACCGGCACGGTCGAGGCGGTTGCCTTCGCCCCCGACGGGCAGACCCTGGCCTCCGCCAGCGACGACCACACCGTGCGGCTGTGGGAGAGCGACAGCACCCGGTTGGAGGGCACGGTGTGCGCGATCGCGCACCCCACGGTGTCCGCCACCCAGTGGAACCAGTACTTCCCCGGACTGCCCTATCAGCCGCCGTGCCGGTGACAGATCGCGGGCCGAAATCCTTTCCCTGGAAGGAAAAACAGTTTTGGACCTCTAGTTAAGTAGAGGGCAATTGTCAATTAGTTGCGTACCTGTACGTGTTGTGTGCCGGGATTGTCCGACTCCAGGCTGGACCCAAGTGATTCCCTGCCGGAAGGATTGACGATGACCTGGAGGCACAGGCTGTCGGCCGTGGTGCTGGCGGCCGGCTTGGCGGTGACCGGGGCGGCGACGGCCGCCGCGGCGCAGCCGGAGGGCGCCGTGGTGCCCGCGAAACAGCACTTCGGCGATCAGTACATCGTGGTGCTGAAGGACCAGGCCCATGCCCAGCCGTTCGCGGCGGCGGGCGCGCTGGCGCAGCGCTACGGCGGCGAGGTGCGGTCGACGTACTCGGCGACGATCCACGGCTTCTCGGCCAGGCACCTGACGGCCCAACAGGCGCGCAGGCTGGCGGCGGACCCCGCGGTGCGCACGGTCTACGAGGACGGCACGGCCACGGCGCTGGACACCCAGAACAACCCGACCTGGGGCCTGGACCGGATCGACCAGCAGAACCTGCCGCTGGACAAGAAGTACAGCTACGCCAACGGCGGTGAGGGCGCGACGGCGTACGTGATCGACTCGGGCATCAAGAAGGACAACCCGGAGTTCGGGGGCCGGGCCAGCGTGGGCGCGGACTTCATCAACGACGGGCACAACGGCGAGGACTGCTTCGGGCACGGCAACCACGTGTCGGGCACGATCGCGAGCAAGACCTACGGGGTGGCGAAGAAGACCAAGGTGGTCATGCTGCGCGCACTCGGGGTGAACTGCGGCAACACCGGTCCCGACTCGGCGGCGGTGGACGCCATGGACTGGGTGACCAAGAACGGCGTGAAGCCGGGCGTGGTGAACATGAGCCTGGGCATGGACCAGGTCGGTGTCGGCGACGAGGCGCTGAAGAAGTCGGTGGCGGCCGGCTTCAACTACGCGGTGGCCGCGGGCAACGACAACAAGGACGGCTGCCAGGTCAGCCCGGGGCGGGTGCCGGAGGCGATCACGGTGGGCGCCACCGGGAGCGGCGACGGGCGGGCGAGTTACTCCAACTACGGCAGTTGCCTGGACCTGTTCGCGCCCGGGGACAACGTGACCTCCCTGGGGTTGCAGGACGGCAGCACCTCGAACATGAGCGGTACCTCGATGGCGACCCCGCACGTGGCGGGCGCTGTGGTCCTGTACCTGACGGCCAACCCGAACGCGACCCCGCAGCAGGTCCGTGACGCCCTGGTGGACAACGCGACCAGCGGGGTGGTGGGCAATCCGGGTTCGGGCTCGCCGAACAAGTTGCTGTACACCGGGTTCATCGGCGGACCGCAGCCGCCGGACGGCAAGTTCGCGATCAGCGTGGACCCCGCGACGGCCAAGGTCGCGCCGGGGGAGACGGCCACGGCCACGGTCAGCAGCACGGCGGGCAACCAGGGCGCCGAGAAGGTGGACCTGACCGTGGCGGGGGCTCCGGAGGGCGCGAAGACGAGCTTCGACCCGGCCAGCATCAACACCGGGCAGAACGCGAAGCTGGCGGTGCGGACGGGAACCGGCACGGCCAAGGGGGACTACCGGCTGACGATCACGGCGACCGCGGCGGGCGGCACGCAGAAGACGGCGGTCCTCACGCTCACCGTGGCCGATCCGGCACCTCCGGCCGGTGAGGTGAAGGTGGCGCTCTCGCCGGGCAGCGGCAGTGCGCGGGCGGGCAACTTCGTGTCGGTCACGGTGACGGCCAGCGGCGGCACGGGCAGCCTGACCCTGGACGCGAGCGGGGTGCAGTTCAAGCCCTGGTTCAACCCGCAGTCGGTGAGCAGCGGCGGCAGCTCGACCATGCAGGTGCTGGCGCCGTTCGCCGCGGGCACGTACAAGATCACCGTGACGGCCACGGACAGCGCGGGCAAGACCGGCAGCGCGGACTACACGCTGACGGTCAGCTGAGCGGCGGGGGCCGTGCACCACACCGGGTGCACGGCCCCCGACTGCGGCTCAGACCTTGGCGGTGGCCAGGCTGGGCAGCTTGTTGACGGCGAAGCTGCGGCGCAGGTAGCACCACCAGGTCACGGCGAAGCACACGGCGTAGAAGGCGATGAACCCGTAGAAGGCGTTGTCGGCGACCTTGGTGGCGGCCACCGAGCTGGCGATGATCCGGGTGACGAAGAAGCCGCCGAAAGCGCCGATGGCCGAGGCGATGCCGATCGCGGCGGCCGACTCGCGCTTGGCGCGGCGCACCGCCTCGGTGAGGTCCACGCCCTCGGCGGTCTCCCGCCTGGCCTGCGCGGCGAAGATCGCCGGGATCATGCGGTACGTGGAGCCGTTGCCCACCCCGGTGGTCACGAACAGCACCAGGAACGCGCCGAAGAACAGGGGGAAGTTGCCGGTGCGCTCACCGGTGACCACCACGACGGCGGCCAGGCCCATCACCACGAAGTTCCACAGCGTGACGCGGCTGCCGCCGATCCGGTCGGACAGCCAGCCGCCGATCGGCCGGGCCAGCGAGCCGACCAGCGCGCCCAGCCAGGCGAAGTAGGTGCCCTGCACGGTGGGGAACTGGGTCTTGATCAGCAGCGGCAGCGCGGCGGAGAAGCCGATGAACGAGCCGAAGGTGCCGATGTAGAGGAAGGACATGATCCAGGTCTGGCTGCGCTTGACCGCGGCGGCCTGTGCCGGGAAGTCCGACCTGGCCTCGGACAGGTTGTTCATGAAGAAGGCGGCGCAGATCGCGGCGGCCACCGCGAAGGGCATGTAGAACAGGCCCGCGTAGGCCAGGTTCTTGCCGGTGCCCAGGGAGATCACCACGGGGATGATCAGCTGCACCACGGCGGCGCCGAGGTTGCCGCCCGCCGCGTTGAGGCCCAGCGCGAAGCCCTTGCGCTTGTCCGGGTAGAAGAAGGAGATGTTGGTCATCGAGGAGGCGAAGTTGCCGCCGCCCAGACCGGCGGTGGCCGCGGCCAGCAGGAAGAACCCGAAGCTGGCGTGGGAGGTCACGGCCACGGTCAGCAGGGCGCAGGGCACCAGCAGCAGCACCGAACTGATGATCGTCCAGTTGCGACCGCCGAAGCGGGGCACCGCGAAGGTGTAGGGCAGCCGCATCGTGGCGCCGACCAGGTTGGGCAGCGCGGTCAGCCAGAACAGCTGGTCCACGGAGAAGGTGAAGCCCGCGGAGGGCAGCGAGAGCACCACCACGCTCCAGATCGACCAGAGCGAGAAGCCGATGTGCTCGGAGAAGATGGAGAAGATCAGGTTGCGGGTGGCGATGCGCCTGCCGGTCGCCGCCCAGAAACCCTCGTCCTCGGGATCCCACTTCTGGATCCAGCTCCGGCCGCTGCGCGCCTGGTCGGGGGTCGTGACTTCGTCGACTCGACTCTGCGTGGTCATGTCAGGTTGCTGCCCAACTTCTCGGGTTCTCTGCGGGGGTGGGGGTCTGGTCGGTGAGCCACTCGCACAGGGAACCGACGGCGGCCTTGCAGCCGCCGCAGCCGGTGCTCGCGCGGGTCGCGGTGACCAGGTCTTCGACGCTGCGTGCCCCGGACCGCCATGCGGTGACCAGGCGTCCCTTGTCCACGGTGTTGCAGCGGCAGATCAGCGTCGAGGCGGGGAGCGCGGCGGGGTCTGCCTCGACGCCGGCGGACTCGACGCCGCTGGGCAAGGCACGCCCCAGCAGCAGAGCCATCCGGTCGGTGGGTGCGGGAATCCCGCGGTCGTGCAGTTGGGTGATCGTGGCGGCGGCGTCCGGCGAGCCGAGCACGATCGCCCCGGTGACCAGGTCGTCCCGCAGCACGATCTTGGCGTAGCGACCGCGTGCCGGGTCCTCCAGGCGCACGACCTCGGCGTCGGTGCAGTCGGTGTCCACGTGCACCTCGCCCATGGTGGCCAGGTCGATGCCACGGGTCTTCAGCCTGGTCACGACCTGCGTGCCCAGGTAGCGGGAGCTCGGTTCGGCCCCGGTGAGCAGGTCGGCGAGCACCGCGGCCTGCTCCCACGCGGGCTGCACGAGCCCGCTCACGGTGCCGGGGTGGCGTGCGCAGTCGCCGATGGCCCGCACGTGCGGGTCGCTGGTGCGCAGCTCGTCGTCGATCAGCACGCCGCGTTCCACGTCCAGCCCGGCGGCCGAGGCCAGTTCGCTGGCTGGGCGGGTGCCCGCCGAGACGACCACCAGTCCAGCCTCCACAGTGGACCCGTCGTCCAGCTCAAGTCCCTTGCCCACCGAGTACTTCGCGGCGGTGCGGCCCAGGCGGAACTCGATGCCGGTGTCCCGCAGCACGCGGGCGAGCACGGCGCCGGCCTGCGGGTCGAGCTGGCGCTCCATCAGGTGGCCGACCTGGTGCACCACCGTCACCGGGTTGCCCCGGCCGGTCAGCCCGCGCGCGGCCTCCAGGCCGAGCAGGCCACCGCCGATCACGGCCACGGGCGTGCCCACCGGCGCCGAGTCGAGGATCTGCCGACAGTCGTTGAGGTCCCGGAACGCCACCACGCCCTCGGCCAGCGAGCCCCGGTCGTCGAGCAGGCCCTGCACGGGAGGGATCCACGGCGTGCTGCCGGTGGCCAGCACCAGGTCGTCGTAGTCCACAGTGGACCCGCCGGTGAGCCGCACCTGGCGGCTGCCGGTGTCCAGGCCGATCGCCGACACGCCCAGCCGCAGGTCCACCGCGTTGCGCTCGGCCCAATCCCGTTGGTGCAGCAGCACGTCCTCGATGCCCATGGACCCGGCGACCACATTGGACAGCAGGATCCGGTTGTAGCCGGGGTGCGGCTCGGCACCGACCATGGTCACCGAGACCTGCCTGCCGGTGGGGTCGTGCCGCCGGATCTGGTCGGCCAGGCGGGCCCCGGCCATGCCGTACCCGATGATCGCGACCCGCCGAGGAGTCATGCTGGCAATGCCTCCGCATCCGCAGGCGCGAGCCGGACGGCGCACACCTTGAACTCCGGCATCCGGCTGGTGGGGTCCAGCGCGGGGTTGGTGATCAGGTTGGCCCGCTCCGAGCCGGGGAAGTGGAACGGCAGGAACACGGTGTCCAGGCGCATCGAGGGCAGGCAGCGCACCCGGGCGAGGACCTGGCCCCGCCGGGAGGTCACGGCCGCCCACTGTCCATCGTGGACACCGGCCCGGCGTGCGGTGTCCGGGTGCACCTCGACGAACGCCTCGGGCTGCGCTGCGAGCAGTTCCGGCACGCGCCGGGTCTGCGCCCCGGACTGGTAGTGCTGCAACACGCGCCCGGTGGTGGCGTAGAGCGGGAACTCGGCGTCCGGCGGCTCGGCCGGACCGGTGTGGTCCACCGGCTGGAAGCGGGCGAGGCCGTCGGGGTGCGCGAAGCGGTCCAGGAAGGCCCGCGGCGTGCCGGGGTGGTCCACCCCGGGCACCGGCCAGTGCAGCGCCTCGCCAGCGCGCAACCGGTCGTAGCTGATCCCGGAGTAGTCGGCGATGCCGCCAGCCGAGGCGCGGCGCAGTTCCTCGAAGACCTCCTCGGCCTCGGTCTGGAACCGCTGCGCGGGTTGGCCGAGCCGGATTGCCAAGCCCTGCAACAGCTCCAGGTCCGAGCGCACGCCATGCGGTGCGCTCAGCGCGCGCTGGCGCAGCAGGACCCGGCCCTCCAGGCTGGTCATCGTGCCGTCCTCCTCGGCCCACTGGGTGACCGGGAAGACCACGTCGGCGGCGGCGGCGGTCTCGGAGAGCACGAAGTCGGCCACCACCAACAGTTCCAGCGCGTCCAACCGGGCGGCGACGTGCCCGGCGCGCGGGGCGGAGACGACCAGGTTGCTGCCGAAGACGAGCAGCGCGCGGGGGCCGGTCCCGGTGCCCAGCGCGTCGAGCAGTTCGTACGCGGAGCGGCCGGGGCCCGGCAGCGAGTCGGGGTCCACGCCCCAGACCCCGGCCACGTGGGCGCGGGCCGCCGGGTCGTCGATCTTGCGGTAGCCCGGCAGCTGGTCGGCCTTCTGGCCGTGCTCCCGGCCGCCCTGCCCGTTGCCCTGGCCGGTCAGGCAGCCGTAGCCCGAACCGGGCCGACCGGGCAGGCCCAGCGCCAGGCACAGGTTGATCCAGGCCGACACGGTGGCGACCCCGCTGGCGTGCTGCTCGGTGCCCCGCGCGGTGAGCACGTAGGCGTTGCGCGCTCGGGCCAGCAGCCGAACGGCCGCGCGCTGGTCCGCCGCGGCGACCCCGGTGACCCGCTCGACGCGTTCTGGCCACCAGGCGGCGGCGATGCGCCACACCTGGTCGAAGCCGCTTGTCCGGTCGGCGAGGTAGCGGTGGTCCAGGTGGCCGTCGGCGACCACCGCGTGCAGCATGCCCAGCGCCAGCGCCAGGTCGGTGCCGGGCGCGGGCTGAAGGTGCAGTGAGGCCTGCTCGGCGGTGGGCGTGCGCCGGGGGTCGATCACGATCAGGCCGCCGGACCGCGCGGCGGGCAGTACGTGCCGCATGAACGGCGGCATGGTCTCGGCCACGTTCGCGCCGATCAGCAGCACGGCGTCGGCCTGCGCCACGTCGCTGACGGGGAAGGGCATGCCGCGGTCCATGCCGAACGCCTTGATGCCCGCGGCCGCTGCCGAGGACATGCAGAAGCGCCCGTTGTAGTCCACCTGCGAAGTGCCGAGGGCCACTCGGGCGAATTTGCCGAGTTGGTAGGCCTTCTCATTGGTGAGGCCGCCGCCGCCGAACACGCCGACCGAGTCCGCCCCGTGCTGTTCGCGCAGTTCGGCGAGCCTGCTAGCGACGTGGTCCAGCGCGGTGTCCCAGCTCACCGGGCGCAGCGGGGCGTCCCGGTGCTCGCGCAGCAGCGGGGTGGTCACTCTTCCTGCCGAGGTGAGCAGAGTTGCCGAGGTCCAGCCCTTCTGGCACATCCCGCCACGGTTGGTCGGAAATTCCCGGGGGGCCACGGAAACGCCCGCTTCGGCGGTGCGGACTTCCATGCCGCACTGTAGTGCGCAGTAGGGACAGTGCGTGTCGGTGCTCGTGCGAGTCAGGGCAGCCGGTACCGGCATGATCCACCTCCGACTTTCCCCAGTGGCACCGCGGAGCGGTGCGTTACGGGGATCGTTTCCAGCCGCTATTTGCGTTACACAGCCTAGGAAACCGACGCGCGCCGAACCGTAAAAAGCGTGTAATAAGTCCGTTCCATGCCGCTCCCAGTGTGATTCCGCTCGCTGTGCGGTCCCCGGGGGATGGAACACGTTGGGCAAGCTAGCAGTTGTCCCGGAGGCGTGCAATCCGTACTTGCCCTAGGGTAATGAAAAGGTTTTCTAAGGCGTCTGGCCGTGCCTCTTCGTCACCGTGTCCCACTCGGTGAAGTGTTTATGAATGTTGCGCCGCGCTTGCGCCCGGTCTGCTGAGCTGCCGTTTTGCCTGCGACTGGGGCTGGATGGGATCATGATGGTTGCGAGGTCACGCATCGTGACGGTGATCGGGATCCGCTAGCCCGTTCGTCCTATTGACACGGTGGTTCGGTTGTGAAATCTTGCTCGTGCCTGAAACGGTTCCGGAGCTAAAGGGCCGGGGTTTCACACTGGGGATGTACCGGCGTATTCGCAATGTCGCGTGAACGCCGTATTAACCGCGGACCCTCGGGGTCGGGTCGCGCGCGGTGAGCAAGCGGAGGAGCAAGTGGTGAGCGCACGTCACCGATCGTCGTTGCCCGGCGGTGACGGGGACATCGACCCTCGGTACCCCGACCGCACTCCGCCTGGACTGCTGGGGCGGATGACCAGTCCCCGTACGATCCGCGGCCGACTGGCCCGGATCCTGCTCGTCTCCCTGCTGCTCGTGCTGACCCTGCTCGGCCTGACCATCGTCGGCGAGGTGCGGTCCTACCTGGACTCCGGCGACACGGTGCGCTCGGTCTCCCTGGCGCTGACCGTGCAGGACCTGGTACACGAGACCCAGCGGGAACGCGGTCTGACCAACGGCCTGCTCGGCGGTGAGACCCGGTTCACCCAGCTCGTGGCCACCCAGCGCACCAACACCGACCACGCGGTGCTCGCCCTCACCAACGCCGTGGCCAACGGTGGGGCGCCCGGTGCGGACTCGGTGCGCAACGCCATGACCAAGCTCTCCGGCCTCAACGGGGTGCGCGACGGCGTGGACGCCCACCGGGCCGACCGCACCGCGACCTTCCAGTTCTACACCGACGTGATCACCGGGCTGAACCAGCTGCGGCTGGGGCTGGACCAGGCCCAGGACCCGCTGATGCGGCACGGTTTGCAGGCGCTGTACGCCCTCGGTGACGCCAAGGAGGCCACCGGCCAGGAGCGAGGATTCCTCAACGGTGTGTTCGCCGCCGACAGGTTCGGCGCGGGCGAGTACGTGCACTTCACCGAGATCCGGGCGAACAAGGTCGCGGGCATCACCGCCTTCCAGCGCGAGGCCACCCAGGAGCAGCGGGCCCTGCTGGACGCCGCGCTGCGCACCGACAACGCGAGCAAGGCCGCCGCCGCGGAGACCATCGCGATCTCCTCCACCAAGGGGCCGATCGAGCCGCAGGTGGACCCGGTCGCCTGGTGGGCGCAGATGACCTCGGTGATCGACGAGGAGCGCAAGGTCCAGCAGGCCGTCGGCGCCGACGTGCAGCAGCGGGCCGTGGCCCTGCAGGGCGAGGCCGCCTGGGCGCTGGGCGGCTTCCTGGTCCTCGCCCTTTTGGCCGTGGCCGCCGAGTTCCTGCTGGTGATCGGCGCCATGCGCTCGATCGTGCGCCCGCTGGCCGCGCTGTCCAACGAGGCCAACGACGTGGCCGTGCGCAGGCTGCCCGCCGCGGTGGCCGCCTGGCACGCCCCCGGGGACGTGGACCCGGCCCCGCCGGAGCCGGTGCGCACCCCGGACAAGGCCGGTCTGGAGATCGCCTCCGTGGCCGACGCGCTCAACCGCGTGCAGAGCACTGCCTTCGAGCTGGCCTCCGAGCAGGCCCTGTTGCGCAGGAACACCTCCGAGTCCCTGGCCAACCTCGGCCGCCGCAACCAGAACCTGGTGCGCAGGCAGCTGGGCTTCATCAGCGAGTTCGAGCAGGAGGAGCTGGACCCCTCGGCCCTGTCCAACCTGTTCGAGCTGGACCACCTGGCCACCCGCATGCGCCGCAACGCGGAGAGCCTGCTGGTGCTCGTCGGCGAGGCCAGCCCGCGCCGCTGGGCCGAGCCGCTCTCGCTCAGCGACGTGATCCGCGCCGGTCTGTCCGAGGTGGAGGACTACCGCCGGGTCGCGCTGCGCAGGGTGGACGAGGCGTGGATCGCGGGCTCGGTGGTCAGCGAGCTGGCGCACATGCTGGCCGAGCTGATCGAGAACGGGCTCGCCTTCTCCCCGCCCGACCTCGAGGTGGAGATCTACGGCCGCAGGCTGGGTGCGCGCTACATGCTCGCCGTGGTGGACCACGGCGTTGGCATGTCCAAGGAGCAGTTGGCCAAGGCCAACGCCCGCCTGCGCGGGGAAGAGGACTTCATCGTCGCGCCGACCCGCTTCCTCGGCCACTACGTGGTCGGCCGCCTGGCGCAGCGCCTGGGCATCGAGGTGGAGCTGACCGTGTCCCCGGTCAGCGGCATCGTGGCCAGGCTGCTGCTGCCCGCCGAGATGCTGGTGGACGAGAAGGACAAGCGCCGCCCGCAGCCGCCCAGGCCCGAACTGTCCGCACCAGCACAGCACGCGCAGATCGAGCCGCCGGTGCCCGCGGCGCCGCCGAAGCCCGTTGTCGCGCAACACGAGGAGGAGATCCAGTGGCCGCGAGACGACGTGCCCGCCATCGAGTCCTCACAGCCCGGCGTGCGCAGCCGGATGCAGCGCATCACGCAGGAGCGCACGGTGTCCGAGCCCGCGCGGCCTAAACCCGAACCGGCCAAACCCGCGCCCGCCGCCGCGCCCGAGCCCGCGCCCGCGGAGGAGAAGGTGCCGGTCCAGCGGTCCTCGGCGGCAGGCGAGCGCACCCGCAACGGGCTGGTCAAGCGCACGCGGCGTACCGAGGAGGCACGGCCCTCGGCGCCGAGCCGCCCGCCCTCGGCGCCCGCACCGTCCATAGTGGAGCGTTCGCCGGAGGAGGTCCGCAGCATGCTGTCCAGCTTCCGCTCGGGCCACCAGCGCGGCGAGCGGGGTCCCCTGCCGAGCAAGGCCGACAAGCCAGCCTTCGTCAACAGCACTGCACCACAGGAGGACCAGCGGTGACCGCCGATCTCCAGCACGCCGACCCGCACACCTTCAACTGGCTGCTGGCCAACTTCGTGCGCGGCACGGACGGGGTGCGCGACGCCGTCGCCGTCTCCTCGGACGGCCTGCTCATCGCGATGTCGGAGGGTCTGGACCGGACCTCCGCCGACCGGCTGGCCGCACTGGTGTCCGGACTGTCCAGCCTGGCCAAGAGCGCCGCGCGTAACTACGAGTTCGACGGGCTCAAGCTGATCATGATCGAGATGAAGCGGGGCTTCCTGCTCGTCTCGGCCATCGACGACGGCAGCTGCGTGGGCGTGATCGCCGACTCGCGGTGCGACATCGGCCTGGTGGGCTACGAGATCGCCGTGCTGGCCGACCGGGCGGGCGCGCTGCTCACACCCGCGCTGATCTCCGAGCTCAGAGAGTCCCTGCGCCGATGAGGGACCACACCGCGCCCCGACTCCCGGACCCCAGGATGATCCCGGTCAGCCAGGCCAACTCGTGGTTCGGCACCGAGCCGGCGGGCCTGCCCGCCGAGCCGGCCAGCAGCGCGGAGACGCGCGCCGACGAGGTCCTGGTGCGCCCGTTCATCATGACCGGGGGGCGCACCACCCCGCTGGCCGACGACCTGCGCATCGAGACCCTCGTGGTGGCGACCCCCGCGTCGCTGTCCGCCCCGTTGCGGTTCGAGCAGCGCACGGTGGTGCAGCTGTGCCAGCGACCCCACTCACTCGCCGAGATCGGCGCCGCGCTGGGCGTGCCGCTGGGTGTGGTCAGGGTCCTGGTCGGTGACCTGGTCTCCGCGGGCCACGTGGCCGTGCGCGAATCGTCCGCCGACCAGCTTCCGGTCTCCGTCATCGAGAGGATCAGGGACCTTGTACGGGCGCTCTGAACAGCAGGCCGCACCGCCCAAGCCGGTGGCCTCGTCGGTCAAGATCGTCATCAGCGGCGGTTTCGGCGTCGGCAAGACCACCTTCATCGGCGCGATCTCCGAGATCGAACCGCTGGTCACCGAGGCCGCGATGACCGAGGTCGCGGTCGGGGTCGACGACCCTGGCAAGCGCGCGGAGAAGACGACCACCACGGTGGCACTGGACTTCGGCCGCATCACCCTGGACCAGACGCTGATCCTGTACCTGTTCGGCACCCCGGGGCAGGACCGGTTCGTGTTCATGTGGGACGACCTGGTCGAGGGCGCGCTCGGTGCGGTGATCATGGTGGACACCAGCCGCATCGAGGACTGCTACCCGGTGCTGGAGTACTTCGAGCAGCGGGACACCCCGTTCATCGTGGCGGTCAACCACTTCTCCGACGGGCAGCGCTTCGAGCTCGAGGAGGTGCGCGAGGCGCTGGACATCGACGAGTCGATCCCGCTGGTCGACTGCGATGCCCGCGACCGCGAGTCGGTCAAGGAAGTGCTGGTCGCGGTGATCGAGCAGGTGCTGCTGCAACGCCTGACAGCCCCGCCGCAGGTCGGCGCGCGAAGCTAGGCGGACGCCGTGCGGTACGGGATCCTCGGGCCACTTGAGGTCTCCCGTGCCGGACGGCCGGTCACACCCAGTACGCCTCAGCCACGCACCGTCCTGACCGCGCTGCTGGCCAACGCCAACCGCTGGGTCCCGGTGCTCACCCTGGTCGACGAGCTGTGGCCGCAGGGCGCCCCGCGCACCGGGCGGGTCATCGTGCAGGTGGCCGTGTCCAAGCTGCGCAAGGCGTTGTGCCCCGGCGTCGGGGTCGACTCGCCCGCCCAGCTGATCCGCACCGGCCGCGCGGGCTACCTGCTGTCGGTGGCCGGGGGCGAGTTCGACCAGGACGAGTTCGTCCTTGGCGCGCAACGGGGTCAGCAGCTGCTGCTGGAGGAACGGCCCGAGGCCGCACGTGAGGTGTTCTCGCAGGCGCTGCGGCTGTGGCGTGGCGAGGCACTGGCCGACGTGGAGTGCGGGCCGGTGCTCGCGGCGCACGCCCAGTGGCTGTCCGCGCTCCGTCTATCCACACTGGACAGTCGGGTCCGGGTTGATCTCGCGCTGGGACGGCACCAGCTGCTGATCCCCGAGCTGCGTGCGCTGCTCGCCGAGGACCCCGGGCAGGAACCCCTCGCGGGCTCGCTCATCGTGGCGCTGCACCGCGCCGGGCGGGCCGCCGAGGCGGACGAGGTGCTCGCCGAGGTCCGCGACCACCTCGGCGCCGACCCCGGGCCGCAACTGCGCCGCGTGCACGGTGATCCGTCCACCTGGGAGCTGCCGAAGGCCGTGGTGCGGACCTCGGCCGCCAGCGGGCAGATCCCACCACAGGTCGCCGACTTCACCGGGCGCGAGGGGTTGCTGGCGCGGATCTCACCGGAGTTGGGCAGTGCGCCGATCGTCCTGTGTGGACCGGGCGGGGTGGGCAAGACGACACTGGCCGTCGCCGCGGCGCACCGGTGGCGCGAGCGGTTCCCCGACGGCCAGCTGTTCGCGCGGCTACGTGGGTCCGAGCAGGTGGACGTGCTGGGCCGGTTCCTGATCTCCTTGGGGGTCAAGGAGGTTCCCGGTGGGCTGCCGGAGCGCCAGCAGTTGTTCCGCGGGCTCACCCTGGACCGCAGGGTGCTCGTCGTGCTGGACGACGCCGTCACCGAGGCCCAGGTGCGGGCCCTGCTGCCCAGCGGCCGGGACTGCGGGGTGATCGTCACGGCGCGGGGCAGGCTCACCGGCCTGGAGGGTGCCCGCCCGTTCGAGGTGGACGCGCTGTCCGAGCAGGCCGCGCTCGGTCTGCTCGGCGCCGTGGCCGGTCCGGAACGGGTCGCGGCGGAGGCCGTGCGGGCCGCGGAGTTGGTGCGCCTGTGCGGATTCCTGCCGCTGGCGGTGCGGATCGCGGGCGCCAAGCTGGCCGCCCGGCCGCACGAGTTGATCTCCGACCTGCTGGCGCGGATCACCGACGAGCGCCGCAGGCTCGGTGAGCTGCGCACCGGTGACCTGGACGTCCGGGCGACCCTGGAGGTCGGCTACCTGGACTGCGGTCCCGCGCAGCGCCGTGTGCTCAAGGCGTTGGGGTTGCTGGACTCCGCTGATCTGCCCGTGTGGGCGGTCGCGGCGATGCTGGACCTGGACGCGGGTACGACCGCGGAGCTGTTGGACGGCTTGGTGGACGCGAGCCTGCTCCAGGTGGTCGGCCGGGACCGTCTGGGACAGTTGAGGTACCGCCCGCACGAACTGATCCGCGTGTTCGGCCACGACCGGCTCCTCGCGGAGGACAGTTCGTCTGCGCGGGCGGAGCTGGTCGATCGCCTGCTCGGCGCCTACTGCGACCGCGCGGACTCCTTGCAGGGCACGGAGTCCACGGCACTGCCCTGCCTGGTCGAGGTGGCGCACCGGTACCGGAGGTGGCATGCCGCCTCGGTGTTGGCGCAGGTCTGCCCGCCGCGCAACGACTCCCGGCGGATCGACATCATCGGGCTGGTCGCCGCGCGGGTCACCGGTGATCGCCGCGCGCAGGCCGTGAGCCTGCGCAGGCTGGGCGACCTGCACTGGGAAGGCCATGGCAGGGCCCGGCGCGCGCACGTCTACTACGACATGGCCTGCCGGATCTTCGCCGAGTTGGACGACCACGTGGGGCTTGGCCGCGCGCTGGCATCCCGGGCGGACATCGACGTGGAACGTGGCGAGATCGAGCGCGCACACGTCAGCCTGCGACGCGGACTGGTCATGCTGCGAGCTGTGGACGATCGTTGTGGACAGGTGGACCTGCTGCGGCAGTTGGGATCCCTGCACGCTGATCGCGGGGATCTGGCTGAGGCCAAGGATTGCTTCAACGCGGCACTGGACCTGGCTGTGGCGCTGGGGGATGAGCGGCGCCGGGCGCAGGCGGCCAAGCAGCTGGCCGACCTGTTGCGGCGCACGGGGGAGACCGATCGCGCGGGTGAGCTGCTGGAGACGGCGTTGCGGGTGAGTTCGCGCGGCAACGACGACCACTGGACGGCGCACGTGCTGCGCAGCATGGGTGAGTTGGAGCGGTCGTGCGGGAACCTGGCCACCGCGGAGGTGTGCCTGACCAGGTCGCTGGGCCTGTTCGAGGAACTGGGGCACCGGCACGCGACGGCGTACACCGTGCGGTCGCTGGGAGAGCTGAGCCGCCAGCGTGGGGACGAGTACCGCGCGCTGACCCTGCTGACGGGCAGCTTGGCGACCTTCGTGGACCTGGACGACCGGCGTGGCAGGGCGTACGCCCTGTTGGGCTTGGGGCCGGTGCGGCACGAACTGGGTGACGCCGCGGCCGGTGTCGCGGCGCTGCGTGAGTCCGCGAGGTTGTTCGACGGGCTGGGCTTCCCGGTGTGGCACGCGCAGGCCCTGGACGCGCTCGGGCGTTTAGCCGTCGTTTAAGGCCGCGGGTTTGACTGCGCACCCCTGCACAACGAGAGGTGCACAGCCATGTTCCGCAGACTCGCCATCACCTCGCTGGCCGCCGCCGCGCTCGCCCTGTCCGCGACGGCGGTCACCGCTCAGGCCGCCCCGGCGGTCACCAAGCTGTCCCAGTCCCAGGCCGCCTCGCAGCTCAGTGCGGCCGGGGTGACCTGGTCCTCCAGCGGCGGGTGCACCACCCGCAGCAACCCGCACTGCACGTCCTTCGACCAGATCAACTCCAGCACCGTCAGCGGGGTCGTCACCCTGAAGCGGGCCAGCGGCTGCGCCATCAACATCACCGGCGGCACCGAGGTCGGCCACGCCTCCGGTACCTACAGCCACTACAACGGGTACAAGGTGGACATCGCGCACAACAGTTGTATCGACAGCTACGTGAAGAACAGCTTCAGCTACATCGGACTGCGCGGCGACGGCTACCCGCAGTGGAAGTCCTCCGCGGGCAACCTGTACTGCGATGAGGGCAATCACTGGGACGTCACCTACGTCTGACCTGGCTCACGGGCCCGTCGGTGTACCGCTGGGGAGCGCACCGGCGGGCTCGTGGTTGTTCATGGGGTGCCACGGGGTTTCGGGGTGGTTTGTCCTGGGGCCCTGGCGGTGGGCTGTGATCGGGGTAGTCGGGGCGTGGAGTGCCGCCCCGATCTCGCCGACGAGCGTAAGCCCATCGCCACCCAGGAAAAACCGCCCCTGGGGATTCACTCATTCGTGCGCTCGATTCGGCGTAGAATGGCGGTATGGGGCAGAGGGAGATCGCGGAGCGGATGCTGGAGGCGTGGAAACGTCTCGCGTCCGTCGAGTTCGATCTGCTCTGCTGCGCCGCCGAACTGGATGATCCGCACGAGATCGCGTTGTTGCTGCGCATTCCGCTCGGGCGGGCGAAGAAGCTTCAGGAGCAGGCGGCGGCGATGGGCCGACTGCCACAACTCGCTGCGTTGATGCGGGACGGGTTGCTGGACCTGGACCGGTTCGAGGTCGTGCGGAAGTTGACCGAGAACCTGGACTCGGAGCAGGCCCGCCGGGTGGATGCCCAGTTGGCTGGGGCTGCGGAGTCGAACTCGAAGGAGTTGAAGGTCGAGGTCGCGCGGCTGGTGTGCCTGGTTGACCCGCTCGGTGCTGAGATTCGGCATGTCAGGGCGGTGAAGCGGTCCGAGGTCCGATACCGGTCGATGCCCGACGGCATGGCGGAACTGACCGCCCACCTGGACGCGGTGCGGGCGCGGCAGGTGTTCGATCAGATCAACGTCGACGCGGAGAGCCTGGACGACGATCGGTCCTGGGGTGAGAAGCAGGCCGACGTGTTCGTTGATCGGCTGCTGGGGTCGGGGCGGCCGGTGACGGTGCGGACCGATGTCACGGTGTCCGCCACGACCTTGCTGGGGCTGACCTCGGAACCCGGATACGTCGCCGGGGTCGGGCCTGTTGAGGCCAACACCGCCCGCGAAATCGCCGCGCAGGGCGATTGGCGAAAAGTCCTCACCGATGAGGTGGGAATGCCGATCGGTGTCGGCCGAAAAAGGTGCCGGCCACCGAGGGTGTTGCGGGAATTCGTGATGGTGCGGGACCGGGTCTGTCAGGCGCCGGGGTGCCTGCGGCCGGTCAAGGAATGTCAGATCGATCACGCGCGGGGTTTTGCCTCGGGTGGTGAAACGGAGGAGCGGAATCTGGGGCCGTTCTGCGATGTGCACCATTGCCTGAAGACGATCGGGAGGTACCGGTTCACGCGTGGCGCGGACGGGGTGCGGCGGTGGATCACGCCGCTGGGGTTCGAGTACGAGACGCGGGCGAAGGCCATCGCGGAGCCGGATCCGCCCTGAGCGGGCAGTGATCCACCGACCGGCCGCTCCCGCGTACTGTCCTGAGCATGGGGGCGGCACGACTGGGCACGATGATCCTGCTGGCGATCTCGCTGGCGTTGGGCCTCACGGGCGTGGCGCACGCGGACGGCGTGGCGGGCACGAGCGTGCGGCTCGTCCAGTCCGTGGGCGGGCACGAGTTGACGTTCACGATCCACCCGGTGGAGGGCATGCCGGGGCCGTTGCAGGTGGACGTGCTGACCCACGTGGGCCAGCCGGAGGCGGACCTGGACCTGACGGCGCACGCGGTGGACGGCGGGGGCACGCCGACGAGCGGCAAGCTGCACCTCACCGGCCAGCCGGGCAGCCGGACCGCGCAGCTGGCGGTGGACCGGCCGGGGCCGTGGGAGTTGCGGGCACAGGTGGGCGGGGAGTTCGCGGCGATCCCGTTCCTGGTGCCGCCCATCGTGGTGCAGCCCTGGGAGTGGGCGGCCTACACGGGCTTTGGCGCAGCGGGCATCCTGCTGCTGGCCTCGTTCCTGCTGGCGCTGAAGCGCCCCAGGTGGGCGGCGGTCACGGGGGCCACCACGGCGGTCGCACTGGCAGTGGGCGTGACGGCGGCGCTGCTCTCGCCGAGCATCCAGCCACCACCGGGCATGCAACAGCAACAGCAGCAACAAATGCAGATGCAGATGGCCCCGGCGTACGGCAACCTCGCGCTGAGCACCGAACCGGCGCACCCGACGGCGGGTGAGCCGTTCCGGTTGCGGCTGGCGCTGTTCGACGGGGCGACGGGCCGCCCGATGGACGACCTCCAGGTGGACCACGGGGCACTGATCCACCTGGCGCTGATCGGGGACGACCACCGCTACCTGACGCACCTGCACCCGGCGCGGACCGGGCCGGGCCAGTACGAGGTGCGGACCACCCTGCCCGTCGGCGGCGGCTTCACCGCGTACGCGGAGCTCGCGAGGACGGGCAGCGGGGAGCAGTTGCTGCGCCGGCACTTCACGGTCGGCGGCGCCGCATCCACAGTGGATACTCCGATCGGGCTTGGCGAGCGTGCTGCGGATGGACTCAGGTTCTCCCTGAGCAGCACCCCGATCCGCGCCGGGGCCCCGGCCACGCTGACGTTTCAGATCAGCGACGAGCACGGCCCGGTGCACGACCTGCAACCCTGGCTGGGCATGACCGGCCACCTGCTGCTGACCAGCGAGGACGGGGCGCTGTTCGAACACGTCCACGAACGTGACTCGATGGCGACGGCCGTGCTGACGGCGACCCTGGCGCAACCGGACGAGACGGTGCGCGGCGCCGGACCGGCCGCACGGTTCGTGTTGACCTTCCCCGAGCCGGGCCGCTACTGGCTATGGTTGCAGGTGGAACGCGACTACCAGGTGCGCACAGTGCCCTACGTGGTGGACGTGCCTGCGGCATAGGGGGAGCGGTGGGGCAGCGGGCCAGGATCCTGGTGATCGCCGTCGCGGCGGTGCTGGCAGTCGGCGGTGCCGTGCTGGTGCTGACCTGGCGACCGAGCGAGAACACCGTGACCCTGCAAGGAGATTCGGCGCACTACGGGGTGCGGGTCGTGCTGGACGCGGCCCGCACCGGGCAGCGCGCGGTGGACGTGCGGATCACCCCGCACACCGGGGCGGGCGACCCGGACCAGGTGGCGGTGGAGCCCGCGATGCCCGCGCACTCGCACGCGGTGGAACCCCTGGCGGTGCCGCCCGTCGGGGCGGGTCACTTCCACGCGGACGGGTCGTTGTTCCTCATGCCGGGCCAGTGGGAGCTCACCGTGTCGGTGACCACGGCGGGCCACCGAGACCAGATCACCTTCCCCCTGTCCGTGAACAACTAGGAGACCCGATGGCGTTGACCACACAGCCACCTGGCACGGCGTTACGCAGCTGGCTGCCGCCCGCGGTGCTGCTGCTGGTGAGCAACCTGGTGTCCCTGGTCGGGCTGGTCTGGGACGTGCAGTGGCACGCCGACGTGGGCCCGGACACCTTCTTCACCCTGCCGCACCTGTTCATCTACACCGCACCGGCCATCTCCGGGCTGACCAGCCTCGTGGTGGTGCTGCGCCGGACCGCGGCCACGCGGGCGGGTGCACAGGACACCGGGCAGGTGGGCGGCCGGTCGGTCGCGGTGCTGCGCGGGACCTTCGCGGCCCCGGTGGGCTACCTCATCGCGGGCTGCGGGTCGGCGGCCTTCCTGCTGTACGGGCTGTGGGACCTGTGGTGGCACACGGTCTACGGCTTCGACGCGGTGATCGACTCGCCCCCGCACGTGGGGCTGATCCTGTGCGACCAGATCAGCATGATGGGCACGCTGGTGGCCTTCGCCGCCGCGCGCTCCCACCTGCTCGGCAAGATCGGCATCACGCTGACGGTGGGCGTGGGCTTCGCCTGGTCCTGCCTGTTCGCGGCGGTGACCCCGCGCTCGGTCGGGCCGGTGGGCGGTATGGCCTTGACCATCGCGGGGCTGGGCGTGTTCGCCCTGCTGCTGGGCCTGCGCCTGCTGCGCTGGCCGGTGGGCGGGGCGCTGGCCCCGGCCGCGGTGCTGGTCGTGATCAAGCTGGCCTCGGACCCGTTCAGTGTCTGGGCCGCCCGCTGGTACGCGGCCGAGGTCGGCCTGCCCCTCCGGGACCACGCGGGCAGTCAGGGCAGGTTGGCCGCGCTGATGCCCTTGCTGCTCATCGGGTCCGCGGTGCTGGTGGAGGCAACCCTGTTGCTGGCCAGGAGGTTCGGCGGCTCGCCGCGGTGGGCCGTGCCGCTGGCCGGCGCGCTGGGCGGCGTCCTGCTGGCGATGACCTCCCCGCCGGGCTCCGGTCTGACCACCGGCCTCGCGGGTGCGGTGGTGGGTGCGGTCGCGGCCTGGCTGGGCTGGATGGCGGCCACGCTGATCGACCAGTCGAGTACCGAGGAGATCACGGCATGATGCGGGCTCTTGCCGCGCTGGCACTGGTTCTGGGCCTGGTCGGGCTGTCCGCCACGCCCGCGCTGGCGGCCGAGGAGCCGACCTACGCCCCGGTGGTCATCGTGCACACCGAACAGGTCCAGGTGGGGCCGTACCAGGTGGCGGTCGGGTTCGGCGACTGGCCGCTGCGGTCCCTGCGCTCCCTGGACTTCACCTTCGACCCGGACGGCGGCATCGCGGACAAGACCGGCACCCTGGTGATCAACCAGGACGGCGGTGCGGCCGTGCGCGGCAAGCCGCTGTCACGGCACCCGCGCAAGCTGGACTCCTGGGGCCTGGACGTGTTCTCGCTCAAGGGCGAGGGCAACTGGACCTTCACCTTCCACCTGGACGGCCCGAAGGGCCCCGGCGAGGGCAAGCTGAACCTCACGGTGCTCACCGCACCCGGCCCGCCGATCGCGGTGAGCTGGGTGATCGGCGGGCTGCCGCTGCTGGCCGTCGCCGGGGCCGTGTTCCTGGTGTGGCGGCGGGCACGGCCCGGCCGCCTACAGGGCACCTGGGACTGGTGATCAGCCGGTCACCAGGCGCATGTACCTGGTCCAGTCCCAGTACGGGCCCGGATCGGTGTGCGTGCTGCCGGGCACCTCGACGTGACCGATGATGTGCTTGCGGTCCTTGGGGATCCGGTACCGGTCGCAGATCGACCGGGTCAGTGCCGCGGAGGACTTGTAGAGCGCGTCGGTGAAGTACTCGGGCCTGTCCACCCAGCCCTCGTGTTCGATGCCGATGCTGCGGGTGTTGTAGTCCCAGTTACCCGCGTGCCAGGCGATGTCGTGCTCGCGCACCATCTGCGCGAGGTAGCCGTCGGCGGAGCGCACCACGTAGTGCGCCGCCGCGGCGTGCTTGGGGTCCTGGAACAGGCGGACCGTGTCGGGGTAGGTCTCCTGGGTCACGTGGATGACCACCAGGTTGACCGGGTAGCCGCTGGGGCGGTTGGCGGCGGTGTAGTTCTTGGCGCTGGCAGGGATCCAGTGCGCCGCGGGGTAGTCGACGGTGGCCGCCCAGGACGGGACGGCGGCCACGGTGGCCAGACCGATACCGGCGAGCAGTGCCGAACGCCGGGTGATGCGTGCAGGGGTGCTCATCATCCTGGTGTAGCCCCGCGAAGCGCCTTCGTCAACGATTTACGCGTGACTACGCCTAGTTGGTGAACTACTGCCCGCCGAAGGACAGCCAGGTGCCGGACAGCGGCTGCTGGCCCACCCCGGGCCGGGACCAGTCGCACACCCCGTCCGGGAAGACCCCGGCCAGCGCGGCAAGGTCCACCGGCACGCGGTAGTCGGCGGCCGTCACCGGGTGCAGCGCGCACTTGAGCACGTCCCCCGCGACGGGACCGCCCGCGACTCGGCGCGGGCCGGGCCACACCGGGTACAGGGCCGCGCAGCGTCCCGGGTCCAGCACCTTCTGGTGGGCAGCGTCCGGGGTCCAGCAGGCGTCGGCCAACCCGGTCGGCCGGTTGCGCACCACGCGCTGGTGAGCCGGGCCGGTGGGGTCCCTGGCGATGGCGGTGAGCCAGGCGTCCAGCTGTGCCAGCAGGTCGGCGACGACCGGGTTGGCGGTCAGGAAACCGCCGTGCGAGCCGTTCTCCGCCAGCAGCACCTGGTTGTCGGCGTCCCCGTTGGCGGCGACCAGCCGCGCGCGGGTGGCCGCGGTGTGCAGGCTCAGGTGCATGTCCCCGCCGGGCAGGTCGTCGGTGTACGAGCGGTAGTCCACGACCGGGATCGAGCCGAGCCCGCCACCGCCGCTGAGCACCCGGCCGGTGCGGTAGGCCAGGCTCACCGAGTCCCGGTCGGCCACCGAGCGGGCCGGGCTGAACCCGCCCTCGGCGTCGAACCCGCCGATGCGCGCGTTGAGGTCCAGGAACTGCGCGAAGCTGATCTTCCTGGAGTTCAGCGCGGCCAGGCCGTACTGCACCCCGGTGTTGTCCAGCGGCCTGCGGGCGGCCCCGGTGCGCGGATCCCGCCCGTACACGTTGACGGCGTGGTCGTAGATGTCGCAGCGGGCCGCCGTGTGCAGGGTGGCCGGGCAGAAGGCGCGCGGGTCGATCCGGCGTGCCTGGTTGGCCAGCAGCGGGCTCGTGGCGGTCACGCCGAAGCCGGACACGGCCCTGCGCTGCGCACTGTCCAGTGTGGACTTTGCGAAGTAGTGGTCCAGCAGCGCCGCGTCGGTGAGCACCTGGGTGCTGCCGGAGACCAGGTCGGGGAAGCTGCACGCCACGGCGATGCCGTCGAGCAGGCCCGGGTAGTTGTCGGCGATCTGGTGCGCCTGGTACGAGCCGCCGGAGCAGCCCCAGCCGATGGTGAACAGCGGGGGGCCGAACTCCTCGACGAACCGCTCCTTGACCATGGCCATGACCTCGCTGGCGAGCAGGTCGTCGCAGTTGGTGCCGAACACGTTGAGCGTGGAGGAGGCGATGGCGTAGCCCCGGCGCAGCATCACCTCGTCCAGCACGCCCGCGGTGGCCCGGCCCTGGGTGTACCAGCCGCCGGGGCAGCCGCCGCCGAAGGTGTAGACCAGCCGGTGGTTCCAGGCGCCCTCGGGCATCGCGATCTCGTAGATGCCGCGGTCCAGCACCCCGGTCTCCACCCGGATCCGGTGCGGCACCCGCTTGCGCGTGAGGTGTTCGACCCGGGTGGGCACGGTGCAGGACGGCCCGGTGGCCCGGCCCAGCAGTTGACCGCCCGCAGTGCGGAAACCCGTTGTCTCGCAGGCGAAGGGCTGCTCCTTCGGTCCGGCGAACAGGGGGCCGTCGGTGCTGCGGTCGTACAGCGTGAGGTGCACCGGCCTGGTGCCGGGCAGCGCGCCGACGAGGTTGTTCTCGCCCAGGTGCAGGCCGGTGACCAGTCCGGTCAGCGCGCGACCGTCGGGCTCGGTGTGGAAGGCGCGGGTCTGGTCGAGGCCGTTGACGGCCACGCGCACCTGCTCGGGGCGGGCACCCTCGGGCACGCGTACCCGCACCAACGCGTCCCCGCCGGTGACGAACTCGGGCCGCGAGGACAGCACCTCCACCGGCGGACCCGGCTGTGTGAGGGCGCTCTCATCGGTGCCGTCGGTGGCGGCGGCGACCGTGCTGCCCAGGAAAACGAGGGTGGCGGCCACGGTCAGTCCCCGACGGATCACGCGCTGAAGTTAGCAACTCCGATCCCGTCCAAACTGATAGTTGTAGGAAGCAACGAAATCGATTAGCGTAGGTCAAGCAAATTCCGCGCGCCGGTGAGGAGGGGTCCCGTGGCCGAGCTCGGCCCGCGCTACAAGTGGATCGCGCTGTCCAACACCACCCTGGGCATGCTGATGGCCACGATCAACTCGTCGATCGTGCTCATCGCACTGCCCGACATCTTCAAGGGCATCGGCATCAACCCGCTCGCCCCGGACAACACCAGCTACCTGCTGTGGATGATGATGGGCTTCCTCGTCGTCACGGCCGTGCTGGTGGTCAGCTTCGGGCGACTGGGCGACATGTACGGCCGCGTCCGCATGTACAACATGGGCTTCGCGATCTTCGCGCTGTCCTCCGTACTGCTCTCGATCACCTGGTTCGACGGCCCACCGGCCGCGCTGTGGCTGATCGGCTGGCGGGTCGTGCAGGGCGTCGGCGGCGCCATGCTGATGGCCAACTCCAGCGCGATCCTCACCGACGCGTTCCCGGTCAACCAGCGCGGCACCGCGCTGGGCATCAACGCCGTGGCCGCGATCGCCGGGTCCTTCCTTGGCCTGATCCTGGGCGGCGTGCTCGCCCCGGTCGACTGGCACCTGGTGTTCATCGTGTCCGCGCCCTTCGGCGTGTTCGGCACGATCTGGGCCTACCTCAAGCTGCACGACACCGGCGTGCGCAACAAGGCCAAGATGGACTGGTGGGGCAACCTGACCTTCGCGGTCGGCCTGATCGCCGTGCTGGTGGCCATCACCTACGGCATCCAGCCCTACGGCGACTCCAGCATGGGCTGGGGCAACCCCTGGGTCTACGGCACGCTGATCGGTGGCGTGCTGGTGCTGGCGGCCTTCGCCGTCATCGAGGTCAAGGTCGCCAACCCGCTGTTCGACCTGCACCTGTTCAAGATCCGGGCGTTCTCCGCGGGCAACCTGGCCAACCTGCTCGCCTCGCTGGGCCGCGGCGGGCTCCAGTTCGTGCTGATCATCTGGTTGCAGGGCATCTGGCTGCCGCAGCACGGCTACAGCTTCGAGTCCACCCCGCTGTGGGCGGGCATCTACATGCTGCCGCTGACCGTGGGCTTCCTGGCCTCGGCCCCGCTGTCCGGAGTGCTGTCCGACAAGTGGGGCGCCCGCGCCTTCACCACCGGCGGCATGCTGCTGACCGCGCTGAGCTTCGTGTTCCTGATCATGCTCCCGGTGGACTTCGACTACTGGGTCTTCGCGATCGTGCTGCTCGTCAACGGCCTTGGCATGGGCCTGTTCTCCTCGCCCAACCGCGCCGACGTGATGAACAGCCTGCCCGGCAACGCCCGCGGTGTCGGTGCGGGCATGACCGCTACCTTCCAGAACGCGGCCATGGTGCTGTCCATCGGCATCTTCTTCAGCCTGATCATCGCCGGGCTCTCCAGCACCCTGCCCTCGGTGATGGACCAGGGCCTGATCGCCAACGGGGTGCCCGCGCAGGCCGCCCACCAGGTGGCCTCGCTGCCCGCGGTCGGCGTGCTGTTCGCCGCCTTCCTCGGCTACAACCCGATCCAGGAACTGCTCGGCCCGGTGCTGCACACGCTGCCCGCCGACAAGGCCGAGTTCCTCACCGGGCGCAGCTTCTTCCCCAGCCTGATCTCCCAGCCCTTCCAGAGCGGGTTGCAGATCGTGTTCTGGTTCGCCGTGGTGGCCTGCGTGGTCGCCGCCATCGCCTCCTGGGTCGTGGGCAAGCGCAGCACCGCCCCGGTGGAGTCGCTGGGCTCGGAACTGGCCGCCGTGGCCGCCGAGGCCGGTGGCGGCCCGACCGAACTGGTCGAGCCCTCGGGCGAGATCGCGCTGGGCGGGGTGGTGCGGACCCGTGGCGGTTCGGGCATCCCCGGCGGCGTGGTCACGGTGACCGGCCCGGACGGCAGCCAGGTCGACCGGGTCCTGGTCGGCGGGGACGGCGGCTACGAGCTGGTCGGGCTGCGGCCCGGTGGCTACACCGTGATCGTCACCGCCCCGGGCTTCCGGCCGGAGGCCAGCGCGGTGACCCTGCGCGAGAGCGTGCCCGCGGTGCAGGACTTCGAGCTGGTCGGCACCGCCGTGATCACCGGGCTCATCCGGTCCGGTGTGGACGGTCGCGGGCTGGACCTGGCCACGGTGCTGGTCAGCGACACCGAGGGACGCATCCTCGGCCAGGCCGTGACCGGGCCCAGTGGGGTGTTCCGCTTCGAGGAACTGCCCGAGGGCCAGCTGGTGATCACCGCCAGCGCGGCCGACCACGAGCCGGTGGCACTGCCCGCGGCCGGTCGGTCCACTGTGGACGTCGAGCTGCCGCCGGTGGCGGTGGTGCACGGCGTGGTCACCGGGTCGGCGGCGGCACTGGCCGGGGCGACCGTCACGGCGCTGGACGGCAACGGCAAGGTGGTGGCCACCGCGGTGACCGGCCCGGACGGCAGCTACCGGCTCGGCGGGCTGCCCAGCGGGGACTACACGGTGGTCACCAGCGTGCAGGAGCCGGTGGCCGTGCGGGTCACGGCCAGGGCGGGCGAGGAGATCACCGCCGACGTGGTCTTCGGCTAGCGGGTGCCGCGATGCGCAACGAGGCGTGCACCGACCAGCTCGCGGGCAGGCTGCTGCTGGCGGTCAACGGGATCTCGCACCGGCTGCGGGTACTGGCCGGTCCCGACGAACTGACCCCGACCAGGCTGGTCACCCTGGCCACGCTGGGCGAGCACGGCAGGTCGCGCATCGGGGACCTGGCCGAGCGGGTGGGCATCGCGGCCCCCACCATGTCCCGGCTGGTGGACTGGCTTGCCGTGCACGGGCTGCTCACCCGCAGCCCGGACCCGGCCGACCAGCGGGTGAGCAACGTGGAGCTGAGCGAGGCGGGGGAGTCGCTGCTGGCGCGCGTGCGCGACCAGCGCACCGGCTACCTCGCCGAGCGCATCCGCGATCTTTCACCCGAGCAGGTGGCATCCCTCGTGCACGCGCTGGCCGTGCTCGAGGATTTCGCCCAGGGCAAACCCAGCCAGCTGCGTGAGGAGGCACAGCCATGATCATCCGTGGACGCGTCCGGGGCGCGGACGGCGCACTGATCGGTGCGGCCGCGCTGACCCTGATCGACGTGTCGGGCAGGCAGGTCGGCCGTGCGGTGTCCGAAGTGGACGGTACGTACCACCTGGACGTGCCCGCGCCGGGCAGCCACGTGCTGATCGTCACCGCCCAGGCCCACCAGCCGCTGGCCAACACCGTGCTCGTCGGTGAGGACGTGTCCGAAGTGGACGTCGTGCTGACCGGCACCAGCGGACTCGCCGGTGTGGTGCGGATCTCCGGCGGGCGACCGATCTCCGGCGCGGCCGTGACCCTGGCCGACACGCGTGGCGAGGTGGTCGGCTCACGCATCACCGGCCCGGACGGCGGCTACGTGTTCGAGGAGCTGCTCGCCGGGGCGTACACGCTCGCGGTCAGCGCGGCCTCGTTCCGGCCGGTGGCGCTGGCCGTGCGCGTGCCGGAGACCGGCCGGGTCAGCCAGGACGTGGAACTGGCCGGTGGCGGGCGGATCCGCGGTGTGGTGCGGGCGGGCGTGCACGGGGAGCCGGTGGCGCAGGCCCGGATCACCCTGGTGGACGCCGAGGGTGCGGTACTCGCGGCGACCACGACCGGCGCCGACGGGGACTACGTGTTCGAGGACGTGCCCGAGGGGGACTACACGGTGATCGCCAGCGGGTACCCGCCCGCGGCGAGCGCGCTGCGGGTGGGCGCGGGCAACCACAACCGGCACGACGTAGAGCTGAACTACTGAGGAGTTCGTGATGAGCCAAGGTGTGCACGCGCTGGTGCGGACCAGCGACGGCTGGGCGGTGCAGCACGCGGTGCTCACGGTCACCGACCTGAGCGGCAACCAGGTCGCCCGCTCTGGCGCCGACCAGGACGGGTCGGTGGCCACCGACCCGCTGCCCGCCGGGACCTACACCGCGATCCTGACCGCCGCGGGCTACGCGCCGGTGGCCCGCACCGCGCTGGTGACCGCGGGCGGCACGGCCCCGCTGGGCACGATCACGCTCAGCCGGGTCGGCGGGGTGCAGCTGCCGCCGCCGGGGGTGTGGACCATCGACCCGATGCACTCCTCGGTCAGCTTCGCCGCCCGGCACCTGGGCATGTCCAGCGTGCGCGGCCGGTTCGACGAGTTCGCCGGGCAGATCCAGGTGGCCCAGCCGGTGGAGCGCTCCTCGGTGAGCGCGGTGATCCAGGCCGCGAGCATCGACACCGGCAACAAGATGCGCGACGACCACCTGCGGTCCAAGGACTTCCTGGACGTGTCCAGCAACGACACGATCTCCTACCGCAGCACGGGTCTGGCCCAGGTCAGCGAGGAACGCTGGGCGCTGGACGGGGAGTTGACCCTCAACGGGGTCACCAGGCCGGTGCAACTGGACCTGACCTACCTGGGCACCGGCCCGGACGCCTGGGGCGGGGTGCGCGCCGCGTTCCACGCCGTGACCGAACTGCACCGCGACGACTTCTCCATCACCTACAACCAGGTGCTCCAGGCGGGCATCAACGCCATCGGCACGACCCTGCGGGTGGAGATCGACATCCAAGCCGTGCAAGGCGACACACTGCCCACCGCCGGCTGAGTCCCGCCCAGCCCCCGGCGAGTCCCGCCCTGGTGCACGCGAGTCCCGCCTACCTGCTGGCGAGTCCCGCCTTGGCGCGCGCGAGTCCCGCCTACCTGCTGGCGAGTCCCGTTCTGGCGTGGGCGAGTCCCGCCTACCTGCTGGCGAGTCCCGTTCTGGCGTGGGCGAGTCCCGCCTACCTGCTGGCGAGTCCCGTTCTGGCGTGGGCGAGTCCCGTTCACCTGCTGGCGAGTCCCGCCTTGGTGCACGTGAGTCCCGCCGTGGCGTGCCCGAGTCCCGTCCACCTGACCGCGAGTCCCGCCTACCTGCCTGCGAGTCCCGCCCAGACGCACCCGAGTCCCGCCCTGCCGGGCCATGCCATGACATCACCAGAACTCGGGCGCCCGCGTTGACACCCCGACACGGGCGCCCTACGTTGGCGGTAATCGATTACCTGGATCTGGGGGAGCTGGTGTCGATGCGCTGGACCGCGTTGGGAACCCTGGTGGCGGCGGCACTGTTGGTGCCGGTCACACCCGTTGCCGCGGCGCCGAAACCGGCCGCCAAGGGACCGATCGGCTGGGACCTGTACCGCCAGGTCGACGCGCTCGCCCAGCTGCGGCCGGGCAGTCAGGCCAGGCAGTTCTCCAGCTTCGACCGGGCCGGGGCCAACGAGGACGGCTTCGAGGGCACCTACTCCTGCCTGCGCAAGAGCACCGAGGGCTGCGTCATCGCCGAGCGCAGCGGCCCCGGCGAGATCGCCTCGATGTGGTTCACCCAGGACTTCGGCGACGTCTCGGCCACCGGCTGGATCAAGGTCGAATTGGACGGACGCACCGTGCTGTCCGCGAAGCTGACCGATCTCACCAACGGCGCTCTCGGCGCGCCCTTCGTGTGGCCGCTGGTCGCCAACGCGCAGGACACCCAGGGCGGGGTGGTCGTCAAGGTGCCGATGCCCTACCGCGAGTCCATGCGGGTCACGGTGCAGAACAACCCGAACTTCTACCACGTGACCTACCGCGAGTTCGCCGATGCCGAGGGCGTGCGCACCTTCGACCCCGCCGACAAGGCGCAGGACGTGGTCGACCGCCTGCGCCGCTTCGGCGTCGCCGACCCGAAACCCGTCGCGCCCGGGGCGAGGACCGTCACGAAGACCGCTGACGTGCCCGCTGGTGCGGTGCGGGACTTCGCCCAGCTGACCGGATCCGGCCAGATCACCCAGCTGCGGGTCAAGCTGCCGCAGGTGGCCCGCGCCCCGCGAGTCGACGACGACGGGCGTGCCTTCAAGCAGGGCGCCAGCTCCTTCACCGTGCGGGTGGACCCGGCCAACCAGGGCGTGCGGCTGACCCGGCGGCTCGATCCGAAGACCGGGAACCAGCAGGCGAACCTGCTCGTGGACGGCAAACCGGCAGGCACCTGGCAGGGCACTGCCCCGGCGCCTGGCGGCACCTGGGCGGACCAGAGCATCGACATCCCCGCCGCGCTGACCAAGGGCAAGTCGTTGCTGCACATCAGCAACCAGTCCATCGCCGCCGATGTGGACTTCACCGAGTTCCGCTACGACGTGCACAGCCGGGTCGGCGATGACCTGGTCCGCACCGACGTGCTCGACCTCGGCCCGGCCCACCCCGGCGAGGAAATGGCTCACGGCTACGCCATCACGGGGCAGAGCTGGTCCGGGTCGAACATCTCCCGCTACCCGGTGAGCGCCGCACAGGTCGCCGCCTCCGACGCGCTGCTGGCCGGGGCCCGACTGCGGCTGTCCTTCGACGGACGCTCCACAGTGGACTCTCCGGTCGGCGAGTTCTTCGGCTCCGGCCTGGGCGAGTACGACACCCGCACGCTGATGTCCTCGATCGACGCGGGGGACGGCGGCTGGTACACCGCCTGGTGGCCCATGCCCTACGCCCGGAGCGCGACCGTGCAGCTGGTCAACGCCGCCGGTGCGCCGATCACCGGGGCGACCGTGGAGGTCACCTCGGCCGCCGATCCGGCCGTGGCGAAGGGTCTTGGCGCAGGCGGCAACCTCGCCTACTTCTCCACGACCTCGCACAGCGGCCCTGTCCTGCAGGGCAAGGACTGGAACCTCGTCGACACCACGGGGCAGGGCGTGTTCTACGGCGTGACGCACACGATGCGCGGCCAGACCGTGGACCCGATCAGCCGCGAGTACCTCGAAGGCGACGAACGGTCCTATGTGGATGGTGCTGTCTCGCCCACGATGAGCGGCACCGGCACCGAGGACTTCTACGAGTCCGGCTGGTACTTCCTCAACGGCACTTACTCGATGCCGCTGGCGGGCGCACCCGCATACGAGGTGGGCGAGGACGGCTGCGCCCACGACTGCACCGGGGCGTACCGGTTGATGATCGACGACGCGCTGTCCTTCAGCAGCGGCCTGACCTTCGACATCGAGCACGGGCCGGTCAACCAGACCCCGGCCGACTACGGCTCCACGGCCTACTGGTACGGCCGGTCCGACTCGGGCCTGGCCGCGAGCGACGCGGTCGACCTCGCCGAGGACACGAGCCGTGCCGCACACGGCTACCAGGCGGCTGGCGAGACGCGCACGACGTTGCAGTCCACGTACGAGGGCAGGCAGTCGGGGACGCAGGTCAGCCACGGGGTGACGGCTTCCACCGGCGTGATCTCCTTCCGCGCCAAGGTTTCGCCGACCAACTCGGGCGTGCGCCTGGAGCGGGTCAGTGACCAGAACCTTGGCGGACAGCGTGCACAGGTCTATGTGGACGGTCAGCTCGCGGGGACCTGGTCGCAGGCCCTGGCCAACCAGCACTCGCGTTGGCTGGACGACAACTTCGAACTGCCCGCCGCGCTGACCTCCGGCAAGAGTGCCGTCACCGTGCGGATCGTGCCGGTCGGCGGCGCGCCTGCCTGGTCGGCGGCCAGCTACCGGATCCGTTCACACCTCACGGGTTGAGCTGCCCCGCACGACCAGTTCCGCTGCCAGCACAACGGTGTGCGCCTCGCCCCGCACGGAGCCGATCCGGTCCAGCAGCAGACCCGCAGCCCTGCGGCCGATCTCGTGCGCGGGCTGGCGTACGACCGTCAGCGCCGGGTGCACCAAACTCGCCCACGGCACGTCGTCGAAGGACACCACGCCGACATCCTCGCCGATGCGAAGTCCTTGCTGGGCAAGGGTTTCCAGCAGGCCGATGGCCATCGCGCTGTTCGCGACCAGTACCGCGTCCGGTCGGTCCCGCTCGCCGAAGAGCAGCTCGCTGGCCTGTCGGGCGCCCGCCGCCTTGAACTCGCTGCGGCGCACCAGTTCGGGTCGGCCCGCCAGCGCCTCGCGGTACCCGGCCAGCCGGTCCTCGGCGGTGTGCACCCCCGGCGGACCGGTCAGGCAGGCCACCCGTTGGTAGCCCTGGTCGAGCAGGTGCTGAGTCGCCAGCCTCGCCGCCGACCTCGTGTCCACCAGCACCGCGTCGTGCCGCCCACCCGGCAGTGGCCGGTCCACCGCCACGACGGGCGGCGTGCCCTCGGGCAGCGCCGTGCCCGGGCCGGTCGGGGACAGCACCACCCCGGCCGTCTGCGCCTGGCCCGCCAGCTCCAGGTAGGCGCGCTCCTTGTCCGGGTCCTCGTCGGAGTTGCCCAGCAGCACCGAGTAGCCCGCTGCCCGTGCCGTGTCCTCGACCCCGCGCGCGACCGCGGTGAAGAACGGGTTCTCCACGTCGGAGATCACCAGCGAGAGCACCGAGCTGTCCCGCCTGCGCAGGTTGCGCGCCACCGTGTTCGGCCGGTAGTCCAGCGCGCGGGCCGCCTCGCGGACCCGGCTGACCAGCTCGGTGTCCACAGTAGACTTGCCGTTGAGCACGCGGGACACCGTTGCCGTGGACACCCCGGCCAGTGCCGCCACATCACTGATGGTCGCCACCAACCGATGGTAATCGATTTCTGGGGCGGCGCGGGTGTCCTGAAAGTGCCGTTCGGGGCGTTGGTCGTCGCGAAGGGCACCTTGGTGGTGTGGTTGGGTGGGGGAGTTCGCAGTGAAGGGTCCTTTCGCTGCGTCCAGTGCGGTGAAAGCCACCTTCGCGGCGCAGTGTCCGAGCGGGACTCGCCGGTGTCATGAAGGTGCCGTTCGAGGCGTTGGTCGTCGCAAAGGGCACCTTCGTGGCGGTGTCCGGCAGGGACTTGCCCACCCTAGACCGGGACTCGCCGGTGTCCGGGTGGGATTCGCGCGCGCCTGGCCGGGACTCGCCGCTGTCCGAGCGGGACTCGCCCACCCCAGGCCGGGACTCGCCTACCCCCGGGCGGGACTCGCGGGGACTCGCGGCCCCGAGCTTCAGGCGGGGGCGAGGAGGACGCGGAAGCTGGTGCCGCCGCCGGGGGTGCTGGTCAGCTCGATGCGGCCGGAGTGGGCCTCCAGGATCGCGGCGGTGATCGCCAGCCCCAGGCCCGAGCCCCCGTTGGTGCGCGAGCGGGCCTGGTCGGCGCGGTAGAACCGGTCGAACACCAGCGCGGCCTGGTCGGCGGGGATGCCGGGGCCCTCGTCGACCACCTCGAGCACGGCGAACCGGGAGGTCCTTGGCAGCGCGCCACCGGCGACGGCCAGCGCGTCCTCGCGCGGGCGGGCCCGCTCCTGCCGCACCGACACGCGGATCGGCGCCTCGGCGGGGGTGTGTGTGACGGCGTTGGCCACCAGGTTCAGCACGACCTGGCGCAGCCGGTGCTCGTCGCCGACCACCCGCACCGGCCCGTTCGGCGCCTCCAGCACGATCCGCCGGTCCGGGCTCGCGGCCTTGGCGTCGTGCACCACGTCGTTGGCGACCACCAGCAGGTCCACCTCGGTCAGGTCCAGGGACCGCTCCTGGTCCAGCCGGGCCAGCAGCAGCAGGTCCTCCACGAGCAGGCCCATCCGCACCGACTCGCTCTCGATGCGCGACATCAGCCGGTCCACGTCGGCGGGCTGCGTGGCGCCACCCCTGCGGTACAGCTCGGCGAAGCCGCGGATGGAGGTCAGCGGGGTGCGCAGTTCGTGCGAGGCGTCGGCGACGAACCGCCGCAGCCGCCGCTCGGACTGTTCGCCCTCGCGCAGGGCCGCGGAGATCCTGGTCAGCATCACGTTCAGCGCCGCGCCCAGCCGCCCGGTCTCGGTGCGCCGGTCGGTGTCGGCCACCCGCCGGTCCAGCTCGCCGTCGGCGATGGCCTGCGCGGTCTGCTCGATCTTGGTCAGCGGGCGCAGCCCCAGCCGCACCACCACGGTCGCGGTGAAACCGAGCAGGGCGAGCAGCACCGAGCCGCAGATGATCTCGATCAGGGCCAGGTTGCCCACGGTCAGCTCGGTGGCCGACAGGGACACCGCGATGGCCGCCGTGCCCCCCTCGCGCTGGAACTGGTTGGGCTGCTGGGCGACCACGAGCAGCCGCCAGTTCGGGCCGTCCGCGGACATGTCCCGCACGGTGCTCGGCCCGGCCGGCTCGGCGCGCACCGAGGCCAGGTCCATCTTGGGCAGCTTCGGCATCGCGGCCTCACCGCGGATCTGCCCGAGCCCGGCCTGGTAGTCGCCATAGGCGTCGAAGAAGTACAGCCGGAAGTCGGTGGGCAGCCGGGGATCGGTGGCCGGGAGCGTGCCGGGGCGCGGCGGTGGCCGGTCGGCGACGGTGACCTTCCTGGCGGTGTCCCGTAGCTGGTCGTCCACCCGGCTGATCAGCGTGCGGTCCAGCAGCACCACGCTCAGCGCGCCGAACAGCACCAGCCCGACCGCGGTGAAGCCCAGCAGTGCCAGCAGCAGCCGGGTGCGCAGGGTCCACGGCCGGCGCACCATCAGCCGCCGCCGTCCGCGCGCGGCACCCGCAGCGTGTAGCCCACGCCCCGGATGGTGTGGATCAGCGGCGGGTCGGTGGCGTCCACCTTGCGCCGCAGGTAGCTGATGTAGGACTCGACGATGCGCGAGTCCCCACCGAAGTCGTAGTTCCAGACCCGGTCCAGGATCTGCGTCTTGCTGACCACCTTCTCGGCGTTGACCAGCAGGTAGCGCAGCAGGTTGAACTCGGTGGGCGACAGCCGCACCTCGCGCCCGGCCCTGCGCACCTCGTGCGCGTCCTCGTCCAGCTCCAGGTCGCTGTAGCGCAGCCTGCTGGTGTCCTGGTCGGGCTGCTCGTACTGGTGGGTGCGGCGCAGGATCGCGCGCAGCCGCAGCACGACCTCCTCCAGGCTGAACGGCTTGGTGACGTAGTCGTCCCCGCCAGCGGTCAGCCCGGCGATGCGGTCCTCCACCGAATCGCGGGCGGTCAGGAACAGCACCGGCAGCCGCTCGTGGCTGGTGCGCAGCATCCGCGCCAGGCTGAACCCGTCGTAGTCGGGCAGCATCACGTCCAGCACCACGATGTCCGGGCGGACCTGGGCCGCCGTGCTCAGCGCGGCCACCCCGCAGTCGGCCGCGTGCACCTGGAAGCCGCTCAGCCGCAGGGCGGCCGACAACAGCTCCAGGATGTTCGGCTCGTCGTCGACCACCAGCACGGTTGCTGGTGGGGCGGGGTGCTGCGTGTCCACCCCACCAGCATGCGCTGTCAACCTGTGAAGTGACTGGGAGAAAGCTGAGAACCAGTCACCTGTTGCGGCAGTCGTACAGGGTCTGCCCACCGCCGAAGGGATTGCCCGGGCCGCCCTGTCGGTCCTGAGTGGACGAAGCGGCACTGCCCCCGTAGGTGCTCGGTGCCACCTCCTTGCAGTTGTTCTGCACCCACTCGGTGCGCTCCTGGCCCACCTGGCCGCCGCCGAACCCACCACGGCCGCCGCGCCCGGACTCGCCCTTGGCCGAGGTGAGCACGAAGGCGATGGCACCCTGTGCCTTCCAGTCGGTGAGCTGCCGCACACTGGGCGCGGGGTCGCTGCCCATGAAGCCGCCCATGCCGATGATCGTGGCGTTGCTGTTGATGATGTAGCGCGAGGAGCCCATCGAGCCGCCCTCCACCGCCATCACGATCTTGGCTTCCCCGGAGTTCGTGGTGACGTAGTTGAGGATCTTCTGCTCCTCGGCGGTCAGCGCCACCTGCTCGCCCCCGCCGCCGAACCGGCTTGCCAGTTCCTGCAACTGCTCCGGGCCGATCTCCTGGCCGTTGGGCAGTTGCAGGCCCTGCGGTTCACCGCGCTGGCCGCCCCGTCCACGCCCCCCGCCGAACCCGCCGAACCCGCCGCCGGGCGGTCCCGCGCTGGCCATCGCCCCGCCGCCGCCCGTGCTGGCACCGGCCGTGGCCGCCGACCACACCCCGGGCGCCAGCAGCACCGCGACCAGGCCCAGCACGGCGGCCGTGCGCGCACCGTCGGCACGCTGCTGCCTGGTCAGCCGGGCGATCACCAGCCCGACCACGGCCAGCACAGCGACCCCGGCCACGGCGTAGCGCAGCCAGCCGTTCCAGTCCAGGTCGCGGGAGACCAGCACCCAGGCCCAGGCCGCGGTGAGCGCGACGGCCAGTGGCAGGAGCACCCAGCTCCACCCCGTGTCGGTGTCCCGGTAGCGCCGCCACAGCAGGGCCAGCCCGGCCCCGGCCAGCGCACCGATCGCGGGCGCCAGCTGGGTGGTGTAGTACGGGTGGAAGATGCCCTCCTGCACGCTGAACACCGCGCACAGCACGACCAGCCAGGTGCCCCACATGAGCCAGCCCGCGCGGGCCAGGTGGTCGGCGGGCAGCTTGCGGCGCCGGGTGAGCACCCCGGTCACGGCGACCACGACCAGCACCAGCAGGCACAGCGGCAGCAGCCAGCTGATCTGACCGCCGACCTGCTCGCCGAACATGCGGCCGATGCCGTTGTCGGCGGCGAACCCGCCGCCACCCGGACCACCGGGGCCGCCCTGGCCGATCGCCTCCGGCGCGCGGGCCATCGCGTTGCCGCCACCGGCCCCGCCCCGCCCGATGTTCTCGCCGAACACCCGGCCGAGCCCGTTGTAGCCGAAGATCAGGGTCAGCTCGCTGCCGTCGGTGCTGCCGCCCACGTACGGCTTGGGATCGGGCCAGAGCACGGTCAGCGCCACCCACCAGAACGAGCTGACCAGCAGCACGCCCGCCGCCGCGAACAGGTCGCCGATCCGCCTGCCCCAGGAGGCCTCGCGGCCGAACAGGTAGCCCACCGCCAGCGCGGGCACGATCATCCACGCGGCCAGGCTCTTGGTCAGGAAGCCGCAGCCCACCCAGAACGCCGCCTGCAACAGCCACTTGGTGGCGCTGCGGGAACTGGCGCCCGGCTGCACGGAGCGGGTGAAGGCGTAGGCCGCCGCCACGCACAGCAGGGTCAGCATGGTGTCCGGGTTGTTGTCCCGGTTGATCGCCACGGTGATCGGGGTGATGGCCAGCACCAGCGCGGCCACCAGGGCCACGTTCTCGCCCGCCCAGTAGCGCACGGTGCGGTGCAGCAGGAACACCGCGGCGGCGCCCTCCACCACCTGGGGCAGCAGCACGGCCCAGCTGTGCCAGCCGAAGACCCACACCGAGACCACCTGCGGCCACAGGGCCATCGGCGGCTTGTCCACGGTGACCACGCCCGCCGGGTCGAAGGAGCCGAACACGAAGTTGGTCAGGCTCTCCGACATCGACTTGACGGCGGCGGTGTAGAAGGTGTTGCCCCAGCCCGTGCCGGTGATGTTCCAGGCGTACAGGGCCGCCGAGCCCAGCACGATCAGTGCGAGCGCCCAGGGCTGCCACCGGCGCCGGGGCGTCTCGGTGTCCGGTACGTCCGGTGCCTGGGCCGGTGCGGTCGCCTCAGCGGCCGTGGTCATGCGCGTTCCTCCGTGGTGGTGCTCTTGAAGACCCAGGTCCGCAGCAGCACGAACCGGGCCGCGGTGCCGACCAGTGAGGCGGTCAGCAGCACGATCAGTTCCAGCGCCTTGGACGCCTTGGGGTCGAACGAGGCCAACGCCAGCAACGCGCCCGAGGTGAACGCGTAGTACAGGGCGAAGACGATGAGTCCCTGCAGGTGCACCCGGCCGGTGGAGCCCCGGGCGCGGGTGAAGGTGAACCGGCGGTTCGCCTCGGTGTTGAGCAGGGTGGTGACGGTCAGCGCGACGAAGTTGGCCACCAGCACGGGCCACCAGGTGCGCATCAGCGCGTACAGCAGCAGGTTGGCCGCGGTGGAGGCCAGCCCGATCAGGCCGAAGGAGATCAGCTGCCACAGCAGCCCGCTGTTGGGCGTGCCCACCACGGCGTCCGGGTGCGCGGGGCGCGGGTCGGGCCTGCGCGGCAGTCCGGGCACGGTGGCCGCGCCGGTCGCCTTGGCCCTGGCCACCCGGATCAGCCCGCGGATGTCCTCGGAGGCCGTTTTGACCACTTTGACCCGGGTGTCCACGTCCTCCACCCAGTCCACCGGCACCTCGTGCACGCGCAGGCCGTTGTGCTCGGCCAGCAGCAGCAGTTCGGTGTCGAAGAACCAGGAGTCGTCGGCGATGTGCGGCAGCAGCGGCCGGATCACGTCGGTGCGCACGGCCTTGAACCCGCACTGCGCGTCGGAGAACCGGGCCCCGTGGGTGAACCGGATCATCGCGTTGTAGCAGCGGGAGATGAACTCCCGCTTGGGCCCGCGCACGGTCCGCGAACCAGCCGCCAGCCGGGAGCCGATCGCCACGTCCGAGTGGCCGTTGACCAGCGGGGCCACCAGCGGCAGCAGGGCGTCCAGCCCGGTGGACAGGTCCACGTCCATGTAGACCACCACGTCGGCGTCGCTCCAGCCCCAGCCGGTGCGCAGGGCCAGGCCCCGGCCCTTGCGGTCCAGGTGCAGCACCCGGACCCCGTCGGTGTGCTCGGCCAGCTCCGTCGCCACCGCCATGGTGGAGTCGGTGCTGGCGTTGTCCACCACCGTGATCGTCCACTCGAACGGGAAGTGCTCCGTGAGATAGGCGTGCAGCACCCGGATGCACCCCGGCAGCGAACGCTCCTCGTTGTAGACGGGGACGACGATGTCCACTGTCGCGGTCCTGCCGACCGCCCATCGCGGATCGGGGACCTGTTCGCGTCCCCGTGCCACGGTCGCACCAGCCATGTCCGACCACCTGACCCCAGTGAGGTTGACCGGCCCGCCTTCCGGGCCACCTCCAGGTATGGCCGGGCTGTGTGCGAGCAGCCTGGACACAACCTCAAAGCAAACTGGGAGTCTTGACCAGGCGTGTCGCGCCGGTCACAGCCGGGCGCGGGCAGCGGCCCCGAACTCGTTTTGAACCCACCCCCGGAATCGCTCGTATCGCTAGGTAGCACCTCAGTCGCAACAAGGGAGGCAACCAGTGACACGAGGCCGTCGAATCGCGATCGGTATCGCCAGCGGCCTGACCGCCGTGACCGCGCTGACCTGGCTGGGCATCCAGGAACTCGGTGCCAGCCAGAACAACTCCGGCGCGGTCACGCCGGCGGCGGCGCAGTCCCCGGTCACCGTCCAGCTCGGTGACCCCGGTTCCGCGTCGTCCAGCGCCCCCGCCCCGACCTCGGCCAGCGCCGAGCCCAGCACCGCCGCACCGGCGCCCGCCGGTGGCGCGGGGCCCGCGGTGCTGTCCGCGACGACCATCCCGAAGATGGGCTCGGTCGTCACCGACAAGGACGGGTTCGTCCTGTACCGCTTCGACAAGGACACCGCGAACCCGCCCAAGTCCAACTGCGTGGACAAGTGCGCCCAGATCTGGCCGCCCGTGCTGACCCAGGGCACCCCGCAGATCGCGGGCGTCGACCCGGCACTGGTGGGCACCGTCGCCCGCCCGGACGGCTCCATGCAGGTGACCATCGCGGGCTGGCCGCTCTACAAGTTCTCCAACGACCCGCAGCCGGGCAAGTGGACCGGCCAGGGCGTTGGCGGGACCTGGTGGGTCATCTCCCCGGACGGCAAGAAGAACCTGACCTGCGTGCCGTCCACCCCGCCGCCCGCGCCGACCGTGCCGCCGACCACCCCGGCCGCCACCCCGCCCGCCGGGGGCGGTGGGAACGGCGGCGGTGGCACCGGCGGGTACTGATCACCCGCACCACCCCGCACGACAGGACGGGCCGCACCAGCACTGGTGCGGCCCGTTTCTCTTCGGTGCTTGGCGGGCTACTCGCCCCGGCGCCAGGACTTGATCTTGCCGCGGACCCGGCAGATGGCGGTCTGGGTGGCCCTCGGCGTGGTGCCCAGGATCCTGGCGATGTCGTTGTGCGGGTAGCCCTTGGCCACCAGCGAGACCAGGGACCGCTCGTACTCGGTCAACCTGGGCAGCTTGGACGCGACCCAGTCCGCCTCGGCGCGGTCGCAGGTTCGTTCGGCGGGATCGACGGCGGGTTCGGGATGCAGCTTCGGGTTCGCGTAGGCCCGGTTCGCGGTGGAGTTGCGGCGGGCCTCGTCCGCGCACAGCCGCTTCACCACCGTGACCAGGAAGGGGTGCAGGCGGTCGAGGTCCAGTTCCGAGAACCCGGCCGCGCGCACCAGTGCGTCGTGCACGATGTCCTCGGCCTGACTCGGTCCCCCGGAGTGGCGGGAGGCGATCCCGACCAGTTGGGGGCGGAACTTCGCGCACTCCTCCCAGAAGCGGACCGGGACCTCGGGAACCCGGTCCGGGCGCTGTGGCTGCATTGCAGTCCTCTCGACTGAGGAAGAAGTTGTCGTCTCATCGACATGGGGCCGGAAAACGTCCGGCCGAGGCAGACCACACTCGGTCCAGTCTGTGTCTACGGTGTTACAACGTTTGCTGTCACCGGCTGATGACCGTTAGATACATCACGTTACCGCTGGTCGCTGTGGGTGCTTGCTCGGCCAAACGAGTGAGAAGTGGTGAGTTCACGTGGGGCCCAGACGTAGACCCTGTGGAACGCGAGATCCGCGGTTCCGAACGGCAACTCTCCAGGAGGATGCGAGATGAGGCGCACCCCGCTCCTCGTCTGTCTTGTGGCGGCGGCCGTCACCACGGCCGTACCCGCAGTCGCAGCAGCCGCCCCCGCCGTCCCGCTCGGCGCACCGCAGTCGATGCTGGTGCTGACGATCAGTGATGGCACGGAGATCTCACCGGTGCGTAACGCCAGCGTGCTACGGTGCGATCCCATCGGCGGAGACCACCCGTTCGCAGTCGACTCCTGTTCGCAGCTGTCGGCCGTGGGGGGAGACTTCCGGGCACTTCCGGTGGACTACCGGCTGTGTTCGATGATCTACAAGCCGGTGACCGTCTCCGAGAGCGGATACTGGCGAGGAGTGCTCGTCAGCTTCAGTCAGACTTGCGGCAACGAGTGCGCTCTGCACTCCAGGACCAAGTCCGTCTTCGAGTTCTGAGGACGGGACCGGGTCCCCACAGACCAGGTGCCGGCGCGGTGGCAGGGACCGCACCGGTTACCTGACCGGGCGGGCTGGTGCGGTGGCAGGGACCGCATCAGCCCGCCTTCGTGTTTCCCGGGAAGAACGGGCAGCGGAATTGCCCCTTTCGTGCCAGGTGAGGGGAACTCGGAGGGCGGTCCAGACCAGTGGGCTGGGGTTTGTCGACCAGTGGTGGAGTGGTGTTCGGCCAACCGGTGACGGCACCCTGACGGCCGGACGGCGAATGACCAGGCAATCGGCGTGTCCGGTGCCGGTGGCCGATTTTTCTTGCCACACAACAAGATTGCTTGACGGTCCCAGTGGGCCGCCGCATGGTGTCAACCATGGGTCGAACCATTTCGCTCGCGGTCGCGCTGGCGACCGCAGTCGCCAGCTGTCTCGGCCTGGCACCGGTCGCGGCGGCGTCCGGGCTGTCGGTGGACCGTTCCGGCTACCGGCTCGACATCGACCGCGCCCCGTTCCGGCTCACCGTGCGGCACGGGGGACAGGTCGTGCTGCGTACCGCCTCGCCCGCCATCGACTTCGACGGCGGCACGGTCACCAACGTCCGCTCATCCCACTACTCGGCCGGGAACCTGGTGCTGTCACTGGGAACCACCGACCCGGCCCGCACGGTCCAGCTCACGATCGGCCCCGGCGAGCACCGCTTGTCGCTGGCGGCCCAGGTGCGTCCGCCCTCGGCGGGACGGCTCGGCGTGCACTACGACCTCGCCTCGGGCGGCCACTGGTACGGCCAGGGTGAGACGACCAGGGGCGCCCAGGACCCGATCGCGTTCCAGCCCTGGCCGCTGGAGACCGGCCAGCCGCTGGACCCCGCCTTCGGGCCCGCCGAGTACTACATGACCGAGCCGTTCTGGTTCACCTCCAGGGGATCGGGCCTGTACCTGCTCGGCAACGGGGTCAAGGACGTGTCGCTTGGCAACCGCCACCCCGGGGTGTTCGACCTGACCGAGCTGGCCGGGGGCGAGCTGTCGGCCACGATCCTCGTGCGCGACACCGCGCGCGAGGTCTTCCAGGACTACGTGGGCATCGCGGGCAAACCGGAGAAGAGCGACGCCCCGGACTACCAGTACCGGGAGCCGGTCTGGAACTCCTGGGCGCAGTTCTACACCGCTGTCACGCAGCAGGGCTTCCTGGACTGGGCGCGCGGCATCCACGACGCGGGCATCCCGGCGCACACCTTCAGCCTGGACGACGGCTGGTCGGCGCACTACGGGGACTTCACCTTCAACGCCAAGTTCCCCGACCCGCACGGCATGGTCGACCAGGTGCACCGGCTGGGCGCCAGGTTCGGGCTGTGGGTGAGCCTGTGGGCGAATCCGGACTCGGCCAACTACGCGCTGGCCGCGAGCCGGGGCTGGCTGCTCAAGTCCAAGGCGGACCCGGCCAAGCCGTGCACCGTGCAGTGGTGGAACGGCGCGGCGGGCATCGTGGACCTGGCCAACCCGGAGGCCAACGCCTGGTACCAGGGCCAGTTGCACCAGCTGATGACCGATTACGGGGTGGACGGCTTCAAGTTCGACACGCGCTTTTTCGACGAGAGCTGCGCGCCGTACCGGCCGGACCTGAGCATGGCCGACTACCAGCGGCTGGGGGCCCAGATGGCCGACGGCTACGACCTGCAGGGCGTGGGCATCCGCTCGCACTGGACGGGGGCGCAGCGCAACGGGTTCGTCGTGCGCGAGATCGACAAGGAGGCGAACTTCGCGGCACTGGGCGTCGCGGTGCGCCAACTGCTGGCGCTGTCCACGGTGGGCTACCCGTTCGTGACCAGCGACATGATCGGCGGCTCGGACGGGCAGCACCCGGACAGGCAGGTGCTGATCCGCTGGGCGCAGGCCGCGGCGGCCACCCCGCTGATGTACGCCTCCACCTCGCCGGTGGGCTTCGACGCGCAGACCGTCCAGTACTACCGGGACGCGGTGCGGCTGCACGAGAGGCTGACCCCGTACATCCTGCGCCAGCGGGACCGGGCGCTGGCCACCGGTGAGCCGATCATGAAGCCGCTGTTCTTCGAGGACCCGCAGGACCAGGCGGCCTACACGATCACCGACGAGTGGCTGCTCGGGGACGGGTTGCTGGTCGCGCCGGTGCTGACCGAGGGGACCAGCCGGGACGTGCACCTGGGCCACGGGGCCTGGTTCGACGTGGCCAACCACCGGGTCGTGCGAGGGGACCTGCACGACTACCACGCGGGGCCGGGCACGCTACCGCTGTTCGTCCGGATGGGCACCGGGGACACCGACTCCCTACTGGCCGCGCTGCTCTGATCACGGCCGCGTTATACGGTGTGTCCAGTTGCAGTATCTGCCAAGGAGAATCATGACCCAGGTCCAGCTGGACACCACTCTCGGCTCGATCGTGCTCGAACTCGACGCGGAGAAGGCCCCGAAGTCCGTCGAGAACTTCGTGACCTACGTCAACGAGGGTCACTACGACGGCACGATCTTCCACCGGATCATCTCCGGTTTCATGGCCCAGGGTGGCGGCTTCACCCCGGACATGAAGCAGAAGGCGACCCGCAAGCCGGTGGAGAACGAGGCCAGCAACGGCCTGAAGAACCTGCGCTACACGGTGGCCATGGCCCGCACCCCGGACCCGCACTCGGCCACCTCGCAGTTCTTCATCAACTTCAGCGACAACGCGTTCCTGGACTTCACCGCGCCCACCGCGCAGGGCTTCGGCTACACGGTGTTCGGCAAGGTCGTCGAGGGCCAGGACGTGGTCGACAAGTTCGCCGGGGTGCGCACCGGCAGCAAGGCCGGCCACCAGGACGTGCCGACCGAGGACATCGTGATCACCGCGGCCAAGGTGGTCTGAGCTCCGCACTGACAGGTGGCGGCAGGCGGCTGGCCTGCCGCCACCTGTTGCTACTGTGCCGCCCGTGAGCCGATCGGTCGATCCTGACGTGGACCTGCACGTACCCGCGCAGCGCAATGAGATCGGCTGGCCGGTGCTCGCCGCGATCGCGGTGGGCGGCGCGCTGGGTTCGCTGGCCCGTTACGGCCTCGCGCAGCTGCTGCCCGCCGAGCCCGGCCGCGTGCCCTGGGCCACCTTCACCGTCAACGTGGTGGGCTGTGCGCTGATCGGTGTGCTGATGGTGGTCATCACCGAGGTCCTCACCCCGCACCGGCTGCTGCGGCCGTTGCTCGGGGTCGGCGTGCTCGGCGGGCTCACCACCTTCTCCACCTTCGCCGTGGAGGTGCACGGGTTGCTGCGACCCGGCACGGTGCTGGTCGGCGTCGCCTACCTGTTCGGATCCCTGCTCTGCGGGTTCGCCGCCACGGCCTTTTCCATGGCCGTGACCCGGCTGGTCTGCGCTCGGAGGTCCTCGTGACCGAACTGCTCGTCGTGCTCGGGGCAGCGGTCGGCGCCCCGCTGCGCTACCTGCTCGACCGCGCGGTCCAGTCCCGGCACGACACGGCCTTCCCCTGGGGCACGGTCCTGATCAACGTGATCGGCTCCTTCGTGCTCGGTGTGCTGGTCGGCCTCGGCTCGGCCCTGCCCGGCGGGCTGCTCGCCCTGCTGGGCACCGGCCTGTGCGGGGCCTTCACCACGTTCAGCACCTTCAGCTACGAGACCGTCCGCCTGCTGGAGTCCAGGTCGTACTTCTACGCGCTGCTCAACGTGCTGATCAGCGCGGGCGCCGGGCTGGGCGTCGCGCTGCTGGGCTACTCCCTGGCGGCCTGAGGCACCCGCCGCGGCTGGTGGTGCGCGAACACCTTGAGCAGCAAGCGGTGCAGCTCCGCCCGCTCGGCATCGGTCAGCGGTTCGAGCAGTTCCTCGTTGAGCTGGCGCACCCCGGTCATGCGCTGGCGTAGCACCCGCTCCCCGGCCTGGGTCGCCATCACCGCGTACCGCCTGCGGTCGCGCTCGTCGCGCTTGCGGTTGGCCAGCCCCGCCTTCTCCAGGTCGTCCAGCAGGGCGACCAGGTCGCTGGCGTCGATGCCCAGCCGCTCGCTGATCTCCTTCTGCGAGGAGGCGCCGAAGTCCACCAGCGAGGCCAGGATCACCATGTGCGGACCGCGCAGCGAGTCGTTGAACAGGGCGTTGCCCAGGCGCCGCCACTCCTTCGCGAGCATCACGAACAGGAAGCTCGGCATGTCCAACATGCGCTCCGGGAGCACGAACTGGTCCGGTCGGTGCGCTCCGCTCATGGCCCCATTGTAAGGCGATCCCACGTTGGGGATTGCCCACGAACTTGGCGATCGCGCCACGGGTTTGTGCGCACGGTCACAGCGCTCCCTGTGGTGAATCGATGCAGCCGTGAGGGGTCTCTTCTACACCCGTTTGGCGGAAACCGCCAGGTTTCACGCACTACCGTGCAAGCTTGAGGAAGGCTTGAGCTGTCAGGCAGGGCCAAAAGTGAAGATTCGGGCCCCGGGGCTTGCTGTTCCCGCCAGATGCATTAGGCTTAGCGATGAACAAAGACCTCCCGTCACCCCTCCCCCCTGGTGACGGGAAACCGGAGCCCCCGTCCTCGGACGGGGGCTCCGTGCTTTCCGGGAGTTTTGCTCCCGGAGCGCGGTCGCCCGCAAGCACGGCTGTCGCTGTGGGGGCACGGCCCCCACGCCGGGGCGCCGCCCAGGACCCCGATTGCGTGGTGGGGGACGAGACTTCGGTATCTGCGAGTCCCGCTCTCCTGCGCGCGAGTCCCGCCCGGGGCATGGCGTGAAGGTGGCTTTCGCGGCGGTGAGCGTGCCGCAGCCGCCGCGAAGGTGGCTTTCACTGCGTTGAACGCAGCGAATGGTCCTTTCGCGGCGCGTCTCGAGCACGGGTCCGGGTCCGGGCCCGGCGAGCCTGCTCAGGCCCGCGCCGCCATGTCCTGAAGGTGCCCTTTGTGGCGGTGGATGTCCCGAACGGCACCTTCATGACACGGGCGTTGGGTCGGGGAGCCAGTAGTGGGCGGCCCCGTCCCGCCACGAAGGTGCCTTTCGCGGCGGTGAGTGTCCTGAACGGCACCTTCATGGCACGGGCGTTGGGTCGGGGAGCCAGCGGTGGGCGGCCCCGTCCCGTCACCAAGGTGCCCTTTGCGGCGGTGAACGTCCCGAACGGCACCTTCATGACACAGGAGGTGGGGCGAGCGGGTGCCGCGGGCTCAGTGCAGGACGTTGACGGCGCGGGCGACGACGAGGACGACGATCAGCAGGGAGATCACCGACTGGGCGAGCATGGCGAGCTTGGCCCAGGTCCGCAGCGGCATCACGTCGGTGGGGCTGAACGCGGTGGCGTTGGTGAACGACAGGTACAGGTAGTCCAGGTAGCGCGGCTCCCAGTCGCGCGGGGCGAGTTCGGGGCTGCTCATCTGCGGGAACAGGAAGTCTGGGTACTCGCGCACCCCGCTGGCGCGCACGGCTGGCCCGCCGCGGTCGAACTCCCAGTACCAGAGCGAGAACACGATGATGTTGGTGACGTACACCGAGGCCCCGTTGCTGAGCAGCGGCCCGGCCTGGTCGCCGAGCGAGCCGTCGAGGATGTGCCGCACCAGCTGCACCCCGTTGACGGCGTTGCCGAAGCTGACCAGCGCGGCGACCACCAGCCCGATGGAGCGCTCCAGCCGCTCGTAGCGGCCGACCCGGCCGGGGTTGACGGCCACCACCAGCACCACCAGCAGCGTGGTCAGACCGGGCAGCAGCCAGGACGGCAGGAAGTTCAGCTTGTCGGGCAACGGCAGTTGCAGCCCCAGCGCGAGCAGGATGGCCAGCGCCACCGGCCAGCGGTGCTCGGTCGCGGTCCGCTGGCGCCACGCGGGCAGTGCCTCGTCGTTCACGCGGACATCGTGCACCTGGAAAGCGCCTGCCGACAGCAGAGGGCGGGCTCCCGGAGGAACCCGCCCTCTTGTGGCCGACTGGTAGGTCGCCTCTCGGCGAAGGACACGATGCGACTCCAGCCGTACGGTATTTCGCACCGGTTGATTAGATGCGGCCCGGGGGACACGTACCAGCCAACCACTGCCTACAACGGTAGCGGTGCGCGTGGTGTTCCCGCATCCCTCACCCGGTGCAGGCCACGGTGACCACCATCACCGTGCGTGTACAACAACCTCGACACGCCCTCGACCATATGCGTTCTTGCCGACCCGCCCGGCGCGCTTCACCATCGAGGGGGCGGTACGCGGACTGGGGAGTTGGCGATGCAGGGCAGGCGGCGGGAACTGGTCCGTCTCTGGCAGGTGGCGGTGCGCAGGCCGAGGTGGCAGCTGTTCGCCGCGGCACTGCTCTCGTTGTGGACCCTGTTCTGGATCGTCGGCCAGGTGCAGCAGGACGGCCGCTCCCCGCTGGACGTGCTGAGACTGGGCCTCGGCTGGGCGGACGTGCCCTCCCGCTGGCTGGACGCGATCACGCAGTGGCTGCGCGACGAGCGCAGGCACGGCCCGCTCGGCGCGCTGGCCATCGCGGGCGGACTGCTCTGGTCCTCCACGACCGAGCGCAACCAGTTGCCCGCGCTGCTGGGCTGGCTGGCGGTGATGACCGCCGCCGAGGGCATCGGCTACGGCTCGGCGGTCAACCGCGCCGTGCTGGCCCTGGGCGCCTTCGTGCTGGTGCTGCTGCTGGTCTCGCTGCCCGGCCGCCGCGCGTTCGTGCTGCGGCACATCGTGCTGATGCCCCGCGACGTGCTGCACGCAGGGGTCACCGCCGCCGCCCTGTCCGCCGTGGTGCCGCTGATCGCCCCGGGACTGGTGCTCGTGCGGCTGTGTGTGCCCTATGTCACCCGCCCGCCGAGGCCATTGGGCAATGGTCCACATCCGTCAGGTGGGAGGCCGTTGACAAAGCCGGAACCACACGGTGTGGTTGATCCATGACAGTGCGAACACCACGGTTGTGCACAGTTCCGGGTGCCTGTCCCTGTTGCGCCTGCTGAGCGATCACCGCCGCCACCCTGCGGTTTCCGGTGCGGACATCGTTGTCCGAATTGGTGCGGTACCGACGAAAGTCGTAGGCCGTATCGCGTAGCGGCTCACACGAATACCGGTTATCCGGACCGTGTGGGTACGCCGAAAATAGACCTGAGTGCCTTCTCGCCCCTGCAGTCGAGGTACCACGTGAACGAACTCGGCCCGGTCGGTCGCGGCGACCTGCTCCGCAGCGCCAGAGCGCAGCTGCTGGCGGGCGGCAGCGTGCTGTTCGGCGGTCCCGCGGGCATCGGCAAGTCCACCCTGCTGTCCACCCTCGCCGCCGAACTGGCCGAGGGCGGCTGCGCCGTGCTGCGCTGTGCCCCCGACGAGTCGGACTCCCAGCTGCCCTTCGTCTGCCTGATCGACCTGCTCGCCGAGGTCGGCGACGCGGCGCTGGCCGCACTGCCCGCCCCGCTGCGCACCGCGCTGGACGCCGCCCTGCTGCGTGGGGAACACCCCAGCTCCGACCAGAGCCGCCTCGGCGTGCGGATGGCGGTGTTGCAAGTGCTGCAACGACTTTCCGCCGCCAACCCCGTCGTACTGGTGATCGACGACGTGCAGTGGGTCGACCCGCCCAGCGCCGAGGTGCTCGCCTTCGTGGCCCGCCGCACCGCGGGCACCTCGGTGCGGGTGCTCGCCGCCGAGCGGGTGCCCGAGCGCGAGCAGCCCGCGAACCGGCACCTGTGCCCGCCCGAGGTCACCGAACTGGCCGTGCCCCCGCTCAGCCCGCGCGACGTGGCCCGGCTGCTGCTGCGCGACACGGGCCGCCTGCTGCCGCACAGCCTCGTCGCGCGCGTGCACGAGGTCGCCGACGGCAACCCCTTCTACGCACTGGAACTGGGCCGTGCCGTGCTGCGCGCGGGCGCCCCGGAGAGCCCGGGCAGCCCGCTGCCGGTGCCGCGCAGGCTGCGTGCCCTGCTGCTGGACCGGCTCGGCGAGCTGTCCCCGCAGGCCCAGGCCACCCTGTTGCTGGCCAGCGTGGCGACCCGCCCCAGCCTGACCCTGCTGCGCGCGGCGGGCCACCCGGACGCGGCCCGCGATCTCGCCGCCGCCGACCGGTGCGGGCTCGCGCGCACCGGGGACGACGGCATCGTGCGGTTCCGCCACCCGCTGATCCGGGCCGCGATCTACGCGGAAGTGCCCGCACACCAACGGGTCGAGGCGCACGCCCGGCTGGCCGAGGTGGTGGGCGAGCCGGTGGAGCAGGCCCGCCACCTGGCGCTGGCCAAGCCGCACGAGGACGAACCCGTTGCCAGCACGCTGATGTCGGCGGCCGCCTCCGCGCGACGCCGTGGCGCCCCGGTCACCGCGGCCGAACTGGCCAGCATGGCCGCCGACCGAACCCCTTGGGACGACCAGGAAGTGCGGGCCGAGCGCCGACTCGCCGCCGCCGAGCACGCCTGCGACGCGGGCCTGCGCGTGGAGGCGCGCACGGCGGCCGAGTCGGTGCTGGCCGACGCGCGCTCCCCGCGACTGCGGGTGCGGGCGAGGCTGGTGCTGCTGCGCAACGCGGGCCAGGCGCTGGACGTGCTCAGCCCGCTCATCGAGGACGGGGTCGCCGACGCCGCGGGCGATCCCGCGCTGGAGGCGCCGATGCGCATGTGGGCGGCCGGCCGCGCGCTGTTGATCGGCCGCACGGCGGAGGCGGTGGAGCAGTCCCGTATCTCCGCGCGGCTGGCCGATGCCGCGGGCGACCCGGTGACGGCCGTGCGTGCCCTGACCCGCCTCGCCCACCTGCTGACCTTCACCGGTGACCCCGAGGCGCGGCCCACGCTGGCCCGCGCGCTGGAACTGGCCGAGGCCAACCCGGCGGCCCGCCTGTGGGAACCCGCCCGCCTCCAGGCGATCGTGGAGCTCTACGCCGACCGGTACACCCAGGCCACGCAGCGGCTGATCCCGTTGCTGCGCAAGGTGGAGGAGAGCGCCGCCGTGGAGGACGCGGTGGCCGTCATGGTGACCCTGGCCGAGGCGCAGGCCAGGGCCGGGCAGTGCCGCGGCGGACTGGAGACCGCCCGGCGGGCGATCCAGCTGTTCTCCGAGGCGGGGGTCAGCTGCGCGCCCGCGCTGTTCGCCGCGGCGCTGGCGGAGGCCACCGGCGGCAGCGTGGAGTCGGCGACGGCGCTGGCGCGGCGCGGGGCCCGCGAGTCCGAGGCCGACGGGGACAAGCTGTTCCTGATGCGCAACCTGGCCGTGTTGGGCCAGATCCTGCTCAGCACGGGTGACGCCCCCGGCGCCGTGCGCGCGCTGAGCCAGGTCGCGGACCTGGGCGCTGCCATGGACATCCGGGACCCGGCGGTGGTGCGCTGGCACGCCGACCTGGCCGAGGCCCTGGTGTCCACAGGGGACACCGAGCGGGCCGCCGCGCTGATCGACTCCGCCCGTGAGCGGGCCCGCGAGTTCGGCAGGGCGAGCGTGCTGGCCAACCTGGACCGCGCCCGCGCGCTGCTCGCCGTCGCGCTGGGGGAGCAGCACGAGGGTGCCGCCGCACTGCGTGCCATCGCCGACCGGCAACGCGCACTGCCCGTCCCGCTGGACCGGGCGCGCACCCTGATCGCCCTGGCCGGGGTCGAGCGCCGCTGCCGCAGGCGGGCCGCCGCGCGTTCGGCGCTGATCGAGGCGTACGAGGTCTGCGCGGCGATCGAGGCCGTGCCCTGGGCGGAGCGCGTCCGGGACGAACTGGACCGGACCGGGGTTCAGGTGCGCGCCGAGCAGGCCCCGGCCGAGCTCACCCTTGCCGAGCAACGGGTCGCCGAGCTCGTGCGCGCGGGCTCCACCAACCGCGAGGTGGCCGCCGCGCTGTTCATCAGTGTGAAGACCGTGGAGGCCACGCTGTCCCGGATCTACCGCAAGTTCGGGGTCCGCTCGCGCACGGAACTGGTGCGCGCCATGGAGGTGCTGCCCGAGCCCGCGATCGGTGAGCCCGAACGGGTGGCCCTGCGCAGTCAGGCCGGGTGAGCACAAGGGTTTCCCCGCTAACGGTGCGGGGATCGGGCCAATAGCTTGGGTGTTGTCCCGATCCCCACACCCTGCGGAGAACTTCGTGAAATCACTGAGGATCCTCGGTGCGCTGATCGCACCCGTAGCCGTGGCCGCGGTGGCCGCGCCGGTCGCGCTCGCCGCACCCGCCAGCCCGTTCGGCCCCGAGGTCGTGCGGACCGGAACCGTTGCCGCACAGCAGAAGATCTCGGTCGCGGTCAGTCTGAACCTGCGCAACGGCGCCGAGCTGGACCAGGTCATCGCCCAGGTCAGCGACCCGAATTCGCCACGATACGGTCATTTCCTGACACCTGAGCAGTTCACCGACCGGTACGGGCCGAGTTCCACCGAGGTCGCGAAGGTCACCGACTACCTTCGTGGACAAGGACTTTCGGTGGACTCGGTCAGTGACAACCACCTCGTGGTCGACGCCAGCGGACCGGCCGAGGCGGTCTCCCGCGCCTTCGGCACCACCCTGGCCGACTACCGCGACGGCAGGACCGGCCGCGGCTTCTACGCCAACACCGCCGCGCCGCACCTGCCCAGCGCGATCGCGGGCAGCGTGCTGGACGTGGCCGGGCTGAGCACCCGCTCGGTGCGCGCGCACCACGCGAAGGTGGCCCCGCACAACGGTCCTGGCGGCGGCTACACGCCCACCCAGCTCAAGGGCGGTTACGACGTGGCCCCGCTGGCCACCGCGGGCTACGACGGCAGCGGGCAGACCGTGGCGCTGTGGGAGTTCGACGGCTACCAGCAGTCCAACATCACCGCCTACGACAACTACTACAAGACCGGCTCGCCCACCCCGGTGGTCAAGCAGGTCAGCGGGGGCTCGGGCCCGATCGGCAACGGCCAGGTCGAGGTGGAGCTGGACATCGAGGCGGTGCAGGCGATCGCGCCCAAGGCCGCCATCCAGGTGTTCGAGGCGCCCAACTCCGACCAGGGCGAGGTGGACCTGGCCAACGCGATCGTGGCCAGCGGGATCCCGGTGACCTCGATCAGTTGGGGTCTGTCGGAGAAGGGCCGCACCACCTCCGGCATCCAGGCCGTGGACAACATCCTCAAGCAGGGTGCCGCCCAGGGGCAGAGCTTCTTCGCCGCCTCCGGGGACAGCGGCTCCGACGACAACGGCGACGGCAGCAAGACCGTGGACTACCCGGCCAGCGACCCGTACGTGACCGGGGTCGGCGGCACCAACCTGACCGTCACCTCCGGCAACGCCTGGAGCAAGGAGACCGGCTGGAACGGTTCCGGCGGCGGCTACTCCTCGGTGTTCGCCCTGCCCAGCTTCCAGAGCGGGGTGAAGATCGGCACCACGAACAAGCGCCAGGTGCCCGATGTCTCCGCACAGGGCGGTCCGACCGGCATCTCCGTCTACAGCCAGGGCAGCTGGACCTCGGTGTACGGCACCTCCGGGGCCGCGCCGATCTGGGCGGGGGTGGCCGCGGTCTACAACCAGGACGCCAAGGCCAAGGGTAAGTCCGGGCTGGGCTGGGCCAATCCCAAGCTGTACTCGATCGCCGCCTCGAACTACCACGACATCTCCAGCGGCAGCAACGGTGGCTACAGCGCCAAGTCCGGCTTCGACCTCGTGACCGGCATCGGTACCCCGGACGCCAACAAGATCGCAACCGCGGGCATCACCAGGTAGCCCTGACGTGCCATGAAAGTGCCGTTCACTGCGCTGGACGCAGTGAACGGCACTTTCATGGCACGTCAGCCTTGTGGGTCACCGGGATTGACGGCCTGACACCCGTCCCGCCGCCGTTCGGATGAATGGCCCCGCACCGGGACGACCTGCACGAGTGACATCGAGGCGGTACGGCCTCGGTGCGCTGAGTGACTGTTACGTTGCGGACAGTCGCAAATCGTGCGGGAGGAATCCGATGAACCGCGTCACCGCCATCGTTGCCGCCTTGCTCGTGGGCGCGGCCCTGCTGGCGCCCGCCACGGCCTCGGCCAAGGCCGCGACCGGCAGGGTCCTGGTCTTCGAGCTGGAGTACGTGCCGCTGACTGTGTGGGAGAACCCCAAGGGCTGCAAGAAGTTACCGCTGGCGGCGCACGTGCTGGTCAACCAGACCGACACCCCGGTGGAGATCTACGCCGACCCGTTCTGCCTGTCGCCCTCGCTGGATGTCAACCCGGGTTTCGGCTCGCACGTGGTACCCGGCTCGGGCAGCTTCCAGACCGAAGAGTGAAGCCCCGCGAGGAAAGGACGCTCATGCCGGTCGACGCCGTGGTGGTCGGTGTCGGGTACGTGGGGCTCCCGCTGGCGGCCGCGGCCTGTGCCGCGGGCCTGTCGGTGACTGGCTTCGACATCGACCCCTCGGTGGTCGAGGGCCTTCAGCAGGGGCGTTCACACGTGCCCGACGTGTCCGAGGCACAGCTCAACTCCATGCGCGCCAACGGGTTCACCGCCACCGCCGATCCCTCGGTGCTACGTGGCGCCGACACGGTCGTCATCTGCGTGCCCACCGGGCTCGACCCCGGCGGCGGGCCCGACCTCGGCGCGGTGCGGGCCGCGGCGGCCACCGTGGCGGCCAACCTGCGGCCCGGCACGCTGGTGGTGCTGGAGTCGACCAGTTACCCGGGGACCACCGACGAGGTGCTGCGGCCGGTGCTGGAGAGCACGGGGCTGGTCGCGGGCGAGGACTTCCTGCTGGCCTACTCCCCGGAGCGGATCGACCCCGGCAACCGGGCGTACGGGGTGCGCAGCACGCCGAAGGTCGTCAGCGGGCACACCCCGCGCTGCGCCAAGCAGTGCGCCACGTTCTACAGCCGCTTCGTGGACTCGGTGGTGCTGGCCAGGGGAACCCGCGAGGCGGAGATGGCCAAGCTGCTGGAGAACACCTACCGCTACGTGAACATCGCGCTGGTCAACGAGATCGCGGTGTTCTGCGACCAGATCGGCCTGGACGTCTGGGACGTGCTGCACTGCGCGGCCACCAAGCCCTTCGGCTTCGCGCCCTTCGTACCGGGGCCCGGGGTCGGCGGGCACTGCATCCCGGTGGACCCGATGTACCTGCTGGACCGGGCGGAACGAGCGGGCTTCCCACTGGGTGTGGTGCGGGCGGCGCGCCGGGTCGACGCGGCCATGCCGTCCTATGTGGTCAGTCGAGCGGAGCGACTGCTCGGCAGGAAACTCGACGGGGCAAGGATCCTGCTGCTCGGCGTGACCTACAAACCCGAGGTGCCCGACACGCGGGAGACCCGCGCGGTGCCCATCGCCACCGAGCTGGCCGGGCGCGGTGCGCTGGTGCACTACCACGACCCGTTCGTCGGCGCGGTGCCCGCGCTGGACGCGGTGGCCCACCCGGTCGACGAGCTCGACACGGCCCTGCACGCGGCCGACCTCGCGATCCTGCTCACCCCGCACAGCGCGTACCGGCCCGCACACCTGGCCAGGGCGGCGCGCCTGTTGCTGGACACCACTGGCCGGGTCCCTGGCGAGCACGCGGTGTCGCGGCTCTGAGGACCGATCCACCGTCACACACAACAGGAGGACAAACCCGATGACCACCGCTGTGAAGAACGAGCGGCTGCGCAAGCGTTTCGAGAAGTGGGACACCAACGGTGACGGCCAGGTCGACCGCGCGGACTACCTGTCGGAGGCCGACCGCATCGTCAGCGCCTTCGGCGAGGACCCGAGCACCCCGCAGGCCCGCGCGCTCAAGGACGCCTTCGCGGGCATGTACGACTACCTGGCGGACAAGGCCGGGGTGGGCGCCGCCGGCAGCATGTCGGTGGACCAGTTCCAGGAGGTGGTCCAGGCGCAGCTGTTCGCCGAGGGCGACGCCGGGTTCAGCCGCGTGGTGCGGCCGACCATCTCGGCGATCGTGGGTCTGTGCGATGTGGACGGTGACGGTCAGATCAACCCCGAGGAGTTCCACAAGTGGCTGGAAGCCGTGGGTGTGGACCGGTCGTCGGCCGTCGAGTCGTTCCGCGCCATCGACACCAACGGTGACGGGCAGCTGAGCGTGGACGAGCTCGTGCAGGCCGTGCGCGACTACCACTTCGGCACGCTGGACGTGCCGCTGCTGGGCTGACCCGCCGATGTGCCGTTCGCCCCCGCCGGGACCGTGGCGGGGGCGAACACCACCACGTCCTCCGGCAGCAGCCCCAGGTCCGGTCCGGTGACCGGTGCCACGGTGTGGATCAGGACGTTGTAGTGGTTGGGGAAGTGGCAGGCGTCGAAGCCGAGCACGGTGCCCACGAACACCCCGTCGACCCACACCTGGTCCCCGCGGTCGAGCACACCCGCGTTGCCCACCTCAACGAAGCCCAGGAAACCCACCCGGTCGATGCGCGAGCCCGGCGCGGTCTCCGCGTGGTCGGTGGTCACCAACTCGTGCACCTCGCCCTGCCGCACGCAGCGGCTGGCGTGCGGCTCCAGGCTCATGCCCCGGTCCCGCCGCTGGTGCACCAGCACCTTCACCACGGTCGTACGCACAGCCCGTTTCGGCCCGTCCTCAAGCACCCGACTGGCTCCCTTCCACTCGGTAGACCTGGTCCACCAGCGCCAACGCGCTGAGCCCCGCGTCATCCCACCTCGCGCCCAGCGGCACCGCACCGAGGAAGTCCCGCAGCACGCCCTCGTACTCGTGCCACAGCGAGCCCTTGAACCCCGGGTAGCCGCCGAGCATGTCGGCGCGCAGCTCGGTCCCGTCGGCCAGGCACGCCGTGATGTCCTTGCACTCGCCCGGATAGGACCAGTCCAGCTCCACCCGCGCCGGGCACGACCCGTGCAGCTCCAGCACGGCCTGGCGGTCGATCCCCGTGGCATCGCGGGTGATCCGCACCCCGGTCAGCCGCAGCGGGCCGAGCAGCCAGCGCACGAGGTCCAGCGCGTTCGGGCCGTTGTCCGCCACGCACCCGCCGCCGCAGCGCGCGGCATCCAGGTACCAGCGGTCGCGGCCGACGTGCTCCTCGATCCGCTCCAGGTACCGCACGGTCAGCGACTCGACCGGACCCGCACCGGCCAGTTCCTCCCGCAGTGCCAGCACGTTGCTGTTGTAGCGGCGGTGGAAGGCCGTGAACAAGGTGAGACTCCGGTCTCGTGCGACGGCGGCCAGCTCGGCCCCGTCCTCCAGCGTGGTGGCCAGCGGCTTCTCCACGCAGACCGGCAGTCCCGCGTGCAGCACGTCCCGGCACACGTCCAGGTGCACGTCGTTGGGCACGGTCACCACCACGGCGTCCAGCCCACCCCCGGCGAGCATCTCGCGGTGGTCGGCGTGGCAGCGGGCCTTGTCCCGGAACGGGTCCAGCGCCTCCCCGTGCGGATCGCACACCGCGGCCAGCTCGCAGTCGGGCAGTGCGGCGATCGCGGCCAGGTAGAACCGTGAGATCACCCCGAGCCCGACGACCCCCAGGCGGATCACCCGACCTCCCGCAGTTCCGGCGCGAGCGCGCTGAGTTCCTCGAACAGGGCCCTGGGCAAGGGGATTCCCCGCACCCGGTTGCGCGCGGCCCGCTCCGCCTCCGGCCAGCCCGGGTAGCGCACCGGCTGCGCGGGGTCGACCGGCGGGCAGTCCAGCAGCGCGCGGAACAGCCTGGCCGAGTCGGCGGCGAACGAGCCGCCCGGCCGCAGCACCTCGGGTGCGATCACCAGCGCGAGCACACCGATGTCCTCGTCCCGGCCGCCGCTGTCCGACACCGGCCCGAGCGCCGCGCCGGGCAGCAGCGCGGCGAGCACCTCCACCAGCAGTCCGAGCCCGAACCCCTTGTACGAACCGGTTTCCGGGCTGCCGCCGAGCCAGCGCAGGTGTGCCTCCCCCCGGTCGAGCGCCGCGGGGTCGGTGACCGGTTCGCCATCCCTGCCGGCCAGCCAGCCCGCGGGTATCGGATCACCGGCCCGTGCCGCCGCACGGATCCGGCCGGTGGGCACGACCGTGGTGCTCATGTCCAGCACGAAGGGCGGGCCCGCACCGGCGGGGCAGGCGAGGCTGAGCGGGTTGGTGCCCAGCATCGCGGCGAGCCCGCCGGGCGGGGGAGCGATGCGCTGGCCGCCACAGTTGGACGCGATCAACCCGATCATGCCCTGCCGCGCCGCCCGCAACGCGTGGTAGCCCGCGCAGCCGATGTGCGTGGCGCGGCGCAGCGACACCAGGCCGAGGCCGAACCTGCTGGCGCGTTCGGTGGCGATCTTCACCGCCTCCGCGGCGGCCCACAGCCCGAGCGCCTCGTGCGCGTCCACGTGCAGGCAGGCGCCCAGGTCGTTGAGGATCTCCAACTCCGCCAGCGGATCCGTCCTGCCCTCGGCGAACAGCGGCAGGTAGAGCCGGGTCAGGTTGACCAGCCCGTGCGAGCTGACCCCGGTGAGATCGCCGTGGCACAGGGCCTCGGCGGCGATCTCGGCCCGCCGCGGGGCGAGCCCGCGCTCGGCGAAGACACCGGCCACAGTGGACAGAAGCGTCCTGTGCGGCACGAGCACCGTGTCGTTCATGCCACTCCGTTCCGTGCGAACCTGATCAGGATCTCGCACACGACCTCGGCGAACCGGTCCAGTTCCCGCTCGTCGGCGAACTCGCCCTCGGCGTGCGCGTTGTTGGCGGCCAGCGACCCGGGGCCGAGCACCACCGTGCAGGTGCCGGGCACCCCGGCCAGCCAGATGGCGTCACAGGTGAAGCCGGGTTCGTGCTCGGGCCAACGCGGCACGACCTGGTCCAGCAGCGCCTCGCCCCACGAGTCCCGGCAGTCCAGCGCGGGCAGGCCCCGCTTGAGCCAGTTCAGCCGGGTCACGGACTCGGCCTCCACAGCGGTGCGGCGGTACACCGGGCTGTCTGCGAACCGCGCGCGGAACTCGGCCAAACCCTCGCGCAGCCCCGATTCCAGCAGCGTGGTCAGCCGCTGTGCCGAGCCCGCCGAGCCGTAGGACAGGTTGAGCAGCAACTCGCCCGTGCCGTACACCCGGTTGTGCAGCCGCCCGGTGTGCAGCCCCGCGACGCAGACCTGCCCGTCCGGGACCTGGCCGGTCAGCGCCGCGCCCAGGTGCTGCGCGAGGAATCCCAGCAGCACGGTCGCGTTGTGCCCTACGTGCGGCTGGTCGTCGATCGCGTCCTGACCCGCCACCCGCACGCTGGCGGTCATCGCCGCCGTGCACCGGCTCAGCCAGCGCAGCCCGGTCGGCTCGCAGAACACGTTGAGCCGACCGAAGAACCCGTCCTCGACCAGCGGGCGGGTGCCGATCGTGCCCAGCGCCCCACCCTCCTCGCCGGACACCGCCTGCACCAGCACACCCACGTCGCGGCCGAGCGCGGGCTCGGCCAGCAGGGCATGGCGGACCCCGGCCAGCAGCGCGACGGCCGGCCCCTTGGCGTCGATCGCGCCGCGGCCGTGGAACCGCCCGTCCGTGTAGCGCACAGGTTCGGCCCCGGCCACGGTGTCCAGGTGCACGTTGAACATCACGGCGGGTTTGGCAGGACCCAGGCGGAGCACCAGACTTGGCTGTGCGGCGAGGAATTCCGGTCCCCGCGCCACGGCCTCCCGTACCGGCAGCGGCACGTCGGGTCGCAGTGCCGCCGTCGTGGTGGCCGTGGTCAGCCGGACGGTCTCGAAGCCGATCCCGTTGGCCGCCAACGCGTAGCTGTGCATCGCCTGCCACAGCCGTACCGGCCCGTCGGTCTCCAGCGGACCCGCCGTGGGCAGTTCGAGCAGCCCCAGCAACAGGTCCCGGTCGGCGCGGTTCATCGCAGCAGCTCGGTCATCGCCCGCCCGGCGGCGAGGAACCGCTGCGGGGCGTCCGCCGCCAGCTCGCCCGGCTCGTGCGGTCGCAGGCCCAGATGCGGCTCCAGCGACCACGCCCCCGTGTACCCGTTGTCCCGCAACAACCTCACGCAGTCGGTCACCCGGGCCTGGCCCGCACCGGGCAGGGTGTAGCTGTGCTCGGCCGGGCTGCCCACCGCGTCCTTGACGTGCACGTGCGCGACGTGCTCGACGATCTCCTTGAGCACCGCCAGCCCGTCGTAGCCGTGCGGGATGCCGTTGCCGGTGTCGAACAGCAGCCGCAGCGCCGGGCTGTCGACCGCGTCGAGCAGCTCCAGCATGCGCTTGGCGCTGGTGCCCGCCCACCCGGAGCAGTTCTCGTGCAGCAGCGTCACTCCCGAGTCCTCGGCGCGCGTGGCCAGCACCCGCAGGCGATCCACGCACCGCGCGCGCCACTGCGCCTCGTCCAGGCCGTCGTTGGGGTAGGACATGACCCGCACGTAACGCGTGCCGAGCGCCGCACACCGCCGCGCCAGCACGTCCAGCTCGGTCAGGTCCAGGTCGAACGGCCCGCTGATCGGCCGCGCCCAGCTGCCGATCCGCGAGGCCAGGCACACCACGTGCAGCTCGGCCGCGGCCAGCTCCTCGACCACGCGGGCGAATCGGTGCTCGTCCAGCTCCGCGACCGGGAACCGGTCCACGCAGCGCAGTTCGATGCCGCCCCAGCCCAGCGCGCGGATCGCCGAGATCTGGGTGCGCAGCCCGTGCCCCGCCTCGTCCGCGATGCCCGCCAGCACGGCTCGCCGCTCAACCGGCATGCCGGGTCAGCCGCTCGCCCCGGGCGTCGGGCACCACGGGCTCCGCGCAGATGTTCTTGGCCACCGACAGGGTGCGCACCACGTCGGCGGCGAAGGAGAAGGACTGCCCCGCGTGCTCGGTGCCCACGCGGAAATTGCGGTAGGCCTGCAACATCCAGGTGGTCAGGGAATCGTCGCGCAGCACGCGGTGTTCGGCGTGCCCGTTGACGGTCACCGTGAGCTGGGCGTATTCGTCGTCCTCGCCGACCGCGTAGTGGCCGGTGGCGGTGCCCCGCTCGAATTCCAGGGTGACCCGCCGCTCGCGCACCGGCGAGGTCAGATCGGACTCGATCCTTGTGCGCACCCCACTGTTGTGCCGCAATCCCACCTGCGCCCCACCCATTCGCGGGATGAGCAGATCACCCACGGCCATGTCGCTGCCGAGTGCGTGCGTGACCCGGGCGCTGCCCGCCAGCCGCAGCGCGAGCGCCACCCCGTGCGGCAGCTCCACGTCGAAGGCCGTGGGATGCCCGCTGGTCAGCAGGGACCGCCGGAACCGGGGCTTGTTCTGCACGATGGTCAGCGAGCGCGGTTCGCCCAGCGTGCCCTCGCGCAGCAGGCCGTGCAGCCGCTTGGTCAGCGCGCTGGTCAGCCAGGGCTCCACCACCTCGATGTGCAGGTTGTGCCTGCGCCGCAGCCGCACGATGCGCGCCAGGTCGTCGGTGTCGGTGGCCAGGGGCTTCTCCACGATGATCCGGCGGAAGCCGTACCCGGCCAGCTGCCCGATGAGCTCAGTGCGCACGGTGGGCGGGGTGCACACGTGCACCACCGTGTCGGCCGGGTCCACCTGCCGCTCGGCCTGCTCCAGTGTGGAGGTCACGGTCAGGTCCGGCCGGTCGGCCAGCGTGCGCCTGGGGTCGCACGCCACCACGGGGCGGTCGGCGAACAGGTGTGTGGCTGCCGTCCTGGCCTTCGCCAGAACCGGCAGGTGCAACCCCGCCCCGGCCCTGCCGAGCCCCACAACGAGTGTCTGCAATTTCTCGGCCCCGTCACTGAAATGGAGTAGCGCTCGGAATTGACCGCCATTAACGGTGTCCTCCTGGCCTGTGCCCTGTCAATCCTGGCATCCGATGGTTGACCAGGAAGAGTGAACACGCGAGGTGTGCTCGGGAATTGAACGGGACTGTCCTACTCTCGAATTCGCTGGTAGATCGGGAGGTGTGCATGTCCTCGGGGGCTGGGGTGTCCTTCTTTACGCAAGCATCCGGATTCGCGGAACAGTGGCCGACAACGCGGCGTCACATCGTCGATGTCATGAACAGTGGCAAATACTCACATGGCCGCAAGGTTGCCGAACTCGAATGTGCGCTCGCTGATTACACCGGGGCCGAATACGTCATCGGGGTGAACAGCGGAACGGACGCGCTGGTCCTGCTGCTGCTCGCCGCGGGGCTCGACGCGGGGCAGGAGGTGGTGGTGCCGGCGTTCTCCTTCGTCGCCACGGCCTCCTCGGTGGTGCTCGCCGGGGGACGGCCGGTGTTCGCCGACATCGAGCCGGAGGGCTACTGCCTCGATCCCGGTTCGGTCGAGTCCGTGCTGACCGACCGCACGCGCTACCTGATGCCGGTGCACCTGTTCTGCCAGCCCGCCGACATGACCGCGTTGCTGGCGATCGCCGCCCGCCGCGAGCTGACCGTGCTGGAGGACAGCGCCGAGGCCATCGGCATGAGCTACGGCGCAACGCACGCCGGGCTGCTCGGTGCGGGCGGCGTGCTGTCGTTCTTCCCCACCAAGACCCTGGGCGCGCTCGGCGACGCGGGCGCCGTGCTCACCAACGACCCGGAGCTGGCCGAGGTCGTGTCCGCGCTGCGCCACCACGGGCGGTTCGGGCGCACGATCGACAACTTCCCCGGCATCAACTCCGCCACCGGCATGCCCGGGTTCAACAGCAAGATGGACGACATCCAGGCCGCCGTGCTGCTGGCCAAGCTGTCCACATTGGACCGTGACATCCAGCGCCGCGCCGAGTTGGCCGCCGCCTACACCGAGCGGCTGGCGGGCCTGCCGGGGATCCGGCGGCTGCCCCGCGTGCTGCGCCGCCCGGAGCAGGTGCGGGGCGTGTTCTACGTCTACGTGGTCGAGGTCGACCGCCGCGATCAGCTCGTCGAGCACCTGACGGCCTGCGGGGTGGGCACTGAGGTGTACTACCCGACCCCACTGCACCTGCAACCCTGCTTCGCCGAACTGGGCCACCGGCCGGGTGAGTTCCCCAACGCCGAGGCCGCCTGCCGGACGAGCGTGGCCCTGCCGCTCTACCCGGACCTGTCCCTGGAGGACGTGGACCGGGTGTGCGCCGCGATGCGCCGGTTCTACCTGGGGCGGGCCGCGTGACACTGCCGTTCTTCCCACCGGACCTGTTCGAGTCCGACCGCGAGCTGCTGCTGGACCTGGTGCGGCGGATCGCCCTCGCCCCGGAGCAGAAGTTCATCCTCGGCGAGCACACCGCGCGGTTGGAGGCCCTGCTGCGCGACTCGGTCGGCACCGCCGAGGCCATCGCCTGCGGCAGCGGCACGACGGCGCTCATGCTCGTGCTGCGCGCGATGGGGGTCGGCCCCGGCGACGAGGTCCTCGTGCCCGCCTTCGGCTGTGCCCCGCTGGCCGCGGCACCCGCCCTGCTCGGCGCCACCCCGGTCTTCGCCGACGTGGACCCGTGGACCCTGGTCGCCGACCCGGCCGAGGTGGACAAGCTGATCGGCCCGCGCACCAAGGTGATCATGCCCGCGCACATGTTCTCGGTGATGGCCGACATGCCCGCGATGCGGCAGATCGCCGACTCCGCCGGCGTGCGGCTGCTGGAGGACTCCGCCGTGGGGCAGGGCGGGGTCCTCGCCGGGCGGGCGGCGGGCACCTGGGGTGACGCCGGGGTCTACTCCTTCGTGCAGGTCAAGGTGTTCGGCATGCCCGGCGAGGGCGGCATGGTCGTCACCGGGGACCGCGAACTCGGTGCGGCCGTGCGTTCGCTGCGCAACCACGGGCAGCGCCCCGGCCAGCGCTTCGTGCACCACGTGATCGGCTACAACAGCCGGTTCGACGAGATCATGGCCGCCTTCCAGGTGCACCGGTTCGCCGGGCTGGCGGAGCGGGTCGAGCGCCGCGCGCGGATCGGCGAGTACTACACCGAGCGCTTCGCCCCGCTGGCCGACCGCGGGGTGCTCGCGCCGCCGCCCGGACGCGAGGGCCGTTGCTACTACGTGTACTCGCTGCTGGCTGACCGGCGTGAGGAGTTGAAGGGCCACCTGGCACGGCACGGGGTGGACTCGCACGTCTACTACCCGCGGCCGCTGCCGGAGCAGCCCGCGTTCGCCGAGTTCGCGCCCGCCGGGCGGCGCTGGCCCGCCGCGCGGAGCGCGTGCCGCCGGGCCCTGTCCATCCCGATCTACCCGCACCTGACCGACGCGCAGGTCGAGCACATCGCCGACACCGTCTGCCGGTTCGCCTGATGGAGGAGACAGCCATGCAGCCCGTGTCCCACCTGTCCCGCGACCGCACCGCGTACCTCCGGCTGGCCAAGCTGGACATCTTCGACTACTACCTGAGCCCGCTGCTGGTCTGGGCGCTGCTCGCGCCCGCGCTGCGGCTGGACCCGCAGATCCTGGTGGTGCTGCTGGTCTTCCTGCTCGGCGAGGTGCTGGTCATGGTCACGATGGTTGCCCTGGACGACCTGACCGGGTACCGGGACGGCAGCGACATCGCCAACTACGCCCCGGACGACCGCCGCCGCCGGCTGGCCCGCAAACCCCTGGTGGCGGGCACGTTGACCGAACAGCAGGTGCTGCGCTTCGCCTGGATCACCGGCGTGCTCGGTGCTGTGCTGTGGATCGCGGCCACGGTCATCGCACCACACACTCCACTGTGGACTGTCCTGTTGGCCGCGGTGACCTTCGTGTTCGCCGTGCAGTACTCCTGGGGCGTCAAGCTGAGTTACCGTGGCTTCCAGGAGTTCTTCCTCGCCGCACTGGGCTGGTCGGTCGTGCTCGTCCCGTACGGGCTGACCTCCGGGCGGTTCGAGGGCTTCGCGCTCGTGCAGGCACTGGTCTTCGGGCTGGGGCCGCTGCTGTTCGGGGTCTACTCCAACACCAACGACATCGAGGGCGACCGGCAGGTGGGCCGCCCGACCGTCGCGGTGCTGACCTCCCGCCGGGGCAACGCCCTGTTCGTGGGCGCCGTGTCCGCCGCCGAGACCGCGCTGATCCTGCTCGCGCCCTTCGTGGGCGGTCCGTGGTGGTTCCCGCTGGCCATGCTGCCGATGATCGTCCTGCGCATGCGGCAGTGGCGCACCGGTTTCGTGCACGGGGACATCCTGCGCGCGCGCAAACTCGGAGTGCACGTGCACCGGCTCACCGTGCTGTTGCTGGTGGTCCTCGACCTGGTGGTGATCCGGTGACCGCCGAGATCGACGTGGCCGTGGTCGGCGCGGGCATCGCCGGGCTGACGGCCGCGCACCGGCTGCGCGCGGCGGGCCGCTCGGTGCGCGTGTTCGAGGCGACCGACCGGATCGGCGGACGGATGGCCACGATCAGGTCGGCGGGCTACCTCGTGGACACCGGGGCAGAACAGGTTCCAGAGCGCGGCTACGACACGACCTGGCGGCTGCTCGCGGAGTTGGGCATCGACCGTTCGCGGGCGCCCAGGATCGAGGGCGGGATCGGCATGTGGCGCCACGACAGGGCGCACCCCGACGTGGCCCGGCCGCGCGGCCTGCTCACCGGTGCCGGTCTGCCGTTGGCCGCGCGCTGGGACCTGTTCCGGATCATGGCGCTGGCCGCGCGCCACCGCCTTGACCCGCACCGGCCCGAGGCGACCCCGTTCGGCTCGGCCACCGTCGCCGACCTGGCCCGCCGGTACCACCGCGACCTCGGCGAGTACCTGTTCCACCCGGTGGTGGCGGCGTTCTTCGGCTGGGACCCGCACCGCAGCGCCGTCGCCCCGTTCCTGAGCCTGCTCGCGGCGGTCGGGCCCGCCACGCGGTGGCGCACCTACGTCGAGGGCATGGACACGCCCGCACGGGCACTCGCCGACCAGGTGGACCTCAGCACGTCCAGCCCCGTGCGGCAGGTCGTGGCCGACCGTGACTCGGCGCGGATCCTGTTCGAGCACAACGAGATCCGGGCCCGATCGGTGTTGCTCGCGGTGCCCGCCCCGGTGGCGCTGGCCCTGCACGCCAATCCGCCCGAGCACGAACTCCCCTTCCTGCAAGCGTGTTCGTTCACCTCGGTGGTCAAGGCCCACTACCTGCTGGACCGTCGGCTCGCACCGCGTGGCGGCGGGCGGATCTACGCCCTGCTGGTGCCCCCGGTCGAGGACCCCACCGTCTGCACCGTGATGTTCGACCACGTCAAGCACCCGTCCCGCGTGCCGCACGGCTGCGGGCTAGTCACGCTGATCGCCAACCCGGCGGTCGTGCCGGAGCTGCTGGACGCGCCGGAACAGGAGATCGTCACGCGGCTGGCCGAGGCGGGGGAGCACTACGTGCCGGGGCTGCGCGAGGCCACGACCCGCGCGATGGTCAGCCGGATCCGGTACGGGCTACCCGAGGCGACACCGCGGGCGCTGGGCCTGCGCGCCGGGTTCGAGTCGCGGCTCGGCGGCGTCGTGGACTACGCGGGCGACTGGGTGAAGCTGCGCCCCAGCAGTGAGGGCGCGGTGTGCGCGGGGGAGTTGGCGGCGAGCCGGATCCTCGACAGGACAACACAACCGGGGAGGCAGCGGGTGTGAGGCCACATGACATGGGCACCCTGTTCGACCAGTGCGCGGATCGGGGCAGCCACACCGTGCTGCACCTGGACCGTCCGCTGGACATCGCGCCGGAGGCGGGCACGGCGCTGACCGTCACACGGTTGGCCGAGCTCACCGCCGAGCTCGCGGGCTGCCTGGCCGCGCTCGGCGCGGGGCCGGGCGACCGCGTCGCCGTGGTCAAGCGCAACCACTGGGACTACGACCTGATCGCCTGCGCTGCCATACGCATCGGCGCCCTGCCCGCGCTGATCTCCGGTCACCTGCCCGAGGGCGCCCTGGAGTCGCTGCTCAAGCGCTTGGAGCCCGCGGTCGTGCTGACCGACCGCCCGCTGCCCGCGGGATCGGCCCGCCGCGTGCTCGCGCTCGGCGAGCCCTGGCCCGGTGCGACCGCGCTGGACGACCTGCGCGGCACCCCGAGCCCACCGGTCCGGCGCCGTGGTGCCGACGAGCCGTTGGTCGTCAACCACACCTCGGGCACCACCGGCGCCCCGAAGCTCGTCGTGCACACCACCCGCACGATCATCGACACCCTGGCGCGGCCCGAGTCGATCCGCTGGCCCGTCGTGGGCACGCGCAGGGACGACACGGTGGCCAACGCCAGCTCCTACGCGCACGGCCGCACCTTCTGCTGGACCGCGGCCGTCTTCTCCGCCGCGCCAAGGAAGATCGCCATCCTCAGCGAACACGACCCCGCCATCGCGGCACGCGTGCTGTCCGAGCACCCGCCCACCACGGTGGAGGCCCTGCCCTCGGCGTACGTGCGCTGGCAGCGCCTCGCCGCCAGCCGCGACAACCCGTTCCGCGCGGTCCGCCTGTACGTCAGCACCTACGACGCGATGCACCCGCCCGCCGTGCGCACCCTGCTGGCCGCCTCGCAGCGTGACCGTCCACTGTGGATGCAGGGCTGGGGGCAGACCGAGACCGGGCCGATCACCTTTCGGTTCCTGACCCGCCGTGCGCTGGCCGCGCGCTCGCGGCACCCGACAACCCGGCACCTGGGCAGGCCGCTGCCGGGCGGCCCCAGGCTGCGCGTGGTCGACCCGGTGACCTTCCGGCCGCTGCCCCGTGGCACACCCGGGCTGGTGCTGACCAGGACCGCGGCCCGCTGCACCGGCTACGTCGGCGAGCAGGATCGCTGGCGGGCCAAGGCGATTGGCCCCTGGTGGAACACCGGCGACCTCGGCGTGCTGACCAGGACCGGCGCCCTGCTGCTGCTGGACAGGGAGGTCGACACGATCCCCGGGCTGAGTTGCCTGGAACTGGAGGACGTGATCGAGGACCGGTTGCCCGAGGTGGTCGAGTGCGTGGTGCTCGGCGCCACCGGCCGACTTCCGCTGCCGGTGCTGGTGACCGAGGACGGCCGGATCGACCGGGACCGCTGGTGCCTGGCCGTGGCCGACCTGCCCGCGCTGGCCGAGCCGCACACAGTGACCTGGCCCGAGGTCCCGCGCACCGGCACCGGCAAGGTGCGCAGGCTCGAGTTGCTGACCAGGCTGCTCGGACGCGCCGAAACGCACGGCTCCGGCCGTTGGACCTGAGGGGATCGCCGTGACGTCAACAAGAACCGGCTACGTGTTCGACAACGACTACGTGCACGCCGTCGACCAGCACCGCTACCTCACCGAGTGCTACGACGCGCTCACCTGCTCCCGGCTTGCTGAGACTGGAGTCTCACTTGGTTGGCGCTGCTGGGAGATCGGTGCGGGCGGTGGCAGCGTGGCGGACTGGCTCGTCCGCCGGGTCGGGCCGACCGGCTCCGTGCTGGCCACCGACATCAGGCCGATCCGTCCCTACGTCCACACCCACGAGGTCGTGCACGACCCGTTGCCGGACGGTGAGTTCGACCTGATCCACGCCCGGCTCGTGCTGATGCACCTGCCCGAGCGGGATGCCGTGCTGCGCAAGCTGCTTCGTGCGCTCAGGCCCGGTGGATGGCTGCAACTGGACGAGCCGGACATCGGCTACTGCCCGGTGCTGCTCTCGCCCGACCGGCGTGCCGCCGAGCTGTACGAGGCGTTCCAGGCGGCGAAGGAGGTGCTGCTGGCCGAGGCGGGCGCCGACGGCACGTGGGGCCGCAAGGTCGCCGGGGCCATGGCCGCCGCGGGATTTGTGGCGGTCGACCCGCTGCCGGTGGTCTACCCGTGGCGTGCCGGTTCGCCGGGTGTGCGGTTGCAGATCAACCACACGCACCACCTGCGGGACAAGCTGATCGCCGCCGGCATGACCGAGCAGGACCTCGCCGAGGTCCGTGCGCTGCTGGCCGACGAGCGGTTCCGCGCCAGTTCCACCGTGATGTACTCCGTGCACGGCAGGCGCCCGCTGTGAAGGTCCTCGACACCGTCCACACAAGACTGACCTGGGCCGGGCCGGTGGACCTGCCGCTGCACGGGGAGGCGGACGTGCAGGCCGCTTGCGGCATCATGCACGTGCACGGCCGCCGGTACGGGCAGCCCACCCGGCTGGCCCTGGACTACGCCACGCTGGTCGCCGAGGAACTGCTCGACCAGGGTGTGCTCGCCGCGAAGATCGCCCGTATCAGGGGGAATCCGCTCGACTCCGTGTCCACTTCGGTCGCTCAGGCCGCCCTGCTGGTGATCTCCCAGTACCTGGCCGCCGCCACCGCCGGGGACGACCGGCCCGAGCCGCTGCTGCCGGGTGGACCGCCCTTCGTGTCCTCCGACGGTGTTCGCTTCGAGATCGAGTCCCTGGACCCCTTTGTCTGGCAGTGTTTCTGGTCGGTGCTGTGTGCGGAACCGATCGCGGTGCGCGATGGCTGGCAGTCGTTCCTGCATCGGTTCGCCACCGCGACCTGTCCGTTGCCCGGCAAGCTGGTCGACCTGGTCGGTGAACTCCCCTTCGCGTGCCTGCGGGAGGTCGCCGCCCACACCGGGATGAGCATCGTCCGCGTCCTGAGTCGTTCGCCCACAGGCATTCCCGCCTACCGGTTGACCCCGTTGCCTGGGACGGCAACACTTCCGGCCGCCAGCGCAACCGCCCCGCTCGCTGGGATCACCGTGCTGGAGGTGACCCGCCGACTCCAGGGGCCACTCGCCGGTCACCTGCTCACCCTGTTGGGCGCCAAGGTGATCCGCATCGAGCCACCCGGCGGCGACCTGCTGCGCGGTGCGCCGCCGATCTCCGGTGACTGCTCGGCGCGGTTCCTGGCGGTCAACCGGGGCAAGCAGGTGCTGCGTATCGACCTCAACACCGCCCAGGGCCGGTCCGAGGTCCTGGAACTGGCCGCGGGCGCTGACGTGTTCCTGCACAACTGGGCCCCGGGCAAGGCGGAGCAGCGTGCACTGGACGCCGGGGACCTGGCACGGGTCAGCCCCGGCATCGTGTACGCCTGGGCCTCCGGCTGGGGTCAGGAGTTCGGCGCCGACCCACCGCTGGGCACCGACTACCTCGTGCAGGCCCACAGCGGACTCGCCGCCCGAACACCCTCGCTGATGACGGTCGTCGACATCTTCGGCGGCCTGGTCTGCGCGCACGGCGTGCTGGACGCCTTGCTGCACAAGGCACTCACCGGCGAGGGGAGCCGGGTCGACTCCTCGCTGCTGTCCGCGGCCGTGCGGCTGAGCTCCGGCCCGCTCGGCACGTCCTCACCAGAGGTGCCGATCTGCACCGACCTGACCGAGTTGGCCGCCGACCCCCGATTCGCCGCAGCGCTCGTGCGTGAAGGCTGCGTCTTCCCCTGTTCTCCCTGGGAGTTCTCTACATGACCTGGACCTCCACCAACGGTGTGACCCTCCGCGACCTCGTGCCCGTCGCCCTGCGGCGGCAGTGGGTGGAGCAGGGCCACTGCCCGGACCGCGACCTGTACTCGCTGTTCCGAGAACAGGCCACCCGCTGGCCCAGCCGAGTCGCCGTGATCGACGACCAGGGCGACCTCGGGTACGCCGAGCTGCACCACGAGGTGCTCAGGCTGGCAACCCTGTTGACCCGCAACGGCTTCGGCCCGCACGACATCATCGCCACCCACATGCACAACAGCCGGCACGCTGTGGTCGCCGAACTGGCCGTCGCCGCGATCGGCGCCGCCGCGCTGCCGGTGCCGCCCGGCCGGGGCACCGCCGACGCCCTGAGCCTGCTCGGCCGGTCCAGGGCCAGTGTCGCGCTGGTCGACGCCGAGTCCGAGGTCCCGATGATCAGCGGGCGGCTGCCGCACCTGCGCGCCGTGTTCGTGCTGCCCGCGGTGCTGCCCGAACCGGATCCCGGCTGGCGGGCACCGCAGGTCGATCCGGAGGCCCCGGCCCGGTTCCTGGTGTCCTCCGGCTCCGAGGCCGCGCCGAAGATCGTCGCCTACTCGCACAACGCCTTCGCCGGTGGCCGCGCCAACTACATCCGCGCCGTGCACCGGGGGGAGCCGGTCGTCCGCGACCTGTTGCTCGTGTCGCTGGCCTCCTCCTACGGCTCGTTCGGCGTCGCGATCACCCTGTGTTGCCTCGGCGGAACGCTGGTCCTGACCCGCCGGTTCCACCCAGAGCACGCGCTGGGCCTGATCTCCGCGCACCGCCCGACCCACGTGTTCGCCGTGCCGACCATGCTCCGGCGCATGGTGGACCAGCCCGTGCACGCGAACCTGGCCTCGCTGCGCGCCGTCGTCTCCAGCTCCGACATGCTGCTGGCCGACACCGTGCACCGCGTGCGCCGCGGGTTCGGCGTGGACCTGATCAACATCTACGGGTCCTCCGACGGGGTCAACTGCCACACCGCCCACCCGGAGCAGGGGGTCGGCGTGCCGGACCACACCGTCACCGAGATCCGGATCATCGACGGGGAGATCTGCGCGCGCGGCCCGATGACCCCGCTGTGCTACCTCGGCGCGCCCGAACTGGACTCCGCGTACCGGCTGCCCGGCGGTTGGGTGCGCACCGGGGACCGCGGCCGCTTCGACTCGGGGGGCAGGCTGCACGTGCTCGGCAGGCTGCGCACCGTGGTGGTGCGCGGTGGTTACGGCATCAGCCCCGCCGAGGTGGAGCGGGAGATCGCCGCCCATCCCATGATTGGCGAGGTCGTCTGCGTGCCGGTGCCCGACGAGGACCTCGGTGAGCGCATGTGCGCCTGCGTGACGATCAGGCCGGGGCAGCAGCCGCCCGACCTCGGTCAGCTCACCGACTTCCTGCGCGCCCGCGGCCTGGAACCCCGCAAGCTGCCCGAACTGCTGCTGGTGCTGCCGGAGTTCCCGCTCGCCCCGACCAGCAAGGTGTGCCGCCGCACCCTGACCCGCCTCGCCACGGAGTCCACACTGGTCCCACGCTGACACCCACTCCGTACGCCCCCCACCACTCCTCGGGGGGCGACCCCAGCTCCAGTCTACCCGCCCCGCCCCCTAGTTGATCTTGCTGGAGATCCACGTGTGGACAACTCGGCGGCTGTGGACAACCGTGCGCCGCCAGCGGCTCCCGCCCAGGTCAGACCGTGTCAAGGGGCCCTGGTGGCGTCATGGACATCAGTTCCCAGCAGTGCCCGTCCAGGTCGGTGAAGCTGCGGCCGTACATCGGGCCCTGCTCCAGGGTCCTGGTGACCCGCCCACCGGAGGCGGCCGCCCGCTCGGCGAGGTCGTCGACCTCCTGCCTGCTGGCGCAGGACAGGCAGAGCAGCACCTCGGTGCTGTCCGGGTCGGCGACCTCCCCGGGGGCGAACTCGCTGAACCGCTGCTCGGCCAGCAGCATGACGAACACGTTGTCCTCGACGACCATGCACGCCGCGCTGTCGTCGCAGTAGTCCTCGTTGAAGCCGAACCCCAGCCCGGTGAAGAACTCCTTGCTCGCGGCGAGGTCCCGCACCGGCAGGTTCACGAAGATCATGCGCATGACGGGGCTTCTCCTGTCGTGGAAGGGACTCAGCGGGTGAACAGGGCGCGCACTCCCGACCAGCGGCCCCAGGCGACCAGGGCCAGCAGCAGCCCGAACAGCACCGGGGTGAACGCCATGGCCGGTGCGCCCAGCACGAGGACCTGGGTCAGCGTGGCCCCGACCATCACGCCGACCAGGCCGAGCGCGGCCAGCCCGGCCAGCCGGGGGATGAGCAGGCCGATCGCCCCGGCCAGTTCCAGCGCGCCGGTCAGGTAGCGCAGCCACTGGCCGAAGCCCATCTGGTCGAACATCTGCACGGCGTACTCCTGGCCGAGCAGCTTGGGCCCCGCGGCGGCGACGAGGAAGAACAGGGCCATGACCACCTGTAGCACCAGCAGGGTGCGGTGCCAGGTGCGGCCGGTGGTGGTGGGGAGCGCGGTGCTGGCCATTGTGGATCTCCTGTCGTGCGGTCTCGTGGTGTCACCGGTACTGACCCGCCGACTCGCCGGAACTCATCGGTTGTCCCGCGGCACCTCGTGGGGGAGACTGTGCGCGGACTGGGGTCAAGGGGAGGAGACCGGCAGTCGTGACCGTCACTGACACACCCACCGACCAGGACTTCGAGGGCGTCATCGCCCCGTACCGCCGCGAGCTGCTCGCGCACTGCTACCGCATGCTCGGCTCGGTGCACGACGCCGAGGACCTGGTGCAGGAGACCTTCCTGCGGGCCTGGCGCTCCTACCACCAGTTCGAGGGCCGTTCCTCGATGCGCACCTGGCTGTACCGGATCGCCACCAACGTCTGCCTGACCGCGCTGGACACCCGCAACCGCCGGCCGATGCCCACCGGGCTGGGCAACCCCGGTTCGCAGGCGGGCGAGCCGCTGGTGGAGAGCAACGAGGTGCCGTGGCTGGAGCCGGTGCCCGACAGCGCGGTGGGGCTGGACGCCACCGACCCGGCCTCGATCGTCACCTCGCGGGAGAGCGTGCGGCTGGCGCTGATCGCGGCGTTGCAGCACCTGCCGCCCCGCCAGCGCGCGGTGCTGATCCTGCGCGACGTGCTCGCCTGGAAGGCGGCCGAGGTCGCCGAACTGCTCGACACCAGCACGGCGGCGGTCAACAGCAGCCTGCAGCGTGCCCGCGCCCAGTTGGAGCAGGTCTCACCCAGCCAGGACGAGGTCACCGAGCCGACCTCCGCGGAGACCACCGCACTGCTGGAGCGCTACGTGGCCGCGTTCGAGCGCAAGGACATCGCGGCGATGATCGACCTGTTCACCAAGGACGCGGTCTGGGAGATGCCGCCGTTCCTGTCTTGGTACCAGGGGCCGGAGAACATCGCGCGGCTGGTGGACACCCAGTGCCCGGCCAAGGGACCCGGGGACATGCGGCTGATCCCCACCAGCGCCAACGGCCAGCCCGCGTTCGGGCTCTACATGCGCGGGGAGGACGGCGTGCACCGCGCGTTCAACCTGCCGGTGCTGACCGTGACCGCCGAGGGCGTGAGCCACGTGGCCAGCTTCTTCGACCTGAGCCTGTTCGAGACCTTTGGCCTGCCCCTGGAACTGCCGATGTCATGAAAGTGCCGTTCGCGACATCTGGTGGCGCGAACGGCACTTTCCTGGCACTCACTGCGTGGCGGCCTTCTTCGCCGCGCGCTCGGCCTTGCGGCGGATCGAGTTGAACGCCCCGGTCAGGCCCATGGCCTTGCGCGCGGCGAACACCGTGGCCTGCACCTCGCGGCGGGTCCGCTCGGTGCCCTCCACGATCAACTGGTCGACCAGCCCGCTCTGCTCCTCGTACTTGGCCCGCCGCTCGCGCATCGGGTCCAGGAACCGGTTGATCGCCTCGGCCAGCTTCTCCTTGACCTCCACGTCGCCGACCTTGCCCTCGCGGTAGCGGGTCTTGAGGTCCTCGACCTGCGCCTTGTTGTCGTTGAAGGCGTCGTGGTAGGCGAACACGGGGTTGCCCTCCACGGTGCCCGGCACGTCGGCGCGCACGCGGTTGGGGTCGGTGTACATGCCCATCACGCGCTTGCGCACCTCGGCCGGGGTGTCGGACAGGTAGATCACGTTGCCGATGCTCTTGCTCATCTTCGCCTGCCCGTCGGTGCCCACCAGGGTCGGCACCTCGGCGTTGATCAGCTCCACCACCGGGAAGACCTCGCCGTACAGGTGGTTGAACCGGCGCGCGATCTCGCGGGTGATCTCCACGTGCGGGGCGTTGTCCTTGCCCACCGGGCACACGTGGGAGCGCACGCACATGATGTCCGCGGCCTGCAGGATGGGGTATCCCAGCAGGCCGTAGGGCATCTCCTCCTTGTGCGCGTCGCGGGCCATGTCCTTCAGGCTCGGGATCCGCTCCAGCCTCGGCACCGTCACCAGGTTCTGGAACAGCGTGTTCAGCTCGCACACCTCGGGCACGGCGGACTGCAGGTAGTACGTGGCGTGCTCCGGGTCGATGCCCGCCGACAGCGAGTCCAGCACCAGGTGCCTGGCGTTCTCGGCGACCTTGCCGATGTCCTCGACCGTGTTCTTGGTCGTGAGCATGTGCAGGTCGGCGATGATGAAGAAGCTGTCGTACTCGCGTTGCAGCCGGATCCGGTTGCTGATGCTGCCGACGTAGTGGCCCAGGTGGAGCTTCCCGGTCGGTCGGTCACCGGTGAGCATCCTGCGGCGTTCGGTCATGGGGTAAGTCAATCAGGCGGGCCGTGCGCGCGGGCAACGGGGACCGGAACCGGGGCGTGCCCGTGTCCTGCGACACCGGGGTGAACCGGCGATCAGGGTTCGCCCGTGTGGACCAATACCGGACCGCGCGTTTCGCGCGGGGTGATCAAAGGTTTGCGGTGCGTGTTCCCAGTAACGTTCGAACCTGGCAGTCCGCTGTGAATATGGCTCCGTCAGGCAGTTCTTGAGGCATCTTTGCCTACTGAGCGACCCTCGGAAGGGACATGCCAACCGTGCAGGATGAACAGAACTCAAGTCGGCTGGGCCTGCTCATGCGCCGCCAGCCGGTGCAGGCCCGTGGCGCCGCCACCGTCACAGCGATCCTCGACGCGTGCGAGGCGCTGCTGACCGACCGGGACTACGACTCGGTGACCACCGCGCGCATCGCGGAGTCCGCCGGGATCCCGATCGGCTCGTTCTACCAGTACTTCCCGGACAAGCGCTCCGTCGTGCGCGCGCTCGCCCTGCGCGGGACCGAGCGCTTGCTCGCCGAAGTGGAACAGTACTTCGACAACGGCACCCCGGAGGACTGGCGGGAGACCGTTGTCGGTGTTCTGGCGGTGTACGACCGCATCCGGCGCCGCGACCCCTCGCTGGGCCGGGTGGGCTTCGTGGACATGCTGGACAACCACCTGGTCGACCCGGAGGAGGACCACCACCGGGTGCTCGCCGACCAACTGGGCGCGTTGTTCGCCACCAGGTACCGGATCCGGCGCAGCGCGGCCTACAAGCTGGCCTTCCAGATGGCCGTGGAGTCCGGCGGAGCGCTGTTGCGCCTGGCCGAGCGCGGTCCGGCACGCCAGCGCAAGCAGCTGATCGCGGGCGCGCAGGAGGTCGTGGTTACTGTGTTGGCCAAGGTGCTCGACCAGGAGTAGTCGGAAGGCGGAGTGTGGCGTGGACCTGTCGAGGTTCCCTCGTGTCCGATTAGGACAGTGGCCTACGCCGCTCCAGGACTGTCCGCGCCTGTCGGCCCGGCTCGGTGGGCCGACGGTGCTGGTCAAGCGGGACGACGTGAACGGTCTTGGCGTCGGTGGCAACAAGCTGCGCAAGCTGGAGTTCCTGCTCGGGCGTGCGCTGGCCGACGGCGTCGACACGGTGATCACCTCGGGTGCGCTGCAGACCAATCACGGCAGGCAGACCGCCGCTGCCTGCGCTGCGCTGGGCCTGCGCTGTGAGCTGGTGCTGGTCAGGGAGGTGCCCAGGTCCGGGGAGCACTACGAGGGCTCGGGCAACCTGCTGCTGGACCGGCTCTACGGGGCGCGGGTGCACGTGCTGGACACCGCCGAACAGGCCGAGCAGCGTCGAGCCGAGCTGCTCGCCGACTCCGGGCGCACGAGGCTGATCCCCGTCGGTGGGTCCGACGGGGTCGGTGCACTGGGTTACGTGGCCGCCGCCGCGGAACTCGTGGAGCAGTGCGCGGAGCGCGGCGGCTGGCCGACCCGGCTGGTCGTGCCGCTGGGCAGTGCGGGCACCGCTGCCGGGCTGGTCGTGGGCATCGCCATGCTGGGCTGGGAGGTCGAGATCGACCTGGTCAGCGTGTCGCGGGCCAGTGCGCAGGCGTGGACCCAGCTGCGGCTGCTGGTGGACCAGACCTGCGAGGTGCTCGGCGTGCCCGTGCCGCCGCTGGACCGGGTGCGGGTCCTCGACCGCGCGGTCGGTCCCGGCTACGGCGTGCCGACCGATCAGGTCTGGCAGGCGCTGGCCGCGTTCGGCCGCACCGAGGGCATCACCCTGGACCCCGTCTACACCGGCAAGGCCGCCGCCGAGCTGCTGATGGCCGTGGCCGAGGGCTCGATCGACGCGGGGCAGACCGTGCTGTTCCTGCACACCGGGGGCCTGCCCGGGCTGTTCGGCTACGCCCCGGAAGCGCTGGCCGCCCTGCAATCTTGACCGATCGTTCTAGTTCGACTACCGTCGTACCTATGGCCAGGACCAAGGAGTTCGACCCCGACGCCGCACTGCGCGCCGCGGTGGACCTGTTCTGGCGCAAGGGCTACGAGGCCACGTCCATGCAGGACCTCGTCGACCACCTGGGCATCGGCCGGGCCAGCATCTACGCCACCTTCGGCAGCAAGCACGAGCTCTACACCGCGGCGCTGGCCCGTTACGGCGAGGACGCCGGCGGGCAGGTGCTCGACCTGCTCGGACGGTCGGGGCCCGCGCTGCCCGCGGTGCGCCGACTGGTGCGGACCTTCGCCGAGCAGTCGCTGGCCGACCCGGACCGCAAGGGTTGCCTGGTGACCAACACCGCGGTGGAGTGCCTGCCGGGGGACCGCGAGCTGGCGAGACTGGTGGAGGCGAGCCTCGACCAGCTGGAGACCGCGCTCGCGATGGCGCTGACCAGGGCGCGGGCCCAGGGTGAGCTGGCGGAGGGTGCCGATCCGCGGGCGCTGGCCCGGTTCCTGCTCACGCTGTTGCAGGGCATCCGGGTGATCGCCAAGACCCCCGACCGGCAACGCCTGACCGATGCCGTCGACCAGGCCCTGTCCGTGCTGGGCTGAGGGCTCCTGAGTTCTGCCGTAATACTGGAATGATCGTTCGATTATGGGGAGTGCTTGATGTCTCGCTTCACCGACAAGGTCGTGCTGGTCAGCGGTGCGGGCAGCGGGCTGGGCCGGGCCGCCGCCCTGGCCTTCGCCGCCGAGGGGGCCTCGGTCGTGCTGACCGGCCGTTCCGCCGACACGCTCGCCGAGACGGCCTCGGCCATCGAGGCCGCGGGCGGCAAGGCGCTGGTCGTCACGGCAGACGTGGCCGTGGAGGAGGACGTGCGCCGCGTGATCGACACCGTGCTGGCCCACCACGGGCGGCTGGACGTGGCGTTCAACAACGCGGGCGTGCTGGGCGCCGGCCCGCTGGTCGAGCTGGACTCCGCCACGGTGGACGAGGTGCTGGCCACCAACGTCAAGGGCACCTGGCTGGCGCTCAAGCACCAGATCCCGCAGATGGTGCGGCAGGGCGGCGGCGCGATCGTGAACATGTCCTCGGTGCTGGGCGCGTACAAGTCCGTGCCGGGCACCACCGTGTACGGGGCCGCGAAGGCCGCCGTGCTGGCGCTGACCAAGGGGGCCGCCCTGGAGCACGCCGCCGACAAGGTGCGGATCAACGCCGTGTCGCCCGGTGCGGTGGGCGGCCCGATGTCGCAGCAGCCGGGCGAGACCGCGCAGCAGCGGGACCAGCGGGTGGCCGAGACCGTGCCGGTCGGGCGGATCGGTTCCGCCGAGGAGATCGCCGAGGCCGTGCTCTGGCTGGCCTCCGACCAGGCCAGCTACGTCACCGGCCAGGACGTGGTGCTCGACGGCGCCTCCTCGCTCTGAGCGGGAAGCGCAAACACGCGGTACCGGAACGTCGAACACGCGGTACCGGAAGCGCCGACACGCGGGGTGGGGCGGCGCGTGTCGGACGTTCCCGTGCGGTGTGTCGGCGCTTCCGGTACGCCTCGGCTTGCTCCGGGTGGGCGGCTGGTGTGGGCTTGGGCGGTGAGCGAGCTTGCGAGCGAACCATTGGGCACAGGGCCGGCGCGAAGCGCTGCGCCGAGCGAATCCTTCGATGTGGTGGTGATCGGCGGCGGGCCGGTCGGCGAGAACGTGGCGGCGCGCGCGGTGCGCGGGGGCCTGACCGCGGCGCTGGTGGAGCACGAACTGGTGGGCGGTGAGTGCTCGTACTGGGCGTGCATGCCCAGCAAGGCGCTGCTGCGACCCGGCCACGCCCTGGCGGCCGCGCGGCGGCTGCCAGGGGTGCCCGTCGGCGACCGGCTCGACCCGGCCGCGGTGCTGGCCAGGCGCGACTCGTTCACCTCCCACTGGGACGACTCCGGCCAGGTCTCCTGGGCGGAGGGCGCGGGCATCACGGTGGTCCGCGGCCACGGGCGCATCGCGGGCGAGCGCCAGGTGTCGGTCGGCGACCGGCTGCTCACCGCGCGGCACGCCGTGGTGGTGAGCACCGGCAGCGTGCCCTTCACCCCGCCGATCGAGGGCATCGACACCGTGCGGACCTGGTCCTCCCGCGAGGCGACCTCGGCCAAGTCGGTGCCCACCAGCCTGGCGGTGCTCGGCGGCGGCGTGGTCGGCGTGGAGATGGCCCAGGCCTGGGCCAGGCTGGGCGCCGAGGTGACGCTGGTGGTCTCCCAGGACCGGCCGCTGCCTCGCCAGGAGCCCTTCGTGGGCGAGCTGGTGGCGCAGGGCCTGGCCGAGGACGGGGTGCGCGTGCTCACCGGGGTCTCCGGCCAGGCGGTGTCCCAGGTGGACGGCCAGGTCCGGCTCGCGCTCTCCGACGGCTCCACCGTGTCCGCCCAGGAACTGCTCGTGGCCACCGGCCGCCGCCCGGCCACCGCCGACATCGGGGTGGACCTGGTCGGCCTCAACCCCGGCAGCCCGCTCACCTGCGACGACACCGGGCTGGTCGAGGGTGTGGACGGTCAGTGGCTCTACGCCGCGGGTGACGTCAACGGCCGCGCGCCGCTGACCCACCAGGGCAAGTACCAGGCCAGGGCCGTGGGTGACGTCATCGCCGCGCGCGCCAGGGGCGGTGCGGTCGACACCTCGCCGTGGAGCCCGCTCGTGTCCACCGCCGACCACGCCGCCGTGCCGCAGGTGGTCTTCACCGACCCCGAGGTGGCCTTCGTCGGCCGCACCGCCGAACAGGCGGCGAAGGACGGGCTGCGGACCAGGGTTGTGGACCTTGACATCGCGGTCGCCGGGTCCTCACTGCACGCCGACGGCTACCGGGGCAAGGCGCGCATGGTGGTCGACGAGGACCGCCGTGTGCTGGTCGGCGTCACCTTCGTGGGCCAGGACGTGGCCGAACTGCTGCACTCGGCGACCGTCGCGGTGGTCGGCGCGGTCCCAGTCGATCGGCTCTGGCACGCTGTTCCGTCATACCCGACGATCAGCGAGGTGTGGCTGCGCCTGCTGGAGGCGTACGGGCTGTAGTGGTGGGGACGGGGACATGAGGCAGGAACAGGACCTGCTCGCGGGCAGGTACCGGCTTGGCGCGCTGCTCGGTGAGGGCGGCGTCGCGCGGGTGTACCGGGCCGTCGACGTCCGGCTGAACCGGTTGGTGGCCGTCAAGCTGTTCCGGCCGACCCTGGACGAGGTGGGCCGGCGCCGGTTCGCCCAGGAGGCCAGGGTCCTGGGCACCCTGCGCCACCCCGGCCTGGTCAAGCTGTTCGACGCGGGCACCGACGGGGACCGCGCCTACCTGGTCATGGAGCTGGTCGACGGGGCCACCCTGCTCGACCGGCTCTGCGACCAGCCGCTGGGCCCCGCCGAGGTGGCCGAGCTGGGCGCCACCCTGGCCCAGGCGCTGACCTACGTGCACGCCAGGGGCGTGGTGCACCGCGACGTCAAGCCCTCCAACATCCTGCTGGACTCCGACGGGGCCCCGCACCTGGCCGACTTCGGCTTCGCCAGGGCCGTGGACGCCACCGCCGTCTCGCCCACCGGGCAGATCGTCGGCACCGCCGCGTACCTGGCGCCCGAGCAGGTGCGCGGCGAGCCGGTCGGCCCCGCCGCCGACGTCTACGCGCTGGGCCTGGTGCTGCTGGAGTGCCTGACCGGCGAGTTGGAGTACGAGGGCCCGCGCGTGGAGGCCGCCCTGGCCCGGCTCACCCGCCCGCCCCGCATCCCCGCCGACCTGCCCGCCCCGCTCGCGGCCGCACTGGTCGCCATGACCAGGGCCGAGCCCGAGGACCGGCCCAGCGCACGGTCCTGCGCCACGCGACTGAGCGATGTGGCGCAGCGGTTGACCACCCGCACCGGCGTGCTTTCCGTGCCGCAGCTGCGAAGACGCCGCACGATAGCCGTGGCCGCCATCGGAGCCCTGGCGCTCGCCGCCCTGCTGCTGGCCCAGCCGCACGGCAGCGAGGAGCAGCACTCCGTGGAACCCCAGCAGAACACCACCACCGCCACCCCGCAGGCCTACACCCCGATCCCGGTGGTGTCCCCGCTGGAACAGGCGGCCGACACCAGGACCCGGTGAGCCCGTGCTGATCCACCCCTGGGACGCCGCCCAGCACGACACCGAGTGGCGGGACTGGTTGTCCACACACGACTTCGGCCAGCTGATCGCCCCCGGCGCGGGGCGCGACCTGCCGGTGGTCGTGCCCACGCACTTCCGCTACGACGGGGAGCGCACCGTGCTGCTGCACCTCGCGCGGCCCAACCCCGTGTGGCACGCCCTGGACGAACACCCCCGCGCGCTGCTCGCCGTGACCGGGGACTACACCTACGTGCCCGCCGCCTGGAACGCCGCCGAGGACACCGATCCGGCCCAGGGCGTGCCCACCTCGTACTACGCCGCCGTGCACCTGGAGTGCGACGTGCGCGTGCTGGACGATCCCGCGGTCAAGGCCGAACTGCTCAACGCCCAGCTCGCGCACTTCGAACCCGGCAGCGGCCGGCACCCGGTGACCCCGGATGAGCGCCTGCTCAAGGGGATCCGCGGCATCGAGCTGACCGTCACCGCGGTGCGCGCCAAGTTCAAGTACGGCGGCAACAGGTCCGAGGCCGACCGCGCGCGGATCTCCGAGCGGCTGCGCGAGCGGAACGGCTTCCTCGACGCCGAGGCTCGCGGGCACCTGACCCGGCGCGGCTAGTCCAACCGCGCCGCCAGCGCGGACAGGAACAGCTCCACGGTCGCCTCGAACGGGCTGTGCCGCATCTGCGCCACGAGGAGGTCCGCCCCCTCCGCGATGTTCGGGTACTGCCCGGCGGGCAGCTCCCGGTAGACCTCGCGCCAGGTGGCCGTCTCCGCGGCGAGTTCGGCCTTGTCCCCGCTGCACATCGCCGAGTCCAGCGCCGAGAACGCCAGTACCAGGCTGATGAAGCAGTGGTAGTGGCGCACGGCCCGCGCCGGGGTGAAGCCCGCGCCGCGCAGGATGCCGATGATCGTCTCCACGGCGGCCAGTTCGTGCGGGCGGCCCGTCACCCGTGCGGTGACCACGGCCGCCGCCCGCGGGTGCGCCAGGTTCACGCCGTGGATCAACCCCGCGAGGGTCCGCAGGTCCCGCTGCCACTGGCCGGTCGGCTCGAACCCGGCGAAGGTCCGGCCGATCAGCTCGTCGGCGAGGGCCAGCAGCAGCTGGTGCTTGTTCGCGAAGTACCGGTACACGGCGGTGGCGTCGGCCCCGAGCGCCGCGCCGAGCCTGCGCATCGACAGGCCCTCGGCCCCGTGCAGTTCGATCAGCCGCAGGGAGGTGTCCACGATCAGGTCCTCGGACAGCACCTGTCCGCCACGGGTCGGACGGCGGCGACGGCGGGCGGACCCGACACGGCTGCTGGTCACTCGCCGAGCTTATGTCAACACCGTTGACCCAAGTGCGGGCACTGCCTTTCATGGACGCCATGAAACGACTCGCCCTGCTGGTGCTCCTGCTGACGGCGTGCTCCACACCGGACGCCCTCGCGCAGGCGAAGGCCGCCGAAGCCGCCAACGCCCTGCCGCGTGCGGCGTTCTACGACACCGCACCGGACTCGGCCGCCCCCGGCACCCCGCTGCGCGCCGAGCGGTTCACCGGCTGGGCACTGCCCGAGGGCGCCGTGGGCACGCGCCTGGTCTACGACTCGCGTTCCGCGCAGGGCAAACCGGTCGCGGCCTCCGCCGCGGTGCTGACCCCGGCCGGTGCACCACCCAGCGGCGGCTGGCCGGTCATCGCCTGGGCGCACGGCACGAGCGGCGTGGCACAGCAGTGCGCGCCCAGCCTGATGAAGGACCTGTACTACGGGGAGTTCGTCGCCAACTGGCTCAGGCAGGGCTTCGCCGTGGTCGCCACGGACTACTCGGGGCTGGGCGCTGGCAGCGGGCACGAGTACCTCACCCTGACCGCCAACGCCAACGACGTGCGGTACTCCGTGGCCGCGGCCCGCAAAGCCGTTGCGGGACTGGGGGATCGCTGGGTCGTGGTCGGCCACTCCCAGGGCGGCCAGACGGCCTGGGGCGTGGCGCGGCAACAGGTCGCCGAGCCGGTCGGCCAGTTCCTCGGTTCGGTGGCGCTCGCCCCCGTCACCCCGTACGACCGCCTTCAGCAGACCGTCCAGGACAACCAGGGGCAGGGTCAGTACCTGGCCTACGTGGCCAGCTCGATCGCCTTGCAGCACCCGGGATTCCAGCCCATGGACATGCTCAGCGAGGCGGGCATGCGCGACTACGACCAGTACCTGCACGCGGGCTGTTGGAGCGTGGGCAGGGTGCTGTCCGGCACGGGCACGCCCAGGCAGTTGCTGCGCGCCGACTGGTCGCACAACCCGGCCGTCAGCCAGTTCCTGGTGGGCAACCGGTACTCCACCGCCCCGCTCGCCGGGCCGCTGTTCGTCGCCTCGGGTGCCACCGACCAGGACGTCGCCGCGTCCACCATCGCGCCGGTGGTCGCCGAGCAGTGCGGTCAGGGCACGCCGGTGGCGTACCACCAGTACCCCGGCGACCACGAGTCCGTGCTGGACCAGGCCTCCGCCGACCTCGTGCGGTGGATCAGGGACCGGTTCGCGGGCGGCTCGCCCGCGCCGAGCACCTGCCTCAGTCGGTGAGCGGCAGGCTCAGGGTGCGCTTGGTGAGCGCGGTCAGCTCGGCGTCCTCCGGGGAACTGGCCCCGCTGGCCCACACCGCCTCCACCAGCCGCACCTTGGTGCCGGTCTGCGCGCTGCTGAACGCCGCCCGCTCGAAGGAGGACGGTCCGCCCGGCCAGCCCCGGCCCTCCCGCACCAGGTCGGCGATCCCGCCGCCGCCCGGTTTCGCCGCCGCCGCGCGGAACTGCTCGGCCACCTTGGCGTCCGCGAAGCCCACCTCGGCCACGGCCAGGGCCGCGCTGCGCCCGTTGACCTCCGCGCTGTAGCTCCACCGCCGCAGGTCCGCGCACGGGTGGGCGCCCAGCCACACCTGGAGGTCCCCGTAGGAGTGCTGGCCGCAGCCCGTGCCGTCCTGGGTGGAGTCGGCGCGGGTGTAGTTGGTGCCGTCCACAGTGGCCGTCTGCGGCTGCACAGCGCGGGAGGAGCTGCCAGTCACCAGCGCCGCCACTATGCCCGCGCCGATCAGCACCACCACGGCGGCGGCCGCACCAATCGGCAACCACTTGCGCGGCTTGCCCGTGCCCGTCTTCTGTTCGGCCTTGGCGGGCGCGGGAACGGGCGGCAGCTGCGGTTCCGGACGAGCCGTCTCACCACGGGACTTCTCCGGCCGCTGCCTGTCCTGGCGGGACTTGTCCTGGCGCTGCTTGGGCGCCGCCGCGGCCTCGACCGCCTCCTGTTCCTGCTCCTGCTCCGCGAAGCCCTCGGCGGCCAGGTCCCCGGTGGGCGCGTCCGGGTGCAGCGCGGCCAGCACGGCAGCCGCCCGCGCGGCGCTCATGCTCGGCCCGGTCGCCAGTTCCTGCGCGCAGGTCAGCAGGGTCGACGGCTTCGGGTGCAGCACCCGTGCGCCCCCGGCGAGGTCCTCCTCGGGCTGGGTCACCTCGGAGACGTAGGGCCCCACCGCGACGATCACCCCCAGCCGCGCCGACTCGCCCAGCACCGGCCGCAGGTGCGCGGTGATCGCGGCCGTGGCCGTCACCGCCTCGGAGGCCGGGTTGACCGTGCCGGTCGGGCTGACCAGTGGCCAGCCGTCGATGCGCCACTGCCCGGACAGCGGGGCGTCCAGCTTGAGCGCGGGGTCGGGCAGGTCCACACCCACCACCACGAGCACCGCCCCCGGCAGCACCAGCACCGCGTCCACCGGCCTGGGGTGCCCCGGCGGCTGGTAACCCAGCAGCGCGACACCGCCCAGGATGGTGTCCCCGCTGCCCCACGCCGCGAGCGCGGCCTTCAGGTCGGCGGCCACCTTCGACGTGGCCTCGCCCAGCCGCACCAGGCGCACGGCTCACCTCCGGAACTTGACTCAGGGGCTCACCGTAGCGGTGTCTCACCAGAACGTGTGGACACGACAGGGTGAAGGTGGTGCTGTGATCGGCGTCACCTGTGTCGGAACCCCACGCGAGGGTGATCTCTGGGTAACGAGCCTGTAGTTCCGGTGGCGAACGGAGCTCCGCCCGGGGCAGAATGGCGCATCAGGTTGATCCGCTGGTGATCGTCACGCGAGACAGGGCGTAGGGGAAGACGTCCCTCGTCGAGTGCGGAGGTCAGCAGTGAACAACCGGGGCAGCACCAGTGGCGTTGTGTACGTCCACTCGTCGCCGTCCGCGGTCTGTCCGCACGTCGAGTGGGCCATTTCTGGCACCCTCGGGGTCCGGGCGGATCTGCGGTGGGCGGCACAGCCCGCACTGCCGGGGCAGTTGCGTGCCGAATGCGCCTGGACGGGCGAGGCCGGTACGGGCAGCTCCCTGGCCGGTGCGCTCAAGGCGTGGCCGATGCTGCGCTTCGAGGTGACCGAGGACCCCAGTCCCGGCACCGACGGGGAGCGGTTCTGCTTCGCGCCGGGCATCGGCCTGTGGCACTCCCGCACCAGCGCCAACGGGGACATCGTGGTCACCGAGGACCAGCTGCGCGCGCTCGCCTCGGGCAGCCGCGGTGGGGAGTCCTTCGCGCACGGGGTGGACAGCCTGCTTGGCAAGCCCTGGGACGATGCGCTGGAGCCGTTCCGCAGGGCCGGGGACGGTGCCCCGGTGACCTGGTTGCACCGGGTCGGGTGAGCGTTTTTCACCTGTCCATGGCAGGCTCGTCGGCGTGTCGGCACCACAGCACCCCCGCAGGACCGGCCACTGGCTGATCCCGGTGGTCGGGCTGATACTCGTCTGCTCGGTGGTCGGCGGCTTCGCCGCGCGGCAGTTCTACGCCGTCGGCGCCACGGCGCCCGGCGGGCACTCCACCACCAACACGGCTGAGCCCAGCGATACCGGGGCGCCCGCAGTCGACCCGAAGAGCCGGACCGTGGTCATGACCCGCGACGCGCAGAGCAGTCCGGTGCACGACCAGGTGCGGCGCACGGCCCAGCGCTTCTTCGACTCGATCAACGACCGCGACTACCAGAACTGGTTGAAGACCGTCAGCTACCGGCTCGGCCAGAGCAAACCCGAGGCCGCCTGGAAGTTCGACTACGACACCACGCAGGACACCGCCATGGTGGTCGAGCGCATCAACCCCGCGCACGACGGCAGCGACTCGGTCATCGCGATGGTCAACTTCACCAGCCACCAGGCCGTGAAGAAGGCGCCCACCAAGGCCCCCTCGGACTGCAACCAGTGGTGGATCGTCTGGTCCATGGTGTGGGAGCAGGGCAACCTGGTCATCGACGCGGGCACCGCCAACCTCTTCCCCCAGGTCCGCATCTGCCAGTGAGCCGGGGGCATTGGCGGTAGTGGTGCACGCCCGGCCCGCCTCCCGATGTCAGGAAGGTGCCGTTCGCGGCGTTCAGCGTCCTGAACGGCACCTTCCTGACATCGGCGGCGCTGCCCGGCCCAGGGTGGACCCGTCAGGAAGGTGCCCTTTGGGACGTCCAACGTCCTCAACGGCACCTTCCTGACATGTCGTGCCCACGAACTGCCCCTTGACACGGCCTGACCTGCCGATCCGCGCCGCCGAGCCGCTGCGGGGCGCCGACCTGTGCACACCCGCCGGGTTGTCCACACCTGGACCCTCGTCAAGATCAACTAGGGGGTGCGGGCGGTAGACTGGTATCGGGGTCGCCCCCCAGGGAGCGGCGGGGGATGGATGTAGGTGGACGACGAGGCCCCCACCAGCCCCACGCCCGCTCCGGTGACGACCCCCGGCTGCCGTCCGCGGACACGATCACCACATCGGTCAGCGCTTGCCCGTGGGCGGCACCACCGGCCGCGGGCCCGAGAAATGCGGGACCCGGCCGGAGGCGCGCACCACCGCCGCGGACGTCTGCCCGACACCGTCGAGGGCCTCGACCCCCTCGACGAGCCGGGCACCGCCGCAGTGCCACAGCCCGATCACCGGGCAGCGCTCGCGCACCGCGAGGTCGAAGGCCTCGACGAGGTGGCGGCAGCCCTCCGACCCCATCGCACCGCCCATCCTGGTGCCGCAGGTGCAGTGCGCGACCACCTGCGCGCCGTCGACGCGCCCCCGCACGGCCAGCACGCCAGAGGAGCCGAAGGGCCGCAGCGGCACCGGCGAGTCGGCGTCCAGCGACCGCGCCAGCCGGACCTCCGGGTCACGGGGATCGGGCTCACGTGGGCTGCCCTTGGACTCGGGAGGTCTGCGGCGTGCGTCGTACTACCCGACCAGCACACCTGCCCGATCCACGGCTGGATCAGGCGGGCGTGAAGGCGAGTGCGACGTTGTGCCCGCCGAAACCGAACGAGTCGTTGACAGCCGCGGTCAGGGAGACCTCGCGCGGCTTGCCCGCGACAACCTCGTGCAACATCGCCGGGTCCGGGTTCTCCAGGTTCGCCGTCGGAGGGATCACACCGTCTCGCACCGAGAGCACGGTCGCGATCGCCTCAACGGCACCGGAGGCCCCCAGCAGGTGCCCGAGTGAGCCCTTCGGCGCGGTCAGCAACGGGTGGTCGCCGACCGACTTGTGCACCGCGAGCGACTCGATCACGTCGCCGACCGGGGTGGAGGTGGCGTGGCAGTTGACGTGGCCGACGTCGGCCTTGTCGATGCCCCCGGTGCGCAGCGCGGCGGTGATGGCCCGCGCCTGGCCGGTGCCCTCCGGGTCCGGCCCGGTGATGTGGTACGAGTCGGCGCTGGTGCCCGCCCCGGCGAGCGTGGCGTAGATCCGCGCGCCGCGAGCCCGGGCGAACTCGCCCCGCTCCAGCACCATGATGCCCGCGCCCTCACCGAGCACGAAGCCGTCCCGCTGGCCGTCGAACGGGCGGGAGGCCCGTGCCGGGTCGTCGTTGCGGGTGCTCATGGTGCGCGCCTGCGCGAACCCGGCCATGGTGATGCCGGTGATGCACGCCTCGGCGCCACCGGCGATGACCACGTCGGCCTCACCGGTCTTGATCATCCGCCAGGCCCAGGCCAGCGCCTCGGAACCCGAGGCACAGGCCGAGACCGGGGCGTGCACCCCGGCGCGGGCCTTGAACAGCAGACCCACGTGCGCGGCGGGACCGTTGGGCATCAGCATCGGCACGGTCAGCGGCGAGACCTTGCGCAGCCCGTGCGTCTCCAGGAGGTCGTCCTGGTTGAGCAGGGTCATGGCGCCACCGATGCCGGTGCCGACGATCACCGCGAGCCGGAACGGGTCGACGGCGTCCTCGGACAGCCCCGCGTCGGCGTAGGCCTGCTTCGCGGCGACCACGGCCACCTGCTCGCTGCGGTCCAGCCTGCGCGCCTCGACCCTGGGCAGGATCTCGGTGGGCTCCACCGCGAGCTGCGCGGCGATCTGCACCGGCATCTCGTACTTGTGCACCCAGTCGGCGTCCAGCGCGCTGACGCCGCTGCGGCCGGTGAGCAGGCCGTCCCAGGTCGACGCGACATCCCCGCCGAGCGGGGTGGTCGCGCCGAGCCCGGTGACGACGACGTCGATCTCGGTCATGCGTTGGCGGCGATGTAGGTCACCGCGTCGCCGACGGTCTTGAGGTTGGCCAGCTCGTCGTCCGGGATCTTCACGCCGAACTTGTCCTCGGCCTGAACCGCGATCTCCACCATGGACAGCGAGTCGATGTCCAGGTCGTCCACGAAGGACTTCTCGACGGTGACGTCGTCAGCCGCGACACCGGCGACCTCTTCGACGATCTCCGCCAACCCGGTGCGGATCTCCTCGTTCTCCACTGTCTTTCCTTTCGTCGTACCACCCGCCAGGGCCAGTGCCCTGGCGGAAACCTCGATCAGGGGCAGATCGCCACCTGGCCGGCGTAGGACAGGCCCGCGCCGAACCCGACCAGCAGCATCACGTCGCCACTGGAGATCCGGCCCGCCGCCCGCATGTGGTCGATCGCCATGGGGATCGACGCGGAGGAGGTGTTGCCGGAGTACTGGATGTCGTCCGCGACCACCATCTCGTCGCGGGCGCCGCGCGCACGCAGCTTCTTCGCGATCAGCTCCACGATGCGCAGGTTCGCCTGGTGCGGCACCAGCACGTCGATGTCGGACAGCTTCAGCCCGGAGGCCTCCACGGCGCGCTCGGCGATCGGCGCGATCTGCGTGGTGGCCCAGCGGAACACCGACTGGCCCTCCTGGAAGATGTGGCCGCGCTCGGTGAGCCCGATCATGTCCACCAGGTCGCCCGCGCTGCCCAGCACGGCCGGCCCGATCAGCGGCTCCTCGCTGGGACCGACCACCGCGGCGCCCGCGCCGTCGGCGAAGATGATGCAGTTGCCCCGGTCCTGCCAGTCCACCCAGTCGGTGAACCGCTCCGCGCCGATCACCAGCACCCGCTTGGCGCTGCCGCCGCGGATCATGTCGGTGGCCACGGTCAGCGAGTACGGGAAGCCCGCGCAGGCCGCGTTCAGGTCGAAGGCCGCCGGGGCCTTCACCCCGATCCGGTCCGCGGTCTGCGCCGCGGCGTTGGGGATGTTGCCCGGCATGGTGCAGGTCGCGACCAGCACGGTGTCCACGTCGGAGGGCACCAGGCCCGCGTCGGCCAGCGCCTTGGACCCGGCCTCCACGGCCATGTCCACCAGGGACTGGTCCGGGTCGGCCAGCCTGCGCTCGACGATGCCGACGCGCTGGCGGATCCACTCGTCGGAGGTGTCCACCCCGGAGGCGGCGATGTCCTCGTTGGTGACCACGCGGTTGCCCTGGGCGCTGCCGAAGCCGAGCAGCTTCGAACCGGCGGGACCGCTGGTGCGCAACAGGTTCGGACGCCCGCTCATGCCCGCACCGCCTCGAGGACGCGGTCCAGGTCGGCCGGGGTCTTGCAGGCCAGCGGCTGGGTCACCACGTCCTTGAGCTGGCGCTTGACCAGCCCGGTCAGCGCACCGGCGGGCGGCAGCTCGACGGTGGTGGTCACGCCGAGTTCGGCGAGGGAGTCCATGCACAGGTCCCAGCGCACCGGCAGGGTCACCTGGGCGACCAGCCGCCGCAGCATCTCGGCCCCGCTGGTGACCACGGCACCGTCCGCGTTGGACAGCAGCGGCAGCACCGGGTCGGCGGTGCTGACCTGTGCGGCGCGCTCGGCCAGCTCCACGCGGGCGGGCTCCATGTAGTGCGTGTGGAAGGCGCCCGCGACCTTGAGCATGACCACCTTGGTGCCCGCGGGCCGGTCCTCGGACAGCTTGCGCAGCGCCTCGACCGACCCCGCCGCCACGGTCTGGCCCGCGCCGTTGCGGTTGGCCGGGGTCAGGCCGTAGTCGTCCAGCCTGGCCAGCAGTTCCTCGGCGTTGCCACCCATCACCGCGGCCATGCCGGTGGACTCCAGGGCGCAGGCCCTGGCCATCGCGGCCCCGCGCACGGCGGCCAGTGCCACGGCGTCGTCGGCGGAGAGCACGCCCGCGATGGCGGCGGCGGCCAGCTCGCCGACGGAGTGGCCCGCGACCGGGGTGCCCTCGGGCAGCTCCACGCGCTTGACCAGCTCGCGGTGCGCCAGCAGGGACATCGCCACGATCAGCGGCTGCGTGATCGCGGTGTCCTTGATCTCCTCGGCCTCCGCCGTGGTGCCCAGCCGCAGCAGGTCCAGGCCGGTGGCCTGCGACCAGCCCCGCACCAGCTGCTCGACACCGTCGAGTTCCAGCCAGGGGGTGAGCATTCCGGGAGCCTGGGACCCCTGACCGGGGGCTAGGAGTGCGATCACCCGCTCACTGAACACGGTCATGGCCCGGGGCAACGATGCCGCCAGCCACGAAGTAACGGCGCGAGCTTTGTGGGGTGTCTACAAAAGTTAAGCCGGGATGACCGCGAGCTGGTCAGTTGGGTTGTCGACAGGGGTACACACGACCGAGTGAGGCGATCACCACACCTCAGCTGTCGGTCTTCTTGGTGCAGGTGACGGGCTGGCCCGCGGCCGGGGCGGTGGCCTTGGCGAGTTCCTTGGTGCCGTCGAGCAGGATCCGGCAGCTGAGCACCCCGGTGCCCGCCGAGGGCTTGGCGGTGACCTCGGCCTGCTCACCGGCACCGATGACCACGTCCAGTTTCCACGGCAGCCCGAGCGGCCCGGCGAGTTCGTGCTTGGTCGTCGAGTTCTGGTAGCGGTTGACCGTCTCCGCGTAGCTGATGTTCGACAGCGTGCCGGTGCCCTCGGCCGTCACCTCGTAGGTGATGGCCCAGGCCTTGCCGGTGGGGTTGGAACAGGCCGAGACGGCGGCGACCGCGGCGAGGGCAGCGGTGACGGTGAGTGCCTTGTGCATGGCTAGGACCCAATCACTGATCGGGTCCCTCGCAAGTCGGGCTGAGGTCGGGTCCTGGCCCTGACTTCCGTCAGGTCACCACAAGCCCCGTGCCCTGGCCAGCCTGCCCACGGTCAGCGCCACCCGCAGCACCAGGGCGTCCCGGGGGTCGTTGGCGTTGCGCCCGGTCAGCTCCGCGACCCTGCGCAGCCGGTAGCGCACCGTGTTCGGGTGCACGAACAGCTTGCGCGCGCACGCCTCCAGCACCCCACCCACCTCCAGGTAGGCGTCCACCGTCTCCATCAGGCCGCCGGTCGCGTCCTCCAGCGGGCGGGCCACCCGGTCGATCAGCTGGTACTCCGCCTCCGGGTCCCCGGCCAGCGCCCGCTCCGGCAGCAGGTCCAGCGAGCGCACCGGCCGGGGCGCGGTCGGCCAGCCCACCACCGCGCGCAGCCCGGACAGCGCGTCGGAGGCGCTGCGGTGCGCCTCGGCCACGCTGGACACCGTCGGCCCGACCACCACCGGGCCCGGGCCGAACGCCTCGGCCATCTTCGGCAGCACCTCGCGCCCGCCCGCCTCGTCGGCCGGTCCGCCGAGCACCACCACCAGCCGCGAGCCCTGCACGCTGAGCAGCACCGGCCGGGACACCCGCGCCGCCCGGCTGCGCACGTCGAACACCACCCGGGTCGGCTCGTCCGAGGCCGGGTTGCCCACCAGCACCGTCGCCTCGGCCGCGGGCTCCCAGCCCAGTGCCGCCGCCCGCGAGACCAGCGCCTCCTCGGTGTCCCCGCGCACGATGCCGTCCACGACCAGTGCCTCCAGGCGCGCGTCCCAGGCACCGCGGGCCTCCGCCGCCGCCGCGTAGGAGGTGGCCGCGGCGAAGGCGATCTCCCGCCCGTAGCGCAGCACGGCCGCGGTGAGCATCGCGCTCTCGTGCTCGTCGGCGGCGATCTCGGGCAGCCGCCCCTCGAACACCTCCAGCGCCACCCGGACCAGTTCCACGGTCTGCCGCAGGCTCACCCAGCGGGACATGTCCTTGGGGGCCGAGCGGAACGCGTCGGCGGTCAGCCGGATCGCCTGCTTGGTGTCCCGCAGCCAGGACACGAACCCGGCGACCCCGCTCTGTGTCACCAGCAGCACGCTGGCCCGCTGGTCGGCGGGCAGCCGCCGGAACCAGGGCAGCCGCTGCTCCATCGCCTCGATCGTGCCCGAGGCGAGTGCGCCCGAGGCGTGTTCCAGCTCACGCAGGGTCTTCGCCGACAGCGACTCCCACTCGAGGCCGCCAACTCCGTTCATGCCGCCAAGAATTGCACGCCGCCACACGGTCGGCTGAAAGTCCAGCTCGTGGACCGAACTCGCCCCTATGTTCGGAGCAAGCCCCGAACCGCTGGGAGGACCTCGTGCGAAGAATGCTGGCCGTCGCGGTGAGTGCGCTGGCCGCCTGCCTGCTCGTGCCGCCCGTCTCCGGTGCGGCGACACCCCGCCTGGTGTGGAGCCCGTGCACCGGCTCGTTGTCCACACTGGAGTGCGGATCCCTGGCCGTGCCACTGGACCACCTCCACCCGGACGGGGAGAAGATCGCCGTGGCGGTCAGCAGGCGCCGTGCCGCCGACCCCCAGCACCGCAGGGGAGTCCTGCTGATCAACCCGGGCGGTCCCGGCGGCAGCGGGCTGTCCATGCCGCGCTACGTCGCCGACCACACCCCGCTGGGCCAGTACTACGACCTGGTCGGCTTCGACCCGCGCGGGGTCGGCGCCTCCACCGCGCTGAACTGCCTGCGCTCGCCGACCCTGGCCGACACCGACTCCCGGCCCGCCGACGCCGAGTTCGCCTCCTGGACCGCGCAGGCCCGCGCCGACGAGGACGCCTGCCAGCGCGCGGGCGGCGGCATCCGGCCGTTCGTCACCACCGCCAACACCGCGCGGGACATGGACCTGCTGCGCGCGGCCCTGGGCGAGGAGAAGATCAACTACCTGGGCTACTCGTACGGCACCTACCTCGGCGCGGTGTACGGCACGCTGTTCCCGCAGCGGCTCAACCTCTCCGTGCTGGACTCCTCCGTGCACCCGGAGTGGTTGTGGCGCAAGCAGTTCCTCGAACAGGCCGCCGCGTACCGCGCCGACGTGGACGCCTGGGCGGACTGGGTCGGCCACCGCGACAACGCCTACGGCCTTGGCACATCGAGCGGGGCCGTACTGTCCACTGTGGAGCGGTTGGCCGGACGGCTGGCCAAGTCCCCGGTCGGGGAGTTCACCCGCTCGATGCTGGACGGGGCGCTCGGTCAGGGCGCCCGCTACCGTCCACTGTGGTCGGACCTGGCGGTGCTGGTCGGCCGGATCAGCCGGGGGCAGGCCCCCGACCCCGGGGTGCTCGACGCCACGCGGGCGGGCCGCGCGCTGGCCGAGGCGGGCATCCACGAACTGCGCTCCGGGGTGTTCGACACGGTCACCTGCGAGGCCGACTGGCCCACCGACCCCGAGACCTACTACCAGGACATGCGCACCTACCGGGACCGGTTCCCCTACGGTTACGGCGTGTCCCGTGCCGCGCCCACCGGCTGCACGTTCCGGTCCTTCACCCCGGCCGACCACCCCGTGCGACTGGCCCGCACCGGCTACCCCGTCGGCGTGGTGGTGCAGGCCGAGGCCGATGCGCAGACCCAGTACGCAGGGGGTCCCGCCATGGCCAACCTGTTGCGGGACAACCTGATCACCGTGACCGACGAGGGGCGGCACGGGGAGTACGGCAGCAACCCCTGCGTCAACGAGCGGATCAACCGCTACTTCGTGGACGGCGTGCTGCCGGACAGCCGCTCGGTCTGCGCGGGCGACCCGAGGCCGGGCACCGCCGCCGATCCCGCCGTGCCACCGGCCGCGGTCGCACCCGCCCGTGCCGCCTCACTCACCGACTCGGTGCGGACCTACCTGAGCGCACTGCCCCCGATCTGACCCGCTGAGCGGGACTCGCGTGCGGCTGACCGGGACACGCCGCCAACCCCGCGAGTCCCGCTCACCGGAGCGCGAGTCCCGCTCTGGGGCGGCTGAATCCCGCTCTGGACGCGAAAACGCCCGGCCCCGCGCACCTGAGACGGAGCGCGGGGCCGGGCGGTCTCATCTCCCCGGTCCCCACCGGTATGTCCACTGTGGATCATCGAAGCGCACTCCGCCATCGCATTCCCCCTTTCGTGCGGTCGAGTTGCTGCACGTCCCCGCCTGCGAAACCATCCGGTCACCGATGCGGTGAGGAGGATCTCGTGGACTCGCAACTGAGCCAGGGGCTCGGCGCGGCCTGGGCACTGATCACCACCTTCGTGCCCAAGCTGCTGGGTTTCCTGCTGGTGCTGCTGATCGGCTGGCTGATCGCCACCGCCCTGTCCAAGGCGGTGCAGCTGCTGCTGGCCAAGACAGGTTTCGCGAAACTGGTCGCCAAGGCGGGCATCGGTGGCCCCAAGTCACCGGTGGACGCGGGCGGCCTGATCGTCAAGCTGGTCTTCTACTTCATCCTGCTCATCGCGCTGCAGTTCGCCTTCGGCGCGTTCGGCCCCGGCAACGCGGTCAGCGAACTGCTCAACGAGGTCATCGCCTACCTGCCCCGGGTTGTCGTGGCGATCGTGCTGGTGCTGATCGCCTCGGCCATCGCACGCGTTGTGCGCGACCTGGTCACCGGCGCGCTCGCCGGTCGGCAGTTCGGCCCGCTGCTTGGCACGATCAGCTACGCGTTCCTGCTGGCGCTGGGCGTGATCGCCGCGCTGAACCAGTTGGGTATCGCCACCACCGTCACCGAGCCGGTGCTGATCGCGGTGCTGGCCACCGTGGGCGGCGTGATCGTGGTCGGCGTCGGCGGTGGGCTCATCGGACCGATGCAGTCGCGCTGGGAGCACTGGCTGACCCGCGCGCAGGCCGAGACGACCGGTGGTGAGCCGGGCTCGGCGGGCGGCCAGCCAGCCGGCGCCCCGTGGGAGCGCAACCAGCCCGCCCCCTCGGAGACGCCGACCCCGCCCGAGGGCTTCACCCAGCCGCCGACGACTGGCTGATCCGCCACAAACCCCGAGGAATAGGACCACCCAGGGCCTATGTTGAAACCCTGGGTGGGAAGGGGTAGGGCGTGAACTGGTTGTTGGAAAACGGCTTGCTACTGCTCGGGGAGCGGATCTCCTTCGCCGAGCTGATCGGCCAGATCGGCGCGGTCGCCGTGGTCTTCTTGGCCCAACGGCGAACGCTGTGGACCTGGCCCGTGCAGCTGCTCGCGGCGGTGCTGCTGTTCTCCGTCTACTCCTCGGCGCACCTGGGCGGCCTGGCGATCCGGCAGGTCATCGTGTTCGGGATCTCCTGCTACGGCTGGTGGGCCTGGACCCGGCGGCGGGACCCGGTGTTCGGCATCGAGGTGCGCCGCTCCACCCGGCCCGAGCTGCTGGGCATCCTCGCCGCCCTGGTCATCGGCACGGTCGGCATGGCCCTGCTGTTGCAGCAGTTCAACGCCTCCTGGGCGCCCTGGCCCGACGCGGCGATCTTCATCGGCACCGCCGTGGCCTACGCCGCCCAGGGCCTGCGTCTGGTCGAGTTCTGGCTGATCTGGCTGCTCGTGGACGCCGTGGGCGTGCCGCTGCAACTGGCCTCGGGCCTGTACTTCAGCGCCGCGGTCTACATCGTGTTCGCCGGGCTGGTGGTCAAGGGCTGGCTGGACTGGGCCAGGACCGCGCGCAGCATCAGCGCCCGCGAACCGGCCCAGGTCAGCGGCTGACCCAGGCGGCCACCTCGGCGTGGGTGGCTGGCCCACCACACGTCCTGGTGGCCCAGCACGTGCCCGATCAGCTCGCGCAGCGCCACCAGCCGCCCGCGGTGGCCGATCACGTGCGGGTGCATCGTGAGCTGGAACAGGCCGCCCTCGGCGTGCGCCCCGTCGAACTCGTCGCACCACAGCCGCAGCACGTCCCGCGGCGCCAGGTTCGGCCTGGTCGGGTCGCGCGGGAAGAACGGCGCGTCGTCGCGGATCCACTCCACCGGGATCTCCACCACCCCGGTCGGCTGCCCGTCGGCGAGCAGCTCGTACGGCTCGTCGTCGGCCATCAGCGAGGAGTCGTAGGCCAGGCCCAGTTCGCGCACGATCGACAGCGTGTCCGCGCTGAAGTCCCAGGACGGGGTACGCAGCCCCACCGGGCGGCGGCCGGTGAGCCGCTCCAGGGTGTCCGCGCTGCGCAGGGCCAGCTCCCGCTCCACCCCGGGCGGCAGGTCGGTGTTGCGCTCGTGGATCCAGCCGTGCAGCGCCACCTCGTGCCCGGCGTCCACGAAGAGCCGCAGGTCCTCGGGGTGCAGCAGGCCGGACACCGCGGGCACGAAGAAGGTCGCCGGGATGCCGTGCTCGGCCAGCAGCCGCAGCACGCGCGGCACCGCGGTCCGGCTGCCGTACTCGCCCTGGGACAGCCGGCACGGGCTCAGGTCGGCATCGCGCAGCGGGATCGTCTCGTGGTCGGCGTCGAAGGACAGGGCCACGGCCACCCGCGCCCCGCCCGGCCAGCTCTCCGGCTTGAGGCTGCGTCCCGCCCGCACCCGCTGCACGTGCCCGCGCCAGGTCGGCTCGTCCCACTCCCAAGGCTGTGTCACCACACCTGGCTAGCAGAAACGGCGCCACCCGCACCAGGCGGGTGACGCCGTTGTCAGCTCGGGTCAGGCTCAGGCGACCCCGGAGTCCGAGGTCTGCGGGCCCGCGGCCTGCACGTCGTCGATCTTGTACTTGCGGCTGGCCTCCACGACCACCGAGTGCTCGACCTCACCGCGGCGGGCCAGCGCGGTCAGCACGCCCACCGCGATGGACTGGGCGTCCACCAGGAAGTGCCTGCGTGCGGCCGGACGCGTGTCGGAGAAGCCGAACCCGTCGGTGCCCAGGGTGATCATGTCGGTGGGCACCCAGGGCCGGATCAGGTCCGGCACGGCGCGCATCCAGTCCGAGGCCGCCACGACCGGGCCCGCCGCCTCGGACAGCACCTGCGTGACGTAGGGCACACGCGGCTCCGCCTCGGGGTGCAGCATGTTGAACCGGTCCACCTCCACGGCGTCCCGGCGCAGCTCCGACCAGGAGGTCGCCGACCACACGTCGGCCTGCACGCCCCAGTCCTCGGCGAGCAGCTGCTGGGCGCGCAGCGCGTCCGGCATGGTGACCCCGGACACCAGGATCTGCGCCCTCGGCCCGTTGCCCACGGGCGCCGTCGAGTACCGGTACAGGCCGCGCAGCAGGCCCTCCACGTCCAGGCCCTCGGGCTGGGCGGGCTGCTGGTAGGGCTCGTTGTAGATCGTCAGGTAGTAGAAGACGTTCTCCGCGCCCTCGCCGTACATGCGGCGCAGGCCGTCCTTGACGATGTGCGCGATCTCGAAGGACCAGGCCGGGTCGTAGGACACCACCGCGGGGTTGGTCGCCGCCAGCAGCAGCGAGTGCCCGTCGGCGTGCTGCAGGCCCTCACCGGTCAGCGTGGTGCGGCCCGCCGTGGCGCCCAGCACGAAGCCGCGGGCCATCTGGTCGGCCGCCGCCCACAGGCCGTCACCGGTGCGCTGGAAGCCGAACATCGAGTAGAAGATGTAGATCGGGATCATCGGCTCGCCGTGCGTGGCGTAGGAGGTGCCCACGGCGGTGAACGAGGCCGTTGAGCCCGCCTCGTTGATGCCCTCGTGCAGGATCTGCCCCTGCTCGCTCTCCTTGTACGCCAGCATCAGCTTGGCGTCCACGGAGGTGTACAGCTGCCCGTGCGGGTTGTAGATCTTCTGCGAGGGGAACATGGCGTCCATGCCGAAGGTCCGCGCCTCGTCGGGGATGATCGGCACGATCCGGCCGCCGATGCCCTCGTCCTTGATCAGGTCCTTGATCAGCCGGACGATGGCCATGGTGGTGGCCACCTCCTGCTTGCCAGAGCCCTTGCTGATGGTCTCGTAGACCTTGTCGCCCGGCAGCACCAGCGCCTTGGACTTGCCGCGCCGCTCCGGCACGAACCCGCCCAGCTGCCTGCGCCGCTCGGCCATGTACTGGACCTCCGCGGAGTCCTGGCCGGGGTGGTAGTACGGCGGCAGGTACGGGTCGCGCTCGAGGTCCGCGTCGCTGATCGGGATGCGCAGCTCGTCCCGGAACAGCTTCAGGTCGGACAGGGTCATCTTCTTCATCTGGTGCGTGGCGTTGCGCCCGGCGAAGTGCGGGCCGAGGCCGTAGCCCTTGATGGTCTTGGCCAGGATGACCGTGGGCTGGCCGTTGTGCTCGGTGGCCGCCTTGTACGCCGCGTAGACCTTGCGGTAGTCGTGGCCGCCGCGCTTGAGGTTCCAGATCTGCGGGTCGGTCATGTTGGCCACGAGCTCCTTGGTGCGCGGGTCGCGACCGAAGAAGTGCTCGCGCACGTAGGCGCCGTCGTTGGCCTTGTAGGTCTGGTAGTCGCCGTCCGGCGTGGTGTTCATCAGGTTGATCAGCGCGCCGTCGCGGTCACCGTGCAGCAGGGTGTCCCACTCGCGGCCCCAGATCACCTTGATCACGTTCCAGCCCGCGCCGCGGAAGAACGCCTCCAGCTCCTGGATGATCTTGCCGTTGCCGCGCACCGGCCCGTCCAGCCGCTGCAGGTTGCAGTTGATCACGTAGGTGAGGTTGTCCAGGCCCTCGTTGGCCGCCACGTGGACCAGGCCCCGCGACTCGGCCTCGTCCATCTCGCCGTCGCCGAGGAAGGCCCACACGTGCTGCTGGGAGGTGTCCTTGATGCCGCGGTCGTGCAGGTAGCGGTTGAACCGCGCCTGGTAGATCGCGTTCATCGGGCCAAGGCCCATCGAGACGGTCGGGAACTCCCAGAAGTCCTGCATCAGCCGCGGGTGCGGGTAGGAGGGCAGCCCGCCGCCCGGGCCCGCGTGCGAGTACTCCTGGCGGAAGCCGTCGAGCTGCTCCGCGGTGAGCCTGCCCTCCAGGAAGGCGCGGGCGTACATGCCGGGGGAGGCGTGGCCCTGGAAGTAGACCTGGTCACCGCCGCCGGGGTGGTCCTTGCCTCGGAAGAACCAGTTGAAGCCCACCTCGTAGAGCGTGGCCGAGGAGGCGTAGGTCGAGATGTGACCACCGACACCCACGCCGGGGCGCTGCGCCCGGTGCACCGTCATCGCCGCGTTCCACCGGATCCACGCCCGGTAGCGGCGCTCGGTCTCCTCGTCACCGGGGAACCAGGGCTCCTGCTCGGTGGGGATGGTGTTGACGTAGTCGGTGCTGGTCAGCGAGGGCACGCCGACCCTGCTCTCCCGTGCGCGCTCGAGCAGCCGCAGCATCAGGTAGCGGGCGCGCTGCTGGCCGGCGCCCTGCAACACGGCGTCGAAGGACTCCAGCCACTCGCTGGTTTCCTGCGGGTCGATGTCGGGCAGGTGGGCCGCCAGGCCATCGCGAATGACGTGCACCCGCTCGGGGGTGCCCGCGCTGCCAGTGCCGTTGCTCTGCGGGGCCAAGGGTTCTCCTCGCCTGGTTCTGTCTGAGTCCGGGTCCATCCTCCCCCATCCGGCGACTTGAGGCGTGACCCGATCTGCGCTACTGGCCAGTAGCCGATTTTTGTGCCCTCGCGCGCGCGTATAGGAGGTATGCAGAGCCTGCCTCATGCCCCAGACGGGTGTTGCGGCGGGGTAGCAGTTGGGGGGTGTCTCGGTGTGGGTGGTTGCGCGAGGGTGGTCAGGCAGTGTTCGCTAACCGGCGACCGGTAAAGGCACAGACAGCGGCGGGTTGCCCGGCGAGGCTGGGGACAACCGCCGCTGCTGGCATAGCTTGGAGGAGTGGAAGCCGTGGTGGCCGCGGGAGACGCTGGCAAGGTCGGCGTCGCCGACAGGCTCGGGATCGAGCCGGAGATGGTGGTCCAGGAGATCGGTTGGGACGAGGACGTCGATGACGACGTCCGCGCCGCGATCGAGGAGCGGATCGGCAGCGACCTGCTCGACGAGGAGGCCGACGACGTCGTCGACGTCGTTCTGCTGTGGTGGCGGGAGAGCGACGGAGACCTGGTCGACACCCTGATGGACGTCACCGGCCCGTTGGCCGAGGACGGTGTGATCTGGGTGCTGACCCCGAAGACGGGGCGGCCTGGGTACGTCGAACCCAGTGACATCGCGGAGGCCGTGCCCACCGCGGGGCTGGCGCAGACCCTCAACACCAGCGTTGGTGAGGACTGGGCCGGGATCAAGCTCGTGTCGCCGAAGTCGGCCAAGGCCAAGCGCTGAGTGCTTCCTTCCGGTGGCCTAGGCTGGACGGGTAACCCCAACGCAGCTGAAATCCACCGGGAGGGTGCGCAGCATGGCGCTCGAAGTCGGTTCCGAGGCCCCTGGCTTCACGCTCAAGGACGCCAACCGGCAGGACGTGAGCCTGTCCTCGTTCCGTGGGCAGAAGAACGTCCTGCTGGTGTTCTACCCGTTCGCCTTCAGCGGGATCTGCCAGGGCGAGCTCTGCCAGGTCCGGGACGAACTCGCCGAGTTCCAGAACGACGACGTGCAGGTCATCGGCGTGTCGGTGGACACCCCGTTCAGCCTCAAGTCCTGGGCTGAGCAGCAGGGCTACACCTTCCCGCTGCTGTCCGACTTCTGGCCGCACGGTGCCGTCGCCCAGGCCTACGGCGTGTTCAACGAGGCCGCGGGCATGGCCAACCGCGGCACCTTCCTGATCGACAAGCAGGGCCTGATCAAGTTCGCCGAGTGCAACGCCCCCGGCGAGGCCCGCGACCAGGACCAGTGGAAGCGCGCGCTCAAGGCGCTGTGAGACCATCTGTGCCGGACCGCGAGGCCGGTCCGGCACAGCGGACGCATAGCTCAGCGGGAGAGCATCCGCCTTACAAGCGGAGGGTCGCAGGTTCGAACCCTGCTGCGTCCACGGCCTCGGCCGAGGTGTGTTCGCGGAACGCGCGAACCTTGTCGGCCGTCGTTTGTTCTGGGGGGCGACCCCCAGACCCCCGGTGTCGGGCTGCGCCCGGCGGGGCGTGCGAACCTTGTTGGCCGTCGTTTGTTCTGGGGGTGACCCCCGTGCCCCTGGTGTCGGGCTGCGCCCGGCGGGGCGTGCGAACCTTGTTGGCCGTCGTTTGTTCTGGGGGTGACCCCTGGGCCCCTGGTGTCGGGCTGCGCCCGGCGGGGCGTGCGAACCTTGTTGGCCGTCGTTTCTTCTGGGGGGCGACCCCCGTGCCCCTGGTGTCGGGCTGCGCCCGGCGGGGCGTGGTGCGCATGTGCCTCGATGAGGCCCACCAGGTCAGACGGGGTGTCCCGGCTGGACCGAAGGCGTGGGATCAGGCCGAAGCCGTCCGCCTTCGATTCCTCAACGAGAGCAACGAACGCCGCAACCCGCGGACCAGCGCCACCGTGTTGCGGCTCCTCGACCAAGCCTGGCCGGGCATCGGTCGTGCGGCCATTCAACAAGTAGCCGATGAGCGCGCTACTCCGGCGCCTGGCGGTCATGTCGTGTGGTCGTCGAGGTCGGCGAGGCGGGCGGTCAGGTCGTCGACGAGCCGGGTGAGCAGGCGGCCGAAGGTCTGGCGGTCCTCGTCGGACCAGTCGGCCACCGCGTCGGTGAACCAGCCCAGCACCGTCTCCAGGTAGCGGCTGGCCGCCGCGCCGCCCTCCGGCGTCAGTTCGATCAGGCGGGCGCGCTGGTCGTGCGGGTCGGTGGCCCGGCGCACCAGTCCGCGCCGCTCAAGTTCGTGCAGGTGCCGCGTGACGTGCGGCCCGACGACCTGCATCCGGGTGGCGATCTCCCCGACGCGCAGGGGTTGGCCGGCCATTCGCAGCGTGACGAGCACTGTCACCGCCGGCCGGTCCAGCGGGATACCGACCCGGTCCATGGCCCGCTCCATCAACTGGCTGCGGTTGAGCACGGCGCCGAGCTGCATCAGGCGTGGCAGCACCGCCGACGGGTCGAGCCGGCCGTCGTCCTTGTCGCTCATCACACCTCTTACTTACCTAACTTAGGTATACAGTTGGTACTGATGCCCGTAACGGTAGCGACCGTTGCGGCCTGAAGAAGCATACCTAAGTTAGCTATCTGATCTGGTGGCTACCGATCCTGAGGGGTGGACATGAGCACGGTCCTGATCTCCGGCGCCAGCATCGCCGGCCCCGCGCTGGCCTACTGGCTGCGCCGCTACGGCTTCGACGTCACGGTGGTGGAGAAGGCGAACACCCTGCGCGGCGGCGGTTACCCCATCGACATCCGCGGCACGGCACTGGACGTGGTCGAGCGGATGGGCCTGCTGCCGGACCTGCGGGCCGCCCACGTCGACACCCGCCAGATCACCTTCCTCCACCCCGACGGCAGCCCGATCACCTCGATCCGCCCGGACGCCCTCGCTGGCGGCGTCGAGGGCCGCGACCTGGAGGTGCGCCGCGGCGACCTCGCACAGGCCCTCTACGCCACCGTCCGCGAGGACGTCGAATTCCTCTTCAACGACACCATCACCGCCCTCGACGAGCACGCCGACGGCGTCGACGTGACCTTCCGCGGCGGCACCCACCGCACGTTCGACCTCGTTATCGGTGCCGACGGCCTGCACTCCGGCGTCCGAGCCCTCGTCTTCGGCCCCGAGGAACAGTTCCACCGCTACCTCGGCTACTGCTTCGCCGGCTTCACCATGCGCAACGACTTCGGCCTGTCCCACGAGGGCGTCATCCGGAACACCCCGGGCCGCGCTGCCGTCCTCTACGCCGTGGGCGAGAGTGAGAACCTCCACGGCTTCCTCAACTTCGCCCGCCCCGAACCCCCGTTCGATGCCTTCCGCGACCCGGCCGCCCAACGCGACCTGGTCGCCGAGGTCTTCGCCGAGGACGGCTGGGAGATCCCCCGCATGGTCACCGCCATGCGCGCCGCCGACGACCTCTTCTTCGACGTCGTGAGCCAGATCCACCTGCCCCGCTGGTCATCCGGCCGCGTCGCCCTCGTCGGCGACGCCGCCTACGCCCCGTCGTTTCTCACCGGCCAGGGCACCAGCATCGCCCTGGTCGGCGCCTACATGCTCGCCGGCGAACTGGCCACCAGCCCCGACCACACCACGGCGTTCACCGCCTACGAACAGGCCACCCGACCGTTCGTCGAGTTGAACCAGGCCCTGGTCACCGAGGGCAACGCCAGCCTCTTCCCCAGCACGGCCGAAGCCCTGGCCGAACGCAACGCCGCCCTCCGCAACTCCACCTCGCTGCCCGCTGACACCGGCCGCCCGGCCCACTCCGCACTCCAACTCCCCACCTTCGCCACCCCCGATGCCCCGGCTCGGTGAGGCTCGGGACAAAGGGGGGCACACGCACTCAGCTGCCGCGAGGAGTGCTTCTGGAGATCGCGGGACCTCAGAACGTCGAACGCGTGGTCGACCGCAGCGCGAAAGTCGACAACGATACGGTGAAGTCCTTGCGGCGACAGTGAACCACCGACGCAGACGTGGACATGACAGGCGATCCGCTTCGCGAGGCGACCTCAACGTAGCGCGGGGACCGTTGGCACGCCCGACGGTCCCCGCTGGTGCTCGTCAAGCGTGCGGGACTACTTGCCCCGGCCGACTGGCTTAGCCGGGACGGAGGGGGTACCCGGCTTCAGCGGCTGGGCGGGCTGGCACTGGATCGGGTTCGCTGGCACGCTGGGGGCGCCGACCGGCACTGGCTTGGTCGGCTGCTCCTGGATCGGGTTCGCCGGAACGGAGGGCGTGCCCGGTTCCAGCGGCTTGGCCGGCTGGCAGATCGGCGTCGCCGGTTCGCCGCCGGCAGGCGCGTCCGCGGTGCTGGCGAACGCGGAGCCGCCGGTGCCAAGCAAGACGGCCAGGCCCGCGACGACCAAGGCGCTGCGTTGCAGGAACAAGGACATGGGAGATTCCCTTCGGTTGGAGGTGGATCGCGCCCCGGCGGACCGCGACGCGTTCCATCCAGCCGAACCGGTGTTATCGCCAGCGTCTGGTGATTTCCATATGGTGGCCATATGTTCGCGAGTGGACGATGCGGTTCGCGCCAATATCGGGTGAGCGCACGGCAGTGACGGGTAGGGGAGGGGCAACATGCGCGTGCTGGTCGTGGAGGACGAGGTATTCCTCGCCGAGGCATTGCAGTCCGGTCTTCGCCGGGAAGGCATGGCTGTCGACCTCGCCCACGACGGAGCCACCGCGCTGGAAAGCGTGGCGGTCAACGAATACGACGTGCTGGTGCTGGACCGCGATCTTCCCGGTGTCCACGGTGACGAGGTGTGCCGCCAGACGGCGGCCAGGCGGCCGGATTGCCGGATTCTCATGCTGACCGCGGCCGGCAGGTTGGCCGACAAGGTCGACGGACTACGCATCGGCGCCGACGACTATCTGGTCAAGCCGTTCGACTTTCCCGAACTCGTGGCCCGACTGCACGCCTTGCGGCGGCGCGCCACCACGGCGCACCCGCCGGTGCTGACCTACGCCGACCTCTGGCTGGACCCCGCGCGTCGCGACGCCCGCCGGGGCGACCGCACCCTGCGCCTGACCCGCAAGGAGTTCGCCGTCCTGGAACTGCTCCTGCGCGCGGACGGGGCGGTGTTGAGCGCCGAACAGTTGCTGGAGAAGGCTTGGGACGCCCACGCCGATCCGTTCACCAACGCGGTCCGCATCACCGTGTCCACGCTACGGCGCAAACTCGGTGATCCGCCGATCCTGCACACCGCCACCGGGATCGGCTACTACCTCGCCGCCACCCCGTGAGCGTCCACGCCACGCCACGACGGAGCCGGTTGTCCATTCGGCTGCGGCTCACCCTGCTCTACGGCGGCCTGGTGCTGGCCTGCGGCATCGCGTTGCTGGGCACCGTGTACTTCCTGATGCGGTACGTCCCGGACTACGCCCCGGCGCAGCGCCTCTCCGAGGAGGAGCACCTGGTGACGGTTCCGGCCGTATCGACTCCTCCCGATGCCATCATCAGCAAGGACGACGTCCTGGTAGCGCTACTGCGAGTGTCCGGAGTGGCGCTGATCGGACTGGCACTGGTCGCGCTCGTACTCGGCTGGCTCATCGCCGGGCGCATGCTCGCCCCGGTCCACCGCATCACCCGGACCGCGGGCACGGTCGCGGGGCACACCCTGGACGAACGCATCCGTCTCGATGGCGCCAGGGACGAGTTCACCGAACTCGCCGACACGATCGACACGATGCTCGACCGGCTGCACGCGAGTTTCCAAGCCCAGCAACGTTTCGCCGCCAACGCTTCACACGAGTTGCGCACCCCGCTGACGACCATGCGCACCATGTTGCAGGTCGCCGCGGCCCACCCGCACGACCACGACCTCGCCACCCTGGCACCCAAGCTGCTGGCCACCAACGAACGCAGCATCGCGACGGTGGAAGCCTTGCTCGCCCTGTCCCAGGCTGAGCACGGCGTGAACGAGACAGCGCCGGTCGACCTCACGTCGGTCGCCGAGCGCGCGCTGGAGGAGGTGCACGAGGAGGCGGCCGCGTGCCGGATCAGTGTGCGCGGCGAGCTGCGTCCGGTTCGCGTGGACGGCGACGAGGACCTGCTCCACCATCTGCTGATCAACCTGCTGCACAACGCAATCCGGCACAACCACACCGGCGGCGCCGCTCGGCTGACCATCGCGGTGTGCGGTGACTCCGTGGTGATCACCGTCGCCAACACCGGTGAGGTCGTCACCGCCGAGGACGCCGGCCGGCTGTTCGAGCCGTTCTACCGCCAGCGCACCCGTACCCGCGCCAAGGGACATGGCCTTGGTCTCACTCTCGTCCGAGCTGTCGCGCACAGCCATCGAGGCAGCGCCACCGCTGCACCCAATCCCGGCGGCGGGCTCACCGTGACCGTCGTCCTTCCCGGCCGTGGACACTCGGCGTCCACTATGGACGACAACGGCGAGCGCGCGCTGCATGAGTGAGAGCTGTCCGCTACGGCTTCGCGATCTCGCTGACCGGATCTGCGCAGACTTGGCGCGACGTAGCCACCGAAGCGTCCCGACGTTCCGGATCTTCTTCTGTGAGAGGTGCCGCGGTCAGCGCAGGAGGGGGAGGAAGATCGTGTCGACGATCTCTTCGAGGACGCGGTCGGGTACGGGGGCGAAGGTCACGAGGATTTCGTGGCGCAGCAGGTCGAAGGGGAGGGACTTGATGCGTTCGCTGAGGTGTTCCGGTGTGATCTCGCCGCGGGCGACGGCGCGGTCGAAGAGCACGTCGGCGGTTTTCTCGTGTCTTGCGCCGAGGAGGTCGCTGGGGCTGGTGCCGGTCTCCTGGTAGTAGCTGGCCAGGTGCGCGCTCATGACGGTGACGAGCCGGGCGCGGGTGGTGTTGATCTCCCGCATGAGGGTGAGGACGTCCTCGCGCAGGCTCCCGGTGTCGGGGACCTCGACTCGGGACTGTTCCAGGACGTGGGCGATGGCCGCCCGTACGAGTTCGTCGCGGTCAGACCAGCGGCGGTAGAGCACGGGGGGGCTGGTGCCGGCGCGCTGGACGACGGCATCCATGGTGAATCTGGCGTAGCCGTTGGCCGTGAGTTCTTCCCAGGCCGCATCGAGGAGCGCCTTCTCCAGTGCCGCTCCGCGGCGTCGCTCAGGCATCCGCACCTCTCTTGGATAGATTTGCCTATCTTACCTCGGTACCCTACTGTGACGGTCGTAAGATACGACGCTCTATCTTAAGGAGGTTGCTCGTGAGCACTCCTCACGGGGCCTCGACCGCGCCCGCGGCGCCGGACCTCGACCGCGTGGACCCCGCCGTGTGGCGCATGGCGTTCACCATCATCGTGGGCGCGCTCGCCGTCGTCTTCGACACAACGATGGTCAGCGTCGCCCTCAACGACCTGTCACGGGAACTCGACGCCCCGCTGGCCACGATCCAGTGGGTGAGCACCGCCTACCTGCTGGCGATGTTCGTCACCATCCCCCTCGCCGGATGGGCCCAGTCCCGTATGGGCGGCAAACGCCTGTGGATCGCCGCGCTGGGGATGTTCCTGCTCGGCTCGGTCCTGTGCGCGCTGGCGTGGGACGCGGCCAGCCTCATCGCCTTCCGCCTCGTCCAGGGCATCGGCGGCGGCATCATGATGCCGCTCGTGGTCACGCTGGTCATTCAGGCCGCCAAGGGCCGCAACATCGGCAAGGTCATGGCCACCGTCACCCTGCCCACCGCGCTCGGCCCGATCCTCGGCCCGGTCCTGGGCGGCATCATCCTGAGCCTGGCCGACTGGCGCTGGATCTTCTTCGTCAACATCCCCTTCTGTGTCCTCGGCGGCTGGCTCGCCTGGCGCAACCTGCCCGACGACCGTCCCGCACCCGACCGTCCCCGCGCCCGCCTGGACATCGTCGGCCTGCTCCTGCTCTCCCCGGGGGTCGCCGCCATCATCTACGGACTGTCCCGGGTCGAGGGCAGCACGGGCTTCACCAGCGCCGAGGTACTCGTACCGCTGATCGGCGGGCTCGCCCTGGTCGGCGGTTTCACCGCCTGGGCACTGCCGCGCGCCAACGGCGCCCTGGTCAACCTGCGGCTGTTCCGCCACCGCGCGCTGGCCTCCTCCGCCACCCTGGGCTTCCTGGCTGGCATCACCCTGTACGGGGCGATGTTGCTGTTGCCGCTGTACTGGCAGCAGGTCCGGGGCGAGGACACGCTCGGCGCCGGACTGCTCCTCATCCCGCAGGGCGTCGGCGCGCTCATCGCGCGCACCCGGGCTGGCGACTACACCGACCGCATCGGCCCCCGCTGGGTCGCCTTCGCCGGATTCGTTCTCGCCACCGCGGCCACCGTGCCGTTCGCCCTCGCCACCGCCGACACCAGCAAGGTGCTGCTCATGGCCGCACTGTTCGTGCGCGGCATCGGCATGGGCGCCGCCGTCATCCCGCTCACCGGCGCCGCCTACTTCGGCCTGGGACACAAGCAGATCCCCGACGCCAGCATCATCTCCCGTGTCGCCCAGCAGATCGGCGGCTCGGTGGGCACCGCCGTGCTCGCAGTCATCCTCCAGCACACCACCGAGGGCGCCCGCACCCCGGGCGCCGTGGCCGACGGCTTTGGCGACGCCTTCTGGTGGTCGGTCGCCTTCACCGCTGTCGCCGTACCGCTGTGTCTGCTCCTGCCCGGCCGCCCCAAGCCGCCAGCCCCCGCCGAGACAGCAGAAGCCGAAGCTGCCATCCAGGGCTAGTTCCGCAAGGACGCGGGGGAGCGAGGTTGGCGGGGAGACGGTTCGACGCCCTCCGACTTTTCAGGCCGACGGGTGATGGCGGCCGCATCACCGAGGGGCCCGACTTGCGGAGGAGAGCTCCAGCAGGAAGAAGAGAACCAAATGTCCATGAGAGAGGAAAACCAGATGTCGACAACGATGGACTATGACGTGCTCGTGGCAGGCGCCGGGCCGGTCGGCTTGATGCTCGCCACGGAACTGCGGTTGGCGGGGGTCCGGGTGGTGGTCGTCGAACGGCGGACGGAGTTCGACACCGCGTCCAAGGCGGAGGGGATCAACACCGCCTCCGCCGAGGCCTTGGACCGGCGCGGACTGCTCCCCGCGGTGGAGGCGGTGCAGGGGAAGCTGCCGTTCCAGGGGGAGCGGAAGCGGGCGCCTTTCGTCGGGCACTTCGGCGGGATTCAGGTCCCAGCGGGCCCCGTCGACGAGCAGGACCCCAGCCTGCGCGGCCGCGGTCCCAACTGGTACGTGCAAGTCCCGCAGGTCGAGGTGGAGCGGATCCTCGGTGAGCGCGCGGCGGAGCTGGGCGTCGAGGTCCGGCGCGGGGTCGAGGTGCGTGGATTCGACGCGGATGATGCCGGCGTCTCCGTGCACCTGGAAGGCGGCGACGTGCGCGTGGCGTGGCTCGTCGGCTGCGACGGAGGCCGCAGCCTGGTCCGGCGTCAGGCGGGCTTCGAGTTCCCCGGCACGGACCCGCAGATCACCGTCCGCCAGGCGGTGGGCACAGTGGAGGGGGCGGAACTCCTGGGGCGCGGCTGGCAGCACACCCCCACCGGGGTCTACGTCTACGGGCCGAAGCCGGGTTGGGTGCGCACCGTCGAACTCGATGGCCCCCCGGAGGACCGGGAGGCACCCATGACCGCGGCCGAGATGGAGGCCAGTCTGCGGCGCGCCAGCGGCCTCGACGTCCGCGTGACCGAGGTTGTCAGCGGCACGCGCTTCACGGACCACGCGCGGCAGGCGACGACCTATCGGCGCGGTCGCGTGCTCCTCTGCGGGGACGCCGCCCACGTGCATTCGCCGTTCAGTGGCCAGGGCCTCAACCTGGGGCTCGGCGATGCCGTCAACCTGGGCTGGAAGCTCGCCGCCACCGTGCAGGGGTGGGCGCCTGAGGGCCTGCTCGACACCTACACCAGCGAGCGGCACCCGATCGGCGCCTGGGTGCTCGACTGGACGCGCGCGCAGGTGGCCGCGATGCGCGGCGACGCCTACAGCCGTGCCCTCAGGAGGGTGACCACCGACTTCCTCAGCACCCGCGACGGGGCGACCCACTACGTGAAGCGGATCTCAGGTCTGTGGCAGCGCTACGACCTGGGGGAGGGGCATCCGCTGGTCGGTGCGACGATGCCCGCCCTCCGGCTGGACGACGGCACCCGGCTCGCCGACCACGCCCATGAGGGCCGGGCCCTGCTCGTCGATCTCGCCGGGGACGACCAGCTGGCAGCCCTGGCCAAGCCGTACGCCGGGCGGCTGGACCTGGTCCGGGGTAGTGCGGACGGCGCCGGGGTGAGCGGCTTGCTGGTGCGACCCGACGGCTTCGTGGCGTGGGCGTCGGCCGACGGCGCCAGTGACCCCGCCGGCCTGGAAGCCGCCCTGACGCGCTGGCTGGGGGACGGCACGAGTCGCTCCAACTGATGTCGAGCATGGCTCGGTTCATGTCCCTGGCCGCCAGTCCTTGCAGGATCGGTACTGGGCCCTGTCACGCCTGCCCGGGAGAGCAGGAGCTCTGGCGGTGCAGGGTCTGGTACGGCGGGCGGCCGTAGGTGTCGCGGTAGTAGCCGGCGAAACGGCCGGAGTGGAAGAAGCCCCAGCGCGCGGCGATCTGGGTGACCGTGACCTCGGTCGTGGGATCGGCCGCCAGCAGTTCCTGGTGTGCCTGGTGCAGACGGACTTGGCGGAGGTAGCCCAGCGGCGTGGTGGCGTGGTGGCGCCGGAAGGCGTACTGCAACGCGCGAATACTGACGTGGACGGCAGCGGCGATGTCAGCGACGCTGATGTCGCAGTGGGCGTAGTCCTCGATGAACGCCATGGCCCGCCGGAGGGTGCGCGGGTGCGCATCGCGCCGGTCCTCGATGGTGGGTTCGGTGAGTGCGGTGTTCGGGAAGGCGGCCAGCACCGTCGCGGCCAGCAGCTGCCCGGCCGCGCTGAGCACGAGCGGTTCGCTCATGGATTCGGGCCGGTCGCGCAGGACGCCCGCGAGGTAGTCGATGGTCGCGGTCACGCGGTGCGCGGCGGCCGGATCCACCGGGCGCAGGTCGGTGAACCGGATCGGCGCGGGGCTGCGGGACTCGGCGGTCGCGGCCACCTGGCCCAGCTGCGTGAAGGGGAGGGTGGCGACCTGGAGGGCGCCGCTGCCCCACCGCGCCCGGAAGGGGGCGCAGCCCTCGGCTTTGGAGGTGATGAACACCTCGCCGGGACCGAACCTGTGTTCAGTTCTTTCGGAACGGTAGTCCAGAGTCGTGGTACGGGAGCGGCCGATCATCAGCACCGGTAGGGACTCCACGGTGATCGCGACGCCGTCGGTCTGCGCACAGGTCTTCATGGCGAACGTGTCGGTGTCCACACGGGTGTGGCGGTAGAAGTAGCCGTGCCTGCGTCCGCCCAGCCGGACGGAGGTGCCGTAGACGCCGGTCAGGTACTCACCCGCTTGATCGTGGTCGGTGGTCTGGAACGTGACGTGCTGGGGCGGCGTGCCGGCTGCGGTCATCGTCAACACTCCTTGGTACGGCAGACAGTGCGTGGTCGGGGGCCGTCCGTACGTCCCGGGGCCATGGACAGGAAGTGCGCCCGGTCGTGGCCGAACTGCTCGGCCGAGCTGTTCCTCCCCGCGGGTCGTGCCGCTCCACCGGCCGTCCCGGAGGGAGCCGAACCACAAGTCAGGGAAGGGATTGGTGTCCATGGACAGTTCGCCGACCGCGTGCTGCGTACTGGCATGGTCTCCCTCCCTCCACTCCGGCGGGGGTGGTGCGGTGTACCTGCGCGCAACGTTGTTGCGGCACAGGGTTCACAGTCCACCAGACCGGAATCAGGGCCCGAAGTCATCAGTGCATGTGCCACCAGGCCACTTTCCGCCACGTCCGCACTGCGTCAGCGAGACCACCCGCACATCGGCTGCCAGTTGACTAGCGGAACGGCGGTAGCCCCGGCCAGGCCGCTCGACGACATCGAACGGTTCGCCGCCCAGGGGACACTTCTCCTCCTGGAACGGCACCGATCTGCTGGGCGCGTCCTGGTGCCGCACATGATGGCCATCGTCCAGTTAGGACACGACGCCCCAGCGACGGGAACGGCGACCCCTTGTGGTCAAAGCACCATCTCCGCGCAGGCGGCCTGCGCTGCTGAGGCCGCGGGCATCACCGCCGCTGACTTCCGCCGTGCGACGGCCGGTGGGGGTCGGAGTGAATGTGTGTGCGCATCCCCTGTGGGTCGAACAGGATGAGCAGCTCGACAACGCGGCCGTCGGCGCTACTCAGCCAGTGCGGCAAGGACGTGTCGAATTCGGCTGCCTCGCCGGGTGGCAGTGTCAGGTCGCGCTCGCCGAGGATCAGTCGCAGGTGTCCGTTGAGCACGTACAGCCATTCGAAGCCGTCATGGGTCTGCGGGGTCGGTTCGAGCGGTTCCGGCTGGGCGGGGATGATCATTTTGAACGCCTGTACCCCGCCCGGCCGCCGGGACAGGGGCACGAAGGTCATCCCGAACCGGTGGATCGGCGTGAGGTGGATGCGGGGGTCGCCGGTGCGCGGGGCGCCGACGAGGTCGTCCAGCGGAACGTCGTAGGTGCGGGCCAGCGGCAGTAGCAACTCCAGGGTTACCCTGCGCTGCCCGCTTTCCAACCGGGACAGGGTGCTCTCCGACACGCCGGTTGTCATCGCGAGGTCGGCGAGGGTGATGCCGCGGTGACGACGCAGCGCGCGAAGTCGCGGCCCCACCCCGTCGAGTACATCATCCGTTTCGCGGTCCACGGGCTCATCTTGCCAAAACCGCAAGATCGCGTGCCAGATCGGTGCGCGCCTGGTGAGACTGGGCGCCCACCGACGGAAGGAGCCCTTGATGAACGCCACCGAGGCGAACACGTTCTGGGACGACATGTACGCGGCGCGACCGGCGGCCCCCGACCCGCAGCCGAATGCCCGGCTCACCGAGACCGTCACCGGCCTGCCGCCTGGCGATGCGTTGGACCTGGGATGCGGCGGGGGCGGCGACGCGCTGTGGCTCGCCGACCGGGGATGGCAGGTCACCGCCGCCGACATCTCGGCGGTGGCGGTCGAGCGGCTCGCCGCCCTGGCCAGCGCACACGGCCTGGGCGACCGCGTCACCGCCGTGCGGCACGACCTGGGCGGGACTTTCCCGCAGGGCGAGTTCGACCTGATCTGCGCCCACTACCTGCACACCCCCTTCGACCTGGACAGGGCAGCGGTCCTGCGCTCGGCCGCGCACGCGTTGCGCCCGGGCGGGCGGCTGCTGGTCGTCGACCACGGCTCGACCGCGCCGTGGTCGTGGAACCAGGATCCCGACGTCCGGTACCCGCACCCGCTGGAGGTCGCCGCGGACATCGACCTGGACGCGGCGAGGTGGACGGTCGAACGGGCCGACACACCCCGCAGGATCGCGACCGGACCAGGCGGGCAGACCGCCGAGGTCACCGACCACGTTCTGCTCATCCGCCGCACCGCCTGACCCGGACACTGGAAGGAGACCGCCGTGCCCGCCACCGTGCGCCGTAACCGCCGTCCTGACACCCCGCCGCCCCGGACCGGGAGTAGTGAGACCGAGGTCCTGCGTGGATTCCTCGACTACCTTCGCGCCTCGATCGCCGCGAAGGTCGACGGTGCCCCCGAACCACAAGTGCGAACAGCCGCGGTGCCATCCGGCACGAACCTGCTCGGTCTGCTCAACCACCTGACCTTCGTCGAGCGCTCGATCTTCCTCGGGGACGAGGTCACCGACTGGCAGGCGACGTTCCAGGCCGCACCGGCCGACAGCGTGGCCGAGGTCCTCACCCGCTACCGGGAGGCGGTCGAGCGCGCGAACGACGTACTCGACGGGTGCACCGACCTCGCCGCACCGGTCCCTCGACCGCGGCCGGGACGCTCCGCTCCCAGCCTCCGCTGGGCACTCACCCACATGATCGAGGAGACCGGCCGGCACGCGGGCCACGCCGACATCCTCCGCGAACTGATCGACGGCGCGACCGGGCGCTGACTCCACCACTCTCTCCAGGACAGGAACACATGATCACCGGAACCCGGCCGTCGACGCGCCGCTTCAACCGATCCGCGCGGACGGCTGCGACCCTCACGCTCACTCTGCTGCTCACGATCGGCACCGCGGCCTGCTCCGGGCCGACCGCCGGTGACGTTGTCCCCTACGCCGTGGCCACCCAGGGCGACCCGGCGTTCCAGGGCACCTTCCGGCATGAGTTCGCCGAGGTCGACGGTGTCCGCATGCACTACGTGGCCGGCGGCAGCGGCACACCGGTGGTGCTGATCCACGGCTGGCCGCAGACCTGGTACGGCTGGTGGCCGATCATGCCGGCCCTCGCCGAACACCACACCGTCTATGCGGTCGACCTTCCGGGACTGGGTGACAGCACCAGTGCACCGACCGGCTACGACAAAGCCACCCTGGCACGGTATGTGCACACGCTGATCGCTGGCAGGCTCAAGGTCCGGGACGCCGCCGTTGTCGGGCACGATTTCGGCGCTGCGGTGGCGTTTCAGTACGCCAGCCAGTTCCCCGGCGACACCGCCCGCCTCGGCTACTTCGACCTGCCGCTACCCGGGCCCGCGATCGACGCATCCATGTACCGCACACTGAGCTGGCACATCGCCTTCCACTCCCAGCGACGGGTGCCCGAGGCGGTCGTGGGCGACAACGTCCGCGAGTACCTGGCACTGTTCTATCCCCAGGTTTCGTTCGAGGGCACGGCTTTCGGCGGCACCTCGGATCGGTCTCCGTTCACCGACAGCGAGATCAACGAGTACGCACGGACCTACAGCCGGCCCGAGGTCCTGTCGGGTGGGTTCGAGCTCTACCGCGCTCTCGACAAGGACGTCCGCGACACCGTGGCGGCGGCACCGATACGTGTTCCGACCCTGCTCATGACCGCTCAAGGGCAGCTCGACGCGATTCGAGCCACAGTGGCCCCGCGCATGACCAACATCGTGCGGGCGGTGGACGTACCGCACGCAGGCCACTGGCTCGTGGAGGAGAACCCCTCGTTCGTTACCGCGGAGCTGGTGCGTTTCCTCAACGGATGACTGTGCCACCTCCGCACGGAACCCTTGTCTCGCAGCCGCTCTGCCAACGGTGTGGTGGCCACCACATGGTGCACGAGCTACGGTCGACGGGCCGGTGTGGGACACTTTGTCCACTGTTTGACACTTTGTTCAGCACTGGAGGTCGGATGAGCCGTGCGAGGTACGTCGATCCCGTCGACGGCAGCGTGTACCCGCTTGACGCACCCCGGTGGCGTTCCGACGCGGGGCGGCCGTTGATGGTGACGCCACAGGCCGGGATCTCACGCGAGGACGTGGAGCGGGCAGAGCGCTCGCTGTGGCGTTATCGCGCGTGCCTGCCGGTGGAGATCGCGCGCCCGATTTCGCTGGGCGAGGGCTGCACTCCCCTGGTGGAGAGGTCGTGGGGCGGCGCGCGACCGCTGTTCAAGCTGGAGTGGTTCAGCCCCACCGGCAGCTTCAAGGACCGCGGGACGAGTGTGATGCTGTCCTACCTGCGTCAGCACGGCATCACCTCGGTGTTGGAGGACAGCTCCGGCAACGGCGGCTCCTCGGTCGCCGGGTACGGCGCGGCCGGCGGGGTGGCGGTGCGGATCCTCGCCCCGGCGGCCACATCGCCGGCGAAGATCGCGCAGGTCGCCGCCTACGGCGCGGAGGTCCAACTGGTGGCGGGTCCCCGCGAGGAGTCGCAGGCCGAGGCGATCCGGCAGTCCGATCGGATCTTCTACGCCGGCCACAACTGGCAGGCGTTGTTCCTGGAGGGGGTCAAGACGCTGGCCTACGAGTTGTGGGAGGACCTGGGGTACCGGGCGCCGGACAACCTCGTAGTGCCGGTCGGGGCGGGCAGCAGCCTGTTGGGGTGCCACCTCGGCTTCCGGGAGCTGCTTGCCGCGGGGCAGATCACGCGCCTGCCCAGGCTGTTCGCGGCACAGCCGCTCAACTGCTCCCCGGTGGACGCCAGTTTCGCAGCCGGGGCGGACGGGCCGGTCGACCGCGTGGTGCGGCCGACCATCGCCGAGGGGACCGCGATCCCCAACCCCTTGCGGCTGCGACAGATGCTCACGGCATTGCGGGACAGCGGCGGCGGGAGCGTCGCGATCCCCGAGCAGGACATCGTGACCGCTCTGGGTGAGCTGTGTGGACAGGGGCTGTTCGTGGAGCCCACCAGTGCGACCGCCGCTGCCGCGGTCACCCGCCTGGTCGCCGAGGGACGGATCGCGCCGGAGGAGACGACGGTGGTCGTGCTCAGCGGATCGGGTCTCAAGGCCGCCGCCGCGGTGCGCGACCTGCTCGACACGACCGGGCGGCCGTCGTGAGCAGTACCGCGGACGCGGTGTTCGCCGCGTTGCCCCCCGTGGTCGAGGGCATCGCGGCGACCTTCGGGCGCAGCTGCGAGGTCGTGCTGCACGACTACCGGGACCAGCGGCGGTCCGTGGTCGCGGTCGCCGGTTCGGTCACCGGCCGGGAGGTCGGGGACGCGATGAGTGAGATCGGTCTTCGTGTCCTCGCCGCGGGCGCCGAGGCCCGCAACGAGGTCGGCTACCTCACCCGTACGCACGACGGGCGGGTGCTCAAGTGCACGACGCTGCCGCTGCGCGACGTCGACGGGACTCTGATCGGCGCGTTGTGCGTCAACATCGACATCTCGGCCGTCACCCGGGCCGCGAGTGTGCTGTCGGATCTGATTGGGCTGTCGACATCGCCTGATGCGAGCCCCAGCGCGACGACGAACTTCTCCGGCGATCTCGACCAGGTGGTCGATTCCCTGGTCGAACGGGCCGAACGCACCCACGCGGTGCCGGTGGCGACGCTGGGCCGCGACACCCGGCTGGAACTTGTCCGCTCCCTGCACGAGGCCGGGGTGTTCGCGCTGCGCGGCGCACCCGCGCGCGTGGCCAAGCGGCTGGGCATCTCCCGGACCGCCTTGTACAACGACCTCGCCAACCTGAAGAAGGAAGAGTCGTGACCGACAGCATCACTTTCATCAGCGAATCCGAGTCGGCGGCTCTGGTCGACGAGGACCTGGCGTTGGCAGCCGCGCGGGAGGCGTTCCTGGCGACCGCGACGGGATCGACGTTCCCGGTCGTGATCGGGCACGCTGCCGTGCCGGACAACCGGTTCACTCTCAAATCCGGCTCGGCCGACGACCTGGTCGGCGTCAAGATCGGCAGCTACTGGCCGGGCAACACCGAGGTGCCGCGCCACAGTTCCACCATCGTGCTGCTCGACCCGGCCACCGGCAGGCTTGCCGCCGTGGTCGAGGCCGCGACCGCCAACGCCTACCGCACGGCCGCCGCCGACGCGCTCGCCGTCGACACGCTGGCCCGCCCCGACTCACGCACCCTGACCGTGATCGGAACCGGACACCAGGCCCGCTACGAGGTGGGCGCCGTCACCAGGGTGCGGCCGATCGAGCGGGTCCTCGTGGTCGGCCGAAGCCCCGACACCGCGCGGGCGTTCGCGACGGAGGTGACCGCCCGGACCGGTCTGCCGGCCGAACCAGCCGAGGCCCGGACCGCGGTCGCCGCGGCGGACGTGGTCGTCACCGCCACGACCGCCCGGCAACCCCTGTTCGACGCCGACTGGGTCGCACCAGGTACCCACATCTCCGCCATGGGCGCCGACGGCCCGGGCAAGCAGGAACTGCCCGTCGCGCTGTACGACCGCGCATCGCTGTTCTGCGACCTGCCGGACCAGTCACGCACCATCGGCGAGTTCCAACACGCCCCGTCGGCCGCGCCCGTCGCGCTGGGGGCCGTGCTCGCCGGCGATGCCGGAGGCCGGGGTTCGGCGGAGGCCATCACGGTGTTCGACAGCTCCGGGTTCGCGTTGCAGGACCTCGCCCTCGCCACCGCGCTGCTGCGCCGTCGCACCCACCGTCAAGAGGGCCACGAGTGACCACTTTGGACACTCCAGACACCCCGTTCGCCGTCGTCGACGCCGCCCGGCTGGACCGCAACATCGCCCGGCTCCGCGACCGCCTGGACGCGCTCGGCGTGCCGCTGCGCCTGCATGTCAAGACGTGCAAGTCCGTCGACGTCGCCGGGCGCGTGCACGCGGGCGGGCCGATCACGGTGTCGACCCTCGCCGAGGCCGAGCACTTCGCCGACGCCGGCTATCACGACATCCTCTACGCGGTGGGCATCGACGCGCACAAGCTGTCACGCGTCGCCGCACTGCTGCGCCGCGGCGTGACCCCCACCGTGCTGCTCGACAGCCTCGCCCAAGCCGAGGCCCTGACACGCTTCGCACACGAGGAAGGCATCCGGATCCCGGCGCTGATCGAGATCGACTGCGACGGGCATCGCGGCGGCATCGCGCCCACTGACCCCGCCCTCGTGCGGATCGGCCAGGCCCTTGGCGACGGCCTGGCCGGGGTTCTCGCCCACGCCGGCGAGTCCTACTTCGCCTACACGCCCGACGCGTTGCGGCAGGCCGCCCGGAACGAACGGGACACCGTCCTCGCCGCGGCCGACGCCCTCCGCGCCGCCGGTTTGCCGTGCCCGATCATCAGCGTCGGATCAACCCCCACCGCCCACGCCGCCACCGACCTGACCGGCGTCACCGAGGTCCGTGCTGGCAACTACGTCTTCTTCGATCTCGTCATGGCCGGTATCGGCGTCTGCACCACCGAGGACCTTGCCCTCTCCGTGGTCGTCACCGTCATCGGTCACCAGCCGGACAAGAACTGGATCATCACCGACGGCGGCTGGATGGCCACCTCCCGGGACCGGGGCACCGCGGCACAAGCAGTCGACCAGGGTTACGGACTCGTCGCGAACCTCGCTGGCCGCCTCATCCCCGATCTGTTCATGACCGGAGCGAGCCAGGAGCACGGCATCCTGACCAGCCGCGCCGACAGACCCCTGCCCCACCTCCCCATCGGGACCCGCCTGCGCATCCTGCCCAACCACGCCTGCGCCACCGCCGCCCAGCACGACCGATACCACGTCATCAGCGGCACGACCACCGGTTCCGCCACCCCGGTCGTCGACGCGGTTTGGCCACGCCACAACGGTTGGTAACTAACAAGAGTCCGTTAGAGGGCCCATGACTGGCCCGAGCCCTTGGTGATGGCCTCGGGCGGGGTTCGACACGCTGGCGGGATCGTAGTGTGGGTTCGTGTCAGCGCGTGGGGGCAAGGCGGCGGTGTTCGAGGACAGCCGCGACCGCGTAGCCGCCACCGCCTGCGATGGCCAGCATCCAGAACAGGCCCGGGGTGCCGAGAAACAGCGCGAAGGCGGAGACCAGGACGAGCCACGTGCCGAGGCTGTAGTGCAACAGGTTGCGGCGCGCGGCGCCTTCGCCGAGGTAGAGCAGGCCGAAGACGAGGCCGGAACCGGTGGGCCAGAGGATGGTCTGCAGGGCGGGCATGTTCACCATGGCGGTGAGGCCGGTGATGGCGAGGAAGAGGGCGGCGATGCCGCTGAGCCAGGACAGGCCGAGGAGATTGCCGGAGAGTATGGTGGGTTTGTCGGCGCCGCGTTGGGCGCGGGCGGCGGCGAGGATGGCGAAAACCGTGCCGGCGGCGAGGCCGGCACCCAGCAGCGTCATCGGCAGCCAGTCAGGTAGGACGAGCAGCGGATCGGTGCCCTGGGAGATGACGGTGGCGCCGTGTCCGAGGACGTAGGCGAGTGCGAAGCTGGTGTAGGCGCCGCGGTTGTCGACCTCGCCGGTGCGGGTGGTGGTGGCGCCGGGGAGCGCGATCGTGGTCATGGTGGATGCCTCCGGGCATGGATCAATTTACGGCCAACGCGTGTTATCGAGCGTTGACGAGACGGGCCAACGGGATGGCCACTCGCTGGGCGATGTCGGCGGGCCAGGGGTACCAACTGGCGACGGCTCGCTGATGGGCAAGCCCGTGCAGCCCCAGCCACAAGGCGATCGCGTCGACGGCCGGGTCCCTGCTTGCGCTGTGCCCCGATGCGACACAGGCGGCCAGGCTGTCGACGAGCAGGCGCATCGCTTCCGCACCCATGGTGGTCACCTCGTCGGGGGTGACACCGCCGTCGACGACCGGGTGCCAGAGATCGCCGAACATGACGCGGTAGCGCTGGGGATACTTCTGGGCGTACTCCAGGTAGGCCCGGCAGAGGGCGTGCAGCCGCTGCCGGGGATCCACGACGGCCGCCGCGGCGGCTCGCAGCCGATGGGTCAGCTCGGCGAAACTCTGCCGCACGACGGCGAGCATGATGGCCGACTGGTCGAGGAAGTGCGGATAGATCGAGGGCGGCGCGATGCCGACCCGGCAGGCCACGGCACGTAACGTCACGGTCCGCTCGTCGCCGCCGGTGTCGAGCAGTTCGGTTGCTGCGGTGAGGATTTCTGTGCGGAGTCGTTTGCCGTGTCCTCGGGGGTTTCGTGGCCGGTGTGGTGTGGTCATGGCTTAGGGGGTGATGATGATTTTGCCGGTGGTGGTGTGTGATTCGGCGAGTGCTAGTGCCGCGCTGGTGTCGGCTAGGGGGAATTGTGCGGCGATCTGTGGGGTGAGTACGCCCTGGTCCAGTAGGGCCAGGACGTGGGTGAGGTCCTCGCGGAGCCGGTTCCGGAAGTTGGTGAGGTGGCGTTTGCCTGCCCAGAAGTTGTAGAAGTGTGCGGTCTTGCCGTTGGGGAGGGCGTTCCACAGGGCTAGTCGTGCGAAGGATTTCAGGATCGGGAGTTGTGAGTTGCCGTCGTGGTTTTTGGTGGCGGCGGTGCCGTAGGAGACCAGGACCCCGCCCCGGTGTAGTAGCCGCCAGGATTGCGTCAGCCCAGCGCCGCCGACGTGGTCGAACACGGCGTGGACGCCGTGGGGTGCGAGGTGGTGGATCCGCTGGTACATGTCCGGCTGGTGGTAGTCGACCGGGGTCGCGCCCAACTCCCGTACCCGGTCGTGATGCCGCGCCGAGGCCGTGCCGATCACCCTGATCCCGGCGTGTCGGGCCAGTTGCACCAGTGTTGATCCGACTCCGCCGTTGGCGCCGAGGACCACGATGGTCGCGCCGGTGGGGACGCGGGCGGTGCGGTGCAGCATTTGCCAGGCGGTGATTCCGTTGACCACCAGGGTTTCCGCGGCGGCCGCGGTCACTCCGTCCGGCACGGCGATCAGGTCCGCGGCCTCCAGCAGCAGGGCGCTGGCCCAGGCGCCGGTTTTGGTGACTGCGGCGAATCGGTGTCCGATCAGTGTGGTGTCCACGTCGGGGCCGACGGCGGTGACGGTGCCGACGATGTCGTAGCCGGGGACGAAGGGGAAGGGTGGCTGGTCGTAGTACTTGCCGCGGCGCATCTGTTGTTCGGCGAAGGACACGCCGGTCGCGTCCATTCTGAGGATGACCTGGCCTGCGGTGGGGGTCGGGAGGTCGCGGGTGCGGGTCTGGAGGCCGGTGGGGTCGACCTTGCCGGGCAGGACGATCTCGGTGGCGCGGGTGGTGGTGTTCATGGGTTCTCCCTGGGCCTGACCACGTGTGCTTACGGCCGTAAGGTTATTGACGTAAGCCTAGGTCGCGCAAGGGGTAACGCCGATAAGTTTTCGGATGTAAGCTCACGGCATGGCAGACACGCCAACCGCACCCCCAGCCCGCTCCCGCAACCGCCGCGGGGAAGGAGCCCGCCTCCGCGAGGAGATCGTGACCGCCGCGGTCGCGTTGCTCGACGAGACCGGCGACGAAAGCGCCATCACCCTGCGCTCGGTCGCCCGCCGCGTCGGGATCGCCGCACCCTCGATCTACCGCCACTTCCCCGACCAACCGACCATCATGCTGGCCGTGGTCCAGCAAGCCTTCGCCGAGTTCGAAGCCCAACTCCGCACCGCCGTGAACGCCGCCGGCAACGACCCCCGACAGCAACTGTTCGCCTGCTGCCACGCCTACCTGCGCTACGCACAAGACCACCCCGAGCGATACCGCACCATGTTCGGCGGCCTGTGGATGCCCGCACTCCACGACACATCCATAACCGCCAACGACGTCGCCACCCTCGGCGACGCCTGCATGCACCTGCTCACCCAGACACTCAGCGACTGCATCGCCACCGGCCAAGCCACCAGCACCGACCTCCGCGCCGACGCCGTCGCACTCTGGCTGGGCCTACACGGACTGGCCCACCAACGCGCAGTCACGGTCACCTACCCATGGCCCCCCGACATCGCCGACCGCATCATCACCACCCTGGCACACCTCACCACCACATAAACCGAGCACCAGAACCCCAGACGCACCAACAAACACACAGCACTGGCCCTGACACAAAACCCGGTCCCGAGCTGGCCTGCACCACGATGCGGGACTGGGCCGGGGAGCGTGTCGGGTTGGTGTTCATTCCATCGGGCCAGCCCTGGCGCAACGACTACGTCGAGTCGTTCAACGGTCGGCTCCGCGACGAGTGCTTGAACATCAACGTCTTCTGGTCGTTGACCCAGACCTGGTTCGTGATCAGTGAGTGGAAGGCAAACCGAGGGTTCCGCGTAAACGATCGCCAGCAGCCGCACAATCGAGCGAGTCGAGCAGATCCGCGACACGGTGTGGCTGTGGGCCCGTCCTCAGGCTGCGACGGTGGTGTGCGCTGATTGCGGCCAGGAGTTGAGAGCCAAGCGCGGCGTGCGGGTATTCTCGGGTTCGTGGTTGATCTTCGTCTGGCTACGTTGGAGGACGTACCGCGCGCGGTCGAGACACTGAGTGCGGCGTTCGCCGACTACGCGTGGCTGCGGCACACCGTGGCGCGCGACCGGCATGCCGAGCGAGTGAGCGAGCTCGAGCGACTGTTCGTCGAGCACGTCGGGCTGCGGCACGGCCGGGTGTGGGTCGGCGACGACGGTGATGCGGTGGCGGTGTGGACGCATCCAGACACCGACGTTGCCGCGGCGTTCGGCGCGATCGCGCCCCGGATGCGCGAGTTGGCCGGCGACCGGGCCGAGTACGCCGAGCGGGCCGCGGCCGCGTTGGCACCGCACAGGCCGACCGAGCCGGTGTGGTTCCTCGGCAGCCTCGGCGTCCGGCCGGAGGCGCAGGGCAAGGGCATCGGTGGCGCGATCGTCCAGCCCGGCCTGCGCGCGGCCGAGGAGGCCGGGGTGCCCGCGTTCCTGGAAACCTCGGAAGAGCGCAACGTGCGGTTTTACCGCAAGCTCGGCTTCGAGGTGACCGCCGAGGTGACCATCCCCGACGGCGGGCCGACCACCTGGTGCATGCGGCGCTGAGGCCGATCTGCTTACGGGGCCGCCGATTCTGTCGCGGCAACCAGGAATGCGGCCACACGAGGTTCGCCGAACAGGCCCCCGGACTGACCTCCGCCCATGGACACCTGGATCACCGCCGTCCAGGCCAGTGACATCCGCCAGCTCCACGGGTTCGCCACCGGCCCCACCATCGAAGACCGCCACGACGCCCTGCGCCGCGCCATGGCCTTCATCGAGGACCACGCCCACCGCGACATCAGCCTCGCCGACATCGCCGCCGCCACCCACGTCAGCATCCGCGCCTTGCAGTACGCCTTCGGGCGCCACCCTGATGGGCTACCTCCGCCAAGTCCGCCTGCGCCACGCCGACCAGGAACTCGCGGCCGCCGACCCCAGCGCAGGAGCCACTGTCACCCAGATCGCCGCTCACCGTGGGTGCGGTTGGCGTGTCTGCCATGCCGTGAGCTTACATCCGAAAACTTATCGGCGTTACCCCTTGCGCGACCTAGGCTTACGTCAATAACCTTACGGCCGTAAGCACACGTGGTCAGGCCCAGGGAGAACCCATGAACACCACCACCCGCGCCACCGAGATCGTCCTGCCCGGCAAGGTCGACCCCACCGGCCTCCAGACCCGCACCCGCGACCTCCCGACCCCCACCGCAGGCCAGGTCATCCTCAGAATGGACGCGACCGGCGTGTCCTTCGCCGAACAACAGATGCGCCGCGGCAAGTACTACGACCAGCCACCCTTCCCCTTCGTCCCCGGCTACGACATCGTCGGCACCGTCACCGCCGTCGGCCCCGACGTGGACACCACACTGATCGGACACCGATTCGCCGCAGTCACCAAAACCGGCGCCTGGGCCAGCGCCCTGCTGCTGGAGGCCGCGGACCTGATCGCCGTGCCGGACGGAGTGACCGCGGCCGCCGCGGAAACCCTGGTGGTCAACGGAATCACCGCCTGGCAAATGCTGCACCGCACCGCCCGCGTCCCCACCGGCGCGACCATCGTGGTCCTCGGCGCCAACGGCGGAGTCGGATCAACACTGGTGCAACTGGCCCGACACGCCGGGATCAGGGTGATCGGCACGGCCTCGGCGCGGCATCACGACCGGGTACGGGAGTTGGGCGCGACCCCGGTCGACTACCACCAGCCGGACATGTACCAGCGGATCCACCACCTCGCACCCCACGGCGTCCACGCCGTGTTCGACCACGTCGGCGGCGCTGGGCTGACGCAATCCTGGCGGCTACTACACCGGGGCGGGGTCCTGGTCTCCTACGGCACCGCCGCCACCAAAAACCACGACGGCAACTCACAACTCCCGATCCTGAAATCCTTCGCACGACTAGCCCTGTGGAACGCCCTCCCCAACGGCAAGACCGCACACTTCTACAACTTCTGGGCAGGCAAACGCCACCTCACCAACTTCCGGAACCGGCTCCGCGAGGACCTCACCCACGTCCTGGCCCTACTGGACCAGGGCGTACTCACCCCACAGATCGCCGCACAATTCCCCCTAGCCGACACCAGCGCGGCACTAGCACTCGCCGAATCACACACCACCACCGGCAAAATCATCATCACCCCCTAGACACGCTGACCGGGAAACCTCCCAAGGGAGGGTGGCCAGACCCGCAGGCAGATCCTGGCCGCAGCAACCTCGTGCACTACTGGCTCGGAACATGGCTCGCCCTGGTCTCCACATAGACAGGGTTCTGGTCATCGAGAGCTGGTTAGTTGTTTGCGCTTTCCCTGAGTGTTGGAGAGGTCGAAGGCGGCCGCTTCGGTTGCTGGTGTTCATTCCGTTGTCGACCTATTGGCGATTTCGCAGTTCTTGTTTAGGTATTGGAGTATTCGCATGTCCACTGTAGTCATGTCGCGGGCCACTCGCCGTCGCTGGTGGTGGTTCTTGTGGGGTCTTCTGGCCGTGCTGGCGATCGGTATCGCGGCCTACTTCGTAACGCCGTATCTGACCGGGAGCTCGACCGTGCCAATTGACAGGAGCATACCGGGGTACTACGTGAGCCTGGTGATTCATGCGGCGCCCGCCGGACTGGCGCTGATCATCGGGCCGTGGCAGTTCGTGCCGCGGTTGCGGGCGCGTTTCCCCCGGTTGCATCGGGTGCTGGGACGGGTGTACCTGGTATCGGTCGTGGCCGCCGCGCTGGCGGCCTCGTACTCCGCCGCGGTCACACCGAGCGGTTTTCCCTTGCAGGTCGCGTTCTACATGCTGGTGGTGGCCTGGTTGTATTCGGCCGCTCAGGCTTACCGAACGATCCGGCGCCGTGAAGTGCAGCTGCACCGGATCTGGATGATTCGCAACTACACGCTAACCTTCGCCGCGGTGACTCTGCGGCTCTACCTGTTGCTCGGTGTGCAGCTGATGAATGTCATCCCGTCGCTGGAGTACAGGGATGTCTATACCTCGAGCGCGTGGGCCTCCCTCCTGGGCAACGTGCTCGTCGCGGAGTACTTCATCATCCAGCGCATGCTGGCACCGCTGGCCCGAGGAAAGCGACGCTCCGACGCCACGGTTGCTGAGTCACCGCAGCCGGTGGGGCAAGACCATTGAGCGCAGGCCGCGACCACCGTCGGCCGCGTCCTGACCCACCACCACATGCCCGTGCTGGCAAGCCTGGACCTGGTGACCGGGCTGCCCGTGGACCAACGGCAAGGCCGAACGGTTCAACCGGACCTGCAAATCGGTTTGCCTACGCCCGGGCCTGGACATCGAAGACCAACGGCTCGCGGCGTTGCCAGGGTGGGGGCCACTACAACACGCAATAACCTCACTCGGCACTGGCTGGCCACCCACCAGTCACCGCGCTAACCACATGAGCCACATGAGCCTCAACAACGTCACGAGTCAGTACAACTAGCGCAGGGTAGGTCGCCACCCTGGCCTTGGGGCCCGCGCGGACTTCGATCTGTTCAGCAAGCAGATCACGGCGAAGATCTTCTGCACCGGGGATGGAGCGCCCCACCAAAGTCTTCATCGCGAAGACCACCGCCGTTACAACGATCGGCGGTATCCCACTGTCACCCGTGCGGTGACTTCACACTAGGACAGGAACGGATAGACCATTGAGGCTGCAAGTTTAATTTTCTCCGAGCCCGTAAAGAGGAGTCCGCCATGACCAAAGCGCTGACCAAGGACGAACTGCGTCCGACGCATCCCCTCGTGCGGGCGGCCACGATAGTCAACCTGGGGCTCCAATTCGAGGTCAGTGAGCTGCAGAATTTCCTGGACCAGATCGGTAGTGACCGTGTGCCTCCGGCGATCGGTGCAACCGCGTCGGTCAAGATCGCGATCTGGGGCAAGGTGAGGTGCGAGCCGGACGGTCAGCCCTGGGTGTACGACACCACCATCTGGGGCGGACCGGCCTACTTCGGCGACGCGATAGGCTTGATGTACACGGCCTACGATTCCTGGAATGCGTTTTTCCAGAACGTCACCTCCGTGCATGTGCAAGGCGTCGCTTCTGGCGGAGGCATCCTGCAAATCAACTGGTTCAACCAGAGTGGCACCCCCGTTGGCCAGTTCAACGGTGCGGCTGCGGGCGTCGGTGCGCTCCAGGCGGGCGGTTCGGGTAAGTGGAGCCGCAAGTAGCCCGAGCCGACAGTTCCAAGGTGTTGTTTGGTGACACGCCGGGCGGGTCGCGGGATGGCGGATCACTCTCGACGGCGGTGATGTTCGCGGTCGGGAGTGGGGTGGCCAGTTTGGCTGAGCCGGTAAGGGCACGGCGTTTGACGCAGGACGATGCAGCCATGATTCGGTCCGTGTCCACCGGGCGATGGTCATCATGGCGGTCAGCGCCCGGGACGCCGGTCGCGGCTAGCACCCGTCTGGTCGGGGCGCACGGTGGTACCGCGGTGATCGCGGCGAAGGACCGCCGACCGGTTCCGAGGCCGCCGCATGACGGGCCTGGGTGAAGCGAGCCGAAGGTAGTCGGCCGACCGCAAGTGCGTCGTTGTTTCAGGCAGGTGGCCAGTTCTACAGAGCCGCGTCGGCCACTTGCTGGAGTTCGTCGCGACCGGCGCCACCGGCGGCTTGGACGGCGATGCCGTTCGAGACGGTCATGAGGTAGCGGGCGAGCAGTCCGGTGTCGGCACCCGAGGGCAGATCGCCCTCGTCGACGGCCCGCCGGAAACGGTCGCGCAGACGCGAGCAGGCTTCGTCGCGCCAGGCGGCCAAGGTGTCGCGGGCTGGCCGCCCGAGGTCGCCGGCGGCCAGCGACCCTTGCACGCCCAGACATCCGGCGGGGCAGTCGGGGCGGGTGGTCGCGCGGACCGAGCCGGAGAGAAACGCCGTGGCCACCTGCCGGGCGGTCGGCTCCTCCAGTGCCCGCGCCACGTGGGCGGCGGGGCCTTCGGCAGACGGTACCTCTTTCGGTACCGATCAGTCTGGAAGTGCTACGGTCGACTTCAGTACTGATCGATACTGAAGTTGAGGGAGTGCGGACCATGGGAACGCTCGAGGGCAAGACCGCCGTCGTCACCGGCGCCGCCACCGGGATCGGACAGGCCACCGCGGCACGTCTGGCGGCCGAGGGCGCGCACGTCTTCCTGACCGGCCGCCGCAAGGCCGAGTTGGACGCGGCCGCCGCGTCCATCGGGCCGGCGGCCACCGCGGTACCGGGTGACATCGCGGAGTCGGCCGACCTGGACCGGCTGTACGACGCGGTCCGCGCCCACGGCCGGGGCCTGGACGTGCTGTTCGCCAACGCGGGCGGAGCCTGGTTCGCGCCGCTGGAGCAGGCCACCGAGGAGCAGTACGACCAGACCTTCGGCATCAATGTCCGGGGGACATGGCTCACCGTGCAGAAGGCGTTGCCCCTGTTCAACGAGAGCGCGTCGGTGATCCTGAACGCCTCCATCCGCGCCGAGGACGGCTGGGAGAACTACGGCCTGTACTCGGCGTCGAAGGCCGCGATCCGGTCGCTGGCGCGAACCTGGGCCAACGAGCTGAGGAGCCGGGGCATCCGGGTCAACACGGTCTCGCCGGGCGCGATCGACACCCCGGGAATCGACCGGGTCGTCGGCGAGGAGCATGCGGCCACTGTCAAGGCGGAACTCGCCGCGGGAGTGCCGATCGGCCGGATGGGGCGCCCGGAGGAGGTCGCCGCCGCGGTGGCCTTCCTCGCCTCCGCCGACAGCAGCTTCATCCTCGGCGCGAATCTGGACATCGACGGCGGCGAGAACCAGTTCTGATCAGGGCATGCCGCGGCGTGTGGCGAGAAGGGCCGCACGCCGCCTCGGCCCCGCAGTGAACGTGGACCACTCCGAAGACTGACGGCTTTGAGCTCACCGTTGGCGCGCTTGAGTTCCGCGTTCTCCTCGCCCATCGACGGCGAATCGGACAGCTCGGGACTGCCTCGGGTCCTACCCGCGAGGTTCCGGCACTGCGGTGACGGCCTCGAGCTGGTCGAGTTCCCGCTGGACGATGTCGACCTGCCTACTGCGTTGCTGTGCCTGGTAGAGCTCCACGGCCTGCCGCCACGCGGTGCGGGCCCGCTCGTGGTTCCCGAGCGCGGTGTGGGTGTGCCCGAGCCGTTCGAGGGTTTGGGCCTCGCCATAGGTGAACCCGAGCGCGCGGCACAGGCCGAGTGCCTGTTCGTAGTGGTGCACGGCGTCGTCGTAGCGGCCGGTGCTGTGCGCGATGAAGCCCAGGCTGTCCTGGGTGTCGGCCTGACCAGCGCGGTGGTTGTGCCGCTGGAACAGTTCCAGGGCGTCCTCGCACGCCGACCTGGCCCGGTCGTACTCGCCAAGACGGGCGGACAACCAGCCCACCTCGCTCAGGGAACGCGCCTGGTACACCGCAGGACCGTGCTGCTGGAACATCTCCAGGGCGCGGACCGCGTGCTCGCGCGCGAGGTGGTCGTCCCCGCAGATCTCCTCGGCGATGGCAAGTGAGTGGTGCGCGTGTGCCTGTAGTCGCGGATCCCCGGCTTGTACTGCCAGCGCCAACGCCCGTCCCAAGTGCGTGACTGCTTCGGCGTGGCTGCCGAGCCTGGCGTGCGCACTGCCCAGGAATCGGCACGCCGTGGACTCCGCCGCGGTATCCCCCAGGTGCTGGGCAGAGGTGGCTCCGGCCAGCCACGTGGCCAGCTCCTCGTGCCGAAGCCCGCGCTGCTGGTGGAAAGTGTCGGTTGCCCACGCGAGCTGCCAGACCAGTTCGTGCCACCCCTGCCGCGCGGCCAGTTGCTGGGCGGCAAGCAGGTGCTGATGTTCCTGCTCGAACCAGGTCATCGCGGTGTGCCGGTCCACCAGGTCGTTGCTGTCCGCCGGGGCGACAGCCGTGATCGGATCGCGGTGTGGGTTGAGGACGCGGTCCGCGGCGAAGGCAGTGTGCGTGTAGTGCTCGACCAGTCGCAACAGCGCTTCATCCCGCTGCTGGGGTTGCAGTGGCTGCTCGGCGGCGTAGAGGCGGATGAGGTCGTGCATCCGGTAGCGGCCGTAGACTTGCTGCCGTAGCAAGGAAACCCGCTCCAGAGTACGCAGGCACCTCCTGGCCTGAGCGGGCGGCAGACCGGTGAGTGCTGCCGCGGCTGACAGGCTGATGTCAGCACCCGGCGCCAGTGCCAGCAGGCTGAGCACCGTTAGCTGGTCAGTGGTCAGGTCGGCGACCGACCAGGACAACACCGCGCGCACACTCGCCGCAGGGTCGCCCTCGTCCAGCACTCCGAGCCGGTTGGTCGCATCGCGCAGCTCCTCCGCCACCGTCGCCAGCGGGCAGTCAGCGTGTTCCTGTGCGCGGCCCGCCACGATGGTCAACGCCAAGGGCAGGCCCGCGCAGTGGAGAAGGAGTTGTGCCACGGCAGCTGGCTCGGCGCTCACCCGTTCGCGGCCCAGCCGGGAGGCCAGCAGCGTGCGGCCCTCGGAGCCAGTGAGCACCTCCACTGGCAGGCGGCGTGCGTTGTGCCCAGCGGCCAACCCGATCAGCTGGTCCCGGCTGGTGACCAGCACGGTGCAGGAACTGCCTCCTGGAAGCAGCGGAACCAACTGCGCTGTGTCGGCCGCGTTGTCCAGCACGAGCAGCATGCGCCTGGTGGCCAGCAGGCTGCGCAGCAGCGCCTCCCCGGCATGTGGATCGGTCGGCACCCGCGCCGCCGCGACACCGAGTGCGTCGAGGAACCCGCGTACGGCCGTCGCCGAGCACATCGGCTGGCCGTCGGGGCTGAACCCGCGCAGGTCCACGAACAGCTGCCCGTCCGGGAACCGGTGGAGGTTGCGATGTGCCCAGTGCAGGGCCAGGCAGGTCTTGCCGATGCCCCCGGCACCCACCAGTGCGATGACCGCCATCCCGGTCTCGTCGTCCATCGCGGCGGTGAGCTGGGTCAGTTCCTCCTCACGTCCGGCGAACCATGTTGGTGCGGCGGGCAACTGGCGGGGAACCGGGGGAGCGCCGTGCTGAGGAGTTGCCGAGTACTTGTCAGGCAGGGTGAGCTTGGGGTCTCCGGCGAGGATCTGCTGATGCAGTTGCCGCACCGGTTCACTCGGGTCGATACCCAACTCCTCGGCCAGCACTTGGCTGAGTGCGCGATATTCCTCCAGCGCCTCAGCCTGCCGCCCCGAGCGGTAGAGAGCGAGCATCCGCTGTGCCCAGAAGCGCTCGCGCAGTGGGTGCGCGATGACCAACTCACCGAGTTCACCGACCAGTTCCTGGTGCAGTCCGCGCCGCAGATCCAGGTCGAAGCGCAGTTCCAGGGCCGCCAGACGCCGCTCCACGAGCACGGGGACGACCTCGGCGTGCAGCTTGTCCGAGGGCAAGTCCAGCAACGGGTCGCCGCGCCACAGCCCTAGACTCGTCTCGATCAACGCCCCGGCTTGATCGAGGTCCCCCGAGTCGGCGAACTCCCTGGCACGGCGCATCGATCGCTGGAATTGGTGCAGGTCCACCTGGTTCTCGTCGACGGCCGCCAGGTAGCCCTCCGGGCGGGTGACGATCAGGTCGGCACCGGTGTCACCGAGCGCACGCCGCAACCGCATGACGTAGTTGCGCAGGGTCGCCCGCGCGCCGTCCGGCGGTGCCTCACCCCACAACCGGTCCACCAGTTCGCCCGCTGGGACAACACGGCCCGGTGTCAGCAGCAGGGAGCCGAGCACCACGCGCTGCTTGGGCGCGGGGACCGGAACCACTTCGCCGTCTCGCACCACTTCGAGCCCCCCGAGAAGGCGGAAGTCCCACACCCTGCTCATGCGCCCCCTTACCGGCCACTCCGTTCGGTAACCGTGCCACAGCGGTGCGGGACAGTCGAGAGACCCGCCCGAGACACAGACGTCACGGGTGAAAGCCATTCTGTGTCCAGTTCGACACCGGCAATTTCTTGAAAAAGGGGGAATAATGCTCAGGAAGACGGCTGCCGCGGCAGGGGTCATCGCTTTCGGGCTGCTCGTGGTCGGCGCCGGATCGGCTCAGGCTCAGGAAGTGCCGAGCGCCCGGATGGCGATCGCTGGTGATGGCTGCACGAATGCGCCAGACAACTACGGGGAGGCCAACTTCCGTCCGGCCTGCGACGCGCACGACAACTGCTACAGCGCGGGGAGCCCGTTTTCCCGGCTGACCTGCGACCAGGTGCTCCTGTACGACCTGACTCAGGCATGCGACAACACCTACAGTGCCATCAACCCGTTGCGTTACAGCTGCGAAGGGGTCGCCGGGGGCTACTACAACGCGGTGCGGACATTCGGGCGCTCGCACTACGAGGGATCTGGCGACCCGTCATGAGGAATGCGAACGAGCGATCGCCACTCCCAAGACCTGGAAGATCCTGGCCAAGCTGTGCTGCTGCAATCCTGCACGACATCGAATCGAACCGCTGTACCGGCTGAAAAGACTCACTGTCAGGCCGGGTCGCCCGTGGTTTCCGTCCGGTCGGGACGGAAGATTTCCTCGATGGTCAGGCCGAAGACGTCGGCGATGGTGAACGCCAGAGGCAGGCTGGGGTCGTACCGCTCGGTTTCGATGGCGTTGATGGCCTGCCGGGAGACCTGGCACCGGTCGGCCAGGTCGGCCTGGCTCCACCGGCGAGCTGCGCGCAGTTCGCGTAGCCGGTTCTTCACAGATGTCCCCTTCAGTGGTGGAAGCGGGTGCGCAGGTCCGCAATCAGCAGCCAGATTGCCACACCACCGAGGAGGAGCAGTTGTGCGAGCTGATGGAGCTGGATGATGCCCGCGGCATCGAGCAGGGTAGCCACTTGCAGCCCCACGAGGACCGCGGCGAACGCGATGGCCATGCTCTCCAACTGAATCTTGCGCAGGTATTCGTCCGCGCGCAGGAATGCCCGCAGCAGCACCCAGACCACCGCGAGGGTGAAGGCGGTGGCGATCGCGATCCACCAGGCCTTCTGGGCGGTGCTCTGATCGGGGTTGCTGCCCAGGGCCAGGGCGATCACGCCCAACGTGGTCACGGGTATGCCGTCGATGAGCACAGCGCGGCGGGCCGCACGCGTCACTTGATCTTTCCGTACCTCGTCTGCCATGCGATGAATGTAAGCCTCCCCTTCCATAGTGTCAAGCAACCTTGACTTCATGTAAGGGGAGGCTTACATTTTGGCGACGGTGAACGAGAGACGACTCCTGAGCCGCCGAGCGCTGCTCGGTACCGCCGCGGCGTCAGCCATCGCTTCCGTCTCGGTGGCCATCGCGCCATCCGCCCAGGCGCGACCCGCCGCGGACCCGCTGGTCGCCGCCAACCCCACGCCGACTCCGGTGCGGCTTACCCTGCCCGCACCAACCGGTCCGCATCCCCTGGGCACGGCCTCGTTTCACCTGGTCGACCAGGCACGCGTCGATCCCTGGCAGGATTCCCGCCCGGCTCGGGAACTCATGATCCAGCTCTGGTACCCGGCACTCGCCGCCGATGGCCACCCGGCCGCGCCGTGGATGTCACCTGGCGCCGCCGCCTTCTTCGAGCAGGGGCAGGGCATCCCGTCCGGGACACTGCTGCTGCCGGTCACGCACGCCCACCTGGCCGCACCGGTGGACCGCGGCCGGTGCGGGAGGCCGGTCCTCCTGTACTCGCCGGGCCTGCGCAGCGACCGCAGCCTCGGCACCGCTCTGATCGAGGAACTGGCCAGCCACGGCTACCTGGTCGTGGCCATCGACCACACCTACGACGCCGACCAGGTCGAGTTTCCCGGCGGCCGGGTGGAAACCTTCGCCATTACCGGCGACATCGACAACGCCCTGATCGCCAAGGCCCTCGCGGTGCGCACCGCGGACACCCGGTTCGTGCTGGACCAGCTCACCGCGCTCAACTCCGGACACAACACCGACGTCGGACGGCAAACCCTGCCACCCACCCTCGCCGGCGCGTTCGACCTGTCCCGCGTCGGCATACTCGGCCACTCCCTCGGTGGCGCCACAGCCGCCGCGGCCATCCGCGCCGACCGACGCCTGCGGGCCGGCGTCAACCTGGACGGCAGCCTCCTGCCACCTGTCACCGCGGGCACCGAGCGCCCCTTCCTTCTCTTCGGCAGCGACCCCGGCCCAGGCTCGGAGGATCCCAGCTGGGATCAGTTCTGGGCCAGCCAGTACGGCTGGAAACGCGAACTGGCCCTCATCGGTTGCACCCACATCTCGTTCACCGACCTGGAAACGCTGCTACCCCAGGCCGCGCCCATCCTGGGGTTGACGCCTAGCCAGGTGACGCAAGCAATCGGCACCCTCGACCCGCACCGCGCCATCCACGCGCAACGCGACTACGTACGAGCATTCTTCGACCTTCATCTACGCCACCTCGACAACCACCTGCTCCAGCGCCCCTCACCCCGCTACCCGCAGATCCGGTTTCTCCGATGAGGCACCGGCCGTGGTGTCGCCTGCGCTGACCACATCCGTGACGGCGAGCAGCCGCAGCATGCTCTGAATTGAACGGTGTGGTCGACGGGCGGATGTGTTGCTGGAGAGTGTGTTCGCGGAGGGCGCGAACCGTGTCGGCCTTCGATACGGGTGTTGCGTCCGCACGTGTGCGGGCGATGTGCTTCGTGGCCTTGTCCGTCGGCGAACGGGATGAGCGTGGCAGGCACACACTCGGCGGCTTCGGTGACGAGTGAGCACCGAGTCGGCAGCTTCTGGCGCAGCCTCACTGAGCAGGAACGGGTGGCACTCACGGCCGAGGGTACGGTGCGGCGGTTCGTGAAGGGCACAGTGTTGATCAATTTCGCTGCCAGTGACAGGTGGGCCGCGGTCCTGCACCAGGGACGGGTGCGGGTGATCGGTTCTGACGGTGTCCGGGTCATCGCGATGAGGTCTGCGGGGGACATCGTCGGTGAGCAGGCGTTGCTCGACCGGAAGGCGCGGTCCGCCACGGTGCTCGCGGACACCAACGTCCAAGCGCTGCTGCTGGAGCCCACCGCCTGGGAGCGCGTGTTCCAACGTCATCCGCGGATCCTGCGAGTGCTGTGCGGGGTGGTGTCCGAGCGCCTGCGCGAGGCCGATCGCAGCCTGGCGGAGCAGACCGACGACGCCTTCACCAAGGTAGTGCTGCACCTGCTGCGGGTGGCGGAGAAGTCCTCGTCCAGCGGCGCGCGAGCCGTGTCGGTGAACATCGGTTCACAGGAAGAGCTGGGCAAGCTGCTTGCGGTGTCAAGGGAATCTGTCGTGAGGGCGCTACAGAGGTTGAGAACTGAGGGTGTCGTCCTGACACGTCGCGGCGTGGTGACGATCCGTGACCTCGGAGCACTCCGCGGGGAAGTGCGAGGTAACGAGTCGGGGCGGTAGTGCCGCACGTGACGCAGATGGCACGTGGTTGCGGCCTTGGGCGGTGTTGCACTGGTGCACGTGGCGGAGGGCACCGCAGCGGCCCGCTCACCTGGCGTACGGCCGAACGCCAGGCACCGGTTCACCGGCGGCCGCATTCGCCACTGGGCATCACGGACACGTGGAGCGTGCGATGGTTGAAGACGAGCTGGCATCTTCTGTGGTCTGGGCGCTTTCCCAGTACCTGACTCGCAAGGCCGAGATTGGCGCCAAGGCGTATGACGCGCAGTTGGAGGATCTGCTCAGTCAGCTCGAGGCCAAGCTGTCGATCCCCTACCTGGCCGAGGTGTTCGAGCGTTTCAAGGAAAACCCTGCCGACCAGGTCGAGGTCGACGTACTCCGGCTGAACCTCGCCCGAGAGATCCGGGACGATCCGGCCTTCGCACAGCAGTTGAGCTTGACACTCGGAGGTCGCACGGTGAGCGAGCTGAAGTCCGGTGACACCAGGAAGCGGTGGCTAGGCATTGCCGCTGTTGTTGTCGCACTGCCGGTGGCCTTCGTGCTGGGGCGCTCCACCAGCTCTACGCCAGCGGCGTTGCCGGAAACGACAAAGGTGAACGCGGCCACCTCGACCGCGGCCCCGGTCACCACCACCACGGCCACGTCGACTACCTCCTCCAGCGCCCCGTCCACCACCGCGGCGACTCCCGGAGTTCCCGGTGATGGCGGGACCCTGGCCAAGGGGGCACCCGTTCTGCTCTCCGATCTGCCCCGCCCCAACGACAAGTGGACTTTCCAGTACGGCGACCACGACGTGCAGTTGACCCAGTACCAGAGTTCGCTGTGGAGCACGCTGACCACGTGCAACAGCGACTACTACAGCGGGACGCAGCAGTTTCGCCTGAAGAACTTCAGCCGCATCGAGGTCAAGGCGGTGGGCACCGATTCCACCTCCGACCCGGGATTGGCCGTCAAGTTCGAGATCTTCGTCAACAACGACACCATTCACCCCGTCGCCACAGCGCTGGTCAATCCCGGCGAGGCGAAGCCGCTGGCCGCTGACCTGCCGGCCAACACCTTCGCCCTGACGCTGCGGTCCTCCCTGACCACGGTGGACAAGACGGTCTGCCGGAAGGGCAACGCCGTCTGGGGATCGCCGTACGCGGTCGCATCCGGAAGCTGACGGGTGCTCCCGCTGCCGAACCGCGTTGACTGTGAGGAGAAGAAGCCATCATAGACATCTTCATCAACTTCAGGGTTGGCGACGCCCAGGACAGCGCCGTGCTGATCGACCAGAAGCTGTGTCGGCACTTCGGCGAGGACGCTGTCTTCCGCTCGAGCCGTTCGATCTCACCAGCCACGTTGTTCGACCCGGAACTGCTGAAGGCGGTGAACGAGAGTGCGGTGGTCCTGGTCGTGATCGGGCCCAACTGGCTGACCGTTTCCAGGGATGGCGAGCAGCGGATATTCGCTCCGGCGGACTGGGTTCGCACCGAGATCGAGATCGCCACGGCGGGCAACAAATCGATCATCCCGATCCTCGTCGGTGAGGTCACCATGCCCCTCGCGAAGGATTTGCCGCCTACGATCAGCTCCTTGGCCAGTCGACAGTACGTCCGCCTCCACCACCGTTCGGCCGAGCGCGATCTCACGCACATCGTCGACGCGGTCCGGGAGAAGCTCGCCGACCGCGAGCGGGGTGTGAAGCTTCCCAAGGCGACGAACTCGGTGCTGTTGACCAGTCTGGGGGTGACCCAGAGATCCGCTGACATCAAGTTGGGCGCTGCTGACATCAACGGCCGTCACTACAGCGACAGCATCGTCTACCAGTGCCGCGACTTCGCGCACGAACCGCAGGGTTCCATCAGCTTCAACCTGGGCATGAACTACCGCAAGCTCGAAGTGACCGCAGGCGTCCTGGACAACGCCGCTGACCCGGGACAGACCGGGGTGTTCCAGGTCATCACGGACGGACAGGTGCGCAAGGAGGTCACCGTCCGGCAGGGGCAGCCGCAGAACCTGACCATCGATGTCTCTGACGTCCTCAACCTCCGGTTGCTCGTCTACCGTCCTGGCACGACCGTGCACCCGATGCTCGCGGGGGCCCGCCTGATGGGCGGGCAGTCCAACTACCTGCCGGAACTGGCTTGGGGGAAGCCAGTTCTGCACCCGTGACACCGATGCCTGGCGGGGGACGGCTCAGCGGTCGTCCCCGGTGTGCAGGCCGCCGTGGAGGTGACCGACCTGGATCGCCGTTCCGCCGTGCGTCCCGGTCATGATGTTGGTGACCCCGCCGCGTCGCCGCGGCGGCCCGACCTGCTCGGCGGTGACCGCGTCCTGCTGGTGGTCGCCCAGCCCCCGGTCCAACAGTTCGCCACTGGGGTTGGGCACGTAGAGGTAGACGGTGCCGGTGAACTCCTTGACCTGGACCGGGGTCGGCACCACCCGGGACAGCGGGAGCGTGGAGTAGCCGCTGGCGACCACGTCCTCGAACACCCGCTGGGACAGCGCCACCGAGAGGAAGGTCTGGTCGGGGTCGGACCTGGTGAGCAGTGCGCGCACCGGGGCGGCGTCCAGCAGTCGGTGCGTGGTGATCACCGTGTTGCCGACGACCGCGGTCATGCCGTCCGGGTCCGGCTCGCGGACCGGTCCGACGTTGAGGCTGGCGCGCATGCGCAGTCGCAGGCCGTGCCCGCGCAGTTGGCGGTGCCGCTCCGCGAGGATGTCCTGGAGGGTGTCGAGGACCTTGCTGACCACGGCGGGCAGGTGTCGAGTGGGGAATCCGATGCCGAAGCCGTCCCCCGTGTTGTGCGGGAACAGTGCCTGCGACCAGACGTTGCCGAGCCCGGCCCGCTCGAAGGCACGCGCGAGCACATCGGGGATGATCTCGGCGAGCCGCTGCTGCCCAGGGTCGGAGTTGCTGCCGAACTCCTTGGTGTCGACGACGAGCACCGCACGGTAGGGCGGTAGTTCAGCCGGTTCGTCCTCAGTGGACTGATGGTCGGACATGCGTTTCCTCGCTCCTCTTCGGAGTTGCCCACGTCATTCTCGCGTGCACCACGGGGTCGCTGGGCATGGCGACAGCCCGGTCCTGGCCGAGGACCAGGCACCGCAGATCGGTGTCATGCTCCAACGTGGGTGGTGTGCCCAGCAGGACCGCGCCCACTGCCACGAGGAAGGTCCTGGTCACCGCATCACTGCCCTTCTTGGTGACCGGCGCCTGGTAGAGCAGGTACCGCGCGTTCTGCCAGGCGGCGACATCGTCCCGTGCCGCGCCGGCCAGCAGCGAGATCGCCGCGCTGAACATGACCGCGCGCGCCTCGTTCTCGGCGGACACGAGGTAGACCGGTTCACCGCCGGTCTCGATCTGGCTGGTGTCCGCACCACGTTGAGCTATCCGGGTGAGCAGGTCCCGCGCGAGGCGCTGCGCGGCTTCTCCCCGCACCAGGCGGTTTCCCCGCACGCACGCCCCGTCGGGCAGCGCCACGGGGTTGTCCAGGACGTCGCCGCGCACCCCTAGGCGGCGGAACCTGTCGATCGCCGCATCGCCGTACGCGAGCATGGTCCGGTGTGCTGGCGTGTCCCGTCCGCCGCGGAACGTGCGGGTTGCCGCGTCCCACGTGGCCCCGGCGCGGAGCCGTCCGATGTAGCCGATCCGATCGTAGTTCAGGCCGTGGCCGGCGATGGTCGCGCGGAACCGCTCGGCGTCCAGCGGGATGCCGCGGCCGATGCGCCCCGGTGCTCGTAACGCGAGCTCGTAGCGCCACTGGATCAGGTCGGCGTGCACGGCCCGGAGCAGCTCTGTGCGCTCCGAGGTCCCTGCGGTGTGCCAGCGTGCCGACAGCCGTTCGCGCATCGCTTCCGCGGCCTCAGCCTGCATGCTGGCGAACCCGCGAACCCTTTTCACCTCTGACTGGTCAGCCGAGCGCAGAGCGAGCAGCGGTGTGGGGAAGTTGGCCGGGCCAATGGTGGCGGTCATTGCGATCCTCGAGGGGTTTCGGTGTCCACGCCCTGTGGGAGCGCGTCAAGTCTGTCCCGGACACGCGCCGCGTCGGCCTCGCGAACCCCGGAGTCGAGCAGCTCCAACGCCCTGCGCCAAGCCAACCGCGCCTCGACGGGATCGGCGAGTTCGGCGTGTACCTCGCCCAGCCGTTCGAGTGTGTTGGCCTGGTGGTAGGGGTTTGTTCCGTCGAACAGGAGAATCGCCTGCTCATAGTGAGCCAGGGCGTCGCGGTACCGGCCGGTGCGCTGAGCGAGGTAGCCCAGACTGTCCAAAGTGGTTGCTTCCCCCTCGCGGTCGTGGCGTTGCCGGTAGAGAGCGAGTGCGGCCGCACAGTGTTCGCGGGCCTCCTCGTAGCGCCCCAGTTTCGTTTCGTACAGGCACATCAGGTCAAGCGCGTCCGCCTCGTTGCCTGGCGAGTCGGCCTCCCGGTACAACGTGCGGGCCTGCAACGCCTGGGCCAGGGCCTGCTGGTGCTCGCCGCCGCGTTCCCGCGCCCGTGCGAGGGCTCGGTGCGCGTGCGCCCGTTCGACGGGATCCCCGGCCTGATCGAGTAGTTCGAGGGCGTGGTTGAGGTGCTCGAAGGAGCGTTCCAAGTCCCCGATCCTGGTACACGCGGCACCGAGCAGCCGGTGGGCGGTCGCCACTGCGGCGGTGTCGCCGATGGACTGTGCCGCTGACACCGCAGCGCTCCACCCGGCTACTTGGTCGTGGAAGTGCCCGCGACGCCAGCGGTAGGTGTGCAACGACCAGGTGAGCTGCCACACGGTGCTGTGCCAACCACGCTCGGCGGCGACCTGCTGGACCCCTACGGTGCAGCGGTGCTCGGCGATGAACCACGCCAACGCCGAATCCCTGTCGTCAAAGGCCTCCGGGCGGCTTCCGGTGGCGGGTTCGTCGAGCGCGATGGGTACCCGGTTGCCGTCCAGCATGCGATCGCCCGTGTAGGCGGAATGCAGGTAGTAGTCGGCCAACCGCCGCAGCGCAGCGTGCTGGAGCTCCGGTGACTGGTGGGCTCGCGCCTGTTGCGCGGCGTAGAGGTGGATGAGGTCGTGCATTCGCCAGCGACCGGGCAGGTGCTCGCCGACCAGTGACGCGCGCTCCAGTTCCCGCATCAGTGCCCGCACGGCGGTGGTGTCCAGTCCGGTCAGGGCACGAGCCGCGCCGAGTCCCACGTCCGGGGTCGGGATGAGGCCGATGAACCCGAACAGCTCAGCGGTGTCCGGGCTGAGTGCCTTGTATGACAGGGAAAGCAGGCTCGTGAGCGTGGTCGAGGGGTCGCCGGTGTCCAATGCGCTCAACCGGGTCGTGGCCTCCTTGAGTTCAGCGGCCACCACCGTGAGCGGGAAGTCGGTGTGCGTTGCCAGTCGGCCAGCCACCACGGCGAGTGCGAGGGGGAGCCCGGCGCAGTAGTCGAGCAGCTCACGCAGGGCCTCGCGGTCGGCTTCCACTCGGCCGTCGCCAAGCCTTTGAACGAGCAGTTCGTGTGCCTCCCGCGTGGACAGTTCCTCCAAGGCCACCCGAACCGCGCCGAACGAGGAGTGCAGGCCCTCCATTCGATCACGACTGGTGACCAGGACCGCGCAGGTTCGGGTGCCTGGCAGCAGGGCCGCGACCTGGGCGGTGTCCCGGGCGTTGTCGAACACGATCAGCATCCGCCGATCCGCCACCAGGCTCCGGTAGCGGCCGACCAGAGCGTCGAAGTCCGTCGGCATCGACCTGTGGTCGGCACCGAGCGCGTCGAGCAGTACGCGCACGGCGGCCGCGGGCTGCTCAACCGCGCCCTGTCCTCGCAGGTCCACGTACAGCTGGCCGTCGGGGAACAGGTCCACGTTGCTGTGCGCCCAGCGCAGGGCGAGGCTTGTCTTGCCGATACCACCTGTGCCGACGATCGTGATGATCGGGAACTCCCGGACCGCGCACCACGCGGTGTTCAGCTCCAGGAGTTCCTTGCCCCTGCCGGTGAACCAGGTCGGTGCTGGCGGGAGCTGCCGTGGGCGCGGTGCGGGGGGCGTCGCGTGCAGGCGGATGTCGCCGTTGATGGTCCCCGCCTGAATCACGGGGCCGGTGGCATGCGCGCCGAGTTCGTTGTGGACGGCCTCCGTGGGTTCCGCCCTGCTCCTCCGCCTGCGCGCCTGTCTGGTCGCCATGACCCCGCCCCTCGTGTCCGGTGATCGTTCACGGTAGCGATCCAGGGCGCTCCTCCGACAGCGCTGATCGGCGGAGCTGGTTACCCCAGCGCCGCCGGGGACTCGGCGTCGGGGATCAACAGGCGGGGCTGGCCGGTGCCGTCGGAGGGCACGGACCAGACGTCGGAGTTACCGGTGCCGCGGGGCAGGCCGTAGCCGACCGTGTGGGCGTCGAGCCAGGCGGCCTGGTCGTCGATGCTGCGGGCCTCGGCGAGCGGGGTGACGGCGTTGGTGGCGAGGTCGAGCACGGACAGCCGCCAACCGCGCGCGGGATCACCGTCCACAGCGGACTTGAAGGCCAGCCGGGTGCCGTCGGGGGACAGGGACGGGCACTCCACGTTCTCGCGCAGGGCGCGCACGGTGTGGGCGGCGGCGTCGCCCTGGACGAGGTAGCGGCGCCCGGCGGTGGACATGGTGGCGTAGAACAGGTTGTCGTCACGGGTGAAGGTGACGCCCCAGAAGTTCAGGTCGGCGGCCTGGTACGGCTTGCCGTCGAGGGTGACGGCGTAGTCCTCCAGCGTGCCGGTGATCTCCCCGGTGCGGGTGTCCAGGAAGCCCGCTCGGGTGGAGAACATCCCGCCGTTGTAGGAGTCCCCGGTCACGAACACGGTCCAGGCGAGCATGCGGCCGCTGGCGGACACGCGGGCGCGGTTGGGCAGGCCGACCAACGGGATCTCGCGCTGATCTGCGAGTTGCGCGTCGAGGGCGACGAGTTGGTACGTGGTGAGGCCGCTGTCCTGGCGCAGGCACAGCCCGGTGCCGCCGGCGGCGTACACGCGGACGCAGGACACGGGGGCCACTGCGCGCGGGCCACCGGGGTCGGTCGCGGACACGCTCGCGATGTGACCGCGGTCGGACTGTGCCGTGCTGCGGAACAGGATGCGCGGCCCTGGGGTGAGCGTGACGGCACCGGTACCGGCGGCGACGGCGTCCCGGTTGCGCGCGGCGGCCAGTCCGACGTAGACGACTCCGGCCGTGACCAGTGCGAGGACCCCGGCGACGGCGATCAGGACGCGGGTGCGGTTGTTCACGAGGTGGCCTTCCTGGAGTTCAGCAGTACCAAGGTGATCAGCACGGCGAGCACCGTCCCGCCCGCGGCGAACACCGTTGCCGTGCCCGCGCCCCAGAACTGCCAGGCAAGTCCGAACAGGACGGACGAGGCGAAGTAGGACAGCGCCTGTCCGGTCTGGATGAGCGCGATCCCCGTGGTGCGCAAGGACTCGGGCAGCACGGGACCCGCCAGCGCCATGAGCACCCCGTCGGTGGCGGCGTAGAACCCACCGTAGAGCGCGAGCGAGAGCACGAGCAGCGGCCAGCCCGACACCGGACCGGCGAGCAGCAGGTACACGACGGTCAGCGCACCGTAGCCGCCGAGCACCACCGGCAGCCGACCGACCCGGTCCGCCAGTACACCCAGTGGCGCGGCCAGCAGCAGGTACATGAGGTTGGTGCCGACGGCCAGCAGCGGGAACCACCCGCTGGCGATGTCCTCCTTGCGCTGCAACAACAAGTAGACGAAGCCGTCGCCGATGGTCGCGGCGCCGAGCACGCAGGCGGCCAGCAACAACCGGCGCACGCCGGATCCGCGCAGCAGGCCGAAGGCGGCCCGTAGCGAGACCGAACCGGTGGCAGGGGCAGGGGTCTGCCGGTCGCGGACGAACAGCACGAGCAGCAGCAACCCGACGCAGGCGATGCAGAAGCTGGTGAAGAACACGGCGTTGAAGCCCTCGGTGCCCGCGGCCGACCCGACCAGCCCGAGTACGCCGAGCGCGACCAGCGGACCGGCGAACGCACCTGCGCTGTCCATCGCGCGGTGCACGCCGAAGGCCCTGCCGAGCACGGATTCGGGTGCGGACAAGGTGATCAGTGCGTCGCGTGGCGCCGTGCGCAGCCCCTTTCCCGTGCGGTCCAAGGTGATCACGGCGCCGATCGCCGCCGTCGAGGAGCCCGCCGCGAGCAGGCCGAGCTTGGCCACCGCCGACAGCGCGTAGCCGATCCCGGCCACGGTCTTGCGCCTGCGCACCCGGTCGGCGAGGTAGCCGCCGACCAGTCGCAGCAGGGCGGTCGCCCCGGTGTAGAGGCCGTCGACCAGGCCGTACACGGCGGGGCTCAGGTGCAGCCCGAGCACCAGGTAGATCGGCAGGACCGCGGTGACCATTTCGGAGGAGATGTCGGTGACCAGGCTGACCGAGCCCAGTGCGAGCACGTTCGCGCCGACCGCCGCGAGCTTGCGCCGGGACACCGGTCCGCTGTCGCGGCGCCCGATGGTGGACAGGTACATGTGCGCCGCCTCTCTGCGGCCCGTGGGCACGCCGGGTGCGGCGTGCCCACGGGGTCAGGTCACTGCCAGACGTCGAGGATCGGGGACTTGCTCGCCGCGTTGTTGATGCCCGGGAGGCCGTAGGACGCCTCGATGGTGCGCAGCACGGTGTAGTGGTTGATGGATTCGCTGTAGGTGCCCGTCTGCACGTGTGCGCCGACGAACGTGGTGAAGATCTGGTTGACCGAGGTGCCGCTGTCCTCGTCGAAGGTGACGATCAGCAGGCTGTTGTGGGTCTTGGCCCACTGCGCGTAGCCGTCGAGGTTGTTGTGCAGCCAGGTGTCCCCGGTGCCGATCGAGCAGTCGTGCATGTCGTTGCACATGTTCGGGGTCACGAAGGCCACTGTGGGCAGTTGGGTGTAGTCACTGGGGAAGGCGGTGTACCGCAGGTTGCTCGCCGCGGGCACGTTGCTGAAGTCCACCCAGCTGTTGTGCTTGCGCCGGTAGTCACCGCTGGAGCAGCCGGTGTAGCCGTCGGAAGGCATGGACTCGGAGTAGCCCGTGAAGGTGCGACCCGCGCCGATCAGCTGCTGGCCGAGGTTGCTCACCGAGCCGAGGTTGGCCGGGCAGGTGTCGTCGGTGACCCCCTGCGTCGCGCCGGAGAACAGTGCGACGTAGTTGGGCTGGCTGGGGTGGGTGATCGCGAAGGAGTTGCTGAACTTCGCGCCCTGACCGGCCAGCGAGTTGAAGTAGGGGGCACTGGAGCTGCCGTTGATGGAGGAGTACTTCTTGTTCTCGAACATCACCAGCACGATGTGGTCGAAGGTCGGCACCGAGCTGGCCGCGGTCTGCACCGCCGGGTCGGCCGGGCCGTCCTGTGCCACGACCGCGCCGACCGCGCCCGCGGCGGCCAGCAGTGCTGCCGCGGCGGCGGCCACGAGTCTCTTGCGCAGCATCAATCCTCCTGTGGTGGGGGACAAGGGCGGTTCATGATGGGGAGCGGTTGGGGACGCGCCGTGTCCTCCCGGCGGACGGTCAGTGCTGCACACATGAACAGCAGGAGATCGCCCGACTGGCCCAGTCAGGCGTCCCGTTTGAGGCTTGCGGACCTGTGATCAGGCAGTACTTCGGGAAAGTACCAATCTGGAACTTCAAGGTATGACCGCTGTGGGGGCGCCGCCCGGCCGGAGATCGGCCCGGTGGGCGTGGAGGGCTCGCTGGCGGCGTGGTGGCTCCCATGTACCGCGAGCTGGTTCGCGCGCACATTGGTCTGATCAATTGATAAATAATTGGATCTGATGCTGGGCCAATCTGCTGCCTAGTGTCGGCTCCATGCACAGCAGGATCCTTCCGCCCCAGGGGCCGTCCAGAGTTCTGGCGCTGGCGCAGCTGACCAACTCGGTCGGTGACGGCGCGTACTACGTGTGCTCGGCGCTGTACTTCACGCTGGTCGTCGGCCTGTCCCCGGAGCAGGTCGGGCTCGGGCTGACCCTGGCCTGGGCGGTCGGCTCGGTTGCGGGCGTCGCGCTCGGACACCTCGCCGACCGCCTCGGGCCGCGAGGCGTGGCGGTGCTGTTGGCCGTGGCGACCTCGCTGGCGGTCGGGTCCTTCCTCTTCGTCCGGTCCTTCGAGATGTTCCTGCCGATGGCCTGCGTGTACGCGAGCTGCCAGTGCGGGCTCGCCGCGGCGAGGCAGGCGCTGCTCGCCGGGCTGGTGGCCGGCGAGGCGCGTACGGAGATCCGCGCGCACATGCAGTCCACGACCAACGCGGGTCTGGCCGTCGGCGCGGCGATCGGCGGTCTTGCCCTGCACTTGGGCACCAGGGAGGCGTTCCTGGCGGCGTTTGCCATCGATGCGACGAGCTTCGCACTGGCAGCGCTGGTGATCCGCCGGTTGCCGGTGGTGCCGCCCGCGCCCAAGGTCGCCGGTGAACCGGCCATCGCTGTGCTGCGGGACCGCCCCTACGCCGTGATCACCTTGCTGAACACGGTGCTGCTGCTGAACATGCCGCTGCTCAGCCTGATCATTCCACTGTGGATCGTGCAGCGCACCCAGGCGCCGACCTGGATGGTCTCCAGCCTGCTCGTGCTCAACACGCTCAGTGTGGTGCTGTTCCAGGTCCGGGTGGCCCGCCGGGTCCGCGGGCTGGGCAGCGCCTCACGACTGCTGCGCCGTGCCGGTGCGGTGATGTTCCTGGCCTGCCTGGTGTTCGCCCTGTCCTCGGTGGGCACCTCGCCGTGGACCGCTGCCGCGGCGCTGCTGGTCGGCGGCGGCCTTCAGGTGGTCGGCGAGATGGTGCAGGCCTCCGCCAGCTGGCAGATCAGCTTCACCCTGGCCCCGGCCGACAAGCAGGGGCAGTACCAGGGCTTCTTCGGCTCCGGCGTGGCGATCGCCAGGATGCTCGGACCGCTGCTGCTGACCACGGTGGTCCTCACCTGGGGCGTGCCGGGCTGGCTGCTGCTGGGCGGCCTGTTCGTGCTGGCCTCCACCGCGATGGGGCCCGCGGTGCGCTGGGCGCAGCGGGTCGCTGCCAGGGGCCCTGCGATCGAGGTGAGCCCTGTGCGAGCATGATCGATGTGGGCACGATCGTTCCGCTTGGTGAGCCCCGTTCCGCATTGCGCAACGGGGCTCTGGCGTGCGTGCGTGTGCCCACCACCGAGAGAGCCGTGCGGTGACCGGAGTCCTGCTGTTCGGCCTCGCGACCACGGTGCTCGGCGCCGTCTGTACCGTGTCGCTGCTCGCACTGCGTTCCGCCTTGCGCAACACCCCGCCCGAGGAGGTGCCGGAGTGCGTCCGGCGCCGGGTGGAGTGGTGGCGCGTGCGACTCGTGCCCGCGCTCTGGCTCAGTTCTACGCTGCTGGTGATCGGTGTGCTCGCACTGGCCCGTGCCTGAAGGAGATGCCTCGTCATGATCTTCATCGTCGTCAAGTTCACCGTCCGCCCCGAGCACAGCGAGGGCTGGCTGGACCTGGTCGCCGACTTCACCCGCGCCACCCGTGAGGAGCCGGGCAACCTGTTCTTCGAGTGGTCCAAGAGCGTGGAGGTGCCCAACCAGTACGTGCTGGTCGAGGGCTTCGCCTCGGAGGAGGCCGGGGTGGAGCACGTGAACTCCGAGCACTTCAAGCAGGCCATGGCCACGATGCCCCAGGCGCTCGCGAGCACGCCGGAGATCATCAACGTGCAGGCCCCGGTGGACGGCTGGGGCCCGATGGGCGAGCTCAAGCCCGCCTGAGCCCAGTCGCGGGGGCGGTTCGCGCGGTGCGGGCCGCCCCCAGTAATTCGTTCGCGCACCCGGCAACGGCGTTGTTAGCGTGCGCGGGTCCACCTCAGCCGCACACTGGGCCTGAACAGCCCGAGAGAGCAGTGGTTTATGACCCGGGTCAAGTCGAGCGCTCCTCGTCGCACCGCGTAGTACCGCCGGTGCGCTGGTCCCTGCGCGCTCGCACCACGGACCTGAAGAGGACCGCTCGAACTCCAGCCATCGTGTCCGACCTCGTGGCGAGGAGAATCCGGGTGTCCACCACCAACACCAGTTCCCACCGGCAGACCGAGACGTTCACCTGTGTGCGCTGCGGCCTGACCGTGACCAAGTTCGGCCCCGACGGCGGCCGTCGCAACCACTGCCCGAGTTGCCTGCACTCCCAGCACGTGCACGACCACGTGGCCGGTGGTCTGTCCGACTGCCAGTCGCGGATGATCCCGATCTCCATCGCGGTGCTGCGCAACGGGGACTGGATGATCATCCACCGCTGCACGCGCTGCGACGAGCTGACCTCCAACGCGATCTGCGGTGACGACAACCAACTGATCCTGATGCGCATGGCGGTCCGCCCGCTGGCCCAGCCCCCGTTCCCGCTCGAAGCCTTCGGCGACCTGTAAGGGGGACCTGTGCCACGACGCAAGCCGCAACGACAGAAACCGCAGCGGCACAAGGAGGTCCTGCGCGGAGCGGGCGACGCGTTCCGCTGCGTCGGCTGTCGGCTCGACGTGCCGCTGGCGGCACCGGGCACGGCGCACCGCAACCACTGCCCGAGCTGCCTGACCAGCCTGCACGTGGACCACCGCGTGCCCGGCGACCGGGCATCGGGGTGCCGCGGCCGGATGACGGCGCTGAGCCTGTCCGTGCGCGGGGACGGGGAGTGGGTGCTGATCCACCACTGCCTGTCCTGCGGGGAACTCAGCGCCAACCGGGTCGCCGGTGACGACAACGCGCTGGTGCTGGTGCAGCTGGCGCTCAGACCGTTGTCGGACAGTCGAATGCCGGTGCGGGCACTGCTCGCGCTGTGAACGGTGGCTTCGTGGTCACGCCTGCGCGGGCGTGACCACGAAGCTGTCCACATGGGACAGAACCGTGTCCAGTGCCACCAGCAACGGGGTCACCTAGCGCCGCACCTGGGTCAGCGGCGATCCGCCCTGGATCGCAGCCCGCACGGCCAGTTCACTGGCCAGTGACCCGCCCGCGCAGTTGCGCTGCTCCTGCAACGCCACTGCCATGTCCCGCCAGGTGCGCAGGTCCACCGGTCCGAACGCGCTCAGCGACAGGGTGTGCCGCTGGAACTCGGTGCCCACTGGGACCGGCACGACCACCGGCGGCTTGAGCGGGTAGCCCGCATCGAGCGAGGCCGCCAGCACGCAGGGCTGATCCGCACGTACGGTCAGCGTGATCTCCTTGCTGTCACTGAGATTCGTGCCATCCTCCGCGTCGCTGATGGTGTAGCTGGTGCCCGCGAAGCAGACCTGCCACCCTGCGGAGGGCTGGACCTCCGTGTCCACGCACAGGCTTTCGGGTCGCATTGTCAGCACTGCCCTGGAACTGCCGTCCGTCAACGGCTTCCAGCGGTCGGTGGGCAAGGGACCGCTGGGGTGTGCCGGTCGGGTCGACAGCCGCGACTCGATCCGCTCCAGCCGCGCGCGCCACACGTCGTGGCGTACCGGCTCGCCTGCCACCCACACTCCGCGGATCCGCCTGGTGTGCCTGACGTCCGCAGTCGGGTTCCCGTGCACCAGCAGCAGATCCGCGCGCAGTCCCGGGGCGATTCGGCCTCGGTCGGCCAGCCCGAACACCTCGGCCGGTGCGGAGGTGGCCGACCGCAGGGCCTCGGTCGGAGTGAGCCCCGACTCCACGAGCAGCGCCAGTTCGTGGTGCAGGCTGGCACCGTGTGCCGTGCCCGGCATGCCCGCGTCCGTCCCGGCCAGGATCCGCACTCCCTGGTCGCGGGCGGCGCGAACGTTTGCCTGCGCCGTCTCATAGCGCCAGGTGTCGGGCAGCCGCCAGCCCTGCGCGAGGTTCTCCCGCGCGTCCGGGCAGAGCAGCGGCCGCAGGTCCGGGTCGTCCAGCACCTCGGGGCGCTTCCCGGCGAAGAACCCGCTGTGCAGGGTCGCCAACGTGGTGACCAGCACGCCGTCGGTCAGCACCGCACTCGCCTCGTCCACCGGCACGTGCATCAGCACGTCGGCGCCGGCGACCCGGGCGATCGCGGCGTCGGCGGCCACCGTGGCGTGTGCCACTGCCAGCACGCCGCGCTCGTGTGCCGCACTGACCAGGGCGGCTACGACCTCGGGCCGCAGGCTGCTCTCCGCGCCGTGCACGGCGTCGCAGATGATCTTGATGTAGCTCGCGCCGTGCGCCAGCTGGTCCTCGACGAAACCCCGTGCCTGCTCGGGTTCGGTCAGCACGGGCGTGCCGATACCGAACTCCGTGCCGTGGCCGTGCGGTGCTGTGGCGGGGAACACTGCCGTCCGGGTGTCGGCGACCGGCCCGACCCCGGGCACGCCGGTGGTCCACTGCCTGGCCAGTTCGGGTGGGCTGAACATGTCCAGCGTGGTGGTCACGCCGAACACGGCGCTCTCCGTCGTGGCGGTGGCCGCCCACAGGTGTACGTGTGAGTCGATCAGGCCCGGCAGCAGCGTCTGGCCCGTGCCATCGATGACCGTTGCCCGGTAAGGGATGGGCGCTGTGCTGACCTTGGCGACCACTCCGTCGCGGACCAGCACGTGGCGGCCGGGTAGCAGGTCTGTGCTGTCGAACACGTCGACACTGGTGAACAACAACACGGTGTCCTCACACGGATTCGGCGGCGGCACGGCGGGCTTCGCCCGCGCGGCGGCCGTAACTGGTGGTCCAGGTCATGAGGGCGACCAGCAACACGCCGGTCAGCGCGGGGGACAGCGCCGCGGCGGTGTCCAGGGAGACGGCGCCCACCAGCACCACGCGGGTGGCCGCCTCGACCAGCAGGCCCAGGCCCCAGGTGGTGGTCATCACCCGCATGCAGCGGCGGAACAGCGGCGCCGACCAGGAGGTGTTCCACTCGGCGACCTGTTCCGGGTCGTTGTCGTGCGTGGCGAACGGCCGGACCAGGTGGAACATCAGTGGGCGCGGCAGCAGCAGGCTCGCCAGCATGGCCAGGCCGAACAGCCCGGTGTAGGCGAGTCCTTGGCCACGCCGAACCTCGGGTCACCGGTGACCCCGGTCAGCGCCGCGCCGACCACCATGCCCGCGATCACGCACAGGGCCACGGCGTTGACCTTGCGGGTGGTGATCAGCACGAATCCGGTCCAGGCGGCGCCGACCAGGGTGGAGATCAGCAGAGCCTGGCCGGTGCTCAGCCCGAAGTTTCCTTGCAGTGCGAAGAACACCACCGGGCTCAGCGCGACGTCGATGGTCAGCTGCACCTGCCAGGGCAGTCCGGTGCGTCGTTGTGCGGTCATCTCGGTCTCCTCTCGACCCATCTGGAGGAGATCGCAGTCTCGATTGAGACTCAAGTATCAGTTTGTCGTCGAGTCTTATTAGAGACGCAAGTCTCAGTACTTGCTAGACTGGTGCTGTGACCGCAGAGAGCACGAGCCCGCAGCTCGGGCTGCGCGAGCGCAAGAAGCTGCTGGCCAAGCAGGCCTTGGAGCGGGCGGCCTTCGAGCTGTTCGAGCAGAAGGGCTTCGACGCCACCACCGTCGAGGACATCGCCGCCCTGGCCCAGGTCTCGCGAGCGAGCTTCTTCCGCTACTTCAGCGCCAAGGAGGACGTGCTCGCCAACGAGGACGCGCAGCGCCGTGCCGCCTTCATGGCCACGCTCGCCGCCCGCACCGACGAACCGGTGCTCGTCGTGCTGCGCGACGCCGTGCACGCGCACATCGCGGGCATGGACGTGCTGGAGCGGCAACGGGTACTCGCCTACACCCGCGTCATGATCGGCTCACGGACCTTGCTGGGGCAGGCCTACGAGATCCGCATCCAGTGGCTGCGCGAACTGGAGCTGCTGCTGCGCGCACGCCTTGCCGGGCGGGTGGACCTGGAGATGCTCGCCCCCATGCTGGCCGACGTGACCATGAGCGTGCTGGAGACTGCCATGCGGCTGGCCAGCATCAACCCCGAGCTGGACTTCGACGAGGTGATCGACAGCGGCTTCGCCCTGCTCCGGCCGTTGTGATGGCGAACACCGCTGCGTCATGAAGGTGCCCTTTGGGGCGTTGAGCGTCGTGAAGGGCACCTTTGGGACGCGCCTGCCGTGGACGCGGGCGGGACGCCGCCGAGACGCGCTGCGAAAGGACCATTCGCTGCGTTCAGTGCAGTGAAAGCCACCTTCGCGGCGGTCGTGGCAGGTCCACAACCTCGCCAAGGGCACCTTTGAGACGTCCCTGCCGTGGACAGGTGGGACGCCGCCTGGTGTGCGGCGAGGTTCGCCAGCGGCCGAGGCGGGCTGAACGCCCACCTCAGAGCGGGGTTCGCCTACGGCAGACCGGGACTCGTCTGCGCCAGAGCGGGACTCGCCCGCCCCAGACCGGGGCTCGCCGACCGCAGACCGGGACTCGCGCACCTCAGAACGGGGTTCGCCCGCGGCTGACCCGGGACTCGCCGACCCCAGCGCGGGACTCGCGCCCACCTGGCCGGGGCTCGCCGGCCGCAGACCGGGACTCGCGCACCTCAGAACGGGGTTCGCCCGCGGCTGACCGGGACTCGCCGACCCCAGCGCGGGACTCGCGCCCACCTGGCCGGGGCTCGCCGGCCGCAGACCGGGGCTCGCCGACCGCAGACCGGGGCTCGCCCACCTGGGCGGGACGCGCGCTGGTGGGGGCGTGGTTCGTGCACGGCTGGCCGGGGCTCGCCGACCCCGGGCTGGTGCTCGCCCGTGCCAGCGCGGGGCTCGCCGACCTCACACTGGGGCTCGCCGACCTCAGGCCGGGAGTCGCGCCCACTTGGCGGGGGACTCGCCCGTGCCGGAGCGGGACTCGTCTGCGCCAGAGCGGGACTCGCACGCACCTGGCCGAGACTCGCCGACCCTGGGCCGGGGCTCGCCCACCTGGGCGGGACTCGCCCGCCCCAGGCCGGGGCTCGCGCCCACTTGGCGGGGGACTCGCGCGCGGCCGGGCGGGACTCGTCTGCGCCAGAGCGGGACTCGCACGCCCCAGAGCGGGACTCGTGCCCACCTGGCCGGGACTCGCCCGCCTCAGGCCGGGACTCGCCCGCCTCAGGCCGGGACTCGCCCGCCCCACGCCGAGACTTGCCGACCCCGGCCCGGGGACAGTCCCCGGCCCGGGGTCGGCGGAGTGGGCCGTCGCACGCAGCGCGTGACCACCGCCCCCCCGCGAGTGGTGACTACTCGGCGAAGACCGGCAGCTTGTCCATGCCGTAGACGATCGACAGCTGGCGGAAGGCCAGGTCCTGCGGGGGCACCGCGAGCCGCATCTTCGGGAAGCGGCGCACGAGAGCGGGGTAGGCGGCGCGCAGCTCCATCTTGGCCAGCTCAGCGCCGATGCAGCGGTGGATGCCGTGCCCGAACGCCAGGTGCGAGGCATTGGCGGGCCGGGTGGGGTCGAAGGTGTCCATGTCGGTGCCGAGGGCCTTGTCGCGGTTGGCCCCGCTCAGCGAGACGATGATGACGTCGCCCGCGCTGATCTGCTTGCCGCCCAGCTCCATGTCGACCTTGGCGAAGCGCGGGAAGGCCACCTGCACCACGGTCAGGTGCCGCAGCAGGTCCTCGACGAACGGGTTGATCGCCTCGTCCTGGTCGTGCACCAGCTGGAAGTGCTCGCGGTCCTGCAACAGCACCAGCGCGCCCAGCGCGAGCATGCTGGCGGTGGTCTCCAGCCCGCCGGTGAGCAGGCCGTCGGCCATCGAGGCGAGCTCGTCGTCGTCGACCTCGTCCCCGTGCTCCTTGATCAGCATGCCGATCATGCCCTCACCCGGGTCGCTGCGCTGCTTCTGCACGATGCCGCGCAGGTACACCAGTGACTCGGAGATGGCGCCCAGCGAGGCGTTGGCCCCGCCGAACAGGTCGAAGCGCGCGGTGCTCAGCCGCTGGAAGTCCGCGCGGTCCTCGTAGGGCACGCCCAGCAGCTCGCAGATCGTCAGCGAGGGAATCGGCAGCGCGAAGTGCTGCACCAGGTCCACGGGCGCCCCGGAGCGGGCGATCTCGTCCAGCTGGCCCTCGACGATGGCCTCGATTCTGGGCGTGAGCCGGGAAAGGCGGCGCATCGTGAACTCGGGGGTGAGCAGCTTGCGTAGCTTGGTGTGCTCCGGCGGGTCGGTGAAACCCAGGCCACCGGGGTTCTCCTCGGCGGTGATGCCGAAACTGCCCGCCAGGTTGGAGAAGTCGTTGCTGAACAGGTCCACCTTGCTCAGCACGTGTTTGGACTCGTCGTACCCGGTGATCAACCACGCGTTCATGCCGAAGGGCACCGGGAGCTTGCTCACCGGCTCGGTCTCGCGGACGCGGCCGAGCTCGGCGACGGGATCGACGCCGACCCGCTTCAGCGGCATCAGCACGGATTCGGGAAGAAAGGGGATTCCCGACAGGGAGAACCCCTTTTTCTTGGTCCTGGCGAAATGCCTACGCACCAGCCACCCGGTGATGCGCGAGCGGAGATTCGTCATGAATTTACGGTACCGCACCGCCTCGGGAGGGTTCGTGACCGTCGTGCGAACGCGACGTGGATCACCCGCAACCGTGCCCCACGATCGGGTGATCAGGGTGTTCTCGGGAACCAGGGGGCTGCCCGGGACGACCTGGGTGGAGTCGGCACCCGCCCCCCAGCGTGCCGGCGGGCTCGGCAACGCCGGACCGGTCCGCGCCACCGGCGCCCACCGGTCCGGCGTCCCGGCTCAGCTGAGCTGGCCGTCGTAGTCGGGCAGCTTGAAGCCCTTCTCGTAGTTGGCGCCCTCGAAGTCGGTGGACCGGTTGCCGATGTTGGCGGTGATCGTGTACCCGGCCGAGGTGTACTCCTTGCGGCAGCGCTGCTTGGTGGCCGAGTTGCTGCTGTCGTGCGAGTTCTTCATGCACAGGCCGTCGATCTGGTACCCGGCGGCGGTGAGCTGGCGCTCGGTCGTGCTCCGGCCGGACTCCTTGCGGCCGGTGGCGAACAGCACAGCCACCCCGTGCTGGGCCGCCCAGGTGGCCACGGCGCGCACCGGCTTGTTCGGCGCGCCCTCGTGGTACTCGCTCTCCAGCGAGGTGTTGTCGATGTCCAGCACGATCGCCAGCTTCGAGCCGCCCTGGCCCACGCGCTGCTCCAACCAGGGCGTGGCGGGCTTGATCGCGGCGGTCACGTCCGACTGCCACTGCTGGTAGCTGGGCAGGCGCTGGGGTGCGGCCGAGGCGGTCGCGGCCACGCCAACCAGCAGGGCGGCGGCGCAGGTGCCGAGTGCTGTGCTCCGCATGAGCAATGCCTTCACTTGGGGTACTCCTCGGTGTGCAGGGAAGAGGAGCCCCCATCCTGGCTCGGGCCGACCACCGGCGCACCCGCCGGTGGTCGGCCCGCCTTCAGTGCCACTTCGTAACAGCTCAGCTCCACTGCCAGCGCAGGCCGACCGTGCCCGGCGCCAGGTTCGTGTGCGCCACGTGCACGGCGGGACGGCTGTCCGGCCGCACGGGGCGCACCCGGTGCTGCCGCCGGGAGATCAGGTCGCGCTGGTAGGACCAGCACTGCACGGGCACGGCCCGCGCGGCGAAGTGGACCTCCAGCAGGTAGCTGTGCACCGGCTGCCGGAAGTGCCGCTGGTGGTAGTTCTCCCTGCGCGGCGCTGAGAAGGTGAACTCGTGGCCGAGCACCGCCGTCTCGCCCCTGGCCAGCTCGGAGTCCAGCACCAGCTCCACCACCGCCAGGGCGTCGTCGTGCCGGGTCTGCACCCGGCCGACCGAGCAGTTCACCGTGGCGGTGATCCGCGGCGCCAGCTCGCTCTGGCCCGCGCGCAGCCCGGCGTGGGTGCGCACCACCCCGTCCCGGGTGGCCTGCACCACCTCGTGCAGGGTCAGCCGCTCGGGCAGGCCGTCCGCACCGAGGTGCAGGGTCTCGTGCAGGCTCAGCACCCGCAGACCGCTGCCCACGGGCAGCCGTTGCCAGTCCAGCAGGGACTCGATGCGGCCCGGGGGCTGTGGCGGCAGCCCCACGCGCGGACCGCGCCGGTCCAGCAGACTGGTCAGCGCGTCCTTGGGCAGGTCGAGTTCCTGTTCCAGCACGGAGATCCCGCGCAGCGACTCCTCGCGCCTCGGCACGCTGCGGCCGTTCTTCCAGTAGCTCAGGGTGGCCGCGCTCAGCTGGACGTCCCGAGTGGACAGTCGGTTGCGGAGCTGTTCCAGTGTCAGGCCCCTGGCCGCGATGGCCAGGGCGAGGGCGTGGTGGAACGGGCCGGAGCCCAGTGCGGCGCGCAGTCGCTCGGTGATCGTCGGCGTCCTGGCTGGCTGCGGTGCCAGCGCGGGGAGCGGGCTCGCGAAGCGCATGGCGGCCTCAGTAGACCTCGAACTCGTACAGGGAGTAGCCCCAGCCGGTGGCCCGGGTCACGCCCTGCATGCGCACGTACCGCCCGGAGCCGGTCAGCCCGGTCAGGTCCTCGGTGCCGCCACGCCCCGCGTTGGTGCTGTAGATCGTGTTCCAGTTCGTGCCGTCCACGGAGGTCTGGACCTGGTACGCCTTGCCGTACGCGGTCTCCCAGCTCAGCTTGACCCGGCTCACCGCGTGCACCGAGCCCAGGTCCACGGTGATCCACTCGCCGTCGCCGTAGGCGCTGGACCACCGTGTGGCGTAGTCCCCGTCCACCGCGTTGTAGCCGGGGAAGTCCGGGGTCTCCGTGCTCGACACGGTGATCGGCCGGTTGGCGGCCAGGTTGCCCACGGGCCAGGCGGGGTTGCGCCCGATCAGGCCGATCACGTCCTGGAACGCGGAGTAGCCGTCCGCGGGCTTGGCGGAGCCCCAGGTCTGTTGCGCCACAACGCGGAGCAGGTCGCGGATGCCCGAGGCCACGTGCGCTTCGGTCTCCGCGTCGGGGAAGTCGCACCACACGTGCACCTTCTCGCCGAGGTTGTGGCTCGGGTCGGTCAGGCTTTGGTTGCCCTGGAACAGGTTCGGCGTCCACTGCTCGTAGGTGGTCGCCGGACTCGCCTTGCCCCGGCCAAGCACGTAGTAGGTCGGGGTGTAGCTGGAGTTCATGATCTGGTGGCCCCCGTCGACGAGCTGTTGCGGGGAAAGGCCGTAGTTGTACCAGAACTCCACCAGCACGTCCGGGTGCACGGTGACCGCGGAGCCGCCGTACAGCCCGTCGTTCCAGGCGCGGGTGGTCTTGCCCGAGGCGCGGACCAGGTCGTCGGCCCAGTTGACGAAGCCCAGGTAGGTGTCCTTGGCCACGGCGTTGGCCCCGTAGTGCTGCTTGGCGTAGGCCAGGACCTGCGGGTAGTTGCCGTAGTTGCCCACGTACTCGTCGGCGCCGATGTGGAAGTACGGTCCGGGGAACAGCTCCGCGTACTCGGTGATCAGGTCCTTCAGCAGCGCGTACGAACCGTCCTTGGACAGGTCGATGAAGTCGGTGCTGACGCTGCCGTCGGCCCCGGTGAGCCGCAGGTCGGGGTGCGCGTTGAGGACCGCCCGCAGGTGCCCGGGCATGTCGATCTCCGGCACCACCGTCACGTGGTAGGCCGCCGCCACCGCGAGCAGGGTGCGGACCTCGGCCTTGGACAGGTGCTCGGTGGAGACCACCTCGGGGTGGCTGGTGCTCTCCACCCGGAAGCCCTCGTTGTCCGACAGGTGCAGGTGCAGGTAGTTCATCTTCAGGTACGCCAGTTCACGCACCTGGTCGATCAGCCAGTCCAGGGTGAAGAACTTGCGCCCGTCGTCGACCATCAGCCCGCGCTGCGGGTAGCTGGGCCAGTCCCGCGCGCTGCCCTGCGGCACGCTGGTGCCCTGGTGCAGCAGTTGCAGCACGGTCCTGGTGCCGTTGAACAGCCCGGTGTCGGTGGGCGCCGTGATCGTGATCCGGTCGGTGATCGACAGCGTGTAGCCCTCCTGGGGGTCGGCGCCGCCAAGGGCCAGGTACACGTCCCCGGGGCGGGGTGTGCCGACAACAGGGGTGAAGTCCCTGCCGTACAAGGACTTCAGGTCGGCGGCGAAGGTGTTTGCGGTGCTGCTCAACACGGTGGAGCCGAGCACGACCCGGCTGCCGGGGCCGAAGGTGAAGCTGCCGGTGCCGCCGGTCCACTGCCGCAGCGCGGGGATCGTGGACGGCTTGGTGTTGGCGGCGGGCGCGGCACCGGCGTGCGCACTCGGGGTGATCAGTGTCAGCGCGAGCAGGATCGCTGCTGACAGGCGTGCAGGGGTGGACGCCATGGCTACTCCAGACACTCGGCGGCAGGGCTCCGCTGTCGGTAGTTGCTCGCAAGGGTCCCGCTTTGTGCAGCTTCGCGCAAGGGTGGCGGGCGGCGCCTTGTCATGAAAGTGCCGTTCGGGACACCTGGTGTCCCGAACGGCACTTTCATGACATCCCGGCAGGTCACTGCCGTCCGAGCACCATCGACCAGTAGTAGTGGCACGGCCCGCCGACCGCCCGGCTGACCCCGATCGACCGGTAGCCGCAGTCGAAGGCGGAGCGGTCGGCCAGCTTGTCCAGGGTCTGCTCGGCGGTCTCGGTGGAGGCGGCCACGGCCATGGCCGAGGGGCTCGGGTAGCCCGCCTCGCGCACGTCGGCGGCGAGGTCGTCCCCGGTCGGGCCGGTGAAGTCGATGTAGCCGTTGGCGGCCATGTCCTTGCTGTGCCTGCTGGTGGCCCGGTTCAGCCGCTGGTCCTCGCGCAGCGGCGCGCAGCCCCGGCTCGCGCGCTGCTGGTTGACCAGCACGACGAAGCGCTGGTCCTCGCTCGGCGGGGGCGGCAGCTTGGTGGTCGTCGTGGTGGTCGGCGGAGCAGTCGTGGTGGTGGTCGTCGGGACCGGAGTTGTCGTTGGCACAAGGGAAGTCGTGCTGCTCGCCGTCACGGTCGGCAGCGGGGCGGCGCTGGGCGCGGGCGCCGGGGTGGGCAGCAGCGACCAGCCCACCAGCCCCGCCGCCACCGCGGCGCCGACCACGGCCAGGCGGACCGCCAACGGCTTGATCCCGGCCGTCCGCTGCTGCGCGAGCCACAGGGCCGCCAGCACCGCCATGGGCACCGACACCTTGCGCGCCAAGCCGCTGCACACCGGGCACCGCCGCAGGTGCCGGTCCACGCTCGCCCGCTGGCCGATCGTCAGCTTGCGCGGGCGGTCCGGCACCAGGGCCGCCAACCTGGTGCAGCTCGGCCTGCTCCTGGTCAGCAGCAGGATGCGCACCGCGTGTCCCAGCGCGGTCCGCGCCCGGTGCGCCAGCACGGCGGCGTGCGCCGTGCTGACCCCCAGCGCCTGCCCCAGCTCCGCGTTGCTGACCTCCTCGCGGACCGTCAGCTCCAAGATCGCCAGTTGGCGCGGTTCCAGGCTGGCCGCCGCGTCCCACACCAGTTCCGCCGCCACGCTGTCCTCGGCCGTACGCGCCGGTACCTCGGGCAGTTCCGGCAGCAGAGTGGGTCCCTCCGCGCGGACCTCGTCCACCGCGGTCCGGTGCACGATGCTGAACAGCCAGGGCCGGAACCTCGCCGGGTCGCGCAGGTTCGGCAGCTTGCGCAGCGCGGAGACGAACGCGTCCTGCACCACGTCCTCGGCCAGTGCGGTGTCGTTGACGATGCGTCGCGCGTAACGCGTCACCGGCAGCCGGTACCGCTGGTACAGCGTGGTGAACGCCTCCCGCGACCCGGCGCGGGCCTGCTCCACCAACTCGCTGTCGGTGACCGGCAACGACTTCCCTCCCGATAGTGGTCTGCGTCACATCTGGGTCTGGGCGTAATCCGCGGGCACCTGTCCCCGTCCACAGGGCAGCAGTCCCGAGCCCGGAAGGAACATAGCCACCGTGTCCGTCCCAGACAACGGCCGCAAGCGCCCGATCCTCCTCGTCTGCCTGGCGCTGGCCGCCGCGGTCGTGGTCGGCGTACTGGTCGCCGCGCTCGCCGTGCAGACCAGACCGACCGCCGCTCGGTTACCGGAGGAAGTCGTTGCCGTGGCGACCCCGTTGACGCTGACCACCACCGTCGGCGGCAGCACGACGACCACGACCTCCGCCTCGCCGACGACGACCACCACCACCACCACCACGCCGACGACGACCACCCGCAGCAGCACGTCCACGGTGAAGGCCGCGCCGCCGGTGGTCACCAGCAGCGCCGTCAAGCCCGCGAACTCGGGGCCGGAGAACGAGGTGCTGGCCCTGGTCAACAAGGAGCGCCGCGCGAACGGGTGCGGTGACCTGCACTGGGATGACCGGCTGGCGCTCGCGGCGCGCAAGCACAGCCAGGACATGGCCGTGCGTAACTACTTCAGCCACGACACCCCGGAGGGGGTCGACCCGTGGCAGCGGATCAAGGCGGTCGGCTACGCCGATCCGAGCGGGGAGAACATCGCCGCGGGGCAGAACGGCCCGGAGTCGGTGATGACCTCGTGGATGAACAGCCCAGGCCACCGCGCCAACATCCTGAACTGCTCGTTCAAGGCGCTCGGCGTCGGCGAGTACAAGGGCGGCAGCTACGGCTTCTACTGGACGCAGGACTTCGGCTACGCCTGATCCCGCACCTCCCCGGCGGCGGCTTCGACGGAACGGGGCCCTCCCTGTCGCCCCGCGTCCGCTGCGCTCCTGATCCGGTCTCTGGACCGGCGCGAAGACGCGGGGCGCGGGCCGCCGCCGGGGTTCCCGCCCGCGGCTGGGCGGGATTCGTCCGCCTCAGAGCGGGACTCGCGCGCCCTGGAGCGGGACTCGCGTGCTGGTGGGCGGGACTCGCGGGTCAGCGGGCGGCGCGGGAGGCGAGCCAGAGCACGTAGGCGCCCAGGCCGATCAGTCCGAGCTTGCGGGTGCGCTGGACGGTGATCGCCGCGCCCAGGGCCAGTTCGGTGGCGCCGTTGCGGTACACCCACTGCCGCGTGTCCTCGGGGAAGGCGATCGCGGAGACCGGCTCGAAGAGCTTGGGCGCCGCGAAGTGGGCGACCCCGGTGCCCGCGAGCAGCACGCCGAAGGCGCGGGTGAGCTTGGCCATGACTGGTCCTCCCGTTACGCATCAGTAACCCGTACTTCCGGTAACACATACCACTGGTAGGTGGCGAAGTCGAGGCTTGGTTCCGGTGCGCCGCGGTGGTAGGAACTCAAAGCGGAATGACAAGTCATTCCGCTTTGATCCGCAGGTGGGAGGGCTGTCGTGGGCCAGACCCCCGAGTACGAGGTGGTCGTCGTCGGCGCCGGTTTCGGTGGGCTGGGCGCGGCCATCGCGCTGCGCGCCGCGGGCCTGACCGACTTCGTGATCCTGGAGCGGGCCGCCGACATCGGCGGCACCTGGCGGGACAACACCTATCCCGACGTGGCGGTGGACCTGCCGTCCTTCACCTACCAGTTCTCCTTCGCGCCCAACCCGCGCTGGAGCCGGGTATTCCCGAAGGGCGCCGAGGTCAAGGCGTACATCGATCACCTGGCCGACCGCTACCAGCTGCGCCAGCACCTGCGGCTGAACACCGAGATGACCGCTCGCGAGTGGGACGAGGTCAACCACCTGTGGCGGCTGCACCTTGGCGACGGCTCGGTGCTGACGGCCCGGTTCGTGCTGACCGCGCTGGGCGCGTTCGTGGACCCCAAGCGGCCGGACCTCCCCGGGCTGGCGGAGTTCACCGGCAAGGTCGTGCAGGCCGCGCGCTGGGACCACGGGCACGATCTGAGCGGCGAGCGGGTGGCGGTGATCGGCACCGGGTCGACCGCCGTGCAGCTGGTGCCGAAGGTGGCGCGGGTCGCGAGCAGGCTCACCGTGTTCCAGCGGCGCGCGATCTGGGTCTTCGCCAAACCGGACCTGAAGATCCCGCCCGTGCTGCAAACCCTGTTCGCCAGGGTGCCCGCCGTGCAGCGGGCGGTCCGCGCGGTGACCTCGGCCGTGGTCGAGGCCCTGCTGGTCGGCACGGTGGTGCTGGGCAAGCCGGGCAGTGTCGTGGCCAAGATCGCCGAGACGGGTATCCGCGCCTACCTGCGCACACAGGTCGCCGACCCGGTGCTGCGCGCCAAGCTGACCCCCGACTACGGCTTCGGCTGCAAGCGGCCCAGCGTGTCCAATACGTACTACCGCACCTACACCCGCCCGAACGTGGACCTGGTCACCGAGGGCATCGAGCGGATCACCGCCACGGGCGTGCGCTCACGAGACGGGCGTCTGCACGAGGTGGACACCCTGATCCTGGCCACGGGATTCCGCTTGTCCAACGATCCTGAGAACTATCGAAAAGTGCCGGTGCGCGGCCGGGACGGCTTCGACCTGGCACAGTTCTACGCGGGCAACAAGGTGCAGGCCTACGAGGGCGTGAGCATCCCCAAGCTGCCCAACAGCTTCTTCATCTTCGGGCCGTTCTCCTGGACCGGCAGCTCCTGGCACGTCATGGTGGAGACCCAGTCGCACCACGCGATCCGCGTGATCACCGAGGCGCGGCGGCGCGGGGCCACCGCCGTGGAGGTCAGCCAGCGGGCCAACGACCGGTTCTTCCGCTTCGTGCACCGCAGGGCCACCGGCTCACTGATCATGACCAACAACTGCACCGGGGCCAACACCTACTACATCGACCACCACGGGGACTTCTCCCTGCTGCGGCCGACAACGGCCTGGCAGGCGTGGCGGGCCAGCAGGAGGTTCTCCTTGGACGACTACACCTACCGCACGGTGGGCCAGTGATGAGGCCGCGGCACGAGGTCGTGGTCATCGGGGCCGGTCCGGGCGGCATCGCGGCGGGCGTGGCGCTCAAGACCGCGGGCATCGCCGACTTCGCCCTGCTGGAGCGGGCCGAGGACCTCGGCGGCAGCTGGCGGGACAACACCTATCCCGGTATCGGCGTGGACATCCCGTCCCTGGCCTACCAGTACTCCTTCGCGCGCAACCCTTCCTGGAGCCGGGTCTTCGCCAGGGGAGCGGAGGTGCTGGCGTACCACCGTTCGGTGGCCCAGCGCTACGGGCTGCACAAGCACTTGCGCACCAACACCACCGTGCTGCGCGAGGAGTGGGACGAGCCGAACCGCCTGTGGCGCCTGCATCTGGGCGACGGCTCGGTGTTGACGTCGCGGTTCGTGATCAGCGCGGTCGGCGCCTTCCTGACGCCCAAACAGGACCCGGGCATCCCCGGGCTGGACGAGTTCGGCGGCAAGGTGCAGCGGCCCGCCTCCTGGGACCACGAACACGACCTGCACGGCAAGCGCGTCGCCGTCATCGGGACCGGCGCGAGCTCCGTGCAGATCACCCCGGCCATCGCGCCGGAGGTCGCCGCGCTCGACGTATACCAGCGCACCCCCGTGTGGTGCCTGCCCAAGCCGGACTTCACCATCCCGCCCGCGGCGCAGTCCGTGCTGCGCCTGCCCGGGGTCATGCCCTTGCTGCACGGGCTGATGCTCGGCTTCGTGGAACTGCTGCTGTGGCCTGCCGTCTACGCCCCGCTGCCGGTCGCCGTGCCCGCGATGCGGTTGATGGACCGCTCGGCCCGTGCCGCATATCGTTGGTACCTGGGCAAAGTCGTGCGCGACCCGGCGGCACGCGAGGCGCTGCTGCCCAGTTACGGCCCGCTGGGCAAGCGGCCCACGCTGTCGAACACGTTCCTGCGCGCGTTCAACCGGGACAACACCAGGCTCGTCACGACGGCGATCGACCGGTTCACCGAGCGTGGGATCCGCACGCGGGACGGGGTCGAGCGCGAGTACGACGTGATCGTGCTGGCCACCGGCTACGAGCTGTTCTCCGACCCGGAGAGCTACCGGCCCGGTACGGTAGTGGGTCGCCGCGGCTTCGACCTCGGCGAGTTCTACGCGGAGAACGGGTTGCAGGCCTACGAGAGCGTGAGCGTGCCGCGGCTGCCCAACCGGTGGACGCTGGTCGGGCCGTACTCGTGGACGGGCACCGGCTGGCACGCGCTGGTGGAGATCACCGCGCGGCACGCCGTGCGGGTGATCACCGAGGCCAGGCGGCGCGGGGCCACCGCGGTGGAGATCGGCCAGCGCGCGCACGACGCGTACCACAACCGGGTGCGCAGGCACGGCCGCAACATCGCGCACTACTTCCGCGTGCTCAACCGGGGCGTGCGCAGCTACTACCTGAACTCGCAGGGCGACGTGCCCTACATCCGGCCGTCCACTGTGGTGCAGGCGCGGTGGGCGAGCCGCCGGTTCCCGCTGGAACACTACGAATTCCGCCTGGAATGATGAGCGGGGTGAGCACAGCAGCGGATCGTGCGGCCGAGCGGGCCGAGCAGCGGCGCGCCGACATCGTGCACGCTGCCTTCAAGGTGTTCACCCAGCGCGGCTACCACGCCACCGGCATCGCCGACATCGCCGGTGAGCTGGGCATCGGGCACGGCACGTTCTACCGCTACTTCGAGAACAAGCGGGACATCCTGGTGCACGTGCTGGCCGACGCGGCCCAGCGGCTGCTGTCGGTGATCGACTTCGACGAGCCGGGGGACACCGACTCGCTGGCCGAGTACCGGGCGCAGACCGAGCGGATCTGCCACCGGCTGTTCACCCTGTTCGCGGAGTCCCCGGAACTGGTGCGCCTGCTGTTCGTGGAGGGGCTGGCCGCCGACCCGGAGCTGACCGAACTCACCCTGGGCACGCACCGGGCCATCGCCGAGGGCACGGCGCTGTACCTGCGCAACGGCGTGCACAAGGGCTTCCTGCCCGCCGACCTGGACGTGGAGGTCACCGCGCACGCCCTGGTCGGCGTGATCATCTCCTGCGGGCTGTCCCTGCTCACCGCCGCCGACCCGGTCGCCGAGCGGGACCGCTGGATCCGCGCCGGCACCCGCGTCATGTTCGACGGAATCGCCCACTGACCCCAGGGCGTGTCGGACCTTCCAGCCCCGCGTGTCGGCCGTTCGGGTATGGCGTGTCGGCGTTTCCGGGGTGGTGTGTTGGACGTTCCGGCCCCGCGTGTTGGACGTTTGGGTGTGGTGTGTTGGGGCATCCGGCCGCGCGTGTTGGACGTTCCGGTGCGGCGTGTTCGACCCTCCGGCTCAGCGCGGGCAGGACCCCGGCTCCCGCGAGTCCCGCTCTGCCACGCGCGAGTCCCGCCCTGGTACCCGCGAGTCCCGGTCACTGACCGGCGAGTCCCGCCCTGGCGCCCGCGAGTCCCGCCCACTGACCGCCGAGTCCCGGTCGCTGACCCGCGAGTCCCGCCCACCGGCCCGCGAGTCCCGCTCTGTGGTCGGCGAGTCCCGCTCACCAGCGCGTGAATCCCGCTCACCGGCCCGCGAACCCCGTCGCCACGTGAACCCCGTCGCTACGCGAACTGCGGGTACAGCGCCTTCGCCCCACCGGCCAGCCCGGCCCGCACGGTGCGGCTCACCTCGTCGGCGAGGATCTCCAGCTCACCGGCCGCCACACCGTCCAAGGCCAGCTTGGCCACGGCCGCCGGGTCGGTCTTGGCGCCGTCCACGTGCCGCGCCATGTCGGTGTCCATGTAGCCCACGTGCAGCGCGCTGACCCGCGTGCCCTGCTCGGCCAGTTCCAGGCGCAGCGCATTGGTCAGCGACCACGCGGCCGACTTCGCCGCCGAGTAGGCCGCGGTGGCGGGCGAGGTGAACCAGGACAGCACCGACAGCACGTTCAGTACGGCCCCGCCGCCCTGCTCGGCCAGTTGCGGGGCGAACGCCCGCGTCACGGCCAGGGTGCCGAAGTAGTGCGTCTCCATCTCCAGGCGGATGTCGTCCAGTGAGCCGTGCAGCAGCGAGGAGCCGGTGGACGAGCCCGCGTTGTTCACGAGCAGCGACAGGCCGGAGACGGATTTCGCCGCTGCCGCAACGGATTCGGGGTTGGTGACGTCCAGCGCCACCGGGATGGCCCCGGGCAGGTCGATCGAGGCGGGGTTGCGGGCCGCCGCGTAGACGGTGGCGCCCCTGCCGAGCAGCTGCGCGGCGAAGTGCCTGCCGAGGCCGCGGTTGGCGCCGGTGACGAGTGCGGTGCTTCCGGTGAGGTCCATGACGCGCTCCCTCTGGGTTGGTAGTTCCAACTTATCCATCTGGGTTGGAATTGGCAACTGAGGGGTAGGATGGCGTCATGGCATCTGCGAAGTTGTTGGACTCCAGTTGCCCCGTCGCGCGCAGCCTCGGCGTGCTCGGTGAGCGCTGGACCCTGCTGATCCTGCGCGAGGCGATCAGCGGCACGACCAGGTTCGCGGGCTTCCGTGACGCGCTGGGCGTGGCGCCCGACGTGCTCACCGACCGGCTCGCCACGCTCGTCGAGTACGGGGTGCTGACCCGCGAGCCCTACCAGGAGCCGGGCAGCCGTCAGCGCTTCGACTACCACCTCACCGAGGCGGGGCGCGAGCTGCACATCACACTCGCCGCGCTGTGGCAGTGGGGGGACAAGCACCTGCCGATGTCCGGCGTGCCGAAGGTCGAGCGCCACGCAAGGGAAACCGGCCGCCCGCTGCACGTGGCCTTCGTGGACGACCGGGGGCGCGAGGTCGGCCTGGACTCGGTGCGGAGCACCTGGGTCCAGCCGGCGACTTGACCTCTACATTACTTGAAGTCCGATGCTGTTTTCCATGACAGCACAGGACAAGCAACTCAAGCTCGCAGTGATCATCGGCAGCACCCGGCCTGGCCGCAGGGCTCCGGTCGTCGCCGGGTGGTTCGCCGAGCGGGTACGCGAGCACGCCGGGTTCGAGCTGGACCTGGTCGACCTGGCCGAGCACGCCCCGGACGATCCGGACATCGGCGCGCGGCTGGAGGCCGCCGACGCGTTCGTCGTGCTGACCCCGGAGTACAACCACAGCTACCCGGCCCCGCTCAAGGCCGCGATCGACGGGCACTACACGCAGTGGCGTGCCAAGCCGATCGGGTTCGTCAGCTACGGGGGCATCTCCGGCGGCCTGCGCGCCGTGGAACACCTGCGCCAGGTGTTCGCCGAGATGCACGCCGCCACCGTGCGCGACACGGTCAGCTTCCACAACGTCTGGGAGCAGTTCGACGAGCAGGGCGACCCGCGGCACGCCGAGGGCTGCGCCACCGCGGCCAAGACGGTGCTGGACCAGTTGCTCTGGTGGGCCGAGGCGCTGAGCGCGGCGCGGGCGGCCCGTCCGTACCAGGCTTGACGCCCGTCCACGCCGAACTAAAACTGAACGTTCAGTTCAGTTCGAGGGTGGGGCATGACTACCTGGTTCATCACCGGCGCCTCGCGTGGGTTCGGTCTGGAGATTGCCCGGCAGGCGTTGGACCGCGGCGACAACGTCGTGGCCACCGCGCGCGACCCGCGTGCGGTCGACCGGGCGCTGGGCGGCGGTGACCGACTGCTCGCGGTGCCGCTGGACGTCACCGACGAGCGCTCGGCCGCCGCTGCCGTGGACGCCGCGATGACCCGCTTCTGCGGTATCGACGTGCTGGTCAACAACGCGGGCCGGGGCCTGCTCGGCGCTGTCGAGGAGGCCACCGACGCGGAGGTGCGCGCGGTCTTCGACACCAACGTGCACGGGCTGCTCGCGGTGACCCGCGCCGTGCTGCCGGTGCTGCGCGCGCAGCGCTCCGGGCGGGTGATCAACATCAGCTCGGTCGGCGGCTTCACCCAGCGCGCGGGCTGGGGCGTCTACGGGGCGACGAAGTTCGCCGTGGAGGGGCTCAGCGAGGCCATGGCCGAGGAACTGGCCCCACTGGGTGTGCGCGTGATCATCGTGGAGCCGGGCGCGTTCCGTACCGACTTCCTCGACGGAAGCTCCCTGCACCGGGCCGCGAACTCGATCGAGGACTACGCGGGCACCGCGGGCAGGGTCGCCTCGGGCGTGGCGGGCAACAACCACGGCCAGCCCGGCGACCCGGTCAAGGCCGCCGCCGCGATCATCACCGTGGGCACCGTGGACGACCCGCCGCTGCGCCTGCAACTGGGCGCCGACAGCGTGCAGCGCGTGCAGGCCAAGCTGGACCACGTGGCGCGCGAGCTCGACCAGTGGCGCGAGCTCGCGCTGTCCACCGGCCATGACGGCTGAACCCAAGCCCGGCTCGCGTAGTGCACGGGTGCGCGCGGCGGTGCTCAAGGCGGCCGGTGAGCTGCTCATGGCGGGCGGGCTCACCGCCGCCACGGTGGACGCGATCAACGCCAGGTCCGGGGTGAGCAAGGCGACGATCTACAAGCACTGGCCGAACCGCACCTGCGTGGCGATCGACGCGTTCGCCGAGCACATGGCCCGTACGGTTCCGTTGCCGGACACGGGGTCCGCGCGCGGTGACCTCACCGAGCAGCTCCGGTTGGTGTGCGCGTTCCACGCCAGCCCGGCCGGGGCCGTGTTCGCCCAGTTGCTGGCCGGTGCCACCGCCGACCCGCAGGCCGGGCGGTTGCTGCGCGAGCGGTTCCTCGCGGGACGGCGCGAGGCGATCCGCGTGCTGTGGCGGCGCGCGCTGGCGCGGGGTGAGGTGCGCGCCGAGGTGGACGTGGAGGTGGCCATCGACCTGTTGTTCGGTCCGGTGATCTACCGGCTGGTCAGCGGGGTCGCCCCGATCGGCCCCGAGCAGGCCGGGGCCATCGCCGAGGCCGCGCTGGCCGGATTGGGCAGGTGACATTCCACGACACCGTGACACGGCGTGACATGATCGAGTGATTCGCCGATCCGCCGAGGAGTGTCCGTCCGTGGCCGAGTTCCACCACCGCCCGTCGCTGACCGAGCGTCGCCGTGCCACGACCCAGACAGAGATCACTCAGGTGGCCGCGGCTCTGTTCGCCGAGCGCGGGGCCGACGGCACCACGGCGGAGAGCATCGCGCGTGCCGCGGGCATCTCGCTGCGCACCTACTACCGCTACTTCCCCACAAAACAGGACGCCGTACTGCCGCTGCTCGCGGACACGGCGTGCCGCTGGGTGTCGTACCTGGCCGAGGTCCCGCCGGAGCAGTCGCTGCGGCTCGCCCTGCAACAGGCGGCGGTACGGGGCCTGACCCCGACCGGGGACGAGTCCGCCGAGGTGATGCGCTGCACCAGGGGCCTGCTCCGCGCCGTGCAGGCCGACCACGCGTTGCGCGCGGTGTGGCTCAAGGTCAACCACGACGCGGAGGAACAGCTGGTCGAGGCGCTGGCGCTGCGGGTCGGCGAGGACGTGGACCCGGTCACGCTGCGGCTGACCGCTGCCGCCGCCGTGACCGCTGTGCGGGTGACCATGCAGGCGTGGGCCGCCACCGACGCCCCGGACATCGGCGCGGGCTCGCCATCACGGCTCGTGGTGCGCTGTATGGACGAACTGACCGCTGGGCTGCGTTCCTGGCGATGACCGAGACCGTTCGCCGCAGGCGCGATCGGGGATTTGGTTGATTGTTCCGGACTGTCCCGCCTGGGCAGGATTGGTGGTGGCCCTCGTCAAGGGCGTTCGCAGGTCACCAGACCATCAAGGGGATGGACCCATGACTGCACTCAGACGTGTTGCCGCTGTACTGCTCGCCGCGGCGATTCCCATTGTTGTAGGTTCAACAGGAATGGCAGGTGCCGTACCGGCCAAGCAGGCGGCCGTGCCCGCTCTGGTCGGAACGGATTACGACGGCAACGGCCGAACGGATGTCGCGCTGACCGGTGTTCCGGGGTGGAACACGTTGCCGACCGCCTTTTCCAACGGCAACGGTTCGTTCAACGTTACCAATTCCCGTGTCGGTGATTTCGCCACCTGGGCGGCAAGTCCTGGCGTGACGGTGCTGACCGGTGACTTCAACGGTGACGGCAAGACCGATGTCGCGCTGACCGGTGTCGCCGGGTGGAACACCCTGCCGATCGCCACCTCCAACGGCAACGGCGACTACACCGTGTCCAACGCCTTCATCGGCGACTTCGCCACCTGGGCCGCCACACCGGGCGTCAAGGCCGTGACCGGTGACTTCAACGGTGACGGCCGCACCGACATCGCGCTGACCGGCGGCTCCGGCTGGAACACCCTGCCCGTGGCGCTGTCCAACGGCAACGGCTCGTTCTCCGTGACCAACACCTACATCGGTGATTTCGCCGCCTGGTCGGCAACCGGTGCCCACGTGGTCACCGGCGATTTCAACGGTGACGGCCGCACGGATATCGCGTTGACCGGTACTGCGGGGTGGAACACGTTGCCGACTGCGTTCTCCAACGGCAACGGTTCGTTCTCCGTCACGAACAACTACGTTGGCGATTTCGCCGCGTGGGCGGCGACCGGCGCGCGCGTGCTGACCGGTGACTTCAACGGGGACGGCAAGACCGATGTCGCGCTGACCGGCACGTCCGGTTGGAACACCCTGCCGATTGCCACCTCCAATGGCAACGGCTCCTACACGGTGAGCAATTCCTACATCGGTGACTTCGCCGCGTGGGCGGCAACCGGTGCTCGTGTTGTGACGGGTGATTTCAACGGTGACGGCCGTACTGATGTCGCGTTGACCGGTACTGCGGGGTGGAACACGTTGCCGACTGCGTTCTCCAACGGCAACGGTTCGTTCTCCGTCACGAACAACTACGTCGGCGACTTCGCTGCCTGGGCGGCCACCGGCGCGCGCGTCATTGTCGGCGACTTCAACGGGGACCGGCGCTCCGACATCGCGCTGACCGGCACCCCGGGCTGGAACACCCTGCCCGTGGCCTTCTCCAACGGCAACGGCTCCTACTCCGTGACCAACACCTACATCGGCGACTTCGCCACCTGGGCCGCCACACCGGGTGCGCTCGTGCCGACGACCCCCGCCAACTCGGCCCGCTGACATGTCATGAAGGTGCCGTTCACGGCGTTCAACGCCGTGAACGGCACCTTCATGACACCGCGCGCGGGTCAGTTCCGGTTGGTGGGCAGCCAGCGGAGGCCCCGGTGGCCGCCCGCGAGGCGGACCAGGTCGCGGCCGGCGTCCTTGGCGGCGTACAGGGCGGTGTCGGCGGCGGCGATCAGGCCGTCCACGGAGTCCTCGTCCACGGCCGGGTGGACGGCCACGCCGACCGACACGGTGAACCCGCTGATCGAGTCGACCACCAGCGCGCGGACCTGGGCGCGGATGCGTTCGGCCACGGCCAGCGCCCCGGCCTGGTCGATACCGGGCAGCAGCACGGCGAACTCCTCACCGCCGAACCGGCCGACCGAGTCCCCGCGCCGCACCGCCCCGCCGAGCAGCCTGGCCACGGCCCGCAGCACGGCGTCCCCGGCGAGGTGCCCGTGCACGTTGTTGACCTGGGAGAAGTGGTCCAGGTCGATCATGAGCAGGCCCAGCGGGCGGTTCTCCTGCCGGGCCCGCACCAGTTCGACCTGGGCCTGCTGGTGCCAGGTCGTTGCGTTGAGCAGGCCCGTCTTGTCATCGGTGCGGGCGGCCAGTTGCAGCTGGTGCAGCAGCACGGTCCGGTGCAGTGCGACCATCGGCACGGCCATCAGCAGCGCGAAGCCCGGCCACCAGGCGGTGGCCAGCGCGGTGAACCCGCCGAGCACCAACTGGGCCAGTTCGAGCAGGTTGTCGGGGCCGCTGCCCACGGCGTCCCGCCTGCGGCGCAGCTTCGCGGTGATCAGGATGATGCCCGCGACCAGCGCGGTGTTCACCAGCCACTGCACGGCCATCGCGGCGAGCAGTGCGGCCATCGGGCCCCAGCCCGCGAGGCGGCCGGCGGCCAGGTGCGACGACAGCCCGGTCGCGGAGCTGACCGCCACCACGGCCAGTGCGGTGACGATCATCATCGCAGCGGTGAACAGGGTGCGGTGCGGCGGCCTGCTCGCGTCCCAGCGGCCCACCAGCCACCAGCGGTGCGCGTAGATGGCGAGCACGAGCAGGACCTCGGGCAGCGCGGGCAGCAGCAGCGCCCCGGCCAGCGTCCAGATCGAGCACAGGTCCACGTGCGGCAGGTGGCTGTGGTCGCGGCGGATCCGCTCGGTGGAGTGACTCAGGTGCAGGTGCGCCACGGCCGCGGCCAGCACGGCGCCAGCGCTGATCCACTGCTCCTCGCGTACCGGCTGACCTGCGGTAACGGCGATCAACGCGAGCGCGATCAGCTCGATGAGCAGCACGTAGGCCACCGCTGTGCGAGGCAGCTTCCACAGTGCCCAAGCGCGCATCTTCAGCCCCCCGAGTGATCCACGCGGTGCCGGATCGGACGGTAATTGCGCGTTGAACAGGTGTCAGCCGCCAACCAGGTTGCCGACCATGTGCTGAAGCCGACACCCAAGCCGCCAGCGGGGAGGTGGCCGCCATGCGCGACAAGATCTGGTGAGACCCGCTCCCGAACCCGCCGACGCCGTGGTCCGCCGCGGCGTTGGCGCGGGACGCCCGACTGCCCTAGCTTGAGCGCCGTGTCCGAGCAAGAGGTCAAACGGCGCAGGTGGCCCTACTTCGTTGTGCCCATCGGGGTGGTGCTCGCGGTGGGTCTGGGCGCACTCGGTTTCTTCAGCGAGTTCTCCAGCCGCAACGTGGACTACACGATCGGTGACGAGTCGCACCCGGGCAACGCCGTCAACGTCCTGACGACCGTGCAGCGGGTGGACGCGGCCCCGCGCGAGATGGTGCTCCAGGTGCTCGTCATGCCCCGGGGCTCCTACGCCGACAACGGGAACGAGACCGCACCCGCCAAGGACCTGGTGGTGGAGACCTCCTCGCTGACCACGGCTCCGCTGACCTTCAAGGCGCACGAGCGGATCACCGCGCGGGAACTGCGCGTACCGCTGAACGGGGTCGTGTCCTTCTTCCCCTTCGACCGGTACACCACCCAGCTCTACTTCGGCGCGGAGACGGCCGGGGTGCCCGCGCCGGTGCTGTTGACCGTCAGCGACCACGACCCCGGGTTCATCACCAGGCCCACCGCGCAGCAGACCGGTGACGGCGAGGTGACCGCGGACCTGGAGGTCAAGCGCTCGCGCAGCACGTTCTTCCTGGCCTGGTTCCAGGGCATCGTGATGTGGGCGCTGGGCCTGTCGGTGCTCGGCGGGGCGGTGCACATCATGCGGCGCAAGCTCGGGCTGGTCTGGCCCGCGCTGGGCTGGATGGCGGCCACCCTGTTCGCGCTGGTGGGTTTCCGCAACGCAGCGCCCGGCCTGCCGCCGATCGGCTCGCTGATCGACTACTGCGCCTTCTTCTGGGCCGAGGCGATCATCACCCTGTCCCTGGTCATGGTGACGCTCAAGGGAGTCCGGGCCAGGGCGTCCTGAGCAGCATGCCCAGCTGACGGGACTGGGCCACTGGGCCTGCCGGTGGCCCAGCCGGGCAGTTGCGGCACCCGGTACTCCACCCGCTCGGTGATCGAGGCGCCGGGGACCCCCTCGGGCACAGATCGGTGCAGGACTTGGGATCGGTCAGGTCCGGCGGCCCCTCGGCGGCGTAGAGCTGTTCCTGCGGCTCGTCCAGGTCGCCGAAGGCCCCGTCAGTGTCGCGTGCCGTATGCGACATCAGATGTCGCATACGGCACTTTCATGACATGCGCTCCACGATCGTCACGTTCGCCGTGCCGCCGCCCTCGCACATGGTCTGCAACCCGTAGCGGCCACCGGTGCGTTCGAGCTGGTTGAGCAGCGTGGTCATCAGCCGCGCACCGGTGGCCCCCAGCGGGTGGCCCAGTGCGATCGCCCCGCCGACCGGGTTGACCCTGTCCGGGTCGGCCCCGGTCTCGGCCAGCCAGGCCAGCACGACGGGGGCGAACGCCTCGTTGATCTCCACCAGGTCGATGTCCCCGATGGACATGCCCGCCCTGGCCAGCGCGTACTCCGTGGCCGGGATCGGCCCCGTGAGCATCAGCACGGGGTCGGCCCCGCGCGCCGAGATGTGGTGCAAACGGGCTCGTGGCACGAGGTTGTGCGTACTCAGTGCCCGCTCCGAAGCGACCAGCAGGGCCGCGGCCCCGTCGCTGATCTGACTGGCCATCGCGGCGGTCAACCGCCCGCCGGGCCGCAGCGGTGGCAGCGACCGGATCTTGTCCCAGTCCGGCTCGCGAGGTCCCTCGTCGCGCGCGACCCCGTTGAGCGCAACGATTTCCCGGTCGAACATGCCGTCACGGCGCGCCGCGAGGGCCCGCTCGTGCGAGCGCACGGCGTACTGCTCCATCACCTCGCGGCTCAGGCCCCAGCGCTGCGCGATCAGCTCCGCGCCGCGGAACTGCGAGATCTCCTGCGTGCCGTAGCGGGCCGTCCACCCGGCGCTGCCCCGGAACGGTTCCGGGAAGCCAAGACCGCTGCCCAGGGTCATCGCCGAGCTGATCGGGATCGCCGACATGTTCTGCGCCCCACCGGCCACGACCAGGTCCGCCGTGCCGGACAGCACCGCCTGTGCGGCGAAGTGCACCGCCTGCTGGGAGGAGCCGCACTGGCGGTCCACCGTGACGCCCGGGACCTGCTCGGGCAGTCCGGCCGCGAGCCAGGCCGTGCGGCCGAGGTTGCCCGCCTGCGCGCCGACCGCGTCCACGCAGCCGAACACCACGTCGTCCACGGCCGCGGGGTCGATCCCGGTGCGCCGGACCAGTTCCCGCAGCACGTGCGCGCCCAGGTCGGCCGGGTGCACCCCGGCCAGGCCGCCGCCCCGCCTGCCGACGGGGGTGCGCACCGCGTCCACCAGGTATGCCTCCGCCATGCCAGCCAGGCTACCAAGCACTTGCTTGGTTACGAAAGGGCGTGCGGTGCTACGCTCGGCGATCGTGCGAACACTTGGGGGAAGCATGAGGTTCGTCCGTGCCCTGCTCGCCGCGCTGACCGCCGTCACGCTGACCGCGGGCACCGCGGCGGCCACCGAGGACGGCTCGCGCGGGGTGCTGATCCAGCGCACCGAGTACGGCATCCCGCACATCACCGCGAGCGGTTTCACCGACCTGGGCCACGGCTACGGCTACGCCTTCGCACAGGACAACCTGTGCACCCTGGCCGACACCGTGCTGACCGTCACCGGCGAGCGCTCCCGTTACCTGGGCCCGGACGCCGACGCGGGGGACCAGCTCAGCGGGCCGCTGAGCAACCTGGACAGCGACGTGTTCCACCGCTCGGTCAACGACACCGGGCAGCCGCGGCGCGCGATGGCCCAGCCCGCCCCGCTCGGGCCCACCCGGCAGGTCCGCCAGATGATCAGCGGCTACGTGGCCGGGGTCAACGAGTACCTGGCGCGGACCGGCGTGGCCAACCTGCCCGACCCGACCTGCCGCGCCAAGCCCTGGGTGCGGCCGATCACCACCGATGACCTGGACCTGCTCCTGTACTACCTCAACCAGTTCGGCGGGCTGGACCGCTTCCAGCGGCAGATCGCCAACTCGGCCCCGGCTGCCCCGGGCACGGTCCCGCACAGCGCCGTCAACCCCGACCTGGGCAGCAACGGCATCGCCGTCGGCCGCGAGGGCAGCCAGGGCGGCTACGGGGTGCTGCTGGCCAACCCGCACTTCCCCTGGCTGGGCGCCAACCGGTTCTACCAGGTGCAGCTGACGATCCCCGGCGTGCTCAACGTGAGCGGGGCCAGCCTCTACGGCCTGCCGTTCGTCGCGATCGGACACACCGAGCACCTGGCGTGGACGCACACCGTGTCCACCGCGCAGCGCTTCACCCTGTACGAACTGCACCTCGTGCCCGGCGACCCGACCAGCTACCTGGTGGACGGCAAGGCGGAGCGCATGGCCGCCCGCACCGTGCGGGTGCCGCTACCCGGCGGCGGCACGGCCGCACGCACCGTGCACGACTCCCGCTACGGCCCGGTGCTCGGCGGCAACTGGACCGCCGACACGGCCTACGCCGTGCGCGGGGCCAGTGTCGACAATGGACGGTCGAGCAACGAGTGGCTGGCCATGGCCCAGTCCGACTCCGTGGCCCAGCTGCGCGCCGCGCAGGACCGCTACCAGGGCATCCCGTTCGTCAACACGATGGCCAGCGACAGCACCGGCACCGCCTACTACGCCGACGCCTCGGTGGTGCCGCACGTGACCGACGCCCAGGCCGCCCGCTGCGTGAACAGCCCGTACGGCAAACAGGTCTACCCGGCGCTGACCGTGCTGGACGGGTCCACTTCGGACTGTCAGTGGGGCAGCGACCCGGATGCCGTCACCTCCGGCATCTTCGGGCCGCGTGCCAACCCCTCGTTGCAGCGCGCGGACTACGTCACCAACAGCAACGACAGCTTCTGGCTGACCAACCCGGCCGCGCCGATCACCGGCCTGCCCAAGATCTACGGCCTGTCCGGCACCCAGCGCAGCCCGCGCACCCGGCTGGGCCTGGACACCATCGCGCGCCGGCTCAACGGGACCGACGGGCTCGGCGCCCCCGGTTTCAGCGGGCCGACCACCTGGCAGGCGCTGATGGGCAACCGCAACCTCAGCGGGGAGTTGGCCCGCGACTCGGTGGTGTCCCTGTGCCGCGGCCAGTCCACGCTGACCGCGAGCAACGGTGAGCAGGTCGACGTGCGCGAGGCGTGCACCGCGCTGGCCAACTGGGACCTGCGCGGCAACCTGGACAGCAGGGGAGCCGTGCTGTGGCGCCAGTTCTGGCTGCCCGCCACCCGCGCCACCGACCTGTGGACCGTGCCCTTCGACCCGGCTCACCCGGCCACCACGCCCAACACACTGAACACCGCGAGCCCCGCCATGCGCACCGCGTTGGCCGATGCGGTGCAACGGATGCGGGCACTGCACGTGCCGCTGGACGCCCCGTTGTCGGCGGCCCAGTACACGGCTGCCGCAGGGGACGACAAGGCAGTTCCCGGCTGTGGCAACGGCGAGGGCTGCTACGACATCACCAGCGGCCTCGGGGGTGCGCAACTGCTCGGTGCGGACGGGCGCTTCCCAGCGATCAGCTTCGGCTCCAGCTTCGTGATGTCGGTGGAGCTGCGCCAGAGCGGTCCGGTGGCCAGGACCCTGCTGACCTACTCCCAGTCGGCCAATCCTGACTCCCCGCACCACGGGGACCAAACCGACCTGTTCGGCAGGGGACTTTGGGTGCAGGAAAAGTTCAGTCAAGCCCAGATCGTTGCGGATCCGCACCTGAGCACGACGATTTTGCGAACCCGAGGGTGAGCGTCACCCTGTGTCGCGAATCGACTTCATAACGTCTTGGTCGCGGAGGCTGTTTTAGTCCGAACGGAAGTACGCTGCCGGAGTGGCGACGGTGGAGGAACAGCCGGTACCGGCTGACGAACAGGTGGTCGGCGCCGCGCTGCCCAAGGACGGGCAGCTCGTCCGCTGGCTGCTCGCCGTCAGCCTGACCTACCTGGCCGCGGCGGCGCTGCTGGCCTGGCTATCCGGGGCGCAAGCCCTGCGGGTACTGGGTTTCGCGGTGGACGTGCCGATGGCCCTGCTCGCGCTCGCGGTGATCATCCGGCTCGCCCGGCTGCGCCAGGTGTGCCGCAGCAGGGCTTTGCGGCCCGCGCTGCTGGCACCGCAACTGGCGGCCGGGGTCGCGCTGGCGGGCATCCCCGACGTCCGGGTGCGGGTCGGCACCCGGGCCGTCGGCCGCTCCTACCGCGCGGGCAGGCACGCCGTGGTCCTGCTCAACGACGGGCTGCTGGAACAGGTCCCACTTGCCACTACTTTCGTGGTGGCGCACGAACTCGGCCACGTCGCCAGGCACGACAGCCTGCGGCAGACCGTGGTGGCCGTCTACCTGGTCACCACGCTCGCGCTGACCGTGTGGGTGCTGCCGCCCGCGGGCTGGGCGGTCGGTGTACTCGCCGTGCTGGGGCTTGCCACCACCTACACCTGGTCGCGGGAACTGGACTGCGATCGGATCGGCAGCCGTTGCGCCGGACAGCGGTCGGCCGTAGCCGCCATTGAGACCTTCGGTCGGCTGCGCACCGCGAACCCGTTGCTGCGCTTGTGGGCTCAGGTCAGCCACCCGCCGTTGTCCTTGCGCCGCAACGCCGTTCTCGACCCCGAGCGGACCTGCGGCTGGTTCGGCCCCCGCGACTGAGCTCTGCTCGAACGCACTTCCCGGCTGCCCTTGCGCTCCTGTCCGGACCTGTCCCGATTTGTCATGGTGTCCCAATGGGATCTGCCGCGTCCGGCCGGATCGGCCGCCTGCTCGTTGTCGCCGTGGTGGGAGCCGCAACCGCGCTGGGGGTGACCGGCCCGACGGCCGGTGCCGGTCCCGGCCCGAGCTTCCGCGTCGTGCCCTCACCGGCACTGCCCGAGGGCAGCACGCTCAGTGCTGTCACCACCTTCGGTGAGAACCACGCCTGGGTCGTCGGCGCCACACCCACCGGCGCCCTGGTCGAACGCTGGGACGGCCACGCCTGGAGCCTCGTGCCCGCGCCGAGCACGGATGGCTACCTGGCCTCGGTCAGCGCGGTCGCCGCCGACGAGGTGTGGGCCGTGGGCAGCCGCAACTCCGTGGTACAGCCCGTGATCGTGCACGGGTCCAGCCACGGCGTCACCGAGGTGAGCGTGCCCGGCTTCGCCGACGGCTTCCTCAACTCGGTGTCCGCCTCCGGCCCCAAGGACGTGTGGGCCGTCGGCGGTCGCACCTTCGACGACCCCACCCCGCTCGTGCTGCACTACGACGGCCACGCCTGGGCCACCGTGCCCGTGCCCGCGGGCGGCACGAGTCGGCTCTACTTCACCGCGATCTCCGCCACCGCCCCGAACGACGTGTGGGCCAGCGGCTGGAAGACCATCGGCACCGGCACGGACCTGGTCGCCGCCGTCCAGCACTGGGACGGCCACGGCTGGACCGACCGCTCGCCCGCCGGGCTGTTCGACGCGGAGAGCCTGTCCGTCAGCGGCAGCCGCGTGTGGACCGTCGCCGCGCGCGAGATCGCCCAGCGCAGCGGCGGTGCCTGGACCACGCTGCCCGCCATCCCCACCGACCCGAGCAAGCGCCGCAGCGTGGACTCGATCAGCGGGGACCCCAGCGGCAACCTGTGGGCCGCGGGCCGCACCTACCCGCCGTCGGGCAGCCCCCGCCCCACCTTCGGCTCGCTCGACCGGTGGAACGGCCACGCCTGGACCAACTACGCCCTGCCCACCGCGCTCGCCGGCGGGCAGACCGTGGCCATCGCCGTCGCCGCCACGCCCAGCGGTAACACCGCCTGGGCCGTGATCACCAACACCAAGGTCCGCACCCTCGGCACCCCCGGCCTCGCCATCCTCCGCGCCACCGCCCCCTAGAGATGTCATGAAAGTGCCGTTTGAGACATCTGGTGTCTCAAACGGCACTTTCATGACACAGAGGCCGGTGCCATACTCGCGGTATGGCGTGGATGGTGTATGGCGCGAACGGTTACACCGGAGAACTGGTCGCGCGCCTGGCCGTGCAGCGCGGTGAACAACCGCTGCTGGCCGGGCGTTCGGCGCGGAAGATCGCCCCGCTGGCGGCCGAACTCGGTCTGCCGCAGCGGATCGCGGACCTGACCGACCCGGCCGGTCTGCGCGCGGCACTGTCCGATGTGGACTTGGTCGTGCACTGCGCGGGCCCGTTCTCGGCCACCGCGCGGCCCGTTGTCGACGCCTGCCTGGCCACCGGCACGCACTACGTGGACATCACCGGCGAGATCGACGTGTTCGAGCAGGTCTTCGCCCGCGCCGGGGAGGCCGAGCAGGCGGGCGTGGTGCTGCTGCCCGGTGCCGGGTTCGACGTGGTGCCCACCGACGGCATCGCCGCGCTGCTGGCCAAGGCGCTGCCCACCGCGACCCACCTGGACCTCGCGTTCCTGGTCGGCGGCGGCATCAGCCCCGGCACGCTCAAGAGTTCCGTGGAGGGCATGGCCTCCGGCGGCCGGGTCCGCGTCGACGGCCAGTTGCGGCCCGACCCGGTCGGCAGCCGACGACTGGTCGCCGAGTTCCCGAGCAGGCCGCGCTCGGTCGCGTCCATCCCGTGGGGCGACGTCAGCACCGCCTACCGCTCCACCGGGATCCCCAACATCGTCACCTACACGGCGTTGCCCTCCGCCGCGGGGACCGCACAGGGCCTGCTCGCCCCGTTGCTGCGACTGCCCGTCAGCCAGGCCGTTGCCAAGCGGGTCATCAGCCTGCTGCCCGGTCCCAGCCAGCAGGCCAGGCAGTCCAGCCGCAGCGAGGTGTGGGGAGAGGTCCGCGACGCCGAAGGCAAGCGGGCCTCGCTCACACTGAGCGGGCCCAACGGTTATTCGCTCACCGCCGACGCCGTGCTGCGCGCCGTCGGCCACCTGCTCGCCGGCGAGGTGGCCCCCGGCGCGCACACGCCCTCCACGGCCTTCGGCGCCGACTTCGTCCGCGAGCTCGACGGCGTGCGGGTCGGTGAACTGGTCACCGGCTGATCAGCCGTCCTGGCGCTTTTCCCGGTGGGCGGCGACCCTGACCCGCGTCCCGCAGCGCGTCGAGCAGTACACCTGGCGGGCACGACGTCCGGTGTCCACGAAGAACCGACCGCAGTCCGGTGCAGCGCAGGACCCCCACGCCGGGTAGCCGCGATCGCTCATCCACAGGCCCAGGGCCAGAGCTGCCGTGGACAGTAACCACTCCGCCCGGTCCGTGGTCGAGGGTTCCTTGGCGTGCATCGACCACGGACGCCCCGGCATGCGCACCAGGTGTGGGCGCGTGCCGTACCTGTCCAGCAGTGCGTTGATGCCCGCCGCGATCTCGTCCTCGTCCCGCAACGACAGCAGGGCCACCAGTTCGCTCGCCGCTTGGCGCAACCTGTCCGCGCCGAACTCCGTCAGCTCGGGCCCTGTGTCGCCGTGCTTGCGCAACAGCGCCCTCAGCTCGTCCGTCGAGGCGGCGGGGGAGTTCGCCAACTCGACCAGGAAGTACAGGCCCCGGGGGTTCACCCCGTGATCGTAACGCCCATGTTGTTGTTTGCCGTTACGGCGCGCGCGGACGCCAGGAAGGTGCCGTTCGGGACGTTGAACGTCTCAAAGGGCACATTCGTTACGGCGTGGAGACACGCGCCGCGCGCCACGAAGGCCACCTTCGCGGCGGTGCCGCACCGCAAGCGGGCTGCCCGCTCGCCCCGCGCCCGTGTCACGAAGGTGCCGTTCGAGACGCCCAACGTCATAAAGGCCACCCTCCTGGCGCCGCCGAAACACGCCGCGAAAGGACCATTCGCTGCGTTCAGCGCAGTGAAAGCCACCTTCGCGGCGGTCGTGGCGCGCTCACCGCGCGTGGTAACGTCAAACTGGAAGTTTGGCGTTACGGGGGTGGTGAAGTGAAACGGACTGCGGTCCTGATCGTGGGTGGCGGGCCGGTGGGGTTGACCCTGTCGATCCTGCTCAAGTGGCACGGTGTGGACCACGTGCTGCTGGAAGCGCGTGAGCAGCCCTCAGCGCACCCGAAGGCGCGCGGTGTGGCGGCGAGTTCGATGGAGACGTTCCGCCGCTGCGGCCTGGAAGCGGAGATCCGTGCGGCGGGCCTACCAGCCTCAAGCGTGCACTTCTACCGGGGGCGGAGCCTGGTGGACCCGGACTACACGCGAACGGGCACAACACCGACGGAGCAGCGGAACACCCCGTCGCCAGGGCTGGTCTGCGCGCAGGACGCACTGGAACCGATCCTGCGCCGCCATGCGGAGGGCTGGTTCGGCGCACGGCTCGCGGAGTTCAGTGAGCACCGCACTGGCTTGCGAGCAGTGCTCACCGATGGGCGGCGCCTCGAAGCGGACTGGCTGGTGGGCTGTGACGGAGCGGCCAGCGGGGTGCGGGCGGCGGCGGGCATCGAGATGGTGGGGCCGACCGGGTTGGGGCGCTACCTGAGCGTCCGCTTCGAGGCGCCGCTGGGCGAGGTGGTGGCCGACCGGGCCAGCGCCTCGTACTTCCTGACGCCACCGGCGGTGGGCGGCTTCCTCGCGGTGGACAACGACCGGCACTGGATCTACCAGTACCCGTTGGGTCCCGAGCCGGGTGACCTCGTGGAACTGGTGCGCGGGGCGGCGGGCATCCCGGACCTGCCGGTGACGATCCGCGACACGATGACCTGGCGCATGGACGCACAGCTCGCGGCGGCCTACCGGCGCGGGCGAGTGCTGCTGGCGGGGGACGCGGCGCACACGATCCCGCCGACCGGCGGCCATGGCATGAACACCGGGATCGGGGACGTGGCGAACCTGGCGTGGCGGCTGGCCGCGGTCACCTCCGGCTGGGCGGAGCCCGCGTTGCTGGAGGGCTACGAAGCGGAGCGGCGTCCGATCGCCCGTCAGGTGATCGACATCTCGCTGGCGAACAGCAGGGCCCGTGGCGGCTACCGCATTGACGATGAGTTGCTGCTGGGGGCGGTGTACGGCGAGCAGCCTCGGCTCCCGACCGAAGGCTACGTGCCGACCGTCCAGGTCGGACACCGGGCGCCGCACGTGTGGCTCGGCGGCGGTGTGTCCACAGTGGACAAGATTGGGCCGGGATTCACCGAGATCCCCTACGGGGACAAGACGGTGCTGGTCCGGCCGGACGGCTACATCGCCTGGTGCTCAACGGGTCCGACAACGACGAAGGAGCTGCGCCAGGTGGTGGCGCAGCTCCTGTCCTCGTAGTGGGTCAGCGCGGGGCGAGCAGGGAGCTGGCCTCCTGGGCCGCCGAACCGGCCTGCAACAGGTGCCGTAGGTTCTCCGGCAGCTGCTCGCCACGCCGCTGCACGGCCTGGGCGTAGAGCCGACCAGCGCGGTACGAGGAGCGCACCAGCGGACCGGCCATCACCCCGGAGAAGCCGATCTCCTCGGCGTCCTTGGAGTGCGCGACGAACTCCTCGGGCTTGACCCAGCGCTCCACCGGGTGGTGGCGCGGGCTGGGCCGCAGGTACTGGGTGATCGTGATGATCTCGCAGCCCGCCTCGTGCAGGTCGCGTAGCGCCTCGGTGACCTCTTCGGGGGTCTCGCCCATGCCCAGGATCAGGTTGGACTTGGTGACCAGCCCGGCCTCGCGGGCCATCGTGATGACCTTCAGCGAGCGCTCGTAGCGGAACGCGGGCCGGATGCGCTTGAAGATGCGCGGCACCGTCTCCAGGTTGTGCGCGAGCACCTCGGGGCGCGAAGAGAACACCTCGGCGAGCTGGCCCGGCTCCGCGTTGAAGTCGGGGATCAGCAGCTCCACGCCGGTGCCCGGGTTGAGCGTGTGGATCTGGCGCACGGTCTCGGCGTACAGCCAGGCGCCGCCGTCGGGCAGGTCGTCGCGGGCCACCCCGGTGACGGTGGAGTAGCGCAGGCCCATCGCCTGCACCGACTCGGCCACCCGACGGGGCTCCTCGCGGTCGAACTCCGCGGGCTTGCCGGTGTCGATCTGGCAGAAGTCGCAGCGCCGGGTGCACTGGTCGCCGCCGATGAGGAAGGTGGCCTCGCGGTCTTCCCAGCACTCGTAGATGTTGGGACAACCGGCCTCTTCGCACACCGTGTGCAGGCCCTCGCGCTTGACCAGGCCCTTGAGCTCCCGGAACTCGGGGCCCATCTTGGCGCGGGTCTTGATCCAGGAGGGCTTCTTCTCGATCGGTGTCTGACTGTTGCGGATCTCCAGCCGCAGCAGCTTCCGACCCTCGGGCACCACAGTCACACGATTACCTTACGCTGGCCGGTCGGGTGTGCGGGGTCACACGCCCCCTCGTTGGAGCGTGCGTCCCAGCTCAGTCCGGGGATTCAGCCCAGCAGCCGGGCCAGTCCGCGCTTGCCGGTGGTCCTGCTCGGGGCGGCCGGGGTGCTGTGCACCAGGGCCAGGAACGCCGCGCCGATGCGCTCGATCTCCTCGGCGGGCTCGGTCAGTTCGGCCAGCCCGGCCGACAGGGCGAGCATGCGCTGCTCACGGGCGTTCGCGGCGTCCAGTGCGGGCCCCGCGTTGGCCTCGAGCACCCGGCGCAGGGCCTGGTTCTCGTTCGCCGCGCGGCGCCACGCCGAGGCGACGGCCTCGACCCGGTCCGCGTTCGGGCTCTGCTCGGCGGCCGACAGGGCCAGGCCGATGTGGCCGGTCAGCAGCTGCGTCCACTTGTAGTGCAGTGCCGCCAGCAGTTCCTCGGTGCCGGTGAACACCTCGGCGGCGTGCGGGATCTCCTCGAAGGCCACGGCGCCGTCAGGATTGCGACGGGCCTGCCGCAGCGTCGCGTCGATCACGTCACGCCGGCGGTAGAAGTCGTTCCAGCTCATGGCTACCTCCTCCCTCGTGACCGGGGTCATACCTTCAGTCTTCGGCATACCCTCGGTACGGTCCAACACGCACAACATACCATGGGTACGTACCGGCGGTATGTCGTTACAGTTGTGAGCGTGGCGACAGTGCGGTCCAGACGACTCGAGTACTCCGAATCCACCAGGGACGCCCTGGTGGACAGCGCCGTGGAACTGTTCACCAAGCGCGGCTACGCGGGCACGTCCCTGGACGAGGTCGCCAAGCGGGCGCGGGTGACCAAGGGCGCCCTCTACCACCACTTCAGCGGTAAGCAGGCCCTGTTCGAGGCCGCCTTCGACGCCGTGGAGACCAAGGCGATGAGCCGGCTCGGCGAGATCGTGAGCGGTCCCGGTCACCCGTGGGAGGTGGCCATGGCCGGGCTACGCGGCTACGTGCGGGTCTGCCTGGACCCCTCGTTCCAGCGCATCGTGGTGCACGAGGCCCCCGTGGTGATGGGCTGGGCCCGCTGGCGGGAGGCCGAGGAGCACTTCAGCTTCGGCATGATCCGCTCCACGGTGCAGGCGCTGATCGAGACCGGGGAGATCGACGAGCTGCCGCTGGAGGTCACCGCCCGCCTGCTCTACGGGGCGCTGTCCGCGGGGGCCTCGATGATCGCCAGCGCGGCCGACCCGCGCCGCACCAGTGAGGACGTGATCCGGTCCACCATCCGGGTGATCGAGGGCCTGCGCAAACCCGAGGCCGCCGTGGCAGCCGAGGAGTCCACCGGCCGGTCCCGGCGGCGCCACCGCTGACCCGCCCGCACCGGTGCGGCGTGTCGGCGCCCGCCGACACGCACGCCACGAGACGCCGACACGCGGTGCTGGTTGGACCACGTCGGAACTGGTGCCGCAGGCGGTCTGATCAGCCCTGGAGGGCGAAGGTGACCCCGGCGGCCTGCGGGCCGCCCTCGCGCGGGATGAAGCGCTCGCTGACCTGGAGGCTGCCCTCCAGTGCGGCGAGCACCGCCTCCCGCACGAGCGGCTGTACCTCAGCCACAGTCACCTCGCGGCCCAGCTCCAGCGACAGCGAGGTGACCCCGGCGTCGCGGATGCCGCAGGGCACGATCTTGTCGAAGGCGGCCAGGTCGGCGTTGCAGTTGATCTCCAGGCCGTGCATGGTGACCCCGCGCTGCACGCGGATGCCGATCGCGGCGATCTTGCGCTCCGGCCGGGACTCGGTGGCGGCCAGCCACACCCCGCTGCGACCGTCCACCCGGCCGGTGGCCAGTCCCAGCTGGTCGCACACGTGGATCAGCGCCTGCTCGATGCGCCGCACGTAGTCGACCACGTCCACCGGGTCGGACAGCTGCACGATGGGATAGCCCACCAGCTGGCCGGGCCCGTGCCAGGTGATCTTGCCGCCGCGGTCCACGTCGATCACCGGGGTGCCGTCCTGCGGGCGGTCCTCGGGCTCGGTGCGCTTGCCGGCGGTGTAGGTGGACGGGTGCTCCAGCAGCAGCAGCGTGTCCGGGCCGGTGCCCTCGGCACGCGCGTGCGCCAGTTCCCGCTGCAGTTCCCAGGCCTCGAGGTAGTCGATGGTGCCCAGGTCGCGCACCTGCACCGGTTCGGCCCAGGCGCGGCAGGAGGTGTCTGCTCGGCTCACGTCTGTCGACACTACGCCTGAGCTCCGACAACCTCCGCCAGGGCCGTGGCCAGCGTCTCGTGCTGGAAGGTGAAGCCCTGGGCCAGCAGGGCCGCGGGCACCGCGCGCTGGCCGGACAGCAGCGCCTCGTCGGCCAGCTCACCGAGCACCGCGCGCATGGCGAAACCGGGCACGGCCCACGGCGCGGGCCTGCCCAGCGCCGCGCCCAGTTCGCGGGTGAACTCGGCGTTGCTCACCGGCGTGGGCCCGGTCAGGTTGAGCGGCCCGCTGATCTGCTCGTGCTCCAGGGCGAAGCGGATCGCGGCGACGTGGTCGTCCAGGGAGATCCACGGCATGTACTGCCTGCCGTCACCGAGCTTGCCGCCCAGCAGCAAGGAGAAAAGTGGGCGCAGCTTGCCCAGCAGCCCACCGGACTCGGACAGCACCAGCCCGGTGCGCAGCAGCACCAGGCGGTTCTGCGCGGCGGGCGAGGCGGCGGCCTCCCACTCGCGGCACAGCTCGGCCAGGAAACCCTTGCCCGAAGGGGAGGACTCGTCGACGACCCGCGCGCCGCAGTCCCCGTAGTAGCCCACGGCCGAACCGCTGACCAGCACCGGAACCCCGTGTTCCAGCACGGCGGCGGCCAGCACCTCGGTCGGCTCGGTACGCGAGTCGAGCAGGGCCTGCTTGCGGGCCTGGCTCCACCGCTTGTCGGCGATGCCCGTGCCGCACAGGTTCACCACCGCGTCCGCACCGTCCAGCGCGCCCTCGGCCAGCTCACCGGCCGGCGGGTCCCAGAACCGCTCGTCGGGGGCGTTCGGCCGCCTGCGCACCAGGCGGACCACCTCGTGCCCGGCCTGTCGCAGCGCCAGCACCAGGGCCGTACCGATCAGGCCCGAGGAGCCCGCGATCACCACTCGCATGTACTGATCGTGGTGCACCACCCCGGGCCCCGCACAACAGGGTGTGACGCGAAAGTGCCGTATGAGACATCAGATGTCTCATACGGCACTTTCATGGCATGTGCTTACAGGCCCAGGTCGGCCTCGAAAGCGCCTTCCTCGAGGCGGTGCTTGACCGTGGTGAGGAAGCGGGCCGCGTCCGCGCCGTCCACCAGGCGGTGGTCGTAGGACAGGGCCAGGAACACCATGGAGCGGATGGCGATGGTGTCGCCGCCCGCCTCGTCGGCCACCACGACCGGGCGCTTGACGACCGCACCCGTGCCGAGCATGCCGACCTGCGGCTGGTTCAGGATCGGCGTGTCGAACAGCGCGCCCCGGCTGCCGGTGTTGGTCAGCGTGAACGTGCCGCCGGACAGCTCGTCGGGCTTGATCTTGTTGCCGCGGGTGCGCTCGGCCAGGTCGGCGATCTTGCGGGCCAGCCCGGCGATGTTCAGGTCACCGGCGTTGTGGATCACCGGCACCATCAGGCCGCGCGGCGAGTCCACCGCGATGCTCAGGTGCTCGGCACCGTGGTAGGTGACCTCCATCGTCTCGTCGCTGATGGAGGCGTTGAGCTGCGGGTGCTGCTTGAGCGCCTCGACGGCCGCCTTGGCGAAGAACGGCAGGAAGGACAGCTTCACGCCCTCCCGCGCCTCGAAGGCCCGCTTCGCCCGGTCGCGCAGCCGCGCGATGCGGGTGATGTCCACCTCGACCACGGTGGTGAGCTGCGCGGAGACGTGCAGCGACTCCACCATGCGCTTGGCGATGGTCTGCCGGATGCGCGTCATCTTCTGCGTGGTGCCGCGCAGCGCCGCGGCCTCGGCGGACGGGGCCACGGGGGCCGACGGGGCCGAGCTGGCCGCGGCCGGAGCCGGGGCGGCAGCGGCGACCGGTGCCGGAGCGGGGGCCTTGGCGGCCTCCACGGCGGCGATGACGTCCTGCTTGCGGATGCGGCCACCGACCCCGGTGCCCTTCACCGAGTTCAGGTCGATCTTGTTCTCCGAGGCCAGCTTGCGCACCAGCGGAGTGACGTACGGCGCGCCGTTGGCCGACTCCTCCTCGGCGGCCGGAGCCGGGGCAGCCGCCTGCGGGGCGGGAGCCGGTGCCGGGGCGGGAGCCGGGGCAGCGGCCTGCGGGGCCGGTGCCGGAGCGGGGGCAGGTGCCGGGGCGGCGGCCGGAGCCGGTGCCGGGGCAGGTGCGGGAGCAGCGGCCTGGGCGGGGGCGCCGGAGCCGATCACGGCCAGCTTGCCGCCGACCTCGACGGTCTCATCCTCGCCCGCGGTGATCTCCAGCAGAACGCCCGCCGCGGGGCTGGGGATCTCGGTGTCCACCTTGTCGGTGGAGACCTCCAGCAGCGGCTCGTCCACCTCCACCTTGTCGCCGACCTGCTTGAGCCAGCGGGTGACGGTGCCCTCGGTGACGCTCTCACCGAGCGCGGGCATGGTGATCTCGGTGCCCTCGGCGGGACCGGAGGGCGCGGCCGGGGCCGGAGCCGGAGCGGGCGCGGCGGCGGGCGCCGGGGCCTGAACCGGGGCCGGGGCCGGGGCGGCGGCCTGCGGTGCCGGTGCGGGGGCCGGGGCCGGTGCGGCGGGGGCGGCACCGTCGCCGATCAGCGCCAGCTCGGCGCCGACCTCGACGGTCTCGTCCTCCTGGACGACGATCTTCTGCAGGACGCCCGCCGCGGGGGACGGGATCTCGGTGTCCACCTTGTCGGTGGAGACCTCCAGCAAGGGCTCGTCGACCTCGACCTGCTCACCCTCCTGCTTGAGCCAGCGGGTGACGGTGCCCTCCGTGACACTCTCGCCGAGTGCCGGCATCTGGACGGAGAAGGCCATGGGTTTTCTGACTCCTCGTGCTCGTTGCTCGCGTGGCTGACTTGTGCCGACGTGTCAGCCGTGCACGTGCAGCGGCTTGCCGGCCAGGGCGAGGAACGCCTCGCCGAGGGCTTCGTTCTGGGTGGGGTGTGCGTGGATCAGCGGCGCGACGTCCTCGGCGGTGGCCTCCCAGTTGTAGATCAACTGGGCCTCGCCGATCAGCTCGCCGACCCGCTCGCCGACCAGGGTCACGCCGACCACGGAGCCCTCCGGGGACTTGACCAGCTTCACCCCGCCGGAGGTCTTCAGGATCTGCGACTTGCCGTTGGCGGCCAGGCTGAGCACGTAGGTCTCGGCCGAGCCGTACTTCTCCTTGGCGGCGGCCTCGGTCAGGCCGACCGAGGCGACCTCGGGGTTGCAGTACGTGACGCGCGGGATGCCCGCCTCGTCGATGACCCTCGGGTTGCGGCCCGCGATGTCCTCGGCCACGAAGATGCCCTGCTGGAAACCGCGGTGCGCCAGCTGGAGGCCGGGCACGATGTCGCCGACGGCGTACACGCCGGGCACGTTGGTGCGCAGCCGCTCGTCGGTCAGCACGAAGCCGCGGTCCATGGCAAGGCCGATGTTCTCGTAGCCGTGGCCCGCGGTGTTCGGGCCGCGGCCGACGGCCACCAGCAGCAGGTCGGCCTCGAACTGCTCGCCGGTCTCCACGCTGACGGTCACGCCGGTCTCGGTCTGCGTCGCGCCGGTGAAGCGCACGCCGGTCTTGAACTTGATGCCGCGCTTGCGGAAGGCACGCTCCAGCTGCTTGGAGGCCCACTCGTCCTCGGCGGGCACCAGGCGGGGCAGGGCCTCGACGATGGTCACCTCGGCGCCGAAGGAGGCCCACACGCTGGCGAACTCCACGCCGATCACGCCGCCGCCCAGCACGACGACCTTCTCCGGCACGTAGTCCAGGTTCAGCGCCTGGTCGCTGGTGATGATCCGGCCGCCGATCTCCAGGCCGGGCAGGCTCTTGGCGTAGGAACCGGTGGCCAGCACCAGGTTCTTGCCGGTGTAGCGCTGGCCGTTCACCTCGACGGTGTTCGGGCCGACGACGGTGCCCGCGCCCTCCACGACGGTGACCTTGTGGGCCTTGAACAGACCCTGCACGCCCTTGTAGAGCCCGGCGACGATGGTGTCCTTGTAGGAGTTCACGCCGGCGATGTCGATGCCCTCCAGCGCGCTCTTCACGCCGAACTTGTCACCCTCGCGGGCGACGTCGGCGATCTCGGCGGCGTGCAACAGGGCCTTGGTCGGGATGCACCCGCGGTGGAGGCAGGTGCCCCCGAGCTTGTCCTTCTCGACCAGGATCACGGACAGGCCGAGCTCAGCGGCGCGGAAGGCACAGGCGTATCCGCCCGAGCCGCCGCCCAGGATCACAAGGTCGGCGGAGGTGTCGGTCACGGGTTCTCCTCGACTGGCAACAGTGGCAATTCGGGTCTGCATGTGTCGCGCGTGTGCGCGCGCGATCTCTTACCCATCTTGTCACCACGTGGCCGCGCTTGCCCCGACCGGGGGAGGGAACTGCCCGGTTTCACACCCAGACGAGGTCGCTGCTGGCAGGATCTACCCTGGAGGAGCGCTGGAGGAGGCCGCTGTGGGCTTGTTCGATCGTTTCCGCAGGACGGGGCGTGCCGGCACGACCAGGACGTCGAGTTCCCAGGACACCGCCCACCTGGAGGCCTGGGCCGGGACCCGGCGCGGGGTCGAGGGGTATGTGGAGCCCAAGACCACGGTGACCGAGACCACTGTGGTGTTGGTCGCTCACGACGGGGAGTGGACCCGCCGCCGCATCGACGGGGTGGAGGGCGCGTTCCGTCTGGGCCGCAAGCTCGGCATCCCGGTCTACGAGGTGTCACGGATCGGCTACCCCAAGCGCATGCGCGAGTACACCGCGCGGCTCAAGGCCGAGCGCCGCCGCACCGAGGACTGACCGGCTCACGGTGTGGCGCCGCGTGTCGGCGCTTCCGGTATCGCGTGTCGGACGTTCCGACGCGGTGTGTTCGCATTTCCGGTGCGAAATCCCGTGATCTGGGAAACATGCCGTCAAGCGCGGACACGCCGCCCGGAAGCGCCGACACGCGGGCCGGGAAGCGCCGACACGCGGTGTGTTTGGGGTCAGGCGGTGACGGGGGTGGCCGTCAGCACGGCGTCGAGCAGTCCGGGGAAGCGCGCGTGGAGTGCGTCGGCGCGCAGCGAGATCATGCACCGGGTACCGACCTGGCGGGTTCGGGTGACCCCGGCCTCGCGCAAGGTGCGCAGGTGGTGGCTGTGCGTGGACTTGGGCGTGTCCCCGGCCAGTTCGCCCGAGGGCCGCTCCCCGCCGTCGCGCAGCGCGGACACGATCGCCAGGCGGAACGGGTCGCTGAGCGCGAACAGGACCGCGGGCAGCTCGATCTCGTCGACCTCGGGTTCCGGCAACATCCGCACGGGGCCGAGGATACCGGTTATCCGAGGCGGACCGGGAAATTCACCGAGTTGGCGATGAAGCACTTGTTGTGCGCGGTTTCGTGCAGCCGTGCGAGTTGTTCCGCATTCGCGTCCGAGACCACCTCGGGGTGCAGCACGACCTCGGTGAACCGGCCGCTGCCGTCGGCCTGCTCGACCATCGTGCCCACCGCCCGGTCGGTGTAGGCCGTGACGACCACGCCCTCGGCCGCGGCCAGCCCGAGGAACCACAGCATGTGGCACTGGGACAGCGAGGCCACCAGCAGGTCCTCCGGGTTGTGCCTGCCGGGATCGCCCCGGAAGGCCGGGTCCGAGGATCCGAGCAGCACCGGCTTGCCGGGAACGCGCACCTCGTGCGCCCGTTCGTAGCCGCGTGGCGAGGCCGTCCCGCTGCCGGTGTTGCCCGTCCAGACCACTTCGACCTGGTATCCGTGTGATCGCATGCAGCCAGTATGCCAGCTGTATACAAGTCTGGGCAGGGGGTGCTTCAGGGGTCCTCTAGGGGTTGTGGCCCCGTTCACCCGTCTTTAATCTCGATCGTGCAAGTGAAACGGATCACAGCGAGAACACCGTTTCCTGAGCGCGAGGAGTCAGCACAGTGGAAACGATCAGGGTACTGCTCTCAGGTGGGCCGGTCGATTCTCAGGAAATCGACGCGGTGCAGCACGTCGACAACCTGGATCACGTGTTGAAATTCCACCGCGGAAACGGCTACGAACACTTCCGGTACACCGGTGTGAACCGGCAGCTGGGCGAGGGGTCGGTGCCGCTCTACGGCTGGACGGGCCGCACCAGGATCGCCGAGTAGGACTTCCCCCGTGGGACGCGGCGGACCGCGTCCCACGGGGTGTCCTGTCGTCAGCTCAGTCGTTCGCGGCGATGTCGGCCAGCACGGCGGCCATCGTGCGCACCGGGACCCCGGTCCCGCCCTTGCTGGTGTAGCCGTGCGCCCCACCGGAGTTGAACGCCGGGCCCGCGACGTCGATGTGCGCCCACTGCACGCCCTCGGCCACGAACTCGCGCAGGAACACCCCGGCGGCGAGCATGCCGCCGAAGCGGTGGCCGGTGATGTTGGCCAGGTCCGCCAGCCGCGAGTCCAGGTCCGCCCGCAGCTCCTCGGGCAGCGGCATCGCCCAGGAGTTCTCGCCCACCGCGCTGCCGAGCTCGGCGACCCGGTCGCGGAACTCCTCGGAGCCCATGACGCCCGAGGTCCGCTTGCCCAGCGCCACGACCTGGGCGCCGGTCAGCGTGGAGGTCTCGATCAGGTAGTCCGGGTCGTCCTGGCAGGCCCGCACGATCGCGTCGGCCAGGATCAGCCTGCCCTCGGCGTCGGTGTTGAGCACCTCCACCGTCTTGCCGCCGAACATGGTCAGCACGTCACCGGGGCGGTAGGCCGCACCGGAGGGCATGTTCTCGGCCATCGGCACGGTGGCCACGACCTCCAGCGGGTACTTCAGCTTGGCCGCGAGCACCACGGTGGCGATGACCGCCGCCGCGCCGCCCATGTCCGAGCTCATCTCCTCCATGCCCGCGGCCGGCTTGATCGAGATGCCGCCGGTGTCGAAGGTGATGCCCTTGCCGACCAGCGCGACCTTCCTGCGCGCCTTCGGGCCCACGTAGCGCAGCCGGACCAGGCGCGGCTGGCGCTCCGAGCCGCCGCCCACGCCGAGCACGCCGCCGTAGCCCTCCTTGCGCAGGGCCTTCTCGTCCAGGACCTCGACCTCCAGGCCCGCGGCCTTGCCCAGCTCGGCGGCCCGGTCCGCGAAGCTGCCCGGGAACAGGTCGTTCGGCGGGGTGTTGACGAAGTCGCGCGCGGTGGCCACGGCCTCGGCGATGGCGGTGTGCGCCTTGAGCGCGGCCTTGTGCTCCTTGGTGGCCCCGCCCGCGGCGAGGAACTCCACCTTGCCGACCGGGGCCTTGCCCGCGTCGGACTTGTACTGGGTGAAGGTGTAGGCGCCCAGCACCGTGCCCTCCACGGCGGCACCCAGGTCCAGCGCGGACAGCGCGGAGGCCACCTTCTTCAGCCCGGCGACGGCCCGGCCCGAGGCGCCCGCGGCGCGGCGCACCTGCTCGGCGGTGACCTCGCCCTCTGCCTCCGGCTTGCCCAGGCCCACCGCGATCAGCAGATCGGTGGCCAGCTTGTCGCCCGCGGGCACCCGGACGACCTCCTCGGCCTTGCCGGTGGCACCCAGCAGCTCCAGCAGCTTGGGCAGGCCGCCGTCGAACGCCGCCGCGACGGCCTCGGCTCCCGGAGCCAGGGTGACCCCACCGGTTCCCTGGAGGGTGCCGATGACCACTGCGTCGGCCGCCAGGCCAACGAGGTCACTCTCTGTCAGTGCTAGCTTCGGCGCGGTCACGGTAGCTCCTCGACGGTTATTGAGAACGGTGACCGATGCTAACTACTTCTGCTCAGGTGTCACGCGACAGGTGGCTGTGCCGCACAGTCCGTGTCTGACAATGTGGTGAGGGTGACGCGAATGGTCCGAACGGACCTGTCGGTTCCCGGCATTGTGGTCACCGGGCTGTGCGGCACGCTCGGGGCCGGTCTGTTCGCCGGGCTCGCCCCCGCCTCCGCCGCCGCGGGCGGCTACCTGCTCGTCGGTGTGGTCGTGGCCGGGCTGCTCGCCCTGTGCAGCGCCTTCTCCACCGCCGACCAGTCCCGCGCCTACCCCGGGTCGGGCGCCGGTTACCGGTACGCCGCGCGCCAGCTCGGACGCTGGCCGGGACGGATGGCGGGCAGCGCCTCGATCGCCGGCCGGGCCGCCGCCGCGGCTGCCGTCGCGGGCACCTTCGGCGCCTACGTGACCCCGGACCGGCCGCTGCTGGGCGCGCTCGGGGTGCTGGCGGTGGCCGTCGCGCTGGAGGTCACCGGGGTCAAGCTGAGCACGCGGCTGAGCTGGATCGCGGTCCTGGTCGTGTTGGTCGTGCTGGCGCTGGTCGTGGCGACCTGCTTCGCCGTGCCCGCGCCCGAGGTCGTGAACGCGCCTGACGCCGACGACCCCCGGGGGCTGTTGCCCGCCGCGGGCACGATGCTGTTCGCCTACCTGGGTTTCGAGCGGATCACCGCGCCCGACCTGGACGAGCCAAGCCACTCCGCGCGCAGGTTGCACGTGGCGATCCCGGTGCTGCTGCTGGTCGTGCTGGCCTGCTACCTGACCGTCGGCGGTGCCCTGCTGCGCCAGCTCGGGCCGACCAGGCTCGCGCTGTCCCGCGTGCCACTGCGCGAGGCCGTGGTCGCCGCCGACGGGGCCTGGCTCGGGCCGCTGGTGGTGGCCGGTGCCGCCGTGGCTGCCGTGACCTCCCTGCTGCTCGTCCTGTCCAGCCTGCGCCGCACCGTGTCGGCCGTGGCCGCCGACGGGGACCTGCCCGGCCCGCTGCGTTCGGCCCGGGTCTCCGGCTGGGTCTGCGGCGCCCTCGTCGCCGTGCTGGTCCTGCTGGTCGGCACGCCCGACGCGATCGGGTTCGCCGCCTGCGCGATGCTCGCCTACTACGCCTTCACCAACGCCGCGGCCCGGATCCTGCTCAAGGAGGACCGCACCTGGCCGATGCGCAGCGCCTGTTTCGGGCTCGGCCTGTCGGTGCTGCTGGGCATGACCATGGCGCCCACCTATCTCGGCGTCACCGTGCTGGCGGTTCTCCTCGGTGCGGGCGCCCTGGGCCTGTACCGTCGCGTGGCGTGACGGACACCTCGTTGCTGCTGAGCCCGCTGCACGCCGCCCACACCGAGCTGAAGGCCACGTTCGCCCCGTTCGGCGGCTGGCAGATGCCCATCCAGTACGCCGAGGGCGGTGTCGTCGCCGAGCACACAACGGTGCGCGAGTCCGTCGGCGTCTTCGACGTGTCGCACCTGGGCAAGGCCCTGGTCGCCGGGCCGGGCGCCGCCGAGTTCGTCAACTCCGCGCTGACCAACGACCTGGGCCGCATCGCACCCGGCAAGGCGCAGTACACCTTGTGCTGCACCGAGTCCGGCGGCGTGGTGGACGACCTGATCGCCTACCTGGTGGGCGCCGAGGAGGTGTTCCTGGTGCCCAACGCGGCCAACACCGCGCGGGTCTGCGAGCTGCTCGCCGCCCAGGCACCCGCCGGGATCACCGTCACCGACCAGCACCGCGAGCACGGGGTGCTGGCCGTGCAGGGCCCGCGTTCGGCTGAGGTCCTCGCCGCGCTCGGCCTGCCCACCGAGCTGGAGTACATGGCCTTCGCCGACGCGAGCTTCGCCGGTACCCCGGTCCGCGTGTGCCGCACCGGCTACACCGGGGAGCACGGCTACGAGCTGTTGCCGCGCTGGGCCGACACGACCGCGCTGTGGCACGCCCTGCTGGCCGCCGCCGAACCGCTGGGCGGCAAGCCGTGCGGGCTCGGCGCGCGGGACACGCTGCGCACCGAGATGGGCTACCCCCTGCACGGCCAGGACCTCTCGCTGGAGATCAGCCCGGTGCAGGCCGGTGCGGGCTGGGCCGTGGGCTGGAAGAAGCCGGGGTTCTGGGGGCACGAGGCGTTGCGCGCGGAGAAGGAGAACGGGCCCGCGCGGCGCCTGCACGGGCTGCGCGCACTGGACCGGGGTGTGCCCAGGGCGGGCATGGCGGTGCTGGACACGGGCGGCGGCAGGATCGGCGAGACCACCTCCGGCACGTTCTCGCCCACGCTGCGGACCGGGATCGCGCTGGCCCTGCTGGACGGCGCGGTGCCCCCGGGGACCGAGCTGGTGCTCGACGTGCGCGGCCGTTCGCTGCGCTGCGAGGTCGTGAAGCCGCCCTTCGTCGAATCGCACGTCCGGTGATCTGGACCGAGGGGGACACCGCGCTGCTGCGGTTCTGCCGGCTCGACGGCTCGCTGGGCCAGGTCCACCCGCTGCGCGTGCTCTCCGACGACGGTCAGCGGCTGGTCGGCTGGCTGCCCAGGGACACGCCGATCGTCGGCACCCGGCTGGAGGACGGCACCGACCCCAGGGACCTGCCGCTGGAGGTCCGGTTCACCACGCCCCGCAAGCGCTTCCCGGACACCTGGCGGCGCACCTCCACCCTGCGGGTGGTCGACGACAACGAGTGGTCCAGCACCTGGTGGTTCTTCGACTCGGCGGGCGAGTTCCTCGGCTGGTACGTGAACCTGGAGATCCCGCTGGGCCGCGGTGAGTCCACTGTGGACCGGGTGGACGGCGCGCTGGACGTGTGGGTCGAGCCGGACCGCCGGTGGGAGTGGAAGGACGAGGACGAGGCCGACGCCTCGGTGGACGCCGGGCGGATGACCGCCGAGCACCTCGCGCAGCTGCGCGCGGAGGGGGAGCGGCTGATCGCGCTGGCCGAGGCGGCCCGGTTCCCCTTCGACGGCACCTGGTGCGACTTCCGGCCCGACCCGTCCTGGCCTGCGCCGACGCTGCCCGCCACCGGGTGGTAGCTCGATGAGATGGTTGGACGTCCGATCCTCGGGATGACGATTTTCTGCTGGCCGGTGAGGGGTTAGCCTGAGCGCATGACGCCAGGCAGCTTGTTCACCCGTACCCCGCACCCCAACCCGGCGACCCCGGAGCGGGTGGCCGAGGTACTGGCCAAGCCGGGCTTCGGACAGCACTTCACCGACCACATGGTGACGGTCAGCTGGAACACGGAGCAGGGTTGGCACGACGCCACCGTGCGGCCTTACCAGACGCTGGAGCTCGATCCGGCGGCCATGGTGCTGCACTACGGACAGGCGATCTTCGAGGGGCTCAAGGCTTACCGCCACGCCGACGGCTCCATCGCCTCGTTCCGCCCCGAGGCCAACGCTGAGCGCTTCCGCGCCTCCGCGCGCAGGCTCGCGATGCCCGAACTGCCCGACGAGCTGTTCCTCGGCTCGCTGCGGGAACTGCTGGCCGTGGACGGCCGGTGGGTGCCCACCCAGCAGGAGGAGTCGCTCTACCTGCGGCCGTTCATGATCTCCACCGAGAAGGGGCTGGGGGTGCGGCCCGCGAAGGAGTACCTGTACACGCTGATCGCCTCGCCCGCCGGGTCCTACTTCTCCGGTGGCCTCAAGCCGGTGAGCGTGTGGCTGTGCACCGAGTACGTGCGCGCCGCGCCCGGTGGCACCGGCGCCGCCAAGTGCGCTGGCAACTACGCCGCCTCGCTGCAGGCCCAGGCCCAGGCCGCCGCGCAGGGCTGTGACCAGGTCGTCTGGCTGGACGCCGTGGAGCGGCACTGGGTCGAGGAGATGGGCGGGATGAACCTGTTCTTCGTGCTCGGCTCCGGCGCGGGCGCCAAGGTGGTCACGCCCGAGCTGTCCGGCGCCCTGCTGCCCGGCATCACCCGCGACTCCCTGTTGCGGCTGGCCAGCGACCTCGGCTACGCCGTGGAGGAGCGCAAGATCTCCACCGAGGAGTGGGAGAAGAAGGCCGAGACCGGTGAGCTGACCGAGGTGTTCGCCTGCGGCACGGCCGCCGTGATCACCCCCGTGGGCAGCGCCAAGCACGCCGGGGGCGAGTTCGCCATCGGCGGCGGCCAGGCGGGCGAGGTGACCATGAAGCTGCGGGAGACCCTCACCGGCCTGCAGCGCGGGGTCGTCGCCGACAAGCACGGCTGGATGGTCCCGCTGGGCTGATGCCGTCATGACGCGTGCCCCGCAGGTCCCTGAGGGGCACGCGTCAGCGGCAACCACCAGTCCTCGCAACGGATCCAGGTGCCCTTCGGGTATTCGAAGTCGCACTCCCCGCGCAGGCTGAACCCCGCCTTCCGGCACACGGCGATCGAGGCTCCGTTGGTCACCGGCGGGAACGCGTGCAGTTCCCGGTGCACGCCCTCGGCCGCCGCCAACCGGGCCACCTGCGCGGCCGCCCGCGAGGCGATGCCGCGTCCCTGGAACCCCGGCAGCACATGCCAGCCGGTCTCGTAGACCAGCTCGCCCCGCCACTGCCTCTCCCAGTAGCCGATCCCGCCCGCCGCCACCTCGTCGAGCAGCACCACGTACATCTGGCCCGGCTCGGTCGTGTCCAGGTACCTGCGATGTCGGTCCAGCAGCGCGCTCTCCGCCTCCGGCCCGCCCAGGTGAGCCGTCATCTCCGCGGTGTTCTGCGCGCGCAGCAGCGGCAGGTCCTGCGCTGCCCACGGCCTCAGCCGGATCTCTGTCATGCACCCGACGCTAGGCCGGGGGTCTGACAAGTAGCGCTAACCCAGCGAGCACACCACCAGCACCACCGTCGTGCCGAGTTCGCAGGCGGCGCCGAGCACGTCGCCGGTGACCCCGCCGAAGCGGCGCCGGACGTGGTGGACGAGCAGCACCGGCACGCCGGTCGCGAGCAGCACGGCGACGGGGCCGAGCCAGGGGTGTCCGGGTACGGCTAACCAGGCGCCACCGAGAGCCGCCAGGGTCCAGGACACGGGTACGGCCAGCGGCTGGGTGTCGGCGACGAGCGCGCCGAGGCCGGTCGGCCGGGCGGCGGGCACCCCGCGGCGGCAGCACCAGGTGAAGGCGATCCGCCCGGTGGTGACGGCGAGCAGCAGGGCGCCCCAGCGGTCGGCGGACATGCCGGTGGCCTGCACACCGAGCACGAGGATGAGCGTGACCACGGCGAAGGGCCCCGCACCACCGTCCTTCATGACGGCCAGCGCGCGTTCGGGCGGCCCGTAGCAACCGAGGCCGTCGGCGGTGTCGGCCAGCCCGTCCAGGTGCATGCCCCGGGTGAGCAGGGCCAGCGCGGCGACCACGAGCAGCCCGGCCAGCAGTGGCGGGGCGCCGAGCAGGCCGAGCCCGAGCAACAGCCCGGAAGCGAGCCCGCCGAGCAGCAGTCCGACCACCGGCGCCCAGCTGATGGCCCGGGCCCCGCTGCGCCCGTCCACCTCGGGGGCGGGCACCGGCAGCACGGTCAGCCAGGACAGGGCCAGCCGCAGGCCGCGCATCACTCCTCGACGGGGCCGGAGGTGAGTTCGGCCTCGGCGGTGGACACCCCGGCGTCTTCGAAGGTGGCCATCTCGCTGAGCACCTTGGTGGCCATGGTCAGCACGGGCAGTGCGACCAGTGCGCCGGAGCCCTCGCCCAGGCGCATGCCGAACTCGACGACCGGGGTGAGCCCGAGGTGGCTGAGCACGAAGCCGTGCGCGGGCTCGGCGGAGCGGTGCCCGGCGACCCACCACTCGCGGGCGCCGGGCGCGAGGTCCTCGGCGACCAGCGCGGCGGCGCCGACGACCAGCCCGTCCAGCAGCACCGGCGTGCGGCGGATCGCGGCCTGCGCCAGGAACCCGGCCATCGCGGCCAGGTCGGCGCCACCGGCGGTGCGCAGCAGGGCGACCGGGTCACTGATCACGGTGCGGGCCCTGCGCAGCGCGTCGCGGATCGCGGCGGCCTTGCGCATCCACGCGGTGTCGTCGATGCCGGTGCCCCTGCCCACCACGGCCACCGGCTCCTCACCGGTCAGCGCGGCGATCAGCACCGAGGCGGGGGTGGTGTTGCCGATGCCCATGTCGCCCGCGATCAGCAGGTCGGCCCCGCCGTCGACCTCCTCGTCGGCGATGGCCCTGCCCGCGACCAGCGCGGCGTGCACCTGTTCCTCGGTGAGCGCGTCCTCGCGGTCGATGGACCCGCTGGAACGCCGCACCTTGTGCGCGCTGACCCGTTCCGGGGTGTCGGCGTCCACCGCCAGGTCCACCACGCGCACGGTGGCGCCCGCGACCCCGGCCAGCACGTTGACCGCCGCGCCCCCGGTGAGGAAGTTGGCCACCATCTGGCCGGTGACCTCGCTGGGGTAGGCCGAGACCCCGTGCCTGGCGATGCCGTGGTCGCCCGCGAACACCACGACTCTGGGCCGCGCGAACGGCTTGGGCGGGCAGCTGCTCTGGCAGGCCGCGACCCACACGCCCAGCTCCTCCAGCCTGCCAAGTGAACCGGCTGGCTTGGTGAGCTTCTCGTGCCGTGCCACGGCTTCCCGCCGGGCAGCGGCGTCCGGCGGCATGACGGCGGGGAACTCGATCTCGGTCAAGGCAATCCTCTCAGCGAAGCCGCAGCGGGACACCGGCGACGAGCAGCAGCACCTCGTCGCACACCTCGGCCAGCCTCGCGTTGAGCGAGCCCAGCTCGTCGCGGAAGAGCCTGCCAGAGGGGGTCGCGGGCACCACGCCCAACCCGACCTCGGCGGACACCAGAACGATCTTGGACGGGCAGGTCCGCACGGCGGCGACCAGTTCCTCGCAGCGAGCCCGCGCCCCGGACAGGTCCCCGTCCCAGGCCCCGGTGTCGTCCAGGGCCCCGGTCAGCCAGGTCGCGATGTCGTCCACCAGCAGCGTTCCCGTGGCCGCGGCCAGCACGGGAGGCAGGTCGCCTGCCTCCACCGTGCGCCAGTGCGCGGGCCTGCGGCTGACGTGCGCCGCGATGCGGGCCTGCCAGGCGGCGTCGCCGGGATCACGCCTGCCGGTGGCCACGTAGGTGACCTGCTCGTCCGCCGAGACGAGTCCCTCGGCGTGCGCGGACTTGCCGGACCGCGCGCCACCGAGCACGAGTGTCCGCACTGATCGCACAGGTGGTCAGGCTACCTTTGCCGGTATGGCGTTCCGGTGGCGGTACAGCGATCTCGACGGCAACGAGGTGCCCGGTCCCGACGAGGTGTTCGAGGACAGGCAGGAGGCCGAGGACTGGCTCAGCGCCGAGTTCTCGGACCTGGCCGACGCGGGCGTCGACCAGGTCACGCTGCTCGAGGGCGCGGACGTGATCTACGGCCCGATGAGCCTGCACGCGCCGTGACCGCGTTGTCCGGCAAGGAGGAACTGGCCTGACCCGGCATGACGAGGAGGGCCGGTCCGCGCGGACCGGCCCTCCCGACTTCGCGACTACGGGCTGACGGTCAGCCTCGGGTCGTCCTGCACCACGCCCTCGAGCACCTTGTCGATGCGCTCCAGCAGCTCGGGCTCCAGCTTCACCCCGGCCGCCTTGACGTTCTCGCTGACCTGCTCGGGGCGGGTCGCGCCGATGATCGCCGAGGCCACGTTCGGGTTCTGCAGCACCCAGGCCACCGCGAGCTGGGCCATGCTCAGCCCCGCCTCCTGGGCCAGCGGCTTGAGCTGCTGGACCTTCTCCAGCAGGTCGTCGCGCAGGAACCGGGACACGAAGTTGCGGCCGTTCTCGTCGGTGGCCCGCGAGCCCTCCGGCGCGGGCTGGCCGGGCAGGTACTTGCCGGTCAGCACGCCCTGGGCGATCGGGGACCAGACGATCTGGCTGATGCCCTCGCGCTCGCTGGTGGGCACCACCTGGGACTCGATGACCCGCCACAGCATCGAGTACTGGGGCTGGTTGGAGATCAGCGGCACGTTCAGCTCACGCGCGATGGCCGCGCCCCTGGCGATCTGCTCGGCGTTCCACTCCGAGACGCCCACGTAGAGCACCTTGCCCTGGCGGACCAGGTCGGAGAAGGCCAGGAAGGTCTCCTCCAGCGGCACGGTCCGGTCGAAGCGGTGCGCCTGGTAGAGGTCCACGTAGTCGGTGCCCAGCCGGCGCAGCGAGGCGTTGGCCGACTCCATGATGTGCTTGCGGCCCAGGCCCTTGTCGTTGGGACCGCCCGGGCCGGTGGGCCAGAAGACCTTGGTGAAGATCTCCACGCTCTCCCGGCGCTGACCGGCCAGGGCGCGGCCGAGCACCGACTCGGCCGCCGTGTTGGCGTACACGTCGGCGGTGTCGAAGGTCGTTATGCCCTCGTCCAGCGCCGCGTGCACACAAGCCTTGGCCCGGTCTTCCTCGACCTGTGAGCCGTGAGTGATCCAGTTGCCGTACGAGATCTCGCTGACCGAGAGGCCGCTACGGCCGAGACGACGGAACTCCATGCCCGAAGCCTAGTCCGAGTTCGTTAGCCCAGCTCACGAATTGTGGTTCAGACCGCCTCGCCGGCACGCACCCTCGGCTTGGGCACCCGCAGCCTGCGGGCCTGGCTGGCGCGGGTGAACGTGTACCAGATGAAGGAGGTGGTCCTGGTCAGGTCGTCCGGGTACTTCTCCCGCACCTTCCTGGCCACGATCCGGCCCAGCATGACCGCCTCGATCACCATGGCCAGCAGGAACGCGATGCAGGCCAGCATCACGTAGGACTGGATGTACAGCTCCGGCCAGATGATGTTGATCGGGTAGGTGGCCAGCACCACCAGGGCCATGAACAGGAACAGGCCCATCAGGTTGCGCCGCGAGTCGATGATGTCGCGGGCCAGCGCCTTGGCCGGGCCCCGGTCCTTGGGCATCAGGTAGCGGTCGTCACCGGCCATCATCTTCTGACGGCGGTCGGCGGCCTCCTGGCGGCGCTGCTCCTTGGTCAGCGTGCCGCGCGCCCTGGCCTCGCGGAACGTGCGCGGGGGCGGCGGAACCGGGCCACGCCTGCGGCCCTCGGCGTCGCGGCGCTTGGGGGTCGGCCTGCCCTTGCCCGGCGTGTGACCCTTGGCCCCGTCTGCCGACGGCTCGATGTCCACCGCCCCTTCTTCGGCGGTGGTGGTGCTGTCGGCTTGGTTGCGGCGCAAGAACCTCACCTGTCCAGGGTAGGACAGGGTGTCCCCGGCCACTGCCGGTAGGTTCCCCGAGCGTGCGCGTACTGCTCGCTCCGGACTGCTTCGGCGGCACGCTGACCGCCCGCGAGGCCGCCCAGGCCATGGCCGAGGGCTGGCGGTCCGCGGCCCCCGCGGACCAGCTCCTGCTCCGGCCGCTGTCCGACGGCGGCCCCGGGTTCGTGGACGTGCTGCACACCGCGCTGGGCGGCCAACGGCACGAGCTGGTCGTCACCGGGCCGCTCGGCGAGCCGGTCACCGCCACCTGGCTGGAACACGAGGGCACCGGTTACGTGGAGTCGGCCCAGGCGTGCGGCCTGCACCTCACCGGTGGCCGCGAGCCGGAACGCGCCGACACCCGGGGCGTTGGCGAGCTGCTCGCCGCCGTGCGGGCCGCGGGCGTGCACACCGCCGTCATCGGGCTGGGCGGCTCGGGCAGCACCGACGGGGGCGCGGGCATGATCGCCGCGCTGGGCCGTCAACGGCCCGGCCTGCGCCTGGTCGCCGCCTCCGACGTGCAGAACCCACTGCTCGGGCCGCACGGGGCCGCCCACGTGTTCGGCCCGCAGAAGGGCGCCGACCCGGACGCGGTGCGGCGACTCGAAGCCCGCATGACGGCCTGGGCCGGGGAACTGGCCCAGCTCGCGGGCCGGGACGTGCGGAACCTGCCGGGCGCCGGTGCCGCCGGTGGGCTCGGCGCGGGCCTGCTGGCGCTGGGCGCCGAGCTGACCTCCGGCGCCGGGCTCGTGCGCGAGCTCACCGGGCTGGACGCCGCGCTGGACGACTGCGAGCTGGCCGTCACCGGGGAGGGCAGCTTCGACTGGCAGTCACTGCGGGGCAAGCTCGTCACCGCCGTGGCCTCCGGTGCCGCCGAGCGCGGTGTGCCCTGCCTCGTCCTCGCAGGTCAGGTCAGTGTGGGCCGCCGCGAGATGGGGGCCGTGGGCGTCGAGGCGGCCTACGCGGTCGCCCAGCACGTCGGCTCCGTGCGGGCCGCGCTGGACGACCCGGCGGGCACCCTGCGCGGCCTCGCCGAGCACGTCGCGGGGCAGTGGTCCAGCACGCCACGCCGGTGAGCCGCGAGGTTGTGCGACCATGGGAGGGAATGCGCACGCGTGCACCGGTGTTGCCACAGGTGTACATGCCCTTTGCAGGACGTCGAGGAGAGTCATGAGCCAGGAGACCGCCGCCGAGGCGACCAAGACCGAGGAGCAGACCCACGGCGTCACGCTCACCGACGCGGCCGCGGCCAAGGCCAAGGCGCTGCTGGACCAGGAGGGCCGCGACGACATGCGCCTGCGCATCGCCGTCCAGCCCGGTGGCTGCGCCGGTCTGCGCTACCAGCTGTTCTTCGACGAGCGCTCGCTCGACGGGGACCTGCTGCGCGACTTCGGCGGCATCGAGGTCGCCGTGGACCGGATGAGCGCGCCGTACGTGCAGGGCGCGACGATCGACTTCGTCGACACCATCGAGAAGCAGGGCTTCACGATCGACAACCCGAACGCGGGCGGGTCCTGCGCGTGTGGAGACTCGTTCCACTGAGTTCCGGTCACAGGCACGCGAGTCCCGCTCGTGGGAGCGTGAGTCCCGTCCACGGGCGGGCGAGTCCCGCTCTGACGCACGCGAGTCCCGGTCTCCGACGGGGTGCTCGGGTCGCCCGCTGGACTGATGCGGGCTCTCCCGAGCGGGCGTGGGTTCGGTACTGATGGCTGTGCCCGCTTCGCTCTCTGCGCCCCTCCGGGGCGCGGCGTCTTCGCTCTGACCCGGTCTCTTCCCTTGTCCCACGATGATCACTGGACAGATGTGATCATCGTGGGCCTGCGGTCCAGAGACCGGCGCGAAGACGCGGGACCGGCGCGAAGACGCGGTTGCGCGAGGCGGGGAAAGCCGACGAGGGGCGGCACACCAGTCGGTGTGCCGCCCCTTCGCATGTGTGGGGGACTACAGGCCGTAGTCGTCCAGGTCGCTGACCTGGGCGGTGCAGACCTCGTCCACCTCCCACGGGGCGGCGTCCCGGGGAGTGGGCAGCGGCACGGTACGAGCGTGCAGCGAACTGGGGATGTCCGCGCAGTCGCTGATGAGCTCGTCGAGTGAGGTGGCTTCGGGGGCGGTCATCCCGTGACCGTAAATCCAGGCGTCCAACAGTGGAATCCGTTACCAATCGGTAGTCTGGCCTTCTGGGCCGATGACCACCCGACCGGGTGGCACCATCGGCCCTGCACCATGTTCCGCCCCACGACCCACCGAACCGGGGAGTTGCCCGTGCCCGTCGCTGTCACCGGCAGTATCGCCACCGACCACCTGATGCACTTCCCCGGGAAGTTCTCCGAGCAGTTGGTCGCCGAGCGGCTGGACCGCGTCTCGCTGAGCTTCCTCGTCGACGACCTCGTGATGCGCCGTGGCGGGGTCGGCGCCAACATCGCCTTCGGCCTTGGCGTGCTGGGCCACCGCCCGATCCTGGTCGGCGCCGTGGGCAAGGACTTCGACGACTACCGCTCCTGGCTGGAGCGCCACGGGGTGGACTGCTCCGCGGTGCACGTCAGCGAGCTCAAGCACACCGCCCGCTTCGTGTGCACCACCGACGAGGAGATGTGCCAGATCGCCTCGTTCTACGCGGGCGCGATGGCCGAGGCCAGCCAGATCGAGCTCGCGCCCATCGCGGAGCGGGTCGGCGGGCTGGACCTGGTGCTGATCAGCCCGGACGACCCGGCGGCCATGCAGCGGCACGCCGAGGAGTGCCGCCAGCGCGGCTACACCTTCGCCGTGGACCCGTCCCAGCAGCTGGCCTGGATGGACGGGGAGCAGGTCCGGCAGTTCATCGTGGGCGCCAAGTACCTGTTCAGCAACGACTACGAGTGGGAACTGCTGCTGCGCAAGACCGGCTGGACCGAGGCCGAGGTGCTGGACAAGGTCGGCATGCGCATCACCACGCTGGGCGAGAAGGGCGTGGAGATCGTCGGCAAGGACGTCGCCTCGCTCCAGGTGCCCGCCGTGCCCGAGCTGGCCAAGACCGACCCGACCGGGGTCGGTGACGGCTTCCGCGCCGGGTTCCTCGCCGCGATCGACGCCGGGCTGGGCCTGGAGCGGGCCGCGCAGCTGGGTTCGCTGGTGGCCGTGCACGTGCTGGAGGCCGAGGGCGCCCAGGAGTGGAGCTTCACCAAGGAGTCGGCGCTGAGCCGCTTCGGTGAGACCTTCGGCCCCGAGGCCACCGCCGAGATCGCGGCGATCCTGCCCGCCTGACCCGACGGCGAAGGGCCCCTCCGCGATCGGAGGGGCCCTTCCGCGTGTTCAGAGCTTGACCGGGTACTGCGGCTCGGGGATCTCCGGGCGGATCCGGCCCTCGGTGAAGATGCCGTGCCAGATCATGAACACCAGCAGGGCCCAGATCCGGCGGCTGTGGTCGAGCACACCGGCGCGGTGCTCCTCGATGATCGCCAGCACGGCCTGCTTGTCGATCAGGTGGTCGGTCTGCGACTGGCGCACGATGTCCACGGCCCAGCCGTGCATGTCCTCCCGCAGCCAGTGCCGGATCGGCACCGGGAAGCCCAGCTTGCGCCGGTTGAGCACGTGCCCCGGGATGATCTCGCGCAGCGCCTGGCGCAGCCCGTACTTCGTGGTCTCCCTGGTGAGCTTCTGCTCCAGCGGCACCTGGGAGGCGACCCGGAACACCTCGTTGTCCAGGAACGGCACCCGCAGCTCCAGCGAGTTGGCCATGGTGACCTTGTCCGCCTTGACCAGGATGTCCCCGCGCAGCCAGGTGAACAGGTCCACGTGCTGCATCCGGCTCACCGGGTCCCAGCCCGCCGACTCGCGGTACGGCTTGGCGGTGGCGTCGGCGTGCGTGACGGCCGGGCTGTAGGTGCGCAGCACCTGGCGCAGCTGGTCGTCGCGGAAGATCCGGGCGTTGCCGTAGTAGCGCTGCTCCAGGGTGAGCGCGCCGCGGCGCAGCAGGTCCTTGCCGCGCACCCCCTCGGGGATGCGGGTGGACACCTTGCCCATGATCCCGCGCAGCGAGCCGGGCACCTTCTCGAAGGCGGCCAGCGACAGCGGCTCGCGGTAGATCGTGTACCCGCCGAACAGCTCGTCGGCGCCCTCACCGGAGAGCACCACCTTGACGTGCTTGCGGGCCTCGCGGGCGATGAACCACAGCGGCACCAGGGCCGGGTCGGCCACCGGGTCGTCCAGGTACCAGACGATCAGCGGCAGCGACTCCATCATCTCCGCCGCCGTCACCGTGCGCACCACGTGCTTCACACCGATCGCGGCGGCCGACTCGGCGGCCACGTCCACCTCGGAGTAGCCGGCCCGCTCGAAGCCGGTGGTGAAGGCGATCAGGTCCGGGTTGTGCTCCTTGGCCAGCGCCGCGATGGCCGTGGAGTCGATGCCACCGGACAGGAACGAGCCGACCGTCACGTCGGCGCGCATGTGCTTGGCCACCGAGTCGCGCAGGGCGTCAGCGATGTCGGCGTGCAGCTTGGTGGCGTCGGCGGGGCCGTGCATCGCGCGCGGGCGGAACCGCGGGACGAAGTAGCGCTCGGTGACCAGCTCCCCGCCGGGGGAGTAGGTGAACGAGGTGCCCGACTCCAGCCTGCGCACGTGCGTGTTCAGCGACTCCGGCTCCGGCACGTACTGCAGGATCAGGTAGTGCTGTAGCGCCCTGCGGTCCAGCTTCGGCTCCACGCCCAGGGTCGGCGCGAGCTCAAGCACGCTCTTCTTCTCGCTGGACATGGCCAGGCCGCCCTGGCCGACCGCGTAGTACAGCGGCTTGATGCCGAACGGGTCGCGCGCGCCGAAGACCACCTTGCGCTGGCTGTCCCAGATCATGAAGGCGAACATGCCGCGCAGGCGGCTGACCGCGGCGGCGCCCATGTAGTGGAACGCCACCACGATGACCTCGCCGTCACCGTCGGTGTTGAACTGGGCGCCGTACTTCTCGATCAGCTCGGCGCGCAGCTCGATGTAGTTGTAGATCTCACCGTTGAAGGCCAGCGCGTAGCGGCCCTCCTCACCCGGCGGGCCCCACAGCAACGGCTGGTGGGAGTGCTCCAGGTCGATGATCGACAACCGGTTGAAGCCGAACACCACCTCGCCGCCCTGCCAGGTCGCGGCCTCGTCCGGGCCACGGTGCCGCTGGCAGTGCAGTGCCTCGGCGACCGCAGAACGCGCCTGCTGGGCGGCGTTCTCGGTGGGACAGATCAGTCCAAGCAGACCGCACACGCCTAAACGCACCTCTCCTGTGTGAGCTAGCGAACCCCTGGTGTGGCGCCCAGTATGCCGGTGACCGCCGCACCGGGTTCGCTTGGTCGTCGCATGCAGGACGGCTCACGGTGCCCGGTGGTTGTCCCAGGTGGGGCGGGACAGTGAGCGGGGCCACAGCCAGGGCAAACGGGGCCACCCCTGGCGATCACCCCCGAGGGGTGGGTGTGGGTGGTCTGGGTTAGGCTCCCGCATGACTGACGGCTGGGTGCCGTCACAGCTCGTCACGGCGTCCGTTCCCGCGCCGCGAGAGTGGTTATCACCAAGGAGGCATCGCGCTGTGGGCCTGATGGAAGGCACGCGGGCGGCCCGGATCGCCAAGGTAGCCGGGCTGGTGGGCCTGGTCGCGGTGGCGGCTACCGGCTGTTCCACTGATGAGGTTCTGAGGTTCGGCTGGCCGCAGGGCGTCACCCCGCAGGCCGACGACATGCGCAACCTGTGGACCGGCGCGGTCATCGCCGCCCTGGTGATCGGCCTGATCACCGCGGTGCTGATCCTGTGGCCGGTGGTGTTCCACCGCAAGCGCGGCGAGGAACTGCCCAAGCAGTTGCAGTACAACCACCCGCTGGAGATCGTCTACACGGTCATCCCGGTGGTCATCGTGGCCGTGCTGTTCTACTTCACCGCCACGACCGAGAACTCGGTCACCGACAAGAGCCACACGCCGGACGTGAACGTCAACGTGGTGGCCTTCCAGTGGAACTGGCAGTTCGAGTACCCCGGCTACAAGACCCCCGACGGTCAGCCGGTGCGCACCGTGGGCTCCAGCTCGGAGATCCCGCTGCTCGTGCTGCCGACCACGAAGTGGGTGCAGTACAACCTGCGCTCCACCGACGTGATCCACTCGTTCTGGGTGCCGCAGTTCAACTTCAAGCGCGACGTGTTCCCCTCGCCGGAGAAGAACAACCAGGACTGGGCCTTCCAGAACACGATCGACCAGCAGGGGGCCTTCGTCGGCCGCTGCGCCGAGCTGTGCGGTGTGTACCACTCGGCGATGAACTTCGAGGTCCGCGCGCTCTCGCCGGAGCTGTTCGACAAGTTCATGAAGCTGCGCACGCAGATCAACGCCAAGACCGGCAAGCCGTACTCGGCCGCCGAGGCGCTGTCCGCGATGAACTGCGGTGAGCTGTGCAGCCCGGTGGCGGTCACCACGCACCCGTTCAACACCGACCGCACCGCTCGCACGGGAAGCTGAGGCACCGTCCATGAAGATCGAAGCGCGCCTCTTCGAGATCGTCGCCGGTTTCTGCTTCCTGGTGGCCATCTTCTACGGCCTGTGGGCCAAGGAGCCGGTCGGCATCGTCGGCCTGACCCTGACCGGCGGCCTGTGCCTGATCGTGGGCACCTACTTCCGGTTCATCTCGCGCCGCATCACCGAGCGTCCCGAGGACGACCCGGAGGCCGAGATCAGCGACGGCGCCGGTGAGCTGGGCTTCTTCAGCCCGGGCAGCTACTGGCCCTTCGGCCTGGCACTGGCCGCCGCCATGGGTGGCCTGTCCCTGGCCTTCTTCCAGGTCTGGATGCTGGTCATCTCGGTGATCATCATCCTGATCATGGTCGGCGGCCTGGTGTTCGAGTACCACACCGGCCCCAACCACGACTGACCCCTCCTCGTGCCGTGAAGGTGGCTTTCGCTGCGTTGAACGCAGCGAAAGCCACCTTCACGGCGTTTGGGCTCCTGAAGGGTTGCTGAGCGAAGGGCGTACGGCGCTGCGTCCGGCGGCGGGGTTGGCGAGCATTGGCTGGTGCCCTTACTCGACGAACGGGCCGCCACGCGGCGACTGCTGGACCGGCTGGGTTTCGGCCCGCGGCCAGCGGAGCTGGACCAGCTGGCGGCCGGCGGCTTCACCGCGGCGGTGCAGACCGTGCTCGGAGCGACCCCTGACCCCGTGACAATGCCCGACCTGGGACCGGATCCCGGCAGACCGGGCAAGCAGGCCAGCCCCGCCGAGCGCAAGCAGGCGCAACAGGCGCTGCGGCAGCAGGAGCTGAAGGCGGGCCTGTGGTGGCTGGACCGCATGGTCACGGTCAAGGCCGCGCTGCCGGAACGGCTCACCTGGTTCTGGCACGGCCACTTCGCCACCGGCGAGCAGAAGGTGCGGGGCCCTCGGCTGATGCTGCGGCAGAACCAGCAGCAGCGGCAGCTCGGCGCCGGCTCCTTCACCGCGCTGGCGAAGTCCATGGTGACCGATCCGGCGCTGCTGCTGTGGCTGGACGGCCAGGACAACCGCTCGGGCTCGCCCAACGAGAACCTGGCCCGCGAGTTCATGGAGCTGTTCGCGCTGGGCATCGGGCACTACACCGAGAACGACGTGCGCGAGGCGGCCCGCGCGCTGACCGGCTGGACCGTGGACCGCGCGGCGGTCAAGGCCAACCTCGTGGCCAAACGGCACGACGGCGGGGCCAAGACGGTGCTGGGCACCACCGGGCCGCTGGACGCCAACTCGCTGGTGGACGTGCTGCTGGGCCGTGCGGATTCGCCCCGGTTCATCGCGTCCAGGCTGTGGTTCCGGCTCGTCAGCAGTGACCCGGTCCCGGCTGACGCGCTGAACCGGCTCGTCGCCGGGTACGGGCCCGGCCGGGACGTGACGGGCCTGCTGCGGGCGCTGGTCGCCGAACCGGCGTTCAGGGACCCGGGCACCGCGCTGGTCAAGCAGCCCGTGGAGTGGGCCGTCGGCCTGATGCGGGCGCTCGACGTGGTCCCGAGCAAGCTGCCGAGCACGCAGCTGCTGGCCGAGCTGCGCGGCATGGGCCAGGTCCCGTTCGAGCCGCCCAGCGTCGGCGGCTGGCCCGCCGGTCAGTCCTGGCTGACCACCTCGGCGGACCTGGCCAGGCTGCACCTGGCCCAGCTGATCACCCAGCACGCCGACCTGGCGCACGTGGCCAACGCCGAGGACGCACGCCGCCTGCTGGGCGTGGACGCCTGGAGCCAGCGCACCTCGGCCGCCCTGTCCAAGCTCAAGGGCGCTGCCCTGGTCGCCGTGGCGGCCTGCGCGCCGGAATACGTGGTGAGCACATGACGCGCAAACTCGGTCGGCGCGGCTTCCTGCTGGCCACCGGCGTGGCCGGGGCCGGGGTGCTGGCGCTGGGCGCGAGCCGGGTGGACTGGTCGCAGCTGATGACCGCCGCCGCGCAGAACCCCCTGTCCCCGGACGCCGGGGTGCTGGTCGTGGTCACGCTCTACGGCGGCAACGACGGCCTGAACACCGTGGTGCCCGCGGCGGACAAGGCGTACCAGGACGCGCGGCCGGACCTGGCGTACAAGCCGGAAGAGGTGCTGGACCTGGGCGAGGACCTGGGCCTGAACCCCGGCATGAAGGGCCTCAAGAAGCTCTGGGACGACAAGCGGCTGGCCGTGCTGCGTGGCGTTGGTTACCCCAAGCCCGATCACAGCCACTTCCGGTCCATGGCGATCTGGCAGACCGCCTCCCCGCAGACCGCCTCGCAGACCGGCTGGCTCGGCCGCTGGCTGGACGCCACCGGGGACGACCCGCTGCGCGCCGTGTCGGTCGAGCCGGTGCTGCCCCCGTTGCTGGCGGGTCAGCGCGCGGCCGGTGCCTGCCTGCCGGTCAGCGGGCTCAAGCTGCCCACAGGTGCGCTCGGCGCCGCCTACCAGGCGCTCGGCCAGCCCCAGCAGGGCGAGTCCCCGCTGGTGGCACGGGCCGCCCGCTCGGTGGCGGACCTGCACACCACTGCCGCCAAGCTCGGTGGGTCCGCACACGACCACGACGGCGGCAAGGGGCAGTTGGCCGCCCAGTTGGACGTGGTCGCGGGCCTGGTCGAAGCCGGTGTGCCGACCCGGGCCTACTCCGTGTCGCTCGGCGGCTTCGACACCCACGCCGACGAACGCGGCACCCAGCAGCGGTTGCTCGGCGAGCTGGACTCCGCGCTGTCGGGCTTCGTCGCCAGGATGCGCCGCACGGACCGGGGCAAGCAGGTCGTCACACTGGTGTACTCGGAGTTCGGCCGCAGGGTGCACGCCAACGCCAGCGACGGAACCGATCACGGCACGGCGGGCCCGGTCTTCCTCGTCGGCGACACCGTGCGCGGCGGCTTCTACGGGGACCAGCCCAGCCTGACCGACCTGGACAACGGTGATCTGCGCGTCACGACCGACTTCCGTGACGTCTACGCCACCCTGCTCCAGGACGTGCTGGGCACCGACCCCGGTGCGGTGCTGGCCGGCCACCAGGGCCGTGTCGACGGCGTGCTGGCCACCTGACCCGGAGCCGCCGACACGCGTGGCCACCAACGTCGCGTGTCGGCGCTTCGCGTACCGCGTGTCGGCGCCTCGGAGGCAGTTTCCCAGCTGCCGAGAGCATGTCCCGGAAGCGCGAACACACCGCTCCGGAAGCGCCGACACGCGGTACCGCAACGTCCGACACGCGGGGAAACCCCGTGTGGCGGCTCAGGCCTCGTGCAGCTTGCTGGAGAGGGTGATCCAGCGCTCCAGCAGGGCCGCCGCGGCGCCGGAGTCCACGGCATCGGCCACGGCGTCCAGCGCCGCGGCCAGGTCGGCGTGCAGGTCCGCGCCCAGACCCCGGTAGACCGCCACGGCACCGGCCGCGTTGAGCAGCACCGCGTCGCGCACCGGACCGGTCCGCCCGGCCACCAGTTCGCGGACCACCTCGGCGTTGACCTCGGGGTCGCCGCCACGCAGCTGCTCGGGCGTCGCCGGGGACACGCCCAGCCGGGACGGGTCGATGCTGTCCGTGCGCACGGCGCCACCGCTGGTGATCCACACCGCAGTGGTGGTCGTGGTGGTGATCTCATCGAGACCATCATCACCGCGCACCAGCAGCACCTCGGCCCCGCGCCGGGCGAACACCCCGGCCATCGCCGGGGCCATGCGCTGGTTGGCGCAGCCGATCAGCCCGTACTTGGGCTGCGCGGGGTTGGTCAGCGGGCCGAGGAAGTTGAACGCGGTCGGCACACCCAGCTCGCGGCGCGGACCGGAGGTGTAGCGCAGCGCCGGGTGGTAGGCGGGCGCGAAGCAGAAGCCGATGCCCAGCTCGGTGACGCAGCGCCGGACGGCCTCCGGGGACAGCTCGATGGCCACGCCGAGGGCCTCCAGCACGTCACCGGTACCCGACTTGGAGGAGGAGGCCCGCGCCCCGTGCTTGACCACGGGCACCCCGGCCGCGGCCGTGACGATCGCGGCCATCGTGGAGATGTTGACCGTGGCCGCCTGGTCCCCGCCGGTGCCGACGATGTCGATGGCCTGGCCGTCCACCTCGACCCGCCGCGCGTGCGACAGCATCGCGGCGGCCAGGCCGCCGACCTCCTCGGGCGTCTCGCCCTTGGCCCGCAGCGCGATCGCGAACCCGGCGATCTGCGCGGGCGTGGCCAGCCCGGACATCACCTGGTCCATGGCCCAGCTGGACTCCTCGCCTGCCAGGTCCTCACCGCCGAGCAGCTTGCCCAGCAGCCCGGGCCAGGTGGGCGCGCTCATCCCTGGACGGCGGGCAACCGCACGGAGCGCAGCACCTCGGCCACGGTCTCCGCGCTGGCCAGCGGGTCCAGCGGGTGCACGATCACCGCGTCGGCCTGCGACCAGGTGGCCAGCCAGCGGTCGTCCTTGCGACGCACCGCGACGACCACCGGCGGGCAGTTGGTGATCTCGTTCTTCAGCTGCCGGGACACGCCCATGCCGCCGGTCGGCTGCGCCTCACCGTCGAGGATCGCCAGGTCCACCGCGCCCGCGTCGACGTGGTAGAGCACCTCGGTGATGGTCGCGGCCTCCAGGTAGTCGACCCTGCCCAGGTCGGGCGCCGGGCGCCGGCCCACGGCGTTGATGATCGCCTCGCGGACCTCCGGCCGGTGGCTGAACACCAGGATCTTCCACGTCTGCGCGCTCATAGGTGGATGCTAGCTGTGTCACACCTTCAGGTCTGCAGTGCGTCCCACCCCAGCCAGTCCCCGCCCAGCCGTTGTGCCAGCCCAGCCATCCGGGACCGCTCCTGGGCGCAGCTGAGCACGTCCAACCGCTGCGCGCGCAGTGCGTGCAGCGGCACCGGCTCGCCCTGCCCGGACTCCACCAGCGTCCAGCCGTCCTGCGCGAGTACCTCCCGCGCCCGGTCCACCTCGCGCGCGGGCAGCACCAGGTGGTGCCTGAGCACGGCCTGCTCCTCGGCGCGCCACTGCTCCGAACGGGCCAGCACCGCTGAATCGGCCTCTGCCAGGTCGAACGCCTCGGCGACCACCACCAGATCGGGATCCCGCACGTCCAGCGGCATTTCCCGGGGTCGACGCCACAGCGCCCGGAGTCGGTTGAGCACCCGTGCCCTCCGTGATCTCTGCGTGATCTCCGCGCACCGACCCACCCGACCGGGCGGGCCGATCTCCCGCAAGCAATAATGCGAGACGTGACAACGGCAGCGCCCCCCATCGGTCAGCGAGTCCACTCGCTGAACCGCCCCAACATGGTCAGCGTGGGCACCATCGTGTGGCTGTCCAGCGAGCTGATGTTCTTCGCAGGTCTGTTCGCGATGTTCTTCACCGTGAAGGCCCAGAACGTCGGTGTGTGGCCGCCGGAGCCCACGCACCTGGACAAGGCGTACGCGCTGCCGTTCACGGTCATCCTCGTGGCCTCCTCCTTCACCTGTCAGTGGGGTGTTTTCGCGGCGGAGAAGGGCGACGTGTTCGGCCTGCGCCGCTGGTACCTGCTGACCCTGGTGATGGGTGCGATCTTCGTGCTCGGCCAGGCCAACGAGTACCGGAACCTGGCCGAGGAGGGCACCACGATCGCGGGCTCCGCGTTCGGCACGGTGTTCTTCCTCACAACCGGTTTCCACGGCTTGCACGTCATCGGCGGTCTGATCGCATTCGTCTACCTGCTCATCAGGACCAAGCTGAGCAAGTTCACGCCTGCCCAGGCGACCTCCGCGATTGTCGTGTCCTATTACTGGCACTTCGTCGACATCGTGTGGATCGGCTTGTTCGCCGTCATCTACCTGATCCCCTGACGTAGGGCGTTCAGCCCCGAACTGACTAGCAAGGGTTGCCGCAACAATGACCACCACGCCAAGCGCCTCGCCAGGGGGCACGACCAAGGCTGGCCGCCGCGCCCGCTCGCGGTCGAAGCTCAAGCGGCGGATCTCCGGTGTGCTCGCCCTGGGCGTCGCCCTGCTGGGCGCCGGGGCCCTGTACGCCGGGTTCGTGCCGGAGCCGCAGACCGCGCAGGCCTCCGACACCTCCGCCCTCCTCCAGAAGGGCGAGCAGCTCTACAACAACACCTGTGTGACCTGTCACGGCCAGAACCTGGAGGGCGTGAAGGACCGCGGCCCCAGCCTGGTCGGCGTCGGTTCCGCGGCCTCCTACTTCCAGCTGTCCACCGGCCGCATGCCGCTGGCCGCGCAGACCGCCGAGGCCAACCGCAAGCCCGCCAAGTTCACGCCTGAGGAGATCGACGCGATCGACGCGTACATCCAGGCGCACGGCGGCGGCAAGGAGAAGCCCACCGAGACCGGTGAGGCGCTGCGCGGTGACGACCCGGCACGCGGTGGCGAGCTGTTCCGCCTCAACTGCGCGAACTGCCACAGCTTCACCGGCCGCGGCGGCGCGCTCTCCTCGGGCAAGTTCGCGCCCGAGCTCGAGGGCGTCACCGAGGACCAGATCTACACCGCGATGCTGACCGGCCCGGAGAACATGCCGGTGTTCGGCGACCGCCAGCTCACCCCGGCGGAGAAGAAGGACATCATCGCGTACATCAAGTCCGTCAGTGACGGCAACAACAACCCCGGCGGCAACGCCCTCGGCGGGCTCGGCCCGATCTCCGAGGGCCTGATCGGGTGGATCGTGGGCATCGCCGCGCTGGTCGGCGTGACCCTGTGGATCGGAGCCAAGGCATGAGTGGCGAGCAGGAGGACAAGCTGCCCACCGAGGCAGAGCTCGCGGAGATGGACCGTGACCAGCTGGTCCGGCTGGGCACCAAGCTCGACGGGGTCGAGCTGGTGCACTACGAGGACCCGTGGCCGGTCAAGGGCACCAAGGCCGAGAAGCGCGCCGAGCGCGGCGTGGCCATCTGGTTCCTGCTTGCCGCCCTGTTCGGGCTGGCCTTCCTCGGCGTGTTCCTGTTCTGGCCCTGGGAGTACGAGTCGCCCAACGCCGAGGGGCACCTGCTCTACAGCCTCTACACCCCGCTGGTGGGCCTGTTCCTGGGCCTGACCGTGCTGGCGCTGGGTGTCGGCGCGCTGACCTACACCAAGAAGTTCATCCCGCACGAGCTGGCCGTGCAGGACCGCCACGACGGCGGCTCCGACAAGGTCGACCAGGAGACGGTGCTGGCCGAGCTGGCCGACGCCGGTGTGCGCAGCGGCATCACCCGCCGCAACCTGGTCAAGCGTTCGGCCGGTCTCGGCGCGGGCGTGATGGGTCTCGGCCTGGTCGCGCTGCCCCTGGGCGGCATGCTGAAGAACCCGTGGGCGGACAAGGAGTCCCCGGACTCGCTGCTGCACACCGGGTGGAAGCCGCAGAACGGCGAGAAGGTCTACCTGCGCCGCAACACCGGTGACCCGAAGGCCGTCGTGCTGATCCGCCCCGAGGACCTGGACGCGGGCGGCTTCGAGACCGTGTTCCCGTTCCGCGAGTCGGAGCGGCACGACGAGGAGAAGCTCTCCGCCGCCCTGCACCGCGCCGACAACCCGGTCATGCTCATCCGGCTGCGCCCGGACCAGGCCGTGACCAAGCGCGCGGGCCAGGAGGACTACAACTACGGCGACTACTACGCCTACTCCAAGATCTGCACCCACCTCGGCTGCCCGACCTCGCTGTACGAGCAGCAGACCGGGCGCCTGCTCTGCCCGTGCCACCAGTCGCAGTTCGACGTGTTCGAGTACGCCAAGCCGGTGTTCGGCCCGGCGGCCCGCGCACTGCCGCAGCTTCCGATCACGGTTGACGAGAGCGGATACTTCGTGGCAAGGGCCGACTTCAACGAGCCGATCGGCCCCGCCTTCTGGGAGCGCAACTCATGAGCGGCACCTCTCCGACCAAGCCGGTGAACGCGGCGACCCGGATCGCCGGTGGCGCCGCGAAGTGGGCCGACGACCGGTACCACCTCGCCAAGGGCATGCGGCGCCAGCTGAACAAGGTCTTCCCGACGCACTGGTCCTTCCTGCTCGGTGAGATCGCGCTGTACAGCTTCATCGTGCTGCTGCTGTCCGGCACCTACCTGGCGCTGTTCTTCGACCCGTCGATGCAGGAAGTGACCTACAACGGTCCCTTCACCAACCTGCGCGGCGTGAACATGTCGCGGGCCTTCCAGTCCGCGCTGGACCTGTCCTTCGAGGTCCGCGGCGGTCTGTTCGTGCGGCAGATCCACCACTGGGCGGCGCTGCTGTTCATGTCGGCGATCGTGGCGCACATGCTCCGGATCTTCTTCACCGGTGCGTTCCGCCGCCCGCGCGAGGTCAACTGGGTCATCGGCGTCGTGCTGTTCATGCTCGGCGCGATGGAGGGCTTCTTCGGCTACGGCCTGCCCGACGACCTGCTGTCCGGTACCGGTCTGCGCGTCATGTTCGGCCTGATCGAGTCGATCCCGGTGATCGGCACCTGGGCCGCGTACCTGCTGTTCGGTTCGGAGTTCCCCGGCACGGTCATCGTGCCCAGGATGTACACGCTGCACATCCTGCTGCTGCCGGCCATCATCCTCGCGCTGATCGCCGTGCACCTGGGGCTGGTCTGGTACCAGAAGCACACGCAGTTCCCCGGCGTGCGCCGCAAGGAGACCAACGTCGTCGGCGTGCGCATTATGCCGGTGTTCGCGGCCAAGGGTGGCGGCTTCTTCGCCATCGTGGTCGGCGTGCTGGCGGCCATGAGCGGCCTGTTCCAGATCAACCCGATCTGGAACTTCGGCCCGTACAACCCGGCGCAGATCTCCTCCGGTTCGCAGCCCGACTGGTACATGGGCTGGACCGACGGCCTGGTCCGACTGTGGCCCGCCTGGGAGACCTACCTGCACCTGGGCCCGCTCGGGGACTACACGATCCCGGCGCCGTTCTGGCCGTTCATCGCGGGCCTCCCGCTGCTGACCGGTCTGGCCGCGGCCTACCCGTGGATCGAGCGCAAGCTCACCGGGGACACGGCGCACCACAACCTGTTGCAGCGCCCGCGCGACGTGCCCGTCCGCACCAGCCTGGGCATGATGGCCATCACGTTCTTCATGGTCACGCTGCTGGCCGGCGGTAACGACATCATCGCCGACAAGTTCAACATCTCGTTGAACGCGACGACCTGGATCGGCCGCATCGGCCTGCTGGTCCTGCCGCCGCTGGCGTACTGGGTGACCTACCGGATCTGCATCGGCCTGCAGCGCGGTGACCGCGAGGTGCTCGAGCACGGCGTGGAGACCGGCATCATCAAGCGGCTGCCGCACGGTGAGTTCATCGAGCTGCACCAGCCGCTGGGCCCGGTGGACGACCACGGCCACCCGGTGGAGCTGGCCTACCAGGGCGCTCCCGTGCCCAAGAAGATGAACAAGCTCGGTGCCGCGGGCGAGCCGGTGGCGGGTGGCTTCCTCAGCCCCGACCCGGCCGAGGAGACCGCTGCTCTGGCCAAGGCCCGTGCCGCGCAGCACAGCGACGAGGAGTCCGCGGACCAGCCCAAGCAGCTGGCTGGCAAGGCTCAGGCCCCCAAGGACTGACGCTCCTGCTACGAGTGAGGCCCCCAGCCACTGCGGCTGGGGGCCTCACTCGTTGTGCGGTCTCAGGCGCCGTCCAGGCCCGCCGAGAAGGTGTCCTCGGTGTCCCGCCGCGAGTAGGAGCGGAAGGCGATGTGCGTGTCGGTGGACAGCACGCCGGGCACCTTGCTGATCTCGCCGGGGACCAGCGCTGCCAGGTCCTCGTGCTGGGCGACCTTCACCAGCGCGATCAGATCGACGTCGCCCGCGCAGGAGTAGACCTCCTGCACGCCCTCGACGTCGGCGATCGCCTGCGCCGCGTCGGGGATCGTCTCCGCGGTAGCCTTGATCAACACGATCGCCGTGATCACGACGGGACCTCCTCAGCTGGTGGGCCTCCGATCCTAGGCGCCACCCCACCCACCCCGAGTCCCGCCCCGCAGCGCGCGAGTCCCGTCGTCTGGGTGGCGAGTCCCGTTCTGGGGCGCCCGAGTCCCGCCCTCCAGGGGGCGAATCCCGCTCTCCGTCGTGCCTGGGTGCTGATCCACCCGAGACCACTGCGGGACTCGGCGGCGGCTGGGCGGGACTCATGCTCCTGTGCGCGGGACTCGCGGGGTGGTGGGGTCATACGGTGGGCCCATGAGTTGGGCGGTGCGACCGGCGGTCGCGGATGATGCCGACGAGTTGGTGCGGCTGCGTGAGCACATGTTCGCCGCGATGGGTGTGGACCTGGCCGACACCTCGTGGCGTCAGCCCTGCGTGGACCACTTCGCCCGCAAACTGGGCGGCGCGGACTTCGTGTGCCTGGTGATCGACGTGCCCGAGGGTCAGGGCTTGGCCTGTGCCGCGCTCGCACAGCTGCGCCGGGGCGTGCCCGGGCCCGGCAACCCGACCGGGGTGTCGGCGCACATCAGCAACGTCTGCACAGACCCGCAGTGGCGGCGGCACGGCATGGCGCGTGCGGTCATGGTGGCGTTGCTCGCCGAACTGGACGCCCGCGAGGTGCCCGCGCTCGACCTACACGCCACCGAAGACGGCCGGGGCCTTTACGAGAGCCTCGGTTTCGGCCCGCGCGGTGGCGGGGTGGAACTCAGCCGATCAGTTGGCGCCCTGGTAGCCCCCTCTCCCCGCGACGGCGCGGTCCACCCAGTCCAGCCAGGCAGCCGCTGACCGCACAGGCACCGACCAGGGCTGGTCGCAGTGCACCAGCCGGGTGCCCTGCCTGGCTAGCCAGCGCAGCACCACCCCGGTCTCCTCCGCGGGCGCACCACGCAGCGGGCCCTCACCGGGCAGCACGGTCTCCGCGGCCGCGACCAGTGCCGCCACCACCGGCATGGGCGGTGTACCCCGCCTGGCCACTCCGGCTGAGGCCAACCTGCCGTGCCGCACCACGGCGAACTCCCAGCCGCCGTGCTCGTCCGGACGGGCGGCGACGACCTCCGGCAGCGCCGCCAACGCCGCCATGCGCTGGCCGCGGTCCACGGCGCGCACCAGGTTGGCGAGCCGGTCACGGCGCAGCGCAGCCTCCTCGAACCGCTCCGTGGCGGCCAACTCCGCCAGCTGGGCGGCCAGCCGTTCGAACGGGGCGGTGCTCTGCCCCGAGGCCAGGTCCTGCACGACCTGTGCGCCCAGGGCGTAGGACGCCACGTCCTGTCGGCCCGCGCACGGTGCGCCGCAGCGGCCCAACTCGGCCAGCGCGCAGGGCGTGCCCCGAGCCCCCTTGGCGGGGATCCGCTGGGTGCAGGTCCGCAGCCCGGTGGCGTCACTGATCGCGGCGGCCGCCGAGTCGGCGGCACCGCGGGTGCGGAAGGGGCCGAGCGCGCCGTCCCTGGCCCGGCGCACCACCGACAACCGGGGGAACGCCTCCTCGGTGAGCACCACCCACCAGCCCGCCTGCGGGTTCTTCGACCGCCGGTTGTACTGGGGACGGTGCGCCGCCAGCAGTCGCAACTCACGCACCTCGGCCTCCAGCGAGTGCGCACAGACCACTGTGTCCACCCGCGTCGCCAGTGCGACCATCTCCCGGATGCGGCCCCTGCTCTCGCTGCCGGTGAAGTACTGCCGCACCCGCCTGCGCAGGTCGCTCGCGGTCCCGACGTACAGGACCTCCTCCGACGGTCCCCGGAACATGTAGACACCGGAGGCGCTCGGCAGGCCCGCGGCCAGCGTGCGCTTGCGGCGCTGTGCGGGCGTCACCTCGGGTAAGTAGTCGAACAGCTCCTCCAGCGAGTGCACACCCAGCGGCCCGAGCCGTTCCAGCAGGGCGTGCAGCACGTCCACAGTGGCCCGTGCGTCGTCCAGCGCGCGGTGGTTCGGGGTCGTGGACGCGCTGAACATCGCCGCCAGCGCGGACAACTTGCAGCTGGGCGCCTCGTCCCTGGTGAGCACCCGCCTGGCCAGCTTCACCGTGCACAGCACCGGCGGTTTCGGCCACGCGTAGCCGTGCCGGGTGCAGGCCGCCTTGAGGAAGCCCGTGTCGAAGCCCGCGTTGTGCGCCACGAGCACCGCACCCGCCGCGAACTCCAGGAACGCGGGCAGCACCTCGGCCACCGGCGGAGCCGGATAGACCATCGCCTCGGTGATCCCGGTCAGCCGCACGATCTCCAGCGGGATGGGCCGCCCCGGGTTCACCAGGGTGCCGAACTCGCCCAGCACCTCGCCGCCACGCACCTTCACCGCGCCGATCTCGGTGATCGCGTCCTCGCCGTGCCTGCCCCCGGTGGTCTCCAGGTCGACCACGACGAACGTGGTCTCGCGCAGCGGTGTGCCCAGCTCGTCGAACGAGAGCTGGGAGTCGTCGGTGGCAGTCGTGGTCATCGGTGGGGACGCTAGTGGGTGGGTCTGACAGTTTCCGGTGTGCGGCGGTCGCTTGGCGGGGGTGCTCGGGGCGCCCGCTGGACTGACGCGGGCGCCCCGAGCGGGCCTGGTCGGATGCTGGGCCCGCTGCGCTCTCTGCGATCCTCCGGATCGCGGCGTCTTCGCTGAGGTCCGGTCTCTTCCCTTGTCTCAGGTCGACCGCTGGACAGATGCGGTCGACCTGAGCCCGCGGTCCAGAGACCGGCGCGAAGACGCGGGCCCGCTGTGTTCTTGGCGCCCCTCCGGGGCGCGGCGTCTTCGCTGAGGTCCGGTCTCTTCCCTGTCCCGAGATGATCACTGGACAGATGTGATCATCTCGGGCCGGCGGTCCAGAGACCGGCGCGAAGACGCGGGGGCGGGGTGGGCGAGTCGGGTGGCCTCGTGCGTCGGTGGGTGGGACTCGTGCACCCCCGGCCGGGACTCGCGTGCTGCTCACCGGGACTCGTGCGCCCCTGGGCGGGACTCGTGTGCGGCTCAGCGGGACTCGCGTGCGCCAGGACGGGACTCGCGGGGTGTGGGGGCGAGGCGTGACCACTAGCCTTGTGGGGTGTCGCCGTCAGCCGAGCCCGATGAGCCGGGTCAGGAGCCTGAGCTGTCCGCCGTGGACGGTGCGGAGGAGCCGTCCACAGTGGACTGGTCCGCGCTGCCCGACGCCGTGCGCTCGCGGCTTGCGGAGATCGGCGCCGAGGCGGTGGGCGCGCTCGCGCGGGTCGACGTCCCGCAGCAGGTCAAGGCGGTGGCGAGGTTCGCCCCGGCCAAGCGGGCACGGCTGGGGGGCGGCGCGCTGCTGGCGGGTCTGCGCGACTCCGCGGCGTTCCGCACGGCGGTGCTGGAGTGGTGCCGGGAGCACCGGCCCAGCGTGCTGGACCTGACGGCCCCGGATCCGGTCGCGGCGGCGACGGCCGCGGTGCTGCTGGGCGACCCGGTGGCGGTGCACTACCTGGAACTGGTCGCGCGCCGGGCGGGCGAGGCACAGCTGCGCCTGGAGCGGGACAACGCGGTGACCAGGGCGGAACGGCTGGAGTCGGAGCTGGAGCGGCTGCGCGGCGAACTGGACGCCACGCAGGGCGCGGAGGCACGGCTCGCGCAGGAGCGGGACACCGAGCTGGAGCGGCTGCGCAAACGCTTGCGCGAACAGGGCGTCAAACTCCGCGAGGCCAAGGACCGGGCCGAGGCGGCGACGACCGAGGCGGATCGGGCGCGCACGCAGGCACAGGCCGAGGTCAAGGCGCTGGCCGCGGAGCGCGACCGGGAGCGGGAGCGCGCGGAGTTGGAGCGGGCGAAGGCCCGCCGGGCGGCGGCCGAGGCGGAGGTGGCCAGGCAGTCGGCGCGCGAGGCGCGGCAGGCCGACGAGGTGCGGCTCGCCCTGCTGGTGGAAACCCTGGACGGGGCGGTGACGGGGCTGCGCAGGGAACTCGCGCTGGGCGGGGGCACGGGTCCGCGTCCGGCCGACATGGTGCGGGGGGCGACCGCCGCACAGGGCGCGGTGGGGCGGGTGGAGGACCCGGCGGCCCTGGACCGGCTGCTCGCGTTGCCCGCGGTGCACCTGGTGGTGGATGGCTACAACGTCACCAAGACGGGCTACCCGGAGCTGCCGCTGGCCGACCAGCGGGACCGGCTGGTGCACCAGATGGCCGTGCTGGCGGCCAGGACCGGCGCCGAGGTGACGGTGGTCTTCGACGGGGCCGGGGTGGTGGCGGTGCCCTCGGCCAGCCCGCGCGGGGTGCGGGTGCTGTTCAGCGACCCCGGGGTGCTCGCCGACGACGTGATCCGCGCGCTGGTGACCGCCGAGCCGGAGGGGCGGCCTGTGGTTGTGGTCACCTCCGACCGCGCGGTGGCCGACTCGGTGCGCAGGCGGGGTGCACACCCGGTGCCCTCCGCGGTGCTGTTGGCCCGCCTCGTGCGCGTGTGAACAGTTAACTGTGCCCTGGCTTGCGCATACGGGGTTTCGCGGTGAGCGGTTCGCATGACCAGGTGAACGGCCTGGGTGTGTTCACCACCACAGGTATCCGACCCCTACTCCGAACGAGTTAGTGGACCGTTCGTCCTGTTTGCTGACAGCCGCTAGTGGACGAGCGGCCTCACTTTTCGTAACCTACCCGAGACTTCGTGGGGACCAGCCGGTCGTGGTGGCCGGTGACACGCAGTCACCGCCATCTCGGTTCATCGGGGGAACCGGTGCGGGCGAACGATGTGAGGAGACACCACCGCAGTGGCGTCGGACCGACTCAAGTACGCGATGCGCGGTGCACTGGCGATGACCGCCGTGGCCGCCGTGGTCAGCATGAACCCCGGTTCCGCGGTCGCAGACCCGCCCGCCAACCAGCAGGACGCGCTCAAGCAGCTCAACGACGCCAGTGCCGCGGCCGAGAAGGCCCAGCAGGCGTACCTGGCCGCCAAGGACGACCTGAAGGCCAAGCAGGACGCCAAGGACACGGCCACGCACGACATCGAGAAGTACGGCAAGGACCTCGATGCGGCCCAGAAGCAGGAGGGCCAGTTCCGGGGCGAGGTGGACAAGCTCGCAGCCGCGACCTACGACGGCGCGCAGTTCACCCAGCTGTCGGCCCTGCTGTCCGGCCAGTCCGCGCAGGACTTCCTGGACCAGTCCACCGTGTTGCAGATGATCGCCTCGCGCAACGCCGACATCCTCGGCACCTACGACGCCGCGGTCAACAAGGCCACCGAGGCCAAGAACAAGGCTGCCGACGCGCAGAAGCGCGCCAGCGACGCCGCCGACGCGGCCGCCAAGATCGTGGCTGACCTGGAACAGAAGAAGAAGGACGCCGACGCGGCCGTCGCGAAGTCCCAGGCCGCCTACAACCAGCTGTCCGGTGCGGCCAGGAACGGGCTGAACAGCAACGGCGACAACGGCGTGTTCGTCGGCCCCGCCGGTGCGGCCGGTACCGCGATGAACGTCGCGGTCGCCCAGCGCGGCGTGCCCTACGTGTGGGGCGGCACCACGCCCAGCGGCTTCGACTGCTCGGGCCTGATGCTCTACTCCTACGCCCAGGCCGGGGTCACCATCCCGCGTTCGGCCGCCGCGCAGTACACCGTGGGCAAGTCCGTCTCCATGGACTCCCTCCAGCCCGGCGACCTGGTCTTCTACGGCTCGACCGCCTCCAACATCCACCACGTTTCCATGTACGTGGGTTCCGGCAAGGTCGTGCACGCCCCCACCGAGGGCGAGACCGTGAAGATCGTGCCGATCGGCCAGTCCGGCAGCGACATCTTCGGCGCCAAGCGCATCGTCGGCTGATCAAGGCTGTCACCAGGGCCGACACCCTCACCGGGGGTGTCGGCTCCGGTGCGTTCTGTGGCCGGGAGTAGCCTGCCCGCCGTGGCTACCCCCCGACTCAAGCACGTCATGCGCACTGCGGTGGCGGTCACGGCCGTGACCGCCGCGGGTGTCGGCCTGGGCGCGACCCCCTCCACCGCCGACCCGGCCCCGGTCTCCGACGCGCGCAAGCACCTGGACGAGGTCGCCAAGCAGGCCGAGCAGATCGGCCAGCAGTACCTCGCCGCCAAGGACGCCGTCGCCGCGCACCAGGCCGAGTTCGACAAGGCCACCGCGGACATCTCCACCGCCCAGCGCGACCTCACCGCGGCGCAGGCCGAGGAGGAGCGCTTCCGCGGCCAGGTGGACAAGCTGGCCGCCGCGACCTACGAGGGCGCGAACTTCACCCAGCTGTCCGCCCTGCTCTCCGGGCGCTCCGCCCAGGACTTCCTGGACCAGTCCACCGCGCTGGAGATGCTGGCCTCGCGCAACGTGGACATCCTCAAGACCTACGACGCCGCGGTGACCAAGGCCGCCGACGCCAAGTCCCGGGCCGCCGACGCGCAGCAGCGCGCCAAGTCGGCCACCGACGCGGCGCAGAAGCTCCTTGCCGAGCTGGACCAGAAGAAGAAGGACGCGGACAAGGCCGCCACGGAGGCGAAGGCCGCGCTGTCCAAGGTCACCGGGGCCGACCGCGAGGCGCTGGGCTTCGCCGGTGACCTCGGCTCGTTCATCGGGCCCTCGGGTGCCGCCGGGGTGGCCATGCAGGCCGCGCTGGGCCAGCGGGGCGTCCCCTACGTGTGGGGCGGGGAGACCCCCGGCGGTGGCTTCGACTGCTCGGGGCTGATGCAGTACGCCTACCGCATGGCCGGGGTGAGCCTGCCGCGCTCGGCCGCTGCCCAGTACGGGGTGGGCAAGTCGGTGTCCCGCGGTGAGTTGCAGCCGGGGGACCTGGTGTTCTTCGGCACCACGGCGTCCAACATCTACCACGTGGCCATGGTCGTCGGTGACGGCATGGTGGTGCACGCGCCGACCACCGGCCAGAACGTCAAGGTGGTTCCGCTGGCCCAGGCCAGCAGCAACTACTTCGGCGCCAAGCGTATCGTCGGCTGATTTTGTCGCAGCGCACGCATTTTCCCGTGCTGTCTTGACGGGTTTTGCCGCTACCCACCAGTGTGGTGCCGACGCGTCAGGTCGGAATTGCCACTCAATGGGGAGCAAGCATGCGCGTTATGGTTCGCCGTGCTCTTGTCACGGCATCCGCGACGGCCGTCCTGCTGGCCGTCGCGGCAGTACCCGCCAGCGCTGACGAGGCGTTCTACACCCCGCCCTCGCCGTTGCCCGCCGGGCAGAACGGTGATGTGCTCAAGTCGCAGCCCTCGAAGTACAACGGGGCAACCGCGACCCGCATCATGTATTTGTCACGGGACGCGAAGAATCAGCCGATCCCGGTGACCGGAACCGTTCTGGTGCCAAGCAAGCCGTGGACCGGACCGGGGCAGCGGCCGATCGTGGCCTACGCCCCGTTCACCGCGGGCATGGGCGACCAGTGCGCCCCGTCCAAGACCCTGGCCGGGGACGGCAGTTCGGACATCACCGCCAGCGTGCAGGGCTCGTTCATCAACCCGTTGCTGGACAAGGGAATCGCCGTCGCGCAGACCGACTACCAGGGCCTGGGCACACCCGGTGAGCACACCTACGTGATCCGCGCCGCCGAGGGCCATGCCGTGCTGGACGTGCTGCGCGCGGCCCAGCGACTGCCCGGCACCGGACTGCCCGCCAACGGCCCCGTCGGCATCACCGGCTATTCGCAGGGCGGTGGGGCCTCGGCCGCGGCCGCCGAACTGGCCGCCAGTTACGCGCCGGAACTGAACGTCAAGGGCGCCTACGTGGGAGCGCCGCCCGCCGACAAGTCGGTGCTGGCAAAAAGCCTGGACGGTTCGTACGCGTTCGGATTCCTCGGTTTCTCACTGATCGGCATCAACACGGCCTATCCCGAGACGCACATGCTCGACCTGGCCAATTCCACCGGTGCCGACCTGTTCGTACAGGCCAGCAAGTCCTGCACGATGGACGCGATCTTCAAGTTCGCGTTCAAGCAGTCCAGCAGCCTCACCAAGGACGGCAGGCCGGTGTCGGCCTACCTGGACCAGGAACCGTTCAGGTCCGTGGTGGCCGACCTGAAGCTCGGCACGGTCAAGCCCTCGGTGCCCACGCTGGTGGAACACAGCCCGCTCGACGACATCCTGCCCTACGCGCAGGGCAAGCAGCTGGCCAAGGACTGGTGCTCGCTCGGCGGCACCGTGCAGTTCAAGGACCTCGCCTCGTTCACGCTCTTCTTCTCGCACGCGCTGGCCGCCTTCGGGGCCGCCGGTGATTCCGCGACCTGGCTCAACGACCGGTTCACCGGTCAGGCCGCGACCAGCACCTGCGGCCAGTTCTGAGGCGGTTCGCACACACCGCGGCGACCCGCTTGGCCCTAGGATCTGGCCTCTATGGCTCGATTTCGGGCGTGGCTGGTCGCCGCGGTGGCCCTGGCACTGCTCGGCGCTGTCGTGCTGCTCCTGCGGCAGCCGGTCGCCGGGCCGCTGACGCCCGCCCTGACCACGCCCTCGGTGCAGGCGGCACCGGCGCTCACCGACACCCGGACCGCGGCGGTCACGGAGTTGCTGCGCCGTCGTTCCGACGCGGTCCTGCACCGCGACCGAGCCGAGTTCCTGTCCACTGTGGACCCGCAGGCGAGCCCGGAGTTCCGTGCGGCGCAACGGTCCCTGTTCGACAACCTCGACGGGGTCCCGCTCTCGGCGTGGACCTACCGGCTGGACCCGAACCAGGTGAGCCAGGCTCCGACAGCCTTCTCCGCGGACGAGCTGTGGGCCCCTCAGGTCGACCTGAACTACTCGCTGGCGGGAGTGGACCCGGGCACCACGGCCAAGCCGATGGCCTACCTGTTCGCGCGGCGCGGCCAGAACTGGTACCTGGCCTCGGACAGCACGCTGTCGCACCAGACCTGGCGCGGACCCTGGGACTTCGGGCCGCTGGTGCTGCTGCGCGCCGCCAACGGATTTGTGTTGGCGCACCCCGGGAACGCCGACCTGGGCAGGCGCATCGCGGCCGAACTGGACGCCGATGTCCGTGCGGTCAGCCAGGTGTGGGGCAAGCAGTGGCCGCAGCGGGTCGCGGTGCTGCTGCCCGACTCGTCGGCGGAGCTGAAGGCGTTGGTGGGGCCGGAGTTCGCGGTGGACGCGATCGCGGCGGTCGCGGTCGCGGACCGGGTCGACCACGCCAGCCGCTCGGCGGTCGGCCAGCGGGTGGTGCTCAACCCGGCCAACGCGGGCAAGCTGTCGGCCACCTCGCTCAGCGTGGTGCTGCGGCACGAGATGACGCACATCGCCGCGCGCGGGGTCACCGTGGACGGCACGCCGATGTGGCTGCTCGAGGGGTTCGCGGACTACGTGGGCTACCGGGACAGCGGCGTCCCGATGCCGCAGGCCGCCGCCGAGGTGGCGCGGCTGGTCCGTGCGGGCACCCCGCCCACCGAACTGCCCTCCAACGCCGACTTCGCCGCTGGCGGCGGCCGGATCAACCTGGCCTACCAGGAGGCGTGGACGGTCAACCAGTACGTGGCGGAGACCTTCGGACAGCCTGCGCTGGTGCGGCTCTACCAGCGCGTGGCGGGCGGGGATCCCAAGGCACCGCTGGACGACGCGCTGCGCGAGGTGCTCGGCGTGGACACCCAGGGCCTGGTGCGAGGCTGGCAGGAGTACCTGCGCGCCGAGCTGTAGCCTGACCGGAGTGCGCAGGACCCTGCTGGTCACCAACGACTTCCCGCCACGGGTCGGCGGTATCCAGTCCTACCTGTACGCGCTGGCCACACAGCTGCACCCGGACCTCGTCGTCTACGCGCCGAGCTGGCCCGGCTGCGAGGCGTTCGACGCCCGCCAGCCCTTCCCCGTGGTGCGCGACCCGTCCCCGCTCGTGCTGCCCACGGCCCGGGTGCGCCGCCGGGTCAGCGAGGTGCTGTGGGCGTACCGCTGTGACGCGGTGTGGTTCGGGGCGAGTGCCCCGCTCGCCCTGCTGGCGCCGAACCTGCTCGCGGCACGGGTGATCGCCAGCACGCATGGCCACGAGGTGGGCTGGTCCATGCTGCCCGGGGCGCGGCAGGCGCTGCGCCGCATCGGCGCCGACTGCGACGTGCTGACCTTCGTCAGCCGCTACACCAGGTCCAGGACGGCCGCCGCGTTCGGGCCGCTCGCCGCGCTGGAGCACCTGCCCGCGGGCGTGGACACGGACCTGTTCCGCCCCGACGCGGGCGCCCGCGAGGACATCCGCCGCAGGCACGGGCTCGGCGCGCGGCCAGTGCTGCTGTGCGTGTCCCGGCTCGTCCGCCGCAAGGGCCAGGACGAACTGCTGCGCGCGCTGCCCGAGATCCGCAGGCGGGTCCCCGGCGCCGTGCTGCTGCTCGTCGGTGACGGACCGGACCGCGCCCGGCTGACCGCGCTGGCCGGTGACGGGGTGGTGTTCGCCGGGGCCGTGCCCGCCGGTGAGCTGCCCGCCTACTACGCGGCCGGTGACGTGTTCGCCATGCCCTGCCGCACGCTCGGCCGGGGGCTGGACGTGGAGGGCCTGGGGCTGGTCTACCTGGAGGCCGCCGCCAGTGGGCTGCCCGTGGTCACCGGCCGGTTCGGCGGTGCACCCGAGGCGGTGCTCGACGGGGTCACCGGCCACGTGGCAGGTCCGGACCTGGCCGGTCAGCTCGCCGGGCTGCTGGCCGATCCCGGTGCCGCCGCGAGGATGGGGCTGGCCGGCCGGGAGTGGATGGCCGGTTCCTGGCGCTGGCACGACCGCGCGACCCGGTTGGCGGCGCTCGTCGACGGTCGGCGGCCACCGAGCCCGTGACGGCCGGTGCCATGAAAGTGCCGTTCCTGGCGTTCAACGCCAGGAACGGCACTTTCATGGCACCTTCACGGGCCCATGAGGCCGCGGACGCGGTCGGCCTCCGCGGTGCGGCCGTGGGCGGTGTGCATGTCCACGGAGCGCTGCCACGCGAGGTGTGCCGCGGCGGAGTCGCCGAGCTGGCACAGGCCGGTGCCGAGCGATTCGTAGATGGTGGCGGCGTTGTGCGTGTTGCCGACCTCCAGCGCGATCTCCACGGACTCGCGGAGCATGGTGACGGCACGCTCGGGTTGGCCGGTGGCGAGCAGGACGCGGGCGACCCCGGCCAGGGCGTCGGCCTCACCGTCACGGTGCTGGATGGACCGGTAGAGCTCGAGCGCGATCTGGCTGTGGCGCAGGCTGACCTCGGTCCTGCCCAGTTGCAGGGAGTAGGCCGCGTAGGCGCCGTGCGCCATGGCGAGCGGGCCCGCGGGCCCGCCCTCGGCCAGTTCGATGGTCTTGGCGGCGTACCGCACGGCCTCGGCGAAGTCCTTGCGGAAGGCGGCACAGGTGGTGAGGCTGTGCGTCGCGGACACCAGTTGCCCGCGGAACCCGTGCCGCTCGGCCAGCGCGGCGGCCTCGTGGATCATGGCCTCGCCCGGCTCGAACTCCCCGTCCCAGGCCATGGCGAAGCCCAGGAAGTGCCGGGTGAGCACCTTGGCGTACTGGTCCTCGGTGCGTTCGGCCGCGGCGACGGCCACCTCCAGCCCGAGCCGCCGTTCCCGCATCCGCATCCGCCGCCACTGGTAGATCCGCAGCGCGAAGGCCAACTGCCAGGCCTGCCGGTGCAGCCCGTGGTCCAGGGCCAGCCGTTGAGCGGCCAGCACGCAGGACAGCTCCGCGTCGAACCACGCCAGCGCCTGGGCCGAGTCGGCGATCGGCTCGGGCACGCAGCCCGGTGCGGGCGTGCCCCAGGCCAGTTCCTCCCGGGCCGGTTGCAGCCACCGGTCGGCCTGCTCCGCGGTGTGCAGGTAGTGGTCCACCAGCCGGGTCACGGCCTCGGTGTCCGCCAGCGCCGCGGCCTGCTCGCCCGCGAACAGCCGCACCAGGTCGTGCATCCGGTACCGGCCGGGCTCGTGCTCCTGCACGAGGTGGGCCTGGCACAACTCGTCCAGCTGCGCCCGGCCGCACCCGGTGAGGCTGCGCACCGCGTGCCGCCCGATGTCGGCGCTGGGCACCAGCCCGAGCAGCCGGAACGCCTGGGCCGCCTCGGGGGACAGGGCGTGCAGGGAACAGGCGAAGACCGCGCGCAGGTTGGCGGTCAGCTCCCCGGCATCGAAACCGTCCAATCGGGACACTTCGCCGAGTTGCTCGGCCAGCACGGCGAGCGGGGTGTCCGGCTGCATCGCGGCCCGCGCGGCCACGATGGCCAGGGCCAGCGGCAGACCGGCGCAGCGGCGCACCAGTTCGGCCACCGCCTCGGGCTCGGCGGCGACTCGCCGCTCGTCCAGCCTGCTCACCAGCACCCGGCGCGCGTCCTGGTCGCCGAGCAGGTCCAGGGTCATCAGCGTGGCGCCGTGGTTGACCACCAGCCCGGCCAGTTGCAGGCGGCTGGTCACCAGCGCGGTGCAACTCGGGCTGCCGGGCAGCAGCGGGGTCACCTGCGCGGTGTCGCGGGCGTTGTCCAGCAGCACCAGCATGTGTTTGTCGGCGACCAGGCTCCGGTACAGCCCGACCTGCGCGTCCAACTCGGCCGGGATGCCCGCGGGCGGCACACCCAGCGCCTCCAGGAAACCGCGCACGGCGACCTCCGGGGTCAGCGGGCTGCCCGCGGGGTCGAACCCGCGCAGGTTCACGTAGAGCTGCCCGTCCGGGAACAGCTCCAGCCTGCGGTGCGCCCAGTGCAGGGCCAGCCAGGTCTTGCCGATGCCGCCGGTGCCGTCGATCGCGGAGATGACCACCGGCCCGCCCCGGTCCAACCGGTCCAGCTCGGCCTGCCGCCCGGTGAACCGCTGCGGGGAGGCGGGCAGCTGCCTGGGCACCGGTCTTGCCGTGTCCTCGGGTGCGCTCAGCTCGGGATCGGTGGCCAACACCTGCTGGTACAGCTTGCGCAGCCGCGGACCGGGATCGGTGCCCAGCTCCTCGGCCAGCCGCCCGCGCAACCGGTGGTACTGCTCCATCGCCTCGGCGGTGCGCCCACACCGGTACAGCGCGAGCACGAGTTGACCGCACAGGCCCTCGTGCAGCGGGTGCTCGGCGGTCAGCGCCACGAGTTCGGGTACCAGCTCGGCGTGCTTGCCGCGTTGGAGGTCCACGGCCACCCGCTGGCTCAGCGCGTGCAGGCGCAGCTCGGCCAGCCGCGGGGCCTCGTCCCGGTGCAGGCTGTCCGAGGGCACGTCGGCCAGCGCGGGCCCGCGCCACAGGGCCAGCGCCTCGTGCACCCGGCCCTGGTCCAGCAGTGCCCGTGCCTGTGACAGGTCCAGCTGCTCGGCGCCCAGCCTGGCCAGGTAGCCGCCGGGGGTCGTCTCGATCAGTTCGGGGTCGCCGATCAGGTGGCGCAGCCGCATCACGTAGGCGCGCACCGTGTCCCTGGCCCCGGACGGCGGGTCCTGGCCCCACAGGTGCTCGATCAACTCGTCCGCGGGCACCGGCGAGTTCGCGCGCAGCAACAGGGCCGCGAGCAGGATGCGCTGCTTGCCCGCCCGCACGGGGACCGGCTCCCCGCCGACCAGCACCCGCAGCGGTCCCAGCACGCCGAACCACGGGTGCCGCTCTGTCATGCGGCAAGACTAACCACGGCCCGGCGGCGCCGAGGCGACAGCGATACGTCAGCGGGGTCGTGCAGGCTGGAGCGAGTCCCGGTCTAGGGGAAGGTCCGGGACGGGAAGTGGTGTGAGCCGCGCGGGGCAGCGTGGCCCTTCCAGCACTGGGGGTCGGATGGCCCGCGTTCGCGCGGGCCATCCGTCAGCACCTACTTCGCGTAGATCGCGTCGATGTCGGCCGCGTAGGTCTTGGCCACCACCGTGCGGCGCAGCTTCAGGCTCGGCGTCATCTCCCCGCCCGCCTCGGTGAAGTCCACCGGCAGGATGCGGAACTTGCGGATCGACTCGGCCTTGGACACCGCCTTGTTCGCCTCGTCCACGGCGGCCTGCACCTCGGCGACCAGTTCGGGGTCGGTCAGCATGTCGGCGACCGGGGTGGCCTCCGGCCTGCCGTGCGCGCTGAGCCAGGACGGGAAGAACTCCGGGTCGATGGTCACCAGCACGCCGATGAACGGCTGCTTGTCGCCGACGACCATGCACTGGCTGATCAGCGGGTGCGCGCGCAGCCGGTCCTCCAGCACGGCGGGGGAGACGTTCTTGCCGCCCGCCGTGACGATGATCTCCTTCTTGCGGCCGGTGATCCGCAGGAAGCCCTCCTCGTCCAGTTCGCCGATGTCCCCGGTGTGGAACCAGCCGTCCTGGATGGCCTCGGCGGTGGCCTCGGGGTTGTTCCAGTAGCCGCGGAACACCACGTCGCCCTTGATCAGGATCTCCCCGTCCTCGGCGATGCGCGCCGAGGTGCCCGCCACCGGACGGCCCACGGTGCCCACCTTGAACGCCGAGCGCACGTTGACGAAGGCCGCCGCGGTGGTCTCGGTCAGGCCGTAGCCCTCCAGCACCGGCACGCCCACCCCGCGGAAGAAGTGCGCCAGCCGCTCGCCCAGCGGGGCGCCACCGGACACGGCCGCCTCGCAGCGCCCGCCCAGCGCGGCGCGCAGCCTGCTGTAGACCAGCTTGTCGAACAGGGTGTGCTTGAGCTTGAGGCCCAGGCCAGGGCCGCCGGTGTCCAGCGAGCGGCTGTAGGCCACCGCGGTCGCCTCGGCCGCGTCGAAGATCTTGCCCTTGCCCTCGGAGTGCGCCTTCTGCTTGGCCGTGTTGTAGACCTTCTCGAACACCCTGGGCACGGCCAGCACGAAGTCCGGCCGGAACGAGCCCAGGTCGGGCACCAGGTTGCGCACGTCGGGGGTGTGCCCCAGCGTGGACCGGGCGTACACCGAGCACAGCCCGATGACCCGCGCGAACACGTGCGCCATCGGCAGGAACAGCAGCACGGCGTGACCGGGCTGCATCAGCTCCGGGAAGGCCGCCATGGCCGCGCGCACCTCGGCCAGCAGGTTGCGGTGGGTCAGCTCACAGCCCTTGGGCCGCCCGGTGGTGCCCGAGGTGTAGATCAGCGTGGCGGTGTCGCTCGCGGCCACGGCCTTGCGGGCGGTGCGCACCTGCTCCTCGGTGACCTCGGCACCCAGCGCGACCAGCTCGTCCACCGCGCCCGGGGCGCCGTCCCCGCCGGGGCCCTCCAGCTGCCAGACGTGCCGCAGCTCGGGCAGCCGGTCGACCACCGAGTCCACGGCGGCGCGGTGCGTGGTGGTCTCCACCACGACGGCCCTGGCCGAGGAGTCGGCGAGGATCCACTCCACCTGGTCGGCCGAGGAGGTCTCGTAGATCGGCACGGACACCAGCCCGGCCGCCCAGATCGCGTAGTCCAGCAGGGACCACTCGTACCGGGTCTTGGACATCAGCCCGACCCGGTCCCCAGGCTGAAGACCGGCCCCGAGCAGGCCCTTGGCGAGGGTCGTGACCTGGGCGGCGAAGTCCTTGGCGGTGACGTCGACCCAGGTGCCGTCCACCCGTCGTCGGAAGCTGATCGCGTTGCTGAACCGCTCCGCGTTCGCCCACACCATGTCGGTGAGGTTCTCGTCTTCGGCCACTGTGGCGGTGGCGGGAACGCTGAACTCGCGCACGGTTCACCCTCCGGGAACTGACGATGTTACCGGTGAGGAAACCTAGCGTGCCGAACGATGTCAACGGTAGGCCGCCCGGTGGTTGCGCAGTCGTGTCGTGGCACCCTGCTGCCCGTGCCCGCTCTTGACCTCGTCGACGAGACCTTCCTGGTGGTGCCGCCCGCCGCGGTCGCCGCCGTGTTCGCCGAGCCCGCGAACTGGCCCCGGTTCTGGCCGGACCTGACCCTGGCGGTGTACGCCGATCGGGGGGACGAGGGCCTGCGCTGGACCGTGGCCGGCGCGCTGGTCGGCACCCAGGAGGTGTGGCTGGAGCCGATGCTGGACGGCACCCTGCTGCACTACTTCCTGCGGGCCGACCCGCCCGTGCCCTTCCGCGGTCAGAAGCAGCGGTTGCGGGCCCTGCGGCAGCGCCAGCACGCGGCCAAGGCGGTGGCGCTGGACCTCAAGGCCGAGCTGGAACAGGGTCGTGAACCGGGGCTGCCGCCGCGCTGATGCCCGCCCCTGGCAAGCAGATCTGCCACGCTGATGCTCGACCCTGGCAAGCAGATCTTCGGCATAAGGTGGACCCCGTGCGGGTCCACGTCGTCTCCGATGTCCACGGCAACTCCGAGGCGCTGGCGCGGGCCGGTGAGGGGGCCGACGCGCTGTTCGTGCTGGGTGACCTGCTGGACTTCGTGGACTACCACGACTACTCCGGCGGCATCATGGGCGCGGTGTTCGGACCGGAGAACGTGGCCCGGTTCGCCGAGTACCGCAAGGGCAGGCGCAACGCCGAGGCGGTGGCCTTCGTGCGCTCCCTGTGGGCCGGGCTCGGCGGGCAGGCCGAGGTGGTCCGCGAGGCGGTGCGCGAGCAGTACAAGCGCCTGTTCTCGGCGATGACCGCGCCGACCTACGCCACCCCGGGCAACGTGGACGACCCGAGCCTGTGGCCGGAGTTCGCCGGGGCAGGGGTCACGGTGCTGGACGGGCAGACCACCGAGGTGGGCGGTCTGCGGGTGGGCTTCGTGGGCGGCGCGCTGCTGCCACCGGGCGCCGAGGTCCGGCGCAACGGGGTGTGGCAGCCCTACCTGCGCTTCGACGAGGACATGGTCGACCCGCTGGCGGCGCTGGGCGAGGTGGACGTGCTGTGCACGCACGTGCCGCCCGCGGTGCCGGAGCTGACCTACGACGTGGTGGCGCGTCGGCCGGAGATCGGTTCGGTGGCCCTGCTGGAGACCATCCGCCGGACGCGGCCGAGGTGGTCGCTGTTCGGCCACGTGCACCAGCCGCTGTCGCGCAGGGTACGGCTGGGCAGCACGGAGTGCGTCAACGTCGGGCATTTCCAGCGCACGGGTACGCCGTACGTCCTGCGCTTCTGAGAACGGGTAGCCTCCCGGACATGGCCGACGAGTCCACCCAGTCCATCGTGATCGACGCCGAACCCGCGCGGATCATGGCGGTGATCGCGGACTTCGCCGCGTACCCGGAGTGGGCGAACGGGGTGAAGTCGACCGAGGTGCTCTCCGCCGACGGCGACGGGCGGGCCGAGCAGGTGCGCTTCCAGCTCGACCAGGGCCCGGTCAAGGACGAGTACACCCTGGCCTACACCTGGGCGGCCGACGGGCGGTCGGTGACCTGGAAGCTGGTCAAGGGCCAGATGCAGAAGGCGCAGACCGGCAGCTATCGGCTGACCCCCTCGGGCGGTTCCACCGAGGTGACCTACTCGCTGGCCGTGCAGCTGGCCATCCCGATGATCGGGCTGTTCAAGCGCAAGGCCGAGAAGATGATCATGGACACCGCGCTCAAGGAGCTCAAGCGCCGCGTCGAGAACGCGGGCTGAACGGGTACGAGCACGTGAAGGTCCTGCTGTTCACCGGCAAGGGCGGGGTCGGCAAGACCACCCTGGCCGCCGCGACCGCCGCCGCCCTGGTCGAGGGCGGGCGCAAGGCGCTGGTGGTGTCCACCGACCCGGCGCACTCGCTGGCCGACGCGATCGGGCACGAGCTGGGCAGCGCGCCCACCGAGATCGGCGACGGGCTCTGCGGGGCGCAGATCGACACCAGGGGCCTGGTCGACGGCGCCTGGCAGGAGATCCGCGACCACCTGCGCACCCTGCTGGCCGGGGCCGGGGTGGACGAGCTGGACGCCGAGGAGCTCACCGTGCTGCCCGGGGTCGAGGAACTGCTCGCCCTGACCGAGGTGCACCGGCTGGCCGCGTCCGGGCTGTGGGACGTGGTCGTGGTGGACTGCGGGCCGACCGCCGAGACCCTGCGGCTGCTCGCGCTGCCCGAGGCCGTCGCGGGCTACCTGGAGCGGCTGTTCCCCACCCACCGCCGGGTCGTGCGCGGCCTGCTCGCGGGCATGGCCGGGTCGGCGACGGTGGAGCGCTGGGACTCGGCCGCCGACGCGATCGGTCGGCTCAGCGAACACCTGGCCGCCGTGCGCCAGCTGCTGGTGGACCACGAGCGGACCAGCGTGCGGCTGGTGCTCACCCCGGAGCGGGTGGTCGCCGCGGAGACCCGGCGCACGCTGACCGCGCTGGCCCTGCAGGGCATCCGGGTGGACGGCATGATCGCCAACCGGCTGGTGCCCGACGCGGGAGCGGCCAAGGGGGCCGCCGCGGGCTGGCTGCGCACCCGCCGGGCCGAGCAGGAGACCGTGCTGGCCGAGCTGCGCGCCGCCGAACTGCCGGTGCGCACCGTGGGGCACCGGGCCTGCGAGCCGGTGGGCCTGCCCGCGCTGCGCGAACTGGCCGCCGAGCTGTACCCGGACGGGGAGCCTCTGGCCACCGAGGCCGCACCCGAGGCGCGGCTGCTCACCGTCACCGGTGACGGCGGGCGCGGGCTGGACGCCAGCTACGAGCTGCGGGTCGCACTGCCGCTGGCCGCCGACAGCGATCTGGACCTGGCCAGGGTGGACGAGGAGCTGTCGATCACGGTGGACGGCAGGCGGCGGCTGGTCGCGCTGCCCGCGGTGCTGCGCCGCTGCGAGGTCACCGGGGCGCGGCTGGACGACGAGGGCCTGGTGGTGGGGTTCCGGCCCGACCCCCGGCTGTGGATGCGGTGATGGCGTGACCAGTTCCGAACAGGACCCCAGCGCGAAGGTCAAGGCGGAGTTCCGGCTGCTGCTCGACGCGGTGGCGGACAAGGCCGAGCCCTGGTTGCAGCGGCTGAGCACCGGCGAGGGCGGCGGCCAGGCGGCGCACGCCCCCGGCACCTGCGACTGGTGCCCGGTCTGCGCGGTGGCCGCCGTGCTGCGCGGTGAGCACTCCGAGTTGGCCGCCAAGGCCGCCGAACACGCCGCCGGGCTGCTGTCCGTGCTGCGGGCGGCCGTGCAGCAGCAGCCCGCGGCCAGTGAGCCGGAGCCCGCCCCGCAGCCCGAGGACCAGCCCCCGCCGAGGGTGCAGCGCATCGTGGTCCAGCGCGGCGGTGCGGAGCCGCGGTGCTGACCGTCGGCATCGACGTCGGCGGCACCAGTGTTCGGGCGGGTGTGGTGGACTCCCGCGGCGCCGTGCTCGACACCACGCGAACCAGCACCCCCTCCGGCGGCGCCCCGCTGGAGGAGGCCATCGCCGCCGCCGTCACCGAACTCGCCCAGCGGCACGAGGTGTCCGCGGTGGGCCTGGCCGTGGCCGGGTTCGTCAGCGAGGACCAGCGCACCGTGCGCTTCGCCCCGCACCTGGCCTGGCGGGACGCCCCCGTGGCCGAGGTGATGAGCCAGCGCCTGGGCATGCCCGTGGTGCTGGAGCACGACGCCAACGCGGCGGCACTGGCCGAGCACCGGTTCGGGGCCGCCCGCGGCGCGCGGGTCGCCGTGCTGGTGGCGCTGGGCACCGGCATCGGCGGGGCGCTGCTGGTCGAGGGCAGGCTGTTCCGCGGGGCCTACGGGGTCGCGCCCGAGCTGGGCCACCTGCGGGTCGTGCCCGGCGGGCGGGCCTGCCCGTGCGGCAAGCAGGGCTGCTGGGAGCGGTACTGCAGCGGGACCGCGTTGAGCGCGACCGCCGAGGAGCTGATGCGCCGCTACCCCGACGCGCCCACGGTGCTCGCCGACGGTCCGGCCGTCACCGGGCGGCGGGTGGCCGGTGCCGCGCGCGAGGGCGATCCGGTGGCCCAGCGGGCCATGGCGGAACTGGCCAAGTGGCTCGGTGAGGGGTTGGCGCTGGTCGCCGACGTGTACGACCCCGAGGTGGTGGTGATCGGCGGCGGCGTGTCCGAGTCCGCCCCGCTGTTCCTGGACGAGGCACGTCAGCGCTACGCCAGCGCGGTCACCGGTTCCGGGCACCGGCCGCTGGCCCGCATCCGCACCGCGCAGCTCGGCGACGACGCGGGCATCGTCGGCGCCGCCGCGCTCGCCCGCGACCTGGCCGGGGCTACAGCTGCGCCCCGTGGTCGTCGGACGGCGGTCCCTGGCGCATCCTGAGCACCAGCCAGCCCACCCCGCTGGTCAGCGCGATCAGCGCCAGCGGGGTGGCCTGCGCGGTCTCCAGGCCGACCACGCCGGGCACCGCGATCAGCCCGACCCCGATCAGCAGCAGGACCACGGCCACCACGGTGGTCACCCGGGGCTTGGGGAACGGTGGCGGGTCGGGCGGCACGTAGTGCTCCTCGTCGGAGCCCAGCGCCCAGTCCCAGTCCTTCTCACCGGCACGCCAGCTCGAGGCCGGTGCTGGTGGTTCCACCGGCCTGCCGTCCTCCGCGGCCTCAGCCGCCGCGGCCGCGCTGTCCTGCCCGGTGGCGGGCTGGTCCTCCGGCCACCGGGCGCCGACGCCGTCGCGCTCCAGTCCGGCCACGATCTCGGCGAACGCCGCGTCGACGTCCTCCGGTCCATCGGTGTTGCCTGATCGCCCAGTCACCCGGCCTCCACTCGCTGACTCGGCCGACGAGCCGCGTGGTCACTCCATACTCGCACGAGGCGAGCGCCACATGGAGTTCAGCGGATCACTTCTCGCTCCGATGGTCCATGAGCGGTCGTTGTGCAGCAGTACGCCGGATCTCTACGCTGATCGATCCGGTGACCGGCGGGAGGAGCCGTAAGCGGTGCTCTACTGGGTGATGAAGTACGTCCTGCTCGGCCCGCTGCTGCGGGTGTTCTTCCGGCCGAAGGTGCGCGGCCTGGAGCACATACCCGCCGAGGGCGGGGTGATCCTGGCCAGCAACCACCTGTCGGTGGCCGACTCGTTCTTCCTGCCGCTGATGGTGCCCCGGCGGATCACCTTCCCGGCCAAGCGCGAGTACTTCACTGGCACCGGGGTCAAGGGCACGCTCAAGCGCTGGTTCTTCACCGGGGTCGGCCAGGTGCCCATCGACCGGTCCGGGGCCTCCGCGGCACAGGCCGCGCTGGACACCTGCGTGCGGCTGCTGCGTGCGGGGCACATCGTCGGCATCTACCCCGAGGGCACCCGCTCCCCGGACGGGCGGCTCTACAAGGGCAAGACCGGGATCTCCCGCATGGTGCTGGAGGCCGGGGTGCCGGTCATCCCGGTGGCCATGGTCGGCACCGACAAGGCCAATCCCATCGGTTCCAAGATGTGGCGGCCGTACCCGATCCAGGTGCACATCGGCAAGCCGCTGGAGTTCTCCCGCTACCAGGGGCTTGGCGGGGACCGGTTCATCGAGCGCTCGATCACCGACGAGATCATGTACGCCCTGATGGAGCTGTCCGGGCAGGAGTACGTGGACGTCTACGCGGCGAAGGTCAAGGAGGCCCAGGCGGCCTGAGCCGACGTGTCATGACAGTGCCGTTCGCGACACCAGACGTCAGCAACGGCACTGTCATGACACGCGAGATGGGCCCGGCACCGGCCCCTTGACGGGTGGCCCCTAGGCTGGCGACGTGCGGTTCTTCTACGACTGCGAGTTCATCGAGGACGGTCTGACCATCGAACTGGTCTCGATCGGGGTTGTCGACGAGGAGGGCCGCGAGTTCTACGCCGTGTCCACCGAGTTCGACCCGGGTCGGGCGGGCCAGTGGGTGCGCAACAACGTGCTGCCGAAGCTGCCGCCGCCCGCGGACAGGGCCTGGCGCAGCCGCTCGCGCATCCGCGATGAGCTGCTGGAGTTCCTCTCGCCCAACGGGGAGAACGCGGAGCTGTGGGCCTGGTACGCGGCCTACGACCACGTGGCGCTGGCCCAGCTGTGGGGCGCGATGCCCGCCCTGCCGAGGTCCTTGCCCCGGTTCACCAGGGATCTGCGCCAGCGCTGGGAGGACGTGGGCCGTCCGAAGCTGCCCTCGGCGCCCACCGACGCGCACGACGCCCTGGCCGATGCCAAGCACAACCTGGCGCGCTGGCAGGTGATGGAGCAGGAGCGGCTGAGGAGGGGTTTTCCGCACCGTTAGCAGGTCATGCTTGCTGCACCGATACAGTCCGTGAAACCCTGTGTTAACAGGTCGCCAGTGATGCCGACCACACCCCCTTGGACTGTTGAGAGAGGCGAGTAGATGCGCATCGGTGTGCTCACCGGCGGTGGCGACTGTCCCGGCCTGAACGCGGTGATCCGCGCTGTGGTCCGCAAGGGCATCGAGGTGCACGGCTGGGAGGTCGTGGGCTTCCGCAACGGCTGGAAGGGTCCGATGGAGGGCCTGACCAAGCAGCTGGGCCTGGACGAGGTCGAGGAGATCCTGGCCAGGGGCGGCACGATCCTCGGGTCCTCGCGGACCAACCCGTACAAGGTCGACGGCGGGGTCGGCCAGATCAAGAAGGTGCTGGCCGAGCACGGGGTCGACGCGCTGGTGGCCATCGGCGGCGAGGACACCCTCGGCGTGGCCAAGCGGCTGACCGACGACGGCGTGCCGGTGGTCGGCGTGCCCAAGACGATCGACAACGACCTGGGCAACACCGACTACACCTTCGGCTTCGACACCGCGGTGCACATCGCCACCGAGGCGATCGACCGGCTGCGCACCACCGCCGAGTCGCACCACCGCGCGCTGGTCGTGGAGGTCATGGGCCGCCACGCGGGCTGGATCGCCCTGCACTCGGGCCTGGCCGGCGGCGCCAACGTCATCCTGGTGCCCGAGCGCCAGTTCAGCGTGGACAAGGTCGTGGAGTGGACCCAGCGCCGCTTCGAGCGCCAGTACGCCCCGATCATCGTGGTGGCCGAGGGCGCCATGCCCGAGGGCGGGGCCGAGGTGCTGACCTCCGGTGAGAAGGACGCCTTCGGGCACGTCCGGCTCGGCGGCGTGGGCACCTGGCTGGCCGAGGAGATCGCGCAGCGCACCGGCAAGGAGTCCCGCGCGGTCGTGCTCGGCCACGTGCAGCGCGGCGGCACCCCCACCGCCTACGACCGGGTGCTGGCCACCCGCTTCGGCCTGCACGCGGTGGACGCCGTGGCCGAGGGCGACTTCGGCGTGATGGTGGCCCTGCACGGCACCGATATCGTCCGGGTGAAGCTGTCGGAGGCCACCGCCGAGCTGAAGACCGTGCCGCTGCACCGGTACGAAGAGGCCGAGGTCTTCTTCGGCTGAGCTTGCGAAGCCGAACGATCGAGCGCAGTGGCTGAGCTTGCGAAGCCGAACGATCGAGCGCAGTGGCTGAGCTTGCGAAGCCGAACGATCGAGCGCAGTGGCTGAGCTTGCGAAGCCGAACGATCGGGCGCAGTGGCTGAGCTTGCGAAGCCGAACGATCGGCGCAGCGGCTAATCAGCCATCGGCTGACAACGAGTTCTGAAAAAGAGATTGCCCGGATCCTCGGATCCGGGCATTCTTGTGTCATGGCGAGCGAAGGAAAGTTCCTGGTGCTCGGCCGAGAGGAGCCCTGCGCACCGATGAGGTGATCCGGGCGATGCCGGTCGGGTCGAAGTGGTGCGTGTGCGTGCTGGGGGTCTGTGCGGGTTCGAATCCCGTCCTGCCCGAGCGCTGGCGGTGGCGTTGTCGTGGCTGGTTGCTCACCTGGAAGAGCGGACCCTTCTGCTCACTTCGACCCGACTTTTACCCATCATTGATTCGCGTTCCGAACGATTTCGGTGATGCGAATGTTCGTCCTGCCCGAAAGGAGGAAAAAACGATGACAAAGATGCGCCTCCTGAGGGTGGGCGGCTGCCTCCGCGCGCTGGGCCCGTTCCCCAAGCCCTGGCCGGTCGGCAAGTGATCTGTCCTGGAGCAGCCCCGTCGGACGACGGGGCTGCTCTAATGGAGGGGTGTCCACTTCCTCCGCGCAGACCAGGGTCCTGGTGGTCGACGACGAGCCCAACATCGTCAACCTGCTCAGCACGGCGCTGAAGTTCGTCGGCTTCGACGTGGCCGCCGCGGTCAACGGCCGGGAGGCCCTCGAGCAGGCGGTCGCCTACCGGCCGGACGTGATCGTGCTGGACGTGATGCTGCCCGACCTGGACGGGTTCGGGGTGTGCACCCGGCTGCGCGACGCGGGCATCGACGCCCCCGTGCTGTTCCTCACCGCGCGCGACGCCAGCGAGGACAAGGTGCACGGGCTGACCCTGGGCGGGGACGACTACGTCACCAAGCCCTTCGACCTGGACGAGCTGATCGCCCGGGTCAACGTGCTGCTCAAGCGCGGTCGCACCGAGCGGCAGGCCAGCAACCGGCTGCGGGTGGGCGCGGTGGAGCTGGACCAGGACACCCACGAGGTGTGGAAGGACGGCGAGCTGGTCCGGCTGTCGGCCACCGAGTTCCAGCTGCTGCGCTACCTGATGACCAACGCGGGCCGGGTGCTGTCCCGCGCGCAGATCCTCGACCAGGTCTGGAACTACGACTTCCAGGGCGATTCGAGCATCGTCGAGACCTACATCTACTACCTGCGGCGCAAGCTGGACGACCAGGACAACCCGCTGATCCACACCGTGCGCGGGGTCGGCTACCTGCTGCGGGCCTCCGCGGTGCAGACCAGCGGGGGGAGATGATCGGGGTGCGACTGCCGAAGCTGACCTCGCTGCGCTCCCGGCTGCTGGTCGGGGTGCTGGCGGTGACCGCGGCCGGGCTGCTGACCGCCGACGTGGTGGGCGTGGTCGCGCTCAGCTCGTACCTGGACAAGCGCACCGACTCGCAGATCTCCGACGCGCTGGGCCAGTCCAGGGCCAAGGTGGGCGCGGACGGCCGGGTGCAGGGCAAGGGGCCCACCGATGACCTGTGCACCGTGATCGTGATCGACGCCAAGGGCGTGGTCGCCCAGCGGCTGGGCAACGTCACCGGGGTGCCGGTGCCCGGCCTGGACCAGTTGCGCGGCTACGCGGCGACCTCCGCGCCGGTGACCCTGACCGGGGACCAGAACAACTTCCGCGCGGCCTTCGCCGAGCTGCCCAACGGGCGGTTCCTGATGGTCTCGCAGGTGCTGAAGTGGTCGGACGCCACGGTGTACCAGCTGATGGCCATCGAGGCGGTGGTCACCGCGCTGGCGCTGGTGCTGGCCGCGGTGCTGGCGCTGCGGGTGAGCCGCTTCGTGCTGCGCCCGCTGGACCGGATGACCGACACCGCCGAGCTGATCGCCGACGGCGCGTTGCAGCACCGCGTGGACGTCACCGGCTCGCCCGCCGAGGTGGCCCGGCTGGGCGGCTCGCTCAACCAGATGCTGGGCCGCATCGAGCACTCCTTCGCGCAGCGCAAGGCCGCCGAGGAGGGGCTGCGCCAGTTCGTCGCGGACGCCAGCCACGAGCTGCGCACCCCGCTGACCTCGATCACCGGCTACGCCCAGCTGGTGCGGCACGGGGCGCTGAGCGACCCGGACAAGCTCGCCGACGCGATGCGCCGGGTCGAGGAGGAGGCCAAGCGCATGGCGGCGCTGGTCGACGAACTGCTGCTGCTGGCCCGCCTGGACCAGGGCCGCCCGCTGGAGCGCCAGCCGGTGGACCTGGTGGAGCTGGCCGGGGGCGTGGTGGCCGACGCCAGGGTCGCCGCCCCGGACCGGGTCGTGCGGGTGCGGGCCGAGCCGGGGGAGCACACCGTGTGCGGGGACCGGGCGCGGTTGCACCAGGTGGTGGCCAACCTGCTGGCCAACGTGCGGGCGCACACGCCCGCGGGCACCCCGGCCGAGCTGCGCATCTCGCGGGCCGGGGAGTACGAGCTGATCGACGTGGTGGACAGCGGCCCCGGCATCGCCGAGGAGCAGCGCGGACGCGTGTTCGAGCGGTTCTTCCGCGGGGACGCCTCGCGGCGGCGCACCGGTGGTCCTGGCGAGGGCACCGGCCTGGGCCTGAGCATCGTGGCGGCCATCGCCGCCGCGCACGGCGGGGACGCCAGCGTGGTGCCGCACCAGGAGGGGGCCTGGCTGCGGGTGCGGCTGCCCGCGACGGGCGGCGCGGACGGCCCAGCGCCGACCCGTTCGGCCAAGCGGCCGGTGTCCAGTCAGCTCTGAGCCGGGGCCTGGTCGAACAGGGCGCTGACGGACTCGCCGTCGTGGATGCGGTGCACGGCCTCGGCCAGCGCGGGCGCGATCGACAGGACCGTGAGTCCGGGCACGCGTTCCTCCTCCGGGATGGGCACGGTGTTGGTGCAGACGATCTCGGCCACCTCGGGCTGGGCGCTGATGCGCTTGAGCGCGCCCCCGGCGAACAGGCCGTGCGTGCAGGCCACCCGGACGGTCCTGGCGCCCAGGTCGCGCAGGCGGTCCAGCAGTTCCAGCACGGTGCTGCCCCTGGCGATCTCGTCGTCGAGCACGATGATGTCGCGGCCGGAGACCTCGCCGATCACCGAGCTGATCGCGACCTTGTCGTCGGCGAAGCGCTGCTTGGCCCCGGCGGCCACCGGCACCCCGAGCATGCGGGCGAAGTGCGAGGCCTCCTTGGCGTTGCCCAGGTCCGGTGACACCACCGTGGTGTTCGACAGGTCGTAGCGGCGGAAGTGCGCCGCGAGCTCGCGCAGGGCGTGCAGGTGGTCCACCGGCACGCTGAAGAACCCGTGCACCTGCGGGGAGTGCAGGGTCATCGTCAGCACCCGGCTCGCCCCCGCGGCGACCAGCAGGTCGGCCACCAGGCGCCCGCCGATGGAGATCCGCGGGGCGTCCTTCTTGTCCGAGCGGGCGTAGGAGTAGTGCGGCATGACCACGGTGACCCGGGCCGCCGAGGCGCCGCGCGCCGCGTCGATCATCAGCAGCAGCTCGACCAGGTTGTCCTGCACGGGCTTGACCAGTGGCTGGATCAGGAACACGTCCCGTTCCCGGCAGTTGGCCTGCAACTGCACTTCCAGGCAGTCGTTGGCGAACCGCCGCACCCGCACCGGGTGCAACGGGACCTCCAGGTGGGCGCAGATCTCGGCTGCGAGTTCGGGGTGGGCACTGCCGCTGAAGATCACGATGTCCCGCACTCGCCACATGCTACCGAGAGCCAAAGAAGTTGACGGTACAACAAGCTCCCAGTCAACTCTGAGCTGATCTCGAAGCTGTTCTCATCCCCGTGCTGTGAGCTTGGCGGTGAAGTCACCACCGCCGCCGCAGGGGGAACACCACCATGGCCATCGAGTCGGCGCTGCGCCCGGCCGGAGGAGCCCGGCGCGGACCGCGCGCGTGGCGGCTGGCCGTGGCCTACCTGCTGTCCCTTGCGGCGACCACGCTCAGCAATGCCGTGCTGGGACCGATCGGGCTGGTCGTGTTCTCCGCCCCCGACGACTTCTGTGCCTTCGAACCGCACTGGTCGGTGCCGGTCAGCGTGGCCGCGATCAGCGCGCTGACCCTGACCTGGGCCCTGCTGGCGCCCCGCGTGCGGCAGCCGAGGCTGCGGTTCTACCAGGTGGTGCGCGGTGTGGTGCTGGCCTCGCTGCTGCCCAGCGCGTTGCTGCTGGTCACCTGGCGGTCCCTGCTGGGCGTGGTGACCCTGGTGCTGATGATCCTGGTCGGCGCCAGCGCGACCTACCTGGCGCTGACCAGGATCGCGCCCGCCTCAGGCGCGCAGCATCTCGGCGACGAGGAAGGCCAGCTCCAGTGACTGCTGGGTGTTCAGCCTCGGGTCGCAGGCCGTCTCGTAACGACCTGCCAGGTCGGCGTCGGAGATCTCCTGCGCGCCGCCAAGGCACTCGGTGACGTCCTCACCGGTCAGCTCGATGTGCACGCCACCGGGGTGCGTGCCCAGCTTGCGGTGCACCTCGAAGAAGCCCTGCACCTCGTCCACGATGCGGTCGAAGTGGCGGGTCTTGTAGCCGGTGGTCGACTCGTGGGTGTTGCCGTGCATCGGGTCGCACTGCCAGACCACCTGGTGACCCGAGGCGGTGACCTTCTCCACGATCCCGGGCAGCACGTCGCGCACCTTGTGGTTGCCCATGCGGCTGATCAGCGTGAGCCTGCCGGGCACGTTGTGCGGGTCCAGCCGCTCCACGTACTCCACGGCCATCTCCGGCGAGGTGCCCGGACCGATCTTCAGGCCGATCGGGTTGGCCAGCAGCTCGGCGAAGGCGATGTGCGCCCCGTCCAGCTGGCGGGTCCGCTCACCCACCCACAGGAAGTGCGAGGACAGGTCGTACAGCTTGGGGGTGTCCCCGCTGGTGTCCATGCGCAGCATCGCGCGCTCGTAGTCCAGCAGCAGGGCCTCGTGGCTGGCGAAGATCTCCACGGTGTGCAGCGTGTTGTGCTCCACCCCGCAGGCCGCCATGAAGCGCAGGCCGCGGTCGATCTCCCCGGCCAGCGCCTCGTAGCGCTCACCGGCCGGTGAGGTGCGCACGAAGTCCTTGTTCCAGTCGTGCACCTTGGTCAGGTCGGCCATGCCGGTCGCGGTGGAGGCGCGCAGCAGGTTCATCGCCGCGCTCGCGTTGGCGTAGGCGCGGATCATGCGCGAGGGGTCGGGCACCCGCGCCTCGGGCGTGGCCACCAGCGAGTTCACGATGTCGCCGCGGTACACGGGCAGACCCAGTGCGTCCAGCGCGTTGGAGCGGGGCTTGGCGTACTGCCCGGCGATGCGCGCCACCTTGACCACCGGCAGGCTCGCGCCGTAGGTCAGCACGACAGCCATCTGCAACAGGGTGCGCACGTTCGCGCGGATGTGCGGCTCGGTGTTGCTGGCGAAGGTCTCGGCGCAGTCCCCGCCCTGCAACAGGAACGCCTCGCCCCTGGCGACCTCGGCCAGCCGGTCGCGCAGCAGGTCGATCTCCGCGGGCACGGTGATCGGGGGCACGCTCTCCAGCACGGTGCGCGCCATGCGGGTGTGCTCGGGGTCGGGCCACTCCGGCTGTTGGGCGGCGGGCCTGGCCAGTGCGTCGTCGAGAAGCTTGCGCAGCGTCGGCGGCAGCGGTGGCAACTCGGGAAGGGTGTCCACCGGCACGTCCACGGTCCAGTTCACCGGTTCAGTCTAGAGCCCGCAGGTTGGACGGAACGGCCGAACCTTGGGATGGGTCATGATGGCCGACGTGAACCCCGAACGCCTACTCGCCCTCGCCGTGGCCAACCTCCAGCGTGACTACCCCGTGCACTGGACGCACGTGATCTCCAGCGAGGCCGAGCTGGTGCCGCAGCGGGTGCGCCATCCCGTGTTCGCCGGTTCCTTCGACTGGCACTCCTGCGTGCACCAGACCTGGCTGGTCACCCGGTTACTCCGGCTGTACCCGCAGGTCGAGGGCGCCGCGCAGGCCAGGGCGGTGCTGGACCGGTTGATCACCGCCGAGGGCTGCGCGGTGGAGGCCGAGTTCTTCGCGGGCGATGCGGGCAGGCACTGGGAGCGGCCCTACGGCTGGGCCTGGCTGTTCGTGCTCGACGCCGAACTGCGGGTCGGTGAGCTGCCCTGGGCCGAGGCGCTGCGCCCGCTGACCGCCGTGCTGCGCCGCCGCTGGCTGGACTGGATCCGCGCCGCGCGGCTGCCCATCCGTGTCGGAACGCACACCAACAGCGCCTTCTCCACCGGCCTCGTGCTCGACGCCGCCCGCGCCACCGGCGACACCGAACTCGCCGAGGCCTGCGCCGAGGCCGCGCTGCGCTGGTTCGCCGCCGACCGCGACTACGGCGCCTACGAGCCCGACGCCTTCGACTTCTTCTCGCCCGCGCTCGTCGAGGCCGACCTGATGAACCGGGTCCTGGGCGGCGCGGAGTTCACCGCCTGGCTGGAGGCGTTCCTGCCCGACCTGGCAGGCCCGCGCTGGCAGGCGCTGCGTGAGCCGGTGCCCGTCGCCGACCCCACCGACCCGTACGAGTCGCACCTGATCGGCCTCGCGCTGACCCGGTCCTGGTGCTGGCGCTCACTCGGCGCAGCCCTGCCCGCCGGTCACCGGTTCGCCCCGCTGGCCGCCTCCGCCGCCGAGACGCACCGTGCCGCCGGCTGGGACCTCGTCTTCGGCAACGGGTACGGCGCCGACCACTGGCTCGGCACGTTCGCGGCCTACCTGGAGATCGGCGCTTACTCGGCGGAGTGAGCGGCCCGCGGTCGCCGTCCTGCCGCCGTGAAGGTGGCTTTCACTGCGCTGGGCGCAGTGAAAGCCACCTTCACGGCGTTTGGGGCCTTGACGAGCGGGGCAAGCAGAAGTAGACAGAAGCAAACCAACACCGAAACCAACAGAGGCGGGTGCCCTCGGTGTACGCCAGGGAGCGGCAGCGGCAGATCGTGCGGCTGGCCAGGGACGTGGGGCGGGTGGACGTGGCCCCGCTGTCCGCGGAGCTGGGGGTCACCCCGGAGACGATCCGCCGGGACCTGACGACCCTGGAGGAGCACGGCCTGCTGCGCCGGGTGCACGGCGGGGCGATCCCGGTGGAGCTGTGGGGCCTGGAGGACCAGTTGGCCGCCCGCGAGGTGGTCATGACCCAGGAGAAGGCCCGCATCGCGGAGGCGGCGCTGGCGGAGTTGCCCGAGCAGGGCGCCATCCTGATCGAGTCCGGCTCGACCCCGGCGAGGTTCGCGGAACTGCTGCCCAGGGACCGCGAGCTCACGGTGATCACGCCCGCCCTGCCGGTGGCCCAGCTGCTGGCGGCGAGGCCGAACCTGACGGTGCTGACCCTGGGCGGGCGGGTCCGGTCGACGACCCTGGGCGAGGTGGACGGCTGGGCGGTGCAGCGGCTGCGCGAGGTCTACGCCGACGTGGCCTTCCTGGGCACGAACGGGCTGTCGGCCACGCGCGGGCTGACCACGCCGGACCACGCGGAGGCCGAGCTGAAGGCGTTGATGCTGCGGGCGGCCCGGCACCGGGTGCTGCTGGTGGACCACTCCAAGATCGGTGTGGTGCGGCTGCACCGGTACGGCGATCTCGGTGACGTGGACGTGGTGATCACCGACACGGGGCTGGCGCCGGAGCTGGCCGAGGAACTGGAGTCGCACGGGCCGAGGGTGGTGCGCGCGTGATCGTCACGCTGACGCCGAACCCGAGCCTGGACCGCACGGTGACCGTGGACCGCCTGGTGCGCGGTGAGGTGCTCCGGGTGGGCGAAGCGGTGCTGGAACCCAGCGGCAAGGGCGTGAACGTGGCGCGGGCCCTGGTGCACAACGGACACGCGGCACTGGCAGTGCTGCCGGTGGGCGGCGCCGTGGGCGAACAGCTCCGCGCCATGCTGGACGTGCCGTGCGAAGCAGTGTCTATTGTGGACAGTCTGCGGGTCAACGCCAGCGTGGTGGAGCCGGACGGCACGGTGACGAAGCTGAACGAGCCGGGGCCGCGACTGTCCACTGAGGAATGCGACGAGCTCGCGCAGGCCTCGCTGCGGGCGGCGCGGGGTGCCGATGTGCTTGTGCTGAGCGGGAGTCTGCCACCAGGGGTTCCGTCGGGGTTCTACGCGGAACTGGTCCGCACGGCCGAGGTGTCGGTTGTCGTGGACAGCTCGGGGGTGGCGCTGTCGGCGGCGATCCCGGCGCGACCCGCCCTGGTGAAGCCGAACCTGGACGAGCTGGCGGAACTGGTCGGGCGGCGGCCCGGCACGATCGGCGAGGTGGTGCAGGCCGCCGACCAGGTGCGCTTCGCGGGGGCGAACGCGGTGCTGGTCAGCCTCGGCGCCGACGGGGCCCTGCTGGTGGACGAATCCGGTGCTGTGCATGGAGAAGTCCGCGTCGAGCACGTTCGGAACACGGTTGGTGCGGGGGATGCGCTGCTGGCGGGACTGCTGGCCAACGGCGATCTCGGTGAGGCGCTGGCGTACGCGGCGGCCGCGGTGAGCAGTCCAGGCACGCAGGCCCCGCCGGTGACCGAGGAGCACCGGGCGGCGGTGCGGTTGCACCATGCGGTTGAGTTCGACCGCCGACTGGCTCGCTGAGAGGAGACCGGCTTGCACACCTTGGTGATCGGGGACCACTTCATCCCCGCCGAGTACTACGTGGACGCCCTGGGTGTCGCATGTGGACCGAACTTCGGTCCGGTGAGGACAGTCCAGTGGGCGGGGGACAAGGCTGCGCAACACGAGGCGCAGCAACGCATGGAGTGGGAAGGGCCTGACGCGGTCCCGGTGCCCGAGGAGATCGTCGCGGCGGCGGCCGAGGCGGAGGTGCTGGCGCTGCACTTCGCGCCGGTGCCCACGGCGGTGATGGACGCGGCGCCGAACCTGAAGGCCGTCGCGGTGGCGCGGGCGGGTCTGGAGAACGTGGACCTCGCTGCCGCGAAGGAGCGCGGTATCGAGGTCATGGGCGTCGCGGGGCGCAACGCGAGTGCGGTGGCCGAGCTGTCGATCGGGCTGATGCTGTCCGAGGCGCGGGACATCGCCAGGGCCGACGCGTCGATCAAGGCGGGCGGCTGGCGCAAGCAGTTCCCCGCACCGGGACAGGAGATCTCGGGCTCCACGGTGGGGCTGGTGGGCTTCGGACACGTGGGCAGGCACCTGGCGCGCAAGCTCTCGGGGTTCGCGCCGCGACTGCTGGTGCACGATCCCTTCGTGTACGAGGAAGAACTGGCCGAGTACGGGGCGCAGGCCGCCAGCATGGAGGAAGTCTTCGCGCAGGCGGACTTCCTCAGTGTGCAGGCGCGGGTGACCCCGGACAACGAGCGGTTCATCGGGGCGGAGCTGCTCGGGCTGATGAAGCCCAGTGCGTACTTCCTCAACGTGGGGCGCAGCAGGCTCGTACGGTACGAGGACCTGTACCAGGTGCTGGCCGCCGGGCGGATCGCGGGCGCGGCGCTGGACGTGTACGACGAGGAGCCGCTGCCGGTGGACTCGCCGTGGCGCAAGCTGGACAACGTGACGCTCACCCCGCACTACGCCGGGGACACCTTGGCCACCAACAGGACCTCCGCGCGGCTGGTGGCCGAGCGGATCGCCGCGCTGGCCCAGCCGTGACCGGCTACCTGCTCGGAGTCGACGCCGGGCAGACCTCCACCAAGGCGGTGCTGTTCGACCTGACCGGACGGGCCGTGGCGGTCGGGGCCGCGCGGTGCCCGACGGTGAGCCCGCGGCCGAGGTGGGTGGAACGGGACCTCAACGAGGTGTGGCGTGCTGCCGGGGAGGCGATCCGCGGCTGTCTCGGCGAGATCGACCCCGGGCAGGTGCTGGCGGTCGCGGTGGTCGGGCACAACGACGGGCTGTACGCGGTGGACGCGGCCGGTGAGCCGGTGCGCCCGGGGATCACTGCCATGGATTCCCGGGCGCACCAAGAGGTCCAGCGCTGGCGCACCGCGGGGATCTTCGAGGAACTGCTGGCGCTCACCGGGCAGGTGCCGTTCGAGGCTTCGCCCTCCGCGTTGCTGGCGCACCTGTCCGCGCACGAGCCACAGGTGCTGGAATCCGCGCGCTGGCTGCTGTTCTGCAAGGACTGGCTGCGGTTGCGGCTGACCGGGGAGATCGCCACCGACCGCACCGAGGCCAGCGCCTCGTTCTGCGAGGTGCGCAGCGGGCAGTACAGCGAACGGGCGCTGGAGTTGTTCGGGCTCAACGAAATCCGGGACAAGCTGCCGCCGATCCGAGGCTGTGCCGAGGTGGTCGGCGAGGTGACGGCCGAGGCCGCCGGGTTCACCGGGCTGCGCGCGGGCACGCCGGTGGTCACCGGGGCGCACGACGTGGACGCCGCCGCGGTCGGCGACGGGGTGCTCTCGGCGGGCCAGCTCGCCTTGGTGGCAGGCACGTTCAGCATCAACCAGGTGATCTCCGACGCGGTGGCCGTGGACCCGCGCTGGCAGGCCCGCGCGTTCCTGCTGCCGGGCCGGTGGCTGAACATGTCGACCTCACCGGCCTCGGCCACCAACCTGGACTGGTTGCTGCGCACGGTGATCGGCCCGGTCCCGCACGAGCAGATCGACGCCGAGATCGGCGAGGTGCTCGCCGAGCGGTCCGATGTGGTGTTCCACCCGTTCCTGTACGGCTCCCCGCACGGGCCCGAGGCCTCGGCCTCGTTCCTCGGCCTGCGCGGCTGGCACACCCGTGGGCACCTGCTGCGCGCGCTCTACCAGGGCGTGGTGTGCAACCACCGCACGCACGTCGGCGCACTGCGCGAGGCGTTCCCGATGCACGGCACGGCAAGGCTTTCCGGCGGCGGCGCGCGCAGTTCGGTGTGGCCGCAGCTGTTCGCCGACGGGCTGGGCGTGGACGTGGAGATCACCGACACCGAGGAGGCCGGGGCGCGCGGTGCAGCGGTGCTCGCGGGCATCGGTGTCGGCGTGTGGCCGGACCTGCACAGCGCCGTGGCCGACACGGTGCGGGTGCGCCGGAGGTTCACCGTTGACCCGATCGGCGCCGAGCGGTTCGACAGCCACTACCAGCGGTACCTGGACCTGATAGGGGCTCTCACACCGGTCTGGACCAGTTAGGCTCCTGCGGTGCGACCCTCCGTCAAGATCGCGGCAGGCACGCTCGTCGTGCTGGCCACCTACGTCTACCTGGTGCTGGAGCGGCCCGGGGTGAGCGGGATCGGCGCGCTGGTCGCGCTGGCGGGCTACCTGCTCGGCTCGGTGCTGATCATCCTCGGCGCCACCGACCGGCTGTCCACCTCGGCGGTGGCACTGGTGCCGGTCGCGATCGCGATCAACATCGTGGTCGGCCAGCTGGCACTGGCCACCGGCATCCCGCTGTACCTGGACTCGATCGGCATCGTGCTGGTCGGCGTGCTCGCCGGACCGGCGGCCGGGGCCGCGACCGGGGCGCTGACCTGCGTGATCTGGGGGCTGACGATCAACCCGACGATCATGCCCTTCGCGGTGACCGCCGCCGAGATCGGCACGCTGGCCGGTCTGGCCGCGATGGTCGGCGCCTTCCGCAGGCCGTGGTGGGCGGCGCTGAGCGGGCTGCTCACCGGCATCGTGTCCGCGCTGGTGTCCTCGCCGATCTCCGCCTTCGTCTACGGCGGGGCCACGACCTCGGCGGGCACCACGGCGGTGGTCGGCGTGTTCCAGGCCTACGGCAACACCCTGTTGGCCTCCACCACCCTTCAGGGGTTGATCTCCGACCCGCTGGACAAGACGGTGACCTTCTCGCTGACCTTCCTGATCCTGCTCGCGCTGCCCGCCCGGTTCCGGCAGCGCTTCGCCTTCGCCCGCAGCCACCGGGTGTTCGCCCGCCGCGTCGCACTGGAGGCGTGATGGCGACCCTGGACTTCTACCAGGCGGGCCGCAGCCGGGTGCACGGCTGGAACCCGGTCACCAAGCTGTCGCTGAGCCTGACCCTGGTGGTCACCGCGTTCGCACTGCCGGTGCTGTGGTGGCCGGTGGCCCTGCTGGTGCTGGTGCTGCTGCCCGCGGTGCTCGCCAGCGGGGTGCAGCGCCGGTTCCTGGCCACGATGAGCCGCTTCCTGCTGCCGGTGATCCTGCTGCTGTTCGTGATCCAGGGCCTGTTCTACCCCGGCGGCGGGCAGGTCCTGCTCACGCTCGGCCCGCTCTCGGTGCACGCCGACGGCCTACTGTTCGCCGCGCGCACCGCCCTGCGCCTGGTGGTGCTCACCGGTTCCTTCCTGTTCCTGCTGCTCACCACGCACCCCGGAGACCTGATGACCGCGCTGGTCGCCCGCGGGCTGCCGCCGAAGATCAGCTACGTGGTGTCGGCGACCCTGCAGATCATCCCGGCGTTCCGCCAGCGGGCCCAGGGCATCCTGCAGGCCCAGCGCGCCCGGGGCCTGCGCACCGACACCGGGTTGGTGAGCCGGGTCCGCGCACTGGTCCCGCTGATCAGCCCGCTGATCCTCGGTGCACTGTCCGAAGTGGACGAGAGGTCGATCGCCATGGAGGCACGGGCCTTCGGCTCCACGGCGCGGCGCACCAGCTACACCGTGATCCCGGACTCCACCGCACAGCGGCTCGCCCGCTGGCTCATGCTGCTGGCGGCGCTGACCGCGATCGCCCTGACCACCACGGGGGTGGTGTCGTGATCACCGTTGACAAGCTCGGCTACACCTACCCGGAGACCGCGCGCCCGGTGCTGCGCGAGATCGACCTGAACGTCCCGAGTGGACAGTTCCTCGGTGTGGTCGGCCCCAGCGGGGCGGGCAAGACCACGCTGGCCCAGGCCCTGGCCGGGTACATCCCACACGTGCTCGGCGGCGAGGTCACCGGCCGGGTGGAGATCGGTGGGCTGCACGTGGTCGACACCCCGCTGCCGGACCTGGTCACCCGCGTGGGCATGGTGTCGCAGAACCCGTTCAACCAGATCTCCGGCGCGAAGTTCACCGTGGCCGAGGAGTTGGCCTTCGGGCTGGAGAACCTCGGTGTGCCGCGCCAGGACATGCTGATCGCCGTGCGGGAGGTGTTGCGGCGCCTGCGGATCGAGCACCTGGCCGAGCGTTCGCCCTACGAGCTGTCCGGCGGCCAGCAGCAGCTCGTCGCGCTGGGGGCGATGTTGGTGATGAACCCCGACGTGCTGGTGCTGGACGAGCCGACCTCCCAGCTCGACCCGGCGGGCAGTCGGCTGGTGTTCGAGGCACTGGGTGAGCTGCGCAGTCGTGACATCACGGTGGTGCTGATCGAACACAAGATCGAGCGGTTGGCGGAGTTCGCGGACAGGGTTGTCGTTCTGGTGGATGGGGAACTGCGCATGGACGGTCCACCTGGGACAGTGCTGGCCGCGCCCGAGCTGGTCGAGTGGGGCATCGGCCACACCCGGTTCACCACCGCCGCGGTGCGGGCCGGTGGGCGCTGGCCCTCCGGTGCCGCGCTGCCGGTGACCCTGGACCAGGCCCTGGCCGGGTTCGGGGGTGCGCGGTGAGCATCCAGGTCGAGGACCTGCACTACACGTACTCATCGGGAACCGTTGCGCTGCAAGGCGTTTCACTGTCCATTGCAGACGGTGAGCGGGTGGCGATCGTGGGGCAGAACGGGGCCGGCAAGACCACGTTGGTGCGCCACCTCAACGGGATCTTCCGCGCCACGGGCGGCCGGGTGCTCGTCGACGGGCAGGACCTGGCCGGGCGGGAGATCGCCGAACTGGCCCGCACGGTGGGCTACGTGTTCCAGAACCCCAACGAGCAGCTGTTCGCCAGGACCGTGCGGGCCGAGGTGGAGTTCGGGCCGCGCAACCTCGGGTACGACCGCGCGCGGCGTGACGAGCTGGTCGACTGGGCGCTGACCGCGACCCGGCTCACCGAGCACGCCACGTCCCACCCGTACCACCTGTCCCTCGCGGAGCGAAAGCGCGTGGCGATCGCCTCGGTGCTGGCCATGGACACGCCCGTCGTGGTCTTCGACGAGCCGACCACCGGCCAGGACCACGCCGGGGTCCGCGACGTCAGTGAGGTGATCGCCCAGTTGCACGCCAGGGGCCGCACGGTGATCGCCATCACGCACGACATGGACTTCGTGGCCGAGAACTTCGACCGGGTCGTCGCGATGGCCCAGGGCCGGGTGCTCGCCGACGGCACGGTGCACGAGGTGTTCGCCGACGCCGAGGTGGTCGCGGGCGCCGCGGTCGAGGCGCCCGCGATGATGCGGCTGGCGCAGGGCCTGGGGTGGACCGAATCCGTGACGACCGTTGAGCGCTTCGTAGCGGTCTTGGCGCGGTGAAGGATGCTCGCGTAGCCTCACGACGCGAATGTCCTGATGAGGGGGAATTGTGAAGATCGGCAAGAGATTCGTCGCGTCCGTGCTGCTGGCTGGGGCCGTGCTGACCGCGACCGGTGCACCGGCCGTCGCGCTCACCGAGCAGGCGACCACCGCCAGCGACCCGGCCCAGGAGACGGCGCGCACCGCCCGCAAGCTCAACGCCGCGGGCCAGCAGGCGAAGGCCGACGCGCGCGTGGCCAAGCAGAAGGCCGAGGACGCCACCACGCCCGAGCAGGCCAAGGCGGCCATCGAGGCGGCGAACAAGGCCAAGGCCGACGCCCAGAAGATGCTCGACGACGCCCAGGTGTTCCTGGACCAGCCGGGCAGCGTCCCCGGTATGACCCACGACGTGCGGATCCTCGTCGGCCAGGGCATGGCCCAGGCCGGCGACGCGCAGGCGATCGCCGACGAGGCCGTGGACATTGCCACGCCGAAGTTGGTCGTGCCGACCACGGCGCCGGTGACCTCCTCGCCGGTGACCAGCGCCCCGGCGACCTCGGCCCCGGCCACCGCGCCGACCACCAAGCCCGCGACCGCCCCCGAGCAGCAGGTCAAGGTCAAGCCGGTCGGCGGCGTCGCCACCGGTGGCGGCGGCACCCAGCACTGACCCCCAGCCCGCGAGTCCCGCTCTGCGGGGCGCGAATCCCGCTGTGGGGATCGTGAGTCCCGCTGGGCGGCGGGCGTCCCGCTCTGAGGCGCGTGAGTCTCGCTATGGGGCGGGCGTCCCGTTCTGCGAGGCGTGAGTCTCGCTGTGGGGTGGGCGAGTCCCGTTGTCTGGCGGGCGAGTCTCGCTCTGTGGGGCGTGAGTCCCGTTCTGCGATGCGCGAGTCCCGTTGCCGGGTGGGCGAGTCCCGCGCTGAGGCGCGCGAGTCCCGTTGTGTGGGGCGTGAGTCCCGTTCCCAGCCAGGTGAGTCCCGCTGCGTGACAGTGAGTTCCGCTGTCCTGTGTGTGAGTCCCGCTGTCCCGTGACCGGGGGCAGCGGGACTCGCGCTCGCCTGGACGGGACTCGTCGTCGTGTGGGCGGGGCTCGCGCTCACCTGGGCGGGACTCGTCGTCCGCTCGGCGGGACACGGGTTCGCCGGAGCGGGACTCACTGCCGTGTGGCCGAGAGTCGTCGGCTGCTGGGCGTAGTTCACGTTCGCCCGGGCGGGACTCGCCGTCGTGTCAGCGGGACTCGTCGCCCCCAGAACGGGACTCGTCGCCCCCAGGGCGGGACTCGCGCTCCCCTGAGCGGGACTCGTCCCCCGTAGGGCGGGGCTCGGTGGGGTGGAGGATTGCGTGCTCGGCGGGGGTGAGGGGTGGGTGCGCCAGCGGGGGACCGGCCGGTCCGAGCAGCGCCTCCCAGATCACCCGCGCGGTGATCGCCTCACGGGTCGGTACCGACAGCGTGAACACGTCGAGCCGCGCCTTGTTCAGGGCGGGGCGGGTCGGGCTGCTGCGGGTCATCCGGTCGGCGAAGCGGTAGCGCAGGCGGGTGAGCAGGTCGACCGGCTGGTTCTCCAGGATGCCGACCAGGCGCGTGTCCACCTCGGTCGCGACCTGCCAGGCGTCCAGCCCGGCCTTGGTCACGTCCTGCTGGATCGCGTGCGCGCCGACCCCGTGGCGCAGACCTTCCCGCACTGCCAGTGCATTGCGGGCGGCGACAGTCATGCCGTGCCCGTACACGGGGTTGTACTCGCAGGCGGCGTCGCCGATCACGACGAAGCACTCCGGCCACCGGCTGAGCTGGTCGTAGCGCAGCCTGCGGTTGGCCGCGATCCGGAAGCCGAACGGGTCGCCGAGCGGCTCGGCGCGGCGCATCAACTGCCCCAGCAGGGGATGGCTCAGCCCGTCCGCGTACTCGGTGAAGCCCCTGGCGTCCACTGGCGGCTCGTCGTCACGCACCCCGGTCAACGTGAAAAGCCACTGCTCGTCCTCGACGGGCAGCAGCACCCCGCTGCGCAGCCTGCGGTCCACGTTCGGGTCGGGTGCGATGAACACCGCGGCGAACTCGCTGCCCCGTGGGGCGCGGAAGACCCTGCTGGAGTAGAAGATCCCCGGCCCCTGTGCCTCCTGGGTCACCGCGGGTAGCCCCAGCGCGGCCAGCCAGGTAGCCGTGGCCGACCCGCGCCCGGTCGCGTCCACGACGAAGTCCGCGTGCACCTGGGCGAACTCCCCGCTGGCCCGGTCCCGCACCCGCGCGCCGGTGATCCGGGTCGCGTCACCGAGCAGGCCCACCACCTCGGTGCCCTCCAGGAACTCCACCCCGGACAGTTGACGCCGAATGGTCCAGTCCAGCAGCGCACGGGTCGTGCCGATCACGAACTGCAGCTCGGGGTCCCGCGGCCGCCACCCACCAGGCATGTACGACAGCAGTCGGTTGGGCACGCCGATGTACTGGGCGCCCGCCGCCAGCAGCCGGTCCAGCGTGCCGGGCAGCAACTGCTCGATCGTGCGCACCCCGCCCGACATGAGGGTGTGCGTGTGCTTGCCCTGCGGAACGCCCTTGCGGTGCCTGGGGCCGTCCGGGTAGCGGTCGCGCTCCACGACCGTGACCTGCGTGCAGTGCACGCCGAGTGCGGCGGCGGCCAGCGTGCCCGCGAGTCCGCCTCCCAGGACCAGACCGCGCAACGACGTTCCCCTCGGCAGTGGCTTGCCCCTTCGGGCAGCGGTGGCGCCCGTCATTGTGCCGCAGGTACTAGTACCTCCGCCGCTTCCTCGCGGGGGCGGGCACGGGAAAGCTGCCCGCATGCGCTCGTTCCCGCGGCCACGCCGTCTGCTGATCGTGCTCGGCGTGCTCCTCGTGCTGCTCCCGTTGTCGGCCTTCGGCCTGCTGCGACTGGCCAGCGCGCGCACCTTCCAGTTCTTCGGTGGGCTCACCAGCCGGGTCGACACCGCTGAGAAGGTCCTCGCGCTGACCTTCGACGACGGACCGGATCCCGTTGGCGCGCAACCGATGCTGGACACACTGGCGAGCAGGGGAGTGCACGGCACGTTCTACCTGATCGGCCGCGACCTGGCTGCGCACCCCGAACTGGGCAGGGCCATCGCCCAGGCCGGTCACGAGATCGGCAACCACACCTACTCGCACCAGCGCATGGTGCTGGTGAGCCCGCAGTTCGTCGCTGAGGAGGTGGAACGCACCGACGAGCTGATCCGGCGCACCGGCTACACCGGCGAGATCACCTTCCGGCCGCCCAACGGCAAGAAGCTGCTCGCGCTGCCCTACTACCTGCACGAGCACGACCGCCGAACGATCACCTGGGACGTGGAGCCCAACTCCTACCCGGAGGTCGACCGCAGCGCCTCGGCGATCACCGACTACACCGTGAACCACGTGACGCCCGGTTCGATCGTGCTGCTGCACGGCATGTACCAGGGCCGCGAGCAGACCCGTGCCGCCCTCGGGCCGATCATCGACCAGTTGCGGGCCCGCGGCTACCGGTTCGTCACCGTCTCGCAGTTGCTGGCACTGGGATCCGAGCGGTGACGCGCCAGCCGCCGTCCACCGGTCCGCAGTCCAGTTCGCCACCGCTGGCGCTGAGCTGGCCGGCCAGGCTGGACAGGCCGTAACCGGTGCGCGCCAGCGACTTGCGGCCCGCGGTGTTGCTGGCGTCGACCAGCACCGAGTCCGCCGAGGCGATGATCCGCACGCGCAGCACGGCTCCGGGACCGGCGTGCCGCAACGCGTTGGTCGCCGACTCGGCCACGACGCGCTCGGCGAGTTCGCGTGCCGGGGCGTCGAGACCGGCCAGAGCGGTGAGTGGGTCGCCGTCGAGCACGAGTCCGGCGGAGGTGAGCAGGCGCAACACCTCGGGCAGGTCACAGGGGTCAGCCGGTGCCCCGTCCTCGTGCAGTTCGCGCACGGCCTCGCGGACCTGGCTCAACGCCGCGCGACCGGCCGTGAGGATCGTGTCCAGTCGCGCGCGATCTGCCTCGCTGAGTTCACCGACCGCGCGCAGGGCCTCGGCGTGCACCAGCATCACCGTGGTGGTCTGCGCCATGGTGTCGTGCAACCGGCGTGCGGCGCGCTCGCGCTGTTCGGCGGCACGGTAGCGGGCGAGTTCGCCGCGCTCGGCCAGGTGCCTGCGGCGTTCCAGGCCCATCGCCCACGCGACACCGGCCACCACCACGGTGAGCAGCGTGCCCTCCACGGGACCCTTCGTGGGCACCATGACCAATCCGACCGCCACGGCCGCAACCCCGCACAGCCACCAGCGCACCGCACGGTGCGGCGAACCCTGCGCGGAGTAGAGCGCGAGCAGCACGGGCACGTAGCCGAGGTTGCGGGGCAGGCCGATCAGCAGCTGGGCGACCGTCGCGGCGGTGACCACGGCGAGCACCACGCCGGGCGCGCGTCGGCGGAGCAGCAGCGGGAGCACCTGGGCCGCGCCGAGCAGCAGCTCGGGCCAGCCCTGGCCGGGGGACCACACGCCGCCCACCCAGAGCAGCAGGCCGACCAGCGCGGTCAGCCCCAGGTCGACCGGGGTCACCGAGTTCGCGGCCAGCCAGGTGCGCATGGCACGACAGTAGACTGGCCGGGTGATCCGGGTCCTGCTCGTCGACGACCAGGCGCTGGTCCGCGAGGGCATGGCGGTGATCCTCGGCGCGCAGCCGGACATCGAGGTGGTCGGCGGCTGCGAGAGCGGTCAGCAGCTGCTGGACTGGACCGGACCGGCACCGGACGTGGTGCTGCTGGACCTGTACCTGCCTGGCATGGACGGCTTGCGGACCCTGCGCCTGCTGCGCGCGGCGGGCGGCGGGCAACCGAAGGTGCTGATGGTGACCACGATCGGCCGACAGCGCGAGATCAGGCAGGCACTTGCCTTGGGTGCCAACGGGTTCGTGCTCAAGGACGCCACCGGCGAGGAGTTGGCGGCTGCCGTGCGCGGGGCGTGCCAGGGCATCACGGCGCTGAGCGGCTCCGCCGCGCGGGCGTTGACCAGTCAGCCCGCCGACCCGCTGACGCCGCGGGAGCGGGATGTCCTGGCGCTGCTGGGCGAGGGACTGTCCAACAAGGACATAGCGGGCCGGTTGGGGTTGGCCGAGCGCACGGTGAAGGTGCACCTGGGCAACCTGTTCGGCAAGCTCGGCGTGACCAGTCGCACCCAGGCCGCACTGCTGGCGAAGACGGTGCTCGGGACGCGCTGAGGACGCCCCGAGCACCGGCCGTCTCACTCGGACTTGGTCAGTTCGGTCAGGTCACCGAACGGCGAGGAACCGTTGTTCTCGCTGGAGGTCGTGCCGGTCTTGACCGCGTCCATCAGCTGGCGCGCGATGCCGAACCCGGCGCCGCCCAGGGACAGGGCCTTGGTGAACAGCTCGGACATGCCCTCGGCGCCGTTGAGCACCACCATGTTGTCCACGTTGCTGAAGGCGCCCGCGCCCGCGGCGACGATGGCCGGCCAGTTCTCCGCCAACTGTTGTGCCACAACGGCATCCTGGTTCTCGGCCAGCGCGGCGGCCCGCGCCTTGATCGCCTCGGCCTCGGCAAGACCCCTGGCCCGCGCGGCCTCGGCCTCGGCCAGGCCCTGTGCCCTGGCCGCCGCGGCCTCCGCCTCACCGGTGGCCTTGGTCGCCGAGGCCATGGCCTCACCGCGCGCCTTGGTCGCCTCGGCCTCGGCCAGTGCCGCGGCCTTCACCTGGGTGGCGTCGGCGGCGGCACGCAGCTCGGTCTCCTTGGCTTGGGCCTGGGCGCGGGCGATCTGCGCGTCGCGGTCGGCGTCGGCCAGGGTCCTGGTCTCGTACGCCTTGGCGTCAGCCGGCTTGCGAACCTGAGACTGGAGTCGCTGTTCGGACAGGTCCGCCTCCAACTGCGCGGCCCTGGTCTCCTGCACCACGACCTCCTGGCGCGCGGTGGCCTCGGCGAGCGGGCCCGCCTGCTTGGTCCGCGCGCTGGCCTGGTCGATCTCGGCCTGGTACGAGGCCTGCTTGATCTGGCTGTCCCGCCAGGCCGACGCCTTGTTCGCCGCCGCGATCTGCTCGGCCTCGGTGGCCTCCTGGTCGCGCTGCGCCTCGGCGATGCGGGCCGAGGCGGCCACCGCGGCCGCGTGCGGCTTGCCCAGGTTGGCGATGTAGCCCGACTCGTCGTCGATCTCCTGGATTTGCATGGAGTCCACGACCAGCCCGAGCTTGCTCATCTCGGTGGCCGAGGAACTGCGCACCTCGGCGGTCAGCCGCTCCCGGTCGCGGATGAGCTCCTCCACGGTCAGCGCGCCGATGATGGATCGCAGGTGACCGGCGAACACCGCGTGAATCCGAGTGTCCATCGCATTCTGCTGGTCCAGGAAGCGCCGTGCCGCGTTGGCGATCGAGACGAAGTCGTCGCCCACCTTGTAGATGACCGCGCCCTGCACCCGAACCGGGATGCCCTGCTTGGTCACGCAGGACACCGCGATCTCCGAGGACCTGGTGTCCAGGGAGAGCCTGCGGGCGGTCTGGAATCCCGGCAGGACCAGCGTGCCCTTGCCAGTGACGATCTTGAACCCGAGGCTGTCCGCCCCGAGCTCCTGGTTGTGCCCCTTGGTGCCCAGCCCCGAGATGATCATCGCCTCGTTGGGCTCGGCCACCCGCCACAGGATCCGCAGGATGATGAACAACGCCAGTACCGCCACTACGACGGCACCGGCGAGCACTAGTGCACTCGCGTCCATCCGTTGACGCCCCCTTCACGCGTGGGGCGCGGAGGTGCGCCCCACGACCTAGTCGTGGTTGCCGACCAGTCTTCCCGGCGCACCTTGGAGGGCTGACGCTATTCCTGCGTTCCCTTGATGTCGATGTCTCTTGACACACATTTAGGAAACGGCCGTGCAGCGGTTCAGGCCAGCGGGCGCCACCGCTGCACGTACACGGTCCGGGGCGGGTCGAAGTCCACGACGAGCACCTGCTCACCGCGCTCGATGACCTCGTTCGGCTCCACCGGGTGGGCGTAGAACGCCTCCGCCCCGCCGCGCACGGCGAGCATCACCTCGCCGACAAGCCCAGGTCCGATCCGACCTGTCACGCGACCCCGAGTGCCGATCATGGGGCGAGCATAGTGCGGTGTCCGGCATCCCGGGCCGGTGCTGCCGCGCCCAGGCGGCGCCTCCCCGCGCCGCCCCCGTGCCCCCGTACACCCAGTACGACGGCACGGGGGCGGCACGCCGATCCATCCACCTGGATCACGACATCACCCGACCCGGGCCTTGGACACCGCACTGGTCAGGGGAACACGTCCACGGCGACCTTCGTGCCCGGTTTGACCCGACTGCCCGCCCCGGGGTCCTGGCTGAACACGGTCGAGTCCGGTCGACGGAAGAAGCCGCGCACGTCGATCTCCAGGCCGAGCGCCTTGAGCGCCTTGCGCGCGTCCTCCGCCTTCTGGCCCCTCAGGTCCGGCACCGTCACCGCGTTGGAGGTGAACACGCCGACCCGCTTGCTGCCCCCGTTGGCGACCGTGGCCCCCGCGGCCGGACTGGTCTTGGTGACCTTGTCCTTGTCCACCTTGTCGGAGAACTCGGTGCCCGCGTCGAAGGGCTCGAACCCGGCCTGGGTCAGCGCCGCGAAGGCCTCGTCCCGCGACATGCCGACCACGCTGGGCACCTGCTTGGGGGCGGGTCCCTTGCTCAGCAACACCTTCACCGGCGCGCCCACGTCCAGCGGGGTGCCCGCGCTGGGGTCCAGGCCGAGCACCCTGCCCTGCGGCACGGAGTCGCTGTACCCGTCCTTGCTGGCGTCGCGGACCGCCTGCAACCCCTGGTCGGTGATCTGCTTGTCGGCGTCCGCGGGGTCCGCGCCCGCCTGCACGTTGGGCACGGTCGGACGGCCCTGGGACACCTGTAGTTCCACGTCCGAGCCGCGCTGCACCTGTTGCAGCTCACCGGGGCGCACGTCCAGCACGATGCCTGGCTTCGCGGTGTTGTTGCGCACCTTGGTCACGTGGAAGGTCAGGTTCGAGTCGCGCAGCCGCTGCTCGGCCACCGACTGCTCCAGGCCCTTGACCTGGGGCACCTGCGACCACTGGCCCGAGCCCAGCCACCAGGCCGTGGTGCCGATCGCCGCCGCGAGCAGCACGATGATCAGGATCCAGATGGTGAAGATCCGTCTGCTGCGGCTGCGCTGCTGGTGGTAGCGCTCGGCCGCCGACATCGGTGCGGGCCCCGCGGGCACCGGCTCGTGCCGTGCGGTGATCGCGTTGGCGTCCAGTTCCTCGCGGGACATGGCACGGGTGCCCTGCGGGCCGATCGGCGTCGGCCCGGTGGGGCGCGGTGTGGCCATGGTGATCGGCGCGATCTTCTCGGTGGGCGGCCCGTCGTCGCGCACCCGCATCGTGCTGTCGTCCAGTCGGACGTCGGCGGTGGCGGGCAGCGGCACGGCCATCGCCGGGATGCCCAGTGCGCCCGCGGTGCGCTGCAACTCGGCCAGCAGCGCGTCGGCGTCGGCCGGGCGGCCCGAGGGCTCGCGGCGGGTCGCGCGCAGCACCAGGTCGTCCAGCGCGGGCGGGATGCTGCCGGTGGCCGCCTCGCTCGGCGGCGGCACGTCGTCGTTCACGTGCCGGTACGCCACGGAGATCGCGTTGTCCCCGGTGTAGGGCGGGACCCCGGTGAGCAGTTCGTAGAGCAGGATGCCCGCGGAGTACACGTCGCTGCGGGCGTCTGAGGCACCGGTCGCCACCTGCTCCGGCGACAGGTAGGCCACCGTGCCCAGGATCATGGAGTCGCTGGTGGTGTTCGCGCTGGCCACCGCCCGCACCAGGCCGAAGTCGGCGACCTTGACCACGCCGCCGCGGCCGATCAGCACGTTCTCCGGCTTGACGTCCCGGTGCACCAGCCCGGCCCGGTGTGCCGCGCCCAGCGCCGAGAGCACCTGTTCCATGACGCTGACGGCCAGCGGCACCGGCAGGGCGCCGCGCTCGCGCAGCAGGTCGCGCAGGGTGCCCCCGGCGACCAGTTCCATCACCAGGAACACCCGCTCGCCCTCGGGGGAGTGGTCGACACCCTGGTCGTAGACCCCGACCACCCCGGGGTGGTGCAGCTGCGCCGCGGTGCGCGCCTCCCGGACGAACCGGTCGATGAAGGTCTGGTCACCGGCGAACCGCTCGTCCATGACCTTGATCGCCACGGATCGTTCCAGGCGCGTGTCCACGCCGCGGTACACCGCCGACATCCCACCCCGCGCGAGCAGGGCGTCGACGCGGTACCGCTGTTCCAGCAGCCCCCCGACGAGGCTCACGCTCTGGGTTCCCACGACACACGATGGTAGGCGAGGCGCCCGACGTGCCTGGGCAAGGCACCACAAACGGGGATGTGGCATCGTGGGCCAGGTGAGCGCCATCCCAGTTGCCGCCGACGTGTTGAACCCCGATCTGGAGGTCATGGCCCTGCCCGACGTCGCGGAGCGGCTCGGCCTGCCCGTGACGCGCGTGCACCAGTTGCTGCGCGACGGCCAGTTGCTCGCCGTGCGCCGCGAGGGCGTGCTGTACGTGCCCGCCTGCTTCCTCGGCGAGGAGGGGGTCGTGAAGGGGCTGCCCGGCACGATCACGGTGCTGCGGGACTCCGGCTACTCCCCGGACGAGATCCTGCGCTGGCTGTTCGAGGAGGACGAGACGCTGCCCGGCTCGCCCATCGAGGCACTGCGCGGCGACCGCGGCCGCGAGGTCAAGCGCCGCGCCCAGGCTCTGGCCTTCTGACACCCGGTTAGGGGTAGTGAGCACTCTCACCTGCGTTGATGGTGCTCACCACCCCTCCCGGGTGGGCACTGGTCCCCTGGCTGGAGGGCAGGTTGCCCGTCGGTACGCCATTCAGTCGTCCTCGGACACCTCCTGCACGAGCAGGTGCTCGATGGCCAGGTAGTTCAGGCCCGAGGAGTCGAAGACGTCCAGCGCCTGCTCAGGTGTCTCGACGATGGGGTATCCGTGCAGGTTGAACGAGGTGTTGAGCACACCGCCGATGCCGGTGTGCTCACGGAACAGTGAGATGAGCCGGTGGTAGGCCGGGTTGGCCTCGGCGGTCAGGATCTGCGGTCGGCAGGTGTGGTCGTGCGGATGGGTGGCAGCCGTGAGGTGCTTGTGCGCCGACAGCCTGACGTCGAAGGCGAGCGCCATGTACTCGGCGGGGCAGTCCGGGTGCGGGACGAGGTACTCGTCGGCGTGCTCGGCGAGGATCGTCGGTGCGAACGGCATCCAGAAGTCGCGCCGCTTGATCATGCGGTTGATGAGCGAGCACGCGTCGGGATCGCTGGCGTTGGCCAGGATCGACCGGTTGCCCAGTGCGCGGGCCCCGAACTCCATCCGCCCGGCGAACCGGGCGACGATCTGTCGATCGGCCAGCAGCAGCGCGCACTGCTCGTCGGGATCTGACATCTCGATGACCCGGACACGCTTGCGGAAGCTGTGATCGGCGACCGCCTTCTCGCATTCCTGCCTGGTGTAACCGGTGCCGAGGTAGAGGTGGGGCAGCGGCCGACCCTGTTCGGGCACACCGCCGAGCGACCAGGCCGCGCCGAAGGAATTGCTCTCGTCGCCCGCCGACGGGCAGAAGAACGCCGACCGGACCCCCGGTAGGTCGGCGATCCGATGGTTCAGCTTGACGTTCATGAAGATGCCGCCGGCCAGCGCGAGGTCGGTCACCCCGGTCGCCTCGACGACACGTGCCACCCAGCGGGTCACCAGGTTCTCGGTGAACATCTGCAATCCGGCCATCATGGCGTCGAACCGCCGGAACCGCATGGCCTTCTCGATCTCCGGGGCGAGCGCGGACACCGGCGTGGTGCCCGCGGTCCTGCGCCACAGCAGCGGCTGCTCGGGATGGAGTTCGAACAGGGACTCGAAGTAGTCGCAGACCTGCTTGGCGTGCCCGCTGTCCTCGGCGTACGGCGCCATGCCCATCAGCTTGTACTCGTGTTCCAGCGGGGTGAACCCGAGCAGATACGTGATGTAGCTGTAGATCGCGGCGATCGAGTCGTCCTTGGGCACGCTGGCGAGCCTGGTCAGCTCACCGCCGCGGCCGATGGAGACGGTGGCGCACAGCCCGTCGCCGTGACCGTCGTTGGTGATCACCAGGATGTTTCGGTCGAAGGTGCCGCGCGCGAAGTACGCCGTGGTGGCGTGGCAGGTGTGGTGGTCGACGAACTGGATCCGCTCGGCGGGGAAGCCGGCCTCGGTCAGCCGGGCGGACCGTAGCCGTTGCTGCTGTTGTTCGTTGTCCTCCGACTCCAGCGCACGCTGCCCGGACGGGTCGGTGAACATGCGGCCGTAGGTGGCCATCACGTCGGCGGCGTTGCGCATGTTGAGGTTGCGGAACTCCCGGGTGCTGAACGCCACCCGGTCCACGTCGGCCAGCTCGACACCGGCGGTCGCCAGCACCCGGCCGATCGCACGCTCCGGATAGCCGCCTCGGTTCTTCTCGTAGACCAGCCGCTCTTCCTGTATCGCGGCAACGACTTTCCCGTCGTCGACGAGGCAGGCCGACGCCGAGTGGCCGTCATGAATCCCCAGTACCTTCACCGTTCCCCCTGATGCTGTTTCGACTGGGCTGTAGGTGTTCATTTCGCTGCGATATCGTCACGGGCCGTGTCGCGGTGCGGTAGTGTGGTGACCGAGTACGCGGATTTCGTATGCACTCCGAAGTGACGAGAGGGATATGTCATGCCTGGACAACCGTCGTCGGGCGACCCGGCCTCGACCACCTATCCCGCCGACTGGCATGCGACGCTGCCGGGTTTTCCGGTGGCCGGTGGGGCTTTGCTGTTCGATTCGGACGACCGGCTGCTGCTCGTGAAACCGGTCTACAAGGCTGGCTGGGAAATTCCCGGAGGTATCGCGGAGGCCGGTGATTCCCCCTGGATGACGTGTGTTCGTGAGATTCGGGAGGAGCTGGGATTCGACCTGGAATCGGGACGGTTGCTGTGTGTCGACTGGGTGCCTCCGGAGCCTGGTTGTCGAGCCATGCTGGGATTTGTTTTCGACGGCGGTGTCCTCGATGGTGAACTGCGGCAGTCTCTTCGCCCCTGCGACCCGGAACTCCAGGCCATCGAATTCGTCGCGCCGGACGATCTCGCGGACCGCTGTTCACCTCGACTGGTCCGGCGGGTGACCGGCGCGCTGCGCGCAAGGGCCGCTGGGGTCACGACCTTCATGGAAGCCGGCCAGTCGGTCGAGCGCTCCTGGTGATTCGCCAGTAGCGGACGATCTGGGTGCCGCCGACGAGGAAGAGTGACCACTGCGCGGTGAAAGCGATGGTGTAGGCGGTCGCGGTGGCTACCGCCAGGTGGTCGAGCAGGGCCAGCCCGACGCCGACCACCCCCACCGCGACCAGTGCGCCGATGGACCCGCCGACGTTCGCCGTGGCCGCGGCGGTGGCGGCCTTCTCCGGTGGGTTGGCCGTACGGGCCACGTCCACCCCCAGCATCGAGGCCGGACCGCAGGTCCCGAGCCCTACGACCAGCGCCACCACCAGCGGATAGGGCGCTGGCCCCGGCCACCACAGCACGGCCGCCCACAGCGCGGCGACCACGACGATGGTCACGGCGTTGACCGGCACCCGTGTCCGTCGACTACTGGCCGCGAGCTGGCCGAACACCAGACCGGCGACCATGTTCGCAACGACGAGCAGCGCGAGCACCTGGCTGGCCGCTGCCGGGGACATGCCCTGTCCCCTTGTGAGGAACGGGAAGCCCCACAGCAGCGAGAACGCCATGAACGAGAACGTGCTGGTGAAGTGCATCCAGAAGCCCAACCTGGTGCCGGGCACCCGCCACACCGCAGCGAGGTCCGCCACCACGCCACGCAGCCGTTCCGATGGCTGCGTGCTCACCGGTACCGGCACGGGGGAGTCCCGCACCGTGCCGTAGATCAGGCAGCCCAGCACGGCGGTCAGTGCGGCAGTGCCGAGGAACGTCGGGGTCCAACCGAGATCGGCCAGCAGCAGGTGCAGCGGGGCAGTGCTCAGGAGATTGCCCGCCATGCCCAGCACAGCGGTCAACTGCACGAGCAGCGCGATCCGCTTCTCCCGACACCACGACGTGGTCAGCCGCAGGACGCTGACGAAGGTCAACGCGTCGCCGAACCCCAGCAGCGCACGGGCCACCAGACCGAGCGGGAAGTCGGCGATGAGTGCGAACCCGGTCTGTCCCACGGCCATCAGCACCAGTGCGGCGGTGAGTGTCCGACGTGGACCGAACCTGTCCACCAGCAGCCCGGCCGGCAGTTGCAGCCCGGCCGCGACCAGCAGTTGCTGCACCGTGAACATGGACAGCTCCGCCGGCCCGATCCCGAACCGTTGCTCGGCCAGACCGGACACGACGCTGAGACTCGTGCGGTGGAACACGGCGACGAGGTACACCGACGCGCCGAGCACCCACATCACCATGCCCCGGCGGTGGTCGGTGTCGGGGCGGGACAGCGCGGGCGCGCCCATCAGGTCTCCCTGAACGGCCTGACGTCCAGCGTAGCCATTCCCGCGCTGCGCGCCGACGACAGTCCAATGTCGGTGTCCTCGACCACGACACAGCCCGACGGCGGCACGCCGAGCTGTTCGGCGGCGGCCAGGAACAGATCCGGCGCCGGTTTGCCCCTGCTGACCTCGTCCCGAGTCACCAGGACGCCGAACAGGTCGTCCAGCCCGGACGCCGCCAGCAGCGACTCGGCGACGACGCGGCTGCTCCCGGTCGCCACCGCTGTCGGCACCGCGGGCGCCCACGCGCCTGCCCAGCGGGCCAGCGCCACGACCGGGCCGATCGCGGGCGCCTGCGTGGCCCGTTCGATCACCTCACGCTCGCAGTGCCGCCAGAGTGCCGCGGTGTCCACGTCGGCGGGCAGCGACCCGTTGTCGACCAGGTGCGCCACCCAGTCGATGAACGCGGTGCCCTCCGGCGGTCGTGGCAGCGTGGCCAGTTCGAGCCCGAACGGTCGGAACACCGCGGCCAGTGCGATCCTGTTGATCGCCCTGGTGTCGATCAGCGTGCCGTCCAGGTCGAACAGCAGCGCGGCGAGATGTTCCCGCGGCAGCGGCAGGTCGATCGGGGAAGCGGTGTCAGGCATGCCGCCCGTCACCTCCCGGTGTCGGGTACTCGTCGAACGGACCGACGAACCGCGGTTCCGGATGCAACCGGACGCCGCACATGTCGTGCACGCGATTCACGATGGTGCCGGCCGCCAGCCAGATGTCTGAGGCCTTCGTGCCCTCCTCGGCCACCAGCGCGAGCGTGTGCTTGGTGGAGATCCTGGCCGTCCCGAACCGTTGCCCCCTGGTGAATCCGGCCTGTTCGATCAGCCAGCCGGCGCTGGTGCGGACCGAGTCGCCGACGTCGGCGAGGTGCGGCGGCCGACGGCCGGTCGCCGCGAGCAGGCGTTCGCTGAAGGCGTCCCAGTCCGGCAGGGGGATCGTGGGGTTGAGGAAGAACGAGCCGACCGACCGGCTGTCGGGATCGGCGGGGTCGACCACCATTCCCTTGCGCCGCCTGATGGTCAGCACGGCGGCCTCGACCTCGGCCAGCCGCACCCGGTCGCCGACGGCGATCCCGAGTTCGTCGGCGAGCTGTTGGTAGGCAACGGGTTCGCCGAGTCCACGGCGGTGCAACCCCAAGGTCACCGACAGCACCGCGTACCGGCCGGGCTCCCGCTTGAACCGACTGTCGCGGTATCCGAATTCGCACTCACGTGCCGTCATTCGGCCGCGCCTTCCGGTCCGCCAGTCCAACACGTCGGCGTGCAGCAGGATCTGCGAGACGTCCTGGCCGTAGGCCCCCACGTTCTGCACCGGCAGAGCCCCGACCGTGCCGGGGACACCGGCGAGGCACTCCACGCCCGCGAGCCCCTCGTCCACGGCGAAACGGACCAGGCGCTCCAGCGACTCACCCGCATCGACCACGACCTCGACGCGGTCGCCGGAAACCGAGCGCGGCTCGATCCCACCACCGCACATCAGCGCCACCGTGCCGGGGAACCCGCTGTCCGACACCACGACGTTGCTGCCGTGGCCCAGTAGCAGCGGCGGCGGCTCGTCGGCGGCCATACCCGCCGCGTACTCGACGAGATCGCCGGCACTGGTGACGCGCAGCAGCCGGTCCGCGTTCCCACCGACACCGAGAGTCGTCAACGGCCGCAGTGGTACGTCGGTGTCCAGTGCCGGCGCACTTTGCTTGATCACGGGCTGACAACCTCCCGGAGCAACTCGGCGCGCAGTCCGGCCACGCCATGCCGTTCCCGCGAGCTGTACACGGCGTTGGACAGCAGCACAGCAAAACGCCTGTGCGCCAACGAGAGGAACAGGCTCGTACCGGTGAACCCGTGGTGGTACACAACCTCGTTGTCCGCCGCCAGCAACCAGGCAAGGCCGCGGCTGCCGTCGGCATCCGTGACGTGCGGACGGGCACTCTGGCCGAGGAACGCGGCCAGACCGGGATCGACCTGCTCGACGCCGAGCAGGCAACGGCTGTACCGGGCCAGGTCATGGGCCGTGGAGAAGACTCCGGCGTGGCCGGCGACTCCACCCATCAGGGCGGCGTTCTCGTCGTGCACCACACCCCAGGCCGGACGTGTGCCCGGCAGCCGGATCTCCGTCGGTGCCACGGTCACGTCGGCTGGAACGGGCCCGTAGCAGGTGGCGTCCATGCCCAGCTGCCGCCACAGCTGCTCGGCCAGCACGTCGAGCGGCTGGCCGGACAGCCGTTCCAGCAGCAGACCCAGCAGGATGAAACCGCGGTTGATGTAGCGGTGTTCTGTGCCGGCAACGGTCTGTAGCGGCTCGGACAGCAGCCGCTCGACCAGGTCCGGGCCGGGGCCGACATAGCGGTCGAAGCGCGTCGACGCCTGAAGCCCGCTGGTATGCGAGAGGATCTGCCGCGTGGTGACCACGGACCCGGGCAGCGCCGGCAGGTCGAAGTAGCCGCCGACCGGCGCGTCCAGATCCAGCTGACCGGCCGCGACGGCTTTGCCGACCAGCGGCCAGGTGGCGACGACCTTGGTGAGTGACGCGAGGTCGTAGCGCACGGCCGCGGTGGGCAGCACCGCGGCGCGATGCGGTTCCACCGTGCCGTGGGCCACCGTGTGGGTCCGCTCGGCGTCGCCGAGCACGACGATCGCGCCCGGGGCCGCGTTGGCCGCGACGAACTCCTTGACGCGCGGATCGATGGCGTGCGCCGCTCGGTCCGACCAGGTTTCGCTCATGGGGCAATCATTCCAGGGTCGTTCTCCACGAAGGTGATCTCGGCGCCGAGCGCGATCAGCTTCGGCACAAGCGCGCCGTACCCGCGGGCGAGGTGGTAGAGGCCGGCGATGCGGGACTCGCCCCGCGCGGCGAGCGCGGCCAGCACCAGCGCGGTGACGCAGCGGATGTCGTTGCCCTCCACGTCCGCTGCCGTGAACGCGGTGGGTCCGGAGATCTTCAGCCGGTTGCCCTCCTGCTCAATGTCCGCGCCGAACGCCCGCAGCCCCGGCGTGTGGGTGGCGCGCTGCTGGTACACCCGCTCGACCACCTGGCTGGTGCCGTTGGCCTGGGTGAGCAAGGTCGTCGCCTGCGGCTGTAGGTCCGTCGGGAACTCCGGGTGCGGTCCGGTGACGACCTCGCCGGGCCGGATCTCGTCGTCCATCCGGACGAACAGGCCGTCCGGCTGGTCGTGCAGCACCATGCCGATGGCCTCGACGCAGTCCAGGAAGCCGGGTGTCAGGTCGGCGCGCCTGGTGTCGGTCAGCAGCACCTGCCCGCCGGTGATCGCCGCCGCGATGGCGATCGTGCCGACCTCGAGACGGTCGGCGGGCACCGTGCAGTCGGCGTGGCCGAGCTCGTCGACACCGGTGATCTCCGCGCGGTTGCCGGGCAACAGCTCGATCCTGGCCCCGGCGCTGTTGAGGAAGTCGACGGTGTGCAGCACTTCCGGCTCGACGCTGATGTCCTCGAGCACGGAGGTGCCGTTCGCGCGCACGGCCATGAACAGAGCTGTCACGGTCGCACCAAGACTCGGGCCGAACGGGGTGTTCAGTGACATGCTGAACGCCTTGGGCCGCGCGTCCGTCAGCCGCACGTCGACGCCGCCGTGGCGGTTTTCGACGGTGGCGCCGGCGTTGGCCATCGCGGTCAGGTGCAGCCCGATGGGCCGATCGCAGAACGCGTCGCCGCCCGGCAGCGGGAACCAGATCCGTCCGGTGCTGGCGAGGACCGCGGCGCCGAAACACGCGGTCGGCCGGATGCGGCGCCCCAACTCGGCCGGGATGCTGTCACCCAGCCGAGCCGGCGGGGTGACATGGAAGTCCGTGCCCACGTAACCAGCCTGCGCACCGAGGTGCGTCGCGATTTCCACGCACACCGCGGTGTCGGTGATCGCGGGGGCGTTGTGGATCGTGACCGGTCCACGCATCAGCAGCGCGGCCGCGTACAGGTGCAGTGCGACGTTCTTGGAACCCTGGACCGGGCAGGTGCCCACGAGCGGGTGGCCTCCGGTCACAACGAGACGGCTCATCCGCGCGCTCACCTGACCCGGGTGCCGGCCGGGAGCACGCCACCGAGCTGACCGCGTGGCATGACGATGGTTCCCGGACCGATCAGCGTGCCGGGCGAGGTGGAGATCAGCGCGGGCAGCTGGGTCCGGTCCCCGATGATGGCGCCGAACTTCGTCTGCCTCGTCGGCACGGTCCAGCCCTCTATGGATAGCACGATCTCGGCGGTCGCCGGTTCCCTTACAGGCCGGTCGACCCGGAGGTTGGTCGTCACGCAGGAGCTCCCGATGTTCACGTTGTTGCCGATCACGGAGTCGCCGATGAACGCCATGTGGGTGGCCATGGAGTCGGCCATCAGCACCGACCTGGTCAATTCGGTGCAGTGGCCGATCTTGCTGCGCGGCCCGATCACCACGTGGTCGCGGATGCAGGCGTTGGACCGCAGGACCGCACCCGCGCAGATCACCGCGGGGCCCTCGACGTACGCCCCGGCCTCGATCTGGGCGCCCTCCTCCACCACGACGTCGCCCTCGACGAAGGCCCGGGGGTGTACGTCACCGCGCACGTCCCTGCGGGCCACCGAGTCCAGCCAGTCCACGAGCGCCGGCTTGATCTCCAGGACGGTCTCCAGACCCGCGAACAGCTCCTTGAAGGGCAGTCGGTCGATGTCGAAGTAGTAGTCGATACGTAGTTTTTCGATCAGATGCTCGTCGATGAGTTCCCCAGAGCCGTCGGCCGCGATGGGCGCGAGCTTGTGCTCCACGATTTTGACCCCCCAAAAAATTGTCAAATCGACGATTCGCCTAAATGGCGTACTGTGGGCGGCAAAAATGGCGGCCCACAGCCGCGACCTGTGAGAAGCTGGGACGCTCGGACGACATCTGACGTCAGTACGCCAACACCCCCCCTGGGTAGTTGCAACGTTGTCCAGGCTAGCAAGCGGGTCACGGTGTGTCTATAGTTCGTCGCGTTGCGCTACACTCGGCGACTATAGGGGGATAAGTGAACAGTGCGGTGTTGCTCGACGTGGGCGGCGTGTTGTTGATGCCGAACCCGGCCATCATGAGCAGGGCGATCGTGGGGATTTTCGGTCGGCCGGCGGCCGTCGAGTTCGATCGGGCGCACTATCTCGCCGTTGCTGCGACGGACGCCATAGGGTATTTCGATCGTGACGTATATCGTCGCACGTACGCTCGGTCTCTCGGTGTTCCGGCCGAATACGAGAATGACGTGGTCGCGAACATGACGAGGGTCTTCACCGGATTTGACTGGACGCGGGTCGCCCTCGGCGCGGTGCGAGGCTTGCGCCGGCTCGTCGCCACCGGAGTGTCGGTCGGAATCGTGTCCAATTCGACGGGAACGGTCGCTGGCATGCTCGCGGGCGGGGGCGTCTGCCAGGTAGGAGACGGACCGCTGTGTCGCGTCGAGACCATCGTCGACTCCGGAGCCGTCGGCGTTGAGAAACCCGATCCGGAGATTTTCCGGATCGCACTCGACGCGATGGGGGTACCGGCCACGGGAACGGTTTATGTCGGCGACACGGCTCGTATCGACGTGGACGGGGCGCGGCGGGCCGGTCTGCGTCCACTGCACTTCGTTCCGCTCAACAACTGTCCCGATCCCGCGGGCGACCATGAACACGTGACAAGCCTGGACGAGGTCGTGGAACTGGTCGTCGACGGGTAACGGGACCGGCGGTCGGGCGTCTCGGCCCGCTGACCCGAGCTCACTCGATTTCCTCCGCCTGGCGGGGCGTGCCGCCGAAACGTCCCCGCCGCAGCGGGTCGTACAGGATGTGGCCGGGACACTCCGGGGCGAAGAACTCCAGCTGCCCGCGCACCTCGGCACCCGCACCGAGGGCCGCCAGGTGCTCGCGCAGTTCGACCGTGCCGTCCAGTTGTCGCTCGGTCGGGTGCTCCGCGCCACCGAGCATCAGGGAGACGCTGGAGTAGTCGCTGTTGCCCACCGCCCACTCCAGCAGCAGGTCCGCCAGCGCGGGATTGCGCGCGAGCACCGGGCCGTGCAGGTAGGTGCCGACGACCCTGCCCTGGTGCGCGCCCTCGGTGCCGTCGCCGTTGCCGATGCCGGTGGTGCGGGTGAACATCGCCCAACCGTCCTACTACGAGGAGACCGACCACTTCGTGGACGGTGCCGACCCGCTGTTCGACGACGCCGACTTCCTCCGGATGCTGCAGGACGTGCACACCACGATGGGCATGTCGAGCCGGCGACCGCGCGCGTTCCGGCAGGGGCCGACGCGATCTCGTTCATGTTCCCGCCGCACGACATCCTGGTGGGGGCGCTCGAGATCGTGGAGCCGGTGCCCAAGGGCGTCGAGATCACCCTGCTCGCTGAGCCGGGCACCGAGTTGCTGCTGCCGCCGCGCGGGAAGGCGTTGTGACCTGCGCGTTCTCGTCCTGGACGGCAACTGGTACTGGCAGCCGAGGTTCGCTCGGATCTTGCCCAGCCTCCAGACCGCCGTGCTGTGTTGGACCAGTTCCCTGCGATGGGCCGACGAACTGGTGGACCCGGTTGTCGTGGTTGGCGTGGACGACCAACGGCCGACCGAGCACTGGGTGGCCGCCGCCCGCGCCCTGCACCGGTCCTGGCGGGTGGACGTCATCGCCTCGCTCAACGACAGCAGCCAGGACAAGTCGGTCGCCATCGCGAACGCGCTCCGCCTGCCGTTCCACTCGGCGGACACTGTGCGTTGGGTGCACGACAAGTACCAGATGCGGCTGCGGTTGTGGGACGCGGGCGGGGGGAGTCGTGGACCGGCTGGTACCCGCCGCTGGTGGAGCGGTACATCACGGGTGCGGAGTTCAGCGTCGAGGCCGTCACGCACGCGGGCACGCACCACGTGGTGGCTGTCACGGAGAAGCTCACCACTGAAGTGTCCAGAGTGGAGATCGGGCACGTGGTGCCGGCGAGAAACCGATGACGTAGGGGCGTTGCTGTCGCCGTGCGCGCCGGACCGTCCCTGACGGGGCTGACCGTCGACCGTGACGCGGCGTCCTCCGCGGCCGAGTTCGTCCGCGTTGTCGACGCACAACGCGTCGGTGTTCGCGGCGGTGATGCGGTCCTGCACCCAGGCGCTGAAGAGGGCGTCTCTGACACGGATCAGGTGAACCCCGTCCCTCGAACGGGGCAGGCGGCTTGAACGCGACCGAGCTGTTCGGTTGGGCTGGCCGTCCCACCCCCACCGAAGGGATCCTCATGCCTCGCTTGGCACGTTCCGCAGGACTGGCCGCCGCGCTGCTCGCCGGTGCGGCGGCCCCCGTGCTAGCCGCCGCGCCCGCGCACGCCGCGACCCAGGACTGCCTCCAGTACCTGATCGACAAGCACGCCCCGATGACCCAGGAGGTCGTCGTCGGCTGCTCGTTCGGCACCATCAGCCTGCTGGCCAGCTGCACCGACTCCATGGAGCACAGCAAGGTCCCGCACGAGGACGCCGTGGAGGCCTGCCGCCGCGCCGCCGACCTGAGCCAGCACTCGTAGCGGCATGTCATGAAAGTGCCGTTCGCGGCGTTCAACGCCATGAACGGCACTTTCATGGCATCGTGGGGCGCTATGGCTTCAGTGAGGATCGAAGTGGGTGGGGCCTAGGTCGTTCCCACCGCGATGGGCCACGTGGCCGACCTCAGCGGACCGCCCAGGCGCGGGCGAAGGCGGGCAGCGCCACGGCGAGGCGGCGGTGGGGCGGCACGGCGGCCCGGCCGCGGAACACCTCGTGACCTGCGGCGGCGATCTGGTCGAGGATGCCGCGGTACAGGGTCAGCGCGGTGGCCACGCAGGGCCGGGCGGTGGGCGCGAGCAGTGGCAGACCAGCCTCGGCGGTGCGATACACGGAGCGCGCGCGGGCGGCGAGGTGGGCGATGGCGCGGCGGACCCGGGGATCGGACCCGCGCCGGTCACGGCACCACTGGAGCAGCTCGCGGTCCACGCCGAACGCGGCGAGCTCGTCGGCGGGCAGGTAGACCCGCCCGCGGTCGAGGTCCTCGGCGACGTCGCGCAGGAAGTTCGTCAGCTGGAAGGCCTCGCCCATGGCGGCGGCGTGCGGCTCGGCGAGTTCGCGCGGGCCTACCGTGCCGATGACGGGCAGCAGTTGCAGGCCGATGACCTCGGCCGAGCCCCGCATGTAGACGGCGAGGTCGGCGTAACTGGCGTAGTCGGTGTGGTGCAGGTCCATCCGCATCGAGCTGAGGAAGTCCTCGAACAGCACGGTGTCGATGCGGTACCGGCCGATGGTGTCGACCAGCGCGGCGAGCACCGGGTGGGTCGGGGGCTCACCGGCCAGCCCCCGCTTGAGCTGCTGCTCCAGCCGGTCCAGTTCGGCGGAGCGCTCGGCGGGCCCGCGATCGGCCGCCATCTCGTCGACGACCTCGTCGGCGAGCCGGGCGAAGCCGTACAGGGCGTGCACGGCGGGCCGCTGCGGGGCGGGCAGCATCAGCGAGGCGAGGAAGAAGGTGCGGCCGTGCCGGGCGTTGAGCTCCCGGCACCGCGCGTAGGCCAGGTCCAGGTCCACTAGTGGTGCCGCAGCGACTGCTCGGGCACGTCGGAGATCGTGCGCAGGGAGATGTTCAGCGGGTCGGGGCGCAGCAGGGACACGGCGGCCAGCGCGGCCACGCCCAGGGTCACCAGCAGGTAGCCCCAGTCGTACAGGGCGGTGCCGCCCGCGGGGTAGGTCACCAGCAGCATCCACACCGAGCCGCAGGCGGCTGCGGTGAGCGCCCCGGTGGACCAGGCGAACCCGGCGCCCAGCACGAGCGCCCAGCTGAAGTACCAGGGCATGGTGGCCGGGGCGAGCAGGCTGACGGCCGCCATCGCGAACGCGGCGCGGCGGATCGCCTCGTAACCGCCCTCGCGGGCCAGCCACCACTGCTTGACGACCAGGTAGGCCAGCAGCGCGCCGCCCAGGATCCGGGCGACCACCACGAACGGGGTCACGTCCCCGAAGCCGGTGACCAACCAGACCAGGCCCCAGACCAGCTGGCCCACCCCGGAGGGCAGGGACAGCCAGTTGACCACTGTGGACGAACCCTGCAACGCGGGGATCCAGCCGAGGTCCACCCCGGCGACCAGGCTGCACACGGCGAACACGGCGAGGAACACGCCCAGCGAGGCGGCGAGGGCCTTGGCGAACCGGGCCTTGGGGGAGCCGGGCATGCGGGCCGCCCACACCCACACCAGGAAGGGCAGCGCGAGCGCGGCGGTGCCCTTGACCGCGCAGGCCAGGGTGACCAGTGCGATGCCCCAGACGTGCCTGCGGTCCAGGCACAGCAGCACGCCGACGGCCATCAGGCCGATCATCAGCATGTCGTTGTGCGCCCCGCCGATCAGGTGCACCAGCAGCAGCGGGTTGGCGGCGACCAGCCAGACCGCGACGGGGGCGTTGCCGCCGAGGTGGCGGGCCAGCCCGGGCAGCGACCAGCACAGCAGGCCAAGGCCGATGGCCATGACCAGCCGCATGCCGATCACGCCGGTGATCAGGTTGGTGCCGGTGAGCGCGACCACGCCCTTGGCCAGCAGCACGAACAACGGGCCGTAGGGGGCCGGGGTGTTCTGCCAGACCCAGCTGACGTTCTCCGACAGCGGGCTGGGCAGCGCGGCCGGTCCGACCGCGTACGGGTCCAGCCCGTGCAGCGCCAGGTCGCCCTGGGAGAGGTAGCTGTAGACGTCCTTGCTGAACAGCGGCGGGGCCACCAGCAGCGGCAGGGTCCAGATCAGCACGATGCGGACCATGTCGGCGGTGCCGACCCTGCCCGCCCTGGCATGTCTGCCCAGCCTGGTCCAGGCCCAGATGATCAGCCCGAGCCCGACGTAGAGCATCCAGGTGGCCAGCATCATGCCGTGGCCGTAGCGGACCCAGTTGAACGGGCCGTTGGCCAGCAGCGGGTCGTGGATCAGGGTGGCGCCCGCGCCGATGCCGCCGAAGGCCAGCAGGGCCATGCCCGCCGTGCCCAGCAGCACCGTCCTGATCGGGAACGGGTGCTCGCGGCGGGCCGGTTTCGCGGCCTTGTCCTCCGCATCGGCAGCCGTGGTGCCGTCCGGTCCCGGAGTACGCCCCGTCGGCACCGGACCACGGTCGGCGCTGGAGCGGGGGAGAGATGGTGTCGCGGGCATCGCAGTGCACATGTTCGCACAGCCCGCGAGCGACCCGGCACCGAACGGTGTTCTCGTCACACACCGTTCATAACTGACCTGTCCAAGTGTCAGGCTTCCTGATACCGTCGAATATCAGGAAGCCTGACATTGTTGTGCCGCTGGCGTCTGTCGGGAGGCGTAGTGAAAGCCCTGATGCAGGAGTTCCCGCTCACCCTGGAACTGGTGCTCGAACGCTGCCGATCCGTCGGGACGCGCACCGAGGTGGTGTCCGTGGGCCCGGCCGGTCCCGATCGCAGAACGTGGTCGGAGGTGGGGGAGCGGGCGGTCCGGATCGCCGGTGTCCTGGACGCGCTGGGTGTGGCCCGGGGCGGCCGGGTGGCGACCTTCGCCTGGAACAGCCACCGGCACGTGGAGCTGTTCCTCGGGGTGCCCGCGGCGGGCCGGGTGGTGCACGGGGTCAACGTGCGGCTGTCCGACGAGGAGATCCTCTACCAGGTGCGGCACGCCGACGACGACGTGCTGTTCGTGGACGCCTCGCTCACCGGGCGGCTCGCCCCGTTGCGCGACGGCCTGGCCGTGCGCGACGTGGTCGTCATGGAGGACGGCAGCCCCGTGCACCCGGCGTTCGCGCGCTGCCCGCTGTACGAGGACCTGTTGGGCTCGGTGTGCCCGCCCGTGCGACGGTTCGTGCCCGAACCCGACGACGCGGCCTGGATCTGCTACACCAGCGGCACGACCGGGCACCCCAAAGGTGTGGTCGCCTCGCACCAGGCCGCGGTGCTGCACTCGATGTCCTCGATGACGGTCGACTCGCACGCGATCAGCCGCCAGGACGTGTTGCTGGCCATCACCCCGCTGTTCCACGTCAACGCCTGGGGCCTGCCCTACACCGCGGCGATGGCGGGCACCAAGCTCGTACTGCCCGGCCGCGAAGTGTCCGGGGCGGCCCTGGGCGCGCTGATCGAGTCCGAGCGGGTGACCGTGGCCGCCGCCGTGCCCACGGTGTGGATCGACCTGCTCGCCGACGGGCACGACCTGAGCTCGCTACGGCGCGTGCTGTGCGGCGGTGCGCCCGCCCCACGCACCCTGCTGGACGAGGTGGCCCGGCGCGGGCTGGTCTTCTGCAAGGGCTGGGGCATGACCGAGATGCTGCCCAGCGGCACCATGCAGCACCTGACCCCGGACACCGACCTGGACAGCCCCGGTGCGGCCGTCACGATGGTGGGCAGGCCCACCCCGGGCGTGCAGCTGCGCCTGGTCGGTGCCGAGGGCGCCGAGCTGCCCTGGGACGGGGTGGCCGTCGGCGAGTTGCAGTCCAGGGGGCCGTGGGTGGTCCGCGCCTACCTGGACCCCGAGGACGACAGCAACACCAGCCGGTTCGACCGGGGCTGGCTGCGCACCGGGGACCTGGCCAGGATCGCCCCGGACGGCACGGTGGAGCTGGTGGACCGCACCAAGGACGTGATCAAGTCCGGCGGGGAGTGGATCAGTTCGCTGGCACTGGAGCAGGCGCTGTCGGCGCACCCGCTGGTGGCCGAGGCGGCCGTGGTCGGCGTGCCCGACCCGTACTGGGGCGAGCGGCCCGCCGCCGCGATCGTCGCCACCGCGGGCGGCACCCCGCCGAGCACCGAGGAACTGCTGGCCTGGCTGGGCACGCGGGTGCCCAAATGGTGGCTGCCCGAGCAGATCGTGCCGGTGCGGTGCCTGCCGAGGACGGGCGTGGGCAAGTACGACAAGAAGGTCCTGCGCACCCAGCTGGCGGGTGCGTGAACGGATCAGCTCTCGGCGCCAGAGGCGAGCATCCGCACACAACTGCGCAGGAACTGCGGCAGCCGGTCCCGGTCGGAACCGGCCAACTCGGCCATCATCCGGTTCTCGATCTCGGTGATCAGCGGCTCGCAGCGGTCCAGCACGGCCACGCCCGCGGGGGTCAGCTCGGTACGGATGATCCGCCCGTGCCCGGGATCGGCCTCCCGGCTGATCAGCCCGCCCCGCTCCAGCGCGGTGATCACCTCGCTCATCGACTGCGGGGTGGTCAGCGCCCGGCGGGCCAGCTGGGCGTTGGACAGGCCCCGGTGGCGGCGCAGCACGGACAGGGTCGTGTACTGCGGCACGGTCAGCCCGTGCGGTTTCACGGCCTGTTCGATCTGCCTGCGCAGCGCCCGGTCCAGACGCCCGATGAGATAGCTCAACCTGGGTTCCTGCACCGGGTCGGGCTGGCGGACTGGCATGACAGCGCAGGGTACCGAAGGCAGGGCAGATGAGCTGGCAGACCGTACGCGTCGAGTTCTCCGACGAGGGCATCGCCTGGGTGGAGCTGAACCGCCCGGACAAGCGCAACGCCATGAACCCGACCATGAACCGCGAGATGATCGAGGTACTGCACGAGCTGGAGGCCGATCCCCGCTGCGGGGTGCTGGTGCTCACCGGCGCGGGTGAGGCCTGGTCGGCGGGCATGGACCTCAAGGAGTACTTCCGCGAGGTGGACGCCACCGGGGACGAGGCGGTGCAGGCCAGGGTGCGCCGCGACGCCGCCGAGTGGCACTGGCGGCTGCTGCGCAACTACGCCAAGCCCACCATCGCCATGGTCAACGGCTGGTGCTTCGGCGGGGCCTTCATCCCGCTGGTGGCCTGCGACCTGGCCATCGCCGCCGACGAGGCCCAGTTCGGCCTCTCGGAGATCAACTGGGGCATCCCGCCCGGCGGGGTGGTCAGCAAGGCGCTGGCCGACACCGTGGGCAGCCGCGAGGCGCTGTACTACATCATGACCGGCCGCAAGTTCGACGGCCCGACCGCAGCGCGCATGGGGCTGGTCAACGCCAGCGTGCCGCTGGCCCGGTTGCGCGAGGAGGTCACCGAGCTGGCCCGTGAGCTGCTCGCCAAGAACCCCGTGGTGCTGCGCGCGGCGAAGGTCGGCTTCAAGCACTGCCGGGACATGAGCTGGGACCAGGCCCAGGACTACCTGTACGCCAAGCTGGAGCAGTCCCAGTTCCTGGACCCCGAGCGGGGCCGCGAGCAGGGCCTGCACCAGTTCCTGGACACCAAGCAGATCCGGCCGGGGTTGCAGCCCTACGTGCGGTGAGGGGGTGCCATGAAAGTGCCGTTCATTGCGTTGGGTGCGGCGAACGGCACTTTCATGGCGTTTGGTGGGGCCCACGCCCCTCAGAACTCCCCGTGCCGCCCCGCCCCCGCCGCGAAGCGGGCCGCCCCGTCCACCGCGCCCGCGGCCAGCGAGCGCCGCCCGTGCTCGTACTCGGCCCGCAGCGCCGCGTCCTCGTCCAGCCCGTCCTGGTCCAGCAGCGACTGCCGGTCGTTGCGCAGGCACTCCTGCGGGAAGGCCGCCAGCTGGCGCCCCAGCTCCACGGCCGCCGCCACCGCCTGGCCGTCCGGCACGACCCGGTTGGCCAGCCCGATGGACAGGGCCTCCGCGGCGTCCACGGGCCGCCCGGTCAGCGTGAGGTCCATCGCCCGGCTGACCCCGATCAGCCGAGGCAGCCGCACGGTGCCGCCGTCGATCAGCGGCACGCCCCAGCGGCGGCAGAACACGCCGAACACGGCCGTCTCGTCGGCCACCCGCAGGTCGCACCACAGGGCCAGTTCCAGCCCGCCCGCCACGGCGTGACCGCGCACGGCCGCGATCACCGGCTTGCGCAGCCGCATCCGGGTCGGCCCCATCGGCCCGTCCCCGTCCGGCTCGAACCGGTTGCCCCGGCCCTGCCCGATTGCCTTCAGGTCGGCCCCCGCGCAGAACGTGCCGCCCACCCCGGTCAGCACGGCCACGGCCGCGCCCTGGTCGGCCTCGAACTCCCGGAAGGCCTCGGCCAGCGCCTGCGCGGTGGGCCGGTCCACGGCGTTGCGCACGTGCGGGCGGTTGATCAGCACCTGGGTGACCGGGCCCTCGCGCTCGACCAAGACGGTGTCAGCCATGCCGGTCAGCGTCCCACGATCGGGCGGCCGGGTGCGTAATGATCTCCGCCGAGCTGAGGAGGATCTTGATGCGCGCCCGTACCTGGCTGATCGCGCTGGCCGCCGTCGTCGTGCTGGCGATCGCCGCGTTCCTGACCCGCACGGTGGTCGCCCCGCCAACCGCACAGGGCACCTCGCCGGTGCAGGTGCAGTTGGCCGAGCTGCCGGTCAAGGCGCAGCACGCGATGAAGGGCTACTCGCGGGACCGGTTCAAGCACTGGATCACCCAGGGCGGCGGCTGCGACACCCGCGAGGTGGTCATCGAGCGGGACGGCAAGGACGTCAAGAAGGACGCCGCCTGCAAGGCCACCAGCGGGCACTGGACGAGCCCGTACGACGGCAAGGAGGTCAGCAAGGCCACCGAGCTGGACATCGACCACATGGTGCCGCTGGCGGCCGCCTGGCGGACCGGGGCCGACGAGTGGACCGACGAGCGGCGCCAGCAGTTCGCCAACGACCTCACCGCGCCGCAGCTGTTCGCGGTCTCCGCGGCCAGCAACCGGGGCAAGGGCGACCAGGACCCGTCCCAGTGGAAGCCGCCCGCCAAGACGTACTGGTGCACTTACGCGACGAACTGGGTCATTGTCAAGCACACCTATCAACTTTTCGTGACCCAGGCCGAACACGATGCACTCGTGGACATGCTGAGCAGCTGCCCGGGCTGACTTACCTGATTACGAGCCGCATCTGAAGTCGCTCCTTCGGGCGATTTGACCCGCGTTCACCGAGTGGTGCGCTACCTTCACTGTGAGAGTCCATGACCTTGACCTGAACGGGTGAGGATGACGGCAGCCTGGGCTGCTGCCGACTGCGGTGAGCGACAACCTGAGGCGGGCGGGGGACCATGGTGGCGGGTGGTTGCCACCGAGCGGGTCAGGGCCGCGACGCCTGCCGGTAGCGGACGAAGAAGGTGTGGCGAACATGAAGAGGATCCTCATCATCGCTGGTGTGGCGCTGCTGCTGTTCGTGGTGATCAGCCAGCCCAAGGACTCCGCCGTCGGCGTCAACAACCTGCTCGGGGGCCTGCGCTACGGGGCGGAGCAGTTGATCGCCTTCGTGCGGAACCTGTTCCCCCGGTGACACCTGCTCGGCCGATTGCGGAAAGTAGCTTCTGGAGGGACAGTTCCACCGACCGGGTGCATTAACACCGATAACGCCCTGGTAACGAGAATTCGGGTCTAGCGGTCCCGCGGCGGAACGCAATACCGTTCGCAGGCGTTGGGTGATCATCAGCCACGAGGAGGCACGGATGGTCGATGACTCCGGGGTCGACGAGCTCGTCCGGCAGTGGACCGCAGAGCGGTCGCAGGACGCCGAGCTCCAGGAAGTGAATCGGATCAAGTCCCAGTGGCTTGCCGACGCACCACCCACCCTGCCGCGGCAGCGGCCGGGAATCCCCGCCCAGCGGGCCGCCCGAGGCGGCTCGACGGGTCTGTTCGAGGTCGACGCGGTTGACCCCGCGTTCGTCGCCGCCATGCGGCAGCGCCTGCCGGGAGTCCCGGACGAGCTGCTGATGGGCGCGGTGTCCTGCTGGCAGCTCGCCGGCACGCTCACCGAGGCGGAGCAGTGGTGGGACGCGGGCATCAGCCCGTTGGACCAGCGCGCGCTCGACTACCGCGCGGCCGGTCTGGCCCCGTCCGACCTCGGGCGCAGGCTGGGACCGCTGACGGTGCTGGAGCACCTGCGCAGGGGCAGCGCCCCGGCCTGGTGCGTGGCAAGGCTCAACCGCCAGCAGCGGCCCTGACCCCGACGAGGACGAGGCGATCCGGCGGCCCGCGCCGCCGCTCGCCGAGCGAAACCGTCGGTACGAGCCGCTAGCCTGTGTGACGTGGCGATCCAGCAGGAGACCCCGGTAACCGGCCAGAGCCCGCAACCGCCCAGGGTGGCGCTGCGGCTGCTGGTCGTCGTGGCCCTGCTCGTGGTGGCCGGAGGCGGACTGTGGTTGCTCACCGTGGCGACCACTCCCGCGCCGGGACCCACCGCCGCGGACATCCCGGCTCTGCAGGTCAAGCCCGCACCCGTGCAGGTCGGTGCCGCCGCACCGGCCAACGTGGGCAGCGAGCCGGCCGCGCAGGCCAGCACCACGGGTCAGGAGACCGCCGAGGCATGGTTGAACCGGGTTGCCGCCGCGAGCGACATCCCGGCCCGCGCACTACGCGCATACGCCAATGCGGACCTCACCCTGCGCAAGGTGGCGCCCACCTGCCACCTGTCCTGGACGATGCTCGCGGGCATCGGCCGCATCGAGTCCAACCACGGTCGCTTCGGCGGCGCCCAGCTGGCCGCCGACGGCACCGAGACCAAGGCGATCATCGGTGTGCCGCTGGACGGCTCCACCGGCATCGAGAACATCACCGACACCGACCACGGCTCGCTGGACGGCGACCCCGTGCACGACCGCGCGGTCGGTCCCATGCAGTTCCTGCCCGGCACCTGGCGGAACTGGGCCTCCGACGGCAACGGGGACGGCAGGGCCGACCCGCAGAACATCGACGACGCCGCGGTCACCGCGGGCCGCTACCTGTGCGCGGGCGGCCGTGACCTGGGCACGGGCCAGGGCTGGTGGGCCGGGGTCATGTCCTACAACAATTCGGTCGAATACGGGCAGAAGGTCTTCGCCGTGGCCGAGGCCGCCGCGAAGGCGAGCACCGGGCGGTAACCCGCGCGAGTGACGGTGTTACCGTCGACAGCGTGGTTCGCAGGCTGCTCACCCCCCGGTGGCTGCTGCTGCACGCGGTCGCGGTTCTCGCCATGCTGGTGTGCTTCCGACTCGGGTGGTGGCAGTGGGACCGCTCGCAGGAAGCGGGCGGCACCTTCCAGAACCTGGGCTACGCCCTGCAGTGGCCGTTGTTCGGGCTGTTCGTGCCGTTCATGTACTGGCGCATGTACAAGCTGGACCAGGAACGCGCCGCTGCCGAGGACGCCCAGCAGGCGGAGGCCGCCGTCCCGGCCGTGCCCGAGCAGCCCGTCTCGCAGGACCCGCCTCGGCGCTCGCCGACCGAGTGGCGCCGTGCCGCCGCCGTCGAGCAGCCCGAGGACAAGGCGCTGGCGGAGTACAACAGCTACCTCGCCCAACTGAACGCGAAGGACTGACGATGAGTGGTGCGCTGGCCAGGTTCCGGTTCATGGCCTACGTGACCGGTGTCGGACTGCTCGTCCTGTGCGTGGCGATGGTGCTCAAGTACGCCGCCGACATGCCCTCGCTGGTCGCCATCGTCGGGCCCATCCACGGGTTCTTCTACATGGTGTACCTGGTGTTCGCCTTCGACCTGTCGCTCAAGGCGAAGTGGCCCATCACCTACACCCTCGGCGTGCTCGTCGCGGGCACCATCCCGTTCCTGTCGTTCCTCGCCGAGCGCAAGGTCACCGCCAAGGTGCGGGAGAAGCTCGCCGCGTGAGGCGCTGACCGGGGTGGCCGCGAGGCGTTTCCCCGCCCCGAGATCCGCAACGCCGACGTAATCCCGCTCACCTACACTCCGCCGATGAGCCACAGCGCCCACCCGGTCGACCAGGTACCGCCCAAGGCCCAGTTGCTCGCGTTCGGCCTGCAACACGTGCTCGCGATGTACGCGGGAGCGGTCGCGGTGCCGCTGATCGTCGGCGGGGCGCTGCACATGTCCACTTCGGACATCGGCTACCTGGTCAACGCGGACCTGCTCGTCTCCGGTGTGGCCACGCTGATCCAGTGCCTTGGCGTGTGGGTGTTCGGCGCCAGGCTGCCGCTCATGCAGGGCTGCACCTTCGCGGCGGTCACCCCGATGGTGCTGATCGGCACGACCGGCGGCGGGCTGCCCGCCATCTACGGGGCGGTGATCGTCTCGGGACTGGTCGTGGTGCTGCTGGCCCCCTGGTTCGCCAAGCTGCTGCGCTACTTCCCGCCGCTGGTCACCGGCACGATCATCCTGATCATCGGCCTGTCCCTGTTGCCGGTCGCGGTCAACTGGGCCGCGGGTGGGGTCGGCGCCCCGTCCTTCGGCTCGCCGCGCAACCTCGCACTGGCCTTCGGGGTGCTGCTGCTCATCCTGCTGGTGCAGCGCTTCGTGCCGGGCTTCCTCGGCAGGATCGCCATCCTGGTCGGCGTCGTGCTGGGCACCCTGGCCGCGATCCCGTTGGGCCTCACCGACTTCTCACACGTCACGAGTGCCCAGCTGATCGGCGTCAGCACCCCGTTCCACTTCGGACTGCCCAGCTTCCAGCCCGCGGCCATCCTCTCGATGGTCATCGTCATGCTGGTGACGATGACCGAGACCAGTGGCGACGTGCTGGCCGTCGGCGAGGTGGTCGGGCGCCCGGTCGAACCGCCAGTGCTGGCCAGGGCGCTGCGCGCGGACGGCCTGTCCACCGTGCTGGGCGGCGTGTTCAACACGTTCCCGTACACGGCGTTCGCGCAGAACGTGGGCCTCGTGGCGCTGACCGGGGTGCGCAGCCGGTTCGTGGTCGCCACGGCGGGCGGCATGCTCGTCCTGCTGGGGCTCTTCCCGGTGCTGGGCGAGGTCGTCGCCGCGATCCCGATGCCGGTGCTCGGCGGGGCGGGCATCGCCATGTTCGGCACGGTGGCCGCCAGCGGGGTGCGCATGCTGGGCGCGGTTTCCTTCAGGGACAACTCGAACCTGATGGTGATCGCCGTCGCGCTGGGGCTCGGCCTGGTCCCGGTGGCCGTGCCCACGGTGTACGCGCAGTTCCCCGACTGGTTCCAGACGATCATGAACTCGGGCATCAGCGCGGGCAGTATCGCCGCGGTGGCGCTCAACCTGCTCTTCAACCCTGTGAGGGCCATCACGTCGCAGGGTGCGGGAAATAGTTGAGAGTTCAGCTATGTTGGCTCCAGTGAGGCCGCGGCCGGTTCGAGACCCGCGGCGAGAACTTGGAGGCTCACCATGACTGCCGCGACCGACATCCTCGCACTCGAGCAGAAGGCGCAGGACCTGCTGTTCCACGAGGCCCGGACCGCGAACACCTTCACCGACGAACCGGTCAGCGACGAGCAGGTCCGTGCCATCTACGACCTGGTCAAGTGGGCGCCGACCAGCATGAACACCCAGCCGCTGCGCGTGCTGCTGGTGCGCAGCGAGGACGCGCGCGCCAAGCTGCTGCCGCACATGGCCGAGGGCAACCGGGCCAAGACCGGCACCGCCCCGCTGGTGGCCGTGCTCGCCGCCGACACCGATTTCCACGAGACCCTGCCCAAGGTGTTCCCGCACAACCCGAACGCCAAGGACTACTTCGCCGACGACGCCGCCCGCCGTGAGTTCGCCCGGTTCAACGGCCTGCTCCAGGTCGGCTACTTCATCCTGGGCGTGCGCGCCGCCGGGCTGGCCGCGGGCCCGATGACCGGCTTCGACGCCGAGGGCGTGCGCAAGGAGTTCTTCGCCGACACCACGCTGGAGCCCCTGGTCGTGGTCAACATCGGCCGCCCCGGCCCGGACGCCTGGTTCCCGCGTAGCCCCCGTTTGGACTACGACGAGGCCGTCAACAGCATCTGAGCGGGTTGGGCCGGCCGCTGAGGGCGTCTGCCGCGCGCCCTCAGCGGCCCTGGTCGGCCAGCGGGAACGGCCACGGGTTGGGCTGGCACACCTTGCCGTCGTGCGGGATCACCAGTCCCTGCGGGTTCTGGGTGGTCAACTCCGCCAGGTCGTTGTCGGAGGTGCTCAGCGTCTGCTGCATCATCACCGGGGCCAGCGCCCCGTTCTGGCCGCAGGCCACGTGCCCGTTGCCGAAGAAGTGCCCGACCTCGTGGTTGATGGCGTACTGCTGGTAGAGCAGCATGTTGCCCTGGAACGACACGGCACCCAGCTCCCAGCGCGCGTCGTTGAGGTACACCGCGTCGCCGATCCGGCACGAGGTGTCGTACGGGATGTCGAAGCCGCACACGGACTTGCCGCGCGTGGTCTGCTGTGAGGCCAGCCGGATGTGCAGGTCCGGGCGAGCGCTGTCCACCCGTCGCACCGCGATCTTGCCCCCGCCGATCCAGCTCTTGGGGTTGGACAGGGTCTGCTGCACCATCTGCGCGAAGGCCGCGTCCCCGCCCGAGGGCGTGAACCCGTCCTCCACCTCCACCGAGTACGTGGTCAGCTTGCCCGTGCCGACCTGCCCCGAGGTGCCCGGCACGACGTGCCAGGTGCCCTTGCCGGGGCCGGGCAACGGGGCTCCCGCGGGCAGCTCGGCCGAGGGCAGCCGCTTGTCGAAGGTGCTGCCGGGTGGCGCCTCGCCCACCGAGATCGCCGTGGACGAGGTGCCGGTCTGCGGTGCGGGGACGGTGCCGGCGGCCAGGGCGGTGTCCGCGGGCTGGCGGGACACGTTGAACACCGTCAGTGCCGTGATCACCAGCAGCAGCGGGATCGCGTAGAGCCGCCAGCCGATGCGCCTGGGCTCGGGCCGTGGCCGTGGTTCGGGCGCGAGCGGGGCCGCCAGCGGCTGCACGGCACGCCGCGAGGTTTGCCGGTTTTGTCGGAGTCTTGCCCCTGCCGTCAGTCGCGCCACACCGGTATCGACGCACGCCGACCCGAAAAGGTTGGATCCCGGCCCAACCTCACCCAGTTGACACCTTTCACACGCCCCCGTGAGTCCCGCCCGCCGGCGTGCGAGTCCCGTCCGCTGGCGCGTGAGTCCCGCCCAGCCGCGTGCGAGTCCCGCCCGCTGGCGCGTGAGTCCCGCTGAGCCGGGCCCGCCGCCCGGGACTCGTCGCCTGCAAAACGGGACTCGTCGCTCGCAGAGCGGGACTCGTCACCCCGAGGCCGGGACTCGTCGCCCCCAGACCGGGACTCGCGCTCCTCAGAGCGGGACTCGCGGGTGGGGCGCTACTTGGTTGGCGGGTCCAGGGGGGTGCAGGCGGGGCGGATCGGCCACAGGTCGCCGAAGGAGGGTGCGGGCACCTTGGCCAGTGCTGCCCTGGCCTTCGCGTCCCCGCCCTGTTCGGCGGCGGCGTGCAGCACGTCCACCGCGATCGACTGGTCGAATCCGTTGATCTGCTGGTACGGCCAGGCGCTGGCGCCCTTCTCCGCCGCGGGGATCAGGAAGTCCACCGCCTTGAGCAGGTTTGCCCCGTTCGGGGCGGTGTAGTGCCACAGGTCCACGCCCACATGCGTGCCGATCTCGGCGAGCCGCCCGAGCGCGGTCAGGTTGAAGTTGCTGTAGTGCCAGGACATCGTGCGGGACAGCTCCAGCGGCTGGCTGCCGTCGGGCTTGATCTGCGTGGCGATCCGCTTGGTGCGCGCGTCCTGCACGATGGCCTTGGCGGTGCTGGTGCGGCCCACGTACAGCGCGATCGTGGCGTTCTGCATGTCGATGAAGCTGCCGTGGTTGTTCGTGGCGGCCAGTTCGGCCTTGGCCTGCGGGCTGGTCTGCATCCAGTCCAGGAACTGCCCGAACCACTGCTTGATCGCACTGGTGTCGGCGCCGGACCAGCCCGGTGCGCCGGAGTCCAGCAGCGCGATCGCGTCGACCAGCTGGCTGATGTTCTGCGAGGTGTCGATGATGCCGGTGCCGCGAACCTCTTTGCGGCACGGGATGATCTGCGCGTAGGTCAGGCTGGGGTTCATCCTGGTCGCCGGGTCCAGGAACCAGGTCCGCAGGTCCAGCGCGGCCCGCTGCGCGTACTCGGCCTTGCCGGTGTAGTACCAGGCCAGGCTCAGGTCGGTGATCGCGTCCCAGGCCACCATGCGCGCGGTGTGGTCACTGATCGCGTCGGCCTCGGGGTTGCGCTGGCCGTCGCGGTTCACGTACGGGCAGCCCTGCGGGTTGTCCGGGGTCGGGGTCTTCGACGCCCACCAGTACGGGGCCTGGCTGAGGTAGTCGTGCTTGTCCCCGCTGGGCGGGGTCTGCTTCTTGTCGGTCACCGCCCACGGGCCCTTTGTCAGCGCCGCGTCCGCGTTGTGCAGCAACGCCTTGAGCGCGTCGCGCTGGGCCTTGCTCGCGGTACCGCCCGCCAGTTGCTGCTTGACGGTGGCCAGCGCGCTGCCGTCCAGCACCACGGTCTTCGGTGGGGCGGCGGCGTGCGCCGGATCGCTGAACGGGGAGATCACCAGGCTGAGCACAACCGCCAGAACCGAACCGAGCCGTCCTGTCACCATGCACGTCCTTCATGACGAGTAGCGGTGGCGCGGCAGGAGCAGTTCTACGCGGTGAGCCGGCGTTGGTCAACAGTCCTTCCGAACGAATAAAGTTAGGCTAGGCTAACTTGGATGGGTTGTCCGCAAGCCAGGGGAGGGCTGATGACCGGGTTCCGGGCCGGGGCCATGCTGTTCACCGGCAGGTTCGAGGGCATGACCGACAAGCAGGTGTTCGACTCCGCGCTGGCCAACGCGAAGGCCGCCGAGGAGTCGGGTTTCGACGAGCTCTGGGTGACCGAGCACCACTACATCTCCTACGGGGTCAACCCCTCCGCGCTGGCCATGGCCGCGTTCCTGCTCGGCCGCACGGAGAAGCTGCGGGTCGGCACGGCGGTCACGCTGCTGCCCACGCACAGCCCGGTGCACGTCGCTGAGCAGGCGCTGCTGCTCGACCAGCTCTCCGGTGGACGGTTCGACCTCGGGCTGGGGCGGGGCGGTCCGGTGGTGGACTACGAGGTGATGAGCTCGCTGGACCACTGGGAGCGCGGCTACGACCAGGCCGTGCGCGTGCTGCTGGACTCCTACTCCGGCAAGGTTTCCGCCGACACGGAGTTCTACGAGTTCCGCGAGGTCAGGCCCGCACCCGCACCGCGAACCAGCCCGCACCCGCCGACCTTCCTCGCGGGCACCTCACCGGAGGCCGCGCGCCGTGCCGCCCGGCTGGGCCTGCCCATGCTGTTCTTCTTCAGCCAGGACGACGCCAGCAAGGCAGAACTCGTTGCCCTGCACGCCGAAGAAGCCGCGCGCGCCGGACACGCGGGCCCGTTCCAGCACGCCTTCGCCACGATCGCGCACGTGGCCGACACCGAGGAACAGGCAGTTGCGGAGCTGATCGGGCCGCTGCGGCAGTTCTACGGCAAGGCGGAGCAGGAGTACGTCCTGCTCCGCGACCGGCCTGGTCCCCAGCGCGGCGAGGACTACTTCGAGAAGGTCTTCGAATTCGTGCTGAGCACGTTCCCCATCGGTACACCGCGGACCTGCGCGCAGCGGCTGGAAGCCAGCGTGCGCGCCAGCGGGGTGGACCGGGTGCTGCTGATGTTGGAGGGCTCGGGCCGCCCTGACCTGGCGGAACGGACCGTGCGCCGGTTCGGGGCCGAGGTGCTGCCGGTGGTCCGGTCCGCTTTGGGGGCCGATGACCGTTGAGCAGAACTTGAGGTTGCACGCGCTTTTTCAGTAATTCCCCCACAAATCCCCCGCGACGATGTTGGTGACCTCACAGGGTGGAAGAGGGGGAACCTGATGTCGTTGCGCAGCGCGCTGGTGGTGGCCGCCACGGCGGCGGCCACCACCGCCGGACTGCTGACACCCGTCACACCGGCCGCCGCGGCGCAGGGGCAGCCACTGGTCGCCGACCCGGCCTCGGTCGTGGACCCGTTCATCGGCACCACGAACTTCGCCGCCGACTTCCCCGGCGCGGACGTGCCCTTCGGCATGGTGCAGTGGAGCCCGGACACCCCGCACCGACCGGGCAGCGGTGGCTACGAGTACAACGACACCGGCATCACCGGGTTCAGCCTCAACCACCTGGCGGGCGCGGGCTGCGGCACCCTGGGGGACGTGCCGTTCCTGCCCAGCGTTGGCAAGCCGGACGGCACGGAGATCACCCCGTTCTCGCACGCCGAGGAGAAGGCGGATGCGGGCTACTACAAGGTGAAGCTGTCCTCGGGCATCACCACCGAGCTGTCCGCCACGACCCGCTCCGGCATGGCGCGCTTCACCTTCCCGGCCACCAAGCAGGCCAACCTGCTGCTGAAGCTGGCGGGCAGCCACAACGCCGTCACCAGGACCACGGTGAACGTGGTGGGGGACAACGAGGTCACCGGCTCGGTGACCACCGGCCACTTCTGCGGCTCCGACCCCACGTACACGATCTACTTCGCGGCCAGGTTCGACCGGCCGATCACCGGCAGCGGGGAGTTGACCAAGCTCTCCCCGCGCGTCGAACCGCCGGACGAGGAGCCGGACCCGCCGCTGGACGGCCCGAAGGGCGAGTACCTGACCTTCGACACGACCGGCAACCAGGTGGTGCAGGCCAAGGTCGGTGTGTCCTACGTGTCGGTGGACAACGCCCGCGGCAACCGTGACACCGAGAACCGGGCCTGGGACTTCGACGGGGTGCACGCCAACGCGCACAAGGCCTGGAACGACATGCTCGGCCGCGTCCGCATCGGTGGCGGGACCGCCTCGCAGCAGCGGGTCTTCTACACCGCGCTGTACCACTCCCTGTTGCACCCCAACGTGTTCTCCGATGTCAACGGCCAGTACATCGGTTTCGACAACAAGGTGCACACCGCGGCGCAGGGTCATGTGCAGTACGCGAACTTCTCCGGCTGGGACATCTACCGCAGCCAGGCCCAGCTCTCGGCCATGCTCGCGCCCCAGCAGGCCAGCGACATGGCCAGGTCGATGCTCAACGCCTACGACCAGATGGGCCACCTGCCCAAGTGGACGCTCAACAACGGTGAGACCTACGTGATGGTGGGCGATCCGGGTACCGCGGTCCTGGCCGACTACTACGCCTTCGGGGCGCGGGACTTCGACACCAAGGCCGCGCTCAACGCGATGGTGAAGCAGGCCAGCACCACCAACGACGCGCGCCCCGGGCAGAACTACCTGACCAGTCCCGGTTATCTGCCCGCGGACGGCCAGTGGGGCTGTTGCAGCTTCTACGGGCCGGTGTCCACGCAGCTGGAGTACAGCACCCAGGACTTCGCGCTGTCGGCCTTCGCCGGTGCCATGGGCGACACCGCCAACCAGACCCGCTACGCCAACCGGGCCCAGCAGTGGCGTGCCCTGTTCGACCCGGACACCGGGCTGATCCAGGCGCGCACCGCCGACGGTAGTTGGGACCTGGACCCGAAGTACCAGGACTACTACTTCGTCGAGGGCACGAACTGGCAGTACACCGGCATGATCCCGTTCAACGTGCGCGGACTGGCCGAGACCCTGGGCGGCAGGGACAAGCTGATCACCTACCTGGACACCCTGCTGGCGGGCTTCCACGGCGGCGGCAAGGTGTCCGACATGGGCAACGAGCCCAGCCTCGGCCTGCCCTGGGAGTACGACTTCGTCGGCCAGCCGTACAAGGCGCAGCGGGTCGTCCGCGAGGTGCAGAACGCCATCTGGACCGACCAGCCCGGTGGCCTGGCGGGCAACGACGATCTGGGCACGATGAGCGCCTGGTACGTGTTCTCCGCGCTGGGCATGTACCCGCTGATCCCCGGCACGGCCGACCTCGCGCTGGGCAGCCCGGTCTTCACCAAGGCGGTGGTCTCGCTGCCCGGCGGCAAGACGCTGACGATCAACGCCCCGCAGGCCGCCCCGGACGCGCCGTACGTGCAGTCGATGACCGTGAACGGGGCGCGCTGGAACAACGCCTACCTGCCCGCGTCCACGGTCAGCGCGGGCGGCACCGTGGAGTTCGCGCTGGGCAAGGCGCCCAACACCTCCTGGGCCAGCGACCCGTCCTCGGCCCCGCCCTCCTACGGCGGCAACGGCCAGCCCTTCGTGCCGCACGGGGCACTGAGCTCGGCGGGCTCGGGCAGGTGCGCGGACGTGATCGGCAGCGGGGTCGCCGACGGGGTGCAGGTCCAGCTCTGGGACTGCAACGGCAAGGTGCCCTCCCAGTACTGGGCCGCGCCGGGGGACGGTTCGTTGCAGGCCATGGGCAAGTGCCTCGACGCGGGCGACTCGGGTGGTGCCGAGGGGGCCAAGGTCCGGTTGTTCACCTGTGCGGGGAACAAGGCCCAGCAGTGGCAGGTGAAGGGCGGGGCACTGGTCAACGCGCTGTCCGGCCGCTGCCTGGAGGCGCCGAGGACCACCGTACACAACGGCACCCTGCTGGAGGTCCACGCCTGCAACGGGACGAAGGCGCAGAGCTGGAAATCGCCCCGTTAACCCACAGGGAGCAGTCCCGCTGTCCTGAATCCGACAGATTTCCCGCGCGTGCTTGTGGTTGTTACACAAAGGTACTTCTCTCGTGAAGCAACGGGGGGTGACAGCGATGTCACGCGCGGGAGGATCTGATGAAGTCCCTGCCCAGATCCGTGTCGGTGATCGCGATTTCCGCGGCCACGGCACTCGGATTCCTGTTACCGCTCCCGGCGGCCTCGGCCGCGCCGGTGGCCGACCCCGCCTCGCTGGTGGACCCGTTCATCGGCACCAGCAACGCCGCGGACGACTTCCCAGGGGCCGACGTGCCCTTCGGCATGGTCCAGTGGAGCCCGGACACCCCGAGTAGGCCGGACGGCGGCGGCTACGAGTACAAGGACTCCAGCATCACCGGATTCAGCCTGACCCACCTGGCCGGGCCGGGCTGCGCCGCCATGGGCGACGTTCCGTTCCTGCCGACCACCGGCTCGGTCAACGGTTCGGCGACCGCCGCGTTCTCGCATTCCGACGAAAAGGCCGATGCCGGGGCCTATCGGGTGAAGCTGGCCTCGGGAATAACCACTGAACTGACCACCACAACGCGTTCGGGCATGGCCCGTTTCACGTACCCGGCGACCAAACAGGCCAACCTGTTGGTCAAGCTGGCGGGCAGTGCGACCCCGGTCAGCAACACCTCGGTGACCGTGGTCAGCAACACCGAGATCACCGGATCGGTGACCACCGGGCACTTCTGTGGGGCGAGCCCGACCTACACGGTGTACTTCGCGGCCAAGTTCGACCGGCCGTTCACCACCAGCGGTTCGTTCAGCGCCGCCGAGACCCCGCGGGTCCCGCACACCAGGCCCGGCGCCCCGCAGCCCCAGCGGCCCGCCGCCGCGCCCGCCCTGTCCGGGCCCGCGGGGGAGTACCTCACCTTCGACACGACCGCCAACCAGGTGGTGCAGGCCAAGGTCGGCATCTCCTATGTGTCCACCGGCAACGCCCAGGGCAACCGGGACACCGAGAACGGCGGCTGGGACTTCGACGGGGTGCGGGTCAACGCGCACCAGGCGTGGAACGACCTGCTCGGCCGGATCGCGATCACCGGCGGGACCCCCGCGCAGCAGAAGACCTTCTACACCGCGCTGTACCACTCCCTGTTGCACCCCAACGTGTACTCCGACGTCAACGGGCAGTACACGGGCTTCGACAACAAGGTGCACACCGTGCCCGCCGGCCACGCCCAGTACGCGAACTTCTCCGGCTGGGACATCTACCGCAGCCAGGCCCAGCTCTCGGCCCTGCTCGCACCGCGCCAGGTCAGCGACATCGCCCAGTCGATGGTCAACGACTACAAGGAGAGCGGGCAGTTGCCGAAGTGGACGCTCAACAACGGTGAGACCTACGTGATGGTGGGTGATCCGGGTACCGCGATCCTGGCCGACTACCACGCCTTCGGCGCGCGGGACTTCGACACGGCCACCGCGCTGGCGGCGATGCTCAAGCAGGGCAACACCCAGAACAACGTGCGCCCCGGGCAGAACTACCTGGTCAGCCCCGGCTACCTGCCCACCAACGGCCAGTGGAACTGCTGCAACTTCTACGGGCCGGTGTCCACGCAGCTGGAGTACAACACCGCCGACTTCGCGCTGTCGGCCTTCGCGGGCGCGCTCGGTGACACGGCCAACCAGGCCAAGTTCGCCAACCGGGCCCAGGAGTGGCGCGCGCTGTTCAACCCGTCGAGCGGGCTCATGCAGCCCCGGGACGCCAACGGGTCGTGGAGCGGCGGCTTCAACCCCAGCAGCCAGGACAACTTCGTGGAGGGCACCTCCTGGCAGTACACCGGCATGGTGCCGTTCAACGTGGCCGGGCTGGCGAACGCCTTCGGCGGCAAGGACAAGCTGGGCAAGTACCTGGACAGCGTGCTGGCCGGGTTCCAGGGCGCGGGCGGCAGCCAGGCCGACCTGGGCAACGAGCCGAGCATCGAACTGCCCTGGGAGTACGACTACATCGGCAAGCCCTACCGGACCCAGCAGATCGTGCGGCAGGTGCAGGACAAGATCTGGACCGCCCAGCCGAGCGGGTTGGCGGGCAACGACGACCTGGGCACGATGAGCGCCTGGTACGTGTTCTCCGCGCTGGGCATGTTCCCGATGACCCCGGGCACGGCCGACTTCGCGCTGGGCAGCCCGATGTTCACCCAGGCCGTGATCACCCTGCCCGGCGGCAAGTCCCTGACGATCAATGCACCGCAGGCCGCGGACAACGCCCCGTACGTGCAGTCGCTGGCGCTGAACGGGTCGGCCTGGAACAACGCCTTCCTGCCGCCCTCGATCATCACCAGTGGCGGCACCCTGGACTACGCGCTGGGCACCTCGCCCAACACCGCATGGGCGGCGGGCGACTCCGCCGCGCCCCCGTCCTACGGGGGCAACGGCCAGCCGGTGTACCCGAACGGTCCGGTGCCCTCGGGCATCGCGGGCAAGTGCGCCGACGTGGACCACAGCGAGGTGGGCAACCAGACCCACATCCAGCTCTGGTCCTGCAACAACAGCAACGCCCAGCACTGGTTCCTCACCGGGGACGGCTCGGTGCAGGCCATGGGCAAGTGCATGGACGTGAGCAACTCCGGCACGGCCAACGCCACCAAGGTGCAGTTGTGGGACTGCAACGGAAGCGGGGCCCAGAAGTGGAAGGCCAGCTCGGGTGCGCTGGTGAACCCGCAGTCGGGCAAGTGCCTGGACGACCCGAACAGCACCACCACCGACGGCACGCAGTTGCAGATCTGGGAGTGCAACGGGAGCGGTGCTCAGCTCTGGCGGCTGCCCGGCTGACACCCGAAGGGGGGAATTTTCCCAGGTCAGCGCTTGGGTCGGGCTGATCTGAGCAGGTGGGCCCGCCCGACCGCACGTATGTTCCGACCGTGGAGCAGCGTGCGGTCGGGCGTCGTGTGGTGTGCGCGGTTGTGGCCTTCCTGGTGGGGGTGGCCTCGCTCGGTGGCATTCCCGCTTCCGCGGCCCAGCCCCGTGGTCTGGGCACCGAGCGGACCATCGGCCCGAACCCGGCCTACTCCGGGTTGGCGCACGGCGCCATCACCACGGCCGCCAACACGGTGATCACCTGTGCGACCCAGCCGTGCACCGCTGACAACCAGCAGAACTCGGTGCGCTGGGTGAAGACCGACCCGAGCGCACCGGGCAGCACCGCCTCCTCGGCGCAGCTGACCATGCCCGCCACGGCCAAGGTGCTCACCGCCCGGCTGTACTGGCAGCTGAGCACGGGCGGCGTGGTCAACGGCTTCCCGAACCCGAACCCTGGGGACGCCAACCGGGCCAACCAGGTCGCCTTCAAGGTGCCGGGTGGCGGCTACCAGCGGCTGACCGCCGACACCTACGACTACTTCAACGCGGGCGGCAGCCTGACCGCGCACGCCGGGGTCAAGGACGTGACGAGCCTGGTGTCCTCGGGCGGCACCTACACCGTGGCCGACATCCCGGCCTGCCGGAACCAGACCAACCCGGGCTGCTGGGGCGGCTGGTCGCTGGTGGTCGCCTACGAGGACGACTCGCTCCCGCTGCGGTACCTCCAGATGTGGGACGGCTACCAGTACGTCCGGTCCAACACCGCGGTCAACATCGGGCTGTCCGGGGTGAAGGCGGTGTCCAGCCGGACCCCGAGCGCGACCCTGGGCGTGATCGTCGGCGACGGGGACGCCACCATCGGCGGGGACTACCTGGAGTTCGGCGCCCCCGGCAGGCGCCAGCGGCTGTCCCTGCCCGGCCCGGACGGGCAGCCGACCGCGAACAACGCCTTCGCCAGCCGGATCGACACCGTGAACGCCGACGGCACCGGGAGCAACGTCGACACGCGCGATCCCAACGGCAGCAACAACCAGGGCTACGACTCCAGGACGATCGACGTCACCGGGAAGATCCCGGCCGGGGCCACCGCCCTGGACACCTACATCTCCACCACCGGCGACTTCCTCTTCCCGCAGGTGCTGTGGCTGATGAGCGACGCCGCCGAGCCCGACCTGCAGATCACCAAGGCCAACGACCCCGTGGGCACGACCAGCGACAGCCCGCCGGGCTGGGTCACCAAGGGCAGCCAGATCACCTACAGCTTCGACGTGGCCAACAGGCACACCGACGGCAGCACCAACGACCTGGACACCGCCACCGCCGTGTCGCTGACCGACACGCTGCCCACCGGGCTGAGCTACGTGGCCGGGTCCAACCAGCAGTGCACCTCCAGCGGCCGCAACGTGATCTGCTCACTACCCGACCTCGCGCCCGGCGCCAGCACGAAGGTCGCGTTCAAGGTGGCCGTGGACCCCGCGGCCGCCGACGGCACCAAGCTGGACAACACGGCGGGCCTGCGCTTCAAGGGCAAGGACACCGGCCGCGAGCAGTTCCGCACCAGCAACACCGTGCGCAACACCGTGACCTCGCCGCGGTACGAGCTGACCAAGACCGTGGACAAGGCGGACGCCCTGCCCGGGGACACGTTGACCTACACCGTGCGGGCCGCCAACAACGGACCGATCCCGGCGCCGGGCATCGTCCTCGGCGACACCCTGCCCGAGGGCACGACCTTGCTGTCCGCGACGCCCTCGCGGGGCACGGTCAACGGCACCACGTGGACCGTCGGCGACCTGGCCGTTGGCGAGAGCGCCACGCTGACCGTCAAGGTGCGGGTGACCGAGGCCGCCATCGGCAAGTCGGTGGTCAACCGCGCCAGGGGCACCGGTGGGCCGCCCGGCATCGTGCCGCCCGGCAACCAGTGCCCTGACGATCCGGCTTCCGCCTGCGCCACAACGAAGATCCCCGGCCCCGGCTACACCGTGACCAAGTCGGTGGACAAGGCCTCCGCCAACCCCGGAGACAAGGTCACCTACACGCTGACCGCCACCAACAACGGCCAGGTGGTCACCGACATCACCGTCACCGACGACCTGACCGGTGTGCTGGACGACGCCACGTACAACGGTGACGCCGCGCCGAACGCCCAGTACGCGCAACCGAAGCTGACCTTCGCCTTCGGCCGGGTGCCCGCCGGGCAGTCCGTCACGGCCAAGTACTCGGTGACCGTGCGCAAGCCCGACACCGGAGACCACAGACTGTCCAATGTGGTCACACCGGTCAGTCCCGGTGGCAGCTGCCTGACCTGCACCACCACGACCCCGGTGGCCGGTCTGCTCATCGCGAAGAGCGTGGACAAGTCCCAGGCGAACCCCGGCGACACCGTGAAGTACACCGTGACCGTCACCAACACGGGCCAGACCGTGCAGGACGCGTCCTTCACCGACGACCTGACCGGTGTGCTGGACGACGCCACCTACAACGCCGACGGCGCCGCGACCCTCGGCTCGGTTGCCTACACCGCACCGAAGTTGACCTGGACCGGGTCGATCCCGGTCGGCGGCAAGTCGGTCGTGACGTACTCGGTTCGCGTGACCGGCAACGGTGATCACAAGCTGGTCAATGCCGTCGCCTCGGACACGCCCGGCAACGACTGCACCTCGTGCAGCACGACGACTCCGGTGTCCGGCGTGCACATCGTGAAGAAGGCCAGCGCCGCGCAGGCCAATCCCGGTGACACCGTGACCTACACCGTGACGGTGACCAACACCGGTCAGACCGAGCTGAACGCCTCGTTCGCCGACGACCTGACCAACGTCGTCGACGATGCCACGTACAACGCCGACGCCAAGGCCACGGTCGGCATGGTTGCTTATGCCGCACCGAAGTTGTCCTGGACCGGCACGCTGCCCATCGGTGGGCAGTCCGTCGTGACCTACTCCGTGAAGGTCACCGGCAATGGCGATCACAAGCTGGCCAATGCCGTCACCTCGGACACTCCCGGCAACAACTGCCCGGGCCCGGACTGCTCGACCCAAACCCTGTTGCCGGGTATGCGGATCGTCAAGACCGTGGACAAGACCCAGGCGAACCCCGGCGATACGGTGACCTACACGGTGACCGTCACGAACACGGGCCAGACCGTGCTGAACGGGTCGTTCACGGACGACCTGTCGGGTGTCCTGGACGATGCCGCGTTCAATGCCGATGCCAAGGCCACGGTCGGCACGACGTCTTACACAGCGCCGAAACTGACCTGGATCGGTACACTTCCCGTTGGCGCGCAATCGGTTGTGACGTACTCCGTGAAGGTCACCGGCAATGGTGATCACAAGCTGGCCAATGCCGTCACCTCGGACACGCCCGGCAACAACTGCGCGGACGGCAGTTGCACCACGTCAACTCCGGTGTCCGGCCTGAGCATCGTGAAGAAGGTCAGCGCCGCGCAGGCCGATCCCGGCGACACCGTGACGTACACGGTCACCGTGACGAACACCGGTCAGACCGTGCAGGACAACGCCTCGTTCACCGATGACCTGTCCGGTGTGCTGGACGATGCCACGTTCAATGCCGATGCCAAGGCCACGGTCGGCACGACGTCTTACACAGCGCCGAAACTGACCTGGACCGGCACACTGCCGATCGGCGCGCAGGCGGTCGTGACCTACTCCGTCAAGGTTACCGGCGCCGGGGACCACAAGCTGATCAACTCCGTCAGCGGGGGCAACTCCACCACGACTCCCGTGTCCGGGGTGCAGATCGTCAAGACCGTGGACAAGACCCAGGCGAACCCCGGCGACGCGGTGACCTACACGGTGACCGTCACGAACACGGGCCAGACCGTGCTGGCGTCCTCGTTCACCGATGACCTGACCGGTGTCCTGGATGACGCCACGTACAACGCCGATGCCAAGGCCACGATCGGCACGACCTCCTACACTGCACCGAAGTTGTCCTGGTCCGGCTCGATTCCCGTTGGCGGCAAGTCGGTTGTCACGTACTCGGTGAAGGTGACCGGGAACGGGGACCACCAGTTGGTCAACTCCGTCAGCGGGGGAAACTCCACCACGACCCCGGTGTCCGGTCTGCACATCGTGAAGAAGGCCGACAAGGACAAGGTCGTGCCGGGGGAGCGGATCACCTACACAGTGACCGTCCGTAACACCGGGCAGACCGTGCAGGACAACGCACGCTTCACCGACGACCTCACCAGCGTGCTGGACGACGCCTCGTACAACAACGATGCCAACGCCACCCTCGGCACCGCTTCCTACACCGCGCCGAAGCTGTCCTGGACCGGCTCGCTGCCGATCGGTGCCCAAGCGGTGATCACCTACTCGGTGACCGTGCACGACCCGGACACCGGGGACAAGAAGCTGCTGAACTCGGTGGTCTCCGACACGCCGGGCACGAACTGCCCGCAGGGCACCACGAACCCCGACTGCGGCAGCCAGGTGCCCGCGCCCGGCCTGGTGATCACCAAGACCGCCGACCGTCAGCAGGCCGAGCCGGGGCAACCGGTGACCTACACGGTCACGGTCACCAACGACGGCCAGATCGACCTGCCCACGGCCTCGTTCACCGACGACCTGACCGGTGTGCTGGATGACGCCTCGTACACCAACGACGCGAAGGCCAGTGTCGGCACGGTTTCGTACGCCGCGCCGAAGTTGTCCTGGACCGGCAGCCTGCCCGTGGGCGCCTCGGCCACTGTCACGTACACGGTCACGGTCGCCAAGCCGATCACCGGCGACCACCTGCTGCGCAACGTGGTCTCCTCCGACACCCCGGGCAACAACTGCGCCCCGCAGTCCGGGGACCCGCGCTGCACCAACACGGTCGCGCTGCCCGGTGTGGAGATCGTGAAGACGGTCAGCGCCAAGCAGGCCAATCCCGGCGACACCGTGACCTACACCGTGACGGTGACCAATACGGGCCAGACCGTGCTGGACGCCTCGTTCGCCGATGACCTGTCCGGTGTGCTGGACGATGCCACGTACAACGCCGACGGCAAGGCCACGGTCGGCACGATCTCCTATGCGGCGCCAAAGTTGTCGTGGAACGGCACACTGCCGATCGGCGCCAAGTCCGTCGTCACGTACTCGGTGCTGGTGACCGGGGCCGGGGACCACAAGCTGGTCAACTCCGTGACCGGCGGGAATTCCACCACCACGCCGGTGTCCGGTCTGCGCATCGTGAAGAAGGCCAGCTCCGCTGAGGCCAAGCCGGGTGACACCGTGACCTACACCGTGACGGTGTCCAACACCGGTCAGACCGTGCAGGACGCGTCTTTCACCGACGACCTGACCAACGTCATCGATGATGCCACGTACAACGCCGATGCCAAGGCCACGGTCGGTGCAACGTCTTACGCCGCACCGAAACTCACCTGGACCGGCTCGCTGCTGATCGGCGCGCAGGCGGTGATCACATACTCGGTTCGCGTGACGGGGGCTGGTGATCACAAGCTCAGCAACGCGGTTGTCTCCGACACACCGGGCAACAACTGCCCCGGACCGGACTGCGCAACCCAAACCCTGTTGCCCGGCTTGCAGATCACCAAGACCGCGAGCGCCGCGCAGGCCAATCCCGGCGACACGATCACCTACACCGTCACCGTCCGCAACACGGGTCAGACCGCGCAGAACGCCTCGTTCACCGACGATCTGACCAACGTCATCGATGATGCCGTGTTCAACGCTGACGCGAAGGCCACGGTTGGTACAACGTCCTACGCCGCACCGAAACTCACCTGGACCGGCACGCTGCCGGTCGGGGCTCAAGCCGTGGTGACGTACTCGGTGCAGGTCACCGGCAACGGGGACCACAAGCTCACCAACACCGTCGTGTCCGACACGCCGGGCAACAACTGCGCGGACGGCAAGTGCGGTACCACCACGCCGGTGTCCGGTCTGCGCATCGTGAAGAAGGCCAGCTCCGCCGAGGCCAAGCCGGGTGACACCGTGACCTACACCGTGACGGTGACCAACACGGGCCAGACCGTGCAGGACGCGTCTTTCACCGACGACCTGACCAACGTCATCGACGATGCCACGTACAACGCCGATGCCAAGGCCACGGTCGGCACGGTCTCCTACACGGCGCCGAAACTGTCGTGGACCGGTTCGCTGTCGATCGGTGCCGAAGCCCTGGTGACGTACTCGGTGCAGGTCACCGCGGCGGGCGATCACAAGCTGAGCAACACGGTCGTCTCCGACACGCCGGGCAACAACTGCCCAGGTCCCGACTGCTCGACGGAGACCCTGCTGCCGGGCCTGCGGATCAGCAAGACCGTGAGCCAGCAGCAGGCCAAGCCCGGTGACCTGGTGGTCTACACCGTCACGGTCACGAACACCGGCCAGACCGTGCTGAACGCCTCGTTCACTGACGACCTGTCCGGGGTGCTGGACGACGCGACGTACACCGGGGACGCCAAGGCCACGATCGGCGCTGCCCGCTACGTGGCGCCGAAGCTGCTGTGGAACGGGGTGCTGCCGGTCGGCGAACAGGCGGTGGTCACGTACTCGGTGCAGGTCACCGGGGCCGGTGACCACGTGCTGACCAACGCGGTGACCTCCCAGACCCCGGGCGGCAACTGCCCCGACCCGCGGTGCGGCACCAGCACGCCCGTCGCCGGGCTGAAGATCGTCAAGCGGGCGAGCCAGCAGCAGGCCAATCCCGGCGACCTCGTGACGTACACGGTGCAGGTGACCAACACCGGCCAGACAGTGCAGGACAACGCCTCGTTCACCGACGACCTGTCCGGGGTCCTCGACGACGCGACCTACAACGCCGATGCCAAGGCCACGGTCGGCGCGGTGGACTACGCCGCGCCGAAGCTCACCTGGACCGGCTCGCTGCCGATCGGCGCGCAGGCAGTGATCACGTACTCGGTCAAGGTCACCGGCAACGGGGACCACAAACTGGTCAACACCGTCAGTGGATGGAACTGCCCCGGGCCGGACTGCGCCACCACGACCCCGGTCGGCGGCGTGAAGCTGGTCAAGACCGTGGACAAGGCGCGGGCGACCGCGGGCGACACCGTGACGTACACGGTCACGGTCACGAACATCGGGCAAACCTTGCTGCACGCTTCGTTCAGCGATGACCTGACCGCCGTGCTCGACGACGCCACGTACAACGGGGACGCCAAGGCCACCATCGGCACGGTCGGCTACACCGCGCCGAAGCTGGCCTGGACCGGTGACCTGCCGGTCGGCGGGCAGGCCGTGGTCACGTACTCGGTGCTGGTGACCGCCGCCGGGGACCGCGCGCTGGTCAACGTGGTGACCTCGGACACCCCGGGCGGCAACTGCCCCGGGCCGGACTGCGGCACGAACACGCCGGTCAGCCCGCGTCCGGTACCGCCGCCGCCAGTGCTGCCCGAGCGGCCCGGGCTGGCCAGCACGGGTGCCGACGTGACGGTCGGCCTGGTCAGCGCCCTGTTCCTGCTGTTCGCGGGCGCGCTGCTGGTGCTGGCCGGGCGCAGGCGCCGGGGCCGTCGCCGACTGTGACCTCACTCACGTATCTGGCGTGACGTGGTGAGCGTCCCAGCAACCAAATCCATGATCAGGACACTCGCCCGGCGGTAGTCGGCAACGCCGCCGGGCACCGGCCCGATTGCAATAGTCTGGCGTCGTGGATGGTGTCGTCGCTCTGGTCGGGAGGCTCCTGTCCGGGCTGCACGGCGTGTTCGGGCTCGGGATCTGCCCCGGCGACTGGCTGTGGACCACGGCCGCGGCAGGAGGCGTGATCGCCCTGCTGCCGGTCGTGACCGCGATCGTCGTCGCCCTGATCCGGAAGGTCAGTGGTAACCGGTACACCCTGGGCACGATCGCCGTGTTCATCGGACTGGGCGTGCTGGGCAACTTCCTGCTGCCGTTCTGGCTGTTCGGCGGCGCCAGTCAGGTGTTCCGGACCCTCGCCGCGGGCGGCACCAGCCTGGGCATGTCCGGGGTCGGCTCGCTCACCGAGCACACCTGCTTCGTGCTGCCCAGCCAGAACCAGTTGCTCGGCGGCTCGCCCAGAGTCGGCCTGGCCATCACCAGCTACGAGTCCGCCCCGGTGCGCTGGGTGTCCATCGCCGCGCTGGTCGTCGTGCCCGCGTTCGTGCTGTTCTGGATCACCCGCCAGGCCAAGCAGGCGTTCCGCGGGGGTGCCCGCTGGCCCGCACGCCTGTACTACGCGCCGTTCCTCGCCTTCGCCCTGCTCACCGCGGAGTTGTCCGCAGGGGTCACCGGCCTGCTCTGGCTCGGCTTCCTGCCGGTCAGCGCGCTGGGCGTGCTCGTGGTCAAGGCCGTCGGCACCCCCAGCGACGCCGTGCTGCACCCCGCGCCCGCCGCCGCCCCGCAGCAGTCGCACCAGGCGCACCAGTCCGCCCACACCCCGGCCGCGCAGCCCTCGCAGCCGCGGTCACAGGTCCAGCAGCACCAGCCGCCGCCCGCCCAGACCCAGCGCCCGCTCGCGCAGCAGCCCCCGCCCCGGCCCAACCCGCCGACCAGGGTGTACGAGCAGGCGCCCCAGCCCCAGCCCGTGCGCCAACAGCCCCCGCCCCAGCCCCGGCCCGCCCTGCCGCCCGTGGCCGCTGCCAGTGCCGCCGCGCCGCTGGCTGGGCTCGCCGACACGCCTGGGCCGCTGCCCTGGATGCGGGACAAGCCGGTGACGCCCACGACCACCGCCAACCTGGACGCGCCCACCAAGTTCGACGCCACCGGGGACTCCTTCGGCGGGCGGTTCCGCCGCATCCGCCAGCTCGGCCAGGGCGGCTTCGGCAAGGTGTGGCTGGCCATGGACGCGAGCCTGGGCCGCAAGGTGGCCATCAAGATCGCGCACGCCACCGACCCGGACAGCGAGCAGCGCATGTTGCGCGAGGCCCGCGCGCTGGCCGCCGTCCGGCACCCGCACTGCGTGCGCGTCTACGACATCCTCGAGGACGCCGACGGCCTCGCGATCGTCATGGAGTACGTCGAGGGGCCCTCGCTCGCCCAGGCCCTGCACGACAACGGCCTGGTCGACGACGTGGCCGCCGCCCGGCTGTGGGTGACCATGGCCGGTGCGCTGGGCGCCGCGCACGAGAAGTCCGTGCTGCACCGCGACCTCAAGCCGTCCAACGTCATCATCGACCAGTCCGGCACCGCGCACCTGATCGACTTCGGCCTGGCAAGGCGGCGCGGGGACAGCACCCTGACCGCCACCGGCATGATGATGGGCACCCCCGACTTCCTCGCCCCCGAGGTCGCTCGGGGTGAGCAGGCCAGCCCCGCCTCCGACGCCTGGCAGCTCGCCGCCACCGTCAGCTACGCCCTCACCGGCCACCCCCCGCGCGGCAGCCGTGACAACCCCATGGCCGCGCTGATGGCCGCCGCCAACGGCGAGCCCTGCAACCGACTGCCCGAGCGCTCCGTGCACCGGCGCCTGCTCATGGCCTCGCTGGACAAGGACCCCAACCGCCGACCCACCCTGGGCCGGGTCCAGCAGCAGCTCGACGGCTGGCTGCACGGCGCGGGCCTCACCCACGAGGGGCCGGTGACCACGGTGGTCCGGCGGCCGTGAACGAGCTCTGACGCGAGCCGATGCCATGAAAGTGCCGTTCCTGGCGTCTAACGCCACGAACGGCACTTTCATGGCACTCCTCAGGGCGTGTAGAGGTAGCCGTTCAGGGCGGTGACGGCGGACATGGGGTTGCTGAGGTCGTAGCGGTCCACGGCGAGGTAGGTGGGCTTCTTGCGGGCGGCGGGCTGGCAGAAGCGTTGGGCGCGGTCGAGCAGCTTGCCGTTGTCGGTGCTGATGGTGCCGCTCATGGGCGTGTCGCGGAAGTGGTTCATGACGAACAGCGGGTGGAACGGGGACTGGTCGGCGGTCAGCGGGATCTCGGACCACCGGCTGTAGCAGGACCAGTCGGAGTTGCCGACCCCGGAACCCATGGACCAGTAGTTCTCGACGGTCCACTCGCGCTGGTACATCACGCCGAAGCTGTCGCGGGCCACCGAGTCGCTGCCGCGGTCGTGGTCGGTGAAGATCATCAGCCGCTGGTTGGCGGCCACCAGGGAGGACAGGGTTGGCCAGCCGTTCTGGCGGACCCCGGTGCGGTCGGGGCGGTACAGCAGGTCGGCGAGCCCGTTCACGCGGGCGAGCTCGGAGCGCAGCAGGGCGGCGTCGACGTAGTCCTCGAGGAAGATCGTCACGAACTGGTCCGGGTGCTGGCGCAGGAAGTCGACGACCCGCTGCACGTCCACCCACAGGGCCACCGGCTTGCTCACCAGCGTGCAACTGGTGTGGCACAGGATGGCCCCGTCGGGGGTCTGGTAGATGTCCATCATGAAGCCGCGCACCCCGTCGGCGAGCTGCTGGCTGATGCCGCGGTTCTGGTTGGGGAACAGGTTGACGAACGGCGGCGCGAACCCGCCGTCCACCCCGTTGGCGAAGGCGTTGTGCGCGGTCAGGAAGGTGACCTGGTCCAGGCGCGGGTCCGCGGGCATCGGTGCGGTGCGGGCGGTGACCGGGGTGAGGTACCAGCGGGCGGCGGCGCCCAGCGTCAGGTCGGCGCGCAGGTAGGAGTCGGTGCCGGGCGCGCGCAGGGTGTAGCCCTCGGCGAGGGTCCACCGCGCGTCGGGGCTGTCGCAGGCCAGGCGCACGGCCTTGCCCCCGCTGCGCCCCAGGCAGGCGTTGCTCTCGTCGGCGTTGCTGAGGGTCACGGTGTCCCCGCTGCTGCGGAGCACCCACTGCTGGTGGTCCTCGTTGCCCTTGGGGCGGTGGGCGGCGATGGTGCCACCGCTGTCGGCGGCGTTCAGCCCGGTGTCGGCGCTCTGCAGGTAGTACTGGCCGTCGGCGGGTGCCGCGGTGGCGGGGGCTGGCGTGCTCAAGGCGGTCGCGACGATCAGCAGACTCGCCGTCGCGAGGCGGGAGGCGCGCATGGGTGTCCCTTCTGGGCCCGGCGGCGGCAGACCCATCTCAGCGCATCTCCCGCCCCGCGGGCAAGTGCCCCGTTACGGCAGGATGCCGAGCACCAGCTTGGTCAGCAGGTCGATGCCGTGTTCGGTGAGCACCGACTCGGGGTGGAACTGGGTGGAGGCGAACCGAGGACCGCGCAGCGCGTGCACCTCACCGCTGACGGCGTCCCGGCTCACCGCCACGTCACCGAACGCGTCGGCTCCGGCCAGGGCCACGAACGTGCTGTAGAAGCCGACCCGGTGTTGCGCCCCGAACAGGTCGACCTCCCGCTGCACGCCCTGGTACGGCAGCTCCTTGCGCACCAGCTCGAAGCCCAGCAGCGAGCACAGCACCTGGTGGCCGAGGCAGACCGCCAGCAGCGGCTGTCCACTGTGGAGCGTACGGTCCACGATCGCCCGCATGGCGGCCATCTTCGGGTCGGTGACCTCACGCGGGTCGCCTGGACCCGGACCTGCGACGACCAGGTCGTAGCCGTCGAGGTCCGGGTCCGCGTCGTACCGCACGGTGGTGACCGCCAGCCCCAGCGTGCGCAGCATGTGCCGCAACATGGCGGTGAACGTGTCCTCGGCGTCCACGACCAGCGCCCGCCGACCCGCCAGCGGGGTGGGTAGCGACTGGTGGCTGTCCAGCCAGAACCGGGCCAGCGTGCCGTTGCGGGCGGCCAGCGCCTGCCGCACCTGCTCGTCCTCGGCGAAGGACTGGACCGCGGGGCCGGAACCGGATCGGCCGTGCAGCGCGGCGAGTACCCCGGCGGCCTTGGCATGGGTCTCGGCGACCTCGTTGTCCGGCACCGAGTTGCGCACCAGCGTGGCGCCGACCCCGACGCGCAGCGAGCCGTCACGTGCGATCTCGGCGGTACGGATGAGGATTGGTGCGTCCACAGTGGACCCGTGTGGGCCGATCAGCGCGATGACCCCGCTGTAGTAGCCGCGCCCGCGCTGCTCGTAGCGGGCGATCACCCGGCAGGCGCTCTCCAGCGGGCTGCCCGTCACGGTCGCGGCGAACATGGTGCGGCGCAACACTTCCCTGGCGTCCAGCGAGGTCTGCCCGGACAGCAGGTACTCGGTGTGGGTCAGCCGGGACATCTGCTTCAGGTACGGCCCGAGCACGCGACCGCCCAGGTCGCAGACGTCGGCCATCATCTTCAGCTCCTCGTCCACGACCATGTAGAGCTCGTCGGTCTCCTTGCCGTCACCGAGGAAGTCCAGCAACCGGTCGCGGTCCGGTCGCCCGTCCGGGTGCCGGTAGGTGCCGCTGATCGGGTTCATCACCACGGTGCCCTCGTCGAGGCTGACGTGCCGTTCCGGGGTGGCGCCGACGAAGGTCCGCTCGCCGGTGTTGACCAGGAAGGTCCAGTAGGCACCCCGCTCACCGAGCAGCAGCCTGCGGAACACCGCCAGTGCGGTCGCGGGGGTGTAGCCGGGTATGCGCGCGGTGTACTCGCGTTTGATCACGAAGTTGGCGCCCGCCCCGTGGCCGATCTCCTCGGCCAGCACCTTGCGCACGACCTCCGCGTACGCCTGGTCGCTCAGGTCGAAGCCCGCGTCGACCAGTTCGAAGGGCAGGTCGGCCACGCGGTCCAGCACCTGGTCCACGGGCACGGTGTCGCGTTCGGACACCAGCAGGGCCAGCAGCGGGGCCTGGTCCTCCACGAACTCGAAGCCGCGCTCGGTGATCTGCCGGTACGGCACGATCGCCAGCACTTCCTTGTCCGACAAGGGGATCTCGCCCAGCTCGGCGAGGGTCACGACCTCGCCGAGCAGCACCTCCACCGCACCGCCCTCGCGGCGCAGCAGGGCGAAGGGCGGCGGGTCGGCGACGAGGATGCGGTCCAGCAGCACGGGAATTCCTTCCGGTCTGGTGGTCCACCGCACCGGAGCGACCTGGCCCGAACACACTCGTGGCCGCCTCGGTGTGAGGCGGCCACGGGAGTGGGTGTGCGCGAGAGCGCCCGCCTAGGAGGCGGGCCACCAGTTGGACAGTCGCGCGGTCATGCCGGTGAGGCTACTACAACCAGTTGCGCCTGCGGAACACCACGTACAGCACGGCCGAGGCGACCAGGATGACCGCGGTGGAGATCCAGAAGCCCCAGTCGGTGTTCAGCCCGGGGTAGTTGATGTTCTGCCCGTAGAAGCCGGTGATCAGCGTGGGCACCGCGATGATCGCGGCCCAGCTGGTCACCTTCTTCATGATCAGGTTCATCTGGTTGCCCTGGATGGTCAGTTCGGTCTCGCGCAGCGTGGCCACCAGGTCACGCAGGGACTCGATGCGGGCGTCGGCGCGCAGCACGTGGTCGTAGACGTCCCGGTAGTAGGGCTGGAGCTGATCGTCCACCAGGTGCGTGTCGTGGCGCAGCACGGCTTCGAGCACCTCGCGCATCGGGGAGGTCACCTTGCGCAGGTCCAGCAGGGAGCGCCGCAGCATGTAGGAGCGGCGCTGGATCAGCCGCAGGTCCACCGGGTCGCCGAACAGCTGCTCCTCGACCTGCTCGATGCGCTCGTCCAGGAACTGCACCGCCTCGAACTGGCTGTCCGCGATGTGGTCGAGCAGGCCGTGCAGCAGGAACGCGACCCCGCCCTTGGCCAGTTCCGGAGCGGAATCCCACCGCTTCACCACTGGATCGATGTCGAACTCCTGGCTCTTGCGCACGGTGACCAATGCCTTCTCGGTGATGAAAACCGACACTTCGGCCACCGAGATCCGTTCACTGTCAACATTTGTCGTTGCCTGGTAAGCGGAAAGGAACAGGTGTGAGTCGTAACGGTCCACTTTGGGCCGCTGGTGCTCGTGCACCGCGTCCTCCACGGCGAGTTTGTGCAGCCCCAGCTCCTCGCTGATGGTCGCGAGGTCCGCCTCGTCGGGAGCGCACATGTCCAGCCACACGGCCACCCCCGGCTCGGCCAGGTGGTCGGAGATAAGGGCGGGATCGAAGTCCTCGCTCTCCAGGACGCCGTTTCGGTACAAACGCGTGCGAGCCATGGGGCAGAGGTTAGTGGCAGGATCGGAGGCCACCGGCCCGAAGGGCCTCCACAGTGAGTGAGAGGGGTAGGACGGCGTGTCCTCCGAGAACCTGCTGCCCGCGACCGAACATGCCCTGCTGCACCGGATCGCGGTGGAGCAGTCCGCGAAACGGGCCCCCTCGCTGGCCGCCGCGGTGATCCGCGACGGGCGGTTGCTGTGGAGCGGCGGCCGGGGCCAGGTGGACGGGCAGGCCCCCACCGCGGACACCCAGTACCGGATCGGCTCGATCACCAAGACCTTCGTGGCGGTGGCCGTGATGCGCCTGCGCGACGAGGGCAAGGTGGAGCTGAACGACACCTTCGACACCTACGTGCCCGGCAGCGCGCTGGGCGGGCTGACCGTGGCCCAGCTGCTCGCGCACGCCAGCGGCATCACCGCCGAGTCCCCGGGCTCCTGGTGGGAGCGCAGCCCCGGCACCTCCTGGTCCGAGCTGTCCGACCGGGTGGGCCCCGGCGAGCTCAAGCACCGGCCCGGCCGCCGGTTCCACTACTCCAACCTCGGCTACGGCGCGCTGGGCGAGCTGGTCAGCCGGGTGCGCGGCGCGAGCTGGCTGGACGTCGTGCGCGAGGAGATCCTGCGCCCGCTGGAGATGACCCGCACCACCCCGATGCCGGAGAAGCCGCACGCCGAGGGCTGGGCCGTGCACCCGTGGGCCGACGTGCTGCTGCCCGAGCCCGCGCACGACGCGGTGTCCATGGCGCCGGCGGGCCAGCTCTGGTCCACCCTCAACGACCTGGCCCGCTGGGCGCGGCTGGTCGGCGGGGACACCGGTGAGGTACTGCACCCCGACACCGTGGCCGAGATGCGCGAGCCCATCGTGGTCGAGGACGGGGACCACTGGCTCGGCGGTTACGGCCTGGGGCTGCAACTGGCCCGCAACCGGGGCCGGCGGCTGGCCGGGCACACCGGCTCCATGCCGGGCTTCCTGGCCACCCTGTGGACGCACCCCGAGCAGGCCACCGGCGCGGTCGTGTTCGCCAACACCACCAGCGGGGTCGAGGTGCCCGCCGTGGCCGCCGACCTGATCGACATCCTGGCCACCAGCGAGCCGAGGCTGCCAGCCGAGTGGGCCCCGCTGACCGAGTACGACCCGGAGCTGCTGGCGATGACCGGCACCTGGTACTGGGGCCCGGCGGCGCGCTCGCTCAAGCTGATGCCCGGCGGCTGGATCAACCTCGCCCCGATCGGCGTCGGTGGGCGGGCCTCCCGCTTCCGGCCCGAGCCGGACGGCACCTGGATCGGCCTGGACGGCTACTACGCGGGCGAGACCCTGCGCGTGGTGCGGCACGCCGACGGTTCGATCCGCCACCTCGACCTGGCCACGTTCATCTTCACCAGGACCCCGTACGACCCCTCGGCGGAGATCCCCGGCGGGGTGGACCCCAGCGGCTGGCACTGAGCGGGCCGGGCGGCTACCCTGCTGCGGTCACACACGACCTGGGCCCGAGGGGGGACCTGATGCTGTTGATCTGGGGTACGCGCAGATACGTGTACCAGTTGCTGATGGCGATGCTGGTGTGCAACAGCTGCCGCAACCCGGCCGCGCACTCGCTGCGCAAGTTCACCACCAAGTTCACGTTCTTCTTCATCCCGCTGTTCCCGATCAGCACCAAGCACGCGCTGCAGTGCACCTTCTGCGGGGCGGAGAGCTGGCTGGACAAGGAGCAGGCGCAGCAGCTGATCGACCAGCAGGCCGTGGCGCAGCAGGCCACTGCCCAGGCACAGCCGCAGCTGCCGGTCAACCAGCCGCACCAGCACTGACCGCTGTGGGGCCCCGGTCCGCCGGGGCCCCACGGGTTCACTCCAGGAACTGGGTCAGCAGTTCCGGCATCGTCTCGTCGGCCAGCGCCACCGCCTCGGCCGCGGACACATCCGTGACGTGGTAGGCGCCCTTGCCCGCCGCCGTGGTCGCGACCACCGTCATCAGCCCGGCCCTGCGCTGGAAGAACGAGGCGTGCAGCCGCCAGCCGATGACGCCATCCCTGCGCAGCGCAACGGTTTCCCGCACCAGCGAGCCCGAGCGGGTCACCAGGTACTCGCCCGCCAGGGTGTGCCCCAGGCTGCGGAACCGGTCGAGTCCGATCAGGACGGACAGCGGGATCAGCACCAACGCCGCCTTCCACAGCCAGTCCGGGGCGAAGTTCACCAGCGAGGCCAGCCAGGCCAGCACCGTGATGCCCACCGCGGACATCACCGCCCGGTTGACCCGGCGCATCCGTGCCGCCCTCGGGTGCCCGCGCAGCGGTGCGGTGGTCGGGTCCTCGGCCTCGTGCAGGGCCTTCGCGGCCACCTCGTGCGCCCGCTCCAGCGGTGCCGCGGGCAGCAGCAGTGCGCCGCCGCGCTCGTCACCGCGCCCGGTGCGCAGCCCGCTGACCACCGCCGAGCACCGTCCACCCTGGACCAGTCGCAGCGGCAGGGTCTCCTTGACCTCCACGCCGCGCAGCCGCTTCTCCTCGATGGAGACCGAGCGCGTGTTGATCAGGCCGTGCCGGATGTGCAGGGTGCCCGAGGGTTCGCGGGTCACCTGGAAGTTCCAGTAGGACAGGACGTAGCCCAGCACCGAGGCGATCGTCACCACGACCAGCAGCGCGGCCACCGCGATGAGCACGGTCAGCCACACCGGGCCGGTGAGCACCTGGTCCAGCACCTGCCGCAGCGGCCCGAGCGCGCCGCCGTCCAGGTGCAGTTCGTGGGCGAAGTGGAAGATCGTGCCGCCCAGGGCGCCGACGATCGCCACCCCGGACAGGGTGAACGGGGCGAACCGCGTCCAGCGCCGGTCCACCGCCGCCAGCACCGTCTCCTGTGGACTGTCCACAGTGGCTTGTTCCGGGCTCGGCGCCGACGGCCTGTGCAGCAACAGGGTGCGCAGCCGCTCGGCCTCGGTCTTGGTCACCGCGTCCAGGACCAGCTCGTCGCCCTTGCCGGAGTCGTGCCGACCCGTGCCGACCTTGACCTTGCACAGCCCCACCAGCCGATGCTGCCACTCGGCCGTGATGTCCACGGTCCTGATCCGGTCCCGGGGAACCGCCCGCGACTTGCGGATCAGCAGGCCGTGCTTGAGCTCCACCTGCTCCTCGGTGATCCGGTAGCGCGCGGTGATCCAGTGCAGCACCCCGCGCACCAGCAGCAGGCCGACCACGCCAAGGCCGATCCACTGCTGCCAGTTGCCGCTGCGGTTGAGCAGCACCAGGCCGACCAGCACCGGGACGATCCGGATCAGTTCCTTGGCCGGGTGGATCACCAGCATCAACGGGTTGAGCCGGTGCCAGGGGATCTCCTCCGGCGGGGGCGGCGCGGGCGTGAAGTCCACCGGCCGCTGGGTGAGCTCGGGCACCGTGCTGGATTGTTCGCTCGCAAGCTCGCTCATCGCCGCACCTCGCTGGGGCTCGCAAGCTCGCTCACGTCGCGTCACCCTTGCTGGCCTGCGTGGTGGCCGCGAGCTCCTCGACCAGGTCGCGCGCGGTCTGCTCGTCCAGTCCGTGGATGTGCAGCGGACCGGCAGCCGAGGCGGTGGTCACCGTCACCCGGGACAGGCCGAACAGCTGCTCGAACGGCCCGCGTTCGGTGTCCACCGTCTGGATCCGGCTGATCGGCGCGACCCGCCACTCCTGGTCGAACCAGCCCGACTGGGTGTAGACGGCGGTGGGCGTGACCTCCCAGCGGTGCACGCGGTACCGCCAGCGCGGCATCACCAGCAGGTGGGCCACCGCCAGCAGCACGGTCACCGCAAGCGTCACCCACAGCCACGACGGCTGGGCTCCGAAGGGCCCGCGCGGGACCACCGCGAACACGATCTGCGCCCCGGCCAGCACCACCCACCCCGGCAGTGCCCGTACCGTCCAGTACGGGATCGCCTTGCGGCTGACCTGGTGCCGCGGCGCCCGAAGCCTGGTCCCCACCTGTTCTGTCACGCTCACGAGGAAACCATGGCACGGGCGCCCCGGGGCGGACTTAGGTCAAATGACACGGATGGCTGCTTGCCTTCTGTCAGGGGTGGTCGGACTCGGTCCGGTCATCGGATCTGACGGCGTTCGTGGGGCTGTCGACGGGCGTTCTGAGGCTCAGACATCGGATGTTTACTTGGCGTGACCGCTCCCGTTTCGTGCGCGCGGGAGCCGACTGCTACAAACGGGCGACCGGTGCAGTCTGGAAAGGACCCCATGTCTCACACCTCTGATCCCGTGCGTGCCGGGTCCGCCAACGAGGGCCGCCTCGACGAGGACGCCGGGTACCACAAGGGGCTCAAGAGCCGTCAGGTGCAGATGATCGCCATGGGCGGCGCCATCGGCACCGGCCTGTTCCTGGGCGCGGGCGGTCGGCTGCACAGCGCGGGCCCCTCGCTGGCCATCGTGTACGCCATCTCCGGCGTGTTCGCGTTCTTCGTGGTCAGGGCGATGGGCGAGCTGGTGATGCACCGGCCGAGCTCGGGCTCGTTCGTGTCCTACTCGCGAGAGTTCCTCGGCGAGAAGTCGGCGTTCTTCGTCGGCTGGATGTACTTCCTGAACTGGGCGATGAGCGGCATCGCCGACGTCACCGCCGCCGCGACCTACGTGCGCTTCTTCTGGCCGGACGTGCCGCAGTGGATCCCCGCGCTGATCGCGCTGGTGGTGGTGCTCGCGGTGAACATGGTGTCCGTGGCGCTGTTCGGCGAGCTGGAGTTCTGGTTCGCCGCCATCAAGGTCATCGCGCTGGTGGCGTTCATGCTGATCGCGATCTTCGTGCTGGTCACCAGGCAGACCGTGGACGGGCACTCAACCGGCCCGCAGCTGATCACCGAGCACGGCGGGTTCTTCCCGGCCGGTCTGCTGCCCGCGGTGATGATCCTGCAGGGCGTGGTCTTCGCCTACGCCGCGATCGAGATGGTCGGTGTGGCCGCGGGCGAGACGGCGAACCCGCGCGAGGTCATCCCCAAGGCGGTGAACTCCGTCGGCTGGCGCATCGCGATCTTCTACGTCGGCTCCGTGCTGCTGCTGGTGATGCTGATGCCCGCCGGGGACTACACCGCCGACCAGAGCCCGTTCGTGACCTTCCTGGACAGGCTCGGCGTGCCCGGCTCCGCGGGGATCATGAACATCGTCGTGCTCACCGCCGCGCTGTCCAGCGTCAACTCCGGGCTGTACTCCACCGGCCGGATCCTGCGCTCGCTGTCGGTGGCCGGGTCCGCGCCGAAGTTCACCGCGCTGATGAGCCGCAACGGTGTGCCCTACGGCGGGGTGCTGCTCACCGCCGCGATCTACGCGCTCGGTGTGGTGCTGAACCTGGTGCTGCCGCACGACGCCTTCGAGATCGCGCTGAACTTCTCCGCGCTGGGCATCCTCAGCATGTGGTCGATGATCATGATCTGCAACCTCGCGTTGCAGCGCAAGGCCAAGCGGGGCGAGGTCCAGCGGCCCGCGTACCGGCTGCCCGGCGCGCCGTTCACGAACTACGTGACCCTCGGTTTCCTGGTGCTCGTGCTCGCGCTGAGCTACTTCGACGAGCCCGCGGGCCGGATCATGATCTTCTCGATCCCGGGCATCGTGCTGCTGCTGGTGCTGGGCTGGTTCCTGGTGCGGCGGCGGGTGCGCGAGCTCGCCGCGTCCGGGGAGTAGTGCTGGCCGACCACCGAACCGCCAGCGGGACAACGGGGTCAGGGGCCGGACCCGGGCAACCGAGTCCGGCTCACCGGCCCACGGCGGGCTGGGCCTGGGGCACCTCGGTGACCCACCGGCCGGCGGACATGACGGCCTGCACACGCAGGTCGGCGTCGAGCACGACGAGGTCGGCGCGCTTGCCAACGGAGAGCGAGCCCACCAGGTGGTCGATGCCGAGCACGCGGGCGGGGGTGCTGGAAGCGGCGGCGCTGGCGTGCTCGATGGGGATCTGGTTGACGAGCACGGCACGGCGGAAGGCGGAGTCCATGGTGAGCGTGGACCCGGCGATCGCCTCGCTGTCGGCGAGCCGGGCGACCCCGTCGACCACGCGGACGGCGAGCGGGCCGAGTTCGTAGCTGCCGTCACCGGCGCCCGCGGCGCTCATCGCGTCGGTGATCAACGCGACGCGGTGGTGACCGGCGGCCTGGAAGGCCAGTTCCACGGCGGCGTCGTGCAGGTGGTGCCCGTCGTTGATGACCTCGACGGTGACGCCCTCGTCCTCGAGCATCGCGGTGATCGGTCCGGGCTCGCGGTGGTGGATGCCGCGCATGGCGTTGAACAGGTGCGTGGCGACGGTGACGCCCGCGCCGATGGCGGTGCGGGCCTGCTCGTAACTGGAGTCGGTGTGGCCGAGTGCGGCGATGACCCCGTTGTCGGTGAGCTGTCGCACGGCGTGCAGCCCGCCGTGCAACTCGGTGGCGAGCGTGACCATGCGCACGGCGCCCCGGCCGCGGTCGAGCAGGCGCTGCACCAGGTGCGGCTCGGGCTCGCGCAGCAGCGCGGGGTCGTGCGCCCCGCAGCGGGCCCTGCTGATGAACGGGCCTTCCAGGTGGATGCCCGCGAGCAGACCGTCCTGGACGAGCTCGGCGAGGCAGGCGATGCCGCGCTCCAGTTCGCCGACCTCCATGGTGACGGTGCTGGCGACGGCGGTGGTCGTGCCGTGGTTGCGGTGGAACTCGAACACCTGGCGGGCCTGCTCGGGCGTGGTGCCGGGGTAGCTGGCGCCACCGCCGCCGTGCACGTGCATGTCCACGAAGCCGGGCACGATCCAGCTGCCGTCCAGGTCGATGGTGCGCACGCCGGGGCCCTGCACGCCCTCGGCGCCGGCGCCCACGTCAGTGATCCACTCGCCGTCGACGGTGATCCTGCCGTTGTCCACCACGGCGCCCGGCAGGACGAGACGGGCGTTGCGCAGCAGGTACACGGGTGCCTCCTGGGGCAGCTGAGATGGGTCCCGGCGACGGCATCGTTGACGATATTGGTTTAGACCTTATCCGAACAGGGGCCGGTGCCGCCCGCATCTCCCTCGACCGGGTGCGCCCGGACCTACCCGGTCGGTCCGATCAGCCGCAGGGTCGCCTCCCGGTGGCCCACCAGCGTGGACGTCGCGTCGGACTCCAGCACGACGGTGCCCGCCATGCCGATCTCGGGCCCGCACAGGGCAGCGGTCAGACCGGCGACCAGTTCCGCCTCACGACAGGTCAGCGTCCAATGCCTGCCGCGACCCCACAGTGAGGTCCAGTGCCCGGACCCGGCGACCCCGCCGACCCGCCAGCGGCCGTCCGGATCGTTGGTGCCCAACCGCACCAGCAACCCGGCGAGCAGTTCCTCGGCGTCGCGGTGCACCGGGGGCACCACGTCCAGCATGTGCTGCTCCGCGGGGTGCAGGTCCCAGGCGCGGGAGGCGATCTCCCAGGCGATCGGCACCTGCGGGCGGGTCGCCCCGGCGCCCTCCGCGGAGGCGATGCGCAGCAGGGTGCGGGTCGGCACGTGCCGGAACCGGAACCACCTGCCGTGCTGGTCGGCGTTGAGCGGGCGCAGCCCGGGCAGACCGCTGCGGCGCGGCTGCTCGGTCTGCACCAGGCACGTCTCGGCCAGCACGTGCGGGGCCGAGGTCAGCACCACCAGGCCGTGCGGTTCGGGGGAGTAGGTCACGAAGTCGACCACGGAGAAGTCCAGCTCCCACCCATCCAGCGGGTGGTCCTGGCCCGCGCCCTGGTTGCACAGCAGCAGCGCGAACAGCGCGCGCAGCCTGCGCTGCCCCGAGGAGCAGGTGTCCAGGCCGTGCGAGTCCCCGGCGCCCATCGCGGAGCCCGCACGTGCGGCGGGCTCGCCCGTGTAGGCGGACCGGCGTGCCGCGGTCAAGGCCGTGCCGGACACGGCAACCTCCCTGGTCGAGGTGTGGACGCGTGGGCCCGCCGGGGTCCGGAGCGGTGAGTGGGCGCAATGTGATTTCGCCCCGGTCACACAGTGCACCCGCGTTATCACCACTGGCAAGCCCGAGCGGGCGAAGATCACTCACGCGGCAGGTCCGTCGAACCCGAGAGCACCGCGTTGGCGAGTTCGGTCAACCGCTGGTTGCTTCGCCGGGCGTGTTCGCGCAGTGCCGTGAAAGCGGCATCCACCGTCGTGCCCAGCCGCTCGGCGAGCACACCTTTGGCCTGCTCGATCAGAATGCGGCTGGTGAACGCCGCCTGGAGCTGCTTGGCAAGGGTTTCCTCCCGCTGCACTGCCCGTTGCTGCAGCAACGCGATCGCGGCGGCCTCGGCCATCGCCTCGGCGATTCGCGCGTCCTCGGAGTCCGGTGTTCCCCGGCGCGCGTGGAACAGGGTGAGCGCGCCGATGGTGGTATCACGCAGGCGCAACGGCACCGCGTGCAGTGCGGCGAAACCGGCCGATCTCGCCTCCTGAAGGAAGCGGTTCCACCTGTTGTTGTGCTGGTCCACGTCGGGTACCGCGATGGGCGTACCGGTGCGGTAGCACTCCATGCTGGGGCCGTCCGCTCGCAGCAGCTCCCACAGCGGCGCTGAGCTGGTCTTCCCCACGCAGTCGGCCACGGTGCGCAGGTGCCCGGACAGGTCGGCCAGCACAACACCGGACGCGTCCGCGGACAGTGTTTCCCTCGCTCTGCTCGCGAGAAAACGCAGGAACTCGTCGACGTCGAAGTCACCGACCAGGGTATCGGCGAGCTTGACGAAGGTTTCAGCCAGTCTTGCTGCCGGCATCGACGTCATGATTGAACGGTACGGGCTGGGGAAGCCCTGTCGGCGACAAACGACCGGAATGGAGCACGGTTGTTCCGGTCGGACCACAGCCCGCTCTACTGTTCGGCGGCTGCCGCAGTGGAATTGCCACGCGGTTCGCGTGGAGCGTTACCCGATTGGACGCGTCGAGAGCCCGGTCCTTGCGTGTGCATTCGGTTTATCCTGTACCGGGAGTACGCTTGCATGTGCATGATTCAACTTGCGAAACGCGAACTCGCGCCCCTCTCCCTGCCCTGGGGTGTGCTAATTGGACGGGACGGGTGCCACTCATGCGAGACTGTGAACCGCGCAACTTCGTGCGCCCTTGCCTGCTGCTCCTGCTCGGCGAGCGCCCCGACCACGGCTACGGCCTGATCGAGCGGCTGCGCGAGCTGTGCGGGGCGGACAACGACGCCAGCGGGATCTACCGGGCGCTGCGCAACCTGGAACGGGACGGCCTGGTCTGCTCGGCCTGGCGCACCGCGACCCCGGGGCCTGCCAGGCGCTGCTACGAGCTGACCGCACTGGGCGAGTCGGTGCTCGCCGACTGCGCGGAGGGCCTGCGCGCCACCAGGGCGGCCATCGACGCGTTCCTTGGCCGTTACGCGCGCGACCGGGCCATGGCAAGGACCGCCGCCCAGGCGCCCGCTACGCCCATTTACCGAATATAGGTCCGGATGCTTGCGCCGTTCACAGGTAATTGCCCGCGCGTTCGTCATGTCGAGGGCTAACGTGCACCTGACCACATCGTGGCCATCGTCACCCACGGATGGGTGACTCAGGTAACGGTTGGCTGTGAAGATGCTGGGTGTGCGTATTCAACTGCTGGTTCATCATGTGTCCGGTTCGTCACTGCCTGTCTGGTACGTCCAGGAAACTTGTCGTTCTGAATGAACCGGAGTTAACCCACTTGGGCATGTGAATGATGCGTTCAGTCTTACCCGCTGAGCCGTTCGGCCCAGCGTAGATACCTCCTTCAGCCGATTAGCGTGCGTTTAGCTGAAGAATGCCATTCGCCGGTAACAACGGAGTGCCGTCAGCGATGTGGTTGGGGCGGACGCACCCGCGTCCATTTCCTTCACAAACCGCGTGCCACCTGGTGGTCGCACGCGCGTGAACGGGGTAAACATTGCGATCGATCGCACAAGCGAGGGCTGCGCTTCTGGTAGTTGCGTGCGTAGCCGGTCTCGTGGGTGTGCCTGGGGTGGCCGCTGCGGCGGCGTCGACACGCGTGGACCTCAACGTGCTGGTCGTCACGGACGGCTCGGCGTGGGTGGAGGGCATCCGGTCCCAGCTGGCCTCCGAGGGCCTGGCCGCGACCGTGCTGTCCACCAGTGACGCGCACCGTCCCCAGATCACCGACACCTACCTGGCCGACCAGGTCGGCGGGGCACCCAGGGCCAAGTTCCAGGCCGTGGTGCTCGCCAACGAGAACCCGGGTGGCCTGAGCTCCGCCGAGCTCACCGCCCTGACCGCCTACGAGCAGCAGTACGGCATCCGCCAGGTGAACGGGTTCTCCTACCCGAGCGCCAACGTGGGCCTGAACAGCCCGATCTACTCGGGCAAGCTGGACGGCACCACCGCACACCTGACCGCGGCGGCCACCGGTGACGCCTTCCGTTACCTGGCCGGCCCGGTCCCGCTGGAGGACAACGACCCGGCCGTCACCGAGGCGTACGGCTACCTGGCGACGCCGCAGCCGGACAACACCACGACCGGCGCGCACTTCGAGCCGCTGCTGACGGCCACCGTGCCGGGCGGCACCGCCCAGGGCACGCTGATGGGCGTCTACCGCAAGGGCGGCCGTGAGCAGCTGGTCACGACCTTCGCCTACAACGGGTACCAGCAGCAGTTCCGCCTGCTGGCGCACGGCATCATCGACTGGGCGACGCGGGGCGTGCACCTGGGGTACTACCGCAACTACTTCACGGTCAACGTCGACGACATCTACGCCGCCGACGACCGGTGGAACTCCACGGCGCACTGCACCCCCGGCAACAACGACTGCCCGCCGGGCACCCCGGACACCGTGCCGGTGCGGATCACCCCGCAGGACGTGGACCACGCCGTCGCCTGGCAGCAGCAGCACAACTTCCAGTTCGACTTCATGTACAACGGGGTCGGCAGCGACGAGGTCATCGCCGACCACGGCAGTGATCCGCTGACCACCTCGCTGGACGCGCAGAAGAGCCAGTTCCGCTGGGTGAACCACACCTACTCGCACGGCTTCCTGGGCTGCCAGCAGGACTTCACGGTGATCCCGTGGCGCTGCGTGACCAACGCGGCGGGCCAGGTCCAGTACGTCAGCCAGGCCGACATCAACATCGAGATCACCAAGAACCTGGAGTTCGCGCAGAAGCACGGCCTGCCCATCCAGGCCGACGAACTGCTCTCCGGTGAGCACTCGGGCACCTTCATCCTGCCCCAGCAGCCCCAGGACAACCCGAACTTCCTGGCCGCGCTCAGCGCCAACGACATCGCGTGGGTCGGCCTGGACGCCTCGCGGGAGACCGGCCAGCGGCAGGTGGCCTCGGCGCTGGGCGTGCCCCGGCACCCGATGAACGTGTTCTACAACGTGGCCAACCCCTCCGAGGAGGTCTCCGAGTACAACTGGATCTACACCTCCAGGGCCAATGGCGGCAGCGGGGTGTGCGAGGACAACCCCGCCACCACCACCTGCATCACCCCGCTGGACCCGAACACCGGCTACGCGAACTACATCGTGCCGCTCGAGGTCAAGATCGCGATGCGGCACGTGACGAGCAACGACCCGCAGCCGCACTACGTGCACCAGTCCAACCTCGCCGAGGGCAGGCTCCTGTACCCGGTGGTGGAGGGCGTGCTGGCCACCTACCGCGCGCAGTTCGCGGCGAACACGCCGATCGTCAACCCGAGGCTGTCGGCCGCGGGGCAGGCGCTCCAGCGGCAGGCCGCGTGGACCAAGGCGCTGGCAGCGGGCGGGGTGACCGCGTACAGCCAGGGCGGCACCGTCACCGTGCAGGGCCCTGACGGAGTGGAGATCCCGGTCACGGTGCCGGAGGGCACCACGGTGAACGGGGCCGCGTTCGGTGAGTCCTACGCCGGTCAGCGCTCGGCCTACCTGAGCTCCGCCAGGGCCACGCTCACCCTGCCCGCGGGCACCCTGCCGCTGGCACCGAGGGCCCTGCTGCCGGTCGTGCTGGACCAGCCGGTGCGCCCGGCGATCCCGGTCACCCTGTCGACGCCGAAGCTCAACGCCGCCTCCGACGCGGTGCTGACCTCGGCCGCGGCCCAGAGAGGTCAGGGGCGCTAACCCACAATGGACGTCGCCTTGATGACAGAGGGCACCTACCCGCACAGCTTCGGTGGTGTGAGCGTGTGGTGTGACCAGTTGGTGCGCGGTATGCCGGACTACGACTTCCACGTGGTCGCGCTGGTCGGCGGCACGGTGAACCAGCCAGCCTGGGAGCTGCCCCGCAATGTCGCCTCGGTGACGCCCGTTCCGCTGTGGGGGGCCGTGCCGGCCGGGCGCACACCCGGCCGGCAGGCCCGCCGGGCCTTCCGGCCTCTGATCAGGGACTTCTTCGACACGCTGCTGGACCCCACCGACGCGGGCCAGCAGTGGTTCGGCCTGGTGCTGCGCGAGTTGTTCGAGTACGGGCAGCGCTACGACCTGACCGCGGCGCTGCGCGGTGAGCACACCGTGCGGGCCCTGTCCGACGCCTGGCAGGACGGCTGGTTGGACGGGGAGGCCACGGCGCCGACCGTGTTCGACGCGCTGACCGCCGTGGAACTGCTGGAGCACTCGCTGCGCCCGCTGGCGATCCCGCCGGTGCGCGCGGAGGTGTCGCACTGCGTGGCCAACGGCCTGGCGGCACTGCCCGCGTTGGCCGCCAAGTGGACCTACGGCACCCCGCTGCTGCTCACCGAGCACGGCATCTACCTGCGTGAGCGCTACCTGGGCTACCGCGGCGGCCCGTACCGCTGGCCGGTCAAGGCGCTGCACCTGGCCTTCCTGCGCAAGCTGTGCACGCAGGCCTACCTGGAGGCCGGGATGATCGCCCCCGGCAACATCTACAACAAGCGGTGGGAGGAGCGGCTGGGCGCCGAGCCCACCGCGATCCGCACCGTCTACAACGGGGTGGACCCCGCCGACTTCCCCGCCGTGGACTCCGAGCCGGAGGTCCCCACGGTCAGCTGGGCGGGCCGGGTCGACCCGATCAAGGACCTGGAGACGCTGCTGCGGGCCTTCGCGTTGGTGCACAAGCGATTACCGGAGGCGCGGCTGCGGCTGTTCGGCGGAACACCCAAGGGCGGCGAGGGGTATCTCAACCGCTGCAAGGACTTGGCGGCACAACTGGGGATCGGCGAGGTAGCCACCTTCGAGGGCAGGGTCGAGGAGATCAGGGACGCCTACGCGGCGGGGCACGTCGTGGTGCTGTCCAGCATCTCCGAGGGCTTCCCGTACACCGTGATCGAGGCCATGACCAGCGCGCGCGCCTGCGTGGCGACCGACGTCGGCGGGGTGTGCGAGGCGGTGGGTGACACGGGGCTGGTCGTGCCGCCCCGCGACCCGGAGGCCATGGCCAAGGCGTGCCTGGACCTGTTGACCGACAACGACTTGCGCCACCGGCTGGGCCAGGCGGCCCGTACGAGGGCGCTGGAGTACTTCACCGTTGACCAGGCCATCGGCACCTTCGACGAGCTCTACGCCACACTGGCCCGCAAGTACCCGCTGAACCAGGATCGGGAAGTGAGGAGCGCATGACCGCGGGTACCGCCCCCGAGGCACAGAAGACCGCGTACTTCTCCGTGCAGGGAACGATTCCCGAGACCAAGCCGCGTACCCCGCTCGACGAGTTGCGCGAGCGCATGACCTCGCTGTGCGCGGCCGCGGTGGACCCGTTCGAGATCGCCGCGGGGCTGGAGGCCGACGGCCTGTCCGACCAGGCGGTGCAGCGCAAGTACGGCTTCTCCGACGTGTTCACCCTGGCCGAGGAGCTCTACCGGCAGGTGCCGCGCGAGCCCGAGGAGCCCGAGCCGCTGCCCGACCCGTGGACCACCAAGCGCAGCACGCACGTGGTGCACGGCCTGCTGTTCGGCCTGCCCGCGCTGTGCTACCCGGCGGCGGCCCCGCTGCTGGGCGGCGGCCCGGCGTTGACCGTGCTCGTCGTGTCAATGTTGATCTCCTGGTCGCTCAGCCAGGCCGTGGCCTACCTCGGGTACTCTCGGACGAGCGCACTGGACAACGGTGGCGCCGCAAGGGTTCTCCGGCTGGGCATGGCCGCCTCGGTCGGTCTGCTCGCCCTGGTGCTCGGCGTGCTGCTGCTGGTCTCCGGCGCAGGGCTGCCGGTGGTGCTCTTCGCACTGGGGCAGGGTATCTACCTGATGGCCGCCACGGTCCTGTTGGTGCGCAAGGCCGACAAGTGGCTGTTCATCGCGCTCGCGCCGGGCGTGCTGGCCAGCCTGGGATATGTGGTGGCCGGTGAGCCGCAGTGGTTGAACCTGCCGGTGTGGTGTGTGCTGGCTGGTTCCGTGCTGCTGTCGGTAGGATTCGCCGTGCACCAGACCTGGAACCCCGCCCCCGCGAACGGACCCCTGGTCACCAGGCAGACCTCGTTCGGCGCACTGCCCTACGCGTTGTTCGGCGTGCTCACCGCGGGCCTGCTGGCCTTCCCGGTGGTCGCCGCCACCGCGATCCCGGCGCTGGGCACCAAGGCGGCACCGGTGGCAGCCCTGCCGCTGTCGCTGAGCATGGGGGCTGCGGAGTGGAACCTGTACTGGTACCGCAGCAGGATGCGCCGCGAGTCGCAGGCCACCACGCGGGTGTCCCGGTTCGTCGCGCGCTCCCGGCTGGTGCTGGGGCTCGCGGTGGTCCGCTACCTGGTGGTCGCGGTGCTGCTGTTCGCCACGGTGATCACCACGGCCGCGCTGATCGGCGCGGGCCGTCCGGAGTGGACGCAGGTCCCGGCCTACACCGCGTACCTGGCGCTGGGCGCGGCGCTGTTCATCGCGTTGCTGTTGCAGGCCTGCGGGAGCACCTGGACGGTGCTGCCAGGCTGTGCGGCGGCGTTGCTCACCGAGGTCTCGGCCGCGGTGGGAGCCATCTGGTTCGGATGGCGGATCGACCTGATCTCGGCTCAGTTGCTGGCCTGTTGCGGGCTGCTGGCGGTACTCGCCGTGCACGCCTCGGTGGCTCTGGGTCAGGCAACCAAACACAGGTAACACCTAGAGAGGCAGTAGATGACGAACGTCGTGGCAGTGACCGGGGCCGAGGGCTTCATCGGATCACACCTGGTGGAGTCGCTGGTACGTCGCGGCAACCGGGTCAAGGCGATGGTGCTGTACAACTCCTTCGGCTCCTGGGGCTGGCTGGAGTCGCTGGGCCGGGACGTGCTGGACAACGTGGAGGTCGTGCAGGGCGACGTGCGCGACGGGGCCTCGGCCCGCGAGCTGGTCGAGGGCGCCGAGGTGGTCTACCACCTGGCCGCGCTGATCGCGATCCCGTACTCCTACAAGGCGCCCCGGTCCTATGTGGACACCAACGTGATCGGCACGCTGAACATCCTGGAGGCGGTGCGCGCCTGCGGCACCGGCCGCCTGGTGCACACCTCCACCAGCGAGACCTACGGCACCGCGCGCACCGTGCCGATCAGCGAGACCCACCCGTTGCAGGCCCAGTCGCCCTACGCGGCCTCGAAGCTCTCGGCCGACAAGCTGGTCGAGTCCTACCACCTCAGCTTCGAGGTGCCCGCGGTGACCCTGCGGCCGTTCAACACCTTCGGCCCGCGCCAGTCCGCCCGCGCCGTCATCCCCACCGTGATCAGCCAGCTGGCCGCGGGGGCCAAGTCGATCAAGCTCGGCGCGCTGGACCCGACGCGGGACTTCCTGTACGTCAAGGACACCGCGGAGGCGTTCGTCACCGCGGGCACCGCCCCGGCCGAGACCGTGGTCGGCGAGCTGTTCAACGCGGGCACCGGGGTCGAGGTCTCCATCGGCCAGCTCGCACACGACATCGCCCGCGTGATGGGCGTGGACGTGGAGATCACCGAGGACAGCCAGCGCATCCGGCCCAAGAACTCGGAGGTCATGCGGCTGATCGCCGACGCGAACAAGCTGCACCAGGCCACGGGCTGGAAGCCGCAGTACACCAGGGACCAGGGCCTCGCCGAGACCATCGAGTGGTTCTGCGACCCGGCCAACCTGGCGCACTACAAGCCCGAGCAGTACAACCAGTGACGAGGGAGTCGACCATGCACGCCGTCATCCTGGCCGGGGGCAAGGGAGTTCGCCTGCGTCCCTACACCACCCGGCTGCCCAAGCCGCTGGTGCCCATCGGCGACGAGTTCTCCATCCTGGACATCGTGCTCGCCCAGCTTTCCCAGCACGGCTTCGAGCGGGCCACGCTGGCCATCGGCTACCTCGGCGACCTGATCCGCTCCTACGTGGGAGACGGCAGTCGCTGGGGCATGTCCATCGACTACGCCACCGAGGACTCCCCACTGGGCACGATCGGCCCGGTGCTGCAGATCCTGGACACCCTGCCGGACAACTTCCTGGTCATGAACGGGGACGTGCTGACGGACCTGGACTACTCGTCCATGCTCAAGCAGCACGTGGGCGGCAACGCCCCGCTGACCGTGGCCACCTACCAGCGCCAGGTGAAGATCGACTTCGGTGTGCTGACCACGCAGAACGGCCGCGTGGTGGAGTTCACCGAGAAGCCCACGCTGAACTACCGGGTGTCCATGGGCGTGTACGGGCTGAGCAAGGCCACCCTGCGCGAGTACCAGCCGGGCACCCCGCTGGGCTTCGACGAGCTGGTGCTGGACCTGCTCGCCAGCGGCAACCCGCCCGCCGAGTTCGACTTCGGCGGCTACTGGCTGGACATCGGACGACCCGACGACTACGACCGGGCCAACGCCGAGTTCGACGACATCAGGGGCACCCTGCTGAAGGGGGCGTAGTGACGCGCGTTCTGCTCATCGGGGCCAACGGCTTCCTGGGCGCCCACGTCAAGCGGGCGCTGACCGGCGCGGCGGGGACCAGCGTGGTCACCGCCGGCCGGTCGGCCTCCTGTGACTTCGCGCTGGACCTGGTCACCGGTGGCGTGGCCGGGGTGCTGGCCGCGCTGGAGCAGGCCGAGCCGGACGTGGTGGTCAACTGCGCGGGCAAGGTGGCCGGCCCGCCCGACGTGCTCGCCGAGGGCAACATCACCGGCCCGGCCAACCTGGTCGGCGCGCTGCTCACCCGTGGGTGCGCCACCAGGTTGGTGCACCTGGGATCGGCGGGCGAGTACGGCCGGGTCGAGGTGGGCACGCCGATCACCGAGCGGACCAGGCCGTGCCCCGTGGGGGTCTACGGGGTGACCAAGCTGGCCGGTACCGCCGTGGTGTCCGCGGGCAGGGCCGCTGGGCTGGACGCGGTGGTGCTGCGGGTGTTCAACCCGTTCGGCCCAGGTTCCCCGGTGGGCAGCCTGCCGGGCAGGCTGGCCACCCAGTTGCGGCAGGCGATCGCCGAGGGCACCGACGTGCACCTGGGTGCGCTCGACGACGTGCGCGACTTCGTGGACGCCCGTGACGTGGCCGAAGCCGTGCTCGCGGTCTGCCAAGCGTCCACTGTGGACACAGGTGTGCTCAACGTCGCGAGCGGCCGTGCGACACCGGTGCGTCAACTGGTGACGACCTTGGCCGACATCGCGGGCTTCACTGGTGTGGTCGTCGAACAGGGCGTAGGGTCTGCGCGGTCCGCCGAAGTCCCCTGGCACCAGGCGGACATCAGCACGATCGGCGAACTGCTCGGCTGGAAACCCGGCCGTGACCTGACGACCTCGTTGACGGATCTGTGGCAGGCAACGACGTGACACCCAAGCTCGTGGTCCCGGCCTACTTCCACCCGGCGGTCGACCCCGCCGGGTGGACCGCGCTGGCCGAGGCCGCCGACCAAGTCCGGTTGGTGGTGCTGAACGTGGCCAGCGGGCCGGGCACCCAGTACGACAGCGCGTTCGCCCCGGTGGTGGCCCGGCTGCGGGCCGCGGGTGTGCCGGTGGCGGGGTACGTGGACTCCGCCTACGGCACCCGCCCGGTGGCCGACGCGCTGGTGGACTTCTCCCGTCACCGGGACTGGTTCTCGGTGGACGCGGTGTTCTTCGACCGGGTCAGCACCGGCGCCGACCAGGTGGGCCACTACGCCGAACTGGCCGAGGCGGCCCGCCTGCTCGGCGCGGGTGAGGTGGTGTTCAACCACGGCGCCCACCCGATCAAGCCCTACGCCGACCACGCGGAGCTGCTCGGCACCTTCGAGGGCCCGTGGTCGACCTACGTGGAGCTGAGCACCCCGCGCTGGCCGCGCGCCCTGCCCGCGGAGCGCTTCCTGCACCTGGTCTACGACGTGCCCGACGCGCAGACCGAGGAGGCGCTGGACCTGATCGCCCGGCGCAACGCGGGCACCTCACTGGTCAGCGACCACAGCGGGGCCAACCCCTGGGGTCGGCTCCCGTCCTGGTTTCCCCTCCCCGCCAACGGAAAAGGAACCCTGATCGCATGAGAGCCCGCGCTCTGTGCGTGCTGTTACCCCTGGTCGTGCTGGCTGCTGGGTGCAGCGGGTCCGGCGGCGAGCCGCCCGCGCCCACCAGCACGACCACCACTGGCAGCGGCACGACCGAGGAGAGCTCCAGCACGACCGCCACCCCGGCGCCGCCGACGAGCACCGATCCCAGCGCGACCAAGCCGCCCACCGCGGCGCCGCCGACCAAGCCCAGCACCGGGGGCGGCACGTCCGCCCGCTGGGTACCGGCCCCGGGCACCGCGTGGCAGTGGCAGTTGACCACCCCGGTGGACACCAGCGTGGACGTGCCGGTGTACGACATCGACGGGGTCGAGGCGACCGCTGATGTCATCCGGACCCTGCACGCCAAGGGCCGCAAGGTGATCTGTTACGTCAACGCGGGCGCCAACGAGGACTTCCGGCCCGACGCCAAGGCGTTCCCGAGTTCGTTGCAGGGCCGCTCGAACAACTGGCCCGGGGAGAAGTGGCTGGACATCCGCCAGCTCTCCGTGCTGCAGCCGCTGATGGCCAAGCGCTTCGACACCTGTCGGGACAAGGGGTTCGACGGCATCGAGGCCGATCTCGTCGACGGCTACGCCAGCGACACCGGATTCCCGTTGAGCGCCGCTGATCAACTCGCCTACAACCGGATGCTGGCCCGGCTGGCACACGACCGGGGGTTGTCGATCGGGCTCAAGAATGATTTGGACCAGGTCACCCAACTGGTTGGCGAGTTCGACTTCTCAGTCAACGAGCAGTGTGCGCAGTACAACGAGTGCCCGAAGCTCAGCCCGTTCATCGCCGCTGGCAAGGCCGTGTTCCAAGTCGAGTACGAACTCGACAACAAGGAGTTCTGCGGCACCACGAGTCGGCTCCGGTTCAGCTCGATGCGGAAGAACAAGTCGTTGGACGCAGCGCGCTGGCCCTGCTGAGCCATTCAAGATCCTCTACTCGGCCGCACCGGTTCGCCCGATTTGGCGTAAGGTCATTCCTTGTCGCACGGTTACCATTTTCTGGCGTTGTCGACTGGGTGCGGGCTGGGGAGTGTTGGTGTTGGTACGAAGTGCGCTCGGCGCAGCCACGGCGCCGGCCACCTCCGAGGTGGCCACACCGCCGCACGTGCCGCTGCCGCGCGCTGGACAGTGCTGCGAGCACGGCCTTGACCTCGGCCTGGACGAGCTGGACGCACTGTCCATGCACGACAGACGTACCTGGCTGCGTCACGTGGAGTCACACCAGGTGTCCCGTTTGGTCACTGTCTGGGACCGGTGGCGCAACATCGAGGGTGTTCTCGAGTTCTTCCGCGACCGCGGGGTCGGCGAGTCAGGCAGTTGGGCGTCCATTGTGGATGCCGCGATCTTGGAGGGCATCGAACGGGGGACAGCAATCGCACTGGGAGTGGGTCAGGACACGTTCGGAAACCCCGGATCGACTGAATGGGCTAACTACCTGCTGCGATTGCAGGCGGGGCGGTTGACCAAGCGCAGCGTGCACGACGCCGCCTGGAGCCGTGCCGAGCAGACCGCCACCGAGTACGGGGTGGCCCTGGCCAAGTCGCGCGGGGTGCGCCCGACCGGCCCCGAGTGGCGGTTCTTCCAGTTCTCCCAGGTCTACCGCTGGCTGCTGCGCAATGAGCCCACCGCCCTGCTCGCGCTGGGCGGCCCGCTGGTCAGTCCCCGGGTGCGCGAGCTGCGCGTGCCCTTCCTCACCTGGTTCACCGACGTGCGCAGCGATGTGCCCGCCTACCGCGGGTCCGCGATGGCCTGGTCCCTGGCCGAGCTGCATCCCGTGGGCGGCGCCCTGGACGCCCTGAACCTGCTGCTGGCCTACCTGCCCACCCTGTTCGAGGACTTCCTGCGCGACACCGGCCGCTGACCACCCACCCCACCCCGCGAGTCCCGCTCTGAGGCGCGCGAGTCCCGTTCTGGGGTCGGCGAGTCCCGCTCTGAGGCGCGCGAGTCCCGCTGACAGCGCGCTGTCGGTGAGCTGACAGCGCCCGGGGCCACAGTGCCGTCATGACCACTCAGGTACTCATCGCAGGGGCCGGGCCCACCGGCCTGACACTGGCCGTCGACCTGGCCCGGCGCGGGGTCGCGGTCCGCGTGGTGGACCGCGACGAGGCTTTCGCGGGCTCACGTGGCAAAGGTTTGCAGCCAAGGACCCAGGAGGTCCTCGATGACCTCGGCGTGATCGAGCGGACACTGGCTGTGGGCGGTCCCTACCCGCCGGTGCGCGGCTACCGGCACGAACAGGTCGTGTGGGAGCGGCCCATGGCGCCGGAGCTCGACCCGCGCGAGGACGTGCCCTACCCGAACACGCTGATGGTCCCGCAGTGGCGCACCGTGCAGATCCTGCGCGAGCGCCTCGCCGAGCTGGGCGGTCACGTGGAATTCCGGACCGAGCTCACGAGGTTTGCGCAGGACGACAACGGGGTAACCGCCACGCTGAGTCGTGACGGATCCACAGAGGACGTTCGTGTCGACTACCTCGTCGGCGCCGACGGTGGCCGCAGCGGCGTGCGCAAGGGCTTGCCGGTGGAGTTCGCCGGGCAGACCCTGGAACAGCACCAGATGTTCATCGCCGACGTCCGGGTGGACGGGCTGGACCGTGACCACTGGCACATGTGGCTGGACGAGACCTGCCGCCTGCCGCTGCTTGCCCTCTGCCCGATGGCGGGCACTGACACGTTCCAGCTCACCGTGCCCACAACCGGGGGCACCCGGCCGGGTGACCTCCAGGAGTTGCTGGAGCGGGCCAGCGGCCGCACCGACCTGACACTGCGCGAGGTGGGCTGGTCCAGCTCGTGGCGGGCCAACGTGCGCATGGTGGACCGGTACCGGGTGGGCCGGGTCTTCCTGGCCGGGGACGCGGCGCACGTGCACTCGCCAACCGGGGGCCAGGGCCTGAACACGGGTGTGCAGGATGCCCACAACCTGGGCTGGAAGCTGGGCGCCGTGCTCGCCGGGGCCGATCAGTCCCTGTTGGACACCTACCAGGCCGAGCGCCTGCCGGTGGCCGCCGCCGTGCTGGGCATCAGCACCGAACTGCTGAACAAGGCCGCGCGCGGGGACGAGGACGCGATGCGCCGCGACGACCCGGTGCTCAAGCAACTCGGCCTGCACTACCGGGACAGCCCGCTGTCGGTCGACCTGCGCGAGCGGCCCGGTGCGCTGCGCGCGGGTGACCGGGCGCCCGACGGGGTGCACGGCGAGGGCCGGCTGTTCGACCTGTTCCGCGGCCCGCAGTTCACGGTGCTGGCCTTCGGTGACGCCCAGTACGAGGGCGCCGCGTCGATCACCGGCAACCCGGCCTACGACATCGCGGGGGACGCGCTGGTGGTCGTGCGCCCGGACGGCTACATCGGGCTGATCGCCAGCACCGGTAACCAGGTGGCGGAGTACCTCGCGCGGGTTCGGTGCGGCGTGGTGGCCGTCGGCGCCTGAGCAGGGACAGCGCGTGTCGGCGCTTCCGGCACCGCGTGTCGGCGTTTCCGGTACGGCGTGTTTGCGCTTCCTGTACGGGTTCTCGCCTGTTGGGAACTCGTCCGCCAAATGCGGACACACCGCACGCGCAGCGCCGACACGCGGTACGCGAAGCGCCGACACGCGCGGGTCAGGTGAGTTCGATGGGGGAGTGGCCGCCGCGTAGCCAGGCGGTCTGGAACCCCTGCTGGCCCAGGGCCTGTCGGCAGCGGTCGATCAGCTCGGCCAGTTCCGGGTCGCTCGGGTCCTGCACCCCGCGCACCGCGTAGGCGGCACCGAGCAGCAACGCGGCACGCTCGGTGTCCCCGCTGGCGGCGCACCACTCCGCGTAGCCCTCCAGCACGCTGGCCCTGGCCGGACCGTCCTGTGTGGAGTCGGCCAGCCGCCAAGCCTGCTCGTGCAGCTCCCGTGCCGCCGCGAACTCACCGCGCGCCGTCCTGGTGCGCCCGCAGTTGCTGTGCAGCAGGGCGCGGAACTGCATCGGCATGTCCTCAGTGGACAGTTTCATCGTCGCCCGGTGCCAGGACAGCGCCTCGTCCAGGTCCCCGCGCTGGCGGGCCAGACCGGCCTGCGCGTTGCGGATCCGGCACACCGCGAGCATGTCGCGCTCCCGCAGCGCCCCGGCCTCCGCCCGGTCCAGGTCGGCCCTGGCCCCGGCGAGGTCGCCCGCCCGCGCCCGCAGGTTCGCCGACTGCACCAGCAGCATCGTCGGCACCGGGATGATCGGCGGCCCCAGTCGTTCGATGACTTCCATCGCCTCGCGCGCACCGGTCAGGGCCGCCTCGGTCTCGCCCCTGTTGGCCAGCGCCATGGTGAGGAAGAACAAGGAGAACGCCAACCCGTAGCGATCGCCCACCGCACGGAAACCCGCTGCGGCCGCACGGAAAGCAGTCTCGGCACGCAGTGCGCCACCGCTGCTCAGTTCGGATTCCACGTACCCGCGCAGCAGCTGCCCGGCCGCCCGCAGCCAGGGATCTTCCCGTGCCGCCAGGCGATCGGCCACCTCGGAGAACACCCGCCGGACCTGCTCGGCGCCGAGGAACTCCCTGCCGACCAGTATGGCGACACCGAGCGCGGATGGATCGTCCACAGTGGTCAGACGTTCGAGTTGCGCGAGTGTGCCCGTTCCGTTGAGCACCGCGCACTGGTCGTGCACCAGCGTGTCACCGGCATGGACGCCCCGCGCGTACTGGCGCAGTTCCTGCGGCTGGCCGGAGACGAGCCAGAACCAGGTGCGCGCGCCCACGAGCCGGAGCAGGTGGGCCTGGTCCGCCCAGGACATCGCGGCGTCCAGGTTGGCCTGCTCGGCGATCAGCGCCCGGCTGGCGGCCAACTGCTCGTCGCGGCGCAGCAGCGGTTCGAGCGACTCCGCCAGCTCGGTGAAGTACACGACGTGGCGCGCGCGCAGCTCCTCGAGTTCGGCCACCTGGCCCCCGGCGAACTCGCGGATCGTCTCCAGCATCCGGTACCGCGAGTCCTGGGCCACGAGCAGCGACTTGTCCGCCAACGAGGTCAGCAGGTCGTGCGTGGCCTCGGCGGTCAGTTCAGGTGCGGCGATCCGGTTGGCGGACTCCACGGTCGCCCCACCGTGCAGCACCGACAACCGGCCCAGCAGCAGCCGTTCGTCCTCGGCGAGCAGTCGCCAGCTCCAGTCGATCACGGCGCGCAGCGTGCGGTGCCGCGGCTGCGTCGAACGCGTTCCCCGGTCGAGCAGGCCGAGCCGGTCGGTGAGGCGGCTCACCAGCTGCCCCGGGCTCATCGAGCGCAACCGGGCTGCCGCCAGCTCGATGGCCAGTGGAATGCCGTCCAACGCGCGGCAGATGTCCACAGTGGAGTCATCGGCGGTGAAGCCGGGGCTGCTGGCCCGAGCGCGCTCGGTGAACAGCTGCACGGCGTTCGCGTCCTCCAGCGGCGGCACCGGGCAGAGCACCTCACCGGTGATGCCCAGCGGTTCGCGGCTGGTGGCCAGTACACGGATTCCGGGTGCCCCGGTGAGCAGGTCGGCGACGAACGCCGCCACTGCGTCGATCAGGTGCTCGCAGTTGTCCAGCACCAGCAGCAGGGTGCGGGTGGCCAACGACTCCGCGTTCTCGCCGACCGCCTTGAGCACCGCTGGCCGCACGCCCTCGGCGGAGCGGACCTCGGCCAGTTCGACCAACCAGGCGTAGTCTCCGGCCGACTCGACCGCCAGCCGCGTCTTGCCCACCCCGCCGGGGCCGGTGAGGGTCACCAGCCGGGAGCCGTGCAGGGCCTGCCGGACCTGGGCCAGTTCGGTGTCGCGGCCGACGAAGCTGGTCAGCCGCGCGGGCATGGCGGGCCGTGCGGGTGCGGGCAGCGGTACCGGTTCGCTGAGCGCAACACGATGCGCCTGACGCAACTCGGGTCCGGGGTCCGCGCCGAGCTGGTCGGCCAGCAGCGTGCGCACCCGCTCGTAGGCGGCCAGCGCCTCGGCGTGTCGGCCCAGCGCGCACAGCACGCGAATCAGCCTGGCGTGCAAGCCTTCCCGCAGCGGCTGGTCGGCGACCAGCTGTTCGATCTCGGCGACCAGTTCGGCGCGCGGCCCGGTGGCCAGCTCCGCGTCGATCCGGCTCTCCTGTGCCGCCATGCGCAACTCGTTCCACCGTGCGATGGGCGCCACGGCGAACTCGGCGTCCCCCGCGTCGGCCAGCGGCCTGCCCCGCCACAGCGCCAGCGCCTCGTGCGGCCGGTGCTCGGTGATCGCCCGCTCGAACTGCCACGCGTCGACCTGCTCGCGGTCCACCGCCAGCAGGTAGCCCGCGGGGTGCGAGCTGATCAGGTCCCGGCCCAGTGCGCGGCGCAGGCGGGCCACCAGCGACTGCAGTGCCGCCACGGGCTCGGCCGGGGTGTCGTGCGGCCACAGATCGGCGACCAGCCGTTCGGCGGTCACGACCTGGCCGGGCTCCAGCGCCAGCCGCAGCAACAGGGTGCGCAGCCGCGCACCGCCAAGCCGCACCGGGCGGTCCTCGTCGTCCCGCACGTGCAGCGGTCCCAGGATGCCGATGCGCACCGGGGCATGGTGTCAGAGCGTGCCCAGCTCGGCCCGCATGCCCAGGATGATCGTGTTGACCGAGGCGGTGAACAGCTCGGGGTCCTGTTCCCCGGTGGCCTGCTCCTGGAGCACGAACCCGGTGACGTAGCTGGCGACGGTGTCGCCGAAGCGCGCGGCCAGCTCGGGCGGGATGCCCAGCTCCGCGAGTCCCGCCAGGTGCTCCTGCATGGCGGCCTGGGTCCTTGGCGTGCCGGGGATGTACGAGGCGACCAGCCGGGCCCCGTCGCGGTGGGCCAGCATCGCGGTGCGCAGCCGTTGCGCGAAACCCGTGTACGCCTCGGGCCAGTCGGCGGTCGCCGTCCAGTTGCGCAGCGCCGGTTCGACGACCTTGACGGCCACCGCCGTGAGCAGTTCGTGCTTGCTCTTGACGTGCCAGTACAGGGCGCCGCGCTGCACGCCGAGCCGGTCGGTGAGCGCTCGGGTGGTGAACCCGTCCAGCCCGACCTCGTTGAGCAGCGCGACTGCCTCGTCGATCACCTGTTCCCGCCGCAGCGGCATGCGCGGACCCCCTTCGGCCTTGACGGCCCGAGCCTAGCGCACTACCTTGAGCGGCGCTCAATTGAGCGCCGCTCAAGTGATGGGGGAAATCATGAAACTGCTGTTCACGGCCTTGCCGGGGTCCGGTCTGTTCCTGCCCACGGTGCCGCTGGCCTGGGCTGCGCGGGCCGCGGGCCACGAGGTGCTGGTGATCAACAACGGGCTGGGGGCCGGTGCCGCGGTCGGTGCCGGGCTGCCCACCGTGGACGTGCTGCCCGAGCGCGACCTGTGGGCCGAGTTCATGGAGTCCGTCGCCGGTCACGTCACGCCAGGGGACAACGACGGCGGGGTCACGATCTCGGGTGGGTTCGGCTGGTTCGGCGAGCAGATCCTCGAACCCGCGCTGGCGGTCGCGCGCGGGTTCGCCCCGGACGTGGTGGTGTCCACCCTGGAGCAGGGCGCGGGTCCGCTGATCGCCGGTGAGCTGGGTGTGTCGCTGGTGGAGCAGGGCATCCGGCTGGGCTGGGCCGGAACGGGGGAGCACGCGGTGGGCACCCGCAAGGCGATCCTGGACAGGTTGGAGGAGCGGCGGACCTGGCTGGGCCTCGCGCCCCCGGCCGCGCCCAGCGCCACCATCGACGTGCGCCCGCCGAGCATGGGCGGGCTGGCCACCGACAGCCAGTGGCTCATGCGGTACGTGCCGTACAACGAGACTCGCCTGCTGCCCGCCTGGGTCACCGACCGGCCGAGCCGCCCGCGCGTGTGCCTGACCCTGGGCAGCGTGCTGCCGCAGCTCGGCGGGCTTGCCACGCTGCGGGATCTGCTCGCCGCACTGTCCACGATGGACATCGAGGTGCTGGTCGCCGCCGGGGAGGTGGATCTCGGTCCGCTGCCGGACAACGCCCGTGCGCTGGGCTGGATGCCGCTGGGTGCGTTGATGCCGACCTGCTCGGCGATCGTGCACCACGGCGGTTCCGCCACCACGGCGACCCCGCTGGCGTACGGCGTGCCGCAGCTGATCATCGCCAGTTTCGCCGACCAGCCGCTCAACGCGGAGCTGGCCGCCAAGCGGGGCGTGGCGATCAGCATCCCGCCCGCCGAGGTCACGCCGGAGCTGGTGCGCGAGTCGCTGGCCAGGCTGCTGCGTGAACCGGGCTTCGCGCGGGCTGCCAACGAGGTCCGTGACGAGATCGCGGCGCAGCCCGCGCCGAGCTCGATCGTGGGCCGGATCGAGCAGGTGGCTTGACAGTCCGGTGTGCGTACAACGTAAGCTTACGTTGTACGCACGCCGGAGGGGGATGTTGTGAGCACTGTTGCCGTTGTCCTGGCGCTGCTGTGGGTGGGCTGGCTGGTGCTCACCGAGTGGGTGCCGATGTTCCCGCTCAACGACCTGGCGGTGTCCGATGTCGGCGACCGGGTGCGGGCCGCGCTGATGAACTACCCGGTCGGGCTGGCGATCGCGGGCGGCATGGCGTTGGGGCAGACCTGGTCCACGGTCCTCGCGACCGTCCTCAGTGGACTGACGATCGTCGGCAACGCCGTCTGCTGGTGGCTGCCGTACTTCGGCCTGATCCGGAACGAGCCGATGCGGCGGGCGTACCAGCGGGAGTACAGCCGCACGCTGAAGGTCCTGCCCACACGGGGGCGCGCCGTGGTGCCCGACTTGCAGCACGTGGTCGTCACGGTCGGGTGCTGGGCGCTGTTCGGTACCTGCCTGACGGCTACGCTCGTGGGGTGACGGAGAAGTCCCGCGGTGGCCGCAAGCCCCTGCTCAGTCAGGAGTCCATCCTCGCGGCAGCCGTGCGCGTGCTGGGCGCCGAGGGGCTGGACGCGCTGACGATGCGGCGGCTGGGCACCGAGTTGGGCGTGGCGGCGATGTCGCTGTACCGGCACGTGCCCAACCGGGACGCCCTGCTGGCGCTGGTGGTCAACGAGTTGTTCGCGCGGGCGATGGAAGCGGTGCGGGTCGACGGCGGGGTCGCGCGGCGGCTCACTGAGCTGGCCCGCGCCTACCGCGAGGTGTTGTTGGCGCACCCCGGGGCGGTGCCGCTGCTGGCCACCCACCCGGTGGACCTCGAACTGGGCGAGTCCTTGCTGGCCAAGCTGTTCGACGGGGACGAGCGCGTGGTCACGGCGGTGCAGTCGGTGGCGGTGTTCGTGCTGGGCCACGCGCTGGCCCAGGTCGGCACGCCACACCAGGACGGCCGCCCGACCCGATCGGCTGATCGCGGGTACTACGACCAGTGGTTCGAGGCCGGGCTGGCCGCCATGGTGCGGGGCTTCAGCGCGGAGTTGCCAAGCTGACTCTTGTCAACGGCCGTGCAGTCGCTAGGCTCACAACCGCCAGTGGTTCGCCGTGCCCGCGGTCTGGGTGCGGCGAGGCAACAGGGAACCCGGTGCGATTCCGGGACTGCCCCGCAGCGGTGAGTGGGAACGACCGCCGTCATGAAGCACTGGGCGAGAGCCTGGGAAGCGACGGCCAGTAGGTCCGGGTCCGTGCCCGGGTGCCCGCGAGTCCGAAGACCTGCCACAGGTGCGCGTGCCGCCGGTACGCGCTGGTCCGGGGCCTCTCGGGTGGGCTCGCGCGGACGTTGGCGGAGCACTTCTGTGCCCGCTGTCCTCGCGTGCACGCCGTGATGTGGCCCACAGGCTCGCGAGGAGAGAGCTGTGGCTGAACTGAGGACGACGGTGCTGGGCTATCCCAGGATCGGTCCACGTCGGGAACTCAAGCGTGCGTTGGAGAACTACTGGTCCGGGCGGGGGACTCAGGCCGAGTTGCTGGAGGTCGCCGCGAAGCTGCGCGCGGACACCTGGCGCGAGCTGTCGCGGTCCCTGGACTCCGTGCCCGGCAACACCTTCTCCTTCTACGACCAGGTGCTGGACACCGCCGTGCTGTTCGACGCGGTGCCGCGGCGCTTCCGCGAGCTCGGACTGTCCGAACTAGACACCTACTTCGCGATGGCCCGCGGTCGCGACGGCGCCGCCGCGATGGAGCTGACCAAGTGGTTCGACACCAACTACCACTACCTGGTGCCGGAGCTGTCCGCCGACACGAAGTTCGCGCTGGTCGGCGACAAGCCCGTCCAGGAGTTCACCGAGGCGCTGGCCCAGGGCGTGCACACCCGTCCCGTGCTGGTCGGCCCGGCGACCTTCCTGTTGCTGTCCAAGGGAACCGAGCCCGGTTTCGCGCCGATCACGCTGATCGACCAGCTGGTGGACCGCTACGCCGAACTGCTCGGCAAGCTCGCCGACGCGGGCGCCGAATGGGTCCAGTTGGACGAGCACGCCTATGCCGCCGACCGCGGTGAGGCCGAACTCGACGCACTGCGCAGGGCGTACGACAAGCTCGGCAAGCTGGCCAACCGCCCGCGCCTGCTCGTCGCCGGCGGCTACGGGGACCTCGGGCCCGCACTGGCCGTGCTCGCCGAGTCCCCGGTCGAGGCCATCGCCGTGGACCTGGTCTCCGCGCCCGACACCGTGCGCCGCATCGCCGGGCTGACCTCGTTGCGGGACAAGACCTTGCTCGCGGGCGTGGTGGACGGCCGCAACGTGTGGCGCACCGATCTGCGGGCCGCCGCCTCGGTCTGCGCGAGCCTGCTCGGCTCGGTCGGCTCGCTCACCGTGTCCAGTTCCACCTCGCTGCTGCACGTGCCGTACGACCTGGACGCCGAGACCGGTCTCGAACCGGAGGTCCGCGGCAGGCTGGCCTTCGCCAGGCAGAAGCTCGCCGAGATCGCGACCCTGGGCAGGGCCCTGCACGCGGGCGCCTCGATCCAGAACGGGGCCGTGCCAGCGGCCGGTTCTCGTGACGAGCAGGTCCGCGCCAGGATCGCCGCGCTGACCCCGCAGCACCGCCGTCGCGTCGACTACTCCGAGCGCGCCGCCGCGCAGCAGGAGCGCCTCGGCCTGCCGCCGCTGGCCACCACGACCATCGGCTCCTTCCCACAGACCACCGAGATCCGCAAGGCACGGGCCGAGGTCCGCGCCGGTCGACTGTCCGAACAGGACTACCAGCAGCGGATGCGCGAGGAGATCGAGCGCGTCATCCGGTTGCAGGAGGAGATCGGGCTGGACGTGCTGGTGCACGGCGAGCCCGAGCGCAACGACATGGTGCAGTACTTCGCGGAGAACCTCGTCGGCTTCGCCGCGACCGAGCTGGGCTGGGTGCAGTCCTACGGCTCGCGCTGCGTGCGGCCGCCGATCCTGCACGGGGACGTGTCCCGGCGCAACCCGATCACCGTGGAGTGGACGGCCCACGCGCAGTCGCTGACCAGCAAGCCGGTCAAGGGCATGCTCACCGGCCCGGTGACCATTCTCGCCTGGTCCTTCGTGCGTGACGACCAGCCGCTGGCCGACACCGCGCAGCAGGTCGCGCTCGCGCTGCGGGATGAGATCACCGACCTGGAGGCGGCCGGGATCGGCGTGGTCCAGGTCGACGAGCCCGCGCTGCGCGAACTGCTGCCGCTGCGCGCCGAGGACCGGCCCGCGTACCTGGAGTGGGCGGTGGAGTCCTTCCGGCTGGCCACCTCCGGGGCCGCGAGCGCCACGCAGATCCACACGCACCTGTGCTACTCCGAGTTCGGGGACGTGATCGGCGCGATCGACGGGCTGGACGCCGACGTCACCACGATCGAGGCGGCCCGGTCCAGGATGGAGGTCCTGGACGACCTGCGCGCGATCGGCTTCCGGCGCGGGGTCGGGCCCGGGGTGTACGACATCCACTCCCCGCTGGTGCCCGCCGAGCACGAGGTCACCGAGCTGCTGAGGGCCGCCGTGCAGGCGGTGCCCGCCGAGCGGCTGTGGGTCAACCCCGACTGCGGGCTGAAGACCCGCGACTACGCCGAGGTCGAGCCCGCGCTGCGGGCGCTGGTCGGCTCCGCCCGCGCACTGCGCGGCTGAGCACCGGACGAGCGGCCGGGTCGGGACCTGCCGACCCGGCCACTCGTTCGTGCCCATATGGTCGGGCGAGTTAGGCTGCTCGCGTGTCAACCAGGTTGGGCGACGGCGAGGGCGGGGCACGATGACCGGCTACTACACGCTGCGGGAGACCGAGAAGGCCGTCGGCGAGCGGCTCGGCGGCCTGCGGATCGACGTCGAGGCCATGATGGCACTGTCCAACCTGCACCGGACCGCGCTGGTCGTGCGCAACCACTTCGAGCAGTCCGTGCTGCGCGACGTCGACCTGTCCTGGACGGGGTTCGTCGTGCTGTGGGTGGTGTGGATCTGGGGTGACATCGAGACCCGGCACGTCGCCGAGGAGAGCGGCATCTCCAAGGGCACGCTGACCGGGGTCGCCAGGACCCTGGAGAACCGCGGGCTGATCACCCGCGCCACGCCCGCCGACGACCGGCGGCTGAGCGTGCTGTCGCTGACCGAGCGTGGCAAGGCGCTGATGACCGAGCTGTTCCCGCGGTTCAACGCCGAGGAGGTCTACAGCCTGGAGGGCCTGTCCCCGCGCCGGGTCACCGAGCTGACCCGCATCCTGCGGCACGTGCTCAGCCACTTCGAGGAGACCGCACAGGAGCGCCAGGCCGAGGTGCGCCGCTCCGTGCAGTCCGGCCCCCTGCCGGGATTGCTCGCCCGCGACGTGGAGGCCTGACCCGGCTGGATCGGTCCCGCTCACCCCAAGCGGCGCGTGTCGGCGCTTCGCGCACCGCGTGTCGACGTCTTCCGTACGGTGTGTCCGCGGTTGGCGTACGACGTCCCAGAATCCGGGAGTCCAAAGCGGAAGTGCGAACACACCGTCCCGGAAGCGCCGACACGCGGCACCGGTAGCGCCGACACGCGCCGGGCTCGGAACGGGGCGAGTCCTCAGCGGGGGGCGCGCTGGCCGCGGTACTCCCAGTCGCCGCCGAGTGCGGTGGAGCGGACCTCCTCGGACTCGGTGGGTTGGGCGCCCACGGCGGAGTCGATCGGCACCGGGCCCGACACGATGTGGTTGCGCAGCGTGCCCAAGCCCTCGACCTGGACCTCCACGACATCGCCCGGTTGCACGGGGCGTGAGTTGGCGGGGGTCCCGGACAGCAGCACGTCGCCGGGGTGCAGTGTGATCGTGCGGGCGATGTCGGCGACGAGGTAGTGCATGTCCCACTCCATCTCGTCGGTGTTGCCGTCCTGTGCGACCTTGCCGTTGACCAGCGTGCGGATCGACTTGCCGCGGAAGTCCCAGCCGGTGACCAGACCCGGTCCGAGCGGGCACAGCGTGTCGGAACCCTTGACCCGCAACATGGATCCGGCATCGGTGTCGCGGAAGTCGTGCAGCCCGTAGTCGTTGGCCACGGTGTAGCCCAGGATGTGCTCGCCGACCTGCTCGACGGGCACGTTCCGGCAGGTCCGGCCGATGACGATGCCGATCTCGCCCTCGTAGTTCAGCCACTTGCACCGCTCGGGCCGCACCACCGCCCCGCCGTGCGAGTTGAGCGCCGAGGTCGGCTTGTGGAAGTAGGTCGGCGCCTTGGGCAGCCTGCCCTGGAACTCCTCGACCCGGCTGCGGTAGTTCAGGTGCACGGCGATGATCTTCGACGGCTGACAGGGCGGCAGGTGCACGGCCTCGGCCACGCCGACCTCGCGCCCGTCCGGGGCGAGCAGCAGGTCGCCGACGCGTTGCACCCGCACGGCCGCGCCGTCGAGCAGGATCCTGCGGTACTCGGTCATCGCGTGGCGCTCCACCCCTGCTCGGGCCGGTCGAACCAGATGTGCACCTGGCCGGTTCCGACGGAGTTCTCGTACTCGCTGAACAGCCTGCCGGGTGCGGTCCAGGCCGACTCGCCCATGGCCCCGGCCATCATCAGGTAGTGCGCGAACCCGGCCTCGGGCCGGTACCGCGCGAACTCGGGCATCGTGTCCAGCACGCGGGCGTGGTCCCCGGCGCGCAACCAGTCGATGCGCTCCAGATCGGCCTTGGCCGCCTCCGGGGTGCGGATGTGCTCCACCCCGCTGGCCTCGTGCGCGCGCAGTTCGCGCAGCGGCCAGAACGTGTGGCTCATCGCCCCGGAGGCGATGATCAACACCTTGCGGTCCACCTGCGCGATCCCGTCGGCCAGCGCCCGGCCCAGCCGCAGGTTGTCCTCCACATCGGCGGTCTGGCAGACCCCGATGGAGATCCACTTCTTCTCGGGCACGCCCAGGTATCGCCACAGGTTCACCGTGGCGTAGAAGATCGGCAGGTACTGGTCGTCGATCGGCGTGATCCAGGTGCCGCGCTCGGTGCCGTGCGCGGCGATCGCGTGCGCCAGCTCGGGGTCCCCGGGGTAGTCGTAGGGGATGCGACACATGCCACGCGGCAGCTCCTCCGAGGTGAACAGCCCGGCCCGCCGCGGGTGCGAGGTCACCACGTACTCCACGGTGGTCGCCCAGTGCGAGTCGAGCAGCACCACCGTGTCGTAGTCCAGGGTCTCGAACACCTCGGTCCGCAACCGGTCCAGCCCGGCGACCAGCGTGGTGTCCGCACCGTTGTTCAGCTCACGCCGCTGCTGCTCCGGCAACATGATCGTGGGCACGTGCGCGAGCAGGCCCGCGCCGACAACCTCACCCATTCCAGCCCTCCTGGGCGTAGACCGAGTTCTTCACGTCGCAGTAGAAGTCGAAGCTCCAGGTGCCGCCCTCGCGGCCGATCCCCGACTCACGACTGCCGCCGAACGGGGCCCGCAGGTCGCGGACGAAGAAGCAGTTCACCCACACCGTGCCCGCGACCAGCCGCGCGCTGACCCGCTCCGCCCGCGCCGGGGCCCCGGTGACCAGCGTGGCCGCCAGCCCGAACCGGCTGTCGTTGGCCATGGCGATGCCCTGCTCCTCCCCGCTGAAGGTCTGCAGGGTGAGCACCGGCCCGAACACCTCCTCGGTGAGGATCTCGCTGCCCGGCCGCGCCCCGGTCAGCAGCGTGGGCCGGTAGTACAGGCCGCCCAGCTCGGAGTTCGGTTCACCGCCCAGCGCCACGGTCGCGCCCGCCGCCACCGCGCGCCGCACGAAGCCGTCGATCCGGTCCAGCTGCCTGGGATGCACCTGCGGGCCGATGTCGGTGTCCAGCTCGCGCGGATCACCCTGCCGCAGCAGCGAAGCCCGTTCCAGAAAGCGCCGCTGGAACTCCTCGGCCACCGGCTCCTCCACGAGCAGCCGGACCGCCGACAGGCAGACCTGCCCGGCGTTGTCGTACTGCTCCACCGCCAGCCGCACGGCCAGGTCCAGGTCGGCGTCGGCGAAGACCAGCAGCGGGGACTTGCCGCCCAGCTCCAGCGAGGTCGGCACCAGGTTGCGGGCCGCCGCCGCGGCGATCGTGCGCGCCGTGGGCACCGAGCCGGTGAAGCTGATCCGCCGCACGTCCGGGTGCTCGGTGAGCGCGGCCCCGGCCTCGGCGCCGAAGCCCTGCACCACGTTGAACACCCCGTCGGGCAGCCCGGCCTCGGCGGTGATGTCGGCCAGCAGCGAGGCTGTCAGCGGGGTCCACTCGGCGGGTTTGAGCACCACCGTGTTGCCCGCGGCCAGCGCGGGGGCGATCTTCCAGGTGGCCAGCATCAGCGGGGCGTTCCACGGGGTGATCAGCGCGCACACCCCGGCCGGGTCCCAGGACACCTGGTTGCGGTGCCCTCGGGTGTCGAACTCCGGGTGGGCCAGCTCGTCCACCAGCCAGTTGGCGAAGAACCGGAAGTTGTGCGCAGCCCTGGGCATCACGCCCCGCAGGTGCGAGCGCAGCAGCGCGCCGTTGTCGGCGGTCTCCACGCGGGCCAGTTCGTCCGTGCGCTTCTCGATGCCCTCGGCGATCGCGTGCAGCAGTTCGGCACGCCGCTCCCGGCTGGTCCGCGACCACCCGCCGAACGCCTGCCGCGCCGCCGACACCGCCGCCTCGACCTCGGCCGCACCACCGCGCGCGACCTCGGCCAGCAGCGCGCCGTCGATGGGGGAGTGATCGGCGAAGGTCCGCGCCGAGCCCAGCCGCCCGCCCCCGATCCAGTGCCCGGTCGGCACCTCGACCCCTGCCACCCGCGCGCTGCTCGACATCTTTTCTCCGTAAGGGGATCCGTATATCGTTTGAACCCAAACGTACGGGGCTGCGATGACGCGGTCAAGACACGGAGGTGCCATGCACACGGCAGCCGACTGGACCGGTGTCGCCGCCGGGCTGACCCACCCCACCGGCCTCTACCTGGACGGCGGCTTCACCGACCCCGTGGACGGCGCGAGCCTGCCGGTGGTCTCCCCGCGCGACGGGGCGGTGCTGGCCGAGGTGGCCACGGCGGGGGAGCGGGACGTCGACCGGGCGGTGGCCAGCGCCCGGCGGGCGTTCGACCACGGCCCGTGGCCCCGGCTGCACCCGCGTGAGCGGGCCGCGCACCTGTACCGGCTCGCCGAGCTGGTGGAGCGGGATCGGGCCCAGTTGGCCACGACGATCGCGCTGGAGATGGGCAAGCCGATCAGCGACTCGTACGGCATCGAGCTGGCCGCCGTGGTGAAGACCTTCCGCTGGTACGCCGAGTTGGCGGACAAGACCGCGGGCGAGGTGCCGGGTACCGAGCCGGGCTCACTCGCGCTGGTGACCCGCGAGCCGATCGGCGTGGTCGCGGCCGTGGTGCCGTGGAACTTCCCGCTGACGATGGCCGCGTGGAAGCTCGCGCCCGCGCTGGCCGCCGGGTGCACGGTTGTGCTGAAACCGGCCGAGCAGTCCCCGCTGTCCGCGCTGCACCTGGCCGCGTTGGCCACCGAGGCCGGGCTGCCCGAGGGTGTGCTCGGTGTGCTCAACGGGCCGGGGCCGGTCACCGGGCGCGCGCTCGGCCTGCACCCCGGGGTGGACGTGGTGACCTTCACCGGGTCCACCGAGGTCGGGCGGCACTTCCAGCGCTACTCGGCGGATTCCAACCTCAAGCAGGTCTGGCTGGAGCTGGGCGGCAAGTCGCCCAACCTGGTGTTCGCCGACGCCCCCGACCTGGACGCCGCCGCCGACTCCGCCGCGTGGGCGATCTTCTTCAACGCGGGCCAGATGTGTACGGCGGGCTCCCGGCTGATCGTGCAGCGCTCCGTCGCCGACCAGGTCGTGCGGCGGTTGCTGGAGCGGGCGGCCGAGTTCGCGCCCGGCGACCCGCTCGACCCCGCGACGCGGATGGGGCCACTGGTCAGTGCCGAGCACCTGGCCGGGGTCCAGCGGCACATCGAGCGGGCGGTCGACGACGGGGCCAGGCTGCGCGCGGGCGGTGGACCGGCCACCGGCTGCTACCTGGAACCGACCGTGTTCGACGAGGTGCGGCCGGACATGGCCCTGGCGCGTGAGGAGGTCTTCGGGCCGGTGCTGTCGGTGCTGACCTTCGACACCGTCGAGGAGGCGCTGAACTTGGCCCAGGACAACGACTACGGGCTGGCCGCCGCAGTATGGACCCGTGATCTCGGTGTGGCGCACCGGACTTCGCGCGAGCTGAAGGCAGGCACCGTGTGGGTCAACTGTTACGAGGAGGGCGACCTGACGGTTCCCTTCGGTGGCACCAAGTTGTCCGGGCACGGCCGGGACAAGTCGGCGCACGCGCTGGAGAAGTTCACCGAGCTCAAGACGACCTGGATCGCACTGCCGTGAAGCGACCGCTGATCGTCATCCCGGCCCGGTTCTCGGCCAGCGCATCGGCACTGCGCTACGGCGCGGTGGTGACCGCACGCGCGCTGTCCGGGGCCGTGCTGCGCGCCGGGGGCGAGCCGCTGACCGTGCACCCGGACGGCGCCGAGCTGGACGAGCGGTTCGCCTTCGCCGAGGGCGTGCTGCTGCCCGGCGGCGGTGACCTGGACCCGAGTCGCTACGGCCACGCGAGCCGGGACGAGTCCGTGTACGACGTGGACGCCGAGCAGGACGAGTTCGACCTGGCGGTGGCCCGCTGGGCGCTGCGCACCGGTCGACCGCTGCTCGCGGTGTGCCGGGGGATGCAGGTGGTCAACGTGGCCCTGGGCGGCACGCTGGAGCAGCACATGGCCAGCCCGCACCGGCACCTCGTGCACACCGTGACCAGCACCTGGGGCGAGCAGGAGGTGTCCTGCTACCACCACCAGCGGGTGGACCAGCTCGGCGCCGGGCTCGTGCCGGTCGCGCACGCCGCCGACGGCACGGTCGAGGCGCTGCGGCTGGCCGACCCGGCGGGCTGGTTCCTCGGGGTCCAGTGGCACCCCGAGGACACCCCGAGCCAGGACGGCCTGTTCCGGCAACTGGTCGCGGCGGCTCAGGCCAGCACGGTGCCGCCGTCCCAGGTCACGCCGATCTGCCGGTAGTAGGCGCCCAGCGGCTCCTCCACGGTCAGCTCCGCCAGCTCCTCGGTGGGCGAGTCGAACAGCCGCAGTTCGGCGCTGCCCGACCAGGCCTGCCCGGCCGTCACCACCGCCGCCCCGGAGCGGATCAGCTCGTTGAGGCTGTCCGGCTCGCCCTTGACCACGCTGGGCAGCCAGCGGTGGTGGGCCATCGGGTGGCCGTTGACGAACCCGTTGTGCTCGCTGGGCCGCTCCAGGCGCAGCACCGCCTCGGCCAGCCGCCGGTCCCCGGCCGCCAGGGTCGCGCCGAACCGGGCCCCCGCCTCGATGCGCGGCGCGGGCCCGTAGGGGTGCGGCCGGGTCTGGTGGATCGACCCCAGCTTCTTGGGATAGCCCTGGTGCAGGCCGCGCGCGATGGCGAAGTCCTTGTCCACCCAGATGAACACGCACCGGGAGTAGGTCTGCCCGGCGTACTGGCAGCGCACCACCACGAAGCACTCCTTGTACTGCGAACGCACCGGGTCCAGCAGCTCCTCGCCCCCCTCCGAGCAGGACTGCCAGTCGGCCCAGATCACCGCGACCGCCCCGGGCTCGTGGTCGGCGGGGCTGAGTGGTTCGGGCAGCAGGGCGGCGACCTTGGCCGGGTCGGTGCGGTACTCCACGGTGAGCAGGTCCCCGCTGTAGTGCCACGGCGGCGGTGGGATGAGTGAGGCACGACCGGTCCCGGTCCGTGGGTAGAGGAATCCGCGCATGGTCACTCCCGCCGTAGGTCGTTTGGGTACGTACGATATCGGTCTTGTTGGCGCACCGCTACGGCTCTATAGTTCGGAACCAAACGAGCGCGGAGGTCGGTATGGCGGTTCAGCGGGTCGTCGAGGAACTCGCGGCGCGCGGGATCGACGTGGTGCGGGTGGGCTTCGCCGACCTGATGGGCACCGAGCGGTCCAAGGAACTACTGCTGGAGGAGCTGCCCGCCGCCGTGGAGCGCGGGGTGGCCTTCTGCCGGGCGGTCTACCACACCAGCCCGCTCGGCCAGACGGTCGAGGTGCCCGGTGGACTGGACGCGGGCCTGCCCGACATCACCGTGCTGCCCGATCTGGACACGCTGCGGCCGGTGCCCTGGGAGCCCGGGGTGGCCAGCTGCCTCGGCGACGCTCCCGAGGCCCCCGAGTCCTCGCGCGGGCTGCTCGCCAGGGTGCTGGACACGCTCGGTCACCAGGCCGTGGTCGGCCCCGAGCTGGAGTACTTCCTGTGTGAGCCGGACGGCCGCGGCGGCTTCACCCCGTACTCGCCCGAACCGGGCAACATCTACGTCAGCGGCAGCAAGGGCGACCCGGACGGCCACCTGACCGCCACCCTGCGGCAGCTGCGCGACTTCGGGCTCGGCGTGCTCGGCGGCAACCACGAGTACTTCCCCGGCCAGTTCGAGATCAACCTGACGCACGGGCCCGCGCTCTCCTCTGCCGACCGGGCGTTCCGGTTCAAGTCCGCCGTCAAGGACCTGGCCCGCCGCCAGGGCAGGCTGGCCACCTTCATGGCCAAGCCGTTCACCGAGCACGGGGCCTCGGGCTTCCACCTGCACGTCTCGCTCACCGACCCCGCCGGCCGCAACCTCGGCGACGACCCGGCCGCCCCGCACGGCCTGTCCCGGCTGCTGCGGCACGCGCTGGCCGGGGTGCTGCGGCACGCGCCCGCGCTGACCGCCCTGACCAACCCGACCGTCAACTCCTACAAGCGGTTCGGCCCGGACACGCTCGCGCCGTGGCTGATCGACTGGGGCCTGGACAACCGCAGCGCGATGGTGCGCGTACCGCCCGAGCGCGGCGAGGGCACCCGTGTCGAGGTCCGCCTGCCCGACGCCTCCGCGAACCCGTACCTGGTCTACGCCGGTGTGCTGGCCGCGATGCGGCTGGGCATCGAGGAGGCCACCGAGCCGCCCGCCCCGTTGCAGGGCTACGGCTACGACGTGAGCACCACGGCCGTGCTTCCGATGACGTTGACCGCCGCACTCGACGAACTGGAAGCCGATTCGGCGCTGCAATCCTTGCTGGGCAAGCAGTTCGTGACCTCCTACAGCACGTTCAAGCGCGCCGAGGTGGCGCGCTACCGGCAGTGGGTCACCGACTGGGAGTTCCGGGAGTACGCCTACCACATGTAAGCCCCCTCAGAGGAGATCGCGGTGGACCTCCAGCAGTGGCTCGACCTCCGGCAGTGGCTGGACCGGGTGATGGCCAACCACCAGAAGTGGACCCAGGAGTTCGGTCCGCACCCGGTGCACCCCGCCCTCCAGGTACCCGGCGGCCGGGTCGAGGACGTGCTCGACCGGCTCGCCGAGCGGCTGCGGGACAACTACCCGTTCTTCCACCCGCGCTACGCCGGGCAGATGCTCAAGCCGCCGCACCCCGCCGCCATCGCCGGCTACCTCGCCGGGCAGCTGATCAACCCCAACAACCACGCGCTGGACGGCGGACCGGCCACCGCGCAGCTGGAACGCGAGGCGGTGCGCCAGCTCGCCGCGATGTTCGGCTACACCGAGCACCTGGGCCACCTGACCTCCAGCGGCACCATGGCCAACCTCGAAGCTCTTTTCGTGGCAAGGGAACTTCACCCCGACAAGGGGGTCGCCTTCAGCGCGGAGAGCCACTACACCCATGCCAGGATGTGCCGCGTGCTCGGCGTGCGGACCGCCAGCGTGCCGGTGGACGGGCTCGGCCGCATGGACGTGGACGCGCTGGAGTCATTGCTGCGCAAGGGAGAGATCGGCACGGTCGTGGTCACCGCGGGTACCACCGGCCTGGGTGTGGTCGACCCCGTGCACGAGGTCGTCAAGCTGCGTGAGCGCTACGAGTTCCGCATCCACGTGGACGCCGCGTACGGCGGCTTCTTCACCCTCATCGCGGGCGACCTGGGCATCGATCCCGAGCCGTGGCGGGCGATCCGGCACTGCGACTCGATCGTGGTCGACCCGCACAAGCACGGGTTGCAGCCCTACGGCTGCGGAGCGGTGCTGTTCCGCGACCCCGCTGTCGGCCAGTTCTACGTGCACGACTCGCCGTACACCTACTTCACCTCCGACGAGCTGCACCTGGGCGAGATCAGCCTGGAGTGCTCCCGCGCCGGCGCCTCGGCCGCCGCGTTCTGGGTGACCCTGCAACTGCTCCCGTTGACCCGCAACGGCCTCGGCGCGGTGCTCGCCGCGGGCCGACGGGCCGCGCTGCGCTGGTCGGAGCTGATCGAGCAGTCCGAGCACCTGGAGCTGTACCAGCGGCCCGGACTGGACATCGTCACGTACTTCCCGCGCACGGCACCGCTTTCGCTGTCCGCGATCGACAAGGCCTCCGAGGAGCTGATGCGCCGCGGCATGGAAGCCGACCAGGACCCGGTGTTCCTCAGCGTGCTCCGCGCCGACGCGGCCGCGTTCACCGCGCGCCGCCCCGAGGTCACGGTCGACAGCGACGGCACCCGAGTGGTACGCAGTGTGTTGATGAAGCCCGAGTCGGAGACCTTCCTCACCCAGTTGCACGAACGGGTGGAGCAGCTCTCCCAGCACTGACGAGGAGCGCGGCGTGGAACGGATCGACGCGGACCTGCTGATCCCCGGCCGCGGCGAGCCCGTTGCCGAGGGCTGCGTGCTGTTCGAGGGCGGGCGCATCCACTACGCGGGACCGGCCGCGCAGGCCCCCGAGGTGCCGGTGACCACCACGAGCCGGGCAGCCGCCGTGCTGCCCGGCCTGTGGGACTGCCACAGCCACCTGATGGGGCTGCCGCCCAGCAGCGGCATGAACCTCCAGGTGCTGACCACGGAACCGTTGGCCACCAGGGGCGCCCGCTGTGCCCGCGACCTGCGCGCCGCGCTGGACGCCGGGATCACCTCCGTGCGCGAGGTCGGCGGCATCGGTGTGCACGTGGCACGCGCCGTGGAGGAGGGCACGATCGAGGGGCCGACCGTCTACGCGGCCGGCGCCGTGCTCAGCACCACCGGCGGGCACGGCGACGTGCACGCCGTGCCGCTGGAGTGGATGCACGACCTGTCCATGACCGGAGCCGACTTCCGGCTCTGCGACGGGGTCGACGAGTGCATGAAGGCCACCAGGGAACAGCTCCGCAGGAACGCGCGGGTGATCAAGGTCTGCGCCTCCGGCGGGGTTCTGTCCGAAGTAGACCATCCGATGCACCAGCAGTTCACGGTGGCCGAGATGCGCGCCGTCGTGGAGGTCGCGGGCATGGCCGAACGGGTCGTCGCCGCGCACTGCCACGGCAAGGCGGGCATCATGGCCGCGCTGGAGGCCGGGGTGCGCACCATCGAGCACGGCTCCTACCTGGACGAGGAGGCCTGCGACGCGATGCTGGAGACCGGCGCCGTGCTGGTCGCCACCCGGCTGATCATCGACGACCTGCTGGCCGCCTCGCACACCATGCCGCCCTACGCCGCCACCAAGCTCGCCGCCCTGGCCGACCAGCACGCGCAGGCCGTCGCCCTGGCCCACTCGAAGGGCGTCACCTTCGCCACCGGCACCGACGTGGTCGCCAGTTCACCCGCTGCCCCCAGCGCGTGGGGCAGCAACGCCCGCGAGCTGAGCCTGTTGGTGTCACTGGGTTTCACCCCGTTGCAGGCCATTGAGGCGGCCACCGCGAACGGGCCGCTCACCGTCGGCCCGCAGGCCCCGCGAACCGGTCAGCTCCGTGCCGACCACGAGGCCGACCTGATCACGCTGGACGCCGACCCGATCGCCGACATCTCGGCCCTCGCCGATCCCGACCACGTGGTCGGGGTCTGGAAGTCCGGCCGCCGGGTGAAGGGCTGAGCCGTGGACGTGGTCGTGGTCGGCGGCGGTCACAACGGGCTGGTCGCCGCGGCGTACCTGGCACGGGCCGGTCTGTCGGTGCAGGTGTTGGAGCGCCTGGACAACCTCGGTGGTGCTGCCGTGTCCGCGCCCGCCTTCCCCGGCGTGGACGTCCGGCTCTCCCGCTACAGCTACCTGGTCAGCCTGCTGCCCAAGCAGATCATCGCCGACCTGGGGCTGAACCTCGTGCTGCGCCGACGGGACGTGTCCTCGTACACCCCGGTCGGCTCCGGTGGGCTGCTCGTGGACAACCAGAGCGCCGTGCGCACCGCTGGGTCCTTTGTGGACTTCACGGGCGGGATCACCGATTTCCAGGCGTGGCAGCGCTTCTACCGGATGACCGGCTCGGTGGCCCGGCACGTGTTCCCGACGCTGACCCAGCCCCTGCCCAGCCGCGAGCAACTGCGCGCCCGGATCGCCGACGAACAGGCTTGGCGTGCGCTGTTCGAGGAGCCCCTCAGTTCCGTACTGGAGAACGCCTTCGACCACGAGGTCGTGCGCGGGGTGGTGCTCACCGACGGGCTGATCGGCACCTTCGCGCCCGCCGAGGACCCGCTGCTGCGGCAGAACCGCTGCCTGCTCTACCACGTGATCGGCAACGGGACCGGCGACTGGGACGTGCCGGTCGGCGGCATGGGCACCGTCACCGCCGAACTGGCCCGGGTCGCCCTCGCGGCCGGTGCCCGCCTGGAGACCGGCGCCGAGGTCACCGGCATCACCCCTGACGGCGAGGTCCGTTACCTGACCGGGGGCGCCGAGCACGTGGTGCACGCCGACCACGTGCTGGTCAACGCCTCGCCGCAGGCGCTTGCCCGGTTGCTCGGCGAGCCGTTCACCGGGTCCGCTGCCGAGGGCTCCCAGCTCAAGGTGAACATGGTGCTCAAGCGCCTGCCAAGACTGCGCGACTCACGCGTGGACCCCACCGAGGCGTTCGGCGGCACCTTCCACGTCAACGAGTCGTACGAACAACTCGCCACCGCCTACACCCAGGCCGCCGCCGGGCACATCCCCGACCTGCCCCCGTGCGAGATCTACTGTCACTCGCTCGCCGATCCGTCCATTGTGGCCGAACCCGGCGCACACACCCTGACCCTGTTCGGCCTGCACATGCCCGCCCGGCTGTTCGCCGCCGACAACGGGCGTGCTCGCGGGCAGGCGCTTGCCGCGACCTTGGCCTCGCTCAACAGCGTGCTTGCCGAGCCGATCGAGGACTGCCTGTGGACCGATCGTGACGGCCGTCCCTGCGTCGAGGCCAAGACCCCGCTCGACCTCGAACAGGCCCTCGGGCTGCCCGCCGGGCACATCTTCCACCGCGACCTGTCCTGGCCGTACGCCGAGGAGCCCGAGCAGGTCGGCACCTGGGGCGTCGAGACCGCGCATCCCCGCGTGCTGCTCTGCGGTGCCGGTGCGCGCCGTGGGGGAGGGGTGAGCGGCATCCCCGGCCACAACGCCGCGATGGCGGTGCTGTCGGCCCGGGCCGAGTAGGGTTCCGCCCCCCGCAGCTCACCCTTGACCAACCCTTGACCCCGCCCGCACCCTTCGCCCAGGCCCACAGGTGCTACTTACCGTCCCTCCTGACGGACCCGAGAACCCCCTGCCAAGCGGGTCCGATGGAGGAACGAGAACCATGTCACGCAAGGTAATAGTGGCGACGGTGGCCGCCGTCGCCGCGGTGCTCGGGGTGACCGGCACGGCCATCGGGACGACCTCCCAGGCCGATGCCCAGCCCCAGTCCGCCCCGACCACGGGCGCCAGACCGCTCAGCCCTGACCAGCGGGCGCAGGCGTTGCGGACCGCCCAGGACGAGGCCGCCACCACGGCCAAGGCCCTGCACCTCGGCGCGAAGGAGCAACTGCGCGCCAAGGACGTCGTGATCGACACCAACGGCGCGCGCAACGTGCGCTACGACCGCACCTACGACAACCTCGCCGTCCTGGGCGGCGACCTGATCGTGCACCGCACGCCGGACGGCTCGATCGCCACCGTGGACCGGGCCTCCGGAGATACGATCACCGTGCCGAGCACCGCGCCCAAGCTGAGCACCCAGCAGGTGGGCGACCGGGCCGCGAAGCTCACCGCGGGCCGCACCACCGGCTCCGAGCTGGTCGTCTACGCGGCGAACCACAAGCCAGTCCTGGCCTACCGCAGCACCGTGGACGGCACGGACGGCCGCGAGGTGGTCATCTCCGACGCGGCCAGCGGCGAGCTGCTCGACCGCTACCACCAGGAGCACCGCGCCACCGGTAACGGCGTGCTGGACGGTCAGGTCAACATCGACACCTCCCAGCAGGGCGGCCAGTACGTCATGATCGACCCCAACCGGGGCAACACCGCGATCTACGACGCGCACAACAGCCCGCAGAGCTCGCCCAGTAGCCGCGCCACGCTGTACACCGACTCGGACAACGTCTGGGGCAACGGCAGCAACAGCGACCGGGCCTCCGCGGGGGTCGACGGCAACTACGGCCTGGCCAAGACCTGGGACTACTACAAGAACACGTTCGGCCGCACCGGCATCCGCAACGACGGGCAGGGCGCCACGGCGTACGTGCACACCGACACCAACCTGCTCAACGCCTTCTACGACGACAGCTGCTTCTGCATGGTGTTCGGGGACGGCAACTCCAGCAACGGCAACACGCCGGTGATCGGCATCGACGTCACCGGGCACGAGATGACGCACGGGGTCACCGCCGCCACCGCGAACCTGAACTACTCGGGCGAGTCCGGCGGCCTCAACGAGGCGACCAGCGACATCTTCGGCACCATGGTGGAGTTCTACGCCAACAACTCCAGGGACCCGGGCAACTACTACATCGGCGAGCAGCTGAACATGCCCAGCGGCTACTTCCGGCGGATGGACAACCCGTCCGTGGACGGCAGCAGCCTGTCCTGCTGGAGCAGCAACGCGGGCTCGGTGGACGTGCACTACTCCTCCGGCATCGGCAACCACTTCTTCTACCTGGCCGCCGAGGGCACCGGTGCGAAGACCATCGGTGGCAAGTCGCACAACGGCACCACCTGCAACAACACCAGCTTCGCAGGCATCGGCCGGGACAAGGCCGCGGCGATCTACTACCGCGCGCTGACCACGTACATGACCTCCACCACCAACTACGCGGCCGCCCGCACGGCGACCCTGAACGCGGCGGCGGACCTGTACGGCAGCGGCAGCACGGAGCGCTACCTGGTCAGCGTGGCCTGGGCCGCGGTCAACGTGGGCACCGCACTGCCGCCGCCCACCACCACGCCCACCACCCCGCCGACGACCACCACCACCTCGACTCCGCCCGGTGGCAACGCGATCACCAACGGTGGCTTCGAGGCAGGGCAGAACGGCTGGGGCGGGTCGAACGTGGTCACCAACAGCGCGAACAGCGCCGCGCACGGCGGCTCGTACTACGCGTGGCTGCTGGGCAACGGCAGTACCGCCACGGAGTACATCACGCAAACGGTGACGGTCCCGAACAGCGGCGCCCCCAAGCTGTCGTTCTACCTGGCGATCAGCACGCAGGAGTCCGGTAGCACCGCCTACGACACGCTCCAGGTGCAGGTCAACGGCACGACGCTGGCGACCTACTCCAACGCCAACGTGAGCAGCGGCTACGTGCTGCGCACCGTGGACCTGTCCGGCTACAGGGGGCAGAACGTCACCCTGCGCTTCTACGGGGTGGAGGATGCCTATCTGGCAACCAACTTCCTGCTCGACGACGTGTCGCTGAGCTGATACCGCCACACGGCGCAGCGGCCCGGGGCTTCCAGTTCCGGGCCGCTGCGAGTTATTTTCCTATGCGTGAACCCGCATGGGAACGTCCTGGGGCGCCGTGAGGTGCTGGCCCGGTGCCGCGCCGGGCTCGCCGAGGGCGGTGTGCTGCTGCACGGACCGGCGGGTGTCGGCAAGTCCACGCTGCTCGACGCGCTCGCCGCCGAGGCCGCCGAGGAGGGCGAGCTGGTGCTGCGCAGCACCTCGGGGGCCACCGAGGTGCTGCTGCCGCACGTGGCCCTGATCGACCTGTTCGGCCCGCACCTGAACGAGTACGGGCAACGGCTTTCCGGCCACCTGAGGGCCGCGCTGGACACCGCGCTGCTGCGCACCAGCACCACCTACGGGTCCACAATGGACATGCTCGCCGTTCGGCTGGCCGTGGTGGACCTGCTGCGCGTGCTGGCCGCCGACCGGCCCGTGCTGCTCGCCCTGGACGACGTGCAGTGGCTGGACCAGGCGAGCCTGGACGTGCTCCGCTTCGCCGCGCGGCGGATCGGCGGTCACCGCGTGCGGGTGCTGGTCGCTGAGCGCGCCGCACCCGGTGCCGAGCTGGTCGGCACCGCCGTGTGCCCACCGCCGGTCAGCGAGATCGAACTGGACGGGGTGCCCGACGGGGTGATCGCCGAGCTGTTGCGGTCCAGGCTCGGGCTCGCACTCACCGGTACCGCGCTCAGCAGGGTGCGCAAGGCCAGCGGTGGCAACCCCTTCTACGCCCTGGAACTGGGGCGCATGCTGCAACGCGGCGGCAGTCAGTCCTGGTTGGACAGACCGCTGCCGGTGCCTGACCGGCTGCGTTCCCTGGTCGCCGACCGGCTGGCCAGCCTGCCCGAGCAGTGTCGCCCGGTGTTGCTCGCGATCGCCGCGGACGGTGAGGTGCAGGTCGCCGGCGATCCCGCCGTGACCGCCGCGGTCGAGGCCGGTGTGCTGGTCGTCAGCTCCGATGGCACGATCCGGTTCAGCCACCCGCTGTTGGCCGAGCTCGTCTACGGTGACGCCAGCCCCGCCGAGCGTCGTCGCGCACATGAGCTGCTCGCCTCCCATGTGGACGATCCACTGCGTCAGGCTCGCCACCGCGCCCTCGCCACTGTCGGCGCGGATCCGTTGCTGTCCAAGGAACTCCTAGCCGCGGCGACTCTCGCACGTGGACGCGGCGCCCCGGCTGCCGCTGCCGAGCTGTGCCGCCTCGCGGCCAGTCACACGCCCGCCGACGATCCGGAGATCGGCCTGCTGTGGCTGGAGGCCGCCCGGCACGCCTACGCCGCGGGACTCACCGACGACGCGCGATTCTGTTGTCAGGCGGCGATTCGCGGCGTGCACCACGAAGCGCGGGTCCGGGCTCGGCTGCTGCTGTGGGAACTCGCCGGGCATGACAAGTCCTCGGTCGCCCCGTTGCTCGAAGCCGCCGCCGAGGACGCGGGCGACGAGCCCGGACTCGTCGGCTGGGTGCACCGCTACCGCGCGGAACTGGCCGTGCGCCAGGGACGTCCGCTGGTCGCCGTGGACGAACTCGTCGCCGCGCAGGAGTTCGCCGAGATGGTCCGCGACCAGGACCTGCTCCTCCAGGTGCTGGCCCTGCGCATACCCATTGAGCTGCAACGGGATGAGCCGCTCGCCTGGGAGCTCGTGCTGCGGGCCAACCTCGCTGCCGACGGGGTGGGCGTCACCCAGGCGGCGGTGCACGCCAGGCTGGCCGCCGTCGTGACCCTGCTGCGCCGCGGGCAGACCGACGAGGCCGTGGACGCCGCCGCCAAGGCGCTGTCCGAAGTGGAGCGAAGCGGCCGGATGCACGAGCTGTGCTCGGTGCTGTACGCCTGCACCTCGGTGCACGAGCGAGCCGGTCTGTGCGCCCGTGCGGCGGAGTTCGCCGAGACCGGCGGCCTGCTGCGCGCCGACATCGAGCCCACGCCGGGGCCCGGGCTCACGATGCGCGCGGCCGGTCAGCTCAACACCGGGACCGCCGAGGCCGCCGCCGAACTGCTCGACGCCGCGATCGCCTCGGGCGAGCACGTGCACGACCGCGAGTGGCTCGCCTATGCCCTCGGCATGCGCGGCCGTGCGCACGTGCTGCTGCGCGAGTACGAGCCCGCTGTCCGCGTGTTCGACCGCGCGCGAACCACGTTGCACGACATCGGGTACCAGGACCCCGCCTTCTTCATGATCGACGCTGATCTGGCCGAATGCCTCGCGCTGACCGGTGAGCCGGGACAGGCCGGTGAGATCATCAAGGATGCGCGGGCCCGCGCGGACCGGATGGGCCGCTGGGTCGTGCGGCTCGGCCTCGACCGTGCCGAGGCCCTGCTCGGCGACAGCCGCGAGGCCGCCGACCGGCTGCGCGCCGCTCTGCCCGAGCGGCACCCCTACCCGCTCGAACTGGCCCGCGCCTGGCTCGCACTGTCCACTGTGGAACGCCGTGCCCGTCGCCGTGCCGCCGCCACCGCCGCCGCACGCCGCGCGCTCGACCTGTTCACCGGCTGCGGCTGCGTGCCCTGGCAGCGGTTCGCCGAGCACGAACTCGCCCGCCTGTCCGCCGCCGACACCCCCGTCACCGACGCCGAGCAGCGGCTCATCGAACTCGTCCGCTCCGGCGCCACCAACCGCCAGATCGCCGTCGACCTCTACCTCTCCGTCAAGGCCGTCGAGGCCAGCCTCACCCGCCTCTACCGCAAGTTCGGCGTGCACAACCGCGCCGAACTGCTCTCCGTGACGGAATCCGCGACCTGACCCCCTCACCCCGTCGGAATTCGCCGGGCTGGTGGCTGCGGCTGGAGGGCGTGCCGGGTGCTGGGCAGGGTCGGGGCATGGACATCGACTACCTGGACCACACCGTGTTCATCACGCGCGACTTCGGGGCGGCGTGGCGGGCGTACGAGCAGTTGGGGTTCACGTTGAGCCCGGAGTCGCGGCACTTCGTGACGGAACGAGCGGGCGGCCCGCTGGTGCCGAGTTGCACGGCGAACCGCTGTGCGTTGTTCGGGGAATCGTTCATCGAGCTGATCGGCGTGGTGGACGAGTCGGCACCGGACCCGTGGCGGGTGAGGCCGTTGGTGGACCGGTACAACGGGTTGCACGGCTACTCGTTCGGTTGCCACGACTCGGAGGCGGCGGAGCGGCGGCTCAGGGCGGTGGGGCTGTCGAGTTCGGGAGTGCTGAACTTGCAACGCGACGTGGACACGCCGGACGGGGTGCGAACGGTGCGGGCGAGGAGCGTGCACATCGATCGGGCCCGCACACCGGAGGGCATCATGCACACGGCGGAGCACCTGACCCGGCAGTACGTGCACCAGCAGCGCTACCTGGTGCACGCCAACGGGGCGCGGGGCCTGGAGGCGGTCTACCTGGTGGTGCCGGCGGCGGAGCGGGACGAGTACACGGCGAGGTACGAGCTGATGTTGGACCGCCCGGCGCGGGACAACGCGTTCCAGCTCAGGACCGGCCGGGTGGAGATCGTGACGGCGGAGGAGTACGCGGCGATCTTCCCCGGCAGCCAACCGCCCGCGGTGCCAGGCGTGGCGGCGCAAACGGTTGCGGTGACCGATGTGCGGCAGGCCCGCGAACTCGTCCACAACAACGGGTTCGCGACGGTCGACACCGCGACGGGCTTCTTCGTGGCGGCGGCGGGAGCGGTGTTGGGCTTCACTTCAGCAGGTTGATGACGAAGCCGGACGCCCGCCCCACGCACAGGCCCGCCCCACACGTGTGCTGTTCGCGGTCACACAACCGTGTGGCCCGACGCCGCGGGCCACACGGTGCGTGATCAGAAGGTCACGTCGGCACAGGAGTAGAAGGCGTTACCCGTGTCGGCGATGTCCCAGACCGCCAGGATGAGGTGCCGCCCGGACTTGCCGGAGGGCAGCTTGCCGGACAGGGACACGTCTCCGGTGGGCTGCTTGCCGCCCCAGGGCACGTTCAGGAACGGCGTGGACTCCAGCGCGGCCCTGGTCAACGGCCTGCTCGGGTCCCAGCCGTTGCGGGTGACGAAGTAGCGGAACGAGGAGGTGGCGTGCCGCGCGGTGAAGTGCCAGGTGAAGGTGTACGAGGCACCGCTGGTCAGCTTGGCGGCGGGCCAGCTGCCGCCGCGCGGGTCGTCGAGCTGCGCGAACTGGCCCAGGCCACCGGCGCAGATCCGCCCGTCGGCGGGACCCGAGCCGGGGAAGCCCTTGGGCCCCTCCACGCTCTGCGGCTCGTACTGGATCGGCCCGCAGTTCTTGACCACGCCCTGCGCGCAGAGCTGGGACCGCGCGGGCGGGCTCGAGGAGTAGCCGTGCGCCGAGGCGGGACCGGCGAACAGCACCGGCAGCACGACGGCGGCGATGGCGATCAAGGGCAGGGTGAAGCGCTTTCTCATGGTGTGGCTCCTCACGAGTTGCAGGGAACGCGAGGTGGTCCAGACCGACGGCGGAAGTGGTGCAGACCACTTCGGTACTGCAGTATCCGAGCATTCCGCGTGCGGGGGCAACACCGGAACGGTGTAGTTCCCGCGGGGAAACGCGCCGTGAAGGTGGCTTTCACCGCGCTCACCGCGGCGAAAGGTCCTTTCGCCGCGAGGGAACTCGCCGGTTCAGCTCGTGCGCAGGCCGTCGAAGGCGATGGTGCACACGGCGTTGGCGAGGGTGGCGGGATTGGTGCCGCCACGCGGGCGGTACCACTCGATCAGCGAGTTGACCAAGCCGAAGAGCAGGCGTGCGGTGACGGCGGGATCCACGTCGGGGCGGACGTCGCCCTCGGCCTCGGCCTGCTTGACCAGGTCGGTCACGAGGCGGTCGAACTCCTTGCGGCGGGCCAGTGCGGCGCGTTCGACCTTGGTGTTGCCGCGCACGCGCAGCAGCAGCGTCACGAAGGGCAGCCGGTCGGCGAGCACGGCGACGCTGCCGCGGACGAGGTGTTCGAGCCGGTGGATGGCGCGGCCGTCCAGGGCCATGGCCTCCTCCGCGACGGTGAACAGCCCGTCCAGCGCGCGGTCCATGGCCAGCCGCAGGAGTTCGTCCTTGCTGGAGACGTGGTGGTAGATCGCCGACTTGGTGATGCCCAGCTTGCGCGAGAGCTCCTCCATGCTGGTGGCCTCGTAGCCGCGCTCGTTGAAGACCTTGACGGCGATGGTCAGCAGGGACTCCAGGTCGTAGCCGGGACGTCCGCGCCGTGGTGCTGGGGTGCTCACGTGGCTATTCAACTCGCTGGTCGATGATTCGCCGAAGTTTGCCCACGGAACGTTCCAGTGTGTCGGGGTCGACGACCGCCACCTCCACGCTGACGCCGACGTTGTCCTTGACGGCGGCGACCAGTTCGGCGGCGGCGGTGGCGCGGCGCTGCGCGGGGGTGTCGTGCCGGGCCTCCACCCGCACCGTGAGGTGGTCCATGCGGCCGACCCGGGTCAGCACCACCTGGAAGTGCGGGGCAAGACCCGGGGTGCGCAGCACGATCTCCTCGATCTGCGTGGGGAACACGTTGACCCCGCGCAGGATGATCATGTCGTCGGTGCGGCCGGTGACCTTGTCCATGCGCCGGAACTCGGGGAAGGCGCTGCCGGGGCGCAGGGTCGTCAGGTCGCGGGTGCGGTACCGGATGACGGGCATGGCCTGCTTGGTCAGCGAGGTGAACAGCAGTTCGCCGTGCTGGCCGTCGGGCAGCACCTGCTCGGTGAGCGGGTCGAACACCTCCGGGTAGAAGTGGTCCTCCCAGATGTGCAGGCCGTCCTTGGTGCGCACCGACTCCTGGGCCACGCCGGGGCCCATCACCTCGGACAGGCCGTAGATGTCCACGGCGTCGATGCCCGCGCGCTGCTCGATCTCCTGGCGCATCTGCTCGGTCCACGGTTCCGCGCCGAAGATGCCCACCCGCAGCGAGCTCGTGCGCGGGTCCACGCCCTGCCGCTCGAACTCGTCCAGCAGGGTCAGCATGTACGAGGGCGTGACCATGATGATCTCGGGCTGGAAGTCGCGGATCAGCTGCACCTGGCGCGCGGTCATGCCGCCGGAGGCCGGGATCACCGTGCAGCCCAGCTCCTCCGCCCCGTAGTGCGCGCCCAGCCCGCCGGTGAACAGGCCGTAGCCGTAGGCGATGTGCACCTTGTCCCTGGGCCGCCCGCCCGCGGCGCTGATGGAGCGGGCCACCACCTTGGCCCAGGTGGCCAGGTCCTGCTCCGTGTAGCCGACCACGGTGGGCCGCCCGGTGGTACCGCTGGAGGCGTGCACCCTGCGCACCTGGTCCATCGGCACCGCGAACATGCCGTACGGGTAGTGCTCGCGCAGGTCCTGCTTGGTGGTGCACGGGAACTTCGCCAGGTCGGCCAGTTCGCGGCAGTCCTCGGGGTGCACGCCGGCCGCGTCGAACTTCGCCCGGTAGCAGGCCACGTTCTCGTAGGCGTGCCGCAGCGTCCACTGCAGACGGCGCAGTTGCAGCTCGCGGAGTTCCTCTGGTGACAAGAGCGGCTCCCGTGCTTGCGAACTGACCGAATGGACGGTTAATAATGGTGCGCCAAGTACAGGGCAGCACGCCGAGGTGTGTCAAGAGGAGAGCCGATGGGACAGGTGTTCCTGGTCGACGGGGTGCGCACCGCGCAGGGCCGGTACGGCGGAGCACTGGCCGGGGTGCGGCCGGACGACCTGGCGGCCACCGTGGTCGGCGAGGCGGTCCGCAGGGCCGGGGTGCCCGGTGCGGCCCTGGACGAGGTGATCCTCGGCGCGGCCAACCAGGCCGGTGAGGACAACCGCAACGTGGCGCGCATGGCCGTGCTGCTGGCGGGCCTGCCCGAGCAGGTGCCCGGCTACACGGTGAACCGGCTGTGCGCCAGCGGGCTGACCGCGGTGGCCTCCGCCGCGCAGGCCATCCGGTCGGGTGAGGCCGAGGTCGTGGTCGCGGGCGGCGTGGAGTCGATGACCCGCGCGCCCTGGGTGATGGCCAAGCCGGGTACGCCCTGGGCGCGGCCCGGTGAGGTCAGCGACACCTCCCTGGGCTGGCGGTTCACCAACCCCCGGCACGAGTCGCGGCACACGCTGTCCATGGGCGAGACGGCCGAGGAGGTCGCCGCGCTGGACGGGGTGAGCCGCGCCGACAGCGACGCGTTCGCGCTGCGCAGCCACCAGCGCGCCGTGGCGGCCCAGGCGGCGGGCCGGTTCGAGCGGGAGATCGTCGCGGTGGAGGGCGTCACCGCCGACGAGGGGCCGCGGCCCTCGACCACGCTGGAGAAGCTCGCCTCACTGCGCCCGGTGTTCCGCAAGGACGGGGTGGTCACCGCGGGCTCGTCCTCCCCGCTGTCCGACGGGGCCGCCGCGCTCGTGCTGGCCAGCGAGGAGGCCGTGCGGCGCCACGGCCTCACCCCGCGCGCCCGCGTGGTGGCCAGCGCCTCGGCGGGCGTCGAGCCGCACCTGATGGGCCTTGGGCCGGTGCCCGCCACGGAGAAGTTGTTGGCACGCCAGGGTTTGTCCGTGCAGGATCTGGACGCGATCGAGCTGAACGAGGCCTTCGCCGTGCAGAGCCTCGCCGTCGTGCGGCGGCTCAAGCTGGACCAGGACAGGGTCAACGCCGACGGCGGGGCCATCGCGCTGGGCCACCCGCTGGGCTGTTCCGGTGCGCGGCTGCTGGTGACCCTGCTGGGCAGGCTGGAACGCGAGGGCGGCAGGCGCGGGCTGGCCACGCTGTGCGTCGGGGTCGGCCAGGGCGTGGCGATGCTCGTGGAAAGGGTGTGACCGCCGTGTTGGTGGGAGTCATCGGCGGGGGCCGGATGGGCGCGGGCATCGCGCAGGTCTTCACCGGGATCGGCGCCGAGGTCGTCGTCGTGGAGAGCGACGAGTCCACGGCCGCCGCCGCGCTGGAACGGGTCGGCACCGGGCTGGAGCGGGCCGCCGAGCGCGGCAAGCTGACCGGTACCGCGCAGGCCGCGCTGGCCAGGGTCCGCACGGTCACCGACGTGGCCGAGCTGCCCGCCGGGGCCGACCTGGTCGTGGAGGCGGTGCCCGAGTCGGTCGAGCTGAAGATCCAGGTGCTGACCGCCGCCGAGCGCGTGCTGTCCCCGGACACCGTGCTGGCCAGCAACACCAGCTCGCTGTCGATCACCGAGCTGGGCTCGGTCCTGGACCGCCCGGAGCGCTTCCTTGGCATGCACTTCTTCAACCCCGTGCCGGTGTCCAAGCTGGTGGAGCTGGTGGTCGGCCCGCAGACCGCCGAGCTCACCCGGGACCGCGCGCTGGGCTGGGTGAGCCAGCTCGGCAAGTCCGAGGTTCTCGTGCGCGACTCACCCGGCTTCGCCACCAGCAGGCTGGGCGTCATGCTCGGCCTGGAGGCGATCCGCATGCTGGAGGAGGGCGTTGCCGACGCCGAGTCCATCGACCGCGCGATGGAACTGGGCTACGGGCACCCGATGGGGCCGCTGCGCTCCACCGACCTGGTCGGCCTGGACGTGCGACTGGCCATCGCGGAGTACCTGCAACGCACGCTCGGCGAGCGGTTCGCCCCGCCCGCGCTGCTGCGCGACACGGTGGCCCGCGGCGACCTCGGTCGCAAGACGGGGCGGGGCTTCCACGACTGGAACTGAGCTGGCCTCAGCGCCGGACGTGGCTGGACAGCCGCAGCGCCGCGTTGCCGTACCCCACGGTGGCCGACGCGCCGGTGCTGAACAGCAACGAGGCCCCCGGCAGGCCAACGCCCGCGTCGACCAGGGCGGTGGCCAGGTCCATGACCACGTCCCGGTTCTCGCACCAGAACACCCAGTGCCTGCTGCGGCCCCACAGCCGGTGCCAGCCGAACCCGGCGCTGGCCTCGCGGAACCGCTCAGGGCCCGCCGTGGTCAGCCGGGCCAGCAGCGCGGACAACAGCGTGCGGGCGTGCGGGTGCACTGCGGGCACCGCTGTCATCGCCCGCATCTCGGGCGAGGTCAGCGCCCAGCCGTTGTCCACCGCCTGCCACGGACGTCCGCGACGGCCGCAGTCGATCGTGGCCGAGCCGAGTGCCTCGATCCTGATCAGGGCTCGGGTCGGTACGTGGCGGCACTGCAACCAACTGCCGTCGGCCGCCGCGGTGAGCAGCCGCAGACCGGGCAAGCCGGTGGGGTGGATCAGGTGCGGCGTGGGTATCAGCGCGTCCACGAGCTCGTCCGGCCTGGTGGCGGAGAACAGCAGCTCGTCGGGCAGCAGCCGGATCTGGTCGGCCGCGGCCAGCGTCCCGCTGAGGTCCCAGCGGGCCAACTGCCGCCAGCCGGGCGGCGAGCTGTCCTCGTCCGAGGGCGGGCGATCACCCCGGCTGGGGTTGAGCACCAGCAACGCCATCAGCGCACGCAGTCTGCGCTGGGTCGTCGAACAGGAATCGAGACCTTCCATGACATGGGCGATGACCACCACTCCGCCTTCCTGCCGGTACCCATCAGAGGGCCGCCAAGGGCTGGAGCGGCGCAGATCCGGGGAACTGTCCCCGTAAAAGCTGAATCCTACTCGAACATCAACTGAGCAGGCAGTGGCCAGTATGGATTTGTTTCTGTCCGCCTCACAGGTCCATTCGGGGCATGCCGTTCATCACTATGGTGTAATTCACCCGCCAGGTGTCTTCCTGTGCACTCCTTTGGTGGTCGATCGGGGGTAATGGCGTACACCCCGCGTACTGTGCGTATGTGACTTATTCGGTGACCGACAACCTGGCGGAGACTTTTCTGACGCTGGCGGACACCCTGGCCGATGACATCGAGATCGAGCAGGTGGCCCACGTGGTCTCCCAGCGCAGCGTGCGCCTGCTCGGCGTGGACGGCGCGGCTCTGGTGCTCGCCGACCGGCAGGGCGTGCTTCGCCCCGTTGGAGCCTCTGATGAGGTTGTGCGACAACTGGTTGCGATGGAACTCAGTTGCCCCGACGGGCCGAGCAACACCAGCCACGGCAGAGGTGAGCCCAGTGAGGTCCTCGACCTGGAAGCACAGGCGGGCCGGTGGCCGACCTTCAGCGCGGCGGCGCTGACGGTCGGTGTCCGCGCCATCCATTCGGTTCCCCTGCGCGTGCGCGAGGACACCATCGGCGCATTGACACTCTTTCTCACGACCAGAGGATCGATGGTCCGCGACGCGGGAAAGGTCGCGCGGATGGTGGCGGGTCTGGTGGCGCTGGGCATCCTGCAACAGACCGCTATTCGGCGCACCGAGACCACGGTGGACCAGCTCCAGGGGGCGCTCACCAGCAGAATTCTCATTGAACAGGCCAAGGGCATTCTCGCGGAACGTCTCGACACCGATCTGGACACCGCGTTCGCGATGTTGCGAACGCACGCGCGTTCGCACAACCGTCTGCTCCGCGACGTCGCACGTGCGGTTGTCGACGAGCAGACCCTCCAGGCGCGAGCACGTCGGCTGCGCAAGGAGTAGCGTGCCTGCCATTGGTCACCTGCCGGTGCCCGAGTCGCAGACGACGATCAGGTGGTCCAGACGGTGAGTGGCCAACGGGTCATGCGCGCGTGGGCCACGGTTGCCAGACACGTCGGCGCGACAGGTACCGACGTGTCCTTTCCCGCTGTCTGCGATGCCTGCGTGGCCGCGCTTGAGCTCACCGGGTCCTGGCTGACGCTGATGACCTCGCCCGCCGAGCGGGAACGCGCGTACGCGAGCGATCCGCTGGCCGCCTCCCTCGAGGAGAGCCAGTTCACCCTCGGCGAGGGGCCGTGTGAGGAGGCCTTCGCCTCAGGCCTGCCCGTGCTGGCCTCGGACCTGGACAGCGAGGAGAGCCTGCAACGGTGGCCGGTGTTCGCCCCGGCGGCCGTGCAGTCCACCGCCCGCGCGCTGTTCGCCTTCCCGCTGCGCAAGGGGGCCGTGCAGTTGGGGGTGTTCGCCACCTACCGGGACAGCGCTGGTGCGCTGCTGCCCGACCAGATCGCCGACGCGCAGGTGTTCGCCGACCTCGTGCTGAACCTGGTGCTCGACGCCCAGTCGCACGGGTCCGGGCACACGGCGCACTGGCTCAACGACGACGGCTCGCTGGGCGGGGCGGTGGTGCACCAGGCCACCGGCATGGTGGCCGTGCAGCTCAGAGTCGACCTGGGCGAGGCGCTGGTCCGGCTGAGAGCCCACGCGTTCGCGAACCAGTTGCCGCTGGCCGAAGTGGCCGCGGGCGTGGTGAACAGGACGCTACGCTTCTCGAGAGGTGTCGATGCGGATCCGCTGTGAACCCGGTGGGAACCCCACCCCGTCGGCGCGACCGCGTGGAGGTGGTATCGGTGCCTGCTGACAGGCTTGCCGAGATGTTCGTTCGGCTGACCGACACCCTGGTCACCGATTTCGACTCGATCGACTTCATGGACCTGGTGGCCGACAGTTGTGTCGAGGTGCTCGACGTCGACCTCGCCGGGGTGCTGCTGGCCGACCAGCACCACCGGCTGCGCACGATTGCCGTGTCCAGCGAGCGAGCGCGACTGCTGGAGCTGTTCGAGTTGCAGAGCGAGCAGGGGCCCTCGGTGCAGTGCTACCGGTCCGGGGCCGTGGTCAGCGTCGCGGACCTGAACATGGCGGCCAGCCGCTGGCCGCGGTTCGCCCAGGCCGCGCTGGCGGCGGGCTTCGAGGCGGTGGACGCCCTGCCGCTGCGGCTGCGCGAGCGCACCATCGGTGCGCTGAACCTGTTCCACGTGCGGCCGCGCACGCTGGACCTGGTGGGCATGCGGGTGGCGCAGGCGCTGGCCGACGTGGCCACGATCAGCCTGTTGCAGGAGCGGTCCGGCCGCAACGACGAGGTGCTGGCCATGCGGTTGCAGCAGGCGCTGCACAGCAGGATCGTCATCGAACAGGCCAAGGGCGTGCTCGCCGAGCACCTGGACAGCGACATGGACACGGCCTTCGCCGAGCTGCGCCGCTACGCCCGCGACGGCGGACTGACCACCAGCGGTGCGGCGAACGAGATCGTGTCCGGCGTGGTGCGCACCGACTGGCGGCGCTCGCTCGGCGGTGACCAGGACTAGGCCCCGCTGAACTTCGGCTGCTCCTTGGCCAGGAACGCCTCGACGGCTCCCTGGTGATCGGTGGTCAGGCCGAGCCGTGACTGGGCGGCGGCCTCGGCGGCGAGCACCTCGCCGATCGGCGGGGTCCACGCCCCGGCCATGGCCCGCTTGGCCTCGGCGAACGCCCTGGTCGGACCGGTCGCCAGCCGTCCGGCCAACTGCTCCACGGCGCCCGCGAACTGCTCGTCGGGCACGACCCGGCCCACCACACCCCAGGCCAGTGCCTGTTCCGCGGTGAACGCCTCGCCCAGCAGCACCAGCTCGCTCGCCCGCGCGGCGCCGACCGCGCGCACCAGCGTGGCCGACAGCCCCGAGTCGCAGCTCAGGCCGATCGCGGTGAAGGCGGTGGCGAACTTGGCGCTCGCGGTGGCGAGGCGCAGGTCGCAGGCCAGGGCCAGACCGAGACCGGCACCCACGCAGGTGCCGTTGACCGCGGCCAGCACGGGCTTGTCCATGTCCGTGATGGCTTGTACGAGCGGGTTGTAGTGCGCCCGCACGGTGTCCAGCGCACTGGCCGGGTCGGCGCGCAGGGCCTCGGCGTGCTCGCCAAGGTCCTGGCCCGCGCAGAACGCCCGCCCGGAACCGGTCAGCACCACGGCGCGCACCGAGTCCTCGGCCGCGACCTCCTCGACGGCCTCGAGCAGGGCCACCTTCATCTCCACCGTCAGCGCGTTGCGCTTGGCGGGCTGGTTGAGCGCGATGGTCGCGACGCCCTCGCCGATGGCGAGCTGAACGGTTTCCTCGGCCATGCCGCCACGCTAGCATCTGAACGAACGGACGGTAAGTAATTCCCTCTCCGGAAGGCAGGGATCGATGGCACCGCTGCGCAGTTACGTCAACGGCCGCTGGCACACCGCTACCGAGCCGGGGGTACCGCTGCACGACGCGGTCACCGGCGAGGAGGTCGCCACCGTCTCCTCGGCGGGCATCGACATGGCCGCCGCGCTGGAGCACGGCCGAAGGGTCGGCGGCCCCGCGCTGCGCGAGCTGACCTTCCACCAGCGCGCCGCCCTGCTCAAGGCACTGGCCTCGCACCTGCGCGAGCACCGCGAGGAGCTCTACGCCCTGTCCACCCGAACCGGGTCCACCAAGGGCGACTCGATGTTCGACATCGACGGCGGCATCGGCGTGCTGTTCGGCTACTCCAGCAAGGGCCGCCGCGAACTGCCCAACTCCACCGTCTGCGTGGACGGGGCCGTGGAGCCGCTGAGCAAGGGCGGCACCTTCGCGGGCCAGCACATCCTCACCCCGCTGCGCGGTGTGGCCGTGCAGATCAACGCCTTCAACTTCCCGGTGTGGGGCCCGCTGGAGAAGTTCGCCCCCGCCTTCGTGGCGGGCGTGCCCACCCTGGTCAAGCCCGCCAGCCAGACCGCCTACCTGACCGCCCGCCTGGTCGAGCTGATCATCGAGTCCGGGCTGCTGCCCGAGGGCTCGCTGCAACTGGTCTGCGGCAGCGCCGGTGACCTGCTCGACCACCTCACCGAACAGGACCTGGTCGGCTTCACCGGCTCGGCCTCCACCGCGCAGCGGCTGCGCGCCCACCCCAGGGTCGTGTCCCGCTCGGTGCGCTTCAACGCCGAGGCCGACTCGCTCAACTGCTCGATCCTCGGCCCGGACGCCAAGCCCGGCACCGCCGAGTTCGACCTGTTCGTCAAGCAGTTGTGCACCGAGATGACCGTCAAGGCCGGACAGAAGTGCACCGCGATCCGCCGCGCCTTCGTGCCCGCCGACCTGCTCGACGCCGTGTCCGAGGCGGCCTCCGCGCGGCTGGCGAAGGTCACCGTGGGCAACCCCGCCAACCCGGACGTGCGGATGGGCGCGCTGGCCAGCCTGGAGCAGCGCGAGGAGGTCCGCCGCTCGCTCAAGGCCCTGCTGGAGGCGGGCCGCGTGGTGTTCGGCGACCCCGGCGACCCCCAGGTGGTGGACGCCGACCCCAGCCGGGGTGCCTTCCTGTCCCCGATCCTGTTGCGCGCCGAGGACCCGGACCTGGCCCAGCCGCACGAGGTCGAGGCGTTCGGCCCGGTCAGCACGCTGATGCCCTACACCTCCACCGAGCAGGTCGTCGCGCTCGCCGCCCGCGGTCAGGGCAGCCTCGCCGGTTCGGTCGTCACCGGGGACACCGAGTTCGCCAGGGACGTGGTGCTCGGCGTGGCCCCGTGGCACGGCCGCCTGCTGGTGCTCGACGCCGACAGCGCCAAGGAGTCCACCGGGCACGGCTCCCCGCTGCCCGCGCTGGTGCACGGCGGTCCCGGCCGGGCCGGTGGCGGTGAGGAGATGGGCGGCATCCGCGGGGTGTTCCACCACATGCAGCGCACCGCCGTGCAGGGCAGCCCCAAGGTGCTCACCGCGGTCACCGGCCAGTGGGTGGCGGGTGCCGACCGCAATGCCGACGGGGTGCACCCGTTCCGCAAGTCCCTGGCACAGCTGCGCATCGGCGACACCGTGGTGGCCGGTCCGCGCACCGTCACCCAGGACGACATCGACCACTTCGCCGAGTTCACCGGGGACACCTTCTACGCCCACACCGACGAGGAGGCCGCCAAGGCCAACCCGTTCTTCGGCGGCAAGGTGGCGCACGGCTACCTGGTGGTGTCCTTCGCCGCCGGCCTGTTCGTCTCCCCGGAGCCCGGCCCGGTGCTGGCCAACTACGGCCTTGAGAACCTGCGCTTCCTCACCCCCACCTACCCCGGGGACGAGCTGACCGTGACGCTGACCGCCAAGCAGATCACGCCCCGCGAGAACGCCGACTACGGCGAGGTCCGCTGGGACGCCGACGTGACCAACGGCAAGGGCGAGTCGGTGGCCAAGTACGACGTGCTGACCCTGGTCGCCAAGGCCTAGTGCACTTGCGCTCGGGCGCCCAGTCAGCGAGACTCATTACTGACCGAATGGTCGGTTGAAAGGAGAGAGGTCGTGTCCGAGGATCCGGCCCTGCTCGCCCACTTCGAGGCCACCATCGCGGCCGACCAGCGGGTGGAGCCCCGCGACTGGGTGCCCGAGGGCTACCGCAGGACGATGGTCCGGCAGATCGCGCAGCACGCGCACTCCGAGATCATCGGCATGCAGCCCGAGGGCAACTGGATCACCCGCGCGCCCTCCTTGCGGCGCAAGGCGATCCTGCTCGCCAAGGTGCAGGACGAGGCCGGGCACGGGCTCTACCTGTACTCGGCCGCGGAGACTCTGGGCGCCGACCGCGCCGAGCTGACCGAGATGCTGGTCACCGGCCGCCAGAAGTACTCCTCGATCTTCAACTACCCCACGCTGAGCTTCGCCGACGTGGGCGTGATCGGCTGGCTCGTGGACGGGGCGGCGATCTGCAACCAGGTCCCGCTGTGCCGCAGCTCCTACGGGCCCTACGCGCGGGCGATGATCCGCGTGTGCAAGGAGGAGTCCTTCCACCAGCGGCAGGGCTACGAGCTGCTGATGACCATGATGTCCGGCTCCGACGCGCAGCGCGAGATGGTGCAGGAGTCGGTCAACCGCTGGTGGTGGCCCTCGCTGATGATGTTCGGCCCGCCCGACGGCGACTCGCCCAACACCGCGCAGTCCATGGCATGGAAGATCAAGCGGCACACCAACGACGAACTGCGCCAGCGCTTCGTGGACATGAGCGTGCCGCAGGCGGAGAAGCTCGGGGTGAGCTTCCCCGACCCGGACCTCAGGTGGAACGCCGAGCGCGGTCACTACGACTTCGGCGCGATCGACTGGTCCGAGCTGAAGCGGGTCATCTCGGGCAACGGCCCGTGCAACGCCCAGCGCGTCGCGCACCGCCGCAAGGCGCACGAGGACGGCGCCTGGGTGCGCGACGCCGCCGCGGCGCACGCGGCCAAACACGCCCGGAGGGAAGCAGCAGCATGACCGCACGCAGCAACTGGCCGCTGTACGAGGTGTTCGTGCGCGGCAAGCGCGGCCTCAACCACGTGCACGTGGGCTCGCTGCACGCCGCCGACGAGGAGATGGCGGTGCGGCACGCGCGCGACCTCTACACGCGGCGCAACGAGGGCGTGAGCATCTGGGTGGTCAAGGCCGCCGACATCACCGCCTCCAGCCCGGACGAGAAGGACCCGTTCTTCGCGCCCAGCGGGGACAAGGTGTACCGGCACCCCACGTTCTACGACATCCCCGACGACGTACCCCACATGTGAGGACAGCGTGTTCGACAACGCGTACGAGGCGCTGACCGAAGAGGGCGACGCGCGCTGGGCCTTCGGCACCGGGTTCGCCGACCCACTGTCCGGAGTGGACACCACGGTTCCGTCCGGTGTGGACGGTGCAGAGCTGGCCGCCTACTGCCTGATGCTCGGGGACGACGCGCTGATCATGTCGCACCGGTTGCAGGAGTGGTGCACCCGTGCTCCCGAGCTGGAGGACGAGGTCGCCATCGCCAACATCGGCCTGGACCTGTTGGGGCAGGCCAGGTTGCTGCTCGCTCGCGCGGGCAAGGCCGACGGCACCGACCGCGGCGAGGACGAGTTCGCCTTCCTGCGCACCGAACAGGCGTTCCGCAACGTGCGCCTGGTCGAGGTGGGCAACGCCGACTTCGCGTTCTCCATGGCCCGGTTGCTGGTCTTCGCCACCTGGCGCCTTGCCCTGTTGCAGCGGCTGGTCGACTCCGTTGACCCGGTGCTGGCCGCTATCGCCGCCAAGGGCGTCAAGGAGGTGGCCTACCACCGCGACTACGCCGCGCGCTGGGTCGTGCGGCTCGGGGACGGCACCGAACTGTCGCACCAACGCATGCAGAACGGTCTGACCGCGGTCTGGCCCTACGTCGGCGAGCTGTTCACCGGGCACCCGGTCGAGTCCCGGATCGGCGTGGACCCCGCCGAGCTGCGTGCCGAGTTCGACGCCGTCCTCGCCCAGGTGCTGACCGCCGCCACCCTGCAACTGCCCGAAACCCCAGCCCTGGCAACCGTGCTGGGCCGGTCCGGTCGCGACGGCGTGCACACCGAGGAGATGGGCTACCTGCTCGCCGAGTTGCAGAGCGTGGCCCGCGCACACCCGGACGCGACGTGGTGATCAGCGGGGCGCGCGAGGTCGCGGAGACGGTCACCGACCCCGAACTGCCCATGCTCACCCTGGCCGAACTCGGTGTGCTGCGGGAGGTCGAGGTCGGCCAGGGCGGTCGTGTGGTCGTGTCCATCACCCCCACCTACACCGGGTGCCCCGCCATGGACACCATGCGCGACGACCTGGACGCCCGCCTGCGCGAAGCGGGCTACTCCGAGGTGGAGATCCGCGTGGTGCTGACCCCCGCCTGGTCCACCGACTGGATCACCCCCTCGGGCCGCCGCAAGCTCGCCGAGGCCGGTATCGCCCCACCTGGCCCCGCGCCCCGTCGTGCCAGCGGCCCCGTGCCGCTGACCCTGGTGCCGCCCGCCCAACTGGTGCGCTGCCCGCTCTGCGGCTCCCCGGACACCGTGCTGCAGTCCGAGTTCAGCGCCACGGCCTGCAAGGCGCTACGCCGCTGCCGGTCCTGCGCCGAGCCGTTCGAACACGTCAAGGAGATCTGAGTGACCGCCACGGTGAAGCGCCGCACGGAGTTCCACCTGCTGCGCGTGTCCGAAGTGGAGCGTCTGTGCGAGGACGCGGTCGCCGTCAGCTTCGAGGTGCCGCCGGAGCTGGCCGAGGAGTTCGCCTTCCGCCCCGGCCAGTCGCTGACCCTGCGCCGGGTCGTGGACGGCCGTGACGAGCGCCGCTCCTACTCGATCTGCGCCCCCGTCGGCGCACGTCCGCGCATCGGCGTGCGCGAGGTTCCCGGCGGCCTGTTCTCCCAGTGGCTCGTGCGCGAGGTCCGCCCCGGCGACCAGGTCGAGGTCCTGCCGCCCACCGGCTCGTTCAGCCCCGACCTGACCCAGGACGCCCGCCACGTGCTGATCGCCGCAGGTTCCGGCATCACCCCGATGCTGTCCATCGCGTCGTCCCTTTTGGACAGTTCGCGGTCGACCGTCACCGTGCTGTACGGCAACCGCCGCACCGACACCGTGATGTTCGCCGACGAACTCGCCGACCTGAAGGACGCCCACCGGGCCGAGCTCGAACTGGTGCACGTGCTGTCCCGGGAACCCCGCGAGGCCGAGCTGTTCACCGGCCGCCTCGACGCCGAGAAGCTGCGCGCCCTGCTGCCGCTGCTGATCGACGTGCCGGGCGTGGACCACTGGTGGCTGTGCGGCCCGTTCGGCATGGTCACCGACGCGCAGGAGGTGCTCGCCGAACTCGGTGTGCCCGTTGAGCGCGTGCACCAGGAGCTGTTCTTCGTCGACGACCTGCCGCCCGAGCCCGTGCGGCACGAGGAGCCCGGCGTCACCGGCCCCAGCACCGCCGTGACCGTGGTGCTCGACGGCCGCACCACCGAGGTGCCCATCGCCGCCGACACCACCCTGCTCGAAGGCGCCCAGCGCGTGCGCCCCGACCTGCCCTTCGCCTGCAAGGGCGGGGTGTGCGGCACCTGCCGCGCCAAGGTCGTCGGCGGCCAGGCCGACATGCGCCGCAACTTCGCCCTGGAGCCCGCGGAGGTCGCCGCCGGGTTCGTGCTGACCTGTCAGACCTTCCCGGTCGGCGACACTCTCACAGTGGACTTCGACGCCTAACGCCCTGTACCCATCCCCCGCCACTCCCAGGGGGGCGACCCCGAAACCAGTCTACCGCCCGAAGCGCCTAGTTGATCTTGAACGGGCTCGGGCTGTGGACAACTCGGGACCTGTGCACAACTCGCGCGCGGCGCCGTTGACCAGCGGCTCAGCCAACTCCGAGCTTCCACACGGCGGAGGCTATGGCGTCACTGAATCGGTCCAGCGCTACATCGTTGATGTTGCTCGGGAACCTGTCGCAGGCGCGGTGGTAGCAGGAGTCGTACGCGGCACCCGCGGTGCCGCCCCACTTGGCGGCCTGCGCCGAGGTCTTGCGCGCGCTGGCCCCGGTCGAGGCCAGCACCACGGGGATGCCCGCGTTGCGGAACGAGCCGTCATCGCTGCAGCACTCGTTGGTGGTCTCCACAGCCACGTTGATCGAGGCGAAGTAGTTGCGCAGAGCCGTGGCCGAGTCGTTGGTGCCGTTGACGAAGTAGCCCGCGTTCGGCGAGGCGATCATGTCGAAGGTGGAGTACACCTTGATCTTGGCGCGCTCGGCCGAGGACAGCCCGTTGACGTAGAACCGGGACCCGACCAGGCCCTGCTCCTCACCGGCCCACCAGGCGAACCGCACGTGCTTGGCCAGCACCGGCTTGGTCCTGCCCAGGGTCAGTGCCACCTCCAGCAGCGCCGAGGAGCCCGAGCCGTCGTCGTTGATGCCGGGACCGGCCGACACCCCGTCCAGGTGCGCGCCGAACATGACCACCTGGTTGGCGTCCCCGCCGGGCCAGTCCGCGATGACGTTCGGGGCCTGGCCGGTGCAGCTGGTGCAGGACTGGCTGGTCACGGTGAACCCGGCCGCCTGCAACTGCTGCTTGACGTAGGCCGCCGACTTGGCGTGGCCCTGGCTGCCGGTGGCCCGGTTGCCGCCGTTGGCCGTGGCGATGCTCTGCAACTGGTCGAGATGCCCCTTGACCTTGGCCACGTCGATGTCCGGCGCGGCGGCGGTCGTCGCGGGCGCTTGTGGCGCCGCGCTGGCCCATGGTGCGCCCAACGCCAGCGCTGTCGCCGCCAGCAGGGCCACTCCCAGGCGGGTTGCCTGTCGTTTCACGGTTGCTCCTTGTTCGCAGGGACCGCCCGGTGTGCTGTGCGGGGGCGGGCGGTTGCACTGAGTTAACGAGCAGGTGCGCAGAGCGTCAAGACTTCGGAATAATCGGATCAATGGGGTGAGCCGTCGGCGTGTTCCGTGCTGCTGCCACCGGCGCATTCCTACGATCCCCACTCGGAGTTGATCAAGTCGAGGAGCCGAGCATGGCCTCGCTGAGGGTGGCCCGGGTGGTCAGCGACGTGCTGGACCCCAAGAACGTGGTCGTGGCCGGACTGGTGCTGATCGGCTGGCGGGCGGGCGGCTGGCCGGGACTGGGGTGGGCGCTGCTCGCCGTGCTGTTCACCGGGATCGTGCCCGCGGTGGTGATCCGCCTGGGCATGGTGCTCGGCCGGTGGGACGACCCGCACGTGCGCCGCCGTGAGGCCCGCATCGTGGTCATCCCGGTGGTGATGGCCTCCGTCGGCGGCTGCGGGGTGCTGCTCGCCCAACTCGGCGCGCCGCCCGTGCTCGTCGGCGCCCTGCTGGCGATGCTCGCCGTGCTGCTGCCGCTGTTCCTGGTCACCCTGGTCTGGAAGGTCAGCGTGCACACCGCCGTCACCGGTGGCGCCGTCACCGCCTTCGCCGCCCTGCTCGGGCCGTGGTGGGCGCTGGGCTACCTGTTCGTGGTGGTCGTCGGCTTCTCCCGGGTGGCACTGCGCGAGCACACCGTCGCGCAGGCGGTTGTCGGCGCCCTGTTGGGAGCCGGTGCCACAGCGGGCGTGATCTTCGCCCTGGGGTAGATCCGCGAATCGCTCGTTGGTGACGCTGTGTGTGTGCCAGCATTGTGCAGTGGCCGTACTGGAGTGCACATTCCCAGAACTCGACGCCGCCGGTGAGGCGCTCGGTGTCGACCTGCGCAGGTTCCCGTTCGCCTTCCCGTACTTCGGCGGCGGTGTCGACCGCCCCGGGTTGTACGCCAGCGTCAACGCCAGCCTGTCCGCGCGCGGACTCGTGCACGGCTCCCGGTTCGCGCCCGAACTGGAGGACACGCTGCGGCTGTTCGGCACCGGCAGGCTGTCGGTGTCCATGCTCGGCAGCGCGGGGGAGCGCCAGCTGATCGCGCTCGCCGTGTTCGCGCAGGACCGGGTCGTCGTCGGCGTGCAGACCTCTGGTGGCATCCGGTTCGACGTGCTCGCCGAGGACGGCGCCGTCCGCGCGCTGGTCGGCCTGCTGCCCCCGCTCGCCCCCGCGCACGGCGCCTCCGTCACCGTCACCGAGTCCGCGGCCCCCGCCCCGCGTCGCGTCGACGAGGACTTCGCCTCAGCCAGCTACCTGCACTCCACCGGCGGCCCCTCCGACCAGGCGGGCCGTGACCTGGAGGCCGCCCAGCGCATCCTCGCGATGCCCCGGCTCGGCAGCGGTGCGTTCGTCGTCGCCGAGGACGGTCGGCACGGGCAACTCGGCCCCAGCGAGTCCGTCAGCTGGCTCGACACCGACGCCGGCCGGTACCTCGTCATCAGCGACCGCGGCGCCGACGGCAGGCTGCACGTCACCTACACCCCGGGCGACCAGGCCAAGCTCGATCACCAGCTGCACCGGTTGCTCGCCAGGTTCTCCTGACCGGGTGGAACCGATGACCTCGGTCTCAACGTCTCAACGCACAGATGTCCCCGTGCCCAGCTACGGTGTACGTGGGGTCTGGCATGCTCAGGGTGGGGAGTGATTCACGGTGTACGCGGCCATCGACGGCATCAGCGGCGCGGTCTCGCAGCTCAAGGCTGCCTCGGCCAGCGGCGGCTTCTCGATCACCGAGGAGGGCGCCGAGCCGCTCCTCAAGGCGGTGGCCGACCTGAAGGCCGAGGTCCGTAGCCACATCATGAAGAGCACCGGTCTGGCCGAGGTCCTGCCGCTTGGACAGACACCGGCTGCTCAGGTCTACAGGCCCTTCATGGCGACTGTCGCCAGCGATCAAGCGCAGGGACTTCTGCCCTTCCTGCACAAGCTGCAGACCGATTTGGATGACGTCGAGAACACGATTCGAAAGTCGGTTGCTCTCCAGCAGGACGCCGATCACTCCGGCGCCAGCAGCCTGAGGAAGAACGAGCATTGATGATGCTTTTCCGGATGAAGGGTAAGAGTGTGCGGCGCGGTGTGTTTGCGGTCGGACTTATTGTGGTGGCTTTCGTCACTGTGGGGTGTACGGGCAGTCCGGTGCAGGGCGATCCCGGGCCGGTGAAGACTCCCGTAACCTCCGAGGCGACGACTTCTGCGTCCACTGGGAGCAACACGTCGGGACCGACCCTCGCGACGCTCAACCCGTGTGACCTGCTGTCCAGCGCCGACATCTCGGCGATCGGAGGCAGCGAGGCCGGGAAGAAGTCAACTCTCGCAGGCGCGCCCACCTGCGACTGGGGTGTTGGTGCTGCCGGTGTCAACGTGTTGGTCCTCGTCGACAAGGGCACTGCGGACCTCAGCACCTCCGGGAAGATCACCGAAACGCAGTTCGGTTCGCATCAGGCACGTGAACTGCGGGGCAGCGCGGGCGAGTGCAGGATCGCAATAGCCGTTACCTCGAAGTCCAGGGTTGACGTCACTGGTGTCGACGACAGCGGCAGCCAGGACAAGGCGTGCGCGCTGGGGGAGAAGGCGGCGAAGTTGGTCGAGCCGAAGTTGCCGAAGTCGTAGGGGAGACGGCGTCATGGTCAGCAATGGTCAGGTACCCAGCGCGGATTCGGCTAGAGATCGGTACCACATCAAGCAGTACAACGATGTGCCGACGATCGAGCAGTTGCGTCAGCAGGCGATCCAGGAGGGGGAGGCGAAGTACGGCCCGCTGTTCGGCCCGCTGCTGGGGATGCTGCACTCGGGGGAGAAGGTCGACCAGCAGGAGCAGCAGCTCAACAACGGGGTGATGAAGCGTGCCGCCCCGGGCAATCCGGCCATCCACTACGAGGGCATCCCGCACCAGGCGCTGTACGACCAGGTGAACAACGAGGTGGACTCGGGCAGAGTGGCGCAGGCCGGGGACACCTGGGTGGGCATCGGCAACAGCCTGGCGAAGTTCGGGGACCGGATCGCGGGGGCGATCGCGAACTCGGAGTCGAGCTGGACGGGCGCCAGCGCGGAGTCGGCCAGGCAGGCGATAGCCCAGGTGGCGAACAAGTCGGGTGAGGCGGGCAAGGCCTCGCAGTTGGCGGGCATGCTCACCCACCAGCAGTCGAGCGCGCTGGACTCGGTGAAGGCGAACGTGCCGAAGCCGCCGGCCAACCCGTACGATCCGGCGACGGCCGCGCAGCAGTTGCAGGCGGCGCAGACGGACCCGGTGCAGTACGCGAAGCTGGCGGACGGCTTCCGCCAGCAGGCGGCACAGGAGAAGGCGGACCACCAGAAGGCGGCGCAGGCGGTCCAGACCTACGACCAGACCCTGTCGACGACGGCGCAGAGCGCGCCGGCGTTCGCGCCGCCGCCGCAGGTGGCGAACCCGGGTGGCGGCGAGACTCCCCAGCCGGGTGGCGGCACACCGGGCTACACCGGGGGCGGCACGGGTGGCTTCAACCCGGGCGGCGTCGGACCGGGTGGTGGCGGTGGCGGCTACCGGCCGGGTGGCGGCGGCACGGGTGGTACCGGTGGCGTCGGACCGGGTGGTGGCGGCTGGACCCCGCCGGGGCAGCTGCCGGGTGGCGGTGGCAGTGGCAGTACCGGCACGCAGGGCACGGGTGGCAGCACGCCACCGGGGACCGGCTACCCGCCGGGTGGGATCATGCCGCCTGGCGGCTACCCGCCGGGCTGGGGTGACCCGCCGACCTACGGCGGGCCTGGTCCCGGCATGCCTGGCCCTGGCGGCCCGGGCTACGGCCTGCCGCCGGGTGGCCCCGGCGGCTCGGGTCCGGGTGGCGGCAATGGCCCGGGCGGTGGCCGGGGCTTCGGCCCTGGCTCAGGTACCGGTGGACCCGGGGCCGGTGGTCCGGGCGGCCGAGGTGGTTTCGGCGCGGGCGCGGGTTCGGGCGCGGCTGGCGCGGGCGCTGGCGGTGCCGGATCCAGGGGTGCCGGTGCGGGCGCGAGCGCGGGTGCGATGGCGGCCGAGGAGGCCGCGGGTCGCGGTGGCCTGGGCGGTGCCCGGGGCGCGGCGGGGCAGCCGGGCGCCGGTGGCATGGCCGGACAGGGCGGCAAGGGCGGCAAGAAGGGCGAGGACGGGGAGCACCAGCGGCCGTCCTGGCTGGTGGAGGCCGACCCGGACGAGATCTTCGGCACCGACGAGAAGGTGGTGCCGCCGGTCATCGGCCTGTGACGTGGGTTCGCGGCGGCTCAGCCGAGCCGCCGCGAACACTGCTCGCAAACCATTAGCTTAGGCTAGCCTTACCGCATGAAGCAGTTCACGCTCATGCGGGTGACGGCCGTCCGGCGCCTCACCCCGCACATGGCGCGGGTGACCTTCGGCGGACTGGCCGAGTTCGAGCACCTCGCCCCGGACCAGCAGGCGAAGTTGTTCTTCCCCAGGCCGGGGCAGGGCGAGCCGACTGTGCCGCAGCCGCCCGCCGACGGGGACATCGCGCGCTGGTACCAGTCCTACCTGGCGATGCCGGAGGCCGAGCGGCCCTGGATGCGCAGCTACTCGATCCGTGCGCACCGGCCTGAGCGCCACGAGATCGACATCGACTTCGTGCTGCACGGGGACACCGGCCCTGCCTCGGCCTGGGCGAGCAGGGCGGTGCCCGGCGACGTGCTGGGCCTGCTCGGTCCGGCGGTCAGCCACTATCTCGAACCCAGCGACGAGGACTGGCTGCTGTTCCTCGGCGACGAGACCGCGCTGCCCGCGATCGGTGCCTCGCTGGAGGCCCTGCCCGCCGGGACGAAGACCCTGGCGTACATCGAGGTTGCCGACTCCGCCGAGGAGCAGTCCTTCGACACCAAGGCGGACGTGACGGTGCACTGGGTGCATCGCAGTACTGGCAGGACTTTGCTCGACGCGGCGCGCGTGGCGCAGTTGCCCGAGGGGACGGGCTTCGCCTGGGTGGCCGGTGAGGCCGCCGCGGTGCGGGCGCTGCGCAGGCACCTCGTGGACCGCGGGTTCGACAAGAAGCGCATCGCGTTCACCGGCTACTGGCGGGCCGAGGTCGACCAGGACGCCCCGCCCACTGCCGAGGACCTCGCCGATGCGCAGGAGGCCCTCACACTCTCCCAGCAGTAGTTGTCGTACTCCTCCTCGCGAATGTAGTAGGTCTGCTACATTTCAATGCAGGGGTTCGACAGGGGGAGGGGATATGGAGGCGGTACTCGACGTTCGCGACCTGCGCATGCGCTACGGCAGCGCGGACGTGCTCACCGGCGTGGACTTCCAGGCGCACCGCGGTGAGGTGCTCGCGCTGCTCGGCCCGAACGGGGCGGGCAAGACGACCACCATCGAGATCCTGGAGGGCTTCCGGATGCGCTCGGCGGGGGAGGTCCGCGTGCTCGGGGTCGACCCGGCGCACGGGGACGAGCGCTGGCGCGCCGGGCTCGGGGTGGTGTTGCAGTCCTGGCGGGACCACGGCAAGTGGCGGGTGCGCGAGTTGCTGGCGCACCTGCGCGGCTACTACACCTGCTACCAGCAGCCCTGGCAGGTGGACGAGTTGGTGACGGCGGTCGGGCTGACCGAACACGCGGACAAGCGGGTCATGCGGCTGTCCGGTGGGCAGCGGCGCAGGCTGGACGTGGCGATCGGGATCGTGGGCCGCCCGAAGGTGCTGTTCCTGGACGAGCCCACCGTGGGCTTCGACCCGGAGGCGCGCAGGGAGTTCCACGACCTGGTGCACCGACTGTCCGATGAGGACACCACGGTCCTGATCACCACCCATGACCTTGACGAGGCGGAGAAGCTGGCCGACCGGATCCTGATCCTGGCCGGTGGCAAGGTGATCGCGGACGGGTCGGCGGACGCGCTGTCCCGGCAGATGGCCACCGAGGCGGAGGTCCGCTGGACCAGGGCGGGGCAGCGCTTCGTGCACTCGGAGCGGGACGCGACCCGTTTCGTGCGGGAGCTGTTCGCCCAGTACGGGGAGGAGATCAGCGAGCTGGAGGTGCGCAGGGCGAGTCTGGAGGACACCTACATGTCGCTGGTGCGCGAGTTCGAGGAGGTGGCCAGGTGACCCCGGTGACCACGGCCGTGCGCGCGGGGCTGCGTCGCGGCCTGATCGAGCTGCGGCAGACCATGTCCACGGCCCAGGACGTGGTCAACTTCCTGCTGCCCGCCGCGGTGTTCCTGGTGGTGATGCTGTTCCTGCGCCAGGTCCCGGTCAAGGACGCGCCGATCTCGGTGGGGGCGATGTCCCTGCCGAGCATGCTCGGGTTGAACGTGGCCTTCGGCGGGCTGCTCGCCATGGCGCAGACGCTGACCGCGGAGCGCGAGGACGGGACCCTGTTGCGCGCCAAGGCCGTGCCCAACGGCATGCTGGGCTACCTGATCGGCAAGATCGTGACGATCTCGGGCAGCACGGTGGCCGCGGTGCTGGTGCTGCTGGTGCCGGGGGTGCTGCTGTTCGAGGGGATCGGGCTGACCAGCTTGGGGGCCTGGTTGACCCTGGCCTGGGTGCTGGTGCTCGGCCTGGTGGCGACCATGCCGCTGGGCGCGGTGCTCGGCTCGCTGTTCACCAGCCCGCGCAGCGCCGCTCTGGTGATGTTGCCGATCATGGGGTTGTCGGTCATCTCCGGCATCTTCTACCCGATCACCGTGCTGCCGCAGTGGGTGCAGCTGGTCGCCCAGTGCTCGCCGATCTACTGGCTGGGCCTGGGCATGCGCTCGGCCATGCTGCCCGACAGCGCGGTGGTCGCCGAGATCGCGCACTCCTGGCGTCCACTGGAGACCTTCGGCGTGCTCGCGGTCTGGGCTGTGCTGGGATTGGTGCTGGCGCCCGTGGTGCTGCGCAGGATGGCACGCCGCGAGTCGGGGTCCAGCGTGGCGGCGCGGCGGGAGAAGGCGATGCAGCGGATTGGCTGAGACGCGATGAGCGAGCTTGCGAGTGAATCATCGGGCACGGTGCCCGCGCGAAGCGCTGCGCCGAGCGCAAGCGAGGCGCGGCGATGAGTGAGCAGGTCTACAACCGGATCGCCGTGCTGCGGGTGGAGCGCGGGGTCTCGCGCAGGCAGTTGGCCGAGGCGCTGGGCGTGCACTACCAGACCGTCGGCTACCTGGAGCGCGGGGAGTACAGCGCCAGCCTGCACCTGGCCCTGCGGATCGCGGAGTACTTCGAGGTACCGGTGGAGGTCGTTTTCTCCACCAATCCGTTCCCGCGCATCGGCACCGGCTGAGGACTGTGTAGAACTGAGGGGTGTTCGACGACAGCTGGTTCCGCGCCGTGTCCGATCTTGCCGCCGCCACCCCGTGGCTGCACGGCGCGGCCCGGCTGTTCACCGACTACGGGTTCGTGCTGTTCGTGGGCCTGTGGGCGCTGACCTGGCGCACCGGTCGGCGCGCACTGGTCGTCTGGGCCCCGTTCGGGGTGTTCCTCGGCTGGCTGGCGAGCAACACGATCAAGTCGTTCGTGGAGGAACCCAGGCCCTGTCGCGCGCTGGCCCCGGTGCGCACGGTGCTGCCCTGCGAGCACTTCTGGGACTTCTCCTTTCCCAGCAACCACTCCGCGATCGCCGGGGCGGCGGCCGTGGCGCTGCTGCTGATCAACAGGCGGATCGGGCTGGTGGCGTGGGTCATCGCCCTGCTGATCGGGTTCAGCCGGGTCTACGTGGGGGCGCACTACCCGCACGACGTGCTGGTCGGCCTGCTGGTCGGCGGGGTCGTGCCCACTCTCGCCCTGCTGTGGACGGCGCGGGTCAGGACTGCGGCAGCGCGGCCAGCGCCTTGACCAGTGGGGCGAACTCGGGCTGCTGCTCGGCCTCGGCCAGCGCTTCCGAGAGCGCCTTGTCGTTGACCGGGCGGGCCTGCTCCAGCATCTGCTGACCGGCCTCGGTGACCTCGGTGTAGATGCCCCTGCGGTCGTCGGCGCACAGGTAGCGCTGCAACAGGCCGCGCTCCTCCAGCCGGGTCACCAGCCTGGTCGTCGCCGACTGGCTGAGCACCACCGCGCTGGCCAGCTGGTTCATCCGCAGGTGGAAGTTGTCCTGCTGGGCCAGCACCGTCAGCACGCTGTACTCGCGCACCGACAACTGGTGCGAGCCCTGTAGCGCGCGCTCCAGCTTGTCCTCGATGCGGGCGTGCAGTGCCGCCAGCGTGCACCAGTTCTGGGCGCGGATCGCCACGTCCTCGTCGGCCAGTGTCATGGGTCACCCTCGCTCGGCTTGCGTTCGCCTTCGTTGCGTGCAACATTATCAAGCGTCTGCAACATCAAGCGTGTGCAACTATCGCGGACGCCGGTTATTGCTCACGAGGATTCTACCTGGAGGACCAATGCCCATCGCCCTGTTCGCGCTGGCGATCAGCGCCTTCGGCATCGGCACCACCGAGTTCGTGATCATGGGTCTGCTCCCCGAGGTGGCCGCCGACCTGCACGTATCCATCCCCTCGGCGGGCCTGCTCATCTCCGGCTACGCCCTGGGCGTCGTGGTCGGTGCCCCGCTGCTCACGCTGCTCGCGGCCCGGCTGCCGCGCAAGACCATGCTGGTCGGGCTGATGGTGCTGTTCATCGTGGGCAACCTGATCTCCGCGCTGGCCGGTGACTACGGCCTGCTGCTGACCGGCCGCATCGTGGCCGCCCTCTCGCACGGCGCCTTCTTCGGCGTGGGCTCGGTGGTGGCCGCCGCGCTGGTGGCCCCGGACAAGCGGGCCAGTGCCATCGCGATGATGTTCACCGGGCTGACCGTGGCCAACGTGCTCGGCGTGCCGCTGGGCACCGCACTGGGTCAGGCCTTCGGCTGGCGCTCCACGTTCTGGGCGGTGACCCTGCTGGGTGTGATCGGACTCGTCGGGGTGGCCCTGCTGGTGCCGCCGCAGCCCGCGGAGCACAACGCCGGGGTGCGCGCCGAACTGGCCGTGCTGCGCCGTCCGCAGGTGCTGCTGGCCCTGCTGATGACCGCGCTGGGCTTCGCCGGGGTCTTCGCCGCCTTCACCTACATCGCGCCGATGATGACCGAGGTCGCGGGCTTCTCCGCCGGTGCGGTGACCTGGCTGCTCGTGCTGTTCGGCGTGGGGCTGGTCGTGGGCAACCTGATCGGCGGCAAGGGGGCCGACCGCAGGGTGATGCCCAGCGTCTACGCCAGCCTCGGCGCGCTGGCCCTGGTGCTGGCGGCCTTCGTGGTCACCGCACACGGCCAGGTCCCCGCCGCGATCACCATCGCCCTGCTGGGTGCCGCCGGGTTCGCGACCGTGCCCCCGCTGCAGATGCGCGTCATGGACAAGGCCGAGGGCGCGCCCGCGCTGGCCTCCGCCGCCAACATCGCCGCGTTCAACCTCGGCAACGCCGGGGGCGCCTGGCTCGGTGGCCTGGCCATCGAACACGGCCTCGGCTACACCGCGCCGAACTGGATCGGCGCCCTGCTCGTGCTCGCCGGGCTGGCCGTCGCGCTGATCTCCGGTGCCCTGGACCGCCGCAAGCAACCCGTACTCGTGAGGAGCTGACCGCAGTGAACATCGACCTGACCGGACGCACCGCCCTGGTGACCGGATCGACCGCGGGCATCGGACTGGCCATCGCCACCGGCCTGGCCGCCGCGGGCGCCAAGGTGGTCGTCAACGGGCGGAGCAGGGACCGGGTGGACGCAGCCGTGGCGTCGATCCCCGGTGAGGTCACCGGGATCGCCGCCGACGTGGCCACCGCCGAGGGTGCGGCCCAGCTGGTCGCCGAGCTGCCCGACGTGGACATCCTGATCAACAACACCGGCATCTTCGCCGCGGCCCCGGTGTTCGAGATCCCCGACGAGCAGTGGCAGCGCTTCTTCGACACCAACGTGCTCTCCGGTGTCCGGCTGGCCCGCCACTACACCCCGCGCATGATCGAGCGCGGCTTCGGGCGCGTGGTCTTCATCAGCAGCGAGTCCGCCGTGCAGACGCCCACCGAGATGGTGCACTACGGCATGACCAAGACCGCGCAGCTCGCGGTGGCCCGCGGCATGGCGCAGGCCGCTGCGGGCACGGGCGTGACCGTCAACTCGGTGCTGCCCGGCCCCACGCTGACCCCCGGGGTCGAGGAGTTCGTGCGCGACCTGATCGGCGCGGACATCCCGTTCGAGGAGGCCGAGCGCCGGTTCATGGCCGAGGCGCGGCCGACCTCCCTGCTGGGCAGGCTGATCCGCCCCGAGGAGGTCGCGAACCTGGTGGTGTACGTGGCTTCCGAGCTGTCCTCGGCCACCAGCGGTGCCGCGCTGCGCGTGGATGGCGGTGTGGCCCCCACGCTGATCCCCTGACGCACCAACGGAGAAGGCCCGGCCGCGACTGCGGCCGGGCCTTGCCGTATCGGAGGAGCGGGCGCGTCTGTACGCTGCGCACCCGGACCCGACGAGGCGGAAGGTGGGCGGTACCGGTGGTGATCGGCGGCAGACGGCCGGGTCGGCCACCGACCCTGTGCCGCGAGGACGTGGCGCGGGCGACGCTGGCCGTGGGCATCGAGCAGCTCAGCCTGTCCTCGGTGGCGCGGCACCTCGGGGTCAGCCACTCCACCCTGTACCGCTATGTGCGCGACAAGGACGACCTGCTCGCCGTCGCCGTGGAGCAGGCGTTCCGCACCGCCGACTGGCCCAACCCCGAACTGGGCTGGCGCGAGCTGCTCCAGGCGTTCGCCGAGGCGATCTGGGCCGCCATCGACCGGCACCCCGGCCTCGCCGAGGCCGTGCACACCCTCGCGGTGATCCCGCCCACCGTGGTGCGGCTGATGGGCGAGTACGGGGAACGCCTGCGTGCCTTGGGTTTTCACGCCCGTGACGCCATGGTCGCCCTGGACTTCATCGCCGACCTCGCGATGAGCGGCATGGACCGCGTCGACCAGGAGTCCACTTGGCGGGACCGCCGCCGGTTCGACGACAAGCTGGAGATCCTGCTCGACGGCCTCGCCGCGCGGATCAACAGGGACGTTCACCCACACTGAACGCAGTTGAAACACCGCTGACATCGCACGGCACCAGCGCACACTAGATTTGACCCCGTGGGCGAGGTCGGACAGACCGGCGCGCGCTTCGGCTCCCCGAAGCAGCGCCGCCGCAGGCAGTCGGAACCCGAGGACACCCCCGAAGAGGTGCCAGACATCCCACGTCCGGCCCCTCGAGGTGCCCGCTTCCACGGCATGGCCACCCCCGAGCCCGAACCCGAACCGCCCGCTGAGCCCGACCCCGTCGCCGAGTTCTTCGCCGACCCTGAACCCGAGGAACCCCTCTGGCTCGACAGCGAGGTCGAGGAGCCCAGCGCCCTCGTACGCCCCTACGCCCGCACCGGCGGTCGCACCACCTCCCGTTACGACTTGCGCCTGGAAACCCTCGTGTCCCTGCGCAGCGGCCCCCTGCCCCCGCTCGGCCTCGAACACCAACCCATCGTCGACCTCTGCGCCCACACCCGCTCCGTCGCCGAGGTCGCCGCCGCCCTGCCCGCCCCGCTCGGCGTCGCCCGCGTGCTGCTCGGCGACCTGATCGACCTCGGCGTGCTCACCGCGCACGTCAACTCCGGTGAACGCCCCGACCTCGAACTGCTCGAACGGGTCCTCACCGGGCTGCGCGGCCTGTAGCGCCTACCGTTTTCGCCTTCGCCTGAGCCAACTCGGCGGCGTGAACTCCGGCCTGCCGTTGGCCATGTGGATTGTCCAGCCGCTGTGGTGGATCAGTCTGTGGTGCATTCCGCACAGCAGCACCAGGTTGGTCAGCGCCGTGTCCCCTCCGTCCGCCCAGTGGATGATGTGGTGTGCATGGCAACTGCTCGGCCGTCGCCTGCACCCTGGGAAGGCGCAATGTTTATCCCTGACGATCAGTGCTCGCCGGAGGTGGGGCGGCACGGTGTAGCTGATCCGCCCGATATCGAGCGGTTCGGAGTTGCTGCCCAGTATCACTGGGAGGACCTTCGCGTCACAGGCCAGTCGGCGGATCGCTGATGGGGCGAGTTCGGTGGTGCCGAGCCCGGTCTGGAGTGTTGTCAGCGGGATCGTCACCGCGATGTGGGGCCGTTCCCCACCCTCCGTCGGTGTGGTACTGGTCTCCAGCAGTTCCGCGAACGCGTCCCCTTGCCGTTCGGGCAGGGTGCGTGTGTCGCCTGCGTCGTGTGGTTTCGCCAGCGGGCTGAGGATGGCCTCCAGCAGGGCGCCGGTCTCCGCGTCCAGGCACCCGTGGAACCGTACTGATCCGTCCCGCCGTGTGTCGTAACGGAACTCACGTCGGGGATAGGCGAGTTCGTCCTCGCCCGGTAGCGCCCCGTCGGGGTCCAGCCGGTTGACGATCTCCCGGCCCAGTGGCACCAGGTTGGACGCGTCCAGCGTCTGGGCCGCTGCTGCCAGGACCTCGACAGCCTGCTCCCGGTCGGCTGCACCGATGTGTGGCGGCAACTCCCGTAGCACCCGGTTGATCACCGACAACTGCTCCGGCTCCAGTGGAAATGCCACCGGAACCCCCGCATGCGCAATCCGCTGCCTGGCTTCCTTCTTGCTCACGCAGAGCACCCCGCGCAGCAACTCTGCCAGGCTCAGATACCCCACCCGCTCCGCCATACCCCGCGCATCCGCCTCCGCGACCAACCCCAACACCTTCGCATACGCTTGCCGCAGAACCACTTCCGCGTCCTGCAACTCACCCAACAGCTCCGCGTCCCCCAACCGCCACACCTCTGTGGCGGGTCGAGCGTCCACGAATGCTGTCATACCAACAATTCTACTCCCCAATTCACCCCAAAACCTTTGCCCGCCAACCACTACCCATGTGGGTGACCAACCCAAACCCGACACACCCTCACCAGGCAGCGGGACTCACACACCCCAAACCGGGACTCGCCCTCCAGGCAGCGGAATTCGCGCTCCCCAGCACGGGACTCACGCTTTAGACAGTGGACCCCACACCCGAGGCCGAAACTCGCCCTCCCCCAGACCGGACTCACCCTCCCCGGATCGGGATTCGTGCTCCCCCAAGCGGGACTCACACACCCCAGAGCGGGACTCGCACTCCCCCATAGCGGGACACCCGCTCACCAAGCCAGGACTCGCGCCCCAGGCAGCGGGACTCATGCCCCCTAGGCCGGGACTTGCCCTCCCCAAGCCGGGACTCTCGTTCACCAGAGCGGGACTCGTGCTCCTCAGACCGGGACTCACGCTCCGGACAGCGGGACCACACATCGGAAGCCGGGACTCGCGCTCTCCAAACCGGGACTCACTCTCCGCCGAGCAGGACTCACCCTCCCCAGGCCGGGACTCGCCCTGCCCAGAGCGGGAATCGCACCCCAGGCAGCGGAACTCGGCCCACCGGCGGCCGGGCCTCACACACCAGAGGCCGGGACTCGCCCTACCCAGAGCGGGACTCGCGCTCCTCAGAGCGGGAATCGCACCCCAGGCAGCGGAACCCGGCCCACCGGCGGCCGGGCCTCACACACCGGAGACCGGGACTCACCCTACCCAGGCCGGGACTCGCCCTGCCCAGAGCGGGAATCGCACCCCAGGCAGCGGAACCCGGCCCACCGGCGGCCGGGCCTCACACACCAGAGGCCGGGACTCACCCTACCCAGAGCGGGACTCACACTCCACACAGCGGGACTCACACACCTCAGACCGGAACCCACCCTCCCCAAACCGGGACTCGCCCCATCACAAGCGCCACCACGCCCGCACCCCACCCTCCGACCCGCACCACCCAACCCCCCTATGCACCAACCTCAACCGGGTTGGTTTTGTGTGGGTAGCGGCGGCCTTACGCTCGTCGGCGAATCGGGGCATCCCTCCATGCCCCGGAACCCCCGATCCAAGGCCGCCGCGAGGGACCCACACCAAACCAACCCACGCCCCCAACCCCGCCACATCCCGTACCCCGCCCCCGAATCCCACCAACCGAGAAACCACCCCACCACCGCAAACACACCGTCCCCAAACGTCCGACACACCGGCTCGTAAACGCCGACACGCGCCGACCCCGTACGCCCGACACACCACCCCGCACACGCCGACACGCCGACCCCAAACGTCCGACACACCACCCCGCCACCGCCGACACGCGCCGACCCTCACCCCCCAGCCCCGCCGTACCCCCTCACACCCCGCCGCACCCGTCACCCCGCAGCACCCCGTCCCTCCTCACCCCCTCACACCCCCCGAACCCTCACCCGCATTTCCCTGATCCCGTTCACGAAGTTGGACCTCACCCGCTGCACCCCACCCACCAGTTCCACTGCTCGCACACGACTCAGCAGCTCCTCGAACAGCACGCGCAGTTCCAGGCGGGCCAGGGCGTAGCCAAGGCAGAAGTGCGGGCCGCCGCGGCCGAAGGTGACGTGGTTGTTCGGGGTCCGGGTCACGTCGAACGCGGCCGCGTCCTCGAACACCGACTCGTCGCGGTTGCCGGAGGCGAACCAGAGCACCACCTTGTCCCCGGCGCGGATCCGCTGACCGCCCAGTTCGACCTCGCGTGTCGCCGTGCGGCGGAAGTGGTAGATCGGTGAGGACCAGCGCAGGAACTCCTCGACCGCGCCCGGCAGCAGGGACGGGTCCTCGCGCAGCAGCCGGAACTGCTCGGGGTTGTGGATCAGCGCGAGCAGGGCGTGGGAGATGGCGTGCCGGGTGGTCTCGTTGCCCGCGACCACGAGCAGCAGGAAGTTCGTGTCGAACTCGGTGGGGGACAGCCCGGCGTTGGCCAGCTTGCTGACCAGGTCGGTGCCGGTGCCGCCACGGCGCAGCGCGGCCAGCCGCCTGCCGTAGTCGAAGACCTCCAGTGCGGCCGGGCTGCGGAAGGGCAGGTCCCGGTGCCGCTCGTCGCTGCCCTCGCTGGTGATGATCCGGTTGCCCCAGTCGATCAGCTGGGGACTGTCCTCGGCGGGCACGCCCAGCATGCGGGTCAGCACCGAGATCGGGAAGTCGGCGGCGATCTCGCGGACGAAGTCGAACGTGCCCAGTGGCAGGGCGGCGTCCAGGGTGCGCGTGGTCAGCCCGCGCAGGAAGCTCTCGTACGCGGCGACGGCTTTCGGCGTGAACTCGCGCATCAGCATCTTGCGCAGCGCGGTGTGGTCGGAGCCGTCGGTCTCCAGCATGGACCTGCGCCGCGCGATCTGCTCCTGGTCGACCTCCTCCAGGTTGACGAACTGCTCCGAGGTGTAGGTCTCGGGGTCCCGCTCCACGGTGAGGATGTCCTCGTGCCGGGTCACCGCCCAGAACCCGCTGTTCGGCGCGGGTTCGGGTTGCCAGTGCACGGGTGCCTGCCCGCGCAGCACCTCGAACATGCGCCACGGCGTGTCCCCGTCGGTGAACCGGTCCAGGTCCGTCAGGTCGATCTCCGCCAGCTCCACGCGTCATCCCCTGCCGATCCGGTCGTGCACCGCCGGGCGCCGCAGCCTCAGGTACCAGCCGTACCCGACCCCGCCGACCGCCGCCAGCCCCACCAGTGCGGGCAGGACCCAGCGCAGCGCCGAGGTGCTGTCGGAGCCGAGCAGCGCGTCGAAGTTGACCACTGCCGTGACGAACACCGCGGCCAGTGCCACGGCCGAGATCGCGGGGGCGACCGCCCGGTGCCAACGGCTCTCCCCGTCGGCACCGCCCCGTCTGAAGAACGCGAGCACCGCGACCGAGGTCACCGCGAGCAGCAGAAGCACGCCCAGCGCGCCGATGTTGGTGAACCAGGTGAACAGGGTGGCCACCGGGTCCTTGCCCAGCAAGGCGAACACCAGCACGACGACCGCCGCGAGCGCGGTCTGGGTCAGCGAGCCCACGTGCGGGGACCCGTGCCTGGTGTGGGTCCGGCCCAGTGCCACCGGCAGCACGCCTTCCCTGCCCAGCGCGAAGAAGTAGCGCGCCACCGCGTTGTGGAACGACAGCAGGGCGGCGAACAGGCTGGTCACCAGGAAGACCTGCGCGAGGTCGGCGAACGGCCCGCCCAGGGTGTGCTCGGCGAGGGTGAACACCAGCGAGGGGCCCTCCGCGCGAGCCCGGTCCACGATCGCGCCCATGCCCGTACCCGAGATCATCGCCCAGGCCGTGAGGCAGTAGAACACCCCGATCAGGCCCACCGCCGCGTAGGTCGCACGGGCCACGGTGCGGCGCGGGTCGCGGCACTCCTCGCCGTAGATCGCGGCCGACTCGAACCCGGTGAAGGCGCCCATCGTGAAGCAGGCCGCGGCGCCGAGCGAGCCCCCGGTCAGCGCGCTCCAGCTGAACGGCGCCAGCGACACCGGTTGTGGGGCCGCCGCGAACTGGCTCAGGTCGAACACCAGCACCGTCGCCGACTCCAGCGCCAGCAACACGGCCAGCACCTTCGCGTTGAGGTCGACCCGCAGGTAACCCAGCACGCCCACCAGCAGCACGCAGCCCAGCACCAGCGCCCACCACGGCACTGCCAGCCCCAGCTTGCGCTCCAGCAGGTCCGCGGTGGTGAAGCCGAACAGGCCGTAGATGCCGATCTGCATTGTGTTGTAGGACAGCAGTGCGACGAACGCGGCGCCCACTCCGGCAGTGCGGCCAAGTCCGTGGCAGACGTAGGAGTAGAAGGCGCCCGCGCCGACGATCCGTCTGCTCATCGCCGCGTAGCCCGCGCTGAACACGGCCAACAGGCTTGCCAGCACCAGGAACAGCAGTGGCACGCCCAGTGTGGCCGTGACGCCGAAGGTCTGCGGGATGCCGCCAGCAGCCACGGTCAGCGGTGCGGAGGCGGCGATGACGAAGAAGACGACGTGCGCTACGCCCAGACCGGAGGTCCGCGCGGTGGTGGGACTAGTTGCCACGGTGGTGCTCCCGTCGTTCGGGTCCACACGACCTCGCCGATCGTACGGACGCGAACGACCTCCGACAAGGGGCTCACACCCGGCGTTGGACGAGCACCCCGGTGGCGGTGATGACCGCGAACCCGAACAGCAGCCAGCGCGCCGAGTCGAGCACCGAGTCCCCGCCCAGGTTGACCAGGACACCGGCGACGGCCGTGCCGAACGCGGTCGAGGTCGTCGTGACGGTCGCGATCCCGGCGGCGGCCTGCTCGCCCTCCGCCATCGCGGCCACGGACAGGTGCGGGTAGGCGACACCGATGCCCGACCCGGCCAGGAGCAGCACCGGAACCCAGAGCAGCACCAGCCAGATCGGTGCGTTCTCGCGTTGAACCAAGCCCTGGAGGAGGAATCCGAGCGCGAGCAACACCGGCCCCGCGGCGCGCAGCCGACGCATGGTCCGCGCCTGCACCGCGGTGGAGCTGAGCACCTGGGTCGCCGACCAGCCCAGTGAGACCGCCGCGCCGAAGAAGCCCGCCGCGAGTGGGGGCAGGCCGCCGAGCCGTTGGCCGAACAGCGGCACGAAGGACTCGACCGCCACACCGAAGGCCAGCAGCCCGATCGTCAGGTAGATCCACTTCAGCGGGGACCCCGCCTGGTACGTCGCGGTGGGGAAGACCCGCACCCCGCTGCGCCGCTCCTGGGCGAGGAATCCGAGTACCAGCAGCAAGGCCGCCGCGATGCTGACTGCTTTTGTTGCCGTACCAGGAAGAACTCCCGCCACGCTGACGGCTGCCGTTGCGGCGACGGCCAGCGTGAGCGACACGGCGGGGATCGGTGCCTGCGTCCGGGTCCGCTCGGTGCGCGGCAGCACGCGGGGAACGGCCGCACCGCACACCGCCGCGGCCACGGCCATCACCACGAACGCCAGGCGCCAGGACCCGAACTGGGCGAACAGGCCGCCCAGTGCGGGCCCGAGGAAGTTGCCGACCCCGTACATCGCGGAGATCAGCGCGTTGCCCCGGGCCCACAGCCGCTGCGGCAGTGCAGTGTGGACAACGGCGAAACCCAAGCCGGACAACAAACCCGCACCGAGACCCTGGACGCAGCGCCCGAGCAGCAGCACCGGCATCGCCGGGCTCGCCGCGCAGGCCAGCGACCCCACCGCGAACGCCGCGAAGCCGAGCAGGTAGGCGCCGAGGTTGCCGAACCGGGACAGGGCCTGGCCGACGAGCATCGTCGCGACCACCATGGCGACGAGGTAGACCGTCATGCTCCACGCGTAGAAGTCCGCACCGCCGATCTCGGCCACGGCGGTCGGCAGCATGCTCGACGCCAGGTAGATGTTGACCGCGCCGACGAGCACCCCGCCCGCCATCACGACCAAGGCCCCGCGCGTCCTCGTGTCAGAAAAGCTCATGTAAACAAGGCTTTCATTGAACCAAGCCCGGAAACTCCTGCTCACCTGAGCAGGGCCGTCGGCGGCAAACCCTCAACCGCGCGGTTGAACCGCCAGCAGCCCCGAGCGGGGGCCACAGCAGCCGCGGGTCCTGCTCGTTGATCTGACCGATCAGGTACAGCACGGCGTCGGCGGTCGACCAGGGTGCTCGCGGTCTGTGTGGACCGCAGTCCGTTTACGCCGGGTGTCCTGGCCGTGCCGCATCTGCCGGGGCACCGCCGTGGGCGGGTCCTCGCGCACGGCGCCGGTCAGCTGGAGCTGCTCGGTGGCGGCACCTCGTGACGCAGCGACTTGATCAAGTAGTCGTTGCTGCGAGTAAAGCGGAGCCTGACCCACCTGGGGACAGGGCTGCACGAATGGGTTAGCTTGCAGACATGTCGCGTTCGGCCGGGTCTTACGCGTTGGGGATCGACATCGGTGCCAGTGCCACCGCTGTGGCCCTCACCAGGCGCGATGGGGTTGTTTGGTCGCCAGCCAAGCCCTTGGGACTGGGCATCGCGGGGGATCGTGGGCTGTTCGCCGCGGGCGATGCGGCGCTGCCCGGGCAGGAGGCGGTGGCACACCTTGTGCTTCGGACCGTCCAGAAAGTTGCAGAGAGTGAACAAGGTTTGCCCGAACGGGTGGCAGTCACTCACCCGATCCAGTGGGGACCTTATCGAATTGATCTGGTGCACCGGGCGCTGCGCGAACTCGGACTGCTCGCGCCCGTGCTGGTGCCCGAACCGCTGGCTGCTGTGGCGGGCACGGCGACCTGGCACCGGCTGGACTCGGCGGCCCGGCTGCTCGTGCACGACATCGGCGGCGGCAAGCTGACCGCCACCGTGCTGCGCGGCACCGGCGGTGCCCGGTTCGAGGTGCTGGGCCGTCCGATCCGCTCCGAGGCCCTGGCGGGCTCAGCCCTGGACGAGGCGGTAATCGGCCTGCTCTCAGACGAGAGCACTGCTCTCGCCGGGGAGTCCGGTGAGCAACTCGACCAGCTGCGGGTGGCTGCGGTGGCCGCCAAGCACGCCCTGTCCGAGGGCCGCGATCCCGGCGTGGCGGTGAGCGGGGCCGACTTCGAGGCCGCGATCCGGCCCACCGTGGACCGGGGCGTTGAACTGGCCGAACGCGCCCTGGCCGCCGCCCGCACCTCGCCCGAGGAGCTGACCGCGGTCGTGCTGGTCGGCGGTTCGGCGCGCATCCCGCTGGTGCGCACGCTGCTCGGTGAGCGGCTGCGGGTCCCGGTGCTGGTGGACCGCGCACCGGAGACCATCACCGCCGTGGGCGCCGCCACGATCGCCGCCTTGGCCCCGCCCCGCGAACGGGCAGGATCGAGCATCGCCGAGACTGTGATCATGGCCGACCCCTCTGAGGAGACCGTGATCCTGTTCCCCACCGTCGACCCGGACAGCCGCCCGGCGATCGACGTGCCCCCGCAGCGCCCGCCGGCCGAGGTCAAGGCGCCCCAGCGCGGCTCGGTGCGCCGCCGCCCGATGACCAAGCGCGGGGCCGCGATCGGCCTGGTGACCGCCGCGCTGGTGGCCGTCAGCGCCTGGCTGGTGCAGCAGTACCTGAACCCGACCCCGCCGCCCGCACCGCCGTCGGTGTCCTCCACAGCGCCGGGCGCGGGTGGCCCGTGATCGCTGCCAACCCTCGTTGACCGGCATCGACCCCGCGGCGCCCTGAACGCAGGGCGCCGAGTACCGCGCGGCGGGTGTGCTGGTGGCCCACAGCCGCGCACCTGCCGGTCCCGGCGCCATGATCGTGGACGACGCGCACCTGCGCGGGCTGTGCGAACTGGCCGGGCCCCTGGCCTCGCTGGACCGCGCGCAACTGGCGGAGCTGGCCGCCGAGCAGACCGGCCGTCCGGGCCGGGGACGTGCCCAGGGCAGTGGTCGAGGGCTTCCGCGCTGACCTGGAGCACCTGGACGGCACGCTGCTGCCCATCGCCCGCACCGCCGTGCTGGCGATGGGCCCTGGGAGCGCAGGCCAGCGGCTGATCGCGGTGCAGCGGCACCTGGTGCTGCGCGGGGCGTTCGACGCGGCCCGCGCCGACCTGGTCGCGGCCGGTACCGAGTTGGAGCCCCGGGACTGGCGCGCAGGGAGAACGGCCTGGCCATCAGGTCCGTGAGGCCGTGGTGCGCCACCCGGTCGACCTGTTCGGCCCGCTACCGCTGCACAGGACCGGGCGCAGGCCGACGCGCCGTTCGCCGAGTTCGGTGACCCTCCACTGTGGACGACTACCCCGCACTGGAACCGCGTGCACGCGGCGATCCGCACCACCGACCGCGCCGCCATGGTCGCTGGACTGCGCTACGACATTCGGGGCAAGCTGAGGAGCCTTTTGCGGGAACTGCTGCCCGCCACGTGGCTCAGCCCTCGTGCTGCTGCTCGCGGTGTTCGCCGCGGCGCTTGAAGAAGGCGAAGCCGGGTATGCCGTTGATGGCCTGGCGCAGGTCCTTGGTGACATTGAGCAGCTCGTGCACGTCCGGGCCGACCCGGTCCAGCGTGGCCAGGATCGGCAGCACGTTGGCCGTCATGTGCTCGGTCAGCGCGGGCAGCTCGTCGACCAGTCGGATCGCCGCGTCCACCTCGTCCGCGGACAGCTCCCGCACGAACCGGTCCGCCAGCGGCGCGGCCTCGGACGTGATCGGCTCCCAGGTCCGCACCAGCGCGCCCGCCCGGTCCGAGGTGTGCCCGGCCGCCGCCACCACGGCCGCCGCCTGGTTGCACACCGCGACCGTCTCCGCGATCACGCCCGCCGCCGCCCTGCTGATCGCCTGCACCTCGGTCACGGCGGCCTCAGCCGCCCCGACCACCCGTTCCGTGCGGGCCAGCAGGTCGTCCACCCGGTCGATCGTGGCGCCGATCCGCTCCACCAGGGCCTCCGCCCCGCCCAGCACCCCCAGCAGGCGGGCCGGTACCGAGACCAGGACCACCGCTGTGTCCACCGCCGTCTGCACGGTCGACTTCGCCAGCTCGAGCAGCGCACTCGGCGAGATCACTCGCAACACCAGGGCCACGTCCCCAGCCTGCCACAGCCCGGCGCCTCAAGCCCTGTCATGAAAGTGCCGTTCGAGACATCTAGTGTCCCGAACGGCACTTTCATGACAGGGACGTGCCGTCGACGTGCACCGTCGCCAGCAGCCGCTCGCGCACCGAGTCGTCGTACTCCCCAGCCAGCGGTGCGGCCACGGCCGCGGCGGAGACGGCCACTGCCTCGGTGAGCGCGCGCGGCCAGTCCACACTGGACACGTCGTGCGCCTGGGCGAGGGCCGCGGCCAGTGCGGCCACGCAGGCGTCGCCCGCACCGGTGGGGTTGCCGAGCAGGTGTTCGCCGGGAACGGCCCGCCACCGGCCCTGTCCGGTCACGGCCAGCAGTCCGTCCGGGCCGAGCGAGGCGACCACGGCCCCGGCCCCGGCCTCGCGCAGCCGCTCGGCGGCCTGCCCGGTGTTCGCCACGCGGGTGACCTCGCTCAGTTCCGCGGCGTTGGGCTTGACCAGGTCGGGGTGCGCGGGCAACGCCGCGAGCAGCGGCGCGCCGGAGGTGTCGAGCACGGTGGGCACCCCGCGTGCGGCGGCGACGCGGATCAGGTCGTGGTAGCAGGTGACCGGCACCCCGGGCGGCACGGAACCGGACAGCACAACGGCTTGCGCCCCGCGCACGGACTCCCGGTAGTGCGCGAGGAACTCCGCCCACTCCCGCTCGCCCACCCGCGGCCCCGGCTCGTTGAACACGGTGGCGTCGCCGACGTCGCCCGCGACCACGGTGACCGTGCGGCGGGTGTCCCCGGCGACCTGGTGCAGCCGGTCGGCCAGCCCCGAGGCGGCGAGGTCGGCGCGGACCAGTTCGCCGGTCGGGCCGCCCACGAGGCCGGTGACCTGGGTGCTGTGCCCCAGCGCGGTGAGCACCCTGGCCACGTTGACGCCCTTGCCCCCGGCGCGACCGCGCACGGTGCGCACCCGGTGCGAACAGTGCGGGCGCAGGCCGTCCACCTCGTAGGTCACGTCGAGGGCGGTGTTGAGCGTGACGGTCAGGATCACGAACTGGATGTTACTGCACGAAGCGTGTTGACATGTGCGTGAAGACACATAAAACTGCGCAGAAACACGCATCAAGCGCTCAGGTGGTGCCCATGAGACCTTTCCCTGCTCGAACCGTGGCCGCGGTGGCCTGCGGTGCGACGCTCACGTTGGTGCTGTCGGCCTGCGGTGGTGCGAGCGGCGGCGCGGACGCCGGGGACACGGCGCTGCCCGGCGCCGACCAGTACCTCGCCTCGGCCTGCCCGCAGTCCGCGGTGCAGCCCACCGACAAGCAGTTGACCTACTGGTCCATGTGGACGGCCGACGAGCCGCAGGGCAAGGTCCTCAAGCACGCCATCGACTGCTTCGGCAAGCAGACCGGGGTCAAGGTCGACGTGCAGTGGCTGGGCCGCAAGTTCCTCACGCAGAACCTCGCGCCCGCGCTGAACACCGACACCGTGCCGGACCTGTTCGACCAGGACGTCAGTCAGGTCAAGGCGGCCGTGGTCACCCCGGGTGGCACGCAGGGCGTGGACGAGGTGCTGGGCATGAAGGTCGGGGAGGGCGACAAGACCGTCAAGGACGTCGTGCCCGCGACCTTCTACGACACCCCGCAGAACAAGGACGCGGCCGGTCACCTCGTGCAGATCCCGTACGAGCTCATCGGCAACGCCTGGTGGTACGACAAGTCGCAGGTCCCCGGCTTCACCGCCCCGAAGACCACCGACGAGCTGTTCGCCCTGTTCGACAAGGCGAAGTCGGCGGGCAAGGCCGCGGTCAGCCAGGACGGGGACATCAACTTCTACAACGCCTACTACTTCACCCAGCTCGCGCAGCGCTTCGTCGGACCGGGCGGGCTGATCAAGGCGGCCTCGGACAAGTCGGGCCAGAGCTGGAAGAGCGACCCGGGCTTCCTCAAGGCGGCGCAGATCGTGGAGAAGCTGGCCAAGGGCCACTACTTCGTGGACGGCTGGGATGCCTCGAAGTTCCCGCAGATCCAGCAGCGCTGGGCCGACGGTGAGGCCAGCTACCTGTTCGTGGGCAGCTGGGCGCCCAGCGAGACCCGCGAGTACCTGGCCAAGCAGGGCGGGGGCAAGAAGATCGACTACGGCTCGTTCCAGTTCCCGATGCCCGCGGGCGCCACGCACGACGTCGTGGAGCAGCTGCCCATCGGCTTCTCGTTGACCGCCAAGGCAAAGCACCCCGAGACCGCCAAGGCGTTCATGGCGTACTTCCTGAACTCGGCCATTCTCAAGGGAATCCCGGCGGTGGCCGACAACATCAGCTCCCGGCCGGACCTGGACGTGCCCGCCGACCTCAAGGAGGTCAAGGCGGCGCTGGACAACACCGCCAAGGAGCACAACATCTTCATGGACGGCCTGGACGGGGCCTTCGGTGGCAAGTTCGTCGACAGCGTGTTCTACCCGGTCGACAACGATCTGCTCAAGGGCAAGCTCAGCGCCGAGCAGTTCGTGGACCAGCTCGCCGCGAAGACCGCCGACTACTGGAAGTCGCAGACCTGATGGTTGCCCAGCTGACCCCGCCGCTGACGCGTGCCCCCGCACGCGTCAGCGGTACCACGGCCGAACACCTCGTCGGCAAGAAGCGGCTGTTCTGGCCGTTCCTGTTGCCAGCACTGGCCTTGTACGTCGCGTTCCTGGTGCTGCCCACGGTGGCCACGGCGGTACTCAGCTTCACCCACTGGGCCGGGGCCGGCGACACGCCCACCTTCACCGGCATCGACCAGTACGCGCAGATGTTCGCCAGTGAGTCCTTTCAGGACTCATTCGTGAACACCCTGGTGTACGTGGTGATCGGCGGCATCGGCACCTTCGTGTTGGCGTTCCTGTTCACCACCGTGCTGCGCGACATGCGCGGCGGCAAGCTGGTGCGGGCCATCCTGTTCTTCCCGAACATCGTGGCCCCGGTGGCACTGGGCATGTTCCTGGGCTTCGTGTTCAAGTTCCAGCCCGGCAAGCAGGGCATGGCCAACTTCCTGCTGGAGCACCTGGGCCTGGGCGCGGTGAAGTTCCTCCAGCCGGAGAACGTCACCTGGGCCGTCACCGGCTCGATCATGTGGGCCAGCGCGGGTTTCTACATCACCATCCTGATGGCCGCCGTGGACCGCATCCCGCCCTACCTGTACGAGGACTCCGACCTGGCCGGTGCCTCGCCCTGGCAGAAGTTCCGGCACGTCACCCTGCCGCTGACCTGGGACGTGGTCGGGGTGGCCGGGGTGCTCTGGACCATCAACGCCATCAAGATCTTCGAGTTGGTGTTCGTGCTGGCCGGTCCCGGCACCTACTCCCCGCCGATCCGCGCCTGGACCCTGGGCATCTACGTGTTCGACCGGTCCTTCGGCACCCAGGGCACCCCCGAGTACGGCACGGCCTGTGCCTGCGCCGTGGTGATGATCGCGCTGGTGTCCGTGCTCGTGGTGCTGCTGCGCAGGCTGATGCGCCGCGACGCGATCCAGTTCTGAGGGGAAGAGATGTCCACTGTGGAGCTTCGCCGCCCGCCGAGGCGGCCCAAGCCCGCGCCGGGGTCCAAGCGGTTCAGCCCGCTGCGCGCGGTCGGCCTGACCGTCGTCGGACTGTTCACCGCCTTCAACCTGCTGGTGCTGTACTGGTTGGTCGCGGCCTCGTTCAAGACCCCGGTCGAGATCTTCACCGACCCGTTCGGCCTGCCCAAGCACTGGTTCGCGCTGGGCAAGCCGTTCCGCAACTTCGCCTACGCCTGGGAGCAGGCCGGTTTCGGGCACGCCTTCCTCGTCACGGTGCTGCTCGTCGCGGCCTGTGCCGTGGCCATCGTGCTGATCTCCGCGCCCGCCGCCTACGCGTTGACCAGGCTCGGTGTGCGCGGGGCCAACGGGTTGACCAACGTGATCGCCATCGGCATGGGCGTGCCGTTCCAGACCGTGGTGATCCCGCTGTTCGTCGGCCTGGCCAAGATCCACCTGACCAACTCGCTGTTCGGCCTGTTCCTGGTCTACGTGGCCCTGTCCATCCCGTTCACCGTCTTCCTGCTCACCGGGTTCTTCCGCTCGCTGCCCGACGAGCTGGAGGAGGCCGCCGCCATCGACGGGGCCTCCCCGGTGCGCACCTTCTTCTCGATCATGCTGCCGCTGGCGCGGGGCGGCCTGATCACCGGGCTGATCCTCAACGCGATCGGGCTGTGGAACGAGACCCTGCTGTCCATCGTGTTCCTCCAGGACAACGCCCAGTTCACCCTGGCCCGCGCGCTGTTCACCTTCTACGGCGCGGCCAGCTACCAGTCGGAGTACGGCGGCCTGATCGCCGGGGTCGCCATCGTGGTGCTGCCGATGCTCGTGCTCTACATCGTGCTGGCCCGCCGGATCATCACCGGCCTCACCCTCGGCGCGGGGAAGTAGGAGAAGTCATGGCAACCGTGTCGTTCAAGGGGACCACCCGCTACTACGCCGGGGTGGACCGGCCCGCGGTGGACCGGCTGGACCTGGAGGTGGCCGACGGGGAGTTCCTCGTACTGGTCGGCCCCTCCGGCTGCGGCAAGTCCACCACCCTGCGCATGCTGGCCGGGCTGGAGGGGGTGGACGAGGGCCAGTTGTGGATCGGGGACCGGGACGCGACGAACCTGCCGCCCAAGGACCGGGACATCGCCATGGTGTTCCAGAACTACGCTCTCTACCCGCACATGACGGTGGCCGAGAACATCGGCTTCCACCTGAAGATCCAGAAGATGCCCAAGGCCGAGCGCACCGAGCGGGTGCTGGCCGCGGCCAAGCTGCTGGACCTGGAGAAGTACCTGGACCGCAAGCCCGCCAAGCTCTCCGGTGGCCAGCGCCAGCGGGTGGCCATGGGCCGGGCCATCGTGCGGCGCCCGCAGGTGTTCTGCATGGACGAACCACTGTCCAATCTGGACGCCAAGCTGCGCGTGCAGACCCGTACCCAGATCGCCTCCCTGCAACGGGAACTGGGCGTCACCACGATCTACGTCACGCACGACCAGGTCGAGGCGATGACGATGGGGGACCGGGTCGCCGTGCTCAAGGACGGCCAGCTCCAGCAGTGCGACACTCCGGTCGGGCTGTTCGCCAGGCCCGCCAACGTGTTCGTGGCCGGGTTCATCGGCTCGCCCGCGATGAACCTGCTGCCCGCCAAGATGACCGCCGAGGGCGCGTCCTTCGGTGGCATCGAGGTGGGCATCACCCCGGCCCAGCGCCGGGCGCTGACCACCGGCGAGGCCGTGCTCGGTGTGCGCCCCGAGGGCTGGCTGATCACCGACCAGGGGGTACCGGCCACTGTGGACGTCGTGGAGGAACTGGGCAGCGACCAGTACCTGTACTGCACGGTCGAGGGCCACCCGGAGCTGATCACCGTGCGCACCCAAGGGCTGTCCAAGCGCCAGCGCGGGGACCTGATCCAGCTGCGGCCCCAGCAGGACGCACTGCACGTGTTCGACGCGGCGACCGGCGTGCGGGTGGCCGAGTGACCACCACCCTGACGGCGACCGAGCTGGTGCTGCCCGTGGCGGCCGTCGGCGCGGAGAACCCGTTGCCGCCACTGCACAACCTCAACGAGACCCACCACGTCCGCAACCTCGACGAGCTGCCAGCCGAGCTGGCCGACAACATCGGCTACGGCCGGTTGGGCAGCGTGCTGCCGTACCGCTTGCAGGACGGCTACGGCCGAGAGCGGGCGGACACCCCGACGCGGGTCGTGGTGCTGGAGAACTCCCAGCTACGGGCGACCGTGCTGGTCGAGCTGGGGGGTCGGCTGCACTCCTTGTGGGACAAGCAGACTGGCAGGGAGCTGCTGTTCCGCAACCCGGTGGTGCAGCCGGCCAACCTGGCGCTGCGCAACGCCTGGTTCGCCGGCGGCGTGGAGTGGAACCTGGGCAGTACCGGGCACACCACGCTGACCTGCGACCCGATGCACGCCGCCGAGCTGACCGCGCCCGACGGCACGCCGATGCTGCGGCTCTGGGAGTGGGAGCGCACCAGGAACCTGGTGTACCAGCTGGACTTCTGGCTGCCCGTGGACTCGGCCTTCCTGTTCGTGGCGGTCCGCGTGCGCAACCCGAACCAGCACGAGGTGCCCGCCTACTGGTGGTCCAACATCGCCGTCGAGCAGAGCCCGGGCACCCGCGTGCTCGCCCCCGCCGAGCAGGCCTGGCACTTCGGCTACGGCCAGCGGCTGGACCTGATCCCGGTGCCCGTGCACAACGGGTTCGACAACACCTATTCCATGCGGCACGCCGACGCCGCCGACTGCTTCTTCGAGATTCCGGCCGAGCAGCGCCCGTGGATCGCGGCGCTGGACGAGACCGGCACGGGCCTGGTGCAGACCTCCACCGACCGCCTGCGCGGGCGCAAGCTGTTCGTGTGGGGGGAGAATCGCGGCGGGCGTCGCTGGCAGGACTGGCTGGCGCCCGAGGGTTCCGGTCACGGCTACCTGGAGATCCAGGCGGGGCTGGCGCGCACCCAGTTGGAACACCTCAGGATGCCCGCGCTGGCGGAGTGGGACTGGCTGGAGGCGTACGGCGCCGTGCAGGCCGACCCCGCTGCCGTGCACGGCGCCGACTGGGCCGTGGCCCGGGGTGCTGTCGAGTCGGCGCTGGGCAGCGCGCTGCCGAAGTCCACTGTGGACGACCGGCTCACGCAGTGGCGGACCGTGGCCGACGCGGAGCCCCGGCGACTGATCGGCACGGGCTCGGGCTGGGGCGCGCTGGAGCTTGTCCGCAGTGGACGGTCACAGCTGCCCGGCACGCCGTTCTCGGTGGACACCCTTGGTGTGCAACAGGACCCCTGGCTCGCGCTGCTGGACGGCGCCATGCCGGTCGGGGATCCGCTCGACCCGCCGGCCGCGACCCTCGTCGGCCCGCACTGGCTCGCGCTGCTGGACAAGGCGGGACAGTCCTGGTCGGCGGCCTACCACCAGGGCGTGGCCCGGTGGCACGCGGGAGACCTGCGCGGTGCCGCCCAGTCCTGGCGCCGCTCCCTGGAGCTGGCCGCCTCCCCGTGGGCGATGCGCAACCTGGCGGTGGTCGAGCCCGAGCGCGCGGCAGACCTGCTGCGGCAGGCCGTCCGGCTCGCACCCGGTGTGGCGGCACTCGCGGTCGAGGCCCTGCAAGCCCTGTTGGCCGCCGACCGGGCGCAGGAGGCCGCGCAGGTGCTGGAGCTGCTGCCGGAGGACATCCGAGGAGTGGGCCGGATCAGGCTCGCCGAGGCCCGCGTGCTGCACGCGCTCGGCGAGCACGAGGCCGCGCGATCAGTGCTGGACAACGGCTTCGAGCTGGCCGACATCCGTGAGGGATCAACCGTGCTGGCCCAGACCTGGCGGCTGATCAACCCGGACCTGCCGCTGCCCGCGCACCACGATTTCAGCATGACTGGGGAGTGAACCATGAGCCACACCAACGAGGAGATCGCCAGCCAGCCCGACTGCTGGCGCAGGGCACTGGATATCGCGGCCACCGCACCTGAGGCGCTGCCGCTGCGGGGCGAGCGGGTCGCCGTGATCGGCTGTGGGACCTCGTACTACATGGCGCAGTCCTACGCCGCGCTGCGCGAGGCCGCGGGCCAGGGTGAGACCGACGCGTGGCCCGCCTCCGAGCTGCCCGGGGTCCGGCGCCGCTACGACCGGGTGCTGGCGCTGTGCCGCTCCGGCACGACGACCGAGGTCCTGGAGGCGCTGGCTCGCGTGCCCGCGGGCACCGTGACCTCCGTGATCACCGCGACCCCGGGCACGCCGGTCTACCAGACCGCGAACCACGTGCTGCTGCTGGACTTCGCCGACGAGGTCTCCGTGGTGCAGACCCGGTTCCCGACCACGCAACTGGTGCTGCTGCGCGCCGCGCTGGGCGAGGACGTGTCGGGGCTGCCCGCGCTGGCCGAGCAGGCCCTGACCGAGGAACTGCCCGAGGGCGTGTTGCGGGCCAGGCAGATCACCTTCCTCGGCACCGGCTGGAGCACCGGCATCGCGCACGAGGCCGCGCTGAAGTTCCGCGAGACCTCACGGGGCTGGACGGAGTCCTACTCCGCCATGGAGTACCGGCACGGTCCGGTGTCCATCGCCGACCACGACACGGCCGTCTGGGTGTTCGGGCCCGCACCCGAGGGGCTGGCCGACCAGGTGCTGGCGACCGGTGCGACCCTCGTGCTGTCCACTGTGGACCCGATAGTGGACCTGATCCGCGCCCAGCGGGTGGCCGTGCGGGTGGCCGTCGCGCAGGGCGTCAACCCCGACCGGCCCCGCGGGGTCACGCGCAGCATCATCCTGACCTGACCCAGAGCGGGACTCGCGCTCCCCTGAGCGGGACACGCCGTCTCAAGCGCGAGTCCCGCCCACACGCGCGCGAGTCCCGCCCTGGGGCGCGCGAATCCCGTCCAGACGCCAACCCTGCGGAGTCGCGATGAACGGTAGAACAAGGGCCATGGCCACCGCGCTGCTGCTCGCCCTCGCGAGCGTCTCGGTGGTCCAGGCACCAGCGCAGGCCACCCCTGCCGGCTCGCTGGTGACGATCTCCAGCCCCGAGCTGTCGGTCAGCCTGGACCAGGGCTTCCCCCGGGTGGCCAGCTACACCGACCGGGCCAGCTCGGCGGTGATCTACGGTGACGAGGACGTGCTGACCCAGGTCGTACTGAACGGCAAGGCCTACACGCCAAGGGTTTCCGGCACGGTGTCCGCCGATCACGTGGACTACGCGCTGACCTTCGCCGACTACGGCGGGGTCGAGGTGGGCGCCACGATCCGGGTCCGCGGCCACGAGGTCGACCTGACCGTGACCAGGATCGCCGACACCGCGGCGAACCCGGTCAACTCGCTGAGCATCCCCAATCACAACCTGATCTCCGTGCGCAGCAACCAGCCCGGCGCCGCCATGGCCGGTGCGCGCAACTACAACGCGACGACCGGTACCGGCGATACCTTCGGCGCGTTGACCACGAGCACGGCAGCCGACGCCGCGCCGGTCAGCTACATGTACGGGATCATCAACACGGGCAAGCTCGCCGCCTCGATCGCGACGAACTCCACCTACGACAAGCCTTCCGGCGCCACCGCCAAGGACAACGGCCGGATCGTCAAGCAGACCGTGGACAAGGGCGGCTACAAGCGGCTCGGGCTGTGGAGCGGCGACTGGTTGTACCGGTCCAGTGGGGCGGCCCGTTCCGACACCGAGCCACTGCCCCAGGCCAAGATCGTGATCACGGGTGATCGCAACGGCGACTCCGCTGTGGACTGGCAGGACGGGGCGATCGCCTTCCGGGACATCATGAGCAGCCCGCTGGGTTGGCAGCAGGTGGCGGGCCGGCCCGTGCAGCGCATCCCGATGAACTTCGCCTCCACCGCCCGGAACCCATTCTCCCGCACCCTGGACGAGACCAAGCGGGTGGCGCTGAACACCGACGGCCTCGGCCAGTTCGTGGAGCTCAAGGGGTACGGCAACGAGGGGCACGACTCCGGCCACCCGGACTACGCCGGGGTGGGCCAGAAGCAGGGCGGGGTCGCCGACCTGAACAAGCTGATCGACTCCGCGCACCGCTACAACGCGCAGATCGGCGTGCACCTGCAGGACACCGAGGAGTACCCGAGCTCACCGGCCTTCGACCCCGCACTGGCCAACAGCGTCACCAGCGACCTGGGCTGGGACTGGCTGGACCAGAGTTACCACATCAACTACCGCTACGACGGCCAGAGCGGGCGACGCCAGCAGCGGCTCGCGCAGCTGCGCCAGCAGGCACCGGGCCTGGACTTCCTGTACGTGGACACCTGGTACGGGGACGGCTACACCAGCAACAAGTTCGCCCGCGAGATGAACGGGCTCGGCTTCCAGGTGGCCACCGAGTTCCCGGACAAGTTCGAGGGCACCTCGGTGTGGAGCCACTGGGCCAACGACGTCAAGTACGGCGGCAGCGACTACAAGGGCATCAACAGCCAGGTCGTGCGGTTCATCCGCAACCAGCAGACCGACGACTGGATCGCCGGTGACCCGCTGCTCGGCGGCGGCCAGCTCACCGCCTACGAGGGCTGGCAGAACCTCAACGACTACAACGCCTTCCTCAAGATCACGTTCTCCGTGGACCTGCCCACGAAGTACCTACAGGGCTTCCCGATCCAGAAGTGGACCGCCAACAACATCCAGCTGGGCCAGAGCGTCTCGGTGTCCACGGCCAGTGGGGCCAGGCAGATCAGCAAGGACGGGCACCTGGTGCTCAACGGGGGCAGCTACCTGCTGCCCTGGGACCAGCAGGCGGAAACCAAGCTCTACCACTGGAACCCCACGGGCGGCTCGACCACCTGGACTCTGCCCGCCAAGTGGGGCAACAAGTCCAGTGTCAAGCTGTACAAGCTCACCGACACCGGGCGGCAGTTCGTCAGCGACCTGCCGGTGAGCAACCGCCAGGTGACGATCAACGCCGCCGCCAACACCCCGTACGTGGTCTACCCGACCGACCCCGGTCCGGTCGCTGACCCGAACTTCGGTGCTGGCACCCCGGTGAAGGACCCGGGCTTCAACTCCGGCAACCTGTCCAAGTGGACGGTCACCGGAAACGCCTCGGTGGCAACGACTTCCCTCGGTAACAAGCAGCTGCAACTCGCTGGCGGCCCGGCCGCTTCCGTCTCGCAGACCCTGACCGGTCTCACCGGCGGCGCCACTTATGCGGCCACTGTGGACGTTCAGGTCGCCTCCGGTACCCGCAAGGCAAGCCTGACCGCTGGCGGCGCCACCACGTGGACCGATTCCTCCACCTACCGCAACTACGACGGCACCAGCGACTACCAGGGCACCACGACCCAGCCCATGAAGGTCCTCTTCGATGTTCCGCCCGGTCAGGGCACGGCTACCCTTGCCCTGTCGGCGGAAGCGGGCAACCCCGTCGTCGCGTTCGACAACGTGCGGGTCGTCCGGACCGAGCGCACCCCGCAGAACGGCCACTACTACTACACCGATTTCGAGCACGAGACCGGCGACACCTGGGGTCCGTTCGTGTACTCCGGAAACGGCGGCAACCCCGATGACGCCCGCACGCACCTCGCCCCGATCAACGCCCCGTACACCCAGGCTGGCTGGAACGGCAAGCTGATCGACGACGTCATCGCGGGCGGCACCTCGCTCAAGTCGCACGAGGAGAACAAGGGCCCGGTGTACCGGACCCTGCCGCAGACCCTGCGCTTCCAGCCGGGCCGCCGCTACCGCGTGTCGTTCAGCTACGAGGCCACCGGCGACAACGAGTACTCGTTCGTCACCAGCGGCGGGGCGAGCACCAACTTCGCCGCGGCGCACAAGCCCACCACGTTCAGCACCACCTTCGACGCCACCGCCAACTCGTGGATCGGCGTGGACAAGCTGACCGAGGGCACCGGCAACGAGCAGCACGACCTCGTGATCGACAACCTGGCCGTGGACGACCTCGGTCCGGCGCCGACCCGCATCCCGCAGTCCCAGCTCAAGGTGTCCGCTGTGGACAGCCAGGAGACCGCTGCCGAGAACGGGTCCGCCGCCAACGTGCTCGACGGCGATCCCGCCACCATCTGGCACACCGCCTGGAGCCAGTCCACCGCCCAGCCCCCGCACGAGATCCAGCTCGACCTGGGCGGCTCGCGCACCGTGAGCTGCCTGTACTACCTGCCGCGACAGACCCAGTCCAACGGCAGGATCGCCAACTACGAGGTCTACACCAGCGCCGACGGCGTCAACTGGGGCAGCCCCGCCGCCACCGGCACCTGGACCGACAGCACCGCCGAACAGTCCGCCTGCTTCACCCCGCGCACCGCCCGCTACGTGCGGCTGCGCGCCCTGTCCGAGGTCAACGGCAACCCGTGGACCTCCGTCGCCGAGATCAACCTGGCGGGCTGAGCCGACGTGAAGGTGGCTTTCGCTGCGTTGGGTGCAGTGAAAGCCACCTTCACGGCAGTTGGCGGCGGACCTGCTCGGCCTCGGCGAGCCGGTGCTGGGCGAGGTAGAGGTCAACGGCCCGCTGCCAGGCCTCGGTGGCTTGCTCCCGGTTGCCCAGTTCGTGCTGGGTGTCCCCGATGCGAGCCCAGGTGTTGGCCTCCTGGTAGCTGTGCCCGATCTCCAGGTACAAGTCGAGTGCGTCGTTGTAGTGGCGCAGCGCGTCGAGGTACTGCCCGGTGTGGTGGGCGATGTGGCCGAGGCTGTCCAGGGTGACGGCCTGGCCTGGCCGGTCCCGGTGGGCGCGGAACAGGGCAAGCGCGCGTTCGCAGAGGTCGCGGCCCGCGGAGTGCTGTCCTGTGCGGCTGTGGCACCAGCCTGCGGCGTTCAACGCGTCGGCCCGCCATTCCTGGTTGTCCAGTTGCTCGAACACGTGCAGTGCGCGCAACGAATGGTCGAGGGCCTGCTGGTAGCCGCCTTTCTGTTCCCACGCCTCCGCGAGCGCGCGTTCCGCATGCGCCTGACCAGCGAGGTCACCGTCCTGCCGCGCCATCGTCAGGGCACGAGTGGTGTGCTCGACGGCCTCGGAGTGCAGACCTGCCCGGGTACAGGCGTAGCCCAGGCTCCGGTGCGCGAAACCCTGCGCGGCAGCGGAGCCGAGTCGCTGTGCGCCAGTGAGCCCGGCGCGCCAGATGGCGACGTGGTCGTGGATGTGCCCCTGACGCCACTGGAAGGTGGTCAGCGCTACCGCGGCCTGCCAGACCTGCGTGTGCCAACTGCGTTGCGCGGCAAGGGTTTGTGCGGCGATCACGCACTCCTCCTCCTCTGTGAACCACGCGAGCGCCTGCTCCTCGTCCACGGGTGAGAACGGGACGCAGCCTGACCGGGGTCGGTGCAACGGGATGATCGGTTCGTGCGGCCTGAGCACCTGCTCGGCCGCGTACGCGCTGAGCACGAAGAAGTCGACGAGTCGCCGCTGAGCTTCGAGTCGGACCAGCTCGCTCTCGTGCTGGTGAACCTGCTCGCCGGCGTGCAATCTGACGAGGTCGTGCATGCGGTAGCGGCCCGGCACGTGCTCCTGCACGAGGTGGGCGTTGCCGAGTTCACGCAGGAGCGTGCGCAGCCGGGCGACGGGCAGTGCGGTGAGGCTGGCCGCGGCGGCCAGGCCGATGTCCGCGCCCGGGGCCAGCCCCAGCAGCCGGAACACTCGAGCTGCCTCGGCAGTCAGCGCCTGGCAGGAGGAGTCGAAGACCGCACGCAGGTTCGTGCTCAGGTCACCTGCGTCCAACGCGTCCAGCCGTGCGGAGGTCTCTCGCAGTTCAGCGGCGAGCACCGCCAGTGGGAACGTCGGCTGCGCAGCGGCTCGCGCGGCGATGATGCCCAGTGCCAGCGGCAGTCCCGCGCACTGGTCGACCAGTTCACGCACCCCGTCCGGTTCTGCCGCTACTCGCCCCGGAGCGAGGTGGCTCACCAGCAGTGTCCTGGACTCGTTGCTGGGCAGTGCATCCAGTGACATCAAGTGGGCGCCGTGCGTGGCGACCAGCCCGCCGAGCCGGTTGCGGCTGGTGATCAGTACGGTGCAGTGCGAACCGCCGGGCAGCAGTGGCCTGATCTGGGCCAGGTCGTGGGCGTTGTCCAGCAGGACCAGCATCCGCCGCCGCGACACCAGGTTGCGGAACAGCGCTGCCTGCGCGTCGAGGTCGGCGGGGATCGCGTTCGGTGGGACCCTCAGCGCCTCCAGGAAGCCGACCAGAGCCGCCGAGGACTCCACCGGCGGCCCCGTGGGGTCGAAGCCCCGCAGGTTGACGTAGAGCTGGCCGTCCGGGAACCAGTCGCGGCGCCGGTGAGCCCAGTGCAGCGCGAGCCAGGTCTTGCCGATGCCGCCGATGCCGCCGATCGCGGAGATCACCATCGTGCCACCGGCGAGCACCTCGTCGAGCTGGCCGAGCTGCTCGGCGCGACCGGTGAAGCCGGACACGTCCGAGGGCAGTTGGCCGGGGACCGCTGCTGTGCTCAGCGGAACCTCTTGCAGCACTTGGTGTTGCGCACTCCGCAGATCGGGACCGGGCGAGATGCCCAGTTCCGCCGCGAGCCGTGACCTCAGCTCGCCGAAGATCCGCAGTGCCGCCGCACGGTGACCCGACGCGGCCAGCGCGAGCATGAGCCTGGCGTGCACGGCCTCGTGCAGCGGCTCGGCGTGCGCCACGGCCTGCATGCGGGGTACGGCCCTGTCGTGTCCGCCGAACCGGACAGCAAGTTCCGAATAGGCCAGTGCGCAGGAGACTCGGCGGCGGGCCAACGCCACCGCGCCCGGATGTGCCCGCAGCTCGGCCGCCAGCGTGCCGCGCCACAGGTCCAGCGCCTCACCCAGAGCCGCGTGGGAGGGCGTGCCGTCGACAAGCTCGGTGAACCGGGCGACGTCCAACAGGTCGCTGGGCGAGCGCAGCAGGTAGCCGTCACCGATGCGCTCGATCCGGTGCTCCGCGCCGAGCAGCTTGCGCAGCCGGGAGACATAGGTCTGCACCAGCGACCGGCAGGTCCTCGGTGGCCGCCCGCCCCACACCAGGTCGACGATCTCCTCGACGGCCACCGCCCGGCCCGCGTTCACGGCAAGCAGGGCCAGCACCAACCTGGCCTGCGGCGAGCCCAGGTCGACCGGCTTGCCGTCGCGGGTGGCCTCGACAGGACCGAGCGCCGCGAGCCGCACCCCGCGTTCCGGCGGTGGCACGAGGTCGAGCACTGAGCGGATCCTGCGCACCGACTCGGCACGGGGCGTGCGGACGCGGCCGTGCTCCAGGTCTCGCACGGTCCGGACGCTCACCCCGGCCTGGTCGGCCAACTCCTGTTGATTCAGGCCCAGGCGTTTGCGACCAGCGCGCAGCGCGTCACCGAAGGCCTGTGCCACGCGCTGTCCTCTCCGTACTGGCCGAACTGCCTGGCGATTCTGCCGATTCTGCCGGTCACGGTCCAGCGAGGCAGCCGAGCAGGTCGCATTTTACCAGGTCAGCGCCTTGCGGCTGAGAAAGCACGTGGGTACAGCGCAGGTCAAGCCAGCTCCGTGATCTGCCGCCTAGCGTGGTGGGCATCGGACTGTGAGCGAGCTGTGGAGGACCACCGGCATGGTGACGAACACCCCCCGCCCCTGGCCTGTGCGCCGAATCACCGATAGCTGCGCAGGCGCAGGCTGTTGGAGACCACGAACAGTGAGGACAGCGCCATCGTCGCCCCGGCGATCAGCGGGGTGAGCAGGCCGAACGCGGCCAGCGGCAGGGCGGCGACGTTGTAGCCGAAGGCCCAGACCAGGTTGCCGCGGATGGTGCGCAGCGTGGCCCGCGCCAGGCCGATCGCGCGGGGGACCACGTCCAGTTCCTCGCGGACGAGGATCAGGTCGGCGGCGCCCAGGGCCACGTCGGTGCCGGTGACCACGGCCATGCCCAGGTCGGCGCAGGCCAGCGCGGGCGCGTCGTTCACCCCGTCGCCGACCATGGCCACGGCCCTGCCCTCGGCCCGCAGCGCGCGCACGGCGGCGGCCTTGTCCTCGGGCAGCACCCCGGCGATCACCTCGGGGATGCCGACCTGCTCGGCGACCGCCCGCGCGGTGGTCTCGTTGTCCCCGGTGAGCAGCACGGTGCGCAGGCCCATCCGGTGCAGCCGCGCGACGGCCTCGGCCGCGGTGGGCTTGACGGAGTCGGCGAGGGTAAACCGTCCAATGAGGACACCATCGCGGGACACCAACGCGGTGGTAGCCGAAGCGCCGTCCTGGCCGAACATCCGCGGTGAGCCGACCCGAACGCGGTGACCGTCCACAGTGCCCTGTGCGCCGAGTCCTGGCAGGCTCTCGAACTGCGTGACGGCGGGCAGTTCGCCCAGTTCTTCCCGTGCCAGCGAGGTGATCGCGAGTGCGACGGCGTGTTCGGAGGCGGCTTCCACGGCACCGGCCAGTCGCAGCGCCAGGGCGCGGTCCTCGGCGCGTACCTCGGTGACGGCCATCCGGCCGGTGGTGATCGTGCCAGTCTTGTCCAGCACCACGGTGTCGATGGCCCGCGCGGACTCCAGGGCCTGGTGGCCCTTGATGAACACGCCCAGGTAAGCCCCGCGCCCGGTGGCCACCATCAGTGCCGTGGGCGTGGCCAGGCCGAGCGCGCACGGGCAGGCGATGATCAGCACCGCGAGTGCCGCCGCGATCGCCCTGCCCGGCGAGCCGTCCAGCAGCAGCCAGCCCAGCAGGGTCAGCGCGGCCAGCCCGAACACGGCGGGCACGAAGACCCCGCAGATCCGGTCGGCCAGCCGCTGCACCCCGGCCTTCTCGCTCTGCGCCCGCTCCACCAGCCGCACGAGCTGGGCCAGCCGGGTGTCCTCGCCCACGTGCGTCGCGGCGATCACCAGCCGCCCGCCCATCGCCACCGTGCCGCCGATGACCGGATCGCCCTCGGTGACCTCCACCGGCACCGACTCACCGGTCATGGTGCTGGCGTCCACGGCCGCCGCCCCGTCGACCACCACCCCGTCAGCGGCGATGGTTTCACCAGGCCTGGCAAGGAACTTCTCACCCACACGCAACGCGCCCACCGGAACACGCCGTTCGGTGCCGTCCTCGGCGAGCACGCTCACCTCGCGGGCCGCCACCTCGGCCAGTGCCCGCAGCGCGCCACCGGCCAGGCGCTTGGCCCGCGCCTCGAACAGCCGCCCGGCCAGCACGAACGTGGTGACGCCCGCGGCCACGTCCAGGTAGATCGCCCCACCGGGCCGGGACACCAGCTCCCACAGCGAGCTCGCCGGTGCCGAGTCGGCCTCGAAGAACATGCCGTACACCGACCAGCAGGTCGAGGCGATGATGCCCACGGAGACCAGGGTGTCCATCGAACTGCTGCCGTGCCGGGCGTTGATCGCGGCGGCCCGGTGCAGCGGCCACGCGGCCCAGGTCACCACGGGCAGCGCCATGGCCAGCACGACCCACTGCCACCCGGTGAAGCGCAGCGAGGGCACCAGCGCCAGCGTGATCGACACGTCGCCGAGCGGGGCGCACAGCAGGACCGCCAGCACCAGCCGGTGCCACAGCGGACGGCTCGGGTCCGCCTCGGGCTCGCGCTCGGGCGTGACCACGTGCGCCCGGTAGCCCGCGTTCTCCACCTGCGCGATGAGTTCGGCCACCGTGACGTCCTCGGTCGTGCTCACGGTTGCCTTCTCGGTGGCGTAGTTGACGCTGGCTCGCACGCCGTCGAGCTTGTTCAGCTTGCGTTCCACCCGGTTCGCGCAGGCGGCGCAGGTCATGCCGCCAATGGCTAGTTCGACCACACCAGTGAGTCGGTCAGCCGCCCTCCCCGGTTCCCGAGACGAGCAGCCTGGCCGTCACTGTGGTCTGGTCCACATCGCTGGTGCGCACGGTCACCGCCAGCTGCCAGTCCCCGGCCAGGGGGATCTCCGCGGTGCCCGCCCGGTAGCCGCCCCGACCCTGGTGCACCATGTCGATCTTGAGCGGCCCCAGGCCGCGCTCGGGCAGGCTCAGCGCCGCGGTCAGCTCGGCCACGTCGGTCGGCGTGCCGGTCTCGTCGACCACCAGCACGTCCACCAGGTTGGTGCCCAGCCGCAGCGGCAGGGCGTTGATCCTCAGCTGGCCCCTGCCGTGCGGGCCGCCGGTGTCGAAGGGCACGGTCTGCGCGGAGGGCGTGGCCTGGCGCCTGGGCGTGTCGGCCAGGGCGGTGCGGGCGGGTTCGGCACTGACCAAAAATCCAGTCAGGCCGATGACCAGCACGGCCCCGAGAGCCTCGGCCAACACCGAGCGCCGGAGCCGGATCCTGCCCTGGCCGCGCACCCAGCGGCGCGAGTACCAGGCGGCGACCAGCACGGCGGCCACGCCGAGGACCTTCACCAGCAGCAGTCGGCCGTAGCCGGTATCGGTGAAGCCCTGCCACGAGCCGAGCTGGCGCCAGCTCTGGTACGTGCCGGTGGCCACCAGCACCACCACACAGCCGAAGGCGATCTTCGAGAACCGCAGCACCGCCACCGCCATGGACTCCGGCAGCTCCCGGCCGCGCCACAGCGCCACGGCCAGCACCGCCAGCCCGCCCAGCCACACCGCCATGGCGTCCAGGTGCAGCAGGTCCACCGGCAGGGCGAACTCCGGTTGCAGCCCGGCGGTGGCGTGCCCGGACCCGGCCCAGGTCCAGGCGAAGCCGTTGAGCAGCACCACACCGCCCGCCCCGACCAGGGCCCGCCTCGTCGGGGTCCAGTCCACCGTGGCCAGCAGCTCACCCAGGTAGGGCGCGGCCAGGGCCAGCAGGCAGACCCGCACGGCCAGTCCGACGCCCAACTCAATGTCCATTGTGGACGAGAACAGCTCGCCGTCGAAGAGGTGGTCCAGGCCGAGGCCCGCGCCGTAGGGGCCTTGCAGCAGCGCACTGGCGATCGTGGTGAGCAGCAGGCCCAGCCACGCCCCGCCGATGAGCCTGCGCACGGTCCGCCGCACCGCGCCCTGTGGCCAGCACAGGTACACGAAGGCCGCCGACCCCGCGAGCAGCGCGAAGGCGGCGTAGCCCAGCGCGCGGGTCAGGCCGTACAGCAGGGACACCGCCGAGTCGCTCTGCTGTGCGGCCGGTGGCGTGGCGGCGGGCGTGCTGGTGTGCCCTAGGGAGAAGGTGAACGCCCCGGAGATGGGGTGCGAGTCGGCGGAGACCACGTGCCAGGACACGGTGTAGGTGCCCTCGGCCGTACCGGACATCGGCACGCCGACGGTCTCCCCGTGCCCCTCGGGGTGTTCCGCCCCACCTGTGTCCACAGTGGACCCGTCGGGTGCGATGACCCGGACCGAGTCGGCGGAGACCTGCACCGGCTCACCGAAGGTCAGCTCGATCCGGCTCGGCATGGCCTGTACCACGGAGCCCTGCACGGGATTGGTGGATTCGAGCATGGCGTGGGCCGCCGCCGAACCGCTGCCCAGCAGCAGCCCGGCGACGGCCAGCAGCAGGACGAGTGCCGCCGCCCTCACGCCGACTCGCGCGAGCGGCGCCAGGCCAGCACCGAGAACACCGCCGCGACCACGGCGAGCACGGTCGCGATCCCGCCGAGCAGGACGCCGGTGGAGTCGCTGGTGGAGTCGGCCACGCTTGCCTTGGTGGCCACGGGCTCGGCGGTGGCCTTCGGGGTCAGCGCCAGCGTGGGCGCGGGATGCTCGGGCTCGGCCCCACCGGGTTTGGCGGTGTCGATCCAGCGCACCACGTCCCCGTTGTCGTAGGTCTGGATCGCCTTGAACACCAGGGTGCTGGTGTCGGTGGGCAGCGGGCCGAGCGAGACCTCGAAGTCCTCGAAGGAACCCGGGCCGATCCTGCCCCCGGACCAGGTGATCTTCGAGACGGCCTCGGTGACCTCACCGTCATCGGTCTTCACCGGCTTGGCCAGCGCGGACTTGTCCACCTTCACCGTCCAGCCGGGCAGCGCGCGGGTGGCCACCGAGGCGATCGGGTGGTCGGCGGGCAGGCTCACCTCCACGCTGTTCGTGGCCGCCTTGTCCTGTTCGTTGGGCACCCGGAACGCGATCTTGGTGAAGCCGCCCTGGGCCGCCGTGGACGGCTGCGCGGTGACGTGCGCCGCCGCACTGCCCACCCCGGTCAGCAGCCCGCCGAGCACGAGAGCGCCCACCGCGGTGGTCCGGCGCGTCCTGGAGTCCATCAACAACCTCCACGTCTGGCCTGCCCCCCGAGGCCGGGTCGTCCCCGAGCGCCGATCGGTTCCCGTACGGCTCAACACCAACGTCAGCAGCAGGCCGAGCAGCACCGGGACGTGCGTGGCCAGCCGCTGCCAGCCCACGCTGCTGTGCGCCAGGTCCACGGCGGAGATCGCCGCCAGCACGCCGACCAGGCTGGCCAGCAGGGGCAGTTGGGCGCGCGCCCGCGCGGGGTCGGCGGCCACCCGGAGCAGCACCACACCCAGCGCCAGGTTGAACGCCGAGGTCTCGTGCTGGACGTGACCCTGCATGCTCATCATCGGCATGGGCCCGGTCGCCAGCAGTTCCACCGCGCCGACCAGCACCTGGGCCACGGCGACCACCAGCAGTGCCACGCGCAGTGCCGACCTGCCGCGTGCCGGTCGCGGCAGGCTGACCCCGGCCAGTACCAACGAGGTCAGGTCCGGGCCTGGTTCGGCGGCGGAGATCGCGGCCAGTCTGCCGATCCGGCTCGCCTGCGCCTGCCAGGTCGTGCACGCCGGGCAGGCCGCCAGGTGGGCGTCCAGCCCGGCGGGGCCCGGCGCCTCCCCGTCCATGACCGCCGAGAGCGCTTCGCGCGCGATGCCACAGTCCATGGCGGGCAGGTCGTCCCACCCCGCCAGGTAGTTCCCGTGAACCTCCCGCGCGCGGGAGGCGTATCGGGGGTCGTGGGCACAGACGACGCCGAGATCACGCGATTGGCCGTGGCCGCGCAGCACGGTGACCGGGCGGCCGCGGCCGCGTTTGTCCGGGCTACCCAGCACCAGCTGCGCAGGTTGCTCGGCTACCTGTCCGACCCCGGCCAGGCCGATGACCTGGCCCAGGAGACCTACCTGCGCGCGTTCGCCGCGCTGCCCCGGTTCGAGGGCAGGTCACCGGCCAGGATGTGGCTGCTGGCGATAGCCCGCAGGGTGGCCGCCGACTACGTGCGCACCGCCCGCCGCACCCCGCGGATCTCCGCGGTGCAGGAGTGGCAGGACCTGGCGCAGCCGCAGGCCGGGCACGAGGGGCTGATCGCGCTGCGGCAGGCCGTGCGGGCGCTGGACCCCGATCGGCGCGAGGCCTTCGTGCTGACCAGGGTGGTCGGCCTGTCCTACCAGGAGGCCGCCGAGGTGTGCGGCTGCCCGGTGGGCACGATCCGCTCGCGGGTGTTCCGCGCCCGCACCGATCTCATCGAGGGCTTCGGGGAGCAGCGCCCGGCTGTGTGAGCCGCTCGCGCAACGCCCTCAGGTCCTGCTCGCCGACACCTGCCTCGCGCAGGTACTCGTCGAAGCGGAACGACGACACCGTTTGCAGCAACTCCTTGCGCGCGGTGGTGCCCTGCGCGGTCAGCAGCTTCTCGATCAGCGGCCCCTGGTCGGCGTAGCCCAGCGCCGCCCACGCCGGTCGCAGCCGGTCGGTGCTCAGCGCGTGGTCCTCGGCGATCTCCTCCGCCGGTACGCCCACGAATGCCAGCAGCACCAAGCTGATCAGCCCCGCCCGGTCACGGCCCGAGCCGCAGTGCACCAGGACCCCGCCCTCGGCGCGGGCGATCGCCGTCACCACCTCAGCCACCAGGTGCGGGTACCTGCGCAGATAGGGCACGTAGTAGACCGGGGTCGCGTGCAGGCCGTTGGTGTACTGGTCCCAGAACTCCGTGTCCTCGGTCCGGTCCAGCCTGAACTGGAGCGTGGTGAGCCCCTCGCGCGGCGGCAGTTCGTCCCCGCGCAGGTCGACCACGGTGCGGATGCCGTAGTCCCGCACGACCTCGGTGGGCACCTCGTCCGGCGCGTCCGAGCGGACCACCGCGCCACGCCGGGTCCGCCCGCCGTCCGCGGTGGGCAGTCCGCCCAGGTCACGCGCGTTGTAGCAGCCAGGCCAGTCCAGGTGTCGTGTCCTCACCTCCGCCAAGGTACCGAGAACGCGCGCGCCGGGTTGGCCACGAACATGCTGGTGACCGCCTCCTCGCCCAGTTCACGGGACAGCCTGGGGCGCAAGGTGGTCAGCAGGTACGGGATGCCGGGCCCACCGCCGGTGGATGCCCTCGCGGCGGCCGTGGTGGTGTCCCCGCCGAGCAGCACCTGACCGCCGTGACCGGACTCGACCAGCGCGGTGAGCACGTCGAACAGTCGCCAGTCGGTGGCGTGGTTGGCGCGGGAGGGCCCGTCGAAGGCGAGGAACGCGCCCGCCTCGGCAGCGGCCCGGTGCACGCGCTGCTCCGGGAACCGGTTGAGGTGGCCCAGGATCACCCTGTTCGGCGGCACGCCGTGCTTGTCGCACAACAGGTCCAGCACCTCCAGCGGGGCGGTCCCCAGTTCCAGGTGCACGCCGATCGGGGCGCCGGTCTCGTGGTGGGCCTGCGCGGCGGCGGTCATGACCCGCTCGGCATGCGCGTCGAGGTGGTGGAACTGGCCCGCGACTTTGATCATTCCGGCGCGGATCCCGCTGGTCAGGTCGCCGACTGAAATTTCAGTCAGCCGGTCGACGAGCCCGCCGAGCCGGTCGGGGGAGTAGTGCGCCGCCTGGTGCAGCCCGGTCGCGGCGACCACGGCCACACCCGTCGCGCGGGACAGTTCCGCCAGCGCGTCACGGCGCCGCCCCAGACCGGCCGGGGTCCACTGGACCAGCGCCTGCCCGCCCGCGGCGCCGAACGCCCGCAGTTCGGCCTCGGCGGCTGCCACGTCGTCCAGTTCCTGGCCTGGCAACAGTTCGCTGCGGAAGAACAAGTGGTCATGCGAGTCGCAGACGCCCAACTCCTCGGGCGCGATGTCGCCCAGCACGGTGCGGATCACCAGCTCCGCCCCTCGGCGAGCTCGGCCAGTTCGGGGCAGGACAGGTGCAGCACCTGGTAGCCGCCCTCGACAGGCTCCGCGCACAGCGTGAAGTGCACCAGTTCCCAGGAGCTCGGGTCGATCGCGACGGCCCCGCACAGCACGGCCGGATCACTTGTCCGCGCACGGAGTTCGGCCAAGGCCAGCTCGGTGACGGCCTCCGGATCGGCCTCGGCGGGAATCGCCGTGAGCTGCTTGCTCGCGGCCACCGCCTTCGCGCCGAACGCCGGTCCGCGCTGGAAGCCCGCGCCGACCCAGTGCCGCACCACGGGCCGCCCGAACGAGTCGATGATGCTGCGGAAACCGCTGCCGCCCACCAGGAACCGGCTCATGCCGGAGGTGTTGTGCCACAGGTAGAACGGCGCGTACTGGTTGACCGGTGAGCTGTCGCGCTCGCGCACGCAGTACGCCTTGAGCCCCAGGCCGGGGAAGTTGTCCAGCAGCGGCCCCTTGTCGGCGACGCGCCGTCGGATGATGCCCATGTCGTAGTCGGCGGGCAGGGTGATCTCGTACTGCATGGCGTGCACGGCGAGTCCTCCGGTCAGCGGGAGATCAGGGCGATGAGCCCGTCCACGGCCTGGCGGAACGGCTCCGCCGAGTCCGCGGAGCGGGCGAGCACGTAGCCGCCCTGCACCACGGCGAGCACCGTGGCCGCGGTCGTCTCGGGCACCAGGTCGGGGGCGACCTCGCCGCGGGACCGGCCCTCGGCGAGCACGGTGGTGATCGTCTCGCGCAGCCAGTCGAAGGTCTCGGCCAGCGGGGCGCGCAGCTGGGGGTCCGCGATCACCTCGGGGTCCTGGGCCATGCGGCCGATCCGGCAGCCGCGCAGCACCTCCCGCTCGCGGCGCAGGTAGCCGGTGACCCGTTCCACCGCGGTCCCAGGACCCAGTAGCGAGCGCTCCGCCTCGGCGCGCAGCAACTCGGCACTGCGGCGCAGCGCGGCCAGCGCCAGCTCGGGCTTGCCGCTGAAGTGGTGGTACATGCTGCCCTGGCCGACCCCGGACAGCGCCTGGATCGCCTTCGGGCTGGTGCCCACGTACCCGCGCTCCCACAGCAGCTCGCGGGTGCTCTCGATCAGCTTGTCCCTGGTGTCCACGGGCTGACTGTACATACCAGTAGGTACAGAGCTCAAGAGGAGCGCAGGTAGGCCAGCACGGCGAGCACCCGGCGGTTGCTGTCCTCGTGCGGCGGCAGGTCCAGCTTGGCCAGGATGTTGCCCACGTGCTTGGTCACCGCGGCCTCGGTCACCACCAGGTGTGCGGCGATCGAGGTGTTCGACCTACCCTCCGCCACCAGGGCCAGCACCTCGCGCTCCCTGACTGAAAGTTTGGTCAGCGGGTCGCGCTGGCGGTTGAGCAGCTGGCGGACCACCTGCGGGTCCACCACCGTGCCGCCCGCCACCACCTGGCGCAGCACGGTCACGAACTCCTCCACGTCGACCACCCGGTCCTTGAGCAGGTAGCCGACCCGTCTGCCGCCGCCGGAGTCGAGTAGTTCGGCCGCGTAGCTGCGCTCCACGTACTGGCTCAGCGCCACCACCGCCAGATCCGGGTCGGCCCGGCGCAGCTCCACCGCCGCGCGCAGCCCCTCGTCACGCAGGCCGGGCGGCATCCTGATGTCGGTGATCACCAGCTCGGGGCGGTGCTCGGCCACGGCCCGCCGCAGCGCCGTCCCGTCGCCCACCGCGGCCAGCACCTCGAAGTCGAAGCGCCCCAACAGGCCCGCCAGTCCCTCGCGCAGCAGCACGCCGTCCTCGGCGAGCACTACTCGGATCGGTTGTCGCCGCACGGCAACTCCACTCGCAGCAGGGTCGGTCCGCCGACCGGACTGGACAACAACATCCTGCCGTCGAGCGTGGCCGCCCGGTCGGCCAGCCCGGTCAGACCGCTGCCGCGCGCCGGGTCCGCACCGCCCCGCCCGTTGTCGCCGACCTCGATCACCAGCAGCCCCGCCCCCGTCCACGCGCTGACCGTCACCGCAGTCGCCCCGCTGTGCTTGGCCACGTTGGTCAGCGCCTCCGCCGCGACGAAGTAGGCGGTGGACTCCACGTGTGGCGGCAGCCACTCGGGCAGGTCGGTGCGCACCTGGGCGGGGATCGCCGACCGGTCGCCGAGTTCGGACAGCGCGGCGCCCAGCCCGCGGTCGGCAAGCACCCTCGGGTTGAGGCCGCGCACCAGTTCACGCAGCTCGGCCATCACCTGCTTGGCCTGGTCGTGCGCGTCGGCCACGTTCTGCCGCGCCGGGGAGTCCTCTGGCAGGTCCAGCTTGGCAAGGCCGAGCCGCAACGTGAGGCTGACCAGCCGTTCCTGCGCCCCGTCGTGCAGGTCCCGCTCGATGCGCCTGCGCTCGGCCTCGAAGGCGTCGACCAGCCGCGCCCGCGACCGCGCCACCTCCACCAGTTCGGTGCGGGCCCGGTTCCCGCCGAGCAGTGCCCGCGCCGCGGCGGCGTGCGCCCCGACCGCGATCCCCACCAGGTACAGCAGCACCGGGGCCAGCAGCAGGCCGACCAGCGGCAGCCACCAGGCCTGCTCGGGTTGGGTGATCGTCCACGGGCCCATGGCCACCGGGCCGTCCCCGGTCATCAGGATCGCCGGCGAGGCGACCAGGAACACGATCACCAGCCCGAGCCCGCACAGCGTGAGGTACAGCCCCTGCCAGACCACGAACAGGAACACGTAGCCCACCTCGCGCCAGGTGGCCGTCTCGGCGTACCTGGTGCGCAACCAGTTCCACAGCCCCGGGCCCGGTGGCAGCCGGTGGTCCTCCCACAGCGGGCGGGTGTCGACAAGTCCCAGCCGCCAGCGTTCGGCCACCGCGAGCGGGATGGCCACCAGCGGTGCGCCCGCGCCCACCAGTACCGCGCCGAGCAGCACCAGCACGAGGATCCCGACGATCGCGCTGGTCGGCCGGGTGACCAGCAGGCCGCCGGCCACCAGCCATGGCAGGGTGAGCCAGGCCAGCGGCATCGCCAGCACCGCGAGCACGGGCAGGGAGCTGAGCAGGTAGCCGACCGAGCGCCAGGGCCACCAGCTGAGCAGGAACCGGGGACTGGCCACCGATTCCAGCGCGTTACGGGGAGTCACACCGAGCACGCTAGCCGCGCGAACGGCCCGGGTCCCTGCCTTTGGCCGTAGTCCTGGAGGTAGGGCCAGCCGTAGTGACAGGTGCCCTGTGAGCCCACTCACGCGTTCTTGACCGTGCGGTCCATAACGACAATTCTGGACTACATGGTTCAGAACTCGACGAAGGAACTCGACGGCCTGCGGGCCGTGGTCACCGGCGGCACCAAGGGGATCGGTGCCGCCATCGTGCGCAGGCTGGTGGAGCAGGGGGCCACCGTGCTGACCTCGGCGCGCAACCCGGTGGACGACCTGCCCGAGGGCGTGCGGTTCGTGCGCGGCGACCTGAGCACGGCGCAGGGCGCGAGCGCGCTGGCCGAGCAGGCCCTCGACCAACTGGGCGGGGTGGACGTGCTGGTCAACAACGCCGGTGGTGCGCAGCTCTTCCCCGGTGGCCCGCTCACCCTGTCCGAAAAGGACTGGCTGGAGGCGTTGCAGACCAACTACCTCAGCGCGGTGCGGCTGGACAACGCCCTGGTCCCGCAGATGGTCGAGCGGGGCTCGGGGGTGGTGGTGCACATCAGCTCCATCGTGGCCCGCGAACCGCAGACGACGATCCCGCACTACTCGGCGGCCAAGGCGGCGCTGTCCTCGTACAGCAAGGCGCTGTCCAAGGCGGTGGCGGGCAACAACGTCCGGGTCAACCGGGTGTCGCCAGGCATGATCGAGACTCCGGCGGTGCAGGTGCTGCTCAGTGAGATGGCGCAGGCCAGGGGGCTGGACATCGAAGGGGCCCGCGCGGCGCTGCTGGCGGAGGTCGGCGGCATCCCGCTTGGCAGGCCGGGGCGGCCGGAGGAGATCGCGGACCTGGTGGCCTACCTGGCTTCCGACCGTGCCCGCTGGATCACCGGCAGCGAGTTCGTGATCGACGGCGGCTCGATCAGCAACGTCTGAAGTAGACTGCTGCCATGCCCAGACCGCGCGGTTTCGACGAGGAGGAGGTTCTCGCGGCGGCCTGCAACCGGTTCTGGGACAACGGCTACGCGGCCACCTCGCTGGACGACCTGATGTCGGCCACCGGTCTGGGCAAGGGCAGCCTCTACGGGGCGTTCGGGGACAAGCACCAGCTCTTCCTGCGCGCGCTGGACGACTACCGCGAGCGGCTCCTGTGCGGGATCAGGTCCACGCTGCTGGAGGGCACGGGATCGCCGTGGCGGCGCCTGAAGGCGTTCGTCATGGCGATCGCCGAGGGCGCGAGTACCGAGCAGGGCCTGCGCGGCTGCCTGCTGGCCAATTCCAGCGCGGAGCTGAACAGCCGCGATCCCGAGGTGCTGGCCCGCTCCCGCAGCACCTTCGCGGCGCTGGAGGACGTGCTGGCGCAATGCCTTGAGATGGCACGGGATCGCGGGGAGATCGCGGCCGGGGTCGATCCGCGCGAGCAGGCCAGGCTGCTGCTCGCGGTGGTGGAGGGCATCCGGTTCCTTGGGCAGACCGGCATCGGCCGCGCCGCGACCCGTCAGATCGCGCGCTCCGCGCTGGACGCGGTGCCCAAGGGCTGATCCCCGGCCAGCGTGCGCAGGATCCGCTCCAGGTCCGCGCGGTCGGCCGCGGACAGGTGGCCGAGCAGTTCGTCGTCGGTGGCCGCGACCACCTGGTCGAACCCGGCCAGCGCGGTGCGGCCCGGCTCGGTCAGCGTCACCGTGTTGCGCCGCCGGTCCGCCGGGTCCGGCGCGCGGTGCACGTAGCCCTCGCGCTCCAGGTCGTTGAGGATCGCGACCATGTCGCTGCGGTCCACGCCCAGTCGCCGCCCGATCTGCGCCTGCGTACCCGGCCCGAACTCGAACAGCGTGGCCAGCACCCCGTAGTGCCACTTGCGGATGCCGTGCGCCGCCAGCCGTTCCTGCACGGTGCGGTGTGCGCGCAGCGAGGCCCTGCCCAGCAGCCACACCACTGTGCCGCTCAGCCGGTTGGGCTGGCACACCTCATCACCGATCACAGTGGTCACGGTACCGCGCCGTGCTATGTTGGCCTTGCCAACGTTGGTGACGCCAACACAAACCGAGGGGGACGTGCCATGCGGCGAGTGCGGTACTACGAGTACGGCGGGCCGGAGGTGCTGCGGCTGGAGCAGGCCGAGGTGCCCGAACCGGGAGAGGGGCAGGTGCGGCTGCGCACCGAGGTGATCGGCACCAACTACGTGGACGTGCAGTTCCGCACCGGGACGGCCGGGGTGTTCCGGCGTGAGCTGCCCGCGGACCTGACCGGTGAGGTGGTGGGCACGGTCGAGGCGGTCGGCCCCGGCGTGGACCCGGCGCGGATCGGCGCGCGGGTGGCTGCCCTGGCCGACCCGGCCTACGCCGAGCAGGTGCTGGTCGAGGCGGACTGGCTGGTCGACGTGCCGACCAATGTCGACATCGGTACGGCCACGGTGCTGCCGATGAACGCACCGGTTGCGCTGCGCGTGCTGCGCACCGGGCAGCTCGCCGAGGGGGAGACCGTGCTGGTGCACGCCGCGGCGGGCGCCATCGGGCACCTGGCGGTGCAGCTGGCGAAGCTGCTCGGTGCGGGCAAGGTCATCGCGGCGGCCAGCTCACCGTCCAAACTGGACTTCGCGCGCGGGCTGGGTGCCGACTTCGGTGTGAACACCAGCGAACCGGACTGGGCCGAGCAGGTGCGTGCGGTCGCGCCGGGCGGGGTGGACGTGATCGCCGACTCGATCGGCGGCGCGGTGACCGCGACCAACATGGACCTGCTCGCGCCGCTCGGTCGCACCGTGCTGTACGGGGCGATCGCCGGGGACTTCGGCACACCGACGTTCATGCAGCTCGCGCAGTTGAAGTACGTGGTGGGCTTCTCGCTGCTGGCCTGGCGGCGAGCGCGGCCCGAGCAGGCGCGGGCGGAGATCGCCGAACTGGCCGGGTGGGCGAGTGCCGGGCGGTTGCGCTCCGTGGTGCACGCGAGCCTGCCGCTGGCCGATGCGCGGCGCGCACACGAAATGCTGGCTGATCGCGCCAGGACGGGTCGCGTTCTGCTCACGATCTGAGTGCGGACAATTTCCGCGGCCTCGTCGAAATCGTTTTTCCCGAGAACCGGGTTCGCGGTTTCTTCTCGATTCAGTGATAACTCTCGGGCAGGAGTGTGGCCAGCCTGCGCACCGCGCGGTGTTGCAGCGCCTTGACCGCGCCCTCGGTGCTGCCCAGTCGCAGCGCCGTCTCGGAGATCGACAGGCCGTGCAGGAAGCGCAGCACGATGCACTCCCGCTGCTCGTGCTTGAGCTGCCGAACGCAGTCCAGCAGCACCGTGCTGCGCTCCCTGGTCAGCACCGCCTGTTCGGGGCCCTCGTGGGACACCGCGTCGCTGCCCGCGTCGGCGGAGCTGATCTCCAGCCTGGCCCGGCCCGACTTGGCGTTGTCCAGCACCAGGTTGCGCGCGATGGTCATGAACCAGGCGCCGAGGTCGCGGCCCTGGTAGTCCACGCTGGTGATGCGGCGCAGCGCGCGCAGGAAGGTCTCACTGGTCAGGTCCTCGGCCAGCGCCCGGTCGCCGACGCGGAACCACACGTAGCGGTACACCATGTCCACATAACCGGCGTAGAGCTCGCTGAAAGCCTCACCATCACCCGATTGTGCCGCGCGCACGAGTTGCCAGACCTGGCCCGGTCCGTTCTCGTCGACCATCGCCGTCGTCACCGCCCAGTATTCGGGAAGGGGGCCAGGGTAGGGCAAAAACATTCATGCCTGCCAGCTTGTAATGCCGGTGAGCTGAATCACATGGTGCTGATGAGCTTCTCCAGCTGACCACGCACGGTGAGCCACAGGCTCTCGATGGTCTGCGCGTCGGAGACCACGCCCATCACCAGCACCCCGCGCACCGCGGCCAGCGCGGTCAGCATCACCGCGTACGCCTCGCCGTGCTCGCTCAGTCCGGGCAGTTGCTGCTGCACGAGCTCGGTCAGCGCGCTGACCAGCCGCCGGTTGAGTGTGCCCACCTTCTCGCGCAGCTCCTCGTCGGTGCGCGCGGCGAAGGCCACCTCGGCCGCCGCGGTGAACGCGGGGCTCTCGTGCAGCGCCCAGACCCGGTCCACCAGCGCCATCGCCGTGGCCGACTCGGTCTCCAGTCGGGGCGGGTCGGTGCGGAAACTGGTGATCATCCGCTCCATGGCGTACTCCAGCGCCGCGATCACGAGTTCGACCTTGGTGGTGAAGTAGTACGCCTGCGCGCCGCGGGTCACCCCGGCCCGCGCGGAGATCTGCGCCCCGGTGAGGTTGGGGTAGCCGTGCTCGCACAGGCAGTCGATCGTGGCCTCCAGCAGCGCCTGCCGGGTGGCCGCGCGTCGTTCCGCCTGGGTCCGGCGCTGCGAGCGGGTCGTGGTCACGGTGCGCAGTCTCGCACGCGTGGTGCCGGGTGAGCTGGGTCACCCAAATACATTCTGGCGTGCATGTATGTTTCTTGCCTAGGCTGCTCGCCATGAGCACCCGGACCTTCGTCGTCGGCGTGGGCATGACCAAGTTCGAGAAACCCGGTTCGAGGGACTGGGACTACCCGGACATGGCCCGCGAGGCGGGTACCAAGGCATTGCAGGACGCGGGCATCGGCTACGAACTGGTCCGCCAGGCGTACGTCGGCTACGTGTACGGCGAGTCCACCGCGGGCCAGCGCGCGGTCTACGAGCTGGGCATCACCGGCATCCCCGTGGTCAACGTCAACAACAACTGCTCCACCGGTTCCACCGCGCTGTTCCTGGCCGCGCAGGCGGTGCGCAGCGGCACCGTGGACTGCGCGCTGGCACTGGGTTTCGAGAAGATGCAGCGCGGTTCGCTGGGCACCACCTTCGACGACCGCGAACAGCCGCTGATGCGGCACATCGCCGCGCTCGCCGAGTTGGCCGAGTTCGCCATGCCCGCCGCCCCGTGGATGTTCGGCGCCGCCGGGCGCGAGCACATGCGGCGCTACGGCACCACGCCCGAGCAGTTCGCGAAGATCGGCGTGAAGAACCACCGGCACTCGGTGCACAACCCCTACGCCCAGTTCCAGGTGGAGTACACGCTGGAGGAGGTGCTGGCCGCCAACATGGTGTACGAGCCGCTGACCAAGTTGCAGTGCTCGCCCACCTCGGACGGCTCGGCCGCGGTCGTGATCGCCAGCGAGGAGTTCGTGGAGCGGCACGACCTGTCCGCGCAGGCCGTGGAGATCGTCGGCCAGTCCATGGTCACCGACCTGCCCAGTACCTTCGCCGACAACAGCGCGATCAGCCTGGTCGGCGCGCGCATGACCGAACGGGCCGCCCGCGAGGTGTACGAGCAGGCCGGGTTCAAACCGTCCGATGTGGACGTCATCGAGCTGCACGACTGCTTCTCCACCAACGAACTGCTCACCTACGAGGCCCTGGGCCTGTGCGGTGAGGGCGAGGGCGGCAAGCTGGTCGACGCCGGGGACACCACCTACGGCGGGCGCTGGGTGGTCAACCCCAGCGGCGGCCTGATCTCCAAGGGCCACCCGCTGGGCGCCACCGGCCTTGCCCAGTGCAGCGAGCTCACCTGGCAGCTGCGCGGCACCGCCGACCGGCGCCAGGTCGCGGGCGCACAGGTCGCCCTCCAGCACAACATCGGCCTCGGCGGCGCCGTCGTGGTCACCGCCTACCGCCCCGCCAACCGCTGAGGAGCCAGCGATGCCCAACGTCACCGTGAGCAAGGAACTGCCCGTTAGCAAGGAGCAGGCCTGGGCGCTGCTCACCGATCTCTCCCGTTACGAGGAGTGGCTGAGCCTGCACCAGGGCTGGCGCAGTGAGCTGCCCGCGGAGCTCTCCCAGGGTGCGAAGGTCACCGAGATCATCGCGATCATGGGCATGGCCAACAAGATCGAGTGGAACTTCGACTCCTACGAGGCGCCCTCCACCGTGCGCATGTCCGGCACCGGCATGGCCGGGGTGAAGATCGCCTTCACGCTCTCGGTGCAGGAGAACGGATCCGGCTCCGCCGCGAGCATCGACGCCGACTTCAGCGGGCAGATGGTCGTCGGCGCCATCGGCACCGCGATCGCCAAGACCGCGCGCAAGGAGTTGGAGCAGTCCCTGGACACCTTCGCCGGGCTGTTGGGCTGATGGAGTTCAACCCCGAGGGCCTGGACAAGTGGTGTGAGACCTCGACCTTCGAGGTGCGGGCGGAGCGGGTCGCCGCGTACGCCGAGGCCACCAACGACCCGATCAGGGCGCACCGCGCGGGGGAGATCGCGCCACCGGTGTTCGCCTGCGTGCCGACCTTCGACTCCCTGCTGCCCGCCGCGCTGGAGATCATGCCGCCGGAGCTGCTGGGCCGGGTGCTGCACGGGGAGCAGGACTTCCGCTTCCACCGGCCGATCCTGCCGGGGCAGACCCTGTCCTGCCGCGCCAAGGCCGTCGGCTACCACGACAACTCCAGCGGCAGCACGGCAACGGTGTACGCCGAGACCAGGGGTGCGGCGGGTGAGCTGGTCAACGAGCAGTGGGTGACCTTCTTCTTCCGCCGTCACGAGATCGGCGAGAGCCTTGGCGTACAAGGGGAACCGCACGAGTTCGATCAGACGTTGCTGGAACTGGAGCCGGTGGCGGAGGTGGTGCAGCACGTGGACTCCGACCAGACCTTCCGGTACAGCCCGGCTTCCGGCGACCCGATGCCGATCCACCTCGACGAGGACGCGGCCCGGCTGGCCGGGCTGCCCGGCATCATCGCGCACGGCCTGTGCACGATGGCGTTCACCTCCTGGGCGGTGCTGACCGAGCTGGCCGACGGTCAGGTCGAGCGGCTGCGCAGGCTCGCCGTGCGCTTCGCCAAGCCGGTGTTCCCCGGCCAGGACATCACGACCCGCCTGTGGTCCACCGGCGGTGGCCGATTCGCCTACCAGACCTGGGCCGGGGACGCGCTGGTGATCCGCGACGGCCTGGCCGAACTGTCCTGAGTGGAGGGTCAAGACATGGGAGTACTCCAGGACCGCGTCGCGGTGATCACGGGTGCGGGCCGGGGCATCGGCCGCGAGCACGCCCTGCTGTTCGCCCGCGAGGGGGCCAAGGTCGTGGTCAACGACCTCGGCGGCGGCAACGACGGCTCGGGAACCGACGCCGGTCCGGCGCACGAGGTGGTCGAGGAGATCATCGCCGAGGGCGGGCAGGCGGTGGCCAACACCGCGAACATCGCGACCTGGGCGGGGGCCGCGGAGCTGGTGGCCCAGGCCGTCGAGGAGTTCGGCCGACTGGACGTGGTGGTCAACAACGCGGGCATCCTGCGCGACGCCTTCCTCGCGGGCATGGACGAGCAGCAGTGGGACGACGTGATCGCCGTGCACCTCAAGGGGCACTTCGCCGTGCTGCGGCACGCGGCGGAGCACTGGAAGTCCCGGCACAAGGCGGGTGAGCAGGTGCGCGCCTCGGTGATCAACACGTCCTCGGCCTCGGGGGTGCTGATCGCCAACGCCGGTCAGGCCAACTACGGCGCGGCCAAGGCGGGCATCGCCGCGATGACGCTGGTGGCCGCGGAGGAGTTGGGCCGCTACGGGGTCCGCGCCAACGCGATCGCCCCGGTGGCCAGGACCCGGCTCACCCTGGCCACCCCCGGCATGGGCGCGATGTTCGCCATGGAGGTGCCCGAGGGCGAGTTCGATCTGTTCAGCCCTGTGAACATCGCGCCCGTCGTGGCGTACCTGGCCACTGAGGACTGCCCGGTCACCGGCAAGGTGTTCGCCGTGCAGGGCGGTGCGATCTCCGAGCTGAGCGGGTGGCAGGGCGCCCGCACCATCGAGACCGACGGGCCGTGGACGATCAAGGACATCGCCGAGCGGCTGCCGGGGCAGGTCTGAGGTCGGGCCGGGCGGTCGGCAGCGGGCGCCCGGCATCGATCCAGAGAACGTGGACAACTTGTGTAGTCGCGCCACGCAGGCTGTGCCGGTGGACAGACTTCGCGTTGCGGCACATGCAACCGACCCCGTGATGCACACCGGGCTGGTCGGCTACCTGCGGTCCAGCCAGGGCGTGGTGGTGGTCGCCGGACGGCCCCGTTCCGCCGTGCAGGTCGCGGTGTTCGCCGTGGAACGGGTGGCCGTGCCCACGCTGGAGCTCCTGCGCGGGCTCGCCGCCGAGGGCTCGGTGCCCACCGTGCTCGTCACCAACCGGGCCGCCGAGGTGACCGCCTCCGCGCTGGCCGCCTGCGGGGTCGTCGCGGTGCTGCCCATGTCCGCGGTGCTCAGCCCCCGGCTGCACGAGACCGTGCTCGCCGCCGGGCGCGAGGCGCTGCCCGGTGACCTGCGCGCCGAGGTCGAGACCCTGCACCGCGAGGTGCTGCCGCCCGACGTGCTCAACGCCGCCAGCCTGGGCGAACGCGAGATCGCCGTGCTGCGGCTGCTCTCCGAGGGCCGGGACACCGGGGAGATCGCCAGCCAGCTGGGCTGCTCGGAGCGGACCGTGAAGAACACGTTGTTCGCCGCGGCCAAGCGGCTGGGCGCGCACAACCGGGTGCACGCCGTGGCACACGCCCTGCGCGCCGGGATCATCTGAGCGGGACTCGCCCGCACCTGGGCGGGACTCGCGTGCTCCAGAGCGGGACTCGCGGCCGGGAGAGCGGGACTCGCGTGTTCGAGAGCGGGACTCGCCCGCCACAACAGCGCGTGTCGGACGTTCCGGAGGCGCGTGTCGGCGCTTCGCGCACGGTGTTTCTGCGCTTCGTGGGAGATTTCCCAGCCAGTGGGAACCTGCACCGGAAGCGCCGACACGGCGTACCGGAAGCGCCGACACGCGGTCCTTGGAGCGCCGACACGCGGTGCCGGTAGCGCCGACACGCGGGGGTTGGTCAGTGCAGGTCGGTGGCCAGCAGCGCCACGTAGAGCGACAGCATGGACTCGGGGTCCTCCAGCGACACACCCAGCACGGACTCGATCCGCGCCAACTGCTGGTAGTAGGCCGTGCGCGACAGGTGTGCCGCCGCGGCCGCGGCCGACTTGTTGCCACCGTGTTCGCAGTACACCCGCAGCACGTCGACCAGCCTGCTGCCGGTCGCGGCGTCACGGGCCAGCAGCGGCCCCAGCTCGCGCTCGGCGAAGGCCGACAGCCGTTCGTCCTCGCGGAGCAGGTGCAGCAGCCCGCGTAACCGCACGTCGGCGAGCCGGTGGTAACTGCTCGTGCCCGGGGAACGCAGCGCGGCCCCGGCCACGTGCGCGGCCTCGACCAGGCTCCGGCGCGCGTCGGCCACGGAGCGGACCGTCGTGCCCACCCCGATGACCACCAGCGTGGCGTCCCCGTTGCTGATCTGCGCGGCGAGCCGGTCCAGCACCAGGTCCACCGCCGACTGGGCCGGAACCGAGAGCAGTGCTCTCACACTGGTGTCGTCCACCCCGCCGACCAGCGCGGGCACCCGGGCCCGGCGGGCCGCCAGCGCCATGGCCTCGGCCAGGTCGCGCAGCACCTCCTGGGTAGCCATGGTCGGCGCGCAGACCACGTCCTGCGGTCGCACGGCCACGCCGACCAACTGCCTGCCCTCCAGCGGCACGCCCAGCGCGGTGGCCCGTGCGGCCAGGTCCACCGGCGGTGCGCCGGTCGCCAGCAACTCGGTCAGCAGGGTGCGGTGCGTGTGCCGTTCCAGGCTCTCCCGGTCCCGGGCCACCAGCCGGTTGACCGCCAGCGCGGAGGCGGCGCGCTCGGCCACGACCACGTGCCGGTGCGGGGGTGTGTCGGGGGTCACCAGCACCAGGCGGCCCCAGTCGTTGCCCCGGGCGCCCACCACGGTCACCAGCCAGCCGGGCTCGGGGTGGTACGAGGTCCGCTCCACCAGGTTGACCGACCGCGAGCGCTGCGCCCACCCGGCGAGCAGCTCACTCGGGTCGCCTCCGGCCGCGTCGTAGGCCAGCACCTCGTGCGACAGGGTCTCCAGCACCACCGGCAGCCCCGACATGGCGGCCACCTCGCGCAGCACCTGCGAGGGCTCCGCCCCGGACACGGTCAGCGCGGTGAAGGTCTCGTGCACCTGCTCGGCCGCGCGCAGCTCGGCGACCTGGGCGTCCACGATCAGTGCGACGACCGCCTCCGTGACGGCCACGAACCGGGTCTCCTCGGCCAGGGTGATCACCGGCAGGCCGTGTCGCTCGGCGGCCCCGACCAGGGCCTGCGGCAGCGCGTCCGGCCAGCGGCGGACCAGTTCGATGACCAGCCCGCTCGCGCCCGCGCCGACCAGCTCGTCCACGTAGGCCACCAGCGCGCTGTCCTCGGCGGGCAGGGCGATGCCGGTGGTCAGCACCAGTTCGCCGCCGCGCAACAGGTGCCCGATGTCGGCGACCTCGGCCACGTGCACCCAGCGCACCTTGTGCTCCAGCCCCGCCGAGCCCGCCGCCAGCCTCGGCCGTCCCCGCCGGATCACCGGCATGGTGAGCACGTCGGCGACGGTGGGGAACGCGGAGCTGCGGGCCAGGGTGGACACAGTGTCATGGTATTGCCCGCAATGGGCGACACCTTGTCCATGGCGGTCACAGGTCGGTGACGCCACACTCGGCGGGTAGCCCGACCACTTCGAGTTGTGGAGGACCCATGGTGCACGAGGAGCTGCTCGCCAGGCACAGGGCCGTGCTGCCGAGCTGGCTTGCCCTCTACTACGAGCAGCCGATCGAGATCGTGCGCGGCGAGGGCCGCCGGGTCACCGACGGCGAGGGCCGCACCTACCTGGACCTGTTCGCGGGCATCCTGACCAACGCGATCGGCTACGACATCGCCGAGATCCGCGAGGCGGTCCGCGCCCAGCTCGACAGCGGGGTCGTGCACACCTCCACCCTGTACCTGATCCGCCAGCAGGTGGAGCTGGCGGAGAAGATCGCGCGCCTGTCGGGCATCCCGGACGCCAAGGTGTTCTTCACCAACTCCGGGACCGAGGCCAACGAGACGGCGCTGATGCTGGCCACCCAGCACCGCCGCAGCAACCAGGTGCTCGCGCTGCGCAACTCCTACCACGGCAGGGGTTTCGGCACGATCGCCATCACCGGCAACCGGGGCTGGTCGGCCTCCTCGCTCAGCCCGGTCAACGTCAGCTACGTGCACGGCGGCAACCGCAACCGCGGGCCGTTCAAGGACTTCAGCGACGCCGAGTACATCAGGGCCTGCGTCGCGGACCTGCGCGAGGTGCTGGCCACCGCCACCTCCGGGGACGTGGCCTGCCTGATCGCCGAGCCGATCCAGGGCGTCGGCGGCTTCACCACCCCGCCGGACGGCCTGCTCGGCGCGTTCAAGGAGGTGCTCGACGAGTTCGGCATCCTGCTGATCTCCGACGAGGTGCAGACCGGCTGGGGCCGTACCGGGGAGCACTTCTGGGGCATCCAGGCGCACGGGGTGGTGCCGGACATGATGACCTTCGCCAAGGGACTGGGCAACGGGCTGGCCATCGGCGGCCTGGTCGCCCGAGGGGACCTGATGGACTGCCTGACCGCCAACTCCATCTCCACCTTCGGCGGCAACCCGGTGTCCACCGCGGCGGCCAACGCCACCCTGGACTACCTGCTCGACCACGACCTGCAGGCCAACGCGTTCAAGGTGGGCAACCAGCTCATGGACGGGCTGCGCCGCATCGCCGAGGAGGAGCCGGTGATCGGGGACGTGCGCGGCAAGGGGCTGATGATCGGCGTGGAGCTGGTCGAGCCCGGTACGGACGAGCCGAGTTCGCGGGCGGCGGCACGGATGATGGAGCACACCCGCGAGCGCGGGCTGCTGATCGGCAAGGGCGGGCAGGGCGGCAACGTGCTGCGCCTTGCCCCGCCGATGACCCTGACCGAGGCGGAGGCCGAGGAGGCGCTGGGCATCCTGGCCGACTCAATCGCCGCGACGAGCGCGGAGCTGGCCCGATGACTGAGACCTCCCGGATCACGCACTGGATCGGCGGCAAGCCGTGGAGCGGCACCGCCCAGCGGCACGGCGAGGTGTTCGACCCCGCAACGGGTTCCGTGGCGTCCTATGTGGACTTCGCTGCGGAGTCCGAAGTGGACCTTGCTGTGGAGACGGCCCGTGCCGCGTGGCGGAGCTGGCGTGGCGCTTCGCTGACGGCCCGCGCCAACGTGCTGTTCTCCTTCCGGGAACTGCTCAACTCGCGCAAGTCCGAGCTGGCGGCCATCGTCACCGCCGAGCACGGCAAGGTGCTCTCCGACGCCGCGGGCGAGGTGCAGCGCGCGCTGGAGGCCGTGGAGTTCGCCTGCGGCATACCGCAACTGCTCAAGGGCGGCTTCAGCGAGAACGCCTCCACGCGGGTGGACGTCTACTCCATCCAGCAGTCCCTCGGCGTGGTCGGGGTGATCTCCCCGTTCAACTTCCCGGCGATGGTGCCGCTGTGGTTCGTGCCCAACGCCATCGCCTGCGGCAACGCCGTGGTGCTCAAGCCCAGCGAGAAGGACCCGTCGGCGGCGAACTTCATCGCCGAGCTGTGGGCCGAGGCCGGGCTGCCCGAGGGCGTGCTCAACGTGGTGCACGGGGACAAGGTGGCCGTGGACCGGTTGCTGGAGCACCCCGAGGTCAAGGCGATCTCCTTCGTCGGGTCCACGCCCATCGCCAAGTACGTCTACGGGCGCGGCACCGCATCGGGCAAGCGGGTGCAGGCGTTGGGCGGGGCCAAGAACCACATGGTGGTGCTGCCCGACGCCGACCTGGACCTGGCCGCCGACGCGGCGGTGTCCGCGGGCTTCGGCTCGGCCGGGGAGCGCTGCATGGCGGTCTCCGTGGTGGTCGCGGTGGACCCGGTCGGCAACGAGCTGGTGGCCAAGATCGCGCAGCGCATGCCGGGGCTCAAGGTGGGCGACGGGCGGCAGGCCGACAGCGAGATGGGCCCGCTGGTGACCGCGGTGCACCGGGACAAGGTCGCGTCCTATCTGGACAGTGGCGTGGCCGAGGGCGCGGAGCTGGTCGTGGACGGGCGGGCGCACCCGATCAACGGCGGGGAGCAGGGCTTCTGGCTCGGCCCCACGCTGTTCGACCGCGTGCGGCCCGAGATGTCGGTCTACACCGACGAGATCTTCGGTCCTGTGCTGTCGGTGCTGCGCTGCCCCAGTTACGACGCGGCCGTGGAACTGGTCAACGCCAACCGGTACGGCAACGGCACCGCGATCTTCACCAACGACGGGGGAGCGGCCCGCCGGTACCAGAACGAGATCGAGGTGGGCATGGTCGGGGTCAACGTGCCGATCCCGGTGCCGGTGTCCTACTACTCCTTCGGCGGCTGGAAGGACTCGCTGTTCGGGGACTCGCACGCCTACGGCCCGGAGGGGGTGCACTTCTTCACCAGGACCAAGGTCGTCACCAGCCGCTGGCTGGACCCCTCACACGGCGGCATCAACCTGGGCTTCCCGCAGAACACCTGACCTCCGCTCGGAAAACGCCCGCGGCGCACCGTTGACCGGTGCGCCGCGGGCGTTTATGGTGTGCGCTAATAAATAGGAAACTTTCCTAATGAAAGGCGCCGCCACGCCACCGACCCCCGGAGGTCACCGTGCGCCGCGCACTCGTCCCCGCCTGCCTGTCCGCCCTGCTCTGCCTGACCACCGCCGCCCCGGCCCTGGCCGCCGACCCGCTGGTCGCGACCCTGGACGACATCACCGCCGTGTTCGAGAACGGCGCCAACTCCCCGCAGTACGGCTACATCGAGAACCTCAACGACGGCTGCGGCTACACCGCGGGCTGGATCGGGTTCTGCACCCAGACCGGGGACCTGCTCAAGCTCGTCGAGCGCTACAACCAGGCCGCCCCGGACAACGTGCTGGCCAAGTACACCGACACCCTGCGGCAACTGGCCGGTTCCGGCAGCGACGACACCAGCGCGCTGGGCGGGAGCTTCGAGTCCGACTGGAAGCAGGCCGCGCAGGACAGCACCTTCACCGAGCTGCAACTGGCCACCGGCCACGAGCTGTACCTCAACCCGGCCCGCGACCTGGTCGCACAGCACGGGTTGCGCACCAACCTCGGGCTGGCGAACTTCTTCGACACCGCACTGATGATGGGCCCCGGCCCGACCGACTGCGACGGCCTGCCCAAGATCATCGGCGAGACCAGCTCCGCACTGGGCGGGGACCCGGCCAGCGGGGTGGACGAGGCCAGCTGGCTGAGCCGGTTCAACCAGATCCGCGCCGAGCACATGCGCCACCCCTGCACGCCGGGCCGGGAGAACGACTGGCCCTCGGCCACCGGTCGCACCGAGGCGTTGCAGCAGCTTGCCGATGAGGGCAACTGGGCGCTGACCACCCCGTTGACCGTGCATGGCGGGTTCGAGGTGACCATCACCGACCCGCACGATTGAGCCGATCCCGCTGTGTGCGCGATGGTCGGCGGGGTGCTGCACCTGGTCCGCCTCGAACTGGGCGGCCTCGCGGTGCAGCTCGCCGGGGCTCAGCCCTGAGGGCCGAACTCCAGCCGCAGGTACATGCCCAGGTCGCGCACCGCGCGGACCGGCCTGGTCAGCGTGGCGAGGATCCTTGTGGCCCTGGGCAACGACGGGCTGCTCAGCGCGCTCACCGCGTCGGTCAGCCGCAGCGCGGGGTTGGCGCGTTCCAACTCGTGCGGGTCCTCGATGGCCCAGCGCAGCAGCGGGGCGCCGAAGGTACGGGCCAGGTTCCGGTTCACCATGCGGACGGCCAGCCGGTTGTGCGTGTCCCCGGCGAACACCCCGCTGGGGAACCGGTCGGTGATCCGGCGCAGCAGTTCGTGGCCCTGCGCGGGTTCCAGGTACATCAGCAGGCCCTCACCCAGCACCAGCGTCGGCCGGTCGGCGGGCACCTGCGCCAGCCACTCCGGTGCGGTCGCCGAGCAGCCGATCAGCTGGTAGTTCTCCCGTTCCGGGTACAACTGCCGCCGCACGGCCACGACCTCCGGGTAGTCCACGTCGTACCAGCGCACGCCGGGACCGGGGTCGACCCGCCACACGCGCGTGTCCAGCCCCGCGCCCAGGTGCACGACGGTGGCCTGCTCGTGCCGGGCGAGGAATTCCCTTGCCCAGCCGTCGAAGTGCAGGGAACGGGCCGCCACGTTGGGGGCCAGCCGGGGCGTCATGCCGATCCGGCCGAAGTCGTAGTCGATCCTCTCGACGGCCTGTGCCGCCATCGTGTCGTGCAACAGCGAGGGCGTCATGCCCGCGTCCAAGGCCTTGCCGTACAGGGTGATCAGCGCCGTCTCCATGGAACCGGCCAGTCGCACCTTCACGGGGTCGCCTCCTTCGTCAGCTCCTCGGCCCACTGCTCGTACCGGCCCGCCAGCTCCGTGGCCGCCGCGCGGACCGCCTGCGGCGCGGGCCTTCCTGCGGGTTCGAAGGCCAGCCGCAGCGTGGTCGCCAGCGCCTGCGCCTTGTCCGCCACCTCGTGCTCGGCCGCGCCGGGAACCGTCTCCAGCAGGAAGAACCCGCTGATCGTCGCGGAGAGCCGGTAGGACAGCAGCGGATCGGCCGCCGGGTCCCCGGCGAGCAGGCCGTGCGCGTGCAGCACCTCCAGGTACCGCGCGGTCGTGGCCGCCTTGCCCCCGGCGAACCGCCCGCCCTGCACCGTCATCAGCTCACCGAGCACGTCCTGGTTCCCGGTGTACAGCGCCCTGGTCAGCGGCTCGCGCAGCACCTGGCGGAAGGTCCAGCTGAAGGCCCTGTGCAGCAGCACCTCGGCGGGATCGGCCCGCAGCGCCGCGAGCTGCTCGCGGACCAGTTCGGCCGTGCGGCGGGAGATCACCGCGCCGAACAGCTCCAGTTTGCTGGGCCAGTACAGGTACACGGTGCCCTTGCCCACTCCGGCCCGCTTCGCCACCTCGTCCACGGTGACCCTGCGGTAGCCGTGGTCGACCAGCAGCCGCTCCGCCGCGTCGAGGATGCGCCCCGGCTTGTCCACCGCCCACTCCTGACTAACTGACCAGATTAGTTTTCTGGTCAGTGTAGCGCACTCCCGTGCGGGTATTAGGGTGCTCGGCGTGACCGCCGAACTGTCGTTTCCTCGTCAGCACGCCCGCACGCAGCGCTACACCCTCGGTGTGCCCAAGGCGTTCACCGTGGCCCCGGACGGCTCGCGCGTGGTGTACCTGAGGTCGGCCTCCGGCACCGACCGGCGCACCGGCGTGTGGTCGGTGGACGTGGCCAGCGGGGAGCACCGCCAGCTGTTCGACCCCCTTGCCGGGGCCGAGGAGCTGTCCGCGCAGGAGCGGGCCCGCCGCGAGCGCAGCCGGGAGCAGGCCGCGGGCGTGGTCGGCTACGCCACCGACGGCGAGGTCCGGGTGGCGGCGTTCGCCCTGTCCGGGCGGCTGCACGCACTGGACCTGCTCACCGGGGAGAACCGCGAGCTGGCCACCGCCACCCCGGTGATCGACCCCCGGCCGGACCCGACGGGGCGGCACATCGCCTACGTGGCCAACGGCGAACTGCGGGTGGTCGGCCTGGCAGGCGGTGAGGACCGCGCGCTGGCCAGCCCGGAGGGTGAGCAGATCACCTGGGGGCTCGCGGAGTTCATCGCCGCGGAGGAGATGAGCCGCTCGCGGGGCTACTGGTGGTCACCCGACGGCATGCACCTGCTGGCCGCCCGCGTGGACAACTCGCCCGTGCAGCGCTGGTACATCGCCGACCCGGCCAACCCCGGCACGGTGCCCGCCGAGGTGGGCTACCCGGCGGCGGGCACGCCCAACGCCGAGGTCGGCGTGTCGGTGCTCGGGCTGGACGGCAGCCGGGTGGACGTGGAGTGGGACCGGGACGCCCACCCGTACCTGGCGAGCGTGCACTGGTCCACCGGCGGCGCGCCGCTGCTGGCCGTGCAGAGCCGGGACCAGCGCAGCATGCTCGTGCTGGCGGTGAACACCGCCAGCGGCAAGACCACCGTGCTGCACGAGGAGACCGACGAGCGCTGGGTGGAGATCCTGCCCGGGGTGCCCGCGTGGACCCGGGACGGCAAGCTGCTGCGGATCACCGCGCGCGAGGGGGCGTACCGGCTGGTGATCGGTGACGAGGAGGTCACCGGCCCCGAGTTGCAGGTCCGCTCGGTGTCCGCGATCGGCGCGCAGGACGTGCTGATCCGCGCCTCGGAGTCCGACCCCACGCAGGTGCACGTCTACTCGGTCGGCGCGCAGGGCGTGCGGCGGCTCACCGAGGCCCCCGGCGTGCACTCGCTGGCCCGCGGAGGGGACGTCACCGTGCACGTGGAGACCGGCATGGACCACTTCGGTTCGCGCGTGTCCGTGCTGCGCGGCGGGGAGCGTGTGGCCGGGATCGACTCGCTGGCCGAGACCCCGTCGATCACGCCCAACGTGCGGCTGCTGACCGCGGGGGAGCGCGGCCTGCGCTGCGCCCTGCTGCTGCCGACCGGGCACACCACCGGCAAGCTGCCGGTGCTGCTCGACCCGTACGGCGGGCCGCACGCGCAGCGGGTCATGTCGGCGCGCAACGCCTACGTGGCCTCACAGTGGCTGGCCGACCAGGGCTTCGCGGTGCTGGTCGTGGACGGGCGCGGCACGCCGGGCCGGGGCCCGGACTGGGACCGCGCGATCCACCTCGACTTCGCGGGCGCCACGCTGGACGACCAGGTCGACGCCCTGCACGCGGTGGCGGCCGAGCACCCGTTCCTGGACCTGGACCGGGTCGGCATCCGCGGCTGGTCCTACGGCGGCTACCTGTCGGCGCTGGCCGTGCTGCGCCGCCCCGACGTGTTCCGCGCGGGCATCGCCGGTGCCCCGGTCACCGACTGGCGGCTGTACGACACGCACTACACGGAGCGCTACCTGGGCCACCCGCAGGAGCGGCCCGAGGTGTACGACGCCAACTCGCTGATCTCCGACGCCGCCAAGCTGCGCAGCGAGCTGATGATCATCCACGGGCTGGCCGACGACAACGTGGTCGCTGCGCACACACTCCGGCTGAGCAGCGCGCTGCTGGCCGCGGGCCGCCCGCACACCGTGCTGCCGCTGTCCGGCGTCACGCACATGACCCCGCAGGAGCAGGTCGCCGAGAACCTGTTGCTGCTACAGGTGGACTTCCTCAAGCGCGCCCTGGGCTGACCCGCCTGGTCACCAGGTTCATCGCGGTGATCAGCACGCCGGTGGCCAGCAGCAGCCACGCCGTCAGGTGCAGGCTGTGGTCATCGGCGTGCCCGCCGAAGGCGAGCCCGAGCACCGCGGTGGACAGGATCGAGCCCACGTAGCGGAAGCTCTGGAACACCCCGCTGACCGTGCCGGTCTGCTCGGTGGGCGTGCCCGCGTAGAGCACCGCCTGCAGGCCGAGCGTGTTGGGGTTGTTGACCATTCCGACCAGCGCGCCGATCGCCGCCACGAGCACCAGCGGGGTGGCACTGTCCACTGTGAGCATCAGCGCCCCGCCGATGGCCAGCACCAGCGAGGCGGTCAGCAGCACGGGAGCGGGGCCGCCGCCCTGGATCCACCGCGCCGCGAACGGGGTCACCGCCGCGCTGCACACCGCGATCGGCACCAGGATCAGCCCCGCGGTGGTCGGATCGGTGCCGCGAACCCCTTGCAGCCACAGGGGAACCGCGTAGAGCAGTCCGTAGTAGGCGAGGTTGGCCAGCCCGTACTGCGCGAACACGCCCAGCAGTTCCGGGCGGCGGGCCATCAGCCGCACGTCCAGGAACGGCTCCTCGGTCCGCCGCTCGCGCTGGAGGAACAGCACCGTGCAGGGCACGGTGGCGGCCAGCGCGATCCAGGAGGCCGTACTGCCCGGCTGCAACAGGAACACCAGCACGGAGATCAGCGTCAGGCTGTAGAGCAGCGCGCCCGGTATGTCCAAACCGGACAGTGCGCGGCGCCCCGCGGGGCGCGGTTCGTCGGCGGGCAGCCACTTCCCGGCCAGCAGCACGGCCAGCAGCGCCACCGGCACGTTGGCCAGGAAGGTGGCCTGCCAGCCCGCCCAGCTCACCAGCAGCCCGCCCGCGAACGGGCCGACCGCCGCGGAGAGCGTGTTCGTGGTGGTGACCGCGCCGATCGCGCGGGCGGGCGGGGTGCCGTCCGGCAGGGTGAGGTGCCGTCGGATGATCACCAGCCCGGCGGGGAAGGCCACCGAGGTGCCCAGTGCCTGCACCACGCGCAGCCCGACCAGCCAGCCCAGTGAGGGGCACAGCGGGGCCAGTGCGCAGCTGATCGCCACCACCAGCAGACCCCAGCGGAACACGCGGCGCGCTCCGAGCCGGTCCACCAGCCTGCCCATCAGCGCCTGGCCGATGGTGCCCGCCACGAAGAACCCGCTGACCAACCAGGAGACCGCGGTCACCGAGACACCGAAGTGAGCCTGCACCCTGGCCAGCGCCACGGCCACCATGGTGGCGTCCAGCGGGTTGAGGACGGTGCCGGTGGCGATCGCCGCCACCACCAGGCCTGCCCTGATCGGCGTGGCCGTGCTCATCGAAGTTTCCCCCGTTTTTGTGGTACAGACCAATTCATCGTTGTGCGGTTTCAGCCTACCGTCGTCAATTCGGGCACAGTTGCTATGATCTGTCTCACTTACCGCCGAGTAGTGCTAGTGCGGCTCACGTTCACCACTAGCGTGGTCCACGGAACGATGACGAGTTCCGATCACGCTGACTGGGGGGTTTGCGTATGCCGTTACCGGTGTGTTCTGGCCTGGTCAAATCTGGCCACTCATTCACTCATTCGCAGGGTTGACGGCCGTCTTCGGTCGGTATTTCGCCTGCTCCTGGGCGGTGTCACGGTATGGCGGGTGCAATTCTTTGCGCTTTCTTTACGTGCGACCCGCTGGGGATCGTCCACGTGAGAGTTGTGTCGTGCGTATCGCGCTGCGTTCTCTGCAAGGTCTGCCTGCTCAGTACTGGTGGCTGTGGTCGGGAACCCTGATCAATGCACTGGGCGGGTTCGTCGTTCCGTTCATGGCTATTTACCTGACCGTTCAACTTGGATATTCCACGGCCTTCGCCGGGCTGGCCGTGACGCTCTACGGGGTCGGCAACATGCTGGCCTGCCTGGTCGGCGGCATTCTCACCGACCGGTTGGGCAGACGCCCCGCGCTGCTCGGCGCGCAGGTGCTGGCCGCGGTCAGCATGACCGGTCTCGGACTGGCCGTGGACCCGATCTGCATCGGCGTCTTCGCCTTCCTGGTCGGCGCCGGGCTCAACGCCGCCCGGCCCGCCCGCGCGGCGATGATGGCCGACCTGGTGGCCCCCGCCGACCGGGTCCGCGCCTACACGCTGAACTTCTGGGCGATCAACCTGGGCTTCGCCGTGGCGCCCGCGATGGCGGGAGCCTTGGCGGGCAACGGCTTCCTGTGGCTGTTCCTGGCCAACGCCCTGGCCAACCTGCTCTGCGGGCTGATCGTCTACTACAAGCTGCCCGAGACCAGCCCCACCACCACCCGGTCCGAGGCAAGACCTCGGCCGCGGCGGGAATCCGTGCTGCGGGACCGGTTCTTCCTCGGCTTCCTGGTGCTGACCTTCCTGATGGCCATGGTGTACCAGCAGTACCTGGTCGCGCTGCCGGTGCAGATGACCGCCAGCGGGGTGCCCGCCGCGCAGTACGGCCTGGTGATGGGCCTCAACGGGGTGGCCATCGTGCTGCTGCAACTGCCGATCGGCAAGCTCACCCAGCGGGCCGACCCGTGGGTGGTGCTCGCGGTCGCGGCCCTGGTCGCCGGTATCGGCTTCGGGCTGACCACCTTCGCCAGCACCGCACTGCTCTACGCCGCGACGGTGGTCATCTGGTCGGTTGGCGAGATCGCCAACTCCCCGACCTCCATGGCGGTGGTCGCCGACCTGTCCCCGAACTCCATGCGCGGGCGCTACCAGGGGGTCTACAACCTCGCCTGGGGCGCGGCCTCCGCGGTGGCCCCGGTGCTCAGCGGCCTGGCCATGCAGTACGCGGGCACTTGGCTGGTGTGGACCGCCTGCGCGGTGGTCGGCGTGCTCTGCGCGGCGGGCCACCTGCTGTTGGGCCGCAGACGCGCGACGGCACCACCCGAGCCGCAACCGCTGCCGGTACCGGCAGTTCCCTGAACCTCCGCCCACCCGCCGACCCCGTGACCCGGGGCGGCGGTACCCGGCAAGGCCACGAGCCCGAGAGGACTTCCCATGCCTGAGGAAACATCCCGGCACGAGCTGTTCGCCCACACCCGTACCCAGTTGCGCGGACTGGGCCTGCCCGACCGCGACGCCTGGAACCTGCCCTCCTCGCCGCGGCGCTTCGCCGACGGGGCCTGGTTCCGGCTGGAGATCCCCACCGTCAACTCCGCCGCCGCCACTGAGGCCGTGCTGGCCGAGGCCGACCGCCTCGGCGTACAGGTCAACCGGATCACCGAGACCCTGGGCCTGTTCCGGCACACCTCGGCGGAGATCCGCGAGATGGTGGCCCTGTGCGCCGACTACGGCTGCGAGCTGGTGATGTCCCCCGGCCCGCGGGCCACCTACGACACCAGCGCCTCGGCCCTGTCCAGCCAGGGCAGCCGGATGGGTTACCGCCTGCGCGGCCAGGAACAGCTCGTGCGCGCGATCGAGGACGTCAAGCGCGCCTGTGACCTGGGTGTGCGCTCCTTCGTCGTCTACGACGAGGGTCTGTTGTGGACACTCAACGAGATGCGGCTGTGCGGGGCGCTGCCCAGCGAGGTGCACCTGAAGGTCTCCGCGCACTGCGGGCACGGCAACGCCGCCTCCCTGATGCTGCTGGAGCGGCTTGGCGCCGACAGCATCAACCCGGTGCGGGACCTGCAACTGGGCATGTTGGCCGCGCTGCGGTCGGCGATCTCCGTGCCGCTGGACTGCCACACCGACAACCCGGCGGCCTCCGGCGGGTTCATCCGCGTGTACGAGGCGCCGGAGTTCGTGCGGCTGCTCGCGCCGGTCTACCTCAAGGCGGGCAACTCCGCCGTCGGGGAGCACGGCCACGCCACCACCGTGGAGCAGGCGCGGCGCATGGCCCAGCAGGCGTCCATCGTGCGCGAGATCGTGGGCACCCACCTGCCCGAGGCAGTGCAGACCGAGCCGGTGGGCCGCCGCGCCGCGCTGGCCGCGACCGGACTGGGGGCCTGACCATGTGCAGGATCTTCGGCAACCTCGGCGCGAGCCCGCTGTCCGAGCGCGATCTCGACGCCCTGCACCGGCACCAGCGCGGTGGCGGGCCCGACCAGCAGGCCCACCGCAGCGGCCCCAGCTGGTCGCTGGGCGCCAACCGGCTGGCCATCCAGGGCCTGGACGGCGGGGCGCAGCCCTACCGGCACGGCGAGGACATCATCGCCGTGCTCAACGGGGAGATCTACAACCACGACCAGCTCCGGCAGGACCTGCGCGCCCGCGGCTACCGGTTTGCCGACCACTGCGACGGCAGCCTGATCCCCGCGCTGTACCTGGAACACGGGGACCGGTTCGTGGAACTGCTGGACGGCATGTTCGCGCTGGCCGTGATCGACCTGCGCCAGCAGGGCCGCCCGCGGCTGCTGCTGGCCAACGACCCGCTGGGCACGAAGTCGGCGTACTTCTGGTACCGGGCGGGCGAGTTCGTGTTCTCCTCCGAGCTGCCCGCGCTGCTGGCGGTGTCCCGGGTGAGCAGCGAGCTGCGACCCGAGGCGATCGACCTGTACCTGTCCATGCTGGCGGTGCTGGGCAGCGACACCGCCTTCCGCGACGTGCAGCAGCTCGCCCCCGCCAGCCATGTGGTCGTGGAGCCGGGTCGGGCGCCGGTGGTCCGTACCTACCGCACCAGCATCGTGGCGCCCGAGCCCGCCCAGGACCTGGCCAAGGTGGGTGTGCAGTTGCGCGAACTGCTGGACGAGGAGGTGCGCTCGCTGCTCAGCGCGGACGTGCCCGTCGCGCTGATCACCAGTGGTGGCTTGGACTCCAGCCTGCTCACCGCAATGGCGGCACGGCACCAGCCCGGCCTGCACACCTTCAACATCGCCTACCGCGGTGACTGGCCCGCCGACGAGCGCGGGTACGCCGAGCAGGTGGCGCGGGCCAGCGGCGCGGTCTACCACCAGGTGGAGGCCGATCCCGCGGATTTCCCCGAACTGCTGCCGCAGATGGTGGCCCACCTCGGGCAGCCCAACGCGGCCCCGCACTGTCTGAGCACCTACGTGCTGTTCCGCGAGGTGCGTGCCGCGGGCTTCAAGGTGGCCGTGGCCGGTGAGGGCGCCGACGAGCTGTTCGGTGGCTACGAGCGCTTCGCCGTGGCCGCACAGGGCGGTCCCGGGTGGGCCGAGCGCTACCTGGACGCCATGGCACCGGTTCCCGCGCGGATCCGGGACGCGATCTACACCCCGCGGTTCGCCGCGATCTCCTCGCACGCGGACAGCCCGACCTCGCGGATCCGCGCCACCATGGCAGGTCTCGGCGCGCGGCCGGCACTGGAGGACCTGCTGCGGTTCGACCAGGTGGACCGGTTCCCGTACTACATCCTGCGCCGGGCCGACCACCTGAGCATGGCCAGTTCGGTGGAGGTCCGCGTGCCGTTCTGCCAGCCCAGGATCGTGGACTTCGCGCGCTCGCTCGGCCCGGAGTTGAAGATCTCCGAGGGCAAGGTCAAGCGCCCGGTCTACGTCGCCGCCGAGGGCCTGGTGCCCGCGGAGGTGTTGCACCGCAAGAAGCAGCCGTTCACGCTGCCGGTGGGCGCCATGCTGCGCGAGGGGCAGCCGCTGTTCGGCTACGCCACCGAGCGGCTGCGTGGGTCCACCGCGCTGGCCGACTACCTCGTGCCCAGCGCGGTGGCCGGTCTGCTGGCGGAGCAGCGCGAGCGGCCCAGCGACCCCGTGGCGAAGTCCCTGTGGGCGCTGCTCGTCCTGGACCTGTGGCTGGAGCAGGTCCGGACGCTGCGGACGGGCTCGTGACGGCCGCGCTGCTGGACCGGCTCGGGCCCGAGGTGGTGCTCACCGGGCAGGCCGCCGAGGGCTTCGTCCGCGACGAGCGCGGGCTGTTCGACGGCGTACCGGCTGCCGTGGTGCTGCCCCGCTGCACCGAGGAGGTGGCGCTGGCGGTACGCACCTGCGCCGAGAACCGGATTCCTGTTGTGCCGCAAGGCGGCGGCACGGGGTTGGTCGGTGGCGCGGTCCCGGTCGGCAGGGGCGAGCAGGTCCTGCTCAACCTGCGCAGGATGAACCGGATCCGTGCCGTGTACGCCGAGGATTTCGCTCTCGTGGCCGAGGCGGGCTGCGTGCTCGCCGAGGTGCGGGCCGCCGCCGAGCGCGCGGACCGGTTGTTCCCGCTGAGCCTCGCCTCGGAGGGCAGCTGCCAGCTCGGCGGCAACCTGGCCACCAACGCGGGCGGGCTCAACGTGGTCCGGTACGGCAACACCCGTGATCTCGTGCTGGGACTGGAAGTCGTGCTGGCCGACGGCACGGTGTGGAACGGGTTGCAGCGGCTGCGCAAGGACAACACCGGCTACGACGTCAAGCAGCTGTTCGTCGGCTCCGAGGGCACACTCGGCGTGATCACCGCAGCCAGTCTGCGGCTGTTCCCCTTGCCGCGCAGGACAAGTACGGCGCTGCTCGGGCTCGTCGACATCAAGTCGCTGGTGCCCCTGCTGGAGCTGGCCCGCCGTTGCTTCGACGACCGGGTCAGCTCCCTGGAGCTGCTGCCCGCGGCCGGGCTGGACCTGCTCGTCCGGCACGTGCCCGGCAGCCGGTACCCGATGGGCCAGCGGCACCCGTGGTACCTGCTGGTGGAGGCCAGTTCCTCGACCGTGCGAGGCGACCTGGACGCGGTCATGGACGCGTTCCTGACCACCGCCCTGGACTCGGGGCACGCGGCCGACGCCGTGCTGGCCGTGGACCGCGCCGACGCCGATCGGCTGTGGGCGTTGCGGGAGAACCTGTCCGAGGCGCAGAAGCGGGCCGGTGGCACCGTGAAGCACGACGTCTCGGTGCCGTTGAGCGAGGTCGGCGAGTTCGTCATCGCTGGCACCCGGCTGGTGCACGAGCGGCTGCCGGGCGCCCAGGTGATCGCGCTCGGCCACGTCGGCGACGGCAACGTGCACTTCAACGTGCTGCCGTCACCCGGGCAGAGCGCCAGGGACACACATTTGTGGCACCGCGTCAACGAGTTCGTGCACGAGTTGGTGGCGCGCTTCGGCGGCAGCATCAGCGCCGAGCACGGCATCGGCCTGCTCAAGCGCGAGGCCCACGCTGAGCACGCCGACCCGGTGCGGCTGCGGCTCCAGGCCGCGGTCAAGCAGGCGCTGGACCCGTTGCAGATCATGAACCCCGGCAAGGTCCTCTCGCAGGACGTCACAGGAGGGAAGACCCGGTGAGCCCCAGACCCAAGCTGGTTCTGGTCAACCAGCGCACGACGCTGCCCTGGGTGTTCGAGGCCGCTGAGCGCGTGGGCGTCGACATCGTGCTCGTGCCCAGGCACGACGAGGTGGTGGACCCAGCCAAGCTGCCGCCGGTCGTCGTGGAGTGCCTGCCGTTGCAGCTCTACACCGACCCGGCCGGGGCCATCGCCGAGTTGGCGCGGCGGCACGCGGAGTCCCCGTTTGCCGGGATCCTGTCCGGCTGCGACCCCGCGGTGCCCTTCGTGGCCAGGGCCGCCGCCGAACTGGGCCTGCCGGGGCTTGCCCTCGAGGCGGCCGAGGTGGCCAGGGACAAGCGGCTGATGCGCGAGCGGCTGCGTGCCGCCGGGCTGAACACCCCGGGGTTCGTGGCGATCACCGCGCCCGAACAGTGGGAGCTGGCCGCGAGGCTTGAGTTCCCCGTGGTGGTCAAGCCCGCCAACGGGTACGGCAGCTTCGGTGTGACCAAAGTGGACAGTGTCGAGGAGTTGGCGCGGACCGTGAACGCGGTCTGGGCCCAGTGCGGGGTCGAGCTCGACGCCTACAGCGAGCACCCCGAGCAGCTGCTCGGCCTGGTGGTCGAGGAGTACCTGGACGGGCCGGAGATCTCCGTGGAGTCGCTGGCCTTCCAGGGTGAGGTGACCGTGGTCGTGGTCAGCGACAAGGGAAAGCCGGTCGGTCCGTACTTCGAGGAGGTGGGCTTCCGTAGCCCCGCCGTGCTGCCGGAGGAGGTCCGGGACGAGATCGTGCGCGAGGTCGCCGCGGCACACGCCGCGTTCGGCATCACCGACGCCGCCACGCACACCGAGCTGCGCCTGCACCGCGGGCGCCCGCACCTGCTGGAGATGGGCGCGCGCATCGGTGGTGGCGGCATGACCCACCAGGTCGCGCGAATCGTCACCGGCATCGACTACGCCGCGGAGACCATCCGCATCCTCACCGGGCAGCGCCCGCACTGCTGGGGCAAGCCGATCGAGCACCTCGGGCACTGCGGGGGCTACATCGTGCCCTGCGGCGGGCACGGCAGGATCGTGGCGGTGCACGGGATCGCGGAGCTGCACGAGGACCCGAGGGTGGACTACGCGGTGCAGATGCTGTGGCCCGGCGACGTGGTGCGGCCCTACCCGGACTGGTCGGGCTACCCGGCGTTCATCATGTCCCACCACGACAGCGACGAGCAGACCGCCGCGTTCCACCGCGAGCTGGACGAGCGGATCCGCCTGGACTACGAGGACATCGGCACGTGAGGGCCTCGCGGGCGGTCGGCAGAATCCGGGCGGGCTCGCTGCGACCAGGCGGGTCCGCCCCGCCGCCCGGGGTGATCTCGCTGGCGATGGGGGAGCCGGACTTCCCCACGCCGCAACCGATCGTGGCGGCGGCCGTCGCCGCGCTGCGCGAGGGCTGGACCCGCTACGGGGACCTCAACGGGGACCCGGAACTGCGCGCGCTGGTCGCCGAGCAGTGCGGGCCCGGCTGGACCGCCGAGGAGGTGCTGATCACGCACGGCGGTTCGGCCGGGCTGGCCGCCACGATCCTCGCGCTGGTGGACCCCGGCGACTCCGTGGTGCTGCTGGACCCGACCTACTCGCTGTACGCCGACCAGGTCCACCTGGCGGGCGGCCACCCGGTCCGGGTACCCACCCGGCCGGACGGCCACCTGGACCTGGACGCGCTGGCGCCCGCACTGCGCGGCGCGAAGCTCCTCGTGCTGTGCAACCCCGGCAACCCGACCGGTTCGGTGTTCACAGTGGAGGAACTGCACGCGCTGGGCGAGTTGGTGCACGGCACGGACACGGCGGTGCTGGCCGACGAGGCGTACCGGGACCTGGTCTACGACGGGCGCCGCTTCGTCTCCGCGCTGGAAGTGCCCGCACTGCGGGCGAACCTGGTGCTGTGCGTGACCTTGTCCAAGACCTACGCCATGACTGGCTGGCGGATCGGCTACGTGGTGGCCGCCCGCCCACTGATGCGCGCGATCAGCCTGGTGCACCGCGGGCTCAACGCCTCGGTGAACGCCGCGGTGCAGCGGGCGGCGCTGACCGCGCTGCGCCTGGGACCGGACCTCGCGGCGCCGATGGTGGCCGCCTACCAAGCGCGCCGGGACCTCGTGGTGCGCGAGCTGGCGGCGGTGCCGGGGCTCGACCTGCCGGTGCGGCCGGAGGGCGCGTTCTACGTCTTTCCCCGCTACCACGCCAAGATCCGCTCCGCGGAGCTGGTGCGGTTGCTGGCCGCGGGCGGGGTCGCGGTACGGGCGGGCGGCGAGTTCGGCCCGGCCGGTGAGGGACATGTGAGGATTTCTTTCGCCACCGGCGAACACCAGCTCACCGAGGGGTTGCGTCGTTTGGGTGAGGTGCTCGCCCGGTGTGCGGTATGACCGATTCGCCCTTGGTTGTTCGTAGGATTGGTCACTCAACCACCGGTTGACCATCGAGTTTTGCTCGGGTACGGTCAACTGCGTCTGGGGGAATTCGATAACGCTGGGGGGCGTTGTTTTCGTGAGTACATCTCTGAGCGCGTAGTCGCTCTTCACACTTCCTGCTCCCATGTGGAGCCTGCGCGGATCCGGGGTGGGTCCGTTTCTTGAACCTGCGCTCGTGAGGGCGAGCGCTGCGTTCCGGCACCTTGTTGCCGATATTTTCCGAAAGGGTAGTCGCGTGCCTGTAGTCGAGACACGGAATGGCCCCGTCGAACATTTCTTCATCGATGGGGACCCTGATCTGGCTCCGCTGGTATTCCTGCACGGCGGGCTGGGCTGCACCGCCTCCTGGGGGCGTTTCCCGTCCCTGCTGGCCGCCGAGACCGGCCGCCGCGCCCTGCTGTTCTCCCGCATCGGCAGCGGCTACTCGGGCCCGGCCACCAGGCCCAAGACCGCGCGCTACGTGCACGAGGAGGGGCAGGAGGCGTTGCCGGAACTGCTCGACCTGCTCGACGTGCGGCGCCCGGTCTTCGTCGGGCACAGCGACGGCGGCTCCATGGGCCTGCTGTACGCGGCGATCCGCCCGGTGGAGGCCGTGGTCGCGTTGGGTCCCCACCTGTACTTCGAGGAGCAGAACCGGCTGGGCATCCTGGCCGCGCAACAGTCCTATGCGGACGGTCCACTCGCGAGGAAGATGGGGCTGGTCCACCGGGACCCGAAGTCTGTTTTCGACCGGTGGAGCCAGGTCTGGCTCTCCGAGGAGTTCAGCCGCTGGAACATCGAGGCGGACGTGGCCGCGGTCACCGACCCCGTGCTGATGATCCAGGGCGACCGCGACGAGTACGGCAGCCTCGACCAACTCGACGCCCTGGAGCGCTCGGTGTCCGGGCCGGTCAAGCGGGTGGTGCCCGAAGGTGTGGACCACTACCCGCACCTGGTCTGCCCCGACCTGGTCATCGAGCAGACCTGCGTCTTCCTCGCCGAGCACGCGAACCGCACGCAGAAAGCCGAGGAACTCTCGTGACCAGGCTGGACGCACTGCTGAGCACCGCGGCCAAGCTGTACCCGGAGCGGCCCGCGCTGGCCGCCGAGGGCCGCACCTGGACCTACGCCGAGCTGGAGCAGCTCGTCGAGGAGCTGTCCTGGCAGCTCAGCGCGGCCGGGATCCGCACCGGTGACCGGATCGGGGTGTACGCGGGCAAGGGCTCCTCCGCCGTCATGGCGATCTACGCCGGGCTGCGCGCTGGTGCCGTCGTGGCCCCGATGGACGTGGCCGACCCGCCCGCCCGCACCGCCCGCATGGTGCACAACGCGGGGCTGTCGGTGCTGCTGACCGTGGACCGCTCGCTTGGCGCCTGCCGCGAGGCCGCCGAGCTGGCCACCGAGGGCGTGGACCTGGGCTCGGGTGAGCTGGACTGCGGGCTGAACTGGGTCCGCACCATCGCCGAGGCCGACCGCCCCGAGGCCCTGCCCGCGCCCACCGACCAGGGCGGCTACATCCTGTTCACCTCGGGCAGCACCGGCTGGCCCAAGGGAGTGCTGCTCTCGCACGAGAACGTGGCGCACTACGCGCTGTGGGCCGCCGAGGAGTTCGGCCTCACCGAGCGGGACCGGATCGGCTCGCAGGCCGCGCTGACCTTCGACCTGACCACCTTCGACCTCTACAGCGCGGCCTCGGCCGGTGCCTGCGCCGTGCTGATGCCCGACGTGCTGCGCGCCTTCCCGCGCGACGTGGTGAACTGGCTCAACGACAACCAGATCACCGCGTTCATGGCGGTGCCCTCCCTGTACCACAACATGTTGCTCCAGGGCGGTTTCGCCGAGTCCGTGCCGCCCACGCTGCGGGTGGCGGCCTTCGGCGGCGAGGCCTTCGCCCCGCGCCACCTGGAGCGCTACCTGGAACTGCTCGGGGACGTGCCGTTCTACAACCTGTACGGCCCCACCGAGACCAACGCCTGCACCTACTACCGGATGCCCGCGGACTGGACCGCCGAGCAGGAGCTGACCATCGGCCGGGGCATCGGCGGGGTCACCATCGAGGTGCTCGACGAGGACGGGCGGCCCACCGACGGGGAGGGCGAGATCGTCGTCGGCGGCCCCACGGTGTTCCAGGGCTACCTGGAGCGGGGTGTGCTGCGCGATCCCACCGCGCTGGTGGCCTTCCGCGACGGCAGCGTGCAGCGCGCCTACTTCAGCGGGGACATCGGCCGCATCACCGCCGACGGCCTGGTGTACCTGCGCGGCCGGCGCGACTCCCAGGTCAAGCGGCGCGGTCACCGCATCGACCTGCTCGACGTGGAGAGCGCCGTGCTGGAACTGCCCGGCGTGGCCACCGCGGCCGTGGTCGCCAAGCAGGGCGAGCACAGCGGGCAGTTCTGGGCCTACGTGCAGACCGGTTCCACCGAGGCCGAGGTGCTCACCGCGCTGGGTGCCGCGCTGCCCAAGCGCATGCTGCCCGACCGCGTGGTGGTGCTGCCGAGCCTGCCCACCACGACCAGCGGCAAGGTCGACCGCCGCGCACTCGGCGGCGAGTTCCCCGCCGCCCCCACCACCACTAGCACCGAGGAGATCCCGGTATGACCAGCGTCGAAGACCTCTGCACCCTGATCAGCGGCCAGATCACCTGGGGCCGCGGCCAGAGCCCCCAGCAGCTGACCCCGGACACGATGCTGCTGGAGATGGGCCTGCTCGACTCGCTGGCGATCATGCAGATCGTCACCGCGCTGAACAGCCAGGCCGGGATCGTGCTGCCGGACACCGAGATCGTGGCGGCCAACTTCCGCAGCCCCGCCGCGCTGTGGAAGCTCATCGAGTCGCTGCCCGCGGGGGCGACCCAGTGACCGAGCTGCCCCGGCTGGGCTGCGCCGCCACCGAGGAGGTGGTCGCCGAGTTCCGCGACCGGGCAACGCCGATCGCGGAGCTGTTGGCGGGCAAGGGTTTCCTCGACCAGTGGCAGGCAATGGCCGAGCTCGGCGTGCTGCGCATGGCGCAGGGCACGGTCACCCGCAGCCTGGCGGTCATCGAGGGCATCGGCCTGGCCGGGATCGACCCCGGCGTGGTCTACGCGCTGGCCTCCCAGCTGTTCGGCATGCAGTTCCCGCTGCGGGCAACCCTGTCCGAGGCGGCCTGGGCCGAGTTCGCGCACGTCCAAAATGGACAGACACTGGTGTGCCACGCGCTGACCGAGCGCAAGGGCGGCAGCGATCCGCTGTCCATGGACACCCGTGCCCGCCGCGAGGGTGACGGGTACGTGCTCGACGGGGCCAAGACCTTCATCACCGCGGCCCCGGTGGCCGACCTGGTGCTGACCTTCGCCCGCACCGCCGAGGGCCGTTCCCCGTTCGCGCTGTCGGCCTTCCTGTTCCCGGCCGACACACCGGGGGTGATCCGTGGCAGCGAGTTCGACAAGACCGCGCTGAGCACGGTACCGATGGGGGAGCTGGTCTTCGACGGGGTGCGGCTGCCCGCCGACAGCCTGGTCGGGGAGGAGGGCTCCGGCCTGGCCGTGATGGCCTCCACCACGGCGTGGGAGCGCGCGGTGATCCTCGGCTACGCCCTGGGCCCGATGCGCAGGCTGCTGCGGCGTATCACCGAGTGGGCCGGCCGGCGCGAGCAGTTCGGCCGTGTGATGGGCAACAGCCACCAGGTGGCCGCCCGGATCAGCGACATGGCGATGGCCGTGCACCGCTCGCGCACCCTGTTGTACGCCATGGCGGCGCGGCTGGACGCGGGCACGCCCGCCAGGCAGTTGGCCGCCGAGGCCGCGCTGACCAAGATCTCCGTCTCCGAGGACTACGTGCGGCTGACCGAGCACGCCACGGCCCTGTCCGGGGTACGCGCGTTCATCGCCGACTCCGAACTCCCGGCAGACCTGCACAGCCCGATGGCCGCGCTGACCTACGCCGGTCCCAACGACCTGTTGCGCGTGGGCGTCGCCCGCCAATTCGGCCTCCCGGTCGAGAACTGACAAGGACAACCGATGACGACGTTGCCCACAACCATGGACGAGATCCTCAAGCTGGCCGAGCAGACCGGCGCCGCACTGGCCCCGCTGGCCGCCGACGTGGACGCCGGTCGCAGCAACGGCCACGAGACCTACCGCATCCTGCGCGATGCCGGGCTGCTCGGCCTGCTCGTGCCCCGCGAGGCGGGCGGTGCCGGGCTCGGCTTCGCCGACTACTCAAGGGTTCTGGCGGTGCTCGGCGCCCACAACGGTGCCGCCGCACTGGGCTTCAACATGCACAACGTGGCGATCGGCGCGCTCTCCGAGTCGGCGGGCACCGCACTGCCGCCCGCCGCCGAGAAGTTCCGCGCCTGGCTGTTCGACGAGGTGGTGTCCGGGCGCAAGATGTTCGCCTCGGCCACCTCCGAGCTGGGCACCGGGGCCAAGCTGCGCGGCATCCGCACCAGCTACCGGCTCAGCGAGGACCGCGAGCACTTCGTGATCACCGGCGAGAAGTCCTTCGTCTCACTGGCCGGGGTCGCCGACTACTACGTGGTCGTCGCCCGCGCCGAGGGCAGCGAGGGCACCGGCGAGGTCTCGCACTTCGTGGTCTCCGCGCAGGACGAGGGCATCAGCTTCGGCGAGGTGCACGGCCTGTCGGCCATGTACGGCACCAGCACCGCCGCGATGAAGCTGGACGGGGTGAAGGTCCCGCGCGCACGCCTGTTCCTCGGTGTGGAGGGCATGTCCCTGTTCAAGCTCGTCCGCGAGCCGCACTGGATGGCCGCCGGCTACACCGGTGCCTACCTTGGCATCGCCGAGGCGATCTACCAGTTCAGCGCCGACTACGTGGCAGCCTCGCCCAAGCGGGCGGAATCCGCTGTGCTGCAACGGGATCTGGGCCGCATGTCGGCTCGGCTGCGGGCGGCCCGCGCCCTGGTGCACGCCGCGGGCGCGCAGGTGGACGCCGAGCGCGGCAGCCTGGAGGCCAACGCCATGGTGCACGCCGCCAAGTACCTGGTCGGCGAGGTGGGGCCCGCGCTGGCCCAGGACGCGCTGCGGGTCTGCGGCTCGGCCGCGGTCAGCCGCTCGCAGCCGCTGGAGCGCTACATCCGGGAGGCCTCGTTCTCCTCGGTGATGCCCGCCAAGCCCGACGAGTGCCTGGAGTACCTGGGCAAGGCCGCGCTGGGCGTGAACCTGTACGACGCACAGGCGTTCGACTGGTGACCGCCGCGACCACCGGCACCGTCAGCGCGGAGCAGTTCCGCGAACTGATGGGAGCGCATCCCAGCTCGGTGGCCGTGATCACCACCATCGACGAGCAGGGCACCCCGCACGGGTTCACCTGCACCGCCCTGTGCGCCGTCTCGCTGGACCCGCCGATGCTGCTGGTGTGCGCCGCCAACACCGGGCGCACCCTGCCGGTGCTGACCCGCAGCGGGCACTTCGCGGTGAACCTGTTGCACACCAGGGGGCAGCGCGCGGCCGAGGCCTTCACCAGCCGGACCGCGGACCGGTTCTCCGCCGTGCCGTGGCGGCCCGCGCCCGGCTCGGGCCTGCCACTGCTGGAGCAGGACGCGCACACCGTGGCCGAGTGCCGCGTGGTGCGCCTGGACCCGGCAGGCGACCACACGATCGTGCTCGGCGAGGTCGTGCGCACCGGCTCGTGCGGCGATCCCGCACAGGCGCTGCTGTATGGCCTGCGCACCTACGCAACCTGGCCACCCGCCACCGAAACCACACCGAGGGATTGAGGTCACGATGGACCGCACCATGATGAAGTCGAAGATCCACCGTGCCACCGTGACGCAGGCCGACCTGCACTACGTGGGCTCGCTGACGATCTCCGCCGACCTGATGGAGGCCGCCGACCTGCTGCCGGGGGAGAAGGTGGACATCGTCGACATCGACAACGGCAACCGCCTGTCCACCTATGTGATCGAGGGCCCGCGCGACTCCGGGATCATCGGTATCAACGGGGCCGCCGCCCGGCTGATCAGCCCCGGTGACCTGGTGATCATCATCGCCTACGCGAACATGGCCGACGCCGAGGCGAAGCAGTTCGAGCCCAGCGTGGTGTTCGTGGACGCCGACAACAAGGTGCTCGACCTGGGCAGCGACCCGGCCGCCGTGCCCGAGGGATCCGGTCTGCTGCGCGGTGACCGCGTCGCGGAGCCGGTGTGAGCAAGCCGCTCGCGGTCGTCAGCGGTGGCACCAAGGGCATCGGGCTCGCGCTGAGCCTGCGCCTGATCGCACTGGGGCACAACGTGATCGCGCTGTACCGTGCTGACGAACTGGCCGCCAAGCAGGCCGCCGAGCACGAGCACCTGCTGCCGCTGAAGGTGGACCTGGCCCAACCGCGGGAGATCCGCTCGGCCTGCGAACGGATCCTCGGCGAGCACGGCACTGTCCGCGTACTGGTGAACAACGCCGGGGTCAACCGGGACCGCTCCTTCCTCGAACTGTCCGAACAGGACTGGGACGAGGTGCTGGCCACCAACCTCTCCGGCCCGTTCCACCTCAGCAGGGCGCTGGCCCCGGCGATGGTGGAGCAGGGCGCGGGCGTGATCGTCAACATCGGTGCCACCACGGCGATCCGGCCCAGGCGCGATGGCGCGAACTACTGCGCCAGCAAGGCCGGGTTGTTGCAACTGACCAAGTGCATGGCGCTGGAACTGGCGCCGCACGTCAGGGTCAACGCCCTGCTGCCCGGGTTCACCGACACCGCGGAGGTCACCGAGCGTTACCGGCTCGACGACCCCGACCGCCTTTCCGAAGTGCTGCAACGGATCCCGCAGGGACGGATCGGCGGCACCCAGGACATCGCCGACGCGCTGGAGTACCTGGTGACCGCGCGCAGCGCCTACGTCACCGGACAGCAGCTCATCGTGGACGGCGGGCACTTCATGGGCTGAGGCCCATACCCGAGATCTGGAGTGGAACAACCATGCGTTTGAACGACAAGCAGCTCGCGCAGTACCACGAGGACGGTTTCCTGCTGGTCGAGTCCGCACTCGACCAGCAGGAGGTGGAGCAGCTTCGCGCGAGCTTCCAGCGCGACTGCGAGACCCCCGGCCCGCACCTGGTCGCCGAGGAGGACGGCAGCCAGGTGCGCGCGGTCTACGCCTCGCACCAGCGCCAGCCGGAGTTCTCCGGGCTGGTCCGCGACCCGCGCGTGCTGGTCCCGGTGCAGCAGCTGCTGACCGAGGACGTCTACGTCTACCAGTTCAAGATCAACGCCAAGCCCGCCTTCGGCGGCGAGAGGTGGTCCTGGCACCAGGACTACCTTGCCTGGCGCATCGCCGACAACCTGCCCGCCCCGCGCCAGGTCAACATCGGCGTGTTCCTCGACGACGTCACCGAGTTCAACGGCCCGGTGATCTTCCTGCCCGGTTCGCACCGCAACGGGCTGGTGCACGAGGGCCGCACCGAGCAGGCCAAGTCGGAGCAGCACCTGGACCCCGACGACATCGCGCTGAGCGCCGAGCAGCTGGCCGAGCACGTGGACCGGCGCGGCATGGTCAGCCCCAAGGGGCCCGCGGGCTCGATCGTGTTCTTCTCCCCGGAGATCGTGCACGGCTCGGCGCCCAACATGTCCCCGTTCCCGCGCAGGCTGCTCATCGCCACCTACAACGACGTGGCCAACCTGCCCAGCTGGCCCGGTGAGCCGCGGCCGGACTACGTGGTCTGCCGCGACACCGAGCCGCTGCGCCCGCTGGCCGAGTCCTTCCTGACCGGCCAGGTGTCGGCATGAGCGCGCGTGCTGTCGTCCTGGAGGAGTTCGGGAAGCCCTTGGCGCTGCGGGAGTTCACCATCCCAGAAGCCCCTGCGGGCGGCATGATCGTCGCCTGCGGGTTCGGCGGGATCTGCGGCACCGACCTGCACCTGCACGCCGGTCACCTGAACATCCCGACCCCGCTCGTGCTCGGTCACGAGGGCCTCGGCGTCGTGCGCGAACTCGCACCCGGCGTGGACAAGGACGCCGCGGGTGCCCCCCTGTCGGTCGGTGACACCGTCATGTGGGCCTCCTCGATCGCCTGCGGTACCTGCGTTCCGTGCCGCCTGCACCGGGAGCCCACGCTGTGCGAGAACCGCCGCACCTACGGGGTCAACCGGTCCACTGTGGATGGTCCCGAGCTGTCCGGTGCGTGGGCCGACCACATCGTGCTGCAAGCCGGTACCACCGTGATCAAGGTCTCCGAGGGCACGGATCCGCTGGCCGCCATGTCCCTGGCCTGCGCGGGGCCCACCGTGGTGCACGCACTCTACGAGCGGCGCCCCGTGCGACTCGGTGAGACCGTGGTCGTCCAGGGCAGCGGCCCGGTCGGCCTGGCCGCCGCGGCCTTCGCCCAGCTCGCCGGTGCCGCCAAGGTCATCCTCGTCGGTGGCCCCGCCGCTCGCCTCACCCAGGCCGCTGCCGCCGGTATCGGCGAGGTGCACCTGAACATCGCCGAGGCCGCCGACCCCGATGCCGTGCTGGCACAGGTGCTCGCCGAGACCGGTGGGCTGGGCGCCGACCTGGTCATCGAGTGCGCCGGTGTGCCCGCCGCGGTCTCCCAGGGCCTGCGCCTGGCCCGGCGCGGTGGTTCGTACCTCGTCATCGGCCAGTACACCGACGCCGGGGACACCACGCTCAACCCGCACCAGATCGTGCACCGCCAACTCGACGTCGTCGGCTCCTGGGCCTTCACCGGGGCGCACCTCGTCGAGTACGTCCGCCTGCTGCCCGCGCTGGCCGCCCGCTTCGACCTGGCCAGCCTCGTCACCGCCTTCGCCCTCGACGAGCACGCCGCCGCCCTGGCCGCCGTCGCCGAGGGCTCCGTCATGAAGGCCGTCTTCGCCAGCTAACCCCCGATGCCATGAAAGTGCCGTTCCTGGCGTTCAACGCCAGGAACGGCACTTTCATGACACGTGTGGGGCCCCGGCTACCAGCGCCCGAACCCCCGCCTCCGCCGCCGAGTCGTCGGGCAGGTAGGCCAGGAAGTGGTGGCTGGGCTCGTCCACGGCGGCGAGTTTGACGTAGCGCAGGCGCAGGTCGCCGACCACGGGGTGGCGGAAGTGCTTGACGGCCGGGTGGAAGGCGGCGGTCTCGCGGTCCCCGTACCAGCGGGCGGCGTCGGGGTCGGCGAGGATGGCGTTGACGATCTCGGCGTAGCGGGGGTCCCCGGGGCTGCGGGCGGCCTTGGCGCGGAACTGGCCGAGCAGCACGCGGGCCTCGGACTCCCAGTCCACCAACAGGTCCCGGCACGGCGGCCAGCGGAAGACGAGCCAGAGCAGGTTGCGGTGCTCGGGGGCCAGCCGGGCGGGGTCGGTCAGCAGCGCGGCGTAGCTGGGGTTCCAGGCGAGCAGGTCCCAGTGCGGGTCGATCACCAGCGCGGGGTTGGGGGTCATCGAGTCGACCAGGGACAGCAGGTTCATCGACACCCAGCGGGCACGCCGGTCACTGGGCGCCGAGTTCTCCTCGGCGAAGGACAGCACGTGCGCGGCCTCGGCCTCGTCCAGCCGCAGCGCACGGGCCACTGAGCGCAGCACCTGCTCGGAGGTGCGGACCCGGCCCTGTTCGAGCCAGGCGTACCAGGAGCCGCTGATCCCGGCCAGTTCGGCGACCTCGGCGCGGCGCAGCCCGGGCGTGCGCCGACGTGGCGCCACCGGCAGTCCGAGCTCGCCGGGGGTCAACCGCTCCCGGCGCGACCGCAGGAAGGCGCCGAGCTCCTCACGTGGCGTGTTCGTGGTGGCCCACCCCCCAAAGCTGTCAGCGATGGTAATCGGTTGACGGCTCCGGCGGGCCGTGACCAGTGGTGAGGTGGTGGTGCGCACATCAGCGAAGGAGCACGACCTCGATGACCGCCACACTCGCCCCGACCGGCCTGCCCGCCAGGTCCTTCTGGCTGCTGCGGGCAGCCAGCTTCATCAGCAACTTCGACCGGTTCTCCATCGCGCCCATGCTGGTGCTGATCGGCACCCAGCTCGGGGTGCCGCTGCCCACCGTGGTGCTGGCCGCCAGCGGCTACTACCTCTGCTACGGCCTGATGCAGCCGGTGTGGGGCGTGCTCAGCGACCGGATCGGCCGCGTGTGGGTCATGCGCTTCTCCTTCGCGGGCGCCGCACTGGCCGCAGTCGTGTCGGCGCTGGCGCCCAACGCCACGGTGCTGGTCGCGGCCCGCGCGGTGGCCGGTGGCTTCTTCGCGGCGGCCATCGCCGCCACCCTGACCTACGTGGGCGACACGGTGCCCGCCGAGACCCGTCAGCGCTCGCTCAGCGACCTGATGACCACGCTGGCGCTGGGCACGGCCCTGGCGACGCTGGTGGCGGGCGCGCTGGCGCACTGGGTGAGCTGGCGGGTGGTGTTCCTGCTGCCCGGTCTGCTGGCCGCCTACCTGGCCGTGGAGCTGCGCAGGCTGCCCGAGCCGCAGCGCGAGCCGGTGACCTCGGTGCTGGCCCCGGTCAAGGCGGTGCTCAGCTCGGGCTGGCAGTGGTACGTGATGGCCGTGGCCTTCCTGGAAGGCGCCGTGCTGCTGGGTTTCCTGACCTACGTGGCGCCCGCGCTGGAGGACCAGGGCGTGCCCACGGCGCTGGCCGGTGCGGTGTCCGCGCTCTACGGGGTCGGCGCGATGTCGGCGGCGCAGCTGGTGAAGCGGCTGGTGGGCAGGGTCAGCCCCGCGGTGATCATCCTGATCGGCGGGGTGCAGATGGTGCTGGCCTACCTGGTGGCCTCGGCCAGCCTGGCCACCCCGGCGCTGGTGGTGACCTCGCTGCTGCTGGGCGGCGGCTGGTCGTTCATGCACTCCACGATCCAGTCCTGGGCCACCCAGCTCTCGCCGACAGCCCGCGCCACCGGGGTCGCGCTGTTCGGGGTGGCGCTGTACGTGGGCAGCGCGCTGGCCACCACCCTGGCCGCGCCCGCCGCGGAGCACCAGGGCTACCAGGGCCTGTTCCTGCTGGCCGCCGTGCTCGCCGTGCCGCTGACCGCGGCTGCCGCGCTTGGCCGGGCCCGCTACAGGTAGACCCGCGAGTCCCGCCCACCCCTCCGCTCGGGCCTGTCTGCCGTCCCCCATCGCAGGCAGCAGGTCCGCGCGACAACTGGGACTCGCCTGCGAACCGGGTGGGACGCGCACAACCCTCACGCGCGTCCTACCCGGTTTTCCTCACTGCTGGGGGAGTTGGTCCACGTTGCGCCGCATGCCCGCCAGCCAGCGGTCACGGTCCACGGCCTTGCGCTCCACGAACTTCGCCACCTCGGGGTGCGGCAGGATCAGGAACCGCTCCTCGGCCAGGCCCTGCACGACGACGCCCGCCACTTCGTCGGGCTCCAGGATCTCGCCGCTGGCGGCCACCGCCAGCGCGGACAGGTTGCCCTGCTCCACGCCGGGCATCAGCAGGTCGGTGCGCACGCCCATCGGGCACAGGGCGCTGACCTTGATGCCGCGCGAGCCGTAGGTCACCGACAGGTACTCCGCGAAGCCGACCGCCGCGTGCTTGGTGGCGGTGTAGGCGGGGTCGCCGGGTGCGATGAGCAGACCGGCGGCGGAGGCGGTGTTGAGCAGGTAGCCCCTGCCGCGGGCGAGCATCGAGGGCAGCACGGCCCTGGCCGCGTGCACGTGCGAGAGCAGGTTCACCGACCAGGCCCGCGACCAGTCCTCTGCGGTGGACTCCTCCAGCGTGTGGCCGGTGCCGATGCCCGCGTTGGAGCAGAACAGGTCGATCGGCCCGAGCTCGCGCTCCGCGGTCCGCACCAGCTCGGTGACCTGCGCCTCGTCGGCGACGTCGGCCCGCACGGCCAGCGCCTTCGTGCCCTCCAGCGACTCGGCCACCGCCTGGGCCGCGTCCCCGTCCAGGTCGGAGACCAGCACCCCGGCCGCCCCCTCCGCGGCGAACCGCCGGGCCAGCGCGGCCCCGATCCCGCGGCCGCCTCCGGTCACCACAACCACGCTGTCGCGCACGAGCACGCCGAACCTCCTCGGAAGGTGCTGCATACCAACTGGTCGGTATTGTACCGTGGGGGCAGCCACGCGCGAGGAGGCAGCATGTCCACCGGACTGACCGGCAAGACCGCACTGATCACCGGGGCGTCCCGGGGCATCGGCAGGGCGATCGCGTTCGCACTGGCCGCCCAGGGCTGCAACGTGGTGCTGTCCTCGCGCAAGCAGGAGGCCCTGGACCACGTGGCCGCCGAGCTGCGGGCCGAGCACCCCGGGGTCGGCGTGCTGGCCAAGGCCGCGCACGTGGGCCTGGCCGAGCAGGCGCAGGCCTGCGTGGAGGCCACGATCGCCGAGTTCGGCGCGCTGGACGTGCTGGTGAACAACGCGGGCACCAACCCGTACTTCGGGCCGATGGTGGACATCGACGTGCCGCGCGCGGAGAAGACCGTGCAGGTCAACCAGCTCTCCGTGGTGCTGTGGACCCAGCTGGCCTGGAAGGCGCACATGGCCGCCAACGGCGGGTCGATCATCAACATCGCCTCGCTCGGCGGGCTGGAGCCGGAGGTCGGCATCGGCTACTACAACGCCACCAAGGCCGCGGTGATCCACCTGACCAGGCAGTTCGCCATGGAGCTGGCGCCCTCGGTGCGGGTCAACGCGATCGCGCCCGGGGTGGTGCGCACCGACCTGGCCCGGGCGCTGTGGGAGAACCACGAGGAGCAGATCAACAAGGCCCTGCCGCTGAGCCGGATCGGCGAGCCCGTGGACATCGCCAACGCGGCGGTGTTCCTGGCCGGGCAGCAGTCGTCCTGGATGACGGGGCAGACGCTGGTCATCGACGGCGGCGCCTCGGTGCGCCCCCTGATCGTCTGAGAGGGTAGGACATGACTCGCTGGGGCATCACGCTGCCGTTGACCGGGATCCCGCTGCCCGCGCAGCGCGAGCTGGTCAAGTCCCTGCCCGACCTGGGCTACACCGACGTCTGGTCCGCCGAGACCGCAGGTACCGACGCGTTCACCCCGCTGGCGCTGGTCGCCGAGTGGGCGCCGCAGCTGCGGCTGGGCACCGCCATCGCCCCGGTCTACACCCGCGGCCCCGGCCTGCTCGCGATGAGCGCGGCCACCATCGCGGAGCTGGCCCCCGGCCGGTTCGTGCTGGGCATCGGCTCCTCCTCGCCGGTGATCGTCAACGGCTGGAACGCCCGCGAGTTCAGCGAGCCCTTCGCCCACGTGCGCGACACCCTGCGCTTCCTGCGGCCCGCACTGGCCGGGGAGAAGGTGGACGGGGACTTCGGCTCCTTCTCGGTCAAGCGGTTCAAGCTGGAGCGGGTGCCCGAGCAGGCCCCGCAGGTGATGCTGGCGGCGCTGCGCCCCGGCATGCTCCGGCTGGCCGCCCGCGAGGCCGACGGGGCGATCACCAACTGGCTCGCCCCCTCCGACGTGCCGCGGGTCCGCGCCGAGCTGGGCGCCGACAAGGAGCTGGTGGCCAGGGTCTTCGTGTGCCCGACCGAGGACGTGGCCGCGGCGCGCGGACTGGGCCGCCTGCTGATCAGCAGCTACCTGACCGTGCCGGCCTACGCGGCCTTCCACGACTGGCTGGGGCGCGGCGAGGACCTGGCCGCGATGCACGCCGCGTGGCAGGCGGGTGACCGCAAGGCCGCCAACGCGGCGATCCCCGACCACGTGGTGGACGACCTGGTCGTGCACGGCAGCGTGGAGCAGTGCCGGGAACGGGTGTGCGAGTACGTGGCGCAGGGCCTGGACACCCCGGCGATCATGGTGCTGCCCACCGGGGCCGACCCGATCTCCCAGGTGAAGGCCCTGGCACCATGAGAGGCGTGACGAGATCGGCGCAGGGCCGGGGCGAGCTGACCCCGATGGAGAGCAGGATCCTGCGCGCGGCCGTGCGGCTGTTCGCGGAGAAGGGTTTCGACGCGACCACGGTGCAGGAGATCGTGGACGCGGCCGAGGTCACCAAGGGCGCGCTCTACCACTACTTCGACGCCAAGGACGACCTGCTCTTCGAGATCTACCACTCGCTGATCAGCTCGCAGATGGCCGACCTGGACCGGATCATCGCGCTGCGGCTGAGCGCGGCCGACACGGTGCGGGCCATCCTGGTGAACCTGGTGGAGACCACGGCCTCGCGGGTGGACGAGGCGGCGGTGTTCACCCGCGAGATGCACAAGCTCAACGCCGACCGCATGGCGGCGTTCCGGGCCGATCGGCGGCGTTACCACGAGACCTTCCGCGAGGTCATTGACCGGGCACAGACCGCGGGTGAGCTGGGCACGGTGGTCCCCGCGGACACGGCGGTGCTGATCGCGCTCGGGGTGGTCAACCAGCTGCCCACCTGGTACCGGCCGGACGGCCCGAAGTCCCCGCAGCAGTTGGGAACCGAGATCGCCGACTTCGTGCTTGCCGCGCTGTCGGCCTAGTTTCTTGCCCGTACGGCTGCGCTGGGGCGGGTGGTCCTACCATCATCTCCCCATGACGGCTAAGGAGACTCCGGTCATCCGGGTGCTCGTCGCCGACGACCGCCCCGCGGTTCGTACGGCCCTGAGCACAGTGTTGCGCCTGTTACCCGGCGTCGCCGTGGTGGCCACGGCGACGCACCAACGACAGGTCGTGGACCACACACAGCGCGAACAGCCCGAGGTGGTGCTGTTGGGGCTGACGCTGCCGGGCGGGGACCCCGCGGAGCTGACCAGGCGGCTGCGTGCCGAGCACCCCGCCACCGCCCTGGTCGTGGTGGGCTCGGCCCCCGCAGACGAGGCCGTGCGGGCGGTGCTGCTGGCCGGTGCCGCCGGCTACCTGTCCGCCACACCCGACCGCGAGGCCGTGGTCCGCGCCCTGCGCGTGGCCGTGGCCAGCACCAGTGGCCGCCGGCCCGCCCCCCGTGACCGCCGCGAGGAACTGACCGCCCGCGAGATCGACGTGCTCGGGCTCGTCGCCGCCGGGCTCACCAACGCCGAGATCGCCCGCAGGCTCTCCGTCAGCGAGGCCACCGTGAAGACCCACCTCAACCACGCCTACACCAAGGCGGGGCTGCACAGCAGGGCCGAGGCCGTGCGGTACGCCAAGCAGCACGGAATAGGGCCCGCGGACGAGTCGCCCCCGGTGTCATGAAGGTGCCCTTTGAGACGTTCAACGTCTCAAAGGGCACCTTCATGACCACTCAGAACTGGACCGCTCGCGGCGCGCTGGCGGCCGTCGTGGCGGGTGGCACGGCGGCGCAGCGCGTGCCCTTGGCGGGCAGTTCGAGCGTGACCAGGTACTGGTCGGTCAGGGCGGCGACGCAGGGGCTCTTGTCGTAGGCGACGTGTCCCCAGCCCTCGTAGGTGAGCAGGGTGGCGCTGGGGATCTGGCTCGCGGCGTGCTGTGCCCAGGCGTACGGGGTCGCCGGGTCGTGCAGGCTGTTCACCATCAGGATCGGCGGGGCGCCCGCGGTCCGGTACCGGTGCGGCGGGTTGGTGGTGCGCACCGGGTGCCCGACGCAGTTCAGGCTGGCCCGCCAGGCAAGTCCGGACAGCCGCAGGTGCGGGGCCTGCACGGCGTCGGCGCGCCGCTGGGCGGCCACGGTGGCGGCACTGTCCAGGCCAGGGGTCCAGTCCGAGCAGAACGAGGCCTGGGGGTAGAAGGGCTGCTGCTCGTCCGGCACGCTCGAAGCCGTGAGCTGCCCGCCCTCGGACGCGGACTTGAGCCAGTTGGCCAGCCTGGCCCAGTCCGGCCCGTACAGGTAGCTCGTCGTGTACGCGGTGAGCAGCATCGGGGTCAGCACCTGACTGGAGCCGGGCAGGTGCAGCTCACCCCGTTCGGCCTTGGCGCGCAACTGGTCGAACACCGTACCGAGGTCCTGGCCGTGCAGCGCACAGGCGGTGTTCGCGGCGCACCACTTGGTGAACTCGGTGAAGCCGTCCTCGGCCGTGGCCGCCTCGGTGCGGAAGAAGTCCGCGCCTGGCAACGAGTGGTCCATGTTGCTGTCCAGCACGAGCGCGCGCACCCGGTCCGGGAACAGCTCCGCGTACTGCTGCCCCATCAGCGTGCCGTAGGAGGTGCCGTAGTAGGTCAGTTTGCGGTCGCCCACCGCGGCCCGGATGGCGTCGATGTCCCGCACCACGCTGAGGTCGTCCACATGGTCGTAGAGCGGACCGGAGTTGTGGCGGCAGTTCTCGGCGACCCTGCGGTTGTAGGCCACCAGGTCGGCGAAGCCCTGTGGCGTGCCGGGATCAGTCGTGGGCACCTGTGTGAGCACCGACCTGTCACAGGTCAGGGCGTGGCTCTTGGTGACACCGCGCGGGTCGAAGCCGATCACGTCGAAGCGCTGCCGCACCTGCTCGGACAGCACGGAACCGGTGGCCACCCACTCCGCGCCCGGACCGCCCGGCCCACCGGGGTCCACCACGACCGAGCCGATCCGGTGCGCGGGGTCGGTGGCCTTCCGCCTGGCCAGCGCCAGGTCGATGGTGCCCAGCGCGGGGTTGGCCCAGTCGATCGGCACGGTCAGCGTGCCGCAGTCGGCCTGCGCGTTCTCCACGCAGGGCCGCCAGTTGATCGTCCTGGCCTGCTCGGTACCCGCGCTGGCTGGTGTGACCGCCGCGCCACTCGCCGCCGCGCTCAGCACGAGCGCGGCGGCGAGCATCTTCTTGCTCGTCAAGGATTTCCCCCTCCTCGGTGGCGGTACTGCCAAGGTCACCGAGTGTTCCGCCTTCGCGGTGGGGGCACATCAGACCAGCGCGGTAGACCGGATCAGACTTTCGACCTGATCCGAATGCCCTTCGGGTCGACCAGCGGCTCCCTGGTCACCGTGCCGGGCACCCACTGCCCGAACAGCTCCACGGAGACCTCGGTGCCCTCGGGCAGTTCGGCGGGCAGGTACGCGTAGGCGATGGGCTTGTTGACGGTGTAGCCGAAACCGCCGGTGGTGACCCGTCCGAGGATCTCCTCGCCGACCCGCACCGGCTCGCTGCCCAACGGCACCGAGTTCTCCTCGGCCAGCACCAGGCAGCGCAACCGCCTGCTGATCCCGCGCTCCCTGGCGGCCAGCAGCGCGTCCCTGCCGAGGAACTGCTTGTCCTTGCTGACGCAGAAGCCCAGGCCCGCCTCGTACGGGTTGTGGTCCGGGGTGAGGTCGGAGCCCCACAGCCGGTAGCCCTTCTCCAGGCGCAGGCTGTCGATCGCCTTGTACCCGGCGGCGAGTAGCCCGTGTTCCTGCCCGTTCTCCCACAGCGAGGTCCACAGCCCGGCCCCGTACTCCGCCGAGCAGTACAGCTCCCAGCCCAGCTCGCCCACGAAGGTCACCCGCAGGGCCTGCACCGGCACGTCGCCCACCGTGGTGGACCGCGCTGTCATGTAAGGGAAGTCGTCGTTGTCCAAACTGGACGGTGTGAGCGGGGCGAGGATCTCCCTGGACTTCGGTCCCCACAGGGCGAAGCAGGTGTACTGCCCGGTCACGTCGGCGATGCGCACCGAGCCGTCACGGGGCGCGTGCTGGCGCAGCCAGGCCAGGTCCCGTGAGCCGTAGGCGGTTCCGGTGACGATGCGGAACAGCTCGGGCTCCAGCCGGGTCACCGTGAAGTCGCACTCGATGCCACCGCGCGAGTTCAGTGCCTGGGTGTAGATCACCGTCCCGACAGGACGGTCGATCTCGTTGGCGCACAACCAGTTCAGCAGGCCCAGTGCCCCAGGGCCACTGACCTCGATCTTGGCGAAGGAGGACTCGTCGAACAGGCCCGCGGTGGTGCGGGTGGCCCGGTGCTCGGCCACGATGGCCGGGGACCAGCCCATGCCCGCCCAGCCCGCCGGGCGCAGCAGCTCGTCACCGAGGTAGGAGTTGTTCTGGTAGTAGTCCACCCGTTCCCAGCCCGACTTCTCGCCGAACTGGGCCTGCTGCTGCACGTGCCAGTTGTAGACCGGGGACACCCGCAGCGGGCGGCCCGCCGAGCGCTGCCGGTGCGGGAACGGGATGTCGTAGTAGGTCTCGTAGTTCTCGGTGACCTTGGCCAGGGTGTAGGCGGGGGAGCGGTACTGGCGGCCGAAACGGCGGATGTCCATGTGCGACACGTCCATGCCCGCCTCCCCGGACACGATCCACTCCGCCATCACCCTGCCGATGCCGCCCGCGCCCGCGATGCCGTGCGCGCAGAAGCCCGCGGCCACGAAGAACCCGGGCACCTCGGTCTCGCCGAGGCAGAACTCGTTGTCCGGGGTGAACGCCTCCGGGCCGTTGATCAGCTTGCGGATGCCCAGCTCGCCCATGACCGGCACGCGGCGCTGCGCGTTCTCGGTGATCTCGGCGAAGCGTTCCCAGTCGGCGGCCAGCAGCTTGCCGTTGAAGTCGGCGGGGATCGCGTCCAGCTCGCCCCGGCCCAGCGACCAGGCACGTGAGTCCCGCTCGTACCCGCCCATCAGCAGGCCGTCCACCTCCTCGCGCCAGTACACGAGGTTGTCCGGGTCCCGCAGGGTGGGCAGGTGCGTGCCGTCCCGCTCGCGCACCGGTTCGGTCACCACGTACTGGTGCGACATCGGCACGATCGGCACCCGCACGTCCAGCATCCTGGCGATCTCCGCGGCGTACATGCCGCCGCAGTTGACCACGATCTCGCACTCCACCTCGCCCTGGTCGGTGCGCACCCGGCAGACCCGGCCGCCGCGGGTGTCGATGCCCAGCACCCTGGTGTGCTGGTGGATCCGCACCCCACCGGCCCGCGCGCCCGCCGCAAGCGAGTACGCCAGTTGCGAGGGGTCCACGTAGCCGTCGGTGGCCAGGTAGGAGCCGCCGAGCACGCCCTCGGTGGACATCAGCGGGAACAGCTCGCGGGCCTGCTCGGCGCTGATCTCCTCCAGCGGCAGGCCGAACGCCCGCGCCCAGCCGATCTGGCGGCGCACCTCGGCCATGCGGTCCGGGGTGCAGGCCAGCCGGATCCCGCCGCACTCCACCCAGCCGGGCGGGTGCTCGCCCTGCTGGAGTTCCCGGTACAGCTGTGCCGAGTAGGAGTTCATCCTGGTCAGGGTGGGGTCCGCGCGGAGCTGGCCGACCAGCCCCGCCGAGTGGAAGGTCGACCCGCTGGTGAGCTCGGCCCGGTCCACCAGCAGGACCTCGCGCTCGCCGAGCTGGGCGAGGTGGTAGGCGATGCTGGTGCCGCCCACACCGCCACCGATGATCACGATCCGTGCGCGGGCCGGGAGTGCCCTGTCTGTTGCCACCCGCTCTTGTTACCCCATTCGTGGCCGCTGCCGGAACCGTTACCGGCGAAGAAGATCCCATGGGTTGACGCCCGCCAGCGGCGGTGCACACACTGTGCGATCACCTCGGTGAGAGGGGGGCGATCGGTGTCCGTGACGGTCGAGGCGGTGCTCGCGCAGGTGCCCGAGTGGGCCGGTCGGCGCGTGGAGTGCGTCCCGATCACCGGCGGGCTCAGCCACCAGGTGCTCAGCGTGCGGACCGGGGACCAGCGCTACGTGTTGCGGCTGCTGGACCCTGCCGTCAGCCTGGCGGGCCTTGGCGTGCCCATGGAACAGGAGATCGCGAACACCGTGCTGGCCGCCGAGACCGGCGCCGGTCCCAGGGTCGTGCGCGTGCTGCCCGAGCACAGCGCACTGGTGCTGGAGTACGTCGACGGCGAAACCCTGTCCGCCGCCGACGTCCCCCAGCACATCGAGGGCATCGCGCTGGCCTGCCGCCTGTTGCACTCCGGCCGGGCCTTCGGCAACGAGTTCGAGGTCTTCGCGAAGTTGGCGGAACTGGCCGGGTTGTGCCGGGCGCACGACCTGGGCCTGCCCGAGGGCTTCGAGCAGCGCCAGCCCGAGATCGACGCGCTGCGCCGGGCGCTGGCCGCACACCCGTTGCCGAAAGTGCCGTGCCACAACGATTTGCTCGCCGAGAACTTCCTCGCGCAGGACGACCGGGTGCGCATCGTGGACTACCAGCTCAGCGGGATGAACGACCCCGGCTTCGAGCTGGGCGACATCGCCGCCGAGGCGCAACTGGACCCGGAGCAGACCGAACGGCTCGCGCGGGCCTACTTCGGCGCGGAACTGACCGGGGCGCTGGTGGCCAGGGTCCGGTTGTACGCGCTGATGTCGGACTACACCTGGACGTTGTGGTTCCGCATCCACCACGGCCTGTTGCCGAGCAAGGCCGGGGACTTCGACTACGCCGCCGAGGCCGCGGGCAAGTGGGGCCGCGCGCTGGCCGTGCTGGACGGCCCCGAGTACGGGAGGCTGGTGGCGGCGGTATGACCGTGCGGGACCCAGAGTCCGATGCCGACGCCGAGGCGCTGGCGGCACTTGGCTACAAGCAGGAGCTACGTCGGACCTGGAGCGGGTTCTCCAACTTCGCGATCTCCTTCTCCATCATCTCGATCCTGTCCGGCTGCTTCACCACCTTCGGCCAGGCCTGGAACAACGGCGGCCCGATCGCCATCTCCTGGGGCTGGCCGGTGGTCTCGGCCTTCATCCTGGTCATCGGGCTGTGCATGGCCGAGCTGGTCTCGGCCTACCCCACGGCGGGCGGCATCTACTGGTGGGCGGCCACCCTGGGCCGCCCGGTGCACGGCTGGTTCACCGGCTGGCTCAACCTGGTCGGGCTGATCGCGGTGACCGCCTCGGTGGACTACGGCTGCGCCACCTTCGTCTCCCTGCTGATCGGCCTGCTCGACCCGGGCTGGCAGGGCGACCTCGGCCAGATCTTCCTGATCTTCGTTGTGGTGCTGGTGCTGCACGCGCTGGTCAACATCTTCGGCAGCCACCTGGTGGCCCTGCTCAACAACGTCTCGGTGTACTGGCACGTGCTCGGCGTGGCCGCCGTGGTGGCCATCCTGGTGTTCGGCCCCAGCGAGCACCAGAGCGCTGCCTTCGTGTTCACCGAGCGCATCAACAACTCCGGCTTCTCCGAGGGCTCGTTCTGGTTCTACGTGCTGCCACTGGGTTTCCTGCTCACCCAGTACACGATCACCGGGTTCGACGCCTGCGCACACGTGTCGGAGGAGACCAAGGGGGCCGCCCGCACGGCCGCGCGCGGGATTTGGCAGTCCATCCTGTACTCCGCGATCGGCGGCTGGGTCCTGCTGCTGTCCTTCCTGTTCGCCGCCACCCACGTGGACGAGATCAACAAGCAGGGCGGGGCGGTGGGCGCGATCTTCACCACCGCGCTGGGCACCAAGCTGGCCGTGGCCGTGGTGGCGATCTCCGCCATCGGCCAGTTCTTCTGCGGCATGAGCTGCGTGACCAGCACCTCGCGCATGGCCTACGCGTTCAGCCGGGACCGCGCCGTGCCCGGCCACCGGCTCTGGTCCAGGCTCAACGCCAACCAGGTGCCGGTCAACGCGGTGATCGGCGCCTGCGCCGCCGGGCTGGTGCTCACCCTGCCCGCCCTCTACAAGAGCTCCGCGGGCGTGCCCACGGCGTTCTACGCGGTGGTGTCGGTGGCCGTGATCGGGCTGTACCTGGCCTTCCTGATCCCGATCGCGCTGCGGCTGCGCGCGGGCGCCTCGTTCCGGCCGGGGCCCTGGACCCTGGGCGGGCGGTACCGGTGGATGTGCTGGGTGGCGATCATCGAGATCGTGGTGATCTCGGTCTACTTCGTGCTGCCCACGGTGCCCGCGGGGGTACCCGGCGACCCGGCGTTCAGCTGGACCTCGGTGAACTACGCCCCGCTCGCCGTGGGCGGCCTGGTGCTGCTGATCGCGCTGTGGTGGGCGCTGTCGGCCCGCAAGTGGTTCACCGGGCCACGGCGCACGGTGGACTAGTGCGGTGTCCAAAACTCCTCGTCGGGTGATTTCGCGGTCCAGGTGGATGGATCGGCGTGCCGCCCTCGCGTCTTCATACTGGTTGTATGGGGGCGCGGGGGCGGTGCGGCGAGGCGCCGCCTGGGCGCGGAAGGACCGGCGAGGGTTGCCGGACACCGCACTAGGCCACCACCAGGCGCCTGATCTCCTCGACGATGATCTCGGGGTCGGTGATCGGGACCATGTGGCCCGACTCGCGGGCGCAGACGTGCCGCCCGTGCGCGGACTGCCGCGCGCGGAACGCGTGGGCCTCGGTGATGGCCGCCAGGGCGGTGGCGTTGATGCCGGTCGAGGTCTGGCCCGCGGAGATCACGGTGAGCGGGACCTCGGCCAGGTCCACCGGGTGGTCGAGCAGGGCTCGCAGGTCGGGGACCACGGAACCCAGTTCGGCGGCGCGGGTGCGGATCGCCTCGACGGTGAAGCCCTCCGCGACCATGTCCGCCCGCGCGTCGGCGGGCAACTCGTCGGTCATCCAGCGGAAGGTGCGCCCGAGCAGACCGAGGCGGGCGAGCAGGGCGCTGCCCACCTGGCCGATCCGCTCCGCCCTGCGCACGGACCTGGCGAAGAGCAGCTCGCAGGACTCGTCGGTCGGGTCCACCAGCACCAGCCCGGCGATGCGCCCGGGGTCGGCCGCCGCGGCGATGCGCACCACCGGCCCGCCCCAGCTGTGGCCGACCAGCACGAACGGGCCGGGGCCGAGGTGGTCGAGCAGGTCGCCCAGGTCCTCGGCGAGGCGGCGCAGCGGGCGCGGCCGCGGGTCGGCGGGGCTGCGGCCCAGGCCCGAGCGGTCGTAGACCACCGCGTTCGCCCACTGGGCCACCTCGAGCTGGACCAGCGCCCAGTACGAACGGCTCGCGGCGAGCCCGCCCTCGAACACCACCGTCGGGCTGCCCGCCGGGCCCTGGAGCCGCATGTGGTGCAGCTGCCTGCCGTCCCGGGTCCGCGCGAGGCCCGACTCTCCCTGACTGTGTCCCACCACGACCACCCCTCCCGTCGGTAAGGGTAGCCTAAGTTCGATCAGGCGTAACCGGCCAGCCGCAGGCACTCCGGGCAGTGCTCGCCGCCGCTCGCGCCACCGGCCTCCGATGCGGTCAGGCTGCGGCACAGCGCGAAGGTCAGGCTCTGGTTGCGGATCTGCATGCTGTCGGCGTGCACGGCGACGGCGTGCCGCAGTGGCCGGAAAACGCCCGGCAGCCACTCCACCTCCAGTGCCAGTGGTTGGTGCAGAACGCTCATCGGGTTCCCCTCACGCGCAGGGTGCTGGCCGTTGTGAAATCTAGTGCGCTGGGCCATTCGGAGTCTTGACTATGCGTGCACGGGAAGTTGTCTGCGGGTGACTGGCACGAGTCTAAAATTTAGGTAAGGCTAACCTTCATGACTGACTCCGTGTGTCTGGGCGTCTCGCTGCCGACCTTCGCCGCCCGCGCCGAGGACATCCCCGACATCCCCGAACACGCCCGACAGATGGAGCTGGCCGGACTCGACGCCGTCTGGGCCGGTGACCACCTCAGCACGGGTGCGCCCTTCCTGGAGAGCACCGTCGCCCTGGCCGCTGCCGCCGCCGTGACCTCGCGGATCCGGCTCGGCTTCGGCGTGCTCCTGCTCGCCATGCGCCAGCAGGCGTGGGCCGCCAAGCAGATCGGCTCGCTGCACCACCTGTCCGGGCGTCGCGTGCTGCTCGGCGTGGGCGTCGGCGGGGAGAAGCCCGGGGAGTGGCCGCCCGCGGGCGTGCCCTTCGCCGGGCGGGGCGCGCGCACCGACGAGCTGCTCGCCGCGTTGCCCGACCTGCTCGGCGGGCGTGACACGCCGCTGCGATCGGTGCCCGGTGGGCCGACCGTTCGGCTCGAACCGGCGGTGCCCATGCCGCCCGTCTGGATCGGCGGTGTGTCCGAGCGTGCCCTGTGCCGCGCGGTCGAGCACGGCGTGGGCTGGCTGTCCTCCTTGCTGGAGCCGGACGAGCTGGCCGTTCGCACCGCTGCCCTCGCCGAGCTCGCCGCGGCGCGCGGCGTGCCCGCGCCTGCCGTCGGCACGACCTTGTTCGCCGCGCTGAGCGAGGACCCGGCCGACCATGCACGGTTGGTCGGATTCCTCTGTCACCTCACGGGATTGCCCGCGGAACGCATGGAGCGGTTGGTGGTGAGCGGGTCGCCCGCGCGCGTGGCGGAGCGGGTCGAGGAGTACATGCGGGCCGGGGCGGGCACGTTCGTCGTCAACCTGTCCGGCGCCCAGCGGTTCGCGCAGTACGAGCGGCTGGCCGAGGTCCGCGGGCTGCTCGATGTCAAGAATGTTTGACACCATGTCTGGTCTGTTTTACATTTCCTCGCGTGGCCTTCGAGGAGAAGCGAGCGTGGATCATGCTGGTGGTCAGCGTTCTCGCCTACGCGAGTTACCTGATCACCGTGCTCGGCCGGGCGGGTGGCGCCCCGCTGGTTGAGGTGCCCTACGCGGCGGCCCTGCTGTGGACCGTCGGCGGGGCGATCGTGGCCGCGATCGTGCTGCACGTCGTGGTCTCGGTCGTCTCGCCGGAGGGCGCCAACCAGAAGGACCAGCGCGACCGGGAGATCGGCTGGTTCGGTGAGCGCATCGGCCAGTCCTTCGTGGTCGTCGGCGGGGTGGCCGCCCTGCTGATGTCCCTGGCCCAGCTGCCGCACTTCTGGATCGCCAACGCCGTGTACCTGGCGTTCGTGCTCTCCGCGGTGCTGGGCTCGGTGGCCAGGATCCTCGCCTACCGCAGGGGACTGCCGCAGTGGTGAAGCCGACCCGGGTCACCAACTCGATCCGCGCGCTGCGGTTCCAGCACGGGCAGATGACGCAGGCCGAACTCGCCGACCGGATCGGCGTCACCCGGCAGACCGTCATCGCCATCGAACAGGGCCGCTACTCGCCCTCGCTGGAGATGGCCTTCCAGATCGCGCACGTGTTCAAGGTCCCGCTCGACGACGTGTTCCAGTACCCCGACGCAGGAGGCGCACCGTGAAGGCAGTCGTGCAGGACCGTTACGGGGAAACGGATGTGCTGAGATGCTCCGATGTGGACAGACCCGAGCCCGGTCCTGGGGAGGTGCTCGTGCGGGTGCACGCGGCCGGGCTGGACCCCGGGGTCTGGCATCTCATGACCGGGCTGCCCTACCTGGTGCGCGCCATGGGGTACGGGCTGCGCGCGCCCAAGGTCCGGGTTCGGGGCAGGGAGTTCGCGGGGCGGGTCGAGGTGGTCGGCGCGGACGTGACCGGTTTCCGGCCTGGCGACGAGGTGTTCGGCATCTGCGACGGAGCCTTCGCCGAGTACGCGCGCGCCCGGCAGGACAAGCTCGCGCCCAAGCCGGTGAACCTGGACTGGGAGCAGGCCGCCGCCGTGCCCATCTCGGCGACCACTGCCCTGCAAGCCCTGCGCGACAAGGGATCCGTCCAACCGGGTCAGCGCGTGCTGGTCATCGGTGCCGCGGGCGGCGTGGGCACGTTCGCGGTGCAACTGGCCAAGGCGTTCGGCGCGCACGTGACCGGCGTGTGCAGCACGGGCAAGGTGGACCTGGTCCGCTCGATCGGTGCGGACGAGGTCGTCGACTACACCCGTGAGGACTTCACGGGCCGGTACGACCTGGTCCTGGACACCGCGGGCAACCGGCCGCTGCCGCGCCTGCGGCGGGCCCTCACCCCGAAGGGCACCCTGGTGATCGTCGGTGGCGAGGGCGGCGGGCGGCTGTTCGGCGGGGTCGACCGCGTGCTGCGCGCGGCGCTGCTCAATCCGTTCGTGGGCCAGCGGCTGCTCGGGCTGGTCGCGGCCGAACGCGCGGCCGACCTCCAGTCGCTGCGGCGGCTCGTCGAGTCCGGTGCCGTCACACCCGTGCTCGACCGGACCTTCCCGCTCGGCCAGGTCCCCGCCGCGATCCACCACCTCCAGTCCGGCCAAGCCCGCGGCAAGGTCGTCATCACCGTCTAACCCCGAGCGCCCCAAGCCCCCCGCGAGTCCCGCCCACCGGTCCGCGAGTCCCGCTTTCTGGCGCGCGAGTCCCGCTCACCTGCCCGTGAGTCCCGCCCTGCCGCCCGCGAGTCCCGCTCTCTGGCGCGTGAGTCCCGCCCACCGGCCCGTGAGTCCCGTTCTCCGGCGCGCGAGTCCCGCCCACCGGTCCGCGAGTCCCGCTGACCGGCCCGCGAGTCCCGTCCAGCCGCCTGCGAGTCTCGTCCACATGCCCGTGAGTCCCGCCCAGCCTTGATCAGAGACCACCGCTGAGCGGGACTCGTACTCCGGTGAGCGGGACTCAAGCGCGGGAGAGCGGGACTCGCGTAACCCAGGGCGGGACTCGCGGGGTCAGATCGGGAGGGTCCAGGTCTGGTTGGCGGATCCGGTGCAGTCCCACAGTTGCAGGCGTGTGCCGTTGGCGGAGCTGTTGCCGGTGGCGTCCAGGCACTTGCCCAGTGCGCGCAAGCCGCCGCCGCTGGCCGTCCACTGCTGGGCCGCCGTGCCGTTACAGTCGTAAAGCTGGACCTGGGCGCCGTTGACGGAGCTGGCGTTGGCCACGTCCAGGCACTTGCCCAGTGCCTGCACGGTGTTGCCGCTGACGGTCCACTGCTGGGCCGCGCTGCCGTTGCAGTCGTAGAGCTGCACGGCCGTGCCGTTGGCGGAACTGCCGCCCGCCACGTCCACGCACTTGCCCGCGACGCCGGTGATCCGCCCGCCGGTGGCACCGCCCGAACCCTGCGAGCCGCTCCAGGTGAACGTGGCCGAGGTGGCCGCTGGCAGGGTGTAGCTGAACGACTGGTTGCCCCAGTTGACCCGCAGGTTCTGCGAGCTGCCACTGCCGTTGTAGGCCACCAGCGCCTTGGAGCCGTCCGGGTTGCGCCAGGCCACGTTGCGCACCGCGGAGTTGTCGGTGGAGTCGATGCGCACGGCGCCGGGCTTGACGAACCTGGTCAAGTGGCCCATGTCGTAGTACTCCACGGTGTAGTCGACCTGCCCGCTGCGCGAGTCCCCGTTGTGCACGGTGATCAAACCGGTGCAGGTGCCGCAGCCCCCGTTGTGCGGGCCCATGTTCTGGTCCACCGCCAGGCTCCACTTCACCACGCTGCGGCCCCAGTTGCGGGTGTAGTCGATGATGTTGTTCATGTCCTCCTGCTGCTGGTTGCCGATCCAGGTGCCGCCGGAGTGCTCGGTGTCGTAGGCGTTCATCGACGGGTACTGGTCGTGCACCGTGGTCTGCTGCCCGACGTTGCCGCCGTAGCCGTGCCAGGCCATGCCGCCGAACAGCGGGTCGTTGCGCACGGCCGAGTCGTCCACGGTGGCCGCGGCGTAGTTGCCGTAGGTGTCCCAGTTCCAGTCCAGCGCGAGCACCTTCGTGGACAGGTTCGCCGAGTGCAGCGCGGGCAGCAGGTCGTTCTTGGTGAAGTAGGCCAGGCCCGAGCCGTTCCAGGACATGGACGGGTAGCCGTTGCAGCAGGTCGGCTCGTTCTGCACGGACACGTAGTCCACCGGCACGCCCTGCGCGGCGTAGGCCTGGAGGTACTTCACGAAGTACTGGGCGTAGGCGCCGTAGTACTGCGACTGGAGCCAGCCCTGCACCAGGTTGTCGTTGTCCTTCATCCAGCCGGGGGCGGTCCACGGGGAGCCCATGACCTTCAGGTTCGGGTTCAGCGCGCGGGCCTGCTTGGTCAGCGGCACCACGTCGGCCAGGTCGTGCGCGATGGAGAACCTGGCCAGCCCCGGATCGGTCTGCCCGGCGGGCACGTCGTCGTAGGAGTAGCTGTACCGCGCGAGGTCCGAGGCGCCCATCGGGTTGCGGACGAAGCCCAGCCCGATGCCGTCGACCGGGTCGAACAGTTTACGCATGGTGGCCTCGCGGGTGGCCGGGGACAGCGCCCCGCTGGAGTTCATCAGCCAGGCCGCGGTGTCGGTGAACGAGGCACCGGCTCCCTCGAACTGCTGGTAGGTCATGTTCTCGTTGACGGTGACGGTCTGACCGCCCGAGCCGGTGCCCGGGGTGAAGCTCACCGGGCTCTGCTGCTGGAGGCCACGGGTGAGGCTGCGGCCACCCGAGTCGTTGGTGCTGGTCAGCCAGATGTTGACGGTCTCACCGGCCGCCTGGGCGGGCGCGGGCAGGGCCAGTGCTGATGCGGTGAGCAGGAGCGCGACGAGCAACGGTGATCGCACGGGGACACCTCGTTCCAGCAGGGGTGGGAACGGCGTGGCGGCTTATTTCGCGATCCGATTTAAGTCGTGAACGGGCCGGTGGTCAAGGGTGAGTTGTGGGGGCGGTCACACCCACATGGGTGCGGGCCTTCACGGTCGGTGCGGCGGTGTGGTTCACTGTGCGCGGTCGCATTCTGTGTTCGTGTCGTATCCACGCTCGCGGAACGAAGTCGCGGGCGGTAAGTCCTTCCTCGCAGGGAACCGGGCGAAGTCTCCGTCCCGTGATCAGACCCGTCGTGTCGCAGCTGCGGCACGGTGTGATGACCTGTTTGAGGAGATAGTCAAGTGGCAGAAGGCACCGTCAAGTGGTTCAACTCGGAGAAGGGCTTCGGCTTCATCGCCCCCTCCGACGGTGGCGCCGACGTTTTTGTGCACTACTCGGAGATCCAGGGCAACGGCTTCCGTAGCCTGGAGGAGAACCAGAGGGTCAGCTTCGAGATCGGCCAGGGCACCAAGGGCCCGCAGGCCATGGGCGTCCGCGCCCTCTGAGCTGCAGACTTGAGGTGACGGGGTCCGCCGCGGTCGTGGCGGACCCCGTTCTTCGTACCCGCTCTCAGCAGTCCCGCAGCTCAGGGCTCTGGTTGAGCAGCTGACCCCGCGGTGAGACGAACGCCCGGTACCGGTCGCCGTCCACCGCGTCGGGCCGGAACGCGGCTACCCGGTGGCAGTTCTGGAACGCCAGCCGCACCCCGAGGTGCCGCTCCAGTCCGCCGCGGATCGCGTCGGAGGCCAGCGCCCGCAGCAACTGCCCCCGCTCCGCCTCGCTGGGCGGCGGCACCTCGTGATCGGCGAACTCGGTGTCCGGGTCCACCTGCCTGGCGACCCCGCTGATCACCGTCCAGGCGTACGGCAGCGAATCCCGCACGCAGGCCACGAACTCCTCGTCGGCCACCTCGCCCCGCTCGGCACGCGCCAGCAGTTCGGTGGGCACATCCAGGGACATCGGTCCTCCTAGTTGGTCGGCGCCAGCAGTGACAGCGCCTGTGGTCCTGGCACGAATTCGGGATCGACCTGCGCGGCCAGCCCGGGGCCCGCCCACTTCTCGGCGTAGCGCAGGTGGAACTGCACGGCCTGGCGCTGGTACCGGCCCCAGTCCTTCGGCGCGGCGTCCAGCAGGTCGCGCACGGCCGCCAGCGCCGCGAGGTTCTCCGGCTCCAACTCGGTCACCGGCCGGTGCTGCCCGCGCTCGGCCGCGCGCACGTGTGCCGAACGGCCCATGCAGCCCAGCAGGTCGGCGCCGACCTGCTCGCGCAGGAACAGCTCGTCCTCGGCGTCGCAGACCTTGTTGCCCAGCACCGCCAGCCGCACCTCGTAGTCGCGGGCGTAGTCGCGGTACTGCCGGTAGACGCCGACGCTGCGCAGGGTCGGCTCGCACACCAGCACGGTCAGGTCGAAGCGGGTGAACAGGCCGGAGGCGAAGGAGTCCGCGCCCGCGGTCATGTCCACCACCACGTACTCCTCCGGCCCGTCCACCAGGTGGTTGAGCAGCAGTTCGGCCGCACCGATCTTGGAGTGGTAGCAGGACACGCCCAGGTCGTCCTCGGCGAACGGGCCGGTCACGGCCAGCCGCACGCCGCCGTGCTCGCGCACACACTCGGCGTAGACCGGGTTGTCCTCGACCACGCGCAGCAGGCGGGAGCCCCGGCCGGGCGGGGTTGTCTTGATCATGGCCTCGGCGGAGGCGATCCGCGGGTTGTCCCCGCGCAGGTACTGCTTGATCAGCGGCAGGCGGGCGCCCAGAGCGGCGCCGAGCGAGGGCTCGGGAAAGCCCAGTGCCGCGGCCAGGTGCTGGTTGATGTCGGCGTCGATGGCGAGCACTGGCCGTCCCAGTGCGGCCAGGTGGCCGGCGAACAACCCGGACAGGGTCGTCTTGCCGCTGCCGCCCTTGCCGACGAAGGCGATTTTCACCGCCTTATCGATACTGGTTTTCAGTATCGACGACAAATCGCGCGCGGGGCATGCATCAGCTGCCCGCGCGCAGGTCCTCCTCGATCAGCCGCGCGGTTTCCAGCAGATGCGGCAACAACTCCTCGCGGATGGTCTGCGAACTGCCGCGGCTGGCGTGCGCGGAGACGTTCACCGCCGCGATCACCACCCCGTCCGCGTCGTGCACGGGGGCCGCGATGGAGCGCAGGCCCTCCTCCAGTTCCTGGTCGACGAGGGTCCAGCCCTGCTGTCTCGTCTCTGCCAGCACCGCGCGGAGCCTGCCGGGGTCGGTGATCGTGCGCGAGGTCAGCGGGCGCAGTTCGGTCTTGTCCAGGTACCGCTCCAGCCACGCCTCCTCCTGCGCGGCGAGCAGCACCCGGCCCATGGAGGTGGCGTAGGCGGGGAACCGGGTGCCCACCGCGATGCTCACCGTCATGATCCGCTTCGTGGGCACGCGCGCGACGTACACGACCTCGTCCCCGTCCAGCACGGAGACCGAACTGGACTCGTGCACGGTGGCCACCAGCCGCTCCATGTGCGGCTGCGCCACCTCGGGCAGGGACAGGCTGGACAGGTAGGCGTAGCCCAGTTCCAGGATGCGCGGGCGCAGCGCGAACAACCTGCCGTCGGTGCGCATGTAGCCCAGCTCCACCAGTGTGTGCAGGAACCGGCGTGCGGCGGCCCTGGTCAATCCGGTGATCTTGGCTACCTCGCTGAGCGTCAGCTCGACGTGTTCGGAGTCGAAGGCGCGGATCACCGCCAGACCCCGCTCAAGGGACTGGACGAAGGCTGATCCGCGTTGCTGTTCCTCGCTCATTGAGGCCGTACTCTAGCCGACCGATCACTCGTCCTGAGTGGACAACACTTGCTGTGCAACGCGAAACGCTCGATTGGCTGCGGGTACCCCGGCGTAAACTGCCACCTGCAGTAGTACTTCCTTGATCTCTTCACGACTCAGTCCCACGCGCAGGGCCGCCCGGACGTGCATCGCGAGCTCCTCCTCGTGGCACAGCGTGGCCAGCATCGCCAGGGTGATGCAGCTGCGGGTGCGCCGGTCCAGGCCGGGGCGGGTCCAGATGTCGCCCCAGGCGTAGCGGCCGATGAACTCCTGGAAGTCGGCGGTGAACTCGTCGGTGGCGGCCAGCGCGCGGTCCACGTGCGCGTCGCCGAGCACCTGGCGGCGCACCGAGGTGAAGTGGTCCACCAGCAGGGCGGTGGCCTGCTCGGCGGCCTGCACGGTGGCCAGGTGCGCCGCGGGCAGGCGCGCCAGCCGGGCGCCGGGGATCGCCTCGGCCAGCGCCCGTCCGTGCGTCGGGGGAGTGGCCGGGTCCCGGTCGCCCACGAGCACCAGGGTGGGCGCGCGGATGCCCGACACCAACTGGGTGAAGTCCAGTTCAGCGAGGGCCTCGCAGCAACTGGCGTACGCCTCGTCCTCGGTGCCGGCCAGCATCGCGGTGAACTCCGGCGCGAGATCCACCCGCTCGGGGGTGAACCAGCGTGCGACCACCTGTTCGGCGATCGAGGCGGTGCCGTGCTCGCGCACCGCCGCCGCACGGTCCAGCCAGGGCTGAGCGGAGTCGAACTTCGCCGTGGTGCAGCACAACGCGAGCCGGTCCACCCGTTCGGGTGCGGTGGCGGCCAGCCACATGCCGACCATGCCGCCCAGTGACAGCCCGCAGTAGGACACCCGCTCCAGCCCCAGCACGTCCAGCAGTGCGAGCACGTCGGCGCCGAGTTCGTCCACTGTGTACGGTCCCGGCGGCGCCACCGAGCCGCCGTGCCCGCGGTGTTCGTAGCGCAGCAGCCGGAAGTGCTCGCCCAGCGCGGGAACCTGACGGTCCCACATGGCCGAGGTGGTGCCCAGCGAGTTGCCCAGCACCAGCACCGGCCCCTCGGTCAGTCCCGACCAGCTGTACCTGATCATCCGTTTCCTCACACCTCGAAGAAAGTGGTCTCGCCCTCGCCCTGCAAGCGGATGTCGAAGCGCAGGCCGTCCTGTGTGGGCACCGCGACCAGGCTCGCACGCTCCGCCGGGTCGGCGATGGCGGCCAGCACGGGGTCGGCGGCGTTGGCCGCTGGCTCGTCGGGGAAGTAGATCCGGGTCACCAGCCGGTTGAGCAGCCCACGCGCCAGCACCGACACGTCCAGGTGCGGGGCCTCCACCTGGCCGTCGGCGGTGGGCAGCGCACCCGGTTTGACGGTGCGGACCCAGTAGCGGCCCTGCGCGTCGGTGGCGCAGCGCCCGAAGCCGCGGAACCCCTCCTGCACGGCACCGCGCGGGTCGTCGGGGTGCGCGAACCGGCCGGTGGGGCTGGCCTGCCAGGTCTCGATCACGGCGTCGGGCACCGGCGCACCGGCCCCGTCCAGCACGGTGCCGCTGATCAGCACGGCCCCCGGCGTGCCCGCCGGCACCACCTCGGGGCCGTCGGGCCACGGGATGCCGCCGGGCAGCGCGAAGAACGGGCCGACCGTCTGCGAGGGGGTGGTCACGCCTGGTCCTCCTCGTCCTCGAACACGCTGGACTGGCTGCCGCGCAGCACGATGTCGAACTTGAAGCCCAGCGCCCACTCGGGTTCGGTGCTGTCCAGGTCGAAGCGGGAGATCATCCGCTCGCGCGCCTTGACGTCCCGGATCGAGTTGTAGATGGGGTCCTGGAAGAACAGCGGGTCGCCGGGGAAGTACATCTGGGTGACCAGCCGCTGGGTGAACGCGGTGCCGAACAGGGAGAAGTGGATGTGCGCCGGCCGCCAGGCGTTGCTGTGGTTGCGCCACGGGTAGGCGCCCGGCTTGACCGTCACGAACCGGTACTCCCCGTTGGCGTCGGTCATGCAGCGGCCGACCCCGCTGAAGTTCGGGTCCAGCGGGGCGGGGTGGCGGTCCCGGTCGTGCGCGTAGCGGCCCGCGGAGTTGGCCTGCCACACCTCGACCAGCGTGTCGCGCACCGGGCGCCCGTCGGAGTCCAGTACCCGCCCGCTGACGATGATGCGCTCGCCCAGCGGCTCACCCGCGTGCTGCCGGGTCAGGTCGTGGTCCAGTTCGCCGACCCGCTCGTGGCCCAGTGCGGGACCGGTGATCTCGGTCAGGTTCTGCGGCAGCAGGCGCGGTGGCCGCTTGGGCACGCGCAGCACGCTGGAGCCGTAGCCGGGGTAGTCGATGGGTGGGTGGGAGTCGGCGTCACTGGGGTAGTGCGGCAGCACGAGTTCGGCCATGGGTTTTCTCCTCACGCTCGCAGTACGACGGCCAGGCCCTGGCCGACTCCGATGCAGATGGCGGCCAGCCCCCAGCCGCCGCCCCTGCGATGCAGTTGCCAGGCAAGGGAACCCAGCACCCGTGCGCCGGAACTGCCCAGCGGGTGGCCCAGTGCGATGGCCCCGCCAAGCGGGTTCACGATGCCGGGATCCAGTTCCGGCCACTGGCCCAGGCAGGCCAGCGCCTGCGCGGCGAACGCCTCGTTGAGCTCCACCACGTTCAGGTCGGACCAGCCGATGCCCGCGCGCCGCAGCGCCGTGTTCGCCGCCTCGACCGGTCCGATGCCGAAGGACTGCGGCGGCACCGCGTGCACCGCCCGGCTGACCACGCGGGCCAGCGGGGTGGCCCCCGCCGCCTCGGCCCCGCGCCGGTCGCCCAGCAGCAGGGCCGCGGCCCCGTCGTTGAGCGGAGAGGAGTTGCCCGCCGTCACCGTGCCGTGCTCGCGGAACACCGGCTTGAGCGCGGCCAGCTTCTGCACCGTCGTGCCGGGGCGCACGCTCTCGTCCCGCGCCAGCTCGACCCCCGGCACGGCGACCAACTCGTCGTCGAACGCCCCCGCCGCCCAGGCCCGCGCGGCCTTGTCCTGGCTGGCGGCGGCGAACACGTCCTGCTCCTCCCGGCCGATGTGGTGCTGCTCGGCGAGCTGCTCGGTGGCCTCACCGAGACTGACAGTCCACTCAGGACGCATCCTCGGATTGACCATACGCCAGCCGAGGGTGGTTGAGTTCAACGTCGCGTGCTCACGAGGGAAAGCGCTTTCCGACTTGGGTAGGACCCAGGGTGCGCGGCTCATCGACTCCACGCCCCCGGCCACGCACAGCGAGGCGTCCCCGACCGCGATGGCCCGCGAGGCCGCGATCACCGCCTCCATGCCCGAGCCGCACAACCGGTTCACCGTGCTGCCGGGCACGGACACCGGCAGCCCCGCGAGCAGCACCGCCATCCTGGCCACGTCCCGGTTGTCCTCTCCGGCCCCGTTCGCGTCGCCCAGCAGCACGTCCTCGATCAGGGCCGGGTCCAGGTCCGGGTGCCGGTCGAGCAGCCCGCGCAGGGTGTGCGCGGCGAGGTCGTCGGGCCGCACCCCGGACAGGGCCCCTCCGTAGCGCCCGATCGGGGTCCGCACCGCGTCGAGCACGTACACCTGTTCGGTCATGACGCCGCCTTCAGCTCGCGCAGCACCGTGAGTTCCCGCTCGGTGGGCTCCGGGGTGCGCGTCAGGTCGGGGGAGACGGTCAGCTCCCAGCCGGTGTTCTCCCGCACCTGGGCCAGTTCCACGCCCGGGTGCAGGTGGGTCAGCACGAACTCACAGGTGAGCGGATCCGGTTGCAGCACACCGAGATCGGTGATGATCCGGCGTGGCCCCGCCCCGGTCATGCCGAACCGCTCCCGGTCGCCGGGGCCGGTGCCGAAGCCCAGGGAGGTGACGAAGTCGACCCGGTCCACGAAGGCGCGCCTGCTCTGCCGCAGCACCACGACGACCTCCTTGCAGGAGGCCGCGATCTCCGGTGCGCCACCCGCCCCGGGCAGCCGCACCTTCGGGGCGCGGTAGTCCCCGCCGATCACCGTGGTGTTGATGTTGCCGTGCTTGTCGACCTGCGCGGCGCCCAGGAAGCCCACGTCCACCCGGCCGGGTTGCAGCCAGTAGTTGAAGACCTCGGGCACGCCGATCACCGCGTCGGCGGTCTCCGCGAGGATGCCGTCACCGATGGACAGCGGCAGCCGGTCCGGCTTGGCGCCCAGCGTGCCGGACTCGTAGATCAGCACCAGCCCCGGCGCGTGGGTGCGGCGGGCCAGGTTGGCCGCGGTGCTGGGCAGGCCGATGCCCACGAAGCAGACCGTGCCCTCACGCAGCGCGCGCGAGGCCTCCACCGTCATCATCTCGTCGGCCGTGTAGCCGGTCACCGCACGCCCTCCAGCCACCGCAGGAACGCCTCGCGGTCCCTGCTGATCTCGTCCCAGTCCTGGTAGAACCCGTTGTCCCGCACCGAGTATCCGGCAGCATAGGAGGGGTGCGCCCCGCCCGGCACCTCCGCGACGCAGCCCACGGCCCAGCCGGGCAGCACGACCGCGCCGGGTCTGGGCTGGAGTTCGTCCACGACCTCCTCCACGGTCACCAGCGAGCGGCTGGCGGCCAGCACCGCCTCCTTCTGCACCCCGCTGATGCCCCACAACTGCACGTTGCCCTGGCGGTCGGCCTGCTGGGCGTGCACCACGGCGGAGTCCAGCCGCAGCGCCGGTACAGCCGTGAGCACCTCCCCGGTGAACGGGCAGGTGATCGGCTTGATGGTGTCGGTCTGCGCGGGCAGGTCGGTGCCCCGGTAGCCGCGCAGCACCGCGAAGGGCAGCCCGGAGGCCGCCGCCACGTACCGGTTGGCCATGCCCGCGTGGCTGTGCTCCTCCACCTCCAGCGGGACCGGCCAGTCGTGCTGCACGGCGTCGCGGAAGCGGTGCAGGGAGCCGACCCCGGGGTTGCCGCCCCAGGAGAACACCAGCTTGCGCGCGCAGCCCGCGCCGATCAGCTGGTCGTAGATCAGGTCCGGGGTCATGCGCACCAGGGTCAGGTCGCGGCGGCCCTGGCGGATCACCTCGTGCGCCGCCGCGAACGGGATCAGGTGGGTGAAGCCCTCGAAGGCCACGGTGTCGCCGTCCAGCACGGTCTGCGCGACGCCCTCGGCCAGGGACACGATCCGCGCCATCCGCCCTCCACTGTTCGTATAGCGAACTTAGATTCGCTATACGAACGTAACTCTGATCTCAGGTCTGGTCAACTGGTGCTACCGTCGTGCACAGTTAGAACAGTCGTGCGCATAGCGAACAAAGGAGTTGCTGTGGGCCTCCTGGACGAGGACATCTGGCAGGGCCGGATCTTCACCGGCGAGTGGACCGGCACGAGTGGGCAGGCCGCCGTCGTGGAACCCGCGACCGGTGCCGAACTGGGCCGGGTCGGCGTGGCCACGGCCGAGGACGTCACCAGCGCCGCCCTGCGCGCCGCGAACGCACAGCGGGCCTGGGCCGCCACCCCCTACCAGCAGCGCGCCGCCGTGCTGCGCCGTGCCGCCGCGCTGTGGCGCGAGCACGCCGCCGAGCTGGGGGACTGGCTGGCCCGCGAGTCCGGGTCGGCCCAGGCCAAGGTCGAGTTCGAACTGCACATGGCCGAGCAGGAGTGCCTGGAGGCCGCCGCGCTGCCCTCGCACCCGCTGGGCGAGGTGCTGCCCAGCGAGCAGGACCGGCTCAGCATGAGCCGCCGCGTGCCCGCGGGCGTGGTCACCGTGATCGCCCCGTTCAACGCCCCGCTGATCCTGTCCCTGCGCTCGGTTGCGCCCGCGCTCGCGCTGGGCAACGCCGTGCTGCTCAAGCCCGATCCGCGCACCGCCGTGATCGGTGGCGTGGCGCTGGCCAGGGTGTTCGAGGAGGCCGGGCTGCCCGCGGGCGTGCTCCAGGTGCTGCCCGGTGGCGCCGAGGTGGGCGAGGCGCTGATCGTGGACCCGCACGTGCGGGTCATCTCCTTCACCGGCTCCACCGCCGTGGGCAGGCGCATCGGCGAGCTGGCGGGACGTCACCTCAAGCGCGCGCACCTGGAACTGGGCGGCAACTCGGCGCTGCTGGTGCTGGAGGACGCCGACCTCGAGGCCGCCGCCTCGGCCGGTGCCTGGGGCTCGTTCTTCCACCAGGGCCAGATCTGCATGGTCAGCGGGCGGCACCTGGTGCACGAGGCGGTGTACGAGCAGTACCTGGACCTGTTGGTGGCCAAGGCAGACGCGCTGCGCGTCGGCGACCCGGCGCGAGAGCGGGTGGACCTCGGGCCGATCATCGACGCGACCCAGCGCGACCGGGTGCACGGGCTGGTCACCCGCAGCGTCGAGGCGGGCGCGCAGGTCCTCGCGGGCGGTCGCTACGAGGACCTGTTCTACCGGCCGACCGTGCTGGCCGGGATCGACCTCGACACGCCCGCGTACGCCGAGGAGGTGTTCGGGCCGGTCGCGCCGGTGCTGCCCGTGCGCAGCGCCGAGCACGCCGTGGACCTGGCTGCCAGCAGCGAGTACGGGCTGTCACTCGGCATCCTCACCGGCGACCCGGTGCGCGGTCTGGCGCTGGCCGAGCGGGTGCCCAGCGGGGTCGTGCACGTCAACGACCAGACCATCAGCGACGAGGCCAACGCCCCGTTCGGCGGGGTGCTCGCCTCCGGCACCGGCGCGCGCTTCGGCGGGGCGGCCGCCAACATCGAGGCCTTCACCGAGACCCGGTGGGTGACCGTTCGCGGTGGTGTTGCGCCATATCCGTTCTGAGCGGGCCGCCGCTGCGGTAATTTGGGCCGCGATGTCCACCATCGTGAACCTGTCGCTGGCCGCGTTCGACGTGCTGTGGGAGGACCTGCGGCTGGGCAGCCCGCCCTACCCGTTCGAGGTGCCCAGCCACGGCCAGACCCACGACGAGCGCGCCCGCATCCGCATCGCCGTGCACGCCGACCTGGAACAGCGCGAGATCACCTACCGGGGGCAGGTCGCCCCCGAGGTGGCCGCCGCGCTGACCCTGCTGGCCCGCCCGCACCTGCAACTGGACACGATCTCCACCCTGGACGTGCAGGCCGGGGACCAGGGCATGCTGCGCGCCAGCGCCGTGGCCGGTGGTCGCACCGCCGTGCTCGCCGTGCAGGAGGGCACGCAACTGCGCCTGGAGGCCACCCGTGACACGGCGCTGGCGGCCTCCCTGGTCGCCCTGCTGCCGCCGACCCACGCCGGGCCCGGGCAGCCCGTCTCGCTGCCCGCCCGGCTCGTCGGCAGCCCCGTCGAACAGGGCGCCGTCGGTGCCGTCACACGGCGGACCGCTGCCGCGCTGTCCCGTGAGCAGCAGAAGGCCCTGGCAGCCATGATGGAGCCCACGGTGCTGCGACTCGGGCAGATCGGCGTGGCGCTCTACGACGAGCGGGGCAAGGCGCGGCGCCTGGCCGGGCTGAGCTGGTTCGACAACTCCGCTGGCCGCTACTTCAGCGTGGTCGACCGGGGCCGTGACGGTCAGGACTGGGCAACCGTGTCGCCAGGCGACGGCAACCGCATCGTGTACCGCCTCGGGGAGATGATCCGCACCGCGAGCGCCTGAGGCGGGGGTGGGGTGCTGGCGGCGGGTAGCTGGCGGGGTGTGTCGGTTCCGGTGGCGCGTGTGCCGGTGCCGGTGCGGGTCGGCGGCGCGTGTCGGCGGTTCGGGTGGCGCGTGTCGGCGCTTTGCGGGCGGTGTGTCGGCGGTTTCGGTACGGCGTGTTGGCGGTTCGCGGGCGGCGTGTCGGCGGTTCCGGTGGCGCGTGTCGGCGCTGGGAGCGTGGCGTGTCGGCGGTTCCGGTGGCGCGTGTCGGCGCTTCGTGGGCGGTGTGTTGGCGGTTCGGGTGGGGTGTGTTGGTGGTTCGCGGGCGGCGCGTCGCCCCCACCGGCGAGTCCCGCTCTGGGGCCGGCGAGTCCCGCTCTCTGGTGCGCGAGTCCCGTTCTGGGGTGCGTGAGTCCCGTCCAGCCGGGCGGCGCTTCGGCTAGATCGGCAGCAGTTTGCCCGCCAGTTCGCGGATCACCTCGGGCACGGTGTGCCCCTCCCAACCTGGGAATCCGCCGAACCGGAAGCTCGTCCGCAGGTAGTTCACGAACGTGGTCTGGTGCGGCTCCCACAGCACCAGGCCGTCGACACCGGGGTTGGGCACGGCCAGCGAGTACGGCGGCCCGCCGCTGATGCCCGCCTTGTGCCGCAGGTCGGGGGCGAAGTCGATCGTGAACGTGCCCCGGTCCCACTCGGTGCCCCGGTCGGACTCCCAGTCGGCGCGGTCGTCCAGCACGAACTCGATCGGCGCGTCCACCACCAGCGCGTCGGTCAGCTCCAGCTCCCAGTCCGGGTGGCCACCGGTCAGGTCCACCCTGCCCACCTCTTCGTACCAGCACCGCAGCGCCAGCGGAATGGGCCCGACCTGGCCCTCCAGCTTGGTCAGCTGCTCGGCGATGTCAGGCGGCGGCGGGCTGAACACGTCGGTGGGCTCGGTGAAGCGGTACCCGGTTGCGGGCAGCAGCTCCGCGAGCCGCTCCACGTTGGTGCGCACCCGGCGCATCGTCGCCCGCGCCACCTCGACCGCCTCCGACCACCCGTCGGTGCCGCGCAGGTCGGTGCCCATGCTGGTCAGCTCGGTCCACACCCGGACCTGATGCCCGTCGAGGTAGTCGGTCAGCAGTTTCCCCACGACGGCCATCCTAGGAGCGCGTGAGCCGGTCCACGGGTGGCATTCGCGTGCAGGGGAGCGGGACTCATCAACCCCAGAGCGGGACTCGCGTGCCAGCGGGCGGGATTCGCGGTCCTCAGAGCGGGACTCGCCAGCAGAGGGCGACACGCGCCGCCCGCCAAGCGCCAACACACCGCCCGCGAAGCGCCAACACGCCCCACCAGCAGCGCCGACACGCCGTACCGGTAGCGCCGACACGCCGCCCGCGAACCGCCGACACGCGGTGGGGTTGTGCGGGCTGGATCGTGCAAGTGCTGCCATTTGGCCCATTGCCAGGGCGTGAGAGCGCGACCACACTGGGTGAGACGAACGGGCAGGAAGGTCGGCGGAGTTGGGGCAAGGCCCTGGACCGCGCACCCCCCGGGCCCGGCAAAATATGCACAGACTTTCACGATAGCCGGGGCGTTGCGCCCCCCTCAGGACGTGGCTGGTCGTGGTCACGTGGCGGCGGGCCACGACCAGCCACACCCAAGCTCAGCCGCGAGTGATCGGCTGCTGCAACTCCGTCACCCAGTCGCTCTGATCGGGCGCGTTGACCTCCAGGTACACCTCGCGGAAGTAGCCGCCGCCCTGGTACCCGTGCTCGTCGGTCCAGCTCGCCAGCGCCTCGATCGTGCCACCGACCTCCGACATCGGCCCCCGGTGCAGCAGCGTGGCCGCCTGCTCGATGCCGGGCAGGTCCACGATCGCCAGCCCGCTGCCCGCCACGGGCTGCCCGCTCACCGGTACGGCCGCGTGCACGAGCACCTTGTCGTCCAGGTCCTCGTAGTAGGCGATGGCGGGGCCGACCGGGGTCAGCCCGGCAGCCTCCAGCTTGCCGAACAGCTCCGGGTACAGCGGTTGGATCACCGGGCCGATGTCCTTGCTGTCGTACCCGGCCGCCACCCCCGTGACCTCGGCGACCCGCACGGCCTCGACCCTCTTCACCACTACCTCGTCCGCGGGCATGGTGCCCTCCCTCTCCATGGTGCGCAGCCTCGCCTCGACCCTGGCCAGCCGATCCATGTCGGCCTCCACCTGCACCGCCAGCTGCGCGCGCCGCAGCCGCAGCATGCCCTTGAGCTGGTCCACGCCGAGCTGCTCGTCCAGGATCGCGCGGACCTGGTCGAGCGTGAACCCGAGGTCCTTCAGCGCGATGATCCGGTTGAGCACGCGCAACTGCTCACCGCGGTAGTAGCGGTACCCGGTGTGCTGGTCCACGTGGGCCGGTGGCAGCAGGCCGATCGCGTCGTAATGGCGCAACATCCGCTGCGACACGAGCCCGAGCCTGGCGAAGTCTCCGATGCTGAACATGACACCTACCGGTCTAGGGGCTCACACGGTGTCAGGGTCAAGCCAACGGCGGGAACTGGGGCGCGCGCCGCTGTAGGTGGCTGAGCACGCCCTCGCGGAAGTCCTCACCCTGGAAGGACTTCAGTATCAGTTCCACCGATTCGCGCAGCGCGGGGTCCACTCCGGACTCGGCGGCGCGGAACACCTGCTCCTTGATGATCGCCATCGAGGTGGGCGAGCAGTTCGCGGCCATGTCGGCGGCGTAGGCCAGCGCGGCGTCGAGCACCTGCCCCGCGGGCAGCACGTGGTCGACCAGGCCCATCCGGTGCGCCTCGGTGCCCAGCAGGGTGCGGCTGGACAGCAGCAGGTCCAGCGCCCGGCTGGTGCCGACCAGCCGGGGCAGGTGCCAGGCGATGCCGTGCTCGGCGATCAGGCCGCGGCGGGCGAAGGCGGTGGTGATCTTCGCGTCCTCGGCGGCGAAGCGCACGTCGCAGTACAGGGCCACGACCAGGCCGATGCCCGCCACCGGCCCGTTGATCGCGGCGATCACCGGCTTGCGCAGGCTCATCGGGTAGGTGATCGGCTTGCCGCTGGGGTGCAGGTCCTGTTCGGTGACCGCGCTCGGGTCCAGCGTGCCCAGTGCGGTCAGGTCGGCCCCCGCGCAGAAGCCCCGGCCCGCGCCGGTGAGCACGACCACGCGCACCTCGGGGTCCTGCTCGGCCTCGGCGAGCATGCCGAAGCAGAGCCGTTCCATCTCCGGGGTCCAGGCGTTGAGCTTGTCCGGCCGGTTCAGGGTCAGCACGAGCACGCCGTCCGGTCGCAGGTCCCGCAGCACCACTTCGGTCATGTCGGGATGGTAGTGCGCCTGATCTCCCGCACGGCCTCGCGCGGCTCGTCGGCGTCCAGCCTGATTCGGCTCACCTGGTGCTCCTCCTGCTTGACGCGGACCGTCAAGGGGGAGTGCAGTTCCAGCAGCACGGAGGTGGTCGACCCGCTGGCGCAGACCGCCTCCTCCCCGTCCACGCGCAGGCCGCCGCCGCGCACCGAGCGGTCCTCGGCCCGCACCCCTGCGATCTGCTTGACGGGCACTGTCAAGCTCCCGCGCCAGCCGAAGCGCAGCAGCAGGTGGTCCTCCTCGATCACGTGTGGGCGCCTGGCCAACGTCAGCGCGAAGCCGAGGAAGAAGCAGATCAACAGCACCTCGGCGACCAGGTGCACCGGTTTCCAGGGTGTCGGGAAGATCAGGTCCAATGGCCAGGCCAGCACGCACTCCAGCACGCCGAAGACCACCAACATGGACCGCAGATCCCTGCTGTGCCGCACAGTTGTCATCGGAACCCCCTGTTCCAGGGTACCGAAAGGCACATTCCCGGCGCCGCCCGTTGACAGTCCGGCACGGCTCTGGTGGTGTCATACCGACTGGTCGGTCTCTCACCGTGGAGGTGCCCGATGCGCGATGCCTACGCCGCTCGCCCCTGGTTGGCGCAGTACGACGAGGGCACGCCGCCGGACCTGCACTTCGAGGTCACCGACATGCTCGCGGTGTTCCGGCTCAGCGCGGCCGAGTCCCCCGAGCGGGTCGCGGTGCGCTACTTCGACTCCGCGCTGACCTATGCCGACCTCGACCGGCTCAGCGACGCGCTGGCCGTGCACCTGCTGGACAACGGGTTCCAGCGCGGGGACCGGATCGCCGTGCAGTTGCAGAACATGCCGCAGTTCGCGATCGCGGTGCTCGCGGGCTGGAAGGCGGGCGGCATCCTGGTGCCGGTCAACCCGATGTACACCGAGCGCGAGCTGACCACGATCCTCACCGACTCGGGCGCCACCGCGGTCGTGGGCCTGGAACGCCTGTGGGACAAGGTGATCGCGCCCAGCGTGGCGGCTGCCGGGGTGGGCATCGCGATCAGCACCAGCGAGCTGGACCTGCAGACCCGCAACGACCCGAGGGTGCTCAGTGTGGTGCCGAGGACGAAGGTCGCCGACCTGCTGGAGATCACCGCGCGCAACGAGGGACGCACGCCCCCGCCGGTGGAGTACGCCGCCGGGGACATCGCGCTGCTGACCTACACCTCGGGCACGAGCGGCATCCCCAAGGGCGCCACCAACACGCACGGCAACGTCAGCTTCAACGCGCAGGGCTTCCGCGACCTGGTCGGCCTCCCGCGCGGCAGCCGGATCTTCGGCCTGGCCCCGCTGTTCCACATCACCGGGCTCGTCTCGGAGCTGGCGGGCTCGCTGGCGCTGGGCGGGGAACTCGTGCTGGTGCACCGGTTCGAGGCGGGCGCGGTGCTCGACGCCCTGCTGGAGACCCGGCCGCACTTCATGGTCGGGCCGTCCACCGCGTACATCGCGCTGATGAACCACCCGGAGGTCACCCCGGACCACTTCTCCTCACTGGAGCTGGCCTACTCCGGCGGCGCCCCGCTGCCCGGGGCCGTGGTGGACGCCTTCGAGCAGCGCTTCGGCCCGTACATCCACAACAGCTACGGGTTGACCGAGACCACGGCGCCCGCGACCTCGACCCCGCGCCACCAGCGCGCCCCGCTGGACGAGTCCTCGGGTTCGCTCAGCGTCGGGCTGCCCGTTCCCAACGCCGTGGTGCGCATCGTGGACGACGAGGGAAATCCGCTGCCGCTGGGCGAGACCGGTGAGATCGTGATCTCCGGACCGATGGTGGTGCCCGCCTACTGGGGACGGCCGGAGGCCACCGCGGAGAGCATTCGCGAGGGCAGGCTGTTCACCGGTGACGTCGGTTTCATGGACGAGCAGGGTTGGGTCTACATCGTGGACCGCAAGAAGGACATGATCAGCGCCTCGGGTTTCAAGGTGTGGCCGCGCGAGGTGGAGGACGTGCTGTACGGGCACCCCGCCGTGCGCGAGGTCGCGGTGGTCGGCGTGCCCGACTCCTACCGGGGCGAGACGGTCAAGGCCTACGTGAGCCTGCGCCCGCAGGCCAGCGCCTCGCCCGAGGAGCTCATCGAGTTCGCCAAGCAGCGCATGGCCGCGTTCAAGTACCCGCGCAGCGTGGAACTGCTCGAGGAACTGCCCAAGACCGCGACCGGCAAGATCCTCCGCAGGGAGCTGCGCGCCAGGGGATGATTTAACACTTATATTTTGCCCGCGAGGAGTTGCTAACTCTTATCCGCACCCTACGAAAGTAGCTGGTTGGTGCTCGGGGCGCTGCTTACCGTGGCTCCCCACAACGATTTTCCGCACCCTGCACACTGCGGAAGGAGCACCATTTCCATGCCGAAATCGCCAATCCCCGCGCGGCGCCGGCGCGGCCTGATCGCCGCCGGGATCGGGCTGCTGGTGGCCACGATGCCGGTCGCCTTCGCGCTCAACGCCAACGCCCAGCCCGCCCCGGACGCCGCGCTCGCCGCGGCGCACCCGGCGGACTTCACGTGGCCCTGCTGGCCCGGCTTCCCGCCGTTCCCCGGCTGCGCGACGCCCACGCCCACCACCAGCCCCGCGCCGACCAGCACCACGCAGCCCACACCGGGCGGCGCCGTGGTGCTGAAGTTCAGCCAGCTCAAGCAGGAGCAGGACCAGTGGTGCTGGGACGCCAGCGGGCTGTCCATCGCGCGGTACCTGGGTTACGCCAAGGACGTCAGCCAGAACAGTTTCTGCGACTACGCGCGCGGACTCGCCGACGGGGCCCCGTGCCCGAACGAGCCCGGTGAGTTCAGCGACGTGCAGAAGGCCTACAGCAGGATCGGGCTCGGCCAGGGCTCGGTGAGCAGCAGCGCCCTGTCCTTCGCCGACGTGCAGACCGAGATCAACGCGAACCGGCCGATCGAGACCGGGATCTACTGGACCGCGGGCGGCGGGCACGCCCAGGTGATCTACGGCTACGACCCGTCGACCAAGAAGCTGTCCTACGGGGACCCGTGGCCGCAGAGCAGCACCTACAACGAGATGTCCTACAGCAGCTACGTCAACAACAACCAGTTCCGCTGGGCCGAGGCCCTGTACCGGATCGGGCGGTGAGGGGAGCAGTCATGACCACCATACGAGTTCTGGCCGCCTCCGCGAGCCTCGGCCTGCTGCTGCTGGCCGGTGCGGGCACCGCCGTGGCCGCACCGGCACCGGTCGACCTGGCCGCTGCCCGTGCCGCCGCGGGGCAGAGTTCGGTCGTCACCGATCTCGGCAAGTTCTTCGTGCACCTGGACCAGCACAACGCCGGGACCGCCAACCGGCTCAGTCCGCAGGCGGAATCCGCTGCGGCGCAAGCGAAGTCGCCCAAGCTCGTCGGTGACGCGCTGGCGGTCCACACGCTGAACCCGGCCTTCGTCTCCGGTGCCCAGCCCACCGCGGTCACCGAGTTCGCCCGCGCCGCCGTGCGCGCCGACTCGGCCACCGGGCAGCACGCCTCGGTGTGGCTGGTGCCGCGGGGCAGTGGGTGGGAGGTGCAGAACGTGTCGTCCAGTGTGGACGATCTGACCTACACCGCGCAGGCCGGTGCGGACACGGTGTTCACCGAGCCGCAGATCAACGCCTGGTACCGGATCAGCGGTGACCGGGTGAGCCCGCTCAACGACACGGCCCGCGGTTCGGTCGGGGCGGCGGGCACAACCGTTGCGGCGTACCAGAAGTTGGTGCACGACCGGTACGCGGACAAGATGGCCGGTTCGGACTACCAGAAGCGCGGGCTCGTCGGGGGCTACCAGCCGACCGTCGAGCAGGGCGTGCCGCTGGGCGTGGTCCTGCCGGCGGGGGCCGCTGCCCTGCTCGGTGTGGGCTTCGGCCTGCGCGCCCTGCGGCGCAGGACCGCATGAGACCGCCGGGCGGCTCCCGGCGAGGGGGAGCCGCCCGGCACCTCGTCAGCCGATGTAGGGGCCCTGCGCCGCGGCCGGACCCCGGTACTGCGCGCTGCCCCAGGCCAGGATCGGGAAGCCGATGAAGCCGAACAGCCACAGGCCGAAGAAGCCGAAGGCCCCGCCCTTGCCGAAGGACTTCGCCACGTCCAGCATCAGGATGATCGAAATCACGATGTTGACCAGCGGGATGAAGAACAGGATCAGCCACCAGCCGGGACGTCCGGCGATCTTGATCAGCGTGTAGGTGTTGTAGAACGGGATGATCGCCGCCCAGCCGGGCTTGCCTGCCTTGGTGAAGACCGACCAGAAGACGACGATGTAGAACACCGCCACGAGGAGACCGCCGGACAACACCAGGGGAGAGCCGTAGTTGCTCACTGCGTCCTACTTTCCGAGGCCGCGGCGGGAGCGGGCACCCAGCGCCCGGCAACGGAACCCGCGCGCGGCGTCGGAACTGTGGCATCAGGACGGTCCGGGCGGTACTGGCTTTGCCGAACCGTTACCGGGTGTTTCACACGACGAGTCGAACCAGGCACTCCGCGACGCAGGCGGGCTTGTCCTGGCCCTCGATCTCCAGGGTCACCACGATCGTGGCCTGCAGACCACCGGGCGCGTCGGCCACCTCCCTGAGCACCCCGTGCCCGCGCACCCGCGAGCCCACCAGCACCGGGCTGGGGAAACGCACCTTGTTCAGGCCGTAGTTGACGCCCATCTTCAGCCCCTCGACCTTCCAGAGCTGGCTGGACATCTTGGGCATCATGCTCAGCGTCAGGTAGCCGTGCGCGATCGGGCCGCCGAACGGGCCCTCCTTGGCACGTTCCAGGTCGACGTGGATCCACTGGTGGTCCTCAGTGGCGTCGGCGAACAGGTTGACCTGCTCCTGGGTGAAGGTGTGCCAGTCGGTGGTGCCCAGGTCCTGCCCGACGGCGGCCTTCACCTCGTCCAGGTCAGCGAAAACGCGCATGTGAGTCCTCCTCAGGCGGGCAGGTCGATCAGGGTGGCCAGCGCCGCGCGGTGCCGCTCCGGGCTGCCCAGCGCGAGCTGCGAGCTCTTGGCGCGGCCCAGGTACAGGTGCACCGGGTGCTCCCAGGTCATGCCGATGCCGCCGTGCAGCTGCAACGCCTCCTCGGCGGCCAGCACGGCCACGTCCGAGCAGTACGCGGCGGCCACGGCCACCGACACGCCCACGTCCTCGCCGGTGGCCAGCGCGCTCGCCGCGGCGCGGGAGGTCGCCAGCGCCGAGGAGGTGGCCGCCCACAGGTCGGCGAGCCGGTGCTTGATGGCCTGGAACGAGCCGATCTGCCGACCGAACTGGTACCGGGTCTTGGCGTAGTCCACCGTGCTGTCCAGGCACCACTGGGCGAGCCCGAGCTGCTCGGCGGCGAGCAGCCCGGCGCCGGTGGTCAGCGCCGAGCGCAGTGCCTGCTCGGCCGCGTCGCCGGTGGCCAGCAGCCGCCCGGACACGCCGTCCAGCTCCAGGTGGCTGATCCGCCGCGTCAGGTCCAGCGGCACGACCGGCGTGACCCTCGCCGAGGAAACCTCGATCACGTGCAGTTCCGGACCGGCCGCCCCGACGGCCGGGACGACCACGAACTCGGCCACGTCCAGGTCCACGACGCTGCCGATGCGCCCGGTGAGCCGCCCGTTGTGCACGTGCACGCTCGCCGGGAACACGGCGTTGGGCGCGGTGGTGTAGGTGACCCCCAGCGTGGCGGTCCTGTTGCCAGCGGCCAGTTCCGGCAGCAGCTCCGCGTCACCGGCGGCGAGCAGGGCACTGGTCGCCAGCACCGCGCTGCCCAGGAACGGCACCGGCGCGACCGCGCGGCCCAGTTCCTCCAGCACGACGGCGACCTCGCGGGCCGAGGCGCCCGCCCCGCCCAGCTCCTCGGGCACCAGCAGACCCGCGAGCCCGAGCTCGGTGGCCAGGGTGCGCCACAGGGCCAGGTCGTAGGGCTGGTCGGTTTCGGTGCGGGCCAGCACGGCCGTCCACGGGCTGCGGTCGGACAGCAGGTCGCGGACGCTGGCGCGCAGGTCGTTCTCGACCTCGCTGTACAGAAGCTCACTCATCCCCGCACCTCGCTGACGCTTGATGATTCGTTCGCAAGCTCACTCATCGAGGCAGGTCCTTCCACGCCACGTCCGCGTCGGAGCGAGGTTCACGGGGCAGGCCGAGCACGCGCTCGGCGATGATGTTGCGCAGGATCTCCGAGGTGCCGCCCTCGATGGAGTTGCCCTTGGTGCGCAGGTACCGGAACCCGGGGTCGCGGCTGGCCCAGTCGGTCTCCAGCGGGCGGCGCATGGTCCAGTCCTCGTAGGCCAGGCCCTGCTCGCCCTGCAACTCCACCTCGAACCCGCTGACCGCCTGGTTGATCGTGGCGAAGGCCAGCTTGGCCGCCGAGCCCTCCGGCCCCGGCTGCCCCACGGCCAGTCCCTGGCGCAGCCGCTCCGAGGTCAGCCGCAGCGCCTCGGCCTGCACCCACAGTCGCAGCAGCCGGTCGTGCAGCCCGGGGGTGCGCAGTTCGGGGTGCTCGCGCCAGGTCCGCGCCGCCACACCGATCAGCCCGCCCTCACGCGGCGCGGCGTGCGCCCCGATGGCCACCCGCTCGTTCATCAGCGTGGTCTGCGCGACCTTCCAGCCCTCGCCGACCGCGCCGAGCCGGTGCGCGTCGGGCACCCGCACCGCGTTGAGGAACACCTCGTTGAACTCGGCCTCACCGGTGATCTGGCGCAGCGGGCGCACCTGCACACCCGCATCGTTCATGTCGCAGATGAAGTAGCTCAGGCCCTGGTGCTTGGGCACCGTCGGGTCGGTGCGGGCGACCAGGATGGCCCAGCGCGCGGCGTGCGCGAAGGAGGTCCACACCTTCTGCCCGTCCACGACCCAGTCGTCCCCGTCGCGCACCGCGCGGGTGGCCAGCGTGGCCAGGTCCGAGCCCGCGCCCGGCTCGCTGAACAGCTGGCACCAGACCTCCTCGCCGGTGAACAGCGGGCGCAGGAAGCGCTCGTGCTGTTCGGGCGTGCCGAAGGTCAGGATGGTGGGCGCCGCCATGCCGTAGCCGATGACCTTCGCCGCGGGCACCGCCTCGGGGGCGCCGGCCGCGGCGAACGCCTCGTCCACCGCGAACTGCGCGGCCCGCGGGGCACCGAGACCGCCCGCGCCGACCGGGAAGTGCACCCAGGCCAGGCCCGCGTCGAAGCGCGCGCGCAGGAACTCGATCGGGTCGGCCCCGGCGGGCGGGTGCTCGGCGAGGAACGCCTCGACCTTGGCCGCCAGATCAGTCACGGGGGCCGCCCGCGACGTAGATGACCTGGCCGGACACGAAGCCCGCGCCCTCGCTGACCAGGAAGGAGGCGGTGTGCGCGATGTCCTCGGGCTCGCCGACCCGGTTGACCGGGATCTGCTGCGCCGCCATCTTCTTGAAGTCCTCGAAGGTGGCGCCCACGCGCTCGGCGGTGGCCGCGGTCATCTCGGTGGCGATGAAGCCGGGGGCGATCGCGTTGACCGTGACCCCGAACTTGCCCAGCTCGATGGCCAGGGTCTTGGTGAAGCCCTGCAGGCCCGCCTTGGCCGCCGAATAGTTGGCCTGCCCGCGGTTGCCCAGCGCCGAGGTGCTGGACAGGTTCACGATGCGGCCCCACTTGGCCTCGGTCATGTACTTCTGCGCGGCCCTGCTCATCAGGAAGGACCCGCGCAGGTGCACGCCCATCACGGTGTCCCAGTCCTGCTCGGTCATCTTGAACAGCAGGTTGTCCTTGGTGACACCGGCGTTGTTGATCAGGACGGTCGGCCCGCCCAGTTCGGTGGCCACGCGCTCCACCGCGGCCTGCACGGCCTCGGCATCGCTGACGTCGGCGCCGACGCCGATCGCGCGGCCACCGGCCTGCTCGATCGCCTCGACGGTGGCCTTGGTCGCCGACTCGTCCAGGTCCAGCACGGCGACGGCCAGGCCGTCGGCGGCCAGTCGCTTGGCGGTGGCGGCACCGATGCCTCGGGCTGCCCCGGTGACGATCGCGACGCGCTGACTGGTCTCGGACACGAGGGCTCCTCCTTGAGCAAACCTAACGCCGTTAGCCACCGAGCATACCGACCGGGCGGTATGCTCACTAGTGGCCCCGCTCACAGTGTCCCAGGAGTGACCGACACACGGGGTCCCAGCGCGTGTCGGCGCTTCGCGCACCGCGTGTCCGCGCTTCGCGGACGATTTCCCAACTGGCGAGACCGCGTGCCGCAACGTCCGACACGCGATACCGGAAGCGCCGACACGCGAGGGCTGGCCCGGTGGGCCGGTACGCCGGTCAGGTTCAGGCTACGCGGACCCGCGGTGCGCCCGCCCGGTGTGCGAGCTCGCGCAACACCTCCCGTGCCGCCGCGTCGTTCTGGCGGAACGCCGGCGCGTTGACCATCGGCCGGGCGAAGGCCGCCACCGCACGACTGTTGGTGTGCGCGCCCAGCGCGAACCGGTTCGGGTGCGGCTTGCCCTGTGCGTCGAGCACCCGGCCGTCCGCGGCGCGGATCCGCAGCAGGCCCGTGTTGTGGCTGAACCGGTCCGCGGTCAGCAGCTCCTCGACCCCGCCCAGGGTGCGCAGCAACTCGTCACGGCTGTGGCGCACGCTCGGCCGGGGCAGGCGGGCCTCCACCAGTGCCGTGGCCGTGACGACCTCCGGCGTGGAGGAGCTGCCCGCGCGGAACCGCCCGCCGTGCTGGTCGGCCTCCACCCACATGTCGGCGCCGAGGAACCGCACGACGCCCGCGTCCGACAGTGCGAGCAACTGGCGGAGCCGGTCGTCGGGCGGGCCGCTGGCCATGAAGCTGAAGAACCCCGACCACCACCCGTCCACCTCGTGCACCTGGTCGCGGGCGGCCAACCGCCCGGCGGCCAGCAACGCCGCCAACTGCCCGTACGCCGAGAGCAGGGCGTAGAAGGCGCCGAGGTCAGCGCTGAACGACTGGTCGGTGCGGCGTGCCACGTCCGCGGCGACGTAGGAGTGCACGTGGCGCTGCAACTGCTCGCTGGTGTCGAACCGCAGTCCCCGCAACGGCTTGTCCAGTGCCTCGAAGTCCAGTCTGTCCACAGTGGACGGCACGCTCGTCTCGACCAGCTCGCGCATCGGCGCACCGCCCCAGTCCAGTGCCGCGTAGCGCCGGTCGAACTCGGCCCAGTCCAGGGCGACTCGTTCGCGGTGGCCGTTGAACAGCTCGTGGTAGTAGCCCCAGGCGATCTCCTTGGCCATCAGCGGCCACACGTCGCGGCGGAACTCCAGCGGGCCGTCCGGCATGGCGTCCGCGCTGAAGAACCTCGGCAGCGGCGGGCGGTCCGCGCGCAGCCGGTAGGTGGTCTTGGCGTGGTAGGGCACACCGCGCCGCGAGCCCACGTGCAGCCGCGGCTCCCGCCCGGACGGCTCGTACCGCAGCGATCCGTCCGGCTGCTCGTGGAACCGCCCGCCACGGCCCTCGGTCAGCAGGGCCATGGCGTCGACGAAGGCGAGCCCGAACCCGCGCAGCAGCACGTCCTCGCCCGCGCGCAGCACGGACAGGTTGGAGTCGGCGGTGTACTCCGGCGGCAGGTAGCGCAACCCGTTGACCCGCGCGAACATGCGCAGGTCGCGCTGCTCCTCGCCCGGGTCGGCGTCGAGGTGGCCCAGGGTCAGCACCAGCACGTCGGCCAGCAGCGGCTCGCGCCGGTCGGCCAGCCAGACCTGTTGGCGCCCATCGGGTGCGTCGGTGACCGAGGTAGCCGTGGTGGCGTGCACGGTGACCGAGACGCGCTCGGGCAGGTCGCGCAGCACCTGGGCGAAGACCCACTCCAGGTACCGGCTCTGCAGGCGCCTGCTGGGAAAGCTCGCCGGGGTCATGGCACGCAACTCGGCGGTCAGCTCAGGGTCGCCCAGCCCCTCCTCGCGCACCGAGTCGGCCCACTGCGCCAGCGACGGGCCGGTGCGGACCGGTCCCTCGCAGGTCACGCTCTCGTCCAGCCACATCGTGACGTCCTCGGCCATGGAGTTCATCCGCAGCAACGGGGACTGCTCGTAGCGCCACACCCGGCCCGCTCCCGGCGGGAACGGGTCCACCAGGTGCACCGCCAGCTCCTGCTCCCCGTACAGCTCCGGCAGGTTCGCGGCGATCCGTTCCAGCACACCGGTTCCGCGCGGCCCCGCGCCGACGATCACCAGCGTGGCGCTCACCGCGCGCCCCGTCCGTAGTGCCGCTCCACGTAGTGCTGGCCCACCGACAACAGGCTCGTCACCAGCACGTACCACAGGGTGGCCACCAGCAGCAGCGGGATGATCTGGTAGTTGCGGTTGTAGATGATCTGCACCGAGTACAGCAGGTCCTGCACCGCGATCACGCTGACGATCGAGGTGCCCTTCAGCGTGCCGATCAGCAGGTTGCCCGCGGCGGGCACGATCGAGCGCATCGCCTGCGGCAGCACGATCCTGCGCAGGATCCGCAGGCGGCCCATGCCCAGTGCCAGCGCCGCCTCGGTCTGGCCGGGGTCCACCGACAGGATGCCCCCGCGCACGATCTCCGCCGCGTAGGCCGCCTCGTGCAGGGTCAGCCCGAGCACCGCCGCGGCCGTGCCGCTGATCAGGTTGGTGGCGTCGAAGCTGAACCAGTCGCCGAGCCCGATCCTCGGGTACACGGCGCCGATGTTGAACCAGAACAGCAGTTGCACCAGCATCGGGGTGGACCGGAACAGCCAGACGTAGCCCCAGGCGAGCCCGCTGAGCACCGGGTTGCCCGACAGCCGCATGACCGCCAGCACCGTGCCCAGCACAAAACCGGCCACCAGGGTCACGGCGGTCAGCCACAGGGTGAGCACCAGGCCCGCCAGCACGGCCGGGCTGGTGAAGTAGTCCAGCACCACCGGCCAGCCGAAGGCCGCGTTGCCCGCGACCGAGTAGAGCAGCCCGCCGAAGGCCAGCAGGGCGAGGGCAGCGGCGGCCCACCGGCCCCAGCGGCGCACGGGCACGATCGGCAGTGTTGTCATGTCACGGGTTTCCTGTTCGAGGGCAAGCGGAGGCGGCAGGACACCGCCACGCCCCTCAACGTGACGGGTGCGAGTCTAGGCCGGAAACTTGTACGAGCGCAGTCGTATCTCACACGCTGGGAACGTTGACGCGCGCGCCCCGGATGCGCTCCACTGGAAGGCATGGAAACCGGGTTGCGGCTGGTCACCCGCGGCCACATCGACTTCGGTCTGGTGTGGTCGGCTTCCTGTTGCTAGCGCGCGCCTTCTGATTCCAGCGCGACGCGCCTCCCCTCGACGTCCATCGCCGGACGTGGGCCGCCTGCGCCGTTTCCCACCACATCCGTAGAAGGGCCTTGTCATGCCTGTGGAGTTCCTCGGTATCGGCGGTACCAACGACGGCTCGGAGACCTCGCCGCGCACCGGTCTGTCCTTCGACAAGGACTACACCCTGCGGCTGGCCCGCGCGCACGAGGAGCACGGCTGGGACCGCGTGCTGTTCGCCTACGGCTCCGGCTCGCCCGACCCGGCGCAGGCCGCCGCGTACGTGGCAACCAAGCTGGACAAGCTGCAGATCCTGTTGGCGCACCGGCCCAACGTGTCCTACCCGACCTTCGCCGCGAAGACCTTCGCCACGCTGGACCAGATCAGCGAGGGCAGGCTCACGGTGCACTTCATCACCGGGGGCACCGATCACGAGCAGCAGCGCGAGGGTGACTACCTCACCAAGGACGAGCGCTACTCGCGCACCCAGGAGTACATCCAGATCGTGAAGAAAGCCTGGACCTCCAGGGAACCGTTCGACCACGAGGGCAAGCACTACAGGTTCGCCGACTTCGTCAGCGACACGTTCCCGGCCCAGCAGCCGCGCCCCGGCGTGTCCTTCGGCGGGTCCTCGCCCGCGGCCTACCAGGCGGGCGGGGCCGAGGCCGACATCTTCTGCCTGTGGGGCGAGCCGCTGGCGCAGACCGCGGAGCAGATCGAGTCGGTGAAGGCGGCGGCCCGTGCGGCGGGGCGCACCGACGTGCCGCGCATCCAGGTGGCGTTCCGGCCGATCATCGCGGCCACCGAGGAACTGGCCTGGGAGAAGGCGTACCGCACGGTGGACGCGATCAAGGCGCGCACCGCCGGCGGCAAGTCGCTGACCCGCAGGCATTCGCTGACCGCGCCGGAGAACACCGGCTCGCAGCGGCTGTTGGCGCTGGCGGAGAAGGGCGAGCGGTTCGACCGTGCACTGTGGACACCCACGGCGGCGGCCACCGGCGGGGCGGGCAACTCCAACGCCCTGGTCGGCACGCCGGAGACGGTGGCGCAGGCCCTGCTGGACTACTACGACCTCGGCGTGGACATCCTGTCCGCGCGCGGCTACGACATGGTCAACGACACCATCGACTTCGGCCGCCACGTGATCCCGATCGTGCGCGAGGAGGTCGCCAAGCGCGACGCGGCCAGCCGGAAGTCGGCGTGAGCGAGCTTGTCGTGGGCGCGCACTACACCACGATCGACGACCCGGCCGCCGAGCCGTTGCTGCGCGAGCTGGAGTTCGAGTACAACACCAGGTACGGCCGCAACCAGGAGCTGTCCAGCTTTCCCGCTGAACAGTTCGCGCCACCGCACGGTGCGTTCCTGCTGCTGTTCGAGCAGGGGCAGCCGGTGGCGGGCGGTGCGTTCCGCCGCTACGACGAGCACACCGCGGAGCTGAAGCGGATCTGGACGCACTCGGCGTACCGGCGGCAGGGCTGGGGGCGCCGCGTGGTGGCCGAGCTGGAGCAGGAGGCGGTCCGCCGCGGCTACCGGCGGATCTACCTCACCACCGGCCCGCGCCAGCCGGAGGCGCGCGGCCTGTACCTGGAAACCGGTTACCGGCCGCTGTTCGACCTGCGCGCCGACCCGGAGACGATCGGCCCGCTGCCCTTCGAGAAGGTGCTGCTGCCATGACCAGACTCGTGGCACTGGCCTGCGCGCTGCTCGCGCTCACCGCGTGCGGCACGGCCACCGGATCGGACGCGCCGAAGTCGGCGTTCCCGACCCAGGACGTGGTCTCGCAGGTCGCGCGTGACCCCGCGGTTTCGGCTCTGTTGCCGGAAGATGTCCGCAGGGCGGGCTCGATCCGGTTGGCCACGGCGGCAGGCGGCACCCCGCCCTCGGCCTTCTACGCCGAGGACAACAGGACCCTGCTCGGTCAGGACGTGGACATCGCCGACGCGGTGGCCAGGGTGCTCGGGGTGCGGCTGGACCGGCAGGTGGCCAGTTTCGAGGCGATCCTGCCCGCGCTGGGCAGTGGCAAGTTCGCGGTTGGCACCGGCAATTTCGGGGTAACCACCGAGCGGCTCAAGACGATCGACTTCGTCACCTACGTCGACGACGGCCAGGGCTTCGCCGTGCGCGGGGACAGTCCACTCGGCGCGATCACCGACCTGACCCAGTTGTGCGGCAAGCGGATCGGCACCGGAGCCGGTACCACCTTCGAGGCGACCCTGGAGCGGGAGCGGCACCGCTGCGCCGATTCCGGCCGCGGCCCGTACGAGGTGCAGGTGTTCGCGGAGACCAGTGCGCTGTACCTGTCCTTGCAGCAGGGCAGGGTGGACGTGCTGATGAGCACGATCAACGGCCTGCGCTACGCGGTCTCGCGGCAGCCGAACCTGCGCTTCCTCAACGAGTTCCACCGCTTGGACGTGGGTTTCGCCTTCGCCAAGGGCTCGCCGCTGACCGCCGCGTTCCAGGCGGCGGTGAACAAGCTGATCGCCGACGGCACCTACGACCGGGTCCTCGGCAAGTGGGGGACCCGGTCCTCGGCGCTGGACACCTCGCGGATCAACCCGCCGGAACGGGCCTGACCGCGTCGTGTGCCGGTGATCGGTTCGGCGGGATGCGCACTGGTGCGGCGTCGGCGGCGCACAGCACGCGGTGTCCGGCGACCATGAGCAGCCTGGCTTCGGCGAACTCGCCGAACCGGGCGTGCTCGTGCGCCGCCTCGATCATGGCGACGGCCTCGGTCAGTTCGCCCAGGACACAGGACTCCGCTCGGGACAGGGAGTTCGTCAGGTCGACATAGGCCGGGAGGCGGAGATCGGGCCCGGCGGTGAGCAGATCGGTCAGGGCAGCGTCCACGGCGGTACGCAGATCCGTGACCAGGTCAGCGGAAATGGCTGCGGGTGCGGTCACGGGGGACAATGCTAGTCCCTCCCCTCCTCGTTGCCATCACCCACAGGGTTGAGCCCGGTCACGACGTCCTTCGCGGTGGGTGAGTTCTCCAGGAACCGCAACAGTTCCACCGGGAACGGCAGCACCAGTGTCGAGTTCTTCTCGGCGGCCACCTCCACCACCGTCTCCAGCAGTCGCAGTTGCAGTGCGGCTGGGGTGTCGGCCATCACCCCGGCCGCCTCGGCCAGCTTGTGCGAGGCCTGCAACTCCCCGTCCGCGGAGATCACCCTGGCCCGCCGCTCGCGCTCGGCCTCGGCCTGCCGCGACATCGAGCGCTTCATCGACTCGGGCAGGGCCACGTCCTTGATCTCCACCCGGTCGATGTGCACGCCCCAGCCCAGTGCCGGGCTGTCGATCATCATCTCCAGGCCCTGGTTGAGCCGTTCCCGATTGGACAGCAGGTCGTCCAACTCGCTCTTGCCGATGATCGAGCGCAGCGAGGTCTGCGCCACCTGGGACACGGCGAACACGTGGTCCTGCACGGCGACGACGGCCCTGGCCGGGTCCACCACGTTGAAGTAGACCACCGCGTCCACCCGGACCGTCACGTTGTCCCGGGTGATGCCGTCCTGGGCGGGCACCGGCAGGGTGACGATCTGCATGTTCACCTTCCGCATGCGGTCAACGCCCGGGATCAGCCCGGTCAGCCCCGGCCCGCGCGCCGCGGGCAGCAGCCGTCCGAACCGGAACACCACCCCGCGCTCGTACTGCTTGACCACCCGCGCGCTCGCGGCGAAACCCGCGACGCCCAGCGCGACGAGCCCGGACAGGATCTCCCACAGCAGCAGCACGGTGGCCTCCCAGCGGAGAGACCACCACGGTACGCCGGGTGATCGGTTCAGAGATCGCCCGTTCCGGGCCGGGGAACCCGCGGTCCCCGCAGATGTGGAGCGAGGGCGGGGTCGGCACGTCCGCGCCCGGCTCCGCCTCGATCCGGCCCGGTTGCTCGCGCAGCACCTGGATCGGCTGGGCGCTCAGCCCACCACCCCGCTGACCAGGTCCGGCCGCCGACTTGTCATGAAAGTGCCGTTCCTGGCGTTGACCGTCCCAAAGGGCACCTTCATGACCTCGTGTCGCCCCCGAACCGGGCCTGCACCTCGGCGCGGGAGCGGAGTCGTTGCGGGAAGCCAGGTCCCAGCTCGGAGCGGACCGTCTCGGCGGTGTACTGCCCGCCGCAGTGCGTGCAGACCACCTCGGGGTGCCCGGTGTGCCCGCACTCGTGCCGCAGCACCACGGGCGGTCCCGCCTCCTCGGCCAGCCACCTGTCGCCCCAGCGCACCATCGCCGCCAGCACGGGGAAGAAGTCGCGGCCCTTGTCGGTGAGCAGGTACTCGTGGCGCACCGGCCGGTCCTGGTAGGGCACCCGTTCGAGCAGGCCCTCCTCGACCAGGCGGTTCAGCCGGGTGGTCAGGGTGTTGCGCGCGACGCCCAGGGACTGCTGGAAGTCGTCGAACCGGCGCACCCCGTAGAACGCCTCCCGCAGCACCAGCGGGGTCCACCAGTCGCCGAGCAGGTCCATGGTCCGCGCGATCGAGCAAGGCCAGCCTGCGAAGGAGGTTCGCTTCACCCGGCCCATCCTAGTGGGTTGCGCGGTGAGACCGACTCGGGTTAGGTGCTGAGTTTAATAGTGCAACTCACTGGAGGCGGGCATGGCGATCACCGTGGAGCGCAGCGGGCACCTGCTGCTGATGGGTCTGGACCGGGCGGACAAGCGCAACTCGTTCACCACGACGATGATCGGCGAGCTGGCCGCCGCCTACGGGGAGCTGGAGCGTGACCCGCAACTGCGCGCCGGGGTGCTCTTCGCGCACGGGGACCACTTCACCGCCGGGCTCGACCTCGCCGAGGTGGCCCCCAAGCTGGGCGAAGGCGGATTGTCGTACCCCAGTGGTTCACTCGATCCATGGGGACTTCAGGGGCCGGACCGGACCAAGCCGGTGGTGGCCGCGGCACAGGGCTGGTGCCTCACGCTGGGCATCGAGCTGCTGCTCGCGGCCGACATCCGGGTGGCCGCGGCGGACACGCGGTTCGCGCAGATCGAGATCCAGCGGGGGATCTACCCCTTCGGCGGGGCGACCATCCGGTTCCCGCGCACGGCGGGCTGGGGCAACGCCATGCGCTGGTTGCTGACCGGGGACGAGTTCGACGCGGCCGAGGCGCACCGGATCGGCCTGGTACAGGAGGTGGTGCCGCTGGGTGAGCAGGTGGAGCGGGCGGTGGAGCTGGCCGGGCGCATCGCCGAGCAGGCCCCGCTGGGCGTGCGGGCCACGGTGGTCTCGGCGCGGCGGGCCGTGCTGGAGGGGGAGCGGGCCGCGGCCGACAAGCTGGTCGAGGAGTTGCTGCCGCTGTTCGGTACCGAGGACGGTCAGGAGGGTGTGCGGTCCTTCCTGGAGCGCCGCAAGGCGGTGTTCCAGGGCCGGTGACGCACACCTGCCCCCGGCCTGGTGCGGACGGGGGCAGGTGGCGGGCGGGCTACTTCTTGGCCGACAGCGTGACGTCGATCGTGTTGCCGCCACCGGTGGTGAAGGCGCTGATGAACCCGGTGAACAGGCCGCAGCCGGTCAGCGGGGCGATGCCGTAGGTGCCGCTGAGCTTGCCGCCCCTGAGCGGGTCGAAGCCCGAGTCGGAGCTCAGGTCGATGTCCGAGGGCGAGGAGGTGCGGCAGTTCGGTGAGCTGCTGATCGGGATGCCGAACAGGGTGACCCTGGGCAGCTTGATGGTCAGCTTCGAGTGCGAGATGAGCTTGCCACCGCTGAGGCTGCCGGTGGTCCTGCCCGCCGAGGAGAAGGCGATGTCGGTGCTCACCGGCAGGAAGCCGAACAGGCTGAACCGGGCGTGCGTGGGGTTCAGTGACAGGTCGGCGCTGAACTTGCCGGTGGCCAGTTCCAGGCTGGCGTCGATGCCGCCGCTCAGCGGCACGGTGCCGTTCAGGTTCCTGATCACCGAGGAGCCCTTGAGGCCGTAGCCGTAGTTGATCGTGCCGCCACCCGGGGTGGTGGTCGTGGTGGTGACCGGCGGCGTGGTCGTCGTGGTCGTCACCGGGGGCGTGGTGGTGGTCGTGGTGACCGGCGGGGTGGTCGTGGTGGTGGTCACCGGCGGGGTTGTGGTGGTGACCGGGGGAGTTGTCGTCGTCGTGGTGACCGGCGGCGTGGTGGTGGTCGTGACCGGGGGCGTCGTCGTCGTGGTCGTGACGGGCGGCGTCGTGGTCGTGGTGGTCACCGGGGGTGTGGTGGTCGTGGTGGTGGTGACCGGGGGTGTCGTGGTGGTCGTCGTCACCGGCGGCGTGGTCGTCGTCGTGGTGACCGGGGGTGTGGTGGTGGTTGTGGTGACCGGCGGGGTCGTGGTGGTCGTGGTGGTGACCGGGGGCGTGGTGGTCGTCGTCGTGGTCGGCGGCGCGTCCGTGATGGTGATCGTGGTGAGCGTGTTGTTCTGGCCCGGGTCCTGCTTGCAGGCCGAGTCGAACTTGCCCAGGCCGGTGTCGGTGCCGTCGGCCTTCTTCGGCTCCAGGTGCAGCAGCAGATCGCCCACGGTGATCACGGCCTGGCCCGCCTTGCTGAAGGTCAGCGAGGGGGTCTGGCCGGAGGCCACGATGGTGAACTCACCGGAGGCGGGCACCGCGGTCTGCGGGATGGTGGTCGGCACGCTGACCGGCAGGGTCGCCTCCGGGGCGGCCACCGTGGAGCTGGCGTCCGCGGTGCCCTCGATGGTCGTCGCCCCGACCAGGGTCAGGCCCTGGGTGGCGGTCGCGGGCACCGTGGAGATCGCCTTGATGGTGAAGGCGGGCGCCGGGGTGCCGACCGCGATGGTGTCGGGGATGTCGGTGTTGATCTCGACCTTGATCGGCTGCACACCGATCAGGGGGAACGTGCAGCTGTAGGTGAGGTTGAGCTTGATCGGCACTGCGGAGCTGGTCCCCGAACCGATCACCAGGCCCGCCACGACCAGCGTGGCGGTGCTGGCTGCGGCCACGCCCGCGACCAGTCTCCTCGATAGTCTTCGATGAGTCACAACCGTCCTTCTTCCCGTGTATCAGCGGTGATACAGGGCGCACGAAAGGCGCCGTCCACGCGGTGAAGCGCCTCAAAGTAACCAGCGGAAACGTGCTCGGCAAGCTTTCTTGAATGGGTGAGCAAACGTATGACGAAAATTGTCATCGGGGTACACCGGTCAATTTTGTGAGGATTTATCGACATGCTCATTTTTTGACAAAACCCAGGTAGAAGGCGTGCTGAGTGCGCAAAAACGCCCCACCTGCTTGACGTGCGAGCAGGTGGGGCGTAACGCCGAAAGCTAGTTCCGGTATCCGGCGAGCACCTCGGCGGCGGCCTGGCCGGACACCCGGGTGGCCCCGTGGGTCGCCAGGTGGAAAGAACCGGGCTTCGCGTCCTCGTTGTGGTGCGGCAGGCCCATCTCCACGATTCCGGCATCGGGTCGGGCCGCCGTGATTCGATTCAGCGCGGACGCCATCCACTCGTGCCGGTGTGCGTCGCGGACCACCAGCACCAGCGGCCTGCCCGCGGCGGGGGTCAGTGCCACCTCGGTCAGCCGCCCCGCGTCGGCGGCCTCCGCCGGGGTGAGCCGGGCCGCGGTGGTGCCGGCCAGCAGTTCGGTCAGCGGGGCGGCCAGGCCCCACGGGGTGCGGCGGTCGATGGCCTGGTTCATTTCCGGGTGGAACTCCACCACGTGCGGGGCCGAACTCAGCGGCAGCGCGGTCTGCCCGGGACCCACCGTCACCCGGATCGCCCGGCGCGCGGCGGTCAGCCCGATCGCCGGGTTGGTGCCCTGGTCGCGCGCGCTGCCCACCGCGGTGCCGACCCAGTCGGCCAGTGCCCGCACCCGGGTGGCCGCCTCCACCAGCCGCTGCTCGGGCAGCCGGCCGGTGGCCACCGCGTCGGCCAGCGCGTCACGCAGTCGCGTGGCGGTGGCCTCGTCGGCGAGGTCGCCGCCCACGCACACCGCGTCGGAGCCCGCCGCCACGGCCAGCACCGCGGCCTCGGCCAGCCCGTACCGGTCGGAGACCGCGCGCATCTCGATCGCGTCGGTGACGATCAGCCCGTCGAAGCCCAGTTCCTCGCGCAGCAGCTCGACCAGGATCCGCCTGCTCAGCGTGGCCGGGTGCGCGGTGTCGTAGGCCGGGACCATCAGGTGGCCGCCCATCACGGCGCACACCCCGGCGCGCACGGCCGCGCGGAAGGGCGGCAGCGCGATCTCGGCCAGTTCCTCCATCGAGGCGGCCAGCACGGGCAGGGCCAGGTGCGAGTCCACGCTGGTGTCCCCGTGCCCGGGGAAGTGCTTGACGCAGGCGGCCACCCCGGCCGCCTGCAGGCCGCGGATCCAGGCGGCGGTGTGCCGGGCCACCAGGTCCGGGCACGCGCCGAAGGAGCGCACGCCGATGACCGGGTTGTCCGGGTTGGAGTTGACGTCCCCGCTGGGCGCGTAGTCCAGGTTCACCCCGGCCGCGGCCAGGTCGTGGCCCAGGTCGCGGGCCAGTTCCTCGGTCAGCGCCACGTCGTCGACCACGCCCAGCGCCAGGTTGCCCGGCCGGGAGCTGCCGGTGTGCGCCTCCATCCTGGTGACGTCCCCGGCCTCCTCGTCGATGGCCACCAGCACGTCGGGGCGGCACTCGCGCAGCGCCGCGGTCAGCTCGCCGACCTGCGCGGGGGAGGAGATGTTGCGGGAGAACAGGACCACGCCGCCCAGGCCCTCGTCGAGCCGTCGGCGAACCCAGTCCGGCGGGCTGGTGCCCTCGAACCCCGGCTGCAGCACGGCGTCGGCGAGGCGGAGCAGTTCCCGGCTGCGCTGCTCGATGGGCACCGGCGTACCTCCTCGGTTATTGGACTAGACCAATGTTGGCACAGGTTCGCACACGGTCCCCGCAGCGTCAAGGCATTCGACAACGGTCAACAGGTAGCCTGCGGCGGTGACACGACTGGTACGGCTGGGCACCTGGTTACCCGTGACGGCGCTGCTGCTGACCGTGGCGGCCTGCGGTGGCACCTCCACGGCGGCCTCGCCCCAGGCTGCGAGCTCGACCAGTACCTCGACCAGCACCTCCAGCGCGGCGCCGACCAGCAGCACCACCACCGCCAGCACGACCAGCGGCGCGCCCGCCTGCCCCGCGCCCGGCGAGGACTTCGACTGCGACCTGCGCCAGCGCATCGCCTCGGTGGGCGGCTACCTGGCCAAGCGGCCCGGCACGACCGGGGTCGTGCTGCGCGACCGGCAGACCGGCGCGGTGTGGAGCAATGACAACGCGGGCGCGCACGTGTGGACCGCCTCCACGATCAAGCTCGCGATGACCGTGAACCTGCTGCTGCGCGACCGGGCGGGCGGCATCAGCCTGAGCTCGGCCGACCGCGCGCTGATCCACGAGATGCTCAACAGCTCCGACGACAAGGCCGCCGACACGCTCTGGTTCCGCTACGCGGGCGAGGACCACATGGCGTTCAACTCCGCCTTCGCCGAGTACGGCATGACCACCGTGCAGCCGCAGCGCGGGTTCAGCGAGTTCTACCCGTACTGGGGCTTCCAGAAGTGCACCCCGGTCGACCTGGACCACCTGATCAACTACGTGCTGACCAAGCTGCCCGCGGACCTGCGCGACTACGTGGTGGGCCAGATGCGCTCGGTGGCCCCGATCCAGCAGTGGGGCGTGTGGGGCGCCGGGCCCGCCGCGCGGCCGGGCACCAAGGACGGCTGGTCGCAGGAGCAGGGCGGCTGGGTGATGAACACCGTGGGCTTCGCGGGACCCGGCGAGCGCTACACCCTGGCCGTGATGAACAGCCTCAACGGGCAGGGCGGGTACGACGAGGGCAGGCAGACGGTCACCGAGGTGGCCAAGATCCTGTTCGACGGTCGCTTCTGATACGTGTTCTTGATCCCACTCGATCGTGTAGCTTTATCTATCAAGCCAAAAAAATCACGAGCTACGGGTTTGTGTGGAACACGTTCTAGCATCCATCATGGGGGCATGAGCCCGTCGTCCCTGTCTCGTCGGCGCTTCTTGGGTGCAGCCGCGCTCAGCGCCGCCTCCGCAGCGGGAGCGACCTTCGTGTCGACCTCGCCCGTCACCGCGGCGCCCAGCGGTGGCTTCGTTCCCGCACTGGTCATCGGAAGTGGTTACGGCGCATCGGTCACGGCCCTGCGGCTGGGTGAGGCCGGGATCGACACGCTGGTGCTGGAGATGGGCCGGCTCTGGGACGGCCCCGCCCCGTTCTGCCCCATGCTCACCCCGGACCGGCGCTCGATGTGGTTCCGCACCAGGACCGCTGCCCCGCTGGACAGCTTCCTGTGGCTGCCGGTGGTCAACCGCGACATCGACCCGTACCCCGGGGTGCTGGACCGGGTGGACTTCCCCAACATGAAGGTCTACGTGGGCCGCGGGGTCGGTGGCGGCTCGCTGGTCAACGGCGGCATGGCTGTGGTGCCGCAGCGCCGGTTCTTCCCGGAGATCCTGCCCGGGGTGGACGTGGACGAGATGTACGGCACGTACTTCCCGCTGGCCAACCGGATGCTCGGGGTCAACTCCGTGGACCCGGCCTGGTGGGAGGCCGCGGACTGCTACTCCTACGCCCGGGTCTCCCGTGCGGACGCGGCCAAGGCGGGCTACGGCACCTCGTTCGTGCCCAACGTCTACGACTTCGGTTACCTGGAAAGGGAAGCCGCCGGGCAGGTGGCCAAGTCCGCGCTGAACAGCGAGGTCATCTATGGCAACAACCACGGCAAGCGCAGCCTGGACAAGTCCTACATCCCGGCCGCGCTGGGCACCGGCCGGGTGCGGTTGCAGACCCTGACCCGGGTCACCGGCATCGCCAGGGACGGCGACGGCACCTACGCCGTGCAGACCGCCACGATCGACGAGTCCGGCGCGGTCACCGGCACCGCACTGATCAACTGCCGGTACCTGTTCCTCGGGGCGGGCAGCCTCGGCACCACCCAACTGCTGTTGACGGCAAGGGAAACCGGGGCGCTGCCCGGGCTCAACGACCAGGTCGGCCTGGGCTGGGGCGACAACGGCAACGTGATGACCGCCCGCGCCAACTGGAAGCCCACCGGCTGCGTGCAGGCGTCGATGCCCACGCTGGGCATCGACGCCACCAACGACCCGGTCCCGGTCTTCGCCGAGATCGCCCCGATCCCCGCTGGCGTCGAGACCTTCGCCAGCCTGTACCTGGCGATCACCAAGAGCCCCGAACGCGGCAGCTTCGGCTACGACCGCGCGAGCGGGACCGTGTCGTTGCGCTGGGGCAGCACGCAGAAGGACTTCGCGGTGTCGGCGGCGAAGAGGGTCTTCGACCGGATCAACGCCGCCAACGCCACGATCTACCGCCACGACCTGTTCTCCGGCAACAGGGCCTTCGGCGACGACTTCTGCTACCACCCGCTGGGCGGGGCAGTGCTGGGCAAGGCCACCGACCTGTATGGCCGGGTGTCGGGCTGCCCCAACCTGTACGTCAACGACGCCTCACTGATCCCGGGCTGGACCGGGGTGAACCCGTTCGTCACGATCACCGCGTTGGCCGAGCGCAACATGGCCCGGGTGCTCGCCGCGGACGGGCTGCACAACTGAGCTCAGCCGCAGCCGTGCTGCTGCAACCAGGCTCGGGTCGTGTCGCGGTAGTCGGCCGAGTTGACCGCCAGCGCCACGCTGTGGCCCGAGCCGGGCAGCACGGACACCGCGAGCTGCGCCGCCGGGCTGAAGTACGGCGCCTCCTGTGCGCGCAGGGCGTCCGCGCTGGAGCAGTCGCGGAAGACCCCGCAGAAACCGGTGTCGTTGGTGCCCAACACCATGAGCACGGGCACCGTGATGTTCAGCGAGACCGGGCTGGCCAGGCCGATCGTGATGATGTCGGTCAGGCTGGTGGTGGACACCTGGTCCTTGGCGAAGGCCTCGTCGGCGGCCACTGCCTGCGGGTCGAGGTCGCCGGGCGCGTAGTACATCTGGCCGCGCGAGCCCGGAACCGTCGTGAGGTAGCCGGGATCACCGCCGCGAGAGGACAGCTGTGGGTCCAGCGTCACCGGGTGCAGGCCGAGCACGACGTCCTGGATCACGATGGGGGCGTTGGGTACGTGGGTGGCGCCGGTGACCACGACCCCGTCCACGTCGTTGTAGGTCGAGGCCTCCATCATCGCGATGCCCGACCCGGCCGAATGTCCAACCAGGACAACACGGGTGAACTGGGTGCGCAGGCTCGTCACGACCTGGTGCACCACACTGGCTTGCAACGTTCCGGAGACGAGCGTGCTCAGCGGCCGCGAGCTCTGGCCCACGCCGATCTCGTCCATGGCGAACGTGGCCAGGCCGTGCACCGCCATGTCCCGCTGGTACGAGTACTGGTCCGGCTGGTAGGGAAGATCCCAGTAGGCGCTGTTGTACGTGGCTCCGTGCAGCAGGAGTTGCACGGTGCTCGGGGTCGAGTCCGAGGGCAGGCAGAGCTGGCCGTGCACGGTGTACTGGAACAGGCCGCTGCTGACGGGCGTGCTGGTCTGACTGCACTGCGCGGTGGGCGTGGCGGATGCGGGCGTCGCGAAGCAGGCCAGCAGCACGAGCATGGTGGCGAGGACCGATAACGGTCTCATCGGTAGCAAACCCTTCCTGTGTAGGGAAAACGGGAGGGCATGCACGTTAGGACGGTTCGCAGTGGACGGTGGGAACTGGCCACCATCGTGTGAACCGCCGTGAGGACCGGTTGGTGCTCCCGCAGCAATCCGGCGCGGCCGAACGGGGTTGCCGTCCCCGGATCGGGTGGCCCGGCGGCACGTCATGAAGGTGCCGTTCGTGACGGTCAACGTCGCGAACGGCACCTTCATGACATGGCAGCCGCGGGCAGCTCAGCGGGACTCGCGCGCCCCAGGACGGGACTCGGCGTCGGTTGGGCGGGACTCGTGGGTCAGGGCGGCGTGTTCGGCGTCGACCAGTGTGCGGAGCCTGGGCCTGGTGAACCGCACCGAGACGACCATGATCGCCAGCATGGCGATGCCGGGCGCCTGCGAGAGCAGGACGGACTCGCTCACCTCGGCGACCGAGTGGCTGTAGATGATCGCCAGCGAGCCCGCGGCGTTGCCGAGCATGGCAAGGCCCCACACCGCGGACAGCACGCGGTGGGCACGGCGGAACGGCGCGCGGTTGTGCCAGACCCGCTCGTAGGCGAGCTCGCGCAGCGGATCCCCGCGAGTGGCCATGGGCTTGGCGCCGAGGTAGCTCAGCGGTCGGCCGAACACGGTGGTGCCCAACACGTACAGGCCCGCCAGCGTCACGTACACGTTGCCCTTGGCCAGCAGGAAGCGCGGATCGCCGGTGACGAAGATCAGCGCGATGCTGAGGCCCAGCATGACCAGGACCAGCACGCCCAGCGTGTCCAGCCTGCCCCGTCGCACGGTGTTGACCAGGGCGTTGGCGGCGGTCGCCAGCCCGGCGATGGTCAGCGCCCAGAAGTCCCCCACCCCGAACGCGTGCAGGAGGTAGTAGCCGCCGATGGGCAGCACCACGTCGAGCACCATCGGCAGCACCGTACGCAGCTTGTCGGTCACGGGGGCAGCCTAAGGCTACTTGCGCGACGCAATCAAGTAGTTTCTAAGATGCTTGCTGGCGGGCCTGCCACTGGGAGTAGACCGGGTGCCCGTGTACGAGGGTCTGGTACCGCTTCACCACGGTCTCGTGCACGTGGTCGATGACCTCGGCCACCGGCGAGCCGCTGCGCCAGGCCAGCACGAGTTTGCGCCGCAGCGGGTTGCCGACCAGCGGGCGCAGCACCATGCCGGGGCTGTGCACCCCCGTGGGGTAGAACGCCCCGATCGCGTTGCCGGAGCGCACCAGCATCAGCGCGGTCGCCAGGTCCGCACCGGTGTGCCTGCACCTGGGCGTGAACCCGGCCTCCTCGCAGGCCAGCCGCAGGCCCGGGCTCAGCCCGGACAGCTTCTCCTCGGGCATCACCCAGTCCTGCCCGGCCAGCTCCGCCAGCCGCAGCTCGGCCCGGTCGGCCAGCGGGTGCGAGCTGGACAGCCCGACGAACGCGGACTCCTCGACCAGCGGTCTGGTCACCAGCCCGGCGGGCAGGTGCACGGCCAGTTCCGCCAGTTCCGGCACCACACCCACGTCGAACTCCGGGGAGCGCAGCACCTCGTTCAGCGACTCGAAGGTGCGCTCCAGCGAGGTCACCTGCTCGCGGTCGGGCAGCGACTCGCGCACCGCGCAGGCCAGCATCGCCACCACCGGGCCCAGCGGGCCGGTCACCAGCACCGGCGAGGCGGGCTGGTCGGTGTTGGTGAGTAGCCGGGAGGTCTCCAGCAGGTCGTCGAACTGCCCCAACAGTTCCCGCGACCGGCACACCACGTGCTCACCCAGTTCGGTCAGCTCCACCCCGGCCGGGTTGCGCGCGAACAGCGGCCCGCCGAACTCCTGCTCGATGCGCTGCAACTGCGCGGTCAGTCCGGACTGGGCGATCCGCAGCTGGATCGCCGCCCGGCTGATGCTGCCCGCCTCGGCCACCGACAGCACCACCTGGAGATGTCGCAATTCGACCTGCACGATGTTTTCCCCTCAGTGTTCAGTTCTCGTTCAGGCACACCACGATCAGCGCGAGCCCGGCCAGGCAGAGCAGGCAGGTCCAGCCCGCGGCGAAGGCCATCGCGTGCAGGTAGGCCGCGCCGTCGGTGAACGAGGCGCCGGTCCACGACCCGGCCGCGGCCCGGTAGGAGGAGGTCAGCAGCGAACCGACCACCGCCACGCCCAGTGCGCTGCCCACCTGGCGCATCGCGCTGGTCACCGCCGACCCCGCCCCGCTGCGCTCCGGCGGCAGCGCGGCCATGGACGCCGCCGTGGACGGCACGGCGACCAGCCCCATCGCGGCGCCCTGCACCAGCATCATCGCGGCGTACCAGGCGATCGGCGTGTGCTGGTCGAACAGCACGTAGCTGCCGAAGGTCGCGATGCTGACGGCCATGCCCACCGCGGCCACCCAGCGGGTGGACCAGCGCGCGACCAGACCGGGTGCCACCAGGTTGCCCAGCACGATGCCCAGCGCGGTCGGCGCGGTGGCCAGCCCGGCCGCCAGCGGGCTCAGCCCGCGCACGTCCTGGAGGTAGAAGGTGGCGTAGAACAGCTGCCCGGACACGCCGAAGAAGGCGATCATCAGGCTGAGGCTGCCGCCCGCGAACCGGCGCCGGGTGAACAGCCGCACGTCGAAGCTGGGCTCCGCGGCGCGCAGCTGTGCCACGGCGAACGCCCCGAGTAGGGCCAGTCCCACCAGGATCGGGCCGAGCACGTCCAGCCGGAGCCAGTCCTGGCCCGCGTTGATCACGCCGAAGACCACCCCGCCCAGCCCGGCGAAGGACAGCACGAGCCCCAGCGGGTCCAGTGGTCGTGGCCGGTCGGCGCGGTACTCCGGCACCCACAGCGCGATGCCGACCAGGCACAGCAGCACGATCGGCACGTTGATCAGGAACACCGAGCCCCACCAGAACCAGCCCAGCAGCGCCCCGCCCGCGACCGGGCCGATGGCCAGCCCCACCGCGGCGGCCGAGGCCCAGATCGCGATGGCCCTGCTGCGTTGCTCCGGCCGCGAAGCCATGATCACGATGGCGAGTGTGGCGGGCATCAGCAGCGCTCCGCCCAGCCCCATCGCGCCCCTGGCCAGCACCAACTGCACCGGGGTACTGGCGAACGCGGCCAGCGCGGAGGTCACCGAGAACAGCAGCAGCCCGGCGACCAGGGCGCGGCGCTGCCCGAACCGGTCGGCCAGCGCGCCGCCCGCGAACATCGCCGAGGCGAACACCACGGTGTAGGCGTTGATCGCCCAGGCCAGCTGGTCCGGGCTCGCACCGAGCCCGGACACCGGGTCGGCCAGGGTCTTCACCGCGATGTTGAGCACCGAGCTGTCCATGGACACCAGGGTCTGGGCCAGCACCGCGACCCCGAGCACCGCGGACCAGCGTGTGGGGCGTTCCAGCGCGAGGCTCACCGCGCGGGTGCCAGTGCGGCCCGGCCCGCCGCCACGACCAGCGCCTGCTCGGCGACCCTGCGGCCGAGGTGCTCGGCGGTGGCCAGGTCCGCGCGGTGCACGTCCTCCGGCTTGGAGTCCACATTGGACTGTGCGGCGGCCCCGTTGTGGAAGCCCAGCCGGTTCAGGTCCTGCTCGCTGCCCCGGGCGCGGTTCCAGCCCGGCAGCAGGCCAAGGTTGACCCAGGTCATGCCGTGCTGGGCGGCCAGTGTGGCGAAGTAGGCCAGGGTGGAGGACTTGTCCCCGGCCTTGGAGCCGGAGTTGGTGAAGCCCGCCGCCAGCTTGTCCCGCCAGCTCTGCCGCAGCCAGCGGCGCGCGGTCTCCTCCGCGAAGGCGTGGAAGGCCGCCGAGGCGGTGCCCATGTACGTGGGTGCGCCGAAGACGATGGCCTCGGCCTCGTCCAGTGCCGTCCAGTCGGCCGCCGACATCTGCGCCACTGGGATCAGCAGCGATTCACACCCGGGTACCGAACTCGCTCCGGAACCGACCGCCTCCGCGAATCTGGCGGTATGTCCTCCGCCGCCGTGGTAGGCGATGGCGACCCGGACAGAAATAGGCACGGCGCCTCTCCGATCTGAGGACATATTGCTGACGCGTATCGATGCAAAGGCATGTTAACCACCTGCGTCCATGGGTGACAGCGACGTTCGGACGGAGCGAACGTGCCTGTGTGTTCACAGTTGACCTACTGGTCGTGCCGCGCATACCAGACGTACTTCAAAGTAGGATCAGAGCTTGTTCGGTGCATTGTCAGAGTGCCGTGATCCGCGTTGCATAACTGCGGAGTTATCGCAGGTTGATACTGGCCGTGCCCTGATTTACGCGAAAACAATCATCTCGGGTCACAACGGGAGTGGGGACGAGGTGCGCAACGTGGCTGACACCGGGAAAGCGCTTCGCCTGCGGCGTCTGTCGCGGGCGGGGGACGGCAGGTACCTGTTCGTACCGCTGGACCACAGCGTCTCCGACGGGCCCGTGGCGGGCAACGAGGACTGGGACGAGCTGATCCGCGACCTGGTGCTCGGCGGGGCCGACGCGATAATCGTCCACAAAGGACGGATCCGGGCGATCAGCCCCGAACTGCTGGAGGACTGCGCCCTGGTGGTGCACCTGAGCGCGGGCACGGTGCACGCCGCCGACGCCCACGCCAAGGTGCTCGTCGGCGACGTGGAGGACGCGCTGCGGCTGGGCGCCGACGCGGTCAGCGTGCACGTCAACGTCGGCTCGGACACCGAGGCGCGGCAACTGGCCGACCTGGGTGCGGTGGCCAGCTCCTGCCAGGAGTGGAACGTCCCGCTGATCGCGATGGCCTACGCCCGAGGCCCCCGGGTGCGTGACTCGCACGACCCCGAGGTACTCGCCCACGTGGTGAACATCGCCGCCGATCTCGGCGCGGACCTGGTGAAGACCTCCATGGCCCTGCCGGTGGACCGCATGGCCGAGGTCACCGCCAGCTGCCCGATCCCCGTGCTGGCCGCGGGCGGTCCGCCCGCGCAGGCCGACCCGGACGGCTCGGGCCTTGCCGAGTACGCCCGCGCCGCGCTGGACGTGGGCTGCGCGGGACTTGCCATCGGCCGCAGGGTGTTCTCCGCGCCCAACCCGTTGTCGCTGGTGCACCGGCTGGCCGCCGTGCTGCACCCCGACGCCGTAGCCAACCACCCCTCGATGACGACAGGTGCAGGTGCCGCGTGAAATTCGCATGGATCGACCTCCGCTCCACCGCCGACACGCAGTTGGAGGCCGTGGTCGCCGCGGCCGTGCACGCCCGTGTGCAGGGCGTGGTCTCCGACAGGCCCGAGGTACTCGCCTCGCTGCCGCCCACGGTGACCAAGGTGCTGCTGCCCGCGCAGCCCGTCGCCGACGCACAGGTGGACCTGGTGACCACCGTGCTCACCGACGCCGACCAGTTGGACCGCCTCGTCGCGGAGAACCACAGCGGCGCGGTGTTCGTGGAGGTGGCCGACGACCGCACGCTGAAGCTGGCCTGCGCCGCGGCGGTCGCCCTGCCCTACACCGTGGTGAGCTTCGTGGACCCGACGAAGATCCCGCTGGAGATCGTGATCGCGGCGGCCGACCGCGCGCAGGGCAAGCTGATCTGCGTGGTCGCCGACCTCGAAGAGGCCACGATCGTGCTGGACGTGCTGGAGCACGGCTCGGACGGGGTCATGCTCGCGCCCCGCGACGCCACCGAGGTCTTCGCGCTGGCAAGGCTTCTGGAGGCGGGCACCCAGGACCTCGCGCTGAGCACGCTGGTCGTGGAGGGCATCGAGCACAACGGGCTCGGCGACCGGGTCTGCGTGGACACCTGCTCGCACTTCGAGGAGGACGAGGGCATCCTCGTCGGCTCCTACTCCTCCGGGTTCATCCTGTGCTGTAGCGAGACCCACCCGCTGCCGTACATGCCGACCCGGCCGTTCCGGGTCAACGCGGGCGCGCTGCACTCCTACGTGCTGGGCCCGGACAACCGCACGAACTACCTCAGCGAGCTCAAGTCCGGCAGCGTCACCCTGGCGGTCAACGCGGAGGGCCGCACCCGCCGCGTGGTGGTCGGCCGGGCCAAGCTGGAGTCCCGCCCGCTGCTGACGATCACCGCGCACTCGCCGGAGGGCGTCAAGGTCAGCCTGACCGTGCAGGACGACTGGCACGTGCGGGTGCTCGGTCCCGGCGGCAAGGTCCGCAACGTCACGGAGTTGCAGGCCGGTGACGAACTGCTGGGCTACATCGCCACCGACAAGCGCCACGTCGGCATCCCCATCGGTGAGTTCTGCAAGGAGAGCTGATCACGATGCGGCTGGTGGAGGACCTGCTGGATCGCCATCCGGACGACCTGCCCTACCTGGTGGCCGATCACGTTGTGACGCACGGGGAACTGCGTGAGGCGGTGGCGCACGAGACCGCGCTGTTCGCCTCGGCGGGCGTGGGACCGGGCAGCACCGTCGCGCTCCAGGTGCCGCCCAGCTTCACCCAGGTGGAGGTGCTGCTCGCCCTGTGGCGGCTGGGCGCCCAGGTGATGCTGATCGACCACCGGCTCAAGCCGGCCGAGGTCGACGCGCTGCGTGCGTTGTGCCGCCCGCAGTTCGTGGTGCGGGCCGGTGCCGCCGGGTGGTCGCGGCTGAACTTCCGGGCACGGCACGAACTGGTCACCGAGAAGCGGTCGGACGGCAAGCCCGCCGACACGGCGCACCGGCTCGTGCAGTTCAGCTCGGGTTCCACGGGGCTGCCCAAGGTGATCGGCCGCACCGAGAGCTCGCTGGCGGAGGAGATCGAGCGCTTCACCCGGATCGAGGGCATGCCCAAGTACGGCGACCGCGTGCTGCTGCTCAGTTCCACCGCGCACAGCTTCGGGCTGATCGCCGGGCTGCTGCACTCGCTCGCCGTCGGCGTCACAGTGGTCTTCGCCCCGCGCGTGGCCGCCGCCGACATGCTCGACGCCGCGCGCAAGCACGAGGTCACGGCGATCTTCGGCGTGCCGTTCCACTACGAGCTGCTGGGTTCGCTGCCCACCCCGCCCGCGCTGCCCGCCCTGCGGGTGGCCGTCTCCGGTGGGGAGATCATGCCGCCGGAGGTGGCCGAGCGGTTCCGGCTGGCCTACGGCGTGCCGGTGGGGGAGTCCTACGGCACCACCGAGACCGGGGTCATCGCCATGGACGTCAGCGGGCGGCAGCGCCCCGCGGTCGGCCCCGCGGCCCCGGGCATCCGGCTGCGGCTGGTCGACGGCGAGGTCGAGGTGGCGCTGGAGGGCACCCCGTACCTCACCGCCGACGGGCAGGAGCGGTTCGTGGCCGGCTGGCTGCGCACCCGCGACCGCGCGGAACTGACCACCGGCGGCGGGGTGCGGCTGCTGGGCAGGGGCGACTCGCTGGTGGTCATCGGCGGGCTCAAGGTGGACCTGACCGAGGTGGAGGCGGTGCTCGGCAGGCACCCGGCGATCACCGAGGCGGTGCTGGTGCACGGCGAGTCCATCGAGGCGTACGTGTCCACAGTGGACAAGGCGGTGGCCGCCGAGGATCTGATCCTGTGGTGCCGCAGCTTCCTGGCCGACTTCAAGCTGCCCAAGTCGGTGTGGGTGCTGCCCCAGCTCCCGCGCACCTCCAACGGAAAGCTCATCCGCGAGCGGTCGGTCCTGCGCGCGGCGATCAGTTGACGACAAGGGAAGGTTCCATGACCAGCTCCGTGCACAGCCAGGACGTCCGCGAGTTCGTGCTCAGCACCCTGGCCACCGAGATGAACGTGCCCATCGACCGCGACTCGCTCACCGACGACAGCCCCATCGGCACCAGCGGCATCGACCTGGAGTCGCTGAGCCTGGTCGAGCTGACCCTGCGGCTGGAGCGCCAGTTCGAGGTGAAGATCCCGGACTCGGATATCGAGGCCATCGGCGCGATGACCCTGGGCCAGCTGGTGGACGACATCGTGCGGCGCAGGGCGGCGGCGTGACCACCGAGCAGGTGCGCGAGCTGCTGGCCGACCGCAAGGTCTTCCCCGACCTGCCCGCCGACCTGGCCGACGACGCCCCGCTGGTGCTGGACTCCATGGCACTGGTGTGGCTGCTGCACCAGGTGCAGGCCAGGTTCGGGCTGACCGTGGACCCCTCCGACGAGGACCTGGCCCGGTTCGACTCGGTCGCGGGCATCACCGAGTACCTCAACTCCGGGGCGGTGCGATGACCGAGGAGGTGGTGGTCACCGGGTTCGGCGTGCACACCGCCTTCGGGCGCGGTGCGCAGGCCGTGCGGGACGGGGTGTTCGCGGGTGTGCCCGCCTTCGCCGCCGCCACCCGGTTCGACCCCACCCCCTACCGCACGCCGATGACGGCCGCCGCGCCCGGCGAGCCGGTGCTGCGGGAGGTGCTCCACGACTGCGCGCACGACGCGGTCACCATGGCCGGGCTGAACCGGGGCGCGCAGGCCGCGGTGCTGGTCGGCTCGGCGGGGGACTGGACGGCCGTCACCCGGTTCTGGCGCGAGCGGGAGGAGACCGGGCTCGCCGACAGCGTGCCCGCCCACCTGGCCCAGGGCCTGGCCGACCGGCTCGGCCTGCACGGCAGGCGGCTGGCCTTCACCAACGCCTGCGTCGCCTCGGCCAGCGCGCTCATCCACGGCTGGCGGCTGGTCAGCTCCGGCTGGGCGCCCGCCGCCGTGTGCGCGGGGGCGTACCTGGTGGAGGAGGAGAACCACGCCAAGTTCGACTCCGGGCGCGCGCTGGCCAAGGACGGTGCGGTGCGGCCCTTCTCCGCCGGTCGCAGCGGCCTGCTGCTGGGCGACGGGGTCGCGGTCCTCGTGCTGGAGTCGGCCAGGACCGCGCGGGAGCGGGGTGCGCGGGTGCTGGCCCGCTTCACCAGCTGGGGCATCGCCTCGGACGCCTACCACGTGGCCAAGCCGCACCCCGAGGGCCGGGGCATGGCCGCCGCGGCCCGCCAGGCACTGAACAGGGCTGGTCTGTCCACAGTGGACTACGTGAACGCGCACGGCACCGGGACCCCGCTCAACGACAGCGCGGAGACCAATGGGCTGCGCTCGGTGCTCGGACCATCCACAGTGGTCAGTTCGACCAAGGGCACGACCGGGCACATGCTGGAGGCCTCGGGGGCCGTGGAGTTCGTGATCTCACTGCTGGCCCTGCTGGACGGGGTGGTCCCGCCGACGGCCAACTACTTCGCCCCGGACCCGGCCTGCGACCTGGACTACGTCACCGAGGGCCCGCGCAAGGCCGACCTGCGCCAGGTGCTCAGCCTCAACGCCGCGTTCGGCGGCATGAACACCGCGATCGTGCTGGAGCACGCATGACACTGCGGGTGCGTTCCTCAGCCAAGGTCGACGGGCCGGTCGACCTGCCCGCCGTGCCGGGCTTCATCGAGTCCACGTTCAACCCGCTGGTGCACCACGTGGCCACGAACTGCCTGGCGGGCCAGGACATCCCCGGCGACCGGCTCGCCGTGGTGCTCGGCAGCCTGGTCGGCGACTGCACCACCACCGACCTGGCCAGCCGCCTGCTGGTGCAGGGCCAGGTACACAATGCGCTGCTGTTCATGCAGGCCACCGCGAACGCCGTGCTCGGGTACCTCAGCCGCGAGTTCGACATCACCGGACCGCTGCTCGCACTGTCCACCATGGACGGCATGGACGACGAGCTGCTGGACACCGCCGAACTGCTGCTGGCCGACCCCGGGCTGGACGCGGTGCTGGTGCTCGGTGTCGAGCTGGTACCCACCGAGCGCGCCGCGCACGCCCTGTCCCTGCTGCCCGCGACCGCGCCCCGGCACGACCTCGCGATCGCCCTGCTGCTCGAACGCCACCCGGAGGAACCGTGATCACCAAGGAAGAACGCGCGCAGATCAACGCCGACCCCGAGTTGGGCGCGGGCAACGTGCTGCACCGCCTGCGCGCCTACGGCAGGCCCACCGACCGGCCGGTGCTGTGGACCGACGGCACCTGGCGCGCACCCGACGGCAGCCACCCCGAGGTGATCACGCTCGGCGAGTTGTACGAGTACGTGGAGACCTATGCGGGTTTCTACCACGGCAAGGGGATCCGCCCGCGTGACGTGGTCGGGGTGCTCACCGCCTCCAGCACCGAGTTCGCGATCAACTTCATGGCGATCAACTCGCTGGGTGCTATCCCGTCCTTCGCCAACGCCAAGCTGCGCCCGGAGATCGCGCGCGAGTACATCCGCCGCCAGGGCGCCAGCGGGGCGGTCACCGACACCGAGCGGCACGAGGTGCTCGCCGGGGGAGAGCTCGGTTTTGTCGTTACCGCCGAGGACATCCGGCCGGAGCACCGCGCGCAGTTGCCGCAGGGCTGGCCCTACCGGCACGACCCGACCGACCCGATCATCATCTCGCACTCCTCGGGCACCACCGGCATGCCCAAGGCCGTGCCGCACACCCACCAGACCCTGCTCTACGCCCAGTTGCACCGGCTCAAGCTGTCCGTGGGCGGGTCCATGGGCAGGTTGCTGGTCGCCCTGCCCGGCAACCACAACGCGGCCATGTCGGTGATGATGTTCGGCCTGCTGCTGGACTCCCCGGTGTACCTGCAGTCCAGCCAGCGCGGCAGCGATGTGCTCGACGCCATCGAGAAGTTCAAGCCCACCACGGTGTTCGGCTTCTCCGGCACCTACGGGCAGATCGCGACCTCCGATCTGTCCACAAGGGACATGTCCAGCATCGAGGCGTACTACAACACCGGGGACGCCGCCCACGAGGCGCACATCCGGGTGCTGGTCGCGCAGGGCAGCCACGAGGAGATCGGCCCGGACTTCAAGCCGGTGCGGGTGCCCGGCTCGGTGTTCACCGACGGCCTGGGCTCCTCGGAGACCGGCTACTCGATCTTCCACAACGGGCACAAGCCGGGCAGCGCCTCCTTCGGCCGCTGCATCGGCAAGCCGATGAGCTTCGCGCAGGCCGCCGTGCTGTCCGAGGACGGCCGCCCGCTGCCCGCCGGCGAGGTCGGCAGGCTCGGCGTGCGCTCGCCAACGCTGACCCCCGGCTACTGGAACGACAGCCTCACCTGGCACAAGCTGCGGCTCGGCGGTTACTGGCTGACCGGGGATCTGGCCATGCAGGACGCCGAGGGCAACTTCTACCACCTGGACCGGGCACCGGACGCTATCCGTACCGAGGCGGGCATCGTGTTCAGCACCCGCACCGAGGAGCTGCTGCTGGCGAGCCTGCCGGAACTGGCCGACTGTACCGTCACCGCGATCGCCGAGGAGGGCGTGCGCGCGGACTGGGACGGTGACGGCGTGGCCGAGGCGTACGTGCTGCTCCAGTTCACCGATGGGGCGCGGGAACCCGGGGACCTCACCGGGTGGGTGAACGAAGTCCTTGCCGGACAGGGCTTTCCGCCGGTGACCCGCGCGCTGCGCATGGACAGCACCGACGTGTCCACCGGGGTCACCGGCAAGGTGCTCAAGCGGGTGATGCGCGAGCGTGCGCGCGAGCTGGTCGCCCGCGCCGACCAGGGGTGATGACCATGCAGCCGATGGAGGTGTACCGGCTGTGGTGGCTGCACGACGCCCGCTGGTACCAGGGTGTGGCCAAGCGGTTCGGGCAGGAGGTGGCCAACGAGATCAACGCGGAGGCGTTGCGCTTCGTGGCCACCCGGGTGGGCAAACAGGTGGCGCGGGCCTTCGCCAAACCGGTGAACCAGGCCGATGCCAAGGAACTGGCGGCCCTGTTCGAGCGGTGCGCGGACATCATGTTCCCCAACGAACTGCGCGACGGCGGTGTCACCGCACTGGACGAGGAACTGTTGGAACTGACCATGCGGCAGAACTTCGCGGTGGTCATGGTGCGCATGGCGGGCTCGTTGGAGGGCTACCAGTGCCCCTGCACGGAAATCCATGCCGGGTGGGCCGAGGGCCTGGGCGTGGAGTTGTCGGAGAACAGGGCGACCGGGTGCCTGCGGCACGGTGATCCGCAGTGCCGCCTGCTGATGAGGGTCGCCGGGACAGGGGAGTAGATCATGCGTGTGCTGCTGGCCGGTGCGACCGGGGTGATCGGCCGTGCCCTGCTGCCGCTGCTGCGCGGGGAGCGCCACCACGTGACGGTGCTGGTCCGCGACCAGGCCGCCGCCGCGGAGCTGGACGTGGACCGGGTGGTGGTCGCCGACCTGCTGGACCGGCACGCCGTGCACGCCGCCGTGTTCAGCGCGGCCCCGGAAGTCGTTGTGCACCAAGCGACCGCGCTGCGACCGGGTACCGGCGACACCCGGTGGGAGGTGTTCGAGCGCACCGCGCGGGTCCGCACCGAGGGCACCGCCAACCTGGTGGACGCGGCGCTGGCCTCGGGCACGCGGCGGGTCGTGGCGCAGAGCATCGCCTTCGCCACGGCCCCACACGGCGGGCCGCTGCTGGACGAGGAGGCACCGCTCTACCTCGACCCGCCCGACGCCGTGTGGTCCACCACCGTGCGTGCGATCGCGGAGCTGGAACGCCTGGTGCTGCACACTTCCGGCGTCGAGGGTGTGGTGCTGCGCTACGGCACGCTGTACGGCAGGGACACCGCCTACGACCTCAACGGGCCGTTCGGACAGGCGGTGCGGCTGGGCAAGCTGCCGCTGATCGGGGACGGCACCGGCATCAACTCCTTCCTGCACGTGGAGGACGCGGCCGACGCGGCGGCCACCGCCGTGATGTCCCGCGCCACCGGGCTGTTCAACATCGTCGACGACGATCCGGCCACGGCCCGCACCTGGTTGCCGCACTACGCAAGGGCTTTCGACGGGCCGCACCCGCGCCAGGTGCCCGCGGAGCTGGGGGCGCGGCTGCTTGGCTGGTTCGCGGCCCACCAGCAGACCCGGCTACGCGGGGCCAGCAACCGCAAGGCCCGCGAGCAACTGGGCTGGCGGCCCGGCGTGTCCAGCTGGCGCAACGGGCAGCGGCTGTGCCTGGTCGGTGCGGGCCGATGACGGTGCTCAGGATCTGCCTGGTCGGCGCCGGTCCGCGCGGGACCTCCGTGCTGGAACGGATCTGCGCCAACCGGCCCCGTGAGGTCGAGGTCGAGGTGCACGTGGTCGACCCGTACCCGCCCGGTGCGGGTTCGGTCTGGCGCACCAACCAGTCCGGGCACCTGCTGATGAACACCGTGGCCTCCCAGGTGAGCCTCTACACCGATCCGAGCGTGGCGTGCGAGGGCCCGATCGTGCCGGGGCCGAGCCTGTACGAGTGGGCGCTGGACGCCGACTCCCGCGAGTACCCGCCGCGGGTGCTGGCCGAGGCCCGTGCGCTGGGGCCGGACTCCTACCCGAGCCGCTCGCTGTACGGCTACTACCTGGAGTGGGTCTTCCAGCGGCTGACCGGGCAGCCGGGCATCGCCGTGACGGTGCACCGCGCCACGGCGCTGACCCTGGAGGACGCCCGCGACGGGCGCCAGGTGCTGACCCTGGACAACGGGTCCACTGTGGACAATCTGGACGCCGTGGTGCTCGCGCTGGGGCACGGGCCCGTGGTGCTCACCGAGCAGGAGACCGAACTGCACGAGTTCGCCGAGCAGCACGCCCTGCGCTACGTGCCGCCCAGCAACCCCGCGGACGTGGACCTGTCCGGTGTCGCGCCGGGGGAGCGGGTCGCGCTGCGCGGCATGGGCCTGAACTTCTTCGACTACCTCGCTCTGTTCACCGAGGGGCGTGGCGGTCGCTTCGAACCGACCGCCAGCGGGCTGGTGTACCACCCGTCCGGCCGGGAACCCCTGCTGTACGCGGGATCGCGGCGCGGCATCCCGCACCACGCGCGGGGCGAGAACCAGAAGGGCGCGGTCGGCAGGCACCACCCGGTGTTCCTGACCCCGGAGGTGATCGAGGACCTGCGGGCGCGCCCCAGCATCCGGTTCATGCACGACATCTGGCCGCTGATCGACAAGGAGGTGCGCGCGGTCTACTACGGCACCCTGCTGGCCGACCGGCCCGGTTTCGCCGAGCAGTACGCGCAACTGCTGCGCGCCGAGGAGGACGACAGCGCGCTGCTCACCGTGCACGGAGTGTCCGAAGAGGACAGATGGAGCTGGGAGCGGGTCGCCCGTCCTTACGGGGACAGGGAGTTCGCCGACCCGACGGCCTTCCACCGCTGGTTGCTGGAGTACCTGAGGCACGACGCCGACCAGGCCCGCCGGGGCAACGTGCACAGCCCGCTCAAGGCGGCCCTGGACGTGCTGCGGGACCTGCGCAACGAGATCCGGCTCGTGGTGGACCACGGCGGCATCACCGGCAGTTCCTACCGCGACGAACTCGCCCGCTGGTACACCCCGCTCAACGCCTTCCTGTCCATCGGGCCGCCACTGCGCCGCATCGAGGAGATGACCGCGCTGATCGAGGCAGGGGTGCTGCGGGTGGCCGGTCCCGGCATCCGGGTGCGCCGCGCGCCCGACGGCACGGCGTTCCTGGTGGACGCGGTGGCCGTGCCCGCCCCGCCGGTGGCCGTGACCACGCTGGTCGAGGCGCGCATCCCGGACATCGACCTGGCGCGCAGCACCAATCCGCTGCTGCGCTACCTGCGGGCCACCGGCCAGGTGCGCTCCTACCGGATCCCCGACGAGGCCGCGGAGCCGTTCGACAGCGGCGGGGTCGCCGTCACCGCACGCCCGTACCACGTGATCGACGCCGCACACCGGGCGCACCCGAGGAGGTTCGCGTTCGGCGTGCCGACCGAGTACGTACATTGGGTGACCGCGGCCGGGATCCGGCCCGGGGTGGGCTCGGTGACCCTGGAGGACTCGGACGCGATCGCCAGGGCGGCGCTGAGCTGTGCGTCGCCGCGACGCGAGTGGGACATGGCGACGGTCGCCGGGTGAGGAGAACTGCCGTGGCGGGAACGGATTCCGGGCTGCTGGCCCCGACGTGGGCCGGTACGCCGGTGGCGCGTGCGGTCGAGGACGAGGCCTGGCTGCGCGCCATGGTCGACGTGGAGGGCGCGCTGGCCAGGGCGCAGGCCCGGCTCGGCGTGATCCCGGCCGCCGCCGCCGAGGCGATCAGCGCGGTGGACGCCGGTCGCATCGACCTGGTCGAGCTGGCGGAGCGTTCGCGTGCGGCGGCCAACCCCGTGGTGGCCTTCGTGCCCGCGCTGACCGCGCTGCTGCCCGAGGAGGCCAGGGAGTACGTGCACCGGGGCTCGACCAGCCAGGACATCCTGGACTCGGCCACGATGCTGGTGGTCAAGCGTGCGCTGGGGCTGCTCGTGCCCGACCTGCGCCGGGTGGCCGCCGCCCTGGCCGGGCTCGCGGAGCGGCACCGCGACACCGTCATGGCCGGTCGCACGCTCGGCCAGCACGCCGTGCCGATCACGTTCGGGCTCAAGGTGGCCACCTGGTTGCAGCTCGTGCTGGACGCGTTGGACCGGATCAAGGCCCTGGTGCTGCCCGCCGAACTCGGTGGTGCCGCGGGAACGCTGGCCGCCTACGTGGAGTACGCCAAGCTGTCCGGTGTGGACGGTGGCGTCGAGCTGATCGAGCCCTTCGCCGAGGAGCTGGGGCTGGCCGTGCCGGTGCTGCCCTGGCACACCGCGCGCACCCCGCTGGTGGACGTGGCCGGTGCCCTGCAGATCGTCACCGGAGCGCTCGGCAAGATCGCGCTGGACGTGCAGGTGCTGTCCCGTACGGAGATCGGTGAGCTGGCCGAGCCCGCGGCCGAGGGCAGGGGCGCATCCTCGGCGATGCCCCAGAAGCGCAACCCCGTGCTGGCCACGCTGATCGTCAGCGCCGCACGGCAACTGCCCGCGCTGGTCAGCGTGCTCGCGCAGGCCATGGTCGCCGAGGACGAGCGGCCCGCCGGTGCCTGGCACGCCGAGTGGCAGCCGCTGCGCGAGGCCCTGCGCCTGGCGGGCGGCGCGGCGCACACCGCCGCCGAGCTGGTCGAGGGCCTGGAGGTGTTCCCGGAACGTATGGCGTCCACTGTGGACGTCCTCGGTGGAGCGATCGTCAGCGAGCGGCTGAACGTGGCGCTGGCTCCGGTGCTGGGCAAGGCGGCGGCCAAGAAGGTGCTGGGTGCGGCCACCGCCGAGGCCGCGCGCAGCGGGCGCCCGCTGCGCGAGGTGCTGGCCGAGCAGGTCGAGGTGGACCTGCCCCTCGACGACCTGCTCGACCCCGCCCGCTACCTCGGTGCGGCCGGTGCGCTGGTGGACCGGGTGCTGGCCAGGTACCGGCTCAGCACCTGATCAGCCGGGCAGTTGCCACTGCTGGTTCGTCGCAGTCGTAGTGCGGCACGGGAATCCGCGCGGGGACGCGACTTCCGGTGTCCCCGCGCGGAACCCGGTGCTCAGCCGTTGGCCAGTGCCTGCACCCGGTCGTAGGCCCCGTTGAAGTAGTCCTGGTCACCGGGGAAGGTGCCCTTGTCGGCGTACTGCCAGATCGTCCAGAAGCCCCAGCCCGCGGGCAGTGTGCCCACGCTGCTGGCGTAGCGGGCGATGAACAGCGGGTTGGTCGAGCCCAGGCCGCTCCAGTTGCCGGTGCACTGGGTCCACCAGTTCGTGGTGGTGTAGATGGTGGCGTAGCGGGAGGTCTTGGCCTTCACCTCGTTGACGAAGGACTGGATCCAGGACCTCATCGAGGCCTGGCTCAGGCCGTAGCAGGTGTCCCCGCTCGGCGCGTACTCGATGTCCAGCATGGGCGGCAGGGTCTTGCCGTCCCGCGACCAGCCGCCGCCGTGCGCGACGAAGTAGTCGGCCTGCGCCGCGCCGCTGGAGGCGTTGGGCCGTGCGAAGTGGTAGGCCCCGCGGATCAGGCCCGCGTTGTAGGAACCGTTGTACTGGTGGGCGAAGGTCGGGTCGGTGTAGGTGGTGCCCTCGGTCGCCTTGACGTAGGCGAACTTGGCGCCCTTGGCCGCGACCGAGGACCAGTCCACGTTGCCCTGGTAGTGGCTCACGTCCAGGCCGTTGGTGAGGGCGGCGGGCGCGAAGGCCCGGCCGTCGCCGTGCCCCTCGTGCTTGACCACCTGGGATCCCGCCCAGTGCAGGGCGGGATCGTCCTCGCTCGGGCTCGCCGAGGCCGGGCTGATCGAGGTCATGGCCAGTGCACAGGTGGCCAGACCGACGAGTGCGGCGACTAATCGGGTGCGCTTCATGACGAGTTCTCCCCATTGTCGGCGCGGCACAGCAGGGGTTGTTGGCCGCGTCTGATCGCATCGTGGCCGATCTGTCACCTCCTCACCAGGATTTTGGTGAATCAGTCACACGTACTTGCCGAACTGAGTCGTTCGGTTTAGTTTTTGTGCCCGAAGAAGGGAGCGGTCATGCGGATCGCGGTGCTGGGTACGGGAATGGTCGGTCAGGCAGTCGGCGGCAAGCTCGCCGAGCTGGGCCACCAGGTGCGGATGGGCTCACGCGGAGCGGACAACCCGGGTGCGCTGGAGTGGGCCGCGGCGGTCGGCAACGGGGCCTCGGTGGGGACTTTCGCCGATGCCGCGGAGTTCGGTGAAATCGTGGTGAACGCGACCGGCGGGGCCGTGGCGATGGACGTGCTGCGCGCGGCCGGTGCGCGGACGCTGGCGGGCAAGGTGCTGCTGGACATCGCCAACCCGCTGGACTTCGGCGGGGACGCGGTCTCGCTCAGCGTGGTCAACACCGACAGCCTCGGCGAGCAGGTGCAGCGCGAGTTCCCCGAGGCGCGGGTGGTCAAGGGGCTCAACACGCTCAACGCCTCGGTGATGGTCGAGCCGGGGCGCGTGCCCGGTGAGCACAACCTGTTCGTCTGCGGCAACGAGGCCGAGGCCAAGAAGATCGTCGTCGAGCTGCTGGTGAGCTTCGGCTGGGCCGCCGAGTCGATCATCGACCTGGGCGACATCACCGCTGCGCGCGGCACGGAGATGCTGCTTCCCCTGTGGCTGCGACTGATGGGTACCTTCGGGCATGCCGACTTCAACTTCCAGGTCCAGCGGGCCCGCTGAGCGCAAGGGGCGGCCCCGGTCGGTCGAGAAGGACCAGGCGATCCTGGCCGCCGCGCTCGACCTGCTGGCCAAGGAGGGGTTCACCCGGATGACCCTGGACGGGGTGGCCGCCGCTGCCGGGGTCAGCAAGGCCACCATCCACCTGCGCTGGCGCACCAAGGCCGACCTGGTGACCGCCGCGCTGGAGTCCATGCGGCTGAACACCACCGTGCACCAGGTCGGCGAGGTCCGCGCCGACCTGGTCGCGCACCTGGAGGAGTTCCGGCTGACCCTGGAGCGGGTCAACGGCATGCCCATGATCGGCACCTGCCTCGCCGAGGAGGCGCACACCCCCGAGCTGCTCGACCTGTTGCGCGAGCGCACCGTGCGACCGCGCCGTGCCCTGTTCCGCGAGGTGCTGGCCCAGGCCCGCGAGCGGGGCGAGCTGGCCGCCGACGTGGACCTCGACGCCGCGACCAGCGCGCTGATCGGCAGCTACTACGCCGACAGGCTCGCCGGGCGGGTCACCGACGCGCGATGGACCGAGCGGGTCGTCGACCAGGTGCTGAACGGTCTCCGGCAAAGGTGATATCTACATGCTAGGCTGAAAGTATCAGGTGAACCGGGGAGGGCGCACTGTGGCCGAGCGCAAGGGTGTGCTGCTGAGACTGGATCCCGCAGTGCACGACGCGCTGGCCAAGTGGGCCGCCGACGAGTTGCGCAGCACCAACGCCCAGATCGAGTTCCTGTTGCGCCACGCGCTGGCCGACGCGGGCCGCCTGCCCAGCAACCTCGGCCGCATCCCACGCCGCGGCCGCCCCGCCAAGACCGAGGACTGACCCCGCGGGTCAGCGCGTGTCGGCGCTGCGTGTGCGGTGTGTCGGACGTTGCGGTACGGCGTGTTTGCGGTTCGAGCGCTGTTTCTCGGGATGTGAGAACTCGCGGCGCAAGTGCAGACACACCGTCCCGCAAGCGCCGACACGCGGTCCCGGAAGCGCCGACACGCGCTGGGTTTGGGCCTGCGGGGTCAGCCGCCCGCCTGCACGATCTGGTCCATGGCGCGCTCGGCGAGGGCGCTGACGGTCAGCGCTGGGTTGGCGCCGCCCACGTTGCCGGGGATCAGCGAGCTGTCCAGCACGTACAGGCCGGGGCAGCCGTGCACGCGGCCGGCGAGGTCCGTGGCGGCGCCGATGGGGCAGCCGCCGACGGGGTGCGCCGTGGCGGCGGCCGACCCGACACCGGTGGTGCCGCCGACCCGCTCGCTCAGCGCCAGCGCGGACCTCAGCGCGGGGTCTGACTGGCTGGCCTGCCAGTTCAGGCCGACCTGGCCGCCGAGCCCGGACCGCCACACCCCTCGGTTGTCCATGTCCACGGCGATGCTGAGCTGGTGCAGCACGGGCTGCTGCCCCGGCAGCGACACGGCGGCGCTCTCGGCGCGGATCGGCACTGGGTAGCCCTGGTCGACCATGGCGGTGGACACGATGGGCGCCGCCTGGCTGGGGCCGACCGGTCCGGTGTAGGGCCGGAACACGAAGGCGTCGCCGTTGCTGCCCCAGTTGGTGCCGACGTGCTCGTTCAGGCCGGGCAGTGCACCGCTGTCGCGGGCGGCCACCAGCAGCCGGGTGGTGTTGATCGACCCCGTGGCGAGCACGAGCCGGTCGCAGGTCAGTTCGAGCTGTTCCACGGTGAGCCCGTCCTCGTCGCGCCGGGTGACCGCCAGCGCGTACCGCCCGGCCTCGCGGCGGATCGAGGTCACCTCGTGCAGCGCGCCCAGCCGCACGTGCCCGGTCGCCAGCGCGGCGGGCAGGTAGTTGCGGGTCAGGTCGTGCTTGGCGCCGTTGCTGTTGCCGAAGCTGCTCTCGCCGACGATCGCCGAGGGGCGGACCTGCCCGGCCAGTTCGCGGCGCACCACCTGCCAGTCGAAGGTGGACGGGGTGCGCTCCACCGGCAGCCCGGCCGTCGCGAACTGGGCGTCGAAAACCCGGGTGTGCGTGAACGGCGCCGAGTTGTAGACCTCCTCCGGCACGGTCTGCGCCGACAACATCGCCCGCACCCGGGGGAAGTACACGCGGTCGAGTTCGGTGTAGCTCAGCCCGGACGGGTACAGGCGCTCGAAGTACCGGCGTGGCGGTTGCAGGGTCACGCCGGTGTAGACCACCGACCCGCCGCCCACGCAGGACGCGGCCAGCACGGTGATGCCCGGCTGCACGTCGACCTGCATCACGCCCGGGTACGGGATCATCGGCACCGCGGGCAGCCCGGGGTAGTTCGCGAGCAGCTGGAACCAGAGCATGCGCCGGTCGATCGAGCTCTCGGAGCCGAAGACCTGGGCGTGGTCGTCGTGCGGCCACAGCTTGCCGCGTTCGAGCAGCAGCACGTCCACCCCGGCCTGGCCCAGTCGCAGTGCGGCCACGGAGCCGCCGAAACCGGAGCCGACCACGATCGCGGGCACGTGCGCACCACCACCGCCGCGCAACCCGATCGGGGCGGCTGCCGCCAGTGCGAGGAATCGGCGTCGACTCACTTCTGCCACGTGCGGCAACGTGGCAGAAAGCCTTCTGGCGCACCAGGTGCTGACACGAATGGCCCAAGATCAATACCGCCGCGTGCGCGCGGGATGACAAAACTGTCACCGCTTCACAGTCGCGAACACAGGGGGTGACAAAAGTGGCATTGCCTCATAGATCCCTTGTGTCCGTTCGTGGGCTCTACCAGACTTCGACCATGGGGGATCACGCAGGCGCGACCGCCAGGGACAGCCCGCCGCTCGGCAGGGCCGGGCAGGTCGCCTGGGGCAAGCTGGCCGAGGAACTGGACAGGCTGAACGAGACGACCCGCGTGCTGCCGACACTGCCGCCGGACCAGCCGGTATCCGCGGAGCAGGCGCACATGTGGACGGCGGCGGCGTGGTCGGCGCAGCGCGCTGGGGAGCTGGACACGGCGTCCTGGCTGTGGCAGCAGTTGCTGGAACGCCAACGGGCGGGCGGCGGGGAGCGCGCGGTGGACGTGCTGGTGACCACCGGGCGCCAGGCGGACGGGTTCGCGCTGTGCGGCCGACTGGATGAGGCGGTGGAGATCCTGCACGGCGTGCGGTACGCCCTGCTGGAACAGTTGGGGCCGCACGACCCGGTGGTGCTGGCCTGCCGGGTGGCGCTGGCGGAGTGGCGGGCCGAGGCGTGGCAGCTGCGCGAGGCCAGCCACCTGATCGCCACCGTCGCACCGCAGGCCGAACGGCAACTCGGTGAGATGCACCGCACCACCCGGCGGGCCCACCGGGTGCAGACCCGCCTGCGACGCGTGCTCGCGCTGGTCGGGGACTCGGCTGGTGGGTCGGTGGAGGGCACGCTGTCCGCGGTCGGCCTGCCCGACGGGCCGCGGACCCACGTGCGCGCGCTGGCCAACGCCTACCTGCGGCACGCCTACTGGACGGGCATCGGCGGGGACTCGCGGCGCGCCCTGCGCCTGTTGATCGGACTGCACGACCAGGTCCCGGCGCGGTGGCGGCTGCCCGCGATGGAGAACGTGGCCGCGCTGACCCTGCGCACCGGGGCCGTGCACGAGGCGATCTCGCTGCTGGCGGAGGTGATCTCCCACTGCACCGAGGAGTTCGGCACCGACCACCCCAGGACACTGGCCCTGCGGGCGCACCACGCGCACGCCGTCGGGCTGGGCGGCGAGCCCGCGCGGGCCGCCCGGCTGGCCGCCGACCTCGTGCGGCGGCAGCGAGCGGTGCTCGGCGGGAACCACGTGGACCTGTCCCGTGGCGTGGCCAACCTCGCGTACTGGCAGGGGGAGCGCAAGCCCGGTGGGCTCGTGCCGCCGGACCCGTACCTCACCCGGGTGAACATCCAGCTGCTGCACGACTTCCGTGCCTCGCCCAACCGGCACCGGCGGGGCAGGCGTGGCGGCGGCTGAGCCGTCCACATGCGACGATGCGCCCCGTGGACGAGCGCGCGATCACCCTGCCCGGCCCGGTCGGCTTCGTGCTGGGCGGCGGGGGCAGCCTGGGCGCCATCCAGGTGGGCATGCTGCGCGCCCTCGCCGAGCACGGTGTGCTGCCCGACCTGGTCGTGGGCACCTCGGTCGGCTCGGTCAACGGCTCACTGCTCGCGCTGGACCCCGCACGGGCCGCGGACCGGCTGGCCGTGCTGTGGGCGGGCATGACGCGGGCTCAGGTCTTCCCCGGTGGACCGCTCGCCCAGCTGCGGACCCTGCGCCGGGCCCGCACGCACCTGTTCCGCAACACGGGCCTGGTCGAGGTGCTGGCCAAGGGGCTCGGCGGGGTGACGAACTTCGCCGAGCTGCGGCTGCCCTTCGGCACGGTGGCGGTGGACGCGGTCACCGGCAGCGCGGTGCTGCTGCGCTCGGGCTCGCTGGTGCCCGCGATCCTGGCCAGCAGTGCGATCCCGGGCGTCTACCCGCCGGTGCGCCACGAGGGCCGGGTGCTCTACGACGGTGGGGTGGTGGCCAACGTGCCGATCCGCCAGGCCCTGGACATGGGGGCGCGCTCGCTGGTGGTGCTGGACTGCGCCTTCCCCGGCCACCTGCCCGGCGTGCCCGGTTCGCTGGCGGAGACCCTGCTGTTCTGGGCTACCCTGGGCATGCGCAACCAAGCGGTACTGGAGTCTCACATCGCATCGGCTGAGGTTCCGATCGTGTACCTGCCGGGGGCGCCGGTGCAGCCGGTGACCCCGCTGGACTTCTCGCACACGGCCGAGCTGATCGAGTCCTCCTACGCCCAGTGCACCCAGTTCCTGGACAACCTGCGGGTTGACGGCCCCGGCCTGTACGGTCATCCGGCCGGAACCCCGATCACCGAGTGAGACCGCCTTGGACCCGACACCGCAGCAGCGCGCCCGCAACCCGTGGGGGCAGGGCGAACGGCTGCGCGGGGAGATCCTGGAGGCGGCGGCCCGCCTGCTGTCCGAGCTCGGCGGCGAGGAGGGGCTGACCATCCGCGGGGTGGCGCGGGCCGCGGGCATCGCCCCGGCCAGCATCTACCAGCACTTCGCGGACAAGAACGCGCTGGTGCACGGCCTGATCGAGTACGACTACGAGCGGCTGGCCGCCGCCATGGCCGAGGCTGACGCCGCGCTGCCCGCCGAGCAGGTGGTCGACCGGGTGCGCGCGCAGATGCACGCCTACTGCCAGTTCGCCTTGGACAGCCCCGGGCACTACCGGCTGATGCTGAACAACCGTCCGCGCCGCGAGCCCGGTGAGCCGCCCAAGGGCCCGCTGGGCAAGGTCATCCTGGGCGTGACCGCCGCTTTCGAGCGCTGTGAACAGGCCGGGCACAAGCTGCGGCTGCCCGCCGAGCGGTCCGCCGTGATGGTCTTCGTCGCCACGCACGGCCTGGTCGCGTTGTGGCACGCCTCTCCGGACGAGCGGCAACTGGACCGCATCGAGCCGATGGTGAGCGAGTTCCTCTCCCTCGTCTTCGCCTGACCCACCCGTGTGATCTGACTCCCATCCCGGTGCGAGCGCTCCCCCTAGATGCCTAACATGTGTTCAGTAAGTCACTGAACAATCGTTTGGTAACTGCTCGTGTTGGGGGATCCATGACTGACACCATTCCCACCTTCCCGATGACCAGGGCCAAGGGCTGTCCCTTCGACCCGTCGCCCGAGCTGACCGAGCTGGGCGAGAAGGGCCCGGTCAACCGGGTGCGCATCTGGGACGGCAGCACACCGTGGCTGATCACCGGCTACGAGGAGCAACGCGCCGCGCTGGCCGACCCGCGGATCAGCGCCGATGTCCGCAAGGAGGGCTACCCGCACGTCAGCGAGTCCGGCAAGGCGCGCAGGCAGCACTTGCAGGCCTTCATCACCATGGACAACCCCGAGCACGACGTGCACCGCCGCATGCTCACCAGGGACTTCATGGTCAAGCGCATCGAGAAGCTGCGGCCCCGCGTGCAGGAGATCGTGGACGGGCTGATCGACCAGATGCTGGCCGGGCCGCGGCCCGCCGACCTGGTGCGCGACTTCGCGCTGCCGGTGCCCTCCCTGGTGATCTGCGAACTGCTCGGCGTGCCCTACGCCGACCACGACTTCTTCCAGCGTTGCAGCTCACGGCTGCTCAACCGCACCGTGAGCGCCGAGGAAGCGCTTGCCATCTCCGACGAGCTGCGCAACTACCTGATCAAGCTGGTCGCCGCCAAGGACGCCGAGCCCGCCGACGACCTGCTCAGCCGCCTGGTCGTGGAGCAGCTGCGGACCGGCGCGCTGACCGACGTCGAGGTCGCCGACATGGCCGTGCTGCTGCTCATCGCCGGGCACGAGACCACCGCCAACATGATCGCGCTGGGCACCACCGCCCTGTTGCAGCACCCCGAGCAGCTGGCGGAGCTGCGCGAGACCGAGGACCCCAAGCTGGTGGCCAACGCGGTCGAGGAGTTGCTGCGCTACCTGCACATCGTGCACAGCGGGCGCAGGCGCGTGGCCACCGAGGACATCGAGATCGGCGGCCAGCTGATCAGGGCCGGTGAGGGCCTGATCGCCGCGGGCGAGATCGGCAACCGCGAGCAGGGCGCCTTCGAGGGCGACCCCGGGCAACTGGACATCCACCGCCAGTCCCGGCACCACGTGGCCTTCGGCTACGGCATCCACCAGTGCCTTGGCCAGCCGCTGGCCCGGATGGAACTACAGGTCGTGTACAGCACGTTGTACCGGCGGATCCCCACGCTGCGCCTGGCGGTGCCGCTGGAGGAGATCGAGTTCAAGCACGACATGATCGTCTACGGCGTGCACTCGCTGCCCGTCGAGTGGTGAAGGGGGTACCCGGGATGAAGGTTGTCATCGACCAGGACAAGTGCGTGGGCGCCGGGCAGTGCGTGCTGGCCGCGCCGGACGTGTTCGACCAGCGCGACGAGGACGGCATCGTGGTGCTGTTGCAGGAGTACCCGCCCGCCGAGCTGCACGAGGACGTGCGCCAGGCGGCGCGGATCTGCCCCGCGCTGGCCATCGAGCTGGACGAGGCGTGAACCTGGACCACGTGGTGGTCGTCGGTGCCTCGGCCGCGGGTCTGACCGCGGCCGAGGCGCTGCGCCGTGAGGGGCACGACGGCAGGATCACCATGATCGGAGCGGAGCAGCGGCTGCCCTACGACCGCCCGCCGCTGTCCAAGCAGGTGCTCGCGGGCACCTGGGAGCCCGAGCGGACCGCGCTGCGCCGCGAGGACGCGCTGGTGGAGGCCGACTGGCTGCTCGGCACGCCCGCCTCGGGCCTGGACGTGGCCGCTCGCACCGTGCGCCTCGCCGACGGCACCGCGATCGGCTACGACGGACTCGTCATCGCCACCGGCGTCACCCCCAGGCGGCTGCCGTTCGGGCACGACCTCGCTGGCGTGCACGTGCTGCGCTCCATGGACGACGCCTTGGCGCTGCGCAAGGACTTGCTCGCCGCGTCCAGTGTCGTGGTCGTCGGCGCGGGCTTCCTCGGCGCCGAGACCGCAGCGGTCGCCCGCCAGATGGGGCTCGCCGTCACGCTGGTGGACCCGCTGCCCGCGCCCATGATCCGGCAGTTCGGGGCGAAGATCGGCGGCCTGGTCGCGAAGTTGCACGCCGACAACGGGGTGACCGTGCGCACCGGGGTCGGCGTCAGCGGGCTGGTCGGGCTCGGCGACCAGGTCGTCGCCGTGGACCTCGCCGACGGCAGCTCGCTGCCCGCCGAGGTCGTGCTCGTGGCCATCGGCTCGGAGCCCGCCACCGGCTGGCTGGCCGGCAGCGGCCTGTCGCTGGGCAACGGCGTGGACTGCGACTCGTTGTGCCGCGCCGCGCCCGGTGTCGTCGCGGCCGGTGACGTCGCCAGCTGGACGCACCCCGAGCTGGGGGTGCGGCTGCGCGTCGAGCACCGCATGAACGCCACCGAGCAGGGCATGGCGGCGGCGAAGACCTTGCTGGGCAAGGGAGAACCCTTCGCGCCGGTGCCGTACTTCTGGACCGACCAGTACGAGGTCAAGATCCAGGCCTACGGCATGTTCCCCGAGGACTCCGTGCCGACCGTGGTCGTGGGCGATCCCGCCGAGGGCTCGTTCGCCGCCGAGTACCACCAGCACGGCCGTGTGGTCGGCGTGCTCGGCTGGAACCTGCCCCGCGAGACCCGCAAACTCCGCGCCCGCATCGGCGGCGCCGCCTGACCCACCACGCGAGTCCCGCTCAGCCGCACGCGAGTCCCGCTCACCGCGTTGCCATGAAAGTGCCGTTCGATGCGTCCAGTGCCATGAACGACACTTTCATGGCGCTTCAGCCCAGTTGGAGCGAGCGCTTGGCCAGGCCCATCCAGAAGCCGTCGATGGTGGTGCGCTGGGTGGACAGCTCGTCCAGCGCGGCGCCCAGGGTGACGAACAGCGGGGCGAAGTGTTCGGTGCGGGGGTGGGCCAGCCGGGCGGCCGGGGCCTTGTGTTCGAAGTCGAGCAGTGAGTCGAGGTCCTGGGCGCCCAGTGCGCGCGCACCCCAGTCGTCGAACTCGGCCATGACGGAGGCGACCTGCCCGTCCTGGTTGAGGGCACGCAGGTTGTGGGTGAAGAAGCCGCTGCCGACGATCAGCACGCCCTCCTCGCGCAGCGGGGCCAGCGTGCGGCCGAGCTTGAGCAACTGCTCGGGATCGAGGCTGGGCATGGACATCTGGAGCACGGGGATGTCGGCCTCGGGGTACATCTCGACCAGCGGCACGTAGGCGCCGTGGTCCAGGCCGCGGTCGGGCACGTCGACGACCGGTGTGTCCGAAGTGGACAGCAGGGCGCGCACGGAGCGGGCGAGCTCGGGTGCGCCGGGTGCCTCGTAGCGGACCTGGTAGTACCGCTCGGGAAAGCCCCAGAAGTCGTAGACGAGCGGCACGGTGCTGGTGGCGCTGAGCGCGATGGGGGCGTGCTCCCAGTGGGCGGAGACCATCAGCACCGCCTTGGGGCGCGGCAGCTCGGCGGACCAGGCGGCGAGCTGGCCGGGCCAGACGGGGTCGTCGGCCAGCGGCGGTGCTCCGTGTGACAGGTAGAGGCTGGGCATGCGCATGGCGATTTCCTAACTGGCGAGCGAGATCGTGTGACCGGTGTGGGCGACCTTGGCCCGCAGGTAGTGCAGGTTGGTCTCGGTGGCGAACACCCCGGTGCGGTGCAGGGCGGCGATGTCCACGCCCTGCGCGCGCAGTTGTCCGGCCTTGTCGGGGTTGTTGGTGAGCAAGGTGATCCGCGTGGCGCCCAGCGCGGTGAGCATCTGCGCGGCGGCGGTGTAGTCGCGGCCGTCCTCGGGCAGGCCGAGGGCGGTGTTGGCGGCGTAGGTGTCCAGGCCGCCGTCCTGTAGGGCGTAGGCGTCGAGCTTGTTGTACAGCCCGATGCCGCGGCCCTCCTGGCGCAGGTACAGCAGGTAGCCGCCGACCTCGCTGATGAGCTCCACCGCCTCGCGCAGCTGCGGGCCGCAGTCGCAGCGCGCCGAGCCGAACACGTCCCCGGTCAGGCACTCGGAGTGCATGCGCACCAGCGGCGCGTCCCCGCCCGGTTCACCCAGCGCCAGCGCCAGGTGCTCGGCGCCGTCGGCGAGGCCGTGGAAGGTGATCGCCTCGGCCGTGGCCCGGTAGCCGTCGGGGAAGTGCAGTGGGATGCGCACCCGGGTGCGCACCGTCGCGGTGTCGGTCATGCTCGGCCCCCGCCTCATTGGTTGAAACTTGAACTACCTCGACCCTAGCCGTTGGTTCGAATTTGAACAAGTGGGTACGCTCACGCCATGCGGTGGTTGAGCGAGCGCGAGTTGCGGACCTGGCAGGGCTTCCTCACGGCGGCGACGGTGCTCACCAGGCTGGTCGAGCAGCAGCTCAAGGAGGAGGCCGGGCTCTCGCACCCGCAGTACGAGGTGCTGGTCCGGCTCTCCGCGGCGCCCGGCGGCGAGCTGCGCATGACCGAGCTGGCCGAGGTCGCGGTGACCTCCAAGAGCGGCCTGACCTACCAGGTGGGCCAACTGGAGAAGGCGGGCCTGGTGCGGCGCAAGTCCTGCCCCAGCGACGTGCGCGGGGTGGTCGCCGCGCTCACCGACGAGGGGTGGCGCAAGCTGCGCGAGGTCGCGCCGGGGCACGCCGAACTGGTGCGGCGGCACTTCGTGGACGGCCTGAGCGAGCGGCAGTTCGCGGCGCTGTCGGACGGGGTGGACGCGCTGGCGGCACGACTGGCCCCGCAGGAGCCCTGAGGGGCTGGGGCGTCTCGGCACCTTTGCGACGGCCAGCGCCCGGCGCCGTCACAACCTGAGCTGACGCCGGTAGCGGACCTCCGTAACGAACCGCCCACCGGGCCGATGGTTCATCGGTGCTGCGCAGGCTGCTCCTGTTCGCCCACTGGGCACTGCCCTGTGCCGCCGCCGTGCTCGCGGGCTGGCTGTTCGACCGCCATCCGTTGATCACCGCCGGGGTGGTGGCCGCCTGCGTGCTGCTCAGGCCGGTGCACACCGGAGCGGTCAGCCGTGCCGTGGTCATCCTGCTCGCGATGTCCCCCGTGGGCCCGTTCCTGCTGGAGGTCTACCGCTGGGTCGCGGACCTGGTCGTGGCCGGGTGGACCGCGCTGGACGCGTTGCCGACGATCTTCCTGAGCTGGCCCGCGCACCTGCTCTACGCCGTGCTGTGCCTGGCGGTCGGCTCGGTCGTCTCGCTGATCGGGTTCGCGCTCGTGGGGCAGCCGTGCTTCGCGCTGATGGAGTTGGAGAGCTCCGCGCGGCAGCGGGCCAGGGACGCGGCGGCGCGGCGGATCGCCGAGACCCCGGACCGGTACCGGTTCGCGCTGTACCTGCGCCCGTTCACCACCAGCGGGCAGTTGGCTTCCAACGCCGTGGGCGTGCTGAGCGCCGACGGGCAGGTCGGCAACATCCAGACCGACTTCGAGGCCGTGCTGGCCAGTGCCTTCCCCGCGCACCGCCCGCTGATCGCCGCGGGCAGACCGGGGGAGTTGCTGCCCACCGGGGTGCAGGGCCTCGGCTCGATGATCGACCACACCTGGGACATCCCCGGCACGGGCAAGTTCCAGTGCACGGAGGCGAACTGGCGGTCCAGGGTCACGACCCTGGCCAGGCACGCGGAGACCGTCGTGGTCGTGCCGCTGGACTTCGCCGGGACCCGGTGGGAGATCAACTGGTTGTACCGCAACGGTTTGCTGTCCAAGTGCGTCTTCGTGATGCCGCCGACGATGGCCGGTGCCCGGGACTACGAGAAGCCCTGGGCGCAGGTGGAGGGCTTCCTGCGGGCACGGGGTGTGCAGGTGCCCGGCTACCGCTCCTCCGGCGGCCTGTTCGAGGTCAGCGCCGACGGCACGGAGTTGGTTTCCCGGCCCTCCTTCGTGTACGCGCCGGTGCCGCGTGCCACCGCGCTGCTGATCCAGTTCGCGCTCACCAGGCGGCGCCGCTAGGTGCGCCGCCGCGCGCTCTCGGCGGCCGGTCCGTCCATCAGCTTCTGCAACAGGCCGATCAGCGTGCGCTGCTCCGGCCCGGTCAGCGCGCTGGCCCACACCTGCTCGCGGGCGTTGTGCGCCAGGTAGGCGTCGGTGATCGACTCGATGCCGCCGGGGGTCAGCGCCAGCGTGACGGCCCGCCCGTCGTGCTCGGCGCGGGAGCGCGACACCAGCCCGTCCCGTTCCAGGGTGTTGACCAGTGCGGACACCGCCGCGCGGCTCATGCCGGACAGTTCGGCCACGCGCTTGGCCTCCAGCGGGCCCGCCAGCCACAGCACGAACAGCACGCGGAACCCCGGCCAGGACAGGCCGCGTGGGCGGTGCACCCCGGACTCCACGTCGTAGACCAGCGCGCTGGTGACCCGGTGCAGGGTCAGCACCAGGCGCATCGCCACGGGGTCCACGGCGGCGCCGCCAGCGGTCACCCGGTCGATCGCGTAGTCCACGAAGGACACGTAGTCCAGCTGTTCCGGTGAGTCGGGCACGGCTCGATCGTAGGCAAGGGGGCTTCCCAGGACCGGCCGGGAGGCCCTAGGGTGCGAGATAGTCAAAGCCTTGATGATCGGAGGGTTCATGGCAGCCAAGCCGTTCGCCTCGTCCGCCGACGTGCAGGCCAAGGAGCAGACCCTGGAGGTCCTCGCCGAGGGTGTCTACGCGCTGACCGCCGAGGGCGATCCCAACGTGGGGGCGATCGAGGGCGAGGACTTCCTGGTCTGCTTCGAGGCGCTGGCCACCCCGGTCGCGGCCCGCAAGTGGCTGGCCCGGCTGCGCGAGCACACCGACAAACCGGTGCGCTACCTGGTGCTCTCGCACTACCACGCGGTCCGCGTGCTGGGTGCCTCCGCCTTCGACGCCGAGGTGGTCGTCACGCACGACAACACCCGCGCGCTGATCGCCGAGCGCGGCAAGCAGGACTGGGACTCCGAGTTCGGCCGCATGCCCCGACTGTTCGACGAGCCCGCCTCGATTCCCGGCCTGACCTGGCCCACGCTGACCTTCTCCGACTCGCTGACCATCCCGCTCGGCGGGGACCGCGGTGACCTGGTGCTGCGCCACTGCGGACGCGGCCACACCGAGGGTGACATCGTGGCCTGGCTGCCCCAGCAGCGCATCCTGTTCGCTGGCGACCTGGTCGAGGCGCAGGCCGCGCTCTACACCGGTGACGCCTTCCACCGCGACTGGTCGACGTCCACTTTGGACAACGTCGCCGCGTTCGGCGCCGAGACGCTGATCGGCGGCAGGGGAGCGGTCGCGCAGGGCGCTGATGCCGTGACAGCGGCGGTCGCGCAGACCCGGCACTTCCTGGAGGTCATGCTCCGCGAGGTCGGCGCCGTGCAGGCCAGGGGTGGCACGCTGCGCGAGGCGTTCCAGGCCACGCACGCCGCGCTGGTCGACCGCTACGGGCGCTGGCCGATCTTCGAGCACTGCCTGCCCTTCGACGTGTCCCGGCTGTGGGACGAACTGTCCGGTGTGGAGCGTCCGAGGATCTGGACCGCCCAGCGCGACCGCGAGGTCTGGGAGGAGTTGCAGGGATGACCGGCCGGGTCGTTGTCATCGGCAACGGGCCGGTCGGGCAGAGCACCGCGCTGCTGCTGGCGAAGCGAGGTGTGTCCGTGGTGCTGGTGGACCGGCGCCCGGCCCGCGACCCGGTTGGCTCCAAGGCGATCTGCCAGCAGCGGGACGTGCTGGACATCTGGGAGTCGGTCGGTGCGGGCCGGCGCATCGCCGATGCGGGGCTGACCTGGTCGCGGGCCAGGACCTTCCACCGCGACCGCGAGCTGTTCTGCCGGGAGCTGACCGATCCGGGCCAGTCCCCGTTCCCGCCCTTCGTGAACCTGTCCCAGGCCCGCACCGAGCAGATCCTGGACGAGCTGATCGCCCAGCAGCCGCTGATCGAGGTGCGCTGGGACCACGAGGTCCGTGAGCTGAGCCAGGACGCGAACGGCGTGCGCGCGGGCGGGATCGCCGCCGACTACGCCGTGCTGTGCACCGGCGTGCACGGTGCGGACCTGCGTGCCCAGCTCGGCGTTTCCCTTGCCGGGCAGAGCTTCTCCGACCGGTTCCTGATCTGCGACCTGGCCGCCGACCTGCCCGGCTGGGCCCAGGAGCGGCGCTTCCACTTCGACCCCGCGGGCAACCCGGGCCGTCAGGTGCTGGTCCACCCGTGCCCCGGCGGCACGTTCCGCATCGACTGGCAGATCCCGGCCGGGGCCGAGCCGGGGCCCGCCGAGCTGGACGAGAAGGTGCGGGCGATCCTCGGTGAGGTGCCGTACCGGGTGCTGTGGCGCTCGGTCTACCGGTTCCAGTCCAAAGTGGCCGATCGGTTCCTGGTCGGCAGGGTGCTGCTGGCCGGGGACTGCGCGCACGTCTACTCCCCGTTCGGGGCGCGTGGCCTGAACTCCGGGGTCGCCGACGCCGAGAACGCCGCGTGGAAGCTCGCCCACGTGCTGTACGGCCTGGCCCCGCCCGGGTTGCTGGAGACCTACCACCTGGAACGCCGTGCCGCCGCGCTGGAGAACCTCGCCGTCACCAGTGCCACCATGGACTTCCTCGTGCCCCAGGACGAGCGCCAGCGCCAGTACCGCGAAGAAGTGCTGGCCCGCGCCGCCACCGATCCCGCGGCCTGGCCGCTGGTCGACTCCGGCAGGCTGTCGGAGCCGTTCTCGTACCGGGACTCCCCGCTGACCACACCCGGCACCGAGGGCTCACTCATTCCCGACTTCCCCTGTGCCGGCACGACTGCGCGCCAGCTCGCCCGGCTGGGTGGTCTCGTGCTGACCGCACCCGGGGTGCCCGTAACGACAAACCTGCGTGTTGTCGTTACCGACCGGCTCGCGCCCGGAGCGGTCCAGCTCGTCCGCCCCGACGCGCACCTGGCCGCCGAGCTCACCCGGCCCAGCACCGCCGAGCTGGCCGCCGCCGAGCGCAGGATGACCGGTCAGCCCGCCTCGGCCCCGCTCGGCCGCAGCACGTAACCGGCTCCGCGCATGGTGTGGATCATCGGCTCCCGGCCCACGTCGATCTTCTTGCGCAGGTAGGAGATGTACAGCTCCACGATGTTCGCCTGCCCGCCGAAGTCGTACTCCCAGACCCGGTCCAGGATCTGCGCCTTGCTCAGCACCCGGCGCGGGTTGCGCATCAGGTAGCGCAGCAGCTCGAACTCGGTGGCGGTCAGCTGCACGTGCTCCCCGGCCCTGCTGACCTCGCGGCTGTCCTCGTCCAGCACCAGGTCGCCGACCACGATGCGCGAGCTGGCCGCCGAGGACACCGCGTGCGTGCGCCGCAGCAGGGAACGCAGGCGCAGCACCAGCTCCTCGATGCTGAACGGCTTGGTGACGTAGTCGTCCCCGCCCACCGTCAGCCCGGCGATCCGGTCCTCCAGCGCGTCCTTGGCGGTCAGGAACAGCACCGGCAGCTCCGGGCGTTCCGCGCGCAGCCTGCGCAGCACCTCCAGCCCGTCGAAGTCGGGCAGCATCACGTCCAACACCACCGCGTCCGGACGGAACTCCCTGGCCACCCGCACCGCCGTGCCGCCATCGGCCGCCCCGCGCACCGCCCAGCCCTCGTAGCGCAGGGCCATCGCCAGCAGTTCGGACAGGGCCGCCTCGTCGTCGACGACCAGCACCCGGACCTGACCGCCGTCCGCCCTGCGCAACTCGCCGTTCGGTGTGGACATGTCCCCATCCTCACCGGCGCGACTGAGCCAGTGCTGAACCGCGGCTGTGCGTTCCCTGTGCTTCGGCGTCACAGGTACCACCTATCGTCGGCACAGCTCACGCACAGCTTGCCTGGCCAGGTTGGAGTTCACCAGCCGAACCGGCCAGAGGAGTGACATGGAAACCCAGCAGACCGAACCCGTGTGGGGCGCCCCGGCACCGCAGGCCGCCCCCGCGCAGCCCAAGCCGCGCTGGTCGGCGGGCAGGACCGCACTGGTGGTCGGCCTCGCCGTCGTGGTCGCGGTCGGCGGCGGCTTCGCCATCACCAAGCTCGCGGGCGGCACAGGCAGCAGCCAGCAGGGCGCGGGCCCCGGCGGCTTCGGCGGCGGTCAGGGCGGTGGCCCCGGCGGCATGGGCGGTCGCGGCGGCATGATGGGCGGCGCGGGCGGGCTCGGCAACGCCCTGCACGGGGACTTCACCGTCGCCGACAACGGCAGCTACGTCACCGAGCGCATGCAGACCGGCAAGGTCACCGCCGTCAGCGCCACCTCGATCACCACCGCCAGCGAGGACGGGTACACCAAGACCTACACCGTCGACTCGTCCACCCTCGTGGACAACGGCGACGACCAGATCAGCGCCGTGAAGACCGGGGACACGGTCACCGTCATCGCCAAGCTGGCCGGGGACACCGGCACCGCCACCTCCGTGCTGGACCGCGCGCTGGCCCAACAGGGCGGCGGGCAGGGGGCGCCGGGCAACTGAGCGGGCGCGCGGGTCGCGTGAAGGTGGCTTTCACTGCGTTGAACGCAGCGAATGGTCCTTTCGCTGCGGGTCTCGGTGGTGCCACGACGCGGCGGCGCGGGCCCTGAGCGGGCTCGCCGGGCCGGGGCCCCGTGTCATGAAGGTGCCCTTCATGACGGTGAACGTCTCGAAGGCCACCTTCGTGGCATGGCGGTGGGCCGTGCCCTCGGCCGAACTGGCGTGCCGTTTGGCGGGACTTGGGCGCTCCTGGCCGGGGTTCGTGTGCTCCTGGCCGGGACTCGAGCGCCTCAGCGCGGGATTCGCGCGCCCCTGGGCGGGATTCGTGTGCCCCTGAACGGAATTCGTGTGCCTCAGACGGGGTTCGTTTGCGGCTCAGTGGGACTCGTGTGCCCCTGGCCGGGTTTCGTGTTCGGTTGACCGGGTTTCGCGCGCCTCAGACCGGAGGTCGTATGCGGCTGGGCGGGATTCGTGCGCCTCTGGCCGGGACTCGTGTGTCCCTGGGCGGGATTCGCGCGCTCCTGGCCGGAACTCGCGCACCGCAGAGCGGGACTCGTGTGCTCGTGGCCGGGCCTCGTGCCCTTCTCGCCGGGACTCGCGCACCTCTGACCGGGACTCACGCACCTCTCGCCGGGACTCGCGCGCCCCTCACCGGGACTCACTTGCGGCTCAGCGGGATTCGCACGCCCCTGACCGGGACTCGCGCACCCCAGAGCGGGACTCGTGTTCCCCTGACCGGACCTCGCGCGCCTCAGAGCGGGACTCGCGCACCCCGGGGCTCGGCGTGCCCTCACCAGAGGAGGGCTTCCAGGGCGCTGGCTTGGGTGCGCCAGTCCTGGGGGTTGGGGGCTTGCCCGGACCAGCGCAGGCCTAGCCGGTTCAGGGAGTCGCGGGTGGACCAGGCGGCCTCGGCCTGGCGGCGCGCGTAGTCCTGGTACGAGCCGGTGGCCCGTGCGAACTCGCCGAAGTAGCGGGCGAACACGCCCTTGAACTGCTTGGCGTTGTCGTCGCAGTTCGGCTCGCACGACTCGGTGAGGATCCCGTTGCGGGTCAGGGCAGGACTGGTGGCAGCGGCCCCGGCGAGGGTGCGGGCGCGGTCGAGCACCGAGGTGTCCCCGGTGGCCCGCCACAGCTCGACCGCGCCGCCGATGGCCAGCCCCTGGTTGTAGCTCCACACGGTGCCGCCGTTGTTGGCGCAGGACGAGGTCAGCCCGTCGTTGACCAGACCGGATGAGTTGATCATGCCGCTGTGGTCGAGCCAGGTCCAAGCGGTCCGTGCCCGTGCCAGCCACGCCGTGTCCCCGGGCAGGCGGTTGTGCAGCGCGGCGGTCAGCCGGACCCACAACCCGTTGGTCACGGCGTTCTTGTACGTCCGCTCGCGGTCCCACCACACGCCGCCGCCACAGGTGCCGGTGTCCCAGTAGCCGCCGACGTAGTCCGCGATGACCACCGCCTCGTCCAGGTAGCGCCGGTCCCTGGTCAGGTCGTAGGCGTTGAGCCAGGCGAGGCCCCACCACGCGGTGTCGTCGATCGCCCGGCTGCGGAAGTCGCCCTCGATCGGGTCCGAGCCGCGCTGCCCGGCGGGGAACGTGCCCCGGTTGACCGTGAAGGTGCGGTCGATCATCCAGCGCAGGCCGGTGTTGCCGGTGCGGGCCAACGAGTCCGTCAGCGTGGTCAGGGCCACGGCGGAGTTCCACCAGCTGGACGGCCACCAGCCGGTTGCCGGGTCGTAGTCGGCGGCCAGCGCCTCGGTGGCCGCCGACACCGGGTCGGCCGCGGGCCGGGCCCACGCGGTGCAACTGCCGTTCTGGCCCTCCACGGCGCGGCCACAGGCCCGCACCGCCCCGCCGTACAGCCACCCGCGTGGGTCCCGCGTGGCGTACATGGCGGTCCGGGAGTTCGTGGTGCGGCCCAACGAGGACCCGTCCGGCCAGCTGGCGCCCGCGTCCCAGGAGCGGTCCAGCCACACCTCGTCACCGGCCCGCCCACCCGCCACGGCGGTCCACGCCATGCCGGTGTTGTCCACGTGCAGCGAGAACCGCCGACCGTTCAACGTGGCCGCAGGCACCGGCTGGGTGTCGCCCGCGGCTGAGCCCGCGTCGCGGCCGTCACAGAACTGGTCACAGACATTTGTGTAAGCCCACTCGGTGCAGCCGACGCCCTGTGCGTCCCCACATGCACGGACCACGCCACGTCGGTGGTGGCTGGGGTCGTACATGTTGAACATCAGCGTCCGCGTGCCGGTCCACGAGCCGGGTATGGCGGCCTTGCCGAGCAGGCCGTCCCAGGTCTTGCCGCCGTCCCAGGACCTGTCCAGCCACACCGAGTCGTTCAGCACGCCGTTGTCGATGCTGGCCCACGCCATGCCGTCGGCCTCGTCCACGTGCAGCCGCACCTGCCGCCCGTTCAGGACCTTCGTACCGACCGGGAAGGTCTCCTGGTGCGCCAGCGAGGGATCTCGCGTGTCGCAGTAGAGGGTGCACACCTGAGTGGGTGCCGTCAGCGCCGACACGAGCAGCAGAGCGACCGCGATCCGCATGGATCGACGTTAGCGTGGGCGGGTGTGCCGGGAAGGGCAGCTTTCGGGGGCACGCGAGTACCGCACACGAGGGGAAGCACAGCATGACGAACCCGTTGCTGGACGGGATGAACTCCGCGCGCAGGCCGACCGGGCCGATCACCGCGGTACTGGTGCTGTTGGCGGCGTTCCTGCTGGGCCAGATGGTGATCGCGGGCCTGCTCTCGGCTCTGCTGGGCATCCCGCTGACCTTCGCCAGCCTGCCGGGGCAGCTGTTCGCCACCGTGGTCGCGTTCGGCGCGACCCTGTTGCTCGTGCTCGCCTGGGTCCGCTGGCGCGAGGGCCGTCCGATCGCCACGGTCGGCTTCCAGACCTCGCCGGTGCGGGCCGTGCCGGGGGCGGTCGCGGGGTTCGCCATGTTCGGCGTGGTGGTGCTGATCGGGTTTGCGGCGGGTCAGTTGCGGTTCGACGGCGGGTTCGACGCGTCCATGACCGGCGGGGTGCTGCTGGCGCTGCTCGGGTTCTGCGTGCAGGGCTCCACCGAGGAGGTGCTGTGCCGCGGGCTGCTGATGCAGGCGGCGCACCGCAAGTGGGGCCTGCCCGCGGCGGTGGCGGTGCAGGCGGTGGTCTTCACCGCGCTGCACCTGGCCAACCCGGACGGGTTCAGCGCACTGCCGGTGCTCAACCTGCTGCTGTTCGCGGTGTTCCTGGCGGGCTGGGCGCTGTGGGAGGGCGGCCTGTGGGGCGCCTGCGCCTGGCACGCGGTGTGGAACTGGACCCAGGGCAACGTCTTCGGCGTGTTGGTGTCCGGCAACGAGGTGCGGACCAGCCTGCTGCACACCAGGAACACCGGTGCCGCCACCGAACTGCTCACCGGTGGCGGCTTCGGCCTGGAGGGCAGCCTGGCCACGACCCTGGTGCTGGCCGTGGGCGTGGCCGTCGTGTTCACCCTGTACCGGCGAGGTTCCCGAGCTGACTGAGCGCGTCCTCGGCGCTGTCCCACGCCTGGGCCACGTGACCGTCGGGCCGGATCACGGCCGCGGCCAGGCCCTGCCAAGGCCGCGCGGGCCGCCAGCCCAGCCGGTGGTCGGGGGTGAAGTCCACCTTGGTCATGCGGTCCACGGGCAGGCCGATCGCCTCGGGCCAGCGCGCGCCCACCAGCGGGTGCGCCCCGGGCGGGGCCGGGTAGCGCACGGCGATACCGGAGATCCAGCCCGCCAGCTCCGAGGTGAGCGTGCCGTCCGCGATCAACCCGCTCACCAGGTCGCGCAGCGCCCCGCCCGCCGGGGTGAAGGTGGTCATCAGCGCGGACTGCGCCAGGGTGTTGGCGGCCAGCTTCTCGGCGATCGGCCTGCGCTCGGCGTCGTAGCTGTCCAGCAGGCCCTCCGGTGCCCAGCCGCGCAGCTCGGCCGCCAGCTTCCAGGCCAGGTTCGTCGCGTCCTGAAGGCCCACGTTCAGGCCCTGACCACCGGCGGGCAGGTGCACGTGCGCCGCGTCCCCGGCCAGCAGGACCCGCCCGCTGCGGAAGGTCGCCGCGTGCCGGGTCGAGTCGTTGGCCCGCGAGGTCCAGTGGACCGCGCGCAGGCCGAAGTCGGTGCCCACGACGCGCCGCAGGACCGCGCGCAGTTCCCCCTCGGTCAGCGGCTCGGCCTGCCGCTCGCGCACCTGCTCGGGGCTCAGCCCGGTGTCACCCGGTTCGGCGCCGAACAACCGGTGCACCCCGTCGGTCAGGCGCACCGCGCTGAGCCAGCCGGTGTCGTGCCGCCACTGGTGTGTTCGCGGCGGGGCTTCGGCCAGTTCCACGTCGGCCAGGAACCCGCACATGGTCGGTTCCCGGCCGGGGAACTCGATGCCCGCGAGCTTGCGCACCGCGCTGTGCGCCCCGTCCGCGCCGACCAGGTAGCGCCCGTGGTGCACCTGGCCGCCCGCGAGGACCCGCACGCCCTCGGCGTCCTGTTCGAGGCCGGTGACCTCGGTGCCGCGCAGCACGACCACGCCCGAGGTGGCCAGGTGTTCGGCCAGCAGGCGTTCGGTCCGGACCTGCGGCACCAGGAGGGTGAACGGGTAGCGCGTGTCCAGGCCGGTGAGGTCGAGCAGGTCCGGCAGCACCGCGAAGTGCGTGCCGGACACGGGCCGTCCCAGCTCGATCAGCCTCTCGGCGAGGCCGGGCAGCGCCGAGAACACCTCCAGCGAGCGCGGGTGCAGGGTCGTCGCCCGCGACTGTGTGGTGGGCCTGTCCAGCTTTTCCAGCACCAGCACGGAAACCCCGGCCGCGTTCAGCAGTGCGGCGGTCATCAGGCCGACCGGCCCGCCGCCCGCGACGACCACCTCCGCGTTCATGACCGCTCCCTGCCGGGCCGCAGCAGGGCGATGCCGACCGCGAGCCCCGTGGTGGACGCGAGGTGCACCAGCAGCGCCGTGCGGTTGGGCGCCCACTTGCCGGTGGTCGGCCCACCCGACCACATCGCCGCGGCGAAACCCGTTGCGGCGCTTGCCATCGCCCACCACAGCGGGCGTCCCCTTCGTGGCCCCGCCAGCAGTCCGACGCCGATCGCGCCGATGCTGCCCACGGTGATCAGTGCCTCGCGGGCCATGTGGTACTGCACGTGGCCCTCCCCGTGCCGGACCTCTGGCGCCCGGTAGGTGTCGTCGGTGATGTGCGAGACGGTCTGCTGGATGGACGGCACCGCGGCGGCGATGCCCGCCACCGTGACCGCCGCGCCGAGCCGCTCGCGCAGTGCGGAGTGCATCGAGCCCCCAATCAAGTTGTATGAACGTGAAGATAATGAGCATTCATATGAACGTCAAGGTATTGCTACGATCGGCTGATGGCGCAGTCCCGTGACCACATCGACGATCTGACCGACCACCTCGTGGGCACGCACAGCCCGGAGGAACTGGCTGCCAAGGCGCTGGCCTACCGGCTGCGGCGGGTCGCGCACCGGCTGGAGACCGAGATCAAGCGCGAGCTGGCCCCGCACGGCATCGAGCTGTGGGAGCTGGAACTGCTGGCCTGCCTGCGCCGCGCCGAGCCGAAGCAGCGGCTCACCGCGGGCGAGCTGATGACGCAGATGCAGCTGACCTCGGGTGCGGTGACCAACCGGGTCAGCCAACTGGAGCGCAAGGGCTGGGTGAGCCGCCAGCTCGACGAGTCCGACCGGCGAGTCGTGCTCGTGGCGCTGACCGAGCAGGGGCGTGAGCGGGCCACCCAGGTGTTCGGCACCAAGACCCGTGCGGAACTGGCGATGCTCTCCGCTCTGGATCCCGAGCGTCAGGCCCGGATGAACGAGGACCTGCGGACCCTGCTGATCTCCCTGGAAGGATCTCACTAGGATTAGATCCTAATGAGAGCTATTCTGGCCCGGTGACCGCGAGCGCCGACGAACTGATGACCGTCACCACCGGGCTGCGCAGGCTGGTCCGGCGGCGGTTGCAGGCCGGGCTGACCGGCCCTCGGCTGCGCGGCGCCCAGGTGGAGTTGCTGCGCGTGGCCTCGGCCAGGCCCGGTCTCGGCGTCGCCGCTGCGGCTGCCGAACTGCACCTGGCCCGCAACTCGGTCAGCACCCTGGTCAACCAGTTGGTGGACCAGGACCTGCTGCGCCGCGAGACCGATCCGGACGACCGCCGCAACGCCCGGCTGTACGTCACCGAGGCCGCCGAGCAGCGGCTCGCCGCCTGGCGGCAGGCCCGCACCGAGCTGGTCGGCGCGGCGCTGGCGGACCTGGACCCCGCCGACCGCGCGGCCATCGGCCAGGCCCTGCCCGCGCTGCGCAGGCTGATCACCCGCTTGGAGGCCGACTCGTGAACGCGGTGAGCTGCACCGGGGTGCGGCACAGCTTCGGGCGGACCGTGGCCGTGGACGACCTGGATCTGGAGGTGGCGCCCGGCGAGGTGTTCGGGCTGCTCGGCCCGAACGGCGCGGGCAAGACGACCACCATCCGCATGATCACCACCCTGCTGCCCGCCCCGCCGGGCGCGATCCGCGTGTTCGGCACCGACGTGGCCCGCGAGAAGCTGGCCGTGCGCAGGCTTGTCGGCTACGTGCCGCAGCAGTTGTCCGCCGACGCCACGCTGACCGGCCGGGAGAACGTGGCCCTGTTCGCGCGGCTGTTCGACGTGCCGAGGGCGGCACGCGCCGAGCAGGTCGGCTCCGTGCTGGGCGCGGTGGGCCTGCTGGAGGTGGCCGACCGGCGGGCCGCCACCTACTCCGGCGGCATGATCCGCAGGCTGGAACTGGCCCAGGCGCTGGTGAGCACCCCTCGGCTCCTGGTGCTGGACGAGCCGACCATCGGCCTGGACCCGATCGCCCGCGCCGGGGTGTGGGAGCGCATCGGCCAGGTCCGGGCGGACACCGGCATGACCGTGCTGGTGACCACGCACCACATGGCCGAGGCGGAGCAGAACTGCGACCGGATCGCGCTGATGCACCGCGGCCGGATCACCGCCATCGGCAGCCCTGCCGAGCTCAGGGCCGAGGTGGGCGAGCACGCGAGCCTGGAGGACGTGTTCCGCGCGCGCACCGGGGGAGACCTGACCGAGGACACGTCGAAGGGGATCCGCGATGTCCGCGCCACCCGCCGCACCGCCCGCCGCCTGGGGTGACCGAGTACTGCCCAGGCTGTTCGTGTCCCGCGTGGCCACGATGTGCCTGGTGGAGTTGCAGAAGCTGCGCCACGACCGGTCCGAGCTGGTCACCAGGGCCATCCAGCCCGCGCTGTGGCTGCTGGTCTTCGGCGAGACCTTCACCCGGCTGCGGGTGATCCCGACCGGGTCCCTGCCGTACCTGGACTACCTGGCGCCGGGCATCCTCGCCCAGTCCGCCCTGTTCGTGTCGATCTTCTACGGCATCCAGATCATCTGGGAGCGCGACGCGGGCGTGCTGTCCAAGCTGCTGGTCACGCCCACCCCCAGGGCCGCGCTGGTGGCGGGCAAGGCCTTCGCTGCCGGGGTGCGCGCCGTCCTACAGGCACTCGTCGTGCTGGTCCTGTCCGCACTGCTCGGCGTCGGCCTGACCGCGAACCCCTTGCGGCTGCTCACGGTGCTGCTCGTGGTGGTGCTCGGTTCGGCCTTCTTCTGCTGCCTGTCCATCACCATCGCCGGGCTGGTGCTCACCCGCGAGCGGCTGATGGGCATCGGACAGGCCATCACCATGCCGCTGTTCTTCGCCTCCAACGCCCTGTACCCGGTGCAGCTGATGCCCGGCTGGCTCCAGGTGATCAACCACGTGAACCCGCTCAGTTACGAGGTCGACGCCCTGCGCGGACTGCTGATCGGCACCCCGGCGACCCTGCCGCTGGATCTCGCGGTGCTGGTCGGGGCCGCCGCGCTCGGAGTGGGCGTCGCCGCGGCGCTGCTGCCCCGGCTGGCCCGCTGAAGGTTGCCCCGATCGGCGGCCAACTCGTCAACTACGCACGGTGATTTGGCGTCATGATGGAGGGCATGAGCGCAGCGGGTGCCGTCTTCGGCGTGCAGGTCGGTGCGGACGCGGCACGGGTGGTCGCGCTCAGCACCGAGTTGACCGTGCTGGAGACGACGCAGTTGCGCTACCCCGCCGGGGTGCTGGACCCGTACGCGGCGCTGGACGTGACGCTGGCGGCGATCGAGCGCACGGTGCTGGCCTGTCAGGCGCGCGGCGTGCCGGTGCGCGGGCTCTGCTTCGCCGGTGCGGGCGACACCCTGCTCGGCACCGACGAGGCCGACCGGCCGGTGACCCCGGTGTTCACCGGCGCCGACGAGGGCACCACGCAGCTGGCCGCCCGCATCCGCCACGAGCTCGGCGCCGAGCTGCACCACATGACCGGTGTGCCGGTGCACGGCGGGTCCGCCCTGGTGCGGCTGGCCTGGTTCGCCACGCACGCCCCCGACCTGCTCGCCAGCGTGGCGCGCTGGTGCGAGCTCAAGGACTTCGTGCTGTCACGGCTGTCCGGGCGCGTGCTCGCCGACACCTCCAGCGCCTCGGCCGCCGGTCTGCTCGACACCCAGCTGCCCGCCTGGTCGGATACGGCGCTGCGGGTCGCGGGCGTGGGCGCCGACCGGTTGCCCCCGCTCGCCGACCCCAACGACCAGTTGCCGCTGTCCAGGGAAGCCGCCGAGCTGCTCGGCCTGCCCCGCGGTCTGCCGCTCGTGGTCGGCGCCGCCCAGGACGCCCTGTCCGCCGTGGGCCTGGGCCTGGCCGCGCCCGGCACCGCCTCCGTCACCCTGGAGTCCGGTCCCGTGCTCGCGGCGCTGGCCGGTCCCGCCAGCCCCGGGGACCACGGCCGCGTGCACTGGCACCGCGTTGCCGACGGCCTGTGGCTCGTCGGCGCCACCGGGGACGACGAGCCCTGCACCGTGATCCGCCTGGACCGCATCGGCCGGCGCCTGTCCGCCGCCCGCGAGCACCTGCTGGCCACCGGGGTCGAGGTGCGCCTGGTCCGCACCGGCCCCGCAGTGCTGCGCATCCCCATGGCCGCCGAGGTCGTGGCCACCTCCCTGGGCGTTCCCGTGGAGATCGTCGCCGACGACGCCCCCGCCGCCATGGGCGCCGCCCTGCTCGGGCTGCGCGCCCTCGGCGTCCTGCCCTCGCTCACCGCCGCCGCGACCCTGGCCCGCCCCTGGCGCCTCGTCCGCCCCGACCCCCTGCTCACCCCCGTACACGACCTGAGGTGAGGCGGGGCACACGCCAGGACACCGCGAGTCCCGCTGTGGGGCGCGCGAGTCCCGGTGTGCGGAGCCTGAGTCCCGCTCTGGGGCGCGTGAGTCCCGGTGTGAGGAGCGCGAGTCCCGCTCGGGGGAGGACGAGTCCCGGTGTGGGGTGCGTGAGTCCCGTGCTGTGGTGCGTGAGTCCCGGTGTGGGGTGCGTGAGTCCCGTGCTGTGGTGCGTGAGTCCCGCTGTGGGGTGGGCGAGTCCCGGTGTGGGGCGGGCGAGTCCCGTGCTGTGGTGCGTGAGTCCCGCTCTGAGGTGCGTGAGTCCCGCTCTGAGGTGCGCGAGTCCGCTTTTCGGTGCGCGAGTCCCGTTTTGCCGCGCCTGAGTCCCGCTGTGTGGTGCGCGAGTCTCGCTCGGACGTGCGCGTGAAGGTGGCTTTCGCGGCGCTGGGCGCAGCGAAGGTGGCTTTCGCTGCGGGTTCTACCACGTGGGCGGGCTGTCATGAAGGTGCCGTTTGGGACGTTGGGTGTCCTGAAGGGCACTTTCGTGGCGCGGGTGTGGGGTGAGCGGCCCGCTTGCGGTGCGGCACCGCCGTGAAGGTGGCTTTCGCGGCGGGTTCACCACGCGGGCGGACCGTCATGAAGGTGCCGTTTGCGACGTTGGGCGTCCCAAAGGGCACCTTCATGGCGCTCGCCCGGGGCGCCGGGGCGCCACGAGGCTCCCGCCCGCCCCTAGAACACCGACCAGCCCGTCAGGGTCGTGAACTCCTCCAGGGCGGCGACCCCGGCGACGGAGTTGCCGCGGGCGTCGAGTCCGGGGCTCCAGACGCACAGCGCGCAGCGGTTCGGGATGACGGCGAGGATGCCGCCGCCGACCCCGCTCTTGCCGGGCAGGCCGACCCGGTAGGCGAAGTCCCCGGCGGCGTCGTAGGTCCCGCAGGTCAGCATCACGGAGTTGACCCGCTTGGTCAGGCTCCCCGAGAGCAGCCGCGAGCCGTCGGCGCGCACGCCCTCGCGGGCGAGGAACAGGCCGGCGGTGGCCAGGTCGCGGCAGCTCATCCGCACGGCGCACTGCCAGAAGTAGTTCTCCAGCACCACTGGTACGGGGTTCTCCATGTTGCCGTAGCTGGCCATCAGGTGGGCCAGCGCGGCGTTGCGGTCCGCGTTGGCCAGCTCGGAGATGGCCACGTCCTCGTCCACGGAGATGTGCGGGTTGCCGCTCTCGGCGCGCAGCAGGTCGAGCACGGCGGTCCCGGCGTCACCGGTGGTCGTCACCAGGTGGTCGGTGATCACCAGGGCGCCCGCGTTGATGAACGGGTTGCGCGGCACGCCGTGCTCGTGTTCGAGCTGCACGAGCGAGTTGAAGGCGGTACCGGAGGGTTCGCGGCCGACCCGTCGCCAGATGCCCTCACCGCTGTGCGCCAGCGCCAGGGCCAGCGCGAAGGGCTTGGACACGCTCTGGACGCTGAACGGCACCTGCCAGTCGCCGACCCCGTGCACCTCGCCGTGCACGTCGGCCACGGCGATGCCGAACTGGTCGGGGTCGACCGAGCTCAGCGCGGGTATGTAGTCGGCGACCTGCCCACTGCCGACCAATCCCTTGACGCTGGCGGCGATCTCGGTGAGAACGCCCTGGTAGTCCATTACGGCTCCCCTCGTGGTGCTGGACCAATTCTTGCTGACTGGTAGCGTGCAAGGCGAACCACGCGACCTGGGGGGTTTCGTGCGTCACCAGATCAGTCCTGCCCGACTCCGCAGGCAGTGCCGGGCCATGATCCGCGAGCTGGAGATCCCGGACCCGTTCGACGTGGAACGGCTGTGCGCGGGCATCGAACGGCGCCGCGGCCGCACGCTGCGCCTGCACCCGGTGAGCGGGCTGACCTCGCTCGGCGCGCCCAGCGGCATGTGGGTGGCCACCGACAGCGCGGACCACATCTGCTTCGAGAGCGACACGAGCCCGATCCACCGCGACCACATCATCCTGCACGAGGTCGGGCACATTCTCTGCGAGCACAACCACTCCGTACTGGAGGACAACCGGGTGCTCATGCGCATGATCGAGGACGTGGGGCTGGAGCAGGTGGTGGGCTACCTGCCGAGGATCCGGTACTCCAATGTGGAGGAGCAGCAGGCGGAGATGATCGCCACGCTGGTGCTGGAGACGATCGGCCGGTTGTCGGCGCCCTCCCCGCTGCGCGGCATCGTGGCCGGGCTGGAGAGCGCGATCGGCTACCACCGCAGCCCGAGCACCTGATGGGCTGGCTGGAACTGCTGGGCATCGCGTGCATGTGGCTGGTGGCCCTGGTCAAGGCACCGGCCGCGCTGCGCCAGCCCCGGCAGCGCGCGCTGTGGGCGGCCATCACCACGATCGCGGTGGCGATGACCCTGCGCCTGGACGGGGTGGACGTCCTGTTGCAGCGCGTCATCGGCGACGCGCACACCATCGACCTGGCCAGGCAGGTGTTCGCCACGGCCGACTCCGCCGCGCTGCTCTGCTTCGTGTTCCTGGCCTCGGGCCGGTCCCGGTACGTGCTGCGCATCCTGTCGCTGGCGGCCGTGGTCGCCGGGGTGCTGCTCTACATCGACGCCGTGTCCCCGCCGCACGCCCGCAACGTGGTCGGCGAGGACGGGCCGCTGCCCGTGTACTGGATCATCTACTTCAGCGTGCTGTTCGTCTCCGACCTGACCTGCGCGGCGGTCTGCTGGTACAACGGCCGCCGCGCGGACGAACGCCCGCTGCGGCTGGGGCTGACCACGTTCGCCGCAGGGCTCGCGCTGGCCTGCGTGCTGTGGGTGCTGTTCGCGGTCTACCTGGTCACCGGCTGGGAACCGGCCGAGCAGCTGCTGTCCCCGGTCACCGGCGTGGAGGCGCTGTTCCTGGCGGCAGGCGTGCTGGTGGCCTCCTCGGGCTCACTGCTGCGGCCGGTGCACTCGCTGCTGACCCTGCGCCGCCTCACCCCGCTGTGGCGGGACATCTCGCTGGCCGTGCCGAGCGTGGTGCTGGTGCCGCCCACGCGCGGACTGACCGCCCCGGGCATGCGGATCTACCGGATGGTGATCGAGATCCGGGACGGCCTGCTGGTGCTGCGCAACTACGTGCCGCCCGCCCTGCTGCGGCGGGCCCGCGAGCACGTCGCGGCCCAGGGCGTGCCGCAGGAGCAGGTCGACGCGGCGGTCACCGCGTGCTGGGTGGCCACGGCCATCGCCAGCCGGGGCGCGGGCGCGCAGCCGCAGCCCGAACCGCCGAGGATCGCCCACCTTGGCGGCGGCCACCTGGACACCGAGATCGACTTCCTGCGCGAGCTGGCGCGGGCCTACCGCTCCCCACTGGTCACCGAGTTCAGGAGGCAACAGGCATGACAGGACGGGCTGTGCTGGTCACCGGCGGCTCCGGCGGGGTGGGCGCGGCCGTCGCGCGGGGCTTCGCCGAGGCGGGGGACCGCGTGGTCGTGCACTACGTGACCAGCCGCGAGCGGGCCGAGCAGGTCCTTTCCGGACTGCCCGGCGAGGGCCACCACGTGCTCGGCGCCGACCCGGCCGACCCCGCTCAGGCCGAGGGCCTGGTCGAGGGCGCGGTCGGGTTGCTGGGCGGGCTGGACGTGCTGGTCAACAGCGTGGGCCTGGTCAAGCCCTACCACCCGGTGCTGGAGAGCACCTACCAGCAGTGGCACGAGTCCTTCGAGCTGATGACCAGGGCGAACCTGCTGGGACCGGCCAACCTCATCTACTGCGCCGTGCGGCACCTGCCGCGTGGCGGGCGGATCGTGAACGTCGGGTCGCGGGGCGCACACCGCGGTACCCCGATGATGCCCGGCTACGGCGCGGCCAAGGCGGGGCTGCACGCGCTGACCCAGACCCTGTCCCAGTCGTTGGGGACCAGGGGCATCTCGGTCACGGCCGTGGCCCCCGGCGTGATCGACACTGCGATGGCCGAGGACCTGCTCACCGGCCCCGACGCGGAGGCCATCCGCGCGCAGAGCCCCTTCGGCCGCGTCGCCACGGCCGAAGAGGTCGCGGGCGCCGTGCTCTACCTGGCCTCACCCGGGGCCGAGTTCGCCAGCGGCACCATCATCGACATCAACGGGGCCTCCTACTTCCGTTCGTGATCGACCGCGGTACGGACGTTGACCACCAGCGGGCCCTTGCTGGTGGTCACCAGTTCGTAGGACACCCGGTCGCCCTGGACGAGCTTGGTCAGCCCGTCCCGGAGCTGGGTGAAGTAGACAGTCAGGTCGGGGCCGCCGCCGTCGGGGCAGACGAAGCCGTACCCCTTGCCGCCGTGCCACCAGGTGACCGTTCCCTCTGCCATGCCTGCCGCCTCCCTGTGGGGATGTGCCGCTCTTGCACGTCCACCGCCGGAGTGCGGTCGTTAACTCCGCGCGGACCTAAATCGCCCGAACGGAGCAGTCCGGTGTCGGTTCCCCGAACAGTTGGCGAACTGCCCGGCCACCGCCCGTGATCGGGCCCGCACACCGGGCAGCATGGTGTGGTGCAGACCGAACAACGCCGACGCCTCGCCGAGCGCGCCGGCGATCTGCTGACCTCCTGGGTGGACAAGCTGCCCGCGCCGCTGCGCAAGCTGCTGCCCCGCGAACTGGTCGGCTTCGCCATCCTGGGCGCCTTCACCTTCTCCATCGACCTGGCCCTGCTGGCCGCCCTGCGCGGCTGGACCTCGCTGCCGCTGCCGGTGGCCGTCTCGATCGCCTACGTGACCGCGTTCGCCATCAACTTCGTGCTCAACCGCTCGGTCAACTTCCGCTCGCACGCCCCGGTCGGCGGTCAGGCCGCCCGCTACGCCGTGGTGATCGCCTGCGACTACGGGCTGACCCTCGGCGTGACCACCGGGCTTTCCGCGCTGGGACTGGACTTCCGCATCGCACGCGTGATCGCGGCGGCCTGCGTGGCCGCCTTCACCTACACCGGCTCGCGGTTCTGGGTGTTCCGCAAGCAGCGTGAGCCGAGTCCCCCGGTAGGCTGACACCCGACAGGGTGTGAGCAAGACTCGGGGAAGTGCATGTGGACAGTCGCTGGACGCATGCGGGCCTGGTGGTACGACCAGCCCGCCCGTCGTCGCGACCTGTTCGCGGACTGCCTGGCCTTGCTCGTCTGGGGGCTGCTGTTCGCCGGTGAGGGCGGCGCCGACCACCTGGCCTGGGCGCTGTCGGCCGCCGCCCTGCTCGCGCTGCGCCGCCGCTTCCCGCTGCCGGTGCTGCTGGCCGTCGGCGCGCTGCACGTGGCCTGCTCGCTGCCGCTGGCCGAGCAGTTCCACCCGGTGGCCGCCGGGGCGATGATCTGCGCCGCCTACACCGCGGGCCGGTTCGGGCCACTCCTGCCCTCGGGCCTGGGGCTGCTGGCGATCGGCGCCGCGCTCGCCCTGGGCACCGGCGGGGACCTGGACCTGGACGGCTGGCTGTCCTGGACCGCGCTGGTGCTCGCGCTGCCCAGCCTGTTCGGCCTGTACGTGCGCCGCAGTCGGCGGCTGATCCTGGTGCTGCGCCAGGAACAGCGGCTCGCCGCGCAGCGAGCCGTGCTGGAGGACCGCACCCGGATCGCGCGCGAGGTGCACGACCTGCTCGGCAACAAGCTGAGCCTGATCGTGCTCAACGCGGGCGCCATTGAACTGGCCGGAGGTGAGGCCGCGGAACGGGCCGGGGTCATCCGCCAGTCCGGGTGCGCCGCCCTGCACGACCTGCGCCGCGTGATCGGCGTGCTCGACGGCGAACCGGCCCAGCCCGAGGACGCGGGGTCCTGCCTGGAGGCGTTGCTGCGCTGTTCGGTGCAGGCGGGTCTGCCGCTGACCGTGGAACTGGACTGGCAGCCCGACGAACTGCCGCCCGCCGTGTCCGCGCTGGTGCACCAACTGGTGCGTGAGGCGTTGACCAACGTGCACAAGCATGCCGGTGCCGTGCCCACGGCGGTCACCGTGCGCTCCGACTCGACGGTGCTGACCGTGCTGGTCGCCAACGAGGTGCCCACGAGCCTGCCGGACACGCACGCGCTGGGCAGCGGGAGTGGACTGTCCACTGTGGCCGAGCGGCTCCGCCTGCTGGGTGGTGTGCTGGTGCATGGGTCCACTTCGGACGGTTACCAGGTCAGGGCCCGGATCCCGCTGGGAGGCAGGCCGTGATCACCGTGGGCATCGTGGACGACGAGGCGCTGGTGCGCTACGGACTGCGCGGCATCCTGCAGACCGCGCCGGACCTGACCGTGCTGGGCGAGGCCGCCGACGGCGGTGGCGCCGTGCTGCTGGCCGAGCAGCACCGGCCCGACGTGCTGCTGATGGACGTGCAGATGCCCGGGGTGGACGGGCTGAGCGCCACCGAGTCGGTGCTGCGCGCCTCGCCGGGCACGGCGGTGCTGATCCTGACCACCTTCGCGCTCGGCGAGTACGTGTACCGGGCGGTGCGGTCCGGGGCCGCGGGCTTCCTGGTGAAGGACACCGCCCCGGCCGACCTGCTGGCCGCGATCCGCGTGGTGGCCTCCGGGGAGGCGATCCTGTCGCCGAGGGTCACTCGCCTGCTGTTCACCCGGTTCGGTGAAATCGGCGCGGGCAAGGCGGATCGGGCGCGGGAACTGCTGTCCGCGCTGAGCGGGCGTGAGCTGGAGGTGCTGGCGCTCGTCGGGCAGGGCAACTCCAACGCGGAGATCGCCGCGGCGCTGAACGTCACGGAGAGCACGGTGAAGGCGCACGTCAGCAGGCTGATGGCCAAGCTGTCCTGCGCGAACCGCGTGCAGGCCGCCATGCTGGCCCGGGACGCCGGACTCCTCGGCTAGCCGCTGATCATCCGCCGCCCTAGTATCGCGGCGGATCACTGGCCGCCGGTGCACTGGAGGACATCTCGCATGCGCATGGTCGCAGCTGTTGTCACGATCTTGTTGGCCGGTGCTGTCACGCCAGCGTTCGCGGGTGAACCGCACGGCCTGGACGCCCTGTTGCACCAGAAGATCACCTGGGCGGCCTGTGCCGAGGCGGACCTGGCCGAGGCGGGAGTCGAGTGCTCCTCGGTCCAGGTGCCGATGGACTACCGCGCGCCGGAGGGGAAGCTGATCACCGTGGCGATCAGCCGCAGGCAGGCGCGCGACCGGGCACAGCGCCGTGGCGTGCTGATGACCAATCCCGGCGGGCCGGGCGGCGAAGGGCTGGGGCTGGCCACGATCCTCGCCGAGCAGCCCGCCGGAGCCGTGTACGACGTGATCGGCATGGACCCGCGCGGGGTCGGGGCCTCGACCCGGTTGCTGTGCGGGCGGACCGGGTTCCCGGACGTGACGAGCCGGCCCACCGAGGCGGAACTGCCGTTGTGGGGCCAGTACGCGAAGGAGGTCGAGGCCAACTGCGCCCGCGTGGGCGGTGAACTGCGCCAGCACGTCACGACCATGAACACCGCAAGGGACATGGACCTGATCCGCTCGGTGCTGGGTGAGCGGAAGATCAGCTACCTGGGCTACTCGTACGGCACCTTCCTCGGTGCCATGTACGGCCAGCTGTTCCCCGAGCACCTGGACCGCAGCGTGCTCGACTCCGCGCTGGACCCCGGCAAGACCTGGCACGAACAGGACTACGACACGGTCGCCACGCTGAAGGACAACCTGGCCGCCTGGGAGCAGTGGGTTGCCCAGCGCGACAAGAGCCTGCACCTGGGGAGCAGTTCCCAAGCCGTGCAACAGGTCCTGGACCGCTTCGCCACCGTGCTGGCCAAGCGCGGGCTCGGCGCGCTCAGCGATGTCACGACCTTCGACGCCAAGGTGGGGGAACGCACCCGGTACCGCGCGATGTGGGCGCCCTTCGCGCGCAACCTCGCCAAGTTGCTGCCCGCACTGGACGGCGGCGCTGTGGATACCGCTGCGGTGCAGGAGATCGTCGGCAAGGAGTCGGCGCAGCGCGGTGAGCGCAACGTTGACGGGGTCTACCCGGCGGTGACCTGTGACTGGCACTGGCCGTCCGATGTGGACAGCTACTACGCGGACATGCGCCGCATCGCCCGCGATTTCCCGTACGGTCTGACCGCGAACTTCATGGCGCCCAAGAACTGCGCGTTCACCAAGGGCCGGGATCCGATGGTGGCCATCGGTGCTCGTCAGTACCCCGCAGGCCTTGTCGTGCAAGGGGAAGGCGACACGCAGACCGCCTACCCGAACGGTGTGGCCATGGCAGTGCGCCTGCGCGAGCCGCTGATCAGCGTGCTCGACGACGGCACGCACGGTCACTTCGCCTCCACCGGCAACGCCTGCGTGGACCAGGCCGTCAACGCCTACCTGGTGGCGGGCACGCTGCCCGCGCGGCGAACCGCTTGTGCCGCAACGGACAAGGCCGAGGACATCCCCGTCGACGGCTCGACCGCGCCGATGCCCTCAGTCCAGCGCTCGTTGAGCGAGGTCACCGCCGAGATCAACGCTCGGCCGATCAGGTAGGGACAGTCGTGCTGCGCAGGGCCTTCTCCCGGCTGGTCGAGTTCACGCTGATCCTGTTGGGCGCCGCCACGCTGCTGCCGTTCGAGGACTCGGCGGTGACCGACCTGGTGATCATCGCCTGCTGGGACCTCGTCGCCTTCGTGTACCTGCTGATCCGCTGGATCCGGGTCCGCCGCAGCAGGCCGGGGGACCAGCAGTGGTTGCGCGGCCTGCTCGGCAGGCGGGCCGGGTACGTGTTCACCCTGCTCGCCAGCATCACCGGGATCAGCGCGGGGCTCAACATCGCACTGTTCCCGGTGCTGACCGGCGACCTGGCCCAGTTGGACCTGCTCGCCAAGGTCGAGGGCGTGCCCGCGGTGATCATGGCCTGGCTGATCCTGCACTTCGGTTACGCCGAGCGGTACGCGCACCTGTACTACGACCGGCTGCCGGAGCGGGCCATGGTGTTCCCCGGCACCGAGTCACCGACCTTCCTGGAGTTCACCTACTTCGCGTTCACCCTGGGCACCTCCTTCGCCGTGTCCGACGTGGAGGTGCGCGATTCGGCGGTCCGGATGCGGGTGCTCACGCACAGCGTGCTTTCCTTCTTCTACAACACCGCGATCCTCGGTATCGCGGTCGGAGTCGTCTCGGGCAAGTGAGGGGAAGTCCAGTGGACAGCCAGCAGGAGATCCTGATCGCCACGTCGAACGAGATCGCCGGGCACGAGGTGGTGCGCACCCTGGGCGAGGTGTTCGGCCTGACCGTGCGCTCGCGCAACGCGGTGTCCCAGATGGGCGCGGGCATCAAGTCCATCTTCGGCGGTGAGCTCAAGGGCATGACCAAGGCGCTGGTGGACAGCCGTCACGAGGTGATCGAGCGGATGTGCGACGAGGCCAGGGCCAAGGGGGCCAACGCGGTCATCGCCATGCGCTTCGACACCTCGGAGATGGGCGAGACCTGGACCGAGGTGTGCGCCTACGGCACCGCGGTCCTCATCGCGCCCAAGCAGGGCTGAGCCCGTGTCCACGACCGCGCGACGCCACTGAGCCGCGGCGGGCGGTACGCGGTCTTGCGTGCTCACCCCGGACACGTCCGGGGTGAGCACGAGTTGACCTCCACTTTGGTCGAGGTCGCAGACTGTGCTCATGATCTTCACAGAAGCCGAAGCACGGTACCTCCACGACCGCGACCTGGGCCGGTTGGCGACGATCGGCCCGGCCGGGGCGCCGCAGAACCATCCGGTGGCCTTCTGGGTCGACGAGCGGGCCGGGACGATCGACATCGGCGGCCCGGACCTCGCCGCGTCCCGGAAGTACCGCAACATCCAGGCCGATCCCCGGGTCTCCCTGGTGGTCGACGACAACGCCCCGCACCCGGTCGGGCCGGGCGGGCAGCGGGGCCGGGGTGTGGAAATCCGCGGTGTGGCAGAACTCGTGCGCGTCGAACGGCCGCTGATCCCGGGTTTCAGCCAGGACGTGATCCGGCTCCGGCCGCGCCGGATCGTCACCTGGAACGTCGACGCCCCGGGCGGCGGCAGCCGCAACGTATAGCGTTCAGCCCTGGTTGATCGCGTGCACACCTGCTGTGCGCGGGGATGCCTCGAACGGCACTTTCACGTCACAGGGTTTGCCGCAGCCGCAGCGCGTCCTCGGCCAGGGCGTCGATGAGCAGGCGTTGTTCCTCGTCGGCGTCCTGGGTGCTGGCGGCCAACTGGTCGGGGTCGGGCGTGGCGGCGGGGTCGACGGCGTCGCGGACCCAGCGCAGGGCGGCGGCCGTGGTGTCGGCGGACTCGGGCACGGCGGCCCGGTGCATGAGCAGGCCGGCCACGCCGCGCAGCAGCTCACCCATGGACTGCGCGGCCTCGGCCAGCCGTGCCTGGTCGGCAGGCGTCTCGCGTCCGGTGCCGGGCTCGGTGAGCAGGTCGTTGACCCGGCGAACCACGGCCCGTCCGCGCTTGCGCTGCGCGGCCTCGTCCTCGGTGACGGGATCGGTCAACCGGGTGAGGCTGGTCCGCACGGCACCGGCCGCCGCGGAGATCCGCTCCTCGGCGCTGGGGCGCCGTTTGCCGGGGACCACGGCGAAGCCGAACAGCAGGCCGATCGCCACGGCCAGCGCGATCGCGGCCAGGTACTCCACGAGCAGCCGGTCCGGGGCGAGGTGCTTGGTGGTGCTGTACATGCCGACCAGCATCAGCACCATGCACGCGTTGAACACGATGGGCTTGCTCTGCTGGAAGGTCATGCCGACCATCATCGACACCACGCCGATCACCAGCCACGCACCCTGCGGGGCCACGAGCACGATCAGTCCCATCAGCAGCGCACCGAGCACCGCACCGGCCGTGCGCTGCCACGCGCGGGTCGCGCTGGCCTGCCACTCCGGCTGGATGATCGCGAACACGGCCATCAGGAACGTGGGCACGAGCGGATCACCCGGCCGCAGCGAGGCGACCATCAGCGCGACGAGCACGCCCAGCGCGCAGCGCAGCGCGTGCCGGAACTGGCCCGAGCGAGGGTTGAGCGCCGACAGCACCAGTTCCACCGGGAAGCGGGTGGCCGTGGCGTGTACCGCCAGCGCCTTCGAACCGCGCTCGGTCACGGCGGCACGTACCGCGTCGAGCCCGGCTCGCATCCGCTCCACCACGCGCGCCGTCTGCCCGGGCAACCCCGTGGGCAGCGGCCCGCGCACCGGCCCGGCGATCTCCTGCGGCTGCTTGGCCCGCACGGCGTCGGCAAGCGTTTGCGCCTCGGCGCGGGCCTCGTCCAGCAGCGCGGTCAGTTCGGCGGCGTGGCCGTCGTCGAGTTGCTGCAAGCGATCCGTTAGCAGGCCCAGCGAGGTCCGGTACCGCAGCGTGCCGTCGAGCACCTGGCCGATCCAGTGCCGCCTGCCGTCGCTGCGCCAAGCCCGGACGGCAGTCTCGGGACTGTGCGGTTCGGGCGCGGCGAGCAGGTCGGCCACGGCGGTGCGGGTCGGCTTGGTCGGGTCGCCGAGCCCGCTTGCCACCCGCAGCACGATGACCACCGCCACGGCCAGCGCCGGGGCCGCCAGCACCTGGCCGTTGCCGGTCTGCCCGGTGAACTGGAAGGCGTAGCCGAACAGCGAGGCCATGCCCAGCCCGACCGCGGCCGTCACGTACCGGGGGCCCAGTGTGGGCAGCAGCGAGGTCAGGAAGATCACCGCGGTGAGCGCGACGATCGCGGCGGGCTGCGAGACCTCGGCGAGCAGGCGCGGCCCCGCCCCGGCCGCCACCACGGCGGGCGCGAACCAGGCCAGCAGCTTGAGGTCCGGCCACAGCGCCCCGCCGAACGCGGCCATCATGCAGAACATCGCGGTGAGCGCGGCCAGCACGGCGGCGCCGCCCAGACCCAGCACGACGCCGAGCCCGGCGACCGCGCCGAGTACCACCACCATCAGCACGATCGGGAGCAACGCCTTGGCCACCCGGCAAGAATAGGGTTGATCGATCACGATCGCGCAGCCGGGCACGAGCGGTCGAAGCGTGGATGAACATTCTTCGACTTGGCCAGTCCGAGGTGGACATGTCCGCCACGATCGGGTGAAGCTGCGGCCGTGCCATCGACAGGGACCCTGACCGTCAGCTCGACCGCTGTGGAGCAGGGCGAGCAGCTGATGTTCGGCTACAGCACCCAGCAGGAGAAGGTCAGCGCCAAGAACTGGGTCGGCCTCTACGCCGATCCCGGCAACGGCCCCATCAACGGCTCCTATGTGGGACCGTCCACCGCGTACCGCTACTCCCCGGGCGCGAGCGGGACCGTGTTCCTGCCCTCGGGCGCACTGAGCCCCGGCAACTACATCGCCTTCTACCTCTACGACGACGGCTACACCTCGCTGGCCGAGCCGGTGCGCTTCACCGTGCGCCCCGGCGCCCCGCTGGTGGAGCAGCCCCAGCGGCGCGGCAGCATGGCCAGCCCCGGCCGCGGTCTCGGCCAGCTGGCCCGCCCGGAGGGGCTCGCCGTGGACCGGCTCGGGCAGTTGTGGGTCGCCGACACGGGTAACAACCGCGTGCAGGCCTTCACCGCCAACGGGCTGCCGGTACGCCTGCTCAGCGGGCGCCTGGCCGAGCCGCAGGACGTGGCCGTGGACGACGCCGGCACCGTGTACGTGGCCGACACGGGCAACAACCGGGTCGCGGTCTTCGCGTGGTGGGGCGGCTACCTGCGGGAGTTCGGCGTTGGCGTGCTGGACAAGCCGCGCGGCATCGCGGTGGACAAGTCCGGGCACGTGTACGTGGCCGACACGCGCAACCAGCGGGTGGCCCGCTTCGACGCGCGCAGCGGGCAGCTGCTCGGGTCGATCACCGCGCAGATGAGTTCCCCGCAGGGCGTGACCGTGGACGCCAAGGGCCAGCTGTGGGTGGTGCAGAACGGCAAGGCGGACAGCGGCAACGACTCCGTGGTGCGCTACGCCGCCGACGGCACGGTGGCCGCGGTCTTCGGCTACGGCCAGCACAGCAAGTACGGCGGCCTGTCCAACCCGGCGTACGTGGCGGTGGACGGCGGGGGCACGGTGCTGGTCACCGTGCCCGACTACGACTGGGTGGCCCAGTTCGCGCCCACCGGCCCGTTCCGCTGCGAGTTCGGCACCGACCTGCGCTTCCCGCTCGGTGTCGCCCTCGACCGGCGCGGCCACATCTTCGTGGTGGACAACGGAAACAGCCGCATCGTGGAGTTCGGAGCACACAGGTGAACAACATGCTGACCCGCCGCAGGGTGCTGGCTGCCGGTGCCGCCGCGGCGCTGGGCGCCATGGTGCTGCCGGGCAACCTGCGCAGGGCGCTGGCCGACACCCCGGCCACTGCGCGTGGTGGGCTGCGCGACATCGAGCACGTGGTGATCCTGATGCAGGAGAACCGCAGCTTCGACCACTACTTCGGCACCATGCCCGGGGTTCGCGGCTTCGCCGACCCCACCGCGATGCGGCTGCCCAACGGCGATTCCGTGTTCCAGCAGCCCTACTCCGGCCATCCCGACGGCTACCTGCTGCCCTTCCGCTACGACACGGCGGTGACCAGCGCGCAGGAGACCCCCGGCCTGCCGCACGACTGGAACGACCAGCACTCGGCCTGGAACGGCGGCCGGATGGACAACTGGATCAAGGCCAAGGGCGCCAACAGCATGGCGTACTACACGCGCGAGGACATCCCGTTCCACCACGCGCTGGCCGAGGCGTTCACGGTGTGCGACAACTACTTCTGCTCGGTACTGGGCCCGACCAACCCGAACCGGCTCTACATGTGGAGCGGCTGGATCGACCCGCAGGGCACCGCGGGCGGCCCGGCGTACCACAACTACATGTCCTCGGCGAACCCCGTGCTGTCCTGGGAGACCTATCCCGAGCGGCTGACCAGGGCGGGGGTCAGCTGGCAGGTGTACCAGGAGGAGGACAACTACGACGACAACGCGCTGGCCTGGTTCCGGCAGTTCGCCGAGGCGCCGAAGTCCTCGCCCCTGTACCGCAACGGCATGGTCAAGAGGTCGGCGGGCTGGTTCGAGCACGACGCCCGTACCGGCAGGCTGCCGCAGGTGTCCTGGCTGGTGGCCCCGTCCGCGCAGACCGAGCACCCGAACTGGATGCCCGCCGCGGGCGCCCAGTACATCGCGTCCAAACTGGACGCCATCGCGGCGAACCCGGACCTTTGGGCCAAGACGGTGTTCATCCTGACCTACGACGAGAACGACGGCTACTTCGACCACGTGCCACCGCCGACCCCGCCCGCGGGCACCCCGGACGAGTTCGTGCGGGGCGTGCCGATCGGCCTGGGCTTCCGCGTGCCGACCGTCATCGTGTCCCCGTGGACCGCGGGCGGCTACGTCTGCTCCGAGGCGCTGGACCACTCCTCGCTGGTGCGCTTCCTGGAGCGCCGGTTCGGTGTGGCCGAACCGCACATCAGTGCCTGGCGCCGCGCCGCCGTGGGCGACATGACCTCCGCGTTCCGCTTCGCCAAGCCCGCGCGCTTCCCCCGGGACAACGCCCAGCTGCGCTACGCCGCCACGGTCAGCAAGCTGCGCCAGGCCCAGCAGCAGGTCCGGGACAACCCGCCGCCGCACCCGCCGACCGGCCCCCAGCGGCAGCCGGGGCAGGGCTAGGTTCGGCTGGAGTGTCGCGCATCGTTGACCTGGTATCCGGTCCGGGCCGAGGCTGCGGTGTCATGAAAGTGCCCTTTGGGACATCCAGTGTCCTGAACGGCAGGTGGGTTCATGTGGTGGTTGCAATGGGGGGTTTGCCGGACAGTACCCGCTGGAGTGCTTCGGCGGGGGTGATCCAGCCCAGGGTCTTGCGGGGCCTGCCGTTGAGCAGGACCGCGACGCGTGCGAGGTCCTCCGCGGAGTGCGCGGACAGGTCGGTGCCCTTGGGGAAGTACTGGCGCAGCAGCCCGTTGGTGTTCTCATTCGAGCCACGTTGCCAGGGTGAGTGCGGGTCACAGAAGTAGATCGCCAGGTCGGTGGCCAGACTGATCTCGGCATGCCGGGCCATCTCCTTGCCCTGGTCCCAGGTCAACGACCGCCACAGGTGCGTGGGCAGGGACCGGATGGTCTCGATCATCCGGTCCCGCACCCGCGCCGCGTCATGCCCGTCGGGCAGGTGCAGCAGCAGGCAGTACCGGGTGGAACGCTCGACCAGGGTCCCGATCGCGGACCTGTTACCCCGCCCCAGGATCAGGTCACCCTCCCAATGCCCGGGCACCGCCCGGTCGGCGGCCTCGGCGGGACGTTCGGAGATACTGACCATGCCCGGGATCCGGCCCGCCCCCGAGACGGGCGCACCGCTGGCCCGGCGGGGGCGGCGTAGCGCCCGCCCGGTCCGCAGACACGCCGCCAGCTCACGGCGCAACGCGCCCCGGCCCTGGACGTAGATCGACTGGTAGATCGTCTCGTGCGACACCCGCATCTCCGGCCGGTCGGGAAAGGTCGTCTCCAGCGTGGCAGCGACCTGCTCCGGTGACCAACCCCGCTCCAGCCCGGCCTGGACCCAGCCCCGCAGGACCGGGTCGGAGGCCAGCCGCGCGACCTTGGGCCGCCGGGCCCGCGCCCTCGCGGCCCGCTCCGCGGCCACCGCCCGATACCCCCGCCGCCCACCGTTACGACCGACCTCACGACTGACCGTGCAGGCCGGACGCCCCAGACCCGCCGCGATCCGGGCGAACGAGTCACCCGCGGCGATCCCGCGGGAGATCGCCTCCCGCTCGACCAACGACAGGAACCGGTTCGACAGTGGGCGGGGCGCGTTACCGATCACCCCGCCAGCCTGCCGGAACCACCGCCGCCCGGTCTCATGACTGACCCCGACCATCCCCGACGCGGGCCGGACCGCATGACCAGCCCGGACCACCTCCCAAAACCTCACCCGCACAGCGCGGGGTAGCTGGGCCCGTCCAGTCATCACAACTCCACTCGATCACAAGCGGTGTTGCAACCACCCCCTGAACCCAAGGCACTTTCATGACACGGACCGCGTCGGCTGGCGCGGCTGGGTGGTCGCCGGCGAGACACGGTCAAGGTTCCGAGGCGAGCCGCTAGGTTCGGGTGCGGTGTCGATCTGGGTCTGCCCTGTTCGACGCAGTGGTGTCCGCTCCCGGCCGAACAGGAGAGCCCGCCGTGAAGTTCATGATCTTCGTGAAGTCCGACCAGGACACCGAGAACGGCAAGCCGCCCAGCGAACGGCTGTTCACCGAGATGGCCAGGTACAACGAGGAGCTGGTCAAGGCGGGCGTGCTGCTGGCCGCGGAGGGCCTGCACCCGAGTTCGAGGGGCGCCCGCGTGCACTTCACCCCCGAGGGCACAACGGTGGTGGACGGGCCCTTCGCCGCGAGCGGGGAACTGGTCGCGGGCTTCTGGATGATCGACGTGAAGTCCCGCGAGGAGGCCGTGGCCTGGGCACGCAGATCCCCGTGCGAGCCGGGAGCGGTGATCGAGGTCCGTCAGGTGTTCGAGTCCGGGGAGCCGTCCTGACCCGTTGCCGACCGGGCCGTCGGGTGATCTGATCGGTCACCGTGACGACCTCCGCTACCCACGAGGCCATCGACGCGGTCTGGCGGATCGAGTCCGCCCGGCTCATCGCGGGGCTCGCGCGCCTGGTGCACGATGTCGGCCTTGCCGAGGAACTGGCCCAGGACGCACTGGTCGCCGCCCTGGAGCAGTGGCCGGACTCGGGCGTGCCGAAGAACCCGGGCGCCTGGCTGATGGCCGTGTCCAAGCGGCGGGCGATCGACCTGTTCCGCCGCAACGAGCGGTTGCGGGACAAGGTCGCCGAGCTGGCCCGTGACCTGGACGCGCAGCCGACCGAGCCGGACCCGCAGAGCATCGGCGACGACCTGCTGCGGCTGGTGTTCGTGTCCTGCCACCCGGTGCTGTCCACCGAGGCCCGGGTGGCGCTGACCCTGCGGCTGCTCGGCGGGCTGACCACCGAGGAGATCGCGCGGGCCTTCCTGGTGCCCGCACCGACCATCGCGCAGCGCATCGTGCGCGCCAAGCGGACCCTGAGCAGCAAGGGCGTGCCCTTCGAGGTGCCCGGTTCCGACGAGCTCGGCCCGCGGCTGGCCTCGGTACTCGAAGTGATCTACCTGGTGTTCAACGAGGGCTACTCCGCCACTGCGGGACAGGACTGGATGCGCCCCGAGCTGTGCGCGGAGGCGCTGCGACTGGGCCGGGTGCTGGCCGAGCTCGTACCGAAGGAGCCCGAGGTGCACGGGCTGGTCGGCCTGATGGAGATCCAGGCCTCGCGCACCCGTGCCCGTACCGGCCCGGACGGCGCGCCGGTGCTGCTGCTCGACCAGGACCGCGGGCGGTGGGACCACGTGCTGATCCGGCGCGGGCTCGCCGCGTTGCAACGCGCGCAGGACTGCGGCGGGCCGCTGGGGCCGTACTGGTTGCAGGGGTCGATCGCCGCCTGCCACGCCCAGGCCCGCACCGCTGAGGAGACGGACTGGGAGCGCATCGCCGCCCTGTACGGGCTGCTGGCCGAGGTGTCCCCGTCGCCGATCGTGGAGCTGAACCGCGCGGTGGCGGTGGGCATGGCGCGGGGGCCCGCGGCGGGGCTCGCGCTCGTGGACGAACTGGCCGATGTGCCCGCGCTGCACAACTACCACCTGCTGCCCAGCGTGCGCGGTGACCTGCTGGCCAAGCTGGGCCGGGACGAGGAGGCGCGCCGCGAGTTCACCCGCGCCGCCGGGCTGACCAGCAACGAGCGGGAGCGGGCGTTCCTGCTGGCTCGCGCAGGGGACCCGGTTGACTGAAAATCCGGTCAGCCAGCGAGGGACGTGACAGAGTGGGACGGGTGAGCGCTACTGGTGATCGTCGGACCGCTTTGCTGGAGGCCGCCTGCCGGATGATCGCCCTGCGCGGGGTGCGCGGGCTGCGGGTGGACCAGGTGGCTCGCGAGGCCGAGGCCTCCACAGCCCTGATCTACTACCACTTCAAGAACCGGCAGGGCCTGCTCGCGGCCGTGGTGGAGTTCGTCAGCGAGCGCGCGTTCGGCTACGCGGACGCCCCAGGTGGGCGCACCGCCCGCGACCGGGTGATCGACCAGTTGCAGCTGGAGTTCCAGGACACCGACGCGGTCATCGAGAACTCCGCGGTGTGGGGCGAGCTCCGGGCCGCCTCGGTGTTCGACCGGGAGCTGCGCGAGGTGGTGCGCGAGCAGACCGGCCGCTGGGTCGGTGATCTGGAGCAGGCCATCGCGAACGGTCAGGACGAGGGCAGCTTCGCCGCGGCGGTCATCGCCGAGGACACGGCGGTCCGGCTCACCGCCCTGGTGGAGGGACTGGCCCCGCGCTGGCTGTCCGGGTTGATCACCACCGCGCGGGTGCACGAATTGCTGGAGACCGCGGTCGCCAACGAGTTGGACGCCTGAGGCTCAGCCCACGGGCTGGTGCTGGGTCGCGCAGTGGATGCCGCCGCCACCCTCGGCCAGGGTGTCGATCTCCACGGCGACCACCTCCCGGCCCGGGTGCAGCTCGCGCAGGATGCCCGCGGCCCGGTCGTCGGCGGCGGGGTCGCCGAACCTCGGCATGATCACCGCGCCGTTGACCAGGGCGAAGTTGGTATAGGACGGCAGGAAGTCCTTGCCGCGGCGGCCCGGGTCGGCCGCGGGCAGGTCCACCACGGTCAGCGGGCGGCCCGCCATGTCGGTGCTGCCGCGCAGGACCTCCGCCGCCTGCTCGGCCGCCCGCGACCAGACGTCCGGGCGCGCGCCGTCCGCCGGTCGGTCCAGCAGTACCACGCCGGGGCCCGCGAACCGGGCCAGCGCGTCGATGTGGCAGTCGGTGATGTCCAGACCCCGCACGCCGGGAACCCAGATCACCTTGCGCACGCCGAGGGTCAGCTTGAGCGCGTCCTCGATCTCGGCACGGCCGCGGCCGGGGTTGCGGTTGTCGTTGACCAGTGAGCTCTCGGTGGCCAGCAGGGTGCCCTCGCCGTCCACCTCCAGCGAGCCGCCCTCGGCCACGATCGGCGCCGGGATCCGCGGCAGCCCGTCCGCCGCGAGCAGGCGCTGGGCCACCAGCGCGTCCTCGCGGTGCACCTGCTTGCCGCCCCAGCCGTTGAAGTGGAAGTCCACTCCGGACAGTCCACTCGGGCCGGTGACGAAGGTGGGGCAGGTGTCGCGTGCCCACAGGTCGTCCACCGGGATCGGCAGCACGCTGACCTCGGGCCCGCACAGCCGCTGTGCGCGGCCGAGCTGGGCGGGCCCGGCCAGCATGGTGACCGGCTCGTACCGGGCGATCACCCGTGCCAGCCGGGCGAGGTCCGCGCGGACCCCGGGCAGGCCCAGTCCCCAGACGCGACGCCGGGCGGGCCAGCACATGATCGTGCGGGCGTGCGGCTCCCACTCGGCCGGTCTGGTCCAGGTCACGGCCCGAGCATAGCACTGACTGAAAATTCAGTCAGGATTTGTGTATCGGCACTCACCCGGCGGTGGTGTGGTGCATCATGCCCCGGTGGGGGACAAGCAGAGCACTGTCGACGTGGCCCTGGTGCGCACTCGCGATGTACGGCACCTGCGCGAGTGGGGCCCGCCGCAGGGGGAGCGGCTGCCCTCCTCGCACGGCAGTGACGGTGACCCCCGCTATCCCTCGCCGCGGGCGCTGCGCAACGTGCTTGCGTTCACCGTCGACTTCTTGCTGCACGTGCTCCTGGCTTTCGGGGTCACTGCCGCCTTCCTACACAGCCCTCGGCTGTCCGGTCTCTGGGCGGTGGGGGCGATCGGCGGCTTCCTGCTGTGCTCGATCGGGCACCGGATCTTCGTGCAGCGGCTGACCGGGGCCAGCCTCGGCAAGGCGCTGACCGGGCTGCGCTTCGTGCGCGAGGACACCGGCGGCAGGCCCACGGTCTGGCAGCTCACCAGGAACTGGCTGGTGGGCGTTTTCGTCGTGGCCGCCACGGTGCTGAGCGGGTTCTGACCCTCACGGCCCGCCGGGTGGCAGCCGCAGGTGCAGCATGATCGCGAAACGCTGCTCGGGGTCAGCCAGGTCCACCCCGCCGACCTCGCGGATCCGGCGCAACCGGTAGCGGAAGGTGCTCGGGTGCACGTGCACGGCAGCGGCTGCCGCGTTGACGTCCCCGAAGGCGTCCAACCAGGCGCGCAGGCTGGGCACCAGCTGTGCTGCGTGCTGGGCGTCGTAGGCGCGCAGGCTGGCCAGTGGCCCGGTCGGTGGTTGCGGCTCGCTGCGTGCCCGGTCGGACAACTCCAGCAGCAGCGCCCTGGGATACACCTCGCCGATGCGCGCCACCCGCCGGGATCCGCCCTCCTGCCAGGCGACCCGCAGTGCGCGGTCGGCGTCGACCCGGCACCGGGCCAGTTCGGCCACGTCCCCGGCGACCCGGCTGATGCCGATCGCACAGCGGGTCCGGCTCCCGGTGCGTTGCAGGAACTCCAGCGCCACCTGCTGGGCGTGCGACTCGGCGTCCCCGCACGCGGCGGGCACCGGCAGCAGGCCGTAGGCGAGGGTGCCCAGCGGGGCGCACACCGCCTGTGGGTGCAGCGCCGACAGGTGCACCGACAGCGCGTCGGCAAGGCGGTGCCGGTCCGCCTCGGCCTGCGCCCTGGGCAGTCCGGGGCTGCGAATTCCCAGTGCCAGCACGGTGATCGGCCCGACTGGCAGCTCCAGCCTGCCGGCCGCCTCGAACGCCTCGGGGCCGCCGTCCAGCGTGGTGGCCACCAGTTCGGTGCGCAGCCTGCGCTCCACGTCGGCGTCCACCCGTTGCCGCAACATGGCCAGGGCCACCAACTCGGTGGACTCGGCGAAGGCCCGTGTCCGGGCGGGTTCGGGACGACTCCCGACCGCCGCCCATATCGTGCCCAGGATCTCCTCGCCCGCGCGGACCGCCACCGCCAACCGCGCCACGCCCAGTTCGGCCAGCTCCAGGTAGACGGCCTCGCGGCTGCGGTAGATCTCGGTGAGGATCCCGCGCTCCTCCAGGACCCGCCGGTAGCACTCGGGTACCTGGCGGCTCAGGATGGTCTGCACCCTCGGTTCGTCCGCAGTGGACAGATGACCGGAGAAGGCCAGCACCCGGCCGGTCAGGTCCTCGATCGTCACCGGCGCGCGCACCAGGGCGTCGATCGCGCCCGCGAGGGAGAACAGGTCGCCGCCCGGCGCGCTGGTGATCACGGCTCGACCCGGTCCAGGATCAGGTCCAGGCCGTACTCGAACGCCTGTTGCTGGGTGAACTCGGGCAGGTCGTCGGCCAGGGAGTGCATGGCGGGGTAGCGGTCCGCGGGCAGTTCGGTCAGTGTGGCGCGCAGCTTCGGCCAGTGCTGCGGGTCCTCGTCGAACTGCTGGCCGTACGGGTACATCACGGCCGAGCCCAGGGTGTACCGCATGAGCGTGGCCGCGGTGCCCACGGCCTCGCGCCTGCTCGTCCCGGCTGACAACAGGATCGCGAAGACCGTCTCGCTGAACATCATTTCCCGGTCCGCGGACGACTGCCGACCCATGCTGACCTTGGTCAGTTCGGGGTTGGCCACCAGCAGGTGGAACAAGCGCACCATCAGCGCGCGCAGCCCCGGCAGCCCGGCGGTGGCCGGGTCGGGCAGTTCGATCTCCCCGAGCAACTCCTCGAAGACGCCGGCGAGCAGGTCGTCCTTGCTGGGGACGTGCGTGTAGAGCGCCATCGGCCGCACGTCCAGCCGTGCCGCGACGGCGCGCACCGTCACCGCATCCAGTCCTTCGGCGCGCATCAGCTCCAGTGCCGCGCGCACGATCGTCGCGCGGTTGAGCCCGCCGCGCGGTGCGCGGGTCCGTCCGGTCATCGTTCTCCCAACTCGGTGGTGGACAATTTACCGTACGTGTACGTTATGGCCAACGGGCAGTTTCCGCGACCGCGACCAATCGGTGGTTCTCCGTTCCTCCGCAACGAGGATTCGGGGCGCTCGGACCCGCCGTAGGTTGGCGGCACCGTCAGTTGAGGAGGGGTCATGACGCGAGCGGCTGAGGTAGCCGAGTGGATCACGAAGAACCTGCCTGACCTGGTGGCCGAGCACGGTGTGCCCGGCGCGCAGATCGCCGTGCTGGTGGACGGGGAGGTCGTGGACACGGCCGCCGGGGTGGTCAGCAAGGCGACCGGCGTGCCGGTGACCACCGACGCGGTGTTCCAGATCGGGTCGATCACCAAGGTGTGGACGGCGACCCTGGTGCAGCAGTTGGTCAACGAGGGGCTGTTGGACCTGGACCGCCCGGTGCGGGACTACCTGCCGGAGTTCGTGGTGGCCGACGAAGCCGCCTCCGCGACGATCACCACCCGGCAGCTGCTCTGCCACGTCTCGGGCGTCGAGGGCGACCTGTTCACCGACACCGGGGCCAACGAGGACGCCGTGCAGCGCTACGTCGGCACGCTCGCCGACGCCGCGCAGCTGTTCCCACCCGGTGAGCGGTTCTCCTACTGCAACAGCGGTTACGTCGTGCTCGGCCGGCTGGTCGAGGTCCTGCGCGGCAAGCCGTTCAACACCGCGCTGCGCGAGCAGCTGATCACGCCGCTGGGCCTGGAGCACGTGGCCACGCACATCGGCGAGGCCATCCTGGAGCTGCCCGCGATCGGCCACGTCGGCAAGGACGTGCTGCCCGCGCCGGTCTACTCGCTCACCCCGTCGAACGCACCCGCCGGGGCCGTGCTGTCGATGCGGGCGCGCAGCCTGCTCGGGTTCGTGCGGATGCACCTGTCCGACAGCGCTTTTGACGGCATGCGCGAGCCCCAGGTTGACCTGCCGCCGCTGGACCTGATGGGCGGCCACTGGGGTCTGGGCTGGATGCTGTTCGACTACCCCGGTGGAACCGTGATCGGCCACGACGGTGGCACGCTCGGGCAGTCCGCGTTCCTGCGCGTGGTGCCCGAGGCGGGGGTCGCCGTCGCCATGTTGACCAACGGCGGTGACGTGCTCGCCCTGTACCGCAAGGTGTTCGGGCACCTGCTCGGCGAGCTGGCCGGGGTGCGACTGCCCGAACTCGCCCAGGTCCCCGCCGAGCCCGAGCCGATCGACGCGCACCGGACCGCGGGCACCTACCGGTCCACGATGCTCGACTTGGAGCTGGAGGTCCGCGAGAACGGCAGCGCCTGGCTGACCATGATCCCCCGCACGCCCGAGGCCAAGGTGCTGCTCGGGGAGGTCGAGCCGGTCGAACTGGTGCGGCTGGACGAGAACCGGCTGATCTCCACGAAGCAGGAGATGGGACGGCACTCGGTGTACGTGCTCGTCGGCGAGGACTCGCAGGGCAGGGCCAGGTACCTGCACAACGGCCGTGCCGTGGCGAGGGCAGCTGAATGAGCCGCAGGCATGAGCTGGCCGACTTCGACCTGGTCGAGCTGCCGGCCGACCCGACGATCTCGCCGGACGGTCGGCAGGTCGTCTACGTGCTGCGGACCACCGACACCGAGCTGGATCGCGATGTCAGTGCACTGTGGACGGTCGATGTGGACGGTGGCCCGCCGCGTCGCCTCACCAACGGACCGAACGACACCAGCCCGCGCTTCTCCCCGGATGGCGGCAGCGTGGCCTTCCTGCGCGATTCCCAGCTGTGGTTGCTGCCCGTGCACGGTGGGGAGCCGCGGGCGATCACCGCGCTGCCGCTGGGCGCGGGCACCCCGGTGTGGAGCAACGACGGCAGCCGAATCGCCTTCTCCGCTCCGGTCAACACAACCGGCGAACAAGACAGCGACCCGCTGGTGATCGACCGCCTCGGCTACAAGACCGACGGGGCTGGGATGCTGCGCGGCCTGCGCAAGCACCTGCACGTGGTCGGGCTGGACGGTGCCGAGCCGCAGCAGCTGACCAGCGGGGATTTTCACGCGGGGGACCCGAGTTGGGCCCCGGACGACTCCGCGCTGGCCTTCGCGCGGGCTGGTGGGGCCGACACCGAACTGACCCAGGAGTCCAGTGCGTACGTGCTGCGCCTGGACGGCTCCGCGCCGGAGCCGGTGGCCAGTGGGCTCGCCACCGTCGGCGCGGTCACGTGGGGTGTGCGCGGGCTCCTGCTGATCGGTCTGGTCAAGGTCGGTCCGGACAATCCCGTGCTGGCCCTCGTCGACGACCAGACGCGTTACCTGACAACGGATCTGGACCGTGCCGTGATGCCGGGCGGTCCGGGCTACCCCGGCGCGCTGCCCAGGACCCGGCCCGACGGTGAGGTCCTGTTCTGCGCGCGGGACCGCGGCTGCACCCACCTGTACGGTTCGGGGCGCAAGATCGTCGGCACGGACACCAGCCAGGTCAACGGGCTTTCCCTCTGCGCCGAAGGCAGGTTCGCGGTCACGATCGTGTCCACACCGGACAGTTTCGGCGAGGTGCTGCTGGTCGACCTGGACACCGGCGAGCAGCGGCGGCTCACCAACCACACCGAGGCCGTTTTCCCTGACGTGGAGCCGTTCCGGCCGGAACAGCGGGTGTTCCGGATCAGTGACGGCACCGAGGTGCACGGCTGGCTCCTGCGGGACCCGGACCGCTCGGGACCCGCACCGCTGCTGGTGGACGCGCACGGTGGCCCGCACAACTCGTGGAGCCCCACCCGTGATCCCGTGCACGCCTACCACCAACTGCTGGTGGCGCGGGGCTGGGCCGTGCTGCTGCTCAATCCCAGGGGCAGCGACGGATACGGCAACGCCTTCCGCACGGCGGCGATCGGGGCTTGGGGTGAGGCCGACGAGAACGACTTCCTGGAGCCGATCGACCAACTCGTCGCCGAGGGCGTGGCCGACGCCGATCGGCTCGCGCTGACCGGCTACAGCTACGGCGGCTACCTGAGTTGCTGGCTGCCCACCCGCACCGACCGGTTCCGCGCGGTGGTCGCGGGCGGTGTCGTGTCGGACCTGGTCAGCATGGCGGGCACCTCCGACGCGGGCTACGAGCTCTGCGGGATCGAGCTGGGCAGCCAGCCCTGGGAACAGCGCGAGCGCTACGCCAGGCTGTCCCCGATCAACCACGTCGACCGGGTCAACACGCCGACCTTGGTGCTGCACGGCGGTTCCGACGAACGCTGCCCGGTCGGCCAGGCCGAGCAGTGGTTCGCCGCCCTGCGGGCACGCGGGGTGCCGACCCGGCTCGTGCTGTACCCGGGCGGCGGGCACCTGTTCATCCTGAACGGGCGCCCCTCGCACCGGATCGACTACAGCCGCCGCGTGATCGACTGGCTCACCGCGCACCCCTGAGCGATTCCACGGCAGCCCGCGCCGACGCGCCGATCACCGCGTCCAGCGCGGGCTGCCGGTGTGCCCGGCTGGCCGAGCGGGTGAACACCGCCACGGCGTAGGCGCGGCCGTCCGGGTAGGTCACGACGCCGACCTCGTTGTGCAGCCCCGGGATCGTGCCCGTCTTGCCCGCCACCGCCACCTCGTCGGGAAAGCCCGCGCTGAGCCGGTGTGGCCAGACCTGCTTGCCCAGCACCGCGCGCAGCTCCGGGTCCGGCCAGACCTGTGCCAGCAGTGAGGTGATCTCGCGCGGGGTGCCCGAGGTCGTGCGTTCCGGGTCGTACACCGACAGGTCCCCGTCGAAGGTGGCTTCCGCCAGCTGGGCGAGGGCCGTTTCCAGGTCCAGGCCCAGGTCCTCGGCCACGCTGGCGAACAGGTCCTCGCAACCGCCGATGAGCCTGGTCCTGGTCAGCCCGAGGCTCGCCAGCACCTCGTGCACCCGGTCCAGCCCGAGCCGTGCCAGCAGTACGTCGGTGGCCGCGTTGTCGCTCATGCTCATCATGAACAGCGCCACGTCCCGCCAGCTCATCTCCACGTCGTCGGCGCAGCCCGCGGTGCCGATCCCGCCGATCCGGTGGCGCGGGCCGATCCTGACCCGTTCGGCCGGGTCCAGTTCGCCCGCCGCGACCGCCCGCAGGTAGGTGACCAGCACCGGCAGCTTGAACACCGAGGCCAGCACCACCGGCTCGTCCGGGTCGAGGCCGATCTCGCGGTCCCCGTCGAGCTCCCGTGCGTGCACCCAGCCCCGTGCGCCGATCCGGTCGAACAAGGCGGCGAGGTCCTCACTGGTTGTCATGGCGTCACAGTAGGAACAACCGGCTGACCTGCGACTCCACGCAGCGCACCAACCGGTGGGGGCCGGTTCGTCGGATCGCACGAAGCAGCGGGCCGCGCCGCCGACCTAGGGTGGGCCGGTGCTGGAGAACATGCTCGCTGACCTGGCCGCACTGGTCGGGGTCGAATCCCCGTCGGCGGACCCCGCCGCGCTCGCCCGCTGCGCCGAGGTGGTCGCCGACCTCGGCGAGCGCCTGACCGGGCTCGCGCCGCAGCGGGTCGGACCGCACCTGCTGTGGCGGTACTCGGCCCGGACCGAGGTGCTCGTCCTCGGCCACTACGACACGGTGTGGCCGCTGGGCACGCTCGCCCGCTGGCCGTTCTCGGTCACCGAAGGCGTGGCCACCGGGCCAGGCTGCTTCGACATGAAGGCCGGTCTGGTGCAGGCTTTCCACGCTCTGTCCACTTTGGACAGTCTGGACGGGGTCGCGGTACTGGTCACCGCGGACGAGGAGATCGGCTCGCCGGGGTCGCGCCCGCTGATCGAGGACACCGCGCGCGGGGCGCGGGCGGCCTTCGTGCTGGAGGCGAGCGCCGACGGTGGGGCGCTGAAGACCGCGCGCAAGGGCACGTCGATCTACCACCTGGAGGTGCAGGGCCTGGCCGCGCACGCGGGGCTGGAGCCCGAGCGCGGGGTCAACGCTACGATCGAGCTCGCCCACCAGGTGCTGGCGCTGTCCGCCATCGCGCGACCGGAACTCGGCACGACGGTCACGCCCTCGGTGGCCAGCGCGGGCACGACGGTCAACACCGTGCCCGCTGCCGCTCGCGTCTCGGTGGACGTGCGGACCAGTTCGCTGGCCGAGCAGCGGCGGGTGGACGAGGAGATCCGGTCGCTGTGTCCCGTACTGCCAGGGGCTCTGCTGCGACTGGACGGCGGGCCGAACCGCCCGCCGCTGGAGCGCAGCAGCTCGGCGGCGCTTTTCGAGCTGGCACAACAGGTCTCGGCCACGCCGCTGACCGAGGTCGCGGTCGGCGGCGCCTCGGACGGCAACTTCACGGCTGGGGTCGGAGTGCCCACTTTGGACGGTCTTGGCGCTGTCGGCGGTGGTGCGCATGCCGAGGGGGAGCACGTGGTCGTGGACCGGATGCCGGAACGGGCCGAACTGCTCGCCGCGTTGATCCGCAGGGTGCTGACGTGATCCGCGAGCTCACCGAGTTGTCCGAACACCGGGCCGCGGCCGAGCTGCTCACGAAGGTGTGGTCCCGGCAGTTGATCGACCCGGGGCTGATCACGGCGTTGTCGCGCTCCGGCAACTACGTTGGCGGGCTCGTCGAGGGCGGGGAACTGCTCGGGGCCGCGGTCGGGTTCTTCGGCGCTGACGGAGAACTGCACTCGCACGTGCTCGGTGTGCTGCCCGGTGCCCGCGGCGGTGGCGCCGGGCTGCGGCTGAAGCTGCACCAGCGGGACTGGGCGCTGGCTCGTGGGGTGTCGATCATCAGGTGGACCTTCGACCCACTGGTGCGGCGCAACGCCCACTTCAACATCACCCGGCTCGGTGCGCTGCCGTGCCGGTACGTGCCGGACTACTACGGGCCGATGGCTGACGAGATCAACGCCGGTGACCGGTCTGACCGGTTCCTGGTCGAGTGGGACCTGACCGGCGCTCCGCCGCCAGAACCGGAGCTCTTGGAGTTGTCAGGAACCGTTGTGCGGCAGGGGGAAACGCTGTTCGTGCGGGTACCCGAGGACATCGAGGCGCTGCGCAGGAACGATCCCGCCGCGGCCAACCGGTGGCGGATGGCGGTGCGTGCGGCAATGGCGGACGCGCAGGAATCCGGTTTCCGTGTGACCGGGATGAGCCGGTCCGGGTGGTACGTGCTGACCTCGGGAGGAACCTCGTGAAGATCACTGGAGTGGAGCTGCTCAGGGTCAGGATGCCGCTGCGAGCACCGTTTCGCACCTCGTTCGGCGTGGCGCACACCAGGGACGTGCTGCTGCTGAGGGTGGTCACGCCCGATGCCGAGGGCTGGGGCGAGTGTGTGGCGATGACCGAGCCGCTGTACTCCGCCGAGTACGTGGCGGGTGCGGCCTCCGTCATCGAGCGGTTCCTGCTGCCCGAACTGCTGCGGCTGCCGAGGATCACGCCCGGCGCGGTCGGTCCCGCGCTCGCCCGGTTCAAGGGGCACCCCATGGCCAAGGCCGCGCTTGAGATGGCCGTGCTGGACGCTTCCCTTCGGGCACAAGGTGTTTCGCTGGCCGATCACCTCGGAGCCGTGCGCGACCGCGTGCCTGCCGGGGTGTCCGTCGGGATCGCCGACTCGATCGGGCAGTTGCTGGACGAGGTGGCCGGTCACCTGGACCAGGGCTACCTGCGGATCAAACTGAAAATTCAGTCAGGCTGGGACGTGGAGCCCGTGCGTGCCGTGCGCGAGCGGTTCGGGGACGACCTGCTGCTCCAGGTCGACGCCAACGCGGCGTACGCGCTGACCGACGGCCGGCAACTGGCCCGGCTCGACGCGTTCGACCTGCTCATGATCGAACAGCCGCTCGCCGAGGACGACCTGAGCCAGCACGCGACGCTGGCCCGTCAGTTGAGGACCCCGATCTGCCTCGACGAGTCGATCGTCTCGGCCAAGGCGGCGGCCGACGCCATCTCGCTCGGTGCCTGCTCCATCGTCAACATCAAGCCCGGGCGGGTCGGCGGCTACCTCGAAGCCCGCAGGGTGCACGACGTGTGCCAGGCGCACGGGGTCGCCGTGTGGTGTGGAGGCATGCTGGAGACCGGGATCGGCCGCGCCGCCAACGTGGCGCTCGCCGGGCTGCCCGGGTTCGTGCTGCCCGGTGACACCTCGGCCTCGGACCGCTACTACACCCAGGACCTGACCGAGCCGTTCGTGCTCGACGGCGGGCATGTCGCCGTGCCTCGTGGCCCCGGGCTCGGGGTTGTGCCGCTGGGTGAGGTGCTGGCGGAGTTGACCGTGTCGAAGACCTGGTGTGCCGGCGGCTAGGTCGTTCCAGGTGCGTGGAATACCGCCCCGATTATTCGGCGCGCGCCGCTTTTCACCCTTCCGTGTCGACTATTCGGCGTAGAATGGTGGCATGGGGCAGAGGGAGATCGCGGAGCGGATGCTCGAGGTGTGGAAACGCCTCGCGTCCGCCGAATTCGATCTGCTCTGCTGCGCCGCCGAACTTGACGATCCCCACGAGATCGCGTTGTTGCTGCGCATTCCGCTCGGGAGGGCTCGTCGGCTTCAGGAGCAGGCGGCGGCAATGGATCGGCTGCCGGTGTTGGCCAGGTTGATGCGGGACGGGTTGCTGGACCTGGACCGATTCGAGGCCGTGCGGAAGCTGACCGAGAACCTGGACGAGGAGAAGGCCCGCCAGGTGGACGCCCGGCTGACCGGTGCCGCCGAACTGAACTCCAGGGAGTTGAGGGTCGAGGTCGGGCGGCTGGTGTGCCTGGTTGATCCACTCGGTGCGGAGATCCGGCACGTCAGGGCCGTGAAACGCTCCGAGGTGCGGTACAAGCCGATGCCTGATGGCATGGCGGAACTGACCGCATACCTGGACGCGGTGCGGGCGCGGCAGGTGTTCGACCAGATCACCGCCGACGCGGAGGCCCTGGACGACGACCGGTCCCGAGGCGAGAAGCAGGCCGATGTGTTCGTCGATCGGATGCTGGGCTCGGATCGACCGGTGACGGTGCGGACTGACGTGACCGTGTCCGCGCGGACGCTGCTCGGGTTGACCACCGATCCTGGATACATTGCGGGTGTCGGATACGTTGACGCGAGCTTGGCTCGCGAAATCGCCGCGCAGGGCGACTGGCGCAAAGTCCTCACCGACAAAGTCGGCATGCCGATCGGGGTCGGTCGGAAACGATACCGGCCGCCGAAGGCGTTGCGGGATTTCGTGATGGTCCGGGACCGGGTCTGTCAGGCACCAGGCTGTTTGCGGCCCGTCGCGGAATGCGAGATCGACCATGCGCGGGGCTTTGCCTCGGGCGGTTCGACAGATGAGCGCAATCTCGGGCCGTTCTGCGATGTGCACCATTACCTGAAGACCATCGGTCAGTACCGGTTCAGGCGGGATGCCGACGGGACCCGGCGGTGGACCACCCCGCTCGGATTCGAGTACGAGACCCGGCCGAGGGCCATTGCGGAGCCGGACCCGCCCTGACGGCTGGGAAAGGGCGCCAGGGCCAACGACCAGGCAAGAAACCCCCGAACCCCGGCCGCCGCCCGAAGCGGCTCCCAGCCAACGGCGAGCCGACAACGAACACGAAGCAACGAGCGCCACCCGAGGCAACCAACGGCTCAACCAGTGGCGGAGCAGCGGAGCTGGGGTCCGCCTCCTGTCCAAAGCCAGCAGTTGTGGCGGTCAGCGGCCCAACTGCCGTCGGGGCGACGTTGGTGCGCCCCGGCTGTCGTTGAAGGTGGTCAGTGGTGGTGATGGTGCGCTGAACCGGTGGCGGGCAGCGGAGCTGGGATCCGGCTGCCGTCTGAAGCCATCAGTGGTGGCGACCAGCGGCCCAACTGCCGCTGGGGCAACGTTGGTGCGTCCCGGCTGTCGTCCAAAGCCAGCAGTGGTGGCGACCAACGATCCAACCGCCGCCGGGGCGATATTGGCGCGCCCCACCTGCTGTCCAAAGCCACTAGCAGCGACCAACGACCCAACCGCCGCCGGGGCAACGGAGTCACGCCCCACCTGCCGTCCAAAGCCACCACCAGCAGCGACCACCGGAACAACGACCCCAGGATCCACCCCCCCCGTAACCCACCACCCCACCACCAGCGCCGAGCACCCCCGAAACGGCCCACCGACCAGCGAAACCGACCAGCGAGCCGACCAACCAAGCCAACCACCCAACCCAACCACCCAACTGCGAGCATCACGCCCATGCACGAGATCAAGCGGGCGACGGCGGAGGAACTGCTGGCAGCGGCGAAGGGGCTGGCGGGGTTGCTGGTGGACACGGTGGCAGCGGGCGCTTCGGTGGGTTTCCTGGCGCCGCTGGACCCTGAGGCGGCGGCGAACTGGTGGGCGGGTCTGGCGCCGGAGGTGTCGGCGGGGGCTACGGTGCTGTGGCTGGCGCTGGAGGACGGTGAGGTGCTGGGCACGGTGCAGTTGAGGCTGGCGGACAAACCGAACAGCAGGCACCGCGCGGACGTGGCGAAGCTGATCGTCCACCCGAGGGCGCGGGGTCGTGGACTGGGCAGGGAGTTGCTGGCGACCGCCGAGCGGGGAGCGCTGGCGGCGGGGCGGTCGACGCTGGTGCTGGACACGGAGACGGGTAGCCCGGCGGAGGGCGTGTACCGGTCGGCGGGGTGGATCGAGGTGGGGGTGATCCCGGATTACGCGACGGACGCGGCGGGGCGGCTGAAGTCGACGACGTACTTCTACAAGCTGCTGCGGTGAACCGAATGTCCCGCGCGGCCGTGGTCTTCGGTGAGCGGAAGGAGATCCACCGTGGGGAGCACAGTGGTGGCGGCGGCGCGGGGCACGACCAGGGGCAGGCGCGGCCTGCTGTGGGTGGCGGCCTTGGTGGTGATCGCGGTCGGCGTGCTCGGTGGCGTGCTGTACCAGGGCAGCCAGCAGTCGGCGGCGGTGGCGGGCGCCGACTTCCCGGCGGTGGTGGCTGAGGACGGGACGGTGGTGGCGGGCAGCGCGAACGCGCGGGCGAGTATCGACGTGTACGAGGACTTCCTGTGCCCGTACTGCCGCAAGGATCTGGAGCAGCGCTACGGCGACCAGTTGACCAAGGCCCTGGCCGCCGGCCAACTGAGGGTCACCTACCACCTGCTGAACCTGTTGGACCGGGAGTCGAACCCGGCGGGCTACTCGTTGCGCGCGGCGAACGCGGCGCTGGCGGCGGCGAAGGCGGGCCGGTTCGCGGCGTTCCACGCACTGCTCTACCGCGAGCAGCCCGGTGAGGGGCAGGGCGGTTACACCGAGGACCAGCTGATCGACATGGGCAGGCGGGTGGGGCTGACCGGTGACCAGTTCGCGGCCGAGGTGCACGGCGGCACGTACGCGGCGAAGATCCGTTCGGTGACGGACCGGGCCCGGGACGCCACGTTCTTCAAGGGCACGCCCACCGTGGTGATGAGCACCGTGCCGGTGGACATCGCCGACCCGAACTGGCTGGCCAGGCTCACCCGCTAGATGGCACTCCACAGCACGGCGCTGTGTGACGGCACCGCCCGGTACAGGTCAGGAGCTGGCTGCGGGAGTGTAGATCTGCTCGGTGCAGCCGTCCGGGAACGTCCGCGAGGACTGGAACTCGAACCGGCGGAACGCGCTGCCCTCCGCCGTCATCCGCACCCCGCTGCCGACGAGTCGCGGCACCGTGAGTACCCCCAACTGGGATACCGCGCCGATGGCCAGGAAGGCTTCCAGGGTCTGCTGGCCGCCGACCAGGTGGACGTCGCCGCCGAGGTCGGCTTCCGCCATCAGCTTGAGCAGCTGAGCCGGATCGGCCGCGGTGACCACGTCCTCGGGAGTGCCCTCGGGCAGTGGGCTGGAGGTCAGCACGAACACGCGTAGCCCCGGCCAGGGCCACTCGGGCGCGTCCAGTGCGGGCAGGAAGGTCGTCCGGCCCATCACCGCGCCCCGGCAGCTGGCCAGGAACTCCGGCAGTCCGTGCGAGGTGCGCCCGGCGAAGGTTGGCATCGACAGCTGCACCGGCCAGCCTTCCGGGGTGGTGATGTAGCCGTCGATGCTCACTGCCATGTGCGTCTTGATCCTCATGGTTCCTCCGCGGTCGCTGGTGTTCGGCTGTTCCCGGGATAGACCGGGTAGCCGGACCGAACTCATCGCGAAGCCGGGCACGAGTTTCCGGAACGCGCCTAACCCTGGGGCAGCTCCACCAGCGCGGACATCAGCCGGGGGATCAGGTCGGTGACGTAGCTTTCCACAGCGGAGCTGGCCTGCTCCTCCAGCAGGGAGCGTTGCATGGCCATCTCGTACATGCCGACCATCACGTGCACAGCGTCGGCGGGGGCGATGACGAAGCGCAAACCCAGTTGTGCCAAGGATTCCACCAGTGCCTGACCCAGGCGCTGGTCGAACTCGGCCTGCGCGCGGGCGAGGTGGCCGCGCAGTTCGGGCTGGCGCAGGGCCTGCGAGCGGAACTCGCTGCACAGCAGGTACCAGTCGCGGTCCTCGGCCAACGGGGTCATGAACAGCTTGCCGACCTGGACGACCAGTGCCTGCACGGAACTCATGTCGGAGACCACTCCGCTGGCGGCGACCTCGGCCAGGATGCCGCGCAGCCGCTGGGCCCTGATCTCGTTCTGCTGCTCGAACAGCGCGAGGAACAGGTCTTCCTTGGTGGCGAAGTTGGAGTAGAAGGCGCCCCGGGTGAACCCGGCCCGCTCGCAGACCAGTTCGATCGGGGAGTCGCGGATCCCGCGTTCCAGGAACACCTCGTGCGCGGCCGCGATCAGCCGCTGCCGGGTGTCCACGCGGCGCCTGGTCACCCGCTCACCACTGTTGACCACTCGAACGAGCGTACACGGTGCATCGGATGCGGTGTGTTCTGAAATACGGTATGTATCGGATGCGCCGCGTATGAAGATACATTGTGTATCGAACCAGGTCAGCAGCCGTCGGGAGCCCACCTTGTCCTCCTTCCTGTACCGCCTCGGCCGCGCCGCGGTGCGCGCGCGGGGCCTCGTGCTGGCCCTGTGGCTGGTCCTGCTCGCGCTGACCGGAACCGGCGCGCTGCTGTTCAACCAGGGCACCGACGACGCATTCGCCATCCCGGGTTCGCAGTCCCAGGAGGCCCTCGACCACCTCAAGCACGTCTTCCCACAGGTCAGCGGCACCTCGGCACAGGTGGTGCTGGTCATGCCGGACGGGCAGCGGGTGGACAGCCCGCGCACCAGGGCGGCCGTGGCTGACGCCGTGGCCAAGCTCAAGCAGGTCAACCAGGTCGCCATGGCCATCGACCCGTTCGGCCAGGACGTGCACGGCGCGGTGTCCGCGGACGGCAGGGCCGCGCTGATCGCGGTGCCCTTCGACGTGCAGCTGGCCGAGGCCAGGCAGGCCACCAAGGACGAGGTCGCCCGCATCGGGCACGACCTCGGCACGGCGGTCGGCGGTGGCGCGCAGGTGCACGTGGGCGGCGCGGTCTACGCCAACCCGGTGCCCAAGCTCAGCGCCACCGAGGGCCTCGGTGTGCTGATCGCGATGCTGGTGCTGCTGCTGGTGTTCCGCTCGCTGATCGCGGCGGTGATGCCGTTGCTCACGGCGATCCTCGGTGTCGGCGTCTCGGTGGCGCTGATCTTCTTCACCACGCTGGTCACGCCGATCTCCTCCACCGCGCCGATGCTGGCGGTGATGCTCGGGCTGGCCGTGGGCATCGACTACGCCCTGTTCATCCTGTCCCGGCACCGCGACCAACTCGCCGAGGGCCTGGACGTCGAGGAGTCGGTGGCCCGCGCCACCGCGACGGCGGGCTCGGCGGTGATCTTCGCCGGGCTGACGGTGGTCATCGCCCTGCTCGGACTGGCCGTGGCGGGCATCCCGTTCCTCACCACCATGGGCGTGGCCGCCGCACTGGGCGTGGCCATCGCCGTGCTGATCGCCGTCACGCTCATCCCCGCCCTGCTCGGCTTCGCCGGGGAACGCCTGCGCCCCAAGGCACAGCGCCCACGCAGGGCCCAGCGCAGGGCACGGCGCAAGCCACGCGCCCGGCTCGCCCTGCGCTGGGTCCGGCTGGCCACGCGGTACCCGCTGGTGACCGTGCTGGTCGTGGTACTGGGCCTCGCGGTGTGCGCACTGCCCGCGTTCGACCTGCGCCTCGCCCTGCCGGACAACGCCTCCGAGGCCGAGGGCAGCCCGGCGCGGGACACCTACCAGGTCATCGCGGAGCACTTCGGTCCCGGCTACAACGGGCCGCTGATCGTCACCGCGGACATCATCTCCAGTACCGATCCGATCGGCGTCACCAACAAGATCGCCGAGGACATCCGGCGCCTGCCCGGGGTGGCCTCGGTGCCGCTGGCCACGCCGAACCCCAAGGGGGACACCGGGATCATCCAGGTGGTGCCCTCGACGGCCCCGGACTCACCGCAGACCGAGCAGCTGGTGTCCGCCCTGCGCGGGATGCGTGGGCAGTTCCAGGACAACTACGGCGTGGCCACCGCGGTCACCGGTATCACCGCCGTGGCCATCGACGTGTCCAGCCAGCTCGGCGGCTCGTTGCTGCCCTTCGGCGCGCTGGTGGTCGGGCTCTCACTTGTGTTGCTGGCCATGGTGTTCCGCTCGATCTGGGTGCCGGTCAAGGCCACCCTCGGCTACCTGCTGTCCTGCGGGGCCGCCTTCGGCGCGACCTCCTTCGTGTTCGTACAGGGACACCTGGCGGACGTGCTGAACGTGCAGCACGAGGGCAGCGTGATCAGCTTCCTGCCGATCATCCTGATGGGTGTCCTCTTCGGACTCGCGATGGACTACGAGGTCTTCCTGGTGTCCCGCATCCGCGAGGACTACGTGCACGGCGGTGATCCCGCGCGGGCCATCGAGTCCGGATTCGTCTCGGCCTCGCGGGTGGTGGTGGCCGCCGCACTGATCATGTTCGCGGTGTTCGCCGCCTTCGTGCCCGAGGGCAGCGCCACCATCAAACCGATCGCGTTCAGCCTGGCCGTCGGCGTGTCCGTGGATGCCTTCCTGGTGCGGATGACGTTGGTACCAGCGGTGTTGGCGCTGTTGGGCCACCGGGCCTGGGGCCTGCCCACCCGGCTGGACCGCAAGCTGCCGGTGTTCGACGCCGAGGGGGACGGCCTGGTGCACGAACTGCGCCTGGCCGACTGGCCCGCGCCCGGCTCGCCGGAACTGGTCAGCGCGCGTGACCTGCGCGTGGCCGACGATCGTGACCGCGCGGTGTTCGCCGGGGTCGAGCTGCACCTGGAACCCGGTGCGGCGCTGGCGGTCCACGGCCCGGCGGCCGCGGGCAAGTCCACCCTGCTGTACGCCCTGGGCGGCCGGGTCAGCCGGGTGGAGGGCGATCTCAAGGTGTGCGGCCGGGTGGTACCGCAGCACGCGCACGCCGTGCGCACCCGCGTCGCGCTGATCGACTGCCGGGAGAGCGCCGACCCCGCGGGCGAGGCCGCGCACGCGCTGCGCGACGGGATCCGCCTGCTCCTGTTGGACGACCTCGACGTGGTGGTCAGCGCGGACCAGCGCGGTGCGCTGCGCGAGCTGATCGCCGCACTGGCCGGTGGACCGGCCGGGATCGTCTTCACCTGCCAGAGCCCCGAGTTGGTGCGCGATCTCGTGCCACCGGCCGGGATCACCACGCTGGCCCTGTCCGCGCAGACTGTCGAGGTCGCCTGATGTTCTCCTTGTTCACCAACTCCGACCGGGCGACCACCTCCGGCCCGATCACCTGGCGCACCCTGGTCGGCATCATCACCGTGCCCGTCCTGGTGGCGGGCCTGCTCACCTGGGCGTTCTGGTCCCCGGAGGACAACCACGCCACCGCGCGGGCCGCCGTGGTCAACAACGACGAGCCGGTCACGGTGAACGGTCAGATCGTGCCGCTTGGCCGCCAGCTGGCCGGGAACCTGGTGCACAGCAAGGACTCCGGCTACGACTGGGTGCTCACCGACTCCGCCGACGCGGGCTCGGGCCTGTCCGGGGGCCGGTACTCGGCGGTGGTCACCATTCCGAAGACCTTCTCCAAGCAGGCCACCTCCACCGGGGGCAAGCCGCTGGAGGCCGAGCAGGCCACGCTGCGGGTCGAGACCTCCAAGAGCGGGGGACTGGTCGATCCCGTTGCCAGCAAGCAGATCGCCAACGCCACGCTGGGCGCGCTCAACCAGCAGGTCGTGCAGACCTACCTGGACAACATCTACCTCGGCTTCACCACCGTGCACGGCCAGCTCGGCAAGGCGGCCGACGGGGCGAGTCAGCTCAGCGAGGGCACCGGCCAGCTCGTGGTCGGCCTGGGCAAGCTGTCCAGCGGAGCGGGGGAACTGGCCTCGGGTACCGGCAAGCTCACCGAGGGCTCCGGCCAGCTGTCGGCGGGCCTGACCAGCGCCGAACAGCAGACCGCGCAGCTGCCCGCGCTCACCAAGCAGCTCGCGGACGGCGCGGCCCAGGTCGCTGCGGGCAACCGTCAACTGGCCGACAAGATCGTGCCCATCGCCGACCAGGTGATCGCCGTGATCGACGCACTGCCCTCGGCGACCCAGGCCGCGCAGCGCTTCCGGGACCTGGCCGACCGCTGCGCGGACCAGGGCGGCGACCCGCGGTTCTGCGCGCAGCTGTCCGCGGCGGCCGACAGGTTCAGCGCGGAGGCCGCCGTGATCGACGGCAAGCGGGCGGAGATCCGGGACGCGGCCGTGCTGACCAAAAAATCAGTCAGCGACCTGGCCTCGGGAGCCGGGCAGGTGGCCCAGGGCAACGCCGCGCTGGCCGCCAAGGCCGCGGAGCTGGCAGGCGGCATCGCCACGGCCGCGGACGGGGCGCGGCAGCTGGACTCGGGCATCCGGCAGGCCGACAGCGGGGCGCGGCAGCTGGCCGAGGCCGCGGAGCAGGCCGCCAACGGGGCGGGCAAGCTCGACTCGGGCAGCAAGGAGCTCGCCTCGGGTCTGAACGCCGGGCGCGACCAGGTGCCCAACTACAGCGAGCGGGACCGCCAGCACCTCAAGCAGGTGGCGGCCAGCCCTCTGAGGTCCGAAGTGGACGGTGGAGGGCTGAGCGGGCCGGGTGCCGCCGTGTTCTTCCTGGTGCTGGCGCTGTGGACCGGGGCGCTGGCCACCTACGTGGTGATCCGCGCGGTGCCGCCGAGCGTGCTCACCTCACGCCGTCCGACCTGGCGGATCATCGTGGGCTCGGCCCTGCCCGGCACCGGCATCGCCGCGCTGACCGCACTGCTGCTCAGCCTGGTGCTCGCGCCCGCGTTCGGCCTGGGGCTCGCCGCCTGGCTGGCGGTGCTCGGCGTGACCCTGCTGGCGGCCTTCGCCTTCACCGCGGTCAACCGGGCACTGGTGGCGATCTTCCGGCAGCCCGGCCGGTTCGTGGCGATCGCCGTGCTGGTGCTCGCCGCGGCGACCGGGATCGTGTCCACCGTGCCCGGGTTCTTCCAGTCGGTGGCCCCGTTCCTGCCCACGCACGGCGCGGTCGTTGCGCTGCGGGCGATCGTCACCGGGGCCGATGGCCTCGTGCCGGGCATAGCCGAGCTGCTCGCCTGGCTCGCGGCGGGCGTGATCGCCACCATCGTGGTCACCGAGCGGCGCCGCGTGGTGCCCGACGCATGGCTGCGCGGCCGTCGTGCGCTGGCCGCCTAATCACAGCGCGGGGAAGGCAAGCCCCCTCGCGGCCAGTTCCTCGCCGAGGATCCGGATCGCCTTGGGACCCACGCCGTGGATCTTCAGCAGCTCCGCCGATGACACCCTCGTCAGCTGCTCGTACCGCGTGTAGCCGTTGAGGGCCAGCACGCGCCGAGCGGTCTTGCCGATCCGTGGCGTGAACTCCGTGGGCTCCGCCGCGTCCTGAGCCGCCATCGCTTCCTCCTGGTGCCGGGTCCAGCAATCCTCGCCGTGCCGCCCCGCCTTCACGCGGCGAGAGGCTGGCGGTGCGGACGGGGAGCCAGCTCAGCCTCCGGGCAGCAGGCCGGTGAAGACGATCGCCAGGGTGCGGGTCTGCAGGTCGCGGTCCCAGCTGCCGAGCAGGGCGCCCTGGCTGATCGCGCCAAGCAGGGCCAGCACCTCGTCGAGCCGAACGTCGGCGCGCACCGCCCCGGCCAACTTGGCCCGGTCGAGCAGTTGCGCCAGCGCGTGCTGGAAGCTCCGCACCTGCTCGGCGACCTGCACGTCCATCCCGGCCTCGGCCAGCAGGTCCACCACGGCCTTGTTCGCCGCGGCCTCCGCCACCAGCCGGGTGAAGAACTCGAACAGGGCGGTGGCCGGGTCGCCCTCGGCCAGCAGCGTGGTGAGCTCCTCGGTCCGCCGCGCCAGCAACTCCCTGAGCAGGGCGCGCAGCAGTTCCTGCTTGGTGGGGAAGTGCCGGAACACGGTGCCGATCGCCACGCCCGCGCGGGCCGCGACCTGCTCGGTGGAGACCGAGGCACCGAACTCGGCGAACACCTGCTCGGCGGCGGCCAGCACCTTCGCCCGGTTGCGGCGTGCGTCGGCGCGCAGCGGCTTGGCCTGATCGGTCACGCGTCACCTCGCCATTGACGACCTGAGTGGGGACTCGACATCCTGAGCCATGTCGAGTCCGCGCTCAGGTTATCGGTGGTCGTGGCCACCACCGGCGCAACCGACACCGGCGCGCCGCGGCCGCTGGGGACAGCACTACCTGACGGTCACCGCCGTGCTCAGCGGCAGGTCGGCCGAGGAGGCGCCGATCGACACCGTACGGGTGCCCGTGCCCAGCGCCCACCCGGTGCCGGTCCAGTACCTCAACTGCTGGGCGTCCACGTGGATCTTGACGCGCCGACTTTCCTCAGGTCGCAAGAAAACCCCCTGGTACCCGGCGAGCGCGCGAACCGCCTGCGGTACGGCCACGTCCGGGCTCGGCCCGAGGTAGACCTGCGCGACCTCCCGCCCGGGACGTGTGCCCGTGTTGCGCAGGGTGAACTCCACGTCGAGCCCGCCGTCACGCCACTTCGCGCGCGGATCGCTGTAGGCGAAGCTGGTGTAGGTGAGGCCGTAGCCGAAGGGGAACAGCGGCCGCACCCGGTTCGCGTCATACCAGCGGTAGCCAGTGAAGATGCCCTCGGAGTACTCGGCCCGCTTGGCCACCCCGGGGAACCGCTCCGGGTGGCCGCCGAAGGGCGTCGCCGCCAGGGAGGTCGGGAAGGTCTGGGTGAGCCTGCCGGAGGGGCTCGCGTCCCCGTAGAGCAGCGCCGTGGTTGCGGCGGCGCCCTCCTGCCCGGGGTACCACATGTCCAGCACCGCCCTGACCCCGTTCAGCCAGGGCATGGCCACCGCGGAACCGGTGTTCAGCACCACCACGGTGTTCGGGTTGACCCGCGCCACCTCGGTGATCAGCTCGTCCTGGTAGCCGGGCAGCGAGACCGAGTGCCGGTCGGTGCCCTCCGCGCTGTCGTCGTAGGCGAACACGATCGCGGTGCCCGCCTGCCTGGCCGTGTCCACCGCGGGGGCGAGGTACTCGCGCTGCCGCTGCGCGGTGACCCACTGCGGCGTCAGCTTCAGCACCCCGATGCCCAGCCCGGCCAGTCGGGACAGGGCCACCTTGTGCCGCCCCGCGTCCAAGTGCAGCGACAGCTCGGCCAGCCCGAGGTTGCCGCCTGCATAGGCGGTCTGACCGTCCACTTCGAGCACGCCGTAGCCGCTGCCGCTCGCGCTCAGCGACACCAGGTACTCGCCACTGCCGGGTACGAGCAGGTCCCCGTTGTAGACGGCTGTCTGCCCCTGCGGCACCGAGACCACGCCGTCCGCGTCCACCGGCAGTGGCGGGTCGAAGCTCGCCGGCGGGATCGGCAGACCGTCCAGTGTGCCGCCGGGGGCGTAGCTCACCGTGCTGTCCTGACCGGCCCGCGCGCGGATCGTGTCCAGCGGCGCGTCCGCGTGGTCCGGCACGACGTGCGAGCTGCCGCCGCCACCGATCTTCGGCACCCGCGCGGTCGGACCGATCACGGCGATGCGCTGGCCGGGGGCGTCACTCAGCGGCAGCGCCCCGGATTCGTTGCGCAGCAACACCGCGCCCTGCTCGGCGACGGCCAGCGCGGCCCGCGCGCCACCGGCCGCGTCGCGCTCCGGGCGGGGTGGCGGGGTGCGGTCCAGCAGCCCGAACCTGCACATCTGCGTGAGGATTCGCCGCACAGAAGCGTCCACAGTGGACTCCGGGATGGTCCCGTCCAGCACGGCCCTGCGCAGCGCCGTGCCCAGGTACAACCCGTTGGGCATCTCCTGGTCGAGCCCCTTGCTGATCGAGTCGGTGGAGTGGGTCCCGTACCAGTCCGACATGACCCAGCCCCGGAAACCCAGTTCCTCGCGCAGGATCCCGTGCAGCAGCTCCTCGTTGGCGCAGGCGTAGACCGTGTTCACCTTGTTGTACGCGCACATCACCGAGGCCGCGCCCGCGTCCACCGCCGCCCGGAAGCCTGGTAACTCGATCTCGTGCACCGTGCGGTCGTCCACCGAGACGTCCACGGTGTCCCGGTCGGTCTCCTGGTTGTACTCCGCGAAGTGCTTGACCGTGGCCATCAGGCCCTGGGACTGCACCCCGGCGACCTCCGCGGCCACCGTGCGCGCCGACACCAGCGGGTCCTCGCTGAAGGTCTCGAAGTTGCGGCCCGCCACCGGCACGCGGATCGTGTTGACCATCGGCGAGAGCAGCACGTCCTGGCCCAGTGCGCGCCCGTCCCTGCCCAGCACGGCCCCGTAGGCGCGGGCCAGCCCCGGGTCGAAGGCCGAGGCCAGTGCGATCGGCGCGGGCATGGCCGTGGCGTGCGCCGCCACCCGCACGCCCGCGGGCCCGTCGGTCAGCCGCAGCTCCGGGATGCCCAGCCTGGGCACACCCGGCACGTAGCCCGCCCCACCCAGCTTGCGCGGATCCGCCGAGCCGCCGACGAATCCCAGCTTCTCGTCCAGGGTCATGCGCGCCACCAGGCCCGCGGCCCTGGCCTCCGCCCTGTCGGCCGCACCCGCCGCGAGCGCGGAACTGGCCAGCACCAAGGCGAAAGCCACCAGCACCCGTGTCGATCGGTTCACCCACACCGTTCGGGACCGTAGCAGCAGGATCCCGGACTGGCTCGTGTTCGCGCAGCAGGTGCACCGGATTGCCTGTCACGGAGCACAAGTCGCACCGTGTGGGTGGGCGTCACCGTGACAAGAACTCCTCGATCAGGGCATTGACCTCGGCCGGGGCTTCCAGTGCAGCCAGGTGCGCGGCCCGCTCCAGCACCACGAACCGCGCCCCGGGGATCGCCTCGGCCATCAGCCGGGTCTCGGCCACGGGGAAGGTCGCGTCCTGTCTGCCCGCCACGACGAGCACCGGCGAGCGCACGGCGCCGAGCAGGGCGAGTTGGTCGGGACGGCGTGGCACCACGCTGGCCACCGCCCACCGCGCCGCCGACACGTCCACCCGTGCCAGCGCCGCCTCGATCTTGGCCACCACCTCGGGCCGTTCACGCCTGGTCGTCGGCCCGACGAACGCGTCGACCGCGGGCTTGCGCAGCGGTGGGCGGATCCCGCCGCGCAGCCGTGCCAGCTGGGTCAGCACCGTGAACTCGACCTTCTGCCGGAGACCCGCCGGTGAGGCCGTGCAGTTCATCAGCACCGCGCTGCGGATCCGGTCCGGGTACCGCGCCGCCACGGTGCCGCCGATCATGCCGCCCCAGGAGTTGCCCACGTAGTCCACCGCGTCCAGGCCGAACCGGTCCAGCACCTGCACGATGGTCTGCGCGCACTGCTCGAAGTCGAACGGGGCCGTCAGCGGGGCGCTCGCCCCGTGGCCGGGCGGGTCCACCAGCAGCACGGTGTGCGCGGTGCCGAAGTGCTCGGCCTGCGCGGCCCACATCGAGCCGTCCATCAGCAGGCTCGGCCAGAACACCATGGCTGGGCCGGATCCGCCGACTCGCACGCGGACCAGGCCCAGCACCGTCTGCACGAACTCGTCCCGCAGTTGCATGGCGGGAGGATACGGGCGCTCAGCCGAAGTAGCCCCTGAAGAGGATCTCGCTGATCCGGGTCGTCGTCTCCTTGCCCACCTCGTAGCCGTCCTGGACCACCTTGGTGTTGTTCATCAGCGCCAGGGTGAAGCGCTCACCGGGACCCACGAAGCCCACCGAGTTCATGATCCACGACCCGTCGTCGTTGTCGTCGGACCAGCCGTCCTTGTTGCCCGGCCGCGCCGCCTCGCCCGCGCCCCAGACACCCCACTGCTGGTTGGGGTCCACCGCGCGCATCTCCCCGACGATGTAGTCGCGGTGCTGCCTCGGCAACCTGGTCAGCACGTAGTTGACCAGCCGGTCGAGGTCGTTGGCCGTGGTGAGGATCCAGCCCCAGTGGTGCGGGTGCTTGTCGGTGAACCGCATGTCGGTCATGCCGTAGGAGGGGAAGCGCTTGGCGTACTCCGCCTCCCCGCCGTACCTGTTCCACATGGTGGTGGCCGCCGCGTCGTCACTGGAGTTGAGCATCCTGTGCATCAGCTCGCGGTCCTCGGCGGTCAGCGTGATCGCGCCGGAGTCGTTGCGCAGCAACAAGTCCACCACCATCGCCAGCTTCGGCGTCGAACAGGCCCAGATGAGCGTGCCCGCGGCCCCGCTGCGGTACACCGCCCCGGTCCACCGGTCGCGCAGCACGATGCCCGTCTCCCCGGGCCTGCTGTCCGCGTACGCCTGCGCCTGGGCGATGCGCGCCCGCAGCTCTCGGTCGAAGCCGGCCGGGGCCGCAGCCGCCACCGGGCTCAGCACGGCCGCCAGCGCCAGTGCCAGCACGGCGATGAGCCGCTTTCTCATGGTGTCCCCCATACTGTTCGTGCACCTGTGCGGATTCTCCCCGCACGCAGCCTGGGGCGCACGGCGGATGGGTGTGGTTGCCGTGACTGTCCTGTCAGTGACCGCCATCACAGCGGCCTGTCCGATGAGTTCCGCGGGAACGGGCGGTCGGTAGTGGTAACGACTCAGGAAAGAGGCTCGCCATGGGCAGCAAGATCGTTCACTTCGTGCACCAGTCCCTCGACGGGTTCATCGAGGGCCCCAACGGTGAGTTCGACTGGCCGCTGATGGGCCCGGAGCTGTCCGCCTACTCCCACGAGCTGACCGAGTTCGCCGACGCCTTCCTGTACGGGCGCGTGGTGTGGGAGATGATGTCCGGCTACTGGCCAAGGGCCGAGGAGCTGTCCACCGACCCGCACGACGTGAAGTTCGCCCCGATCTGGCGCGAGACGCCCAAGATCGTGGTCTCACGCACCCTGGAGAAGGCCGACTGGAACACGCGGGTGCTCACCGGTCCCGCGGAGCTCGCCGAGCTCAAGGCCCAGCCCGGCAACAACCTCGTGCTGTTCGGCGGTTCCGCCCTCGCCTCCGCGCTGACCGAGCAGGGCCTGATCGACGAGTACTGCGTGTTCGTGCACCCCGTGCTGCTCGGCGGCGGCAAGCCCGTGTTCGCCAGGGCCGGGCAGCGCTTGGACCTGCGGCTGGTCGAGACCCGGACCTTCGACGAGCGCGTCGTGCTGCTGCGTCACCAGCGCTGACCCACCTGCCGGCCAGGTCGTGGCCGCCCTGGTGCTGCTCGTCTGCCAGCACCTCTCGCACGGCATCGCGGTCCCTGGCTCGTCGCCCCGCTGGACCGCCTTCGCCCGGTGCGCGAACCGTGGTGCCCGCCCGGCTGGACCGCCGGGCGGGCACGACCTCAGCTCGTGACGAGCAGCGTCGCGCTGCCCGCGGGTACGGTGACGGACAGGGTCTTCCCGTGCACGCGCAACGAGTTCGGCGTGGGGTGGAAGGAACCGTGCTGGTCCACACCGGACCCGGCGATGGTGATGGCAGTGGAGTTCAGCGCCGGGGCGGTCAGCACGTACTCGGCGGCAGTGGCGGCGCGCGAGGACAGGGTGACCGTCAGCGTCTGCGCGGACGTGCCCTTGTTGTTCAGCACGAGGTTGTTGCCGATGCCCCACGCGGTCAGGTCGGCGGCCCCGCTGACCGTCGCGGCGTGCAGCGCACCGGTCCCGGCGAGCCGCCACAGCAGTTCGCCGTAGTAGACGCCCTGGACCCCGGTCGGGGTCAGTCCCGAGTAGACGATGGGGGAGTAGTTCAGCGGGAACTGGGTCGAGGTGCCGCCGTGGAAGTTGACCCCGTCCCCGTCGCGCGCGGCGATGCCCCGCATGAAGTCCAGGGTCCACAGCGCGGCCGCCTGCACGTTGCTCACGCCCGCGGTGCCGCCGTGGTAGTACGAGTTGGCCTCGCTCATCCGCCACTGCGGGATGTGGCCGGCGGCCTTGGCATCGCGCAACGCCTCCTGGTCCTTGCTGAACACGCCCGAGCCGTTGGAGGCCAACATGCCGGGGATGGTCCCGGTGGTCTGGTCACCGATGTAGCTGTGCATCGTCAGCACGGCCAGGCCGTTGTCCTTCTCCTTGGCCGTGAACGGGGCCAGCCAGGCGCTGTGGCCGTTGGTCACGCCGGGCCCGTCGAACCGCGCCCCGGGCACCTTGGCGCGGATCGCGCCCACGTAGTCCTCATAGGACTGTTCGTAGGTCTGCTCGGTGCGGTAGAAGTTCGGCTCGTTGCCGATCTCGAACGCGAGCAGCGAGCTGCCCAGGGTGCGCGCCGCGAACTGCGCCTCGTCGGCGGCGTTGGCCGGGGTGTTGGTCTTCAGGTTGATGCCGTAGATCACCTGCCAGCCGGTGGCCCTCAGGAAGGCCGCCAGCCTGACCACGTCGGGGCGGGCCACCTCGGTGGCCGAGCCGCCCGCGCCCTTCGGGTTCCAGTTCACGATGTCGACCAGGTTGCCGCCGATCCGCAGCACGCTGGGCCCCAACAGCCGGAACAGCCGCACGAGGTCGGCGTCCGCCGCGTCGAACATGCCCGCACCGACCCGGTCCTTCTCGTAACTGAAACCGGCGAATCCCTGGCCGACGTGGCCGCTGCCCGCCGGGTTCACCGTCACCGTGGGCGCCGCGGCCTGTGCCGCCGGCGCCGTCAGGCAGCCGAGGACCACCGCAAGGCAGCCCAGCAGAGCTGGGAACCGAATCATGGGTACACCTCCGGGACATCACTCTGGCGGAGGTAGTCGTGATGCTACCGCGTGACCGGAGACGCACAAAGGCTCGGTTCTGAATCCAGAACCGAGCCTTTGGTGCCACCAAAAAATCTGGTGGGCGATACTGGGATTGAACCAGTGACCCCTACCGTGTCAAGGTAGTGCTCTCCCACTGAGCTAATCGCCCGAGGCGGAGACGGGAATCGAACCCGTGTACAGGGCTTTGCAGGCCCTTGCCTAAACCACTCGGCCACTCCGCCAGCTGCCCGACTGCTTGCGCAGCCTGGGACACCGACCTGAATGTCGAAGGCCGTTGCCGAGCGGACGACGAGACTCGAACTCGCGACCCTCACCTTGGCAAGGTGATGCGCTACCAACTGCGCTACGTCCGCACGCTCCCCGGATCGGGGGTCACCGTGTCCGCCGAGGCTTTCCGGTGGAACCCGTTCTCCGTGGTGCGAGGAGAACTTTATCCGAACGCCTCCTCCTGGATCAAATCGGGGGGTCGGAAACGACATCGTCCCTGGTGAGGAGGTTGGTGGGCTCAGGTCAGGTCGTTGGAGATCAAGTGGGTGAGCGCCTGGTCCACGTTGACCCAGAGGTGCTCGTTGCCGGGCACGACCACGTCGTAGGTGCGGTCCAGGAAGTCGGCCAGTTCCTCGGCGGAGGCCTCGAAGGTGGCGTGACCCGAGGGTGAGTTCAGCTCGACCGCCACGACCTCGGGGTCGTCGGTGGCGGGGTGGATGCGGACATCGCCGTCACCGGCCTCGGCGATCAGGCCGTCGGCCAGCAGGTCTCTGGCGAAGCACCACTCGACCCAGCCGGCGCGGCCGGTGCGGAACGCGGCCACCACGGCATAGGGGTCCCTGGTGTCATAGCGCAGCTCGACCTGCACCGGGACCGCTGGGGTTCGCGGGGCGAGCAGGTCGAACACCGCCGTCGAGCGGAGCGTCACATGGTCGTTGCGCATCGTCGTTACCCTTCTGCTCCCTTCCCGGCCAAGGAAACGACCGAGCTCCTCTGTTGTGACGCCGAAGTGAGGGACACCGCTCGTAGAGACGACCTACTTCACCCGTCCGGGCCAGGAAGCTCTCCCAGGGTGACCGGTCGACTCCGCTGTGTGAGGCCCTCTCTCCGACGCTCCCCATCTTGCTGGGTTTAACCTGAACCCGGTACCGCATGTTGCGCGAATGTTGGACGTGAGGATTTCCGTGGTGGCTGACACGCCCGTCCCGCCCTCCCGCCGACCATCGTCCGGCAGCGGCCAGGACGGGGCGTCCCTCGTCGACCCGCCCTCGGATGCCGAGCTGGTCGGACGGGTCAGCGGCGGGGATCGCAGGGCCTTCGGCACGATCTACGACCGGTACTGCCGCCAGGCCTATTCACTGGCCAGGCGCGTGTGCGTGGACCCCGACCTCGCCGAGGACGTGGTCCAGGAGGCGTTCCTCGCGCTGTGGCGCGACCCCTCCCGCTACGACCCGCAGCGCGGTGGTTTCGCCAGCTGGCTGCTCACGCTGGTGCACCACCGCGCGGTGGACGCCGTGCGCAGGGAGAGCGTGCACCGCAAGCGCGCTGTGCCCGGTGACGGGGAGGTCACCGACCACGTGGTGCCCGCGGGGCCAGGGGCCGACGAGAAGGCGCTGGACGGGGTGGTCGGCGGCCAGGTGCGCGAGGCGCTCGGCCGGCTGCCCGAGGAGCAACGTGAAGTGATCGCGCTCGCCTACTTCGGCGGGTACACCCAGTGCGAGGTGTCCGCGCTGACCGGTCTGCCGCTGGGCACGGTCAAGTCGCGGACCTTCGCCGGGATCCGGCGACTGCGGGGCCTGCTGTCCTCGCTGCTGGGCGATGTCAGGACGGGGGCGCAGTGGTGAGCACGGTGAGTGAGAACGGGCACTGCCCGAACGAGCAGTTGGCGGTCGGGTGGGCTTTGCACGCGCTGGAACCCGACGAGGAGAACGCGGCCCGGCTGCACCTGCCGACCTGCCCGGTGTGCCAGGAGACGGTCCGCTCCACCGAGCAGCTCGGCGCCCTGCTCGGCTCCGCCGTACCCCAGGAGGAGCCGCCCGCCGGGTTGCGTGACCGGGTCATGCAGCTGGCCGAGCGCACCCCGCAGGCCGCCTTCGAGGCGTTCCCGTTCCCGGCCGACGCCGTGCTCGACACCCAGCCGCCCGGCGTGGCCGACCTGGACTCGCGGCGTCCCCGCCCCCTCGGCCGGGGGCTGCTCGCCGCTGCCGCCGTTCTGGTGCTCGTGCTCGGCGGGGTCGCCGGGGTGCTCGGCTACCAGCTCAACCAGGTGAGCCAGCAGCAGCAGGCGCAGGCCCAGGTCCTCGGCGTGGTCACCGACCCGTCCATGCGCAGGGCCGTGCTCAGCGGCGGCTCGGGGCAGCAGGTCGCCGTGCTGCTCAGCAGCGACAAGGGTGCCGCCGTGGTCCCCTCCGGGCTGGCCCCCAACGCCGCCGACACCAGCTACGTCGTCTGGGGCCTGAGCGCCCCCACCGGCAAGCCGGTGGCCCTGAGCCGGTTCGACGTCGCCAGCGGCGGCAGCGGGCCCGAGACGATCGACTGGTCGGCTGCTGCCGCCGCCCACAAGGGCTTCGCGATCTCCCTCGAGCCCGGCAAGTCCCTGCCCGACAAGCCCACCCAGGTGCTCGGCAGCGGACAGGCCGGCAACTGAGTGATCCACATCACTGGGCGTGTTCACGCGTGTGCGGTGTTCGGTGTTTTCGCAGGTGGCGGGCCCGCGGAGTGACCAAGCCCCCCGGTTTCACTTCTGCGGGGTTGATCCTGTAAGGTACTGACATCACCGCGAGAGCGGCGAACAACCCGGGCGATTAGCTCAGCGGGAGAGCGCTTCGTTCACACCGAAGAGGTCACAGGTTCGATCCCTGTATCGCCCACGCTGACGAGAAGTGGCCCCCAACCTGCATGGTCGGGGGCCACTTCTCTATTTCGGGCACGCCGGGAATGTCGGAGTCTCTTCGGGTCGGTAGCTGAAGTGGTAGCTACCCTGCCGCTACTGCTCCTCTCTGGGCTCGTGATCAGGCTTCGGCAGAAATAGACCACCGATGTCCTCGGCAGCCTGCTTGTCGAGATCAGGGACGTCCGCCGAGTACATGTCCAGAGTGAAGGCGACCCGGGAGTGGCCGAGTCGACTGCTCACGATCTTCGGGTGTACCCCGGACCGCAGCGCGATGGTCGCGTAGCTGTGCCGCAGGTCGTGCAGGGTGATCAGCGACAGCTTGGCCCGGTCGACCAGCTTGTTGAACTGCTCGGTGATGGTGTCCGGGTAGATCGGGCGTCCGTCCTGGTCGAAAATCCTGTCACTGGCTGTGAGCTGGGGTTTTAGGCGGCGGGTTGGTACTCGTTGAGTAGTCCTCCGAGGTGTCGCCTGTGCTTGATCCGGTCTGGCGTGGTGGGCAATGGGATCACCTTCGGGTCGTCATCGGGCGCGCGTAGCCAACGCTCCGACCTTGGTGACTGCGGCCGGCGTTGTAGTGCTTGACGTAAGCGTCGAGCACTTCGTGGAGGTGGCTGCGGCCGGTGATGAGAATCCGGTCGGTGTACTCGCGGCGGACGGAGGAGATCCACCGCTCGCCGATCGCGTTCATCCGCTGCGTCTGCGGCGCGGTGAGCACCGTGTCGACGCCGATTGAGGCGAACACCGCGTCGGATGCCGCGGTGAACTTGGCGTCTCGGTCGCGGATCAGGTGGGTGAAGCGGTGTCCGGCGCTTTCAAGATCCGCGGTCAGGTTGCGGGCCAGTTGGGCTCCCCAGGCTCTGGTCGGGTGGTTGGTGGCGCCGAGCACGTGGGCCCGGCGACGCGGTGCCCGAGCCGACGCAGCTCGCCTTGGATGACGCCCCAGGTCCGGTTGTCCGTCGCCAGGCGGGCGATCAGTGCGGTGATCTCGTCACTGATCGGTGGCCGACCTGGCGGCTTCGGTTGGCGCCGCCTCGCGGCCATCAGGGGGCAATGCCGCTGCGGCAACGTGGTGGGAGCGACGATGCGGCAGACACCCAGGGATTTCGGTAGGAGCCGGGACAAGGCCGTGAGCACCGCCCGGCCGGCCCAGTTGAACTGCGGGCGTGGGTTGGTGCGGCGCAGCACCACGACCTCGTGGCGAAGCGTGAGTATCTCCGTGTCCTTGGATGCTGAGGACCGGGCGAGCAGCGCCGGCCAGACCAATCCCTGGGGCAAGACCTGGTACAGCAGTCGAGCAGCCACGGCCCGTCGATCATCGAATGCGGCAAATCAGCAGGCCAAGGCTACTGACCGGATTCTCGACCAGGACAGGGGCCGCGCGTGTCGGACGGGCAGCCACTTCTGCCGGGCGCTCTCGTCTTTTACGGCACCAGCGTGTACATTCACCACGTCTGGCTCTACATCGGCGGCGAGATGATGATCGACGCGCCGGACTTCGGACAGGTAGTCAAAATTCAGCCCTACAGGTACAGCGGAGACGACTATGCCGGGGGGGGCTACGCACCCGGCTAAATAGGATTTATTGTAGGGTCACATTTCTGATGGCCCTTTCTCACCTTCGGTGGCCCTTGTCTGGCTCATGGGCCACGGGAATTGGACAGGCGTGATCTTTTCGCTCGTTTGGAGTGGTCGCGGCAGCGCGGCCACGTGTCATGGTGGTGACGCTACGAACATGATGTAGGGGGCGGTGATGTCCAGCGACGAGATCGCCACCGAGTGGGCGTTGGTCGCTGTCCGCTTCGAGGACGGCACCGTCGACGATGATCGAGCGTAGGCCGACATCGACATCGAGGTGTTTCGCTCAGCGGTCCCATGGAGGACTTTCCGCTGGTACCACGGACAGAGGCACTATTCAGGCAGTTACTGGTGTGCCCCCACGTCCGATCATGTGATCTACGAGTCCCGGCTGGAGTTGGCTCGATTGTTGTTCGCTGATTTCGATAAATCGGTGCGGAATATTGCATCCCAACCGTTTTTGATGCGGACTGAAATTGATGGAGTTCTTCGTCGACGCATACCTTGACATGATCATCGAGAAAGCGACGGCTGGCCGCACACCCCAGAGAGCCACTGAACGGGCCACGCACCCCTTGTTTCCCAAAGGGAATGTCATGTCGCAGGTCAGAGCGTCGCTCCCTGACACGCCAAACAGTAACGGGCAGGACTGATGACAGAGCGTTCCACATGCCGAATGGCGAGCGGCGTAAACCGGCGATCTTGTCGGACGGTCGAGCGATCCGACGGTTGCAGCGGCGCAACCACCAGTGATGGTCATCAGGTCATCGGATGATCACAACCCGGCCCACACGCTGCCATCTCGCTTCGCGTGTCGTCCGTCATGTCCACATGCGACCGTGATGGACAACCACACATCACGTGCCTCGCTGGTTGTGGACGCAATCACCGTGACGAGCAGTAACTCGTGCGGCATGCATCACATTCGATCGAGTACCCGTTCGAGTGATCATCATCGCTTCTGCCTGACATTGACGCAACCAAGAGTTGATCAAGTCGGGAATTGGTGCACTTTCTTGCCCGTGCGAGTGAAAGACCAACCTCCATCCAGCCTTTTTTGGGTAGTGCGGTTCAACTGCTGCTACCCTTCCGGTCGACCCGATTCGGACTGTGATTTCAACAGGCCACCGGAACCTCCTGTCGCTCGATCGGTTGGTTCGCGCTACCCCTGAGAACCTTCCGGCGAGCGATCGCATCATCAGAAAAGGCGATCCGTGACGGACACCAACCACTATGGCACCGGGGAATCGATGTCACAGCAGATCGGACAGCAATTAGTCGGAACGCCGCAGTGGCACGTCACGGCCTATCTCGCGTCGTGCGACCGCAACGGTGACCCGGCCCTGCTTGAGTCGATGCGCGAACTCAGGGCACGGATCCTTTTCGACCACGGCCGCCGACCGGCCTTCGCGCGTACCGACGGCACACACCTCGACGACCAGAACCTGGATTTCGGCGCCTGGCACTTCATCGCCCGGCGGGAGCCGGACGGGCCACCACTGGGCTACATCAGGCTGTCCACGCCGGCGACCGGCGACCTTTTCCAGTCCCGCGCCTACCTGGGCGCATCGCGATACGAGGAACTGCTGCGGTCCGAGGGCGTCGCGGTCGGGGACGCGTTCGAGCACAGCAGACTCGTTGTCGAGCACCGGGCTCGCAAACTGGGGCTGGGTCTGTACCTGAACGGGCTGGCGATCGCGGCGGCACACCATCTCGGCGCGAAGGCGATGATCGGCACCTCAGGCACCAGGGACGGTCAGGACCGCTTCCATGAAAGGTTCGGCTTCCGCAGCATGCCGGGCACCCGCGCCTACGTCGAGCAGTACACCGAGGACGTGGTGGTGATGTTCCACCGCGTCGCCGACGGCGCGGGCCAGTACGCCGAACTCGTCGACCAGCTTCGTGAGGAGTTCCCCGCCATCGCCGCCGCGGGCCACGCGCGGCTGGTGTCCGACTTGTCGTCGGGCCGCCCTGCCCCGGTGGGCCTCGCCAACGCGGACTGCGCCGACCGCGGCGTGTGGCAGCCGGTGCTGTTCGAGCCCCGCCGGACGTCCGATGTCGACGCGCTGACCGCGCTGCTGGCCTCCGGTGACGTGCGCGAGGTCCACGACACGATCGACGAGCAGCTCACCGAACTGGTCCGCAGCCGTGAACCGGCCTGTACCGACCCGATTGAGATCCAGCGCAAGAAGAACGACCAACTGGCCGGGCTCGACGCGTGGGAGTACGGCACCTGGGCCTGGTACCCGTGGTCGCAGCGGCTCGTGCACGTGCTGCCACGCGAGGAGTTCCGCTTGGTACGCACCGACCGCAACCGCGGCAAGATCGAACGCCCTGAACAGCGCCGTCTGCTGGGCAACACGATCGGGATCATCGGGCTGTCGGTCGGCAACAGCGCCGCCGTCACCTTCGCGCTGGAGGGCATCGGCGGCGCGTACAAGCTCGCCGACTTCGACGAGTTCAGCCTGTCCAACCTCAACCGGCTGCGCGCGGGCGTGCACCACCTGGGCGTGAACAAGGCGGTGATCTCCGCCCGGCAAATGTTCGAGATCGATCCGTACCTGGACATCGAGATCTACCGGGACGGCCTGACCGAGCACAACATCGCGGACTTCTTCACCGGCGGCAACGGGCCGATCGACCTGCTCGTTGAGGAGTGCGACACGCCGTGGGTGAAGATCGCGGCCAGGGAACACGCGCGTGAGCTGGGCATCCCAGTCGTGATGGACTGCAACGACCGAGGCATGCTCGACATCGAAAGATTCGACCACGAGCCCGACCGGCCCCTGCTGCACGGGCTGCTCGGCGACGTGAAGTCCGTGGACATGCTGGAGCTGAGCCGCGAGGACAGGGTCAACCTGATCCTGGCCATGGTCGACGCGGACCGGATCAGCCCGGAACTCGCCGCGTCCTTCGGACAGATCGGCCGCACCCTGAGCAGTTGGCCGCAGCTGGCCTCAGGTGTCGCTCTGGGCGGTGCGCTGACCGGTGAAGCGGCCCGCCGCATCCTGCTCGGTCTGCCCTGCGGGTCTGGCCGTTTCTACACCGACCTGGAACTGCAACTCAGGCCGGAACGCAACACGGCAGCCGGGAGCGCCCGGTGACCGCGCTGATCGACCGCCTGGCCGGCTCGGGCCTGTCCGTGCCCGTCACGGTCGCCGGTACCGGGCTGCACCTGCCCGCTGCGACCGTGACCAACCACCAGCTCGCCGAGATGGTGGACACCTCAGACGAGTGGATCGTCAGCAGGACAGGCATCCGCGAGCGTCGCTGGCTGGCACCCGACCAGGCCACCTCGGACATGTGCGGATCCGCGGCGCGATCCGCGCTGACCGCGGCCGGGCTGACCGCCGAGGACGTCGACGTGATCATCGTCGCCACCTATACCAACGACCAACCGCTGCCCGCCACCGCGTTGATCGTCAAGGACGGGTTGGGCGCGCACCGGGCGCTCACCCTCGACATCACCCAGGCCGCGTGCGCCAACGGCGTTCAGGCGATGCTGCTCGGCGTGCACCTGTTGCAGACCGCTGCGGCGGAGGTGGTCCTGGTCATCGCCGCGGACTGTGCCTCACGGGTGACGGATCCTCAGGAGCGCACCACGCGGGTGTTCTTCGGTGACGCGGCGGCAGCGGTCGTGCTGACCAGATCGTCGACCCCCGGTGCCGGCCTGCTCGGCTGGGACTTCGGGTCGGAGCTGTCCTACGGCGTGCAGATCCCGGCCGGCGGTTCCCGGCTCCCCGTCACAGCACAGACGGTCACGGACAGGAAACACTTTCTGAAGATGGACGGCCGGGCCGTGTGGGACACCGCGACCAGGCGCCTGCCCGAAAGCATTCTCAACGCGGTCGACCGGGCCGGGCTACCGGTCGGCGAGATCACCCACTTCTTTGTCCACCAAGCGAATCTGAACATCATCACCGCCACGATGGACAAGCTTGGTGTCCCCGGGCACCGGGCACCGATCACCGTCGACCGACTCGGCAACACCGGGTCGGCCGGCGTGTTCACCGCACTGCACCAGTCCTTCAGCCAGCAGCTGGTCCGGCGCGGCGACACCTACGTCATGTCCGCCATCGGCGCGGGATTCCAATGGGGATCCCTGTGCTTGCGACACGGATGAGGTGAGAGGCACGCGCCATCGTGGCGTAGCGTCAACCGGGATCACCGTCCCCGTCCACAGGTCGGGGACGGCCCGAGTGGACCATTCGCTCGGACAACGCTCCGCAGTGTCACGGGGCTCGAACCTGCCACCCCGACCTGTCCGTGCGCGCGGCTTCCACGAGCTGTCCACACTGGTACACGTCGCCACCTCACGTCGTCTGCAGCTGCTCGACCTCAGTGGGTTGGTGTTCTGTCCTCGTGATGTGTGAGACGACAGGCAGACGTTGATGAGGCCCGCACCGAACGGGATGTGTTGCGCCGCGAGGTGAACGACCTGCGAGCCTGGCCCGCGGTCAAGCTCCACCTGACGTGTGGGGTTCCAAAAGTCAGTCACCGGCTCTGACCAGTAGTTTTACGCGGCGCGTTCGTATTCGTTGATCAGGCCTCCGAGGAGCCGCTGTCGCTTGATCCGCTGGGAGTTGAGGTTCGCCACTGGGTAGGTCGGCCGGGGTGGTCGAAGCCTGCGGGACCGGTGCGGCCGTCGACCGTTGTAGTGCTGGACGTATTCGGCGAGCACGGTGTGCAGATGCCGCTGGCTCAGGATCAGCATGCGGTCGGTGAGTTCGGATCTAGCGGTGAGTACGAAGCGTTCGGCGTAGCAGTTCGCCCGTGGGCAACGTGGTGGGATCTTTACCGTCTTGATGGCCACGTCAGCCAGGACGGCATCGAATGAGGCCGCGAACTGGCCAGCCCGGTCGCGGATGAGAAACCTGAACTCGTCGACTCGGTCACCGAGGTCCATCACGAGGTTGCGGATCTGCTGGGTGGTCCGCCCGCCGTCCGGATTGGTGGTCGTGCCGAGGATGTGGGCGTAGCGGCTGCCGACTTCCAGCACGAAGAACACGGAGATCCGCTGGAGGGTGAGCGCGCAGTCGACAGGGAAGAAATTGCATGCCAGCCTCGTCGAGGCCTGCGTGCGCAGGAACTGCCGCCAGGTCGTGTCGGTACGCCGGTCCGGCGCGGGAGGTATGCGCGCCCGTTTCAGGATCCGCCGGATGGTGGAGGCACTGACCTGGTGTCCGAGCTTGAGCAGCTCGCCCTGAGTCCTTGTGTAACCCCAGTTGTGGTTGTCCGTGGCGGTGTGGGTAGGTCCACTTCGCGGCTACCAGGCGTCGGTGCCAGCGCAGGACCGTTTCCGGAGTGACCAGCCGGTGCGTTCGCAGCGCCTTGGGCAGCAGGCGGACCAGCGTGGCGAATACCGCGCCGTGTCCGTTGACCGTGCCTGTCGTCGCAGGTTGGATGCGTGGGCCGACTTCTGGAACCCCATACCATGGCGACTGCACCAGGCGGCCCCGGGACGTCAGTCCGTGTCCGTTATCGGGGCAGACATCGGAACATGTGTCGTCCTGGGCCGACGTTGGCATCGAGACCTTACGCGCCGCGGTGCCGCGGCGGACCTCAGGGAAGATCGGTATGTCATCGGCAGTAAGACCCTACAGGCGTGTAGGTTCTCATTCTGCGTGGCATATTCTCAGTGATTTTGGCATCCGTTTGGCATGCGCGCCGTGCGGATGAGATTCCTGCTGTCGGATTGGGGGAGAGGCCGAATATACTTAGTCCGTTGTGGACTCCTGGAATCCCGCCACGGCCGCGCCGTGCTCGTGAGCCCACTCAGTCAGCACGGCGATCGGCTTCACTAGCGTCCGGCCCAAGTCTGTCAGCACGTACTCGATCTTCCCGGCCTCGGCGTGGCGGTCGACCAGGCCGTACCCCCGCAACCGCCGCAGCGTCTGGGTCAGCACTTTCCGCGAGATTCCGCCGATCAGGCCGACCAACTCACCGTGCCTGCACGGTTTCCGGCTCAACGCGAACAGCACGACCACCGCCCACTTGTCGGCGATGATCTCGATCGCCAGCCGAGCCGGGCAGTCGGCGAGGAAGACGCTGCCGGAGTACTCACGCATGCCCCGACGGTAGCCCGCCGCCAGGAACCTGGAGGTACCTGCCGCCTCACTAGCGTCCACGGCGGAAGCTACCGAACAGGGGAACCGAATGAGAGCAGAGATCGACTGGCCGGGCGGGCGGAAGGTGGTCGCGCTGGTCACAGTCGCGTTGGAGCTGTGGTCACCAGGGCACTGGCCCGCCTACGCGCCGATGGCCGCGGCGTGGCCGCTGGCCGGCATTGACGACACGCACAGCACCTCCTGGGCGGACTACGGCGTCACCACCGGCATCTGGCGGCTGCTCGACGTCCTCGGTGACCTGCCCGCCACCGTCGGTGTGAATGGACTGGTGGCCGAGCGGCACCCCGAGACCGTCCGGGCCGTGCACAAGGCGGGTCATGAAGTCGCCGCACACTCCTGGGCCCAGGACGTGGTGCCCGCGCTGCTCGATGTCGATGCCGAGCGGACCAATATTCGTCGCTGCACCGACATCCTTCGCCAAGTCACCGGCGTTCGCCCGACGGGGTGGATGAGCCCACGCGCCACTGGTTCGAAGCACACTGTCGAGTTGCTCGCCGAGGCCGGTTACCGCTGGACCGGCGACCACGGCGACCACGACCTCCCGCAGGTCCTGTCCACCGCTCACGGCCCTCTGGCCTCCCTCATGCACAGCGACTACTCCGACGTCCGCGACGCTGCGGCCGGCCCGTACGCCTACCGCGACCTGCACCGTGCGCTGCTGGATCAACTGCTCGCCGCACCCGGCCCGGGTGTCTTCCACCTCACGGTCCACGCCCACGTCGGAGGCCGACCGCTCCTCGCGGGCATGGTCGGCCAGATCCTCGACCACATCCGTGAGTCCGGCGACGTCTGGGTTGCCACCCACACCCAGCTGGCCGAACACGTCCTGACACACCAGGAAGGAACGCTATGACCCACGTCCTCGTCGTCGGCGGCACCGGAGCCATGGGCAGCCAGGTGATCCAGCACCTGTTGGCCACCACCGACGCCACCATCACCGTCCCCAGCCGCCACCCGGAGTCCGCCCACGCCACCGAACTCGCCGCCACCGCGCCCGACCGCGTGCGACTGGTCCGCTCCGACCCGACTGCCCTCGACGCCCTGGTCGGATCGGCCGACCGCGTGTTCGCCAACACCGACTTCTTCGCGACGGGCAGCGCCGTGGGTGAGTATCGGCAAGGGCTGCACTTGCTGGCCGCCGCGGAGCGGGCCGGAGTGGAGCGTTTCATCTGGTCCTCGTTGGACAGCGCGGTGTCCCTGACCGGCCGCCCCGTCCCGCACTTCGACAGCAAGGCCGCCGTCGCCGCCCACATCGACCTGATGCGGTCGGAGGAAATGCTCCGCAAGGAGACCGACGGCTGGTACACCGAGCACGTCTCGGTACTGACCACGGCGCCGTACTTCGAGAACCTGCGAGACCGACTCACCCCCCGACCGGTCGGCCGGGGCGGCCTGACCTTCCGGCTCCCCCTCGGTACCGCCCACTACCCGCTCGTCGCCCTCGACGACATCGCGTGGTTCGCCTGCCACATGTTCGACAACTGGCAGTCCTGGGGCACCCGCGACCTCGCGGTGATCGGCGACAGCCTCACCGGCGACGAGATCGCCGCTACCTTCGCTCGGGTCACGGGCACTCCCACCACCTACAGCCCGATGCCGCACGACGACCTGCGCGCCGCCTTCCCCGACTTCGGCCATGACTACGCAGCGATGTTCCAGTTCTTCGCCGACCGTGATCTCTACGCCCGGGACCGGGACATCAACCTCCTGCGGCGCCTGCATCCCGACTTGATGACCTTCGAGGATTGGCTGCACCACACCGGATGGACGGGATGACCACCCACCACGTCAGTCCGAACGCGGGCACGCACGACAGGGCTCGTCACTTCGGACCGGAGCCGACGCAGGCTTGTGCCGCGGACCGGAAGTTGACCGCGGGAGTGCTCAGCGCTCACGAAAATATGACAGCTTCGGTGAGAATCCGGCGCACTCGGTCTCGGCCAACGTGTCACACCGCTGGTCAGAGCTGGTCCGCACCGACATGATCGTTGAGACGGTCCTCCGTGAGAACCCGGATCTTGGTGCCGGCTCGCGTCCCTGTCGGTCACTTCGTCTCAGCGAAGTTGTCATCGCACAGCTCAGCAGGATGCTTGCGGGACAAGATGAATGAGAACGGACACCAGCGCGTGGTGGGTGTTGCTGTCCTGGGCCGTTCGTGTGGTGTCGCCGACTCGCCGGTGCTGGTCTCGTCCTTCTTGCCGTCGACGATGTAGCTGTGGAGGTAGCAGCGCGTTGACGTCACCTAGGGGCAGGTCCGCGTGTTCTCCTACCTGGCCGCCGAGCTGCGCACCGGGGACATCGCAGTCGCCGGGTCGGACTCCTACGCCAACCTGCAAGCCCAGCCCCTGGCTGCGGACTTCTGCGCCCAAGCCATGGAGTGGGCTGATTAGCCCACTCCAGGAACGGCAACAAGATCCGTCACCACAGACGGATGGACCACTGAAACGCGTCGAGTCCAACCGGAGCTCGGCGAGCACGAGATACACGGAGGTACCAGTGAAGGCAATCGTCGCGACGGATCAGGCCGCGGAAGCAGCCGGGATCACACTCGCGGAGCGGCCTGAGCCGACGCCGGCGATCAACGACGTCGTCGTTGAAGTCCATGCGTCGGGCTTCGTCCCCGCGGAGTGGGAGTGGCCCTCGACGTGGGTCGATCGCGCCGGTCACGATCGAGCCCAGGCGATCATCGGCCACGAGTTCGCCGGAGTGGTCACCTCCCTCGGCTACGGCACGACGGGACTCTCGCTGGGACAGCGGGTGTTCGGGATCACGGACTGGCACCGCGATGGAACCCTGGCCGAGTACGCGGCCGTGGAGGCACGCAACCTTGCGCCGCTGCCGGGGAACGTCGACTTCACAGTGGGTGCGAGCCTGCCGATCTCCGGTCTGACCGCGTGGCAAGGCCTGTTCCAGCACGGTCGTCTTCAGGCGGGGCAGAGCGTCCTCGTACACGGCGCCGCCGGCGCGGTCGGGTCTGTGGTGACGCAGCTCGCCCGGGAGTTCGGCGCCTACGTCATCGGTACCGGGCGGGCGGCGGACCGCCAGGCGGCGCTCGACTTCGGCACGAACGAGTTCCTCGACCTCGCCACCGGGGATCTCGACGACATCGGCGGGGTCGACGTGGTCTTCGATGTCATCGGCGCTGACATCCAAAGGCGCTCGGCGAGCATCATCCGGCCTGGCGGGACGCTGGTGTCGGTGGTCGGGCCTGTTGAGGCTCGCCCTGTCGACGGCTTGGCGGTCGACTTCGTCGTCGAGTCCGTTCCGAGTCAGCTGGTGGAGATCGTCGACCGGGTGCGGGACGGGCGCCTTCGCACGCACATCGGAACCGTCGCGACCCTCGACGACGCCGTCCCTGCGCTCAACCCGACCGAGCGGCGCAAGGGCAAGACCGTCATTCGCGTGCGCCCCTGAGCGCCCTGGAATAGGCCAACAGCGGTGATGGGCTGGACGACCGCTGACCTGCCCGGTGTCGGACGAGGAAATGCCACGGACTTGAGACTGGTCATGGTGACAGGGCCGTGAGACAACCAGGAAAGCCCAGGTCGTAAAAGATCGACATGTCGGACGCGGCGAGACCCTACAGCTCCGGGCAAACTCGACACCGGAAGTGGTTACTCCTTCTGCGTGGCGGACAAAGACACCGAGGCGGCGCTTGGGACGGCCGGTCTGCACCTCGCACCTGTCGCCACAGGCCGAGCGACAGTGCGGTACCCCGTCGCGCCTCGTGAGCGCGGCTGCGGGGTCGCGGGCCAAGCGCTCACCGCTCTGACGCGGTTCCTGATCGGCTAGGCCAGTCGGGTCACGACTTCCCGCTTCCGCAAAGAGCTGGTGGCCCTTCGGCTGCTGAGACGGCCGAGAGCCGTCACGGTGAGGACCGCAGCCTCACGGCCGGAACGTGCGGCGGTAGGCGTCTGGCGATACGCCGATCGTGCGGTGGAGGTGGCGCCGCAGTGTCGTCGCCGTGCCCATGCCCGCGGCCGAGGCGATGGTGTCGACGCTGTCGTCGGTGGTCTCCAGCAGCTCCTGCGCGCGGCGGATTCGCTGCGTCAGCAACCACTGCAGCGGGGTGGTGCCGGTTACCGAGCGGAAGTGGCGGGTCAGCTGGCGCGAGCTCATGTTCGCCTGGCGGGCCAGGTCCTCCACGGTGAGCGGCTGGTCCAGCCGCCGCATCACCCAGGGGAGCAGCTCGGCCAGGGGATGGCCGTCCTGGGCGGGCACTGGTGTGGTGACGAACTGGGCCTGGCCCCCGGCCCGGTGGGGCGGTACGACCAGGCGGCGGGCGACCACGTTGGCGATCGCCGAGCCGTGGTCGCGGCGGACCAGATGCAGGCACAGGTCCATCGCTGCGGCCTTGCCCGCAGACGTGAGCACGTTGCCGTTGTCGACGTAGAGCACGTCCGGGTCGACCTGCACTCGGGGATAGCGCGCGGCCAGTTCCTCGGTGTGGGCCCAGTGCGTGGTCGCGCGCAGTCCGTCCAACAGGCCGGCGGCGGCGAGCACGAACACGCCCGTACACAGGGAGACCACCCGCGCGCCCGACTCATGGGCCGCGCGCACCGCCTCGACAAGTTCGGCCGGCGGGTCCTCGTCGACGTCCGCCAAGGCGGGGACGATCACGGTGTCGGCGTGCGCCAGCAGCTCGAGCCCGCAGTCCGGCTCCTGCAGGAACCGGCCGACCCTGACGGCGCGCGTGCCGCACACCTTGACGTCGTACCAAGGGCCTGGCAGGGCGGCCGGGGCGGAACCGAAGACCTCGTAGGCCAGGGCCAGCTCGAAGTGCAGCATCCCGTCGGTAGCGGCGACCGCGATGGAGCGCGGGACAGAGCTCATGTCGGGAATTGTATGGGTCGTGTCGTTCCGGACACTGGGCACCGATGGTCCATCGAGACAGGATTTCCGCAATGGATCACTTCGAGCACGCGGGAGCAGGCATGGGATCGGGTCGGAACGTGGCGGTGTTCGGCGCCTACGGGCACACCGGGCGGTTCGTGGTCGCGGAGTTGCGCGAGCGCGGGTACGTCCCGCTGCTCCTCGGTCGCGACCAGGACAAGCTGCTGGCGCTGGCACAGGCCCAACCAGGGCTCGAAGCGCGGCAGGCGTCGGTCGACGATCCGGCCTCGCTCGACCGCGCGCTGCACGGCGCGGCCGCCGTGATCAACTGCGCCGGGCCCTTCGCCACGACCGCCGCCCCGCTGGTCGAGGCGGCGCTTCGCGCCGGCATCCCTTATGTCGACGTGGCGGCCGAGGTCGAGGCGAACCTTGACACGTTCGCGCACTTCGCGGAGCGCACCCGCGCCGTGGACACCACAGTGGTCCCGGCGATGGCCTTCTTCGGCGGCCTCGGCGACCTGTTGGTCACCACCGCGATGGGCGACTGGACGGCGGCGGACGAGGCGCACATCGCCTACGGCCTGAGCAGTTGGCAACCCACCGCCGGAACGCTCGCCGCGGGCGCCGTATCGGGGCAGCGACGGGGTGGCCGCCGTGTCCGCTACACCGGCGGACGGTTGGAGTACCACGACGACGCTTTGCCGACCCTGGAGTGGCCCTTTCCGCCTCCGCTCGGTCCCCGGAGCGTCATCGGCGAGTTCACCATGGCCGACGTGGTCACCGTTCCCAGCCACCTGGCCGTCCGGGAGGTGCGCACCTACATGACCGCCAAGGCGGCTGCCGACCTGTCCGCTACTGACGCCTCGGCACCGACCGCCGTCGACGAGCGCGGCCGCTCCGCGCAGACCTTCGTCGTCGACGTCCTCGTCCGCTCCGGCGGCACGGAACGTCAGGTGGTCGCCGCCGGTCAGGACATCTACGCCGTCAGCGCCCCGCTCGCGGTGGAGGCCGTCGACCGCATCCTCACCGGCCGGATCAGGACCACCGGTGTCGCCTCCGCGGGCGCGGTTTTCGACGCCCCGGACTTCCTCCGCGCCCTGTCCTCGCACCTCTCGCTGCACGTTCCGCTCGACACACGCGACTGACCGGCGACCCGGGCCGGGATCCAGACCGTGGTCAGCGCGGTCGATGAGCACGCCGATCACCTGTGCGGGGCAGGCTCCAGCCGGCCGACTTCAACAAGTTGACTGCGCTTGATGGTGGCCAGAACCCGTGGCGCCGGTCGCCCATGATGTGTTCGTAGAGACAGGCTTCCAGGCCCGGCGAGAAGGGAACCCTGCCCGGCCTGCACGGCGCGGCGGGTGTCCTCAGCGATGAGGTCGGCGTTGATAGCACCCGCGGCTGCCGCGCCCCGCCGGTCAGCTTCATTTGTGAAGTCCAACCGCTGTCGCGACCGGCCGTGCCACCCCAAAGTGGCTGTTCAGACAACGAGTCTGCGGATGTGGAGCGCGGTACCTCGACGCTGCGTCGGGGTCAAACTCTACACAAACGTGCAGAACCTGGCGATCTAGTTGATTGAGGCGTGTTGCACGGTCGGACTGCGCCCTGACGCGCCAGACCCGCGGCACCGTCGCACCACTGGCGTTTCATCGGGATTTCATTGCTGCTCGCTACGTTGCGCCCACAGGCGCAACTAGGGAGAGGCGGTAATGTGAGGAATCCCAAGAAAGCTGTGGCCGTGGTTACGGCGCTCGTCGCCGGACTACTCAACGTCACTGCGTCATTGGCGCACGCGGAGCCGGGGCACTACTACGTCCTCATCGGTGGGACCTGCGACGGTAACGCCACCGTCTTCAACAACGACTGGGTGCGGGGTGGCATCCCGCGGGTGGTGCATTATCCGGCTGGCGCCGCGGGCTTGCCCAACTGCGACCAAACGCCGATGGACCAGAGTGTCGCGCGTGGCCACGACGTGGCCAGGCAGGTGGTGCAGGACGCGTACAACGAGAACCCGGACGCACCGATCACCGTGGTGGGGTACTCGCAGGGTGCGATCGTGGCCAACCTGGTGCTCAACGACATCGCTGACGGCAACCTCCCCGTGAACAAGGACCGGATCAGCGCGAAGCTGTTCGGCGACCCGATGCAGCCGGATCCACGGGGGATCAGTGCGGCGATCCCGCAGGGGACCGGTGCGCCGTCGCCATTCGGCGGGTACGTGTCGTTCGGGCCCGGCCGCACGGACTTCAACGGCATTCCGTTTATCCGCTACTGCATCCAGACCGACGGCATCTGCAATTTCGACACCCTTGAGGCGCCGGGCGGCTACTTCGCTCAGCACTGGTGCTACCAGTGGAACCGTCCCACCGACGGGCGGTCCATCATGGGCGACACCATCGCCGACGAGGTGTACACCAACGCGACCCAGATGTTGGGCAAGCAGGACTGCTGGGCTGGGCCGGTCCACCCGTAACTCGAACAGCGTGTTGGTCACCTCGCGGATGGTCGTGCGGTCCGGGTCGGTCTCGACCGACAGGCCCTTGACCCGGATCTCCAACACCCGCTGCTGTGGCAGGATCCCGATGACGGTGTGCACGTAGTCCGGGACACCGCCCTCGTCACGCAACTCGCGATGTCCTCGCAGAGTCTGACGGCGGCGGCTTCCAAGGTGTAACGGGGCCGGTCCCGGCTCGTGCGCCCCGCGGAACAAGACAGTCCACTGTGGACTTCAGGTAGGTCATGGCCAGCCTCTTCCAGGCGGGCGGGTTGTGCCGCACGGCGACGCGATCGCCATGCGACACAACCCGGTGTGAACGATGGGGAAACGGTCTTCGCGGCGTCAGTTCTCGCGCCGTGCGCGTAGTTCGGTGCGCGTCTCGTCCAAGGTCCGTCCGTCGGACGTCCTGAGCACCGTCCACCCGTTTTGCGGGTAGCCGCTCAAGGCCGTGGCAGCACCGGACGGGGTCGCATACACTCGCCCGTCAGCGAGGACGACCGTTCCGTCGGCCCGAATCCGCGCCGTGTGACGCACACCGAGGTTGCGGCGATTCCAGCCCAACTCGTCGCCCGCCCCGGAGTCGAGCGGCAACGTTGCCTCGAACCCCGCGACCGCCTCGCTGAGATCGCAGTGCAGCCCCATCACGGCGGCGGCAGTCGGGGTGATGATGAGCGGCCAGCGATCGTGGACACCGCACCACTGGCCGACTCGCTGCCAACGGCCCTGGTGGGCCAGCAGCATCTCGACATCGGCTGCGTGGTCGCTGGTCGCCAATCCCTTGTCCGGCGAACAGGGCCACCTCGCCCGCGCGGTCGGGGTCGGTGTCGCCGATGATGTCCACGGCCAGCACGAGCATCGCCCACACGCCATCCGGCGACCGCATCGGTGTGGCGGTGACCGACGCCGGGGCGAGAATCAGGGCATCGGGCGGCAGTTCCTGCCATTCCCGTATCGACGCCTCGTCCTGTGGCTGTGACGGCTCGATGGGCGCGCTGGTGTGTGTTCGGGTCCGGGATCGGTTCGCAGTCCGTGTACGGCCCCGTCGGGAGCCGTTTCGGGTGTCCGTGGTGTGACAGCGTCGGTCGGCATGTCTATGCGCCCCTTCGGTTTCCGTGGCGGTCGTGGCCGATTGGCCGACCTGTATGGACGCTTCGTGTGGCGGGGGTTGTCAATGCCGCCATGCGCGTCGATGGTGAAGTGGACCCGTGTGGCGCAACGACTCCCAGCTCCACGTGTTACTTTGCAGGCTAGTTGGCGATGTCGTCGTGATGACGCGTATCTGGATCGCCGTGATCCGCAATGGACCGATCGCGGACCGTGCGGCGTGGCGGCTTCTGTAGGCGCTCTGAACGTGGTGTCCTTGTGACTGTGAGCCGCGCTGTTCGGACAGCGGTGGTCGATCCGCCCGACTGATCGACCTGGTCAACAGCCTCGACCCCAAACGGGTCTCCGCCATCTTCGGCATGACCGCCGAAGGCGTACTCACCTACTTCGCCGCATTGACCCCACCCTCGAGGACATCATAGGATGATGACGTCGGCGCCTTCGCCGGATCTTCCCGGCGACTGATCTCGTCTGCGGTGTTTCAGTTCTGCCCGCATCGACACGCTCCCTGCGCATCAAAGCGGTGAGCACATCGAACGCCTCGGCGTCCCCAACTCGTTCCAGCTTCTGGATGCATCGTCCCTGTCCGCAAACCCCGCGTCGAACCGCAGCCTTGTCGTCAACCACACCGACCGGACGTGAGACCGCACGGGTTCTTCGGTCACGCAAAAGAACGGAGTGAAAGCCCATGAGTACCAGCAGAATTACCAACGGCATCGAACGAGCGATCATCGAGAACATGCTCGATCGCAACCGCGAAGCCCTGATCGAGACCGCACGCGGCCTCTCCGAAGCCGACGCCCGCCGCCGACTCGTCGCTTCACTGACGACACCAATCTCATTGATCAAGCATGCCGCGGCCGCCGAACGGATCTGGTTCCAACGATTCTGGGCGGGCCTCGACGAATCCGAATGCGACGGATACTCGAACCGGGACGAGGGCACCTTCACCGTCACAGGCGACGAGCTCTTAGCCGACGTGATCACCGAGTTCGAACGCGCAAGCCAACGATCACGTGAGATCGCCGCCCGCTTCAACCTCGACGACACCAAGGACAACCCCCGTGAAGGAACAGTCAGCATGCGATGGACCCTGCTCGCCATGATCGAAGAATTCGCACGGCACGCAGGGCATGGCGACATCCTTCGCGAACAGATCGATCAGGCCCCACATCGAAAGCCAAACCCGTGAGACTTCGGTGCCAAGTATCCGGCATGCGGAAGCCGCCACGCGGCATAGTCCGCGACTGGTCCATTGTGGATCAGGGCGATCCGGGTGAGCGTCATCATGACGACATCGCCGACTAGCCTGCAAAGTCACACCACGGCACGATCCACACGAGACGGTCAGCACCGCCGCCGACCTGTCCGGGGTGGCGAAGATCGGGAAGTCGACCGCACAGAAGATCCTCGTCAAGTGGGCGGCCGACGGCAGTGTCACCCGTACCGCCGGAATCGTCGAGGGCGGTCGGCGCGCCGCCGACCTGTGGGCGATCACCGAAATCGACGCCGAACCGGTCGACCAGAGCGACGCCGCCCCGGCGGAGGCGACGGCTGCCCCCGCACCGACGAACTAACCGATTCCACGCCCGAGTGTTGGCTGTGTCCCAATGATGACGCTGTTGGGACACAATCACACTCGCGTTCGCCTGATCACTTCGTCGACATGTCGGGCGATTCCCGCACAGGCTGACTGACTACTCGCTGGCTGCCCGCATCCGTGTCGTCACGGGGCCACTGGGGCGGCGGTGAATCGCTACGGGCAGCGCGTATGCGCTTGGGTGGCGAGGTGTACCCACCAGGAGGCATCATCCCCGATGGGCACTGCGAGACCGGGCACGGCCAAGACCGCTGGTCAGGGCGGTGCGGCGAGTAACGCGGCTGGCCCTCGGGTGAGCCGTTCGTGAGACATCACAGGCCCGCGTGCCTGCTCCGGGAAGTCCACTCGATCGTTGGCTGGCTCCCCGGAGATCCGAACGCGGGCTTGTCGCTGTGGTCGGGATCGGAGGGAAACAGGCGCCGATCGAACAGGACGTGACCTCGACCGTAGCGGTGTGAACCGGTCTGCGGCAGATGAGGATGTTGCCACTGACGGCGCGGCGGCTGGGTCCTGTCATGGGGGACGCCGCGTCAGTGGGGTCGGCTGCGGCGGGGCGTGGCCGTCACGATGAGGTCCTGGACCTCCTGATAGCCCAGCGGGTGTCCGACCGGCTCGCCGTCCCGGACGGCGCGCGCGGCCGTGACGGCGGACCCGAGCGCCGCGCGGAACAGCAGCGAGCCGGTGCTGACGCGCCGCACTCCGAGGCCCGCCAGCGTGTGGATGTCCAACTGCGCCAGCACGTTCACCGGCGCCGGCACCGCGTCGACGACGGCGGCGATCCCGCGCTCGTCTCGCAGCCCGGGCACGAAGACCCCGTCCGCGCCCGCGTCCACGTACCGCAGCGCGCGGTCGATGGTCGAGTCCTGGCCAACCGCCAGCCAGTGGGTGTCCACCCGGGCGTTGACGAACAGGCCGGGGCCGCCCTCCTTCACGCCGCGCACCAGCCTCGCCTGCTCGGCCGGATCGGCGAGTCCGGCTCCCCGACCGTCCTCGATGGTCACCCCGGCCACGCCCAGCTCCCACAGTTGGGCCGCGAGCTCGTGCGGGTCGCAGCCGAAGCCCGCCTCGATGTCCACCGTGACCGGCACGGGCAGCCGGACCAGCCGCCGCGCCAGCGCGAGGGTCTCGGCCAGCGTGAGCCCGGCGGCGTCCGGGATGCCGTGTGCGGCGGCGACCCCGAGGCTGGTCGTGCCGACAGCGGGGAAGCCGGCGCCGGCCAGGGCGGCGGCCGAGGCGAAATCCCACGCGTTGGGCAGCAGCAACGGCTGCTCGCCGCAGTGCAGGCGGTGGAAGGCCAGCGCGCCGTCGGCCAGCGCCTCGGCGTGCTCCCGGCCGGGGCAGGCGTGTCGGCCGGCCCCGAACGGCGTGTCGGCCAGGTCGACCTCGACGGTCTCGCCGCTCGGCGCGACCCGGCGGGTGACCGGCACCGGCGGCTGGCGGCCGACGATCAACGCGATGGTGGCGTCACAGGCCTGCACCAGCAGGCCGATCCGGTTGGCCGTGGCCTCGTCCCACCCGCCGCCGCAGGCCGCGACCAGGCGCGCCACCGCCGCGTCGGCCTCCTCGGTCACCGGTGTGTGTGGCTGGTAGGACCTGGCGACCACGGCGACCTCGGCCGCGACCGCGCGCGGCAGGCCAAGTGCCTCGGCGAGGTTCGCCACCGGATTCCCCGGCCGGCGCAGAGATTCGGCGTCCACCGCGGCGAGGAAGTCCTCCGCGAGCGCGCGACGGCGTCGGTGGTCGGCGCCCTCGCTGAACCGGGCGACATGGGCGCGCAACCAGGCCACGCCGGTGTCGGCGGGCGGCACGGCCGGGACGGTGTAGGTCGGGTCGGTCAGCACGCGGTCGACGGTAGCGGGGCAACGGTTCGGCCCCGGCCGAAATGAGACGGCGTGAACCGCGACCCGGGTGCGCTGGCGGCGGCATGTCTCCATTGGGCTGGGGTGTCCCGCCGCGTAGTGGGCGGGTGGTTGCCCAATGGTTGTGGTGAAGTCGCGGACGAGGTGTGCCTGGTCGTGGTAGCCCAGGTCGGTGGCGAGTTGTGCCCAGTCCACACTGTGACCACTACGGGTCTGCGGCATGAGCGGGTGTTCGACAGCTACCAACGCTCGTTGGCGGCACGAGCCAGAAGTGGCCGGGAAGACCTCCAGGTCTCCACCCGCCGCACCAGCTATGCCCGACGCCTTGTCATGCTGTGTTCGTGTCCCACGGCAATCTCCTCGACGGCAACCTCAAGTTGCGGCACCTGCGCTACACGGCGGCGATCGCGGAGCACGGCAGCCTGATCGCGGCGGCTGATCACCTCAAGATCACCCAGCCGGTGCTGACCCGCTGCCTGCGGGAGTTGGAGTCGATCCTGGGTGTCGAACTGTTCGAGCGCGGCCCTCGGGGGATGACGCCCACCGTGTTCGGGCACGCCTTCGTCGATCACGCCCGTGCGGTGCTGGCCGAGTTGCGGCACACCGACCAACACATGCGGGAACTCGCCGCCGGGCAGACCGGCCAGGTCACCATCGGCACCCATCTCGCCGGGGCCAACGTCCTGTTGCCCCGCGCCGTCGCGCGGCTGAAGGAGGCGCACCCGGACATCACGGTGGTCGTCCGGCACGGCACTCTCGACGGGCTTCGGCAGGACCTGCTCACCGGCGAACTCGATCTGGTGGTCGGCACACTGGAAATGGCCGACTCATCGCGAATGACCCAGGTTCCGCTGTACCAGGAACCACTTCGCCTGGTGGCACGCGTTGCGCATCCCGCGCATTCGATGTCGAAGCTGCGAATTCCCGATCTCGCCGACCACCTGTGGTCCGTACCGATGGTCGGCACTCCGTTGCGGCGCGAGGTGCAGCAACTCCTCCTGCGGCACGGCCTTCCACTGCCGCGCAACCGCATCGAAGTCAACTCCTACCTCGCCGTTCGATCGCTCGCCCTGGAAACCGACGTTCTGGTCCTGTTGCCGCAGCTGGTGGCCGAAGCGGAGCGGGACCTGGTCCCGCTGCCGCTCGACCTGGGGATCGCGGAGACCGTCGGACTCACCCTCCCGGCGGAATCCCCGCTCACACCGGCCTTGCGTCAGATGCTCGAGTACCTGCGTCAGGCGGCAGTCGACATCCGCAGCGGCCTGGAGGCAGCGCAAACGTACGGCCAGAAGTAGCAGACGACGCCCACGTTTCGAACTCGCCCGCACCAGCACAACTCCTTTCACCCTGAACTATGCTCGGTGGGCATGGCTCAAAGCGAAAAGAGTATTGGACAGGTATAGGTGCGGGTTTCTAGCCTGGTGCCAACCCCGAAAGGAGTGAGTGCCAGTGAGTGATTCCACGAAGAGTTCAGGCTGCTGCGGTGACCTCGAGGAAACCCTGCCCGTCGTGGTTCACCGCCCCACGGTCACCGTCGGCGGGCACTTCGAGCTGATCGACCACTTCGGACAACAGGTCACCGAGAATTCGTACCTGGGCAGGCGGTTGCTGATTTTCTTCGGCTTCACCCACTGCCGGACGATCTGCCCGGCGGCACTGTCCCGGATGGACGAAGCACTTGATCTGCTCGGCGAGAAGGCGAACGACGTGCAGCCGCTGTACGTCTCCGTCGATCCCGAGCGGGACACCCCTGCGGTGTTGCGCGCTTTCCTACAACGTGCGCATCCCCGCTTCGTCGGGCTCACCGGTTCCGCCGAGCAGGTCGCCGCGGCACAGACCGCGTACCACGTCTTCGCGGGGCGCGCCGTGGATCCCGACGATTCTGACGGCTACCAGGTTCCGCACAGCGCCTTCACCTACTTGATGGGCCAGGACGGCGCCTACATCACCCATTTCACCGACGCCGTGACGGCCGCCGAGATGGCCCGGCGGCTGGCCGGATCGTTGGGCCGGCACAAGAGCATCGTGAACACGGTGCCGGCATGAGCAAGGACAACACCATGGCCAGCGGGAGCATGCGCGCCGCGCCTGACCTCTCCCGTTATCCGATGCTGGACCACGAGCAGATCGGCCACCTCCGGCACATCCACAACCTGGTCTCGCAGGAGGACAATGACTGGGATGGCATGGGCTCGGCGCAGTGGGGCCAGGAGACGTCGGACTCCTATCGTTACCAGTTCGCCCAGATGTCCTACTGTCTCGGGTTCGCCCACTTCCACCACCTTCCGGCCGCGCCAGGCGCCTTCCGTCCCACCTTCGAACAGGCCATCCGGAAGATGCAACTCCCGGAGGCCTGGGCCTACTGGAACGGAACCAGCAAGGGCAGCAGGGTGACCGACCCCGACATCGTCGAACTGCGCGAAGGCTGGCGAGACCCCATCGTCAAAGAGAACATCATGTACAGCGGCCGCCTGTTCGCGATGCTGGGCATGCACTCCATGCTGTTCGACAGCGACCGGTACGACGAGCCCGGTGCGATCTCGCTGCGGTGGGAGCCCATGTTCCAGGGCCTCGGCCCGGAGGTCTACGAGTACTCGTACAGCTCGATCGCGGACAACCTCTACTGGCAGATGGCCGAGACCGGCTGGTACGGCGTCGTCTGCGAACCCAACTGCCTGTTCATCGTCTGCAACCAGTTCGCGATACTCGGTTTCCGATTCCTGGACCTGCGCAGGGGAACGTCCGTCGCCGAAGAGGTCACCAGGGCCTTCACCGATGCCTGGCACAAGCGAGGCATGCTCGATGAGGACGGGGAATACTGGCGCATCTGGCTTGTCAAGCAGGACCGCCCGCTGCAACTGGCGGGAGGTGCGGGCTCCCAGTGGACCGCACTGAACATGAACGCCTGGAACCGGGAACTCGTTCACAAGCTCTACCCCGAACAGATCCGCGACATGATTCGGCGCAGCGCCGACGGACTGGTGACCCTGATGCCGCCACCGGCGACCGCGGAGCTGCGGCGGGCACGGCGGGAGAACCGTGCGCCGCTCCTGCCCGACGGCGGCACCGACTACCAGTGGAGCAGTCCGTCCTTCGGGTACACGGCCGCCTGCATGGCCGAACTCGGCGACACCGAGAACCTGCGCGGTATGCTCGCCCACGCTGACCGGTACATGACTCCCACCTGGCGGGACGGCGGTCTGTACTATCCGCGTAACGACACTTCGTATGACGCGGACGGGAATCTGGTCTACATGGACCGGCTCACCGGTAACGCCATGTTGGGTTACGCGCGGCTGAATGTCACCGACGGGCTGTGGAAGATGTACAACGAGCCGTGGGGGCCGGAACACTTCCGGCAGCCCAACCTGGCCCGCCTCGACGGCCGGGCGGATGTGGCCCGTGCCTGGTACGACCCGACGGAGTCGCTGCTCGCGCTCACCCTCCGCCCCGTTCAGCAGGACTCCGCCGCCATCCAGATGGAGATCGCCAACGTTCGGTCCGGGCGGAACTGGACGCTTTTCCTGGACGGCAGTCCGGTCGTCACCTCCGACGGCCGGGACACGCTGGATGTCCTCGACACGTCGAAGGTCGGCGCACATTACGTCGGAAACGCGCTTGTCCTCAACTGCACGCTGCGCGCAGCGACGGATCTCGCGCTGAGCCTTCACGACACCGCCATTTACTGAAACGACGCCGGCACCGTGATCAGCACAGTGCCACCGAGATCTCGTGGCCGCTCGACTTGGTGAGCCAGATCCACCTGCTCGCCTGGCGCTACTACCGCGCTCCTGCCCGGATTCGTCCTCGCGCGCTCTGGCGGAAAAGAACAACACAACCGAGAAGAAAGAGGTAAGACGGTGACGTCCGACCTGTACGTGTCCCCGATCCCGTACAACCTGAACATCAGGTTCATCGAGAACCGCATCGTCGTCGAGCGCCCGGCGCAGGTCGTGTACGACTGGGTGACCACCTGGGCGAACCTGCCGAAATGGCTGCCGATGGCGTCGGGTACCGAGGTGCGGCGGGGCAACGAAGGCGTTCCCGCCGAACTCGGCGACGTGCTGCTCGAGAACATCGTGCCGGAGCTGAACGAGAAGCCGAAGCTCTACACCGTGGTGGCACGGGTCCCCGGCAAGCTGTGGACGGTGGTCGGCCGGGACGTGCTCGACAACGGTGTCCCGGCACCGGCGATGCACGCGATCGCCACCTTCACCACATTCGACCTCGGCGACGGAACGACCCTGTTCTGCCGGCTGTTCGAGCGACTGGTCCCGGACACCGAGCCGGCTGGCCCGCACCCGATCGAAGACCCGGCACGCATCCAGCCCGGACTGGAACTGCTGAAGGCGCACATCGAGGGAACGGTCGAATAGTCCGCTCCACCTGATTCTCCAGGCACACCAACATTTACTGGCAACAGCGTTGCCAGCGGCAGGAGGGCCAATGCGCATTGGAAATCTCGACGGCAGACTCGTCCTGGCCGCTCGTGGAGGGGCGGTGGACGTCGAATCCGCCTCGCACGGCAGGTTCGGGTCCGACCCGCAGGAGGTCTTCGCCCGGTGGGACGAGTTCTCCGAGTGGGTGAGGAGTCTGAACCACGCGACACTACCGGTGCACCCGGTCGAGTTCGACACGCTGCGGTCTCCGGTGCCACGACCCGACCAGCTGTTCGCGATCGGCCTGAACTACCGCGACCACGCCGCGGAATCAGGATTCGAGCTGCCGCAGTTCCCACCGGTGTTCACCAAGTTCCGCGGTGCGATCACCGGCCCGAGTGGCCCGATCACCCTCCCCGGCCACACCGTGGACTGGGAAGTGGAGCTGGTTGTGGTCATCGGCCGCACGGCCCGCGACGTGGACAGCGCACAGGCCTGGGACCACGTGGCCGGGGTGACCGTGGGGCAGGACATCTCCGAGCGGACGGTGCAGACCGCCGGGCCGGCGCCACAGTTCAGCCTGGGCAAGTCCTTTCCCGGGTTCGCTCCGATGGGGCCCTGGTTGGTCACCGTCGACGAACTGCGTGCGGGCGGCCTCGACCCCGACGCGTTGAAGCTGAGCTGTTCGGTCAACGGCGAACTGGTCCAGCACGGCACCACGGCCGACATGATCTTCTCAGTGCCCGCCCTGATCGCGACTGTCTCGGCAGTGCTACCACTCGAGCCTGGCGACGTGATCTTCACCGGCACCCCCGCCGGCATTGGCGCGGCCCGCACACCCCCGCGGTACCTGCGCCCCGGTGACCGACTCGTCAGCACCATCGATGGCATCGGCGAGCTGTGTCACCACTTCGTACCCGCACCCGGATCCCAGGAGATGTGACATGGCGTTGCACCGCCTCACCTCGATCACACTCGGCGTGCCCAACGTCGCGCAAACAGCCGCCTACTACGAGGAATTCGGCCTGCGACCGTTGCCCGACGGGCACAGCTTCAGCACCGTCGACGGCGGCGAACAACTGCGGATCGCCCGCTCCGACCACCGCCGCCTGCTGCGGCTGGGCGTCGGCGCGGACGACCCGGACGACCTCGACCGCGTCGCCGCCGGCCTCCAGCGCCTCGACGTGACGGTGGAACGCACCAGCACCACGGTTTCCGCCGTCGACGCGGGTACCGGCACCCGTGTCGAGGTGACGCTCGCGCCCCGGCTGGGGCAGAGCGCCGCCCCGGCACCGCACTACAACGGTCCCGGACGGATCGAGCGCGCGGACGCCCGTGCCGATGCGGTGTTGCGCTCGCAGGCCGTGCGTCCGCGCAAGCTGGGGCACGTCGTTCTGGGCTCCACCGACCAGCAAGCGAGCCAGCGTTTCTTCACCGAAGGGATCGGTTTCAAGGTCAGCGATACCGTGAAGGGCCTGGCGGCATTCCTGCGCTGCTCGACCGACCACCACAACGTCCTGGTGCAGCAAGCCCCAGTGCAGTTCCTGCACCACTCCTCATGGCAGCTCGAGGACGTCGACGAGGTCGGCCGCGGGGCCACCGCGATGCTCGCCGCCGACCCCGACCGCCACGTGTGGGGACTGGGACGCCACCACGTCGGATCGAACTTCTTCTGGTACCTCAAGGACCCGGCGGGCAACTTCTCCGAGTACTACTCTGACCTGGACTGCGTCGTGGACGACCAACTCTGGAAACCCGGCGTCTGGGAAGGGACGAAAGGCTTGTACAGCTGGGGACCTCCGCCCCCGCCGTCGTTCCTGGCCCCCGAGGACCTCGCCGCGCTGATGACCGGGGCGCATTCCGCCTAGAGTCCTGCTCGTTCATCGGGAAAATGGATGGATCTGGAACTGTCAGGCAAGGTCGCCATAGCACGCGGGGCACACTGAGAACACTCACCCGCATCCAGGACCAACGACCAGCCCGCTTACTGGGGCCACGCTGGACTACCGGTCATCGGAATGAGCGAGCATCGCTCAGAACTTCCACTCAGCGGCATGTGCGGTCACCGGACGGCACGGCCCTGGATACCGCGGGCGACGGCGAGCACGATCGGCGCCGCGAGCCAGCACAGGTACGCGCCGGTGCTCGTGGTCACGAACGAGACGGGAACGGACACCCCGAAGACGGCGGCAAGGCAGATGCTGCGCACCAGGCTCTGGGCGAACACCCGGGGCGGGACGTCCGTGCGGTACAGGTGTTCGCGTCGGATCTCCCGGATGATGAGCGCGAACGACGCGGACGCCAGGACCTGCACGAGCGCGTACAGGCTGAACCGGGGCGGGAAGGCGCCCTCGGCGGTGAGCACCCGGGTCGCGAACGGCATCAGGATCTGCATGAACAGCCAGAGCAGGGTGAGGCTGGTCAGGCGGCCGCTCAGCGAGTGGACGTAGCGGAAGATCTCGTGGTGGGCGTGCCAGTGGGCGGAGATCACCACGAAGCTGAGCGCGAAGGCCAAGTACTCCTTGCCGTGGGCCAGCGCCGAGCCCAGCATGGCGTCGGTGGTGTCGCCGGTGGGGACGGGCAGTTCCAGGGCGAGCAGGGTGAGTGCGATCGCGATCACGGCGTCGACGAACACGGTGAGCCGCTCGGCGGCGGCCGCTCGCGCCAGGCCGGCCTCGCCGTCGGGTTGGTGGCAGGCATGGGTAGCCATGGTGAGGTCAGCTCCCGCGGTGTCAGGCGGCGATTTCCACGGTCGGCTGGGGCGTGGCCGGCAGTCGCCGGGACCGCACGGCCAGCATGATCATGACTGCCGGGATCAGGATGTCGTTGACGAGGACTCCACCGGTGTTGCCGGGGGCGTGGTCACCGTTGGCGAACCACTGGTAGACGTGGCCGACCACGGCTCCCCAGAGGAACATCCCGGCGCCGAGTCCGATGGTGATGCGCTCGCGCGCGGATGCCGAGGCGGCACGGAAGCCGATGACGGCCAGCCCGAGGTTGGCGAATGCGATCTCGAACATGAAGGGGGTCCGGTCGAAGCCGATCGCCGTGGCCATGACGTCCGGGAGGGCGAGGAACGCGACCGTCATCCACAGGCTGCCGAAGCCGAGGGCCCCGATGGCCCACCAGCGCTGCCAGGTCTCCAGCGCCTCCTGGGGTGACCGGGCGTGGCGGGCCCGCACGAACGCCCCGATGGCCGGCACCAGGATCCAGACAAGGGGGAAGGCGGACTGGGCGAGGTAGGAGAAGTTGTCCATGGCCTCATTGTTGTCTGGTTAATATTAACTAGTCAAGACTCATGTATGGTGGTGTCGTGGATGATGGACTCGCAGACCTGCTGCACCGCGTGGTCATGCTGCTGGGTGAGGCGGCCCGTCGGCGCACCGATGACCGCGACGGCTTGACCTACAGCCAGATACGACTGCTGGGCACGCTGGAGGACGTCGAGCCGGTGACGCAGCATCGGCTCGCGCAGGCGCTGTCGGTGTCCGACCCGGCGATCAGTCGGGCGCTGCGGCCACTCGAAGCCGAAGGCCTGGTGCAGATCACCATCGACCCCGAACACGCACGGCGGCGGCTGGTCCGCCTCACCGATGCCGGCCGGAAAGCCTTCCACACCGCCGGAAAACCGCTCTACGACGAATTCCGCGCCGGGCTCGTCGCGGCTGGCTTTCCCTACGAACGCTACCTCGAGGACACCCTCTGGCTGGCCGAGATCCTCGAGTCCGACTGACAACACCTCACCACGAGACCCCCGTCCGACCGCCGGGCAGCGATGCGCGTCACTGCGAGGACGGCGGGCCAACCCCGGCGCGTCGGGGAGATCTCCACCCGGACGCGGGTCGTCGGGCCGCACGTCACGCGGCACCTGCACGAGCTTCAGCGGCGCGAGCCGGTGCGCCGGGCCACCGACCCGCACGACCAGCGTGCCCGCCTGGTCGAACTGACGCTGGCGGGCGACACGGCGGCCAGGCGACATCACCCGCCAGGCACCGCAGTAGCGCGCTCATCGGCATGAGAGCGTGTTGGGTGTCAGGTTCCGGAAGCCATGTAGGCGGCCAGGACGTAGTTCGGGTGGCGATCGAGATTCTTACGGGCGCGGTCGTAGCGCATCGTGGTTCGTGGATCGGCATGCCGCGCGGCGATCTGCACATCACGGAGGTCGACTCCGGCATCCAGCATCGTGGTCACGAAGGTATGGCGCGGCATGTGCGGATGCAGCCTCGGTTAGCGCACCACCGCCACCCCGGCCAGGCGCTGTAGTCGCCGTGTGGCGCAGTGGCGGTCCATCCGCACCCCAGGCGGGCCGGGTCGGTGGTATCCGACCCGGCCCGCCGGACAGGTGACCGCGCCGGCCTCGCCCAGCGGTGATCCCGCCGAACGCCGGGCCATGGGCCGCGGTCACGAGCCGCGCGCTCGCCGGCAGTTGAGCACGGCGCGTCCGGTGGCGGCTCGGCGCTTGTGCGGTCAGTTGCAGGGGTCGGCTTCGGCGGCGGTCTTGAGGTCGCTGAGCCAGGTTTCGAGGCCCATGTCGGAGTTGGGGTCGGCTTGGGGGCCGGTGTGGCTTTCCTCGGTGCGGACGAGGACGCCGCCGGGGACTGTGCTGAAGGTCCAGACGTGGACGCCTTCGATGTGGAATCCGGCGCTGTCGGCGGGCCCGGTCCAGCGGATGCACTTGCCGTGCTGGAGTTGCTGGACAGTGGAGGTGATGACCACCGTGCTGGGGGGAGTCGAGGGGGTTGGGGGCACGTGGACGGTCGCCTGGAACTGTGAGCGCTTGCGCAGCGGGCCCGGGTCCAGGCGCCGCACGGTCATGGGGGCGGCGGGTTTCTGCCAGGAGGGCCAGCCCTCCACATCGGTCTGGAGGTCCCAGATCACGCGCAGCGGCGCCTGGACGAGGATGTCGGCCCGGTGGCGGGCCTTGGCGGCCGGGTCGACGCCTTGGCCTTGGCAGGTCAGCGAGGCCGGGCCGGCGCCGTGGTCGGGGATGGCGGCGTGGGCGGGCGTGGCGGTGGCTCCGAGGGCGCCGGCGACAGCCAGTGGGACCGCGAGCAGGGTGGCCCGCGGGCCGGTTCGGTGACGAGAGGTTCGCGAGATGGTCGGGCGGGCGCCGCGCATGGTCCTTCTCCTCTGTTCGCCGACCGGCCCAGCCAGTCTGGTTAGAACTGCATGCTATAGTGAGAACATATAACTCCGCTCTGGTGGGCGTCAACAGGAGAAGTGAGAAGCTCTAAGTGCCCGTTTCTGATCTACAGGGTCTGTGTCAATCGGCGGCTGGTGATGCGGATCATGGCCCAGCGGACCATCGCTTCGTGGTGGTGTGGAAGTCGTTCGTAGTCACGGACACAGCGGCGGTGACCGGTGATCCACGCCAGGCTCCGCTCCACCACCCAGCGGCGGGGCAGCACCGTGAAGTGGGGCAGGTCGGGGCGTTTGACGATCTCCACCACCACGCCGAGCGCTTGTCGCGCCCAGTCCAGCAAGGTGCCGGTGTAGCCGCCGTCGGCCCATACCAACCGGATCCGGTCGCCGACCGTGGCACCCAGTCGCAGCAGCAGTGCGCGGGCGGCGACCCGGTCCTGGATCGAGGCCGGGGTCACCAGCACCGCCAGCACGAACCCGACGGTGTCCACCACGATATGGCGCTTGCGGCCGTTGACCTTCTTGCCCGCGTCCCACCCGCGAGTGGCCCGTCCCACGGTCTCGGCCGCGCGGACCGACTGCGAGTCGATCACCGCCGCTGACGGCGCCGCCACCCGGCCCTCCGCCAGCCGGGCACGGTCCCGCAGCCCGTCCAGGATCCGCTGCGTCGCACCGGATTTCTCCCACAGGGCGAACCGTTTGTAGACCGTCGGCCAGGGCGGGAAGTCCGCCGGCAGCGCACGCCACTTGATGCCGTTGTCCACCAGGTACAAGATCGCGTCCACGATCACCCGGCGGCAGTGCCGCTCTCGACGGCCACCCCGGCCACCCAGCCAGGCCGGATCCGGCAGCAGTGGGTCCAACACCGCCCACTGCGCGTCGGTGACATCCGAGGGATACCGGTTGGCACGCCGTGTGGGCTGGTGGGTTGCGGCCAGCCGGCAGCACGAGGCACCCGCGGTGGCATCGCCCGCGGGCATCGGGCACGATAGCAATGGAACTCCTGGCGGAACGGCGCTTCGACAACGTCCGATCTACCAGGAGTTCCCCTGTCTCGTCACCCACCTTCACACCCGGCCCTCAGTTCGAAAACGGGCACTAACATCCTGTGGGGCTCGGAAAGTCGTCGTTGCAGCTCAGGATGCGTATCGGTACTCGTTGATGACTCCCCCGAGGACGTGGGTACGCACGAGCCTGCGGGCCTTGAAGTCGTGCGCGGCGCGGGTCTGCTCCTGAGCGTCGGGTGGTCGCTGGTCTCGGGATCGATGTGGTCGATGCCTGTTGTAGTGATCTTGGTATGTGGCGAGGACCTGCCCGGCGTGGACCTCGTTCATGATCAGAACGTGGTCGAGGGCCTCTCGGCGGATGGTGCCGATCACTCGCTCGCAGTGGACGTTCATGCGCGGAGACTGGGGCGTACTGAGCAGCACCTTCATCTCCTTGGCTTCAAAGACGGCGTCGAAGGAGGCGGTGTATTTGCTGTCGCGGTCGCGGAGGACGAAGCGTAGAGACTCGACGCGGCTGCCCAGGTCGCTGGCCAGGTTGCGAGCCTGCTGGGTCGCCCACTGCGCGGTCGGGTGCGCCGTGACGCCGGCGATGGGGAGCTTGCGGGTGTGATGCTCGAGGAACCCCAGTGCGTATAGCCGTCTGCCGGTGATCGTGTCCAGGTGGAAGAAGTCCGCGGCAGTGATCCCCCTGGCCTGGGCGGTGAGGAACTCGTGCCAGGTTGGGCCGGTGCGGCGCGGTGCAGGGTCGACGCCAGCCGCGTGCAGGATCTTCCAGACCGTGGACGGCGCGATCCGATGCCCCAAGCGGGCCAACTCGCCCTGGATTCTGCGGGGCCCCACCGTGGGTTTTCCCGCGCCAAGCGCAGCACCAGCTTCTTTGCCACGGCCGCGGTAGGTGGGCGTCCGGTGCGCCGGCGTCGAGCGGTGTAGTCCCACTTCCTGGCGGTCAGTTGGCGGTGCCAGGTCAACAGCGTCCCTGGGGTGACTGGGAAGACACTGTGCCAGCGGCGACGCGGTAGCAGCGACGACAATGCGGCCAGCCAGAACCGGTCTGCTGGCTCATAGCGGATCGGACCGTTGAGCTGTCGTCGCAGTACCGTGTTCTCGTGCCGCAGCACGAGCAGTTCGGCGTCCTTGGCGGTGTCCCGGCGCAGTAGTACCGCTGGCACGGACAGCAGCGCACGAGTTGCTCGGTGCAGCAGCGAGAGGATCATCCTGGCAGCATCCCAGCTGCTGTCCGAGGGGTTGTGCGCGCAGCTGCCACCTGCAGCGATGACTTTGCGAGTCCTACAGGCAACTACCGGCCGATTTCCCACCCTGGGAGACCGTGTACTGGTACTTCACCCGCTGGGAGCAGCAGCGGTTGACCTTCCGCCTGCTTGATGCCCTGCGGACGCGGGTCCGCGCCGACCAGGGCCGCGATTCCGATCCCAGCGCCGGGCTGATGGACTCCCAGACCGTCAAGGGTGCCGACACCGTCGGCGCGGACACCCGGGGCTATGACGCGGGCAAGAAAGTCAACGCCCCGCAAGCGGTTCATCGCCACCGACCCCCTGCGCCTGCTGCTGGCCGTGGTGGTGCTGCCGGCGTGTGTACAGGACCGGGACGGCGCCAAGCGCCTACTGCTGGAACTGCACCACCGCCAACACCCGCTGCTGTCGGCCACCCGCCGCCGGACCCGGTACCTGTTCGTCGATGGTGGCTTCGCCGGGGCCTTGGTGGAATGGGCGCGCACCACCATCGAGATCGTCCGCAAACCCGCTGGCCAGAAGGGGTTCTCTGTGATCCCGCGCAGGTGGGTGGTAGAACGCACGCTCGCCTGGCTGACCGGATACCGGCGGCTGGCACGGGACTACGAACGTCATCCCGCCACGTCCGAGGCCCTCATTAGGTGGGCCTCGATTGCCACGATGACCCGCCGTATCGCTCGTCGTGCGCTGGCCGCGCGTCCAGGGCCCCACCGCTTCGGCATTGCTACCTGAAGATCTCAAACATCTTCTTACTTGCGCATTGGCGGGAGATGTCCATCTTGGCCGGCCACATGGACGACCGGGTGGTGCTGACAGCGCTCAATGGGACGGCGGCGGCCGTCGACGGACGGTGAAGCACAGACGGGTCTTTCCGGTCGGCGGTTGAGTTGGTGGCCTTCTCATCCCGCCGCTGGAAGACTCGTCCGTCTGTTCCTGCCCTGTTGGCCGTCACCAACGCCTTGATCCGCAAAACGTCATGGTGTGACAGGTCGATCGTCGCGTTCGACCTCGAGACCACCGAAGTCAACCCGCGGCCTACTCCGTCTTCGCCAGAACTGCCGTAGTGTCGGCGGCCCAGTCGATGTGGTGCAGATGCAGCCAGTCCCAGTCAGGGTGGCGGGCTCTGTGGGATATGGCGAGGTCGCGCAGCAGCCGCTGCAGCGGTCCAGGCAGGCGTGGGCCCAGGCGGCGTTGTCCGGAGGCGACGACGCGTTCGACGCGGTGGCGGCGTAGTCGCTCGTAGGCGGCAAGAGCCTGGGTGATGTCGGGCAGGTCGCGCAGGCATTTGGTGAGGATGACGGCGTCCTCGATGGCTTGGGACGCGCCTTGGGTGGTGACGGGTGAGGCGACGTGCAGCGCGTCGCCGGCCAAGGTCATCCCCGCACGATGCCAGACGGGCAGGGTAGGCAGCTGGTAGCAGGGGTTCACGGTGATCTGGTCGTCGCTTGTGGCCTCGATGGCGCGGACGGTGGCGATGTGGTCGCCGGTGAACAGGGGCGTCAGGCGGTGGCGCAGCTGCTGGGGGGTGAGGTCGGCCAGTTCACGCTCGCCGCAGGGGACGTTGGCAAACCACCAGGTCTCCCCATCCGGGGAGGTGGTGTGGCCACAGCTGGCCCGGCGTCCGAAGTACATGTAGTAGGAGTTGGAGTCTGCGTCGGACGGGGTGTAGCGGACCGCGCCGAACGCGATGTTCCAGCCCGCGTAGTCCGGCTTTGGCGCGTCCTGGTCGATCAGGGCGCGCACGGTGGAGTGCACGCCGTCCGCGCCCACCAGCAGATCCCCGGTAGCCTGGGTGCTGTCGTCGAAGAAGGCGGTCACCAGGCCGGTATCGTCCTGTTTGGCGTCAACTAGGCGCCTACCGTGCTCAACGACGGCGCCACGCCGACGGGCCTCGTTGGCCAGCGCTCGGTAGAGGTCGGAGCGCCGCAGGGTGCGTGGCACAAGCCGTGGGGCGGGGGCGGGAATGGAGAGCACACCCAGGCGGCGATTGCGGTCGTTGCGCATGTGCACTGATCGTGAGACGAATGAGCGGTCGAGGACCAGGTGGTCGGCGTCGACCGCGCGCAGGGCGTCCAGGCCGTTGGCCATGATGGTCAGGAATGCGCCCTTGCCGTCCGCGCCTGTGGGGTATGCCTCGTAGACGGTCGCGTCGTGCCCTGCGTGGCGTAGTGCGATCGCGGTCGCCATGCCGGCGACTCCGCCGCCGATGACCAACGCCTTCACCAAATCCTCCTCCTCGTCGTGTCATGGTGGTTATTTGGTGCGCAGCTGTCGGGAGAGTGCGACAAGCTCGCGGACGTCTGAGTCCAGTCCGCCGTCGGCTGGGATGGCGACTGGGTGTGCCTCCAGGCCCTGGTCACCTGTGCGGGGGCTAGCGGTCGCAACAGCCAGGGCGCGGAGCAACCAGGCGGCCAGCGCGGTTGGCCCGGACAGGTCTTGGTTGGGAGGGAGGTGGCCGCTGGCACGGACTAGGCCGTCCCGGCACTCGATCACCCGCCGGTAGAAGCGGCGGTGCACACCGCGCAGGCTCAAGACGTCCCGCCACGGCCTGACGGGCGCCCGGGTGAGTGAGTCTTCGGGGAACGCGCCGTGTAGCAGCGTCCACAGTGGCCGCAGTCGGTGGTAGGCCTGTAGGTGGCGCCACCACACCTGGGACGCCGACCACCGTACCCGCGCGCCCGGTGCCGCGACGCCTACCAGGAACAGCAGGTTGCCCGCCATCACTACCGACCGCGGCAGTTCCAACCAGCTAGGTGCGTCCACACCGGCCAGACGGAGGGCGCTGATCAGGCAGGTGAGCACGGCGGCCACGCCGATCACAGCCAGCCCTACCGATGCCACGGTCAGACCGCGAGCCAGCCACGGGTGGGACAGACGGGCATAGCGGCGTTGCCACACCAGGCAGATACCGATGCCGTAGGCGGTGTAGGCGTTGCCGACGAAACGGAATAGGGCCAAAGCTTGGTCTGTCGCTGTTACTGAGGACGGCATGCGGGCCGCGATCACGGCCAAGGCGAGGACGGTGGCGGCCAGCGGTACGGCCTGCCAGATGACTCGCTCCCGAGCCGGCTGACCCCGCTTCTCCCGGGCAGACACGAGGAACACGCAGATCAGGTTGTACAGCATCACCGACAACAGGGCCTCGGCTAGCCACATGAACCAGGGCGGACCGGGGGCAGCGTCGGTGCCGGCCAGCGGGGTGACTGCGAACCCCGCAGTCGCCACGGCGAAGGTGGCGACCACCCACCGCAGTGACGACCTTTGAGGCGAGCGGGCGAGTTGGGTGGCCTTCCAGGCGCCGATGATGGCTGTGAGTGCTACCTGGGCCACGACGTCGCCGCTCATAGCCAACCTAACCGCTCGCCCAACGCGGCGTCCATTTCCTCGGCCGGGCCGGGCGCGGACGGCAGTTGCAGGATGTCGAGTACGGACGCCCACTCCAGGATGATGGTGGCCACGGTTTCCGCCTCGTGCTCCTCCCGCTGGTCGTAGGCGGTGCGGCGGCGCAGGCCGTCTGCGGTGTCCGGCAGCTGTCCGGCCCCGCCTGCCTTGGGTCTGTTGAGCAGTTGGGCCAGGTCATCGGCATCTTCATCGCTGGGGTGGTCGGCGAGGATGTGCCCGACTTCGTGCAGGATGATGTGCTTCTGGTGGGGTTCGGTGGTGTGTCGCTGGTAGACGATGTAGTCGGTCGTCTCGTCCCGTAGCCACAGTCCGAAGGGCCCGTCTGCCGGGATGGGGTAGCTGATCAGTTTGATCGGCCGTCCACGTTGCCGGCCGAGTCGGGCACAGAGCTCGCTGATGTCCAGCGGCGGCTGGATGTCCAGCTCGCGCAGCAGCCGCCGACAGCGTCGCTGCAACTCCCGGTCGCTGGCCCGGCCCCGCTGCGGCTGACTGCGCCGGTCTCGTGCCGTGCTCATCTGTCGTCCTCACCCACTGGCGGCTTGGTTGCCTTCTCGCCACCGGGGTCGATGACCTCGATCATCTCCACCAGCATGCGCAACCGTTCCGGACTCATCCGGCCGGCGCGCATTGCGATCAGTCGCACTTGTGCGGCGCGCTCGGGCAGATCGTCCTGCCGCGAGGCGGCCGGTTCGTCACTCTCGGCCAGAAGCCAGGCGGCTGTCACCCGCGGTGAGTTCTCCGGGCGGTTGTCGTCGAAGAACTTCGCGATCGCCCGGATCTTCTCCATCGTCGGGTTCGCTTTGCCCTCACGTACCTTCCACAGCGTCACCCGCGAGATGGACACGTCGTGCGACGGGTCGTCGGTGATCGCCCGCGCCACCTCCGGAGTCGAGTACCGTACTGGCCTTCCCCGCCGGTCGTAGGACTTGATCGTGTTCTCGAACAGCTGGTTCAACCGGTGGGTCAGCGCGGACTCCAGTGCGGGCGCGCCGTCGCTACTCGGGTCCACAGCACACTCCTTCGCCCTCGTGGCAAGTCCTGATGTTAACCAGCGTCCAGGTAGTCAGGGGCAACGGTTGCTCCGAATGAATGAACCATGTCGAGTTGCCTCGCCTGCGGTTAATTATAATGTACCGTGGTTGCATTGGGGGAGCATCTGGGGCAACAGGGGATGATGCGCCAGATGGAGCGGAGATAGACGTGGCCGCCGGACGAGGACGCCTCTCGCAGGGGGGAAGGCGCACGGGTCAGGAACACAGCACGACCACCTGGCTCAGTCTTCGCTGCGGCCCGAGATCGTCGGGCAGTTCCCCAGCTCCCGGCGATCCGTCTGCCCGCACCGGACGTCCCCTCGGCCGGTGCGGGCAGGCATCCTCAGCGCTCGGTTAGGCGAACTCTGGGATCGCACAAGCACCGGCGATGCAGCCTCCCCTGGGGCCTAGCGACGCCAACACGGTCTTGCTGGCTGCGCAGTTCTCGCGCGACCAATCGAATCGATGGGGAACTACGGAGGGCCTCCAACGATGACCGCACCGACAGTCGGGCCAGTCGCGCCACCCACCGATGCAGAGTGGTACCAGCGTGCCGTGTTCCGCGCGCACCTCGACCCAGACACCTTCTTCCCTATCCCGACTCGGCGGCAATCCGATCGCGTCCTGGGCTGTCAGCGGTGTCCTGTGCGGGCGGATTGCCCGCAAGTGGGGCCTCTCATCAACTCCAAGAGGATTTGGGGCGGGCTTCCCGAACACGAACGCCGCAACTCGCTGCGAACACTACTTCCGGCGCAGTGAGCCGGAGTTCTACCTAGCCCACAACCACAGACCAGGCCCTGCGCGTACCTCGCCGACCCTCAGGTGAACCCCAGCACCTGTTGGAGGCGCGCGGGGTCTTCCCCTTCAAACACTGGGAGATCCTTGATGAGCGCTCGTGCCCTGTCGACTGCGGACTGGCCTACCGAACATCTCGACCTCGACGTGCTTCGGCAGTGCACGCGCTGTGGGGCTCGCCTGGTGCGCCCTCGCCGCACCGATGTCCTCGTGGTGCTCGACCGCGAAAGTTGGGACCACAACGCTCACCGCCTGTTGGCGGACGCAGAGCGCACCGGCAGCCCCGCCACCCTACTGTTCCTGGATCTTGACAAGTTCAAGACAGTCAACGACACCTACGGTCACATCGCCGGCGACCGAGTTCTGGCGGCGGCCAGTAGCGTCCTTCAGCAAGGCATCCGGAGTGGGGATCTGCTTGGACGTTACGGCGGCGACGAGTTCGTGCTCCTGCTAGCCAACGCCGGCCTGACCGACGCCCTCCGGGCAGCTCAGGAGATCCGCGACGCCATTCGGTCTATGCGGGTCACCGTACCCACTCTCGATGGTGAGACCGCCACCATCACGACTGTCACGGTCTCCGTCGGTGTCGCCGGTTACTCCCCGCAGCGACATCGCACCCTCGACCGCCTCCTACTCGAGGCTGACCGGGCGCTCTACGCAGCCAAGCGCGCAGGGCGCAATCAAGTATGTCCAGCTTCGCCTCTTCCTCAGCGCAAGACTCTTATATAGGGAAGGGAAAATGATCAGCTTTGATCCCGTCAAGCCTGGTGAACATGGTTGTACCGTGCCAAAAGTCGATGCGTAGGCGGTGACCGGGTGTTTCGCCGGCCAGCTCAGGCAGCTCGCCGGTACTCGTTGATCAAGATCGCCCGGTCGGGCCAGGTAGGACGTGGTCGCCGACCTGACGACGCAGCACGGCGACCTCGTGCCGCAGCACCAGCACCCCGGCGATCAACACGGTCCTGTTGCCAGCGAGCAACATCAGCCATCCGAGCACCCGAACTGTGGGCAAGCACAAGAGACGGAACGCCACGGGAGGTGATCATGCTGGGGTGTCGCTGGTGACGTAACGCCAGGTCACGGATACAGCGTCGAGTTCTGCCGCGATACAGGCACCCCGACTGCATCGTGGCGAGTTCCACGACAGCGTCGGTCGCTGGTTATCGAACCGACCAGATCACCAATGCCGCATTTCCCAACGCCTACGCTCAGCACGAACATGCCGCGCACGAGATTCTCGCTGCCGTCGGGGGTGCCGCCTGCACCGACATCACCATCGGCACCGGCGACTGCGCTCACATCTAGGCGCCCAATGCCTCGGCGCTGACGGCGATCAACTTCGCGTGCGGCCAAATCGGACTTCCCTGCCAGTGGGGAGGAAACGGTCCGACCAACGCAGACGCAGGGTTCGACTGCAGTGGTTTGACCAAGGCTGCCTACACCGCCGCCGGAATCAGCTTGCCGCGCACCGCACAAACGCAGTACGACGCCGGTCCCCGTGTTCCAGCGGGACAACCCCTGCTCCCAGGAGACCTCACCTTCTATGGTACTCCGGCCAGCATCCACCACGTCGGGCTCTGCCTCGGTGGTGGTCTCATGATCGACCCTCCCGACTTCGGCCAACGCGTGAAATCCGAGTTCTACTCGGAAACGGACTACCTGGGGGCGACCCGTCCAGTCGGCCTCACGCGTGGCTAACGAGGAGGCGAGGTCGCTCTCAGTAGCAGAAGCGCACGCTGTGGTTTCGTGATCGCGTGGGCGGCGCTAGGTTCGATGTCGGCTGGCAGCGGCGTGGTCGGATGTTGTCTACTCCCAACCATGAGTGGGACCGCGTTGGTCGTCTTGAGCCCGCACACCGCCGAGCGGGTCGAGCCGATCGTGGCGGAGGAGATGACCGCCGAAGGCATGCCCCGGGATCCCTCCGGGTCGGACTACCGGAATCACGGTGACTACTGGTGTTCCGCAGCTGGACTGCCCTACAGCTACACCTTCGACGCACCGGACAGTGAGGCTTGGGGACCGACATCACGAGAGGTTGCTGGCTCGTCGGCATGTGCGGACACCAGTCGCCGCGCGACTCGCGGCACGGGCGGATGTTCGGCTGCTCTCGTGGAACGGGGCAGGTTTCGTGATGAGGGCGGACGCGCTGGGACTCCGCTGCCCCAACGCGTCCGCCGTCGTCACGGGCCCACGCGAGCCGATGTCACTCGGGACCGGGGGAGTCAGGTGTTGTCGGGGTAGACGGCGGTCGCGCGGATTTCGACGAGCAAACCCGGGCTGGCAAGGCCGCTGACCCCGATGATCGTCCAAGTTGGGTAGGGGGCGTTGATGAGACGCTGTTTGGCCTCGATGAAGCCGGGCATGTGCTGGTGGATGTCGACGTGGTAGCTGGTGACATCCACCAGGGCGGTGAGGTCGAGGTTCTCCAGCCGAAGGATCTCCTTGATGCGCTGGATGGCGATCTCGGTTTGTTCTTCGATGGTTTCTGGGATGGTTCCGTCGGCGCGGCGGCCGATCGTGCCGGCGATGAACAGCAGTCCGTGCGCGCGGACCGCGGCCGAATAGCCGAAGCGCGCGAAGGCGCCGGTGGTTTGTCCGAAGATCGCGTTGTCCTCGGGGATCGTGACGGTGTGGATGGTCATCGCGGTGAGTCCGATTCCTTGCTGGCTGGGTCGTGGTCAGGGAGTCAGTTGCCCCATCGGGACGAGCGGCAGGCGTGCTCCAGCCGGGTCTGGCCGAAGGTCTCGCGTTCGCGGAGGAATTCGCCGGGAATCGCGTACCGGGGAGCGTTGTTCGGGTTCTTCGCGGCGTGGGCGACGATCGCGTCGGTGAGCGAGCGGATCATCTCCAGCCGTGGATAGGCGGCGTGGACGGCGTCGGCCTGCGCGTCGGTGACGGCGTCGAGGTGGTCGGCTCCCAGCGGGCCGCCGAAGTCCAGGGCGACGCCTTCGCGGACGAGCACGCACAGCGCGCCGCGGCGTTCCGCGATGCCGGGAGAGGTGTGCAGGGCGATGGCCTGCCAGACCTCGTCGGCGTCGGCTGCGGGCACTCCGCGCTCGACGAGGAATTCGGCGGCCCGGTCGGCGCCTTCGACCTCGAACCGTCGAGTGTGCGGGCCGTCCGAGGCCACGCCGAGGTCGTGCATCGCGCACGCGGCGAAGAGCAGGTCGGCGTCGTAGTCGTGGTCGACGACCAGGGCGAGGCGAGCGGCCACCAACCGGGCGAACAGGAAGGTCCGGACGCTGTGGTTGAACACCGACGGCGTTTCCACCGCTCGGATGAGGTTCACGATCGCGTCGGCCAACGGTGTGCCCGGCAGCCCGATCAGCTGGTCGGTTGGCTCGCGGGCTGGGGCGGTGGGGGTCGGTCCGGTCATGCTCTCCAGGGTTGCCGTCCCCGCCCTGACCTGGCGAGTGGCAAACTTGCCCCACTTCGTTAGGATCTTGCCATGGCGGTCCACCGAGTCGCGGTGCTGGTGTTGGACGGGGTCACCCCGCTCGATCTGGCGATCCCGACGCAGATCTTCAATGCCCGACCGGAGACTCCCTATGAGATGACCGTGTGCGCGCTCGACTCGAAGGTGGCCACCAACGCGGGTTTCACCCTTGTCGCCAGTGGGGGCTTGAAACAGGTGCGCGCCGCCGACACCGTGATCGTGCCGGGATTCGCGCCGGTCCTGCGGCCACCGCAAGCCGCGCTCGACGTGCTGGCCGAGGTTCGTGATCAGGGTCGGCGGGTGGTGTCGATCTGCACGGGCGCCTTCGCGTTGGCCGCGGCCGGTGTGCTGGACGGGCTGCACGCCACGACGCACTGGCAGCACATCGAGGACCTCGAGCGGGACTTCCCGGCTGTCGCGGTCGATCGCGACGTGCTGTACGTCGATGAGGGTGACGTGCTCACCTCGGCAGGGGTGTGCTGCGGCATCGACCTGTGTCTGCACCTGGTGCGCCGCGATCTGGGGGCGGCGGTGGCCAATCAGATCGCTCGCGGTTTGGTGGCTGCCCCGCATCGTGAGGGCGGACAGGCCCAGTACGTGCCGGCTCCGGTCGCGGTGGCCGGTGACGCTTCGCTCGCCAGTACCCGGGGCTGGGCCCTGCAACGGCTCGACGAATCGCTCACTCTACGGGTGCTCGCCAAGCACGCCGGCATCTCGCAGCGCACCTTCATGCGCCGGTTCACCGAGGAAACCGGCACGACCCCGTTGCAGTGGTTGCTCAACGCCCGCCTCAGCCGGGCGCGGGAACTACTGGAAACCACCGACCACTCGGTGGATCGGGTGGCGCGGGACTGCGGGCTGGGTACAGCGGCCAACCTGAGGCTGCACTTCCGGCGCGCACTGGACACCACTCCCACCGCCTATCGGCGCACCTTTTGGTGTTCCAGCCAAATGCGCGGGCCGGAGTTGTCACCGTAGACGATCGTCGGTGGTGAAGCGGCGCGGCGCCTGCGCCTGGACGGGTGGGCCTTACGCGTGCGAACACACGCAACTCGGCATGACAGCCAGCTTCGCTGCGGTCAGCGCCGACTTTGATGCCAACTATGCCCTGTCGTCACAGTCAGGCTGCGATGTCTGCTCAGGCCAGTGCGTTCATCAGGGCGGTGACATAGGCATCCAGCCGCGTCTCCACGGCTCGCGTCGTCAACTCTGTCCTGCCTGCCTCCCGCCATGGCTGCGACACCAACCGCACTTGTTCTGAGAACGCGAGCCCGCTCCGCACCCGCCAGTACAGCCGCTCGCTCGCGGCCGCCGCCAGCACCCCGCCAGCCTCCTCATACGCCTCAGCGAACCGCAGACCCCACGCCGGGCCGTGCAGCAGCGCGAGATTGGTGGAGCAGTGCGCCACATCGAGATCCGTCGGGCCCCAGGAGGTCGCTGCCCAGTCGACGACCCCGGTGATCCGGGTACCTGCCGGACTTGGGGGCGGCACGTCGAACAGCACGTTGCCGGGTTGGAAGTCCCGGTGCAGGAGCCGCCCTTCATAGGGCGGTGCGGGCTTGCGGATCACCTCGATCGCCGCGGCCCATGCCGCCGCGTCGGCGCCCTGTGGGGTCACGACGGTGTCGGCGGTCGTCAACGCCACAAACTCCCGGGGCCGCTGCGCGGGTCGCAACGCGTGGATCGCTACGAGTTGACGGGCCAGCAGAGGGACGCGCGTCTCCACTCCCTCATCGCCGAGGACCGTCTGGCCCGCCAGATGCGTCATCAGGAGCGATGGGTACTCACAATGCGAGGCGGTCGGATCAACCGCGACCAGTCCAGGAGCCGGCACGCCGGTCCCTGTGCACAGGGTCAGGGCAGCAGCCTCCCTGTTCAGCCAGTCCTCGGCGTGCTCCATGTTGACGAAGGTCCGCAGCACCAGGTCGCGGGTGCCTCCGTGCCGCGTGCCGATAGTCAGCCTCCGCATTTCGGCGGTGATGCCGCCGTGCAGCACCTGGGTTCTGACGACCCGTTCGCCGGCATCCAGGTGCCGGCTCACCCAAGCCAGTGTCAACGGTCGGACAGCCGCTACCTCATCGTGGTTGGTCACCGTGCCACCTCGAGGCTCCCGGTTCGGGCATCAGATCTTGGTCGACCGCTGTCTTACCGGGAGCCTCGCCCACCACGCATCCCGCCACTCCACCAGCACCATGACCTCCAACGCCACGACGAGAAGGCCCAGTACTCGGCTTCGGGCCGTGCTGCCACCTCGCCGAGCACGTCGACGAGTTGGGGGAACGCCTGGAGACTTCGGTTGCCGACGTCGTCACCCCACCTGTTCAGGGGGTATCAGCGGCGGGTTTCGATCTTCAGGTCTCCTTTGGTCACAGCGCGGATGTGGTCACTGGCGAGCAGGTCGTGCGGGTAGCCGAGGTCGATCGCGCTGGCCTCGTCGAGACGGGCCAGCTGGGCGGGGGTGAAGTCGACCTCCAGGGCACCCAGGTTGCCCTCGAGCTGCTCGGGGGTGCGGGCGCCGATGATCGGTGCCGTCACGTCCGGGTTCTGCAGGGTCCAGGCCAGCCCGACCTGTGCGGGGGTGCGGCCCAGCTCCGTGGCGACCTCCTTCACGACATCGGCGATGGCGAGGTTCCGTTCGGTGACCATGCCCAGGCCGGCGTTGAAGCTCTTGCGGGTGCTTTCCCCGGATCCGGCGTTCGCCGCGGTCAGGTCCGCGCGGCTGTACTTGCCGGTGAGCAGGCCGCCCGCCAGCGGTGAGTACGGGGTCACCCCCAGTCCCATCGCCCGTGCCATGGGGATCAGGTCACGTTCCGCGGCCCGGTTGATCAGGTTGTACTCGACCTGCAGCCCGACCAGCGGCGACCAGCCACGCAGGTCGGTGATCGCCTGCATGCGCGAGACCTCCCAGGCCGGGACGTTGGACATCGCCAGGTACAAGACCTTGCCCTGCCGGACCAGGTCGTCCAAGCCGCGCAGGATCTCCTCGACCGGCGTCGTGAAGTCCCACACGTGCAGGTAGAGCAGATCGAGGTAGTCCGTGTTCAGCTGCCGCAGACTGGCTTCCACCGAGGCGAACATGCTCTTGCGGTGGCTTCCCGTGGAATTCGGGTCGCCAGGCCGGCGCAGCGTCGTGTACTTCGTCGCCAGCACCAGGCTCTCGCGGTTGTCGCGGGTGAATTCGCCCAACTGACGCTCGGAGCTGCCGTTGGTGTAGGTGATGGCGGTGTCGATGAAGTTGCCGCCACGCTCGACGTAGGTGTCGAACAGCTTGCGCGCCTCGTCCTTCTCGGCACCCCAGCCGAACTCGGTGCCGAAGGTCGCCGTGCCCAGCGCCAGCGGTGAGACCCGCAGCCCGGAGCGGCCCAGTAGCCGGTAGCTGTCGAGGGTGAGCGACATGGAGTCCTCCTGCGCTTGTGATCCGTTGTCGACAGCGAGTCTGTGACCGCGGCGGGGCGGGGGTAAGGGAAAGACGTTCCTGGGAACACCAGTCCCACCCTGGCTGTTGCAGCGATCATGACGACCGCCACAGTGGACAGGACCCGGGAGTTGGCTGCGTTCCTGCGGACTCGGCGCGAGCGCTTGGATCCGCGGGATCTAGGTCTGCCGCCGCGCAGGCAGACCCGGCGCACCCCGGGACTGCGTCGCGAAGAGGTCGCCGAACTGGCCGGGGTCAGCGTCGACTACATCGTGCGGCTGGAACAGGCGCGCGGGCTGCGGCCCTCGGCGGACGTGGTGGAGGCGCTGGCCAGGGCGCTGCGCCTGGCTCCCGACGAGCGCGCCTACCTCTTCGACCTGGCCCGGCAGCGACCCCGCGACGCCGACAAGCTCGTCACCACCGCGACGCCGCCGCTGGCCCGGCTGGTCGACGACCTGTCACCGCTGCCGGCCATGCTCCTGAACCACCGCTACGACATCCTGGCCTGGAACGCCGAAATGGCGAGGCTGCTGGTGGACCTCGACACCCTGCTGCCCTCGCAGCGCAATTCGATGTGGCTGTGCCTGATGCACCCGCAGGTGCGTGAGTTCTACCTCGACCGCGAACGCGTGGTGCGGGAAGGGATCGCCCACCTGCGCGCCGCGTGGGCCGCGCACCCGGACGACCGGGCGCTGACCGACCTCATCGCCGAATTCACCGCCGACAACGAGGACTTCGCGCGACTGTGGGCCGAGCGCGACGTCAGGATCAACGGCCGCGGGCGCAAGGTCATGCGGCATCCCGAGGTCGGTGTGATCGCCGTGCAGTTCGAAACCCTCCGGCCACTCCAAGATCCGGACCAACTGCTGGTGATCTACCGCGCCGCGGACGAGGAGAGCCAGTCGGCGCTGGACCGGTTGTGCGCACGGTGATGCCGAACCGTGCCCTGTCCGCAGGCGGGCCCCACGGACAGGGCAGGTAGGTGACAGGTTCGTCAGGCCGCGGCCACGTACTGGGCGTTTTCGTTGTGGCATTGGAGGTCATGGCGTAGGTGGAGTGGCGGGATGTGTGGTGGGCGAAGCTCCCGGTAAGACAGCGGTCGATCAAGATCTGATGCCCGAAATGAAAAAGGCAGCCTGTAGGATCTCGGGCTGCGCCTCATGAAGAGCGAGGCTTTGGCCAGATCCGACGAGACGTCGACAGTGAGTCGCTGCCCAGCGCGGGTGGTGTTTTCCAGATCTGGCGGATTCGTTCGGTGCTGTCGAACTGCGGCCAGCCCGGGTCGCCGGTTGTGGCGAACGCGGCGAAGGCACTGCGCATTGCGGTCGAGAGTGGATGGAAGTCTGGCGGAACCTCAGGGCCGATGAGACTGGCGGCGAGGGGGCTGTGGGGTGCGTCGAAGGTGAAGGGGATATCGAGGCCGTGGCAGGCCCGCAGCGCACCGTTGCGCGCCGGGCTCGGCCACGCGAACTCGTACAGATAGGTGCTCCTTCCTGCGTCGGCGTTGGCCTCGGCGCACCACAGGGCGGGTATCCGGAACAAGGCATCGGACAGGATCAGGGCGTGAAGCTCGTCGTCGGTGATGCCGGGATTCCCGGTTCGATAGTCCTGAACTGCGCTCACACTCAGGCCGCAAGCGCGAGCGGTATCGGCGGGATCGGTTGCCGACAGGTCTGTGTCGACGGTGAACATCCGGGCCTCGTCTGTGGTGAACCCGCAGATGAGTTCCCGGCTCACTCCGAATGCGGACTGATGCGTGCGTAGCCACGGAGGAGCGTCGAACAGTTCGTTGTCGATGATCAGCGAGTACGGCGCGTTCGGGTGGGTCCACCGTGCTGGTTCACTCGACATGATCGCCACCGGCGCCATCTGTACCGCATGAATTGCCTGGGGCGGCACCTCCGCCAAGGTGTCGGCCGTTGGGCGAACGCCGAGTTGGGACGTGATCATCGCTGACACGGCGCGGGCCTCGTCGGCGGGAACGAAGATCTTTCCCGGGCTCTGCGCGATTCCGCGTCGGAAGAGCCCTGGCGCACCATCAGCGGCGATCAGGCCCACAATCGACGAGGCGCCAGCGGACTGTCCGATCAGGGTCACCGCGTCCGGGTCTCCACCGAAGGAGGTGATGTTGTCGTGCACCCAGCGGAGTGCGGCGATCTGATCGAGCACGCCCCGGTTGCACGGGGCATCGTCGACCCAGCCGAAGCCCTCGTATCCCACCCTGTAGTTCAGCGTGACCAGGACGATTCCCGCAGCGGCAAAGGCCGCGCCGTCGAAGTCGGTGGTGGCGGCAGTGCCGCCCATGCATGCGCCGCCGTGGATCCACACCATGACCGGCAGCCCGGAGAACGTGACATCAGGGGTCCACACATTGACGGTGAGGCACTCCGAGTCGTCGCCGGGTTGCCAACTCGTCGGCTGCGGAACCGAGGAGCCGAAAGCCTGTGCGTCGCGTACGCCATCCCAGGGGAGTGCTGGAGCCGGCGCCTGGAAGCGACGGGCGCCGTCCAGGGGCGCGGCATACGGAATGGCGAGGAAGACCGAGTATCCCTCGCGCGATTCACCGCGTACAGCACCACACTCTGTGCGGACAACCACATCCACCAGTGACCCCCCTTGGCCGTCGGCTTGCCGAGCTCTAATATAGGTCACTGTACCAAAAAAGGAGGCCCGGTGCCGAAGATCGTTGATCGCAAGCAGCGGCGGGACGAGGTGGCGGCCGCGCTGTGGCGAGTGGCGTACCGCGACGGCTGGAGTGCGGTTAGCCTGCGCAGGGTCGCCGCGGAGGCAGGGCTGTCGCTTGGATCGGTCCAGCACTACTTCGCCGGGACCGACGACCTTCTCAACTACGCTGTCGGAGGGGTACTCGACGCCCTCGACGACCAGCTCGTCGGCCAACTCACCACGCTTGCCGATCCGCAGCACGCCCAGTCGACCGTGCGCCGGGTACTTCAGAGCATGATCCCCGGGGCTGCCGAGGGCTCCGACCCGTCATCCGCGCCGGTGCCGGACAACGTTTGGCAGATCCAGGTGATGGCCTGGCTGACCGTGGTGGGTAGGGCCGCGCAAAACCCGGAGATGTCGGCGCGCCTGTCCGCCGGTTCTGATCGGCTCGCACAAGTGATCGCCGCGGCCATCCGCATGAGCGCACCCCGCCACTCCCTCGACGATGCGCAACGCGATGCGCGCGGATTGCTTTCCCTCGTCGAGGGTCTCCTGCTCCAACTGGCGCGGCGCGACATCAGTCCAGCCGAGGCGTCCATCGTGATCGCGCGCTTTGTCGCGGTCGTCTTCACCCACTGAAGAGGGTGTGGGGCTCGAAAACACGATTTGGCGGTGTGGCCAGCGAGTTCGCCACCATAAAGCCAGTCAAGCAGCGAGGTGGTACTCGTTGATCAGGCCGCCGAGGATGCGTCCGCGCCGGACCGCGCGGCCGGTCAGATCTGCCCGTGTCACAGAGGGCCCCGCCAGCCGGCCGGAGATGTCGATCACCGGCTCCACATGGCGGACGACCCTGCCGAACTGAAGTGGTCAACGGTCCGGAAACAAGGCGACAGTCCGCACGCGCAGGGATTACCGTCGGCCGCATGTACGAAGGATCCACCTCCCTCACGTGGCGGCCGCTCACCAGCGAGGACGCCAAGGCGTCGGCCGACCTCCTCAACGCCATCGAGACCGTGGACAAGATCGGCGAGAACTACAACGAGGAGGACACCCTCCAGGAGCTGATCGACCCCTACGCGGACCTGGAGCGCGCGAGTCTTGCCACCTTCGACGGCGAGGTGATGGTCGGCTACATGAAGATCCGCTACAAGCCGTCCGCGGAGGAGGTCCATCGGGTCTTCATGGACGGCGGGGTCCACCCCGAGTACCGCCGCCGGGGTGTCGGCACCGCGCTCGTGGAGGCCGGGGTGGCGGCGGCGAAGGTACTGCACGCACTGCATCACCCGACACTGAAGCTCGTGGTCGACGTCCACAAGTGCGAGCACATCGCCGGCGTGGCCGAACTCCTCCGCTCCCAGGGCTTCGCGCCGGTCCGCTACTACCAGCGCATGGAGCGCCCGCTCGGCGACGCGCTCGGTGACGCGGCGATCCCCGACGGGCTGCGGGTCGAGCCGTGGTCGGAGCGCAACGACGAGGATTTCCGGTTGACCCGGAACGAGTCGTTCAAGGACCACTGGGGTGCGGTGCCGATGCCGGTGGACTCCTGGAAGAACAAGATCATCAACCAGACGTTCCGGCCCGAGGTCAGCTTCCTGCTCCGGGATGTGGCGAACGGGGTTCCGGCGGGCATGCTGGTGACCATGTCCTGGGAGGCCGATACGGTGGCCACCGGCATCCGTGACGCGCACTTCATGGTCATCGGAACGCTCCGGGACTACCGGAAGCGGGGCGTGGCCAGCGCGCTGATCGGGCACGCACTGCGGGCCGCCGCCGACCAGGACTACGACCGTGCCAGCCTGAGCGTGGACTCGGCGAACCGTTCCGGGGCGTCCGGGGTCTTCGAGAAGGCCGGCTTCACGCCGAAGATGCGGTACGTGCGCTGGGCGCTCGAGGTCTGACGCGCACTTGGCAACCTACCTCTGATTGACCTTCCCCCTGGGGGCAAGGTTTACGCTCGCTCCGATTGTCGGGGAGGGGGATCGGTGCGGATCGGTGAGGTGGCGCGTCGTGCGGGGGTAAGCGCGAAGGCGGTCCGGCGCTACGAGGCGCTGGGGTTGATCGCGCCGCGGCGGCTGGCGAACGGGTACCGGGCGTTTGACGAGCGGGACGTGCGGGTGGTGTGTGAGCTTCGGGTCCTGCGCGAGTTGGGGATTCCTGCCGAGCGGACCCGGCCGTTCCTGGAGTGCCTGGAGTCTGGGGCCGAGCTGGCGGACGACTGTCCGTCCTCGATGGCCGAGTACCGGACGGCGATCGAGGAGTTGACCCACCGGATCGAGGATCTGACGGCCCGCCGTGATCGACTGGTCGTGCGTCTCCGCAATGCCGCCTACCGCAGCAGTTGTGCGGCGCCGGCCGATGCTGCGTCGAGCGCGCCGACCGGGTATCTCGACGCCGCGGCCGAGGATCTGGTGGGGCGGCACATGCCGGCGGTCGCGCTGACCGCCACGACCGGAGCCCGAGTGGGGCTGGCCGAGCTGGGTTTCGGCCGGTCGGTGATCTACCTGTACCCGCTGACCGGCAGACCGGACGTGGATCTGCCGGAAGGCTGGGACACCATCCCGGGTGCGCGCGGCTGCACGGCCGAGGCCTGTGGGTTCCGAGACCACCACCGCGAGGTCATCGACGCGGGCGCCACCGCCGTGTACGGCCTGTCCAGCCAGAGCGTCGCCTACCAGCGCGAAGTCGTCACGCGGCTGAGGCTGCCGTTCTCGATGCTGTCCGATCCAGGCCTGGAGTTGGCGGCCCTGCTTGGTCTGCCGACGTTCGAGGCCGGCGGGACGCGGCTGTACGCGAGGATCACTCTGATCGTCCGGAACGGCGTGATCGAGCACGTGTTCCATCCCATCGACTCACCCGGCGAACATGCCGGGCAGGTACTGACATGGCTGAAGGGAACCCCATGACACGGCGTACGGCGGACGGCAGCGCGGGTGACGCGGACTACGGCACGATCGGCGGGTCGTACTCCGCCTACCGGCGCCCGGAGCCGCGGATCGCCGCGCTCATCGAGCAGGCGCTGGCCGGTGCGCGCACGGTGGTCAACGTGGGCGCCGGGGCCGGCTCGTACGAGTCGGCGGCCTTCACCGTGACCCCTGTGGAGCCGTCGGCGTCCATGCGCGCCCAACGGCCGGTACACCTCCCCGTGGCGATCGACGCGGTCGCCGAACACCTGCCGTTCGAGGACGACGCCTTCGACGCCGCGATGACCACGTTCAGCGTGCACCAGTGGAGCGACCTGGAGTCAGGGCTGCTGGAGATGCGTCGGGTAGCGCGTGGCCCGGTCGTCGTGCTCACCTGCGATCCTGACCGGGTCCGCGAGTTCTGGCTGTACGACTATGCCCCGCTGGTGCTCGACACCGAGGCGCGCCGGTACCCAGCGATCCGCGACATCACCGCGACCTTGGGCGGTCACACCGAGGTCATCACCGTGCCCATCCCGGCCGACTGCGTCGACGGCTTCAACGAGGCGTACTACGCCCGCCCCGAACGCCTCCTCGACCCGGCCGCCCGCCAGTCCTGCTCGGCCTGGAGCTTCGTCCCGCCGGAACAGGCCGAGGAGTACACGGAGCGACTCCGCGCGGACCTGGCGTCGGGCGCGTGGGAGGACCGGTACGGCCACCTGCGTCGACAGCCGCATCTGAACGGTTCACTCGTGCTGATCCGCGCACTGCCCTGAGAGGAGTGGGGGACCGACGATGGTAGCTTCCCGCCGTGACCGAGCCCTCCGCCTTGCACGACACCAGGGTTGCCTACGACGCCGTTGCGTCCCGCTACGCCGAGCTTTTCAGCAACGTGCTTGAGACCTTACCGATGGAACGTGCACTGCTGGCCGCGTTCGCCGAACTTGTGCAGGCCCAGGACGCCGGACCGGTCGCCGACATCGGATGTGGCCCAGGCCATGTGACGGCACACCTGCACGCGCTCGGGCCGACCACCTTCGGCATCGACCTGTCCTCCGCGATGGTCGCCCTGGCCCGCCGAGCGCATCCGGACCTGCGGTTCGACGAGGGGTCGATGACCGCCCTGGACCTCGCCGACGGAGTTCTTGGCGGAATTCTGGCTCTCTACTCCATTATCCACACACAACCGCAGCAACTGCCGGTCGTGTTCACCGAGTTCCAGCGAGTGCTGGCGCCGGGCGGCCACCTGCTGCTCGGATTCTTCGCTGGTGACGATCCGCTGCCCCAGGAATTCGACCACAAGGTCTCGCTCGCCTATCGATGGTCGCCCGACAGTCTCGCGGAACTGTTGCGCCAGGCCGGGTTCGTCGAGGTCGCCCGGTTGCTGCGCGAGCCTCACGAGGGCGAGCGGTTCCAACAGGCCCACCTGCTGGTTCGCAAGCCACAGGAGCCCTGAGCGTCCCGCTAGTGCGCCATCGGCGACGGTCCCCTCAAGCTTCGGCACTGGCCACAATGGACGGTGAGTTGGCGCAGCGAGGCCAGCATCGCTTCCGGGATGCCGCCCTCGTCACGCAACTCGGTGATGTCCTCACATGTTCCGACGAAGGCCCGGTGTCCGGCATCCACACTGTTCAGCAGGTCCTGACGCACGCTGTCAGGCCGATGCCGGTCCCTGGACGAAGGCGGGGAGCGCGTCGAGGCTGTGGCGCACGGCCTCGGCGCCGTACGTGAACATCTGGCGCTCGTAGTCGCCGACCGCGCCGAGCAGGTCCTGGCGGCCCTCGGCGGCCTCGATCAGGCAGCGGCGCAGCAGGTCGGCATCGCGTAGGGCGGTGTTCGCGCCGTTGCCGCCGGTCGGGGAGGTGGCGTGGATCGCGTCGCCGAGCAGCGTGACCGGACCGGGCGCCCAGCGCTCGCGGGGCTCGACCACCCGGATGGACAGCAGGGTGCTGTTGTCCGGGTCGGACTGCTCGATGATCGCCCGCAGGTCCGGATGCCAGCCCGCCATCCTGGACAGCACGGCCTCCTGCGGGGTCGTGGCGCCGAGCGAGCCGTTCGGCGGCAGGATCATGGCCCAGCGCACGTAGTCGCGGACATCGGGGAGGGTCACCTCGGGCGCCAGCTCCTCGGCCGCCTCCTTCGGCGGGGTGCGGAAACGCATCGCTCCGAGCAGCAGGCTCACCCCGTCCCCGGCGATCTTCGAGCCGAAGGCCCGCGTCAGTCCGGCAAAGCGCTCGGTCAGCGGCGTGCGGCCGATGACGAACCGGACGCCGGTGTCGGTCGGGGTGGTCTGCGGCGACAGCACCGCACGGACGGCGGAGCCGACCCCGTCCGCCCCGACGAGCAGGTCGGCGGTGGCCGGGTCGCCGTGCGCGAACCGGGCTTCGACCTTGCCGTCGGCCAGCACGTCGTAGCCGGTCAGCGCGGCCCCGGTGCGCACGGTGAGTCCGGTCAGCAGCAGGTGCCGGAGCACGTGCCGGTCGACCACGATCCCGGGCCTGCCGGGGCCGAGCTCGCCGATCTGGTTCAGCCGCGGGTCCAGGATCAGCCGCTCGCCATAGGCGTCACCGACGATCGCGTCCAGCAGCGGGTGCCACCGCGGCGGCAGACAGCCGCGCAGCGCCTCGAACCCGACGGGGCTCAGCACGAGCCGGTAGCCCTGGAACCGCGCGGAGATCGCCGGGTCCCGCTCGTACACCTCGGCCTCGATCCCGGCGCCACGCAGGCCCTGCGCCAGGCACAGACCTCCCAGACCGGCTCCGGCAACGGAAACTCGCATCACATACCTCCTGAACAGGGCACGGGTGAACCAAGTCGATGCGAACTTAGTTCGTCGCGAACGAACTAAGTTCTACTGGGCGAACTTAGTTCGTGTCAAGCTATAGTGGCCGGCATGCCCTCCGATCCCCGACAACGCCGAGCAGCTCGTCACGCCCAGCCAGCTGGGGACTCCGCAAGGTCGACGCCGCGCAAGAAGCCCATCACGGTCGACCGGATCACCGACGCCGCCCTACAGGTCGTGGCCACCGAGGGCTATGACGCGCTGACCATCCGTCGAGTCGCCGCGGTGCTCGACACCGGGCCGTCCTCGCTGTACGCGCACATCCTCAACAAGGACGACATCGACGACCTGCTCGTCGGCCGGCTCTACTCCGAGGTCGTGCTCCCCGAACCAGACCCGGCCACGTGGCGCAAGCAGATCCTCGGCGTGTACACGCAGATCCGCGACCAGTACCTGAAATACCCCGGAGTCTCCCGCGCCGCACTGGGCACGGTTCCCACCAACCTCCACACGCTGCGGGTGCGCGAAGGGCTCTTCGCGATCCTGCTCGCGGGCGGAATCGAACCGCGGACCGCCGCCTGGGCCCTCGATGCCCTGTCCCTCTACGTCAGCGCCTACGCCCTGGAGCAGTCGCTGGTCCAGCAGCGGCGGAAACATCCGGACCACGAATGGGTCCTCAGCCGCGAGGAGTTGCTACGCCGGTTCACCGCGCTGCCGGCCGACACGTTTCCGCAGACCCGACGCTATGCCGCCGAGCTGACCTCCGGCACCGGACACGACCGGTTCGAGTTCACCCTTGGCCTGATCATGGACAACCTCAGCCGGACCTAGCCGATCGCAGGACCCGACCCAGCGGGTGGCTCGACGACCGCCGCGAGGATGCGGGTGACCTGAGTCGTCAGCTGTTCGGGATCGGCCGCACGCAGTGCGGGGGTGCCGATGATCCGGCGCATCAGCCAGGTGCCCGCCAGCAGGGCCAGTCCCAGCTCGGCACGTTGCTCGGCATGAGCACCCCGCAGGGCGCCGGTGAACCGGGCGCCGACGTGCTTCTGGATGCCGGCTCGCATGATCTCCGCTGCCCTCGGGTTGGCCGCCGACTTGAGCATCAGCTCGAACGGGCCTAGATGGTCGGCCTCCGGGGCGGTGCGGGTGACCAGGGCGCGGGCGGTCAGGGCGGCGAGGTCGGCCGGGTCTGCCGGCTCCTGCGGGACCATCGTGGGTTGCGCGAAGGAGACGTCGACGACCTCTGTGAACAAGGCTTCCTTGGAGCCGAAGTAGCGGTTGACCAGGATCGCCGTCACCCCGGCCGCGGCCGCGATCTCGCGCAGGCCGACGCCGTCGTATCCGTGGCGGGTGAATGCCGTGATCGCCGAGTCGAGGATGGCCTGCCGGGTCGCGGCCGCGTTGCGCGCGCGGGGTGTGCTGCGGCTCATGCCAGCAAGTCTACAGGCGGCAACTTAACTGAGGGTAGTATACAACTGTATACATAACCCTTGATCGGAGGACGTTCTCATGGATCTACAGCTCGCGGGACGTCGGGCACTGATCACCGGCTCGACGTCCGGGCTCGGGGAGGCCACCGCCCGACTGCTCGCCGCCGAGGGCGCCGAGGTCGTGATCCACGGCCGTAACGCCCAGCGCGCACAGGCAGTCGCCGACTCGATCATCGAGGACGGCGGAAAGGCGGCCGTCGCGGTGGGCGATCTCGGCACCGACGCCGGGGCGGACTTGACCGCCGAGCAAGCGCTAGCTGACGGCGTCGTCGACATCCTGGTCAACAACGCCGGCGGCTACGAACACCTGAGCTGGGGCGACGCCACGCCGGATGTCTGGCTGCACACCTACAACGTCAACGTCGTCTCGGGCGTGCGGATGATCCAGCGTCTCGTCCCCGCCATGCGCGAGCGCGACTACGGACGGGTCGTCACCATCGGTGGCGGTCTGGGCATGCAGCCGTTCGACAGTCATCCGCACTACAACGCGTCCCTGGCCGCCCGGCACAATCTGGGGGTCTCGCTGGCTCGCGACCTGGCCGGTACGCGCGTGACCTCCAACATTGTCGCGCCCGGCGCGATCCTCGTCCCCGCGGTCCAGGACTTCCTGACCGCGCTGGCGCCGGAGCGCGGCTGGGGTCAGACCTGGGAGGAGATCGAGTACAACTCGGTTCGCGAGATCGTGCCCAACGACCGGGTCCGCTACGGCAGGCCTGAGGAGATCGCCGGCGCGGTCGCCTACCTGTGCGGCCCGTACGCCGAGTACATCAGCGGCGCGACGATCCGCGTTGACGGCGGCACCGTCCGCAGTGCCTTCTGACGCCTCAGGGTGTGGTGATCTCGCCTCCTGCCCATGTCGGTGGGCAAGGTGTGGTGGAGCACGGACGGGTCTTTCGGTCGGCGGACGAGTTGGTGGTACTTCTCGTCCTGCCGCTGAAAGACCCGTCCGCTCGTTCAGGCCCTGCCGGCTGTCACCAACGTCATGACCCGCAACAGCTAGGCGTCCTTTGTGGATAGACGGCTGGCCGAATCACCCTGCCTTACAGGGTGCTCCGTGTCGCGCCGGGTGAGCACCAAGGGGGCGTCCTCGGTGATGGCGACCGTGTGCTCGGAGTGGGCCGTGCGTGAGCCGTCGGCCGACCGGATGGTCCAGCCGTCGGCGTCGTAGACGATCCGGTCGGTCGTGCGGGCGAACCAGGGTTCGAGCGCGAGGGTCAGGCCCGGCCGGAGCGTGAGGCCGCGCCCTGTCCGGCCCTTGTTGGAAACGTGGGGCTCCTCGTGCATGGTGCGGCCGATGCCGTGGCCACCGAACTCGTTGTTGACCGGATAACCGTAGTCGCGGGCCACCGCCCAGATGGCCGCCGAGATGTCACCCAGTCTGTTGCCCGGACGCGCCATCTCGATCGCAGCCTCCAACGCTTCCTCGGTGGCACGGATGATCCGCAGGTCCTCCTCGGTGGCGGTCCCGACGACGACCGTGCGCGCCGAGTCGGCCACCCAGCCGTCGATGCTGACCGCGAGGTCCGCGCTGAGTACGTCGCCGTCGCGCAGCGTGTAGTCGTGGGGCAGGCCGTGCAGGACGGCGTCGTTGACCGACAGGCAGATGACGTTGCGGAACGGGCCGCGTCCGAAGGACGGCGCATAGTCCCAGTAGCACGACTCCGCCCCGCGCCGTTTGATCATGCCGCGCACGTGGTGCTCCAGGTCCAGGAGGTTGACGCCCACGTCGGCGAGCTGGCCGACCTCGGAGAGCACCTCGGCGACAAAACGCCCGGCCACGTGCATGCGTTGGATCTCCGCAGGCGTCTTCAGTTCGATCACGAGTACCTCGCGTCACAGGGGTGTTGGTATAGTTATACCGGCACCCTAACACTTGCCGGTATAGTAATACCAGTCATATCCTGGGGGCATGGTCCGCCAACCGCTCACACCTGAGCAGATCGAAGCCGGCAGGCGTCTCGGCGCCCTGCTGCGCCACGCGCGAGCGGGACGCGACCTGGCGGAGGTCGCGCACGCGGCTGGCATCTCGCCGGAAACCCTGCGCAAGATCGAGACCGGACGACTGCCCTCTCCCGGATTCGGCACGATCGTCTGCCTCGGCGAGGCGCTCAACCTGCCAGTGCAGGAGTTGGCAGCCACCTGGCGCGGCAGCGACCTACCGCTGGAAGCCGCCATGTAGCCGCTGTTCCTGTCAGCATGGACCCCGCGCCCCGGCAGAGTGTCGGCAGCCCGGCAGATCAGCGGTTTGGCGTCATCCAGCGCGACGAACCGCTTGCCGTGCCACCGGCTGCCGGTCAACACTGGCTCGACGGATGGCGGGTGCCCCGCCAGGAGCCGAGGATGGGCGCCGTGTCGCCGCTCATCGCAAGCCCAGCCGGCGCAGCAGGGCCAGCTGTCGGTTGGTGCGACGGACGAAGCTGGCCACGGACGTCTTCGGCGACGGGCCGAGCGGCATGAGTCGCTGCACGGCGATCGTCTGGCTCTCCGTGTACTTGCGGATCCCCTCGGCCCCGTGACGGCGGCCGAGCCCGCTGTCGCCCATGCCGCCCATCCCGGCCTCGACACTGCCGGCCGCGGCCGCCGCGCCGTCGTTGACGTTGACCGATCCGGCGCGGATCCGCACGGCCATCCGACCGGCCTCACGGAGGTCGCTCGACCAGATCGATGCCGACAGGCCGTAGGTCCCTTGGTTGGCAAGGGAAACGGCGTCCTCGTCGGTGGCACAGGAGTACAGGGAGATCACCGGGCCGAACGTCTCCTGCCCGTGGACGGCCATCTCGGGCGTGACGCCCTCCAGGATCGTCGGCTCGTAGCAGAGCGGGCCGAGGTCGGGGCGGGCGCGGCCGCCCGCGAGCACGGACGCCCCCTTGCCCACCGCGTCATCGACGTGTGCCGCGACGGCCGCCAGCTGGTCTGGTGAGACCAGTGGCCCGATGTCCACCGAGTAGTCGTAGGACTGTCCGAGCCGCAGCGCCTGGGTCACGCGCACGAGCTCGTCGCGGAACGCGTCGTAGACCTTCTCGTGCACGTAGGCGCGTTCGATGTGGATGCACATCTGCCCGGTGTTGGCGAAGGCCGCCACCGCCGTGCCGGCCGCCGCGGCGGCGATGTCGGCGTCCTCGCGCACGATGAGCGGGTTCTTACCGCCGAGTTCAAGGGATGCCCCGACGAGTCGCCGCGCGGCACGCCCCGCCACCGTGCGACCGGTGGCGGTCGACCCGGTGAAGCAGACGAAGTCGACGGCTTCGACCACGGCGGTTCCCACCACGGACCCCGAACCCGTCACGATCTGCCACAGATCGGTCGGCAGGCCGGCCTCGGCCATCAGGTCGCGAGTCCACAACATGGTCAGCGCGGTCTGGGAATCCGCCTTCGACACGACGGCGTTGCCGGCGAGGAGCGCGGGCAGCACGTCGCCGATTCCGAGGTAGAGCGGATAGTTCCAGGGAGAGATGACGCCGACCACGCCCTTCGGCACACGCACCTCTTTGACCTTCGTCAGGCCGGGCACCATGCCGCGCACGTGACGGGGAGCCAGGTAGTGCCTTGCGCGGCGCGCGTAGTGCCGGGCGATCGCCGCGACCTGACCCACCTCCTGCCAGGCGTGATACCGCGCCTTGCCCGTTTCCCACTGGATCAGGTCGAGCACCTGGTCCTGCCGCTCCAACAGCAGGTCGTGGAAGGCGAGTGCCATCTCGCCACGGCGCGCGATCGAGGTCCCCGCCCAGTCCGGTTGGGCCTGCCGGGCGCGGACAACCGCGGCCGCGACATCCTCCGGGGCGCACACGGGGACGGGCGCGATCGGCGACAGGTCGTACGGTGCGACAGCCATCACCGGCTCCGGCACGGAGTCCCCGTGTCGCGTCACGTCCTGACGCACCCACGAACACCACTGTGCGACCAACTCGTCGGTCACCCACGCAGGTCGAGAGCTCGTCGTCGTAGCGGTCATGTGAGCTCCTCCGAGGTGGCGGACCGGTTCGGGGTCGAGATGCCCTTGCCGACGGGCGACGCGCCTCGCTATGTTAACGAGAAATCTCACATTGGGACAGGGTCGGAAACAAGGCCGTGGCCAGCACCGAGTCGGGAGAAGCAGCGTCTGACACCTACCAAGGAAGCGAGCTAAGTAAATGAGCAGTCTCAGCAGAAGGAGCATCCTGTCCCTCGGTGCCGCGCTGGGCCTCGCGAGCGTGGCGGGCGCTGTCCCGGCCTGGGCGCGGTCAGCGGCGGCCGGCACCAGCACTGCCACCGACCCGTGGTGGGTCTGGGACGATGCGGTGGACCGTCTGGTGGCGGCGCTTCTCGACAGCGGCCAGGTTCCGGCGGTCAACTCCGCGATGCGGTCGTGGGTGAACAACAGCGACCCGTTACCGGACGGACTGCCGGCCGATCTCGCCGCCTACCTACAGCAGGTCAACCAGTTGCCCTCCTGGGCCGACCGCACCAAGCTCCGTCTCGCCGCCGACTTCAACCGGCGCAAGGACACCTACCTGTTCATGCTGTACGGCCTCGGCAGCGGCATCATGAGCACGGTGATCCCACGTGAGGCCACGGCGGTCTACTGGTCCGCGGGCGGCGCCAACATGAAGGACCGCGCGGCCAAGACGTTCACCTTCGGCTACGACCTGAGCGAGGTGAGCGCCTTCGAACCCACGGGGCAGTTCGTGGTCACAGCCAACAAGACGCGCCTGGTGCACGCGGCGGTGCGTCATCTGCTGCCGCGATCTCCGCACTGGCGGGCGGCCAACGAGGAGCAGATCCCGATCAGCAACGGTGACATCCTGGTCACCTTCCACAGTCTGGGCACCTTCGTGCACCGCAAGCTGCTCGAATGGCACGTCCCCATGTCGGCTGCGGACGAGGATGCCTTCCTGCACATGTGGCAGGTCGCCATTCACCTGCTCGGCGTGCGGGACGAGTTCATCCCCAGGACGTGGGCCGAGGCGGACGCGCAGTCGGCGCAGGTGCTCACACCGATCCTCAACCCGACGCCCGAGGGCAAGGAGTTGGCCAAGGAGTTGCTCGGGCTGACCGCGCAGGTCGACCTGGGGGTAACCCGAGGATTCCTCAACGAGTTCGTGCGCTACGTGCTCAGCAACGAGATCGGCGACTGGCTCGAACTGCCACGTGACTACGCGGCGGCAGCCCTGATCCGCACCGGATGGCCGGCCTACATCGCGTTCCGCGAGGGGCTGCTGCCCGTCATGCCCGCCGGGTTCTACCTGTTCGACCAGTTCGTGCGCGCGATCGCGATGCTGTTCCTCAACAACGGCACCTCACCGACGAGCACCCCCATCACGATCCCCACCGCGAACCGGCCCGAAGCCTGAATCGGCGCACTCGACCGTGAGGTGTCCCGCTGCGGCGCATTCGCGCGGGACACCTCGAAAATCCGAGATCTACAGACCCAAGGCACCCACGAGCAGGGCGGCAACGGCGTCACGGTGGTCGGGGCTGTCCCGCCACCGCAGTCTGCGTCCGACCTCGACCACCACGCCGAACCCCGCGTGCACCAGCACCCGGGCCTGCCGCGAGTCGAGGTCCGGACGTGCCAGCCGCAGTTGCTGTTCCCAGACAGCGATGTGCTCACGCTGCGCGTCGATCAGGGGGCGCTGCAGAGTGGTTGGCAAGCCGACGAGTTCGGCGTTCGCGACGCTGGTGAGCGCGGTGTGCTCGAAGCTGTAGGCCACGTACGTCGCTGCCAGTGCGACCACCGCGTCATGCGGGTCGGTCACCCCGTGAAGGTTCTGTTCCACCGCTTGGGCCAACAGGCCCGCAGCCTGCAGGCACGCCGCCGCCAGGATGTCGACTTTGCCGGGGAAATAGCGGTAGAGCGCGGATGGGACCAGCCCCACTGCCTCGGCGATCCGGCCGTTCGTGACGTTGGCGAACCCGTCCCGCTCGAACAGTAGGATGGCGGCCGCGAGAATCTCCGCGCGCCGAGTGCGTGGCACGGGTTGGGCAGGCAGTTCGACGGAGCGCGCGCTCCCGATGGCCGCCGCGGGATCGGTCGCGGCCACGCGCTCGGCGGAGGCTAGCAGCAGGTCTTCGACCCGACGTTGGGCGATCGAGGTGCGATGCATCGTGATGGACCCGATCGCACCGAGGGCCGCTGCGGCTCGCAGGTGCTCGTCGGGGAGCGGGTGCTCGCGCCGCACCGCGTCAGTCACCCGCCTGACGACGCGCGCGAACTTCGTCCGGAGAATCTGGCGATCCTCGCGATTGAGGTAGCGGGCCTCCCATCGGTACACGCCACCTGACGCACGATGGGCGACGGTGACTCGGGTGACGGCGGCGAGCACCTCCGCCAAGGCTGCCTTGGGGGGCACCTCGTCGAGCGCGGCGACGAGTCGGTCCACCATGACGTTCGCACACTCGGCGAACAGCGCGTACTTGTTCGGGAAGTGCCGGTACAGGGCCGCCGCGGTGATGCCCACGCTGGTAGCGATTTCCTCCATGGACGCCGCGTGGTAGCCGCGCTCGCTGAACACCCGACCGGCCGCTTCGACGATGAGTTGCTTGCGGTTGCGCGGTCGAACGGCCGCGGTCGACTCGGCGGTCACAGCGGCACCCGAGCAGACGTACGCGGAAACAGGGCCATGCCCGCCAGTCAACCACGAAACGAACCAGGTCCCCGAGACCGGCACGACGCGGGCTGCCCGCAGGTGACCCCTGGACACCTCCGGCGTGACTCCTGATTAACATATTCCTTCTCGACCGGCGGCGCGAAGGGCATAATCACACCGCGACCCGTCACCGATCCGGCACCCGAGGAGCGGCCCCATGTCGACCGACGCGGCTCCCGCGTGGTCCTTCCGGCACCACTGGATGGCGCACGCGGCCACCCACGCGATGATGCGACCGAACAAGCCCGCGCTGCGCTACCTCGGGGAGACCACGACCTGGGCGCAGTTGTCGCGGCGGTCGTTGCAACTGGCCGCCGCGCTCGCCGATCGAGGCGTCGCCGAGGGCGACCGCGTGGCGATGCTCACCCTGAACCACCCGTGGTTCGTGGAAAGCGTGTTCGCGGCGAACAGTCTGGGGGCCATGGCCGTCCCGCTCAGCTTCCGGCTCGCACCGCTGGAACTCGACTACATCCTGGCCGACTGCACGCCATCGGCCATCCTCGTCGACGCACAGCTGCTGCCGCTGCTCCAGGCCGTGCCGGCCGCCGCGTCGATCGGCACGGTGATCGTCGTCGGCGAGTCGGAGGCGGCCGAGGGCCGCACCGCGTACGAGGAGTTCCTGTCCGCACGCGCGCCGATGGAGCTGCCCGACGTCAGCGAGGAGTCAACGGCGCTGATCATGTACACCTCGGGCACCACCGGCCGGCCGAAGGGAGTGCTGCTGTCCCACCGCAACCTGCAGGTGCAGGCGATCACCTGTATCCGGGCGATGGAGATTTTCGACGACTCCGACGTCGGCTTCCTGACCGCGCCCTTCTTCCACATCGCGGGTCTGGGGTCGATCGTGGCGAACTTCCTGGTTGGCGGCACGGTCGTGATCCACCCGCTGGGCGCCTTCGACCCGCAGGCGGTGCTGGAGGCCTACGAACGCGAGGGCGCCACCGTGGTGTTCAATGTCCCGCAGCAGTGGGACCTGATCTGCGCCCAGCCGGACATCGGCAAGCGCGATCTGAGGCTACGGATCATCAGCTGGGGCGCCGCGCCCGCGAGCGACACGACGCTGCGAGCCATGGCCGAGAGCTTCCCCAACGCCCTCAACGTGGCCGTGTTCGGCCAGACCGAGACCTCGCCGATCACCTGCGTGCTCCGTGGGGAGGACTCGCTGCGCAAGCTCGGCTCCGTGGGCCGGCCGATCCCGACCATCCAGTACCGCATCGTGGACGCGTTCATGAACGACGTCGCCGTGGGCGAGGTAGGCGAGATCGTCTACCGAGGGCCCACCGTGACGCAGGGGTACTGGAACAAGCCGCAGGAGACCGCAGCGGCCTTCGCGGGAGGCTGGTTCCACTCCGGCGACCTGGTCAAGCAGGACGAAGAGGGCTTCGTCTGGGTGGTCGACCGCAAGAAGGACATGATCATCAGCGGTGGCGAGAACATCTACTGCGCCGAACTGGAGAACGTCATCGCCGAGCACCCGTCGGTGCTGGAGGTCGCCGTGATCGGCAGGTCCGACGAGCGCTGGGGCCAGGTGCCGGTCGCGTTTGTCACCCTCGCACCTGGCGCCGACCTGTCCCTGCGGGAGCTGACCGGGTTCCTCGACGGACAGCTCGCCTCCTTCAAGATGCCCAAGGACCTCGTGGTGGTCCCCGAACTCCCCCGCAACGCGGGCGGAAAGGTGCTCAAGGGGTTGCTTCGCGCCCAGGACGAGAAGCGGGCGCAAGGACCGGCCTGAGGCGGAACTCAAGTCCTGAAGGGTTCCGGTTGCTGGCACCCCACAGGGTCACCCGGCCATCGTGGGCACCTGTTCTACCGGGTGCGTGTCCACCGGGGTCGCAGGGGGAGCGGCGTAGTTTCGCCGAGGCCGACTACGCCGCCGCGATCGTCGCCGCCCACCAGCGCGGCCGTGCGGGAGTTCATCGGCTGGTTGACCGTGGTGTGGATCAGCTTGCGGCGGTGGTGAGGCCAGTCTGCCCAGCCAAGGCGCTCAACGCGCTGCCGGCGTTGCCCGACCAGTCCGGGTTCATCGCGCACCGCCTGACCAGGTCCAGGACTCGGGGACCCTGCCCTCACCACGTCGTCGGCCGCTCCTGCTGCGTCTGATCGAGCATGGTGAGGTAGGCATCGAGCTGGGCCGCGCCGGAGAGAAGGGTGCGGCTGCGCGTGATCAGCCGGTCCTGCCAGGAGTCGAGGAAGGCGGTCAACGCGTCCGCCCCGCCCGCCTCGCGCAGCGAATCGATGAACTGCGCGACCTGGTGCAGCGGGTAGCCGCCCCGGCGCAGCTGCCGTGCGATCTCGGCATCGCGCACGCAGTCGGGTCCGTATTGGCGGTAACCCGTTGCTCGGTCGCGTTCGGGGCGCAGGATGCCCTCGGTCTCCCAGGTGCGCAGCGTCGCTGGGTGCACGCCGAGCCGGCGCGCGAGCTCGCCCACGGTCAGCGGTCGACCGTGGACGGGGGCGGGTGTCGTGGTGGACAGGCTGCCCAGGGCCGTCGCGACCTCGGTGCGGGTGTTGCGTTCGGCGAGCAGCGCGACGTGCGCGGCGTCGATGAGCCGGTAGGCGGACTCGGTGTCGCCGCGGTTGGTCGCGCGCATGATCTCCACTGCCTGCTGGTGCCCGTGACCGCCGCGCAACGCGAGGAAGGCGCGCAGGGCCTGCGCGTGCAGGGGCGTGTAGCGCCGGTAGCCGGTCTTGCTGCGCTCGGTCGGCGGGAGGATGCCCGCGGCGTCGTAGTTGCGGACCGCCTGGGCGGACAACCCGTGTTCCCGGGCAAGGTCGATGGGTCGCACTTACACCTCCGATTGAGGCTTCAAACTACCGAACCCAGGTAGACATCGCGGAAGTCTCACCCGAGTCTTCAACGATACGGTCGAGGGCAGTTCAATTCCGGAAGAGGTGTTCATGTCCACTGCCGCATCACTGCGTGAGATCGGCCGCCAACTCGACGACCCGACCAGCCTGGGCCGTGCCCTCGACGAACTGCTCGCCGCGCGGACCGAGCCGCCGAGCCTGCTCGCCCTTGGCGAACCGACACACGGGATCGAGGCGTTCCCGTTGCTGCGCAACGAAATCCTCGGTCACCTCGTCGAACGGGGATACCGGTCGATCGTGCTGGAGACCGATGTCTTCGCCGCGTCCGTTGTCGACGACTACGTGGCCGGGGCAGCGGCGGAGATCGACACGGTGCTCGCGACCGGGTTCAGCCACGGGTTCGGTGCTGTGCCGGGCAACCGCGAACTCGTCGAATGGCTCCGTGCGCACAACGCCGGCCGCGCACCGTCGGACCGGGTTCGCTTCCACGGATTCGACGCGCCGACGGAGTACTCGGCGGCGCCGAGCCCGCGAAGCGCACTGTCCTCGGTCAACGACTACCTGCCCGCGGCGCTGCGGCCCGAATCAGTCCGCGACCTCGACGCGCTGCTCGGAGAGGACGCGGACTGGACGAACGAGGCGGCCATGTTCGACCCGGCAGCGTCCGTGGGCGACTCCGACCGTGCTCGCGCCCTGCGCATCGTCGCCGACGATCTCGCCAGCGCGCTGCGCCGCGCCGCACCCGGCCTGCGCCCCGCTGACCCGACCGGCTACGACCACGCCCTCATGCACGCGCGCACCGCCCAGGGCCTGCTGCGCTATCACGCGGCGATGGCCAGCCCCGCACCTGATCGCATCGCGAGCTTGCTCAGCCTGCGCGCCGAGATGATGGCCGAGAACCTGCTCGCGATCGTTGCCCAGGAGCAGCGACGCGGGCCTAGCCTGGTGTTCGCGCACAACGTGCACCTCCAGCGTGCGCAGTCCCAAGTGCCGGTCAGCGAGGACGCGGCGAACTGGGGGAGCGCTGGCGCGCTCGTCGGGCTCACCCTCGGCGAGCGCTACGTGTTCCTGGCAACCGACGCCAACCCCGACAGCGATCCGGGCACCCTCCAGCGCGTGTTGGCCGAGGCGACCACCCGCCGCGCCCTGTTCCCGGCGCAGGCCCTGCGCGCCGCACTTCCCCCGTCGATCGGCACGGGCAAACCGATCGTGCCCGGCCACATTCCGCTCAACCCGGCAGAGTTGGGCGGCGCCGACGCGGTCATCTTCGTCGCCGACACCGACGGAAAACGGCATCAGTACTGGTAGCCGCTCTCGGCGCGACAGGCTTGTCTGCCGCTGACCGAGCGTCGTCAACGTATCGGTTGACGCATCAAGCGTCAACCGATACGTTGACGGAGTGGACGAATCCTTGAGCGCATTGCGGATGATGCCCTGGGCCCGCGACGCGGTGGACCAGGCCGAACGGGTGCTGATCGAATCGATCATGGACAGCGGCTGGTCATGGGAACGGCTGGGCGCGGTCTACGGCGAACGCTCCAAGCAGGCGATGCAGCAGCACTACAAACGACGCGGCGGACAACGGACCTGGCCCGCCTCGCGCCGAAAGGAATCAGATCCGCCCGACGTGGAGTCGGTTCGGCACGCCATCACCGGCCTGATACTGAACTTCCGCGCCACCGACGAGGCGCTGACCCGCACCATGGCCGACGCGTCCTGGAACGAACGCGATCCCGAGAAAGAGGCCCTCCGGCGCCTGTCCTGGACCGAGCGTCTCAACGACAGCCTGGACGAGCTGAACGACTTCATCAACAACAGGATGTCGCACGTGCCTCGCGTGGACCGGCCACTGGTGGTCGGCGAGCGCAACCGGGTCCACCCCGATCATGTGGAGATCGGGCGCGGCGGCGTCGAGGAGCTTCGTGCCGAGATCGACAAGGCCATCGGGCGGCTCCAGCAGCACCGCGACACGGTCGATGCGACCATCGAGGAGTTGCGGCGACGCCGAACCGAACTCGGCTGAACCCGAGTTTGCCGAGCGCGTTGGACAACGCCCCGTTGAACCTGCGCGGCTCGAAAAGTCGTCGCTGCGGCAAGGACAGCGTCGAAAGAGGCGGTGTACTTGCTGTCGCGCGATGACTTCACGAGTCCCACAGGCACGAACTCAGAACCCCGTCACCAAGTCGCGCCCGAGATCGGCCGCGCCGGGCAGGAACTGGTCGATGATCGCCACCGGCGCAGGGTTCGCCCGCTGGCCCCGCGCGGCGTGCACCGTCGCGGTCGTGGTGACCTCGAAGCCCTCCGCGCGCAGGAGCCCTGCCAGGCAACTGCTGACAAACGAGTCAGCCTCGACCACCGGGACGCGGGTGTCGCGGTGCTGGCCTGCGAAACCGTCACGGACCTCGGGCGTCCAGGTCAGGGCGTGCCGTGCGCTGTGCGCCAGCGGCTGGGTGTTCTGCACGGCGTGGCGGCGGAGCATGGCCAGTGCGGTGGGGATGTCCACGCCGAGTCGGGCGGCGAGGGCGCCGCTCGCCTGCCAGATGGTGACCTGGTCATGGAACACGCGGTGCCGGGTGAGAGGCGCGGCCGTGTCGGGAAGGGCGTCGGCGACAGTGTCGGCCAGCATGCCCGCCGCGGCGATCACCGCACAGACCTGAGCGGTGTCGAGTTCGTCGGCGGTCAGTACGGGCACCCGGCGGCACAGCAGCACGAGGGTCCCGACGACGACGCCGAAGGCGTGCATCGGGACCGCGTACAGGGCGCGGATCCCGTGTGTGCTGGCTAACCGGGCCAAACGCGGCCACCGGTCGGCCTGCGTGGCAGGGGCGGGATAAGCCGTCGCCGGTGCTGTTCGGCGGGTCGTCGAGCCATAGTCTCAGCACGCCGTCGACGACGTCTTCAGCGACATCGGACAGACGTCGACGGGTGGCGTAGGCGTGGCCGCACAACCGCAGGAACGCCTCGGTGAGGGTGCAGCGCAGATGCACCGAGGCCATGCTCGTGGCCTGGTGCACGGTCAGCCAGCGGCCGTGGAACCGTTCGACCACGAACTCCTCCTCGGCCACCTGGGTGAGCACTTGGCCGGTCAGCACGTCGGCGAACACCAGGGCCAGTTCGTCACCGGAGAGTGGACCCGCGTGTGCCCGGTAGACCTCCAGCGCGCCGAGCGTGATCTGCCCCATCGTCGAGGGGAACGCGAAGATCGCGACCAACGACTCGCTGACCGCGGCGGGGCCGAACACCGGCCACCGCGCGTAGTGCGGTTGGTGGGCGAGGTCCGCGACCAGCACGGGCTGACCGTCGTGCATGGCCGTCAGGGCTGGTCCCTAGCCGAGGGTGATCTGGAGTTCGATCATCTGCTCGACGGTGTCGGCGTCGGTTGAGTTGGTGGCGGCGTAGCAGGCGTTCCTGGACAGGGCAGAGGGCGCGCCCGCACCCGTGGTCGGTGTCCAGGCGAGTGCGCGCGAATGGTTTCGAGGGGCGTGGTTTCCGCACGTAGATGATAATTGCTCGATTTGAATTTGATGCAACGTTGACCTGCGCATGGCACAGTCCTCACTGTGCCGTTGGACGATGTGCCGGACTGGTTGCCCGCTTGGTGTCTGGACCATCTGGGTGGTGAGCCCGCCGAGGTGCTGTTCCAGCTGCAACAGATGTCGGCGGTGTTCGGGCTCCGGCTGGCCGATGGTACGGACGTCGTGGTCAAGACGCGCGCCGATGACGGTCGGGCCGTGTCGTGTGTCGCGGCGCAGGCCCGGTTGGCGCAGCGCGGGTTTCCGTGTGCCCGGCCGCTCACGCCGGTGGTCGGTGTCGGTTCGCTGGCCGTGCACGCCGAGGAGTTCCGGCCCGGCGGCGAGGTGTTGCACGAGGACTCGCCGGACGTGGCCGTGCGCTACGCGGATGTGTTCGCCCAGCTGATGGCCGAACTGGCCGAGGTGGCCGTCGCGCCGCCGCTGCCGAATCCGCGCTGGGCGCGTTGGGACCACACGGATTCCGGGTTGTGGCCGGCGATCGGCTTCCTCGATGACCGGGACCAGGGCGCCGTGCCCGCGTGCGTCGTCGACACGGCCGACCGGGCCCGCGGGCGGATACTGGCCGCCAGCCTGCCGTGCGTGCTGGGCCACGCCGACTTCGAGGCGCAGAACCTCCGGTGGCACGGTCGGCAGGTGTGGGCGGTGCACGACTGGGACAGCCTGGCATGGCAGCCGGAGGCGGCGTTGGTGGGAGCGGCGAGTGGGGCGTTCACCAACGCCGGGCCGCCCACGCTGGCGCCGATCGAGAGTTCCGAGGCGTTCCTGGTGGCTTATCAGGACATTCGGGGACGCTCGTTCACAGCCGTGGAGCAGGAGGTCGCGTGGGCGGCCAGCTTGTGGCCGGCAGCGCACAACGCCCGATGGGAAGCGCTGCACGGCGACATCCCGGTGGCAGGCAAGGCGCTCCGGGCACAAGCGGCCGAACGCCTCCGCCGGGCGAATGCGGCTCCTCGTGGATAAGCCCGGGTGAGCCCGTTTTTCTGGCAGCCGGACCAGTGCCAGACGCAGTCAGACGGCCTCCAGGGCGAAGAACAGGAAGCTCAGGAAGGCCCCGGAGGGAAACCTCGCCATCTCGTCGGGGAAGAGTTCGCGGGCTTCCGGCACGGGGAGCGGTTCGCTGATGACGGCCGTGCGGAAGCCGGCCGCGGTGAAGGCGTCGGTCATCGCGTGCAGCGGCCGGTGCCAGTAGGTGAGCACGGCCTTCTGGCCGTTGAAGTCGTACTCGTCGGACCACTTGGTGGTCGCGAAGTAGTCGGTCTCGCGATGCACCATCTTGAGGATGATGGGGTGATTGACCACCACGATCAGCCGGCCACCGGGCTTCAGCACCCGCCGCAACTCGGCCAGCGGTCCGGTCCAGTCCTCCAGGTAGTGCAGCACCAGGGCGGCGACGACATCGTCGAACGCGCCGTCGGGATACGGCAGCGGCTTGCCGATGTCGGCGACCCGCAGGTCCACGTCCTCGCCGAGCCGCTGTCGGGCCAGCTCCACCATCTTGGCGCTGCGATCGAAGCCGCTCACGACGGCGCCCCGATCACGCAGCGCCACGGACACGGCGCCAGCGCCACAGCCGGCGTCGAGAATCCGCCGACCGGCCACATCCCCGGCCAGGTCGACGATCGCAGGCCGTGCGTAGTAGGCGTTGATGAGGCTGGTCTCGTTCTCAACCGTGTAAGCCTCGGCGAAGCTGTCGTAGTCGTTTTCCACGGCCACGTCGGTGACTCCGGCGGAACTCTCGGGAATGGCAGGCATGTGTCCCATACTGCCGAGTGATCAATCAGGACGCCAGGAGATCATCTCGACCACCAGTCGCCCGCCGGTGCGACGCTTCCCCTCATACAAGGGACAACGCCACCACATCGGCCAGTGGTGGACCGCGACGACCGGTCCAGTGGCCGGGGGCAGGCTGGTCTGAGCGAGGCCGCCACGCAGCCGCACGCGATAAACCCGGCGACGTCGGTGGTCATCCCCGCGATAATGGCCGACGTGGAGGAGGTCGAGGTCGTCGTCGCCCATCACGAGCGCGCGACCCTGCGTGTGGGCGAGGTGTTCCTGAAGATCGACGCTGATCAGACGCGCACCGGCGTCGAGGTCGAGGCGATGGCTATGGCGCCGATCCCGACTCCGGAGGTCCTGTGGCGCAAGCCGCCCGTGCTCGCGCTGGCCGCCCTCCCAGGGACGGCACTCGGCCGCCTTGGCGAGCCGTCGATCGCGTCCTCGGCGGCATGGGCCGCGGCGGGGGCGGCCGCACGGATGCTGCACGACGCGCCGCTGCCGCCATGGCCCGGTTGGAGCCTCGACGAGGTCGCATCGCACCTCGACGGCGAATGCGAGTGGCTCATCACGAACGGCGTCGTTCCCGCCGAGGTGGTCACGCGCAACCGCCGGATTGCCGAGGCTGCGCTCCGGCCGTGGACACCGGTGTTCACGCACGGCGACCTCCAGGTCACCCACGTGTTCGTCGACGGTGACGAGATCACCGGCGTGATCGACTGGTCCGAGGCGGGCCAGGGCGATGCCCTGTTCGACCTCGCCACCTTGACGCTCGGACACGAGGAGCACCTTGGCGAGGTTGTCGCGGGCTACGGCACCGACGTCGACCTCGACGTGATCCGGGCGTGGTGGTCGTTGCGAAGCCTGCGGGGGTTCGCTGGCTGATCGAACACGGCTTCGACCCGTGGCCCGAGATCGCCGTGCTGAGATCCCGGTTGTGAGGCTCTGCCCAGGCCCTTGGCCAATCGCGAGAGCCCAACACCAGCAATCCGCGTACTGCCCCTACGCCAGACGTGGTTCTGCCCGCCTGCGACCGGAACGGCGCAGGCGGGCAGACCACGTGTTTGTCAGCGTCGCCTAGCGCGACGTAGCCGGCTCACGAGCGCGAATGCCGCACCGGCACCGACGAGCAGGGCACCGAGGAGGATCAACATTGGCAGGCCGGAAATGCCGGTGGAGGCCAGCGGACCCGTGGATGGGCTGGTTGGCTCCGGTTTGGTGGTCACCGGCGGTGCGGACGTCGGCGGCGTGGTCGTCGGCGGTGGCTGTGGGATGTACACGCCAGCGTCGATCGTGTGGTCAACCCCTCCTGGGGTGGCCGGCGCCGTGACAGGTGCGTACCCGTTGCACAGTTGCCCGGTGGTCGGCGGGATCACGTTGGAGTCGTGTGCCCGGTCGTCACCGGCGGTCGGGAGCGTGAACCGCAGATCCGTGGCCGGCGGCTGATTCGGCACCTTGCTGGTGTCCGCGGTGCACACATTGAACTGCACCGTGTACTTCGCACCCGGCGTGAGCTGGTAGGCGGCGCCGACCCCACCGAAGTAGTACTCACCGGCGGCGTCGGTCTTGGTCGTGGCGACCTGCTTGCCGTTGGCGTCCAACAGGTTGATCGTCGCACCCGGCAACCGCACGTCCGCGGGGTCCTGGATCCCGTTGTGGTCGCCGTCGAACCACACGATGTTGCCGATCTGGATCGGCGCGTTCGCCGCCGTGTACGCGATCTCGCCGAGCCCACCTGCCTTGCCGAATCCGTTCTGCTCCCTCCCCACGAACTCGTAGGCGTTGGCATTCGGCTTGTTGCCGGGGCCCTCGCCGGTCTCGACGTGGTGGTAACCGGTTCCGGAGGTCTCGATGTTGACGGTCGGGTCGAACTCCGTGCTGACGATCCACTGCTGTTGCGGGATGTAGGCCACCGACCCGAGCGCGGTTTCCTGGTGACTACCGGAGAAGTAGTCACCCGGGAAGTACTCGACGACGCCAGCGCGCTCGCCGCCGTTGTTGGCGGGGGTCGCGTGGTTGGGGCAGTTTCCGGTGCCCTCCCAGGAGTATCCGCCGGTGGGAGTGGCGCAGGCCATGTTGATGTCACCACCGGACATGCCGAGCTGCGGGGTGTTGTTCCCCGGCCGGGGGTCCAGCCCGTTCGCACCGAGAACGTCCATGAACCGGTCGCGGAACCCCAGGATCATCGAACCGTTACGGGTGAAGGCGAGGCTGGCCAGTTCCGGCTGCGGATTGATGAAGGCACCGCCGAGGTTGAACTGGTCCCAGTCCGACAGGCTGGTGTTCCACGGGTTCCAGTGGGTGTTCTGGGCCGATGCCATCTGCGTGGGACCGGCGAGGACGCCACCGCGCTCGAAAGTCAGCGGCTGGGTCAGCACCGTGCTGAACTGTTTGCCGTCGTAGGTGTAGACAACGGCTTTCAGGTCGGCGCGGTTGCGCGTGCTCTCCGCGCTGCACACGCCACCGACGTAGAGCGTGTTGTCGTGCGTGGCGACGGCGAACGGCCGCCAGTCGGTCGGCGCCGCACAGCCCGGGTCCGGGATCGGTACCACGGCCGCGGGGGCCGCCGCGGTGGCGCCGGTCGCGTTGAAGCTGACCAGGGACCCGGTTTGCAGGTTCACCGCGTACAGCGTCGAGCCGTCCTCCGACAGGGCCAGGCCGCCGATGCTCTCCTTGCCCGGCGCGTTGGTGAACCCGGGGTCCTTGATGATGTTGGCGGTGTCGTGCGGAGTCACCGCGGCACCCGCCACCTTCGCGAACAGCGTCGGCGCGCCCCCACCATCGGTCGGAACGGTGTAGATCGCGTCACCGCCCTCCGGGCCGTACAAGGCGTACCGGCGGGCGAACGCGCTCTGGAACAGCCGCTGACGGTATTTGTCGTAGGTCAGCCCGAACGTCGTGCCCACCTGGTCCTGGGTGTCGAGCACCGTCGGGCATGCCACGCCGGAAGGACACGTACCCCGGGTGTTCATCCCGAACGCCACCAGTGCCCGGGTGTCCTTGCCGCTACCGCCGTTCTGGACTGGCACGAAGTACCGTGAATCCGGCAGCGCGTAGTCGGCCGCGTCCCAGACCCCGGTGATCACCGAGGCGTTCTTGCCTTCCGACACGTCGACGAACGTGGTGAAGCTGTCGAAGTGGTTCGCCGCCGTCGAGGCCGGCGCCGCCCGCAGATGATTGCTGTACGGCGCGGGAACAGTGACATCGACGCGGTACTGGCCGCCGGTCAGCACGGTCGACCGCGACACCACGACCTTTCCGGTGGCATCCGTGACGCCGGTGACGTGATGGCCAGCAGGGTCGGCGATATCGACGTTCATGCCCCGCTGTGGCACGTCCATCGTCGCGTTGATCACGCCGGTGCCGAAGAAGTCCCGCAGCACCTGAACTGTCAGTGTGCCGTCAGCGGTCGAAGCACCGGCCGCCCCGGCTGTCCCCACCGTCAGACCTGTGGCGCTGGCCAACAGCAACAGACCGGACAACCCCACCCGCGCCAGCCGATCCACACGCTTCCCGGCTGGCCGTCTCCGTCGTCTACCGGCTCGGCTCATAGCTATCGCTGTCCCCTTGTCGCGTGAACGAAAGGTTCGCTTTGGGCTGAACAGCCGATTCCCGCCCCCAGGGTGTTGCGCCGGACACGAGAAGCCATCGCGAACCGACACAGACAACCAGAACGTCGTACCGCATATGCGGCAAGCTCGGGTGATTTAGGGGGTGAATCAGCGGACCTGCTAGCGTCGCACCGCGTGCGGAGCAAGAGAACCCAGCAAGGTCTCCCGCGGCGCACGGCTGGCTGGCGCCGATGGTCGCGGCCACGCTGGTGGGCAGCCGTCATCGGCGTTGTGGCCGTCGCGGTGGCCACGTTTCTGGTCATTGGCAACGGGTCGGGCCCGGCCGGTCCGCGTGCGTTGACCTCGGATGAGGCGAACCGGCTGGCGATCACGCGGTTCCGCAACTACCAGGCGGGGGGCCGCGCGGTGCGGATCACCGTGCCGGGCACCGCTGGTCAGCTGGTCATCACGGGATCCATCGACTACCGCACCAAGCTCGGTTACGGCGTGGTGCACGGCACCGGGCGCGACACGTCCAGCGATGGGCTGATCGAGTGGACGGCCGAGACCGTGCTCGTCCACCCGATGGCCAACGCCCCGGCGGAGGCACCGGCAACGCCGCCCGGGGCGGATTGGCACAGCCGTCCGCTACAGACCTCCGGCAGTTCGCTGGACAGTTCGTTGGCCATCGCGCTCAGTCTCGGTGGCGACCGGCCGGACAACGTCGAACTGCTGCAACAGAACGGCGCCGGCTGGGTTGGCCAGGACCAGTTGGGCGGTCATCAGGTGGACGTCATGACCGGGCCGAGCGCCGGTGCCAAGCCCGGTACGGCGGGCACCGTGCGCTACTGGATCGGCTCGGACGGCACCATGTACCGGGTTCAGGCCAGTGTGGCTTCCGAGCCGCAGCCGGTGGTCATCGATTTCGACACCCAGAACTACGTTCCGGTCCAGCCGGTACCCGGAGTCACCGCGACGCGGTAGCCGCTGCTCAGGAGGTCTGCACTCGCGCACTGCCGGCGAGCAGTGAGGCTGACGGCAGCGGGATGCTCGCGGTGTCCGGCAGCGCCGGAACGTCCGGAAGAGCGGTCGCGCCGGTGGTGGTGGCGTTCGGGAACTGCGGCTGTGCGCCCGGCGCGGCCACATCGGTGAACGGGATGCCGCCAGGTGCCCTCGGCGTCACCCACGTGCCCGAAGGCGTGGGCGAGTCGGCGGGAAGCGGGCAGGTCGCGCTCGCCGCGAGCTGGGCGGGCACCGTCGTGCGCAGGTCATTGCCGCGCAGGCAGTTGCCCCGTCCCCGCGTTGCGGTGGGGAACTTCCAGCCAACGTCAACGCCGTTGGCGGCGAAGGTGTTGTCCACGATCTGGTTGCCGTCTGACGGAAGGTCAGCGGTTGCGGTGATCACCAGCCCAGCGTTGGCATTGCCGGCGATCCGGTTGCGGACGAACTGGTTGTCGCTGCCGCCGTCGATGCCGACGCCGATGCCCCACCCGCCGTCGGCCTGTTCGGGGGTCGGTGTCTGCTGGTTGTCCGCGATCAGGTTGCCGACGATGACGGCACCCTGCTGTGGGAGCAGTTTCTCCTGGTGGTCGGAGTTGGTGGTGAGGCCGACCCGGTTGCCGACGAGACGGTTGCCGACCACGTACATGTCGCCGCTGGCGTTGGTGCCCTCGTAGCCGACCGCGTTGAGTTCGGCGATGTTGTCCCGCACCACGATGCGGCACGGCTTGCACTGCCCGACATAGATCCCCGAGTCGGCCCCACCCGAGGTGTACGAGTGCTCGATGACCCCGTCCTGCGCGGAGAAGGCGTAGATGCCGTACAGCCCGTTGCGGGTGGCGGTCACGTAGGAGACCAGGAACGATTTGAGGAAGGTGACGGGCTCGTTGCCGGTGTTGTAGCCGCGGTGCCCCGGCAGTCCAGCGACCGCCGCCGCCGAACCGGTGACCAGGACCCCGTTCTGCGTGTTGTTCTGCACGGTCAGGTTCTCCACGGCCACCCCCGGTGCGGCGAGGACGACGCCGTTCGCCTGCTGCAACCGTCCGTCGATGACGACCTTGTCCCGAGACTCGCCGCGAAGGGTGATGTGCGCCGTGGAGATCTTCACCGACTCGTGGTACTCGCCCGGCGCGACCAACACGAGGTCACCGGGCTGAGCGAGGGACACCGCAGCCGAGATCGTCGGGGCGTCAGCCGGCACTCGGATCGTCACGTGCGTGCCGGTCGGTCGTCGGCCCTGGTCCGATCCGTTTTCGCCAGTGCTGCAACCGATCAGTACGAGTGTCAGGGTGCCCAGCACCGCGACCATCATGCGACGACCGAAACGAGGCATGATCTCAGTCTGGCACGAACGCCGGGTTCGCCTGCTGTCGGGCGGATATGGCACTCTCCACTCCGTGCGCCGAGCCGATCGTCACCAGTCACGCCGCGCGTTTCTCGGTGTCACCGGCACCGCGTTGGCCGCCGGCCTCACCGCTGGGTGCGAATCGGGTTCCGCTCAGCCGGTCCAGCTCGATGCCCCTGCGCCAACCACACCGGTGTCACCGACGGGCCGGTATCAGGCGGGCATCACGCTCCCGCAGTCGGCCCAGCCCAACCTGCTGGCCGTGGTGGCCGACCTCGGTGACGGCGTGGCTGTCGGTCCGTTGTTGGCCGAACTCGGCGAAACCATTCGCGCGCTCACCGCGGGGACCGATGCACGACTGCTGGGCCTGCCACCGGGCGATCTCACCGTGACGGTCGGGGTGGGCCCCCGACTGGTGCGCATGGTCGATCCTGCCCTGCCCGGCGCGGCGGATCTCCCACAGTTCTCCCGGGAGCAGATTGCCCCGCAGGCACGTGGCGGTGACCTGCTGATACAGATCTGCGCCGGCGACGCCTTGGTAGTACCGATCGTCGCTGCCGCACTCCTGGATCAGGCTGGGGACCGGATGCACGAGCGCTGGCGACAGTCCGGGCGCCGCGGTTCGACCATTCCAACAGGTCAGGGCCTCACCGCGCCACGCAACGTGTTCGGTTTCGTCGACGGCATCGTGGGCCCGCACACGACCGCCGAACAACAACAGGACCTGTGGCTGGCCGGGCCGGCCCCGGTTGCCGGCGGCACCATTGCCGTACTCCGACGCATGGAACTCGATCTGCCGCGGTTCGCCAGGCTGTCCGTCGCCGACCAGGAGGCAGTCTTCGGTCGACGCCGTGCCACCGGCATCCCGCTCTCGGGTGGCACCATCGCCTCGGACGCGGATCTTGGCGCCAAAACCCCGGACGGGCGCTACCACATCCCGGCAGACGCCCACATTCGCAGAGCGCACTCCAACGTCGTTGGAGTCGGCCTCATGCTGCGCCGCTCCTACAGCATCGACGAACCTGCCCCAGGCCTGCTCTTCATCAGTTTCCAGAACGACATACGAACGTTCACCAGCACCCTCACCCGTATGGACAACCTCGACGCACTGCTGCCGTTCACCACCACCACTGCCAGTGCGACCTTCCTGGTACTCCCCGGTTTCGACCAACAACACCCGCTTGGCGCCACACTGTTCCACTGACCACAGTGGACAGTCGGATACCTGCGCGTCAGAGCACACCAAGCTCGTAAGCCCGCATCAGCGCGCCCTCACGGCTGGACGCGCCCAGCTTGCGGTAAGCGCTTTTCACCTGCGTGCGCACGGTGTTGACGGACACGACGAGCTTGCGCGCGACCTCCGCGATGGTCAGGCCGGCGTCCAGTTCGGTGAGTACCACGTGCTCGCGGTGAGTCAGCTCGACCAGGTGGACGCGTTCCGGGAACACCGGCCTGGCCAGCGCCAGACGCTGTGCTGCCTCGTCGGTCAGTGCAATCTCGCCCAGCCGGAACAGGTCCTCGCGATCGGCCGGTGACAACGAGGCGAGCGAGAGCACTTCATCGGGCGTACGCACGCGGCTGAGCAGCACAAGTGACTGACGAGCCTCGTCCCTGTCACCCATACGCAGCGCGGCGATCGCCCTGAGGAGCAGCATCTGCCTGGCGTCCCGGCGCGATGTGGTTTCGTGCCAGGACGTGCGCGAGGCCATCGCGCGGACTGCCTCGTATTCGCTGTTGAGCAGGCGGAGCCGGGCGGCAGGCAGCACGAGCCACGACGCCTGCGGGTCCGCCTCCTTGGTCAACTGGAGTGCGCGGGTGGCTTGGCCGGTTGCGATCAGCAGCTCGACCTGGGCGCGTCGCATCACCCGGACGGCGGTGCCTTGCTCGACAATCGCGGGCGCGTGACTGAGCCGGAGCGCGCCGAGATGGGCCAGCGAGGTCGCCGGATCGCCGAGGCGCAGCCCATGCGCGAACACCAACGCCGCCACGAAGGGCCAGACTTCCAGCTGCTTGGTACCGTCCCCGGTGATCCCCAGGCAGTCGGCGAGACTCGCCTCGTCGTAGCGGTCCAGCGCGTCCCAGCCTTCGGCGATCGTCCCGCCCACAGTGAGCAGGAACCGGACCCGCTCGGATGGCGACTCGATGCCACGCATTCGGTCAAGCCATTGCCGCGCGATGGCACCGTGACCAAGATGCCCGAAGATCATGGCGAGATTCGCGGTCGCGTTGAGTGCAGTGGCCGCCGTTATCGGCTCGACCGTCGCGTGCTGATACGCCTGGCGGTACAACTCCACCGCCGCTGGAAAGTCATCCATCAACGAACGCGTCAGACCTCGTTGCATGGAAAGCCAGCCAGTGCGCGGTACCGCGTCGACGCCGGGTAGCGGGCTGAGCTGCGCCGCGCGGACAGTGAGGCGTTCTCCCAGTTCCTCGGCCTCGGCACACGCCCCTTGCATGCGCAACCCGATCATCGCCGCGGTACCGACCGTGACCAATGTCGCCACCGAAGTCTCACCCGGTATGTCCAACGTCGCGGCCAAGCGGGTACCGAGTTCCGTGTAGTGGCGAAGGTACGCCCGGAGTTCGCTGGAGTGTGGTTGGTTCACCGCGTAGTAAGCGCCGATCCACGCGATCATCAAGCGTGGGCGCGCGCGTAGCTCCTCAGCCGGCACCAGGCTAAGCACGAAAAGCAGCCGAATGGCGAGTTCGCCCTCCACCGCGAGGATGTGCTGGTCGCACAGGGCTTCAAGCGCCGCCCAGTCCCGGTCCTCGGCGATCCTGGCCAGCGTTTCCGGTAAGTCGGCCCCCAAGACACGAACAGGTTGCGTTCCGTGCGGCACCGTTTCTGTCCTCCCCAGGCCAGACCGATAGATTTCACTCGCAACTACGAGGTGCTCGGGTTTTCCGCCCCGCTCACTCCAGATGGCAAAACATCACCCTGGCGCGCAGACGCAGTTGCCGTCACGTCCCACGACCAGGTGAACTTGGCCAACGTTCAGGCTAACGGTGCCGGGCAGGGCGAGTCGGCGATGCCGCCCCGACCGGCGCCTGAGCAGGCACGGGCCGACTTCTCGCACGTGCCAACATCGTCTGAACGGGCTACGCGCGGTGTGAGCTCGACGCCGACTCCCGCGCGGTCCATGTTCGGCATTGACTGGTTCGGCTCAGCGTCCAGGCCAACCACAACGGATCCACGTCCCTGCCTGGCTGATTGGCCAACGAGCTGGTGAAATTCGCCCAGGAACACCAGAAGTGGCTGAGGGGACCTTCCACTTGACGGAAGCCGCAGAAGATCCGGCATCGGTCCCACCTGATCGGAGGCTGCCTGCCGGCCACCGTCCTGATCATGGGCCACGACCTGACCACATCGCCGGACTCAAGGGTGGCCTGGCCAGTAGACTTCGGCACGAGATCCGGCACGGGGGTGTCTCAGTGCTTTTTGAAGTGATCGGCTCAGAGTGGGCACGCAACCTGGCTGCCGACGAACCCGAGCGGAACCCGGACGCGGAGCGGACAGTCCAAGGGGTACTGGCCTCGGTGTCGCCAGAGCAACTGACCTCCTACGTTCGTGACCGGACAGCCGAGCTCGTTGCCCATCGCGCGAACCTGCTGGCACACGCTCGAACCGAGGTGTTGGCTGGTCGGCGGGATGTCGAGCGGATCGGGCGGGTGCTGATCACGATCGGCCACCTCGCGGCCGAGGCTCGGGCCGCTGGGCACTTCCTGGTGGGATACGCACTGCGGTCGAGCAGCGCCGAGAGCAGACGGCACTTCGAGCTCGCGGTCGTCGCCTATCGCGACCTCCGGGCACCGCTCCTGGCCGCGCTGGCGGGCCTGGCCGCGGCGGCAGCGTCCTTGACCCCGGAGCGAATCCGGGATGACAGGACCATCGACGGTTTGCTGCGCGCGGTCACGGACATCGGCAGGGTTGACGCCGAATGCCGACGGCGGATCACCGGGCCGGTGGACGACTACGTCACGTTCCTCCGCCTCGGCCGCGAGCTGATGGACGGCGGGCCGGTGCCGTCCACCCTGCTGGCAGCCGCCGAGGACGAGCTCAACATCCTGCGCACAGCCATGGTCGCGGCGCTGCCGCGGCCCGAGCGCGCCGCGGCGATCGCGCGCTGGATTCAGGCGCTGCGCGGCCTGCCCGCCGACTCCGTGCTGGAGTTGGAGCAGCTGGTGGACATGCTGGCCGAGGTGCGGGACTGGGAGCCGCGGCTGGCACTGCTGCGCGACATGATCGCGCACGGCGACCGGCGGGACGAGACAGTGATCGAGCTCGCCCGGACGTTGACCGAGCTCAGGCGCTGGGACGAGGCGAGGGTCGAGCTGGCGGCCCGGCTCGGCGGCCGACCGGGGCCGGAACACGTTGAGCTGCTCCGGTTCATGGTGATGACGGGCTACACCGTGGGGGATCCTGAGACGCCCCAGTGGGCCCGGATGCTACAGGCGGTTGGCGGGGAGTTGCCGGAATCCGCGATGCCGCCGCCGACCATGTCGGCCGAGGCCGGACAGGCCAGGCAGCCTCGGCGGCGGCTGCTGGCCCGCTTCGAGAACGGCTCGCTGACGATCGATCCGTCGATCCCGGCCGGCGAGGTCAAGGAGCACATGATGGCCGCGATGGTCCTTGGCCTTGGGGCGCAGAAGGGTTCGGAACTGCTCGACGATCTCGCTGTGAAGGATCCAGCGCTGTACGAGAAGGTGCTGGACTACCTTCCGGCGGACGCGCGGCCAGTCTCGGAGGCCGATGCGCACCTGGCCGCGGCCGAGCAGCTCTTTCAGCAGCGCCGCTACCGCGAGGCGGTCACGGAGTACCAGGCGGCGCTGGCGGCCGATCCCGACCTCGAGTTCGCCCAGCTCGGCCTCGGCGACGCCTACTACATGCTCGGCGAGTACCGGATGGCGATCGCGCACTTCACCGAGTCGATTGCCATCCGGCCGACGCCACAGGCATTCCGGTTCCTCGGGGACGCGATCCTGCGCGGTCAGAGTGATCCGCACCGTGCGAAGCAATGCTATGAGCAGGCCCTCGAACTGGACCCCAACTATGGGGGAGCCCGCAACGCGCTGCGGCAGGTGACGCTGATGCTCGCCGAGGGCGGTGCGGATGGCCGCTGAGCCGGACTTCCAGGACCGCCTTGGCGCGCTCCTCGGACGACCAGCCCTGACGTGGGAACCGGCCGACTACCGCCAAAGCGCAGGCGAGCACGGGTCGACCGGCGACCTGTTGTTGGCGAAGTGCCGAGTCAATCCGAACATGGCGGGCTTCTTCGACATCGTCGAAGCCGAGTCCTGGCAGTCGTGGCTCGCCGCGGTGGCGGCGGACGCCCGGGAGCCGGTGATCATCGTGGTGCAGGCTCTGTCCATCACCTATCGGGACCAGGACCGGAACCTTGCCGCGGCGTTGCATTGGGCCGCGATCCACGTTCGGCTGGCGCGGTCGCTGCCGGACGGGTTCGGCCCGCGATCCAGCCGGGTGGGGTACAGCAAGGACCACTACCTGTACGCCGCGCTGGCCGGTCTGGCCAAACTGGAGGGCTTGCGTGGCGCCGTGGAGCGCGAGTACGCGCTGTTGCGCGAAGCTGAGAGCCACTACCACGCCGGGCAGGAAGCCCGCCGTCGCGAAGGCGTCACCGAGCGCCCGGCCGTCGAGCGGATCCTGGGAATCGGCAGCGGCCTGGAACACCTCTACCGAGACTTGTCCAAAGCCGCGTGGCGGATCGGCGACGAGGCCGAGGCGCGTCGGTACCACCTGCTCGCAAACGATCACCGCAACGACGACCGCACGGCGGACAGCGAGATCGCCGAGCTGATGCTCAGAGGCGAGTACTGGCTGGACATGGGCCAGGCCAACACCGCGCTCGGCTACTTCCAGGACGCCATCGCGCTCGCGGAGACCGAGCAGATGCACACCCACATCGTCCAGGTCACCGCGCAGGCCTACGACCGCATAGCAGAGGTGTACAACAGGCTCGGGGTGCCACGGACGGCCCTGCTCATGCTGGCCAAAGCCAGGGAGCTGATGATCGGCAGCGGGAAGTCCGGGTTCCTGGCCGGAGTCGAGGTCACGGCGGCCCGGATCCTCCGGACGAGCCCGCGCCTCGGTGTTGCCCTGGACCACTACCTGCGGGCCCTGGAGTACTACAGCGCCCCTGCCGAACCAGGTGCTGCCCATACCTGGACCGCACCAGACGGTCGCGTCCTGCGCGTGATCGACTTCGAGGGCGGATTCGGTGTCCTGCTGGCTGCCGCCGAGGTGCTGCGGGAGGACGGGCGGCGCGGCGAGGCAGTCGACTTCCTCCGCCTGGCGACGGCGATCGCCGAGTCCGTCCGCGGCAGCGCCCTGGACGAGGCCTCGCGGATCGCGGTGCAGGAGCAGCGCAGTGAGGCGCTCGTCGCCCTGGCCCGGATCCAGCTGGAACTGGCGCGGGAGACCGGTTCGCCGGACTTCGCCGACGAAGCGTGGCAGACCATGGAGACGCTTCGGGCCCGCACGTTCCTTGACATGGTCGGCGACACGGCCCTGGCCCTGCCAGCCGGCGTCCCCGCCGAGCTGGCCGCCCGCGAGGCCGAACTGCTGGAGCGCCGCCGTCGACTGCGAGCCGAAGCCAACCGCGACAACGGGTTCTGGGCCGCCCACGAGTCGATCGAGGCGGAGCTGGCGCAGGTCTGGCACTCGTTGGCCGCGCTGTCCCCGGAAACCGCTGAGTACGTGGCGGTGCGTCAAGCACGTCCGGCCTCGCACGCCGAGGTCTCCGCCGTACTGCGTGACCGGGCGCCTGAACCGAGCGGCCGGGCCGTCGCTGTGAACCTGTTCTTCCAGGACGACCAGACCCTGACACTCCTCGCGGTCGGCGGTGGCGACGCGCACGTGCGTGTCGTGTCCTCGCGGGTCGACCGTAGGCGGCTGACCAAATTCGCCGCCGCCAATTTCGGCTCGGCCTCGCGGGTGCGCGAACTGGCCACCGATCTGGAGGACCTGTTCCACCACGAGTTCGCAGGCGTCGTCGCGCCCTTCGCCGACCTGTGCGAGCCGGGCGACACGGTCGTGGTTGGCCTGACCGGGCCGCTGCACAACATCCCACTCGGCGCGGTGCGACTCGGCGATGACGTGCTGCTCGCGCGTAACCCGCTGGTGATCAGCCCGAGCGCGTCGTTGTTCCGGTCCTGGCGGCTGGCTATTCGTCACGGCGGTCAGGGTGGTCATGCCGTGTTCGGCGACCCGACCGGCGACCTGGCCGGGGCCCGAATCGAGGCCGCCGAACTGGCCGAGCGCTGGGGCGTCGCTCCGATGCTCGGCGCCGCGGCCACCGCCGAGGCGCTGCTCGCCGCACTCGGGTCCGCTGGATCCGTACACGTCGCGGCGCACGCGGCGTTCAGCGCCGAGGACCCACTGGCCTCCGGTGTGCGGATGGCCGACAGGGTGCTGACGGCTCAGGAGATTCTCGGGATCCGGACGTCAGGGCTTGATCTCGTTGCGTTGTCCGCGTGCGAGAGCGGCGTTTACCATGCCCAACGCTCGGAGGACCCCATGGGCCTTCCCCGTGCACTGCTGTTCGCGGGCGCCCACTCCGTCCTGGCCAGCTTGTGGAAGGTGCCCGACAGCTCGGCCTACCAGCTCATGACGGGGTTCTACTCCGGGCTGCGGAACGGCTTGCCGAAGGCGGAGGCACTGCGGCGAACGGCGCTCGCGGTGCGCGGACAGGACGAGCGGCTGGACCGGTGGGCGGGTTTCGTGCTCGTTGGATCATGGTTGTGACGCAGGAAGGGCAGCACGTGGACGAGGACTTCGCTATCGCCGCGTATTTCGAGCTGGAAGTGGACGAGCAGGACGACCACCGGTCGCATTACACCCCTGTCGAGGAACGCGCGTTGAGCCTGCTCGGCCGCGAGAACCGCGTTGGCGTGGCGATGCGCGCGCCCCGGCCGGCCGAGACCAGTGAGCCCGGGCAAGCCGCCTACGACATCGGACTGATGCTGGTGGTGCACGCGCACCCGGAGTGTCGGTTCGTGTGGTCGCGCCTGGTCGTGGACCTGTCGGACACACCAGGGGCGGTGATTGAGGACATGGCGCCCGCCGAGGTCGAGCACAACGCCGTGGAGGTGGAGACCCGAGTCGGCGCGGGGTTGAAGTTCACCACAGTGCTCAAGACGGTGGACATCGAACTGAAGCCCGAACTCGCGCGGAAGCGGACGGTGCACTTCCCGACGGTGACCGCCTCCGGCACCGGTTTCCGGAAGGCGTATTGGGACTTCATGGCGAACAAGGACAACTACCTTCACGCGAATCGGGAGTTGCGGCTGTTGGTGAGCGCGCCCGCCGGGGCACCGGTAGTGGCTTCGATGGCGTTGCGCGCTCGACTGCGGTTGCCCGGGCTGCCGAACCTGGTGCCGGTGCGGAAGCGGGCGAGTCTTGAGTCGACCGTGGAGCTGGTGTCCGAGGCTGTGGCCACGAATACCTGACCATCCGACATTCCCGCGGGCCACGTCGTGATCGCCTGCTCGAAGCGGCTCTAACCTGCGCCCAGGTGTTCGTTATGGCTGCTTTGTCCGTTCCTGTGTAGGCTCGGGGCCGGCGTACTCACGGCGGAGGGCGGATCTTGGGCGCGGACACCGGGCTGCTGGACGTCGTGGTGGTGGGGGCTGGGTTCAGTGGCCTGTACGCACTGGACCGGCTGCGGGCGCACGGCTTCGCCTGCCACGCCTACGAGGCGGCGGGTGGGGTCGGCGGAACCTGGTACTGGAACCGGTATCCCGGCGCCCGCTGCGATGTGGCGAGCCTGGACTACTGCTACCTGCACGACCGCGACCTCTACCGCTCGTGGGCGTGGACGGAGCGCTTCGCCTCGCAGCCGGAGATCCTGCGCTACGCCGAGCACTTCGCCCAGTCGCGCGGGCTCTACCCGCACATCACCTTCGGCACGGCCATCACCGCCGCGGCCTTCGACGACGGGCTGTGGCGGCTCACCACGGACCGCGGCGACACCGTCGTCACGCGGTTCCTGGTGACCGCCGTCGGCTGCATGTCCGCCGCGCACACTCCGCCACTGCCCGGGCTCGACCACTTCGAGGGCCGGGTGCTGCACACCGGCCGGTGGCCGCACGGGGAGGTGGACCTGACCGGCCGTGTCGGGGTCGTGGGCGTCGGCTCCTCCGGCATCCAGCTCATCCCCGAGGTGGCGCGGTCGGCGAGCGAGCTCACGGTGTTCCAGCGGACCGCGAACTTCAGCGTGCCCGCCCGCAACCGGCCGCTGACCCAGGCCGACCGCGACGCCGCGGTGGCCGGGTACGCCCAGCGCGTGGCGGAGGCCCGCACCACCCGCTTCGGGCACGCCGTCACCGGCACCGGCCAGGCGATCCTGGACACCCCGCCCACCGAGCGGGCCGCGGCACTGGACCAGCGGTGGGCGCACGGCGGCACGCACATCGTCGCCACCTTCACCGACACCGGCCGCGATCTCGAGGCCAACGCCGTTCTCGCCGACTACTTCCGTGACCGCGTCCGCGAGACCGTGCAGGACCCGGAGACCGCGCGGGCGCTGACCCCCACTGGCTACCCCATCGGCACGAAGCGCCTGTGCGTGGACACCGGCTACTACGAGACGTTCAACCTGCCGCACGTCCGCCTCGTCGACCTCCGCGAGGATCCCATCGCGGAAATCACCGTGGACGGCGTGCGCACCGCCCGCGGCCACCACCGGCTCGACACCCTCGTGCTCGCCACCGGGTTCGACGCGTTCACGGGTCCGCTGCTGCGCATGGGCATCACCGGCCGCGGCGGACACGCGCTCGCCGAGGAGTGGCGCGACGGCCCGCGCAGCTACCTCGGGCTCGCGGTCGCCGGGTTCCCGAACCTGTTCACCATCACCGGACCCGGCAGCACCCTTGTGCTCTCCAACGTCATGCGCGCGCTGGAACACCACGTGGACTGGGTGCTCGAAGCGCTGATCCACCTGCGGGACAACGGGATCACCGAGTTCGAGGCCGAGGCCGCCGCGCAGCGGGACTGGGTGGGGCAGGTCGCCGAACTGGCCGGGCGGACCCTCTACCCGCACACCGACTCCTACTACCTGGGGGCCAACATCGACGGCAAGCCGCGGGTGTTCGCGCCCTACGCCGGGGGCCTGGACGCCTACCGCCGCGCCTGCGAGGAGATCGCGCGCGAGGGCTACCGCGGGTTCCGGACCGCATGATCGTCGACGAGCAGCGCAGGCTCGGCGGTGCGGGCCTTGCGGTGCTGCTGCTTGCGGTGCTGCTGCCGATGATGGACTCGTTCATCGTCAACATCGCCCTGCCGACCATCGCCGAGGACCTCGGCGCCAGTGGCAGCGACCTGGAACTGGTCGTCGCCGGGTACGGGCTGGGGTTCACCGCCTTCCTCGTGCTCGGCGGCAGGCTCGGCGACGCCCACGGGCGGCGGCGGGTACTGCTCACCGGCCTGGTGGTGTTCACGGCCGCGTCGCTGCTGTGCGCGCTGGCCGCGTCCGGGCCGTGGCTGGTGGCGGCCCGCGTGCTCCAGGGCGCGTCGGCGGCCCTGATCCCGCCGCAGGTGCTGGGCACCATCCAGGCCGCCCTGCCCGAGAACCGGCGGCCGCGCGCGATGAGCCGCTACGCCGCGGTCAGCGGGCTCGCCGCGATCCTCGGGCTGGTGCTGGGCGGGGTGCTGGTGCACGCCGACCTGTGGGGCACGTCGTGGCGGCTGATCTTCCTCGTCAACCTGCCGTTGGGCATCGCGGCCGTACTGCTGGTCCTGCTGCTGGTTCCGGACACCCGCTCGACCAACCCGGTCGGCATCGACCTGCGCGGCACCGCACTGCTCACCGCCACGATCGTCCTGCTGCTCGTGGCGCTCAACCGGGGGCCGGTCCTGGGCTGGCCCTGGTGGACGCTGCTGCTGCTCGCGCTCGTGCCGGTCGCGGCGATCACGTTGTGGCGCACGGAGAACCGCGTAGTGCGGGCGGGCCGCGTCCCGTTGCTGCCGCCGTCGGTGCTCACCACACCCGGGGTGCGCGGCGGTCTTCTGCTGCTCGCGCCGTTCCTCGCCGCGTGGGCCGGGTACCTCTTCGCGCTGCCGCTGACCCTGCAACACGGCTTCGGCCTGGACCCGCTGCTCGCCGGGCTCGCGGTCGTGCCGATGTCGGCGGCGTTCCTGGTGGGCTCGTTCGCCGTGCCGGGACTGCGGGGCAGGCTCGGCGACCGGGTGCTCGGCGCCGGGGCGTTGGTGCAGGCCACCGGGGTGGCGTGGCTCCTGGCGGTGCTGCTCGCTGGGGCACCGGTGTGGGCCGTGGCGCCGGGACTGGTACTGGTCGGACTGGGGCAGGCGCTGGTGGTGGGGTCCTCCCAGATCTCGGTGCTCAGCGCGGTGCCCACCGCGTACGCCGGGGTCGGCGGCGGGGTGCTGGTGACCACCCAGCAGGGCGCGATGGCGATCGGGGTGGCCGGGCTCGGGTCGGTCTACCTCGGATTCGCCGGGGCGGGCCGCGAATCGGCGTTCGCCGTCGTGCTCGGGGTCCAACTCGTGGTGGCCCTCGCGGTGGCGGCGGCCGGGCGGCGCGCGGTCCTGCCCCGGTAGTACTTAGGGGTGGCTGGCGGGCTGCTCGTCAGCGGCGGGGGTGGGTTCGTGCTCGCCGAAGACCTCGCGCAGGGCGGCCTCGTGCTCGCTGGACAGGTTGGTGAACAGCAGTTCCGGCTTCTGCTGGCCGGCGAACGCGGCGCCCACCTTGTCCAGCACGGCGTTGGAACTGAGCACGAACAGCGCGGAGGTACCCGGTGTGACCCGATCGCGGATCCGCTGGATGAGCTCGCGGTCGATGCCGACGTTGCTCAGCGCCCCACCGAGCGCGCCCGCGGTCGCGCCGATCGCGGCACCGAGCAGTGGTACGAAGAAGATCAGGCCGAAGAGCATTCCCCAGAACGCGCCGCCCAGCGCACCGGAGCCGGCCAGGTTGTGCAGTTGGGTGGTCTTCGGCGTCTTCCGCTCGCTGGGCCAGCTCACTGTCGCGGCGTCGCGCACTGTGATCAGCTTGTCCCGTTCCACTGAGCGCAGCGTCTGCGCTGCCTGGCTCGCGCCGTCCGCTGTGTCGAACTGCCAGATGGTCAAGGTCTCCATGGTCGCCGTCCTCTCGGTGCGCGGTCAGTCGGTATCGCTCCCCACCTCAGCGCGGCGCGGGGCCGGTCGCATCACCCGTTCCGGGTGGTGACGGCACTGCCGTACCAGGCGACGGTGCGTGTCGAGGCTGAGGTGGGTGGTGGAATGCGCCGGACGAGACGGGGCGAGCGCGGGGACCGGGCTGGTGGCGGCGCCGGGGAGCACAGGTGAACCTGCACGTGCTCCCACTGGCCATCACGATGATGGCGGGACCGCAGATCATGTGCGCCCTGGTGCTGCTCACCGCCCGGCGGCCGGTGGCGGCCTCCGGCGCGTTCGTCGCCGGTGTCGCCGTCGCCACCTGCCTCGGCGTTGTGATCACGACGGGGTTGGCCTCCGCGCTCTCGCTCGGCGCGGGCCATCGGGAGGGGTCGTTCGGCAAGGTCCTCCAGTACGCGCTGGTGGTGGTGCTGGTCCTGCTGGCGCTGCGGAACTGGCGGAACCGGGAGACGGCGGATCCACCCGCCTGGCTGGGGTCCCTACAGTCCGCCGGACCCGGCAGGGCGTTCCGGGCCGGTCTGCTGCTGATCGGCCTGTTCCCCTCGGACGTGGTGGTGCTGTTCACCGTGGGGATCACCTTGTCGCAGGACCACGCCGGACCGTTGGCGGCACTGCCGTTCGTCCTGGCCACGGTCCTCATCGCGGCGGCACCGCTGCTGACCTACCTGCTCGTGCGCGACCGGGCCGAGGCCGCGGTGCCCGTGGTCCGCGACTGGCTGACCGGGCACGGCTGGCTGGTCAACATCATCGTGTGCCTGTTCTTCGCGGTGCTGATCCTGGTGTGAGCTGAGGTCTTTCGGCCCATCGCGACCTGTGGCCGCGGTTCTAGGGTGATTCAGTGGCGGCTAGCCCGGATTGGTCGACCGCGGTGCCCGTGCCGAAGGTGCGAGTGCCGCCGCTGCCGCGTGGGCTGGTCGGCGCGGACCGCCTGCGGAGCACGCTGCCCGGACTGCGGAGCGCGACCGCACCCCCGGTCACCCTCGTCTGCGGGCCCGCGGGCTGCGGCAAGACCACGCTGGTCACCTGGTGCGCCACCCAGTCCGGGGAGTTGCCGGTGGCCTGGGCCGATCTCGAACCCGAGGACAACGACCCCACGACGCTGCGCACGACGCTGCGGTCCGCCCTCGCGCGGATCGCTCCCGGCATCGACCGCACCACCCCGTCCACAGGTGGGGGATCCACTCGATTCGCGGGCGAGCTGGCCGAGGTGTTCGAGCACCTCCAGTCGGGTTGCGTGCTGGTGCTGGACAACCTGCACGAGCTGCGGGCCCCGGAGGCACTGCGCTGCCTGGACGCACTCGTCCGCAGACTGCCGCCGCAGTTGCGGCTGGTGCTGGTCAGCAGGCGTGAGCCGGAACTGGGCCTGTCCCGGCTGCGGCTGGCGGGCGCGGTGCGCGAGGTGTGCGCCAAGGACCTGGTGCTCGGCCGTACCGAGATCCGTGCGCTGCTCGCCGAGCACGGGGTGACGCCCTCCCCGCACGTGCTCGACGCGGTCACGGCCAAGACCGAGGGCTGGCCGACCGGGGTGCGGCTCGCGGCGCGGGCGCTGACCGGCAGCGCGGACCCGGCCGGGGTGCTGGCCCACCTCGCCGCCGACCGGGTGCTCGGCGACTACCTCACCGGTGAGGTCCTGCGCGACCTGCCCGAGGACCTGGTGCGGTTCCTGTCGCTGACCAGCGTGTGCGACCGGTTCTGCGCCGAGCTGGCCCAGGCGCTGACCGGACGCGCCGACGCCGCGGCGGTGATCGGTCTGCTGGAGCGGCGGGATCTGCTGCTCACCCCCTGCGGCGCGGACGGACAGTGGGTGCGCTGCCCCGAACTGCTGCGCCTGCACCTGAGGACCGCTCTGCGCAGGAGCGAGCCCGTACGGGCACGGGGGCTGCACCGGCTCGCGACCGGGTGGCTCGTCCGGCACGGCGACATGCCCGCCGCCCTGCGCCACGTGGCCGCGGGCCAGGACGAGGAGCTGGCCGCCCGGCTGATCGAGGCGCGCGGCCCCACCCTGCTGGCGTGCGGGGAGGCCCGCGGGCTGCGCCTGCTGGGCGACCGGCTCCCGCAGGGCCTGGTGGCCCGCCCGCGGGTGGCCCTGGTGCTCGCGCTGGCCGACCTCGCGGAGGGGGACGCGCCCGGCGCCGACGCGCGGTTGGCCGCTGCCCCGCAGCACCTGGTGGACCGGGACGAGGGTGCGTGCGTGCTGCGTGCGGTGGCCGAGATCCGCCGTGCGCGGTTCGGCGGCACGCCCACCACCGCGCTGGCCACCCTGCTGGAGACGAGGCCCGAACGGCTGCGCGACCCCGACCTGGTGCTGGTGGCCAGGACCGGTGTGGGGCTGGCCCAGCTCAACCTGGGGCACGAGCGGGCCGCCGAACACACGCTCACCGGCGTCCTGCACGCGGCATCGGCCGCCGGGCGCGACCAGATCGCGCTGGAGTGTCTGACCCGTCTGGCACTGGCCTCCCCGGGCCGGGGCGACTACGCGCGGATGCGCGAGCGCGCGGTGGCAGCGCTGCGGTTCGCCGCCGAGCGGGGGCTCACCGACAGCCACAGCTCGGCTTGCGCCCGCGTGGCCGCGGCCTGGGCGGCACACCAGACCCTGGACCCGATGGTGGGGCACCATCTGTCCCCGGTGATGGCGCAGTTGCTGGCCGGCCCGGTGGAGCCCGCGGTCGAGTTGGCCGCCCGAGCGCTCGCCCTCGTGCTGGCCGTGGAGCAGGGCAGGCAACCGCTGCGCGCCCTGGCCGCACTGCACGCCAGGTTCGCCTGTCTCACCAGGGACGTCCCGGTGCCGCCCGCGCTGATCGCGGCCGGTTCGACCATCGCGGTCGGTGCGGCCCTGTCCCTCGGGGAGACCGCGCGGGCGGTGGCGGCGGTGCAGCAGGCACGCGTGCGCCTGGGCGACAACGGCGATGTGCGGGTGCTGCGCGCGATGGTGCACAAGCAGCGCGGTCGCGCCCGTGACGTCCGTGCGGTGCTGCGCGCGGTCACCTGCGGCGAAGTGCCGGTGCACGTGGTCGAATCCGCGGTGCGGGCACACCTGATGTTCGCCGTGCTGGAGGAGGAGAACGGCGTGCGGGGCGGGGCGCGCCGATCGCTGGAGGCGGCGCTGGAGCTGGCTGGCCGCTCGCACGCGCTGCGGCCCTTCGTGGACACCGGTGCGGCCACCCGGCAGTTGCTGGCGGCCAACCTCGGCCGCCTGGGCAGTCTCGACCCGCTCGCCGAGGACCTGCTCGCCCGCATCCCGGCTCACCCCGCGTCCGGCCTGCCCGAGGGCCTCACCCCGCGGGAACGGGCGCTGCTGGAGGAGTTGCCCTCGATGCGTACGACCGGCGAGATCGCGCGGGACCTGTTCGTGTCGGTCAACACGGTCAAGACCCACCTGCGCAGCGTCTACCGCAAGCTCGGGGTGTCCTCGCGCCGAGCGGCCGTGGTCGCCGCCCGCAGCCGGGGCCTGCTCTGACGCCTCCGGTGACGGCTGAACGGGTGGTGTGCGGGGGAACCGGTTGTGAGGTGCCGGCGGCACGGGTTGGGTGCCACGGGTGCGCAATGACGTGTCGGGGACGGTGAACGGGCCTGTGCTCCAGGCCAGGGACTTCCACGGACCGGTCACGGTGACGACCCAGTCGGCACACCCCGGCATGGCCTCGGTGACGGCCCCGGTGGGGCGGCTGGAGCACGGCACGCGGGGCCGGGCGGCGTTGATCGAGCGGCTGACCGGGGCGGTGCTGAGTCCGGCGGGCCGCGTGGTGGTGCTGCACGCCGGCGGCGGCTACGGCAAGACGACGGTGGCGCTGCGGGTGGCCGAGCAGGTGGCGGACCAGGTGCGGGTCTGGTGGGTGGACGCGACGACCACGGCGAGCCTGACGGCGGGGCTGGCGGAGGTGGCGTTGCAGGCGGGCGCCCCACCGGCTTCGGTACGGGAGGCGTGGACGGGCACGAGGTCGGCGCCGGAGTTGTTGTGGCGCACGCTGAACGAGGTGCCGAACCGCTGGCTGCTCGTGCTGGACAACGCGGACGACACGCGGGTGCTCGCGGCGCAGGGGCAGCAGACGGCGGACTACACGGGCTGGCTGCGCGGGCCGAGGCAGGGCAGCGGCACGGTGCTGGTGACGACCCGCGACCAGGACCAGGCGGCGTGGGGCTCGGTGGCCGACCGCTACCCGGTGCCCGCGCTGGACCCGGTGGACGGCGCGGAGGTGCTGCTGGAGCTGGCGCCCACCGCGGGCAGCCGCGAGGAGGCGACGGAGCTCAGCCACCGGCTCGGTGGCCTGCCGCTGGCGCTGCGCCTGGCCGGGGCGTACCTGGCGAGCACGAGCGGTGCGCCCGCCCTGCCGGGTTTGGCGCAGCCACGCGGGTTCGCGGGCTACCAGGCCGCGTTCGAGCAGCGCTCGGTGGAGCTGACCGACGTGGGCACGCCCCGGGAGCGCGAGCAGCTCAGCCGCACCTGGGAGCTGTCGCTGGACCTGCTCGCGGAGCGCGGCCTGCCGCAGGCCCGCCCCCTGCTGCGACTGCTGTCCTGCCTCGCGGCGGCGCCGGTGCCGCACTTCCTGCTGGACGCCGCGGTGCTGGCGCGTTCGCCGCTGTTCCCGGAGCTCACCCCGCAGCGGCTGGCGGGGTTGCTCTCGGCGCTGACCAACCTGGGCCTGGTCCACGGGGTGGACACCGCGGTGCTGCACCCGGTGGTCCGGGACATGACCAGGCAGCAGCGCGACGTGCTCGACGAGCACGCGGGCTACGCGGAGCTGCACCTGCGCCTGATCGAGGCGGGCACGGCCGACCGCGAGCCGGTGGAACCGGCGAACTGGTCCTGCTGGGCCGCTTTGCTGCCGCACTGCCTGACGTTGGCGGAGAACGAGTTCCCGGTGGCGGCCGACCAGGCGCTGCTGGCGGTCGTGCAGCACCGCGCCGCGGACTTCGCCGACGCCATCGGGCACGCCCAGGACGCCTACGCGCTGTACCAGCGGGCGCTGGCGGTCCTGTCGCGCACCCAGGGGCCGGAGGCGGCCACCACGCTCACCGTGCGGCACAACCTGGCCGCGGTGCTGCGCGACCGGGGGGACCTGGCCAGCGCCGAGGCGGCGTTCCGGGAGATCCACGGGGTGCAGCAGCGGGTGCTCGGGCCCGAACACCCGAACACGTTGACCACCAGGCAGAACCTGGCCGGGGTGCTGCGGGACCGCGGGGACCTGTCCGGCGCGGAGGACGAGCTGCGCGCGGTGCACGCGGTGCGGCTGAGGGTGCAGGGCGCCGACCACCCGTCCACCCTGATCGCCCGCAACAACCTGGCGATGGTGGTGTGGGACAGGGGAGACCTGGCCAGCGCGGAGATCGAGTTCGGCGCGGTGCTCGCGGTGCAGCAGCGCGTGGTGGGCCCCGAGCACCCGAACACCCTGTCGGTGCGGCACAACCTGGCCTGCATCGTGCGTGACCGCGGTGACGTGCGGGCGGCCGAGGTGGAGTTGCGTGAGGTGCTGGCGGTGCGCGCACGTGTGCTGGGGGCCGAACACCCGGAGACCCTGAGCACCCGCAACAACCTCGCCTGGCTGTGGTGGATCCGGCACGACCTGGCCAGCGCCGAGGAGGCCTTCCGCGAGGTCCACGCGGCGCGCAGCCGGGTGCTGGGGCCCGAGCACCCCTCGACGCTGAACACGAGGCACGCCCTGGAGCAGGTCGCTGCGGCTCGGCGGCTGGATGTCAGACCCGAGAGCTAGTGTCCTGCGCCGGAAATCCGCCTACAAAATCGGGCGAGTGACTCGAGGATCTCTTCGGCGGTCTTGGTCCAGATGAACGGCCGTGGATGGGTGTTCCAGTCAGCGATCCAGACGCGGATGTCCTTCTCCAGCGCTTGGACGCTGCGGTGGGTACCTCGGGTGATCTTCTGGTCGCTGAGAAAGCCGAACCAGCGTTCGACCTGGTTGATCCACGATGATCCGGTCGGGGTGAAGTGCATGCGGAACCTGGGGTGCTTGGCCAGCCAGGCCTTGATCGCCGGGGTCTTGTGAGTGCCGTAGTTGTCACAGACCAGGTGGACGGCCAGCTCCGCCGGGACCGTCTTGTCGATCGTGATGAGGAACTTCTTGAACTCGGCGGCCCGGTGCTGACGATGCAACTCGGCGATCACCGTGCCATCGGCGACGTCGAACGCGGCGAACAGGCTGGTGATGCCATTGCGGGCGTAGTCATGTGTGCGCCGCTCAGGCATACCCGGCATCATCGGCAGCACCGGCTGGGAGCGGTCCAGTGCCTGGATCTGACTCTTCTCGTCCACGCACAGCACCACCGCCCGCTCGGGCGGATTGTGGTACAGGCCAACGACATCGACGACCTTCTCCACGAACAATGGATCGGTCGAGAGCTTGAAGGTCTCGGCACGGTGGGGTTTGAGCCCGAAATCGCGCCAGATCCGGCCGATGGTCGACTTGCTCAGCCCGGACTTCTCCGCCATCGACGCCCGAGACCAGTGTGTGGCGTTGCGCGGGGTCTCCTCCAGAGTCGCCACGATCACCTCTTCGACCTGGTCCACCGTGATCGACGGCGGACGGCCCGGCCGTTCCTCATCGACCAGGCCCTCCAGCCGATGCTGGAGAAATCGCCTGCGCCACTTGGTCACCGTCGACGGGTGAACCCGAAGATCCTCGGCGATCTGCTTGCCTGGCAGGCCGTCCGCGCACGCCAGCACAATCCTGCACCGCTGTGCCAGCACCTGCGACGACTTCGCCCGCCGCGCCCACCGTTCCAGCGTTACCCGCTCCTGCTCGGTCAACGTCACCTCAGCAGGAGGACGTCCAATCCGCGCCATCAACCCAGACTAGACTTATGTGGCGGATTTCCGGCGCACGACACTAGTGGCTCGCCTCGGAGCCTTGACCGTGTCTCGCCGGCGGCCACCCAGCCACGCCCGCCGACGCGGGCCGTGCCATGAAGGTGCCGTTCAGGACACTGGAGGTCCTGAACGGCACCTTCACGACACCGCGGCCTCGGCCCGGACCGGATACCAGGTCAACGATGCGCGACGCGCCGCTAGCGTGTTCCTCAGCATCCGATCCAGGGGAGGAATCGATGACCTTGCGTAGCAACGCGCTTTTCGCGGTTCCGGTGGCTGTGGCGGGTGGTGCCCGCGTGACTTCCCCTCACGGGGCACCACCCGCTGCGAGCCTAGCACGAATGAGAACATGTGTTCGAACATGGGATGACTGGTCACCCTGAGTAGACTTCTTTCGGGGCGGGTCAATCCGGACGGGAGAGCATGGGCCGCAACAACTTGCGCCGCAGGTGCCGCGAGGTGGTCGCGGGCATCGAGCTTCCCGTCCCCTTCACCGCCCAGGAGCTGTGCGAGCGGCTGGCCGAGCGACGGTCCCGGCCGCTGCACCTGCACGCGCTGCCGGTGCCGACCCCGCCGGGGCTGCCCAGCGGCATGTGGCTGGCCACCGAGCAGGCCGACCACATCCTGTACGACTCGCAGACCAGCAGGCTGCACCAGGACCACATCATCCTGCACGAGATCGGGCACATGCTCTGCGACCACGAGGCGGGCAACAAGGTGCTGCACCGCGAGCTGGACCTGGGCCTGGTCGACCCGGACCAGGTGCTGCGGGTGCTGCCCAGGGTGCACTACGACTCGCACCAGGAACAGGAGGCGGAGATGATCGCCAGCCTGGTGCTGGAGGGCATCGGCAGGCTGCCCGCACCGTCCCCGTTCACCGGGCTGCTCGCCGGGCTGGAGCGCTCGATCGGCTTCCGCAGGAGGTCCGGGCGGTGACGCTGGAGGCTGCGGGCACGTTCGCCATGTGGCTGGTGGTGCTGCTGCGCCTGCCGCAGGTCGTGCGCTACCGGGAGCAGCGCGCGCTGTGGGCCGCGGTGGCCCTGCTCGCGCTGCTGACCACGCTGTACGTGGACGCGGTGCAGGAGGCGCTGGCGCACCTGTTCGGCGCCTACGCGGTGTACCTGGGCACGCACCTGGTCAGCGTGGCCAGCGCCGCGGCCGTGCTGTCCTTCGTGTTGCTGGCCAACGGGTACCGGCGCCACCTGCGCTGGCTCTACGCCCTCGCGGCGATCACCGTGACGGTGCTGCTGGTGATCTACGTCAGGGCCGACCCGCACGACCCCCGCCCGGGGCACGCGGTGGAGTTGCCGCTGTTCTACTTCCTGCTGGTGTCCGGGTTCAGCGTGATCGCGCTGACCAGTTGCGCGGTGGTCTGCGGGCTGAGCAGCAGGCGGGTGGACCACCCGATGATGCGCTGGGGGCTGGCCCTGCTCGCGCTGGGCTGGGTGCTCAACGCCTCGCCCTGGCTGCTGAACCTGGTGTGGCTGCTCACCGGGGACCCGGACTGGATCGCCTGGTTCTCCCAGATCGACGGCCTGAGCGGGCTGTGCCTGGCGGTGGGCAGCGCCTGCCCGCTGGTGCCCACGATCGTCGACCAGGTCCGGGACCTGCGCGCGTACCTGCGGCTGAGCGCACTGTGGCGCTCGCTGACCGAGGCCGTGCCCGACATCGTGCTGGCCCCTTCGGCGCACCCGCTGGCCCCGCTGCGGTTCCGGCTGTACCGCAGGGTGATCGAGATCCGGGACGTCATGCTGGTGCTGCGCGGCTACGTGGACGAGGCCGACCTGTTCGACGGGCCGGGCACCGGGGCGGAGGGCACCGCGCACTGGCTGGCACTGGCTCGCGAGCACCGGGCCGCGGGCCGTGCACCGCAGGCCCAGCAGGAGAACCTGCTCGGCCCCGGCGGCGAGGACCTGGACCGCGAGATCGCCTTCCTGCTCGACGTCGCCGAGGCCTACCGTTCGCAGACGAGCACCCCAGGAGGAGTGCGATGACGTTCATCCAGCTGATCCAGTACCGGACGACCCAGCCCGAGGAGGTCGGCGAGCTGCTCGACCGCTGGATCGCCACCAGCGCGGGCAAGCGGACCGCGACCAGGACCAGGGTCACCCGCGACCGCAACGAGCCCACCAGCTACGTGGAGGTGCTGGAGTTCCCCTCCTACGAGCTGGCCATGGCCAACTCGACCATGCCCGAGACCAACGCCATCCACGAGCGGTTCGTGGAGCTGTGCGAGGAGGGGCCGACCTTCGTGGACCTGGACGTGCTGCGCGACGAAGCCCTCTAACTCCCGGGAGCGGCGGCGTGCAGGCGCAGGGCGTCGCGGCCGGGCGGTGCGCCGAACAGGCGCCGGTACTCCCGGCTGAACTGGGAGGGGCTGTCGTAGCCCACGGCGTGGCCGACGGCCGCGATGTCCTCGGGGGCGGCCAGGAGCTGGATGCGCGCCCGCTGTAGGCGCAGGTGCTTCTGGTACTGCACCGGGCTCATCGCGGTGACGGCGCGGAAGTGCCGGTTGAGGGTGGGCACGCTGACCCCGACCGCCTCGGCGAGGTCGGCGATGCGGATGGTGCGGTCGTAGCGCTGCCCGATCCAGCGGACGGCCTGCCCGACGAGGGACACCCGGCTGTCGGCCACCCCGATCCGGCGGATGGTCGCACCGTGCGGGCCGGTCATCAGCCGCCAGTGGATCTCGCGTTCCACGCCCGGGGCGAGCACGGCGAAGTCCTGGGGCCGCTCGACCAGGCGCAGCAGCCGCACCACGGCGTCCAGGAGTTCCTCCTCGGCATCGCCGGTGACGATTCCCGTTCCGGGGCCGTCCGCGGACCGGGGCGCCCCGGTCTCCAGCAGGAGTTGGGCGATGAGGGTTTCCCTGAGCGGCAGCCCCAGCCCGAGGAAGGGCTCGCTGCCGCTGGCCCGGGTGATCTGCGCGGTCACCGGCAGGTCGACGGTGGCGATCAGGTACTGGCCCGCCTGGTAGTCGTAGACGCGGTCGGCCAGCACGGTGCGCTTGGCGCCCTGCGCGATGAGGGCGAGCACCGGCCGCGTCACGTCTCCCAGCGGATGGGTGACCCGCGGCGTGGCGAACACGGTCATGCCCGGCACCCAGGCCGGGTGTTCGGTCCGCTCGCTGAGCCGGGCGATGCACTCCGCCAGTTCCCGCAGCGTTCTCACCCGACCAGTGAGCCCTGCTCGGCCCGTCCCGTCAAGTTGATTCGATCGTGCAATGCCACGAGTCGATCATTCTAGGAAGGGCAGGGGGTTCGGTGTTTGCATTGATGTCACTGGTAGACGGTTGACCGAATCCGTCAACGACTGAGCTGGAGCACCGCATGTCCTTGGACTCCTACGTCACCCTGGGCCGGTCGGGCCTGCGGGTGAGCCCGTTCACCCTGGGCACCATGACCTTCGGCGAGGACCACGGCTGGGGCAGCAGCCCGGAGGAGTCGACGAAGGTCCTGGCCGCCTACCTCGACCGCGGCGGCAACTCCATCGACACCGCCAACATCTACACCAACGGCCACTCCGAGAAGATCATCGGCGACTTCTTCGCCGCACGCCGCGACCTGCGCGACCGGGTCGTGATCGGGACCAAGTTCTTCGGCAACCTGCACGCGGGCGACCCCAACGGCGGTGGGGTCGGCCGCAAGGGGATCGTCCAGCAGTTGGAGAACTCGTTGCGGCGCCTGCGAACCGACTACGTCGACCTGTACTGGGTGCACAACTACGACCCGGTGACCCCGATCGAGGAGACCCTGCGCACCCTCGACGACCTGGTGACGGCGGGCAAGATCCGCTACATCGGCCTGTCCGACCTGCCCGCGTGGAAGGTCGCCGAGGCCGCCACCACCGCGCACCTGCGCGGCTGGGCCCCCGTCACGGCCCTGCAACTGGAGTACTCGCTGCTGGAGCGCACCAGCGAGGGGGAGCTGATCCCGGCCGCGCAGGGCCTGGGGCTGGGCGTGCTGCCGTGGAGCCCGCTCAAGAACGGCTTCCTGTCCGGCAAGTACTCCAGCACCGTGCCCGTCCCGGACGGCACCGCCCGCGTCGGCACGTCCGACTACTTCGCCCCGCCCGGCGCGAGCGACTACCCGGTGATCGACGCGGTCAACGAGGTGGCCGCCGAGCTCGGGGTCAGCGCGGCCTCGGTCGCGCTGTCCTGGGTGCACAACCGGCCCGGGGTCACCTCCACCCTGGTCGGCGCCCGGCGGCTGGAGCAGTTGACGGCCAACCTCGACGCACTGGAACTCACCCTGCCCGAGGCCCAGCGCGCCGCGCTCGACGAGGTGTCGACCCCGAGGTTGAACTTCCCGGCCGAGGTCAACCGCGCCGCGCCGATGCTCCAGTTCGGCGGGCTCACCGTGGACGGCCGCACCTCGCCGGTCTTCCCGGTGCTGGCGGGCGGCACCACCCGCTACTGACCGGGCGGGAACAGCCTGTCCAGGTTGTAGTCCACAGTGGACACGGCGTCCCGCTCGCTGATCAGCCCGAGCAGCAGGTCCTCGCCGAGGCCGTTGGCCATGCTCCACACCGTGGCGAACTCGCGGTCGGCGTCGAGGTGCTCGGGGGTGGTGCCCGCGCGCTGCGAGTCGCGGATCAGCCCCGCGAAGAACTCGGTGAGCCGCGGGGCCTCGGCGGTCTGGTAGACCTCGGCCAGTTCGGGATCGGCCAGCGCGCGCACGAAGTAGGCGGTGTGCACGAGCAGGGCGGTGCGCCGGTCGGCGTCCAGCGGCAGCAGTTCGAGCAGGGTGGCGCGCAGGATCGTGCGCGGGGACTTCGGCTCGGCTGAGGACTCGATCCGCTCGGTGATCCGTTGGTTGATCACCTTGTTGAGGTGTTGCAGCGCGTAGCGCAGCATGCCGTGCTTGGTCTCGAAGTAGTACTGCACCAGGCGCATGGACACGCCCGCCTGGGCGGCGACCTGGCGCAGGCTGACCGCCTCCAGGCCCTGCGCGCAGGTCAGCTCCCAGAGCGCGGCGGCGATCTCCTGCCGCCGCTGCTCGTGATCAACACGTCTCGGCACGCCCGCTACCCTGCCACACCGTGTTATGGTGCGATCGCACCATAAAAACCATGGGGGTGGAGATGAGCAAGCAGACCAACGAGGTGCTGCAGATCGCCGCGGGCTGGATCGGCATCCAGTGCGGGATCCTGCCGTTCGTGTTCAAGATCTTCGGTCACGGCGGGTCCTGGATCACGCTGCCGCTGTACCTGCCCGACCCGTACTCGCTGGTCGTGGCCGGGCTGGTACTCGTGTTCGCGGTCGCGGTGATCATCTGGCTGGACGCGCTGAAGAAGCGGGCCTAGACGGCCGCCTTGAGGGCGAACTGGGTGCGGTACAGCTCGGCGTAGCGGCCCTCTGCGGCGAGCAGCTGCTCGTGCGTGCCGCGCTCCACGATCCGGCCGTCCTCCACCACGAGGATCTGGTCGGCGGCCCGGATCGTGGACAGCCGGTGCGCGATCACCAGCGCGGTGCGGCCGTGCAGGGCCTCGGTCAGCGCGGCCTGCACGGCCACCTCCGACTCGGAGTCCAGGTGTGCGGTCGCCTCGTCCAGGATCACCACGCGGGGCCTGGCCAGCAGCAGCCGGGCGATGGTCAGCCGCTGGCGCTCGCCGCCGGAGAGCCGGTAGCCCCGCTCACCAACCACAGTGGACAGACCGTCCGGCAGGCTGTGCACCAGGTCCTCCAGCCTGGCCCTGCGCAGGGCGTCCCACAGCTCCTGCTCGCTGGCCTGTGGCCTGGCGTAGCGCAGGTTGGCCTCGATCGTGTCGTGGAACAGGTGCCCGTCCTGGGTCACCACGCCGACGGTCTCCCGCAGCGAGTCGAAGCCCAGGTCCCGGATGTCCACATCGGACAGGCGCACGGCGCCGGAGTCCACGTCGTACAGCCGTGGGATCAGCGAGGCCAGCGTGGACTTGCCCGCGCCCGAGGAGCCGACCAGCGCGACGAGCTGACCGGCCTCGGCCTTGAAGCTGATGCCGTGCAACACCTCCTGGCCGCCACGGGTGTCCAGGGTGGCCACTTCCTCCAGCGAGGCAAGGGAAACCTGGTCGGCGGCCGGGTAGCTGAAGCGCACGTCCTCGAACTCCACCGACACCGCCCCGGCGGGCACCGAGTGCGGGTTCGGGCTCTCGACGATCATCGGCGGCAGGTCCAGGATCTCGAAGACCCGCTCGAAGGACACCAGTGCGGTCATGATGTCCACCCGGGCGTTGGCCAGCGCGGTCAGCGGGGTGTAGAGCCTGGTCAGCAGCAGGGCCAGGGTCACGACGGTGCCCGCGGCGAGCTGGCCGGTCAGCGCCAGCCAGCCGCCCAGCCCGTAGACCAGCGCCTGGGCCAGTGTGGGCAGCAGGGTCATGCCGGTGAGGAACCAGCGGGTGGCCATCGCCGTGCGCACGCCGATGTCGCGGACCCGCGCGGCCTTCTCGCCGAACTCCTTGGCCTCGGCCGCGGGCCGCCCGAACAGCTTGACCAGGGTGGCGCCCGGCGCGGAGAAGCGCTCGGTCATCTGCGTGGTCATGCCCGCGTTCAGTCCGGCCGCCTCCCGGCCCAGCTCGGCCATCCGGTTGCCCATCTGCCTGGCGGGCAACAGGAACGCGGGCAGCAGCACCAGTGCCAGCACGGTGACCTGCCAGGACAGTGTGAGCATGACGCCCAGCGCCAGCGCGAGCTGGATCAGGTTGGTCACCAGCCCGGACAGCGAGGAGGTGAACGCGCGCTGCGCGCCGATCACGTCGTTGTTGAGCCTGCTCACCAGGGCGCCGGTCCTGGTCCTGGTGAAGAAAGCCACCGGCATGCGCTGCACGTGTTCGAACACCGCGCGGCGCAGGTCGTAGATCAGGCCCTCACCGATGCGCGAGGACTGCCAGCGCTCCAGCAGCCCGGTCAGCGCGCCGACCACGGCCAGGACGGCGATCAGCACCGCGGTGCCGACCACCGCGCTCACCGCCGCCTTGTTGATGATCGCGTCCACGACCTGCCCGGCCAGCACCGGGGTGCTGACGGCGAGCAGGGCGTCCACCACGGTCAGCCCGAGGAAGATCCCGAGCTTGCCCCAGTGCGGTCGGGCGAATTCCAGCACTCGGCGCATCGTGCCGCGCCGCACCTGTTCGGGCGCCTCGGCGCGGCTCATCGCCCCGCGCATGAGCATCCACGTGTCCACGGTCCACCTCCGGTTCGCTCGGCCTCCCCCCGAGGTGGCCGTCAACCCACTGAACCATGGGAGCCGCCCACGTATTCCCCCGGCGAGTCCCGCCCTGTCGAGCGCGAGTCCCGTCCTGGGGGGCGCGAGTCCCGCTCTCCGGTGCGCGAGTCCCGCCGTGCCGGACCGTCAGTGTGCCCTGAGGTGCCCGCGCACCGCTTCGGCGGTCCGGGTCATCGCCTGCTCGGCCTGGGCGTGCGAGCGTTGCGCGACACCGATGTACAGGCAGTCCAGCACGATCATCTGCGCGTGCCGACCGGACATGCCGCCCGCGCGGAAGGGGGTCTCCCTGGCCGAGGTCAGCAGTACGTGGTCGGCGGCCAGGGCCACCGGTGAGCGCGGGAAGTTCGTCACCGCGATCGTGCGGGCCCCGTTGGCGTGCGCCAGTTCCAGTGCCTCGACCACCTCGCTGGTCTGCCCCGAGTGCGACACCGCCAGCGCCACGTCCCGCTCGTCGAGCAGGGCGGCGCTGGTGAGCGCGTCGTGCACGTCTGTCCACAGCGAGGCGGGCCGTCCGATGCGGTGCAGCCGCAGTCGCAGGTCGGTGGCCACCGAGGCGCTGCCGCTGACCGCGTACACGTCCACCCGGCGCGCGGCGGCCAGCGCGGTGATCGCCGCGCCCATGGCGGCCCGGTCCACCTGGGCCGCCGTCTGCTCGATCGCCCTGGCCTCGGCCTTCGCCAGCGAGGTGAGCACGGCGTCCACCGTGGAGTTCGGGCCGATCTCGCCGCCGACCTCCTCGGCCCAGGCCTGGGACTCGGCCCTGCCCACCTCGGCGGCCAGCGCGAGACGCAGCTCGGCGTAGCCCGGCAGGCCGATGGCGCGGCAGAACCGGGTCACCGAGGTGCGCGAGGTGCGGCAGCGCTTGGCGAGCTCGGTGATGGTGCACCTGGCCACGCCCGCCGGGTTGGCCAGCACCTCCTCGGCCAGCCTCCGCTCGGCGGGGGAGAGCACGGGCAACAGGCCGAGCACCCGGGACTCGACGGTGCGCCGCGCGCTGTTTTCGTGAATAACTTTCAAAGCAGGCTGCACAGTTCGTTATTCTTCTTCACGATTACCTCCGGTGTCCATACACTCCGCCCATGAGGCACGTGGTCGGCGTCGATGCCGGAGGCTCGCACACCAGGGCGGTGTTGGTCCAGACCTCCGGTGAAGTGCTGGGCACCGGACGGGCGGGCGGCGCCAACCCGGTGGCGCACGGGATCGGAAACGCTGTTGCACAACTGGAGATCGCCCTGCGCCAGGCCATCGGCACCGTACCGGCTGAGTCGGTCTCGGCTTGTGTGCTCGGGGTGGCCGGTGGCCCGACGTCCGGTGAACCCTTCCTCCGCGCACTCGGTGAACTGGCCCGCCGGCTCGGGCTGGGCTGCGCCTGCACGCTGGTGTCCGACAGCGAGGTGGCCTTCGCCGCGGGCACGAGCGCGGCCGACGGGGTGCTGCTGATCGCGGGCACCGGCGCGGTGGTCGTGGAGATCCGAGCACATCGCAAGATCCGGCACGTGGACGGGGACGGCTGGCTGCTGGGCGACGCGGGGTCGGGGTTCTGGCTGGGCAGGCAGGCGGTCCGCGCCGCGCTGGCGGCACTGGACGGGCGGGGCGCGCCGACCCGGCTGCTGGCGGAGGTGGCCGGGGAGTTGGTCGCGGCGCCGACCTCGGAGGGCCTGCGCGCCGCTGCCTACGGGCGCCCACCGCTGGCACTGGCCCGCCTGGCCCCGCTGGTCACCGGCGCCGCGCTGGCCGGGGACGAGGTGGCCGATCGGATCATCCGACGAGCCGCTGACCTGTTGCTGGCCTCCGTCGGCGCGCTCGACCCCGTGACGGCCGGTCACACGCGGGCGGTGCTCGCTGGTGGCGTGCTGCTGGCCCCCGGCCCGCTCGCGGAACTTGTCACCGCGGGGCTGGCGGACCGGTTCGGGCTCACCGCGCGACCGGCCGGGGACACGGCGCTGGGCGCGGCGAGGCTGGCGCTGAGCGGGGTTGGCGGGCCGGTGGGCGGGACTCGCGAGTAGCAGAGCGGGACTCGCGCCCCCCAGAGCGGGACTCGCGCTCGGCAGGGCGGGACTCGTGAGTAGCAGAGCGGGACTCGCCGGGTACTGATCGGCGAGTCCCGCTCAGGGGTTGGCGAGTCCCGGTCAGCCGGTGACGGCCCCGGTCTTCGGGTCGAGGATGACCGGTTCGGGGTGCGGCTTGGCGAAGTCGAACATGGACTCGATGCCCGCGGCGCGCTCGTCGAAGGAGTGGTCGCCGATCCGCCCGGTCTGCCAGTTGTCCTCGATGAACTTCAGCACCGAGGTCTGGTCGGTCTGCGTGTGGTCCACGTGGTTGGCCTTGCTGTACGGGGAGATCACCAGCAGGGGCAGGCGCGGGCCGTAGCCGCAGCGGTCCTGGTAGCCGCCCGCGACCTCGGTGCCGCCGCACAGGGCCGGGTCGTCCAGCTTGGAGTCCTTGGAGCCGTTGACGATCGGCGGCTTGACGTGGTCGTACCAGCCGTCGGAGTCGTCGTAGGCCAGCACGACCGCGGTGCTGCCCCACTCCTTGGAGCGCTGCAACTTGTTGATCTGCTCCACCACGAAGCGCTGCTCGTCGATCGGGTCGGAGTTGGCCGCGTGGGCGTCCTGATAGGACGGTGCCTTCAGGAAGCTCACCGAGGGCAGCTTGTTGGCCTGCACGGCGGCGTCGAAGTCGCTCAGGTCGTACTGGTGGTTGGCCTGGTCGGTGTAGCCGATCTTGTCGACCGAGCTGGGCGGCAGGTGCTTGGGGTTGGCCGTGGACTTGTAGTACTGGAACGGCTCGTGGTGCGGGCTGTAGTCCACGACCTGGTTGCCGCCGAGGTTGGCGTGCTTGGCCCCGCACACCTGGTAGCCGTTCTTCTCCCCGGTGGGCTTGAACCCGCCCTGGAACCAGCCCCAGGTGACGTTGCGGGCGTTGAGCAGGTCACCGATGTTGCGCCCGGACATCGAGGCGAGCGCGTCCTTGCTGGTGTGGTTCTTGTTCGAGCAGTCGTCGAAGGCCGGGTCCGGGTCCTCGGTCATCGTGCCGGTGCCCTGGGCGTCGGGGGACTGCACGGCGTAGGTGTCGGTGACGTCCTCACCGCTCTTGGGGTTGACCGCCTTGACCCCGTGCGTGTTGCCGGAGATCAGGTTGATCGCACCCGGGGTGGACGGCCCGAACACGGTGTTGAACGAGTTGTCGCTCAACGCGTAGTGCTGGGCGTAGTTCCACATCGCGGTGACGGTGTTGCCGTCGTAGTAGTCCATCACCAGGCCCGGCTCACCGAACAACACCGGCTGCCCGGTGCACTTGTCCTTCTCGGTGTGCTCCACGAACTTGTCCATCTTGCCGCCGTTGGCGGCCTTCTGCTCCGGCCCGTAGCCGTGGTCCTGGTCGCAGGTCATCGCCTGCGAGGGCGCCAGCCGCTTGGGCTGGTAGGCGTTGGGGTTGTGCGTCAACAGGTCCTCGGTCAGGCCGTTGACCTTCGGCGTGTCCGGCTTGGCGGTGAACGGCGTGCCGTCGGTGTTGGCCGCCTTCGGGTAGGTGCCGAAGTAGTGGTCGAACGAGATGTTCTCGCCGAAGATCACCACCACGTGCTGGATGGGCGTGGTCGGCTTGGCGGCCTCGGCGGCCTGGGGCGCGGCCTGGTTCCCGCCACCACCACAGGCGGCCAGCAGCAGCCCGGTCGCGGCGAGTGCGGTCACCGCGAGCGCACGGCGTGGGTAGCGCACTTTTCCTCCTCCTGGAACCTTCATGTGAGCAGGGACCGTCCGAAGTGGTCCGTGGCGTCGCGCACGCCGGGGAGCGCGAAGAAGTAGCCGCCGCCGATCGGCCGGATGTAGTCCACCAGCGGTTCGTCGGCCAGCCGGGTCTGCACGGCCTCGAACTGCCTGGCCAGGTCCTGCTGGTAGCAGCAGAACACCAGGCCCATGTCCAGGTCGCCGACCTGGTCGGTGCCGCGGTCGTAGTTGTACGCCCTGCGCAGCGGCTGGCTGTCGGCCGTCTCGGGGGTGCGCGGGTTGGCCCGCCGGATGTGGCTGGTCAGCGGGATGGCCGCGCCCATCGGGTCCTGGGCGTAGTCGGGCACGTCGAACTCGTGCGTGCCGTCCAGCGGCGCCCCGCTGTCCCGCCTGCGGCCGAACATGTTCTCCTGCTCGCTGACCGAGACCCGGTCCCAGAACTCCACCAGCATGCGGATCACCCGCAGCACCTGGTAGCTGCCGCCCTCGGTCCACGCGGGCTCCCCGCCGCCCCGCACCCACACCAGCTTGTCGTGCTCGCTGGTGGCGGGCGTGACCGTGCCGTCCTTGAAGCCCATGAGGTTACGCGGGGTGCCGGTGGGCCGCGGCGGGCTGACGAACCCGTCCACCCGCCAGCGCAACTGCATGGCGCCCCGGGTGTGCCGGGCGATGTCGCGCAGCGCGTGCAGCACCACGTCGGTCTCGCTGGCACACAGTTGCAGGCTCAGGTCCCCGTGGCACAGCTCGGCGTCGAGGTGGTCGTTGGGGAACGTGCGCATCGGGGTGAGCCGCAACGGCTTGCGGTCGGCCAGCCCGAAGCGCGAGTCGAACAGCGAGGCGCCCACGCCCACCGTGACGGTCAGGTCACCCGACGGCGCCTCGGGGCCGAGCACCCCGGAGTCCGCGGGCGGGCCGGTGATGCCCACCGGGGTGGAGGTGCCGCCGTCGGTCAGCTGCCTGGCCCGCTCGGTGAGCGTGCGCAGTAGATCAGTCAGCTCGGCGCGCTTGTCCGTGACCACGTCGAAGGCGGCGAACACGGCCTGGCGCTGCTGGTGGGTGGTGATGCCCGCCTGGTGCACCCCGTGGAAGGGCACCGAGACCGAGCTGCGCGCGGAGGCCGTGGCCCCGCTCGCGACAGCGGCCGTGCCCGCACCCAGCAGGGCGCCACGCAGGAAGGACCTGCGCCCCAACCCGCTCATCGCCGCACCTCGCTGGGGCTCGGTGCAGCGCTTCGCGCGGGCGCTGTGTCTGATGGTTCGCTCGCAAGCTCGCTCACGTGCCGCACCTCGCTGGGGCTCGGTGCAGCGCTTCGCGCGGGCGCTGTGTCTGATGGTTCGCTCGCAAGCTCGCTCACGTGCCGCACCTCGCTGGGGCTCGGTGCAGCGCTTCGCGCGGGCGCTGTGTCTGATGGTTCGCTCGCGAGCCCGCTCATCGCCGCACCTCGCAGATCGCGGCGACCGGGGCCAGCCGCTCCAGCAGCTCGCCCACCGCGCCGTTGATCTTCTGCCGGGCGGCCCGGTCCAGGGCGCCGACCGGGGTGGTCCCCGCGGCGGTGAGCAGCTCGCGCACCCGGCCCATCCAGTCGGTGACCCCGGCCAGCCCGGCGTAGCGCGGGCGCAGCACCGGGTCCAGCACCTTGAGCACCTCGGCGGTGCCGTCCAGGTTGGCCAGGGCGGTGGCCAGCGTCGTGCCGCTGCCCATGTCGTTCTCGCCGGTCAGTTCGAACTGCAGGGCGTTCTCCATGATCTCGTGTGCGCGCAGGCCCAGGTCGTTCGGCTCGACCTGCTGGTTCGGGAAGTCCTCGCGCAGCCCGCGCACGTCCTGCTCCAGCTTGGCCGCCACCGCGCGCAGGCCGTCCGCGGACTCCCCGTGCCACAGGCCCTGCTCCAGCCGGTGGAAACCCGAGAAGGACTCGTCGTGCACGCCCCCGGCCAGGCCCTCCAACCCGCCGTCGATCTTCGCCGCGAACTCGCCGAACGTGCCGTAGGCGGCACCCAGCCGGTTGTAGGCCAGGTGCGCGGGCAGCCAGGCCGCCTTCGCCGCGTCCAGGTTGCCGCCGTCCACCGCCGCGCGCAGTGTTGCGGTCTTCGCAACAAGCCCGTCCAGGCCGGTGGCGACATCGGACTGGTACTGGCGGACCGCGCCCAGCAGGTCGTTCTGGCTCACCGGCACCACCGCGGGCCCGCTCTCGCCCGTGCCGCCGACGTGCACGGTCGAGCCGGTGACCGGGTGCACCTCGTCGGGCAGGCAGCGGAACGCGTAGTCGCCCGGCCCCAGCTGCACGTCCAGTTGCGCGGTCGTACCCGGCCCGAGCCCGTCCACCTCGCCGTGCACCCGGCCGCTGGGCAGCTCCACCAGCTGTACCTCGGCGGACTGCGAGCCGGTGTTGTGCAGCTGGAAGGTCTGCCTGCCCGGATGCGGGTCCGTCCAGCCGGAGCCGCAGCCCCCGGTGGACACGGTGATCTCCGAGTCCCGCGCGGTTTCGGTGCTGCCGGACTCCCACGGCCGCAAAGCCAGGGCGAAGGCGGCCGCCACCACTGCTACCACAGCCGTGACCACGAGCACGGGCCTGCGCTGACTCACTGCGTTGCTCCTGGTGAGGACTGTTGCTTATCGCGCCGAATCCTAGGCGGTGCGACTGGGCGAGTCACCGCTATTGGCCTCCTGGTCACACAGAGTTCGTTGTTTCAGGCCAACAGCTTGACGAGTTCCTTGCCGATGCTCTACCCGTCGAAAGGCGTTCGAATGGGGCATTCAGGACGTACCGTGCACCGCTTGGACCGTCGCGGCACGGTCCTCGACTGGGTGGTGAGCCCGGTCTGGTCCGAGCCGGTCACGCAGCTCGGGCTGGATCCCGAGGGTTCCCCGTGGGGCGCGGACGGCCGATGGGTGCTCACCAACGGCCCCGACTGCACCCCGTACAAAGAACGGCTTTACCAGGCCGCCCCGCTGACCGCCCCGGAACAGCCCCTCGTCGTGGAGGGCGGGCCGGTGCGGTTCACCAGCCCGAGCGGCCAGGTCCACAGTGGACAGCTCGGTAGGGTGCACACCGGCGCGGACGGCCTGGTGGACCTGAGCCGGTTCTGCTTCACCCCCGAGTACCGGTTCGCGGTGGCCGCCACCACGCTGGAGGTCGACCAGGCCGAGTGGCGCACCCTGCGGCTGGCGGGCACCGGCCCGACCCTGCTGCACGTGGGCGGCGAGCTGGTGGCCCACAGCGCGACGGTCAGCTACATGGAGCCGGTCGAGCACGAGGTCCGCGTGTGGCTGCCCTCGGGAACGACCCCGGTCCTCGTGACCTCCTGGCAGGTGGGCTTCCGCGAGTGCAGGCACGTGCTGCGGCTGCGCGTGGGCGGTCTGCCCGTGCAGGTCGTGCTGCCCAGTCCCGGCGCGGACGAGCTGGTCGCGGCGCGGGCCGAACGGCTGCTGTCGGCGGTCGGCACGCCGAGTTGGGGCACCCGTACCGGATCGGTGCCGCTGACCGGCCCGGAGGGCGCCGTGCTGAGGGTCAACGGGGACCAGGTCGTGCGGATCACCGAGGGTAGGGCGGTGGTCCGGCTCGACTCGCACGCGGGGCAGGACCTCGGCTCGGCCTCCATGCTCGCCAGCGGCGAGGTGGTGCTGCGGGTGAGCGTGGACGACGACCGTTCACCGGTGTTCCGCGAGTTCCCGGTGGCCGTGCTGCCCGCCGCCCACCGCGAGGAACCCGTTGGTACGCAACACCAGTGGCGCGCCGAGCTGCTGGCGCACGTGGCCAGGACCCCGCCGAGCACCGCCACCGCGCTGGTCGCCGGGAACGTCGGGCAGCAGGCGCTGACCAGGGCGCTGTGGATGATCGACAACCGGGCGGACTGCGCCGACTTCGAGGCGGTCGGCCTGGTCACCCTGCTGCACCGGGTGCCCGCGGCGAACTGGTCGGCAGGTCTGCGCGAGACCGCGGTCAAGTCCTTGCTGGGCTTCAAGTACTGGATCGACCAGCCCGGGCTGGACGCCATGTGCTACTTCACCGAGAACCACCAGTTGGTGTGGCACACCGCGGAACTGCTGATCGGCGAGCACCTGGCCGAGGAGGTGTTCGCCAACACCGGTTGGACTGGCAGACGGCACGCCGAGCACGGCGCAGGGCTGGCCCGCGAGTGGATCGCGCGCAAGCTCGCCGGTGGCTTCAGCGAGTTCGACTCCAACGCCTACCTGGCCATCGACACGCTGGCACTGGTCTCGATCGTCGAGTTCACCCAGGACGCCGACCTGGCGAGCGAGGCGTCACGGCTGCTGGACAAGGTGTTGCTCCGGCTGGCGACCAACTCCTGGCGCGGTGTGCACGGCTGCGCGCACGGTCGTTCCTACGTGCACCCGGTGCGGTCCTCGCGGTTCGAGGAGAGCGCGCCGATCATGTGGCTGTGCTGGGGCACCGGCGCGTTGAACAGCGCGGTGCTGCCCGCGACAGCCCTGGCCCTGGCGCGGCGGTACCGCATCCCCGTCGTGCCGCAGCTGCCGTCGGTCTGGTTGGGGCGCCAGCACTCCGAGGGCCAGTACCGGCAGCACCACGACCTGCTCTCCCGGACCTACGCCGCGGACACCGTGGTCTACAAGACGCCCGAGGTCATGCTCGCCAGCGTGGAGGACTACCGCTGCGGGCTGCCCGGCCTGCAGGAGCACGTGTGGGGCGCCACGCTCGGCCCGGAGACCCAGGTGTACGTCAACCACCCGGCGAACTCCGCCACCAGTTCCTCCGCTCGGCCCAACGCCTGGGCGGGCAACAGGATCCTGCCCCGCGTGCGGCAGCACCGCGAGCTGCTGCTGGCGGTCTACACCATTCCCGAGGACGATCCGATGGGCTTCACGCATGCCTGGTTCCCGACGTCCACAATGGACGAGTGGACGCAGCGCGGCCCGTGGACGGTCGGTCGTCGCGGCAACGGCTGCGTGGCCCTGGCCACCGAGGGCGGCGCGCGCCTGACGAGAACCGGACCCGACGCGTACCAGGAGTTGCGGCCCCGTGGAACGGGAACGGCCTGGGTGTGCGTTGTCGGCAGCGGGCCGCTCGAGGAGTTCGCGGCCGGACTGCCCGAACCGGAGTTCACTGTGGACGGTGTCAGCTGTGGCGGGCACGAACTGACCTGGGACGGGCCGTGACCGGACTTGACCTGCGTGAGGCGGCGCTGGCGGAGCGCCCGCTGCGGCCGGTGGACCGGGACTCGCTGACGCCCGAGGTGCTCGCGGGCACCGCGCGCCGGATCCTGGCGCGCACCGAGCGGATGGACCTGCACCAGTGGTTCTGGGGCGAGGGCGTGGCGCTGCTGGGTGCCGTGCGGCTCGCCGACGCGCTCGGTGAGCCGATCCCGCAGTTCGTCGGGGAGTTCGTGGACCGGCACCTGCGGGCGGGTGTGCAACTGGACCACGTCAACGCGGTGATCCCCGGTGCGCTGTGCGCCAGGCTGTACGCGGAGACCGGATCAGCCTGGTACGCCAACGCCTGCCAGTACCTCGTCTCCTGGCTGGCGGAGCGCACCGCGCCCGGGATCATCGAGCACTGGCCCGGCGGGGTGTGGGCCGACACCGCGTACATGGCGGGAGTCTTTCTTGTCCACTGTGGACGGTACTTGGGGCGTCCCGAGCTGATCGAGGCCGCCGCGCGGCAACTGGTGTTGCACGCCGAGGTGCTGCGCGACCCCGGCACCGGCCTGTACGCCCACGGCTCGCACCACGGCAGGACCATTCGGTGCTACTGGGGCCGGGCCAACGCGTGGACCGCGCTCGCCGGGGTCGAGCTGCTCGAGGTCAGCCAGGACGAACGGGTCGCCGAACTGGTGCGGACCCAGTTGCTGGGGCTTGCCCGCGCGCAGCCCGAACACGGGGTCTGGGACGTGCTCGTCGACGGGCAGCCCGAGACGCGGGGCATCGTGGAGACCTCGGCCGCAGCGGGTATCGCCGCCGCCATGTTCCGTGCCGCCCGGCTGGGACTTGAGTCCGAGCGGTTGCTGGACAGCGCCTGGCGGGCGGTGGCCGGGCTGCACGCCTACGTGGCCGCCGACGGCACCCTGACCAGGACGAGCGCGGGCACGGTGCTGCAACTGGTGCCGTTCGGCTACTCGGTGATCCGCAACGACCGGATCCAGCCCTGGGGCCAGGGCCTCGCCCTGCACGCCTACGCCGAGGCCCTGCACACCCCCTGACCCGGCGAGTCCCGCCCTGGGGCGCGCGAGTCCCGTCCTGGGGTGCGCGAGTCCCGCGCAGCTGTGCGCGAGTCCCGTCCACCCGCACCCGAGTCCCGCCCACCAACGCGCGAGTCCCGCCCGCAACGCGTGAGTCCTGCTCCGGGGTGCGCGAGTCCCGCCCTGGGGTACGCGAGTCCCGCCCAAGACCGCCCGAGTCCCACCCGCACCCGAGTCCCACCCTGAGCCCCCTGACCCGGTCCTCAGGGTGCGTCTCGGGGATCCACCTGGTCCGCGGCCCGCGCCGAGCGGGCAGGGTGGTGACGGCTGACATGGGGTTGGGGAGGGGCGACATGACTGTGCTGGGTGTGGCGCGCAGAGCGGTGGGGTGGCACCGGCCGCTGGTGGTCTTCGCGGGGCTGATGGTGCTGTGCGCCGTGGTGTCCGCGGTGGGCATGGGGCTGGACGACCGGGTGCTGGAAAACGAGTCGATCTGGCTCAAGCCGTTCAAGTTCGGCATCTCGCTGGGCGTCTACAGCCTCACGCTGGCGTGGATGACCTCCCTGGTGCAGAAGGGAAAGCGCCTGATCTGGTGGTTGGGCACGATCATTGCCGCGCTGGGGGCGGCGGAGATGGCGGGGATCCTGTTGCAGGTGGCGCGGGGCACGGCGAGCCACTTCAACAACCGGACTGCCTTCGACGCGACCCTGTTCGGGGTGATGGGAGGGCTGGTCGTGGCGTTGTGGCTGGCCAACCTGGTGGTCGCGGTCGTTCTGCTGGTGCAGCGCTTCGCGGACGGGCCGACGCGGTGGGCGCTGCGGCTGGGCATGGTCACCGCGTTGGTGGGCATGGCGGTGGCCTTCCTGATGACGCAGCCGACCCCGGAGCAGCGCGCGGCGCTGGCCGGGCACCAGCACGTGGACATGATCGGCGCACACTCGGTCGGCCTGCCCGACGGTGGGCCGGGCCTGCCGATCACGAACTGGAGCACGGTCGGCGGGGACCTGCGGGTGCCGCACTTCCTCGGCATCCACGCGCTCAACGCCCTGCCGCTGGTCGTGCTGCTGCTCGGCCTGCTGGCCAGGCGGTTCCCCCGGTTGCGCCCGGAGCCGGTGCGCACGCGCCTGACGGTGATCGCGGCCGGTGGCTACGCCGGTCTGTTCGGGCTGACGCTGTGGCAGGCGCTGCGCGGGCAGTCCCTGATCCACCCGGACGGGCAGACCCTGACGGCGCTCGCTGCGCTGATCGGAGCAGTGCTCCTGGCGACGGTCCCGGTCCTGTACCGGACAAAGACGGCCGGGACACTGCCCACGGCGCCCGCCACCCCCTAACGTCGAGCCGTGCGGAACACGATCAGGAACCTGGCCGTGATCATCGGGCTCGTCGCCGCGACGGTGGCGCCCGCCGGAGCGGCGACGCAGTCGATGGCCGAGGTGTCGGGCACGCCCGCACAGTCGGTGCAGGGCTTCGGCGCCTCGGGCGCGTGGTGGGTCAACGACCTCGCGCACTTCGCCCCCGCCGTCCAACAACGGGTTGGCGACCTGCTGTTCGGTCCAGGCGGACTGGCACTGAGCGTGTACCGGTACAACGTGGGCGGCGGGGGAGTTGGCGTCACGAACCCGCCGCGCGCCCCGCAGACCGTGCTGGTCAGCCCGGGGACCTACGACTGGACAAGGGATCCGGGCGGCAGCACGTTCCTCCAGTTGGCGGCCCAGCACGGGGTGTCGGACCTACAGGCGTTCGTGAACAGCGCGCCGCCGGTGTGGACCAACAACGGCAAGAGCTGCGGCGGCTGGCTCGTCCCCGGCAACGAGGACGCCTACGGGCGGTTCCTCGCCGACGTGGTCACGCACTTCGCCCAGCAGGGCGTGCACATCTCCGAGGTGAGCCCGCTCAACGAGCCGGACAACAGCTTCGCCGACTGCGGGCAGGAGGGCATGCAGGCCAGCACCGGTCAGCGCGGCCCGATCGTGCGGGCACTGGGCAAGGCGTTGGCGCAGGCCGGATCGGACGCCCAGGTGCTGGCGGACGAGACGAGCTGGGCCCTCCAGGACATCTTCGAACTGCCCCAGTGGGCCGGGGACGCCAGCACCCAGCGCTACCTGGTCGCGTTGGCGCACCACACCTACGACTTCCCGACCAACGCCACGATGAACATCCTGCGCAGCACCGCGCGCAACTACGGCAAACCGCTGTGGGCCACGGAGATCTGCTGCTCCAAGGGGCAGGGCCAGGGCATGGGGCAGGGCTACGACCCGGGTATCGACGGCGGGCTGCGGCTGGCGGACCTGATCCACCAGGACCTGACCGAGGCCAACGACGCGCAGTTCGACTGGTGGACGGCCCTGTCCCCGGTGCTGGGCTGCGACCCGGTGGCCGATCCCGGCTGCCCTGGCCGGAGCAACGGCAACGGCTGGAACGACGGCCTGATCTACTACGACCAGAACTACGCCCGCAACGGCAACCAGAGCCTGTACGTGACGAAGAGGTTCTGGGCGCTGGCGAACTTCAGCCGGTTCGTCAGACCGGGCGCGCTGCGCTTCCCGATCGGCGGCATGCCGGGCGGGGTCTGGCCGGTGGCCTTCGAGGACGGTGGCAAGTGGACGGTCGTCGCGATCAACGACAACACCGCGCCGACCCAGTTCCCGCTGCACTTCGCGGCCACCAACGGGCAGCTCACCCCTACCGGCGCGTACCGGACCTCGGCCACCGAGGACCTCGCGCCCGTCGGAATGCCCACTGTGGACGCCAACAACACCCTGTCGGCGACCCTGCCCGCGCGCAGCATCACCACGTTCACGTTCAGCCAGCCGACCGAGGTCCGTGCCGGGCACAACTACGTGGTGCAGTCGGCGGCCAGTGGGTCCGCGATCGACGTCAGCGGTGCGTCCACATCGGACAGTGCTGCGGCGATCCAGTACCACACCACGGGTGAGGCCAACCAGCGCTGGACCGTGCAGGATGCGGGCTCCGGGCAGATCCGCCTGGTGTCGGTCAACAGCGGCAAGTGCCTGGACCTGGCCGATGGTGCGGTCGTGATCCAGTACGGCTGCAATGGCGGGGCCAATCAGGCGTGGACCCTCGCCGATGGTCGGTTGCGCAACGCCAGCAGCGGCAAACTCGTTGGCTTCACGGGAAAGGGTGACGGCGCCCAGTTGACGCACGGCGCCGACACCCGGTGGACGGTCAACGCTACCGGCTGACCGCGAACGCCTGCCACAGGTCCCGGTACCGCTCGCTCTGGGCGAGCAACTCCTCGTGCGTGCCCGCGGCCAGCACCCGGCCGCGGTCCAGCACGATGATCCGGTCAGCGGTGCGGGCGCTCTGCAGGCGGTGGGCGATCAGCACCGTGGTGCGCCGCCGGGCCACCGCGGACATCGCCGCCGACACGACGGCTTCCGTTGCCAGGTCGAGGTTCGCCGTCGCCTCGTCCAGCAGCAGGATCGCCGGGTCGACCAGTTCGGCCCGGGCCAGGCACAGCAGCTGCCGCTGGCCCGCCGACAGGGAACTGCCCCGTTCGGCGACCTCGTGCAGGTAGCCGCCGGGCAGGCGGGCGATGAACTCGTGCGCGCCGATGACCCGTGCCGCGGCCTCCACCTCGGCGTCGGTGGCCTCCGGGCGGCCGTACGCCAGGTTGTCCCGGATCGTGCCCGCGAACAGGAACGCCTCCTGCGGCACGTAGCCGACCTGACGGCGGAAGCCGGTCTGCTCCAGCTCGCGCAGGTCCACCCCGTCGAGCAGGACGGCGCCGGAGTCCGGGTCGTGCAGGCGCGCCAGCAGTTTGACCACAGTGGACTTGCCTGCTCCGGTTTCCCCGATCAGGGCAACGGTTTCGCCCGCGTGAACAGCAAGGTCGACCCCGCGCAGCACCTCCTCGTCCTGTCCGGGGTAGGTGAAGCGCACGCCGCGCATGGCCAGTTCTCCGCGCGGACGGCCGAGGGTGATCGGCTTGTCAGCGGGCGGGGTGAGGTCCTGTTCGGTGAGCAGTTCGTTGATCCGGACCAGTGAGACCTTGGCCTGCTGCCAGTCGTCGAACACGCCCGACAGCTGTTGGACGGGGGAGAAGAACAGGCCGAGGTAGAGCAGGAACGCGATCAGCTCACCCGCGGTCAGCTGCCCGGATCCGATCAGCACGTAGCCCGCGCCGAGCACCAGTGCTGCGGCCAGGTCGGACAGGAACTCCAGGAACGGGAAGTACGTGGCGATCAGTCGCTGCGCGGCCATCCTGGCGTCCAGGTAGCCGCGGGTGAGCCGCTTGAACTGGCCCTGCCTGCGGCCCTGCTGTCCCAGCGCCTGCGACTCGCGGATGCCCGACAGGCTCTCCTGGAGGCTTGCGTTCACGTCGGAGATGCGCTCGCGGGCGGCCACGTAGCTGTGCTTGGTCCTGCGGCGGAACACGGTGGTGGCCAGCAGCAACGGGATCAGCACCGCCGAGGCGACCAAGGTCAGCTGCACGTTCATCAGCGACATGGCCACGGCGATGCCGACGAAGGTCAGCACGCTGGCCGCCGCGTTGAGCAAGCCGTTCTGCAACAGGGCGGAGAACGCGTCCACGTCGGTGGTCATGCGGGTCATGACCTGACCGGTCATCTCCCTGTCGTAGAAGGAGATCGGCAGCCGCAGCAGGTGCCGGAACACCCGGACCTTGATCGTCAGCAGCAGGCGTTCCCCGGTCCTGCCGGTGACCAGGGTGGAGGCGACGGACACCACCAGGTCGACCAGGACCGCGCCGAGGAACAGCGCCGTGGACAGGAAGAGTGCTGGCGCGGAGCCGGACAGCACGCCGTTGTCGATGCCCTCGCGGGACAGGTACGGGCCCGCCACGGTGGCCGCCGTGTCCAGCAGCACCAGCAGCAGGCCGAGCGCCAGTGCGCCCCGGTGCTGCCAGACGAAGGCGCGGAAGGAGAACCGGCCGATGGCCAGGTCGGTCATGTCGATCTCGGCGCGGTCGTCGGCGGGCGGCAGCTTCGCCGCACCGGCCAGCATCTCCGGCGGCGACTCCATGATGGACAGACGCTTGCGCTTGGCGCCCTCGACATCACTCTGCCAAGCGGAATCCGGGGTTTCGTCCACTTCGGACAGAAGTTCGTAGTCCTCGCTGGTGCCGGAGAGCAGCCGCCTGTAGAGCGGGCTGCGCGCCATCAGCTCCTCGTGACTGCCCTCGTCGACGACGCGGCCCTGATCCACCACCGCGATGCGGTCGGCCAGGCGGAGCGTGGACCTGCGGTGTGCCACCAGGATCGTGGTCCGGTGCCGCATGACCTCGCGCAGCGTGGCGTGGATGCCCTCCTCCACCTTCGCGTCCACGGCGCTGGTGGCGTCGTCGAGCACGAGGATGCGCGGGTCCGTCAGCAGTGCTCTGGCCAGCGCGATCCGCTGCCGCTGTCCGCCCGACAGGGTGATGCCGCGCTCGCCGACCAGCGTCTGGTAGCCCTGCGGCAGCTCGCTGATGAACTGGTGTGCCTCGGCGGCTTTGGCGGCCTGTTCGACCTCCGACTCGCTGGCGTCAGGGCGGCCATAGCCGATATTGGCGGCCACCGTGTCAGAGAACAAGAAGCTCTCCTCGAACACCATGCTGACCTGGCTGCGCAAGGAATCGACCGTGACGTCACGAACGTCGACGCCGTCCACGCGCACGGTTCCGGCCTGAGTGTCGTGGAAGCGCGCCAGCATCATGGCCACTGTGGACTTGCCGGAACCGGAAGTGCCGACCAGCGCAACGGTTTCGCCTGGCCTGACGCGCAGGCTGAACCCGTCCAGCACCGGTTCGCTGGACAGGTAGCCGAACCGCACCCCGTCCAGCTCGACCTCGCCCGCCAGTGGCGGCAGGGGTTCCGCGTCCGGCCTGTCCACCACCGCGGGCACCGAGTCGAGCAGGTCGAAGATCCTTCCGGCGGAGATGCCCGCGCGCTGCGTGGCGCTGATCATCGCGGCGAACATCTGCGCGGGGCCGATCAACTGCGCCAGGTAGGTGGCGAAGGCCAGGAACGTGCCGATGGTGATCTGCTGGTGCAGCGCGAGCCAGCCGCCCAGCCCGAGTAGCAGCACCTGCCCGACCGCCGGGATCGCCTGTAGCAGCGGCTGGTAGCGGGCCTGCAACCGCACGGTGCGGATGCGTGATCCGTACAGGTGCTGGCTCGCTTCCAGGAATCGCTCCAGTTCGCGCTGTTCCTGGCCGAACGCCTTGACCACGCGGATCCCCGACACGGTCTGCGTGACGGCCTGCACCACCTCGGCGGACCGCTGCTGACTGTCCCAAGTGGCCGGTCGAACGCGTAACCTCATGCGGTGCACCACGAACACCAGTGCGGGCACCACCAGTACGCTGATCATGGCGAGCAACGGGGAGAGCACCAGCATGACCACGAACGAGACGATCATGAGCAACACGTTGCTGCTCAACGAGGGCAGGTAGGACAGCACCCGGACCATCACGCCCGCGTCGGAGGTGATGCGGGAGACCAGCTGCCCGGTGGGCATCGCCTGGTGACTGGCCACGTCCAGGCGCTGCAACTGCTCGTGCACCGCGTTGCGCACGTGGTACTGGACCTCCAGCACCACCTTGGCCGCGTGGTAGCGACGGGTCCGCGAGGCGAAGAAGGTCAGCACGCCGATCAGCACCAGTGCGCCGAGCCAGGGTGCCAGTGGCGAGCGGTGCGCGACGATCACCTCGTCGACCAGGTGCCGTTCGATGATCGGCGTGGTGGCGGCCAGCAGCGCACCGAGCACGGCCGCGCCGAAGGTCAGCGCGAGGCTGGTCCGGCGTTCGCGCAGCAGCGGCAGGATCCGGCGCACCCAGCCGGTGCGGGGCTCAGCCATCGGCCAGCCGGTCCATCAGTTCGGCCGCCCTGGCCAGCAGCGCGCGTTCGTCCTGGCTGAGCTCCACGTCCATCGCCTTGGCCAGCCAGCGCTCCCGGGCCTGCATGTCGGCCGAGAGCGCGGCCAGCCCCGCCTCGGTCAGCCCGATGACCGACTGCCTGCGGTCCAGCGGGTCGCGGCTCCGTGTCACCAGGCCGTCCGCCTGCAACGAGGCCAGCACGCGGGTCAGCGACTGCGGCTGCAACCGCTCCAACTGGGCCAGGTCACCCGCGCTGAGCGTCCCGTTGCGCAGCAGCGAGGCCAGCACGCTGATCTTCGTCCCGGACAGCGCGTCGGCGGGCCGCTCCGCCCGCAGGCGCCGCGCCAGCCGCACCACCGCTGATCTGATCTGTCGTACCGACTCGTCCCGCGCCACGGGATAGTACGCTACAGCGTACTAACTGGTTTGCGCGCGCTGAATCGGAACGCGCCCGGCTTGGCCAGCACGGACACACCCTCGAACCCGGCGGAGAGCAGCCGGTCGGGCAGCCCGCCGGGCTCGACCATGACCATCGTGTCGCCCCGGTGCAGCTGGCGGAACAGGAAGCTGGTGCGGCTGTCCGAACCGGCGAACACCCCGCCGGGCCGCAGCACGCGCTGGGCCTCGGCGAACAACCTGTCCTGAAGCGCGGGCGAGGGCACGTGGTGCAACATCGTGAAGCACACGACGGAGTCGAACTCGTTGTCCGGCAACGGCAGGTCGGCGCCGTCCCCGTGCAGCACGCGCACGGTGTCGCCGAACTCCGCGCGCAGCTGCTCGGTGGAGGCCTCGTCCACCTCCACAGCGGTCAACCTGGCCACCCGCTTGCGCAGAACCCTTGTGGTGGCGCCGAAACCCGGGCCGATCTCGAGCACGTGCGCGCCGAGCGGCACCCCGTCCAGCGCCCACGGCATGCCGTGCTTCTCCACGGCCCGGGCCCAGTACTGAGAACTGCACAGCTTGCGGTGGACCAGGTTCATCGGCATGGCACTGACGTTAGGGAGCCGGTGGGGTGGCCGCCACAGAGTAGAGTGACAACTGATGTCGCCAGAAGGACAAGTCATCTCCGTGCCCGGGGCGATCGTGATCGCCGCCCTGACCATGCCGCGCGGTGAGGTCTTCGACTGGCACGAGCACCCGATGCACCAGTTCGCCTGGGCCGCCAGCGGCATGCTGACCGTGCACATCGGCGAGGCCGCGTGGCTGCTGCCGCCCAGCCGGGCGCTGTGGATCCCGGCCGGGGTGCGGCACCGCACGGCGGCGGCCAGCCTGGCGACCATGCGCAGCCTGTACTTCGCCCCGCGGACCTGCCCGCTGCGGTGGACCGAGCCGACCGTGGTGGCCGTCGGCGGGCTGCTCGGTGAGCTGATCCGCCACCTGGCCCGCCCCGAACTGCCCGAGGACGCCCGCGCCCGCGCCGACGCCGTGGTGTTCGACCTGCTGCACCCCATGCCCGTGGCCACGATCGAGGTGCCCGAACCACGCGAAGCCCGCGCCGTGCGGATCCAGCGCGAGCTGGAGACCGATCCCGCCGATGGCCGTGAACTGGCCGAGTGGGGCCGACAGGTCGGTGCCAGCGGCCGGACCCTCGCGCGGATTTTCCTCGCCGAGACCGGGCTGACCTTCGGCCGCTGGCGCACCCAGCTCCGCCTGCGGGCCGCCCTGCCCCTGCTGGCCGACGGGCTGCCGGTGTCCGTCGTGGCGCACCGGGTCGGTTACGCCACGCCCAGCGCCTTCGTCGCCGCGTTCCGCCGGGCGACCGGGGTCACGCCGGGCGCGTACTTCGCGGGAGCGGGCCAGTAGCCGGGCCGGTGTCAGAGGTTGGCAAGGACGCCGTCGACGGCGGCAGTGGTGCCCGGAACCGATGACGTCGACAGGTTGATCATTGCCCGGGAATTCGGCGCTGCGCTGCCCGTTGGTGCCCGTCTTGGGAATTCGCGGTTTACCGGCATGCCGCTGCGGGTATTCCGGCGCTTTTCTGTGTCCCAACGCCATCCTTGCCTGTGACGTGTGAGGCACCGTCAGGTTGCCTTGAAGTGTATGAGGCCACAGGAAAGCATCGTGCTGCCGTCGTGAACGTCTTTCCGGTTGAGGGCAATCGAAGTGAGCAGAACACCATTCGATTTCCTGTCAACGGGTGGAGAGCCTGCCCGTGCACGTAGAAAGGGGTACGACCATGACCGTTCGCACCACGCTCCGCAGCACCGCTCTCGCTCTCGCCGTGGCCGGTGCCGCCGCCGGTGCCTCCACGCTCGTCGCGGGCACCGCTGCTGCCGCTACCCCGGACGTACCGAGCGTCTTCCCCTGCACCTCGAACCAGTTCACCAGCAAGCTCGTCTACGGCGGTGCGGGCATGGGCAACCGCTACGCGGCGATCCAGTTCACCGCCAACCCCGGTGAGCGCTGCACCCTGCCCGGCAAGCTGGATGTGAAGCTCATCGGCGCGCACAACGTGCTGGTCAACGACCAGGCCCCGGCCGACGCGCCCTCGGTGGCGCTGAGCGACGGCTCCTCGGCCTACGTCCCGCTGCACTGGACCAGCATCGAGCCCACCGACGGGCAGCAGACCCCCAACGCGGTCAGCTTCGCCGCCCCCAGTGAGTACAACATGCACGGCGACTACATCAACCCGAACGTCGACCTGCCGTGGGACCTCGGTGCCGTCGACGCCGACTCCGTCAGCCACACCATCGACGTCGGCGCCATGACCCAGGGCACCGCGCCCACCGCGTGACCTGCCCGTGAGATGTCATGAAGGTGCCGTTCGAGACGTCTAGTGTCTCGAACGGCACCTTCATGACATGACCCCGTCAGTCGTGGCTCAGTTGCCGGCCACCAGCTGCTTGGCGATCTCCTTGGCCTGGTTGATCGGGATCGCGAAGCCGAGGCCCGCGCTGCCGCCGCTGGGCGCGTAGATCACCGAGTTGATGCCGATCACCTGGCCCTGCATGTTGAACAGGGCGCCGCCGGAGTTGCCGGGGTTGATCGAGGCATCGGTCTGGATCATGCCCTTGTAGGTGGTCTTCGAGTTGCCGCTGCGGGTGTACGGGGAGCCGCCGCTCTGGTTGTCCGAGGCGGTGACGGTGCGGTTGAGGGCGCTGACGATGCCGGAGGTCACGGTGCCCTGCAGGCCCTCGGGCGAGCCGATGGCCACCACCTTGTCGCCCACCTTGACCTGCGAGGAGTCGCCCAGCGCGGCGACCTTGAGCCCGGACTTGCCCGACACCTTGACCACGGCCAGGTCGGTGGTCGGGTCGGTGCCCAGCACCGTGCCGGTGGCGCTGCTGCCGTCGTTGAAGGTCACCTTGACGGTGCCGGCCCCGGCCACGACGTGGTTGTTGGTCAGGATCTGGCCGTCGGAGCTGATGACCACGCCCGAGCCGATCTCGTTCTGGGTCTGGATCTGCACCACGGAGGGCAGGCCAGCGGCGGCCACCGAGCTGACCGTGCCGGAGTTCTGGTTGCTGGCCGGGGTCGCGGTGGCGCCGCCGGAGTCCGACGAGCTGATGGAGCTGCCCGGCGACGCCAGCGAGGTGCTGGTGTACACGGCACCGGCCGTGCCGCCGACCAGCGCGGCGGCGACGGCCGCCGCCGCGACCAGCGCCATGCCGCGGCGCGGTTTGCGGGCTGGCGGCGGCTGCTGTTGGGGAACCTGCTGCTGCACGAACAGCGGGTTCGGGAATCCCGTGGGCGGGGTGGGGGTGTCGCTGCCGTGGAACTGCGGGGTCTCGGTCATGGTCCAACTGTGGCGCCGCTACATGAGAACAACCTGAGGCGTTGCCATGGACCACCCAAGAAATCAGTCCAGCCCGCGCGGCCTGAGCCCGGCGGCCAGGTACACGGCGTCGATCACCTTCATGGTGGCCACGGCATCGCTGGGCGGGGTCAGGGTGGGCTGCCCGCGCAGCACGGCGTCGCAGAACGCGTCGAGCTGGTAGCTGTAGCTGGGGCGGCGGTCCAGCCGCTCCACCCGGCGGCCCCGCGCGGTGCGCACGGTGATCCGGTGCCACAGCTGCGGCACGAGCGGGTTGACCACCCGCAGTTCACCCAGCGAGCCGACCGCCCGCGCGGAGATCCGCAGCAGGTCCGAGGACCACATCGAGGCCGTCACCGTGCCGGTGTGCCCCTCGGGGAAGCGCAGTTCGGCGGTCATCGCCCGGTCCACCTGTGGGCCGCGCAGCTTCGCCCTGGCCGACACCACCTCCGGCTCACCGCCGAGCAGCCGCGCCATGTGCGCGGCGTAGCAGCCCGCGTCCATCATGGCGCCACCGGCCAGGTCGTAGCGGTAGCGGATGTCGGAGAAGCGTGGCAGCGGGAAGCACACCGAGGTCCGCACGTGCCGCAGCTCGCCGAGTTCCCCGCTGGCCACGATCTCGGCCATGCGCCGGGCCACCGGGTGGTAGCGGTAGTGGAAGGCCTCCATCACGACCAGGCCGGAGCGCTGCGCGGCCTCGGCGACGGCCTCGGCCTCGGAGGCGTTGGCCGTGAACGGCTTCTCGCACAGCACGTGCTTGCCCGCCTGCAACGCCGCGAAGGTCCACGGCGCGTGCAGCCCGTTGGGCAGCGGGTTGTAGATCGCCGTTATGTCGGGGTCGGCCAGCAGGTCCTCGTAGCTGGCGTGCACCTTCGGCACACCGTGGCGGGCGGCGAAGGCGGCGGCCCGCTCGGCGTCCCTGGCGGCGACCGCGACCACCGAGGCCTCCGCCGACGCGCGGGCGGGCGCGATCACCGCCTGTGGGGCGATGCGCGCCGCGCCCAGCACCCCGATCCGCACCGTTCCGGAAACCGTCATCCAGCGATCATCCAGCACCCGGTCTCAGTTGCCGTAGCCGCCTCGGGGGAACTGGCGCTGGCCGCCGCCGTCGCGGAAGTGCCCGCGCTCCACACCGGCCGGTCCGGCGTGGTGGGTGAACGCGGCCACCGTGCCCCCGCCGACGACCAGGCCCAGCACCAGGGCCGCGACGAGCTGCGTGGCGCGGTGCCCCACGAAGCGCTGGAACCCGCCCGGCGGCTTGGGCTGCTGGGCGTACGCGGGCTGCTGGTAGTAGGTGGGCGGCGGGGCCAGCGGCGGTTCCGGCTGGGGTGCGGGCTGCTCGGTGTGGACCGCCTGTTCGGGCTGCTCCGGCCCTGGCTGCGGTTCTGGCTTGGGGGTGTTCTCCTCGGACATGACTCAAGGTTGTGCGTACTGGCTGTGTGTCCGCTGAGGGCGACCTGTCGGATTTGTAGCGAAACCATGACCTTCTGGGCACAGTGCTCGCACGAACCCCGCCGAGCCTGGCCCCATGCGGCTGATGACCTGCGCGGGCGGCCTGCTCGCCTGCGTGCTGAGCTACCTGCTCTTCGTGCGGACCTACCCCGGCCAGCGGGCCGAGAACCTCGTGCTCGCCGACCTCGTGCCCGACAGTGCGGGCGCACTGGGCGCGGCCAGCCCGGTACTGATCGGCCTGGGCGCCGTGGTCGTGCTGGGCATCGCGCTGCTGCGCAGGCGGCCAGCCCTGGCGCTGACGGCCGCCGGGGTGCTCGCGCTGCCGATCGGCGCCTCGCAGCTGCTCAAGCTGGACCTGCTGAGCAGGCCCGCGCTGCACGTCAGCCGGGCGGCGGGGCACAACAGCTTCCCCAGCGGGCACGTCACGGCGGTGGTGGCGATCGTGCTCGCGCTGCTGGTCGTGCTGCCCGACCGGGCGCGACCGGCCGCCGCCGTGCTCGGGGCGCTGGCGGCCGCACTGGTCGCGGGCGGCACCGTGGCGCTGGGCTGGCACCGGCTGTCCGACACGCTGGGCGCGACCGCGCTGTGCGGTGCCGTCTACGGGCTGCTCGCGGTGCGCCGCACCGCCTGGATCGCGCTGCTCGTGCCGCCGCTGGTGGTGCTCGCGGCGTTCGAGGTGGAGTCCGCCGTGCCGCGACTGGGGCCGGTGCTGGCCACCACCGGCTGCTCGGTGGCGCTGATCGTGCTCGCGCTGGCCTGGCCGCTGTGCGCCGAGTCGAGGGCTCCGGCGAACTGGCTGGTCGCTGCTCGATAGCATGGACTGCCAGAGCCAGCACGCCCGTCGAAGGAGTCACCGTGTCGCAGCCACGTCCCGCAGGCCCAGGTCAAGCACCCCGCGTGGTGGTGCAGGCCGGGACTACCGCGGGCACTGCGGTCCGTGAGGCGGGCCTGCCCGGCAAGGGCGCCGACGCGGTCGTGGTGGTGCGCGACGGTGAGGGCCGCCTGCGCGACCTGTCCTGGGCGCCCGAGGTGGACACCGAGGTCGAGGCGGTGGCCGCCAACACCGACGACGGCCGCAGCGTGATCCGGCACTCCTGCGCGCACGTGCTCGCGCAGGCCGTGCAGCAGGAGTTCCCCGAGGCCAAGCTGGGCATCGGCCCGCCCATCCGGGACGGCTTCTACTACGACTTCCAGGTGGCCCGCCCGTTCACCCCGGAGGACCTGCTCGCGCTGGAGAAGCGCATGAAGCAGATCATCAAGGGCTCGCAGCGGTTCTCCCGGCGCGTGCTGGAGTCGGTGGACGCGGCCAAGGCCGAGCTGGCCGCCGAGCCGTTCAAGCTCGAACTGGTGGACATCAAGTCCGATGTGGACACCTCCGAGGTGATGGAGGTCGGCGGCGGTGAGCTGACCGTCTACGACAACCTCGACCCGCGCTCGGGCGACACGGTCTGGGGCGACCTGTGCCGCGGCCCGCACGTGCCCACCACCAAGCACATCCCGGCGTTCAAGCTGATGCGCTCCGCCGCGGCGTACTGGCGCGGCAGCGAGAAGAACCCGCAGCTGCAACGGGTCTACGGCACCGCGTGGGAGTCGCAGGAGGCGCTGGACGCGCACCTGGAGCTGATCGCCGAGGCCGAGCGCCGCGACCACCGCAGGCTGGGCACCGAGCTGGACCTGTTCAGCTTCCCCGACGAGATCGGCTCGGGTCTGGCGGTGTTCCACCCGAGGGGCGGCATCGTGCGCCGGGCCATGGAGGACTACTCGCGCCGTCGCCACGAGGAGGAGGGCTACGAGTTCGTCTACTCCCCGCACATCACCAAGGGCAACCTGTTCGAGGTCTCCGGCCACCTGGACTGGTACCGCGACGGCATGTACCCGGCGATGCACCTGGACGCGGAGTACGACGAGGACGGCAAGGTCCGCAAGCCCGGCCAGGACTACTACCTCAAGCCGATGAACTGCCCGTTCCACGACCTGATCTTCCGGTCGCGCGGGCGGTCCTACCGCGAGCTGCCGCTGCGCATGTTCGAGTTCGGCACCGTGTACCGGTACGAGAAGTCCGGTGTGATCCACGGGCTGACCCGCGTGCGCGGCATGACGCAGGACGACGCGCACATCTTCTGCACCCCCGAGCAGGTGCAGGAGGAGCTCAAGTCGCTGCTGGGCTTCGTGCTCGGCCTGCTGCGCGACTACGGCCTCGACGACTTCTACCTCGAGCTGTCCACCCGCAACGAGGAGAAGTACGTCGGCTCCGACGAGGTGTGGGAGAAGGCCACCGAGGCCCTGCGCACCGCCGCACTGGACTCCGGCCTTGAGCTCGTGCCGGACCCGGGCGGGGCCGCGTTCTATGGTCCGAAGATCTCCGTGCAGGCCAAGGACGCGCTGGGCCGCACCTGGCAGATGTCCACCATCCAGGTGGACTTCAACCTGCCGGAGCGGTTCGAGCTGGAGTACACCGCCGGTGACGGTTCCCGGCAGCGACCGGTGATGATCCACCGCGCGCTGTTCGGCTCCATCGAGCGGTTCTTCGGCGTGCTCACCGAGCACTACGCGGGCGCGTTCCCGGCCTGGCTGGCCCCCGTGCAGGTGGTCGGCATCCCGATCGCCGACGAGCACGTGGAGCACCTGCAGCAGGTGACCAAGTCGCTGCGGGCCAGGGGGATCCGGGTGGACGTGGACGCCTCCGACGACCGCATGCAGAAGAAGATCCGCAACCACACCATGCAGAAGGTGCCGTTCATGCTCGTCGCCGGGCAGAAGGACGTGGAGTCCGGGGCGGTGTCCTTCCGGTTCCGCGACGGCAGTCAGCTCAACGGCATCCCGGTGGAGCAGGCCGTCAAGGCGGTCGTGGACTGGATCGAGCGCCGGGAGAACGCCTCGCCCAACGCCGAGGTGTTCACCGCGTGACCGAGCCGCCGGAGCTCGTCGGTCAGGACGGGGTCGGGGTCCCGGACGCCTTGCAGCGCCTGTGGACCCCGCACCGGATGGCCTACATCCGCGGGGAGAACAAGCCCACCGGCGACCAGCCGCAGGGCTGCCCGTTCTGCGAGCTCGTGTCGCTGCCCGACGAGGACGCGCTGATCCTGGCCCGCGGTGAGCTGGTCTACGCGGTGCTCAACCTGTACCCGTACAACGCCGGGCACCTGATGGTCGTGCCCTACCGGCACGTGGCCGACTACCCGGACCTGACGCCCGCGGAGACCGTGGAGCTGGCGGAGTTCACCCAGCGCGCCATGCGCACGATCCGGCGCGTGTCGGGGCCGCACGGGTTCAACGTGGGCATGAACCAGGGCGCGATCGCCGGTGCGGGCATCGCCGCGCACCTGCACCAGCACGTGGTGCCGCGCTGGGGCGGGGACGCGAACTTCATGCCGGTGATCGGCCGCACCCGCACGATCCCCGAACTGCTCGGGCAGACCCGCGAGCTGATCGCCGGGGCCTGGCAGTAACGCCGGAGCGGGACTCGGCCCACCGCTCGGCGGGACTCGCGGTGTTTCCACCCGCGAGTCCCGCTCAGCAGCGGCCGAGTCCCGCTCTCCCGCACGCGAGTCCCGGTCTGGGGCGTGCGAGTCCCGTTCTGGCGTGGCTGGGTCCCGGTCAGGACTGCAGACCGGCCTCGATGTCCAGCTCGATCTTGATCTTGTCGCTGACCACGGCGGAGGGGATGCCCGCGCCGACGCCGAACGCGCTGCGGCTGATCTCGGTGCTGGCCGACACGCCGAGCACCTTGGCGCCCTCGGTCATGCCGTCGCCGAAGCCGCCCAGCTCGCCGGTCAGCGTCACCGACTGGGTCACGCCGTGCAGGGTCAGGTCGCCCTCGATCGTCACGCTCTCGCCGTCCACGTGCACGGCGGTGGAGGTGAAGGTCAGCGCCTTGTGCGTCTCCACGTCCAGGAAGTCGGCGGAGCGCACGTGGCCGTCACGCTGCTCGTTCTTGGTGTCGATGCTGCCCGCCTCGATCACGGCGTTCACCGAGGAGTCCTTCGGGTCCTGGCCGGTGACGATCTGGCCGGAGACCGAGTTGAAGCGCCCGCGCACCTTGGACACGCCCAGGTGCCGAACGATGAAGGTCACGTCCGAGTGGACCGGGTCGATGGTCCAGGTGCCTGCGACGTAGCCGGGGATCTGGGTCGCGGTGGTCATCGTTCCTCCTGGTTGGTTGAGCTCTCAACTGAACCCTAGCGCACTAATGTTGAGAGTTCAACAACGAGGTATGATGGTGCCATGAACGAGCCGCGCTGGTTGACCGAGGACGAACAGCGGATCTGGCGCGCCTACACCGCCGCCACCAAGCTGGTCGGGGAACGCCTGGACCGACAGCTCCAGCGCGACTCCGGCATGCCCGCCACCTACTACGAGATCCTGGTCGCGCTGTCCGAGGCGCCCAACCGCGAGCTGCGCATGAGCGAGCTGGCCGAGTTCACCCGGTCCTCGCGCAGCAGGCTGTCGCACGCGATCGCCCGCCTGGAGGAGAACGGCTGGGTGGTGCGCCGGTCCTGCCCCACGGACAAGCGCGGCTCCTTCGCCTCGCTGACGGACCTCGGGTACTCCGTGCTGCGCGCTGCCGCGCCCGGTCATGTCACCGAGGTGCGGGCGGCGCTGTTCAACGGGCTCACCGCCGAGCAGTTGCGTCAGCTGGGCGAAATCGCCGAGGCGATCCGTGACCACGCTGGGGCGGGTTGTCCGGCGGCGTCGTGTGACGGTGACTAGGTGTCGCGGGGTGTGGTGAACGCCGCGATTTCACTTGCCGTGAAAAGCTGCCTCTGAGGATTCACTCTTCGGTGTCTGATATTCGGCGTAGAATTGAAGCATGGGGAAGAGGGAGATCGCGGAGCGGATGCTTGAGGTGTGGAAACGCCTCGCGTCCGCCGAATTCGATCTGCTCTGCTGCGCCGCCGAACTTGACGATCCCCACGAGATCGCGTTGTTGCTGCGCATTCCGCTCGGGAGGGCTCGTCGGCTTCAGGAGCAGGCGGCGGCAATGGATCGGCTGCCGGTGTTGGCCGGGTTGATGCGGGACGGGTTGCTGGACCTGGACCGGTTCGAGGCCGTGCGGAAGCTGACCGAGAACCTGGACGAGGAGAAGGCCCGCCAGGTGGACGCCCGGCTGACCGGTGCCGCCGAACTGAACTCCGGGGAGTTGAGGGTCGAGGTCGGGCGGCTGGTGTGCCTGGTTGATCCACTCGGTGCGGAGATCCGGCACGTCAGGGCCGTGAAACGCTCCGAGGTGCGGTACAAGCCGATGCCTGATGGCATGGCGGAACTGACCGCATACCTGGACGCGGTGCGGGCGCGGCAGGTGTTCGACCAGATCACCGCCGACGCGGAGGCCCTGGACGACGACCGGTCCCGAGGCGAGAAGCAGGCCGATGTGTTCGTCGATCGGATGCTGGGCTCGGATCGACCGGTGACGGTGCGGACTGACGTGACCGTGTCCGCGCGGACGCTGCTCGGGTTGACCACCGATCCTGGATACATTGCGGGTGTCGGATACGTTGACGCGAGCTTGGCTCGCGAAATCGCCGCGCAGGGCGACTGGCGCAAAGTCCTCACCGACAAAGTCGGCATGCCGATCGGGGTCGGTCGGAAACGATACCGGCCGCCGAAGGCGTTGCGGGATTTCGTGATGGTCCGGGACCGGGTCTGTCAGGCACCGGGCTGTTTGCGGCCGGTGGCGGAATGCGAGATCGATCATGTGCGGGGCTTTGCCTCGGGTGGTGCGACGGATGGGCGCAATCTGGGGCCGTTCTGTGATGTGCACCATTACCTGAAGACGATTGGCCGGTACCGGTTCGCGCGGGGCGCCGACGGGGTGCGGCGGTGGATCACGCCGCTGGGGTTCGAGCACGAGACCCGGCCGAAGGCGATCGCGGAGCCCGACCCGCCATGACCGGCGGCGGGGCACGGAGCTGGGCCGCTGCTGCCGTCCAAAGCCATCAGTGGACGCGACCAGCGAAGCAACTGGAACCGACTCGCAACCCAGGGCGGGCAGGCGCCCCTGGCCGCGCGGCTACTAGGCTGGCCCCACCCGCTCCTCTGTGCAGGTAGGTGCCGCCCCCGCCCCATGCTCAACATCTTCGCTCGCGCCTCGGTCTCACGCGTCACCGACCCGGTCGGTGCGTGGCTGCTCCGCCTCGGCGTCACCCCGAACGTGGTCACCGTGATCGGCACACTGGGCACGGTCGCGGCGAGCCTGTGGTTCTTCCCCAGGGACGACTTGTTCCTGGGCACGGTCGTGGTGACGGTCTTCGCGGTGTTCGACCTGGTCGACGGGGCGGTGGCCAGGGCGCGTGGGGCAACGCCGTTCGGGGCGGTGCTGGACGCGAGCTGTGACCGGATCGCCGACGGGGCGCTGCTGGGGGCTATCGCCTGGTGGTGCCTGGTCGTGGCGCAGGACCGCCTGGCGGGGGCGGCGGCGCTGATCAGCCTGGTGTGCGCGCAGGTGATCTCCTACGTCAAGGCCCGGGCCGAGGCGACGGGGCTGGATGCCGACGGGGGCCTGGTCGAACGGGCGGAGCGGCTGATCCTGGCGCTGGTCGGCACGGGGCTACAGGGTCTGGGCGTGCCCCTCGCGGTGGACGTGTCGATGTGCGCGCTCGCGGTGCTGGCGGTGATCACGGTGGCGCAGCGGCTGAGCGCGGTGCACAGGTCGGCACGGGATCGTGGGGCCGGGGGCCATGGTGCGGTGCAGCGTGAGGCTGGGGACGGCGGTGCGGCGCCTCGTGAAGCCGGGCAGCGTGAGGCTGAGGAATGGGATGCCGGGCTCCGCGTGGCTGGGGACGGCGAGGCGCGGGAACGCGGGGCTGGGAAACGGGAAGCCGGGGACTGCCAGGCCGGGGACCGCGAAGCCGGGCTCTGCGGGGCCGGTGACCGGGGAGCCGGTGACCGCGAACCAGGGCAGGGCCAGGCCGGGGAGTGCGAGCAGTGAGAGGTCTGCTCGCCACCGCCGCCTACACCGCGGCGTGGGCGATCGTGCCGAGGGTGCCCGCGCGGCTGGCGGCCTGGTTGTTCGGCTGGGGCGCGGAGCTGGCGACTCGTCGCGACGGGGCGGGTGTCCGCCAGCTCCGCGCGAACCTGGCCAGGGTGATGCCCAAGGCCGGGCCGGACGAGCTGACCGAGCTCGTGGGGCTGTCGATGCGGTCCTACGCGCGCTACTGGTGCGAGACCTTCCGGCTGCCCGCGATGGACCCGGAGGCGGTGCACGTCGGGGTGGAGGACAACGCCTCCGGGCAGGAGTACCTGCACGCCGCGATGCGCGAGGGCAACGGCGTGGTGATCGCGTTGCCGCACTCGGGCAGCTACGACGTGGCGGGGGTGTGGTTGCTGGGGCACACCGGCACGTTGACGGTCGTGGCGCAGCGGTTGCGGCCGGAGGCGGTGTACCAGCGGTTCACCAAGTTCCGACGTTCTTTGGGATTCGAGATCCTGCCGACCAGTGGCGGGGACCGTCCGCCCGCTGAGGTGCTGGCCGACCGGCTGCGCGCGAACCGGGTGGTGTGCCTGTTCGCCGACCGGGACCTCACCGAGCGGGGCGTGCCGGTGACCTTCTTCGGGGAGACGACGAAGATGCCCGCGGGCCCGGCCTACCTGGCCGCCACGACGGGGGCCGCGCTGCTGCCGGTGGGCTGCTGGTTCACCGAGCGCGGCTGGGGGCTGCGGGTGCACCCGCCGATCAAGGTCGCCGGGGTGGAGGGCATCGGCTCGGCCACGCAGGCGCTGGCCGACGTGTTCGCCGCGGACATCGCCGCGCACCCGGCCGACTGGCACATGCTGCAACGGCTCTGGCTGGCCGACGAGTGAGGGTCGGGCTGGTCTGCCCGTACTCGCTGGAGGTGCCCGGCGGTGTGCAGGCGCACGTGGTGAACCTGGCCGCGGCCCTGCGCGCGCTGGGGCACGAGGTGTCCGTGCTGGCCCCGGCCGGACGCGCCGTTCCGGTGCCGTACAACGGTTCGGTGGCGCGGCTCGGGTTCGGCCCGCGTTCCTACCGGCAGGTGCGGCGCTGGCTGTCCGAGCACGAGTTCGACGTGCTGCACCTGCACGAGCCGACCGCGCCCAGCGTGTCCCTGCTGGCGCTGACCCTGGCGCGCGGCCCGGTCGTGGCCACGTTCCACACCAGCATCGCGCGGTCCCGGGGGCTGCTCGCGGTGCGCCCGGTGCTGCGCCCGCTGATGGAGCGGGTCACCGCGCGGATCGCGGTGTCCGACTCGGCCCGCCGCGTGCAGGTGGAGCACCTGGGCGGGGACGCGGTGGAGATCCCCAACGGGGTGGACGTGGACTTCCACGCCCGCGCCGAGCCGCTGCCCGGCTACCCGCGCGCGGGCGGCACGATCGGGTTCGTGGGCCGCTACGACGAGCCGCGCAAGGGCATGCCGGTGCTGCTGGCGGCCCTTCCGCTGCTCGCCAAGCGGTTCCCGGACCTGCGTGTCCTGGTCGTCGGCCACGGGGACGCCGACCGGTTGCGCGCCGCCGACCGGCGGATCACCGTGCTTGGACCGGTCGAGGACCAGGTGAAGGCCTCGGTGCTGCGCAGTGTGGACGTGCTGTGCGCGCCGAACATCGGCGCGGAGAGCTTCGGCATGGTGCTCACCGAGGCGATGAGCGCGGGCACCCCGCTGGTTGCCAGTGACCTGGACGCGTTCCGCCGGGTGCTCGACGGCGGGCGGGCCGGGGTGCTCGTGCCGCCCGGCGATCCGGCCGGGCTGGCGGCCGGGTTGACCGCCGTGCTGGACGATCCCGCACTGCGCGAGCGGCTCGCCGGGGCGGGCCGCCTGCGGGCCACCGCGTTCGACTGGCCGTCGGTGGCCCAGCAGGTGCTGCGGGTCTACGAGACCGCCAGCGCGGCCCACCCCCGGGTGCTGGCCTAGCTGTACTGCCCTGAGCGGTGCGCGGGGAACTGACGGATGCGCAGCCGAGGAACATCAACGGTTCGGCGGCTGAGGGCGTACCGGAAGCGCCGACACGGCGTACCCGAAGCGCCGACACGCGGGGTTCCTGCGCGTGTCGGCGCTTCCCGTGCGGTGTGTCGGACGTTCCGGTACGCCTGCCCCGGGGCCCTTCGCCCGCTGATCACTGACTCCCGGCGGCGGTGTCGCCGCGTGGGTGTGGCGTGTTCCCTTGGGAGAACGCCAACTCCAGGGGAGATGTTGACGATGAGACCCATGTCAGTGATTGTCGCCGCGGCCGCGCTGTGCGCGCTGACCACCGTGCCCGCGCAGGCCGCGGCGAACCCGCCCGCGCGGGAGGTCGAGGCCGACATCCAGGCCAGCGTGCAGGTCGGCGAGACCGAGGTGAGCGGGGCGCAGCCGGTGTTCAGCCCGGACGGCAAGCTGCTCTACACCGCGGAGCGCGACACCGCGGCGCCGACGAGGTCGAACATCCGAGTGATCGACACGAGCACGAACAAGACCCGGTCCTTGCTGCGGGTGGGCATCGAGTACCAGACGGTGGTCCGGCTGACGATCAGCCCGGACGGCAGGCGCCTCTACGCGCTCCAGTCGGGCGGCCAGGGGGTCAGCGGCCAGGTCAACGTGATCGACACGGCCGCGCTCCAACAGGTCGCGACGATCACCCCGCCGGTCACCTACGGCAACAGCTCCTTCGGCTGGATGGGGGCGCAGACGATCAGCCCCGACGGCCGCTACCTGTACTTCACCCGCAACGGGGCCGTCATCGTGCCCGGCTCACCGGAGCAGGGCACGGTGTACGTGGTCGACACCGCCAGCAACTCCGTGGTGGGCAGCCAGAAGGTCGGCGGCTGGGTCCCGGACGACCTGGTGATCAGCCCGAACGGCCGTGACCTCTACATCTCCGCGCAGTCCAGCCAGGGCACCTTCCCGTCCACCGTGCGGCACTTCGACGCCAGCACCGTGCCCCCGCGCCTGCTCGGCGAGGTGCAGACCTCGATCGGCCCCAGCGAGGAGATCGGTTCGCTCGCGCTGAGCCCGGACGGCAAGCGGCTGTACGCGATGGGCGTGTACCCGGGGGCGCTGCACGTGGTCGACACGGCCAGTGACAAGCAGGTGGCCGCCGTGGAAGTCCCGAACAGCGGCTACTGGCGGCCGATCGCGCTCAGCCACGACGGCAGGCGGCTCTACGTGGCCGACACCGGACCGGACAAGTGGGGCGCCGCGGCCGTGACCGTCATCAACACCGGGACCGCAACTGTGGACAGCACGCTGGTCGGCTTCGACACCGAGCACCAGTACTCCCTGGTGCTCGGGGCTGACGACAAGCGGCTCTACGTGGTCGGCAAGGCGTTCGAGGACGCGGGCCAGGGCAAGGGTCTGGTGCAGGTCGTGCGCCTGTAGTAGGCATCGAGGTCATGGACAAGCCGTGGCTGCTGCTGGACGTGGACGGGCCGCTCAACCCGTTCCGCGCCATGCCGGGCCCGCGGCCCCACGGCTACACCTCGTACCGGACCAAGCCGAGCCTGTGGCCGCACGCCAGTGCGCTGCGAGTCTGGCTCAACGCCGCGCACGGGGCCAGGCTGCGCGCACTGCCCTTCGACCTGGTCTGGGCCACCACCTGGCAGGGCGAGGCCAACGAGTGGATCTCACCTCCGCTGCACCTGCCCAAGCTGCCGGTGATCGAGTGGCCCCGGCGGCAGGGCCGTGACCCCGAGGGGCTGCACTGGAAGACCCGGCACGCGGTGCGCTGGGCGGCGGGCCGGCCCTTCGCCTGGGTGGACGACGAGATCAGTGAGGCGGACCGGGCGTGGGTGCGTGAGCACCACGACCGGCCCGCCCTGCTGCGCTGGGTGGATCCCGGCCTCGGCCTGCGCGAGCAGGACTTCGCGGCGCTGCTGGACTGGAGCAAGAACCTGCGAACGGCCGGTTGACCTGGGCGTCGCGGCTTGGTCTAGTCCTCTTGCAGGGTTGGCGAAGGGGGGAGCTGTGCGCGTACTCGCAGCGTTGCTGGCACTGGTACCGGTGATCGCACTCGCACCCGCGGCGCAGGCGGCACCACCACCGACCACGCTGTCGATCTTCCCGAAACCGCAGCAGGCCGTCGCCGGATCGGGCGTGCTCCAGCTCGGCGAGCAGGCCACGCTGGTGGTGGGCGCGCACACCGACGCCCCGGCGCTGGCCGCGACCCGCGCCGCGCTGCGCTCAGCCGGGGTCCGGCACCTCCGCGAGGTCGACGAGCACACCGATCCGGGTTCCTCCCCGGTGACGGTCTACGTCGGCGGCAAGGGCGAGAACCAGGCCACCGCCGGTGCACTGGCCGCGCTCGGCGTGCACGACGCAACCGGGCTGCCCGCCGAGGGGTACGTGCTGGCCGTGGGCACCGGTCGGATCGTGCTGGACGGGGTGGACCCGGCCGGGACCTTCTACGCCGCGCAGACCCTGCGCCAGATCATCCACAGTGGACCGAACCGCTGGTACGAGATCCGCGACTGGCCCACCCTGCCCATCCGCGGAGTGATCGAGGGCTTCTACGGCACGCCCTGGTCGGACGCGAACCGCTTGGACCAGCTGGACTTCTACGGCCGTCACAAGATGAACACCTACGTGTACTCGCCCAAGGACGACCCGTACCTGCGTGCCAGCTGGCGTGACCCCTACCCCGCCGACAAGCTCGCCGCGCTCAAGGGGCTGGTCGACCGCGCCACGGCCAACCACGTGGAGTTCACCTACGCGATCTCGCCCGGCCTGTCGGTGTGCTACTCCGATCCGGCTGAGGCCAAGGCGATCGGTGCGAAGTTCCAGTCCCTGTGGGACATCGGTGTGCGGACCTTCGCCGTGCCGCTGGACGACATCAGCTACACCAAGTGGAACTGCGCGGCCGACGCGACGAGGTTCGGCACCGGCGGGGCCGCCGCGGGTGCCGCGCAGTCCTTCCTGCTCAACGCGGTGCAGCGCGAGTTCATCGCCACGCACCCCGGCGCGGGCAAGCTGGAGATGGTGCCCACCGAGTACTCCGACCTGGCCGCCACCCCGTACAAGAACACCCTGGCCGCCCAACTGGACCCCGCGGTGCTGGTGGAGTGGACCGGGACCCCGTTCATCGCCCCGGTGATCACCGACGAGCAGGCCGCCGCCGCGCGGAAGGTCTACGGCCACGAGATCCTGGTCTGGGACAACTACCCGGTCAACGACTACATCACCGGCCAGCTGCTGTTGGGGCCCTACGTGGGGCGGGGCACCGGCCTGGCGGCCTCGCTGGCGGGCATCACCGCGAACCCGATGATCCAGGCCGAGGCGTCCAAGATCTCGGAGTTCACCATCGCCGACTTCGTGTGGAACAGCGCGGGCTACCAGCCGCAGCGTTCCTGGGACGCGAGTCTCACGGAGCTGGCCGGTGGCGAGCCCGACGCGCTGGCCGCGCTGCGCCTGTTCGCTGACCTGAACTACACCTCCGACCTGGACCAGCGGCAGGCCCCTGCGCTCGCCGCGAAGATCGACTCGTTCTGGCGCACCGGGGACATCGCCGCACTGCACAAGCAGTTCGAGCTGCTCGACGAGGCCCCCGACCAGTTGCGGGATTCCTTGCCGGACAAGCAGTTCCTCACCGAGACCCAGCTCTGGCTGGACGCGACCAAGGCGTGGGCGAAGGCCGCCGACAAGGCACTGGACCTGGTCGAGCAGCAGCGCTCCCAGGACGGGGCCAGCGCCTGGCGGGACCGGCAGGCGCTGCTCGGGCTGGTGGCCAAGGCCCACTCGTTCCGGTACACCAAGCTGGACGGCAGCAAGCAGGAAGTGCTGGTGGGTCAGGGAGTGCTCGACAAGTTCATCGCGAAGGTGTTGCAGGACAACAACAAGGCGCTGGGCATCACCCCGGTCCCGGCCACGGCACAGGCCAGCCTGCCCACCTACGAGTCCTATGTGCCCGCCAACATGGTCGACGGCAACCCCGCCACGTTCTACTGGAGCAACGGCCCCGTGCACGTCGGCGACACCGTGGGCGTGGACCTGGGTTCGGTGCGCACGATCGGGGCCTTCACCGCGCTGATGGCCAAGTCGGGCAGCGCGGAGGACTACGTGCACAGCGGGGTTGTCGAGTACTCCGCGGACGGCACCACCTGGACCACCGGCCAGTCGTTCAGCAACACCCCGGAGCTGGTGGCCAGCCCGCCCGCCGGCACCACGGCCCGCTACGTGCGGCTGCGCGCCACCGCCGACCAGGACAACTGGCTGGTGGTCCGCGAACTGTCGGTGGCCACGGTCGCCGTCACGGGCGGACCCGCGGGAACCGGCCTGCCCGCCGTGGCCGACGGCAACCCCGACACGGCCTACCGCGCGGCGGGCGCCCCGGCCACTGGTGACGCGCTCACCGTGAGCTTCACCTCGCAGCGGCTCACCGGGGTGGTGGTGCTCGGATCCGCGGGCCGCGCGCAGGTGCAGGTGCACGAGGGCGGCACCTGGCGCACGGTCGGCCGGTTCGGCGGCGGCTACACCCAGCTGGACCTGCCCAAGGTCAGCGCCGACTCGGTGCGCCTGCTGTGGTCCGCGGACTCACCCGCACCAGTGATCAACGAACTCATCGCGCACTGACCCAGTCACCGCGAGTCCCGCCCAGGGGAGCGCGAGTCCCGCTGGGGTGCGCGTGAGTCCCGCCTACGACCGCGTGAGTCCCGCCTACGACCGCGCGAGGCCCGCCAACGAACACGCGAGTCCCGCGCCGCCGCAGCCCAGTCCCGCCGGGCCGTCACGACGCGATCGGCGTGACGGCCCGGTCGGCGGGGCTCAGTTCACGCCGAGCAGGTCCACCACGAAGATCAGCGTCTCGCCGGGCTTGATCGCGCCGCCCGCGCCACGGTCGCCGTAGCCCAGGTGCGGCGGGATGACCAGCTTGCGACGGCCGCCGACCTTCATGCCCGCCACGCCGCGGTCCCAGCCCGCGATGACCCGGCCCGCGCCCAGCGGGAACTGGAACGCCTGCTGGCGGTTCCACGAGGCGTCGAACTCCTCGCCGGTGGAGTGGGCGACGCCGACGTAGTGCACGCTGACCAGTTGGCCGGGGGCGGCCTCGGGGCCCTCGCCGACGGTGATGTCCTCGACCAGCAGGTCGGTCGGGGCAGCGCCCTCGTGCGGCTCAACTTCGGGCTTGGTCAGAGACATTCCGGTGTTCTCCTCGGTTCGGGTACAACTGCCCACATCATGCCCCTAGTGCGGTGTCCGGCGCCCATCACCGGTCCTTCCGCGCCCAGGCGGCGCCTCGCCGCACTACCTCAGCAGCCCGCGCGCGAAGGCCGCCGCCACCGCCGCCGCGCGGTCCTTCACGCCCAGCTTGGCGTAGATGTGGATCAGGTGCGTCTTGACCGTGGCCTCGCTGATGAACAGCTTCGCCGCGGCCTCCCGGTTGGTGCCGCCGCGGGCGACGAGCTCCAGCACCTGGAGCTCGCGGGCGCTGAGCTCCTCCCGCGCGGGCGCCCGCACCTGCCCGAGCAGCTTGGTCGCCACGGCGGGGGACAGCACCGCCTCGCCGCGCGCCGCGGCCCGCACCGCCCGCAGCAGCTCGGCCCGGGGCGTGTCCTTGAGCAGGTAGCCGGTGGCCCCGGCGGCCACCGCGGGCAACACGTCGCTGTCGGTGTCGTACGTGGTCAGCACCAGCACCCGCGCGGGCAGCCCGCGCTCGGCCATGCGCCGGATCGCGCTGACCCCGTCCACCCCGGGCATGCGCAGGTCCATCAGCACCACGTCCGGCCGCAGCGCCTCGGCGTAGGTCACCGCCTGCGCCCCGTCGGCGGCCTCGCCGAGCACCTCGAACTCCGGGTCCCCGGCGAACATGCCGCGCAGCCCGTCCCGCACGACCGGGTGGTCGTCCACGATCAACAGCCGGATCGGCTCACTCACCGCGGCCTCCCGGCACGCTCGCCGAGATCGCCGTGCCCACGCCCGGCTCGGACTCCACGCTCAACCGCCCCCCGACCCCGTCGACCCGCTGCCGCATCACGGTCAGCCCGAACCCGTCTCCGTGCGGCTGCCCGCTGAAACCCACCCCGTCGTCGCGCACGTCCAGCACCACCTGGTCCTCCAGGTAGGACAGGGTGAGACCGGCCCGTGAGGCGCGCGCGTGCTTGGCGATGTTGGTCAGCGCCTCCTGCGCCACCCGGTACAGCGCCACCTCCACCTCGGCTGGCACCGGCCACGGCTCACCGTCGGTGTGCAGCTGCGCGGGTACGCCCTCGGTGCGCGACCAGTCGGCCGCCAGCGCGCCCACCGCCTCGGGCAGCCGCGTGCCCTCCAGCGGCTCGGGCCGCAGCGCGCGCACCGACCGCCGCGCCTCGGTCAGGCTCTGCCTGGCCAGCCGCGCGGCGGTGGCCAGGTGTGCCCGGTCCCCGGTCTGATCCTCGGCCTGCAACTGCGTGACGATGCCCGCCAGGCCCTGCGCCAGCGTGTCGTGGATCTCCTGCGCCATGCGCTGCCGCTCGTCGAGCACCCCGGCCTCCCGCGCCTGGGCCAGCAACTGGGCGTGCAGCCCGGAGTTCTCCGCCAGCGCGGCGGCCAGTTCGGCGTTGGTGCGCTTGTGCTTCTCACTCTCGTGGCCGACCACGAGGCCCGCGTACAGCAGCGGCACGCCCACGTTGACGATCAGCAGCCAGGCCGTGCCCTGGTCGGGGTGCTGCACGAACGCGGAGAGCACCGCCTGCACGGCCACGCCCACCGCAACGAACCGCGTGGACAGCAGGCCGAAGGCGTGCGCGAAGCCCACCGACCCGAACAGGGCGAACCAGGCGTTGCACCAGGTCAGCGCCACGATCAGGGCGACGAGCACCACGTAGTACAGCAGCGGGCGGCTGGGCTTGCCCGGCACCGTCCACAGCAGCCACAGCGCGGCGGCCAGCACCAGCGCCGCGGTCAGCGGCAGACCGCCGTGCGGCTCGCTGAGCGGCATCAGCGCTGCGAGCACGCTGGAGACCGCGAGCAGCACGTACCCGCTGCTCGAGAAGATCAGCCGCTCCCTGCCGTCCATGTCTACTCCCAACGGAACAGACCGGCCGCGGCCAGCCCGAACACCACCGTGATCGTAGCCATCACCAGCAGGTGCAGCGGCTGCGGGAAGCTACCCGACCAGGCGTCACGCATCGCGGTGAGCGCGGCGCCCAGCGGCAGGAAGTCGCCGATCCGGTTCAGGAAGTCCGGCAGGGTCTCGCGCGGGGTGAACACGCCGCCCGCGAACATGTTCAGGAAGAACACGAGCATGCCGATGCCGGTGGCCGCCCGCCCGCTGGGTGCGATCGCGGCGATCACCAGGCCAACGGCGAACAGCGAGAGCGTGCCGAGCACGAACGCGAGCAGGAAGCCGCCCAGCTGCGCGGGCACCGTGAAGCCGATCACGAAGTGGCCCACCACGACCACGATCAGCGTCATCGCCAGCGCCACCGCGAAGCTGACCGCCACCTGGGCCAGCAGCAGGCTCGCCGGGGGCACCGGGGTCGTGGACAGCCTGCGCAGGATGCCCTTCTCCCGGTAGTTGGCCAGGATCGTCGGCAGCAGGTTCAGCGAGAGGATCGCCAGCGAGAACGCGATAGCCATGCCGGGGAAGTAGGTCACCAGCGAACTGGTGTCGGTGCCTGGGTTGATCAGCAGCCCGAAGCTGACCACGATCAGCAGCGGCAGCCCCAGCGTGGCCGCCACGGAGGCGGGCTCGCGCAGGTACAGCTTGAACTCGGTGAACGCCATGCGGATGATCACTTCGACTCCTCCAGCTTGCGGCCGGTCAGGGCCACGAACGCGTCGTCCAGATCGGCCTGCTCCACCCGCAGGTCCGCGGCCACCACCTGGTGGCGGGCCAGCACCGAGGTCACGGCGTGCAGCAGGTTGCCGGTGCCGCTGACCACCAGCTGGCCGCCCACCCGCCGCACCGAGCTGACCTCCGGCAGGTCGGTGAGCAGGTGCTCGGCCAGCGGGGCGCTGGGCCGGAACCGCACGGTCTGCTCGGCGTCCACCCGGGAGACGAGCCCGGACGGGGTGTCCACCGCCACCACGCGGCCCGCGTCGATCACCGCGATGCGGTCGCACAGCCGCTCGGCCTCAGCCATGAAGTGGGTCACCAGCAGCACGGTCACCCCGCGCTCGCGGATCTCCTCCACCAGCTGCCAGGTGTCCCGCCTCGCCTGCGGGTCCAGCCCGGTGGTCAGCTCGTCCAGCACGGCGATCTCCGGGTTGCCGATCAGCGCCAGCGCGATGAACAGCCGCTGCTTCTGGCCGCCGGAGAGCTTGCCGAAGGGCGTGTCCCGCTTGGCTTCCAGACCCCAGTCGGACAACAACCGCCGCCAGTCGGCCGGGTCCGGGTAGAACGTGCTGTACAGCTGGAGCGCCTCGCCGACCCTGAGCCGATCGGGCAGTTGGCTCTCCTGGAGCTGCACCCCGATTTTCGTGCGCAGGTGGGTCCGGTCGGCCCGCGGGTCCTTGCCCAGCACTCGTACGGTGCCGCCGTCCGGTGCGCGCAGGCCCTCCACGCACTCGACCGTGGTCGTCTTGCCCGCCCCGTTGGGGCCGAGGATGCCGAAGATCTCACCGCGTTGCACGGTGAGCGACACGTCGTGCACCGCGACGTGGTCGCGATACCGCTTGTGGAGGTTCGTGACCTCGATGATCGCCATGCGTCCAGCCTCGCCGCGGGCACCGGGTCGGCGAATCGACCGAGCCGCCAGCCCGCGGTCAACCGATCGGTGGATTGCGGGGTGTCGACGTGCTGTTTGGCAGAGCTGTGCGAAGATCGCGCGGGAATTCTCACGGGAGACGGACGGGGACATGGCAGCAGCCGACCACACGCGGGTACCGCGGTTGATCTTCATCGTGCAGGGCGTGCTGTTGGTCGCCCTGGGGGCCGCCGGACTGGCGCTCGGCCAGCACGGCTCGCTGTTCGACAGCCAGCCGACCACCGCGGTCATCGGCCTCCAGCTCAGCCCGGTGCACAGCCTGATCCTGCTGGCCGCCGGCGTGCTGTCGATCGTGATGGCCGTCGTGCGCGCCCTGCTCGGCCTGCTCGCGATCGTCCAGTTCGGCGCCTTCGCCGTGCTGTTCATGTACGGGCTCGGCGAGCCGCAGGCCTTCGGCTTCAACGCGGGCAGCCACTTCCTGCACCTGGGGCTGATCACCATCGCCTCGGTGTGCGGCCTGATGATCGCCTCCCCGCACATGGGCGGCGAACACTAGCTCCAAGCTGTGTCGCGTGCCGTTCGCGGCGTTCTACGCCATGAACGGCACCTTCATGACATGGGTGTGGCCGTTGCCTGCCCGCCCCAGTCGCCGTGAAGGTGGCTTTCACTGCGTTCAGCGCAGTGAAAGCCACCTTCACGGCGTTTGTGGGGGGGCGCACTGCGGGTGGGTTTGGGACCGCTCGGCTCACTCCACTGGGGGATCGGCGATGCTGCCCGATCGGTGCCGGTGAAGCGCAGAGTGTCCGTTGGGCGCCCGGATCGCACCGATCACCGTGAACCGGTCGGTAGGCATGATCATCCTCGGCATCATGGCCATTCCGTCGTGACACAGATGTGGAACCCACCCTTGACTGCCGACTCCCGCAGCAGCGCGCGCCCGCCGCGCAAGACCGTGCACATCAACCGGCCGCCGACCCGTCGCGCCCGGCCCAACCCCGAGCCGCTGCCGTTGCGGGGCAGCGGGGCGCACCGCGTCGCCACACCGCGCAGACCGTGGCGCGTGCTGCTGGACTCGGTGCTCTCGGGGCTGAACCGGTGCTGGGCCGTGTTGCGCAAGTGAAACGAGGCTAGGGCTAGGCGAGCCGCGCCTGGATCAGGTCTGCGGCTCGCATTGCCCCGCCCGCGGCACGCGTCTGCTCGGCCAGTTCCCGGATCTGGGTGCGGGCTCGGTCGTCGCTGGTGAGTTCGAGTACGGCCTCGCGTACCGCGTGGGCGGTGACCTGGTCGCGGGGCAGGAGGCGGGCGATGCCCAGTTCGGCGGCGCGGCGGGCGACGAAGTGTTGTTCGGGTGTGTGCGGTACCAGGACCTGGGCGACGCCGTGGTGCAGGGCGCGCATGGTGGTGCTCATGCCCGCGTGGGCGACCAGTGCGGTGGCGTGCGGCAGGACCTCGGCGTGGGACAGGTACTGGTGGGCCTCGACGTTGGCGGGCAGGGGGCCCAGGTCGGCCACGGTCATGCCGCCGCCGAGGGTGAGGACCACGTGCCAGGGCAGGTCCGCGAAGGCCTGGGCGCAGTCGTGGAAGAACCTCGTGTCCTTGTTCTTCTCGGTGCCCAGGGACACGACCAGGACGGGGTGTCCGCTGGCCGGGGGCTGCCACGTGCCGCCGCTGTTGGTGGGTAGGCAGGGGCCGAGGAACTCGTGCCGGTCGTCGAAGAACTCGTTGCCCAGTTGGAAGAACTTGGGCAGGAAGACGAGGTTGTGGTCCTCGCAGGGGGCGTGGAACCGTTCCAGGTCGATGTCGTCGAGTCCGTAGCCGGACAGCAGTTCGCCCATGCAGTAGAAGAACTCCAGCAGGGCCGGGTGGTGCTCGTCGATCTCGGGGGCGAACTCGTCTTTGATCCAGGGCCCGAGTTGCCACTTCTCGTTGCTGGCGAAGGTCGGGAACATCTGGATGGCGGGGCGGGACCAGGTCAGGGCGGCCACGCGGGCGGCGGCGTAGGTGCTGGAGTCGTAGACCACCAGGTCGGGGGGTTGTCTGTGCTGGAAGTGGCTGCGGATCGGGGGCACGGTGGCGATGGCCTCGATCATGGCGCGCAGGGGTTCGCGGGCGAGGTAGTCGGGGTCGAAGACCTCCGGTAGTGGGCGTCCGGCCAGGGCTGAGGCGTAGGGCAGGACCTCGGCGCCGGTGGCGGTGACGGCCTCGGCGAAGCGTTCGGTGGTGGCGACGGTGACGTGCAGGCCGCGCCGGACGAGTTCGGCGGCCACCGGCAGCGTCGGGTCGACGTGGCCGTGACCTGGGAACGGCCACAGCAGTACGTGGGGTGCAGCCATCGGATCTCCCCCTGAGTCCGCAGACTTCGTGCTCGACAGCCGCACACGGTAGCTGCCAGGTGTGCCCGAGCGGGACGGTATCCACGGGACTGTTGGGGATTTTTCGCGCCCGGATTACTCTGATCAGAGTAGTGCTACCGGCCGTAGGGTGCAACGAGCTGCCCGGGGCTCAACGAGACGGTGAAAGGCGCGCTGACCTCGATGATCTCGTCTCCGATGGCGGTCAGCACCTGGCTGTAGACCCCGCCGCGCAGCGCCAGGCACCGCAGTTCGGGTAGTTCCGGGTCGATCAGCCAGTAATTCGGGCAGCCCGCTTCCTGCAACCGGGCACGCTTGAGCTCCAGGTCGACCAAACGGGTACTGGGGGAGAGCACCTCGATGGCCAATTCGGGAATCCCGGCCAGGTGGCTGGTGGTGAAATCGGACCTCCGGCCCACGACCACGTCGGGGATCAGCACCGTGTTGTCGGCCAGCACGACGTCCACCGGGGCGGGCAGCACTTCCAGGTGCGCGGGGCAGTTCATCGTCAGCGCGATCACGAGGCGCGCGACGATGCGCTGGTGCAGCGGACGGGGCGACGGACTCATGATGAGCGTCCCGTCCACCAATTCGTAGCGGTGCCCGTCATCTGGCATCGCCTCCAGGTCCGCCCGCGTCAGCGGCATTCCGTGGGGAAATGCGGGGACAGTTCCCATGGTGAGCTTCCTCCTTCCCCGGTTCCACCCACCCCCGGCGCCGACGGCCCGCCAGACAGGCGACCACCACGCGAAATCCTCTTGAACCGAAAGAGTCTAGCGACCCGACCGGCACAGCAGGCCGACTCGATGTGGGCCGAGCGGACCCCTGGGATTGCTCTGGGTAGCCGGTGCGCGCGTCCAGGATGGGCCAACAGTGCTGGGTGAGGCTGTCCGGGTGATTTTAGGACGAACGCCCCAAACGGCCTAGCCCCTCGGTATCGGCGCTGGCCCGTGGCCTCGTGTGATCGTCGGCCAGTCGAGTGAGCCGTTACCCGCCGCACTGCACCGATCACCACGCCGGGCGCCAGGGTGAAACCTGCCCGGCGGCTACCCCAGTTGGGTGCCCCTCGTCTCCGGCAGGGTCAGCGTGACCAGGAAAGCGATCACCGCGACAACCACCACGTACCAGAAGAACAGCGCCGAGGCGCCCGCGTCGGCCAGGGCCTGGATCACCAGCGGGGCCGTGCCGCCGATCAGCGCCACGGTCAGGTTGTACCAGGCGCCGATGCCCAGCGCCCGCAACCGGGTCGGGAACAGCTCGCTCATCACCGCGGGCGCCACCGAGGTCATCATCGTGTACAGGCCCAGCCCCACGCAGAACACCACCAGCAGCCCGCCGAGCGAGGGGCCGATCAGCGCGGACAGCGGCACGATCAGCAGCGCCGTGGCCGCCGACCAGACCAGCAACTGCGGCTTGCGGCCGAACCGGTCCGAGAGCGCGCCCATCGGGTACTGCAGGGCCACGAACAGCGCGGTGGCCACCGACAGGGCCAGGAATACCTCCTGTGCCCCCGCGCCCCTGTTGTTCACGGCGAACGGGGTCAACGCGCTGAAGAACGTGTAGTAGCAGAGGGTCGACAGGGCCGTGAAGCCGACCAGTCGGCCGACCGCCTTGGGGTGCTCGCGCAGGGTCGTCAGCAGCGGGCGGTGCACCCGTTCGCCGCTGGCGCGGTGCTCCTCGAAGGTCTCCGTCTCGCGCAGGGTCCGGCGCAGCCACAGGCCGAGCAGACCGAGCAGGCCGCCCACCACGAACGGGATCCGCCAGCCGAAGGAGTTCAGCTGGGCCTTGTCCAGGACGTTCGACAGCAGCAACCCCAGCAACGAGGCCAGCAACAGGGCCGTGCCGGTGGAGATGTAGAAGAACGAGGAGTACCGCCCGCGGCGCTGTGCGGGCGCGATCTCGCCCAGGTACGCCGAGGCGTTGGAGACCTCCCCGCCCAGTGACAGGCCCTGCGCGATCCTGGCCAGCAGCAACAGGATCGGCGCCAACCAGCCCACCTGCGCGAAGCTGGGCAGCACCGCGATCAGCAGCGAGCCGCCCGCCATCAGCAGGATCGTCAGCAGCATCGCGGGCCGCCTGCCGCGCAGGTCCGCGAACCGGCCGAGCAGGTAGCCGCCCAGTGGCCGGAAGAAGAACGCCAGCGCGTACGTGGCGGCGGTGTTCAACTGCGCCAGCGCGTCGTTGCCCGCCGGGAAGAAGGACTTCGCGAAGTAGATGCTGAACGTGGCGTAGATCGTCCAGTCGTACCACTCGATGGCGTTGCCGATGCTGGCCGCGACCAGTTTGCGCACCGGCAAGCGGTGTTCGCGCTCCAGCACTTGCTCGCTCATGGCCGAGCAGCATATGCCGTGAAGGTGGCTTTCACTGCGTTCAGCGCAGTGAAAGCCACCTTCACGGCGTTCTGGGGTCAGCCGGTGACGGGCTTGGCGGTGCCGGGTTGGCCGGGGCCAGCGGCGTTGAGGGCGGTCACCGTGAAGACGTATGTCTTACCGGGTACGAGGCCGCCGACGGCGGTGAAGGTGTCACGCGAGGAATCGGCCCACAGTGCGGTGTGGCCCTGGAACAGGGTGTCGGGCAGTCCGGGCGCACTGATCCGGTAGGCCAGCACGGGGGACGTACCGGACACGGCGGCAGGCGGCTTCCAGTGCACGCTCGCGTTGCCGCCGGAGACCCGCACGGACACATCGGTCGGCGCACCGGGCACGGCGGTGTTGGCGGCACTGGGTTTCGTTGCGGCAGAAGGCAGTGAGGGTGCGCTGGTGCCGAACGCGTTGGTGGCCGTCACGGTGAAGGTGTACGCCGTGCCGTTGCTGAGTCCAGACACGCGCACGTAGTGCGGTTCGCGGTACTGGTCGGCGGACACGGTGACGGATCGGCCGCCGGGTTGGGCGGTGACGGTGTAGGAGTCGACCGGCGCCCCGTTGTCCACGAAGGTCGAGCTGAACGAGACGTACACGGCGCCGTCGGCCCCGGTGGTGGCCAACTGGGCGGGGGCCTGCGGGGCGGAGCGCCCGCCGACCTGCTGGGTGAGCAGGTGCCGGTAGGCGGGTTCGAGCCCGGCGTTGGCGATCGTGGCGGCCGGGGCCTGCCGCGGCCCGGTGATGATGTGGTTGCGCCGGATCACGACCTCGTTCTTGGCGGAGTCCGCGTCACCCTGCTGCCAGTAGTTGTCCTGGATCAGCAACGGGTCCTTGGTGCTGCCGTCGGCGGGCGGGGTGTAGTTGGCGTGTGTGGCGCCCCAGTCGTTCTGGTTGCCGTATTCCACGTTTCCCGCGATCGTCAGGTAGGTGCAGCCGTTGTCGCAGTAGATCGCGTGACCGTGGCCGGTCTGGCCGCTGATCACGTTGCCGGTGATCTTCTCCCCGGTGTCGATCGAGCTGCCGGTGATGCCCTGGGTGTAGATCGCCCCGCCGTCGGCCAGGTACTGGGTGGTGTCGGTGATCAGGTTCGCGCTGATGGTGTTGTCGTGGCTGTAGTTCGGCGTCGCGGGCTTGCCGATCTTGTCCGGCCAGCCGCCCCAGCCGATCGAGATGCCGGTGTACGCGGTGTGGTCGATCTGGTTGTGCGTGATCAGGCTGCGCTCGCTGTAGCCCACCACGATCGGGATGCCGCCGTGGAACTCGGCGGGCAGCCCGTACAGGTGGTTGTCGGCGATGGTGTTGCCGCTGGTTCGCACGTCGGTCGGGTGGTCGACCCCGCCCAACTCCAGCCCGTTGCCGGAGATGTCGGTGAACACGCTGCCGCGCACCTCGCAGTCCTGCGCGCCGGTGCCCAGGTCCAGCCCGGCGGCGCCGAGGTGGGTGAACACGTCATCGGTGAACCGCACGCCGCGTGCGCCGCTGAAGCTGAGGTTGCCGGGCTCCTTGGTCCAGTCCCCGTACGGGCAGGCGCCCTTGTCCACGAACTGGCACAGGCCCTGCCGGTCCGCGCCGTGCTCCCCGGTGAGCGTGTAGTTGGCCTGGATCTCCGACAGGCCCTCGGGGGTACTCGGCCGCAACCAGGTGGCGTAGGAGAACTGGATCCCGCTGAAGGTCAGGTCGCTGACCCCCTGACCTGAGACCAGAGTCTCAAGTCGGGGAGCCACGATCTCGGACTGCGCGGGCCGCTGGCCCGGCTTGGGCAGGTACGAGATGCGGTGCGCGGTGTCGTCCAGGTACCACTCGCCCGGCGTGTCCAGCAGCTCGTAGGCGTTCTCCACGTAGCCGGGGACCTGGTTGTTGCCCAAGGTCCTCGGCCCGACCAGATTCACCGTGCGGCCCGAGGTGTCGGTGCGCATGATCCGGTTCGTGGAGTTGTTCCAGCACGGCTGGGCCATGGTCACGGTGGTGCCGGTGGCCGAGGCGAGCGGGCAGCGCGGTTCGGTCCACGGCCCCTGCCCGCCGGTGCTCAACGACCAGTAGCGGTCCCCGCCCGGGTACACGAACTCGATCGCCGACGGGTTGTGCCAGTGGGAGAGCGTGTCGGCGGAGGCGGTGTAGCCGGTGGTGGTGGAGGTCAGCTTCACCGGCAGCGGTCCACTGGCCCGTTGCGCGCGCACCCCGTCCACGTAGAGCTGGCGGGTCTTCAGCCCGGCAGGCACCGGGGCGGACCAGATGTTGCGGGCCGGGTCGCTGAGGTACCAGCCGGTGACCCGGCTCCCGCCGCTGATCACCGGGTGCGCGCCGGGGGCCGCACGCCAGGTGGTGCCGGAGTCGGCGGCGGTGAGCGTGAGCGGCTTGCTCAGCTCGTAGGTGCCGTCAGCGAGCTGCACGACGTTGGCGTGCAGCTGCTGTGCACGTTCCAGTGTGCGTACCGGCGCAGACGACACAGTGCCGGGGTTTGCGTCATTGCCGGTTGGTGAGACGTAGACAGTTGTCTGAGTTTGGGCGCCGACCGGTGGCACGGCCACGGCGAGCGCCATCGCGATGAGCCCCGCTGCTCTGAGCATGGTGATCTCCCTGGATCAGCGTGTTGGCGGCGGGTCAACACATCCGATGTATCCAGGGCACGACCGTAGAGTTGTCCGGGTTTCCTGTCAACGAGCCGCTGATTGGTAGGACCTGTTGCGGACCGCCAGCACCAGCACGGGGAGCACCAGCAGCCCCGCGACCCAGGCCAGGCCGTCGAAGGCGACCAGGGACAGCACGACCCCGGCCAGCCCGCCGCCCACGCCACCGGCCAGGCTCATGACCAGGTCCGACAGGCCCTGCACGCTGGGGCGTTCGGCCGCGCCCACCGACTCCGCGAGCAGCGCGGATCCCGCCACCGTGGCCGCCGACCAGCCCAGTCCGAGCAGGATCAGCCCCGCGGTGACCTGTTCCATGCTGTGGCCCGCGGTCGCCGCGAGCGCCACCGCGCCGATCAGCAGGCCCTGGCCGAGCAGCACGGTGGGCATCCGGCCCCAGCGGTCGGCGAGCCAGCCCATCACCGGGGACAGCGCGTACATGCCCGCGATGTGCAGGCTGATCGTCAACCCGATGATGGTCAGGCTGGCGCCGTGTTCCTGCATGTGCACCGGGGTCATCGACATGACGCCCACCATCACCGCGTGCGACAGGGCCACGGCGATGATCGCGAACGTGGCCTGTCGCGAGGCGCCGATCGCGGCCAGCGCGGCACGCAGGTTCCTGCGCTGCGACTGGTTGTCCGCGCCTTCGAGCGTGCGGGCGGTCAGCAGCGGGTCCGGTCGCAGCGCCACCACCAGCACCAGCGCGGCGATCGCCCCGGCCACGGCGCAGAACACGAACGGTCCGGACAGCGCGGGAACCCCCAGCCACTGGGCCACTTCGGCCCCGGGCAGGGTCAGGTTCGGGCCGATCACCGCGCCGATCGTCGAGGACCAGACCACCAGCGACAACGACCGGGCCCGTGTCGCGGGCTGGCTCAGGTCCGTCGCGGCGAAACGGGATTGCAGGTTCGCCGAGGTTCCCGAGCCGACCAGCACCATCGCGGCCAGCATCAGCGGGAACGAGTGCAGCACCGCGGCCAGCAGCACCCCGACGGCGCCGATCGCCGACAGCGCCCAGCCCAGCGCCAGCGCGGTCCTGCGCCCGCCCCTGGTCGCGACCCGCGCCAGCGGCAGGGCCCACAGGGCGGCGCCGAACGTGGTCATGGTGTTGCCCATTCCCGACCAGGAGGCCGAACCGGACAATTCCTGGGACAGCACGGCGCCCACCGAGATGGAGGCGCCAATTCCCACGCTACCCGCCACCTGGGTGATGACGAGGATCCGCAACGTCCTGCGCTGCACCGACCGCACATCGGGAACCGTCGAGGTCATGGCTCTGACGATGCCAGATCACCGCCAGCAGCTCCCCCGAATTGAAAAAGTACCGCAAGTAGTAGGTCACGACATGTTTACCGGGTATTTCCGGTGTCAAGTGTGAAATGTTCGTCCGACCTGCGTAAGGAATTACTGTCGACATTCATGAGGGCCTCTCGCAGAACCGCGCTGAAACTGTTCGCCGCGACCGGTGCTGCCGCGGCCGTGCCGATCGGCACCGCCAGCGCCGCGACCTCGGCAGCCGACGTGGTCATGCTGATCCGGCACGGCGAGAAGCCCGCGGACAGCGGTGCCCCGTACGGGATCGACGCCGACGGCAACACCGACGACGCCTCGCTGACCACCCGCGGCTGGTCCCGTGCGGGCGCGTTGGCGGCGCTGTTCGCCCCCGCCGGCACGCCGATCAAGTCCGGGCTGCGCACGCCGACCGCGATCTACGCCACCACCAGCACCTCCAAGAAGCACCACCGCATGCTGGAGACCGTCACCCCGCTCGCGGACAAGCTCGGGCTGACCGTGAACACCAGCCACGCCAAGGGGGACACCTCCGAGGTGGCCGCCGACGTGGCCAAGCGCACCGGCACCACCCTGGTCTGCTGGGAGCACACGGAGATCCCGGAGATCGCCGCCGCGCTGGGCAAGGTCTCGCCGACCCCGCCGAGCACCTGGCCCGATGAGCGCTTCGACGTGGTGTGGGTCTTCACCCGCAACGGCTCCGGCTGGACGTTCAGCCAAGTGCCGCAACAACTCCTGTCCGGGGACAGCGCTACCGGGATCTGAGGTCGGCCAAGGCCGTGGCCAGGCGCCGCACGCCCTCGTCGAGTACCTCGGGGGCGGCGGCGCCGAAGGTCAGCCGCAGGTGTGCTGCGGGCGGATCCACGGCGTACCAAGGCTTTCCCGGGTAGACGATCACACCGCGCGCGGCGGCGGCAGTGGTCAGCGCCCCGTCGTCCACGCCCTCGGGCAGCCGCACCCAGACGTGCAGGCCGCCCTCGGGCACGGCCGTGGGCCGCAACTGCGGCAGATGTCGTTGCAGGGCAAGCAACAGAGCGTCCCGGCGGGTCCGCAGCTGCTGGCGCAGGTCCTTGCGGTGCCGCTGCCACGCGGGCGAGGACAGGAACTCCACCGCCGCCTCCTGCAACGGCCCTGACACGAAGAAGTCGTTCAGCGCACGGGCGGCGCGCAGCCGGGCGCCCGCCGCGCCACGGGCCCCGATCGCGGCCACGCGCAGCCCCGGTGCCGCCGACTTGGTCAACGAGCGCAGGTACGCCACGTGCCCGTGCTCGTCCTGGCTGGCCAGCGGCGGCGGGGGAGTGCCCTCCACGACGAGGTCCCGGGCCCAGTCGTCCTCCAGCACGAACGCGCTGAACCGGTGTGCCAGCGCCAGCACCTCCGCGCGGCGGGCGGTGGACAGCACCGCGCCGTGCGGGTTGGCGTACAGCGGCTGGCAGTAGAACAGCCGCGCGCCAGTGCGTTCGAAGGCCGTGGCGAGCAGTTCGGTGCGGACCCCGTCCCCGTCGGCGGGCACGGCGACCACGTCCAGGCCAGCGTTGCGCGCCGCCGCGATGGCGCCGAGGTAGGTCGGCGCCTCCACCAGCACCGTGTCCCCGGACCCGCACAGCGCCCGGAACGCCGTGGACAGCGCCGACTGCCCACCGGGGCACACCACCATGTCCCCGGCCCGGAACGCGCCGCCCGCCGCACCCGCGAACCACGCGCGCAGGTCCGCCCGGCCCTCCACCGGGCCGCGTTCCCAGGCCGCGGGCCGCCGCGCCGCCCTGGCCAGCGCGGAACCCAAGGCGGCCACCGGTTGCAGGGCCGCCTCCAGGTAGCCGCTGGACAGCGGCACCGACTCGGGTCGTGGCACCGCGAGCAGTTCGGGCAGTGCCTCGTCGCCCACCTGGCGCGGGCCCAGCGCCACCGACTGCCAGTCCAGGTCCGGGGCGCCGACCGCCGACGGCCCTGGTGCGGCCACGAAGGCGCCCCGTCCCGGTTGCACCTCGATCAGGCCCTCGGCGGCGAGGCTGCGCATCGCCCGCTGCACGGTCATCGGTGAGACGTGCTCGGTCGCCATCAGCCGCCGCACCGAGGGCAGCCGCCCGCCCGGTGCCGTCGCGGCGATCGTGGTGCGCAGCACACGGATAACGTTGGCCACTGCGTTATCCTCATTCATGAGGACCAAGGATAACGTTACTGCCCCGAGTCGGGTAACGGGTGGCCTGCTGCTCGGCGCGCTCGGGGTGCTCGCGTTCAGCTTCTCCCTGCCGGCCACCCGGCTGGCCGTGGCGGGACTCGACCCGTGGTTCGTTGCCTTCGGACGGGCAGTCGGCGCCGGAGTGCTTGCCACCGTGTACTTGCTGGTCACCTCCGCGCGCAGGCCGACCGCAGGCCAACTGCGCAGGCTGGTGGTCGTCGCACTCGGCGTGGTCGTCGGCTTCCCGCTGTGCACCTCGCTCGCGCTCACCGAGCAGACCGCCTCACACGGGGCCGTGGTCATCACGATGCTGCCAGCCGTTACTGCCGTGTTCGGCGTGTTACGCGGCGGCGAGCGGCCCTCCCGCGCGTTCTGGCTCGCCGCGGGCGCCAGCTTCGTCGCCGTGCTGGCCTTCGTCGGGGTCTCCGGCGGCTTCGGCGGCGGCTTCCAACTCGCCGACCTGTGGCTGCTGGTCGCCGTGCTGGCCTGCGGCCTGGGCTACGCCGAGGGCGGGGCGCTCGCCCGTGACCTCGGCGGTGCCCGCACCATCTGCTGGGCGCTCGTGCTCTCGCTGCCGGTCAGCCTCGCCATCACCGTGGTGGTCGTGGTCGGTCACGGTTTCGCCGGTGCCACGGGCAGTTCGTGGCTCGGATTCGCCTACGTGACGGTCATTTCCATGTTTCTGGGCTTCTTCGCCTGGTACGCCGGGCTGGCCCGCGGCGGGGTGGCCAGGATCGGCCAGGTGCAGGCCCTGCAACCAGTGCTGACCCTGACCTGGTCGGCGCTGTTGCTGCACGAGCAGGTCAGCCTGGTGACCGTGCTGGTGGCGCTCGTGGTGCTCGGCTGCGTGGTGCTGACCCAGCGTGCGAGGTAGCCGGGCGGCTCCGCGCTGCCCCCGGAACGGGAACTGGCCAGGGTTCGTCGGCTGGTGGTCTACTCGACCCAGCCCAGCCGTGACGGGTTTGCCGGCGATCAAACACTTCTGGCGCCCGCGTTCACCGCGACCGACGGTGAGCTGGAGCAGGTAGTGAAGCGCGAGCTGTCAGCGGTGGCCTGAGTTGTGTCACGGGCAGCGGTATCACTCGTCCGTGCGGGCCCGCTGCCCGTACAGCCTATTGCCAGCTCGGTCCACGGTGGACCCCAGGAGTGCGGTGGGATGTCCGCGCCACCCCGTTTTCCCTGTTCTGGCAAGGTTTGTTGGAGCTGTGAGCGAGGCCGTCCGGGTGACGCGCAGCACTACCCGGGTCGGTGATTGTTGCCACGCACGCCGAACGCATAGCGTTCGGTGGCCAGTCAGGCCCGGCGTGAACGGGAGGAAGCGTGTCCGCAGTACCCCTCGGAATGCCGGTGATACCACCGAAACCGATTGCGGTGCGCCGCCGGTCCCGACGACTGGACGTTGGGGGCGTTGGGGTTGGCGGTGACGCTCCGGTGTCGGTGCAGTCGATGACCACCACGCTGACCTCGGACGTGAACGCGACCTTGCAGCAGATCGCCGAGCTGACCGCCGCGGGCTGCCAGATCGTGCGTGTGGCCGTGCCTTCGCAGGACGATGCGGACGCGTTGCCCGCGATCGCGCGCAAGTCGCAGATCCCGGTGATCGCCGACATCCACTTCCAGCCGAAGTACGTGTTCGCCGCGATCGAGGCCGGATGTGCTGCGGTGCGGGTGAATCCGGGCAACATCAAGAAGTTCGACGACAAGGTGCGCGAGATCGCGCAGGCCGCCCGTGATCACGGCACGCCGATCCGGATCGGGGTCAACGCCGGTTCGCTGGATCCGAGGCTGCTGGCCAAGTACGGCAAGGCGACGCCGGAGGCGTTGGTGGAGTCGGCGCTGTGGGAGGCCTCGCTGTTCGCCGAGCACGACTTCCACGACATCAAGATCTCCGTGAAGCACAACGATCCGGTGATCATGGTCGAGGCGTACCGGCAGCTCGCCGAGGCGTGCGACTACCCGCTGCACCTGGGGGTGACCGAGGCCGGTCCGGCGTTCCAGGGCACGATCAAGTCCGCGGTGGCCTTCGGCGCGCTGCTCTCCCAGGGCATCGGGGACACCATCCGCGTGTCCTTGTCGGCCCCGCCGGTGGAGGAGATCAAGGTGGGCGCGCAGATCCTGGAATCGCTCGGACTGCGCGAGCGGGGCCTGGAGATCGTGTCCTGCCCGTCCTGTGGCCGGGCGCAGGTGGACGTCTACCGGCTGGCCGAGGAGGTCACCGCGGGCCTGGACGGTCTTGAGGCGCAACTGCGCGTTGCCGTCATGGGCTGCGTGGTCAACGGGCCTGGTGAGGCGCGTGAGGCGGATCTGGGCGTGGCCTCGGGTAACGGCAAGGGGCAGATCTTCGTCAAGGGCAAGGTCATCAAGACGGTGCCCGAGCACCAGATCGTGGAGACCCTGATCGAGGAGGCCCTCGCCCTGGTCGGCGAGAACCAGGAGTCCTGACCCGGCCGGGGAGCGGCACCCCATCCTCCGCGAGTCCCGCTCTCCGGCGCGTGAGTCCCGCTCAGGGGAGCGGCTGGGGCGCGGGCGGGCCGGAGTAGTGGGCCGCCGGACGGATCATCTTGCCCTCCTCGGCCTGCTCCAGCACGTTGGCGCACCAGCCGATGACCCGGCTGGCCGCGAACGTGGGCGTGAACATCGTGCGCGGGATGCCGCACAGCTCCATCACGACCCCGGCGTAGAACTCGACGTTGGTGTACAGGTGCCTGCCCGGCTTGAGCTCGGCCAGCACCTCGACCACGCACCGCTCGACGGTGGTGGCGAAATCCACCAGCGGGCCGCCGATGCCGACCGCGATCTCGCGCAGCAGCACCGAGCGCGGGTCCTCGGTGCGGTACACGGCGTGCCCGAAACCCATGATCCGGTCCCCGGCGGAGACCTTGGCGCGCACCCAGGGATCGATCCGGTCAGGGGTGCCGATCTCGTCCACGCTGTCCAGCGCGCGGTCCGGGGCCCCACCGTGCAGCGGCCCGACGAACGCGCCGATCGCGGCGGAGATCGCCGACACCACGTCCGAGCCGGTGGAGGCGACGACGCGCGCGGTGAAGGTCGAGGCGTTGAAGCCGTGGTCGATGGTGGCGGTCAGGTAGCGCTGCACCGCGTCGGCGTGCTGGGCCTGGGGCACCTCGCCGGTGATCATGTAGAGCCAGTTGGCCGCGCTGGACAGATCGGCGCGCGGCTCCACCGGGTCCAGGCCGGACCTGAGCCGGTGCAGTGCGGCGAGGATCGTCGGGGTGATCGCGCTGACCAGCAGGGCGTCGGCCTTGCGGCGCGCCGGGTCGGCGTCCCACAGCGGGGGCAGCCCGCGCGCGGCGGCGACCAGGGACAGTGCGGTGCGCAGGCCCGCCAGCGGGGTGAACGCGTCGCCCGCACTGGCGATCGCGGGCAGCAGGGGGCGCAGCTCCTCGGGCAGGTGCCGCAGCGCGGCGACGTCCTCGGTGAACCGGGCCAGTTCCGCGGGCTCGGGCAGCCTGCCCGCCACGAACAGGAACCAGACCTCCTCGAAGGACTTGGTCCTGGCCAGTTCGATCGCCGAGTACTGGCGGTAGTGGTAGAAGCCCTCGCCGCCGCGCACGTCCCCGATCTGGGTGTCCGTCACGACAACGTTGCGCAGACCCGGCGGTACCTGGATCGGCCCGTCAACACTGACTGGCATGACTACCTCCTCTTGTCCACTCAACTGTCGATTTGACAATCAAGTATTGTCAATGTTGATCCAGTCAAGATGAATGGCGGAGGTGCAGGTCGTGGCCCCAGGCAGTGACGAGCGTTACCTCACGACGGCTGAGGTCGCGCGCCGGCTGGACGTCAAACCGGAGACGGTCTACGCCTACGTCAGCCGCGGGCTGCTCACCAGCGTGCGCGCCCCCGGCCGACGCGGCAGCCTGTTCGCCCAGGACCAGGTGGACCGGCTCGCCGACCGCGGGGCGCAGGACCGCCAGCCGCGTGGCGCCGTGGAGCGCATCCGCACCGAGCTGACCCTGCTCGACGAGGACGAGCTGTACTACCGCGGCCACCGGGTCGCCGACCTGGCCACCGCCAACTCGATCGAGTCGGTGGCCTACCTGCTGTGGACCGGCGAACTGGTCACCCGCACCCTGTTCCCCGCGCCGCCCGGGCTGCTGGCGATGGCGAGGGGCTGCGTGGCCGCCCTACCCGAGTCGGCACGGCTCACCGACCAGCTCCGCGTGGTGGTGGCCGCCCTCGGCGCCGCCGACCCGCTGCGCTTCGACCTCGCCCCGGCCGCCGTGGTCCGCGCGGGCGAGACCCTGCTCGGCGTCATGGTCGACGCCCTGCCCGAGGTGGGCCGTCCGGCGGGCAACACCTTCGCCGCCCGCCTGTGGCCCAGGCTCACCACCCGCCGGGCCCAGCCCGCGCTGCTCAACGCCGCCCTGATCCTGCTCGCCGACCACGACCTGGCCGTGTCCACCATGGCGGCCCGGGTCGCCGCGAGCGCGCGGGCGCACCCCTACGCCGTGGTGTCGGCCGGGCTCGGCGCGCTGGACGGCCACTACCACGGCGTCGCGAGCAGCCACGCGTACCGGTTCCTCGCCGAGGCCATGGCCGATCCGGTGGCCGCCCTGTCCGAGCGGCTGCGCTCGGGGCAGACCCCGCCGGGCTTCGGTCACGCTGTGTATCGATCCAGGGATCCGCGGGCCGAGGTGCTGTTCGGCATGCTGCGCCGGATCCTGGTCGCCGAGCGGGTCATGCACTGCGTGGACGCCCTGGTCGCCGAGCTCGGGACCAGCACGTTTCCCAACGTCGACCTGGGGATCGCGGCGATGATGCACGCCTTCGACATGCGCCAGGACGCGGGTGAGGCCATATTCGCGGTGGCGCGCACGGCCGGGTGGATCGCGCACGCGCTGGAGGAGTACCGCGAACCCGGACTGAGGTTTCGGCCACTCGGCGTGTACACGGGCGACCGCCCGGCGCGATGATCCCCGCCAACGGCGTGATACCGATCGGTAACAAACGGAGGCAGTGTGCGTTCAGCCAAGGACTTCTTCCGCCCGCTCGCGGTCGGCGCCCCCGACCCGGTGCGGGAGATCCCGTTCCGGCCGTCGAGGATGATCCACTTCTTCGACCCGGGCAACGAGAAGATGGCGGCCAAGGTGCCCGACATCGCGCCCAGGGTGGACGTGCTGCTGGGCAACCTGGAGGACGCCATCCAGGCCGACCGCAAGCAGGCCGCCCGGGACGGGCTGGTGCGCATCGCCAAGGCCACCGACTTCGGCCAGACCCAGCTATGGACCAGGGTCAACAGCCTGGACTCGCCCTGGGGCCTTGACGACCTGCTGACCCTGGTCACCGAGATCGGCGACAAGCTCGACGTGATCATGGTGCCGAAGGTCGAGGGGGCCGAGGACATCCACTACGTGGACCGGCTGCTCGCCCAGTTGGAGGCCAAGGCCGGGCTGCGGCGGCCCATTCTGGTGCACGCCCTGCTGGAGACCGCGCGCGGCGTGGCCAACGTGGAGGAGATCGCCGGGGCCAGCCCACGCATGCAGGGCATGTCCCTGGGGCCCGCGGACCTGGCCGCCAGCCGCCGCATGAAGACCACGCGGGTCGGCGGCGGGCACCCCGGCTACCTGGTCCGCACCGACCCCGTCGGCGAGGACCTCACCACCGGTCGGCACACCTACCAGCAGGACCTGTGGCACTACACCGTGGCCAGGATGGTCGACGCCTGTGCCGCGCACGGGATCCTGCCCTACTACGGGCCGTTCGGGGACATCCGCGACACCGTGGCCTGCGAGGACCAGTTCCGCAACGCGTTCCTGCTCGGCTGCGTCGGCGCCTGGAGCCTGCACCCCGTGCAGATCGACATCGCGCGCCGGGTGTTCTCGCCCGCACCCGAGGAGGTGCACTGGGCGCGCAAGGTCATCGCGGCCATGGGTGACGGCACGGGCGCTGTCATGATCGACGGCAAGATGCAGGACGACGCCACGGTGAAGCAGTGCCGGGTGGTCGCCGAGCTGGCCGACGCGCTGGCCGCCCGCGACCCCGAGCTGGCCGCGGCCTACAAGGAGGGCACCGAATGACTGAGGCCGCACTGCGCCCGCGCCGGTCCGTGCTGTACATGCCCGGCGCCAACGAGCGCGCGCTGGAGAAGGCCAAGGGCCTGGCTGCCGACGCGCTCATCCTGGACCTGGAGGACGCCGTCGCGCCGGATGCCAAGGCGCAGGCCCGTGAGCGGGTGTGCGCCGCGGTCGGCTCCGGGGAGTACGGCAGCCGCGAGCTGACCATCCGCGTGAACGGCATCGACACCCAGTGGCACGCCGAGGACGTGCGGGCCGCCGCGCAGGCGGGACCGCACGCCGTGGTCGTTCCGAAGATCAACTCTGCGGCCGAGGTGCACGCCGTGGAGCGGCTGCTGGAGCAGGCGGGAGCCCCCGACCACACCGCGATCTGGGCCATGGTGGAGACCCCGGTGGCCATCCTGCACGCCGAGGAGATCGCCCGCGCCAGCCAGCGGCTGACCGTGCTGGTGATGGGCACCAACGACCTGGCCAAGGAACTGCACGCCGAGCACGTGCCGGGCCGGGCCCCGCTGCTGACCGGGCTGTCGCTGTGCCTGCTGGCCGCCCGCGCCGCGGGCAAGGTGATCCTCGACGGGGTGTACAACGACGTCAAGGACCTCGCCGGGTTCGAGGCGGAGTGCTTGCAGGGCAAGGAGTTCGGCTTCGACGGCAAGACGCTGATCCACCCGGGCCAGCTGGAGCCCTGCAACCGGCTGTTCGCGCCCTCCCCGGAGGAGGTGGACCGCTCGCGCCGCATCATCGCGGCGTTCGAGGAGGCCACCGCCCGCGGCGACGGGGTGGTCACCGTGGACGGCCGCATGATCGAGGTGCTGCACGTGGACAACGCGCGCCGGGTGCTCGCACTGGCCGACGCGGTGGCGTCACTGGCCTGAGAATCCGCCGTGGCGGGTGTTTTCCGCACCCGCCACGGCCAAACTCGGCCGGGTGGACGAACTCGCGGCGCTGGACGAGGCGTTGGGGCGCTCCGCCGAGGCCGTGGTCATCTCGGCGGTCAACGGCAGCGGCGGCATCGGCAAGACCGCGCTGTGCCTGAACCTGCGCGGCTACGACCCGGTCAGCCAGCCGATGGAGGCGTTCCAGCTGTCGCGCGGCGAGATGCCCCGCGACGTGGACGCGCGGCTGGCGCGCGCCCTGTTGGCCACCGGCAGGACGTGAGAAGCCAGGCCCTGCACTGCTCGCAGCAGGGGGCTCACCGCCGCTGAGCAGGCCAATGTCCGGACTGTGCACACTGACGCGATCAACGCGGTCGGCCGCCACGAGGAGGCGATACCGCTGCTGGAGCGGGCAGTGCGGCGGTACGAGGCGGACGAGCAACGAGAGGCGGATTCCCCACAGCTTGGGAATCGCGCACCAAGGACGCGGCAGCGGCCATCAGGCCCTGGAGTACTTCGAAAGGTCCTTGGAGCTCGACCGCGAACTCGCTGACCTCTACTACGAGGCGTTCGCGCACTGGCGGCAGGCCCTGGAACTGCTGGACCGGCTCGGACACGCCGACGCGGAGCAGGTGCGCCGCAAGCTCGGTCTCGCCGAAGGCCGTGGCGCACCGCGCGCGGGCTGAGGCAGTGCCTGCGGTGCGCTCTTGATCCGGTGTCTTTCCTTGGCAGATTCCGACCGCTGGACAGACGCGGTCGGAATCTGCCCGCGGTCCAGGCACCGGCGCGCACCGCGCGCGGGCTGAGGCCGCGCGCGGTGCACCGGCTGGGCGGGACTCGCGTGCCTGCGGGCGGGACTCGCGTGCGGGAGAGCGGGACTCGGCCTCCGGAGGGCGGGACTCGCGGGGTTAGTGGGCGCGGTCGACGACCCTGGTGGCGGTCAGCGTGGTTCCGGACTTGGTCGCCACGACGAGGACCTGGTCACCGGTGGCCACCGAGCCGATCGCGGAGGCCTTGCGGTCCTTGCGGACCTTCGTGTCCCCGTTGACGGTGTAGGTGGCCTTGAACCCATCCTCGCTGGTGACGCTGATCGCGGTGGCGGACACGGCGTCCACCTTGCCGCGCTGCACGTCCACGACCCTGTGCTGCTTGCCGCGCAGCGTCACCTCACCGTGCTCGGCGCGGGCGAGCAGACCCGCCTTGCCGTGCTTGTGCCCATGTCCCTGCGCCTGTCCCTGTGCGGGCTGGGTGCCGTTGCCCGCGGCGAGTGCGACCCCGCCGCCTATGCCGAGCAGTCCCGCCACCGCGACGCTCGCGGCCAGCGCCATCTTCGTTCGGTGTGTCATGCACACCACTGTGAACGCCGCTGCTGAACCAGACCTGAAGACCTGGTGGGCACCACCTGGGCTGAGCAGGCCCGATCCGGCTTCTTGATCAACAAGGCCGACCGGTGCTCCGAGCCGTGGCCGCACCCCATAGGGTGTGCCCCGTGTCGGGTGTCGACTACTACGAGCTGCTGGGCCTGAGCCGTGGCGCGTCCGCCGCGGAGGTCAAGTCGGCCTATCGCGTGCTGGCCAAGGTCATGCACCCGGACGCGGGCGGCACGGCGGGCACGTTCCGCCTGTTGCAGCAGGCGTACGAGACGCTCAACGACCCGGCCCGGCGGGCCGACTACGACCGGGACACCGAGGAGGAGTCCGAGTCGCAGCCGGTGCGTCCCCAGCCGCGCCGCGCGCCCCGCCAGCCGTGGCAGCCCAGGGACTTCGGTGAGGACCCGGACTACGTGCCCAAGCTGCCCAGGATCGACCCGAGGGGAATTCCCTGGTGGCAGCAGGTGGACCCGAGGGAGCGGGTGCGCCACCTGCCGCAGACCGGCCCCGGCCACGCCCCCGTGCTGGCCACGCTGAGCGCGCTTGCGCTGCTGCTCACCGTGTTGCTGCTGGTCGAGCTCACCCCGTTGCTGCTGGCACTGGTGCTGGCACTGGTCGCGGCGGCGATCGTCGTGCTGGTGCGGCTGGGCCGCGGTTACCTGGCCGCGCAGCGGGAGCACCGCGAGTTCACCGCCGAGTTAGGCGGCACCACCAGTTTCGGCCTGCCCGACGACCGCGCCGAGCGGCTGACCGCCGAGCTGCTGGCCAAGTACCTGACCCGGCTGCCCGGTGTGCGGGTGTTCCACGGACTGGGACTGCCGGGCTCGGTGTTCTCCGACGTGGACCACGCCGTGCTGTGCGGCAGGCGGCTGGTGCTGATCGAGTCCAAGCTGTGGCTGCCCGGGCACTACGAGGCCGAGGAGGACGGTTCCCTGTGGCGCAACGGCCACCCGTTCCGCGGCGGCGCGATCCGGCTGCCCGAGGGGGTCGAGGCCTTCGCGGAGATGCTGCCCGAGGTGGAGGTGCGCGGGGCCGTGCTGATCTACCCGAGCCGCAAGGGGGAGATCACCACCGGTGAGCCGCCCGAGGTGGCCGCACCGCCGATGAGCCCGCACCGGTTCGTCGCCGAGCTGGGCGCCTGGCTGGCCGTTGAACCATCCACTGTGGACAGAGAAGTGTTCAGGGCTGTGCTGGACCGCGTCGTGTCCTGAGCACCGCTCGGTAGGCGGGCCGCAGCAACTCGGTGACCTCGTGGCCGCGCAGGCTGATCGGCAGCGGGTCGAGCTGGTCGAGCACCGCGTCCGGCACCTCGGTGCGCAGCGGCTGGGGCAGCGCTGCCGCGGGCGGGTTCTGCCTGTGCCAGAAGGAGTCCAGGCACGCCATGAGCGGCTTGTCGCCCGGCGCGACCGTGGGCACGCCCGCTCGCCCGCGCAGTTCGCGCAACCGCTCCAGCAGCGCCTCACGCCCGCGCCCGCGCCAGGCGAAGACCTCGAACGGGTCGCTGTCGAACCGCTCGGCCAGCACGTGGCAGGCGGCACCGGCGTGCTGGCACGGCACCTCCCACTCCGGGCAGGTGCAGTCCATCGACAGCTCGCGCATGCTGCTGGGGAACAGGCTGAAGCCCAGTTCGGCGAACAGCTGCTCGATCTCGCCGGGCACCTGGCCGTCCAGCAGCTTCGCGGTGAACAATGCCTGCTCTGCCAAGGCGTTCTCGATCCGCGCCCACTGCGGGCCGGTGAACGCCTTCACCCCGATGCGGGCCCGGTGCGGGGACAGCTGCGAGCCCTGTACCTGGGCCACGACGATGCTGGTGGACAGCGACAGGCTCAGCACCTGTCCGGCGCGGGCGAGCTTGCGGCCCTGGCGCAGGCCGTGCTCCATGCCCAGGTTGACCAGCGCGGCGAGGAAGCGCGCACCCAGTTCAGTCACCGACAGCCTCCTGGGACAGCGCGAACAGCTCACGCAGCTGCCCGGTGGACAGCTCGGTCAGCCAGTCCTCGCCCGCGCCGACCGCGAGCTGGGCCAGCGCCCGCTTCTGCGTGATCATCTCGTCCACGCGCTCCTCCAGGGTGCCCACGCAGACGAACTTGCGCACCTGCACGTCGCGGCGCTGCCCGATGCGGAAGGCCCGATCGGTGGCCTGGTCCTCCACCGCGGGGTTCCACCAGCGGTCCAGGTGGATGACGTGGTTGGCCGCGCTGAGGTTCAGCCCGGTGCCGCCCGCCTTGAGCGAGAGCAGGAAGATCGGCGGGCCGCCCGGGGACTGGAAGCGCTGCACCATCGCGTCGCGGTCGCGCTGCGAGGTGCCGCCGTGCAGGTACAGCACCTCGGTGTCGAACCGGGCCCGCAGGTGCGGCACGAGCAGGTCGCCGAACTCGGTGAACTGGGTGAAGCACAGGGCCTTGTCCCCGTCCGCGAGCACCTCGGTGAGGATGTCCTCCAGCCGGGCGACCTTGCCCGAGCGACCGGCCACCGGGGAGCCGTCACCGAGGAACTGCGCCGGGTGGTTGCACACCTGCTTGAGCTTGGACATGGTGGCCAGCACCAAGCCCTTGCGCCGGAAGCCCTTCGTCGTCGCGATGCGGTCCAGCATCTGGTCCACCACGGCCCGGTAGAGGCTGGCCTGCTCGGTGGTGAGGTTGCACAGCTGGCGCAGCTCCAGCTTCTCCGGCAGGTCGTCGATCACCGAGGGGTCGGTCTTGAGCCTGCGCAGGATGAACGGGCCGGTGGCCCGTCGCAGCCGGGTCGCGGCCTCGGCGTCGGCGAAGCGCTCCACCGGAACCCCGTAGCGGGCGCGGAAGGTGTGCACCGAGCCCAACATGCCGGGGTTGACGAAGTCCAGGACGGACCACAGCTCGGCGAGCCGGTTCTCCACCGGGGTCCCGGTCAGCGCGATCCGGTTGCGGGCGGGCAGCGCCCGGATCGCCCGCGACTGGGCGGAAGCGCTGTTCTTGATGTTCTGCGCCTCGTCCAGCACGAGCCGGTCCCAGTCCACAGTGGACAGGTTCGCCGCGTCCTTGGTGGCCGTGGCGTAGGTGGTGATCACGAGGTCGTACCGGCCGAGTTCTCTGCCCGGCAAGCGGTTCTCCCCGTGGTGGGCGTGCACGGACAGGCCGGGGGTGAACCGGGCCGCCTCCCGCTGCCAGTTGCCGATCACCGACATCGGGCAGACCAACAGGGTCGGCCCGGAGCGCGGCATCGCCTCCAGTGCGAGCAGTTGCACGGTCTTGCCAAGGCCCATGTCGTCGGCGAGGCAGGCGCCCAGCCCCAGCCGGTCCAGGAACGCCAGCCACGCCAGGCCGCGCCGCTGGTAGGGCCGCAGCGTGCCGGTGAAGCCTTCCGGGGTCGGCACCGGTTCGAGCAGCCGCTCCGCCTTGCCCGACACCAGGTCGGCGAGCCAGCCCGTGCCCGTGACCTCGTTGACCGGCAACGGGGTCTCGTGTTCGGCGCGGAACAGCACCTCGCGCGGGTTCATCCGCCCGCTGCCGTAGCGGCGCAGGAACTCCAGCCCGGCGTCGAGCCGCTCCTGGTCCAGGTGCAGCCACTCGCCGCGGATCCGCACCAGCGGCACCTTGGCGCGGGCCAGTTCCGCCAGCTCGCCCTCGGTCAGCGGCTGGTCCCCGATCGCCAACTGCCAGCGGTAGTCCACCAGCACCTTGAGCGCGAAGCCCCGCTCCTGCGCCACGACCCCGGCCGCCCCGGGGCTGTCCACCTCCAGCCGCAGTCCCAGCTCGTGCGGCTGCCGCCAGCGCGCGGGCACCATCACCCCGAAGCCCGCCTGCACCAGCAGGGCGGACCGGCTCAGGAACTCATGCGCCCCAGCGGTGTTCATCCGCAGCTCGACGGGCTTGGCCTCGCGCAGCGCGTGGTCCAGCGCGGGGTAGAGGCGGCTCGCCCGGCCGAGGTCGGCCAGCAGTTGTTCCTGTGGCTGCTCGATCCAGCGCAGCAGCACGTTGTCCGCGGCCCGCCACACCTGGTCGGCCCCGACGAGCACACTGGGTTCGTCCACGGCCTGCAACCCGAACTCCAGCAGCCAGCCGCCCTCGGCGTCATCGTGGTCGTACTCGGTCTGCTCGGGGGAGCGCAGCCGGAAGCAGAGCCGCACCGGGTTGTCGTTGATGCCGCTGGCACGCCAGGCAGCCAGCTTCCCGGCCAGCGCGGGATCCGCCGTGACCTCCGGGTCGCCGGTCAGGGCCGTCAGCCAGGACTCGACCGCGCGGTCGGCGGCGGCGACCCGTCCGCGCCGGGGCGGCGTGAGCCTGAACCTGCCCAGTGCGGCGCGGACCTGGCTGTCCACCAACGAGTTCACGGCCACGGTGAGGACCTGCTCGCTGCCCCGGCCGTCCAGCAGTTCGGGCTCCACCTGCTCGGCGCGGCAGGCGGGCGGCATCGCCTCGCGCAGTGCCGCGAAGCGCGCTGAGTCCACACCGGACAGTGCGGGCAGCCAGCGCGCCTGGGAACCGTCCACAACGGAGGGCAGGAACCTGCCGCGTGCCACCAGGTTGGTGGCGTACGCGGCCACGTCGGCGAGGTAGGCCGCCGAGGAGCCCAGCTCGTGCTCGCCAGGGTCCTCGAAGAACTCGGCGTCCACCAGGCAGACCGGGACACGCCACGGGCGCAGCAGCGTGCCGGTCTCGAAGGAGGCCACCGGCCCGTGCTCGTCGGAGGGCAGCAGGACCGTCACGACGCCGGGAGCGCCGAGGTCCAGCGGCACCGCGAACGGGTGCTCCCGCCCGGTCGCGGCACGGGGCAGGCCGGGGTCCTCGGCCCACACCGCCAGCTCGCCGGAGCCGGTGATCAGCCCGTGCAGCAGGGACAACTCAGTCGACCGCCAGCTTGGCCACGGTCCGGTCCAGCGCGGCCAGTTCGGCTGGGGGCAGTTCCAGGATGACCGAGGGCGGCTCGTTGATGATGCCCTCGGCGACCTTGGAGGCGGCCTGCCCGGCCGCGGTGACAGTGACGATCTTGCAGCGGCGGTCGTCCGGGTGCACGCTGCGCTCCACCAGCCCGCGCCGCTCCAGGTAGTCCACGACCAGGGTGGTGTAGGGCTTGTCGGTGGACAACTGCTCGGTGAGCTCGCGCATCGTCAGCGGGCCGCGTGCGATCCGGCGCAGGGCCTTGACCTTGATGAAGCTCATGCCCAGTTCGGCGCACACCTCGCGGCGGCGGTCGTGCTGCTCCAGCACCAGTGCGCGCATCCGCTGCCACACACGGCTCGCCGCCTGCTCACTCATGCCGTTCTCACCACGACCTTCGGCTGTTCCGGACTCAGGTGGGCGGCCGCGCGCTCGGCGGTCCGACGTGCCCACCGGCCGGTGGTCAGGATACCCAGTGCGAGCACGAGCACCCCGCAACCTGCCATGATCCACCAGCCGAGGTGGCTCGCCTCGGGCAGGCCGGTGGCCAGCGGGCCGGTCACCCGCGCGGTGACCACCGAGCCCAGCACCGCCACCCCCAGCGAGGAGCCGACCTGGCGGCTGGTCGAGGCCACGGCGGCCGCCGTGCCCGCCTGCGAACGGGGCATACCGGACACGGCCGTGTTGGTGATCGGCGCGTTGAGCATGCCGAAGCCGATGCCGAACAGCACGTAGGCGGTCACCAGCAGGGCCAGCGGCGTGTCCGCGCTCAACCCGGTCAGCAGCAGGCCGCTCAGGATGATGCCGATCGCGGCGACCACCAGTGGCAGGCGTGGCCCGCGCGTGCCGACGATCCGTCCGGAGATGGGCGCCAGCACCGCGGTCATCACGGCCATCGGCAGGGTCAGCAACCCGGCGTGCAGCGCGCTGTAACCGCGCACGTCCTGCAGGTACAGGGAGTTGAGGAACAGGAACCCGGCCAGCGCCGCGAACCCGCTGATCGCGATCAAGGTCGCGCCGGAGAACGGCAGGCTGGTGAAGAAGCGCAGGTCGATCAGCGGTTCGGCGACCCGGCGCTCGTAGAGCAGGATGCCGATCAGTGCCAGCAGCGCGACCGCGAAGCAGGCCACGATCTGTGGGGAGCCCCAGCCGGTGGACGGGCCCTCGATGATGCCGTACGTGAGACCGGTCAACAGCACGATCACCAGCAGTTGCCCCACCGGGTCCATCCTGCGCGGGCGTGCCGCGCGCGACTCCGGCACGAACAGGGCCGCCAGCACCACTGCGGCCACGCCGACCGGCACGTTGATCCAGAAGATCGACCGCCAGCCCACCGCGCCGACCAGCGCCCCGCCGACCACCGGGCCCAGCGCCATGCTCAGCCCGACCACCCCGCCCCACACGCCGATGGCCCTGGCCCGCTCCCTCGGCTCGGTGAAGGTGTTCGTGATGATCGACATCGCCACCGGGTTCAGCATCGAGCCGCCGACGGCCTGCACCATGCGGAACGCGATCAGCGAGCCGGTGTTCGGCGCCACGCTGCACAACAGCGAGCCCAGGCTGAACAGCACCAGTCCCACCTGGAACGTGCGCCGCCGCCCGAACCGGTCCGCGGTGGACCCCGACAGCATCAGCAGGCTCGCCAGCACCAGGGTGTAGGCGTCGATCGTCCACTGCAGACCGGACACCGAGGCGTTGAGGTCCCGCTGGATGTCGGGCAGGGCCAGGTTCACGATCGTGCTGTCCAGGCCCACGATGAACAGGCTCAGGCAGCAGATCGCCAGCACCAGCAGTCTGCGCCGGTGAGTCAGTTCCGGCAACGGATACCCCCGTAGTTAGTTCTACATCTGTAATTGTTTCCAGAGTATAACTAACTGGGCCGGGTGGCCACGGTGATTCGGTTCACCGGCTCAGGGGCGCGCCTCCAGTGCGGTGACGCCGGGGCCGTTGAGCGAGGCGAGCGCCGCCTTGCGGCCGCACATCGCCAGCAACACCGACCGCAGCGGGCCCAGTACCTCGGGCCCGGATCCGGTCTGCCAGTCGCAGTCGGTGGCCTGCAACCGCAGGCCCGCGATCCGCCTGCGGCAGCCCACCAGCGGCTGTGCGGTCCTGGCGAAGTCGGCCGCCCTGACCAGCGCCTCCGGCACGTGGTCGGCGGTGAGTCCCAACGGGAACAGGATGTCCTCCCCGTGCACCACCGCCTCCAGCAGCAGGGTCTCGATCGGCCCCGGCGGGTGGTCGTGGCTGGTCGCCAGCCCGGCGAGGCGCTCGAGCAGCGCGGGCACCGGCCGCTCGCCGTAGCGGGCCGCGTCGGCGGCGGTCATCCGGTGGAAGGCCAACCCGTGCCGCAGCAGGCCGAACGCGAACCGGCGGGGCGTCATCTCGGCGGTGGACACCAGGTGTGCCAGCACGTCCCTCGCCAGCCAGCCCGCGCAGAGTGAGGGCGAGTCCCACTCCGCCTCGGTCACCCCCGCCAGTCCGTCCACCAACCGTGCTCGCTCGGTCGCGATGAGTCGCCAAGTGTCCACTGTGGACTCCGTTCTCCGCGGGCGCCCCAGAGCATCGCCAGCGGGCGCTGACCGTTACGCGAGGAGCGTGGACAGTCTGCGAGTGGGTCGTGCAGGCCAGGTGTCGCGCGCTGCCGTGCGTTCGTGGACCGGGTGTCGCCAGTGCCCGCGGTCCGTTACGTCAGCAGCGTGGACAGTCCGCGACTCGGCCGGTAGCCCAGGTCCCTGGCGGCTGCGGACGAGTCGTAGACCCGGTCGATCCGATCGGGCAGCCGCCAGCCCCGAGCGGCGAAGGCCGCCCGCGCGCCCGGCACCCTGCGGTCGATCACCGAGGGCGCGTCCTGCCACAGCGCCACCCCGTCGCCCGGCTCGAACACCGTTGGCCCCGCGATGGTGTACACCCCGTCGGCGCCCGGCGTGCTCAGCGCCAGCAGGTGCGCGTCCACCACATCGGCCAGGTCCACACCCCGGTGCAGCCGGTGCACGGCCGTCACCTCGGGCGGCTCGGGGAAGCAGCGCGCGATGTGCAGCACCACGTTCGGCAGGCCACTGGCGCGGACCACCCGCTCGGCGGCCAGCTTCGTCACGTCGTAGACGTCACGGGGACGCGGCGCCAACTCCTCGGTGACCCAGACCGCCGCGTCGGTGCCGACCAGCGCGTGGCCGTACACCGAGGTGCTGCTCGTGTAGACGAACCGCCGCACCCCGCGGTCCGCGGCCCGCCGCACCAACCGGGTCGTGGCGTGCACGTTGACCCGGTGGAACTCCGCGTCCGGCAGCACGCCCACGTGCGGGGCGTGCAGTGCCGCCGCGTGCACCACGGCGCCCACCCCGTCCAGCGCCTCGCCCGGCTCGTCCAGGTCGGCGAGGTGTGTGGTCTCCGGGCCGGGCCGCACGTCCAGGCCCCGCACCAGCCAGCCGCCCGCCCGCAGCGCCCCGGCCACCGCCGAGCCCACCAGCCCCGAACTGCCCGTCACCAGCACAATCGAGTGATCCACTCGACCCAGTGTGCCCGACCGGGAGTCGCGTGAAGGTGGCTTTCGCTGCGCCCAGCGCAGTGAAAGCCACCTTCACGCCACGGAGAGGGGTCAGGGCTTGCGGGCGACCCCGGCGTAGACGTGGGAGTTCAGGTCGGGCTCGTCGGCGAAGTCGCCGGAACCGCCGGTGCGCCACAGGCCGCAGCCAACCACGCCGGGATCCAGCAGTTCCATGCCCTCGAACAGGCGGACCACCTGGGCGTGCGTGCGGTAGGCGAGCTGGTCGGGGCTCTTGGCGCGCTGGATCACGTCGGCGGCCTCGCTGATCTGGTCCTGCCGCTGGTCCGCGGTGACGTGCGAGATCGCCAGGTAGCTGCCGGGGCAGATCGCGTCCCGGTAGCGCCCGACCAGCCCGTACGGGTCGTCCTGCTCGGGCACCCAGTGCAGCATCATCACCATCAGCACGGCGACGGGCTCGTCCAGGTCCAGCAGCCGCTTGGCCTGCCTGCTCTCCAGGATGGCCTCGGGATTGCGCAGGTCCTCGCGCAGCACGTCGGCGTTCTCGTTGCCCGCCAGGATGAGCTGGCTGTGCGCCACCGCGATGGGGTCCTTGTCCACGTACAGCACCCGGCTCTCCGGGGCGGAGCGCTGGGCGATCTCGTGCACGTTGCCCACGGTGGGCACGCCGGAGCCGATGTCCAGGAACTGCCGCACACCCGATTCCACCAGCACTCGCACGGCTCGGGCCAGGAAGGACCGGTTGAGCCGGGCGATCTGCCTGGACCCGGGCACCGCCTTCTCCGCCTGCTCGGCCAGTTGCCGGTCCGCCGTGAAGTTGTGCGCCCCACCGAGCATGTAGTCGTACGCCCGCGCGATGCTGGGAATGGAGGGATCGACCTCCGGGGGAACCCACGCCGCCTGATCGGTCACCGCCGACACCTCCTGAATCCGACTCGCAGGGTAGCCAACCCCGATCAGGCGCGGTCATGACCCGATCGGGTGCTCCCGTTCCCCCAACGAAACCAATACGGTTGGTCGCCTCACCCGATCCCGCGAGGAGCGCGGATGCCTGCCCAACTCAACACGCTCGACGCCGTGCCGATCGCACCGGGGCGGTGGCCGCTGTTGGGACACACTCCGTCACTGTTACGGCGCCGGTTCGGGTTCACCTCCTCCCTGCGCGAGCACGGCGACCTGGTGAAGATCTACCTCGGCCCACTGGCCACCTACGTGGTGACCAGCCCGGACCTGGTGCACCAGGTGCTGGTCACCGACGGTGCCAGCTTCGACAAGGGCATCATGTTCGACCGGTTCCGGCCGTACTTCGGCAACGGCATCGCGATGTCCAACGGCAGCTTCCACCGCAAGCAGCGCAGGCTGGTGCAACCGGCCTTCCACCGTGAGCGCATCGCCGGCTACACCGCGGCCATGTCCGGCAAGGCCGCCGAGCTGTCCGGTTCGTGGTCAACCGGACAGGTGATCGAGTTCGACCTCGCCATGCAGGAGCTGGCGGTGAACATCGTCGGCGAGACCCTGTTCGCCACCGAACTGGGCGCCCAGGCCATCGCCGAGGCGCAGCGCTCCATGCCGGTGGTCATCAAGCAGGGCATGGTGCGGGCCCTCTCACCCGGTTTCGTGGAGAAGCTGCCCATCCCCGGCAACCGACGGTTCGACCTGGCCATCTCCCGGTTACGGCGGATCGTCGGCGAGGTCATCGCGGCGGGCCGTGCCGAGGGCGCCGACCGGGGCGACGTGCTGTCCATGCTGCTGCTGGCCCGTGACGCCGACACCGGGGAGGGCATGGACGACGGGCAGGTCTACGACGAGGTCGTCACCCTGCTCACCGGTGGCATCGAGACCACCGCGCTGGCGCTGGCCTGGTTCTTCCACGAGGTGGGCCGCGCACCGGAGATCGAGCGCAGGCTGCACGCCGAGGTGGACCAGGTGCTCGACGGCCGTCCGGTCACCATCGAGGACGTGCCGAAACTGGTCTACACCCAGCAGATCGCGCAGGAGGTGTTGCGCGCCTACCCGATCTGGCTGCTGATGCGCAGGGCCAGTGCCGAGGTCGAGCTGGGCGGGGTGCGCCTGCCGGTGGGCACCGAGGTCACCCTCAGCCCGCACGCACTGCACCACGATCCGCGATACTTCCCGGATCCCGACCGGTTCGATCCCGATCGCTGGGCGCCCGAGCGCGACTCGGGTCCGCCCAAGGGGGCCTACGTGCCCTTCGGAGCCGGTGCGCGCCAGTGCATCGGCAACGTCTTCGCCCAGACCGAGATCGTGGCCGCCGCGGCCACGATCGCCGCCAGCTGGCGGCTGGTGCCCGTCGCGGGCAGGCCGGTCAGGCAGAAGGTCACCGGTGCGGCGTACCCCAGCCAGCTGCCCATGACGGCGCAGCGGCGCAACGTCTGATCAGTCCACTTTGGAGGTAGTTTCCGTTGCGATTCCGCCGTGTGACGCGCGTGCTCGCCCTCGGGCTGGCCGCGCTGGGCATCGGCCTGTGCACCATGCCCGCGCAGGCCGAGCAGTCCGCAGGCACCACCTGCCAGGACCTGGACCTGCCGGTGACGCTGGTGGGCACCCAGCAGACGATCTACGGCAAGCTGTGCACCCCCGCCGGCGCGCACACCGTCCAGGTGCTGGTGCCGGGGGCCTCGTACAACAGCAGCTACTGGGACTACCCGTACACCCCGGAGACCCGGTCCTTCCGGCTGGCCATGAACCGGGCCGGGTACGCCACGCTGACCCTGGACCGGCTGGGCACCGGCCGCAGCAGCCGCCCGGCGAGCCTGCTGCTGACCTCGTTCAGCCAGGCCGACGTGGTGCACCAGGTGATCCAGGCGCTGCGCGCGGGCCGTGGTGCGCCGCGGTTCGGCAAGGTGGTGCTTGGCGGGCACTCGGTTGGCTCGGCCATCACGATCATCGAGGCGGGCACCTGGCACGACGTGGACGCGGTGCTGGTCACCGGGCTGACGCACGGCATCAACGCGCTCGGCGCCGTGCCGATCGTCGGCTCGCTGATCCCGGCGAAGCTGGACTCCCGGCTGGCCAAGGCCGCCGGTGACCTGGGCTACCTGACCACCGCCCCCGGCACCCGGTACGCCTCCTTCCACAAGCCCGGTCTGCCGGTGCCCGGGGTGGACGAGGCCGACGAGGCCACCAAGGACGTGTTCGCGCCCGGCGAGGTGGTGGACACCGTGTTGCTCGGTGCGGTGCTGCCCTACTCGCGCAAGATCAACGTTCCGGTGCTGCTGGTGATGGGCAACGACCCGGCGTTCTGCGGCGGGCTGACCGCCCCGGACTGCGGCAGCGCGGAGAGCCTGCGCAAGGCCGAGGCCCCGGACTACTCGGCGGCGGCCCAGTTGCAGACCTTCGTGCTGCGCGACTACGGGCACGCGCTCAACCTCGCCCCGGACGCCCCGCTCTACCAGGCCGCCGTCGCGAGGTGGGCGGACACCACGGTCGGGCACTGAGCTCTCGGCGCCCTCCCCGCGAGGACCTGGGGAGGGCACCGACGTCAGTGCGGCTGCTCCACCGGGATGCCCCGGTCGGCGGCGGCCTTGGCCAGCGCGCGGTCGTAGGTGATGAACGAGGCCAGGTCGGGGCCGATCTCCAGGGCGCACACCAGGTGTATGGCGTCCAGCGAGCCCAGGTGCGGGTCATCGGCGAACATGCCCGCGCGCAGCAGGGTGTCGGTGTCCACGACGAGCTGGTCCACGCGGTCGAGTACCTCGGCGGCGGCGGTGAGCCGCTGGTCCAGCACCGCCGGTTCGACCCGCAGTTCGCGCTGCGCGGTGTAGCAGCTGCGACGCACCACGCGGATCACCTCGGTCAGCGCCAGCTCGGAGGTGACGACCTCCTCGTCGTGCCCGCGCAGCCGGGCGAGCAGCGCCGCTGTCTCCTGCTCGGTGATGACCAGCTTCACCAGTGCGCAGGAGTCCAGGTAGATCACGAATGCTCCTGCTGACGCATCCGCAGCAGCACCTCGGACAGCGGCTCCTCCTCGGCGGCAGGTGCCAGTGACTTCAGCTCGGCCAGGCCCGGCCTGCGGCGTGGGCGCAGTCGCCCGGAGGCGATCAGTTCGGCGCGCAGCCGTTCCGCGGGGGTCAGCGGCACCAGCCAGGCCACCGGCACGCCGTTGCTGGTGACCGGAACCGGCCGGTCGAAGGTCCGCACGTGCTCGGCCGTCAGCTTGCCCAGCTCCCGCATCGTCAGGGTCAGCTGTGCCTGCTCCTCGGTCACGGTGGCGTCCACTCGCCGAGAGCCTTGGTCCAGCCTTTCCACGGGGGACATGCCCGACACTTTAGCACTGCGTGGGGCCGTGTGCCCGAGTGTCGGGCACGGTCTGGAACGCCGGGCGCTGTGCGAGACTTCCCGCATGAGTGAGGTCGGTCGCCGTTACCTGCAGGAACTGATCATCGCCGAGCTGGCGGTGAGCCCCGGCTTCGATCCCGCGCAGGAGGTGGAGTCGCGCGTGGGCTTCCTGGTCGACCAGCTGACGAGCTCCGGTGCGCGCGGCTACGTGCTGGGCATCAGCGGCGGGGTGGACTCCAGCACTGCGGGCAGGCTGTGCCAGCTGGCTGTGGAGCGGGTGCGGGCGCAGGGCGGGGACGCCAGGTTCGTGGCCATGCGGCTGCCCTACGGGGTGCAGCAGGACGAGGCCGACGCGCAGCGCGCACTGGCGTTCATCCAGCCCGACGAGGTGCTGACCGTGGACGTCAAACCGGCCAGTGACGCCATGCGCGACTCGGTGCTGGCCAGCGGGGAGTCCTTCGGTGAGCGCGCGGACTTCCTGCACGGCAACATCAAGGCCCGCCAGCGCATGATCGCCCAGTACGCGGTGGCCGGGGCCCGCGGCGCGCTGGTGGTCGGCACCGACCACGCCGCCGAGGCGGTGATGGGCTTCTTCACCAAGTACGGGGACGGGGCCTGTGACCTGACCCCGCTGACCGGGTTGACCAAGCGCCGGGTCCGCGCGCTGGCCACCGAGCTGGGCGCCGACCCGGGGATCGTGCACAAGGTGCCCACCGCCGACCTGGAGACCGACACGCCCGGTCTGCCCGACGAGCAGGCCTTCGGCATCACCTACGAGGACATCGACGAGTTCCTGGAGGGCGGCGAGGTCTCCGCGCACGCCTACGAGGTGATCGTGTCCTGGCACCGGCGCACGGTGCACAAGCGCGCCGTGCCGATCGCCTTCGCCCCCGGTGGCGGCCACGCCGAACCGGCACTGGTCTAGGCCCGGCCGAGGCACCGGCACGCGGGGCCCCACAGCCCCGCGTGTCGGCGCTTCCCGTACGGCGTGTTCGCGTTTCGCGGGCGGTTTCCCAGTCGGTGGGAGCATGTGCGGCAAGCGCGAACACGCGGCACCGCAACGTCCGACACGCGGGGGTTGGCCGGTGCTGGGTCAGGCCCAGGGGAGGCGCTGCGAGAGGACCCGGCCCAGCACGCCGAGCTTGGTGCCCAGCACGTCCAGTGGGCGAACCCCGTGCTGTGCCAGGAAGAGCTTGGAGGCGCGGCGGTCGACGAACCAGGGGAAGACGCTGGCCGGGTCCTCGAAGCCGCCGAACAGCGCGGTGCCGATCGAGGGGTGCCGCGAGGCGGCCAGCATCACGTCCCGCTGGAAGTCCCGCAGCGGCTCGAGCAGCAGCTCGCTGAACTCGTTGACCAGCCTGCCGTACTCCCAGAACTGGTCGAACTGCTCGGTCAGCCACGCGGCGTCGAAGGGCCGTTCGCCGCGCGCGGTGATGCGCTGCGCGAAGAAGCGCGCCATCCTGGTCGCGTTGTTGGCGCCCTGCCCGGCGATCGGGTCGTTGAGCACCACCGTGTCGCCCAGTCCGAGCACGTGCCGCCCGGACGGCAGCACCGCGACGGGTTCGCGCACGGTCGGTGACACCGCGCCGGTGAGCCAGCACTGGTCACTGGTCGGCGTGGCCGGGTCGAGGACCTCGTTCTCCCAGGGCAGCAGTTCCCGCACGACCCGGCGCAGCGCCGCCACGGCCTGACCCGTGCCGCGCACCCCGGCGAACCGGTCGGCGGGACCGCCAGGCACCGCCTCCAGCAGCACGTTGCGACAGGGGCCGACGTCCTTGTCGTAGAAGGGGATCCAGAACACCTCGACCACGCCGGGCACGAAGGAGAAGCGCAGTTCGTTGGCCTGCGGACCGCTGTCCAGCCCGCAGTCCCGCAGGCACATCATGAACAGCGCGCGCCGCGGCCCCGCGCCGCTGCACCGGGACCGGTCGGGCCGGAACAGCGCGCCGACCGGGCCCTGCCTGCCGGTGGTCACGACCACGAGGTCGTGCGTCGCGGCGATCTCGTCCAGGCGCTGCGGGGTCACCGTCTCGATCACCACCCGCACCCCGCGCAGGGCCAGCTCCCGCATGCCGTGCGCGAACTTCAGCCGCTGGTCCACCGCCAGCGCCGGGGTGCGCATCGGGGCGTTCACCGACAGCGCGACCATGCGGCCCGCGATGCCAAGGTCCAGCCGGGCCGTGGTGATCGGCGGCGCCTGCTCGCGCCAGAAGTCCAGTCCCAGCTTGCGTTCGTAGGCGACCTGGTCCCCGAACAGGCAGGCGCTCGGCCTCGCCCGCCCGGCGAGGTACTGCTCGGGTGTGCGATCGGAGTACAGCGTGACCTGGTGCCCGTCCCGGTGCAGTGCCGCTGCCAGCACGACGCCCGCCTGTCCCGCACCGACGATGCCGATCGACCGCACAGCTGCCTCCCCGTGGCGCTGGTCCGTTCGCTCGATGGTTGCGGTATTCGGCCCTCTGTGGGATGCGACATCCGGGTGATCATCCGGTGACCCCCGTGCAGACATCGGGTTGATCATGGCTGGTTATCTTGACCTGGCCTGGATTTCTGGTTAGACATCGGAGGTCTGATTCACCGTGGCTGCGCCGCCCGGCTGCTGACTCCCGACAGGAGCGGTTGATGTCGCTGCCCATCTCCCGGCGGACCCTGTTGGCCGGCGCGGCCGGACTGGCCGGGTCGCTGGCCTTCCCGATGCCCCCGAGCCCACCCGGGCTGGAGGACACTATGGCCGCCGATCCGGCGTGGGCGGCCTACCTCGGCGACCTGGACCCGGTGTGGCGCAAGGTGCCGACGAGCTTCTACCAGGCGCCGTTCCTGGGCAACGGCGGACTGGGCGCGGCCGTCTACCAGACCGGCAGCGCCAAGCGCCTGGCCTTCAAGCTGGGCGACAGCAGGGTGCGCGACCACCAGGGCACCGGCGGCACGAACTTCGGCAACGCCCGGCTGCCGGTCGGCGAGCTGACGCTGAGCACCGCCGGGGACCTGACCGCCGTGGACCTGCGACTGTCGCTGTTCGACGCCGAACTGTCCGGCACGATCACCACCTCCAAGGGCGTGCTGGGCCTGCGCGCCTTCGTGCACGCCACCAGGGACGTGCTCGTGATCTCGGTGAACCCCAAGTCCGGCAACGAGAAGGTGGCCTGGACCTTCACGCCCGCGTTGGCGCGCAGCCCGAGGCTGGACTTCAAGCCCGCGCCGGAGGGGCTCAGGACCAACCCGCCCGCCGCGCTGGCCGGGACGACGTGCACCCAGAACCTCGTCGCGGGCGGCCAGACCGTGACCAGGTGGCAGGGCACGAACACGCTGCTGGCGACGGTGGTGCACAGCTTCCCGGCGCGCGACGCGGCGGCGCAGGCGGGCAGGAACCTCGGCGCCGCAGCGGATCTCGGTCTGGACGGGCTCACCCAGGAGCACCGCCGCTGGTGGCACGCCTTCTATCCCAAGAGCTTCGTGTCCGTGGCCGACACCAGGCTGGAGAGCTTCTACTGGATCCAGCTCTACAAGCTGGCCAGCGCGACCCGGCGCGACCGCCCGGTGCTGGGCACCTGCGGGCCGTGGCTGGAGCCGACCCCGTGGCCGGGCACCTGGTGGAACCTCAACGTGCAGCTGGAGTACTGGCTGGTCAACGCCACCGGGCACACCGAACTGGACTCGCTGACCGCCTCGCTGGACGCCCACCGGGACAACCTGGTGGCCAACGTGCCCGCGCAGTACCGGTCCGACTCGATGGCCATGGCCCGCACCAGCCAGGAGGACCTGGCCACCGGCACCGCCCCGGTGCCTGGCGGGGACGGGGACCCCGAGGTCGGCGACCTCACCTGGGCACTGCACAACGCCTGGCTGTCCTACCGGCACAGCATGGCTGACGGGGTGCTGCGGGACCTGGTCTTCCCGTTGCTGCGCAAGGCGATCAACTACTACCTGCACTTCCTGACCAAGGACCCGGGCGGCACCTACCACCTGCCGAGGACCTTCTCCCCGGAGTACGCGTCCACAAAGGACTGCAACTACGACCTCGCGCTGATCCACTGGGGCTGTGCCACCCTGCTGGCCGCGAACAAGCGGCTCAAGCTGGGCGATCCGCTGGCCGCCAAGTGGCAGGACGTGCTGGACCACCTGGTGAAACCCCCGCAGGACGCGACGAACGGGTTCTGGATCGGCGCCGACGTGCAGCTGACCTCCTCGCACCGGCACTACTCGCACCTGCTGTGGTTCTACCCGCTCTACCAGCTCGAGGTCACCGACAACCCCGCGAACCGCGCGGCGCTGACCAGGTCGATGGCGCACTGGCTGGGCTACACGGGCGCGCAGCAGGGCTACACCTTCACCGGGTCGGGCTCGATGTACGCCGTGCTGGGGGAGGGCGACAAGGCACACGGTCAGCTGTCCACCCTGCTGGACAAGTACGTGCAGCCCAACACCATGTACAAGGAGTCCGGGCCGGTGATCGAGACGCCGCTGTCCGGGGCCCAGACCATGCACGACATGCTCGTGCAGAGCTGGGGCGACACGATCCGGGTCTTCCCCGCTGTGCCAACGGCTTGGGCGGAGGTGACCGTCCACAACCTACGGACCGAGGGCGCGTTCCTGATCAGCGCCGTGCGCCGGGCGGGGCGGACCCAGTTCGTGCGTGTCCGCAGCCTCGCAGGGGAGCCGTGCCAGGTCGTGCCGGGCGACCTGGCCGGCCCCTACGAGGTGCGCTCGCTCACCGACGGCAGCGCCGTGCCCTGGCAGCCGGGCAGCGGCGGCTCCCTGCGGCTGCCGCTGTCCCGTGGCGATGACGTGGTGATCGTGACCAGGGGCACCGACCCGCGGCTGCGGATCGCCCCTGCCGCGAGCAACACCAAGCGGTACTGGGGACTGCCCTGATCAGGCGGGCTCGTCGATGCTGAGGCCCTCGGTGCCGGTGATCCGGTAGCCCACCCCGCGCACGGTGTCCAGCATCGCGGCCGCCGAGCCGAGTTTGCGGCGGATGCGGCGCACGTGCACGTCCAGCGTGCGGGTGTGCACCTCCTCGGGCAGGCCCCAGATCTCGGCGAGCAGGGTGGTGCGCAGGTGCACCCGGTTCGGCCTGCGGCACAGGAACAGCAGCAGGTCGAACTCCAACCGGGTGAGGTCGACCAGCGCGCCCTCGTGCTCGACTCTGCGGTCGGCCACGTTGATGCGCAGTCGCGAGCCCAGCGGTCGCCGGGGCGCCGGAACCGTTGGTGCGGTGGGGATCGACACCGTGAGCGGGTTGCCGCCCGCTGCGGTGCGCACCGCCTCGACCACGCGTGCGGCCAGGTCGGGGGCCTGCCCGGCGTCGGTGGTGATCCGGATCAGCACGCTGACCTCGGCCGTGGCCGCGGTCGGGGTGCTGCTGGGGGAGAACTGGTACGGCATGGCGGCTTCCTCTGGCCAGGCGGACGGGGGTGGGGCCTCGCGGTCAGCGACAGCCCTGCACCACGACACGCGCGAAGTCCACGTGCCGCCGTCTGGTCAGCGATGTCATCACAGCAGCGATCGGACCAAGTTCCGCCCGGCCTGTCAACGGCCACCCACCATGTGGAACACCTTGTGGACCACCTTCACTCGCCTGCCGTCCAGGTGTGCTGGGCCAACCGGGCCACGTCCTGGTCCGGGTGGGCGCGCAGCTGCCGCAGCACCGCGCGCCAGGGTGGGGACCAGCCCGCTCTCGGCCCGCAGCGGGCCGCCAGTGCGCGGGCGAACAGCCCGCCCGCCCGGTCGACGCGCTCGGCCAGCCGCTGGGCGTGCGGCAGCACCAGCGCGGGGTCCACCTCGTTCGTGCTGTGCGCCAACGCCTCGGCGACCTCGGCGGTGGCCAGTGCCCCGCCCAGCTCGCGCGCGGCCAGCCGGTCCACGTCCGGCTCGTGCCAGTCCAGCGTGGCCGCGTGCAGCCGGGCCGCCAGCGGCTCGGGCAGCACCTCGTCCAGCGCGGCGATCGCGTCGGCGGCACCGGCGCGGTCCCACTCCGCGAGCTGGATCATCCGGGTCACCAGCAGGTCGAGTCGTTGGCGTGCGGGCAGATCCCGCTCGCGCTCGGCGTCCGGGCTCGGCGGTGCACCCCGCAGGGAGTCCACAGTGGACTGGAGCAGCTCGGGCTCCGCGCAGGCCAGCAGCCCGAGCACCGCCCCGCGCCAGCGGTCGGTGGTGCTCAGGTCGGTGACGCGCCGCGCGAGCAGGCGCGCCGCCCCGGGCGCCCACGGGGCCCAGTCGGCCAGCCGCAGGGTGGCCCGGTCGCGGGCGTGCGGATCGGCCGAGTCGGCCACCCGCGCCACGATGCCCGCGTACCACTCGCGCCAGCCCGGCGCGATCCGCAGCGGCTGCCGGTTCACCGCACGCACGGCCACACTGCCCTGCATCGTGCTGGCCTCGCTGAGGATGTGCCGTGCCGCCGGGTCCTCCAGCAGCTCCAGGCAACTCGCCGCGATCGTGCCCAGCACGTGCTCGTGCTGCCCGTGCGCGCCCCAGGCCGAGGCGAGCAGGTCCACCGCACCCGGCACGCGGTTGTGCGCCAGCAGCCGCACGGCCTGCTTGCGCACGCCCACCCCGCGGGCGGCCAGCAGCGGGGCCACCGTGCCGCCCAGCCGGTCCGGGCTGATGTGCCGGGCCGCCCTGGTCACGCAGTAGACGGCCACGTGCGCGTCCGGCCCCTCGGTGCTGGCGAGCAGGTCGGCCAGCACCTCCTGCGGGCGGGTCGTGCGCCCGGCCGCGGTCAGCGCCGCCCGCCGCACCACCTCGTTGGCGCAGCCCAGGTAGCGGCCCACCTGCTCGGCCCCGGCCCCGGGCACCTCGCCGATCGCGAGCACCGCCCTGGCCCGCTGCCGGTCGGGCGCCGACTCGCCGCCCGCGTGCAGGTGTTGCAGCTCCACGTAGGCCGCGCGCTGCATGCCGGTCCAGCGGCGCAGCCGGGACCTCGGCGCGCTGGGCACGTAGATCACCTTGCGGTCCCAGAACCGCCCGCCCGGCGGCCGGCCGGACAGCCCCAGGTAGAGCAGATCGGTGCGGGAGTGCGCGATCACGTCGAACACCTCGGGCACGGTCACCGCGGACCGCTCCCTGGTGAGCACCTCGGCCACCCGCTCCGCCCTGGTCCCCGCGGGGGCCAGCCAGTGCGTCACCGCGCGCCGGACCACGCTGTCCCGCTTGGCCTGCACGGCCTGGGCGAGCCCGTCCTGCAACCGGGGCACGCCGTGCGCCCGCCTGCCCAGCGACTCGACCAGCGCGAACAGCAGGTCGTACTCGCCACGTGCCTGCTCGGCGTCCAGGTACCTGCCGAGCCGGTCGACCAGGGCGTGCTCCTGACCCCGCGGCAGCACCTGGTCCAGCCGCCCGAGGTCCACCGGCCCGCCGTGCCCGGCCACCGCCGCCAGCGTGTCCAGGGTGAACTCCACCAGTCCGCGCGCGGCCAGCTTGCCCGCGAGCTCCGCCAGCGCGCCCAGGATGCTCGCCGAGCAGTCCCGTGCCGCGAGCGCGTCGCGCACCAGCCCGGTCAGCGCGGGCACGTGCTCGGGGCGCAGCTGTTCCGCGGGCAGCCTGGCCAGCGCGTTCAGCACGACCAGCCGCACCGGCTCCTGCTCGCCCGCGAGCCGGTCCAGGTCGGCGAACAGGCTCGTCAGCGCCTCGGGGTCACGGGTCCGGCCCGCGCACCGCACCAGCAGCCGGTAGCCCAGCGCGCGGTCGGCCGAGTCCGTGCTCCGGGTCAGCTCGCGCAACCGAGGCGCGCTCTGCTCGTAGGGCAGCGCGGAGACGACCGTCGCCAGCCGCAGCGGCTGGTCGGTGACCGCGCGCAGGCGGCTCATCCGTTCAGCCTCGCGGACCCGCCGCGCGTGGGGCAGCACGTCGAGCAGTTCGGGGTCGAGCACCGCCGTGCTCAGGTCCACCCCGTCCATGGCCGCGTCGAACACCGCCTCGCGCTCGCTGGGCGGCACGGCGCCGAGCAGGCTGACCAGTGCCGAGGTGTCCTCACGAACCGCGCGGGCCACCCGGTGCACGCCGCCCGCCCTGACCAGTTGGCGCCGCACGGCCCTGCGCCCCACCAGCTCGGTCAGCTGCGAGCGGTGCTCGGGTCTGGTCAGCAGGGCGACCGCCCGCGCCGGATCGGCCGCGATCAACGTGCCGATCCGGTGGCTGACCAGCCGGTCCGCCGGTCCGCCCGTCCAGCTCAGCTCCAGCAGCCGCAGCACGCGCAGCGGGTCGTGGTCCACGGTGGCCGCGATGCCCGCGCCGCGCTCGTGCCACCAGGTGGTGAACTGCCCGCGCGGCAGCTCGGCCAGCTCGCGCTCGGCCTGGTCCAGCACGGCCCCGGGGTGCCTGCGCGCCAGTACCGGCCAGTTGCGCACCGCGTGCGCCAGTTCGGGCAACAACCGGGCGGCCTGCTCGGCACCACAGCCCGGTAACAGGATGGCTGCCTCGGCATCGCCCCAGCGGGTGCGCACCCGGTCGATCAGCTCGTCGGCCAGCGCGGTCCTGCGGTGCGTGCGGATCGCCTGGTACAGCGCGGTGCGCACGCCGCGCGGGGCCTGGTCCACCAGGTGGCCCACCTCCGCGCCCAGTCGCACCGACAGCGCGATGGCCCGTATCGCCAGGTCCGCGTCGGGGTCGGTGGTCCGCGCCGCGAGGTAGGCCAGCGAGGCCCTGTCCCTGGTCGCGACCGCGATGCGCAGGCCGAGACAGCGCTCGTAGTAGCCCAGTCCGGACAGCTCGGACAGCAGTTCGGCCAGCTCCGGTGTGTCCGCGAGGTGGCGGCACAGCGCAAGCTGCTGGCCCCGTTCTCGATGGGTCAACGGCTCGACGGTCTTGATCAGGTCCTTCACCCGCACTCCACCCATGCTGCCCGAACCGGAGTCTTCGCGGGGTCAAGAAATCCGCCGCAAACCAGGACAGAACCTGACCGCGTTGACTCCTAGAGTGGTGTTTGTCGAGGTCAACGAACTGTGGGAGGACAACCATGCCGGCACTGGTCGAGACGGTCGCGGACGAGCGGACCGCTCTGCTTGCCTTCCTGGCCGAGCAGCGCGCCGGGCTGCGCCGTGCGGTGCTGGGGCTGGACGAGCGGCAGGCCGGTCAGCGGCCGACCGTGAGCGCGCTGACCCTGGGCGGGCTGATCAAGCACGCGGTGCACGTGGAGCGGTTCTGGATCGACGAGGTGCTGCGTCAACTGCCCGCCGGGGACAAGCCCGACTGGGCCGCGCAGTTCGAGATCGGCGCCGAGGAGGACCTGCCCGGTTGGCTGGCCGCCTACAAGCAGGCCGCCGCGCACACCGAGCGGATCGTGGCCGAACTGCCCACCCTGGAGGTCACCGCCCCGCTGCCGCGGGCGCCGTGGTTCCCCGAGAACGCCGTGCGCAGCGCGCGGTGGATCCTGCTGCACCTGATCGAGGAGACCGCGCGGCACGCCGGACACGCCGACATCCTGCGCGAGTCCCTGGACGGCAGGACCGCGTACGAACTGATGGCAGCGGCCCAGTAGGACATGTCATGAAAGTGCCGTTCGAGACATCTAGTGTCTGGAACGGCACTTTCATGACACGGTTGACAGGCCCTGGGCACCCTGCCAGGGCGGGAGGTGGAGCCATGTCCGTCGGGGATCGGATCAAGGCCGCGCTGGCACAGCCCATCCGGTCGGAGGACGAGGACACCTTCGACATCCACGAGGCACTGGCCGAGGTCCTCGCCTCCGCGGGCTTCACCGCGGCCGACTGCGGGGGCACCGTCGAGTTCCTCGGCGCGGACCCCGTCGTGCCCAGCGTCGTGCGGCTCGGCGCCGCGCCCGCGATCGGGCTGGTCGCGAAGTCGGTGGCACTGGCCGCACTGTGGCGTCACCGCGGCGGACCCGGCCAGGACATCAGCATGGACCTGCGCCAGGCCCCGCACCGGCTGTGCCCGTTCTACGACCGGAAGTGGGAGAAGCTCAACGGGCTGAGCCCGGAGAACACCGGCGACCCGCAGAGCCCGCTGTCGCTGAGCTTCTACCGCGCCGGTGACGGGCGGTGGGTGATGCCGCTGAACATCTACCCGAAGCTGAAGTCCAGGACGCTCAAGCTGCTGCGCACCCACGACGAGGCCACGGCCATCGCCAACGCGGTCGCCCGCTGGAACGCCGCCGACCTGGAGGAGGCGGGCGCCGAGGCGGGCATCGTCATGCCGATGCTGCGCACCACCGAGGAGTTCCTGGAGACCGAGCAGTTCCGAGATGTGCTCGCGGACCTGCCGCTGATCGAGATCGAGAAGATCGGGTACTCCGCGCCCGAACCGCTGCCCGCGGGCGCCACCCAGCCACTGGACGGCGTCCGCGCACTGGGCATGGGGCATGTCATCGCGGGCGCGGGCATCGGCCGGGCCCTGGCACTGCACGGTGCGGACGCGCTCAACCTCTGGCGCCCCACCGAGTACGAGAGCGAGCTGATCTACGCCACCGCGAACGTCGGCGTGCGATCGTCCACACTGGACTTCGCCCGCAGCCCCTCGGCCATGGCGCGGGTACACGAGCTGCTGCGCACGGCCGACGTCTTCTACGCCAACCGCCGCCCCGGCCTGGTGGCGGGCCTGGGCCTGTCGCCCGAGCGGGCCGCCGAGATCCGCCCTGGCATCATCCACACCACGGTCAGCCTGCACGGGGAGCGCGGGCCCTGGGCCAACCGGGTCGGCTTCGACCAGACGGCGGGCTGCGTCACCGGCATGATGACCCTGGAGGGCACCAGGGACCAGCCCGTGCTGCCGCACATCATGGTGGTCAACGACTACCTCGTGCCCTGGCTGGCCACCACCGGCATCGCCGCCGCCCTGATGCGCCGCGCCACCGAGGGTGGCAGCTACCGCGTGCACATCTCGCTGACCCGCATCGCGTTGTGGATCATCAGCCTGGGCGTGTTCGACAAGCAGTACGCGCACTCCGTTGCCGGGACCGGCGAGCGGCACGCCTACCTCGACCCCGAGACGTTCACCGCCGAGACCCCGCTCGGGCACTACCAGGGCGTGACCGACCAGGTGCGCATGTCCCAGACCCCGGGCGAGTACCGGACCGTGCTGGTGCCACGCGGATCGAGCCGCCCGGAGTGGCTGCCGCGCGGGTAGGTGGGGGTTGCGCCCACCAGGCCGGGACTCGCGTGTGGCTGGGCGGGGTTCGCGTGCGGGTGAGCGGGATTCGCGTGTGGCTGGGCGGGGTTCGCGTGCGCCAGAGCGGGGTTCGCCTTCGACCGGGCGGGACTCGCGTGCGGGTGACCGGGGTTCGCGTGCGCCAGAACTGGTTTCGTCTTCGACTGGGCGGGACTCGCGTGCGTGCGGGCGGGACTCGCGCGCCGCTGGGCGGGACTCACGTGAGGCTGGCCGGGACTCGCGCCCGCCAGGCCGGGATTCGCGTGCGGGTGACCGGGACTCGCGCGCCGCTGGCCGGGACTCGCGCCCGCCCAGGCCGGGGTTCGGCCCCGCCAGGCCGGGACTCGCGTGCGGCTAGTGACTCGCCTCAGGACCTTGACCGTGTCTCGCCGCCGACCACCCAGCCACGCCCGCCGACGCGGGCCGTGTCGTGAAAGTGCCGTTCAGGACATCCGGTGTCCTGAACGGCACTTTCATGACACTGCGGCCTCGGCCCGGACCGGATACCAGGTCAACGATGCGCGACGCGCCGCTAGTCCAGGTGGGAGGTCTCGTTGAAGCCCCGTACGACCCAGCGGGGGCCGGTCACCACCAGGCGGGAGATCGCGCCGTTGTCGCTGCCGGTGAACGCGAACGGCTCGGACCCGGTGGCCATCGCCAGCAACTGGCCGATCGCCCCGCCGTGGCTGAACACGGCCAGCCGCTGGCCGGGGTGCGCCGCGGCGAGCCTGCCCACGGCCGCGCGGAGCCGGTCGGCGAGCCGCTCGGTGGGCTCGGCGCCCGGGATCACGTCCCAGCGCTGGGTTTCCCGCATCCGGACCGCCAGCGGGTGCTGCTCGGCCACCCGCTGGCGGAACAGGCCGCCCTCCCACTCGCCCAGGTGGACCTCGCGCAGGTCCGCCTCCACCCGGGGCGCCAGCCCGAGTCGTGCGGCGAGCGGGGCGGCGGTCTGCACCGTGCGGCGCAGGTTGGTGACGTAGATCGCGTCGAGGTGCTCGGCGGCCAGCCGGTCGGCCACCGCCTCGGCCTGCCGCAGGCCCTGCGGCGCCAGCTCGGGGTCGCCCTGCCCGCCGACCAGCGGGAAGGGCCGGTCGGTGCGGGCGGGCTCGGACTCCCCGTGCCGCACCAGGACCAACTCGGTGGACCCTGGCGGGGCCTGGAAGCGCGGTTGCCGGTACTCGGTGGTCACGTCATGGGAGGGTAGTTCAGCGTCCGCCCGCCCAGACCTGGTCGAGCACCTTGCCCGCGGCGTCCTTGGCGGTCACCTGGTAGCGCGCGTCCTGGGCGGTGATCAGCCCCCACACCGCGAAGGTCCGGTTGCTGATCACGGCCTGGCGGTCGGGCTGACCCTGCTGGCTCAGCGTGATCGAGGCGACGGCCTCGTCGTTGACCACACCCACCAGCGCGGACACGTTCAGCTTCGGGTCGCGGTCCGGCTTGATGTCGACCATCAGGTTGTAGCCGCGGAAGACCGTGCTCGCGACCGGCACCCGCTCAGTGGTGTCCAGTGTGTAGAACAGCGGGCTCGAATGGGAGTCGCAGACCCCGAGCACGCTGCCGTAGCGGCCGAGCTGGATCGTGTGTCCGGGCATCGTGTCGATGAGGGCGCCCGGCTGCCAGTTGCCCGCGTCGGCAGGTGGGTGCAGCGAGGCCGCGTCCAGGCAGGAACCCAGCCGCCGACCGCTGTCCGAGGTGCGCTCGCCCGGCGGCTTCGGCTGGTCCACCGTGGCTTGCGCCTTCGGCGGCAACTCGGCCTCGCGGAACCGCTGGGTGAGCCCGCTGACCGTGTCCTTCAGCACGAGGTCCCCGCCGGACATGGCGTTGGGCGCCAGGAACAGCGAGGCCGCCACCAGACCGGGCACGGCCTCGCTGAAGCCGCCCGAGTGCTCCCGGATGAGCGACACGTCGCGCACCCCGGGGGTCAGCACGCCCGCGAGGCTGCCGTTCGCGGTGCGGAACAGCACCTGGCCCACCCCTTCGTGCGGGTAGTCCGCGACGGGCGTGGACAGGCTGACCGAGCTCGCGGTGAGTTCGCAGAAGAACGGGCCTGTCGGGCCACGGAAGGCGATCAGGGTCACGCCGTCGAGGCTGCTCGTGACGATCGGCTGCCACTGGTCCCGCGGCGGGTGCACGCTGGTCGCGGCCCGCCCGCAGCGCTCGGAGTCCAGTGCGGCAGCCCAGCCCTCGTGGGCGTTGTAGCTGTTGGCGCCCGCGCCGCCACGCGCCCAGGAGCTGGTGGTCGTCGTGCTGGCCGCGCCAGGGGACAGCTTGTCCGCGTGCTGCAAGGTGCTGGCCACCACGGTGGCGCTCGCCGCCAGCACGACCACCGAGGCCGCGATCAGCAGCGGCGCCTTGCTGGCGCGCGGGCGCTGGGCGATCCCGCTGAGGATGCGCTGCCGGGCGCTGTCGCGCACCGAGTCGGGCAGCGGCAGGTCCGGGAGGTCGAACGGGTCAGTCATCGGACTCCTCCCCGGTGAGCTTGCGCAGGCGAGAACGGGCACGGGACAGTCGGGAACGGACGCTCACCTCGGTGATGCCCAGCAACTGGGCGGCGTCCTCGGTGCTGACCTTGCCGAGCAGGCACAGCTTGACGGCCTCCCGCTCCGAGGCGGGCAGTTCGTCCACCGCGGCGAGCACCCTGGCCAGCCGCTGCCTGGTCGCGGCGTGCTCGGCCAGCTCCTCGGCGTGGTCGCGGCCGACGTCCTCGCTGAGCAGCTTGGGCACCAGCCGCAGGAACCTGCCCAGCCGCCGGTGCTCGTTGCGCGCCATGTTGGCGGTCACCGTGTACAGCCACGGCAACGCGCTGTCCCGCACCAGCACCACCTCGGCTCGCCTGCGCCACGCCGTCAGGAATGTGGTCGACAGCAGGTCCTCGGCCGCGGCCCTGGAGGCGGTCAGCCGGTACCCGTAGTTCCACACCGCCTTGGCGTGCCGCTCGTAGAGCACTGTGAACGCCGAGTGGTCGCCGACCGCGACGAGCTCCCAGAGCTCCCGGTCCGACCTCGCCTCGGAAGTGCCCACCCCGAGTGGATCGGCCAGTGCATTCACCCCCCGAATCAACGCTGTCACACCTGGTTGTGGTCGGTCCGCCATCGGAGTTGCGTGTGATCGGGGTCACAATGATTGACGAGTGTGGTTCAGACCACACACACTGACCGTACCGCCTCCACCGCCTACGTGTGAGGACGGACCATGCGCCGACGAAGCGCAACCACCCTGCTGGTGGCCCTGCTCTCGCTGCTGTTCATCCACCCTGTCGCCACGGCCGCACCGGCCGCGTTCACCCATCCCGGTGTGCTCGTCAGCCGCGCCCAGCTCGACTTCGTGCGCGGTCAGGTCACCGCAGGGGCCCAGCCCTGGAAGTCGGCCTACGACCAGATGCTGGCCAGCCCGTACGCCTCGCTCTCGCGTACCCCCAAGCCGCGCGCGGTGGTCGAGTGCGGGCCGTACTCCAACCCGAACATCGGCTGCACCGACGAGCGCCAGGACGCGCTGGCCGCCTACAGCCTGGCCCTGGCCTGGTACGTCACCCGTGACAGCCGGTACGCCGAGAAGGCCATCGCCATCATCGACGCCTGGTCGGGCACGATCACCAGTCACACCAACAGCAACGCGCCGTTGCAGACCGGCTGGGCCGGTTCGGCCTGGCCCAGGGCTGGGGAGATCCTGCGCTACAGCTACACCGGCTGGTCGGCCGCCAGCATCGGCCGGTTCTCCACGATGCTGCGCAACGTCTACCTGTCCAAGGTCATCGGCGGTAGCAACAGCAACGGCAACTGGGAACTGGTCATGCTGGAGGCCGCCGTCGGGATCTCGGTGTTCCTGGACGACAAGGCCAGCTACGACAAGGCGATGGCCAAGTTCCGCGACCGGGTGCCCGCCTACGTCTACCTGTCCAGCGACGGCCCGCTGCCCAAGACCACCCCGGGCAGCGGCCTGAACACCCGCGACAAGATCATCAGCTATTGGCAGGGGCAGAGCACCTTCACCGACGGGCTCGCCCAGGAGACCTGCCGCGACTTCACCCACACCGGCTACGGGCTGGCCTCCATCTCCGACGTGGCCGAGACCTCCCGCATCCAGGGCGTGGACCTGTACTCCACCGACGTCGGCGAACGGTTGCGCCAGGCCCTGGGCTTGCACGCCAAGTACGAGCTCGGCGCGGCGGTGCCCTCCTCGCTGTGCGGCGGCCACCTCAAGCTCGGCCTCGGCCCGGTCACCGAGGTCGGCTTCAACGCCCTGCACACCAGGCTCGGCATCGCCATGGCCAACACGCAGACCCTGACCGAGCGCAACCGCCCCGCGGGCACCAACGCCCTGTTCGTCGCCTGGGAGACCCTCACCCACGCCAACAACCCGAACTAGGCTGGGGTGCCATGAAAGTGCCGTATGCGGCATCAGATGCCGCATACGGCACTTTCATGGCATGTCACTGCGCGCGGAATCCGCCGGTCACCACGCGCTGGGGCTTGTGCGGGAAACGCCGCCGGGCGTACTCCTGCGCGGCCGAGCCCTCCTGGACGTAGAGCGGTTCCACCTTGTCCTGCAAGGGTTTGAGCACGGTGGCGAGGAACTCCTTGCGGTCCTCGAGGTACGGGTTGATCACGTCCTCGCCCGCGGGGCACACTGCCATGCAGTAGGCGGCCTTGTAGTTCGGCTTGAACGACAGGCTCTGCCACATGCTGGCGTTCTCGGCATCGGTGACCCGCTCGCGGAACTCGGCCCCGCTGCCGCTGTCGGCGACGGTCTCCACCCATTCGGTGAAGCCGCCCATGAACTCGCGGTAGTTGTGCGTGGCGCAGGCCCTGAAGTCGAAGGCCCCGTCCTTGGCGATGGCCCCGATGGGGCAGGCCGCCACGCACAACTTGCACTCCAGGCACGGGTTGTAGTCCAGGCGCTGCCCGTACTCGCTGACCTCGGCGTCGACCAGGATCGTGGCCAGCAGGACGAAGTTGCCGAATCTGGGGTGGATCACGTTGCGGTGTATGCCCATCGCGCCCATGCCCGCGGCGACGGCCACGGTCTTGTGGGCGACCACCCAGATCCGGCCGGGGTAGCGGTCCATCTCCATCGGGAAGGTCGCGGAGGGGTTGAGCGCGCGGTACCCGGCGTCCTCCAGTGCGCGCACGACCTCGCGGGCCGCGTCGTTGATGACCTCGCCGGTGCGGTGGAACTCCTGGTTGGCCACGCTGCGGGCCGGGGTGCGCACATCCTCCCGGTTCATGCGCGCCACCAAGGAGATCAGGGCCTTCGTGCCGGGCATCGCGGCCAGGGCGTGGGGTTTCTCCCCGGCCAGGTCGGGGTGGTCCAGGGACACCGCGGCGGCGTCGTCCGCGCCGCAGGCAAGGCACAGCTCGCGCAGCCAGGCGGCGTCGATCACCGGCGGCGGCTGCCGCGTGCCCCTGGCCCGCACCGCGCGCACGGTCGGGTGCTCGGCGAGCTTGGCGGGCAGGCCTTGGCCCATGGCGGCCACCTCCAGTGAGTTCGATTGTCCAACTCACGGTCCCATCGAGTGGGTTGGAAATCAAGACTCACTGGAGGGTGGCCGCCGTCACGCTCACTCCTCGGCGTAGGACTGCGCGGTGACCTTGCGCAGCACCGGCCCGCAGGCCACCGCCGCGAGCAGCGCCACCACCAGGCCCAGCACCACGGGGGTGAGCAGCCAGGGGCTGAGCACGGCCTGCTGCCGCAGCAGGGTGAGCAGCCCGCTGCCGACCAGCACCCCGGCCACGCTGGCGCCGACCGTGGCCACCAGCGCGGGCAGCATGGCCTCCCAGCGCAGCGCCCTGGTCAGCACCCGCACCGGCGTGCCCGCGGCGATCAGCCCCCCGAAGGTCCGCCGCCGATCCACCACCGACCCGGCCGCGGCCACCCCGGCGCTGACCCCGCCGAGGATCGCGGCGATGGACAGCCCGATCACCGTGGCCCGGCGCAGGTCACCGCTGATCGTGTCGGCCCTGCCCTCGTACTGCCCGTTGCTGTACAGGCTGACCCCGGGCAGGTTGCGCGCCAACAGGGTGTGCACCGCGGCCTGGTCGGCGGCCTTGCTGGCCACCGCCACCGTGTCGTACACGGCGGTCAGGCCGGGTAGCAGCGCGGGATCGATCAGCACCGCCGAGGAGCGGCCCGGGTGGTACTCGCGGATCTGGGTGCCCGCGGGCAGCGCGACCGGCGTCCGCTCCGAGCCGCGACCGTACTGCCGGAACTCCAACGGCTCGCGCCGCTGGTACGGCACGTACACCGCGGGACCGGGCTGGCAGTCGGTCCCCGAACCGCCGAAGACCTTCGCGGCGTCCTGGCAGGTCACCACCATGGCGGACATGCCGCGCTCGGCGCTGCCCAGCGTGCCCTCGACGATCGGCACCACCGCCGCGTCGATGCCGCGCGCCCGCAACTGGTTGCGCAGGGACTCGATCTGCTCCGGGGTGGACCCGCCGGTGTTGGCGACGAACACGTTGTCCCGGATAGTGCCGTCGGTGTGGCCGATGCGGGCCTCGATGCCGGGCAGCATCACCAGCGCCATCGAGCCGGTGAACACCGCGAGCACCACACCCGCCGAGGCGCGGAACGCCGCCTTCGGGTCGTCGCGCAGCCGGCGCCCGGCCAGCAAGGTCGCCGGAGACCGCCAGCGGCTGGTGAACAGCTTGCCCACCAAGGAGGTCACCAGCGGACCGGCGAACACCAGCGACATGGCCACGAAGGCCAGGCCCACCAGCACGACCAGGGTCGTGCCGCCCTGACCCCTGGCCACGTTCAGCCCCATCACGAACACCACGGCCGCGGCCACGACCACCAGCAGCCGCGCGGGGTTGGGGCCCTTGCGGCCCACCTGCTGCGCCGCGCCGAGCGGACGGCTCACCACCCGCCGCAGGCCCAGCACGGCAGCCGCGACCACCAGGGTCGGCGCCAGCACGGCGACGGCCACCAGCAGCGCCGGGTTCGGTGTGAAGTCGGTGGGGAACCACGGGCCGCCGTCCCAGGAGATCAGCGCCGTGAGCGAGCGCAGCGGGAAGTCCAGCGCGATGCCCAGCACCGTGCCCACCACCGCGGCGATCGCCGTCTCGGCCGCGGTCATCGACACGACCTGTTGCGGGGTCGCCCCGGCCAGTCGCAGCGCCGCGAGCCTGCGCTCCCGCCTGGCCGCGGTCAGCCGCGCGGCGGAGGCGACCAGCACCAGGCAGGGCGCGACCAGCACCACGAGCCCGATCTGGGTCAGCAGCACCAGCAGCTCGTCCACCGTACCGGTGCCCGGCTTGGACTCGAACCCGTCCACGGGCGAGCCGCCGGGCAGCTCCGCCGGCTTGTGGCCCACCATCGCCACCAGCTCGTCGGGGAAGCGCAGCGCCTCGTCCCCGAACTGGCCGATCACCTTGCCGGGGAAGCGATCCGCCAGCTGGTCCGGGGGCAGCGAGGCCGCCAGCTTCGCCAGACCGGGGGACAACAGCACCTCGCCGGGCCCGGGCAGCCGCGGGATGCCCGCGGCCACCGGCACCTGAGACTTCAGCGCCGCCACGTCCAGCCGTTCGATGCGCTGCCCGTTGTAGTCGTCCCTGGTGTTGACCACCAGCGCCGCAGCCGAGGGGTTCGCCGGGCCACCCACGCCGACGGAGGTGCGCCAGGTGACCCGGTCGGCCCGGGACTGCATGGCGTCCGGCCCCGCTCCCAGCCACAGGACCACCGCGACGCCCACGGCGACCCCCAGCGCCATGAACACCGCCGACACCCTGCTGCGCGAGTCGGCGCGCAGCACCTTCAACGCCAGTTGCACCGGGTTCACGCGGGCACTCCCGTCGCGATCAGGCCGTCTCGGATCTCCACAACGCGGTGCGCCCGCGCGGCGATCGCCGGGTCGTGCGTCACGATCACCACGGCCGCGCCGGTCGCCGAGGCCGCCTCCAGCAGCGCGCTGACCGTCTCCTGGCCGGTGCGCGTGTCCAGCGCCCCGGTCGGCTCGTCCGCGAAGATCACCTTGGGCCGGTGGGCCAGCGCGCGGGCGATGGCCACCCGCTGCGCCTGCCCGCCGGACAGCTCGCCCGGCCTGCGCGAGGACAGGCCCAGCAGCCCCAGCTTGGCAAGCCACTCGCCCGCCGCCGCCATGGACTCGCCCTTCGCGCGGCCCGCCAGCAGCATCGGCAGGGCCACGTTCTCGTCCGCGGTCAGCTCGGCCACCAACATGCCGGACTGGAACACGAAGCCGAACTCGGTGCGCCGCAGCTTGCTGCGCTCGGCCTCGCCCAGCCCGGAGATCGGCCTGCCCGCGAGGAACACCTCGCCGCCGTCCGCGGGCAGGATGCCCGCCAGCACGTGCAGCAGCGTGGTCTTGCCCGAGCCGGAGGGCCCGACGATCGCCAGCACCTCACCCGCCCCGATGGAGATGTCCACCCCCGCCAGGGCGTGCACCTCCCCGTACCGCTTGACCACAGCCCGCCCGATCAGGATCGGTTCCACCACGTCGTCCTCCTCCTCGAACCGTTCGGGGGCAATACTGCCCAGTGGAGGGGCTCGCCCGCCTCGGCCGCCGGGCCGGTGATCACCTCGGGCGCATCGGCCGAATGACCGATGCGTGCCCGGCCGCGAGGCTGAGGCCCGCTCGGCGCCCGGCGCCGTACTGTGTCCGCTGTGGACACCCCGTTCATCGGTTGGCAGGCGGTGCTGCGCAGGCAGTGGCCGATCCTGGTGGCGCTGTCGGTGCTGATGGTGATCGAGTGGGGGGTGCTGCCCGAGCGCTACGGCGGCCGGGCGGCGGCGGTGCTCACCGCGCTGCCCACCGCGCTGCTGATCGGGCTCGCCGTGCTGGCGGTCGCCTACCCACTGGCCAGCGCACTGGGCGCCGCCGTGTTGATCATCGCGGTGACCTCGGTGGAACAGACCCTGCGCATCGTGCTGCACACCGAGTTCAGCCCGGTCTCGCCGGTGCAGACGGCCGCCTGCATGGTGATCATCGCCGTGCTGGTCCGGCTGGCCCCCCGCAACGCCGTGTGGGGCGGGCTGGCCGCGCTGGCCTTCGCGGGCATGTTCGCCGCGATCCGCCAGGCGCTGGTCAGCGGCTGGCGCCCGCAGGACCCCAGCCAGTCCTTCCCCGCCCTCATGCTGGTGGTCCTGGCGATCGGCACCGGCCTGTACTTCCGGGCCCGCGACACCGACCGGGACCACACCATCACCAGCGCCGTGGCCGCCGCCCAGCAGCAGGAGCGGATCGCGCTGGCCCGTGAACTGCACGACGTGGTCGCCCACCACGTCACCGGCATCGTGGTGCAGGCGCAGGCGGCGATGACCGTGTCGGGCAAGGACCCGCTCGCGGCGCACCGGCTGCTGCCCGGCATCGCCGACGCGGGCACCGAGGCGCTGGCGGCGATGCGGCGGCTGGTCGGCACGCTGCGCGAGGAGAACACCGCCGACGCGGCCACCACCGACCTGCTCTCCGACGTGCGGGCCACCATCGAGCAGTCCCGCAACCTGGGTGTGCCGATCCGGGACGAGGTGAGCCTGCCCCGCCCCGTGCCCGGCGAGGTGGCCCGCTCCGTGCTGCGCATCCTCCAGGAGTCGTTGATCAACGTGCACAAGCACGCCGTGACCGCCACCCTGATCACCGTCCAGGTCGCCGCGGGGGAGCACTGGGTGCGGGTGGTCGTCGCCGACGACGGGGCCGAACCGGCCCGTGATCCGGCCGGTGGCTCGGGTGGGTACGGTCTGGTCGGCATGCGGGAACGCGTCGAGCTGCTCGGCGGCCTGTTCTCCGCGGGACGGACCGGGGACCGGGGCTGGCAGGTGCTCGCCGAGCTGCCCCTGACGGAGGTGCGCAGGTGACGATCCGGGTGCTGATCGCCGACGACCAGGAGATGGTGCGCGTCGGCTTCCGGATGATCCTGGAGAACGAGCCGGACATCGAGGTGGTCGCCGACGTGGCCGACGGGGTCTCCGCCGTGCGGATGGCCCGCGAGCTGCGGCCCGACGTGTGCCTGCTCGACATCCGCATGCCCGGGATCGACGGGCTGGCCGCCACCAAGCAGCTGGCCGGACCCGGGGTCACCGACCCGGTCAAGGTGGTCGTGGTGACGACCTTCGACCTCGACGAGTACGTGCACAGCGCGCTGGGCCACGGCGCCAGCGGGTTCCTGCTCAAGGACGCCGGGCCCGCGCTGCTGGTGGAGGCCGTGCGCGCCGCGGTGCGCGGGGACGCGCTGATCTCCCCGCAGATCACGGTGCGCATGCTCGCCCGCTTCACCGAGACCGCCCCCGCGCCCGCGGCCAGCCCACCCGTGCCGCTGACCGACCGCGAGGTGGAGGTGGTGCGGGCCGTGGCCAAGGGCCTGACCAACGCCGAGATCGGCGGCGAACTGTTCATGTCCCTGTCCACGGTCAAGACCCACCTGGCCTCGGTGCAGACCAAGGTGAACGCCCGCAACCGCGTGGAGATCGCCGCCTGGGCCTGGCGCTGCGGCCTCATGACCTGACCGAGCCCCGCCCTGAGCGCTCTGGGGTGCGCGAGTCCCGGCCTGGAGCCTGCGAGTCCCGTCCACCTGTGCGCGAGTCCCGTTCTGAGGAGCGTGAGTCCCGCTCTGGGGTGCGCGAGTCCCGCTCTGCCGCAGCTGAGTCCCGGTCTCCTGCGCCCGAATCCCGCTCTCCCGTGTGCGACTCGCGGCTCCGTCAGAGTTGGTGCCCGTCCGTCGAAGCCCTCAACACCCGCTCAGCGGGATTCGCGCGCCAGTGAGCGGGACTCGCGTGTGGGTGAGCGGGACTCGGGGTACTTGGGGGTAGGTGGATTGCCCGGGAATGCATTTGTGTGACGATGGGTGTCGGCGTGTTCGCTGACCGTGATGCGGCGGCCGATCATTATTACCGGCAAGTATTCGCCGCGTGGTGCAAGTCGATGTGGTAAAGGCCCTTTTGGGCAGGCGTGTGAGACGGCTCATAATGGGTCGCGACGTGCTGATTGCGGGTTTCGCCCCGCCGTTTTCCAGGTCTTTCTCGCTCCAGATAGTTCGGCAGCTATGGCTGCTATAGGAGCTTGTCCGCTTGACGGTGGAATCCGGTTCACATAATTTTCTGACCGCGAACGCAACGGTCGGGGCTGGGGAGCCCGTCGGATGCCGGTGTCCGTTTCGCGAGTTTCGGTGACTAATAGGCTGGGGGAGCTGTGTCTTTGGTTAACATTGATGTCACGTTACGTGACGGTGGCTACCGCAACAGATTCGAGTTCGACCTGGATTACGCCCGCACCCACGCGCGGTTGAGCGTGGCGGCCGGGTTCGACTGGGTGGAGATCGCCTATCGCAAGGGTTCGTTCAAGCCGGTTGCGGACCTGGGGCTGACCGGTCGGGGCGATGACTCCTACATCGCCGCGATCGCCGAGGAGATCGGCCCGGAGCACGTGGGCCTGATCCTGCACCCGCGCAACATCGACGCCGGGGACCTGCCCGCGATGCACCGCGCGGGCGCCCGGCTGGTGCGGGTCTGCGTGCCCGCCGGTGACCCGGGCCCCGCGCTGGACACCGTGCGGCAGGCCAAGGAGGTCGGCTTCACGGTGTGCGTGAACCTGACCCGCGTCTCGCAACTGCCCGCGCGCAAGGTGGTCGAGGTGGCCGCCGCCGCGGCCGACGCGGGCACCGACGTGGTGTACCTGGCCGACTCGAACGGCAGCCTGCTGCCCGCGCACACCGCCCGGCTCGCCACGCTGGTGAAGTCGGTGGTGCCCGGCGAGGTCGGCCTGCACGCGCACAACAACCTGGGCCTGGCCATGTCCAACGCGATGGCCGCGGTGGACGCGGGCGCCACGTGGATGGACTCCTCGGTGCTGGGCATGGGCAAGGGCCCCGGCAACCTGGTGGCCGAGCAGTGGATCGCCTACCTGGACCGGATCGGCGGCGACCGCTACGACCTGGGCACCATGCTGCACCTGGCGGACCTGCTCGGCCGCAGCGTGCCCGAGTCGGCGCCCTCGCTGCCGCTGCCCGACCTGGTGCTGGGGCACTTCGACCTGTCGGTGGAGGAGCGCGGCAGCATCGCGCACTCCGACCACCGGCAGTCCGTGCACGCCGCGCGGGCGCTGGCCGGTGCCGCAGCGGGATGACCGACTCACGTCCGCACGCACTGGTGTTCGCGCCGGTGCTGCCGCAGTGGGACGAGGGACGCTTCTTCGCCACGGTGACCGGCGCGCTGGAGGCGTTTGGCTGCCGCGTCACCGTGGTGGACACCCTTGCCCTGCTTGAGGATTCCATGACCGAGGTGAGCCAGCTCGCACGGAGCTGGCTGCCCCGTATGTCCGAAGTGGACCTACTGGTGGGCAACGCGCTGGGCGGGGCGGTGGCCCAGGCGCTGCTGCCCGACCTGAGGCCACCGGCCACCGTGCTGGTGTCCGCGCCCACCCGGGCCGACCGCGTGCTCGCGGAGCGACTGTCCACTGTGGCCGATCTGGCCGCCGGAGGTGAGCTGTCGCGATCACTCGCGGTGCTGGGCGAGCTGGTCACGGCCGAGGGCGTCGAACCGCCTGTGCACCAACCGGTTCCGGCCGATGAGCAGGCGTGCCGCCGCATCGCCGGTGGCATGCGGCTGCTGCTGGAGGTCGACCTCACCGAGCAGGTGCTGTCCTATGAGGGGCCGCTGATGCACCTGGTCGGCGAACGCTCCCGGTTGGTGACCACCGCGCACCTCGCGGCGGCGGCCCACCACGAGGTGGTCGAGGTGCCCGGCGCGGGTATGCGCCCGCACAGCGACCGCCCCGAGTTCGTCACCGATCACCTCACCCGGTTCGCAAAGGAGAACCTGACCCCATGAAGAGCGTTGCGGTGCTGCCAGGGGACGGCATCGGACCCGAGGTGGTCTCGGCGGTGCTGCCGGTGCTGGACCGGATGGGCCTGCCGCTGGAGTTCCGGTTCGGCGAGGTCGGCTGGACCAGTTGGTGTGAAACGGGCAACGCCGTCCCACAGTCCACTTGGGACCTTCTCGCCGAGACGGACACCTGCCTGCTCGGCGCGATCACGAGCAAGCCGCTGCGCGAGGCCGAGGCGGAGCTGGCCGAGCACCTGCGCGGTACCGGCCTGCGCTACGTCTCGCCGGTGGTGCAGCTGCGGCAGAAGCTCTCGCTGTACGCCAACGTGCGCCCCGTGGCCGATGTGCACGCGGACCGGTTCGCCTTCTCGGTGATCCGGGAGAATACCGAGGGCCTCTACGCGGGCCTGGACTTCCACGGACTGGGCCCGGCACTGTGGGACGTGGTCAAGGACCACCCCAACGCCGCCGCCACCGGTCCGGAGCTGACCAGCGCCACGCTGCGGCTGCAGACCCAGTTCGGCATCGACCGCTTGCTGCGCTTCGGTTTCGAGCACGCCAGGCAGAACGGGTACCGGCTGCTGAGCCTGGCCGACAAGCCCAACGTGCTGCGGGAGAGCAGCAACCACCTGCGTGGCAGGCTGGAGCTGATCTCCCAGGAGTACCCGGAGATCGAGACCGAGATCCTCAACGTGGACGCGCTGGCGCTGTGGATGGTGCGCAGGCCGGAGCGGTTCGGCGTGATCGTGGCCGAGAACATGTTCGGCGACATCCTGTCCGACCTCGGCGCCGGGGTCATGGGCGGGCTCGGGCTCGCGCCCAGCGGCAACATCGGTGAGCACGGCAGCTACTTCGAACCGGTGCACGGCAGCGCGCCGAGCATGGCCGGTCGGCAGAAGGCCAATCCGATGGCCCTGTTCCTGACCGCGAGCCAGTTGCTGCGGCACCTGGACCTGCCCGCGCCCGCCGAGCAGATCCGTTCCGCGGTGCGTGCCGTGGCCCGTGCCCGCCGCGCGGTGACCTACGACCTCGGCGGCACCGCGACCACGCCGGTGGCCGCCGCCGCGGTGGAGAAGGCGTTGTCGGGCACGGTGGAGGTCCGCCAGGCCACGGTGATCGCCGTTGGCGACGAACTGCTCAGCGGGGCGATCGCCGACACCAACAGCACGGCGGTCAGCAAGCTGCTCGACCAGGCCGGGTACCAGGTGCGCAGCCGGGCCACCGTGGGCGACACGCTGGCCGACATCCAGGACGCGGTCCGCGCGCGCATCGGCGTGGACGAGGTCGTCGCGGTGCTCGGTGGCCTGGGCCCCACCTCCGACGACGTGACCCGTGACGGGGTCGCGGCGGCCTGCGGGCTGCCGCTGGAGTTCAGCGAGCAGGCCTGGCAGGCCGTGTGCGCGCGGCTGGAGTCGTTCAACCTGCCCGTGCACGAGGACAACCGGCGCCAGGCCCAGTTCCCGGTGGGCGCCGAACTACTGCCCAACGCCAACGGCACGGCCTGGGGTGCCCGCGTGGAGGTGTCCGGCACCACCGTGCTGATGCTTCCCGGGCCGCCCAAGGAGTGCCTGCCGATGGCGGAGAACGCGGTGGCCGCGCTGCCCGGCGCGACCCGGTCGGAGTCCAGCCGGTGGCGGCTGCTCGGTGTGATCGAGGGGGACATCGCGGCCGACGTGGACGCCGTACTGGCCCCGATCGGCGACCAGGCAAGGGTTTCCTACCTGTGGAGCTATCCGTACGTGGACGTCACGGTGAGCAGGCCCGCCGGGTCCGCGCCGCTGCCCGAGGGGCTGGAGCGGGTGCTCGGCCCGCACACGGTCAGCAGGGACGGCCGTGACGCCTTCGCGGAACTGGCCGCCGGTGGACCGTTCACGCTGTCCACTGTGGACTTGGACTTCGCGGAGAAGGAGTTCCTCAGCGGGGTCGGCGACACCGGGACCGGCCCGGAGCTGTCCATCACTGGCGGCGCCGAGTGGTCGGGCGGACCTACGGAGTTCTCCGGCACGCTCGCGCTGACCGCCGAGGTCACCAGCGGCGGACGTACCAGCACCTACCAGCTCTCGGTGCCCAAGCGCGGGCCGGAGGTGGCCGACAACGCCGCCGCCTTCTTCGCCTGGAGCGCCGCACGCGCACTCAACGAGGGGGAGAAGCCAATGAGCGAGCTTGCGAGCGAATCATTGAGCACAGGGTCAGCGCGAAGCGCTGCGCCGAGCGCCAGCGAGGTGCGGCGATGAGTGATCTCGTCGCGCGACTGTCCGCTTTGGACACGGCAGCGGTCTCGGATGCCTTGGACAGCCTGGGCATCACCGGGGTGCTGCCCGGCATCGCGGCGCGGGTGCCCGGCAGCAGGGCCTGCGGCACCGCCTACACCGTCACCTACGGCCCGGTGCGCGGGGACGGCCCGAAGTTCCGCAACGCCGCCAACTACCTCGACGACGTGCCCGAGGGCTCGGTGGTCGTGGTGGACAACGGGGGCAACACCAGTTGCACCAACTGGGGCTCGCTGCTGACCGCGGTGGCCAGGGCTCGCGGGGTGCGTGGCACCGTGCTGCACGGGTCGGCCCGCGACCTGGCCGAGATCCGCGCGGCGGGCTACCCGCTGTTCAGCACCGGGATCACGATGGTCAGCGGCAAGAACCGGGTGGAGCTGAGCGAGGTCGGCGCCACCGTGGACGTGCACGGCACCCGTGTGCGGCCCGGTGACATCGTGCTCGCCGACGACAGCGGCGTGATCGTCGTGCCCGCGGAGCACGCCGAGGAGGTGGCCGAGCGCGCGGAGCGGGTGGAGGCCACCGAGCGGCGCATCGCCCAGGCCGTGGCCCAGGGGCGCAGGCTGGACGAGGCGCGCGCCGAGTTCGGGTACGCCACCCCGTGGCAGGACAAGGCCGCTGCCAGTGCCTGAGCCACTGGGCCGGTTCGTGGACCTGCACCACCACGCGGGCGCGGACCTGTACCGGCGGCGGCGCTCGGTGCTGGCCACCGGGCGCCGCTACGCCGAGCTGGGCGGCTGGGTGGTGGTGAAGAGCCACCTCGGGTCCACCGCCTCGGCCGCGTGGGAGGCCCGCCAGGAGGGCCTGCCCGTGTCCGGCTCGGTGACGTTGAACCACGTGGGCGGCGGGCTGGAGACGCGCACCGTGGAACGCGCGGTCTACCAGCACGGGGACGACGGACCCGCCCGGCTCGTGGTGTACCTGCCGACACTGGTCGGCGGGGCGCACGCCTCGAAGCTGAACCGGGTGCCGTTCCACCCGCTGCTGGACGTACCCGGGCTGCGCGGCACCCCGATCAGCGCCGAGGGCAGGCTGCTGCCCGAGGTGGTCGAGGTGCTGCGTGCGGCCCGGGACCTGCCGGTGGTCCTCGCCACCGGGCACGCGCTCCGCGAGGACATCCTTCGAGTCGTGGACGAAGTCGTGGCGCTGGGGCTGGACCGCGTGCTGCTGACCCACCCCACGCACCCGATGTGCGGGCTGACCGACCGGGACCTGGCCCAGCTGTCCGGGGTGCCCCAGGTGTACGTGGAGCTGACCGCGCTGACCAGGTTGCTCGGCCACCACGACGGACCGAGGTTCAGCCAGGTGCTGCACGCCCACCCGCGCGTGGTGCACAGCTCCGACCTCGGCCAGCCCGACCAGCCCGACGTGGCCGAGTGGCTGGAACTGTCCGGCCGCTGGTTCGCCGAGGCCGGGCTGACCGCGGACCAGGTCGCCAAGGTCACCGCGGGTGACCCGAGCCTTCTGCTGGCTCTTTGACCAACTCTGAGACAAACCAGGAATCGATCACAGGGGAGTAGTTGTGCCGCTGATCCACGTCAACCAGCCGACCGGGCAGACCACCGAGCAGAAGGCCGCCATCGTGCGTGAGCTGACCGAGGCGTACGTGCGCGCCACCGGCGGCAAGCCCGAGTCGGTCTGGGTGACCATCGAGGAGACCGCCAAGGACAACTGGGGCATCGCGGGGGAGACCCTGACCGCGCGCGCCGCCAAGGCCGCCAAGTAGCACCAGCACGCCCCGAGGCCCGCCCCGCGCCATCACGCGGGGCGGGCCTCGGCGTCTCGTGGGAACGGCCGCTGACCTCGGTTTTGAGTTTTCCTTGATAGCGCGGACACAGCCTTGCCCGGTCAACAGAGCTCCTCTCCCGGAAGGCAGCACCGTGCAGACCACAGCTCCGCGCCCGCTCGCCCGTCTCATCGCCGCGGTGGCCACCGCCGGCGTCGCCGCCGTGTCCCTTGGCGGCATGAGCCTGGCCACCGCACCTCCCGCCGCCGCGGCCGTGGCCAGACCCGCCGTGGCCAACTCCACCGCGGACGGCCCGATCAGCCGGAGCGAGGTGATCACCCGCGCGCAGTCCTGGATCGACCAGCACGTCCCCTACAGCCAGACCAGCTCGTACACCAACCAGTACGGCACCTACCGGCAGGACTGCTCGGGTTACGTGTCGATGGCCTGGCACCTGAGCGGTTCCCGTTGGACCGGCAACCTCGGTGAGGTCATGCACGACGTCGCCCGGTCCGACCTCAAGGCCGGGGACGTGTTGTTCCGGCACGACTCCACCCAGCAGCACGTGGCGCTGTTCCTGCGCTGGAGCGACTCCGCGCACACCCAGCCGGTGGTGATGGAGGAGTACGACTACGGGCACAACGCCGAACAGCGCACCTGGCCGGCCAACTACGCGAACTCCTTCGCTCCCAAGCGGTACAACCGAATCATCGACGACTCCGGTGCGCACGTGACGGTGGTCGGCGACAGCGGCTCGCGGGTGATGTACGCCCGTGGCTCCGCCGGGGACGTCATCGCGAGCTGGCAGTCTCCGGGTTCGGACGGCTACTCGCCGTGGGCCACGCTGGGCGGCAGTGTGACGGGCAACATCGCGGTGACCGGTGCTGCTGGTTCGCGGGCGCTGTTCGCCCGCGGCTCGGGCGGTGACGTGGTGGCGAGTTGGCAGTCTCCGGGGTCGGATGGCTATTCGCCGTGGACGTCCTTGGGTGGCAACGTGTCCAGTGACATCACGGTAGTTGGAGATGCGGGTTCACGGGTGCTCTACGCACGCGGCTCGGCTGGTGATGTGGTGGCGAGTTGGCAGTCCCCGGGGTCTGACGGCTATTCGCCGTGGGTGTCGTTGGGTGGCAGTGTGACGGGCAACATCGCGGTGACCGGTGCTGCTGGTTCGCGGGCGCTGTTCGCCCGCGGCTCGGGCGGTGACGTGGTGGCGAGTTGGCAGTCTCCGGGGTCGGATGGCTATTCGCCGTGGACGTCCTTGGGTGGCAACGTGTCCAGTGACATCACGGTAGTTGGAGATGCGGGTTCGCGGGTGCTGTACGCCCGTGGCGTGAACGGTGATGTAGTGGCGAGCTGGCAGTCTCCGGGCTCGGACGGGTACTCGCCGTGGGTGTCGCTGGGTGGCAACGTAACGGGCAACATCACGGTGACCGGTGCTGCCGGTGCTCGCACGCTGTTCGCCCGTGGCGTGAACGGTGATGTGGTGGCGAGCTGGCAGTCGCCTGGTTCGGACGGCTACTCGGCTTGGGTGTCGTTGGGCGGCAGGGTGACCGGCGATGTCACGGTGACGGGCGCGGCTGGTTCGCGGGCGTTGTTCGCGCGCGGTGGCAACGGCGACGTCACCGCCAGTTGGCAGATCAACGGTGCTGGTGACTACTCGCCCTGGACCAGTCTCGGCGGCAGCCTCGCGGGCTGATCCGCTCCACAGCAAGCAATTCCGGATCCACAGAGGGGACAACTGTGTCTACGCAAGGAAATGCCAAGTTCCGCGGTGCCGTGGCGGCCGGTCTGGCCCTGGCCGGGGTGGTGGGCCTGAACGGGGTCGCCGCCGCCGCACCCAGCGCAGCCAGCCAGGACAGCGCCTACGCCCAGCACCAGCGTGCCCTGGCTGACATCGGCTACACCGCGTGCCACGCCGGTGGCCCGACGGCCCAGGACGGCGCGCTGGCCAACTCGTTGCGTGGCAGGCTGCACGCCAAGATGTCCGGCGGGCTGTCCGCCGAACAGGCCTCCTGCGCCAGAGCGATCGTGAACAGTACGCTCAACGCCGGGTACAACAGCCGTGCCGCGGTGATCGAGGTCGCCGCGACCATCGTGGAGACCAGCATCCTCAACCTCAACGGGGGCGATGCGACGAGCGTGGGCCTGTTCCAGATGCTCGCGGACAAGGGCAACTTCGCCCAGCGCACCGACCTCTGGTACGAGACCAACTGGTTCCTCACCACGATGTCCCGCACCTACCCCAACAACTCCTGGCAGACCAAGCCCGTCGGCGAGGTCGCCCAAGGCGTGGAGCGCTCCGCCTACCCGGACCGCTACCAGCCCAACGCCGAGGACGCGCAGACCATCGTCAACGCGGTCCTGGCCCAGGGCACGACCGCGCCGGTGCACGTGACGGTGACCGGTGACGGCGGCTCCCGCGCGATGTTCGCCCGCGGCTCCCGGGGTGACGTGATCGCGAGCTGGCAGATCAACAGCGGCGGTGACTACTCGCCTTGGACCTCGTTGGGTGGCAACGTGTCCAGCGACATCACCGTTGTTGGCGACGTGGGTTCGCGGGTGCTCTACGCACGCGGCTCGGCTGGTGATGTGGTGGCGAGCTGGCAGTCCCCGGGGTCTGACGGCTACTCGCCGTGGGCCACGTTGGGCGGCAACGTAACGGGCAACATCACGGTGACCGGTGCTGCCGGTGCTCGCACGCTGTTCGCCCGTGGCGTGAACGGTGACGTCGTGGCGAGTTGGCAGTCTCCTGGTTCGGACGGGTACTCGCCGTGGACCTCGTTGGGTGGCAACGTGTCCAGCGATGTCACGGTGGTTGGTGACGCGGGTTCGCGGGTGCTCTACGCCCGTGGCGTGAACGGTGACGTCGTGGCGAGTTGGCAGTCTCCTGGTTCGGATGGCTACTCGCCGTGGGTTTCCTTGGGTGGCAGCGTAACGAGCAACATCACGGTGACCGGCCCTGCCGGTGCCCGGACCCTGTTCGCCCGTGGCGCGAATGGTGATGTGGTGGCGAGTTGGCAGTCCCCGGGGTCTGACGGGTACTCGCCGTGGACCTCGTTGGGCGGCAAGGTGACGGGCGACATCGTCGTCCTGGGTGACGCGGGTGCGCGGGTGCTGTATGCCCGTGGTGCCAACGGTGATGTGGTGGCAAGCTGGCAGTCCCCGGGCTCCGATGGCTACTCGCCGTGGACCTCGCTGGGCGGCAAGGTGACCGGTGACATCACGGTGGCCGGTCCTTCCGGTGCTCGGGCGTTGTTCGCCCGCGGCGCCCTCGGCGACGTCACCGCCAGCTGGCAGTCCCCGGGGTCGGACGGCTACTCGCCGTGGACCTCGCTGAACGGCAGCCTGGCGAGCAGCTGACCACAGCGGTCGGCCCCGGCCACCCGGCCGGGGCCGACCTGCTGCTCAGATCCTGGTGAGCGCGGGCCGCCGCCTCGGCTCGCCCGCCTCCCTGCTGCCGAACCGCTGGAAGACCGCCAGCGCCGCCGCCCACGCCGAGTCCGCCTCCGCGTGCCTGCCCAGAGCCTCCAGAACCGTTGCCAGATCACGGAGACTGCGACCGTGCCACAGCGGGATGTCCAGGGCGCCCCACCACTCCAGGGAACGCTCCAGATAGGACAGTGACTCGGTGAGCCTGCCCTCGGCCAGTTCCAGCTCACCGAGCGTGCGCAGCACCAGCGCCTGACCGAACCCGTCCTGCATCTCGTTGCGCAGGGCCAGCGCCTCGCGCAGCTGCTCGCGGACCGTGGCGCCCAACCCCTGCCGGATCCGCACCTTGGCCAGCGCCTGGATGGCGTAGGGCAACATGGTCGGATCGCCGAAGGCGCGCAACAACTCCAGCGCCCGTTCCACGTTCTCGGCCGCTTCCCCGTAGCGGCCCGCCGCGCGGTGCGCGATGCTCAGCGACCGCAGGACCAGTGCCTCGGCCTGGGTTTCGCCGAGCTCGCGGTAGATGCGCGCCGCCTCGGTGCAGGCCGCAACAGCCCCGTCCAGGTCGCCGAGTTCGGTCAACACCATGCCCCTGCTGTGGCCCGCCCTGGCGGCCAGCTCGGTGCCCGGCACGATCAGCGGCACTGCGGCGTCTACAGTGGACAGTGCTGCGGCGAGTGCCCCGCACTCGCGCTGGACCATGCTCAGCGCCAACCGGCTGCGCACCTGCCCGTCCAGGTCGCCGATCTCCACGTGCAGCGCGAGTGCCTGCTCGTAGTAGTCCACGGCCTCCTCGTGCCAGTCCTGTTCGGACCGCAACCAGCCCAGCCCGCTCAGCAGCTGCGCCTCACCGGACCGGTCACCCGCCCGGCGCGCGCACTCCAGCGCCACGCGGTGCGTGTGCCACCAGAGGTTGAACTGGTTGTGCACGGAGAAAGTCGAGGCCGACAGTGCGACGGTGAGCCGCACCGCCACCGCTGTCAGGTCCAGTTGGCAGGCGCGCTCGACCATGTCCACCAGACTCGCCTGTTCGGACTCCAGCCAGGCCGCCGGATCGCGCAGCAGCACCGAGACCGTTCGCTCCGGCAGGTACTCGCAGTGCTCCTCCGCCACGCCCACCGGCTTGCCTCGTTCGTGCACCCGTGCGGCGGCCCGTTCGACAAGCGTGAGCCAGCACCGCGCCACCCGGTCCACCGCGGCCACCGCCACGGACCGCTGCTCCTCCTGCTCCGCCCGCTCATGGGCGAAGGCCCGGGTCAGGTCGTGCAACCGGTAGCGCGCCGCACCGGACCCGTCCACCCCGACGGTGTCCACCAACTGCGCGTCGGCCAGCGCCTCCACCACGTCCTCGGCCAGCGCCAGCGGCACGTCCAGCAGGGCGCCCACCAGCCAGGCCCCGAAGTCCAGTCCGCCCAGCCAACCCAGCCTGCGCAGGGCCGTGCGCTCCTGCTCGGCCAGCCCGGCGTAGCTCAGCGCGAGACTGCCCCGCACCGCCAGGTCGCCGATCGACAACTCGTGCAGCACCCGTTGCTGCACCCGCAGCCGCCGCACCAGGTTGGCCAGCGGCCAGGTGGGCCGAGCCGCCAGCCGGGCCCCCGCGATGCGTACCGCCAGCGGCAGGTACCCGCACAGCCGCACGAGTTCGCTCGCCCGGTCCGGCTCGCGAGCGGCCCGGTCCGCGCCGACCACCCGCCGCAACAGGCCCACCGCCTCCTCCTCCGGCAGCACGTGCAGGTCCACCTGGTCGGCCCCCTCCAGCGCGGTGAGCCGGGTCCGGCTGGTGATCAGCACCGCGCAGGGCGCCCCGCCGGGCAGCAGCGGGCGGACCTGCCGCTCGTCGGTGGCGTCGTCCAGCACCACCAGCACCCGCCGGTCGGCGAGCAGCGTCCGGTACAGCTCCACCCGCGAATCCAGGTCGGCGGGCATCGCGGTGTCGGCGACCCCGAGCGAGCGCAGGAACCGGACGAGCACCTCGGACGGGTCGGTGGGGGCCTGGTGCACCCCGCGCAGGTTCGCGTAGAGCTGCCCGGCCGCGAACCGCTCGCGCAGCCCGTGCGCCACGTGCACGGCCAACGTGCTCTTGCCCGAGCCGGGCTTGCCGGAGATCGCGCACACCCGCAGGGCCGCACCGCCCCCGGCCGCGTCCAGGCGCTCGCGCACCAGGCCGACCTCCTCGGTGCGGCCGGTGAAGTCGGCGATGTCGGGCGGGAGCTGTTGCGGGGCAACGAGTTTCGGGGGAGCGGGGGGTGCGGGCGCCGAGGGCGGGGCAGCGGCGATCTGGCCGCGCAGCACCTTCTCGTGGATGGCCCGCAGTGCTGGCCCGGGGTCCACCCCGAGTTCCCGGGCCAGCACCTGTCTGCCCTCCTGGAAGGAGGTCAACGCGTCCGCCTGTCTGCCGGCCAGGCACAGCGCCGTCATCAGGTGCCCGCGCAACCGTTCCCGCAGCGGGTACTCCTTGACCAGCGCGGACAGCTCGCCCGCCAGTGCGGGGCCCCGGCCCAGGGTGATCGCCACCTCGAACCGGTCCTCCAGCACGCCGAGGCGCTCCTCGGTGAGCCGGTCCCGCTCGGCCTCCGCCCAGTCGCCCTCGGTGCCGCTCAACACGGTGCCCCGGCACTGGGCCAGGGCCTCGTCCAGCAGGTGTGCCGCCTGCTCGAACCGGCCCTCCTGGATCGCCCGGCGTCCCTCGGCGGCACGGGACCCGAACACGCCGAGGTCGACCTGCGTGCTCGCGGCGGCCAGCCGGTACCCGCCGGGGGTGCGCAGGAGCACCTCCTCGCCCGCGGCCGCCGACAGGCTGCGGCGCAGGGCCGAGACATAGGTGTGCAGCGAGGCCCTGGCGCGTTCGGGGGCGTCGAGCCCCCACAGCGCCTCGATGACCCGCTCGACCGGCACCGCACGGCCGAGTGAGCAGGCGAGCAGTGCGACTAACGTGCGTGGTTTCGGTCCGCCCAACGGCACCAGTGCGCCGTTCACGCGAGCCTCAACCGGGCCGAGAACCCGGAATTCCATCTGTCCCCCCTGGGCATGGTCGCTCGTCAACGCGTGTGCAACACGGGTTCGAGCTGGACGCAGGGGGGACGCCCATTCGGAGAACCGGGCTCAGTGTAGGCGGACCGGGCCCGGGATCAACGGGGTTTCGCCGCGATCCGTCTCACAGCCGCGGCGTGCGCCCCGCCGCGCAGCGCCGCGAGGCCGAACCGCTCACGGGGCGCGTCCCCGTCGGCGATGCGGTGCCAGACCAGGTGCGGATCGGCGCCGACGCTGGTCGCCGGGCGCAGCGCGACCAGACCGGGCACCGAGCGCAGGGTATGCGTGAACAGCGCGTGCCGGTCGCTGTCCACGGTGTGCAGCCGGGGCTGCCAGCCGCGGTCGGCCAGTTCGGCGAGCAGGCCCTTGGCGTAACCGGGGGCGCGGCGCTGGTCGAACCACAGCAGCCGCTGGCCCGCCAGGTCGGCCCAGCTCAGCTCGGCGCGTGCGGCCAGCGGGTGTTCGGTGTGCGTCACCACACCCAGCTCCTGCTCGCTGACCGTGGCGACCTCCACGTCCTCCTCCTCGACCGGCAGCCGGACGATTCCGAAGTCCAGTTCACCGGAGCGCAGCAGTTCCACCTGCCTGCTGGAACTCTCCGAGCGGAATACTATTGATTCCCGCGGCCCGGTCACCGCATTCTCGATATCGGTCAACAATGCCGGGACAACGCCCGCGCACACACCGGCCCGCACCACCCGCGCGGCCGAACCGGCCTCGGCGAGCACCGACTCCAACTCCTCCAGTATCCGCTCCACCCCGCGCCGGAACACCTCCCCGCCCGTGGTCAGCTCCACGCCCCTGGCGTTGCGCGCGAACAGGGTGATACCCAGCCGTTTCTCCAGTCGCTGGATGAGCTGGCTCAGGCTGGGCTGGGCGATGTTCAGCTCCTGCGAGGCCGCCGAGATCTTGCCGGACCTGGCCACCGTGAGGAAATATCTCAGGTGCCGTATTTCCAGACCGTCCAGGTCCTCCATTAATTCCCCCAGATCAGCGCGCCGAACAGCGCACATAGCTTAGCACCTATGGCTGTCATAGCGGCTGAGGACTTCGACACGTCCCCATTTGCGACCTAGCCTCGACGGCGAATCGGCGACCACTTGAAGGAATGCCCATGGCCCCGCAAGCGCCCGCGACACTGACCGCGCCCGAGTCCGCCGCGCCCGTGGCCGGGCAGCCCCGTTCCCCCTTCGCCTTCTGGGTGGTGACCGCCGCAACCGCGCTCGCGCTGGCCGCCAGCGGCACGCCCTCCCCGCTCTACGTGGACTACCAGGCGCGCTGGCACTTCTCCGCCGCCATGCTCACCGTGATCTACGCGCTCTACGCGGGCGGTGTGGTGATCACCCTGCTGTTCGCGGGCGGGCTGTCCGACCGGATCGGCCGCCGCCCCGTGCTGCTGGGCAGTGTGCTCGCCCTGCTCGGCAGCCTCGTGGTGTTCCTGTTCGCCGACAGCACCGCCTGGCTGTGCGTGGCGCGGCTGGTGCAGGGCCTGGCCACCGGCGTGTTCACCGGTGCCGCCGGTGCCGCGCTCACCGAACTGCACCCCAGGCGGGACGCCCGGATCGCCGCACTGGTCAACAGCACCTCCACCTCCATGGGCATCGCCTGCGGGGCGGTGCTCGCCGGTGCGCTGGCCCAGTGGGCGCCGTTCCCGTTGCAGACCCCGTACCTGGTGCTCATGGCCATCGGGCTGGTGCTGCTCGCGGTGATCGCCGCCAAGGTGCCCGAGACGGTGCCGGTGCGTGCGCCGATCCGGGTCGGCACCCTGCTGCGGCCCCAGCGCATCCACATCCCCGCCTCGATGCGCGGGCAGTTCGTGCTCGGCTGCCTCGGCGTGCTGGCCGCCTGGTCGGTCGGCGGGCTGTACCTCGGACTGGGCGGCAACCTGGCCAAGGAGTTGTTGCACATCAACAACCACCTGGTCGCCGGGTTGGTCATCCTCACCGTGCAGGGCGTCGGCGGGCTGTCCCAGCTCGCCTGCACCAAGCTCCCCGCCCGCACGGCCTCCGTGCTCGGCTGCGTCGCGCTGATCACCGGCATGGCCCTCGTCGCCTGCTCGGTGCTGTTCACCAGTGCCGTGCTGTTCCTGCTCGGTGACGCCGTGACCGGTGTCGGCTTCGGCCTGGCGTTCATGGGTGGCACCCGGCTGGTCACCCAGGCGGCGCCCGCCGACAAGCGCGGTCAGGTGCTGGCCACGTACTTCGTCATCGCCTACCTGGCCATCTCCCTGCCGGTGATCGGTGCCGGTGTGGTGTCCACCCAGATCGGGCTGTCCGCCACGTTCTACCTGTTCGCCGCGGTCATGGCCGTCATCGCGCTGATCACCCTGGTGAGCACGGCCCGCTCGAAGCGCTGACCCGCCGCGGGGCGTCAGGAAAGTGCCGTATGAGACATCAGATGTCTCATACGGCACCTTCCTGACATGGGCGCCGCCCGCAGCTCGAGACTGTTCACGACTTATTTTTAGTCGTGTATTGACAGGGTGTTGTGACCGTCGTTACATTCCGGCCAACGGTCGCCCACCCCGCCGCCACGGGGCATCCCCCAGTGCAGCGAGGAGGGTCTTGTGGTTGCAGGACGAGGAAAACGCGCCGTGGTGGCGGCTTCGGTCACCGGGTTGGCGCTGACCGGCGCGGCCCTGGTGACCGCGCCCAGCGCCGCCGCCGCGATCTCGCCGACCAGTTGGTTCACGGTGGTCAGCAACAGCAGCGGCAAGTGCGTGGACGCCCGCGGCGCGGCCACCGCGAACGGCACGGTCGTGCAGCAGTACAGCTGCAACAACTCGGTGGCCCAGCAGTGGCGGTTCCCGGCCACCAGCGACGGCTACGTGCGCGTGGGCAACGGCAACGACGTCAACCAGGTGTGGGACGTCACCGACGTGTCCAAGGCCGACGGCGGGCTGACCCAGCTGTGGAACTACGCCGGTGGCGCGAACCAGCAGTGGCAGCCGGTGGACGAGGGCGGCGGCTCGTTCCACTTCGTCAACCGCAACAGCGGCAAGTGCCTGGACGTGCCCAGTGCCTCGACGGCCGAGGCCGTGCAGTTGCAGCAGTACGCCTGCAACGGCACCTCGGCCCAGTCCTTCACGCTCAAGCAGGTCGGCGACCAGCCGCCACCGCCGGCGGGCACGCCCGACTTCGGGCCGAACGTGTTCGTCTTCGACCCGTCCATGTCCTCCTCGGCGATCCAGAGCAGGCTGAACTCGGTGTTCGCCGCCCAGGAGCGCAACCAGTTCGGTACCAACCGGTACGCGGTGATGTTCAAGCCCGGCACGTACAGCAACGACGTGAACGTGGGCTTCTACACGCAGGTGCTGGGCCTGGGGGCTTCCCCGGACAACGTGACGATCAACGGTGCGGTGCACGCGGAGGCCGACTGGTTCGGCGGCAACGCGACGCAGAACTTCTGGCGTGCCGCGGAGAACCTGTCGGTCACGCCGAGCTCGGGCAGTGACCGGTGGGCGGTCTCCCAGGCGGCCCCGTACCGCAGGATGCACGTGCGCGGCTCGCTGCAACTGGACGACGGCGGCTGGTCCAGTGGTGGCTTCATGGCCGACACCAAGGTGGACGGCCAGGTGCGCTCGGGCTCCCAGCAGCAGTGGCTCACCCGCAACTCGCAGCTGGGCAGCTGGAACGGCTCGAACTGGAACATGGTGTTCGTGGGGGTGAACGGCGCGCCGGGCAACAGCTTCCCGAACCCGCCCTACACCACGGTGGGCCAGGCCCCGGTCGTGCGCGAGAAGCCGTTCCTGTACGTGGACAACGCGGGCGCCTACAACGTGTTCGTGCCCGCGCCGCACAGCAACGCCAGCGGCACCACCTGGACCAACGGCCAGGCGGCCGGCAGTTCGATCCCGATCAGCCAGTTCTCCATCGCCAAGCCGGGCGACTCCGCTGCCAAGATCAACGCGGCTCTGGACGCGGGGCAGAACCTGCTGTTCACCCCCGGCATCTACCACCTGACCGACACGATCCGGGTCACCCGCCCGAACACCGTGCTGCTCGGGCTGGGGCTGGCCACGCTGACCCCGGACAACGGCTCCACCCCGATCAGCGTCGCCGACGTGGACGGGGTCAAGGTGGCCGGGCTGCTGCTGGACGCGGGCCAGACCAACTCCCCGCTGCTGATGCAGGTCGGCGCCCCGGGCTCGACCGCGGACCACTCCGCCAACCCCACCTCCCTGCACGACGTGTTCTTCCGGATCGGCGGGGCCGGGGTCGGCAGGGCCACGCAGAGCCTGGCGATCAACAGCAACAACGTGATCGGCGACCACATGTGGCTGTGGCGGGCCGATCACGGTGACGGGGTCGGCTGGGGCACCAACACGGCCGCCAACGGGCTGATCGTCAACGGCGACAACGTGACGATGTACGGCCTGTTCGTCGAGCACTACCAGCAGTACCAGGTGATCTGGAACGGCAACGGCGGGCGCACCTACTTCTTCCAGAACGAGATGCCCTACGACCCGCCGAACCAGGGCGCCTGGATGAACGGCGGCACGCAGGGCTACGCCGCCTACAAGGTGGCCAACTCGGTGACCAGCCACGAGGCGTGGGGCCTGGGCAGCTACTGCTACTTCAGCAGCAACCCGAGCGTGGTCGCGGCCAGGGCGTTCGAGGTGCCCAACACCTCCGGCGTGCGCTTCCATGACATGGTCACGGTGTCCCTGGGCGGCACCGGAACGATCAGCCACGTCATCAACAACACCGCGGGACCGTCCAACTCCGGCAACAGCGTGGTGAACCTGGTCAGCTACCCCTGACCGGGACCGTCCCGTCGTGGTGTCACGCAGCGTCACGGCGGGGCGGTAAACCTACTCTCGAGTGAGGTCTCTCTCACTCGACCAAGTGCAGACCAAGGTCGATGGTGATCTCCACCCGCGGACCTCCGTGGTGGACGTTGGGCGGAAGCGCATCCGGGTACTCCCAAAGCATTGTTGAGTAGTACCCGACCGTGGAGCCGCCATCATGGGATCGCAGGAAGTACTCATCTCGCCGCCGTCCTCTGGTGGCGCGTCCGCTCCGCCAGACCAGCGCCGTGCACGCACCGTGTCGGTGCCGCACTACGCCTGGGGACCGGTGTCCCTGGTCGCCGGCGGTGTGGCGGTGTTGTTGCTGCTCACCGCGGGTCGCTGGGGCCTGTCCGGGGACGAGCTGTACTTCCTGTCCGCGGGCAAGAACTACCCCGCCTGGGGCTACCCCGACCAGCCGCCGATGCTGCCGATGCTGGCCCGCGCCATGGACGCGCTGTTCGGCGACTCGCTTCTGGGCATGCGGCTGCCCGCCATCGCGGCGACCCTGGTCGCGGTGTTCGCCACCGCCGCGATCAGCCGTGAGATGGGCGGTCGCACCAGGGCGCAGGTGCTCGCGGCGCTGACCGTGGCCACCTCCTTTCAGTTCGTGCAGTCCGGCCACCTGCTGGCCACCTCGACCATCGACCCGCCCTGCTGGGCGCTGGTTGCCTGGCTGGTGGTCCGCTGGGTCCGCACCCGAGGGGGCTGGGCCCTGTTCGGCGCGGCCCTGGTCACCGCGTTCGCCCTACAGGTCAAGTTCCTGATCCCGATCTGGTGGCTGGCCATCGCCGCGGCCGCGCTGGTCTTCGGCCCGCGCAACCTGGTGACCCGCCCGGCGCTGTGGATCGGCGCGATCGTGGCCGTGGCCGTCAACGGGCCCACCCTGTGGTGGCAGGCCCAGCACGGCTGGCCGCAGTTCGAGATCGCCTCCTCGATCTCCCACCTCTACGCGGGCGGCGGGCGGTTCGAGCTGCTGCCGGTGACCCTGCTCTCCGCCGGGGTCGGCGGGGCGCTGCTGCTGCTGTACGGCCTGTGGAGCCTGCTCAGCTCCGCCAAGCTGGTCCAGTACCGGTTCCTGGGCTGGGCCGTGCTGGCCACCACCGCGTTCTTCCTGGTCACCGGCGGTCAGGTCTACTACCTGGCCGGGATCTACGCGGTGTGCTGGGCGGCCGGTGTCACCGCGTTGCAGCACCGCCGCGATTCCTCAGGCCACTCGATCTGGCGCTGGGCCGCCGTGCCGATCTACGTGGTGGGCGCCGCGCTGGTGGTGCAGAGCAGCTTCGCCGACGCGACCTCGCCGATGCCCGCGCAGGCCAACGCCGTGATCGACGTCTACGAGCAGCTGCCAGCCGCCACCCGCGAGCACACCGTGATCATGCCCGTCTCGCACGGCCTGGCCGGCGCCGTGGACCGGTACGGCCCACAGCGCGGGGTGCCGCGCTCCTACAGCGGGGCCCAGGGCTACTGGTACTTCGGCGCCCCGCCCGAGTCGGCGCGCAACGTGGTGTTCGTCGGCTACAAGCAGGAGATGCTCCAGCGCTACTTCACCTCGGTGCAGCAGGTCGGCACCGTGCCGGACGTCGGCACCGGCGACCCCGGCGACGAGGGCAAGCCGATCTGGGTGGCCACCGGCCTGCGCACCACCTGGGCCGACACCTGGCCCGCCTTCCGCATGATGAAGCTGAACGTGGACTGACCCCCACCCCGCGAGTCCCGCTCTCCGGCGCCCGAGTCCCGTCCACCGGCTGCTGAGTCCCGCCCACCGGTCGCCGGTGGGCGGGGCTTGCCGTTTGTCTGGGCGGGATTTGTCCTGGTGTGGGCGGGATTCGCGTGCTCCAGGGCGGGACTCGTCGTTACCTGGGCGGGATTCGCGGACCGGTGGGCGGGATTCCCGCTCCCCGGAGCGGGACTCGTGTGCTCCAGGGCGGGATTCGCGGTCGCCTGGGCGGGACTCGCGGGGGCGTAGCCTGCTGGGGTGGATCCGAAGACCTGGGCCGCTGACGAGGTGCGGCGTTACCTGTCCGACGGGATCGACGCCAGCGACACCGAAGGGGCGTCGGGCACCGGCAAGCGTGCGATGGTGCTGGGTTCGACCGGGCCGTTCGCGCAGTTGGCGGGGCGCAGGGCGCTGGAGGCCGGCGGCAGTGCCGTGGACGCGGTGATCGCCACCTCGCTGGCGCAGATCGCACTGGCGGCGGGCTCATGGGTCAGTTACGCGGGCGTGTTCGTCATGGTGCACTGCCAGGCGGGCCGGACCGACTCGCTCAGCGCGGGTTTCGCCACCTTCGCGGTGGAGGACGACCCGGCGAGCATCCCCAGGGCGCCGGAGCCCAGCGGGCGCACGGCCCTGGTGCCGGGCTTCATGGCCGGGGTGGCGGCGGCCCACGAGAGGTTCGGCGTGCTGCCGTGGCCGGACCTGTTCCAGCCCGCGATCCACGTTGCGGAGCAGGGGTTTCCGGTCGGCTTGGTGCGTGAGCGGCAGTTCGCGATGCGCGCTGACGTGCTGCCCGAGTCGTTCCGGGCCAAGCGCGGCGAGCTGTTCCGCCAGCCAGAGCTGGCCGAGACGCTGCGGGGCGTGGCGGCCGAGGGCGCCGACTGGATGTACCGGGGCCCGTGGGCGCGTGAGTTCGTGGACGTGGTGCGCGCGGCGGGCGGCAAGGCCACTCTGTCCGATTTGGACACCTATGAGCCGGTCTGGTCCGAACCGCTGCGCGCGCGGTTCCACGGGCACGAGGTGCACACCGGGAGCAAGTCCCTGGTGCAGGCGTTGCGCGCGGCCGAGGGCGTGGGCGATCCGCTCACCGACCCGCAGGCCCTGTACGAGCTGATCGGCATCTCACGGCAGAGCACGCGCCCGGGCAGCCACTCGGACTTCGTGCTCGCGGTGGACGCCGAGGGCAACGTGGCCGCCGCGTGCCACTCGATCAACACCAGTCTGTGGGGCTGTACCGGCCTGTTCGCCGGGGGCGTGTCCATCCCCGACGCGGCCTCGTTCCAGCAGCAGGTCCTGGCCGGTCTCGGGCCGGGGCAGCACGTGCCGTTCCCGGCGAACCCGGCGATCGTCCTGCGCGGGGGCCGTCCGGTGCTGGCCTCCAGCAGCATCGGAGCGGGCCTGCACTGCGCCACCCTCCAGTGTCTGCACGCGGTGCTGGGACTGGGTGTGCCGGTGGACGAGGTGGTGCGGCGGCCCCTGTTCCACGGCCCGGACTACCTGGCCGGGGACACGGTGAACACCCCGCTGGAGGACCGGATCAAGGGCAAGCGGGTCGGTTCCACCTGGCAGCAGGCGCTCGCGCGGGCACGCGAGTCGGGGGTGCCGCAGGAGCAGGCCTGGGACGCCGTGATGGCGGCCATCCCGCAGGTGATCGAGGACCGGTTCGACCCGGAAGTGGTGCGGCGCACCGAGGAACTGGGCCAGCGCCTGTCGGTGCGGCCGATCACCGAGCGGACCATTCCGCGCGGGTTCTGGGGCGGCATCGGCATCGGCGACCGGCTGACCGGCGGACGCACCCCGTTCTCCGGGGGCCGGATCGAGGGGATCTGAACCGCGCTCCATGCTGACTGATCGTGACCCGGGAACACGCTCACGGCGTTGATCGCGAGGTTCGGCTGGCGACCTCGACCCTGACCACGCCGAGCACCGCCTCCGCGATGATCTGGGCGACGTGCCGGTCGGTGTCGTCGTCCAGATCATCGATGATGTGCACGACCCCGTCCTGGACGGTCACGGTCCAGCGGTCCGCACCGCCGTAGTCGGCCAGCCGGGAGCAGACCGCGCTGCGGATCACGGCGTCCTCCCTGGCGATCACGCGGAGCAGGTCGCGGCGGGTGACGATGCCGACGACCTCGGCGCCGTCCACCACGGGCATGCTGCGCACGTGGTCGTCCAGCATCATGCGGGCGATCGCCGAGCAGTCGGTGCCCGGGGGAATGGCCACCGCCGGGGTGCTCATCACCTCCCCGACGGTCGCGGCGGGCTGGGCCTGCTTGGTGACCGCGCCCCAGATCCGGGAACGTGGGTCCACCGGGACCCGGTCGCGCAGCACGTCGGCCTCGGTGACCATGCCGATCAGACGCCCGTCCTCGTCGACCACCGGCGCGGAGGTGAAACCCTTGTCCGCGAGCACGGCGGCGGCCTGTTTGACCGGTAGGTCCTGGCGCAGCACCACAACCGGGCTGCTCATCACGTCCTGGGCCCTCACTGGACGACTCCTCGTGTTCTGCGGGGTGGGACGGCCGCCCTCCGCGGTGTCCTCCTCGGCTCCACGATGGGTGGTGGACCCGGTCCGCCGACACGGCACAAAGTCCCTTGGCACTGGGCCGTTCTCCGCTCCCGATCGCGCCCACCGCGTGCCGCGCGCCAAGGCGTGTACTGCTACTGCGGTCTGAAGACTTGTTTGGACAGTCCACAAGCGACTGTCACCCGAAGTTCCTGGCGATGACCACCGGGCATTCGGCGTGGTGCACCAGGGCGTGGCAGGTGGACCCGAGCAGCGCCCCGGTCAGGGTGTTCCGCCCGCGCGAGCCGACCACGAGGAGCCGGGCGTGCTTGGACTGCTCGACCAGCGCGTGGCCCGGCCGATCGTTGACGAGCAACCGCTGGACGGCCACCTGCGGGTACTTGTCCTGCCAGCCGTTCAGCCGTCTGCCGAGCAGTTCGCGCCCCGCCGCCACCATCGCGTCGGTGTCGGTCCCGATCACCACGACCCTGTTCCGCCAGGTGTGCACGGCCAGCAGCGGCACGTCCCTGCTGCGCGCCGCGTCGAAGGCGAACTCGATCGCCTCCTCGCTGGTCGACTCGTGCACGCCGAGCACCACCGGCCCGTCGGTCGGTGTGCCGGAGCGCACCACGGCGACCGGGCACCTGCCGTGTGCCGCCAACGCCATCGCCGTCGAGCCGACGACCATGCCGGTGACGCCGCCGGTGCCCCGTGATCCCAGCACGAGGAGCTGGGCGGTGGCCGACTGCTCCACCAGGGTGCGCACCGGCGTCAGGCGGGTGAACACGGTGGTCACCTCGACGCCGGTCACCGCCTCGCCCGCGGCCTTCAGCTCGGCCCGGCACTGGGCCACCAGCGCCTGGTCGAAGGACTTGGGCAGCGGCACCAGGTGCGGCACGTCCGCCTGCGGCGGCGGACAGGCCCGCACGACCACCAGGTCGGTCCCCCTGCGGGTGGCCTCCCTCGCCGCCCACCCGGTCGCCCGTGCGGCCGACTCGGAGCCGTCGTGGCCGACGACGATCGGTTTGCTGATCATGGGTTCCCCGTTCGCTCGGCTCCGCCGTCGTGCGCGTTCCTCCATGCCACAGCTGGCGGGATTGGTCAGGCAGAGTCGAAAGACCCGCCGCGGCCGAGTCCTGCGGCCCGCCTCGCGCCCGCCGGGCAGGGGCGAAAGACCCTGTCGCGTGGAACCCGCCGACCCTGGGGGGCCGCTGGGGCACGCGGTGAGGATGGCGGGGCGGAACCGGGCTCACCACCACTTCGACGACAGGAGTGAGCATGCGAGCGGACAGGGCGAAGCAGGTCCCCGAGATCGGGGTGGAACTGCACGACTTGGCCCCGGATGAGGTGGCAGCGCAAGTGCGCGAGCGGATCGGTGGGCTCGCCCGCTACACACAACACCCGATCATCTGGGCCACGGTCTGGTTCTCCGTGCCGACCGGGCGGGCTCGGGCCAAGGGTGCGATCGTCGCGCACGCGGTGCTGCAAGTGGGCGGCACGCAACTGCTGGCCTTCGCCGCGGGCGCCTCGGTGGGCGACGCGACCGAGCGGGTGCGGACCGCGCTGCGCGGGCAACTCGTCGCCCTCACCCGTCAGCGCAGGCGCAGGGCGAGCAGGACGGCACCTGAACTGCCCACGCAGGCCACGGGGACGCCCGAGCGGGGCCGCTCCCGGCACCTCACCGGGTGACCCCGGCGAGGAAGTCGACCTGTCTGGCCACGGCCACCGCGTGGTCGGCGTACCGCTCGTAGTACCTGCCGACCAGTGAGACGTCCATGATCGATCGTGTGCCGGGGTTGGCGCGCAGCAGTGCGGTGTCCAGCTCCAGCCGCAGGTGGTCCATCTCGTCGTCGTCGTGGTCGAGCAGCCGCTCGCTGTGCCCACCGGGGTAGCCCACGCAGTCGCGCACCTCGCTGACCAGGTGCTGGGCCACCGCGCTCATCTGCCGCACTATGCCCTGCAACCCCGGTGGGACCACGGGCAGGTCCCCGCCCCGCAGCGCCGTCTCGGCCACGTGCCTGGCGAGGTCGCCCATGCGTTCCAGTTCCACGCACATCCGCAGCGTCGCGACCAGGTTTCTCAGGTCGGCGGCCACCGGGTGCTGGGTGGCCAGCGCCGCCAGCACCCGCTCGTCGATCTCCTGTCGCAGCGCGTCCACCACCGCGTCGTCGGTGATCACCTGCTCGGCCAGTTCCGGGTCCGGAGCCAGCAGAGCGGTGGTCGCCCGGCCCATCGCGGCCTCGACCAGTTGCAACATCCCGATCAGCTCCTGGTGCACGGTGTCACACATGGGGTCACGCATGGGGCCTCCTGTGCTCGTCGTCAGTCGCGGCCCAGGCCGACGCGGCGTGGACGGCGGCCCCGACTTGCCGCTCACGGCCCACGGTGCCCGGTGTGCGCCGCACCCGGCAGTGACGAGCGCACCTCACTGTCAGGGACCAAGTCCCCTGGCCACTCGGTGGGGTGTCGGCCCGCATCGCCTGGAAACGGACACAGTTGAGACCGCAGTCTCACGAGCACAACGGTCGCGGCGCGGACGAATCGCCTGCCGACTGGGCGGAACCGGCGCAGGCCGCGGGGTCCCGCTGGTGTCAGTGGACGACCCGCTACCCGGTGAGCGACTGGATGCCGATCACCGAGACCAGCGCGAGGCGTTCGGCGTCCTCGGTACCCGGCTCGGCCGTGTAGACCATGATGCGCAGGTCGCTGTTCGCCACGGTGAGGATGTCGCAGTCCAGGGTCAGCGCGCCGACCTCCGGGTGGTCGATGGTCTTGCGCGCCGCCACGTGCCGGCTGACCTCCCCGGAGTCCCACAGCTCGGCGAACAGCGGGCTGTTCTCGCGCAGCTGCGCCACCAGCCCTCGCAGTCCTGGGTCCGCCGGGTACCTGGCCGCGGCCGCGCGCAGGTCGGCGACCTGCCCCGCCTGCAACGCGCGCCGTGACTCCGGGGTGAGGCGCACCCTGCTCCCCGGGCCGAGGAAGCTGCGCCACACCCCGTTGCGCTCGAAGCCCCGCCACCCCGACGGATCGCCCATCAGCGCCGCGTACTGCGGGTTGGCGAGCAGCAGGGTCCAGGTCGCGTCGTAGACGGCCACGGGCGTCCCGGTCAGCCGGTCCAGCAGCCGGTGCACGCTCGGCGTGATGTGCGTGGGCACCACCTCCGGGCCCGGCGCCACGAGACCTGCCAGCTCGAACAGGTGCGCCCGCTCGGCGCCCGACAGCCGCAGCGCCCTGGCCAGCCCCGCCACGACCTGCGCCGAAGGACTGGTCGCGCGCCCCTGCTCCAGGCGGGTCACGTAGTCGGCCGAGATCCCGGCCAGCAGTGCCAGCTCCTCGCGGCGCAGCCCCGCCGCACGCCGCTGCCCGCCGACGGCCAGCCCGGCAGCCTCGGGCGAAACCCGGTCGCGCCAGCGGCGCACCGCCGCACCGAACTCCGCCTTGGCCATGCCCCCAGTGTGCACCGGGGCGCACGGATCTTCCTGGTACCGCCAGTCCCAGGAAGATCCGTCGACTTGTTGTCCACATCGGACTCGACAAGGCTCGTGGCAGGACAGCGCCGCCATGTCCGCCAGCTCAACCCCTCGCTCTGAAGGGAAAACCGACGATGACCAAGCTCGCACTCGTCACCGGGGCCTCCTCCGGCATCGGCATGGCCTTCGCCCGCCGCCTCGCCGCCCAGGGCTACGACCTGGTTGCCGTCGGCCGCCGCAAGGACCGGCTCGACGCGCTCGCCGCCTCGCTGCCCCAGGTCGAGGTCCAGCCCCTGACCGCGGACCTGTCCACCGCCGAGGGCGTGGACGCGGTCGCCGAGGTCTGCGCCACCCGGCCGCTGACCCTACTCGTCAACAACGCCGGGGTGTCGCACTACATGCCGCTCTCCGAGTTGCTCGCCGACAAGGCGCGCGAGCTGGTCACGGTGAAGGTCCTCGCCCCCACCATGCTGACCCGCGCCGCCGTGCCGGGCATGCTCGCCCGCGGCGAGGGCTCGATCGTCAACGTGGCCGGGATGATCGCCTTCAGCGGCCCCGCCCCGCACACGCTGATGCCCCGGCGGGCGGTCTACGCCGGGACCCTGGCCCACCTCGTCGCGATGTCCCAGGCCCTGCACGCGGAGTTGGTCGGTACCGGGATCAAGGTCCAGGTGCTGTGCCCCGGCGTGGTCGCCACCGAGTTCCACGAGCGCCAGGGCCTCGACCTGAGCGCGGTGCCCCGTATGTCCGCTGACGAGGTGGTCACCGCCGGTCTGCGCGGCCTGGAACTGGGCGAGGTCGTCTGCGCCCCAGGTGTCGAGGACGCCAGCCTGCTCGACGCGGTGTTCCAAGCCGATCTGGCGGCGTTCGGCGCCCAGAGCCCCGAACTGGCTTCGCGCTACCGATGATCACCCCGTCGAGTTGACGGACCACGGCGCCTCCCATATCGTTCCGTTCCGGATTGGAACGATATGGGAGGTTGTCGTGCGGACGATGGTCGTCAGCTCGCCCGAGGAACTGGCCGTTGTGGACGCGCCGGAACCGGTTCCCGCGGCTGGTCAGGTGCGCATCGAGGTCGACGCCGTCGGCGTGGGCTACCTGGACGTCATGGCCCAGCGGGGCCAGTACCGCACCACGCTCGGCGCGGGCGCGGTACCGGGCGCGGAGGTCGTCGGCCGGGTGGCCGCGGTCGGGCCGGGCACACCCACGGGGCTGGTCGGGAATCGGGTGCTGGCCGTGATGCCGGACTTCGGGGGTTTCGCCGAGCAGGTCCTCGCCGAGGCGGACGCGGTCTTCCCGGCCCCGGACGAGCTCGACGCGGCCGAGGTGGTCGGGCTGGGCCTGAACGCGATCGTGGCGGAGCTCGGGCTGCACCGCGCGGGGGTGCGCGCCGGAGACCGCGTGCTCGTCCTCGGTGCCGGTGGCGGGATCGGTGTGCTCGCCACCCAGATCGCCCGCGCCCACGGAGCCGAGGTCACCGTCATGACCTCCTCCGAGGCTCGCGGCGAGCGCTTGCGCGCGCTGGGCGCCACGCACGTCGTCGACCGCAACCGCACCGGTTCGCCGGAGGGCGAGACGTACGACCTCGTGGTGGACCCGATCGCCGGTCCGGCGCTGGGCAAGCACCTCCGGCTGCTGCGGCCCAACGGGCGCTACGTCCTGTGCGGCGGCGCCGCGGGCATTCCCGACCCGCAGGCCCTGCTGTCGCTGTTGGAGGACTTCCACAAGTCACCGACGCTGTTCGCCTTCAGCCTGACCGCGGTCAGTGCGCGGGAACGCCGCCAGTCCTGGGAGCGGATCATGGGGTTGCTGGCGGAGGGCAGGCTCGTGTCCGTGGTCGACCAGAGCCTGCCGCTCGCCGAGGCCGGTGCCGCGCTCGAGCGCGTCGCGGAGGGAAAGCCGTTCGGCAAGGTCGTCCTGCACCCCCGGTAGGCTGCTCGCACTCTTCGGTGCGATTCAAGGGAGGACAGCGGTGGCCCGCCCACGGGACGAGCGGATCGACCAGGCCGTGCTGTCCGCCGTGACCGAACTCCTGCGGGAAGTGGGCTACTCGGCGCTGACCATGGAGGCCATCGCCCAGCGGGCGGGCACCACCAAGCCCGCGATCCGCCGCCGGTGGCGGAGCCAGCGGCACCTGGTCATCGAAGCCATGGCCAACGACCGGATCGGGGTCGTCGAGGTCGACACCGGCTGCACGCACTGCGACCTCGTCGAGCACATCCAAGCGCTCCAGGACGGCATGGCCGACCCGGCGTTCGCCCGCGTGCTCCCGGCACTCGTGGCCGACCTCGCCGATGACCCGGAACTGCGCAAGAGCTTCCTCGACGTGGTGTGGGAACCACGGCGGGCGGCGTGCATCGTGACCCTGGAGCAGGGCTGGCGGCGCGCAGAGTTGCGTCCCGGCCTCGACGTGGACCTCGTCCTGGACCTGTTCGCGGCGCCGATCGTGTTCCGGGCGCTGTTCGGGCACCGGGAACTGGGGCCGGAGTTCCCACGGGAGGTGGCGAACGCGGTGCTGCGCGGGGTGGGCCTCGGCGGCGAGTGCCGCCGCGAGAACAGCGGCCAGCACCCGTAGTCTCAGCCCGTGACGGTTGCGGCGCGGATGAATCGCCTGCCGATCACCCGTGGGCACCGGTTGGCGACGGTGGCGGTCGGGTGCGGGCTGTTCTTCGACTTCTACGAGATATTCCTGGCCGGTGTGCTCGGGGGCGTGCTCGGCGCGCAGTTCCACCTGGGCAAACCGGCGCAGGCCCTGGTGCTGTCCTCGGCCTTCCTGGGCATGTTCGTGGGCGCGCTGACCCTCGGGCGGATGGCGGACCGGCTGGGCCGCAGGCGGGCCTTCCTGCTCAGCACGGCGGTCTACTCGGTGTTCTCGCTGGTGGGCGCGTTCAGCTTCGACCCGGTGGTGCTGGTGCTGGCCCGGCTGTGCGCCGGGTTCGGCATCGGGGCGGAACCGGCACTGGCGGACACCTATCTCGGTGACCTGCTCCCGGCGCGCGACCGGGGGCGGTACACCGCGCTGGCCTACACCTTCGGCTTCCTCGGTTTCCCGGCGGTGGGCTTCCTGGGGCAGTGGCTGGTGCCGATCGCGCCGCTGGGCATCGAGGGCTGGCGCTGGATGTTCGTGCTGGGAGCACTGGGTTCGGTGCTGGTCTTCGCGCTGCGTGCGGGGCTGCCCGAGTCGCCGAGGTGGCTGGAGGCCGTGGGCCGCACCGAGGAGGCGGAGGCCATCGTGCGGCGCTTCGAGGCGCAGGCCGGGACCCCGCTGCCCGATCCAGTCGAACCGGCCACAGTGGACACCAGGCAGGACGGCGGTCTCGGTGTGCTGCTGCGCCCGCCCTACCGGCGGCGCACGATCATGATGGTGGTGCTCCAGGTGCTGCAACCCGTTGGCTACTACGGGTTCGGCACGCTGGTGCCGCTGGTGCTGGTGGCCAAGGGCTATCCGGTCGTGCAGTCCCTGCTGTTCAGCGCGGTGACCTTCCTGGGCTACCCGATCGGCTCGGCCCTGTCGGTGCCGATCGTGGAGCGGATCGAGCGCAAGCACCTGGTGATCGGCTCGGCACTGGGCATGGCGGCGTTCGGCATCGCCTTCGGCTCCGCCACGAGCACCACCTGGATCGTGCTGCTGGGCTTCGGCTACACCGCGGTCAGCAACGTGTTCTCCAACGCGTTCCACATCTACCAGGCGGAGATCTTCCCGACCGCGGTGCGCGGCACGGCGGTCAGCGGCATCTACTCGTTGTCCAGGCTGGCAACGGGGTTGATGCCCTTCGTGCTGCTGCCGCTGGCCCAGGACAGCGGCCTGTTGTTCGCGCTGATCGCTGGCGCGATGGTGCTGCTGGCCCTGGACGTGGCAGTGCTCGGGCCACGCACCACCGGCGTGGCCCTGGAGGAGCTGAACTCAGTCCAGCCCTCCTAGTTCCTTCTCGATCAGGTCGAACATCTCCTCGTCGCTGGCCAGCTCCAGGTCCAGGTCCTCATCGGTGACGGCAGGGCTGCCGCCGCCGAACTGGGACAGCAGGGCCTGCAACCGCCCGCCGATCTTGGCGCGCAGCTCCCCGTCCGGGGCGGAGTTGGCCAGCGCGCGCTCCAGCTTGTCCAGTTCGCCCAACACGTCCAGCTCCGGCACGGCACCGGCGAGCAGTTCCTCGCGCAGGTGCGCGGCCAGCGCCTTGGGCGTCGGGTGGTCGAACACCGCCGTGGAGCTGATCGTGCACCCGGTGGCGGCGTTGAGCCTGTTGCGCAGCTCGACACCGGTCAGCGAGTCGAAACCCAGCTCCTTGAACGCCTTGCCGCCGCGCACCGAGCTGGTCCCGCTGTGCCCCAACACGTGCGCGGTCTCGGCGTGCACGAGTTCGGTCAGCGTGTGCAGCTGGTCCTCCTCGCTCATGCCGAGCAGCCGCTGCACGAGGTCGTTGCCCTGCTGGGGAACCTCGGTCGCGGGCTCCTCCTGCAACTCGGGCAGGTCGTGCAGCAGCGGGCGCGGCCGCGCGAAGCTCAGCGCGGGGGCGAAGGTCTCCCACACCACATCGGCCACGATCAGCTGGGTCTCGTCGTCCTCAACGGCCTGTTGCAGCGCGCTGATCGCCAGCTCGGGGTCCATCACCGGAACGCCGTGCCGCCGGTGCTTGTCCTCGGTGGCCGGGTCGACCATGCCGCCGCCACCCCAGGCACCCCACACGACCGAGGTGGCCGTCCTGCCCCTGGCCCGGCGCTGGAACGCCAGCCCGTCCAGGAAACCGTTGGCGCTGGCGTAGGCGGAGGACCCGCCGTTACCCCAGACCGCCGACACCGAGGAGAACACCACGAAGGCGTCCAACTCGCGGTCGGCCAGCAACTCGTCCAGGTACATCGCGCCGCCACGCTTGGCCCGCCCGAACTCGGCGAACTCCGCCAGGCTCATCCTGGACAGCGGCATCTCCTCCTGCGCGACGCCCGCGGTGTGCACCACGGCGTCGACCTCCTCGGCGGCGAGCAGCTTCGCCAGCGCCTCGCGATCACCCGTGTCGCAGGCCGCGATCGTCACCCGTGCGCCCAGCTCGATCAGCTCCGACTCCAGCTCCGCGGCGCCCGTGGCCTCCCGCCCGCGACGGCTGGTCAGGATCAGGTGCTCGGCGCCCTGCCGTGCCGCCCAGCGGGCCACGTGGCCGCCCAGCGCACCCGTTCCGCCGGTGACCAGCACGGTTCCCCTTGGCTGCCAGCCGTTCCCGGCGCGCAGGCGCGGTGCGTGCACCATGCGGCGCGCGTAGGTCCCCGAGGCGCGGATCGCGAGCTGGTCCTCACCGGCCGGGTCGGCCAGCACGCGGACGAGCTGGGCGATCGTGTCGTCGGTGTGGTCCGCCGGGATGTCGATCAGGCCGCCCCAGCGGTCGGGGTGGTCCAGGCCGAGCACCGCGCCCAGGCCCCAGGTCGAGCCCTGCGCGGCGCTGGTCACCGGGTCCTCTGGGCCGGTGGACACGGCACCGCTGGTGACGCACCAGATCGGGGCGCTGTGCCCGGCGTTGACCAGTTCGACGGTGGCGGCGGTGCCGCGGGTCATCGACGGGTGCACGGGGTGGGGCAGCTCGTCCAGCGACAGGAAGGACAGGATGCCGTCGTGGTGGCCAGCGATGCTGGTCCAGTCCTCGGTGACGGTCAAACCCTGTGCGCGCAGGGCATCGGCCAGCGCGGAGTGTCCCATGGGGACGATCGCCAGCCAGTTGCCGGTCAGCGCCTTGCCGCCTGCCGTGACGGGCTTCCACTGGATCCGGTACCGCCAGGCGTCGACCTTGCTGGTCGGCGCCGACCCGGCCTTGTCGTAGAGCCAGTAGCGCTGGTGCTGGAACGCGTAGGTCGGCAGCGGGACCACCTCGCCCTGCACGATCCGCTCCCAGTCGGGGGAGAAACCGTGAACGTGCAAAGTGGACACCGCACTGGTGATGGCGAAGACCTCGTCGCGGTCCTTGCGCAGCGCGGGGACCAGTACGGCCTCACCCTCGGGCAGGCTGTCCTGGGCCATCGCGGTGAGCACCCCGCTCGGGCCGAGTTCCAGGTACCGGCTCACCCCCAGCTCGTGCAGCTTGGTGATGCCTTCGTGGAAACGCACGGCCTCGCGGACGTGGCGCACCCAGTACTCGGGGGTGGTGGGGTCGCCCTCGGTGTTGCCGACGATGGGAATGATCGGAAGTGAATAAGTCAATTGGTCAGCTAGTGACTTGAACTCCGCCAGCATGGGGTCCATGCGCGGGGAGTGGAACGCGTGGCTGACCGTCAGCTTGCGGGTCTTGCGGTCGGCGAACTGGTCGGCAATCGCTTGCGCGGCGTCCTCGTCCCCGGAGACCACGACCGAGCGCGGGCCGTTGATCGCCGCGATCGACACCCGGTCGGTCAGCAGCGGACGGACCTCGTCCTCGGTGGCCTGGATCGCGATCATCGCGCCACCAGTCGGCAGCGCCTGCATCAACCGACCGCGAGCCGCAACCAGCCTGCACGCGTCCTCAAGGGACAGAACGCCTGCGACGTGCGCGGCGGCGAGTTCACCGATCGAGTGTCCGATCAGGTAGTCCGGGGTGAGGCCCCAGGACTCGACGAGCCGGTAGAGCGCGACCTCGATGGCGAACAGGGCCGCCTGCGTGTACTCGGTCTGGTTCAACAGTTCGGACTCGCCGAACATGACCTCGCGCAGCGGCAGGTCGAACCGGGCCAGCACCGCGTCCAGCGCGTCAGCGAACACCGGGAACGCCTCGTACAGTTCACGGCCCATGCCCGCGCGCTGCGCACCCTGCCCGGAGAACAGGAAGGCCGTGCGTCCGGCTCGGGCCGAGCCGGTGATCACGTTGGGGGAGTTGTCCAGTGCCGCAAGCGCTTGCGTGCCGGTGTTCAGCGCCTCGGCGAGCACCACGGCCCGGTACTCGAAGCTCGCGCGGGTACTGGCCAGTGAGCGGGCCACATCGGCCGGGCGCAGCTGCGGGTTGGCGAGCAGGTGCTCGCGCAGCGCATGGGCCTGGTCCCGCAGCGCCTCGGGTGTGTGTCCACTGAGGACCCACGGCACGAAGCCTTCCGTGGCGGCAGCGGGCTCCACCGGTTCGGGCTCGGCGGGCTGCTCGATGATGACGTGGGCGTTGGTGCCGCTGATGCCGAACGCCGAGATCCCGGCGCGGCGCGGGCGGCCCTCGGCGGGCCACGGCCGGTTCTCGTCCAGTAGCCGGACCTTGCCGGTGCTCCAGTCCACGTGCTCGGTCGGTGCCTCGGCGTGCAGGCTGCGGGGCAGCACCCCGTGCCGCATGGCCTCCACCATCTTGATCACGCCGGAGATGCCGGACACGGTCTGCGTGTGCCCGATGTTGGACTTGACCGAGCCGATCCACAGCGGCTCGTCCCGGTCCTGGCCGTAGGTGGCCAGCAGGGCGTTCGCCTCGATCGGGTCGCCCAGGGTGGTGCCGGTGCCGTGCGCCTCGACGGCGTCCACTTCGGACGGTCGAAGGCCCGCGCTGGCCAGCGCCTGGCGGATCACCCGCTGCTGGGCGGGACCGCTCGGCGCGGTCAGGCCGTTGCTGGCCCCGTCGGAGTTGACGGCCGACCCGCGCAGCACCGCCAGCACCGGGTGCCCGTGCTGCCTGGCCTGGGACAGCCGCTCCACCATGAGCACGCCGACGCCCTCGGACAGGGCGAACCCGTCCGCCCGCGAGGAGAACGGCTTGCAGCGGCCGTCCTGGGCGAGCCCGCGCTGGCGGGAGAAGCCGAGGAACTGGGAGGGGGTGGCCATGACCATCGCGCCACCGGCCAGCGCCAGCTCGCACTCACCCTGCCGCACCGCCTGGGCGGCCAGGTGCAGTGCGACCAAAGTGGACGAACAGGCCGTGTCCAGGGTGATGGCCGGGCCCTCCAGGCCGAGCACGTAGGCGATCCGGCCGGAGGCCACGCTGGACACGTCTCCGGTGACCAGGTAGCCCTCGTCCCCGTCGGGGGAACGCCGGTTCGGGGCGCCGTAGTACTGCTCGGTCAGCCCGACGAACACGCCGGTCCGGCTGCCGCGCAGGGACTGCGGGTTGATGCCCGCCCGCTCGATGGTCTCCCAGACCGTCTCCAGCAACAGGCGCTGCTGCGGGTCGGTGGCCAGCGCCTCGCGCGGTGAGACGCCGAACAGTTCGGCGTCGAACTCCCCGCTGTCGTACAGGAAGCCACCGGTGCGCACGTAGGTCGTGCCGGGGGCGTCCGGGTTCGGGTCGTAGATCCCGGTGAGGTCCCAGCCGCGGTCGGTGGGCATGCCGGACATCACGTCGGCGCCCTCGGCCACGATCCGCCACAGGTCCTCGGGGGAGCGCACCCCGCCGGGCAGTCGGCAGCCCATCGCCACGATCGCGATCGGGTCCTCTGTGGACGCCGCGACCACCGAGTCGTCCTTGACCGCCTGAACGGATCCGAGCACCTCGGAGCGCAGGTGGGCGGCCAGCGCCTCGGGCGTGGGGTGGTCGAACACCAGCGTGCTGGGCAGCCGCAGGCCGGTGGCCTCGGTGAGCCGGTTGCGCAGGTCCACGGCGGTCAGCGAGTCGAAGCCGATGTCCTTGAACGCGCGCTCGGTGTCGACCAGCGCCGGGTCGGCGTGTCCGAGCACCTTGGCGGTGTGCTCGCGGACCAGTTCCACCAGCACCCGGTCGACCTCCGCGGCGGGCAGGCCGGACAGCTTGCCGTGCAAGGAGGAACCGGTCTCCTCCTTGACCTCGGCCTGCGACAACCGCGCGGTCTCGGGCAGTTCGTCCAGCAGCGGGCTGGGCCGCAGCGTGGTGAACGTGGGCACGAACCGCTCCCAGTCCACCTCGGCCACGGCGATGAACGTGTCCTGGTGGTTCAGGGCCTGGCGCAGCCCGGCGATCGCGGGCTCGGGGTCGATCACCGGCACGCCCCGTCGCCGGAGCACGTCCTGCAACTCCTCGGCGATCATGCCGCCGCCCGACCATGGGCCCCAGGCCACCGACAGCGCGGGCACCCCGCGATCCCGCTGCTGCTGGGCGAAGGCGTCCAGGAAGGCGTTGGCCATGGCGTAGGCGGCGTGGTCGGCGACGCCCCAGGTCCCCGAGATCGAGGAGAACAGCACGAGCGCGTCCAGTTGGGTGCCGTCCAGCACCTCGACCAGATTCAGCGAGCCGGTGACCTTCGGCGCGGCGACCTCGGCGATCTCCTCGGCGGTCAGGCCTTCAACCGGGGCGAGCGGGGAGATGCCCGCGGCGTGGATCACCGTGCGGATCACCGAGCCCTGCGTGGTCAGGCTCGTCACCAGTGCTGCCAGGGAATCCCGGTCGGTGACGTCGCACGCGGCGACCACCAGTTCGCAGCCCTGCGCGGCCAGTTCGGCGGTCAGCCCGTCCGCGGCCCGGCCGCTGCGACTGGTCAGCACGACGTGCGTGGCGCCCTGACCGGCCAGCCAGCGGGCCAGGTGCGTGCCCAGCGCGCCGGTCCCGCCGGTGATCAGCACCGTGCCGCGGGGCTGCCAGCGGCGTGCGGGCGGCGCGCCCTCGGTCCGCGCGTGCACGATCCGGCGGCCGAACGCGCCGCTGGCCCGCAACGCGACCTGGTCCTCGATCCCGCCCAGCACCGCCCACAACCGCGCGGTGGCCCGCTCGTCCAGCCGCTCGGGCAGGTCGACCAGGCCGCCCCAGCGCTTGGGGTGCTCCAGGGCGATGACCCGGCCCAGGCCCCACAGCTGTGCCGCCAACGGGTTGGTCAGCGGATCGGCGTCCCCAGTGGACACGGCGCCACGCGTGCCGACCCACAGCGGGGCCTCGATGCCCGCAGCGCCCAGGTCCTGCACCAGCTTGACGGTCTCCGACGGGCACTCCAGCAGGGACAGCACCCCGGCGGGGTTCAGGCCGTCCAACGGGGCATTGACCAGCACCTCGGCCCCGCTGCCCTCCAGCAGGCTCGTGTCGGCGCCCTCCGGCGCGATGACCAGCCAGGTGCCGGAGAGCCTGCCGGGGGCGGAGTTGAGCGGCTTCCAGGTGATCCGGTAGCGCCACGAGTCCACAGTGGACTCCTCACGCTGGAGCCTGCGCCAGGTGGACAGCGCGGGCAGCACCTCGCCCAGCGCGGACTGCTCCACGGCCAGGCTGGCCGACAGCGACTCCAGGTCCTCGCGTTCCACGGCCGCCCAGAACGCGGCGTCCACCGGGTCGGCGGCGCTGCGCGGCTTGGGCGCCTCCAACCAGTAGCGCTGCCGCTGGAAGGCGTAGGTCGGCAGGTCGACGCGGCGCGCGTCGGCCGGGAAGATCGCGGACCAGTCCGGCTCCACCCCGCGCACGTACAGCTCGGCCAACGAGGTGTAGAACCGGACCAGCGTGCCCTCGTTGCGCCGCAGGGTGCCCACGACCGTGCCGTCCACGACGTCCTGGAGGCCGGAGGTCAGCACCGAGTGGGAGGACACCTCGACGAAGGTCGTGTGCCCGCTGTCGGCCAGCCCACGAACGGCCTTCTCGAACAGCACGGTCTGCCGCAGGTTGGTGTACCAGTAGCCCGCGTCCAGCGCCCCGGTGTCGATCCAGTCCCCGGTCACCGTGCTGAAGAACGGGATTTCCGCGGTGCGCGGGCTGATCGGGGCGAGCACCTCGGCCAGCCGGTCGGCGATCAGCTCCACGTGGGCGGTGTGCGAGGCGTAGTCCACCGGGATGCGGCGAGCCCGCTCGCAGGAGGCCACCAACTCGTCCAGGGCCTGCGGATCACCGGCCACGACGATCGAGGACGGGCCGTTGAACGCCGCGATGCTGATCCGCTCGTCCAGCAGCGGCTCGACCTCGGCCAGCGGAAGAGCCACCGACACCATGCCGCCACGACCCGCCAGCACCTCGGCGATCGCCTTGCTGCGCAGGGCAACCACGCGCGCGGCGTCCTGAATGGACAGTGCGCCGGCCACGCAGGCCGCGGCGATCTCACCCTGTGAGTGGCCGACAACGGCGTCCGGGGTGATGCCGTGTGAGCGCCACACCTCGGCCAGCGACACCATCACGGCCCAGGACATGGGCTGCACGACGTCGACCCGCTCGAACGCGGCGGGATCGCTCAGCGAGGACACCAGGTCCCAGTCGACGAACTCGCTCAGCGCGGCGGCGCACTCGGCCATGCGCGAGGCGAAGGCAGGCGAGGAACCGAGCAGGTCCACGGCCATGCCGACCCACTGCGAGCCCTGGCCGGGGAAGACGAACACGCGTTTGCCCTGCGGGAGGACAACTCCGTCCACGCGGACGTCACCGATCAGCACCGCGCGGTGGTCGAACTCCGCACGGCCCGTGGCCAGCGAGTAGCCCACGTCCACCGAACGCTGGCCGCTGACCTCGTTCCGCAGGCGATCAACCTGCTCCTGCACGGCTTCCGCGCTGCGGGCGGTCACCGGCCACGGCACCACCGCGTCCTCGCCGACCGGTTCGGGCTCGGTCGCGGGCGCCTGCTCGATGATGACGTGGGCGTTCGTGCCGCTCACGCCGAACGAGGACACGCCCGCGCGACGCACCTCGCTGTCCCAGGGCTGCGCGGAGGTGAGCAGCTCCACCTTGCCCGCCGACCAGTCCACGTGCGAGGACGGTTCGGTGACGTGCAGGGTCTTCGGCAGCACCTCGTGGTGCATGGCCTGCACCATCTTGATGACGCCCGCGACACCGGCGGCGGCCTGGGTGTGCCCGATGTTGGACTTGGCCGAGCCCAGCCACAGCGGCCTGTCCCGGTCCTGGCCGTAGGTGGCCAGCACGGAGTGCGCCTCGATCGGGTCGCCGAGCGTGGTGCCGGTGCCGTGCGCCTCCACGGCGTCCACATCGGACGGTCGCAGCCCGGCGTTGGCGAGTGCTTGCAGGATAAGGCGTTCCTGGGACGGGCCGTTCGGGGCGGTCAGCCCGTTGGAGGCTCCGTCCTGGTTCACCGCGGACCCGCGCACCACGGCCAGCACGCGGTGGCCGTTGCGCTGGGCGTCGGACAGCCGCTCCACCAGCAGCATGCCCACGCCCTCGGCCCAGCCCGTGCCGTCGGCGCTGTCGGAGAACGCCTTGCACCGGCCGTCCGGGGACAGCCCACGCTGGCGGCTGAACTCCACGAAGATGCCCGGCGAGGACATGACCGCCGCGCCACCGGCCAGCGCCAGCGAGCACTCCCCGTTGCGCAGCGCCTGGACCGCCAGGTGCAGTGCCACCAGGGAGGAGGAGCAGGCCGTGTCCACGGTCAGCGCGGGACCCTCCAGGCCCAGGGTGTAGGCCAGGCGCCCGGAGGCCACGCTCGCGGTGTTGCCGGTCAGCAGGTAGCCGTCGAAGCCCTCGGCGCCCTGGTGCAGCTGGGGACCGTAGTCCTGGGACATGGCGCCGACGAACACGCCGCTCTGGCTGCCGCGCAGGGTGGTCGGGTCGATGCCCGCGCGCTCGAACGCCTCCCACGAGACCTCCAGCAGCAGGCGCTGCTGCGGGTCCATCGCGGTGGCCTCGCGCGGGGAGATGCCGAAGAAGGCCGGGTCGAACTCGGCCGCGTCGTGCAGGAAACCACCGTGGCGCGCGTAGGAACTGCCCTGGTGCTCGGGATCCGGGTGGTACAGCTCGCGCAGGTCCCAGCCGCGGTCGGTGGGGAACTCGGAGATCGCGTCCACCTCGTCGGCGAGCAGCTGCCACAGCTGCTCGGGCGTGCGCACCCCACCGGGGTAGCGGCAGGCCATGCCGACGATGGCGATCGGTTCCTCGCTGACCTTCGCGGCCACGACCTGCCGGGCGAGGTTGCGCTGACCGGACAACTGGTCCTGTAGGTGCGCGACCAGTTCGGTTGGCGTCGGGAAGTTGTAGAGCAGTCCGGAGGGCAGCCGCAGACCGGTCGCGGTGCTGAGCCTGTTGCGCAGCTCCACGGACATGACCGAGTCGTAACCGGCGTCCTTGAACGTGCGCTTCATCTGCACCGTGGACGCGTCGCTGAGGCCGAGCACCGCGGCCACGTGCGCGCGCACCAGCTCGGTCGGGTCCTCAATGGACTGACTGACCTGCTGCTCGGTCGACTCGCCGACCCAGTAGCGCTGCCGCTGGAAGGCGTAGGTCGGCAGGTCGACCAGCTTCGCCTTGTCCCCGAAGCACTGCGACCAGTCCACCGGCACACCGCGCACGTACAGTTCGGCGGCCGAGGTCAGCAGCCGGTCCAGGCCGCCGTCCCCGCGCCGGGTGGAGCCCACGACGACCGGGTTGTCCACCTCGCAGGCGTCCAGGGTCTCCTGCGTGGCCAGGGTCAGCACCGAGTGCGCGCCCAGCTCGACGAACACCGTGTGCCCGGTCTCGGCCAGCCCGCGCACGGCGTCGCGGAAGCGCACCGTGTGTCGGATGTTGCTGTACCAGTACTCGCCGTTGAGCTTGCTGTGGTCGATCCAGTCGCCGGTCACGGTGGAGAACATCGGCACCTGGCCGGGACGCGGCGTCACCGAGGCCAGGTCGGCGATCATCCGCTCGCGGATCACCTCGACCCTGGCGGAGTGCGAGGCGTAGTCGATCACGACCACCCTGGCCCGGACGCCCTGCGCCGTGCACTGCTCCACCAGTGCCGCCACGTCCTCGGGACTGCCCGAGACGATCGTGGAGCTCGGGCTGTTCACCGCGCCGATCGACAGCGCGCCGGTCCAGGGGGCGATCAGCTCCTCGACCCGCTCCACCGGCAAGGCCACGGCCGCCATGCCGCCCTGGCCCGAGAGCTGGTCACGGATCGCCTTGCCCCGCAAGGCCATCACCCGGAAAGCGTCCTCAAGGGACAGTGCGCCCGCGACCTGGGCCGCGGCCACCTCACCCTGCGAGTGGCCCACCACGGCGTCGGGGGTCACGCCGAGCGTGCGCCACACCTCGGCCATGGACACCATCACGGCGAAGGCCGCGGGCTGCACCACGTCCATGCGTTCCAGCGAGGGCGCACCGGGCACCTGGCGCAGCACGTCCAGCAGGGACCAGTCCACGAACCTGGCGCACTCGGCCGCGCACTCGGCCATCTTGGCCGCGAAGACCGGGGACTGCTCCAGCAGCTGCTCGGCCATGCCGATCCAGTGCGAACCCTGTCCAGGGAAGGAGAACACCACCTTGCCGCCCGCGTCGGCCACACCCTCGGCCAGGTGGTTCCACGGTTCGCCTGCGGCCAGCGCCCGCGCACCGGCCAGCAGCTCCTCGCCGGTGCCGACGACCACGGCCCGGTGCTCGAACGCGCTGCGCGAGCTCGCCAGCGAGTGGCCGACGTCCACCGGGTTCAGACCGTCCACATGGGACACGAGCTTGGCGGCCTGCGCGCGGACCGCCTCGCGGCTGCGGCCGGAGATCAGCCACGGCACCAGCGCGGGCTCGGCCTCGGCTGCCTGGCTGGGCGCCGGTCCCTCGCCCAGCACCACGTGGCAGTTCGTGCCGCCGATGCCGAAGGAGCTGACGCCCGCCAGCAGCGGCCCCTCGCCCGGCCAGGGCTCGAACTCCTGCTGCACCTGGAGGTTCAGCTCGTCCAGGGGGATGCGCGGGTTGGGCCGCTCGAAGTTGATGCTGGGCACGAGCTGGCGGCGGAACACCGACAGCGCGGTCTTGACGAGGCCGACGGCACCGGCCGCGGCCTCCAGGTGGCCGACGTTGGTCTTGGCCGAACCCACGCGCAGCGCCGATCCGGTGCGTCCCCTGCCCAGCACCGCGCCCAGTGCGGCGGCCTCGATCGGGTCGCCGACCTTGGTGCCGGTGCCGTGCAGCTCCACGTACTGCACCTGGCCCGGGTCCACCCCGGCCTTGCGGTACGCCGCCGCGAGCACCCCGCGCTGCGCCCGCACACTGGGCACGACCAGGTCCTCGTCGGCCCCGTCGTGGTTGACCGCGCTGCCACGGATCACGCAGTAGACCCGGTCCCCGTCGGCCACCGCACGGGCCAGCGGCTTGAGCAGCACCACGGCCCCGCCCTCACCCCGCACGAACCCGTTGGCGCGCTCGTCGAAGGTGAAGCACCGGCCGTCCGGGGACAGCCCGCCGAACTCGCTGAGCACGGCGTTGCTCTCCGGGGCCAGGCTCAGGTTCACGCCACCGGCCAGTGCCAGTTCGGACTCGCCCCGGCGCAGGCTCTCGCAGGCCAGGTGCACCGCCACCAGCGAGGAGGACTGCCCGGTGTCCACGGTCAGGCTCGGGCCGTGCAGTGCTAGCACGTGCGAGACCCGGTTGGCGATCACACCGCGGTTCACCCCGACCAGGGTCTGGTGGCCAAGGGCGCCCGCCTGGTGGGTCAGCGTCTCGTAGTCGCCCCAGATCGCGCCGAGGAACACGCCGCTGTGGCTGCCCCGCAGGGCGTCTGGCAGCAGGCGGGCGTCCTCGACGGCCTCCCAGGCCAGCTCCAGCGCGAGCCGCTGCTGGGGGTCCATCGCGGCGGCCTCGCGCGGTGAGATGCCGAAGAAGGCCGGGTCGAACCGGTCCACCTCGTCCAGGAACCCGCCCCACTCGGCACCCCAGCGCTGCTTCGGCGGACGGCCGACCGCGTCCCCGCCACTGGCGAGCAGCTCCCAGAACCGGCCGGGGTCGGCCGCGCCGGGCAACCGGCACGACAGCCCGACGATCGCGATGTCGCCACTGCCGCCGAGGTCCTGCGCTGTGGGGTCACCCATGCCTGGCAGTATGCGGCGAAATGGGCCCTGACCAGCGGCGTGTGCCGGCTGTTCTAAGTAAAACCCTACAGCGAGCGGGCCGCCTGGCCGACGAACTCGGCCTCGCCGCGGACCGGGCCCACGTAGCGGTCGAGCAGGCCGGGCAGGTACTCCGGGCCGAAGCCGATCTCGTTCCACTCCGGCACCAGCATGCGCAGCCGCGCGGTGGAGGTCCTGGTGGTGGTGACGTAGACGTCCTTCATGGTGCGGCTGGCGCGCACGCCCAGCCGCTGCTCGATGCCGTCCACGATGCGCTCGATCGGTTCCAGCACACCGGAAGCCACGTTGATCACCTGGTGCCGCACCCCGATGGCCAGCACGCCCTCCAGCGCCTTGACCATGTGCCGCACGTCGAGCAGGTCCCGGTGGGCGTTGCGGTGCAGGGTCACCTGGCCGGTGCGGACCTGCGCGGTCAGCGAGGGGATCAGCTGGTGCGGGCGCTGGCCCTCGCCGACGATGTGGCTGAGCCGGAACACCAGCCAGTCCGCCCCGGAACTGGCCAGCACCGCCTCCATGGACAGCTTGTGCCTGCCGTAGGCGGAGATCGGGTAGACCGGCCCGTCCTCGTGGCCGGAGCAGCCCTCCGCCCCGTACATGGAGTCCGAGGCGGTGGAGAAGAACACCAGCGTGCGGCCCGTGCGCTTGCAGCGGCGCACGGTCTCGTGCACCAGAGCGGCCTCGCGGTCGAAGTCGGCGATCTCCGCGCTGGTGGTCCTGGTGACCCCGGCGCAGATGACCGTCGTGTCGGGGTGGCGGTCGCCGAAGGCCGCCTCCAGGTGCCGCGACAGGAACCCCTTGCCGATGATTTCCACTGCCACTCCGTTTCGTCTGCCGCCGACGGGGGCGGAGGGGGACACGCCTGCTGTCGAATACGTTGCCGAAAAAACGTGATTAGCCAAGACCGAGAGTGGCAGTGACGAGGGAAGTCTCGCCACGCGTATTGCGGGGTGTCAACGGAATCTGGTGGGATGACTAGTGTTCGTAGCCCTGGTCGCCGGTCAGCTCCGCGGCGTCGGCGAGCAGGGCGAGGTCCAGCCGGTTGCGCAGCCTGAGCTTGACCAGCAACCGCGAGACGTGCGCCTTCACCGCGGCCACCGACATGGACAGCTCCACGCCGATCACCGGGTTGGACTTGCCCTGGCCGACCCGCTTGGCCACGGCCAGTTCGCGCTCGCCCAGTTCGGCAAGGCGGCGCCGGGCCAGCTCGCGGGCCTCGTCCTCGGCGGGCTCGGCCAGCCGCGCGATCAGCCCCCGGGTCACGGCGGGGGAGAGCACCGGCTCACCGCAGGCCGCCCGGTGCACCGCGCGCACGATCTCGGCCGGCGAGGTGTCCTTGAGCAGGAAGCCGGTGGCCCCGGCGCGCAGTGCGCGCAGCACGGTGTCCTCGGTGCTGAACGAGGTCAGCATGATCACCTGCGCGTGGTGCGCGCGGGCGCACAGCCGCTCGGTGGCGGTCAGCCCGTCCACCCCGGGCATGCGCACGTCCATCAGCACCACGTCCGGGGCGTGCTGGCTGACCAGACCGGCGACCTGCCCGCCGTCCTCGGCCTCGGCCACCACCCTGATGTCCCGGTCGGCGGCGAGAATGGCGCGCAGTCCGGCTCGCACCAGCGGGTCGTCATCGACGATCAGTACCGACACCGGCGCGGTCATGGCTGCCCTTTCCGCCCAACCGGTCCTGCTCCCGGTGCTCGACCCGATCAACCAGACAAACGCTAACAGCGGCCACTCGCGGCGGTAACGAACGAAAGTCGACAACCCTGGTGGGGGCGTCCCGTGCCCAGTCGGGAAATATCGCTACCTGGGTAGGGGGAGCATCGACCTAGGGATACTTGTCTCCGATACGGTGCAGGTGCTAATTGATCGGCGATAATGGTTGACGAATCATGACTGATAGGCTCGGGGCAATGTCGCAAAGCACAGAGGTCGAGGTCGAACTGCGGCCGCCGCTGCACCAGGTGAATCCGCGCGCACGCTGGTGGTGGACGGCGCAGGCGCTGCTGACCTCCCTCCTGCTGCTCGGCGTGGAGTACCTGGTGTTCTCCTGGTTCTCCGACTGGGGGCCGACGCCCACCGCGATCACCACCTGCTCGGCGGTGCTCGGCCTGCTCTACCTGCTGGTCATGCCGCACTGGCGGTTCCGGGTGCACCGCTGGGAGACCAGCCGGGACGCCGTCTACACCTCCTCGGGCTGGCTCTGGCAGGAGTGGCGGGTCGCCCCGCTGTCGCGCATCCAGACCGTGGACATGCAGCGCGGGCCGCTGCAACTGCTGTTCGGCCTGTCCAGCGTCCGGGTCACCACCGCCTCGGCGGCGGGCCCGGTGCGCATCGAGGGGCTGACCCCGGACGCCGCGCAGGGCATCGTGCGGCACCTGACCCGGCGCACCCAGGACACGCCGGGGGACGCCACGTGATCGGCCAGTGGCAGCGGCTGGACCGCAGAACCCTTGCGGTGCACCTGAAGTGGCTCGGCCCGCCGATCGGCTCCGTCGCCCTGTACGCGCTGTTCACCGGTGGGGACTTCAACCGCGACGCGCTGATCCGGCTCGGCGTGCTGACCTGCTGCTTCCTGCTGGTGAGCTGCTTCGAGGCGGTGCAGCTGCTGACCACCGGCTACCGGGTCACCGAGGAGCTCTTCGAGCTGCGCAAGGGATTGCTGCTGCGCCAGCACAAGTCGATCCGGCTGGAGCGCATCCGCAGGGTGGACCTGACCGCCAACCCGATCCACCGGGTGCTGGGCATCGCCGTGGTGCGCATCGGCACGGGTGAGCACCACTCGCACGGGGCCCAGGAACTCAAGCTCGCCTCGCTCTCCCGCGCCGCGGGCCAGCAGCTGCGCGAGGAGTTGTTGCAGCGGGCCAACTCCGCGGCCACCGAGCCCGAGCAGGCGCCCGAGGACGGTGTGCTGGCCAAGCTGGACTGGGCCTGGATCCGCTACGCCCCGCTGACCGCGTGGGGCGTGCTCAGCATCGTGATCATCGTGGGCGCGCTGACCAGGGTGGTCGACTGGTTCGGCGTGCACATCGATGTCCTGCTGGACGCGGTGATCCGCTTCTTCGGCACCGCCTCGACCACGGAGGTGTTCGTCACCCTCGGCCTGGTGACCCTGGTGCTGGGCGTGCTCAGCAGCCTGGTCGCGTTCGTCGAGGAGTGGTGGAACTACCGCCTGGAGCGGCCCAACAAGCACACCTACCGGGTGCGCAGGGGCCTGCTGACCACCCGCCAGGTGGCGATCGACCGCCGCCGGATGCGGGGTGTGGAGGTCCGCCAGCCGCTGCTGATGCGCCTGGCCGGTGCCGCCCGCGTGGAGGCCATCGCCACCGGGCTCACCGGCGGCCACGAGGAGCACACGAAGATCCACGTGCTGACCCCGGCCATCCCCAAGCCGGAGGCCGACCGGATCGCCGCCGCCGTGGCCGAGCAGTTCCCCTCGCCGACCGCGTCCACCCGGCTGACCGGGCACCCCAAACCCGCGCTGCGCCGCCGTTTCGTGCGCGCGGCCTGGGTCGTGCTCGGCGTGCTCGGACTGCTGGTGCTCGGCGGGCTCACCGTGTCGCCGAACCTGCTCACCGCCGCGTGGATCACCGCCATCCCGCTCGTGCCGATCTGCGCAGCGCTGGCCATGGACGCCTACCGCGCGCTCGGGCACGGCCTGACCGGGGCCTACCTGGTGACCCGGTACGGGGCGATCACCCGCAGCACCGTGGCCGTGCGCACCGACGGCGTGATCGGCTGGCGGGTCGTGCGCTCGCCGACGCAGCGGCTGTCCGGGCTGGCCACGGTGTCGGCCATCACCTCGGCGGGCAAGCGCGGGTGCTACAAGGTGCGCGACGTCGGCGTTTCCGAGGGACTGTCCTTCGCGGACGAGGCGGTGCCCGGACTGCTGGCCCCCTTCCTGCGCCGAAGGTCTACCCCCACCGCGACCCCGGTCGGTACCGAGGAGGATGTGACGACACGTAACATCCTCGACCGTGCACAGTGACGAGGGCAGAGTGACCGGGCCCGACCATCCCGGACTGTTGCCCGCGGGCCTGGGCGGCGACCCCGGCGATGACGGGCCCCTCCAGCCCCGGTCCGTGCGCGACTGGATCGTGGACACGCTGTGCTTCCTGTTCGCCGCGGCGGCGGGCTCGGTGCCGTTCTTCGTGAACTCGCTGGACGACAGCTTCCCCGAGTCGCCCGCGTTCAACCTGCTGCTGGGCATGCTGGCCTGCGGGGCGGTCTGGTTCCGGCGCCGCTGGCCGGTGGCCATCGCGCTGCTGCTGATCCTGCTGTCGGTGCTCTACCCCACGGTCGCGGGGGCCAGCTTCGTCGCGATGTTCACCGTCGCGGTGCACCGCAAGATCGGTGTGGCCCTGGCGCTGACCCTGCTCAGCATCGGCTCCTCCCTGCTCGAGTTCAGGATCAACCCGATCGACCCGGAGACCCCGACCACCTACTGGACGGCGGTCGGCTTCGCCTCCGCGCTGACCGTGCTCGCCGTGGGCTACGGGGTGGCCATCCGCGCCCGGCGGCAACTGGTGATGTCCCTGGCCGAGCGGACCCGCCGCGCCGAGACCGAGCAGGAACTGCGCGTGGACCAGGCGAAGCTGCGCGAGCGCGAGCGGATCGCCCGCGAGATGCACGACGTGCTGGCGCACCGGCTGTCCCTGCTGAGCATGCACGCGGGCGCACTGGAGTTCCGGCCCGACGCCCCCGCCGAGGAGATCGCCAAGGCGGCCGGGGTGATCAGGGCCAGCGCGCACCAGTCCCTTGTGGACCTGCGCGAGGTGATCTACGTGCTGCGGGACCCCGAGTCCATCGGCGAGCCGCAGCGTCCGCAGATCACGCTGGCCGATCTTCCCGACCTGGTGCGGGAGAGCGAGCAGGCGGGCATGGACGTCGCGTTCGTCATGGACGTGCAGCACGTGGAGGACGCACCCGCCGGGTTGGGGCGCAACGCCTACCGGATCGTGCAGGAGGGGCTGACCAACGCGCGTAAGCACGCGCCGCAGGTCACCGTGCACGTCCAGGTCAGCGGGGCCAAGGCGGAGGGGCTGGTGATCGAGATGCGCAACGCGCTACAGGGCACGCGGCCCAGGCAGGCGGGCGGTGCCGTGCCTGGGGCGGGCGCGGGTCTGGCCGGGCTGACCGAGCGGGCGACGCTGGCCGGTGGCCGGTTGGAGCACGGACGCACCACTGCCGGGGAGTTCCGGCTGTGGGCTTGGCTACCCTGGCCGTCATGAACGAGCAGCAGCGGTCGCCGATCCGGCTCCTGATCGTCGACGACGACCCGCTCGTGCGCAGCGGCCTGCGCACGATGCTGGGCGGCACGGCCGAGCTGGAGATCGTCGGCGAGGCCACCAACGGTGCCGAGGTGCCCGCGGCGGTGGACAAGCACCGGCCGGACATCGTGCTGATGGACATCCGCATGCCCGAGGTGGACGGTCTGGTCGCCGCCCAGCAGCTGCGGCGCAGGGCCGATCCGCCCGAGGTCATCATGCTGACCACGATGGACACCGACGAGAACGTGCTGCGCGCGCTGCGGGCCGGTGCCAGTGGTTTCCTGCTCAAGCACACCCCGCCCGCCGAGATCGTGGACGCGATCCTGCGCGTGTCCGCCGGTGAGCCGATCCTCTCGCCGACGGTGACCAGGCAGCTGATCAACCACGTGGCCGACGACGCCGCGCCCAGCCGCCAGCGCAAGGCACTCGACCTGCTCGGACAGCTCTCCGAGCGCGAGCGCGAGGTGGCGATGGCCATCGGCGAGGGCAAGACCAACGCCGAGATCGCCTCCGAGCTGTTCATGAGCGTGCCCACGGTCAAGGCGCACATCACCCGTCTGCTGGCCAAGTTGGACCTGAACAACCGAGTGCAGATCGCCCTTTTGGCCCATGATGCGAACAGTGCGTGAGTCGCGCTACGACCAAAGTCGTAACGGCAAGCTACCCTTGGCACCCGGTACTAGCCCATTGCCCACTGTGGGCTGCTGATCATCAGCACCACAATGGTGCGCATGGCAGATCTCACCGTCGACCCGGACGCGTTGCTCGCGCGGGACGGCTACATCGCCACTACGGCGGCCGACCTGGCCGTCACCAGCAAGGCGGCGTTCGCCAAGGCGATGATCAACCAGAAGGTGCTGTTCCCGAGGCGGGGCACAGCCAGCCTGTACGGCAACCGGCTCGTGCTCGGCGACTGGGACAGCACCGGTGACGTCAGCATCTACCCGAGCCAGATCCTGGACATCAGCCACGAGTTCACCGAGCTGTACGGCCGGTTCATCGGTGGCGGGGTGCGCAGGTTCGGGGCTCCCGTGGTGCTGCGGTTGAAGAACGAGGTCGAGGTCTACCTGCTGCTCAACTACCGCTGGTTCGTGGAGCGCTCCGACAACGTCCGCTGGTACGGCATGCTCGCCCAGTGGATGCGCACCGCGCACAACGCCGGCCTGGCCGGCTGAACCGGCAACACCGAGGAAGGTGCACATCGTGGAACAGTGGCGTCTGATCGCAGGCGGGGCCGCCGGAGTCGTCCTGCTCATCTTCTTCCTGTGGACGGTCTCCGCCTCGTTCGGACTGGCCTCTGTCTGGAAGAAGGTGCCCAAGAACTCCAAGGAGAACCGGCGCATGGGCCGGGCGCACACGCTCAACGTGATCGGGCTCGGCGGCATCGCCGAGGCGAAGATCATGATGCAGGAGGGCGTGCAGCAGTGGACGGTCATCGGTGTCGCCGTGGTCATCCTGGTGATCGGTGTATCGCTGGTGATCTCCGCGGAGAACCGCCTCAAGCGTTCCGCCTGATCCCTGCTTGACGGCGCCGCGAGGCCCGCCCATCCGCGCGATGGGCGGGTCTTCGCTGTTCCCCCAACAAACCCGAGTCCCGCCCTGGGGCGGCCGAGTCCCGCTCTGGGGAGCCCGAGTCCCGTCCTGGGGCGGCCGAGTCCCGCTCTGGGGCCGGGGTCGGCGTGTCGATGACCGGGACTCGCGCTCCACTGAGCGGGACTCGCGTGCGGGAGAGCGGGACTCGCCGGGGTGCGGGGTGAGCCGGGCCGTGAGAGGGTGAGAGGAGAAGTCTCTCAGCGTGTCGGCGCGCGGAGGTGCGGGCATGGCGGCTCCACTGGGACCGGACTCCCTGGCCTGGCGGCTGGGCTTCGACCGCAGGGCCCTGCTGCTGGCGGGCAGGTCGCTGCTGATGCAGGTCATGCACCCGGTGATCGGCGCGGGCGTGCACGACCACTCGGTGTTCCGCACCGACCCCTGGGGCCGCCTGGAGCGGACCGTCGGCTCGCTGGTCACCCAGTTGTTCGGCGGCCCCGACGCGGTGGCCGAAGGTCAGCGGCTGCGCGAGACGCACAGGTCGATCCGGGGCACCGGGTTCCACGGGGAGCGGTACAGCGCGCTGCACCCGGAGCCGTACGCCTGGGTGCACCTGTCGATCTTCAGCTCCATGCTGGAGTTGTACGGGCTGTTCGAGCAGCCGCTGACCGGCGCGCAGCAGCGGCAGTTCTACGCGGAGTGGCGGCAGGCCGGTCTGGTGCTGGGCGTGGCGCAGCGCCGCATGCCGCCGACACTGGGGGAGTTCCACACCTACCTGGACGGCATGATCGACACCAGGTTGGCGCCGAACCCCGCCGCACAGGACCTGTTGGAGTCGTTGACGTTGAACGACGTGCCGCCGCCCCCGTGGCGGCTTTTCCCGAAGGCGCTGTGGGCCCCGCTGCGCCCGCTGGGCCGCTTCGCGCTGTACGACACGACCGTCGGCACGCTGCCGCCCGCGCTGCGCGAGAAGCTCGGTCTGGAGTGGACGGACGTGCACGAGCGCAGGCTGCGCCGGTTCGCGGCAGCGGTGCGGGCCACCGCCCCGCTGGTGCCCGAGCGGCTGCGGCAGTACCCGTTGGCGTACCGGGCGAGGCGGGCCGCCCGCGGGGTCCCCGCGTGACGGCCGACCTGCTGGCGCTGATCCGCGACGCCTCAGCCGAGGAGCACACCGAGGTCCTGGACGCCGCGCTGGCGGCCTTCCTGGACTACGGGATCCGGCGTACCAGCATGGCGGAGGTCGCGCGCAGGGCGGAGATCAGCCAGGCAACGCTGTACCGCCGGTTCACGCAGAAACCCGAACTGGTCCACGCGGTGACCCTGCGGGAGGCACGCCGATTCGTCACCGCCGTGGACCGCGGGGTGGACCAGTCCGCTGGGGCACGGGAGCAGGTCGTCGAGTTGTTCGTGGCCTTCCTGCACGGCCTGCGCCGCCAGAAACTGTTGGCACGCCTGCTCAACACCGAGCCGGAGGCCGTGCTGCCACTGCTCACTGTGGACGGTGCGGCTCTGCTGGGCATCGGCACCGACTACCTCGCCGAGTTCGTGGTGCGGCTCCAGCGCGCTGGCCAGGTGCCCGGGTTCGCGCCGGAGCCGGTGGCCGAGATGATCGCCCGCGTGGCGCTGTCCCTGGCGCTGACCCGGCGGACCCGGATCCCGGTGGACGAGGTGGCCGCCGCGCGGGAGTTCGCACGGCGGCACATCGTGCCGGTGTTCGGCCTGGCGCAGCTGTCTCAGACGCCGACCGGCTCGGGCTGAGCGGCCTGCTTGCGGGCGCTGCGCTTCATCGCCGCGGCGGAGATCACTCCCAGCAGCAGCACCAGGATCGGCAGCACCATGGTCTGGCTCATCGCCGTGGTCAGTCCGTTGTGGACGGCCTCGGTGATCTGCGGGGGCGCCTGCCCCGCGGTGCTGGAGCCGAACTCGTTGGCGGAGTTGGCCATGCTGTCCAGGAACCGCTGGCGCATCGCCGCGGGCAGCTTGGCCGCCTCCTCGGTCATCGCGGCGGTGATCCGCGCCTGCAACAGCACGCCGACCGCCGCGCTGCCCAGTACGCTGCCGATCTGGCGCGCCGTGTTGTAGATGCCCGAGGCGGTTCCGGTCAGCTTCGGCGGCACCGAACCCATGGTGAGGTTGCTCATCGGTGTGAACACGAAGCCGATGCCCAGCCCGGACACCAGCAGGCCGGGCAGCAGGGTCCACGGGTTGCCGGTTGGCGTGGCCTGCAACGCCACGACGACCAGCCCGGCCGCGGTCGCGACCAGCCCGAACATCACCAGGTACTTGCCGTTGACGCGGTCGGACAGGCGGCCGACGAAGGGCGCGACGACCCCGGACAGCAGCGAGGTGGGCGCGGTCAGCACCCCGGCCATGAGCGGGCTCAGGCCGATCACGGTCTGCAAGTAGATGATCAGCGGCACGAACATGCTGGTGATCGAGAAGCCCACGGCAACCGAGGTGAGGCTGCCGGCGGAGAAGCCCCGGTTGGCGAAGACCTCCAGCGGCACAAGGGGTTCACGGCGGTTGAACCGCTGCCACACCACGAAGGCGACCAGCAGGGCCAGTCCGGCGCCGATGAACTCGAACACGCCCGCGTCCCAGCCGAACTGCTGCCCGTTCTGCAGGCCGAACACCAGGCACAGCAGCCCGGCCCCGGACAACAGGATGCCCAGCACGTCGAAGGAGTGCGCGTGCCTGGGCTGCCAGTCGGGCACGAGCACGGCGGTGGCGGCCAGCGCGACCACGCCGATCGGCACGTTCACGTAGAAGATCCACTGCCAGCCCAGGCCGTCCACCAGCAGGCCGCCCAGCAGCGGGCCGGCCACCGTGGCCAGGCCCGCGACCGCGCCCCACATGCCCATCGCCGTGCCGCGCCTGGCGGGCGGGAACAGGTGGCTGATGAAGGCCAGGGTCTGCGGGGTCATCAGCGCGGCGCCCAGCCCCTGCACGGCGCGGGCGGCGATCAGCCAGCCGACCGAGCCGGACAGCCCGCACCACAGCGAGGCCCCGGTGAACACGGCCAGGCCGACCAGGTAGAGCCGTTTGGGCCCGAACCGGTCGCCCAGTCGGGAGGCCAGCAGCATGGGCACGGCGTAGGCCAGCAGGTACACGCTGGTGACCCAGACCACCGCGTTCAGGCTGGCGTCCAGCTCGCGCAGCATCGCGGGCATCGCGATGGACACGATCGTGCTGTCCAGCAGGATCATGAAGAAGCCCAGGCACAGCGCGGACAGCGCCGCCCACGGGCTGGTCGTGCGGGTGGTCATGGTGTTCCGTTCTCGTGGGCGGTCCTGGGCTGCCACCGCAGCCGGCCGCTGTCGATGTCCTCGATGAGCCGCCTGGTCCAGGCCAGCTCGAACGCGCGCAGGTCCCGCACGTACTGGAAGTCCAGCCAGTAGATCGGCGGCAGCGCCTTGCCGGTGAGCTCGGCGTTGATCAGCTCGTCCACCGAGGACTGCTCGACCAGCACCTGCTCGCGGCGGCGCAGTTGGGTCAGCGCCTGCTCGCGGTCCAGGTCGTTGACCACACCGAGGCCGCTGGTGAACTCGGGGTACTCCTCGGCGACGCTGCCGATGATCTCGCTTGCCCGCGCCACCAGCGCGGCGCGGCCCGCCTCGGTCATGCCGTACACCGTGCGCTCGGGCCTGCGCCCGTCCCGCTGGGTGTCCACCACCTCGATCAGTTCCTGGCCGTGCAGGCGTTCCACCGTGTGGTAGAGCGAGCCGGCCTTCACCTTGACCCGGCGGTCCATCTGCCGCTCACGCATGAGCTGGGCGATCTCGTAGGGGTGCATCGGCCGCTCGGCGAGCAGTTCGAGCACTGCCAGCGCGAGTGGGGTGAGTTTCGCGGTCGCCACCGGGTGCTGATCCTCCGTGTCGTTTATTCCACGTGGACTATACGGAGTGGGCTACCGAGAAGTCCAGCGCCCGGATCAGGAATGTGCTGGACACCTCCGTACGTTGGAAGGAGGTAGGCACGCGTGCGAGGTATGAGGGAGGACTCTGGTGGGGCGGGATCCCGAGGAGCTGTACTACGAGGTCGAGCCGGGTGTGCCCGAGCTGGACGGGGCCGTGCTCCTGCACCACTTCGACGGGTTCATGGACGCGGGCATGGCGGGCAAGCTCGTGGTCGAGCACCTGCTGGAGCGGCTGGAGCACCGCGTGGTGGCGCGTTTCGACGTGGACCGGCTGATCGACTACCGCTCGCGGCGGCCGCTGATGACCTACGCCACCGACCACTGGGCCGACTACCAGACGCCCGAACTGGTCGTGCACCTGCTGCACGACCTGGCGGGCAGCCCGTTCCTACTGCTGACCGGGCCGGAGCCCGACCACGAGTGGGAACTGGTCGTGCAGGCGGTGCGCAACCTGATGGACCGCTGGGGTGTGCGCATGGCCACCTCCTTCCACGGCATCCCGATGGGCGTGCCGCACACCAGGTCGCTGGGCGTCACCGCGCACGGCACCCGCCCCGAGCTGATCGGCCGGCACGAGCAGATGCCCAACCGGCTCCAGGTGCCGGGCAGTTTCGCCGCGCTGCTGGAGTTCCGGCTCGGCGAGGCGGGCCGCGACGCCTCCGGGTACGCCGCGCACGTGCCGCACTACCTGGCGCAGACCGCCTACCACGCCGCCGCCCTGCGGTTGCTGGCGGCGCTGGGCCAGGGCACCGGTCTGGACCTGCCCGAGCAGGCCCTGCGCGAGGCGGCCAAGCGCACCGACGTGGAGATCGACCGCCAGGTGGAGGGCTCGGAGGAGGTGGCCGACGTGGTGCGCGCGCTGGAGCGCCAGTACGACACCTTCGCCGAGGCCGCGCAGCGGGAGAGCCTGCTGACCGAGGACATGGAACTGCCCACGGCGGAGGAGTTGGGCACGGAGTTCGAGCGGTTCCTGGCCGAGCAGAGCGGGACCGAGGGGTAGCCTCACGCCAATGGCGACCATGGTCACTTTCCACGCCCACCCCGACGACGAGTGCATCGGCTGCGGTGGGGTCATGCGCAAGGCGCACGAGCAGGGCCACCGGGTCGTGCTCGTGGTCGCCACCAGGGGTGAGCACGGCGAGGTGGCCGAGGGCTTCCTCGCCGAGGGCGAACCGCTGTGGCAGCGCAGGGTTGCCGAGACGCACGCCTCGGCGGAGATCCTCGGCGTGCAGCGCGTGGAGTTCCTGGGCTACGTGGACTCCGGCATGATGGGCAGGCCCACCAACGAGGAGCCCGGCTCGTTCTGGACCGCCTCGGTGGAGCAGGCCGCGCAGCAGTTGGCCGCGATCCTGCGCGAGGAGAACGCGGACGTGCTCACCTGCTACGACGACAACGGCGGCTACGGGCACCCGGACCACATCCAGGTGCACCGCGTCGGCATGCGCGCGGCCGAACTCGCTGGTACGCCAAGGGTCTACCAGAGCACGATGAACCGGGACCACATGGTGCGCGGCATGAAGGCCTTCGCCGAGCAGGCCGCCGCGGCGGGCATCGAGATGCCGCAGGTCCAGGAGGACGTGCAGTTCGGCAAGCCCGAGTCCGAGCTGACCGCGGCCGTGGACGTCACTGAGTTCCTGGAGTACAAGCGCAAGGCCATGCGCGCGCACGCCAGCCAGATCAGCGAGCAGTCCTTCTTCCTGGCCATGCCCGAGGAGGGTTTCCGCTACTCCTTCGGCACCGAGTGGTTCATCCGCGCTGGCCAGGGCCCCGGCATCACCGAGACGGACCTGATGGCAGGTCTGTGAGCAGCCGCTCGAAGGCCTGCTCGGTGACGATCGGGATGCCGTAGGTGCGGGCCTTCGCGGCCTTGCCGGAGGCCGAGTCCGGGTCGGCGGCGATCACCAGCCTGGTCCGCTTGGTGACCCCGCCGTGCACCCGCAACCCGCGCTCGCGGGCCACCTGCTCCCACTGCTCGCGCGGGCGCACCGAGGTCTGCCCGGTGAACACCACCTGATCACCGGGCAGCAGCCGGAAGCGCTCGTGCGCGTCCCCCTGGCCGAGGGTCTGCTCCAGAGCCAGTTCCACGTCCTGCTCGGCCAGTCCCAGCAACCGCGCCACCAGCACCAGGTCCGCGCGTTCGGCCGCGGTCACCACCTCGTCGGCCCAGGCCGCGCGGGCCAGCCCCAGCAGGTAGTTCCAGTGCAGGCCGAGGACCTGCTCGCGGTCCAGCCCCAGCGCGGTGGCCGTGTCCACCAGCGCGTCCTGCTCGGTGTCCGAGACGTGCCGGTCCAACAGGGCGTTGTCCAGCACGGCCAGGTAGGCGTCGGCGTTGGGCGGCTCGGTGACCCGGGGCAGTCGGTCCACGAGCCGGGCCAGGAAGTGGATCGGCGCCCTGGGCGTGTGCCCGCGCAGCAACCTGCGCCCGCACGGCTCGGGCAGCACCGGCCACGGCCACACCAGTGCCTGGTCCACCAGGTGCTGCCAGGTGGACCCGTTGTCGCGCAGGAAGTAGCGCAGCAGACCGGCCGCCGCTCGCGCGTCGTAGAGCGCCGAGTGCGCGTTGGTCAACGGCACGCCCGCCACCGCGCAGCACGCGGCGAGCTTGCGGCTGGGGGAGTCCAGCAACTCGGTGGCAAGCCGCATCGTGCACAGCCCCGGCGCGACCGCCAGCTCGGCGACGCTGCCCAGCCGCGCGTACTCCGCCTGCACGAAGCGCGCGTCGAAGGGCAGGTTGTGCGCCACGAGCACCCGGCCCGCCAGTTGTGCGGCGAGATCACCGGCGATGTCGGCGAAGGTCGGCGCCAGTCTGGCCTGCGCCGCGGAGATCCGGTGGATGTGCTGCGGCCCCATGTCCCGCTGCGGGTTGACCAGCGTGCACCACTCACCTTCCGGTTGGCCGCCCGCGTCCAGCCGCACCACCGCCACCTCGACCACACGGTCGTGCCGGTCCGCTGACAGCCCCGTCGTCTCCACGTCGATCACCGCGAACCCACCGGCCATGTCCTTGATGTCGCCACGCCGTGGCACTCGGTTACCGTTTCCGCGCGGTCACGCCCAAAGGGCCTAATGTCGTTCGGGTGCATTCTCTGCCCGTGCGCCTGGTGCCGATGGCCTTCGCCCTCGGCTACCTGTTGGTGATCGGCGAGGGCCTGGTGACCGCCCGCGGCTGGCTCTGGCTCGCGCTGTCCTGCGCGGTGTTGCTGGCCGTTCCACGGTTCCCGCTGCTGTCCGTGCTGGCCCAGTGCGGACTCGTGCTGGTCGCGGGCAGACTGGACCCGCCCGCCTCGGACGCGGTGTTGTTGCTGCTGCTGGTGTCGGCCGCCGAACTGCCCGTGCGCCGCCGCGGCTGGCCGCTGGCACTCGGCGTGCTGGCGGCCCTGGCCGCCGTGCTGCTCAAGCTCGGCAACTGGCGGCTGGACCAGGCCCCGCCCGCCTTCTACCTGGCCGTGTGCAGCATGGTCGCCGCCCCGGTGCTGCTCGGGCTGTACATCCGCTCGCTGCGCGCACTGGCGGTGGCCGCCCAGGAGCACGCCCGCGACGCCGAGGCCCGGGTGCGCACCACCGAGCGCACGGCCCTGGCCAGGGAGTTGCACGACATCACCGCGCACCACCTGTCCTCCATCGCGCTGCGGGTGACCGCCGCCCGCTACGCCCACCCGGAGTTGGGCGACCCGCTGAGCGAAGTACTTGACGACGTGCGTCAAGCCGCCACCACCAGCCTGCGCCAGGTGCGGCAGATGCTCGACCTGCTGCGCGACCCGGGCATGACCGACCGGGAACTGGCCCCGCTGCTGAACCCCACCAACCTGGCCGGTGCGCTGGCCGAGCTGGAGCGGACCCTGCGCGAGGAGTTCCGGGTGGACTGGCACGTGGACGACCTGAGCCGGGTCGAGGCGGTGCAGGGGCTGGCGGTGCTGCGGGTGACCCAGGAGAGCTTGACCAACGTCGTCAAGCACGGGGCGCCCGGCGGCAAGGTGCGGGTGCGCGTGACGACCCGCGAGGACGCGGTGGAGGTCGACATCCTCAACAGCACGCGGGCACTGGCCCAGACCGGCACCGGCTGGGGGCTGGTCGGCATGCGGGAGCGGGTGGACCTGCTCGGTGGCACGCTGCTGGCCGGGCCGACCACCGAAGGCTGGCGGGTCCGGGCGCTGGTGCCCGCGGTGCCCTCGTGACCGGGGTGCTGCTGGTGGACGACCAGCCGATCGTGCGCGCGGGACTGCGCATGCTGTGCCAGAGCGCGGCCGACCTGGAGGTGGTGGGGGAGGCCGGGAACGGCGAGGTGGCGCTGCGCGCGGTGTGCGCGGACGCGCCCGAGGTGGTGGTGATGGACCTGCGCATGCCGGTGATGGACGGGGTGCGCGCCACCGAGCTGATCGCCCGCGACCACCCCGGCTCGCGGGTGCTGGTGCTGACCACCTTCGACGAGGACGAGCACCTGTACGCGGCGCTGCGGGCCGGGGCCGCCGGGTTCCTGGCCAAGCACGCCGAGCCGGAACGGGTGCTGGCCGCGATCCGCGCCGTGGCCGCGGGCGAGACCGTGTTCAGCCCGGAGGTGTTGGCGCGCATCGTGTCCCGGGCCATGGGTACTGGCACGCGTGCCGAGTTGCCCGCGCTGACCGAGCGGGAGCGCGAGGTGCTGGCCCTGCTGGCCACCGGCGCGTCCAACGCGGAGATCGGCGAGCGCCTGTTCCTGGCCGTGACCACGGTGAAGACGCACGTGTCCGCGCTGGCGGCCAAGACCGGCTGCGCCAACCGGGTCCAGCTCGCGGTGCTCGCCGTGCGCGCGGGTCTGGACCTGTAAGACGCTGATCTTGGGGCAAAGGTTGCCTGACCGTGGGCAGGAACACCGCAGGTCAACCCCGGTGCCGGGCCGACGTCTTCCTCTTCGACAGGCAAGTCGGGGAAAGGACAGCTCATGAAGATCACTCGGGTACTGGTCGGTGGCAGCCTGCTCGGCGCGATGGCCGTGCTGGCCGCGGCGCCCGTCGCGATGGCCGCGGAGGGGCAGCCCCGCGCCGTGGTCGCCGCCGACACCACCACCTCGGCGCCCACCACCACGGAGAGCACGACGGCTCCGAGCTCCTCCGCCGCGCCGACGACGACCGTCACCACCAGCCCGTCCAGCAAGGCGCCCAGCTCCACGGTGACCCGCGCGCCGAGCACCACCGCCAAGTCCGGTGAGGTGCCCAAGGGCGCCCCGCAGACCGGTGGCGGCGGCACCGCTGACGAGGGCGGCAACCTCGGCCTGATCGCCATGGGCGGCGCCGTGGTCCTCGCCGGTGGCGGCGTCGGCGTCTGGGCGCTGCGGCGCCGCGCGACCCAGGGCTGACCGCCGTGCACCCGCAGTTCCCTGGCCGGGACCCGCACCCGGCCAGGGCGTTGCCGGTACCGCCCCGCGGCCCGGTCGGCGGTGCGCGGCCCGTGCCGCCCCCGGCGTGGCCGCAGGCGGGTGGGGCTCAGGCACAACAGGGTTCGCCGCAGCCGGGTTGGCCGCAGCGGCAGACCGGGCCGCAGCCGGGCGGCCTGCAACAGGGTTGGCCGCACCCTGACGCGCGCTGCCAGCGCCAGCCCGGCGGCTCGCAACCGGGTTGGCCGCAACCGCAGGCGCACCGCCCGCGGCAGCCGCGGCCCGAGCAGCGGCGACCGGACTGGCGCCAGCCCCAAGCCGTTGCGGCTCAACCGGTTCGGCGCGAGCCGACCCTGCGGTTCCAGCAGCCCAAGGCTTCCCGGCAGCGGTCGGTGCGGCCGCCGCGCAGGCGTCGCGGTGGGGCAGGGGCGGTCGCCGCCCTGCTCGTCCTGGTCGGGCTGGGCATCGTGGGCTACGGCTTCCGCGACGAGATCACGCACGCCGTGGCGGCCGTGGGCTTCACCAACTCCGCAGGCAGCACCGGCGAGCCGATGGCCAAGTCGACACCGCTGCGGGTGCGCATCCCGAGCATCGGGGTGGACTCCTCCCTGGTGTCCTTGGGGCTCAACGCGGATCAGACCGTGCAGGTGCCCCCGGTGAGCCAGCCGATGCAGGCGGGCTGGTACGCCAACGGTCCCACGCCGGGGGAGAAGGGTTCGGCCGTGCTGCTGGGGCACGTGGACGGGGCGAACAAGGAGGGCGTGTTCTACCGGCTGCGCGAGGTGACCGCGGGCACCGAGATCCTGGTGCCGCGCCAGGACGGGACCACAGCACGGTTCGTGGTGTACAAGGTCGAGCAGGCGCCCAAGACGAACTTCCCGACCCAGGAGGTCTACGGGGACAACGGGAAGCCGGAACTGCGCGTGATCACCTGCGGCGGTTCCTTCGACCACAGCGCGGGCAGCTACCGGGACAACACGATCGTTTACGCCGCGTTGGCGCCCTGAGCGCTCCCCGGCACTGTTCATCGACTGGACGCCCGGCGGACCCGCCGCGTCCACCTCCGCTGGTGAGACTCCCGCGGTGCACCACCGGGTGCGCTGAGGAGGAACGATGAACCGTCGAGGGATCGCCGCCATCGCGGGGACCGTCGCACTGACCCTGTTGTCCGGCGGGACCGCGCAGGCCGCCGGTCACCCGCTGGGGACCGTCGCCGACAGCTACCGGGTGCGCGCTGGCCAGACGCTGACCACGCACGGCCGAGGTGTGCTGGGCAACGACCGGGGCAATCCGCTGACCGTCGTCTCGCACACCGCCCCCGCGCACGGCTCGCTGGACATCAATCCCGACGGCACCTTCCGCTACACCCCGGCCGCCGGGTTCACCGGGACCGACAGCTTCACCTACACCGCCAGCGACGCGGTCCGGCTGTACCGCACGAACCTGCCCGCGCTGGCCACGGTCGGCGGGGTGCCGATCACTGGCGGCGGCTACGGGTCCGGGCTGACCCCGGTGCCCGGTTCCTGCGACGAGTTCTACGGCCTGACCGACCGCGGCCCCAACGTGGACGGGCCTAACGGGGTCAAGATCGAGCCGCTGACCTCGTTCACGCCCAGCATCGGCCGCTTCCAGCTCGTGGACGGCAAGGCCGTGCTGCGCAGGAAGATCCCGCTACGTGCGGCCGACGGCACCCCGTACAGCGGACGGGTCAGCACGGCGGCGAACACCGGTGAGTCCATTGTGGACATCAACGGGGTCCCGCTGGCCGCCGACCCCAACGGCTACGACCCCGAGGGGATCGTGGCCCTGCCCGACGGCACGTTCTGGGTCTCCGACGAGTACGGCCCGTTCATCACCCACTTCGACCGCGACGGCCGTGCCCTGCAAAGGCTTTCGCCCTTCGACGGCTCGCTGCCCGCCGAGCTCGCCAACCGCGTGCCGAACAAGGGCATGGAGGGGCTGACCGTCACCCCGGACGGCCGGACCCTGGTCGGCATCATGCAGTCGGCGTTGCAGCAGCCCGACCTGACCAAGAAGCCCGCGAACGTCACCACCCTGCGCATCGTGACCTACGACCTGCGCAGCAAGGCCACGCACGAGTACCTGTACCTGCTCGACGACCCGAAGACCCACAGCGGGGCGGTCAGTGAGATCACCGCGCTGAGCAGCACCACGTTCCTGGTCGACGAGCGTGACGGCAAGCCGGAGCCCGGCGCGTACAAGAAGCTGTTCAAGATCGACCTGGCCGGGGCCACCGACGTGGGTCCGGCCGCCGCGGGTTACGACGCGGGCAAGGGTGGCCTGCTCGTCGGCCCCGACAAGCACAGCATCGACGCGTACGTGGGCACCGACGACACCGCCACGGCCACGGCTGACCTGGCCAAGGTCGGCATCAGGCCGGTGGCCAAGTCGCTGCACCTGGACCTCGGCGGCCTGGTCAGCGGCCTGGACCCCAGCGGCGGCTTCTTCGGTCACGACAAGGTGGAGGGCGTGGCCGCGATCAACGGTGGTCGCACGCTGGTGATCAGCAACGACAGCGACTTCGGCATCGACGGCATCACCAACTCGACGGCGCCGTACCAGTTGCACGTGAAGAGCCAGCCCAACGGCCGCCAGGACGACGGCGAGTTCCTCGTGGTGGACACGACCCGCCTGCCCGCCGCGACCAGCACCGCCACCGTGACGATCACCGTCCGCTGAGGCCGAACGCCCCGGGGCGAACCAGCGCGTGTCGGCGCCAGCTGTGGCGCGTGTCGGCGCTTCCGGTACGGCGAGTTCGCGCTTCCGGCCCGGTTTCCCACCCCGTGGGAGGCCTTACCGGGACGGCGAACACACCGCACGGGAACGTCCGACACGCGCCACCGGAAGCGCCGACACGCGCTGTGGTTGCGTGCCGCTCAGCAGTCCAGTCGGCGGCGGCCGGCGAAGCCCAGGTCGGCGCGGTGGTACCAGGCCAGTTCGGTGTCGCCCTCCAGCCAGCACAGCAGGACCGGCACCCCGTCGAGATCCGCAGGGAAGTCGACCAGCAGCGGGGCGAAGCCCTTCAGCTCGGCGCCGGTCCGCTGCACGGTGGTCATCAGGTCGTCCAGCCGGGCCTGCGCCGCCTTCATCTCGGGCAGCCCGCCCAGCGGGGTCGGCGGGCCGTCCGGTGCCAGCGAGGCGCACAGCTCGGCGGCGTCGGCGCGCAGCCGCACCAGCTCGTCCAGCACCGGCAACAGCCTGGCCAGTTCCTCTCGGGCCTCGGCGACGGTGAACAGTCCCATGTGCACATCGTGCCCCCGGCTCAGCGCCAGGCGAACACCGGCTGCTCCAGGTGGGCGACCCTGGTGTGCCGCCCGTGCAGCGCGACCTCGCGGAACTGGTGCAGCACCGCCGCGGTCGGCGCGTGCACCAGGCTGCCCACGAGCGGCAGCTGCACCACGGGCCGGTCCGACTCGGGGATGCGCAGCAACCTCGGCGGCACGTCCAGTTCCGCGAGCGGGATCAGGAACACCTCGGCCACCTCCGCCGGGTTCGGGTCCAGCACGGCCTCGGCGACCCGCAGCACCACGGGAGTGATCACGTACCCGGAACGGGTCGGGTAGTCGTCGAGCAGCCCCAGCACCTGCTCGCGGCCCGCCCGCACGCCCAACTCCTCGTGCAGCTCGCGCAGCGCGGCGTCCACGGCGTCCTCACCCGGGTCCAGCTTGCCGCCCGGCAGCGCGAACTGCCCGGGGTGCGCGCGCATCCGTGACGGCCGCAGGGTCAGCCAGACGCCCTCCGCCGGCCCGTCGCCGACGAGCACCACGGCCACCGCCGCGGCGCGCAGGCCGTGATCGGTCACGGCCACACGTCGGAACTGGCGAACCCGTTCGTCCACGAGGTCCCGGTGAGGCATGCTGCCACCATGCCAGATCCGTCCGGTGCGACCGCGTGAGAGCCAGGCTCCCGCTGCTGCTGTCGCTGGCCGCCCTGCTGCTGCTCGCGGCACTCGCGGCTCGCGGCCGCTCGCCCGTGACGTTCAGCGCGCCGACCTTCCAGCCCGCGCCGATCACGGCCACCGGCACCACCAGCCCCCAGCCGGACGGCTACCCGCCCACCGCGGTCGGCGGCGTCATCGACCTGTTCGCGCTGGTCCTCATCCTGGTGATCCTCCTGCTCGGTGCCGCCGGACTTGTCGCCCTGCTCCGGCTGCGACCCAAACTCCGCGTTCGCGGCACGGCCGACCCGGTGACCACCGAGGACTCCGCGCCGACCGCGGTCAGCGGCGCCGTGCTCGCACAACGGGCCCGCACGGCCGCGGCCCAGCTCCGAGCCCGCGAGGGCGGACCGCCCGGTGACCGCGTGATCGCGGCCTGGGTCGGGCTGGAGGCCAGCGCGACCGCCAGCGGCACGACCCGCCGCCCGCAGCAGACGCCCACCGAGTTCGTGGCCGCCGTGCTCGCCGCGCACCATGTCGACGCCCAGGCACTGGCCCGGTTGCGCGCCCTGTACGTGCGGGCCCGCTTCGACCAGTCGGCGCAGGTCAGCGACGCGGACGCGGAGTCCGCGGCCCAGGCGCTGGACCGGGTCGCGATAGATCTGGCGGCGGCGCGGTGAACCCGCTGATGAGCTGGCCGCGTGCGATCGCCTCGGCGGTCGGGTGCTCGGCCGTGGCGCTGACCTGCCTGAGCTGGTTGCTCGGCGCACCCGTGCTCTGGGCTGCGCTGCTGACCCTGCCGATCGGGCTGTTGGTGTTGGTGCTGGCCCGTTCCCCGATGACCAGTGAACCGGCCTGGCAGCCCCTGCCCGCCACCGACGGCGCCCTGTCCACCCCGCAGGCCAGCGCGCTCAGCGGGCGCCTCGCCGATGCCGCCACCGACGCGGGCCGGTTCCGCAGCCGGATCCAGCCCAGGCTGCGCGAGCTCGCACTGGCCAGACTGCGCCAAGCCGGGGTCGAGGACCTGACCGATCCACGCGCACAATCCCTGCTGGGCGGCGAACTGCTCGCCCTGCTCACCGATCGGGGCGCCCGCATGCCTGGCCCCGAGGAGCTCAGCACCCTGTTGGCCCGACTGGAGGAACTGTGACCACTGTGGACGGAGCAGCCGTGACCGAGGTCGCGGCGGTCGGCGACTCGGTGCTCACCGCCGTGGGCGAGGTCGTGGTCGGCAGGCGGCGCACCCTGCGGCTGGCGGTCGCCGCTGTGCTCGCCGGGGGACACGTGCTGCTGGAAGACGTGCCAGGACTGGGCAAGACCCTGATGGCGCGCAGCCTCGCCCAAGCACTGGGCCTGGAGTTCCGCCGTTTGCAGTGCACCCCGGACCTGCTGCCCGCCGACGTCACAGGCTCCTTCCTGTACGACCCGGCCGGACGCGAGTTCACCTTCCGGCACGGCCCGGTGTTCGCCGGGCTGCTGCTCGCCGACGAGATCAACCGCACCCCGCCGAAGACCCAGTCGGCGCTGCTGGAGGCCATGCAGGAACGCCAGGTCACCGTCGAGGGCCGGACTTTTCCCCTGCCCAGGCCGTTCCACGTGCTGGCCACCGCGAATCCGGTTGAGTACGAAGGCACCTACCCGTTGCCCGAGGCTCAGCTGGACCGGTTCCTGCTGCGACTGGACGTGGGCTACCCACCCGCCGCCGAGGAGCTGGAGGTGTTGCGCCGCAGGCTTTCCCGCCAGCGCGAGGAGACCGAGATCGCAGCCGTGGTGGACGCCGCGCAACTGGCCCGCCTGCAAGCCGGGGTGGAGCAGGTCCGGGTGGACGAGGACGTGCTGCGCTACTGCGTGGACCTGGTCGCCGCCACCCGGCAGCACCCGGCCGTCGAGATCGGCGCCTCGCCGCGCGGTTCGCTCGCGCTGACGCTGGTGTCCCGCGCGCTCGCGGTGCTCGACGGGCGCGACTTCGTCGTTCCCGAGGACGTCAAGGAGTGCGCCGTGGCCGGGTTGGCGCACCGGCTCACACTGCGTCCCGAGACCTGGACCTCCGGCACCACCGGCGTGGACGTGGTCACCGAACTGCTGGACAAGGTGCCCGGCCCGAGCAGCACCCGGGCTGCCCGGTGACGGTGCTCGCGCGGGCGAGGCGGGTCCGCGAGGCCCTGCTCGGCGGGCGCAACCAGACCTGGCACGCCACCGAGGCGCTGCGCCGCGGGCTGCTGCTCGGTGTCGGCCTGGTCGTGGCGGGTGTGTTGGCGCACAACGTGGTTCTCGCCCTGCTGGGCGCCCCGCTGCTCGCCGCCAGCGTGCTTGCCTTGTCCACCAAGCCCTCCGGAACGCCGAAGGTCACCGTGCTGCCGGTCGCACGGACCGGGGAGGCCGGTGAGACCGCGCTGGCCACCGTGCGGGTCGATCCGGGCCACGGCGCCGAGCTGCTCGCGATCAGGTTGCCGGACAAGGGAAATCCTGGACCCGGCCCGGTGCACCTGCTGCCCGCCTCGGTCGCGGAGATCGCCTGCGGGCTGTACCGGCGGGCCTGGGGCGAAGGCGTGGACCTGCGCCTGGACCACCTCGTCGCCGGTCCGGACGCGTTGATCGTGCACGGCCCGATGGTCGGCCGGGAGGTCAGCCGGGTGCTGCTGCCGCCCGTGCGGGAACTGCCCGCCGGGCCCGTTCCCGCCCGCCCCGCCGGGTTGGTCGGCGTGCACCGCTCGCGGCGGCCCGGCGACAGCACGGACCTGCGCACCATCCGCCCGTTCCAGCCCGGCGACCGGATGCGCCGGATCGACTGGCGTGTTTCCTTGCGCAGCAACGACTCCATGCCGTACGTGCGGGAGAACCACGCCGAGTCGGACGCCGATGTCGTGCTGGTGCTGGACACCCGGTTCGACGTGGCCGCCGAGATCGCGGACTGGTCGCTGCCCGCGCGCGGAGCCGCCGTGCGTCCCGGCGGCAGCCTGGACACCGCCGTGCGGGCCGCCGCCTCGCTGGCCGCGAGCTACCTGCGCCAGGGCGACCGGGTCGGTCTGGTCGACCTCGGCAGGCCGCGGCTGTACGTGCGGCCCGGGGCCGGTCGGCGGCAACTGCTGAGGCTGCGCAACCAACTCGTCGTCTGCGCGCGGTCCGCGGGCTGGTCCTCGCGGCCGGTGCTCAACGCCCACCAGGTGTCCGGCGGCGCGCTCGTCGTGGTGCTGTCCCCGTTCCTCGACGACGCCGTGGTCGGTGCCACCGCGCAGGCCGCTCGTCGCGGCAACCTCGTGCTGGCCGTGGACGTGCTGCCCGCTGAGTTGGTCGCCGAGCCCGAAGACCGTTGGGGGGAGCCGGTGCGGCAGATCATCACCCTGGAGCGGCGTGTTCGCCTGGACGCCTTGCGCGGTCACGGAATCGCGGTGCTGCCCTGGTCCAGTGCCGAACAGGGCCTGCACGTCCTGCGCCCCGGTGCGAGGCGGTCACGGTGACTGACGCGCTGATCAAGGTGTGTGGCCAGCGGGACTCGCGCTCCCGTGACCGGGACTCGCGCGCCGGTGTGCGGGACTCAGCCTCCTCAGGCCGGGATTCGCGCGCCCTTGGCCGGGACTCGCGCTCCCCAGAACGGGACTCGGGGTGGGGCGGGTGAGGGGGCGGGGCGTTCCGGGGTGGGGGTTGCGGGCGGCGGTCGGCGTGGTCGGCGCGTTGATCGTGCTTGTCCTTGCGGTGCAAGGGGTTACGGCTGTCCTGCTGGGACTGGTCGGGTTCGTCGCGGTGGCGGCTGTGGCGCTGCCGGGTTCGCCCGCTGCGATGCTGCTGATCGGCGTGTCGGCGGTGGCCACGGCGGTGTTGCCGGGTGAACCGTTGCGCTGGGAGGTGCTGGTGCTGATCCCGCTGGTGCACCTGCTGCACCTGAGCTGCGCACTGGCGGCGATCCTGCCGCGCGGGGGCAGGCTGCACCTGGCGGCGTTGCGCGCGCCGGTGCGCCGCTTCGCCTTCGTGCAGGCGGGCGCGTTCGGCCTGGCGGGGTTGGTGGCCCTGTTGCCCTCGGACCGGGCGGATCCGGTGGTCGAGGCGCTGGGGCTACTCGGCGCCGCTGGTCTGGTGCTGCTCGTCGCGGCGCTGCTGCGGGACCGCGATCGGGTCGGCTGACCGCCTGCGCCCGGCCAGTGCCCGCGCGGTCCCGATCAGCAGGGTGCCGACCGTGGTGCCGACGAGCACCCAGTAGGAGTCCACAAGCGACTGTCCGGCCGCGATGACCACGCCGACCCCGTTGCCGTGGCCGGGCGCGGTCATGGCCAGCACCACCGCGGCCATCACCAGCGGCGGCTGCACGACCGGGCCGAACAGGTTGCGCCTGCGCACCAGGCACACGGCCAGTAGGCACCCGGCCACGTAACCGCACTGGAACACGGGTCCGAGCTTGTGATTGACCTGGTTGTCCAGTACGGCGGCGAGTACTGTGGTGCCCAGCGCGAGCAATACCGCAACCCACCACCGCAGTCCAGTGGCCCTGCCCTTCAGTTCCTCCACGACTGGATGACGCAGATGTCGGCCGAGTGGTTGCACGGCCGCACGATCAGGGGATCGACCGGGTGGGACGGCCGCGGTGGCGGCATCCTGGACCCGGGTCGGTGGTCGGAGGGACGGGACGCGTGGAGCACCGTGCTGGACGGGTGGCGCTGGGCGCCGCCAAGATCATTGTGACGATGGCCTCGGTGGGTGTGGTCGTGCTGGGCTGCTACGGCTGGACCGTGGTGCGCCAGGTGCAGACCGGCACCGCGACCGACAACGTGATCGCCCCGCCCTCGGCGAGCACGACACCGGTGCCGAAGGCGCCCGGACAGGACATGAACATCCTGCTGGTCGGCCTGGACAGCCGCACCGACGCGCACGGCAACCCGCTGCCGCGCTCGGTGCTCGACGCGCTCAACGCGGGGACGGACGACGGGCAGCTCAACACCGACACGCTGATCGTGGTGCACGTGCCGGGGGACGGCGGCGCGGCCAGTGCGGTCTCGATCCCACGTGACTCCTATGTGGACATCGCGGGCGGCTTCGGCAAGCACAAGATCAATTCTGCCTACGCCTACGGCATGAACGCCGAGGCCGACCGGCTGCGCGCGCAGGGCGACACCGACCAGGCCGCGATCGGCAGGCAGTCGCTGACCGCGGGGCGGCGCAACCTGGTGCAGACGGTGCAGAACTTCACCGGGGTCAGCATCGACCACTACGCCGAGGTCAACCTGTACGGTTTCGACCAGATCAGCCAGGCGCTGGGCGGGGTCCCGGTCTGCCTGAACAAACCAGTGCACGACTCGTACTCGGGTGCGGACTTCGCCGCGGGGGAGCAGACCCTGTCCGGGGTCCGTGCGCTGCAATTCGTGCGGCAGCGCCACGGGCTGGCCAACGGGGACCTGGACCGCGAGCGCAGGCAGCAGGCCTTCCTGGCCTCGGCGGCACACCAACTGCTGTCGGCGGGCACGTTGACCGATCCCGGCAAGCTGTCGGCGATCATCACGGCGGTGCAGAACGCCGTGGTCGTCGACCAGGGCTGGGACCTGTTCCAGTTCGCACAGCAGGTGCAGGGCATCGCCGGGGCGAACATCACCTTCGACACGATCCCGGTCGTGGACATCGCCTACTGGACGCCTGCCGACGGGGTCGCCGTGCAGGTGGACCCGGCGCAGGTGCGGGCGTTCGTGGCGGGCCGGTTCGACCGGGCGAAGCCCACGAGCACCACGCCGCCGTCGTCGTCGAGCAGCACCCCGGCGACCTCCTCGAAGCAGGCTCCGCCCAGTTCCTCAACGGCACCGCCACCGGTCACCGCGAGCGGGGTCACCTGCGTCGATTGACAGGTGCCCGGGGTCACATTAGGTTCCACGGCGTCTTCGGATACGTGAAGTGTATTCATGTATGTGAACACCGTGGGAGGGTGTCATGCCGCTCAACCGCAGGGGTCTGCTCCAGGCCGGTGCCGTGGCCGCGCTGGTCTCGGCCGTGGGCGGCACGCGTGCCGCCGCGGCCACACAGGCCACCGACGCCGAGCGGATCATCGCCGCCTACCGGGAGTTGCAGGTCGGGGCCAACCGGGACTCCGCGGCCCGCCGCGGTGCGGTCGCCGCCCTGGACCAGGCCGCCGTGCAGTACGAGGCGGCCATGACCGTGACCGGGGACCAACTGTGGGCCGACCTGCCCACCGGGCCGGGCAGCACCTACTTCCCCACGATGTACTACCGGCTGCGCACGATCGCCGTGGACTGGGCGACGGCGGGTTCGGCCCTGTCGTCCAGACCCGACCTGCCCGCGCGGTTGGCCACCGCACTGGAGACCTTGTACCGCACCGAGTACAACGAGAACACCGCCGAGATCGGTAACTGGTACTCCTACGAGATCGGTGTGCCGTACTGGCTTGTGCAGACCCTGGTCTGCCTGACCGACCACCTGTCCGAAGTGGACTTGCGGCGCTACCTGCGGCCGGTGCTGCGTTTCGTGGCCGATCCCAACCGGCGCACCGCGACCCCCGGGCTGGTGGAGACCGGTGCGAACCGCGCGGACAAGTCGCTGATCGCCGTGGTCTCCGGTGCGCTCAACGGGGACCCGGCCCGGGTGGCGGCCGGGATCGCCGCCGTCACCGACACCGCCGGCGGTGGGGCGGCCAACCTGGTCGCCAGGGTCACCAGCGGGGACGGCTACCACCCGGACGGTTCGTTCATCCAGCACGACGTGGTGCCCTACCCGGGCCACTACGGGCTCGTGCTGCTCTCCGCCCTGGCCGGGCTGATCCACGTCACCGAGGGCACGGCCACCCAGCTGTCCGCCGAGGTCAGGCAGAAGGTCTGCGAGACCGTGGCCGACGTGTACGCGCCCTTCGTGTTCGCGGGCTCCATGATGGAGCCGGTGCGCGGCAGGATGCTGTCCCGCCAAGGGGAAACCGCCTTCGACGCCGGTCACCAGCTGACCGCGGCCGTGGTGTTGCTGGCCAGGCACGCACCCGAGCCGACCCGCGGCGCGCTGACCGCGCTGGCGGCTCGGTGGATCAAGGACGACACCTGGGCGCCGTACCTGGCGGTCACCGATGTCAAGCGCTTCTCCGGTGGGCTCCAGCCGGTCGGCGTGCCCGAGGTGGAGTACGCCGAGCAGTTGCTCGCCGAGGGGCGCCGCGCGGCCGAAGTCGTTGCGGCACACCGGGTCTTCCCACAGCAGGACCGGATGGTGCACGTGACCCCGCGCTGGTCGGCCTCGCTCGGGGTCGGCTCGACGCGGATCTGCCGGTACGAGTCGGTCAACGGCATGAACCTGCACGGCTGGTACACCGGGGACGGGGTGCTCTACACCTTCCTGCCGGGGGACCAGGGCCACTACAGCGATGCCTACTGGCCGACCGTGGACCCGGCCGCACTGCCCGGTACGACGGTGAAGGACGGGCAGCCGCCCGCTTTGCAGGCCACGCCGACCACGAGCAGGTCCTGGGTGGGTGGCGCCCGCTGGGACGCCGAGCACGGGGCGCACGGCCTGGACCTGGTGTCCCAGGACGGCACGCTCACCGCGCGCAAGTCCTGGTTCTTCACGCCCGAGGGCGTGCTGTGCCTGGGCGCCGGGATCACCGACGGCTCCGGCGCCGCCGTGCACACCACGATCGAGAACCGCAACCTCGGCGCCAACGGCACCCGCCGGTTGCTGGTCGACGGCCGCCCGCTGACCGACGGGCAGCCCACGGAGGCGCACTGGCTGCACCTGGACGGCGTGGCCGGGTATGTGTTGCTGGACAAGGCGAAGCTCACGCTCAAGCGTGAGGACCGCACCGCGAGCTGGTTCGACGTGGACACCGGTGCGAACACGCACGGCACCACTGTGCCGTACACGCGGCGGTACCAGAAGGTGCTGATCGAGCACGGCGTGAAGCCCACCGGTGCCAGCTACGCGTACGCCGTGCTGCCGGGCGCGAGTCCTTGGCAGACAGCGGCTTTGTGTGGCCGGTGGCGAGTACTGGCCAACACCGCCGAGGTGCAGGCCGCCCAGTTGTCCCGAGACCTGGTCGCCGCCTCGTTCTTCGCCGCGGGGGCGGTGCGCCAGGTGGCGGTGAGCGGGCCCGCCGCCGCGGTGTGGGGCCGGGACCGGTCCGGATGGACCCTGGCGATCGCCGACCCCACGCAGCAGCAGGACACGATCCGGGTCACCGTGACCGGAGTGGGCCGTCACCTGGTCAAGTCGGATCCGAGTGTGGTCGTGGTGTCGGCGGGGCGCCAACTGGTGCTGGACGTGAAGGTGGCCGGTTCACGTGGCGCCACGCACTCGGTCACGATCAGCTAGTCGTTCTAGTCGTTGCGCATCAACAGCATCGTGACAAAACCGAGTGTTCCTCTATAACCGTTGAGCCAGGCGGTGCGATGCCGGGCGGCTTCCTCCAGGGCGTCCGCCGCCGCCTCGTGCCCGGGGTTGGTCAGCGCCCACCGGGTCAGCGAGCCGGTCCAGTTCCACTCGTAGTCGTCCCACTCGTCCAAGGTGCTGGTGTGCGCGTAGACCACCTGCCACCCCAGCTTCTCCACCAGCTCCACGGTGCCGTGCAGGTCGCGGTACTCCTCGGCGGTGCAGTCCAGTGCCCGCAACGTCGCCTCACCCGGCGGCCGCTCCCAGAAGCCGTCGCCGATCAGCATGGTCCCGCCCTCGGCGAGGTGTTCGGCGCAGCCGAGCACGGTCTCACGCAGCCCGCCGAAAGCGTGCGTGGCACCCACACAGAACACCGCGTCGGCCCTGCGCTCGCAGCGGTACTCCTTGGCGTCCAGGCAGTGCAGGGTCAGCCGGTCGGCCAGGCCGAGCTCCTCGGCGGACCGGCGGGCCGCCTCGACGGTGCGCGGACCTGAGTCCACGCCGACCCCGGTCGTGCCGGGACGCTCGGCAAGCAGCCGTTGCAGCCAGGTGCCGGTACCGCAGCCCAGGTCCAGCACGTGCGAGTCCGGCGCGACCACGGCCCGGGCCATCAGCTTGTGCACGTTCGCGTCGTTGACCGGCGCCGAGATCGGGTGATCGGCGTGTGCCAGCATTCCCCTGAGTTCACGATCCACGCCTCACGGTATCCGGGGAGACAACCAGTTTTCGGCCGCCGCCGTCGCACTCGGCGCACGATCGCGCTGGTCTGTGGACAAGTTCGGGTTCGAGCTCCAAAGGGCGAGGAGGCGGCGGCTCCGCCCGAACTGCTCGGATTCGGAGTACGCGAGAAAATCCGCTCGAATTGCCGCGTGGCTGGTTTGTAACAGGCCTCGCACCGCGTAAGCTGAAGAGTGAGTCCGCGATGGTGCGTGGCTCTGCCCAGGACTTACCGCAACGGAGTGACCATGGCACAGAAGACCATCGTTCAGCTCATCGATGACCTCGATGGTGGCGAGGCCAGTGAGAGCGTGACTTTCGGGCTCGACGGTGTCGAGTACACCATCGATGTGTCTGACACCAACGCCACGCGGCTGCGGGAACTGTTGGCCCCCTTCGTCGAGAAGGCGCAGCGCCTCGGTGGTCGCAAGCAGCGCGGCGGCTCGACCAGGACCGCTGTGAAGGCCGGTGGTGATCGCGCGCAGAACCAGGCGATCCGCGAGTGGGCGCGCAGCCAGGGCGAGACCATTTCCGACCGGGGTCGTATCCCGGCCGACCTGGTGCACCGCTTCGAGGCGGCGCACGGGGCCTGAGGCCCGATTCTTCTCCGGCGACCGACCCGTCTTTCCCCCGTTCGGGGGAAGGTGGGTCGGTCGTTTTTGTGTCCGATTCGACAATGACCGCCGAACGCGTCGTCAGTTCGCTTCCAGCAGGTACGCGGTTGCCCACCAGTAGTCGTACAACGCTTCCGGTTCGGCCACCCGGAATCCCGCGGCGAGCAGGTCGGCAGTCCAGTCGGCAACGCCCTGTTCGGTGTGCAGCCGGTCCGTTCCGGGGCGCAGCGCGTCCAGCAGCACCGGCACCAGGAAACCCTGGCGCACGAGGTTGCCCGCGCCGGGATACTCGGCCAGTCCCAGCTCGTAGCGGGTCAGTACCCGCTCGAACCAGCTCGGCTCCAGCGGGTGGGCCGTGCGGGGCACGTCGAACTCCACGAGCAGCAGCCGCTCGGTGCGTTCCCGCAGCCAGGACAGGGTGGCCACCCGTTCATCGGCCGGGATCGACAACATCGCGAAGGTCTCCTGCACCAGGTCCCAGCGCGCCGCCTCGGGCGGGTCGGCGAGGAATTGGTCCATGCGCTGCTCGAACGCCCGGAACGGCAGCCCGCGCGCGGTCAGCCCGGCAGCCGTCACCGCCAGCCGGGCCGCGGCCGGCTCCAGCACGTCCACCCGGCCGACCTGCCCGGTCAGCGCGGGCAGCAGGGCGAGCCCCTCGCCGGTGCCGAGGTCCAGCAGGCTGTCCGGCCGGTACCGCCGGTAGCGCTCGGCCAGTGCCCGGCGGGTCGCCTCGTACAGCGGCACGTTGCCGCCGCCGTGCACGAAGGCCGTGAACGCCTCCGGCGCGGAGTAGACCTCGGCCCGGTCCTCGGCCACCAGGTAGCGCAGGCACTCGGCGAACACCAGGCTGCCCGGGTCCGCCTCGTGCGCCCTGCGCACCAGGTCCACCGCCTGCCCGCGCCGCTGCTGGGCCAGGGCCACCACCGCGGCGTAGAACAGCTCCGGCCCGGTGCCCGCGGGTTCGCCCGCGCTGGCCCCGCTCCGGAATGCCGCCCACTGCTCGGTGATCGTCACGTCGCGTGCCCTAGCGGCCGATCGTGCGGCTGCGCCCGCGGAACTCGGCCAGCACCTCGCCGTCCTCCCTGCGGACCGTGACGTCGTAGATGCCGTTGCGGCCGTAGCTGGTCCGCTCCTGGGCCTGGGCCACCAGCACGTCACCCAGCCTGCCCGGCCCGATGAAGTTGATCTCGGCGCCCGCGGCCACCGTGACCGGCCCGTGGCTGTTGCACGCGCAGGCGAAGGTCGTGTCGGCCAGCAGGAACACGTAGCCACCGTGCGCGATGCCGTGCCCGTTGACCATCTGCTCGGTGATCCGCATCCGCGCCGTGGCCTGACCGGGGCCGGTCGCCAGCAGTTCGATGCCCAGGGCACGGGAGGCCTCGTCGGCGGCGAACATCACCTGCGCTGGTTCTTGATCTTGCTGTGACACGGGGCCAGTCAAGGGGTCGGTGTGCTCGCTGTCAAGCCGTGCTAGCGTCGACCACGTGCAGCGCGCCATGTCGACTACGACGCCGGAGAGTGTCCCGGCGCGCTGACAGCTGTCTTGACCGCGAAGCCCCGGGGCGAGTGCCCCGGGGCTTCCGCTTGTGGTCACTCGCCTCACCCCTGTGAGGAGACCACCGTGCACGACCACCGCAAGCTCGGCCGCGAACTGGACCTGTTCGACACCGACCCGCTGATGGGAGCGGGCCTGCCCTACTGGCTGCCGGACGGGGCGGTCGTGCGGCACACCCTGGAGGAGTACGTCCGCGAGGCCGAACGCCGCGCGGGCTACCGGCACGTGTACTCGCCGGTGCTCGGCAAACGCGAGCTGTACGAGATCTCCGGGCACTGGTCGCACTACAGCGAGGACATGTTCCCCCCGATGCGGCTGGGCGGGGAACAGGTCGTGCTGCGGCCCAGCCTGTGCCCGCACCACGCGCTGATCTACCGCTCCCGCGCGCACAGCTACCGCGAGCTGCCGCTGCGCATGGCCGAACTCGGCGGCATGTACCGCGCCGAGCTGTCCGGCGTGCTCGGCGGCCTGACCCGCGTCCGCGCGATCCAGCTCAACGACGCGCACATCTTCTGCACCCCCGACCAGGCCGTCGACGAGGCCCGCGCAGCCCTCGAGCTGATCCGCCAGGCGTACCGCGCGCTGGGCATCGAGGACGCCCGCTACCGGCTCTCGCTGCCCGGGGCTGGCGGCAAGTACGTGGCCGACCCCGCCCTGTGGCAGCGCGCCACCGCCCTGCTCGCCGAGGTGCTCGACGGCTCCGGCGTGCCCTACGAGGCCGTCGAGGGGGAGGCCGCCTTCTACGGCCCCAAGATCGACGTACAGGTCGCCGACAGCGCGGGCCGCGAGTCCACCCTGTCCACCGTGCAGATCGACTTCCACCAGCCCGCGCGCTTCGACCTGCACTACATCGGCCCGGACGGGGCCAAGCACCGGCCGGTCATGGTGCACCGCAGCGTGATCGGCAGCGTGGAGCGGGCCGTCGCGCACCTGATCGAGCGGCACGGCGGCGCCCTGCCCGCTTGGCTCGCGCCGACCCAGATCGCCGTGCTGCCCGTGTCCGAGGCCGAACTGCCCCAGGCCGCCGACCTCGTCCGGCGCTGCGTGGAACGTGGGCTGCGCGCCGAACTCGCCGGGCCGGAACAGGGCTCGCTCGGCGCCCGGATCCGCTCCGCGCGCCTGGTGCCGTACCAGGTGGTGATCGGCGCCAAGGAGGCCGCCGCCGACCTGCTCGCGCCCCGGCTGCGCTCAGGTCAACGGCTCGACGCCCTGCCCGCGAACCGGTTCCTGACCCGGGTCGAGGCACTGGTCGGCGCGCACAGCACCGATCTGTGGGACGCGTAGATCTCGCCCCGCCAATGTCGCGTGCCGTTCGCTGCGCGTCTCGGCGGTGCCACGAAGGTGCCGTTCAGGACGTTCAATGTCCCAAGGGGCACCTTTGTGACGTGCTGGGGTGGGGTGGCGGCTCAGCACTGGGTGCCGTGAAGGTGCCCTTTGGGACGCTCAGTGTCGTGAAGGGCACCTTTGGGACGTGGGCGCGTGGTTCGGGAGCCTGTTCTGGGCCCGTGCCGCCGTGTCGTCAAGGTGCCGTTCGGGACGTTCACCGTCGCAAAGGGCACCTTCATGGCAGTGGGGCGAGCGGGCCGCCGTGCGACGCGGCGCCCCGCCAATTGTCGCGTGCCGTTCAGGACGCTCAACGCCGCGAACGGCACGCGACACGCCTCAGAGCAGGCCGTGTTTGCGGACGTAGTCCTCGAAATCCGCTCCGGTGCACGGAAGGCGCATGCCGCTGTCCCGCAGCATGTCGACGAGTGTCCCCGCGGCAACGGGGGGCAGCCGGTCAGCCCGGCAGAACTGCGCCAGGAGCCACACCGTGCCGTGCACCCTCATGCCGTAGTTCCTGGCCACGCGAGTGGCTTCCCGGTCGTCGGTGATGGCGATGCCGTCACAGGACTCGGCAAAGGCGAACACCGATGCCTCGCCCGCGCCTCGTCCCTTGTGCCCCACGCGCCGCAACCACTTCGTGAAGACCCTGAGGTCCTCGACCCCGGAACTCGGGGCGACCTTGAGCCAGAGCAGTTCCAGAGCGGTGTCGGCGTGCGGGTTCTTCGCGGCCCCCTGCTTGATCTCTTCCCTGACAACGGTTGTCGTGTAGCAGTCGTAGTCGCTCAACAGATCACCGAGAACGTCCAGCCTCTCGATGATGGCGAAGTGCGAGATGCACATGGTGTCGAAGACGAGAGTGTCGAACGGCCGCTCCGGCGACATGACTACGGTTCGACCTCCGCGTCCGGTTCGGCGGGCGGGAGGTCCTCGTCGGTGAGTTGGCCGTGCATCATCTCGACCAGGCGTGGCCAGGTGAGCTTGTTCTGCCGCCAGGCGCGCATGGCCCCACGCGCGTAACTGGGCGGCACCCGGACCGATTCCAGGTCCGGCTGCGGCGCCCAGCCCAGTGCGTCCATGATCTCGGCGTGTGTCGGGTTGTTCTGGCGCAACCTGGTCGCCACCTGCCTGTCGAGGCACTCGGCGTGCACCGCTTGGTGTATCGCGGTCGACCAGGAGGTGCGGTAGGTGGCTGCCAGGTGGATGAGCTTCTCTCGGGTCACGTGCGCTTGCGCGACCACTGCCGTGGGCAGCAGGAGCTCCGCCGCGAACGCGTCGATGACGGCTTCCCGGTCATCGCGCGAGGTGCTGATGCCGAGGTCCGTCGAGTACTCGTCGGCCAGTACCAGGTGACCCAGTTCGTGCGCGCCGGTCGCCCGTCGGCGTCCCGGATCGCCGCTCTTGCTCACCACCGCCACCGCGACGTCCCCGTCGACCAGTGAGGCGCCGTCTCCGGGCAGTTCGGTCACCAGCACCAACTGGCCCGCTCGTTCGCAGACCTCCATCAGTGTGCCGATCGGTTCGGTGCCGATGCCGAGCTGGTCCCGGAGCCAGCGGGCCGCCTCCCTGGCCCCCGCCTTGTCCTGGACCTTGCCCTGGTACCTGAGCACCGGGGGCGGTTGCAGCACGTCCAGTTCGATGAGCTGACGCACGTCCCGGAGCCACGCCTGGAGGGTTGCCTCAAGGCGGTACTGGTCCTGCGCCGCATCCGTCACGTAGTCACCCGCGACACGGGCGCGACGGGACATCACCTGTGGCGGTTCGCGTAGGAAGTGGTCCACGGGCACACCGAGGGCCGTGGACAACTTGATCAGTTCCAGGGCGTCGAGGCGGCGCCTGCCCGCCTCGATCTTCGCGATCATCGTGCGGTCCAGTGCGAGCTGTTGGCCGAGTTCGTCCTGGGACAGCCTGGCGGCGACGCGCGCTTCACGCACGCGCTCACCGACGCTCGCCCACTCCGAGGCCCCAGTCATGGTGCGATAATCGCACGTCCGGTGGTCCGGCAGGCTCTCCACAGCGCGCTGCCCATGGTTTGTCACTGTACTGTCTAATTGACAAAAAGTGGACACTTTGGTACCGTTTCGGCATGCAGACGCATTGAGCAGCGGTGTGCGCGGGAGTTCCTCCCGTGGGTCTTCGCCGGTCGAATGTGGCGAGGAGGCTGGATGTCGACCACCGTGGACGGATTGACCGCAGAGCTGAAGGTCGTTCGCAAAGGCCGGGGACTGCGCGGGATCGATGTCCACGACGTGGGGCCGAACCTGCGTGAGCTGTGCGGTGTTCTCGCCGAGGACAGTCCTCCCGTCGTGCGGGACAAGCTCGCGCGCCGGTTGACCGCCTCCGCCGATGGCCTGCCCGCGGACCTCCGGCTCGCCGTGCTGGCCGCGTTGTCACTGATCCCCGAGGTGGACAGCCCGTTCCTGAACGAGCGGGTCCAGTGGCTGTCCGGCCAATTCCAGCGCGACAGCCGAACGGTGCGGCGGAAGATCGATCAGGGCATCACGGCCCTCGCCGAGGCCGCGGCGTCTGGAATGGCGAGCACCGCGTTGCCCGGCGGCACGGTGAACGCGCGCTGGCACACACGTCACCTTCGGGCCGCCGTGGTGGTCGGCGCTCCCCGGATCGAGTCCTTCGAGGCCCGCCGGGTGCACGTGTCGGAGGACGGACTCGACGAGCTCGACCTCGCGATGACCGTACCGGCGCCCGCCTCGCTCAGCGGTACGGCCTCCCCCGCGGACCTGGGGGTCGACGTGCTCTTCGGTGGGCGACTGGTGGCGAAGCACATGGAATCCGCCGACCGGTTCGGCTTCCACCTGAGGCTTCCTCGCCCGCTGCGCGCGGGCGAGGAACACGAGTTCGCACTGCGGATCAAGCCCGCGCCGCACTGGGAGGTCGAGCCGCACTACGTCTGCGTCCCCAAGTACCCGTGCGACAGGTTCCAGCTCAGTGTCCGGTTCGCCGCAGGCACCATGCCACAGGCGGTTCACCTACTCGCGGGCGTGTTCCAGCGCGACGTGGACGACACGGGCCCGGTCGTCGGTGAAGCCGTGCGGCCAGATGCCGTGGGCGAGGTGCACGCGCAGTTCCGCGACCTCACCCCCGGGCTGGCCTACGGCCTGCGCTGGAGCCCCTGAGCCGCCTCCTCCTGCCCCACCAGGTGGTCGACCAGGCCGTAGTCGAGCGCCTCCTCGGCCTCGAACCAGCGGTCCCGGTCGGCGTCGGCGGTGATGCGCTGCACGGTCTGGCCGGTCTGCCGGGCGGTGATCTCCGCGATGCGCCGCTTCATCTTGCTGTAGACATCGGCTTGGATGGAGATGTCGGTGGCCGAGCCGCGGAGGCCCGCCGAGGGCTGGTGCATCACGATCCTGGTGTTGGGCAGCAGGTAGCGCTTGCCCGGTGTGCCGGAGGAGAGCAGGAACTGGCCCATGGAGGCGACGAAGCCCATGCCCCAGGTGGACACGTCCGGCTTGATCAGCCGCATGGTGTCGTAGATGGCCATGCCCGCGCTGACCGAGCCGCCGGGGGAGTTGATGTAGAAGGTGATGTCCCGCTCCGGATCCTCCGCGGCCAGCAACAGCAGTTGCGCGACGAGCCGGTTGGCCACCTCGTCGGTGACCTCCGAACCGAGGAACACGATGCGGTCACGCAGAAGCCGCTCGTAGACCGGGTCCTGGGAGGACTGCGCGCTTGCCAACTGACTCGTCATGTCTGCCGCCTTCGATCGGTGTCCGCTGCGGGATCGACCGTATTCGGGCGGGATCGGTGTGGGGTCGGGAGTTCGCCCACAGCGTGCGGCGTTCGCGGTCAGCTGATCCGGGTGGCGAACGGCTCGGTCACCAGCTCCCCGGGTAACCCGGCGGCGGCTGGCGGAACCGCTGGTGCTGCCTGGCGACCGCGAGCTTGATCTTGCCGAACCCGTACAGCAGGTAGCCCAGCACCAGCAGCGCGGCGATGAACCCGGTCACCGTTCCCGGGAAGCTGGACTTGGCCGGGTTGAGGAAGCTGCCGTACAGCTTGACCTTCGCGGCCACGAAGAAGATCAGGTACGCCAGCGGGAAGGCCAGCCAGGTGAGCGGGTGCCACCACTTGGCGGCGGCCTGGTTGCGGCCAACCGCCAGGAAGTCCACGAGCACCGCCAGCGGGGTCAGCACGTGCTCGAACAGCGACCACATCGGGGCGATCGAGCCGCGGATGATCACCAGGTAGGTCACGCACACCAGCAGGGCGAGCACCGTCATCGCCCCGCGCCACCACGGGGACACCGGTTCGTGCCGCCTGCCGCCGGTGAACAGCGGGTAGCACAGCAGTCCCGTGTAGACGATGCCGACGACCAGGCTGGCCTGCTGGCTCAACGCGAGCATCGGCTTGGAGAGCACGCTGACCGCGGCGCCGAACCCGGTGAACGCGCAGGCGACGATCACCAGCCGCCACAGGCTGACCCCGACCAGCACACCTGGCGGCACGCCCGGTTGGGGCGGCGGCTGCGGGAGGAACGGCGGCTGTGGGTACTGCTGGTAGTACTGGGGTTGCTGGTACGGCTGTTGCGGGTACTGCGGTGGTTGGTACTGCGGCGGCTGGTACGCCATGTCGCCCCCTGGGTGCTCGTTCCGGCTCATCATGCACCCTTTGCCCGCCATTGGTCTGCTGTTGTTAAGGTGTTGATCTCAACGTCGTGGCACCGGACGAGTGTGGCGCTGGCCGGTCGCAACCGGTGTCCCCGAGTGCCAGGAGTCGAGCCATGACGAGAACCCGGATGGCCGGGATCGTGCTGTCGGTCCTCGCGATCACCGCTGTCACCGCGCTGCCCTCGGCGAGCGCCGTGCCGGACGGTGCCGCGAAGGACGGCGCCGCAACCGCTGAGCAGCAGGCCCAGCGCGGTCCGCTGGTGATCGGCCACCGCGGCGCCTCGGGCTACCGGCCCGAGCACACCCTCGCCTCCTACGAGCTGGCCGCCAGGATGGGCGCCGACTACGTGGAGCCCGACCTCGTGTCCACCAAGGACGGTGTGCTGGTCGCCAGGCACGAGCCGGAGATCGGCGGCACCACCGACGTGGCGCGGCACCCCGAGTTCGCCGCCCGCAAGACCACCAAGCTGCTCGACGGCGTGCCGACCACTGGCTGGTTCGCGGAGGACTTCACCCTCGCCGAGCTCAAGACCCTGCGCGCGGTCGAGCGCATCCCCGCCGTGCGCCAGCACAACACCGTCTACAACGGGCGCTACCAGATCCCGACCTTCCAGGAGATCATCGACCTGGTGCGGCGGCTGGACCGGGAACTGCACCGCGACATCGGCATCTACCCGGAGACCAAGCACCCCACGTACTTCCGCAAGGCCGGGCTCGAGCTGGAGCCCAAGCTGGTCGAGGCCCTCAACCGCAACGGGCTCAACCGGCCCGGCGCCAAGGTGTTCGTGCAGTCCTTCGAGGTCGGCAACCTCAAGCAGCTGCACCGCCAGCTGCGGGTGCCGCTGATCCAGCTCACCTCGGCCACCGGCAAGCCCTTCGACTTCGTCGAGTCCGGTGACCCGCGCGGTTACGCCGAGATCACCTCCGCCGCAGGTCTGCGCGAGGTCGCCACCTACGCCCAGGGCATCGGCCCGGACAAGAACCAGGTCATCCCGCGCGACGCCACCGACCACCTCGGCCAGCCCACCTCGCTGGTCCGCGACGCGCACGCCGCCTGCCTGAAGGTGCACCCCTACACGTTCCGCCCGGAGAACACCTTCCTGCCCGCGGACTTCCGGTCCTCGGCCAACCCCGCCGACTACGGCAACCTGTTCGGTGAGATCGAGGCGTACCTCAAGGCCGGGGTCGACGGCTTCTTCACCGACACCGCCGACATCGGTGTCACCGCCCGCACGGAGTACCAGCAGCAGGGCTGACCGCCCTCAGCCGAGCTCGCGGGCCACGCGGTCCGCGAGCTCGGCGAACGCACACCTGGCGCACCCGCCCCGGGGCGCGGCCAGCGCCCGTCCGGGTGCGGTGGGCGCCTGCGCCGCACCGCCGCCCACCTGGCATCCTTGCCCCATGACCCGCAAGTTCTGCCTGGCCCAGGACCCCGACTCCGACGCGCTGCTCGCGGCCGACCCGGCTGCGCTGCTGCTGGGCATGATGCTCGACCAGCAGATCCCGATGGAGAAGGCGTTCAAGGGGCCGAAGGTCATCGCGGACCGGATGGGCGAGCTGGACGTGCACCGGATCGCGGCGGCCGACCCGGAGGAGTTCGCGGCCCTGTGCGCGACCCCGCCGGCGGTGCACCGGTTCCCGGGGTCCATGGCCAAGCGCTTGCAGGCGCTGTGCCAGGCCCTGGTTGAGGAGTACGAGGGCAAGGCCGAGGCCATCTGGAAGCGGGGCAGGCCGGACGGCGCCGAGGTGCTGCGCAGGCTCAAGGCGCTGCCGGGGTTCGGCGATCAGAAGGCGCGGATCTTCCTGGCCCTGTTGGGCAAGCAGTGGGGTGCGAAGCCCGCTGGCTGGCGTGAGGCCGCGGGGGCCTACGGCGAGGACGGGGCGCGGCGCAGTGTGGCCGATGTCGTGGACGCCGTCACGCTGGGCGAGGTCCGGGAGTTCAAGAAGGCGGCCAAGGCGGCGGCGAGGAAGTCCTGACCTGCTCCGGCAGGTGGCGGTCCTGCCGGAGCGCGACTCGGTCAGTGACAGGTCAGCACCGGCTCGGCCCAGTCCCCGTGATCGTGGCCAGGGCCGTCACCGGCCTCGTCCACGACCAGGTCCAGCACCTGCCCGCCGGTGGTCGCCAGGTCGAACGAGGCGGTCGGCGAGGTGCCGGTCAGCACCGGGGTCGTGCCGAGCACCTGGCCGTCGACCAGGACCCGGAACGACACCGAGCCAGCGCCGTTGGTCTCGTCGTCCACGCCGACCGTGGCGGTGAACCGGTCGCAACGGCCTGCCAGGTAGAACTGCGCGTCGCTGGGGGCGTTGGTGCCCAGACCGTGCTGGAACACCTTGCCCCGCAAGGTGATCGGCCGACCGTCACCCGGTTTGTCCTCACCGACGCTGGTGTCCCGCTCGATCGGGCCCCAGCCGTTGCTCGCGGACAGCCAGGGCAGGGCGCTGACCTGGTTGACCCCCGCTGGTGGCGCGGGCGGGACCATGCCAAGGACACGGGTGTCCCCGGCCGAACCCTCCCGGTACCGGACCTTCGCGGACACGGCGTTCACCTGCCGCACCGGACCGACCTTGACCGGCACGGTGAACTTCACCGACTGACCGCTGCCGATCGTGTGCACCACCGGCGGCGTCGCGGCACCGGCCGTCCAGCCCTCGGGCAGCGCCAGTGCGGCCGTGACCTCGGAAATGGGCCGTTTTCCTTGGGGCACGGTCACTGTCGCGGTGACCGTCGTCTGCTGCCCTGAGGTCACGGTGCCCGGCGTGTCCAGTGCCACGCGCACCGAGGACTCGGGCATCGCGTAGCGGCGGGCGTCGTAGCCGGGGCTCGGGTTGAGCGCCACCGTCAGCGGTGAGGCGTAGCTGCCGTAGTTGACCAGTCGGACCTTGCCGAGGCCGCCGGTGCTGCCGTCGGTGTTCCACACGGCGATGGCGATGCTGTTGGCCCCGTGCGGGTTCAGCACCCCGTTGGGGACGGGAAAGCTGTGCTGCGGCCCGGTGTCGTTGACGTACTGGCCCAGCTGCCAGCCGTTGACGAACAACAGTGCCCGGTAGTGGCGGGACGGGCTGTCCGCGATCTCCAGCCCGATCGAGGTGTCCTGGCCCTGCGGCAGGTTCAGCGTGGCGCTCGTGCGGTACCAGGACACGCCCGGGGTCGTGTCGTTGGCGGGCAACGAGACCCGGGCCCAGGACTGGTCCGGGTAGCCCGGCAGCGACCACCCGGCGCGCTCCCCGTAGAGCCCGCCGGTGTTGAGCGGACCGCGCACCGGGTCCAGGCCGTCCTCGCCGCCGCGGACGCCCTGTAGGCGCCAGGTGATCGGCGTCAGCGGGGCGCCGGTCAGCGCGGCACCGAGCAGCCCGCGTGCGGACTTGTTGCCGTTACTCGGGTTGTAGTCCTCGTCATGTCCCATGTTGACGGTCAGCACCGAGACCACGTTGTCGCCCTGACCGAGCACCGTGCCCGCAGGGAAGGCGAACTCGTGCCTGGCGTCGGCTGAGGAGCCGAGGAACCGGCCGTTGAGCCAGACCGACACGGTGCCCGCCGGTCCACCGCTCTGGCTGGACAGGGTGAGGCCGGTTTCCTTGCCGGAGGAGTGGAACCGGCCTCGGTACCAGGTGTTGCCGGTGTGGAAGTCGTAGTCGTCGGCGAACAGCACCGGCAGACTGGCCGGGGTGGTCTTGCTGTTCGTGGTGGTCTTGGTGGCCACCGGCCAGCTCGAGTCGTCGAAGCCCGGCTGGCTCTCCGGCGACTCCTGCTGGTGCCGCCAGTTGTCCAGTGCGGGCACGCTGACCGGCTTCGCGGTGGGCAGGGTCACCGCCAGCGTGCCGCTCGGCGTGCGCTGACCCTGAACCGGATTGCCGTTCCAGGACAGGGACTTCGCCGCGGTGAACACCTCGGCACCACCCTCGGTGTCGGTGTCCCCGGTGAGCGCGAGGCGATCACCCTCGCCGGTGGCGGTGCGCAGCAGGTGCGTGCCGCGCACGAGCACCGGGCCGCTCACGGTGTCCAGTCGCCAGAACGACTTGGCGCTGTCCTTGTCGGCGAGCAGCAGCAGGAGCGGTCGTGCCCCGCCGGTGATCAGCACGCGGGTGAGGCCCTGGTGGTCGTAGTCCAGCCGGAGATCACCGCGTTGAGCGTCCCAAGTGGACTGAGCCGTCCCGTCGAGCACCGTCACCGTGGGCTTGGCGGCGTAGTGCAGCACGGTCTCGCCCACCGTGCCGCGGTCGCCGTAGAGCACCGCCACGTCGCGGTCGCCGATCGTCGCGTTGGTCATGATCTCCGAGGTGGAGTACCGCATCGGGCTCGCGCCGAGGTCGTAGCCCGCCACGAGGATCTTCGACTGACGGCCGTCCAGGGTGATCGTGGCCTTGGGGTCCTGCGGCACCACCGGGTACCTGCCCGCGGTGCCGAGGTCCAGCACGAGGTGCGTGCTCGTCTTCGCGGTCGAGGTCGAGTCCTTGTGCCGCACCACGTGGAACTGGGTCCCGGTGTCCGGATTGGACCGAGCGGTGTCCACGATCTCCGGCGACTCGGGCTGCGCGACGGCCAGCTTGTCGGTCTTGGTCAGCGGGGCGACGGCCTGGGTGAAGTAGCCGATCAGCTTGTCCTGCGCGTACTTGGCGTCCAGCTGCCGCGACTCGGTGATCGCCGCGCCGTAGTCGTAGGAGGTGTAGTTCTGCGGGATCGCGCTCCAGCCCCAGGAGGTCCCGCCGTAGAGCATGTAGAAGCTCTGCGCGGTGGCGCCCACCGCGATGTTCTGCTTGTAGAACACGTCCGCGAACTGGTCGTTGATCAGCTGGGCGCACTTGCCGTAACCGGGACCGCCCCACGGGTCGAACGCGCCGCCCTGGAACTCCGCGGTGTAGAGCGGTTTTCCCGGCACGTGGTCGTAGGAGATGTCGGGGACCCCGTTCCACTTCGTCGGGTTCGAGCAGTCGAAGCCCTGCGGGTAGGAGTCGGCCCCGTCCACGTCCAGCGCCCCGTCCCCGGAGTTGAACGTGCCGTTGTTGTTGCCGGTCAGCGGGACCTTGATGCCGTCGGCCCGCGCCTTGGCCTCCAGGTGCGCCATGTAGGTGCGGCCGTCGGGCTTGCCGTTGTAGTACTCGTTCTCCACCTGGTAGGCGATCACCGTGCCGCGCCCGTCGGTGAGCTGGTGCCTGGCCAGGATCTGGTCGATGCGCCCCTGCCACTCGTCGGAGTACTTCAGGTAGGCCGGGTCGGCGGTGCGCGTGTTGCCCGGCCTGGTGCTCAGCCAGGTGGGGAAGCCCCCGCCGTCCACCTCCGCGTTGATGTAGGGCCCGGGCCGTGCGATCACGTACAGCCCGACCTCCGCCGCGATGTCGAGCAGCTTGTCCACGTCGCGCACCCCGGTGAAGTCGTAGCTGCCCTCCTTCGGCGAGTGGTAGCCCCAGTCGAAGTACAGCGAGGTCGCGTTGAAGCCCGCAGCCTTCATCTTCTGCAGCACGTCGCGCCACAGGTCCACGCTGGGCAGCCGGTAGTAGTGGAACTCGCCGGACCACAGGTAGGTCCGCTTGCCGTCGACGAGGAAGGAGTACCCGTCGTAGCTGACGCTGTGCTGGGCCCTCGGCTGCTCAGCGGCCTGCGCGGCCGGGGTGGGGCCGGGGTGGAGGAAGGACAGGACCAGCGCCGCGGCGACCAGCAGGGTCAGCACACGCGCGCGCCGAAGCGAAACCGGCAGGGTCATCTTTGACGCTCCGTTTCAACAAACCTCAACACTGTCGGTGTTCGTACGTGTCGGTTCTTGTTGATTCTTGCCTACCATGGCAGCCGGATCGGTGCTGGTCAACCCGCAGGTCGGCGGGTTCGGACCGGCTCGCGCCCATGAACCATCCGGACCAATCCGGTGGCGCCCCTCCGGCTCAGTGGTGCCGGGTAGCCGCTGGTCCGCCACTCGTGGCGCATTGCTGCACATTGGTTGCAACAAAGCCGCGCTGAACCTTTGTCCGTTCGGGCGCGAAGAGAGCGGTGACCCAGCCCGGTTCGAGATCACCTGGAGCGCGGATCATGCCCAACCACTTGTCCCGCCGGGGTTTGCTGCGTGGCGCGGCAGCACTCGGCGCGGTCGGTGTCGCTGGAGCCGTTGCTGTGCAGTCGTTCGACAGCTCGGCCTCCGCGGCATCGGAATCCGCCGCCGGCGAACCGATCGTGGCCCACCTGCGCGACGCGGGCACCGGCGAACTCGACCTCTACGTCGGGACCCGGCGCGTGCGGGTGCGCGACGCCGAGCTGGCCGCCCGTCTGAGCGCGGCAGCTCGCTGACCACAGAATGTGAGGATATTTCTTGTCATCGCACCGCGAGGCCCCGGAGATCGCCAAGGACCCGGTGGCCGACAGCTCCGACCTGTACGCCTTCATCAGCCCCGACCGGCCCGACACGGTCACCCTGATCGCCAACTACGTGCCGATGCAGACCGCGGCGGCCGGTCCGAACTTCTTCGAGTTCGGTGAGGACGTGCTCTACGAGATCAACGTGGACAACAACGGGGACGGCAACCCGGATGTGGTCTACCAGTTCCGGTTCACCACCACCCTGCGCAACAACCGGACCTTCCTCTACAACACCGGCCCGATCCAGTCCCTGGACTCGCCCAACTTCAACCGCAGGCAGTTCTTCACCGTCACCAGGGTGCAGCGCGGCGGGAACAGCACGGTGCTCGGCCGCGATCTGGCCAGCCCGCCGTGCAACATCGGCCTACTGTCCACTCCGGACTACGGGACCCTCGCCGCCGCCGCCGTGCACGACCTCGGCGGTGGCCGCAGGGTGTTCGCCGGGCAGCGCGCCGACGGCTTCTACGTGGACCTCGGCGCGATCTTCGACCTGGGCACGCTGCGGCCGTTCGCCAACGTGCACAACCACTTCGGCCTCGCCAAGTTCCCCTCGGCCACCGGCGGGGTGAACACCACCAAGGACCTCAACGTGCACTCCATCGCGTTGCAGGTGCCCATCACCGACCTCACCTCCGGCCGCGGCCCCGTGGACGCGAGCCGTCGCGAGGCCGTCATCGGGGTGTGGACCTCGGCGAGCAGGCAGCAGGTGCGCATCTGGGACGCCGAGGCGGGCAGGCACGTCAGTTCCGGCCCGTTCAGCCAGATCTCCCGGCTGGGCAACCCGCTGGTCAACGAGGTCATCGTGCCGATGGCCAAGAAGGACCTCTGGAACCGGTCCATACCCGCCTACGACAAGCAGTTCGCCGAGTTCGTCACCAAGCCCGAACTGGCCGGTCTGCTGCCCACGCTCTACCCCGGTGTGTTCCCCAACCTGGACGCGCTGAACAAGACCGGCAAGCCGCGCGCCGACCTGGCCGCCATCCTGCTCACCGGCCTGCCCCCAGGTGTGGTCGCCGGGTTCCAGAACAACACCGGCACCACCCAGGCCGACATGCTCCGGCTGAACACCGCCGTGCCGCCGAACACCGCCAAGCCCAGCATCCTCGGCGTGCTCGGCGGGGACCTCGCCGGGTTCCCCAACGGGCGCCGCGTGTTCGACGACGTGGTGACCGTGGAGTTGCGCGCCATCGCCGGGCTCACGGTCCCGTTGGTGGACAAGGGTTTCACCCCGGACAAGGCGGCCGGTCAGCTCACCGACGGGCTCACCCCCGACAACCTCACCGTGCCGTTCCTCAACCACTTCCCGTACCTCGGCGTGCCGCACAGCGGCTTCGACACGCCCGCGCACTGAGGAGGCTCGACCCACCGTGTACGACGGCCTCGTGCTCGACATCGGCGGCGACGTCGGTGCCCTGATCATCCACGCCGGGCGTGAACTGCTCGAATGCGAGATCGAGCTCAGCCCGATCGGCCTCGACGACGCCCGCTTCCACAACGTGGTCCACGACCGGTGGATCGCCGGCCAGATCCACTACTGCGCCGTGTTCCCCGCCGTCACCGCGGGCAACTACACAGTCTGGTGTGACGCCACGACCAAGCACGGGACCGTGCTCGTGCACGGGGGAGAGGTCGCCGACTACCACTGGGCCCGGCTCGACCACGGCTGACGGCCTCCGTTCAGCCCTGGGGAAGCGGTCGTGCCGGGAGCATCATCGGAGGTGAACTGCATTCCGTGTGAGGGGGAGGAACCATGTACGGACAGTTCTTCGTCGTGCTGGCCTCGGTGGTGGCGATCTCGGCGGCGCCGCCCTCGTTCACGCCCAAGGCCAGCTACCCCACCAGTCCCGAGCCGTACTCGCTGGTCACGGCGGACTTCAACGGCGATGGCCGGGTGGACCTGGCCATCGCCGCCAGGGGCGCGAACACGGCCGGCAGCGTGGTCTCGGTGCGGCTGGGGCGTGGCAACGGAACCTTCGGCCCCAGCACGGACACGCCCATCGGCGCTGTGCCCTACTCGTTGGTGACGGCGGACTTCAACGGGGACGGCCGCGCCGACCTGGCAGTGCTCAACCAGGGCGACCGGACCGTGTCCGTGCTGCTCGGCCGCGGCGACGGCACCTTCCAGCCCAGGACCGACATCCCCGTTCCGGGTACTCCGTGGGGCCTGGCCGCGGGCGACTTCAACCACGACGGTCACCCCGACCTGGCCACCACCGGAGGCACCGAGGACCTCGTGTCCACGCTGCTGGGCCGCGGTGACGGCACCTTCGCCCCGGCGATCGCCTCGTCCACCCGGAGCGGGCCCCAGTGGGTGGCGGCAGGTGACCTGAACGGGGACGGCCGCACCGATCTCGTGGTCGTGGTCGGCGGCAACACGGCGCAGGTGTTGCTGAGCAACGGTGACGGCACCTTCACGCAGAAGGCCGCCTACCCGACCGGGCCGGGCAGCATGGCGCTCTCGCTGGCCATCGCCGACCTGAACGGGGACGGGCGGCCCGATCTCGCCATCGGCAACACCGGAGCACTCGTGCCGCTGCTCGGCAACGGTGACGGGACGTTCCAGGCCGTGGCCGAGGTCCCGGTGACGGCCAGCCTCAACGCGGTCGGTGTCGCCGACCTCAACCGGGACGGCCACGCCGACCTGGTGCTGGGGCTGGCCGGTGCGCAGAACCAGAACTGGCTGGAGGTGTTGCCGGGCAACGGTGACGGCAGGTTCGCCGCCGCGATCAGGTTCTCCGCGGGCGGCACGGCCGTGGCGATCGGGGACCTCAACAGGGACCGCTGGCCCGATCTCATCGGCCTGGACTACTACGCCAACACCGCCTCGGTGCTGCTCAACACCACCAAGCACTGAGCGAGCTCAGCCCGATGCGGGGCGGGCAGGCCGCAACAGCCCCGCGATCTGGCTGACCAGTTCGTACGACCTTCGCCGGTCGCCGTGGTCGAACACCGGAGTGGTGATCATCAGCTCCTCGGCCCCGGTGTCGTCGAGCACGGCCTGAAGGCGTTCCCGCACGGTGTCCGGCGATCCCACCAGGACGCTGCCGGAGCGCGCGGCGATCTCGGCGCGGTCCTGCTCGGTGTACGAGCGGGCGGCGGCCTCCTCCGGGCTCGGCAGCAGGATGCGCTGGCCACGCACCCTGCTGAGCACCTTCAGCCTGGTGGATCCGGCGAGCCACTCGGCGCGCTCCTCGGTGTCGGCGGCGATGACGGACACGCTGACCAAGGTCGACGGCGTGCCGGTCGGGGACTGGAACAGCTCGCGGTAGGTGTGCACCGCCTCGGCCGCACCACTCGGGTTGAGGTGGTGGGCGAACGCGTAGGCCAGGCCGAGCGACCCGGCGAGCCGCGCGCTGGCGGTGCTCGATCCGAGCACCCAGATCGGCGGCGTGTTGCCGATCGCGGGGACCGCCCGCACGGACTGCTCCTGGTCCGGGGCGAAGTAGCCGATCAGCTCCGCCACCTGGTGGGCGAAGCTCTTGGCGGTGCGCTCGTGTTCGCTGCGCACCGCCTCCGCTGCCCGGCGCGGGCCGCCCAGCGCCCGGCCGACGCCCAGGTCGATCCGTCCGGGGTGGAACGCGGCCAGGGTGCCGAACTGCTCGGCCACCACGATCGGCGCGTGGTTGGGCAGCAGCACACCTCCCGCGCCCACCCGCATGCGGCGTGTCGCGTCCGCCAGGCGGCCCACGACGACGGCGGGGGCGGAACTGGCCACGCCGCGCATGCTGTGGTGCTCGGGGACCCAGTACCGGTGGTAGCCCAACTCGTCGGTGAGCACGGCGAGATCGACGGTGTTGTGCAGGGCCTGCCGCGCGGTGGAGCCTTGCACGATCGGGGAGGTGTCCAGTACCGAAACACGCACCTCAGCGTGCCGACACCCGACCATGCTCGTCGTCCTCTCGGATCACACCGCGTTTGGTGAGCTCCTCGCTCACACCGATCATCCACCGCGCCCTGCCGCGCCAGTCCGGGAAGTCGGGCTCGATGCGAGGATAGGGCGGCTCGGTCTGCCCGTCGGCGGATCCGCGCCGGTCGAGGGCCTCGGCGATGACCCCCGCCGCGATCCCGGGAACGCTGGTGTCCCCGCGAACCCCAGGGCAGTCCCGCGCCAGCTCGGCGAGGCCGTCGGTGATCTCCACGGTGATCGTCTCGAATGCCTCCTCGCCGCCGTGATCGAGCGCGATGTACGGGAATTCCGCCACCAGAACCCGCCACAGCGGCGTCATCCTGCGGCTGTAGCGCGCCCGCAGCGCCCGGTCGTACCGGGTCCGCACCGAGACGAACGCCGTGGCCAGCGGGGCCAGGGCCAGACCGAGGGCCAGCAGGAGCTGTCCGCCGAGCTGGCCCGTGGAGTACATCGTGTGGAAGAGCTCGAGGTCCGCGCGCGGTGCGAAGGCACGAATTGTCTGCTGTACCAAGGAGATCGCGTCCACACCAAGCGCCATGCCCGCGCTGCCCACGATGACCAGCCAGAACGCGGCCCGCGCCCACGGGTGGCGCAGGCGCCTGCGCAGCGCGCTGGCCCGCCGGACCCCGACGAACCACACGGCCAGGGCATACCCGTCGACGCTGAGGTAGAAGACGGCGTGCTGCCAACTGCGGTAGGCCTCGGCGGAACCGGGGAAGGCCCAGGTTCCCGGCGGAGCGGTGTCGTGCACCACCACCATGACGGTGATGGCGGCAACCAGCAGCCCGAGCTCGACCAACGCGGCCCGCTTGCGACTGGCCAGGGGCCTTTCGTTGTCCGCCAACAGGAAGTACGCGGAGAAGCAGTACGCCATGGCCATCCAGCAGCCATTGATCACGTTGGGCCATGCGCCGCCGAACATCGCCTTGACCGCGGCGAGTGCCGGGGTCTTGATGCCCACGGTGGCGGCGACCGCGAGCAGGACCAGCCCGGGGCACAACACCCGCAGCGCGAGGTCCTCGCGGCGCCGCGCCAGTTGGACGAGCTCCCAGAGCGCGATCGCCACGAGCGCCCCGCCGGTGAGCCACCGCAAGGCCAGGTCGACACTCATGACGAACGATCCCGTGCGACGAAGCCGAAGGCCGCCGCGATGCTCTGCTCGGCCGGTCCGGCCGCCACCGGCAGCAGGTTGGGGCGCGTGCGCTCGCGGGACATCCGCGACAGCGTCCTCGCGCCGACCTCGGCCTCCCACTCCCGCCGGTCGGCGTACGCCCCGTGGTCTGCCTGCCCGGTGTCCGCCGCGGGTGCCGCCAGGCCGCAGGTGAGCGATTCACCCGCGTCGAGGTGGCCGCGCGCGAGGTGGATGATCTCGTGGTAGATCACCAACTCCTGCTGGGAAGCCGGTGCGGTGCGCTCGACCAGGATGTAGTCCGCCCGGCGCTTGGGCACGAGGTGGCCGACACCGGTCGTCGCGCCGAGGTCGGTCGGGCGGACCTCGATCCGGCGGCCGCGGCGCTCGCCGAGGCGCAGGCACAGCTCGTGCGCGTCGAACGGCGGGTGCAGGCCGAGTTCGTGGACCAGGTCGTGACACCACGCCCGGAGCTGCGCCTGGCTCATCGATGGCGTCATCGATGGTCCGCAGTCGCGACTGGGCGCAGCATCGCCCGAGCCTAGCGAAGCGGAGCGGACGGTGCGCAGGGCTTTGCGCAGTTGTTCGCCTCGTCGGGTGGCCGACAGGAGCGGTGTGCGGCAGATCAGGTAGGCCCGGACCCCGCAGTCGCGGAGCACGAGCTCGAGCAGCCGGTCGCGGGCCGCGTCGACCTCGGCCGGGTCCTCGCCGAAGAACTGCGGTCGCACCCCGAAGAAGGCCGCGAGCGCCGTGAGCTGTTCCTGGCTGGCCGGTTCGCCCGCACGCAGGCGCTCGACCGCGAGCGGGCCCCCGGCCCCGAGCACCGCCCCGACCTCGGCGTTGGTCCAGGGCCGCCAACCCGGGGGATCGGCCACCGCGACCACGTCGAACAGCCAGTTGAGCCGGTCCGCCACCCCGTCAGCGGCGGTCACGCCTCAGCCCTTCCGTGCTGTCTGCCCTGCGCCGTCCTCGTCCTCCTCGTCCTCGGCGACCAGTGCCCGCGCCAGTGCCCGCATCATCGAGGCCTGCTCCCGCGCCGTCCTCGCGCTCACCGCGGCGCCCCGGTGGGCCATCTTGGTGACCCCTGAGTCGCGCATGGCCTGCTGCAACTCCTGGGTCGCGGCGCGGAGATCGTCCTGTGCCTCGCGGTTGGCCGCGAGCGCGGCGCTCAGCTGTGCCGCGCGCTCCGCCAGCTCGCGCTCCACCTCCTCGGCCACCGCCGCGTCGGTGAAGTAGCCGACCTGGACCTCGAAGAACGAGGCCACCGCCTGGAGGGTCTTCAGCGTCGGGTTCCGCTTCACCCCGCGGCGCAGCTCGCTGAGATGGGACTCCGACAGCTCCCACCCGGCCGCCCTGCACGCCGTCACCACCTCGCGGTTGGTGTACGTCCGCTCCGGCGCCGCCGTCGGGCGCCGCACCTCGAACAGGCGGTTGAGCCGGTCGCTCAGGGTGGGCGGTGGTGTCTCGTGGTCGGTGCTCATCCTTGCTCCCCAGCTCGGCGTTGCAGGACAGAATGCCACTGCCGCGACATCCAGACCAGCGTCCACCAGTGCCCATTCGATCATAATTCTACTACGCCTCAGCGTAGCGGACTGTCGTTATCGTCCTGTACTGTTTCGCTGTGGCGGTGAGGGGCCGTCAGGTGGATCGCATCGATTACGCGGGGGAGGGGAGCGGTCCGGCGGGTGTGGGGTGCGCCGGACCGCTCCCGTACGCCCCCGCCCGGCAGGGCGTCCGCCTCACGGGCGCCTGCGGTATTCGCGCACCGCGAGCGGGGCGAAGACGGCGATCATCGCGGCGATCCAGAGCAGCGCGCCCGCAGCGCTGCCCGCGACCGGGCCGCCGATCAGCAGGCCACGACAGGTGTCGGTGACCAGGGAGGTCGGGTTGACCTCCACGAAGACCCGCAGCCAGTCCGGCATGGTGCTGGCCGGTGCGAAGATCGAGCTGGCGAACTGCAACGGGGTCAGCCAGAGGAAGCCGATCGTCTGCACGGTCTGCATACTGCGGATGCGCAGCCCCACGTAGGCGGCGATCCAGCACAACGCGATGCCGTAGAGCGACATGAGCAGCACGGCGCCGACCGCGGGCAGCACACCGGTCTGCACCCGGAAGCCGATCACCAGGGCGAAGCCGAGCACCACCAGTTGGCCGAGCACCAGGCGGCAGGCATCGGCCAGGATGCGGCCGGTCAGCACGGCGGAGCGCGCGATGGGCAGGGACCGGAACCGGTCCATGACCCCGGAGCCGAAGTCCAGGTTGAGACCGATGCCGGTGGCGATCGAGGCCACGGTGACCGTCTGCGCCATGATGCCGGGCATCAGGTACTGCTGGTACCCGGCCTGCCCGCCGCTGATGGCACCGCCGAGCACGTACAGGAAGACCACGGTGAACAGCACCGGGGTGAGCGTCGCGGCGAGCAGTTGACCCGGATCGTTCTTCACCTGCACCAGGTTTCGGCGCGCGACGGCCAGCGAGTGGCGGGCCAGTGCCCGCTGCCCGGTCATGCCCGCACCTGCGCCGCGTCACCGGAACCGGCCGGTTGTGCGCCGGTCAGCGACAGGAAGACCTCGTCGAGGCTGGGCACGTGGGTGTCGATCCCGGCGATGGGTAGCGCCGAGCTGGCCAGCGCGCCCACCGCCGTGGTCAGTTCGGCGTCACCGGCGATCGGCATGCGCACCAGGCCCGCCTCGGCGTCCAGGCTGGCCCCGGCCAGCCCGGCACCCTCCAGCGCGCGGAGCACCTGCGCGAGGTCGGCGGCGCGGGTCGGCCGGATGTGCAGCACCTTGCCGCCCACCCGGGCCCGCAACTGGTCGGTGGTGCCAGCCTCGATCACCCGGCCGTTGTCCATGACGACAACGGAATCGGCCAGTGCCTCGGCTTCCTCCATGTACTGCGTGGTCAGCAGCACCGTGGTGCCGGTGGCGACCCGGGCCCGCACCGCCGCCCACAGCGCGTTGCGGCTACGTGGATCCAAGCCGGTGGTCGGCTCGTCCAGGTAGAGCACGCGTGGCTCGCCGACCAGGCTGGCCGCCAGGTCCAGCTTGCGGCGCATGCCGCCGGAGTAGCTGCGGGGCAGTTGCTTCGCGGCCGCGGTCAACCCGAACTGCTCCAGCAGTTCGTCCGCGCGGGCCCGCGCCCTGCGCCGTGGCAGGTCGGTCAGCCGCCCGACCAGGTACAGGTTCTCCCAGCCGGAGATGTTCTCGTCCACCGAGGCGTACTGCCCGGTCAGCCCGATCAGCCTGCGGACCAGGTCGGCTTCGCGGACGACGTCGTTGCCGCAGACCGTGGCGCGCCCGCCGTCGGGCCGCGTCAGCGTGGCGAGGATCCGCACCACCGTGGTCTTCCCGGCGCCGTTGGGGCCGAGCAGGCTCAGCACGGTGCCAGCCGGGACCTTCAGGTCCACTCCGTCCAGTGCGCGCTTGTCCCCGAACTGCTTGACCAAGCCGACGGTTTCGATCGCGGTGTCCACCTGGTCCTCGCTTTCCTCGCTGCGAACATTGTCACTTTTCCTTGTACAGTAACGATTGAAGAGTGGAGTTCCAATGTGGGGGGAACCAGTGTCTTGCGTGACAACAAAATCGGTCCGACCAACACTGGCCTGGTGGCCGGTCGTGGCCGTGGCGTCGGTCGTCGCGGTACTGCTGCTCGCGGTCAGCGGGCAGTACGGCTACTTCGGGGACGAGCTGTACCACCTGGCGGCCGGGCGGCACTTGCAGTGGGGGTACGCCGACCAGGGACCGCTGACCCCCTTGGTGGCCAACGCTGTGGACGCAATGTTCCCGGGATCCGTGGTGGCCCTGCGGGTACCGGCCGCCCTGCTGACCTGGGCGCTGGTGGTGTTGACCGCGGCGACGACGATGGAACTTGGCGGTGGCCGTAGGGCACAGGTCATGGCCGCGGCGGCTTGCGCGATCTCCGCGAACACGCTGCTGTTCGGCCACGTCCTGCACACCGTGATCATCGACCTGTTCTGCTGGACGCTGCTCGGCTGGCTGCTGGCGCGCTGGGTGCGCACCAGGGATGACCAGCTGCTGCTCGGCTGCGGTGTGGTGGTCGCGGTCGCGGTGCAGAACAAGTGGCTGATCGCCGCCTTCTGCGCCGCTTTCGCTGTGGTGGTGCTGCTGGCCGGGCCGCGCGAGCTGCTGCGCAGGCCGATGGCGTTGGCCGGAGCCGGTGTCGCGGCGATCTCCGCCGTGCCGGGTGTCTGCTGGCAGGCGGCTCACAGGTGGCCCCAGCTGTCCATGGCCGAGGAACTCGGTGGGCAGGCGGTGTTCGGGATGCCGCCGTGGCTGCCCTTCGTGCCGATGGTGTTGCTCTACAGCGGTTTGCTGTTCGGCGGTGTGCTCGCTGCTTACGGTTGTGTGCGGTTGCTGCGCTCGCCGGAGCTGGCCGGGTACCGGTTCCTGGCCTGGACCACGCTGCTGGTCGCGGCGATCTTCATGGCCGCGGGCGGACGCTACTACTACGTGTCCGGCCTGGTCCCGTTGCTGTGGGCGGCGGGCGCGGTGGAACTGCGGCACCACAGGCCTTCGGCGTGGTGGCGGTGGACCCTGTCCTGGCCGGTGCTCGTGCTGTGCGCGGCCGTCGGGGTCGCCCAGCTGCCAGTGCTGCCGCGCGACCAGTTGCCCGCCTGGGACTTCTTCGGCCGCTACAGCACCGGCTGGCCGGAAGTGGCCCAGCGCGTCACCGCCGCCTACCACGCGTTGCCGCCCGCGGAGCAGCGCGGCGCGGCCATCATCGGCGACACCTACTTCCTGGCCAGTGCCGTGGCCGTGCTGGCCACCGATGTGCCCGCGGTCTACAGCCCGCACCGCGGTTACGCCGATCTCGGCACGCCTCCCGAGTCCACCGGCGTGGTGATCTACGTCGGTGGCGAGGAACAGCGGCTGCGTCACGACTTCGGCGAGGTCCAGCTTATGTCCGTTGTGGACAATCCGGCTGGCGTGCCGTCGACCAACGACCACGTACCGGTCTACCGCTGCACGCAGCCGCGGCTGCCGTGGCCCCAGCTGTGGCCGCAGCTGGGCCGGTTCTGACCGCCCCGCCCCCGCGTCACGCCGCGGGGTTGGTGTACAGCTGCCCATCCGACCAGATGTAGCGGGTGCCGCCCCACTGCGCCGCGGAGGCCACGTCCGGGAAGAAGCCCCGGCCGTTGAGGTTGGCGCTGGTGTTGCACAGCACGGGGATGCCGCTCACCTCCGCGTAGGCCTGGAGGATCCGGCCGGTCGCGCTGGCGGCGGACGGGTCGATGGTCTGCAACCGTGCGCTCCCGTCCAGGTGCAGGATGGCGGGCACCCGCTCGGTCCACTCGGCCCGCACGTGGTGTTCGAACAGCATGTAGGGATCGCTGCCGCCGGGGGTGAACACCTCGGCGGCCCGCGAGGTGAGGCAGATCGGCGCGACCGGCCGGTAGGAGGCGCGGTCCTTGATGGTGTTGAGCCGGTCCTTCATGCCCGGATCGGTGGCCGGTGCGAGGATGCTCCGGTTGCCCAGCGCCCGCGGCCCGATCTCGGCCCGGCCGGACAGCACCACGACCGGTTCCCCCTCGGTGTGCAGCAGTCCGGCGAGCTGCCGTTCGTCGCACGGCTGGACGCGCCATCCCGCCGGAACCGGACCGGGAACCAGTTCGGGTCCACTGTAGACATCCCAGCGCAGCGCGGAAGGGCCGCCGGAGCGGAACATCTCGCAGCAGGCCGTGCCGATCGCCGCGCCCGCGTCGTTGGGGAAGGGCGGCACCCAGATCTCGCTGAACAGTCCGCTGTTGCGCAGCAGGCTGTTCCACTTGATGTTCAGCGCGCAGCCGCCCGCCATCGCCAGCGGTGGGCGCTGCCCGGGGAACCTGCGGCGCATCAGCGTGGACAGCGCGTCGAGCAGCCGGTGCCCCAGGTAGGTCTGGAAGGTGGCGATGAGATCGGCGTTGGACAGCCCTGGCAGCACCTGGTCACGGTTCCCCGCGACCTGCTGCCCCAGCGCCCGGGCGTTCTCCTGCTCGACGCTGGAGAAACCGGAGATCAGCTCGTCGAACACCGCGAACGCGGACTCCTCGACGCTGCCCAGCGCGGCGTAGGCCATGGCCTTGCCCGCGATGGACAGGTGGTACCGCACGGTCTCGTCCGGCGACATGTCAGTGGTGTCGCGCAGGAACGGCTCGAACTGCCCGCTGAAGTCGGCGAAGCTGTTGCCCGTGATGGGCAGCACCGGTGCGATCGCGGTCACCGTCCGGGTGTGGTGCCCGGCGTGGTAGAGGCGGGGCACCATGCCGCCGTCCCAGACCAGCACCAGCGCGTCCTGCCCGCGCTCGGCAAACGGGCTCGAGCAGTACGCCCCGAGCACGTGGTTGCTGACGTGGTGGTAGCTCACGTACCCCGCGGTCCTGCCGCCGAAGTCGTGCGCCTCGAACGGGTGTGGCCGCAGCGGCCCCTCCGCGCCGGTGCCGTCCAGGTAGGGCGCCACCGGGAGTTCGAATGGCTTGCCCTCCCTGGTGAGGTGGACCGCCGTCGAGCCGCCCGCGCCCTGCGTCCACCACCCGTCGACCACGAACCTGTCCACATCGGACAGTGCGATGCCCTCGGTGGCCAGCACCTCGGCCACCCGGTCGGTGTCGCCGAGCGCGCTGTAGCGCAGCCCGTTGCCGAGTTTCTCCACCTCGGTGCTGAACAGCAGTCGATCGTCCTCGATGACGGCGATCCCGCCGTCGTGCGATGCCTTGATCCCGCAAATCAACATTGGTCCGTCGCGCCTTTCTGCTCCGCATCGGCCGACTGGCCGGGATCGAGCTGCTCGTAGTACCCGGCCACGCCGAGCGGGGTTGACCTGCGGTAGAGCTGGCGCACGGGCAGCGCCGGGAAGCCCGCCTCCTGCAACACCAGCGACAACTTCGTGGCCAGCAGGGAGTTCCCGCCCAGTTCGAAGAAGTCGTCCGAAGGGCCGGTCGCCATGCCGAGCAGCTCCGACCACACCTGGCAGATCCGCTCGACCGGGTCGGCCAGCCGCGGCTCCTGCCGGACGACCTGGACGGTTCCCGGCCGGGGGCTCAGCGCCGCGAGGTCGAGCTTTCCGTTGGCGGTCAAGGGGAGCTGCGGGACGCAGCTGATCGTGGTGGGCAGCATGTACTGCGGCAGCCGCTGTGCGGCCCTGCGCCGCACCGCTAGCGGGTCGGTGCCCTCGGGCGCCACGACGAACACGTGCAGCAGGGTGCCCGCGTCCACGTCGTGCTCGGTGGTGACGGCTGCCGCGGTCACCACCGGATCCTCCAGCAGCACCGCGGTGATCTCGCCGGTCTCCACCCGGTGACCGCGGACGCTGACCTGGTCGTCGAGCCGCCCGAGGTGCTCCAGCCTGCCGTCCGGCAGCAACCGCCCGAGGTCACCGCTGCGGTACCAGCGTGCGCCGCTGACCGGATCGGTGTGGAACCGCTGCTCGGTCAGGCCGGGCTGGTTGAAGTAGCCGAGCGCCACCCCCGCGCCGCCCACCCAGATCTCGCCCCGCACGCCGGGCGGCAACAACCTGCCCCTGGCGTCGCGTACTCGGACAGACCAGCCGGGTAGCGCGCCGCCCACGGCCCTGGACCCCTCGATCGCGCTGCGCCGGTCCAGGTGCTCGGCCGTGACGTGCACCGTGGTCTCGGTGATGCCGAACATGTTGACCAGTCGGCACACCTGCTCCGGCCGGTGGTCCAGCCAGGTGGTCAGCACCTTCGTGTTGAGCGTCTCGCCGCCGAACACCACCAGCCGCACGGCCAGTTCGCCAAGCAGTCGCGGGCAGGTCAGCAGCTGCCCGAAGGCGGTCGGTGTCTGGTTGAGCACCGTCACCCCGGTCCGGCGCAGCAGCCCGAGGAACTCCTCCGGCGCACGGGCCACCAGCGGCGGCACCACGACGAGGCGCCCGCCGGTCATCAGGCAGCCCCAGATCTCCCACACCGAGAAGTCGAAGGCCACCGAGTGGAACTGCGTCCACGTGTCGGCCGGTCCGAGCCCGAGGTCCCGCCGGGTCGCCTCGACCAGGCTGACCACGTTGCGGTGCGGCACCACAACGCCCTTCGGACGGCCGGTGGAACCCGAGGTGTAGATCAGGTACGCCGGATCGTCCCGCGTGGCACCGGGAGATCCGGTGTCGGTGCGACCGGACAGCTCCGCCGTGCCGAACACCGGCAGGTCCCCGGTGGCCGGGAACGGGTCGGCGGCGACCACGGCGGACAGCTCCGCATCGGCCGCGGTGTAGCGGAGCCGTTCGGCCGGGTGGTCCGGGTCCATCGGGACGTAGGCGGCTCCCGCTTTGAGGATGCCGAGCAGGACCGCGATCAGTTCGGCCGAGCGCGGCAGGCACACCCCGACGCGTGCGCCGGTACCGATGCCCTTGGCGCGCAGCGCGGCGCTGACCTGCTCGCCGCGCTCCTCCAGTTCCCGGTAGCTCAGTTCTTCGTCCTGATAGGACACTGCGATCGCGTCCGGGCGACTCGCGGCCTGTGCCGCCACCGCTTCGTGGATGGTCGGCCAGCGGGCGGGTGCCAGCGGCCCGCCATCTCCCAGCCGTGCCACGGCTTCCGCTTCGTCCGCGCCGAGCAGGCTCAGCTCGCCGATCGGCCGATCCGCCGCGGACACCAGCGCGGTGAACGCCGCCGCCACGTGCGCGCCGAACTGCCGCACCATCCCCGGGTCGAACCGCTCACCGGCGCACCGGATTGCCCCCAGCAACAGCTCCGGCCGGGTGCGGTCCCGCGTCACGTGCACCGTCACCGGGAAGTCGGCGAGCCGCCCCGGTTCGTACCAGCCTGGCTCGATCGCGGTGTCCAGGTGCAGGGCGACGGTGGCCAACCCGCCGTCCGCACCGGCGAGATCCCGGCTCAACTGGCGCCCGTGCCAGCAGCACCCGAACCTGATCAGTGCGGCGCCCGCCGCGGCGGCGAATTCGCGTGCGCCGCACTCCTCGTCCACGGTGATCGGCACCAGGGCGATGCCCTCCGGCGCGGCCAGGCCGTCCGAGGTGAGCGCGCCGATGACGAGTTCGGCGCGGTTCTCGTACCGCGCAAGTGCGATCGCCAGCGCCCCGAGCACGGTGCCCGCCACGGCACGCTGATCGCCCGGTGCGAGGCCGAGTTCGAACTCGACGCCGACCTGCTCGCCGCCGGTGGTCCGGCGCGTGCACCAGTCCAGGCTCAGCGGGTGGAAGCTGGCGCGCACCTCCTCGTCCAGGCCGTCCGGCGGGTCCTGCGGAGCGCGCTGGCAGGCCAGGTCCGCAGGAGGACCGCCGCACAACTCGGCGGCCAGCGCCGCCAGCGCGGATCTGCCGAGCAGCGCCCGGTGTGCGACGAGGACCAGCTCCCGCCCGTCCCGGTACTGCGCGAGGGCCGCCCGCAGCAGCAGGCCACCGGCGGTGTGCAGGGGCCGCTGGAGTTCTCTCGCCCGCCACGCCGCGGCTCGATCGCTGGACCGGTCCGCGGGGACCTCCTCCAGCCACACCCGGCACCGCGCCGCGTCCCCGCCCAGCGGCAATTGCCCGATCCGTTGCCGCAGAACGGTTTCCAGCTGGCTTGGCGTGCTGCCCCCGTCCAGGGCGATCGCCATCGCGTGCACGCTGTCGCCGGCCGCACAGGACCGCCGGGCGTGGTCGAGCCGCTCGCTGGCGGCAATCGCCGCAAGGCCCCGGTTCATCGTGCCCCCCTGCCGATGACGGACGCGGTCACCGCGTGGTGAACCCGCCGTCCACCGTGATCACCGATCCGGTCACCTGCTTCGATTCGTCGGAAGCCAGCCACAGCGCGGCCGACGCGACGTCCTCGGGCTCGACCAGCGAGTTCATCGGCTGGTCCCGGACGAACACCTGCTCGTGCTCGGCTCGCGGCACACCGAGGCTGCTCGCGATGGCGGCCAGCATGCGCCCCTCCACCTGCTCGCTGTCCCGCACCGAACCGGGGCACAGCGCGTTCACCCTGACCTTCAACGGCGCGAGGTCCAGCGCAGCGGCCTTGGTCAGCCCGATCAGCCCGTGCTTGGCCGCGACGTACCCGGCGAAGTTCCGGTAGCCGACCACGCCCGCGGTGGAGGACACGTTGATGATGCTGCCCGCCCGCTGACCGGTCATCACCGGCCCGACCGACCTGATCATCCGCCAGGCCCCGCTCAGGTTGACGTCGATCATCAGCTGCCACTGCGCCTCGGTGACCTCGTGCACCGCCGCCCCGGAAGGCGCCGCGATACCGGCGTTGTTGACCAGGACGTCCAGCCGCCCGAACCGGTCGACGGTGCTGGCCACCAGCGCGTCCGCCCCGGCCGCGTCGCGGACGTCCAGCCGCCGCACCAGCACCGAGGCGCCCTGCTCGCGGCACAGCCGCGCGGTGTGCTGGAGCTGGCTTTCGGTGCCGAGCGGGTACGGCACGCCCGGCAGGTCGGCCGCGATGTCGGCGAGCACCAGGTCCGCGCCCTGCGCCGCGAACGCGACCGCGCAGGCCCTGCCGAGGCCCCGCGCGGCTCCGGTGACGACCGCGACCTTCTGCTGGAGCCGCATCAGCCGTGCCAGCGCTGCCGGGGGCCTGCCTCGCGCACCGTGGCGGCCACGAGGTCGAGCACGGCGTCCGGGTCCTCGCTGAGGTACATGTGCCCACCGGCGGTGCAACTGGTGCGGAAGGCACCGCCGGTGGCGGCCTGCCAGCCTTCCGCTCGCCGCACCGGCACCAGGGTGTCCTGCTCGCCGAGCACCGCGGTGATCGGCGCGTTGATCTTGGCGCCCGGTTCCGCGCGGTACGCCTCGTGCATCTCGACGTCGGCGCGCAAGGTGGGCAGGATCAGCTCGCGCAGTTCCGGGTCGCGCAGCGCGGGGTGCTCGTAACCGGCGAACAGCTCGACCTGGTGGATGAACTCGTCCTCGGACAACCCGGTGGCCCGCTCCTCGCGGACGTACCACGGGTCGGGCGAGCCGCTGGCGAACAGGTGGCGCACGGCGAGCCTGCCCTCCGCCTCGAGCGCGCGGGCGAGTTCGAAGGCCAGGATCGCGCCGAGGCTGTGCCCGAAGAGAATGACGTCCCCGCCACCCACCTTGGCGGACACCTCGCGCATGAGGGCGCCGACCGCGTCGCTGACCTTGGTGCAGGGCTGATCGTCGATCAGGTTTTCCCGGCCGGGAAGTTGCAGCGCGCGCACTTCGAATTCCTTGCGACGGCGGCGCCACGGGCTGAACACGCTCGCGCCCGCACCGGCGAACGGGAGGCAAATCAGCGTGACATAGGTCATTGTCGGTCAGCTCTCTGTGTCCGGAGGTATGCGTGACGGTGCCCAAGCCCGTGATCGACCGCTATCGCCGCAATGCGTGCCCCCCGACCGCCAGCGCCACCTCTTCGCACCTAATCTCGCTCACCCTTGCACATGACGATGCCAACCTCAAGGGAAAGCGCCAGGCCACCGGCGCGGGTACTGACCCCGTTGGGCCACAGTGAACTCAGCGCACCGGGATGGGGTCGCACCGGCCTGGTCCACACCACCGCTGGACGAACCCCGCCACCGCAGGCATGATGGTGCACTGGACGAGGTCGGTGGGGGCGTTTGTCCAGGTAAGGGGGGGTTTGCGGTGATTTGTCTCGCTGGGGGTGCAAGCCGGTCGTCGGGGATGTCAGGCGCGCGGGGCTCCGTGCCGCCGACCTGCCGGGCACCTGGCCGCGCACGGACGCACGACCGTCCGACGACCGTGGCCAGCAACTGGCCTGGCCCCGCACGCGCAAGACAGGTCTGTGCGCAAGAACATTCCAGCATGCACTTCGCGCATGCCCGGCTGGTTGCGGATCCACACACCTGCTGACAGTGCCCACTGGGGTGCGCCCGGGAAACCGCCCAGGGCGCGGGTGATGTCGCGCCCAGTCGTGGCGAATTCACCGAAAAGTGCACTGGACGAACCAGCGCCGGGACGGTCATTGCCCGCGATGGCCTTCTCGGCTGCGGCAAACCAAGACATTTGAGGGGAAGACACCGTGGCTCGACCTGCCGGGCTCCACCTGCCTTTGTCGGTTCCGCAACGCGGCATCTGGTTCGCTCAGAAGTTGAACCCCGAACCCCAGGTGTTCACGATCGGCTCGTACGTCGACATTCGCGGTGCGGTGGACGTCGGCGCATTGCGTTCGGCCGTCCGGCGAGCAATGGGGGAAACCCAGTCGGTGCACAGCCGCTTCGCCGAGCGCGACGGCGAGCCGTACCAGGTCGTCCAGGCCGACGAGGACTTCCCGGTCCCGGTGACCGACCTGAGCGCCGGGGACGACCCGTTCGGCACCGCGCTGGAGCTGCTGCGCGCGGGCGTCACCGAGCCGTTCGACCTCACCGCGGGCAAGGTCTTCGTCACCGGCCTGCTCGTCCTGTCGGCCACCCGCGTGCTGTGGTACTACCGGAGCCACCACATCGGGGCGGATGGGTTCACCGGCCTGCTGCTGACCAAGCGGGCGGCGAGCATCTACACGGCGCTCACCGGCGGCGGCGACCCGGACGAGGGCGTGCTGCCGGACTTCCCGCTGCTGCTGGCGGAGGACCAGCAGTACCGGGATTCCCCGCAACTGGAGCGGGACCGGCAGTACTGGTCCGGGCTGCTGGGCGACCTGGCCAGTCCGGCCACCCTGTCCCGACGGCAACCGGCCAGGGCGCGCACCCCGATCTGGCACGCGGCCGACCTGCCTGCCAGCGACGCGGCCCGCCTGCAGGACATCAGCCGTGACATGGGTACGCGCTGGTCCACGGTCATCACCACGGCCGTCGCGGCGTACGTGGCCCGCATGTCGGGTGCCGGGGACGCCGTCGTGGAGCTGCCCGTCACCGGACGCGTTGGCAGGCAGGCCCGTTCGACCCCTGGCATGATGTCCAACGTCGTCCCGGTCCGCATCGGCATGCGTCCCGGCGACACGCTGGCCGAGCTGGTGCGCCGGACCTCCGCCGAGATGCGCGACGCGTTCCGGCACCAGCGCTACCGCTACGAGGAGATCCGCCGCGACCTGGGCATCGCCGCCAACGACGTGCGGCCCTTCGGCCCGATGGTCAACCTGATGCCCTTCGGGCAGAGCGTCCACTTCGGACAGTGTGAGGGCACGATCCACGGCGTGTCCAACGGTCCGGTCGACGACCTCGCCGTGGTTGCCTACGGCGAGCCGACCAGCGCGGGCCTGCGCCTGGACATCGGCTGGAACAGCGCGCTCTACGGCACTGACGAGATCACCGTGCACGAGGCGCGGTTCAGCGCGTTCCTGGCGTCCGTGCTCCAACTGGGCCCGGACACACCCGTCGGCCGGATCAGCCTGCTCGACGCCGCCGAGCGCAAGCAGGTCCTGGTGGCGTGGAACGACACCGCGCGGCCGGTACCGCAGAGCACCCTGCCCGAGCTGTTCCAGGAGCAGGTCGCGCGCACCCCGGCGGAGACCGCGCTGGTGTTCGAGGGCCGGGAGTACACCTACGCCGGTCTCAACGCGAGGGTCAACCGGCTGGCCCGCCACCTGGTCGCACTGGGGGTCGGCCCGGAGCGGCTGGTCGGCCTGCTGCTGCCGCGCTCGAGCGAGCTGGTGATCGCCACGTTGGCGGTGCTCAAGGCGGGCGGGGCGTACCTGCCGATCGATCCCGCCTACCCGGCCGAGCGGATCGGGTTCATGGTCAGCGACGCCGAGCCGGTTGTGGTGCTCGCGACCGCGGAGACCGCCGAGGTGGTACCGGACGCTGCCCGGGACCGCACCGTGTTCCTCGACGACCCGGCCACCGCGGCCGAGCTGGACGGCTACCGGCACAGCGATCCCACCGACACCGACCGGCTGTGCCGGCTGTTGCCGGAACACCCGGCGTACGTGATCTACACCTCGGGGTCGACCGGTCGGCCCAAGGGCGTCAGCCTGCCCGGCATCGCCCTGGTCAACCTGATGTCCTGGAACGCGCGCAACCTCCCGGTGGACCGCCCCGGGCTGCGCACCGCCCAGTTCGCGGCGTTGAGCTTCGACGCCGCCGCGCAGGAGATCCTTTCCTCCTTGCTGTTCGGCAAGACGCTGGTGGTCACCTCCAGCGAGACCCGGCTTGACCTGGACAAGCTGGTCGACTGGTTCGCCTCCCACGGGACCGCCGAGCTGTACGCGCCGAACCCGGTGCTGGAGGGGCTCGCCGAGGCGGCGCTGGCCCACGGCCAGCGGCTGCCTGACCTCACCGACGTCATGCAGGCCGGTGAAGCCCTTGGCCTGAGCCAGGTCGTGCGGAACTTCTACCAGCTGCGCCCGGGCCGTCGGCTGCACAACTACTACGGTCCGACCGAGACGCACGTGGTCACCGCGAGCACCCTGCCGGAGTCGGTCGCGGACTGGCCCGCCATCGCATCCATCGGCAAGCCGATCGACAACACCCAGGTCTACGTGCTGGACACCGGCCTGTGCCCGGTGCCACCGGGAGTGGTCGGCGAGCTGTACGTGGCGGGCGTGCAGGTGGCGCGCGGATACCTCAAGCGCCCGGCGCTGACCGCCTCGCGGTTCGTGGCCGACCCGTTCGGACCGGCCGGTACCCGCATGTATCGCACCGGGGACCTGGTCCGCTGGAACGCCAACGGTGAGCTGGAGTTCCTCGGTCGGGCCGATGACCAGGTGAAGATCCGCGGGTTCCGGATCGAACTCGGCGAGGTCGAGAGCGTGCTGGCCCGGCATCCCGCCGTGGGGCAGGTCGCGGTGGTGGCGCGGGACAACGGCGCCGCGGGCAAGCAGTTGGTCGCCTACGTCGTGCCCGCGGGCGGCAGCCTGGTCGACGTGTTCGCCCTGCGCGCGTTCACCGCTCAGAGCGTGCCGGACTACATGGTACCGGCCGGGTTCGTGGTGCTTGGTGAACTTCCGTTGACCGCCAACGGGAAACTGGACCGCAGGGCACTGCCTGCCCCGGAGTTCACCGGCGAGGAGTCCGGGCGCGAGCCGCAGACCCCGCAGGAGGAGCGCCTGTGCGGGCTGTTCGCCGAGGTGCTCGGTTTGGACCGGGTCGGCGTCGACGACAACTTCTTCGAGCTGGGCGGGCATTCGCTGCTGGCGACGCGCCTGCTGTCGCGGGTGCGTGTCGTGCTGGGCGCTGAACTGTCCATTTGGGACTTGTTCGAGTCGCCGACGGTTGCCGGGGTCGCCTCACGCCTGTCCGGTGGCGCCGCGGCCCAGCCACAACTGGTCGCGCGGCCCAGGCCCGATCTGGTGCCGCTGTCCTTCGCCCAGTCCCGTTTGTGGTTCCTGGATCGGCTGGAGCAGTTGGGCAGTGCCTACAACCTGCCGTTTGTGGTGCGGTTGAGTGGTGGGTTGGATGTGGCGGCGTTGGAGGCGGCGCTGGGTGATGTGGTGGCTCGGCATGAGGCTTTGCGTACGGTGGTTGTTGAGGTGGATGGTAGGCCGTATCAGCGTGTGGTGGAGGAGGTTGGGTTTTCGCTGTCGGTGACTCGGGTGACTGAGGCCGAGTTGCCGGTGTTGGTGGGTTCGGTGGTGCGTGCTGGGTTTGATCTGAGCCGGGATGTTCCGGTGCGGGTGCGGTTGTTCCAGGTGTCGGCTGATGAGTTCGTGTTGGTGTTGGTGGTGCATCACGTTGCGGGTGATGGGTGGTCGTTGACGCCGTTGGCGGCTGATGTGGGTCGGGCGTATCGAGCTCGACTGGGAGGCCGGGCACCGGGGTGGGTGCCGTTGCCGGTGCAGTACGCGGATTTCGCCGTGTGGCAGCGAGAACTGCTCGGTACTGAGGATGATCCGGGCAGCCTGCTGTCGGAGCAGTTGGGGTTTTGGCGTGAGGCGCTGGCGGGGTTGCCGGAACGCCTCGATCTGCCGGTGGACCGCCCGCGTCCTGCGGTGCGGAGTTATCGCGGTGACACGGTGTCGTTGTCGTTGGGCGCGGAGTTGCACAGTGGTGTGGTCGGGTTGGCGCGGGGTCAGCATGCGACGGTGTTCATGGTCGTGCAGGCCGCAGTCGCGGTGCTGTTGACCCGCCTGGGTGCCGGGACCGATATCCCGATCGGTACTCCGGTTGCTGGCCGCGTTGATCAGGCTCTTGATGAGTTGGTTGGGTTCTTCACGAATACGTTGGTGTTGCGGACTGATACTTCGGGTGATCCGGGGTTCGGGGAGTTGTTGGGTCGGGTGCGGGAGGCCGATCTGGCGGCGTATGGGCATCAGGATGTGCCGTTCGAGCGGTTGGTTGAGGTCCTGAACCCGGTGCGGTCGTTGTCGCATCACCCGTTGTTCCAGGTGATGATCGCTGCCGGGAATCCAGCAGACATCGGGGTGGATCTGCCCGGTGTGCGCGCTGCGGCTGAGCCCGTGCAGTTGGGTGCGGCGAAGTTCGACTTGACTTTCTACCTCACCGAGCTGCCGGATGCTGGTGGGATCGATGTGGTGTTGGAGTTCGACACCGACATCTTTGATCGTGGCAGCGCTGAGTTGATGGTGGCGCGTCTGGCTCGCGTGCTGCGTTCGGTGGTTGCTGATCCTGGTGTGCGGGTTGGCCAGATCGACGTCTTGGATGCTGCCGAGCGGGAGCTGGTGGTGTCGGGCTGGAATGCGACGGCGCATGAGGTTGTGTCTGCGTCGTTGCCGGAGTTGGTTGAGGCGCAGGTTCGGAGCACACCGGATGCGGTGGCGGTGGTGTTCGAGGGTGAGCGGCTGACGTATGCGGAGTTGAATGCGCGGGCGAATCGGTGGGCGTGGTGGCTGGTCGAGCGTGGTGTGGGGCCGGGGTCTGTGGTCGGTGTTGTGCTGCCGCGTTCGGTGGAGTTGGTGGTGGCCGTTCTCGCGGTGCTCAAGGCCGGTGGTGCGTATTTGCCGGTGGACGTGGACTATCCGGTGGGTCGGATCGAGTTCATGCTTGCCGACGCTGGACCTCGGCTGGTGTTGGCTGTTGAGGAAACCTCGTGTTTGGTGCCCGCAGGTGTGGAGTGTGTGCTGTTGGAGGACGATCTCGTTGCCGGGTATCGCGATGATGATCCCGGTGTGGTGGTTGGGTCGGGTCATCCGGCGTATGTGTTGTATACGTCTGGGTCGACTGGTGTGCCTAAGGGTGTTGTGGTGGGGCATGGTGCGGTGGTGAATCGGTTGTTGTGGATGCAGGACCGGTTCGCTCTGGCACCAGGTGAGCGGGTGTTGCAGAAGACGTCGTGTGGGTTTGATGTGTCGGTGTGGGAGTTGCTGTGGCCGCTGCTGGTTGGCGGTGTGGTTGTGTTGGCACGGCCGGGTGGTCACCGTGACCCGGACTACCTCGCGGGGTTGATACGTGCCGAGCGGATATCGGTCGCCCATTTCGTACCGTCGATGTTGCGTGCATTCATCGCCCAGGTCGGTGGTGGTGGGTGTGCGGCGCTGCGGGTGGTGGTGTGCAGCGGTGAGGCCCTGCCCGCCGATCTGGTCGACCAGTGGGCGGCGGTGTCGGACGCGCCGGTATGGAATCTGTATGGTCCGACGGAGGCTGCGATCGACGTGACCGCAGCCGAATGCACGCCGGGTGCGGGTGTGGTGCCGATTGGTCGTCCGGTGTGGAACACCCAGGTGTACGTGCTGGACTCGGGCTTGCTCCCGGTGCCGCCTGGTGTGGCTGGTGAGTTGTACATCGCGGGCGCACAGTTGGCTCAGGGTTATCTCGGTCGTTCTGCTCTGACGGCGGAGCGGTTTGTGGCCAACCCGTTCGGTGTTGCGGGTGGGCGGATGTACCGGACCGGGGACCTGGTCCGGTGGGCCGCCGACGGTGAACTCGAGTTCGTGGGCCGGGCGGATGATCAGGTCAAGATCAGGGGTTATCGCGTCGAACTGGGCGAGATCGAATCGGTTCTGACTGGGTGTGCCGGTGTTGCCCAGGTTGTGATCGTGCTGCGGCGGGATGGCGTGGCCGATCAGCAGTTGGTGGCCTACTTGGTGCCTGCTGGCGGAGAACCGGTGGATGTGGCTGTGGTGCGGTCACATGCTGTTGGGTTGTTGCCGGAGTACATGGTGCCTGCGGCGTTCGTGGTGCTGGACGAGTTGCCGTTGACTGCGAACGGGAAGTTGGACCGTGCGGCACTGCCAGCCCCGGATTTCGGTGCTGGTGTCATGCCGTCGCGGGCTCCGCGTGACGCGCGTGAGGAAGTCCTGTGCGGGCTGTTCGCTGAAGTATTGGGGCTTGAGCTGGTTGGGGTTGAGGACAGTTTCTTCGCGCTGGGTGGGGACAGTATTTTGTCGATCCAGCTGGTGAGCCGAGCCCGGCAAGCTGGGCTGGGGTTCAGTCCGCGGGAGGTGTTCGAGCACAAGACTGTGGCTGGTCTGGCGGCGGTTGCCCGGATGCTGGACGCGGACGCCGAGCCAGTGGCCGATATCGGTACCGGTGATGTGGTGGCGTTGCCGGTGATGCACTGGCTGGCGGAGCTTGCCGGAGTTGGTGGTTCTGCGGATCGGTTCTGTCAGTGGGTGTTGTTGCAGGTTCCCGCTGATGTGACTGAGCAGAACCTGGTCGCGGGTGTGCGGGTTGTGGTTGATCACCATGACGCGTTGCGCATGATCGCTCATCGAGACGAGCGGGCGGGCTGGGTGCTGCGGGTCCCCGAGGTGGGTTCGGTGGATGTGGCAGGCCAGGTTCGGCGTGTGCGGCTCGTCGCGGGTGAGGACGTGGCCGTGGTTGCGGAGCGTGAGTTGCATGCGGCGCAGGGTCGGTTGTCGCCCGAGCGCGGTGTGCTGGTGGAGGTGGTGTGGCTGGATGCTGGCCCGGGGGTGTCGGGTCGGTTGTTGGTGGTGGTGCATCACTTGGCGGTCGACGGGGTGTCTTGGCGGGTGCTCTTGCCTGATCTGGCTGCTGCGGTGTCGGGCGATGTGTTGGCCCCGGTGGGGACGTCGTTGCGGCGTTGGGCGGGGTTGCTTGTTGAGCAGGCTCGGAGTCAGGTGCGGGTGGCGGAGTTGCCGGTGTGGAGCCGGATTCTCGGCGAGTCGAGCGCGTCGTTGGGTACGCGGGATCGGGCTGGTGAGGTCCGGTCGGTGGTGGTGGAGTTGCCGTCGTCGGTGACGGGTCCGTTGTTGGGTTCGGTTCCGGCGGCGTTTCATGCTGGTGTCGATGATGTGTTGTTGGCTGCCCTGGCGGTGGCGGTGGGTTCGTGGCGTGGGCAGCCTGGTCCGTTGGTGGTTGATGTTGAGGGCCATGGTCGTGCTGATGTTGGTGGCGGGGTTGATTTGTCGCGGACGGTGGGTTGGTTTACCAGTATCTACCCGGTGCGTCTGGATGCTGGTGTCGTGGACTTCGCCGAGGTCTGCGCGGGCGGTCCTGCGGCGGGTGAGGTCCTCAAGCGGGTGAAGGAGCAGGTCCGTGCTGTTCCCGGTGACGGGCTTGGCTTCGGTCTGCTCCGGTATCTCAACCCGGAGACCAGCGCGGTGCTGGCTGGGCTACCGCAACCAGAAATCCTCTTCAACTACCTGGGGCGAGTAGATGCCTCGGTGGCGCAGGATTGGTCCCTGGCAACGGAAACTGCCAGCATTGAACCTGCGGCGTCGGACTTCCCAGCCAGCCACGCACTATCGGTCAACGCAATCGTGCAAGACGGTGTGCTGCGGGCGACTTGGTCCTGGCCCGGAGAACTGTTCGGGGAACAGGAAGTCGATGAGCTCGCGCAGCGCTGGGTCGAAGTGCTCACCGGACTGGCAGTCCACGCCGAGAAGCCTGGCACCGGTGGGTTCACGCCTGCCGATCTGCCATTGGTTGAGTTGAGTCAACCTCAGATCGAAGCGCTGGAGCAGACCTGGCGGGGAATGGACGATGTCCTGCCGCTGTCCCCGTTGCAGGAGGGGCTGCTGTTCCACGCCCTCTACGACGAGCAGGGACCCGATGTCTACGTCGTGCAGTTCGCCGTTGACCTGCAAGGCAAGGTGAACTCCGATGCACTGCGCTCAGCCGCGCACACCTTGCTGCGGCGGCACGCCAACCTGCGCGCGGGATTCGCCTACGACGGCCTTGGTCGCGCAGTCCAGGTGGTGTTGCGTGAAGTGGACCTACCGTGGTCAGAACATGATCTGTCCGCATTGGATGAAGCGGAACTGGCGGCCGAGATTGAGCGGATCACCGTTGCCGACCGGGCGCGGCGATTCGACACCGGAAGCGCGCCGTTGCTCCGGTTCATGCTGCTGCGCCTCGCTGAAGACCGCTACCGGCTCGTGCTGACCAACCACCACATCGTGCTCGATGGCTGGTCGATTCCCTTGGTGGCAAGGGAGTTGTTCGCGCTCTACGTGACCGGTGGCGAGGACGTCGACCTGCCGCCGGTCGTGCCGTACCGCAACTACCTGGCCTGGGTGGCCGCGCAGGACGCTGAGGACGCTCGCAGGCACTGGCAGCAAGTGCTCGACGGGGTGGACGGACCGACGTTGATCGCGCCGCCGGACCCGGCGCGGGCGCCAGTCGTGCCCGACGAGATCACCGTTGCGGTTCCTGGTGATCTGGCCGGGCGGCTGGTGGATGTCGCGCGGGAGTGCGGAATCACGCTGAACACTCTGATGCAGGCCGCATGGGGCATTGTGGTGGGCCGGATGACCGGGCGCACCGACGTGGTGCTCGGCGTCACTGTGTCCGGCCGTCCCGCCGAACTCACCGGCGTGGAGTCCATGATCGGCCTGTTCATCACCACGCTGCCGGTGCGCCTGCGACTGGCGCCCGGGGATTGCCTGCGCGATCTGCTGACCGAGCTTCAAGAACAGCAGTTCGCACTCACCAGCTACCAGTACCTCGGGCTGACCGAGGTGTTGCAGCAGGCCGGTGGCGGCGAGCTGTTCGACACCAGCTTCGTGTTCGAGAACTACCCGGTCGGCCCGGCTGGCAGCGCCGAAGCACTCGGCCCGGACTTGCGGATCACCGGGTTCCACGGTCAGGACGCCGCGCACTATCCGATGAGCCTGGTGGTGCACCCGGATGACGACCTCAGCCTCCGCCTGATCTACCGGCCCGACCTCTTCGACGAACAAGCCGCGTACACGGTCATCGACCGGTTGCTGCGGGTACTGGACACTGCGGTTGCTGATCCTGGTGTGCGGGTTGGTCAGGTCGACGTGCTGGGTGCTGCCGAGCGGGAGCTGGTGGTCTCGGGCTGGAATGCGACGGCGCATGAGGTTGCGCCTGCGTCGCTGCCGGAGCTGGTTGAGGCGCAGGTTCGGCGCACACCGGATGCGGTGGCGGTGGTGTTCGAGGGTCAGCAGTTGAGTTATTCGGAGTTGAATGCGCGGGCGAATCGGTGGGCGTGGTGGCTGGTCGAGCGTGGTGTGGGGCCGGGGTGTGTAGTTGGTGTTGTGCTGCCGCGTTCGGTGGAGTTGGTGGTGGCCGTTCTTGCGGTGTTGAAGGCTGGTGGTGCGTATTTGCCGGTGGATGCTGACTACCCGGCGGGTCGGATCGAGTTCATGCTTGCCGACGCCGGGCCTCGGTTGGTGCTGGCTGTTGAGGATGCCTCGGGTTTGGTGCCCGCGGGTGTGGAGTGTGTGCTGCTGGATGACAGTGTCGTCGCCGGGTATCGCGACGAAGATCCCGGTGTGGTGGTCGGGTCGGGTCATCCGGCGTATGTGTTGTATACGTCTGGGTCGACTGGTGTGCCTAAGGGTGTTGTGGTGGGGCATGGTGCGGTGGTGAATCGGTTGTTGTGGATGCAGGAGCGGTTCGGGTTGGTGCTGGGTGAGCGGGTGTTGCAGAAGACGTCGTGTGGGTTTGATGTGTCGGTGTGGGAGTTGTTGTGGCCGTTGTTGGTGGGTGGTGTGGTGGTGTTGGCACGGCCGGGTGGTCATCGTGATCCGGAGTATCTGGCGGGGTTGATGCGGGCGGAGCGGGTGTCGGTCGTCCATTTCGTGCCGTCGATGTTGCGGGCGTTCCTCGCGCAGGTTGGTGGTGGTGGGGGTGTGGAGTTGCGGGTGGTGGTGTGCAGCGGCGAAGCGCTACCCGCCGATCTGGTGGACCAGTGGATGGCAGTGTCGGACGCGGCTCTGTGGAACTTGTACGGTCCGACCGAGGCCGCGATCGATGTCACCGCCGCCGAATGCGCACCGGGTGCGGGTGTGGTGCCGATCGGCCGTCCGGTGTGGAACACCCAGGTGTACGTGCTGGACTCGGGCTTGCTCCCGGTACCGCCGGGTGTCGCCGGGGAGCTGTACATCGCAGGTATGCAGCTAGCGCAGGGCTATCTGGGGCGTTCTGCGCTGACGGCGGAGCGGTTCGTTGCTGATCCGTTTGGTGTTGCGGGTGGGCGGATGTATCGGACCGGGGACCTGGCGCGGTGGACTGCCGACGGTGAGCTGGAGTTCGTGGGCCGGGCGGATGATCAGGTCAAGATCAGGGGCTACCGCGTCGAACTGGGCGAGATCGAATCGGTTCTGGCTGGGCATGCGGGTGTGGGGCAGGTTGCGGTTGCGGTGCGTGATGGTGTGTTGGTGGGGTATGTGGTGCCGGATGTGGTGGTGGCGGGTGGGGTGGTGCGGTGGGGTGAGTTGGAGCGTGCGGGTCGGGTTGTGGGTGTGCCGGTGCATGAGTTGTCGGGTGGGTTGGTGGTGGCGGGGCGGAATCGGTCGAATGTGGAGTATTTGTTTGATGAGATTTTTGTGCGGGGTGAGTATGCGCGTGGTGGGGTAGTGGTGGAGGAGGGTGCGTGTGTGGTGGATGTGGGTGGGCATGTGGGGATGTTCGGGTTGTTTGTGGGGCGGGTGCGGGGTGTGCGGGTGTTTGCGTGTGAGCCGATGCCGGAGTCGGCGGAGTTTTATCGGTTTAACGCGTATTTGCATGGTGTGGATGCGGTGGTGACCACTTGCGGTGTGTCGGACGCGCCGGGTCGGGCGGTGTTCACGTATTACCCGGAGATGTCGTTGTTGTCGGGGCGGTTTGCTGATGAGGGTGTGGAGGAGGCGATGTTGCGGCGGGTGATCGGCAACACCGCTGGTGGGGGTGGTGGGGATGAGGGTGTGTTGGGGGAGTTGCTGGCTCAGCGGTTGCGGGGTGAGCCGGTGGAGGTGGAGTTGCGGACGGTCTCGCAGGTGATTCGGGACTTCGGGCTTGAGGTTGTTGATCTGTTGAAGGTGGATGCGGAGAAGAGCGAGCTCGCGGTGCTGCGCGGGATCGAGGAGGAGCACTGGCCGTTGATCCGGCAGGTGGTGGCGGAGGTGCATGACGAGGACGGCCGGTTGGCCGTGGTGACTGGCATGTTGGAGGAGCGCGGGTTCAGTGTGGTGGTGGAGTTGCCCGAGGGTCTGGAGGGCACGGGCATGTTCCAGGTGTATGCCACCCGCCCCGGCCAGGTCGCCAGTGGTGTGCAGCAGTCTGTTCCCGTCCAGCGGTGGTTCACGCCGCAGCAGTTGACCGCCGACATCCAGGACCTGGCGGCGCAACGGCTTCCGGAGTACATGGTGCCCTCGGCACTGGTCGTACTCGATGCACTGCCCCTGACCGCCAACGGGAAGTTGGATCGTAAGGCGTTGCCTGCTCCGGATTTCGCTGATGTGGTTTCAGATCGCGAGCCGGGGAACGCACGTGAGGAGATCCTGGCCGCTCTGTTCGCCGAAGTGCTCGGCTTGGACCGGGTCGGCGTGGACGACAGCTTCTTCGCCCTCGGCGGCGACAGCATCGTCTCCATCCAGTTGGTGAGCAAGGCGCGCCGGGCCGGGCTGCGGATCACTCCGAGGCAGGTGTTCGAGCGGAAAACCGTTGCGGCGCTTGCTGAAGTGGTGGCCAGCGCGGACAACGAACTCGGTGCTGGCACCACAGAGCCGACCACCGGGGACTCGCCGCTGACCCCGATCATGCATGCCCTGTACGAACACGGCCGGAACCTCGACGGCATCAGCCAGTCGGTTTTCCTCGCCACCCCAAGGGAACTCGACCTGGCCCGGCTCGTCGAACTCGTGCAAACCCTGCTCGACCAGCACGACGCGCTCCGATCGCGCTTCACACGCGCCACCAAGCCCGGGGACACCAGCGCGTCCTGGCACATCCCGCCAGCCGGTGACGTCAAAGCAGATGACCTCGTTCACCGGGTCGACGTCTCCGACCTCGGCCCCGGCGAACGCGCCGCCAGCTACCGGCAGCGGGCGGCACAGGCCCGCGAGCTCCTCGACCCCAGTGCTGGCATCGTGCTGCAGGCGGTGTGGTTCGACGCGGGCCCGCACGAGCACGGCCGGTTACTGCTCGCCGTGCACCATCTCGTCGTGGACGGGGTTTCCTGGCGGATCCTGCTGACTGACCTGGCCGAAGCATGGCGCGACCTGTCGGCGGGCAACCCGGTGCAGCTGCAACCGTTGGGCACGCCGATCCGGCACTGGGCCCTGTCGCTGCGGAAATGGGCGGCCCAGCAGGAACACCGGCTGGCCGAGGTGGCCAGCGCCATTGGCACCGGCGACCGGCTGCTGACCAGCCGCGCGCTCGATCGCAGCAGCGACGTGGCCGCTACCGCGCGAACCATGACCGTGCAGCTGCCGGAAGGACAGACCGCGGCGTTGCTGACTTCGGCCCCCGCCGCGGTGCGCGGCTCGGTTTCCGACGTCCTGCTGACCGCGCTCGCCATCGCGGTCGACCGGTGGCGGCGGCGTACCGGGCGCTCCGCGGACGTGACCGTGCTGGTCGACGTCGAAGGCCACGGCCGCGATGGTTTCCCCGGCAGTGAAGCCGATCTGACTCGCACCGTGGGCTGGTTCACCAGTATCTACCCGGTACGGCTGGCAGCAGGCGATCCGCGCAACCCCTTGGCCGCGCTCAAGCAGGTCAAGGAAACCCTGCGGGCGGTGCCCGGTGGCGGCCTCAGCCACGGTGTCCTGCGCTACCTCAACGAGGATACCGCGAGCGTGCTCGCCGACCTCCCGCGAGCCCAGATCGGCTTCAACTACCTCGGACGCCTGCCCGCCTCCGACGGTGCCATCGGGGATTGGACCGCTGCGCCGGAAATGGAGTTCCTGACCGGTGGGGTGGACCCGGACATGCCACTCGCGCACGGTCTGGCGATCACCGTGGTCACCCGTGACCACCCGGGCGGCCCGCGCATGGACGCCACCTGGACCTGGGCGGGGCAACTCTGGCCGGAACCTGAAGTCGCCGTGCTGGCAGAGGAATGGCGCACGGCACTCGGCCAGCTGATCGAGGTTGCCCAGGGGACAGGCGGGTTCACGCCCTCGGACCTCCCGCTGGTTCAGCTCTCCCAGCAGGAGATCGAGCGGATCGAGGCCGGGTGGCCGCAGGTAGCGGATGTGCTGCCGCTGGCCCCGTTGCAAGAAGGCCTGCTGTTCCACGCGTTGTTCGACGAGCAGGACGTCGACGTCTACCTGGTGCAGTTCTGGGCCGATCTGGCCGGGGAACTCGATCTCGTGGCCCTGCGGTCAGCCGCGGCGGCGTTGCTGCGCAGGCACGTCAACCTCCGGGCCGGGTTCGCCGTGGACGGCTTGGACGAACCGGTCCAGGTGGTCGTACGGGAAGCCGCGTTGCCGTGGGCGGAGCACGATCTGTCCAGTTTGGACGATGCGGGGCGCGCGGCCGAACTCGACCGGCTGACCGAGCACGACCGGGTGCGGCGATTCGACCTGGCACAAGCACCGCTGACCAGGTTCACGCTGGTACGCCTTGGCGGCAACCGGTACCGGTTCATCATGACCAGCCACCACCTCGTGCTGGACGGGTGGTCGAATTCGTTGCTGGCCAAGGAGTTGTTCGCGCTCTACCGCGCGGGTGGCGACGAGTCCGTGCTGCCGAGGGTGACCCCGTACCGGGACTACCTGGCCTGGGTGGCCGAGCAGGACCGGGAGGAGGCGCGGCGGCACTGGCGGGAACTGCTCGCCGGTGTGGACGGGCCGACGCTGGTCGCCCCGCAGGACCAGCACCGGGCGTCAGCTGTACCCGATCAGCTCGCGATCAGCTTGCCCGCTGGCCTCCTCACGCGGCTGACCGCGCTCGCCAGGGCGCAGGAGATCACCCTGAACACCCTGCTCCAACTGGCGTGGGGCATTGTGCTCGGGCAGTTGACCGGGCGCACGGACGTGGTGTTCGGCGTCACCGTGTCCGGCCGTCCCGCCGAACTCGCCGGTGTCGAGTCGATGCTGGGCCTGTTCATCAACACCCTGCCGATCCGGTTGCGGCTGCGTCCCGGGACACCGGTCACCAGCCTGCTTAGCGACTTGCTGCGGCAGCAGGCCGAGATGACGGCCTGCCAGTACCTCGGCCTGACCGAGGTGCACCAGCTGGCCGGTGCCGGCGAGCTGTTCGACACCGATTTCGTGTTCGAGAACTACCCGATGCAGATCGGCGACGAGCCGGGCACCGGACTGGAGATCACCCAGCTGCGGGGACGCGATGCCGCGCACTACCCGCTCACTCTGGTCGCGATCCCCGGTACGCAACTGCTGCTCCGCCTGGACTACCGGCCCGACCTGTTCGACGAGCACTACGCCCGATCCGTCCTGGACCGGTTGGTGCGCGCGTTGCAGGCCGTCGCGGACGACCCGGGGCAGGCAGTCGACCGGATCGACGTGCTGGACCGGGCCGAACGGGACCGGTTGCTGACGACCTGGCAGGGCACCAGCCGGGCGGCCGCCCCGGGGACGTTGGCGGAGTTGTTCCAGGCGCGGGCGCAGTCGCGTGCCGAAGCGACCGCAGTGGTGTGTGCGGGCGAATCGCTGTCGTACCGCGAGCTGACCGAGCGGGTGAACCGGCTGGCGCGTCTGTTGCTCGCGCGCGGGGTGGGCCCGGAATGCCTGGTCGGGGTGGTGCTGCCGCGTTCGCTGGACGCGGTGGTGGCGATGCTCGCGGTGGTGCAGGCCGGTGCTGGATACGTGCCGATCGACCCCGGGTACCCCGCGGAGCGAATCCGGTTCGTGCTGGCGGATTCGCGGCCGGTGGTGGTGCTGACCGACACCCTGACGGCATCAGTGGTGCCGGCCGGGGTTCGCGTGCTGCTGCTGGACGATCCGGAAACCGGCGCGCTGCTGGCGGAATTGCCCTCCGGGGACATCGGAGTTGCCGAACGCGGCGCACTGGCGCCGGATCACGTGGCGTACGTGATCTACACCTCGGGTTCCACCGGCCTACCCAAGGGCGTTGCGGTGTCGCACGCCAGCGCGGTGGCGCTGTTCGACGCGGCGAATGAGATGTTCGAGTTCGGCGTCGACGACGTGTGGACGGTGTTCCACTCGTTCGCGTTCGACTTCTCGGTGTGGGAGCTGTGGGGACCGCTGCTCAGCGGCGGCCGGGCGGTGGTGGTGCCGTTCGAGGTGAGCCGGTCACCGCGGCAGATGTGGGATTTGCTGCGGGAGCAGGGCGTCACGGTGTTGAGCCAGACGCCGTCGGCGTTCGCCGGCCTGGTCGAGGCGATGGAGCAGCCGGGCGCGCTGGGATCGCGACTGCGCTATGTGGTGTTCGGTGGCGAGGAACTGCGCTTCGACCGGCTGGCCAGCTGGTTCGCCCAGTACGGCAGCGGCGGCCCGCGCCTGGTGAACATGTACGGACTGACCGAGGCCACCGTACATGTGACGCACCAGGTGGTCACCGGGACCGGTGACGGGCGCAGCGCGGTGGGGCGGGCATTGCCGAACCTGCGGACGTACGTCCTCGACGCGGCATTGCGTTTGGTGCCGCCAGGTGTGGTCGGCGAGCTCTACGTTGCTGGCGCGCAGTTGGCCCGGGGCTACCTCGGTCGTTCTGCGCTGACGGCCGAGCGGTTCGTTGCTGATCCGTTTGGTGTTGCGGGTGGGCGGATGTACCGGACCGGGGATCTGGTGCGGTGGTCCGCGGACGGTGAGCTGGAATTCGTGGGGCGTGCGGATGATCAGGTGAAGGTGCGTGGCTTCCGCATTGAGCTGGGTGAGATCGAGGCGGTGCTGAACCAGCAGCCGGGAGTCGGCCAGACTTCGGTTGTGCTCCGTGACGACGGTGTGGGTCAGCAGTTGGTGGCGTACGTCGTGCCCGCCACAGGGGTTGTGCTCGATGCCGATGTGCTGCGCAAGGCTGCTGCGGACTTCCTGCCCGGCTACATGGTTCCGGCGGCCTGCGTGATGCTCGACGTACTACCTCTGACTGCCAACGGGAAGTTGGATCGTAAGGCGTTGCCTGCTCCGGATTTCGGTGTTGGTGTTGGTGTGGTGTCGTCGCGGGGTCCGCGTGATGCGCGTGAGGAGATTTTGTGTCGGCTCTTCGCTGACGTGCTGGGGTTGCCTGCTGTGGGTATTGATGATGATTTCTTTGATTTGGGTGGGCATTCGTTGTTGGCGACGCGGTTGGTGTCGCGGGCGCGGGTGGTGTTGGGTGTGGAGTTGTCGATTCGGGATTTGTTCGAGTCGCCGACTGTGGCGGGGTTGATGGGTGTGGTGGGTCGTGCGGGTGGGGTGCGTGCGGCGTTGGTGGCGGGGGTGCGTCCGGAGTTGGTGCCGTTGTCGTTCGCGCAGCAGCGGTTGTGGTTCCTGGATCGGTTTGAGGGGCTGGGCGCGCGGTACAACGTGCCGTTTGTGGTGCGGTTGAGTGGTGGGTTGGATGCGGCGGCGTTGGAGGCGGCGCTGGGTGATGTGGTGGCTCGGCATGAGGCTTTGCGCACGGTGGTTGTTGAGGTGGATGGTAGGCCGTATCAGAGTGTGGTGGAGGAGGTTGGGTTTTCGCTGTCGGTGACTCGGGTGACTGAGGCTGAGTTGCCGGTGTTGGTGGGGTCGTTGGTGCGGGCTGGGTTTGATTTGAGCCGGGATGTGCCGGTGCGGGTGCGGTTGTTCCAGCTGGGGTCTGATCAGTTCGTGTTGGTGTTCGTGGTGCATCACATTGCGGGTGATGGCTGGTCGTTGACGCCGTTGGCGGCTGATGTGGGTCGGGCGTATCGAGCTCGACTGGCAGGCCAGGCGCCGGGGTGGGCGCCGTTGCCGGTGCAGTACGCGGATTTCGCGGTGTGGCAGCGGGAGTTGCTGGGTAGCGAGGATGACCCGGACAGTGTGGCGTCGGTGCAGTTGGAGTTCTGGCGTGGAGCGCTGGCGGGGTTGCCGGAACGCCTCGACCTGCCGGTGGACCGCCCGCGTCCGGTGGTGCGGAACTATCGCGGTGACACGGTGTCGTTGTCATTGGGTGCGGAGCTGCACAGTGGTGTGGTCGGGTTGGCGCGGGGTCAGCATGCGACGGTGTTCATGGTCGTGCAGGCCGCGGTCGCGGTGCTGCTGACCCGCCTGGGTGCGGGTACCGATATCCCGATCGGTACTCCGGTTGCTGGGCGCGTCGATCAAGCCCTCGATGAGTTGGTCGGGTTCTTCACGAATACGTTGGTGTTGCGCACCGACACCTCGGGTGATCCGGGGTTCGGCGAGTTGCTGGGTCGGGTGCGGGAAGCGGACCTGGCCGCGTATGCGCATCAGGATGTGCCGTTTGAGCGGTTGGTTGAGGTCCTGAATCCGGTGCGGTCGTTGTCGCATCACCCGTTGTTCCAGGTGATGGTGGCGTTTACTGGGCCGGAGCGGGTGGAGGTGGACCTGCCGGGGTTGGCGGTTGCGGCGGAGCCGGTGCAGTTGGGTGCGGCGAAGTTCGATCTGACGTTCTTCGTGACCGAGCGGCCGGACGCTGCTGGGATCGATCTGGTGTTGGAGTTCGACACTGACATCTTTGATCGTGGCAGCGCTGAGTTGATGGTGGCGCGTCTGGCTCGTGTGTTGGGGTCGGTGGTTGCTGATCCGGGTGTGCGGGTTGGTCAGGTCGACGTGCTGGGTGCTGCCGAGCGGGAGCTGGTGGTGTCGGGCTGGAACGCGACCGCACATGAGGTCGCGGCGGCGACGTTGCCGGAGTTGGTTGAGGCGCAGGTGCGGCGTACGCCGGATGCGGTGGCGGTGGTGTCGGAGGGGCAGCGGTTGACTTACGCGCAGCTCAATGCGCGCGCGAACCGGCTTGCTCACCACCTGATCGAACGCGGAGTCGGGCCGGAGCGATTGGTTGCCGTCGCGATTCCAGCCTCGGCCGAGCTGGTTGTCGCTTTGCTGGCGGTGCTCAAAGCTGGCGGTGCTTACGTACCCATCGACCCGGCATATCCGTTGGGGCGGATCGAGTTCATGCTCGCCGATGCGCGTCCGGTGGTTGTTCTGTCCACTATGGACGTAGTCGACGCCTTGCCCGGTGGTGTTGTGCCGGTGCTGGTGCTTGACAGCGAAAATGAGCTGGCCGGATATCGCGATGATGATCCTGTTGTTGGCACGCGGGCGGTTCCGGGTAATCCGGCGTATGTGATGTACACGTCTGGGTCGACGGGAACACCGAAGGGCGTCACGATCGAGCACCGGGCGCTGTGCCACTACCTCGCGTGGGCTCAGGATCGCTACCCGGGGCTGGCCGGTGCTTCGCTGGTGCATTCCTCCGTTGCGTTCGACCTGACTGTCACGGGCTTGTTCGGGCCCCTGATCATCGGTGGCCTTGTGCAGCTGACTTCGCTGGCAATGGCAGGGCACGACACTCCGGACTGGTTGGTGCAACCGACGTTCGTGAAGGCCACGCCCGCGCACGTGCCGCTGCTGACCGCGTTGTCCGACGGGTTCTCGCCGACCGGTGAGCTGGTGGTGGGTGGAGAGCAGCTGTTGGGCGAGGTGTTGCAGGAGTGGCGGCGTCGGCACCCGTCCGCGACGGTCATCAACGAATACGGGCTCACCGAAACAGCGGTCGGGTCAACGGAGTTGCGGCTCGAACCTGGGGATGTGACGCCGCCGGGCAACGTGCTGATCGGCCGTCCGGGCTGGAACACCCAGCTGTACGTGCTGGATTCGGGGCTGCTGCCGGTGCCGCCGGGTGTGGTCGGCGAGCTTTACATGGCCGGCATCCAGTTGGCGCGCGGGTACTTCGGTCGTGCTGCGCTGACGACGGAGCGGTTTGTGGCTGATCCGTTTGGTGCTGCGGGTGGGCGGATGTACCGGACCGGGGATCTGGCTCGGTGGACTGTGGACGGCGAGCTGGAGTTCTTGGGTCGTGCGGATGACCAGGTGAAGGTGCGTGGGTTCCGCATTGAGTTGGGTGAGGTCGAGGCAGTTCTGGCTGGGTGTGCCGGTGTCGGGCAGGTTGTGGTCGTGCTGCGGCGGGATGGCGTGGCTGACCAGCAGTTGGTGGCCTACTTGGTGCCTGCTGGCGGAGAACCGGTGGATGTGGCCGTGGTGCGGTCACATGCCGCAGGGCTGTTGCCGGAGTACATGGTTCCCGCGGCGTTCGTGGTGCTGGACGAGTTGCCCCTTACCGCGAACGGGAAGCTGGACCGTGCGGCACTGCCAGCCCCGGATTTCGGTGCTGGTGTCATGCCATCGCGGGGTCCGCGTGACGCGCGGGAAGAAGTCCTGTGCGGGCTGTTCGCTGAGGTGTTGGGGCTTGAGCTGGTTGGGGTTGAGGACAGTTTCTTCGCGCTGGGTGGGGACAGTATTTTGTCGATCCAGCTGGTGAGCCGAGCCCGGCAGGCCGGTTTGGGGTTCAGTCCGCGGGAGGTGTTCGAGCACAAGACCGTGGCCGGTCTGGCGGCGCTTGCCCGTGCTTTGGACGCGGATGCCGAGCCGGTGACCGACATCGGTACCGGTGATGTGCTGGCGTTGCCGGTGATGCACTGGCTGGCCGACCTTGCCGGTGTTGAGGGTTCTGCGGATCGGTTCTGCCAGTGGGTCTTGCTGCAGGTTCCCGCTGACTTGGCCGAGCAGGACCTGACCAGGGCTGTGCGGGCTGTGGTTGATCACCATGACGCGTTGCGCATGATCGCCCACCGGGATGAGCGGGCGGGTTGGGTGCTGCGGATCCCAGAGGAGGGGGCGCTGGATGTTGCAGGCCAGGTCCGGCGTGTGGAATTGGCCACCGTTGAGGACCTGGCCGCGGTTGCGGAGCGTGAGTTGCACGCGGCGCAGGATCGGTTGTCGCCCGAACGTGGTGTGCTGATGCAGGTGGTGTGGCTGGATGCTGGGCCGCAGGTGTCGGGTCGGTTGCTGGTTGTGGTGCATCACCTGGCGGTCGATGGGGTGTCCTGGCGGGTGCTGCTGCCTGACCTTGCCGCTGCGGTGTCGGGCGGGGTGTTGGCCTCGGTGGGGACGTCGGTGCGGCGTTGGGCGGGTCTGCTTGTTGAGCAGGCTCGGAGTCAGGCGCGGGTGGCGGAGTTGCCGGTGTGGACGAGGATTCTCGGCGAGTCGGGTACGTCGCTGGGGGCAGGAGATCGGGCTGGTGAGGTTCGGTCGGTGGTGGTGGAACTGTCGCCTGGGGTGACGGGGCCGTTGTTGGGTGCGGTTCCGGCGGCGTTCCATGCTGGCGTCGATGACGTGTTGTTGGCCGCCTTGGCGGTGGCAGTGGGTTCGTGGCGTGGGCAGCCTGGTCCGTTGGTTGTTGATGTTGAGGGCCACGGCCGTGCCGATGTTGGTGATGGGGTTGATTTGTCGCGGACGGTGGGTTGGTTCACCAGCATCTATCCGGTGCGCCTGGATGCTGGTGTCGTGGACTTCGCCGAGGTGTGCGCGGGTGGTCCCGCGGCGGGTGAGATCCTCAAGCGGGTGAAGGAGCAGGTCCGTGCTGTTCCCGGTGACGGGCTTGGCTTCGGTCTGCTGCGGTATCTCAATCCGGAGACCGGTGCGGTGCTGGCTGGGCTACCGCAACCAGAAATCCTCTTCAACTACCTGGGGCGGGCCGACGTGGTCGACTTCGGCGACTGGGCTCCGGCTCCCGAAGCCGTCGCCGTGGAACCTGCCGCGCCGGACCTCCCGGCCAGCCACGCCCTGATGATCAATGCCGCCGTGTACGGCGGAGTGCTGCGGGCGACGTGGTTGTGGCCCGCGGAACTGTTCACCGAAGACACGGTGCGCGAACTCGCTGACGCGTGGGCAGGCGTGCTGACCGGGCTGGTCAACCACGCCGAACACCCCGACGCGGGTGGTTACACCCCATCGGACATGCCGTTGGTGACCCTCACCCAGGAGGACATCGACGAGTTCGAAGACCGAGGTTGATCCCCAATGAGCCGGCGAGACCTGCCGAGAGGTGCAGACCAGTGAATTCCCGGATCGAAGAGATTCTTCCCCTGGCGCCGTTGCAGGAGGGTTTTCTCTTCCACGCCCTCTACGACGAGCAGGGGCCCGACGTCTACCTGGTGCAGCTCTCCGTCGAACTGCGCGGTGCCCTGGACGTCGCGGCGTTGCGGGCCGCCGCGGCCACCCTGTTGCGGCGGCATGCGAACCTGCGCACCGAGTTCCGGCCGAGGAAAACCGGCGAACCCGTGCAGGTGGTGTTGCGCGAGGTGGATTTGCCTTGGCAGGAGCACGACCTGTCGGGGGCGGATGCTGCGGAGCTGGATCGGCTGATGGCGGCTGACCGGGTGCGGCGGTTCGAGATGGACAAGCCGCCGCTGATCCGGTTCATGTTGTTGCGGCTGGCCGAGGACCGCTACCGGTTCGTGGTGACCAACCACCACATCGTGCTGGACGGCTGGTCGACTCCGTTGCTGGCAAGGGAGTTGTTCACGCTCTACCTCGCGAAGGGGAACGACAGCGACCTGCCCAGGGTGACTCCCTACCGGAACTACCTGGCCTGGGTTGCTGATCAGGACAAGGACGTGGCGCGTCGTCGCTGGCGGGAACTCCTGGCCGGAATCGACGGGCCGACCTTGGTCGCACCGGCTGATCCGGCGCGGGTGCCGGTGGTTCCGGACGAGGTTGTCATCCCGTTGCCGGGCGGGCTCACCGCGCGGTTGACGGAGTTGTCCCGGCAGCGCGGCGTGACGATGAACATTCTGGTGCAGGCGGCATGGGGCATTGTGCTCGGCCGGATGACCGGGCGCACGGACGTGGTGCTTGGCACCACGGTGTCCGGGCGGCCCGCCGAACTCACCGGGGTCGAGTCGATGATCGGGCTGTTCATCAACACCCTGCCCGCGCGGCTGCGGCTTGACCCCGCGCACCGGTTGAGCGATGTCCTGCGCGAATTGCAGGAACAGCAGTCCGAGATGACCGCTTACCAGTACCTCGGGCTGACCGAGGTGTTGCAGCAGGTCGGTGGCGGCGAGTTGTTCGACACCGACTTCGTGTTCGAGAACTACCCGGTCGGCCCGGCCAGCGGCTGGGACCTCGGACCCAACCTCCAGATCTCCGATGTGCGCGGGCAGGATGCCGCGCACTACCCCATGTGCCTCGTGGTGATCCCGGGCGAGGACATCCGGCTGCGCCTGGTGTACCGGCCCGACCTCTTCGACGAGTCGGCGATCCGGGGCGTGCTGCGGCGGGTGACCCGTGCCATCGAGGCGATGGTTGCCGATTTCGACCGGCCGATCGGCCGGATCGACGTGCTCGAACCGGACGCCCGCGACCGGATGGTGGTGGAGTGGAACGCCACGAGTCGGCCGGTGCCGTTCACCACCCTGCCGGAACTGTTCCAGGCCCAGGTGCGCAGCAACGGCTCGTCTCCCGCGGTCGCTTGTGCCGGGCACACGCTCACGTACGCGGAGCTCAATGCGCGGGCCAACCAGTTGGCGCGATACCTGATCGGCCGGGGAGCGGGGCCGGAACGACTGGTCGCGGTGGTACTGACGCCGTCGATCGACTTCGTGGTCGCCGTGCTGGCAGTGCTGAAGACCGGTGCCGCCTACCTGCCCGTCGACCACACGTATCCCGCCGAGCGCATCGCGTTCATGCTCAACGACGTCCAGCCGCTGGCAATCCTGTCCTCGGCCGAAGCCGTCGCCGCCGTTCCAGCGGGCGCAACCGCGCCGGTACTGCTGCTCGACGATCCCGGTGTCGTCACCGAACTCGCCGCGTGCACCACCAACGATCTGGCTGATGCCGATCGCATTGCCCCGTTGTCGCCGGGGAACCTCGCCTACATCATCTACACGTCCGGTTCGACCGGGACACCCAAGGGCGCTGCCATCGAGCACAGCGCGCTGTGCCATTACCTGTTGTGGGCCCAGGATCGCTACCCGGGGCTGGCCGGCGCTTCGCTGGTGCACTCCTCCGTTGCATTCGACCTGACCGTGACGGGGCTCTACGGCCCGCTCATTTCCGGTGGATGCGCGCAACTCGCGCCGCTGGAGCGCGTCCCCGATTGGCTGCGGCGGCCGACGTTCGTCAAGGGAACGCCTTCGCTCGCACCGATGCTGGCGAACCTGCCCGGGGAGTTCTCGCCGACGGAGCAACTGGTGCTCGGCGGGGACCTTCTGCTCGGCGAGGCCCTGCGCGAGTGGCGGCAGCAGAACCCGGGCGCGACTGTGCTCAACGAGTACGGGCCAACGGAAACGACGGTCGGTTGCGCGGAGTACCGCATCGAACCGGGCAGTCCCGTGCGAGACGGCGACATCGCGCTCGGCCGACCGATTTGGAACACCAAGTGGTACGTGCTGGATTCCGGCTTGCTCCCGGTACCGCCGGGTGTCGCCGGTGAGTTGTACATCGCGGGCGCGCAACTTGCCCGGGGTTACCTGGGTCGTTCCGCTCTGACGGCGGAGCGGTTCGTTGCTGACCCGTTTGGTGTTGCGGGTGGGCGGATGTACCGGACCGGGGACCTGGCGCGGTGGACCGCCGACGGCGAACTGGAATTCGTGGGGCGTGCAGACGATCAGGTGAAGGTGCGCGGGTTCCGCATTGAGCTGGGCGAGGTTGAGTCGGTTCTTTCGGAGCACCTGGCTGTTCGGCAAGTTGCGGTTGCGGTGCGTGATGGTGTGTTGGTGGGGTATGTGGTGCCGGATGTGGTGGTGGCGGGTGGGGTGGTGCGGTGGGGTGAGTTGGAGCGTGCGGGTCGGGTTGTGGGTGTGCCGGTGCATGAGTTGTCGGGTGGGTTGGTGGTGGCGGGGCGGAATCGGTCGAATGTGGAGTATTTGTTTGATGAGATTTTTGTGCGGGGTGAGTATGCGCGTGGTGGGGTAGTGGTGGAGGAGGGTGCGTGTGTGGTGGATGTGGGTGGGCATGTGGGGATGTTCGGGTTGTTTGTGGGGCGGGTGCGGGGTGTGCGGGTGTTTGCGTGTGAGCCGATGCCGGAGTCGGCGGAGTTTTATCGGTTTAACGCGTATTTGCATGGTGTGGATGCGGTGGTGACCACTTGCGGTGTGTCGGACGCGCCGGGTCGGGCGGTGTTCACGTATTACCCGGAGATGTCGTTGTTGTCGGGGCGGTTTGCTGATGAGGGTGTGGAGGAGGCGATGTTGCGGCGGGTGATCGGCAACACCGCTGGTGGGGGTGGTGGGGATGAGGGTGTGTTGGGGGAGTTGCTGGCTCAGCGGTTGCGGGGTGAGCCGGTGGAGGTGGAGTTGCGGACGGTCTCGCAGGTGATTCGGGACTTCGGGCTTGAGGTTGTTGATCTGTTGAAGGTGGATGCGGAGAAGAGCGAGCTCGCGGTGCTGCGGGGCATCGAGGAGGAGCACTGGCCGTTGATCCGGCAGGTGGTGGCGGAGGTGCATGACGAGGACGGCCGGTTGGCCGTGGTGACCGGGATGTTGGAGGAGCGCGGGTTCAGTGTGGTGGTGGAGTTGCCCGAGGGTCTGGAGGGCACGGGCATGTTCCAGGTGTATGCCACCCGCCCCGGCCAGGTCGCCAGTGGTGTGCAGCAGTCTGTTCCCGTCCAGCGCTGGTTCACGCCGCAGCAGTTGACCGCCGACATCCAGGACCTGGCGGCGCAACGGCTTCCGGAGTACATGGTTCCGGCGGCCTGCGTGATGCTCGATGCACTGCCCCTGACCGCCAACGGGAAGTTGGATCGGAAGGCGTTGCCTGCTCCGGATTTCGGTGTTGGTGTGGTGTCGTCGCGGGGTCCGCGTGATGCGCGTGAGGAGATTTTGTGTCGGCTCTTCGCTGATGTGCTGGGGCTGTCTGTGGTGGGTGTTGATGATGATTTCTTTGATTTGGGTGGGCATTCGTTGTTGGCGACGCGGTTGGTGTCGCGGGCGCGGGTGGTGTTGGGTGTGGAGTTGTCGATTCGGGATTTGTTCGAGTCGCCGACTGTGGCGGGTTTGATGGGTGTGGTGGGTCGTGCGGGTGGGGTGCGTGCGGCGTTGGTGGCGGGGGTGCGTCCTGAGTTGGTGCCGTTGTCGTTCGCGCAGCAGCGGTTGTGGTTCCTGGATCGGCTGGAGGGACTGGGGGCGCGCTACAACGTGCCGCTGGTCTTGAGGCTGACTGGTCGGTTGGACGTGGCGGCGCTGGAAGCGGCACTGGGTGACCTGCTCGCGCGGCACGAGGCCTTGCGCACGGTGATCCAGGAAACCGACGGCACTCCGCGGCAGTGGGTGGTCAGCCCGGACCAGGCCCGGCTGGAATTGCCGGTGACTCGGGTGACTGAGACCGAATTGCCGGTGTTGGTGGGATCCGTGGTGCGGGCTGGGTTTGATCTGTCTGCTGAGCTGCCGGTACGAGTGCGGTTGTTCCAGGTGGGGCCTGATCAGTTCGTGTTGGTGTTCGTGGTGCATCACATTGCGGGTGATGGGTGGTCGTTGACGCCGTTGGCGGCTGATGTCAGTCGGGCGTATCGAGCTCGGCTTGCGGGTCAGGTGCCGGGGTGGGTGCCGTTGCCGGTGCAGTACGCGGATTTCGCGGTGTGGCAGCGGGAGTTGCTGGGTAGCGAGGATGATCCGGGCAGCGTGGCGTCGGTGCAGTTGGAGTTTTGGCGTGGAGCGTTGGCGGGGTTGCCGGAGCGACTGGATTTGCCGGTGGATCGTCCGCGTCCGGTGGTGCGGAGTTATCGCGGTGACACGGTGTCGTTGTCGTTGGATGCTGAGCTGCATGCTGGTGTGGTCGGGTTGGCGCGTGGTCAGCATGCGACGGTGTTCATGGTGGTGCAGGCCGCGGTCGCGGTGCTGCTGACCCGCCTGGGTGCGGGCACTGATATCCCGATCGGTAGTCCGGTCGCTGGCCGAACTGATCAGGCTGTTGACGACCTGGTCGGGTTTTTCGCCAACACGCTCGTGCTGCGGACTGATACCTCGGGTGATCCCAGGTTCCGTGAGTTGCTAGGGCGGGTGCGGGAGACCGATCTGGCCGCGTACGCGCATCAGGATGTGCCGTTTGAGCGGTTGGTTGAGGTCCTGAATCCGGTGCGGTCGTTGTCGCATCACCCGTTGTTCCAGGTGATGGTGGCGTTTACTGGGCCGGAGCGGGTGGAGGTGGACCTGCCGGGGCTTGCGGTTGCGGCCGAGCCCGTGCAGTTGGGTGCGGCGAAGTTCGATCTGACGTTCTTCGTGACCGAGCGGCCGGATGCCGGTGGGATCGATCTGGTGTTGGAGTTCGACACCGACATCTTCGATCATGGCAGCGCTGAGTTGATCGTGGCGCGTCTGGCTCGCGTGTTGGGGTCGGTGGTTGCTGATCCGGGTGTGCGGGTCGGTCAGGTCGACGTGCTGGGTGCTGCCGAGCGGGAGCTGGTGGTGTCGGGCTGGAACGCGACCGCACATGAGGTCACGGCGGCCACGTTGCCGGAGTTGGTTGAGGCGCAGGTGCGGCGTACGCCGGATGCGGTGGCGGTGGTGTCGGAGGGGCAGCGGTTGACCTACGCGCAGCTCAATGCGCGCGCGAACCGGCTCGCCCACCACCTGATCGAACGCGGAGTCGGCCCAGAACGCGTCGTCGGCCTGGCGCTACCACGCTCGATCGACCTGGTCGTCGCCATCCTCGCCGTGCTCAAGGCCGGTGCCGCCTACTTGCCGATCGATCCGGGTTATCCGGCCGGGCGGATCGAGTTCATGCTCGCCGATGCGCGTCCGCTGGTTGTTCTGTCCACTGTGGATGCTGTGGACACGTTGCCCAGTGGCGCCGTGCCGGTGTTCGCGCTCGACGATGCGAACGGGTTGGCAGGGTATCCCGAAGATGATCCTGCTGATGTGCGGGCGGTTCCGGGTAATCCGGCGTATGTGATGTACACGTCTGGGTCGACGGGAACGCCGAAGGGCGTCACCATCGAACACCGGGCCATTGTGAACCGGTTGGCATGGATGCGCGCCAGGTACGGGCTGCGCGCCGAGGACCGCGTGTTGCAGAAGACTCCGTTCACCTTCGACATCTCGGTGTGGGAGCTGTTCTGGCCCCTGGTCGACGGCGCGACGCTGGTGGTGGCCAAGCCGGAAGGGCACCGGGACCCGGGCTACCTTGCGGAGATCATCCGCCAGGAACAAGTGACGATTGCTCACTTCGTGCCGTCCATGCTGCACCTGTTCCTACAGGAGCCGCCAGTGCGGGATTGTGTTGGCCTGCGGCAGGTTTTCTGTAGCGGTGAGGCGTTGACGGCGGAGCTGCGCGATCAGTTCCACGCTGTGTTCGATGGCCCGCTGCACAACCTCTATGGCCCGACGGAGGCGGCGGTCGAGGTGTCGGCGGTGACGTATTCGCCCGCGCCGGATTCGCCCCAGGTGACTATCGGCAAGCCGGTGTGGAACACCCAGCTGTACGTGCTCGATCGAGGGCTGGCCCCAGTGCCGCCGGGTGTGGTCGGCGAGTTGCACATCGCTGGTGCGCAGCTGGCTCGCGGTTATCTCAAGCGCCCGGGTTTGACGGCGGAGCGGTTTGTGGCAAGCCCGTTTGGTGCTGCGGGTGGGCGGATGTACCGGACCGGAGACCTGGCGCGGTGGACCGCGGACGGTGAACTGGAGTTCCTGGGTCGTGCGGATGACCAGGTGAAGGTGCGTGGTTTCCGCATTGAGCTGGGTGAGGTCGAGGCGGTTCTGGCTGGGTGTGCCGGTGTGGGGCAGGTTGTGGTCGTGCTGCGGCGGGATGGCGTGGCTGATCAGCAGTTGGTGGCTTACTTGGTGCCTGCCGCTGGAGAACAGGTCGATGTGGCCGTGGTGCGGTCGCATGTGGCTGCTGTGTTGCCGGAGTACATGGTGCCTGCGGCGTTTGTTGTGCTGGGCGAGTTGCCGGTGACGGCGAACGGGAAGCTGGACCGTGCGGCACTGCCAGCCCCGGATTTCGGTGCTGGTGTGGTGTCGTCGCGGGGTCCGCGTGATGTGCGGGAAGAAGTCCTGTGTGGGCTGTTCGCCGAAGTCCTGGGGCTTGAGCTGGTTGGGGTCGAGGACAGTTTCTTCGCGCTGGGTGGGGACAGTATTTTGTCGATCCAGCTGGTGAGTCGGGCGCGGCAAGTCGGGTTGGGGTTCAGTCCGCGGGAGGTGTTCGAGCACAAGACTGTGGCTGGTCTGGCGGCGGTTGCCCGGATGCTGGACGCGGACGCCGAGCCGGTGGCCGATATCGGTACTGGTGATGTGCTGGCACTACCGGTGATGCACTGGCTAGCCGACCTCGCCGGAGTTGGTGGTTCTGCGGATCGGTTCTGTCAGTGGGTGTTGTTGCAGGTCTCTGCTGACCTGACTGAGCAGAATCTGGTCGCGGGTGTGCGGGCTGTGGTTGATCACCATGACGCGTTGCGCATGATCGCCCGCCGGGACGAGCGGGCGGGCTGGGTGCTGCGGATCCCCGAGGCGGGTTCGGTGGATGTGGCAGGCCAGGTCCGGCGTGTGCGGCTCGTCGCGGGTGAGGACGTGGCCGTGGTTGCGGAGCGTGAGTTGCATGCGGCGCAGGGTCGGTTGTCGCCCGAGCGCGGTGTGCTGGTGGAGGTGGTGTGGCTGGATGCTGGGCCGCAGGTGTCGGGTCGGTTGCTGGTGGTGGTGCATCACCTGGCAGTCGATGGGGTGTCCTGGCGGGTGCTGCTGCCTGACCTTGCCGCTGCGGTGTCGGGCGATGTGTTGGCCCCGGTGGGGACGTCGTTGCGGCGTTGGGCGGGGTTGCTTGTTGAGCAGGCTCGGAGTCAGGCGCGGGTGGCGGAGTTGCCGGCGTGGACGAGGATTCTCGGCGAGTCGGGTACGTCGCTGGGGGCAGGGGATCGGGCTGGTGAGGTCCGGTCGGTGGTGGTGGAGTTGCCGTCGTCGGTGACGGGTCCGTTGTTGGGTTCGGTTCCGGCGGCGTTTCATGCTGGTGTCGATGATGTGTTGTTGGCTGCCCTGGCGGTGGCGGTGGGTTCGTGGCGTGGGCAGCCTGGTCCGTTGGTGGTTGATGTTGAGGGCCATGGTCGTGCTGATGTTGGTGGCGGGGTTGATTTGTCGCGGACTGTGGGTTGGTTTACCAGTATCTACCCGGTGCGCCTGGACGCTGGTGCCGTGGACTTCGCCGAGGTCTGCGCGGGCGGTCCTGCGGCGGGTGAGGTTCTCAAGCGGGTGAAGGAGCAGGTTCGTGCTGTTCCTGGTGACGGGCTGGGCTTCGGGTTGTTGCGGTATCTCAATCCGGAGACCGGTGCGGTGTTGGCTGGGCTGCCGCAGCCAGAAATTCTCTTCAACTACTTCGGGCAGGTCGGCGCGCTGGACACCGGTGACTGGGCGCCGGCACCCGAAATGACAGCAGTGACACCGGCCGCGCCGGACGTGCCAGCCGCCCACGCGCTGACGATCAACGCGTCGGTGCACGAAGGAGTGCTGAACGCAACGTGGTCATGGCCAGCGGAGCAGTTCACTGAAGAAGAGATCCGTCGGCTGGCGCAGGACTGGCTGCACGCGCTGACCGGACTGGTCGCCCACGCCCAAGATCCCGGTGCTGGCGGCCACACGCCTTCAGACATGCCACTGGTGGACCTGAGCCAGGACAGTCTCAATCTGCTTGAGCAACAATGGGGAAGGCGCTGACCGGTGAACTCGCGAATCGAAGAAGTCCTGCCGCTGTCCCCGTTGCAGGAGGGCTTGCTGTTCCACGCCCTTTACGACGAGCAGGGGCCCGACGTCTACGTGGTCCAGCTTTCCGTTGAGCTGCAAGGCTCCTTGGACGTTGGGGCATTGCGGGCCGCCGCGGCCACCCTGTTGCGCCGTCACGTGAACCTCCGCGCTGGTTTTGCCTACGAAGGGGTCACCAAGCCTGTCCAGGTGGTGTTGCGTGAGGTGGATTTGCCTTGGCAGGAGCACGACCTGTCGGGGGCGGATGCTGCGGAGCTGGATCGGCTGATGGCGGCTGACCGGGTGCGGCGGTTCGAGATGGACAAGCCGCCGCTGATCCGGTTCATGTTGTTGCGGCTGGCCGAGGACCGCTACCGGTTCGTGGTGACCAACCACCACATCGTGCTGGACGGCTGGTCGAGCTCGATCGTGGCACGGGAGTTGTTCGCGCTCTACGCGACCGGCGGCGACGACAGCGGCCTGCCCAGGGTGACTCCCTATCGCAACTACCTGGCCTGGGTTGCCAAGCAGGACAAGGAATTGGCGCGCCGTAGCTGGCACGAGCTGCTTGCAGACGTGACTGGCCCGACGTTGGTTGCGCCAGCTGATCCGGCGCGGGTACCGGTGGTTCCGGACGAGGTCGTCATCCCGTTGCCGGACGGGCTCACCGCGCGGTTGACGGAATTGTCCCGGCAGCGCGGCGTGACGATGAACATCCTGATGCAGGCGGCCTGGGGCATTGTGCTCGGGCGCCAAACCGGAAGCACGGACGTGGTGCTCGGCGTCACCGTGTCCGGCCGTCCCGCCGAACTCACCGGCGTGGAGTCCATGGTGGGCATGTTCATCAACACCCTGCCGGTGCGCATGAGTCTGGACCCCGCGCGGCCGTTGTCCGATCTGCTGACCGATTTGCAGCAGCGGCAGGCTGAACTCACCAACTATCAGTACCTCGGACTGACCGATATCTTGCAGCAGGCCGGTGGCGGCGAGTTGTTCGACACCGACTTCGTGTTCGAGAACTACCCGGTCGGCCCAGCCAGTGGCTGGGACCTCGGCCCCAGCTTGCGCATCACCGGTGTTCGTGGTGAGGACGCGGCACACTTCCCGATCAGCCTGCTCGTGCTTCCCGGCGATGAGGTCCGGATTCGCCTCAGCTACCGACCGGACTTGTTCGCGGCGGACGCGATCAAGGCTCTGTTGCAACGGTTCACGAGTGTGCTGCAGGCCATGGTTGCTGATCCGAGTGTACGGGTTGGCCAGGTCGACGTCTTGGATGCTTCCGAGCGGGAGCTGGTGGTGTCGGGCTGGAATGCGACGGCGCATGAGGTTGTGTCTGCGTCGTTGCCGGAGTTGGTTGAGGCGCAGGTTCGGCGGTCGCCGGATGCGACGGCGGTGGTGTTCGAGGGTGTGGAGGTGTCGTTTGCGGAGTTGAATGCGCGGGCGAATCGGTGGGCGTGGTGGTTGGCCGAGCGTGGTGTGGGGCCGGGGTGTGTAGTTGGTGTTGTGCTGCCTCGGTCGGTCGAGCTGGTCGTGGCCGTTCTCGCGGTGCTCAAGGCCGGTGGGGCGTATTTGCCGGTGGATGCGGAGTATCCAGTTGGGCGTGCGGGGTTCATGCTTGCCGACGCCGGGCCTCGGTTGGTGCTGGCCACGGCGGACACCGTGGGTTTGGTGCCCGATGGCGTGGAATGCGTGCTGTTGGACGACGATCTCGTCGCGGGGTGTCGTGATGAAGATCCCGGTGTGGTGATCGGGTCGGGTCATCCGGCGTATGTGTTGTATACGTCTGGGTCGACTGGTGTGCCTAAGGGTGTTGTGGTGGGGCATGGTGCGGTGGTGAATCGGTTGTTGTGGATGCAGGACCGGTTCGGGTTGGTGCCGGGTGAGCGGGTGTTGCAGAAGACGTCGTGTGGGTTTGATGTGTCGGTGTGGGAGTTGTTGTGGCCGTTGTTAGTGGGTGGTGTGGTGGTGCTGGCGCGGCCGGGTGGTCATCGTGATCCGGAGTACCTGGCGGGGTTGATGCGGGCGGAGCGGGTGTCGGTCGCCCATTTTGTGCCGTCGATGTTGCGGGCGTTCCTCGCGCAGGTCGGTGGTGGTGGGTGTGCGGAGTTGCGGGTGGTGGTGTGCAGCGGCGAGGCGCTACCCGCTGATCTGGTCGACCAGTGGGCGGCAGTATCAGACGCGGCACTGTGGAACTTGTACGGTCCGACCGAGGCCGCGATCGACGTGACCGCTGCCGAATGCACGCCGGGTGCGGGTGTGGTGCCGATTGGTCGTCCGGTGTGGAACACCCAGGTGTACGTGCTGGACTCGGGCTTGCTCCCGGTACCGCCGGGTGTCGCCGGGGAGCTGTACATCGCAGGTACGCAGCTGGCCCAAGGCTATCTGGGGCGTTCTGCTCTGACGGCGGAGCGGTTTGTGGCAAGCCCGTTTGGTGTTGCGGGTGGGCGGTTGTACCGGACTGGGGACCTGGCGCGGTGGACTGCCGACGGTGAGCTGGAGTTCGTGGGCCGGGCGGATGATCAGGTCAAGATCAGGGGCTACCGCGTCGAACTGGGCGAGATCGAAGCGGTTCTGGCTGGGCACCCGGCTGTTCGGCAGGCGGCGGTCACGGCACGCGAGGACGGTGCCGGTGGCCAGCAGCTGGTTGCTTACATTGTCCGGCGCAGCGCAGCCAGGGACGCGTCGCGCGAGCAGCGATCCGTCAGCAACTGGGCCTCGGTTTACCGCTCCATCTACGAGGAAACCGGGCGCATCCCCTTCGGCGAGGACTTCTCCGGCTGGTCCAGCAGCTACGACGGGAAACCCATTCCGCTGGAGCAGATGCGGGAATGGCGTGCCAACGCGGTGCAGCGAATTCGGGAGCTCAATCCCCGCCGGGTACTGGAGATCGGCGCCGGGAGCGGCCTGCTGCTGTCGCAACTGGCCCCCAAGTGCGAGGAGTACTGGGGAACCGACCTGTCGCGCGAGGCGATCGACGCACTGCGCTCACACGTGTCCGCTGACCCGCGGCTGGCCGGGCATGTCGAGCTGCGGGCGCAACCCGCGCACGACTTCGACGGCCTGCCAAGCGGGATCTTCGACACGATCGTGCTGAACTCGGTGGTGCAGTACTTCCCGAGCGTGGACTACCTCACCAATGTCCTCGGCAAGGCCGTGGAACTCCTCGCGCCTGGTGGTTCGGTGTTCATCGGTGACGTGCGCAACCTGCGGCTGGTCCGCTGCTTCCACGCCGCGGTCGAGTACCACAAGGACGAGGCGCACGGCGCCCGCTCGGCACGACGCGAATTGGTCGCGCAAGCCGTGCTCCGCGAGCGGGAACTCCTGCTCGACCCCGACTTCTTCGCCGCGTGGGCGGAATCGGTCGGCGCGATCACGGGTGCTGACATCCGGCTCAAGCGCGGCACGCACCAGAACGAGCTCACCCGTCACCGGTACGACGTGGTGCTGCACAAGGAAAAGAACTCGGTGCTGCCGGTCGCGGACATCTCCGCGCTGCGCTGGGGGACCGATGTCACCGATATCAGCGGCCTGGTCAACTACGTGACGAACAGGCGGCCGGACACGCTGCGGGTGACGGGCATCCCCAATCTCCGGCTCGCCGATGAATACCACGCCATGGCCGCTATCCAGGGCGTTGCGGCCCGGCGCATCGAGGACGGCCAGGACCCGGAGTCCTTCCACGAGCTGAGCCAGCGTGTCGGGTACACCGTGGTGACCACCTGGTCCCCGGGCGCGGGCGCGGAAGGCAGCTTCGACGCCGTCCTGGTCGCGCCAGGCCAAGGCGCGGATCTGGCGCACACCTGCCGTCGATCCAGCGACCTGGCCCTCCAGCCCTCCGCGTACGCCAACGAACCGGCGATGCCGGACGATATCCGCGACACCGTGGCCGAGCTGCGCGCGCATGTCGCCGAATCCCTGCCGAACTACATGGTGCCTGCCGGATTCGTGGTACTGGCGGACCTTCCCCTGACACCGAGCGGGAAACTGGACCGCCGCGCCCTGCCGGCCCCTGATTTCGGCGCCGAGGTGTCCGGCCGGGGACCCCGTACGGCGCAGGAGGAAACCCTGTGCCGGTTGTTCGCCGAAGTGCTTGGCCTGGACCGGGTCGGCGTGGACGACAGCTTCTTCGCCCTCGGCGGCGACAGCATCCTGTCCATCCAGCTGGTCAGCAAGGCCCGGCAAGCTGGCCTGACCATCACGCCCCGCAACGTGTTCGAGCACAAGACGGCGGAGCGTCTCGCCGTGATCGCAGTGCCAACCGGCCAGGCACTGCCGCCGGTCCCGGACTCCGCGACCGGCGAGGTGTTCGCCACGCCGATCATGCACTGGCTGTGGCAACGGGGCGGGTCGGCAGACCGGTTCAGCCAGTGGGTACTGGCGCAGGTACCGGCTGATCTGGGGCAGGACCGGATTGCCGCAGCGCTGCAAGCTGTTCTCGATCACCACGACGTGCTCAGGATGATCGCGCGCCCCGGCCGGGACCTGGCCTGGTCGTTGACCGTGCGGGCACCCGGGGCCGTCGATGCCAGGTCGCTGGTGCACCGAGTGGACATCACCGGCCGCGAGGACCTGCTCGACGTGCTGAGGGAACAAGCCAATGCCGCAGTGCGGCGGCTGTCCCCGGCTGACGGGATCATGGCCGACGTGGTGTGGTTCGACGCTGGTCCGGACCAGCCGGGCCGGTTGCTGCTGACCCTGCACCACTTGGTGGTCGACGGGGTGTCGTGGCGCATCCTGTTGCCGGACCTGGTGGAAGCCTGGCAGGCCGGGGAGCGGACGCGGCTCGCCACGGTCGGCACCTCATTCCGTCGTTGGGCCGGTCTGCTCGCCGGGCAGGCCTCCAGCGCACAGCGGGTTTCCGAATTGCCGCTGTGGAAGGACGTGCTGGCCGACACCGGACCCGTGCTCGCCGCGCGGGCGCTTGACCCCGGTCGTGACCGGGCCGACCGGGTGCGCGCGCTGTCCGTGCAGCTGCCTGCGGAGATCACTACGCCGTTGCTGAGCACGGTTCCGGCTGCCTTCCACGCCGGGGTCAACGACGTGCTGCTGGCCGGGCTGGCGATGGCGATCACGGCGTGGCGGGCGAGCCACCGCGGTACGGGCACAGCCGTCGTGGTCGAGGTGGAAGGGCACGGCCGCGAAGACCTGGGGTCCGATGTGGACGTATCCCGCACGATGGGCTGGTTCACCAGTGCCTACCCGGTGCGCCTGGACACCGGCGTCGCAGGGTTCGACGAGGTGTGCGCCGGTGGCTCGGCCGCGGGTGAGGTGGTGAAGCGGGTCAAGGAGCAACTGCGGGCGATCCCCGGCAACGGCATCGGCTTCGGGATGTTGCGCTACCTCAACCCGGAAACCGCTGAGGCGCTTGCGGAACTCGGTACTCCGGAGTTGCTGTTCAACTACCTCGGCCAGACCGGCACGCTGGCGACGGGTGAGTGGTCCCTCGCCCCGGAAGCCGCCGCCCTGGCACCGGATGCTCCGGACCTGCCCGCCGCGCACGCGTTGACGATCAACGCGGGCGTGCACGGCGGGGTGCTGACCGCGACCTGGACCTGGCCCGAGGAGCTGTTCACCGAGGACGAGGTGCACGACCTGGCGCAGAGCTGGACCCGTGCGCTGACCGGCATCGCGGTGCACGCCCAACAGCCGGGCACCGGCGGGTACACGCCTTCGGATATGCCGCTGGCAGACCTGAGCCAGGACGAGATCACCAGGATCGAGGCGCGCTGGCCGGAGGTCGAGGAGGTCCTGCCGCTGTCGCCCCTACAGGAGGGGTTGCTCTTCCACGCCCTGTACGACGAGCAGGGGCCGGACGTCTACGTGGTGCAGCTGGCGGTCGACTTGCAGGGCGAGGTGGACGTCGACGCCCTGCGCGCTGCTGCCGCGACGTTGTTGCGGCGGCACACCAGCCTGCGCGCCGCGTTCGTGCACGAAGGTGTGCGCAAGCCAGTACAAGTGGTGCTGCGCGAGGCCGAGCTGCCGTGGACCGAAGTCGATCTGTCCAATTCGGACGAATCGGCCGTCGACCGGCTGACCGCGGACGACCGGCTGCGGCGGTTCGACGTGGGCAGCGCTCCGCTGATCCGATTCACCTTGGCGCGGTTGGGGAACGGGCGGTACCGGTTCCTCATGACCAACCACCACCTCGTGCTGGACGGCTGGTCGGGGCCGCTGGTCGCGCGCGAGTTGTTCGCGCTCTACGCGACCCGCGGTGACGACAGCGCGCTGCCGGCCGTGACCCCGTACCGGGACTACATGGCCTGGCTGGCTCAACAGGATCCGGCGGAGGCCAGGCGGTACTGGCGCGAATTGCTCGACCAGGTTGACGAACCGACCCTGGTCGCGCTCGCGGAGTCCGCGCGGGTGTCGGTCATCCCCGAGCAGATCGCGGTGACCGTTCCCGAGGAGCTCAGCACGAGGCTGACTGCTTTGGCCCGGCAGCGCGAGATCACCCTGAACACCGTGCTCCAGGCGGCCTGGGGTGTGGTGCTCGGGCGCCAGACCGGGCGGTCGGACGTGGTGCTTGGCGTCACCGTGTCCGGCCGTCCCGCCGAACTCGCCGGGGTGGAATCGATGGTGGGGCTGTTCATCAGCACCCTGCCGATGCGGTTGCGGCTGGACCCCGCTCGCCCGCTGGCCGAGTTGCTGGACGAGGTGCAGCAGCAACACGCGGCGCTGACCGCCTACCAGTACCTGGGGCTGGCCGAGATCCAGCAGTTGGCCAGTGCCGGTGAGCTGTTCGACACCGGCTTCGTGTTCGAGAACTACCCCATTGGGCCGGGCAGCGGCTGGGACCTCGGCCCCGACCTGCGGATCACCGGGGTGCACGGGCAGGACGCCGCGCACTTCCCGCTGAGCCTGGTGGTGCTGCCACACCGCGAACTGCGGCTGCGCCTCGGTTACCGGCCGGACCTGTTCGACGAGCCCGCCGCCCAGGCGATCTTGCAGCGGCTGCTGCGGGTGCTGGCGGCGATCGCCGAGAACCCGCGCACCGCCCTCGGCCAGGTGGACACGCTCGACGTGGTCGAACGGCGCCAGGTCTTGCAGGAGTGGCACGGTGCCGCGCGGGACGTGCCGGTGGCCACGCTGGCGGAGTTGTTCCAGGCACAGGTTCGGCGGGCACCCGATGCGATGGCAGTGGTGTGCGAGGGCGAGGCGCTGACCTATGCGGAGCTGAACGCACGGGCCAATCGGCTGGCCCGGAGGCTGATCGAGTGCGGCGTACGACCGGAGAGCCTGGTCGCAGTGGTGTTGCCGCGCTCGCTGGACCTGGTGGTCGCCGCGTTGGGCGTGGTGAAGGCCGGTGGCGGGTACGTGCCCGTCGATCCCGCCTACCCCGTCGACCGGATCGGCTTCATGCTCGCCGATGCGCGGCCTTCGGCCATCGTGGCCACGGCTGGGTTCGCCGGAGCACCCGATGGCGTTCCCGTGCTGGCACTGGATGATCCGGCAACGGCAACGCGTTCCGCCGAGGACCTCGCAGACCACGAGCGGGGCGGCGAGCTGCGGCCCGGCAACACGGCGTACGTGATCTACACCTCCGGTTCGACCGGAACGCCCAAGGGCGTTGTGGTGTCGCACGCGAATGTGACCGCTTTGTTCGGCGCGGTGTCCGGGCTGTTCGACTTCGGCGCGGAGGACGTGTGGACGTTGTTCCACTCGTTCTCCTTCGACTTCTCGGTGTGGGAGCTGTGGGGTCCGCTGCTGCACGGTGGGCGGCTGGTCGTGGTGCCGTTCGAGGTCAGCCGGTCGCCAGCTGAGTTCTGGGCGCTGCTGGTGGCCGAGGGCGTGACGGTGCTGAGCCAGACCCCGTCCTCGTTCTCCGGGCTGATCGAGGTCGAGCGGGCGGCGGGCACTGCGGACGGCTCCCGCTTGCGCTACGTGGTATTCGGCGGCGAGGCACTGCGCTTCGACCGGTTGACCGGCTGGTTCGACCGCCATCCCGGTACCGGTCCGGAGCTGGTCAACATGTACGGGCTCACCGAGGCCACGGTGCACACCACCCACCGCGCGGTGCACCGGTCCGGCGCCGGGCGCAGCATGATCGGGCGGGGATTGCCGAACCTGCGCACGTATGTGCTGGACGCGGGCCTCGCTCCGGTGCCGCCAGGAACGCCTGGTGAGCTCTACGTGGCGGGGCCGCAACTCACGCGGGGATACCTGGGCCGGCCGGAGCTGACCGCGCAGCGGTTCGTCGCGGACCCGTTCGGTCCGGCGGGCACGCGGATGTACCGGACCGGGGACCTGGTCCGTTGGGACCGTGACGGCGACCTGGAATACCTGGGCAGGGCCGACGACCAGGTCAAGATCCGAGGTTTCCGGATCGAACCCGGCGAGGTCGAGAACGTGCTCGCTGGCCACGACTCGGTCGCCCAGGTCGCGGTGGTCGCACGCGAGCACGGTGTGGCGGGCAAGCAGCTGCTCGCCTACGTCGTGCCTGGCGAGGACAGGGCCGTCGAGGTGGATTCGCTGCGTGCGTTCGCGGCGGAATCCCTGCCCGACCACATGGTTCCGGTGGCCTTCGTCGTACTCGGCGCGCTGCCGGTCACCGCCAACGGCAAGATCGACCGAAAAGCACTGCCCGCGCCCGAATTCCGCCGCGCGGTGTCCGGGCGCGCACCGCGCACGCCGCAGGAGGAACTGCTCTGCCGCCTGTACGCCGAAGTGCTCGGCCTGGACGGGGTTGGCGTCGCGGACAACTTCTTCGCGCTGGGTGGCGACAGCATCATGTCCATCCAGCTGGTCAGCCGGGCGCGCGCGGCGGGCTGGGGCATCACCCCGCGCACCGTCTTCGAGCACAAGACGGTCGAGGCCCTCGCGGCGGTCGCGGTCCGCCTCGACGAGCAGGCCGAGCCGGAACCGGACATCGGTTCGGGCGAACTGCCCGCCACCCCGATCATGCGCTGGCTGTCCGAACAGGACGGTGTGGCGGACCGCTTCAGCCAGTGGGTCCTGTTGCAGGTTCCCGCTGGCCTCGGTCTGGACCGGATCACCGGGACCGTGCAGGCGGTCATCGACCACCACGACGCCCTGCGGATGGTGGCACTGCCCGGTTCGCTGCTGCGAGTGCGGTCACCGGGCGCGGTTGCCGCCCACGAGCTGGTGCGCCGGGTGGACATCTCGGCCGCCGAGGACGTGGCCGCTGCGGTGCAGGCGGAGTTGCACGCCGCGCAGGACCGGTTGTCCCCGGCCGCGGGAGCCTTGCTCGAAGCGGTGTGGTTCGACGCGGGGCCGAACCAGTCGGGGCGCGTGCTGCTGGTCGTGCACCACCTCGCGATCGACGGCGTTTCGTGGCGGATTCTCCTGCCAGACCTGGCAAAAGCCTGGCAGACCGGTACCGCGTCGGCATTGGAGCCGGTGCGGACCTCGCTGCGCCGATGGGCGGAGTCGCTTGCCACTCAGGCCAGTTCGCCGCAGGTCGTTGCGCAGTTGCCGCTGTGGCAGCGTGTCCTGGCCGATCCCGGCCCTGTACTGGGTTCCCGCGCGCTCGACCCGGCACGGGACCGTGCCGACCGGGTTCGTTCGTGCACCGTGGAGTTGCCCGCTGAGACCACCACTCGCCTGTTGGGTGAGGTGCCTGCGGCCTTCCACGCCGGGATCAACGACGTGTTGCTCACCGGCCTGGCCGTGGCCATCGCCGAGTGGCGCGGCACCGTCGGCGACGAGCCGGTACTGATCGACGTTGAGGGTCACGGCCGGGAGGACATCGGTGCCGGGCTGGACGTCTCGCGGACGGCGGGCTGGTTCACCAGTCTGTACCCGGTGCGGTTGCAGCCGGGTGCCCGGCAGTTCGCCGAGGTGTGCGCAGGCGGGCCCGCCGTGGGTGAGGTGCTGAAGCGGGTCAAGGAGCAACTGCGGGCGATCCCCGGCAACGGCATCGGCTTCGGGCTGTTGCGCTACCTCAACCCGGAAACCTCTGAGGTGCTTGCGGAACTCGGCACCCCAGAGGTCGTCTTCAACTACCTCGGCCGGGCTGGGGCACTGGACACCGGTGACTGGTCGCTTGCTCCGGAGGCGGGCGCGGTCCGGCCAGCCGCACCGGACTTGCCCGCCACGCATGCCCTGGCCGTCAACGCCGCGGTGCACGACGGCGTGCTGCGTGCCACGTGGTCCTGGCCGGAGGAACTGTTCGACGAGCGGGAAGTTGGTGAGCTCGCACAACACTGGTGCGACGCGCTGACTGGTCTCGTTGTGCACACGGGGAAACCAGGGGCCGGTGGTTTCACGCCATCCGACCTGCCGCTGGTTGAAGTGAGTCAAGCTCAACTTCTCGCGATCGAGGAGCGGTGGCAGGGGATCGAGGACGTCCTGCCGCTGTCCCCGCTGCAGGAGGGCTTGCTGTTCCACGCCCTGTACGACGAGCAGGGCCTGGACGTGTACCTGGTGCAGCTGTACGTGGACCTCCAGGGAAACCTGGACGTCACCGCGTTGCAGGCGGCTGCGCAGGCCCTGTTGCGCCGCCACGCCAATCTGCGGGCGAGCTTCACCTACGACGGCCTCGACCGGCCGGTCCAGGTGGTGCTGCGCGAGGTGCCCCTGTCGTGGACCGAACACGATCTGTCCGCAATGGACGAACGTGAGCAGCAGGCTGAGCTCGACCGGATCACCAACGCGGACCGGGTGCGGCGGTTCGACATCGGCGCCGCACCGTTGATCCGGTTCACGCTGATCCGCCTCGGCGACCGGTACCGGTTCGTGGTGACCAACCACCACCTCGTGCTGGACGGCTGGTCGAGCCCGTTGGTGGCACAGGAACTGTTCGCGCTCTACCTCACCGGCGGCGACGACGGCGCGCTGCCCCGGGTGACCCCGTACCGGGACTACCTGGCCTGGGTCGCCGGGCAGGACCGGGAACAGGCGCGGGAGAGCTGGCGGGCGGCCCTCGACGGGCTGGCCGGACCGACGTTGATCGCGGTACCGGACCCGGCGCGGGAGCCCATCGTCCCGGAGGAGGTCACCCTGGTGCTGCCCGGCGGCCTCGCCGACCGCCTGACCGAGCTCGCCCGCGGCCGCGAGCTCACCATGAACACCCTGGTGCAGGCCGCGTGGGCCATCGTGCTCGGACGGATGACCGGGCGGTCGGACGTGGTGCTCGGTATCACCGTGTCCGGTCGGCCCGCGGAACTGGCCGGTGTCGAGTCGATGATCGGGCTGTTCATCAACACCCTGCCCGCTCGGGTGCGCCTGGATCCGGCCTGCTCGCTGGGAGAGCTGCTGGACGGCCTACAGCGGCAGCAGGCCGAGCTCGCCGCCTACCAGTACCTCGGACTGACCGAGATCCAGCAGGCGACGGGCCTGGGCGAGCTGTTCGACACCGACCTGGTGTTCGAGAACTACCCGCTGGGCCAGGACACCGGCTGGGACGTCGGCCACGACCTGCGGTTCACCGATGTGCGGATGCTCGACGCCACGCACTACCCGATGAGCCTGCTGGTGATCCCGCACGAGGAACTGCGCCTGCGCCTCGGCTATCGCCCGGACCTGTTCGACGAACAGCAGGCGCAGCAGGTGATCGAGCGGCTGGTGCGCGTGCTGGCGACGATGGCCGCCGATCCGAACACCCCGATCGGCCAGGTGGACGTGCTCAGCCCGGCCGAGCGCGAACTGGTGCTGGGACAGTGGAGTCGGACCGGTGCGGCCACACCGGCGGCAACCCTGCCGGAGCTGGTCGAGGACCAGGCGCGGCGTAACCCGACGGCGCTCGCGGTGGAGTGCGAGTCCGGGACGCTGACCTACGCCGAGTTGGACAGCAGGGCCAACCAGCTCGCCGGATACCTGGTCGAGCAGGGAGTGGGACCCGAGCAGGTGGTTGCCGTGGTGTTGCCGCGCTCTGCCGAACTGGTGGTGGCGGTCCTCGCGGTGCTGAAGGCCGGCGGTGCGTTCGTCCCGGTCGAACCGCAGCGCCCAGCCGACTGGATCACCGAGGTGTTCGACGACGCGCAGCCACTCCTCGCACTGGCCACAGTGGACAGTTCGATCTCCGTGCCCGGCGCTGTCGAGCAGGTGCTGGAACTGGACGAGGAGGGATTCGTCGGCGAGCTGGCTAGCTACCCCGACGAGGCCCCGGCGGACGAGGAGCACAGGTCGCCGCTGAACACCGCTTGCCTGGCGTACTCGACGGATTCGACTAATGCCCCGGACTGCTTGGTCGTGCCCCTGGGCGCTCTGCCGCAGTGCAGTGGTCTGGACCCCCTGCTCGCAGGCCTGTTCGGCCCCTTGGCGTCGGGGGAGCGCGCGTGCGTCGAGGCACCCGCTGCCGGTATCGCCGGGCCGGGCAGCCTCGTGTACGTGCTGGACGCCAGCTTGGTGCCGGTGCCGCCGGGGGTCGTCGGCGAGGTGTACGCAGCGGGCGAGCAGTTGCCGCGCGGGTACTTCGGCCGGTCCGGGCTGACGGCCCAGCGGTTCCTCGCCGACCCGTTCGGCCCGCCCGGTGGGCGCATGTACCGGACCGGGGAACTGGCGCGGTGGACCGAGGACGGTGAACTTGCCGTGTTCGGCCGGGTTGACGACCAGGTGGAGCTCCGCGGGTACCGCATCGAACCGGCCGCCGTGGAATCCGCGCTCGCACGCCACCCCTCGGTGGCCAGCGCCGCGGTTGCGGTGCGGGAGAGCGCGCCCGGGGAACAACGCCTCGTGGCGTACGTGGTTCCCGCCGATGGTGGCCAGCCCAACCTCACCGAGCTGCGGCAGTACATCGCGAGCATCGTCCCGGAGGCGTTGATCCCGACCGCCCTGGTGACCCTCACCGAATTCCCGGTGACCCCGGGCGGGCGGCTCGATCGCGCGGCGCTGCCCGTCCCGGCCGCGCAGGACAGCGGAGTGCGCCGCCACCCCTGGACCCCGCGGGAACGAGTGCTGTGCGACCTGTTCGCGGAGGTGCTCGGCCTGCCGGAGGTGCTCATCGACGAGTCGTTCTTCGACCTCGGCGGGTACTCACTGCTGGGCACCCGCCTGGTCGCGAAGATCCGTTCGACGCTGGGCGAGGAGCTGTCCGTCCGGGACCTGTTCGCCAGCCCCACGGTGGCCGATCTGGTGCGGCGGTTCGGCAACCAGGCCGGGGGAGACGACGGACTGCAGGTGATCCTGCCGTTGCAGACCGCTGGTACGGCCCCGATCGTCTTCTTCGTGCACCCCGGTGGCGGGCTCAGCTGGTGCTACGCCGGTCTGGTCAGCTGGCTCGGCCAGGACGCCCGGCTCTACGGCGTCCAGGCTCGCGGGCTGGACGGCGAGAGCACGCTGCCGGAGAGCATCGCGGACATGGTGGCCGAGTACGTGGCACGGCTGCGCCAGGTGCAGCCGGATGGGCCGTACCGGATCGCGGGCTGGTCCTTCGGCGGGAAGCTCGCGCACCTGATCGCGGTCGAGTTGCAGCGGCAGGGCGCGCGGGTGGACCTCCTGGCGGTGCTGGACAACTACCCGCACCAGACGGCGCCGGAGGAACCCAAGCCCGCCGAGCAGGACGTGCTGCGCGCCATCCTGGAAAGCCTTGGCCAGCCAGCTGAGCAAACCGGTTCCGGCCCGTTGCGACGCGCGGAGGTCGAGGAACTGGTCTACCAGGCGGGGCAGCACGTGGCCGGGGTCGACAAGGGCCGGATTTCCGCGTTCGTCGACATCTACCTGAACAACTGGGCATTGGCCCAGGAGGTCACGCGCGGGGTGTTCCGCGGGGACCTGTTGTTCTTCACGGCCGTGCGTGGTCGGCCCGCTGACCTGCCGACGCACCACGCGTGGCGGGACTACGTCGATGGAACCGTGGTGAACCACGACATCGCGTGCTCGCACGACGAGATGATGAACCCAGAACCACTCGCGGAGATCGGCACGATCCTCGCTGGTGAATTGCGCAAACACAACTGAGAGGAAGCAGAACCATGACGAACCCCTTTGACAGCGAGGACGGCTCCTTCTTCGTGCTGGTCAACGACGAGGGGCAGCACTCGCTGTGGCCCGCCTTCGCCGAGGTCCCCGCCGGGTGGACGACCGTCTTCGGCGAGGCGGACAAGCAGGCCTGCGTCGACTACGTGGAGACGAACTGGACGGACATGCGGCCGAAGAGCTTGATCGAAGCGATGGACAAGTAGTGGGTGAGCGGCTCTACGCGGCAGGCGCGGACTGGGTCTTCCAGCTCCGCGCCGACGCCGCCGCCCACGTGCGGCAGGTCGCGGATTGGCTCAGTGCCCAGCACGGGGAGGTCGACCACTGGGCGTGGGTGGCCGCGGCCAGGGCCGCCTGGGAGGAACTGCCCGGCGCTGTGCGGCAACGGCTCCGGGACTTCCGCAGGGACTCCGGCAGCGCCGCGGCACTGGTGCTGCGCGGTCTGCCGATCGGGGACGTGCCGGGAACCCCGTCTGCCGGGGATTCGGTGCAGCGACAGACCAGCATCCCCGCGGCTGTCCTGGTGATGGTGGCGTGTGGTCTCGGCGATCCGGTCGCCTACGCGGCGGAGAAGCACGGCGCGCTGGTCCAGGACGTGGTTCCGGTCCCCGGCAAGGAGGAGTTCCAGGGCAACGCGGGATCGGTGCGGTTGACCATGCACAACGAGAACGCCTTCCACGCGCATCGACCGGACTACGTGATGCTGCTGTGCCTGCGGCCCGATCACGAGCGGGTCGCGGGCCTGCGCGTGTCCTCGGTCCGCGGCGCACTGCCCAAGCTGTCCCCGCGCACCAGGGATGTGCTCGCTCAGCCGGATTTCCGCACCGATCCGCCGCCGTCCTTCGGCGACGGCGGCACCCCGGAACGGCACGCCGTGCTGCACGGCGATCCCGCCGATCCGGACCTGCGCGTGGACTTCACGGCGACCACGGGGCTGACCGCCGACGCGACCAGCGCGCTGCGCGAACTGGAGGCCGCGCTGGAATCGGTGGCCAGCGACGTACGCCTGGCGGCCGGGGACCTGGCCATTGTGGACAACCGGGTCGCGGTGCACGGGCGCACCTCGTTCCGGCCGCGCTACGACGGCCGCGACCGGTGGTTGCAGCGCACCTTCGCGGTCGCTGACCTGCGGCGCTCGCGAGCGCTGCGCCGGCTCGACGGATACGTGTTGTCCGCCTAGCGATCGGAGAAGGTGACCTTGTACGACATCATCGTGGTCGGTGGCCGGTGCGCTGGCGCCTCGGCCGCCATGCTCGCCGCGCGGGCGGGCCACCGGGTGCTGCTGCTCGACCGTGCCCGCATGCCCAGCGACACCGTGTCCACGCACCTGGTGCACCAGCCGGGCGTGGCGCTGCTCGCCGAGTGGGGCGTGCTGGACGCGGTCGTGGCCACCGGGTGCCCAGCCATCACGCAGAGCGCCTACCACGTGGCCGACGTGCACCTGCGCGGGTCGTCGATGGCCAGCGGGGGACAGCACGCCGCGTACGCCCCGCGGCGCTACCTGCTCGATGAGGTGCTGCTCTCCGCGGCGGTGGCGGCGGGGGTGGAATTCCGTTCCCAGGCAACGGTCACCGGGCTACTCCTCGATGAGCGTGGGGTGTGCGGGGTCCGCTACCGGACGCAGAGTGGGCAGGTGCACGAGGAGCGCGGTCGGCTCGTCGTCGGCGCGGACGGGATGCGTTCGGCCGTGGCCCGCTTCGCCGGGGCACCGACCGTTGTCGAAGACCCCACGCTGACCTGCGTCTACTACTCGTACTGGAGTGGGCTGCCGCCCAGGTTCGAGCTGTTCGAGGACACCGACCGGTTTGCCGGGACGGTGCCGACCAACGACGAGCTGTCCGTGGTGTCGATCTACTTCCCGCAGCCGGAGTTCGAGGCGGTCCGCAGGGACGCCCGCCGCATCTACGTGGACAACGTCGCGCGCATGGTGCCAGGGCTGCGCGACGCCACGGTGACCGACGACCGGTTCGGCAAGCTGCACGCCGTTGGCGACCAGCGCAACTTCTTCCGGCAGGGGACCGGTCCCGGCTGGCTGCTGCTCGGCGATGCCTGGCACCACAAGGATTCGATCACCGCGCGCGGCATTTCCGACGCCTTCCTGCAGGCGGACATGTTCGGCAGGCAGGTCGTCCCGCACGTGGCGGATCCGGTCGCGCTGGCCGATGCGCTCGCGGACTACGAGGTGATGCGCAAGGAGGAACTGACCGAGTCCTACCGCAACACCCTTTCCGTTGCCAGGCTTGATATCCAGCAAGAACGCATCCAGCTGCTGAAGTTCATCGAACGCGACCCGCAGCTGGTGGACAGGTACTTCTCGGTCGTGTCCGGAACGCTCTCCGTGGACGAGGTCTACTCGCCCGAGCTGTTGTCCGGCGCCGCACGGGGCAGGGGGATGGTTACTGATGACTGACACCGCACTGGACGGGATCGCCGCCGCCTACCACGAGAACGGGTGGGTTGTCCTCAAGGAGGGGATCGGCGAGCAGGTCCTGCGCGACCTCCGTGCCTCGGTGCGCCGGATCAGCGCGATGGAACGCGAGGAGGTGGTGTGCGAAAAGGACAGTGACGTCGTGCGCGCGCTGCACGGTTGCCACCGCTTCGACCAGGTCTGCGCGGCTCTGGTCCGGCACCCGCGGCTGGTCGGCCTCGCCGAGCAGCTCATCGGCGACCGCGTGTACGTGTACCAGTTCAAGGTCAACGTCAAGAACCCGCAGGTCGGTCAGCGCTGGCCGTGGCACCAGGACTTCGCGTTCTGGTCCATTGAGGACGGTATGCCCGAGCCGCACGCGGTCAACATCGCCATCAACCTGGACGAGGTGCACGAGCTCAACGGCCCGCTGACCGTGCTGACCGGCTCGCACCGGCTGGGCATCATCCGGGCCGCCGATCAGCCCGAGCGGGCCGCCGGTGGCGACTGGCACGAGCACGTTTCCGCGGACCTCACGCACAGCGTGCCCGCCGAGCGCGCCGCCGAACTCGCGGCCAACCACCGGCCCGCACAACTGCTCGGCCCCGCCGGGACGATCTCCGCCTTCCACCCCAACCTGGTGCACTGGTCCTCGGACAACCGCTCCGACGATCGGCGCACTGTCTTGTTCGTCACCTACAACTCGGTGCGCAACGCCCCGCGCAACGTCACCCGCCCCGCATTCCTCGTGGACCGCGACACGACCCCCGTCACCCCCGCGCTGTCCGTCTGACCGCCGGACCTCGCCAACTCGAGCAGCCGTCGCGCAAATAGCCCCCTCACCACGTATCCCCTGGTGAGGGGCTGTTTGCGCTGAAAGTATCCGCTCAGGGCCCGGGGTCGCACCCCCACAATGCGCGACGAGCGCCGAGGTTCGCGCTTTCCGCAACCGCAGCTCATGCGGCCACCCCCGTAGCCGGGGGTCCGGGGGCGAAGCCCTCCGGGCGGGGCCCGGGGTCGCACCCCCACAATGCGCGACGAGCGCCGAGGTTCGCGCTTTCCGCGAACACGGATCGCCCCAAGCGAGTGCCCCCGGGCCGGCTCGTACAGCATCCACACGAACCCATGCCCGCCGTGAACTGCTGGTTTCCGCCACGGTTGACGTCCTCCTGCGCCGCCGCCGTCCGACCTGTGGTGCACGATGAACGCCGAGAACGTCATCCTCAGGTTGACGCCCGTTGCAGGCCGACGGCCTGGCCTGCGGCGAGGTCGATCGTCGACGAAGTCATGTCTGTCATCAAAGACCTCGCCACCGCCGTCGTCACCCACGAATACATTTCGCCGAACAAGTAGCCGACCAAGTCCTCTTCCTCGACGCCAGCCCTATCGTCAAGGGTGGCCCCAGTTCGCAGGTGATCGGCAACCCTCAAGAAGGGCGGGCCCGTCGCTTCCTATACCGCATCTTCAACCCCGGCTGACGACGAACCGGGCCCGACTAGAATCACCGGCCGGGCCCAGCACAACCTCATCCACTTTCCCTAGACTGGGCGCGGTCGCCGGTGCCGCCACCTCCGCCAGAACGGGGGAAGGTCTGGATGACGGGCATATTGGTTTCTCCTCTCCTAGAGGTCGTCGACCGTTTGTCGGGCCGAGTCTGTGATCCGCAGCAGACGGAGGCACTCCGTACGCAGCAGGTCGGCCGACCTGCCCGGGACGGAGGTGACGCGTCGGACTACCGAGGCGCTGGGACGCGCCGTCCAGTCAAATTGAGCCCCTAGTGACACAGCCGGATCCAGGAACCTGCCGTACCGGGCGACGGCCTCACCCAGCGAGTCCGGCGCGGTGGAGGGCACCGGGTTGGCCAAGTACACCGGTTTCCCGGTGGCTGCGGCATAGGCGGTCAGCGCACCGTGGTCGCCCACGACGTAGTCCGCTGCCGCGATAGGGACCTGCCAGCCCTGCCCGAGACGCAGGAACCGCATTCGGGCCCGCACCAGTGGCCCGGCCCACGCCAGCACTTGGCGTCTGCCATGCCGTACCCACACGTCGGGGTGCAGGTGGCAGATCAACCGGTCGCCTGATGTCGGCAGATCGGCGGCGATCCGCCCGAACAGGGCCGGTGACCTGCCGAGCAGCGAGTCTGGTCCCCGGGTCGACAACACGATGCCCAACCGCTGGTCGCGGTGGACCCCCAGGCGCTCGCGATGGGCGTCCCGGTGGGCGAGGGCGTCGAGCAGGTAGTCGTACGCGGGATCGCCGATGACGACGGCGTGTCGCCTGGTGCCTGGCGAGGCGGCTTGGAGCGCGGCGACGGCGGCGTCGTGCGGCAGGCCGATGACCACCGTGTCGGGGTCGACCGCCCGTTGGCGGAGCAGGCCGTTGAGGGCGGGGACACACCGCCTGCCGTTGTGGTCGACGATTTCACCATCCGTGGATACCTCGGGCAGCAGCAGCAACGCTCCCCGCAGCGTGCCGACGCTGGTCGGACTGGCTGCGATCACCAGGTCAAACCGCTCGAGTGCAGCGCGTTCCCACGGGGTGGTGAGCGCGTCAGTGCCGATGAGAAAGTCCGCCACCCGGTTGTCGGCGGGTCCGGGGGACTGGGTGAACACGACCTGGACGCCTGGCAGACCCTCGACTGCGCGGGCGGCCGCAAGTACCCGCTCGCCCGCCGCGACGCTGTGCACGACCACCAGCACCACCCGTCGTACCCCATACGTCTGCACACCGCCCGCGGCTGCCCACCACGGCGTCAAGCGGTGCGGATTCCGCAATCCCATCTTGCCTTCCCTCCTGGGCGCTGATTCTGACAAGGACAGCGTGGTGGCTGGGCGTGGGGGAACCGTGGGGAAAGCGTGGGGAGTTGGGACGGGCAATCCGGGCAGCGGACGAGGTGTGGTTCACTTGATCGCGATGGGCGAGCCCGTGATCGACCTGCAGGTCCTTGGTGCCGTGCGACTGCTGGTGGACGGCATGCCGGTGCGGTTGGAGCCGCGCCTGCTCACGGTCCTGGCGATCGCAGCGGTCTCCGGCGGCAGAGTCGGTTACGACGAACTGGCCAGCCGCTTCGGGACGAAATCCCCAGCCACCCTGCGTTCCTACGGCGCGAAGCTGCGGGCCTGCGCGGGTGTCGAGGTGGTGAAGAAGAATGAGCGTTCAGTTCTACGACTGGCGTTGAAGCGGGAGGAGGTCGATCTCTGGCGTTTTCGTGACAAGGTCGTCGGAGTGAAAGGGCTGCTAGCGCACCAGAAGCTGCCTCTTCTCTTCGCGGCGGCGGAGTTGTGGCAAGGTCCTCCGCTGGCCAACTTGGAACCGCGGTGGGTGAGTCGAGAGACGGTGGAGCTGCGTGCCGAGGGACGTCGGGCTTTCCTGGAGCTGATCCGGCTCTGCGCGGAACAGGAAGGTGAGGAACAGGCCGCCGCCCACGCGGAGCGTGCCGACGAGCTGTTCGTGGACGACGATGAGATCCGGTCTGCGTTGTGGCACATGTGGTCCCGGTGCGGTCAGGCGCAGGCGATCATCGATGATCTGCGTAGACGGGAAGAGGCGCCCAGAGAGTCGGGTCCACTGCACGCCGCGCTGCGTGTGGAGGCCAAGTCGCTCGTCGCCGAGGCGCGGCTGGTGTCCAAGGCAGTGCCGGCGGGATCGCCGCACCAGCTGCCGCCCGTCCGAGCAGAGTTGCGCGATCGCGATTTCGAACTCGCCGTGCTGGGAGAGTTGACCGCCCCGGACAGCGAGGTCCGGGTCGTCACCGTCTACGGGCTGGGCGGCATGGGCAAGACGGAGCTGGCGGTGAATTGGGCGCACGGTGTGGTCGAGCACTTCCCGGACGGGGTCCTCTTCGCCGACCTGCGGGGCTTCTCCCCTACGGGGCCGGTGGAGCCTGCGGCCGTGCTGAAGGGGTTCGCCAAGGCTCTCGGTATCCCGGGAACTGGCCTGGGCGGTGGCGACGTGCTGGCTGCGTACCGGACAGCGGTGAACACCCGCGCTGTGTTGGTCGTCATCGACAACGCCCGTGACCACCGGCACGCCGCGGACCTGGTGGCGGCGGGCGAGCACAGCCGCACGGTCATCACGACGCGGGCGGCCGTCACCGCCCCAGCCGTTGTGGGCGCGCGGGTGCTGCCTTTGCGCCCGATCACACTCGACTCGTGCTTAGAGGTGTTGCGCGATGCTGTCGGTACCGCTCGGGTTACGGCGGAGCCCTTCGCGGCCCGCAAGCTCATGGAAGCGTGCGGCGGAATTCCGCTCGCGGTCAAGCTCGTCGTTGCGCAGGCCCGCCTGAACCAGGGCTCCACCCTGGAGAGGTTGTTGGCGAGACTGGGCTCGGCGGCCGCGTTGGTGGGGGCGAAACCCGATGGGGAGACGGCGTTGCGTGATTCACTGAGCTTGTCCTACGCGCCGCTTTCACGTGGAGCGGCCAAGGTGCTACAAGTCATCGCGATCTACCCCGGTCCCACCGTCCACCGGGATGTCGTCGTCTTCCTGTCCGGACTTCCGAAGCATACTGCAGAAGACGCCGTCGATGAACTCGTGCGCGGCAACCTGCTGGACCCGTTGGCGGACGACCGGTTTGGTCTCCACGACCTGGTCCGGGCGTTCGCCTTGGAACGCGCGGCCGAGGAACGGTCGGAATCGGAAGTGGCCGAAGTACGGGAGCGACTGCTGGGGTGGTTGTTGACTGCCGCCCGGCAGTGCGACCGCGCACTACGTTCGGGCCGGGAACTCCCGGACGACCTTGTTGCGGACGAAGGCGCTCCGCTTCCCGCCCCTGCGGACGAGGCCGGCGGGACGCAATGGTTCGACCGCGAGCACGACACACTGGTCGCGGTACTGGACTCGTTGGATTTCCGACCGTTCACAGCTTACCGGTGGCGTCTGCCACTCGCGTTGTGCTGCTACCACACCCGCAACGGCCCCTGGCTCACCGCGGAACGCCTGCTGGTTTCGGCGTGCGAGATCGACAAAGACGAGCTGGCCGAGCGGGAACGCATCCGGTACCAAGCCGTCTGCCGCCGGGTGCTGGGCAACATCCAACGCAAGCTGCACAAGACCGGTGCAGCGGAGCGCAATCTGACGACCTCGATCACCCTCGCCGAACGCATCGGCGACCCGCTCGAAGTGGCCCACGGGCACCAGCAGATGGGTGTCCTCCAAGAGGACATGGGCCGGTGGGAGGCGGCGCGCCACCACGCGACGACCGCCGGACGTCTCTACGCGGACATGGCGGACGAGCGCGGCGTGGCGGCCGCCCTTCCCACCGAGATCCATTGCCACCTCGAGTTGGGGGAACCAGAGCGCGTGCTCAGTCGGGAGGCTTTCGCCGTCGAGCTGATGGTGCGGGCGAGCACCCCGTACAACCGGGCGGCCCTGCATCGTGTCCTGCTGAGTTGCCACATGCAGTTGAAGCGCTACACCGAGGCAATCGCCCACGGAGAGGCGGCACGTGCCTGCTATATCGACTCGAGGGCGCCGATCAACGAGGCGCGGGTGCTCGACGGGCTGGCCCAGGCCTACCGGGCAGTGGGGCGCGCTGAGGACGAACGAGACGCGCTGCTGAGCTGTGTGGCCATCTACGAGCAACTCCAGCCCAAGGACTCCCAGGACAAGCAGATACTCGAGCCTGAGGACAAGCGGATACTCAACGCTGCGAGAAGCCGGATCAAGGAGACGGCCGAGGGCAGTGCCTGAGGTGCTTCAGTTCCCGGAGTACCCGGCGGTGGAATCGTCCGGCGACTCGGGGTCGGGTGCGTCCTCCTCGTCCGCTTTCCTCATCGGCAGGATGTACTCCTGTGCCTTCTGGGCGAGGTGCAGCGGCAGCGGTCGGCGGAGCGCGTCACGGTAGTCCGGGGCCTGCCGCAGCTGGTGGACGGCCATTGCCAAGGCGTGTGGATCGTCGCCGTCGCCGAGGTGGCAGCTGAGCACCGCGATCTCCACGAGGTCGGGGTTCCATGCGGGTTGGTCGACATCGATAGTCCATTGACCCGCACGTTCGCCCTTGCGGAGCTTCCTGCGGTTCAGCTTGTGCGCCTCCACCGCAGAACTTTGGGCGGTGGAGGCTTTGGGGGTGGTGCTGTAGAAGACCCTGTCGTCCTCCTGTCCACCGCTCTCCCACAGGTTGGCGGGCAGACCGTTCACCCCTTCGGAACTGGCGAGACCCCACCACTGCGGAGTCTCCTGCTGGTCCCCGGTGCGCAGTCTCACCAGCCGTAGCCAGGGGTTCGGGCGGCCTGCGGGCGCGAGGCCGGTGCGGATGAGGTCCCGCTCCACCCGGCCGTCCTGCACCCACGTCCACAGGAACCTGATGTTCTGCGCGTCGACAAGGAGAACGGTGGGTCTTCCGCGCACGTGTTCCGAGGAGAGCACCCGGTGCAGGAACTCCTCCGTCGCGGCCCGCTGTTCATCCAGGTTCCGTGACCAGTCGAACCACGGTGCGTCGTGGTCGTCCGCGTCGGCCAGGTCGTGGTCGGAGACCGCAGCGAGGGCAGGGAGCCGGGTCAGGTAGCGCGGGTACGCCGTCCATGCCCCCATCCCAGCGACCGCCTCGGCGTCCCAGCCCAGCACCGCGTCCGGTCCGTCGGCCCCGGGGCGCACCAGCACGGCGACCGGAAACTTCCCTTTGGCCGAGTACGCGGTGCTGCCGCGAGCTTTCGTCGCCATCCAGACAGCGAGGTACTGCGTCCGGGCGGGTAGACCGGCCGGAACGTCGGTGAGCGGAACGACCACGGCACCCAGCTGCCGGATCGCGTCCACCCAGGAGGACTCGGCCGCGGCGGCCAACGACTTCACCGCGCGGGAAGACATAGGGGAGACGATGAACTGGGTCACGACCCCGCTGTCCGCCGCGCCGAGCCGCAGCGCGAACTTGGGATCGTTCATGCTGCTGAACACGGTCTTGCCCGGGATCTCCACGATCGCGACCGATGGCACCGCCGCGTTCGCGCCGTCTTTGGCCAGGAACTCACCCATGTCCGCACGGCGCTTGCGGACCGCTTGGGCGGCCCGGTCCGCCCGGCCTTTGGGAGGCTCCTGGACCACCCCCAGGCTGTCCGCCAATCCGTTGTCCATGCGCAGGCAGCTCAGCGTCACCACCAGCTCCGGTGTCTGCCACCGCAGCACAACGGGGTGGCCGCGGCCGCTGCGGTCGTGGGCCTGCGCGCTCACCTGGCTCGCGCCGCCATCCCCGTTGAGGCCGAGTACTGCGGCGAGGGCGGCTACGGCCGCGTCGCGGGTCTGCTCGGAGCGCCACAGCAGTCGGGGGGTGAACTCCGGTGTGCCGGACCACTCCGCGTAGAGTGTGGCCAGCGACGCGCGTCGGGTGCGTTGGAGTATGACCTTGGCCGCCGCGGTCCGCTCGCGGGACCCGCTTTGGCGGGCATTGGCCGGCTTGTTGGCGGGTAGCGGTGACCGGGTGAGGTCGGCGACGCGGACCAGGTCCGGTACTAGTGCCTGCTCAGCCCACTCAACCAAGCGCGACCGCTCGTGGGACATGAAGCCCGCGCCGACACCGTGCTCACCCATGTGCGTGTTGTGCACGACCAACGCGTCGACCCCCCGCTCGCCCTCGAACCACCGTCGCGGTTCGCTGAGCAGGCTCGCAGGTTCCGGGAAGGGCCGGGTGCGAAGTGCGAGCCGCGCCATCAGCAGCGCGGGGTCCCCGGTCCGCCACACATGCCCGTCTCCGCGTTTGACCACATGCGCCACGCTGTACCGGTCGCTGACCGGGACGTCGGGAAGCCATGGTGCCAGCGGGCGCAGGTACACAGCGCTGCCCCGGCGGAAACCCAGGCGCAGCAGCCCGGTTTTCGGCTCGGGATGTGTCGCCCACCGACGCACGCCGAAACGCAGGTGCACCCGGGGACGCGGGTGGAACGGCACCGTGTGCAGGGTGACGGTGGCGACCACCGAGAACCACCATCGCCGCTTGTGCTCGTCGTCATAGGGGAGAGGCTGGGACATCAGCTCCGCACCCTGCTGACGGGCTTGGCGTGCCACGGAGCGGAACCGCAGCAAGTGCTCGCCGGAGTTGTAGGGCTCTAGGTCCTGGATACGCTGGGCGAAGTGCTGCGTTGCGAGCAGGTACTGCACGCCCGCTGGCTGTGCGGTCCCGCCGCCGCTGAGCTCGCACCGCAGCAGCGGGACCTCCTTTCGCTGCCAGACAGGTGCGTGGTCGCGTAGCGCTTCGCACACCTCGGCGACCGCTTCCGCGTGCTTCGGTCCGGGCTGCAGCTCCTCGATCCAGTAATCCAGGACCCGCAACAGGACCGGGACCGGCAGCGGCTCGTCGGGCGCGTCCACCGGGCAATACAGCCACGTCCGTGGTCCCGCGTCGGCCGCGACCGAGCGCGGCAGTACCCCGAGGCGCATATCCAGTGCCTGGAGTAGGGAATCCAAGCGGCGGGTCGGCGGTACCAGCGCACGGGCACGGCCCTCCCGGGTCAGGTTGTAGAGGTCGAGCACCCGTGCGGCGACCTGTTCGGGGAACTCCAACGTGTGAAAGCCGACGGTGAGTCCGTCTTGGTCCCCGGTGGGCTCGTATGCCGCCCGGCGGATCGCCGTGTAGCGCTGGGCCATGGGTCACCCCTCCCCGGAGTCGGTGACAGCGCTATTCAGGTCGACTTGGTCGAGCATCTCGCACAAGGCCAGGTAGACGGGCTTGTAAAGCAGATCCGCAAGGTGCGCGTCCGCCAGGTCGACCCCGTCGTCGTCCGGCCTCGGGGCGAAGTACGGGCGCAGGGCTTCCCGAATGCCGTAAAGCAGGCTGGTCCGGACGTGGTCGCGCCGCACGGCTGACCGCCGGGCCACGGGTGCCTCCGCCGCAGCGCGCCTGCGGGCGAACTGCGCGTCGACGAACACGACCCGGGCGGCGACCCCGCCGCGGACGAGTCTGCCGATCACCTGCCAGAGGACGACCAACTGGTCCCAAGCGAAGGACCGCATCTCTTCCCGGCTCAGCGCGGAGTACGCGTACCGGCGGGTCAGCAGCCGCCCCCACCTGCTGCGCGCCATGGCCCGAAACTCCTGGGCGGCGGCGTCGAGTGAGTCGTGCGCGGTCACTAGTTCGGTCAGCGACGCAGGCTCGGAATCCGCCGGCTGGTATAGGCCGCGGGTGAAGCGGCTCTCCCAGTCGTTGACAGCGAGCACGGAGAGGCCGACGTCGGTGGGCACGGGATGCGGCCTGGTGAGCAACAGCGCCACGCCGAGCGCCGCCTCGTTGGTCTCGTGGTTGAGGATGTTGTGCCCTCGTTCGATGGCGAGCATTGGCGCGACGAGTACCCGGGCCATGGAGTCGGTGGCGAAGAGCCCCACGTCCCCGCGGCGTATCACCCCGGCCCGACCGAGGTCATCCGCGCCGCCGCTGACTGCTTCGGTGAGGTCGGCGTTGTCCGCCACGAGCGCCTTGACGTGGCCGTGCCATTCGGGCATGGCGTTCAACTGGTCCGCTGCGGCTTGGGCGTCCTGGTAGTTGCCGACGAGAAGCAGGGCGCGGTGCCTGTTGGGGTCTTCGACCGCCTGGATCTCCTCCTGTAGCGGCGACATCCCGCTCGGCCCTGCCTTGCCGAGCTTGTCCACCAGGGCCCGCAGAACCGACGGCCGGACCTTGCGGGACTGCCCGGAGAGGCTGATGGGCTCCCCGTCGTCGTCGTAGAAGAACCGCGTAGTGAAAACGGTGTCTCGCAACCGCTGCTCGGCCTCGGGTGACGGCCGGAGGACTGCGCCAACCGGGATGACGACGTGCGCTCGGGTGGATGTCCCGGCCCAACTGGTACCCGACAGCAGCAGCACGTGCGGGCCCCCGCGGCCCGCAGCGGTGTCGGCACCCAGTGCGGGAAGCGAGAACAGCAGTTCCCGGCCGACCCCGGTGCACCGGAAGAAGCGCAGCGTTCCAGTCATCCCGTCACCTGTGGCGTCCTGCTCGTCGACGACGTACTGAAAGCCCAGGACGTTGCCCATGGGGGACTCCGGCACGAGCGGCATGTAGTCCATCGGCGGTCTGCGGACCAGCTCGTTGTCCGTGGAGTCCAGTCGCATCGCGTCCTCGACCTGCGGCCACAGGTAGGTCAGCCGGTCCAGCCGGTGGTGCAGGGCCGACAGCAGCAACGTGAACTCCAGCTTGCGCACGAGGGAGTCGTCCTCTGCTGCTGGGCTGGGCTCGGTGTCCGTGCCGATCGCCCGCAGCTCGTTGAGCACCACGCCCAACCGTCTTGCGGCGGCCTGCGGGTTCAGCGTGTGCAGCAGGTCCTGCGTCGCTGCGGCCAAGCGGTCGGCCACGGTGCCGTAGGGGCCGTCATCGCCCAGCGGGTCGTCGCGGAACTGGTCGAACGCCACTTCAACCTGGCTGCGCGGTGACCTGGGGTCGTCCGCCGGGGCTGCTGGGTTCTCCGGCTCGGTGGCGGACTCGCCGTCGTCCGCTGAGTCGTCTGCCGGAAACAGCTCGGGCAGGATCTTCCCCTGCAGTGTCCAGGAGTTGAAGTACTCGATCCCCACCCACTCCCGCAGGTCCTTGTCCGCGATCAGCATCGAGTAGAGCAGGTTCGTGGCGCTGGTGACCACGGACAGCGCCACCTCCCAGTCCCGCACCTTGCGGTTGGACAGCTGCAGGCGGCCTGCTTGAGAGAGCTCGCGGATGTTGTGCGTGTGCAGGGTGTCTAGCCACGAATGAGGACCGCGGGACACGAGCGTGGCGGTAGGCGCGAACACCATGTCCAGGTTCATCATCACCCGGTCCGCTTCGTCGACGACGATGATGTCGCTGCGCAGGCATGCCAGTTCGAGTTGGCGCAGGCGCACCCCGCTCAGCTCGGAGGGGACCGGGCTCATGACCAGCGACGCCATCGTGGCGATCCACACGCCTGCGCCGACCTGATCGCGAGCAGCGCTGTGCTTCGGGCACCTGTGCCACAGCGGACAGCCCGACGGGCGCGGACGCCGCCGGTCGTCGGTATGGCCGTCCGCGTCGTAGAGCCGCGAGCACGGTGCGTCGACCGACCGCACCGGCCTTTCCGTGACGCGGAGGGCGTCGAGCGGGCAGGCGGTGCTCAGGTTTCCGAACCCGTTGTCTTCGTGGTGCCCGGCCAACAGCAGATGGCCTTTCGCCGCCAACCTGCGGTGCAGACCCTCGACGTGCTGCTCGCGTGTCGAGTACCCGATTATCGGCACGACCGCTCGCTCGCCGAGGAAACCGCGCAGCTCCTCCACAGTGCGCAGCTGATCGGCGACATCACTCACCACCAGCGTGATCCGCAGCGGCTCGTTCCGGCGGACCGCCCAGACCGCGAGCACCTTCATCAGCGTGCTCTTCCCCACCCCGACCATGCCGACCGCGTGCAGGAGCCCGTCGAGCCGCAGCACTTTGTCTTTGGTGTCTTCGATGAAATCGTGTCCGTGCGAGTCGCGGACAAGCAGCCGGGTGGACTGGATACTGGTGTGCCAGTTGGCCCGCCCGTCTTGCTCGGCGCACCCATCCATCCACGCGGCGGTCTCCTCCAGTTCGGCCCAGGATATGGCCAGGGGTGCGCCGTTCGTCGCAGTACGGGCCGTCAAGTCGTGCTGCGGGGACGTTCCCGGCTGGTCCGCGATGTCGTCCGGGATCTCGACCTCCACGCGCTCGTCGCGGTCGAAATAGTGGTAGCGGCCTGCTCCCGCCGGTGCGAGATGCCGATCGACTAGGTCGGGCAGCGTTTCCAGTGCCCGGTCGTAGACCTCGAACCGCTTGGTCAACGCGGTCGTCCCCGTCCACTCGAACGAGTCGCGGTCCTTGGCGAACCGGAAGGCGCGGAGACTGGAGTCCACTTCTTGGTAATCCCGAAGCGCCTGGATCCATGCACCCCGCCTGCGCAGGGGCCACAGGCGGTGCCGGACGCAGGTGATCATCCAGTGCTGCTCCGGCTTATCCGCCAGGCCTGCGACCTGGGCGAACGGGTAACCGCCCAGCAGTGCCCACACCGACGTCGGCGGCTGGCCCTTGTCGATCCGGTGCAAGAGGGTGAGGCCCAACTCGACCGGGCACAGCACCTCCAGCGGCAAGCTCAGCCTAGTTTGCCTGAGCTCATCGGCGATCTCGGAGTACCACTTCTTGCTACGCATGCCCGCTCTCCTTGCTGTGGCGGCGGACCATGTCAGTGAACTCCTCCTCTGAGCACACCTGCGGGGTTCCGGTCGCCACGGTGGCGTGCTCGCGGACTACCCGTAGGTAGTCGGGGTCGGCGTCGACCCTGTACTGGGCGACGACCCAGATCGCGGTGTCCGCGCCGTATCGGGACATCGCGACCGCGATTGCCCTGCCGAGCAGTACCGGGCTGTGCCAATCGACGATGAGCGCGGTCCACGCGTGTACACCGGGCAGCTCCACCCGCAGGTCGCCGGGTCCGTGCACCGGCCAACGCCTGACCGTCACCCCGGGTAGCTTCAGGCTGTTCGCTATGCGCAGAACCGTTCTGCCCGGGCCGGAGACAAACTGCCGGTGTTTTCTGCCCATCTGCATCAAGACCTTGGCATCCCAGTCCAGTGGAGCACCGGGGGACACCGCGCCTCCCGTCCCGCACTCCTCCCGCTCGCACCACCACGAGCCTGCGGCTGTCAGACGCAGCGGGGTGCTGCAGTTCGCACAGGGGAAGACCGCGCCGTCAATCTCGTACTCAAGCCCGATCGGGTGGTAGAAGTCGCCCAGGTGCTCGTCCAGCGCACCCAGCCTGTTGGCAAAACGCACGTTGTTGAGCAGATCGTTGGTGAGCACCGGGTGCGTCGCCAGCACGCCTCGCAACGTGCCGTACGCCGGAGCCTGGCTGTATTCGCTGGCGAGATCGGTCATCGTCGCCATCCGGCGCGATGCCTCCTGTAGTGGGTTGTCGGTCTCCGCGCAGAGCGCGATCTCATGGCAGAGCGCGGTCGGCGCACCTGACTCCGCGTCGACGAGGAACCCGTCTGCGGGGTAGACGCCGTCGGGCAGCGTCAACGGCCAACCTCCCAGGTGTCGCTCGTAGCCCCAGCGGACCAACCCCGGTACGGACTTGGGCGGGCGGGCGTATCGGCGCAGGCAGTGCAGCACGATCCGATCCAGAGCACGCTGGACCGTCGCCGGATAGGGCATCTGGAACACGGTCAGGTCGCGGAGCTCGTCGATCGTCACCAAAGCGCTCGCCACCGCGCCGAGCAGGTGCTCATCCTGGTTGTCACTGGTCACGAGGCGGGCCTCCTGCCTGCCCGGCCACGTACTGTGAACCCGGCGCGCACCAACGGCGGACCTCGCAGCCCGCGCAATCCCGTCCGGGTGTCGGCTCGTAGGCGGTGTCGGCCAGCAGCGGGCTCACCATCCCGCCAATGACCTCGCGGGCTTCCGCCACGACGACTGGGTTTCCGGGGTCCAACTCCTCCAAGGCACATCCGTTCGGGCGCAGTTGCTCGAGCTCGACCCGGGACCGTGCGGCGTCGCGCCCCAGTGCCCCGGAAGCCAGCATCAGGACCGCCAGAGCCAACTGGGGAACCTGCTGCAGCAGGGGGCGGTCGCGGGGCAGCCTGTGCATCGAGGTCTTGGTCTCCCGCCACACCCAACCGCCCGACCGCGGGTAGAGGAGATCAGGAGCGGCGATGAACACCACGCCCAGCCTCTCGTCGTGGACGACGACGAGGTTCCGCGGCTCGCCGTCGTGCTCCTCGACGTCGGGGAATGGGCATAGCGCGGAGTGCTGGGCCAGCATCCGGCTCGCTGTGCTGCGGCTCTCCTCGGAGAGCGCGGTGACGGCACCGTCCAACGGCTGGTCGGGCCCGCACCGACGGTGTTGGGAAGCACCTGTGTGACGATCCCGCAAGGCGGTGTCGACGGCCCTGCCCACGACGATCGGCTGGCTCTCGACGGTCTCGACGTCGCGGATGTGCAGCTGCATCAGCAGGTGGTATCGCGCCGGGCAGGACCGGTAGTGTCGCAGGTCAGTGACGGAGAGCGCTCGCTTTGGGCCGGGGACGGCGGGGACGTCCGGCAACAGGTCGACCGAGGGCAGTGCGACACACCCAGACGTCAGCATGCACTGCGCACAGTCCCCACCCGCTCGCCGTTCAGTGCCGTCGACGACCGCGATGAGTCTCGGCGCGACCTCGTTCTGAGCACGCTGGCGAACCTGCTCAACGGTCCATTCGGGGAACTGCTCGGCGACCGGCGACATCGCCCCGAACACGACCACACGCACGCGTTCCGGTAACGCCGGCCCGCCGAACGCGGCGACATTGGCCGCCGCCGCGTAGACGACCGAGGGCCGCTCCTTCGGAGTGGTGAGACCCAGTAGCCACATCTCCCGGACGGAACCGTCCTCGGACTGGTACCGGCGACCCCAGCAGGTCTGTTCGTAGCGGCGCACATCACGGTGGTCCGGGGGATCTCGGTGATGCACAACCACCCACTCGGATCGTACGGGACGTGGGCACCGAGTGGTAGCAGTCGCCTGGTGGGTCCGCCAAGCGGCACGGTAGTTGCGGAAAGCCTCGACCGACCAGGAAATCAGGCCAGGGTGAGCAGGAGCCGCACGGGAGCTGAATACTCCTCGCGTTTGCAGGAGTTCCTCGACGACGGCCTCATCGTCGTGTCCGGCGAACTCGACCCGGTCGAGAGCGGCCATGAGGGGGCCCAAGGTGAAGTGGCACAGCGCGGAAGCACCATAGGCGCGGGCCCGCCACGCTGGGCGCACCTTGATCGCCAGCGCCTGAGGGCAGCCCGAGGAACCGGCGTCGGTCGCGCTGACGCGGACCACCTGTCCTCGACTCCCCGTACCATCCCGATGGTGCGTGCCCCTGTGCTCTCCCGGCCTCATCGACGTGATTATCGGCGAAAGCGCCGGAAAGTTACGTGGATCGCGAGATTCAGTCGGCTAGAGTTCGCTTCCATGGCGAGTGGAGCGGACAGGCCCCGGGGGCGGCGACTGGTTCCCGGCATCGTTGTCGGCCACCAGTTTCAGGTGCGGGAGGAACTTGGAGAGGGCGGTATGGGGGTCGCTTACCTCGCGCGGGACCTGCGGTCAGGGAAGGAAGTGGTTGTCAAGGTCCCGCAGTTGCCGGGAACGGTTGATCTGGATCCCGGTGCCTATGAACGAACCATGAAGAGGTTCACCCAAGAGGGTCGGTTGCTGCGCAAACTCGACCACCCGAACATCCCAGCAGTGGTCGGCGACGGTGAGCACGGGTCGGTGCCCTTCATAGCGATGACCTACATTGAAGGAAAGAAGCTGACCTGTTATCGGAAGGTCAACCTGCCCAGGCGAACCGAGTTCGCCGCGATCGGCACGTCCGTCGCGAGGACGTTGGCCGCCTGCCACAGGGACAAGGTCCTGCACCGTGACTTGAAGCCTGACAACCTCATGGTCGGCGAGAACGGCGTGGTTTATGTGATTGATTTCGGCATTGCCTTGCCGTTGGACGGGGGCGCCTCGAGGTATACCAGGAATTTCGTTGGAACCGACGCTTACGCGGCGCCGGAGCGGTTCCGCAACCGCGAGCAGGTCGTGCAATCCGATTTATATAGCCTAGGCTGCGTATTCTACTTCCTGCTCACCGCTAGGCCGCCGTTCATCGAAGAAGGCGGGAAGTCATTGGAAAAGCAGCACCTAGAGGACCCGCCGGTACCACCGTCACGGCACGGCAGCCGGCTGCCCAGCGATCTAGAGGGCCTGACGCTGGGCTTGTTGGAGAAGGACATAGAGGACAGGCCGGAGATCGGAGACGTGCTCACCACCCTGGAGCCGTACCTGCCCGTCAACGGGGCACCCGAGCCCAATCCTGTGCTCCAACCCGACGTGACGATTCCCTATCGCACCCCGGACAAGGTCCGTCCACCGGAGGCGCCCGCCAAGAGCCGAACGCGCGCCACACAGCCGTTCCGCGCCCGGCAACGGCACGATTTCCTCACTGATACCGACATCACCGCGACCATCCAGCGCGCTACCACCGAACACGGTCGTGGCGACACCGCTGCCGCCGCCCAAACCCTGGCCGACCTCCATCGCCGCGCGATCGAGAGCTTCGGGATCGGTAACCCCAAGCTGGACCCCATCGAGGCGGCACTGGACCTCCTGGGCGGCCGTTGACTGCCGCCCGCGAAGCCCGGATGCCCCGACTATCGCGGCCAACCGGGTGGTTGCGCCTGCCAGCTCAGCCGCCCCGCATCCCAGTCCACCATGCCTGGACGGTCCGGGGACAACTTTGTCACCGCCCAACCATGCGTGTGTTCGAGAACAGCTGGCATGGGCAGGCCCTGGGCTGCTGCCCGGCTGAGTTGGTGCGCTGCGAGCGCCGCACGGGCACGCACTAGGCCCATGGGTGAGCCGCTTACCACTGCCGCCACGGCAGCACCGGTACCCGCGCACTCACCAAACCCCGAGACCTTCACAGTATCGCCAAACCTCCGCTGACAGCACCTCCATGGGGCACGTACTGGACCTGGTTTGACCTGCAGAAGTATTTGATCAGTTGAGTGCCCCCGGTCAGATTCGAACTGACACTGGACGGGTTTTGAATCCGTTGCCTCTGCCAATTGGGCTACGGGGGCCGTCTGCGTGGTGCTGATCGTAACCCGCTGGGGGCGGTGCGGGTGCGCCGGGGGTCCGTTCGGGTGGCCATCTGCTGGTCAGGGGTGTATGCCTGATCACGCCCTCGGGGTGACTCGTGTGGGCGGCCAGCTCGGTAAAATGCGTTTTCCGCCCCCGATCGACCAGGAGGAGCACGGTGACCCAGCAGGCTGCCGAGGCCCAGGCTCAGGCCCAGGGCGCTGCCCGTCGCGTGCTTGTCGCCGAGGACGAGGCGTTGATCCGGCTCGATCTCGTGGAGATGCTCCGTGAGGAGGGCTACCAGGTCGTCGGGGAGGCCGGTGACGGCGAGGAGGCGATCCGGCTGGCCGGTGAGCTGCGGCCGGATCTGGTGATCCTGGACGTGAAGATGCCGAAGGTGGACGGTATCGAGGCGGCCTCGGCGATCGCGGGGCAGCGCATCGCGCCGGTGGTCATCCTGACGGCGTTCAGCCAGCGCGAGCTGGTGGAGCGGGCGAGGGACGCGGGCGCCATGGCCTACCTGGTGAAGCCGTTCGCCAAGCGCGACCTGGTGCCCGCGGTGGAGCTGGCGATGAGCCGGTTCACGGAGTTGCAGGCCCTGGAGAACGAGGTGGCCAGCCTCAACGAGCGGCTGGAGACGCGCAAGGTGATCGAGCGCGCGAAGGGCCTGCTGATGAGCAAGCAGGGGCTGACCGAGCCGGAGGCGTTCCGCTGGATCCAGCGTACGGCGATGGACCGGCGTACCACGATGAAGGCGGTGGCCGAGGCCGTGGTGGACAACATCACCTGACGGTGAGCTGGGTCAGCTCGGACACGGGTGGTGCGGCCAGGTCGGCGGCGTATTCCCGGGTTTCGAGCACGTGTGGGCCGGGGCCGAGCACGTCGGCGCCGAGTACGAGGCTGTAGCGCCCGCCGAGTCCGGGCCCGTCGAGGTCGGTGGGCAGCCCGAGCACGAGTCGGCCGTCCAGCCACAGCTGGAGGCCCGCCACGCCGGCGACCCCGCCGCTGTCCCACTGGGCGACGGTGCCGGTGAGTGTCACGTCGATGGCCACGCGCTGGCCGCGGGACAGCTCGCCGGGGTCGATCGTGGCGCCCGCGGCGTCGTGCACCGTGGTGGCGATGGTGGGCAGACCGTCCACAGTGGTCTCAGCAGCACCGGGTCGTGTCGACGTGCCTGGCACGGGCCCACCGGGCTGGATCTCCAGGTAGCCCTCGACGACCGTCGCGGTGACGGGATCGCCGGTGTACCGCACGGTGTACGGGCTGAGCGGGTCCGGCCCGCCGGGTGCGAGCAGTGCCGCGGGCAGGTCGGCGTACAGGGTGACCTCGGCGCCGGCGGGCACACCGGGTCCGGGCACGGCACGGGTCAACGGCAGGCGGTTGTCGCCGAGTTGCAGCACCAGCCTGCCGGGGTCGAGCGCGCTGCCCGCCGACACGGTGAGCACGGCGCGCGCGGACCTGGCGCCCAGCAGCGGGGCACGGGACACGCCGATGTCCGGGGCCTGGTCCGCGCTGCCGAGCACGCGCTGGGTCGCGGGCACGATGGGCACCTCGTAGAGCTCGGGCATGGGCGCCGCGGGCCCGGAGAACCCGGCGGCGTCCACGTGCACGCGCGACTTCACCCCGGGCGGCCCGTTGAAGCCGAACAGCACCGAGGCGGACTTCCAGTCGGGCAGCACACCGCCGGTGGCGATCAGCTGGCCGTCCTGCGACACGCGCACGCCGGAGGTGGTCAGCACGACCTCGAACCGGTGCAGCACACCGACTCCACGCCGCGGCGCCGGCTTGGCGCCACCCGCGTCGGCGATCTTCGGCACGGTGTCGGAGGCCAGCACGCGGGCGCCGCTGTCGTTGACGACCACGCGCACCGTGCCCGAGGGCAGCGGGGCGTTGGGCGCCGAACCGATCCGGTCCACCGGCCCGGGGACGAGGTCCACGACGAGTTGTCCCGACGGCCCCGCGGCGTCGGTGATCACGGTGGCGCGGCCGAGTTCGCCGGTGCCGGGCACCGGGTCGTGCAGTAGCAGCGGGCTGCGCGCCCGCAGCACGGCCTGGTCGGTGCCGCACAGGAGCCCGAACACGAGCTGTCCGCGCCTGTCGCCTGTGCCCGGGTTCGCCTCCACGCAGCCCCGGTAGCCCGACACGTGCCAGCGCGAGCCGGGTGCGTCGGTGCGCAGGCCGGAGTCGTCGGCGAACTCGTCCAGCAGCCCGGTCAGCGCGGAGCGCCAGCCGGTGTCGCCCTGCCCGCGCGGGGTCGCGGTGATCTCGGCCGGTTCCGAACGGCGCCCGTAGGCGTCCACGGCGCGAACTCGCACTACATATGCGGTTCCCTCGGCCAGATTGCCGATCATGAACTCAGGGGGGATGGTCAGTTCGGAGTGTTCCGACTCGCCCGTTCGGCTCCAACGAACTTCGTACCCGATCGCGTTGACTTCTGACCAGTTCAGGCGTAGACCGCTGGGTGCGGAAGTGGCCACAAGTCCAGTCGGTGCGGGCGGGGGGCCACTTGGTTGCGGGGCGAGAACGTCATCGCTGGTGAATCTGTCAACTCGACGCGGTGTCGAATTGTCCATGGTTTTGGTGGCGGAGGGTGCACTTTCCACGTTCTGCACCGTTCTCACCAGCAGACCGGCCGTGACCAGCAGCGCGACCGCTCCCAGTGCCACGACCACGCGTTTTCGGGGCACCATTGGGGCGACGCTAGGCCACCCGGGGCTGCCGCGCCAGACGGTGTTGTCAACTTGAAATCGGCATTTCCCCGTGCGGCGGTTCTGTTACACAAGTGGCGTTGTGCACCGGCCTGATTGCGGAGGGTTCTCATCACGTTGCGGTCTGGTCACGAGACAGGCCCGCACGATGACTGTGACGTGGTTCATCGCCTAACTTCCGCGCAACCCCAAAACCAGGACGGGGTCAGACGGTCCGCGCGTATCACGCGACCGGGCGTTTGAAGATGAAGGGACGTCACGTGCGTAACCCGATGTTGAAGGGTGCCGTGCTGCTCGCCGGCGCCTTGCTGCTGGCAGCCTGTGGTACGAACAAGACCGAGAGCGGTGGCGGCGGCGGTTCGGCCACCTGCGACACCAGCAAGGGTTCGCTGACCGTCGGCGTGGTGGCCCCGCTCAGCGGCAACCTCTCCGCGCTGGGGCTGGGCATCCGCAACTCCGCCCAGTTGGCCGTTGACCAGGCCAACGCCAAGTGCGCCGTGAAGGGCTACAAGCTGGTCCTGGACCCCGAGGACGACCAGGCCACCCCGCAGATCGGCGCGCAGGCCGCGACGAAGCTGGCCTCGGACCCCAACGTGGTCGGCGTGGTCGGCACCCTGAACTCCTCGGTGTCGCAGAGCGTGCAGCCGATCCTGGCGCAGAAGAAGGTCGTTCAGGTCTCCCCGGCCAACACCAGCCCGACCCTGTCCAAGGGCGCGGACCTGACCAACCCCAAGCGCCAGTTCGACACCTACTTCCGGGTCTGCACCACCGACAACTACCAGGGCCCCTACGCGGCGGACTACCTGGTCAAGAAGGCGGGCAAGAAGAAGATCGCCGTCATCACCGACGGCAAGACCTACGGCAAGGGCCTTGCCGAGGAGTTCATCAAGCAGGCCACCAAGGACGGCGCGCAGATCGTCGACCAGGAGACCGTTGGCGAGAAGGACACCGACTTCTCCGGTGTGCTGTCCAAGGTCAAGCAGGCCACCCCGGACGCGATCTACTACGGCGGCGAGTACCCGGCCGCGGGCCCGCTGAGCAAGCAGGCCGCCGGGCTGGGCCTGAACGTGCCGGTGATGGGCGGCGACGGCATCTTCGACCCGAAGTTCATCGACCTGGGCGGCAAGGAGGGTGACCTGGCCACCTCGGTCGGCGCCCCCACCGAGGACCTGCAGAGCGCCAAGGACTTCGTGACCGCCTACCAGGCCAAGAAGAACAAGGACGAGTACGGCGCGTACGGCGCGTTCTCCTACGACGCGGCCAACGCGATCATCGGCAGCCTGGCCAAGACCCTGGGCGATGGCGGCACCTGGAGCGACTCCCAGCGTGACGCCCTGCTCAAGAACGTGGGCAGCTACAGCGCCCAGGGCGCGACCGGCTCGGTGGCCTTCGACCAGTACGGCGACAGCACCAACAAGGTGCTGACGGTCTACCAGGTCACCAGCGGCAAGTGGAAGGCCAGCCAGTCCGGGGCCTTCGAGGGGTGAGCGGCAGCTACTGACCTGAGTGACCACGCGGCGGGGGCGGGTGTGAGCCCGCCCCCGCCGCACATGGAGGTAGACGTGTTCGCAACCCTGATGCAGCAGATAGCCAACGGCATCGTGTTCGGCGCGCTGATCGCACTGGTCGCGCTGGGCTACACGATGGTGTACGGCATCGTGCAGCTGATTAACTTCGCCCACGGCGAGGTGTTCATGGTCGGCGCCTTCGGCGGCCTGGCCACCTACACCTGGGTGCTGCCCGCCGATGTCAAGCAGATCTGGTACGTGGCCCTGCCGCTGATGGTCCTCGGCGGTGTGGTGGTCTCGGTGCTGATCTCCCTGGCCATGGAGCGCATCGCCTACCGGCCGCTGCGCAACGCCCCCAGGCTCGCTCCGTTGATCACGGCGCTGGGGGTCTCGGTGTTCCTGCAGGAGGCCGTCCGGCTGTTCTACCCGAACGCCACCTCGGCGCAGCCCTTCCCGGCCACGTTCATCACCACCCCGCTGGTGATCGGACCGGTCACCGTCCCGGCCAGCGGCATCCTGCTCGTCGCCGTCTCGATCGTGCTCGCGATCCTGCTGCAGGCCTACGTCAACCGCTCCCGGATGGGCCGGGCCATGCGCGCCACCGCGCAGGACCCGGACACCGCGCGGTTGATGGGCATCAACCCGGACCGGGTCATCGTGGTGACCTTCGCGATCGGCGCTGTGCTGGCCGGTGTTGGCGGGGTGCTCTACGGGGTGTACATCAACAACATCGACAACCAGATCGGCTTCCAGAACGGCGTGTTCGCGTTCACCGCGGCCGTGCTGGGCGGCATCGGCAGCATCCGCGGCGCGGTGATCGGCTCGTTCGTCATCGGCCTGGTCAAGAACCTGGCCGACGTGCTGCTGCCCGGTGGCACGGCCTACGACTACGTGTGGATCTTCGTGCTGCTGATCGTGGTGCTGGTCTTCGCGCCGCAGGGTCTGTTCGGCGAGGCCGAGAGGGTGCGGGCATGAGTGAGGTCTCAACTGCCGGTAGGACCGGCCTGTTCCGCCCGCTGTCCACCGCGGGCGCCGTGGCGACCGTCCTCGGCGCTCTGCTGCCGTGGGCGACGTTCGTGTTCAACGAGGGCCCATACCCGGCCAAGGCCACGTTGCAGTTCTTCGACGCGCCCTTCGCGCTGTCCGGGTTCCGGCTGCACCTGATGCTGTTCGGCCTCGCCGCGCTGGTGGTGGGCTTCACCAGGCTGCCGGGCCGCGGCCGGGTGCTGCGCGCGCTCGGCTGGGGCGTGCTGGCCGTGTCCGCGGTCAACACCGTGTTCCTGATCTCCAACGGTGGCGGCTTCGGTGCGGTCAGCGCCTCCGACGGGGCGTTCGCCTTCGGCTGCTACGTGGGTCTGGCCGGTGGCGCGCTGCTGGTCGCCGACAACTGGCACGCCTCGGCGGAACCGTTGCCGCGCTGGAAGTTCAGCCTGCCGCTGTGGGCGGCGTGGTTGGTGCTGCTGGTGTCCTTCGGCGCCGTGCTGCTGCTGGTGGCCGCCACGCTCACCGCGGGTGGGCTCGGCGGCGCCGCCGACCCGTACGCGGGACCGGTGTTCCTGTCCTTCCTCGGCGCGGCGGGCGGTCTGCTCGGCGGTCTGCACGGGACGGGCCTGCTCAGCTGGATCGGCGAGCTGTCCGAGAAGCACCGGCTGTTCAGCGTGCTGGTGCTGCTGTTGTGCGCGCTGGGCCTGCCGCTGACCTCAGCGGGCAACGAGTACTGGATGACCGTGGCCGCCAACATCGGCGTCTACGCGGCCACCGCCATCGGCCTGAACATCGTGGTGGGCCTGGCCGGTCTGCTCGACCTCGGGTACGTGGCCTTCATGGGCATCGGCGCGTTCGTCGCGGCGAACCTGTCCGGTGCCGCGGCCTCCGCGCTGGGCATCCACGTGCCGTTCCTGCTCGCGGCCGTGATCGCTGCGGTGATCGCGGGCATCTTCGGTGTGATCGTCGGTTCGCCGACCCTGCGGGTGCGCGGTGACTACCTGGCCATCGTGACCCTGGCCTTCGGTGAGATCTTCCGCAGGGCCGCGCAGAACAACATCGGTGGGCTGACCGGTGGCGCCAACGCCATCCCGAACATCCCGCAGGTGGAGCTGTTCGGGCTGGAGTTCAACAACCCGGTCACCATCGGCGGCCTGCAACTGCCGGGCGGGGTGCTGTACTACTTCCTGATCGTGCTGCTGGTCGCGCTGACCATGGTGGCCTTCGGCAACCTGAAGAACAGCCGGATCGGCCGGGCCTGGATCGCCATCCGCGAGGACGAGGACGTGGCCCGCGCGATGGGCATCCGCACCGGCAAGGCCAAGATCCTGGCCTTCCTCACCGGTGCCACGCTGGCCGGTCTGGCCGGTGCGGTGTTCGCGCACAAGACCGCGACCGTGTCCTACGAGAGCTTCCAGTTCCTGGAGTCGGTGACCCTGCTGGCCGCGGTGATCCTCGGCGGCATGGGCACCATTCCCGGTGCGGTGCTCGGCGCTGCGCTGCTGTTCGTGCTGCCCGAGAAGCTGCGGGAGTTCAGCGACTACCGGCTGCTGCTGTTCGGCCTGGCGCTGGTCCTGATCATGCGGTTCCGGCCGCAGGGCCTGGTGCCCGACCGACACCGCAGGGCGGAGCTGGTCGCCGAGGACGTCGAGCTCCCGGCGGCACCGAAGGAGGCCACGGCATGAGTTCCGCACCGGCGCTGCAGGCGCGTGAGGTGTCGATGGTCTTCGGCGGCCTGCGCGCGCTCAACAACGTGTCACTGGAGCTGGCGAAGGGTCAGATCGTCGGGCTGATCGGGCCCAACGGCGCGGGCAAGACCACCTTCTTCAACTGCCTGACCGGGCTCTACACGCCCACCTCGGGCCAGGTCCTGCTCGGCGGCACGCAGCTGCCCGGGGACCCGGCCGAGGTCACCACCGCGGGCCTGGCCCGCACGTTCCAGAACATCCGGCTGTTCCCCAGCATGACCGTGCTGGAGAACGTCCTGATCGGGCGGCACGTGCGGATGAAGCAGGGCCCGCTGTCCTCGCTGCTGCACGGACCGGCCTTCCAGCGCGGCGAGCGGGCCGCCAGGGAACGGGCCCGTGAGCTGCTGGACTTCGTGGGGCTGAGCCGGGTCGAGGACGAGCTGTCCCGCAACCTGCCCTACGGGGACCAGCGCCGCCTGGAGATCGCCAGGGCGCTGGCCACCGACCCCTCGGTGCTGCTGCTGGACGAGCCCACCGCGGGCATGAACCCGCAGGAGACCGAGGCCGCCCGCCAGCTGATCTTCCGGATCCGCGACACGGGCATCTCGGTGGTGGTCATCGAGCACGACACCAAGTTCATCTTCACCCTGTGCGACCGGGTGACCGTGCTCGTGCAGGGCGAACTGCTGGTGGAGGGCACGCCCGAGGAGGTGCGCGGGGATCCCAGGGTGGTCGAGGCGTACCTGGGCAAGCCACCCGAGGAGGTGCAGGCCGTGGTCGAGGAGATCACCCACGGGTCCGCGGAAGGAGCCAGCGGTGAGTGACACCGTGCAGACGGGCAAGCCCCTGCTGGAGGTGCGCGACCTGTGCGTGGCGTACGGGGCCATCGAGGCGGTGCGCAGCGTGTCGTTCACCGTGCAGGCGGGCCAGATCGTCAGCCTGATCGGCAGCAACGGCGCGGGCAAGACGACCACCCTGCGGACCATCTCGGGGCTGCTGCGCCCGCGCTCGGGGCAGATCCTGTTCGAGGGCAGGCCCATCCACACCCAGCCGGCGCACGCCATCCTGGGCATGGGCGTGGCGCACTGCCCCGAGGGCAGGCGGCTGTTCCCGAAGATGACGGTGGAGGAGAACCTGCTGCTGGGGGCCTACACCCGCAAGGACGAGGGCATCGCCGAGGACGTCGAGCGGGTCTACGACCTGTTCCCGGTGCTCGGCGAGCGGCGCGGCAACAAGGCCGGGCTGTTCTCCGGCGGTGAGCAGCAGATGCTGGCCATCGGCCGGGCCATGATGTCCCGGCCCAGGCTGCTCATGCTCGACGAGCCGTCCATGGGGCTCTCGCCGATCATGACCCAGCGCATCTTCGACACCATCCGGGACCTGCAACGGTTGGGCACCACCGTGCTGCTGGTGGAGCAGAACGCGCTGGCGGCACTGGCCCAGTCCGACTACGCCCACGTGGTCGACCTGGGCCGCACCACGATCGAGGGCACCGGCCACGACCTGCTGGCCGACCAGCGGGTGCGCGACGCCTACCTCGGCGAGAACTGACCTGTCAGCGTGCCGTGAAGGTGGCTTTCACTGCGCCCAGCGCAGTGAAAGCCACCTTCGCTGCGTACGGGGGCCGGTCTACCGCAGCCGGGGTCGCCCGATCAGGTGGTCTTCGGCTGCTCCCGCAGGACGCAGGTCAGCCGAGCGGTGCACACGCGGCGCTCGTGCTCGTCGCTGATCACGATCTCCATGGTGGCCACCGTGCGGCCCACGCTCAGCGGGATGCACACGCCCGTGACCAGGCCGTCCTTGGCCGAGCGGTGGTGCGTGCAGGACAGCTCCAGGCCCAGCGCTATGCGGCCCATCCTGGCCGCCTGCTGGGCAGCCGTGATGGACCCCAGGGTCTCGGCCAGCGCCGCGCTCGCCCCGCCGTGCAGCAGGCCGAAGGGCTGGCGGTTGCCCGCCACCGGCATGGTTGCCACCATGCGGTCCGGGTTCCAGTCGGTGATCTGGATGCCCAGCTTGTCCGCCAGCTGCTCCACCGTGGGCAGCACCATCTCCACCCCGTCGGCTCGGGTCTCAGTCACCGCCACCTCCGCTCCTTGTCAGTGCCCCACCCTAGACTCGCGGCGTGACCGAGCCCGCAGCACGTCAAGACCAGTCCCGCCTGCTCCTGCTCGACGGCCACTCACTGGCCTACCGAGCGTTCTTCGCGCTGCCCGCGGAGAACTTCCGCACGATGACGGGGCAGACCACGAACGCGGTCTACGGGTTCACCTCGATGTTGATCAACTTGCTGCGCGACGAGCAGCCCACGCACCTGGCGGTGGCCTTCGACGTCTCGCGGGTGACCTTCCGCACCGAGGCCTACGCCGAGTACAAGGCGACCCGCTCGGCCACCCCCGACGAGTTCCGCGGCCAGGTCAGCATCATCCAGGACGTGCTCGGCGCGCTGGGCATCCCGGTGCTGACCAAGGACAACTACGAGGCCGACGACATCATCGCCACGCTGACCACCCAGGCGGGGGCCGAGGGCTTCTCGGTGGCCATCTGCACCGGCGACCGGGACGCGCTGCAACTGGTCACCGACAAGGTGACGGTGCTCTACCCGCGCAAGGGCGTGTCGGACCTGACCCGGTTCACCCCCGACGCGGTGCAGGAGAAGTACGGCCTGAGCCCCGCCCAGTACCCGGACTTCGCCGCGCTGCGCGGGGACCCCTCGGACAACCTGCCGGGCATCCCCGGCGTGGGGGAGAAGACCGCCGCCAAGTGGATCCGCGAGTACGGCTCCCTCGGCGAGCTGGTCGACCGGGTGGACCAGGTCAAGGGCAAGGTCGGCGAGTCGCTGCGCGCGAACCTGTCCAACGTGCTGCTCAACCGCCAGCTCACCGAGCTGGTCCGCGACGTGGAACTGGAGCTGCGCCCCGCCGACCTCGCGCTGCGCGCCTGGGACCGCGACCAGGTGCACCGCCTGTTCGACGAGCTGGAGTTCCGGGTCCTGCGCGACCGGCTGTTCGCCACCCTGTCCAGTGCGGAGCCGGAGGCCGACGAGGGCTTCGAGGTCAGCGGCGGCGTGATCGCCGCGGGGCAGCTCGCCGACTGGCTGGCCGAGCACGCCCGCACCGGGCAGCGGGTGGGCCTGGCCTTCCGCGGCAAGTGGGGCGGCGGCACCGGGGACCTGGAGGGCCTCGCCCTGGCGGCCGCCGAGGGCGAGGGCGGCTACCTGGACGTCACCGCGCTGACCGAGGCCGACGAGCAGGCGCTGGCCGCGTGGCTGGCCGACGCGTCCGTGCCGAAGGCCGGGCACGACCTGAAGGGGCCGCTGCACGCGCTGCGGGCCCGCGGCTGGCAGGCGCAGGGCTGGACCGCCGACACCGCGCTGGCCGCGTACCTGGTGCGGCCGGGCCAGCGCTCGTTCGAGCTGGACGACCTGGCGCTGCGCTACCTCAAGCGCGAGCTGCGTGCCGAGGAGGACAACGGGGACGGCCAGCTCTCGCTGCTGGGCGACGAGGAGGCCGACGCCGAGAAGGCGGCGACCGCGCTGATCGTGCGGGCCAGGGCGGTGGCCGAGCTGGCCGACGCCCTGGACGTGGAGCTGGGCAAGATCAACGCCGCCCGGCTGCTCACCGAGCTGGAGCTGCCGCTGCTGGGCGTGCTGGCCGAGCTGGAGGGCGCGGGCATCGCCGTGGACCTGGAGCACCTCACCGAGCTGGAGGTGCACTTCGGGGCGCGGGTCAAGCAGGCGGCGCAGGACGCGTACGGGGTGATCGGCAAGGAGATCAACCTCGGTTCGCCCAAGCAGTTGCAGGTCGTGCTGTTCGAGGACCTCAACATGCCCAAGACCAAGCGCACCAAGACCGGCTACACCACCGACGCCGAGGCCCTGCAGAACCTGTTCGAGCAGACCGCGCACCCGTTCCTTCAGCACCTGCTGGAGCACCGGGACGCGACCCGGCTCAAGACCACTGTGGACGGTCTGCTCAAGTCGGTGGCCGAGGACGGGCGCATCCACACCACGTTCAACCAGATGATCGCGGCCACCGGACGGCTGTCCTCCACCGAGCCGAACCTGCAGAACATCCCGATCCGCACCGAGGAGGGGCGCCGCATCCGGCACGCCTTCGTGGTCGGCGGGGACTACGCCGAGCTGATGACCGCCGACTACAGCCAGATCGAGATGCGGATCATGGCCCACCTGTCCGGGGACCAGAGCCTGATCGAGGCGTTCAACTCCGGCGAGGACCTGCACACCTTCGTGGCCTCCCAGGCCTTCGCCGTGCCCGCCGAGGAGGTCACCGCCGAACTGCGCCGCCGGGTCAAGGCCATGTCCTACGGCCTGGCGTACGGCCTGTCCGCGTACGGCCTCGCCTCGCAGCTGCGGATCTCCAACGAGGAGGCCCGCGAGCAGATGGACGCCTACTTCGCGCGGTTCGGGGCGGTGCGCGACTACCTGCACTCGGTGGTGGAGAAGGCCCGGCACGAGGGCTACACCGAGACCGTGCTCGGGCGCAGGCGCTACCTGCCCGACCTGAACAGCGACAACCGCCAGCGCCGGGAGATGGCCGAGCGCATGGCGCTCAACGCCCCGATCCAGGGCAGCGCCGCCGACATCATCAAGGTCGCGATGCTCGGGGTGCACAACGCGCTGGCCGCCTCCGACCTGCGCAGCCGCATGCTGTTGCAGGTGCACGACGAACTCGTGCTGGAGGTCGCCGAGGGCGAGCGGGCCGCCGTGGAGGCGCTGGTGCGCGAGCACATGGGCAACGCGTACACTCTGGACGTACCTCTTGAGGTCTCCGTCGGTGTCGGCCGCTCCTGGGACGAAGCCGCCCACTGACCCCCGTGCTGAGCGGGACTCGCGCTCCAACCCTCGCGAGTCCCGCTCTCCTGCACCCGAGTCCCGCCCTGGGGCACGCGAATCCCGCTGTGCAGCGGTTCAGCCGCTGACGGGCCGGGTGCGCAGGCCGCCCACCAGCAGGCGCAGCGGCGCCCAGGTGCGGGTAGTCACCCGCCGCCCCTCACCCCGTGACGATCCCGCTGAGGATCTCCACGACCGCACCTGGGCGCCGGAGGAAACCGCTGTGGCTGCTCTCCACGGAGTGCACCTCGAACGGGTTGGCCGGAGTGAGCGCGTCGGCCTCGGCGATGTAGAGGTTCTGTGCCGCCAACGGCATGGACCTGTCCTGGGTCAGCCGGACGAACGTGCGGGGGATCCGGCCCCAGGTGTCCTTCTCGGCCCGGTGGTCCCATTCCGGATCGTTCTGCCACAGCACCTCGTCGGGCTGCGAGCTGCCGATGGCCGCGAGGAACTCCTGATCACTGAGGTCGGCGCCGATCGCGTTCTTCAGTGCCGCGATCGTCGCCCGGTCGGCGCCCCGCCAGTTCAACCGGATGAAGCCGAGCTCTGCCGGGTTGCCCAGGATGATCGACGCCGTGGCGGGCATCAGGTCGGTGCTCGCCCACTCGGGGCGGGTGAGGTATTCGCCGGGCGCCCGGTCCACGGGGCACTGCGCGGCGATGTAGACGAGGTGGTCGACCAGGTCGGGAACGGCGTTGCCGACACCGGTGAGGACGAGCCCGCCGAAGCTGTGGCCGACGAGGACGACGGGTCCGTGCTCACGAACCCGGCGTACCACGTCCACCACGTGCCCGATCATCTGCGCGGCGGTGACTTCAGCCGCGGCCGAGGGCTCGGCGGCGAACGCCACCAGGTCCTGCACGTGGTACGCGGCGGAGAACCCCGCACCGCGCCCGGGCAGGTCCACCGCGAGCGTGCGGTGCCCGCGCAACGTCATCTCCTGCTGGATCCGCGACCAGGAGCGGGCGCCACCACCTGATCCGTGTACGAACACGTAAGTCGGAGTCACGGGAGTCAGTGTGTCCGAGGATCGAGCGCCGAACGGCGGTTGCGCCCCTCAGGGCTGATGACCCGGCCCATTGGGGTTGCGCTCGCTGACCCCTCGGACTAACAGGATCACCGACTCGCGGACCTCCTGCTTGCTGCGCTGCGGCTGGAACACCTGCCAGTCCAGCGCCACCACGAGCAGGGTGCCGAACAGGGCCGCCGAGGCGGTGCCGACCTGGACCTCGGGCGGCAGCGCGCCCACGTCGGCACGGCGCTGCACCACCTGCTTGACGATCGCCACGATGTCGTCGCGCAACAGGCTCAGCGTGCCGTGCCACTGGCCGGGCGTCCGCCACATCTCGCTGACCAGCAACTGGGCGAAGGCCGGGTACTCGGCGAAGAAGTCCAGCGCGCCGTCGACCAGCGCCTCCAGCGCGGCGGCGGTGTCCTCGACCTCCTCGGCGGCGCGCAGCCGGGTGGCCAGCAACTGCACCCCGTGCCGCAGCAGGGCGTCGACCATGCCGTCCTTGCTGCCGAAGTTGTAGTACACGGTGCCCTTGGCGACACCTGCCTCGGCGGCGATCTCGTCCACCGTCACCCCGGCCGCACCACGCTCGCCCACCAGGCGCAGCGCGGCGTCGAACAGCTTCTGCTTGGTCGCGGTGGTGCGACCGGGGCGGGGTTTCACAGCACCAGTTCCGGCTTCAGGCGAGACACGGTCCACACCCTTTGCTTGTACGCGGCCAACGTGGACAGCGCCAGACCCACCAGGAGGTAGCCGCCGATGACAGCGATGTCGGCGCCCATCCCGTCCAGGCTGCCGCCGTACAACAGGTGCCGCATCCCGTCGACCACGTAGCCCAGCGGAAGCGCCAGGTGCAGCGGCTGCAACGGGGCCGGGATCGTCTGCCAGGGGAACGTGCCGCCCGCGGTGGTCAGCTGGAGGACCAGCAGCACCAGGCCGAGGAACTTGCCCACGGCGCCGAGCAGCGCGTTGAGGCCGTGCAGCATGGCGGTGAACGCCAACCCGGTCAGGACCAGGAAGCCGAGCGTGCCCAGCGGGTTGGCGGGGTGCACGCCGACCAGCGTGGTGACCACCGCGAACAGCAGCACCACCTGGGCCGCGCTCAACAGCGCGGCGGGCAGCCACCCGCCCAGTGCCACCACGAGCGGGTGCTGGTTGGCGGCCAGCGCGCGGCGGGACAGCGGGCGCAGCAGCAGGAACAGCACGAACGCGCCGATCCACGTTGCCAGGCCGAGGAAGAACGGGGCGAGCCCGGCCCCGTAGGTGCCAGCGGTGGACTGGCCCAGGGTCTGCACGGCCACCGGGTCGCCAATGGTGTTGGCGGTGGCGGTGCGGGTCGGGTCGTTGGGGTCGGGGATCTTGTTGATGCCCGCGTTGAGCCCGTCGCGCAGCTGCACGCTGCCGTCCACGAGCTTCTTGGTGCCGGTGGAGAGCTGGGCCGCACCGCTGGCGAGCTTGTCCCCGCCGTCCACCGCGGTCTTCTCCCCGTCGCGCAACTGCACGGCCCCGGCGTCGGCCTTGGCGATGCCGTCCGCCAGCTGGGGTGCGGACCCGGCCAGCTGCGCCGCACCGGCGGCCACCCTGCGCGAGCCGTCGGCGAGCTGGTTGAGCTGCCCGGACACGCCCTGCACCTTGCCGTTCGCGTCGTCGATCGGCTTGCGGGCCTGGTCCAGCACGCTCAGCGCCTGGTTGACCTGGTCATCGGTCAGGCCCAGCGCGTGCAGCTTGGCCGAGATCGCGCTGCGCTGGTCGTTGAGCCCGTTGACGAACTGCTGCGAGGCCCCGGCCAGCACCTGGCCGCCCGCCGCCACCTTGGCGTTGCCGTCGGCGACCTGCTGCGCCCCGTCGGCCAGCTGCTGGGACTTGGCCGGCAGCTCGGCGGTACCGCTCTTGAGCTGGTCCAGACCGGAGGCCAACTGGGTCGCCCCGTCGAGCAGCTTGTGCTGTCCGGTGGACAGCTCGCTGCTGCCACTGGCCAGCTGGGTCGCGCCGTCGTTGGCCTTGGCGATGCCGTCGGCCAGCTGGGTCGCCCCGTCGGCGGCCTTCGCGGTCTGCTCGCGGATCGTGGAGAAGCCCAGCAGCAGTTGGTCGGCCGCCTTGCTGCCGACCTTGGTCGCCACCGCGGCGCGCACCGTCTCCACCACCTTGTCGGCGATGGTCCGCGCCACGTAGTTGTTGGAGTCGTTGGTGGTCAGCTTCAGCACGCCCTGGCGCGGCTTGAAGTCCGCGGAGGAGGCCAGCGCCTGGGAGAAGTCCTCGGGCAGGGTCAGCGCGAAGGTGTACTTGTTGTCGCGGACCCCAGCCTCGGCCTCGGCGTCACTGACCCGGTGCCAGTCGAACTTTGGCTCGCGCAGCAGCTCGTCGGCCACCTCGTTGCCCGCGTTGAGCTGCTTGCCGTTGACCTCGGCGCCCTTGTCGTCCACGACCAGGGCCACCGGCAGGGAGGTGAGGTTGCCGTACGGGTCCCAGTTCGCGTACAGGTACATCGCCCCGTACAGCAGCGGCACCAGCACCAGCGCCAGTACGGCGATCTTGGGCAGTCGTCCCGCCGTGATCCGGCGCAGTTCGTTTGCCGCGAGGCGTAGCGGACTCATCGCCGCACCTCGCTGACGCTCGGCGCAGCGCTTCGCCCGGGCCCTGCGCTCAATGGTGAACTCGCGAGCTCGTTCACTGCTCTTCCTCCTGGTGCGAAGCGAAAGCGAGGGTCGGCGGCTGCTCCTGCACGCCCAGCCGCGCGGCGGGTACGTCCAGCAGCCGGGCCGAGGTCTCCGAGCACAGCACCACCACGCCGAGCCCGCGCTCGGCCTGTCGGCAGGCGGCCGACCACCAGGTGTGCGGACCGGCCCCGTGCCGGTCGGGCAGCACCAGGGTCAGCACGCGAACGCCGGGGCGCTGGGCGGCCAACTCGATGAGCAGCCCCGTGCGCAGCTCGGCGGGCACCGACTCGAACCGGGTGCGCTGGTGCTGGCGCGCGTCGTGGGCGAGCAGCCAGTCCGACACCGCCTTGCGGCCCGCGGGCTGCCCGGCCATGGCCAGCTCCTCGCCGACCACCGTGGCCAGCGTGAGCGCGTCCTCCGGCGCGGACACCTCCGGGGCGTCGACGAGCGCGACCGCTCTGCGCAGCGCCGGGTCGTTCGCGGCACCGTCCAGGTGCACGGTGCCGACGCTGGGCCGCATCCGGCCGGACACGGCCAGTGCGAACGCGGTGTGTCCGGTGCCGGGCTCCCCGGCCACCAGTGCGAGCTCGCCCTCCCGCACGCGCAGCGAGGTCGGGTGCAGCAACGGGCCGTGTGCTCCGTCGACGCCGACGCTCTGGGCGTGGATCTCCACCAAGCCTCCTTGAACTGACTGGTCAGTACAAATAGTTGCGTACACCAACCGACCAGTGCAACTCCGACCACTGTGATCCGAACTCTAGGCCGTACGGGCTACCGCAACCCGGCGGCGGGCCGGACCTCCCACTGGGTCCACAGCGGCCGGTAGCCCTGCCTGGGCCAGAACACCGAGGAGAGCGGGTTCGCCGGGTTGTAGTGCAGGTAGTGGGCCGTGGCGCGGTGCCGCAGCGCGACCTCGTGCACCACGGCCATCAGCTGCTGGCCGATGCCGCCGCGGCGGGCGCCGGGCAGTACGGAAAGGCAGCCCACGTAGCCCCAAAGACCCGGCCGCAGGTGCCTGCTGGTGCCCAGCGAGGGGGTCACCGGCACCACGGCGCACTCGGCCAGCGCCAGCGCGACCCCGTCCTGCTCGGCCAGCCACAACTCGTCGGGACGGATCAGCCGGTCGGCGAGCATGACTCGCTTGAGCTGCTCGGCGTCCGGGCGCAGCACGGCGGCGCCGACCATCGCCGAGTAGCGCAACTCGGCCATGGCCAGCTGCACCGCGACCTCCAGGTCGGCTGGGGTCGCCCGGCGCACCTGCACGCTCAGCGGGCGCGGCGGCACCGGGTTCGCCGGGCGCACGGCCACCACCGTCAGCGGTTGCAGGCCGTGGTCCAGCAGCGCCCTGCTGGCCGCCACGTCCCGGCTCGGCCAGGTGAGCACGCAGGCGGTGTCCCCGTCGAGCGCGCCCAGCCCGTCGAGGTGGCGCCGCCAGGCCCGCAGCAGCGCGTCCATGCCCGCGGTCCCCGCGTCGCCGAGCAGCGGGTGCAGCTCCCAGGTGCGCCGCGCCGACCACAGCGAGTGCGCGGTGCCGGGGCCCGCCACCGACTCGGTGACCACCCCGGCCACCCGGCGCCCGTCCGGCAACGCGGCCGTGATCACCTCGCCGGGGCCGGGGTGCTCCGGATCGGGCAGTTGCGGGTCCACCGAGGCGAACCACTCGGCCTGGGCCGAGAGCAGTCGGTCGGTGACGGTCATGCCGGGCGGCGGCAGCGGAAGATCGCCGTGCCGGGGAACAGCCTGCCGCGCAGCGGGCTCCACTGGCCCCACTCGCGGGTGTGCCCCTGCGGCCACTCCGGCTCGACCAGGTCCTCCAGCGCCAGCCCGGCCCCGGTGATCGCCCGCACGAAGTCGCCCAGCGTGCGGTGGTGCTCCACGTAGGTGGCCCGGCCCTGCTCGTCCACCTCCAGGTAGGGCGTGCGGTCGAAGTAGGACTGCACGACGGTCAGCCCGGTGGGGCCCGGGTCGTCCGGGAAGATCCACCTCATCGGGTGGGTGACGGCGAACACCCACGGGCCGCCCGGCCGCAGCACCCGGGCCACCTCGCGCATCACCGTGCCCACGTCGGCGACGAAGGGCACGGCGCCGAAGGCCGAGCAGGCCGCGTCGAAGGAGCCGTCGGCGAAGGGCAGCTGGTCCGCGCTGGCCTGGACCAGGGGCAGTGCGATGCCGGTCTCGGCGTTGCCCGCCCTGGCGTGCCGCAACATGCCCGCGGAGATGTCCAGCGAGACCGCGGCGGCCCCGGCGGCCCGCAGCCAGCGCCCGCAGGAGGCCGAGCCGCAGCCCACCTCCAGCACCGACCGGCCCGCGACCTCGCCGAGCAGCCCCAGCTCGGCCTCGCGCAGGCCCTCCGGGCACCACACCATGTCGGCGAGGCCGAGGAAGTCCCCGTGCTCGGACTGGTAGTCGTCGGCGTCCGCGTCCCACCAGGCGATACTCGCCGCCCGGGACTCGGCGGGGCCCACTCCGCGCTTGGCACTGCCGGTCGTGCCGAGGGCGCCCTCGGCCCCGGCGTAGCGCGCTTCCGTGCTCACACTGCTCCTTCTGGGGACCGGGTTTGCCCGGTCATCACGGGTCCGCGTACGATATTGGCCGCGTAGTAGGTTTCGCGTTGCCTTGCCGGGGTGTACCGCCTGGCACCTCGAAGTTCGGGCACCGCACGAAAGCTCACAGCACACAACTTCAGGCCACTCAATCCAATCCGTACCGGAGCAACCCACCTAATGTCCACCGACACCACCACTGTCCCGGCTGCTACCTCGCCGAAGCAGATCGCTATCAACGATATCGGGACGGAGGAGGACTTCCTCGCCGCCATCGACAAGACGATCAAGTACTTCAACGACGGCGACATCGTTGAGGGCACCATCGTCAAGGTCGACCGGGACGAGGTCCTGCTCGACATCGGCTACAAGACCGAGGGTGTCATCCCCTCGCGCGAGCTGTCGATCAAGCACGACGTTGACCCCGCCGAGGTCGTCAGCGTCGGTGACGAGGTCGAGGCCCTGGTCCTCCAGAAGGAGGACAAGGAAGGCCGCCTGATCCTGTCCAAGAAGCGCGCGCAGTACGAGCGTGCGTGGGGCACCATCGAGGCCCTCAAGGAGAAGGACGAGCCTGTCAAGGGCACCGTCATCGAGGTGGTCAAGGGTGGTCTCATCCTCGACATCGGGCTGCGCGGCTTCCTGCCGGCCTCCCTGGTCGAGATGCGCCGCGTGCGCGACCTGCTGCCCTACGTGGGCCGCGAGCTCGAGGCGAAGATCATCGAGCTGGACAAGAACCGCAACAACGTGGTCCTGTCCCGCCGCGCCTGGCTGGAGCAGACCCAGTCCGAGGTCCGCAGCGAGTTCCTCAACCAGCTGCAGAAGGGCCAGGTCCGCAAGGGCGTCGTGTCCTCGATCGTCAACTTCGGTGCCTTCGTGGACCTGGGTGGCGTCGACGGCCTGGTGCACGTCTCCGAGCTGTCCTGGAAGCACATCGACCACCCCTCCGAGGTCGTCGAGGTCGGCCAGGAGGTCACCGTCGAGGTGCTCGACGTGGACATGGAGCGCGAGCGGGTCTCGCTGTCGCTGAAGGCGACGCAGGAGGACCCGTGGCGCCAGTTCGCCCGGACCCACGCGATCGGCCAGATCGTGCCGGGCAAGGTCACCAAGCTGGTTCCGTTCGGTGCGTTCGTCCGCGTGGACGAGGGCATCGAGGGCCTGGTCCACATCTCCGAGCTGGCCGAGCGCCACGTGGAGATCCCGGAGCAGGTCGTCCAGGTCAACGACGACGTCATGGTCAAGGTCATCGACATCGACCTGGACCGTCGCCGGATCTCGCTGTCGCTGAAGCAGGCCAACGAGGGCTTCACGACCGAGACCGAGTTCGACCCGACCCAGTACGGCATGGCCGCCGAGTACGACGCCGAGGGGAACTACATCTACCCCGAGGGCTTCGACCCGGAGACCCAGGACTGGCAGGAGGGCTACGACAAGCAGCGCGAGGAGTGGGAGCGGCAGTACGCCGAGGCCCACACGCGCTACGAGGCCCACATGAAGCAGATCGCCAAGGCCGCCGAGGCCGACGCCGAGGCGCAGGGGGAGACCAACTACTCCTCCGGCTCCACCGAGGCGCCCGCCCAGGGCGGCGGCTCGCTGGCCAGCGACGAGCAGTTGGCCGCGCTCCGCGAGAAGCTGTCCGGTGGCGCCTGAGCGTCGCCGCTAGCTAGCTAGTTCACACGATCGAGGGCCGCACGCCACCCAGGTGGCGTGCGGCCCTCGTCGTGTTCCGGGGGCGGGCGCTACCTTCACGGTCGTGATCCGGATTGTCGCTGGTGGGGTGCTTGTCGGGATGTTCGCCGTGACCGCGTGCGGCGGTGCGACACCGCCGGCGGCCCAGCCCCTGGCACCGAAGGCCGCGGCGCCCGCAGCCCGGCTGGTCGACCGCCCGCTGCCCACCGACTGCGCACTCGTGGCCGCCGCCGAGGACGTCACGAAGGCGCTGGGCCGCGAACTGGCCGGCACCACCAACCGGGTACTGGGCCTGCCGGTGCCGAAGATCAACCGCACCGGCCGGGTGGACTGCTACTACGGGGTGGGCGCCAACGACCCGGTGACCGCCGCCCCGGTGTCGATCGGCGTGGCCACCTACGGGGACGAGGCCTCGGCCAGGGAACGGGTCGCGGCCACCGTGGACGCGGCCAAGATGGCCGGGGACGCCACCGCGGCGACCAAGGTCGGCCCCGAGGACGCCACGCTGGTGGCCGCGAAGGACACGCGCACGCTGGTCGTGGCGCACGGCAAGTCCACAGTGGTGGTGGACGTGCGCAGGGACCTGCTCGCGGAGGACAAGGCGGGGCCCGCGCTGACCGCGCTGGCGGTCCGCGCCCTGACCGAGTCGACCGGCCCCGCACCACGCTGACAGAATCGGATCATGCTGCGTGTGGGGCTGACAGGCGGGATCGGCGCGGGCAAGTCCACGGTGGCCGCGAGGCTGGCCGAACTGGGCGCCGTGGTGGTCGACTCCGACAAGATCGCCCGCGAGGTGGTCGAACCGGGCACCTCCGGGCTGGCCGAGGTGGTCGAGGCCTTCGGCGAGCAGGTGCTCACCCCTGAGGGCGCGCTGGACCGGCCCGCGCTGGCCGCCAGGGTCTTCGGTGACGACCAGGCCCGCGCCCGGCTGAACGCGATCATCCACCCCCGGGTGCGCGACCGCGCGGTGCAGCTCAGTGCCGCAGCGCCGGCGGACGGCATCGTGGTGCAGGACATCCCGCTGCTGGTGGAGAACGGCATGGCGCCCGCCTTCCACCTGGTGATCGTGGTCGACGCCGAGGTCGAGCAGCGGGTCCACCGGCTGACCACCGCGCGCGGCATGGCCGAGGCCGACGCGCGGGCCCGCATCGCCGCCCAGGCCACGCCCGAGCAGCGCAGGGCCGCCGCCGACGTGTGGCTGGACAACAGCGGCACGCCCGAACAGGTGCTGGCCGCCGTGGACGAGCTGTGGGCCGCCCGCCTGCTGCCCTACGAGGCCAACGTGCGGCTGGGCCGGTACAGCCCGCGTGGCGCGCCCGAGCTGGTGCCCTACGACCCGAGCTGGCCCGAGCAGGCCGCCCGGGTCGCCGCCCGGATCGGGCTGGCCACCGGCAAGCGGGTGGACCACATCGGCTCCACCTCCGTGCCGGGGCTGGCCGCCAAGGACGTGCTGGACCTCCAGCTGACGGTCGAGTCGCTGGCCGAGGCCGACGCGCTGGCCGCCCAACTCGGGCAGGCGGGCTTCCCGGTGGTGCCCGGGCTGGTGCAGGACACCCCGAAGGACGGGGAAGATCCCGGCGACTGGCTCAAGCGCACGCACTGCGGTGCCGACCCGGGCCGGTGGGTGAACCTGCACCTGCGGGTCGCGGGCTCACCGGGCTGGCGCTTCGCCCTGCTGTTCCCGGCCTGGCTGCGCGCCGACCCGGCCGCCAGGGCCGAGTACGAGTCGGTCAAGCGGGAGCTGGCCGCGCGGTGCGAGTCGATCGCGGAGTACGGGGACGCGAAGGACCCCTGGTTCGCCAAGGCCCACGCCCGAGCTGGGGCGTGGGCCGAGGGGGCAAGCTGGTCCCCGCCTGGCTGAGCCGCGGTCGTGGCCGGGCGGGGACGACCACTGCGGCGTTGCCCGTGACGCGCGACGGGCAAGGAAGTCCTTACAGGGGCGGCCAGACGTCGTAGATGTCCAGGTGGTTGAGCCAGGCGTTGACGTCGTGCCGGAAGTGGCTGATCTCCTCCAGCGTGCGGTGCACCGTGCGCAGCGCCAGGTCGGCGTCCCCGGGGCGGAGCACCCGGCCGGCCACGGCGGCGGCGAACTCCTCGGAGCGCACGATCCTGGCCGTCGTGCCGCCGGGAACCGCCAGTCCCAGCAGCAGGTCGGTGGTGCGCCACGAGCGGGTGTCACGCTGCACGTGGACCGCCGTGAGGGTGGACGGGGCGACCCTGCCGTGCCGGGAGCGCGGCCGCTGGTGGGTCAGCCGCAGACCCAGGTCCGGGATCAGCCAGGTGACCTCGCTGTCCGCGAACGGATCTTCGGGTGTGGGGCACTCCATGCGCAGGCCCCAGCGTTCGACCTGGCAGGTCGTCAGGTGCCGAGTCACGCCTGACGAGTAGCTGCGCACCGCCGTGAAGGTGTCGACTACGTCTACCAGCTGCGGAGTGATGACCGTTCCCACGCGACCCGAGGGTAGCCGTAGGTGTTCGTGTGGTGACCGTCCGGGTCGATTCGTTACATCACGTGTTGTGATTCTTCCGATACCGATCGGGTTGCGAGGGGGTAGTTCAACCAGATGGCTCTTGATGCTCCGTGCGCTCATCGCGTAGAGCCTGAATCGGTTCGCCAGTCCAGCGGCACGCCCTCCTCGGCCAGCCACCGCTGAATGTCGTAACCGTGCGCGGCGATACCGCCGACCGCCCGGTAGGTGATCGCCAGCGCCCGTTCGGCGGCGTCCCGGCCGAGTAGGCCCGCGTCAACCGCCTCCAGCAGCTCGTCCACGTCCAGCACCTGCACGCCCCGGCCGGTGCGCACCAGCAGGTCCAGGTACAGGTCCGTGGTGCGCCAGCGGTCCTGGCCCGGCTCGACGTCCACCACGTCCACGTAGAACTCGTAGTCCCGTTCGTTGCCCTCGGTCCAGGACTGCCTGGTCACGCGCAGGCCGTGCGCGGGCAGCAGCCAGGACTCGAAGTGGCTCAGTTGCGGGTGGCCCACCACCGGCCGGGACATGTAGAGCGCGTCCCCGCGCAGCCGGTAGACCTCGACCTGGCGCACGTGGCCCTTGGGATCGGTGTTGGTCCGCGCGGCCAGGTCGAACACCTCGACCTTGGGCGGGTGCGGGTGGGCCGCCATCGCGACACCCTCCGCACGCTGGCCGCGGTCCTGCACGGGCAGCTGAACGGTCATGTCGAAATACTCGGCGCACACGGGTCCGTTCGGGATCCTCCGACTGAGTCATTTCTTGCGGCACGCAGGTGACTCTGAGTGGCCCTGACCTGCGGTGACGCCCTGGCAACCGGCGTAGCGCGGCCACTTGTCGGTACCCCGTCCTACTCTGGGGGGCGTGGCAGACACACCGGTCATCGCGAGCTCCCAGTTCCGCCCCGTCAGCGACATCCCCCGCGCCGACGGCCGCTTCCGCGTGGTCTCGGACTACCAGCCCTCCGGGGACCAGCCCGCGGCCATCGCCGAGCTGGAACGCAGGCTGCGCGCGGGCGAACCGGACGTGGTGCTGCTGGGTGCCACCGGTACCGGCAAGTCGGCCACCACGGCCTGGCTGGTGGAGAAGTTGCAGCGGCCCACGCTGGTGATGGCGCCGAACAAGACCCTGGCCGCCCAGCTGGCCAACGAGCTGCGCGGGTTCTTCCCGGACAACGCCGTGGAGTACTTCGTCAGCTACTACGACTACTACCAGCCCGAGGCGTACATCCCGCAGACCGACACCTACATCGAGAAGGACTCCTCGATCAACGAGGACGTGGAGCGGCTGCGGCACAAGGCCACGATGAGCCTGCTCACCCGGCGGGACACCATCGTGGTGGCCTCGGTGTCCTGCATCTACGGCCTGGGCACCCCGCAGTCCTACCTGGACCGCTCGATCGAGCTCAAGGTCGGCGGGGAGATCGAGCGCGACATGCTGCTGCGTGCGCTGGTGGACGTGCAGTACACCCGCAACGACATCGCCTTCGCCCGCGGCACGTTCCGGGTGCGCGGGGACACCGTGGAGATCATCCCCGCCTACGAGGAGCTCGCGGTGCGGGTGGAGTTCTTCGGCGACGAGGTGGATCGGCTGTACTACCTGCACCCGCTCACCGGGGAGATCGTGCGCGAGGTGCAGGAGCTGCGCATCTTCCCGGCCACCCACTACGTGGCCGGGCCCGAGCGCATGGAGCGGGCCATCGCCGACATCGAGGCGGAGCTGTCGGACACGTTGGAGCGCATGGAGAAGCAGGGCAAGCTGCTGGAGGCCCAGCGGCTGCGCATGCGCACCAGTTACGACATCGAGATGATGCGCCAGGTCGGGTTCTGCTCGGGCATCGAGAACTACTCGCGGCACATCGACGGGCGCGAGGCCGGGTCCGCGCCCGCCACGCTGATCGACTACTTCCCCGAGGACTTCCTGCTGGTCATCGACGAGTCGCACGTGACGGTGCCGCAGATCGGCGGCATGTACGAGGGGGACGCCTCCCGCAAGCGCAACCTGGTCGAGCACGGGTTCCGGCTGCCCAGCGCCCTGGACAACCGGCCGCTGACCTGGGAGGAGTTCCAGGACCGCATCGGCCAGTCGGTGTACCTGTCGGCCACGCCGGGCCCGTACGAGATGGGCCAGTCGGGCGGGGAGTTCGTGGAGCAGGTCATCCGGCCCACCGGCCTGATCGACCCCGAGGTGGTGGTCAAGCCGACCGAGGGGCAGATCGACGACCTGGTGCACGAGATCCGGGTCCGCGCCGAACGGGACGAGCGGGTGCTGGTCACCACGCTGACCAAGAAGATGGCCGAGGACCTCACCGACTACCTGCTGGAACTGGACATCCGGGTGCGCTACCTGCACTCCGAGGTGGACACCCTGCGCCGCGTGGAGCTGCTGCGCCAGCTGCGGCTGGGCGACTACGACGTGCTGGTCGGCATCAACCTGCTGCGCGAGGGCCTCGACCTGCCCGAGGTGTCGCTGGTGGCGATCCTGGACGCCGACAAGGAGGGCTTCCTGCGCTCCACCACCTCGCTGATCCAGACGATCGGCCGTGCCGCCCGCAACGTCTCCGGCGAGGTGCACATGTACGCCGACACGATCACCGCCTCCATGCGGGACGCGATCGAGGAGACCAACCGCCGACGCGAGAAGCAGGTCGCCTACAACACGGCCAACGGCATCGATCCCACCCCGCTGCGCAAGAAGATCGCCGACATCCTCGACCAGGTCTACACCGAGGCCGAGGACGAGGACGCCGTGCCGGTCGGCGGTTCGGGCCGCAACACCTCGCGCGGCAAGAAGCCCACCGGCGAGGCGGGCGGGCGGGCCTCCTCGGGCGTGCTGTCCGACAAGGACGTCAAGTCCATGCCGCGCGCCGAGCTGGCCGACCTGGTGCAGCAGCTGACCGACCAGATGATGGCCGCCGCCCGTGACCTGCAGTTCGAGCTGGCCGGTCGGATTCGTGACGAGATCGCCGACCTGAAGAAGGAGCTGCGCGGCATGGACTCCGCTGGCATCAAGTAACCCTGGACGAGGTGACCGCACACCGCATGCGCGCAGGCGACCTACCCGTGGGGTTCGCTGGTCGCAGACCAGCGAACCCCACCCCACGGAGCGTGAGTCCCGCCCTGGGCAGCGCGAGTCCCGCGTTGAGGTGGCCGAGTCCCGGTCAGCGGGGCCAGAGTGCTGGGCTGGGGGCGCGAGTTCCGACCCTGCGGGCGTGAGTCCCGCCTAGGGGGTGGCGAGTCCCGGTCTGGCGGGCGCGAGTCCCGCCCTGGTGAGCGCGAGTCCCGCCCGGGGGACGGCTGTGTCCCGAGCGGTGCGAGCGCGAGGTATTCGCCTCAGTGGACAGAGCCGCTCCGGTGGGGCTGGCGCGACGGCCGGTCAGTCCGCGGTGATGACCTTGGTGCCCGCCAGCCAGTCGTGCAGTGCGCGGCGCTGGGGGTGCACCAGGGCCAGGCCGATGGTGATCGGCACTAGCAGGTACACCGCGGCCAGACAGGTGGTCGCCCACTGGGCGGGCACGAAGTTGAGCCAGAGCCTGCTCAGGCCCCAGTGCGCCAGGTACCAGGGCAGCAGCTTGACCACGGTGCGCAGCACGAGCCGGGGCAGACCCGCGCGGCTGCCGTCCGCGCGCACCACGCGCAGCCCGACCCGGCGCTTGCCCCAGGACGCTTGCAACTGCCCGGTCTCGCACAGGATCAGGTAGGCCGCCACCGGTCCCAGCCCGACCACCAGCGTGATGGCGTCCACGGTCAGCTCGTCCTGGGTGGCGTTGAGCCCCGACAGGCCCAGGGACCGCAGGCCGAGCGCGACCCCGCTGAGCGCGAGCAGCCAGGTGAGGGCCACCAGGCAGTCCATGAGGCAGGCCTCGGTCCTGGCGCGGGAGTCCACGGACGTGCGCAGGGGGTGGATCACGCTCACCCCCTTACCAACCGGATCCGAACTTTGCTTGATCCTTTTGTACCAATCCGCCCACCCGGAGCGCCAGGCGAGGTCACCCCGGAACGGTACGTGATCCGCGTAGCCTGATGGAGTGGACCGGACCCCCGCCAACCAGGTGCGCTGGCTGTCCCTGGACGACGCACAGTTGCTGACGGCTGTGAGGGCAGCTCGGATGGCCCTGCACGAGGACCCGATTGCCGCCCACCGCCTCGACCTCGCCGCCGAGCACCTCGAACTGGCCCTGTTGCGACCCACCACCATGTCCGCGCTGCTGGACGCCCAGCGTGCGGACTTCACCCTGGTCGAGGAGCTGATCCAGGAGGCAGCCGAGCAGGACCCCGACTTCACCGAACTGCGCGTGGACCCCGCACGGTTCAGCCCATTCTTCGTCGGCGGCCCGCTCGGTGACCTCGAAGCCAACATCGAGGCCCTCAACCAGGCCCGCCACCAGGCGGGCACCCTGCTCGTCGAACTTGGCCACGCCGCCTGAGCACGAGTCCGGGCGGCGGGGTAGCCCCCGCCGCCCGGAGAGTTCTCAGCTCACTCCTGGGTCAGCTCCACCTCGGTGCAGTTGTCGTCGACCTGCTGCCAGGTCGCGTCCAGCCCGCCTTCCTTCACCCATACCGTGCCGTCGGTCCGCACCACGCCGATCCGGCTGCCGCCGAGGGCGATCTGCCTGCCGTGGTCGTCCACGGTGGTCCACAGGGATTCCAGCGCACCGTCCTTGACCCGGAAGACCCCGTCCTTGCGCAGCACGCCGATCCGGTTGCTGGACAGTTCCAGTTGCACCGCGTTGTCCTCCTCGGCGAACCAGGGCGCGTCCAGGTTGCCGCCCTTGACCTCGGCCCGGCCGCTGTCGGTGATCACGCCGACGCGGCTGTTGGTCAGTGCGATCTGCACGCCGCGGTCCTCCACGTGCTTCCAGGTCGCGTCCAGCCCGCCCTCCTTCACCTTGACGGTGCCGTCGGCGCGCAGCACGGCGACCCGGTTGCTCGACACCGCGATCTGCTTGACGGCGTCGTCCTCCATGACCCAGGCGCTGTCCAGGCCCTCCTTCACCTCGGCGGTGCCGTCGGACCTCAGTGCGCCGATCCGGCCACCGGACAGGCTGAAGTCGGTGACGTGCTCCTCGACGATCCGCCACGGCGTGTCCAGGCCGCCCTCCTTGACGGCGAGCACGCCGTTCGTGCGGAGGGCGGCGATCCGGTTGCCATCGACCTTGAACTTGGTGCCCAGGGTCTCCTGCGTGGTCCAGGCGCTGTCGAGGTTGCCCTCCTTGACCTTCACGTCCCCGTTGCGGAGCACGCCCACGCGCCGGGGCACACTGCCCACCCCGACCGGGCTGGTGAAGCCGCTGATGGTCTGACCGGCGATGGAGGCGCCGACCCGGCCGGTGCCGGAGGAGTAGGCGACCATGGAGTTGCTGGCGGTGGTGCCGTTGAAGTTGCCGTTGATGACCTGGATGGACCCGTCGCCGCGCACCTCGGTGACCAGACCGACGTGATCGGCGTAGCCGCTACCGGCGTAGTTGTAGACCACGGCGTCGCCCGGCTGCGGGCGGTAGCCGCCATCGGTGTGCAGAGTTCCCTTGCGCTGACCGTAGGTGTAGAAGGAACCGGCCGCCGCGGTGAGCCCGTCGACCTGGGCACCCTCGTTCTGCCACACCCACTTGGCGAAGTCCGCGCACCACTCCTCGGGGGTGCAGCTGCCGTTGAAGCCCCTGCCGCCCAGGCTGTTGATGTCGCAGTTGTGCTTGCCGAGGTTGGCTCTGGCCAGGTTCACGATGTCGGTCACCGTGGCCGCCTGCGCGGGTAGCGCGAGGATCGTGGACAGTGCGCCCGCGAGCACACCTGCGCTGGTCAGCGCGCCGAGAGCACGGCTGATCTGCTTGTGAGACATGGGTTTTCTCCTAGAAGGTCAGTGGCGGTCGCAGCGGATTCCGCCGGGCAGCGAGCCGTTGTAGTAGGCGAGGGCCTTCTTGAAGTCGTCGCAGCGGCGCTGCGCCTCGCCGGGGTCGAGACTGGTCGAGTAGCCGATGGCGCCGTCGACAGCGCCCATGTCCAGGCGGTCGGCCATCGGGTTGATGTTGCGGGCGACCGTCCAGTACCAGCGCGCGAGCGGTGCGCTCCACTGCAGGCTGGCCGCGTCCCCCGGCGAGTTGAGGAAGTCGTGCCCGAAGTACCGCCCCGCCGATCCGTAGTTGGCGCTGCCGGTGATCTGAATGAAACCGCGACCCCGGTACTGGGCGGTCTGGCCCGCTTCTCCTGCGCTGTAGACGAATCCGCTCTCGTGCTTGAGGGTGGCCAGGAAGGCTGCCTTGCGCGCCGGGGTGGTGATTCCGCCCGCGGCCATCTCCGTGTTCAGGCTGGGCAGCCCCGCCCGGACGATGTCGGTGGCGTACGCGTTGCCGTAGATCGCGGCGATGTCGGCCATGCTCACCTGGGAGCCGCCGCCCGAGGGGGTCGCGGAGGCGAGCCGCAGCGTGGTGACGGTGTCATCCTCCAACTGCCAGCGGGCGTCCAGGCCGCCTTCCTTCACGTACGCGGTGCCGTCACCGTGCAGCGTGCCGATCCGGTCACCCGCCAGCACGATCTGCTTCGTGCCGAGGTCCTCCACGACCCAGGGCGCGTCCAACCCCCCTTCCTTCACCTCGGCCGTGCCGTCGGTGCGTACCGCGCCGATCCGGCGTCCCCACAGCGCCAACTGCGTGACGTTGTCCTCCTCCTGCGCCCAGGGCGTGTCCAGGCCGCCCTCCTTGACCTCGGCGCGGCCGGTGTCGCGCACCGCGCCGATCCGGTCCTCGGACAGGGCGATCTGCACGACGTGGTCCTCCTGCAGCACCCACTGCGAGTCCAGTGCGCCGTCCTTGACCTTGAGGTCCCCGTTCTCGCGCAGCACCGCGATCCGCGCGCCCGCCACGGCCAGTTGCCTGATGTGGTCGTCCTCGGGAGTCCAGGTGGCGTCCAGCCCGCCGTCCTTGACCTCGGCGGTGCCGTCGGTGCGCAGCGCGCCGATCCGGGTCCCGGACAGGCTGAAGTCGGCCACGTGGTCCTCCACCACGACCCAGGGGGCGTCCAGTCCGCCCGCCTTGACCTCCAACCTGCCGTCGCTGAGCAGCGCGCCGATCCGGTCACCGTCGATCTGGAACTTCGTTGCTCCGCGCTCCTGCACCGTCCAACCCGCGTCCAGGCCACCTTCCTTGACCTTCACCGCACCGTCCCGCAGTACGCCGATCCGGTGTCCGGCCGCGGCCAGTGGTGCTGCCGCGGCTGTGGGCAATGCGGCGCCTCCCGTGACAACGCCGGTCAGCGCGGTCAGGACCACGACACTGCACAAGGCAGTCATCTGTACCCCTCAAGAGTCTGTGAATCGGGCAGCACGAGGGCACACCGCGGTGCGCCTGGTTGTGCCGACTGGGGCCAGCGTGCTGCCGAGAACTCAACAAAAACTCAAAGTGGATTTTGAGATGGAGTGCGAGGATTCCTGCGGTACCCGCGCAGCACAGAGCGGGGCTGAGGCCAGGGGCGGCAACCACGCTCCCCGAGGCGGGACTCACCCGCGCGACAGCGGGATTCGCGTGAGGCTAGGCGGGACTCGCCGACGGGTGACCGGGACTCGTGCTCCGCTGGGCGGGACTCGCGCTGGCGTGAGCGAGACCGGGGCGTCCAGTGGTTGGGCCCGCGCTCCGCACGGCGGGATTCGTGCTCCGCTGGGCGGGACTCGCCGACGGGTGGGCGGGACTCGGCGGGGTGGGGGTTAGCGGACCTCGCCGGTGAGGATGGCGCCGAGGTCGAAGCGGGTGGGCTCGTCGAGCTGGTCGTAGCGGCACGAGTCCGGGTCGCGGTCGGGGCGCCAGCGGACGAACTGCGTGGTGTGCCGGAACCGGGGTGCGGGGTTGGCGCCCTCGGTGTGGTCGTAGGCCACCTCGACGACCCGCTCGCGGCGCAGCGGCAGCCACGTGGCCTCGGCGCTGCGCCAGCGGTTCACGGCGCCGGGCAGTCGGCGGCCGTCGCCCGCCTGGTCGCCGAGCCACGGGTGGTCGAGCTCGCCGCGGTCCAGCAGCGGGCTGAACTCCTCGGCGAGCTCGCGGCGCCGCGCGGCGGTGAACGAGCCGACCACCCCGGCGTGGTGCATGACCCCGTTGGCGTCGATCAGCCCCAGCAGCAGCGAGCCCACGGCGGTGCCGGGCTCGGTGTTGGTGTGCCAGCGCAGACCCGCCACCACGCAGTCGGCGGTCCTGCTGTGCTTGACCTTGACCATGGTCCGCTTGTTCGGGGTGTACGGCCCGTCCAGGGGCTTGCCGATGATCCCGTCCAGACCGGCGCCCTCGAACAGGGTGAACCACTCGCGGGCCACGGCCGGGTCCTGTGTGGACGGCGTGCGGTGCACCCGCTCACCGGCGCCGACCAGTTCGACCAGCGCCTGCCTGCGCACCCGGCCCGGCTCGTCGAGCAGCGAGCGGTCCCCGCTGGCGAGCAGGTCGAAGGCGATGAACCGGGACGGGTTCTCGGCGGCGAGCTTGCGCACCCGGCTGGCGGCGGGGTGCACCCGCTCACCGAGTGCGTCCCAGTCCAGGCGACCGTCGCGGTCCACGACCAGCTCCCCGTCCAGCACCACCCGGTCGGGGCACTCGGCGCGGACGTACTCCTCGGCCTCGGGGAAGTACCGGTTGAGCGGCTTGCCGCTGCGCGACTGGAGCACGACCTCATCGCCGTCGCGGAAGACCAGGCAGCGGAAGCCGTCCCACTTGGGCTCGAACATCAGGTCCGCGCCTTCGGGCACGCCGTCGACGGGCGAGGCCAGCATCGGCTGGACGGGAGGGGTCACCGGGAGCGCCACGCGCCCATCTTGCGCTACTGGACGCGTTGGCGCTCGACTGTTGCCAATTCCAGGTGCACCGCGGTGGGCAGTTCCGTCACGCCCAGGCAGGACTTGGCGTTGCCCAGCACCTTGTCCAGCTCCTGCCAGACGGCCCGCACCTCGGCGCCGTCGGTCAGTGAGAGCCGGATGCGCAGGGCGGGGTGCTGCTCGTCGCCGACCAGGCGGACCCGGGCCTTGGCGACCCCGTCGATGCCCTCGGCGTCGGAGCGGACCGCCTCGGCCACGGCGCCGGAGACCACCCGCAGCCCGTTGCCCGCGGTGCGGTCGAGCACCAGGTCGGGGCGCAGTTCCACGCGCAGCGAGCGGAAGGCCCAGCGCAGCCCGAGCACGAACAGCAGCACGCCGAGCGCGATGGCCACGCCCTTGGTGACCTCCGGGTACTGGCGCAGGAAGTCCAGGGCGATGGGGTCGGCGACGGGCCGCTGCGCGCGGAACTCACCGAGCAGTCCCATGCCGACGACAACCGCCGCGGCACCGGCGAGCAGGGCGAGCACGCCGATGGTACCGGTCAGGCCACGCTCCAGCCGGTAAGACCGAGCACGAGCGGCGTCGGAGAGCTTGCTCATCGCCGCACCTCGCTGGCGCTCGGCGCTGCGCTTCGCGTGGGCACTGTGCTGGTTGATTCGCTCGCAAGCTCGCTCATCGGCGATCCCTCGGTGAGTCGACGACCACGGAGACGCTGGGCGTGTGGGGCAGCGGCAGGGCGCCGACCACCTCGCGGGCCAGTTCGGTCAGCCGGGGCCGCAGTTGGTCCTCTGTCTTGAGCGCGCTGGTGGCCCGCACGCGCACCCTGCGGCGGCTCGCGGTGACCGAGGCGCCGGTGACGCCCTCCGCGGCGCGCACGCTGTTGCCCACGGTGCGGGCCAGCGAGCGCGGGGAGGTGGTCACGGTGATCTCCGGGGCGGGCGCGTTGAGCCGCACGTCGCGGCGACGGGCCGCGGCGGCGAACAGCACCAGCAGCAGCCCGGCGGCGGCCACCGACCAGGCGGTGATCCGTACCGGCAGGCTGGCCCAGTTCAGCGTGCCCAGCAGGCGCAGCCACTCGTGCCAGGGCACCAGCAGCGGCGGCGAGCCCGGCTGGACCCACCACCAGGTGACCTCGGTGGCCAGCAGCCCGCCCACGGCGGCGATTGCCAGGCCGAGCAGGCAGGACAGCAGGCGGACGAGTACTCGCACCGGCTCACTCCACTCGGTTTCGACTGATGGGGGCCGCCAGCAGCGCGGAGACCACGACGTCCACCGAGCGGACCCGGTAGCCGGTCAGGCGCTGCACCTCGCCGCTGACCTGCTCGCGGACCGCGGCGACGGTCTCGCGCACCTGGGCGGGGTAGCTCAGGCCCAGTTCCAGCCGCAGGTCGACCTCGTTGCCGCTGCCCGACACCTTGGCGCTGGCGCCCCGCCTGCCCGCGCGGGCGGTGCCCGGGGCCAGGTCGGCGGCGTGCTCGGCCAGCTTGCGGACCACGCTCGGGTCGATCCGCAGCGAGCCGCGCTCCTCCGGATCGCCCGCGCTCACTTGTCCCGGCCCCTGCCGAGCACGTCGCCGAGGTCGATCTCGCCGTCGAGCACGCGGCCGACGACGAAGCCGATGATGCCCACGGCCGCGGTGACCAGGAAGGCCACGAAGCTGAATGAGGCGGCCAGGCCGAGCACCAGCCCGGCGAGCAGACCGATCTGGGATCCGTTCACGTGCGAGTCTCCTGTTCGTGTGCCGGACCGGGGGGCGGGGCCTGGTGGTCCCCCGACGAACCACCAGTGCCCCCGCCGCCGGTCAGGCTGGTTCCGCCACCACGAGGTCGGCGACGGTGATGTCCACGGGAACTGTGCCCGCTACTGCCTTGACCCGCTCGCGCAGCTGCTCGACCACCTCGGGGATGGGGTGGCCCAGCAGCAGCACCACGGCGATCTCGACGGGGGAGCCGGGTCCCTCGGCGAGCACACCGAGGACCCTGCGGCCGGGCAGCGGCGAGGCCACCACGCCGAACTCCCCGCCGTCCAGGCGGTGCACGGCGGGGTGCGCCAGCACCGCCTGCGCGATCAGCTCCGCCAGCTCGGCCACCTCACTCGACCCGGGAGGTCTGCTCGGTGGGCTCCTCGTTGTCCTCGGGCAGGTGGATGTCGTTGACCGCGATGTTGACCTCGATGACCTCCAGGCCGGTCATGCGCTCCACCGCGGTGATCACGTTGCGGCGCACCGCACGCGCCAGCTCCACGATGCCCGCGCCGTACTCGACCACGATGTCCAGGTCGATCGCGGCCTGCTTCTCGCCGACCTCCACGGCCACACCCGAGGTGCTGACCGTGCCCGCGCCGGGGATGCGCTCGCGGATGGCGCCGAACGCGCGGGAGACCCCGCCGCCCATCGCGTACACCCCGGAGATCTCCCGCGCCGCCATGCTGGCGATCTTCTGCACGACCGAGGAGGCGATCGTGGTCTTGCCGAGTGTGTTCTCGTCGGCCAGCCGCGCGGGAGCCGAGCCCGCCGCGCGAACGGCCGGAGTGTTGTCCACAGTGGACTCGGACTTGGTCGCGCCTGTCTGCGCCATGGGACGGACTCCTTCCGAAGGGACCTGCCTGTGCACGTTCGCCGCCAGGTTCGTCTCGCGGCCGTGCACTGGTTCAGATGTCCCGAGGAACGAGGACGTCTCGCCTGTTCACTCGAATGGAGTAGTTGGGTGCACGTCCACCACGTGCACGCTGATCGGCGGCACACCCTCGCCCAGCTCGCGGGCCAGGCCCTGCCGCAGGTGCGTGCGCAGCTGGTCGGCCAGCTCGCCGACCGGCACGCCGAAGCGCACCGCCACCAGCACCTGCAACCCCTCCTCGTCCCCGGCCACGGCGCGTACGTGCACCGAGCCGTGCGCCGAGGCGAAGTCCCCGGCCAGCCTGCGCGCGAGGATCAGCACGGTGCGCTGAGAGATCCTCAGCTTGCCGCGTTCCTGGTCCACCTCCACCGGCTCGGCCGCGATCTGGCCGCGCAGCCCGCGCACCGAGGCCAGCACCCGGTCCACCAGCCCAGGCGGAGTCAGTACCGGGGCCTGGGCCGCCTGCCGCACCAGCTCCCAGCGGGCCCGCAGCTCGGGCAGCTCGGCCTGGCAGTGCGGGCAGGTCCGCGCGTGCGCCGCCAGCCCACCAGGGGCAGCCGCCGGGTCGCTCACCAGTTCCAGCAGCTCGCCGACCTGGTGGCCGCAGGGCAGCACCCGCTCACCGCCATCCATGGTCACCGCAGCTCCTTCAGCTTCGCGAGCAGAGCCACCCTCGCCCGGTGCAGCCGTGAGCGCAAGGCGGGTACCCCGATGTCCAAGACGGCGGCGACCTCCTCGTAGCTCATCCCCTCCAGTTCGCGCAGCACCAGTGGCACCCGCTGGGACGGCTCCAGCGTGGCGATGGCCCGCAGCACGGCGTCCACCTGCTCGCCGCGCAGCGCCTCGCCCTCCGGCCCCACCCGGGTGTCGGCCAGCAGCCGCGAGTTGGTGTCCTCCAGCACGGTGTCCAGCGGCACGGTCTGCTTGCGCCGCCGCAGATGTAGCAGCGCGGCGTTGGTCACCACCCGGTACAGCCAGGTGGTCGGCGCGGACTCGCCGCGGAACCCGGACAGCGCGCGCCAGGCCGACACCCAGGAGTCCTGCACCACGTCCTCGGCCTCCACCGGGTCGGCCACGATGCGCAGGGCCACCCGGTACATGCGGGTGGTGTGCCTGCGCACCAGCTCGTCGAAGGCCGCCAGGTCACCCCCGGCCGCCGAGCTCATCAGCTCGAGGTCGGACCTGGTCTGGGCGGGCACCGGTGTCACCGCGCCCGGCGGTAGCGCAGCATCAGGAAGCCCTCCTCGTGCAGCACCGAGGCCAGCTCCAGCACGCGGGGCACCTCGGGCAGCAGGCCGTGCGCCACGCGCGGGGCGTCGCCGCCCGCCAGCAGCGGGGACACGGTCAGGCACAGCTGGTCGACCAGGTCCTCGGCGACCAGCGAGCCGAACAGCCGGGGGCCGCCCTCGCAGCTGACCCGGCGCAGCCCACGAGCGTCCAGTTCGGACAGTGCGGCGCGCAGGTCCACCTCCTGCTGCCCGGCGACGACCACGTCCGCACCCGCCTCGGCCAGCGCCTCGCGCCGCCGCGCTGGCGCCGCCGCGCAGGTCACCACCAGCGGGGGCACGAGCGTGTCGGTGAGCAGGGGCGAGCCGGGGTCCACCGAGCAGCGCGCGCTGACCACGGCGATCGGCGGGATCGGGCTCAGACCAAGCCGTTCGCGGCGCTCGGTGCGCAGCTCGCGGGGCTTGATCCCGTGGTAGCCCTCGACTGTGGCGGTGCCCACACCGACCAGCACCACGTCGGCCAGGTCCCGGCTCAGCGCGAACACCCGCTTGTCCCCGGGGCTGGACAGCCCCTCCGACACCCCGGTCACGGAGGCCGCGCCATCGCTGCTGGCCACGAAGTTGACCTGGACCCACGGCCGGTCCAGCGGTGCCGGGTAGTCGTACATCCGTTCCAGCACCGCGTCGGTGACGTCCTCGTCGCCTGACGGCCACAGCCTCTGCACGGAGCTATCCCAGCACGCCGTTAGGCTCGGGGCATGACCGCCCCGCGTTTGGCCGACCGCTATCCCCAGATCGGGGCAGACGAGATGGTCGACGCGATGGCCCCGCCGCCCCGGTTCGGGCAGGTCAGCTTCGCCAGCTACCTCCCCAACCCCGAGGAGCCCAGCCAGGCCGCCGCCGTGCGCGCCGGTGAGGCCTTCGCGCAGCGGGTCGCCGCGGCGGGCAGGGGCAGGACGTGGTTGCGGTCACTACTGGGTGGCGGCAGGCCGACCGAGACCAAGCTGGGGCTGTACCTGGACGGCGGGTTCGGCGTGGGCAAGACCCACCTGCTGGCCTCGCTCTGGCACGCGGTGCCCGGGCCCAAGGCGTACGGCACCTTCGTGGAGCTGACCCACCTGGTCGGTGCGCTGGGCTTCCCGGAGGCGGTGCGGCGGCTGTCGGAGCACCGGCTGCTGGCCATTGACGAGTTCGAGCTGGACGACCCGGGCGACACGATGCTGGTGACCCGGTTGCTGTCGGAGCTGATGGCCGCGGGCGTGTTCGTGGCCGCGACCTCCAACACGCTGCCGGACAAGCTGGGGGAGGGGCGGTTCGCCGCCGACGACTTCCTGCGCGAGATCCAGAGCCTGTCCGCGCGGTTCGAGGTGGTCCGGGTGGACGGCCCCGACTACCGGCACCGCGGGCTGCCCGAGGCCCCCGACCCGATGTCGGAGGAGCAACTGCTGGCCAGCGCCGAGGCCACGCCGGGCGCGACCCTGGACGAGTTCGACGCGCTGTGTGCCCACCTGGCGAAGCTGCACCCGTCCAAGTACGGCCGCCTGGTCACCGACGTGGCCGCCGTGCACCTCAGGGGCGTGCACCAGGCCCCGGACCAGGACGTGGCGCTGCGGCTGGTGGCCTTCGCCGACCGGCTCTACGACCGGGCAGTGCCGGTGGCGGTGTCCGGGCAGCGGCTGTCCGAGCTGTTCACCGAGGAGATGCTGCGCGGCGGGTACCGCAAGAAGTACCTGCGCGCGGTGTCCCGGCTCGTGGCGCTCTCGCGTGAGGTGCGGGCCCCTACGGGTTGACCTCGAAGCCGCGTTCGTCCACGGCCTCGGCGATGTCCTGCGGCCTGCCGTGCTTGACGAAGTGCTCGATGCCGACCTTGACGAACAGCCCGCGCGCGGTCAGCGCCAGCGGCCCGTCCACCGCGTTGAGCCTGCCCTCGGCGCTGACGTAGAGCTTGCGCCCGGCCAGCCCGTCCACCTTCGCCAGGATGTGCAGGGTGGAGTCGACCGGCACCGGGCGGCGGAAGTCGGTCTCCAGCCGCCCGGTCACCGTGGTCGTGTGCAGCAGCCAGTTCAGCGAGCCCAGGGTCTCGTCGAACGCGGCCGCCAGCAGCCCGCCGTGCGCCAGGCCCGGTGCGCCCTGGTGGTGCTCGGTGACCTGGAACAGCCCGGTCACCGTCAGGCCCTCACCCGCGCGGATCTTCAGGTGCAGCCCGGCGTCCACGTCCCCGCAGCCGAAGCAGCGCTGGTAGTGCACGGGCAGTTCGGTGCCTGGCGCGGGTGCCTTGGGGTGCCTGCTCGGCAGCTCCGCGTCGGCGGGCAGTTCGATGCTGTTCACGAGGCAAGTATCACCGAGCGCTTGCTCGTCACCGCGACGCTCCCCAGCGCGAGCAGTCCGAGCAGCGCGCTGACCCAGGCCACCGAGGGGTAGCCGAGCCCGCCGCCGATGGCCAGTCCGCCCAGCCACGGGCCCGCCGTGTTGCCCACGTTGAACGCGGCCGTGCTGGCCGCACCGGTCATGCTGTTGGCCCCGCCGGAAGCCGCGAACACCCTGGCGTTGAGCGCCGGGTTGACCCCGAAGCCCGCCACGCCGAACAGCGCGATCAGCGGCACCACCAGCAGCGGGCTGTGTGCCGCCAGCGCGAGCAGCGCCGTCACCAGCAGGGTCGCCGCGATGCCGATCAGCAGCGTGGGCCTTGGCCGTGCGTCGGCGCTGCGCCCGCCCAGGCTGATGCCGACCAGCGCGCCGATCCCGAACAGGGCCAGCACCCCGGGCACCCAGGCCGCTGGCAGGCCCGCCGACTCGGTGAGCAGCGGCGCGAGGTAGCTGAACGTGCAGAAGATCGCGGCCTGGGTCAGCGCGATCGTGCCCAGCGCCAGCCACACGCGCGGCTTGCCGTAGATGTGCAGCTCCTCGGCGAGCCTGGGCGGTTCGGCCTCGCGGGGGCTGGCCGGGACCAGGGCCACCAGCCCGACCGCCGCCACCGCGGACAGGGCCGCCACCGCCCAGAAAGCCGCCCGCCAGCCCGCGAGTTGGCCGATCACGGTGCCCGCGGGCACTCCCACGATGTTCGCGATGGTCAGGCCGCCGACGACCACCGCCAGGGCCCTGGCCTGTGCCCCTTGCGGCGCGAGGCGTACCGCCGTGGCGGCGCCCACCGCCCAGAAGCCAGCACAGGCCAGGGCGCTGACCACGCGGGAGGCGAACAGCACCCCGTAGCCGGGGGACAGCGCGCCGAGCACCTGCCCGAGCCCGAACACCACGATCAGCCCGATCATGGTGGTGCGCGGTGGCAGGCGGACCGTGGCCATGGCCAGCACGGGCGCGCCGACCACCATGCCCACGGCGAAGGCGGAGATCAGCAGCCCAGCGTCCGGAATGGACACACCCAGGTCACCCGCGAGGGCGGGCAGTAATCCGGAGAGCATGAACTCGGAGGTACCGAGCGCGAACACGCTCAGCCCGATCACGTAGACGGCAAGGGGCACAACAGCTCCTCGTTATGTATCAATCAGTTCAAAACTTGGGTGCGCTTCGTTGCGCTGGGGTGGAACGGATTTAGAGCGCGCTCATGGCGATGTCCACCACGCTGCACAGGGTTTCGGTGCTCGCTCCGCTGCTGGACAGCACGCGGAGGCCGCCGATCGTGCCGTGTACGAACTGCGCCAGTGCGAGCGCGTCCTTCTCGCGGGTGATCACGCCCGCGCGCTGTCCTTCTTGGACTGTCGCGCGGATGGCCTCGATGAGCTGGTCGAAACCCTTGCGCAGCACGGCCTTGACCTCGCTGTCCCGGCTGCCCAGTTCGATGGAGGCGTTCACCGCGAGGCAGCCCCTGTCGTCGTGGGCCGCCTGGGTCAGCAGTGCGCGGATCTTCTCCCGCGGATCACCTTCCGCGGCGAGCACTTCCAACTGGTTGCCGGTCGCCGTCTCGTGGTAGCGCTGGAGGCTGCGCCGGTACAGCTCGTGCTTGCTGCTGAAGGTGTTGTAGATGCTGCTGCGGCCGAGCCCGGTCGCCTCGCACAGGTCCTGTGTGGACGTGGCCTCGTAGCCGGTCGCCCAGAACGCGGTCATCGCCGCGTCGAGCGCCTGCTGCTCGTCGAACTCCCGTGGCCTGGGCACGCGAGCAGCCTAGCATGTTTTGGAACGGTCATTTCAATACCGTGTGCCGCTCCAGCCCGGCGATGATCAACTCCAGGCCGAACTCGAACTGCGCGTCCCCGCCGGCGGTCCGGCGCAGCGCTGCCGTGTGCGCGACCAGTGCGGGGTGGCGCTTCGGGTCCAGTCCGGTCATCGTGTCGCGGATGTGTCTGCGGCGGTCCGGGTCCTCGTGCTCGGCGGCCAGTTGGACCTCCAGCGAGGTCACGCCCAGCACGTGCCCGAGCAGCATCGTGTAGGTGCGCGCGGCCGTCTCCTCGTCGAAGCCCGCCTCCGTCAGCGTGCGCAGCAGGGCCTCGGCCGCGTCGGCGGCGTCGCGCCCGGACAGCGGGCGGGTGGACAGCAGGTGGATCAGGCACGGGTGGTCCAGGATCAGCTGCCGCAGCCGCTGGCAGATCGTGCGGACCCGGTGCTGCCAGTCCCCGTGCAGGCAGGTCAGCGAGGCCGTGTCCAGCAACTGCCCGCGCACCGCGTCCAGCAGCTCTTCCTTGCCACGGAAGTAGGTGTAGAGCGTCATCGGGCCGACGCCGAGCTCCTTGGCCAGCGCGCGCACCCCGAACGCCTCGATGCCGCCCTCGTCGAGCATGCGCAGCGCGGTGTCCACCACCAGCTCCCTGCTGAGGGTGTTGCGCGGCGCTCGTGGGCGTGGCGGCATGCCGTACAGTGTACCGTACGGTGTACTAAACGTGAGGAGAAACCAGTGCGCGCGGTCCAGGTCACCGAGTTCGGCGGTCCCGAGGTGCTCAAGGTGGTGGACCTGCCCAAGCCGGTCCCGGCGCAGGGGCAACTGCTGGTGCGGGTGGACCGCGCCGGGATCAACTACGCCGACACCCACCAGGCGGAGAACTCCTACCTGTCCCAGCAGTCCCTGCCGTTCGTGCCGGGCGGCGAGGTGGTCGGCCACACCGAGGACGGCCGCCGCGTCGTGGCGCTGACCACCGGCGGCGGCTACGCCGAGTACGCGCTGACCGTGCCGCAGCTGGCCTTCGACGTGCCCGAGGCGGTGTCCGACGCCGACGCGCTGGCGCTGATCGTGCAGGGTGCCACCGCATGGCACCTGCTGAAGACCTCCGCGCGCCTGGTGGCGGGCGAGTCGGTGCTGGTGATCTCGGCCGCCGGTGGTGTCGGCTCACTGGCCGTGCAGTTGGCCAAGCTGTGGGGCGCGGGCCGGGTCATCGGTACCGCCTCCACGCAGGACAAGCGGGATCTCGCCGTGTCGCTGGGCGCCGACGTGGCCATCGACGCCGAGCCGGAGGGCCTGGTCGAGCGGATCATCGAGGCCAACAACGGCTCGCGCGTGGACATCGTCCTGGAGATGACCGGTGGCGAGGTGTTCGACGCCTCGCTCTCGGCGCTGGCCAGCTTCGGCCGACTCGTCGCCTACGGCGCGGCCTCACGGGAGACCGGCTCCCCGGTGTCCCCGTCCAAGCTGATGGCGCACTCCAAGTCGGTGGCCGGCTTCTGGTTGCAGGACTGCTTCCGCCGCCCGCAGATGATGCGTGAGGCCATGGCCGACCTGTTCGACCTGGTCGCCGCCGGTGACCTCAAGCCGCAGTTGGGCGGTGACTACCCGCTCAGCGAGGTGGTGCAGGCCCACCTCGACATCCGGTCCCGCAAGACCGCGGGCAAGCTCATCCTCGACCCGACCCGCTGAGTCCCGCCTCAACCCGCGCGTGTCGGACGTCCCGGTACCGCGTGTCGGCGCTTCCGGTACGCCGTGTTGCGCCGACACGGCGTACCGGAACGTTCGACACACCGTACGGGAAACGCCGACACGCGGGTCACGAAGCGCCGACACGCGGCGTGAGCCGTCAGAGGGGGAGGGTGCAGACGGGGGTGGGGGTGGCCAGGGGCTTGCCGGTTGGGGTGAGCGCCCCGCTGGCCTGGTCCACGGCGAAGCTGGTGACCGTGCCCGAGTTCTGGTTCGAGGAGAACAGGAACCGCCCGCTGGGGTCCAGCCCGATGTGGCGCGGCCACTTGCCGCCACAGGAGGGCGAACCGGTCAGCCTGAGCTTGCCGTCACCACCCACCGCGAAGATCGACACCGTGTCCGAGCCGCGGTTGGAGACGTACACGAAGCGGCCGTCGGCCGACACGAGGATCTCGGCTGGGTAGTTGCGGACCCCGGGCACCGGCACGGCGATCGCGGGCACCTCGTCGATCGGGGTGAGCAGCCCGTCCGCGTAGCCGCAGGTGATCACCGTGCTGCCCAGTTCCGTTGCCACGTAGGCGAACCGCCCGTTGGGGTGGAAGGCCAGGTGGCGCGGGCCCGAACCGGCGCGCAGCTTCACCTGGTGGCGCAGCGCCAGCTTGCCGGTGCCCAGGTTCAGCTCGTAGGCGTACACCGAGTCGGTGCCCAGGTCCACGGCGTGCACGTAGCGGCCCGCGGGGTCGGGCAGCACCTGGTGGGCGTGCGGGCTCGACTGGCGGTCCGGGTCGGGGCCCGAACCCTTGTGCCGCACGAGGTCGCTGCGCGCGCCAAGCCCGCCGTCGGCGCGCACGGGGTGCACCGCCACGCTGCCGGAGTCGTAGTTGGCCGACACCACGTACTTGCCGCTGGGGTGCACGCACAGGTGGGTCGGCCCGGCGCCCCCGCTGGACTGGCTGTTGATCGTCTTCAGCTTGGTCCCGGACACCGACAGGGCGGTGACCTGCCCGTCGGACTGCTCGTTCACCACGTACAGCCGCTGCCCGTTCGGGGACAGTGCCAGGAACGAGGGGTTCGCCACGGGCAGCACCTGCGTGCCGCTCACCTGACCGGTCGCCGGGTCCCAACTGGCCAGCCCGATGCCCTTGCCCGCGTTCGCACCGTCGGTGTAGGTGCCCACGAACAGTGGCCGGGTGGCTCTGGGCCCCGCCTGTGCCGGCGTGTCCATCAGCACCGCTCCCGTCAGTCCGACCCCGGCCGCGCCGAGGAGGCTCAGTCCGAGGAATCCGCGCCGATCCAGTCCTGCCACCAGAGCACCTCCTGTGATCTCCTTGCGGGCACTGTGGCCTAGACCACTGGCGGTCCACAAGATGCGCAACGAATGTTGCATCGGGCGCAATGGAAGCTGACAACTGTCCGAATGCAACAGATCAACGGTCGAGGTTCACAAAGGCGCAACAAACAGGTGCTGAACGCAACGGTGACCGGATGAAATCTCCGCCAGGAGCCATCTAGCCTTAGCGCATGACCGCCACGATCGACCACCCCGCCACCGAGGTCCCCAGCACCCCGGCCGAGTACGTCGCGCTCGACGAGCAGTGGAGCACGCACAACTACCACCCGCTGCCCGTGGTCATCGCGCACGCTCAGGGCGCCTGGGTGACCGATGTCGACGGCCGCAGCTACCTGGACTTCCTGTCCGGCTACTCCGCCATGAACTTCGGACACCGCCACCCCGACCTGGTGGCCGCCGCCGTGGAACAGCTCGGCAGGGTCACCCTGACCAGCCGTGCCTTCCACCACGACCAGTTCGGCCTGTTCTGCCGCGAGCTGGCCGAGCTGACCGGCACGGAGCTGGTGCTGACCATGAACTCCGGGGCCGAGGCCGTGGAGTCCGCGATCAAGGTCGCCCGCAAGTGGGCGTACCAGGTCAAGGGCGTGCCGGAGGGCACCGCCGAGATCGTGGTCGCCGGCTCGAACTTCCACGGCCGCACCACGACCATCGTGTCCTTCTCCACCGACGAGGTCGCGCGCAACGACTTCGGCCCGTTCACCCCCGGCTTCCGCGTCGTGGGCTACGGGGACGCGGCGGCGCTGGAGGCCGCGATCACCGAGGGCACCGCCGCCGTGCTGATCGAGCCGATCCAGGGTGAGGCCGGGGTCGTCGTGCCCCCGGCCGGTTACCTCGCGCGGGTCCGCGAGCTGTGCGACCAGCACGGGGTGCTGATGATCGCCGACGAGATCCAGTCCGGGCTGGCCCGCACCGGCGAGCTGCTCGCGCTGGACCACGAGGGCGTGCGCGCCGACCTGTACACCCTGGGCAAGGCTCTGGGCGGCGGCATCATGCCGGTCTCCGCCGTGGTCGGCCGCGCCGAGGTGCTGGGTGTGCTGCGCCCCGGCGAGCACGGCTCCACCTTCGGCGGCAACCCGCTGGCCTGCGCCGTGGGCCGTGCCGTGGTCAAGCTGCTGGCCACCGGCGAGTTCCAGCAGCGCTCGAAGGAGCTGGGCGGGTACCTGCACGGCAGGCTCAACGAGCTGGTCGGCCGCGGGGTCGCCGAGGTGCGCGGGCGCGGCCTGTGGGCCGGGGTGGAGATCGCGCCCGGTGGGCCGGAGGGCCGGGTGGCCTCCGAGGCGCTGGCCGAGCGCGGCGTGCTGTGCAAGGAGACGCACGACACCACCCTGCGCGTCGCGCCCCCGCTGGTGATCACCCGTGAGGAGCTGGACCGCGGCGTGGACGCCATCGCGGAGGTCGTGGCCCGCTGAGGGTCTTCGCCATGAAAGTGCCGTTCGTGGCGTCAGGTGCCACGAACGGCACTTTCATGGCACACCGAAATTCGCGTGCCGCCGACCCCGTCCCCGTGACAGGTTGACCGGGTGAGTGAGCTCTCCATCACCCGGCTCGGCCCGGAGCACCTGGACGACCTGCTGGCGCTGTCGGTGGACCGCGAGTGGCGGCACGAGCAGCGCAAGTGGCCGCTGCTGCTGGAGATCGGGCAGACCCACGGCATCTGGGCGCCCGACGGCGGGCTGGCCGGTGCGGTCGTGCTCACCCGGTACGACCAGCGCCTCGCCGCGATCGGCATGGTGCTGGTGGCTCGGCGCTACAACCGGCAGGGACTCGGCCGCCGGCTGATGGCGCACGCACTGGCCGCCAACGAGGGTGGTGTCACGGTGCTGCACGCCACGGCGCAGGGCAAGCTGCTCTACGACACGCTGGGCTTCCGGTCCACGGCGACGGTCATGACGCACGTCGGCGAGCTGGCGCCGGGCGCCGAGGACCTGGGCCACAGCAGGCCGTTCACCGACGCGGACGCCGAGTCCGTGCTGGCGCTGGACGCGGCGGTGCTCGGCGCGGAGCGGGCCTGGCTGCCGCGCTTCCTCAAGTTCGCCGAGCGGGTCCGCGTGGTCGAGCGGGCCGGGGTGGTCACCGGTTATGGCGCGGCCTGGCGCAACGTCGGCGCGCTGGTGCTCGGACCGCTGGTCGCCGCCGACCTCACCGAGGCCCGGTACCTGGCCGCGGACCTGCTCGCGGGCAGTGACCTGCCGGTCCGGCTGGACCTGGACCGCCCCGAGCTGGCGGAGTGGGCCGCCGCGCACGGTGCACCGGAGTCCTTCCGCACCGACCACATGGTGCACGGCGGGGACCTACCCGGTGACCGCTCACGGCTGTTCGCCCCGGCGATGCAGGCGGTGGGTTAGCGCTCGGTGATCTGTGGCGGGGACGGGATCCGGTAGCCGGAGCTGCCGAAGTTGCGCTGCAGCGAGGCCTTCCACGCCCCGGAGTCCATCATCTTCTGCAACGCGGCGTCGACCTTGGCCTGGGAGACCGTGTCCCCCTTGCGCAGGCCGATCCCGTAGTACTCCTTGGTGAACGGCTTGCCCACAACCCGGAGCAGTTCCGGGTTCTGCGCGGCCAGCCCGGCCAACACCAGGTCGTCGGTGGTGACCGCGTCCACGATCCCGGCGAACAGCGCGGTGACGCACTCGGTGAAGTGCACGTACTCCACCAGTTTCGCGCCCTGGGCGAACTTGTCCCGGACGTCCTGCGCCGAGGTGGAACCGGCCACCGAGCAGAGCTTCTTGTTGTTGTTCAACGACTCGGGGCCGGTGATGTCGGTGGAGGTCAGTCGCACCAACAGGTCCTGGCCCGCGACGAAGTAGGGGCCCGCGAAGGAGATCTGCTTCTTGCGGTCATCGGTGATGGAAAACGCTTCCACCACCATGTCCACCTTGCCCTCCTGCAGGTCCTTGGCCCGGTCGCTGATCACCGTCGGCGCCCAGGTGATCCCGCTCGCGTCCACCCCGAGTTCCTTGGCTACGTAGGTGGCCACGTCGATGTCGAAACCGCTGTGCCCGCCGTTGAGGTCCTGGAAGCCCAGCCCGGGCTGGTCAACCCCGATACCGATGGTCAGCTTGCCCGAGGACGCCTTGCCCGCAAGGGAGTTGCCGTCCGCGGTCGGCCCGCACGCGGTGAGCAGGACCAGTGCGGTGAGCAGTCCGGATAATCGGACGACAGCCTTGCGCGGCATGGGGAAGTCCTTCGCGAACAGGTCCTGCGGCGGCAGCGCGGCCACGATTTCCCCTGGCCGCAACGGATGCGAAGAACCTAGGTCGTGATCGCGACCACGTCCACCGGAATGGTGAGAAAAGTTGTCTCGTGACCGATCACGTGGAGAACTTTCAGCGAACCCTCCGCACCCGGGTCTCATCCCACACGGGCTCGTCCACCTCGGTGACCTCCCCGTCCGAGCGGAACAACAGGAACCGGTCGAAGGTGCGGGCGAACCAGCGGTCGTGGGTCACCGCGACCACCGTACCGGTGAACTCCTCCAGCGCGTCCTGCAGTGCTTCCGCCGAGGTCAGGTCCAGGTTGTCGGTGGGCTCGTCGAGCAGCAACAGGGTCGCCCCGGTCAACTCCAGCAACAGGATCTGGAACCGCGCCTGCTGCCCGCCCGACAGTGTCTCGAAGCGCTGGTCCCCGGACTCGGCCAGGCCGTAGCGGGACAACACCGACATCGCGGCGCCACGGGACAGCCCCGAGCGGTCGCCCTCCCCGTGCCAGAGCACGTCCACCAGCGTGCGGCCCACCCACTCGGGGTGCTCGTGGGTCTGCGCGAACAGTCCCGGCACCACGCGTGCGCCGAGGCGGCACTGCCCGGTGTGCTCGACCTGCCCGCCGTCGAGCAGCCGCAGGAAGTGGCTCTTGCCCGAGCCGTTGGAGCCCAGCACGGCCAGCCGGTCGCCGAAGAACACCTCGAAGTCGAACGGCTTCATCAGGCCGGTCAGCTCCAGCCGTTCACAGGTGATCGCGCGGATCCCGGTGCGCCCGCCGCGCAGCCTCGGCTTGACCTCGTGCTTCTCCGGCAGCTCCGGCGGCCGCGGGGACTCCTCGTACTTGCGCAGCCGGGTCTGCATGGCCCGGTAGCGGCTGGCCATGTCCGGGCTGCTCGCGGCCTGCTGGCGCAGGGTCAGCACGAGTTCCTTGAGCCGCTGGTGTTCCTCGTCCCAGCGCTTGTGCAGCTCGGCGACCCGTACCCAGCGGGCCTCGCGGGCCTCGTGCCAGGTGCGGAAGCTGCCGCCGTGTACCCAGGTGGTGCCCGCCTCCAGCGTGATCACGTGCGTGGCCGCGGCGGCGAGCAGTTCACGGTCGTGGCTGACCACCAGCACGGCTTTCCCGGTGTCCGCCAGGCGTTGTTCCAGCCAACGCTTGCCCGGCACATCCAGGTAGTTGTCCGGCTCGTCGAGCAGCAGCACCTGTTCCTGCCCGCGCAGCAGGGTCTCCAGCACGAGCCGCTTCTGCTCCCCGCCGGACAGGGTGCGCACACCCCGGAACTTGGCCCGGTCGAACGGCATGCCCAGCGCGGCGACCGTCACCGTGTCCCAGAGCACCTCCACGTCGTAGCCCCCGGCCTCACCCCAGGCGGTGATGGCGTTGGCGTAGCGCATCTGGGTCGGCTCGTCGTCGGTCTCCATCAGCGCCAGCTCCACCGCGTCCAGCTCGGCGGCGGCCCTGCGCAGCGGCGGGGGCGCCACCGACAGCAGCAGGTCGCGCACGGTCTGCTCGTCGCGGACCGAGCCGATGAACTGGGGCATCACGCCGAGGCCGCCCTGCACCACCACGCCGCCCTCACGTGGTGGCAGCTCGCCGGAGAGCATGCGCAGCAGGGTGGTCTTGCCCGCGCCGTTGGCCCCGACCAGCGCCGCGGTGCTGCCCGCCGCCACCCGGAAGGTGACGTCCCGGAACAGTTCGCGCCCGTCGGAGAGTTGATGCGCCAGCCCGCTGGCCTCGAGGAATCCCACGGAAGCACATGATGCCGTGAACAGGCACCCGGGCACGAACTAGTTCGGTGTGTCGACTGTCAACTGTCAACAGTTGAGCGATCCGGGGCAGAGGTACTGCTTCGCGGGCATCGTGCTGCTGTGCGCCCAGGCCTGGAAGAACCCGGTCAGGTCCTGGCCTGACCGCTGCGCCATGAACTGCTCGAACTGCGGCCAGGACGCGTTGCCGTCGCGGAAGTGCTGCTGGAACGCCTGGAGCGTGCCGAAGAACTTCTCGTCGCCGACGGTGCGGCGCAGGGCGTGCAGCATGAGCGAGCCGCGGTCGTAGAGCGCATAGTCCAGCGGCCGGTCCTTGCCCGGGTCGTACAGGGTGACCTGCCAGTAGGCGGGATCGTCCCGGTGACTGTCCACAATAGAGCGATAGCTCCTGTCCAGGTCCGCGCCCTTGTGCTCCTCCCACAACTGCCCGGCGTACTGGGCGAAGCACTCCGCGAGGCAGCCGTCCCGCCAGTCGCTGAACGAGACGTTGTCGCCGAACCACTGGTGCGCCAGTTCGTGCACGGCCGAGGCGTCGAAGAACTGGCCCTCGTAGGTGGGCCGGGTCTGCGTCTCCAGCGCCAGGCTGCCGCTGGACCGGGCGTCCACCACGATGGACCCGGTGGACTCGAACGGGTAGGGCCCGAACCTGCTGGACAGGAACTGGATGATCTCCGGGATCCGCTGTTCGGCGACCGGGTCGATCGTGGTGCCCTGGCCGTAGGCGTTGATCACCGGCTTGCCGTCGGGCAGCGTGGAGTTGTGCACGGTGAACTTGTCGGCGGCCATGGTGCTCAGGTACGAGGCCATCGGGTGGTCCTCGTGCCAGCGGTAGGTCCGGTGCCCGTCGTGCTCGGTCACCGGGCCGGGTAGCCCATTGCCGATCACCGTCCACGCCGAGGGCACGGTGGCCGTCAGCGCGAAGGTGGCCTTGTCCGAGGGGTGATCGTTGACCGGGTACCAGGCCGTGGCCGAGTGTGGCTCCCCGCTGACGCTCACCCCGCCCGAGTGCAGCTTGTGCCAACTCTCGCCGACCGGCTTGCCCTCGTAGCGCACCCGCACGACCATCGCGCCGTTGCTGGGGATCCGGTGCCGCGGAGTGACCACCAGCTCGTGCTGACCCTCGCGGTCGACCTTCGCCGCGGGCACCCCGTTGACAGTGACCCCGGTGACCGTGAACCCCTCCAGGTCCAGGTTGAACCGGTCCAGGTTCTGGGTGGCCCGCGCGGTGATCGTGGTGTCCCCGCTGAGGAAATCGGCCGTGGCCGGGTCGAACACGACCTTCACCTCGTAGTGCTCGGCCCGGTAGCCCCCGTTGCCGTCCTGCGGGAAGTACGGGTCGCCGACCCCGTCCGCGCCCGGTGTGCCGCCCACCGAGCCCGCGACCAGCGCTGCCGCCAGCAGTGTGTTCCACACGGGGCGAGAGCCTGCCGCGCCGGTGTTCTGATCCTGTGACGATCCTGTGGTGAACTGCCCGCCGCGTCCCGCTCCGGCGGCGTCATGAAAGTGCCGTCCGAGACACTAAGCACGTGGCCAAAAGTCTTGTCCGAAACCTTCGGGTAGCCAGGGGCTGGTCCAGGGCGCGGCGGTGATCAGGTTCTGTTCGGTGCTCCGGTCGCGGAAGTAGGCGTGTGCCTGTCGGACGCGGCCGGCCATCGTGGCTGGCGCGGTGTTGGCGATGTGGTGCTTGAGGCCGGCCCAGACGCGTTCGACGGGGTTGTCCTGCGGGCTGTATTTCGCGCCCTCGATCAGTAACAGGCGCGGGTGTTCGGCCAGCCAGCGGCGAGTGATCCCGCTGTGATGGGTGCCGCCGTTGTCACAGATCACCGCGACAACAGGGGCGTCGGGGTAGGCGTCGAGTACCTGTTGCAGGAAGTAGCAGAACACCACGGAGACGTTCTTGACGGAGACGTGGTGGTGCCAGGCGCCGGTGGTGAGGTCGATCGCGCCGTGGATGGTGCGGCGGATGTTGCTGCCGGGAGTCAGGATCCGGTGACGCAGGCCGGTGGGCATCCAGCACGATCGGACCCGCGGCAGCAGGTCGAGGTGGGTTTCGTCCTCGGCCAGAACCACGGAGCCGGTGGGGAGTGCGGCGAGGCGGGCCTGGATCGTGGCGCAGGTCGTGTCGTGGTCGGGGTCGCCTTTGGCGATCAGCCGGGGACGCCGCCACCTGGCGTGTTCACGCAGTCGCCGGTAGAAGGTGCGCAGGCTCATTTCGGGGCGTCGGGCGGCGCGCCACAGTCGTGCGGTGGTCCAGGCTTTCGGGGTGTGCAGCAGGGTGTGGATGCGGTGTCCGAGCGTGGGGCTGCCCAGGCGGGGGCGTCCGCTGCGGGGTCGGTCGGGTAGCCCGTTGATGCCGTCGCGGGTGTGTCGGGTGATCCAGCGGCGCACCGTGACCGGCTCGTAGTGCAGAAGTTCCGCGATCTCGGGCGCGCTCATCCCGGACGCGGACAGCAAGACGATGACGATGCGGGTGGCGACTCGCCAGGGTCCGTGCAGCGCGGTGACCAGTTCGAGGTGCTGGGCAGGGGTCAAGTCGGCGTAGACATGCGCGGGGCGCATACTGGTGGAGGCCTCGTCGTGGTGGAGTCTGGTGTGGTAACCGAATCCAACCCGACGAGGCTCTTCACGTTCACGGCAAGGTCAACTCACGCGAGTTACAGACACAACTTCTGGCAACCTGCTTAGATGTCTCGAACGGCACTTTCATGGCAAGGCACTGGGTCAGGTGGCCTGGATTTTGGCGGCGGCGCGGAGGGTGGCGGGGGAGACGCGGCTGAGCAGCAGCGCTGCCTTGGACTCGACGGTGACGGGCACGACGGGGCGGTTGCGGCGCACGGCGGTGAGGATCTCGGCGGCCACGCCCTCCGGCGGGAAGTTGCGGCGCGCGTAGAGCTGGGAGGTGCGGGCCTGCTTTGCGGCCTGCTCGGCGGCGCTGACCCCGGAGAACGTGGTCGTGCGGGTGATGTTGGTCCGCACGAGGCCGGGGCAGATCGCCGAGACGCCGATGCCGTGCTCGGCCAGTTCGGCGCGCAGGCAGTCCGACAGCATGAACACCGCGGCCTTGCTCGTGGCGTAGGCGCCGAGCACCTTGGACGGCAGGTAGGCCGCCGCGGAGGCCAGGTTGACGATGTGCCCGCCCTCGCCGCGCCGCACCATCAGCTCGCCGAAGGCCCGGCAGCCGTGGATCACACCCCACAGGTTGACGTCGAGCACCTTGGTCCACTGGGCGCTGGTCGTGTCCAGGATCGTGCCGGAGTGGCCGATCCCGGCGTTGTTGACCACCACGTCGGGCACGCCGTGCTCGGCGGCGACCTGGGCCGCGAACTGCCGCACCGCCTCCTCGTCGGCGACGTTGACCTGGTAGGCGTGCGCACGGGTACCGGCCAGTTCGGCGGTCTCCTTGGCGGTGACCGGGTCCAGGTCGCACACCACGACCTCGGCGCCCTGCTTGGCGAAGGCCAGCGCGGTGGCCCGCCCGATGCCGCTGCCCGCACCTGTGATGACCACCAGCTTGTCCGCGAACGGGCTGCGCGCGGCGCGCACCTGGTCGCGGCGCAGCGCCAGGCTGGCCGGGGCCCCGTCCACGTGGCCGACGAACTCCCGCACCATGCGGGTGATCGCCTCGGGGTGCGTGACCGGAGCCCAGTGGCGGGCCATCACCTTGCGCAGCCACAACTTCGGCACCCAGCGCTGTAGCCCCTCGGCCAGGGCCATCGTCGCGTACCGGTCGCCGACCGGCTGGATCACCTGCACCGGCACGGTGGTGCGCCGCTCGCGGGGGTTGCGCAGCCGCGGGATGAAGTTGGCCCGGTACAGGGAGATTCCGTGCACGCCGTCGGAGGTGATGGTCGGTGCGGGGTGGCCGGGCCGCCGCCGCACGCCCTCCAACCGGGCCAGCACCTTGGCCCAGTTGCGGCCCAGCCCGAGCCGCCACGCGGCCTTGGCCAGCACGGGCAGGTGGAAGGCCACGATGTACCAGGAGTGCAGCTGCTGGTTGATCAGCTGTCCGAGCACGCGGGGCGTGGGCCTGCGGCGCATCCAGTGGCCCACGTGGTCCAGGCACGGGCCGGAGATCGAGGTGTACGAGGCGATCCGGTGCTCGTTGCCCGGCTCGGTGACGGCCTCCCAGGACTGGATCGACCCCCAGTCGTGGGCCACCACGTGCACCGGCTGGTGCGGGCTGACCGCGTCGGCCACGGCCATCAGGTCGGCGCCGAGCAGCTCCAGCCGGTAGCCGTCCTGTGTGGACGGTACCTGCGAGGCGCCCGCCCCGCGCACGTCGTAGCGGACCACGTGGTAGTCCTCGGCGAGGGCCTCGGCCACCTCGTCCCACACCGCGTGCGTGTCGGGGTACCCGTGCACCAGCAGGACCGTCTGCCGTTCGGGGTCGCCCTGCTCGAACACGGCCAGCCGCACGCCGTGCGAGGTCACCGTGCTGGTCTTCATCGGCCCTCCCGATCTACAGGTCCAGTACCAAGCGCCCGCCGTCCGCACGGGACACGCACACCAGCGCCTCGCCCTCGGCGCGCTGCCTGTCGGTCAACCGCCGGTCCCGGTGCTCGACGACCCCGTCGAGCACGCGCACCCGGCACGTGCCGCAGAAGCCCTGGCGGCACGAGTAGGCGACCCCGGGCAACTGCTCGCGGATCACCTCCAGCGCGGAGCGGTCGGCGGGTACCTGGAGCACCACACCGCCCCGTCCCAGCTGCACCTCGAACGGCTTGCCGTCCACCACCGGCGGCGGGGCGAACCGCTCGAAGTGCAGTGCGCTGGCCGCGCAGTCACCGAAACCGGCCCGCACGGTGGCGAGCATCGGGGTCGGTCCGCACACGTACACCGCACCGTCCCGTGGTGCGTCGGCGAGCAGGTCGGCGGCGGTGGGCACGCCGAACTCCTCGTCTGGCCGGACCAGCACCCGCCCGGCGGGCAGCTCGTCCAGGAAGGGCATGGTGGCCCGCGACCGTCCTGTGTAGACGAACCGCCAGTCCATGCCCAGCCGGTCGGCGGCGCGCACCATGGGCAGGATCGGCGTGATGCCGATGCCGCCCGCGAGGAACAGCGCGCTGCCGTGCGGCACGAACGGGAAGGCGTTGCGCGGCCCGCGGACCACCACGTGCCTGCCGGGGGTCAGTTCCTCGTGCACCTCAACGGATCCGCCGCCGCCATCGGTGATGCGCCGCACGGCGATCCGGTAGCAGCTGCGGTCGGCGGGGTCCCCACACAGCGAGTACTGCCTACGCCGCCCAGAGGCCAGGTGCAGGTCCAGGTGCGAGCCAGGGAACCACTGGGGCAGCGCGGAACCGTCCGATGTGGACATCTGGATGCTGACCACGTCCTCGGCCTCGACGCGGCGGTCGACGACCTCCAGGCGCAGCGCGCGTTCCAGCGGGCCCGCCTGCTTGCGGCTGCGCCCGAGCAGCGGCAGGGAGCGGGTGTACACGTCGGTGAACACCGCGAGTCCGCGGAGGAAGCGGTCCGGCATCAGTGCGTGGCCCGCGCTGCGGGAGACTGGGCCAGGTAGGCGACCGCCTGCGCGGTGGAGCCCTCCTGGTCGGGGTAGTAGCCGGGCCGGAAGTAGCGGGCCAGCGAGCGCAGCAGGCTGCCCCCGCTCGGGCACAGGCCGCGCTTGGCCGCGCTGCGGAAGTCGCGCCAGCGGGGCTTGCTGCCGGGCGGCAGTTCGGGGTCGTTGGCCATCAGGAAGCGCACGCCCTTGATCCACATGATGGTCAGCACCGGGCCCGCGATCAGCATGGCGCGCACGCGGCGGAAGTAGCGGCCGTCGAAGTGGCGCATCACGTCGTAGGCCACGCAGCGGTGCTCCACCTCCTCCGCGCCGTGCCAGCGCAGCAGGTCCAGCATGGTGGGGTCGGTCCTGGCCCGGTCCAGCCCGGGGGAGTTGAGCACCCAGTGGCCGAGCAGGGCGGTCACGTGCTCGATGGCGGCGATCATCGCCAGCCGCTCCACCAGGTACTCGTGCCGGGCGCGCCCGGTCAGCTGGCGCTTCTCACCGAGGATCCGGCTGAAGATCCACCCGACCTGGTCGGTGAACGGCGTGGGGTCCAGCCCCTTGGACGGCAGGTGTCGCAGCACCCCGTCGTGTGCCTCGGCGTGCACGGCCTCCTGCCCGCAGAAGCCCAGCACGTCCTCGCGCAGCCGGTCGTCCCCGATCAGCGGCAGCGCCTCCTGGAAGGTCCGCACGAACCAGCGCTCGCCCTCGGGCAGCAGCAGGTGCAGCACGTTGAGCAGGTGGGTGCTGAACGGTTCGCCGGGCACCCAGTGCATCGGCAGCTGGGACCAGTCGAACTGCACGTCACGGGCGTGCAGGAGCAGGCGGTCGGGTTGTTCGGGCAGCGCGGACACGGGCCGTCCTCCTATCCGCTTAACTGTAACTTGAGGTAACAGTAATGCCAGGTAACACTCAAAGACAACCAGATCGGCTGATGCGGAGGTATCCCCGAACAGTGGTACGCAGGTGCCATGGGTGCTTTCACGGCGTTGCTGCTCAGCTCGGCGCTTCTCCTCCCGGCGCCTGGACCAGCGCAAACGCACTACGTCGCACTGGGCGACTCCTACGCGGCCGGGGTCGGCGCCGGGGACTACGACCCGAGCAGCGGCAGCTGCGAGCGCAGTTTCAACGCCTACCCGGCGCTGTGGGCTCAGGAGCACCGCGATGCCTCCGCCCAGACCGTGGCGTGCAGCGGCGCCAGCACGGCAGAGGTGCTGAACGGGCAGCTCGGCGCGCTGGGGCCGGACACCACGCTCGTGTCGATCTCCATTGGCGGCAACGACATCGGGTTCACCGAGGTGCTGACGACCTGCGTGCTTGGCAGCGACTCGGCCTGTAAGGCGAAGGTGGACGGCGCGGTGGCAGTGGTCAACGGCAGGCTCGGCGCGGACCTGGACAGGACCTACCGGGCGATCCGCGACAAGGCCCCGGCCGCCAAGCTCGTCGTGGTGGGCTACCCGCGGCTGTTCGAGGACGGCCCGTGCGGCGGCGGGCTCAGCGCGGCCAAGCGCTCGGCGCTCAACGCGGGCGCCGACGAACTCGCCCGCGTGACCTCGGAGCGGGCCGTCGCCGCGGGCGCCGTGTTCGCCGACGCGCGGCCGGTCTTCGCCGGGCACGGGGTGTGCGGCGCGCAGCCGTGGATCAACAGCGTGGTGTTCCCGGTGGACGGCTCGTTCCACCCGAACGCCGAGGGGCAGGCGGCGTACCTGCGGGTGCTGGACGCGTCATGAAAGTGCCGTTCCTGGCGTCCAACGCCAGGAACGGCACTTTCATGACACCTCACACCGCGGGGATCACCGACTCCCCGTAGCTGGCCAGCGTCTTGTCGCGCTCGTCGTGCATCAGGTAGAGCGCGAACTGGTGCACGCCGATGGACGCCAGCTCCTGGAGCCGGTCCACGTGGGCCGCCTCGGGACCGACCAGGCAGAACCGGTCCACGATCTCGTCGGGCACGAAGTCGGTGGACGGGTTGCCCGCGCGACCGTGGTGCGAGTAGTCGTAGCCGGCACGGCCCTTGATGTAGTCGGTCAGCGCCTTGGGCACCCCGCCGCCGTCCCCGTAGCGGGCGACCAGGTCGGCGACGTGGTTGCCCACCATGCCGCCGAACCAGCGCATCTGGTCGCGCTGGTGCGCCAGGTCGGTGCCCACGTAGGCCGGGGCCGCCACGCACATCGTGATGGCCTCCGGGTCCCGGCCGACCGCCCGCGCCGCGTCCTTCACGGCGCCGATGGTCCAGCGCGCGATGTCCGGGTCGGCGGTCTGGAGGATGAAGCCGTCGGCCTGCTCGCCGACCATCTTCAGCGCCTTGGGCCCGTACGCGGCCATCCACATCTCCAGCTTGCCGTCACGCACCCACGGGATGCGCACCGGCGTGCCGTGGTGCGCCACCTCGCGGCCCTCGGCCAGCTCCTTGATCACGTGCATGGCCTCGCCGAGCGTGGCCAGGGTCGCGGGCTTCTGCCCGATCACCCGCCGCGCGGAGTCACCCCGCCCGATCCCGCACACCGTGCGGTTGCCGAACATGTCGTTGAGCGTGGCGAACAGCGAGGCCGTCACCGACCAGTCGCGGGTGCTCGGGTTGGTCACCATCGGACCGATCACCAGCCGCTGGGTGGCGGCCAGCACCTGCGAGTAGATCACGAACGGCTCCTGCCAGAGGATGCAGGAGTCGAAGGTCCACCCGTAGCCGAAGCCGCTGTCCTCGGCCACCCGCATGAACTCGACCACCTCGCGGGCGGGCGGGTCGGTCTGCAGCACAACACCGAAGTCCATTGTGGACCCTTCTCAGTTCAGGTACTGGTTGAGTTCGCGGGACAGGAACCTGCCGTGGCCCCGGCCGCCGTGGAAGCCGCTGCCGTCCACGACCACCCTGCCGCGGGAGAGCACGGTGTCGACCCTGCCCTTCAGCCGCATCCCCTCGTACGCCGAGTAGTCCACGTTCATGTGGTGGGTTTCGGCGGACAGGACCTGGGTGGCCTCCGGGTCGTAGACGAGGATGTCGGCGTCGGAGCCGGGGGCGATCACACCCTTGCGGGGGTAGAGGCCGAACATGCGGGCGGGGGTGGTGGAGGTGACCTCGACCCAGCGGGACAGGGAGAGTTCGCCGCCGACCACGCCCTGGTAGATCAGGTCCATCCGGTGCTCGACCCCGGGCATCCCGTTCGGGATCTTGGAGAAGTCCCCGCGCCCCAGCTCCTTCTGCTCCACGAAGCAGAACGGGCAGTGGTCGGTCGAGACCACGGACAGGTCGTTGGTGCGCAGCCCCTGCCACAGCTTGGGCTGGTGCTCCTTGTCGCGCAGCGGCGGGGAGGCGACGAACTTGGCGCCCTCGAACTCGGGCTTGGCCAGGTCCTCGATGGACAGGAACAGGTACTGCGGGCAGGTCTCGGCGAACACGTTCTGACCGGTGTCCCGGGCCGCGGCGACCTCGGCCAGCGCCTGCATGGCCGACAGGTGCACGATGTAGAGCGGGGCACCGGTGACCTTGGCGAGCTGGATCGCCCGGTGCGTGGCCTCGCCCTCCAGCTCCGGCGGGCGGGTCAGCGCGTGCTGCACCGGCTCGGTGCGGCCCTCGCTGAGGGCCTGGGCCACCAGCTCGTCGATCGCGATGCCGTTCTCCGCGTGCATCATGATCGTGCCGCCGTTGCCCCGCGCCCGCTGCATGGCGCGCAGGATCTCCCCGTCGGTGGAGTAGAAGACACCGGGGTAGGCCATGAACATCTTGAAGGTGTTGACCCCCGCGTCGATACAGGCGTCCATCTCCTTGAGCGTGCCGTCGTTCACGTCCGACACGATCATGTGGAAGCCGTAGTCGATGGCGCAGTTGCCATCGGCCTTCTCGTGCCACTTGTCCAGTGTGGACAGCAGCGAGCTGCCCTTGGCCTGCACGGCGAAGTCCACGACCGTCGTGGTCCCGCCATGGGCGGCGGCGATCGTACCGGTCTCGAAGGTGTCCACCGAGGCCGTGCCGCCGAAGGGCATCTCCATGTGCGTGTGGCCGTCGATGCCGCCGGGCAGCACGTACTTGCCCGTCGCGTCGATCACCGTGTCGGCCTGCCCCGCCCAGCCGTCGGGGGCGGTGACGGCGAGGATGCGCTCGCCTTCCACGACCACGTCCGCGCGCACCGAGCCCGTGGAGCTGAGCACGGTGCCGCCCTTGATCAGGATGCTCATCACCGCACCTCGCTAGCGCTCGGTGCAGTGCTTCGCACCGGCCCTGTGCCCATTGGTTCGCTCGCAGGCCCGCTCACGGCTTCACCAGCGAGTCGTAGCTGTCGGGGCGGCGGTCGCGGTAGAAGGCCCACAGGTCGCGGACCTCCTCCAGCAGGCCCATGTCCAGGTCCCGCACCACGATCTCCTCCTCGGTGTCCGAGGCGGCCTCGCCGATCAGCTGCCCGCGCGGGTCGGCGAAGTAGGTCTGGCCGTAGAACTCGTTCTCGCCCAGCGGCTCGACCCCGACCCGGTTGATCGTGCCGACGAAGTACTCGTTGGCCACCGCCGCCGCGGGCTGCTCCAGCCGCCACAGGTACTCCGACAGGCCGCGGCTGGTCGCCGAGGGGTTGAACACGATCTTGGCACCGGCCAGGCCCAGCGCGCGCCAGCCCTCGGGGAAGTGCCGCTCGTAGCAGATGTAGACCCCGATCCGGCCCACCGCCGTGTCGAACACCGGGTAGCCCATGTTGCCGGGGCGGAAGTAGAACTTCTCCCAGAAGCCCTTCACCTGCGGGATGTGGTTCTTGCGGTGCTTGCCCAGGTACCTGCCGTCCGCGTCGATCACGGCCGCGGTGTTGTAGTAGACCCCCGGCTGCTCCTGCTCGTACATCGGCACCACGAGCACGACCCCGTGCTGGCGGGCCACCTCGCACATCAGCTGGGTGGTCGGGCCGTCGGGGATCTGCTCGGTGTAGGAGTAGTAGTCGGTGTCCTGCACCTGGCAGAAGTACGGACCGTAGAACAGTTCCTGCAGGCACACCACCTGCGCGCCCTGCGAGGCGGCGGTGGCGATCGCGTCCACCGCGTTGCGGATCATCGACTCCTTGTCACCGGTCCACCGCTGCTGGATCAGCCCTGCCCTGACGATCTGTGCCACGTGATCTCCTGACTGTTCGGTGTCCAAGGGGACAAGGTATTGCGGGCGATCAGTCCTCGCCCACCGGCAACGGGGTGACCCTCGGCGCGCTGCGCTGCACGGCGGGCCGCGACAGCAGCAGGTACACCAGGAAGGCGCCGATCAGCCCGGCCACCCAGCTGTAGTCGTAGAGCGGCTTGAGCAGCGGGATGAGCCCGTGCTCGGGGAACGGGCCCTGGCCCGGCGCGGAGTAGGCACCGCCAACCGCGAGCACGGCACCGACCACAGTGGACACCAGTGCCCGCCAGTTCCAGCCCCCGCTGAACCAGTACCGGCCACCGGGCCGGTACAGCTCCACCAGGTCCAGCTCGGTGCGGTCGACCACCCAGTAGCCCGCGACCAGCACCCCGGCCACCGCGGCCAGCACCCCGCCGTAGAAGCCCAGCCAGGTGAAGATGTAGATGTGCGGGTCGGAGATCAGCCGCCAGGGCTGGATCAGCACGCCGAGCACGCCGGTGATCAGCCCGCCGGTGGCGAAGGTGATCCGGCGCGGGAAGGCGTTGGAGAAGTCGTAGGAGGGGCTGACCACGTTGGCGGCCAGGTTCGCCGAGACCGTGGCCAGCACCAGCGCGACCAGCGCGACGACCACCAGCACCGGGCTGTCGAAGCGGCTGGCCAGCTGTGCGGGGTCCCAGATCGCGGTGCCGTACAGGGAGACCGCGCCGGAGGTGGTCAGGATGGCCACGATCGCGATGAACGACATCGTGGTGGGCAGGCCGAGCACCTGGCCCCACAACTGCTTGCGCTGGCTGCCGCCGAACCGGGTGAAGTCGGGCATGTTCAGTGAGAGCGTGGACCAGAACGCGATCATCGCCATCAGCGAGGGCGCGAACACCGCCCAGAACCCGGGCCCCCAGCCCAGTGTGGAGGGCTCGGACAGGATCGGGCCGAAGCCGCCCGCCTTGATCAGCACGTAGCCGAGCAGGATCAGGAAGCCCACCGAGACCAGCGGGGCGGTCCAGTTCTCGAACCGGCGGATCGCCTCCATGCCCCGCCAGATGATCAGCATCTGCACCACCCAGAACAGGGCGAAGGACAGCCACATGGTCCAGTGCTGGCCGAGCAGCACGGTCGAGTCTGTCCAGCCGGGACCGGCCAGCTTGCCCACGATGACGTAGACCGCCTCGCCGCCGACCCAGGTCTGGATGCCGAACCAGCCGCAGGCGATGAACGCCCGCAGCAGGGCGGCCAGGTTCGCCCCGCGCAGGCCGAAGAAGCTGCGCGCGAACACCGGGAACGGGATGCCGTAGCGGGTGCCCGCGTGGCTGTTGAGCAGCATGGGGATCAGCACGACCAGGTTGCCCAGCGTGATGGTCAGGAAGGCCTGCACCCAGTCCATGCCCAGCGCGATCAGCGAGGCGGCCAGGGTGTAGCTGGGGATGTTGTGGGCCATGCCCATCCACAGCGCGAAGAAGTTGTAGGTGCTCCACGTGCGCCGCGTGAGCGGGACCGGCGCCAGCTCGGGGTTGTAGTAGGGGCTGTCGGCGATCCGCGCGTCGTCCACCAGCTCGACTCGACCGTCCGGGTGCTCAACCTGGGTGCTGGGGGCCATGGCTGCTCCTGAGGTCACTCGGGCGCGAAGCCAGTATCGTCGGCGCCCTCTGCCCGGTTGGGCAGTGTCACAGTGTCCACGGTTCACGCCCAGTGCGCACAGTCTGTGCACCAGGCAACCGGGACTACCGCCCACACGTCTCTGACAAGGTGATGACCAGGCGGAAGCTGCTGGTGGCGGCGGCGGGGATCGGCCTGCTGGGGGCAGGGCTGGCCGTCGTCGAGGAGGTGCCGCTGCGCAGGGCCCTGGGCCTGGTGGGGCCGGACGGGGTGGTGCCCGACCTGGCCCCGGTGCCGACCTCGGTGCACCGGTTCCACTCGGCGGCCCGCGGCCGGGAGGTCACGCTGGTGGCGATGGTCCCGGCGGCCGACCTGCCGGTGTGCGTGGTGCTGCACGGGCGTGGCAACAACGCCCAGGGCATGGTCGAGCTGGGCCTGCCCCGCTTCCTGGCGGCCCAGCCCAGGAGCGCGCTCGTCGCGGTGGACGGCGGGGACTCCTACTGGGTGGCTCGCGACCCGTCCGACGACCCGCAGGCCATGCTCCGCGAGGAACTGCCCGGCTGGCTCACCGGGCTGGGCCTGTCCGCGCCACGGGCCGCGCTGGGCATCTCCATGGGCTGCTTCGGCGGCCTGGAGTACGCCCGCGACCTGCATGCGGCCGCCGTACTCAGCCCCGCCCTGTTCCGCTCGTGGCCGGACGCCCGCACGATCGACGGGTTCGCCGACGAGGCGCAGTGGGCCGCCCACGAGCCGCTGCGCCACCTGGACCGGCTGCCGCCCCGGCTCGGTGTGTGGTGCGGGCTGGAGGACCCGTTCATCGACTCGGCACGGCTGCTGCCCGCCACGGTGTCGGCCTTCGACCACGGCCTGCACAACGAGGGCTACTGGCGCCGTGTGCTGCCCGACGCCCTGCGCTTCCTCGGCCAGGTCATCCCGGGGTAGTACGGCCGGATCGTCGTCCCGGCTGACGCGCGCGGACCCACGCGGACTGCATCGTTGAGTACATGAGGCGCTTGGTGATCGGACTGTCAGTGGCCGCCGTGCTGGCGATGGGCGGCGTGGCCGGGGTGTTCCTCAGCGGGCCGAGCACGGAGGCCACGGCCAACACCGCCGACGGCAAGGTCACCAGGGCCACCGTGGAGCAGACCCTGGGCGACAAGCTCAGCACCTTCGACGGGCGCAGGCCCGACCACGTGACCTGCGCCGGGGACCTGTCCGCGCTGCCCGGCACGCAGCTGAACTGCACCGCGACCTACCCCGGCGACAGCGCCGACCGCCTCGTCGTCTCGCCGACCGGTTCCCGGGACGGCCAGATCCGCTACGACTTCGTGGTGCTGGCCAACGGCTGATCAGTGCAGGGTCTTGCGCAGTTCCAGCACGCGCTGCGCCGCACCGAGGAAGGCCGCCTGGTCGAGCTGGCCCGACTTGAACGCGGCCGTCAGCGCCCCGCCCGCGGCATCGCCCTGCCCCGAATCCCGCGCCGAGCACAGGATCAGGTCCATGCCCGCCTTGGCCGCCCGCACCGCCCGCTGCTCGGTGCCGCCGAACGCCCTGAGGCCGCCCGCCTCCAGCGCGTCGGTCACGGTGACCCCCTGGTAGCCCAGCCTGCCCCGCAGCTCCTCGCCGACCACCTTCGGCGACAGGCCCGCGGGCAGGCTCGCGTCCAGCGCCGGGTAGGTCGCCCAGGACATCATCACCAGCTTGGCCCCGGCCGCGATCGCCTCGCCGTAGGGCTTCTCGTCCACCGAGCGCAGCTCGTCCAGGGACTCGTTGATCGTCACCGGGGCCTCGTCGGTGTTCTCGCCCGCCGCGGCGGGCCCCAGCCCCGGGAAGTGCTTGACGGTCGCCGCCACACCCGCCTGCTGCTGGGCCGTGACGAACTGCTTGCCCAGCGCGGAAACCGTGTCCGGGTTGGTGCTGTACGAGCGCTGGGCCTGGTCCAGGAAGTCACCCGGCTTGCGGTACACGTCCAGCACCGGCGACAGGTTGAGGTTCATGCCCGCCGCGGTCAGGTTCTGCGCGGCCCCGGTACCCGCCTGTGCCGCCAGGTTCACCCCGTCAGGTGACTGCCCGATCTGCTTCTCGGACAGCTCGGGCGCACCGGGCAGCCGCCGCACCTTGCCGCCCTCCTGGTCGGTCATCAGCAGCAGCGGGGCCTTCACCGGGCTCTGCGCGTTGGCGTCCTTGAGCTGTTGCACGGCGGTGGGCAGCTGCGCGGTGATGTTCTCGCCGAAGAAGATGACCCCGGCCGCCTGGCCCGCCCTGATCTTGTCCAGCAGGCTGGCCGGTGGCAGCGCCCCCTTGTAGGAGTAGACCACCCGCTGACCCGCCAGTTGCTCCGGGCTGAGGCCGGTGGCCAGTGAGTTGCCCGTCAGCTGACCCGGCAGGCCGACCAGTGCCAGCGGTCCCGCCGTGGTCAGCGCGACCACCAGTTTCGCCCAAGCAGGTGTGCTCACCATGTGCCCAGTCCACCACATCCACCGTTGCCTTCTCGTGACCTGGGTGGCCCGGACGGCGGGCGCCGAACGGGCAACGGCTGGGCCCGAATCGGTCATAGATCGTCCGCGGGCCGTGCGCGGCACCAGCTCGGCGCCGAAAATACGGGCAAGAACCGGGCGGCTCGGGGGTGCCTGTGGCGCTGGCCACAGTGTGTCTTCGGTGTGAACCTGTTCCCCACGCCCGAACGGGCACAGGGGACGCCCGAGTCCGGCGAGGAGGAACAAGCAGATGCAGGCCGACGAGCGTCAGCGACACATCCTCGACCGGGCACGCGAACACGGACGGGTGGATGTGGCCGACATCGCCACCGAGCTCAACGTGGCCCCGGAGACGGTGCGCAGGGACCTGCGGCTGCTCGACGAGCACGGCCTGGTCCGGCGCACGCACGGCGGGGCGACCCCCGTGGAGACCGCGGGCTTCGAGACGGGTCTGGCCTACCGGTCGACCTCACGGGTCCAGCAGAAACGCCGCATCGCCAGGGCCGCCGCCGAGCGGCTGGGCGACGCGGAGACGGTGTTCGTGGACGAGGGCATCACCCCGCAGCTGGTGGCCGAGGAACTGCCGACCAGCCGTCCGCTCACCGTGGTGACGGCATCCCTGCCCACGGCCGCCGCCCTGTCGGCCGTGCCCACCACCACGGTGCTGCTGCTGGGTGGCCGCCTGCGTGGCCGCACGATGGCCACCGTCGACCACTGGGTGCTGCGCATGCTCGGCGAGATGGTCATCGACCTGGCCTACGTCGGGGCGAACGGCATCTCCCGCGAACACGGGCTGACCACGCCCGATCCCGCGGTCGGCGCGGTCAAGGCCAAGGCGATGGAGGTCTCCCGTCGCAGGGTCTTCGTCGGCATCCACACCAAGTTCGGCGCGGCCAGCTTCAGCCGGTTCGCCGAAGTCGGTGACTTCGAGGCCATCGTCACCGACACCGCGCTGCCGCCCGCGGAGGTCAGCCGCTACGCGGCGCTGGGCCCGAAGGTGATCAGGGTCTGACGCCCGCTCACTCTGCTGCGAGGAGAACACTGCAATGGCGACATCGGCGTCGCACCGCGCCCTGGGCGCGGCACTGGCGGTCACGGTGGTGGCCGCGACGGCCACCGCGTGCGCGGGGGCGGGCGGGGGCATCGGCCCCGGCGACAGTTCCTCGATCAACGTGCTGATGGTCAACAACCCGCAGATGCTGGACATCCAGAAGCTCACCGCCGAGCAGTTCACCCAGCGCACGGGGATCAGGGTCAACTACACCGTGCTGCCGGAGAACGACGTCCGGGACAAGATCAGCCAGGAGTTCTCCAGCCAGGCCGGTCAGTACGACGTGGCCACGATCAGCAACTACGAGGTCCCGTTCTACGCCAAGAACGAGTGGCTCGCCCCGCTGGACTCGCACATCGCCGCCGACCCCGGCTTCGACCAGGAGGACGTGCTGCCCTCCATGCGTCAGTCGCTGACCGCGGACGACGGGCACGTCTACGCCGAGCCGTTCTACGGCGAGTCCTCGTTCCTCATGTACCGCAAGGACGTTTTCCAGGCCAAGGGCCTGATCATGCCGGAGAACCCGACCTGGCAGCAGGTCGCCGAGCTGGCGTCCAAAGTGGACGGTGCACAGTCCGGTATGCGCGGCATCTGCCTGCGCGGCCAGCCCGGCTGGGGCCAGCTGTTCGCCCCGCTGACCACGGTGGTCAACACCTTCGGCGGCACCTGGTTCAGCAAGGACTGGCAGGCCCAGGTCAACTCCCCGGAGTTCAAGCGGGCCACCCAGTTCTACGTGGACCTGGTGCGCGCCCACGGCGAGGCGGGCGCACCGCAGGCCGGGTTCGCCGAGTGCCTGAACAACATGACCCAGGGCAAGGCGGCCATGTGGTACGACGCCACCTCGGCCGCCGGTCTGCTGGAGGCCCCGGACTCCCCGGTCGCGGGCAAGCTCGGCTTCGCCCAGGCCCCGGTGGACCGGACCAAGAGCTCGGGTTGGCTCTACACCTGGGCCTGGGGCATGCAGAAGGCCAGCACGAAACAGGACCTGGCGTGGAAGTTCATCTCCTGGGCCTCCAGCAAGGACTACGAGAACCTGGTCGGCAGCAAGCTGGGCTGGTCCAGGATTCCCGACGGCAAGCGGTCCTCCACCTACCGCAACCCCGACTACCTGAAGGTGACCAACGCCTTCGCCCCGCAGACGGAGAGGGCGCTCACCTCCGCCGACCCGCGCAATCCCGGCGTGCAGCCCAGGCCAACGGTGGGCATCCAGTTCGTGGACATCCCCGAGTTCACCGAGCTGGCCACCCGCATCTCGCAGGACGTCAGCGCGGCCATCGCGGGTAGCTCCACAGTGGACGAAGCGCTGGACAGCGGCCAGGAACGGGCCGCACGAGTCGCCGCCAAGCACAAGGGAGGACAGTGATGACGACCCAGGCTCTGGCGGCGCCGAGGCGGATGGCCGACTGGGCGCGGCGGGCACCCCTGCTGCCCGCGCTGCTGTTCATGATCGTGGTGACCCAGCTGCCCTTCGTGGCCACGCTGGTGATCTCCTTCCTCCAGTGGAACGCCCTGGATCCCAAGGGCAGAGGCTTCGCCGGGCTGGACAACTACGCCACGGTGATCGTCGACCCCGACCTGCGCTCCTCGGTGCTGTCCACCATCGTGCTCACCGTCAGCGTGGTGCTGGTCAGCCTGGTGCTCGGCCTGGGCCTGGCCCTGTTGCTGGACAAGAAGTTCCGCGGCCGCGGCGCGGTGCGCACCATGCTGATCGCGCCGTTCCTGGTGGTGCCGGTGGCGGCGGCCCTGCTGTGGAAGCACGTGCTGTTCAACCCGGAGTACGGCCTGTTCAACGGGGTGCTCACCTGGATCTGGGGCCTGTTCGGCGGGGCGACCCCGCCGCAGCCGGACTGGATCAGCTCCATGCCCAAGATCGCCATCGAGGCCTCCCTGGTGTGGCAGTGGACCCCGTTCATGATGCTGATCCTGTTGGCGGGCCTGCAAAGCCGTCCGATGGACGCGATCGAGGCGGCCAAGATGGACGGTGCCACCGGCTGGCAGGTGTTCCGCTACCTGACCCTGCCGCACCTGCGCCAGTACCTGGAACTGGGCGGGCTGCTTGGCTCGATCTACATCGTGCAGAACTTCGACGCGGTGTTCACCATCACCTCCGGCGGGCTGGGCACGGCCAACCTGCCCTACACGATCTACCAGACCTTCTTCCAGGCCCACGACTACGGGCAGGCCTCGGCGGCGGGCGTCGTGGTGGTCATCGCCTCGATCATCATCGCCACGTTCGCGCTGCGCGTGGTGTCCTCCCTGCTGCGGAACGAGGTGCAGTCATGACCACCAAGCAGGCGTGGCGGCCGTGGGGCGTGCTCGCGTGGTTCGCCGGCATCCTGTTCGTGCTCCCGGTGCTGTGGATGGTGCTGACCTCGCTGCACAGCGAGTCCGACGCGGCGACCAACCCGCCCTCGATCGCGGCCAAGCTGACCTTCCAGGGCTACGCCGAGTTCTTCGGCGCCACAACGGGTGTCAGCCCCTGGCCGCCGCTGCTCAACTCGGCCAGCGCGAGCATCGGGTCCACCGTCCTGGTGCTGCTGCTGTCCGTCCCGGCGGCCTACGCGCTGTCGATCAAGCCGGTGCGCAAGTGGTCGGATGTGCTGTTCTTCTTCCTGTCCACCAAGATGCTGCCGGTGGTCGCGGGCATCCTGCCGATCTACCTGGTGGCCCAGTACACCGGGATGCTGGACAACATCTGGTTCCTGATCCTGCTCTACACCTCGATGAACCTGCCCATCGCGGTGTGGCTGATGCGCTCCTTCCTTGCCGAGGTGCCCAAGGAGATGCTGGAGGCCGCCGCCATCGACGGGGCGAGCCTGGTCACCACCCTGCGCAAGGTGGTCGCCCCCGTCGCCATGCCCGGTATCGCGGCGACCTCGTTGATCTGCTTCATCTTCAGCTGGAACGAGTTGCTGTTCGCCCGAGTGCTGACCGGTGTCGTCGCGGGCACCGCCCCGGTGTTCCTGACCAGTTTCGTCACCAGCCAGGGCCTGTTCCTGGCCAAGGTGTGCGCTGCCGCTACCGTGATCTCGTTGCCGGTTCTCGTGGCCGGGTTCACCGCCCAGGACAAGCTGGTCCAGGGCCTGTCGCTAGGAGCCGTCAAGTGAGAGCAGCTGTCATCAGCGGTGTCGGTCAGGTCGAAGTGACCACTGTGGACGATCCGACTCCCGGCCGCAGGCAGGTCGTGGTGGACGTGGCCGCCTGCGGGCTGTGCGGCACCGACCTGCACATCCTCCAGGGCGAGTTCGCGCCCACCCTGCCGGTGATCCCGGGCCACGAGTTCGCCGGGGTGGTGGCCGAGGTCGGCGCGGAGGTCACCGAGGTCAAGGTCGGCGACCGGGTGGCCGTGGACCCCTCGCTGTACTGCCACGAGTGCCGGTACTGCCGGGTGGGCCGCAACAACCTGTGCGAGCGCTGGGGCGGCATCGGCGTGTCCACCGCGGGCGGCGCCGCCGAGTACGCGCTCGCCCCGGTGGCCAACTGCGTGAAACTGCCCGACCACGTGCGCACCGAGGACGCCGCGCTGATCGAGCCGCTGTCCTGCGCGGTGCGCGGTTACGACGTGCTGCGCAGCCAGCTGGCCAGCCGCGTGCTGATCTACGGCTCGGGCACCATGGGGCTGATGATGCTGCAACTGGGCAAGCTCACCGGCGCGGCGAGCATCGACGTGGTGGACCTCAACGAGGACCGGCTGTCCACCGCCCGCCAGCTCGGGTGCAGCACCGTGGCGACCACCCCCGACGAGATCGACCGGCCGGGCGGCTGGGACGTGGTCATCGACGCCACCGGCAACGCGCACGCCATCCAGGACGGCATCGACCGCGTGGCCAAGGGCGGCACCTTCCTCCAGTTCGGTGTCTCCGACTACGCCACCCGCGTGCAGGTCTCCCCGTACCGGATCTACAACGAGGAGATCACCATCACCGGCTCGATGGCCGTGCTGCACAGCTACGAGCGGGCCGCCGACCTGTTCGCCACCGGGGTGCTCGACCCCGAGGTGTTCATCAGCGACCGCCTGCCGCTGGAGCAGTACCCGGCCGCACTGGAGCAGTTCAAGGCGGGCAAGGGCCGCAAGATCCAGGTCCTGCCCTGACGGCGTGGGCCGCTCACCCCGTGCTCACAGGGTGAGCGGCTCGGTGGGGTAGTCGTCGGGGCGCAGCGGGCGCGGCTTGCGGCGGCGCACCACGGGCACCGGGACCTTCTCCTGCATGGCGATCAGCGCGGCCAGCACGGTGGTGATCGGCACCGAGGCGACCAGTCCGATGCTGCCCACCAGGGTGCGCAGTAGCTCCTGGGCGATCGTCTCCAGGCCGAGCACCTCGCCTACGCCCTTGCCGGTGGCCGCGTAGGCCAGCAGCAGCGGCAGCCCGGCGCCCGCGTAGGCCATGACCAGCGTGTTCACCGAGGAGGACATGTGGTCACGGCCGATGCGCAGGCCCGCCGCGTACAGCTGGCGCCAGCCCAGCTTCGGGTTGGCCCGCCGCAGTTCCCACACGGCGCTGGTCTGGGTGACCGTCACGTCGTCGAGCACACCGACCGAGCCGATCACGACCCCGGCCAGCAGCAGCCCGCGGGCGTCGAAGCCGTGCCCCAGCACCTGGAGCAGGTTGCTGGTGTCCTCGTTCAGGCCGGTCAGGCTGGCCACCACCGTGAACAGCCAGCCGAGCAGTCCGATCAGCCCCAGGCTGACCAGCGTGCCGACCACGGCCGTCGAGGTGCGCGCGGACAGGCCGTGCGTCAGGTACAGCACCGCGAACATGATCAGTGCCGAGCCGATGATGCCGACCGCGAGCGGGTCCTTGCCCGCCAGGATCGCGGGCAGGATGAACAGGGTCAGCACCACGAAGGTCAACACCAGTGCGAGCAGCGCCTTGGCCCCCTGCCAACGGCCGAGCGCCAGCACGGCGGCCGCGAACAGCGCGGCCAGCACCAACAGCGGGCCGCTGCGCTGGAAGTCGGCCAGTTGGTACGAACTGGGATCCCTGGCGTCACCGCCGTTGTAGGACAGCACCACCTTGTCGTCCACGGAGAACCGCGGGGTGGACGGCTCCACCGGCATGGGCTCGGTCACGGACTGCCCGTCGTCCAGCCGCACCGTGACCTCGTCGCAGCGCTTGCCGCTGCCCCCGGCGCAGTCCACGGACTGCACCCCGGTCACCACGCCGTACACGGTGGTGGTCGGTCCGCCCTGGGTGTTGGCCACCGGCGTGCCACCCCACGGGTAGAGCACCAGCGCACCGACCACTGTGGCCAGCACCAGTGGCAGCAGCAGGCCGATGACCAGTTTGCGCACCTTCGCCGAGGCCGGTGTGCTGGGTCCGTGCGAGTGGCCGTGCCCGTGGGTCATGCCGGTAATCGTGGTGCACGCGAGTGGGCCGCCCGTGACCTGGGTGCCACGGGCGGCCCTTCCCCTCGGGTGTTAGCTCAGTCGGGCCTCGGCGTAGGCGGCCATGGCGTCACGCAGGTACTCGGCCAGCCCGGGGCGGACCGCCTCGATCTGCGAGCGGAACTCCTCGGTGTCCGCGTACATCTCGCCAAGCCCCCGGTAGGAGTGCTTGTTGGGCGTCCATGCCTTGCACACGAAGGCGTAGTGCCCGGCCAGCACGTCCAGCGCGCGCTCCTCGGTCACCGCGACCCCGGCCTCGGCCAGCTCCGCGACCCGCCTCAGGATCGCGGGCCACTCCGCCAGGAACTCGGACTTCTGCTGGTCGGACCAGTCGCGCATGCGGCCCTTGGACTCGTCCAGGTGCTCCTGCACGCCCTCGCCGAAGCGGGCCCGCAGGTACGCCTCGTACTCCTTCTGCCGTTCGCTGTCCACGTCGAAGCCCTCGAACAACCTGTCGGCGGCCATCTCGTTTCCCCCTTCCAGTTGACTGATCGTCTCGGAGACGGTGGCGGCCAACCGGGCGTAGCGCTCCTGTTCGCGCAGCAGCCACTTGTGGTGCTGGCGCAGCGCCGCCACCTGGTCGTGCCGCGCGTCCACGATCTCGGCGACCTGGTTGAGCCCGAGCCCGAGTTCGCGCAGCAGCAGGATCCGCTGCAACCTCAGCAACTGCTCCTGCTCGTAGTAGCGGTAGCCGTTGTTCCCGGTCCACGCCGGGACCAGCAGCCCGATCCGGTCGTAGTGCCGCAGGGTCCGGGACGTCACCTTCGCCATCCGCGCCACCTGTGCCGTTGACCAGCTCATTTCCGCTCCCTCCGCCTCACGGGACCCAGGTTAGAAGTTGACGTAACGTCAAAGTCAACCCGAGTTCCGGGCAAGTCGCTCGACAGCCCGGGGAGGATGCGGGCATGCACGTGCACCTGGAGACCGACCGGCTCGTCCTGCGCCGGTTCACCGAGCGCGACGCCGACCTGCTCGTGGAACTGGACAGCGACCCCGAGGTCATGCGCTACCTCGACACCGGCAGGCCGACCCCGCGCGACGTCGTCGAGCACGAGGTGCTGCCGCGCATCCTCGCCGGGTACCGGCAGCACGAGCGGTTCGGCCGCTGGGCAGCACTGGACCGCGCCGACGGCCGGTTCCTCGGCTGGATCGCGCTCGGACCACCCGGTGAGCGGGGCTGCGAACTGGGCTACCGGCTGCGTCGCGCCGAATGGGGCAAGGGGTACGCCACGGAGGGCGGGCGCGCCGTGATCGGCCTGGGATTCGGTGAACTGGGCGTGCGGCGTGTCTACGCGGAGACGATGTTCGTCAACGCGGGATCCCGGCGGGTGATGGAGAAGTGCGGGCTGAGCTACGTGCGGACGTTCCACGTGGACTGGCCGGATCCCTTGCCGGGCACCGAGTTCGGCGAGGTGGAGTACGCGGTGACGGGTGAGGAGTGGGAGAGGGATGGCGGGGTCCTACGGGGTGCTGCGGGGTTGGGGGCGTAGGAGGTGAGGGGTGGGGGTGTGGGCGCGTGTCGGACGTTCGGGGGTGGTGTGTCGGGCGTTGCGGTGCCGCGTGTTCGGCGTTTCGGGGTGGTGTGTTGGACGTTCGGGTGGGGTGTGTCGGCGTTTGCGGGGTGGTGTGTCGGGCGGTCTGGTACGGCGTGTTCGGCGTTCCGGTGCGGTGTGTTGGCGGTTGGCGGCGTGTCTCGGTCTGAGGTGGGTGAGTTCCGTTGTCTGGTGTGCGAGTCCCGTTCTGGGTAAGGCGAGTCTCGGTCTGGGGTGGGTGAGTTCCGTTGTCTGGTGAGCGAGTCTCGGTCTGGGGTGGGTGGTCCCGGCTGCTGTCGCGTGTTGGAGTTTGCGGGGTGCACACGGGGTGTGTCGGGGTTGGGGGTGTGGGGTTGGTTTGGTGCGGGTCCCTCGCGGCGGCCTTGGATCGGGGTTTCCGGGGCATGGGGGGATGCCCCGATTCGCCGACGAGCGTAAGGCCGCCGCTACCCACACAAAACCAACCCGGGGTTGGTGGGCGGTGTGCGGGGGTTGGTGGTGCGGTACGCGGGGGTTGCGGTGCGTGTTGGACGTTGCGGGGTGGTGTGTCGGCGGTTGGGGTGCGGTGTGTCGGACGTTGGGGTGTCGCGTGTTCGGTGTTCTGGGGTGGTGTGTCGGACGTTGCGGGGTGGTGTGTCGGTGGTTCCGGGGGTGGTGTCGGACGTTCCGGTGCGGCGTGTCGGACATAGCGGGATGGCGTGTCGGCGTGTCCAGGGCAGTGTGTTCGGCGTTCCGGTGCGGTGTGTCCCGCTGACTGGGGCGCGAGTCCCGGTCTGGGGTGAGTGAGTTCCGTTCTCCGGCAAGCGAGTCCCGTGCTGGGGAGGGTGAGTCCCGGGCTGAGGGGCGCGAGTCCCGTTTTGGGGTAGGTGAGTCCCGGGCTCCGGTGGGTGAGTCTCGCTGACTGGAGGGTGAGTCCCGTTGTGGGGAGCGTGAGTCCCGCTCTGAGGAGGGTGAGTTCCGTTCTGGGGTGGGTGGGTCTCGTTGACTGGCTCGGGTTGGGTTTTGGGTGTGGTCACCCACATGGGTAGCCATTGGTGTGCAACGGTTTTGGTGCGAATAGTGGAGTAGAATTGTTGGCATGACAGCATTCGTGGAGACTCCGCCCGCCGAAGGGTTGTGGCGGTTGGGGGACGCGGAGCTGTTGGGCGAGTTGCAGGACGCGGAAGTGGTTCTACGGCAAGCGTATGCGCGGGTGTTGGAGTTGGTCGCGGAGGCGGATGCGCGGGGTGTGGCGGAGCGGGTGGGGTATCCGAGCCTGGCAGAGTTGCTGCGCGGTGTGCTCTGCGTGAGCAAGAAGGAAGCCAGGCAGCGGATCGCGCACGCGGGCGTTCCGGTCGCAGTTCCACTGGAGCCGGAGCAGTTGTCGGTGATCGACCGGGTACTGAGAGAACTGCCGCCACACGTGGATCGGACCGAGCGCGGGCACGCGGTGGAGGTCCTGGCAGCAGCGGCCCAGTCGCTGGACGCGTCCAACCTGGTGTCGCTGGGCCGGGAGATCGTCAACCGGCTGGACCCCGACGGGGCGCTACCGGGTGAGGACGAACTCGCCCATCCCCGACGTGAGTTCCGGTACGACACACGGCGGGACGGATCAGTACGGTTCCAGGGGCGCCTAGACGCAGAGACCGGCGCACTGCTGGGGGCCGTCCTCAGCCCGCTGGCGAAACCACACGACGCAGGCGACACACGCACCCTGCCCGAACGGCAAGGGGATGCGTTCGCGGAACTGCTGGAGACCAGCACCACGCCGACGGAGGGTGGGGAACGCCCGCACATCGCGGTGACGATCCCGCTGACAACACTCCAGAACGGGCTCGGCAGCGCCGAACTCTCCCCATCAGCGGTCCGTCGACTGGCCTGTGACGCGAAGGTCCTCCCAGTAGTGCTGGGTAGCAACTCCGAGCCGCTCGACGTCGGGCGGATCAGCTACACCGTGCCGCCCCACCTCCGACGAGCACTGATCGTCAGGGACCAGCACTGCGCATTCCCGGGATGCAGGCGAAGGCCGAGCAGTTGCCACGCACACCACGTGATCCACTGGGTGAACGGAGGGGACACGGCACTGTCCAACCTGGTGCTGCTCTGCGGAATGCACCACAGACTCATCCACCACACCGACTGGACTATCCACATGGTCAACGGCAGACCGGAGTTCACCCCGCCGAGCTGGCTCAGGCGAAGACCGGGTGGGTGACCAGGTTTGACACAAATTCGAACGCATGTTCGAATGGCGGGGTGCGATGGGATGAGCAGCGACCAGACCGTGAACCGCCTGCCCTGCTGGGCCTGTCCGGGCTCGTCAGGTCGGTCCGGTCACCGGAGTTCGCGGGGGTGGTGTTCCACGAGGTGCGGGCGAAGACCGTGCTGAACAAGGTGCCCGGGGACTCGCCGATGCCCTTCCGCTGGACGGTGAACCCGTACCGGGGCTGCTCGCACGGCTGCACGTACTGCTTCGCGCGCAACACGCACACGTACCTGGATCTGGACGCGGGGCACGACTTCAACAGCCAAGTGGTGGTGAAGGTCAACGCGGCGGAGGTGCTGGCGGCGCGGCTGAACTCGCCGCGCTGGACGCGGGAGCACGTGGCGATGGGCACCAACACCGATCCGTACCAGCGCGCGGAGGGGCGCTACCAGTTGATGCCGGGCATCATCCGAGCACTGGCGGACTCGGGCACCCCGTTCTCGATCCTCACGAAGGGCACGACCCTGGCCAAGGACCTGCCGCTGCTGGCGCAGGCGGCGACACGGGTGCCGGTGGGGCTGGGGGTGTCGATCGCGCTGGTGGACCGGCACCTGCAGCGCAGCCTGGAGCCGGGCACGCCCAGTCCGCAGGCGAGGCTGGAACTGGTGCGCAAGATCCGTGACGCCGGGTTGCCCTGCGGGGTCTTCGTGGCGCCGGTGCTGCCCGCGTTGACGGACTCGGTCGAGCACCTGGACTCGTTGCTGGGCGAGATCGCGGCGGCGGGGGCCACCGGGGTCACCGTGCTGGCGCTGCACCTGCGGCCCGGCGCCAAGCAGTGGTTCGCCCAGTGGCTGCGCCGCGAGCACCCGGACCTGGTCGAGGGCTACCGGGCGCTGTACGGCACCGGCAGCTACGTGGACAAGCGCTACCGCGCGTGGCTGTCAGCGCGGGTGAAACCCTTGCTGCGCAAGCACGGTCTGGCCTCCGGCCAGGGCACGGCACGGGGCGTGCCAGGGGCCGATCAGGAGGCGACGTGGCCAGCGGGCGCGTTGCCCGCGGACCCGGCCGTGCCTGCGCAGCGGGTCGACCAGGAGCAGCTGACCCTGTTGTGAGGTCAGGGCTTGCGGCCCACGGCACCGATGATGCAGTGCTGCACGGGGTCCAGCGGCTTGACGCGGGGGCCGTCCGGCCACCAGTCGACGCACCGCACCAGGCCGGGGGCGACCAGTTCCAGCCCGGGGAACATGGACGCGATCTCGTCCATGGTGCGGAACCGGCCGCTGCCCATCGGGCTGTGCACGAACATGTCCTCCATGCGGCGGGCCAGTTCGCTGTACTCCTCGGTGCCAGGGTCGTAGAAGTGGGTCAGCCCCACGTAGGAACCCGAGGGCAGCGCGTCGACGTAGGCCCTCATGATGTCGCTGGGCGCGCGCTCGCCGTCGTAGTGGTGCAGGGTGCCGAACTGGAACAGCGCGATGGGCTCGGAGAAGTCGAGGTACTTGCGCACCACCTCGTTGGCCAGGATCTCCTCGGGCTGGAAGATGTCGGCGGCGGTGAAGTGCGTCTGCTCGTTCTCCTCCAGCAGCGCTCTGCCGTGCGCGAGCACCACCGGGTCGTTGTCCACGTAGACGACCTTGGCCTCGGGCTGCAACCGCTGTGCGACCTGGTGGGTGTTCTCGGCGGTGGGCAGGCCGGAGCCGCAGTCCAGGAACTGGGTGATGCCGGTCTGGCTGGCGATGAACCGGGTCGCGCGGATCAGGAAGTCGCGGTTGTCCCACGCCAGCTGCGAGGCCTCCGGCGCGACCTGCTGGACCCTGCGCAGCACCTCCCGGTCGATCTCGTAGTTGTCCTTGCCATTCAGAAAGGCGTCATAGACCCGCGCGATACTCGCTTTCGTGGTGTCGATGTACACGGGAATCGCTTCCTCTTGACTGGGCATCAGTGTCTCACCATCTCCTCGCGATATCGCCGACCAGCCGATCACCGGGGGCACAGCGTATGGGTGGTGGCTGCCGTGGTAAATGCTGGCGCGTTGTCGGCGTGGCGGCTGGCCGGTGTAGGTTGGAGCGCCCGTGGCGTGCCCCCGAGCAAGATCGACCCGGGGTGCGCGGTACGGCCTGGAGGCCCTGTGCAGCGCTGGGAGGAGCGGTAATGGCGGCTGGTGGTTCCGCCGAGTCGGCTGGTGCGGGCGGTCCCACCGCACGCCGGATCATGCTCGGCGCGCAGTTGCGCAGGCTCCGTGAGGCCGCGGAAATCACCCGAGCGGACGCGGGCTACTCCATTCGTGGTTCCGAGTCGAAAATCAGCAGGCTGGAGCTGGGGCGGGTCAGTTTCAAGGAGCGGGACGTGCTGGACCTGCTCAAGTTGTACGGCGTGAGCGATCCCGGCCAGCGCGAGATGTTCCTGGCGCTGGTCAAGCAGTCCAACGAACCGGGCTGGTGGCACCGCTACAACGACCTGATGCCCGACTGGTTCCAGGACTACGTCGGCCTGGAGGAGTCCGCGTCGCGCATCCAGAGCTACGAACTCCAGTTCGTGCCCGGGCTGATGCAGACCGAGCAGTACGCGCTGGCCATCGCCAGCAGGGGCCGCCCCGACGCGGCCAGCGCCGACGTGGAGCGCCGGGTCGCGCTGCGCATGCAGCGGCAGAAGTTGTTGTTCCGCCCCGACGCGCCCCGGTTCTGGGCGGTGATCGACGAGTCGGTGCTGCGCAGGCCCATCGGCGGCAGGCGGGTGCTGTTCGACCAGATCGAGCACATCCTGGACCTGACCAGACGCTCCAACGTGGTGCTCCAGGTCGTGCCGTACGCGCTGAGCGGGTACGGGGCCGAGGGAGCGTTCACGTTGCTGCGCTTCGCCGAGGCCGAACTGCCGAACCTGGTCTACATCGAGCACCTCAGCGGCGCGTTGTACCTGGACAAGCGGGCCGAGTTCGAGCTGTACGGCCGGATGATGGACCGGCTCATGGTGGACGCGCTCACCCCCGAGGACAGCAGGCAGATGTTGATCAAGGTGCGCGACGAACTTTAGGCCCTGGTTGGGAAACCACCCCGATGGCCCAATTTTGGCCGAACGCGATGCACGTGCATGTGCCAGTGCCGCAGCCCGTGCTACCTTCGGTCGGCACGGCCCGATGCACGTGCATTTGCACCCAGAGAATGCAAAATCGGAGGGGGCGGCCATGGCTCAGAAGATCCACAACGGGATGTCGGCCAGCGACCTCGCCGGGGCCGTGTGGCGCAAGAGCGCCCGCAGCGGCGCGGTGGGCAATTGTGTCGAAGTCGCATCATTAGGTCCCGCGGGGATCGCGGTGCGCAACTCGCGATTCCCCGAGGGGCCGGCACTGGTGTACACGCAGGCGGAGATCGCAGCCTTCCTGGCTGGTGCGAAAGAGGGCGAGTTCGATGACCTCCTCGGCTGAGTCGGCACACTCAGTGGAGACAAGATTGCGGGAGCTACTCGATCGTGGCTTCCAGTTCATCAATCCGTGTGATTCCAGTGGGGAGATCACGGCAGTGGTCGGGGTCCGCGCCCACGACAACGTCACCGACGTGCTGTGGCTGCGCGACGAGAACGACGTGCTGGCCATGCGGATGCCCAGCGAGGAAGAGGACTTCCTGTCCCCCTCGCAGGTCCTGTGGAGCTCGGAGGGCGCTGCCCACCGCGTGCTCGCGGAGCTGATCGAGCTGCCCGACGACCGCACGCCCGGCATGCTGCTGCGAGTCGGCGCCGCCTAAGACTCGGTCACTGTCCGCGATCCGACCTGACCGCGCGGACCAGTGGCTCACGGTAGGTCGCACGGGGGTCGCCAGTTGCTTGCAGCGTGACTGGCGGCCTCCGTGCGACTGGCCTGGCTGTCCAACAGCACCCGATGCACCCGCTCGAACTCGAGCTCGTCCAGGGCGGTCGCCTCCTCGAGCAGTGCCAGCACGGCGCCGCCGCCCGCGGTGGGCCGCACGGTGGCCGGCACGCCCGCGGGCAACGGGGGCAGTGCGCCGGCGCGCTCCGCGCCGAAGTAGGTCCACCAGCCCAGCAGTTCCGGCCACCGGCCGACCGCGGGCACCTGTTCGCCCAGTGGGTCGCTGAGCAGGCGCCACACCTGTTCGTCGGACCACTCGTCGCTCACCCGCCCGAACAGGGCGCCGTGCCGCTCGGCGGTCGTCAGCCAGAGTTCGGTCACCACGGGGTGCAAGGTCCCCTCGGCCCTGCGCGACATGCTCATCGACACCTGCCTGCCAGTGACGTACAGGTCGAGTTCGAGCGTGTCGAGGTGCCCGGCCGCCTCGGCCCCGCGCACGAAGTCGAGCACGGCGGCGTCAACCGCGCGCGCGTCGCGCAGCCACAGCGTCCAGTCCCAGGAGGAGCCCACGGGCGCAGTCTACCGGTACAAACATTCAGTCTTGACTGTTTGTTAGTAGCGGGGCCACACTCGGCTGCATGGCCCCCGAACTGACCAGGCAGCGGCAGGCCGACCGCAGCCGCGAGACGCGGCGCAAGCTCATGGAGGCCACCGTCGAGTGCCTGGTGGCGCACGGCTGGTCGGGCACCACGACCACGGCGGTCGCCGAGCTGGCCGGGGTCTCCCGGGGCGCGCAGCTGCACCACTTCCGCACCCGCAACGAGCTGGTCACCGCAGCGGTGGAGCACGTCGGCGCGCAGAGCGCCGAGCAGTTGCTGGCACGGGCCGACGCGGTGCGCGCCAGGCCGGACCGCACCCGCGCGGTGGTGGAGCTGATCGCCGACTTCTACGCCAGCCCGATGTTCACCGCGGCCCTGGAGCTGTGGGTCGCGGCCCGCACCGACCCCGACCTCAAGCAGGTGGTGGTGGCCCTGGAGGTGCGGCTGGGCCGCGAGTGCCACCGGCTGGCCGTGGACCTGCTGGGCGCCGACGAGTCCCGCGCGGGCGTGCGCGAGGCCGTGCAGGCCACCCTCGACCTGGCCAGGGGCTTGGCGCTGGCCAACCAGTTGACCGATGACTCGCGGCGCCGGGCCAAGATCGTCCGCCGGTGGGCCGCGATGCTCGACAGCGCACTTGTGGAGGAGCGGTCGTGACCGATCTGACCGGACTGCTTGCCGACCTGGAAGCCGAGAGCGCCGAGGTGGACGCGCTGGTCGCCCCGCTGAGCGCGGACCAGTGGCAGCGGCCCACTCCCGCCGCCGGGTGGACGGTGGCCCACCAGGTGGCGCATCTGGCCTGGACCGACCGGCAGGCGCTGCTGGCGGCCACCAACCCGGGGGGCTTCGCCGAGGCGCTCAACCAGGCCTTGGCCAATCCCACCGGGTTCGTGGACGAGGCAGCCGAGGCGGGCGCCCAACTGCCGCCCGCCGAACTGCTTGCCGACTGGCGCTCGGTGCGCGGCGAGCTGCTGACCGCGCTCAGGGCGGTCCCGGCGGGGGACAAGCTGCCCTGGTTCGGGCCGCCGATGAGCGTGGCCTCCATGGCCACCGCGCGGATCATGGAGACCTGGGCGCACGGCCAGGACCTCGCCGACACCTTCGGGATCCACCGCCAGCCGACGGCCAGGCTGCGCCACGTGGCGCACATCGGCGTGCGGACACTCGGTTTCTCCTTCCAGATCAACGGATCCGAGCCACCCAGCGAGCCGGTGCGGGTGGAGTTGACCGGGCCCGACGGCACGCTGTGGACCTGGGGCCCCGCGGACGCCGCCAACCGGGTGAGCGGGCCCGCACTGGACTTCTGCCAGCTCGTCACCCAGCGCCGTCACCGCGATGACCTCCGGCTGCTGGTCAGCGGTGAGGTCGCCGACCGGTGGCTGGCCGTGGCGCAGGCGTTCGCCGGTCCGCCCGGTGCCGGTCGCAAGGCGGGGGAGTTCGCGTGACCGACGTACTGCGCGTGGGCAACGCCTCCGGCTTCTACGGGGACCGGTTCTCGGCGTTCCGCGAGATGCTCGAGGGTGGGCCGCTGGACGTGCTCACCGGAGACTACCTGGCCGAGCTGACCATGCTCATCCTCGGTCGTGACCTGCTGAAGAACCCCGAAGGCGGCTACGCCAAGACCTTCCTGCGCCAGCTGGAGGGATCGCTGGGGCTGGTCGCGGACCGCGGCGTGCGGGTCGTCACCAACGCGGGCGGGCTGAACCCGGCCGGGCTGGCCGAGGCGATCGGCAAGCTGGCACGGCGACTGGGCATCGACGTGTCGGTGGCCTACGTGGAGGGTGACGACCTGCGCCCGCGCGCCGAGGAGTTCGGCTTCGGCGGGGTGCTGACCGCCAACGCCTACCTCGGTGCCTGGGGCATCTGCGAGGCGATCAAGGGCGGGGCCGACATCGTGGTCACCGGGCGGGTCACCGACGCCTCGCTGGTGGTCGGACCGGCCGCCGCGCACTTCCGCTGGGGCCGCGACCAGTGGGACGCGCTGGCCGGGGCCACCGTGGCCGGGCACGTGCTGGAGTGCGGTGCGCAGGCCACCGGCGGCAACTACTCCTTCTTCACCGAGATCGAGGACCTGGGCCACCCCGGTTTCCCGCTCGCCGAGCTGCACGCCGACGGCTCGTCGGTGATCACCAAGCACGCCGGTACCGGCGGGGCCGTCACGGTGGAAACCGTTACGGCACAACTGCTCTACGAGATCGGTGGCCCGAACTACCTCGGCCCCGACGTGGTCACCCGGTTCGACACCATCCAGCTCAGCCAGCAGGGCGCCGACCGCGTGCGGATCTCCGGCGTGCGCGGTGATCCGCCGCCCTCGGAGGCCAAGGTGTGCCTGAACCGGATCGGCGGCTTCCGCAACGCCACCACGTTCGTCCTCTGTGGACTGGACGTGGACGCGAAGGCGGACCTGGTGCGCCGCCAGCTGACCGAGCGCGTCGGGGCTGAGGGCGTGACCTGGGCCCTGGCCCGCACCGGTGAGCCCGGGGCGGACACCGAGGAGGCGGCCAGCGCGCTGCTGCACGTCACCATCAAGGACGCCGACGGCAAGCGGTCCGGCCGCGCCTTCTCCCAGGCCGCGATCGAGCTCGCGCTGGCCTCCTACCCCGGCTTCCACGTCACCGCACCGCCCAGCGACGCCACCCCGTTCGGCGTCTACTCGGCCGCGTATGTGCCGCAGCAGGCGCTGGTGCAGACCGCCATCTTCGGCAACGGCGCGCACATCGACGTGCCCTCGCCCGCGCTGACCGCACCCGTGGCGCAGACCCTTCCCGATGACGGCCCCGAGCGGTACGAACCCTTGCTGGGCAGGCGAGCCCGGCTCGGCGAGCTGTTCGGCGCGCGGTCGGGGGACAAGGGCGGGGACGCCAACCTCGGCGTCTGGGCCCGCGACGACCTGGGCTACCAGGTGCTCAGCTCCGCGCTGACCACGGCCCGGCTGCGCGACCTGCTGCCCGAGCTGGCAGGTCTCGAGGTGCACCGGTTCCCACTGCCCAACCTGCGGGCCGTCAACTTCGTGATCAAGGGACTGCTCGGTGAGGGCGTGTCCTCCAGCACCCGTTTCGACCCCCAGGCCAAGGCCCTCGGCGAGTGGCTGCGATCCATCGAGGTGGACCTGTGAGTCCTTTTGAGACAGACGAGCGGCGCCAGCTGCGCGAGACCGTGCGGGCCTTCGTACAGCGCGAGGTGCGGCCCAACCTGGACCAGTGGGAGCGGGACGGCGAGCTGCCCCGTGCCCTGCACCGCACCGCGGCCGACGTGGGCCTGCTGGGCATCGGTTTCGACGAGAAGGTCGGCGGCAGCGGTGGCGATCTGCTGGACACGGTCGTGGCCACCGAGGAACTGATCCAGGCGGGCGGCTCCTCCGGGCTGGTGGCCGGGCTGATGACGCACGGCATCGCGGTGCCGCACATCGTGGACGCGGGCGATCCCCAGCTGATCGACCGCTTCGTGCGGCCCACCCTGGCCGGGGAGAAGATCGGTTCGCTGGGCGTGACCGAGCCCGACGGCGGCTCGGACGTGGCCTCGATCCGCACCCGTGCCGTGCGGGATGGCGACCACTACATCGTCAACGGTGCCAAGATGTTCATCACCTCCGGTGCCCGCGCCGACTTCGTGACGACCGTCGTGCGCACCGGTGGGCCGGGACACGCCGGGATCAGCCTGCTGGTGGTGGAGCGCGGCACGCCGGGCTTCGGCGCGAGCCGCCGACTGGAGAAGATGGGCTGGCACTGCTCGGACACCGCGGAACTGTCCTTCGTGGACGCCCGCGTGCCGGCGGCCAACCTGGTCGGACCGGAGAACGGCGGCTTCGCCCTGCTGATGAACCAGTTCCAGGTGGAGCGGATCTCCCTTGCGGTGCAGGCCTACGCCACCGCGCAGCGCTGCCTGGACCTGACCGTGGACTACGTGCGCAACCGCGTCACCTTCGACCGGCCGGTGATCACCCGCCAGGTGGTCAAGCACCGGCTGGTGGAGATGGCCCAGCGCATCGAGCTGGCTCGCACCTATGCGCGCGAGGTGGCGGTGCGGATCGCCGCCGGGCAGGAGGTCGTTGCGCAGGTCTGCATGGCCAAGAACGCCGCGGTGGCCGCCTGCGACTACGTGGTCGACGCGGCGGTGCAACTGCACGGCGGCGCCGGGTACCTGCGGGAGTCCGAAGTGGAACGGCACTACCGAGACGCGAGGATCCTGGGCATCGGTGGCGGTACCACCGAGGTGCTCACCGAGCTGGCCGCGCGCCGGATGGGGTTCGCCTGATGACAACACTGAAGTCCACTGTGGACACGGCTGCCGACGAGCATCTCGCCAACCGCGAGGCGATGCTGGCCAAGCTCACCGAGCTGGACGCCGAGCACGCCAAGGCGCTGGCCGGCGGCGGTCCGAAGTACGTGGAGCGGCACCGCAAGCGCGGCAAGCTGCTGGCGCGGGAGCGCATCGAGCTGGTGCTGGACCAGGACTCGCCGTTCCTGGAGCTGTCCCCGTTGGCGGCCTGGGGCACCGACTACCAGGTCGGCGCCAGCATCGTGATCGGCATCGGCGTGGTCGAGGGCGTGGAGTGCCTGATCTCGGCCAGCGACCCGACCGTGCGCGGCGGGGCCAGCAACCCGTGGACCCTGCGCAAGACCTTGCGGGCCAACGACATCGCCATCGCCAACCGGCTGCCGGTGATCAGCCTGGTGGAGTCCGGCGGCGCCGACCTGCCCAGCCAGAGCGAGATCTTCATCCCCGGCGGGCGGGTCTTCCGGGACCTGACCCGGCTGTCCGCGGCGGGCATCCCCACCGTGACGGCCGTGTTCGGCAACGCCACCGCGGGCGGGGCCTACGTGCCGGGCATGTCCGACTACGTGATCATGGTCAAGGAGCGCTCCAAGGTGTTCCTGGGCGGCCCGCCGCTGGTCAAGATGGCCACCGGCGAGGAGGCCGAGGACGAGGCGCTGGGCGGCGCGGACATGCACGGCAGGCAGTCCGGGCTGGCCGACTACGTGGCCGTGGACGAGGTCGACGCGCTGCGGCTGATCCGCCAGGTGGTGTCCCGGCTGAACTGGCGCAAGCACGGTCCGGCGCCGGCTGCCGAGTACGCCGAACCGCTGTTCCCGGCCGAGGACCTGCTCGGCCTGGTGCCCACGGACCTGCGCATCCCGTTCGACCCGCGCGAGGTCATCGCCCGCATCGTGGACGGCTCGGAGTTCGACGAGTTCAAGCCCCGCTACGGCGACAGCCTGGTCACCGGCTGGGCGCGGCTGCACGGCTACCCGATCGGCATCCTGGCCAACGCGCGCGGTGTGCTGTTCGGCCAGGAGTCGCAGAAGGCCACCCAGTTCATCCAGCTCGCCAACCGCGCGGACACGCCGTTGTTGTTCCTACAGAACACCACCGGCTACATGGTCGGCACCCAGTACGAGCAGTCCGGCATCATCAAGCACGGCTCGATGATGATCAATGCCGTGGCCAACAGCCGGGTGCCGCACCTGACCGTGGTGATGGGCGCCTCCTACGGGGCGGGCAACTACGGCATGTGCGGCCGGGCCTACGACCCGCGCTTCCTGTTCACCTGGCCCAACGCCAAGTCGGCGGTGATGGGCCCCGCCCAGCTCGCCGGGGTTCTGTCCATCGTGGCCAGGCAGGCGGCGGTGGCCAAGGGGCAGCCCTACAGCGAGGAGAACGACGCGGCGATGCGGCAGATGGTGGAGACCCAGATCGAGGCCCAGTCGCTGGCCCCGTTCCTGTCCGGGCGGCTCTACGACGACGGCATCATCGACCCCCGCGACACGCGGACCGTGCTGGGACTGTGCCTGTCCGCGATCCACGGCGCCGAGGTCAAGGGCGCCGAGGGCTTCGGCGTCTTCAGGATGTGAGTTGGATGATCACGCGACTTCTTGTTGCCAACCGGGGCGAGATCGCCCGCCGGGTGTTCCGGTCCTGCCGCGCGCTGGGCATCTCCCCGGTGGCGGTCTACTCCGATCCCGACGCCGACACGCCCTTCGTGGCCGAGGCCGACCACGCCGTGCGGCTGCCCGGAGCGACGCCCGCGCAGACCTACCTGCGCGCCGAGGCGGTGATCGAGGCCGCGCGCGCGGCCGGTGCCGATGCCGTGCACCCCGGTTACGGCTTCCTGTCGGAGAACGCTGGGTTCGCCCGCGCCGTGCTCGAGGCCGGGTTGACCTGGGTGGGTCCCTCGCCGGAGTCGATCGAGGCGATGGGCTCCAAGGTCGAGGCGAAGAAACGTGTTGCCGCCGAAGGTGTTCCGGTGCTCACCGAGCTGGATCCGGCGACCGTCACCGAGGACGACCTGCCGGTGCTGATCAAGGCCTCGGCCGGGGGTGGCGGGCGCGGTATGCGCGTGGTGCGGGTGCTCGCCGACCTGCCCGAGGAGGTCGCGGCGGCCCGGCGTGAGGCCGAGTCCGCCTTCGGTGACGGCACGGTGTTCTGCGAGCCGCTGCTGGAGGGCGCGCGGCACGTGGAGGTGCAGGTCCTCGCCGACTCGCACGGCACGGTGTGGGCGCTGGGCGAGCGCGAGTGCTCCATCCAGCGCAGGCACCAGAAGATCGTCGAGGAGACGCCGAGCCCCGCTGTCACGCCGCAGATCCGCGAGCGCCTGTTCACGGCGGCGGTCGCCGCGGCCCGGTCGATCTCCTACGTCGGCGCGGGCACGGTCGAGTTCCTGTTGTCCGCCAAGGGAACCATTCACTTCCTGGAGGTCAACACCCGGTTGCAGGTCGAGCACCCGGTCACCGAGTGCGTGTACGGGGTGGACCTGGTCCGCTGGCAGTTGGCCATCGCCGAGGGCGCGGCGCTGCCCGAGCGGCCGCCGACCCCGAACGGCCACGCCATCGAGGTCCGGCTCTACGCGGAGGACCCGGCGCACGACTGGCGCCCGCAGAGCGGGACCCTGCACCGGTTCACAATGTCCGATGTGGACGCCGAGTTCGCCGTGCCGGGCGGGTACGGCCTGCGGCTGGACAGCGGGGTCGTGGACGGCACGGTAGTCGGCGTGCACTACGACCCGATGCTGGCGAAGGTCATCGCGTGGGGTCCCGACCGGGCCTCCGCCGCGCGCAGGCTCGCCGCCGCGCTGGCCTCGGCGCGGATCCACGGCGTGCTCACCAATCGCGACCTGCTGGTGAACGTGTTGCGGGACAAGGCGTTCCTGGCTGGGGACACCGACACCGGCTACCTGGACCGGATCGGCCTGGACCTGCTGGCCCAGCCGCTGGTGCGCGATGTGCGGCCCAGTGCGCTGGCGGCGGCGATCGCGCTGGCGCACGCCGGTCGCGGGCGGCTGCCGCTGGGCTGGCGCAACGTGGCCTCCCAGTCGCAGCGGCGCGGCTTCCTGCTCGGCGAGGAGCGGATCGACGTGGACTACCGGTTCGACCGGCTCGGCGCCCTGGTCGTACCCGAAGGGCCGCAACTGGTTCGGGCCAGCGCGGACGAGGTCGTGCTGGAGCTGGACGGCCTGCGGCAGAGCTTCGCGGTGTCCCGGCACGGTGAGGTCGTGGTGGTGGACTCGGCGCAGGGCTCGGTGAGCCTGGGCGTCGTGCCGAGGTTCCCCGACTCGGCGGACAAGGTGGCCGAGGGCGCCACGGTCGCGCCGATGCCCGGCACCGTGGTGCGGGTCAGCGTGGCCGAGGGCGCACAGGTCAGCGCGGGCGAGGAACTGCTCGTGCTGGAGGCGATGAAGATGGAACACCGGGTTGTCGCGGCGGCCAGCGGGGTGCTCGCCCAGCTGGTGGTGCGGCCCGGGCAACAGGTCGAGGCGGGCGCCGTGCTCGCTGTCGTGGAACCGTCGGAGGGCAGCCAGTCATGAGTTTCACCGAGAGCGAGGAGCGCCAGGCGCTGCGGTCCGCGGTGGCCGATTTCGGCGCGCGCTACGGGCACGAGTACTTCAACGCCAAGGCCAGGGCGGGGGAGAAGACCACCGAGCTGTGGACCGAGGCGGGCAAGCTGGGCTACCTCGGCGTGGCCGTGCCGGAGGAGTTCGGCGGTGGCGGCGGCGGGATCGGCGACCTGGCCGCGGTCTGCGAGGAACTGGCCGCGGTGGGCTGCCCGATGCTGCTGATGGTCGTCTCGCCCGCGATCTGCGCCACGGTGATCGCCCGCTTCGGCACCGAGGCGCAGAAGCAGCAGTGGCTGCCCGGGTTCGCCGACGGCACGCTGAAGATGGCCTTCGCGATCACCGAACCCGACGCCGGGTCCAACTCGCACCGGCTGTCCACCTCGATCCGCCGCGAGGGCGAGGAGTGGGTGCTCAACGGCCGCAAGTACTACATCTCCGGGGTGGACGAGGTCGACGCGGTGCTCGTCGTCGCGCGGCACGTGGACGACAAGGGCCAGCGGCTGCTGCCGTCCCTGATGATCGTGCCCACCGACGCGCCCGGCTTCGAGTTCCAGCCCATCGAGATGGACATCGTCTCCCCGGAGAAGCAGTTCACCCTGTTCTTCGACGAGGTGCGCCTGCCCGCCGACGCGCTGGTGGGCTCGCCCGACGCCGGTATCGGCCAGTTGTTCGCCGGGCTCAACCCCGAGCGGATCATGGCCGCGTCCTTCTCCACGGGACTGGCCCGCTTCGCCATGGCCAAGGCCACCGACTACGCCCGCACCCGCAAGGTCTGGGACACGCCCATCGGCGCCCACCAGGGGCTGGCCCACCCGCTGGCGCACTGCGCCGTGCAGATCGAGCTGGCCAGGCTGATGACCCAGAAGGCCGCCGCGCTCTACGACTCCGGTCAGGACAAGGCGGCCGGCGAGGCGGCGAACATGGCCAAGTACGCGGCGGCGGAGGCGGCGAAGGACACGGTGGACCAGGCCATCCAGGTGCACGGCGGCAACGGCCTCGCCACCGAGTACGGCCTCGGCGCGCTGCTGGGGGCGACGCGGGTGGGCCGCATCGCGCCGGTCAGCCGCGAGATGATCCTCAACTTCGTGTCCCAGCACACCCTGAAGCTGCCCAGGTCGTACTGACCCACCCCGACCAGCCCCGCGTGTCGGACATTCCCGTGCGGTGTGTCGGCGCTCCCGATACGTTTTCCCAGCTGGTGGGAGTTTGTACCGGAACGTCCGACACGCCGTACCGGAGTGTCCGACACGCGCGGTCTTGACCGGTACTGATCGGCGCGCGCATCCTGCTGGGCATGTCGTCCCACTGGCGCAGCGTGGCACTGGTGACCGCACTACTGGCGAGCGTCCTCCCGGCTGCCGCGGCGGCCAGCCCGCCGGGCGGGGGCCATGACGTGATCGCGAACCTGTTCGAGTGGCCGTGGACCTCGGTGGCGGCCGAGTGCGGCAATCAGTTGGGCCCCAAGGGGTACGGGGCGGTGCAGGTCTCGCCGCCGGAGGAGTCCGCGAGCGTGGCGGGCCACCCGTGGTGGGAGGTCTACCAGCCGGTCAGCTACCAGCTGACCAGCCGCATGGGCAACCGGGAGCAGTTCGCGGCGATGGTGAGCGCCTGTCACGCGGCGGGCGTCAAGGTGTACGCGGACGCGGTGATCAACCACATGGCCGGTCAGGCCAGCACGGGGTATGGGGGCAGCACCGCCCCGGACAAGTACACCTACCCGGGGACGTACTCCTCGGCGGACTTCCACCACCACCCGGACCCGTGCCCGCAGCCGGACGGGCAGATCCACAACTACGGCAGCCAGGCCGAGGTCCAGGAGTGCGAGCTGGTGCAGCTGGCGGACCTCTACACCGAGCACGACTACGTGCGGGGCAGGATCGCGGGTTACCTCAACGACCTGCTGTCGCTGGGGGTCGACGGGTTCCGGGTGGACGCGGTCAAACACATCAACCCCAACGACATCGCGGGCATCGAGGCGAAGCTGTCCAAGCCGACCTACCTGTACCAGGAGGTGATCTACGGCGCGGGCGAGGCGGTGCAGCCACAGCAGTACGAGGGGACCGGCGACCTGCTGGAGTTCCGCTACGGCACGAACCTCAAGGCGAAGTTCGCCAGCGGCAACCTCGCCGACCTCAACGGGTTCGGGCAGTCCTGGGGCATGGAGCCCGGCAACAAGGCCGTGGTGTTCGTGGACAACCACGACACGCAGCGCAACGGCAGCACCCTGTCCTACAAGGACGGCGCGATCTACCAGCTGGCAACGGTGTTCGGGCTGGCCTGGGACTACGGCACGCCCACCGTGATGTCCAGCTTCGACTTCAGCGGCAACGACCAGTCCCCGCCGAGCGCGGCCAACGGCATGGTGTCGGCGGTCACCTGCGGCAGCGGCTGGCAGTGCGAGCACCGGCAGCGCTGGGCCGCGAACATGGTGGGCTTGCACAACGCCGTGGCGGGCACGCCGGTGGCCAACTGGTGGTCCGACGGCAGCAACCAGATCGCGTTCAGCCGGGGCGGCTCCGGGTTCGTGGCGATCAACAAGGAGGGCGGCACGCTGTCGCGGGCCTTCACCACGGGGCTGCCCGCCGGTGACTACTGCGACGTGCTGCACGGCGAGCTCAGCGGCGGCTCCTGCACCGGTCCGGTGATCAGCGTGGATTCCTCGGGCACGGCGAGAACCACGGTCGGCCCGATGGACGCGATTGCGATCCACGTGGGCGCGCGCATTTCCGGGGCACGGGTCGCGGCGACATTCACCGAGAACGCCAACACCTCGTGGGGGCAGAACGTCTACGTGGTCGGATCAATTCCGGCATTGGGCGGCTGGAACCCGGCCAACGGCGTCCCGCTGTCCTCGGCCGGTTATCCGAACTGGTCGGCAACGGTCTCGCTGCCCGCGAACACCTCCTTCCAGTACAAGTACGTCAAGCGGGGGCAGGATGGTTCAACGGTCTGGGAATCCGATCCGAACAGGTCCGCGAGCACCGGTTCCTCCACCGCGCTGAACCTGGCGGACAGTTGGCGCTGACAGGCTTGTCACCGGGCTGACAACGGTTGCCTGCGACCAATGGAATGACTCACATACTCGCGGTTTGTTGTGGTACCACTGGCTACTGTTCCCGCACTCCAGGTATTCCTCGGCGTTGGACAGGAGAATCCAGTGGGCCGTCACAGTCTCAAGCGCGTGCCGAAGACCAGCCCGTTGTCGGTGGTGGTCGGCGGTGGACTGGTCGCGGGCACCCTGCTGTTCCCGTTGGCGAGCACGGCCAGCGCGGCACCCGCCCCGGTGCAGCCCAAGGTGGCCGACGCGCCCGCGCTGGACCCGATCGACATCACCGACTTCACCAGCACCGGCATCGAGGTCGGCGAGAAGGCGGGCAGCGACCTCGGCGGCTTCGTCGGCGGCACGGTGGGCACCGTGGGCGATGGCTTGCTGGGCAACAAGAACGGCGAGGGCAAGCAGGCCGGTGAGCAGTTCGGCAAGCTCGGCGGCAAGCTGGGCGGTGGGGTGGCCGGTGGGGCCTTCGGCGGCGCGATCGACGGCGGCATCGGCGGGGCCACCGGCACCGCGACCGGTACCGCCAAGCCCGCCAGCGAGGTGGGCAGGGCCGTCGGCGGCGCGGTGGGCACCGCGGCCGGTACCGCCATCGGCGGGGCCATCGCCGGACCGGCCGCCCCGGTGGGCGGCGCGATCGGCAACGCGGGCGGACAGTTCGCCGGTGCCGTGGCCGGTGGCGCCTTCGGTGGTGCCGTCGACGGTGCGGTGCGCGGATTCCAGGACGTCACCGGCGGTGGCCTGCCGCTGCCAGGACTCCCCGGCCTGGTGGCCGGGGGTGGGCACGCCAGCCAGGTGTGATCCACGACGCGGCACGCCCCGGTCCGCACGCCAACCCCCGATAGGCGTGCGGAACCGGGGTGAGCCCGCGCGTAGGCTGGCCGTCGTGCGCAATCCCCGTCGAGCAGTGCTGCTGATCTGTGCTTCCCTCGCCGTGCTCACCGCGGGCTGCGGCAGTGAACTGGGACCCGCTCAGCGCCCCGCGGTGAAGGTCGGCGCCGAACTCCCCGATCTCCAGGTGAAGCTGCGCGCCCTACAGGCCGACCAGTGCCAGAGCGTCACCGCGGAGACCGTCTACCCCGAGTGCGATCGGTTCGTCACCGAGGTGGTCAACCTGTCCGCGGCCATCAAGGCCGCCACGGAGAAGAGCACGCGGGCCACCGACATCGCCACCGCCGTGGACAAGCTCGCCAGCGCGGGCGGCGACTACCAGCGCGGGCAGTGCGGTGCCAAGGGGGCCAGCCCGGACACCCAGGTCTGCGCGCGCGACCTGGGCACCGTGCGGGACCAGTTGATCGTGCTCAGCTCCGCCATGGAGCAGGTCGCGGGGCACTAGAGCGGGATTCACCCAACGGCTGAGCGGGACTCGCGGGCACCAGAGCGGGACTCGCGCGCGGCTGAGCGGGACTCGCGGGTGGGGTTGGCGCTGACCAACGCCGCCAGCGCGGTCAGGGCGCAGCCCAGTACGAGCACGGCCACCGGGCCGAGGCCGTCCAGCACGGTGCCGCCCGCCAGTGCGCCGAGGGCGATGGCGAGGTTGAACGCGGCGGTGAACAGCGCGGATCCGGTCTCCGGCATGTCCGGTGCCACAGTGTGCAACCAGGTTTGCAGGCTGACGGACACGCCGCCGTAGCCCAGGCCCCACAGCACGAGCAGGCCGATCGCCGCGGGCTGGCCCGCACCGAACAGCACCAGTAGTGCGAGCACGGCGGCGATCAGCGCGCTCAGGCCGAGCACGGTGCCGCGCGCCGACCTGCGGGTCAGGGCGCCCGCGAGGAACGTGCCGCAGATGCCCGCGACCCCGTAGACCAGCAGCAGCACACTGATCGAGTCGGCGGCCACCCCCGAGCGCTGCTCCAGCAGCGGGCGCACGTAGGTGTAGGCGGCGAAATGGCCGGGGACCAGCAACATCGTCACGACCAGCGGGATGCGCAGCCGGCGCGCGCCGGTCAGCCGCACCGATCCGCCGCCGGGCAGCGGGGGCAGCAGCACGAGCAGGGCGGCCAGCACGACCAGTGCCAGCACGCCGACGGCGAGGAACGCGGCGCGCCAACCGGCGAACTGGCCGACCAGCGTGCCAGCGGGCACGCCGAGCACCGAGGCGGCGGCGATCCCGCTGAACACCAGCGAGGTGGCCAGGCCCGCCGACCGCTCGGGCACCAACCGGGCTCCGAGCCCTGCGGCGATCGTCCAGAAACCGCCGATGCACAGGCCGACCAGCACGCGGGCGGCGAGCAGCAACGGCAGGGCGGGAGCCAGTGCCGACAGCAGGTTGGCGGCGGCCAACAGGGCCATGAGCGCGCACAGCACGTGACGGCGGTCCCAGCGGCCGATCAGCACCGCGACCGCGGGCGCGCCCAGGGCGGCGACCAGGCCGGGGACGGTCACGGTGAGCCCGGTCGTGCCCTCGGCGGCGCCCAGGTCCGCCCCGATCACCGGCAGCAGGCCGACCGGCACCATCTCGCTGGTGACAACGCTGAAGGTGCCGATGGCTACCGCCGACACCGCGAACCAAGACCTGATCATGGCTCAAGGCTCGACCGCGGGCGGGCCGGGAACAACGACGAAGATCGCAACCTTGCATTAGTCGGACTCATCGATCAGGGGGACGACGTGACCGGACTGGACCTGCGCGAACTGGAGTGCGCACTGGTGCTGGGCGAGGAACTGCACTTCGGGCGGACCGCCGAGCGGCTCTACCTCTCCCAGGGGCGGGTCAGCCAGCTGCTGCGCTCCCTGGAGGACCGGCTCGGCGCGCGGCTGTTCGACCGGACCAGCAGGCGGGTGCGGCCGACCCCGTTCGGCGCGCGGTTCCTCACCGAGCTGCGGCCCGCCTACACCGGTCTGCACGGGGTGGTCGAGCAGGCGCGGGCCGCCGCGCGCGGGGTGCTCGGGGTGCTGCGACTGGGGTTCGTCGGCATGTTCGACGAGCCGCTGAGCGAGCTGACCGGCACGTTCGGTCGGCAGAACCCGGCCTGCCACCTGGAATTCGTCGAACTGCCGCTGTCCGACCCGTTCGGCGCCGTGCGCCGGGGCGAGGTGGACGCCGCGCTCGTGCTCGGACCGGTGCACGAGCCGGACCTCATGCTCGGCGCCACGTTCGCGCGCCACCCGCAGACCCTGGTCCTCGCGGCGCGGCACGCCCTGGCCGCTCGCGAGGCGCTGTCCGCCGAGGAACTGGCGGGCTGCCCGCTGATCGACGTCGCCGGTCCCGCGCCGCGCTACTGGCGGGAGTCCATGGCACCCACGAGCACTCCCGCCGGGCTGCCCATCCCGCGCGGCCCGCGGATCAGCACCCTGCAGGAGGGCCTGTCCATGATCGCCGCCGACCGCGGGGCCATGCTGTTCTGCGCGCCGACCGCCGCCGCCCTGTGGCGCCGGGACCTCGGCGTGGTGCCGGTGACCGGGCTGCCCGAGGCCAGCCGCGCGCTGATCTGGCACCGTGACGCCGAGACCGCGGCACACCGCGCGCTGGCCCAGGTGATCGTGGACCACGAACGCGCAAGTCATGAAGGTGCCGTTTGAGACACTAGATGTCTCAAACGGCACCTTCATGACATGTTGGTCACACGAAGGCGCTCAGCCCGGTGATCGCCCGCCCGGTCACCAGCGAGTTGATCTCGCGGGTGCCCTCGTAGGAGTAGACCGCCTCGGCGTCGGCGACGAACCGGCCCACGTTGTAGTCGAGCACGATCCCGTTGCCGCCCAGGATCTCCCGGGCCCAGCCCACGGCCTCGCGCATGCGCACGGTGCACAGGGCCTTGGCCAGTGAGGAGTGCTCGTCCCGGTAGACGCCCTGGTCCTGCAACTGCGACAGCCGCACGACGACCGCCAGCGAGGAGGTGACGTTGCCGAGGATCTTCACCAGCAGGTCCTGCACCAGCTGGAAACCGGCGATGGGCTTGCCGAACTGCACGCGCTGCTTGGCGTAGTCCAGTGCCAGCTCGTAGGCACCCATCATGACGCCCACGGCCTGCCAGGCCACGCCGCCGCGGGTCTGCCGCAGGATGTCGGCGGTGTCGCGGAAGCCGTGCGCGTTCTGCAGGCGGTTGGCCTCGGGCACCCGGCAGTCGGTCAGCGTGATGTCGGCGTTCTGCACGGTGCGCAGGGCCATCTTGTGCTCGATCTTGGTCGCGGTGAAGCCGGGCGTGCCCTTCTCCACCACGAAGCCCTTGACCTTGTTGTCGGCCTCGTCGCGGGCCCACACCACGATCAGGTCGGCGAAGGTGGCGTTGCCGATCCAGCGCTTGGCCCCGTTGAGCACCCACTGGTCACCGTCCCGGCGCGCGGTGGTCTCCAGGCCACCGGCCACGTCGGACCCGCCGTGCGGTTCGGTCAGCGCGAAGGCGCCGATCTTCTCCATCCGGGACATCGCGGGCAGCCAGCGCTGCTTCTGCTCCTCCGAGCCGCAGCGGTTGATGCTGCCCATGGCCAGACCGCTGTGCACGCCGAAGAACGTGGCCAGCGAGGGGTCGACCCGGTTCATCTCCAGCGCAAGGAACCCGGTGAGCAGGCTGCGGGCGCCACGGTAGGCCAGCCCGGCGATGTCCAGTTCGGCGAAGCCCTTGACGATCTCGTGCGGGAACTCGGCGTCGGCCCAGGCCTGGTTGGCGATCGGGGCCACCTCGTTCTCCAGGAACTTCCTGGTCCTGGCCACGATCTCGCGCTCTTCCCCGGTCAACAGGCCCTGGAAGTCGTAGAAGTCACCGGTGTTCATCAGTTGACACCACCCTTCAGCTCGATGATCGCCGACTGCAGGCGATCCCGCATTTCGCACAGCTGCTCGTAGTTCTCCAGCGGGTACTCCCGCTCGGCGGCCTCGGCCAGCCGCGCCGCGGTCTCCGGCTCGATGTCGGTCATCAGGTGCGCCATCATGTGGCGCAGCCCGCCGGGGCCGCCGCCCAGGTGGAAGGCCTGGAACGGGCCGACCGTGGCCCAGCGCACGCCCACCGAGTTGGTGACGATCTCGTCCAGTTCGGCGACGGACACCACGCCCTGCTCCACCAGGCTCACGCACTCGCGGAACAGCACGTGTTGCAGGCGGTTGGCGACGAAGCCGTCGACCTCCTTGTGCACCAGCACGGGCACCTTGCCCAGCGAGCGGTAGAACTCGCGGGCGCGCCGCACCAGCGCATCGGGGGTGGCGGGGCTGGGCACGAGCTCGACCAGGGGCAGGATGTGCGGCGGGTTGAACGGGTGCCCGACGATCAGGCGGCCGGGCTCGGCCATCTTCTCGCTCATCGCGCTGGCCACCAGACCCGAGGTGGACGACAGGATCAACGCGTCGGACGGGGCCGCCTTCTCGATGGCGGCGAACAGGTCCTGCTTGAACTCGATGCGCTCGGGGCCGTTCTCCTGCACCACCTCGGCCTCGGCGACCGCCTGCTCCACCGGCTCGGCGAGCAGGGCGCCCCGCGGCACGACCTGGGCCAGGTCCGGCCGGGGGTCGCTGACGGTGACGGTGTGGCCCTTGCTCAGGAACAGGGTGGCCCAGGACAGGCCGATCGTGCCCGCACCGATGATGGCGATCTTCATGACCGCGCCTCCGTGAGGTAGTCGTGCACCGGCCGGACACCGGACAGGGTGAGGTCGGTGAGGATGTGGCTGGCCGAGACGACCTCGAGCACGGGCAGGTCGGCCAGTGGGGCCAGCGCGTGCTGGAACAGTTGCAGGCGGGCCGGACCGGTCCAGGCCTGCTTGACCACCACGTCGGTGATCCGCGTGCGCACCAGCTCGCAGACCCTGGGCGTGCCGTCGTAGCCCGGCACGATCTTGAGCATGTACGTGGGTGTGGTGATCTGCTCGCGGGCGGCGTCCAGGTCCAGCGCGTGGTGCTTGTAGCCCATCGTCGCGGTGGCGACCCGCAGCGTGCCGTAGTCCAGGGTGCCGACCAGCGCGCCGCTGTCGGTGAACAGCTTCGGTGTACCGGCCACCTTGGGGTAGGCGGCGATCTCCCGTCCTGCCACGGTGGCCCCGAAGTTGTCCAGGTACATCGCGTGCAGGTACTCGCCGCGCTCGGCGCCCAGCCGGACCGGGATCACCTGGCCCGCCTCGGTGTACGGGCCGAAGGAGGTGACCTCGTTCATCTTCATGACCTCGAACCGGACCAGCGGTTCGTCGATCTCCAGCGGCTCGGGCACCACGGCGCGCAGCGCGTCCGGGTCCGTGCGGTAGACGATGTTGAGGTACTCGCGGTCGGTGAACCGGGCGACGGTCCTGGCGTAGGCGGGGCTGGCCAGCGGGGTCGTCAGTGCCCGCACCACCTGTTCTGCCTTCATCTCAGCGCCCCTTCCAGACTGGTGTGCGCTTCTCGGCGAAGGCTCGGGCGCCTTCGCGGACGTCTTCGGAGGAGGCCAGCGAGGCGGTCAGCTCGCGCTGCGCGGTGAACGCGGTCGCGTCGTCGACCCCTTGGCTGGCACGGACGATCTGCTTGACAGCGGCCAGCGCGAGCGGGGCGTTGCGCCGCACCCGTTGTGCCAGCTCGATCGCGGCGTCCACAGTGCTCTGTCCACTCGGGACGATCCGGTTGACGAGGCCGAACTCGGCCGCCCTGCCCGCGGGCAGCGGGTCCCCGGTGAGCAGCAGTTCCATGGCCAGGTGGTGGGGGAGCCGCTGCGGCAGGCGGATCACGCCGCCAGCGCCGGCCACCAGCCCGCGGCTGACCTCGGGCAGCCCGAACCGGGCATCCTCGGCTGCGACGATCAGGTCGCAGGACAGGGCCAGCTCGAAGCCGCCGCCCAGGGCCCAGCCGTCCACCGCGGCGACCAGCGGCTTGCGCACGGTGGCCTCGGTCAGGCCGCCGAACCCGTTGCCCGGCACGGAAGGCGACTCACCGGCCAGGAAGGCCTTGAGGTCCATGCCCGCGCTGAAGTTGCCGCCCGCCCCGGTGAGCACGCCCACGGCGAGCGAGCCCTCGCTGTCCAGTCGACGCACGGCGGCGGCGATGCCCTGTGCCACCTCGGCGTTGACCGCGTTGCGGGCCTGCGGCCGGTTGATCGTGATGACCAGTACGCCGTCGCGGTCCTCGGTGCGCACGCTCATCCCACTCACCTGCTCACCGTGACGCCGGCCGTGGCCAGCTCGCGCAGCTTGTCCGCGGAGTAGCCCAGCTCGGTCAGCACCTCGTCGTTGTCCTGGCCCAGCTTCGGCGCGTGCCTGCGCACACTGGCCGGGGTCGCGGAGAACCGCACGGGCGAGCCGATGACCCGGTAGGTGCCCTCGGTGGGGTGCTCGGCGGTCTCCAGCAGGCCGACCTCCCGCACGTACGGGTCCTCGGTGACGTGGTCGAGGTCCAGCACCGGGGCGAACGGGATGCTCAGCCGGGCGCAGGTCTGCTCCCACTCGGCGGTGGTGCGCTCCTTGGCGAAGGTCTCGATGTAGTCGTAGAAGTCGCCGAAGTGCTCGGCCAGCGCGGCGGAGTTGGCCCAGCGCGGGTCGGTGACCAGTTCGGGGTGGCCCACCTCGGTGAAGAAGTCGGCGATGTTGCGGGCGCTGTAGGGCAGGATGCAGGCCCAGCCGTCCTTGGTGGCCACCGCGCGGTGCCCGGGGGACAGCGAGCGGGAGAAGCCCATCAGCCCCACGGCGGGCTCGTAGGTCTGGCCGGACAGGTGCTCCACCAGGTTGAAGGCGAGCATGGTGTCGGTCATCGGCACCTCGACGTGCTGGCCCTGGCCGGTGCGCTGCTTGTGCACCAGCGCGGCGAGCACGGAGTAGACGATGGTCAGGCCGCTGACCTTGTCGCCGAGGATGGTCGGCATGTACGTGGGCGTGCCGGTGGTGCGGCGCATCAGGTCGGCGGTGCCCGAGGCGGCCTGCACGATCTCGTCGTAGGCGGCCCGGTCGGCCAGGTCGGAGTCCTCGCGGAAGCCCTGCGCGCTGCAGTAGATCAGCCGCGGGTTGGTCTCGGCCAGCGACTCGTGGTCCAGGCCGAGGCGCTTGAGCGCGCCCGGCCGCATGTTGGTCACCAGCACGTCGGCGGTGGCCACCAGGTCCAGGAAGACCTTCTTGCCCTCGGGGTTCTTCAGGTCCAGCGAGATCGCGCGCTTGTTGCGGTTGACGTTGAGCGCCAGCGGGCCCATGCCCTCGTTGCGGTAGGGAGCGCTCAGCCGGCTCATGTCCCCGGCGGGCGGCTCGACCTTGATGACGTCGGCGCCCAGGTCCCCGAGGATCTGCGTCGCGTACGGGCCCATGACCACTGTGGCCAGGTCGATGACCCTGATGCCCTCCAGTGCCCCCATGGTCGCTGTCATCGTGCGCCTCCTTGCTCGATCGCTACACCAAGAAAGTTATCGCTGGGCAAGTAGTTTACGCAATGTGATACGGTGATACCTATATAGATAGGAGGTGGGCGGGATGACCAGACCGCACCACAGGGCGGTGGACCGGATCGCGGCGATCCTGGAGGCCGTGGTGACCGAGCCGGAGGGACTGAGCCTGACCAAGCTCGCGCTGCGGCTGGACGCACCGGTCTCCTCCATCCAGAAGCTGGTCAACGGGCTGGCGGCCGTCGGCTACCTGGACGAGCAGGACCACCGGTTCCGGCTCGGCGCGGGCGCCTACGTGCTGGCGCTGCGCTCGGGTCTGGTCCCGGTGCAGTCGATCACCCATGGCTACCTGGAAGAACTGCACCAGCGATCGGGCGTATCCGCCGTGCTGGCCATACGAACGGGTGACACCTCGGTCTACGTGGACTGGGCGGGCACCGACGACCCGTTCAACTACCTCAGCGTGCAGCAGCTGCGCACCCCGCTGCCGGAGACCGCGGTGGGCCGCGTGCTGCTGGCGCACCTGCCCGAGCGCGAGCGCTACGCCGTCGTCTCGGCGGTGCACCCCGGGGACGCCGGAGCCGCGCTCACCTTGTTGGCGGACCTGGAACGGTTGCGCGCCAACGGGTACACGATGGGCGACAGCGGGCCGATGCTGCGCGGGATCGCGGCGGTGGCCATGCCGGTGTGGGAACGTGGTTCCGTGGTGGCCGCCGTGGCGCTGGCCGGACCGCACGAGAACGTGGACGGGCGCCTGGACGAACTGGCCAAGCTGCTCGGGGACGCGCTCGCCCAGTGGGCGCCGCGATCAGTCGATTGAGAACAGCTGGGGCGAGCTGTGCACGGTCAGTGTCGGCGCGGAGAAGTCCACGTACGGCGACCACCGGTCCAGCCGCCGCGACAGCCGCGCGGCCCCGGTGAGCCAGTCCTGGCCCAGTTCGCGGCGGATCTCGTCGTTGGCCAGGTACTGGCGCAGCCGGGACACCAGGATCGAGAACCCGTCGGTGAACACCGGCAGCCCGAGGCGGGTCGTCTCGGCGAAGTGCCGCATCGCCAACTGGTGGTCACCGTCGGTGGCGGCATGTTCCCCGGCGAGCACGGCGGCGTCGGTCAGCCAGGGCCAGTCCGCGCGCAGCCGCGCCATGGTGTCCGCGGACAATTCGCGGATCCGGCCCAGCCGGGCCAGCACGTAGCCGGTGAGCACGGTGCGGGTCGGTTCCTCGCCCTGCTTGTGCTCCAGCAGCAGCGCCGCCTGACGGGGCTGGTTGCCCGCCAGGTACCGGTACGCGGGCAGCAGGTGCTCGTCGGCGGGCGCCGCGAGCACGCGGGGTGCCGCCCCGCCCATCTCGAAGGTCACCTGCACCCGCCCCGACCACGCGGGCAGCGCGACCGTCAGCGGTGCGGCCAGCGGGCCGACCGCGCGTAGGAACCAGGTCCCCGGCCCGGCGACCTCCGGGGTCACGCCGAACCGGCCGCGGGTCAGCCGCGCCAGCGAGTCCACCGGGGTGGCCGAGGAGAACTCGCGCATCCCTCGCATGGACAGCACGTCCAGCGCCCACCCGGCGGGCAGACTGTCCACTTCGGACTGAACCGGGTGTGGCCGCAGCCCGAACGCGTCGGGGTCCAGGTCGAAGCGCACCTCCTCGCGCGCGGATTCGGCCAGGCACGACCCGTCCGGCAGCCGCAGCAGGACGGAGAGCTCACCCGGCGGCACCTCGAAGGCCAGCGGCGACTCGCTCAGGCCCGCACCCAGCAGTCGGCGGTGCTCGTCGCGCAGCTCCACGGGTAGCACGATCCCGTTGCTGCGAACGGTGAACCGCAGCGGGGCAGCGGGTCGCGGGCTGGCCTCGGCACGGCGCAGCACCGCGCCGTCGAACCGGCCGCCCGTCACGACCCGCCGCCCCAGGTCGGTCACCAGCGTCTCGGCGCTGATCTCGGTGTGCTGCCTGGAGTTCAGGCAGGCCATCAGCTCCTGGGCGAACCCCGGTGAGGTGCCCGCGTAGACCGGCGGGGGCGGGGTCTGCGGGGACTTGTCCGGTTCGGGCAGCAACCGCCCACTGCCCAGCGCGGCGTACTTCACGAACGCGCGTGGCCGGATCGGGCTGAGGTCCACGAAGTAGAACTGCCGCCGGGGCATGCCGGGCCGGGACATCACCCGGTGCACGTTGTCCACGTCCAGCGAGTGGTCCAGCGGCGAGTCCGGAGCCGGGAAGTCCTGCAACAGCACGGTGTGCGCGGTGGCGGAGTGCGTGATCCCGTGCCCGGCCACGTAGAGCAGCGCGGTGCCCTGCTCGTCCCCGGTGCAGTCCAGCCGCCACTGCGTCAGCGCCGCCTGGACCTCCAGCGTGCGCGCGGAGCGGAACCGCTCGTCCAGCGCGGAGATCGCCGGGTGCTGCGACTCCTTCGCCGAGGGCGCCAGCAGCAGGCGGATCGTGGCCAACGGCACGGCGGGCCGGAACCGCTCAGGATCGGCCAGCCACTGGGCGAAGCGCAGGGCCGCGAGCGCGGGTGTGCCCACGCGGCGCAGGCCGAAGTTGCTCGGCCGCCGGTCCGCGCGGGGCGAGAGGTTCGTGGTCAGTCCGTCGTAGGAGCTGACCCCGATGACCAGGGCGTGGGTGGCGGGCCCCCGGCCGGTGGTCGATCTGTTGTCCAGCCAAGGGCTCACACCCCGTTAACTGATGACAGGGCGCACTTCGTTAGCTCGGCCGGCCGCATCGAGACGAACGTGTGACCGGGCCGCGACCTGCGTCGCGACCCGGTCACCATGTGTCACCGCAGGCGTTTGCCCACAGGCGCCGAGTTGTCCACATGTGGATCTTCGGCAAGATCAGGTGTCGGGGTGGGGCGGTAGACTGGACTCGGGGTCGCCCCCCTGGGAGTGGCGGGGGATTGTCCAGTCGTTACGACTAGCCCCCCGCCGATCAGCCCAGGCCGCCGCGCATGGCGGCGATCAGCTCACCGTTGGCGGTGTCCCCGCTGGCCTCCCAGAAGAAGGCGCCGCCGAGGCCCTGGTTCTTGGTGTAGTTCATCTTGCCGGAGATGGTGCTGGGCGTGTCGTAGCTCCACCACTGGTTGCCGCAGTGGGCGTAAGCGGTGCCCGCGACGGTGCCGTTGGCCGGGCACTTGGTCTTGAGCACCTTGTAGTCCTCGATGCCCGCCTCGTAGGTGCCGGGGGCGGCGTCGGTCGCGGAACCACCGGGCGTGGCCTGGCTGACCCCGGTCCAGCCCCGGCCGTAGAAGCCGATGCCCAGCAGCAGCTTGTTCGCGGGCACGCCCTTGGCCTTCAGCTTGGCGATGGCCGAGCTGGTGTCGAAGCCCTGGGTGGGGATGCCGTTGTACGAGGTCAGCGGCGAGTGCGGCGCGGTGGGACCGGTCTTGGCCCAGCCGCCGAAGAAGTCGTAGGTCATCACGTTGTACCAGTTGACGTACTGCGCGGCGCTGGCGTAGTTGGCCTTGTCCAGCTTGCCGCCGGAGGTGGCGTCGGCGCTGATGGCCGCGGTCACCAGCGCGCCGGAGCCGAACTTGGACCGCACGGCGGACAGCACCTTGGCCAGCGCCTCGGGCCCGCTGCTGTCGCAGTTGAGGCCGCAGGCGTTGGGGTACTCCCAGTCGATGTCGATGCCGTCGAAGACATCGGCCCAGCGCGGGTCCTTGACCAGGTTGTAGCAGGAGCTGGCGAAGGCGGCGGGGTTGGCAGCGGCCTGGGTGAACCCGCTGGACCAGGTCCAGCCACCGAAGGAGAACAGCACCTTCAGGCCCGGGTACATCTTCTTGAGCTTGCGCAGCTGGCCGAAGTTGCCGCGCAGTGCGCCCGCGTCCCAGGTGTCGGCCTTGCCGTCCACGCTGTCGGCCGCGGAGTACGCCTTGTCGTAGTCGGCGTAGCTGTCGCCCAGGGTGCACTGGCCGTTCGCGGTGTTGCCGAAGGCGTAGTTGATGTAGTTCATCTTGGCGGCCGACCCGCTGGTGACCAGGTTCTTCACGTGGTAGTTGCGCTGGTAGACGCCCCACTCGGTGAAGTAGCCCAGCACCGTCTTGCCCGCGGTCGGTGCGGCGGGTGCGGCCTGCACGGCCGTGTCGGGCGTGGGCTGCGCCGTCGAGGTGGGCGCGGCCACCGTGGCGGTGACCAGACCGGCCAGCAGCGCACCGCCGACCGCCCAGGTCCTGCGCTTGAGTCCGAACATCCGTAGCTCCCTTGGTGAGCAGGGGAGGCGATCGACCGGTCGGCGGCAGGGAGACCGGTCAGAACGCCCGAAAGGGACGAAACGTGTCGCAACTCACCGTATTTGGTTTAGACCACTTTAGTCAACGGTCATGAACCGCGCACCACCAGACGCACCGGCTCGTGGGTCGGAGTCGGACACGCCGAACAGCTCCGAGTCCCGGACCGCGTCCGGGGACTGGTCCACCAGTCGGGTGATCCTGGGCGCCAGCCCGGCCACCACCGGGCAGGGGTCCGGCCGGGTCGCCGGGTCGAAGAGCACCCGTGGGGTAAGGGCCAGCGGAAACCCGGTGGCCCGGATTGGCTAGCCTTGGCAGCTCAGGTAGTCACCCGAACCAACCGAGGAGAGCAGTACCCGTGATGCGCACGCACGAAGCCGGGACGCTCCGAGCCGAGCAGGCCGGGCAGTCCGTCACCCTGACCGGGTGGGTCGCGCGCCGCCGTGATCACGGGGGTGTCATCTTCATCGACCTGCGGGATGCCTCGGGTGTGGCCCAGGTGGTCTTCCGCGAGGGCGAGATGGCCGAGCGCGCCCACCGGCTGCGCGCCGAGTACTGCCTCAAGGTCATCGGCGAGGTCGTGATCCGGCCCGAGGGCAACGAGAACCCCGAGCTGCCCACCGGGCAGATCGAGCTGACCGTCACCGAGTTCGAGGTGCTCAGCGAGGCCGCCCCGCTGCCGTTCCAGATCGACGACGGCCAGGAGCCCGGCGAGGAGGCCCGGCTGCGCCACCGCTACCTGGACCTGCGCCGCTCCGGCCCGGCCAAGGCGCTGCGCCTGCGCAGCAACGCCAGCCGCATCGCCCGCAAGGTCCTCGACGAGCGCCAGTTCCTGGAGGTCGAGACCCCCACGCTGACCCGCTCCACCCCCGAGGGCGCCCGCGACTTCCTGGTGCCCGCGCGCCTGTCGCCCGGGTCCTGGTACGCCCTGCCGCAGTCCCCGCAGCTGTTCAAGCAGCTGCTGATGGTCGCGGGCATGGAGCGCTACTACCAGATCGCCCGCTGCTACCGGGACGAGGACTTCCGCGCCGACCGCCAGCCGGAGTTCACCCAGCTCGACATCGAGATGAGCTTCGTCGAGCAGGACGACGTGATCGAGCTGGGCGAGGCCGTCGTCGGCGCCCTGTGGAGCGAGCTGGCCGGGCACGAGATCAGCCTGCCCATCCCGCGCATCACCTACGCCGACGCGATGGCCCGCTACGGCACCGACAAGCCGGACCTGCGCTTCGGCCTGGAGCTGACCGAGCTCACCGAGTACTTCGCCGAGACCCCGTTCCGCGTGTTCCAGGCGCCCTACGTGGGCTGCGTGGTCATGCCCGGCGGGGCCGACCAGCCGCGCCGCACCCTGGACGGCTGGCAGGAGTTCGCCAAGCAGCGCGGGCACAAGGGCCTGGCCTACGTGCTGGTCGGCGAGGACGGCACCCTGGGCGGGCCGGTGGCCAAGAACCTGTCCGAGACCGAGCGCGAGGGCCTGGCCAAGGCCGCGGGCGCCAACCCCGGCGACTGCGTGTTCTTCGCCGCGGGCGACCCGGACGGGGCCCGCGCGCTGCTGGGCGCCGCCCGGCTGGAGATCGGCCGCCGCATCGGCCTGATCGACGAGTCGGCCTGGTCCTTCGTGTGGGTCGTGGACGCCCCGCTGTTCGAGGCCGTTGACAAGATCGGCGACGACGTGGCGGTGGGCAGCGGCAAGTGGACCGCCGTGCACCACGCGTTCACCTCGCCCACCCCGGAGTGGGTGGACCGCTTCGAGGAGGACCCGGCCAACGCGCTGGCCTACGCCTACGACCTCGTCTGCAACGGCAACGAGATCGGCGGCGGCTCGATCCGTATCCACCGCCCCGACGTGCAGAAGCGCGTGTTCGCGCTGATGGGCATCGGCGAGGAGGAAGCCCAGGAGAAGTTCGGCTTCCTGCTGGAGGCGTTCAAGTACGGCGCCCCGCCGCACGGCGGCATCGCCTTCGGCTGGGACCGCATCACCATGCTGCTGGCCGGTGCCGACTCCATCCGCGAGGTCATCGCCTTCCCGAAGTCCGGCGGCGGCTACGACCCGCTGACCGCCGCGCCCGCGCCGATCACCGCGCAGCAGCGCAAGGAAGCCGGCGTGGACGCCAAGCCGGTGGTCAAGGGCGAGCAACAGCAGGGCTGAGCTCTGCTCCGTACGGGGGACACCGGCGTCTGAACGGCGCCGGTGTTCACCGGGATGCACGAACCCGTTACCGCACTGTGTTGATCCGCGGTAATGCTCGCTACTAGGTTCACGAAATCGTGCTGTGCGCCAGCGCGGGCCCCTGCGCGAACGGGTGCCGGGGTTGCGCTGCACGGCCCATTGTGTCGATCGCCTGGACTCGGCCCGTCATCTGGGGAGTAGGGTCGGAAGGGATGAGCGTGGAGACCACCGCCGGCCCCGCCGACGTCAACGGTGCACTGGACCCCGAGGTCGCGGACGCCGTGGCCGCGGCGGAAGCGGTGCTCAGCAGGCGCTTCGGTGCCGCCGTGCGGCTGGCCGACCCGGAGGACCTCGGCGGCAGCGGCAAGGCCACCGTGCTGCGGGTGCGGGTGGCGGCCACGCCGTTCTCGCTGCCGCGCACCCTGGTCGTCAAGCGCTACCAGCCCTCGCCCGTCGGCGAGGCGGTTGACCCGTTCCCGCACGAGGCCGTCAGCTACCAGCTGTTCACCGCGCTGGGCCAGGACGACCGGATCTGCCCGGAACTGGTCGCCCACGACGGGGCCAAGCGGCTGATCGTGCTGGAGGACCTGGGCCGCGCGCCGACCCTGGCCGACAAGCTGCTGGGCCACGACGCCCGCGGCGCCGAGCGCTCCCTGCTGGCCTGGGCCCGGTCCCTGGGCCGGCTGCACGCCACCACCGCGGGGCGTGAGGCCGACTTCGACGCGCTGACCCGCCGGCTGGGCGCCCGGCCAGGCCAGGACCCGATCGCGCTGCGCGTCCAGGCGGCCCTGTCCGAGCTGCCCGCCTTACTCCGCGAGGTGCTCGCGGTGGACGTGCGGGAGCAGGCCGTGGCCTACGCCCGCGCCGCCGGTGCCCTGCTGACCAGCACCAAGCACCGGGCCTTCAGCCCCTCCGACGCCTGCCCGGACAACCACCTGGTCACCAGCAAGGGCCTGCGGGTGCTGGACTTCGAGGGCGGGTGCGTGCGGGACGTGGTGCTCGACGCCGCGGCGCTGCGCATCCCGTTCCCGCTGTGCGGCTGCTCGTTCCGGCTGCCCGCGGGCATGACCGAGGCGATGATCGCCGCGTGGCGCGCCGAGGTCAGCCAGGTCTTCCCCGACCTGGACGAGGACGAGGTGCTGATGCCCCGGCTGCTGGAGGCCCAGCTGCTGTGGGTGTGGCTGTCGACCTGGTTGTACCTGCCCAGGCCCGGTGAGGCCGACCGGCCCGTCACCAGCAGGCTGGCGTCCCCGCGCCGCAGCAGCGCCCTGCACGCGCGCTGGCTGCGCCTGCGTGACGACGCGGGTCGCCTGCAGGAGGCACACGTCGCCGATCACGCGGACGCCGTGGCCAGTGCCCTGGAGGCCCGCTTCGGCGCCGACACCGTGCAACTCCCGCTCTTCCCCGCCTTCAGCTGACCCCCCACCCCGCGAGTCCCGCTCTGCGGGGCGCGAGTCCCGTCCTCAGGACCGCGAGTCCCGCTCTGCCGCGTCCGAGTCCCGCCCTGGCGTGCGGCAGAACTGTTCGCGAAGCCGTCCCCGCCGTGTCACCCGGTTCTCACCGCGGGTGATTGTGCAGCCGTGATCGTGGACGGGTGACGGTGCACGCGATCGGGGATGCCTATCCCACCCGGCGCGAGGTCGGGACGTTGGTGGTGCTCGGGGACTCCACGAGCGTGGGGCTCGGCGATCCGCTGCCGGGCGGCGGCTGGCGCGGGTTCGGCCCGCTGCTCGCCGAGGCGCTGGGCGCGGAGCTGGCCAACCTGTCGTTCACCGGGGCCAGGATCTGCACGATGCGCAGCGACCAGCTGCCGCAGGCGGTCCTGCTGCGACCGGACGCGGTGGTGGTCGTCGCGGGCATGAACGACACGATGCGCGCGGACTTCGACCCGGCACGGCTGCGCCGGGACCTGGACCACGTGGTCGGCGAACTACAGGCGGCCGGGGCGGTCGTGGTGCTCGCGCGGTACCACGACCACGCGCGGGTGTTCCGACTGCCGGGGCCGATCCGCCGGGCGCTGCGCAGGCGGATCACCGACCTGAACGCGGTGGTGGACCGGGTGATCAGGGACCGGGGGGCGGCCTGCCTCGACCTGGACGCCCTGCCCGGTGCCTACGAGGTGTCGGCCTGGAGCGTGGACCGGCTGCACCCCTCCGAGCTGGGGCACCGCCTGCTCGCGCGCGGGTTCGCCGAGCAGTTGGCGCTGCACGGGGTGCTGGTGCCCGGCGAGGTGAGCACGCAGTGCTCCGGCGGGCGGAAGATCACCATGCTGCACCACGTGTTGTGGTTGGTGTTCAAGGGAATTCCCTGGCTGTGGCGGCGTGGCACCGACCTGGTGCCGTACGTGGCCGGGGTGCTGCTGCGGTCGGTCACCGGGGCAGCGGAACGACCGGTCGTGGCGGCGACCACGACCGTGGTCGAGCCGGAGGAGCCGATCGGGCAACTTGGCTGAAGACCAAAGAGGGGGTGGCCGTTCCCTGCGCGGGTGGGCGACGGCCACCTCCTCGGCACACCGGGACTCGCGTGCGGCTGGGCGGGACTCGCGCTCCCCAGGCCGGGACTCGCGCTCCGGAGAGCGGGACTCGCGCGCGGGGGAGCGGGGGTGGTTAGTCTGCGGGCATGGCGTTGGTAGATCGAGTGTTGCTGGGGCCCGGACCGTCCAATCCGTACCCGGAGGCGACCGCCGGGCTGGCGGCCCCGCTGCTGGGACACCTGGACCCGGAGTTCCTGCGGGTACTGGACGAGACCTGTGAGCGGTTGCGCACCGTGTGGGGCACCGCCAACCGGCGCACCCTGCCGCTGTCGGGCACCGGCTCGATCGGCATGGAGGCGGCCTTCGCGAACTCGGTGCGCCCCGGCGACGTGGTGGTCGTCGCGGTGAACGGCCTGTTCGGTCAGCGCATGGTGGACGTGGCGGGCCGCTACGGGGCCGAGGTCGTGCCGGTGGAGCACGAGTTCGGCAGGCCGGTGGACGTGCAGCGGGTGCTGGACGCGCACCCGGCGCCGAGGCTGGTGGCCGCGGTGCACGCCGAGACCTCCACCGGCGTGCGCAGCGACATCGGCGCACTGGGCACGGCGGTGCACGAGCGGGACGCCGACGCCCTGGTGCTGGCCGACTGTGTGACCTCGCTGGGCGGCATCGAGGTCGCCGCCGACCAGTGGGGTGTGGACCTGGGCTACTCCGGTACGCAGAAGTGCCTGGGCGTCGCGCCGGGCCTGGCCCCGTTCACGGTGTCCGAGCGGGCCTGGCAGCACCGGGTGCGGCGCCCGCCGACCTGGTACCTGGACCTGGGCCTGATCGGGGACTACGTCAGCGGCTCGGCCGGTGGCGGCAGGACCTACCACCACACCGCGCCGGTGGCCATGATCGCCTCGCTGCACGCCGCGCTGGGCCGGGTGCTCGAAGAGGGCCTGGACGCGGTGTTCGAGCGGCACCGCGCCGCGGGCGAGCGGTTGCAGACCGGGCTGGTCGAGCTGGGCCTGGAACTGTTCGCGCAGGAGGGGCACCGGCTGCCCGAGCTGACCACGGTCCGGGTGCCCGAGGGCGTGGACTCGGCCAAGGTGCGCCACCGGCTGCTCACCGAGTACGGCATCGAGATCGGCGGCGGGGTCGGCCAGTACGCCAGCACGGTCTGGCGGATCGGCTTGATGGGCCACAACGCCCGCCTGGACCGCGCCGAACTGGTCCTCGCCGCGCTGCGCCAGGTGCTCTGACCCGTCAGGAACTGGCCGCCCGGGCCGTGCCGGACGGGTCGGCGACGCAGGAACCGAGCAACTGGGCCATGTCCGCACCGGCCCGGTCCGCGGTGGTCCGGCGCATGCCCGCGTCCAGGCAGCGCCGGACCACGGCGGGCTGCTCGCGCCACAGCCGCAGGCCGCGGCGCAGCAGGGTCGACACCGGCTTGCGCGCCTCGGCCACGTCGCGGGTGAACCGCCGCACGAAGGTGGTGGCCGCGCGCGGGGCGAGCACCAGGGCGTCGGCCAGCACCCCGGCCTCGCGGCAGTCGGCCACCAGCCGGTCGGCGAACAGGCCCTCGGCGAAGAACAGGGGAGCACCGGCCAGCACCACGTGGCGGCTGCCCACCCTGCGGTCCTCGCCGATGGAGTAGATCGGCGCGGCCACCCGCCCGGTGGCCGCCAGCTCGATCACCGCGCCCAGCGCGTCGTCGGCGTTCCACGCCTCGGGGTGGTCCCAGTCGGCACGGCCCGAGGCGTCCCGGGGCAGCGCAGGGTCGTCGCCCTCGCGGTAGAAGTCGTCCAGCCGGAGCACTGGCCAGCCCAGCTGCTCGGCGAGGGTGGTCTTGCCGGAGCCAGACGGCCCAGCGAGCAGCACTACGCGCGGGTGAACGGCGGTGGTCGACACGGGTAACAAGTCTCCCACATCCAACCTGTCAGTCCCTACAGGTAGCGTCGGCCCAATGAACGACGCGCTGTTCGACGGGGGCCTGTTCGGCGCCGAGGTGGAGGAGAAGGGCAAGGCCAAGCTCGCCGAGAACGCGCCGCTGGCGGTCCGCATGCGGCCCAGGTCCCTGGACGAGGTGGTCGGCCAGCAGCACCTGCTGGGCCAGGGCGCCCCGCTGCGCAGGCTGGTGGAGGGCGCGGCCCCCGCCTCGGTGATGCTCTACGGCCCGCCGGGCACCGGCAAGACCACCCTGGCCACGCTGGTGTCCCAGGCCACCGGCCGCCGGTTCGTGGCGCTCTCGGCGCTGTCGGCCGGGGTCAAGGAGGTGCGTGCCGTCATCGAGGAGGCGCGTCGCCGACTGGGCCGCACCGCCGAGGCCACCGTGCTGTTCATCGACGAGGTGCACCGGTTCTCCAAGACCCAGCAGGACGCCCTGCTCGGCGCCGTGGAGGACCGCACCGTGCTGCTCGTGGCGGCCACCACGGAGAACCCGTTCTTCTCCGTGGTTTCCCCGCTGCTGTCCCGCTCCCTGGTGCTGCAACTCAAGTCCCTGACCGACGAGGACGTGCGCGAGGTCGTGCGCCGGGCCGTGGCCGACGAGCGCGGGCTGGGCGGCAAGCTGGGGTTGGCCGCCGACGCCGAGGACCACCTGGTGCGGCTGGCCGGTGGCGACGCGCGGCGTGCGCTGACCGCGCTGGAGGCCGCCGCCGAGTCGGCCAGTTCCACCGGTGCCACCGAGATCGACCTCGCCACCCTGGAAGCCACCGTGGACAAGGCGGCGGTGCGCTACGACCGGGACGGGGACCAGCACTACGACGTGATCAGCGCGTTCATCAAGTCCATCCGGGGCTCGGACGTGGACGCGACCCTGCACTACCTGGCGCGCATGATCGAGGCGGGGGAGGATCCGCGCTTCATCGCGCGCAGGCTGGTGGTGCACGCCAGCGAGGACGTGGGCATGGCCGATCCCACCGCGTTGCAGGTCTGCGTGGCCGCGGCGCACGCCGTGCAGTTCATCGGCATGCCCGAGGGGCGGCTCGCCCTGGCGCAGGCCGCGGTGCACCTGGCCACCGCGCCCAAGTCCAACGCGGTGATCGTGGGCATCGACGCGGCGCTGGCCGACGTGCGCAAGGGCGCGGTGGGCAACGTCCCGCCGCACCTGCGCGACGGGCACTACGCGGGCGCGGCCAAGCTGGGCAACGCCCAGGGCTACCGGTACCCGCACGACGTGCCGGAGGGCGTGCTGACCCAGCAGTACCCGCCGGACGACCTGGTCGGCACCGACTACTACCAGCCGACCTCACGCGGGGCCGAGCGCGCGCTGGCCGAGCGCGTGCCACGGCTGCGCAGGGTCATCCGCGGTCAGGACTGAGGCTGTGCCGCCCTGGCCGCCTCGGTCTCCAGCATGCGGTGCGCCAGCAGCGCGCCGCCTGCCGTGGCGGCGGGCATGACCACGATCGCCACCAGCGGCACCAGGCACAGCAGGTAGCAGGGCAGCGCGAAACCCAGTGCCATGGCGCGGTTGCGGCCCAGCAGCGCGCGCCGCGCCGCCAGCGGCAGCCCGCGCCGGGTGAACGGCACCACGGTCAGTTCCAGGCCGAACAGCCACGCGTTGGTGCAGGCCGCGACCACCGGCACCACCGTGCTGCCCACCACCGGGATGAAGTCGGCCAGCATGAACACGGCGTCCACCAGCACACCCGTGCCGACTACCTTGGCGTTGTCGGCGGTGTCCTGCCACCAGGTGGTGACGTCCTGCTCGGGCACCCCGCCGAGCTTGCGCTCCACGTGTTCGGCGATCCGCTCGTAGAACGGGGCGCCGATGGCCAGCGTGACCGCCGCGAACACCAGCAGGCCCACCGCCGCCGTGGCGACCACGGCGGAGATGCCCAGCCCGGTGCGCAGCAGTTCGCGCGCGGTGGAGTCCCAGGAGTCGGCGAACGGGGTGGCCCAGGCGATCAGGTCCGGGGCCCACACGGCCAGCGCGATCACCGCCGCCACCAGCAGTGAGCCGGTGATCAGCGCGGGCAGCGCGCCGAGCAGCAGCAGGCGCGGACTACGCAGCACGATGCCGAAACCGCGCAGCAGCATGCCCAAACCGGACAGGAAGTTTCGAACCACCCCCGGAGTCTAAGGAGTGCGCGACCCGCCCGCTGTTGTTCACCAACCGGTCGCCCGGCGTACACCTGGTGCCCGAAGCATGTGCGGCCATGGAAATCCCGAGAACTGGGGTGCCCGAGCAGCTCGCCGAGCGGCTGTCCATGGCTGAGCAGCACGAGTACCTGCGCACGCGTTTCGGCCGCCGCACGGTGCTGCGCGGCGGTCTGGCCACGGCGGCGGCCGTGGCCGCGGGACCGGTGTTCCTGCCCGGTCTCGCCTACGCCGCCGGGGACAAGGTCACCCCCATCGCCAAGCACCTGGCATTCGGCCGCAACCCGAGGACCCAGATGCGCGTGGGCTGGCAGGTGCCGGTCCCGGTGCGCAAGCCCTTCGTCCGCTACGGCACCGACCCGCGCCACCTGTCCGAGCGGATCCCCGCCGAGGTGCGCGCGCTGCACTCCGAGGTTCCCGGGGTCATCGCGCCCTACGACCAGTACTACCTGCACGCCGAGCTGTGCGACCTGCGGCCCGGCCACACCTACTACTACGCCGTGGGCCACGACGGTTTCGACCCGGCCCGCGGGGACGGCGGCACCGGTGCGATCTCCACCTTCCGCACCGCCCCGCAGCGCTGGTTCCCCGGGCGCCCGTTCACCTTCACCGCCTTCGGCGACCAGGGCGTCAGCACCGACGCGCTGGCCGAGAACGGTGTTGTGGCCCAGCAGAACCCGGTGTTCCACCTGCTGGCCGGGGACATCGCCTACGCCGACCCGAACGGCGGCGGGCTGCCCATCGGCTCGGTACACGACGACACCCACGACACCTTCGACCCGAAGGTGTGGGACGCCTACCTGACCCAGATCGAGCCGGTCGCCTCGAAGGTGCCGTGGATGGTCGCCACCGGCAACCACGACATGGAGGCGCTCTACACCGACCACGGCTACGGCGGCCAGCAGTCCCGCTGGGACTTCCCCGGCAACGGGCCCTCGGGCTGCCCCACGGTGTACTCGTTCATCTACGGCAACGTCGGCGTGATCTCCTTGGACGCCAACGACGTCTCCTACGAGATCCCGGCCAACCTGGGCTACAGCTCGGGCAGCCAGACCGCGTGGCTCAAGCGCAGGCTGAGCTACCTGCGCTCGCAGGCCGACGTGGACTTCATCGTGGTGTTCTTCCACCACTGCGCCTACTCCACCACCAAGAGCCACGCCTCCGAGGGCGGGGTCCGCGAGCAGTGGGTGCCGCTGTTCGACCGGTTCAAGGTGGACCTGGTCATCAACGGGCACAACCACGTCTACGAGCGCAGCGACGCGCTGCGCGGTGGCGCGGTGGTCACCGAGGTACCCATCGGCGGCACCGTGCGGCCCGACCGGGACGGCACCGTCTACGCCACCTGCGGCTCCGCCGGGCGCAGCCTGTACTCCTTCCCGGCGCCGGACAGCTATGCCGGGCACGAGATCCCGTTGCGGGACGTGCCGACCTACTACTGGGCCAGGGGCAAGCAGAAGGTCACCGAGACCGTGCACTGGTCGCGGGTCCGCTACACCGGGTACGCCTTCGTCGCGCTGGACGTCAAACCCGCCTTCTGGGGCCAGCAGACCAGCATCACGGTGCGCACGGTGACCAACAGGGGGCAGGAGATCGACCGGTTCACCATCGAGCGGACCGCGGGCCTGCACGTGGGCATCGACCTGGGCCGGGCCCAGGCCAACGCCTCGGTCGGCGGGGACATCGGCGACCTGTAGTGGGTGGCGGTGCCGCCCAACTCCGCGTCGGCCAGGTGCGGAAATGGGCGGCACCGAGCACCTGCCGTCGACTAGGTTGCGCGGATGCCCGAGGACAACCGCGCCGCCGAGATCGACCTGTTGACCCTTCACCTGCAACGGATCTACGTGTTCCCCGAGGTGGCGGAACGCGCGATCGCACTGCTGCGCGAGCGGTCCGCCGCGAACGCCTACGCCGGGCTGGACGACCAGCGCTTCGCCGAGCTGGTCACCGAGCACCTGCTCTCCGTCAGCGGGGACAAGCACCTGCGACTGCTGCACAGCGTGGAGGAACTGCCCGAGAACGAGGACCCCGAGTGGTTCGACGAGGACCTGTACCGGGCTGAGGCCGAGTTGTCCGGGCACGGCTTCGACCGGGTGGAGCGGTTGGCGGGCAACGTGGGGCTGCTGGAGACGACCCGCCTGTTCGATCCCGACATCTCCGGTGCCGCCGCGGCCGCGGCCATGAACCTGCTCGCCGGTACCGACGTGCTGCTGCTGGACCTGCGGCGCAACGGCGGCGGCAGCCCCGGCATGGTGGCCATGCTGTGCAGCTACCTGTTGAAGGGCTCGGTCCACCTGTGCGACATGTACTTCCGGGCCGAGGACCGCACCAGGCAGTCCTGGACCCTGCCGTACGTGCCGGGTCCGCGGTTCGGCCACTCGAAGCCGGTCTACGTGCTGACCAGTGCGCAGACCTTCTCCGGTGCCGAGGAACTGGCCTACAACCTCCAGCAACTCGAGCGGGCCACGCTGATCGGCGAGGTCACGAAGGGCGGCGCCCACCCCGGCAACCGCCAGCGCATCGGCCCGCACCTGCGTGCCGCCGTGCCCGCCGGGCGGTCTATCAACCCGGTCTCCGGCACGAACTGGGAGGGGGTCGGGGTGCGTCCGCACCTCGAACTGCCCGCGGAACAGGCCTTCGACCGGGCCTACCGGCTCGCCCTGGAGCACGTGCTGGGGCTGGGCGAGACCGGTCCGCGCCGGGTGATCGCCGAGCAGGCCCGCGTGGCGCTGGCCGGGCTGGCCCGCGGATAGTGCCACCGCCCGCCCGGCAGGGCAATCGGCTGGTCGGCGGCAGTCCTCGTCAGTCGGTCGGCGAGTGTTGCCCGGTCAATTCCGTCGATATTCTCGATTGTCCAGCTGAGGACGATCGGGGGCCGAAATGGCCGCACCGCGCTATTTCGCATTCAAGCAGAGTCGGGACCAGGAATTCATCTTCCAGCTCACCGACGAGGGAAGGATCGTCGAGGCCCTGGACATCCTGTCCGGCAAGGAGAAGTTCAGGGTCCACGTGATGGGCAAGATCATCAAGCGCCCGGCGCCCTACAACCTGAAGTGGAGTTACCACCTCGACCCGGACACCATCACCTTCTTCGAGTTCGCGATCGATTTGTGCGATGCCGACATGCAGTACATCGAGGATCACCTGGACGAAGTGTGCGGGTCATTCCTCCCCGGCTGTCACTGGTGTCCGTGGGATTCACGGCTGCTCCGCGAGGTCACGCCACCTCCTGAGGGTGACCGCGCAGTGTGATCAGTCCAGGTCACAAGCACCCCAATGACCGATAACCTTGAACCGCCCGCTGACGTACGGTTGCGCTGTCTCAGCCAACCGACTCTCTGCGAGGTCATGCGATGGCTCAGGAACTCAAGGACACCACCCCGGCCAGCGGTCTGCTGCTCGGCGTCGAGACGCTGTCGGTCGCGGTGGACCGCGGCAAGGCCAACGGTGCCGTGGCGGACAACGACGGCAACGACTGAGTGGGCGCCGTCCCCTCGCTGGCTGACCTCGTCGCTCCCGTCGAGGTCAGCCAGTTCTTCGCCACCACACAGGGCCGCACCCACCAGGTGTTCCCCGGTCCTGCCGGCCGGTTCGCCGACCTGCTGCCCTGGTCGGAGCTGAACCGGGTGCTGCGCCAGCACCGGCTGGAGTTCCCCCGGCTGCGCCTCGCGCTGGACGGCGAGGTCGTGCCCGCGCACAGCTACACCGAGATGGTCGAGTCGCGCCGCGGCGGGCCGGTGCCCAAGCTGCTGGCAGCGCCCTTCTCCGAGAAGCTCCGCGCGGGCGCCACCCTCGTGCTGGACTCCGTGCACGAACTGGTCGAGCCCGTCGGCGAACTGGCCGCCCGGCTGGAACACGAGCTGCGCGAACGGATCCAGGTCAACCTGTACGCGGGCTGGGGCCGCACGCACGGGTTCGACGTGCACTGGGACGACCACGACGCGTTCATCGTTCAGATCGCGGGCCGCAAGCGCTGGCGGGTGCACGGGGTGACCCGGCCCGCCCCGTTGCAGCGCGACGTGGAGCTGCCGCCGCGCCCGGAGGGTGAGCCGCTGGCGGACTTCGTGCTGGAGGACGGGGACGTGCTCTACGTGCCGCGCGGACACTGGCACGACGTGTCCGCGCTCGGCGAGCAGTCCCTGCACCTGACGATCGGCGTGAACCGGGCCACCGGGGTGGACCTGGTGGCGTGGCTGGCCGACCAGGTCCGCGCGGAGGAGCTGTTCCGCGAGGACCTGCCCCGGTTCGCCTCCGAGCAGGAGCGGGCGCAGCGGTCGGCCGTGCTGCGGGCCCGGCTGGGCGAGCTGATGGCCACCGACCTGGTGGACCGGTTCCTGGCCGACCGGGACGCGCAGGCCCCGACGCACACGCGGATCGGCCTGCCCTTCGCGGCGACCAGCGAGCTGCTGCCCGCCGAGGACGAGGCGCTGGTGCGGCTGCTCGCGCCGCGGGCGGTGCTGGAACGCGGGCAGGGCACGGTCGCGCTGGCGGCGGGCGGTCAGCGGCTGGTGTTCGCGGAACCGGCCGGGGTGGTGCTGTCCGCCCTGCTCGGTGGCGGACCGGTAGCCGTGAAATCCCTCGTGGAGGTGGCCAGTCCCACACTCGATCGGGGGACTGTGCGAGCTTTGCTCGGCGAGTTGGTCACACACGGGATGCTGGCACTGGGCTGACCGTGTAAGGTTAGGTATGCCTAACGGGTTCGAGGTCGGTGACACGCTGCCCGGCTGTGCCGCCGTCATGAGACTGCTGGGCGGCAGCCCCGCCGGGACCGCGGCGTACATGACCTCCTGGCTGCTCGTCGAGCAACCGGGACCGTGGACCGCCGACGCGCTGGAGCGGGTCTGCGACGAGGTCTTCCCGGCCCAGCGGATGGACGCCCTGCGCGCCGCGGGCCTGCGCCCACTGCTGATCCGCAGGCCGGGGCGCCACCGCAGGGAACCCGGGGCCCCGCGCACCGTCTACCTGGCCAGCGGCCTGCCGGGCGGGCGCTGGCTGGAGCGGCTGGAGATCGCCGACCTGGCCGAGTTGGCCGCGCTCGACCTGGAGGCCGTCACGCGTGGTCGGGGCGGGCACGGCACGCCCGTGGCCGGTCCGTTGTTCCTGGCCTGCACGCACGGCACCAAGGACATGTGCTGCGCCGTGCTGGGCCGCCCGGTGGCCGCCGCGCTGGGTGAGAACCACCCCGGCCGGGCCTGGGAGGTCAGCCACGTGGGCGGGGACCGCTGGGCGGGCAACCTGCTCGTCGTGCCGGACGGCTACCTGCACGGGCAGCTCAGCCCGGACGAGGCTGCGCTGGTGGCCAAGTCGGCACTGGCCGGTCAGGTGCAGCTCGACCAGTTGCGCGGGCGCACCTCCGCGCCCACCGCCTACGCCCAGTACGCCGAGATCGCCGTGCGCAGGCGCGCGGGGCTGCGCGGGCTGGACGAGGCGATCGCCGTGGGGGAGAGCCGCCCCGACCCGGTGGACGAGAACCTCCGGCTCGTCTCGGTGCGCACGCCCGAGGGCGTGTACGAGGTGGCGGTGCGCCGGGGCCCCGCGGTCGACGGCGCGGCGAGCCGCTGCTCGGCCCGTATCGCGCCCGCGGGCTACTCGGTGCTGAGCGTGCACCTGCTCGCCACCGTCTGAACCCCCATCCCAGCAGGGCACCGAATTGTCGTGGCGGTAACCTGATCAGCACTTCGCCGGGCAATAGATGATCTTGCTAGGAGGGTTCGTGTCACCAGAGCAGATCGCCGCGCTCGTGGCAGCCGGTGCCTTCGTGCTGCTGGTGCTGGTGCTGTTGTGGGTGCTGGTCAAGCTGGGGCGCACGCTGGACGAGGCGACCACCGCCATCCGCAAGGCGCACGAGAACAGCGATCCGCTGTTCCTGGAGGCCAACACCACCTTGACCCACGTCAACACCCAGCTGGAGCGGGTGGACGGCATCACCGCGAACGCCCGTGCCGTCAGCGGCAACGTCTCGGCGCTGACCTCGCTGTTCACCGCGACCCTCGGCGGTCCGCTGGTGAAAGCGGCTGCGCTTTCCTACGGGATCAGCAAGGCTGTACGGGCACGGCGCAAGGCAGCCGCCCCGGCAGAGGGCCCGGGCAGGCGCGTGCGCAGGACGAAGCGGGGGAGGCGCTGATGAGTAGGTTGTTCTGGCTCGGTCTCGGTGTCGCCGCCGGGGTCGTCATCAGCCGCAAGGTCTCCGAGCTGACCCACAAGGCCACCCCCGCCGGGGTCGCCGAGAATCTGGGCGACGCCATGCGCGAGATGGCCGGTGCCCTGGGCTCCTTCGGCGCCGACGTGCGGGCGGGCATGGCCGAGCGGGAGTCCGAGCTGTCCAGGTCCGTGGAGGACAAGACGGGCTTCCGGCCCGGTTTCACCGGTGGCGAGTCCTGGTCGCCGACCCGCGACGCGCGAGCGCGCCGGGCGGACGGGCGCTGAACCCGTTCGTCCGCCGTCCCGCGTCCTGACCCAGACTCATCCCGAGGAACCACCGTGAAGACCCACGAGATCGTCAAGCGTTTCCGCGAACACTTCGAGCGGGCCGGGCACACCTACGTGCCCAGCGCCTCGCTCATCCTCGAAGACCCCACGCTGCTGTTCGTCAACGCCGGCATGGTGCCGTTCAAGCCGTACTTCCTCGGCGAGGCCCCGCCGCCGTACAAGCGCGCCACCAGCATCCAGAAGTGCGTGCGCACCCCGGACATCGACGAGGTCGGCAAGACCACCCGGCACCTGACCTTCTTCCAGATGGCGGGCAACTTCTCCTTCGGTGACTACTTCAAGGAAGAGGCCATCCGGCTGGCCTGGACCCTGATCACCAACCCGCAGGACCAGGGCGGCTACGGCTTCGACCCGGAGCGGCTGTGGGTCACCGTCTACCTGGACGACGACGAGGCCATCGAGCTGTGGCAGAAGGTCGCCGGGCTGCCGCCGGAGCGCATCCAGCGCCGGGACGGCAAGGACAACTACTGGGACATGGGCGTGCCCGGTCCCGGCGGTCCCTGCTCGGAGATCTACTTCGACCGCGGCCCGGACTACGGGCGCGAGGGCGGCCCGGTCGCCGACGAGGACAGGTACCTGGAGATCTGGAACCTGGTCTTCATGCAGGACATCCGCGGGGAGCAGAGCCCCAAGCTCGGCCACAAGCCGATCGGGGAGCTGCCCGCCAAGAACATCGACACCGGCATGGGCGTGGAGCGGGTCGCCTCCCTGTTGCAGGGCGTGGACAACGTCTACGAGACCGACCTGGTCCGTGCCGTGATCGCCAAGGCCGAGGAGCTGTCCGGCCGCCGCTACGGCGCCGACGAGACCGACGACGTGCGCTTCCGCGTCATCGCCGACCACTCGCGCAGCGGCATCCTGATCGTCGGCGACGGGGTGACCCCCGGCAACGAGGGCCGCGGCTACGTGCTGCGCCGCCTGCTGCGCCGCATCGTGCGCTCGGCCCGCCTGCTGGGCGTCACCGAGCCGGTGCTTGGCCAGTTCGCCGCCGTGGTGCGCGACGAGATGGGCCCGGTCTACCCGGACCTGGTCACCAACTTCGAGCGCATCCTGTCGGTGGTGCAGAACGAGGAGAACACCTTCCTCACCACGCTGACCGCCGGGTCGAAGATCTTCGACTCCGCCGCGGGCGAGGTGCGGGCCGCCGGGGCCACCACGCTGCCCGGGGACAAGGCGTTCCAGCTGCACGACACCTACGGCTTCCCGATCGACCTCACCCTGGAGATGGCCTCCGAGCAGGGCCTGACGGTGGACGAGGACGGGTTCCGCAAGCTGATGGCCGAGCAGCGCGCCCGCGCCAAGGCCGACGCCGCCTCGCGCAAGACCGGCCACGGGGACAAGACCGTGTACCGGGAGCTGCTGGAGCTGGGGGCCACCGAGTTCACCGGCTACGAGGAGCTGGCCAGCGAGGCCACCGTGCGCGGCATCATCCGCGAGGGCCAGCGGGTGCGCTCCGCCGCCGAGGGCGAGATCGTCGAGGTCGTGCTGGACCGGACCCCGCTCTACGCCGAGTCCGGTGGGCAGGAGTCCGACGCGGGCGTCATCACCGCCGACGGCGTGGAGCTGGAGGTCGTCGACGTCCAGAAGGTCAACCGCAAGCTGTGGGTGCACCAGGTGCGGGTGCGCGCGGGCGAGCTGGCCGAGGGGCAGCGGGTGCTGGCCCAGGTGGACCAGGAGTGGCGGACCGGTGCCCGGCAGGGTCACTCGGGCACGCACGTGGTGCACGCCGCGCTGCGCGAGGTGCTCGGGCCCAAGGCCCTGCAGTCCGGTTCGTACAACAAGCCGGGCTACCTGCGGCTGGACTTCGCCTGGACCGGCGGCCTGTCCCCGGAGACCCGCAGCGAGATCGAAGAGGTCTCCAACCTGGCCGTGCGCAAGGACCTCCCGGTCAAGATCAAGTACGGCACGATCGCCGAGGCCCAGCAGCTGGGCGCCATCGCCCTGTTCGGCGAGACCTACGACGAGACCGTGCGCATGATCGAGATCGGCGGCCCCTGGTCGCTGGAGCTGTGCGGTGGCACCCATGTGGAGCACTCCTCGCAGATCGGCCCGATCACGCTGATCGGTGAGTCCTCGGTGGGCTCGGGCGTGCGCCGCGTCGAGGCCTACGTGGGCATGGAGGCCTTCCGCTACCTGGCCCAGGAGCGGGCCCTGGTGCAGAACCTGGCCACCATGTTGAAGGTGCCTGACGCCGAGGTGCCCGGCCGGGTCGAGGCCCTGGTGGAGCGGCTGCGTGTGGCCGAGAAGGAGCTGGAGAAGCTGCGCTCGGCCCAGCTGCTGTCCTCCGCGGGCGCCCTGGCCGAGGGCGCCGAGGACCTGGGCGGCACCGCGCTGGTGGCCGCCTCGATCCCCGGGGTGTCCGGCAACGACCTGCGCACCCTGGCCACCGACGTGCGCAACCGGCTCGGGTCCCGTCCAGGCGTGGTGGCGCTGTTCGCCCCGGAGCAGGACAAGGTGGGCTTCGTGGTGGCGACCACCGAGGCCGCCAGGTCCGCCGGTATCGCCGCGGGCAAGCTGGTGCCGGTGTTCGGACCGGCCATCGGGGGGCGTGGCGGCGGCAAGCCGGACATGGCTCAGGGTGGCGGCGGCAACCCCGGCGGCGTGCCGGAGGCCATCGCGGCCCTGCGTGGTGAGCTGGGCAGGAATGGCGCGTAGCAAGGCCAAGTCGACGAACGGGCCGGTCGGGCCGAAACCCGACCGGCCCGGGGTCGACGACCCGGGCCGTGGCCGCAGGCTCGGGGTGGACGTGGGTGCCGTGCGGGTCGGCGTGGCGCTGAGCGACCCGTCCCCGATGCTGGCGACCCCGCTGGTCACCCTGGAGCGGGAGACCAGCGTGCAGCGGCTCGCGGAGCTGGCCGCCGAGCACGAGGTGGTCGAGGTCGTGCTGGGGCTGCCGCAGACCCTGGCGGGCAAGCACGGCACGGCCGCGCAGATCGCCGTCGACTACGCGGCGGCACTGCGTGAACGACTCGACGTGCCGGTGCGTCTAGCCGATGAGAGGCTGACCACGGTCACCGCGACCCGGGTGCTCGCCGAGCGGGGCGTGCGTGGCCGCCGCCAGCGTGCCGTCGTGGACCAGGCCGCCGCCGTGGAGATCCTCCAGGCGTGGCTGGACGCCAGGTCGGCTGCGCTGGCACGGGCGCAGGAGGAGAACCAGTCGTGACCAAGGACGAGGCCGAGGTCCAGCACGAGGACTTGGACCTGTTCGACAGTGCCGAGGAGCCCGCCACACCGGCCAGGCGCCCGCGGCGCAAGCCGGTCGTGCTGGCCGCTGTCGTGGTGGTGCTGCTCCTGCTGTGCTGGGGCGCCTACTACGGCGCGGGCAGGTTCCTGGGCATCGGCTCGTACGGGGACTTCGGCGGGGACGGCGGGTCCGATGTGCTGGTGCAGGTCCGCGACGGGGCCTCGACCAAGGCCATCGGCGAGATGCTGGCCGACAACGACGTGGTGCGCACCGGGCGGGCGTTCGTCAACGCGGCGGGCAGCGACGACCGGGTCGGCGCCCTGCAACCGGGCTTCTACGTGATGAAGACCGAGATGTCCGGCAAGGCGGCCGTGGCCAGGATCGTCGACCCGGCCAGCCGGGTGGGCAACCTCCAGGTCAAGGCCGGGCTCCAGCTGGACGACACCCGCAAGCCCGACAACTCGGTGAACCCCGGCATCCTGTCCCTGCTGGCCAAGGCGAGCTGCGCCACGCTCGACGGCAAGCAGACCTGTGTGCCCGTGGAGGAGTTGCGCAAGGTCGCCGAGACCGCCGACGCCACCGCGCTGGGCGTGCCGGACTGGGCGCTGTCCTCGGTGGCCAAGGCCGAGCCCAAGCACCGGCTGGAGGGCCTGATCCTGTCCGGGGTGTACGACGTCAAGCCCGGGGCCAGCGCCCAGGACCTGCTGCGCGCGGTGATCACCAGCTCGGCGACCAAGCTGGCCGACGTGCCGAAGCTGTCCGAGGACACCGGATTCACCCCGTACCAGGTGCTGGTGGTCGCCTCGCTGATCGAGCGCGAGGCCATCGAGTCCGACTTCGGCAAGGTCTCCCGGGTCATCTACAACCGGCTGGCCGTTGGCATGCCGATGCAGGACGACTCCACCATCAACTACGTGCTGGACCAGCCGCTGCTGGCCACCAGCGACGCCGACCGCGCGCGGCCCGGCCCGTACAACACCTACCTGAACACCGGGCTGACCCCGACCCCGATCTCCTCGCCGAGTCAGAAGGCGATGCAGGCCGCGGTCAAGCCCACCGAGGGCACCTGGGTGTACTTCGTGAAGTGCGACAAGGAGGGCAACTCCTGCTTCGCCACCACCCAGGCGGAACACGACGCGAACGTGTCCAAGGCGCGTGCGGCGGGGATCTTCTGAGGTGAGTTCCCGACGCGCCGCCGTGCTCGGCTCGCCGATCGAGCACTCGCTGTCCCCGGTGCTGCACCAGGCCGCCTACGCGGCGCTCGGGCTGGACTGGTCCTTCGAGCGGATCCGCTGCGAGGCGGCCGAGCTGCCCGGGCTGGTGGACGGCTCGGGGCCGGAGTGGGCCGGGTTCGCGGTGACCATGCCGGGCAAGCGCGCCGCCTACGAGCACGCCGTGCAGCGCAGCGAGGTGGCCGACCTGGTCGAGGCGGCGAACACGCTGGTGCCCCGCGAGCAGGGCGGCTGGTTCGCCGACTGCACCGACGTGCAAGGCATCTGCGGGGCCGTGCGAGCCGCGGGCGGCTGGCCGGAGCGGGGCGCCGGGTCGGCGGTGCTGCTCGGTGCGGGTGGCACGGCCACGGCCGCCGTGGTCGCGGCACACCTGCTCGGCGTACAGCAGGTGACGATCGTCGTGCGCGATCCCGCGCGGGCCGCCGAGGCCGTGCGCTGCGCCGAGAAGGTCGGTGTGGGCGTGGCGGTGCGGGACTGGTCGCAGACCCGGTTCGGCGAGCTGTGCGCGGCTGCCGACCTGGTGGTCAGCACCGTGCCCTCGGCGGCGGTGGTCGACATCGCCGAGGACCTGGCCCGCGCCAGGTTCGCACTGGACGCGATCTACCACCCGTGGCCGACCCCGATCGCGGACGCGGCGGCACGCCGTGGCACGCGGCTGGTCACCGGCCTGGACATGCTGCTGCACCAGGCGTTCACCCAGGTGTGGCGGTTCACCGGTGAGCAGGCACCGAAGGCCGAGATGCGCGCCGCCCTGCACTCCGCGACCGGTGGGCTGCTGCCGCTGCCGATCTGAGTCCTGGCAAATCGCACGCGTGGGACGTGCCGGGTTGTTACCGTTCGCGAGAATCGTTCGTTTTCTCTGGACGGCAGGTGACCCGTGTTCGGCAAGTTCTCCCTGGTGCTGGCGGCTGCCAGCGCGGCCCTGGTGCTCTCCGCGTGCGGATCGCCCACCCCGCCCAACTGCACCAAACAGCAGGAGGCGGTCAGCAAGGCCGAGGCGGCCAAGAAGACCGCTGACACCGAGCGCAAGTCCGTCGAGGACAAGGCGGCCGGGACCCAAAGAGCCGTGGACGAGGCCAAGAAGGTCTCCGACAGACTGGACGCGGACTACAAGCAGGCCGATGCCACAGCGGGCACGGACGCGGCCTCCTCGGCGCGGGTGGCCCAGGCCGCCGCGGACTCGGCCGAGGCGATCGCCAAGCTGGCCGAGGCCCGCGAGGCCAACACCAAGGCCCAGGCCGACTCGGCGCAGGCCGTGGCCAAGGTGACCGAGGCCGACGCCGCGCTCAGCGAGGCCAAGAAGGCCGTGGAGACCTGCACGAAGGGCTGATCTCCCGTTGACAGCCGACCGTGTGCGGGCGATCCTGTCGGCCAGCTGATTGGTGTAGACCAACTGCCTGGCCGACAGGAGACGCACATGTTCGGTTCCAGACGCTCGGTGGCCGCCGCGGTGGCGCTGGCGGTCGCGGGCACGCTCGCCGCGGCGCCCGCGACCGCACTCGCCCAGCACGACCAGTCGGTGGTGTCCGCGTACTTCGCGGGCTGGGACGTCTACGGGCGTGGCTACCACGTCAAGGGCATCCCCGCCGACAAGATCAACGTCATCCAGTACGCCTTCGCGGCGCCCACCTTCGACAAGGCCACCGGGGCGGTCGGCTGCTCCGTGCTGGACCCGTGGGCGGACTACCAGCAGCCCTACCCCGCCGACCTGGCCGTGGGCGGGGTCGCCGACGACGCGGCCGATGCCAACCAGCACCTGTACGGCAACTTCAACCAGTTGCGCAGGCTCAAGGCCGCGCACCCCGGCCTGCGCGTGGAGATCTCGGTCGGCGGCTGGACCAAGTCCACCTGGTTCTCCTCGGTGGCCGCCGATGCCAACCGCCGCAAGCAGTTCGTACAGTCCTGTGTAGACACGTTCATCAAGGGCGATCTGCCCGGTGGCGGTTGGCCCGCCTCCGCGGGCGGTCCCGGTGCCGCCACGGGCCTGTTCGACGGCATCGACGTGGACTGGGAGTACCCGACCCAGGTCGCCGGGGGCAACGTGGACCCGAGCCCGGCCGACCGGCACAACGCCACCGAGCTGTTCACCGAGTTCCGCCGCCAGCTTGAGGCGCAGGGCGCCCGCGACCACCGGCACTACCTGCTGACCGCCGCCCTGCCCGCGACATCCAAGGCGGGGCAGTACTACGAGCTGCCCCAGGCCATCGCGCAGCTGGACTGGGCGAACCTGATGACCTACGACTACAACGTGCCGGGCGGCGGCATCGCGGCTCCGGACACCCTGCTGCGGCCGGACCCGCGCGACCCCAACGCCAAGGACCTCACCGGGAACACCATCGGCACGGTGGCCTACTACCTGGGCCGCGGCGTGCCCGCGAACAAGATCGTCGTCGGGGTTCCCTTCTACGGCAACCAGTACCTGCGCACCGGCGGGCTGTACCAGAAGGCCGACAACAGCGGGCTGGACCCCAACAGCCTGGCCTGGGACGCCAAGCCCCAGCCGACCTACCACGACCTGGTGGACACCGCGCACGTGGTGGGCGCCAACGGGTTCAGCCAGCACTGGAACGCCTTCGCGGGCGAGCCCTGGCTCTACAACCCCGCGCAGTCGCACAACCTGTGCGGGCAGTTCAACGCCGACGGCAGCTGTGCGAGCCCGTACTAGGTGAGCACCTCCACGCTGATCACCTACTCCGACCCGCGCTCGATCGGCGAACGCACCGAGCTGATCCGCTCCTGGCACCTGCGCGGGGCCATGGCCTGGGAACTCAGCCAGGACTCCAACGACCACGCCCTGATCAACGCCCTGTCCCCGCTCCTGCACTGACCCCGCTGGCCCCGCGTGTCGTACGTTCCGGCCCCGCGTGTCGGCGCCTCATGACCCGCGTGTCGGCGCTTCCGGTACGGCGTGTCGGCGTTTCCGGTACGGGCTCCCGCACACTGGGAAACCGCCCGCCAAGTGTCGACACACCGTACGTGAGGCGCCGACACACCACCCGGGAAGCGCCGACACGCGGGGCTGTTGCCCAGGGTCGGTCGCCGCGGGCCTCAGAACAGGGTGGTGCGTACCGTGCTCGGCGGGGCCAAGTCCCTGCGCAGGAAGCACTCCGTGCCCAGCAGGTCCTGCCTTACCCGCTCGGGCAGCCCGGCCAGCCGTGCCGCCCCGGCCCCGCGTGCGGTCTCGCTCTCGTGCGCGAGCAGGGCCGCCCACTTGCGGTCCACCCAGGGCCGCACGTCCAGCCGGAGGGCCACCTGCTCGTCGGGCACCCCCGGCACACCCGGTCCCGGCGCGGGCACGTCCCCGCCGAACAGCGTCCGCCAGGCCCCGGCCACGGCGCTGCGCGGCAGCACCGCGAGGTAGAGCGCCCCAATCTGCCACGGCTCGCCCGCCTCCGGGTACAGCTGCACGCAGTTCGCCGCCTCCGCAGCCGCCAGCGTCACGCGGTGCGCCCGGATGTGGTCGGGGTGCCCGTAGGTGCCGAACGCGTCGTAGGTCACCACCGCCTCGGGGCGGAACTCCCGCAGGTGCGCCACGAGCCTGCTGACCGCCTCGTCGAACGGGGCCGCGCAGAACGTGTTCTCCCCGCCCATGCCCGAGTCGCGGTAGCCCAGCAGCCGCGGCTCACCGGCCCCCAGGATCTCCAGCGACCGCCGCAGTTCCTCGACCCGGGCGTCGCCCTGCTGCCACGTGCAGGTCACGACCCCGGTCCGCAGCCCCTGCTCGGCGCAGCTGGCCAGCAGCCCGCCGGTGAACAGCGCCTCGTCGTCGGGGTGGGCGTGCACGCACAACACGCCCGGTGTGCTCGTCATGGTCGACTGACGCCCCGGACCGGCCGGGGGTTGCACGCCAGGAGGGGTCACCGGCACGCCGGTGACCCCTCCTGGTCGAGTTCGTCAGTCCTGGTCCAGGTCGGTGGCGATCAACGTCGCCACCGCCTCCAGTGCCTGGTCCGCGCCGTCGCCCTCGGCCGCCAGCACAACCTCGTCACCGTGCATGGCGCCCAGTGTCATCAGGCCAAGCACGCTGGCCGCGTCCACCGGCTCGCCCCCGTCCTTGCGGATGGTGACGCCGACCTGCTGCTCGGCCGCTGCCTTGGCCAGCAGCGCGGCAGGACGTGCGTGCAGGCCGACCTTGGAGGCCACGGTGACCCGTCGTTCCGGCATGTCTTTCCCTTCCCTAGCGGCTCGACCGGGTGGTCAGGCCTTGTGACTCTTGGGCTCGATCACCGCGACATCGCCGTCGAGCTGCTCCTCGCCCTCCTCCTCGCGACCCGGCGTGCGCATGTTCCACTTCTTGATCACGAAGGAGAACACGAAGTAGTAGATCGCACCGTAGATCACGCCGACCAGCAGTAGCAGCAGCGGTTTCTGCGCGATGCCGAAGTTCAGCAGGTAGTCGATCGCACCGGCGGAGAAGGAGAACCCGTCGTGGATGCCCAGTGCGTTGGTCAGCGCGTGCGAGCTACCGGTGAGCACCGCGTGGATCAGGTACAGCGGCCAGGCCACGAACATGAAGGAGAACTCGATCGGCTCGGTGATGCCGGTGAGGAAGGAGGTCAGCGCGGCGGAGATCATGATGCCGCCGACGACCTTGCGCTGCGAGGGCCGTGCGTTGCGCCAGATGGCCAGCGCCGCGGCGGGCAGGGCGAACATGAAGATCGGGAAGAAGCCGGTCATGTAGCTGCCCGCGGTGGTGTCCCCGTGGAAGAACCGCGTCAGGTCACCGGTGTAGTCCTTGCCGTCGGCGCCGGTGAAGTGACCGGACAGGAACCACACCACCGAGTTGATGACGTTGTGCAGGCCGAAGGGCACCAGCAGGCGGTTGACCACACCGTAGATGCCGCCGCCGACGACCGGGTTGTTGGACACGAAGTTGCCGAAGGCGGTCAGGCCCGCGTTGAAGATCGGGTACAGCAGGCCGAAGATCACGCCGAGCACCATCAGCACCACGGAGTTGATGATCGGCACGAACCGGCGGCCACCGAAGAACGCCAGGTACGGTGGCAGCTTGGTGCGGTAGAACCGCTGCCACAGCAGGGCGCTGACGATGCCGACCACGATGCCCGCGAGCACACCGTAGGGCCAGCTGCCCGGGGGAATCGGCGCGTCGCCGACCTTCTTCGCCTCCACCGGGGCGAACACCTGGATGACCTGGGTGAACACCACGAACCCGACCGCGGCGGCCACCGCTGTCGACCCGTCGCCCTTGCGGGCGAAACCGACCGCGATGCCGACCGCGAACAGCAGCGGCAGCCAGTTGAACAGGCCACCGCCCGCCGCGGCCAGCACCCCGGCGACCTTCTGCATGAACGGGTTCTTGAAGCTGCCGAGCAGGTCGTCCTGGCCGAGGCGCAGGAGCAGGCCTGCCGCGGGCAGCGTCGCGATCGGCAGCATCAGGCTGCGGCCGAGGCGTTGCAGCCCCGCCAACCCCTTGTTGCTGCCCGCGACCGTGGGGGCGCTGGCACTCATCGGTTTCCTCCGTGGGGAAGCGGACCGGAACCTGGGGTGCCCCGGTCCAACTGCATGGTTACCTGGTAGAGATCGCCCCGGTACCAGGACGTCATGTCCTCGACCGGCTGTGCGTCTGCGGTGGAGATCCGCCGGAACACCAGCACCGGGGAGCCGGTGCGGATGCCGAGCAGGCGGGCGGTCTCCCGGTCGGCGCCCTCGGCCCACACGGTCTGCCTGCCGTGGTTGAGCTGGACCCCGTAGTCCTCGGCCATCAGCGTGTACAGGGAGCGGCTCAGGTCCGCGCCGAGCAGGCCGGGCAGCTTGCGGCGGTTGTACCAGCCGCGCTCCACGGCCAGCGGGGTGCCGTCCGCGCGGCGCAGGCGGAACAGCTGGTAGGCCGTCTCGGTGGGCTCCAGGCCCAGCGCGGTGACCACGGCGGGCGGCGGGGCCAGTTCGGCGCAGGAGAGCACCTCGGTGCTGGGCTCGTGGCCCCTGCGGCGCATGTCGTCGGTGAAGGACTCCAGGTAGAGCTGGACCTCCATGCGGCGCTGGGCGGTGAACGTGCCGCGCCCGCGGGCCCTGGTCAACAGGCCCTCAGCGACCAGTTGGCCGACCGCGGCGCGGACCGTCAGCCGGGACACCCCGTACTGGTCGGCGAGGTCGCGCTCGCTGGGGATCGGCGACCCCGAGGGCAGTTCGTGCTCGGCGAGCCTGCGCAGGATCTCCCGCAGTTGGGCGTGCTTGGGCTTGGGTCCGTCGACGATCCGGTTGGTGGTGTGATCCACTCCCTCGAACTGGGCCACCACCCCTCCTCGAATCCTCGTTCTCGGCCCCTGGGGTCGATCCCAGTCGCCGATATTGGTACGTTCCGGTCTAGACCAGTTGGTGCGGGGAGGATGCGCCGCCGGGCGACCGGGTGTCAACTACCGTTACGCGTTCGTACTGCGTGATGGCACCATCCGGCCGACACGCGTACGACTGGCGGCCGGTTGTGCAACGACGAGCGAGAGCAGGACGAGATGGCTGACGACAGGGCGGCGAAGATCCTGGCCGCGATCGGTGGTCCCGACAACATCATCGAGATCGAGCCGTGCATCACCCGGCTGCGTTGCGAGCTGGAGGACGGCTCGAAGGTGGACGAGGCCGCGCTGAAGGCCGCTGGGGCTCACGGCGTGCTGCGTGCGGGTTCCGTGGTGCAGGTCATCGTGGGCCCCGAGGCCGACACGATCGCCAGCGACATCGAGGACCTGCTGTGACTCTCACGGTGCTCAGCCCGGTCAGCGGTGAGGTCGTGCCGCTGAGCGAGGTGCCGGACCCCGTGTTCGCCCAGGCCATGGTCGGCCCGGGCATCGCCGTGCAGCCCGAGCGGACGGCGGGCGACGCGGTGTCCCCTGTGGACGGCACGGTCGTCACCCTGCACCCGCACGCCTTCGTGGTGGCCACCGAGAGCGGCGCCGCGGTGCTGGTGCACCTGGGCATCGACACCGTCAAGCTCAAGGGCGAGGGCTTCACCCTGCACGTGGTCAAGGGTGAGACGGTGCGCGCGGGGCAGCCGGTGATCGGCTGGAACCCGGCCGAGATCGAGCAGGGCGGCCGTTCGCCGATCTGCCCGGTGATCGCGCTGGACGCCTCGGCGGAGTCCCTGGTGGACGTGCACGAGCCCGGCCCGGTCAAGGCGGGGGAAGCGCTGCTCACCTGGCAGCGTTGAGCGTCCTGGACGAGCGAATGTGCCTTTCAGCCCGGAATCGGGGCTGAAAGGCACATTCGTCCACGCAGTTCTTGGTCGGTCCGGTGTGGACGGGCAGCGTGGAGGTCGTGCAGACCGACATCCCGTCCCAGGTGGACGTTGAGCCCGGCTCAGCCCACCGGGACCTCCGAGGGGCGCTCGACCGCCCGCGTGGCCCGCAGCGAGGCCGCCGCGGCGGCCAGCGCCAGCGCGCCGAAGCAGGCCGTGATCACGGTGAAGGCGTGCGTGCCCGGCCCGGGCCCGGGGACCTCGGCCATGCCCAGGTACGCCGTTCCCGCCGCCGCCACGCCCACCGCGCCCCAGATCTGCGCGTTGGTGCTGATCACCCCGCTGATGTCGGTGGCGTACCGGGTCGGGGTCGCCGCGGTCAGGTGGGTGATCAGCGAGGCCGAGCTCAGGCCGAGCCCGAACCCGCCCACCCCGAGCACGGCCAGCAGCAGGGCGTCCCCGCCGTGCCCTGCCGCCACCACGGCGCTGGTGGCCAGGTAGGCCAGCGCCAGGATGCCGCAGCCCGCCGCGGGCAGCACCGGCACGAGCCGGGACGGCAGCCGGGGCAGCAGCGGCCCCGCCACGCCGAAGGCGGCCACCCAGGTCACCAGCGCGAAGCCCGAGTAGGCGGGACTGAGGCCGAGCCCGCTCTGGAGGTAGACCGCCAGCACGAACAGCAGCGCGAGGTAGGTCAGGGTGCTCGCGCCGTGCGCGACGAGCCCCCACCGCACCGCGGGGCGGTTCACCAGCGACAGGTTCACCAGCGGGTGCCCGCCGCGCGCGGTGGTCCTGCGCTGCACCAGCACGAACCAGCCGAACGCGGGCAGGCTCGCCAGCAGGCACAGCCAGGTCCACACCGGCCAGCCCGCCTCCCGGCCGAACACCAGCGGCACCACGGCCAGCAGCAGGGCCAGCGAGAGCACGGCCACCCCGAGCAGGTCCAGTTGCCTGCCGCGCCCCGACCTGCCGTCGACCGGCAGATAGCGGATCGCGGCGGCCAGCAGCGCGATCCCCAGCGGCACGTTGATCAGGAAAATCGGCCGCCAGCCGCTGCCGAACAGGTCGGCGGACACCAGCACCCCGCCGAGCAGCTGCCCGAGCACCGCACCCCCGGACAGGGCCAGGCTGTAGTAGCCGATCGCCGTGGCCCGGGCGCCGCCCTCGAAGTTCAGTTGGATCCCGCTGAGCACCTGCGGCACCATCAGCGCCGCCGCGGCGCCCTGCACGACCCTGGCCGCGATCAGCCAGCCCGTCCCGGGAGCCAGCCCGCAGGCCAGCGAGGCCAGCACGAACCCGCTGAGCCCGAGGATGAACAGCCGCCGGTAGCCGTGGATCGCGCCCAGCCGCGCGCCGGTGATCAGCAGCACCGCGTAGGCCAGGATGTAGCCGGAGACCACCAGTTCCAGCTCCCCGCCGCTGGTGTGCAGGGTGTCCTGAATGGACGGTGCTGCGGTGTTCACGATCGCCAGGTCCACGTTGACCATGAGCTGACCGCTCAGCAGCACGGCGAGCAGCCACCGCGCGCCGACCGGCAGTGCGTTCACGGCCGCGCCCTCGTGCCGTCCAGCACCGGCGGCCAGGTCATCCCGAGGAAGTCCGCCACCACCAGGTCGGCCTCGGTGAGCTGGGAGCCGGGCCGGGTGGTGGTCACCGCGACGCAGGCCGCGCCGGCGGCCTTCGCGGCGGCCACCCCGGCGGGCGCGTCCTCGAACACCACCGTGTCCTGTGGGGACACCCCCAGGTGCCCGCAGGCGGTGAGGAAGCCCTCCGGGTGCGGCTTGCCCTCGGTGACGTCCTCCGAGGCGACGATGACCGCGAACAGCTCCGCCAGACCCAGCTCCGCCAGCAGGCCGCGCACGTCGTCCCGCCGCCCCGAGGACACGATCGCCGCGGGCACCCCGGCGGCGTGCACGGCCCGGACCAGTTCCGGTGCGCCGGGCACGGCCACGGCGCTGGGCACCTCCGCGACCGCCCAGTACCCCATGGCCTCCTCGAACAGCCCGTCCACGGTGCTGTCCGCCGGGAACAGGTGGACCCGTTCGGCCAGCACGTCCTGGCCCCGCCTGCCGGAGAAGGTCTTGAGCTCGGCCTCCTCCAGCGGCAGGCCGTACGTGGTGAACAGCCGCTGCCACGCCCAGCGGCTGCGCGGCTCGCTGTCGGCCAGGGTGCCGTCCATGTCGAACAGGGCGGCCTTGAAACCAGTGCTCATGCGCGATCCTCCAGCGCGAGGTAGAGGTCCTGCCAGGGGCGGCACCGCTCGAAGGCGGCGCTGGCCGCCGCCACGGCCACGTCGTTGCCCCGCCGGGCCGCGATCTGCAACCCGACCGGGACCCCGTTGGCCGCACGGCCCACCGGCAGGCTGGCTGCCGGGCTGCCGATGAAGTTGAACGGGCTGGTCATGGACCAGCCGACCTGCTCGTCGACGGGCTCGCCCGCCACGGTGGCCGGGCCCTTGGTCGTGCGGGTCGAGTCGTTGGCGATGCCCGTGACGCAGTTGACCGGGCTGACCACGAGGTCGTAGTCGTCGAACAGGTCCTCGAAGGCGTCGAGCACCTCGGTGCGGACGATGTCGTCCATCTTCGAGTCCACCGCCGAGGGCTGCGCGCCCAGCGTCGCGCTTTCGACGAACTCCGGCGCGATCCGGTCCCGCCACTCGCCGAGCATGTCCAGCCCGTTGCGCCGCGAGTACTCCACGGACTCCGCGTGGGCCACCTTCAGGTAGCGGCGCCACACGCTGGTCAGTTCCCCGTGCGGCAGGGGCAGTCGGAAGTCCACCTCGTCGACCTCGGCACCGGCCTGCGCCAGCACCGGCACGGCCGCGCGCACCAGGGCGTCGACCTCCGGCTCGACCGGGTAGCCGCCCAGCGTGGGCGTGTAGGCCACGCGCACGCCCGCCAGGGAGCGGTTCAGGTGGTCGCCGAGCCGGTCGTGCACCGGGAAGGAGTAGGGGTCGCGGGAGTGCGGCCCGGACATCAGGTCCAGCACCAGGGCCGAGTCCTCGACCGTGCGGGTCAGCGCGCCGAAGCACACCATGGGGTTGAGCCTGCGGAAGGCGTTGGGCCGGGCGGGCACCGCCACCCGGCCGAACGTGGTCATCAGGGTGAACACGCCGCAGAACGAGGCGGGCACGCGCAGCGAGCCGCCCGCGTCGGAGCCCTGGGCGATGGGCACCAGGCCCGCGGCCACCGCCGCCGCGCTGCCGCCCGAGGACCCGCCCGCGTTCATCGCCAGGTTGAACGGGGTGCTGGTCGGCCCGAACAGGCTGTTGTCGGTGGTGGCCTTGTGCCCGAACTCGGGGGTGTTGGTCTTGCCGACCACGATGGCCCCGGCGCGGACCAACCGCTCCACGCACTCCACCGTCTCGGTGGGCACCAGGTCGGCGTACACCGCGGAGCCCCGGGTCATGCGCACCCCGGCGACCGGGTCGAGGTCCTTGACCGCGATCGGCACGCCGTGCAGCGGGGGCAACGGCTCACCGGCCAGGACCGCGTGCTCGGCGCGTTGGGCGGCGTCGAGTGCCTGCTCCGGGCACAGGGTGACGAAGGCGTTCACCTCCGGGTTGCGCTGCTCGATGCGTTCCAGACAGGCCTTGACCACTTCAACCGGCGACACGTCCCGCCGCCTGATCATGTCTGCCAGCCGGGTGGCCGGCATGTGAGCGAAGTTGTCCACGATCGGAGAACACCACCTGTAGTCGTTCGGTTGCAGCTGGTCTCAGCTGCCGTTTCCGGTCAGGCGAACCTCGTCGCCGGTTGACGCGCGGCCACCGCGGACCACCGCGGCGACCACCCCGAGCACCAGGTCCGCGTGCTGGGCTATCGCCCGCAGCACGCGGTTGTCGCGCGGCAGTCCGCGCGTGGCGTTGTTGACCATTCCGCAGCGCCGCATCGGCGCCAGGACCTCCAGTTCCACCTCCGGGCCGATCCGCACGCGCCGGCCCAGCCAGTGCCGGTACCCCGGTTCGGCCCCGGGCCGGCCGCGCACCAGCACGGTGGGCCGCAGCCGCTCCGCCGCGACCGCGACCCCGGACAGCCGCTCCACGTGCTCGATCGCGGCGCTGCTGACCAGGTGCACCGGGCCGTCGTCGAAGTGCGAGGACCCGCACTCGCGCCGCAGGCCCAGTGGTGTGCCGAAGGCGGCACTGAGCACCGAGTCGATCTCCGGGGTGTCGCCCCGGTGCTCGGTGCCGTCGGCGAGCGTGATGACCGGCACCTCGCCGACGCACCGCGCGCTGGCCAGCGCGATGCCGGGGACCCGCCGGAAGCGCGCCGAGGTCTTGCCGCTGCCCAGCCTGCCGTCGGGCAGCCGCAGTGCCCACAACCGGTCCTGCCGCACGCCCCGCGCGTCGAAGTCCACAGTGGACAGAAGCTCGCCCGCCATCGACTTCACCGGGTACCGGCGCAGTTGTTCGACCCAGCCGATCCGCACGGGCTGACCACCTCCCCGGCCCGCTCAGCCGCTCACGAGCAGGCGCACGCCGAAACCCAGGAACACCAGGCCGAGCAGGACCTCGGCCGCCCGCGTCACCGAGGGGACCACCAGGTACCTGCTCAGCCAGTGGGCCAGCTGGATCCAGATCACCAGCCAGGCCAGACCCATCGCCAGGTAGACGGCCGCCAGCAGCACCACCGCCGAGGTCGCCCCCGGCCCGGTCGGCACGAACTGGGGCAGGAACGCCACCAGGAACAGCCCCACCTTCGGGTTGGACCCGGTGCACGCCAGCCCCTGCCAGAAGGCCCTGCCGTGCTGGGGCGGGGCGCTCGCCCCGGGCGCGTCGGCGGGGGTGCGCAGCGCCGAGCGCAGGGTCAGCACCCCCCAGCCGAACAGCACCGCCGCGCCCACCCAGCGCAGCGCCGTGAACAGCCAGGGTTCGGTCTGCAACAGCAGGGCCAGCCCGGCCAGCCCGATCGCCGCGTGCAGCGCCCCCGCCGTGATCATCCCGGCCGCGGCGGCCAGCGCGGGGCCCTGCCTGCGGTCCCTGAGCAGCATGCGCGTGATCAGCAGCAGGTCCGGGCCGGGGGTTATGATCACCAGCAGCGAGCTGAGCAGGAACCCCGCGCTGATCATGTCGGTACGGCCTCGGCGAGGACCTCCAAGCCCGCCTCCGCGCGCCGCACGGCCGCCTCGTCGGCGAGCACCTGCTCCCGGTCGGGGTGTGCGAGCACGACGAAGCCCAGGTCGAAGGTGGCGAACAGGTCCTCGGTGACCCCGATGCGGTCCCCGGCACGCACGTTGATCACCGACTCGAAGTGGCTGGCCAGCTCCCCGATCGCCGACAGCGAGGCGGCGCTGCGCACCACGCCCGCGGTCCGGCTCATCAGGAACGCCACCCGCACGTGCCTGCGCAGCTGGTAGTCCCCGGGGATCTCGCCCTGCCCGGTGAAGTACCGGACCGCTCGGTCGACCTGGCTGTCCCCGGTGGCCGCGCGGCAGTACCGCGGGTGGCCACCGCCGTGTGGTCGCACCCCGACCTCGATCAGCCGGGGGCCGTCCGCGGTCAGCATCAGCTCGACGTGCGCGGTGCCGTACCGCAGTCCCACCGCGTCCAGCACCTGCTTCGCGTACGCGGTCACCACCGGGACCACCGGGTCCTCGGGCGCCAGCCACACCAGGCTCTCGTACACCGCCATGTGCACCCCGTTGTCCACCTTGCCGTAGCGGCACACGTCGGCAACGGTGTGCTCACCCCCGTGGCTGAACAGGTCCACCACGTACTCCGTGCCCACGGCGTACTCCTGGACCAGCAGTTGCTCGTTGACTAGGCCGAGCCGGTTCGGCCGACCGATCTGGCCCTCGAAGACCTGCTGCCAGCCCCGGCCGCCCGGCACCTTGGTCACCCCGTCGGTGCCCGCGCTCTTCGGCGGTTTGACCACCAGGTCCCGCCCGGCCAGCCCGGACTCGGCGATCCACGCGGCCACCCGCCCCGGGTCGTCCGTGCAGATCTGGGGGATGGTCGGCAGCCCGGCCCGCGCCACGGCCTCGGCCATCGCGCCCTTGTGCCGCCGCGCGTCGGTCAGCTCGGGCACGTTGGCCAGCTCGGGCAGCACCGCCGCGGTGAGGCGGTCGGCCAGCTCCACCCCGGACTCGCAGCCGGGCAGCACGCACAGCGGGTCCAGCTCGCGCAGCCGCCGCTGGGTCTGCGCCAGGTCACCGTGGTGCGTGATGACCTCCGGGTAGTCCTGCGGCCGGAACGAGGCCGCGTACACCTGCGGCGGGACCGGGCTGGAGACCAGGGCGAGCACTGGCACCCCCGCCTGCTGGAAGGCGGGGGCGAACAGCGCGCCCGAGGAGTACGGGTCGACGATCACCGCCGGACGGCGAGCAGTGCTCAACTGCGGTCCTCCAAGGTCTTGCCCGCGAGGTCCGCGGACAGTGGCCGGTGGGTCAGGTGGTGCGGTGTTCCCGCCTCGTGCGGGAACACCGCCGTCGCCCGGTTCCCATTGCGCACCACGGGCACGCCCGAGCTGAGCGCCCGGCGGACCGAGCTGGCCCGCTCGTGCCAGGGGCACACCAGGCGGGCCCGGTCCGGCTCGACCGTGGCCAGGTGCAGCGGGCCGCCCCGGTGCGGGCAGCGGGCGGGCAGCACGAAGGAGCCGAGCCGGGACCGGGCGTACACGTAGGGCATGTCCTCGACGGTCACGCAGTTGCCCGCACCGCTGACCGCGAAGCTCAGGACAAGCATTTCTCGTAGTCCCCCACCGAGTGGATCTCGTACACGCACTCGTCCGACTCGATGATCGCACCGTGCAGCCGGTTGCGGTTGATCACGGTGCCCTCGCCCGCCTCCAGGATCTGGAAGGAGTTGAACCCGCTGACGAACCGCATGGTCCCGGACACGATGTGGCACAGCTCGTCGCCGTTGTGGCAGTGGGTGTTGGACAGTTCGCCGTGCGGCTCCACGATGTGCGCCACCGGCGCGCTCACCCGGCCGCTCTGGATGGCCTCCCACACCGGGGCGTGCAGCTCCTTGTTGCGCGGCCCGCCGTCCATCCAGGCGATCTGCCTGGCGAAGTCCTCGTCGGCGATCTCCGCGATCACCTGGAACTCCTCGAAGCCGCGCACGATCTCCGGGATGACCGCCTCGCCGCAGGCCTCCACCACCGGGAGGATGATCTTCTCCAGGGCCATCCGGCCGTGGTGCTGGTCGATGTGCACGTGCTCGGTGAAGTACTGGGTGTCCACCGTGCCCGGGAACACGTGCCGCAGCAGCTCGTCCGCGCGGCGGCAGAAGTCCACGAGCGTGGTCTCGGTGTAGTACAGGGCCCCGAGGTAGCGGAAGAACAGCTCGTGGTTCTTGCCCAGGTAGTGGAAGTAGTTGTTCATCATCAGGCTGCTGGACAGGTAGTACTGCCAGTAGTGGTGCACGTCGGTCCGCAGGCCGACCGACTCCAGCGTGCGCTCGAACAGCTTGCTGTGCTTGGTGTCGTGCACCCCGTAGCCGTACTCGTCGATGATGACCTTGAACCACTCGGACTGCGCCTCGCCGTAGTAGCCCAGGGCGTTGCGGATCATGGGGGAGGCCTCGGACAGGAAGTCGGGGGCGAACTGGATGAGCCACATGCGCGCGGCCCGCTCCGGGTCGCTTGAATTCCTGATAGCGCTTTCCGGCTTCGACGGCTCCTGGGGACGGTCTTCCAACGTCCGGAGGAATGCCTCGAGGGAATCCTTGGTCCACTTGCCGGACACCTCGACCTCGGTGTCCAGGAAACCGAAGACGTGACGTTCCAGCGCGGGCCGGACCATCTCACCGAGCACGCGGTTGGACGAGCTGTAGAAGTTGGTGAAGTCCGCCCACTTCGCCGGGTCGGAGAGCCCGGACTTGGGGAAGAAGACCAGATCGGTCTCGTAAATCGTGGTGAGGATGCGCTGAGCGGCCAGGTTCTCGTAGTCCAGGATCTCGTCCCGGCCCAACACGCGATCGAAGTCCAGGTGTTCGACCACCTGTGGCCGCAACTGCCTGCGGTACGGGTTGTCGTCGTTCTCCCACTCCTCGTTGTCGAGGTAGAGGGGATTGCTGGTGTACCGCTTGACCGCTTCCCTGAGGTCGGCGCCTCCCAGTTCGAAGGGGCGGTACGGTCCCACGTTGCTCATGGTTCTCCCCAGTTGAATGGTTAGGCCACACTCGCGAAGAGTTTCGTGTCGTCCCACTGGATCGTCACGTCCACGGTGCGCAGAGCACGCACCGGAACCGGCTCCGCGAACGGGATGAAAGCCTGCATCCAGTGCGACCCGATGTTGTCGGGCGAATTCCTGAGCACGATTCCGCCGCCCAGGTCCATCTCGAACCACGCGACGACACCGTGCGCGGTCCCGTCCGCGACGGGATGCAGCGGCACGCGCCGCTGCCCGTTGTCCAGGTCGCCGTGCTCGATGTCGAAGTCGACCAGCTCCGCGTGCTCGCTGAGCACCCGGTGCGGCCAGGTGGACAGCCGGACCGGGAAGTGCCCGCTGGTCGCCGTCACGTTGAGGGCCCTCATGTCGAAGCCCGCGGCCACGGTGACCCGGTTGAACCCGGCGACGACCTTGCTCTCCAGCAGGGCGCCGCGCAGCCTGCCCGAGGGCGGCATGATGCGGCCGCCCGGTGCGAGCAGGTGTTGCCTCGCGTGCCGCATGGTCGGCAGCAGGCCCTCGCCGATCAGCCCGCAGTCCACGATCTCGGACACGATGAGGTCGGCCCGGTCCGGCAGGTCCCGGCCGGCCACGAGTTCGGTGGACATCGCGGGCACGACGGTGATGAACTCCGACATCCCGTGCTCACCGATCACCTGTCGTGCGATCTCGGCGAGAATGGGATTCGCCTCGCAGGTGGTCACCTTGGTGGCCCCGGCCTGCACGGCCATGAGCGCGAGCAACCCGCTTCCGGAACCGATGTCCAGCACGTGCATGCCCGGTTTTATCTGCCGTTCCAGCGCCACGGCGAGTGCGTCGTTGCGTTCCGCGTCGTTCAGCATGGCGAAGTGCCAACGTGGAATTGACCGCTGTGATACGCGGGTGACCGTTTCGGTCTTGTTCTGCTCCGAATGGAGCGCCGACAGCGCCTGGAGGTTCATGTCAAGCGCCTGCTGGACCTGTGCGTGGCTCGCCTTGGCGGCAGCGAGTAGTAGCCGGTTGGCGGCAAATGGTGCAGCGTCCAACTCCGCCTGCGAATAACTGTCAACTGGCAAACGTGTGCTGTCGCTCAAATGTCATCCCCCTAGGACGCCCTGCTGTGGGCGTCGCGAAATGCGCCGGACTGTGCCCGGCGTACCGGAGTGTGTGCGATCTTCAGTGCACTACGTATGATGAACGTGCGGCAAAGGATTCCCCCTGATTCCGCGAATAATCGCAGCCCCCAAGTTGGATCCATCGACGATAACCAGATCGTCTACTTCATCGTCCCAAAAGCAGTCTTTTTGTCAACTACCGATACCTGTTGGTGACCGTATGGAGCAACCGGGGGAGGGGCGTGACTCCGCTGCGTGACTCGAACTGTCGCGTCCCGAGCGTTCTCTCCGCCACCTGAGCTAGGCCGACCGTAGCGGGGTGCAACCACATCGCGGGCTCTGGTGTTCTTGCGTGCATGGAGGAGGAGACGGACGAGGCGCTGCTGGCCGGTCTGGCCGAGGACCTGGACGCCGGGTTCCACCGCCTGGTCCGCGACCACGAGCCGTTGGTGCACTCGGTCGTACTGCGTGCCTCCGGACGGCCCGAGGAGGCCGAGGACCTCGCCGCGGAGACCTTCCTGCGGGCCTACCGAGCCCTGCGCGGCTACGACCGCGCGCGGATCCTCGCCCTGCGCCTCAAGCCCTGGCTGCTCACCATCGCCCTCAACACCTGGCGCAACGCCGCCCGCGACGCCAGCAGGCGCCCGCACCACGTGCCGGTGGCGACTCTGCCCGAAAGGCTGCACGAAGGGCCCGGGGTCGAGGAGCTGGTGGAAAGCGGTGAGAGCCAACGTGAACTCGGTGCCCTGCTGGCGGATCTGCCGCAGGCACAACGAACAGCGGTGGTGCTGCGGCACGTCGCGGGGCTGTCGATGACCGAGGTGGCCGCCGTGCTGGGCTGCCCCGAGGGCACCGCCAAGTCCCACGTCTCCCGGGGACTGCGGCGATTGCGCCTGCTGTGCACCGACGGGCCGCCACCGACCGCACTGCCCGAGCCCACAGGCAGGAGGGACCGGCGATGACGACCAACGGATCCGACCCCCTCGCGCGGGCGCTCGGCGAATTGCTCGCCGCCCCGCCGACCAGCCTCGTGGACCGCGTCTTCAGCCGGTGGATCCGGGTACCCGGTCCGATCGGCGAACTGTACGTGGCCAGCACCGATCGGGGGATCGACTGCGTGCTCCCGGCCGAGTGCGCGCCCGGTGGCAGCGCGGAGTTCCTTGCGCACTACCGAGATCTGCGCGGTCGGCCGCTGCTGCCCGCCGAACGGCCGCCCGCGGGCCTGCTTCCGGCCCTGCGCAAGGGATCCGCCCGGTCGCTGCGCTTCGACCTCGATGGCCTCAGCCAGTTCGACCGGGAGGTGCTCGCCGTGGTGCTGCGCATCCCGTCGGGGCAGACCCGGCCGTACAGCTGGGTTGCCCGCGAGGTGGGCCGCCCGTCGGCGGTGCGCGCGGTCGGGTCCGCGCTGGTGCGCAACCCGGTGCCCGTGCTGGTGCCCTGCCACCGGGTGACCCGCGTGGGCGGCGTCCTCGGCGAGTACGTGTTCGGGACGCCCATGAAGGAGTCCCTGCTGCGGGCGGAGAACCTCGACCTGGAGGAGGTGCGGTCGCTCGCGCGGGCACGCGTGCACTTCCTGGGCAGCGACACCACGGGCATCGTGTGCTTCCCGACCTGCCACCACGCCAGGCGGATCACGGCCCCGCACCGGCGTGGGTTCCGCAGCGTGGAGCAGGCCGCCGACGCGGGGTACCGGCCCTGCCGCCACTGCCGTCCCGGCCCCGTCGACCAGCCCGCCTGAGAGGACCGCCCGTGACCGCACCGCTGCTGACCTTCGACACCACCGTGGGGCCGTTGACGATCGGCGCCTCCGACACCGGGCTGACGGTCTGCTCCTTCGACTCGGCCGAGGAGGTGGCCGGCCGTTACCCGCTCGAACCCGCCACCGGTGCGGCGCCGCAGTGGCTTGAGCTCGCCCGTGAGGAGATCGGTGCCTACCTCGACGGGGCGTTGCGCGAGTTCACCGTTCCGGCCGACCTCCGGTACGCGCACCTCGGCGACCGGCGGATCCTGGCCGGGCTGGACTCGGTGCGGTACGGCCAGACCACGACCTACGGCCGGTTGGCCGAGTCCCTGGGACTGCCGCCGACCGCGGCCCGCGCCGTCGGCCGGGCGATGGCCCTCAACCCGGTGCTGATCGTGGTGCCCTGTCACCGGGTGCTCGGCGCGGGCGGCGCACTGATCGGCTACGCGGGTGGGCTCACCGTCAAACGGCGGCTGCTGGACGTGGAGGCGGTCGACCGGACTCCGCAGCTCGACCTGTTCTGGAACAGCTGACCGCCCGTTCCGAGCGAATGGCACATTCGCCCACGAACCTCTTGGGGTGCCAGCGGTTCCCGATCCACAGTGGACCCATGGATCTCCGGACCTGGACCGCTCTGCTCGCGTTCGTGACGGGCCTGCCCGCGGGCGCAGCCGGACGAGTGCTGCTCAGACGCCTGCGTAGAGGGACCCGCGTGCCGCCACCGTGGTGCGAGCTCGCGGTGGCCGGGCTGTGGGCGCTGGCCGGATGGCTGCTGCCCGCGTGGTGGCTGCCCGTGCCGCTCGCGCTGGCCTGGTTCGGCGTGCTGCTCGCCGCCACCGACCTCGCCCACCGCAGGCTGCCCGACGCGCTGACCCTGCCCGCCTACCCCGTGGTGGCCCTCGCCCTGTGCTGCGCCGCCCTGATCGGTCCCAGCTCCGGCCTGCTGCCCCGCGCGCTGCTCGCCGGAGCCCTGTTCTTCGCCGCACACCTGGTGATCCGGCTCGCGTCCCCCGTGGCCCTCGGCGCCGGTGACGTCAAGCTGTCCGGAGTGGTCGGCGCCGCGCTCGGTGCCGTGTCCTGGCCCGCCCTGCTGGTCGGCGCCCTCGCCGCCGCCACGATCACGGCCCTGCTCACCCCGCTGACCGCCCGCGGTGGCCTCACCCCACACGGCCCCGGCCTGCTCGCCGCCACCTACCTCCTCACCCTCGTCCCGCCCTGACCCACCCCACCGCGAGTCCCGCCCAGCCGACGGCGAGTCCCGTTCAGCCGACGGCGAGTCCCGCTGTCCGGGCCGCGAGTCCCGCTTTGCTGACCGCGAGTCCCGCCCAGCCGACGGCGAGTCCCGTTCTGCGGGCCGCGAGTCCCGTTCTGCGGGCCGCGAGTCCCGCTGTCCGGCCCGCGAGTCCCGCTGTCCGGCCCGCGAGTCCCGCTGTCCGGGCCGCGAGTCCCGCGAGAAGTCCTTGGTGCGACAGCGGTCCGATCCCGCGCGGCACACCGAGGTCCGGGCGGAACGGTCAGTTGAGGCCGGATTCCTGGGCCAGGATGGCGGCCTGCACCCGTGAGCGCAGGTCCAGCTTGGCCAGCACGCGGGAGACGTGGGACTTGACGGTGGCCTCGCTGATCCGCAGGCGGCGGGCGATCTGCTGGTTGGACAGCCCGGCGCCGAGGCAGGCGAGCACGTCGCGCTCGCGGTCGGTGAGCTGGTCGAGGGCGGGGCGGGTCCGCGGCGCGGGTGCGGTCGCGGCGAACGCCCCGAGCAGCCGGCGGGTCACGCCGGGGGCGAGCACCCCGTCCCCGGCGGCGACCAGCCGCACGGCCTCCACGAGCTGCGGGGCCTCGACCGACTTGAGCAGGAACCCGGCGGCACCGGCCCGCAGCGCCCCGTACACGTATTCGTCGAGATCGAAGGTGGTGAGCACGAGCACTTCGCACACGCCCTGGCCGACCAGTTCGGCGGTGGCCTGGATGCCGTCCACACCGGGCATGCGGACGTCCATCAGCACCACGTCCACGTCCAGCGCGCGGGCGTTGCGGACGGCGGCGGCACCGTCGGCGGCCTCACCGACCACCGAGATGCCCTCGGCGCGGTCCAGGATGAGCGCGAGACCGGTGCGGATGGCGGCGTGGTCGTCGGCGACGAGGACCCGGATCGTCACGCGGGCACCGCCACGAGCGGCAGCACGGCGTGCACCCGCCACACGGGGCCGTCCGGCCCGCAGGTGATCCAGCCGCCGACGGCCTCGGCGCGCTCGGCCATGGTCGCGGTGCCGGTCCCGCCACCGGGCACGGGCCCCGGCGAGCCGGTCAGGTCGTTGCTGACCTCGACCACGAGCTGCTCCTCCTGCCAGGTGATGGTGACCGCGGCGTGGGCGCCCGCCGCGTGCTTGGCGGCGTTGGTCAGCGCCTCCTGCACGATCCGGAAGGCGACCAGGTCCACCGCGACCGGCAGGTGCGGCGGCAGGTCCACGCTGGTGTCCAGGCGCAGCCCGGTGGCGCGGGCCGAGTCGATCAACCGCGCCAGCTCGGACAGCCTGGCCGGGGCCGTCGGCGGGTCCTCGGCGTGCCGCGAGCGCAGGATACCGATCATCGCTCGCATCTCGGTGAGCGAGGCGAGGCTGTTCTCGCGGATCGAGCGCAGCACCCGGCGGGTGGTCTCGGCGTCCTCCGGGCCGGTGGACAGCACGGCCTCGGACTGGATCGCGATGGCCGACAGGTGCCCGGCGATCACGTCGTGCAGGTCGCGGGCCATCCGGTTGCGCTCGTCGGTGACCGCGGCCTGTCGGTCCAGCTCCGCGATGACCTGGGCCTGTTCGGCGCTGACCCGGTGCGCCTCGGCGGCCTCGCGGTGCCGCCGCACGCTCAGCGCCCACCACATCGGCACCAGGGAGATCGGGACCAGGCCCAGCGCCGTGAGCAGACCCGAACGCCAGTCCGGCCGCTGCACGGCGGCCAGCACCGCCACGCCCACGGTCAGGACGTAGATCGACACCTCGACCGGGCGCTGCCAGCGCGCGGAACTGGTCAGTACCAACTGGTACAGGAACTCGCAGACCACCAGCAGCATGGGCAGCGAGAACGCCGTAGCGGGGGCCAGCAGCGCGGCGAGCGGCCACAGCAGCAGGCCGACCACGGGCAGCCGGGTCCGCAGCAGCAGGCCGAGGCAGGCCACCGCGAAGGCGCCGAGCACCCGCGGGGTGAGCGGGATCGTGCCGTCCAGCGCGAGGAACCCGCACCCGACCAGGTAGGCGCAGGGGGCGAACACCAGGTCGAACCGGCTCGGTCGGATCAGCGGCACCGGGCCATCACAGCACAGGCCGTGACCTGCGCACCTCGTTCGAAGGTGGCGGACGGGGTGCGACGAAGTGATGAGACGGCGCTGCGACCGATCGCCGACGACGTGTCGCCGCGCGGCCTGGAGGCTGGCGGCATGTCCACCATCCAGGGCCGACTCACGGCCGTCGACGTGCTCCGGGGCATCGCGATCCTGGGCACGTTGGGAACCAACATCTGGCTGTTCACCAGCCCCCACGGTCCCGTCAGCGGGCTGGCCGAGGGCGGCACAGTGCACGCGGTGCTGCTCTACCTCTGCAACGGCAAGTTCCTGGGCCTGCTCACGGTGCTGTTCGGCGTGGGGCTGGAGTTGCAGTACCGGTCGGCCCGGCGCGACGGCAGGCGCTGGCCCGGCTGGTACCTGTGGCGCAGCGCCCTGCTGCTGGCCGAGGGCGCCGCGCACTACGTGCTGATCTTCGAGTTCGACGTGCTGATGAGCTACGCGGTGACCGCGGTGCTGGTGTCCTTCCTGGTGTCCAGGAGCACGCGGGTGATCAGGACGTGGATGATCACCTTGGGCGGGCTGCACGTCCTGTCGATGGGCCTGATCACGGCCTACCTGGTCAGCGCGGGCGACTTCACGATCTCGGCGGGCGGGACCACGCTCTACAGCGCGGGCAGCTGGCCCGACCAGGTCGCGAACCGACTGCACAACCTGTTCGCCTTCCGCCTGGAAGCGATCTTCATCCTGCCGATGTCCACGGTGCTGTTCCTGGCCGGGGTCCTGCTGCTGCGCGCGGGCGTGTTCCAGGACACGGCCGTCGGCGCCCGGTTGCGCACCAGGCTGGTGGTGGTCGGCCTGGGGGTGGCCGCCCCGCTGAACCTGCTCACCTCGCTGGCGGGCGGCGGCTGGTTCTTCGCCGACCGCTACCTGTTGCCGCCCCTGGTGGCCCTGGGCCTGCTCGGGCTCGTCACCAGCGTGCTGCTGCGCCTGCGCGCCGAGCCCGGTGTGCTGCGCAGGGGGCTGACCTCGGTGGGCCGCTGCGCGCTGTCCTGCTACGTGTTCCAGAACCTGGTGGCCAGCGTGCTCTGCTACGGCTGGGGCCTGGGCCTTGCCGCGAAGCTGGACGCCTTCCGGCCGTGGTGGGTGCCCCTGGCCTGGGCGGGCATCGGCGCGTTGTTCATGAGCCTGGCCACGTGGTGGCTGCGCAGGTTCGGGCGCGGGCCGCTGGAGGCGGCGTGGAACTGGGCCTACCGCGCCCCGCAGCGTCAGCTCGTCGGCTGAGAACGACGCGTGCCGGGGATGCGTGCCTGGCCGGTGTGAAAGGATCGGCGCCGTGTTGCGCTGGATCACCGCAGGAGAGTCACACGGCCCCGCGCTGGTGGGCGTGCTGGAAGGCATGGTCGCCGGTGTGTCGGTCACCACCGAGGACCTCTCGGTCCAACTGGCCCGCCGCAGGCTCGGCTTCGGCCGCAGCCCGCGCATGGACTTCGAGACCGACCAGGTGGAGTTCCTCGGCGGCCTGCGCCACGGGCTCACCCAGGGCGGCCCGGTGGCGGTGCGCATCGCCAACGCGGAGTGGCCCAAGTGGGAGAAGGTGATGGCGGCCGACCCGGTCGACCCCGCCGAACTGGAGGGCTCGGCCCGCAACGCGCCGCTGACCCGGCCCCGCCCCGGCCACGCGGACCTGCCCGGCATGCAGAAGTACGGCTTCACCGAGGCGCGGCCCGTGCTGGAGCGGGCCAGCGCCAGGGAGACCGCCGAGCGGGTCGCGCTGGGCACGGTGGCCCGCAACTTCCTGCGCCAGGTGCTCAACGCCGAGGTGCTCAGCCACGTGGTGTCCATCGGGGCCGCCGAGTGCTCCCCGGACGCCCCGCTGCCCAGGCCCGAGGACCTGGCCGCCATCGACGAGAACCCGGTGCGGGCCTTCGACCCCGCGGGCACCGAGGCCATGGTCGAGGAGGTGGAGGCCGCCAAGAAGGACGGGGACACGCTCGGCGGGGTGATCGAGGCGATCGTCTACGGCCTGCCGCCGGGCCTGGGCTCGCACGTGCACTGGGACCGCAGGCTGGACGCCCGCCTGGCCGGCGCCCTGATGGGCATCCAGGCGATGAAGGGGGTCGAGGTCGGCGACGGCTTCACCACCGCGCGCCGCCGGGGCAGCCAGGCGCACGACGAGATCGACCGCGGCCCCGGGGTGTCCGGGGTGACGCGGCGCTCCAACCGGGCCGGTGGCCTGGAGGGCGGCATCACCAACGGCGAGCCGCTGCGGGTCCGCGTGGCCATGAAGCCGATCTCCACGGTGCCGCGCGCACTGGCCACTGTGGACGTCACCACCGGCGAGCCCGCCGTGGCGATCCACCAGCGTTCGGACATCTGCGCGGTCCCGCGCGCCGGGGTCGTGGTGGAGTCGGTCGTGGCGCTGGTGCTGGCCGACGCGGTGCTGGAGAAGTTCGGCGGCGACTCGCTGTCGGAGACCCGGCACAACGTCGAGGGCTACCTCAAGTCCTTGCAGGATCGCTGGTGAGTCCCAGGGCCGTCGTGGTCGGGCCGCCCGGTGCGGGCAAGACCACCGTCGGGGAACTGCTCGCCGCGGAGCTGGGCCTGCCCTTCCGGGACGTGGACGCCGACATCGTCCGCACCGTGGGCAAGCCGATCTCCGACATCTTCACCCAGGACGGCGAGCAGGAGTTCCGGCGCATCGAGGAGCAGGCGGTGCTCGCCGCGCTGGCCGAGCACGACGGGGTGCTGGCGCTGGGCGGGGGAGCGGTGCTGTCCGCGGCGACCCGGCTGCTGCTGGCCGACCATCCGGTGGTCTACCTCAGCGTGTGCATGGCCGAGGGCGTGCGCCGCACGGGCCTGGCCGCGAACCGGCCGCTGCTGGTCGGGGTGAACCCGCGCGCGACGTTCAAGGCGCTGCTGGACGCCAGGGTGCCGCTCTACCAAGAGGTGGCCACCGTGGAGGTGGACACCGACGGCCGCGAACCCGACGAGGTGGTGCGGGCCGTGATCGAGGCGCTGACTGGCCAGGGAGGACAGTGATGGCCCAGGAACCGGTCCGCATCCGGGTCGCCGCCGAGCGGCCCTACGAGGTGCTGGTGGGCCGCGGCCTGCTCGGTGAGCTGGTGGAGGTGCTGACCGGCACGCCCACCGTGGCGATCCTGCACCAGCCGACGCTGACCGCGACCGCCGAGGTGGTACGCGAGGAGCTGGCCGCGGCCGGCATCGACGCGCACCGGGTGGAGCTCCCCGACGCCGAGGACGGCAAGGCGCTGGCGGTGGCGGGGTTCTGCTGGGAGGTGCTGGGCCGCATCGGCCTGGACCGCACCGGGGCCGTGGTGGCGCTGGGCGGCGGGGCGACCACCGACCTGGCCGGGTTCGTGGCGGGCACCTGGCTGCGCGGGGTCCGCGTGGTGCACGTGCCGACCACCCTGCTGGGCATGGTGGACGCCGCGGTGGGCGGCAAGGCGGGCATCAACACCGAGGCGGGCAAGAACCTGGTCGGGGTGTTCCACGAACCGGCCGCCGTGCTGGTGGACCTGGCCACGCTGGAGACCTTGCCCGCCAACGAACTCGTCGCGGGCATGGCCGAGGTGGTCAAGGCCGGGTTCCTGGCCGATCCGCGCATCCTGGAGCTGATCGAGGCCGACCCGAAGGCCGCCGTGGACCCCACCGGTGAGGTGATCGGCGAGCTGGTCTGCCGCGCGATCCGGTACAAGGCCGAGGTGGTGTCCGGGGACCTGCGCGAGTCGGGGCAGCGGGAGTTCCTCAACTACGGGCACACCCTGGGCCACGCCATCGAGCGCCGCGAGCGCTACCGCTGGCGGCACGGGGCCGCGGTCAGCGTGGGCCTGGTGTTCGCCGCCGAGCTGGCCAGGCTGGCGGGTCGGCTGGACGACGCCACCGCGGACCGGCACCACAGCGTGCTGACCGCGCTGGGGCTGCCCACCGCCTACGAGCCCGGTGCGCTGCCCCAGCTCATGGAGGGCATGCGCAACGACAAGAAGACCCGCGCGGGCATGCTGCGTTTCGTGGTGCTGGACGGGCTGGCCAAGCCGGGCCGGCTGGAGGGCCCGGACCCGAGCCTGATCGCCGCGGCCTACTCGGTGATCGCGGGCGAGGACACCGCGGATCGGCCGGTGCTGCTGTGAGGGTGCTCGTGCTCAACGGGCCGAACCTGGGACGGCTCGGCACCAGGGAGCCCGAGGTCTACGGCTCCACCACCTACGCGGACCTGGTCGAGCTGTGCCGCCGCGAGGCCGCCGAACTGGGCGTCGAGGTGGACGTGCGGCAGACCGACCACGAGGGCGAGATGCTCGGCTGGCTGCACGAGGCCGCCGACTCGGGCACCCCCGTGGTGCTCAACCCGGCCGCGTGGACGCATTACTCGATCGCCGTGCGGGACGCCTGCTCGCAGCTGACCGCGCCACTGGTCGAGGTGCACATCTCCAACGTGCACAAGCGCGAGGAGTTCCGCCAGCACAGCTACATCTCGGCGGTCGCGGACGGCACGATCCTGGGCCTGGGCGTGCAGGGTTACGCCCTGGCGCTGCGCTGGATCGCGACGCACCCCGCGTAACTCACACGGGTGGGTGGGGTCCCTAGACTGGACCGGCACATCCCTCACCCACTCGTGGAGGTCCGCCCGGGCATGCCGATCCGACCGCATCGGAGGGTGAGCGGCGCGGTGGCCGCCGTGCTGCTGCTGGCCGCCTGCGGCAACGCCGAGGGAACGCCCCAGCCGGGGCCCCGCGTGGAGGGGGTGCAGCCCACGGCGCAGGCCCCGGCCCCCGCGCTGCTGGCCACCGACCGGGTGCGCAGCAGCCCCGGCGTGATCGTCTCCGGCGGGCCTGACGCCCCGTACAACTACGGCCCCACCGTGCTGGTGGACGACGGCTCGTACCGGATGTGGTGGTGCAGCCAGCTGCCCGGGGTCGGCGTGCCCGGGGACGACGTGCTCTCCGCGAGCGCGCCCGCGCTGGACGGGCCGTACGGCGCGCCCACCGTGGACCTGCACGGCGGCGGCTCGGGCTTCGACGCCAAGCACACCTGCGACCCGTCGGTGATCAAGGTCAGCGGCTCCTACTACCTGTACTACACCGGCGCGGCCGGGGAGCAGCCCTTCGGCAACTCCATCGGGCTGATCACCAGCGCGGACGGGGTGCACTGGACCAAGCTGGGCCACCCCGTGGTCGAGCCGTCCATGCAGGTACACGGGGAGAACACCTACGGCGCGGGCCAGCCCTCCGCGCTGTACCTGGACGGCTGGGTGTACCTGATGTTCACCGACACCACGGGCGCGGCGGCCGGTCCCAAGGGCACCGGCCAGTTCGTGCTGCGCTCGAAGGACCCGACCTTCGCCACCGGCACCCAGGCGCTCACCCCGAACGGGTTCGCCGAGGTGTCCGGCACGCGCTCGGCCCGGACCACCTCGATCTCGGACAGCAACAGCTCCGACTGGATGTGGGTGGACGCCCTCAACGCCTTCGCCGTGGCCCACGAGGCGCTGAACCAGGGCACCGTCATCACCTTCTGGAACCGGGACTTCACCGCGCACCCGTACGGGGACGTGCTGGTGGCCGGGCCGTGGCAGGAGGGCGCGGGCCTGGTGCGCAGGGCCGACGGGCACGCGCCCGCCTCGGCCCAGGACCGCTGCGGGCGGGTGCCGATCGACCTGGTGCGCGCCGTGCGCGAGACCAGCGCGCCCACCGACCTGACCCACTTCGGCCTGGACCTGCTCGGGGTGCACGCCTGCCAGCCGCCCGCGACCCTCGACGGGGTCGCCATGCCCAGCTCCGACCGCACGATCGACCTCGTGCTGGCCGGGCACCGGGTGCGGGTGGACCGCCGCGCGGTGGCCGAGCAGTTGGCCGTGCGCGTGCTGGACGAGCCGGTGCCCTCGGCCGAGGCGCTGCCCCTGGCGGGCCGCATCGCGCCGGGGGTGCCCGCCCTGCACGCCCCGAACCGGCCCTACGGGCTGGTGCTGGACGGCAGGCTCTGGCCGGTCGGTCCGGACCCGGTCGTGGTGCGGGCCAACTCCTCGCCGGTCACCGAGACCAGCGACCAGCAGTGGGACGCCTACCCCAAGGGGCTAGACCTCACGGTGCTGCGCGACTGACCTGCGCCCCACCAGGCGGCCCAGGCCCAGGCCGAGCACCGCGGGCACCAGCACCAGCAGAGCGGTGAACGCGGCGCCACCGGTGATCGCCGCCCACACCGACTCCACCCCGGTCTGGTCCACCAGCAGGCCCTGCAACAGCACGCCGAGCACCCCGGAGACCGGCCCGGCCAGCAGCGCGGCCCTGAACCACTCCATGGCGGGCCGCTCCAGGCCGCGCCAGGCGTCCAGTCCGGCCCAGAACACGGCCACGCCCACCAGCAGGCCCAGCGACACCGGGCGCAGCACCGACAGCCAGTCCGGGTGTGCCGCGCGCAGCGCCGCCACCCCGGTCTGCACCAGCGCGTGCACCGCCGCGACGACAGCCCCGCGCACCAGCCAAGCTCGCATCAGGCCAGCCTAGGCGGTCGGCGCCGATCTCCCCAGGTACACTTCCAGCCTTGAGCACGACCTGATCCCGGCCGCGTGCCGGCGGGCTGGTCGGTGCCGACCAACCCCCGGGCCAGCCTCTGGCGGCCGACCACGACTACAGGAGAGACCACCACCGTGGCCACCACCAACGACCTCAAGAACGGCCTGGTGCTCAACCTCGACGGCCAGCTGTGGACCGTCGTCGAGTTCCAGCACGTCAAGCCGGGCAAGGGCGGTGCGTTCGTGCGCACCAAGCTCAAGCACGTGCTGTCCGGCAAGGTGGTGGACAAGACCTTCAACGCGGGCACGAAGGTCGAGACCGCGACCGTGGACAAGCGCTCCATGACCTTCCTGTACAAGGAGGGTACGGACTTCGTGTTCATGGACACCGACACGTACGACCAGATCAACGTGCCCGCGGCGACCGTGTCCGACGCGGCCAACTACATGCTGGAGAACACCGACGCCGTGGTGGCCGTGCACGAGGGCACCCCGCTGTTCGTGGAGCTGTCCACCTCGGTGGAGCTGCTCATCCAGCACACCGACCCGGGCCTGCAGGGCGACCGCTCCACCGGTGGCACCAAGCCCGCCACCCTGGAGACCGGCGCCGAGATCCAGGTGCCGCTGTTCGTCACCACCGGCGAGAAGGTCAAGGTGGACACCCGCGACGGTCGCTACCTCGGCCGGGTCTCCAGCTGACATGGGTGCACGCAGCAAGGCCCGCAAGCGTGCGGTCGACGTCCTCTACGAGGCGGACCTGCGCGGGGCCGACGCGGTGACCCTGCTCTCCGAGCGGGTCGGGTCGCCGGACGTGCCGCCGGTCAACGACTACACCATCTCGCTGGTGGAGGGCGTGACCGCGCACCGTTCCCGGATCGACGAGCTGCTCTCCGAGCACGCCGAGGGCTGGACCCTGGCCCGCATGCCCGCGGTGGACCGCGCCGTGCTGCGCATGGGCGTCTACGAGCTGCTGTGGGTCTCCGACGTGCCGGACGCGGTAGCCATCGACGAGGCCGTGGAACTGGCCAAGGCACTGTCCACGGACGACTCGCCGCGGTTCGTCAACGGCGTGCTGGACAGCATCGCGCGCATCGCTGAGCACCTCAGGGCCGCGCTCTAGTACGAGGCGGCGGCGAAAGCGGCGTCATCCCCTCCGCGGATGACGCCGCTTTCGCGCGACATGCTCAATCCTCCTTGGACGGCCGTGCCTCGGGCGGCAGCACGCCCCAGTCGATCAGCTGCTCGGTCAGCTCGCCCGGGGTCATGTCGTAGATGATCGCCAGCGAGCGCAGGTCCTCGGTGCGGATGGACAGCACCTTGCCGTTGTAGTCCCCGCGCTGGCTCTGGATGGTGGCCGCGTAGCGGGCCAGCGGGCCCACCTTCTCCGCGGGCAGCTGCTGGAGCCGCTCCAGGTTTATCACGATCTTGGTGGCCGGTTCGGCACCGGAGGGCACCCGGCCCTCGGGCAGCAGCTCGGCTACCGGAACCCCGTAGAAGTCGGCCAGCTCGGCCAGCTTCTGCACGGTGACAGCGCGATCGCCCCGCTCGTACGAGCCGACGACGACGGCCTTCCAGCGACCGCCGGACTTCTGCTCGACGCCATGCAGTGACAATCCCTGCTGCTGGCGGATGGCGCGGAGCTTGGCCCCCAGCGCCTTGGCGTAATCGCCCATGTGGCGGTTCTCCGTTCATTCGCCCCGTCGGCCGGTAGCCATGACCGCGGGAAGCCTCAGATCAATACGCAGAGTAATGGTCGCTCGCTGTCGTCACCAGGTCAAGCTGATGTCACTGCGTCATGCGGGGGAGGAGTGCCTTACCACCCGGAAGGGCTACAGAGCGTGGCTGGTAGCGTAGCCGCCGAGCTCGGCAAACGCCGGGCTGACACGACGTCCTTTAAGGACCCGTCCGGTGAGGCGGGGAAGGAGGTCCACCGTGGCGCCGCGTGTTCGCGGCGCGGCGGACCCGGCTGACGAGCGCGAGCTGCTCTCAGCCGGTGACGTCGCGCGCACGATCGCCCGAATGGCCCATCAGGTCATCGAGAAGACCGCACTGGACGGCCCGGCAGGCCGCTCGGTCGTGCTGCTGGGTATTCCCAGCAGGGGGACCCCGCTGGCACACCGCCTCGCCGACCGGATCGCCGAGTTCTCCGGCGTGCGGGTTGGTGTCGGTTCCCTCGACGTGACCCTCTACCGCGACGACCTGCGGCGCAGGCCCAACCGCCCGCTGGAGTCCACCACCCTGCCCGAGGGTGGCATCGACGACAGCCTCGTGGTGCTGGTCGACGACGTGCTGTTCTCCGGCCGGACCATCCGCGCCGCCCTCGACGCCCTGCGCGACGCGGGCCGTCCCAGCGCCGTGCAGCTCGCGGTGCTGGTCGACCGGGGTCACCGGGAACTGCCCATCCGCGCGGACTACGTGGGCAAGAACGTGCCCACCGCCCGCAGCGAGGACGTCGCCGTGAGCCTGTCCGAACTCGACGGCAGGGACGGCGTGTTCCTGCGACGGGGAGCAAGTTCGTGAAACATCTGCTGTCCACAGACGGCCTGGATCCGGCCACCGCCACGGCGGTGCTGGACACCGCCGACACGCTCAAGCGCACGCTGCTGGGCCGCGAGGTCCGCAAGCTGCCCACGTTGCGCGGGCGGACCGTGGTCACCCTGTTCTACGAGAACTCCACCCGCACCCGCGTGTCCTTCGAGGTCGCGGGCAAGTGGATGAGCGCCGACGTCATCAACGTCTCGGCGGGCGGCTCCTCGGTGAACAAGGGCGAGTCCCTGCGCGACACCGCGCTGACCCTGTCCGCGGCCGGGGCCGACCTGGTGATCGTGCGGCACCCCGCCTCGGGCGCGGCGCACCGGCTGGCGAGCTGGCTGGAGGGCACCGGCACCGCCGTGGTCAACGCCGGGGACGGCACGCACGAGCACCCGACCCAGGCCCTGCTGGACGCGGCGACCCTGCGGGAGCGGCTCGGGGAGATCTCCGGGCGCCGCATCGCCATCGTCGGGGACGTGCTGCACAGCCGGGTCGCGCGCTCCAACGTGCACCTGCTGGCCGCGCTGGGCGCCGAGGTGGTGCTGGTGGCCCCGCCGACCCTGCTGCCCACCGGGGTGCACAGCTGGCCCGTCACGGTGTCGCACGACCTGGACTCCGAGCTGCCCGCGCTGGACGCGGTGATGCTGCTGCGCGTCCAGGCCGAGCGCATGCACGGCGGTTTCTTCCCGTCGGCGCGCGAGTACTCGATCGCCTACGGCCTCAACGAACGCAGGCTCGCCCTGCTGCCAGAGCACGCCGTCGTGCTGCACCCGGGGCCCATGCTGCGCGGCATGGAGATCGCCTCCGCGGTGGCCGACTCCCCGCGTGCCGCCATCACCGACCAGGTCCGCAACGGGGTGCACGTCCGCATGGCCGTGCTGTACCACCTGCTTGCGGGAGAGGAGGAAGCGGCGTGAACAGCCCGCTGCTGATCAAGGCCGTCCGGCTCTACGGCGAGGGTGATCCCGTCGACGTGCTGGTCCGCGACGGGGTCATCGTCGAGATCGGACAGTGGCTGGACGCCGCGAGCACCCAGGACCTCGACGGGGTCCGGGTCCTCGACGCCGACGGGCTGGTCGCCCTGCCCGGCTTCGTGGACCTGCACACGCACCTGCGCGAGCCGGGCCGCGAGGACACCGAGACCATCGCCACCGGCTCGGCCGCCGCCGCGCTGGGCGGCTACACGGCCGTGTTCGCCATGGCCAACACCGACCCGGTCGCCGACAACGCCGTGGTCGTGGAGCACGTGTGGCGCCGGGGCCGCGAGGTCGGCCTGGTCGACGTGCACCCGGTGGGCGCGGTGACGGTCGGCCTCAAGGGCGAGAAGCTCGCCGAGCTGGGCACCATGGCCGCCAGCAAGGCCGGGGTGCGCGTGTTCTCCGACGACGGCCTGTGCGTGGCCGACCCGCTGATCATGCGCCGCGCCCTGGAGTACACCCGCTCGCTGGACGCCGTGATCGCCCAGCACGCCGAGGAGCCCCGGCTGACCGTGGGCGCCCAGGCGCACGAGGGGGAGCGCGCCGCCCGCCTGGGCCTGGCCGGGTGGCCCGCCGCCGCCGAGGAGTCGATCGTGGCCCGGGACTGCCTGCTGGCCAAGCAGGTCGACGCCCGGCTGCACGTCTGCCACGTGTCCACCTCGGGCACCGTGGACGTGCTGCGCTGGGCCAAGGCGCGCGGCACCAAGGTCTCCGCCGAGGTGACCCCGCACCACCTGCTGCTCACCGACGAGCGGCTGGAGGGCTACGACCCGGTCAACAAGGTCAACCCGCCGCTGCGCACCGAGTCCGACGTGCAGGTGCTGCGCGAGGCGCTGGCCGAGGGCGTGCTGGACTGTGTGGCCACCGACCACGCGCCACACGCCGTGCAGGACAAGGACTGCGAGTGGTCCGCGGCCCGGCCCGGCATGCTCGGTCTGCAGACCGCGCTGTCCATTGTGGTCAAGACCCTGGTGCGGCCCGGGCTGCTGGACTGGCGCGGCGTGGCCAGGGTGATGAGCGAGCGGCCCGCCGAGATCGCTGGGCTGCCCGACCAGGGCCGCCCGCTGGCCGTGGGCGAACCGGCCACGCTGGTACTGGTCGACCCGAGGGCGCACTGGGTGGTGCGCGGCGCGGAGCTGGCCAGCATCTCCGGCAACACCCCGTTCGAGGGCATGGAGTTGCCCGCCGTGGTGCACACCACCATGCTGCGCGGGCGGGTCACCGTGACCGAGGGGAAGGTGCAGTCGTGATCAGGGCGCTGCTGGTGCTCGCGGTGTTCGTGTTCTTCGCGCTGTGCGTGTTCGGGATGTGGTGGGGCTACCGCAACCGTGCCCGCCACCAGGCCGCGGTGCTGCCGAGCTTCCCGCCCGTGCCCGCCGACCTCGGCGAGGAACTGCTGCCCGCGGCGACCGGGGTGTACGTCAGCACGGTGACCGACGCCAGCTGGCAGGACCGCGTGGCCGTCGGCGACCTGGGCTTCCGGTCCGAGGCCACGCTGCGGCTGTACCCGCAGGGCCTGCTGTTCGACCGGGTCGGCGCCGAGCCGGTGTGGGTCCCGGTGGACGCGGTGCGCGAGGCCAACGTGGGGCAGGGCCTCGCGGGCAAGGTCATGTTCAGCGGTGACGGCCTGCTGATCGTCCGGTGGGAACTGGACGGCACAGTGCTCGACAGCGGTTTCCGCGGTGACGACAAGGACGTGTACGAGCAGTGGGTTGCCGCGCTCCGGCAGCTCGCTGGCAATCCGGGTGTGGGAGGTGGCGCGCGATGAGCGTGCGCGAGCAGGCTGCATTGGTACTGGAGGACGGCAGGGTCTTTCGTGGTGAGGCGTATGGGGCTGTCGGTGCCACGGTGGGTGAGGCGGTGTTCTGTACCGGTATGACCGGGTATCAGGAGACGTTGACTGATCCGTCCTATCACCGGCAGATCGTGGTGGCGACCGCGCCGCAGATCGGGAACACCGGGTGGAACGACGAGGATGACGAGTCCGCGCGGATCTGGGTCTCCGGCTATGTGGTGCGTGACCCCGCGCGGGTGCCCTCGAACTGGCGGTCGCGGCGCTCGCTGGACTCCGAGTTGGAGCGCCAGGGCGTGGTGGGCATCAGCGGGGTGGACACCCGTACCCTGACCCGGCACCTGCGCGAGCGCGGCGCCATGCGCTCAGGCGTCTTCTCCGGCGCTGAGTTGTCCGATGTGGACACCATGGTGGGGCGGGTGCAGGCCAGCCCCCAGATGGCCGGGGCGGACCTGGCCGGGGACGTCACCACCCCCGAGCCCTACGTGATCCCCGCCGTCGGGGAGCGCCGGTTCCGGGTGGCGGCGCTGGACCTGGGGATCAAGGCGAACACGCCTCGGTTGATGGCCGCCCGGGGTATCGAGGTGCACGTGCTGCCGCTGAAGTCCACTGTGGAGGATCTGCTCGCGGTGTCCCCGGACGGGGTGTTCCTGTCCAACGGTCCCGGTGACCCGGCGACCATGGACCACGCCGTGGCGGTGACCCGGCAGGTGCTGGAGCGGCGGTTGCCGTTGTTCGGGATCTGTTTCGGCAACCAGATCCTCGGGCGTGCGTTGGGCCGGGAGACCTACAAGATGCGGTACGGGCATCGGGGTATCAACATCCCGGTGATCGACACCGCTACCGGCAAGGTGGCGATCACGGCGCAGAACCATGGCTTCGCTCTGGAGGGCGAGCCCGGTGAGGTGTTCGACACCCCCTACGGGTCCGCGGTGGTCAGCCACTACTGCCCCAACGACAACACCGTGGAGGGCCTGCGCTGCCAGGAAGTGCCCGCCTTCTCCGTGCAGTACCACCCCGAGGCGGCCGCGGGCCCGCACGACGCCGCCCCGCTGTTCGATGAGTTCGTGACCCTGATGGAGCAGGCTCGATGACCGGACCGGCTCCCGACCTCCGGCAGATCGAGCACCTGCGGATACGCAACTACCGGGCTCTCAAGGACCTCACCCTTGGCGGGCTGACCCCGGTGACCGCGTTGCTCGGCCCGAACGGCAGTGGCAAGTCCACGGTGTTCGACGCCCTCGCGTTCCTCCAAGAGGCGTTCACCAAGGGCTTGGCCGAGGCGTTGGGGCGACGTGGCGGAATCGCGGAGTTGCGCACCAGGGGAGCCGAAGAGCCGATCAGCATCGAGCTCGGTTACCGTGACTCGGGGCGCGAGGAGTCCTTCGTCTACAGGATCGACGTTGATGAGGAAGAGGGCTCGCCCGTTGTGGTGCGGGAGACGCTGGTCTCCACTGAGGGCACCGTGTGGCTCGACTTCACCCGGGGCGACGGCCACGTGCTCGCCGAGGCAGTGGACACCGAGGAACCCGCCGAGGATATCGAGCACATGGTGCTGGGCGGGCCGGCGGTGCTGGCCGCGGCCGCACTCGGTCAGCTCGCCCGGTACCGGAGTGCTGTCGGCCTCAGTCACCGCGTCGCCCGGTTGCAGGTGTCCAGCCCCGATGTCGAGCGGATCCGCGTCAGCACGCCCAGTCGCACTCCCGAGGTGTTGTCCTCGAGCGGGGACAACCTCGCGAGCGTGGTCCAGCGCTTGCAGACACGCCGACCGGAAGTGTGGGAGTCCATCCTGCGTTCCCTGCGGCGCTACGTCCCGACGCTGCGGGACGTCATCCCTGAGCGGCTCGGTGACGGGCGGTGGATCGTGCTGGTCAGCGAGTACGGCGTGGACCAGCCGATCCTGCCCGAGCACGTCTCGGACGGCACGCTCAAGCTGCTCGGCTACCTGGTGGCAGTGCACAGCGAGGCCTGGGTCCTGTTGCTGGAGGAGCCGGAGAACCACGTCCACCCCCAGGTCCACTACAGGTTGGCCGAGGACCTCAGGTTGTCGGACCAGCCCGGTCAGGTCCTCGTCGCCACGCACTCGTCCTACTTCGTGGACGCGCTGCGGCCGGAGGAGGTCTGGGTGTTCTATCGCGACGAGCAGGGGTACACGCAGGCTCGCCGTGCCGCCGACCTGCCCGAACTCATGGCGATGGTGGAGGCGGGCGGACTGCTCGGAAGCCTGTGGACGGAAGGGTTCTTCGGGCTCGGCGACCCCCTGACCAGGTCCGGGCGACCGCGGTGAGCCATCTCGCTGTCGCCCTGGCGATCCTGGTCGAGGAGCCGTCGGCCAAAGTGGCCCTGGACGTCCTCGTTCCCAGGATCGTGCCGGGAACGTCCTTCTCGGTCCAGGACTTCCGGGGTAAGCCCGACCTGCTCAAGCGGTTGCCGGGTGTCTTCCGCGGTCTCGCGATCAGGATGTCTTGGGAGGAGATCAGGATCGTCGTCCTCGTCGACCGCGACGACGACAACTGCGTCGAGCTCAAGCAGGTGCTTGCCGACTGCGCGGCCGAAGCGGGATTGCCACAGCACGTCGTGCTCAAGCGGATCGTCGTGGACGAGCTGGAGGCCTGGTTCTTCGGCGACGTGCCCGCCCTGTGCGCCGCCTACCCCAGGGTGTCACGGGACCTGGCCGGACAGGTGAAGTACCGCGATCCGGAGGAGATTCCCGGCAAGGCGTCCAAGGCACTGGAGCACCTCCTGCAGTCCAGTGGCTACCACCCGCGCAAGCTCGCCAAGGTCCGGGCTGCCACTGACATCGCCGAGCACATGGACGTCGAGTCCAACCGCTCCAAGAGTTTTCAGGTTTTCCGCGACGGGCTCCGTCGCCTGGTAAGTGAGGGATCCCATGCCCAAGAGGACTGATATCGCGCACGTGCTGGTGATCGGCTCGGGGCCGATCGTGATCGGGCAGGCGTGTGAGTTCGACTACTCGGGCACCCAGGCCTGCCGGGTGCTACGGGAGGAGGGCCTGCGGGTATCGCTGGTCAACTCCAACCCGGCCACGATCATGACCGACCCGGAGTTCGCCGACGCCACCTACATCGAACCGATCACCCCGGAGTTCGTGGAGAAGGTCATCGCCGCGGAGCGCCCGGACGCGATCCTGGCGACCCTGGGCGGGCAGACCGCGTTGAACACCGCGGTGGCCCTGCACGAGCGCGGGGTGCTGGACAAGTACGCCGTCGAGCTGATCGGCGCGGACATCGACGCGATCCAGCGGGGTGAGGACCGGCAACTGTTCAAGGACATCGTCCGCTCGATCGGCGCCGAGGTCCCCCGCTCCTCGGTCTGTAAGTCCATGGAGGAGGTCCGGGCCACCGTCGCCGAACTGGGCCTGCCGGTGGTGATCCGGCCCTCGTTCACCATGGGCGGCCTGGGCTCCGGGATGGCCCACACCCCGGAGGAGTTGGAGCGGCTGGCCTCGGTGGGCCTGGCCGAGTCCCCGGTCACCGAGGTGTTGATCGAGGAGAGCGTGCTGGGGTGGAAGGAGTACGAACTCGAGCTGATGCGCGACCGCAACGACAACGTGGTCGTGATCTGCTCGATCGAGAACATCGACCCGATGGGGGTGCATACCGGGGACTCGGTGACCGTGGCCCCGGCGATGACCCTGACCGACCGCGAGTTCCAGCACATGCGCGATGTCGGTATCCAGGTCATTCGCGCGGTGGGGGTGGATACCGGGGGCTGTAACATCCAGTTCGCGTTCCACCCGCAGACCGGGCGGATGGTCGTCATCGAGATGAACCCCCGCGTCTCCCGCTCCTCGGCGTTGGCGTCGAAGGCGACGGGGTTCCCGATCGCCAAGATCGCCGCGAAGCTGGCCATCGGCTACACCCTGGACGAGATCCGCAACGACATCACCGGCCAGACCCCGGCCAGTTTCGAGCCGACCCTGGACTATGTGGTGGTCAAGGTCCCGCGGTTCGCGTTCGAGAAGTTCCCCGGCGCCGACCCCACCCTGACCACCACCATGAAATCGGTGGGCGAGGCGATGTCGATCGGCCGGAACTTCAGCGAGGCGCTGAACAAGGCGCTGCGGTCGATGGAAACGAAGGCGACCGGGTTCTGGACCCGCCCCGACCCCGACACCACCACCCTCGCGGGCACCCTGGAGGCCCTGCGCACCGGGCACGACGGCCGCCTGTACACCGTGGAGCGGGCCCTACGCCTGGGCGCCACCGTGCAGCAGGTGCACGAGGCCTCCGGCATCGACCCCTGGTTCATCGACCAGATCGCCGCCCTGGTGGAGTTGCGCGCGGAACTGGTCGGCGCCCCGGTGCTGGATGAGGCCCTGTTGCGGCGGGCGAAGCGGGCGGGGTTGTCGGATCCGCAGATCGCGGCGTTGCGCCCGGAGCTGGCCGGGGAGGACGGGGTCCGCACCCTGCGCCACCGGCTGGGGGTGCGGCCGGTGTTCAAGACCGTGGACACCTGCGCCGCCGAGTTCGCCGCCCACACCCCGTACCACTACTCGGCCTACGAGTCCGACCCGGCGGCGGAGTCGGAGGTCAGCGTGCAGCGGGAGCGGCCCAAGGTGCTGATCCTGGGCTCGGGCCCCAACCGGATCGGGCAGGGCATCGAGTTCGACTACTCCTGTGTGCACGCGGCGATGGAGTTGCGGCGCGCGGGCTATGAGACGGTGATGGTCAACTGCAACCCGGAGACCGTGTCCACCGACTACGACACCTCCGACCGCCTGTATTTCGAGCCGTTGACCTTCGAGGACGTCCTGGAAGTCGTCCACGCCGAACGCCAGTCCGGCACCGTCGCCGGGGTCATCGTCCAGTTGGGCGGACAGACCCCCCTGGGCCTGGCGCAGCGCCTGGCCGACGCCGGAGTCCCGGTGGTGGGCACCAGCCCGGAGGCCATCCACCTGGCCGAGGACCGGGGGGCGTTCGGGGACCTGCTCACCAGCGCGGGGTTGCCCGCGCCGAAGTACGGCACCGCGACCTCCTTCGCCGGGGCGAAGCGGATCGCCGATGAGATCGGGTACCCGGTGCTGGTGCGGCCCTCCTACGTGCTGGGCGGGCGCGGCATGGAGATCGTCTACGACGAGGCCAGCCTGGCCGGGTACATCGCGCGGGCCACCGAGGTCTCCCCGGAACACCCGGTGCTGGTGGACCGGTTCCTCGATGACGCCATCGAGATCGACGTCGACGCCCTGTGCGACGGCACGGAGGTGTTTTTGGGTGGGGTGATGGAGCATATCGAGGAGGCCGGGATCCACTCCGGGGACTCCTCCTGCGCCCTGCCCCCGATCACCCTGGGCCGCACCGACCTCGACGCCGTCCGCCGGAGTACGGAGGCCATCGCGCACGGCATCGGGGTCCGCGGGCTGCTCAATGTGCAGTACGCCCTCAAGGACGACGTGCTGTATGTGTTGGAGGCCAACCCGCGGGCGTCGCGCACGGTGCCGTTCGTGTCCAAGGCCACCGCGGTGCCGTTGGCCAAGGCGGCGGCGCGGATCGCGTTGGGTGCCAGCATCGCCGAGCTGCGCGCGGAGGGTCTGCTGCCCGCCGGCGATGGGGCGGATCTGCCGGCGGATTCCCCGGTGGCGGTGAAGGAGGCGGTGTTGCCCTTCCACCGGTTCCGCACCCCCGAGGGCCACGGCGTGGACTCGTTGTTGGGGCCGGAGATGAAGTCCACCGGCGAGGTGATGGGCATCGATTTCTCCTTCGGGCAGGCCTTCGCCAAGTCCCAGACCGCCTCCTACGGGTCGCTGCCCACCAGTGGGCGGGTGTTCGTGTCGGTGGCCAACCGGGACAAGCGGGCGATGGTGTTCCCGGTGAAACGGTTGGCGGATCTGGGGTTCGAGGTGTTGGCGACCTCGGGCACCGCGGAGGTGCTGCGGCGTAACGGGATCGCGTGCACGGTGGTCCGCAAGCATTTCGAGGGTGAGGGCACCATCGTGGACGAGATCCTCGCCGGGCGGGTGGAGATGGTGATCAACACCCCGTATGGCAACCACGGCCCCCGCGTGGATGGCTACGAAATCCGCACCGCCGCCGTCGCCCGCGACATCCCCTGCATCACCACCGTTTCCGGTGCCGCCGCCGCCGTGCACGGCATCGAGGCGCTGATCCGCGGGGACATCGGCGTGCGGTCCCTGCAGTCCCTGCAGGAGCGGCTGCGGGACGGCCGGGCATGAGGGCGCCGTTCGGGGCCAGGCTGACCGAGCGGGTGGCCGAGCGCGGGCCGCTGTGCGTGGGCATCGACCCGCACCCCGGCCTGCTCACCGACTGGGGCCTGACCGTGGACGCGGCCGGGCTGGAGCGGTTCGCGCTGACCTGCGTGGAGGCCTTCGCCGGGGAGGTCGCCGTGGTCAAGCCGCAGTCGGCCTTCTTCGAGGCGCACGGCTCGCGCGGCGTCGCGGTGCTGGAGCGCGTGCTGGCCGAGACGGCCCAGGCCGGGGCGCTGACCCTGCTGGACGTCAAGCGGGGCGACATCGGCACCACGATGGCCGCCTACGCCCAGGCCTACCTGGCCGAGGGCTCCCCGCTGGCCGCCGACGCGATCACCGTCTCGCCGTACCTGGGCTTCGGCTCGCTGGACCCGGCACTGGACCTGGCCGGGCAGACCGGGCGCGGGATCTTCGTGCTCGCGCTGACCTCCAACCCGGAGGGTGCCTCCGTTCAGCGCGCGGTAGACACCACTGGGCGCACGACCGCGCAGGCCGTAGTGGACGCCGCGGCGGCCCGCAACGCCGGTTCGGTACCGCTCGGCTCGGTCGGACTGGTGGTCGGCGCTACCGTCGGACGGAGTGGTCTCGACCTCTCGGCGCTCAACGGGCCCCTCCTGGCGCCTGGTTTCGGCGCCCAGGGGGCCACCGCGGCCGATCTCCGGGCCGTTTTCGGCGACACGCTGCCCGCCGTTCTGCCCGCCTCCTCGCGCGACGTGCTCCGGCACGGGCCCGATGTGGCGGCCCTGCGCGCGGCGGCGCTGCGCACGGGGGAGTCCGTCGCGCAGTTGCTCTGATCCGGTGTCAGGCAGGGGGCTTTGGGGACACGCTGCGTCCCCAAAGCCCCTTGTCAGCACGCCCGGAAGTGCAGAAATCACGATCTTGGACCGCTATGTCGTGCCTCATAGCACACGCTCTGTGTAGCCCGCATCACCGGAGGCGGTGATCAGGCTGTCGGGGGTACTTGGTAGTACTTCCTCCACGTCGCGATTCCCGATTCCACGCCAGGAACACCCAACCGGGTGGGTCCGGTGTCACCGCATTGGTTTGCGTGGTGACCGCACGGCCCCGCGTTGTCCCCGGTGTGGCGTGGTCGGTACGGTCGCGGCACCGATCCCACTTCTACACAACCAAACCACGGAGGAGATCGTGGCCCTTCCCCAGCTGACCGAGGAGCAGCGGGCCGCAGCGCTGGAGAAGGCGGCTGCCGCCCGTCGGGCCCGAGCTGAGCTCAAGGAGCGCCTCAAGCGGGGCGGTACCAACCTGAAGGACGTGCTGATCGCCGCTGACAGCGACGAGGTACTGGGCAAGATGAAGGTCTCGGCGCTGCTGGAGTCCCTGCCGGGCGTCGGCAAGGTCCGGGCGGCCCAGATCATGGAGCGGCTGGAGATCGCCCCCAGCCGTCGTCTGCGCGGCCTGGGCGACCGTCAGCGCAAGGCGCTGCTCACCGAGTTCGGTGGCGAGTGAGACCGAACAGGTGACCGGAACTGAGCGGCGGCCGGGCCACGCGGCCCGGCCCGCCTCACCGTTGTCTCCGGCCCCTCCGGGGTCGGCAAGTCCAGCGTGCTCGCCGAGCTGCGCCAGCTGGGGCCCGAGGTGTACTACAGCGTCTCGGTGACCACCCGGCAGCCCAGGCCCGGCGAGGTCGACGGACAGCACTACCACTTCGTGCCGCTCGAGGAGTTCAAGCGCATGGTCGCCGAGGGCGAGCTGCTCGAGCACGCGGAGTACGCGGGCAACCACTACGGCACCCCGCGTGGTCCCGTCGAGCAGGCCCTGGACCAGGGCGTGCCGGCGATCCTGGAGATCGAGCTGCAGGGCGCGCGGCAGGTGCGCAGCGCCATGCCGCAGGCCCAGCTGGTGATGCTGATGCCCCCGTCCTGGGAGGAGCTGGTGGTCCGGCTCACCGGCCGGGGCACCGAGGACCCGGCCGTGGTGGCCCGGCGGCTGGAGGTCGCCAAGGGCGAACTGGCGGCCGAGGAGGAGTTCGACGAGGTCGTCGTGAACTCCGATGTTCGGACCGCCGCCCGCGAGTTGCTAACCTTGGTAGTCGGCTCCCACACCGGTGCCTGACGCCACGACCGATCCGCAGGAGCGTTGCGAGTGACCATCCCGTCCCACCTTGCCGCCGTCGGGGAGCCCGCCAGCACCCCGGAGGGCATCACCAACCCGCCGATCGACGACCTGCTGGAGCAGGTCAGCTCGAAGTACGCGCTGGTGATCTACTCGGCCAAGCGCGCTCGCCAGATCAACGACTACTACGCCCAGCTCGGCGAGGGCCTGCTGGAGTACGTGGGTCCGCTGGTCGAGCCCGGCCCCCGCGAGAAGCCGCTGTCCATCGCCCTGCGCGAGATCCACGCAGGCATGCTCGAGCACACCGAGGGCGAGTGAGCCAGGACGTCGATCCCGAGTCGCGGCCGAGGGTCGTGCTCGGGGTCGGCGGTGGCATCGCCGCCTACAAGGCGTGCGAGGTGCTGCGCAGGCTCACCGAATCCGGCCACCGCGTCCGCGTGGTGCCCACCGAGGCGGCGCTGCGGTTCGTCGGCGCGGCCACCTTCGAGGCGCTGTCCGGCCAGCCGGTGGCCACCGGCGTGTTCGCCGACGTGCCCGAGGTCCCGCACGTGCGCATCGGGCAGACCGCCGACCTGGTCGTGGTCGTGCCCGCCACGGCGGACCTGCTGGCCAAGGCCGCGCACGGCCTCGCCGACGATCTGCTGACCGCCACCCTGCTCACCGCGCGCTGCCCGGTGCTGATGGTGCCCGCGATGCACACCGAGATGTGGGAGCACGCCGCCACCCAGGCCAACGTGGCCACGCTGCGCTCCCGCGGCACCGTGGTCGCCGAGCCCGCCAGCGGGCGGTTGACCGGTGCCGACACCGGCAAGGGCCGCCTCGCCGAGCCCGCCGAGATCGTGGAGCTGGCCAGGCTGCTGCTGGCCGAGCCCACCGCGCTGCCCCGTGACCTGGTCGGCCGCAAGGTCGTGGTCTCCGCGGGCGGCACCCGTGAGCCGCTGGACCCCGTGCGCTTCCTGGGCAACCGCTCCTCGGGCAAGCAGGGCTACGCGCTGGCCAGGGTCGCCGCGCAGCGCGGGGCCGAGGTCACCCTGGTCGCGGGCAACACCGCCGACCTGGCGGATCCCGCGGGCGCCCGCGTGCTGCGCGTCGGTTCCGCCCGCGAGCTGCGCGACGCGATGCACGCCGAGTCCGCGGGGGCCGACGTGGTGGTGATGGCCGCCGCTGTCGCCGATTTTCGGCCGGTTGCCCTGTCCGACTCGAAAATCAAGAAGTCCGGGCAGGAACCGGCCCCGATCAAGCTGACCACCAACCCGGACATCCTGGTGGAACTGGTCAGGGCCCGCCCCGCCGGTCAGGTCGTGGTGGGTTTCGCCGCGGAGACCGGGGACGCCACCGGGGACGTGCTGCACCACGGCCGTGCCAAACTGGGCCGCAAGGGCTGTGACCTGCTGGTGGTCAACGCGGTCGGTGACGGCAAGGCGTTCGAGGTGGAGGACAACGCGGGCTGGCTGCTGGCCGCCGACGGGTCCGAGACCCCTATCCCACATGGCTCGAAAACGCAACTGGCGGTCGCGGTGTGGAACGCGATCTTGCCCTTGCTCGATTCTTGCGCTCGTCTTGAGTGACCCCAGGTACTGTGAACGCCGAAACCTGGGGCTGGCTTGACATGCGAAAACTTGATGTACAAGAGCGGGCGGCGCACGCCCGCCCTGGATGGTTGCGAGGAGAGTCGTGAGCCAACACAGCCGGAGGCTGTTCACGTCGGAGTCGGTGACCGAGGGGCACCCCGACAAGATCTGCGACGCGATCAGTGATTCGATCCTCGACGGCCTGCTGTCCAAGGACCCGCGCAGCCGCGTTGCGGTGGAGACCCTGATCACGACCGGTCAGGTGCACGTCGCGGGTGAGGTGACCACCGAGGCCTACGCGGACATCCCGACCATCGTCCGCGAGAAGATCCTGGAGATCGGCTACGACTCCTCGGCCAAGGGCTTCGACGGCAACTCCTGTGGCGTGAACGTGGCCATCGGGTCGCAGTCCCCGGACATCGCCCAAGGCGTGGACACCGCCTACGAGTCCCGGGTCGAGTCCGCTGAGGACGAGATCGCCCGTCAGGGTGCCGGTGACCAGGGTCTGATGTTCGGCTATGCCTGCACCGACACCCCGGAGCTGATGCCGCTGCCGATCGCGCTGGCGCACCGCCTGTCGCGGCGGCTGACCGCGGTCCGCAAGAACGGTGCGCTGCCCTACCTGCGCCCGGACGGCAAGACCCAGGTCACCATCGAGTACGCCGGTGACCAGCCGGTGCGCCTGGACACGGTGGTCGTGTCCTCGCAGCACGCCGAGGGCATCGACCTGGACAAGCTGCTCGCGGTGGACGTGCGCGAGCAGGTCGTGCTGCCGGAGCTGGCCGAGCTGACCCTGGACACCGAGAACGTGCGGCTGCTGGTCAACCCGACCGGCCGGTTCGTCATCGGTGGTCCGATGGGCGACGCGGGCCTGACCGGCCGCAAGATCATCGTCGACACCTACGGTGGCATGTCCCGGCACGGTGGTGGCGCGTTCTCGGGCAAGGACCCGTCGAAGGTGGACCGCTCGGCCGCGTACGCGATGCGCTGGGTGGCCAAGAACGTCGTCGCCGCGGGCCTGGCCACGCGTGCTGAGGTGCAGGTGGCCTACGCGATCGGCAAGGCCGCACCGGTGGGCCTGTTCGTGGAGACCTTCGGCACCGAGACGGTGGACCCGACGAAGATCCAGCAGGCGATCTCCGAGGTGTTCGACCTGCGTCCGGCCGCGATCATCCGCGACCTGGACCTGCTGCGCCCGATCTACGCGCAGACCGCGGCGTACGGCCACTTCGGCCGTACCGACGTGGACCTGCCCTGGGAGAGCACCGACCGCGCCGCCGCCCTGAAGACCGCCGCTGGCGCGTGAGGACCGGTTCCGCACCGACATCTGCCGCTGGTGGTCCCGACCACCAGCGGCAGATGCCTGTTCAGGTCGCGGACCAGCTCTACGGTCGGCTCCGCGCCGAACTGGGCCCCGGCCCCGTGCTCGATGTGGGCATTGGCACCGGAGCGGTCTCCGCCGAGCTGGTCGCGCGCGGCGTGCCCGTGCTGCTGCTCGACGTGGTGGACATGCGTGGCCCGCACGCCCCGGCAGCACCCTTCGTGCTGGGTTCGGCCTGCGAGCTGCCCATCGGCGCCGAGTCGGTGACCGGCGTGCACCTCGCCCGGGTCCTGCACCACGTGCCCGACTGGCGGCTCGCCCTGGCCGAGGCCCTGCGCGTGCTCGTCCCCGGCGGGGCGCTGTGCCTGACCCTCGGTGGGCGGCTCTACGCCAACCAGTTGGCGAGCCTGCGCGACCAGGTCTTCGACGCGGGGGAGCGGCTCGGCCTGCGTGGCGCCCACCACGTGCACGAACCACGTGGTGTCGAGGCCGTCGACGCCGAACTGGGCATTGAGCCCGAGGTCGTGGAGTACCGGTTCGACGTGACCGGCACACCCCGGCAGGCCGTGACCGACGCCGCCAACCACACCTACGCCTGGCAACCGGGCCAGGACCTGACCGTGCTGCGCCCGGTGGCCGACCAGGTGCTCACCGAGTCCGGGCTCGACCCCGACGCGCCGATCACCCACGAGCGAGTCGTCTCGTACCGGATCTACCGCAAACCCGGCGAGTCCCGCCCTCAGTAGCGCGAGTCCCGCCCTGGGGAGCGCGAGTCCCGCTGGCCCGCACGTGAGTCCCGCTCTGCGGAGGCCGAGTCCCGTCCTGTCGCGCGTGTCGGCGCTTCCGGTACGGCGTGTCGGACGTTCCGGTACGGCGTGTTCGTGGTTCAGCGCACGGCCAGGCGTACCCGGTAGGTCCACCACCAGGGGCGGGGGCCGGTGCCCATGCGGCGGGTCGCCACCTCGCGCAGGCGGGTCAGGCCGATCTCCTGTTCGGTCGCGCCGTCGGCGAGCAGCGCCACCACCCCGCCCTGGCTGTTGGCGACACCGAGCAGGCGTTCCACGTCGCCAGAGTCCTTGCTGTGCAAGCAGACCTCGGCCACGTGGCGGAACAGGCCGCTGGCGCGCAGCCGGGCCAGGTGGTCCGGCTTGTCGGCGTAGGGCGGGCGCAGGCCGCGCGCCACCTCCAACTCCTGCTCCAGCCGGTTGAACTCCCGGTAGGCTTGGTCGACCTCCCAGTCCACGGCGGGCGGCCAGTCGCAGTCGAAGGCGGCGAACACGCCGCCGGGCCGCAGCAGCCGGGCGACCTCGGGCAGGGCGCGGTCCGGGTCGAACCAGTGCAGGGCCTGCCCCGCCGTGACCACGTCCGCGCAGGCGTCAGGCAGACCGGTGCGCTCGGCCGTGCCCTCGAGCACGGTCAGGCCGCGCGCCACGGCGATGGCCCGCATCTCGGCGGAGGGCTCGACACCGATCGCGCGCGGCCACAGCGCGGTGGCCAGGCCGGTGCCCGCGCCCAGGTCCACCACCTCGGGGTCCTCGGCGGCGATCCACCCGCGCAGCAGATCGGCGATCTCGGCGGGCGGGCTGGGCCGCACACGGTCATAGAGCTCGGCGAAGCCGGAGAAGCGTGTCACGGAGTCGGCCATGCACCCAAGTTAGTAGTACGCGCGTACGGTTTGCTAGAGCTTGCTCATCACGTGCTTGACCCGCGTGTAGTCCTCCAGCCCGTACACGGACAGGTCCTTGCCGTGCCCGGAGGACTTGAACCCGCCGTGCGGCATCTCCGGGGTGAGCGCCCCGTGCGCGTTGATCCACACGCAGCCGAAGTCCAGTTCCGCGCTGACCCGCATGGCCCGCGCGTGGTCCCGGGTCCACACCGAGGCGGCCAGGCCCTGTGGCACCCCGTTGGCCATGGCCAGCGCCCGCTGCTCGGTGTCGAAGGACTGCACGGTGATCACCGGTGCGAACACCTCCTCGCGCACGATCTCGGCGTCCTGGTCGAGACCGGAGATCACCGTTGGCGCGTAGAAGAAACCGCGCTCGCCGAGCCGGTGCCCACCGCAGTGCACGGTGGCCGTCGCGTCCACGCGGGCCACCAGCGCGCACACCCGGTCCAGTTGTGCCCGGCTGTTGAGTGGGCCGGTGCGCTGCCGCGCGGCGATCTTCGTCAGCTCGGTGACCAGCTCCTCGTGCACCCGCTCGTGCGCCAGGACCCGGGACGCCGCCGTGCAGTCCTGTCCCGCGTTGTAGAAAGCCGCCGCGACGATCTGCTCGGCGGCGTGCCGCACCTCGGTGTCCTCGAAGACCAGCACCGGGGCGTTGCCGCCCAGTTCCAGGTGCGTGCGCTTGAGCCCGGCGCCCGCCGCGACCTGCTCACCGGCCCGGGTCGATCCGGTGAGCGCCACCAGCGCGGGTACCGGGTGTGCCACCAGCGCGCGTCCGGTGTCCCGGTCACCGCACACCACGTTGATCACGCCCGCGGGCAGGTGCTCGTTGGCCAGTTCGGCCAGCAGCGCGGTGCTGGACGGGGTGGTGTCGGCGGGCTTGAGCACCGTGGTGTTGCCCGCCGCCACCGCGGGCGCGATCTTCCACACGGCCATCATCAGCGGGTAGTTCCACGGGGTGATCTGCGCGCACACGCCCAGCGGCTCGCGGCGGACCACCGAGGTGTGCCCGGCCAGGAACTCGCCCGCGGCCCTGCCCTCCAGGGTGCGCGCGGCACCGGCGAAGAAGCGTAGCGCGTCGGCGCAGGCCGGGATCTCCTCGTCCAGCACCACTTCCCGGGGCTTGCCCGTCTCGGCGCACTCCACCTCGGCCAGCCGCTGCGCGTGGTCCTCCACGGCCGAGGCCAGTCCCAGCAGGGCGGACTGCCTGCCGCCGGGCGTGGTCGCGCGCCAGGACTCGAAGGCCCGCGCCGCCGCCCGCACCGCGTCGTCCACATCGGACGATCCGGATAACGGAGCCGATCCGATCACCGCCCCGGTCGCCGGGTCCACCAGCTCGCTGGTGCGACCGTCCACGGCGGACAGTCGCCTGCCATCGATCACGTTGTGCACCATCAGGTCCGCTCCAGTGAGGTTGATGATCAAGTCGGAGGGTAGCGGTCTACGCGTGGGTAGGTGCGAACATTCGCGGCGCGGCGCGGAGAACGAGTACGGCGGGGCCGTCCGACTCCAGCGCCCCGGTCAGGTCGGCGGCCAGCGTCTCCGGGCTGGTCGTGGCCGCTGGCACGCCGAAAGCCCTGGCCAGGGCCACGAAGTCGGGCCGGTGCAGCTCGGTGCCGAACGGGGTGGCAATGTACTCGCGCAGGATCCCGTAGCCCCCGTCGTCCACGATCAACCACGTGACGCGGCTGCCGTGTTGCGCGGCCGTGGCGAGTTCGCCGATGCCGTACATGGCCCCGCCGTCACCGGAGACGGCCAGCACCGGACCGCCAGCGGCGCTCGCGCCCAGCGCTGCCGGGAACGCCCAGCCCAGTCCGCCCGAACCCTGCGCGCTGTGCATGCCGCCTGACCGCGGGTCCCAGGCCGACCAGGCCCAGTAGCCCAGGATGGTCATGTCCCAGAACGTGGCTACCTCGTCCGGGACCGCTTCCCGGATCGACCGCAGCAGCCCGCGTTCCAGGTCCAGCCCCTGGCCGTCCAGTCGGGCGCGGACCTTGTCGAGCGTTCCTCGCACGTCCTGGTTCTGGCGTGGCCGGTCGACCAGCTCGGTACTGAGTCGATCAAGGAAAACGCTTGCGTCACAGTGGATGCCGAGCGCTGGATAGTTGGCCTCCAGCTTCGCGGGGTCCGCCTCCACCTGGATCACGCGGCCACGCGGGCGCATCGTGCCGTAGTTGGTGGACAGCTCGCCGAGCCCGGAGCCGAGCACCAGCAGCACGTCGGCCTGCTCCAGGAACTCCGTGGTGTGCCGGTCCTCCAGCCATGATTGCAGCGACAAGGGGTGCGTCCACGGGAAGGCGCCCTTGCCGCCGAAGGTCGTGGCCACTGGGGCACGCAAGCGTTTGGCCAAGTCCAGCAAGGCATCCTGCGCGCAAGCCCGCACCACCCCGCCCCCGGCCAGGATCACCGGCCGCTGTGCCCCGTTGAGCAGCCGGGCCGCCTCGCTGATCAGCTCGGGCCGTGGCCACGGCACCACAGGTGTGGTGTCCACTGTGGTCACTGGGGGCAGATCAGTTCGTGACAGCAGGATGTCCTGTGGGATCTCCACCCAAGACGGTCCACGGGGGACGGACATTGCCGTCTGCCAGGCGCGGGCGATCGCCGAGGGGATCTGCGAGGCCGCGCGCACGACCTCCACCGACTTGACCACCTCGCGGAAGCTCGCCTGCTGATCGGGCAACTCGTGCAGGTAGCCACGCCGCCGCCCGCCCAGCCCGTCGCTGGGGACCTGGCTGCTGATGCCGAGCACCGGCGAACTGGAGCAGGCGGCCTCCTGGAGGCCGGCCAGGGTCAACAGGGCGCCGGGCCCGGTGGACACCACGAACGGTGTCACCTGGCCGGTGACCCGCGCGTGCCCGTCGGCGGCGAACGCGGCGGCTGGCTCCGTGCGGCTGCCGAGGTAGCGCAGGGACGAGCGGCGCAGCGCGTCGAACAGGCCAAGGGCGTGCTGCCCCGGTTCGCCGAACACCGTGCTGGCGCCCAGTGTGGTCAGGGTCTGCACGACCAGGTCCGCGCCGATCCGGTTCACGAGCCGGTGCCCATCGCGAGCAGGCTCACCAGGTCGTAGGCCACGTGCGAGGCCGCGATCGAGGTGATCTCGGCGTGGTCGTAGGCGGGCGCCACCTCCACCACGTCGGCCGACACGAGGTTCGTCCCGGCCAGCCCGCGCAGGATCTCCAGCAGTTCGCGGCTGGTCAGCCCGCCCGCCTCCGGGGTGCCCGTGCCGGGGGCGTGCGCCGGGTCCAGCACGTCGATGTCCACCGACACGTACAGCGGGCGGTCGCCGATGCGTTGCCGCAGCCCGCCGATCACCTCGTCCAGGCCCTTGCGCAGCACGTCGGAGGCGGTGACGATGCCGAAGCCCAGCGCCAGGTCCTCGGCGAGGTCGCCGCGGCTGTAGAGCGGGCCGCGAATGCCCACGTGGCACAGGGCCGAGGTGTCGAGCAGGCCCTCCTCCACCGCGCGGCGGAACGGCGTGCCGTGCGTGTAGGCCGAGCCGAAGTAGGAGTCCCAGGTGTCCAGGTGCGCGTCGAAGTGCAGCAGGGCGACGGGCCCGTGCCGCTGGGCGACCGCGCGCAGCAGCGGCAGTGCGATGGTGTGGTCCCCGCCGACGGTGATCAGGCGGGCGCCGTTGTCGAGCAGTTCGCCCGCCTCGCGCTGCACGGTGCCGATCGCCTCGCCGATGTCCATCGGGTTGCAGGCGATGTCACCGGCGTCCACGACCTGCGCCCGCTCGAACGGGGACACGTCCAGTGCCGGGTGGTACGGGCGCAGCAGGCGGCTGGCCTCGCGCACGGCGGCCGGGCCGAACCGGGCCCCCGGCCGGTAGGACACGCCGGAGTCGAACGGCACACCGACCACGGCGACGTCCACAGTGGACACCTGGTCCAGGCGGGGCAGCCTGGCGAAGGTGGCCGGTCCGGCGAAGCGTGGCACGCGGGAGGAGTCGACGGGGCCCTGGATCACGGGGTTTCCTTTCGCGGCAGGCTGACCGAGACGTAGCCGAGCAGGCTGGCCAGCAGTCCGAAGTAGACGGGTTCGTTGGCGTCCAGGCCGTAGACGAGCATGCTGACCACCACTGCCACCGATCCGGCGATCATCGAGACCACCGCGCCCGCGGTGCTGCCGCGCCGGGACACGAGCCCGCCGAGGATGGCCACGAGCAGCCCTCCGACGAGCAGGTTGTAGGCCACGGTCAGCGCGGCCACCACGTCGTCCACGAGGATCGCGATCAGGATGATCAGCACGCCGAGGGCCAAAGTGGACAGTCGCTCCGCACGGACCCCGCCGGAGGCGCTCCGGCGCAGTGCGGCCCAGATGTCGTTGCGGGCCACGGTGGAGCAGGCGATCAGCGCGCCGGAGGCGGTGGACATCATCGCGGCGAGCGCGGCGGCCAGCACCAGCCCGCGCAGACCGGTGGGCAGCAGCCCGGTGACGATCGTGGCGAACGCCTCGTCGGGGTGGGGCAGGTTCGGGTACAGGGCCTTGGCCGCGCAGCCGATCAGCGCGCCGGCCACGGCGTAGACCAGGCAGTACAGGCCGGAGGTCAGCCCGCCCGCGGTGGCCACGGCGGGGGAGCGGGCGGTGAACACCCGCTGCCAGATGTCCTGGCCGATGAGCAGGCCGAACACGTAGACCACCAGGTAGGTGACGATCCGGCCGGTGCCGATGTGGCCGAGGTCGAAGTACTCGGCGGGCAGCTTCGCGCCGAGCCCGCCGAAGCCGCCGACCGCGACCAGTGCCACCGGCAGCAGCACGAACAGGATGCCCACGGTCTTCACCACGAACTGGGCGATGTCGGTCAGCGTGATCGACCACATGCCGCCGAGCACCGAGTACAGCACCACGATCGTGCCGCCGAGCACCACGCCAGCCACTTTGGACAGTCCGAACAGGACTGTGAACACCGTGGCGTAGGCGATGGTGGAGGTCACCGCCAGCATCAGGGTGTAACCCCACATCACCACGCCGGAGATCACGCTGGTGGACCCGCCGTAGCGCCGGTCCAGCATCTGCGCGACCGTGTAGACCTCCAGTTTGACGATCTTGCGCGCGAAGAACGCCGACAGGGCGAGGATGCCCAGCCCGATGGTGAACACCAACCAGGCCCCGGACAGCCCGTACTGGTAGCCCAGCGCGACCCCGCCGATGGTCGAGGCCCCGCCGAGCACCACCGCGGACATCGTGCCGGAGTACATCGCCCAGCCCAGCCGCCGCCCGGCGACCAGGTAGTCGCTGCGGGTGGTGGCCCGGCGCATGCCCCACCAGCCCACGCCCACCATGCCCAGCACGTAGGCCGCGATCACCGCGTAGTCCAGACCCATTGGGCAACCGTAGGAACTGGTGGGCCGCGTCACATCTGGATGAAGTGCACAATCTGGTGCCATGGCGTTGTCCGAACTGTCAGTGCCCCTGCGCACCCTGCTGGCGCAGCCCGAGCTGCGGCTGCACCTGGTCAGCGGCCAGGAGGCGGTGGACCGGCCGGTGCGCTGGGCGCACGTCAGCGAACTGCGCGAGCCCGCGCCCTACCTGCTGGGCGGCGAACTGCTGCTGACGGTGGGCCTGGACCTGCCGCAGGACCTGGACCGCTACGTGCGCAGCCTGGTGCGGGCCCAGGTCAGCGCGCTCGGGCTCGGCCTGACCCCGGTGCACGAGCAGGTGCCGCCCGCCCTCGCGCAGGCCTGCGCCAAGCACGGGCTGCCGCTGCTCACCGTGCCGGAGGCCACGCCGTTCCTGGCGGTCAGCCAGGCCGTGGGCGCCGCGCTCGCCGAGGCCCAGCACGCCGAACTGCGCTGGCTCACCGGCACGCAGGCCGCGCTGACCAAGGCCGCCGCCAGGGCCAACCCCGCGCAGGCCGTGCTGCGCGTACTGGCCGAGGTCCTCAGCTGCTGGGCGACCCTGCTCGACGGCACCGACGCGGTGCTGGCCCAGGTCGGCCGGGTCGGCGCGGTGGACGCGGAACTGCTCGACCTCGCCCGGCGGGTGCGCGAGGGCAGCGGACCGCGGGCCGCCAGCACCGAGATCGGGCGGACGCACGTCGTGGCACACCCCGTGGACCCGGCCGCCGTGCTGCTGGTCGGCGTCCCGCGGGTCGTCACCGCGACCGACCGCGCGGTCCTCGCCGTGGCCCAGGCCCTGCTCGGGCTGGCGGGCCGCGAACACGGTCGGCTCGCCACCCGCGTCCTGCTCGGCGACGGGCGGTACCGCGTGCTGCGCGGCCGGCGCGTCGGCCCCGGCGACCCCGCACTGGACACGCCGTTCGTCGAGATCACCGGCAACGAGCTGCGCGCCGTGCTGCCCGAGGACTCGGTTCCCGACCTGCCCGCCCTGCACGCCTCCGGCTGGCTGACGGCACTGAGCCTGCCGCACCCCGTCGCCACGCTGGCCGCCGCGGACCGCGAGGCGAGCCGCCTGCTCGAACGGGTCCGCGCCACCGGGCGGCCCGCCCGCGCCGACGCCGACCTGGTGGGCCTGATCGACCCGCACGCCGCCCGCGCGCTGCTCACCCCGTTGGACGGGCGGCCCGCGCTGGTCGACACCCTGCGCACCTGGTTGGTCCACAACGGAAACTGGGACCGCACCGCCACCGCGCTCGGCCTGCACCGCAACAGCGTCCGCCACCGCATCGCCCAGGTGGAGAAGGCGCTGGAGGTGGATCTGTCCGATGTGCAGCGCCGCGTGGAGCTGTGGCTGGCGCTGACCGCGTTACCCGCCAGGTAATCGCCCAGCGCCAGGACGCGGTGGTGCTGGGCGAGATCCGGCAGACCGCGCGGGCGTTCGCCGCGCCGGGCACGTCATGAAGGTGCCCTTCGCGACGATGAGCGTCCTGAATGGCACCTTCGTGGCATGTGGGGGGCGGGGTGAGCGGCCCGCTTGCGGCGACGTCCAACGTCTCGAACGGCACCTTCGTGACATCGGCCACGAACTAGGCTCACACCGTGAACTGGGGGGCTGCGGTCGGGTTCGGGCTGGCGGTGTTGCCGATCTGCCTGACGCCGGGGGCGAGCTTCACGCTGGTGACCCAGCGGGTGGCGGCCAACGGGCGCTGGGACGGGGTGCTGGTCATCCTGGGCACGGCCACCGGGCTGTGCACGCACGCGGCGCTGGCGGCGTTGGGGCTCTCGGCGCTGGTGATGCGCTCGGCGGAGGCGTTCACGGTGGTGCGGCTGTTGGGCGCGGTCTACCTGGTGTACCTGGGGGTGAGCCTGCTGTGGTCGAGCCGGGCCAAGGCGCCGCGACGGCTGCCGTGGACCGGACACGGCAGCTACCTGCAGGGCCTGCTGGGCAACGTGCTCAACCCGAAGGCGGCCTCGGTGTACCTGACGCTGGCGCCGCAGTTCCTGGACCCGGCCAAGCCGATCGGAGTCCAGTTGGCGGTGCTGGCGGCGGCGCACGTGGTGGTCGCGGCGAGCTGGCTGCTGGTGTGGACCTTCGCGGTGTCCGGGGCGCGCACCGTGGTCGGCAGGCCGGGGTTCCGCCGTGTGCTGGACCGGGTGACGGCGACCGTGTTGATCGTGCTCGGGCTGCGCACCGCCGCGCCGCGCTGAACCGGTCTCTGGTAGACCACAGTCATGGCCACCAGCAGCAAGAACGACCGCAGGGGCGAGCGCAAGCCAGCGGCCACGCTGCCGGTGGCGCGCGTCTGCGTGGACGTGGCGCTGCCCCACCTGAACCGGCTGTTCGACTACCTGGTGCCCGAACAACTGGCCGATGACGCGGTGGTGGGCTGCCGGGTGCGGGTCCGCTTCCACGGCAAGGCGGTGGACGGGCTGCTGTGGGAGCGCGCCGAGGACACCGCGTTCACCGGCTCCCTGCTGTACCTCGAACGGGTCGTCTCGCCGGAGCCGGTGCTCAGCCCGGAGATCGCCGAGCTGATCAAGGCCGTCGCCGAGCGCTACGCGGGAGTGCTCACCAACGTCGTGCGGTTGGCCATCCCGCCACGGCACGCGCGGGTCGAGGCCAAGTCCGCGCCCGAACCCGCACCGCCGCCGCCCGCGCCGGAGTCCGAGGGCTGGTCGCGGTACCCGCGCGGGCGTTCCTACCTGGACGCGATGGCCGCGGGACGCCAGGCGCACGCGGTCTGGCAGGCGCTGCCGGGTGAGGACTGGCCCGCGCGGCTGGCCGAGGTCGTCACCACGGTGGCCGCCACCGGGCGCGGCGTGGCCGTGGTGGTGCCGGACCACCGCGACGTGGCGCGCGTGCACGCCGCCTGCGTGCAGCTGATCGGTGCGGACGGGGTGGTCGCCCTGTCGGCCGATCTGGGGCCGAGTGAGCGCTACAAGCGCTGGCTGCTGCTGCGGCGCGGCGCCGTGCGCGTGGTCGTCGGCACCCGTGCCGCGTGCTTCGCCCCGATCGAGGTCCCCGGGCTGCTGGTGGTCTGGGACGACGGGGACAGCGGGCACGCGACCCCCTTCGCCCCCTACCCGCACGCCCGCGACGTGCTCGTGGAGCGGGCGCACCTGACCGGGGCCAGCCTGCTGGTGGCCGGGTTCGCCCGCACCGCCGAGGCCCAGTTGCTGGTGGACAGCGGGTGGGCGCACGAGATCGTGGCCGCGCGCGAGCAGTTGCGGGCCGCCGCGCCCCGCGTGGTCGCGGTGGGCGAGACCGACGAGCAGCTCGCCCGCGACGAGGCGGCCCGCACCGCCCGGCTGCCCGGGTTCGCCTTCGACGCCGCGCGCGCCGCCCTCAAGGCGGGGGCACCCGTGCTGGTGCAGGTGCCGCGCCGCGGCTACGTGCCCGCACTGGCCTGCGCGCAGTGCAGGACCCGCGCGATGTGCCGTCGCTGCGCGGGACCGCTGTCGCTGCCCGGCGGCCAGGACGACGGCATGCCACGCCCGGCCGCCTGCCGCTGGTGCGGGGCCGCGGAGGCGGCGTTCCGCTGCCCGGCCTGCGGGTCGCGCAGGCTGCGCGCGGTCGTCGTCGGATCGCGCCGCACGGCCGAGGAACTGGGCCGCGCCTTCCCGGGCTTCGCGGTGCGCACCTCCGGCGCGGGCGAGGTGCTCGCCGAGGTGCCCGACGCGCCCGCACTGGTGGTGTGCACCCCGGGCGCCGAGCCGGTCGCCCAGGGCAGCTACGGCGCGGCGCTGCTGTTGGACGGCTGGGCCATGCTGGGCCGCCGACCTGCGCGCCAGCGAGCAGGCGCTGCGGCACTGGATGACCGCCGCCGCCCTGGTCAGACCCGGGGCCGAGGGGGGCAGGGTGGTGGTCATCGCGGAGTCCGCGCTCCCGGTCGTGCAGGCACTGATCCGCTGGGACCCGGTGTGGCACGCCAGCCAGGAACTGGCCGGTCGCACCGAGCTGGGCTTCCCGCCCGCCGTGCGGATGGCCGCGGTGGACGGCTCGCCGGACGCGGTCAACGCCCTGCTCGAGGAGCTGAGGTTGCCGCCATCCGGCGAGGTGCTCGGGCCGGTGCCGATCGGCCGGGTGGACGCCGAGGGCAACAGTGAGCAGGAGCGCGCGCTGGTCAGGGCCGTGCGCGGGGAGGGGCGGGCGCTGGCCGCCGCGCTGGCCGAGGCGGTCTCGGTGCGCACGGCGCGCAAGGACCCGGACTTCGCGCTGGTGCGCATGGACCCGCTCGAACTCTTGTGAGCGCGGGCTCCACCGGAGAGGGTGGAGCCGCTCAGTCGCCTACTCGAGGAGACGTGTTGCGTACTTCCAGGATGGTGGCGGTGGCGACCGCCGCCGTGGCCGCCGCTGCCCTCGTCGCGCCGAACACCGCTGCCGCCACGCCCACCAAGAGCCCGGTGGCCACCGGGTACGGCGGGGTCGTGGCCAGCGTGGACCCGGACGCCTCGGCCGCGGGCATCGAGGTGCTGCGCAGAGGGGGCAACGCCGTGGACGCCGCGGTGGCCACGGCCGCCGCACTCGGCGTCACCGAGCCGTACTCGGCGGGCATCGGCGGTGGCGGCTACTTCGTCTACTACGACGCGGACACGCACGAGGTGTCCACCTTGGACGGACGCGAGACCGCGCCGAAGTCCGCTGACGACAAGCTGTTCGTCGAGAACGGCAAGCCGCTGCCCTTCGCCGAGGCCGTCACCAGCGGGCTCTCGGTCGGCACGCCCGGCACCCCGGCGACCTGGCAGAGCGCCCTGGACCGCTGGGGCTCCATCGACCTGGACGAGGCGCTGCGGCCCGCCGAGCGCATCGCCAGCAACGGGTTCGTGGTCGACAGCACCTTCCGTCAGCAGACCGCCGACAACGCCGAGCGGTTCTCCGCCTTCCCGGCGACCCGCGCGCTGTTCATGCCTGGCGGCCAGCCGCCCGCGGTCGGCACCGTCATGCGCAACCCCGACCTGGCCCGCACCTACCAGCTGCTGGGCCGTGAGGGGGTGGAGGCGCTGTACCGGGGCGATCTCGCCAAGGACATCGTCAGCACCGTGCGGCACCCACCGGTGGACCCGGCCTCGACCAGGGTGGTGCGCCCCGGCAAGCTCAGCACCGAGGACCTGCGCGCCTACCACACGATCCGCCGCGACCCCACGCACGTGCGCTACCGGGGGCTGGATGTCTACGGCATGGCGCCCTCGTCCTCGGGCGGCACCACCGTGGGCGAGTCGCTGAACATCCTGGAAGACACCGACGTACAGCACGCCAGCCAGACCCAGTACCTGCACCACTTCCTGGAGTCCAGTCGCCTCGCCTTCGCCGACCGCAACCGCTGGGTCGGCGATCCCGCGGTCAACTCGGTGCCGACCAGGCAGCTGCTGTCCCAGCGCTTCGCCGACAGCCGTGCCTGCCTGATCTCCGACAGCAAGGCGCTGACCAGCCCCGTCGCCCCCGGTGACCCGCGCGACCCGGAGGACTGCGCGGACACGGGCACGGCCGCGCCCACCCCGTACGAGGGGGAGAACACCACCAACCTCACCGTGGCCGACCGGTGGGGCAACATCGTCGAGTACACGCTGACCATCGAGCAGACCGGCGGCAGCGGCATCGTCGTGCCGGGGCGCGGGTTCCTGCTCAACAACGAGCTGACCGACTTCTCGTTCAGCCCGGTCACCCCCGGCGTGCCCGACCCGAACCTGCCCGGCCCCGGCAAGCGCCCGCGCTCCTCGATCTCGCCGACGATCGTGCTGCGCGAGGGCCAGCCCTGGTTCGCCACCGGCAGCCCCGGCGGAGCGACGATCATCACTACCGTGCTCCAGGTGCTGACCGAGCGCATCGACCGGGGCCTGCCGCTGGTGCGGGCCATCGCCGCGCCCAGGGCCAGCCAGCGCAACGGGGCCGCAGCCGACGCCGAGCCCGCCTTCCTGGCCGCCCCCGAGGCGGCACAGCTCAGGGCACTGGGCCAGAAGTTCGACACCAGCGCGGAGATCGGCGCCGCCACCGGGGTGGAGCGGCTGCCCGACGGCCGCTGGCAGGCCGCCGCCGAGACCACCCGGCGGGGCGGCGGCTCGGCCATGGTGGTGCGCGCGGGCTGACCCCTCGTGCCATGAAAGTGCCGTTCCTGGCACCTGACGCCAGGAACGGCACTTTCATGGCACCACTAGACTGGGCCAGTTCGCCATCCGCCCGCCCAGGGAGAACTGTGACCGCTCAGCCGATCCGGCTACTCGGTGACCCGGTGCTGCGCAGCCGCGCCACCGAGGTCGTCGACTTCGACAAGGAGTTCCACGGCCTGGTCCGGGACATGTGGGACACCATGGAGGCCACCGGCGGGGCTGGGCTGGCCGCCCCGCAGATCGGGGTGGACCTGCGCGTGTTCACCTACCACTGCGACGGGCACGCCGGGCACCTGGTCAACCCCGTGGTCGAGGTGCTCGGCGAGGGCTACCAGGACGGCCCCGAGGGCTGCCTGTCCATCCCGGGCGTGTCGGTGGACTGCCGACGCCACCTGGAGGTGGTGGCCACCGGCTGGAACATGTACGGGGAGCCGATCGAGGTCACCGGGGACCACCTGCTGGCCCGCTGCGTGCAGCACGAGGTGGACCACCTGGACGGGGTGCTCTACGTGGACCGGCTGGAGCCGCGGGCCCGTGAGCTCGCACTGCGCGCCGCCGGGGGTGAGCGCTGATGCGCCTGGTCTTCGCCGGTACACCCGAGGTCGCGCTGCCCTCGCTGCGCGCGCTGATCTCCGCCGGCCGCCACGAGGTGGTCGCCGTGGTCACCCGCCCCGACGCGCCCGCTGGTCGAGGCAGGGGACTGGTCCGCTCCCCGGTCGCCGCACTGGCCGACCAGCACGGCATCGAGGTGCTCAGCCCGGCCAAGGCCGGTGACCCCGAGTTCCTGGACCGGCTGCGCGAGCTGGCCCCCGACTGCTGCCCGGTGGTGGCCTACGGCGCCCTGCTGCCGCAGCGCACGCTCGACGTGCCCAGGCACGGCTGGGTGAACCTGCACTTCTCGCTGCTGCCGGCCTGGCGCGGGGCCGCCCCCGTGCAGGCCGCCGTGCGCAACGGGGACGAGATCACCGGGGCCAGCACGTTCCGCATCGTCAAGGAGCTGGACGCGGGCCCGGTGTTCGGCGTGGTCACCGAGCCGGTCGGGCCCACCGACACCTCAGGTGAGCTGCTGGGCAGGTTGGCCGAGTCCGGCGCGCGCCTGCTCACCTCCACTGTGGACGGCATCGAGGACGGCACACTGGTCGCCGTGGAGCAGCCCGCCGAGGGCGTCAGCTACGCGGGCAAGATCACCGTCGAGGACGCGCACCTGGACCTGACCGCCCCGGCCATGGCCGTGGACCGGCTGGCCCGCGCGGTCACCCCGGAGCCGGGGGCCTGGGTGGTGTTCCGCGAGGAGCGGCTCAAGCTCGGGCCGGTCACGGTGTCCGATGTGGACGGACTGGCCCCCGGCGAACTGCGGGTGGAGAAACGCCGGGTGCTCGTGGGCACGGCGACCACCGCCGTGCAGCTCGGCGAGGTGCAGGCACAGGGCAAGAAGAGGATGGCCGCCGTCGACTGGGCGCGCGGTACGAGGATCGGAGCAGGGGAGCAGTTGGCGTGACGGAGCGCAACCACGGCGGCAGGCAGCAACGGCCGTCGCGTCCCCGACGTCCGCACCCGCCCGCCCGCAGGGTGGGCCCGCGCCGCCCGCCGCAGGAGGACCCGACCAGGCAGGTCGCCCTGGACGTGCTGCGCGCGGTGCGCGAGCGCGACGCCTACGCCAACCTGGTGCTGCCCAAGCTGTTGCGGGAGCGCAAGCTCAGTGGGCGCGACGCCGCGCTGGCCACCGAACTGACCTACGGCGCCGCCCGCGCGCAGGGCCTGCTCGACGCGGTGCTGGGCGCCTGCGCCGACCGGCCGCTGTCCGAAGTGGACGGTCCGTTCCTGGACGCCATGCGGCTGGGCGCGTACCAGTTGCTGCGCACCAGGATCCCCTCGCACGCCGCAGTGGCGTCCACTGTGGACCTGGTGCGCGCCAACCACGGCTCGGGCCCGGCCGGGTTCGTCAACGCCGTGCTGCGCAAGGTCTCCGAGCGCGACGAGGCCGCCTGGATGGCCGAGCTGGCGCCCGAGGCCGAGCAGGACCCGGTCGGCCACCAGGCGCTGGTCAACGCGCACCCGAAGTGGATCGCGCAGGCCTTCGCGGATGCACTGGCGGACAAGGGCGAGGGGCTGGCCGCCGCGCTGCGTGCCGACGACGCCCGCCCCGCCGTGCACCTGGCCGCCCGTCCCGGCGAGGTCACCAGCGAGGAGCTGGCCGCGATCACCGGCGGGGACGTGGCCCCGTACTCGCCCTACGGCGTGCACCTGGAGGCCGGTGCGGGCGACCCCGGCGACCTGGAACCGGTGCGCGAGAAGCTGGCCGCCGTGCAGGACGAGGGCAGCCAGCTGTGCGCGCTGGCGCTGACCCGCGTGCCGCTGACCGGCACGGACGAGCGCTGGCTGGACCTGTGCGCCGGGCCCGGCGGCAAGGCGGTGCTGCTCGCGGCGCTGGCCGGGTTGCAGGGCGGCACCCTGGACGCCGTGGAGAAGGCCCCGCACCGTGCCGACCTGATCCGCAGCGCCACCCAGGGCCTGCCGGTGACCGTGCACGTGGCCGACGGCCGGGAGACGCCGTTCCAGCCGGGGACCTTCGACCGGGTGCTGGTCGACGCCCCGTGCACCGGCCTTGGCGCGCTGCGCCGCCGCCCGGAGGCCCGCTGGCGGCGCCAGCCCTCCGACGTGGCCGACCTGACCAAGCTCCAGCGCGAACTACTGCTGTCCGCGCTGGAACTGGTGCGCCCCGGCGGGGTCGTGGCCTACGTGGTGTGTTCCCCGCACCTGCGCGAGACCGTGGGCGTGACCTCCGACGTGGTCCGGCGCACCGGGGCCGAGCAGATCGACACCCGTGAGTACTTCCCGGGCGTGCCCGAGCTTGGCAAGGGGCCCGCGGTCCAGCTGTGGCCGCACCTGCACGGCACCGACGCCATGTTCTGCGCCCTGCTGCGCCGCCCCAACTGACCGCGAGTCCCGCCCTGGGGAGCGCGAGTCCCGCTCTCCCACAGCCGAGTCCCGCCCAGCGGTCACACCCCCGCTGGGCCGGGGCGAGGTTATGTTGTGCGCGCACAACACCTTGCCCCGCACAGACCGGAGGAGCTCCGTGTCCACCCTGCCCCGCCGCACCGTCCTGACCGGTGGCGCCGCCGCCGTGCTGGCCGCCGCCGGTTTCGCCGCGACCTCCGCGCCCGCCTCGGCCGACCCCGCGCGCCGCCCGTTCCGGCTGACCGTGATGGGCACCACCGACCTGCACGGCCACGTGTTCAACTGGGACTACTACGCGGGCAAGGAGTACGACGACGCCAAGCACAACGACGTCGGTCTGGCCAAGGTCGCGACCCTGGTCGAGGCGGTGCGCAAGGAGCGCGGCAGGCGCAACACCCTGCTGATCGACGCGGGCGACACCATCCAGGGCACCCCGCTGGCCTACTACTTCGCCAAGGTCGCGCCGATCAACCGCAGGCGCATCCACCCGATGGCCGCCGCGATGAACCAGATGGGCTACGACGCCGCGGCCCTGGGCAACCACGAGTTCAACTACGGCATCCCGCTGCTGCGCGCCTACGAGCAGCAGCTGGACTTCCCGCTGCTGGGCGCCAACGCGCTGGACGCCACCACCGGGCGGCCCGCCTTCAAGCCGTACGTGCTCAAGACCGTGTTCCCCGCGGGCGCCCCGCCGGTGCGGGTGGGCATCCTCGGCCTGACCAACCCCGGCATCGCGCTGTGGGACAAGGCCAACGTCGAGGGCAAGATGAGCTTCCCCGGCCTGGTCGAGCAGGCGGCCGTCTGGGTGCCGAGGATGCGCCGGGCCGGTGCCGAGGTGGTGCTGGTCGCCGCCCACTCCGGGGCCGACACGTCCTCCTCCTACGGCGACGCCCTGCCCTACCCGGAGAACGCCGCCACCCTGGTCGCCGAGCAGGTGCCGGGCATCGACGCGATCCTGGTCGGCCACGCGCACGTGGAGATCCCGCAGCGGCTGGTCACCAACAAGGCCACCGGCAAGCAGGTCGTGCTGACCGAGCCGTTGCTGTGGGGCGAGCGGCTGAGCCTGATCGACGTGGACCTGGAGTGGGGCTGGCGGGACGGCTGGCAGGTCAGGGCCGTGTCCTCGCAGGTGCTCAACTCCAACACCGTGCCCGAGGACCCGAAGATCACCAAGCTGCTCAGGGCCGACCACGAACTGGTCGTCGGCTACGTGAACTCCCCGGTCGGCACCTGCACCCAGGCCATGTCCTGCGCCACCGCCCGCTACCAGGACGTGCCCGCGTTGGACTTCATCAACCACGTGCAGGCCGACACCGTGAAGCAGGCCGTTGGCGGCACGCTGCCGGTGCTGTCCATCGCCGCCCCGTTCAACCGGGACGCCGCGATCCCCGCCGGGCAGGTCACCATCCGCGACGTGGCCGGGCTCTACATCTACGACAACACCCTGCTCGCGGTGAAGCTGACCGGCGCCCAGGTCAAGGACTACCTGGAGTTCTCCGCCCAGTACTTCAAGCAGCTGCCCGGCCCCGGCAGCTACCCGGCCGAGGCCGTCACCAACGCGCCGACCCCGACCGCCGTCAACGGCACCCCGGACTACAACTACGACGTGGTCTCCGGCCTGGACGCCCCGCTGGCCTACGACATCGACGTGACCAAGCCGGTCGGGCAGCGCATCGCCAACCTCACCTACGCGGGCAAGGCGCTGGCCGCCGACCAGCAGTTCGTGGTGGCCGTCAACAACTACCGGCAGTCCGGTGGCGGTGGCTTCCCGCACATCAGCAAGGCCGAGGTGGTCTACAACCGGCAGCTGGAGATCCGCCAGCAGCTGATCGACTGGACCAAGGCCGCGGGCAGCATCGACCCCGCCAGGTTCGCCACCGTGGACTGGAGGCTCGTGGCGGGGAGCACGCCCATCACCGTCACGGGCTGATCACCGGATCGTGCAGTATGTCCGGGTGACTGGCACAAGGGGTGGGGCGCTGCACCGGGAACTGTCCGGCAGGCAGGTGGGCATGATCGCGCTGGGCGGCGCGATCGGGACCGGGTTGTTCCTCGGGTCCGGACTGGCCATCTCGCTGGCCGGGCCCGCGGTGGTGGTGGCCTACCTGGTGGCCGCGCTGGTCGCACTGGCCCTGGCCTACGCCCTGGCCGAGATGATCGTCGTGCACCCGGAGGCGGGCGGGTTCGGCGCCGTGGCCCAGCGCTACCTGGGCCCGCTCGCCGGTTTCGTGCAGCGTTGGATGTACTGGGCCGCGGTCGCCGTGAACCTCGGCAGCGAGGTGGTGGCCGCGGGCCTGTACGTCCGGTTCTGGTGGCCGCAGCTGCCGCTGTGGCTGCCCGTCGTGGTGTTCTCCGTGGTGATGCTGGGCATCAACGCGCTGGCCGTGCGGTTCTTCGGCGAGTTCGAGTACTGGTTCGCCATGATCAAGGTCGCGGCCATCGTGGTGTTCGTGCTGCTCGGCCTGACCTACGTGGTGGTCGGCCTGCCCTCCCGTCCCGCGGTGGGCTTCGGCGGGCTGGTCGAGCACGGCGGCTTCGCCCCCAACGGGCTGGGCAGCGTGTGGCTCGCGCTGACCGTGGTGACCTTCAGCTACCTGGGCACCGAGGCCGTGGCCGTGGCCGCCGCCGAGACCCGTGACCCGGCCCGGTCCGTGCCGCGCGCCGCCCGCGGCATGGTGGTGCGGCTGCTGCTGTTCTACGTGCTCGCCACGCTCATCGTGGTCACCATCGTGCCCTGGCAGCAGGCCGCTGGGGCCGACGGCGTGGAGCAGAGCCCGTTCGTCACCCTGTTCGCGCTCGCCGGGGTGCCCGCCGCGGCCGGGATCATGAACTTCGTGGTGCTCACCGCCGCGCTGTCGGCCATGAACACCAACCTGTACGTCAGTTCCCGTATGGCGCACTCCCTGGCGCTGGACGGGTTCGCGCCGAAGTGGGTGGGCCGGGTCAGCCCCAGCGGCAGCCCGCGCAACGCGCTCGCGCTGTCCGCGGGCGGGCTGGCCGTGGCCGCACTGGTCTCCGTGGTCTCCCCGCAGCAGGCGTTCCCGATTATGCTCGGCCTCGCCCTGTTCGGGGCGCTGGTCACCTGGCTGCTGATCTTCGCCAGCCACCTCGCGTTCCGGCGGGCCCGCGCCGGGCAGCCCCGCCCCGCCGTCCGCCTGCCCGGTGCGCCGGTCACCACCGTGCTCGCCATGGCCTTCGTGCTCGCCGTGCTCGTGACGACGGCCTTCACCGAGCAGTTCGACACCGCCTGGAAGGCCGGGCTCCCGTTCACGGCGCTGCTGGTGGTCCTGTACTACGCGGTGCGGCGGCGCAGCTCACCGGCGGCGACTGGTCACCGCGTCGAGGTCGATCCGCAGTGAGAACGGCTCGCTCGTGAGGAACTCCCCGGTCACCGCGGGGGCTTCCTGGTACGCCCCGAACTCCTCGATCAGGTGATACGCGGTGAGGCTGACCGGCGGTTCCAGGTCCACGACCCAGTAGTGCGGGATGCCCGCCTCGGCGTACTCGACCGGCTTGAGTACGGTGTCGGTCATGCGCGAGCCAGGTGAGATGACCTCCACCGCGATCAAGACGTCCTCGGGGTAGAGGCGCGGCGCGCTCTGATCGATCAGCTCGCTCCTGGTCACCACCACGTCAGGGACTCGCACCCCCAACGGGAACCCCGGCCGGAGCACGAGGTCCATCTCGATGGCGGCCTCCCACTCCGGGGAGAGTTGCTCGTCGAGGTGGAGCGCCAACTGCTTGGCAACCCGGCTGTGGAGTCCGACAGGGCGCGGCGACACGATGAGCACACCTTCCAGGACCTCGTACCGACGGCTGGTGTCCTCGGGGAGTGCGGTGAACTCCTCCAGGGACAGCAGGTGGTCCGGCCACGGCACTGCTGTCATCTCATCTCCCGGCCTGTCCGACTGTGACCCACAGCCTATCGGGGCACGCCGCTCACGTGCGGATTCATTCGCGCCGGACAACTAGACTCACCAGTCGTGTCACAGTCGCCGCTGATCGCCCCGAGCATCCTGTCCGCCGACTTCGCCCGGCTGGGCGAGGAGGCCGCCGCAGTGTCCACTGCGGACTGGCTGCACGTGGACGTCATGGACGCGCACTTCGTGCCGAACCTGACCCTGGGGTTGCCGGTGGTGCAGTCGCTGCTCAAGGCGACCGACATCCCGCTGGACTGCCACCTGATGATCGATGACCCGGACCGCTGGGCGGTGGGCTACGCCGAGGCGGGCGCCTACAACGTCACGGTGCACGTGGAGGCGGCGGCCGACCCGGTCAGGATCGCCAGGGACCTGCGGGCCGCCGGGGCCAAGGCCGGGCTGTCGATCAAGCCGGGCACCCCGCTGGAGCCCTACACCGAGGTGCTCAGGCACTACGACACGCTGCTGGTGATGTCGGTGGAACCGGGCTTCGGCGGGCAGTCGTTCATGCCGGAGGTGCTGGACAAGGTGCGCACCGCGCGCAGGCTGGTGGACACCGGGCACCTGACCCTGGTGGTGGAGATCGACGGCGGCATCAACGCCGACACGATCGAGCAGGCGGCCGAGGCCGGTGTGGACTGCTTCGTGGCGGGCTCGGCGGTCTACGGGGCGCAGGACCCGGGCAAGGCTGTCGAGGCGCTGCGCGCGCAGGCGGCGAAGCACCGCACGCGATGATCGAGGCGGCGATGCGGGCCGCGATCGCGGCCAGCGAGCGGGTACGGGGCACGACCAGCCCGAACCCGCCGGTGGGCGCAGCCCTGCTCGACGCGGCGGGCCAGCTGGTCGGGGTGGGCGCCACGCGGCCACCGGGCGGGCCGCACGCCGAGGTCGTGGCGCTGGCCGAGGCGGGGGAGCGGGCCCGCGGCGGCACGGCCGTGGTGACCCTCGAACCCTGCGCGCACCAGGGCAGGACCGGGCCCTGCGCGCTGGCACTGATCGAGGCGGGTGTGGCCGAGGTCGTGTTCGCCACCGCCGACCCGAACCCGAAGGCGGCCGGTGGCGCCGAGCTGCTGCGCGCCGCGGGAATCACCGTGCGCCAGGGGTTGTTGGCGCAGGACGTGGAACGAGGACCGCTGCGCGCGTGGCTGCACTACGCGCGGACCGGCCGCCCGCACGTCACGTGGAAGTACGCGGCGAGCCTGGACGGGCGGGTCGCCGCCGCCGACGGCACCAGCCGGTGGATCAGCTCGGCGGACTCCCGCGCGCAGGTGCACCTGCTGCGCCGCCAGGTGGACGCCATCGTGGCCGGTCGCGGCACGGTGCTCGCCGACGACCCGCAGCTGACCGCCCGCGCCGAGGACGGCTCGCCCGCCGAGCGCCAGCCGCTGCGCGTGGTGGTCGGCACCGGGGACCTGCCGCCCGCGGCTCGCGTGCTGGACGACAGCGCGCCGACCGTGCACCTGCGCACGAACGACCCGGACGAGGTGCTCGCGGAGCTGGCCGCCCGCGGCGTGGTGGACGTCCTGCTGGAGGGCGGGCCCAGGCTGGCCGGGGGTTTCCTGAAGTCCAGGCGGGTGGACCGCGCGCTGGTCTACATTGCGCCCAAGCTGCTCGGGGCCGGGCCTGTGGCGCTGGCCGACGCGGGAGTGTCGACCATCACCCAGGCGCTGCACTGGAGCGTTGAAGAAGTCACCATGAGCGGACCCGACGTGCGGATCTCCGCAGTGCCGGCCGAGGAGTAGGTAGGGAGCCCGTCGTGTTCACCGGGATCGTCGAGGAACTGGGCGAGATCGTCGCCGTGGAGCAGCTGCCCAACGCTGCCCGCCTGACCGTGCGGGGTCCGCTGGTGACCTCCGACGCCAGGCACGGCGACTCGATCTCCGTCAACGGCGTGTGCCTGACGGTGGTGACCTCCGGCGAGGGGCAGTTCACCACCGACGTGGTCAACGAGACCCTGCAGCGGTCCAGCCTGGACAAGATCCACGAGGGTGACCGGGTCAACCTGGAGCGCGCGATGGCCGCGGGCCAGCGGCTGGGCGGGCACATCGTGCAGGGCCACGTGGACGGGGTCGGCGTGTTCCTGTCCCGGGACGAGGTCGGGCTGACCAGGTTCGGCATCCCGGCCAGGCTGTCGCGCTACCTGGTGGAGAAGGGCTCGATCACCGTGGACGGCGTCTCGCTGACCGTGGTCGAGGCCGGGGAGGACTTCTTCAGCGTGGCGCTCATCCCGACCACGCTGGAGTTGACCACGCTGGGCCGCCGCGAGCCCGGTGACCTGGTCAACCTGGAGGTCGACGTGCTGGCGAAGTACGTGGAGCGGCTGGCGACCCCGCACCTGGCCGCGCTCAAGGAGGAGTCCCGTTGATCACGAACCCGAGCACCGACCTGTCCGTGATCGACCTGGCCATCGCCGACATCGCGGCGGGGCGCCCGGTGGTCGTCGTGGACGACGAGGACCGCGAGAACGAGGGCGACCTGATCTTCGCCGCGGAGAAGGCCACGCCCGAGCTGATCGCCTTCATGGTGCGCTACACCTCCGGCTACATCTGCGTGTCGCTGACCGAGCAGGACTGCGACCGGCTGGACCTGCCGCCGATGTTCCACACCAACCAGGACCAGCGCGGCACCGCCTACACCGTGACCGTGGACGCCAAGCAGGGCGTGAGCACCGGCATCTCCGCCGCCGACCGGGCCCGCACCATCCGGTTGCTGGCCGACCCGGGGTCCACCCCCGAGCAGTTCACCAGGCCCGGTCACGTGGTGCCGCTGCGCGCGCGGTCCGGCGGGGTGCTGCGCAGGGCCGGGCACACCGAGGCCGCCGTGGACCTGTCCCGGCTGGCCGGTCTGTCGCCCGCGGGCGTGCTGTGCGAGATCGTCAGCCAGAAGGACGAGGGCGACATGGCCCGCCGCGACGAGCTGATGGTCTTCGCCGAGGAACACGACCTGCGGATGATCACCATCGCGGACCTGATCGCCTACCGCAGGCGCAAGGAGAAGCACGTGGTGCGGGTCGCCGACGCGCGCATCCCCACCGCGCACGGGGACTTCACCGCCGTGGGCTACGACTCCACCCTGGACGGCATCGAGCACGTGGCCCTGGTCTACGGGGACCTGTCCGACGGGGAGGACGTGCTGGTCCGCGTGCACTCCGAGTGCCTGACCGGGGACGTGTTCGGCTCGCTGCGCTGCGACTGCGGCCCGCAGCTGGACGCCGCGCTGGAGGCCGTGGCCGCCGAGGGCCGCGGCGTGGTGCTGTACATGCGCGGTCACGAGGGCCGGGGCATCGGCCTGCTGCACAAGCTGCAGGCGTACCAGTTGCAGGACAGCGGGGCGGACACGGTGGACGCCAACCTGGCCCAGGGCCTGCCCGCCGACGCCCGCGACTACGGCATGGGCGCGCAGATCCTGTGCGACCTGGGCATCAAGTCGATGCGGCTGCTGACCAACAACCCGGACAAGAGGGTGGGCCTGGAGGGTTACGGCCTGAAGGTGGTCGATAGGGTTCCGCTGCCGGTGTGGCCGAACCCGGAGAACCTGCGCTACCTGCGGACCAAGCGGGACCGGATGGGCCACGACCTGCACCACCTGGAGCAGTACGAGGCCAGCGGATCGGACAGCGAGGTTCAAGGATGAGCGGCTCGGGGCGCCCGGCCATCGAGGTCCCGCAGTGGTGCGAGGACCTGCGACTGGGCATCGTGGCGACGCGGTGGCACGCGAGGATCACCGACAACCTGCTGGAGCGCGCCGTGGCCGCCGCCGAGCAGGCGCGGGTCAAGGAGCCGACCGTGGTGCGCGTGGCCGGGGCGGTTGAGCTGCCGGTCATCGCCCAGGCGCTGGCCAAGCACCATGACGCCGTGGTCGCGCTGGGCGTGGTCATCCGCGGCGGCACCCCGCACTTCGAGTACGTGTGCGACGCGCTGACCTCCGGGCTGACCCGGGTCTCGCTGGACGAGTCCACCCCGATCGGCAACGGGGTGCTCACCTGCGACACCGAGCAGCAGGCCCTCGACCGCTGTGGCCTGCCCGACTCGGTGGAGGACAAGGGTTTCGAGGCCTGCGTGGCCGCGCTGGACGCCGCACTGGCGCTGCGCTCCATCCAGCGGCCGTGGACCGAGCGGGGCTTCGAGTGAGCACCTTCCGCCCGCACAAGGTGCGCCTCGTCGCCATCCCGCTGGCCGCGCTGCTGGTCGTGCTGTTCGTGGTGATCGCCGTGCTGCTGCGCAACACCCCGACCGGGGCCTACTTCGGCACCTCCGACCAGATCGCCATGGCGCTGGTCGGGGTGCTGCTGGCCTGCGGGGTGCTGCTGCTGACCCGGCCGAGGGTGCGCGCCAACGCCGAGGGCATCGAGGTGCGCAACCTGCTCGGGGCCACCTGGTACTCCTGGGACCAGGTGGACGGGATCAGCTTCCCGGACGGCGCGGCCTGGGCCCGGCTGGACCTGCCCGCCGACGAGTACGTGTCGGTGATGGCCGTGCAGGCCACCGACCGGGACCGCGCCGTGGCCGCCATCCGCGAGCTGCGCGGCCTGCGGAAGCAGTCCAGCACCGCGAACTAACCACTCCAGCCCCCGCCACTCCCTGGGGGGCGACCCCGATTCCAGTCTACCCGCCCCCACCCCGAGCGGATCACGAAATGCCGCTGCCTGTGGACAACCGCGTGATTGTCCACAGGCAGCGAACAGCCCCTTGACTCAGGCGCTGCGGATGACCCGGATCGCGTCCTGCACCTCGCGCACGGCGTGCAGTTGCCGGTAGTGGGCCGACTCGGTCACGAAGTCCTGCAGCTTGCGCCGCACCCGGCCGGAGCGCAGCCGGGCGACGGTGGGCAGCACGGACTGGATCAGCTCGCAGGCCGCCTCCGGCTCGCCGGTGGCCAACCGCGTGCGGGCCAGCCCGATCACGTCGAACACCCGGTTGCGCACCCGCGACGGGTGGCGCAGCGCGAGCGCGCGGCGGATGTGCCGTTCCGCGAGCGGGGCCTGCGTGGGGTCGTGCTTGGCCAGGTCCCGTAGCCGGGCGCCGATCACCCCTTCCATCTCCGCCTCGTCGAACGAGGCCAGCCAGTGCGGCTCCTGGCCGCGGTCGCGTGCGGCGAAGCACTCCTGGGCGTGCCCCACGGCCCGGTGGAACTCCTGCACCCGCCCGAGCAGGGCGTAGGCCCACGCCTCGCGGGTGTGCAGCACCGAGCGCAGGGTCGGGGTGGCTCCCCGCCGTGTGCCGTACTGCGCGAGCTGCACCAGTTCCAGCCCGTCCTCGGGACGCCCGAGGTCGAACATCTGCCGCGCCATCGAGGCAAGGCACATCGCCCCGAACGGCTCGTTGCGGCTGGCCTTGGCCATGCGCACGGCCAGCACGTAGTAGCGCTGGGCCGAGTCGTGCAGCCCCGCGTCCCAGGACATGCCCGCGGCGATCTTGGCCAGGTCCGCGCCGACGAAGAACGCCTGCTGCGTGGTGGGCGAGTCGGGTGCTCTGCGCAGCCGCTCGGACAGTTCGTTGAGCTGGCCCAGAACCGCCTTGCGGGCCAGGCCCGCGCCGCCGCCGTTGCTCCAGCCGCGCAGCCCGTCGGCCACCGTGCGCATGGCCGCCAGCTCGTCCTCGCTGACCGCCCCGCTCGGTGCCCACTTCGCCAGCGGCTGCAACGGCGTCAGCCAGTGCTGCATCGGCTCGACCAGGGAAGGTCCGACGGCCACCGCGGCCGCCCCGGTGAGCGCCGCTCGTCTGCTGAGTGTCAAGTCGCTCCTCGTCACCTCTTCGACGGACCGGGCAGTGCTCAGCGCGTCCCAGGACGCGAGGAACACGTCCGGGGCCGTGGAGCTTTCTGGACCTCGGGGTCTGGGAGGGCCGTTGCGGTCGAACCACAGTCGTTCCGCGGGCACGGCGAGCACCTCGGCGAAGTGCTTGAGCCGGTCCATGCGGTCGATCGGGTTCTCCCCGTTCTCGTACCGCGACAACTGCGCCTGACTGATGCCCAGCCAGCTGGCCATCCGGTCCTGGGTGATGCGGTGGGGATGACCGGGGTGGTGCCGGTAGGCTGCGATCAGCGCACCCATGTCCTGATCGGCGAAGGGCTCCGACAGCACGGGGTGGTCCCAGAACCCGTCCGGCAGCGGTGGCGGGCCGAAGATCTCCTGCCGGGCGTTTCGACGGCAGCGGTGGCACAGCCGGTCGGAGTTGTCCGCAGCGAGCAGAGCGCCACAGGAGCATGCACGACCCGATCTGGCTTGCCTTAACCCAACCGGTTCCATGGCCTCGCTCCCGTCACTGAGCGTGTTCACAGTGTAATCGCTGGTCGCGACCTGTCTATTCACCTGATGCATGAAACAGACCGGGCTTGATCCGGGAATGTCATGCAGCAGGTGAATTGGACCGATCCGCTTCGGGGGTGGTGACCCGGTGGCCGGCGGCGCACCCTGTCCCTCCAACCGCAGGCGGAGCCGCCCGGAACGACCTCCGGACGGCACCACCACTCGGACCGCCCGACACGGGAGGACGTGCGCCATGACCACCACCACGAAGCCGGCGATGAAGCCGGCGCACGCGAACGCGCAACTGCCCGACCACAGTTTCGGCCGGACCGTCGGCGAGGTCGTGGCCAACTACCGGATGCTCGGCTGGCGGGTGAACGTGACCGAGCAGGGGGTGCTGCTGCCGCTGGGCCCCACCACCACCGCCCTGGTCATGCCCGCCAGGATCGGTTCGGCCGTGCTCGCCGAGCTGCGCGCCAGGATGCTGGCCGGGCCCACACTGGTCATCCCCAGCCCGCAGGAGAACTGGCTGTTCCTCGCGGAGTTGGTCGCGCTGCTGCCCGCCCAGCTGCGCAGCCCCTCCCAGATCAGGTTCGTGCGCTCGCCGCACAGCATCCTGCTGCCGCCCACGATGACCCCGTACGGCCGGGTCCGCTGGGCCAACGCCCCCTCGTTCAGCAGGCACTGGCTGCCCCCGTTCACCGCCGTGCTCGCCGTGGCACGGCAAGTTGCCAGCAACTCCCGATGAACCTCTGATGGTGGCTGTCCGTGGTACATGGTGAACTGCGCTTTCCCACCACGTGAGCACGGAGGCACCAGCGTGAACATGCCCGAGGCCGTCACCAACCCCACTCGCAGGCAGGCGATCTGCGGCCTGGTGGCCGCGCTGGTCGCAGGCGGTGCCGTCACCACCGCCTGTTCCAGCGGGCCCTCAGGCGGCGGTGGCACCTCGGGCGGTGGCGGCACCGGCACCGGTGGCGCCGCCACGCCCGGCACCGTCCTGGCCAAGGTCGCCGACGTGCCCGTCGGCGGCGGCCTGGTCACCGGCGGTGTGCTGCTCGTCCAGCCCACCAGCGGGGAGGTCAAGGCGTTCAACGCGACCTGCCCGCACGCCGGGGTCATCGTCAGCCCGCCGCAGGGCGCCACCATCACCTGCCCCGGTCACGGCAGTCAGTTCGACGCCGCCACCGGCTCGCTCAAGAAGGGCCCCGCGACCACCGGCCTGACCCCGGTGCAGGTCAAGGTCGACGGGGCCAACGTGGTCGCCGCCTGACTCCGCGGGCGACCCACCGCGTCGGCCGGAAGGTGGCTTTCACTGCGTTGAACGCGGCGAACGGTCCTTTCGCGGCACGTCCCGGCGATGCCACGAAGGTGCCCTTCGCGGCGTTGAGCGTCTCAAGGGGCACCTTCATGGCGGTGCGACGCGGTTCCGGCTCGCCCACCTCGTCGTGTCCCGAAGGTGCCCTTCGCGGCGTCCACCGTCCCGAAGGGCACCTTCATGCCGCCGACCGGAGGAGGATCCGCCCGGCCCCTGGGGTTGTCGGACCCCGCCCGTAGGCTGGTGAGGTGGCGGACCCGTCTACCTACCGACCAGCGACTGGCACGATCCCGGACGCGCCGGGCGTCTACAAGTTCCGCGACGCGACGCGTCGGGTGATCTACGTGGGCAAGGCGAAGAGCCTGCGCAGCAGGCTGTCCTCGTACTTCGCCGACCTGTCCACCCTGCACCCGCGCACCCGGCAGATGGTGACCACCGCGGCCGGGGTCGAGTGGACGGTGGTGGGCACCGAGGTCGAGGCGCTTCAGCTGGAGTACTCCTGGATCAAGGAGTTCGACCCGAGGTTCAACGTCCGCTACCGCGACGACAAGTCCTACCCGGTGCTGGCGGTGACCCTGAACGAGGAGTACCCGAGGCTGCACGTCTACCGGGGGCCGCGCCGCAAGGGTGTGCGCTACTTCGGGCCGTACGCGCACGCCTGGGCGATCCGCGAGACCCTGGACCTGCTGCTGCGGGTGTTCCCGGCGCGGACCTGCTCGGCGGGGGTGTTCAAGCGGCACGGGCAGATCGGCCGCCCCTGCCTGCTGGGCTACATCGGCAAGTGCTCGGCGCCCTGCGTGGGCAAGGTGTCCGCGGACGAGCATCGCGCGATCGTGGCGGACTTCTGCGAGTTCCTGGCCGGGCGCACCGACGCGATGGTGCGCAGGCTGGAGCGGGACATGCTGGCGGCCTCCGAGGAGCTGGAGTTCGAGCGGGCCGCTCGGCTGCGCGACGACGTGGGCGCGCTGCGCAAGGCCATGGAGAAGCAGGCGGTGGTGCTGGGCGACGGCACGGACGCCGACGTGGTGGCCTTCGCCGAGGACGAGCTCGAGGTGTCCGTGCAGGTCTTCCACGTGCGCGGCGGGCGGGTGCGCGGGCAGCGCGGCTGGGTGACCGACAAGGTCGAAGAACCGCTTGCGGGTTCGAGCGTCGATGCGCAGGAGACCGGCGTCGGCGGGCTGGTGGACCAGTTCCTCAGCCAGTTCTACGGGGACCAGGCCGAGCTGTCGGACAACACCGAGGCCGCGGCCAGCCCGGTGCCGCGCGAGGTGCTGGTGCCCGAGCTGCCCGAGGACCACGAGGCGATCGAGGAGTGGCTGTCCGGCCTGCGGGGCGCCAGGGTGCAGCTGCGCGTGCCGCAGCGCGGGGACAAGCGCGCGCTGATGGAGACGGTGCAGCGCAACGCGGCCGAGGCCTTCGCGCAGCACAAGCTGCGCCGGGCCGGTGACCTGACCGCGCGCTCGGCGGCCCTGCAGGAGTTGCAGGACGCGCTGGGCCTGGACAGCGCGCCGCTGCGCATCGAGTGCACCGACGTCAGCCACGTGCAGGGCACCGACGTGGTGGCCTCGCTGGTGGTGTTCGAGGACGGGCTGGCCCGCAAGTCCGAGTACCGCCGGTTCGCCATCCGCGAGGGCGCCGAGGGCGGGGACGTGGGCTCGATCGCGGAGGTCGTGCGCCGCCGCTTCGCCCGCTATCAGGCCGAGACGGCCCAGGAGACCGACACCGACCGGCCCGGCATCGACCCGGAGACCGGCAAGCCGCGCCGCTTCGCCTATCCGCCGAACCTGCTGGTGGTGGACGGCGGCGCCCCACAGGTCGCGGTGGCCGCGGACGTGCTCGCCGAACTGGGCGTCACCGATGTCGCGGTGATCGGCCTTGCCAAGCGGCTGGAGGAGGTCTGGGTCCCGGGTGAACCCGATCCGGTGATCTTGCCGCGCACCAGCGAGGCGCTCTACCTGTTGCAGCGGGTTCGCGACGAGGCTCACCGGTTCGCGATCTCCTACCACCGGCAGAAGCGCTCGCAGCGGATGACCACCTCGGCACTGGACGAGGTGCCCGGGCTCGGTCAGACCCGCAAAGCCGCCCTGCTCAAGCACTTCGGCTCGCTGCGCAAACTGCGGCAGGCCAGCGTCGAGGAGATCAGCGAGGTGCCCGGCGTCGGCCGGCGCACCGCGGAGGCAGTGCACGCCAGCCTGGCGAAACCAGAAGGGGTTCAGACGTGAGTACATCAGCCGGTGCCGAGAAGTCCGGCATCGAGGTCGCGGTGGTCACCGGTCTGTCCGGTGCCGGTCGCAGCACCGCGGCCAAGTGCCTGGAGGACCTGGGCTGGTTCGTGGTGGACAACCTGCCGCCCGAGCTGATCTCCACCATGGTCGAGCTGGGCGCGCAGGCCCGCGGCGCGATCACCCGCGTGGCGGTGGTCATGGACGTGCGCAGCAGGGCCTTCACCGACGACCTGGCCGCGATCATCAAGGACCTGGACGCCCGCGGCTACAAGCCGCGCGTGCTGTTCCTGGAGGCCACCGACGAGGTGCTGGTGCGCCGGTTCGAGGCGGTGCGGCGCAGCCACCCGATGCAGGGCGACGGCAGGCTGGCCGACGGCATCATCGCCGAGCGGCAGCTGCTCACCCCGCTGCGTGAGGAGGCCGACCTGGTGCTGGACTCCAGCTCCCTGTCGGTGCACCAGCTGCGGGCCAAGATCGAGGACAGCTTCGGCAGCGAGACCAGCGCGCGGACCAGGGTCACCGTGCTGTCCTTCGGCTACAAGTACGGCCTGCCGATGGACGCCGACCTGGTGATGGACGTGCGCTTCCTGCCCAACCCGTTCTGGATCCCCGAGCTGCGCGAGCAGACCGGCCTGGACTCCGACGTGCGCAACTACGTGCTCAGCCAGGAGGGGGCCGAGGAGTTCCTGGACCGCTACCACGAACTGCTGCGGCTGATCGGCGCGGGCTACCGGCGCGAGGGCAAGCGGTACCTGACCTTGGCGGTGGGCTGCACCGGTGGTAAGCACCGCAGTGTGGCGATCTCCGAGGAACTGTCCGCCCTGCTGGCCGCCGAGGACGGCATGGCCGTCAAGGTCGTGCACCGGGATCTGGGGCGGGAATGATCCCCGTGCAGCCGACCGGTGTGCACGACCGACCGCTGCGGGTGGTCGCCCTCGGCGGTGGCCACGGGTTGCAGGCCACCCTGCGTGCCCTGCGCCTGCTCACCGATGACGTGACCGCCGTGGTGACCGTGGCCGACGACGGCGGTTCCTCCGGCCGCATGCGCCGCGAGCTGGGCCTGCTGCCGCCAGGGGACCTGCGCAAGGCACTGGCCGCGTTGGCCGCCGAGGACGACGGCGGCCAGCTGTGGAGCACCGTGTTCCAGCACCGCTTCGGCGGCAGCGGGGCGCTGGCCGGGCACGCGGTGGGCAACCTGCTCATCGCGGGCCTGCTGGAGGTGCTCGGCGATCCGGTGCTGGCACTGGAGGAGGTGGCCAGGCTGCTCGGGGTGCGGGGCAGGGTGCTGCCGATGTGCAACGAGCCGCTGGACATCGAGGCCGAGGTCACCGGGCTGGACGAGGACGCCAGCGCGGTGCGGCGCATCCGGGGCCAGGTGGCGGTGGCCACCACACCCGGCCAGGTGCGGCGGATCCGCCTGTACAACGGGCTGACCAACGGCAACGGTCATCCGAACGGGGGGCGTTCCGCCCCGCCGAAGGCCTGCCCGCAGGCGGTGGAGGCGGTGCTGGGCGCGGACGTGGTGCTGCTCGGACCGGGGTCCTGGTTCACCAGCGTGCTGCCGCACCTGCTGGTGCCGGAGTTGCACGAGGCGTTGGTGAGCACTACCGCATCCAAGGTGGTCGTGCTCAATCTTGTCCCCCAACCAGGTGAGACAGCCGGTTTCTCACCCGAACGGCACTTGGACGTACTCTGCCAGCACGCACCGAGGCTGCGCGTGGACGCCGTCGTCGCGGACGTGGACTCGGTGCCCACCCCGGAACGGCTGCGCACCGCCGCGGCGTCACTGGGTGCGGTCGCGCACCTGGCCACCATCACGGCGGGTGGGCGGCCGGACCGGCACGACCCCGCCGCGCTGGCGGTGAGCCTGCGCGACGCGCTGCGGTACCACCCGCAGCACGACCAGAGAGTCTGAGCAAACAGGAGGAGAACGCCCGTGGCGATGACCGGCGCGGTGAAGGACGAGCTGAGCCGCTTGGCCGTGGCCAAGACGTGCTGCCGTCGCGCCGAGGTGTCCTCGGTGCTGCGCTTCGCTGGGGGCCTGCACATCGTGGCCGGGCGGGTGGTCGTCGAGGCCGAGCTGGACACCGGATCGGCCGCGCGCCGACTGCGCAAGGAGATCCACGACCTGTTCGGCCACCACTCGGACGTGCACGTGATCACCTCCGGCGGGCTGCGCAAGGGCACCCGGTGGGTGGTCCGCGTGGTCAAGGACGGCGAGGGCCTGGCCCGCCAGACCGGCCTGCTCGACCCGCGCGGCCGCCCGGTGCGCGGGCTGCCCGCCCCGGTGGTCTCCGGCGGCACCTGCGACTCGGAGGCGGCCTGGCGCGGGGCGTTCCTCGCGCACGGCTCGCTGACCGAGCCGGGCCGGTCCAGTGCGCTGGAGGTGACCTGCCCCGGCCCGGAGGCGGCGCTGGCACTGGTCGGCGCGGCCCGGCGCATGGGCATCCAGGCGAAGTCCCGCGAGGTGCGCGGCGCGGACCGGGTGGTGGTGCGCGACGGGGACGCCATCGGCGCGCTGCTGACCAGGCTCGGCGCGCACGACAGCGTGATGGCCTGGGAGGAGCGGCGAATGCGCCGCGAGGTGCGGGCCACCGCCAACCGGCTGGCCAACTTCGACGACGCCAACCTGCGCCGCTCCGCGCGGGCCGCGGTGGCCGCCGCGGCCAGGGTGGCGCGTGCGCTGGAGATCCTCGGCCCGACCGCGCCCGACCACCTGGTCACCGCGGGCAACCTGCGGCTGAGCAACCGGCAGGCCTCGCTGGAGGAGCTGGGCCAGCTGTCCGAGCCGCCGATGACCAAGGACGCGGTGGCCGGACGGATCCGCCGCCTGCTGGCGATGGCCGACAAGCGGGCGCACGAGCTGGGGCTGCCCGACACCGAGTCGGCGGTGACACCGGACATGCTGGAGGCGGAGGAAGCCGACGCCTAGGCATGCCCGCGCCCGCCTTGCGGCCGAATGGGGCAGGCTACGACGATGACCTGTTGTCCTGCTCGTGTCGGGGGCCGGGAGCGGTGAGACGAGATGCCCGTCGATGAACAGTTGGTCGATCGGATTCGGGAGCGGTTCCGCAGGGCCGGTCACCTGAGGCAGTTCCGGCGTGGGGACTTCCTGTGCACGGCGGGCACAGCCAGCGACGAGGTGCTGCTGATCGAGTCGGGTTCGGTGAAGGTCGTGCTGCACGGCCAGAACGGGGCCGACTCGATCCTCGGCTTCTACGGGCCCGGCGACGTGCTGGGCGAGCTGGGCGTGGTGTGGGAGCGGCGGCGCAGCGCGAACGTGGTGGCCCGCACCGCGGGCACGGCCACGCACGTGGACGCGCGGACCTTCAAGAACATGCTGACCGACGGCTCCGAGGTGCTGCGCTTCGTCAATGCCCTGTTGCAGAAGCGGTTGCTGCTGGCCGACCGCCGCCAGGAGCGGCTCGCCTCGATGGAGGCGCCGGTCCGGGTCGCCAGGCAACTGCTCGACCTGGCCAGGGTCTTCGGCGAGCGGGTGGAGCGCGGGTTGCAGGTGAGCGGGCTGACCCAGTTGGAGCTGGCGCAGTCGGTCACCGCCTCGGCCAAGACCGTGGACCTGGCGCTCAAGCAGTTGCGCGCGGACGGTCTGCTGCGCACCAGGCGGTGCCAGTACCTGTTACCTGACCCGGAGTTGCTGGAACGCAGACTCGACGACCCGGATTGGCGTCCAGGCAGGTGATCGGTTTCCCGGAAATGCGGGAGACCCGGTAGCAGGAGGCGATTCAGACTCCACCTGACAACCGGTCACCCGTTCGGAGGTTTCGATGGAGCCAGTCGCGGAGTTCCGGGTACTCCTGGGCATCGATCTGATCGAGTCCGCGCGCACACCAGCACACCACCTGGCCGAACTGCCCAAGGTCCTCAGCAGACTGCTGGTCGCCGCCCTGGAGCGGGTCGGCATCGGTGAGGCTGCCGTCATCGACCGCCAGTACACCGGGGACGGCTGGCTGCTGGCCTTCCCCAGCGCGCTGCTGGGGGCCGTGGTGGACCTGAGCAGGCACCTCGACGAACTGGCCGCCGAGCACAACCGCTGGCAGAAGCCGGAGGTGCGCATGCGCATCGCCGTGGAGATCGGGCCGCTGCCCGCGGAACCGGGCTTCTACCAGGCCAACATCTCCCGGGGCAGGCTGCTGGACGCCCAGGTGTTCAAGGGCGTGGTGCGCCGCTGCTCCGACGAGCGCCCGGACGGCTCGCTGACCTCGGGCCTGATCCTGTCCGACTACGTGTTCCGCACGGTGTTCGGCGGGGACTACACGCAGCGGGTGCGCCGCACCGAGTTCGCACCTGTCCGGGTCAGCAACAAGGAGTACGAGGTCGCGGCCTGGGTGGCCGTGCCCGGGTTCGACGTGCAGTCCCTGGCCCGCATGGTCGACGGCGACCCGGCCCAGCCGCTGGTGGAGCCGCAGGTGGCCGAGGTCGGCGTGGTCAACAACCACATCACCGGGGACAACAAGGGCGTGCAGGCCCACACCATCCACGGCGGCGTGTCCTTCGGCCGCTGACCCGCGAGTCCCGCCCAGCCGCAGCCGAGTCCCGCTCAGCGGTTGTCGAGTCCCGTTGAGCGGGACAACCTGAGCACGTCGCGGCCCTGAAACCCGCCCGGCGTCAACCCCTCCTCGGTGAACCCCAGCGCGCGGCACACCGCCAGCGAGGCCGTGTTCCCCGGTTCGACCTGAGCCCACACCTGGCGCAGCCCGAGCTCGCCCGCCACGTGCAGCAGCACCGCGACCGCCGCCTTGACCAGACCGCGACCGCGTGCGGCGGGCACCAGCCAGTAGCCGACCGAGGCCGTGCCGCGCGCCCAGTCGATCTGGTCCAGGATCGCCATGCCCACGGCGCGGCCCCCAGCCCGGTCCACCACCGCGAGCGGGCAACCCCGCCCCGCGCGGGCCTTGTCCCACTGCCGGTGCAGCCACGCCGCACCGGCTTCCGCGCTGAACACGGCGGGCACGGTGGTGATCTGCGGGATGTACGGGTCCTCGGCGGCCTGCCGCACGGCGTCGAGATCCGCGAGCAGCCAGGGGCGCAGCACCACGAGTTCGCCGGGGTACGGCCCGATCGCGCGCAGGTCCCTCATCGGGCCCGCAGGTGGCTGAGTGCGGCGCGGACCCGGCGGTTGTCGTCCTCGCTGGGGTCCAGGTGCGGTTTGCTGAACACGGAGTTGATGTACTTGGTGACGGCACTGAGTGACAAGTGCAATTGCGCGGTTAGGCTGCCGATCATGGACGTGACCCAGGTGGGCACCGAGCGGGAGACCCTGTCGCAGTTGCTGGACAGCCTGCGCGCGACGGTGGTGGCCAAGGTCGACGGGCTCACCGAGGAGCAGGCCCGCAGCAGGCCGGTGCCCAGCTCCGCGATGACCCCGCTGGGGCTGGTCAAGCACCTGACCGCCGTGGAGCGCTGGTGGTTCAGCGTGGACTTCGCGGCCAACGGGGCCACCCCGCCCTGGCCGGAGGGCGAGCCGTACGACGGCTTCGAACTGTCCGAACAGGACACGCTGGCCAAGGCCGTTCCGGCCTACCTCGCCGAGTGCGCGGCCTCGCGTGAGGTCGTGGCCGCGGCGGGCCTGGACGACCTGGCCAAGGCCCCGCCGGAGGGACCGTTCACCCTGCGCTACGCGCTCAACCACATGATCCGGGAGACGGCCCAGCACTGCGGGCACCTGGACCTGATGGTGGAGGCCCTGCACTAGTTCGACATTGTCGAACGGGAGTACAGTGCGGTCATGCCTGGACTGATCCAGTCCGTCGAGCGCGCGGCGGCGATCCTGCGACTGCTGGCCGGGCCGTCCCGGCGGATGGGCGTCGCCGAGCTGGCCGCCACCCTCGGCATGCCCAAACCCACCGTGCACGGCATCCTGCGCACCCTGCAACACGTGGGCTTCGTGGAGCAGCACGAGCCGACCGGCAAGTACCAGCTGGGCGCCGCGCTGTTCCACATCGGCAGCAGCTACCTGGACGGCAACGAGCTGCGCACCAGGGCGCTGAACTGGTCGGACTCGCTGGCGGGCCGCAGCAGGGAGAGCGTGCGCATCGGCACCCTGCACGAGGGCAACGTGCTGGTGGTGCACCACGTGTTCCGGCCGGACAACAGCCGCCAGGCCCTGGAGGTCGGCGCCCTGCTGCCCGCGCACGCCTCGGCGCTGGGCAAGGCCCTGCTGGCGGCCAACTCCTACGCCACCGACGAGCTGCTCGCGGGGGAGCTCACCGGCTACACCGCGGCCACGCTGACCGAGCCCGCCGCGCTGCGCGCCGACCTTGAGGCCACCGCGAGCCGGGGCTGGGCCGCCGACCTGGAGGAACTGGTCGAGGGTGAGGTCTCGCTGGCCGCCGCGATCCGCGACCGCAGCGGGCTGGTGGTCGGCGCGATCGGCATCTCCGGACCGGTGGAGCGGCTGTGCGACGCCGAGCGGGTTCCGTTGGCCGAGCAGGTGTCCTACGTGCGTGAGGCGGCGCGGGCGATCTCCCGCGAACTCGGCGCGATCCCGTGGTGACGCGGTGAAGTCGTGGTTGACAGCCTCCGGGCTGAAAACCTACGTTTCCGCGCAAGGCGTACGACAATGTCGAACGACATTCGCGGATCTGGGTGCGCCGCCTCAAGGGAGAGGCCGATGACGGACAAGACGATCTTCTTCGGTGAGCTGATCGGCACCACACTGCTGGTGCTGCTCGGCAACGGCGTGTGCGCCGCCGTCACGCTGGCCAAGTCCAAGGCCCGCGACGCGGGCTGGCTGGCCATCACCTTCGGCTGGGGCCTCGCCGTGCTCGCCGGGGCCTACGCCAGCGCCCCGCTGTCCGGCGCCCACCTCAACCCCGCCGTCACCCTGGGCATCGCGATCCAGACCGGCGAGTGGTCCAAGGTGCCGCTCTACCTGTCGGCGCAGCTGATCGGCGCCTTCCTCGGCGCGGTGCTGTGCTGGCTGACCTACCTGGGCCAGTTCCGCGCGCACAACGGCCAGGTGCTCGGCGTGTTCTCCACCGGCCCGGAGATCCGCAACACCGCGCAGAACCTGATCACCGAGGTCATCGCCACCTTCGTGCTGGTCTTCGTCATCCTGGCCACCGGGCAGACCAAGGGCCTGGCCGTGTCCGGCACGGGCGTGCTGGTCGTCGCCCTGCTCGTGGTCGGCATCGGCCTGTCCCTGGGCGGCCCCACCGGTTACGCCATCAACCCGGTGCGCGACCTGGGCCCGCGCATCGCGCACGCCGTGCTGCCCATCCCCGGCAAGGGCGGCTCGGACTGGGGCTACGCCTGGATCCCCGTGCTCGGACCGCTGCTCGGTGGCGCCGCCGCCGGTCTCGTCGACATCGCCGTCTTCTGAGAGGACTCGCACATGAGCGAGCTTGCGAGTGAATCATTCAACACAGGGTCGGCGCGAAGCGCTGCACCGAGCGCCAGCGAGGTGCGGCGATGAGTTCGTACATCGCCGCCATCGACCAGGGCACGACCTCCTCCCGCTGCATCGTGTTCGACCAGGGCGGCAGCATCGTCTCGGTGGCGCAGAAGGAACACCGGCAGATCTTTCCCCGGCCCGGCTGGGTGGAGCACGACGCCGAGGAGATCTGGGCCAACGTGCTGGACGTGGTGCACGGGGCGCTGAGCAAGCTGTCGATCACCGTGCACGAACTGGCCGCCATCGGCATCACCAACCAGCGCGAGACCACCGTGCTGTGGGACGCCGAGACCGGCAAGCCGGTGCACAACGCCATCGTCTGGCAGGACACCCGCACCGACGCGCTGGTCCGCGAGCTGGGCGGGGAGCAGGGCCAGGACCGGTTCCGCGAGCAGTGCGGCCTGCCGCTGGCCACCTACTTCGCCGGGCCCAAGGCGCGCTGGCTGCTGGACACCGTGCCGGGGGTGCGCGAGCGCGCCGAACGCGGTGAGGTCCTGTTCGGCACCATGGACACCTGGCTGATCTGGAAGCTCACCGGCAACCACGTCACCGACGTGACCAACGCCAGCCGCACCATGCTGATGAACCTGCGCACCCTGGACTGGGACGCGGACCTGTTGCGGGAGTTCGGCATCCCGCGCGCGATGCTGCCGGAGATCCGCTCCTCGGCCGAGGTCTACGGCACCGCCCGCGGCACCCTGTCCGGCCTGCCGGTGGCCTCCGCGCTGGGCGACCAGCAGGCGGCCCTGTTCGGCCAGACCTGCTTCGAGCCCGGTGAGGGCAAGTGCACCTACGGCACCGGCAGCTTCCTGTTGCTCAACACCGGGGAGCAGCCCGTCGCCTCGCGGAACGGGCTGCTCACCACGGTGGGCTACAAGATCGGCGACCAGCCCGCCCGGTACGCCCTGGAGGGCGCCATCGCGGTCACCGGCTCACTGGTGCAGTGGTTCCGCGACAACGTGGAGCTGATCGCCAGCGCGCCGGAGATCGAGACCCTGGCGCGCACCGTGTCGGACAACGGCGGCTGCTACTTCGTACCGGCCTTCGCCGGGCTGTTCGCCCCGCACTGGCGCAGCGACGCGCGCGGCGTGATCGCGGGCCTGACCGGCTACATCACCAAGGGCCACCTGGCCCGTGCCGTGCTGGAGGCCACCGCCTGGCAGACCCGCGAGGTGGTCGACGCGATGAACGCCGACTCCGGCGTGGAGCTGACCACGCTGAAGGTGGACGGCGGCATGACCGCCAACAACCTGCTCATGCAGACCCTGTCCGACGTGCTCGACGCGCCCGTCGTGCGGCCGATCATCGCCGAGACGACCTGCCTCGGCGCGGCGTACGCGGCGGGCATCGCCGTGGGGTTCTGGGAGGGCACCGACAAGCTCCGGGACAACTGGCACAAGGCCGCCGAGTGGCTGCCCGCCATGGAGTCCTCGATCCGGGACAAGGGCTACCGCAAGTGGCGCAAGGCCGTTGCCCGGACCATGGACTGGATTGACGAGGACGACGAATGAGCAACGACATGAACGTCTCCGACCAGCGCGCCGCGACCCGGCAGCGCCTGGCGCGCGGCAGCTTCGACCTGGCCGTGGTCGGCGGCGGCATCCTGGGCATCGCCACCGCCTGGGCGGCGGCCCGCTCCGGGCTGCGGGTGGCGCTGGTGGAGCGCGGGGACTTCGCGGGCGGCACGTCCAGCGCCTCCTCGAAGCTGGTGCACGGCGGCCTGCGCTACCTGGCCATGGGCGACGTGCGCCTGGTGCACGAGAACCACTCCGAGCGGCGCGCGCTGGGCGACAGGCTGGCCCCGCACCTGGTCCGGCCGCTGCCCTTCCTGGTGCCGGTGTTCCGCGACGGCCCGCACTCCCGGCTCAAGCTGGGCGCGGGCGTGCTGCTCTACTCCGCGCTGTCCGGCTTCGGCGACGGCACCGGCAAGCTGCTGTCGGCGGCCAAGTCCCTGGAGATGGTGCCCGCGCTGCGCACCGAGGGGCTGCGCGGCTGCGCCATGTACTACGACCACCAGATGAACGACAGCCGGATGGCCGTCACCGCCGCGCGCGCCGCGGCCGAGTGCGGAGCCGTGCTGGTCAACCACGCCGAGGTCACCGGCTTCCGCAGGCTGGGCGGCCGGGTCAGTGGGCTGGAGCTGCGCGACCTGCTGGACGGCACCGAGTTCGGCCTGGACGCCAAGGTGGTCGTCAACGCCACCGGCCCGTGGCTGGACCACCTGCGGCGGCTGGAGAACCCGCACGCGGCGCCGAGCATCCGGCTGTCCAAGGGCTCGCACCTGGTGCTGCGTACCGAGCAGCCCTGGCGGGCCGCGGTGACCACGCCCATCGACGACGTGCGGGTGTCCTTCGCGATCCCGTGGGAGGGCCAGCTGCTGCTGGGCACCACCGACGAGGCCTACGAGGGCGACCCGGCGCAGGTGGCCTGCACCGAGGCCGACGTGGACCAGATCCTGGGCGAGGCCGGGCTGGGCATCCAGGCCCAGGCCCTGGACCGCGCGAAGCTGGCGTACTCCTTCGCCGGTCTGCGGGTGCTGCCCGGCGGGCCGGGGGAGACCAAGAACGCCAAGCGGGAGACCGTGATCACGGTGGGCTCCGGCGGGGTGATCAGCGTGGCTGGCGGCAAGTGGACCACCTTCCGCAAGATCGGCACCCAGGTGCTGGGCCACGTGGCCGACCGGCTCGGCGGCCCGCACACCAAGCCCCTGGACGGCCCGCCCGCCCCGCTGCCGGGTGCGGCCCTGCCGGAGAACGTCACCCGTGGGCTGCTCGCCGAGCTGCCCGAACTGCCCCAGGACGTGGCCGCGCACCTGGCAACGCACTACGGCACCGCGGGCAACGAGGTGCTGGCCCTGGCCGCGGCCGACCCCCGGCTGCTGGACCGCATCCACCCGGACGGCCCCGACATCTGGGCGCAGGCCGTGCACGCCGTGGAACACGAGTGGGCATGTGACGTTGACGACGTGTTGCGGCGCCGTACCACTGTTTCGGTACGTGGTCTAGACACCCCGGCCGTCCGCGAGCGGGTCGGCGAGCTGCTCACCGCTCGCGGAGTCGCCTGACACACAAGGAAAACCCGCTATGGTCTGGACCAATGCTCTGCCAGGCGTGCTCCGTTCGGAGCAACCTCGACTGTCACGATACAGATTCTCGGCGGCCCCTGTGACCTGCGCGGCTTCGTAACGCTAGGGTTGCCGGGAAGGCAGCGTCGCCTCAATCACACACCGTCGAGAGTCGGAGGAGACACACCGTGACGGTTCGCGTAGGTGTCAACGGGTTCGGTCGTATCGGCCGCAACTTCTGGCGAGCGGTCCAGGCCAGCGGGCACGACATCGAGATCGTCGCCTTCAACGACCTGGGCGACGTCGCCACGATGGCGCACCTCCTCAAGTACGACAGCATCCTCGGCCGCCTGGACGGCGAGGTCGCGGTGACCGACGAGGGCATCAGCGTGGATGGCAAGACCATCAAGGCGCTGGCCGAGCGCGACCCGGGCAAGCTGCCCTGGAAGGACCTCGGCGTGGACGTCGTGGTCGAGTCCACCGGCTTCTTCACCGACGCCTCCGCCGCGCGCAAGCACGTGGACGAGGGCGGGGCCAAGAAGGTCATCATCTCCGCGCCCGCCAAGGGCGAGGACCTGACCGTGGTGCTCGGCGCCAACGACGACAAGTACGACGGCTCGCAGACGGTGATCTCCAACGCCTCCTGCACCACCAACTGCCTTGCCCCGCTGGCGAAGGTGCTGCACGACGCGTTCACCATCGAGCGCGGTCTGATGACCACGATCCACGCGTACACCCAGGACCAGAACCTGCAGGACGCACCGCACAAGGACCTGCGCCGCTCCCGCGCCGCCGCGCTGAACATCGTGCCCACCAGCACCGGTGCCGCCAAGGCCATCGGCCTGGTGCTGCCCGAGCTCAAGGGCAAGCTGGACGGCTACGCGCTGCGCGTGCCCGTGCCCACCGGCTCGGCCACCGACCTGACCGTCACCGTGGGCCGCGAGGTCACCGTGGACGAGGTCAACGCCGCCTACAAGGCCGCCGCCGACGGCCCGCTGGGCAAGTACCTGCGCTACAACACCGACCCGATCGTGTCCTCGGACATCGTCACCGACCCGGCGTCCTGCATCTACGACGCCCCGCTGACCAAGGTCATCGGCAACCAGGTCAAGGTCGTGGGCTGGTACGACAACGAGTGGGGCTACTCCAACCGCCTCGCGGACCTGGTCGCCCTCGTCGCTTCCAAGCTCTGAGGACGTCACCGTGAAGAACCTCGACGACTTGCTCGCCGAGGGTGTCGCAGGTCGGCGCGTCCTGGTGCGCGCCGACCTGAACGTCCCCCTCGACGGCGAGACGATCACCGACGACGGCCGCGTGCGCGCCTCGGTGCCCACGCTGCGCAGGCTCACCGAGGCGGGCGCCCGCGTGGTCGTGACCGCGCACCTGGGCCGCCCCAAGGGCGAGCCGGACCCGAAGTTCTCGCTGGCCCCGGTGGCCGCCCGGCTGGGCGAGCTGCTGGGCACCGAGGTGGCGCTGGCCGCCGACGTGGTGGGCGAGTCCGCCAAGGCCGTGGTCGGCGCGCTGACCGACGGTGGCGTGGCCCTGCTGGAGAACATCCGGTTCGACCCGCGCGAGACCAGCAAGGACGCCGCCGAGCGCGAGTCGCTTGCCGAGGACCTGGCCGCCCTGGTCGGCAGCGGGGGCGCCTTCGTCTCCGACGGCTTCGGCGTGGTGCACCGCAAGCAGGCCTCGGTGTACGACGTGGCCAAGAAGCTGCCGCACTACGCGGGCGGCCTGGTGCTGGCCGAGGTCGAGGTGCTGCGCAAGCTCACCGAGGACCTGGCCCGGCCCTACGTGGTGGTGCTGGGCGGGGCGAAGGTCTCCGACAAGCTCGGGGTCATCGCCAACCTGCTGACCAAGGTCGACCGGCTGCTGGTCGGCGGCGGCATGGCCTACACCTTCCTCAGGGCCCAGGGCCACGAGGTCGGCCAGTCGCTGCTCCAGGAGGACCAGCTCGACCAGGTCAGGGGCTTCCTGGCCAAGGCCGAGGAACTGGGCGTGGAGCTGGTGCTGCCGGTGGACGTGCTGGCGGCCAAGGAGTTCGCGGCCAACGCCGAGCACGAGGTCGTGCCCACCGACGCCATCCCGGCCGACCGGATGGGCCTGGACATCGGCCCGCGCAGCCGCGAGCTGTTCGCGAGCAAGCTGGCCGACGCGGCCACCGTGTTCTGGAACGGCCCGATGGGCGTGTTCGAGTTCGAGGCGTTCTCCGGCGGCACCCGTGCCGTGGCGCAGGCCCTGGTCGACTCGAACGCCTTCACGGTGGTCGGCGGCGGCGACTCGGCCGCCGCGGTCCGCCAGCTGGGCCTGCCCGAGGACGGCTTCTCGCACATCTCCACCGGTGGCGGGGCCTCGCTGGAGTACCTGGAGGGCAAGGAACTGCCCGGCGTCACTGTGCTGAAGCTCGACCCCGCAAGCGGGTCTTCGGTCCTGGAGGGCTGAGTTATGGCAAGGCTGCCGCTCATCGCGGGCAACTGGAAGATGAACCTCAACCACCTCGAGGCCATCTCCCTGGCGCAGAAGATCGCCTTCCGGCTCCCGGAGAAGTACTTCGCCAAGGTGGAGGTGGCCGTGCTGCCGCCGTTCACCGACATCCGCAGCGTGCAGACCCTGATCGACGGGGACAAGCTGCTGATCAAGCACGGGGCCCAGGACCTGTCCCCGCACGACTCCGGTGCCTACACCGGGGACGTGTCCGGGGTGATGCTGGCCAAGCTCGGCTGCACCTACGTCACCGTGGGCCACTCCGAGCGCCGCGAGTACCACCACGAGGACGACGAGCTGGTCAACAAGAAGGTGCGCGCCGCGGTCAAGCACGGCATCGTGCCGATCCTGTGCGTGGGTGAGCGCCTGGACGTCCGCGAGGCGGCCGGGCACGTCGAGCACTGCACCAGCCAGCTGATCGCCGGGCTCAAGGGCCTCAAGGCCGAGCAGGTGGCCAAGGTGGTGATCGCCTACGAACCGGTGTGGGCGATCGGCACCGGCAAGGTCGCCACCCCGGCCGACGCCCAGGAGGTGTGCGCCGCGATCCGCGCCGCGCTGGCCGAGAAGTACGGCCAGGACGTGGCGGACGAGGTGCGCGTGCTCTACGGCGGTTCGGTGAAGTCCGGCAACATCAGCGAGCTGGTGAAGCAGGAGGATGTGGACGGCGCGCTGGTCGGCGGCGCCAGCCTGGACGCGGAGGAGTTCGCCAAGCTCTGCGCCCTGGCCGCTGGCGGCCCGTTGCCGTAGTTGTGCTCTCGGCGATCCTGGCGGATCGCGGCAGGTTCGCTGGTAACCGGTGCCGTTGGGCAAAACCGCTGGTCGGGGCCTCGTCCGAGTGTGGACGGGGCCCCGGCGTGGTTTCGTTGACCGAGTGCGCACCGCCAATTATCGACCGTGCTCCCGTGTTCGGAGCGCGAACGGGTAGCCTGTAGTGCCTGTACGCCTGACAGCGAGGATGAGATGAATCTGTTCCTGCAGATCCTGTTGATTGTGGCCAGCCTGTTGCTGATTCTGCTCGTCCTGCTGCACCGCGGCCGGGGCGGCGGGCTGTCCTCGCTGTTCGGCGGTGGCATGCAGTCCAGCCTGTCCGGTTCCAGCGTGGTCGAGAAGAACCTCGACCGCATCACGCTGTTCGTCTCGGCGGTCTGGATCATCAGCATCATCGGCATCGGCCTGCTCACCAAGCTGGGCGGTTGATCAGCCGTCGGGCTGTGCATTCTCTGGAATTACTGGGGCAAGACAACCACGCACTGTGGGGGTGTGAGGGTCGATGACCGGCGGTAACGCGATCCGCGGTACCCGAGTCGGATCGGGCCCGATGGGTGAGTCCGAGCGCGGCGAGTCCGCGCCTCGGCATCGGGTGTCCTACTGGTGTGCCAACAATCACGAGTCTCGGCCGTCCTTCGCGCTCGACGCGGAGGAGCCGGAGTCCTGGGACTGCCCGCGCTGTGGGCTGCCCGCTGGACGGGACCAGGCGGCTCCGCCTGCTCCACCGCGCAACGAGCCGTACAAGACTCACCTCGCCTACGTGAAGGAGCGCCGCTCCGACGCCGACGGTGAGGCGATCCTCGCCGAGGCGCTGGCCAAGCTGCGCGCCCAACGCGAGGGCGATTTCTAGGCGGACAAGGTGGCGTGAAGGTGGCTTTCACTGCGCTCAGCGCAGTGAAAGCCACCTTCACGGCGTTCTAGACGGCGTGGGCCGCGGGCAGGGTGCTCACTCCCAGCGGGAAGCGGGAGGTCACCACGAAGCCGCCGTCCACGCTGGGCGCCGCGTGGAAACTGCCGCCGAGCAACTCGGCCCGCTCGGTGAGCCCGACCAGCCCGTGACCCCCCGAGGGCAGGGCAGGGGTCCGCTGCCCTCGGGGGCGTTCGTTGCGCACCTGCACGAGCAGTTCCCGCTTGTTGGCCTGCACCAGCACCGAGGTGGCCGCGGCGGGCGCGTACTTGCCGACGTTGGTCAGCGCTTCCTGCACCGTGCGGTAGGCCGCCCCGGACACCGGCTGCGGCAGCTCGTCCAGCGGGCCCTCCAGGGTCAGCGTCACCGGGATGCCCGAGTCGGACACCATGCGCTCCAGGTCGGCCAGGTCCGGCACGCACTCGTCATCGGTGGGCGCGCGCAGCACGCCGACCAGCTGGCGCAGCTCCTCCAGGGTGCGGGTGGACAGCCTGCGGATCGTCTTCGCGATCTCCCGGGACGCCTCGTCCTGGGCCGTGACCTTCAGCGCGCCCGCCTGCATGGCGATCAGCGTGACCTGGTGCGAGACCACGTCGTGCATCTCGCGGGCCAGCTTGGTGCGCTCGTCGGTGCGGATGGCCATCGACTGGAGCGCCTCCTCGCGCTCGCGGATCGTTGCCAGCTCGCTGATCCGGCGGCGCAGCTCCTTGTAGGTGGTCACCAGCAGGCCCAGCGCCAGCGGGGCGCCCGCGTGGATCACGCCCCACAGCAGGTCGCGGGCCTGTTCGTTCCAGCTCTCGGCCAGGAACTTGTCCAGCGGCCAGGTCACGAAGTAGCAGAGCACCACCATCACGGTGCCGACCGCGGTCTGCCAGCACCACGTCCGGCGCTTGGCCAGCTCGTACAGGGCGATCATCCCGGCCAGCGCCGACCAGCCGGCGAGGAAGCCGGGCACGCAGATCAGCAGCACCAGGAACGGGTAGCGACGGCGCAGCACCAGTGCGGCCACCGCGACCCCGGTGAGCACGTAGGAGTACACCTCGGCGTTCTTCGGGAACACCAGGAACATGTCCAGCAGGGCGAACAGCATGAGGCCCACGTCGGCGAGGCCCTGACGGTGGCGCTTGCCGAAGGCCAGCACCGCGCGGCCGAATCTGGTCAGCAGGGGACCGCGCACGTCGCCGATGACCGCGGCGACGAGGCTGGGATCCGGGATCGCGTCCACGGCTTCGGTGACTCCTTCGTCTCCGGCCTGCCCCGAGGAGACACGGTACTGCTGGAGGGACGGATCGGCCCAGGTTGTGCCTGTGGACTGGCGTGGCAGCGGGAGACCTACCTCGTGTTCGGGCACAGCGGGGTCGGGCACGGCGTGACACGGCCTGTTTGGCACGACTCGGTCCTCCTCGGGCGGGCGAGTGAGTCTTGTGCTCTTAGACAGTCCTAACACCCGATCGGGACGCGCGCTGCCAAATGTCTGTGCATCAGCACACGTCAAGTCGCCGACATGTCACCCGCAGTGATGAACCCCGAGAAGACTGGGCCTTAAGGAGTAACGCAGCGTCACATTGCGAAGTTATGTCATCACTGTTGATGACTGTTGACCTGTAAACACCCCATGTCATGAAAGTGCCGTTCCTGGCGTTCAACGCCAGGAACGGCACTTTCATGGCACTGAGGGTGGATCAGAGCTTGGCGGCCGCCGAGGAGTCGAGCAGCCACAGGGTGCGGTCCAGACCGCGGGCACCCGCGGCGGGGATCTGCACCTCGGTGGCACCGCCGAGGGCCAGCGCCACGGGTTCGGCCTTGGCCGAGCCGGTGGTCATCAGCCACACCTGCGTGGACCGCCGGATGGTGGGCAGCGTGAGGCTGACCCTGGTCGGCGGCGGCTTGGGGCAGTCGCGCACCGCCACCACGGCACGCGAGGTCTCGTGCACCCCGGGCGAGTCGGGGAACAGCGAGGCGGTGTGCCCCTCCTCACCGACCCCGAGCAGGCACACGTCGAACCGCTCGGGCAGCACGGCGGCGTAGTCCTCGGCGGCGGCGTCGGGGTCGTCCCCGAACCGGCCGTCGGAGGGCTGCACGGCGTGCACCCGTGCCGGGTCCAGCGGCAGGTGGTCCAGCAGCGCGGCGCGGGCCTGCGTCTCGTTGCGGTCGGCGTGACCGGAGGGCAGGAACCGCTCGTCGCCCCAGTACAGGTCCACCCGCGACCAGTCCACGGCGTCGCGGGCCGGGCTGGAGCGGACGTGCTCCAGCACGGCGTTGCCGGTCCGCCCACCGGTGAGCACCAGCGAGGCGGTACCGCGAGCGGTCTGGGCGTCCACCAGGCTGGTGATCAGCCGGGCGGCCGCGGCAGCGGCGAGCACCTCGCCGCTGCCGTGCACCACCACGTCAGGACTGCTCATCGCCGCACCTCGCTGGCGCTCGGTGCGGCGCTGCGCGCCAGCCCTGTGCTCGATGATTCGCTCGCAAGCTCGCTCACGAATCCGCCTTGGCGGTGACCTTCTTGGCCGCGGCCTTGCGAGCGGGCTTGGCCGTGTCCGGCTTGTCCGCCGCGGGCTTGTCGGCGGGGGCCTTGGCCTTGGCCTTCGGTGCCGCCGCCTTGGAAGCCGCCGCCTTCGGTGCCGCCTTGGCCGCGGCGGGCTTGGCCGCGGACTTGGCGCTGGGCGCCCTGCCCTTGACCACCTTGGCCGCCGCCTTGAGCGCCGCCTCGTAGATCTCGTCCGGGTCCAGCCTGCGCAGCTCCTCGGACAGGCAGTCGCGCACCGTGCGCCGTTGCAGCGCGATGCGCCGCTCGGGCTGCCCGGCCTGGGTCAGCGTGCCGGTCTTGCCGTCCGGCCGGACCAGCTCCACCGGCCCGGAGCGCCGCTCCAGGTACACCTGCACGATGCCCTCACCGGAGGTGGCCTTCGCTCTGGTCACCGGGATCTTCAGCGACCAGGCCAGCCACCCGGCCAGCAGTTCCGTGGACGGGGAGTCGGACTCGCCGACCACGGTGGCGCTGGTGATCTTCTCGAAGGGCGGCAGGTCCAGCGCGCTGGCCAGCTGGGCGCGCCAGTTGGTCAGCCGGGTCCACGCCAGGTCGGTGTCGCCCTCGGCGTAGGACTTGCGCCGCTGGTCCAGCGCCTTGATCGGGTTCTTCTCGGCGGCCGAGTCGGTGATCCGCCGGGCGGCCAGCTGGCCGATCGGGTCCTCGGCGGGCACCTCGGGCGCCTCCGAGGGCCACCAGGCCACCACCGGGGCGTCGGGTAGCAGCAGCGGCACCGTGCAGCTCGCGGCCTGCTCGGCCAGCGGACCGTACAGGCGCAGCACGATCACCTCGCTGGCGCCCGCGTCCCCGCCCACGCGGATCTGCGCGTCCAGCCTGGCCGCCGCCTTGCGCGCGCCCTTGGCCAGCACGATCACCCGGCACGGGTGCTCGCGGCTGGCCTCGTTGGCCGCGGCGATGGCCTCCTCGGTCTTGGTGCCGTCGTCGGTGACGATGACCAGGGTCAGCACGCGGCCAAGCGCCACCGCGCCACCCTGCTCGCGGACCTCGACCAGCTTGCTGTTGACCTGGGAGGTCGTGGTCGAGGGCAGGTCGATGATCACGGGCGCCTCCAGTGACGACCAGTGCGGGCCAGCATCGCGTCGGCCGAGGGCGGGCCCCAGCTGCCGGGTGCGTACGGTTCGGGCGCGCCCTGGCTCTCCCAGTGCTTGAGCACCGGGTCGAGGATCTGCCAGGACAGCTCGACCTCCTCGTTCATCGGGAACAGCGAGGGCTCGCCGAGCAGCACGTCCAGGATGAGCCGCTCGTAGGCCTCCGGCGAGGACTCGGTGAAGGCGTGGCCGTAACCGAAGTCCATCGTGACGTCGCGGACCTCCATGGTGTTGCCGGGCACCTTGGAGCCGAAGCGCATCGTCACGCCCTCGTCCGGCTGCACCCGGATGACCAGGGCGTTCTCGCCCAGCTCCTCGGTGGCCGTCGAGTCGAACGGCAGGTGCGGCGCCCGCTTGAACACCACGGCGATCTCGGTGACCTTGCGGCCCAGCCGCTTGCCGTGCCGCAGGTAGAAGGGCACCCCGGCCCAGCGCCGGGTGTTGACCTCCAGGGTGATGCCCGCGTAGGTCTCGGTGATCGAGTCCGGGGCGAACCCGCCCTCCTCCAGCAGGCCGGGCACCTTCTGCCCGCCCTGCCAGCCGCCGGTGTACTGCCCGCGCGAGGTGGTCTCGTCGAACGGGCCCTGGGCCCTGGTCGCCGAGAGCACCTTGACCTTCTCCGCCCGCAGCGCCCTGGGGTGGAAGGAGACCGGCTCCTCCATCGCGGTCAGCGCCAGCAGTTGCAGCAGGTGGTTCTGGATCACGTCCCGGGCCGCGCCGATGCCGTCGTAGTAGCCCGCGCGCCCACCAAGGCCGATGTCCTCGGCCATGGTGATCTGCACGTGGTCCACGTAGTTGGCGTTCCAGATCGGCTCGAACAGCTGGTTGGCGAAGCGCAGCGCCAGGATGTTCTGCACCGTCTCCTTGCCGAGGTAGTGGTCGATGCGGAACACCGACTCCTCGGGGAAGACGTCGTTGACCACGTTGTTGAGCTCCTTGGCGGAGCGCAGGTCGTGGCCGAAGGGCTTCTCGATGACCACCCGGCGCCACTGCTCGGAGTCCTGGGCGGCCAGCCCGGAGCGGGCCAGCTGCTTGGTGACCACCGGGAACGCGCCGGGCGGGATGGACAGGTAGAACGCGTGGTTGCCGCCGGTGCCGCGCTGCTCGTCCAGCTCGCGCACCGTCCTGGCCAGCTCGTCGAAGGCGTTGTCGTCGTCGAAGGTGCCCTGGACGAACCGGATGCCCTCGGACAGCTGGGCCCAGACCTCGGGCCGGTACGGGGTGCGGGCGTGGTCCTTGATCGCCTGGTGCACCACCTCGCCGAAGTCCTCGTTGGCCCAGTCGCGGCGGGCGAAGCCGGTGAGCGCGAAGCCCGGCGGCAGCAGCCCGCGGTTGGCCAGGTCGTAGATGGCCGGCATCAGCTTCTTGCGGGACAGGTCGCCGGTCACCCCGAAGATCACCAGGCCACAGGGGCCCGCGATCCGGGGCAGCCGCTTGTCCCGCTCGTCGCGCAACGGGTTGCGCCACGCGCGTAGGCCGCTAGTCAACGGGTGACCTCCTGCACAGCCTTGGTCAGTTCGACCAGGCCCGCGGCCCGGTCGGTCAGGTGCAGCCGCAGCACCGGGCGGCCGTGCTCGGCGAGCACCTGACCGTCCCCGAGCGCCTGGGCGTGTTGCAACACCCCGAGGGTGTACGGGCGGCCGGGCACCGCCAGGTCCTGCTCCACCGCGCCGGTCACCTGAAGGAACACCCCGTTCTGGTGCCCGCCCTTGTGGTACTGGCCGGTCGAGTGCAGGAAGCGCGGCCCCCACCCGAAGGTGGTCTGCAGGCCGGTGACCCGGCCCAGCGCGGGCCGCAGCACGGCGGCCGAGGCGTCGTCCAGGCGGTCCAGGTACGCCTGCACGGCCAGGTAGCCCGCCTCGGGGGCGGTGCCGATGAAGGCGCTGAGCACCTCGGTCAGCGTGCTCACCCCCCGCGGGAACCAGTCCCCGGAGGGGTACACCTCCACCGAGCCCACGACCAGCGCGGGCGCGGCCTCCTCGCCGCCCAGGGGCTTGTCCAGCAGCGAGCGGGCGGCCACCTTGGCGGCCTCCACGTCGGGCTGGTCGAACGGGTTGATGCCCAGCAGGCGGCCCGCGATCGCCGTGGCGTACTCCCACAGCAGGAACTGGCCGCCCAGCGGGCCGGTGGTGCTGATCTGTGCTGCGCCCTCGGCGGCACCGATGGCCACCGGGGTGGCGTCACTGCCCGCGTCGGCGAAGCCCACCGCGTCCGGGCCCTCCACGGCCACCGGCAGCAGACCGGTGCCCTGCTTGCCGGTGGACTCGGCGATCAACTGCTCCGCCCAGTCGGGGAAGCCCTTGATGCCAGAACCCGTGTCGGCCAGCACGACCTTCTCCGCGCCGCGGGCGTGCGCGGCACCCCACGCGGCGGCCAGCCACAGCGCCGGGTTGTCCGCCGAGTCGGCGGCCAGCTGCACCGCGGCCCGCGCCGCGTCCTGCAACAGGCCCTGGATGTCCACCCCGGCCAGCCCCGCGGGCACCAGGCCGAACGCGGTCAGCGCCGAGTAGCGGCCGCCCACGTGCGGGTCGGCGGTGAACACCTTGCGGTAACCGGCCTCCTTCGACGCGGCCTCCAGCGGGGAGCCCGGGTCGGTGACGACCACGATCCGGCTGGCGGCGTCGATGCCGTTGGCGGTGAACGCCGCCTCGAAGATCCGGCGGTGGCTGTCGGTCTCCACCGTGCCGCCGGACTTGGAGGACACCACGATCACGGTGCGGCTGAGGTCACCGGCCAGCGCGTCGGCCACCTGGCCCGCGTCGGTGGTGTCCAGCACCACCAGCGGAACGCCCGCGGTGGCGGTGATCACCTCCGGCGCCAGCGAGGAGCCGCCCATGCCCGCGAGCACGACCCGGTCCACGCCCTCGCCCGCGAGCTCGGCGGCCAGCGCCTCGATCTCGCCGACCAGCGGCATGGAGGACTCGTGCAACGTGGTCCAGGACAGCCGGATCCTCGACTCGGACTCGGCGTCGGGACCCCACAGGGTGGCGTCCTTCGCGGTCAGCTTCGAGGCCACCTGCTCGGCGACCAGGTTGTCCACCAACGGCTTGGCCTCCTCGGCCAGTCCGCTGTGGACGATCGTGACGGCGATCTCGGTGCTCACGCCCCCGCCTTCCGCAGCTGGCCGCCGACGGTCTCCAGCAGCTCCGCCCAGGACTTCTCGAACTTGTCCACGCCCTCGGTCTCCAGCACGGCGTAGACGTCCTCGATGTCGATGCCCGCCTGCTCCAGGGCGTCGAACACCTCCTGCGCCTGCTCACCGGTGCCGGTCACGGTGTCCCCGCGCAGCTGCGCGTGGTCGGCCACCGCGTCCAGGGTCTTCTCCGGCATGGTGTTCACCACGTTGTCGACCACGAGTTCGTCCACGTAGCGGGTGTCGGAGTAGGCCGGGTCCTTCACGCCGGTGGAGGCCCACAGCGGGCGCTGCGGCTTGGCGCCCGCCTGCTCCAGCGCGGTCCACCGCTCGGTGGCGAAGGTCGCCTCGTAGGCGGCGTAGGCCAGCCGTGCGTTGGCGATCGCGGCCTCGCCCTTGAGCGCCTGCGCCTCGGGGGTGCCGATGGCGTCCAGCCGCTTGTCCACCTCACTGTCCACACGGGACACGAAGAAGGAGGCAACGGACTGGATGCCGGAGATGTCGTGCCCGTTGGCCTTGGCCTGCTCGATCCCGGCCAGGAAGGCCTCCATCACGGCCTGGTAGCGGGCCACGGAGAAGATCAGCGTCACGTTCACGCTGATGCCCTCGGCCAGCACGCGGGTGATCGCGGGCAGACCCTCCACAGTGGCCGGGATCTTCACCATCAGGTTCGGCCGGTCCACGGTCTTCCACAGGTCCAGCGCCTCGGCCACGGTGCGCTCGGTGTCGTGTGCCAGGCGCGGGTCCACCTCGATGGACACCCGCCCGTCCTTGCCGCCGCTGGCCTGCCAGGTCTGGCGGAACAGGTCGCAGGCGTTGCGCACGTCGGTGGTGGTGATCTCGCGCACCGTGGCGTCGATGTCCGCACCGCGCGCGGCCAGCTCGCGGACCTGCTCGTCGTAGGCCGCACCCTTGGACAGGGCGCCCGCGAAGATCGTCGGGTTGGTGGTCACGCCGACCACGTGCTTCTCGCTGATCAGGGCCGCGAGGTTGCCGGTGTTGAGCCGCTCCCTCGACAGGTCGTCGAGCCAGATCGACACACCGGCCTCGCTCAGCGCGGCCAGTCGATTCGTGTTGCTCACAGTGCCTCCTCGCTGACGCTCGTCGCCCCTGCGAGCACAAGCGCTACTGTGTTTTCTGGTGAACTCGCAAGCTCGTTCACGCGTTTCCCTCCAGTGCGGCGATGCTGCTGCGCGCAGCCTCGACGACGGCCTCGGTGGTGAACCCGAACTCGCGGAACAGGGTCTGGTAGTCAGCGGATGCCCCGAAGTGCTCGATCGAAACGATCCGCCCGGCGTCCCCGGCGAAGCGGTACCACGGCTGGGCGATACCCGCCTCGACGGTGACCCTGGCCCTGACCGAGGGCGGGATCACCTGGTTGCGGTAGGCCTCGTCCTGCTCGTCGAACCACTCCACGCAGGGCATCGAGACCACACGGGTTGCAACGCCCTCGGCCTCGAGAACCTTCCTGGCCGCCACCGCGAGCTGTAGCTCCGAGCCGGTGGCGATGATCACGACCTGGGGCTCACCCGAGGAGGCCTCGGCCAGCACGTAGCCGCCGCGCGCGACGCCCTGCTCGTCGGTGCCCTCCTGCACGGGCAGGTTCTGCCGGGTCAGCGCGAGGCCCACCGGCTGGTCGTGCCGGGACAGCAGCGCCTTCCAGGCCGCGGCGGTCTCGTTGGCGTCACCGGGGCGGACCACGGCCAGGCCCGGGATGGCGCGCAGCGCGGCCAGGTGCTCGATCGGCTGGTGCGTGGGGCCGTCCTCGCCAAGGCCGATCGAGTCGTGGGTCCACACGTAGGTGGCGGGCAGCTTCATCAGCGCGGCGAGCCGGACGGCCGGGCGCATGTAGTCGCTGAACACCAGGAAGGTGCCGCCGTAGGGGCGGGTCGGACCGTGCAGCGCGATGCCGTTGAGGATCGAGCCCATCGCGTGCTCGCGGATGCCGAAGTGCAGGGTGCGGCCGTAGGGGTTGGCCGTCCACTCCGCGGTGGAGATCTCGGTGGGACCGAAGGAGTCGGCGCCCTTCATGGTGGTGTTGTTGCTCTCCGCCAGGTCCGCGGAGCCGCCCCACAGCTCGGGCAGCACCTCGGCCAGCGCGCTGAGCACCTCACCGCTGGCCTTGCGGGTCGCCACGCCCTTGGGGTCCGGCGACCAGGTCGGCAGCTTCTCTGCCCATCCGGCGGGCAGTTCGTGCCCGTTCAGCCTGTCCAGCAGCGCCTTGCGCTCCGGGTTGGCGTTCGCCCACAGGTCGAAGGAGCGCTGCCACTCCACGTGCGCGGCGTTGCCCCGCTCCACGGCCTTGCGGGCGTGGGCCAGCACCTCCTCGGCCACCTGGAAGCTCTGCTCCGGGTCGAAGCCGAGCACCTTCTTGATCTCGACGATCTCGGCGTCGCCCAGGGCGGCGCCGTGCGCCTTGCCGGTGTTCATCTTGGTGGGCGCCGGGTAGCCGATCACGGTGCGCAGCACGATGATCGAGGGCCGCTCGGTCTCGGCCTTGGCCGCGGCCAGCGCCGCCTCCAGCGCCTCGACGTTCTCCCCGCCCTCGACGTGCTGCACGTGCCAGCCGTAGGACTCGTAGCGCTTGGCGGTGTCCTCGGACAGCGCGATGGCCGTGTCGTCCTCGATGGAGATCTTGTTGTCGTCGTAGATCAGCACCAGGTTGCCAAGGCGCTGGTGGCCCGCGATGGAGCTGGCCTCGGAGGTCACGCCCTCCTCGATGTCACCGTCGGAGGCGATGACGTAGACGAAGTGGTCGAACGGGCTGGTGCCCGGCGCCGCCTCGGGGTCGAACAGGCCGCGCTCACGGCGGGCCGCCATGGCCATGCCGACCGCGGAGGCCAGGCCCTGGCCCAGCGGGCCGGTGGTGATCTCCACGCCGGCGGTGTGCCCGTGCTCGGGGTGGCCCGGGGTCAGCGAGCCCCAGGTCCGTAGCGCCTTGATGTCGTCCAGTTCGAGGCCGTACCCGGCCAGGAACAGCTGTAGGTACAGGGTCAGGCTGGAGTGGCCGCAGGACAGCACGAACCGGTCGCGGCCGATCCAGTTCGGGTCGGTCGGGTCGTGCCGCATCGTCCGCTGGAACAGCGTGTACGCGGCCGGCGCCAGGCTCATCGCGGTACCGGGGTGGCCGTTGCCGACCTTCTGCACAGCCTCCGCCGCCAGCACCCGGATGGTGTCCACCGCGCGCTTGTCCAGCTCGGTCCAGTCCTGGGGAAGGTGTGCTGTAGTCAGCCGGGTGATCTCGTCAACTTCGGACACGGACCTGAGCTCCCACTCTTCTGCGTTGCGCGGGGGAGGGTCGGGTTCCTGGTCAACGAGGTCTTGATCGATCCCGTCGACCGGCCGTTCCCAGCCCGTCCCGCTATCTCTTGCTCATCCGCGGCCAGCCTAGTCCGGTACCGCCGCTCGTGTGATCCCAAGTGGCCCGCGGCGTGCCACCGGGTCGGGTGACCCACCTCTCGGCCCCCCTTGAGGGGTGGGGCACACCTGCGCGGTTACGATCCTTACCGGCCGGTGAACTTGATCGCCTGAGCCGACCCGAACTGCCTGATTCGAGGAGCGAGATGCCGTCGGTGACCCCCGTGGAGGGAACGCCGGGCAGTACCGCCATCGACGCCACCACCACTCCCAGTCGTCGAGTGCGCGATGTCGTCAAGGCCTACGTGGCCCTGATGAAGCCGCGCGTGATCGAGCTGCTGCTGGTGACGACGATCCCAGCGATGCTGCTTGCCCAGCGTGGAATCCCGTCGGTGTGGCTGGTGCTGGCCACCCTCGTCGGCGGCACGATGGCCGCGGGTAGCGCCAACGCGCTCAACTGCGTGGTCGACGCGGACATCGACGCCGTGATGAAGCGCACCAAGGCCCGTCCGCTGGCCACCCACGAGGTGCCGGTGCGCAGCGCCCTGGTGTTCGGCATCGCCCTGGGTGCCGCGGCGTTCAGCTGGCTGTGGCTGACCACCAACCTGCTGTCCGCCGTGCTCGCCGTGGTGACGATCCTGTTCTACGTCTTCGTCTACACCATGGGCCTCAAGCGGCGGACCTCGCAGAACATCGTGTGGGGCGGCGCCGCGGGCTGCATGCCGGTGGTGATCGGCTGGTCCGCCGTGACCGGCACCGTTGGCTGGCCCGCGCTGGTCATGTTCGGTGTCATCTTCTTCTGGACGCCCCCGCACTTCTGGGCGCTGGCCATGAAGTTCCGCGAGGACTACGCCGCCGCCAAGGTGCCCATGCTGCCCGTGGTGGCCAGTCGCGAGCAGGTCTCCCGGCAGATCGTCATCTACTCCTGGGTCATGGTCGCCTGGAGCCTGTTGCTGCTGCCCGCCACCAGCTGGATCTACGGCAGCTTCGCCGTCGTGTTCGGCGTCTGGTTCCTGGTGTTCGCCCACCGGCTGCACAACGCGGTCCGGCGCGGTGAGCCGGGCAGCCCGATGAAGCTGTTCCACATGTCCAACACCTACCTGATGCTGGTCTTCGTGGCGCTGGCCGCGGACGCCGTTGTCGGGCTGAAGACCTTCGGGCTGCCCTTCTAGGTCGGGTTGCCCGGGGGTGTTGTCCTGGGGGCGAGGTCCGGCCCGGACGGGGATCCGCGGCCTGGACCGGCGCCCGGACGTGCGATTGCCGGGTCCGGCGCTCGAGGGCCAGCCGCCGGGGCGGTGGGACCGGGGTCCTCGGTGTGACAAATCGGGAAATGCATCGCGGACTACCTGGTTCTTTCGGTCGAGGCCATGAGTGCGGGGTCGGTATCCGGCTGGCGGTTTCCGACTGGGGCCGCCTGGGTGGCCTCTCTGTAGTCGTCATCGTTCTCGATACAGTTGGGCCGTTCGCCCGGTGGTTCAACGAAAGGTGCGACGCAAACCTTGTGCAACTCGTAGTGTGTTCTGGTCGATGCCGCTTTGCCTCCACATGCGGTTCGGTAACGTGGCGAGCGGAGCACTATTTGTTGAGTGGCCTGCGTGTGGCGAACTTTCTCCGCAATCATTGAAGTTCGAGAGAGAAAGGGGCAGTATCCAATGGAATCGACCAAGGGTGCTCAGGCTCCCCGTTCGGCCGAAGGCGGATGGGGTCAAGGCGGCGGATGGGGCCACGGCGGCCACGGCGGCGGCTGGTGGGGTGGCGGCTGGTGGGGCCACGGGCATTGCTGATCGGCCAGGTCTGCTGATCAAGTCTGCGGGTGTCGGCACCGTCCTCGGTGTCGGCACCCGCAGTTCTCTCCGGAATGGGCTCGCGCGAGGACAGGGAAGCAGCGAGGTCATCTCGTCACGACTTCGAGGTCACGGACCAACAGGAATGCGTGAGCTGTGCCGACAGGTGCGACTGCCGAAAAGATCGCCCCTTTGTGAGGTGATCGGTGAGCGGCTTCGTCCGGGTGTGAGAAGCGGGCCGAGGAATTCGTTGATCGGGTGCTGGGGTCGGGTAGTGATATCCGCTCATGCGTCGCACTCGCGAAATCGCCGCGGAAGGCCATCGCCGATTCAGTGGATTTCGGTCGGGGCGGCCGAAAACGATACCGGGCGCCGAAGGCGTTGCGGGATTTCGTGGTGGTGCGGTACCGGTTGGCCAGCCTCCTGTGTCCGAAGGACCCGTCAGAGCACGATCGCGGGGGTCGTCACCGAGCGGCCGCGCAGCGGGCGGACCACCAACTGGGCGGTGCCGGGTTTCACCCCGTCCAGCACGAACCGGCCGTCCGCGTCGGCGGTGGTGCGCATGCGGATCCGGGCGGTGCGCAGCTCGACCGGGTGCCCGGCGGGCGGGGTGAGCCAGCCGTCGATCCGCACGGTCCCGTCCCGGTTCGGTTGGACGCTGATCATCACCGTGACGGACTCCGCGTCGAAGGTGATCAGCCTGCGCTGGTCGGTGCCGCGCATCCCGGCGGCCAGCACCTCGCGCCTGCGGGCCAGCGGCTCGCAGGCGCCTGCCATGGACACGGCGAGCCGGATCCGCTCGACCAGGTCGACGGGCGGCGGGTCGGCCTGCGTGTACAGCTCGCGGACCTGGTCCAGGATCAGGAAGTCCACCTCGTCCAGCGGCTCGTTCGCGCTGGCCGGGCCCAGCGGTCGCATCGTGGTCACACCCATCCCCCTTCGGTCTCGGACGTGAGCAGGTCGCGCAGTTTCGCCAGGCAGCGGCCCCTGGTCGGGCCGATGCTGCCGCGGGGCATGCCCAGCCGGGCGGCCACGACCCCGTAGTCGGGTCGCGGGGTGAAGGCCACCACCCGGATCAGCTCCTGGCAGCGCAGGGGCAGCCGGTGCACCGCCTGCCACAGGCGCTTGCGCTGGTCGGCGGCCAGCACCTGCTGGTCGGGGTTGCCCTCGTCGATGGTGCTGTCGGCGAAGCCCTCCTCGGCTGAGGGCAGTTCCTGGCGCTGCGCGTCGCGGGCCCGCCAGGCCTCGCGCTTGGTGGTGGTCACCAGCCAGGCGGTCAGCGCCGAGGGTGTGTGGATGCCCGCCAGTGAGCGCAGCAGGTTCAACCAGGTGGTCTGCACCACGTCGGCGCAGCTGGTGTGGTCCAGGCCCTGCGCCCGCGCGACGTGCCAGAGCAGCGGGGTCAGCTCCTCGACCAGTTCGTCCATGCCGTCCGGCCGCCCCGAGCGGGCCGCCTCCAGCAGTTCGGCGATCCGCTCGTAGCGGTCGTCGGTGTTCTCCTCGGGTATGCGGTCGCCCTGTTCGTGCACGTCTGCAGGTGGCGAACTCGGGCCTGCGCCCAGTCGGTCCACCGTGCCCCCCTCCGCCTCCGTGGTGCCCTGGTATTCAGGGAGCCGGCGGGCCCTCGGGGATACCTCCCGGTAGGTCACGAACAGGTAACGCGGGTGGCTGGGTTATCGTGCGCGCCATGCGCACTGCTGGCCTCGCGGCCGTGATCATGGTGTCCCTGCTGTCCGTGACGGCCTGCGGCGGCAAGTCCGACGCCGGGACCGGGGGCACGAACTCCCCGGACAAGGTCTGCACGGCCGATGACGTGAAGGTGGACGGGGCCTTCGGCAGCAAGCCGACGATCACCATCCCGGACAACTGCGCCCCGCCCAAGCAGCTGGTCAGCAAGGACCTGTCCGTGGGAACCGGCCCGGCCGTCAAGGTCGGCGACGAGGCGGACACGAACTACCACCTGGTTACCTGGTCGGACAAGAAGGTCGTGGACTCGGTGTGGAACCGCACCCCGGTCAAGCCCTTCCCGGTGGTGCCGGTCGGCCAGGCCGGCGTCATCCAGGGCTGGAACGAGGGCCTGGTCGGTCAGAAGGAGGGCGGTCGCCGCCTGCTGATCATCCCCGCCGACAAGGGTTACGGGTCGGACGGTTACCAGGGCATCAAGGGCGGCGAGACCCTCGTGTTCGTGATCGACGCGGTCAAGGTCGTCTCCGCGGGCAACTGACCTGCCGGGAAGAAAGCCGGTGCCCTCCGGTGTTGCCCCCGCTGGGGGGCTCACTGGAGGGAGAACCGGTGTCCGAGCAGGAACAGCCGTTGGACAGCGCGATTGACTTTGTCGCCGAGCACACCCGTCGCTACGTGGACAGCGATGGTGCGGACGGGCACGAATGGCAGCCCGGGGTGCCCACGCTGGTGCTGACCACGACCGGCCGCAGGTCGGGCAAGCAGCGCCGCAACGCGCTGATCTACGGCCAGGACGGTGACCGCTACGTCATCGTGGCCTCCTACGGCGGGGCGCCAACGCACCCGCTGTGGTACCTGAACCTGTCCGAGCAGCCCCGCGTGCACGTCCAGGTGGGCGCGGACAAGTTCGAGGCCGTGGCGAGCACCGCCGACGCGCGGGACAAGGCGAGGCTGTGGCCGCTGATGGCCGGTATCTGGCCCGCCTACGACGAATACCAGGCCAAGACCGAGCGGGACATCCCGGTTGTCCTGCTGACGAGGGCCTGACCGTATGGTCGTGCGGTGACCGGAGACGAAGAGGAGGCCGAGTTCGTCGCGGACTCGGTGGCTGAGCAGACCTACACCGTGTGCCACCACTGCGGCGGCATCGGTGAGGCCCCGCTGTCGGTGCTGGCCGTGCTCGGTGGTGTCGGCCGCAGCGCCACGGCCAACCGGGACTGCCGGTTGTGCTCCGGCGACGGCCGGCTGGCGGGCATGGTGCCGCCGGTGTGAGGCGATAGGATCTCCCGCGTCGCGACTGGCGTGTTCAGGTGGAATCGACCACCGGGGAGCGACTGTCCGGCGGCGTCGCGCGCCTGGGTACCGCCGCCGGAGCGGACGACCGACGCGGGAGATCCCACATGCACCAGCCTGCCCTCACCGCCCTCACCGGGTTCGACCCGGAACTGGCCGGACTGGTCGAGGCCGAGGCCAAGCGGCAGCACGACAAGATCCGGTTGATCGCCTCCGAGAACTACGTGTCCACCGCCGTGCTGGAGGCCACCGGCACGGTGCTGACCAACAAGTACTCCGAGGGGTACGCGGGGCGCCGCTACTACGAGGGCCAGCAGTTCATCGACCCGATCGAGACGCTGGCCGTGCAGCGCGCCAAGGACGTCTTCGGCGTGGACCACGCCAACGTGCAGCCCTACTCCGGTTCCCCGGCCAACCTGGCGGTCTACCTGGCGTTCCTCCAGCCCGGCGACACGGTGATGGGCATGGCCCTGCCGATGGGCGGGCACCTGACCCACGGCTGGTCGGTGTCGGCGACCGGCAAGTGGTTCAGGGCCGTGCGCTACGGGGTCACCAAGGAGACCGGCCGGGTGGACCTGGACGAGGTGCGCGACCTGGCCAGGGCCGAGCGGCCCAAGCTGATCTTCTGCGGGGGCACGGCCATCCCGCGCACGATCGACTTCCCGGCCTTCGCCGAGATCGCCCGCGAGGTGGGCGCGGTGCTGGTGGCCGACATCGCGCACATCGCGGGGCTGATCGCGGGCGGGGCGCACCCCTCGCCGGTGGGCCACGCCCAGGTCATCTCCACCACCACGCACAAGACCCTGCGCGGCCCGCGCGGCGCCATGCTGATGTCCGACGCGGAGCACGCCGCCGCGCTGGACAAGGCGGTGTTCCCCGGCCTGCAGGGCGGCCCGCACAACCACACCACCGCGGGCATCGCCGTGGCGCTCAAGGAGGCCGCGGCGCCGGGGTTCCGCGACTACGCGCACGCCATCGTGGCCAATGCCAAGGCGCTGGCGGAATCCTTGGTGGAGCGCGGTTTCGACCTGGTCTCCGGCGGTACCGACAACCACCTGATCCTGGTCGACCTGGAGTCCAAGGGCATCGCGGGCAAGCCCGCGGCCAAGGCCCTGGACCGCGCGGGCATCGAGCTGAACTACAACACCGTGCCCTTCGACCCGCGCAAGCCCTTCGACCCGTCCGGCATCCGGCTGGGCACCGCCGCGATCACCACGCGCGGCCTGGGTGTCGAGCAGATGCCGCAGCTGGCCCAGTGGATCGACGACACCGTGACGGCCGCGAACGCCGGGGACGAGGCGGGCATCGAGCGCATCGCCGCGCAGATCTCCGAGCTGCTGGCGGGCTACCCGATGCCGGGCTGGGCCTGACAGGTGTCATGACAGTGCCGTTCGAGACATCTAGTGTCTCGAACGGCACTGTCATGACATGGGCAGGTAGGCGTGCAGGTGGTGTGCGCCGTGCAGCGCGGCCGACCCGAACCGGCCCGTCACCGGGCCTGTCGGTGGTGCTGGATACGGTGCTGCCATGACCGCACACAACTACGCCACCGTCGAGGGGTCGTTGGAGCGGATCACCTACGCCAACGAGGAGACCGGCTACACCGTCGCCAAGGTGGACACCGGTCGCGGCGCGGGGGACCTGCTGACCGTGGTCGGTGCCCTGCTCGGCGCGCAGCCGGGGGAGAGCCTGCTGCTGCGCGGCCGGTGGGGCAGCCACCCCCAGTACGGCAAGCAGTTCATGGTCGACTCGTACAGCACGGTGCTGCCCGCCACCGTGCAGGGCATCCAGCGCTACCTGGGCTCCGGGCTGATCAAGGGCATCGGGCCGAGGTTCGCCGAGCGCATCGTGCAGCACTTCGGGGTGGACGCCCTGGAGATCATCGAGCACGAGAGCGCCCGGCTGATCGAGGTGCCGGGCCTGGGGCCCAAGCGGACGAAGCTGATCGCCGACGCCTGGGAGGAGCAGAAGGCGATCAAGGAGGTGATGCTGTTCCTGCAAGGGGTCGGCGTGTCCACCTCGCTGGCGGTGCGCATCTACAAGACCTACAAGGACGAGGCGATCCGGGTCGTCAAACAGGAGCCGTACCGACTGGCCGCCGACGTGTGGGGCATCGGCTTCAAGACCGCCGACACGCTGGCCAAGGCGGTCGGCATCCCGCACGACAGCCCACAGCGGGTCAAGGCGGGCCTGCAGTACACGCTCTCCCAGGCCAGCGAGGACGGCCACTGCTACCTGCCGCAGCCCAGCCTGGTCGCCAACGCCGTGGAGATCCTGGAGGTGCCCTCGGTCCTGGTCGGGTCCTGCCTGGACGAGCTGGTCGAGGAGGAGGGCCTCGTCCGCGACTCGCTGCCGGCCGACGACCAGGCGATCTACCTCGTTCCCTTCCACCGCGCGGAGATCTCCCTGGCCAACCAGTCGCTGCGGCTGCTGAACACCACCGCCGAGCGGCTGCCCGGCTTCGTCGGGGTGGACTGGGACAAGGCGCTGGCCTGGCTGCACGGGACCACCGGCACCGAGCTCGCACCCGAGCAGGAGCAGGCGGTCCGGCTGGCGCTGACCGAGAAGCTGGCGGTGCTCACCGGCGGACCGGGCTGCGGCAAGAGCTTCACCGTGCGGTCCATCGTGCTGCTCGCGCAGGCCAAACGGGCCAAGGTGATGCTCGCGGCACCCACCGGCCGCGCGGCCAAGCGGCTGGCGGAGCTGACCGGCTGCGAGGCGGCCACCGTGCACCGCATGCTGGAACTTCGCCCCGGCGGGGACGCCGCCTACGACCGGGACCGGCCGCTGGACGTGGACCTGCTGGTGGTCGACGAGGTGTCCATGCTGGACCTGTTGCTGGCCAACAAGTTACTCAAGGCGGTGCCGCCGGGTGCGCACGTGCTGCTGGTCGGGGACGTGGACCAGCTGCCCAGCGTCGGTGCCGGTGAGGTGCTGCGCGACCTGCTCGCCGCCGAGCCGATCCCGAGGGTGCGGCTGACCCGGATCTTCCGCCAGGCCCAGCAGTCCGGGGTGGTCACCAACGCGCACCGGATCAACGCGGGCAAGCCCCCGGTCACCGACGGGTTACCCGACTTCTTCCTGTTCCCGCAGGAGGACAACGATGCGGTCGGCGAGCTGACCGTGGACGTGGTGGCCAACCGCATCCCGCGCCGGTTCGGCCTGGACCCGCGCCGGGACGTGCAGGTACTGGCCCCGATGCACCGCAGCTCGGCGGGGGCGGGCGCGCTCAACGGGCTGTTGCAGGAGGCCCTGACCCCGTCCCGGCCGAACCTGCCCGAGCGGCGGTTCGGCGGCCGGGTGTTCCGGGTCGGCGACAAGGTCACCCAGATCCGCAACAACTACGACAAGGGGGTGGCCGGGGTCTTCAACGGCACCGTCGGCGTGGTCACCGCGCTGTCGGTGGAGGAGCAGGTGCTGACCGTGCGCACCGACGAGGACGAGGAGGTCGACTACGAGTTCGGCGAACTGGACGAACTGGTGCACGCCTACGCGATCACCATCCACCGCTCGCAGGGCAGCGAGTACCCCGCGGTCGTGGTGCCGGTCACCACCAGCGCCTGGATGATGCTCCAGCGCAACCTGCTCTACACGGCGGTGACGCGGGCCAAGAAGCTCGTGGTGCTCGTCGGTTCGCGCAGGGCCATCCAGCAGGCCGTCCGCACCGTGTCCGCAGGTCGCAGGCACACCGCCCTGGCGCACCGCATCACCGCCGGCCCGATCATGGGAGGGTGACCAGACTCCCCGGGTGGCGCTGGACCTCGGCACGATCGATAGTCATCCTGTTGGTCCGGCCCGATCACCGCGCGGGCCGCCCGGCCAGGACGGGGGTGGTCACCAGTGGCGCTGGGGATGATCACCCGCGTGGGGGCGGTACCGAGAGTGCCCAAGCGGCTACTGCGCGCGCTGGCCCGGTTCGGCCGCAGCTCACCGGGCAAGCTCGCGGGCATCATGTCCGGTCTGCTGCTGCTGTGCATCCTGGTCGCCACGGTCACCGCCAGCGCCGTGCAGCGCAAGGGTGAGGAGATCACCGACCTGGCAGGCGGCAGCGAGCCGCTGAGCGTGGCCGCGCAGGACATCTACCGCTCGCTGTCCGACGCCGACGCAGCGGCCGCCAGCGCGTTCCTGTCCGGCGGGGTCGAGCCGCTGACCACCAGAGCCCAGTACAGCGCGGACATCGCCCAGGCCACCTCCGCGCTGACCCTGGCCGCGGGCACCGAGGTCGCGGGCAACCCGCTGCTGACCCTGTCCACCCAGCTGCCGGTCTACACCGGGCTGGTGGAGACCGCCCGCGCCAACAACCGGCAGGGCTTCCCGGTGGGCGCCGCCTACCTGCGTGAGGCCTCCGGGCTGATGCGCTCCACCTTGCTGCCCGCCGCCGAGCAGCTCTACCGAGCCGAGAACGCCCGCTTCGCCCAGGAACAGGACGCGGCGGCGCGCCTGCCGGTGGTGGAGATCCTGCTGTTGCTGTTCGTGGTCGGCTGCCTGTTCGCCGTGCAGGTCTACCTGCTGCGCAGGACGAACCGCCTGCTCAACGCGGGGCTCGTCGTGGCGACCGTGGCCGTGTCGCTGGCCCTGCTGTGGACCCTGACCTCGATGGTGGTCGTCTCGGTGCGCATGTCCAGCGCGCGCATCGACGGCTCCGACCAGGTCAGCGTGCTGGTGCAGGCCCGGCTGGCCGCCGTGCAGGCCAGGGCCGACGAGACGCTGACCCTGGTCGCCAGGGGCACCGGCCAGAGCTACCAGCAGGACTTCCAGACCGCGAGCACCCGGCTGGGCGGGGCCGACGGCACCGGCGGGCTGCTCGGCCAGGCCAGGGCACTGGCCACCGACCCGGTGGTGCGCGCCGACCTGGACGACGCGATGCGCTACCAGCAGTCCTGGGTCAAGGCGCACGCCAAGATCCGCCAGGCCGACGACTCCGGCCAGTACAAGCAGGCCGTGGACATCGCGATCGGCGCCTCCGACACCAGCAGCGGCACGCTGTTCAGCCAGCTCGACGGCAGGCTGGTCGGCGCGATCAGCGCCACCCGGGGCGCCTTCAGCCGTGGCGCCGCCGATTCGCTTGCCGCGCTGACCTTCCTGCGCCCCGGCCTGATCGTGCTGGCCGTGATCGGGGGGATCGGCTCGGTGTACGGCTGCTGGCAGCGGCTGCGGGAGTACTGGTGAGAGCGCCGGGCGCGCTGGGCGGGCTGCTGCTGGCGGCCTCGCTGCTCGCGGGCTGCGCCGTGCCCAGCACGCCGCCACCGGTCGCGCCCAACGCCCTGCCCGCGCCGATGCCGCTGGGCGTCGGCGGCGGGCCGACGCCCACCACCGCCCAGCAGGCCCCCGACCGCAGCTGCGATCCGACCGCCAGCCTGCGCCCCGCGGGGCCGCTGCCCCAACCGGGACGGATGCCCGAGGGTTCCACCATGGCCAGGATCGTCGAGCGCGGGCGGCTGATCGCCGGGGTGGACCAGACCACCTACCCGTTCGGCTTCCGCGACCCGTTCACCGGGGAGCTGGCCGGGTTCGACATCGACATGCTGCACGCGGTGGCCGCGGCCCTGTTCGGCGATCCCAACCGCATCCAGTTCAAGGCGATCACCTCGGCGGAGCGCATCTCCTCCCTGCACCAGGGCAAGGTGGACATCGTGGCCAGGACGATGACCGTGGACTGCGCGCGGCTCAAGCAGGTCGCCTTCTCCACCGTGTACTACCAGGCGGGACAACGGGTCCTGGTCAAGAGTAATTCCACTGTGGACAGCATGGACGACCTGACCGGCCGCAAGGTGTGCGCTGCCAGGGGGTCCACCTCGCTGGACAACATCAGCACCGCCCCCGCGCGGCCCACCCCGGTGTCGGTGGACAACTGGACCGACTGCCTGGTGATGATGCAGCAGGGCCAGGTCGACGCCGTGTCCACCGACGACACGATCCTGGTCGGCATGGCGGCCCAGGACCCGTACACCAAGATCGTGGGACCGAGGTTCACCGACGAGCCGTACGGGATCGCGATGCCCAAGCAGGACGAGGACTTCGTGCGTTTCGTCAACGGGGTGCTCGAGAAGGTCCGCGTCGACGGCACCTGGACCGCCTCCTACCAGCACTGGCTGGGCACCAGGCTCGGGCCGGTGCCCGCGCCGCCGACCGCGAGATACCGGGACTGAGCATGGGGACTCAAGCGTGGGAGCCCGCGATGACCGGCGCGGTACCGACCGGGCTGGAGCAGACCGGCTGGGGCACCGACGGCTGGCGACCACCCAGCCAGCCCTCCCGCCCGCTGTCCGCGCGGGCGATCACCCGGGGGCGGCTGGGCGCCGGACTGGTCGAGGTGCCGCGCGTGCCCTATCGGGACCCGACCACCGCGGTGCTGGAGAACCCGGTCGTCGCGGAGTCCAAGCGGTTCTGCTGCCTGTGCGGCGGCAAGGTCGGCCGCGGGACGGACGGCGAGCCGGGGGCCACCGAGGGCTTCTGCCCGCGCTGCGGCACGCGGTTCTCCTTCCTGCCCAAGCTGGCGCCCGGTGATGTGCTCGGTGGCCAGTACGAGGTGCTGGGCTGCCTGGCCTACGGCGGGCTGGGCTGGATCTACCTCGCCCGTGACCACAACGTCAACGACCGCTGGGTCGTCCTCAAAGGACTGATCGACACCGGGGACACCGCCGCGATGGCCGCCGCCGTCGCGGAACGCCGGTTCCTCGCCGAGGTCGAGCACCCCAACATCGTCAAGATCTACAACTTCGTGCAGTACCCGGAGCCGACCACCGGCACGATGGTCGGCTACATCGTGATGGAGTACGTGGGCGGCAACTCCTTACGGGAACTGGCCTTGGCCCGTCGGCGGCCCGACGGGCTGATCGACCCGATGCCGCTGACCCAGGTGATCGCCTATGGCCTGGAGGTGCTGCCCGCGCTGGGCTACCTGCACGGACTGGGCCTGCTGTACTGCGATCTCAAGCCGGACAACGTGATCCAGACCGACGAGCAGCTCAAGCTGCTGGATCTGGGCGCGGTGCGGCGCATGGACGACTACGAGAGCCCGATGTTCTACACGGCCGGGTACGGCGCGCCGGAGCTGGGCAGGCGCGGGCCCTCGGTCGCCTCCGACCTGTACACGGTGGGCCGGATGCTCGCGGTGCTCAGCTTCGAGTTCCCCGAGTACCGCGGCGTGCACAAGCACAGCCTGCCCGGGGTGGAGCAGGTGCCGCTGTTCGAGGTCTTCGAGTCCTACCACCGGTTCCTGCTGCGCGCCACGCACGCCGACCCCGGCCGCAGGTTCGGCTCGGCGGGGGAGATGGCCGACCAGTTGGTGGGTGTGCTGCGCGAGGTGTGCGCGATCGGCGGGGACCAGCCGCCACCCGGACTGTCCACTGTGTTCAGTCCGCAGCGCAGGACCTTCGGCAGCCAGGCCGAACTGGTCCCGCCCGATCCGGCCGAGGTCGCCGTGGCCCTGCCCGTGCCGCAGGTGGACACCGACGACCCGGCCGCCGGCTACCTGGCCACGATGACCGGCACCGATCCCGCGACCGTCATCTCCGGGCTGGACTCGGCGCCGATGATCACCGCCGAGGTGCAGCTGCGGCGTGCCCGCGCCCTGATCGACCTGCACGACCTGTCCGAGGCCGCCGTGGTGCTGGCCGAGGTCGCCGAGGACTCGCCGGGGGACTGGCGCGCCGAGTGGTACCGAGGACTGGTCGCCGTGGCCGACGGGCAGCCCGCGCAGGCCCGCGCCGCCTTCGACTCCGTGTACGACAGCCTGCCCGGCGAGCCCGCCGCCCGGCTCGCGCTGGCCGTCAGCGCGGAGCTGTGCGGGGACCAGCAGGCCGCGGCCCGCTACTACGAGCTGGTGTGGCGCACCGACAACACCTATGTCAGTGCCGCGTTCGGCCTGGCTCGCACCCGGCTCGCCCAGGGCCACCGCTCCTGGGCCGTGGAGATCCTCGACTCAGTGCCGGACAGCTCCAGCCAGCACGTGGCGGCCCAGGTCGCCGCCATCCACGTGCGGATCAGCAACCGGGCCGGCCGCGAGCTGGCCGTCACCGACCTGGTCGAGGCCGGTGAGCGGCTGCAACGGCTCAGCCTGGACGCCACGGCCCGCGCCCAGTTGGTCGCCGACGTGCTGAGCGCGGCGTTCGCCTGGGTGCAGGCCGGTGGCGACGGGGTCGCGATCCGCGTGCTGGACTGCCCGCTGACCGAGCGCGACCTGCGCTTCGGGCTGGAGGCCTGCTACCGCGCCCTGGCCCGCATGGCCGGCACCATCAGCGAGCGGGTCGCCCTGGTCGACCGCGCCAACGCCGTGCGCCCCCGCACCCTGACCTGACCCACGTACCCGCGCGTGTCGGCGCTCCGCGTACCGCGTGTCGGCGTCTCACGTGCGGTGTGTTGGCGCTTCGCGGGCGATTTCCCAGCAGCCGGGAGGATGTGCCGCAAGCGCCGACACACCGTCCCGGAAGCGCCGACACGCGGTGCCGCAAGCGCCGACACGCGCGGGTCAGGGCCTCAGCGGGACTCGGCCACGGCTGGACGGGACTCGCCCGCCTCAGAGCGGGACTCGCGCTCCGGTGAGCGGGACTCGCGGAACAGGGTGGCCAGCAACTCGTAGCTGTGCAGGCGGGCGGCGTGGTCGTGCACCATCGTGGTGACCATCAGCTCGTCGGCCTGGGTCCGCTCCAGCAGGTCGGCGAGCTGGGCGCGGGCCGTCGCGGGCGAGCCGAGGATGGTCGTGCCGAACCGGTCCTCGATGAAGGCCCGCTCCAGGTCGGTGTACGGGTACTCGGCGGCCTCCTCCGGCGTGGGCAGCAGACCCGGCTTGCCGCTGCGCAGGCGCAGGAAGGACAGCCCGCTGGGACCGGCGTGCCAGCGGGCCTGCTCATCGGTGTCGGCGATCACGGCGGAGGCGGCGACCATGGCGTACGGCTTGTCCAGCACCGCGGAGGGGCGGAAGGTCTGCCGGTACAGGGCCAGCGCGGGCAGCGTGTTCTCGGCGCTGAAGTGGTGGGCGAACGCGAACGGGATGCCCAGCATGCCCGCGACCTGCGCGCTGTACCCGGAGGACCCGAGCAGCCACAGCGGGGGCTTGTTGCCGGGCGCGTTCACGGCGATGATCCGCTGACCGGGCTCGGGCTGCTCGAAGTAGTTGAGCAGCTCGCCGAGTTGCTGGGGGAAGTCGTCGGCCGACAGCGGTCCCGCCGTGCGGCGCAGCGCCTGGGCGGTCGCGCCGTCGGTGCCGGGGGCACGGCCGATGCCCAGGTCGATCCGGCCGGGGTGCAGTGCCTCCAGGGTGCCGAACTGCTCGGCGACGACCAGCGGCGGGTGGTTGGGCAGCATCACCCCGCCGGAGCCCACGCGCAGGGTGGCGGTCGCGGCGGCCACGTGACCGATCAGCACCGCGGGCGCGGAGCTGGCGATGCCGGGCATGTTGTGGTGCTCGGCCAGCCAGAACCGGTGGTAGCCCCAGTCCTCGACGTGGCGGGCGAGGTCCAGGGTGTTGCGCAGCGCCTGCGTGCTCGTCGACCCCTCGGGCACTGGGGCCAGGTCGAGCACGGACAGCGGCACGTCGGCAGGAAGTGGTCCGGTCACGTCCTGGTGTAACGCCGCGCCGCCGCCCGTGCTTCCCGCGCTACGTGTGATCGTGCCCGCTGTTCGGCGGTGAGCCGCCCATCATGCGCAGCATGCCGACACCGCCGGTGCGCAGGAACCGGACCACCAGCACCGCCGCCAGCGCGAGGAACACCAGGTTGAGCCAGGTCGTGTAGTTCCACGAGACGCCCGACTCGACCATGGTCCCGGCCCGCCGGGTGGGCGTCAGCCCGGTCACGCCGAACAGCAGCTCCACGGCGTAGCCCGCGCCGACCGTGGCGGCGGTGAACAGGCCGAACAGCACCAGGGCCATGCGGGTGCCGTAGTAGCGGCGGTAGATGTTCAGGATCGGCAGGATCAGCAGGTCGGCGAACACGAAGGCGACGACCCCGCCGAAGCTGATGCCCCCGTTCCACAGCACCACCGCCAGCGGCACGTTGCCGATCGAGCACACGAAGCTGAGCACCGCCACCAGCGGGCCGACCAGCGGCCCCCACAGCGCGGACAGCACCGGGTGGCCGGTCAGGAACAGCTGCCGCCAGAACTCCTCGGGCACCCACGCCCCGATCGCCCCGGCCAGCAGCAGGCCGATCACCAGATCGCGCAGGATCGCCGCCCACTCCATGACGAACACGTGCGACACCGAGGTGAAGCCCTCGGCCGAGCGCAGCCTGCGCCACACCGAACCGCCCGCCCGCACCGACATGTCCATCGCGGCGTGGCCCTCCATGGCCCCGGCCACGCCCTTCTCGGCCTGCTCGCGGGCGGCGGTCAGCAGCCGCCCGCGGCGCAGCACCCGGCGCATCAGCACCGTGAGCAGCACGATCATGATCGGGCCGCCGAGGAACTCCGCCGCGGTGAACTGCCAGCCCAGCAGCAGGGCCAGTAGCACGCCCAACTCCACCACCAGGTTCGTGGAGGCGATCTCGAAGGCCATCGACGCGGTGAAGTTCGCGCCCTTGACGAACAGCGACCGGGCCAGCGCCACCGCCGCGTAGGAACACGAGGAGGAGGCCGCGCCCAGTCCGGCCGCCACCAGCAACGTCCTGGGACGGTCGTCGCCGAGCAGCCGGACCACCGTGGCCTTGCGCACCAGTGCCTGCACCACGGCCGACAGCGCGAAGCCCAGGATGAGCGCCCAGAGGATCTCCCAGGTCATCGAGCCCGCCATGGCCAGCGCGCGCCCCACCGCGTCGAGGACCATCAGCTGACCTTGAGCGTCAGCGCCGCGGTGTGCAGGGTGTCGTTCGTCTGGAACTGCACGAACAGCCGGTAGTTGCCCGACTTGGGCAGCACCGCGTGGAAGGACAGCTCAGCCCCGTTGGCGGACTCGGGGTGCAGGTGCGCGAACTCCAGGTCGCCCTCGTGGAAGGCCGACAGGTGTGCGCTGGTGCCGAGGTAGGGCTGCAGGTCGGTCACGGGCTTGCCGTCCTTGCTGATGGTCACCTTCAGCGAGTGTGCCATGCCCGCCATCGGCTCGCCCTCCAGCGACACCGTGTAGCCGTCGGCCTGCGCGCTGGCCGAGGCGGGCGGCAGCGGGGTGCTCGTCGCGGTGCCCGGGACCTGGGTCGGCTGGCCGACGACCTGCTCCTTGCCGCCGGTGGTGAACGTGGCGTAGACCCGGTAGTCCCCGGGACCGGCCGGGGTCAGCGGGGCCGTCCAGGTGCCGTCGGCGGCCATCGTCGGGTGCACGTGCTGGAAGCCGGTGAGGTCCGAGCGGATCAGGTAGAAGTGCATCAGCTTGGTCTGGTCCGGCTCGAACTGCGTGACGGTCTTGCCGCCGCCGTCCACGATTGTGAACCGGTAGTCGGCGTTGTCCACTGTGGACGTGGAGGAGACCTTGTAGGTGCCCGCGTCCGGCATGGGCATGGCGGACATGTCGTGCTCGGCGGGGGCCTGCGAGCAGGCGGTGAGGGTGGCCAGCGCGGCGGCGGCCAGCAGGGTACGACGGAACAGCATGAGTGGAAGTCCTTACGTGCGAACGACAAACGGGACCGGGGTGAACCGGTCCTGTCAGGTCCGCGACACGGACAGGCGCAGCAGCAACTGCGCGCCGCTGGGCAGCGGGGGGCCGCGCGAGGGGCGGTCGGTCGACCACAGGCCGAGCACCAGGGCGAACGCGGTCAGCGCCAGGACGGCGAGCGCGAGCAGCGCGGAGCTGTCCGCGGCGTCCGGTTGGACGAACACGCACAGTTCGCCGCGGTGGTGGGCCGGGGCGGCCACGGGTCCGCTGTCGGCGTGCCCGGACATCGCGGTGGCCGACATGGCGGTGCTCCCGCCGTGACAGCCGGTGCCCACGGCCATCGGCAGGCCGTGCATGGCGAACACACCAACCAGCACGGCGAACACGGTGATCGTCCTGATCACCCACCGGTGGCGGCTCGCCCTGCTGTCCATCGCCACTGAGCGTACCCTGGGCGGGCACACCGGGTTGCGGACCACGTCGGCGGCCCTAGGGTGGTCTTCATGAACGATCAAGTGCTGCTCGTCACGGGTGCCTCCAGCGGACTGGGTGCGGCCACCGCGAGACTGGCCGCCAAGTCCGGGTACCGGCTCGTGCTCGCGGCGCGCGGTGCCGACCGGCTCGCCGCGTTCGCCGAGTCCCTGGGCGGTGGTCCGGACCGGGTGTTCGCGCAGCCCTGCGACGTGGCGGACTGGGGGCAGGTCAGCGCGCTCATCGAGCGGGCCGAGGAGCACTTCGGGCGGCTGGACGTGGTGTTCGCCAACGCGGGCATCGCCGTGACGACCTCGTTCCTCGGTGACGGCGGCACCCCGCCCGAGCAGTGGCAGGACATGGTGCTGGCCAACGTGTGCGGGCCCGCCTACACCGCGCGCGCCGCGCTGCCCGCGCTGGTGCGCAGCGGCGGCCACCTGGTGCTGACCGGGTCGGCGGCCGGGCGCGGGGTGCGGCCGGGCAGCCTCTACTCGGCGACGAAGTGGGCCGTTTCCGGGCTGGCACAGGCGATCCGGGCGGAGTGCGTGGGCAGCGGGGTGCGGGTCACCGTGGTGCAGCCAGGGTTGGTCGACACCCCGGCGATCCCCGTCGACCGCTACGGGGAGCCCAAGCTGGAGCCGGAGGACGTGGCCAGGGCGGTGCTCTACGCGGTGGGCCAGCCGCCGAGCGTGGACGTCAACGAGATCCTCATCCGGCCCGTCGGGCAGGCCGCCTACCGGTGAACGCCCTGCGGTAGGCCGAAGGGGAGACGCCGAGCACGGAGTTGAGGTGCTGGCGCAGCGAGGCCGTGGTGCCGAACCCGGCCTCGCGGGCGATCCGTTCCACCGACAACTCCGTGCTCTCCAACAGGTGTCGGGCCCGCTCCACCCGCTGCCGCAACAGCCACTGGCCGGGGCTCATGCCCGTCTCCTCGCGGAAGCGGCGCGTGAAGGTGCGCACGCTCATCCGCGCGGTCGCGGCGAGCCCGCGCAGGTCGACCTGCTCGTGCAGGTGCTCGGTGAGCCAGCGGCGGGTGGCCGCCGTGCTGGAGTCCACCACCTCCGGCAACGGCCGTTCGATGTACTGGCTCTGGCCGCCGTCACGCCACGCGGGCACCACCGTGCGCCGGGCCACCTGGTTGGCGATCTCGCTGCCGTGGTCGCGGCGCACGATGTGCAGGCACAGGTCGATGCCCGCCGCGGCGCCCGCCGAGGTGAGCACGTCCCCGTCGTCCACGAACAGCACGTCGGGGTTGAGTTGGACGCGCGGGTGCAGTGCGCGGAAGGTCTCCGTGTGCATCCAGTGCGTGGTCGCGGGCCTGCCGTCGAGCAGACCCGCCGCCGCCAGGACGAACGCCCCGGTGCAGATCGACACCCAGCGGGCCTTGGCCGGGACGCGGGCCAGCGCCGCCACGAGGTCCCCGGGCAGCGTCGCGCTGGTGACCAGTGGCCCCTCGCACGGCCCCGGCACGATCACCGTGTCCGCGCGTTCCAGCACCTCCGGGCCGTGGCCGGGCAGCAGCGCGAACCCCGCCGTGGTCCGCACGGGGCCGCCGTCCGCGGTGCAGGTCAGCACCTCGTAGGCGGTGCCGCCCAGCGCCTGGTCCGCCGAGTTCAGGACGCGCGAGGCGATGCCCAGGTCGAAGGCGACCACCCCGTCCAGTGCCAGCACGACCACGGTGTGCTTGCCGGTCCTCATGGCCCGATTCTTGCACATAGTGGCCTCCGGGCCACTCGTGCTCGATGGGGCCGAGCGCGTTTGCTGGTCGCCGTGTTGAGATCGAAGATCCACCGTGCTTGGGTCGTGGCCGCAGTGTCCTTCGTGGCGCTGGTCGGCGCGGCCGGGTTCCGCGCGACCCCCGGCGTGCTCATGGACCCGCTGCACCGCGAGTTCGGCTGGTCCATGGGCACCATCTCGGCCGCCGTGTCGGTCAACCTCGTGCTCTACGGGCTCACCTCGCCCTTCGCCGCCGCGCTCATGCAGCGCTTCGGGATCCGGGCTGTCGTGTCCGTCGCGCTGCTGGTCGTGGCGGTGGGCAGCGGGCTGACCGTGTTCATGACCGCCAGCTGGCAGCTCCTGCTCTGCTGGGGCGTGCTCGTCGGGCTGGGCACCGGCTCCATGGCGCTCGCGTTCGTCGCCACCGTGACCTCCCGCTGGTTCGTGCGGCACCGCGGCATCGTCACCGGCGTGCTCACCGCGGGCAGCGCGGCCGGTCAGCTCGTGTTCCTGCCCGTACTGGCCTCGATCGCCGCCGACTCCGGTTGGCGTGTCGCGGCCCTGGTGGTGGCAGGGGCTGCGCTGGTGGTGGTTCCGCTGGTGGCGTTGCTGCTGCGGGACCGCCCGGAGGACGTGGGGCTCGTGGCGCTCGGTGCTACGGAGCCCGCTGTGGTTGAGGCCGCGAGTGGTGGCGCGGCGCGGTTGGCGTTGCGGGCACTGTTCGACGCCGCGCGGACGAAGCCGTTCTGGTTGCTGGCGGCCGGGTTCGCCATCTGCGGGGCCACGACGAACGGGTTGGTCGGCACGCACTTCATCCCCGCCGCGATGGACCACGGCATGGGGGAGACCGCCGCCGCCAGCCTGCTCGCGCTCGTCGGCATCTTCGACATCGCCGGGACCGTCTTCTCCGGCTGGCTCACCGACCGGTTCGACTCGCGCGTGCTGCTCGGCGCGTACTACGGGCTGCGCGGGCTGTCCCTGTTCACCCTGCCCTCGCTGTTCGCGGGCACCACGCAGCCCAGCATGCTCGTGTTCATCGTCTTCTACGGGCTCGACTGGGTCGCCACCGTGCCGCCGACCGTCGCCCTGTGCCGCCGGTACTTCGGTGACCGCGGGCCGATCGTGTTCGGCTGGGTGTTCGCCTCCCACCAGGTCGGTGCGGCCTTCGCCGCCGTCGCGGCCGGGTTGGTCCGCGACAACCTCGGCAACTACGACCTGGCCTGGTACGTGGCGGGTCTGCTCAGTTGCGGGGCGGCGGGGTTGTCGCTGGCGATGATGGCGGGGCGGCGGGCAGCGCGAGTGGGGAGTGTCGGGGTGGTTTTGTCTGGGACCCCTGGCGATGGGCGGTAATCGGGAGTCGGGGCGTGGAATGCCGCCCCGATTTCGCCGGGAAGCGTAGCCCATCGCCTCCCCCAGAAAAAGCCACCCCTGGGGTTTGGTGATTGTCGGCGGCCGCCCTCTTTCGCCTGTTAGTGTCGGCTATTCGCTGCCGCGAGGCCTGCGTCCATCGTCACTCTTTGCGCGCGGCGATCGGCCGCCCTTTTTTCACCCTTTCGTTTCCGGCATTCGCTGCCGCGAGGCCCGTGCGTCCATCGTCACTCTTTGCGCGCGGCGATCGGCCGCCCTTTCACTCTTCCGTGTCCGGCATTCGGAGTAGAATTGGTGGCGTGGGGAAGGTGGAGATCGTGCGGGCAGTCTTGGCGGCTGAGGTTGCCAAGCGGACGCTCGATCACGCGCAGCTTCGCCTGATCGCGGAGTTGGATGATCCCCACGAGTTGGCATTGCTGCTGCACATTCCGTTGGGTGCCGCGCGGCGGAAACTGGACCAGGCTGCCGCGCTGGATCGGCTTCCCGTTGTGGCGGGGTTGCTGCGGGATGGGTTGGTGGATCTGGACCGGTTCGAGGTGGTGCGCAAGCGCACCGAGAACCTGGATGCGGAGCAGGCTCGGGCGGTGGATGCCGGGCTGACCGGGGCCGCCGAGTGGACCACCCAGGAACTCAAGGCCGAGACCGATCGGCTGGTCTGCCTGGTGGATCCGGAGGGTGCGCAGCGGCGGCACGTGCGGGCGGTGCGGAAGTCTTCGCAGGTGGGCTATCGGTCGATGCCGGATGGGATGGCGTTGCTGACCGCGTACCTGGATGCGGTGCCCGCGCGGGTGATCTTCGATCAGATCACCGCCGACGCGGAGAGCCTCGAAGATGACCGGTCCTGGGGTGAGAAGCAGGCCGATGTGTTCATTGACCGGATGCTGGGCAGCGGCCGACCGGTGACTGTGCACACCGATCTCACGATTTCCGCGAAGACGCTCATTGGACTAACTGAGGAGCCGGGGTACATTTCCGGGGTGGGGCCGGTGGAGGCGGCTACCGCCCGGGAGATCGCCGCGCAGGGGGACTGGCGGAAAGTTCTCGTGGATGAGGTCGGGATGCCGGTGGGGGTGGGGCGGAAACGGTATCGACCACCTGAGGCGTTGAAGGAATTCGTGCGGGTGCGGGATCGGGTGTGTCAGGCGCCGGGGTGTATGCGGCCTGCGGCGCGGTGCGAGATCGACCACGCGCGGGGATTCGCCTCGGGCGGGGTGACGGAGGCGCGCAATCTTGGGCCGTTTTGCGAGGTGCACCATTATGTGAAGACGATTGAGTTGTACCGGTTCACCCGAGAGCTGGATGGGACCCGGCACTGGACGACCCCGCTGGGGTTCGTCTACACGACCCGGCCCAAGCCCATCGCGGAACCCGACCCGCCCTGAGCAGCGGCTAGCCTGGTCACGTGAGCAGACAGGCGGAGGCGCGGCGCAACGACGCACTGGTTTTCGACGCAGCCAGGGCCGTGCTCGCCGAGCTGGGGCCGGACGCCTCGATGGCGGCGATCGCGCGGCGGGCCGGTGTCGGCGTGGCCTCCCTGTACCGGAGGTACGCGAGCAAGGACGAACTGGTTCAGCAGCTGTGCATCCACGCGATGGAACAGCTGGTGGAACTGGCGCAGCAGGCGGTGGAACAGCCGGGGGACGCGTGGGCGGCCTTCACGGGGTTCATGCGGGACTGTGCCGAGGCGGGCAGCGGGGAACTGCTGCAACTGGCCGGTGTGTTCCCGGCGACCGACGAGCAGCTGGCCACCAGCGACCGGCTGGCGGAAGTGCTGGAAGCCTTGCTGGACAGGGCGATCGCGTCGGGGGCGATGCGCGCGGGCATCACGCCGGGCGACCTGTACCTGATCTTCGCTCAGCTCAGGGTGCGGGGCGTCGGCAGCGCCGAGCGCTCCGCCCTGCTGCAACGGCGCTACCTGGAGCTGATGCTGGACGGCCTGCGCGCGACCGGGCACCAGCAGCCGCCAGGGCCCGCGCCGAGTTGGCTGGAGGTCAAACGCTGCTGGCGCCCCGAGTTGTGAGGGCGGCGGGGTGCGGACCGTACCCCGCCGCCGGGTACTACTGGTGCCGCACGCGGTACGGGGGAACCGAGTTGCCCCGCAGCGCCAGCGCGTCGATGGACTCCGGGCGGTACCCGCAGGCGGGCAGCCGCTCGATCATCAGCGCGGTCGGGTCGGCGACCTCGTCGGCGCGCCCGAACAGGTAGGCCCACTCGTGCTCGTCGGAGCCGTAGTACGCCGTCGTGCCGAACGTCTCGGTGAAACGCCGCCACGAGGTCTGCAAAGTCTTGTTGCGCCACATGGTCTGGCAACCCGCCTGGGTCACCACCACCCCGCCCCGCGCCAGCACGGCCTTGCACATGCCGAGGAACTCGGTGCCGTACAAGCGGTTGTGCTGGGCTTCCTCCTCGCGCTCGTCGGGCAGGTCGACCAGCACGATGTCGTACCGGTCGGTGCCGTTCGCGGCGTCGAGCAGGAACTTCCACCCGTCGGCGTAGTGCACCCGGATCGGCCCGTCGCCGCGCTCGGCGCGGTCCAGTTCCTCCGGGGTGTAGCCGTAGGGCAGGTGCTCCGCGCAGAGCTTGACCGCCTGGGTGTCGATGTCCACGTGGTCGACCCGGGTCGCACCGGCGGCCACGGCCATCTGGCAGACGACGCCCTCGCTGGAGCCGACGACGAGCACGGACCGCACCTGGTCGGCCAGCAGCAGCGCGGGCACCATCAGTGCCTCGTGGTAGGTGAGCTGGCTGAACTCGGTGCTCTGCCGGTCGTTGTCGCAGAACAGCGACACGCCCTGGGCGGTCTTGGCGATCACGAGGTGCTGGAAGTCGGTGTCACCCTCCCAGACGACCTCGTCGAGGTCCCAGATCCGGGTGAGCCCCTGACCGGTGGGCTCGTGGATCTGCTTCGTGCGTTCGGTTGTGGTCACTGGGTCCTCACAATCTTCTTCGCTGGCAAGGGGGACACGACTACTCGTCCTCGCCGCGGCGGATGGTCTTCGCGTGCACCACGGGCGTGCGCAACGCCTCGGCGAGCAGCTGCACCGCGAACTCGGGCTTGGCCCGGTGCCCGCAGGTGAAGACGTCGACGAAGACCTTTCCGATCTCTGGGTAGGTGTGCAGGGAGGCGTGCGACTCGGACAGCAGTGCCAGCACGGTCACCCCCTGCGGCTCGAACTGCTTGGAGGTCACCTCCAGCACGGTGGCTCCCGCCTGGTCGAGCACGGTGGCCAGGATTTCCCGCAGCCTCTGCTCGTCGTTGAGCAGCGCGGCCTCGATGCCCTCCATCTCGGCGAGCACGTGCTGTCCGGTGAACGACCCCACGGTCTGCACCGAGCCCAGTACTCCGGTCATCTATCACTCCCATCTATTCCCAGGGCAGACCAGACCCCTGACAGGGCCTGGACGAAAGAGGTCGACCGCTCGCGCGCGGTCAGATGCAGTGGGTCGGCAGCGGCGCGAACCCGTTGAACGCTATGGAGGAGTAGCTCGCCGTGTAGGCGCCGGTACTGAGGAACTCCACGTGGTCCCCGGCGCGCAGCTCCATCGGCAGGCGGTACACGTTGTGCTGGTACAGCACGTCGTCCCCGTCGCAGGTGGGACCGGCCAGGTACACCGGACCGGTCGCACCCTCGCGGCCGGGCGTGGCCAGCAGGTAGGTGATGTACTCGTTCTCGGTCTCGGCCAGCCCGTTGTAGCGGCCCACGTCCAGGTACACCCAGCGGTGAGTGTCCTCTGTGGACTTACGGGAGACCAGCACGACCTCGCTGCGCAGCAGCCCCGCGTCGGCGACCAGGAACCGGCCCGGTTCCAGCACCAGCTGGGGCAGCGCGAGCCCGGCGGCGCCGAAGTGCTCGCGCACCGAGGAGGTGATCGCCCCGGCGTACTCGGCCAGCGGCGGCATGTCCTGGGTGTAACGGCCGGGCAGCCCGCCGCCGATGTTCAGCAGAGGCGGCTCGATGCCCTCGGCGGCCAGCTTCGCGGCCACGCCAGCGGCCTGCCGCACGCCCTCGTCCCAGGCGGACGGGGCGAGCTGCTGCGAGCCGACGTGGAAGGACACGCCACCCGCGCGCAGGCCCAGCCGCACGGCGTGGGACAGCAGTTCGGTGGCCATTTCCGGGGCGCAGCCGAACTTCTTGCCGAACGGGGTCAGCGAGCCGGTGTCGGCCAGCAGCACGCGGCAGAACACCGAGGCGCCGGGCGCGTGCTCGGCCAGGTGCTCCACGTCGGCGAGGCTGTCCGAAGTGAACAGACGCACGCCCAGCTCGAAGGCCCGCGCGATGTCGGCGCGCTTCTTGATCGTGTTGCCGTAGGAGATCTGCTCCGGACGGGCGCCGCTGGCCAGGCAGAGCTCGATCTCGGGGATGCTCGCCACGTCGAAGCTGGCGCCCAGTTCCACCAACAGGCGCACCACTTCGGCGTTCGGGTTCGCCTTGACGGCGTAGTACAGCCGGGCGCCCGGCAGGGCAGCGGCCAGCTGGTGGTACCGCTCCCGCACCGTGGCCAGGTCGATGACCAGGCAGGGCGTGGGCGGTTTCTCACGGTCGAGGTACTCGCGGATGCGGGACATCGCCCCGGTTGGTTCCGTCTGTGACGGAGTGTGCGGCTGCACGGTGGTCGCCGTGATCGGCTGTGGCGCGTGCAACGCCCGGCAGGCGAGGCTGTCTCCCATTCCGCTACGTACCTTCCAGTCTCGGGTCAGTGGTTGCGTCGACCCGTTCGCCGCTTGGGTGGTCGCGGTGCTTCGGGGCGCACCGCGGCGAGTCATGGTAGATCCTCGAAGAGGCTGTTGGCGACCACCGCCCACCGGACGGCCGAATTCCTTCACGAAATCCGTAGGCCGGCGCGGTGGGCGGCTCACTCACGCGAGTGGTGGCGGTCACACGGTGACGCGCCAGTGGTCGTTGGCGTTGAGCAGTTCGAACTTCAGCGAGGAGCAGTCGTAGTCGCTCGGCCGCGGGTTGGTCGTTGGCGAGAGCGGGGAGTTCGAGGACGTGGCGGGGACCCAGCTGCCGCCGGAACGCAGCTTGATCGAGCTGCTCTCGAACACGGCGCCCCTGGCGTCGGAGCAGTAGTAGGCGTTGCCGGTCGAGTTGTTGTGCGTGGCGTAGATCTCGAAGATGTCCCAGCCCTCGTTGAGCTGGCTCTGGTCGCTGCCGCTCTGGGTGAACAGCACGTCCCAGGCGCTGGTCTTGTAGTTGTAGAGCGAGGCCGTCCAGGTGTTCTGCCTGGCGTTGGTCTGGACCTCCTGCACCGTGTAGGCCGGGTGACCGTTGACAGTTGTCGTGTAGGTGCTCACGAAGGAGCTGTCCAGGTACACGACCTTCGCCGGGGACACCGACTTGCACCAGTCCCAGGCCCACAGCTGACCGGCGTCACCGAGCCCGTAGGCGGTGGTGATCTCGATGCAGGAGTGCCCGGTGGGCTTCATGGTCGGCGCGTACACGGTGTCGCTGGAGTTGGACAGCCGCAGGCTCGGGGTGATGCTCTGGGTGACGACCATGCCGTCGCCGCTGCCGAGCTTGGGCTCGGGGCCCCAGAAGGTGTGCAGCTGCGCGGCCACCTGGGGCTTGCGGGCCGCGTTGTCGGCGACGCGCTGCCGGTGCAGCTTCAGGAAGTTGTCGGCAGCCGGTCCGGCGGCGTGCACGGCATCGGTACCCGACAACCCGGGCACGACGCCCTCACGGGTGCTGGCGTTGCCGGCGGCGGCGCCGGTGAGCAGGAGGCATAACGAGGTCAGGGCAACGAGAGCGCTTCGCATCGCGTTCCGTCCTTGTTCGCAGGGACTTCACCAAGGCGCGCGTCACCGACCGGCAGCGCTCAGGTGCCGGTGGGTCTCGTTGTGGAGCGCATGGTCGGTGCAGAGGTTGTTTCGCAGGGGTCACGCGCCAGCGCCGATGCTAGGGCCGGGTCACTCCAGGCCAGTACCCGTCGGAAGTCTGATGTTCAGTAGATCGAACGCCGCGCGCAGCACGGTGTCCTCGGACAGCAGCACGTGCAGCGCGGCCCCGCCCAGCGGGACGAAGCTGTCCTCGCTGGCCACGCGGGCGACTCGGCCGCTGAACCCGTTGTCCAGCAAGCAGGTCAGCACGGACTCGGACACCCCGCCGGTGCGCCGCGTCTCGTCCACGACCAGCACCCGGCCGGTGGCGGTGGCCTCGCGCAGCAGGTCGGCCACGGGCAGCGGGGCGAGCCAGCGCAGGTCCAGCACGCGGGCACCGAGGCCGTGCTCGGCCAGGCGCCGCGCCACGCGCAGGCTCATCGGCACCCCGTTGCCGAAGCTCACCAGGGTCAGGTCGGTGCCGGTGCCGTGGGTCCGGCCGCTGCCCAGTGGCACGTGCCCGGTCGGCGGCCCGGCCAGCCAGCCGCCGTCGCCCTCGGTGTGCAGGTCCCTGGTGTGGTACAGCGCGATCGGCTCCAGGAAGGCGCAGACGCTGCCGTCCACCTGGGCCGCGGCCACGCAGGTGCGCAGCATCGCGGCGGCGTCCTCGGGGCGGGCGGGTGAGGCGATCACCAGGCCGGGGATGTCCCGCAGCGCGGCGATCGCGTTGTCGTTGTGGAAGTGCCCGCCGAAGCCCTTCTGGTAGCCGTACCCGGCGATGCGCACGACCATCGGGTTGCGGTACTGGCCGTTGGAGAAGAAGCGCAGCGTCGCCGCCTCGCCGCGCAGTTGGTCGGCGGCGTTGTGCAGGTACGCCAGGTACTGGATCTCCGCGATCGGCAGCAGTCCGGACACGCCGGTACCCAGCGCGAGGCCCAGGATGGACTGCTCGTCCAGCACGGTGTCGAACACGCGCCCCGCGCCGAACCGCCGCCGCAGGCCCCGCGTGACGCCGTACACCCCGCCCTTGCGGCCCACGTCCTCGCCGAAGACGAGCAGGTTCGGGTGCTGCGCGAGCAGGTCCGCCAGCGTCCGGTTGACCGCTTGCGCGAAGGTGACCGGCTCGTGCGGCTGCGCGGGCCGCACAGCCTGTGCCACCAGCTCGGGCCTGCGTGGCGCCAGCGGTGCGAGCACGGCGGCGGCGCTGTCCAACTGGGGTCGGCCGGCGGCGCGTTCCGCCCGCGCGCGGACCTCGGCGCGCTTGTCCTCGTACCGCCGCACGACCTCGTCCGGGGTCAGCGCCCCGCAGGCGATCAGCTGCTCGGCGGTGCCCAGCAGCGGATCGCGCGCCAACTCGGCGGCGATCTCCTGCGGGGCCCGGTAGGCCGACTCCAGATCGGACCCGGCGTGGCCCATCAGCCGCACGGTGTGCAGGTGCAGGAAGGCGGGCAAGCGCTTGCGACGGACCCAGTCGGCGGCCTCGGCGGCGACCTGGCAGGCCCGCACCAGGTCGAAGCCGCTGGCGGAGAAGTAGCGCAGGCCGGGGCGATTGCCGTAGGCGCTGGCGATCCAGCCGTGCGGGGTCGGCACGCTGATGCCCAGCCCGTTGTCCTCGCACACCAGCAGCAGCGGCATCGGCAGCTTCTGGTAGCCGCAGTACACGGCGGTGTTGATCGCCCCGGCGGCCGTGGAGTGGTTGGCCGAGGCGTCCCCGAAGCTGCACACCGCGAGCGCGTCGGCGGGCCAGGGCGAGTCCACGCCGAGCTTGCGCGCCCGCTCGATGGCGAAGGCCACGCCGACCGCCCGCGGCAGGTGCGAGGCGATCGTGGAGGTCTGCGGGATCACGGCCGCCGCGTGGTTGCCGAACACCTTGTGCCGCCCGCCCGCGATCGGCTCCTCGGTGGCCGCCATCATGCCCAGCAGCACGTCGTCCAGCCCGGTGGACAGCCCGGCCTGCCGCACGCGCTCCAGGTAGAACGCCCCGGAGCGGTAGTGCAGCAGGGCCGGATCGGTGGGGCGCAGCGCGGCGGCCACGGCCACGTTGCCCTCGTGCCCGGCGGAGCCGATCGTGTAGTAGCCAAGGCCCTTGGCCCGGAACTCGCGGGCCACCAGGTCCAGGTGGCGGCTGCCCAACTGGGCGTCGAACAGCTCCAGCAGCCGCGCACGGTCGGCCACCGGGGCGGCGGGGCACGCCCGCAGTCCCGCCACCGCCGCCAGGAAGTGCTCGTCGACCTGCTCGGTCACCGGTACGCGCCGATCCCGGTGATCGCCTCGCCGAGCACCAGCGTGTGGATCTCGCTGGTGCCCTCGTAGGTCAGCACCGACTCGAGGTTGTTGGCGTGCCGCAGCACCGAGTACTCGGTGGTGATGCCGCTGGCCGCCAGGATCGTGCGCGCCTCGCGGGCGATGTCCAGCGCGACCCGCACGTTGTTGAGCTTGCCGAAGCTGACGTGCGCCGCCTCGCAGCGGCCCGCGTCCTTGAGCCGCCCGATGTGCTGCGCGGTCAGGAACGCCTTCTCCAGCTCCAGTGCCATGCCGACCAGTTTCTGCTGGGTCAGCTGGAAACCGGCGATCGGCCGGTCGAACTGGACGCGGGACTTGGCGTACCGCAAGGCGGTCGCGTAGCAGTCACGCGCGGCACCCACGGCGCCCCACAGGATGCCGAACCGCGCTTCGTTCAAACAGGACAGTGGAGCGCGCAGGCCACGACTGTCGGCAAGCACCGCGTCCTCGGGCAGCTCGCAGTCCTGCATGACCAGTTCGGAGGTCACCGAGGCCCGCAGCGACAACTTGTCCTTGATGTCACGGGTCGTGAAACCCTTGGTGCCACGGGGAACCAGGAAGCCGCGAACCCCGTCCTCGGTGCGGGCCCACACCACCGCGATCTCCGCGACCCCGCCGTTGGTGATCCAGAGCTTGCTGCCGTTGAGGACCCAGCCCCCAGCGGTGCGCTTCGCGGTGGTGCGCATCCCGGCCGGGTTCGAGCCGAAGTCCGGTTCGGTCAGCCCGAAGCAGCCGATCGCCTCGCCGGAGGCCATGCGCGGCAACCACTGCTGCTTCTGTTGCTCCGAGCCGAACTTGTGGATCGCCGTCATGGCAAGGGATCCCTGCACCGACACGAAGCTGCGCAGCCCGGAGTCCACCGCCTCCAGCTCCATGCACGCGATGCCGTACGCCGTGGCGCTGGCCCCCGCGCAGCCGTAGCCGGTCAGGTGCATGCCGAACAGTCCGAGCTTGCCCAGTTCCGGGGCGAGTTCGAGCGGGAAGGTGCCGTCGGCGAACCAGCGGCCCACGTGCGGGCGCACCTTGTCGTCCACGAACTCGCGCACGGTGTCGCGGATGAGCCGCTCTTCCTCGGAGAACAGCTCCGCCACGCCCAGCAGGTCGATCGGGTCCGCCATCACACGTCCAGCCGGTAGTCGAGGTCGGCCTCCGGCAGCGCCACCAGGTCCATCTGCGCCTTCTGGAGCTTGCCCGCGTAGTCCCAGTTCATCGACTGCCAGCGGGTGAACTGGTCGAGCACCCAGATCCCGGACTGGCGGCTGCCGTTGCCGGACAGGCCGTTGCCGCCGAAGGGCAGGTGCGCCTCCGCCCCGGAGGTGGAGTTGTTCACGCTGACCATGCCCGCGCGGCAGCGCTGCCGGAACCGGAACGCGTTGGCGGCGTCGGTGGTGTAGATCGCCGCGGACAGGCCGTAACCGTGCCCGTTGGCCAGTTCCACCGCCTCGTCGAACGTGTCGAAGCCGCCCACGCCGACCAGCGGCCCGAAGGTCTCGGTGCGGTACAGGGCGTCCTGTGCGGTCACACCGTCCACAATGGTCGGGTGCACGTAGATGCCCTGCTCCGGTGAACCGACAAAACCCTTGCGCGGGTTGGCATCGGTGATCCGGCCCGTCCCGGTGGAGCCGTGCACGGTGTGGTGCGGCTGGACCAGCTCCAGGTACTGCTCGAACCGCTCCGCGTACCGGGTGTCGATCAGCGGTCCGTACAGCACCTCCCGCATCGGCTCGCCGATCGCGGCCTGCTCCACGGCCGCGGTGAACCGGCGCAGGAACTCCTCGTGCACCTCGCGCTGCACGAAGACCGTGCCCAGCGAGGTACAGCGCTGCCCGGCCGAGCCGAACCCGCTGAACAGCGCGCCCTCCACGGCCAGGTCCAGCTTCGCGTCCGCCATGACCACCAGCGGGTTCTTGCCGCCCAGCTCCAGGCACGGCGATTGCAGGTGGCGTCCGCACAGCTCGCTGATCGCCCGGCCGACCTCGGTGGACCCGGTGAAGCCGACCTTGTCCACCAGCCCCTGCTCCAGCGCCTGGGACAGGCCCGTGAAGGTGGCCTCGCCGTTGGCCTGCACCAGGTTGAGCACCGAGGCGGGCACCCCGGCGTGCCAGGCCAGCTCGGCCAGCGCCTGGCCCACGGCCGCGGACAGCTCCGCGGGCTTCCACACCACGGTGTTGCCGCAGAGCAGCGCGGGCACCAGGTACCAGGAGGGCACGGCGGCCGGGAAGTTCGCCGCGGTGATGATCACGCTGACCCCGACCGGCACGCGGAAGGTGAACAGCTGCTTGTCCGGCATCTCGCTGGGCACGGTCTGCCCGTACAGCCGCCTGCCCTCGCCAAGGAAGAAGTCGCAGGTATCGATGATCTCCTGCACCTCGCCGAGGGACTCCGCGTAGGGCTTGCCGATCTCGCGGGTGATCAGCCGCGCGAGGGCCTCCTTGTTGGACTCGACCAGTCGGCCCCAGCGCTGCACGACCTGCCCGCGCACCGGAGCCGGGGTCGCCGCCCATGCGGGGAACGCCTCGCGCGCCGCCCGTGCGGCCTCGACCATGGCCGGTGGCCCGGACAGCGCCACCCGCGCGACCACGTCGGTGAGCTGAGCGGGGTTGAGCGAGGTCAGTTCGCCGCCTGCGGCGCCGGTGTCGGTGCTGCCCGCGATGACGGACGCGCACGCAAGAGGCTCGGCCATGGAGGTCCCTTCTCACTGTTCGGTGTGCCTTCCACCTTGGCGAACCCGCCCCGCCCCAGCCAAGCCCGGGAGCACGGGACCTCGTTCGGCTGAGGGCAAGCAGCCCTGCACCTCTGGGCCACGAGGTCGTGTTCTCCTGGCCTTGGCTGCCCGGTCCGCGCTCCGGCAGCCTGGGAGCATGTTCGAGCTGATGGACGAGTGGGGTCCGGAGAAGGTCGTCTGCGTGTCCGACACCCGCACCGGTATGCGCGGGGTGCTCGTGATCGACAACACCGCCCGCGGCATGGGCAAGGGCGGCACCCGGATGAGCCCGGGGCTGACCGTGGCCGAGGTCGCCCGGCTGGCCAGGGTGATGACCTGGAAGTGGGCCGGGGTGGACCTGTTCCACGGCGGGGCCAAGGCCGGGATCCGCTTCGACCCGGCCCGCGCCGACAAGGAGGCCGTGCTGCGCGCGTTCGTGCGGGCGCTGTCCAACGAGGTGCCCGCCGAGTACGTGCTCGGGCTGGACGTGGGCATGACCGAGCGCGACGCCGCCGTCGTGCAGGACGAACTGCGTGATCGCGGCGCCGCCGTGGGTACCCCCGCCGAGCTGGGCGGCGTCCCGTACGACCAACTCGGCGTCACCGGGTACGGCCTCGCCGAGGCCACTGACGCCGTCACCGAGCTGACCGGCGCGCGGGTCGCCATCCAGGGCTTCGGTGCCGTCGGACGCGCCGCCGCCAAGCGGTACGCCGAACTCGGCGCCACCGTGGTCGCCGTGTCCAGCGCGCTGGGGGTCCGGCACGACCCCGACGGCCTGGACGTGGCCGCCCTGCTCGCCGTGCCCGGGGACCGGACCGTCACCGAGTACCGAGGTGGCCGGTTGCTGGCACTGGGCGAGGAACTGCTCGTGCCCGCCGAGGTGCTCGTGCCCGCCGCGACCCAGGACGTCATCGACGTCGACCTCGCCGGGCGGATCGGCGCCCGGGTCGTGGTCGAGGGCGCCAACCTGCCCACGACCCCCGCCGCGCAGCGGGTCCTCGCCACGCGCGGGGTCACCGTGCTGCCCGACTTCATCGCCAACGCCGGGGGTGTGGTCGCCGCGGCGTACGCCATGGACGCCCGCTACTCCGCGCTGCGCCCTGACCCCGCCGCGATCTACGCCGTCATCGCCGACAAGTTGCGCGCCAACGCCGTCACCGTGCTGGACCACGCCCGCGCGCTCGGCCGCACCACCCACGAAGCCGCCCGCGACCTCGCCCAGACCCGCGTCCGCGAGGCCATGCGGTTGCGCGGGCGATTGCCGAACCCGTCATGAAAGTGCCGTTCCCTGCGTTGAGTGCAACGAACGGCACTTTCATGGCACGAGCCGGGGCACACTGACCAGGTGCGGACGAACTCGCGGGCCTGGCAGGACCACTTCACCGAGCGGCCCTGGTCGCAGATCGCCCTGGCCTTCCACGAGATGGCCGCCGGACACCCCGAGTTCCGCCACATGGCCGAGATCGTCGACAGCGTGCGCGTCTGCGGGGCCGAGCGCCAATTGGCGGCACTGACCTCCATGCACGACTTGGTGGTCGCTGCCCGGCCTGTGCCCGAGGCCCCGCCGATCGCCGTCCTCGTGGTCCGATCACCCTCCTCCGGCCACGTGGGCTCGGGCCACGTCCTCATCGAGCACCGCTCGACCACCGGGCACGACGACCACCTCGTCCGGCCCAGTGTGGAGGCCGTCCCGGTCTTCTGGCGCCTCGTAGCCCAGAAGTTCGGGATCGAGCCCGTCCCAGTGGCGTGAAGGTGGCTTTCGCCGCGCCCAGCGCGGCGAAAGCCACCTTCACGCCACGGTGCAAGCCCTTCACGCCACGGTGCAAGGCCCGCAGACATCCTACGTCTAGGATCGCGGCGTGCGTACAGTGCGAGATGCCTGCCGAGAGCTGATGCGGGCCTGGGGTACGACCACCGTGTTCGGCAACCCCGGTTCGACCGAGTTGCCGTTCCTGGGGGACTGGCCGGACGACTTCCGTTACGTGCTGGCCCTGCAGGAGTCCTGCGTGGTGGCCATGGCCGACGGCTACGCGCAGTTCAGCGGCGGCCCGGTGGTGGTGAACCTGCACTCCTCGGGCGGGGTGGGCCACGGCCTGGGTGGCCTGGTCACGGCCTACCGCAACCGCACCCCGCTGGTGGTCATCGCGGGCCAGCAGGCGCGCGAGCTGCTGACCGGGGACCCGTTCCTGGGGGCGATCGACGCGCCGGAGTTCCCCAAGCCGTACGTCAAGTGGAGCAATCAGCCCGCGCGCGCGGCCGACGTGCCCGCGGCGCTGGCGCGCGCATTGCAGATCGCGACCCAACCGCCGTACGGGCCCGTGTTCCTGTCCGTGCCGGTCGACGACTGGGACCAGCCCGCGGGGCCGGTGCCGCTGCGCCCGCGCACCGCCGGGTTCGGGCCCGACGCCGCGGCGATCGCCGAGGTGGCGCGGGCCCTGGACGCCAGCGAACGGCCCGCGCTGGTCGTGGGCGCCTCGGTGGACGCCGACCACGCGGTGGAGGAGGTGGTGCGGCTGGCGGAGCGGACCAGGGCGGCGGTGTGGGCGAGCCCGATGTCGCCGCGCTGCGCGTTCCCCGAGGACCACGCCCTGTTCGCGGGCTTCCTGCCCCCGGCCCGCAAGCAGCTCACCCAGGCGCTGTCGGCCTACGACTGCGTGGTGGCGCTGGGCGCGTCGGCGTTCACCTACCACGTGCAGACCCCCGAGGACGGGCCGGACCTGCCGCCGCTGCACCTGATCCACGACGACCCGGACGTGCTGGCCTGGGCCCCTGAGGGAACCGGGTTGCTGGCCACGCCGAAGCTGGCCGCCCAGGCGCTGTTGGAGCTGGTGACCGACAGCGGGCGGTCGGCGCCGTCACCGCGGGAGCGGGCGGCCGAGCCCGCGGCGCCCGCGGTGGGCGGCCTGATGTCGGGTGCCTACGTGCTGGCGGCGCTGTCCGAGGCGCTGCCCTCGGACGGGGTGCTCGTGGAGGAGATCCCCAGCCACCGCAACGACCTGCACGACCACCTGCCGATCACCTCCCGGGACCGGGGCTTCTTCACCATGGCCAGCGGCGTGCTGGGCTGGGGGCTGCCCGCCGCCGTCGGGGTGCGCATGGTGTCGGGGGACCGGCCGGTGGTGGCCGTGATCGGCGACGGTTCGGCGATGTACGGCATCCAGGCGCTGTGGACCGCCGCGCGGGAGCACGTGCCGGTGACCTTCGTGATCCTGGACAACACCCAGTACGGGGCGCTGCGTTCGATGGCCGACAGCGCCGGGGTGGCCAAGGTTCCCGGCACCGAGCTGGGCGGACTCGACTTCACCGCGCTGGCCAAGGGCATGGGCTGCGCGGCTCGGGCCGTGCACACGCCCGAGCAACTGCGCGAGGCACTGGCCGGGCTGGGTACCACGACAGTGCCCACCCTGCTCCACGTTCGGGTTGATCCGGGCTACGAATCGCTGTACTGACGGTAAAGTCGGCTCCAGCTCACGCGGGTGCCTCGATGGACGGAGTCCTCCAGAGGGTTCAGGAACCCACCGCGCCGTATCCACACCTCAACGGCGGCAAGGGTTTCCGATGCACCAACTCACTCCGCGCGGCGTGCCCTGCACGACCGGCTCGGGCACCGGCGCGACCACCACGGTGGTCCCCGGTCCCCGGGACGGCTGGGTCACGCTCGGCTTGGCGGGCCTGCCCGAGTTCACCGTCTCGCTGGAGCCCCGCGCTGTCGGCGCGTTGATCGCCGCGCTGCGCGAGGCCGACAGCATCGGCGTGCCCTGCCAGCACCCGGTACACCCCGAGCGCCTGCTCGGCGTGAACCCGCACCGCTGGTGGGAGCACGACTGCACCGGCCGCCCACCGATGGAGCTGTACCTGCTGCTGCCCAACGACCTACAGGTCGAGGTCGTGTTCGACAGCGAGGCGGTCAAGGCGTTGGCGGGCACGCTGGCCTGGGCCGCCGCCGTGTCCGGGCACCCGGGCTCGCGGGCCTGCACCGGGCCGACACGCGGGGACACGGTGCGGCGGCCTGGGTCACGTGCGCCGTGAAGGTGGCGTTCGCTGCGCCCAGCGCAGCGAACGCCACCTTCACGCCACGGGGCCGGGTGGGACAAATCCGGTGTGGGTCCGGCCCGGGGTCGGCTAGCTTGCGGGGATGAGCACTGTGGGGGCGCTGCGGCACCGGGACTACCGGTGGCTGGTGGCGGGGCGGGCGGTCAACTACCTGGGCAACGGGGTGGCGCCGATCGCGCTGTCCTTCGCGGTGCTGGACCTCACCGGCTCGGTGGCGGACCTGGGCGTGGTGGTGGGCACGCGGTCGCTGGCCAACGTGGCGCTGCTCCTGCTGGGCGGGGTGCTCGCGGACCGGTTGCCGCGCGGGGTCCTGTTGCAGGGCACCAACTTCGGCGCGGCGCTGTCCCAGGCGCTGGTGGCCCTGTCGGTGCTGACCGGGCACGCGTCCATCCCGCTGCTGATCGTGCTGAGCGCCTGCAACGGGGCGCTGGCCGCCGTGGCCATGCCGGGCTCGGCGGCGCTGGTGCCGCAGACGGTGCCGAAGGAGTTGCTGCGCCCGGCCAACGCGCTGAACCGGATCGCGAACAACACCGCGATGATCCTCGGCGCCTCGCTGGGCGGCCTGCTGGTCGCGGCCGTCGGCCCGGCCTGGGGCATCGCGGTGGACGCGGTGCTGTTCCTGTTGGCGGCCGGCTGCTTCGCCACGATCAGGATCGCGGCACCGGCCCGCGAGGCGAGCAGCGCGCTGGCCGACCTGCGCGAGGGCTGGACCGAGTTCACCGCGCGCACCTGGGTGTGGGTGGTGGTGCTGCAGTTCATGGTGGTCAACGCCGCCAGTTCGGGCGGGATCAGCGTGCTCGGCCCGGTGGTGGCCGACCACAGCTTCGGCCGGTCCGGCTGGGGTGTGGTGATGGCCGGGTTCACCGTGGGCGCCCTGCTCGGCGGCCTGCTGGCCACGCGGTGGCAGCCGCGTCGCGCCCTGCTGGTGGGGGTGCTGCTGACCTTTGTCAACGCCGTGCCGCTGGTGGCGCTGGCCGTGCAGCCGGGGGTGGTGGTGCTGGCGGTCTGCATGGGTCTGATGGGTGTGGCGGCCGAGGTGTTCACGGTGGCCTGGGACGTGTCCCTCCAGGAGAACGTGCCGCCCGACCGGCTGGCCCGGGTCTACTCCTACGACGCGCTCGGGTCCTGCGTGGCCCTGCCGCTGGGGGAGGTCGCGGCAGGGCCCGTCGCCGCGAGCGCGGGCGTGGCACCGACCCTGCTGGGGGCGGCGGCCCTGGTGCTCGCGGCGACGGGACTGGCGCTGTGCAGCCGCGAGGTGCGCGGCCTGGTGGTGCGGGGTCAGGAGCAGGTGAGCTCGGCGCCCGCCCAGTCGGCGTGATCGTAGGTGTTGCCGTCCCCGCCGTCGGTGACCACCAGTCGCAGCAGGCTGGCCCCGGTGAGGTCGGCGGTCAGCGCCTTGCCCCCGCTGCCCGCCCGCAGCACCCCGCTGTCGGCGACCTTGCGGCCGTCGGCCCACACCTCGAAGCTGACCGAGCCGTTGCCGTTGGCCTCGTCGTCAAGGCCGACCGTGCTGCGCACCGAGGTGCACCGCCCGCCGAGGTAGTACTCGACGGTGCTGGGGGCGTGCACGCCCAGGCCCTTGGCGTAGGACACGCCGCCGATCTTCATCGGGTGCCCGTCCCCGGCACCCTGCTCGCCGTTGCTGGTGTTGCGCTCCACCGGGCCCCAGCCGTTGTCCGCGCTGATCCACTGGTCGTCACCGAGTCCGCTGGTACCGCCGGGTTGCGGCGCCACCACGGCGACCGCGAGCTGGTAGTCCGAAGTGGACGATTGCGGCTGGTAGCTCGTGCGGACCGCCAGCGAGTAGGTGCCCGGCTTGGTGCCCGCGGGCGGGGTGAGGGCCCACTGCGTGCGCAGTTCCTTGCCAGGAGCCAGTTTCGGCGTGCTGGTGGCTGACTGCGGCTGCACGGTCCAGCCCTGCGGAGCGGTCAGTTGCACGCGGGCGTTGGTGGCGTTGGCGGCCCCGTCGTTGACGGCAACCGTGCTCAGCTTGGCGGCCTTTCCCGGCTCGGCGAGCACCGGCGCGCCGGGGTAGGCCACCGGGAACTCGATGCCGGTGCGCACGGCGGGCGGGTACTGCGGCCAGTTCCGGTCGTTGCCCACCCGCAGCAGCACCGTGCCGTGTGGCGGCACCACCGCGCCGATCGTGCCCGCGGTTTCGCGAGTGGTGTGCGTCCACAGGTCGCGCACGGTGTAGCCGCCTGCCTGGGGCAGCCCGACTTTCGCCGCCGTGGTGCTGATCGTGGCCGGTGCCGCCGTCTCGTTGAACAGGGCCACCGCGCGGTCACCGCCGGACAGCGGCTTGCTGATCACGTGCAGACCGGAGGCGTTGCTGATCTCCTGGCCCTGCGCGCCGAGCCGGTCCTGGTCGACGGCGATGACCTCCTTGTTGGTCAGGATCTCCATGGTGGCGGGCGTGGCCTTGCGGATGTCCGAACCGATCAGCAGCGGGGCCGCCATGATCGACCAGAGGCTGAAGTGGCTGCGGTACTCGGTGTCGGTCATGCCCCCGTTGCCGACCTCCAGCATGTCGGGATCGTTCCAGTGGCCGGGGCCCGCGTAGGGCGCCAGCCCCACGTTCTGCTTGAAGATCGACAACATGCTGCCCCAGTTGTCGCTGATGTCCCCGGTGGTGCGCCAGGAGTTGCCCACGTCCTTCGCCCAGGTCCAGGGCTTGTTCTCGCCCCACTCGCAGAGGCTGTACAGGATCGGGCGGCCGGTGGCGGCCAGTGCGTCGTGCATCGCGGTGTAGCGCTGCTTGGCGTCCACGCCCTCGTTGTTGCAGTTGTCGTACTTCAGGTAGTCCACGCCCCAGGAGGCCCAGAGCTTGGCATCGGCCTTCTCGTGGCCCAGGCCGCCCGGGAACCCGTTGGTGTCACAGGTCTTGCTGCCCGCGCTGGAGTACAGCCCGAACTTCAGGCCCTTGCTGTGGACGTAGTCGGCGACCGCCTTGATGCCGTTGGGGAAGCGCACCGGATCGGGCACCAGGTTGCCCGCGGAGTCGCGCTGCGGCAGTGCCCAGCAGTCGTCCAGGTTGACGTACTGGTACCCGGCGGCCTTGAGTCCCTTGTTGACGAACAGGTCGGCGATGCCCTTGACCATGGACTCGTTGAACTCGGCCCGGCAGTGCGTGGCGTTCCAGTTGTTGAACCCCATCTGGGGCGTCTTGGCCAGACCGTTGTCCAGTGCTGGCGCCGCGACGGTGGCAGGGTGGGCGAGCGGTGCCGTGGCGCCCAGCAGCAGGGGGAGCGTCAGCAAACCGATCGCCGTCAACCGTGAGCGGACAGACATCGGACCTCCTTGTCCGTGACACACAACCGATCAGAAACGAACGAACTCGATCAGTGGTGCCCATCACACAGGGAACTCCCAGGTGGTGTCAATACACCACAAGTAGGTGTCACATCAGTTCTGTGCCGGATATATCCGATGTTTGGTCTTGTTTGATTCGCGAAGGTAAAGTCGCCGCACCAACGCCGTGAAGGTGGCTTTCACTGCGCTGGGCGCAGTGAAAGCCACCTTCACGGCACAACGGGGTGGGTCAGTGCAGGGTCCCGGCGGGAACCGACAGATCCTCGACCGTGTCCAGGCAGGTCCGCACGAGGGCGGCGAGGCCCTCGGCGATGGTGGCGACGGACATGCTCGGCGCGTCGGCGAGCTGCTCCGGGGTGTAGGGCACGTGCACGAAGCCGCCGCGCACACCGGGCAACTCCGTGGCGAGCAGGTGCATCAGCCCGTAGAACACGTGGTTGCAGACGAAGGTGCCGGCGGTGTACGAGACGGCGGCGGGCACCCCGGCGGCACGCATGGCGGCGACGGAGGCCTTGACGGGCAGGCTGGTGAAGTAGGCGGCGGGCCCGCCCTCGACCACCGGCACGTCCACGGGTTGGCTGCCCGCGTTGTCGGGGATGCGGGCGTCGTCGAGGTTGACGGCGACCCGTTCCGGTGTGACGGCGTGACGGCCACCCGCCTGGCCGGTGCAGATCACGAGCTCGGGGGAGTGCTCGGTGACGGCCGCGCGCAGGGCGTCGAGCGAAGTGTCGAAGGCGCAGGGCAGCACCGCGACGCGGATGTCCACACCGGACAGTGGTTGGCGCTCGCCGAGCAGGGACACGGCCTGCCAGGACGGGTTGACCCGCTCCCCGCCGAAGGGCTCGAACCCGGTCAGCAGCACGGTGCGCATCAGAACCCCAGCCAGTACATGATCGCGATGTTGCAGGCCAGCAAAGGGATCGCGGTCGGCAGCTGGGCCTTGATCGGCCCGTAGCGGTCCTTCATCTCCAGCAGCACGGCGGGCACGATGTTGAAGTTGGCGGCCATCGGGGTGCACAGGGTGCCGCAGAACCCGGCGAGCATGCCGACCGCGAACACCAGTGCGGGATTGCCGTGGAACTGCTGGATCAGCACCGGCCAGCCCACCGCGGCGGTCATCACCGGGAAGGCGGCGAAGGCGTTGCCCATGACCACGGTGAACAGGGCCATGCCCACGCAGTAGACGACCACCGCGGCCAGCAGCGAGCCGCCCGGCAGCAGCCCCGACAGCACGGTGCCGACCTGCTTGCCCACACCGGACTTGTCGAACAGCAGGCCCAGCACCGCCAGCATCTGCGGCAGCAGCACGACCCAGCCGATGGACTGCAACAGGCGGCTGCCCTCGCGCAGCGGCGCGCCCAGGCCCACCGGCTGCGCGGGCCGCACCAACACCAGGCCGACGGCGACGGCGATCAGCGCTCCGGCGCCGAGCCCGGTCAGCGTGGCGGTGCCCGCGGCCAGCAAGGGCTTGCCGCCCACGGTGATCGAGGCCAGCATCGTGGCGAACACCAGTGCCACCAACGGGATCATCAGCGCGGGCACGAACAACCTGTTGCCCAGCTTGGCTGCTGAGCTTTCCTGCTCGGCCTCGGTGGGTACGGGAAGCTCCGCCTTGCGCACCGCGCCGAACCCGGCCAGCCCGGCGATCACGAGCACGGCCAGGCCCAGCGGCCATGCCGCCGCGGTCTTGGCCACCACGAAGGTGCTGTAGCAGAAGGACAGTCCCAGCAGGGCCCAGAAAGCCACCGCCCCGTAGCGCCTCTCCCGCCCGCAGAGCACCGCGTTGGCCAGGAAGAACAGCCCGCACAGCCAGTACAGCCACTCGGCGTCGATCATCGGGCCAGCTCCTTGGCGAGTCGGCGGTCCAGCCACAGCAGCCGCGCGGAGTGGATCACCAGCGCGCACACGGCGGTCGGGATGGCCCACAGCGCGATCTGCAGCGCGTCCAACTTGAGGTGGTAGGTGGTGTCCACGAAGCCGGTGATCAGCAGGATCGAGCCGACCGCGAGGAAGATGTCCTCACCGAAGAACAGGCCCACGGTGTCGGCGCTGGCCGAGTACGCCTTGACCCGCTCGATGGCCGGGTCGCTGAGCTCACCGTGCCTGCGCGTCGCGGCGCCCAGGGCCATCGGCGCGATCAGCGGGCGCAGGGTCTGCGCGGGCCCGCAGATCCCGGTCAGGCCCAGCGCGGCGGTGCCCTGCCGGATCAGCAGGTAGGTCGCGAGCAGGCGGCCGGTGGTCAGCACGCGCAGCTTGCCGATCAACCGGGTCGCCTGCTGCTGGAGGCCGAACCGGTCCAGCAGGCCGATCGCGGGCAGGGTGACCACGTAGATGGTCACCGAGCGGCTGCCCGCGAACCCGTTGCCGAAGGCGTCCAGGATCTGGCTCGGGGTGACGCCGCCGAGCACTGCGGTGACGATGCCGGACGCGGTGACCACCAGTAGCGGGTTGAGTCGCAGCGCGAACCCGACGACCACCAGTGCGACACCGAGCAGGACGAGCATCAGCGTGCTCCTCTCTCGGGTGGGGTGCTCGGAAGGCTAAGCCTTGTTGAACAATCCAACAAGGGGACAGGTTGCGAATTGTTATGCACCGACTTTCGGCGGGTGGCGCCCAGGGCTACCGTCCCGCTACACCGTGTTACCACTGGCCGTACAGACGGAAGGACCCCTGCTATGTCCCCACGCGTCATCGGCACCCTCCTGGGCGCGGTGCTCGGGCTGACCATGCTGGCCGCCCCGGTCGCCCAGGCCGCGCCCGCCGCGGTCGACTTCTCCGGCACCGTAGCGCTGAACAACTGTTCCGGCTCGCTGGTCAGACTGGCCTCGGCCAACCCGAGCGACCCGGCCCTGGTGCTGTCCAACGGGCACTGCTACGAGGGCGGCTTCCCGGCCGCCGGCGAGGTGATCACCAACCGGAGCTCCTCGCGCACCTTCACCCTGCTCTCCGGCAGCGGCGGGCGGCTGGCCACCCTGCGCGCCACCAAGCTGCTGTACGCGACCATGACCGACACCGACGTGTCGCTCTACCAGCTGTCCACCACCTACGGGCAGATCCAGCAGCAGTACGGCATCAGGGCGCTGGAGATCTCCCCAACCCATCCCACCGCGGGCACCGCGATCAAGGTGGTCTCCGGCTACTGGAAGCGGATCTACTCCTGCGACATCGACGGGTTCGTGTACCGGCTCAAGGAGGCGGACTGGACCTCCAAGGACTCGATCCGCTACACCCGCTCGTGCAACACCATCGGCGGCACCTCCGGCTCGCCGATCGTGGACGCGGCCACCGGCAAGCTGATCGGGATCAACAACACCGGTAACGAGAACGGGGAGCGCTGCACGGAGAACAACCCGTGCGAGGTGGACGAGAACGGCAACGTCACCGTTCGGCAGGGCATCAACTACGGTCAGCAGACTTATCTGTTGGCCGCGTGCATGACCGGCAGCAAGGTGGACCTGAGCCTTCCCGGTTGTGTGCTGCCCAAGCCGTAGCTCAATTCCGTGAATCCGACGGCGGTGCGGTCGTGGCCCGGACGATCAATTGTGTGTCCAGTTCCTCCTGCCTGATCGCACCGCCGTCGCGGCCCAGTCTGCTCAGCAACAGGTCCACGCCCAGCCGCCCGGTCGGCTCCACCGGCATGGCCACCGTGGTCAGCGCGGGCTGGCACAGCGCGGCGAACATCAGGTCGTCGAACCCGGTCAGGCTGACCTGTCCGGGCACCGACACGCCCCGGTCGCGCAGCCGGGCCAGCACGCCCAGCGCCATGATGTCGTTGTACGCTACGATGGCCGTGACGCCCTCGGCCAGCGCCAGGTCCGCGGCCTGCAACCCGCCCTCGTAGCGCGGCGGGAACGGCCCCAGGTCGACCAGGTCCACCCCGTGCCGCTGCACCGCGGCCTTCAGGCCCCGCCTGCGTTCCCGGTTCGACCAGGAGGTGCGCGGCCCGTTCAGGTAGGCGATCCGGCCGTGCCCCAGCGCGACGAGGTGGTCGATCACCTGCCGCATGCCCGAGCCGCTGGACATCAGCGCGGCGGGAATGCCGCGCACGCGCCGGTTGATCAGCACCAGGCTGGTGGCCCGCGCGAGCTCGCGCACCACCTGTTCGTCGAGGCCCGGCGAGCACAGGATCACGCCGTCCACCTGCTTGGCCATCGCCAGCACCAGGTCCCGCTCGGCGGCCGGGTCCTCGTCGCTGTCGGCCACGAACACCGCGTAGGAGGACTGCCGCGCCTGGGACTGCACGCCCTTGAGCACCCCGGTGAAGAACGGGTTGTTCAGGTCGGGCACCACGATGCCGAGGTTGCCGGTCCGCCCGGTGATCAGCCCGCGCGCGGCCAGGTTGGGCTGGTAGCCCAGGTCCGCCGCCACCGCCAGCACCCGCTCCCTGGTGCTGGCGCGCACGAGCTCGGGGGAGGTCAGCGCGCGCGAGACGGTGGCCACCGACACCTCGGCCTGCCGCGCCACATCGCGGATGGTCACCGCCACCGACACCACTCCTTCCGGACAATGCGAACCTTACGCCGATCTTGTCTCAACTCGCGTCCGGTTCGGGGGTCGGCCCGTGCTCGGCGAGGAAGTCGAAGTCGCAGCCCCGATCCGCCTGCAACACGTGCCCGGCGAACAGGCTGCCGTAGCCACGGGTGTACCGCGGCGCGGGCGGTGTCCACTCGCAACGGCGCGCGGCCAGCTCCGCATCGGCCACGTGCAGGTGCAGCAGCCGCCGGTCGGTGTCCACTGTGATCAGATCCCCGTCGCGCACCAGGGCGAGCGGCCCGCCCACGTGCGACTCCGGCGCGACGTGCAGCACGCAGGTGCCGTAGCTGGTGCCGCTCATGCGCGCGTCGGAGATCCGCACCATGTCCCGGATCCCCTTGCGCAGCAAGCGTTGCGGGATCGGCAACATGCCGTGCTCCGGCATGCCGGGACCGCCGAGCGGGCCCGCGCCGCGCAGCACCAGTACCGAGTCCTCGGTGACGGGCAGGGTGTCCTCGTCGATGCGCCGTTGCAGGTCCGAGTAACCGTCGAACACCACCGCGGGCCCGGTGTGCCGCAACAGTTCCGGGCTGGCGGCGATGGTCTTGAGCACCGCCCCGTCCGGCGCGAGGTTGCCGCGCAGCACGGCCAGTCCGCCCCCGGTGGCCAACGGCCGGTCCAGCGGGCGGATCACCTCCTCGTCGAAGACCTCGGCACCGGCCAGGGCCTCGCCGAGGCTGATCCCGGCCGCGGTGGGCCGTTCCAGGTGCAGCAGCCCGCCCAGCCGGGCCAGCAGCGCGCGCAGCCCGCCCGCGTAGTAGAAGTCCTCCATCAGGAACCGCCCGCTGGGCCGCAGGTCGGCCAGCACCGGCACGGCCCGGTCGAAGTCGGCCGCCGACAACGTGATCCCGCTGCGGTTGGCCATCGCAACCAGGTGGATCACCGCGTTGGTGGAGCCGCCCAGCGCCAGCACCGCCGTCACGGCGTCGGCGTAGGCCCGCTCGTCGAGCAGCTTGGCCGGGCGCAGGTCCTCGCGGACCATGTCCACCACGCGGATCCCGCTGGCCGCGGCCATCCTGGGATGCGCGGAGTCCGCCGCGGGGATCGAGGCGGCACCGGGCAGGGTCAGTCCCAGCACCTCGGCCACCGAGGTCATGGTGGAGGCCGTGCCCATGGTCATGCAGTGGCCGGGGGAGCGGGCCAGCCCCTCCTCCAGTTCGCCCCACTGCCGGTCGTCCACCAGGCCCGCGCGCCGGTCGTCCCAGTACCGCCACATGTCGCTGCCGCTGCCCAGCACCTCCCCGCGCCAGTGCCCGCGCAGCATCGGCCCGGCCGGTACGAAGATCGCGGGCAGGTCCGCGCTGGCCGCGCCCATCAGCAGGGCGGGGGTGGTCTTGTCGCAACCGCCCAGCAGCACGGCCCCGTCCACCGGGTAGGAGCGCAGCAGCTCCTCGGTCTCCATCGCCAGCAGGTTGCGGTACAGCATGGCCGTGGGCTTCTGGAAGGTCTCCCCGCCCATCGAGCCCACCGGCAGCTCCACCGGGTAGCCCCCGGCCTGCCACACCCCGCGCTTGACCGCCTCGGCCCGCTCGCGCAGGTGGCTGTGGCACGGGTTGAGCTCGCTCCAGGTGTTGACCACCGCGATCACCGGCTTGCCCAGGTGCTCCTGCGCGCCGATGCCCAGCTGCCTGGTCCTGGTGCGGTGGCTGAAGGAACGCAGTCCGTCGGTGCCGTACCAGCGGTGGCTGCGCAGGTCCTCGGGCCTCATGAGGGCGGCTCCTCTCAGTGGTCTGGACAGCTCCAGTGAAAACGTTTACTGTGTTTTCAGCAAGGGGTGCCGGACAGGCCCCCTCCCAGACCCCGGTGTGGGTTGGCTTGCGCGGCGGCTTCGCCAGCCCACACCGGCCCTTCACCCCCATCGGGGTATTCACAGAACTTGCCCGTGAGCCACAGGCCCGGTGCCTCTTCGAGCCACTCCGGCACGGTCACGCAGACCAGTGCGCGAAGATCCCCTAAGCTGGGGACCGTTATGGCCGAAGGACCGGGTAACGGTTCCGCAACCGGGTGTTTTGGGGCATCATGCCTGGTGGTTTCGGCCAGGCGGATAATTGATTCGCCAACCAATTCCGGATGAGGGGCCACCGATGGACGCGACGGGTCCGCGCACCGAGTTCAGCCGGGTGTGGATCGGCTACCTGACAGTCGGCGCCCTCATCCTGGTCGCGTACTACCTGGTGCCCGCCGAGGGCACCGGGCTGGCCGTCCGGATCACGCTGTACTGCCTGGACAGCGTCTCGGCCGCGGTCGCGGTGCTCTACGGGCTGTACCGGTACCGGCCGCGCCCCCGGCTGCCCTGGCTGATGCTCGGCCTGAGCCAGGTGGTCTACGCCATCGCGGACACCAGCTTCTACCTCGCGCACTACGCGTTCCAGGTGATGGATTACCCGGGCGTGGCCGACCCGCTGTACCTGTCGCACTACCCGCTCGTGGTGGCCGGCCTGCTGATGTTCATCCGCCGCCGCACCCCCGGCCGCGACCTGCCCGGCCTGCTCGACGCCGCGGTCATCGGCGTGGGCGCGGCCATGCTGTCCTGGCTCTACCTGATCGCGCCCAACGCCCGGCTGGACGCGCCGATGGTCGTCAAGATCACCTCGCTGGCGTACCCGGTGATGGACCTGCTGATGCTGACCATCGCGCTGCGGCTGATCCTGGGCGGCGGCCGTCGTCCCGCCTCGTTCTTCCTGCTGACCTTCAACCTGCTCGCCTTCGTCGCCGCCGACACCCTGTACGTCTCGCAGCAGTTGGACGGGGTCTACCAGGCGGGCAACTTCCTGGACGCCATCTGGCTGGCGGGCAACCTGGCCCTGGGCGCCGCGGCCCTGCACCCCACGATGGCCCGGCTGACCGACCCGTCCCCGGTGCGCGAGACCGCCATCGGCCCGGCCCGCATCACCGCGCTGTGCGCCGCGGCGCTGATCGCCCCGGTCACCCTGTTCGTGCGCAACTCCGCGGGGGACTTCACCGACATCTCGGTGATCGCGCTGGCCTGTGCCGTGCTGTTCGGGCTGACCATCGCCCGGCTGGCGGGGCTGGTCTCCGACCAGCGGCGGCTGGCCATCACCGACGCGCTGACCGGCCTGCACACCCGGCGCTTCTTCGAGGCCCAGCTGCCCATCGAGGTGGCCCGCGCCCGGCGCTCCGGAGGCTCGCTGGCGGTGTTCATCATCGACGTGGACCACTTCAAGTCCATCAACGACCACTACGGGCACCCGGCGGGGGACCAGGCGCTGATCGAGATCTCGGCCCGGTTGCGCGGGGCCTCCCGCGGCGGGGACGTGCTCTCCCGCTACGGCGGCGAGGAGTTCGCCCTGCTGGTGCCCGAGGCGAGCCTGAGCGAGCTGCACTCCATCGCCGAGCGGCTGCGCCAGCGGGTGGCCAGCAGCCCCGTGGCCGTCTCCGAGGACACCTGGATCGCCGTCACCGTCTCGGTGGGCGCCGCCTGTTTCCCGCTGCACGGGGACAGTCCCAACGAGCTGGTGGCCACCGCCGACCGCGCGCTGTACGTGGCCAAGGCCCGCGGCCGGGACCAGGTCGTGGTCGGCGAGGCGGCGGTGCCCGACACGAGCACCACCACCGACCACACCGCCATGATCGACTACCTCAGCCACGTGGCCGACGAGGTGGACGCCCAGCTGGGCGCGCACGACCACAGCCTGTGCATCAGCCGGTGGACGATGACCCTGGCCACCGCACTGGGCCAGGACGAGGCCACCGCCCGCAACGCCGAGCTGGCCGGGCGGCTGCACGACATCGGCAAGATCGTCATCCCGGAGGCGGTGCTGACCAAGCCCACCGCGCTGAACGAGGACGAGTGGCGGCTGGTGCGCCAGCACCCCGAGTACGGCTACCGGCTGGCCAGGATGGTGCCCGGCTTCGGCGTGGTGGCCGACATCATCCGCCAGCACCACGAGCGCTACGACGGCAACGGCTACCCGTCCCGGTTGGTGGGCAACGGGATCCGGGTCGAGGCCAGGATCCTGGCCGTCTGCGACTCCTGGGCGGCCATGCTGGTGGACCGCCCCTACCAGCCGGCGCTGAGCGTGGCCGCGGCCGCCGAGCAGCTGCGACTGGGCCGGGGCACCCAGTTCGACCCGGACGTGGTGGACCTGTTCCTGGACCTGCTGCGCGAGGGCAAGGTCGGCGAACTGCGCCGCCGCGAGACCACCAGCAGCGGCAACCTGGTGCTGCCCCCGAACATGTCATGAAAGTGCCGTTCCTGGCGTCAGGTGCCAGGAACGGCACTTTCATGACACGCGGCTTCAGGAGATCTCGGCCAGGGTGTTCCAGAACATCAGCTCGTAGGACTGCAACAGGCGGCCGTACTCGCGAGCCTGGTCGGTGCCGCGACCGGCGTCCAGCCCGGCCTGCACCACGGCCAGTGCCGCCTCGTCCCCGCCGGGCGCGGGCGTCGCGAAGAAGTCGAAGAAGCCACAGCCCTCGTCGTCGAAGCCGTAGTGCTCGCGCAGGGCGGCGGCGACCGTGCCGCAGTAGGAGCCCCAGGCGGAGAAGTTGGCGACCACGGCCAGCACCACGTCGCTGGGCTCGCCGTTGAGCGCCAGCCAGGCCAGGTAGGACGGGTAGGCCTGGCAGCCCGCGCGCGGCCGGTAGTCCCTGAGCGCCTGCTCGTCCAGGCCCGCCGCGGCGGCGAACTTCTTGAGGTTGTCCAGCGCCAGCACCTCGCCCGCGGCCAGGTCGCTGAAGAAGCTGCCCGCCGCCGGGTCCTGCGAGCGGGAGGCCAGCACCAGGAAACTGCGCCAGTCGCTGACGATGATGCGGTGCTGCTCGGCGGCCAGCGCGGCGATCGCGGCGCGCGGGGCGGTGCCCTGGGCGATCAGCGGGACAAGGCGGTTCTCGTGCTCGCCGGGGGCGAGGTCCTGCCTGGCGGCTGCCAGCAGTTCGCGTGCCGAAGCGGTCATTGCTGCGATGCTCCCTCAGACGTCACCGTGGTGTCGGAGCCGCCTGCCGAAGCCGAGCACCGTGGTGGCCAGCGGTCGCTTCGCGACGGCAGCGGCTAGGGCAGCGTAGAGCAGCCCGGCCAGCAGCCAGGTCTCGACCGGCACCAGACCCGCGGCGGGCGCGGAGTCCTGCCAGGGCAACAAACCGAGGCCCCAGGCGCCGAAGCCCACGGCCAGCGCCACCGACACCAGGCCGGGCCAGTTCGCGGTGGCCGCCTCGCGCCAGCTGGGCACCTGGTCCACCGGCCGGGTCAGCCCGGTCAGCCTCGGCAGCAGGAAGCGGTCCACGCACATCACCACCGTGATGCTGGGCAGTGCGATCGAGGACCAGCTGGCCACCTTGAAGAAACCGTCCTCCACGCTGGGGAACAACCAGGTGAACACGGCGGCGATCACGGCCATCAGCAGGCAGGTGTGCCAGCGGCGCCAGCCGGGCAGCTGGCCGAGCACGTTCTGCCCGCCGTTGATCATCTCGTAGTAGTTGCCGTCGTTGATCGACACCAGCAGCACCACGGCGACCACCGCGCCCAGCCACAGCGCGCCGAACAGCGAGTACTGCACCACGTAGCGGTAGGCGGGCCCGAAGTCGTACTGGCCCTGCCCGGACAGCTCGGCCATCATCCAGCCGCCCGCGACGAACAGCACCAGCCCCACGGCGAAGGCCACCGCGAACGCGGGTACCGGCCAGAACAGCTTCGGCTTGCCGTAGCGCCAGGTGTCCGGCTCGTTGCCCCACATCACCGAGCCGACGGCCACGCCGATCCCGGCCAGGAACGGCAGTTCCACGGTGCCGGCGGGACGGGCCGCCAGCGCCTGGCCCGGGGTGGTGGTCAGGCCCTTGACCACCAGGAACAGCACCCAGATGATCATCAGCGGGGCGGCCACCCAGCGCGCGAAGCCCGCGATGCCCTTGAAGCCGAACAGGTTGTTGGCGATGCCCAGCACCGCCAGCAGCACGCTGACCAGGGTGATGTGGCCCCAGCCGTACAGGCCGTCGAACAGGGTGGCCAGCAGGTTGAAGGCGAACGCGGTCCAGCCCGCCGCCACCCCCACCAGCAGCAGGGTGGCCAGCGCGGAGCCGATCCGGCCGAACACCGACCTGGTCAGCAGCGCGTGCGTCTGGCCGGTGGTGGAGCCCAGGTAGGCCGCGGGCAGGGCGTACAGGAAGTAGGCCACCGCGCCGATCGCGCCCGCGCCCACCGCCTCCAGCAGCGAGTAGCCCGCGTCGTGGTACTGGAAGCCCAGGAACAGGTACGTGAACCCGGCCGCGAGGGTCACCCACAACGCCACGAAGTGGTACTGGGAGCGGCGTTGGTCCATGGGGACCACACCTGCCGCGCCGGTTGAATAGTCGTGCTCCGCTGTTTCACCCACCGGCCGCGTCCTCCCACTAGCTGGTGGTCGGAAAGTTACTACACACAGCGTGACGTGTATCCCGGCGGCCAGCGCAAACCACTACCCCCAAAGGGCGCAGCGGTCGTCACGTTGAGCATTTTTTGGCCGGGGTACTACGGCTGTTCGAGTGAAGTTTGATCAAATTGCGGTCTCACGCAATCTCAGTAGGGCCAGAGCCAGCGTGAGCCGGAACCGGCCCGCCGGTCCGTGCACGGAAAAGCCCAGCGCCGTCTCGGCCCGTGCCAGCCTGGCCGCCGCCGAGCTGTGGTGGCGGTGTACCAGCGCGGCCGCCTTGCGCACCGAGTCGGTGCTGACCACCCCCGCCAGCAGGGCGAGCGTGTCCGCACCGCCCGGCTCGGTCGCCAACCGCCGCAGCGCCAGCACGTCGGGCACCGAGGACAGTTCGGGCTCGCCGAGCGCGTCGGCCAGCACCGCCAGCCCGCCCAGGTCCTCCCAGCGCACGACCTCGCTCTGCCCCGGCACCGCGAACCGGGCGGCGGTGCGGGCCGCCCGCCACGAGCGCGGGGCCTCGATGGCCGTCACCCGCGGACCGACCCCGACCGCGATGCCCTGGGGCGCCTGCCAGTCCTCGGCGACCAGCACGGCCAGCGCCGAACCCAGCGGGGCCTGCGGCTCGGGGCCCGGCCAGTGCCCGCCCGGCACGGCCAGCACCCGGATCGGCGCGTCCAGGTCGATGCCCAGCAGGTGCAGGGCCCGTGACCGCTCCGCCTCACCCGCCGAGGCGCTGACCGAAAGTTCAGTCAGCGCGGGATCGCCCAGCTCGGGCAGCCGGTGCCGGTTCTGCTCCAACAACAGACCGGCCGCGATGGCCAGCCGCTCCAGGATGAGCGGATCGAGCGCCGTGGCAGCCCCGTCGCGCTCCAGCCAGACCCGTCCGCCCCCGGTGAGCCCGGCACCCGCGGTCGGCCTCGGCGGCCCCGGCAGCGGCACCCCGTCCGCGTCCGCGCGCACCCGCACCCCGATGGCGGGCACGTGCAGCCCGACCGGGCACTCGGTCAGCCGCGCCGTGCTGGCGACGAGCCGGTCCAGGCTCGCCCGCTGCTCGATCAGCGCGTCGAAGAAGCCGATCACCCGCACGGCGCTCGCCGCGTCGGCGTCCAGCTCGGACAGTCGCAGCACCAAGCCCTCCACGGCGACCAGGTTAGCCACGTGGCGGGTGCGGGCCGGTCCATTCGCGCCGCCTGTCGGCTGGGCCGGGGTCGGCCCGCGCCGGATCATGATCGGCATGAGCTACGCGATCGACCCCGAACTGACCCCCTGGCTGGCGATGCTGCCGCAGGGCACGACCTTCGACGACCCGGCCAAGGCCAGGGCGGGCATGCACGAGATGCGCGCGCACCTGCCGGCGTACACCCCACCGGTGCCGATGACCGTCGAGGACGTGCTCGTGCCGGGCAGCCCGGACGTCCCGGTGCGGGTCTACCGCCCGACCGGTCTGAGCGGCCCGCTGCCCGCGCTGGTCAACATCCACGGCGGCGGCTTCGTGCTCGGCGACCTGGACACCGAGCACCCCAACGCGCTGCAACTGTCCGCCGAACTCGGGGTGGTCCTCGTGTCGGTGGACTACCGGCTCGCCCCGGAGAACCCGTTCCCCGCCGGGCTGGAGGACTGCTACACCGCGCTGGAGTGGGTCGCCGCCAAGGCCGCAGAGCTGGACGTGGACCCGGCGCGGATCGCCGTGGCCGGGGAGAGCGCGGGCGGGGGACTGGCCGCCGCGCTGGCCCTGCTGGCCCGGGACCGGGGCGGGCCCGCGCTGTGCTTCCAGTACCTGGGCATCCCCGAGCTGGACGACCGGCTGGCGACCCCGTCGATGACCCAGTTCACCGACACCCCGGTGTGGCACCGGCCCAACGCCGAGCTGAGCTGGCGGTACTACCTCGGCGGGCAGCCCGCCACCCAGTACGCGGCACCGGCCCGCGCCGAGGACCTGACCGGCCTGCCCCCGGCCTACGTGTCGGCCTGCGAGTTCGACCCGCTGCGCGACGAGGGCCTGGTCTACGCCCACCGGCTGATCCAGGCCGGGGTGCCGACCGAGGTCCACCACTTCCCGGGGACCTTCCACGGCAGCGGCATGGTCCGTGCCGCCGCGGTGAGCAAGCGCATGGTCGCCGAAAAGCTCGACTCACTCCGCCGCGCCCTACACCCCTGAGTCCCGGCCTGGGGAAACCCGCGCGTGTCGGCGTTTCCGGTACCGCGTGTCGGCGCTTGCGGTACGGCGAGTTCGCACTTGCGGTACGGGCTCCCGCGATCTGGGAAACCGCGCGCCAAGCGCCGACACACCGCACACGAAGCGCCGACACGCGCGGCACGGGGTGGTCGCGCGCTGGGACTCGCCGAGTCAGGCCTGGTCGCGGAAGGCGGCGAGGAGTTGGTCGGCGGCGAGGGTGGCGGTCAGCTCGCCCTCGCGCACGGCCCGTTCCAGTTCGGGCGCCAGCGCGCGGACGGCGGGGTTGCCGTGCAGCTGGGACAGCAACTGGTCGTGCACCATGGACCAGGTCCAGTCCACCTGCTGCTTGCGCCGCCGCGCGTCCAGCTCCCCGCTGTCCTGCAACACGGCGCGGTGCTGCTCCACGGTCTCCCAGATCGTGTCCAGACCGACGTTGGTCAGCCCGCTGCACGTCACGACCTTCGGCGCCCACGAGGAGGTGTTCCCGGTGTGCAGCAAGCGAAGCGCACCGCTCAGCTCGCGGGCGGCCTTGCGCGCGTCGGGCTCGTGCGGGCCGTCCGCCTTGTTCACCGCCACCAGGTCGGCCAGCTCCAGCACGCCCTTCTTGATGCCCTGCAACTGGTCCCCGGTGCGGGCCAGCGCGAGCAGCAGGAAGCAGTCCACCATGTTGGCGACCGTGATCTCCGACTGCCCGACGCCGACCGTCTCGATCAGCACCACGTCGTAGCCGGCGGCCTCCACCAGCACCACCGTCTCCCGCGTGGCGCGGGCGACCCCGCCGAGCGTGCCGGAGGTCGGCGAGGGCCGCACGAAGGCGTTGTCGTCCACGGCCAACCGCGCCATGCGGGTCTTGTCGCCGAGGATGCTGCCCCCGGTACGGCTGGACGAGGGGTCGACCGCGAGCACGGCGACCCGGTGTCCGGCGCCGGTCAGGTTGGTGCCCAGCGCCTCGATGAACGTGGACTTGCCCGCGCCGGGCACACCGGTGATGCCGACCCGGTGCGCGCCGCCCGCGTGCGGCAGCAGTTCGACCAGCAACTGCTGGGCCAGCTCGCGGTGGTCGGGGCGGGTCGACTCCACCAGGGTGATCGCCCTGGCCAGCATGGTGCGCGAACCGTCGAGCACTCCCTTGGCGTACTCGCGGACGTCGATGGGCCTGCGCGCCATCAGCTCGCGTGGTCCAGCTGGGTGCCGAGCTGCTCCAACAGGTCCAGCGCGGCCTCGGCGATGACCGTGCCCGGCGGGAAGATCGCCGCGGCCCCCGCCTCGCGCAGCGCGGGGAAGTCCGCGGGCGGGATCACGCCGCCCACCACGATCATGATGTCCGCGCGGTCCAGCTCGTCCAGTTCGGTACGCAGCGCGGGCACCAGCGTGAGGTGACCGGCCGCCAGCGAGGACACGCCGACGATGTGCACGTCGGCCTCGATCGCCTGGCGGGCCACCTCGGCCGGGGTCTGGAACAGCGGGCCCACGTCCACGTCGAAGCCCAGGTCGGCGAAGGCCGTGGCGATCACCTTCTGGCCGCGGTCGTGCCCGTCCTGGCCCATCTTGGCGACCAGGATGCGCGGGCGGCGGCCCTCCTCCTGCTCGAAGTGGGCGACCCGCTCCTGCACGGCGGCGACGTTGCCGGTCTTGCCTGCCTCGTCGCGGTACACACCGGAGATGGTACGGATCTGGCTGGCGTGCCGCCCGTAGACCTTCTCCAGCGCGTCGGAGATCTCGCCGACGGTGGCCTTGGCGCGGGCGGCGTTCACGGCCAGCTCCAACAGGTTGCCCCCGCCGCCGGCCGCCTCGGTCAGCGCGCGCAGTGCGTCCTGTGTGGACTGTTCGTCGCGCTCCTCGCGCAGCCTGCGCAGCTTGTCCAGCTGCTGGGCGCGCACCCCGGCGTTGTCCACCTTGAGGACCTCGATCTGCTCGTCCTCCTCGACCCGGTACTTGTTCACCCCGATCACCGGCTGACGGCCCGAGTCGATGCGTGCCTGGGTGCGGGCCGCTGCCTCCTCCACGCGCAGCTTGGGGATGCCCGCGTCGATGGCCTTGGCCATGCCACCGGCCTGCTCGACCTCGGTGATGTGCGCCCAGGCCCGCCGCGCCAGGTCGTAGGTCAGCCGCTCCACGAAGGCGCTGCCGCCCCACGGGTCGATCACCCGCGTGGTGCCGGATTCCTGTTGCAGCAACAACTGCGTGTTGCGCGCGATGCGGGCGGAGAAGTCGGTGGGCAGGGCAAGTGCCTCGTCCAGCGCGTTGGTGTGCAGGGACTGGGTGTGCCCCTGGGTGGCGGCCATGGCCTCCACGCAGGTGCGGGCCACGTTGTTGAACACGTCCTGCGCGGTCAGCGACCAGCCGGAGGTCTGCGAGTGCGTGCGCAGGGACAGCGACTTGGGGTTCTTCGGGTCGAAACCCTTGACCAGCTTGGCCCACAGCAGGCGGGCCGCGCGCAGCTTGGCCACCTCCATGAAGAAGTTCATGCCGATGGCCCAGAAGAACGACAGCCTCGGCGCGAAGGTGTCCACGCTCAGCCCGGCGCCGATGCCCGCCCGCAGGTACTCCACCCCGTCGGCCAGGGTGTAGGCCAGCTCCAGGTCGGCGGTGGCCCCGGCCTCCTGGATGTGGTAGCCGGAGATGGAGATCGAGTTGTACTTCGGCATCCGCTGCGAGGTGAACGCGAAGATGTCGGAGATGATCCGCATCGAGGGCTGCGGCGGGTAGATGTAGGTGTTGCGGACCATGAACTCCTTGAGGATGTCGTTCTGGATGGTCCCGGCCAGCTGCTCCGGGGCCACCCCCTGCTCCTCGGCGGCCACGATGTACAGCGCCAGCACCGGCAGCACCGCGCCGTTCATGGTCATCGACACGCTCATCCGGTCCAGCGGGATGCCGTCGAACAGCTGGCGCATGTCGTAGATCGAGTCGATGGCCACCCCGGCCATGCCCACGTCGCCGGAGACCCTCGGGTGGTCGCTGTCGTAGCCGCGGTGGGTGGCCAGGTCGAAGGCCACCGACAGGCCCTTCTGCCCGGCGGCCAGGTTGCGCCGGTAGAAGGCGTTGGACTCCTCGGCGGTGGAGAAGCCCGCGTACTGGCGGATGGTCCACGGCTGGTTGACGTACATCGTCGGGTACGGGCCGCGCAGGTACGGGGCGATGCCCGGGTAGGTGCCCAGGAAGTCCACGCCGGCCAGGTCCTCGGCGGTGTAGAGCGGCTTGACCCCGATGCCCTCGGGCGCCTCCCACACCAGCGCGTCGCTGTCCTTGCCGGTGGCGGCCAGCACGGCCTTGCGCCAGTCGTCCGGGCCGCCCTGGACCTCCGGCTCGCCCAGGGGCACGTCGGCGAAACTCGGGATCATCGGGAAACCCCCAACTCGCGGTAGGTGTCGGTCAGGGTCCGCAGCGCGTCGCACCCGGCGAACACGAAGCCGTCGGCGCCCACCTCGGCCCAGGCCTTGGGGCTGCCCGCGAGCAGCACCCTGCGCGCGCCCGCAGCCTTGAGCGCGGCGATGGTCTCGGCGGCGCGCTCGGCGTAGACCTTGTCCGCCGAGCACAGGCAGGCGATGGTGGCCCCGCTGGCGGTGAACGCCGCGACCACCTCCTCGGCCCCGGCCGTGGCGCCCGCGGCGGGGGTCTCGATGCCGCCCGCGTTGAACAGGTTGGCGGTGAAGGTGGACCGTCCGGTGTGGACGGCCACCGGCCCCAGCGTCGCGAGGAACAACTGGGGGCGGTGGCCGGTCTCGGCCAGTACCGCGTCGGAGCGGTCCCGGAGCTCCTCGAAGTCCTGGGCGTAGCGCAGCACCGGCAGGCCGCCGCCGGGCGCCTGCGGGACCGGCTTGCGCTGCACGGGTTTCTCCGCAAGGTGGGGGAACTCGCTGACCCCGGTGATGGCGTCGCGGCGGTGCGCGATGTTGTCGCGGCGGCGCTGCCAGGTGGCCGCGAGCCGGTCGGCGACCAGCCCACTGGACTGCGCCGCGGCCAGACCGCCGGCGCGTTCGATCTCCTGGAACCAGCTCCACGCGGTGCGGGCCAGCTGCTCGGTCAGGCTCTCCACGTACCAGGAGCCGCCCGCGGGGTCGATGACCTGCGCCAGGTGCGACTCCTCCAGCAGCAGCGCCTGGGTGTTGCGCGCGATGCGCCGGGCGAAGCCGTCGGGCAGGCCGATCGCCGCGTCGAAGGGCAGCACGGTCACCGCGTCGGCCCCACCGGTGCCCGCGGCGAAGCAGGCCAGGGTGGTGCGCAGCATGTTCACCCACGGGTCGCGGCGGGTCAGCATCGCCGAGGAGGTCACCGCGTGCTGGTGCTGCGCGCGGTGCGCGGGGGAGGCGCCCGCGACCTGGCTGACCCGGTCCCACAGCCGCCGCGCCGCACGCAGCTTGGCGATGGTCAGGAACTGGTCGGCGGTGGCCGCGTAGCGGAACTCGACCAGGCGGCAGGCGGTGTCCACGTCCAGCCCGGCCTCGGTCAGCGCGCGCAGGTAGGCGGTACCGGCCGCGATGGAGCAGCCCAGTTCCTCCGCGTCGCTGCCGCCCGCGTCGTGGTAGGGCAGCGCGTCGGCGACCAGCGCCCGCAGCTTGGGGTGGCTGCGCGCGCAGTCCGCCGCCAGCCGCACGGCCTGGTCCAGGTCCAGGGCCGAGCCGGTGCGGGCCTGCCAGCCCAGCGGGTCCAGCCCCAGGTTGCCGGTGGCCTCGCTCGGGGTGACCTCGTTGTCCCGCAACAGTTCCAGGTACGCCCTGGTGGACTCGGCGAACTGCGCGCCGGGTTCGAGCACGACCCCGGCCAGCTCCAGGTACACGCCGTTGAGGGCGTCACCGAGGCTCGCGACGGGCAGCCCGGACTCGCCGGTGACCAGCCACACCGAGGCCGCACCGTGCTCCAGGTCGGCGAGTACCTCGCGGTTGGTCACCGCGGGGTCGGGGTCGGCGTGCCGCTGGCGCACGTCCCACCCGGACAGGGCGGAGCCCGCGGGCTGGCTGCCCCGCACGAACGGCGCCAGGCCGGGTAGCCCGGCGGGCGGCACGGGGTCCTCGGCCGTGTAGAGCGGCTGGATGGCGATGCCCTCGTAGGTGGTGGTCGCCAGCAGGTCCTCTGCCCTCGGGTGCCCGTCCTCGCCGAGTGCGCCGGACTTGCGCAGCACAGCCTCCACCGAGCGTCGCCACTGCTCGCGCTCGACCGCCGGGAATTCCCCGGCCAGCGTGAGGTGTTCTGGCTGTTGCGGCACCTGCGTTGTCATGCTGTTCGCACTCCCGACGGCGATGTCATGACGCCCGATGGTAAGCGAGACCAGGGCGTTCCATAGGTGTGACCCTGCTCGCTCCGGACCTCGCTGAATCGTTACCATTCCGTCTGGGCGGCCATTGGCCAACCCCTAATTCCCCTACATTCCCGCCGATCCGGCATCTCGAAACCCCCGTTCCGGCCCTTTCCTCACCCGAACGGTTGATGGGACCCTGCTCAGGTCGTGCTGATCTTGGTGACGGAGGCGCAGAGGGTGGCGGCGAGGGTCGGTTTGGCGCCGAGGATCGCACGCAGCCGGTTGCTGCTGGTGTTCGTACTGGTCGTGGTGGCGGCCAGACTGGTCCAGGTGCAGGTGGTGGACGCGGCCACGCTCTCGCAGGCCGCGCAGAAGCAGCGGGCCACCCCGATGACGGTGTTCGCCCAGCGCGGGCAGATCACCGACCGGGACGGCCACCCGCTGGCCTACACCCGTGAGGCCAGAACCCTGTCGATGAACCCGCGCCAGCTGCGCGCCGACTGGCAGGCCGACCCCGAGGGGCTGGCCGCGCTGGGACTGGGCCGCACGTATGAGGAGTACACGCAGCGGCTCGCCGACTACGTGCACCAGATGGTCGGCGGGGAGGGGCTGCTGGGCGCCGTGCGCGCCGAGCTCGGCTACCAGGTACTGGCCGAGACCGCCGACCCCGGCAGCGCGATCCTGATCGCCAAGCGCTACCCGGTGGTGCGGGCGGAACCGCGCCTGGAGCGGGTCTACCCCAACGGGCGGCTGGCCGCCGGGGTGGTGGGCACCGCGATCTGGCAGTCCGGGGCCATGCACGGGCTGTCCGGGATCGAGACGGCCTGGGACAACCAGTTGCGCGGGTCGGATGGCAAGCGGGTGGTCGACACCGCCTCCGGCAGCGACTCGCTGGAACTGCCCGGTACCGACCGGGACGACAAGGTCGCGGTGCCCGGCTCGGGCCTGCGGCTCACCCTGGACACCGACGTGCAGTTCCAGGCCGAGCAGGCGGCGGCCGCCGGGGTGGTGGTGCTGGACGCGCGCTCGGCCGAGGTCTACGCGCTGACCGGCGGGCTCACCGCGATCGAGCCGGGACCGGTGCTGGGCGTGGTGCCGACCGCGGGCGCCGTGGAGTACGGCACGGTCACCTCGGACCGGATGGCGGAGCTGGTCGACCACTTCGGTGCCGGTCAGCACACCGGGATCGGGCTGCCCGGTGAGCAGGCCGGTGCGGTGCTGCCGCGTGAGCAGTGGTCGGCGGCGACCGCGGGGCAGGTGGCCAGGGGCAGTGGGCTGACCACCACGCTGGTGCAGCTTGCCGGGATGTACCAGGCGATCGCCAACGACGGAATCCGCGTGCCGCCGAGGGTGGTGGCCGCCGAGACCACCCCGGACGGCTCGGCGGTGGCCCAGCCCCGGCCCGACGGGGTGCGGGCGGTCAGCCCGGACACGGCGCGGGCGACCCGGGACCAGCTGCGGTTACCTGTCCTGACTGGATTTTCGGTCAGCGGCCTGGCCGGGGCCTGTGGGGCGGGCAGGCACTGCGGTGTCGCGGTGCTGCCCGCCGACCACCCGAGGTTCGTGCTGGCCGTGCAGAGCGAGGGGGACCCGATCGCGGTGCTGCACCAGCTCGCGGGCTACCTCGTGGAGCGCTTCGGCATCCCGATGACCTGACGGTCAGGCGGTGCGCAGCCACGCCGTCGTGTCCGGCGGCAGTTGGCCCTCACGCAGGGCACCGCTGGTCAGCAGGACCTCCTCGTGTGCCGGTAGGGCGATGCTGGCCTCGGAGAGGTTCACCACGCAGGTGAACGTCTCGTCGCGGGTGAAGGCCAGCACCCCGGCGGCCGAGTCCAGCCAGCGCAGGGACCCGTCGCCCAGCGCGGGCAGCGCGCGCCGCAGGGCCAGCGCGCCCCGGTACAGGCTGAGCACCGACTCGGAGTCGCCGACCTGCGCGGCCACCGTCAGCCCGGACCAGTTCCCCGGTTGCGGCAACCAGGTCCGCGCCGAGGTGCCGAACTCGTAGGGCGGTTGCGTGCCGCCCCAGGGGATCGGCACCCGGCAGCCGTCCCGGCCGGGGTCGCGGCCCTGGGTCCTGGCGAACACCGGGTCCTGGCGCACCTCGTCGGGCAGGTCCTCCACCTCGGGCAGACCCAGTTCCTCGCCCTGGTACACGTAGACCCCGCCGGGCAGGGCCATGGTCAGCAGCGCGGCGGCCCGGGCCCGCCGCAGGCCCAGCACCGGGTCGGTGGGCGCACCCTGTTGCCGGTCGGCGAACTCGAAGGAGGTGTCCGCGCGGCCGTACCGCGTCACGTGCCTGGTCACGTCGTGGTTGGACAGCACCCAGGTCGCGGGCGCACCAACCAGTGCGTGTGCGTCCATTGTGGAATTGATCACCGCGCGCAGCCGGTCGGCCCGCCAGGGACAGGCCAGGAAGTCGAAGTTGAACGCCGAGTGCAGCTCGTCGGGGCGCAGGTAGCGGGCGAAGCGCTCGGGGTCGGGCAGCCACATCTCACCGACGAACACGCGCGGGTCCTGGTAGCTGTCGGCGATCCGCCGCCAGTCGCGGTAGATCTCGTGCACCCCGTCCATATCGGAGAAGGGCAGCTGCCCCTCGGTGCGGCCGTGCACGTCGGGCAGCAGCGGGTCCTTGACCAGCCCGTCGGCCACGTCGATGCGGAACCCGTCCACGCCCCGGTCGAACCAGAAGCGCAGCACGTCCTCGAACTCCGCGCGCACCTCGGCGTTGCGCCAGTTCAGGTCCGGCTGCTCGGGGCTGTACAGGTGCAGGTACCACTCGCCGTCGGGCACCCGGCTCCAGGCCGGTCCGCCGAAGCGGGACTGCCAGTCGTTGGGCGGCCGCTGGCTGGCCGGGCGGAACCAGAACTTGTCCCGCTGCGGGGAACCCGGCCCGGCGGCCACCGCCTCGGCGAACCAGCGGTGCGCGTCCGAGCAGTGGTTCGGCACGATGTCGATGATCACGCGCAGCCCCAGGGCGTGCGCCTCCTCGATGAACTTCTCCGCCTCGGCCAGCGTGCCGAACGCGGGCTCGATGTCCCGGTAGTCCGAGACGTCGTAGCCGGAGTCGGCCATCGGCGAGGGATACCAGGGGTTGAGCCAGATCGCGTCGACCCCCAGTTCCGCGATGTGCGGCAACCGGGCCCGAAGCCCGGCGAGGTCCCCGGTGCCGTCCCCGTTGCCGTCGGCGAAACTGCGCACGTAGACCTGGTAGATCGCGGCTCCGCGCCACCACTGTTCGGACACGCCTCGTCCCTCCCCAGGGCGTTCAGCCCTTGACGCCGCCGGCGGTCAGGCCGGCCAGGATGTTGCGCTGGAAGATCAGGAAAACCGCGATCGTCGGCAGGCTGGCCAGCACCAGCCCGGCCAGCAGCAGGTTGATCGGGGTGTCCGGGGCGAAGCGCTGCAACGCCACGCTCAGCGTCTGCTTCGCCGGATCCGGGAACACCAGCAGTGGCCAGATGAAGTCCTTCCACGCGGCCACCACGGAGGTGATGGAGACCACGCCCAGCACCGGCCGGGACAGCGGCAGCACCACGCGCCACAGCGTGGTCACCGGCCCAGCACCGTCCAGTGTGGACGCTTCGAGCAGCTCGTTCGGTATCTGGTCGAAGAACCGTTTGAGCAGGTAGATGTTGACCGCGTTCGCCGCCGCGGGCAGCCAGATCGCCAACGGGTTGTTGACCAGATTCACGTGCAGCAGCGGCACATCGGTGATCGTCAGGTAGGTCGGCACCAGCACCGCCGAGGCGGGCAGCATCAACGTGGCCAGCATCAGCCCCAGCACCACGTTGCCCCACTTGGGCCGCAGCTTGGACAGGGCGTACGCGGCGGGCACGTCGAAGGCCAGCTGCACCAGCCAGGCCCCGGCGACCACCAGCACGGTGTTGAGGAAGTACCGGCCCAGGTCCATGAAGTCCCAGGCCTGGGTGAAGGTCCGCACGCCGAACTGCCCGGGCAGGACCGGCGGCGGCACGTGTGCCAGCTCGGCCGGGGACTTCATGGCCCCGAGGAACAGCCACAGCAGCGGGAACACGAACCCGACGGTGAACACGACCGCCACGAGGCCGAACACCAGCCAGTACAAGGACTTGCCGCGCCTGCTGTGCAGCTGCGAGGTGGAGACCAGCGTCCTCATGACTCCGCCCTGCGCGTGGCTCGCATGTACAGGAAGGAGAAGACGCCCAGCACCGCGAACAGCAGCAGGCTCAGCGCGCTGGCCGTGCCGAAGTCGTTGTACACGAAGGCGTACTTGTAGAGCAGCAGCAACACGGTCACCGTCGAGTCCTCGGGGCCGCCGCCGGTCATGACGTACGGCTCGGTGAACACCTGCATCGTGGCCACGATCTGGAGCAGCAGCATCACCAGCAGGGCGAACCGGGTCCGCGGCACGGTGACGTGCCACAGCCGCCGCCACAGCCCGGCCCCGTCCAGCTCCGCGGCCTCGTACAGGTCACCGGGAATGGTCTGCAACGCGGCCAGGTAGATCAGGGTGGCCGAGCCCATGTTGGCCCAGGTGGACACCAGCACCAGCGAGATCATCGCGGTGCCCGAGGAGTCCAGCCAGCTCAGCCCCGGCAGCCCGACCGCGTGCAGCGCGGTGTTGAACAGGCCGGGACCCGGGTCGTAGAACCACTTCCACAGCAGCGCGACGACCACGGGCGGCAGCATCACCGGGAGGTAGACGACCAGGCGGAAGTACGCCCTGCCGTGCCGGAGTTCGTTGAGCAGCACCGCGACGGCGAAGGGCAGGGCGAAGCCGAACACCAGGGCGAGCCCGGTGAACAGCGCCGTGTTGCGCCAGGCCGTCCAGAACAGCGGGTCGGCCAGCAGCCGCCGGAAGTTCTCCAGGCCCACCCAGTCCGGCGCGGTCACGAAGTTGACCTGCTGGAAGCTGAGCAGCACGCCCCGCACGATCGGGTACCAGGAGAAGACCGCGAAGCACACCAGCGCGGCGCACAACATCCCGTACGCGGTCAGGTTCTCGGTGATCCTGCGCCGCAGCGCCGCGGTGCTCACCGGATGGTCGCCAGCACGGAGTTGACCTTCTGCTCGGCGTCGGCGAGCAGCTTGGCGGCGTCGGCGTCGCGGTCGGTCAGCACCGCCTGCATGACCCCGTCGAGAACCGTGTAGACCTGCTGGGCGTTGGGCGGTTCCAGGTGGCCCTTGAGGCTGCTCGCCCCGTCCACGTAGGGCTGGAAGTTCTTCAGCGGCACGGTGGCGTACTTGGCCTTGACCTGCTCCTGCTGGGTGCGCGCCGCCCCGGTCCAGATGTCGGGCACCGGCGGCACCGGCAGGCCGATCGGCTGCGCCTGTTCCTTGTAGCTGGCCAGCTTGGCGTCGATGCGCTCGGGGTTGAGGTACTTCCACTGCAACCAGGTCAGCGCGGCCTTGATCTTGGCGGGGGTGGCCTTGGGATTGATCATGTACCCCTCACCGCCGATCAGCGTGCCCTTACCGCCGGGCATCGGAGCGAGGCCGTAGGTGGCGTAGTCGCCCTTGAACAGGTTGACCACCGTGGGCACGTTGTCCGGGGCCGCCAGGTACATGCCCAACTGCCCGCCGCCCATCAGCCGCTGCACGTCCTCGATTTGCAGCAACTGCTTGCTGCCCATGGTGTTGTCGGTCCAGCGCATGTCGTGCAGGGTTCGCAGTGCGGCCTTGCCCTTGTCGTTGTTGAAGTCGGCCTTCCAGGTGGCGCCGTCCTTGCGGGCGACCTGGCCGCCCTCGGAGTACAGCCAGCTGGTCAGGTGCCAGCCGCCCTGGTTGTTGGCGCTGTAGTCGGCGTAGCCGACCACGCCGTTGCCCAGCGCGCTGATCTTCTTGGCGTCCTCGCGGACCTCGTCCCAGGTCTTCGGAGGCTGGTTGGGGTTCAGCCCCGCCTTGGTGAACAGGTCCCGGTTGTAGAGCAGGCCCATCGTGTAGTTGGCCGTGGGCAGCCCGTAGAGCCTGCCCTTGTCGTCCCGGTACACGTCGAGCAGTTGTGGTTGCAGCTCCGAGACGTGCGGCACGTCCTTGACGTAGTCGGTGATGTCGGCGGCCTGGTGCCTGGCGATCAGCTGCGCCGGGTCGGTGAAGTAGGTGTAGAACACGTCCTCCAGCTGGCCGCCGGCCAGCTTGGCGGAGAACGTCTTCGGGTCCATGAAGCCCTCGTGCGTCTCCAGCCTGATGTTCGGGTGCGACTTCTGGAACTCGGCCACGTCGGCGTCGAAGTTCTTGCGCTCGAACGCCTGGGTCTGCGGGGGCTGGCCGTTGATCGAGATCGTCACGGTGCCGCCCGCGGCCCCGTCATCGGACGAGCCGCGGCAGGCGGCCAGGCTGAGGCCGAGCGCGGCCACCAGCACCGAGGACCCGGCGACTGTCAAGGACTTCGTTCTCATGGGCGCTCTCCGACTGCGAGGGTGGAGTGTGGCGCACACCATAAACACGACGAACGAATTGCCGCAAGATGTCGACGGGATTTCGCAACTTTTCGACTAGAGGCGGGAAGCGGGCGCCGTGGACCCGCGCACCACCAGCTCCGGCTCGAACAGCAGCTCCTCGGTGGAGGCCGGTCCGCCGTCGATCTGGCTCACCAGCAGGTCGACCGCCGCGCGGCCCATCGCCTCGATGGGCTGACGCACCGTGGTCAGCGGCGGGTCGGTGCAGTTCATGAAGGCCGAGTCGTCGAAGCCGACCACCGACACGTCCTCGGGCACGCGCAGCCCGGCCCTGCGCACCGCGCGGATGGCGCCAAGCGCCAGCGGGTCGCTCGCGCAGACGATGCCGGTGATCTCGTTGCGCAGCAGCCTGGTCGCCGCGGCCTGCCCGCCCTCCAGGGAGAACATCACGTGCTCCACGGCGTGCTCGGGCACCACCACCCCGGCCCGCGCCGCCCCGGTCAGGAACGCGGCGAGCTTGCGCTGGGAGGGCACGTGGTCGTGCGGGCCCAGCACCATGCCCACCCGCTCGTGGCCCAGCGAGAGCAGGTGGCCCAGCGCCTGCTCGGCGGCCACCGCGTCGTCGCAGGAGACCTTGGGGAAGCGCAGGTCGGACACGGCGGCGTTGACCAGCACCGCGGGCAGCCCGCGCTCGGTCAGCCGCCGGTAGTGCTCGTGCGAGGCGTCGGCCTGGGCGAACAGGCCGCCCGCGAACACCACCCCGGACACGTGCTGTTGCAGCAGCAGTTCCACGTAGTCGGCCTCGCTGACCCCGCCCGCGGTCCTGGTGCACAGCACCGGGGTGAAACCGCGCTGGGCCAGCCCGTTGCCCACCACGTCGGCGAAGGCCGGGAAGATCGGGTTCTGCAGCTCGGGCAGCACCAGGCCGACCAGCCGGGAGCGCTGGCCGCGCAACTGGGTGGGCCGCTCGTAGCCCAGCACGTCCAGCGCGGTCAGCACGGCGGCCCTGGTCGCGTCGGACACGCCGGGCTTGCCGTTGAGCACGCGGCTCACGGTGGCCTCGCTCACGCCGACCTTCTGGGCGACTTCGGCAAGTCGTCGGGTCATGGCCGCAAGCATACGACAACGTACGCAAAATTCTTGCAAGAACTTGCGTCCGCTGTCGCCGTGTTACCGCGGGGACAGCTTGCGCTGCGCGAGCCGGGTGAGCGGCTCCACGACACGTGCCGCCACCGGACCGATCACCGCCATCAACAGCACGTAGGCCGTGGCCAGCGCGGCCAGCTCACCGTCGACCGCGCCGGAGGCCACCGCCAGCCCGGCGATCACGATCGAGAACTCGCCGCGGGCCACCAGCGCCGCCCCGGCGCGCAGCCGACCCATCCTGGCCACGCCCACCCGGGACGCGGCGAACCAACCGGTGGCCACCTTGGTCAGTGTGGTGACCAGGGCGAGCCCGATCGCGGCGCCGAGCACCGGCGGGATCGACTTGGGGTCGGTGTTCAGGCCGAACACCACGAAGAACAGCGCGGCGAACAGATCCCGCAGCGGCTCCAGCAGCTTGGTGGCGTTCTCCGCGGTGGAGCCGGAGATCGCGATGCCCAGCAGGAAGGCGCCGACCGCGGCGGAGACCTGCAACTGCGAGGCCAGCCCGGCGACGAGCAGTGCGGCGCCCAGCACGCGCAGCAGGAACACCTCGGGATCGGGGCTGTCCACCACCGCCGAGACGTAGCGGCCGAACTTCAGCGCGATGACCAGCACCACGGTGATCGCCAGCAGCGAGACGCCCACCGCGGACAGCCCGCCCAGCAGGGTCACCCCGGCCAGCACCGCGGTCAGGATCGGTAGGTAGACGGCCATCGCCAGGTCCTCGAACACCAGGATCGCGAGGATCACCGGGGTTTCCCGGTTGCCCAGGCGGCCCAGGTCGCCGAGGACCTTGGCGACGATGCCGGAGGAGGAGATGTAGGTGACCCCGGCCATGGCCAGCGCGCCGATCGGGCCCCAGCCCAGCAACACCGCCACCAGCGCGCCCGGGGTCGCGTTGAGCGCCAGGTCCACCAGCCCGGCCAGCCAGGACCGGCGCAGCCCGGTGACCAGCTCCTGGGCCGAGTACTCCAGGCCCAGCAGCAACAACAGCAGCACGACCCCGATCTCGCCGGCCAGCTCGGTGAAGTCCCCGATGCCCTGCAAGGGGATCAGCCCACCCTGCCCGAAGGCCAGCCCACCGATCAGGTAGAGCGGGATCGGGGAGACCCCGATCCGCCAGGCGAACCGCCCGAGGATGCCCAGTCCGAAGAACACGGCGCCGAGCTCGACCAGGGAGACCGCGGTGTCGTGCATGCCGCTCAGCCCTCGGCGAGGATCGCGGCGGCGGCTGTCAGCCCGTCCTCGGTGCCGACCACGACCACCAGGTCGCCCGCGGCGAAACCGAACTCGGGTCCGGGGGAGGGGTGCACCGTGCCCGCGCGCACCACCGCCACCACCGAGGCACCGGTCCTGGTGCGCAGGGCGGTGTCGCCCAGTGTCGCCGCCGCGAAGGGCGAGCCGGGCGCGATGGGCAGCTGCCGGGTCTCGATGCCGGTGTTGCGGCCCAGGTGTGAGACCAGCTGCGGGGCGCCGAGCAGGCTGGACAGCGTGGCCGTCTCCTCAGCGGTCAGTGGGATCGACGCGGAGCAGGCGTCCGGGTCGTCGTTGCGGGAGACGATCAGCTCGAACCGGCCGTCCCGGTGTGTGATCACGCCCACCCGCTTGCCTGATCTGGTCTGGAAATCCTGACGAGTGCCGATACCTGGCAGCGGGGTCACCTCGACGTTCACGCCCACACCCTAACTGGAGCGCTTCACTGATGCCCGTCCGATAGCAAGGGGGCTCATGATGTGGGGATGAGCGGCTGGGTGCGTCCCGTGCGGGACGGATGGGTGGCGCGGGGCGGGGTCCCCGGGCCCGACGTTGACGAGTTCGCCGAGCCGGACCGGGTGATCGCCGCACTGGCCGCGGCGGGGGCCGAGCGCGGCTCCCTGCTGGCCGTGCAGCACCCGCACCGCACGCCCACCGCGCTGGCCAGCGGTTTCGGCCTGGCCGATGCGCTGCCGATCGCCCGCACCGCACTGGCGCACCTGCGCGCCAACCACTACCGGCGCGTGCACCAGGTGGTCGCGCCGTACCGAGTGGACGGTCCGGACGGCACGGCGCACGGCCTGCTGTGCGTGGTCGACCCGGAGGCGGTGGGCCCGGACGGGCTCAGCCGGGTGCGGCACACCGAGGAGGTCTACCCGAACGTGGTAGCCGAGCGCGCCGCCATGCTCGCCGGGCTGGGCTGCGCCACCAGTGCCGCGCTGCTCGTGCCGGTCGAGGGCGGTCCGGTGCTGACCCAGCTGGTCGACCAGACCTGCGCGGACCTCGGCGACCCCGCTGTGTCCATCGTGGACTCCGGCGGGCGGCGCCACCAGCTGTGGTTGCAGGGACCCGGCCCGCGCCAGGACGAGTTGATCGCCTGGGCGCAGGACCAGTCCCTGCTGGTGGCCGACGGCAACCACCGGGTCGCCGCCGCCACCGCTGCGGGACGGGGCGCCCTGCTCGCGCTGATCACCGGCGGACCGAGGCTGCGGGTCGGCGCGATTCACCGCGCGCTGGTCGGCACCGGGCTCGACGCCGCGGAACTGGCCCGCCGGTGGCGCGCCGCCGGACTGGCCGTCAGCCAGGTGTCCGACCCCGCGCCACCGCTGGTGCCCGGCGTGGTCGTGGTGCTCGCCGGGGACACCGTGTTGCGCGTCACCCTGCCCGATCTCGGTGCCCTGGAGCCGGAACCGCGCATCGACCACGGGCTGGTCGAGCAGTTGCTGGTCCGCGAGGCACTCGGGGTGGACCCGGACGGGCCCGCCCTGCGCCCGTTACCCGCTGGCCGCCTGCCGGGCCCCGGGGTGGACGCCGTGCTGCTGCTCGCGCCGGTGCCGTACGCCGACGTGCTCGCCGTGCACGCCGAGGGCCAGCGCATGCCCAGGAAGGCCACCTACTTCACCCCGAAGCCGCACAGCGGACTGTTGCTGGCCGACCTGTGAGCGGGTAGTGGCTGGCGGCTGGGTCCGCGCACACCAGCTCAGTGCGAGTCCCGTTGTGGGGAGGGCGAGTCCCGCTCTGGGGAGGGCGAGTTCCGGTGTGGGGCGTGCGGGGTGTGGCTGTGCGGTTGTGTCGTTGGTTGGTGGGGGCACGTGGGAGTTGGTGGGCGGTGTGTGGGGGTTGGTGCGGTGCGTGTTGGACGTTCCGGGATGGTGTGTCGGACGTTCCGGTGCGGCGTGTTCGGTGTTCTGGTGTGGTGTGTTGGCGGTTGCGGGCGGCGTGTCCCGGCGTGAGGGGTGCGAGTCCCGTTGTGGGGAGGGTGAGTCCCGTTGCCTGGTGCGCGTGTCCCGTTCCGGGGTGGGTGGTCCCGTTATCTGGTGGGTGTTGGTGTTTGCGGGGTGTACACGGGGTGTGTCGGGGTTGGGGGTGTGGGGTTGGTTTGGTGTGGGTCCCTCGCGGCGGCCCTAATCGGGGTAGTCGGGGCGTGCAGGCAGCCCCGATTTCGCCAGCCAGCGTAAGGCCGCCGCTACCCGCACAAAACCAACCCCGGGTTGGTCACCCACATGGGTAGTCGTTGGTGGGCAACGGTTTTGTGGTGGATTGGGGAGTAGAATTGTTGGTATGACAGCATTCGCGGAAACACCGCCTGCCGCAGGGTTGTGGCGGTTGGGGGATGCGGAGCTGTTGGGTGAGTTGCAGGACGCGGAAGTGGTTCTGCGGCAAGCGTATGCGAAGGTTCTTGGGTTGGTTGCGGAGGCGGATGCGCGGGGTGTGGCGGAGCGGGTGGGGTATCCGAGCCTGAGTGAACTGCTGCGTGGTGTGCTCTGCGTGAGCAAGAAGGAAGCCAGGCAGCGGATCGCGCACGCGGGGGTTCCGGTGGGGGTGGCGTTGGAGCCGGAGCAGTTGTCGGTGATCAACCGGGTACTGAGAGAACTGCCGCCACACGTGGATCAGACCGAGCGCGGACACGCCGTGGAGGTCCTGGCAGCAGCGGCCCAGCAACTGGACGCCTCCAGCCTGGTGCCGCTGGGCCGGGAGATCGTCAACCGGTTGGACCCCGACGGGGCGCTACCGGGTGAGGACGAACTTGCCCATCCGCGACGCGAGTTCCGGTACGACACACGGCGGGACGGGTCAGTACGGTTCCAGGGGTGCCTGGACGCGGAGACCGGCGCCCTGCTGGGGGCCGTGCTCAGCCCGCTGGCGAAGCCACACGACGCCCACGACACACGCACCCTGCCCGAACGGCAAGGGGACGCGTTCGCGGAACTACTGGAAACCAGCACCACGCCGACGGAGGGTGGGGAACGCCCGCACATCGCGGTGACAATCCCGCTGACAACACTCCAGAACGGGCTCGGTACCGCCGAACTCGCCCCATCAGCGATCCGCCGACTCGCCTGCGACGCGAAGGTGATCCCAGTAGTACTGGGCAGCAACTCCGAACCACTCGACATCGGGCGGATCAGCTACACCGTGCCGCCCCACCTCCGACGAGCACTCATCGTCAGGGACAAACACTGCGCCTTCCCAGGATGCAGAAGACGACCCAGCACCTGCCACGCACACCACATCACCCACTGGGCCAACGGAGGAGACACCGCACTGACCAACCTGGTGCTGCTCTGCGGAATGCACCATCGACTCATCCACCACAGCGGCTGGACAGTACGAATCACCAACGGGCAGCCGGAATTCACCCCGCCGAGCTTCGTCAAGCGAAGAGACTAGTCCACGCAAGGGATTCCGCCGCCGTCCACGGCGCCGCCCTGCGGACCCTCGGTGGGCACCGGCACGGTGGTGGTGGGCGCGGCAGCGGTGGCACCGGCGAGGGCGGTGGGGGTGGTGAAGCCCTTGCCGATCCAGAGTGCGACGTGGCCGGGGGCGGCGGAGGTGCTGGCGGTGGCCTTGATGCCGCCGAAGAACTGGGCGAGCTTGAGGGCGTCCTCCTTGGCGCCGGTGCCGTAGAAGATCTGCGAGGAGGCCTGGGGGGCGACGGAGGTGGCCTCGCCCTTGGTGAAGCCGTAGCCGGACAGGGCGTTGGCGAGTTTGGCGGCGAGACCGTCCTCGCCGATGCCGTTGCGCACGTCCACAGTGGAGCCGCCGCCCTTGATGGGAGGAGGGGCGGGGGTCGTGGTCGTGGGGGCGGTCGGCGCGGCGGCGGGCGCGGGGTTGAACAGGGTCTGCACGAGGGCCTGGACGTAGGGGATGTCGATGAGGTTGATGTCGGAGCTGGGGTCGTTGGGGTCCTTGGCGTAGCCCTTGATCGGCAGGGTGTGGAACTCGATGTTGCCGCCGGTCAGGTTCTGCGCCTGCTGGGCGAAGGACAGCAGGTCCCAGCCCTTGTCGATGACCACGTCCTTGGTGGCGACGTCGATCATGCCCTGGAGCTTGCCGAGGTTGCCGAAGACGCCCTGCTCCTTGAGCTTGGTGGTGATGGAAGCGAGGAAGGCCTGCTGCCGGTGGGTGCGGTCGAGGTCGTTGTTGGGCAGGTTGTCGCGCTGCCGCACGAAGGCCAGCGCCTGGGCGCCGTTGAGGTGTTGGCGGCCCTGCTTGAAGTTGGCCCCGGCGTTGGTGTCGCTGGTGGCGTGCTTGAGGCAGACGTCGATGCCGTCGAGTTGGGTGGCGAGGTCGTAGAACCCGGCGAGGCTGATCTCGGCGAGGTGGTCGATGTGGATGTTGAGCAGGGCCTCCACGTTCTTGCGCACGGACACCCGCCCGGCCTCGCGGGCCTTCTGCTCGAGGGTGGCGGGGTCGCGCTCGCCCTGGGCGTAGATCCGCTCCTGCTCCTGTTCCTTGGCCTTGCCGTACGCCTCCTTGAGCTTGCCCTTGGTGCTGCCGAGCAGCGGGCCGTCCACGAAGGTGACGTAGTCGTCACGGGGCACGGACACAGCCTGAGCCTTGCTGCCGTCGCCGGGCACGTGCAGCACGATCATGGTGTTGGTGTTGTAGCCCCCGACGCTGGAGTCCCCGGCGTGCAGGTTGTCGAGCACCTCCTTGGGCAGGTCCTCCCCGTTCATGCCCTTCCGGGTGGTCAGCCCCAGCACGAGGATGTTCTGCGTGCTGCCGGGCGGGCTGCTCTCCCCGGAGATCGCCTGCGAGGTGCCGAGCCCCTGCAACTCCCGGAAGGTGCCCCAGGCCAGCCCGGTGGCGCCGAGCACGAGCACGGAGACCATTGCCAGCGCGATCTTGCCGACCAGAGCGGCGACCGAGCGTCCTGCCACGTCAACTCCCCAACAACCAAAGTGGTACTGCCTGCTCTACGCCGAAGTACGCGGCGAGGTTGCACGGGCTAGGGTCGGGGCATGGCAGTGCGAGCGGTGCGCGGCGCGACCCAGATCGAGGCCGACGAGCGGGAGCAGGTGCTGGCGGCGACGGCCGAGCTGGTGGCCGAGGTGCTCGGCCGCAACGGGCTGACGGCCGATGACCTGATCAGCGTTGTGCTGACCGCCACACCGGACGTGACCAGTGAGTTCCCGGCCTACGCCGCGCGCATGGCGGGGCTGGCGGACGTGCCGCTGCTCTCCGCGACGGAGATCGACGTGCCGGGGGCGATGCCGAGGGTGATCCGGCTGCTGGCGCACGTGGAGACGGACCTGACCCGCGCCGAGATCAAGCACGCCTACCTGCGGGGCGCGGCGGCCCTGCGCACCGACCTGCCACACTGACCCGGGAACCGGATTCGGCCGGTCAGGTGGTCACCAGGCAGAATGGTGGGGACACGGTCCTGCACTGCCTGGGAGGCGCGCGGTGGAACACGGAGAGTTGCTGGGTGTGGTGGCCCTGGACGGGCCGTCGGGCACCGGCAAGTCCACCGTCGCACGTCGGCTGGCCGGCTCGCTGGGCGCGGCCTACCTGGACACGGGCGCGATGTACCGGGCGGCCACGCTGGCGGTGCTGCGCGCCCAGGTGGACCCGACCGACGCCGCGGCGGTGACCGAGGTCGTCCAGCGGGCGCGGATCGGGCTGTCCACCGACCCGGGGGCGCAGGCCACCACAGTGGACGGTGCGGACGTGTCGGCGGAGATCCGCGGCCAGGAGGTCACCACGGCCGTGTCCCCGGTGTCGGCGGTGCCGCAGGTGCGGGCCCAGTTGGTCGCCGAGCAGCGGCGGATCATCACCGAGGCTCTGGACACCGTGGGCGGCATCGTGGTCGAGGGCCGCGACATCGGCACCACCGTGGCGCCCGACGCGGCGCTGAAGGTCTACCTCACCGCCTCCGCCGAGGCCAGGGCCCAGCGGCGCAGTCGCCAGGACAGCACGGACCTGAGCGCCACGCTGGCCTCCGTGCAGCGCCGCGACGCCTACGACTCGTCCCGGGCCACCTCACCGCTGCGGCCCGCCGAGGACGCGGTGGAGCTGGACACCACCGAGTTGGACCTGGCCGGGGTGCAGGCCGAGCTGCTGGCGATGGTGTCCGAGCGCGACATGCTCAAGGTGCCGACCGGGAGCGGCCGTGAGCGGTGAGCTGCCCGAGGGCTCCTGGCCCCGGCTGCACGGCCTCGCCCGCTGGCTGGGCACCTGGATCTTCACCCCGTTCTACCGGCTGCGCGTGCGGGGCGCGGAGAACGTGCCGCGCACCGGCCCGGTCCTGGTGGTGGCCAACCACAGCACGATGCTGGAGGGCCCGATCCTGTTCGCGGTGCTGCCGAGGCGGCCGGTCTTCCTGATCAAGCAGGAGATGTTCAAGGGCCTGCTCGGCAAGGGCCTGCGCCGGATCGGCCAGATCGCACTGCGCCGGGACGCCCCGGACCGCGGACCGCTGATGACGGCCGTGCGCGTGCTGCGCTCGGGCGGACTGGTGGGCATCTTCCCCGAGGGCACGCGCGGTGCCGGTGACGTGGACAGCGCGCACAACGGCGCGGCCTGGCTGGCGCGCAGCTCCGGCGCGGTGGTCGTGCCGGTGGCCTGCCGCGGCACGCTGCGCCCCGACGGCGCCAAGCGGCGCTTCCGCCCCGTGGTGGACGTGCTGGTCGGCGACCCCTTCGAACTTCCGGCCGACAAGGGCCGCGCCGCGTTGACCGCCGCCACCGAGCGGGTCCGCGGCGAACTGGCGGCTCTGGTCGCCGAACTCGACCGCCGGCGGGACAGTGGTCCCGGCATCGGCGCTAGCAAGGAGATCTCGTGACTGAGTTGGACGGCACCTGGAGCGACGAGGCCGAGTGGGCGGTCCTCGACGAGGGTGCCCTGGACGGTGAGTCCGGTGAGGCGGTCACGCCGCAGCCGGTGCTCGCCGTGGTCGGGCGGCCCAACGTGGGCAAGTCCACCCTGGTGAACCGCATCCTGGGCCGCCGCGAGGCGGTCGTGCAGGACGTGCCGGGCGTGACCCGGGACCGGATCAGCTACGACGCGCTGTGGAACGGCCGCCGGTTCACCGTGGTGGACACCGGCGGCTGGGAGCCCGACGCGACGGGGTTGCAGGCCTCGGTGGCCGCGCAGGCCGAGGTGGCCATGAACAGCGCCGACGCCGTGCTGGTCGTGGTGGACGCCACGGTGGGCGCCACCAGCACCGACGAGGCCGTTGCCAAGGTGCTGCGCCGGTCCAAGCGGCCGGTGCTGCTGGTGGCCAACAAGGTGGACGACGACCGGCTGCTGGCCGACACGGCCGCGCTGTGGTCGCTGGGGCTGGGCGAACCGCACCCGGTCAGCGGTCTGCACGGGCGTGGCTCGGGCGACCTGCTGGACGCGATCCTCGCCGCGCTGCCGGAGACCCCGCGCGACCTGATCGGCGAGCCGGTGGGCGGCCCGCGCCGGGTGGCGCTGGTGGGGCGGCCCAACGTGGGCAAGTCGAGCCTGCTCAACAAGCTGACCGGCGAGCAGCGCTCGGTGGTCGACTCGGTGGCGGGCACCACGGTGGACCCGGTCGACTCGCTGGTCGAGCTGGACGACGAGGTGTGGCGCTTCGTGGACACCGCGGGGCTGCGCAAGCGGGTCAACTTCGCCAGCGGCATGGAGTACTACGCCTCGCTGCGCACCAAGGCGGCGATCGAGGCGGCCGAGGTGGCCATCGTGCTGCTGGACGCCAGCGAGCCGATCAGCGAGCAGGACCTGCGCGTGCTGTCCATGGTGGTGGACGCGGGCAAGGCCTGCGTGCTGGCGATGAACAAGTGGGACCTGGTCGACGAGGACCGGCGCGGCCAGCTGGAGAAGGAGCTGGAGCGCGGGCTGGTGCGGGTGCCCTGGGCGGAGCGGGTGAACATCTCCGCGCTCACCGGGCGTGCCGTGCGCAAGCTGGCCCCGGCCCTGCGCACCGCGCTGACCTCCTGGGACTCGCGCATCCCCACCGGCATCCTCAACTCCTGGCTGTCCGACCTGATCGCGGCGACCCCGCCGCCGGTGCGCGGTGGCAAGCAGCCCAAGGTCCTGTTCGCCACCCAGGCGCAGACCCGGCCGCCGACGATCGTGCTGTTCACCAGCGGCTTCCTGGAGGCCGGGTACCGCCGGTTCATCGAGCGCAAGCTGCGTGAGCAGTTCGGGTTCGTGGGCACGCCGATCCAGGTGTCGGTGCGGGTCAGGGAGAAGAAGCCGCGCAAGAACTGACTGGGGGCGCAGTGGTCGACAGCTCGGGTGATGCGGTCCGCCTGGTGCTCGCCGCGGACGAGGTGCCGCTGCGCCTGGGCCTGCGCGTACTGCTGGAGGCCGGTGGCCGGATCGAGGTGGTCGCCGAGTCCGGTACCGGCGCCGACCTGCTGCCCGCCGTCCGCGCGCACCGGCCCGCGGTGGTGCTGCTGAGCACCGAGGGCCTGATCTCCGTGCGGTCGCTGCGCGGGCTGCCCGAGCCGCCGGTGGTCGCGGTGCTCGGCGACGCCGACGTGGACGAGGTGGTGGCCGCCGCGCTGGAGGCGGGGGCGCACGGCTTCCTGCTGTCCGACGCCGAGCCGGAGAGCCTGGTGCGCGCGGTGCTGGACCTGGCGGCGGGCGGGGTGGTGCTGGACCCGAGGGTGGCCGCGCGCATCATGCCCCGCCTGCGTTCCGCGGGCGCCCAGCTGGCCGAGACCCGGGCGCTGCGCGCGCTGAGCGTGCGGGAGCGGCAGGTGCTGGACCTGCTGGCCGACGGCCGGTCCAACAGCGCGATCGCCCGCGAGCTGGGCCTGACCGAGGCCACCGTGAAGAGCTACGTGTCCACGTTGTTGACCAAGCTCGGGGTGCGCAACCGCGTGCAGGCCGCGCTGATCGTGCAGCGCTGGCCCGCGAGCTAACGCCACCAGCGCTGGGCCACCGCGGGGTGCGAGCGCAGCCAGCCCAGCAGCGCGTTCTCCCCGTACGCGGCGAGCAGCGGGTTGTCCGGGTCCTCGGTGACCCCGGTGGACTGGGCGGCCAGTTCGGGCGGCAGGTTCAGCGGCCGGACCACGGCGTCCAGGCGCGGGGCCAGGAAGAACGCCGCCGAGTAGCGGTCCACGCCCGCGGGCGGGCTGACCACCCGGTGGTTGGTGGCCTTGAGGTAGCCCTCGGTGGCGATCTCCAGCATCTCGCCGATGTTCACCACGAACGTGCCGGGCAGCGGGGTCGCGTCGATCCACCGTCCGTCCGGGGTCTGCACCTGGAGGCCGCCGACCTCGTCCTGCTGCAACAGCGCGAGGTAGCCGTAGTCCTTGTGCGCGCCGACGCCCTGTTCGCCCTCGGTGGACTGCCGACCGGGGTAGTGCACCAGCTTCAGGTGCACGGCGGCCTCCTCGTCGAACCAGCCGTCGAAGTAGTCCGGGGACTGCCCGAGCGCGAGGGCCAGTGAGCGCAGCACGGCCAGGCTCACCCGCTGCGCCTCGGCCTGCCAGGCCAGGGTGGTCGTGCGCAGCTCGGGCAGTTCGGTGGGCCACTGGTTCGGGCCGATCAGCCCGAGGTACCGCGGGTCCTGCGGGCCCAGCCGCAGCGCTTCGCGCTCAGGGCCCACGTCGAGCTGCTCGCGCCAGTCCGCGCTGCCGCCGGTGTGCTCGGTGCCCACCCGGGTGTAGCCGCGGAACTGGGCGGAGCGCAGGTTCTCGATGGCCCGCAACCGATCGGGCGGCAGGGCGAACAACCGCCGGGACTGCTCGAAGATCCCGGTGACCAGTTCCTCGGGTACGCCGTGGCCCGCGACGTAGAAGAACCCGATGTCGTGCGCGGCTTCCAGCAGCTCACCGCTGTGCGGGCGGGTCAGGTCGATCACGGGAAGGGTGGCCATGGCCCGATGCAACCACTTGTGGCCGGGTGCGTCGACGTGGCCCACCTGCTGGACCCCACTTGCCACTTCGGCGAGGATCGGCGGTATGAGGATCTTGGTGGTGGGCGCGAGCGGCCTGCTCGGGCACCACGTCCGTGCGCAACTCCTCCAGCGCGGGCACGAGGTCACGGCCGTGGCCCGCACAGCTCGTGACGGCATCGACCGCGCTGTGGACGTGTCCTCGGCCGGTGCCGAGCGGCTGCGCGACCTGCTGGCGGGCCATGACGGGCTGGTGTTCGCCGGGGGCATGGACGACCGCGTCGGCCACAAGCGTCCCGTGGCCCCGGCACTGCACGCGGGCAACGTGGTGCCGGCGGTGGCGTTGCTGCGCGCGGCCGGTGAGGTGGGCTGCACGCGGGCGGTCGTGCTCGGCTCGTACTACACCTACTTCGCGCGGACCCGCCCCGACTGGCAGCTGGCCGCGAAGCACCCGTACGTCCGCAGCCGCATCGAGCAGGCGCGCTTGGGGCGTGCCGCCGCGGGTCCGGACCTGCCCGTGGCGGTGCTGGAGGTGCCGTACGTGTTCGGCAGCGCGCCGGGCCGGGTGCCGATGTGGTCGGTGCCGCTGTTCAAGTGGGCGCGCTCGCGGTCCCCGCTGTACGCCCCGCCCGGGGGCAGCCCGGCCACCAGCGCGGCGGCGGTCGGTGCCGCCGCGGCCGAGGCGCTGGAGCGTGCCAGCGGCGAGGACCTTCCCGTGGTGCAGGAGAACCTGACCTGGCACGACATGTTCGGCCGCATCGCCGAGGCAGTGGGCAGGCCGCGAGTGGTCCGCAGGGCGCCCGCAGGTGTGGTCCGGGCACTGCTGCGGCTCGGCGGCGCGGTGAACCGCCTCGCGGGCAACGAGCCGGGCCTGGCCATGAAGCACCTGGACGGCCTGCTGCTGGACGAGCTGTTCATCGAGCCGACGAGCCCGCGGTCGGTGGACGAGGCCATCGCGCAGACCGCCCGGGGTCAGACGTGGGCCAGCAGGGCGTAGGGCTCGTGCAGGGCGGGGTCGGTCAGCGGCTCCAGCAGCACCCCGCTGACCAGCGGGCGCACCGCGGCCTCCAGCGCGGCGGGTGGGATCATCTCCACCAGTACGAGCCGCCCGCCGGGCCGCAGCAGGCGGATCCACCGGCGCAGCGCGAGCAGCGGGTCCGGCTGCGCGGTGAGCACGTGCCTGCTCAGCACCACGTCGTAACCGCCGCGCTGCACGGGGATGTCGCTGACCCGGTGCCCGCGCGCGGTCAGCGCCGCGGACAGCGAGCCGCCCAGCGCCAGCACGTCGGCCGAGTCCTCGGGTATCCACGACCGCAGCCGTTCGGCCCAGGCGCGGTCGGTGGTGGCGGCGGTGGCGATCGACATGGCGCCATCCTGACAGCGGTCAGCGGCGACCGCCGTCCCAGCGCGCTACTCGAACTGGTGATCCTCGGGCTCGTCCCCGGTGACCTCCGGCCGGGTCAGCCGCAGCGCGCGCAGGCCCAGCTCCAGTTCCAGCCGCTGGTGCGGGTCGGCCAGCTTGTCGCCGACCAGGTCCTCGATCTGGTGCATGCGGTACCGCACGGTCTGCGGGTGGATCTCCAGCCGGGCCGCGATCTCGTTGATGCCGCCCCGGGTCTCCAGCCAGGCGAGCAGGGTGGCGGTCAGCCGCGAGCGCTGCTTGTCGGTCAGCCCGGCGAACGCGGCGAGCCCGCGCTGGGCCAGGTGCTCGGCGAGGAACTCGTCGGACAGCAGCACCAGGGTGGACAGGTGCTGCTCGCTGAACACCAGCCCGGCCGAGTCGATGATCCCGCGCTGGCACAGGGCCAGCGTGCGCCGCGCGCAGTCCAGTGCGGCCGCCGCTTCGGCCACCGGCACGGTGGGCCCCACCGCGGCCCGCCGGTCGCCCAGCCACTCGCTCAGCGCGATCAGCCGCTCCCCGGTGCCGGGCGCGAGCAGGCAGGGCTCCTCGCTCTCGAAGTCGACCAGCACGTCGTTGCCCAGCACGGAGATCGGCGGTTCGAAGTACTCCTCGCGGTACTCCAGCACCAGCACGCTGATCTGCTCGGGCAGCGTCCAGTTCGCGGCCAGCGCCAGCTCCTCGATGGCCCTGCGCGGGGCCTGCGGCTGGGCCAGCAGCAGCTTGAGCAGTTCCCGGCGCCTGCGCTCCACGGCCCCGCTGGCCTGGGTCTGCGCCTGGGTGTAGCCCTCGATGGCCACAGTGGACAGTTCGTCCACGTAGGCGAAGATCGCCTCGGCCAGTACCAGCAGGGTCTGCGTGGGTATGTGCTCGGTGCGGCCCACCTCGGCCACCCGCCGCCACGCCACCCGCGCGCCCACCCGCACCGCGGTCTGCAACGCGTCCATGTTGCGCCCGGCCAGGTACTCCAGCCGCCCCGCCTCGCGCAGCATGGCGTTCCAGTCCTCGCCCGAGGCCCGCGGGTCGGCCACGCTCTCGAAGCAGCGCCGGATCGCCCGCTCCACGATCTGCACCAGGTACTGCCCGAAGCGGCCGCTCAGCGGTACCGCGTAGACCGGTACCTGCTGTTGGATCTCACTGAGGATCTCCTTGGCCAGTCGACCCGCGCAGGGCGCCAACTGCCCGACCAGGCCCCTGGGCAGCTGCGCCCACAGCTCGGCCGGTGCGCTGCTCGGCGCTGTGCTGAGGTCAGCCGTCATGCTCGCCACCTCCGGTTCCGCTCCGGGCTGGCACAGTAACACCACCCCCGGCGCTGAATCGGTTCTTGTTCCCTGTCGACAGTTCGCGATCGGAGTTTTGACGATAGCTGACAACTATGCTGTCCTCTAATTTCTCGCGCGCATTCCTGTAGTTTTCTGCGCATTTTTACTGATGGGTAACCTGGGCTCTCCCCTCCTCGATTAGGGAGATATGAGAATGCGTGTGCGGAATGCTCGACTGTTAGCCGGGACAGCGGCGGGGGTGGTGTTGCTCGGTGTCGGAGTCGGTGCCGGGCTGAGCAGCGCGGCCCCGGTCAAGGTGGACAAGACCCTGACCTTCACCTGCCCGTTCCCGCTGATCGGCAACCAGGTGCTGTCCGTGCGGATCAGGGCGACCATCGACACCCCGGCCACCGTGGGCGGGGAGTTGAGGACCACTGATTTCTCCGCGACGGCCACCGTGCCGCCGACCGCGACCCAGGGGCTGAGCCTGGTCGGCGCGAGCACGGTGGAAGGCACCGCCGAGGCCGGGGTGACGCTCTCCGTGGCCGGTTCCCCGCTGGACATCAAGATTCCGGGGCTGTCCATTCCGAAGACCCCGGTGCCCGCCTCCGGGTCCTTCGAGACGGTGGCCTCCGGCTCGGTGCCGACCGCGGTCATCCCGAAGCCGGGCACCTCCACGGTGACGGTGGGCAACTTCGCCACCACGCTGACCCCCAAGCGCCCCGACGGCACCGCGACCGGGCTGGGCACCTTCACCTCGGCCTGCACCCTGGACGCCGGGCAGGACGCCCAGCTGATCAGCTTCACCGTGGCCGACGCCCCGCCGACCAGCACCACCACCACGACCGTGCCGACCACCACGACCACGGCGCCGACGACCACCACCACGACCACCCCGCCGACCACGACCACCACGGCGCCGACCACGACAACAACCACGGTGCCGCCGACCACGACCACGACCACGACAACCACGGCGCCCACCACGACGACCACGACCACGACCACGACCACGACGGCGCCCACCACGACCACGACGACCACCGCGCCGCCGACCACGACCACCACGGCACCGACCACCACCACGACGGCGCCCACCACGACCACGGCACCGACCACCACCACGACGACCAAGCCGACCACCACGACGACCGCGCCGCCGACCACGACAACCACGGCACCGACCACGACGTCAACGACCTCGGGTTCGGCCACGTCCACGATCGGCACGCCGACCAGCGAGCCGCTGCCGACCACGACGAGCACCGCGCCCGTGGTGCCGCCGGTGGACGGCAGCACGCCGACCACGCCGACCGGGTTGGCCTACACCGGGGCCTCGGTGGCGTGGCCGATCGGCCTCGGCGCGCTGTTGCTGTTGACGGGCATCGGGCTGCTGCTGGTGCAGCGGCGCCGGGCACGGGGCTGAGCTGGGGACCGGTGACGGTGAGCCGTCACCGGTCCAGTTCGCCCACCAGCTCCAGGCTGCGCCTGGCCCGCAGGGAGACCTCCAGGTCGAACCGCGCGCCGGGCGCGGCCAACTGGTCACCGAACAGCTTCTCCAACTGCCGCATGCGATAGCGCACGGTCTGCGGGTGGATGTCCAGCCGCTGGGCCAGCTCCTCGGCGCTGCCCCGGGTTTCCAGCCAGGCCAACAGGGTTTCGCTCAACTTGGTGTGCTGCTTGCCGGTCAGCTCGGCCAGCGGGGCCAGCGCCCGCTCGGACATCTGCCGCACCATGAACGGGTCCAGCAGCAGCCACAGCTGGGACATGTGGTTGTCGAACCAGGTCAGCCGCTGCTCGGCGAGCAGCCCGCGGCGGAGAAGTCCCAGCGTGCGGTGCGCCCAGACCAGTGAACGCTGCGCCTCGCCAAGCGGCACTCCGGGTCCGGCCGCCGCACGCCAGCTGCGCGGCAGGCCCTCGGCCACCCGCGCCACCAGGTCACGGTCCTGATCGGACACCACCATGCACGGCTGCTCGCCCTCCAGGTCGACCAGCACCCGCGGGTCCACCTGCTGGTTCAGCGCGGGCTCGGTGCCCTCCAGCGCCACGACCAGCACCCGCTCGGGCACCGGCCAGTGCACCGCCTCGGCCAGCCCGGTCAGCGCGGGGGACGCACTGTCCACTCCGGACAGGATCAGCTCCAGCAGCTGTCGGCGCCTGCGTTCCACCGAACCTGCCTGGGCCGCCCTCGCCAGTGCGTGCCCCTCCACCGACAGCGCGGACAGCTCGTCGATGTAGGCGAAGATCGCCTCGGCGATCAGGCACTGGGTGCGGATCGGCACCCGGGCGTCCCGGCACAGCCGCGACACCTCCCGCCACGCGGCGCGGGCGCCGACCCGGTAGGCGGTCTGCAGCGCGTCCAGGCTCGGACCGACCAGGCCCAGGTCGCGGAACACCTTGGCCCGGTCGGCCTGCGGGGCGTCCGGGTCGGCCAGCCGGTCCACGAACTGCGCCACGGCCGACTCGATGGCCGCGGTCAGGTCGGCGCCGAACTGCGGGTTGCCCGGCCGGTACAGCTCCGGGACGCAGTGCTGCACCTCGGCCTCGATCTGCACGGCCACCTCGCGCACGCGGGGCCCCAGCAGCGCGGCCAACTGCGGGGGCAGCGCCGACCACAGCCCGGGCAGCGCCGACGCGGTCGCTCGGGTCACCGAGCCGACCACAGCAGGTGCTGGGCGCGCAGCGCGATCTCCAGGTCCAGCCGGGCGTCGGGGTCGGCGAGGCTGGGGCCGAACAGCTTCTCCACCTGCCGCATGCGGTAGCGCACGGTCTGCGGGTGGATGCGCAGGCGCTCGGCCACCTCCGGGGCGCCGCCCCGGGTTTCCAGCCAGGCCAACAGGGTTTCCGCGATCCGGTCGCGCTGCTTGGTGGTCAGCCCGGCCAGCGGGGCCAGCGTGCGCTCCACCAGCTTGGACACCAGGAACTCGTCGGCCAGCAACCACAGCTGGGACAGGTTCTCCTCGCACCAGGTCACCGGACGGTCCGGGATGATCCCGCGCTGCACCAGGGTGATCGCCCGCCGGGCCAGTCGCAGTGAGACGGCCGCCTCGCCCAGGGACACCGTCGGGCCCACGCAGGCCCGCCAGCCCTGCAGGGACCTGGCGAGCTGGTGCAGGGCGCGCGGCGGGGCGGCGGTCAGCACGCAGGGCCGGTCGCCCTCCAGGTCCACCAGCCCGTCGACCTGCAACGCGGGCGCGGGGATGCGGTGCTGGTCGGCGCGCTGCTCCAGGGCGATCACCGTGACCCGCTCGGGCAGCCGCCAGCGGGCCAGCTTGGCCGCCTCGGCGATGGCCTGCGGGGAGGCGGGCGGCTCGGACAGGATCAGCTCCAGCAACCTGCGGCGGCGGCGCTCGGTGGAGCCCACCGCCTCGGCCTGTGCCGCGGTGTAGCCCTCGATGGACAGCGCGGACAACTCGTCCACGTAGGCGAAGATGGCCTCGGCGGCCACGCTGAACACCTCGGCGGGCAGCCGCTGCTGCTGGCCGAACGCGGCCACGTGCCGCCAGGCCACCCGCCCGCCGACCCGGTACGCGGTCTGTAGGTGGTCCAGGTTGCGGCCCTCGGTGAATTCGATTCGTCCCAGATGGCGGAACACACCCGCCCACTGCTCGTCATGCCGGGCCTGGGTCTCGGCGGTGTCCATACAGCGCAGAATCGCCTGTTCGATACTGCTGGTCATCACCTTGCCGAACTCACCGCGCAGTGGCAGCGCATAGGCGGGCACCGCCAGTTGGATCTCGCGGATCATGTCCCTGGCCAGCGGCTGCACGTGTGGCCGGAACCGTTGCACCAGGTCAGGGGGCAGCGAGATCCAGAGCTGGATCGCTCTGCCGCGTGCGTTGCCCTCCCCGAGGACCTCGGCGCTACGACGCGCCGTCGGGACTCGAGTGCCCAATTCCGTCGGCATGATCATCCCCTAGTCGCTCGCACAAAACGGGCTGCCGCGCTCTTGGCTACTGGTCGGTAATTTGTGACCGCGATCATAAGTTCGATCTACGTCAGCTGTCAAAGGCGAATTTTTCGTGACAGTTTCTCGTGTTTGTTGTATGTGATGAAACCGTACGACAGTTTTGTGCGATCCTGATAACTGTGCTCATCCCACAAAAACGCCGAGCGGTCTCGGAGCGTTGATGACAATCGGTGTTACGGCTCTTGTTCCACCGTGTTGCGGGTCATACCTTGCTGCCATGAATCCTCGCCTCCTCGCCGGTGCCGTGCTCGCCGTGCTGGCCCTCGGCGGCTGTGGCACCGCGGCGGCGCCCCCACCCGACCCGGACGCGCCCGCGGTGGCCTGGGTGGACCAGATCTGCCAGTCGGCCAAGTCGGAGTCGCCCAAGCTGGCGCAGGCCCCGACGGTGGACCCGGCCAACCCGCAGCAGGCCAGAGCCAGCCTGGTCGGCTACCTGGACACCGTGTCCGGCGCCGTGCAGTCCCTGGCCGAGGGCATCAAGAAGGCCGGTCCCGCCCCGGTGGAGGGCGGGCAGGAGGCCGTGGACAAGGCGCTGGGCGCACTGACCTCGGCCCAACAGAGCCTCGCCAAGGCCAAGACCACGCTGAGCGGCGCCTCGATCACCGACACCGCCAGCTACGAGAAGGCCGTGGCCGCGATGCGCGACAGCATGGCGCAGCTGGGCGACGCCGGTGACCCGACCGCCCAACTGCGCAAGAACAAGGCCCTGGACAGCGCGTTCGCCAAGGCCCAGCACTGCTCCTGAAGCCCGCGAGTCCCGCTCAGCCGTGCTCACACCGAGCCGATGATCTCCCGGGCGGCGCGCTGGCCGGACTCGACCCCGCCGTTCATGAAGCCCTGGGACTCGAAGCTGGTGTGCTCACCGGCCAGGTGCACGTTGCCCTGCCGGGTGCCCTCGTAACCCGCGTAGCGGTGGCAGTACCCGATCGGGTAGCAGCTGTAGGCGCCGAGCGTGTTGGGGTCCAGGTGCCAGGCGGACAGCGTGGCGCGGCCCGTCCAGGCGCGACGCACCCCGGGCAGGGCCAGGTCCACGTTGTCCAGGACCTGCTCGGCGGCCTGCCGCACGGTGCGGTCCTCGGCCCGCAGGAACGGCCCGGCGGGCTGGAAGCGCCACGCGCCGTTGCCCCCGCCGTACTGGATGAGGATGCCCTGCTGCCCCGGCTGACCCCAGGTGGCGTCCCAGGTCTGCTGGAAACCCAGGTCGGAGAAGGCCCGCCCGCTCGCGACCCCCGGCCACGGGCCGCGGCCCTCGTACACGCGCGACCGCAGCTGCACGTTCAACTTGGTGCAGTACCCCATGCGCATCGCGGCGATGGCGCCACGCATGCGCGGGTCGAACCCGGCACGGCCCAGGTCCAGCCGCTTGAGCACGGCCAGCGGCACGGTCAGCACCGTGTGGTCGGCCCGCACGGTGCGGGTGCGGCCGTCACAGCTGAAGGTCAGGGTCTGCGTGCCGTCGGGGTTGGCGGCCAGCGCGGTCAGCCGCCAGCCCAACTCCACGGTGCCCGGGGGCAGGCTGCCCGCGATCACCTCGGGCAGGCGCTGGTTGCCGCCCGCGATGTGGAAGCGCTCGTCGGACTGACCCCAGACCGAGGGGTCGTTCAGGTCGTCCTGCCCGGACAGCAGGTAGACGAGGTTGACCGCGGTCTGGTCCACGGTCTCCGCCCCGTACTCCACGTCATAGGCGTCGTCGATGAACCGGCCGATCACCGAGTTGCGCCCGCCGGGGACCCGGGTCTCGATCCACTCCGCCACGCTCATCGTGCTCAGCTCGACCCCGGCCGCGGTGGCCCCGCGCCAGGTGGGCATCTCGCCCGCGGCGCGCAGGTCGGCCCGGACCGCCCGGTAGACCGGGCCGAAATCGGCGACCAACTGGTCCTGGCCGTAGTACGCGCCGCCGAAGTGCAGCACGTCGCGGCTGCCCGCGGGACGAGCCGCCGCGACGTCGACCAGCGGCAGCCCGAACCGCTCGCACAGCGCCCGGATCGACTTGTGCTCGGAGTCGATCAGCTCCCCGCCGTACTCGGAGGTCTGCCCGCCCGCCCAGTAGCGGCGCTCGCTGTACATGCGCCCGCCGACGCGGTCCCCGGCCTCGTACACGGTGCAGGGCAGTCCGGCGTCGCGCAGGGTGAGCGCCGTGCTCAGGCCGGAGATGCCCGCGCCGATCACGGCGACCCGCGGGGCGCTGTCGCGCAGGGGTGCCGCGGCGGCGGGCGCGGAGCTCGCGAGCAGCAGGCCGCCGCCGGCGGCAGCACCCAGGCGCAGCAGTTCGCGGCGGCTGAGTGCGCCCGCCCGCCGGGTCTCGCGGAACTCCGTGACGGGCATGCCCAGTCGTTCGGCGGCGCGGTGGTCAGCGGCGAGTCGGCGCAACTGGTGGAACGCACTGGAACCGGGCACCCGAGACCTATCTCAGACAGATCACGCCGAACGAACCGCCAAAAGGGTGAAGGCCCCGGAACGGGCGTTCACACCACTTGATCAACTGTGAATGTGAACAGTCGGACGGTCGGTTGCGACCGTTCGTCGCTGTACGCTGCGCGTTCATCGCGGCAGTGATCTACGGCACCTGGTGTTCGCCTGATCACCCGTTTGCAGGCAAAGTGCCGCGTGCTAGATTCGCCACCGCAATCGGAAGATCAACACGCCAGCGGTGGTCGCCCGAATCGCAGCGTTGATTCCGCACTTCGTGGAGAGCCGTGAAGAACAAGAGTGAAACCACCGCCGAGCACGGTTCGATCAGAACGCGGCTGGCCGGTGTTGTTCTGATCCCCAGCATCACGCTCATCGTGATGTGGGTGGCCGCCGCGTCGTACCTGGTTTTCGACGGTTTCTACGCACGTCAGGTCGCCTCCGGCGTGCGCGACGTGTCGATCCCGGCCGTCACCGCCCTGGGTTCGGCGCAGAAGGAGCGCCAGCTCAGCGTCGCCTACCTGGGGCGGCCCGCGATCGGCCTGCGCGCACTGCACGACCAGCAGCAGCAGACCGACCAGGCGCTGACCTCGATGAAGACCGCGATCACCGCGATCCTGGACAACGCGCCCGACGAGGTCGTGCAGCGGGTCCGCACGCTGAACACCAGCCTCGACCAGCTGCCCAGGATTCGCTCCGCGGTGGACACCGGCGGCATCGACCGCACCCAGGTGTACGCCTTCTACAACACCCTGTTGGACGCGGCGACCAGCCTGTTCGACACCCAGGCCCGCATCGTGCCCGACGTGACCGCCACCCAGGGCGGCATCGCGGCCACCTCGGTCTTCCGCGCCTCCGACCTGATGTCCCGGGCCAGTTCGGTGATCTCCGGGGCCTTCAGCACCAGCCAGCTCAGCACCGCCGACCACCTGGACTTCACCTCCCTGGTCGGCTCCTACCACGCCGAGCTGGACAAGACCGCCCCCTTCCTGCGCGAGGCGGTGGCCGAGAAGTACCGCAAGCTGACCGCGACCGACTCCTGGCACAAGCTGGTCGACGCGGAGAACGGGCTGATCGAGCGCGGGGCCTGGCCCAAGGGCACCACCAGCGGGCTGCCGATCTCCGAGTCGGACTGGGACCGGATCACCAACCAGGTCTCCAACGACCTGATCGCGATGACCGTCACGCAGGCCGACGAGGTCTCCGCCCAGGCGCTGTCCGACGGCAACGGCAAGCTGGTCGGCGTGCTGGTCGGCAGCATCCTGGCCCTGCTGGCCGCCATCGTGGCGATCATCGTGGCCATGCGGGTCTCCAGCACTCTGGTGGACAAGGCGCTGGTCACCCGCCTGGCGCGGCTGCGCGCCGAGGCACTGGAGCTGGCCACCCACCGGCTGCCCGACATCGTGCGCCGCCTGCGCGCCGGTGAGACGGTCGACGTGCGCGAGGAGATGCCCGACCTGAACTACGGCCGCGACGAGATCGGCCAGTTGGCCGTGGCCTTCAACGCCGCCCAGTACACCGCGGTGTCCGCGGCCGTCACCGAGGCGCAGGCCCGCGACGGCGTGCACAACGTGTTCCTCGGCATCGCCCACCGCAACCAGGGCCTGGTACACCGCCAGCTGAAGATCCTGGACGCGATGGAGCGCGGCGAGGAGGACCCGCAGCGCCTGGAGCGGCTGTTCCAGCTCGACCACCTGGCCACCCGTGCCCGCCGCAACGCGGAGAACCTGATCATCCTCGGTGGCGAGCAGCCGGGCAGGCGCTGGCGCAAGGCCGTGCAGCTGGTCGACGTGCTGCGCGCCGCGGTCTCGGAAACCGAGCTGTACCACCGGGTCCAGGTCCAGCACGGGCCGGACGTGGCCGTGGTCGGCGCCGCCGTGGCCGACACGATCCACCTGATCGCCGAGCTGGTGGACAACGCCACCACCTTCTCCCCGCCGCGTTCCCAGGTGCTGGTCAGCAGCGTGCTGGTGGCCAAGGGCGTGGTGGTGGAGGTGGAGGACCAGGGCCTGGGTATGAGCGAGGGGGACCGGGACCGGGCCAACGCGATGATGGCCGACCCGCCCGAGTTCGACGCCATGGCGCTCAAGGCCGACTCCCGGCTGGGCCTGTTCGTGATCGCGCGGCTGGCGCACAAGCTGGAGATCAACGTCGAGTTCCGGGTGTCCCCGTACGGCGGGACCCGTGCCATCGTGCTGATCCCCACGCAGGTGCTGGCGCGCAGGCAGGATCTCGAGTCCGTGCACGAGCGCGAGGTGCCCGCCCAGCCCGAGCAGGAGCAGGTGGCCGACTCGCTGTCGGGCACCGAACTGGACGAGTTCTGGGCGCTGTCCCGCTCGCGGCTGGCCGAGTCGGTGCGCACCACCCCGCCGCCGGTGGTGGAACCGGTACTCGCCCCGCAGTGGCCCGAGCACGAGCCCGCCCGCGACGAGGGCCCGCACACCGACTCGCTGGCCATACCGCAGGGACGGCCCGAGGGCGCCAAGCCCCAGCTGCCGCAGCGCCAACCGCAGTCCAGCCTCGCCCCGCAGCTGCGCGGGGACCTCAACGACGAGTCCGAAGTGGACGGTGAGCCCGCTGAGCGCTCACCGGAGGAGGTCCGCGACACGATGGCGGCCTTCCAGCGCGGCACCCGGCTGGGGCGCGCGGACCAGGGCGTTCCCGTGGTCGGCGCGGACAACACGTGGGAATAGGGAAAGTCAGGACTGATGAACGACAAGGCGCACTCCGAGACCGACCTCAACTGGTTGCTGGACAACCTGGTGGAGCGGGTGGTGGACGCCAGGCACGCGGTGGTGCTCTCCGCGGACGGCCTGTTGATCGGCAAGTCGCGGGGGCTGTCCCGGGACGACTCCGACCAGCTCTCGGCGATGGCCTCGGCCTTCCAGAGCCTGGCCAAGGGCACCGGGCGGCACTTCGGCGGCGGCCAGGTGCGTCAGACGATCGTGGAGATGGAGCACGCGTTCCTGTTCGTCACCGCGGCGGGCCGGGGCGCCTGCCTGGCGGTGCTCGCCGAGGAGACCGCCGACGTGGGCCAGATCGCGTACGAGATGAACCTGCTGGTCAAGCAGGTCGGTGCCTATCTGACCGCCGCCCCGCGCAGTGCGGCGGAGCAGGGAGCCTGAACGTGGCGCAGCCGCCGGACCACTGGTTCGACGAGGAGGCCGGGCCGCTGGTCCGTCCCTATGCCATGACGCGGGGGCGCACCAGACCGGCCACCGGCTGGCTGGACGTGGCCACCCAGGTGATGGCCGTCGACTCCGGCGGCGACCCGCTCGGGCTGGGTCCCGAGCACCAGGCGATCCTGCGGTTGTGCCGCCAACCGCTGTCGATCGCCGAGCTGGCCGCGTACGTGGACCTGCCGCTGGTGGTGGCCAAGGTGCTGCTCAGCGACCTGATCGAACGCGGTGATGTTGTTGTCCGTGCCCCCGAGCAGGTCGCCAGCGCGCCCGGCCGGGATCTCCTCCAGGCGGTACTCGATGGTGTCCGTGCACTCTGAGCAGATCATCCCGGCCTCGGTGAAGGTACTGGTGGCGGGCGGTTTCGGCGTGGGCAAGACCACGCTGGTCGGCTCGGTCAGCGAGATACCCCCGCTGAGCACCGAGGAGCTGCTCACCGAAGCCAGCTCCGGGGTGGACGACCTGGCCGGGGTCGAGGGCAAGACCACCACCACGGTGGCGCTGGACTTCGGCCGCATCACGGTCAGTCCGCGCATCGTGCTGTACCTGTTCGGCACGCCTGGCCAGGACCGGTTCTGGTTCATGTGGGACGAACTGGCCTACGGGGCCGCCGGGGCGATCGTGCTGATCGACACCCGGCGGCTGGAGGCCAGCTTCGCCGCCATCGACTTCTTCGAGCGCAGGCGCATCCCGTTCGTGGTCGCGGTCAACCACTTCGAGGGCTCCTACGACTACGAGGCCGACGAGGTGCGCAAGGCGCTGGCGATCAACGACTCCATCCCGGTCGTGGCGTGCGACGCGCGCAAGAAGGACTCCAGCAAGCTCGCGTTGATCAAGCTGCTGGAGCACGCGATGAGCCGGCTGCCCGCCGCCGAGCCGAAGGTGTCATGACACCGGTTCCAGTCGGCAGTTGAAGTGGCGCAGCAGGGCGGGGGAGTGGGTGAGGCGGTAGCCGGGGACGCTCTCGGGGCGCTTGGCGATCCCGGCGAGCACCTCGGCCACGTACTCGTAGTGGCTCTGGGTGTAGACCCGGCGCGGTAGCGCGAGCCGCACGAGCTCGTACGGGGCGGGGGTCACCAGCTCGTGGTGCTCGTCCAGGGTGCCCAGGTAGAGCGAACCCAGTTCGGCGCAGCGGATCCCGCCCTCCAGGTAGAGCTGGCTGGCCAGCGCGTGACCGGGGAACCGGCCCGGCGGGATGTGCGGCAGCAGCCTGCCCGCGTTGAGGTACAGGGCGTGGATGCCGGGCGGTTGCACCACGTCCACCCCGCCGTCGTTGGCCAACTGGGCCAGGTACGCGGTGGTGGCCGCGCGCGAGCGCAGGTAGTCCGGCTCCAGCACCTCGCGCAGGCCCTGCGCGAGCCGGTCCAGCTCGTGCCCGGCCAGCCCGCCGTAGGTGCGGAACCCCTCCGTGGCGATCAGCACCAGCTCACAGCGGTCGGCCAGCTCCCGGTCGCGCACGGCGAGGAACGCGCCCATCGGCGAGATGCCGTCCTTCTTCAGGCTCGCCACGGCCGCGTCGGCCAGGCCGAACGCTTCCTTGGCGACCTCGGTGGGGCTGTGCGACTCGTAGCCCGGTTCGCGCTGGGTCACCAGCCACGCGTTCTCCGCGAAGCGCGCGGCGTCGAGCACCAGCGGCACCCCGAACTCCCGGCACAGCTCGCGGGCCGCGCGGAGGTTCGCCATGGACACCGGCTGCCCGCCGCCCCCGTTGTTGGTGATCGTCACGATCACCATGCCGACCCGGCCGGGCTCCTCGGCCAGTGCGGCGCGCGCCGCGTCCAGGTCCAGATCCCCCTTGAACGGGTACTGGCTGTCCAGGTCCTTGGCCTGCGGGCACGGCAGGTCGCGCGCCTGGCAGCCGAGCAGCTCCACGTTGGCGCGGGTCGTGTCGAAGTGCGTGTTGCTCAGCGAGACCTGCCCCGGCCTGAGCAGCGCGCCGAACAGGATCCGCTCCGCCCCACGTCCCTGGTGCACGGGGTAGATGTGCGGGAAGCCCGTCAGGTCGCTGACCACCTCGTGGAACCGGAACCAGGAGCGGGCGCCGGCGTAGGACTCGTCACCCAGCGCTGCGGCGGCCTGCTGGGCGGCGGAGAACGCGCCGGTGCCCGAGTCCGACAGCAGGTCGATCGTGACCTCGTCGGCGCGCAGGTTGAACGGGTTGTACCCGGCCCGCGCGAGCGCCTCGGCCCGCTGCTGTGCGGTCAGGATCGGGATCGGCTCGACGACCTTGATCCGGTACGGCTCCATCAGCGGCATGGGGTGCTCCCTAGGGTCGGGGCTGCGGGGGTCGGCGCTTCCGGTACGGGGTGGGCGGTCGCGCTGTGGGCGGGACTCGCGGGGTCAGGCGTGGCTGTGGTGGCCGGTTCGGGAGCGGGCGGGGGTGGTGTGGAAGGCCTCGGTGGACAGGTACACGGTGAGGCCCTGGCGGGTGCTGCCGGTGCGCAGGGAGACGTGCGGGATCATGCCGACACCCTCGGCGAGCGGGCGGCGGGCGATGCCGCGCAGGGCCTGTTCGAGCACGTCGGGGCGCAGGCCCTGCTCGCGCAGCACGGTGCGCAGGCGGTTCAGGGTCACCTCGTCGTCGGCCACCGCCTCGCGCACGGGCACGTAGAGCGAGTAGTTGTCCGGTACCGCCGATCCGGGGTCGCTGAACGAGTAGCTGGAGATCAACGGGCGGGTGGTGAACGGCAGCGGGCCGCCCACTGTCCGGCAGAACGCGCTGACCTGCTCCGGGTCCACACCGGGTACCGCCAGGCAGGCGCGCTCGGCGACCTCGGCCCCCGCCTCGTGGTGTGCCACGTAGACCTTGACCCGGGCCTGCGCCCCGGCGTGCAGGTCCAGCGCGAAGAAGGCGAACCGGTCCTGCGGGCGGGCCAGCGCGTGGTGGGCGATCACCGGGTGGGCCGGCGCGAGGCCGAGCACGCGCAGCGCGTGGGCGACCAGCGCGGGTGCCTGGGCCCCGCCGCGCGCGTTGGGGTCGAGGTAGACCTTGAACTCGGGCTCCGGGCGGAAGATCACCGAGAACCACAGACCGAAGCCCTGGGCGTTCGGGGGCAGGAACAGTTCCCGCACGGCCTCGAACCGGTCCAGGGACAGCTGGTACCGGTCGGCCCAGGTCGCGAGCAGGCGCAGCGCGGCGGCCACCTGTCCGTCGCCCGGTCTGGCCACCGGGGCGCCGAGCATTCTCAGCGTCGGATTGCCAGCGGTGTCGAAAGCTATGGAGAATTCCACTGGAGTTTGGTCGTCGGAGATGTCCGACTGCCAATGCGGTGGCGTGCACAGCGGATGGGTGCCCGCCACGCCGAGTAATTCCGTGACCAGTTCTTCCGCGACCTGCGGAGTCCCCAGCCCGACCGCCGAGGCCAGGGCGCGCACCTGGTCGTTCGCGAGTCGGCGCAACGAAGGTTCGGTCGACGTCATGCCAGCTCCGGAATGCCGTGGGAAAAGTTCGTCCGGACGCTACAAGTCGTTACTCCGTGAGCGGTACCGCCTACCCGGTGATCAAACGTTCAACTGCGATGACGCAGTGCGATGTCAAGTGCTGTGTGAGAATTCGCAAAGCTATTGACAATTGTCTAGCGATGCCACTCAGAACCGCCCTGCGGGGGCTGGCTCAGCGCGGTGAAGATGCGCTGGATCACCTGCGGGTCCACCTCGCTGCGCTCCTCGCCGAGCTGTTCCGCCGCTGGTGAGCGGCGCTGCTCCCGGCGGGGCAGGCGTACCGAGGCGGCGTCCAGGCCGGTGGGCAGCGCGAGCTCGCACCACAGCAGGTTGCCGCGCCCCGCCAGCGAGACCACCCCGGCGTGGTAGCCGGACAGGGTCACCGGAACGGTGGGCGGGAAGGCGACCAGCATGTCCTCCACCTCGACCACCAGGCTGTCCCCGCGCAGCCGCAGCCGCACCGTGATCAGCCCGGGGGTGTGCAGGGCCGCGGTGGCCACCATGGACCCGACCAGTTCCCTGCCCACGTAGACGGCGGGCTCCAGCATCGCGCGGAGGTTCCACTCGGACAGTGCGAACCGGACGAACATCTCGGTGCAGCTCACCGCGGTGGGCAGCGCGATGAGCTGTAGGTCGTCCATCTGAGCGGTCTGGGCGTTCACCGAGATCCTTCCCGCGTGCGCGGCCTGTACGAGCTGTAAAACCTTCCGCCAAGACGGGTATCTTGCCAACCCCCGTCCGGCCGCTCGTCACAGGGCTGGTCAAGATCGAGAAGACCGGGGTTACGAATCGGCTCGCGCGGCGATGAGTGGGGGGAAGCCTACCGAGCGGAGGCCCCATGAGCGAGCTTGCGAGCGAATCATCAGGCACAGTGCCTGCGCGAAGCGCTGCGCCGAGCGCCAGCGAGGTGCGGCGGTGAGCGGGTTCGAGCAACAGCGCCTCGAACTGCTGGACTGGGTGGACGAGCTGGACCCGCTGCTGGCCCGCAGGCGGGCGGTGGAGTCCCGGCGCCGACTGGCCGCGGCCCGGCACCGGCTGTCCGCGGGCAGGCTCACGGCGGTGATCTGTGGTGAGTTCAAGCGGGGCAAGTCCACATTGCTCAATGCCCTGCTCGCCGAGCCGGACCTGTTCCCGGTGGACACCGTGTACGCGACCAGCCTGGTCATCGCCGCCTCCTACGCCGAGCGCGAGGAGGTGGAGGTGACCCTGGAGCAGGCCGACGGCTCGGTGCTGCGCAGGCGGATCGACCGCGCCGAGATCGCGGGCTACGCCACCGAGAGCGGCAACCCGCACAACACCAAGCGGGCCCGCATGATCACCGTGCGCACGCCCAATCCCCGGCTGCGCTCGGGACTGACCCTGGTGGACACTCCCGGGGTCGGCGGGGTGCACGCCGAGCACACCACCGTGACCACCGGGTTCCTGCCCGGGGCCGACGCGCTGCTGTTCGTGGTGGACCTGACCCAGCCGCTGACCGAGAGCGAGCTGGAGTTCCTGCGTAGGGCCAGCCGTTCGGCCCGGGTCACCGGGGACGAGGACGGCCTGCTGTTCGTGCTGACCAAGGCCGATGTCGGCGACTGCACCGAGCTGGCCGAGGACGCGCGGACCAAGTTGGCGGAGGTCACCGGCCGCCCTCGGGAGCGGCTGCGCGTGGTGGCGGTGTCCGCGCACGCCAAGCTCGCGTACCTGGCCCACGGTGATCCCGAGGACCTGGAGCTGAGCAACTTCGAGGAGCTGGAGCGGGTCATCTGGTCGGCGCTGTCGCGCAGGCGCACCACGGTGCTGCTCGGCGACGCACTGTCCGAACTGGACACCGCGGTGACCGCGCTGATCACCCCGTTGCAGGGCGAGCGGGCCGCACTGCGCGGCTCGGCCGAACAGGCCCAGCAGGACCTGCGCGAGCAGTTGCGGGCCCGCAGGCGGGAACTGGACCGGCTGGCCGAGGCGGGCAGCTGGCACGACCGGCTGACCACCGCGCTGACCGGCGTGCGCCGCGAGCTGCTGGCCAGGGCGGGCGAGGAGCTGGACGGCCTGTGGGGTGACGTGGACTCGTACCACCTGCTGCTGGACCGCTACCTGGACCACCCGCAGCAGCTGGTGGACAAGCTGGTCTCCGACGCGGCGGCCGTCATCGGCACGGTCAACGAGTTGGCCGTGCGGCGCACCGCGGCGGTGCAGCGCGAGCTGGTGCTGGCCAGCGAGCTGCCGCTGGCCCAGCAGCGGCTGGGTGGCCTGCCCCCGCCGCCGGTGCCCAGCCTGGAGGTCACCGGCGGCCAGCAGCGAACGGACCGCGGCGCCGAGGGCATCCGTGCCACCGAGAGCATGATCGCGGGCACCAGTGCGGGCGGCGCGCTGGGCGGGGTGCTCGGCGCGGCACTGGGTTCCCTGCTGCCCGGCATCGGCGCGGCCATCGGCGGGGTGCTGGGCAGCGCGCTGGGCACGCTGTTCGGCGCCCGCAACGGGTACCGGACCTCGATGGAGGCCAGCCGCGAGCAGCAGCGCAGGCAGCGCGCCCTGGCGTTGCGCCACGAGCTGGAACCGTTGCGGCGCAGCCAGTACCGGCACGTGCAGGAGGTGGTCGACGCCGTGCTCGCGGAGTTCGGCCAAGCGCTGACCGCGGAACTGCACAGCCGGGTCAGGGCCGCACAGCAGAGCGCGCAGGAGGAGTCCGAGCGGGTCCGCAACGCCGAGCGGGCCAGTCAGCGCGAGGCGGCCGAGCGACTTGCCGTGCTGGAGCAGGAACTCGCGCCGTTGCTGCACCGCCGCGCCACGATCGCCGACCGGGCCGCCGAGTACGGGCGGACCGGTGAGTGACGAGGCGTTACGGCGGCGCACCGCCGAGGCCTTCGAGCGGGCGCTGCGCCAGCTCGGCGGCTCGCCCGCACTGGAGGACGCACGGCTGAGCGTGCGCGACGCCGCCAGGCAGGTGACCCAGCCGATGCGCCTTGCCCTGGTGGGGCGGATCAGTTCCGGCAAGTCCACACTCGCCAATGCCTTGCTGGGCAACGAGGTCGTGGCGACCGGGGCCCGCGAGCTGACCTACAACGTGAGCTGGCTGCGGCAGGTCGAGCGGGGCGGGCGGGAGCGGCTGGTGGTGCACCTGCGGGGTGGCGGCAGCCAGGAGTGGCCGCTGGCGGAGCTGGCGGTGCTCAGCGGGAACAACGAGGTGCTCACCAGCATCGACTACCTGGAGGTGTTGCTGGACAACGCCGAACTCGCCGCGTACGACCTGGTGGACACCCCGGGGCTGGACTCGCACCTGGGCGCCGATCAGGAGAACACCTTGCGCACCTTGCGGTTGACCGCCTCCGACGTGCGCAGGGCGACGATCTCGCACGCCGCGCGGGCGCACGCCGTGGTGCTGGTCTTCTGCCGTGGGCTGGCCGCGGGCGACGAGGAGCTGATGGCCGAGTTCCAGGGCGCGGCCTTCGGCGCGGCGACCCCGGTCACGGCCGTCGGCGCGCTGACCAAGGTGGAACTGCTGTGGCCGCAGTACCCCGACCCACTGGGCGAGGGCTATCGCATCGCCGAGCGCATGATGACCGTCTCCGGCGCGCGGCGCATGGTGTACGACCTGCGGCCTGTGGCCAGCAAGGTGGCCGAGGGCGCGGCGACCCTGACCGAGCAGGAGTTCGCCGACCTGCTCGCGCTGGCCGCGGGCGATCCCGCGCTGCTGGACCGCAGGCTTGCCCGAGGCCCGTTCTTCGCCAGCAGGCCGTACGAGGACCTGCCGGTACCGGCGCGGCGGCGGGCACAACTGTTGCGCAGGCTGGACCGCTACGGGGTGCACCTGGCCTGCGGGCTGATCCGTGCTGAGGGCGTGGATCGCTTGCCACAGTTGCGGAAGCTGCTGCTGGACCGCAGCGGCATGACGGAGTTCCGGCGGCTGCTCACCGGGCACTTCGGCAACCGCGCGGACCTGATCAAGTTGCGGCAGGCCGTGGACCAGGCCCTGGCCCTGCCCGCACGGCTGGACCTCGGCCCGGTGCAGCGGTTCACCGTGGAACAGGCCGTCGCGCACCTGCGCCAGGCGGAGTTGGACGAGCACGGGTTCGCCGAGCTGCGGGTGCTGCGCCAGCACTACAACGGGGAACTGCGCTTCGACCCCGCCGACAGCGCCGAGCTGGCCCGGGTCACCGGCGAACACGGCACCAGCACGGCGGCCCGGCTCGGCCTGCCCGAGGGATCGCCGCCGCAGCTGGTGCGGACCCGCGCCGCCGACCGCATCGCGCACTGGTCGGCGCGGGCGGTCGACCCCGCCTACTCCCGGGCCACCCGGCAGGCCGCGCAGGTGCTGGTACGCAGCTACGAGCGGCTCATCACGGGATGACCACCGCGGCGTGGGACTTCCACCAGTCCACCGCGTTGTTGCTGCTGCCCTCGATCACCGCGATGGTCCTCGTGCTGGTGTTGCCCCAGGTGATCCGGTAGGTGCTGCCGGTCGAGTAGCAGACCTTGGGGCCGATGGTGGCGTTGCTGTGGTTCCAGGTGCCGGAGAAGTCCTGCCCCGTGCAGCTGTCCGCGGAACTGCCGACGTGTCCTTTGTGGGCGGTGAAGTAGTCGCTGAACTCCGAGCTGGAGGAGAACTTGGCGAAGCCGATCTGCGTGCCCAGCGAGGGGGACTGGCTGCCGCAGGCGATCGAGTAGTCGGCGGCGGAGGCGTTGAGCAGGCTGAACTGGTAGCAGGTGCTCCACTGCACCCCGGAGTCGTTGCTGAGCGAGCCGAACAGCGAACTCCGCGCGGAGGAACTGGGACTGCTGCTGGACGTCGTGGTCGTGGTCGTCGTGGAGGTGTACGTCGGCGAATAGCTGTAGTTGTAGCTCGAGCTGTAGCTGGAACTGGAGCTGGCACTGGAACTGCTGTCGCTCGTGGTCGGCGAGGAGCTGGAGCTCGAGGAGCCGCCCGAGCCGGTGTTGTCGCGGAAGTGCACGAACAGCGCGATCGGCACCGCGATCGCGGCCACCGCCAGCGCCGTCGCCACCACCGGCGGGAACCGGCGCCTGCTCGGTTCCTCGGGCGCGTGTGCCGCGAAGCCGCCGGGCGCGGTCGGCTGCTCGCCGGTCTCGGGCGGGTTGCCCAGCAGCGGGCCGCTGGTGAGCAGCCACTGGTCGCTGACGATCGTGTCGCCCGGCCGCACGTGCCAGGCCGCCACCGAACCGGGCTGGTCACCGGCCCGCAGGTAGCGCAGCCCACCGCGGGGCAGCCGGGCCACCAGCAACACCTGGTCGGGGGCGTAGTCCTGACCGGCCCGCACCGCCAGCCGGGTCACCGTGGCCACCTCGCCGGGCAGTTGCCAGCCCACCGGCAGCTGCCCGGACTCCTCGCGCGGACCGCCGCCCCGCTCGCTCGCGGTGGCCACCGAGCGGGCGGCACCCAGCACGACCGCGCTGGCGGGGTCGGCGGTGGCCAGCACCGGCACGCGCAGCTTCGCCCGCAGCCGCTCGGCGAACCACGGCAGGCGGTGGCCACCGCCGACCACCAGGGCCGCCCGCAACGGGGAACTGCGCGACACGTGTGCCGCGAGCAGCTCGCCCACCACGGCGGCCATCTTCTCCTGCAACGGCGCGGTCAACCGCTCCAGTTCCGCCCGGTCCAGACCAACCAATCGCTTGAGCGGCCGGAAGTAGTCCTGCGGGCTGTCCGCCCCCGCCACCCGGTGCTTGAGGCCGCGGGTGAACTCCATCAGCTCCCGGCCCACCTCGTGGGTGTCGCCCAGCCCGGCCGCCAGGTGCGCGAACAGCAGCCGGTCCACCTGGTCCCCGCCGAGGTCCGGGCGGTGCGCCACGGCCAGCACCTCGTGCCCCCCGTCGGCGCTCAGCCGCACCAGGCTCGCGGTGAACCCCGCGCCGATGTCGTGCACCAGCACCAGGTCCCCGGGTACGAGCTCCTCGCCCTCGTACTTCGCCGAGGCGGCGGCCACCGCCTCGTCCAGCAGTTCGACCTCCTCGAACCCGGCCAGCTCCCCGGCGTCGACCAGCAGCCGCAGCCTCGGGTCCCCCGGCCGGAACTCGGTGGGGGAGACCAGCACCAGGCGGTCCAGGTCGGCCGACCCCAGCACCTGCTGTGCCCGCGTCCGCAGTGCGCGCAGCAGGTGGGCGATCAGGTCCTGCGGGGCGTGCGGTTCGCCCGCCAGCAGCACCCGCGGCTCGCCCAGGTCCTGGGTCAGCCCCGAGCGGAACGCCTCGGCGTTGCCCCGCCCCAGGATGACCGCCGCCGTGCCGACCAGCAGCCCGTCCTCGCCCGCGCACACCGCCGAGGGCCAGGCCCACGAGTCGCTCGCGCCCTCCTGGAGCAGCCGCGCCGAGTCCCCGACCACCAGCGCGGCCGAGCTGGTCGCGGTGCCGAGATCGACCACCAGCTCCGGTCGTTCGCTCACGCCCGGCCTCCCACCGCCGGGCGCACCGTCACCAGCCAGTCCGCCGAGGTGACCTCGTCCCCGGGATCGGCGTGCACGCTGACCAGTTGCCCCGAGTCGTGCCCGGCCAACATGCGCCACAGCGAGCCGTTGCCCAGCCGCAGCACCGCCAACGGCGCACCGGGCTCGAAGTTCTGGCCCGGGGCCACCAGCCAGCGCACGATCGTCGCGGTGTCCCCGGGCAGCTTCCAGCGCAGCGCCCGGGCCCCGTCGGCCAGCCCGCGCGGCGGCACGGTCCGCACCCCGGCCGCCGCCCAGCGGGCCGCCCCGTGCACCACGGCCACCGACGGGTCCTGCGTCAGCCGCAGCGGACGCCGCAGTTCGGCGCGCAACACCTGGGACACCAGCGGGATGCGCGAACTGCCGCCGACCAACAACACCGCGGCGATCTGCTCCACCAGCACGCCGGTGCTCGCGAGCAGGTCGCGGCAGCACCGCACCGTGTCGCGCAGCATCGGCGTGATGATCTGCTCCAGCTGGGCCCGGTCCAGGGTCAGCTGCTCGTGCAGCGGCTCGAAGTAGGTCGGCGCGGTCGGCACCTCGGTGAGCTGGTGCTTGGCCTCGCGCAGCAGCTCGTTGAGGTCCATCGCCAACGAGATCGCGTCCGCGTCGGCGGGCTGCCCGCCCAGCTTCGACCGGAACCGCTCGCGCAGCCACTGGTACATCGCGGCGTCGATGTCGCTGCCGCCGCAGTCCTCCAGTGCCGCGCAGCCCAGCACCTCGTACGTGCCGTCCGGCAGCACGCGCAGCACGGCCGTGTCGAAGGTGCCGCCACCGAAGTCGTACACGAGCACCAGCGCCCCCGAGGCGAGCGGGGCGCCCGCGATCGGCGCGAAGGCCGCCGCCACCGGCTCGGGCAGCAGCTCCACGTCGGCGAACCCGGCCTGCTCGCCCGCCTCGATCATCAGCGTGCGCCGCGGGTCCACCTCCCCGTAGCTGGCGGGCACCGTCAGCACGAGCCGGTCCAGCGCGGCACCGCGCAGCTCGCGCAGGGCCTGTGCCCGCAGTGCACTGAGCACGGCGGCCACCAGGTCGCGCGGGGCGAAGGCGCGCTGTCCCAGCCAGACCGGTGTGGACTGGCCAAGCACCCGCTTGAACTCGGTGCGGAAGTTCATCGGTTGCAGGCGCTTCATGTGCTCGGCCTCGCGGCCAACCAGCAGCCGTTCCCCGTTGAGGTACACCGCTGAGGGCCAGGTCCACGAGTTCTGCCCGGGTTCCTGGACCAGCCACACGTCCGCACCGGCGACCAGGGCCGCCGAGGACGTCGACGTGCCGAAGTCCACCGCTAGGACTGGTTGCACGAGCCACGACCCTCCTGTTGTTGTCGACCAGACACGTCGCCAGGAGGGGGAGAACGTTTCGCCCCGTGTGGATTGCGATTTGGTGACGGGACGGGGATTCACCCTGAGGGCGCAGGGTGAATCCCCGAGTTCATCTCAGCTGCCGCTGCCGTAGTCGCGGGTCAGCACTTCCAGGTTGTGGCCGTCGGCGTCGGTGAAGTAGACGCCCTGGCCCCCGTCCGCGGTGTTGATCTCGCCGGGCCGCTGGTGGTGCGGGTCGGCCCAGTACTGCACGCCGCTGGCGCGGATCCGGTCGAAGATCGGCCCGAACTCCTCGTCGCCCACCTTGAACGCCAGGTGCTGCGGGGGGATCTCGTCCTCGGTCTGCAGGTAGTCCAGGCTCACCGCGTTGCTCACCCGCACCACCGAGAAGGGGCCGAACGTGGTGGGCGCGGGCAGTCCCAGGATCCCGGTCAGGAACTCGGCCGAGGCCACCTTGTCGCGCGCCGCGACGATCGTGTGGTTGAGCTCGACTGCCATCGTGCTGCTCCCTCCAGTAGGTACCGCGTCACCGAGGTTAGGACTTCGAGCTAGGTGGAGGTCAAGCGCTCGCACAGCGGGGGCACAGCGATCGGTGGTTGGATACCAGCCGTGACCCGCCCGTGGACGCTGCGCACCAGGCTCCTGGTGGAACTCGTGCTGCTGCTCGCCGTGGTCTGCGTGGGCATCGGCGTGACCGCCGAGCTGGCGCTGCGCGGCTACCTGATCGGCCGGGTCGACGACCAGTTGACGCAGGTCAACCAGAAGGCGCACGACCGGCCGCCAGCGGACCGGCACCCGCCCGGCTCCTCCTGCGCGGCGTTCCCCCCGGGGCAGGGCACCGGCACGATCATCGCCCAGCTCAGCTCCAACGGGGTCAGCGCGCAGATCCAGGACAGCAGCGGCTGCGGGGTGCCGCTCACCGGTGCCGCCCAGCGCAAGCTGGTCACCGTGCAGGTCGACGGTCACGGGCACACCACCGACCTGCCCGGGCTGGGCGACTACCGCTTCGTCACCGCGCAGTCCCCGGACGGACAGGTGCAGCTGATCGGGGTGCCGCTGCGCGAGGTGCAGGACACGCTGGCCAACGTCGCGATCGTCATGACCGTGGTGGCCGTGCTCGGGCTGGTGGCCACCGGGCTCGGCGGGGCGCTGATCGTCGGCGTCGCGCTGCGCCCGCTGCGGCGCGTGGCGGCCACCGCAACCCGGGTGGCCGAGCTGCGCCTGGACCGCGGCGAGGTGGCGCTGTCCGAGCGGGTGCCCGGCACGGACCGGCGCACCGAGGTCGGCCAGGTCGGCACCGCGCTCAACCGCCTGCTGGGGCACGTGGCCGACGCGCTGGCCGCCCGGCACGAGAGCGAGACCCGGGTCCGCCAGTTCGTGGCCGACGCCAGCCACGAGCTGCGCACCCCGCTGGCCGCCATCCGGGGCTACGCCGAGCTGGCCGCCCGCCACCGCGAGTCGGTGCCCCCGGACGTCTCGCACGCGATGAGCCGCATCCAGTCCGAGTCGGCCCGGATGACCACGCTGGTCGAGGACCTGCTGCTGCTGGCCAGGCTGGACTCGGGCCGTCCGCTGAGCACCGCCGAGGTGGATCTGTCCCGGCTGCTCGTGGACGCCGTCAGCGACGCCCACGTGGCCAGCCCCGACCACACCTGGCGGCTGGAGGTGCCCGCCGAGCCCGTGACGGTCACCGGGGACCAGGCCGCCCTGCACCAGGTGGTGGCCAACCTGCTCGGCAACGCGCGCACGCACACCCCGCCGGGCAGCACCGTGACCGCGGGCATCGCGCGGACCGGCGGCGAGGTCGTGATCACCGTGGCCGACGACGGGCCGGGCATCCCCGAACCGTTGCAGGCCGAGGTGTTCGAGCGGTTCGCGCGTGGGGACACCTCGCGTTCGCGCACCGCGGGCAGTACCGGACTGGGGTTGGCGATCGTCTCGGCGATCGTGTCCGCGCACCACGGCACGGTTTCGGTCGACAGCGAGCCGGGCCGCACGGTGTTCACCGTCCGCCTCACAGCTCACGTATAGCATCGCCACAAGGTCGGCACAGCGGCCCGCCCGAGGCTGGTTGCCATGACGGCGGTACTGAACGACACACGCACAGCTGACCACCCGCGGTGGGCGAGACCGGCCCTGCTCGCGCTGCTACTGGGCACCGCCGTGCTGTACCTGTGGGACCTGGGTTCCTCGGGCTACGCCAACAGCTTCTACGCCGCCGCCGCGCAGGCGGGCAGCCAGGACTGGACGGCCTGGCTGTTCGGCTCCCTGGACTCGGGCAACGCGATCACCGTGGACAAGCCACCGGCCTCGCTGTGGGTTATGGGCCTGTCCGTGCGGTTGTTCGGCCTGTCCAGTTGGAGTTTGCTCGTGCCACAGGCCCTGGAGGGAGTGGCCGCGGTCGCCCTGTTGTACGCCACGGTGCGGCGCCGGTTCGGTGCCGGTGCCGGACTGGTCGCCGGGGCCGTGCTGGCGCTGACTCCGGTGGCGGTGCTGATGTTCCGCTTCGACAACCCCGACGCGCTGCTCGTGCTGCTGCTCGTGGCGGGCGCGTACTGCGTGCAGCGCGCCACGGAGACCGCCAGCGGCCGATGGCTCGCGCTGGCCGGGGTCGCCATCGGCTTCGCCTTCCTCACCAAGATGATGCAGGCCTTCCTGGTGCTGCCCGGTTTCGGCCTTGCTTACCTCCTCGCCGCGCCCACCTCCTTGCGCCGCAGGCTGATCCACCTCGCCGGTGCCGTAGCCGCGCTGGTCGTCTCGATCGGCTGGTTCGTGCTGCTGGTGGAGCTGTGGCCCGCCTCCTCGCGGCCCTACATCGGCGGCTCCACGAACAACAGCCTGTGGCAGCTCGCCTTGGGCTACAACGGGTTGGGCCGGATCTTCGGCGGTGCGGGCCCGGGCGGTGGCGGCAACACCGCGTTCGGCGGCGCCACCGGCATCACCCGGTTGTTCGGCGCCAGCATGGGCACCGAGGTGTCCTGGCTGCTGCCCGCCGCGCTGATCGTGCTGGTGGCCGGACTGTGGTTCAGCCGCCGTGCGCCGCGCACCGACCCCACGCGTGCCGCGCTGCTGCTGTGGGGCGGCTGGCTGCTCGTCACCGGGCTGGTGTTCAGCTTCATGAGCGGCACCATCCACCCGTACTACACGGTGGCCCTGGCGCCCTCGATCGCCGCGCTGGTCGCGATCGGCGGCCGTGCCCTGTGGCGGGGCCGCGCGCACACCCCGGTCCGGATCACCTTGGCCGCAACGGTTCTGGTCACCGGGCTCTGGGACTTCGCCCTGCTGGCAAGGGATTTGTCCTGGCTGCCCGCGCTGCGCTGGGCCGTGCTGGTGACCTGCGTGATCGCCGCCGCGCTGATCGCCCTGCGCGCCGACCTGCTCAGGCGGGCCGCCATCGCCGTGGTGCTGGCCTGCGCACTCGCCGGGACCTCCGGGTTCGGCATCGCCACCGCCGCGGTGCCGCACAGCGGGTCCATCCCCACCTCCGGCCCCAGTAGCTCCGGCGGCATGGGCATGCGCAGCAGCGCGGAGCTGACCGCCGTGCTCAAGGCCACCACCAGCACCTGGGCCGCCGCCACCACCGGTGACAACTCGGCCGCCGAACTGGAGCTCAGCAGCGGCAAGGCCGTCATCGCCATCGGCGGCTGGGACGGCAGCGACCCCGCGCCGACCCTCGCCCAGTTCCAGCGGTGGGTGGCCGAGGACAAGATCAGCTACTACGTGTCCGGCGGCCGGGACCGGGGCTCCAGCGAGATCGCCAGCTGGGTCGCCGCCCACTACACCGCGAAAACCGTCGGCGGCAGCACCGTCTACGACCTGCGGTAGCTACAGCGGCGGGTGCATTGCCTGGTAGGTGGCGATGCACCCGTCCGGCTTGCCGTCCGCGACCACCCGTCCCCTGTCGAACACCAGCACCCGGTCGAAGTCCGCCAGCAGGTCCAGGTCGTGCGAGACCACCACCACCTGCTGGTCCATGTCCCGGATCAGCCGCGCGATGCGCCGCCGGTTGCCCAGGTCCAGCAGGGTCGTCGGCTCGTCGAAGATCACGTGTGTCGGCTCGGTGATCAGCACCGCCGCGATCGCCAGCAGCTGCTTCTGGCCCCCGCTGAGCAGGTGCGCCGGGTGCTCGCGCAGCTCCGCCAGCCCGTACTGGGCCAGCGCGGCGTCCACTCGCCGTGCGATCTCCGCCTTGTCCTGGCCCCGGTGCTTGAGCCCGAACGCCAGGTCCTCGCCCACCGTGGGCATCACGATCTGCACGTCCGGGTCCTGGAACACGAAGCCGACCTTGCGGCGCACCGCCTTGCCCTGCTTGCGGGTGTCCAGCCCGTCCACCCTGACCTGGCCCTCACCGGGCACCAGCAGCCCGTTGAGCAGCCTCGCGAAGGTGCTCTTGCCCGAGCCGTTCGAGCCGACCACGCCGACCCGCCGCTCGCCCAGGCTCAGCGTGAGGTCCGCGAGCACCTGCCGCTGGCCGTACCAGTGGCTGACCCCGTCAAGCTCGATCACGCGGCACCTCGATCATCGGGTACGACTTGCGCACGGCCACCGCTGCCAGCGAGCCGATCACGGTCTTGACCAGGTCGCCCGGCAGGAACACCACCGAGCCCAGCACCGCCTTGTCCAGGGGCAGGCCCGCCGCCACCGCCATGTAGGGGATGCCGATCAGGTAGATCACCAGCGCCCCGCCCACCGCGTTGCACAGCAGCGCCCAGCCCAGGTTGTAGCGCCGCCACAGCCGCTCCGTGAGCAGGCCCACCACCAGCGCCCCCACCGGGTAGGCCAGGATGAAACCGCCTGTCGGCCCCAGTATCACGCCCAGGCCGCCCCGTCCGCCCGGCAGCACCGGCAGACCGACCGCCACCATCACCACGAACACCAGGATCGCCAGGCTGCCCCGGCGTGCCCCGACGATCGAGCCCGCCAGCATCACTCCCAGTGTCTGCGCGGTGACCGGGGCGGGCACCAGCGGCAGTTCGATGAGCGGGAAGAGGCCCAGCACCACCATGATTGCCGCGAACAGCGCCACATGGGCGAGATCCTTGGTCCGCACCGCCACATCATAGGCGGCTGTCGTCCTCGTCCACGCCACGCGCCTCCAGGGCCTCCCCGAGCCCGTCCGCCAGCCGCAGGGTCTTCACCAGCAGCGGGGTCAGGAACCTCGCGCTGTACTCCACGCCCCGTGCCCGCTGCGCCGCCCGCACCTGGTCCGCCTGCTCCTTGAGTACCGGGACGAACCTGATCGTCATCGCCACCACCAGCCCCACCCGCTCCGGCCGCACCCCCAGCCGCCGCAACGGCCCCAGCAACCTCTCCACCGCCGCCACCATCGCCGCCGTCCTCGTGGTCAACGTCACCAGCGCGGCCAGCGCCACCAGCACCACGATGCGCTCCGCCACCAGCACCGCGCTGCCCCAGTCCACCAGCAGCCCCTGCACCACGAAGATCACCGCCACGAACGGCAGCACCACCAACCACTGCCGCACCGCCATCCGCCACGGGATCCTCGCCAGCGCGTAGCACCCCGCCACCGCGACCAGCGCCCCGCCCAGCACCGGGATCGACCGCACGAAGAAGCTGCCGGTGCCCACCACGAACAGCACCAACAACTTGAGCCCCGCCGGCACCGCGTGCACTGGCGTCCGCGCTTCATGATGCAGGCTCAACATGGACCGCAGCCTACTGCCGTCTCCTGCTGAGCCAGCTCGGCGGCGTGAACTCCGGCCGCCCGTTGGCCATTCGCGCTGTCCAGCCGCTGTGGTGGATGAGTCGGTGGTGCATTCCGCACAGCAGCACCAGATTGGACAGTGCGGTGTCTCCTCCGTTCGCCCAGTGGACGATGTGGTGTGCGTGGCAGGTGCTGGGGCGTCTTTTGCATCCTGGGAAGGCGCAGTGTTTGTCCCTGACGATGAGTGCTCGTCGGAGGTGGGGTGGCACGGTGTAGCTGATGCGCCCGATGTCGAGTGGTTCGGAGTTGCTGCCCAGTACTACTGGGAGGACCTTCGCGTCGCAGGCGAGTCGGCGGATCGCTGATGGGGCGAGTTCGGTGGTGCCGAGCCCTGTTCGCAGGGTCTGGTATGGCACTGTTACTGCGATGTGGGGGCGTTCTCCGCCTTCGGTGGGGGTGGTGCTGGTTTCCAGTAGTTCCGCGAACGCGTCTCCTTGCCGTTCCGTGAGGCTGCGTGTGTCGTGGGCGTCGTGTGGTTTCGCCAGCGGGCTGAGCACGGCCTCCAGCAGGGCGCCGGTCTCCGCGTCCAGGCACCCCTGGAACCGCACTGACCCGTCCCGCCGTGTGTCGTAACGGAACTCACGTCGCGGATGGGCGAGTTCGTCCTCGCTGGGTAGCGCCCCGTCGGGATCCAGCCGGTTGACGATCTCCCGGCCCAGCGGCACCAGGTTGGAGGCGTCCAGCGACTGGGCCGCTGCTGCCAGGACCTCGACAGCCTGCTCCCGGTCGGCGGCACCGACGTGTGGCGGCAGCTCCCGTAGCACCCGGTTGATCACTGAAAGTTGTTCAGGCTCAAGCGGAGTTGCGACCGGAACCCCCGCGTGCGCGATCCGCTGCCTGGCTTCCTTCTTGCTCACGCAGAGCACACCGCGCAGCAACTCCGCCAGGCTCGGATACCCCACCCGCTCCGCCACACCCCGCGCATCCGCTTCCGCAACCAACCCAAGAACCTTCGCATACGCTTGCCGCAGAACCACTTCCGCGTCCTGCAACTCACCCAACAGCTCCGCATCCCCCAACCGCCACAACCCTGCGGCAGGCCGAGTCTCCACGAATGCTGTCATACCAACAATTCTACTCCCCAATCCACCACAAAACCGTTGCCCACCAACGACTACCCATGTGGGTGACCACACCACAACCCAAGCCGGGCCAGTCAGCGAGACCCGCCCACCCCACAACGGAACTCACCCTCCAGTCAGCGAGACTCACCCACCGGAGCCCGGGACTCACCTACCCCAGAACGGGACTCGCGCCCCCCAGCCCGGGACTCGCTTGCCCGAGAATGGGACTCGCCCCCCAGCCCGGGACTCGCGCTCCGGCCAGCCGGACACGCCGCACCCCAACCACCGACACACCACACCAGAACACCGAACACGCCGCACCGGAACGTCCGACACACCACCCCAGAACACCGAACACGCGACACCCCAACGTCCGGCACACCGCACCCCAACCGCCGACACACCACCCCGCAACGTCCGACACGCACCGCACCAACCCCCACACACCCCCCACCAACCCGGGGTTGGTTTTGTGCGGGTAGCGGCGGCCTTACGCTCGTCGGCGAATCGGGGCATCCCCCATGCCCCGGAAACCCCGATCACAGGCCGCCGCGAGGGACCCACACCAAACCAACCCCACACCCCCAACCCCGACACACCCCGTGTACACCCCGCAAACGCCAACACCCACCAGAAGCCGGGACTCACACCCACAACGGGACACGCGCACCAGGCAACGGGACTCACCCTCCCCACAACGGGACTCGCACCCCTCACGCCGGGACTCGCCCTCCCCAGACCGGGACTCGCCCTCCGGACACCGGGACTCGCGCCCCTCTGAACGGGACTCGCGCTCCGGACAGCGGGACACGCCGCCCACGACCGCCCAACACGCCACCCCGCAATCACCAACACGCCGTACGCGAACCACCAACACACCGCCCCGCAAGCGCCGACACACCGCCCCGCTAGCGCCGACACACCGTCCCGCTAGCGCCGACACGCCGCCCCGCAACCGCCGACACGCGCCGCATCTCCGCGGGCCGCCCGCCAACCTCGCCCACCGCCCCCACGCCCGAACCCCGCAGCACCCCGTCTGCCCCCTCACGCCCCTCAACCACTCTTTCACTACTTAAGTAGTGATATCTGGTAAGGTTGGTTCGTACGGGGTAGTCAGGGAGGTGTCGGGTGGACCAGTCTGTGCCGCTGGCGGCGGCGGGGTTGGGCAAGAAGTACCTGCGTGGGTGGGCGCTGCGCGACTGCACGCTGAGCGTTCCGGCTCACCGGGTGGTCGCGCTGGTCGGGCCGAACGGTGCGGGCAAGAGCACGCTGATGGGCCTGGCCACCGGCATGACCAGTGCCACGGCGGGCTCGATCGAGGTGTTCGGTGAACGGCCGGGTGGGCGTGGCGTGCACCCGAAGCTGGCGTTCCTCGGTCAGCACAAGCCGCTCTACCCGCAGCTGACGGTGGCGGAGACCCTGCACCTGGGCGGGCGGATGAACCCGACCTGGGACCAGCACTACGCGCGGTCGCTGGTGGAGCGCGCGCAGGTGCCGCTGACGGCGAAGGTCGGCACGCTCTCCGGCGGCCAACGCACCCGCGTGGCGCTCGCGCTGGCCCTGGGCAAGCGGCCCGAGCTGGTGCTGCTGGACGAGCCGCTGGCGGACCTGGACCCGTTGGCGCGTCAGCAGACCCTGCACACCCTGGTGCAGGAGGCGGGGCAGACGGGGATCACGGTGGTGCTGTCCTCGCACGTGCTGGCGGAGTTGCAGGGGGTGTGCGACCACCTGGTGCTGCTCAACCGCGGCAGCGTCCAGCTCGACGGGGAGGTCGCCCACCTGCTGGCCGCCCACCGCTGGCTGGTCGGCCCGCCGGGGCAGCAGCCGCGCGGCCCGGCACCGGTTGTCGACGTGCAGAGCTCCGCACGGGGTACGGCCGCGCTGGTCCGGGCCGCCGTGTCCCAGGTGCCGGAGGGCTGGCGGGCGAGCGCGCCGAGTCTGGAGGACGTGGTGCTGGCGTACATGAGGTCCAACGGCGAGGGAGTGGCGGCGTGATCTGGGCGGCGTGGCGGCAGCAGCGGGCGCAGCTGCTGGTGATGGCGGTGACGCTGGTGGTCGGCGGCGCGGTGCTGGCCTGGCTGTGGACGGGCAGCCAGGGCGTGATCGAGCAGAACGGGCTCGGGCCCTGCGTGGCCGACGCGCACCAGGCGCAGTGCCGCAAGGGGGTGCAGGACTACCAGGGGCGCTACTACGACCTGATGAAGTGCGCGCAGGTGGCCTGCCTGGTGCTGCCCGCGCTGGCCGGGGCCTTCATGGGCGCCCCGCTGGTGGCCCGCGAACTGGAGCAGGGCACCTACGTGCTGGCCTTCACCCAGTCCGTCGGACGGACCCGCTGGCTGCTGACCAAGGTCGCGGTCAGCCTGCTGCCGATGATCGTCCTGGTGGCGGCGCTGCTGGGGCTGCTGCGGGGCTGGATCGGCTCGGCCGGTCAGCTCGGTGTGGACGGGCAGGGCGCCTTCCAGTGGCTCAACTACGACACCAGCGGGTTCGTCTCGGTGGCCTACGCCGTGTTCGCGGTGACCCTGGGCGTGCTGGTCGGACTGCTCGTGCGGCGCACCGTGCCCGCCATGGCGCTGGCCCTCGGCCTCTTCCTGGTGGTCCGCCTCGTGCTGGCCGCGCTGCGACCGGTCCTCGTGCCGTTCCACCGGGTCACCGGCGGCGTGGGGCAGCAGCTCGCCGCGGGCGAACGGGTGGCCGGCGCCGGCTTCCTCAACTCGGCGGGCCAGCCCATCACCGTGGACTCGCTGAAGATCCGCGACTGCACGGAGACCGGTACCGCGCTGGAGGCCTGCTACCAGAAGGCCGGGGTCGCCGGACAGTGGGCGGAGTACCGCGTGGCGGGGGATTTCTGGCCGTTGCAGGGGCTGGAGTCGGCGCTCTACCTCTGCCTGGCCGCGGCCCTGCTGGCGGCCGCGGTGTGGTGGCTGCGCGAGCGGGTGCGCTGACTTGTGTCAAATCCCTAGTGAATGCCTATGCTGGGTGGGTGATCGAGTACCGGATCGACAAACGGTCCGGGGTGGCCACCTACATGCAGATCATCCAGCAGACCAGGCAGGCGCTCCGGCTCGGCCTGCTGGTGCCGGGTGACCGGCTGCCCACCGCCCGCGAGGTGGTGGAGGCCACGGCGGTCAACCCCAACACCGTGCTCAAGGCGTACCGGGAGCTGGAGCGGGAGGGCCTGGTGGAGGCCAAGCGCGGGCTGGGCACGTTCGTGCGCAGGTCGCTGGCGACCGCGCAGACCGCGCCCGGCTCACCGCTGCGCCTGGAGCTGGCGGCGTGGATGGACCGCGCGCACCACGCGGGGCTGAGCCGCGAGGACGTGGACGCGCTGTACGGGGACGTGCGCGAGGAGCGCTATCCCACCGGCGAAGGGCAGTTCTGATGGACAGTGCGCTGAGCGCACACCGGCTGGTCAAGTCCTACCGGGGCAAACGGGCCCTGGACGGCTGCGAGTTCGCCGTGCCGGAGGGGGCGGTGACGGCCCTGGTCGGGCCGAACGGTGCGGGCAAGTCCACCCTGCTCGCGCTGGCGGCCGGGCTGCTCAAGCCGAGCGGCGGCGAGCTGCGCGTGTTCGGCGAGCCGCCCACCGGGCGCACCCACCCGCGGGTCGGCTACCTCGCGCAGAACCGGCCGCTGTACGGCAGGCTCACCGTGGCCGAGACCCTGCGGCTGGGGCGCGCGTTCAACCAGCGCTGGGCCCAGCGGCGTGCCGTGCAGGTGCTGGACCAGGCCGAGGTCCCACTGGACGCCCGCGTGCACACGTTGTCCGAGGGGGCGCGCACCCAGGTGGGCATCGCGCTCGCGCTGGGCCGCGAGCCGGATCTGCTGCTGCTGGACGAGCCGCTCTCGGCCCTGGACCCGCTGGCCCGCGACGAGACGCTGCGGCTGCTGATGGGCGAGGTCGCCGACCGGGGCATGACCCTGGTGATGTCCTCGCACCTGCTCAGCGACCTGCACGACGTCTGCGACCACCTGGTGCTGCTGATCGGCGGGGCGGTCCGGCTCACCGGGCCGATCGAGGACCTGCTCGCCGAACACCGTGTGCTGGTGGGTCCTGCCTCACGGGCAGCCTCGGTGGACGGGGTCGTGCAGGCCAGCAGCACCGAGCGGCAGGCAACCCTGTTGGTGCGCGGGGAATCGGTGCCCGAGGGCTGGGCGGGGGAGCAGCCGACCCTGGAGGCGCTGGTGCTGGGCTACCTGCGCGCGGCCCGCGCCCGCTGACCGAGCCTGCGGATCACCAGCGCGGCGCCGATCTGTTGCAGCTGCTGGGGATCGGCCGGGTCGAGCCCGGTCAGCGCCACGGCGCGGCGCACCCGGTAGTCGATCGTGTTCGGGTGCAGGTGCAGGGTTGTCGCGGTGCGCCGCCGGTCCAGGCCCAGTCGCAGGTAGGTCTCCACTGTGGACAGCAGGTCCGGGTGCTGCTCCAGCGGGGCCAGCAGCCTGCCCAGCTCGTCACGGGCCGCGCTCGGTCTGGTCAGCTGGTACTCCAGCAGCACGTCGGCGAGCTGGTACAGGCCGGGCGGTCTGCCCAGCGCCACAACGAGTTCCAGCATCTCGGCGGTCTGCTGGGTGGCCGGGGCGACCTGGGCCGGTTCGGCCAGGACCCCGGCGGCGCGGACCGGTACCCCGGTGGCCGCGCCCACCTCGGCCACCAGCGCCGACCAGTCCGTGCCGGTCACCGGCAGCAGCACCGTGCCGCCGGTGGGGTCGAGCAGGGACAGCACCCCGTCGCCCGCCGACCGGCGCAGCACCTCGGTGGCCCGGTACACCTTGCGCTGCGCGGCCATCGCGGCGCCCACCCCGGCGACCCGCTCGTCGGTGTGCTGCTCGAAGGTCAGGCTCAGCACCAGGTAGCGCTCGGGTAGTTGGATCCCGGCGCGGGCGGCCGGTCCCTCGGGCGGTTCACCCCGCACCAGCGCGGAGAACAGGGTGTACCGGCGGTGCTGCTCGTCGCTGTCCATGCGGCGGCGCTCCTCCAGGTAGGCCGCCGCCACCGCGGTGCAGGCCCGCTGGATGTAGCCCAGCACGAGTTCGGTGCAGGCCAGCACATCCGCGAAGTCCTCGGGCCGCGCGTCGGTGACCATCGCGCGCCAGGTCTCCAGCATGCCCGTGCTGTACGCGGCCATCACGGCGTCCAGCGGGAAGCCCTCACCCGCGCGCTGGGCGGCCGAGGTGGTGATCGGCCCCGCCAGGTCGGCGAGGTCCGGGCTGGTCCGGTCCCGCAGGGACTGCGCGAACACCTGGAGGTTCGTCTCGGTCGCGCGGGAGATGTTGATCAGCTCGGAATCGGGGAGTCGCTGGTAGGCCGGGATCTCCCTGCCGAACTGGCGCACCAGCCGCTGGGCGAGCCTGCGCCGCTCGGTGAGCAGCCAGCGGTACAGCACGGTCCCGTTGATCGTCAGGTGTGCCTTGTGATCGGTCACAAGAACCGTCTACCAGCCTTGGACCCGTGCCGATAGTCAGCAACGAGGTTGATTGCCCAGGATGTGTGAGGGGAGTTCACTCCGGCGAGGGGACCTGTGATGGGGAACAAGACCAAGCGTGCGCTGGCCGTGGCCGCTGCCGTGGGGGTCGCGCTGCCGCTGCTGGCCGGCACGGCCACCGCGGCCCAGGGCCGTGACGAGCACGGCGAGTTCGTCAACGCCTCAGGGCACGTGAAGTACGAGGTGCACCTGCCGCCGGCCTACCAGCCGGGGCGGCAGCTGCCGGTGGTGGTGGCCCTGCACGGCTGCCTGATGAGCGGCTACCTGTCCAACTCGATGCGGGACACCAGCCGGTTCAACGAGGTGGCCGACGCCAAGGGGTTCATCGTCGTCTACCCGACCCAGGACCCGCTGCGCAATCTGGCGGGCTGCTGGAACGCGACCAAGCCGGAGCACGAGCACCGGGGCAGCGGGGAGCCCTCACTGGTGGCCGGGGCCACCCAGGACGTGGTGTGCGACTACCACGCCGACCCCAAGCGGGTGCACGTTGTCGGCGCCTCCTCGGGGGCCGGGATGGCGGTGATCATGGCGGTGACCTACCCCGACGTGTACGCCTCGGCGGCCTCGCTGGCCGGCGGGGAGTACGCCTTCGACAAGGTCGATCCGAAGGACCCGGACAGGGTGACCCCGGTGGACACCGCGAAGCTGGCCTACGCCGAGATGGGGCCGCGCGCCCGCCAGGTGCCGATGCTGGTCGAGCAGGGTGACGCCGACACGACGGTGCCGCCGGTCATGGCCGACCGCCTGGTCTCCCAGTGGGCTGCCCTCGACGACCTGGCCGTGGACGGTCAGCTCAACGGTGACGTGGACGACGTGCCCGACGCGACCGAGCACGTGGCCAACCCGGGGGAGCACCCGTACACGCACACCAGTTTCACCGCGCGCGGCGGCGGCGCCCCGCTGATCGAGAAGTACCTGGTGGCGGGGCTGGCCCACAAGTGGCCCGGCGGCGGCAAGGGCCGCTACGCCGACCCGATGGGCCCGAACATCTCCTCGATCATGTGGGACTTCTTCGCCACCCGGTCCCTGCCCTGAGCGGGACTCAGTCGGCCACCGCGACCGGTTCGGTGGCCGGTTCGGGGGTGGCCTCCGGTCGGCGCGCACGCTTGTGGGGCAGAGCCACGTTGTGCACGCCGGAGATCAGTTCGTGCAGTCCGAGTCGTCGCGGGTGCCACAGCAGGGCCACCGCGAAGGCCACGAACAGGCCGAAGGTCACCCCCAGCAGGGCGAGCACCGCGAGCACACTGGGCAGGTGCTCGCCGACCAGTTCGAGCAGCACACCCGGATTGTCCGCGATCCGGTCCAGCAGGCCGCCCGCCGCCGCGTAGGAGATCGAGATGGCCGCGGCGAGCACCACGCCCAGCCCGATCGGGATCGGCAGGAACGGCACCGACAGCACCAGCACGCGCACCGCCAGCCGCCAGGGGGCGGGCCGACCGCCGTCCGGTCCGACCAGGCGCAGCAGCAGGACCCACTTGCCCGGGGTGGCACCGGTCCACCAGGGCAGCAGCACGAACCACACCGCGACGGCCAACACGGGGCCGAACAGGAACCAGTTCTTGCCCAGCAGTACCGCGCAGACCAACGACAGGAAGCCCATCAGGAACGGCAGCCCGGTGAAGTCCAGCAGCAGGGCGAGCAACCGCCTGCCCACCGGCACCGGACGGCGGGCCAGCGCCGCGTCGTCGAGGGTGTCCAGGGTGGGCAGCCAGCGGGTCAGCGGACCGGCCACCGCCCAGCCCAGCATGGCGCCCGCGGTGTTCACGGCCAGGTCGTCCACATCGAACAGTCGGTACGGGCACTCGTACAGGCCCCACACTCCGGTCAGCTGGGTCAGCTCGAAGAACGCGGCGGTGCCGAAGCCGATCAGCGAGCTGGCCAGGAAGCCACGGCGGAAGTGGTAGCGCAGGTACACGCCCAACGGCAGCAGCAGCAACAGGTTCAGCCCGGTCTCGATCACCGCCGGGTTGTGCAGCACCAGCGCGTTCAGGCTGGCCTCGCCCTTGGCCTCCTTCCAGATGTCGTTGAAGGTGTTGCCCAGCGTCAGCTGCGGGTGCGCCAGCTCCGGGTACTTCGCGCAGACGTCCACCGAGGGTCCGGGCAGCGGCACGATCGTCATGCAGAACGCCGTCAGCGCGTAGAACAGGAAGCTGTAGAAGGACAGGGTCCGCCAGCTCGACATGATCCCGTGCCGCCGGTACAGCACGATCGCCACCGGCACGAGCAGGAACAGGGCGAGCAGTGGGAACACGAACACCGCTGTCTTGATCGGCAGCAGGTAGGCACTGGACATGCGAGCGGGACTCCCGAAAGCCGACTGGATGTGGCTGGATGGTGGCAGAACCACTGGAGTCCGGCAAATCCCGGTTCAGCCGTGCTCGGGCAGCACGTGCGTCTCGTGCCGTGCCGCCACCGGCAGCCGCAGCCCGCTCGGTGCGCCCAGCGCCCGCGAGATGCCGCGCGCCGCGGCCCGCACCACCGGGATCAGCGCCCTCGGGTTGGCCCCCTTGGCCGGCACCACCACCGACAGCGCCGCCACCACGTTGTCCTCCTGGTCCCGTACCGGGGCCGCCACCGACAGGGACACCAGCTCCACCGCCCCGTTGCACACCGCGTACCCGTCCCTGCGCACGTCAGCCAGCGCCCTGCGCAGCTGCGCCGCCGTGCCTAGCGTGCGCTCGGTGAACCGGCGCAGCGGAGCCGCCAGCACCTGTTCGCGCACCTCGTGTTCGGCGTGCGCCAGCAGCACCAGCCCGACGGCCGTGGCGTGCAACGGCAGCCGCCCGCCGACCCGCGACACCACGTGCACCGCGTCCCGCGCGGAGATCCGCTCCAGGTAGACCACCTCGTTCCCCTCGCGCACCGCCAACTGCACGTGGTTGCGGGTCGCGTCGAACAGGTCGCCGAGGAAGGGCAGCGCGCTGGCCCGCAGCCCCAGCCCGCGCGGGGCCAGCGAACCGATCTCCCACATCCGCAGGCCGACCCGGTAGCGGCCCAGCTCGTCGCGCTCCAGCAGCCCACCGGCGAGCAGCTCGCCCACCAGCCGGTGCGTGGTGGTCAGCGGCAGGCCCGTGCGCCTGCTGAGCTCCGACAGGGTCAGCAGCGGGCTGGTCTCGGTGAACGCCTCCAGGATCGCCTGGAGCCGCGCGCCAACGCTGACGATCGGCGCGGTCCTGCGTGGCACCGTGCCCACCTCCTCTTCCGTTCAACGGAAGACCGGCTCCCGTCGCCGAGTATGGACGTCATCCTGGGCACCGGCAACCAGCGAGCGAGCGGAGGCGGTCGGTGCGCACACAGGTCGGGATCATCGGGGCGGGGCCGGCTGGCCTGCTGCTGTCGCACCTGCTGCACCTGCGCGGCATCGACTCGGTGGTGCTGGAGGAGCGCGAGGAGCAGTACGTGCGGCGCAGGGTGCGCGCGGGCGTGCTGGAGAGCACCACCGCGGACCTGCTGCGCGAGGTCGGTCTCGGCGCGCGCATGGACCGCGAAGGCTTGGTGCACAAGGGGATCTCCCTGCACTTCGACGGCGAGGACCACTACGTGGACTTCGAGCGGCTGGTCGGCAGGACGATCACCGTGTACGGCCAGCAGGAAGTGGTCAAGGACCTCATCGACGCCCGCAGGCGCGCCCACGGGCAGCTGCTGTTCGAGGTGCGCGACACCGCCGTGCACGAGACCGGCTCCGACCGGCCCCGGATCACCTTCACCGACGCCGAGGGCCGTCCCCAGGAGCTGGTCTGCGAGGTGGTCGCGGGCTGCGACGGCTTCCACGGGGTGAGCCGCAAGTCCCTGCCCCAGAACGAACTCACCGTGTACGACCACACCTATCCCTTCGCCTGGTTGGGAATCCTCGCCAAGGCGGCGCCCGTGCGCGACGAACTGGTGTACGCCAACCACGAGCGCGGCTTCGCGCTGTACAGCATGCGATCGCCCGAGATCACCCGGCTCTACCTCCAGGTGGACCCCGAGGAGCGCATCGAGCAGTGGCCCGACGAGCGGATCTGGTCCGAGCTGCACACCCGGCTGCCCGCGCTCGCCGAGGGGCCGGTGCTGGAGAAGGGCATCACCGCCATGCGCAGCTTCGTGGCCTCCCCGCTGCGCCACGGCAGACTGTTCCTGGCCGGAGATGCCGCCCACATCGTGCCGCCGACCGGTGCCAAGGGCATGAACCTCGCGGTCGCCGATGTGTGGCTGCTCGCCTCCGCGCTGTCGGAGCTGTTGCTGCACAACAACAGTGCGCTGGTCGAGTCCTATTCGGACACCGCGTTGCGCCGGGTGTGGCGTGCCGAGCACTTCTCCTGGACGATGACCTCGATGCTGCACCGCCAGCCCGGCGCCACCCCGTTCGAGCGGCAGCTGCAACTGGCCCAGCTGCGCTACACCGCCAGCAGCACGGCCGCGGCGACCAGCCTCGCCGAGAACTACGTGGGCATGCCCCTCACCTCCCCGCTCTGAGCGCCAGCAGGCGCCCGGAGGGCTGCGGCACGTGCAGGTGCACCAGGCCCTTGCCGGTCTCGGCGGTCACCAGCTCGGGCGCCCGCTCGCCCAGCAGGGCGCGGGCGCTGGGCGTGATCGCCGCGACCACGAAGGTCACCTCGGGGTTGGACCGGTCCAGCAGTTCGCGCACCGGTTCGGCCTCCAGCAGCCGGTGCACCGCCGCACGGCTAGCGGGCGGTCCCACGTGCACGCCCACCCTCAGCCGGACGGCGGGTCCCCGGCCGAGCCGGTGCTTGTAGGCCAGTTCCTGCTGCAGGCCGTGCAGCAGTGGGCTCAGCAGCGCGGGCAGCAGCTCCGGGCGCAGGTCCACGCCTGGCCCGGTCGACCACAGCTCCCCGCACCCGATGCGCTGCAACGCGTCGTGCAGCAGCACCGGGTGCTCCGGGGCGGTGAGGATCATCGCCCGCTCGGTCGTGTGCTTCCTGGTCATGGCCCGAGCCTCGCGTGCGCGGGGGACCCGCACTGTCCGCCGCCGGACAACCTGAGAGTGATCTGGGTCACATTGTGTGACTGGTGTGCTCCGCGAGCCGGTCCGGGTCCGCCACCGACAGCGCGGGCCCCGGCGTCAGCACCCCGTCCCTGCGCAACGCCGCGATCGCCTCGCTCACCGTGCTGCGCGCCATGCCCAGCGCCGAGGCCAGTGCCTCCTGGGAGAACGGGATGCGCAGCGGGTCCGCCACCTCGTTGCCCGCCAGCGCCACCACCTCGCTGAGCAGCCTCGCCAGCTGCTGCGCGGGCCGGAAGTGCACCAGGTGTACGCCGTAGGGCACCGACTCGTACAACTTGCTCGTCAGGTAGTCGGTGAACGGGCTGTACAGGTTGTGCCTGGTCAGCAGCGGGGTGAACTCCGCTGCGGGCACCACGTGCGCCGTGCACGGCTCCAGCGCCACCACCGTCGCCGAGCGCACCCCCCTGCCCCGCGAGGCCATCTCGCCCACCAGGTCGCCCGCCGCCCGCAACGCCACCAGCAACTGCGACCCGTTCTCGTGCGCCCGCAACACCTTCACCCGGCCCACCGTCAGCACCAGCACGTGATCGCCCACCGCGCCCTGCCGCAGCAGTTCCTCACCCTGGCCGAACCGGCGCACCTGCCCGGCCGCCAGCAGGCGGTCCCAGTCCTGGACCGTCACCATCGCGCGGAACCCCCGGTGTTGCGCCACCGCTACGTCATATCGGGTTGCCGCGCCGCCCGCCGACCCCGCGCCGAACTTCGCCCGATCAGACCACGACGGTCATGAAGGTGCCCTTTGGGACGCTGGGTGTCCCAAAGGGCACCTTCATGACGTCACGGGAGCGGTCGCCGGGCCCGCAGCCGCGCCACGAAGGTGCCGTTGCGGACGTTGAACGTCGTGAACGGCACCTTCCTGGCACCGCCGGGACGTGCTGCGAAAGTGCCGTTCGCCGCGTTGAGCGCAGTGAAAGCCACCTTCCGGTCGTGGCAGGATCGGGCGGGTGATCGTGATGCGGGCGGGTGAGCACCGGAGCGTGCCGTGGCGCAACGGGGGCGGCAGGACGCGCGAGATCGCGGTGCGGGGTGCGGGCACGGACTTCGACTGGCGGCTGAGCCTGGCCGAGGTCGAACGGGACGGGCCGTTCTCGGTGTTCGAGGGCCACGAGCGGATCATCACGGTGGTGCGCGGGGCCGGCATGGAGTTGACGGTCGACGGGCAGCGGCACGTGGTGCGGCCGCACGAGCCGTTCCGGTTCGCGGGCGGGAGCCGGACGGGGTGCAGGCTGCTGGCGGGGCCGGTGGTGAACCTGAACGTGATGAGCCGGGACGGGGCGGCGGTGTCGGTGGGCGTCCCGGCCGAACTGGGCGGCGGCACGGTGGCAGTGGTGGTGCTGGACGGCGAGGTGTCGGTGGGCGGCGAGCGGCTGGGGCCCTTCGACGTGGCGCTGCTGAGCGAGGAGCCGGGGACGCGGGTCGTGGCGGTGTCGCCGAACCCGGTGGTGGCGGTGGTGCGGCTGCCGAGCCCACCAGCGGCGTGAGCCCACCAGCGGCGTCGCGAAGGTGCCATTGCGGACACCCAATGCCGTGAACGGCACCTTCGGGACACGGGGCACGGGGCGGGGCCAGCGGGGCGCGGCGCCGTGCCGGGCCCGCGGCCACACGCCATGAAGGTGCCGTTGCGGACATTCAACGTCTCGAACGGCACCTTCGTGACACGAAGCATGGCCGCGACACCGGCGCTACCCGAGCAGGATCACCAGACCGATCACGACGAACACCGCGGGTACCAGCCAGTGTGCGACCCGTTCCAGCAGCCTGACCACGGTGGGGTGCCTGCCGAGCAGGCGGGCGCCGTACACCCACACGGCGACCAGCACCAGGAACACCGCGATCGTGCCGGCGGTCTGCGCGGGCGGGCTGGCGCGGAACAACGGGGTGTAGACCCCGATGTTGTCGGCCCCGTTGGCGATGGTCAGCCCGGCCACCGACAGCACCCCGGAGGCGGCGACCGGGGTCCGCTCGGTGTCCCGCCAGGCCCGCACCAGGCCGTACAGGCCCAGTCCGAGTGGGACGAGCCCGAGCAGGCCGAGGTAGTCCTCCGGCACGACCACCAGCCCGGCGGCGGCGACCAGGCTGACCGCCACCAGCGCCGTGAAGCCCAGGTACTGGCCGAGCCAGATGACCCGTCCGCGTAGGCCCAGCCACAGCGCGGTGAGCAGCACGAGGTCGTCGAGGTTGGTGCCGACGAACACCCCGGCCGCGCGGACGAGCTGATCCATCCGCTATTTGTACGTGGCCACCAGCTCCTGGACGAACTGGGCGTACTGGTCGGCGATCGCGGGCGAGGTGATGCGCAGCTGGTTCTCCGCGTTGCCCTCGGCGTTGGCGCTGAAGTTGTAGCTGCCGGTGGCCACGGTGTCGTCGCTGACCAGCACCTTGAGGTGCATGAAGTTGTGCACGCCGGTGGGGGAGTAGGGCTCGGACCGCTTGTCGGCCAGCTGCCCGGACACGGTCTTCCAGTCGCGCAGGGTGTCCGCGCTGTGCTCGCTCTTGGCCCAGGCCCGCGAGATCGGCCCCATCTGGCCGCTGTCGTAGATCCCGGTCAGGTGCACGCCCCGGTCGATGGCGGCCACCAGTGCCGCGAGCACGGTGTGCGAGGTGATCACCATGGAGGCGATCAGCAGCCGCTGCCGCGCGCTGCCGATCAACGAGACCAGGTCCGCGTCGATGGCCTTGCCCTCGCCCGGTGCGAAGGACCAGGCGATGCCCTTGTGCGCGCCGCGGTCGCCGTGCCCGGTGCCGCGGATGTCCCCGGCCAGCCACAGCTGCTCGAAGTCGGTGAGGAACGCGGCGGCAACCTGGGAGTCGTTGACCTGTAAGACGTTGTTCTCCTGGCGGGTCCACGCGTCGTCGGTGAAGTTCGTCGACCCGGTCCACACGGACTTGCCGTCCACCACGACGTACTTGTCGTGCATGAGCTTGCCGGACGGGGTGGTGATCGGCTTGAGCACCACCTCGCTGTCGCCGAGCTGCTCGCGCAGCCAGGCCGCCGTGCCCACCGGGGCGGGGTCGGCACCCAGCGCGGCGAAGGCGAGCGTGCCGTCCTCGGGTTTGCTGGCGTCGTAGGCGATTCGCACGGACACCCCGGTGCTCGCGGCGTGCACCAGCGCGTCCACCACGGGTTTGGCCAGCGCCTCGCCGAGCCGGAAGTCGTAGATGGCCAGTGCCACGCTGGTCTTCGCCGCCGAGATGAACTCGGCCAGCGCCTTGGCCACGCGGTGCGGTTGGTCGGCCTCGCCGCCGTGCTTGGTGTCGCGCAGCAGCAGGAGTTTCACGGTGTTCATGGCGTCCATGACAGACGCCGCGCACGGCGTGCGGGACCGCCGTCCGGGTACGGTGGATCGGTGACCGTACGCATCGAGCACACCACCACCTCCGGCACCTTCTCGCTGGACGGCCAGACCTTCGACGTGGACAACAACGTGTGGCTGCTCGGTGACGACGCGGAGTGCGCTGTCATCGACGCACCGCACGACGTCGACGTGATCACCAAGCTGATCGGCGGCAGGCGGGTCGTCGCCGTGCTGGCCACGCACGCCCACGACGACCACGTGCGGGTGGCCCCGGAGCTGGCCGCCGCCACCGACGCGCCCGTGCTGCTGCACCCGGACGACCTGCCCGTGTGGCGGCTGACCCACCCCGAGCGCGAGCCGGACGGGGAGCTGCGCGACGGTCAGGTGCTGGAGATCGCGGGGCTTGCCGTGCACGTGCTGCACACCCCGGGCCACGCGCCGGGGGCGTGCTGCTTCCACGTGCCCGCGCTGGGCGTGGTGTTCACCGGGGACACGCTGTTCCAGGGCGGGCCCGGGGCCACCGGCCGCTCCTTCAGCGACCACGACACGATCCTGGCCTCGATCCGCACCAGGCTGCTCACCCTGCCCGGGGAGACCGTGGTGCACACCGGCCACGGGCCGTCCACCACGATCGCCGCCGAGGCCGCGGCGCTGGGCTGATCAGGCGATGGTGCGCACCTGCTGGGACTGCACCAGCTTGCGGTAGACCTTCGGCGGAATCCCGTACGCGGCACGGAAGAGCCGGCTCACGTGCGCCGGGTCGGTCAGGCCCCACCGGGCCGCGATGGCCAGCACGGTGTGCTCGTTGAGCTGGGGGTTGGCCAGGTCGGAGCGCATCCGCTCCAGCCGCCGCTGCCGGATGTAGGCGCTGGGGGTGTCCTCGCGCTCGGCGAACAGCCGGTGCAGGTGGCGCACGGACACGTGGTGCGCGCGGGCCACCGACTCCACCGACAGTTCCGGGTCGCCCAGGTTCATCTCCAGGTAGGCCAGCACCCGCTCCAGCATCGTGCTGCCGCTGGGACTGTCCACCTGGGCGCTGGCCACCGTCATGCCCAGCATGCCGATCAGCGCGTCGGCCAGGTGCTGGCCGCCGTCCTGCTCGGCGTCGTCCAGTTCCTCGGCCAGCCCGTTGAGGAAGCCGCCGACCAGCCGCCGCAGCCCGCTGGTGGCCGTGATCGGCACGGCCAGCCGGTCGCGCAGCGCCTCGGCGGGCAGGCACAGCCGGGACTTGGGGATGGCCACGATGACCTGGCGCAGCGCGGTCCGGAAGTTGATCTCGTACGGGGTCGAGGTGTCGTAGAGCACGAACTGCCCGGGAGCCACCGCGCCCCAGCGGCGCTGCTGGTCCAGGGTCACCTCCCCGCCGACCATCAGCACCACCTTGTACGTGTCGCGGTCGTCCTGGTCGATGAACCGGCGGGTGCGCTGGACCAGCAGCGGGGGCGCCACCACGTTGACCACCTGGAGGCCGCCCACGGTGACGGCCCGCAACTCGCACAGTGTCCGGCTCGGCTCGCCGGGCACCACGCGCTGTGTCCCGCAGGAGGCCGAGGCGGCGGCCTCCAGCGCCTCGAGGTCGGAGGTGGGGGCGAGGTGGAAGCGCCGATCCGCACTGGGCATGAAGGTTCCTCAACAGGCAGTGCCGGTGTCCTGGCCAAACCTACTGAGACCAGGACCGGTACGCCGGTCGATTAGCCCGATCGTGCCTCAGTGCGGCAGCTTGACCACGGTCACGAAGAAGTCGTCGATCTGCCGGATCACCTCGATGAACCGGTCGAAGTCCACCGGCTTGGTGACGTAGGCGTTGGCGTGCAGGTTGTAGCTGCGCAGGATGTCCTCCTCCGCCTCGGAGGTGGTCAGCACGACCACGGGGATGCTGCGCAGGGTCTCGTCGGACTTGATCTCGGCGAGCACCTCGCGGCCGTCCTTGCGCGGCAGGTTCAGGTCCAGCAGCACCATGCCGGGGCGTGGGGCGTCGGCGTAGGGCTCCTCGCGGCGCAGGAACTGCAACGCCTGCACCCCGTCGGCGACCACGTGCAGGGTGTTGCGGATCTTGTGGTGCTCGAACGCCTCGCGGGTCATCAGCGCGTCGCCCGGGTCGTCCTCGACGAGCAGCACGTCGATCACGTCAAGCCTCTGGTTCACTGTTCTCCTCGATCGCGGGCAGGGTGAACCGGAACGTGCTGCCCGGCCCCTCGGTGGCGTCCAGCCAGATCCGGCCGCCGTGGTATTCGACGATCTTGCGGCACATGGCCAGTCCGATCCCGGTTCCCGGGTAGGCGTCCTTGGGGTGCAACCGCTGGAAGATCACAAAGATCCGCTCAGCGTACTCCGCCTCGATGCCCATTCCCGAGTCCGCACAGGTGAAGGTCCAGAACTCCCCGGTGCGCTCGGCGGTGAGGCTGACGCGGGGCGGGTCCTGGCCGCGGAACTTGATGGCGTTGCCGATCAGGTTCTGGAACACCGCGGTCAGCAGCGAGACCTCACCGCGCACCCGCGGCAGCGGGCCCGCGGTGATCTCGGCCCCGGACTCCTCGATGGCGGTCTCCAGGTTGGCCTTGGCGGCGGCCAGCACGGCCTCGGCCTCGATGACGACCTGTTCCCTGGTGACCCGGCCGACCCGGGAGAACGCGAGCAGGTCGTTGATCAGGCCCTGCATGCGCTTGGCCCCGTCCACGGCGAAGCCGATGTACTGGTCGGCGCGCTCGTCCAGCTGCCCCTTGTAGCGCCGCTCCAGCAGTTGGCAGAAGCTGGCCACCTTGCGCAGCGGCTCCTGGAGGTCGTGCGAGGCCACGTAGGCGAACTGCTCCAGCTCGGAGTTGGACCGGGTCAGTTCCTGGTGCAGCTGCTGGTAGGCGTCCAACTCGTCCAGGATGCGCAGGCGCATCGCGTCCACGTCCGAGGCCAGCCGCACGATCTCGCGCGGCCCCGAGCCAAGGACCTGGTGCTTGAACCGGCCGTCGGCCACCTGGCGCACCTCGGTGACCAGCCGGGACACCGGCCGGATCACGCCCAGGTGCGAGAGCACGGCCAGCAGCACCACCAGCGCGATCAGCACCCCGGCCAGCACCAGCCCGACCGTCACGATCTGGTCCCCGGCCGTGGCGAGTTCCGCCCGCGCCGAGGTGCGCGCCCCGGCGAGGTCGGCCTCCTGCATGGCAAGTTTCGCGCGCACCTGGTCGAACAGCGCCTTGCCCAGTTCGGGCGCGCCGGAACCGGTGCCCTCCACCACGGGCTGCGCGTACTGGGAACGCCAGGCCTGGGCGCTGTCCTCGACCTCCGCCAGCCCGGTCGCCGAACCGGCCAGCTCGCCCACGAACAGCGTGCGCAGGCTGTCGGCCGCGGCGGCCTCCTGCCGCTTGCCGTCCAGGTAGGGCTGGAGGAAGTCCTGGTCGCGCGCGAGCACGTAGCCGCGGATCCCGGTCTCCTCGTTGACCAGCGCGTTGGACAGCACCAGCGCCTGCCGGGAGGCCGGGTCGAGCTGGTCGACCACCAGCGCGCGGGCCTCGCCGAGCCGGTTGAGCGCCAGGGCCCCGACCACCACCGCGCCCAGCACGGCGGCCACCATCACACCGACCACGACGAGGTACCAGCGGCGCAGGGACCAGCCGCGGGTCATCGGCGCTCCGTCAGCAGGAGCAGGGCCAAGTCGTCCTCCAGATCGCCTTCGTTGAGCCCGACCACCGTGGACACCAGGTGGTCCAGCAGCGAGTCCTGGGCGCGGTGCGCGGCGATCAGGTCGACCAGCCGCTCGGTGCCCAGCCGTTCGGCGCCCGCGCCGATGCGCCCCTCGATCAGGCCGTCGGTGTAGAGCAGCATCGCCCAGCCGGGCCGCAGCGGCAGGGTGAGCGCGGTCCACTTGGCGTCGGGCAGCACACCCAGGGGCAGCCCGGCGCGCTCGCGCGGCACGGGGCGCGGACCGCCGTCCTCGATCAGGATGGGGGAGGGGTGCCCGGCCAGGTACACCTGGGCCGCGCTCTGGTCGGCGGCGATGCTGGCCATGCACAAGGTGGTGAAGATGCCCTCGCGGTGCCGCTCGTGGATCAGCAGCTGCTGGAGGGTGTCCAGCACCTGCTCCTCGGCCTGCCCGGACAGGATCAGCGCACGCCAGGCGATGCGCAGGCACACGCCCAGCGCCGCCTCGTCCGGGCCGTGCCCGCACACGTCCCCGATCACCACGTGCAGCGAGCCGTCGGCGGTGGCCACCGCGTCGTAGAAGTCCCCACCCAGCTGCATGCGCTGGCGCCCCGGTCTGTACCGCGCGGCCAGTGCTGGCGAGCAGTCGGCCAGCAGCGGGGTCGGCAGCAGCCCGCGCTCCAGGCGGGCGCTTTCCTGGGACAGCAGCCGCTCCTCGCGCAGCTGCCGGTGGGCGTCCTCGGCCCTGCGGCGCTCCACCGCGTAGCGGATCCCGCGCAGCAGCAGCGATCCGTCCACCTGCCCCTTGACCAGGTAGTCCTGCGCGCCCACGGCGACGGCCTCGGTGCCCCGGTCCTCGTCGCTGTGCCCGGTGAGCACCAGCACGGCCGCCTGCCCGGCGTGGTCGAGCACCCTGCGCAGCCCGTCCAGGCCGCTCGCGTCGGGCAGGCCGAGGTCGAGCAGCACGCAGTCGGCCTGCGACAGGGCCTGTACCGCCTGGGACACCGTCCGCACGTGGGTGAGCCGCACCGGGGCGTTCACCTCGTCGAGCAGGGCACCGACCAGAACGGCGTCGCCCTCGTCGTCCTCGACGAGCAACACGCGCAGCGGATCCACCGGAGGAGCGTACCGAGTGGCATTTTGTTGAGCGCTCAACTATGCTGGATTCAGCACCCCGAGCCGACAGGAGCGAGACGATGGCCTTCGCAGTGACCAGTCCTCCGGCGTTGCTCACGCCGGGAGTGCGGATCCACCGAGCGGGTGACCGGTACCGCAGCAGGGCGTCCTGGCTGGATTCCAGGCACTCCTTCTCCTTCGGCCACCACTACGACCCGCGCAACACCCACTTCGGACTGCTGCTGGTGTCCAACGACGACGTGGTCAAGCCGGGCACCGGGTTCGACACCCACCCGCACCAGGACATGGAGATCGTCACCTGGGTGCTGCGCGGCAACCTGGTGCACCAGGACTCCGAGGGGCACAGCGGGGTGATCTACCCCGGGCTCGCGCAGCGGATGAGCGCCGGCACCGGCATCCTGCACTCGGAGAAGAACGACTCCTGGCGGCTCACCGGGCAGCCCGAGCACAGCGAGCCCGTGCACTTCGTGCAGATGTGGGTGGTGCCGGACGAGGCCGGGATTGACCCCGGCTACGAGCAGCTGGAGATCGGGGACGAACTGCTGCGCGGCGGGCTGGTGCCGGTGGCATCGGGCATGGCCCGGCACGCCGACCACGCCGCGATCCGCATCAAGCAGTCCGACGCGGCACTGCACGCGGCCAGGATGGCGGCGGGCGAGGTGGTGAGCCTGCCGACCGCGCCCTACGTGCACCTGTACGTGGCGCAGGGCTCGGTGGAGCTGGAGGGGGCCGGTGCGCTCGGCACCGGGGACGCGGCCAGGATCACCGGGGCGCAGGGGCAGCGGGTCACCGCGACCGAGCCCGCCGAGGTCCTGGTCTGGGAGATGCACGCTCGACTCGACGTCTGAGAGGACAAGGACATGCCGCAGCCTGAAGGTGCCGCGCTGGAGGCCGTGCGGGCCCGTCGCGAGCAGATCAAGGACAAGTACCTGCGTGCCCCCGGGCAGCGCCCGGCCACGCCCACCGCCGGTGTGCACCACCTCGCGCTGATCTGCCGGGACGTGGAGCAGACCGTGCGCTTCTACCAGGAGTTCCTCGGCTTCCCGCTGGTGGAGCTGGTGGAGAACCGCGACTACGCCGGGTCGAGCCACTTCTTCTTCGACCTCGGCAACCGCAACCTGTTGGGGTTCTTCGACTTCCCCGGGCACGACCACCCGGACTTCACCGAGACGATCGGCGGGGTGCAGCACCTGGCGCTGTCGGTGTCGGCCGAGCACTTCGCCGAGATCAAGGCGAAGCTGGACGCCGAGGGCGTGGACTACCTCGGGCCGGACCGTGGGGTGGAGGACAGCCTGTACGTGCGCGACCCCAACGGGATCGGCCTGGAGTTCTACCGCGAGGACCTGGGCGTGTTCGCCGGGGAACCGCTGCTGTAGCTCAGTCCTTGCCGCGCAGCACCGGCCCACCCGACAGGATGCCCGCGGCGGCCAGTATCCGCTGCGGGCTGTCGGTGTTGTCCGGCGCGCAGGCTCTGTCCAGCGCGAGCCGGCCCGCCGTCTTGCCCGCGTGCACGGGCACCACGAGCAGGCTCACCCGCAGCCGGTCCGCGCCCAGCAGGTGCACGACCGCGCTGTCCTGGGTGGGGAACCCCTCCAGTCGCACGATGTGGCCGGAGACCAGCGCGCTCCGCGTGGTGCTGTCCCAGCCCGCCAGCGAGTAGGACACCCGCCGCAACTGGCCCAGCCGCTCCGCCAGCGCCGCACCCAGTGCGGGCAGCTCCACGGTCAGCTCCCTGCTGCGCGGCCACCACGCGCCGTCCAGCGGCCCTGTGTGCGAGTCCGCCGACCGCAGCCGCAGGCGCAGCGGGTGGGTCGCGTCCTGGTCGGGCACGGCCTGCACGGGCGGGAAAGACGTCATGGCGCAGCTCTCGTCCCCGGTCGCCTGGCGACCGGTGTGGCCGATCGCCGAGAGCGGCGGTGGCCCGGCAGCCCCCACGGGGAGCGCGCTCGGTACCGGCAACGTTACGCCACCTTCGTCCGCCGCGGACCGTCCTGCGGTGATGGATTCGGCGTAGGGTTCGACGTACCGGGAGTTTCGTGCCGCCCGGTCCAGCCGAGGACGTGCGATGAGTCAGAACTACGAACAGCGCCGCACCACCGTGCAGACAGCTCTCACCGAGGCCAAGGCGCGTCCAGCCAAGGGCGGGACCATGGCCGAACTCGCGGCCCTGGTGCTCGACGCGCTCGACCACATCCCCGAGCAGGTGCGCTAGGCCAGCCCGAGCAGTTCCTCGATGCCGGTCACCCGGATGACCTTGAGCAGGTGCGGGCTGGGATTGGCCACGGTGTAGGCGATGTCGCGCCGCTGGGCGGCCTGCAGGCCGGAGATCAGCACGCGCAGGCCCGTGGAGTCCATGAAGTCCACCCCGGACAGGTCCACCACCACCGAGCCCACCCCGGGCCGGTCCAGCACCGCCTGCACGGCCCGTTCCAGTTCGGGAGCCGTGCCCAGGTCGACCTCGCCCCGCACGGCGATCCGCACCGCGCCCGTGCCCTCGCTGGTGATCTGCACCCGGCCAGCCTACTGGTGGCCGGTGAGCTGGTGCAGGGCCGGAACCAGCGCGTTGTACCGGAACACGTAGTCGCCGCGGGGCGCGGGTCCACCGCAGGGCGGGGTCGCGCGCGGGGCGCCCGCGAGCCGGGTGAACTCGCGCAGCGGCACGGTCTGCGGCGCGGTGGCCCGCACCTCGCCGCTGACCTCCGAGCGGATCAGCGCGAAGTGGTAGAGCCCGATCAGGTCCTCCAGCGTGACCCACTCGACCGGGTCGGTGCCCGCGGCGAACACGGCGAGCCTGCGCCGGACGGGTTCGCCGCGCGGGTACCGCAGGCGCACGGTCCGCTCGCCGCGGGTCACGGTGCACGCGTCCAGGTCGATCACCGCATCGGCCCGGTCCGTGACGACCTGGTGGCCCGCGGTGCTCAGCAACGCCTTGAGCGCCAGGCCGATCGGTTCCTCGGGCCCGGTGACGGCCACCCGCAGCGGGGAGTACGGCCCCAGCCTGTCGTGCGCGGCCAGGTCGGCGCGCACCTGCTCGTGCCGGTAGCGGAACATCCGGTGCAGGCGGGCCTCCACCAGCGGCTTGACCAGGCCGAGCAGCGGCAGGTCGTACTCCACCTCGTCGATCATCGTGGTGCCGCCGCCCGGTCCGGGCTCGAACCTGTGGTGGTGCTCCCACCTGCGGAACGGCCCGTGCTCCTGCACGTCCACGAACTCGTACGGCGGCCGGTAGCCCGTGTGCCTGGCCACCCAGCGCGGCGCCAGCGGGCCGGGCACGTCCAGTTCCAGCACCGCCCGCGAGCCCTCGGTGAGGTCGGCGGCCTCCTGCCGGATCCGCACCGGCTCCCAGGGCGGGGTCAGCCGCCGCATCGCGCCCGGCCGGGTGTGCCAGTCGAACACCTCGGCCACCGGCTGGGGCAGGGCACTGGTGGCCACGAACTTCGCCATGTCCCCAGTCTGCGGCCCGATCACCGGCCCGGCACGACGGGTCAGGGCAGCAGCAGGTTGACGTCCCCGAACTCGTGCCACAGGTAGCGCTCGCGCACCGCCTCGGCGTAACCGGCCGCCAGCGACTCCCGGCCCGCGACCGCCGCCAGCAGGTCCAGGTGCGAGGCCCTGGGCTCGTGGAACCCGGTGAGCAGGCCGTCCACCACCCGCACCCCGCGTTCCGGCGTGATCACCAGGTCCGTCCAGCCCCGGGCCGGGTGCACCAGCCCGCAGGACCCCACCGCGCTCTCCAGCGCCCGCACCGCCGTGGTGCCCACGCCGATCACCCAGTTGCCCGATTCCTTGGCCGCGTTGACGACCCGCGCCGTGCTCGCCCCGACCTGGTACCGCTCCGGGTAGGGCCGCTCGTGCGCCTCGGCCGAGGCCACGCCGGTGTGCAGGGTGATCGGCACCACCAGCACGCCGGCGGACACCAGCCGGGTCACCAGGTGGTCGGTGAACGGCCTTGCCGCGCTGGGCATCTCCGCGCTGCCGGGGTGCGTGGCGAACACCGTCTGGTAGTAGGGCAGGGCCCAGGGGCGCGGCACGTAGTCGTAGCGGATCGGCTGCCCGTGCCGCATCAGGTACGCGCTGACCGTCGGCAGTCCCGCGGTGTCCACATCGGACACCCACAACCGCCCCTGTGAGTACGGTTCCAGCAGCCGCACCGAGCCCCCGCCGACCAGCGGCAGCCGCTGCCCGGTCCGCCCGATGGACCGGCGCACCTCCACCAGCCAGGTGCCGTCGGACTGTTCGGTGGAGAAGTGCACGGCGGCCTCGGTCCCGGCCACCGGCACCGCCGCGGGCATCGTGCCGGAGTTGTTCACCACCAGCACGTCCCCGGGCGCCAGCAGGTCCGGCAGCTCGGTGAACCGGTGGTGGCTCTGCTCCCCGGAGCCGCAACGGCTGACGAGCAGCCGCACCCCGTCCCGGTCCAGCCCCCTGGCCTCCGGCGGCTCGTGCGCCTCCAGTTCGGCGGGCAGGGTGAACTCCACAGTGCTCGTCATCGCTCGCTCCAGATCATGATCGTCGCACCGCCGGGGCCGCGCAGCTCGAAGCCGTAGTGGCCGCGCGGGTAGTGCCCCGGCGGGCGCAGCAGGTCGGCGGGATCGGGCTGCCACAGGCGGAACTCCTCGTCCACCGCGTGCGGACTGGCCAGCTCGAAGGCCATCGGCGCGGGGCGTGCGGGTCCCGGTGTGGTCAGCTCCAGGTAGGTCACCTCGGCCGCGCGCAGCACGACCCCGTCCTCAAAGCGGTCTACTTCGGACAGTCCTATGTGGTCGGTGTAGTACTCCGTCGCCGCGTCCAGGTCCTCGACCTGCCACGGCAGCCACAGCGCGCTGGCCCTCACAGCTTCACCCGGCCCGACTCCGGCCTGTCCGCCAGCAGCCGCAGGAACGCGGGCAGCACCGTCTCCGGCAGCGGCCGGTCGCTGATGTCCTCACCGGGGAACGCCTCCTGGTGCATGCGCGTGCGCAGGTCACCGGGATCCACCGCCCAGACCCGCAGCCCCGGCTCCTCCGCGGCCAGGATCCGGCTCAGCTGCTCCACCGCCGCCTTGGCCGAGCCGTAGCCGCCCCAGCCCTCGTATGGCCGCACCGCCGCGTCCGAGGTGATGTTCGCGACCGCGCCCCCGTTGCGCCGCAAGGAGGTCAGCGCGAGCTGGGTCAGCGCAAGCGGCGCCAGCACGTTGACCTCGTACACCTGGCGCAGCACCTCGAGCGGGTAGCGGGCCAGCACGGGCTGCGGGCTGGGCCCCAGCACCCCGGCGTTGTTCACCAGCAGGTCCACCCCGCCCAGCCGGTCGGCCGCGGCCACCAGTTCCGCGCGGTGCGCCGGGTCGGTGACGTCCCCGGGCAGCGCCGTGACCGGTCCCGGCAGCTGTTCGCGGGCGGTGCGCAGTTCGTCGGCCCCCCTGGCGTCGACGACCAGCTCCCACCCCGCCTCGGACAGCCCGCGTGCCAGCGCCAGGCCCAGACCCCGCGAGGCCCCCGTGATGATCGCGACGGCCATGCCGCCACCTCCGTCCTCGTCGATCTCCTGTGCCCTCGACGCTAGGAGCGCGCGCCACGCGGGCCATCGGGCCGCCGGTCCGCGGGGTCTCGGTCCTTGGACCTAGGACCTCGGCCCGATCCGCCCGCACCCGCGACGGGGTACGGTGCTGGCGTGTCGGGTTGCGATCGTGAGGAACTGCGCGAGGTCAGTGCCGCGGTGCTGGCGGTCACCTCGCGGCTGTCGGTGCGCGAGGTGTTGCAGACGATCCTCACCTCGGCCCGCAAGCTGCTCGACGCCCGCTACGCCGCGCTCGGCGTGCCCGACGAGGCCGGGTCCTTCGCCGAGTTCCTTGCCGACGGCATCAGCGAGCAGCAGTGGCGCGACATCGGCCCGGTGCCGCGCCAGCACGGGCTGCTCGGCGTGATGTTGCGCGACCCCAACCCCGTGCGACTGCACGACATCCGCGAGCACCCGCAGTTCGGCTGGTGGCCCAAGGCGCACCCGGTGCTCACCGACTTCCTCGGCATGCCGATCACCGACGGTGAGGAGATCCTGGGCGAGCTGTTCCTGGCCAACAAGAACACCCCCGGCGGCTTCACCTCCTCCGACGAGGAGCTGCTGCGGCTGCTCGCCGGACACGCGGCCATCGCCATCGTCAACGCCCGCCTGTACGAGCGCAGCCGGGAGCTGTCCATTGTGGCCGAACGCAACCGGATCGCCCGCGAGCTGCACGACGCGGTCACGCAGAAGCTGTTCTCCCTGCGGCTGACCGCCGACGCCGCCGCGGCCCTGATCGAGCGCGACCCGGCCCGTGCCGCAGCCGAACTGGGCACCGTGCGCCGACTGGCCAGCGAGGCCGCCGCCGAACTGCGTGCCGTGGTGGTCGGCCTGCGCCCCGCCGACCTGGACGGCGACGGCCTGGACCTGGCGCTGCGCAAGCAGGCCGAGTTGCTCGACCGCGTGCACGAGGCCGAGGTGGTGTTCCGCGCCGAGCAGGTGCCGGTGCTCAGCGCGAGCCGCCAGGAGGCCGCCTACCGCGTGGCCCAGGAGGCGCTGCACAACGCGCTGCGGCACGCCAGCCCGCGTCGCATCGAGATCAGCCTGTCGGCGGCCTCGGGCACCGCCGTGCTCCAGGTGTCCGACGACGGCACCGGGTTCGACCCGGACCACTCCGCCTCCGCCGCGCGCAAGCTCGGCCTGAGCTCCATGCGGGAACGGGCCCGGTCGGTGGGCGGTCGGCTCACCGTGCGCTCCGAGCCCGGAGGCGGCACGCTGGTCAGGCTGGAGGTGCCCACCGGTGGCTGAGCCGATCCGGGTGCTGGTCGTGGACGACCATCCCGTTGTGCGCCAAGGACTTCGCACGTTCCTCGACGTGCAGGAGGACATCACCGTGGTCGGCGAGGCCCCGGACGGGCAGTCCTGTGTGGACCTGGCCGCCGAGCTGGCCCCCGACGTGGTGCTGCTCGACCTGAAGATGCCCGGCGGGGGAGGAGTCGAGGCCCTGCGGGGACTTCGTGCCGCGGGCAGCACCACGAGGGTGCTGGTGATCACCAGTTTCGCCGACCCCGCCGCCGTGCTGCCCGCGGTCCGGGCCGGTGCCGCCGGGTTCGTCTACAAGGACGTGGACCCGCCCGCGCTGGCCGCCGCGATCCGCGCCGTGCACGCCGGGCACGTCCTGCTCAACCCCGACGTGGCCAGCCTGCTCGCCGCGGGGGATCCCGCGCCCCAGGGCGTGCACCTCACGCCCCGCGAGCGCGAGGTGCTCGCCGAGCTGGCACACGGCCGCTCCAACCGCGAGATCGCCAAGGCGCTGCTGCTCGCGGAGAAGACGGTGAAGACCCACGTCAGCGCCATTCTCGCCAAGCTCGGCGTGCAGGACCGCACCCAGGCGGCCCTGCACGCCGTGCGCAGCGGGCTGATCGAGGGCTAGGGCCTGGCCGGGCCGTAGCCCAGGTGGAGGACCCCGTTGTCGTAGGCCTGCTGCTCCTTGAGCACGAGCTTGGTCGGGTCGACGCCCTCGGCCCAGAACCGCTTGCCGCTGCCGAGCGCGACCGGGTAGACGAACAGGTGCAGGTCGTCGACCAGGCCGTCGCGGAGCAGCGCGCGCACGAGCGTGCCGCTGCCCGAGATGTAGATGGTGCCCTCGGTCTCGTCCCTGAGCTTGCCGATCGTGCCGGGGTCGTAGGGGCCCAGGCGTGTCGAGTTGGCCCACCGCACCGCGGGCTCCTGCGAGCCGACGACGTACTTCGGCGTGTCGTTGAAGAACGGTGCGCCCGGGTCGTCCGCCACCGTGCGGGTGGACCAGGCCGGTGCGAACATCTCGAAGGTCGTGCGCCCCAGCAGGATCGCCCGGGACGCTCCAGTGATCGCCGCGAGGGTTTCGCCCATCCTCGGGTCGAAGCCGTACTCGAAGGTCCACTTCGGGTCCTCGAACACCCCGTCCAGGGTGATGAACTCGTGAACCGCGATGGTGCCCATGACCACGCCCTTTCCTCGCCTGCACCCTAAACTAACCCCGAGGGGCGTGCAGGGTCCTGCGCAGCCTCGGCCGGGACCTGATCGACTGGTGGAACCAGCTGTCCGGCGTCTCGTCCACCCGCACCCGTCCACCGGTGCGCTCGTGGCCGGTCTTCCAGTCGTTGATCGCCTCGAACACCGCGTGGTCCATGAAGTCCACGTGCAGGTCCAGCACGACCGGGCTGCCCGCCGGGATCGCCCGCAGTTCGCGCACCAGGCGGCCCACGCTGAGGAAGATCAGCGAGCCCTGCACGCCGACCAGCCACTCCCCGTCCCGCTCGACCACCCGCACCCTGCTGTGCACCAACCGGTAGAGCGCGCTGAGCACGGCGGCGGCCAGACCGATCAGCACCCCTTCCACCAGGCCCACCACGATCACGCCGCCGAGCGTGGCCGCGTAGACGAGGACCTCGCGGTGCCGCCACAGTCGGCGCACGTGCCCGACGCTGACCAGCCGCACCCCGATGACCACCAGCACGGCGGCGAGCGCGGCCAGCGGGATCATCTCCAGCACACCGCCGATGGTCAGCACCGCGAGCAGGATCCACACCCCGTGCAGCACCGTGGAGGCCCTGCTCCGGGCGCCCGCGCTGACGTTGGTCGAGCTGCGCACGATCACCCCGGTCACCGGCAGGCCCCCGCACGCGCCGGACAGCAGGTTCGCCGCACCCTGGGCGATCAGCTCGCGGTCGAAGTCCGCCCGCGGGCCGTCGTGCAGCTTGTCCACCGCCACCGCGGACAGCAGCGACTCGACGCCGGCCACCAGCGCGACGGTCAGCACCGCACCGAGCACCGCGAGCACCGAACCCGTGGGCAGTTGGGGCAGTGCCAGTTCCCGGACCAGGTCGGCGGGCAGGTCGACCCTGGCGACCTCCAGCCGGAACACGGCGGCCACCGCCGTGCCCACCGCGACCGCCACCAGCGAGGCGAGCACCGCGGGGACCTTGGGCAGCTTGGGCCACAGCAGCAGGACCGCCAGGGTCACGGCGCCGACCAGCAGCGAGGCCCAGTGCCCGGCGAACAACTGCGCCGGCAGCGCGGCGAGGTTCGCCAGCGCGGAGCTCAGGCTCCGTCCGCCCAGCACCACGTTCAGCTGCCCCACCGCGATGACCACGCCGATTCCGGCGAGCATGCCGTGCACCACCGCGGGCGACAGGGACAGCGCGAGCCTGCCGACCTTGCTCGCCCCCAGCAGCAACTGCACCACTCCGGCCGCCGCGGTGATGGCCGCGGTGGCCGGCCAGCCGAACTGGCCCACCAGCCCGGCCACGATCACCGTCAGGCCCGCGGCGGGACCGCTCACCTGCAACGGCGCTCCGCCCAGTGCGCCGCCCACGATGCCGCCGACGACCGCCGCGATCAGCCCGGCGATCAGCGGGGCGTTCGAGGCCGCCGCGATGCCCAGCGACAGCGGGAGCGCCACCAGGAACACCACGAACGACGCGGGCAGGTCTGTTCGCAGCATCAATCGCCAGGTGCTGCTCTCGCGCTGGTGGACACTCACTTGGCCCTCCCCGTCACTGTCCGTTAAATTCCCCGTGTCTGGATCGTCCCGCTCCTTCGGATCTGCCGACAAGCCGTGAATCAGACAAATTCCGGGCCGACGTTCGCCGAGGAATGTGCACGGGGTGCACACCTGGCCGCGCCGCCGAGACGTGGCGTGAAGGTGGCTTTCGCTGCGCTGGGCGCAGTGAAAGCCACCTTCGCGGCGGCCGTACGGGGCGCGCCGTGTGGGACACTGGCCAGGTGGACCTGTCCGACCTCGTGCGGCTGCGCAAAGCGCGTGACCAGATGGACCGGGACTACGCGCAGCCGCTGGACGTGCCCGCGCTGGCCCGGACGGCGCTGATGTCCACGGGCCACTTCGCGCGGAGCTTCCGGGCGGCCTTCGGGGAGACCCCGTACAGCTACCTGATGACGCGCCGGATCGAGCGGGCCAAGGCGCTGCTGCGGCGCGGGGACCTGTCGGTGACCGAGGTCTGCTTCGCGGTGGGCTGCACCTCGCTGGGCTCGTTCAGTTCGCGGTTCACCGAGCTGGTCGGGGAGAGCCCGAGCGCCTACCGGGCCCGCGACCACGAGCCGGGCGCGGCCATCCCGGCCTGCTTCGCCAAGATCATGACCAGGCCGGTCAGGAACGGAGAAGCGGGATCGGCCGCCCGGTCATAGTGTGAGCGGCATGGACATCACGCTCTCGCACTGCTTCATCCAGGTGGACAACCACGAGGAGGCCTACGCCTTCTACCACGAGGTGCTCGGCCTGGAAGTGCGCAACGACGTCAAGTTCGAGAACATGCGCTGGCTGACGGTGGGCTCGCCGGAGCAGCCCGACGTGGACATCGTGCTGGAACCGCCGTGCGCCAACCCGAACGCCTCGCCCGCCGACCGGCAGGCCATCGCCGAGCTGATGGCCAAGGGCATGATGCGCGGGGTCGTGTTCGCCACCGCCGACTGCGACGCGACCTTCGAGCGGCTGCGCGCGGCCGGGGCCGAGGTGTTGCAGGAGCCGATCGACCAGCCCTACGGGGTGCGCGACTGCGCGTTCCGCGACCCCTCGGGCAACCTGTTGCGGTTCAACCAGAAGAAGGGCTAGACCGCACGCGCCCGCCGCTCGCCCCGCGCAGCAGCACGCCCAGTTCGCGGCCCACGCGCTGCAGGGGCAGGGTGCTGCGCTGGGCGCGGCTGAGCACCACGGCGCCCTCGATGGCGGCGACCACCGTGGTGGCGAGGGACCTGGCCCTGCGGGCGGGTACCCCGTGTGTGCGGAACATGCCCGCGCACAGGGATTCCCACTGCGCGAAGACCTTCGCGGCGGCCTGCTCCCCGTCCCCGTCCAGCGCGGCGGCCAGCACCGGGCACCCGGCCCGGCAGTCGTTGGACTCCAGGATCTCCTGCCACAGCGCGACGAACGCCGCCACCGCAGCCAGCGGATCGTGCTGCCGGGCGAAGTCCGTCATCGCGGCGCTGACCACCTCACCGGCGTACCGGGTGGTCTCCTCGACCAGTTGCGCCTTGCCGCCGGGGAAGTGGTGGTAGATCGAGCCGCGCGGCGCCCCGCTGTGCTCGATCACCTCGGACAGGGCGGTCGCGGCGACACCGCGCTCGCGGAACAGCACCGCGGCGCTCTGGATCATCAGTTCGCGTGAGGTGGGCACCGGGCCCCATGATAGCGCCCGGCGACCGGTAGGGGCCGTCGGCGGACTGACCCCTACCGGGTGTTACCAGTGTGGTCTCAGTCGGCCCAGCTGACCGGGACGTCGTGGCCCGTCAGCCGAGGACGCAGGCGGCGGCGCCGACCGCGGCCGCCGGGGACACGCCCACGACCCCGGGCTCCGCCAACGGGTTGCCGAAGATCCCCTGCATCACCGCCCCGGCGACCCCAAGTACAGCACCGACTACAAAGGACAGTGCGACCCGTGGGAAGCGCACGTTCCACAGCGTGCCGAACACCTCGTTCACCGGGATCCCGTACTGGCCAAGGGAAGCTGACAGCAGGCCCACGCCGACCACCGCCACCGCCAGCCCGCCGAACAGGACCGGCACGCGGGCGTTCACGAGGTGCCCGGCGCGTACGGCGCGCGGGCCAGCGCGTCACGGGCAGTGCGGGGGAGGGGTGGGCCGCCGGGGTGATGTCCTCGGCCAGCAGCGCGGTGGACGGCCCCTCGTGCGCACGGGGATCGGCCTCGGCCCGCACCTGGCTCAGCGGTGGGCGGTCCGCGGTCGCGGCTGGCTCGGTGGGCGACCCCGAAGCGCCCACCGAGCAGCCTGCCACGAGCACCAGCGCCGACACCCCGAGTGCGGCGATCCGGTGCACAGCGGCCCCTTTGGTTAGCCTGACCTAAGTAAGGCTAACCTAAACAAAGGGGAGGGAACTTCACAAGTGCCGTTCAGAGTGACTTGCGCGCCACCACCCGGTACGCGTTGGACCAACCGGGGCGCGGCCCCAGCGCGTTGCCGAGCTTGTCGGCGAGCACACCCAGCACCAGCATCGGCAGCGCCGCGAGGAACGCCAGTTTGCGCAGCACGGCCTTGGCCTGGCTCGGCTTCCGCGCGCGCCAGGGCATGTCCTCGCCCTCGATGGTCAGCGCGTTGACCAGCAGCACACCGGCGACCCGCGCGTCGATCGCCTCGTGCGCCTGCGCCCGCTGCTCGGCCACGACGGTGAAACCCGCCTCGGACAGCGCGGCGCGCAGATTGCCGATCGGCATCAGGTTCAGGTGCTGCGGTTGCAGCCAGGGCAGCCACCAGCGGCCCAGCACCCGGTTCCAGCGGCACTCCGGGTCGGGCAGCTCGATCGCCAGGTAGCCGCCCCCGGGCAACGCCTCGGCCGCCGCGGCCAGCTCCGCCTTCGGGTCGGTGGTGTGCTCCAGGTAGTGGTACATGCTGATCACGTCGTAGCGCCCGGCCAGTTCCGGCGCCAGCGCCACGAATTCGCCCTGGTGCGCGGTGTCGATCCAGCCCTGCTCGCGAGCCAGGTGCACGCCCTCGCTGAGGTCCAGCCCGTCGAACTCGGTGCCCGGCAGCGCTTGTGCGGCGTCACGGCAGAAGTGCCCGTGCCCGGTGCCCACGTCCAGCCAGCGTTTGGGCTCGGTCAGCGCCGCCACCATGTCCGCCCGCTTGCGGTACGACCCGGCACGGCCCTCGAAGGTGGAACTCATGCCCTGCTCGCCGAGCCCGTCGTAGCAGTCCCGGTAGTAGAACTCCAGCCCCGCCGGGGTCAACCGGGGGTTCTGGAAGACGTGGCGGCAGTCCCGGCACTGCTCCAGCACGAACCGGCCCGGCTTGTGCTGGATCAGATCCGTCGTGCGCAGCCGGACCCGCAGCAGCGTGGACCCGCACCACGGGCACATGTCCGCCCGCGGCTCGAAGAACCGGTCCGTGCCCTGCGCCAGATCGGCGAGGTAGCTGGGCCGTTTGGCCGCGATCTCCTTGGTGCGTAAGTCCTGCTCGGTCATGGTGGCGGATGATAGCGGCTACAACTCGGTGTTGATGATCGCCTCCACCAGCACCTCGCCGTTCGGGGTCAGCGTGACCGTTCCGCCTTCCCTGTTGACAACGAGGAGTTCCCGTTGTTGCAGGGACTCGAACTTCGCCAGCCAGTGCGGGTCGAACAGGGACCGTCCGGCAAAGCGCGCCCGGTGCAGGTCATCGCGCAGCGGCTGCAAGGTGGACAGCGCCATCTTCACGGCCCGCGACTCCTGGGCCTGCGCGGAGAACCTGGTCGCCGAGCCCAGCGGCACGCGGCCCGCTTCGACGGCCTCGACGTACAGCTTCCAGTTCACGTCGGTGATCGCCTCGGAGCGGCGGCAACTGGAACTGCCGCCCAGTCCGATGGCTACCTCCGCCTCCTGCCGGTGCTGGTCCACCATGATGGACTTCCACACCTCAGGCCCGTGCCCCTCGCGGGCGAAGTACATCGTGGGGTGCTCGGTGTACCCGTTGCCGCGCAGGCCCTCCGTGAGCACCTCGCGCATCTGGTACTGCTCGCCCAGGGTCGGCCAGCGGTGCCCGTCGCGCACCATGCGGTCCCGGTACGCGGGCACCTGCCAGGCCGCGGGCTTCTCTCCGGCCACACCGGTCCGCGTCTCCGCGTAGGACTTCAGGTGCAGCTTGGTACACACCACCGCCGTCAACTCGTGCTCCAGCACCACGTCCAGGTCGCGGCGCACGCTGTCCACCGTCTGGTCCAGCAGCCCGTACATCAGGTCGATGCTGATCCACTCGAACCCGGTGGCCTGCGCGTTGCGCACGAACGCGGTGCACATCTGCGCCGTGTGCTGGCGCCCGCACTGCTCCAGCACCGGGTCCTCGAAGGACTGCACCCCGCAGGACAGCTTCGTGCAGCCCAGTGACGCCAACAGTTCCAGCTTCTCGGGGGTGAACGTGCTCGGGTCGCCCTCGAAGCGGATCGCCGTGTCCGGGCCGAAGGCGAAGTTCTCCCGGTAGAACTCGATCAGCTGGCGGATCGCGTCCGGTGGCAGCAGCGAGGGCGTGCCGCCGAACACGTTGAACTCCCCGATCGGCGCGGTGCGCAGGTTCGGCACCCGCTCCAGCCACAGCTTGGCCTCGCGGATGTTCCAGTCCACCCACGAACCCGCCTTGTCCTCGCGGGTGAGCACCACCGGGTACTGGCAGAACCGGCAGCGGTAGGCGCAGGTCGGGATGTAGGACCACAGGTGGATCGGGGCGGTGTCGGCGAGTTGGTCGTCCAGATCGGACAGGAACTGCTCACCGGAGTAGCCCGGGATGTTGCCGGGGAACACGTGTGCGCCGAACGGGTCCTCGGTGACGTAGTCCAGCAGGTGCTTGTTGTCCGGATTGGACAGTGCGGCCAGCACTGCCGGTTCCGGGTGGGCCGGATCGAGTTCGAGCATCAGAACACTCCCCCGTTGCCGAAGTAGTTGTGCGCCTCGCCGGACTCGCGGTCCTCGCAGTAGTAGCGGACGAACTCGGTGAACCGCTCCGCTGGCACCTCGTCGAAGGCGGGCGGCAGCGGGGGCGGGTAGCCGATGTCCTCGCCAACGGTGGCCCGCAGCCGGGCGAAGATCTCCTCGGCGAACTCGAAGTACAGCCGGTAGGACGGGGTCTTGTAGGAGTGGATCGGGGTGAAGTCCAGGACCCGCATCTCCTCCTTGATCTCCGCGATGCGCGCGCCCAGCCGCTGCGCCAGCGAGGGTGTGAAGAACTCGATCACCGCCGCGTCGTCGAGCAGCGAGGGGGTCAGCAGCACCGGCAGGATCGTGTTCTTGGGCGTGAAGTCCTTGATGGAGAACTCCCAGGCCTGCTGGGCCTGTTCCGGGGTCAGGTCCACGTCCCGCCCCGCGGCGGCCCGCGGCCGGATGTCGCGCATCACGATGATGCCGTCGCTGCCGTAGGCCCGGCCGGTGATCACCTCCTCGATGGCGTGGTCCACCCGCCTGGGGTTGATCTCCACCCGGGAGCGCGGTGAGTACACGATGTCCTCCCCGCTGCCGCGCACCCGGATGCCGAAGTCCCAGTCGTCGGACAGGTGGTTGACGAACCGCCCGCCCTGCAACTGGTAGAAGATCTCCACCCCGCCGACCTTCTGGTAGGCCTCCCGGTCCACGGCGAAACCCTTGCCGTCGGGGAAACCGCCGAACAGGGCGAAGGTCACCGCCCGGCAGCGCAACGTGCGCTGGATCATTTCCCACAGCCTGGGGCGCTTGGTGAAGTGCGCGGCCTCGTAGTAGTAGTCGCACACCCCGATGGCGGCCTTGTTCGCCTCCATCGTGCTGAACAGTTCCCACAGCCACTTGCGGTCCACCTGGCAGTCCGCGTCGGCCGACACCAGGTAGAACCGGCGGCCCGGGTCGACCGGCGCGCGGGCCGCGGCGAAGTCCATGCCCGCCTTGCGCGCGCAGGCCACGCCCTGCTCCGGCTCGGACACCACGTGGATGGCCAGATCCGGGTTGCGCTCGGCGAAATCGCGCGCGATGGCCACCGTGTCGTCGGTGGAGTTGTTGTCCACCAACACCACCTCGTACAGCCCGTGGTCCAGCGGCCCGTTCTCCCCGTGCTGCTCGTAGAGCGAGCGCAGCACGGTGGGCAGGTTCTCCGCCTCGTTGTAGACCGGCAGCACCACGCTCATGCGGGTGCGCGCGGGTAGCACCGCCCTGGCCAGTTCCTCGGCCCTGCCCCGGCCGAAGTGCTCGGTCCCCAGCCGGTGGTTGAACTCCGCCATGCTCGCCCGCTTCCCTTCGTCCAGCAGCAGTTCGGCCACTTCGTCCACAAAGGACGGTGTGGGCAGGTCCCCGTGCGCCAGGTCCATCAGCACCGCCTGGAAACCCCTGTGCCCGTACACCGTCTCGTACAGCTCGTAGCGCGTGGCCAGGTACGGCACCCGCGCCGCGATGGCCTCGCCGATCGGGTTGCCGTAGCTCTCGTAGTCGTAGGAGGTCAGGAAGGACACGAGGTCGGCCGTGGCCAGCAGGTCGCGCACCGAGTAGCCCTGCGCCCGCACCTCGTGCGGGGCGAGCCAGCCGCCGAACACCACCCGGTCGGCCACACCCAGTTCCTGGGCCAGCGCGGTGAGTCGGTCGCGCTCCACGGGGGACTCGGCCGTGTCGCCCGCGACGAACAGGTGCGCCTCGCAGCGGTCGGCCAGTGCGGCCACCAGGTGCAGGTCCCGGTCGATCCGCTTCTGCTGGATCACCCTCGTGCAGCGCGCGATCAGCGGCACGTGCTCGGGAATGCCGTAGTGCCGCCGGAACCCGGGCCGGGCGTCCGCGCTGTGGCTGAAGGTGTTGGGCGCCACCACGATGTTGTCCAGCGGCCCGGCCCACTGCTCGGTCCGCCGACGGGCCTGCTCGTGCAGCGCCACGTACTGGATGTGCGGGGAGTTGATCGGTGTGACGGTGTGCGGGTACGGGAACTCGCCGTACTTGCCGGTACCCGGCTCGCTCTGCCACATCAGGTCGTGGTCGCGCCACAGCACGAACCTGCCCAGCCCGGCCCACCGCCCGTACTGCTCGATCGCCTGGTAGAGCGCCTTGGTGTAGGTGATGTTCTCCGGCAGCGTGCCGTTCTCCACCAGCACCGCGGTCACGCCGAGCCGCTGCCAGGTGCGCAGGATGCAAGCGGCCAACCGGCTGGAAAGCGCTTGCACGGCGGGGAGCAGCCGTTCGTCCCCGCGTTGGACCACCTGGGCGAGCACCTCGGTGACGAACTCGGGCGTGTAGCCGGGGATCCGGTCCACGCCCTCGATCCGGTCCAGGTGCACCCAGTCCGGCAGCAGGTCGGCCTCGTCGCGGTAGGGGCGGAAGAAGGCGCCCTTGTCGGCCTTGACCTCGTAGCCGAGGTCCAGGTGCACCTGGTGGCCGCGCTCGTGGAACACCTTGGCGGTCTTGATGAACTCCACGACCAGGCCGGAGATCGGCGTCGCGTCGAAGGAGATTCCCCACAGCACCGTCACCCGGTCCACGCTAGTGTCTGTCGAACAGGGTCTCACCAAGTCACGCCCAGGGTCTGCACTTTGTTCCCGTTAGCGATGCGGGCAGGTGGCGACTCTGGTAGAGGGGAGCGTCATGACCAGGCCGGATCCGAGTGTGCTGGCGAGCATGTCACCGCAGGAGATCAACACCATGATGATGGCGAAGATCCGCGGTGCGGACCTGGCCCCCTACACCGAGGGCACCTACGTGCTGCGGGTGCTCAGCGTGCCCGGCCGGGTCACCGGCGAGCCCCGGCCCTTCCCGCTCGCGATCACCCAGTTGGACGGGGCCCGCTACCTGTGCGCCCCGGTGCGGACCCGCGACTGGGTGCGCAACGTGCTCGCCGCGGGCGGCTGCACCGTGGAGGGGGAGGGCGAGTACCGCACGGAACTGGCCGGTGCCCAGGAGGGCGCCCGGGTCATCGCCACCTACCTGGCCAAGCTTGGCCGCGAGTCGGCGCACTGGCCGTTCCCCTCCGGCTCCCCGGTGGAGGTCATCGCCCAGCACGCCGACACCACCGCCGTGCTGCGCATGGAACCGCGTTAGGTGTGGACTGTGCCCTCCAGGGGGGCACAGCACCGTGCGAGAAACCTTTTTGTGGTACCACCGCGCCATCTGCGGCGCTTGCTCCTCACGAGGTCACGAACGAGAGGTTCGACTTCAGTGGGGGAGATCCTGATGCGCGCCAAGCGTTTCTCAGTTCTTGTCATCATGACCGCGGTACTGACTGTTCTGGGTGGTCAGGCCTTGGCCACCGCTGCCCAGCCGCACGGTACGGCCACGCCCGCGAACTGTGGCTGGCAGCCCGCCAACGACGCGCGCCTCAGCGCCTGGTTCCAGGGTGATGGCGTGAACATTCGCAGTGGGGACTCGACCTCGTGCGCCTCGCTGGGGCTTGGCTAGCAGAACCACTCAGTCACGGTGCACTGCTACAGCCGCCCGGGTGGTGGCGACCTGTGGGTGTACCTCACGGACAACAGCACCGGTGTGAGTGGCTGGAGCAGCCAGCAGTACGTGACGTGGCATGATTCCTTCACGACGATGTGCTGATCACAGCTGGCGGCGCGCGTAGTCGCCGATTCCCTCGTCGACCATGCGCAGCGAGCTGCCTGGACTTGGGGCGGGACCGCAGGTGGTCCAGCACGAGCTGCGCGGCCGCGATCCTGAGTTCGGGGTCGCTGGCCGCCAGCCCGGCCTCCTCGGCCAGGAGCCCGGCCAGTGCGAGATCAGGAACCCGGACGAGGGCAACAGGTCCTTGCTGGGCGCCTTCGGGGTCACGGCCTGACCGCCGTGACCGATCAGCTCGTCCTGCGGTGGCGGCGCACGGTCTCCTCGACCAGGTCCAGCACCGGCTCCAGGTCGTCGGCGGGCAGGCCCATGGCCAGGTGGGACACCAGGCCCTCCAGGACCAGTTCCAGGAAGTCGGCCAGGACCTCCACCTCGACGTCGTCGCGCAGCTTGCCAGCCTCCCGCTGGCGGCGCAGCCGCTCCTTGGTGGCCTCGGTCAGCTGCTGGGAGCGCTCGGCCCAGCGGGCCCGGAAGTCCGGGTCGGTGCGCAGCCGCCGGGAGACCTCCAGCCGGGTGCCCAGCCAGTCGGCGGGGTGCTCCTCGCCCTCGCCCCGTCCGCCGAGCAGGTCGCGCATGACCTGCACCAGGCCCTGCTCGGCGACCACCTCGGCCATGCGCACCGCGTCGTCCTCGGCCAGCGCGAGGAACAGCGACTCCTTGTCGCGGAAGTGGTGGAAGATCGCGCCCCGGGACAGGCCCGTGGCTTCTTCCAGTCGCCGCACCGTGGCACCCTCGTAGCCGTGGCGTGCGAAGCACGAACGCGCGCCGTCGAGGATCTGTCTGCGGCGGGCGTCGAGGTGGTCCTGGCTGACGCGGGGCATCAGACAATCCTCGCAGCTCAGGGCGTGGACTGGCAATCCGTACGTACGGATTGCATACCTCACGTGGTGGACATCATATACTGTGACTTCAGTGACGACTGAAAGCAAGGCCTTTCCGGGCTTGACGGCGCAACCAGGGCAATGCTCTGATTCCTCGTACGGTTAGGAAAGTTCCCTAATCCCTCCGCCGCCGCACCCTGCGACCCAGCTGGGAGGCATCGTGGCATCCCCCGTACCACCCCGATGGCGAGTGGCCCTGGCCTGCGCGATCAGCGCGGCGACGGCCTTCGCCGTGGCGCCCGCCGCACACGCGGCCAGTGCCGAGTACGAGGCAGAGAACGCGACGATCTCGAAGGGAGTGGTGGAGTCCAACCACGCCGGCTACTCCGGGACCGGGTTCGTCAACTACGACAACGTGGCCGGTAGCTACGTCGAGTTCACCGTGAACTCCGCGCAGGCCGGCAGCGCCCGGCTGGACTTCCGCTTCGCCAACGGCACCGGGGCCAACCGCCCGGTGGACGTCACCGTGAACGGCACCACCGCCACCAGCAACCTGGCCTTCCCCGGAACGGGTGACTGGACGAACTGGCAGGTCGCCACCACCACCGTCAACCTCAAGGCGGGCGCCAACAAGGTGCGTGCCGCGGCCACCGGGGCCGAGGGCGGGCCGAACCTGGACAAGCTCACCGTCACCACCGGCTCCGGGGACAGCACCCCGCCGACCGCCCCGCGCAACCTCGTCGTCAGTGACATCGGCCCCAACTCCGCGACCTTCACCTGGCAGGCGGCCACCGACGACACCGGGGTCGTGCGCTACGAGGTCAACCGCGGCGGCAACGTGCTCAAGACCGTGGACGGCGCCACGCTGACCACCACCGTCACCACGCTGACGCCCAACACCGCCTACGACATCTCGGTGGGCGCCTTCGACGCCGCGGGCAACGCCTCGCAGCAGAGCAACGTCGTGCAGTTCACCACCCCGCCCAGCAACGACAAGACCCCGCCCAGCGCCCCGGGCGACCTGCGCAGCACCGGGGTCACGGCCAACAGCGTGTCGTTGGCGTGGAACGCCTCCACCGACGACGGCGGCGTGATCGCGGGCTACGACGTGTACCAGGGCAGCGGCAAGGTGGCGTCGACCAGCTCCACCGACACCACCGTGACCGACCTGGCGCCCAGCACCGACTACACCTTCACGGTCAAGGCCCGCGACCCCAACGGCAACAACTCCGCCGCCAGCAACGCGGTCACGGTGAAGACCACCGGCGGCGGCACCGGCGCGGGCGGCATTCCCGAGTACGACAGGGACATCACCAAGCTGGACCTGCCCTGGGGCATCGACTTCCTGCCGGACGGCTCGGCGCTGGTGGCCGAGCGGGACCGGTTCGAGATCGTGCGGGTCACCGCGGACGGGCAGAAGACCGTGCTGGGCAAGGTGCCCGGGGCGGTGACCACCAACGGCGAGGGCGGCGTGATGGGGCTGGCGGTCTCCCCGCACTTCGCCACCGACCACACCATCTACGTCGACCACACCGCCGCCGATGACAACCGCATCGTGAAGATGACCTACGACAACGGCAAGCTGTCCACCACCAGCACGCCGGTGCTCACCGGCATCGCCAAGAACCGGTACCACAACGGCGGGCGGCTGCGCTTCGGGCCGGACGGCAAGCTCTACGCCACCGCAGGTGACGCCAAGAACAGCGCCAACGCGCAGAACAAGAACTCGCTCAACGGCAAGGTGCTGCGGCTCAACCCGGACGGCTCCGCGCCCACCGACAACCCGTTCTACTCCAGCGGGGGCAACGCCCGGTACGTGTGGAGCATGGGCCACCGCAACCCGCAGGGACTGGCCTGGGACTCCCGGGGCCAGCTGTGGGAGACCGAGTTCGGCGAGAACAGCCAGGACGAGCTGAACCTGATCCAGAAGGGCGGCAACTTCGGCTGGCCCAGCTGCGAGGGCACGCAGGGCAACTGCGCTGGCTACGTGGCGCCCAAGCAGACCTGGTCCACCTCGCAGGGCGGGCCCAGCGCCATCGAGATCGTCAACGACTGGATCTACGTGGCCGCGGTGACCGGTGAGCGGCTGTACGTGGCGAAGATCAACTCCTCGGGTACCGGCACGGACACGCCCAAGTCGGTGTTCGCGGGCAAGTGGGGCCGCCTGCGCACGGTGGTGAGGACCCCGGACGGCGGCCTGTGGCTGTCCTCCACCAACGACGACAAGAACGGCGGCAGCCCGAGCACCCTGGACAACGTGATCGTGCGGCTGAAGTTCCCCGGCGGCAACACGCCCGGTGCGTTCAAGCTGAGCAGCCCCGCGTTCGGCGAGGGGGCCACCGTGCCCGCCAAGTACACCTGCGCCGGTGACGGCAAGGCCGGGCAGGACACCTCGCCGCCGCTGACCTGGGGCGCCTCGGCCGGTGCCAAGGGCTACGCCATCGTGTTCGCCGACACCGCGAACAACGGCAACAAGCTGCACTGGGCGATCTGGGACATCCCGGCGGCCACCGGCTCGCTGCCCGAGGGGCTCGGCGCGGGCTACTCCGTGCCCGGTGGCGGCGGGGCCAAGCAGAAGGCCATGGGCAGCGGGGCCGACGCGCAGAAGTTCTTCGGCCCGTGTCCCGGCGGTTCCTCGCACCCGTACAGCTTCACCCTGTACGCGCTGAACACCGCCACGGTGCCCGGTCTGAGCGCGAGCTCGACCATGGCGCAGATCGAGAGCGCCATCAAGGGCGCGTCCACCACCAGCACCAGGCTGACCGCCAAGTCCAACGCCTCGGCGGGCTGACCGGAACGCGGGGCGGCCGGGCCCGATCGGCCGCCCCGCACTGGTCCGGACGGGTGGACCTCGACGCACCCGGCTAACGGGGACAAATGCGGCCCCGAACCTGTGGGGGACAAATCTCCGGCTGTGCTGCCACAGGAGCGAAGATGACCCACGGGCACGGCGGGTACCACGTGCACATCGGCGGGGACGTGAGCGGTCAGGTCAGCGTTGGTGACAACAACGTCCAGGTCCGCTCCTCGGAGCCGGTGACCGAGCAGGACCTCGCCCGGCTGCGTACCGAACTGGCCGAGCTGCGGGCACTGGTCCCCGCGGCCGCGCAGAAGATCGACGAACTCGACGAGGCCCTCACCGGGGGCGAGGTGGACCTGCCCACCGTGGAACACGTGCAGGGCTGGTTCCGGCGCAGGCTCCCGCAGTTCCTCGGCGCGCTGAACAAGGTCGTGCTGGGGCCGGTGGTGGCCAAGCTGGTCGCGGCGGGCGGGGAGCAGTTGGCCGCCGAGTTCACCCGCAGGCTCGGCTGATCCCGGTGGACGTGCACGTCGGCGGGGACGTGGTCGGCCAACTCGTGGTGGGGGACCACAACATCACGGTGTGGGCGGAGCAGTCGGTGGTCAGCCTGACACTGCCCGCGCAGCGCCCACAGCCGGTGCGCCGCCCGGCGATCAGCTTGCTGCCACGCCATCCCGCGCGGCCGATCGGCCGGGAACAGGACCTGGATGCGCTGCGCGGGGCGTTGCAGGCAGCTCGGCTGGTGCAGTTGCACGGCCCGCCCGGCGTGGGCAAGAGCACGCTTTTCCGTTACGCCGCAGGGGACATCGCTGGATTAGGCCGGTCCGTGGTGTTCCTGTCGGCGGCCCACCGGGGTGTGCCGGACCTGCTCCAGGACGTGTTCGAGGCGTGCTACGACACCGCGGGCTACCAACCGTCCACTGTGGAGTTGCGGCGGCTCATGTCCGGTGTGGACGTCCTGGTGCTGGTCGACGACCTGGAGCTGACGGCCGAGCAGCGCGAGGAACTGCTCGACGGGATCCCCGACGCGGCAGTGGCCTTCACCTCGGTACGGCGTGCACTGTGGACGGACGGGTACGCGCAGGAACTGTCCGGCCTGGCTTGGGAACCGGCCTGCGCACTGCTGGGCGCCGTGCTGAACCGCTCGCTCGCCGAGCACGAACTGCTTGACCTCGCTCAGTTGTGGCGTGCCGCGGACGGCTCGCCGTTGCTGCTGCTCCGCGCCGCCGCGAGCGCCCGACCAGGTCCGGACGGCGCACTCGTGCTGCCCCTGGCCGCCGAGTTGGCGGAGCTCCTGCCGCGAGTGCTCGCTGGGTTGACCGCACCGGCCCGCGAACTCGTGTCGGTGCTGGCACTGGCCGACGCGCCTGTGTCGGAGGCGCTGGTGCCCTGGCTCGTCAGCGACCCGGGTCTGCTCAACGCCACGCTCGGCGAGGTGACCGCGCACGGCGTGGTCCTCGTGTCCGAGCGGGGCTGGGGGCTCGCGCCCGGTGTGCGTGCGGACCTGGTGGGCGGCATCGGCCAGCTGGAGTGGATCGTCGGGCGGCTGCGCGAGTGCTGCCGCCAACTGCCGCCCGCGCTGATCGCCGCGAACGCCACGCTGATCACCGGCTGCATCGACGCCTCGGTCCGGCTGGGCCGCCCCGATCTCGGCGCGCTGCTGGCCAGGGCCCTCGCCCCGGTCGCGGCCTGCTCCGCGCGGCTGGGCGCCTGGGAGCAGATCCTCGACCGGGGCCGGGCCGCCGCGGAGCTGGCCGGGGACCGCGCGACCCTGGCCTACCTGACCCACGAGGGCGGGGTGCACGCGCTGGTCACCGGCAAGCGGGTCGTCGCGGCGGCGGCCATCGCGACGGCGGTCGCGCTCTGGACCGAGCTGGGCAACACCGCGCAGGCCGCGCTGGCCCAGCAGACCGCCTCGCTGCTCGGCCACCTCGGCACGGTCCAGGTCAGCGGCACGGCCAGCGCCGCGAGCCAGGCGCCCGTCACGGGTACCCCCGCCGTTCCCGCCACGACGGCGGCCAAGGCGGGGTTCGGGCTCGGCGCCAAGCTCGCCGTCGCGGGCCTGGTCGCGGCGGGTGTGCTGCTCGGCGGGTTCTTCGCCGTCACCAGCCTCAAGCCCGCGAGCCAGTCCGGGGCGCTGCCGACGCGGTCGACGACAACCCCGCAGACCGCCAGCACAACCGCCACCACAACCGCTGGCCAGCGCAAGGGCGTGCTCCCGGCAGACTGCCCCACCGACCCGTTCTTCGGCACCTTCGACGGCAGAGAACCGTTGCTGGAGAAGAAGATGCCGGGCTCGGTGGTGTGCGTCTACCTGAAGGGGCAGTGGCAGTTGCTGGTGGGCGTCATCCCGGCGGTCGACATCGGTTCGGACATCCCGGGCATCCAGCAGACGCAGATCCCCGGCACCGACAGCGCCTACCTGTTGCCCCCCGGTCAGGACGGGACCGGTGAGCTGATCGTCAACATCGGTGGCCGTTCGATGAAGGCGCAGTTCGTCGGCACCTCCGAGGAGGCGATCGCGGCCTTCGAACGGGTGCTCGGGGTCGGTTAGGGCTAGCCTGCGGGGATGCGGCGCGTCATCGTGATGAGCTCGGTCTCGCTGGACGGCTTCTTCGAGGGGCCGGACCGCGAACTGGACTGGCACCTGGTCGACGAGGAGCTGCACGGCCACTTCAACGAGGAACTCGCCGCGATGAGCGCCTTCCTGGACGGGCGGGTCACCCACGAGCTGATGGCCGCGTACTGGCCGACCGCCGACGAGGACCCGGCGGCAAGCGCTCCGGAGGCGGAGTTCGCGCGCATCTGGCGGAACATGCCCAAGTACGTGTACTCGCGGACCCTGCGGCACGCCGACTGGAACACCACGATCCTGCGCGAGCTCGACGTGGCACAGGTCCAGGAACTCAAGGCGCTGCCGGGCGGTGACATGGTGGTCGGCGGGGCGGATCTCGGTGCGTCCTTCCGCGCGCACGGCCTGGTCGACGAGTACCGGGTCTACGTGCACCCCGTCCTGCTCGGCCGCGGCAGGCCGCTGTTCCGACCAGGTGCGGACAGGACGGACCTCCGGCTGCTCGGCACCCGGGTCTTCGGCAACGGCGTCGTCCTGCTGCGGTACGCCGTCGAGTCGTCAGGGAAGCGTTCGTAAGCGGTTCGTCACCCGTTCTTCGCGGTGCACTTGTCAGACCCCGCGTGTAGCGTCGGTCGCACGGCGATTCGACTACAAGGGGTGGCGAAAGTGACCACACTGAGTGAGGCGACCGCCACCGATCCGGCTCCCGACTTACTCCGGGACCGTGCCAGCGCCGAGGCGTACGTGGCCTCGGTGTGCTTCAAGCACGGGCCACCGAGAGCTGTCGGCACCGAGATCGAGTGGACGGTGCACCACAGTGATGACCGATGTCGGCCCATCACGGCCGAGATCCTGACAACTGCATTGGGGCCACACGCCCCGGCCACGCTCCGACAAGACAGCCCGAACCTGCCGCTTCGCGGTGGTTCCCCTGTCACCGTTGAGCCAGGTGGCCAGGTGGAGATCTCCAGTCCACCGCGGTCCAACGCGACCGACCTGCTCGTCTCCACCTCCTCCGACATCTCCCACCTCACCGAACTGCTCACCGCCGCCGGCCTGGAACTGGGCCCGGGCGGCACCGACGCGCACCGCCCGCCGCGCAGGGTGCTGAACACCCCGCGCTACGCGGCGATGCAGGCCAGGTTCGACCGGTTCGGCAGCGACGGCATCACCATGATGTGCAGCACCGCCGGGCTCCAGGTCTGCCTGGACATGGGCGAGCGCGACCGGGTGGCCACCCGGTGGGCGGCGCTGCACGCACTGGGGCCGGTGCTGCTGGCGGTGTTCGCCAACTCCGCGCGACTGGGCGGGCGGTCCACCCCGTGGGTGTCCGCGCGCACGCGTGCGGTCCTGGGCACCGAGCCCGCGCGCACCCGGCGCGGGGCGGTCAGCGGGGACCCGGCGGCCGAGTGGGCCGCCAGGGTGCTGGACACCCCGCTGATCTGCTGGCGCCACGGCGGCCCGGACTGGACCGCCCCGCCCAGGGTGACCTTCGCGGAGTGGATCGGCGGCGCGCTGCCGGGCGTGCCGACCACCGAGGACATGGACTACCACCTGAGCACGATGTTCACCCCGATCCGGCCACGGGGCTACTTCGAGGTCCGCTACCTGGACTCGCAGCCGCCCCAGGACTGGATGGCCCCGGTGGCGCTGCTCATCGCCCTGTTCGAGGACGAGCGGGTGGTGGACGAGGCGCTGGCCGCCGCGCAGCCCGCCGTCGGGCGCTGGCTGCACGCGGCCCGGGTCGGCACGGCCGACCCGAGGGTCGCCGGGGCCGCCCGTGCGGTGCTGGACCTGGGGCTGCGGTCGTTGCCCCGGCTCGGCCTGCCCACTGACTTGCACGACGAGGTGACCCGCAGCCTGGACCGGCGACTGGCTGCCGTCCCTGCCCCGCACGGAGGTGACCTGCGGTGACGACGTTCGACCTGACCACCGAGGAGAAGCTGCGCGAGCACATCGCGCAGGCGCTGGAACGCTCCCGGGCCCGCAGCGTGCTGCTGACCGACTCGGTGGACGACGAGGACCTGGTGCGCCAGCACTCCAAGCTGATGTCCCCGCTGGTGTGGGACCTGGCCCACATCGGCAACCAGGAGGAGCTCTGGCTGGTGCGCGACGTCGGCGGCCGGGAGCCGGTGCGCTGCGACATCGACGAGCTCTACGACGCCTTCCAACACGCCAGGGCCGACCGCCCCGCACTGCCGCTGCTCGACCCGGCGCAGGCCCGCGGCTACGTGCGCGAGGTCCGCGACAAGGTGCTCGACGTGCTGGAGCGCACCCCGCTGGAGGGCAGGCCGTTGCTGGACAACGGGTTCGCCTTCGGCATGATCGCCCAGCACGAGCAGCAGCACGACGAGACGATGCTGGCCACCCACCAGCTGCGGGTGGGCTCGCCGGTGCTGCACGCACCACCGCCACCGGCCGCGCCCGGTGACCGGCTGCCCGCCGAGGTGCTGGTGCCCGGCGGCCCGTTCACCATGGGCACCGACGCCGAGCCCTGGGCGCTGGACAACGAGCGGCCCTCCCACCAGGTGCTGGTCGAGGCGTTCCACATCGACACGACCCCGGTCAGCAACGGGGCGTACCTGGCGTTCATCGCCGACGGCGGCTACGAGCGCCCGGAGCTGTGGAGCGAGATCGGCTGGTCCCACCGGCAGGGCGCGGGCCTGGTCGCGCCGCGCTTCTGGCACCGCGACAGCGACGGCGGCTGGCTGCGCACCCGGTTCGGGGTGGTGGAGCCGGTCCCGGTGGACGAGCCGGTGGTGCACGTCTGCTACCACGAGGCGGCGGCGTTCGCGGCCTGGGCGGGCAAGCGGCTGCCCACCGAGGCGGAGTGGGAGAAGGCGGCCCGCTTCGACCCGGCCACCGGCCGGTCCCGGCGCTTCCCGTGGGGTGACGAGGACCCGACCCCGGAGCACGCCAACCTCGGCCAGCGCCACCTGCGCCCGGCCCCGGTCGGCGCGTACCCGCTGGGCGCCTCCCCGCTGGGGGTGCGCCAGCTGATCGGGGACGTCTGGGAGTGGACCAGCTCCGACTTCCGGCCGTACCCGGGTTTCCGGGCGTTCCCGTACCGGGAGTACTCGGAGGTGTTCTTCGGCGGGGACTACAAGATGCTGCGCGGTGGCTCCTTCGGCACCGACGAGGCGGCGGTGCGCGGCACCTTCCGCAACTGGGACCACCCGATCCGGCGGCAGATCTTCGCCGGGTTCCGGTGTGCCCGTGACGCCGACCCGGGGCTGGGGCACTAGTCCCGGTGTGCCGCCACCTGGGTTACCTGGGCCCCGCCGTGCCCTTGTCCGAGCTGCTGCTCGACCCGCCGCACTCGCTGCTGCGCCAGTCGTGGGCTCCTCGGGACATGCGCCGCGGCGGGACGATCAACGCCGACGGGTTCGGGGCGGGCTGGTTCACCGGGGACAGTGGTGAGCCGGTCCGCTACCGGTCCGCGGCCACGATGTGGTCCGACACGGCCTTCGCCAGCCTGGCGGGGGCGGTGTCGGCCACCGCCGTGGTCGCCGCCGTGCGCTCGGCCACCGTCGGCATGCCGGTGGTGGAGACGGCCTGCGCCCCGTTCACCGAGGGCCGCTGGCTGTTCAGCCACAACGGGGTGGTCCGCGGCTGGCCGACCTCGGTGGAGCTGCTCGCGCAGCGGCTGCCGGTGGCCGACCTGCTCACCCTGGACGCGCCCACCGACGCGGCCCTGCTCTGGGCGCTGGTGCGCCACCGGCTGCGCGCCGGGCAGGGCCCGGTGGACGCCATTGCCGCCGTGCTGCTGGAGGTGGCCGCAGCCGCCCCCGGATCACGGCTGAACCTGTTGCTGGGCAACGAGGAACTGCTCGTCGCCACGACCTGGTCGCACGCGCTGTCGGTGCGGCCTTCGGCGGGGGCGGTCACCGTCGCCTCCGAACCCACCGATGACGACCCCACCTGGGTCGCCGTTCCCGACCGCAGCATCGTGATCGCCACGACGTCCACTGTGGACATAAGGCCACTGGACGCACCGGACACAGGACGGCAGGACTGATGACCAATCCCGTGCTGGACAACCACCTCAGCGCCGACCACATGGCGCGTGCCCTGCGCGCCGACGTCAGGGCCGGGCTGTCGGGGCCCCGCAAGACCCTGCCGCCCAAGTGGTTCTACGACGCCACCGGCAGCGAGCTGTTCGAGCGCATCACGGAGCTGCCCGAGTACTACCCGACGCGGGCCGAGCGCGAGGTGCTGCTGGCCAGGGCCCCGGAGATCGCCGCGGTCACCGGGGCGGCGACCCTGGTGGAACTGGGCTCGGGCTCCTCGGAGAAGACCCGCGCGCTGCTGGACGCGCTGCTCGCGGGCGGCACGCTGAAGAAGTTCGTGCCCATGGACGTGTCGATCAGCGCGCTGAGCGCCGCCGCGCGGTCCATCGTCGAGCAGTACCCCGGGCTGCTGGTGCACGGGGTGGCCGGGGACTTCACCGAGCACCTCTCGCTGCTGCCCGGGGACGAGCCCCGGCTGGTGGCCTTCCTCGGCGGCACGATCGGCAACCTGCTGCCCGGCGAGCGCGGCAAGTTCTTCGGCGCGGTGCGTGAGCTGCTGGGGCCGGGGGAGTGGCTGCTGCTGGGCACCGACCTGGTCAAGGACCGGCAGGTGCTGGTCGAGGCCTACGACGACGCGCAGGGCGTGACCGCGGAGTTCAACCGCAACGTGCTGCGGGTGGTCAACCGCGAGCTGGACGCCGACTTCGAGCCCGAGGCGTTCGAGCACGTGGCGGTGTGGGACGCCGAGCAGGAGTGGATCGAGATGCGGCTGCGGGCCACCCGCGCCATGACGGTCGGGCTGCCCGGTGCCGGGGTGGAGGTGCGGTTCGCCGCCGGTGAGGAGCTGCGCACCGAGGTCTCCGCGAAGTTCCGCCGCGAGCGGGTGGAGCAGGAGCTGGCCGAGGCCGGTTTCGAGCTCGCGCACTGGTGGACCGACACCGAGGGGCGCTTCGCCGTGTCCCTGGCTACTGCTCGGTAGGCTGCGGGCATGGCTGGCTTGCGAGGACTGTTCTCGGGTGTGGGCAAGACCAAGGGCTTCGCCGTGTTCGGCAAGGTCGTGGTGCCGCTGGACCGCGCGCTGCTGCGGCTGAGCGGTGGCCGGTTCGGCGTGGGCAACGCCGTGGGTCTGCGCACCCTGCTGCTGACCACCACCGGTCGCAGCAGCGGCCAGCCGCGCCAGGTCCCGCTGCTCTACGTGGAGCACGGCGGGGGCTACGTGGTGATCGGCTCCAACTGGGGCGGGGAGAAGCACCCGGCGTGGTCGGCGAACCTGCTGGCCAAGCCGGAGGCGGAGGCCTCGGTCGGCGGCCGGGCGGTGCCGGTGCGCGGGCGGCTGCTGGCAGGAGCCGAGCGTGAGCGGGTCTGGCAGCAGGTGGCCGAGTACTGGCCCGCCTACGACGCCTACGCCGACCGGGCCAGCCACCGCACGATCCGCGTCTTCCTGCTCGAACCCCGCTAACCCACCCGCGAGTCCCGCTCTGGGGCCCGTGAGTCCCGCCCAGGGGGCCGCGAGTCCCGCTCTGGCGCGGAGGCGCCACCGTCCCGCGCCTCCGCGCCGCTTGTGCCATGCTCGCTGGCAGACAGCAGGGAGCAGGCCGTGGCGGGACAACACGAGTTCATGGTGCTGGCGGTCACCTACGACCGGCCGGAGCCCAGGTTCACCGACCCACGCTTCGAACCGATCAAGGCCGCGCCCCCGCCGGGTTGCGAGCCCTTCGACTGCGACGGCCTGTTCGGGCTGCGCTGCACCCGGACCGCCGACACCCTGCTGGACGCCGTGGCCGAGGTCTGCAAGGAGGTGCTCGACGAGCACGGCATCACCATGACCGACCTGGGCATCGAGAAGCTCTGGGAGTGGTCCACCGACGGACGGGACGGGTTCGGCGCCACCATAGTCGGCCAGCTCCTGCTGATGGCCTCCTACCGCGCGCGGCTGCTCGGCTACGGCACCGAGGACCTGGTCCGCTTCCTGCGCACCTCCAACGCCACGGCCTGAACGATGAGTTCCGGTGGCCGCGCGGGTCTGACCTGACATGAGCGTTCAGGACACGATCGACGAGTTGGTCGCCGAGGGCGTGGAGACCGGCGTGCAGGTGGCCGTCTACGAGCACGGCGAGCTGGTGGTCGACGCGGTGGCCGGTCTGGCCGACCCGGCCACCGGGCGGGCGATGACCCCGGACACCCCGATCTTCAGCACCTCGACGGGCAAGGGCATGACCGCCACCGTGCTGCACATCCTGGTGCAGCGCGGGGTCTTCGGCTACGACACGCCGGTCACCGAGCTGTGGCCGGAGTTCGGCGCGCACGGCAAGCAGGCCGCGACCGTGCGGCACGTGCTCACCCACGCGGTGGGCGTTCCCGGGCTGCCCGCGGACACCACGCCCGAGGACCTGGCCGACTGGGCGCGAATGTGCGAGGTCCTCGCCGACGCGGAGCCGTGGTGGGAGCCCGGCACCCGGACGGGCTACCACGCCATCACCTTCGGCTACCTGGCGGGCGAGCTGGTGCGGCGCGGCACGGGCAAGCCGATCGACCAGGTGCTGCTGGAGGAGGTCGCCGCCCCGCTCGGGCTGTCCCAGGAGCTGTACTTCGCCGTGCCACCGGCCGAGCAGGCCCGCCTGGCCAGGCTGGTGCCGGGCGGTCCGCCGATGGACGAGGCGACGATCCGGCAGCTGACCGAGGCCATGCCGCTGCTGTTCAAGGCGGCGCCGCCCGCGCTGCAACCGAGCGCGGAACTGTACAACCGCACCGACTTCCTCTCCGCCAACGTGCCCGCGGGCGGCACCGTCACCGCGCGGGGCATCGCGCGCATGTACGCCGCGCTGCTGGGCGAGGTGGACGGCGTGCGGCTACTCACGCCGGAGACCCTGGACCTGGTCAGTGCCGTCGCCATCGAGGGCACCGACCAGGTCTTCGGCAACCCGGCGCGGCTCGCGCTCGGCTACGCGGTGATCGGCGGCGCCCTGGGCTGGTCGGGCGCCAACGGCAGCCACGCCGAGTTCGACCCCGCGACGGGCCGGACCTTCGCCGTCACCAAGAACCGGTTCGGGGCCGGGGATTTCAATACGGTCGAGCGGGTACGGGCCGCGCTGGCAGGCTGATCAGCCCGCGAAGGTCAACACGAACTCGTGCCAGCGGTCAGCCCGGACCTGGGGTGCACACGCCGGTGCCAAGACCCCGAGCCTCAGGTGGGGTTGCCGAAGAAGTCCGTCGCCCCGATGCGCGAGGCCGTGAGGTGGCCGTCAGCGCCGAGCACGACCAGGGTTTCCCGCGTTGCCAACACTGTTCCTCCCCCGGGCAGCGCGATTGCCTTGGCGGGCGCGGAATCCACGGTGAGCGAGCCGGTCACCGCCCCGGTCGCGAGTGAGACGGCGCTGAGCGCGGCACCGGTGTCGTTCACGGAACGGTTGTGCGCGACCAGCACGCTCCCGGCGCCGTCTCCGACCGCCCGCGGCCCGTCGACCACGACAGCCGCCTGCTGGAACACGGCGCCACCGATCGGGATCGCCCGGCCGTCAGCCGTGACGCGGACCAGCACGCGCCCGGGCGCGCCTGCTGGCCGTGCCCGCACCTCGACGCGTTCGCCGGAGCCCAGGGTTGCCTGCGAGGCCGTGGCCCCCGGCGAGGTGATCCGCGCACGGTCGGGGGCCAGGGCGCTCGCCCAGGTGGTGGCGTCCTCCTCGGTCGGCTTCGCCACCAAGGTGTCCAGCGGGATGGCCAGGATGGTGCCGTCGGCGTTCATCGCCACCACCCGGTGGCGCCGCGCGTCGTACCCGTAGGCCGAGCGCTTGGCAACGAAGGAACCGCCCAGGCCCGCCACCCCGTCGCCCCTGGCGGCGATCGACCCGTCACGAATGTCCACAATGGCCAGTCCGGAGTCGGTGGCGAGGTAGGCGTAGCGCTGTCCCGCGGCCAACACCGTCGCCTCCCAGACCAGTCGGTCGGACAACTGGGTGTCCCAGCGCACCTTGCCGGTGGCCGGATCCGTGGCGGCCAGCCTTACCTGGAACATGTCCTCGGTCATCAACTGGAACATGCCGCGCGGGCCATGCCGCTCGTAGGGCACCAGCACGAGATCGCGTCCGTCCACTGTGGCTGATCCGATGCCGGTCTGGACGGTGATGTCAGGCTCGGGCGCGACGAGGTAGGACAGGCCGAAGAACAGGAAGCAGAACAGCAGTGGCGGGAGGAGTAGCAGCGACAGCCCGGCGCGGCGGCGGATGGACGGTTTCTGCGTTCGGTACACGGCTCGCTCCTCGCTGCGTCTCGGTCATCGCGCGACCAGACTGGGGCCGCCGAACCGCCTACCGATCCCAGGAACCCCGCCCATTGGCGCGTGGCGGGGGCAGCGCCTCCACCGGGGCGGGGCTCGCAGGTCTGAGGGCGGAACTCGCTGGTTCCAGGGCGGGGTTCGCGCTTCCCAGAGCGGGACTCGCAGGCCCCAGACCGGGACTCGCGCTTCTGAGGCCGGGACTCGTGCTCCCCCAGGGCGGGACTCGTGCTTCTGAGGGCGGGACTCGCTGGCCCCAGACCGGGACTCGCGTTCGCCGGGCCGGGACTCGCCCTCCCCAGGCCGGGACTCGCCCTCCCCAGGCCGGGACTCGCGTGCACGTGGGCGGGACTCGCGGGGAAAATCGGTGGCGGGGGCGTGCGAGGCTGTGCGGGTGGGCGACTACGTGGCTGTCAACAGGGCGAACTGGGACGAGCGGGCGGACCTGCACGCGGCCTCGGCGGGGTACGGGTTCGCCCGTTTCGTGGCCGATCCGCACCACCTGAGCGACGTGGTCCGCTTCGACCGGCCCCGGCTCGGTGAGCTGCGCGGCCTGCGGGGCGTGCACCTGCAGTGCCACATCGGCACGGACACGCTCTCGCTGGCGAGGCTGGGCGCGCACATGAGCGGCCTGGACTGCTCCGGTGCGGCCCTGGCCAGGGCGCGCGAGCTGGCCGCGGCCACCGGCACGGAGATCGACTACCGGGAAGGCGAGCTGTACCAGGCGGTCGAGGTCCTCGGGGCGGGCGGGTTCGACCTGGTCTACACCGGCATCGGGGCGCTGTGCTGGTTGCCGGAGATCAACCCCTGGGCGCGGGTGGTGGCCGACCTGCTGCGACCGGGCGGGCGGTTGTTCCTGCGTGAGGGGCACCCCGTGCTGTGGGCGATCGACGAGACCCAGCCGCAGCCGACCCTGGGCTACCCGTACTACGAGCACGCCGAGCCGCTGGTCTTCGACGAGCCGCAGACCTATGTGGACACCGAGCGGCCGCTGGCGAACTCCGTGACGCACAGCTGGAACCACGGGCTCGGCGAGATCATCACCGCGCTGCTGGCGGCGGGCCTGCGGCTGACGGGCTTGGTGGAGCACGACAGCGTGCCCTGGCAGGCCCTGCCCGGGCAGATGAGCGTGGACGAGGCGGGGGAGTGGCGGCTGACCGACCGGCCAGAGCGGCTGGCCGCCAGCTACACCCTGCAGGCGGTCAAGCCATGATCTGCTCGGCGGCGGCGCTGAGCCCCACGGCGTAGGCCCAGTCGCCGCGGGTGTCGGCGTGCCAGGCGGTCCACCGGCCGCTGCCGTCGGTGCGCAGCAGCAGGAGTCGGTCCACGTGTTCCTCGGCCGCCTCCGGCACGTCCAGGTGGGCGGCCATCGCGCGGAAGTTCGCCCACCGGGCGGGGAGTTCGGCACCGGGGTGCGGTGGCAGCACGAAGACCGTGCGGTCCAGCGCCGCGCAGGAGACGATCGTCTCCAACTCCCAGGACAGGCCCTCGGTGATCGTGGCCGGTGCGGCGCTGACCACGATCAGGGCGCTGGCCCTGATCCGCTCCTTGACCGTGTCCTGCCAGTCCTCGTGTGACAGCGACTCCCGTGCCGCGCCCAGCGGCGACCGGGACTGCTCGGGGTTGTTCACCGCGGTGACCGGCCCGAAGCTGGTCAGGTAGCGGACCAGCACCTCCTCGAAGGGCTCGAACTGCTGGAGGCCGACCTTGTCCAGCGCGGACTTGCGGGTCAGCGGGCTGGTGCGGACCGTCACCTCGTCGTCGGCGAAGTTGCGCAGGTAGATGATCGGCGCGCGGCTGTCGGTGCGCAGCCGCTCGCGGGTGTCCAGGGCCGCGAGCCGTCGTGCGTGGCGGTAGCAGGCGCTCATCGCCAGCGCGAGCAGCACGGCGGCCACGGTCAGGTCCGCGACCAGCACGGGAACCGACATGAGCCGCAGCGGGCGCAGCACCGTGGAGTCGGCGACCACGGTGGGGTCCCAGCGCAGGTCCGGGCCGATGGCGTCGGTGCCGATGAGCCGGAGCACGACCCCGACACAGAACACGTCCATGATCGCCAGCACGAGCAGCCCGACGGCGGCGCAGTACCAGAGCGCGGCGGCCCGCCGGTTGCGCCCGGTGCTCACCTGCGAGGCGGCGTGCCTGCCCCAGAGCCGCCTGCTGCCCGGCTGGTACCGGCGGCCGAGCACCAGCCGGTAGGCCAGGAAGGCGAAGGCGAGCCCCTTGACCACCGGGTCCAGCGGCACCGCGAACACCACCAGGAACGCGATCATCGTTGTCCAGAAGCGGATCCTGGCGTCACGGGCCAGTTTTCGCGCGCGCGGCCCGGTGTCCTGCCAGACCAGCTCCTCGCGATCAGCCGGGGCGGCCGAGGTGGCCCGCAGCCCTCGGCGGCGGTTGCGCAGCACGCCGACCAGTTGCACGAACAGGATCAGCCCGAAGGCCAGCAGCGAGCTGGCGGTGCTGAACTCGGTGAGCTGGGCGGTGGAGTCGACCGGTTTCACCGGCCTGCCAGGGGTTCCCGGCGTGCGCTGCCACTGGAGCAGCGCCAGGCTGCGCAGGGTGGGCGAGGGCGGTGCGCCCGCTCGCTGCGAGGAGGCCACGGTGACCTGGACCGTGAACTCGCCCCTGCGGAACAGGATCTGGGACAGCCAGGTGCCGTTGACCTGACCGCTGCCGACCACCCCGTACGGGATGCCGGGCAGTTGTTCGACCCTGAAGTGCCGTGCCGCGAACTCGTTGCTGACGTTGAGCTGGTGCAGTGCCGCCAGCCCGAAGGGGTTGCAGCGCTCGACGCGGACCGTGAAGCGGTGGTCCGGGTTGCCGTCGTTCCAGGTGCGCATGGCGTCCTCGCAGCGGTAGCCGCGCGCGGGGTCGCTGCCCAACTGGTCCGGGCTGTGCGGTGCGGGCTGGTCGGCCACCGGCAGCAGACCGGCCACGTCCTGGTCGGTGGCCAGCAGGGCGGCAGGGGCGATCGCGTTGTCCCGGTCGACCGGGGGTGCCGCCGCCATGCTGACCCAGGAGAGGGCGGCCAGCACCGCGAGCACGAGGCCGAACGAGATCCAGCGGGCCCTCACAGCGCCCTTTTGCTTGCCAGCGACCAGAAGTAGCGGCCGAGCGGGGTCAGGGGCGCCTCGCGGTACAGGCTCGGCGCGGTGACCTTGCCAAGGTGGTCGGCGTCCCGTGCGTTGGCGAACAGTTGGGTCAGCTTGGCCCGCACCAGCGTCCTGGTCACTGGGCGCAGCGCCGCCATCTCGTACTCGTCGATACCGACGAGAACGGCACGTCTCATGTCGACTCCTCACAGCCACCGGGACTGTTCGGAGTGGCGGGGCGTTGTGTTACGCCCGGACCTGTGTGCTGGGTGACAATTCGTTCGAGCTATGTTTCTGAATTGTTTCGCGAATCATGCCCCGCTGTCGTGTGAACGCTGCCTTGGCACGATGTGACGAGAACGACGTGCGTTCACGGCGGCCGACTCCCACTTGTCCTTCGGGTAGCCCAGCACCTCGCTGAGCCAGCCCCGCCAGTACGGGCCGGGAATTCGCTTTCCCCGCTCCCAGCGCGACACCTCCTCGCGGGTGATCGCGTCGTTGTCTGACACACCGGCCAACTGAACAGCCAGCTCGTACTGTGTCAGGCCGTGTTCGGTCCGCAGGTGGACGATCAACTCCGAGATCGTGGACTGCACGAGAGACTCCTAGGACATGTTTGTGGGATTCGTGTTGCGTATTGCCAGCCTATCGAGCCCGGTCAAGTCCTTGCGTGCGCCGAAGCGGTGACTTCCCGGACTTGTTTTCACAGTGCTCACAATGGAGCAACGCACTCATCCCGTTGTTGTGACCTAGGTCCCTGGAAAAGACGGCGGGGCCGCCCCGGCACTGCCGGGACGGCCCCGCTCACGCGGCCTGGTGGAACTCAGCCGTTGACCATCTTGCGCAGCACGTACTGCATGATGCCGCCGTTGCGGTAGTAGTCCGCCTCGCCGGGGGTGTCGATGCGCACCACGGCGTCGAACTCGACGACCTTGCCGTCGGTGCCGGTGGCGGTCACCTTCACGGTGCCGGGGGTGCGGCCCTCGTTCAGCTCGGTGACGCCGCTGAAGTCGAAGGTCTCGGTGCCGGTCAGGCCCAGGGACTTGGCGCTCTCACCGGCCGGGAACTGCAGCGGCAGCACGCCCATGCCGATCAGGTTGGAGCGGTGGATGCGCTCGAAGGACTCGGCGATCACCGCGCGCACGCCCAGCAGGCTGGTGCCCTTGGCCGCCCAGTCCCGGGAGGAACCCGAGCCGTACTCCTTGCCCGCCAGCACCACCAGCGGCACACCGGCGGCGAGGTAGGCCGCCGAGGCGTCGAAGATGGTGGTCTGCTCGCCATCGGCCAGGAAGTTGCGGGTGAACCCGCCCTCCACGCCGTCCAGCAGCAGGTTCTTCAGCCGGATGTTGGCGAAGGTGCCGCGGATCATGACCTCGTGGTTGCCGCGGCGCGAGCCGTAGGAGTTGAAGTCCCTGCGCTCGATGCCGTGCTCGGTGAGGTACTTGCCCGCGGGCGAGTCGGCCTTGATGGAGCCCGCCGGGGAGATGTGGTCGGTGGTGACCGAGTCGCCAAGCAGGGCCAGCACGCGGGCACCGCTGATCTCGGTGACCGGCTCCGGCCGCAGGCCCATGCCCTCGAAGTACGGGGGCTTGCGCACATAGGTGGAGTCGGCGGCCCACTCGAAGGTCTTGCCGGTGGGGGTGGGCAGCGACTGCCAGCGCTCGTCACCGGCGAACACGTCGGCGTAGTCCTTGGTGAACATCTCGGCGGTCACCGCGGTGGCGATGACCTCGGCCACGTCCTGCGGGGACGGCCAGATGTCGGCCAGGTAGACGTCCTTGCCCTCGGTGTCGGTGCCGATGGGCTCGGTGGTCAGGTCCAGGTCCATCGTGCCGGCGAGGGCGTAGGCCACCACCAGCGGCGGGCTGGCCAGGTAGTTCATCTTGACGTCGGGGTTGATCCGGCCCTCGAAGTTCCGGTTGCCCGACAGCACCGACACGATGGTCAGGTCGTTGTCCTGCACCGCGGCCGAGATCTCCTCGGGCAGCGGGCCGGAGTTGCCGATGCAGGTGGTGCAGCCGTAGCCGACCAGGTGGAAGCCCAGCTTCTCCAGGTACGGGATCAGCCCGGCCTTCTCGTAGTAGTCCATGACGACCTTGGAACCGGGCGCCATGGTGGTCTTCACCCAGGGCTTGCGGTTCAGGCCGCGCTCCACTGCGTTCTTGGCCAGCAGGGCCGCGCCGATCATCACGGACGGGTTGGAGGTGTTGGTGCAGGAGGTGATCGCCGCGATGCCCACGTGGCCGTGGTCCAGCGTCGTCTCCGTGCCGTCCTCCAGGGTCACCGGCACGAGCTTGTGCGGGCGGGCCCCGTTGGCGCGGGAGTTGTGCGAGGGCGCGTCGCTGGCCGGGAAGGACTCCTTGAGCTCCTCGTCCACCTCGTCGTACTTGACGTAGTCACGCACGTTGAGGTGGAAGCGCTCCTTGGCCTCCGACAGCGAGATGCGGTCCTGCGGGCGCTTGGGCCCGGCGATGGAGGGCACCACCGTGGACAGGTCCAGCTCCAGGTTCTCGGAGTAGACCGCCTCGGCGGAGGGGTCGTGCCACAGGCCCTGCTCCTTGGCGTACGCCTCGACCAGTGCGACCTGCTCGGCGCTGCGGCCGGTCAGCTTCAGGTAGTCGACGGTCTCGCCGTCGATCGGGAAGATGCCGACCGTGGAGCCGAACTCCGGGCTCATGTTGCCGATGGTGGCGCGGTTGGCCAGCGGCACCGCGGACACGCCCGAGCCGTAGAACTCCACGAACTTGCCGACCACGCCGTGCTTGCGCAGCATCTCGGTGATGGTCAGCACCAGGTCGGTGGCGGTGGCCCCGGCGGGCAGTTCGCCGTGCAGCTTGAAGCCGACCACGCGCGGGATGAGCATGGACACCGGCTGGCCCAGCATGGCGGCCTCGGCCTCGATGCCGCCCACGCCCCAGCCCAGCACGCCGATGCCGTTGACCATCGTGGTGTGGCTGTCGGTGCCGACCACGGTGTCCGGGTAGGCCTGGCCGTTGCGGACCATCACCACGCGGGCCAGGTGCTCGATGTTGACCTGGTGCACGATGCCGGTGCCGGGCGGCACCACCTTGAACTCGTCGAAGGCGGTCTGGCCCCAGCGCAGGAACTGGTAGCGCTCCTTGTTGCGCTCGTACTCCAGGTCCACGTTGCGCTCGAAGGCGTCGGGGCGGCCGAAGATGTCGGCGATCACCGAGTGGTCGATGACCAGCTCGGCGGGGGCCAGCGGGTTGACCTTGGACGGGTCGCCACCGAGGCTGGTGACGGCCTCGCGCATGGTGGCCAGGTCGACCACGCAGGGCACCCCGGTGAAGTCCTGCATGATCACGCGGGCCGGGGTGAACTGGATCTCGGTGGACGGGTCCGCCGAGGGGTCCCAGTTGGCCAGTGCGCGCACGTGGTCGGCGGTGATGTTCGCACCGTCCTCGGTGCGCAGCAGGTTCTCCAGCAGGATCTTCAGGCTGTACGGCAGGCGCTCCGCGCCCTCGACTGCGCTCAGCCGGAACACCTCGTACGAGGCGTCCCCAACGGTGAGCGTGCCACGGGCGCCGAAGCTGTCCTTGCTCGCAGGTGCAGTCACGTCAAACTCCATCGTGCGACGGCGCTGGTCAGTTCGGGATGTCAGGGTCCGAGTGTCGCGCACCTTGGTGGGGTGCGCCGCCGGGGCCCCGTGCTGCTTTAACAGTACGCTTGTCCTGTATACGGGTTCAAGTGGGGTCCCGCGCTCTGGCAGTATGGGTCGCGGGGGAGGGGTGTCCTTGATCACGGTGAGCGGGCTGGTCCAGCGCTACGGGCGCGGTCCAGAGGTGCTGCGCGGTATCGATCTCGAACTGCCGCCGGGACGGCTCACGGTGCTGCTCGGCGAGAACGGCTGCGGCAAGTCCACCCTGTTGAGGGTGGTCGCGGGCATCGTGTCGCCCACCCGGGGGACCGTGCGCGGGCGGCCCCGTTCGGTGGCCTTCCTGCCCGAGCGCTTCCCCGATCAGCTCCGCCTCTCGCCAAGGGCCTACCTGCGCCACTTCGCGCGGATGAGAGGCGCGCCACACGGCGGCCAGGAGCAGGTCCTGGACCGCCTGGGATTCGTCGGCGACCTGGACGCGCCCGCCTCGGAGCTGTCCAAGGGCAACGCCCAGAAGCTCGGCATCGCCACCGCCCTGCTCGTCCGCGGCTCACTGCTCGTGCTGGACGAACCCTGGGCCGGGTTGGACGTGGCGGCCCGCGCGGTGCTGGGCGAGCTGGTGACCGAGGCGGTGGCCGACGGGGCGACCGCGCTGGTGACCGACCACACCGGGCTGGCCGCCGCCCTGCCCGGGGCACACGTGCTGCGGATGCGTGCGGGCCTGCTGTGGCCCGAGGACGGTGCGGACCTGGTGGAACTGCTGGTGCGCTGCACACCCGAGGCCGCCGACCGGTTGGGCAGGCTGCCCGGGGTACACGCGGTGCGGCCGGTGACGCCGTGATCCGCTACCTGCTTGCCGACCTGCTGCGCTCCCAGCGCTTCGTGCCGCCGTTCGTGCTGTTCGCGGCGTGTATCGGGGTGCTCTACGGCGGGGACCCCGGCAACGCCCGGCCGGTGTATGGGGTATCCACGCTGCTGGTGTTCCCGCTGTGCGCCTGGCTCACCGTGATCGTGGCCAACAACGAGGACCCCGTGCAGCGGCGCATCACCGTCGCCGCCGTGGGCGGTTGGCCACGCATGCTCGGTGGCCTGCTCGGCGCGGGCGCCGTGAGCGGTGGCGTGCTCGTGCTGCTCGCCGTCGCCGTACCACCGCTGATCAACTTCCACCACCCGTACCAGCTCGAGGACCTGGCCGTCGCCCTGGTCGCGCACCTGATCAGCCTGTGCGTCGGGCTGGCGCTGGGCCTGGTCTGCTCCCGGCCGCTGATCCCCACCACCGGCTGGTCCCTGCTCGCCGTGCTGGGCGCCTGCCTGGTGCTGATCGTCAGCAACGACGTGCCGCCCGTCGGGCCCACCGCCAAGCTGCTGTTCGACCCCACCCGGCCCCCGGCCACGCTGTTCCTGCTTGGCCAGGGCGCCGTCGCGCTGGCGGTCCTGCTCCTCGCGCTGGGCGCCTGCCACTGGCTGGGCCGCCGGCGCGGGTGACCGAACCCGTCCGTGACCGGTCACGGACTACCTGATTGGCCGCCGCCGCGACGGGCCGTGCCGCCGTTCGGCCCACCCGAAGGAGGCCGCCAGGCGGGTGGGTTGCTGGAGACGGGTGATCGTGCTGCTCCCTTCGCGTACACGCGCACAAGGTGGCCCCGTGGGATTCCGACATTACGAGTAGGGGAAGAGGTCAGTCGTCCACGACAGGGGAGGCACCCGTGACCAGGTCGAAGCACGACCCACGTCCGTGCCCGCAGGAACCCGATCTGCCCATTCCGTACCCCCGCAGGCCGCTGGTCCTGGCGGGCTGATCGCCCAGCGCCCGGCCCCTGCCCAGGCGCTGGGCGGTGTCGTGAAAGTGCCGTTCAAGACATCTAGTGTCGCAAACGGCACTTTCACGACACCGCACCGTCGCCCGAGCCCGCTCAGTACGATCACCGGCGATGAACAACGTCTTCGTGGCGGCGGGGCTGGCTTCTGTGGCCGCGGTCGTGGCACTGGTGGTGTCGGTGCTGCTGACGCCCTACCTGATCAGGGTCTTCTCGCGGCAGGGCTTTGGCCAGGAGATCCGCGAGGAGGGCCCGAGCAGCCACAAGTCCAAGCGTGGCACGCCCACGATGGGCGGCGTGGCGATCCTGGTGGCGATGTGGGCGGGCTACCTGGCGGCGCACCTGGTGATGCTGCTGGCGGACTCGGCCGAGCCGCCGACGGTCTCCGGGCTGCTGCTGTTGCTGCTGACCACCTCGCTGGGGCTGGTCGGCTTCCTGGACGACTTCATCAAGATCCGCAAGCAGCGCAACCTGGGCCTGAACAAGACGGCGAAGCTGGTCGGGCAGCTGCTCTCGGCGGTGGTCTTCGCGGTGCTGGCGGTGCGCTTCGCCGACGACCGCGGGCTGACCCCGGCCTCGCTGGACCTGTCGTTCATCCGCGACCTGGGCACGATCTCCTTCGGCCTGGTCGGCTTCGTGGTCTTCTGCTACCTCGTGGTCGGCGCCTGGTCGAACGCGGTGAACCTGACCGACGGCCTGGACGGGCTGGCCGGGGGCACCTCGGCGATGGTGCTGGCCACGTACGTGATCATCTCGTTCTGGCAGTTCCACAACACCTGCCTGAAGTCGGTGCCGGGCTGCTACGAGGTGCGCGACCCGCTGGACGTGGCGGTGGTGGCCGCGGCGGCCATGGCGGGGTGCGTCGGCTTCCTGTGGTGGAACGCGGCCCCGGCCAAGATCTTCATGGGCGACACGGGCTCGCTGGCGCTGGGCGGACTGGTCGCCGGGTTGTCCGTGGTCAGCCGCACCGAGCTGCTGATGGTCATCATCGGCGGCCTGTTCGTGGTCGAGGTCCTGTCGGTTGGCCTGCAGGTCGTGGTGTTCCGCACGAGTCGGCGACGATTGTTCCGAATGGCGCCATTCCACCACCACTTCGAACTCGGCGGCTGGCCGGAAACCACGGTCATCATCCGCTTCTGGTTGTTGTCGGCGACCTGCTGCCTGTTCGGCCTCGGTCTGTTCTACGCGGATTGGTCGACCGCACGCGGCCTGTGAACCGCTGGTTGGCGCGCGGGTCACCGCTTCCCCTTCACCAGGTGACCCGCGCGCCGGCTCGGGCGGCGCTGTTAACGCGTTGTGCCGGGTTGGGAACGTAGCGTGGCTGTCCACGCAATTCCCGATTTGTCACCCGAAGTTCGCAGCACGACCCCGGCGTATGTGTCATATGACACACACGAATGGAAGCCTTGCGGTTAGCCTTTTGCGACATGCACGCGCGCGTGGCCATTGGCCGCAACGGGGGCGCGCGGGGAGGAGGGGGCGTGACCGGAGCCGGCCGTCCGAGGCTGCCGATCCCGGTGCGCGACGAACTGGTCGATCTGCTGTTGGGTGTGGACGAGTTGTGGGAGGACAACGTCCGCGCGCTGCTGGAGTCCGACCTGCGCGAACGGCTCAGCCCGGAGTTCTACGTGCCCAGCCACAGCGCGGTGCGCCGCTACGTGCTGGCGCTGCTCGACCAGTGCCAGGAGCACCCCGGCGGGCTGCGCAAGCTGCTGGAGGCCGTGCGCGCGCTGAGCCCCGGCCACTATCTGCTGGACGAGATCGCCGACCTGATCGCGCTGCACGTGCCGCTGGAACTGCTGCTGCCCGCCGAGCGCACCGCATTGCGCCGCCTGCTCACCGGGCTGACCGTCGAGGTGGACGTGCTGGCGCTGCACCGCGCCGCGGTCGGCCCGATCGGACCGCCGCTGACCGTGCCGCCCACCGACCTGCTGGCCGTGCTCGACGAGCTGGCCAACACCATGTGCCCGCCGGGTCAGCTGCCGCCGCTGTTCGTGTTCGTCGAGCACGTGGCCTGCGCCGTGGACGGTGGCGGCTACACCGCGGCCGCCCTGCGCCAGTGGAACTCCGACGTGGCACACCGCTGCGAACTGCCCCCGCAACTGCTCGCGGTGGCCCGTGAGGGCGCCCACTCGCGGGTGGAGAAGCCGCCGGGCCGTCCCGCGCTGCTGGTGCAGGTCGAGGAGGACGGCCTGGACCCCGACCGGTACCAGCTCTCGGTCTGGCTGTGGTTCGACCACACCGCCTGCGAGAGCCTGTTCCGCGAGGACCGCACCTACGAGCTGTCCGAGATCCCGGACGTGATCGACCGCCTGCTGCTGGACTGCGGGGAGCGGCTGCCCGCCGCCGAGGCGGACCTCACCGTGGAGTTCATCCTGCCGCACCGGCTGCTGGTGGCCCCGGTGGACAACTGGTTGATCAGTTCGGACAGCCCGTTCCGCCGCGAGGTCGGTGTGGACTTCCCGGTCGTGGTGCGCAGCCTGGAGCGGCTGCGCAACCGCTCGCTCTCGCTGCGCGCCCAGTGGCGGGCGAAGTGGCGCTGGTTGCAGGAGCAGAGCGGGCAGCGACCGGGGGAAGGCGTGCGCTGGGTCGGCGAAGAGGAAGGCGCCGACCCAGCGCGCTTGTTCCGCGAACTGGCCGGGGAACAGCCGGTCTGCCTGGCCTGGGACCGGACCCCGACACCGGAGCACCAGAGCGCCGACTCGGTGCTCGGCGCCGCGATCTTCGCGGGCACCCCGGTGGCGCTGTGGTGCCGCGAGGACCACGGCGCGGGCGGCCACGAGCAGGCGGTGGAGCTGCTCACCGGCGGCTCCCTGCTGCGGCTGCCCGACCACGCGCTGCGCGCCCGCCAGGAAGCGGGTCTCGGCGGCGCGGACCACTGCGGCCACCACCTGAGCCTGCTCTGGGACGACCCGTCCCGTCTGCCCGAGCCCGACCTCGGGCTGTCCGCACCGACCGCGAGCGGAGGATCCACGCCGTGACTGGGGACCAGGACTGGCTCATCTACCGGGGTACCGGCGAGCCGCACGACGGGATCAAGCGGCTGCCGCCCCCACCGCGCTGGCGGGAGTTCGGCGGCGGCCCGCTGGTGGACCCGGTGCTGGGCGCGGACAGCTCGGGCGGTCGCCGGCTGGGCGAGCGGGAGCGGGCCGCCAGCTACCGGGCCGACCCCGAGGTGGTGGAGATCGTCAACGCGGCGCTGTACCTGCGCAGGCCGCTGCTGGTGACGGGCAAGCCCGGCACCGGGAAGTCCACGCTGGCCTACAGCATCGCGCACGAACTGGGCCTGGGTCCCGTGCTGCGCTGGCCGATCACCAGCCGGTCCACCCTGGAGCAGGGACTGTACCGCTACGACGCGATCGGCAGGTTGCAGGACGCCAGCCTGCGGCAGAACGGGGCGCGCACGATCCTGCGCCAGGTCGGCGGCGGGGACGCCAGCCCGCCCTCGATCGGGCGCTACGTGCGGCTGGGCAAGCTGGGCACCGCGATGCTGCCCCAGCGCAGGCCCAGGGTGCTGCTCATCGACGAGATCGACAAGTCCGATGTGGACCTGCCCAACGATCTGCTGAACGTGTTCGAGGAGGGCGAGTTCGAGATCCCCGAGCTGACCCGCCTGCCCGACGACCAGTCGGTGGTCGAGGTGATGATCGCCGACGGCACCGACCAGGTCGCGGTGCACCGCGGCCGGGTCCGCTGCAACGCCTTCCCGGTGGTGGTGCTCACCAGCAACGGCGAGCGCGACTTCCCACCGGCCTTCCTGCGCCGTTGTCTGCGCATCGACATCCGCACGCCCAACCGCGAGCAGCTCACCGAGATCGTGGCCGCACACCTTGGCGAGCACACCGTCGCCGAGTGCGCCGAGGTGATCGACCGCTTCCTGGACGACCGGCGCACCGGGGACCTGGCCAACGACCAGCTGCTCAACGCCATCTACCTGGCCACCTCCGGGGGCCGCCCGCAGGAGGAGACCCGCGGCCGTCTGCTCGACGCGCTGCTGCGGCCGCTCAACCAGCAAGGCTCGTGATGCTCGGCGAGCTGGTCGCCGCACTGGCCGCCGCCCGCGTGCAGCTCAGCGGTGAGGAACTGGCCGACGCGCTGTGGCTGGCCGGTCACCTCGACCGGTCCGAGCCCGCCGGCCCCGGCGAGCCTCCGGCGCGGCAGCAGGAGCCGCGGCCCGAGCAGCCCGCCGAGTCCGAGGCCGAACCGGGTACCGGTGCCGGTCGGCGCGAGCCCACCGGCAGTGGTGCGGGCCGTCCCGCGCCGGGCGCCTCGCAGGTCCCCGGCTCATCGGCCGCCGTGCACCTGCCCGGCAGGGAAGCCGGTGACCGGGTCAGCGGCCTTCGGCTGCTCAGCCCGGCCGCCCCGGCCGTACCGGAGAAGCTGGGGCTGTCCAGGGCGCTGCGACCGCTCAAGCGCCGGGTGCCCGACGCGCGGTCGCTGGTCGTGGACGAGGACGCCACCGCCGCGCGCATCGCCGACACGGGGTGTGGCTGCCCGAGCGCACACCGGAGATGACGCGCTGGCTGGACGTGGCACTGGTGGTGGACGCCGGCGCCTCGATGCGGATCTGGCGCCGTGCCGCCGGGGAACTGCGCGTGCTGCTGGAGCGCATGGGCGCGTTCCGCGACGTGCGGGTGTGGGAGATGGACACCGGTGCGGCGCAACCGGTGCTGCGCAAGGCGAGCGCCCCGTCCGGTGCGCCCGCGCGCAGCCCGCGCGAACTGCTCGACCCCGGCGGGCGCCGACTGGTGCTGCTGTTCAGCGACTGCGTGGCCGCGGGCTGGCGGTCCGGGGCGATGAGTGAGCTGCTGACCACCTGGAGCGCCCACGGGCCGGTGGCGATCGTGCAGCCGCTGCCACAGCGGCTGTGGCACCGCACGGGAATCGTGCCGGTCCCGGTGCGGTTGCAGGCGGTCCAGTCCGGGCTGGCGTACCCGAAGCTGCGGTACCAGGCGCGCAACCAGGGCTTCGGTGCCGAGGAGCTGTCCGGTACCCCGGTGCCGGTGATGGAGCTGGACGCGCGCTGGATCTCCCAGTGGGCCGGCCTCGTGTCCGGGGACAACCGGGGCTGGGTCAACGGGGTCGTCATGCTCGCCGGGGACCGTCACACCGAGGAACCCTTGCGGCAGCCCGATGTCGCGCCCTCGACCCCGCTGGAACGCGTGCAGGCGTTCCGTTCCTCGGCATCGCCGGTGGCCTTCTCGCTGGCCGCCTACCTGTCCGCCGCCCCGCTGAGCCTGCCCGTGATGCGCCTGGTGCAGCAGACGATGCTGCCCGACTCGCGGCCCGCGCACCTGGCCGAGGTCTTCCTGGGACAACTGTTGCAGCGCATCGGTCCCGAGCGGGCCGGTGAGCACCCCGACGAGGTGGAGTACGACTTCCACCCCGGGGTGCGGGAGACCCTGCTGGGCACCCTGCGCCGCACCGAGGCGCTGCGCGTGTTCGGCATGGTCTCCGAGTACGTGGCCGCCAGAATGGGGCAGCCACTGGACTTCGCGGCGATGCTGGCCGACCCGTTCGGCCATGGCGGGCCGCTGATCGGCGCGGGCAGCCGGCCCTTCGCCAGTGTCGTGCACAGCGTGCTGGAGGCGCTCGGGCCGCCCTACGCGCAGGCCGCCCGGCGGTGGAGCGAACTGCTGCCCGCCGAGGACGGTGCGGAGCACAGTCCCTCGGTGGAGCTGACCCCGTTGGACGCGGTGGAGGGCGAGGAGCCACTGGAGGAGGCACCCGCCACCGTGCCGGTGCCCACCGAGGTCTGCCTGAGCTACCACCCCAGGGACCTGCCCTGGGCCGAGTGGCTGCGCTGGGAGCTGGACCGGCTCGGCTACGCCGTGGTGATCCGCCCGCTGGCCGAGGTGTCCAGTCCGGACGGTCTGCGCAGGCTCGCCGCGGAAGCCTTGGAGCACGGGCGTTTCGTCGTGTCGGTGATCTCGGCGGGGACCGTGGCGCTGCCCTATGCCGGCGAGGCCTGGTTGCAGGCCCTGTTGGACTCCCCGGGCAGCGGGCTGCGCGTGCTGGCCTGCACCGTGCACGCGGGCTTGTTGTTGCAGGAGATGGTGGAGCGCATCGACGGGGCCACCTTCGAGGACCGCGACGCCCGCACCGCGCTGTCGTCCATTGTGGACTGTCTGCGTCGGGCCGGTGCGCGACCCGCCCACCAGGGACCGCCGGAACTGCTGCGGCTGCCCCCTCCGCCCTACCCCGGTGACGACACGCACCTGGCCGGACCCGGGGCGCAGGGCCCGGTGTGGGTGCTGGCCGAGGTGCGCTCCGCGGAGCGGGCCCTGCTGGCGCGCGGCGGGGCGGACGGGGCCGTGCGGCTGATCGACGTGCCCACCGGGCAGACCGTGCGCACCCTGGCGGGGCACACCGGGCCGGTGCGCGTGCTGGCGACCATCGCGGCGCGGCCGGGCGAGGAGCACACGCTGATCGCCAGCGGTGGCGTGGACGGCATCGTGCGCACCTGGGAACTGGCCACTGGCGTGCTGCTCAAGGAGACCCGGTTCCTGGAGGGCGAGGTGTGGGCGCTGGTCGCCGTGCGCTCCGGGGACCGCACCTACCTGGCGGGCACGGGCGCGGGCAGCACGATCCAGTTGTGGGACCCCGAGTCCGGGCAGCGGCTGCGCACGCTGACCCGGCGGGGCGGCCGGGTCTGGGCACTGGCGGCGGTGCCCTTCGGCGAGCGCGAGCTGCTGGCCAGCGGCAGCGCGGACGGCACGATCCGGTTGTGGGACACCGACACCAGTGTCGTGCTGCGCACCATCCAGGCACACCGCAGCACGGTCTGGGCGCTGGCCACGATCACCGTGGCCGGGCAGACCCTGCTGGCAAGCGGCGGGGCCGACGGCATGATCCACCTGTGGAACCCGCGCTCCGGGGCGCTGGTGAACTCCTTCGTCGGCCACGTCAGCACGATCCGCACGCTGGCGGTCGTGCCCACCCCCGAGGGCGAGCTGCTGGCCAGCGGCAGCGCGGACAGCACCGTGCGGCTGTGGAACCCGCACACCGGCAACGACGGGGTGCAGCACCGGTTCGGCCACCACACCGGCGAGGTCTGGGCGATGGCCCCGGTCGAGGTCGGTGGCCGGGTGCACCTGGCCAGCGGGGGCGTGGACGGCACGATCCGGCTGGCCGACCCGGTGACCTTCCAGACCGACGAGCTCCAGTCGGTGCGCTCCAGCGCGGTGTGGGCGCTGGCCTCGGTGCAACTGCCCGACCGCACCCTGCTGGCCAGCGGCGCGCTGGACGGGGCGGTGCACCTGCACGAGCTGTCCAGCTACGCCGAGGAGCGCACGCTCACCGGGCACCGCAGCACGATCCGCGCGCTGGCGGCCGTGCCCGGCCCCGGCCCGGTGCTGCTGGCCACCGGCTCCGCGGACGGCACCGTGCGGGTGTGGGACGCCGACACCGGTGAGCACCTGTCCACCAGGGCCGAGCACACCGGCGAGGTGTGGACGGTCGCCCCGCTGCTGATCGCGGGGGAGCGGCACCTGTCCAGCGGCAGCGCCGACGGCACGATCCGGGTCTGGCCGGTGGACCGCTCTGGGCCGACCACCGTGCTGCGCGGGCCCAACGCCGAGATCGCCTCGCTGGTGGCCTTCGAGGGGCTGGCCGGTGCGCTGCTGGTCAGCGCGGACAGCGACGGCCGGGTGCTGATGTGGGACCCGGTCAGCGGTGAGGTGCACCGCAGGCTCGGGTCCGAACTGGCGGGTGTGGTGGCGCTGACCGTGGTGCAGGAGCGGCTCGCCGCGGGCTGCCAGGACGGCACGATCGCGCTGTGCGACCCGGACGGCTCGGTCCGCCTGCTCGACGGCGGGACCGGGTACGTCGGGGCGATGGCCCCGGTCCGCGTGGGCGGCAGGCTGCTGCTGGCCAGCGGGGGCTTCGGTGGTGTGGTGCAGTTCTGGGACGTGCGGGAGGGCAGGTTGGCCGGATCCTTCCACGCGCACGCGGGTACTGTTCGCGCGTTGACCGGGGTGCTGGTGGACGGCCAGCCGATGGTGGCCAGTGCCAGTGATGACGGCGACTTCCTGTTGTGGGACCCCGTGTCCCGGATGACGGTCAGGTGAGAAGTGCGGCGTCTGTCAGTGCTCGACTGGATCGCGATCGGGCTTTTCCTGCTGGGACTGGTGTTCCTGGCCACCGGGCTGCTGCCGGTCGGGCAGGCGCAGGCCACCGTGGCCAGGATCGCGCCGATCCTGGTGTTCCTCGGCGCGGTGATCGTGCTGGCCGAGCTGACCGCCGAGGCCGGGGTGTTCGACGTCATCGCGGTGCGGCTGACCATCCTGGCGGGCGGCAGCTTCGGCGCCCTGTTCGTGTTGTGCGTGCTGTTCGCGGCGATCACCACCGCCACGCTCAACCTGGACACCACCGCCGTGCTGCTGACCCCCGTCATGCTCGCGGTGGCCCGTAAGCTGGCGATCCCCGGTATGCCGCTGGCGATGACCACGGTGTGGCTGGCCAACACCGCGAGCCTGCTGCTGCCGGTGTCCAACCTGACCAACCTGCTTGCCATGAACCGGGTCGCGCTGAGCGCCCCGGAGTTCGCCGCCCGGATGGCGCTGCCGGAACTGGCCTCGGTCGCCGCCACCGCCGGGTGCCTGTGGCTGTTCTACTGGCGCCGCAAGCGCCGCGGCATGGACCGCTACGAGCCACCCGCGCCCGCCCGGCCGCGGGACCGCGTGCTGTTCGGGGTGTGCTCGGCGGCCTGCGTGGTGTTCGTCGGCGGTGTGGTCACCGGAGTGCCGCTGGAGATCGTCTCCCCGGTCTGCGCCGCCGTGGTCGCACTGGTGTTCCTGCTGCGGTCCCGGTCCTCGCTGCGCTGGGGCCTGCTGCCCTGGCGGCTGCTGGTGTTCGTCACCGGGCTGTTCCTGGTCGTGCAGACCATCAGCGACCACGGGCTCGCCGGGATCGTGCACGCCGTGATCGGCTCGGACCCCGGCGGGCCCGGGGTCTTCCGCGCCGCCGGTGCCGGTGCGGGCCTGTCGAACCTGCTCAACAACCTGCCCGCCTACGCCGCCGGCGAGGCCGTCGTGCCCTTGGCCAACCACGAGCAGCTGCTCGGGCTGCTCATCGGCACCAACGTGGGCCCGATCGTGGTGCCCTGGGCCTCGCTGGCCACCCTGCTCTGGTACGAGCGCTGCCAGTCCGCCGGGGTGTCGGTCAACTGGCGACGCTTCCTCGGCACCGGAGCCGTCACGGCGCTGGCCTGCCTGGTCGCCGCCACCGGTGTACTGGTGCTCCAGGCATGATCCGCGAGGACTCGTTGCCCGGCGGCCTGCCCTGCCTGACCGTTGGCTCCGGTACCCCGCTGGTGTACGTGCCCGGCACCGCGGTCGAACACCGCAACCCCACCGGACTCGCCCGCCGCATCGCCATCAGCACCCTCAAGCCCTTCGCTGACGCCGGGTTCGCCGTGCACCTGGTCAACCGCCGACCCGGGGTACCCGAGGGCTACGCCATGGCCGACGCCGCCACCGACTACGCCACCGCCATCCGCGAGCGGTTCGGGCGTCCCGTGCACGTGCTCGGCCACTCCAGCGGCGGATCCCTTGTGCTGCAACTGCTGGCCGACCACCCCGAGGTCATCGACCGCGCCGTCGTCGCCAGCGCCGCCTACCGGCTCGGACCCGTCGCCAAGCGGGCCCAACTGGGCTGGGCACACCGCCTGCGCGCCAACCGGCCCGGCTACCACCTGCTCGCCCCCGGCATCACCCGCAACCCCGTGCTGCGCCCACTGCTCACCGCCGCGATGTGGGCCGTCGGCTCGCTCACCAAGCCCCGTGACGCCACCGACCTCATCCGCATGCTGCTCGCTGAGGACGCGTTCGACGTCCACGACCGCCTGCCCACCGTCACGACCCCCACGCTGGTCATCGCCGGTGCCCGCGACTACTTCTGGACCCCCGACATGTTCGCCGAGACCGCTCGGCTCCTGCCCCGTGGCCGCCTCGTCCTGTACCCGAGGATCGGCCACAGCGTGAACGTCAAGCGCCAGTTCTACCGCGAGGTGGTGCGGTTCCTGCGCGCCGAGACGCCATGAAGGTGCCGTTCGCGACACCCAACGTCCCGAACGGCACCTTCATGACACGTCGGCGGAGCCGGTCAGTCGCCGACCAGCGCCCCGAGCACGCGCACCACGGCCACGTGCAGGTCGGCCAGGTCCAGGGTGTCGCCCTCGGTGCGGGCGACCGCGGCCAGCAGGGCGCCCAGGCCGCCGTTGCGGTTCAGGCAGGTGCGGACGATCTCCAGCACGTCACGGCGCGGCACGGGGCTGCGGGCGATCGAGGTGCGGATCTGCACGGGCAGTTCCGCGAGGACCACACGGCGGCTGGCGTCCTCGCCCATCGCGGGGACGAGCAGCAGCGCGTCGGTGAGGGCGTGCACGGCGTCGGCAACGGCGATCCGCCCGCCGGGGGACCAGTGCTCGCGCGCGGCGTCGAGCAGGGCGGGGGACTGGCGGATCGCGAGCACCAGCTGCCCGGCGAGGCGCTCACCACCGGGCACGGGCACGTCCTCGCCCAGCCACACCGGCAGCGAGGGCGTGAGCGCCCCACTGGGCAGCCCACCGGGCACGAACATCCACGCCGTGCCGGTGGTCTCCTTCTCCGACACCGACACGCGCAGGTAGTTCTCCGGCGCGGCGGCGGGCACACCGAGCACCACCTCGGCGTAGAACTGCTCGGAGGTGACCAGTGCCAGGGGGCCGCTGGCCTGGCGCAGCCCCTGCTTGAGCGGCGCGCAGTCCAACAGCCGGAACGCGTGGATCACGGCGGCGCTGGTGGCCCCGGCCCCGTCGAAGTGCACCTGCCCGTGGTGCAGCGCCACCCGCAACCGGATCCGGGCCCCGTCGGCGTGCCTGCTGTTGTGCAGGCGCAGCCTGGCCTCCATCGCCGTGGGCAGCGGGTGCACCAGCGACTGCTCGGGCACCTCGGGGCCCAGCAGCACCAGCGTGCCGTCCCCGGTGTCGTTGACGAAGCACCGATCCAGGTCCACACCGATCTCGGACAGCGACTCGCGCAGGATGGCCCGCAACCGGTCCCGTACCACTTTCCGGTGGTCCTCGCTGCGATCCGGACCGCTGAACCCCTCCACGTCCACCACCAGGATGCCCCGGTGCGCCGCGTGATCGTGCCCCATTCTTCACCACTTCCGTGGATTCGTCCTTGCGCCGCTCCGTATTGTCGACTGCGGCCGGCATCGGTCAACTTCGGGGAGGAGATCGAGCTGAGCGCCGCATCGAGCACGTTCTGGGCACGACTGTCGCCTACCGAGCAGGCGGCGGTGCGGGCCGCCGCGACCAGACGGCAGTTCGCGCCCAACGCGATGATCACGGGCCAGGGCGAGGATTCCAAGCAGTTCTACGTGGTGCTGCACGGGCAGATCCGGGTCATGGCGGGGTCCGCGCACGGCCGCGAGGTGGTGCTCGCGGTGTGCGGACCGGGCGAGATCCTCGGTGAGCTCTCCGCCATCGACGGCCGGCCCCGCTCCGCCACCCTGCAGGCCGTGGACACCGTGGACGTGCTGCTCATCCCGGACGCGCGGCTGCCGAGCCTGTGCGACGCCTACCCGCGCATCGCCTGGTCACTGCTCCAGGTGGTGGTGCGCCGCCTGCGCGACACCGACCAGCAGCGCGCCGAGTACAGCGGAGGTACTTCCACCCAACGGGTTGTCGCGCTGCTGCTGGACCTTGCCGAGCGCTGGGGGCAGCAGGTTGCCGACGGCGTCCGCATCGACACCCCTGCCACACAACAGAAGTTGGCGGAGACCGCGTCCACCTCGCGGGAGTCCATGGCCAGGGTGCTGCGTTCGCTGCGCGCGAAGGGCCTGATCACGACCGGGCGCAGGTGGATCGTCATCCACCGATTGGCTGATCTGCGCGCCATGGGGCGCTGAGTTCCCCGAGGTGTGTCACCTGACGCAGTAGCACAACCGCGTCGGGGATACAACTTCAGTACCGCCAACACAAGGCGGTACGAGGAGGGGACCGAAGATGAGCAGCCAGAACTTCCGCCCGGCGTCGAAGTCCTACGGCCGGGTCTTCGCCAGGGTCGTGTGGACCGCGCTGTTCTCCGCAGTGCAACTGTGGGCCATCGTGGTACTGCTGACCCAGCTCCACGTGGACGGGGTGGTGGCCGTCGCGCTCGCCGCGGTGATCAGCGGCGCCGTGCTCGCCGCGCTGTCGGGCTGGCAGGAGGTGCGCGAGCACAGCAGGCTCGCCGCGAGCGAGGAGCAGCGCCCCACCGAGCCGGTCGAGTGGACGAGGGACCACACGATCGAGCAGATCTTCCCGGTGCGCAAGCGGATCCCGGGCCGTGACGAGGTAGCTGTCTGACCGCACACGACCACCTGGCCACCGGTGTCGGGGTGCCGGTCGGCCAGGTGTGCAGGGGGAGGGGGCCACGACGCCGGCGGAGCGATCCGTCGGCGTCGCGGTCTGAACTGGACACGACGGCGCGGGTGGCGTAGCCAAGGGGGATGACGAGCCAACAGGCCCTGGAGCTGGTCGGTGCCGCGCGGCGGGTGTGCGTGCTGACCGGCGCCGGGGTCTCCACCGATTCGGGCATCCCCGACTTCCGGGGGCCCAACGGGGTGTGGACCAGGGACCCGGAGGCCGAGCGGATGTTCACGCTCAGCGCCTACCTGTCCGATCCGGACGTGCGCAGGCGGAGCTGGCTCAACCGTGCGGAGAACCCGGCGTGGGCCGCCCAGCCCAACGCGGCGCACCGCGCGCTGGTCGAGTTGGAGCGGTCCGAGCGGCTGCGCGCGTTGCTGACCCAGAACATCGACGGGCTGCACCAGCGGGCGGGCTCGGATCCCGGGCTCGTGGTGGAACTGCACGGATCCCTGTACGGCACGCAGTGCATGGACTGCGACGCGCGCGGGTCGATGGCCGAGGCGCTGGACCGGGTCCGTGCGGGTGAACCCGATCCGCCGTGCCTGGTCTGCGGCGGCATCCTCAAGGCGGCGACCATCTCGTTCGGACAGGCGCTGGACCCGGTGGTGCTGCGCAGGGCCAGGCAGGCGGCCCTGGACTGCGACCTGCTGCTGGCGGCCGGGTCCTCGCTGAGTGTGGAGCCGGCGGCGGGGCTGGTGGGGCTCGCGGCGAAGGCGGGCGCCGCCGTGGTCATCTGCAACGCCGAGCCCACCCCGTACGACGAGGTGGCCGACGCGGTGGTCCGCGAGCCGCTTGGCGAGGCGCTGCCGGAACTGGTCGCGGCCCGCTCGACCCGCCCACTGGGACGATTCAGCACTTGGGGCGATCCCTCAACCTGGTGAACGCGGCTAGGGTCTGGGGATGCGGGTACCCCTCACCGTTGCGGATTTCCTGGACCGTGCCGAGACGGTCTTCCCGGACGGCACCGCCGTCGTCGACGAGCCGGTGCAACCGGCAGCGCCCGTCCAGACCACCACCTACCGCGAGTTCGGCCGCCGGGTCCGCGCCTGGCAGGCCGGACTGGACGAACTGGGCCTCGCCGAGGGCGAGCGGGTGGCCGTGGTCAGTCACAACTCGGCCCGGCTGATGGAGCTGCTGCACGCCGTGCCCGCCAGCGGGCGGGTCTGCGTGCCGGTCAACTTCCGGCTCAAGCCCGAGGAGGTCCGCTACATCGTCGAGCACAGCGGGGCCTCCCTGCTGCTGGTGGACCCGGAGCTGGACGAGGCCCTGGCCGGGATCGGCGCGCGGCACCGGGTCGTGCTCGGCGCGGACAGCGAGGCGCTGCTGCGCTTCGACACCGAGCCCAGGCCCTGGCGCGAGCCCGACGAGGACGCCACGGCGACCATCAACTACACCTCGGGCACCACCGCGCGGCCCAAGGGCGTGCAGTTGACCCACCGCAACATCTGGATCAACGCCGTCACCTTCGCCATGCACACCAGGGCCTGGGAGCGCGACGTCTATATGCACACCCTGCCGATGTTCCACTGCAACGGCTGGGGCATGCCCTTCGGGTTGGCGGGCCTGGGCGTCAAGCACGTGGTGCTGCGCAAGGTGGACGGCACCGAGATCCTGCGCCGGGTCGAGCAGCACGGGGTGACGCTGATGTGCGGGGCGCCCGCGGTGTGGAACGCCGTGCTGGACGCCGCCCAGTCCTGGACCGGGGAGATCCCCGGCCGCGACCGGGTCCGGGTCGTGTGCGCGGGCGCCCCGCCGCCGACCAGGACGATCGCCCGCATGCAGGACGAGCTGGGCTGGGAGTTCCAGCAGATCTACGGCCTGACCGAGACCTCCCCGCTGCTGACGTTCAACCGGACCCGCCCGCAGGACGTGGACCTGCCCGCCGAGGAGCGGGCCCGCAAGCTGTCGCGGGCGGGCGGACCAGCGCTGGGCGCGCGGCTGCGCATCGCGGAGTCGGGGGAGGTGCTGGCCCGCTCCAACGTGGTCATGGACGGGTACTGGACCAATCCGGAGGCCAGTGGGGAGGCGCTGGCCGAGGGCTGGTTCCACACCGGGGACGGCGGCTGGCTGGACTCCGAGGGCCACCTGGTGATCTCCGACCGGAAGAAGGACGTGATCATCACCGGCGGGGAGAACGTGTCCTCGATCGAGGTGGAGGACTGCCTGTTCAGCCATCCCGCGGTGGCCGAGGTCGCGGTGATCGGCGTGCCACACGAGAAGTGGGGCGAGACGATCAAGGCCCTGGTCGTGCTGGCTGAGGGCGCGCGGGCCGGGGAGGCCGAGTTGATCGCGCACTGCAAGGCGCGGCTGGCCGGGTACAAGGCGCCGACCAGCGTGGAGTTCCGGGAGGCGATCCCGCGCACGGCCACCGGCAAGATCCAGAAGTACAAGCTGCGCCAGACCTACTGGGAGGGCCGCGACCGCCAGGTCAACTGACCCGCGAGTCCCGCTCGCAGGACCACGAGTCCCGCTCGGCCGCAGTGGCTGGGCGGGACTCCTGCTACTCGGAGTGGCATTTGTGACACATGTGGTTGACGGTGGGTGAGTTTTTCCCGTGACGCCTGGCGGCAACGGGACGGGAGTGGCACAGTCGAACCACGCCCGGTTGACGCCGTTCGGATTACGACTGATTGAGCCGAACGGTCTAGCGCGCGCGGGCCCGGAGGTGGCTGGAGATGAACCGAGCAACGGTGCTTCGCGGGCTGGTGGCGAGCGGGTTGGCGCTGGTACTCGCGCTGAGCACGGTGGGCATGGGCCTGGCCGTGCCGCCCCCGCCGGGCAACCCCTCCGACTCCGACATCAGCGCGGGCCAGTCCCAGGTCAAGGACAAGGCCGCGCAGGTCGGGGACCTGACCAACCAGCTCGCCGCCGCCGACGCCCGGCTCACCCAGTTGCAGAGCCAGGTCGAGCAGAAGATGGAAGAGGTCAACAAGGCGCTGGTCGACCTCCAGGCCGCCCAGGAGGCCGCGCGCAAGGCCCAGGACGCGGCCAGCGCCGCCAAGGTGGAGGCCACCGCCGCCGGGGACGCCGTGGACCTGGCCCGGCACCAGCTCGACGAGTTCGCGGCGGCCAGTCTCCAGCAGGGCTCCGCGGTCGGCTCGGTCTCCGCGCTGATCGACGCCAACGACCCGAAGGACCTGATCGACCGGGCCCAGCTGCTCAGCGACATCAGCCGGTCCCAGCTGCGCGCCATGGACGTCATGCAGCGCGCCAACGTGGACAAGGCCAACAAGGAGTCGGCCAGCCGCAAGGCCCTGGACCTGGCCAAGCAGAAGCAGGACGAGGCGGCCATCGCCAAGAAGCGGGTCGACTCCGCGATGGCCGCCGCCGTAGCCGCGCGGCAGAGCCAGGCCGAGCAGACCAAGCAGTTGCAGTCAGCCAAGACCGAGGTGGAGAACCAGCTCGCCGCCGCCCAGGACAAGGTCAGCGACCTGCAGGCGCAGCGCCAGCGCTACCAGGACTGGCAGGAGCAGAAGCGCCGCGAGGACGAGGCTGCGGCACAGGCCGCCGCGCAGGCCGCCGCCGCGCGCCCGAGCGGGGGCGGCGGTGGTGGCGCCCCGGCGCCGAGGCCGGTGGCCGCCCCGTCCGGCAGCCGGGCGAACATCGTGGTGCAGCGGGCGATGGCCCAGCTCGGCATCACCTACGCGTGGGGCGGTGGCACGCCGAGCGGCCCCAGTCGCGGCATCTCCGACGGGGGCGGCGATGCCGACTACTTCGGTGACTACAACCGGATCGGGTTCGACTGCTCGGGCCTGATGGTCTACGCCTTCGCCGGGGTCGGCATCTACCTGCCGCACTACAGCGGCTACCAGTACTACGCCGGGCAGCACGTGCCGCTGTCCCAGATGGCCCCGGGGGACATGCTGTTCTACGGCAACCCCAGCAACATCCACCACGTGACCATGTACGTGGGCGGCGGGCAGATGATCGAGGCCCCGTACTCCGGCGGGGTGGTGCGGGTCGTGCCGGTGCGCTGGGGCGAGATCATGCCGTACGCCACCCGCATGCTCTAGGCTCCGGCCGTGGCCACCTGGGCGGACGTGCGCCGGATCGTCTCGGCGCTGCCCGAGACGAGCGAGACGACCTCACGAGGTCAGGCGCACTGGCGCGTGCGCGACAAGGGCGTCGTGTGGGAACGTCCGCTGCGCCAGTCGGACCTGAAGGCCCTCGGCGAGGACGCGCCGCAAGGCCCCATCCTCGGTGCCCGCGTCGCCGACCTCGGCGTCAAGGAGGCGCTGATCGCCGACGACCCGGCGGTCTACTTCACCATCCCGCACTTCGAGGGTTACCCGGCCGTACTGGTGCTGCTGGAGCGGATCGGCGAGGCCGAGCTGACCGAGCTGATCACCGAGGCCTGGCTGTGCCGCGCGCCGAAGACCCTGGTCAAGAAGTACCTCGAAGCGACATGACCCTCGCCGCCGTGGTGCTCGCCGGTGGTGGCGGCCGTCGTCTCGGCGGGGTGCACAAGCCCGGGCTGCTGGTCGGCGGCCGGACCCTGCTCGACCGCGCGCTGCACGCCGTGCCCGGGGCCGACCCGCTCGTGGTCGTCGGCCCGCGCACGCCCACCGGCATGCCGGTGACCTGGGCCAGGGAGGACCCACCCGGTGGCGGGCCGGTGGCCGGGTTGGCCGCCGGGCTGGCGCTGGTCGGTGCCGCCGAGTTCGTCGCGGTGCTGGCCGCCGACCTGGCCGGGATCCGCCCCAACACCGTGGCGCGACTGCGCGCCGCCCTGTCCCCGCAGGTGGACGGCGCCGTGCTGGTCGACGAGCAGGGGCACCCCCAGTGGCTCATCGGCTGCTGGCGGACCGGCTCCCTGCGCGCCGCACTGCCCGCCGACCCGGCCGGCCGCCCGCTGCGTTCGGTGCTCGGCGGGCTCGCGCTGGCGCGGGTCGCCGCCGAACCGGGCGAGTCCTCCGATGTGGACACGATCGAGGACCTGGAGCGGCACCGCGACGCGCCGTGACGGGCTTTACAGTGTTCCTACCGCCGGTCGGGTTACCTAGCGTTGGCGGATCACGCCGTCACCTGCCCTGCCTTAGTAGGAGGATCGCCAGTGGCCGAAGCTGAGAACGCCGAGGGCGCCACGGCGCCGAGCACCCCGGCGCGCGACGCTCAGCTGCTCGAACGCACCGTGTTCGAGGTCAAGCGCGTGATCGTCGGTCAGGACCGGCTGGTCGAGCGCATGCTGGTGGGTCTGCTGTCCAAGGGGCACCTGCTGCTGGAGGGCGTGCCCGGTGTGGCCAAGACCCTCGCGGTGGAGACCTTCGCCAAGGTGGTCGGCGGCACCTTCAGCCGCGTGCAGTTCACCCCCGACCTGGTGCCCGCCGACATCCTCGGCACCCGCATCTACCGCCAGGGCACCGAGACCTTCGACGTGGAGCTGGGCCCGGTCGTGGCCAACTTCGTGCTCGCCGACGAGATCAACCGGGCGCCCGCCAAGGTCCAGTCGGCGATGCTGGAGGTGATGGCCGAGCGGCACGTGTCCATCGGCGGCCAGACCTTCCCCATGCCCAGCCCGTTCCTGGTGCTGGCCACGCAGAACCCGATCGAGAACGAGGGCGTCTACCCGCTGCCCGAGGCCCAGCGTGACCGCTTCCTGTTCAAGATCGTCGTGGAGTACCCCACGGCCGAGGAGGAGCGGGAGATCGTCTACCGGATGGGCGTGACCGCGCCGGAGCCGCAGCAGGTGCTCGGCCCCGACGAGCTGGTCCGCCTCCAGGACGTGGCCTCCCGGGTGTTCGTGCACCACGCGCTGGTGGACTACGTGGTGCGCCTGGTGGTGGCCACCCGCTCGCCCGCCGACCACGGGCTGACCGACGTCGCCGGGTGGGTCGCCTACGGCGCCTCCCCGCGCGCCAGCCTGGGCATCGTCGCCGCCGCGCGGGCGCTGGCCCTGGTGCGCGGCCGGGACTACGTGCTGCCCCAGGACGTGGTCGACGTGGTGCCCGACGTGCTGCGCCACCGCCTGGTGCTGTCCTACGACGCCCTGGCCGACGGCGTGCCGCTGGACCACATCGTGGCCCGCGTGCTGCAGACCGTGCCGCTGCCGCAGGTCACCGCCCGGCCCGGCAACGGCCAGGCCGCCCCGCAGCAGCCCGTGCCCGGCGCCCCGCTGCCCCCGCCGCCCGCCGGTGTGATCGGCAGGCCATGACCGACCCGCGTCCCCGTTGGGCCCCGCCCGCACTGGACGAGAACCGGCTCGAACCGGCGCTGCGCACGTTGGAGATGGACGTGCGCCGCCGCCTGGACGGGCTGTTGCAGGGCAACCACCTCGGCCTGGTGCCCGGTCCGGGTACCGAACCGGGTGAGGCGCGCACCTACCAGCCCGGTGACGACGTGCGCCGGATGGACTGGGCCGTCACCGCACGCACGACGGTGCCGCACATCCGCGAGACCGTGGCCGATCGTGAGCTGGAGACCTGGCTCGCCGTCGACCTGTCGGCGAGCCTGGACTTCGGCACGGCCGCCTGCGAGAAGCGCGACCTGGCCGTGGCCGCCGTGGCCGCCTTCACCCACCTGACCGGGGGCGGCGGCAACCGGATCGGCGCCGTGCTGTCCACCGGGGAGCGGATCGACCGCGTCCCCGCGCGGGGCGGTCTCGCCCACGCCAGGGGCCTGGTGCGCCGCGTCGCGCAGACCCCGCGCGCCCCCGAGGGCGTTCGTGGCGATCTGGCCGTGCTGCTGGAGCAACTGCGTCGGCCGCCGCGCCGCCGGGGCCTGGTCGTTGTCGTCTCCGACTTCCTCGGCGAGCTGGACTGGCAGCGACCGCTGCGCGGGCTGTCCGCCCGGCACGACCTGGTCGCCGTCGAGGTGGTCGACCCGCGCGACGTGGACCTGCCCGAGGTGGGCACGGTCGTGCTCGCCGACCCGGAGAGCGGCAGGCAGCGCGAGGTGCACGTCTCCCCGTTGCTGCGCAGGGAGTTCGCCGCCGCCGCGGCCCACCACCGCTCCTCGGTGGCCGCCGGGCTGCGCCAGGCCGGGTGCGCGCACCTGGTGCTGCGCACCGACTCCGACTGGATCGCCGACGTGGTGCGGTTCGTGGTCGCTCGCAAGCGCAGGTGGTCCGGAGGGGTGGCGTGAGCGAGCTTGCGAGCTCACCATTGAGCACAGGGCTTCGGCGAATGCCGCCGCCGAGCGTCAGCGAGGCGGCAGCATGAGTCTTACCGGGTTCGCCGACCCGCTTTGGTTCCTGTTGCTGATCCTCGTCGCCGCGCTGGGCCTTGGCTACCTGTGGATGCTGCGGCGCCGTCGCCGCGACACGGCCCGCTACACCGATCTGTCCATGTTGGACCGTGTCGCCCCCGTGCGCCCCGGCTGGCAGCGGCACGTGCCGCCCGCGTTGTTGTTGGTGGCACTGGTGTTGCTCACCGTCGCACTGGCAGGTCCCACCGCTGAACTCAAGGTGCCGCGCAACCGGGCGACCGTCATGCTCACCGTGGACGTGTCCGAGTCCATGGCCGCCACGGACGTCGCGCCCTCGCGGCTGGCCGCCGCCCAGCAGGCCGCCAAGTCCTTTGTGGACAAGTTGACGCCCGGGGTCAACCTCGGACTCGTCTCCTTCGCCGGGTCCGCCACCGTGCTCGTCTCGCCCACCAACGACCGCGAGCAGGTACGCCAGGGCATCGACGCGCTCAAGCTCTCCCAGGGCACCGCCACCGGCGAGGCCATCGCCGCCGCCGTGCAGGCCGTGCAGTCCTTCGGCAAGCTGATCAGCGGGGTCGACGGCCCGCCGCCCGCCCGGATCGTGCTGATGAGTGACGGCAAGGAGAACACCCCCGCCGACCTCAACGCCGAGCGCGGGGCGTTCACCCAGGCCCGTGCCGCCAAGGCCGCGCAGATGCCCGTGTCCGCCATCTCCTTCGGCACCAGTGGCGGCAGCATCACCCAGGACGGCCAGTCCACCCCCGTGCCCGTCGACGAGGTGTCCATGCGCCAGATCGCCGCCCTGTCCGGCGGCGATTTCTACCGCGCCCAGGACGCCGGTCAGTTGCAGCAGGTCTACGGCACGCTCGCCGAGCAGATCGGCTACGAGACCAAGCAGGCCGACGCCAGCCGCTCCTGGCTCGTTCTCGGCGCCCTCACCGCCCTGGCCTCCGTCGCCGCCGCCCTCCTGCTCACCCAGCGACTTCCCTGAATCCGCACCGCTTCGTCATGAAGGGCACCTTCGTGACAGCACGGGGCGCACGCCTCGCCCCGCCCCACATGCCACGAAGGTGCCTTTTGGGACACCCAGCGTCATGAGGGGCACCTTCGTGACACCGGCCCAAGCTCGGCGCCCGCTCAGGTCCCGCGGCGCCGAGACGCGAGGCCCTCAGCCCCAGAACAACGTGCTGCTCAGCTCGGTCAAACGGGTGTTCGGGTCCACCAGGTACTCGACGCGCTGCTCGTTGACCTCGGCGTAGCGCTGTTCGCTCGCACGCGACGGGCGGACGGTCCAGTCGCCGCGGCCGCTCACGAAGTGGGGCAGGTAGCTGGCGTCCCACACGTGCCGCACGGCCTCGCCGAGCGTGGCGTCATCGGGCAGGGTGAGGGTCCACACGTGGCTGTGCGTGTCGTCACCGGCGTGCACGCTGACCCGGTCCACCAGGATCTCCATGCGGGCAGCGTATCCGGCTCGGCGGGACTCGGCTGACGGTTCAGCGGGACTCGGCCGCGGCTGGGCGGGACTCGCGTGCGGCTGGGCGGGACTCGCGGGGGTGGGGTCAGCCGTGCAGGGCGCGGTACGCCGCCGCGGCTCCGGGGTGCAGTGGCACGTCCACGGTGCCGATGAGGGTGCGCACGTCGAGGAACTGGGTGCCGAGCGCCTGCTGGGGCACGAGCTGGTCGGCGCGGTTGACCAGCACGCCGACCACGGCGGCGGCGACCTCGTCGGGCAGGGATGGCAGGCACACCAACAGGTTCGCGACGCCGATGGTGGGCACCTCGTGGACGAACTGGTAGCCGCCGCTGGGCACGGGCACCTGCTCGTACACGGCGCCGAAGCGGGCACGCATGCCGGGCAGCACCCCGTCCAGCGCCAGCAGGCGGATCCCGACGCGGGTGTCCAGTTCGGCCAGTTTCGGCGTGGGCACACCGCCGGACCACAGCACGGCGTCCACGGCGCGCGATTCCAGCGCGGCAACGGCATCGGCCAGCGCGAGGTGGCGCACGGCGAGCCGGATCCCGGCGACGTCCAGGATCCGCTCGCCGGTGAGTGAGGCGCCGGAACCGTTGGCGCCCAGCGAAATCGTGCGCCCGGCGAGATCGGCCACGGTCCGCACGGGGGAGTCGTTGCGCACGACCAGTTGCAGGTAGTTCTCGTACACGCGGCCCAGCGCGCACAGCTCCACCTTGCCCCGGAACGGATCCTGCCCGTTGACGGCGGCACGAGCGGTGTCGGTGAGCGCCAGGGCCATGTCGGCCTTGCCGCTGCGCAACAGGTCGATGTTGGCCAGGCTGGCGGGGGTCTCCAGCGCCTTGCCGTGCAGCAGCGGCTGGGCTGCGGACAACTGCTGGGCCAGCAACTGCCCGAACGCGAGGTAGAACCCGCCTTGTTCGCCGGCGGCGATGCCCACGGTGCGCTCCGACCCCTGGTAGCCCTCGGTGGTACATGCGCTGAGCAGGCCGATTCCCAGTGCTGCCAAGGCAGTTCGTCTGCCGACCTGTCTCATTCGCGCGCCTCCGGCAGCTCCACGACCACGGCGAACCCCTGCGGCTGGCGGTTCTCCAGCCGCAGGGTGCCCCCGCGCGCGGTCACCAGCGCCTGGGCGATCGGCAGGCCGAGCCCGGTGCCGCGGGCCCCTGCGGTGCTGGTGGAGCGCCAGAACCGCTCGGTGGCCATGGCCAGTTCCTCGGCGGGAAGACCAGGACCGTTGTCCGACACGGTGATCCGTACCGAACCGTCTATGTCCACACAGGACACCTCGATCCGTGCGCCGCGCCCCGAGTACTTGATCGCGTTGTCCACGGCCACGTCCAGCACCTGACCGAGATCGCTCTCCGAGCACTGCACGGCCAGGTCGGCGGTGATCTCCGCGGTCACCAGCTCGACCCCGGCCTGTTCCGCGGCGGGGGTCCACGCGTAGACCCCGGCCTCGACGACCTCGTCGGCCAGGCAGGACTCGCTGTCCCCGTCGGCGGCCAGCCTGGTGGCCGTGCTCTCCGCGGAGGCCATCGCCAGCAGACCGTCCAAAAGGGACTCCAGGCGTTCCACCTCGGCCACGGCACTGCGGTAGGACCGCTGCCCCTGCTCGTCCACGCGCGGGGCCAGCGAGTCCACCCGCAACCGCAGTGCTGCCATGGGGTTGCGCAGCTGGTGCGAGGCGTCGCTGATCAACCTGCGCTGCTGCTCGGCGGCTTCACTGACGGCGTCGGACATCCGGTTGAACTGCTCGGCCAGCGAGCGCATCTCCCGAGGACCGGCCTTGCCGGTGACGTGCGCCCAGCGCTCGCCCTCGGTCATGGCGCGCATACCGCGGGCGAGCTCGGCCATCGGCCGCAGCACCCACCGGGACAGCGCGAGCACCAGCAGCACGCAGCCCGCGGCGGCGGTCAGCGCACCGGCCACGATGGTCGACCAGCCCTTGGCCACGTCCTCGGCGGCGGCCCGCACGGAGGCGCGCAGCACCACGGCGCCCGCGACCCGGGTGCCGGTGCCCACGGGGCGGGCGAGCAGCACGTCCTCGGTGGACCAGGGCTGCACGGTCGGCACCGGGGGCGCGGGCTCGTTGCGCAGGGCGCCGTCGATCAGGTTGGTGACGGCGGGGTCGTCGAGGTGCATGCCGCCGGATTCCACCACGGCCTTACGCGCCGCATTGGCGACCACGACCGGCTCGCCGTACAGGGAGGAGTAGCGCAGCACCTCCGCGACCAGCTGTCCCGAATCACCCGTGGTGTCGGCCTGTTGGGCGAGCACGGCGAACCGGTCCAGGTCGGCGTTGCGGCTGATCAGCAACTGCTGGGTGCGCTCGCTGGCGGTCACCATCAGCAGCGGCCAGGCGAACGCGGCCACGGCCGTCGCGGAGAAGGCCAGCAGCACCACGAGCAGCCGGGTGCGCACCGCTAGCCGTCCAACCGGTAGCCGAAGCCTCGGATGGTGGTGAGCAGCCCCGGGCGGCGCAGCTTGCCGCGCAACTGGGCCACGTGCACGTCCAGGGAACGGGAGATCGCCAGGTAGGCATCGCCCCACACCTCGTCCATCAGCTGCTGGCGGCTGACCGCGGTGCCGCGCCTGCTGGCCAGCGCGGCGAGCACGTCGAACTCCTTGGAGGTCAACGCGATCAGCTCGCTGCCCACGTGCACCTGCCTGGCGTGCAGGTCGATCCGCACGTCGCCGACCTGCACGGTGCCCTGATCGGCACCGCCCCGGGCGGTGGCCCGCCGGGTGACGGCCTCGATCCTGGCCAGCAGCTCGGCCAGCCGTACCGGCTTGACCAGGTAGTCGTCGGCGCCCAGGCGGAGTCCGCGCACCACCGAGCGCTCGTCGCTGCGCGCGGTCAGCACCAGCACCGGCAGGTCGGTGACCTTGCGCAGCTTGCGCAGCACGTCCAGGCCGTCCCCGTCGGGCAGCCCGAGGTCGAGCAGCACGATGTCGGCGTTGTGGTGCCGGGTCAGCGCGTCGGCGCCCCGGTGCAGCCGCGTCGGCTGGTGGCCCGCCGCACCCAGTGCGTCGACCAGCGCGCCCGCGACCCCGTCGTCGTCCTCGACCAGCAGCACCCGCATCAGTCGGTCCCCGCCAGGGTCAGCAGCATGCGCCGGGCCAGCTGCAACTGTGCCTCGGCCTGCTCGGGGCGCGGGTCCACCCCGGTGATCAGGGCCTCGCCGGAGAACAGGTGGACCATCATGTGCACCACGTTCTCCCTGTGCTCCGGCGGTAGCGGCGCGAGCACCCCGGCGTGCTCCGCGTCGGCGAAGATCGCCGAATAGTAGCGGTGGATCGTCGGCCTGACACGGGAACGCAGTTCCTGCTCGGTGCGTGCGGCGATCAGCACCTCGCGCAGCACGTGGGTCAGCGGGGACCCGGTGGCCTGGCGCAGGAAGCGCAGCGAGGCCGTGATCACGTCCTCCTCGGCGGCCAGCGCGGCCAGGTGTTCGCGGAAGTGCGCCAGGTGCCGCGCGACGACCTCCTCCACGGCGGCCACGACCAGGTCCAGCCTGCTGTCGAACTGGCGGAACATCGCGCCGACCGAGAGCCCGGCCCGCCCGCAGATCGCCTGCACCGAGGTGCGGTGGTAGCCCAGCTCCACGATGGCGCTGATCGTGGCGTCCACCAGCTTGGCCACGGTGGCCTCGCGGCGCTCCTGCTGGGTGCGTCGGGTCATGGCTGTGGATTCTCGCCGACGAACGAGCGAAATGGTCATTGACGGTGTCCGCCGGGGCGTGGTCCAGTAAGGAAACGATCACTTCCTATGTGATCGGCTCCTTCTCACCGTCGAGAGGACAACGACCCATGCGCGCTCTGCGATGGGCTGGACCCGTCGTGATCATGGTCGCGGCGCTCGTCTCCCTGCTGGCCGGTCCCGCCGCCGCGGCGACCAGCCAGGTCCGGTTCAAGGTCACCTACGGACTTGCCGGTGGCCTCGGCGCCATCCAGCACACGCTGGACCTGACCAGCTCCCCTCCTGGCGGCAACGACTTCTCCTGCAAGCCGGGCAGCCAACACCCCAACCCGGTCGTGCTGGTGCACGGCGCGGGCGCGAACCAGGCGCTGAACTGGCACGTGTTCGCGCCGATGCTGGCCAACAACGGGTACTGCGTGTTCTCGCTGACCTACGGGCTCAACGGGCGCGTGCCGGTCGGCGGCATGGCGGCCATGCAGACCAGTGCCAGCAAGGACCTCGCCCCGTTCATCGACAAGGTGCTCGCGGCCACCGGGGCCGCCAAGGTCGACCTGGTCGGCCACTCCGAGGGCACCGTCATGCCGCGCTACTACCTGCGCTACCTGGGCGGGGCGGAGAAGGTGGACAAGTACGTGGCGATGACCCCGCTCTACCAGGGCAGCAACGTGCTGGGCCTGGCCAACCTGTACCAGCTGGCGGAGAAGCTGGGGCTGCGCCCGGTGGTCGACCCGCTCATCGGCGCGGTCTCCGAGTCCGGCCCGCAGTTCCTGACCGGCTCGGACTTCCTCAACTCGGTCAACTCCGGCGAGGCGTTCCCGCACCAGGTGCACTTCACCACCATCGTCACCAGGTACGACGAGGCCGTGGTGCCCTACACCAGCGGCATCGCCCCGGCCGGTCCGAACATCACCAACCTGGTGTTGCAGGACCAGTGCCCGACCGACCTCAGCGAGCACGTCCTGGAGGCCGTGGACCCGGTCGTCGGCCAGGACATCCTCAACGCGCTGGACCCGGCGCACGCCGTGCCGGTCAACTGCTTCGGCCTGCCCCGCAACAGCGGCTGAACCCGGGGGTGCCCGCCCGGCCGGGCGGGCACCCCGCCGCTACCATCCGGCACGTGCCCGACCGCCACCTGATCGACGTGCACCTGCTGCTGATCCGCGGTGAGCAGGTGCTGCTGAGCAGGCGCCGCGACCCGATCCCGGCCTTCGACGGCCAGTGGCACCTGCCCTCCGGCAAGCTCGACGCGGGCGAGTCGGTGCTGGCCGCCGCGGCACGTGAGGCGCTGGAGGAGGTCGGCGTGCGCATCGACCAGGCCGACCTGAGCCTGGTGCACACCCGGCACGTCACCGCCAGCGGCCTGGAACCGCGCCTGGGCCTGTTCTTCGCCACGACCCGGTGGGCGGGCGAGCCGGTCAACCGGGAGCCCGCGAAGTGCTCGGAACTGGGCTGGTTCGAGCTGCGCGAGCTGCCCACCCCGCTGATCGAGTACTCGGCGGGCGGCATCCGCGGCTACCTGGACGGGACCCCGTTCGGCCTAGCCGGGTGGCCCAACCCTAAGCGGCTGTAAACAAACCAGCCCGCGCCTTGCCCCGTCCGCCGGTGAGCGGTGATCGTGAGCCCGGTCACCAGGGAGGGCAGGGCAATGAGTCTGGACGTCAACGCGGACGTGAGCGGCAAACGGTCGGAGCGCCGGGTCATCGGCAACGTGCTGCGCGGGTCGATGGGCAACCTGATCGAGTGGTACGACTGGTACGCCTACACCGCGTTCACCATCTACTTCGCCAAGGTGTTCTTCCCCGCTGGCGACCAGACCGCGCAGTTGCTCAACACCGCGGGCGTGTTCGCGGTCGGCTTCCTGATGCGCCCCATCGGCGGCTGGCTCATGGGCCGCTACGCCGACCGGTTCGGCCGCCGCGCCGCGCTGACCCTCTCGGTCACGCTGATGGCGGCGGGCTCGCTGATCATCGCCTTCACGCCCGGCTACGCCACGATCGGCGTGGCCGCCCCGGTCGTGCTGGTGCTGGCCCGCCTGTTGCAGGGCATCTCGGTCGGCGGTGAGTACGCCACCTCCGCCACGTACCTGTCCGAGGTGGCCACCGAGGGCAAGCGCGGTTACTACTCCAGCTTCCAGTACGTGACGCTGACCGGCGGCCAGCTCCTCGCGCTCGGCGTGCAGATCGTCTTGCAACAACTCCTGAGCAAAGAGGAGATGGGCTCCTGGGGCTGGCGCATCGCCTTCGTCATCGGTGCGCTGGGCGCGGCCGTGGTGATGTACCTGCGGGCCACCATGGACGAGTCGGAGAACTATCTTCGCGAGTTGAACAAAGACGCGGCACGCGGCAACCGGGGTACGCTGCGCACCCTGTTGCAGTACCCCAAGGAGTGCCTGCTGGTCTGCGGGCTGACCCTGGGCGGCACGGTGGCCTTCTACACCTACACCACCTACCTGCAGAAGTTCATGGTGAACACCAGCAAGATCAACGAGGTCACGGCGAGCTGGATCAACTTCTTCGCCCTGCTGGTCTTCGTGGTGCTCCAGCCCATCGCGGGCCGGTTCTCCGACCGCGTCGGCCGACGCCCGCTGCTGCTGTTCTTCGGTGTCGCGGGCACCCTGCTCACCGTGCCGCTGCTGACCGTGCTCTCCGGCACCCAGCAGCCCGTGATCGCCTTCCTGATCATGCTGGGCTCGCTGGTGATCGTCACCGGCTACACCTCGATCAACGCCATCGTGAAGGCTGAGCTGTTCCCGACCAAGATCCGCGCACTGGGGGTCGGCCTGCCCTACGCGCTGACCGTCGCGATCTTCGGCGGTACGGCGGAGTACATCGCGCTGTGGCTCAAGCAGGCCGGGCACGAGACGGTCTTCTTCTACTACGTCGCGGGCTGCATCCTGGTGTCGCTGATCGTCTACCTGACGATGCGGGAGACCTCGAAGGACTCGGTGCTCGACACGAAGGACTGAGTCCGCTCATGCGTGCCGGTCGTCCACGTGGGGAGGGGACGACCGGCACGTCTCACGTGCGCAGGCCCGCCACCAGCAGGTCGGCGACCAGGTCCGCGTGCCGCTGTGCGTCCACGGTGTCGCCGAACCGCCTGGCCAGCGGCTCGTTGCTGAACGGGGCGGCGGCCCCGTGCGCCAGCAGGAAGAACAGTGTGCTGGCGGGGATCTCGCGCACGTAGGTCTCGAAGAGGTAGTCCAGCCGCCCGCTGTCCAGCCCGGCCTCGGTGTTCATCAGCCGCAACAGGTCGGGGTGCCGTGCGGAGAACAGCAGGAACCCGCGCACCGCCTCGCGGAGCTGGTCCAGCGGATCGGCAGACTCGTCCACCTCGAAGCCCACCTCGGCGGCCAGCCTGCCGAAGGCCCAGTCCACGTGGCCCGCCACAGTTGTTGCTTGCTGCCGAAGCGCTGGTGGATCAGGTTGTGGCTGACGCCGAGCTCGCGGTTGAGGGTGCGGGGTCGGGACACGCCGTCACTGTACTGGCCGGTCTAGGATGCGGCGGTGAAGCGCGTGTCGCACCGCGAGTTGGCGGTCGCCTCCCTGGCCAGGCAGATGCTGCTGGAGCGGCAGTCGGTGCCGGTGGCCACGGCGGTGCGCAGGCTGGCCGCCCTACAGGCCCAGTACTCGCCATCCCCTTACGTGGCACTGTTCTCACGACTCGCGGGCTTCTCGCCCGCACAGTTGGAGGGTGCGCTGCGCCGGGGCAGCGTGGTCAAGTCCACGCTGATGCGCGGCACCCTGCACCTGGTGTCCGCCGCGGACTACCCGTCCTTCGCCGTGGCCTACCACCAGCAGGCTCGGGCCGAGTTCCGTGGCAAGTACCGCAACGCCGTGTGGGACGAGCAGGCGGTGCACCGCGCGCTGGTCGAGTTCACCGCCGTGCCCCGCAGCACCGACGAGATCCGCGAGCGGGTGGGGGAGCTGTGCGGGGACGTCATCGCCGCCAACGACCTGCTCAACTGCGCGCGGGCACTGGTGCCGATGCGGCACGTGTACCCGTCCGGAGCTTGGCGCCAGCACGGCAAGTTCTCCCTGGTGGCCTGGCCCGAGCACACCCTGCCGCCCGAGCCCGCGGCCACCGCCCTGCTGGTGCGCCGCTACCTCGCCGCGTTCGGCCCGGCCAGCCGCGAGGACCTCGCCGCCTTCACCTACCTGCGCTACAAGCAACTCGACCCCGCGCTGGGCACGGACCTGGTGCGGCTGACCGATCCCGACGGCCGCGAGCTGCTCGACCTGCCCCGCGCCCCGCGTCCGGCCGAGGACATCGTTGTGCCCGTTCGGTTCCTGCCCAAGTGGGACGCCGCGATCCTGTCCTACAGGGACCGCTCGCGCATCCTGCCCGCCGAGCACGCCAGCCGCGTGATCGTCAAGGTCAACGGCCAGTTCCTCGCCAGCTACCTCGTCGACGGGCTCGTCGCTGGCACCTGGACCGCCGTGCGCGAGGGGCCGGTCTCCACCGTCATCCTCACCCCGTTCACCGCCAAGGTACCCGCCGAGGTCGAGCGCGAAGCCCTTGGCCTGTCACGGTTCCTCGAACCCGACGCGGCCGATCACAAGGTCATCGCCCAGTTCTGAGCCACCTGGCCGCTGCCGTAGTCCGCGTGCTCGTACTCGTCCACCAGCGTGAAACCCGCGCGCTGGTAGATGTGCCGCGCCGTCGACAGCGAGTTGTCCGTGTACAGCACCATGTCCCGGTACCCGGCCGTCCTCGCGAACCTGACGCACTCCTCGACCAGGCGCGACCCCAGCCCCATGCCCCGCGCCGCCGGTTCCACCAGCAACATGCGCAGCTGCGCCGTCATGTCGTCCTTGTGCACGCAGAACACGCAGCCCGCGCGCTGCCCGTCCACCTCCGCGATCCACCCGGCGTCCCTGCGCGGGTCGAACCCGGTGAGGTAGTCCGCCGCGATCCGCGCGACCATCGCCTCGAACCGCTCGTCCCAGCCGTACTCCTCCGCGTAGCGCACCCCGTGCCGGTGCACCACCCAGCCCAGGTCCCCCGGCCTCGGCGCCCGCAGCACGTAGCCCGCTGCCCGGTGGCCTCCGCCCAGCAGCCGCTGGATCCTGGCCATCGCGCCCAGCAGTTCGCGCTGCTCCTCCTCCGACAGGTCCGCCAGCAGCGCGCCGACCCGGTCCACCGTGCGCTCCTCCAACAGGTCGTGCGCCTCGTGCCCCGGCCCCAGCAGCCGCACCACCTGCCGCCGCGCGTCCTGCTCGTCGCGCTGCCGGGCCACCAGCCCGTCCGCCTCGAACCTGGCCAGCAGCCTGCTCAGGTAGCCCGCGTCCAGGTCCAGCCCGCGCCGCAGTTCCGGCACCGGCACCGACTCCCGCTGCGCCAGTTCGAAGATCAGCCGTGACTCGGTCAGCGAGTAGGGCGTGTCCAGGTGCACCTCGCCCAGGGCGCCGACCACGCCGGTGTAGAAGCGGTTGAAGGCCCGCACCTCGCTGACCCGATCACCCATCGTTGACCACCTCAACAGATCCATTGACTGAGTCAACGATACGCGGGTGTCAAGCCTCGGGTGCCCCGGCTCCTCGCGCCGTGAAGGTGGCACGGAGGCTCGCTCGCCCCACCGCCATGAAGGGGCCCCTTGGGACGCCCAGTGTCGTGAAGGGCACCTTCATGATGTTGTGGGCCGCTATGGCTTCAGTGACGATCAAATCTTGCGGAGCGTAGGTCGTTCCTGTCATGAAGGTGCCGTTCAGGACGTTCAACGTCTCAAAGGGCACCTTCATGACGTTCGGGCGGTGGCGTGAGCCGCTCACGCCACCCGCTCAGCGGCGCAGGTCGAACGCCTCGGCGAGCAGGGTGGCGAGGTGGGTGCCGGGGCGGTCGGTGGTGTGGGCGAGCTGGGTGCGGCAGCTGAAGCCGTCGGCGAGGATCGCGGTGTCGGGGGCGGCGGCGCGCACGGCGGGGGCGAGGGCGAGTTCGGCGGCGCCGACGGACACCTCGTAGTGGCCGCGCTCGAAGCCGAAGTTGCCCGCGAGCCCGCAGCACCCGGCGTCGAGCACCTGGGCGTCGACCCCGGCGGCGGCCAGCACCGTGCGGTCGGCGTCCACGCCGAGTTCGGCGTACTGATGGCAATGTGGCTGCATCAAAGCCTTGCGGGGCAACGAGGGTGCGGGCCAATCGTCCACAGTGGGCGCGAGCTGCTCGGCGAGCGTGCGGGTCCGCCGGGCGAGGCGGCGCACGGCGGGGTCCTCGGGCAACAGCTCCAGCGCGTCGTTGCGGAGGAACGCCGTGCAACTGGGTTCCAGACCCACCACGGGATCGGTGCCGTCCAGCAGGCGGGCGGTGCGGCGCAGCACCCGGCGAGCCGTGCCGAGCTGCCCGGTGGACATCCAGGTCAGCCCGCAGCACACTCGCTGGCGGGGCACGGTGACGGCGAAGCCGAGGTGTTCCAGCACGGCGAGCGCGTCGGCGCCGACCTCGGGGGAGAAGCGGTTGGTGAAGGTGTCGGGGAACAGCACAACCCCTTGGGACACGGCTTTGTTCACGACTTGGGCCTGGAAGCTGCGCGGGGCGACGGCGGGCACGGTGCGTTCGGGTGCGATGCCGCCGAGGCGCTTGACCAGTGCGGAGCCGCGGACGGCGTTGATCAGCCGCGCGGGCGTGATCGCGAGCCAGAGCGGGAGCCAGCCCATGGAGTAGTGGGATGCGGGCCGCGGCCTGCCCCGGTAGTGCCGGTGCAGGAACTCCGCCTTGTACGCGGCCATGTCCACGTCCACCGGGCAGTCCCGCTTGCAGCCCTTGCAGGACAGGCACAGGTCCAGCGCGTCACGGACCTCGCGCGAGCGCCACCCGCCGGGCACGACCTCGCCCGCGAGCATCTCGAACAACAACCGGGCACGGCCACGGGTGGAGTGCTGCTCCTGCCGCGTCACGCGGTAGCTCGGGCACATCACCCCGCCGCCGGCGGCCAGGCACTTGCCAACGCCCACGCAGCGCCGCGTGGCGGCGGCCAGGTCGCCGCCGTCGGCGTGCAGTGCGAGCGAGGTCCTGGTCGGCAGCTTGGCCGGGGCGATGACCACGCGCAGGTCGGCGTCCAGCGGCAGCGGGTCCACGATGCGGCCCGGGTTCATCAGCCCGCGCGGGTCGAACACCGACTTGAACCGGGCGAAGGCCGCCATCACCTCCGGCGGGTACATCCTCGGCAGCAGCTCCGACCTGGCCTGCCCGTCACCGTGCTCGCCCGACAGCGAGCCGCCGTGCGAGACCACCAGGTCGGCGGCTTCTTCCATGAACTGGCGAAAGCCCGGTCCGCGCAGGTCGAAGTCGATGCGCACGTGCAGGCAGCCGTCCCCGTAGTGCCCGTAGGTGGGGCCGCGCCTGCCGTGCCTGCCCAGCAGGGCGTCGAACTCGCGCAGGTAGGCGCCCAGCCGCTCGGGCGGCACCGCCGCGTCCTCCCAGCCCGACCACGCCTCGGCCCCGTCGGCGGTGCGGGTGACCAGCCCGGCGCCGTCCTCGCGGATGCGCCACAGGGCCCGGGCCCGAGCGGGATCGGACACGATCACCGAGCCGGTGGCACCCGGCATCGCCGCCACCACGCGGTGTGCCGCCTCGGCGCTGGCGGTCTCCACGAACAGCCAGCTCTGGCCCGCGGGCAGCGCGGCCAGGCCCGGGGTGTGCGGTTTGCGCATACGCACCACGTCGACCAGTTCGCCGTTGATGCCCTCGATGGCCAGCGCGTCCAGGGACAGCAGCGCCACGACCTGGTCGGCGGCGGCGTAGGCGTCGGGGAAGCCCAGCACGACCAGGGTGCGCTCGCGGGGCAGTTCGACCAGCCGCAGGGTCGCGCCGAGCAACGTCACGCAGGTGCCCTCGCTGCCGACCAGCGCACGGCCAAGGTGGAAGCCGTTCTCGGGCAGCAGCTGGTCCAGGTTGTAGCCGGAGACCCGGCGGGTGAGCCGCGGGAACCCGGCCCGCACCGCCTCCGCCGAGGTGCTCATCACCTCGCGCAGCGCCCCGTGCACGGGGGACTCGTCGGTGCCCGCGGTGAACCGGGTGCCGTCCGGCAGCAGCACGTCCAGGGACTCGACGTTGTCCACGGTCCTGCCGAAGGCCACCGAGTGCGCCCCGCACGCGTTGTTGCCGATCATGCCGCCGAGCGTGCAGCGGCTGTGCGTGGACGGGTCGGGGCCGAAGGTCAGCCCGTGCCGACCGGCTTCGGCGTTGAGCGTGTCCAGCACCACACCTGGCCGCACGGTGGCCAGGCGCCGCTCCGGATCAACATTCAGCACTTGGTTCAAGTGTCGAGAGAAGTCGAGTACGAGCCCCGTGCCGCAGGAGTTGCCCGCGATGCTGGTGCCCGCACCCCGGTTGGTGATCGGCACGCCCAACTCGGCCGCCACACCCACCGCGGCCAGCACGGCCTGCGGGGTGCGCGGGCACACCACCACCTGCGGGACGTGCCGGTAGTTGGAGGCGTCGGCGGCGTACACCGCCCGTGCGGTGGCATCGGCCAGCACGTCCCCGTCCACCTCGGCACGTAGCCGCGAGATCAACCCGGTCGCCATGTGCAATCCCTACCAAATCCGCGCGTCTTCTCTGGCCACGCCGATGCGTCGGCCGCAGGCCCGTGCAGATAGCCTGCCCTGCAGACACCCCCCAGCGAGTCGAGGAGCATCTGTGGCACGGTCGGTACTGGTCACCGGCGGCAACCGCGGCATCGGACTGGCCATCGCCAGGGCCTTCGCGGCCCAGGGCGACAAGGTCGCGATCACCCACCGGGGCTCCGGTGCTCCGGAGGGCCTGTTCGGGGTGAAGTGCGACGTCACCGACGCCGAGCAGATCGACACGGCCTTCGCCGAGGTCGAGGCGCACCAGGGCGCGGTCGAGGTGCTCGTGGCCAACGCGGGCATCACCGACGACACGCTGCTCATGCGCATGTCCGAGGACCAGTTCACCCGGGTGCTCGACGCCAACCTGACCGGGGCCTACCGGGTCACCAAGCGCGCCTCCCGCGCCATGCTGCGCGCCCGCTGGGGCCGGATCATCTACATCTCCTCGGTGGTGGGCCTGCTCGGTTCACCCGGTCAGGTCAACTACGCGGCCAGCAAGGCCGGGCTGGTCGGCATGGCCCGCTCGATCAGCCGTGAGCTGGGCACCCGCAACATCACCGCCAACGTGGTCGCGCCCGGCTTCGTGCGCACCGACATGACCGACGCGCTGCCCGAGGAGCGCAAGCAGCAGATCCTCGGCACGATCCCGGCCGGGCGCTACGCCGAGCCCGACGAGGTCGCCGCCGCGGTCACCTACCTGGCCTCCGACGCCGCGGGCTACGTCACCGGCGCGGTGCTGCCGGTCGACGGCGGCCTCGGCATGGGCCACTGACCTCCACCACACGTACGAAAGGACCGGATGTGAGCGGACTGCTCCAGGGAAAGCGGCTGGTGATCACGGGGGTGATCACTGATGCCTCGCTCGGCTTCCACGTCGCCAAGGTGGCGCAGGAGCAGGGGGCCCAGGTCGTGCTGACCGGCTTCGGCCGGATGAGCCTGGTCGAGCGCATCGCCAAGCGGCTGCCCAACCCGGCCCCGGTGATCGAGCTGGACGTCACCAACCCGGAACACCTGGAGGCCCTGCCCGGCAAGGTGCGCGAGCACCTCGACGGGGTGGACGGGGTCCTGCACTCCATCGCCTACGGCCCGCCCTCCACGCTGGGCGCGGACTTCCTGGACGCGCCCTGGGAGGACGTGGCCACCGCGGTGCAGGTCTCGGCGTACTCGCTGAAGTCGCTGGCCGTCGCGCTGCTGCCGCTGATGAGCGAGGGCGGCTCCGTGGTGGGCATGGACTTCGACGCGCGCGTCGCGTGGCCCGCCTACAACTGGATGGGCGTGTCCAAGGCCGCGCTGGAGTCGGTGACCCGCTACCTGGCCCGCGACCTGGGCCCGCGCAAGGTCCGGGTGAACCTGGTCGCGGCGGGCCCGGTGCGCACGATGGCCGCCAAGTCCATCCCCGGGTTCACCGACCTGGACAAGATGTGGGCCGAGCGCGCCCCGCTGGGCTGGGACCCGACCGACCCCGAGCCGGTGGCCAAGTCCGTGTGCGTCCTGCTGTCGGACTGGCTCCCGGCCACCACCGGCTCGATGGTGTGGGTCGACGGCGGTCTGCACGCCGTCGGCATGTAGTCGCGTCCGGCCGGGGCGGGCGCAGCGCACCAGTGTGCCCGCCCCGGCCATGACCAAAGTCATGTGTCCCGGGCTCGATGCCCACCGCGCGCCCGGCCGTTACTGTCTGTCGCGTGGACTCCACCTCTCCAGCGCCAGCGGAGTCTCCATGGCCCGGTCGGGTCCGGTGGCTCGCCGACCGGGCCATCGATCCTGCCCGGCCGTTGTTCTGCGGCCTGGTCTTCTGGATCACCGTGCTGGTGCTTCCCGTTGCGGTGTCGGCGAACTACCTCAACCTGGAGCAGCCCTACGGCCTGTGGCCCGTGCTCGCCTGCTCGTGCGCGCTCGTGGCGCTGTGGTTGGTGCTGCCGTGGGAACCGACCGCCCCGCTGTGGCGCAAGGCGATGCACCCGCTGTTCGTCGCCGTTGCGCTGCTGCTCAACTTCGTCACCTCCTACAACACGATCGTGGTGTGGTTGCTGCTGGCGCTGGCCAACTGCACGTTCCTGTTCGGGGTGCGCGGTGCCGTGGCGTTGTGCACGGCGCTCATGCTGGTCTCCTTCGGCGGCTCGCTGGTCTACCCGGGGCACAGCCTGGTCTTCGCACTGGTCCAGGCGCTGGTCGTGCCCGCGCTGGCGGTGTTCGTGGTGGGCCTGGTGCACGCCGTCACCGAGGCGCGGGCCCGGCGCGAGGAGAGCCAGCGACTGCTCGGGGAGCTCGCCGCGGCACATGCCGAGCTGCGCGCGCACGCCGAGCAGATGCGGGACCTGGCCGTCGCCGAGGAACGGGCCAGGATGTCCCGCGAGATGCACGACTCGATCGGGCACTACCTGACCGTGATCAAGGTCGGGCTGACCAACGCGGAGCGCTTCCGCACCCTGCGCCCCGAGCAGGCGTGGGATGAGGTGCGCCAGGCCAAGGAGCTGACCGGCTTCGCGCTGGCCGACACCCGGCGCTGGGTGCGCGCGATGCGCCCGCTGGGGCTGGAGGGCGCCTCGGGCAGCGCCGCGCTCGCCGAACTGGCCCGCTCCTTCGACGGCACCGGGGTCCGGGTCGAATTCTCCGTGCGGGGACGCGAACTGCCGCTACTGGGCGACACTGAGCTGGTGCTGTACCGGGTGTTGCAGGAAGGACTGACCAACGTGCTGCGCCATGCCGGTGCGAGCCGGGCCGAGGCCGTGCTGCACTTCACCGAGGACCGGGTGAGCCTGGCCGTGAGCGACGACGGTGGCGGCACGGGCCCCGGGGACTGCGAGCGCGGGTTCGGCCTGTCCTCGCTGGCCGAGCGCGCCGAGTCCCTCGGCGGCGGCCTGGTGGCGCACAACGCCGATCGGGGCGGCTTCCTGCTGCGGGTCGAGCTGCCGGTGGCCCGGGCATGACCGCGGTGCGCGTGCTGCTGGTGGACGACCAGGTGCTGATGCGCAGCGGGCTGCGCAAGCTGTTGGAGATCGAGGACGGGGTCGAGGTCGTCGCCGAGGCCGCCGACGGGGTGCAGGCCCTGGCCGAGGTGGCCCGGCACCGGCCGCAGGTGGCGCTGGTCGACGCCCGGATGCCCAGGATGGACGGGGTGGAGCTGATCACCCGGCTGAGCAGGGACCACCCCGAGGTCGCCGCGATCGTGCTCACCACCTTCGACGAGGACGAGTACGTGTTCGGCGCGCTGCGTGCCGGGGCGCGCGGCTTCCTGCTCAAGGACGCCTCCCCGGAGGAACTGGTCGCCGCGATCGCCAAGGCCGCAGCCGGGGAAACCGTGCTGGACGGCCAGGTCGCCGCCCGGGTCGTGGCCCAGCTCAAGGGACCCGGGCCGGTGTCGCACACCGTGCTGTCCACCCGTGAGGCCGAGGTGGCCAGGCTGGTCGCCGGGGGCTCGTCCAACCGCGAGATCGCGGCACGGTTGTTCATCACCGAGGGCACGGTGAAGAACCACGTGTCCAGCACCCTGCGCAAACTAGGCCTGCGCGACCGCACCCAGCTGGCGCTACACATGGCCGGGCACTGACCCGCCCCCGGCGAGTCCCGTTCTGCGGCGCGCGAGTCCCGCTCTGTGGCGCGTGAGTCCCGCTCTCCGGTTTGGGGCGTGCGGCTCAGCACGGGACTCGCGCGCCTGTGACCGGGATTCGTGCGCGGCTGGGCGGGACTCGCGCTACTCAGGACGGGACTCGCGTTTGGATCGGCCTCAGGGCAGGGCGCGGAGGGCGAGCCAGAGCTCGGCACGCAGGTCTGCGGAGTCCAGGCTGCGCCCGAGCAGCTGCTCCACCCGCCCGATCCGGTGCCGCAGCGTGTGTCGGTGCACGCCCAACCGGGCCGCCGCGGGGTCCCACTGCCCGTGCTGCCCAAGCCAGGCGCGCAGCGAGGTCACCAGCTCACCCCGGCCGGTGGCGTCGTGCGCCAGCAGCGGCGCGAGCAGTGACTCCGCGAAGGCTCGCGCCGCGGACTCGTCCACCAGGTGCAGCACCCCGCCCGCGGCCAACTCGGCGAAGTGCACCAGCGCGGCGCCGGATCGCCGTGCCGCGCCCAGCGCGCGACGAGCCTGCTCGTGGGCACGGCCCAGATCCGCGTAGTCGGTCGGTTCCGACACACCGACGTGCACCTCACGCAGCTCGGCCAGGGGCGTGACCTCGGCGAGCAGCAGGACCAGCTCCCCGTCCAGGTCGGCGTGGAACAGGGCGTCGCCCCGATCTTCGAGCAGGTCGATCGCCGCGCCACGGCCCGTGCCGCCGAGCACCGCCACGTGCAGCGGCGCCGCGGGCGGATCCCCCCACAACTCGCCCGCCACGGACAGCGCGAGCTCGTGCTGCCCGCCGAGCGCGAGCCGGAGCAGGCCGGTGCGCAGCGTGCGCTGCGCGGCGTCCAGGGCGTTGGACCGTTCGAAGCCGACGGTCAACAGGGCGGCCGCGGTGGTGAGCACGTGCTGCTCGGTCGGCGACAGGCGGTGCTGCCTGCCGACGGCGAGGAAGCCTCGCACCCGGCGGCCCGCGCCCAAAGCCTGCACGGTGATCTCGTTGCCGCCCAAGGAAAAGGTCGAACTGGACGGTGGTGCCGCCGCACGTAGTCTGGCCAGTTCGGGGCGCAGGGCCTCGGCGTGCTCGGCACGTCCGGTGCGGACGGCACCTCGGTGGTCCAGCAACAGCACCCAGGCCGACAGCCGCCTCGCGAGCTGACGCACGACCGCGTTCGCGCCATCGGTACGCACCGCGGCCGAGGTCAGCGCACGCTGTGCTTGGTATGCACGGGTTACCTCGGCGTACTGCTCGGCGGCCACTGCCGCGGCCACGGCCTTGCTGATCGCGATGAACGGCACCTCGCGGGGCACCTCGAGCACCGGCAGGCCCAGGTCCTCCGCCTCGGTGGCCAGCGCGGCGGGCACCCGCGACCAGGTCAGCCCGGTGCCCACGCCGAGACCCGCGACCCCAGCCGCGTGTAGCCGCCGCACGTACTCCACCTGCGCGGACCTGGTCCTGCCCGCGCCGATCCCGGTGGTCAGCAGCAGTTCGCCGCCCTCCAGGAAGTCCACCGGGTCGATCAGCTCGCTGGTGTGCACCCAGTGCACCGGCCGGTCCAGCCCACGCGCACCGGCCCGCACCACGAGCCCCAGCTCGGGGCGCCGCAGCAGGGCGGCAAGCGTGGTGGTCACCCGGCACCTCTGGACAATCCGGCCAAGACTGGAGGACAACTTGTCCAAACAGGCTACTTGGCCGGTGGCAGTGACGCCGACCACGCTGGCTGCACCCGACAGGAGGACTGGTTGATGAGCGCACCACCGCCCAAGCTCGCCGCCACGCTGGCCAAACGGCACCTGAGCATGATCGCCATCGCGGGCGTGATCGGGGCCGGGTTGTTCGTCGGCAGCGGGGCGGCGATCAAGCAGGCCGGTCCCGGCGTGCTGATCTCCTACGCGGTCGCGGGCGTGCTCGTCGTGCTGGTGATGCGCATGCTCGGCGAGATGTCGGCGGCCACCCCGGAGACCGGCTCGTTCTCCGCCTACGCCGACCGCGCGATCGGCCCGTGGGCGGGCTTCGCCATCGGCTGGCTGTACTGGTTCTTCTGGGTGATCGTGCTCGCGGTGGAGGCCTCGGCCGGTGCGGCGATCGTGCACCGCTGGGTGCCCGGCGTGCCACAGTGGACCTGGGCCCTGGTGCTGATGGCCCTGCTGACCGCCACCAACCTGTTCTCGGTCCGCTCCTATGGTGAGTTCGAGTTCTGGTTCGCCGCGATCAAGGTCGCCGCGATCACCGTGTTCCTGCTCGTCGGTGTGGCCGCGCTGCTCGGACTGGTTCCGGGCTTCGCCTCACCTGGCCTGCACAACCTCACCGGGCACGGCGGCTTCCTGCCCAACGGCTTCCCGCCCGTGGTGGCCGCGATGTTCGTCGTGGTGTTCTCCTTCTTCGGCGCGGAGATCGCCACCGTCGCCGCGGGCGAGTCGGCCGACCCGGTGCACGCGGTCCGCTCGGCCGTGCGCTCGGTGGTGTGGCGGATCCTGGTGTTCTACCTGGGTTCCATCGCGATCGTGCTGACCCTGCTGCCCTGGGACGACGCGGGCATCGCCAAGAGCCCGTACGTGGCGGTGCTGGAGCGCATCGGCCTGCCCGGTGCGGGCGCGGTGATGGACGTGATCGTGCTGACCTCGGTGCTGTCCTGCCTGAACTCCGGGCTCTACACCTCCTCGCGCATGGCGTTCTCGCTGGCCGGTCGCAGGGACGCGCCCGCGCTGCTCGGTCGCATCTCCCGTTCCGGTGTGCCGGTCGCGGCCGTGCTGGTGTCCACTGTGGTCGGTTTCATCGCCGTGTTCTTCAACTACGTCTCGCCGGACACGGTGTTCCTGTTCCTCACCAACGCTTCCGGTGCGATCGCGGTGTTCGTCTGGCTGGCGATCGCCGTCTCCCAGCTGCGGATGCGCCGCCGCCTGGAACGTGAGGCCCCCGAGCGGTTGACCCTGAAGATGTGGGGTTTCCCCTACCTGACCTGGATCGCCATTCTGGCGATGGTGGCGCTGCTGGTCGGCATGCTCTTCGACGCCGACGCCCGGCCGCAGATGGCCCTCAGCCTGGTCGTGGCCGCCGTGGTGGTGGCCGTCGGCCTGTGGCGCCACCGCACGAGTTCCCGAGTGCCCGCTTTCACCGCCACCTCCCCAGGAAAGGACCAGTAGTGGCAACGCCCACCGCGCCCACCGCCCGCCGACTCGTCACCGAGATCCCCGGACCGCGTTCGCTGGACGCCCAGCGCCGCAGGCTCGATACCGTGGCCAAGGGCGTGGGCAGCGTGCTGCCCGTGTTCGTGGAGTCGGCCAGTCCCGGCCTGCTGCACGACGTGGACGGCAACACCCTGATCGACCTCGGCTCGGGAATCGCGGTCACCAGCGTGGGCGCCGCCGCGCCCGCCGTGGTCTCCGCCGTGCAGGAGCAGGCATCCCGCTTCACGCACACCTGCTTCATGGTCACGCCCTACGAGGGCTACGTGCGGGTGTGCGAGGAACTGGCCGAGCTGACCCCGGGCACGCACGCCAAGCGCTCCGCCCTGTTCAACTCCGGCGCCGAGGCGGTGGAGAACGCGGTGAAGATCGCCCGGCACGCCACCGGGCGGCAGGCGGTCGTGGTGTTCGACCACGCCTATCACGGGCGCACCAACCTCACGATGGCGTTGACCGCCAAGAACATGCCGTACAAGCACCGGTTCGGGCCGTTCGCGCCGGAGGTCTACCGGGTGCCGATGTCCTACCCGCTGCGGGACCCGCAGGGCCTGACCGGGCAGCAGGCCGCCGCGCGCGCCATCGACATGATCGACAAGCAGGTCGGCGCGGACAACCTGGCCTGCGTGCTGATCGAGCCGATCCAGGGTGAGGGCGGCTTCGTGGTGCCCGCGCCCGGTTTCCTGCCGGAGATCGCCCGCTGGTGCGCCGAGCGCGGGGTGCTGCTGGTGGCCGACGAGATCCAGACCGGCTTCTGCCGCACCGGCACCTGGTTCGCCTGCGGCCACGAGGGCGTGGTGCCCGATCTGATCACCACCGCCAAGGGCATCGCGGGCGGTCTGCCGCTGGCCGCCGTCACCGGCCGCGCCGAGATCATGGACGCGGTGCACGGCGGCGGGCTGGGCGGCACCTACGGCGGCAACCCGATCGCGTGCGCCGCCGCGCTGGCCACGATCGAGGTGATGCGCGAACAGGACCTGTGCGCCAAGGCCGCCGAGATCGAGCGGATCGCGCTGGCCCGGCTGCGCGACCTGGCCGGGCGGTTCCCGGTGATCGGCGAGGTGCGGGGCCGCGGCGCGATGATCGCCGCGGAACTGGTCCGGCCCGGCACCACCGAGCCGGACGCCGACCTGACCGCCCGCATCGCGAAGGCCTGCCACGCCAGGGGAGTCGTCGTGCTCACCGCGGGCACCTACGGCAACGTGCTGCGCCTGCTGCCGCCGCTGGTGATCCCGCACGCGGTGCTCACCGAGGGCCTGGACGTGCTGGCCGCGGCCTTCACCGAAGTAGTCAGGTAACGATTGGATAACGCGGCCACTCGGGGCTGAGCGGATCACCGGTGCCCACCCGTAGTCCAGGACAGCGTTTGCGTTGGACGAGAGGTGGGTGACCGGTGATCACAGCGGCGATGCGGAGAAGGGCCGCGATGCTGGTGGTGGGTCTGGGCGTGCTGTCCGCGCCCCTGGCCGGGTGTGCCAGTGGCACGACTCAGGTGAGCAACACCGCCAACACCGGCAACCCGCTGGACGTGGGAACCGAGGTCACGCAGACCCAGTGGGGCCCGCTCGGGCCCGCCGACCGGCTGATGCTGGTCAAGGTGCGGCTGGCCGGTGCCTGGGAGCTGCCCTCCGGGGAGATGGCGCTGAAGAAGGGCGTCTCGCAGGCGGTGCGCGACGCCGGAACCCACCTCATCGACGGGCACACCGAGCTCAACGCCACCGACACCAAGATCGCGGCCGAGCTGAACGTGCCGATCCCCACCACCCCGCTGCCCGAGCAGCAGGGCTTCCTCACCGAGATGACCAACGCCAGCGGCACGGCCTTCGACAAGTTCTTCGCCGGGGTGCTGCGCGACCAGCACGGCGCGGTCTACCAGCTGCTGGCCCAGGTTCGCGCGGGCACCCGCAACTCGATGATCAGGGACTTCGCCAACCGCTGCATGGTGGTCGTGCTCGACCACATCACCATGATGGAGCGCACCGGGCTGGTGAACTACGAGGCGCTGCCCTCGCCGACGGCACCGCCCCCGGTGCCCGTGCCCACCGCCGCGCAGGTCACCTCGAGCAACAACACCTCGCTGGGGGTGTTCGTGATCGCCGCGGTGATGGCCGCGGGCGCGATCGCCGTGCCGTTCGTGCGGCGGCTGCGCCCCAAGAAGAAGCCCTCGATCATCCCCGAGTGACGACCCCGTCGGGCGTTGCCCGCGGCGTGGGGTGAAGATGGTGCGGTGAGTGTCGACGCGTTGTTGCTGCTGTCCTTCGGCGGACCGGAAGGTGAGGCGGACGTCCGTCCGTTCCTGGAGAACGTCACCCGGGGGCGAGGTGTGCCGCCGGAGCGACTGGACGAGGTCGCCCAGCACTACCTGCACTTCGGTGGTGTGTCGCCGATCAACCAGCTCAACCGGGACATCATCGAGGCGGTGCGTGCCGAGCTGGCCGCGCAGGGCATCGACCTGCCGGTGTACTTCGGCAACCGCAACTGGCACCCGATGGTCGAGGACACCGTGGGCAAGATGGTCGCCGACGGGGTCCGGACCGCGTTGGTGTTCCCGACCAGCGCCTATGGTGGCTACTCGGCCTGCCGCCAGTACGACGAGGACATCACCCGTGCCCGCGCCAGCGTCGGCGACAACGCCCCGGACCTGGTGAAGCTGCGCCAGTTCTTCGACCACCCGCTGTTCGTCGAGCCCTTCGCCGACGCCGTGCTCGCCGCCCGCGAGCAGCTGCCGCGGGACGTGCCGTTCCGGCTCGTGTTCACCGCGCACTCCATCCCCGTGTCCTTCGACGCCACGGCCGGTCCCCGCGAGGAGGGCGGGCACCGCTACTCACGGCAGATCGCCGAGGCCGCCAGGCTCGTCGCCGCCGCGGCCGGTGTCGCCGAGTACGACGTGGTGTGGCAGTCCCGCTCCGGCCCGCCGCAGGTGCCGTGGCTGGAGCCCGACATCGTCGACCACATCGACGCCCTGCACGCCGACGGGGTCCGCGCGGTCCTCGTGTGCCCGGTCGGCTTCGTCAGCGACCACCTCGAGGTCGTCTGGGACCTGGACACCGAGGCCCGTGAGCGCGCCGAGGAACACGGCATGGCCTTCGCCCGCGCCGCCACCCCCGGCCCCGACCCGCGCTTCGCCCAGCTCGTCGTCGAGCTGATCCGCGAACACGTCGCCGACGCGCCCGCGCGCAAGCTGTCCGCGCTGCCCTCCGCCGGGTGCACCGCCAACGGCACGTTCTGCGCCACCGCCTGCTGCGAGCCGCCCGCCCGACGGCGCCCGGCGTGAGAGAACCGCTCGGTTTGTGAGGTCGTGCCCCACGAGCAAGATCCACACCAATCCTGGGCACCTGCGCGGCTCGGGCGGCAGCTCGCGGACTTCGGCCGCGACCTTGGCCGCCCGGCACGTGCGGACCTTGTCCGGCCAGACCCGGATCTGGCGCTACCTATGGAATTGTGATGATCGACTTATCGGCACCACCACCCCTGACAACATCTCCTGGCGCTACACCTACGACCCCCTCGGTCGTCGTGTCTCGAAGCTACGCCTGACCCCTGACAACCAGGTCGCCGAACAGACCCACCCCAGCGGGCACACCACCACCTGGGACCACCAACCCGGCTGGCGCACCCCGGTCAGCCAACTCGACCAGTCCGGTGCGGGACAGCTCGCTAGCCGCGCTGTCGCGCCGCGTACAGGTCGCGCATGAGGGCGGCTTCGGCGCCGTGGTGCACCAGCTCGTCCAGGATGTGCAGGACGAACGCGCGGCGGGTGGCGGTGGCGTAGGGACCGCCGAGCGGGCCGATGAGTTCCTGGAGCGAGGAGTCGGTGCTGGCGGCCAGCACGGAACTCCAGGCGGCGTAAGCCTGATCGAGCGCGGACAGGGCACCGGCCGCGGTGGTCGGCTCGGCGATGGTGACGCCCGAGGGCTCCAGGCCGAGCCAGGTCCAGTTCCGCTCCATGGAGAGGAAGTCGACGATGTGGCGGAGCCGCCACTTCAACGTGGTGACCTCGGGCTGCCAGTGGAACTCCGCCTCGGTGAGCCCGGCCAGCCGGGAACTCAGCCGCTGCCAGACGTAGTCGGAGGTCTCGACGATGTCGTCCCGAGCGGAGTTCACACCCTCAGCCCCTGGAACGCCGGATGCCGGTGACCAGCGACCAGATCCCGGCCAGGGCCAGCAGCAGGCCGATGGTCAGCCACAGCTTGGACCCGGTCATGAAGCTGCCGGTGACGTACCCCAGCCCCTGCAGGGTCCACAGCCCGCCGAGCAGCACGGCGAGCACGCCCAGCAGGGTGAAGACCCACGGCCGCACGGTCAGTGCCTCCCGGCGTGGTCGGACAGCACACGCACCGCCTCGTCGATGGCGGCACACCGGGCACGGCGCACGGCGTCGGACAGCGGGCGCAGCGCCTCGGCCCTGGCACGGGTGGCGGAGGCGGAGACCGCGCCACCGGGTGCGTCCCCGGCGGCGACCTCCAGGATCGCGGCGACCTCGGTGGCCCGCTGGAGCACGCGCAGCGACCGGGGCGGCATGCCCGTGGGCCAGGCCAGCCTCGGCTGGGCGGCGACCGCGTTCTCGATCTCCTTGCGCACGTTCGGCCGGTGCCGGGCCACGTCCAGGTCCACCAGGGTGGTCGCGGCCTGCCGCATCGCCCCGGCCAGCCCGTGCTCGGCCTCGCCGATCGGCACGTGCTCGGGCGGGGTCGCCGAGGGCAGGTCGAACACGGTCCAGCGGATCACCTGGTCGGCCACGAGCCGGGGCACGATGCCCACACCGGCGTCGGGCAGCACCACGGCCTGCCCCGCGCGCAGGGCGCAGGCGTTGAGCGGGCCGTTGCCACCCAGTCCTCGCACGTCGCCGGGTACCGGCAGGACGAGGCGGCCGTCACCGGCCTGTGTCCTGCGCAGCGCGGCCAGCAGCAGCGCCGGTGCGGCGGGGGACTCATCGGGGCCAGGGAGGTCGAGGGCGGTTGCGGTGCCGTCGTCATCAGCGACGACCTCGTGCAACTCGGCCCAGACCTGCAGGGCGTCCAGGACGTCGTCGGCCGCGGCTGCGCCGTGCAGCCAGGCTGAGGTCCAGACGACCAGCGTCGCGCTCGGACAAGACACGTCGGATGACATTACGTGGCCCAGCGGCGGATGCACACGCGGGGCACGCGGGTTTCGGTGCTGACACCACAGTTGTGGTGGCCGGAGCACCGTCGCGGTGCTGTCAGCCAACAGGTCCGACGCGGCGGATCAGCAGCTCCCGGAAGCCGTGCTCGTCGGAGGGCGCGGCGAAGGCGCGGTGCGGCACCGAGTAGACCGGGCTGTAGGGCCGGGAACCGGTGCGCAGGACGATACCGTGCTCGGTCTCCTGCCAGCCGCGCAGGGCCGTCCAGGCCAGCTCGCTGGGTGCGCTCGCGGGACCGCTCATGCGCAGCGCGAACTCGTCGGCGCTGGCCAGCACCAACTGGTTGGCGGGCAGGTTGTCGCGGTAGAGCAGCCGCGCCTGCCACGGCACGATCACCAGCACGGCGGCCGCGGCGATCATGCCGAGCGCGCCGGAGGACGCGTTGCCCGCCACCAGCAGCACAGCGGACATCGCGGCCAGCGCCGCTGCGAACCACGGAGCCCACCGCACGACCGGCGCGACGGCGCGCAGGGCGTCCCGCCGATCCGCCGGTTCCGGCTCCCAACTGAACTCGACGTACACGGGTCCTCCGTTAGCTGCGTCACACACAGGATGCGACAGTCTGCTCCAACCGAGTGATCGTTAGCCACCCCGCCGCGCCGATTCGTGACCTACTCCGATCCGTCAGACGCGATCAGAATTCGCATTCTTGATCGCGCTGTATGCTCACGGGCCGGTGCCGCGGAGTCAGGTGGTGAACGTGGGCGTGGGCGTTCCCGTACCGATTCGGGTGGAAATCCTCGGACCCGTCAGGGTTCTGCTCGACGGTGACGAACTCCCGCTCGGGCCGCCGTTGCAACGCGCCGTCGTGGCGCTGCTGGCGCTGCGCCCCAACCGTGCCGCCTCGCGCGCCGAGCTGGTTGACGCCGTCTGGGGTGAGGACCCGCCCGCCACGGCTCAGGGCAGCCTGTCCACATATCTGTCGGCGCTGCGCCGCGTGCTGGAACCCGACCGGCCCAGCCGCGCGCCGGGCAGCGTGCTGGTCTCGGCCGGTTCCGGGGCCGGCTACCTGCTGCGACTGCCCGAGGACGCGGTGGACCTGCACCGTGCCGAGGCGCACCGCGAGCGGGCCAGGCAGGCCCACGACGCGGGCGGGTTCGACCTCGCCGCCGAGCACTGGCGCGAGGCCCTCGCGCTGTGGCGCGGCCAGCCCTTCGACGGGATCAGTTGCCCGTTCGTGGTCGGTGAACGCGCGCGGATCGACGAACTGCGGCTGGCCACCACGGAATCCCTGTCCGAATCCCTGTCGGCCGCCGAACGATTTGATGACGCTGTTGCGGAATTGGACCCGATCGTCCGCAGGCAACCGTTGCGGGAACGGCCGCGTGCGCTGTTGATGACCGCTTTGTACCGTTCCGGGCGCAAAGCCGAAGCGCTCGAGCTGTACGAGGAGGGCCGCCGCGTCACGGTGGAGCAGTTGGGCATCGAGCCGGGACCGCAGCTGCGCACCCTGCACGCCTCGATGGTGTCCGACGCGCCCTCGGCGGCTCCGCCCTCGGTCAGGCCCAGGACCCCCGTGCCCGCCCAACTGCCGCACGACGTGCCGGGGTTCACCGGGCGCGAGCGGGAACTGGCCGCGCTGACCGAACTGCTCGCGGCCACCGACCGCCCGGTCGCGGTGATCTCCGCGATCGACGGCTCCGGGGGCATCGGCAAGACCGCGCTCGCCGTGCACGCGGCGCACCGCATCGCCGAGCGGTTCCCGGACGGCCAGCTCTACGTCAACCTGCGCGGCTTCGACCCGCGCCAGCCGCCGTTGCAGCCCGCGTCCGCGCTGGGGCAGTTGCTGCGCGGGCTGGGCGTGGACGCCGCGACGATCCCCGGCGAGGCCGACGAGTTGGCCGCGCTCTACCGCAGTCAGCTGGCGGGCAAGCGCATGCTGGTGCTGCTGGACAACGCCGCGAGCACCGACCAGGTGCGCCCGCTGCTGCCCGGCAGCCCGACCTGCTCGGTACTGGTGACCAGCCGCAACCGGCTGGGCGGGCTGGTCGCCAGGGACGGGGCGCACCGGATCACCCTGGACGTGCTCAGCCCGGCCGAATCGGTGTGCATGCTCGCCGGGCTGGTCGGCGACGCGCAGGTGCGGGCCCAGCGCGAGGCCGCCGCCGAACTCGCCGCGCTGTGCGGGCACCTGCCGCTGGCGCTGCGCGTGGCGGCGGCACAGCTGACCGACCGCCCGCACCTGACCCTCGCCGACCTGCGCGAGGAGCTGGCGGACGAGCGCGCCCGCCTGGACGTGCTCGCGGTGGACGACGAGACCACTGCCGTGCGCGCCGTGCTGTCCTGGTCCTACCACGCCCTCAAACCCGATGCGGCACAACTGTTCCGCCAGCTCGGACTGCACGCGGGCGGCGAGTTCAGCGCCCCGGTCGCCGCGGCGCTCGCGGGCGCCCCGCTGGCCAGGACCCGGCGACTGCTCGACGTGCTGGCCGCGGGCCACCTCATCGAGGAGGTCGGCCGCGACCGGTACCGGCTGCACGACCTGCTCAAGGTGTACTCGGCCGAGGTCGCCGTGGAGCACGACGGCGACCAGGCCCGCGCCGAGTCCGCCACCCGCATGCTCCAGTACTACCTGCACAGCGCGGACGCCGTGGACCGCGTGCTGGCCCCGTTCCGGCGGCGCCCACCGCTGCCCGAGGTGCCCGCCGACTGCGTGCCCGAGCGGTTCGACAACCCCGGTGCGGCCCTGGCCTGGGGTGAGCTGGAGCTGGCCAACCTGGTCGCCGCCGTCGAACAGGCCGCACAGCTGGGCGACACTTTCCACGCCACCCGCATTCCCGGTGCCATGTGGGCGTTCCTCGCCATCCGTACGCCGTGGGTGGAGTGGATGTCCAGTCACCGCACGGGAATCGCCGCCGCCTCTGCCGGTGGCGACCACTACGGCGAAGCCGTCCTGCTGATCGGTCTGGGCTTCGCCTACCAGGAGCTGCACCGTCCGCAGCAGGCGCTGGACTGCCTGCTGCGGGCCAAGTCCGCGCACGACCAGCTGCCCGACCGGCCCGCCGAGGACGTCATGCTCGGTGCGCTCGGCGCCGCCTACTTCGGCATGGGCCGCATCGACGAGGCCCTGGACCACACCACCCGCGCGCTGGCCGGGTACCGGGCTCGCGGCGACCGCTGGGGTGAGGGCATGGCCCTGTGCAACCTCGGCGGGTACGCGCGGGAACGCGGGAACCACGAACAGGCCGTGGCCAACTACGAGCGTGCGCTGGAGCTGTTCGAGCAACTGACCGACCAGGCCTCGCAGCTCAAGGCGTACCGGGAACTGGGCCGTGCGCACGTGCGGTTCCACCACTACGACGCGGCCGCCGACTGCTTCCGCAGGGCTGCGGGCCTGTTCCGACGCTTCGGCGGGCGCGCGGGTGAGGGCTGGTCGCTGCACGAACTCGCCGACGCCCTGCACAACGGCGGCCACCTGGTGCAGGCCCGTGAGCAGTGGCGCGCCGCGCTGAAGATCCTGGACGAGGTGGACGACCCCCGCGCCGACCAGGTCCGCGAGCGGCTGGCCGCGACGCTCGCCTGAGCGGGATTCGCTTGCCAGTGGCAGGGATTCGCCGACGCCAGGGCGGGACTCGCGTGCACCAGGGCGGGATTCGCCGACGTCAGAGCGGGATTCGCGCACCCCGGAGCGGGACTCGCGCCCCCGGCCGGGACTCGCCGACGTCAGGCCAGGGCGCAGTCGGCGAGCAGGGCGTGGGCGGTGGCCAGGCCGGCGGCGGAGGGGTGCAGGGCCTCGGCGACGCGTGCGGCGAAACCCCGTGGGGCCCGCGCCAGGCGGGCCGCTGAGGCCACGGCGCCCTTCTCGGTGGCCAGCCACACGTGTTCGCGGGCGTGCAGGACCTGCACCAGGCAGCCGAGGGCACGGAACACGCAGCCGCTGACGAACAACCAGTCCCCGCGTTTGGCCGGGGTCTCGGCGTTGGCCAGGCTGAACCCCGCCTCCCAGCCGTAGACCCGCTCAATGGCCTCGGCCAGCTCCACGGGGTAGGGCCTCAGCTGGGCCTGCACGGCGGCGAGCTGGCCGCTGGGGTCGTGCAGCACCTGCGCGGTCGCCAGCTCGGCGAGGTAGCCGTGCGAGAAGTAGCCGAGCGGGTGGCCGTTCTGCTGCTCGCAGCGCACCACCCCGGACCGCACCTCGGCGAGCACCTGCTCGACCCGGTCCAGGTCCCGCCACAACAGGTCGGTCTTGGCGCCGGGGGTGGCCAGCCAGGCCCCGCCGTCCACCCAGGGCCCCCACTCACCGGGCTCGGCGACCACCGAACCGGGGTGCTCCGCGGCGAGTTCGCGCAGAGCGGACAGGTCCAGTTCGGCCCCTCGGCGGTACACCCCGAGGTCGGCGTCGGAGTGCTCGTCGGCGGTGCCCCGAGCTCGGGATCCGCCCAGCACCACGCCGATCACGCCGCGCACGCCGCCGATCCGCGCGGCCAGTACGTCCAGATCGATCATGCTGACGAGTATCGCGGGTGGAGCAGCTCCACATCGACCGGCGGCCCGTTGTTGACTAGCGTCGAGGTGGTGAACGCCGTCCCCACACCTGCACCGTCGTTGCCGCGCACCGCGGGTGAGCTCCGGGCCGCGGGCCACCTGCCCCGCCCGGTCAAGGCCGAACTGCGCGACAACCTCGTCGCCGCCCTGCGCGCGGGCGCCGACCCGTGGCCGGGCATCGTCGGCTTCGACCGCACCGTGCTGCCCCAGTTGGAGCGCGCGCTGCTGGCCGGGCACGACGTGGTCCTGCTCGGCGAGCGCGGACAGGGCAAGACCCGCCTGCTGCGCACCCTGGTCGGACTGCTCGACGAGTGGACCCCCGTCATCGAGGGCGCCGAGCTGGCCGAGCACCCGCTGGAGCCGATCACGCCCGCCTCGCTGCGCCGCGCCGCCGAACTGGGCGACGAACTGCCGGTGACCTGGCTGCACCGCTCCCAGCGCTACACCGAGAAGCTGGCCACCCCCGACACCTCCGTCGGCGACCTGATCGGGGACGTGGACCCGGTCAAGGTGGCCGAGGGCCGCGCGCTGGGCGACCCGGAGACCATCCACTTCGGACTCGTGCCCCGCGCGCACCGCGGCCTGGTCGCCATCAACGAGCTGCCCGACCTCGCCGAGCGCATCCAGGTGTCGCTGCTCAACGTCATGGAGGAGCGCGACATCCAGGTCCGCGGCTACACCCTGCGGCTGCCGCTGGACGTGCTGCTGGTGGCCACCGCCAACCCCGAGGACTACACCAACCGCGGCCGGATCATCACCCCGCTCAAGGACCGGTTCGGCGCGGAGATCCGCACGCACTACCCGCTGGAGCTGGACCAGGAGATCGCGCTGGTCGAGCAGGAGGCCCAGCTCGTCGCCGAGGTGGGTGAGCACCTGCTGGAGGTGGTGGCGCGCTTCGTGCGGTACCTGCGCGAGTCCAACTCCATCGACCAGCGCTCCGGTGTGTCCGCCCGGTTCGCCGTGGCCGCCGCCGAGACCGTGGCCGCCGCGGCGCTGCGCCGCTCCGCGCTGACCGGGGAGTCGCCCGCGGTGGCCCGCCCGGTGGACCTGGAGTCCATCCCGGCCGTGCTGCGCGGCAAGCTGGAGTTCGAGTCCGGCGAGGAGGGGCGGGAGCAGGAGGTCCTGCACCACCTGCTGCGCCGTTCGGTGGCCGACACGGCACGCGGCAGGCTGGCCGGTCTGGACCTGCGCTCGCTGGCCGAGGCCGTGGTGGACGGACACCCGGTGGCCACCGGCGAGCGGGTGCCCGCGGCCGAGGTGCTGGCCGCGCTGCCCGAACTGCCGGTGCTGCACGAGGTGGCCAAGCGGCTGGACGTCAGCCCCGGGCAGCCCGCGGGCTGGATCGCCTCGGCCGTGGAGTTCGCGCTGGAGTTCCTCTATCTGAGCCGACAGCTGGGCAAGGACGAGGAGGACGACAGGGCGGTCTACGGCTGATGGCCCGCTACCGCTACGGCCGCTGGTCCGGCGGCGCCGACCCGTTGGCGCCGCCCGCGGACCTGCGCGCCGCGCTGGACGAGCTGGGCCGTGAGGTCATGGAGGGCGCCTCACCGCAGTCGGCGCTGCGCGAACTGCTGCGCAGGGGCATGCCGGGCACCCGTGGCCTGGACGAGCTGACCCGGCGCGTGTGGGAGCGGCGCTCGCAGATCCAACGGCGGCACCGGCTCGACGGCACCCTGCAGGAGGTCCGGCGGCTACTGGACCAGGCACTGGAGGCCGAGCGGCGCGAGCTGTTCCCCGACCCCAGCGACGACGCGCGGTTCCGTGAGGCGCAGCTGGACGCGCTGCCGCCGGGCACGGCCGCCGCGGTGACCGAGCTGGCTGAGTACGACTGGCGGTCCGAGCAGGGGCGCGAGTCCTACCGGCAGATCCAGGACCTGCTCGGCGGTGAGCTGCTGGAGCAACGGTTCCAGGGCATGAAGCAGGCGCTGCAGAACGCCACCCCGCAGGACGTCGAGCAGATCAAGCAGATGCTGTCCGACCTCAACTCCCTGTTGTCGGCGCACGCCGCGAGGGAGGACACCGGCGAGCGGTTCGCGGAGTTCATGCGCCAGCACGGGCAGTACTTCCCGGAGAACCCGCGGAACACCGACGAACTCGTGGACGCGCTCGCGGCACGGTCGGCCGCGGCCCAGCGCATGCTGAACTCGATGACCGCCGAGCAGCGCGCGGAGCTGGCGCAGCTCACCCAGCAGGCGCTGGGCGACCCGAACCTGGCCGCGCAACTGGATCTGCTCGACGCGCACCTGCGCGGCATGCGGCCGGGGGAGGACTGGACCTCCTCGGGGCGGTTCCGGGGCAAGAACCCGTTGGGGCTGGGCGAGGGCGCGCAGGCCATGGCCGATCTGGCCGAGTTGGACGGGCTCGCCGAGCAACTCGCGCAGTCCTACCCCGGTGCGCGCCTGGAGGACATCGACATCGAGTCGCTGGTGCGCCAACTCGGTGACGAGTCCGGTGTGGACGCCCGCAGGCTGGCGGAGCTGGAACGCGAACTGCGCCAACAGGGTCTGCTGGAGCGGGCGCCCGACGGGGGACTGCGGCTGACGCCGAAGGCCTTGCGGCGCCTGGGGGAGACGGCGCTGCGCCAGGTCGTGGACCAGTTGCGCGGACGTGGTGAGCGCGACAGCGACCGGTCCGGCGCGGCGGGCGAGCCCACGGGTGCGAGCAAGCCTTGGCAGTTCGGCGACACCGAGCCGTGGGAGGTCTCGCGCACGGTGCGCAACGCCGTGCTGCGGACCGCCTCGGCCGGTGGCGGGCGGGTGCGCCTGGAGGTCGAGGACGTGGAGGTGGTGGAGACCGAGCAGCGGGCGCGCGCGGCCGTGGCGCTGTGCGTGGATACGTCCTGGTCGATGGTGCAGGACGGGCGCTGGGTGCCGATGAAGCGCACGGCGCTGGCGCTGCACCAGCTGATCCGCACCCGGTTCCGCACCGACGCGCTGGAGCTGATCACCTTCGGTCGACATGCGTCCACTGTGGACATTGGTGAGCTGACCGCGCTGGAGGGTGTGTGGGAGCAGGGTACGAACCTGCACCACGCGCTGCTGCTGGCCGGGCGGCACGTGCGCAGGCACCCCGACGCCCAACCGGTGGTGCTGGTGGTCACCGACGGGGAACCGACCGCGCACCTGGAGTCCGACGGCTCAGCGGAGTTCAACTACCCGCCGCTGCCCAGGACCCTGGCCAAGACCGTGGCCGAGGTGGACGGGCTGGCCAAGCTGGGCGCCTCGATCACGGTGTTCCGGCTCGGCGATGACCCGAGGCTGGCCTCCTTCGTGGACCTGGTCGCCCGCCGTGGCGGCGGCCGGGTGATCGCCCCGGACGAGGACGGGCTGGGCGCGGCCGTGGTCGGCGACTACCTGCGCAACCGGAGGTCCCGCCGGTAGTTCACCCCAACGAGACCCCCGCTCGGCTGGCGGCGGCCCGGTACGGCCCCGACGATGGCCCACATGCGGGTGAAGACTGTCACGGCACTGGCGCTGGTGGTCCTGCTCAGCGGCTGCGGTGGCGGCGGTGCCACGGCCACGAGCGGCACGAGCACCACCACTCCGCCGACCAGCAGCACCACGACGAGCTCGGCCGCGCCGACCAGCAGCAGCGCGCCCGCCGTGAAACCGTCCTACAAGGCGGAACTGACCATCCAGCAAGCCGGGCTCGGCCTGCTGACGCTGACCAACTCAGGTACCGAGCCGGTGACCGTGCAGGGCTGGGTGCGGCTGACGTGGCTCAGTGCGAACGGCAAGGCGTTGCAGGTGCCCTCGCGCAACGTGAAGATCCCCGGCGAGGGGCCCGCGATCCCGCTCAAGCCGGGCACCACGGCGTTCGCCGGGGTCAAATGGGAGGTCGGCGACAAGGCCGACGCCAGCGCCTACGTGGCCACCGGTCTGCAACTGACCACGCCCAGTGGGGCGGCGACCCTGCCGGTGACGCTGGTCGGCACGGACGGCAAACCGGCCACGAACTACCAGTTGGTGGCCAAGTCCGCGCAGATCGGTTCTCTGCAACCGAGTTCGCAGGGCGTGGTGGCGTTCTAGCCCAGGTGCCGCGCGAGGAAGTCCACGGCGCGCGGCCAGGCGCGTGCGGCGGGCTCGGGCTGGAAGAACTGTGGCGCACCGTGGTTGAGGAACGCGTGCCCGGCCTGCTCCTCCACGTGGATCTCGACGCCCTCCCGGCCAGCCACGGCCCGCTCCACGCGGGCCACGGCCTCGCGCGGGATGTACGGGTCGCTGCCGCCGAACTGGAACTGCACCGGGCAGCGCACCCGGTCGAGCAGGTCGACCTGGTCGGGCACGGTCGAGCCGTAGCAGGACACCACGACGTCCGGATCGGCGTGCGCGGCCAGTGCGAAGGCCAGCGAGCCGCCCAGGCAGAAGCCCAGCGCGCCGACCTTGCCGGTGACCTCGGGCAGCGCGCGCAGGTGGGCCACCGCGGCGGTCAGGTCGGCGACCCCGTCGGCGTGGTCGAACCGGCCCGCCACGGCCATCGCCGCCGCCACGCCCTGCTCGTCGTGCCCGCTGCTCCAGCCGGGATCGGTGCGCCAGAACAGGTCCGGCACCCCGACCACGTAGCCCATCGCGGCCAGTTCCGAAGCCACCGACCGCAGATACGCGTCCAGCCCGAAGATCTCCTGCACCAGCACGAGCCCCGGCCCGCGGCCCGCCGCGGGCAGCCACACCGGGAGCTCGAAACCGCCCACCTCTTCGACGCGACTGGTCATGCCGGAAGTATTCCCGCAGGGGCGTGCCGACCACATCGTGGGCGGCTGGTTGACCCAGTTGGCTGGGTCCGGCTGCCCACCCCGGCATCACCCGATTAGGGTCGGACTCATGCAGACCTGGTCATCCACCCCGGTACCCCGGGTTCCCGGCACCCCCCGGCCCCTGCGGCTGCACGACACCGCCGCCGGCGAGGTCCGCCCCACCGCGCCGGGCGCGACGGCCACCATGTACGTGTGCGGCATCACCCCGTACGACGCGACCCACCTCGGGCACGCCGCCACCTACCTGGCCTTCGACCTGGTGCACCGGCTGTGGCTGGACAACGGCCACGAGGTGCACTACGTGCAGAACGTCACCGACATCGACGACCCGTTGCTGGAGCGGGCCGCGCGCGACCAGGACGACTGGGTGGTCCTTGGTATGCGCGAGACGGCCCTGTTCCGCGAGGACATGGAGGCGCTGCGGGTGCTTCCGCCGCGCGAGTTCGTGGGCGCGGTCGAGGCCATCCCGGAGATCGTGGAGGCCATCGGCAAGCTGCTGGCCAGCGGGGCCGCCTACCGGGCCGAGGACCCCGAGTACCCGGACGTGTACTTCGACCGCTCGGTGACCGGCCACTTCGGCTACGAGTCCAACTACGACGAGCAGACCATGACCCGGTTCTTCGCCGAGCGCGGCGGGGATCCGGAGCGGGTGGGCAAGCGCCATCCGCTGGACGCGCTGCTGTGGCGGATGGCCCGGCCCGGCGAGCCCTCCTGGGACAGCGAGCTGGGCGCGGGCCGTCCCGGCTGGCACATCGAGTGCTCGGCCATCGCGCTCAACCGGCTGGGCGACGCCTTCGACCTGCAGGGCGGCGGCTCGGACCTGGTGTTCCCGCACCACGAGTTCAGCGCGGCGCACGCCGAGGCGCTGACCGGGCGGCACCCCTTCGCCCGGCACTACGCGCACGCGGGCATGATCGGCCTGGACGGCGAGAAGATGTCCAAGTCGCGGGGCAACCTGGTGTTCGTCTCGCGCCTGCGTGCCGACCAGGTGGACCCGGCCGCGATCCGGCTCGCCCTGTTCGCCGGGCACTACCGCAGCGACCGGGCGTGGACCGACGCGCTGCTGGAGCAGGCCAAGGCCCGGCTGGCCCGCTGGCGGCAGGCCGTCGCGCTGGTCTCGGGTCCCGAGGCCACCGACACCGTGGCGCGGCTGCGCGACCACCTCGCCGACGACCTGGACACCCCGGCCGCGCTGGCCGCCGTGGACGCGTGGGCCGAGCAGGCACTGACCCACGGCGGCTCGGACACCTCGGCCCCCGGCCTGGTGCGCACCGCCGTGGACGCCCTGCTGGGCATCGCGCTCTGACCCGAATGCCATGAAGGTGGCTTTCACTGCGTTGGGCGCAGTGAAAGCCACCTTCACGGCGTGAGCTCAGCGCCCCAGCGGGCCCTCACCACGCGGGCCGCCTGGGCCACCGCGACCGCGGCGGCGCAGGTAGCGCTCGAACTCCGCGGCGATGGCGTCCCCGCTGGTCTCGGTGAGCTGCGTGGTGGCGTCCCCGCGCTCCTCCAGGGCTCGCACGTAGTTGCGGACGTCCTCGTCCTCCTCCGCCATCTCCGTGACGGTCTGCTCCCACTCCTCGGCCTGCTCGGGCAGCGCGCCGAGCGGCACCTCCACGTCCAGGGCCTCCTCGACCCGGTGCAGCAGGGCCAGCGTGGCCTTGGGCGCGGGCGGCTGCGAGACGTAGTGCGGCACGGCGGCCCAGAACGAGATCGCGGGGACCCCGGCCTGCACGCAGGCGTCCTGGAAGACCCCGACGATGCCGGTGGGCCCCTCGTAACGGGAGTTCTCCAGCCCGAACTTGGCCGCGGAGGCCGCGTCGTAGGCCATGCCGTTGACGGGCACGGGCCGGGTGTGCGGGGTGTCCATGAGCAGCGCGCCGAGCGTCACCACGGTGGTCACCCCCAGCCGGTCCACGTGCTCGATGAGTTCCGCGCAGAATTTTCGCCAGCGCATGTTCGGCTCGATGCCGTGCACGAGCACCACGTCCACCGAAGAACCCGGCGGGCGACACACCGACAGTCGAGTGGTCGGCCACTCGATCCGCCTGGTGATCCCGTCGACCCGCTTCACGGTCGGCCGGGTCACCTGGAAGTCGTAGTAGTCGTCGGGGTCCAGTTCCGCCAGCGGGGTGGCGTCCCAGGTGAGTTCCAGGTGCTCGATCGCGGTGCTGGCGGCGTCGCCAGCGTCGTTCCACCCCTCGAAGGCAGCCACCATCACGGGGTCGGTCAGCTGTCGCTGGTCGGCCAAGGCGTCCTCGGGGCTGTAGTCCGGATCGGTCACCGGGTCAGCCTACGGCCCGTCCACCGCGGAGTACGTGCGGCGCACCCCTATGGGGTTGTGCGCGTGGCGAACGTGCCCGATGTGGCGCTGGCCGCACCGGGCGCCGAGGACCCCCGGCAGCCGGTGCCGCTGGGCTACCGTGGGTCGCGAGTGTCCCCACCACCTCCAGGGAGATCCGTGACCAGGCCGGCGGCGGTGTTGTTCGACATGGACGGCACCTTGATCGACTCCGAGAAGGTCTGGGACGTGTCCCTGGCCGACCTGGCCACCCGCCTCGGCGGCGTGCTCAGCCCGAGGACCCGGGACCTCATGATCGGGTCGAACATGGACAACACCATGCGGATGATGTTCACCGATCTGGGGCTGGAACTGGACGTCTGCGCGATGGAGGAGGGCTGCCGGTACCTGGCCAAGCGCACCGAGGAGCTGTTCCACGAGGGTCTGCCCTGGCGGCCCGGCGCCGCCGAGCTGCTGCGCGCGGTGCGCGAGGCTGGCGTGCCCACCGCGCTGGTCACCTCCACCGAGCGCGCGCTCACCGAGGTGGCGCTGGACACCATCGGCCGCGAGTTCTTCGACGTGACGGTGTGCGGTGACGAGGTGGACGGCCTGAACAAGCCGCTGCCCGAGCCTTACCTGAAGGCGGCGCGCCTGCTGGGCGTGGACCCGGCGGCCTGCGTGGCCGTGGAGGACTCGCCGACCGGGACCAAGGCCGCGGTCGCCGCGGGCTGCACGGTGCTGGTCGTGCCCTGCGACGTGGACGTGCCCGGCGGGGAGCGCAGGGTGCTGCGCGAGTCCCTGGTCGGGGTGGACGTGGCCCTGCTCGGCTCCCTGCTCTCCTGAGAGTTCGCTCAGCACCTGAGAGTTCGGGTGGAAAAACACCGCGCCTGCTGCCAGGCTGGCCGGTACTACCGGGGACGGGAACGGGCACCACGACCGGCGGGGTTTCGGGGACCTTCGCGCCAGGTCGTGGTGCCCTCGGCGGCTACTGTGGGACGGTTTGCGCCCACGACACCGATGGAGGTACCCGGTGGTGCAGGTCCACGACCTGGCCGAACTCGTCGCCCACGCCCGTGAGCACTCGCCGTTCTACCGCGAGCTGTACGCCGGTCTGCCCGACGGCCCCCTCGCGCTGACCGAGCTGCCGCTGGTCGAGCACACCGCGTTCTGGGCGGCCAACTCCTTCCCGGACAGCCGGGTGCTCACCGGGCCGCACACCGACGGCATCGTGTTCAAGACCGGGGGCACGACCAGCGCGCCCAAGGTGTCGGTCTACACCCGGCCCGAGTGGGCGCGGATGAGCCGCACCTTCGGCACCGGCCTGGCCGCGGCGGGACTGCTGCCCGGGGACCGGGTCGCCAACCTGTTCTACGCCGGTGAGCTGTACTCCAGCTTCGTGTTCACCCTGAACACCCTGCAGGACACCCCGGTGCCCAACGTGCAGCTGCCGATCGCGGGCAGCGCCCCACTGGACTTCGTGGCGCTGACCCTGCGCGACTTCTCGGCCACCGTGGTCACCGCGCCGCCGACCTCGCTGTGCCGCCTCGCGGTGCACCTGTCCGACACCGGCCAGCAGCTGCCGGACGTGCACCTGGTGCTGTTCAGCGGCGAGGCGTTCTACGCCGACCAGCGCGCCCTGCTGGCCTCGGCCTTCCCCAACGCCGAGGTGCGCTCGATCGGGTACGCCAGCGTGGACGCCGGGATCCTGGGCGCCCCGGTGGCCGGTGAGCCCGACGTGCGGGTGCACCGGGTGTTCACCGAGGACAAGGTGGTGGAGCTCCTCGACCAGGAGACCGGCCAGCCGATCGAGGTGCCGGGGCGGGCGGGCCGGGTGGTGGCCACCGACCTGACCCGGCGGCTGATGCCGGTGCTGCGCTACCCGGTGGGCGACATGGCCGAGTGGGTGGACGTGCGGCAGCGCACGTTCCGGCTGCTGGGCCGCGCCGAGGAGGGCGCCAGGGTCGGCCCGGTCACGCTGTACCTGGAGGACCTGCGCACGATCGTGGAATCGGCCACGGAGGGGCTGCGCGTCACCGGTATGCAGGTGGTGCTGCGGCGTAGGCAGGCCAAGGACGAGCTGGTGCTGCGGCTGGCCGGTGACCCGGTGGACCGGGAGGCGCTGGCCGCCCGGCTGGACGACACGCGGCCGATGTTCGCCGAGCACGTGGCCGCCGGGCTGATCCACCCGTTGGCGGTGGAGCGGGTGGCCACCGGTGAGCTGGAGGTCAACCCCCGCACCGGCAAGCTGGTGCGGTTGGTCGACCAGCGCTGAACGCGAGCGGGGGCGCCGGGCGTGGCGCCCCCGCCGCTGTGCACAGGCAGGGCAGGCCGGTACCGATGCTGCCGTGGTCGGTGGGGGCGGCGAGGAATGCGGTGCGACGAATGCCCTGCATTGATCCTCCGCTTTTTGGAGTAGGGCGCTTCGACGTCAATCGCAAGCCCGCCACGCCGATCCGCGTGTCGCACCATGTAATGAACTGGCGCTTTTCTGGTTGTGGGTGCACATTCCGAGGCAGGGATGTATCTTTCGATAGTGAGGTCGGTCACAACCTCACAGTGAGCTGACCTGGGTATTTCCGGAACGGTCGTGGGTAGTTTATCGGCGGGCCGCTGTTTGATTTACCCGCCGGTAAGCAGTGTGATGGTGTTCGTTCCGCGGTGCGGGACGCCGGCGGCGACGTGACCGGAATTCACGTCTTTCGGGAGTTACCTGGTGAGGGCGTCCATCCAGCAGGGTTCGGAGCCCCGCCACGCTCGCATTCTCGGCATCGGCGCCTACCGGCCCCGGATGGGCGTGGGCAACGAGGAGATCGCCGGGCTGATCGACTCCACCGACGAGTGGATCCGCACCCGCTCGGGCATCCGGTCCCGGCGCTGGGCCAGCGCTGACGAGGGCGTGCTGGAGATGGCCGAGGCCGCCGCCCGCCAGGCGCTGGAGCGCAGTGGGGTGCCCGCCGAGCAGATCGGCTGCGTGGTGCTGGCGACCATCTCGCACTTCCGGCAGACCCCGGCCGCGGCCAGCGTGCTCGCGCACCGGATCGGCGCGGTGAACGCGGGCTCCTTCGACGTGTCCGCCGCCTGCGCGGGCTTCTGCTACGGGCTGGCCGTGGCCAAGGACTTCGTGCGCGGCGGCAGCGCCTCCACCGTGCTGGTCGTCGGCGTGGAGCGGATGACCGACATGATCGACCCCAGGGACCGAGGCACCGCGTTCCTGTTCGCCGACGGGGCGGGCGCCGCCGTGGTCGGCGCCTCGGCGGAGCCCGGCATCGGCCCGGTGGTGTGGGGCAGCGACGGGGAGCAGGCCGACACGATCACCCAGGACCGCAGCTGGCTGGAGTGGCGCGACGAGCTGGACAAGGACCCCGACGCGCCGTTCCCGGTGCTGAGCATGAAGGGGCAGGCGGTGTTCCGCTGGGCCTCGGTCAGCATGGGCGCGGTGGCCAGGCGGACCCTGCGGACCAGCGGGCTCTCGCCCGAGGACCTGGACGTGTTCATCCCGCACCAGGCCAACGACCGGATCACCGACGCGCTGGTGCGCTCACTCAGGCTGCCCGACTCGGTGGTGGTCGCCCGCGACATCGTGGAGCAGGGCAACACCTCGGCGGCCTCGATCCCGCTGGCCATGGACAGCCTGCTCGACTCGGGCCGTGCCAAGTCCGGGGACCTGGCCCTGCTGCTCGGCTTCGGTGCCGGCCTGAGCTTCGCGGGCCAGGTCGTCACCCTGCCCTGACCCGCGAGTCTCGTCCTGGCGCGCGCCAGTCCCGCTCTGGCGCGCGCGACTCCCGCTCACCTGTACGTGGACACCCCATGCCCTCTGTGGTTCACTAGTCGAGTAACGAACCAACGAAGTGAGGGGGCTCTTCGTGTTCGACGACCGGAGCCCGATCTACCAACAGATCGCCGACCAGATCAAAGCCGAGATCCTGCGCGGCACGCTGCACGCGGACGAGCAGGTCATGTCCACCAACCAGTACGCGGCCTTCTACCGGATCAACCCGGCCACGGCCGCCAAGGGTTTCGCGCTGTTGATCGAGGAAGGTGTGCTGTACAAAAAGCGGGGGATTGGCATGTTCGTCAGCCAGGACGCGAGGCAGCGGCTGCGGGAGCGCCGCCAGGAACTGTTCTACGTCGAGGTGGTCGACGCGATGGTGGCCGAGGCGCGGATGATCGGCATCCCGCTCGGCGAGATCATCGATCGGCTGCGGCGCGCCGAGGGGGAGCAGCCGCGATGACCTACGAGATCACGCTGTCCGGGCTGACGGTGCGCCACGGCGGCACCACCGCCGTGGGACGGCCTGTCCTGCACCCTGGCCGGGGGAAGGATCCACGGGCTGATCGGCCGCAACGGCTCGGGTAAGACGAGCCTGCTGTCCACTCTGGCGGCCTACCGCCCGGCCTCGGCGGGCACGGTGCTCGTGGACGGCGAGGACCCGTTCGAGAACCCGAGGACCGCGGCGGGCACCTGCTTCATCCGCGACGAGCCCGACCTGGTTCCGTCCACAGTGGACCGGGTCCTGCGCTTCGCGGGGCGGTTTCGCCCCACCTGGGACCACACCTACGCCCAAGCCCTGGCCGCTCGCTTCGGTCTGTCGCCGGACAAGCGGGTCGGCGCCCTGTCGCGGGGCATGAAGTCCGCGCTGGGCGTGACCATCGGCCCGGCCTCGCGTGCGCCGCTGACCATCTTCGACGAGTCCTACCTCGGCATGGACGCGCCCGCCCGGTACACCTTCTACGAGGAGCTGATCGCCGACTACGGCCGCCACCCGCGCACGGTCCTGCTCTCCTCGCACCTGATCGAGGAGGTCGACGCCCTGTTCGAGCAGGTGCTGATCCTCGACGGGGGACGGCTGCTGCTGCACGAGGACACCGACGTGCTGCGCGCACGCGGGCAGACCGTCACCGGGCCGGCCGAGGCGGTGGACCGGTTCGTCGCGAGCCTGACCGTGGTGGGGGAGAAGCGGTTGGGCGGTACGAAGGCGGTCACCGTCTACGGCGAGTTGGCCGAGGACAGGCGCAGGCAGGCCCGCGCCGAGGGGCTGGACCTGGGGCCGGTCTCCGTGCAGGACCTCTTCGTGCACCTCACCCGCGAGCAGGGGAGCCCGCGATGACCCAGAACGCACAGGCCCGCCTCATCGCGAAGCTGGTCTACCTTTCCTGCCAACGGTTCCCGTTCTGGTTCCTGACGCTGGCCGCGGCCGTGGCGGTACTGGTTGGTGTGCTCGCGACCGTTTCCGCGGCGCTCAACCACAGCATCTGGGAGAAGATCGCCGTCGGTGCGGCGCTGTACTTCCCGCTCGCCCTGGCGATCATGACCGTGCCGGTGCAACTGCGCGTGTACGTGACCAACGACAGCACCCGGCGGGCCTTCACGCTCGGGGCCATCGGCGGCCTGGTGCTGACCGCGCTCGGCTTCGCCGCGGTCGCCACCCTCGGCTACGGCGCGGAGCACCTGGTCTTCGCCGTGCAGGGCGCCCGGATGAAGCTGGACGCCCCGCACACCTTCAGCTCCACCGGGCAGATCCCGTTGGTGTTGCTGGAAACCGCGGTGCTGCTGCTGGGACACGTCAGCAGCGGCATGCTGATCGGCGCCTGCTTCTACCGCTACGGGGTGCGCGGCCTGTACCTGCTGCTGCCCGCGCTGATCCCCGCCGCGGGCACGGAACTGCTCCTGTCGGCGGGCTGGCTCGGGGCCGTGCGCCTGCTCACCGTGCCGCTGCCCGTCGCGGCACTGGTCTCGGTGCTGCTGGCCGCCGCCGGGTTCGCGGCCACCGTGCCGGTGTTGCGCCGCACCGTGATCCGCACGGCCAATCCCGCCGCCAACCAACCCGGCTGGGCCATCGGCTGAGCGGGACTCGCGCTCGTGTGGGCGGGACTCGCGCTCCTCAGAGCGGGACACGCCGGGTTCTCGGCGTGTCCCGCTCACGGGCGTGTGAGTCCCGTTCAGCGGTTGTCGATCACGGCGAGCAGCTTGCCGCTGCCCGGGGTCCGGTCGAACGCCTCCGGCTCGGTCGGCTCCACGCGCAGTGCCAGCGTGCGGTCCTGGGTCACCGCCGCGTTCAGGTCGGGGTAGCCCGCCAGCAGGGCCTCGGTCGCGGCGTCCGGGTCGACCTTGCCGCGTTCCAGCCGCACCCGCAGCGTCTCCCCGTCGTGCGAGCCCTCCAGCACGACCTGCACCGCCCCGCTGTAGTCCAGCGCGTCCTCGGCGATGCTCGTGAACCGGCGGTAGTTGAGGAAGTACGTGCCGCTGCGGAACACGTCGCCGAACCGGCCCAGCAGCTCGAACCGGGGGCTGCGCCGCCCGCAGCCGCAGGCGCCGTCCACCCAGCGGCCCAGGTCGCCGATCTCGTAGCGGTCCAGCCGCTGCCCGCGCCGGGTGTGCGCGGTGAACACCAGCCGCCCCGTCTGGCCCACCGCCACCGGTCGGTCCTCGGCCACGTCGAGGATCTCCAGCGTCTGGATGCCGGTGAACAGGTGGTGCACCCGCTCCGGGCAGTGCGGGCACTGGTAGCCCAGCGGCCCGGCGTCGGCGCTGCCGTAGGCCGCCGAGCGGATCACCTCGACCCCGAACTCCTCGCGCAGCCAGTCCCGCTGCCGCCGGGGCATCTGCTCCCCGCCGAAGAAGACCTTGCGCACGCCCCGGTAAGCGCGCAGCGGCTCGGCGCCTTCCGCGAACACGCGCAGCAGGTAGTTCGGCATACCCAGCAGGGTGTTCACTCGATTGTCCACAATGGACTTGGCGACGGCGGCGTGGTCCTCGTGCGCGGCCATCGGCAGCTGCACCGCGCCCATCGTCTCCAACACCGAGAAGAAGCTGGTGAACCCGCCGTAGAGCTGCCCGCCGAAGAACAGGTTCATCGTGCGGTCCGCACCGGGCCGCAACCCGGCCGCCAGCAGGCCCTCCGCGCCGAAGCGCATGTGCTCGTGGTAGTCGTCCCAGCTGAACGCCGAGAGTTTGGGCGCACCGGAACTGCCCCCGCTGCGGAAGAACACCTCGGCGCGGTCCGAACCCCGTTGCAGCTGCTCGAACCGGTCCTTCGGCGTGATCGGCACGCGCGGCGCGGGCAACTGCTCGGCGGCCAGCAGGTCGTCCAGGCTCGCGTCCTCGGCGAACCGCTCGTCCAGTTGCACGTCCACGCGGCGGCTGTAGCGCTGTAGGGCGTACACGCCGTCGTGCGGCTCACCGTCGTAGCTGCCCAGCATGCCGCCGAGCGCGGTGACGCGCTGGGCCCCCGCGGTGAGCACGGCGCGGGTCAGCTCGGCGAGGTCCGGGCGGCTCGCCCCGATGCCGACCGTCTGGAGGTAGCGGCGCATCGGGCGCAGCACGCGGACGATGTCCTTGCGGGGCAAGGGCTTGACCCACACGGTCCGGTACAGCGGTGAGGCGCGCAGCGCGGGCCTGGTGTCGGCCAGCACGTGCCAGCTGCCGTCCGGCGCGGCATGCACCCGGGTCAGCCCCAGGTGCTCCTCCAGCCGGGCGAGCAGGACGGTGCTGGTGATCTCCGCCCGCTCCGCGGCACCCGGCTCGCCGGGCTCTACGACGGTGGCCGCCAGCACGCGGGCGAACCGCTCGCTGAACGCGAACAGGTCCTCCGGGGACTCGGTGTCCAGGTAGATCACCTGCGGACTGGAGCAGGCCTGCTGGTCCAGGCGGCAGATGTCCTCGGCCACACCCCGCAGCTGCTCGTCCTGGCTCCAGCTGTCGGCCGTCAGGTAGGCGAACGACAGCTTCGGCCCCCAGTCCACGAGCCGGCAGCCGGGCCGCACGTGCTCGGCGACACCGGCCAGCGCCTCCTCACCGCCCCAGGCCGCCACCGCGTCGGCGGGCGCGCACATCCGCGCCAGCCAGTCGGTCCGCGCCGAGGAGAAGCGCAGCACCACCAGCCGCCGCGCGATGCGCCCGGTCGGGTCCTGGTCGGCGAGGGCCGCCAGCAGGTGGTGGGTGAACAGTGGGTCCTCACCACTGGTCTTGACCACGTTGACGTTGCCCGCGAGCAGGCCCTCCACCACGCTCATCGCCCCAGCCGCCGGAGCGTTGCCCGGGGCCACGTGCGCCAGCACGCCCACCGGGACCCAGGCCTCGAAGACCTCGGCGCGGAAGTCGGCCCTGGCCAGGCGGCCGGGATCGGTCCCACCCAGCTCGCGGGTGAGCTTGCGCTCCAAGGACTCCCGGCCCATGGCCTCAACCAGGTCGGCGAAGGTGCGCTCCACCTCGGCCTCGGACACGCCGGTGCGGCGCAGCCGTGCCGCCAGCTCACCGCGTACCGGGCTGTCCACATCGGACAGCAGCTCGGCGAGCAGCGCACAGGCGGAGACCACCACCAGCGGGCTCAGCCGCTGGGCCAGCGCGGGCTGCACGAGCTCGTCGAGCCGGTCCAGCCTGCGGTCGGCCTCGGCGTCGTCGATCCACTCGCCCTGCCAGAAGTGCTGCTGCGACTCGGTCATGACCGTCCCTTGAGGAGTTCGGCCGCGGCCACGGCGCAACTGCGGTTGCGGCTGACCCCGGCCCTGCCGTGCACGGTGAACCACGGGGTGGGCAGCCCGCAGCCGCACTCCTGCGGGGAGTGCAGGGAGGCGAGGTCGCCCATGAGCACGCTCTGCGCGGGCACCGAGGTGATGTAGGGCGAGACCAGTTGCAGGAAGCCGGGTTCGCCCATCGGCACCGGCTCCAGGTCGCGCACCGAGCGGATCAACACCCGGGCCCAGGTGGGCACGTGCAGGTTGTGCCGCTCGCACTCCAGGTACAGCACGGCGTGCTCCACCGCGCCGAACCCGTCCCGGATGCGCGCGTCGGGGATGCCCAGCTGCTCGTGGATCCGCCGGTACAGCTCGGACTTGGCCACCTGCTTGTCCGCGTTGCCCTTCCAGCCGCCGCCGAAGACCACCAGCGAATCGGGGTGCAGCCGCACCGGGGGCAGGCCCAGCGCCCGCATCCGGTCCAGGGTGAACGACAGGAACGCGGGGAAGCCGAAGATCCGCACCGGGGCGCCCTCCTCGGCGAAGCGCAGCAGCGCGCGCACGCAGCCGAACACGTCGAACTCGTGCCCGGAACCGGTGTTGGGCAGCCCGTACTCCACCGAGCGCACCGGGGCGAAGTCGCACAGGTAGTCGTCGGTGAAGGAGGTGCCCAGGTTCAGCCCGGGACGCGGCTGGTAGCTGTAGAGCAGGTAGTTCACCGGCTCCGCGGAACCCAGCCAGCCGTGGTGGTCGAAGGTCCTGGCGACCATGCGCTGACCGCTGCGCAGGGTCCAGTCGTCGAAGAACATCTGAGACTTCTGACCGGTCGTGCCAGAGGAGGTCACGTGCAGCGCGATCTGCTCGGCGGGCAGCGAGGTGACCTCGTGCTGCTTGAAGAAGTTGGCGTGCACGTAAGGGAAAGCGGCCAACTCGGTCGGTTCCCCGCTGGCCCGCCACAGCGAGCCGAAGAACTCCGAGCGCTGTGCGTGCCAGGCGTTGGACTGGGCCATGGCCGCCAGGAACAGCTCATCGGCCCCGGCGCCCCACCAGTACGGGTCGGGCACGTCCAGCAATGCCTGGACCTGGGACAGCGCAACAGGATCCGGCACGCTCACCGGGTCGAGGTAGCGGCTCACCGGTACACCGCCCCCGTGTCCAGGTACCGCCGCTTCCACAGGTCCACGTACTGCTCGGTGAACGGCCGGAACGTCTCGTCGATGGCCAGGCCGCGGAAGTCCAGCGGCTGCATGGTCCTGGCCATCACCACGTAGTCGCGGAAGCCCTCCCCGTCACGGCGCATCGCCGGATAGGCCGCCGCGGGCAGGAACCCGTGCGCCAGCAACAGGTTCAGCTCCTCAAGGCAGTCCAGCGGCAGCAGGGTCTCCACGTAGCCCGCGCCGAGCCCGGCCAACTGCTCGATCAGGCTCTCCAGGTGGTCGGCCAGCGCCAGCGCGCTGGGCGCGGCCCCGATCAGCGTGCAGTAGCCGTCGCAGCGGCTCAGGTGCGCGTACAGCTCGTAGGACCCGTCCTCGGCGGCCACCAGCACGTTGGGGGAGTGGAACGGGTAGAACCGCCGCGTCGGGTCGGTGACCACCTCGCGGAACCGCCGCAGCACGAACTGCGGGGCGTCGACCAGTTCGGCGGGCACCGAACGGCCCGGCGCCGGGGCGGGCACGGCGTCGACCAGTTCGGGCAGGCGGTCCGGGCCGTCCAGCGCACTGACCAGGTTGGCCAGTGCGGCGGGGATGCGGGGCACGGGGTGCCGCCGCTCCAGCACCCCCTCGCGGTGCTTGGCCAGCAGCACCATCGTCTCCTGACGGGCCGCCTTGCGCAGGTTCGGCAGCATGCCCAGTGGCCGGAAGCCGTTGCGCAGGCAGATCCGCTGCGGGGCGGTGGCCGTGGTGCGCGCGGTGGCGTACACCGAGTCCACCTGGTGCCGCTGCTCGCTGAGCAGGGTCTCACTGAGCTGGCGGACCGCCTCGTGCGCGATGCCGGTGCCCCGGCAGTCCCGGTGCACCACCAGGCCCTGCAGCTTGCCCAGCCGGTCGGCGGGCTCCACCGTGGCCATGATCGAGGCGACGATCCGGCCGCTGCCCGGCTGCTCCGCCACCAGCCAGGTCGTGGTCGGGCGGGTGATCTCGGCCGCCATCACCACCGGGTCGGTGCCCAGTGGCAGCTTGTAGTCCTTGCCGTAGACGTGGCGGTACAGCGTCAACAGCTGGTCGATGTCCTCGAGCCGGGCACGGCGGAAAACCGCGTCCACTCTTCCTCCTAGGCGCGCAAAACCGGCCGAGGGCACAAAGCAACCCCGGCTGACTCAGTTGGTGAGAAGAATTCCCAGTGCGGCCTGGCAGAGTGGCACGCTGCGTTGACGCTACCCCGCGATGGCAACTGCTCCGTTTGGTTCATGACCCCGCTGAGCTGCGAAAATGGCGTTCGAGCGAGAGCGGGATCACCCGTGACCAGTTGTATCCGGGCACAAATCCTGGAATCTTCGCCCTCGTGCGGATCGTTATGCGGGCGTTCGTATACCCGATTCGTCCCGAAGAAGGGCCGCAATCGCGCGCGCCGCTTCCCGGCCGGCCCGCGTCGCGCCGATCGTGCTCGCTGACGGGCCGTAACCGACCAGGTGCAGCCGGGCGTCGGCCACCACCCGCGTGCCGTCCATGACGATGCCGCCGCCGGGGCCGCGCAGGTGCAGCGGGGCGAGGTGGTCGATGGCCGCGCGGAAGCCGGTGGCCCACAGGATCACCTCCGCGCGCACGAACCGCCCGTCGTCCCAGGCGACGCCCTCCGGGGTGATCCGGTCGAAGACGGGCAGCCGGGTCAGCACCCCGCGCTCCCTCGCGGCCAGCACCTGCGGGGTCAGGCCCAGCCCGGTCACGCTCACCACGCTGGCCGGGGGCAGCCCGGCGCGCACGCGCTGGTCCACCAGTGCCACGGCGGCACGACCCGCCTCCTGGTCGAACCGCTCGTGCCACACCGGCGGCCGGCGCGTCACCCAGGTCGTGCTGGTGACCTCGGAGATCTCCGCCAGCTGCTGCACGGCCGACGCGCCGCCGCCGACCACCACCACGTGCCTGCCCGCGAACTCCTCGGGCCCCAGGTAGTCGGCGGTGTGCAGCTGGCGCCCGGTGAACGTGTCCTGGCCCGGGTAGCGCGGCCAGAACGGCCGGTCCCAGGTGCCGGTGGCGTTGACCAGCGCGCGGGCCGCCCAGTCCCCGTGGTCGGTCCGCACCAGCAGGCGGCCGCCCTCGCCCTCGCGCACGGCGCGGACCCGCACCGGGCGCAGCACCGGCAGGTCGAACCTCCGCTCGTAGGTGGCGAAGTAGTCGGCCACGACCTCCGAGGCGGGCCGGTCGTCATCGGCGTGCCCCAGCGCGAGTCCCGGCAGGTCGTGGATGCCGTGCACCTTGCCCAGTCGCAGCGAGGGCCACCTGTGCCGCCACGCCCCGCCGGGACCGTCGTTGCCGTCGAGCACGAGGTGGCGCACGCCGAGCCTGCGCAGGTGGTAACTGGTGGACAGGCCCGCCTGCCCGGCCCCGACCACCAGCGCGTCCACCTCACGAGTGCCGATCACGACCCGTGCAACGGCCCGGACTGCCAGGTGCTTCCCCTGGCGGAGTCACGTTGGTCACAGGCAGGGACCCCGGAGCGGAAGCCGCCGAACGGAGGATGGGAGGATCACGTCCCGTGAAGACGTTCGACGAGCTGTTCGCGGAGCTCAGCGACCGCCAGCGGAGCAGGCCCGAGGGCTCGGGCACCGTGGCGGCGCTGGACGCCGGGGTGCACGCCCAGGGCAAGAAGGTCCTGGAGGAGGCCGGCGAGGTGTGGATCGCCGCCGAGCACGAGTCCGACGAGCGGCTGGCCGAGGAGATCTCCCAGCTGCTGTACCGGCTTCAGGTGTTGATGCTGGGCCGGGGGCTGGGCCTGGACGACGTCTACCGCCACCTATGACCACCACCGGGAGTGCACAGATGCTGCGCGTTGCCGTGCCCAACAAGGGCGCGCTTGCCGAGACCGCCGCCGCGATGCTGGCCGAGGCGGGGTACCGGGGACGCCATGAGCAGCGCGACCTCACGGTGCTCGACCAGCCCAACGAGGTCGAGTTCTTCTTCCTGCGCCCCAAGGACATCGCGATCTACGTGGGCTCCGGGGAACTGGACCTGGGCATCACCGGCCGCGACCTGGCCAGGGACTCCGGGGCCACCGTGGACGAGCGGCTGGAGCTGGGCTTCGGCGGCTCGCAGTTCCGCTACGCCGCGCCCGCGGGTCAGACCTGGGAGGTCAAGGACCTGCACGGCAAGCGGCTGGCCACCGCCTATCCCCGGCTGGTCCGCGAGGACCTGGCCAAGCACGGCATCGAGGCCGAGGTGATCCGCCTGGACGGGGCGGTGGAGATCTCGGTGCAGCTCGGGGTCGCCGACGCCATCGCCGACGTGGTGGGCTCCGGCCGCACCCTGCGCCAGCACAACCTGGTCGCCTTCGGCGAGGTCATCTGCCGGTCCGAGGCGATCCTGGTGCAGCGCAAGGGCGCCGAGGAGTGCGCGGCCAAGGCCCAGCTGACCAACCGACTCAAGGGCGTGGTGCTGGCCCAGCAGTACCTGATGCTGGACTACGACTGCCCCAAGGCCCTGCTGGACGTGGCGCTGAAGACCACCCCCGGCCTGGAGTCGCCCACGGTGGCCCCGCTGGCCGACGAGAACTGGGTCGCGGTGCGCGCGATGGTGTCCCGGCGCGAGGCCAACCCGGTGATGGACAAGCTGTCCGCGCTGGGCGCCAAGGCGATCCTGGCCTCCGACATCCGCTCCTGCCGCCTGTGAGCCCCGTGTCATGAAGGTGCCCTTCGAGACGCCCAACGTCTCAAAGGGCACCTTCATGACGGCCCGCGGAACGGGCCAGCGCGGTGAGGAAGCCCGCCGCCGTGCAGCCCACGCCCAGTAGCAGCGCGGCAGGGCTGCCGTCGAGGTCGACCAGGCCGCCCGCGACCGCCGAGCCCAGTGCCATGCCCAGCGTGATCGCACTGGACAGCCAGGCGAAGCCCTCGGTGCGCGACCGCGCGGGGACCAGCTCCTGCACCAGCGTGTAGGAGCAGATCAACAACGGGGAGGCCGCCAGCCCGGCCAGGGCCGCGCAGGCCGCCATCACCGGGACCGAGCCCGCCAGCAGCAGCGGCACGGTGCCCACCGCCAGGCCCAGCGCCGCGATCACCGTGCGGCGGCCAGTGCTCGCCCGCCAGCGCACGGCCCCGTACACCAGGCCGGACACGAGACTGCCCGCGGCGATCATCGCCATCAGCAGACCAGCGGGACCCAGCCCACCGTGTTCCCCGGCGAAGGCGATCATCGACACGTCCAGGTCGCCGAAGTACGTCCCGGTGAGCAGGCCCAGGACGAGCACCAGCAGCAGGCCGGGCGAGGCGATCCGGCCACTACTGCGCGCGGGCTCGTGCCGGGGCGGCTCGGTGCCGCGTTGCAGCGCCAGCGCGATCCCGCCCAGCACGTACAGCACCAGCGCGCCGAGCAGGCCCGCGCCCGGGAACACCCCCACGGCCAGCGCGGTCACCAGCACCGGCCCCGTCACGTAGATGACCTCGTCGAGCACCGACTCCAGGGCGTAGGCGCTGGCCACGTGCGGTGTGCCCGCGGCGGCGGCACTCCACCGCGCGCGGGCCAGCGAGCCCATCGGCAGCGCCGAGACCCCGGCCAGCACCGCCGCGGGCGGCAAGGTCCACAGCGGGGCGCCCGCCACGGCCAGGCCCACGAGCAGCGGGGTGCCCACCACGTTGACGGCCAGCGCCCCGTAGATGATCGGTGCCTGTCCGCGGCGGTCCACCAGCCTGCCCACCACGGGTGCGACGGCCGCCTGGGACAGCACCAGCGTGGCCGCCACCGCGCCCGCCAGCGCGTAGGACCCGGTCAGCGCGGAGACCATCAGCACGCAGCCCACCGAGCGCATCGCGATCGGCAGCCGCGCGACCAGGCCCGCGCCGACGAAGCCCGCCGCGCCCGGCAGGCGGAGCAGCACCAGGTAGGAGCGCACTACAGGGGTCGGATCACGCGGCACGGATTGCCCGCGGCCAGCACCCGCTCGGGCAGGTCCCTGGTCACCACGCTGCCCGCGCCGACCACGGTGTCGGCGCCGATGCGCACCCCCGGGCAGACGATCACGCCGCCACCCAGCCACACGTTGTCGCCGATGCTGATCGGTGCCGCCGACTCCCAGCGCTCGCGGCGCAGGTCGTGCTCGGCGACCGGGTGCAGCGCCGTGAGCAGTTGCGCGCGCGGCCCGATGGACACGTCATCGCCGATGGTGATCGGCGCGCAGTCCATGAGAATCGCGTCGTAGTTGAGGAAACTGTTGCGGCCCAAGGTGATCAGGTACCCGTAGTCGCACTGGAAGCGGGGCATCACCCAGGAGCCCTCGCCGATGCCGCCGAGCAACTCGGCCAGCAGAGCCGACCGTTCCTCGTCCTGGTCGGCGGTCGTTGCGTTGAACCGGTCCAGCAGGCGCTGGCAGTGCTTGCGCTCGGCGAGCAGCTCGGGATCGTTGTCCCGGTAGAGCTCCCCGGCCAGCATGCGTTGCTTGTGCTCCCCCACGGGGGCCATTGTGCACGCTCAGCGCGCTCGCTGAGCCGCCGCGTCGACCGCCTCGCGCACCGAGGGGTGGATCTGGAACGCCGAGAGCAGCCCGGTGACCTCCAGCGGGCGCACCACCACCCGCTCCTGGCAGACCAGCCGCAGGTCCACCCCGCCCTGCTCGGCCTTGTCACGCACGGTGAGCAGCACGCGCAGCCCGCTGGACCCCAGGAAGTGCACCTTGTCCAGGTCCACCACCACGGCGCGCGCCCCGCTGTCGACCGCCCTGGCCAGCTCGGCGTCGGCGGCCGCGGCCGTCGGCAGGTCGAGCTCACCGGTCACGTGCACCACCACGGCGTCACCGACCGATTCGCTGTCCAGTGCGATCAGCTCGCCGTGGTCGAAGGGGGCAGCGGGCATGAGGGGCTCCGTTCCGCCGGGCACTCCGTGCGCACCGGCGTGCGGGTCGGGTACCCCCACCCTAGTCGGACCGGTCCAGTGCGGTCTCCACCCCCGGGTCCGGCTCCGGCCAGCCAGGGTAGGGCGGCGGGGTGCCGCCGAACTCCGGGCACAGCGCCTTGTGGTCGCACCAGTCGCACAGCCTGCTCGGGTTGGGCCGGAAGTCCCCGGTCCGGCCCGCGCGCAGGATCGCGGCCCAGATCGCCTCCAGGGTGCGCTCGAACCGGCGCAGCTCGGCCTCGTCCGGGGCGTAGGCCAGGTTCTGCCGGTCGGCCAGGTACATCAGCCGCAGCTGCCGGGGCACCACCCCACGCAGCCGCCACAGCACCAGCGCGTAGAACTTCATCTGGAACATGGCCTTGGCCTCGCCGATCTCCCTCGGCGCCGCCCCGGTCTTGTAGTCGACCACCCGGATCTCCCCGGTCGGCGCCACGTCCAGCCGGTCGATGTAGCCGCGCAGCAGCACCCCGGAGGGCAGCTCCGCCTCCACCAGCAGCTCGCAGGCCTCCGGCTCCAGCCTGCGCGGGTCCTCCAGGCCGAAGTAGCCGGTCAGCATCTTCTGCGCGTCCTCGAGCCACCGGCCGAACTCCGGGTCCTGCTCCCCGCTGAACAGCTCGGCCAGCTCCGCGCGCTCGGCGAGCAGCCTGCTCCAGGACGGGTGCAGCAGGTCCTGTGCGGTGCTGGGCACCCGCTGGTCCGCGGGCAGGGCGAACAGCTGTTCCAGCACCGAGTGCACCACGGTGCCGCGCACCTGCGCCCTGGTCGGCTTCTCGGGCAGCCGGTCGACCGCGCGGAACCGGTAGAGCAGCGGGCACTGCTTGAAGTCGCTGGCCCGCGAGGGGGACAGCGCCGGCCTGCGCACTACGTGCTCGGACATGCCACGCACAGTAAGCCAGACCCCTGACAAGCTGGTGATCGACACCTCGTCACCCCGGCACAACACTCCAGGCAATACGCTGGCCGGCGATGACCACCACCAGCTGGCTGCGACGTACCAACCCTGACGGCGGACTGCTGCTGTTCAGGATCCGCTCGGTGCCCGTGGTGCTGGCCCCGTCCTGGTGGATCGGCTCCATCGTGGTCACGGTCCTCTACACGCCGATGGTCGGCCAGCTGCTGCCCGGGGTCGACGGGCTGGGCGCGTTCGCGCTGGCCGCGAGTTTCGCCCTGCTGCTGGGCGTCTCCGTGCTGCTACACGAGCTGGGGCACTGCGTGGTCGCGCTGCGCTACGGTCTGCCGGTGCGCAGGCTGCGGCTGTTCCTGCTCGGCGGCATCTCCGAGGTCAGCCGCTCACCGGTCAAGCCCGCCCAGGAGGGCATGGTCGCCGCGGCGGGCCCGATCGTGTCGATCGCGCTGGCCGCGGTGTTCGGCGCCGCGGTGTTCCTGGTGCCCGACGGCGGCGCGCTGTGGCTGTTGCTGCTGGAGGTGACGCTGGCCAACGCCGCGGTCGCCGTGTTCAACCTGCTGCCCGGGCTGCCGCTGGACGGTGGCCGCATGCTGCGCGCCGCCGTGTGGGGGCTGACCGGGCAGCGCAGCACCGGTACCCGCACCGCCGTGGCCGGCGGCGGGGTCGTGGCGGTCCTGCTGCTGCTGTGGGCCCTGCTGCGCCAGGTCCAGGGCAGCACCGACCGCTGGCTCTGGCTGGGCGTGTGCGTGGTGACGGCCTGGTTCGTCATCGCGGGGGCGCGCGCGGAGCTGGTCGCCGAGCAGCAGCGCACCTGGCCGCCCGGCCTGACCCTGGCCGAGCTGGTCCGTCCCGTGCTGCAACTGCCCGCGGAGAGCCCGGTGGCCGACGCGCTGGCCGCAGCCGAGGGCAGGGGAGTGGTGCTGGTCCGCGCGGACGGGGTGGCCGCGGGCCTGCTCGACGAGCAGGAGGCCCAGCGGCTGGCCGCGATCGCCCCGCTGACCCCCGCCGAGCGGGCCGCCGACCCGATCCGGCCGGACACCGTGCTGCTGGACTCCGACCCCGGCGAGGAGATCATCGAGCGGGTCCGCACCACCGCCGCGTGGCAGTTCCTGGTCGTGGACGCCGAGGGCCGTCCCGCCGCGGTGCTGCGCAGGCAGGACCTCAAGGCGGCTCTGTCGGGGCGGCGCAAGGGCTGAGCAGGGCCTCTGCGAGGATCGTGGGCCGTTCCCGATCCATCTTCGACGGAGGTTCTTCGCGGTGAGCACCGCCAGTGGCCCGTTCCAGCCCGGTGACCGGGTGCAGCTGACCGATCCCAAGGGACGGCACTACACCATCGTCCTGGAGCCCGGGCGGCAGTACCACACCCACCGCGGCGCCCTGGAGCACGACCAGCTCATCGGCATGCCCGAGGGCTCGGTGGTGACCTCCACCGGCAACACCTCCTACCTGGCGCTGCGCCCGCTGCTGCCGGACTACGTGCTGTCCATGCCGCGCGGGGCGCAGGTCATCTACCCCAAGGACGCCGCGCAGATCGTCATGTGGGGCGACATCTTCCCGGGCGCCCGTGTGCTGGAGGCCGGTGCCGGGTCCGGCGCGCTGACCTGCTCGCTGCTGCGGGCCGTCGGCGAGCACGGCAGCGTCACCTCCTACGAGGTGCGCCAGGACCACGCCGACCACGCCGTGCGCAACGTGGAGCAGTTCTTCGGCAAGGCCCCGGACAACTGGTCGCTGACGGTCGGCAACCTCACCCAGCACCCCCCGGCCGCCGAGGGCGGTGAGGTGGACCGGGTCGTGCTGGACATGCTCGCGCCCTGGGACGTGCTGGACACGGTGAAGGCCAGCCTGATCCCCGGCGGCGTGCTGGTGGTCTACGTGGCGACCACGACCCAGCTGTCCAAGGTCACCGAGGCCCTGCGCGAGATGCAGTGCTGGACCGAGCCGGAGTCCTGGGAGTCGCTGATCCGCCCCTGGCACGTGGTGGGCCTGGCGGTGCGCCCCGAGCACCGGATGATCGCGCACACCGCCTTCCTGCTCACCACGCGCAGGCTGGCCGACGGCGTGGTGCCGCCCCGTCCGCAGCGCAGGCCGACCTCAGCCGCCTGAGCCGCAGACCTTCCAGTCGTTGCCCTCCTTGACCAGGGTCAGCTTGGTCGGGGTGCCGGGCGTCTGCTCCATGGTGAACGTGCCGGTGCCGCCGTTGACCTGAAGCTGGCTGACCTTGGTCCTCGGCTTGCTGCCGCTGGGCTTGGTGCCTTGCAGGCTTGCCTTCTCCGAGCTGCAGATCGCGGGCATCGCCTGTAGCGGGTCGTCGGCGGCCACCGCGTCCACGAACTGCTGGGCCGCGGCGGCCGCCAGCGGGTCGGTCTGCGGCGCCGCGGCGGGCGGTGTGGGGGCCGGGTCCTTCTTGGTGATCAGGTAGATCGCCCCGGCGCCCAGCCCGAGCATCACCAGCACCCCGGCGATCGTGCCGATGATCACCCAGGTGTCCTTGCGTTTGCTGCTGGACCGGACGGTCGAGGAGTCGAACGGCGGCTGGCCGTAGCCGCCGGGCTGGTAGGTCACGCGTGTTGCTCCCGCTCGCTGCTTCGTGCCTGACTACTTCTTGGACGGGCAGATCTCCCACTTGCCGCTGTCCGCGCTGCGGACCAGGGCGATGGTGTCGTCCTTGGCGCCCTTGTCGTTGCCCAGGGTGCCCTCGTAGTGCATGGACACGGTGGACTTGTCGCCCTCGGTCTTGATGCCCTGGAAGCTGAACTTCAGCTGCGCGTTCGAGCCGATGATCGAGTCGGCCTGGTCCAGCCGCTTCTTGAGCGTGGCCTGGTAGGACGAGCAGGTCAGCTCCAGCACGCGGGGCTCGTCCTTGGCGTTGAGCGCGTCGATGACGGCGCGGCCGGTCTGCTCCGGTTCGGACTGTGCGTTCTTGGTGAAGAACAGGAAGTAGGCGCCCACACCGCCGCCGAGTACCAGCACGACCGCCGCGATCACGCCGATGATCAGCCCGGTGCGCTTGCGCTTGGCGGGCGGCTGGCCATAGGGCTGGCCGAACTGCGGCTGCTGCTGTGCCCAGCCCGGGTTCTGCCCGAACTGCTGCTCACCCGGCTGCGGCTGGCCGTACGGCTGCTGCCCGAACTGCTGCTGCTCACCGGGCTGCTGACCCCAGCCTGGCTGCTGGCCGTACTGCTGGGGCTGCGGCTGGCCGTAGGGCTGCTGCGGGTTCGCCGGCTGTTGCGGGTAACCGCCGGGCTGCTGCTGCGGGAAGCCGCCGGACTGCGGGTAACCGGTGGGCTGCTGGCCCCACGGCTGCTGCCCGTACTGCTGGGGCTGCTGCCCGTACGGGTCGGGCTGGCCGGGCTGCTGCGGTGGGTAGGTCACGGTGCTGCATCTCCTCCTGATCGCACGGCCGGTCGATTATGCGCCCCGCGCGCCCCGCCGTGTGCCGGAAGGGCGGGAGAAACGCGGACGGCACGCCGATCGCGGGGATCGGCGTGCCGTCGGGTGTGCGTCGTTCACTACGGCTTGCTGACTCCGGGCCAGCTGGCCGCGATGCAGGCGCCCCCCGCAGTGTCGTTGTCCACTCCGATGTCCACCAGGGCGAGGGTGCAAGCAGCTTGGTGGGGCGCTGAAAGCGGGTTGTCGGCTGCGATGTGGCACGCCGCGGTTACCTTCGGGCCGACGTCGTAGCCGCGGTCGTGCACTTCCTGAAGGCAGGCCGACAAACCCATCGGCTGGGTCGGGCTGGCCTGCGCTGTGGCAACGGTTGCAACCGGTACTACGGCGGCGAACGCTGCCGCTCCCGCCAGTCCAGCCACGAGCCTGATCACCTGGTGCACAGTTGGTCCCCTCTCACGGATTGATCCCGTGTTCTGAAAGTAGCCGACTGTGCACGTTCTGTCGGCGAGTTGCTGGACTCCGCGCCGGCCCGTGCCTCAGTTGCCGTAGCTGGGATAGGTCGGGTAGGTCGGGATCACCGAGCTGCCGTAACCCCCGTAGCCGCCCGAGCCACTGGGTCGGGTGGAGCCGCTGGGGCTGGTGGAACCGCCGGAGGACTTGGACATGCTGTACCCGCACACCTTCCAGCTGCCGTCCTCCTTGGCCAGGGTCATCGTCCCGTTCAGGTCCTTCATGTACGACTGGTACTTGCTCGGCACGTTCTCGAAGTGCATCGTGACCTGTGCCTTCGCCGAGGTGTCGCTGGTCTGGGAGGTGCCGGTCACCGAGAAGCTCGCGGTCACCCCGGCCATCTCGCTGGCCGCCTGGCTGCCGCCCATCTTGCTCGGGTCGAGCTTGTTCATCGCGTTGTCCACGTCGGACTTGAGCTTGGCGCAGGTGACGTCGCGGATGCCCGCGTTGTCCTTCTTGTTGAGCATCGCCACGATCGACTTGGCCGCGTCCTCGGGGGACCCGCTGGTGCCGCCGCCGAAGGGCTTGACGAAGACGAACACCACGATCAGGACCACGACCACGAGCACGCCCACCCCGCCGAGGATCCACGGCAGCGGGCTCTTCTTGCCGGGCACCGGCCCGCCGGGGTAGCCGCCGGGCTGGCCGAACTGCTGCCCGAACTGGGGCTGCTGGGGGAAGCCACCGGAGGGCTGCTGCGGGAACCCGCCGGAGGGCGGCTGCCCGTACGGGTTGGGCTGCTGCGGCTGCTGGGGGAACCCGCCGGTGGGCTGCTGCGGGTACCCGGGCTGCTGGGGGAACCCGCCCGCGGGCTGCTGCGGGTACCCACCGGGCTGCTGCGGCTGTTGCGGGAAGCCGCCGGGCTGGCCGTAGGGTCCGGGCTGGCCGGGCTGCTGCGGTGGGTAGGTCACTGGAGTCTCTCCCCCGAACTGGGTGTTGCACTGGTCAGGTAGGTCTGCGGAGCCCGGCGGGGTAGCTGTGCGCAACCACCCGATTGCCGGGGATGACCACCCTCGCGGCCAGCTATGGGCCGATTGGGTGAAGGGACGGTCATCACTTTCTCCTAGCACTGCCGGTGGCCGTTGGGGACACTGCCCGGACGACCTCGGACGACGAGCACCTGAGACGCACCGTAGTGGCTGACTGGTTCCCCCTGACACCGAGTTGGAGTAGTTCATCCGGCCGAGCGGGCGTTTCGTATCCGTTTCGGAACCCAGGCTCGGCCTGGGGGCCTCTCGGTTGTCGGTGATCGCCGGTACCGTGGGAAGACGTAACACGGGAGGAGGGTGCCGACATGCAGACCGACCGTCCCGGCAGCCAGCCCGATGAGGGTGGCGAGCTGAACAGTGGCATGACGGCCGCTGAGTTGTCCGCGCAGGTCAGGTTCCTCGAGGACGAGATCGCGCTGTTGCGGCGCAAACTGACGGAATCCCCACGACACGTCCGGCTGCTCGAGCAGCGACTGGCAGAGGCGTCCGAGCGCGTCAGTCAGCTGACCGAGCGCAACACGAAGCTGGTGGACACCCTCCGGGAAGCACGCAGTCAGCTCCTCGCGCTGCGCGAGGAGGTCGACCGCCTCGCGCAGCCGCCCAGCGGCTACGGCGTCTACCTGGCAGGCCACGAGGACGGCACGGTGGACGTGTTCACCGCGGGCCGGCGCATGAGGGTGGCCGTCTCGCCCGCGGTCGACGGCTCCGAGCTGCGCCTGGGCCAGTCGGTCCGGCTCAACGAGGCGCTGACCGTGGTCGAGGGCGGCGGCTTCGAGCGCACCGGCGAGGTGTGCACGCTGCGCGAGCTGCTCACCGACTTCGAGTCGGGCGCGACCAGGGCACTGGTGGTCGGGCACGCCGACGAGGAGCGCGTGGTCTGGCTGGCCGACCCGCTGGTCGACGCCCCGCTCAAGCCGGGCGACTCCCTGCTGGTGGACAGCAAGGCGGGGTACGCCTACGAGCGGGTGCCCAAGGCGGAGGTCGAGGACCTCGTGCTGGAGGAGGTGCCCGACGTCGACTACGCCGACATCGGTGGCCTGTTCCGGCAGATCGAGCAGATCCGCGACGCCGTGGAGATGCCCTTCCTGCACGCCGAGCTGTTCCACGAGTACCAGCTGCGCCCGCCCAAGGGCGTGCTGCTCTACGGCCCTCCCGGCTGCGGCAAGACGCTGATCGCCAAGGCGGTGGCCAACTCCCTGGCCAAGCAGGTCGCGGCGGCCCGTGGTGACGACGACGGGCAGGCCAAGTCCTACTTCCTCAACATCAAGGGCCCCGAGCTGCTCAACAAGTTCGTCGGCGAGACCGAGCGGCACATCCGGCTGATCTTCCAGCGGGCCAGGGAGAAGGCCTCCGAGGGCACGCCGGTGATCGTGTTCTTCGACGAGATGGACTCGATCTTCCGCACCCGTGGCAGCGGCGTGTCCTCCGACGTGGAGACCACGATCGTGCCGCAGCTGCTGGCCGAGATCGACGGTGTCGAGGGCCTGGAGAACGTCATCGTCATCGGCGCCTCCAACCGCGAGGACATGATCGACCCGGCCATCCTGCGCCCGGGCCGGCTGGACGTGAAGATCAAGATCGAGCGTCCGGACGCCGAGGCGGCCAAGGACATCTTCTCCAAGTACCTCACGGAGACGCTGCCCATCCACGCCGACGACCTCGCCGAGTTCGCCGGCGATGCCAAGCGGTGCATGGAGGCGATGATCCAGCACACCGTCGAGCGGATGTACGACGAGTCCGACGACAACCGGTTCCTGGAGGTCACCTACGCCAACGGTGACAAGGAGGTCCTGTACTTCAAGGACTTCAACTCCGGCGCGATGATCCAGAACATCGTGGACCGGGCCAAGAAGGCCGCGATCAAGGCCGTGCTGGAGACCCGCGAGCCGGGCCTGCGCGTGCAGCACCTCGTCGACGCCATCATCGACGAGTTCGCCGAGAACGAGGACCTGCCCAACACGACCAACCCGGACGACTGGGCAAGGATCTCGGGCAAGAAGGGCGAGCGCATCGTCTACATCCGCACCCTGGTGACCGGCAAGAACCAGGAGTCGGGTCGCGCGATCGACACCGCCAACAACACTGGTCAGTACCTGTAGGTGAGCACTGCGGAGGCCCTGTCGCCAGGTCGTGGCGACAGGGCCTCCGTTTTGCCGTGCGCGCGGGTCCTCGGCCGATTAGGTTCGGCTGGGGGAGTGCACGGGGAGGAACCGGGGATGCTCGACAGGATCGGACTGGGGCTGGCGGCGCTGGGCAGACCGGCCTACATCAACCTGGGGCGGCAGGGCGCGCTGCCCGAGGTCCGCACCGTGCCCGCGATGCGGGCGGCCAGCTGGAAGGTGCTGGACGAGGCCTACGCGGCGGGGGTGCGCTGGGTGGACGCGGCCCGCTCCTACGGCAGGGCCGAGGAGTTCCTGGCCGGGTGGCTGACCGACCGGGGCCACGAGGACGTGGTGGTGTCCAGCAAGTGGGGCTACGCCTACGTGGCCGACTGGCGGCCCGACGCCGAGGTGCACGAGGTCAAGCAGCACAGCCTGGACCGGTTCGAGCAGCAGTGGGCGCAGAGCGAGGAACTGCTCGGCGACCGGCTGGCCGTGTACCAGGTGCACTCGCTGACCCTGGACAGTCCGCTGTTCAACGACCCGCTGCTGCTGGAGTCGCTGGCCGGGCTGATCGAGCAGGGCGTGCGGGTCGGGTTCAGCACCAGCGGCCCGCAGCAGGCCGACACGATCCGGCGGGCGATGGCGCTGCGCGTGCAGGGCCGCCCGCTGTTCTCCGTGGTGCAGTCCACCTGGAACCTGCTCGACCCCTCGGCGGGCCCCGCGCTGGCCGAGGCCTACGAGGCCGGGGCGCACGTGCTGGTCAAGGAGGCGCTGGCCAACGGGCGGCTCGCGGTGGACCCGCCCGCCGACCTGCTGGCCATGGCCGAGGACGCGGGCGTGGGCTGCGACGCGCTGGCCCTGGCCGCCGCGCTGGCCCAGCCCTGGGCGGGCACGGTGCTGCTCGGTGCCGCCAGCCCGGCCCAGGTGCGGGCCAACCTGGCCGCCCTGCACGTGCGGTTGCCCCCGTACGAGCGGCTGGCGGCGCTGGCCGTGCCCGCGCGGCGCTACTGGGCGGAGCGGTCCGCGCTGGCCTGGAACTGAGCCGATCGCGGGCCCGTCCAGGCCGACCACTACCCTCGGGCGAAGATCAGACCAATCCCGGAGGTGCAGCGGTGCGTCGCGCGTTGGTGGTCGGCGTGGGAGTCGCCGTCCTGGTGGCTGGCTGCTCCGGCAAGCCCAACGACCTGCGGCACTACGCCCAGGACGAGGAGCAGCCGACCACGACCGCCGAGGCCCCGGCGAGCACGACCGCGGCGTCGAGCAGCGCCAAGCCCACCGCGGACCCGCAGGCAGCGCAGCTCAGGGCCGTGGCCGCGGTGCTGACGGCCGAGTCGGTGGCCGAGATCGGGTTCAACCCGAAGGAAGCCGAACACGCGGCCAGCGTGGCCCAGTTGGAGACCTGTGCCGTACCGCTGGGCAAGCCGGTGTCCGGCGCCCAGATCGGGCTGGTCGGCTCCTCCGCGGTCACGACCCTGACCGAGTACGTGGGCAGCTACCAGGGCAGCACCGGCGCGCAGGTCGTGGCCAAGGTCAAGCAGGCGCTGAACGGGTGCAGGTCCTACCCGGGCGGCACGGTCACGCCGATCGAGCTGGCCAAGCAGCCCACCGGTGTGGACTCGCACGCCTCCTGGTGCGAGCACGGCCAGTCGTACAGCTGCTCGATGCTGCTGGCGAAGGGCGAGCTGGTGGCCAGGGTGCAGGTCGTCACCACCAGTGACGCCAAGGCCCGTGACCTGCTCGGCCAGGTCACGCCCATCGCCGCCGCCAAGCTCAACGGCTGAGCGGGACTCGCGCGCGGCTGAGCGGGACACGCCGAGTTGCCGGCGAGTCCCGGCCTGGGGAGCGCGAGTTCCGCTCAGCGGGTCAGCGCGTACGCGTAGAGCAGAGCCGCCTCGGGCCCCAGCGGCGTGGCGTACGAGTACTCGCCGGCGCCGCCGCCCAACTCGGTGCCGGTGGTCGTGACGCCCACGACCCGGCCCCGGCCGGTGGCCGGGTCGAACTCGGCGAAGTGCGGTCCGCCGCTGGCGCCGTGCGCCATGTCGCAGCGCATCCCCCACAGCGCGGGCGTCTTCGGCGCCTGCTGGACCGGACCGGCGCAGTGCACCATGCGGGCGCCCAGCCACTTCGTCCCGGACTGCACGTGCGGGTAGCCGAAGGCGTGCTCGAACCGACCGCTGGCCGGAGGGGTGAAACCGATCCGCTGGCTGCCCACCACCTCGGCCACCGGCCTGCCGCCCGCCCGGTTGAGCACGGCGAACGCCGCGTCGTGCCCGGCCGCCGCCACGTCCTGCGAGGAGCTGCCGGTGTCCCAGTCGGTGGAGGTGATCATCGTCCGCGCGCTGAACCCGCCGTGCGGCTTGCCGCCGTTGCGGTAGCCCGGCACGAAGTAGACGTTGTGCCGCCACTCGTCCGCGCCGGTCGCGCGCAGGCAGTGCGCCGCGGTGACCACCGTGTCGCGGCCGACGACCGTGGCGGTGCAGCTGCCGTCGTAGCCGTCGCTGAAGGTGAAGAACAGCCGCCCGACTGTGCCGTCCACGGCGCCCTTGAAGCGCCAGACCTCGCCGGTGGTCGCGGTGTTCGGTGCTGGCGGGGTGTCCATGTCCGGGGTGGTGTCGTCCGGCGGGATGGGCGTGATCTCCGGGACCAGCGCGCCCGCGAGCCGCATCCGGTCCGGGGTCCAGTACGCGTCCACGGCCTGCTGCTGCTCGGCAGTGGTCGCCCCGCCGTGTACCGAGGGCCCGGTGGACGCCACGGCGGGTGCGCCGCCCAGCAGGGCCAGCGCGAGGGCGAGGCCGGTAACTCGTGTGATCCGCATGGGTCGATGCTGGCCAAGACCTGTGACGAACCCGTGATGGCGCTGTGCGGATCCGTCCAGCGCCAGAAGGTCCTCGCGTGTCGGCGCTTCGCGTGCGGTGTGTTGGCGCTGGGCGGGCGATTTCCCAACTCGTGGGAATTCGTGCCGCAAGGGCGAACACGCGGTACCGGAAGCGCCGACACGCGCTGCACTTGCGCGGGTCTCGGCCCCGGCTGAGCGGGATTCGCGCGCCCCAGGGCGGGACTCGTGTGCGGCTCAGCGGGACTCGCCGTGGGGGGTGAGGCGGTTCAGCCACTCGATGGCGATCTGCCTGCCGTCGGGCACGTAGTCCGAATCGGGGTCGGCCAGCGCGGCGATCAGGTCCGGCAGCTCCACCCACGCCCCGTCGATGATCTCCTCCGGCTGGTGCACCAGCGGGCCGTCCCAGCGCACCTCGTACACGAAGTAGTGGCAGCGCAACGGGGGCTGCTCGAACCGGAACGTGAACAGCTCCGTCAACGGGGCCCCGGTGATGCCCAGCTCCTCGGCCACCTCGCGTACCGCCCCGTCGTCGGGGTGCTCCCCGGCGTCCACGACCCCGCCCGCGAAGCAGTCGGTCATGCCCGGGTAGATGTCCTTGACCAGGCTGCGCCGGTGCACGTACACGCGGCTGCCGTCCACCGAGCGCACCAGCACCATCGTCGCGGCGTGCCACAGGCCCTCGGCCCGCACGCGCCGGCGCGGGGCGCTGCCCACCACCTGCCCGTCCGCGTCGTAGACCGCGACCAGTTCCTCGCCAGCCAGCACGCCGCTCATCCTCCCTGAACCCATGTCACCCGGATGGCGTAGTGACCTGGCGCACAGCACCACCCCCTGCAAGGAGCTTAGGTTGCCCAAGAGCCTCCGCGTCGTGGCCGCAGTCGCCACCCCGCTCGCCGTCCTCGCCGGACTCGCCGCGATCCGGCAGTCCGCCAGCGCCGACCCCCTCCAGCCCCAGCCCCGTGCCGCCGTGGCCGGTTCCCGGGTGGCCGACCTCGCCGCCGCCCCGCGCACCGGTGCGGTGCCCGCCGGGCAGCGCACCGCCGTGTCGATCAGCCTCGCCCCGCGTGACGGCGCCGCACTGGACGGCTTCATCGCCCAGGTCAGCGACCCGCGCTCGGCACAGCACGGCCGCTACCTGTCCCCGGCCCAGTTCGCCGACCGGTTCGGTGCCACCGCCGAGCAGATCGACCAGCTCACCGGCTACCTGCGTGGCCAGGGCCTGACCGTGGACTCGGTCAACCCCAACGGGTTGCTGGTCAACGCCTCGGGGCCGGCCTCCGCCGTGGAGCAGGCCTTCGCCACGAACCTGTCCACTCGGCGCGAGGCGGGCACCGGCCGTGAGTACTACGCCAACGACTCCGCGCCCACCCTGCCGACCGCCCTCGCGACGGTGGTCACCGGCGTGGCAGGGCTGGACAACCGCCCGCGGGTGAACCACCCGCCGGTGCGACCGCGCGCCGACGTGCCCGGCATGAGCCCGGCTCAGCTCAAGGGCGCCTACAACGTCAACGGGCTCGGCGTGCGCGGTGACGGCCAACAGGTCGCCCTGCTGGAGTTCGACGGCTTCGAGCAGTCCAACATCGACGCCTACGACCGCCAGTTCGGGCTCAGCTCGCCCGCGCCGATCGTGCGCAAGGTCGACGGCGGGGTGCCGAAGCTGGGCGAGGGCCAGGTCGAGGTGGAACTGGACATCGAGGCGATCCGCGCGATCGCGCCCAACGCGCGGCAGGTCGTGTTCGAGGGGCCCAACACCAGTCAGGGCCTGATCGACACCTACGCGGCGATCGTGAACAGCGGCATCCCGGTGGTCTCGATCAGCTGGGGCCTGCCCGAGCCGCAGCTGGCCCCGTCCGACGTGACCACCCTGCACAACCTGTACAAGCAGGCGGCGGCCCAGGGGCAGAGCCTGTTCGCGGCCTCCGGGGACAACGGCTCGGACGACGAGAAGAACGGCGGCCTCGCGGTGGACTACCCGGCCAGCGACCCGTTCGTGACCGGGACCGGCGGCACGCATCTGACGGTCAACCCGGACAACACCCGGGCGGGCGAGACCGGCTGGAGCGGCGCGGGCGGCGGCAACTCGGCGCTGTTCACCGTGCCGGACTACCAGGCGGGCAAGGGCAAGGGGCAGCGCATGGTGCCCGACATCGCGGCCGACGCCGACCCGGCCTCCGGGCTGACCGTGTTCAGCCAGGGCAAGTTCGGCGTGGTCGGCGGCACCAGCGCGGCGGCGCCGGAGTGGGCGGGATTCGTCTTGCTGTACAACCAGATCGCGGCCTCGAAGGGCAAGCCCGCGCTGGGCTTCGCCAATCCCGCCCTGTACGCCAAGGCTTCCAGCGGCCTGCACGACATCGTCGGCGGCAGCAACGGCGCGTTCCAGGCCGTGCCCGGCTACGACCAGGTGACCGGGCTCGGCAGCTACGACGCCGTGAAGCTGGTGGCCGCACTGCTGTCGTAGTCGCCTGCGACTGGGGTATCACTGGGCCGTCAGCCTGCGGACCGACGCAGGCTGACGGCCCACCTCCATAGCTTTGCCCCGTGAATCCTGTGACTGTGCTCCGGCTCGGCCTGTCCGAGTACCGCAGCCACCCCGGCCGCGCGCTGCTGCCGGGGCTGGCGCTGCTGGTCGGCGTGGCCTGCCTGGTGGCCTCCCTCGTGCTCGGCGACGCCATGGTGCGCGCGGTCAGCGACGGCTCCGAGCGCACACCCGCGCTCATCGGGCTGACCGTGGAGCGCGACACGAGGGCCGACCAGCCCGGCGATCTCGGCGCCGCGGCGGCGAAGCTGGGCGGTACCCCCGGCGTGCGGCGCGTGGTGCCGGTCCGCACCACGGAGGTGGACCTGCTCGACGCGAACGGTCGCGCGGGGCAGCAGCGGAGCGAGGCGGCCATCGATCCCGGAGACGACTCGCTGCGCCGCTACACACTGGCGCAGGGCAAGGCGCCCGCGGCTGACGGGGAGATCGCGGTCGACCGGGTCACCGCGTACCAGCGCGGACTGCACCCGGGTTCGACGGTCGCGATGGCCGACGCCGCGGGGCACCCCTTCGAGGTCACGGTCAGCGGGATCACCCAGCGCGGTTCCATGGGCGGCGAGTCCTTCCTGATCGTCGGGCCGCAACTGGCGGGCAAGCTGAACCCGAAGGCCACCACCACCGAGGTGGACCTCCAGGTGGACCCGGGCACCACGGCCGCCGCCGTGCAGCCGGTGGTCGGCGCGGGGCTGCGCGTGTTCAGCGCCGACCACAAGGCGGACCGCAGCGGCGCGGGCACCCTGGGCACCCTGCTGATGCTGTTCAGCCTGCTCGCGCTGGCGACCTCGGTGTTCGTCGCGGGCGCCACCTTCCGCGCCGTCTACCTGCAACGCCAGCGGCAGACCGCGCTGCTGCGCTGCGTCGGCGCCGACCGCGGCCCGCTGGTGGCCGCCAACCTGGTCGAGGCGTTGCTCACCGGCGCGCTCGCGGGTGTGGCGGGCGCACTGCTCGGCGGGCCGTTCGCCCAGCTGCTGGGCTGGGTCCTGGACGTCACGGGAGTGTCCCCGATGATGGGCGCGGTACAGCTGGAGCCCGCCCTGCTGCCCAGCCCCGGCCATGTCATCGTGGGCGTGATCGTCGCCTGCGTGCTCAGCGGGGCCGCCGCGCTGCGGCCCGCGATCGCCGCCGCCCGCGTCTCCCCGCTGGCCGCCCTGCGCACCGCCGAGCACGCCACCCCGGACACCAAGCTGGCCCGCCGCCGGGTCGTGCGCGGTCTGCTGCTGCTGGGCGTGGCCGGGGTGCTCGCGCTCGGGGCGCTGGCCACCACAAGGTCCGTCGCCTCGCCGTTCTTCGCCCTGTTCTCCGCGATCGCCTGCACCGCAGGGTTGTTCGGCTCCCTCGGCCCCACCGTGGTGCCCGCGCTCGGACGGGTCTTCGGTTCGGTCGCGGGCAGGCTGTTCGGCACCCACGCTCGGCTGGCCAGCGCCGAACTGGGCAGGGTGCCCGCCCGCGCCGCCGCCGTGGCCATGCCGCTGGTACTGGCCAGCGCCATCGTGGCCTTCACCGTGGTGACGACCAGTTCGATGCGCGACTTCGCCATCAAGACCGACTCACGCCCCCGGCCGGACGTGGTGGTCAGCGACACGGGGGACCGCCCGCTGCCGGGACAGGTCCTCAACGCCGTGCGGCAGCCGCAGGTCCGGGCCAGCGCGGTGCTGGGGCAGGTCACGCAGGAGGTCACGATGCCCGGTGGCCGGCGCGGTCCGAACCGGGTGACGGTCGCGGGCGGCGACCCGGCGGCGCTGGCGGACTACCTCGGCAAGCCCGTACCGGGCGCCGACAGCGCGCTGGTGTCCAGTTGGCTGCCCGTCGCTGAGGGCGACCGGATCACCTTGGACGGCCTGCCCGGCGGCTCCCGCACGGTGACGGTCGCCGCCCTCGTGCCGAACGAGTTGCTCGGCGGCAACGGGGTGGTGCTCGGCGACCCGAACCTGGCCCCGGCCAGCTCCGTGCTCGTCGCGCTCAGGCCCGATGCCGATCCGGCGGCCTACCGGGACGCGGTGACCGCCGCACTGGCCGGTGCGCCCACCGTGCAGGTCAAGACGGCCGCCGACCACTCCGCGGAGTTGCAGCGCAACATGGACCTGGCCACCGTGGCGCTCATGGTGCTGCTGAGCCTGAGCGTGGCCGTGGCGGTCACCGGCATCGGCACCGCGCTGACCATCTCGGTCCGCGAGCGCCGCAAGGAACTGGCGCTGCGCCGTGCCCTTGGTGTCACCCGTGGGGGTGTACTCCTGGGCATCATCGCGGAGGCGGTGCTGCTCTCACTGGTCGGTCTGGTCGGCGGCGGGGTGCTCGGTCTGGAGTACGGGGAGCTGCTGATGGCCGGGGTCGGCGTCTACGTGCTGCCCTCGGCGCAACTGGCCCCGCTGCTGGTCGGCGGTGCTGTCGTAGTGGCGCTGGCCGTGTTGACCTCGGTGTTCCCCGCCCGGTTGGCGGCGAGGGTACGCCCGGCGGCGGGACTGGCCAGCGGGTGAGCTGGGTCACGGGGGCCACTTCTGGTGGCCCCCTCGCCCGGAGGTCGTAGGCTGCCCTCATGCGGCGGATCATGGGAACCGAGGTCGAGTACGGCATCGCCGTGCCCGGCGATGCGACGGCCAACCCGGTGTTGACCTCCACCCAGGTGGTGCTGGCCTACGCGGCGGCTGCCGAGATCCCCAGGGCCCGGCGTGCCCGCTGGGACTACGAGGTGGAGTCCCCGCTGCGCGACGCGCGCGGCTTCGACCTGGGCGCCCCCGGCGTGCCGCCCACCGACCCCGACGTGGAGGACCTGGGCGCCGCCAACGTCATCCTGACCAACGGCGCCCGGCTCTACGTGGACCACGCGCACCCCGAGTACTCCGCACCCGAGGTCACCAACGCGCGGGACGCGGTGATCTGGGACAAGGCGGGGGAGCGGGTCATGGAGGAGGCCGCGATGCGCGCGGCCACCGTGCCCGGCCAGCCCCGGTTGCAGCTGTACAAGAACAACGTGGACGGCAAGGGCGCCAGCTACGGCACGCACGAGAACTACCTGATGTCCCGCAGCACCCCGTTCACCTCGGTGATCAGCGGCCTGACCCCGTTCTTCACCTCCCGCCAGGTGATCTGCGGCTCGGGCCGGGTCGGCGTGGGGCCCTCCGGTGACCACGCGGGTTTCCAGCTCTCCCAGCGCGCCGACTACATCGAGGTCGAGGTCGGCCTGGAGACCACGCTCAAGCGCGGCATCATCAACACCCGCGACGAGCCGCACGCCGACGCGGACAAGTACCGCAGGCTGCACGTGATCATCGGTGACGCCAACCTCGCCGAGTACTCCACCTACCTCAAGGTGGGCACGACCGCGCTGGTGCTGGACATGATCGAGGCCGGGCGACGGTTCGACGACCTGCGGCTGACCGACCCGGTGCGCGCGGTGCACACGATCAGCCACGACCCCACGCTCAAGGCCACCGTGGAGGTCACCGGCGGGCGCAAGTTCACCGGCCTGGACCTCCAGTACGCCTACCACGAGCGGGCGGGGGAGTTCCTGGAGCACGAGGGCGCGGACCGGGTGTCCCAGCACGTGCTGAGCACCTGGGGCGAGGTCCTCGACGCGCTGTCCCGCGACCCGCAGGAGTGCGCGGACCGGCTGGACTGGCCCGCCAAGCTGCGGCTGCTGGAGGCCTACCGCTCCCGGGACGGCCTGAACTGGGCCTCGCCGCGGTTGCAGCTGGTCGACCTCCAGTACTCCGACGTGCGCCTGGACAAGGGCCTGTACAACCGGCTGGTGACCCGAGGCTCGATGAAGCGGCTGGTCAGCGAGGAGGAGGTCCGCGCGGCGGTCACGACCCCGCCGGAGGACACCAGGGCCTACTTCCGGGGCCGCTGCCTGGAGCGCTACCCGGCCGCGGTGGCCGCCGCCTCCTGGGACTCGGTCATCTTCGACATCGGCAGGGACTCCCTGGTGCGCATCCCCACCCTGGAGCCGCTGCGGGGCACCAAGGCACACGTGGGCGCGCTGCTGGAGGCCGCGAACACCGCCGAGGAGCTGGTGGACGCCCTGACCCGGGGTTAAGCCCAGGGCGTAACCGGGTAAGAGGTTGATCACGACCCGAGTGGCTGGCACCGAATGTCGGTGTCGCTGGGTAGTGTTCTTGTCAGGCACATCGCGTTGCGGGTGGGCCACCAGGAGTTCAGGGAGGCGAGATGTCCCAGGAGCAGGTCCAGAAGCACGGCGGCGGTGACGGCGACGAGTCCGCCGAGGGCGCGGCCCCGGCAGGCCAGGAACGTCGCGAGAAGCTCGGCGAGGACGTTGACGCGATCCTGGACGAGATCGACGACGTCCTCGAGGAGAACGCCGAGGACTTCGTCCGGGCCTACGTGCAGAAGGGCGGCGAGTAGCCGCCAGCGCAGTTCTTCGGTGAACGGTCGAGTGTGTTGCCGTTCGCGGTACAAGGCCGCGCCCGGTTTCACTACGGGAGGAGAGACAGCACGGTGAACCACAGGTCCTCTTCGGGTGCGGCGCTGCCCGCGGCTTATCTCAGCGCGGGCACGTCCTCCTTCGTCGACTTCCTGCGTGTGCAGGCCCCCGAACTGCTCCCGGTCAGCCGGGTCGCACCGGGCGCGCACCCGGTGGAGTTCACCCACGGCACCACCATCGTCGCGGTGACCTACAAGGGCGGTGTGCTGATCGCGGGCGACCGCAGGGCCACCCAGGGCAACGTGATCGCCCACCGGGACATGGAGAAGGTCTACGTCACCGACGAGTACTCGGCGGTCGGCATCGCGGGTACCGCGGGCCTGGCCGTGGAGATGGTGCGGCTCTACGCCCTGGAGCTGGAGCACTACGAGAAGATCGAGGGTGTCTCGCTCACCCTGGACGGCAAGGCCAACCGGCTGGGCACGATGCTCAAGGGCAACCTGGAAGCGGCCATGGCCGGCCTGGTCGTGCTGCCGCTGTTCGTGGGCTACGACGTGGAGGCGGCCGACCCCGACCGGGCCGGGCGCATCGTCACCTACGACGTCACCGGCGGCCGGTTCGACGAGCACTCCGGGTACCACTCGATCGGCTCGGGCTCGGTGTTCGCCAAGTCCTCGCTCAAGAAGCTGCACGACCCGGACGGGGACGCCGACGCCGCGGTGCGGGCCGCCGTCGAGGCGCTCTACGACGCCGCCGACGACGACTCCGCAACCAGCGGTCCCGACCTGGTGCGCCGCATCTTCCCGGTGGTCATCACGGTGACCGCCGAGGGCGCGGTGCGGCTGCCCGAGGAGCGGACCGCCGCCGTGGCCGAGGCCGTCGTCGCCGACCGAACCCGCGCTGCGCGCTGAGCCGGAGCCTTTCGTTGACCACCTCACTCCTGGGAGCCGCATCGTGACCATGCCGTTGTACGCCTCGGCCGAGCAGGTGATGCGGGACCGCTCCGAGCTCGCCCGCAAGGGCATAGCCAAGGGGCGCAGCGTCGTCGTGCTGACCTACACCGGCGGCGTGCTGTTCGTCGCCGAGAACCCCTCCTCCACCCTGCACAAGGTGTCGGAGATCTACGACCGCATCGGCTTCGCCGCCGTGGGCCGCTACAGCGAGTTCGAGAGCCTGCGGGTGGCCGGTGTGCGGCACGCCGACCTGCGCGGCTACCAGTACGACCGGCGGGACGTCAACGCCCGCGCGCTGGCCAACGCCTTCGCCGGTCTGCTGGGCAGCATCTTCACCGAGCAGCTCAAGCCGTTCGAGGTGGAGGTCTGCGTCGCCGAGGTCGGCACCGAGTACGGGCAGGACCAGCTCTACCGCCTCACCTACGACGGCTCGATCTTCGACGAGCCGCAGTACGTGGTGATGGGCGGGCAGGCCGAGGCGATCTCCACCGCGCTGAAGAACTCCTACCAGGAGGGCGCCGAGCTCGCCGACGCGCTGCGCGTGGCGGTCTCCGCCTTCGACGCGGGCAGCTCCGCCGCCACCAACGGCGCGGCCCGCCCGCTGGAGGTCGCCGTGCTGGACCGCTCGCGCCCGCGCAGGGCGTTCCGGCGCATCCAGGGCGCTGCCCTGGAGACCCTGCTGGCCAGCACCGCGCCCGCGGCGGAGCCCGCGGCCGAGGAGCCCAAGCCCGAGCAGTGACCTGAGGTCCCACGCGGCGCCACCCGTGCTCGTCGCGGGTGGCGCCGCCGCGCGTTCACCGCACTCGCCGCTGCCCGTGCTGCGCCAGTACCCGGCTCAGCGGCACGGCGGTGACGAACACGAACAGGGCGAAGACGTTCTGCGGCAACCAATTCGTCATCACGGCGAGGGCGGTCCACACGCCGCTGGCATACGGTCAGGACGCCGCGGGCGGTCCAGCCCAGTGCCCGCCACCGCGTCACGGGCGGAGCCTAGCTTTTCTTGCCACAACGCGATAATCGCCCGATATACGAGTTCCTTAGCATCCCGCCCATGCGAAGACTCTTGGCTGCCGCGGCAGCGGGAATGATGCTGGTGCTCGGCACCGGTGCCCAGGCCGGCGCGGCCGAGCCCGGTTGGCAGGTGCACAATCCGCCGACCACGATGGACGGCTGGTACACCGACCAGATCACCGCGTTCAACCACGACTCGGCCATCGCGCTCGGCACCGAGTACTGGATCATCGGCAACCACCGCACGTACAAGCGCGTCTGGCAGTGGGGCGTCAGCAGTGGACCACCCTGACACTGCCCAGCGAGTCCCTCGTGCCCAGCGCGGTCACCGGGGTGTCGGCCACCGACGAGTGGGTCTTCGGCCGCGATGACAGCGGTGGCAGCACCAGGTTCCCGGGATACCGGTGGAACGGCGGGCGGTGGACCGAGCAGGGCTCGAAGGACTTCGAGGTGCTCGCCGCGCAGTCCAGGTCGGCCAGCGACCTGTGGGCGGCAGGTTCCGATCGCGGCGACGGCTACTTCCACCCGCAGGTCGGCCACTGGAACGGCAGCAGCTGGTCGGTCACCCGGACCCCGGTGCCCGCCGGTTACTCGGGTTCGCTGACCGCCGTCCACGCCGTGTCGGCCACCGACGTGTGGGCCGCGGGGTCGATCAACGCGGACGTGGCCAACGCCAAGTCGGAGCCCTACCTGGTGCACTGGGACGGCACCAGCTGGACCAGGGCCGCCCTGCCCGGGTTCACCGAGGACGTCAGGCTGACCTCGGTGCTGGTGCGCGCCAACGGTGAGGTGTGGGCCGGCGGCTACCAGTCGAAGTACGTCCCGGGCAAGGCGATCGTGCTGCGCGGGACCGCGCAGGGCTTCGGCCTCGTGCCGGTGCCGGACACCGGTGACACCCGGCTCACCGGCTTCGCCGAGGACGGCGGCACCCTGTACGCCGGGATCGGCGGCACTGGCGACACCACCAACGGGCTGCTGAGCTGGACCGGTTCCGGCTGGCAGACGGCCACCGGCCCGACGGCCCCGACCCGGCGGGTGGGCGTGCTGACCGCCGTCCCCGGTGGCGGCCTGTGGGCCGGCGGGGCCGACAAGTCGGGCAAGCAGTTCCTCGCCCTGCGCTGACACCGATGTCATGAAAGTGCCGTTCCTGGCGTTCAACGCCAGGAACGGCACTTTCATGACAGCTGGGGCAGGTAGGTCACCAGCGCGGCCCTGCGGGCGGTGAACTCGAACCGGGTGGCCTGCTCGCCGACCTCCCCGTCGGTGGCGATGGCCACGGGGGCGCTGTGCACCGTGACGCGCAGCCGGGGCAGGTCGGCCTGGCGGTACACGTGGCTGCGGTGCAGGGCGCCCAGCACGGCGGCGAGGATGAACCGGGTCCGCGAGAGGGGCAGGTCGGCACGCAGGTAGCGCACGTCGAGCAGGCCGGTGTCCAGGCGCGCGCGGGTCAGCGGGGCGAAACCGCGTGGCAGGTACACGTTGTTGCCGACGAACAGCATCCACACCCGCAGCCGCTCACCGTTGATCGTGACGTCCAGTGGCCGGGCCTCGTGCAGGACGCGGATCAGCGCGTACGCCCCGGCGGGCCACTTGCCCCAGCGGTCGGCGTGCTTGTCGCGCAGCCGGACCAGGTCGGGGTAGCCGCCCAGGCTCGCGGTGTTGAGGAACAGCCGCGGCTCGGACCCGCCCACGGTCACCGCACCCAGGTCCACGGCGGCCCCGTCCCCGGCGCGCACGGCGGCGCGTGCGGTCTGCACGGCGTCCACGCCAAGGTCGCGGGCGAAGTGGTTGAGGGTGCCCGCGGGCAGCACGACCAGCGGCAGGTCGTGTTCGGTGGCCAGTGCGGCCATGGCGGCCACGGTGCCGTCGCCCCCGGCCACACCCAGCGCCTTGGGGCCGTGCTCGCCGACCAGGGCGTCCAGGTCGGTGTCCTGGTCCAGCAGCACGACGGTCGCCGAGGGCCAGTTCTCGCGGACCTGCTCGGAGAAGTCGCCCTCACCGGGACCGGAGTTGGGGTTGACCACGAACAGCAGGCCCTCGCCCTGCTCGAAGGCCGGGACCTCGACCCGGCGCCGGGTCGGCGGCGCCTGCTCGTCCACCACCGGCCACCAGCGCCGCGTGAGCAGCCCGGCGGCCACCCCGACCAGCGCCCCGCAGGCCACGTCGGAGCCCCAGTGCACCCCGGTGTGCACCCGCGAGTACGCCACCGCGGCCGCCAGCGGGGCGACCACGGCCGCCGCCTTGGGCGATTCCAGCGCCACGGCGGTGGTGAACGCGGCGGCGGAGGCGGCGTGCCCGGAGGGGAACGAGGAGGAGGTCGGCCGCTTGACCAGGCGGCGGTGCTCGGCGACCAGTTCGGCGGCCGGGCGGCGGCGGGGCAGCAGGGTCTTGCCGACCGCGTTCGCGGTGAAGCTGGCGCCCGCGATCGCCGCGATGCCGCGCAGGGCGGCCCGCCGGGTTGGCCCCTTGCGCGCGGCGAGCACGGCGGCCACCGCACCCCACAGCAGGCTGTGGTTGGCGGCCGCGGAGATGACCTTGAGCACGGTGTCGGCGCGCGAGCGGGGCAGTGCGGCGCTGCGTTGCATCAGTGCGTGGTCCAGGCGGTTGACCGGGCGAAACCGGGGGCTCACAGGCGTCCAATCGGGGGTCGGCGACACCTACCGTTATGGGAAGGTAGTGGAAAATCCGCACGCTTCCCCGAACGGCGCACGGTCAGTTGGCCGACAACCGCCTACTGTGGAGAGATGCAGCGGCGGATCTTCGGCATCGAGACCGAGTTCGGGGTGACCTGCACCTTTCACGGGCAGCGTCGGTTGTCCCCCGACGAGGTGGCGCGGTACCTGTTCCGGCGCGTCGTGTCGTGGGGACGATCTTCGAACGTGTTCCTGCGCAACGGTTCGCGCCTGTATCTCGACGTCGGCTCGCACCCCGAGTACGCGACAGCGGAGTGCGACGACCTCACACAGCTGGTCACCCACGACAAGGCCGGTGAGCGGATCCTGGAGGACCTGCTCGTCGACGCCGAGCGGAGGCTGGCCGACGAGGGCATCGGCGGCGACATCTTCCTGTTCAAGAACAACACGGACTCGGCGGGCAACTCCTACGGCTGCCACGAGAACTACCTGGTCGCGAGGGCGGGGGAGTTCTCCCGCATCGCCGACGTGCTGCTGCCGTTCCTGGTGACCAGGCAGCTGATCTGCGGGGCGGGCAAGGTGTTGCAGACCCCGCGCGGGGCCGTGTACTGCCTGTCCCAGCGGGCCGAGCACATCTGGGAGGGCGTGTCCAGCGCCACCACCCGGTCGAGGCCGATCATCAACACCCGGGACGAGCCGCACGCGGACGCCGAGCGCTACCGCAGGCTGCACGTGATCGTGGGCGACTCGAACATGTCCGAGGTGACGACCCTGCTCAAGGTGGGCAGCGCCAACCTCGTGCTGGAGATGATCGAGCAGGGCGTGCAGTTCCGCGACTTCAGCCTGGACAACCCGATCCGGGCCATCCGCGAGATCAGCCACGACCTGACCGGGCGCAGGCTGGTGCGGCTGGCCGGTGGCCGGGAGGCCAGCGCGCTGGACATCCAGCGCGAGTACCACGCCAAGGCGGTGGAGCACGTCGCGCAGCGCGCGCCGGACCCGACCGCGCAGCGGGTGGTCGAGCTGTGGGGCAAGACCCTGGACGCGGTGGAGGCCCAGGACCTGTCCAAGATCGATCGGGAGATCGACTGGGCGGTCAAGCACCGGCTGATCGAGCGCTACCAGTCCAAGCACGGGCTGGAGCTGTCCAGCCCGCGCATCGCCCAGTTGGACCTGGCCTACCACGACATCCGCCGTGGCCGGGGCATCTTCGACCTGTTGCAGCGCAAGGACCTGGTGCACCGGGTGACCGACGACGGCGAGATCGAGGCCGCCAAGGACACCCCGCCGCAGACGACCAGGGCCAAGCTGCGCGGTGACTTCATCGCCGCGGCACAGGCCGCGGGCCGGGACTTCACGGTCGACTGGGTGCACCTGAAGCTGAACGACCAGGCACAGCGCACCGTGCTGTGCAAGGACCCGTTCCGTGCCGTGGACGAGCGGGTGGAACGGCTGATCGCCTCGCTGTGACCTAGGGGGCGGCCCGGTCCGGGCCGCCCCTGGCCAGCAGCCCCCGCATCTCCTCGGCCCGGCGGGCGTTGCCGGTCTCCTCGAAGACGGCCAGGGCGGCCCGCCAGTGCGCGACCGCTCCCCGCTCCGGCCGAGCACCTCAAGGGCATAGCCGATCTTGCTCAGGGTGAACGCCTCGCCGTCGCGGTCCCCGGCCTCGCGGCGCAGCCGCAGCGCGTGCTCGAACTGTTCGATCGCCTCCTGCGGGCGGCCCATCGAGGCGTAGGTCATGCCCAGGCAGTTCGTGGTCAGCGCCAGCCCGAAGGTGTCGCCCAGCTCCACGCGCAGGGCCAGCACACGCCGGTAGTAGTCGATGGCCTGCTCGTAGCGGCGCTCGTAGCGGTGCAGGTTGCCCAGGTTGTTCAGCGAGACGCTGAGCCCGTTCGGGTCATCCAGCCGTTCACGCAGCGCCAGCGCCTCGGTCAGGTACTCCAGGGCCAGGTCGTAGCGGCGCAGGGTGATGCAGGTGCTGCCGAGGTTGTTCAGGGTGATCGCCTGCCGGTACCGGTCCTTGGTGCGCTCCCGTAGCCGCAGGGCCCTGCGGTAATGCTCAAGCGCTTGCTCGTGCTCGCCTGCGTCCCGGCTGGAGGTGCCGAGGTTGTTCAGCGCGGCGGCCTCGCCGTTGCGATCACCCAGGTCCCGGCACAGGGCCAGCGCGCGGTTGGCCGCCGCCGCCGCGTCCTCGGCCCGCCTGGCCATCCGGTACGCGTCGGCCAGGCAGTTGTGCAGGTGTGCCTGCCCGAGCCGGTCGCCGCAGCGCCGCGCCGCCGCCAGGCCCAGCTCGAAGACCTCCACCCACACCGCGTCGAACACCATCTGCCGCTTGAAGTACGACCACATGGCGGCGGTCAGCTGCCACACCGCCCGGTCCATGCCGGTGACCTGCCGCACCAGGGCGATCAGCAGGGGGCGCTCGGCGGTGAACCAGGCCAGCGCGGCGGCGTGGTCGGCCAGCGGCAGCGGGTGGGCAGGTGGCGGCGCCCCGTCGCTGGACCAGGCGTTGGCGGCCGGGAACAGCAGGTGGTCGGCGGCCGAGGCGGTGTGCAGGGCGAAGCCGAGCAGCCGGTGCGGTGCCACGTCGTGATCGCGCTCGGCGGCCAGCTCGCGGGCGTAGGAGCGCAGCAGGTCGTGGCAGCCGTACCGGTCGGGCGCCACCTGGTCGACCAGGTGCGCCTCGGCCAGCGCGGTCAGCGTGCGCCGTGCCCTGGCCACCGAGGTGTTCGCGAGCGCGGCCATGGCGTGCACACTCACCTCGGGCGCCGGTACCAGTCCGAGCAGGTCGAACGCGGCGGCCTGCTCGGCGCTCAGCGCCCGGTAGGACCAGGAGAACACCGCCCGCACCGCGCTGCGCTCGTCACTGCCCGCGCTCAGCGCGTCCAGTCGCTCCCGCTCGTCGGCCAACTCCTCGGCGACGACCGCCAGCGGGCCGCCCACCCGGTGCGCCACGATGCGCAGCGCCAGCGGCAGCCCGGCGCACAGCCGCACGATCTCGGCGACCGCCGCCGGCTCGGCCTCGGCCCGGCGCTCGCCGATGATCCCCCGCACCAGGGCCAGCGCCTCGGCCTCGGGCAGCAGGTCCACCGCCAGCCGACCGGCGCCCTCGGTGGTGGCCAGCCCGTGCAGGCTGTCCCGCGAGGTCACCAGCACCAGGCAGCCCGGTGAGCCGGGCAGCAGCGGGCGTACCTGCTCGGCGTTGTTGGCGTTGTCCAGCAGCACGAGCAGCCTGCGGCCCTGGCACAGCGCGCGGAACTGCGCGGTGCGCGCGTCCAGCCCGGCCGGGATCTGCTCGGCCGGTACGCCCAGCGCCCGCAGGAAGCCGTCCAGCACCTCGTCGGGGCGGGCGGGCTGTCCCGGGTCGTAGCCGCGCAGGTTCACGTGCAGTTGGCCGTCCGGGAACCGGTCGCGGACCCGGTGCGCCCAGTGCACCGCCAGCGCGGTCTTGCCAACGCCGCCCATGCCGTGGATCGCGGTGATCAGCACCGTGCCCCGGTCGGCGGGCAGCGCGTCCAGCGCGGCCAGGTCGCTCGCGCGTCCGGTGAAGTCGGGCAGTTCGGGTGGCAGCTGGCAGGGCACCGGCACGGTGTGCGTGACCTGCGTGATGTGCACCTGGTTGCCCTGCACGACAGTGCCGTGCACCGTGCCGGACACGCTGTTGTCCGCTCGCCCCTCCACGGGGAGCAACCTTACGAGAACCGACCAGATGTGCCTTTCACCCGAGCACCGGGAGGTCGCGCGGACGCACCGGGGCCGCACGGCGTTAGGGTGCCACCGTGTCCATAGTCCGTGCCGAGCGTCTGGTCAACCTCGTGTTGTGCCTGCTGTCCACGCGCCAGTACCTGTCCGCTGAGCGCGTCAGGACGATCGTGCCCGGCTACACCGACGCCGCCACACCCGAGGCGTTCTACCGGATGTTCGAGCGGGACAAGGCCGAGCTGCGCGACCTGGGCATCCCGCTGGAGACCGGCCGCAACACCGCCTTCGACCAGGCCGAGGGCTACCGGATCGCGCGCCGGGACTACGAGCTGGGCGACATCGACCTGGAGCCGGACGAGGCCGCCGCGGTGGCGCTCGCGGTGCGGCTGTGGGACTCCCCGGAGCTGACCGGGGCCGCCGAGGGAGCGCTGCTCAAGCTGCGCGCCGCGGGGGTCGACGTGGACCAGTCCACCCCCGCCGTGATCGAACCGAGGGTGCGCACCTCCGAGCCCGCGTTCGCCCCGCTGCTGGCCGCCGTGCAGACCGGCAGTGTGGTGCGGTTCGACTACCGCAAGCCCGCGCCGGTTGAGGTGCTGACCAGGACCGTGGAGCCCTGGGGCGTGGTGTCCTGGCGCGGTCGCTGGTACCTGGTCGGCCACGACCGGGACCGCGAGGCCGTGCGCTGCTTCCGGCTGTCCCGCATCGTCGGCACCGCGCGGGCGGTCGGCAGGCCGGGGGTGGTGCAGCCGCCGGGCGAGGTGGACCTGATGCAGTTCGTGCGCGGCAGCGGGGACGAGCCGGTCACCGGCACCACCGCCCTGCTGTGGGTGGCCCGGGGCCAGGCCCAGGGCCTGCGCAGGCGCGCGAAGGTGGTCGGCACGCGCACCGTGGACGGGGTGGCGGGCGACCTGCTGGAGATCGAGCTGCGGCTGCCCGAATCGGCCGCGGGCTGGATCGCGGGGTTCGGCGCGGACGTGGCGGTGCTCGAACCCGAGGTGCTGCGCAAGGCCGTGTACGAACGGCTGCTCGGTGCGGTCGCGGCGGCGCGGAAGGTGGTGACCGGGTGAGCGAGCTTGCGAGCGAACCATTCAGCGCAGGGCCAGTGCGAATGCACGCGCCGAGCGGAGCGAGGTGCGGCGGATGAGTACGGCGGCGACGGAGCGCCTGGCCAGGTTGCTGGCGCTGGTGCCCTACCTGATCGCCCGGCCGGGCATCCGCGTGGACGAGGCCGCCGCCGACTTCGGCGTGTCGCCCAGGCAGTTGCGCCGCGACCTGGAACTGCTGTGGATGTGCGGGCTGCCCGGCTACGGCCCCGGCGACCTGATCGACCTGTCCTTCGAGGGTGAGACGATCACGGTGGGCTTTGACGCGGGCATGCGCCGCCCGCTGCGGCTGACCGGGGCCGAGGCCACCGCACTGGTCGTCGCCCTGCGCGCACTGGCCGAGACCCCCGGCGTGGCCGACGCCGACGCCGTGCAGCGCGCACTGGCCAAGGTGGAGGCCGCCGGCGGGGAGGCACGTCCCGCCGGGGTCGTGGTCGGGCTGGCCACCCGCGAGCCGGAGGCCACGCCCGAGGTGCGGTCGGCCGTCACCCAGGCAGTGCAGGGGCGCAGGGCCGTGCACATCCGGTACTACACCGCCTCCCGGGACGAGATCACCGAGCGCACCGTGGACCCGATGCGCGTGCTGCTGGTGGAGGGCCGCAGCTACCTGGAGGCGTGGTGCCGCAGCGCGCAGGGCGTGCGGCTGTTCCGGCTGGACCGGATCGACGCCATCGAGGTGCTGGACGAGCCCGCCGCCCCGCCGCCCTACGCCGAGCCCACCGACGTGTCCGAGGGCCTGTTCCGGCCCCAGGAGGGGCACCGCAACGTCGAGCTGGTGCTGGAGCCGGACGGGCGGTGGATCGCCGAGTACTACGCGGTGGAGCGGGTCACCGAGCTGGACGGCGGCCGCTGCCGGATCACGATGCGCTACACCGACCCGGACTGGGTGGTGCGGCTGGTGCTGGGCACCGGTGGCCAGGCGGTCGTGCTCAGCCCGCCCGAGTTGGCCGAGCGGGTGCTGCACCGGGCCCAGGACGCGTTGCGCAGGGCAGGTGACCAGCTCGACGGGTGATCCGGTTACCGTGTACCCGTGCCGTACCTGCCAAGTGCGTTGCTGATCATCCTGGGCCTTGTCCTGCTGGTGCTCGCCCTGTTGCGTGTGTTCAGGTCCTTGCGCGGACTGTCCTCGGCAAGCAGGCTTGCACGTGCCAGGTTCAGCGACCGCTCCGGCTTGTTGCGCGCGCGGGTGGCCGCACTGGGCGTGGCGATCGCGGAACGCAGGCGGAATCATTGGGGTCGCCGTGACGGCGGCGAGCGGGCAGGGGCGACACGGTGACGGAGCAGCCGTCAGGCAAGGGCACGGAGCGCAAGGCCAAGCGGCGTCGCCGCAGCCGTCGGCACAACCCCGACGGCACCATGACGCTCGTCGAGCACCTGTACGAGCTGCGCTACCGGCTCGGCCTCGCACTGATCGGCATCGGTATCGGCGCGATCTTCGGCTTCGTGTGGTTCGGGGTCAGCCTCGGGCCGGTGCCCTCGCTGGGCAGGCTGCTGCTCGCCCCGTACACGAGCCTGCCGAACAACCTGAAGCTGCCGGGCACCGAGGACAAGCTGCTGGCCACCGCGCCGTTCGAGCAGTTCATGGTGCGGTTGCAGGTCGGTCTGGTCGCGGGCACCGTGGTGTTCAGCCCGATGTGGCTGTACCAGCTGTGGGCGTTCATCACGCCCGGTCTGTACGCCAAGGAGAAGAAGTTCGCGCGGGTGTTCGTCGGCGCGGGCGCCCTGCTGTTCCTCGCGGGCGCGGCGCTGGCCTACTACGTGGTGCCCGAGGCGTTGCTGGTGCTGGCCAGTATCGGTTCCGGTGAGTTCGTCAACGCCTTCACCGCTGACAAGTACCTGTCCTTCCTGCTGGCGCTGATCCTGGTGTTCGGCGTGAGTTTCGAGCTGCCGCTGCTGGTGGTCATGCTCAACCGGGTCGGCATCCTGCCCTACGTCAAGCTCAAGAAGTGGCGCCGCGGCATCATCTTCGGCCTGTTCTGCTTCGCCGCGGTGGCGACCCCCGGCCAGGACCCGATCTCCATGTGCGTGCTGGCCGGTGCGCTGACCGTGCTGTTCGAGCTGGCCGTGCAGCTCTCCCGGCTCAACGACCGCAGGAAGAAGACCGAGGACGACTGGTCGGAGCTGTCCGACGACGAGGCCTCCCCGCTGGACCTGTCCACGCATCCCGAGCAGCCCACGCCCGAGTCGCAGCTGGCCGCCGAGGCCAAGCAGCGCTACGACGACGCCACATGAGGATCGCCCTACTGGTCTGTCCGGCCTCGGGGCTGGGCGCCGCCGGGCGCGTCGCGGGAACCGTGGCCGCGCGCCTGCGGCAGATCAGCCCCGACGTGCAGCCCTTCGTGGCCCGTGACGCCGAGGGCACCGCACGTTTCGCCCACGAGGCGGTGACCGGCGGCGCCGACGTGCTGGCCGTGCTCGGTGGGGACGGCGCCGCCCACGCCGCCGTGCAGGCCTGCGCCGGGTCCCAGACCGCGCTGGCGATCATCCCCGCCGGTACCGGCAACGACTTCGCCCGCGCCTTCTCGCTGAGCCTGGACGGGGTGGACGAGGCGCTGCGCCAGGGCAGTCGCCGCCAGGTCGACCTGGGCCGGGTCCGCGGCGGGGCGTGGTTCGGCACCGTGCTCTGCGCCGGGTTCGACTCCCGCGTCAACGAACGCGCCAACCAGCTGCGCTGGCCCCGTGGGCCGCGGCGCTACGACCTCGCCGTGCTCGCCGAGATCGCCCAGCTGCGGGCGGACCAGCTCGTGGTCCGCACCGAGCACGAGTCGCTCGAACTGGACGCCACGTTGATCGCCGTCGGCAACACCCCGTACTACGGCGGCGGCATCCCCGTCTGCCCCGACGCCGACCCCGCCGACGGCCTGCTCGACGTGACGATCGCCCGCCGGGTCGGCCGCGGCCAACTGGTCCGCATCCTGCCCCAGTTGCGGGCGGGCCGGCACACCGATCACCCGGCCGTCACCACGCTGCGGGCCAGGTCGCTGACGATCGAGGGCAACGACTGGGTCGGTTACGCCGACGGCGAACGCCAGCGCGAACTGCCCCTGCACCTGGACTGTGTCCCGAACGCCCTCACCCTCGTCGCCTGACCCAGCCCCACCGCGTGTCGGCGCTTCCTGCCCCGCGTGTCGGCGCCTCCGGTACGGCGTGTCGGCGGTTCGCGCATGGTGTGTCGGCGCTTCCAGTACGGCGAGTCCCGCTCTGGAGCGTGTGAGTCCCGCTCGCCGGTGGGCGAGTCCCGCGCTGGCGGCGGTCGGGTCGGTGACAGGTCGGATTTGGTGCGGAACCCCGCTCGCGCGGGGACGACGCCTTTGCACCACCGCCGTACACATAGGTGAAGGGAACACCCCCGCTCGCGCGGGGAGGACGCTTCCTGACCTGCGGCGATGCGACAGCCCGCCGCAAACCTGCATCACTTCTCCCGCGCCGTCAACCGAGCACCTTCACAGACGACGCGCCTGGTGTCATGCCGCTGATCCGACCACGTGACGTCACTCTGCCAGGTCGCGGCCCCGGGTCTACCGTGGAGGTTCACCGGGTTGGCGCATCCGTCCAGTAGCTGCTCCTCGGTGGAAGAGGGTGAACGTCATGATCGATCATGACAGTGCAAGGCAGGAACCGGCCACCACGGTCGAGCCGGAGACGACCCCACCACCAGCACCGACAGTGAAAGTGCGCAGGACGCGGATCAGCGGGCTGTGGATCGGCATGATCCTGGCGGCTGTCGTGCTGCTGCTCCTGCTGGTGTTCATCCTGCAGAACAACCAGCCGGTGGACATCGCGTTCTTCGGCATGAGCGGACAGTTCCCGCTGGGGGTCGCGCTGCTGTTGGCGGCGATCTGCGGGGTGCTGCTGGTGGCCGTACCGGGTGGGGCGCGCATCCTCCAGTTGCGGCGCACGGTGCGCAGGGCCGGAGCCCGCCACGCCCGTTGAACCGGCGAGTCCCGCCGAGCAGTGGCCCAGGGCCGACCGCTCAGCGGGACTCGCTTGCCCCAGGGCGGGACTCGCGCGCCTCACACCGGGATTCGTGCTCCCCAGAGCGGGACTCGCGCTCCGGAGAGCGGGACACGCCGCCCGCGAAGCGCCGACACGCGTGTCCGCAACCGCCGACACGCCGCCCGCGAAGCGCCGACACACCGCCCTGGAACCGCCGACACGCGTGCCCGCAAGCGCCGACACGCGGGGTGAGGCGGGTCAGGTGCGGGGGAGGACCTCGGGCAGGACGGCGGTGAGCTTGCGCCAGTCGGTGCCGACCACGCTCGCGCCCTTGGCGGCCAGCAGGGCGACCCGGTCCTTGGCCTGCTGCTCGGTCGGGTTCGTGTCGTCGATCGCCGGCTTGACGTTGTGGGCGTCAGTCATGACCAGGTAGTAGTGGTTGTTGACGTAGAACGAGGTGTCGATGCCGCCGTCGACGTACGAGCTCGCGTCCCCGTCGAAGACCACGAACCAGGGCCGCAGGTTCGTCTCGGAGTAGCGGGTCCGCGGGTCGCCCGCGGCGGAGTTGTGCACCGCAGGGAAGATCTGCGCCTGGTCGGCGTGCCCGGCGGCGGCCAGGTCGCGCAGGTAGCGGGCGTACTCCACGTCGGTCCACAGGTGGTCGGTGGGGTTGCCCTCCTCGACGGTGCCGGGGATGACCTCCACGATGACCTTGCCGGCCAGCGCCGAGCGGGACGGCCAGTTGTTGGCCCTGGCGGCGTCGTCCAGGGTGGCGTACTTGCCGCCCATCAGGTCGGCGGGCTTGAACACCCGTGAGCCCAGGCTGGTGCGCACGTAGTCGTCCAGGTGCGCGGGCCCCATGCCGATGGTGGCGTCGAACCCGGCCTTGAGCTCCAGCTTGACGGTCAGCGGTCCGGCACCGGGGTGCTGCGCCAGCCAGACGTTGACGTCGTCCAGGCAGTCGTTGAGGTTCTGGTCGCGGTTGCCGGTGTGCAGGTTCGCGGTGGGCGACTTGGCCTGCACGCAGTTGTTGTCGCTGCCCAGCGGGTTGCTGTGGCTGACGTTCCACTTCCTGGTGAAGATGTTGAACCAGGCGTCCAGTTCGATCATGCCCGCGCCCGCGTCCAGCGCGTCGGCGAGGTAGGTGTAGGCGCCCTTGTCGTAGGTGTTGTGCACGCCGACGGTCGTGGCCTCGGACAGCCGCAGCGATCCGGTGTCCGCCCCGGCCGTACCGGTGGACAGACCCAGGCCGGTCACGGCAAGCAGCGCGACCGCTACTGCGCTCACCCGCATAGCACTCTCCTTAGTGCCCGTTTTCGAACTGAGGGCCGGGTGTGAAGGTGGGTGACGAGACAGGGGAACTCCTGGTAGATCGGACGTTGTCGAAGCGCCGTTCCGCCAGGAGTTCCATTGCTATCGTGCCCGATGCCCGCGGGCGATGCCACCGCGGGTGCCTCGTGCTGCCGGCTGGCCGCAACCCACCAGCCCACACGGCGTGCCAACCGGTATCCCTCGGATGTCACCGACGCGCAGTGGGCGGTGTTGGACCCACTGCTGCCGGATCCGGCCTGGCTGGGTGGCCGGGGTGGCCGTCGAGAGCGGCACTGCCGCCGGGTGATCGTGGACGCGATCTTGTACCTGGTGGACAACGGCATCAAGTGGCGTGCGCTGCCGGCGGACTTCCCGCCCTGGCCGACGGTCTACAAACGGTTCGCCCTGTGGGAGAAATCCGGTGCGACGCAGCGGATCCTGGACGGGCTGCGGGACCGTGCCCGGCTGGCGGAGGGCCGGGTGGCGGCGCCGTCAGCGGCGGTGATCGACTCGCAGTCGGTCCGCGCGGCCGAGACCGTGGGACGGGCCACTCGCGGGTGGGACGCGGGCAAGAAGGTCAACGGCCGCAAGCGCCATATCGTGGTGGACACCGTCGGGTTCGTGCTGGCGGTGCTGGTGACCCCGGCCTCGATCCAGGACCGGGTCGCCGCCCGCGCACTGCTGCTGCGACTGGGTGCCACGGTCGGCGACCGGATCCGGTTGGTATGGGCCGACGGCGGCTACACCGGCACCTTGCTGGACTGGGCGCGACAAGCGCTCGGCGTGGTGGTGGAGATCGTCAAACGCCCCGACCTGCCCCACTTCACGGTGCTGCCCCGCCGCTGGGTGGTGGAGCGGAGCCTGGCGTGGATCACCGGTCACCGCCGCTGTGTCCGTGACTACGAACGACTTCCACACCACCACGAAGCGATGGTCCGCTGGGCCATGATCCGCATCACCAGCCGCCGATTGACACAGACCCTGTAGATCAGAAACGGGCACTTAGAGTCCCCAAGCAATGCGATGCGGTGTGGCGGCACCAGGCGGGACTCTACAGCGACGTGGCCCACGCCACGTTACTTGTCCGTCCGATAGTAGGAAGGCCTACTATTAGGTCAGGCCTACCCCCACAAGGAGTTCGCATGAGCGCCGCATTGCACCGGCCGGTGAACCCGGTTCGCTTCGTCACGGCCGCGAGCCTGTTCGACGGGCACGACGCGGCGATCAACATCATGCGCCGCATCCTGCAGTCCCAGGGCGCGGAGGTGATCCACCTCGGGCACAACCGCTCGGTCAACGAGGTGGTCAACGCCGCGATCCAGGAGGACGCCCAGGGCGTGGCCATCAGCGCCTACCAGGGCGGGCACGTCGAGTACTTCAGCTACCTGGTCGAGCTGCTGCGCGAGCGCGGCGCCGGGCACATCCAGGTGTTCGGCGGCGGTGGCGGCGTGATCGTGCCGCAGGAGATCGAACTGCTGCACTCCCGTGGGGTGGCGCGGATCTTCTCGCCCGCCGACGGCCAGCACATGGGCCTCGCCGAGATGATCAACACCATGGTGCGGGCCTGCGACACCGACCTCACCGAGCAGGTGCCCGCCAGCTGGGACGGCCTGTTCACCGGGGCGCAGGACGCGCTGGCCAGGGCGATCACGCTGATCGAGGCGGGCAGGCTGCCCTCGGCCGTGAGCGCGGGCATCACCGAGGCCGCCGACCGCCGCCACGTGCCCGTGCTGGGCATCACCGGTACCGGTGGCTCCGGCAAGTCCTCGCTGACCGACGAACTGGTCCGCCGCTTCCGCCAGGACCAGCAGGACAAGCTGCGCATCGCAGTGCTGGCCATCGACCCGACCCGCCGCCGCGGCGGCGGGGCGCTGCTGGGCGACCGGATCCGGATGAACTGCCTGGACGGCGAGCACGTGTTCTTCCGCTCGCTGGCCACCCGGCGGGCCGGGGCCGAGGTGCCCGACGGCCTGGCCGAGGCGATCGCCGCCTGCAAGGCCTCCGGCGCGGACCTGGTCGTGGTGGAGACGCCCGGCATCGGCCAGGGCGACGCGGCGATCGTGCCGTTCGTGGACATCTCGCTGTACGTGATGACCCCCGAGTTCGGCGCGGCCTCCCAGCTCGAGAAGATCGACATGCTGGACTTCGCCGACGCCGTGGCGATCAACAAGTTCGAGCGGCGCGGGGCCGAGGACGCCCGCCGCGACGTGGCGCGGCAGCTGGTGCGCAACCGCGAGGCCTTCGGCTCCACCTGGCAGGACATGCCGGTGTTCGGCACCAGCGCGGCGACCTTCAACGACGACGGGGTCACCGCCCTCTACCAGCACCTGGTGTCCGAGCTGGCGGAGAAGGGCCTGGACCTTGCCGAGGGCGTGCTGCCCGCGGTGCAGGGCAAGGTGTCCACCTCGGCCGCGACGATCGTGCCCGCCGCGCGGGCCCGCTACCTGTCCGACATCGCCGACACCGTGCGCGGCTACCACCGCCACACCGACGAGCAGGTCGCCGCGGTGCGCAGGCACGGTCAGCTCGCCGGTGCGGCCAAGGCGCTCGAGGCGGCCGAAAAGTCCACTGTGGACTTGGACGAACTGGTCGCCGGTGCCGCGCGCAAGGTGGACCGGGACACCGAGGACCTGCTCGCGCAGTGGCCCGCCACGGTGGAGCAGTACTCCGGTGACGAACTGGTGTTCAAGGTGCGGGACAAGGAGATCCGCACCCAGCTGACGCGGGAGACCTTGTCCGGTAACAAGGTCCGCCGGGTCTCGCTGCCGCGCTACGAGGACGAGGGCACGCTGCTGCGCTTCCTGCGCAAGGAGAACCTGCCCGGGGCCTTCCCGTTCACGGCGGGCGTGTTCCCGTTCAAGCGGGAGGGCGAGGACCCGGCCCGCATGTTCGCCGGTGAGGGCGACGCGTTCCGCACCAACAAGCGCTTCAAGTACCTGTCCAGCGGGTCGGCGGCCACCCGGCTGTCCACGGCCTTCGACTCGGTGACGCTCTACGGTCGCGACCCCGACACCCCGCCGGACGTGTACGGCAAGATCGGCACCTCCGGGGTGTCCATCGCCTCGCTGGCGGACATGAAGGCCCTCTACGACGGGTTCGACCTGACCTCGCCGACCACCTCGGTGTCGATGACGATCAACGGCCCGGCGCCCACGATCCTGGCGTACTTCCTGAACACCGCGATCGACCAGCGGGTGGACGCCTTCCGCGCCGAGCACGGCCGCGAGCCCAGCGCCGAGGAGCACGCCGAGCTGAGCGCATGGGCGCTGGCCAACGTGCGGGGCACGGTGCAGGCCGACATCCTCAAGGAGGACCAGGGCCAGAACACCTGCATCTTCTCCACCGAGTTCAGCCTGCGCATGATGGCCGACGTGCAGGAGTGGTTCATCGCCAACAAGGTGCGCAACTTCTACTCGGTGTCGATCTCGGGCTACCACATCGCCGAGGCCGGGGCGAACCCGATCAGCCAGCTGGCCTTCACGCTGGCCAACGGCTTCACCTACGTGGAGTCCTACCTGGCCCGTGGCATGGACATCGACGACTTCGCGGCCAACCTGTCCTTCTTCTTCTCCAACGGCATGGACGCCGAGTACAGCGTGATCGGCCGGGTGGCGCGGCGGATCTGGGCGGTGGCCATGCGCGAGCGCTACGGGGCCAACGAGCGCTCGCAGAAGTTCAAGTACCACGTGCAGACCTCAGGCCGTTCCCTGCACGCGCAGGAGATGAACTTCAACGACATCCGCACCACCTTGCAGGCGCTGTGCGCGCTGTACGACAACTGCAACAGCTTGCACACCAACGCCTACGACGAGGCGATCACCACGCCGACCGAGAGCTCGGTGCGCCGCGCGATGGCCATCCAGCTGATCATCAACAAGGAGTGGGGCCTGTCCGCGAACGAGAACCCGTTGCAGGGTTCGTTCGTGATCGAGGAGCTGACCGACCTGGTCGAGGAGGCCGTGCTGGCCGAGTTCGACCGGCTCTCCGAGCGCGGTGGCGTGCTGGGTGCGATGGAAACCGGCTACCAGCGCGGCCGCATCCAGGACGAGTCGATGCTCTACGAGCAGCGCAAGCACGACGGCTCGCTGCCGCTGGTCGGCGTGAACACCTTCCTGCCCGAGCACGCGGAGGACGAGGCCTTCGAGATCGAGCTGGCCCGCGCCACCGAGCAGGAGAAGGCCTCCCAGGTGGAGCGGACCAGGCAGTTCCAGCAGGAGCACCGGGAGCAGGCCCAGCAGGCGCTGGCCCGCCTGCGCGCCGCCGCGGCCACCGACGAGAACGTGTTCGCGGTGCTGATGGACGCGGCCAGGGTCTGCACCCTTGGTCAGATCACCGAGGCGTTCTTCGAGGTGGGCGGCCAGTACCGGCGCAACATCTGAGCCCGTAACGCGGGCGCGGCAGGGCTCGATGTTGGGCTCGTGGATGCGCAGCTGGTCCGGATCGTCATCGGTGCCGCACTGGTCCTGATCGGCGGTGCCGTCATGCAGGGCGGGGTGCTGCGCAAGCTCGGCTGGGGGCCGGTTTCCGTGGTGATCCACGGGAACCGGCCCGCTCGCACGCCCAGAAGTGCTGTGGCCGTTGGCGTTCTGCTCACCGTGATCGGGATGGCCGTTGTGGTCACGGGATTCCTGCCTGCCGCCATGACAACGGGCTCGGTGCCCGGGACGCCGGAGGCCGCCCCGCCCGCAGCCTCCTCGCCGCCACGCACCTCGGCGGTCTCCCCGGGTGGCGCGAGGTCGGTGCGGGGCAGGTGGGAGGGCTCCCTCGGGGCGGTGAAGCTCGCCGTGACGCAGGTGGACGCCGCCAACGGCTTGGTGACCCTGCACCTGGAGGCGGTCAACAACAGCCCGGTCACCGTCATGCTGATCGCACCGGGCAACTTCACCGCCACGGACGACCGGGGCACGACCTACCACGCCGCGGCGATCCTGACCGGCTGGCCGTACCTGGTGCAGTCCGGACAGACCGCCAAGGGCACGATCAAGCTCGACATGCCGCTCACCGCCGGAGCCACCTCACTGTCGGTCAGCTTCGACTCCGTGATCGGCAGTCCGGTCTACGGCCCGCTGACCGTGGAGGACGTCGGACTGCCGAGGTGATTCGACTGCGTGCCCAGCGGTTCTGAGACTAACGTGGCCTGATGGTGTTGCGGGTGCGGGGAATCGTGCTGCCGGAGCGCGAGGAGCGGTCCTTCTGGATCGACGGGGAGCTGCTGCGTGCCGATCCCGTGCCGGGCGGGGAGTTCGTCGTGGACGGCGGCTGGCTGCTGCCCGGACTGGTCGACGTGCACACCCACCCCGGGCGTGCGGACCTCGACCAGCCCTTCAGTGAGGACGTGCTGCGCCAGCACCTGGTCGACCACCGGGACGCGGGCGTGCTGCTGGTGCGGACCCCGGGCTCCGACCAGCGCATCCCGGGCTGGGTGGACGAGGACCCCGAGCTGCCCAGGGTGCGGTCGGCGGGGCGCTGGCTGGCCACCCCGGGGCGGTTCATCGAGGGCCTCGGGCGGCACATCGGCGAGGACGAGGTGGTGCGGGCCGCCGTCGAGGAGGCGCAGGCCGGATCGGGCTGGTGCAAGGTCATCGGCGACTGGCGGTACGACAAACCCGCGCTGCCGCTGGAGATCCTCACCGCCGCGGTCGAGGCCGTGCACGCGGTCGGCGGCCGGGTCGCGGTGCACTGCCAGACCGCCGAGGGCAGCCGCAACGCCGTGCTCGCCGGGGCGGACAGCCTGGAGCACGGCATGCACCTGGACCCTGAGCTGATCGACCGGATGGCGGCCCAGGGCACCGCGCTCGTGCCCACGCTGAGCGTGTTCGGGGCGAGCGTGGACCGCAAGCGCGCCTCGGAGCCCGGCCCGCGCAAGGACTGGTGGCTCAGTGGTTGGGAAGGGCTCCTGACCAACGTCCGCGCGGCGCACGAAGCCGGGGTCACGGTGCTCGCCGGTACCGACAGCTTCCCCTGCGGCACGGTCGCCGGCGAGGTGAACTGGCTGGCCCAGGCCGGTGTGCCCGCCGAGCAGGCGCTGGGTGCCGCCTCGTGGACGGCCCGCTGCTGGCTGGGACTGCCCGGACTGGTCGACGGCGGGCTCGCGGACCTGCTCGCCTACGACACCGATCCGACCGAGGACCTCGCGGTGCTGGCGCACCCGAGCCGGGTCGTCCTGAAGGGGCGAGTCCTGCGCTGAGTGGCGCAGACCACAGGTGAGTTCGGCCTGGCCGTGACAGACTCCGGTCAGGAGGTTGGCTTTGACAACTGATGTGGCGGACGCCCGCACCGCGTGGATGGAGCCCGGCGCGTTCGAGGTGGCGCCCGGGGTGCACCGGATCCCGCTGCCGCTGCCCAACGACGGGCTGCGTGCGGTCAACGTGTACGCGGTGCGTGACGGCGACGGGCTCGTGCTGATCGACTCCGGCTGGGCCCTGGCGGAGGCCCGCCAGCAGTTGGAACGGGCTCTGGACCAACTCGGCCACGGGTTCGAGGACGTGCACCGGTTCCTGGTCACCCACCTGCATCGCGACCACTACACGCTCGGCGTCACCCTGCGCAGGACCTTCGGCACGAGGATCAGCCTCGGCGCGGGGGAGCAGCCCTCGATGGCGGCGATCCTCGCGGGCCGGGTGGAGGGCCAGTATCGGGACCTGGTCCGCTGGGGCGCGGGCGAACTCGTGGAACCGTTGCGGCAGGCCAGGTCGGGCGACCGCGAGGGCGTCGACGGGTACGAGCCCCCGGACGACTGGATCCCCGGCGCGGTGGACGTGCCGCTGGCGGAGCGGATCCTGCGCGCCGTGCCCACCCCCGGCCACACCAACGGGCACCTCGTGTTCCTCGACCCCGAGGCCGAACTGCTGTTCGCGGGCGACCACGTGCTGCCGCACATCACCCCGTCGATCGGCTTCGAACTGGCCCGTGCCGGATCCCCGCTCTCGGACTACCTGGAGTCCCTGCGGCTCGTGCGGTCCTATCCGGACATGCGGCTGCTGCCCGCGCACGGGCCAGTGACCGCCAGCGCGCACGCCCGGGTGGACGAGTTGCTCGCCCACCACGAGCGGCGGTTGGACCTCACCTGCGCCGCGGTGGGCGAGACCGCCAGCACGGCGCTGGAGGTCGCGGGGCGGATCGGCTGGACCCGGCACAACCGCAAGCTCGCCGACATGGACCTGTTCAACAAGTTCCTGGCCGTCGGTGAGACGGCCGCGCACCTGGACGTGCTGGTGCGGCTTGGCAGGCTGCGTTCATCCACTGTGGACGGTGTTGTGCGGTACGCCTGAGCTACTTCCCGGCCGGGACCCACTCCGGGCCCCGGCCCTCGGCCTCGTCGAAGACCAGCCAGGTCCGGGTCCCGCGAACGCCCTTCACGCTCTGGATCTGCTCCAGCACCACCTCGCGCAGCGCGGCGTTGTCCGGGGCGCGCACGAGTGCGAGCACGTCGAAGTCGCCGCCGACCATGGCCAGGTGCTCGATGTAGCGGATCTTGCGCAGCGCCCCGGCCACGGTCCGCCAGGAGTTCTGCTCGATGGTCAGCAGCACGTACGCGCTGGTGCCGAGCCCGGCGCGGTGCGGGGACACCTCGGCGGTGAACCCGGTGATCACATGCTCGGACAGCAGCCGGTCCAACCGTGCGTAGGCGTTCGTGCGCGAGATGTGCACGCGTTCGGCCAGTACGCGGATCGAGACCCGGCCGTCCTTGTGCAGTTCCGACAGGATCGCCCGGTCGATCTCGTCCAACTGGGCGGCCGATCGTCCACCGGCCGTCGGTGTGGCGTGGGTCTCGAAGGACATGTTGTCTTCCCGTCCGCGTATTTCCAACAATCCATCGCTACTTCGGTCGCAGTGTTGAACATGTAGCTCAAAATGTCGAGTATCACGTGTCAAACGTCAGCGGAAGGGGTTCGTCATGTCCGACAGCGTCGTCCAGGACTTGTTGCCCTCCCCGACACCGGTGCGGCTGCTGGCCGAGGACGGCACGACCGTCGAGGGCTGCCCCACCGGCTACGAGCGGCCAACCGTGCCGCAACTGCTCGCGGCACACCGCAAGATGGTGATCGGCAGGCGGTTCGACGCCCAGGCCACGGCCCTGACCAAGCAGGGCAGGCTGGCGGTGTACCCGTCCAGCCACGGCCAGGAGGCGTGCCAGATCGCGGCGGCCGAGGTGCTGGGCCCGGGCGACTGGCTGTTCCCGACCTACCGGGACTCGGTGGCGCTGGTGGCCAGGGGAGTGGACCCGGTCGAGGTGCTGACCCTGCTGCGCGGGGACTGGCACTGCGGCTACGACCCGAAGGCGGTGCGCGTGGCGCCGCAGTGCACCCCGCTGGCGACGCAGGTGCTGCACGCCACGGGCCTGGCCAGCGCGATGCGCCGCAAGGGCGAGAACACCGCCGTGCTGGCGCTGATCGGCGACGGGGCCACCAGCGAGGGCGACTTCCACGAGGCGCTGAACTTCGCGGCGGTCTTCAACGCCCCGGTCGTGTTCCTGGTGCAGAACAACGGGTACGCGATCTCGGTGCCGCTGTCCAAGCAGAGCGCGGCGCCCTCCCTTGCGTACAAGGGCATCGGCTACGGGGTTCGCTCCGAGCAGGTCGACGGCAACGACACCGCCGCCATGCTCGCGGTGCTGGGCACGGCGATGGACCGGGCGCGCTCCGGTGGCGGCCCGTTCCTGGTGGAGGCGCACACCTACCGGCTGGAGGCGCACACCAACGCCGACGACGCGACCCGGTACCGCGACCAGGAGGAGGTGCGGGGCTGGCTGGCGGCGGACCCGTTGCCGCGCCTGGAGAAGCACCTGCGCGATGTCGGCGCCCTGACCGATGAGGACGTGCTGGCGGCCCAGGAGGAGGGCGAGCGGCTGGCGGCGGACCTGCGGCAGCGGATGAACGCCGACCCGCACCTGGACCCGATGAGCCTGTTCGACCACGTCTACGCGGTGCCGACCCCGCAACTGGCCGAGCAGCGCGATCTGCTGGCCACCGAGCTGAAGGCGCAGGAGGGCTGACATGGCCGCGACAAGCATGGCGCAGGCGCTCAACGCCGCCCTGCGCGACGCACTGAGCGAGAACGAGCGGGTGCTGGTCTTCGGTGAGGACGTGGGCCAGCTCGGCGGGGTCTTCCGCATCACCGACGGGCTGACCGCGCAGTTCGGGGAGCAGCGCTGCTTCGACACGCCGCTGGCCGAGGCGGGCATCGTCGGCTACGCGGTGGGGCTGGCCATGGGCGGCTTCCTGCCGGTGGTCGAGATGCAGTTCGACGCCTTCGCCTACCCGGCGTTCGAGCAGATCGCCTCGCACGTGGCCAAGATCCGCAACCGCACGCGCGGCGCCCTGTCCATCCCGATGGTCATCCGCGTGCCCTACGCGGGCGGCATCGGCGGGGTGGAGCACCACTGTGACTCCAGCGAGGCGTACTACGTGGCCACGCCGGGGCTCAAGGTCGTCACGCCCGCGACGCCCGCGGACGCCTACACCCTGCTGCGCGCGGCGATCGACGACCCGGACCCGGTCGTGTTCATGGAGCCGAAGAAGCTGTACTGGTCCAAAGAGGACACAGAGCTGCGCTACGACTCGGAACCGTTGGGGCGCGCGGCGATCCGGCGCAGCGGCAAGGACGCCACGCTGATCGCGTACGGTCCGTCGGTGCCGGTTGCCATGCAGGCGGCCAAGGTCGCCGCGGAGGACGGGCTCGACCTGGAGGTCGTGGACCTGCGCTCGCTGGTGCCCTTCGACGACGAGACCGTCACCGCCTCGGTGCGGCGCACGGGCCGGTGCGTGGTGGTGCAGGAGGCACAGGGCTTCGCAGGGTTCGGGGCCGAGGTCGCCGCCCGCGTGCAGGAGCGCTGCTTCCACTCGCTGTCGGCGCCGGTGATCCGCGTCGGCGGCTTCGACATCCCCTACCCGCCGCCGATGCTGGAGCACTCGCACCTGCCCGGGGTGGACCGGGTGCTGGACGCGGTGGACCGCCTGCAGTTCAGTGACGAGCCCGACGGCCGCTACCTGACCGGGGTGAGGGCATGACCGTGGAGCAGCTCTTCCGCCTGCCCGACCTCGGTGAGGGCCTGACCGAGGCCGAGGTGCTCACCTGGCGGGTCGCCGTGGGTGACACGGTCAGCATCGACCAGGTGGTGGTCGAGGTGGAGACGGCCAAGGCCGCGGTCGAGGTGCCGGTGCCCTACGCGGGAACCGTGCTGACCCTGCACGCCGACGCGGGCGCCGTGGTGGAGGTCGGCGCCCCGCTGATCTCCGTGTCCGGCGGGGACGCCGCCGCGGAGCGGTACCGCGAGGAGGAGAAGGCCGGTTCGGGCAACGTGCTGATCGGCTACGGCACCAAGGAAGAAGTGGTGTCCCGACGGCGGCGCGGCCCGAAGATCGCGCCGAGCGCGCAGGCCGTGGCGCCGAGGGTCCTCTCGCCGGTGGTCCGCAAGCTGGCCAAGGACAACGGGATCGACATCGCCACGCTCACGCCCAGCGGACCGGCCGGTGTGGTGCTGCGCAAGGACGTGGAAGCCGCGATCGCCAAGCCCGCGCCCCAACCCGTTGCGGCGCAGGCCGATGCCGAGCGCGTGCCGCTCAAGGGCGTGCGCAAGGCCATCGCCGACAAGCTTTCCCGCAGCCGCCACGAGATCCCGGACGCCACGACCTGGGTGGACGTGGACGCCACCGGGCTGATGGACGCCAAGAAGGTGCTGGGCGTCGGGGTGCTGCCGCTGATGGCCCGCATCTGTGTCGCGGGGCTGCGGAAGTTCCCCGAGCTGAACTCCACAGTGGACACCGAGCGGCAGGAGATCCTCCGCCTGCGGGGGATCAACCTGGGCTTCGCGGTGCAGTCCGACCGCGGGCTGGTGGTCCCGGTGGTGCGGGGTGCCGACCAGCTCACCACGACCGAGCTGGCCGCCGAGCTGACCAGGTTGACCGAGGCGGCGCGCGCGGGCTCGCTGCGCACCGAGGAGCTGACGGGCGGCACGTTCACCCTGAACAACTACGGGGTGTTCGGGGTGGACGGCTCCACGCCGATCATCAACCACCCGGAGGCGGCCCTGCTGGGCGTGGGGCGCATCGTGGACAAGCCCTGGGCGGTGGACGGGCAGCTCGCGGTGCGCAAGGTGACCCAGTTGTCCTTCACCTTCGACCACCGGGTGTGCGACGGCGGCACCGCTGGCGGCTTCCTGCGCTTCGTGGCCGACTGCGTGGAGCGCCCACTGGTGCTGCTGGCCGGGCTGTAGCTCAGGGGTTGATGCCCGTCAGGGCGAAGAACTCCTGGCGGGACCGGGCGTCCGAGCGCAGCGTGCCCAGCAGGGTGGAGGTGACGGTGGAGGAGCCAACCGCCTGCACCCCGCGCAGGGTCATGCAGGTGTGCTCGGCCGCGATCACCACGCCCACGCCCTTGGGCTGCAACTGCGCGTGCAGCCAGTCGGCGACCTGCTTGGTCAGCCGCTCCTGGACCTGGGGTCGGCACGCGAAGTGCTCGACCACTCTGGCCAGCTTGGACAGGCCCAGGATGCGGCTGCCCGGCAGGTAGCCCACGTGCGCCACGCCCACGAAGGGCAGCAGGTGGTGCTCGCACACCGAGCGCAGCGGGATGCTGCGGGCCAGCACCAGCTCGTCGTAGCCCTCGTCGTTGGGGAAGGTCGTCAGGTCGAAGGGCCGCGGGCTGAACAGCTCCGCGTAGGCCTTGGCCATGCGGCGCGGGGTGTCGCGCAGGCTCTCCGACTCGGTGCTGATGCCCAGTGCGCGCAGGAACTGCCCGGCGGCCAGCTCGGCGGCGGCCAGATCGGGCTGACCCACCTCGGGCGCCACATGCAGACTCACGGCCAGCCTCCTCGTACTTTCTCCAACAAAGCTTGGACTTATTGACATCTCACCGTCAACAGCCAGCGGGTACCCAATTATCACCCATTGCTGTGAGCGATATCATGGACCCATGACGGTACGTCCTGGCATCGCGGCGGTGGCCGCGCTGGACGACGACCTGCGGCACGGCATGTACGAGTACATCCGGCGCGCGGGCAGGCCCGTGACCAGGGACGAGGCCGCGAGCTCGGTGGGCATCTCGCGCAAGCTGGCCGCCTTCCACCTGGACAAGCTGGTCGACGCGGGCCTGCTGAGCGCGCGGCCCGCCGACACTGCCGGGGCGCGACGCGTCGGGCGGCGCCCCACAGTCTACGAGCCCGCAGCTCAGGACGTGTGCGTGTCCATCCCGCAGCGCCGCCACGACCTGCTCGCCGAGTTGCTGGTCGACGCCGCGCTTGCCGAGCGACCGGGGGAGACCGCGCGCGAGGCCGGACTGCGGGTGGCCGCGGAGCGCGGACATGCCCTGGGCGCCGCCGAGCGCGAGCGCAGCAGGCCGGGCAGGCTGGGTACCGAGCGCGCGCTGACCCTGGCTGAGTCGGTGCTGGCGGGCTGCGGATTCGAGCCCGAGCGCAGCGCGCCCACCTGTGTGCGGCTGCGCAGCTGCCCGTTCCACCCGGTGGTGGCCAGGGCACCCGAGCTGGTGTGCGGGCTCAACCAGGCGCTGCTGAGCGGGGTGCTGGCGGGGCTGGCGGCCGGTACGGTCCGCGCCGAGCTGGTGCCGGGGGCCGGGGGCTGCTGCGTGGAGCTGCGCGGCTGAGGCCGCGCCCTACCGCCATGAAAGTGCCGTTCACTGCGCTGAGCGCAGTGAACGGCACTTTCATGGCACTGCCCGGGCCCCGCTCAGGCGGTTGAGCCCAGCGGGTGCGCGGCGAAGAAGGTCCACATCAGCTCGTTGGGGTCGATCCTGGGCGGGGTCAGGCCCTTGGCCATCGAGCCCGGGGTGCCCGGCCAGGCGTGCTTGCCCCCGCTGATCGTGTAGAGCCGCACCTGTGCCCCGCCACCGCAGCCCTGGTACGTGGTCGCGGTGACCAGCGGTTCCACCTGCTGGGCGCCCGGGGTCGGCGCGCAGCCGTCGGCCCCGGCCCAGCGCTGCGCGGCGACCGGCACGCTGTAGTCCCAGGTCGGGGACTTGCCCCCGTTGTACTGGTTGACCGTGTCGGCGGTGCCGTGGAAGGCCACCACCGGCACCGGCCGGGTGGGGCGGCAGCCGGTGGGCAGCCGCAGCCCGGACACCGGGGCGATCGCCGCCACGCGGGTGGACAGCTCACAGCCCAGCTGTGAGGTCATGCGCGCGCCACCGGAGAAGCCGGTGACGTAGACCCGCTGGCTGTCCCCGCACACCAGCTTCGTCACTGTCTCCACGGTGTCGCGCAGGTACTGCACGTCGTCGGGCGCGCCCCGCGGCACCGGCTTGCCGTCCACCAGCGGCACCCCCGGCACGTTCCAGGCGAAGCCGTGGGTGCGCCCGAGCGTGAACGGCACCCCGCCCTGCGGCGCGACCACGGCGAATCCGTTGCGGTCGGCGGTCCTGGTGATGCCGGTGGACTCCAACTGCTGCTTGGGGGTGCTGCCGCTGCCGTGCAGGTCGAGCACCAGCGGGATCGGCTTGCCCGCGCGGCGGCCGCGCGGCAGGTACACCAGCACCGGCCTGCGCTGCCCGCCGGAGAGCACGCCCTGGCTGCTCAACCCGGTCGGCACCTCGGAGGTCGGGCAGGGGCCGCCCTGCGTGGCGGGCAGGCCGCCCGCCTGTGGGGTCGGCGTGGGCGGCGCACCGATCGCCGTCGCCACCTGCCCGGGCTGCGCGCACGCCCCCAGCACCGCGACCGCGGCGAGGGCGAGCAGGAGCGCGGCGCGCGTGCGGCGCGGGGCGACGGTGGTCATCGGCTGGTTCGTCCTCGTGCTGGTCCGGGGTGGGGCCGACGTCCTCGTCGACGCTCGGTCGCCAGGATATCCGGCGAAACCCTCCGCATGGCTGTTGTTCCTGAGACGGCGTGCCCGGCAGGATGGTTGCGCCGCCACGGATGACATCGTTGTCATGTCTCGCTGTCACGCCTGGCCCTGTGCTCGTGAGCTGATCAGCAGCAGGCACAGGGTGGCCACCCCGGCGACCAGGCCCGCGACGAGCAGCATCGGGTCCAGGGTGGCGTGGGTCGAGGCGGCGACGGCCTGCGGCTGATCGCCGGCGGCGTGCTGCGGTTCCGGCTGCGCGGACGGTGTGCTGTCGGTGCTGGCCATCGGTGGTGCGGAGGAAGACCTGGGCGCTGCGGTGCTGGCGGGCTGGTGCGCCCTGGAGGCCACGGGCGGTGCGGTGGTCGGTGCGGCCAGGACGGTGATCTGTGCGCGCATGTCCGGGTGGATCGAGCAGTAGTAGGCGTACGTGCCCGGCTGACGGAAGGTGTAGCTGAACGACTGCCCGGTGGAGAGCATGGGCGAGTGGAGGGCGATGGGCGCGCTGGTGGTGGTCACGTCGTGGGGCGCCTTGTCCTGGTTGGTCCAGGTGATGGTGTCCCCGGCGTGCACCGTCAGTGCCGCGGGCCCGAAGGCGTACTGGGCCATCGAGACCTGTTGTGCGGCGGCGAAAGCAGGGTGTGCTGGCCCCACGAGGAACCAGGGGGCCAGCAAGAGCAGCAGGGCGGGCGCTCGCCCGGCGGTACGACGGGTCATCGGTCGGTCTCCTCGGCGGTGATCCGGCGGACGATGCGACCCGCCCGCTGGCACGGTGGTGCTGCCGTGCCAGCGGGGCGTGGTGGGCCGATCAGCAGGTCAGCTGGTTGAACACCGGGGTGAGCATGTTCTCGATCAACACGGTGTGGGTCTTGACGTACTGGTCCACGTTGAGCAGGTCGGTGACCTGCTGGCCAAGGCCCTCCTCCAGGTGCGCTGCCTTGAGGTGGGCCAGCAACGGCGTCAGCACGTCCTTGACCGCCTGGTCGGCATCGCCGTTGAGGACGGGGGTGAGCATGTTCTCGATCAGCACGGTGTGCGTCTTGACGTACTGGTCGAGGTTGAGCAGGTCGGTGACCTGCTGACCCACCCCCTCCTCCAGGTGGGCTGCCTTGAGGTGGGCGATGAACGGCGCCAGCGCCGCCTTCACCGCGCAGCCACCGGAGGACGGGGGAGGCATCGGCATCGAGGTCGTGGTGGTGCCCGTGGTCGTCGTGGGCGGTGCGGTCGTGGTGGTCGGCGGCGGGGTGGAGCCGGTGACGGTGAGGGTGGCCTTCATGTCCGGGTGCACCGCGCAGTAGTAGGAGTAGCTGCCCGGCTTGGTGAAGGTGAAGGTGAAGCTCTGACCCTGTTGCAGGGTGGGTGAGTTGACCATCTCCGGACCGCTGCTGACGGTCACGGTGTGCGGGGCGGTGTCCCGGTTGGTCCAGACGACCGTGTCGCCCACCGCCACGGTCACCGCCGTCGGGGCGTAGGCGTAGTTCTTGATGTCCACCGCGATCGGGGCGGAGGCCGCGGACTTCGCCTCCAGCTCCGGCGAGTACTGGACCGCCGCCACCTTCTGCTGGCTCAGCACGGACTCAGGCAGCGCCGCACTCTGTGCTGCCAAGTCCACACCGGACAGTGCCGTGGTCTGCTGGTCGTTGCCGCGCATCGTGGTCAGCGCGAGGATCGAGCCGGCCACGGCCAGCAGTGCGATCGCGGGCAGCAGCACGCCGCCACGGCCGCGCCGTGTCGGTGGTGCGATCTTCTCGGCATCGGCGGGTGCAGGGCTGTGCATGGTGGAGTTCCTTTCTGGGTCGGGAGTTCAGCGGCCGGGACTGGCCGTGACGAGGAAGGCCGCTGCGAGCAGGACGATCAGGACCAGGACCGTCTCGGCGGCCACGGAGTAGACGAACGGGCGGACCGTGGCCGCGTCGCCGCGCAGCACCACGGCGAGGTCCAGTCGGCGCTTGACCCAGGACTTGCTGGCTTGAGCGGCAGCGAGGAGCACGAGCAGGATCGCCAGCTTGGTCAGCAGGATCTGGCCGTACCCGCTGTGCAGCACGGCGTCCACCGATCCGACCAGTTGCCAGGCCAGCACTGCTCCGGCGGCGAGGACCGCCAGCACCGAGATCAGGGCCAGCGTGGAGTAGCGCGGCACGACGACCGCGAGTTCCTGGGCCCGGCGGCGCGGCAGTACACCGATCAACAGCACCGCGAGACCGCCCACCCACAGGCACATCCCGGCCAGGTGCACCAGGTCGGCGATCTGGGTGATCCCGGCCTCGGCGGCATCGGAGGCGTGTCCTGTCATCCCGGTCGTGCGCAGCAAGCCCACGCCGATGGCCAGCGCCCCCACGCGCCAGGCCACCGATCGGGCCGCGTCCTCACCGCGGTGCAGCAGATCGGCGAGGACGACTCCGGCGAGGACCCACAGCAGGGCCTTGGCCACCCACACCCGTCCGAAGTCCAGGTGCAGGACCTGTTGCAGGAGTTGCCAGTCCACCGCGTCGATGATCGGCCGCTGAGTCGCCCAGACGCCCTCCAACCCGATTCCGGCCACCGTGCTCAGCAATCCGAACAGCCAGCCGACGGTGAGCAGCCGCCGTGTTCGGCGCTCGCCGGCTCCGGCGGGCCACAGCAGTGTCACGAACGCCGAGCCACCCAGGAACAACGCGGTCGCGGTGTAGTCGAGGACGCGGGCGATCACGTACCAGGCCCGGGCCTCTGGAACCGCAAACGCTTGCTGTGCAAGGAGTTCGCCCATGGCCATCACGGCCCCGGAGTCGGAGTCGTTGTGGGGACGGTGGTCGACGTGGTCGGGCAGGCGCCGACAAGTGGTGACAGCAGGCCGTTGAGCGGCAGCGCCGTGGTCACCCCGACCACCAGTCCACCGACCAGGGGGAGCCCTGGCTGCACCACGGGGGCCAGCAAGGGGCCGAGCAGCCCGGGGTGGCATGGGGTTTCCGGTTGCGGCGTAACCGAAGGCGTCGGTGTTGTGGTCGGCGGCTGCGCGGGCCAGGTGGCCACGGGCCCGGTCGGTGGCAGCGGCAGTTCGGTCATGATCGGTTGCCCGGTGCTCGCCTGGCCACGGGCGTCACCGGGGTACTGACTGTCAGAGGACTGCGTGCCGCCAGGCTGTGCGGGCTCGCTGGTCATCGGCGGGCTGGCTGATGACGGTGTCGACAGGCCACCTGCCTGGGCGCTGGTGCCACCGCCATCGGCCGCGTTGTGCACGCCGAGCCCGGATGCGAAACCCAGGACCACCACCACTGAGCCGACCAGGCTCGCGGCGACCACCTGTTCACGTCGTACCGGCATGTGTCGCTTCCGTCCACTTCGTCGACAGAAAGGAGTCTGTGGATACGCGATATGAGGGGAAAACACGTTCCGATCGATCTGTGACGGAGTCGACCACAAACCCGATTGCCGAGGATGACCGAACCGTGCCGACGCGGTAAACCTGATCTCACCGTGCGGGTTTCGGGGTGGTGAGGGCAACGTCGCCAGTTCAGAAACCCCTGTTCTGAGGCGTTGGGCCGGTTGTCGGGTGCACCTGCTGGACCGTTCGAGTGAACATTCTGGTCGCGGTGTGCCGGATTTGCGTTGTGCGGGCCTGTTAACGAGGAGGAAGCATCAGGTGATCTCCGGAAAACCCGCCGCAATCCCCGCGGCCCTAACCTGCGGGGAGCAGCGACTCCGGCTTCCACCAGGATCTGAGGGTGTCATGTCACTTCCCTGGGAATTCCGCGTCACCACGTGCACCGGCCTCGTCGCGGCACTCATCGGCCTGAACCTCGTGCTCGGTGTCGCGCCCGCGAGCGCGCACAACGTGCTCGTTTCCTCCGACCCGCCTGACGGGGCCTCGATCAGTGCCGGACCAAACCGAGTGCAGCTCAGTTTTGACCTGCCGGTCGAACACGGGCTGACCACGCTAGTCGTGACCGGCCCCGACGGCGGCTCGCACTGGGAGGGTGGTCCGCCGACGGTCAGCGGAGGGGTGGTCTCGGCACCGTTGTCGCCCCTGGGGCCTGCCGGGCGCTACACCGTCGACTACCGCATCATCTCCGCCGACGGGCACCCGGTGTCCGGCCGGATCGGGTTCCAGTTGACCACGGCAGGTCGGGGCACCCCCGTGGCGGCGCTGGAGCACGCGGCGCCGGTCGCTCGGGCCTCCTCCGCCGACGAGGCCAGTGTGCCGCCGTGGGTCTGGCTCGCCGGTGTCGCGGCCGTGATCGCGGGCGGCGCGATCCTGGCGCATCGACTCGCACGCCCCGGTTCGTGAAGGTCCCGAACCGCGGCAGAGGGAGACGCGCCGCGAGGCCCCGGTAGCAGGGCCGGGACCTCGCGGCGTTCACCGTCCACTGTGGTCAGCCGACGTGCACCATCGGCCTGCGCTCGGGGTCGGGTTCCGCGCGCCGCAGCACCTCGCGGGTCACCGGCGGCACGTCACCTGAGCCGGAGAACATGTACTTGAAGAGGAACTGGAAGGGATTGCCCTCCGCCCAGGCGAAGTACACGTGCGGCACCTTGCCGGTGTCCTCGCGGATCCGCATCAGGATCGCGGCGATGGCGTTGGGCACCGTGGGGCTGTTCACCTTCAGGATCTTGTAGCCGAACCGCTCCTCGCCGCACACGTCCAGTTCGTCGGTAAAGTCCGAGGAGTCGCCGATGGTGATCTCCAGGAACAGCACCGGGTCCCCGGCCGGGATGTGGTTGTCCTCGCGCTGCTCGCGCTCCTTGTCCACGTACTCGGCCTCGTCGCGGGCGTCCGGCTCGTTGGCGATGATCCGGATCTCGCCCTCGGCCGCGTGCTCGGCGATCAGCCGCCGCGCCGTCTCGTCGAACTGCACCTCGCTGAAGCGCAGTTCCAGCGAGCGGGTCGCCCGGGAGACGAAGGAGGTCACGATGATCGCCAGGATGAAGAAGGAGGCGATCTTCACGCCGTCCGGGCGCTCCACGATGTTCATCACCGTGGTGTAGGCGAACACCGCGGTGATCACGGCGAAGGCGATGGTGGCGGGCCGTTGCCGCCTGCGTACCGCCGACAGGGTCACCGCCAGGGCCGCCGAGGAGATCAGCACCAGCACACCCGTGGCGTACGCCCCGCCCTGCGCGTCCACGTTGGCCTCGAAGATGATCGTGATGGCGAAGGCGATCACCATGAAGACCAGCACCAGCGGGCGGCTGGAGCGCACCCAGTCCGGGGCCATGCCGTAGCCGGGCAGGTAGCGCGGCACGATGTTGAGCAGCCCGGCCATGGCCGAGGCGCCCGCGAACCACAGGATGCCGATCGTGCTCAGGTCGTACACGGTGCCGAAGGCGTCGCCGAGGTAGGAGTGCGCGAGGTAGGCCAGTGCGCGCCCGCTGGCCGAACCGCCCGACTGGAACTCCTTCTGCGGGATCAGCACGGTGGTCACGAAGCTGGAGCAGATCAGGAACACGCTCATGATCAGCGCCGCGGTGGTGAGCAGCCTGCGGGTGTTGCGGATGCGGCCCTCCGGCCTGGTGGCGGTGTCCCCGGCCGCCCCGCGCACCTGCGGCATGACGGCCACCCCGGTCTCGAACCCGGACAGGCCAAGCGCCAGCTTGGGGAACACCAGCAGGGCAACGCCGATCATCAGCCAGGGATTGCCGTACTGGCTGGTCAACAGGTTCTGCCAGGTGAGCACGACCTCGGGGTTGCCGACCACGTGCAGGATCGCCGTCACGACCACGACCACGTTGAGCGCCAGGTACACCCCGACCAGGGTCACCGCGATGCCGATCGCCTCGGTGAAGCCCTTGAGGAACACCGCGCCCAGCGCCGCGAGCAGCACCAGGGTGAGCAGCACCTGGTGGTCGCGCAGGAACTCCGGCATGAACGGGTTCTCCAGCGCGTGCGCCGAGGCGTCCGCGGCCGACAGGGTCATGGTGATCACGAAGTCGGTGGCCACGAAGCCCAGCAGCACCAGGACGAGCAGCTTGCCCTTCCACTGCGGCAGCAGCTTCTCCAGCATCGCGATGGAGCCCTGCCCGTTCGGGCTCTCCCGGGCCACCCTGCGGTAGATCGGCAGCGCCCCGGCCAGGGTGAGCAGCACGAGCACGAGGGTGGCCACGGGGGAGAGCACGCCCGCGGCCAGCGCCGCGATGCCCGGCTGGTAGCCCAGCGTGGAGTAGTAGTCCACACCGGTCAGGCACATGACCTTCCACCAGGGCTCGGTGTGCTGGGTGGCGGCCGGCTCCTCGGTGCTGCCCTGGCGCTTGTGCACCTGCGGGTGCTGGCCCTGCAACAGCCACTGCCCCAGGCGGTGCGGTGCCGGTCGTTTCGGCTCGGTGGTGGTGGCCACGGCGTTGCTCCCCAGAACTGGATCGATGCTGGCCGACAGCCTACGGATCAGGACCGCTTGACGCACTTCGTCAAGTACTTTACGTTCAGCGTCAAGTAGAGGGGAGCCCGGCATGACCACCAGCGAGGACCATGTGGCGCTGGTCGCCGACCTGGTCGAGGCGGTGCGGATCCGCGTGCTCGACCCGCTGTCGATCCTGCTCGGGCCCGCCGCCTCGGTGGACGCCCTGGCCGAGCGGCTGTCCTACGAGGCCGAGATGTGGGCGGCCCAGCTGCTCGACGGCACGGACGCCGTGGCCTGGCAGCGGCTGTCCACCCTGCTGGCGGCCCTGCACCCCGCGGACGAGTTCGACCCGCCCGTGCGGTGGTGGCAGACCCCGTTGGGACGGCTGGTGGCCCGGCGCTTCGGCTACCCGGGCCGGGAGCACGTCTCCTTCCCGGTGGCCGGGGCGATGTTGGGGGTCACCAGGCAGGGGGTGTTCGACCTGGTCAACAGGGGCAAGCTGACCCGGCACGCCGGGGGCGGGGTGAGCACCGACTCGGTGCGCGACAGGCTGCGGGGGACGCGATGACCAACCGGGTGGAGTACGGCGGAACCGGCCCGGACGTGCTGCTGCTGCACGGCCTGGGCGGGCAGGCGCGGGACTGGGACCGGTTCGCCGCCGAGCTGACCCGCGCCCACCGGGTGGTGGCGATCGACCTGCGCGGCCACGGGCGCTCCGCTGACGGCCCGTGGAGCTGGCGGGCCGTGCTGGACGACATCGAGCTGCTCGGCCTGGACAACCCCGCGGTGGTGGGCATGTCCCTGGGCGGCATGATCGCGGCCCACTGGGCGGCGCGGCACCCCGAGTGCCCCGGCGTGATCAGCTTCGACGGGCACCGGGCGGCGGCCACCGCGCCGGAGCACTACGCGGGCCTGCCCCGCGAACGGGTCCTCGCCGACCTGGCGCGCCTGCGGGCCGCTTTCGACGCGCAGACCGCCACGCTCACCCGGCCCGGCGCGGACCTGCTCGCCCAGGTCGCCGACTCGTTCCGCCAGGACGACACCGTGGCCGTGCTCGCCGCGCTGCGATGCCCGGCTTTGCTTGTGCTGGCGGGAAAGGCCCTGCCGCAGGCCGCGCCCTTCGCCGAGCTGACGGCCGCACACCGACGCGGGTTGCTGCGCGACCTCGACGCGGCCCGCGCCGCCAACCCGCTGCTGACCGTGGTCGAGGTCGACGCCAACCACGGCATGGTCTTCGAGCAGCCCGTCGAGCTGGCGTCGCTGGCCGTCGAATTCCTTGACACGGCACGGAAGTGACGACCGGCAGAGCGGGATTCGCCTGCTGGTGGGCGGGATTCGCGCTGCCCAGAGCGGGACTCGCGGTGGTTGGGGGACTGGAGCCCTCGTCCGGGGGGTAGGCAAGGGCTCCAGCGTGCCGGTCGCCAGGGGGGATTGGCGACGTGGCGGCACTCAGCTTAGAGCGTCCGCGGTGCGAGCGGGACCCCTATGCGCGATCAGCTCGCGACCGACAGCAGCTGTCCCAGGGCCGCCGCGACGTCCTTGGCGTTCTGCACAGCGGAAACCGTGCCGCCGGCGTCCTGGGCGATGCCCGCCAACTGGTCCCGCTGCGGGCCGTCGCCCAGGGCGATGAAGCTGATCGGCACCGGTCGCTTGGCGTCGCGGAGCTGACCGAGCTGGCTGCGCAGCTGAGCCAGGTCCGTGCCGCCTTCGTTGGCACTGCCCACGATGACCACGATCCGGTTGTGCTTGCCCGCCTGGTAGTTGGCCAGCACCGACTGGTACACCCCGAGCACCGAACTGTAGAGCTGCGCACCCTGGCCGGTGCCGAGCTTGCCCAGCGCGGAGTGCAGCTGGTCGGCGTGCTGGTCGGTCTGCACCACGGGGGAGAGCTGCCGGTACGGCTTGTCCCCGTCCAGGTTTGCCGAGTACTGCCACAGCCCCAGCGAGGCCCCGGCCACGGACCGGTCGACCTGGCCGACCAGCGCGTCGCGGACCCAGTCCAACCGGGTGCGGCCGTCCCCGCCGTCCTGGCCCATCGCGGCCGAACCGTCCACCAGCACCGAGATCAGGTCGCCGGAGGCCGCCGCCGCCCAGCCCGCGGAGATCTGCTGCGTGGTGGTGGCGTCGGCGGGGACCAGGCGCTGGGTGGTGGCGGGCCAGCGCATGCCGGGCGCCTGCTTGGGCCGATCCGAGGTGGCGTCCACGCGCAGACCGGCCGCGGCGAACAGCTTCTGCTGCGCGGGCTGGCGCAGGAACTCGCGGAACTGCTGTGCCGCCTTGCCCTGCACGGTGTTCACCCAGTTGCCCGCCAGGGTCACGAACGGGAAGTCCGCCTGCGGGCTCGCGCCGCCGACCGGCACCTCGTAGAGCGGGGTACCCGGTGCGGGCGCGCCGTCCCGGCCCAGGTTGCGCCGGTAGAGGTCCACCTCGGTGATCGGCACCGCGCTGTAGCTCGCGGTGGCGATGTCCCCGGCCCTGGACAGCCCGTCGAGCGCGTCCTGGGCGCTGGCGGGCGCGTTGGCCGCCCGCGCGGCGGCCAGCTTGCCGATCAGGTCCTTCACCGGCTGCTGGGCGAGCATGTCGGTGGTGACCGGCCCGAGCCCCTGCCCGGTGGCACCGGCCAGGGCGGACTGGATGGCCATGGCGCTGGCCGGGCTGTAGGCCGGGTCCGGCACGGCGATGCGGAACTTGCCCCACTGCGGCTTGCCGAACCGCGCCCAGCCCGCCGGGTCGGCGGTCAGCTCGGGCAGGTCGGTCCAGCGCAGCAGGTTGCCGGTGGTCAGCGCGTCGTAGGCGGGGGACTGGGTGGCCAGCACCACCGGGCTGCTGGCCACGGACTGGCCCGCGGCCCCGACCAGCGCGGTGTTCTGCGCGGACAGCCGGTTGGCCCACAGCGTGGAGTCGGGCAGCCAGGCCACCGGCTTGGGGCCGAGCTTGCTCTCGTCCCAGCTCTGGGTCAGGCCGGTGAGGATGGTCTTGGAGTCCACCGACTGCACCTCGACCCGCACGCAGTGGTCGTTGACCACCGGGTGCTGGTCGGTCCAGCGCTGTGCCCCGTCCCGGACCGGGTCGGCCACGCTGGGCGTGACGGCCACCCGCAGGCTGACCTCACCGCTGGGGCAGCCCGCCGCCTCGGCGGTGGCTCTGCGCTCCAGCACCCCGCCCAGCCAGGTCCAGCCCAGCCAGCCCAGTCCGAGCAGCACGACCAGGGCGACGATCGCGAGCGGCCAGCGTGCGACCCCGCGTCGGACCCTGGTCACGAGCGCGCGATGGCGAGCCATCCTGTCCCTTCCCCGCACGGCGAGTACCCGTCCCCCGAATGGGGGAGGAATCGAGGTTTGTCAACCTAACAGGTGAAACGGTTCGGTCAAGGTGAGTTGCTCAGGATGCCGACCAGTCCAACAGTGTGACGCAGTGCTCGATGAGGGCCTGCCGCAGCGGGCGGGCGCGCTCGGCGAAGCTCGCCTGGGCGCGGACGTACTCGGCCCTGCCCTCCTCGGTCTCGATGCGCACCGGCTGGTAGCCCAGCTCGGACAGGTCGTACGGGCTGGCCCGCATGTCCAGCTCGCGGATGTCCACCGCCAGCTCGAAGCAGTCCGCGACCAGTTCGGAGGGCAGGAACGGGTCCAGCTTGTACGCGGCCCGGTACAGATCCATGTTGTTGTGCAGACAACCAGGCTGTTCCAGCTCGAGCTGCCGCTGCCGGGTGGGCCGCACGGCGTTGAGCGGGCGCGCGGGCTCGGTGAAGAACCGGTACGCGTCGTAGTGGCTGCACTGCACGCGCTGGGACTCCACCACGCGGTCGGTGCCGCCGTGGCCCAGCCGCAGCGGCCAGCCCACGTGCCGGATCTGTGCGGGCTGGGTGCGGTACACCATTGCCCACTCGTGCAGGCCGAAGCAGCCCAGCCGGGCCCGCCGGGCGGCCGTGGCGGTCAGCAGCGAGCGGGAGAACGCGGCGTTGCGCCGACGGGGTTCGCCGAACTCCGCCACGTCCAGCGCCACCCCGCCGTCCACCTCGTGGTAGCCCCGCCAGGACAGCCGCTCCCGCGCACCGGGCCCGGCCAGCAGCACGCCGGGGCCGGGGTGCCAGCGCTCCAGGTGCGCGGGCCGGTGGCTGTAGTAGGTGAACAGGAAGTCGACCACCGGGTGCTTCTCGCCGCGCGACCTGCGCCGGGCGTGCGGGCCCGTCCAGCGGCTCACCCGGTCCAGGTGAGCCTGCTGGCGGGCCCGCCACTCCGGCTCGGCCAGCACCGTGAAACCCATGTGCTCCAGGCTATCCGGCTCAGCCGACGCGGCCGACGTGGGTTCCGTCGCGCACGGTGCCCACGTACTCCTCGACCAGGTCCTCCAGCGCGACCACGCCCAGCTGCTGCCCGTCGGTGCCGACCGCCTTGGCCAGGTGGCTCTGCGCGCGGCGCAGCGCCGACAGGGCCTCGTCCAGCCGCGCGTCGGCGGGCAGCTCGGGCAGCCCGCGGACCAGCGTGCGCGGCAGCGGGGTGGCCGGTGGCTCGGCGGCCAGGCCCAGCACGTCCTTGATGTGCACGTAGCCGACCAGCTTGCCCTCGGCGGAGCGGACCGGGAACCGGGAGAAGCCGGTGGCCGCCACCGCCGCCTCCACATCGCCCACGGTGGGCTCCGCGGGCACGGCGGTCACCCGCTCCAGCGGGACCAGCACGTCGGAGACGGTGCGTGCCACCGAGGACAGGGTCTTGGCCAGCCTGCGGTGCTCGGAGTCCTCCAGCAGGCCCTCCTGCCGGGACTCGGCCAGCAGCGAACCCAGCTCGTCGGGGGTGTAGGCCCCCTCCAGCTCGTCCTTGGGCGTGACCTTGATCAGCTTGAGCACGCCCTGCGCGATCACCGTGAACGCGCTGAGCAGCGGGCGGACCAGTCGGCAGAAGGCGAAGTGCACCGGCACCAGCCACAGCGCGGCCTGTTCGGGACCGGCGATGGTCAGGTTCTTCGGCACCATCTCGCCGATCACCGTGTGCAGGAAGGACACCACGACCAGCGCGATCGTGAACGCGATGCCGTGCACCAGCGCGGCGGGCAGGGCCAGCGGGGCGAGCGGGCGCTCCAACAGCCCGGCCACCACCGGCTCGGCCAGCGCGCCCAGCACCAGCGAGCAGACCGTGACACCCAGCTGGGCACCGGCGATCAGCAGCGGCAGTTCCTGCCCGGCGCGCAGCACGGTGCGCGCGCGGCCCACCCCGGCGCGGGCCATCGGCTCCAGCCGGTCCGGCCGGGCCGTGATGATCGCGAACTCGGCGCCCACGAAGAACCCGTTGCACAGCAGCAACACGAACGTCAGCAGGATCAGCAGCACATCGTTCATGCCGACACCTCCTGCGGCTGGGCCGGTTCGGCCTTGGAGACCCGCAACTCGGCCACCCGGTGCCGGTCCATGGCCATCACGGTGACCCGCCAGCCGTCCAGGCGGACCTCGTCGCCCACCTCGGGGATGTAGCCCAGGCTGCTGAGCACCATGCCCGCCAGGGTCTCGTAGTCCCCGTCGGGCATGCGGAACCCGGTGGCCTCGGCCACCTCGTCCTCGCGCAGCAGGCCGGAGACCATCCAGCTGGCGGTGCCCAGGGTGCGCACCGGGGCGGGCTCCCGCCGGTCGTGCTCGTCGCGCACGTCACCGACGATCTCCTCGACCAGGTCCTCCAGGGTCACCATGCCCGCCGTGCCGCCGTACTCGTCCACCACGATGGCGATCTGTAGTCCCGATCCGCGCAGCCGTTCCAGCAGCGCGTCGGCCTCCAGGCTCTCCGGCACGGTCTGCACCGGCCGGGTCAGCGCGGACACCGGGGTGCTGGCCCGCTGCGCGGCCGGAACCGCGAAGGACTGCTTGACGTGCACGACCCCGCGCACGTCGTCCAGGTCCCCGTCGTGCACCAGGAACCGGGAGAACCCGGTGCGCCGCGCCACGTCGATCAGGTCCAGCACGGTGGCCTCGCCGCGCAGCGCCTCGATCTGCACGCGCGGGGTCATCAGCTCCTCGGCGGTCAGTTCGCCGAAGCGCAGCGAGCGGTCCAGCAGGGTGGCCATGCCCTGGTCCAGGGTGCCGTGCGCGGCACTGGAGCGGACCAGCGAGCCCAGTTCCTGCGGGGACCGCGCCGAGCGCAGCTCCTCGGCGGGTTCCACGCCGAACCGGCGCACCACCCAGTTCGCGGAGCCGTTGAGCACGGTGATCAGCCAGCGCAGCGCGGTGGAGAACCGGTACTGGATGCCGGCGACCGCGCGTGCGGTGGGCAGCGGCTTGGCGATGGCCAGGTTCTTGGGCACCAGCTCGCCGAAGACCATCGACAGGCTGGTGGCCAGCAGCAGGGCCACGGCCGCGGCGACGGCCCCGGCCGCCGGTTGCGGCAGGCCCAGCGCGGTCAGCGGCCCGGACAGCAGCCCGGCGATGGCCGGTTCGGCCAGGTAGCCGGTGACCAGGGTGGTCAGCGTGATGCCCAGCTGGGCGCCGGAGAGCTGGAACGACAGGGTCCGGTGAGCCTGCTGCACCCGCTTGGCGCGGGCGTCGGCGACCTGGCGGACGTGGTTGTCGACCTGGCTGCGTTCCAGGGTGGTCAGGGAGAACTCGGCGGCCACGAAGATCGCGGTACCCGCGGTGAGCGCGAGCACGGCGAGCAGGCCGAGCACATCTATCAGGGGTCCGGTCACCTCGGGCCTCCGGTGAGGCGGGTGTCCGGGTTGGTATGGCAGCCGGGGCTTTCCCCCGGCCCACTACTCCTGCCAGGTGACCGCGCATCGGGCACGGAAGGTGTCACTCCTCGAAACTTCAACAGCTCAAATGGGTCAGTCCAGTGTAGAGGCGTCCGGGAGCCTTCGGCCGGCAAGCCACGTACCTGTTACCCGGATCGTGCCCAAATCACACGCCTCGACCGCCGTGGGATCGCGGTCCAGGGCCACCAGGTCGGCGCTGTGCCCCACGGCCAGGCGGCCCCACTCGTGCTCGGCCCCGGCCTGCCAGGCGGCGCCCGCGGTCTGCGCCGTGAGCGCGGTGGTCAGATCCAGCCGTTCGGTGGGCAGCCAGTCCCGCGCGACCGCCGTGCCGATGCCCAGCAGCGGGTCGGGCGGGCTCACCGGCCAGTCGCTGCCCAGGGACAGCCGGGTGCCCAGCCGGTGCAGGGTGCCCATCGGGTACTGCCTGGCCGCGCGTTGCTCGCCCAGCCGGGGGATGGTCAGCTCGGTCATGGTGGCGTCCCGGCAGGCCCACTGCGCCTCGAAGTTGGCGATCACCCCGAGTTCGGCGAAGCGGGGCAGGTCGGCGGGGTGCACGAGCTGCACGTGCGCGATCACCGGCCGCCGGTCCCACGCGGGGTTGGCGGCCCGTGCGGCGGCCACCGCGTCCAGGGCGGACCGCACCGCGGCGTCCCCGATGGCGTGCACGTGTACCTGGAACCCGTCGGCGTCGAAGGCCGTCACCGCACGCGCCAGTTCCTCGGGCGGCCACACCGCCATGCCGTGCGAGTGTGGCGCGTCAACGTAGGGCTCCAGCAGGGCACCAGTGCCGCCCTCGATCACCCCGTCGGCGAAGAACTTCACGGTGCGCGCCGTGACCAGCCCGCCGCCGTGCCGCCGGACCAGTTCGCGCTGCTCGGCGAACTCCGCGCGCTGCGCCCGCCAGCGGTCCGGGTCGGCGCGCTGGGCCAGGTCGGCGCGGAAGCCCAGCACGCCGCGGCGCACCGCCTCCAGGTACGGGGCCACCAGTTCCGGTTCCACCCAGGCGTCCTGCGCCCAGGTGACACCGACCTGGGCGTAGCGGCGGCCCGCGTGTTCCAGCGCGGCCACCAGGTCCGCCAGCGGCGTGCGCGGCACCAGGTCGAGCACCAGGTCGCAGGCGTGCCACTCCAGCAGGGTGCCCAGCGGGCTGCCGTCGGCCCGGCGGGTGATCCAGCCCAGTCTCGGATCGGGGGTGCGCGAGTCGACCCCGGCGCGGCGCAGTGCCTCGGTGTTGCACCACACCGCGTGGTAGTCGCGCGAGCGCAGCACCACCGGGCGGTCCGGCACGGCCGCGTCCAGCCAGCGCGCGTCGAACTCCCCGTTGGCGGCCAGCGAGGGGTCGTAGCTCGCGCCGACCACCCAGTCCGCCCCGGGGTTGGCCAGTGCCCAGCGGCGCACCTCGGCCACGATGCCGTCCACAGTGGACTGCTCGGTGACGCGCGGCCCGCGTGACTCCAGCCCGGCGAACAGGGGGTGCGCGTGGGCGTCGCCGAAGGCGGGCAGCAGCGCGCCGCCCGCCAGGTCCACGACCTCGGTCGCACGCAGGGCGAGCGCCTGCTCGCCGAGGGCCACGATGCGCCCGCCCGACACGGCCAGCGCGGTGCTGCCGGTGCCCCAGACGGAGCCGTTGCGAAAGACGATCACACGCCCAGTGTGCTCTCCCGCAGCACCACCTCCGCGGCCATTTTCACGGTGCGCGGCTGCGGGCCGGTGTACTCGCCCAGCGCCATGTGCGCCGCGCGCACGCCCATCTCCTCCAGCGGCAGGCGGACCGTGGTCAGCGTGGGCGTCACGTCGCGCAGGGTCGGGATGTCCCCGAACCCGGCCACCGACACGTCCTCGGGCACTCGGCGCCCGGCGGCCCGCAGCGCCGCCATCGCGCCCAGGGCCATGACGTCGTTCACCGCGAACACGCAGGTCGCCGTGGAGCCATCGGCCACCAGTTCGGCGGCGCTGCGGTAGCCGCCGTCCCTGCCGAACTCCCCGTGCCGCACCGAGGACTCGGGCAGGTCCACTCCGGACTCCGCCAGCCCGGCGCGGAACCCGGCGATGCGGTCCCGGCTGGTCAGCAGCTCCTCGGGGCCGCCGAGCACGGCGAAACGCCGGTGCCCCAAGCGGACCAGTTCCCGGGCCAGCGCGCGGGCACCCGCCTTGTTCGCGGGCACCACGGTGTCCGCGGGCAGCCTGGCCTGGGACACGCAGGCCACCCGCCCGCCCTGGGCGATGAAGGTCCCGATCTCCTCGGCCAGCCGCGCGGTCGCCGCCTTGTCGGTGGTGCGGCTGCCGATGATGACCACCGCCTTGGCCCGGTGCGCCCGCAGCACGCACAGCAGTTCGCGCTCGCGCTCGGTGTGCCGTGCCGTCGTGCCCAGCACCACCACCAGCCCCGCGTCCTCGGCCACCCGCGTGACCCCGGCGGCGATGCTGGAGAAGTACGGGTCGGAGATGTCGTGCACGACCAGACCGACGAGTGAACTGCTGTTGCGCGCCAACGCCTGTGCCGAGGCGTTGGGCAGGTAGCCCAGTGACTCCGCGCTGACCATGACCCGGTCCCGCAGCTCCTCGCTCACCTGGCGGTTGCTTCCATTGAGGACTCTGGACGCGGTGGCCAACGAGACCCCGGCGTGCTGAGCGACCTCGGCCAGCGTGATCTGTCGTGCTGCCACCCGGTTACCCCTTCCACGATCTGGCGTTCGGGGGAGAGTAGCGAGCTGACGTGCAAAAATTCGGACACTGTGATCGGTCAACGGTCGCATTCGTGGTTGTCGTGACAAATCCGCTCTGACGGCGTAACGCAGACAGGGCAACAACAACGATGAAAGAAACCGTTTCCTCAAGTGGTCTGGACCACTTTGTCCCACGTTCGGACGAGCGCCTGGACGGTGACGGCGATCGCGGGCCGCCTGCTGGCGCGCTCGCGCCACACCGCGAACAGTCGCCGGGTCGGCACCGGCCGCAGCCGCAGCGCGCGCACGGTCGGCGGCAGCGCGGCGCGGCCCAGCCTCGGCAGCAGCGCGATGCCCTGCCCGAGGGCCAGGAACTCCAGCTGCGTCTGGTACTCGGTGATCTCGTGCGCCACGATCGGCTCCACTCGGGCCTCGCGCATCGTGCGCACGAGCCAGTCGTGGCAGATCGAGCCCGCGGGCTGGCAGATCCACCGCTCGCCCACGAGGTCCTCCGGCTGAACCGAGCTTTGCTCAGCAAGCCGGTGCCCGGCGGGCACGAGCACGTCGGCGTGGTCCTCGCCCAGCGGGTGACGGGCCAGCGACTCGTCCACGGCCAGCGGGGTGTTGGTCCAGTCGTGCACCACCGCCACGTCCAGCTCCCCGCGCGAGACCATCTCCACCGCCGAGGGCGGGTCCACCTCCAGCACGCGCAGGTCCAGCTCCGCCTGCTCGGCGGCCAGCGCGGCGACGGCCGGGGGCAGCAGTCCCCGGCAGGCGGTGGCGAACGCGCCCAGCCGCACCCGGCCGACCGCCGCGCCCCGCAGCTGCTCCAGCCGGATCTCGGCCTGCTCCACCAGTGCCAGCACGCTGTGCGCGGTCCCGGCCAGCGACCGCGCGGCGTCGGTCAGCACCACGCCCCGGCCGCGGCGCTCCAGCAGCGTGGTGCGGGTCTCCCGCTCCAGCTTGGCGATCTGCTGGGAGACCGCCGAGGGGGTGTAGCCCAGCGCCGCCGCCGCGGCGTTGATCGAGCCGTGCACCGCGACGGCGTGCAGCGCACGCAGCCGACCGAGATCAATCATGTAGCGATGCTAAACCGTACGATGAAGGACATTGTGCTGGTGCTAAATCCAGCCGTGCGCCGAGACTGCCCTGGTGAAACCCGCGCACCTGCTGCTCGCCGTGTCCGTGGCCGCCGCCTGGGGCATCAACTTCGTGGCCATCGACTACGGCCTGGACAGCTTCCCGCCGCTGCTGTTCACCGCACTGCGCTTCGCGGTGGCCGCCGTGCCCGCGGTGTTGTTCGTGGGCCGCCCGCAGGTGGCCTGGCGCTGGGTGGTCGCGGTCGGCCTCGTGCTCGGCGCCCTGCAGTTCGGCCTGCTCTTCGTGGCGATCAAGGCCGGGGTGCCCGCCGGGCTGTCCTCGCTGGTGTTGCAGAGCCAGGCCCTGTTCACCGCGTTGTTCTCGGCCGTGCTGCTTGGCGAGCGGCCGACCCGCGGCCAGCTGCTGGGCATGGGCGTGGCGCTGGCCGGGATCGTGCTCGTGGCCACCGACTTCGGCGCCTCCGGCCCGCTGCCCGCCTTCCTGCTGGTGCTGGCCAGCGCGGCGAGCTGGGCCATGGGCAACGTGCTGACCCGCAAGGCCGCCCCGCCCGACTCGTTCCGCTTCCTGGTGTGGGTCAGCGTGGTGCCGCCGCTGCCGCTGCTCGCCCTGTCCGCGCTCACCGAGGACCTGTCGGCTCTGCACGCGCCCGAGCCTTCCTCGCTGGTGGCGCTGGGCTATGTGGCCTGGGTCTCAACCGTGTTCGGCTTCGGGGTCTGGACCACCCTGATCCGCCGCTACGGCGCGACCGCCGTCGCCCCGTACTCCCTGCTCGTGCCGGTGTTCGGCATGAGCTCCACCGCACTGGTACTCGGTGAGCAGCTGACGGTGTTGCGCGTGGTGGGCGCGGGTGTTGTGCTGGTCGGGGTGGGGCTCACCGCGCTGACGGGACGTCGCAGGACTCCCCCCGGTCGGCAGGACAGCAGCAGACTTGTGGAGGTGTCCTAGCTCACGAACTCACTGGTACGGATGTAACCCGTAACGAACGTACCGCTAGGGTGCGCTCCACCACATATCTGGTTACCCGTGAGTTAATCGTGAATGCACAGGAGGATCGCGTGACTGCGACCGCCACCGAGACGGAGGGCGTGAAGCCACCCCAAAAGGGTTTCTTCGGCCAGCCGGCAGGCCTCGGCCCGCTCTTCTTCACCGAGTTCTGGGAACGCCTGTCGTACTACGGCATGAAGGCGATCCTGGTCTACTTCATGTACAGCCAGCTCAGCGAGGGCGGGCTGGGCCTGGACAAGGGGTTGGCCAACTCGCTGGCCTCCTCCTACGGTGCCGCGGTCTTCATGTCCGGCGTCATCGGCGGCTGGCTTGCCGACCGGATCTTCGGTGCCCGGCGCGCCGTGCTCTACGGCGGCGTGCTGATCATGATCGGGCACATCGCGCTGTCCTTCCCGGGCGGTGTCGCGGCGCTGTACGTCTCGATGCTGTTCATCACCCTGGGCACCGGTCTGTTGAAGCCGAACATCTCCACCATGGTCGGCGGCCTGTACGAGCCCGAGGACCGCCGCCGCGACGCCGGGTTCACCATCTTCGTGATGAGTGTGAACATCGGCGCCCTGCTGGCCCCGCTGGTGGTCGGCACCATCGGTCAGAAGATCAGCTACCACCTGGGCTTCAGCGTGGCGGCCTTCGGCATGGCGCTGGCCCTGGTGTTCTACATCCTGGGCAAGGGCAAGCTCGCGCTGGTCGGGGACAAGCCGGTCAACCCGGTGGGCGCCGACGAGCGCGGCAAGGTGATCACCCGCATCGTGATCGGCGCGGTGGTGGTTGCCGCGGCCTTCGTGATCTCCGGGTTGGCCGGGGTGCTCAGCGTGGACCGGGTGATCGACGTGATCACCGTGCTCGGCATCGTGCTGCCCACCTCGTACTTCGTGATGATGTTGCGCAGCAAGAAGGTCTCCGCCGTGGAGCGGTCCAGGGTGATCGCCTACATCCCGCTGTTCATCGGCACGGTGTTCTTCTGGATGATCGAGGAGCAGGGCTCCAACGTGCTGGCCACCTACGCCGACACGCGGGTGGACCTCGGCGCGTTCGGCTTCACCATGCCCTCCTCCTGGTTCCAGTCACTCAACCCCGGCTTCATCGTGGTGCTGGCCCCGCTGTTCGCCCTGTTGTGGACCAAGCTGGGCCGCCGCGCGCCGAGCACCCCGGTGAAGTTCGCGCTGGGCGTGGTGTTCTCCGGTGCGTCCTACCTGTGGATGATCCTGCCCGCGCTGATCTACGGTCAGTCGCTCAAGGCGGTGCACCCGCTGTGGCTGGCGGGCAGCTTCCTGATCGTGATCCTCGGCGAGCTGTGCCTGTCCCCGGTGGGCCTGGCCGCGACCACCCGCCTGGCGCCGGTGGCCTTCGGCTCGCAGATGATGAGCCTGTGGTTCCTCGCCGACGCCGCGGCGCAGGCGATCTCCGGCCAGATCGTGGACAAGGTCAGCCCGGAAAGCGAGATCCCCTACTTCGGCATCATCGGCGGGATCACCGTGCTGGTCGGTGTGGCGCTGTTCTTCCTGTCCCCGTACATCAAGCGCAAGATGCAGGGCATCGACTAGGAGTGACGGTGTCCCGCCACGGCGGCGGTGTGGCGGGACACCCACCTCCAGAGTGCCGCACACCGCCGGCCCGTGGTGGGGATGTGACCCGATCGGGTAAGTGAGCCCCGTCTCTGTGCTCAGGCCACAGTGGACCGGGTGCGGGCCGTCACCGGCATGCGCAGCGGGCCGCGGATCGCCCGGGATGGCCTGCGCCGCACCGGGCCCACCAGCCGCAGCCCCGGCAGCCGGGTGAACAGCGCCCGCAGTGCGATGGCCCCCTCCATCCTGGCCAGGCTCGCGCCAAGGCAGTAGTGGATGCCCGAGGAGAAGGCCAGGTGGTCCTTGGCGTTGGGCCGGTCGATGTCGAACCGGTGTGGGTCGGCGAACACCTCCGGATCCCGGTTCGCCGCCGCCAGTAACAGGATCACCGGCGTGCCCTTGGGCACCACCCGGCCCGCCAGCTCCACCGGCTCCAGCGCGGTGCGCCCGCTGAACTGCGCCGGCGGGTCCAGCCGCAGCACCTCCTCGACCACGTTCGGCGCGCAGTCCGGGTCCTCGATCAGCCGCCGCTTCGCCTCGGGGTTGGCCAGCAGGGCCAGCACCCCGTTGCCGATCAGGTTGACCGTGGTCTCGAACCCGGCGGCCAGCAGCAGCCCCGAGGTCGCCAGCAGGTCCTCCCGGGACAGGTCCGGGTCCGCCAGCAGATGGCTCACCACGTCCTCCCGCGGTCGCGCGCGGTGGTCCTCGGCGACCTCGGTCAGGAACTCGTTGAGCTCCACGAGGGTCCGCCGCAACGTGTGCACCTGCCGCATCGTGCGCACCCCGTCGATGGCCCCGGCCAGGGTGGTGCCCCAGTCCATCATGCGCGCGTGCTCGGCGTCCGAGGCGCCCAGCAGCCCGCAGATGACCTTGATCGGTACCCGGGCGGCGAAGTCGGTCACCAGGTCGAAACTGGGCCGCTCGGCCAGTTCGTCCAGGAAGCCCGCCACCACCGACTCCACGATCTCGGTCTGCTCACGCAGCGCCCTGGGGCTGAACGAGGGTGCGGCCAGCCGCCGCAGCCGGGTGTGGTCCGGTGGGTTGCGCATGAGGAACGAGCCCTCGATCGGGTCCACCACGGGCAGCGGGCCGTGCCCGCGAAGGTCCAGGTCCAGCCCGGTCATCTCGCTGTTGGGCATCACCCCGAAGCGCGCGTCGCGCAGCACGGAGTTGGCCAGCGGGTGCGAGGCCGTCATCAGCGGGCCGAGCCTGCTGGGCACCAGCACGCCCCTGGCCCTGATCGACTCGTAGATGGGGTACGGGTCCGCGCTGCCCGTGTCCCGCACCAGCCGGGCCAGTGGATCGCCCAGCGCCCCGAAGATCCCGGCGACCACCCTGCTCGCGAACAACGTCGCCGCCAACCGCCTGTCACCCATGACCGCTCCCTCCCTGGGCTTCCAGCGTAGTGCTTGACCGCGAGCCAGTGAATGGATGAGAATCTCGGCAAATAAGATGCTTGGCTGAGGGGGAGTTGTGGTCCGGCTGTCGAACGAGGACCGGGAACGCTGCGTGGAGCTGCTCAACCGGGCGGTCGCCGACGGGCGGCTGACCTGGACCGAGCACGCCGAGCGGGTGGAGACCGTCTACGCGGCCCGGATGGCCGAGGAACTGGCCCCGGTGCTGTCCGACCTCGGGCAGAGCGGGGTGCCCGCGCTGCCCGATCAGGGCGAGCACGAGGTGGCCGCCCTGTTCAGCAAGATCGTGCGCGTGCCCGACCTGAGCAGGCGCATCACCGTGCGCGCCGTGTTCGGGGCCGTGGTGCTCAACCTGGCCGCCGCCCGGCCGGGGGAACGCATCGAGGTCGAGGCATCCTCGTTCTGCGGCAAGGTGGTGCTGCTGGTGCCGCCGGGCGCCCAGGTCATCGACGAGGGAGCGGCGGTGCTGGGCAAACGGGCGCTGATGAATGGCGGTGGCAGTTCGGACGGTCCGCTCATCAGGGTCACCGGTACGACCAAACTGGGCAACCTCAAGGTGTACGGCTGACACCCGCTGTGAACCCCAATAGGCTGGAAACGCTTACCAGCCAAGGACTTGTTGGGGGATCGCTGTGGCTCGAACACCTGCACGGATCAGCAGACGCGGACTGCTCAGGGCCGGTCTGGCCGTGGGCGGGGTGGCGGTCGCCGCCCAGTTCCTGCCCGCGTACGGCGGCACGGCACGGCTGACCGAGGTCTTCCCCGAGTGGAGCCGGTTCGCGCGTATCGCCGACACCACCTTCGACGAGGACGCCGACCCGGTCCGCGACATGAAGCCGAAGATCGACGCCCTGCGCAAGCAGAACGTCAGCGTGATCGAGCTGGACACCATCCTGTCCAACTGGATCACCGACCAGCAGTTCACCGAGCACATGGGCAAGGTCAGGCAGTTCTGCGAGCTCGCGCACGCCGCGGGCATGCGGGTGGTCATGTACTACCCCTCGCTGGAGGTCATCAGCATCGGTGGCCGCATCGGGCAGTCGTTCTACAAGAACGGCCCGGGCAAGGACTGGGTGCAGCGTTCACCCGAGGGCAAGCCCAACGTGTTCTACGGGGATCTTGTCGTGTGGGTCGACCCCGACGACGAGAGCTGCTGGGTCAGCCCCAACTCGCCCTACCGCGACTTCTACCTCGCCCGCATCAGGCAACTGGCCGGCACCGGGGTCGACGCCATCTGGCCCGATGTGCCCATCTACTTCGACGGCGCCCTCAGCTGGTGTGACGCATCCTCCTGGGCCGCCTCGGCCTTCCGCGCCGACACCGGGCTCGCCCTGCCCGCCAAGCCCGACTTCACCAGCCCCGTGTTCCGCCGGTACGTGGAGTGGCGGCACCACACCCTGCTCGGCTGGCAGCGCGACATCGCCGCCGCCGGTCAGTCGGTGAACCCCCAGCTGGTGACCTTCGTCGAGACCGTCAGCATGGACTACCAGTACGGCACCCTCGTCGGCCTCGACGGCGCCTACCTGCGCACCTCCCCGGGCGTCAGCCACGTGTGGGAGGTCGACATCCTCGGCAACTACGACGGGATGCGGCACGCCACCGCCACCGACTGGACCTGCCTGATCTCCATGTACAAGTACGCCCGTGCCGCCAGCGGGGCCAAACCCGCCTGGGCCTTCAGCTACGGGTGGAAGGCCGACGACGCCTCCCTGGTCATGGCCGAACTGCTCGCCGCGGGCTGCAACCCGTTCGAGGTCAAAAGCCCGTACAAGTCCGACAGCACCGACCTCGCCATGCGCACCCGCATGTACGGCTTCATCGCGGCCAACCAGAACGCCCTGTACGACAGCGTGAACACCGCCGAGGTCGGCGTCTACCACTCCAGTGCCTCCCGCGACTACGTCGACCCCAGCGCGGGCACCGGCATGTACCTCAACACCGTCGCCCCCAAGGGTGTCAAGGACTGGTGGGCCACCGGCAGCCGCGAGGAGGGCGCCGACCACCACTCCTGGCTCGGCGACTTCCGCGGTGTCGTCAAGGCTCTCGTGTACGCCCATGTGCCCTTCCGCACCGTCACCAGCCCCGGCCTCGCCCCCGCCGACCTCGTCGGCCTCAAGGCCCTGCTGCTGCCCAACCTCCAGGCCGTGTCCGATGAGGAGGCCGCCGTGCTGCGCGGCTTCGTCGCGGGCGGCGGTACCCTCGTCGTCACCGGCCCCAACCCCACCGGCCTCGACCAGTTCGGCACCACCCGCACCGAGTTCGCCCTGTCCGACGTGCTCGGCCTGCGCCGCGCCGACCCCCTGCCCGCCAGCAAGCAGAACGGAACCTGCTGGTACCACAAGGACCTGCTCGGCCTGAACTACCTCACCAAGACCGACCAGGCCAGCGCCGACCTCCTGCTCGGCCCCGTCCTGCGCGCCACCCCGCCCACCGTCGGCCTCGCCGCCGGTGACCCTCGCATCCACCTCGAGGTCAACCGCCTCGGCTCCGACCTCGTCCTGCAACTGGTCAACTTCACCCAGTTCGGCGACAAGCCCACCGAGTTCAAGGCCGCGCCCACCACCTGCACCGTGCGCGTCGACCTGCCCACCGGCAAGCAGATCGGCACCGTGACCGTCAGCTCGCCCGACAACCCCACCCCCGCCCCGCAGCCCGTGCCGTGGACGACCAGCGGTTCGGCCGCGACCTTCGACCTCACCCTGCAGCAGTACTCCCTGGTGCGGGTGATCTTCGCCTGACGAAGCTCGGCGGCGTGAATTCCGGCCGCCCGTTGGTGATCCGCACTGTCCAGCCGCTGTGGTGGATGAGTCGGTGGTGCATCCCGCAGAGCAGCACCAGGTTGGACAGTGCGGTGTCTCCGCCGTTGGCCCAGTGGATCACGTGGTGCGCGTGGCAGCTGCTTGGCCTTCGCCTGCATCCCGGGAAGGCACAGTGCTGGTCCCGGACGATGAGTGCTCGTCGGAGGTGGGGTGGCACGGTGTAGCTGATCCGCCCGACGTCGAGCGGTTCGGAGTTGCTTCCCAGTATCACTGGGAGGACCTTCGCATCACAGGCGAGCCTGCGGATCGCTGACGGGGCGAGTTCGGTGGTGCCGAGCCCTGTTCGCAGGGTCTGGTAGGAGACGGTCACTGCGATGTGGGGGCGTTCCCCACCCTCCGTCGGCGTGGTGCTGGTTTCCAGTAGTTCCGCGAACGCGTCCCCTTGCCGTTCGGGCAGGGTGCGTGTGTCGCCTGCGTCGTGTGGTTTCGCCAGCGGACTGAGCACTGCCCCCAGCAGGGCGCCGGTCTCCGCGTCCAGGCACCCATGGAACCGCACTGACCCGTCCCGCCGTGTGTCGTACCGGAACTCACGTCGCGGATGGGCGAGTTCGTCCTCACCCGGTAGCGCCCCGTCGGGATCCAACCGGTTGACGATCTCCCGGCCCAGCGGCACCAGGTTGGAGGCATCCAGCGACTGGGCCGCCGCTGCCAGGAACTCGACAGCCTGCTCCCGGTCGGTTGTACCGATGTGTGGCGGTAGCTCTCTCAGCACCCGGTTGATCACCGACAACTGCTCCGGCTCCAGTGGAACTGCGACCGGAACGCCCGCGTGCGCAATCCGCTGCCTGGCTTCCTTCTTACTCACGCAGAGCACACCGCGCAGCAACTCTGCCAGGCTCGGATACCCCACCCGCTCCGCCACACCCCGCGCACCCGCCTCCGCGACCAACCCCAACACCCGCGCATACGCTTGCCGCAGAACCACTTCCGCGTCCTGCAACTCACCCAACAGCTCCGCATCCCCCAACCGCCACAACCCTTCGGCGGGCGGAGTCTCCACGAATGCGTTCATACCAACAATTCTACTCCCAAATCCACCACAAAACCTTTGCCCACCAACGACTACCCATGTGGGTTACCACGCCCAAAGCCCAACCCCGGCCAGGCCTCGAGACCCACCCACCCCAGCCCGGGACTCGCCCTCCTCAGAGCGGGACTCACGCTCCCCACAACGGGACTCACCCTCCAGGCAGCGGGACTCACCCACCAGAGACCGGGACTCACCTACCCCAGACCGAGGCTCGCGCCCCTCAGCCCGGACTCGCGTTCCGGTCAGCGGGACATGCCGCACCCCAACCGCCAACACGCCGCACCGGAACGCCGAACACGCTGCCCCGGACACGCCGACACGCCATCCCGCAACGTCCGACACACCGCACCGGAAGGCCGAACACGCCGCACCGCAACGTCCGACACACCACCCCAGAACACCGAACACGCGACACCCCAACGTCCGACACACCGCACCCCAACCACCAACACACCGCACCGCAAGTGCCGACACACCACCTCGCAACGTCCGACACGCACCGCAACCCCCGCACAACGCCCACCAACCCGGGGTTGGTTTTGTGTGGGTAGCGGCGGCCTTACGCTCGTCGGCGAATCGGGGCATCCCCCCATGCCCCGGACCCCGATCACAGGCCGCCGCGAGGGACCCGCACCAAACCAACCCGCGTCACCAACCCGGCAGCACCCCGCACGCCCCACACCGGGACTCATCCTCCCCAGCCCGGGACTCGCCCTCCCGAGACCGGGACTCGCCAACCGGTGACCGGGACACGCCGCACACCAACCGCAAACACACCACCCTCGAACCGCCGACACACCGCACGCCAACCGCCGACACACCCCCCAACCCCCACCACACGCTGCGCCGCGCAGCACCACGCAAGGCCCTAGCCGATCTCCGCCAGCGCCTCCAGCACCTGGCCTTCCAGGCGGACCGCTCCGGCTGAGCGCGCGAAGGCCAGGGCCTCACCCAGTCGGCCGGTGGCCTCGCGGGTGCGACCCAGGCGCCAGCTGACCTTGCCCGCGGCCCACAGGGCGTGGCCCTCCACGTCGCGGTCCCCGGTCCGCCGTGCGCGGTCCAGGGCGCGGGCGACCAGACTGGGATCGGTCTCGATCAGGCCGAGCGCCCACAGGCTGTGGGCGGCAAGCGCTTGCACGCCAAGCTGTTCGGCGAGGTCGAGCGCTCGGCGGGCGTGCGCTCTCGCATCGGTGAACCGGCCCGCCAGCCAGTGTACGAGCCCGAGTGCCCAGCGGACGTACCCCTCGGCGATCCGGTCACCGGCCCGCACGGCCAGCGCGAGCGACTGGCGCAGTGCCGAGCCCGCGGCCTGGCGGTGACCGGACTGCCACTGGGCGAGCCCGAGGCAGCGCAGGGCGTACACCTCGACGATGCGGTCGCCCGCGGCTTGCGCGGCGATGACGGCCTCGCGGGCGGCGCTCAGCGAGTCCGCGCCGCGGTCCAGCGCGCGGCACAGCGAGCTGATGGCGCACAGCACCAGCCCGGCGACCGGCCTGTTGCCTGTCCGCCGGGCGAGTTGCAGGGCGATCCGCGACTGGGCAAGGGCTTCCCGGTACTGGCCGAGGTGCGTCATGAGCAGCCCGATGCCCCACCGCGTCCGGGCTTCCCGCGCGGGCTCGCCGAGTTCCCGGTACACGGCCAGGGTCTGTTGCAGGACCTCCAGTGCCTCGCGGTAGCGGCCCAGCCGCCAGTGGTCCAGGCCGAGGTTGCCCAGCACGGTGGCCTCGCCGAGCCGGTCGCCGGTGTTGCGCGCGGTGCTCAGCGCCTGGCTGTACAGGGCGCGGGCGTCCTCGTGGTGGCCGCTGCCCGCCAGGTACCGCCACAGCACGGTGGCCCACTCGGCGGGGTCAGGCTGCGGGGTGAGCACCAGGTTGGCCCGCTCTGCCTCCAACCAGGCCAGCGCCGCCTCCTTGTCCGCGAACCGAGGCGAGCCGGAGGTCGTCACCCGCCAGGGGAACTCGGCGGTGGCCGCGATGGCGGTCTGCCGGTAGTGGGCGGCCAACCGCAGTCGCGCGGCACCGGCCTCGCCGTCGGACAGGTCGCCCGCGAAGCGGCGCACCAGGTCGTGCATGCGGAAACGGTTGTCGCCGAACGGCTCGACGAGTCGCGAACTGACCAATGTGGACAGCAGCTGGTGGGCCGAGTCCAGGTCCGTGTCGGCCAGTGCCGCGATGGCGTGCACGTCGAAGGACGGTCCGCGGTGTGCGCCGAGCAGCCGGAACGCCCTGGCGGGCAACGGGGTCAGGTTCTGGTACGCGCGGGAGAGCACGGCGGCCGTGGACAGCGGCCGCGAGCCGGGCAACGGGGTGACGGCGGCCAGCCGCAGGGTGAGTGGGAGCCGGGGGCAGCGGCTCGCCAGCTCCGCGCGGTCACGTCCGAGCAGCAGGACGGATTCCTGCTCGGACAACAGGTCCAGCTCGATCCGGTCGGCTCCGGTCAGTTCCGGCAGGCGCTCCCGGCTGGTGACGATCACCCGGCAGGTCGGGGACGCGGGCAGTAGCGGGCGGATCTGCTCGGAGGTGCTCGCGTTGTCCAGGACGAGCAGCAGCCGCCGACCGTCCACAAGGGACTGGAACCGGGCGGCCCGTCGCGTCGGCGAACCGGGCACCCGCTCGCCGCTGACCCCGAGCGAGCGCAGCAGCTGGGTGAGCGCCGCGGCGGCGGGCAGCGGGGACTGCGGCCCGTCCCCGTGCAGGTCCAGGTACACCGTGCCGTCGGGGAAGGACTCCCTCGCGCGGTGCCCCCAGTGCGCGGCCAGCGCGCTCTTGCCGACCCCGCCGGGCCCGGTGATCACGGTGAGCCCGCTGCCGATGTCCAGCCGGTGCAGGGGGTCGGCCCGTCCGGTGAAGTGCTCGGCGTCCGGTGGCAGCTCGTCCGGCGGCAGGTGCCCGGAGCCGGTGACCAGTCGGCTGTGCGCCCTGCGCAGCTCGGAACCCGGCTCCACACCGAGGTTTTCGCTGAGCCGTTCGCGGATCGTGGTGTAGAGCAGGTGGGCGGCGGCCTGCTTGCCCGCGGCGGCCAGCGCCGTCACCAGGCGGGCGTGCACGCCCTCGTGCAGCGGCTGTTCGGGCAGCAGGGCCTCCAGGTACCGCACGGCCTCGGCGCCACGCCCGGAGCCGATCAGGTCCTCGGAGTGTTCCAGCACCAGGTCGAGCCGCCGGTTGCCCGCGCTGATCGCGGCCGGGTGGTTGCGCAGCACCCCGGGCAGGTCGGCGAGCACCGGGCCGCGCCAGCAGTCCAGTGCCTCGCCCAGCCGGGTGTGCTTGGTGGCCAGCACCTCGAAGCGCAGCAGGTCCAGGTGCCGCTCCTCGGCGATCAGGCTGTACCCGGTGCCCCGGGACAGGATCACCGGCTCGGTCTCGCTGATCAGCTTGCGGATGCGGGCGAGGTAGGTGTGCACCAGGTTGGCCCAGGAGGTCGGCGGGCGATGCCCCCACAGCACGTCCACGACCTCGTCCCGGCTGAGGACCTCGTTGGGGCGCAAGGCGAGCAGACCGAGCAACGCGCGTTGCGCCGGAGGGCCCAGCGGGAGTTGCACCCCGTGCCTGCGCAGTGCCAGCGGCCCGAGCACCAGGATTTCCACGTCGCCGGACGGGCGGTGCTGGTCGGGCAGGCGCACGCCCAGCACCACCGCTATCCGGTGCAGCGAGTCGGGTTGCGGGCGGCTGGCCTGCCCGCGCTCGATCGCACGGACCGAGCGCACGCTGACCCCGGCCCGGTCCGCGAGTTCCTGCTGGGTCAACCCCGCGCGCAGCCGTCCGGCACGCACGAGTTCCCCGAGTGCCCCCATGCACGACCCCCAGTCGCAGCCTCCGGATCATCATGCCGCGTAGTGGTCCGCGACACGATCTTCACAGTTGACTGCGGCCGGGGCGTTCAGCCCAGCGGGGTGAAGTCCCTGCTGGCAATGAACTCCGGGCGGGGGCTGTCCGCGGCGAACGGGTCGGTCAGCGCGTTGTCCACGCTGTTGAACACCATGAAGATGTTCGACCGCGGGAACGGGGTGATGTTGCTGCCCGAGCCGTGCATGCTGTTGCTGTCGAACATCAGCGCCGAGCCGGCCTCGCCGGTGAACTGCTCGATGCCGTGCCTGGTGGCCAGATCGGTCAGCGCGGCCTGTGCGGGCACGCCGATCTCCTGCTCCTTGAGCGACTCCTTGTAGTGGTCGCTCGGCGTTGCCCCGGTGCAGGGTACGAAGGTGCGGTGCGCCCCGGGCATCAGCATCAGCCCGCCGTTGAACGGGTAGTTGTCGGTCAGCGCGATGGAGATGCTCACCGCGCGCATCAGCGGCATGCCGTCCTCGGCGTGCCAGGTCTCGAAGTCGGAGTGCCAGTAGAAGCCCTTGCCGGTGAAGCCGGGCATGAAGTTCACCCGGCTCTGGTGTACGTACACCTCCGACCCGAGGATCTGCCTGGCCCGGTCCAGCACGCGCGGGTCGGCGGCCAGCTCCGCGATGAGCCCGCTGATGCGGTGCACGTCGAAGATCGAGCGCACGTCCTGGGACTGCTTCTCCACCACGGTCCGCTCGTCGGCCCGCACGGACTCGTCGGAGCGCAGCCGGGCCAGCTCCGACTGGAAGGCGGCCACCTCCTTGGGGCCGAGCAGTTGGTCGACGGTGAGGAATCCCTTGGCGTCGTAGGAGTCCAGCGTCGTGTCGTCGATCGGCCCGCGCGGCGATCCGGACCAGACCGCGGGCTCGGCGCGGGGAATCGGCGCGGTCGGTGCCGCGGTGCGGGTCGGGTAGCGGTCCTCAACCGCGATGGTCATCTGCTGCCACTCCTCACTTGCCGGTGACTTCTGCGATCAGCGGGTACACGCCGTTCTCGTCGTGCACCTCGCGGCCGGTGACCGGCGGGTTGAACACGCACACCGTGCGGATGTCGGTCCTCGGGCGCACCTGGTGCCGCTCGTGGCCGTTGAGCAGGTACAGGGTTCCGGGCCGCAGCTGGTAGGTCTGGCCCGTCTCCTTGTCGGTCAGCTCGCCCTCGCCCTCGACGCAGAACACCGCCTCGACGTGGTTGGCGTACCAGAAGTCGTTGACGGTGCCCGCTTTGAGCAGGGTCTCGTGCACCGAGAAGCCCACACCGTCACCGGCCAGGATGATGCGCTTGCTGCGCCAGTTGGGTGTGACGACGTCGCGCTCGGTGCCGTCGATCTCGTCCAGGGAGCGCACGATCATGGTCAGGTCCTCTCTCAGGCGCGCACGGCGTCGGCGAACAGTTGCAGCCCGTGGGCCAGGTCTTCCTCGCGGATGGTCAGCGGTGGCATGAGCTTGACCACCTCGTTGTCCGGGCCGGAGGTCTCCACCAGCAGGCCGCGGTGGAAGGCGGCGCGTGCCACTGCACCGGCCCGCTTGCTGTCCGCAAAGGACAGACCGCGCGCCAGGCCACGCCCCTTGGCGGTGGTGCCCGGCACCACCTCGGTGATCTCCTGGAGGGCGCGGCCGATCTGCTCGCCCTTGGCCAGCACGCCCTTCTCCAGCGCGTCGTCGGCCCAGTAGTTGTCCAGGGCCGCCTTGGCGGTGACGAAGGCGGGGTTGTTGCCGCGGAAGGTGCCGTTGTGCTCGCCGGGGTTCCACACGTCCAGGTGCGGGCGCAACAGCGTGAGCGCCATGGGCAGACCGTAGCCGCCGATGGACTTGGACAGGCACACGATGTCCGGGGTGATGCCCGCGGGCTCGAAGCTGAAGAACGGGCCGGTGCGGCCGCAGCCCATCTGCACGTCGTCCACGATCAGCAGGATCTCGTGCTTGCGGCACAGTTCGGCCAGGCCCTTCAGCCACTCGAACCGGGCCACGTTGATGCCGCCCTCGCCCTGCACCGTCTCCACGATCACCGCGGCGGGCTTGTTCAGCCCGCTGCCGCCGTCCTCGAGCAGGCGCTCGAAGTACAGGAAGTCCGGGTACTGGCGGTCGAAGTAGTTGTCGTAGGGCATCGGGGTGGCGTGCACCAGTGGAATGCCCGCGCCGCCGCGCTTCATCGAGTCCCCGCTGACCGAGAGCGCGCCCAGGGTCATGCCGTGGAAGGCGTTGGTGAAGTTGACCACCGACTCGCGACCGGTGATCTTGCGGGCCAGCTTGAGCGCAGACTCCACCGAGTTGGTGCCGGTCGGTCCGGGGAACTGCACCTTGTAGTCCAGTTCGCGTGGATTGAGCACCAACTCGGCGAAGGTCTCCAGGAAGGCGCCCTTGGCGGCGGTGCTCATGTCCAGGGAGTGCACCACGCGGTCACTGGACAGGTAGTCGATCAGTGGCTGCTTGAGCAACGGGTTGTTGTGCCCGTAGTTGAGCGCTCCCGCACCCGCGAAGAAATCGAGGTACGGTTTCTGCTTCTCGTCGTACAGCCAGCTCCCGACGGCCTTGTCGAAAACCACCGGCCACGACCGGCAGTAGCTGCGGACTTCGGATTCCAGCGTCTCGAAGACGGTCATGGTCAGTTCCCTACTGGGTTGTGGTGGCGGGCCACGGTCCGATGCGGTGCAGTTCCTCCGCGTCGTGACCGTCGGGAAACAGGTCGGAGGTGAAGAGCGTGCTGCGCGCGTGGTGCGCGCCCTGCGCACGGGCGAATGCCGAGAACAACCGGTTCGAGGCGTCGTTGTCAGCCGTGATCGTCGTCTCCAGGAATCGAGCTCCCTTCGGCCGCACCCGTGTGACCAGCTCATCCAGCATCTGGCGGGCCAGGCCGCGCCCCCGGTGGGCGGAGTCCACGGCCACCTGCCAGACCACCAGCGTGTCCGGAGCGTCCGGGCGCAGGTAGCCCGAGACGAATCCCACGACCTCGGTGCCGACCCTGGCCACCACGGTGGTGTCCGCGAAATCGCGGGTCCACAGCAGATAGGCGTAGGGTGAATTAACGTCGAGTACTTGAGAATCGCGTGCGATCCGCCACAACAGGCGCCCGTCGCTCAGTTCGGGTCGGTCGATCACCGCCGTCCCGGCGGGGTTTGGAATGCCACCGACGTGTTTCGTCCGGATGTCGAGCATGCTGCCGAAACGTAGCAGGTCGGCCCCTGGGTCGACAGTCGCTCCCGACGCGGTCTTGACGCCGGGTGTGGTATCGCTCACGAGAAGTTGAGCTTTTCTGGTTTATTCGATAACGGCGGGCGCGCGAATCGGTGGAAATATCCGCACTGACCTGTGGGAACCCTGGCGCGCGCGGCGGCGCGGGGCCGGGCGCGCGCGGGGCCGAGGCGCCCCGTTACCGCTGAGAGTGTGAGCCCCGTCACATCTGGTGTAAACGGGTGAAGCTCTGGCAACTCCCGAACCGAGGGGGTGTGAGGAGTTTGTAAGTCCACTGTGGACAGTGGAGAGTTCTGTGACCTGACGGGGGAGATTCGCCTGCATCGGGGCGGCCCGGTCAGCCGAGTGTGAGGGAAAGCCCTGATGTCCAGCCAACAAGAACGCCGCACGTTGCGTCGCGCGATCGCGGCCTCCGCGATCGGCAACGCCACCGAGTGGTTCGACTACGGCGTCTACGCCTACACCGCCGTCTACATCGGCAAGGCGTTCTTCCCCAGTGCTGATCCGACTGCGTCCACTTTGGGCAGTCTGCTGGTGTTCGCGGCCTCCTTCCTGATCCGGCCGCTGGGCGGCCTGGTCTGGGGACCGCTGGGCGATCGCGCCGGACGGCAGAAGGTGCTCGCCCTGACCATCCTGCTGATGGCCGCGTCCACGTTCTGCGTCGGACTGCTGCCCGGCTACGGCACGCTGGGCATCCTCGCCCCGATCGGGCTCGTCCTGCTGCGCATGGTCCAGGGCTTCTCCACCGGCGGGGAGTACGGCGGCGCGGCCACGTTCATGGCCGAGTACGCCCCCGATCGCAAGCGCGGGCTGTGCGGCAGCTTCCTGGAGTTCGGCACGCTCGCCGGCCTGACCTCCGGTGCCCTGCTGGTGCTGGTCGCCGAGACGGTCCTGGGCACCGAGGCGATGCAGTCCTGGGGTTGGCGCCTGCCGTTCCTGGTGGCGGCACCGCTCGGACTGGTCGGTCTCTACCTGCGCAGCAAGCTCAAGGACACCCCGGTCTTCCGCGAGCTGTCCAAGTCCGGTCAGGTGGAGGAGCAGACCGGTACGCAGTTCCGCGACCTGTTCAGCTACTGGCGCCCGCTGGTGCTGCTGATGGCCCTGGTCGTCACGCTCAACGTGGCCAACTACACGCTGCTGGCCTACATGCCGACCTATGTGGAGTCGGAACTCGGTCTGTCCTCGGGGGATTCGCTCAAGCTGGTCATCATCGGGCAGTTGGTCATGATGGTGCTGCTGCCGTTCTCCGGCTCCCTGTCCGACCGCGTCGGCCGCAAGCCGCTGTGGTGGGTGTCCATCATCGGGCTGTTCGTGCTGGCGATCCCGCTCTACAAGCTGATGGCCCAGGGCTATCCGCAGGCCATCATCGCCTTCGCGCTGCTTGGCCTGCTCTACATCCCCCAGCTGAGCACGATCTCGGCCATGTTCCCGGCGATGTTCCCGGCCCACGTGCGCTACGCCGGTTTCGCCATCGCCTACAACGTGTCCACCTCGCTGTTCGGTGGCACCGCCCCGGCCGTCAACCAGGGCCTGATCGGTGCCACCGGGGACAGCCTGGTGCCCGCCTACTACATGATGGGCGCCTGCGTGGTCGGCGCGGTGGCGCTGTGGTTCGTGCCGGAGACCAACGGGGCCTCGCTGCGCGGCAGGGAGATCCCCAGTGTGGACAACGAGGAACTGGCCCCGGCCAAGGTCTGAGCCTGGCCTGGGGACAGCCCCGTCCAGCGCTTGAACGCACGCCGGAACGCGCTGCTCTCGGAGAAGCCCAGCCGCCGCGCCAGTTCGTGCACCGGCTCGCGACCCTCGCGCAGGCTGGCCACGGCCTCCTCGCGCAGCACCTCCTCACGCAGCGCGCGGAAGGACACGCCGTCCTCGCTCAGCCTGCGGCGCAGGGTGGCCACGCTCATCGCCAGCCGCGTGGCCACCTGTTCCAGGCTCGGCACGCCCCGGCGCAGTCCACGGGCCAGGGCGTGCCGCACCCGGGCGCTGATCGCGCCGCCGAGGTCGGGCCGGTCCAGGAAGACCAGCGGCGCCCTGTGCAGGAACGCGCGCAGGTCGGTGCCGCCGCGGCGGACCGGGCAGCGCAGGTAGTGCGCGGGGAACTGGGCGCTCGCCTCGGGGCCGGTCGTCACCGGGCAGCCGAACAGCGCCCCGCTGCCCGGCGGTGCCTCACCAGGGAAGGTGATGCGCCGCAACGGGATGTACCGGTCCACCGCCCAGCACGCGGTGCGGTGCCAGACGAGCAGCACGATCCCGGCTACGAAGTTGCCGGGGTCCGGCACCGTGCCCGCCCGGATCGACACCGAGGCGGCATGGTCCCCGCTCACGCACTGCACCGCCCTGGTGGGGAAGACCTCGGTACGGGCGAAGGCCCGGTGCAGTGCCCGGCCGAGGTCCTGTTCGCGCAGCGCCTGCACGCACATCCGCCCGAACGCGCCGGGTGCGCCGCGCGCGGGCAGCAGGCCGAGGAACTCGTCGCCGGTGACCCGCCGCAGTTCCAGCACCAGCTCACTGAACTGAGCGGCGCTCAACCCCGACTCGGGGTCGGCGGGCACGCCCGCGCGGCGCAGCAGCGGCCCCAGTTCCAGCCCGCCGTGCACCGCGCCCCTGGTGATCGCGCCGACGTAGGGCGCGGGGATGAGGTGATCGACCATCTCGGCTCCACTGGGGAGAACGAGGGTCGGCCGTCGCGGTGACGCCCGCCGCGTGCGGGTGATCTTGTCGGTGCCCGCTGCCATGATGTCGACACGTGGTGGAAGGAGCACGAGTGGGCGCGTGGGACACCGGGGCGTTCGACAACGACGCGGCGGCCGACTTCAGCGGGGACCTGGACGAGCTGGGCCCCGACGACCGGGTCGAGGCCGTGCGCGAGACGCTGTCCTCGGCGGCGGGGGAGCGGGAGCACCTGGACGGGGACGAGGGTGCGCGGGCGGTGGCGGCCGCGGCGCTGGTGGCCGCGCAGTGCCCGCAGGGTGACCCGGCCGACCCGATCTACGGGCCCAAGGAGCCGCTGCCCGACCTGCCGGTGGACCTGCGCCCGCTGGCGGTGCGGGCCCTGCGGCGGGTGCTGGCCGCCGAGTCCGAGCTGGCGGAGCTGTGGTCGGAGGGGGAGCAGGGGGCACACTGGCGGGAGGGGGTGCGGCGGTTGGTGAAGGTGCTGGCCGACAACTGAAGGGGGGCCGTCGGTGCACGAACTCGGCACCGAGGAGCAGGCGGTCCTGGACACGGTGGCGGACTTCGTGCGGCGCGAGGTCCAGCCGGTGGCCAGGGAGTTGGAGCACGCGGACAGCTACCCCGAGGCGCTGATCGAGCGCATGAAGCAGCTCGGGGTGTACGGGCTGGCCATCGCGGAGCGCTACGGCGGCGTGCCGGTGTCGGCGCCCTGCTTCGCGCTGGTCACCGAGGAACTGGCCCGCGGCTGGATGAGCCTGGCCGGTGCCATGGGCGGGCACACCGTGGTGGCCACACTCATCGGCCGGTTCGGCACCGAGCGGCAACGGGAGCGCTACCTGCCCCGGATGGCCACCGGCGAGCTGCGGGCCGCCATGGCGCTGACCGAGCCCGACGGCGGCTCGGACCTCCAGGCGCTGCGCACCACGGCGGTCCGGGACGAGCGGGGCTACCTGGTCAACGGCACGAAGACCTGGATCACCAACGCGCGCCGCGCGGGGCTGATCGCGCTGCTGTGCCGCACCGACCCGCGCGCCGAGCCCGCGCACACCGGGATCAGCGTGCTGCTGGTGGAGCACGGCCCGGGGCTGACCGTGTCCCGTGACCTGCCCAGGCTGGGCTACCGGGGTGTGGAGAGCTGCGAGCTGTCCTTCACCGACTGCCGGGTGCCCGCCGAGGCCCTGCTCGGCGACCGGGAGGGCGCGGGGTTCGCGCAGATGATGTCCGGGCTGGAGATCGGCCGCATCCAGGTGGCCGCGCGGGCGGTCGGCGTCGGGCGGGCCGCCTTCGAGGACGCCCTGCGCTACGCCCAGCAGCGGGAGAGCTTCGGCAAGCCGATCTGGCAGCACCAGTCGGTGGGCAACCTGCTCGCCGACATGGCGACCAAGCTGACCGCGGCGCGCCAGTTGGTGCTGCACGCCGCCCGGACCTACGACAGCGGGCGGCGCGCCGACCTGGAGGCGGGCATGGCCAAGCTGTTCGCCTCCGAGGCCGCGGTGCAGATCGCGCTGGACGCGATCCGGGTGCACGGCGGACACGGCTACTCCACCGAGTTCGATGTGGAGCGCTACTTCCGCGACGCCCCGCTGATGATCGTCGGTGAGGGCACCAACGAGATCCAGCGCTCGGTGATCGCCCGCCAGCTGGTGGCCCGGGGAGGACTGTGAACGAGACCAGGCAGGAACAGCGGACTGAGGCGGGGTTCCGGCTTGTCGCCCGGCCCGAGGAGATCACGCACCTGGTGTGCTGCCGCGACGTGTCCTGGCGCAGGACGTTCTGCGGCGAGGAGGGGCTGGAGATCAACCCGGCCGCGCGGGAGGTCTGCGCGATGTGCATGGAGGAGGCCGCGGCCATGCGCCCCGACTGGTTGAGCGGCCCCGAGCTGCGCTGCCCGGTGGACGGCAACCCGTGCCCGGACGAGGCGGAGATCGACCGGCGCATCGCACGGGAGATCGAGTAGGACTTCCCCCGCACGGGTGAGCGGCGACCGGGCCGGGGGACCGGTGCTTGGCTAGGGTGCCTGCGTGAAGAGCTTCGCCAGGCCCTGGTACCGGCCCATGTCCGCGCGGTCCATGGACGAGCAGCACCGGGTCGCGACCCCGTTGGAGTTGTTCTTCGACCTGTGCTTCGTGGTCGCCGTCTCGCTGGCCGCGTCCAGCCTGCACCACATGCTGGCCGAGGCGCACTTCGGGCTGGCCCTGCTGCGCTACGCCATGGTGTTCTTCGCCATCTGGTGGGCGTGGATGAACTTCACCTGGTTCGCCTCGGCCTACGACACCGACGACGGGGTGTACCGGCTGACCACCCTGGTGCAGATCGCCGGTGTGCTGATCTTCGCCGCGGGCGTGCCGCGCGCCTTCGACGAGGGCGACTTCGGCATCGCGGTGGTCGGCTACCTGGTGATGCGGCTGGCGATGGTCAGCCAGTGGCTGCGCGCGGCACGGGCCGACGGTCCGCGCAGGCGGTGCGCGCTGCGCTACGCCGGGGGCATCGTGGCCGTGCAGCTCCTGTGGGTGCTGTGGCTGGTGCTGCCCGTGAGCTGGGTGCCGGTGGCCTTCGTGGTGTTCGCCATCGCCGAGGTGTCGGTGCCGATCTGGGCCGAGCGGGCCGCGCCGACCACCTGGCACCCGCACCACATCGCCGAGCGCTACGGGCTGTTCACCCTGATCGTGCTGGGTGAGTCGGTGCTCGCGGCGACCACCGCGACCCAGTCCGCGCTGGCCTCCGGGCACGGTGGGCCCGAGGTGCTGGTGCTGGCCGGTGGCGGACTGCTGATCGTGTTCTCGATGTGGTGGATCTACTTCGAGCGGCCCGCCCACCACCTGCTGACGACCCTGCGCACCTCGATCATCTGGGGCTACAGCCACCTGGTCGTCTTCGGTTCGGCCGCGGCCGTTGGCGCGGGCATCGAGGTGGCCCTGGCCTACCAGACCCACGAGGCGCACCTGTCCGGTTTCGCCGCGGGCATGGTCGTCGCCCTGCCGGTGGCGGTCTACCTGGCCGGGGTGTGGGCCCTGCACGTGCGGCCCTGTTCGACCCCGCTGATGAACGCCGCCTACCTGGTGGCCGTGCCACTGGTGCTGCTCACCCCGTTCACCGGCTGGGCCGTGCCCGCGACCGGCCTGGTGCTCGCCGCGCTGGTGGCCGCCAGCAGCGCCCTGGGCCGCTGACCCCACGCCGAGTCCCGCTCTGAGTTGCACGAGTCCCGCTCTCCCGCGCGCGATTCCCGCGCTGGCGCACACGAGTCCCGTTTTGGCGCACGGCGGTGTGCGTGACGGCCGGGACTCGCTGAGGGGTCAGCGCGCGGCGGTGGAGTCGCGCACGACGAGGTGGGTCGGGGCGGTGACGGTGGTCTGCATGCCCGAACCGCCGAAGGCCAGCTCCACGGCGAGCCGCCCGATCTCCTCCAGCGGCACGTGCACGGTGGTCAGCGCGGGCCACACGTCCACGGCGGTGGGCAGGTCGTCGTAGCCGACCACCGACACGTCCTGCGGCACCCGCAGCCCGGCCTCGCGCAGGGCGCTGACCGCACCGGCGGCCATCAGGTCGTTGGCGGCGGCCACGGCGGTGAACCGCTTGCCCGCGGCGAGCAGGTTCTGCACGGCCAGCTGCCCGGACCGGCGGCTGAAGTCCCCGCCGAGCACCAGGCCCTGGTCCAGCGGCACCCCGGCCTGCTCCAGCGCGGTGCGGAACCCGACGAACCGCGCGGTGGTCGTGGTCCGGCCCGCGGGACCGGTCAGGTAGGCGATCTCCCGGTGGCCCAGGTCGAGCAGGTGCTGGGTGATCGCCCGCGCCCCGCCCTCGTTGTCGATGGCGACCACGTCACCGGGTGCGGACGGACTGGGCGCGGGCCGACCGCACAGCACCAGCCGCGTGCCGTTGGTCTGCAGGCCCTTGGCGCGCGCGGCGGACTCGGTGCGGAACTCCTCGTCCTCCGGGGCCGCGCCGACCAGCACCACGGCATCGGCCCGGTGCCCGCGCAGCAGGTCGAGGAAGGCGAACTCCTGGCTGGGCTCACCCTCGGAGTTGCAGATGATCGACAGCCGCCGGGTGCCCGCGGCCGCGGTCTGGATGCCGCGCGCGATGCCCGCGAAGAACGGGTCGGCCGCGTCGTTGAGCACCACGCCCACGATGCCGCTCGTGGAGTGCAACAGGGCGCGGGCGTGCGCGTTGACAACGTAGTCCAGCTCGCGGACCGCCTGCTCCACGCGCTGCCGGGTGGCCTCGGCCACCGGATAGTTGCCGTTGAGCACGCGGGACACCGTCGCGGGCGACACCCCGGCCCGTGCGGCTACCTCGACCAGCGTCACCGGCATCGACTACCCCGTTCCATCCCTTTCCGGCCTTTCCAGCAGGTGGTCACGGTATCGGCCGAGCAGCTCGCGGAGAACCTCACCCCCCGGGCGGCGCCACAGGTCCTCGCTGAAGATCTCCACCTCGACCGGGCCGCGGTAGCCCGCCGCGTCGGTCGCGGCCAGCAGCTCGCGCAGCGGCACGTGCCCGTCGCCGAGTTGCCCGCGCCCCACCAGCACGCCCTCGGGCAGCGGGGTCACCCAGTCCGCGGCCTGGAACAGCGCGATGCGGCCCGCCGCGCCCAGCAGGGCGATCTCCTCGTACACCTGGGGGTCCCACCAGCAGTGGTAGGTGTCCACCACGACGCCGACCTGCTCGGCGGGCAGCGGCGCGACCAGTTCGCGGGCCTGCCGCAGGGTGTTCACCACGCAGCGGTCCGAGCAGAACATCGGGTGCAGCGGCTCGACCGCCAGCCGCACGCCCCGCTCGCCCGCGTACGGCCCGAGCTCGGCCAGCGCCTCGGCCACCCGCAGTCGTGCCCCGGCCAGGTCGTGCGGGCGGTCCGCCAGACCACCGCTGACCAGCACCAGCACCGGGGCGCCCAGCTCGGCGGCCTGCTCGATCGCGGCCCGGTTGTCCGCCAGCGCGGCGGTCCGCGCGGCCGGCTCGGCGGCGGTGAAGAAGCCGCCCCGGCACAGGCTCGTCACCGACAGGCCCGCCGACCGCACGAGCCTCGCGGTCCTCGCCAGGCCGTGCTCGGTGACGGGTTCGCGCCACAGACCCACATTGGCCACTCCGGCGTCCGAACAGCCGGCAACCAGTTCCGCCAACGACCACTGGCGGATCGTCTGCTGGTTGACGCTGAGCCGGTTCACAGCGTCCGCGCCCGCGCCGCGGCCAGGTCCGGGTCGTCGAACAGGTCCAGTTGCTCGGCCAGTTCGTGGCAGCGCAACAGGTGCTCGCGGGTGCGGGCCCGCTCCAGGCCTTCCAGCAACACGAAGCGGTCCTGGTGCCCGGCCAGCCAGGCCAGGAACACCACCCCGGTCTTGTAGTACCGGGTCGGCGCCTCGAACACGTGCCGGGCCAGCTCCACGGTCGGGTCCAGGACCTGTCGGAACTCCGCGGCGCTGCTCGCGGTCAGCGCCCTGGCCGCCACGGCCGCCAGCGGGTCGAACACGCCGAGCAGCGCGTCGCTGTACCCGTGCTCGTCGCCCGCGATCAGCTCCGGGTAGTGGAAGTCGTCACCGGTGTAGCAGCGCACGCCCGCCGGCAGGGCACGCCGCAGCGCCACCTCGCGGTCCGCGTCCAGCAGCGAGATCTTCACCCCGTCCACGCGATCGGCGTTGGCCCGCACCACGTCCAGGAACACCGCGGTCGCCGCGTCCAGGTCGGTGCTGCCCCAGTAGCCGCTCAGCGCGGGGTCGAACATCGGCCCGAGCCAGTGCAGGATCGCGGGCCTGCTGACCTGGCCCAGCAGCGTGCCGTACACGTGGTGGTAGTCCTCGGCGCGGGCGGCCAGCCCGGCGAGCTGCCTGCTGGCCATCAGGACCGGTTGCGCGCCAACGTCTTCCACCACGTCGAGCTGCTCGCGGTACGCGTCGAGCACGGTCTGCACCGAGTCGGCGGCGTGGAGCTGGTCGGTGCCGACCCCGCACGCGATGCGCCCGCCCACCGAGGCGGCTTCCTTGGCGCTGCGGTGGATCAGCTCGGCGGCACCCACCCAGTCCAGGCCCATGCCGCGCTGCGCGGTGTCCATCGCCTCCGCGACGCCGAGCCCCAGCGACCACAGGTAGTGCCGGAACCGCAACGTGTTCTCCCAGTCCACGGCGGTGTGCGAGTGCGCGGCCACGTGGGCCGCGGCGAACACGACCCGGTTCACAGCCGCAGCTCCGGGACCGCCAGCCGACGGCCCTCGGCGGCCGAGCGCAGCCCCAGCTCGGCCAGTTGCACACCGCGGGCCCCGGCGAGCAGGTCCCAGTGCCAGGGCTCGTCCAGCACGACGTGCCGCAGGAACAGCTCCCACTGGTGCTTGAACCCGTTGTCGAACTCGTGGTTGTCGGGCACCTCCTGCCACTGCGCGCGAAAGTCCACAGTGGAGGGAACGTCCGGGTCCCACACCGGTTTCGGCGTCACGGAGCGGTGTTGCACCCGGCAGCGCCGCAGCCCGGCGACGGCGCTGCCCTCGGTGCCGTCCACCTGGAACTCCACCAGCTCGTCCCGGTTCACCCGGGTTGCCCAGGAGGAGTTGATCTGCGCGACGACCCCGCCGTCCAGTTCGAAGATCCCGTACGCGGCGTCGTCGGCGGTGGCGGGGTAGGTGCGGCCCTGCTCGTCCACCCGCTCGGGGATGTGCGTGGCCGTCACCGCCTGCACCGTCCTGATCGGACCGAACAGCTCGCGCAGCACGTACTGCCAGTGGCAGAACATGTCCAGCACGATGCCGCCGCCGTCCTGCGCCCGGTAGTTCCAGGACGGGCGCTGCGCGGGCTGCCAGTCGCCCTCGAACACCCAGTAGCCGAACTCCCCGCGCACCGAGAGCACCCGGCCGAAGAAGCCACCGTCCAGCAGCCGCTTGAGCTTGCGCAGCCCCGGCAGGAACAGCTTGTCCTGCACCACGCCGGTCTTCACGCCCCGCTCGGCGGCCATCCTGGCCAGTTCCAGCGCCTCGGGCAGGCTGTTCGCGGTGGGCTTCTCGCAGTAGACGTGCTTGCCCGCCTTGATCGCGGCGACCACGGCGTCGTAGCGGGCGGGGGTCACCTGCGCGTCGAAGTACACCTGCACGTCGGGCTCGTTCAGGGCCTCGTCCAGCCGGGTGGTCCAGCGCGCGATGCCGTGCTGCTCGGCCAGGTGGCGCAGTTTGTGCTCCGACCGACCGACCAGCACGGGTTCGGGCAGGACCGCCGTGCCGTCTCCCAACGGGATGCCGCCCTGCTCGCGCAGCGCGAGAACGGAGCGGAGCAGGTGCTGGCGGTGTCCCATCCGGCCGGTGACGCCGTTCATGGCGATGCCCACGGTCCTGCGTGTCACGGCCTCTCCCAGGGGGTGTAGAAAAGCCTTTCTGCCGATTTACGCTAGAAGTGGCGCGAGAAGCTGTCAACAACGATCCCGATCAAGCCCCACATTGGCCCAGCGGTACCGTCTGCCTGGTGGAACAAGGGAGTACCGGGCGCTGGGCCTGGCTGGTCGGCAAGGTCGCACTCGGCGTCACCGCACTGTTGGTGTTCGGTGCCACCGGCTACGCGTGGGTCTACTACGCCGAGTTCACCGAGGGGCTGACCCGCTCACAGGCGCTGGGCTCCGGCACACCCCGGTCCACCGACGGTGCGACCAACATCCTGATCATGGGCTTGGACAGCAGGCTGGACCAGAACGGCAACCCGCTGCCGCAGGCCGTCTACGACCAGTTGCACGCGGGGGACAGCTCCAACGGCGGCTACAACACCAACGTGCTGATGGTGCTGCACGTGCCCGAGGACGGCAGCAGGGCCACGCTGGTCTCCGTGCCGCGCGACGACTACGTCGCCCTGCCGGGCAGCCCGGCGGGCCACGCCAAGGGCAAGATCAAGCAGGGCTACGGGCTGGCCAAGTACGCCCGCGAGCAGCAGTTGGCGGCCCAGGGCGTCACCGACCGGAAAACCCTTGAGGCCCAAGGCAGGGAGGCCGGTCGCAAGCAGACGGTGGACAGCGTGCGAGCCTTCCTCGGCGGCATCCCGATCGACCACTTCGTCGAGGTCACCCTGGTCGGCTTCTACGACCTGGCCCAGGCGCTGGGCTCGATCACCGTGTGCCTGCAGGGCCCCACCCAGGACAGCTACTCCGGCGCGAGGTTCGTCAAGGGGCAGCAGCAGCTCGACGCGGGCCAGGCGCTGGCCTTCGTGCGGCAGCGGCGGGACTACGTGCACCCCGAGCTGAACTTCACCGACCTGGACCGGGAACGCCGTCAGCAGGCGTTCCTCGCCTCCGCCTCGCACCAGCTCAAGAGCGCGGGCACCTTCGCCGACCCCGGCAAGCTCGCCGGGCTCGTGCAGGCCGCCAAGAAGAACATCGTCATCGACGAGGGCCTGGACCTGATGGACTTCGTGCAGCGCTCGCAGGGGCTGACCGGTGGCGGCATCACCTTCACCACCCTGCCCATCAAGGGGTTCGGCCGGATCAACGGCGAGGACGTCAACCTGGTGGACCTCGCGCTGGTCCGCGCCACGGTGCGCGAGCTGATCGGTGACCGCAAGCCCGCACCGACCACCCTGCCGCCCGCGATCGTCGACGTGGTCAACGCCGCGGGCATCGAGGGCGTCGCCGGGCAGGTGCAGAACGGGTTGGTGGGCAAGGGAATGACCAAGGGCAGCACCCACACCCACCCGCACCAGCTCGGCGAGTCCGCGCTGTACTACGGCAAGGGCGCCGACGAGGCCGCCAGGGCGGTGGCCGACCTGCTGGGCCTGAGCGCCGAACTCGACCCCGACACCACCGCCAACCACGTTCGGGTGGTTGCGGGCACCGACTTCACCCTGCCCGCCGTGCTGACCCCGACCACCAGCGCCGCGCCGACCACCTCGCGCCCCGCCGCCGCTGCCGCACCCGCGCCGGCCACCGCGCCCAGCGGGCCCATGGAGGCCATGCAGGGCGGGGACGTGCCCTGCGTGAAGTGACTCGAAAGTGCCGTATGAGACATCAGATGTCTCATACGGCAGGTGGGTTCATGTGGTGGTTGCAATGGGGGGTTTGCCGGACAGTACCCGCTGGAGTGCTTCGGCGGGGGTGATCCAGCCCAGGGTCTTGCGGGGCCTGCCGTTGAGCAGGACCGCGACGCGTGCGAGGTCCTCCGCGGAGTGCGCGGACAGGTCGGTGCCCTTGGGGAAGTACTGGCGCAGCAGCCCGTTGGTGTTCTCATTCGAGCCACGTTGCCAGGGTGAGTGCGGGTCACAGAAGTAGATCGCCAGGTCGGTGGCCAGACTGATCTCGGCATGCCGGGCCATCTCCTTGCCCTGGTCCCAGGTCAACGACCGCCACAGGTGCGTGGGCAGGGACCGGATGGTCTCGATCATCCGGTCCCGCACCCGCGCCGCGTCATGCCCGTCGGGCAGGTGCAGCAGCAGGCAGTACCGGGTGGAACGCTCGACCAGGGTCCCGATCGCGGACCTGTTACCCCGCCCCAGGATCAGGTCACCCTCCCAATGCCCGGGCACCGCCCGGTCGGCGGCCTCGGCGGGACGTTCGGAGATACTGACCATGCCCGGGATCCGGCCCGCCCCCGAGACGGGCGCACCGCTGGCCCGGCGGGGGCGGCGTAGCGCCCGCCCGGTCCGCAGACACGCCGCCAGCTCACGGCGCAACGCGCCCCGGCCCTGGACGTAGATCGACTGGTAGATCGTCTCGTGCGACACCCGCATCTCCGGCCGGTCGGGAAAGGTCGTCTCCAGCGTGGCAGCGACCTGCTCCGGTGACCAACCCCGCTCCAGCCCGGCCTGGACCCAGCCCCGCAGGACCGGGTCGGAGGCCAGCCGCGCGACCTTGGGCCGCCGGGCCCGCGCCCTCGCGGCCCGCTCCGCGGCCACCGCCCGATACCCCCGCCGCCCACCGTTACGGCCGACCTCACGACTGACCGTGCAGGCCGGACGCCCCAGACCCGCCGCGATCCGGGCGAACGAGTCACCCGCGGCGATCCCGCGGGAGATCGCCTCCCGCTCGACCAACGACAGGAACCGGTTCGACAGTGGGCGGGGCGCGTTACCGATCACCCCGCCAGCCTGCCGGAACCACCGCCGCCCGGTCTCATGACTGACCCCGACCATCCCCGACGCGGGCCGGACCGCATGACCAGCCCGGACCACCTCCCAAAACCTCACCCGCACAGCGCGGGGTAGCTGGGCCCGTCCAGTCATCACAACTCCACTCGATCACAAGCGGTGTTGCAACCACCCCCTGAACCCAAGGCACTTTCATGACATTCAGGGCGCCCGCAGGGCCTCGATCGCGCGCCGGACGCGCGGGTCGGCGGTGAACTCGGCCAGGTGCACCGGGAACGGGATCTTCCAGTTGGGGTACTCCGACACGGTGCCGGGCAGGTTGGGCTGGCGGGGCTCGCCGATCACGTCGTAGGGCGAGGCGAGCACGAACCGGCACGGGGTGCGGGCCAGCAGGGCGTGCATGGCCACGATCGTGTCCTGCTCGCTGGCGTCCTCGGTGAGCACGCCCGCACGGCGCATCAGCGCGAGCAACTCCTCGCGTTCGCGGGCGGCGTTGTCCTGTTCGGACTCGACGTCCCCGGCCAGCACACCGAGTTCGGCGCGGACCCGCACGTGCTCCCCGCGCAGGAACCCGGCCGCGGTGGGCAGGTCGTGGGTGGACACGCTGGCGGTCGCCAACTCCGGCCACCGCTGCGGCTCCAGCAACGGCTCGCCGGGCGCGTCCACGTCCCGCTCGAACCACAACACCGCCGAGGACAGCATGTTCCGCTCGTGCAGGCTCCGCGTGACCACCGGCTCCACCGTGCCCAGGTCCTCACCGACGACCACGGCGCCCGCGCGGTGCGCCTCCAGCGCGAGGATGCCGAGCATGGCCTCGGCGTCGTAGTGCACGTACGTGCCGCGGCGCGCGTCCCCGCCCGGCGGGATCCACCACAGCCGCCACAACCCCGCGATGTGGTCGATGCGCATGCCGTCGGAGTGCCGGAACACCGCGCGGACCAGGTCCCGGTACGGCCGGTACCCGGCGCGGGCGAGCTCGCGCGGGTGCCACGGCGGCAGCGACCAGTTCTGGCCCTGCTGGTTGAACGCGTCCGGCGGGGCGCCCACGGTGACGCCGGTGGCCAGCACGTCCTGCAGGGCCCACGCGTCGGCCCCGCCCGGGTCCACGCCCACCGGCAGGTCGTGCACGATGCCCACGGCCATGCCGCTGTCGCGGGCGGCCTGCTGCGCCTGTGCCAGTTGGCGGTCGCACAGCCGTTGCAGCCAGCCGTGGAACGCGATCCGGTCCGCCAGCTCGGTCCTGGCCGCCGCGACGGCGGGGTTTTCGGGGTGCCGCAAGGGTTCCGGCCAGTCGCGCCAGTCGGCGCCGTGCCGTTCCGCCAGCGCCGAGTACACCGCGAAGTCACTGTCCTCAGTGGACTTCTCCGCGTACGGCCAGAGCAGTTCCAGCGCGCCTATCTTCGCGCGCCACACCGCGTCGTAGTCGATCCGCGCCCAGTCCGGGCTCACCGCCAGCGCGTCGACCCGGGCCCGCGTGGACTCATCGGCCAGCGCGTACTCCGGCACCTCGTCCACCCGCAGGTAGATCGGGTTGGTGAACCGCCTGCTGGACGGGGAGTACGGGGAGGGCTGGATCGGGTGCACCGGCGCCACGGCGTGCAGCGGGTTGAGCAGCACCACACCCGCCCCGGTGCCGCCCGCCCAGCCGACGAGCTCGCGCAGGTCGGCCAGGTCACCGACACCCCAGGAGCGCGCGGAGTGCAGTGCGTAGAGCTGCACCATCCAGCCCCACGCCCGCGGCGGCTCGGGCAGCTTCGCGGGCGCCACCACCAGCGTGGCGGTCTGCTCGCCGACGTGCAGGGTGTGCCAGCCCAGCGGCAGGTCCGCGGGCAGCTCGCTGCCAACTGTCAACAGTTGACCGTCCTCGGTGCGGACCTGGCCGTCGCCGGGCAGCGCGCGGGTGTCGCCCGCGCGCAGCACGACGGTCGGCGGCAGCGCCTCGCCCGCGGCCTCGGCCCGCACCCGCGCCAGTTCGGCGCGAACCTGTTCCGGTGTGTCGGCCGTCACTCCGAGTTGGGCCAGCACGGCCACCACGACCTCGGCATCCACCTCCACCCTGCGCCGTTGGCTGCCCTCGTACCAGGTCGCGACCCCGTGCGCGGCGGCCAGTTCGACCAACAGATCATCCATGTGTCCACCTTGGCAGTGATCGGGCTAGCGTGAACGCCATGGACCTGAAAGCGACCCACAAGCTCGCCAAGCTGCTGGAGCCGATCCACTCCCAGATCTACTTCGCACCGGAGGCCGAGGAGAACTTCGTCGCGGCGGGGCTGCGACCGGGCCGCATGTGCTACTTCGCGGGCAGGGCCGCCCCGATGGGCGAGGTCGGACCGGGTGCGGTCGCCGCGACGTTCTACAACTTCAACCCCGAGACGGTGGCCAAGTACATCCCCAGGGCGTGGACACTGACCACACCCAAGGCCGTGGTCGAGGCTCGCTGGAAGGCCGCTGACGCCTCGCTGCGCAGGCTGCTGGGCGACGAGCTGGTCGCCTCCGCCGAGATGGCCGAGGCCGCGCAACTGGCCCGCGTCGCCAGCGAGGCCTGCACCCCGGATGGCCGCGCGCTCTACGCCGGGCACGCCGACCTGGAGTGGCCCGAGGAGCCGCACCTGGTGTACTGGCACGCCATCACCCTGCTGCGCGAGTTCCGCGGCGACGGGCACATCGCCGCGCTGGTGCAGGCCGGGCTGAGCGGGATCGAGGCGCTGATCGCGCACACCGCGGCCGGTACCGGCTTCCTGCCCGAGGCGGCCAAGTCCACCCGCGGCTGGTCCGACGAGCAGTGGGCCGCGGGCGAGGAGTCGTTGCGCGCCAAGGGCTTGCTGGACGCGGACGGTGCGCCCACCGAGCGCGGGACCGCGCTGCGCGCCGAGGTCGAGGACCACACGGACCGGCTGGACCTGGCCCCGTGGGCGCACCTCGGTGCGGAAAGGTGTGCCCGCCTGGGCGAACTCGCCCACCCGATCACGGTCACCGCGCTGAAGGCCGGGGCCTTCCCCGCAGGGGTGTTCGCCAAGAAGTGAGCCGCGCGAGGGTGCCTCGGGTTGGGCCGGGGCGCCCGCACCGCGTACCGGAACGTCCGACACGCGGTACCGCAAGCGCCGACACGCGGCACCGGAACGTCCGACACGCGCGGTCCTGGGCGGGACTCGTGCTCCGCTGGGCGGGACTCGTGTGCGGGTCAGCGGGACTCGCGGGGGTGTGTGACCCCGAACGCCGGCTGGTCCAAGCCGGCGTCCGGGGTCAGCCGCGCCGCAAAGTGGTGAACGGTGATGCCTTCGTCCATGACGAGTGGACCGGCACCAAGTCGGCTGTTGACCTCTCGCTCCGCGGCTGCCGACTCGGCCGCGGGGAACTGCTCGGTGATCCGGCTCAGCTTGGCCAGCAGGCGGTCGTGGCACAGCGCACGGCCGTCGCTCACGCGGTGGCGGACCACCTCCACCGGGGCGCAGACCTGCCACCGCAGCTCGGCACGGCAGTCGAAGCGGCCGTCGCGCTGGGCGGGCACGAAGGCCGCCAGCCGGGTGTGGTGCTCGCTGAGGTCGACCTCGTAGCGGCGGTGGTAGCGGGCCAGGATGCCCAGCCTGCCGACCTCCTCCAGCCGACCCTCCTTGGTGGCGCAGACCACTGCGACACCCCGCGGCGTGTCCGGACGGCCGCTGAACTGGATGCGGCGCACCGGCTCCTCGGCCAGGATCAACGACACCTCCTCCGGCACCGCTCAGACCAGCTCGGTCGCGGCCAGCACGGCCTGGGCCGTCAGCGGGGCGTGCACGGTGTCCTGCTCCTGCGACCAGCGCTGGGCCTGCGCGCGTACCCGCTCCTCGGCCCTGGGCGTGGTCGCCGCCTCACGCAGCAGCGCCGCGAAGGCCCGCCGCGCCAGCTCGTCGCGCTCGGCAAGGTGCGCCCAGCCGTCGAGCACCTGGGTGGACAGGCACGCGTGCTCGGGCGAGTCGAGCACGGTCCGCCACAGCTCGGTGATCACCGCGCGGTGCCGCTCCGGTTCCGCCAGCCGCAGCAGCAGCGGCCAGCGGGTGGCAGGCAGCTCCTGCGGGGCCCACACCAGGTCGGCGGCCATCAGCAGGAACGCCAGCGTGCCCGTGCCCGAGCGCGCCGCCGACGGGCTGGCCGTCCACTGCGCGAGCGTGGCCAGCACCCGGCCCGCCAGCTTGCCGGTACCGGCCTCCACCAGCTCGGTCAGGCTCGCGCAGATCGCCTCGACCACGGCCGGGTCCCCGCACTCGGCGAGCCGGTCGAACGCCTGGAACGCCGCGTCCCCTCGGTCGGCCCCGACCCCGCCGCCGTACGCCCGCACCGCGGTGGCGACCTGTTCGGCGGTGTCGGCGTAGCTCCACCGCTCCACCAGATCGCACACCGCGGCCCGCGTCGAAGGCGCGGCGTGTGAGGCGTCCAGCGCGATGGCTGCCGCCTCACGGTGGCGGGCGTCCTTGCTGCATCCCCAGGGCAGCAAGACCTGTTGCTGCAGGTAGTCGAAGTCCACGGCGGTCAGCGCGCCCGCCGCGGTGCCCGCGCGGACCCGCACCTCCTCGATCGGGTGGCCGCCCAGGTCGTGCAGCCAGTCCACGATCTCCCAGTGCGCCTCCGGGTGCTCCTGCCAGACGTGCCGCAGCACCAGGTTCGGGTACGCGGGCTCGCTGTACTCCACGACCTCCACGGGGGTGAGCCCCTGGTCGGTGCGCACGGTGGCCTTGCCGGTGCGGGCGCGCAGCCCGGTCAGCACGGTGCCGCCGACCGGGCCGTGCGGAGCGCCCAGCTTGCGGTTGAGCAGCCTGCCCACCTCGGCCACGGTGTCCGAGGGCAGGCCGTTGAGCACGGCCAACGCGATCGCCAGGCTGCGCGCCCGCTGATCGGGCAGCCCGGCGAACCAGGTGCCCAGTTCGCCGATGGCCTGCTGGGACAGCTTGGTGCGCACCGAGTCCACCGCGCAGTCCGGCTCGCGGGCGCTGTCGGCCAGCAGCCCGGCGAGCACGGCCGCGCGCCGCGGCGAGGAGTCCGGACTGGTCTCCTGCTCGATCAGCGCGGCCACGTCCTGGCGGGCCAGCAGGGCCTCGGCGGCCTTGGGCGTCGCGGCCATCCGCCACCGCAGGTGCCGGTGCACCACGGTCTCCGCGCGCGGCCTGCCGTGGATCTCGGTGAGGTGCTCGCCAAGGCCGCCGTCGGTGATGCCGAGGTCGGTGTCCACGACGACCACCAGCCGGGCGCGGGCGTGCCGCAGTTCGGTGTCCAGCCGGGCGATCTCGTGCCGGTCCAGCAGCCGGGCCAGGTTGGCCCCGCCGCCGACGAGCAGGTAGCCGTCACCCATGCCGAGCCGTTCGCGGGTGAGCCTGCGCAGGTCCCGCGGGTGGCTCAGGCAGTGCAGCTCCTCGGCCCCGGTGCGGTCCAGCAGCCGGAATCCCGTGACGTGCTTGCCGTGCCCGGTGGGTACCCGGACCACCACCAGCGGGTGCTGTCTGGCGAAGGCCACCGTGTCCTCGAAGTCGTCCGGGGGCACGAAGACGGCGCGTACCTCCTCGCGGGAGCGTTCGTCGAGCCGGTAGCTCCACCCGGCCATCTTCGGCGGGCTGACCCGGTAGGTGTGCGGTGCGGGCCGTTGCGGCGCGGTGCCGCGCTGTACGGGGATGATCTCGACGGTGCCCACGCCGAGGCTGTCCAGCCCCTCGCTGCGCCGTTCGAGTTTGGCCGCGGTGCCACCCGGGCGTGCGGCGGCCGCCGAGATGCCCTTGCGCACCGGTTCGGTCATCGCCCTCTCGACTCGCTCCCGCGGGGGCGCCCGATGGCCACCCGTCCAGGAGTTAGTTATCCGGGAAGTGCGCGCGGCTCTGTGTCAGGTGACACACAAAGCCCGAGCAAATGTGTGACCTGCCTCACATTTTCGTGGATTCTGACTGGTCAGTCCACGTTTGGAACATCTCCGCATAGCGTCCTCCGGCGGCCACCAACTCGCCATGCGAACCGGTTTCGACCACCCGTCCGCCGTCCACCACCACGATCCGGTCGGCCTTCATCGCGGTGGACAGCCGGTGCGCGATCAGCAGTGCCGTGCGGCCCTGCAACAGCACGTCCAGCGCCGCCTCGATCCGGGTCTCCGAGCTGCGGTCGAGGTTGGACGTGGCCTCGTCCAGCACCAGCACGCGGGGCTGCGCCAGGAACGCCCGCGCCAGGGCCACCAGCTGCCGCTCGCCCGAGGACAGCGACTGCCCGCGCTCCTGCACCACGGTGTCCAGGCCGTTGGGCATGCGCTCCACGACCTCGGCCAGGCCCACCGCGCGCAGCGCCTGCCAGACCTGCTCCTCCTCGGCCTCGGGCAGGGCGAAGCGCACGTTGTCGCGCAGGGTGCCCGCGAACAGGAACGGCTCCTGCGGCACCACGCCCAGCTGGCGGCGCAGCGACTCGATGCCCACCCCGCGCAGGTCGTGCCCGTCGATCAGCACCCGGCCCTGGGTCGGGTCGTAGAACCGGGTCACCAGCTTGGCCAGGGTGGACTTGCCCGCCCCGGTCGGTCCCACGAAGGCCACCGTCTCCCCGCGGGCGATCTCCAGGTCCAGCTCGCGGATCACCGGCAGGTCGGGCTGGTAGCCGAAACCCACCCGCTCGAAGGTGATCTCGCCCTGCACCGGGGGCAGGTCCACCGCGTCGGCGGCCTCCGGCACGCTGGGCTCGGTGCCCAGCAGGCCGCGCAGCTTGACCACGGAGGACTGGCCCTGCTGGTAGGTGTTGTAGAGCTGCACCAGCTGCTGGATCGGCTGGAAGAACGCGCCCAGGTAGAGCAGGAACGCGATCAGCTCGCCGATGGTCAGCTCGCCGTCGGCGACCATGCCAGCGCCCAACACGAGCAGCACCAGCTGGCCGACCACGCCCACCACCTGTGTCGAGGGGCCGTAGGTCGAGTTGACCTGCGCGGTGTAGACGTTGGCCGTCAGGTAGCGGCCGGTCACCTGGCGGTGCCGCCGGATGTTGAGCCCCTGCCGGTTGTGCGCGGTGACGATCCGCACGCCCTGAAGGCTCTCCGACAGGTTGGCCAGCACCTCGGCGATGGTGTCGCGAACCCTGAGGTAGCCCTTGCTGGAGGCCGAGTGGAACCACAGCGAGGCGGCGGTCAGCGCGGGCACCACGAGCAGCAGGGTGATCAGCGCCAGCTTCACGTCGTAGGCGAACAGCACCACGGTCACCACGGCCATCGTCAGGCCCTGGATGGCGAACTGCACCAGCCCGTCCTGCACGAGCTGTTGCAGGTTCTCGATGTCGCTGGTCATCCGGGTCATGATCACCCCGGCCTTCTCCTCGGTGAAGAAGTCCAGCGACAGCCGCTGCAACTGGGTGAACACCCGCACGCGCAGGTCGTTCATCACCGAGGCGGCGATGCGGCCGGTGACCATCACCCGCGCGGCCGAGGCCAGCCCGGTGACCAGCACGCTCAGCAGGTACAGCACGGCGACCACCACCAGCGCGGTCATGCTGTGCCCGGTGATGCCCTGGTCGATGCCGATCTGGGTCAGCGCGGGCCCCGCCTGGTAAGCCGCCGTCTCCAGCACCACGAGCAGGCCCGCCAGCGCGGCCAGCGCCCAGTACGGCCGCACCAGCCTGCGCAGGCTCAGCCGCGCCCCGTCCGGGTCCTTGCGGGCGTGCGCGAACCGCGCCGTCGGCTCGGGGTGCTCCGGCTCGGTGGCCAGCAGCTTGTCCACCCCGTCCTGCAACTCCGGGGGGATGCCCGCGAAGGGCAGGCCGCCGGCCCCCGCCCTGGTCGCCGCGAAGGCGTTGCCCCCACCACCTGGCCAGGTCATGCCGTCGCCCCTGTCATGTCGTCGTCCGCCGCGGTGGCCAGCACCTCGGAGTAGAGCGGAGTGGTTGCCAGCAGTTCGGTGTGCGTGCCCTCGGCGACCACCCGGCCGCCCTCGACCAGCACCACGCGGTCGGCCAGGCTGATGGTGGACAGCCGGTGCGCGATCACCAGCGTGGTGCGCCCGGCCAGCAGTTCACCCAGCCCGGCGTGGATCCGCTGCTCGGTCTGCACGTCCACGGCGCTGGTGGCGTCGTCGAGCACCAGTACCGGCGGGTTCACCAGCAGGGTTCGCGCGATCGCGATGCGCTGGCGCTGGCCGCCGGAGAGGGTGTAGCCGCGCTCGCCGATCACCGTGTCGTAGCCCTCGGGCAGTTCGGTGATGAACTCGTGCGCCCCGGCCACCCGCGCGGCCCGCTCGATGTCGGTGATGTCGGCGTCCGGCCGCCCGTAGGCGATGTTGTCCCTGATCGACTCGCTGAACAGGAAGGGCTCGTCCAGCACCACACCCACGGCCTCGCGCAGGCTGTGCGTGGTCAGCGCGCGCACGTCGATCCCGTCCACCCGGACCGCGCCGGAGCGCACGTCGTAGAAGCGGGGGAGCAGCCTGGCCACCGTGGACTTGCCGCTGGCGGTGCGGCCCACCAGCGCCACCGTCTCGCCCTGGTGCACGCGCAGGGAGAAGTCCTGGAGCACGTCGGGGCCCTCGGCGTAGCCGAAGCGCACCGAGTCGAACTCCACCTCGCCCGCGCAGCCGGTCAGCTCGCGGGCGTCCGGGGCGTCCACGATCTCGGGCTGTTCGTCGAGCACCTCGTAGAGCCGCTGCGCCGAGGCGGCGGCCCGCTGGCCCATCATGATCAGCATGCCGACCATCTGGAACGGCATCTGCATCAGCATCAGGTAGGAGTTGAACGCCAGGATGGCGCCGACCCCCAGTTCACCCTGTACGGCCAGGTAGCCGCCCAGCAGCAGCACGATCACCAGGCCCACCCTGGGCAGGTTCTGCACCGCGGGCGTCCAGTGGGCCCGCAGGTCGGCGTCCTTGACGTAGGCCCAGCGCAGCCTGTTCGCCGCGCGCTGGGCGGCCTGCAACTGGCGGCCCTCGGCGGCGAAGGACTTCACCACGCGGACCCCGTTGACGTTCTCGTCCACCACCGTGGCGACCTCGGCCAGCCGGGACTGGATCAGCCAGGACACCGGGAACATCGTGTTCTGCATGCGGCGGCCCGCCAGGAACACCAGCGGCATGGGCAGCATGGACACCAGTGCCAGCGGCACGTTGATCGCCAGCATGTAGCCGAATGCCACCACGGCGATGCCGCACTGCACCAGGATGAACGGGGCGAAGGTCAGGTACATCTGCACCGAGCGGATGTCGGAGTTGGCCCGGGAGATCAGCTGGCCGGTCTGCGCCCGGTCGAAGAACGGGAAGGACAGTCCGGTCAGGTGCTCGTACATGATGTTGCGCAGGTCGTACTCGATCTCGTACGCGGTGCGGAACAGCAGCAGCCGGGACAGGTAGCCGGTGACCAGGGTGGCCGCGGCCAGGCCGCCGATCCACCAGAGGTAGTGGCCCAGCTGGTCCCGGTGCGTGACGATGGCGTTGTCGATCGCGCCCTGCAGCAGGCTGGGTATCTGCACGCTGATCACCAGCCCGACGAAGGCCAGCGCCAGCGCCGAGCCGAACATCCAGCGGTGTGCCAGCACCACCGGCAGCGCGCGGCGCAGCCAGGAGCGGTTGCTGTCCGGGTTGATGCGCGCACGTGGCGCGCGGTATCCCCCTGGGTGGTCCATGCCGCCCAGCCTAGCAAGAAGTGAGCCTACCTCCGTACTTTGTTTTCACCGATGTACGGGGTTTCCCGGATGTCCGGTGTATGGCCAGGCCAGGAGCATGATCCTTGCCCGGGGGAAGGACGACGGGCCGGGACCGTCACACACGCGGGTGCGCTGGAGGGGCGAGATGGACGAGGAGCTGGCGCACGCAGTCGAGAGACTGGACCGCGCCGTGCAGGCGGTCCCGGCGACCGTTGTCAGCGCGCTCAACGGTTGGCGGCTGGTCAACCCGGAGCACGACCCGGACGATCCCACCAGCCAGGAGACCTACTCGCTGCCGCAGTGGCTGGTCAGCGCGTCGATGCGGGCCGGGCGCGCGGAGGCCATGGCCGCCGCCGCCCTCGAAGCGGTCAAGGCACTGGCCGCGATCCAGCCGGGACTTGATCCCCAGCAGGTCGCGGCGCTGATCGAACGCCGGGTCGACACGGCACTGGCCGGTTCCTGACCGCACCGACGTCGTGGGTCCCCACCGTGCGGGGGCCCGCGACGTCGTGCTGCGCGCCGGGCCCGCGCGTGTCGGCGCTCCCGGTACGGCGTGTCGGACGTTCCGGTACGGCGAGTCCCGCTCTGGGGTGCGCGAGTCCCGGTCTGGGGAGCGTGAGTCCCGCCCGGCTGCGTGTCGCGTGCCGTTGGCGACGCTGGGCGCCTGCCACGACCGCCGCGAAGGTGGCTTTCACTGCGCTGGACGCAGCGAACGGTCCTTTCGCAGCGCGCCGTGGCGGTGTCAGGAAGGTGCCGTTCACGACGTTGAACGCCGCGAACGGCACCTTCACGACATTCGGGTCAGAGCGGGCCCACGTCGGTGATGACCAGTGCGGCGGTGCCGGACTCGTCGGAACCGGCGAGGTCGACCTCGGCGCTGATCCCCCAGTCGTGGTCGCCCTCGGGGTCGTCGAACACCTGGCGCACGAGCCAGCGCTCGGGCTCGGTGGTGATGGTCAGGAAGGCGGGCCCGCGCGCGTCGGGGCCGGTGCCGATCCGGTCGTACTCCTCGTAGTAGCCCGACAGCGCCTCCTGCCAGGCCTGGGCGTCCCAGCCGTACTCGCCGTCGAGCTCGCCGAGTTCGTAGTAGTTGCGCAGCGCGGCCAGCTCCACGCGGCGGAACAGGGCGTTGCGCACGAGCACGCGGAAGGCCCGCAGGTTCAGGGTGACGGCGGGCGGCCCGTCGTCGATGGGGGTGGTGGGCTCGTCCTCGGGGTTGGTGAGCTTCTCCCACTCGTCGATCAGGCTGGAGTCGACCTGGCGTACCAGCTCGCCGAGCCACTCGGTGAGATCGGACAGCTCCTCGGTGCGGGCCTCGGCGGGCACGGTCTGCCGCAGCGCCTTGTACGCGTCGGCCAGGTAGCGCAGCACGAGCCCCTCCGACCGGGCCAGCGAGTAGTACTGCACGTACTCGCCGAAGGTCATGGCCCGCTCGAACATGTCGCGCACCACGGACTTGGGCGACAGCCGGTGGTCGGCCACCCAGGGATGCCCGCGCCGGTAGGTGTCGTACGCCCCGGTGAGCAACTCCTCCAGCGGCTTGGGGTAGGTCACGTCCTCGAGCAGCGCCATGCGCTCCTCGTACTCGATGCCCTCGGACTTCATCGCGCCGATGGCCTCGCCGCGGGCCTTGTGCTCCTGTGCGGACAGCACCTGGCGCGGATCGTCCAGAATGGACTCGATCACCGAGAGCACGTCCAGCGCGTAGCCGGGGGCGTCCCGGTCGAGCAGTTCCACGGCGGCCAGCGCGAACGGGGACAGCGGCTGGTTGAGCGCGAAGTCCAGTTGCAGGTCGCCGGTGATGCGCACGGTGCGGCCCTGCTCGTCGGGCTCGGGCAGCTTCTCCACGACCCCGGCCGCGAGCAGTGCGCGGTAGATCGCGATGGAGCGGCGGATCAGCCGCAGCTGGGACTTGCGGTCCTCGTGGTTGTCCTCCAGCAGGTGGCGCATCGCGGCGAAGGCGTCGCCCGGCCTGCCGATCACGTTGAGCAGCATGGAGTGGCTGACCCCGAAGCTGGAGGTCAGCGGCTCCGGTTCGGCCTCGACCAGCCGCTGGAAGGTGGGCTCGCCCCAGGACACGAAGCCCTCCGGCGGCTTCTTGCGGACCACCTTGCGCCGCTTCTTCGGGTCGTCCCCGGCCTTGGCCAGTGCCTTCTCGTTCTCCACGGTGTGCTCGGGGGCCTGCACTACGACCATGCCCACGGTGTCGTAGCCCGCGCGGCCCGCCCGCCCGGCGATCTGGTGGAACTCGCGGGCCTTGAGCAGCCGGGTGCGCGTGCCGTCGTACTTGCTCAGCGCGGTGAACAGCACGGTGCGGATCGGCACGTTGATGCCGACGCCGAGCGTGTCCGTACCGCAGATGATCTTCAGCAGCCCGGCCTGGGCCAGCCGCTCCACCAGCCGCCGGTACTTGGGCAGCATGCCAGCGTGGTGCACGCCGATGCCGTGGCGCACCAGCCGGGACAGGGTCTTGCCGAACCCGGAGGAGAACCGGAACCGGCCGATCATCTCCGCGATGGCGTCCTTCTCCGCGCGGGTGCTGACGTTGATGCTCATCAGCGACTGCGCGCGCTCGATCGCCGCGGCCTGGGTGAAGTGCACGACGTAGACCGGGGCCTGCTTGGTGTAGAGCAGTTCCTCCAGGGTCTCGTGCAGCGGGGTCAGCACGTAGTTGAACAGCAGCGGCACGGGCCGTTCGGCGTTGCGCACCACGGCGGTGGGCCGTCCGGTGCGCCGGGTGAGGTCGGTCTCGAAGCGGGTGACGTCACCGAGGGTCGCCGACATCAGCACGAACTGGGCTCTGGGCAGCTCCAGCAGCGGCACCTGCCAGGCCCAGCCGCGGTCGGGCTCGGAGTAGAAGTGGAACTCGTCCATGACGACCTGGCCCACGTCGGCCTCGGCCCCGTCGCGCAGCGCCAGGTTGGCCAGGATCTCCGCGGTGCAGCAGATGATCGGCGCCTCGGCGTTGACGCTGGCGTCCCCGGTTAGCATGCCGACCTTGTCCGCGCCGAAGGTCTCGCACAGCGCGAAGAACTTCTCCGACACCAGGGCCTTGATCGGCGCGGTGTAGAAGCTGCGCACGCCCTGGGCCAGCGCGGTGAAGTGCGCCCCCGCGGCGACCAGGCTCTTGCCGGAGCCGGTCGGGGTGCTCAGGATCAGGTTCGCCCCGGACACCACCTCGATCAGGGCTTCCTGCTGGTGCGGGTACAGCGCCGTGCCCTGGTCCTCGGCCCAGGCCGAGAAGGTCTCGAACAGGGTGTCGGGATCGGCGGCGTCGGGGAGCAGGTCGGTGAGCGTCATGATGGCACTGATCGTGCCCTGTACCGGGGGCCGCGCGCGAATCAGGGTCAGCGCAGCAGCAGGCGCACGGTCAGTTCCAGGCGGTTGGTCACGTCGCTGGCCGAGGCGCGCCGGGTGACCCAGGCGACCAGGTTGGACAGCCACACGTCGCCGATCACCCTGGCGATGGCCTTGTCCTCCTCGGTGGGCTCGGTGTGGCCCATGGCCCGGATGAACAGGGTCTCGATCAGCAGCGCCACCTGGTCCACCTCGGTCGCCGCGGAGGTGTCGGCGAACATGAAGGCCCGGGTCATCGCCTCGGTCAGGTGCGGCTCGCGCTGCATGCCCTTGGTGATCCGGCCCAGCACCGACAGCACCCGTTCGGCCGCGTTGTCCCCGGGGATCGGCCCGCGCTCGGCCCGCTCCAGGGAGTGCTCCAGCTGGGTGGCCAGCCCGGACACCAGCAGGTGGATCTTGGACGGGAAGTAGCGGTACAGGGTGCCGAGGGCGACGTCGGCCCGCTCGGCAACGGCGCGCATCTGCACCGCGTCGAAGCCGCCCTTGGAGGCCAGCGCGATCGTCGCCTCGATGATGCGCTTGCGGCGGTCGCGCTGAGCCGCCGAGCCCAGTTCCTCCTCGGTGAGCTGGCCGGAGCGCGCTCGTGGCGTCGCGGGCATCGATCCCCCTGCGGTGGTGTCGCGTGTCGACCGCGTACGTTACACGATCGAAACGTGTTTCATTTTCATATTGCATTGTACGTCAGGGGGCCGTGACGTGAAGTGAAACACGTTCTACTCTTGGCTGATGCCGATCGCCATCACGGACACCCAGCGCGACCTCGCCGAAGCCGTGCGCGCCTGCGGGAGCGGCTGGCCGGAGCTGACCGAACTGGGCCTGTTCTCCCTGTGCCTGCCCGAACCGGCCGGTGGGCTGGGCGGGCCGGTCGTGGACCTGGCCGTGGCCCTGTCCGCCGCGGCCGAGCGGCTGGCGCCCGGCCCGGTGCTGCCCACCGCGCTGGCCGGGCTCGTGCTCCGCCGCCACGACGGGCCGTGCGCGGTCCACTGTGGACCGTCCGAACTGGTCGCGAGGCCCCGCGCCGACGGCGGCCTGCTGATCAGCGGGCGGGCCCTGGCGCTGGGCGAGCCCGGTGCGCTGCTGCTGTCGGCCGGGGGCACGTGGGTGCTGGCCGAGGGCGGATCGCCGGTCGGTGGCGAGCCCCTGGACCCCAGCCGCCCGCTGACCGAAGTGGACCTGGACGAGGAGCTGGTCCCCGCCGAGCGGGTGATCGGCACCGCGCCCGTCACCGACCTGCTCGCCACGCTGGCGGCCGCCGAAGGCGTCGGCATCGCCGAGTGGTGCCTGCGCACCGCCGTCGAGTACGCGCGGGTGCGCACCCAGTTCGGCCGCCCGATCGGGTCCTTCCAGGCGGTCAAGCACCTGTGCGTGGAGATGCTCTGCCGTGCCGAGCAGGCCGCCGCCGTGGCCTGGGACGCCGCCTGCGCCGCCGACCAGTCGCCGGGAGAACTGCCGCTGGCCGCCGCCGTGGCCGCGGCGATCGCGCTGGACGCCGCCGTGGACAACGCCAAGGACTGCATCCAGGTGCTGGGTGGTATCGGCTTCACCTGGGAGCACGACGCACACCGCTACCTGCGGCGGGCGGTGGCCTCGCGCCAACTGCTGGGCGGCAGCGCGAGGTGGCGGCGGCGGGTCGCCTCGCTCGCCGGGCAGGGGCAGCGCAGGACGTTGCACGTCGACCTCGCCGCCGACCGCGAGCCGGTCCGCGCCGTGGTGGCCTCGATCGCCGGGGCCGCCGACCAGCGCGTGGCGCTGGCCGAGTCGGGCTACCTGGCACCGCACTGGCCCAAGCCGTACGGGCTGGACGCCGCGCCCGCCGAGCAGCTCGTGATCGAGGAGGAGCTGCGAGCTGCCGGGATCGGCCGCCCGGACCTGGTCATCGGCTGGTGGGCGGTGCCCACGATCCTCGCGCACGGCACCGAGGCCCAGCGCGAGCGCTTCGCCGGGCCGACTCTGCGCGGGGACCTGGTGTGGTGCCAGCTGTTCAGCGAGCCAGAGGCGGGTTCGGACCTGGCCTCGCTGCGCACTCGGGCGGTGCGGGCGCCTGGCGGCTGGCGGCTGACCGGCCAGAAGGTGTGGACCTCGCTGGCTCGCGAGGCCGACTGGGCGATCTGCCTGGCTCGCACCGACGAGCGGGTCGCCAAGCACAAGGGCATCACGTACTTCCTGGTGGACATGCGTTCGCCGGGGATCCAGGTGCGCCCGCTGCGGGAGATCACCGGGGACGCGGTGTTCAACGAGGTCTTCCTGGACGAGGTCTTCGTGCCCGATGACTGCGTGGTCGGCGAGGTCAACGGCGGCTGGCGGCTGGCCCGCACCACGCTGGCCAACGAGCGGGTCGCCATGGGCGGCGGGAGTTCCTTGGGGGAGGAGGTGGAACGCGTTCTGGCTCATGAGCCGGGCGCTGAACATGCCGAGCGGATCGGCGCACTCGTGGCCCAGGGCCTGGCGGTCTCCCTGCTGGACCTGCGCGGCACGCTGAACCGGCTCGGCGGCCACGACCCCGGCGCCGGGTCCAGTGTGCGCAAGCTGGTCGGCGTGCGGCATCGGCAATCCGTTGCGGAAGCGGCATTGGACCTGCTCGGGCCCGCTGGTGCGGTGGCGGGGGAGTGTAGTCGCGAGTTCCTGCTCACTCGGTGCCTGAGCATCGCGGGCGGCACCACCCAGGTGCTGCTCACCCTGGCCGCCGAACAGCTGCTGGGCTTGCCCCGACAGTAGCCGCTGCGCTAAAACTGAAACACGTTCTACGTGAGGAGTCGGCGTGGACTTCACACTCGACCGCGAGCGGCAGGCCGTCGCCGAGCTCGCGGCCACCGTGCTCCGGCGGCCCGAAGACCAGGTGTGGCCCGGACTTCTGTCCGCCGGGCTGTGCTCGTCCGAACTGGACGTGCTCAGCGGCATGGCGGTGCTGTCCGAAGTCGGGCGCGCCGCTGTGCGGGTTCCCGCGCTGGCCACGATCGCCCTGGGCGTGCTCCCGTTGGCGCACAGCGGGATCCCGGTCCCGGACCGAGTCGTGCTGACCGCCGTCCCGCACGAAACCTCGGTCACCCTCACCGGTGGTGTGCTCACCGGCCACGCGGTCGGCGTGCCCTACGCGGCCACCGCACACCGCATCCTCGTTCCAGCGGGCGACACCACCGTTGCCCTGGTCGACCCGGCCGCACCCGGTGTGACCCTGCGCCCGAGCCACACCTCGACCGGTGCGCCGGAGTTCAGCCTGCACCTGGAGCGAGTCCGCCCGGATACGGTGTACCAGGGCGCACCAGCACTCGGTGAGCTCGCACTCGCGGGAGCCTGCGCGGTGGCGAGCGGGGCGCTGGCCGGTGCGCTGGACCTCACCAAGCGACACGTGGCGACCCGCCACCAGTTCGGCAGACCGCTCGCCGCCTTTCAAGCCGTGGCCCAGCAGATCGCCGATGTGTACATCGCCTGGCGAACCCTGCACCTGGCCACGTGGTCGGCCTGCTGGCGGCTGCACGAGGGGCTGGACGCCAGCGTGCAGGTCGCCGTCGCCGCGCACTGGCTCGCCGAGGAGTTGCTGCCCGCCGTGCGCACCTGTCACCACCTGCACGGCGGCCTCGGGCTGGACGTCACCTACCCGCTGCACCGCTACTACGCCCTGGCCAAGGACCTCACCCGGTTCGTCGGCGGCGCGGCCCAGCGGATCGACCACCTTGCGGAGGTGCTGTCGTGCACATCGAGTTGACCAGTGCCCAGCGAGCCCTGCGCGAGGAGCTGCGGGCCTACTTCGCCGGGCTGCTCTCCCCGGCGGAGCGGGCCGCCCTGCTGACCCAACGGCACGGCGAGGTGTACCGCGAGGTCGTGGCCAGGATGGGCCGGGACGGCTGGCTCGGCGTGGGCTGGCCGGTGGAGTACGGCGGTCGCGGGCTGGGCCAGGTCGAGCAGCAGCTCTTCGTCAACGAGGCGGCCCGCGCCGACGTGCCGCTGCCCTACGTCACCCTGCAGACCGTCGGCCCGACGTTGCAGCGGTTCGGCACCGAGGAGCAGAAGGCCCGCTTCCTGCCGGGGATCCTGGCCGGTGAGATCCACTTCGCGATCGGCTACACCGAGCCCGAGGCGGGCACCGACCTCGCCTCGCTGCGCACCAGCGCGGTGCGCCAGGGCGAGGAGTACGTGGTCAACGGGCAGAAGGTCTTCACGACGGGGGCGCACGACGCCGACTTCGTGTGGCTGGCCTGCCGCACCGATCCGGCCGCCGCCAAGCACAAGGGCATCTCGATCCTGATCGTGGACACGACCGATCCCGGTTACGCGTGGACCCCGATCATCACCTGCGACGGGGCGCACCACGTCAACGCCAGCTACTACCGCGACGTGCGGGTGCCGGTGAGCCGCCTGGTCGGCGAGGAGAACGCGGGCTGGCGGCTGATCACCACGCAGCTCAACCACGAGCGGGTCATGCTCGGGCCCGCCGGGCGCATCGCCGCGCTGTACGACCGGGTCCGCGACTGGGCCGCCAAGCGCGAGCTGCTGTCCGAGCCGGACGTGCGCCGCACCCTGGCCAGGACCGCCGCGTGCCTGCACGTCAACGAGTTGCTGAACTGGCAGGTCGCCGCCACCGACACCGTGCGGATCGCCGACGCCTCGGCCACCAAGGTGTTCGCGGCCAACCGGGTGCAGGTGATCACCGCCGCGCTGGAGGAGCTGGTCGGCAGGCACGGCGACCCCGGTGAGCCGGACACCGCGGAGCTGGCGCACTGGCTGGACGTGCAGGCCAAGCGCAACCTGGTGCTGACCTTCGGCGGCGGGGTGGACGAGGTCCAGCGCGAGCTGATCGCCAGTGCCGGTCTGGGCCTGCCCAGGGTGCCCCGATGATCACCGACGAGGCGGAGCGCATCGCCGCGCTGGGGCCGAGTCCGCGCCGGCCAGCGCGGGACGCCGTCAACCCGGCCATGATCAACAACTGGACGGAGGCGCTGGGGGACGGCAACTCCGCCTACCCCGAGCTGGCCCCGCCCGCGATGGTGCAGGTGTGGACGATGCGCGGACTGCACCCCGCCGCCGAGGAGCACGACCCGCTCGCCGCGATGAGCGCGGTCCTGGACGAGGCCGGGTACACCTCCGTGGTCGCCACCAACTGCGAGCAGACCTACCACCGGTACCTGCGTCCCGGCGAGCACGTGTCGGTCAGCAGCGTCCTGGACGCGGTGGTCGGCCCGAAGCGCACGGCGCTGGGTGAGGGCTGGTTCGTGACCACGCGCAGCACCTGGTTCGTCGGTGACGAGCCGGTCGCCGAGATGCTGTTCCGCATCCTGAAGTTCAAGCCGGGCAACAAGAGCACGGCTTCGGCCCTCCAGCCCACCGTGAGCCGGGACACGGAGTTCTTCTGGCAGGGCACGAAACTCGGTGAGCTGCGCGTCCAGCGGTGCTCGGCCTGCGGTGTAGTGCGGCACCCGCCCGGCCCGATGTGCCCGCGCTGCAACGCGCTGGACCCGGGCTACGTCGTGGCGACCGGCCTCGGCGAGGTGTTCAGCTACGTCGTGCACCACCACCCGCCGGTACCGGGGCGCGAGCTGCCGTACGTGGTGGCGCTGGTCGAACTGTCGGAAGGGGTGCGCATGCTGGGCGAACTCGTTGGTGTGCCGCCGGACGAGGTGCGGGTCGGGTTGCCGGTGCGGGTCGGGTTCCGGCCCGTCGGCGAGTTCGTGCTGCCGGTGTGGGAGGCGCGATGACCGTGCTGCCCGAGCTGCGCGTCGAGGTGACGCCGACGTTCATCGTGAGCACTGCCTTGGCCACCAGGGACTTCCAGGACGTGCACCACGACCGTGACCGGGCGATCGCCCGCGGCTCCAAGGACATCTTCCTGAACATCCTGACCACGACCGGACTCGTGCAGCGGTTCGTCACCGACTGGGCGGGGCCGGGCGCGCTGGTGCGCGGCGTGTCCATTCGGCTCGGGGTGCCCTGCTACGCCTACGACACGCTGGTGTTCAGCGGGCGCGCCGTGTCCACTTCGGACGGTGTGACGACAGTGGAGGTCGTGGGCCGCAACAGCATGGGCGACCACGTCACGGGCACGGTCCGGGTGGTGCTGCCGTGAAGGGCGCGGCGATCGCCGGGATCGGCGCGACCGAGTTCTCCAAGGACTCGGGTCGCAGCGAACTCCGGCTCGCGGCCGAGGCGGCGTTGTCCGCGCTGGCCGACGCCGGACTGAAACCGTCCGATGTGGACGGCATGGTGTCCTTCACCATGGACACGAACTCGGAGATCGCGTTGGCCCGCGAACTGGGCGTGCCTGAGCTGCGCTTCTTCGGCCGGGTCAACTACGGCGGCGGCGCGGCCTGTGCGACCGTGCAGCACGCGGCGATGGCCGTGGCCACCGGGGCCGCCGAGGTGGTGCTCTGCTACCGGGCCTTCAACGAGCGGTCCGGGCACCGCTTCGGCCGGGTGTCCACCGCCGCCGCGCTGACCGTGGAGAACAGCTGGTCCTACCCGATGGGGCTGGGCACGCCCGCGGGCACGGTGGCGATGGTCGCGCGCAGGTACATGCATGAGTACGGGGCCACCAGCGAGGACTTCGGCCGGGTGGCGGTCACGATGCGCGCCCACGCCGCGAGCAACCCGCGCGCCTGGTTCCACGGGCGGCCGATCACCCTGGCCGAGCACCAGAACTCGCGCTGGATCACCGAGCCGCTGCACCTGCTCGACTGCTGCCAGGAGAGCGACGGGGCCGTGGCCCTTGTGGTGACAAGCACTTCCCGTGCGCGCGACCTGCCGCGGCCACCCGTGCTGGTCCGCGCCGCCGCGCAGGGCAGCGGTCCGGACCAGTACGTGATGGCCAGCTACTACCGCGAGGACCTGGCCGCGCTGCCGGAGATGAACCTGGTCGGCAGGCAGCTGTGGCGCCAGTCCGGGCTCGAACCGTCCGATGTGGACGTGGCCGTGCTGTACGACCACTTCACGCCGTACGTGCTGATCCAGTTGGAGGAACTGGGCTTCTGCGGCCGGGGTGAGGCGCGGCACTTCCTCGCCGAGCAGGGCATCGGGCTGGACGGGCGGCTGCCGGTCAACCCGCACGGCGGGCAGCTCGGCGAGGCCTACATCCACGGCATGAACGGCATCGCCGAGGCGGTGCGACAGGTGCGCGGTGACTCGGTCAATCAGGTGAACGGGGTTCGGCACGTGCTGGTGACGGCGGGCACCGGCGTGCCGACGAGCGGTCTGGTGCTCGGGGTGTGACACAATCGCGACAGTGAGCACCAGCATCGAGATCCACCGCGAGTCCACCGAAGAACTCATCGAACTGGACCTCTGGCCCAACGGCGCGGTCGCGACCGTGCTGGAGACCGAGGGGGAGCAGATCACCGGCTCGGTGATCCTGATCGACCTGGGCGCCGAGGACCCGGCGCTGAAGATCATCGCGGTGCCGGACGTGACGACCGACAACCTGGTGCCGCTGATGCGCGAGGCCGCGGGGCTGGCGCGGGAGGCGGGCGGCACGGTGCTGCGCTGGATCGCCGAGCAGGACGAGGGCACGGCGCAGGCGCTCGCCGAGCTGGGCGCCACCCAGGGCGAGGAGTTGGGCCGCACCTGGCAGGCCGACCTGCTCGCGGAGTGGACCCCGCAGGGTTCCGGCGCCGTGGTGGAGCTGCCGATCCCCGAGGACAGCGGGGAGTTCAGCTTCTTCCTGGGGCTCAACGACGCCGAGGGCGAGCTGTACGCCGAGTACGGGGTCGAGGTCGAGGGCGACACCGCCAGCCTGGTGCACAACCGCGATGGCGAGGGCACGACCGAGGAACTGGCGGCGCTGGTCTCCGCCGTGCTGACCAAGCTGAAGGCCGAGCACTCCGAGGTGCAGTTCGCGGAGACCTTCGCGGCCACCGAGGACGAGCAGCTCGCGCGGGCGCTGACCAGCCTGGGCTTCAGCCCGGTCCAGGTCAGCACGGTGGAGTTCCTGCTCCCGCTGTCCTAACTGGACGCCCGCTGGGTGGCGATCACCAGGGACACGGCGGCGAGGACCCCGGCCGCCGCGCAGCCGAGCCCGAACAGCTCGGCGGGCTCGCGCTGGGTCAGCACGGTGACTACCAGCCACACGGCCGCGCCGAACACCGCGCCCAGCGGCACGGCACCGACCACAGTGGACGCACTGCGGCGGCCCCGGCGCACCCCGCGCAGCAGGGACTCCACGTAGGCCAGGGCGAACAGGCCGAACAGCACGGCCCCGCCGCCCATCGCGCTGGCGATCGGGGTCTGCTTGGCGGTGGCGGTGAACGCGCGGGTGACGGTCGGTTCGCCAAGGCGGGCAACGGAGATCTGCCCGGTGACCGTGCCGCCGATGATCCACCGGGCGGCGGGGGAGAGCTCGATGCTCGCCTCGAACAGCCCGTCCGGGCTCAGCGTGACGGTGCGGGGCTCGGCCGTGCTCAAGGTGATCCCGGCGGCCGACAGGGCCAGCCGCACCTCCACCGGCGCACCCGGGGTGAACGCCCCGTCGATCACCACCGGGCTGCTCAGGTCGATGGTGACGCCCTGGCCCACCGGTGCGCCGTTGACCAAAAGCGTGCTGCTCTCGTTGTGCGGCAAGGACTTCGGCGCTGCGAAAGCGACAACGGCCAGCACGAGCAGTGCGGCGGCGGAGATCAACGCCGGGACCAGCGCGCGGCGGCGCCGGGCCAGCCGCACCGGAGGTCCGGCGAGGGTCTTGGGCGGTGCCGGGCTGCGCTGGCCGCCGAGCACGCGGGCGGACAGGTGCACGGGCACACCGGAGCGCTCCAGCCAGCCAGGCCCGAACGCCGTGGTGGCCGCGCTCGCGAGGTCGGCGGCGAACGCCTCGGCGTCGCGGTAGCGGTCCTGGGTCTCGCGGGCGATGCTGCGCATCACCACGCGCGCGATCGGTTCCGGCACACCGGTGATCTGCTGCGGCTCGCCGAAGATGTGCTGGCGCATCATGCTCAGCGCCCCGCGCGAGCTGTCGAAGGGCAGCGTGCCGGACAGCAGTTCGTACAGCACCGTGCCCGTGGAGTACACGTCGGCGGCCGGGGTCAGCGGGTTGCCCGAGGCCTGCTCCGGGGAGATGTAGGCCGGGGTGCCGAGCACCTCGCCGCCGTGGGTGACCAGGGTGGCGCCCTCGCTGATCACCTGCGCGATGCCGAAGTCGGCCACCTTGAGCACGCCCTGCCTGGTGAACAACAGGTTCTTCGGCTTCACGTCCAGGTGCAGCACCCCCGCGGTGTGCGCGGCGTGCAGCCCGGCGAGGGTGGCCAGCGCGATGGCGCAGGACTGCTCCGGGGTGAAGCCCCCGCCGTGGTAGCGCTCGAACACCGTTGCCCCGTCGAGCTTCTCCATCACCAGCAGGCGGTCGTGCCCGGTGCGCACGTAGTCGTAGACCGGCACGATGTGCGGGTGGTCCAGGCTGGCCAGCACCTTGGCCTCGCGGTCGAAGCGCTCGTCCATGCCCGGCTTGTCCACCAGCTCGCCGGGCAGCTGCTTGACCGCGACCTGGCGGCCCAGCGAGCGGTGCACCCCGGCGTAGACCACGCCCATGCCGCCGGAGCCGATCTTGCCGCCCAGCGCGTACTGGGGCAGCGCTGCGATCAGGTTGGCCGGAGCCGTCATGCGGGCAGCCTCTCGGGATCGGCGACGGGGTGCGGGGTCAGGTAGCCGAGCAGCAGGCCCACGGCGGTGGTACCGCCGATCACCGGCAGCTCGATCAGGGGTGCGGGCGGCACGATTCGCAGCACCGACAAGGTGATCACGGCGACCAGCCCGGTGCCGACCCCGGCGGGCAGGAAGCGCAGCGCGCGCCGCCAGCGGTTGGCGGGCAGCCGGTGCCTGGCCAGCGCGAGCAGTGCGGTCAGCCAGGCGACGATGGTCAGCACCAGCACGGCGATGCCGAAAACCCCGTACACCGAACGGATCGAGCCCTGCACGTCGGTGGTGGTGCTGGTGCTGGCCAGCAGGGTGCGCTGGGCGTCGAACACCTCCACCGTGCCGGGCAGCAGGCCGATCGCCTGCCCGTCCAGGTCGGCCATGTCCAGGCTGAAGGTCCTGGTGACCCGGCCGTGCGCGGGCACGTCGAAGGGGACCAGGGTGTCGTAGGCGAAGAAGGTCAGCGCCAGCGCCGTTCCCGACAGCCGTACGCTGCGCACCTTGCGCGGCACGTCCGAGCCGTTGGACACGGTGATCATCAGCTCGGCGGACTGCGTGGGGTTGATCGCCACGGTGCGGCCCGCGATGTCCTGGCCGTTGATCGTGACGCCCAGTCGCGGCGGCTCCTCGGAGCCGTCCGCGAGCGCGGGTGCGGCACCCGCCAGGCCGAGGACCGTGACGAGGGCAACCACTGCGGCGATGAGACGTCCCATGGGAAACCCCCGGTTGGGCAGGCGCGACTGGTCGGGAATGCTACAACCAGTCGCGGTCTCCTTCGATCGACGGATGTGGTGATGGGCATGGTTCGCCGGACGGTGACGGTCGCACTGCTCTGCGTGGGCATCGGGCTCGGTGCCGCACCGCTGGCCTGGGCCGCGCCGACGATGGGGCTGAAACCTTCCAGTGGCCCGGCGGGAAGTGCTTTCACCATCAGCTGGAGCGGGTTCACCCAGTGCCGGGTCATCAGCTTCACCTGGGCGGGCGCACCGCTGGTGAACGGCAGCCCGGGTACCGCCGGTTCGGTCGGCGCCACCGTGCCCGCGGATGCCAAGCCGGGGGTCTACGAGGTGGGTGCGGTGTGCGGCAAGGAAACCAGCGGCTCGCGCTTCGTCGTCACCGGCAGCACGCCGACCAGCACCACCCCGCCGCCGACGACGACCACGACGACCCCGCCGCCGACCACCACCGCGGTCCTCACCACGAAACCGCCCGCGACGACCACGACAACACCCGTAACGATCACGACCCCGCCGACGACGAGCAGCACGACACCGTCCACTTCGACCCCACCGTCCATCACCGACGTGCCCGAGCCGACCGGCGGCGGGCTCGTGCTCGACCACGGCAGCGTGCAGCCCGGCCAGCCGCTGTCGGCCAGCGGAACCGGTTGCACGCCAGGGCATGCGGTGATCCTGACCGCCGAGGGCGAGCAGGTCGGCAACGCCGTGGCCGACGACGCGGGCCGGTTCACCGCGCCCGTGGAGTTCAGCCGCATCCAGGCGGGACGGCACACGATCACCGCCGACTGCGGGGTGCGGCTGACCGGGGTGGTGGACCAGGTGATCACCAGCTCCTCCGGGGAGTCCAGCAGCACGCTGGTGATCCTGGTGTTCTTCGTGCTGGCGGGCGGGCTGCTGATCCGCTACCTCTGAGTCAGCACCGCGCGTCCAGCACCTGCTCGCGGGCCGCCGAGCGGCTGAGGTTCCAGCTGCGCCAGTCCTCCTCCAGCACGTCGCGCGCCATGCCGTGCAGGCGGCACCGCGCCCAGGGGGCGTCCACAGTGGCCAGTGCGGGCGCGGCGTCGGTGGACAGGCCGCCGAGGTAGTACGAGTCCAGCACGTGGTTGTGCACTGAGCGCGCGATGTTCTGCTCGGCGATGAGCCGTTCCGGGTTGATCGCGGCAAGTCCGAGCAGGGCGGCGACCGCCGTGCCGACAACCGCCTGCGCGAGCCACTGGCCACGCAGCCGGACCCCGGCCGCCAGCACGAGCAGGTAGACCGCGCCCAGCCACAGCTCGCAGGTCTGCACGAGCAGCCGCATCACGGTGAAGCCGTACGCCTCCTGGTAGGCCCACATGCGGGTCAGCGCCGAGGCGACGACCACGAGGGTCAGCACGGCGAGCGCACCGGGCAGGATTCGCAGCCACAGGCGGTCCCTCTCGGTCTCACGAGGCGCCAGCCGGGCCACGACCGCGATCACCACCAGGGTCAGCACGGTGATCGCGGCCAGCTGCCAGAAGCCGCCTCGCGCGTAGTCGGCATAGGACAGGTTCGCGGTGCGCAGCACGTACTGGCTGCCGCCGAACAAGGTGACGATCTGCACCGCGACGAAGGCGGCGAACAGCAGGACCAGCGCGCCGACCGGCAGCGCCCACTCCAGGCGGCGCAGGGAACTACGCGCCGGTGAGGACTGGTTGACCGCAGGCAGCGGCACGGCCAGCAGGTAGCAGGCGCCGACCGTGGACAGGCCGACCGCCAGGAACAGGAACAGCCACAGGAAGGTGTTGCCCCCGTCGACCTTCGGCACGGCGCTGAGCAGCAACTCGGCGAACGCGGCGTCGGCCCCGGCGAACAGCGCGCCGAACACCACCAGCAGTCCGAGGCTCACCGCCACCGAGGCCACCAGCCGTGGGTTCACCCGATGTCCCGACCGCCTGCCGAGCGCGGCCAGTCCCCGCCCGACCCAGCCAAGGCCGGACAGCGAGGCGAACGGGATCGCCATGCCGCCGAGCAGGATCCCGTGCAGGGTGCGGACCCGGGTGACCGCAAGCGAGAGCGATCCGCAGGAGGCCAGCGCGCACAACACGAACAGCCACTCCGCCGCACGGACCGTGCCGACACCCATCAGCGCCACCGCGGCCAGCGCCCAGGGCCAGTCCAGCGGCCGGTCCTGCCGCACGGCCACCGCTGCCACGGCGATCACCACGCCGGTCATCGCGATCAGCCAGCCGATGCCGGGCCGGTCCAGCCGCAGGGCGGTCGCCGCCACGACTCCGGCGAGCGCCGCGGCGGCGAGCACCTCGGGTCTGGCCCGGACGAGCTGCCAGCGGGGGACGTGCACCATCGTCACTTCTCTCTCCAGGGTGTGCGTCATCGCCATCCGCGCCAATGGCGGGGACGGTGGCAGGAACGTGAATGTCAGTTCGGGAGCGTGACCCGGATGCGGCAGCCGGAGTTCTCGGGCTCCACCACGGCGATCGTGCCCCCGTGCAGGTCCACCGCCCAGCGCGCGATCGCCAGCCCCAGGCCGGTGCCGCCGCCCTGGGCCCGCTCGCCGCGGGTGAACCGCTCGAACACCAGGGCCCGGTCGGCCGGGGCGATGCCCGGCCCCTCGTCGAGCACCTCGATGGACAGCCCGCCCTCGGCCTGCTCGGCGCGGACCCGCACCTCACCGCCCGCCGGGCCGTGCCGGGCGGCGTTGTCCAGCAGGTTCACCACGACCTGGTGCAGCCTGCCCCGGTCGGCGTGCACGGTGGCCTGCGGCGGATCCACCCGCACGGTGAACCGGCAGGCGGGTGCGGCCACCCGCGCCTCGGCCACCACCTCGTCCAGCAGCGGGCGCAGCGCGAACTCCTCGCGCCGCAGCGGCAGCACGCCCGCCTCCATCCGGGACAGGTCGAGCAGTTCGGTGACCAGCCTGCCCAGCCGTTCGGTCTGGGCGAGCGCGGTGCGCATGGTCGCCGGGTCGGCCGGGGTCACCCCGTCGACCACGTTCTCCAGCACGGCCCGCAACGCGCTGATCGGCGTGCGCAGCTCGTGCGAGACGTTGGCGATCAGCTCCCGCCGCTGCTGGTCGGCGTCGCCGAGGTCGGCGGCCATCTGGTTGAACGCCTTGGCCAACACGCCCACCTCGTCCCGTGCGGTCGCCCGGACCCGGCGCCGGTAGTCGCCCTGCGCCAGCGCGCGGGCGGCCGTGGTCATCGCGCGCAGCGGCCGGGTCATGCCGTGCGCCAGCACCTGCGAGGTGGCCAGCGCGATGGCGATGGCGATCACCGAGGTGGTCGGCGGCAGCCAGCCGATCTGCCACCAGAAGAACGCCAGCGCCGCCAGGCCGGAGCCGACCACCGTCAGGCCCAGCTTCATCTTGATCGAGCGCACCGGGTCCAGCGGGCGCGGCAGCCACTCGGACAGCCAGTCGGCGAACCGCGTCACCTGGGCACCTCCAGGGCGTAGCCGACCCCGTGCACGGTGCGGATCAGGTCCGCGCCGAGCTTGCGCCGCAACGCCTTGATGTGGCTGTCCACCGTGCGCGTGCCGGAGGACTCGGCCCAGCCCCACACCTCGGTGAGCAGCCGCTCGCGGGCCTGCACCGCGCGCGGCCTGCCCGCCAGGTGCACCAGCAGCTCGAACTCGGTCGGCGTCAGGTGCGCCTCGGTGCCCGCGCGGGTCACCCGCCGCTCCACCGGGTCGATCTCCAGCTCGCCCAGCACGATGCGCTGCGGGGGCGGCGCCGCCCGGCTCACCCTGCGCAGCAGCGCGTGCACCCTGGCCGCCAGCTCGCGGATGGAGAAGGGCTTGGTCAGGTAGTCGTCGGCGCCGACGGCCAGGCCGACCAGCAGGTCCATCTCGTCGTCGCGGGCGGTCAGCATGAGCACCGGCACCGGGCGCTCGGCCTGGATGCGGCGGCACACCTCCAGCCCGTCGAACCCGGGCAGCATCACGTCGAGCACGACCAGGTCCGGGCTCAGCCGCGCGGCGGCGGCCACGGCCGCGGGGCCGTCGTGCGCCAGGTCCACGGCGAAGCCCTCGGCGCGCAGCCGGGCGGCCACTGATTCGGCGATGGTCAGCTCGTCCTCGACCACCAACACCCGCCGTTGTCCCTCGTGCATGACGCCGACTCTAGGCAGCGGTCGTGGAGGAGCCGGGCGGAACCTGTGAAGGTCTTGTGGAGATCCCCGCAGGTAGGCCGGTCACAGCCCGCTACGATGCCCCGGCGATTGGGGTACGCCGGATGGGGGGACGCTCGGTGCACGGGTCAACACGGCTGGTTGCCGGCAGGTACCGGGTGCTCGGTGAGCTGGGCCGCGGCGGCATGGGCGTGGTGTGGCGGGCGCACGACCAGGTCATCGACCGGGAGGTCGCGCTCAAGGAGCTGGCCGTGCCCTCCGGTGGCAGCGAGCGGGTGCTGCGCGAGGCGCGGACCGCGGGCAGGCTGAACGACCCCGGCGTGGTCACCGTGTACGACGTGCTGGTCGACCAGGGCGTCACCTACGTGGTGATGGAGCTGGTGCGGGCGCCGACCCTGGCCGAGGTGATGGCCGCCGAGGGCGCGCTGTCGGCGGACCGGGTGGCCGCCATCGGCCTGCGCCTGCTCGCCGCGTTGCAGACCGCGCACAACGCGGGGATCGTGCACCGCGATGTCAAGCCCAGCAACGTGATGGTGCTGGGGGACGGCCGGGTCAAGCTGGCCGACTTCGGCATCGCCCGCGCGCTGGACGACCCGAACCAGACCGCCAGCGGCGCGATCATGGGCTCGCCCGGCTACATGGCGCCCGAGCTGTTCCGAGGGGCCGGTCCCTCGCCCGCCGCCGACCTGTGGGCCCTGGGCGCCACCCTGTTCCACGCCGTGGAGGGGCGCGCGCCGTTCCAGCGCGACACCACCGCCGCCACCATGCACGCCATCATGTACGAGGAGCCCCGGCTGGAGCGCTGCTCCGGGCCGATGGCCAGCGTGGTCATGGGGCTGCTCACCCAGTCGCCCGAGCAGCGGCTCACCGCCACGCAGGTGCGGCAGCTGCTGTCCGCTGCCGGTGAGCAGACCGTTCAGGTGCTCGCGTTGCCCGGTGGCACGACCCGGCCCAGTGCGCCCTGGCAGTTCGAGGACGAGCCCGCGCCCGCTCGCCCGCCCCGCCGTCTGCTGCTCGTCGGTGGTGCCGCCGCGCTGGTCGTCGGCGTGGCCGTGGCCGCGGTGTTCCTGTTCCAGCCCAGTCCCCAGCAGGGCATCGCCTCCGCGGGTGAGGTCGTGTCCACCACCTCGGCGTCGAGTGCCAGCCCGGTAACGCCAACCAGCTCGTCAGCCGTTACCACGACCACCAGCACGGTGAGGTCCTCGGCCGTGGTCGCCCCGCCCAGCACGACCCCGACCCACACCCGGGCGGTGCTGACCCGGTACCGCAGCCAAGCCAGCGGCTGGCACTTCAGCGGGACGAGCCGCGTGCCGACCCCCGCCGGGTTCAGCGCGGAAGGCCCGCTCGGTGCGCTGCTCGCCACCGCCGAGCCCGGCACCAGGGCCGTCTACTCCTGCAAGGTCGGCGCCGGTGAGCGGTTCACCTCCGTGGACCAGACCGGCAAGTGCGAGGGCCAGCAGGTGGTCGGCCTGCTCGGTTACGCCTTCGCCCAGCCGCCCGCCGACACCCACAGCGTGCCGCTGTACCGGTGCAACCAGGGCGGCAACCACTTCGACTCGCTCAGTGCCGACTGCGAGGGCCCCAAGAACGTCAAGGAAGGCGTGCTCGGTTACCTGCTGCCGTGAGGGCCCCGGTCAGTGCCCCGCGGACTCGCCCTCCAGCGGGAGACCGGCCTTGACCCAGTCGTCGATGCCCTCGGCGTACTTGGTGACCTTGGTATAGCCCAGTTTCACCATCTCCCGCCCGACGAACTCGCTGTTGCGGCAGGGCGGGTTGATGCAGTACAGGGCGACCGGCGTGGACTTGTCGGGCACCAGCTTCGGGGCGAGGTCGTCGGTGGACTTGGCCGCGATGTTGTACGGGAAGCCGGGGATGTTGATCGAACCGGGCAGGTGCGAGCCGCGGTGCATGTCGGCGGGCAGCGTGTCGATCACGGTGATGGAGTGGTCGGCCATGCGCTGGCGCAGGTCCTGGCGGCTGATGTGCGCGACCTCGTCGGTGACCATGGGGTCGGAGGCTGTCCTGGGTGCGGCGGCTGGTGTGCTGGTGCCACAGGCGGTGAGCAGCAGACCGGTCACGAGCACGGCGACGGGCACGGCGTGGCGCGAGGACATGCCCCTCAGTCAATCGCGAACGTGATTGAAAATCCAGCCGCCAAAGGTAGCGGCCTGAGGGAGGCTCACAGCTGGTCCAGCCAGGTGGCGAGCCCGTCGAGCATCCGGGTGAGGCCGAACTCGAACAGCCTGGTCAGGTCGTAGTCGAACTCGTTGCCGGTCAGCTCGGCGAACAGCGGGAACCGCCCGGAACCGGCCAGTTCCCCCATGGCGGGCAGCTTGGTGTCGATGTAGTCGTCCACCGTCATGCCGGTCTCGCGCACGGCCTCGGACTCGAACTCCAGGTTGATCGCGGTGCCCCGCACGTGGCTGAACAGCATGATCGTCACGTACATGGTGTCCTCGGTGCCCAGCCCCAGGTTGCGCAGGGCGCCCAGGACCCACTCGGTCTGCGCGATCGCGTTCGGCGCGACCAGCGGCCTGCTCATCGACATGACCGGGGCCAGCCACGGGTGCCGCCGGTACACGGCCCACTGCTCGCGTGCGGCCAGTTCGAGGCGGGGGCGCCAGCCGCGCGGCGGCACCCTCGGGTACTCGATCTCGCCGAAGACCGTGTTCACCATCAGCACGACCAGTTCGTCCTTGCTGGGCACGTGGCGGTACAGCGACATGGTGGCCACGCCCAGCTCGGTGGCGATCCGGCGCATGGACAGGGCGGCCAGCCCCTCCTCGTCGGCGATGCGGATGGCGGTGTGCACCACGAGCTCGGTGGTCACCTCCTGGCCGGGGGCGCGGTCGCGCTGGCCGGGCCTGCCGAGGACCACGGTGCCCACGCCCGGCTCGACCCGGACGAGCCCGCGCTGGCGCAGTTCGGCGAGCACCTTGCTGGCGGTGGCCATCGCGACCCCCCAGCGCTGGGTGATCTGCCGGGTGGAGGGCACCCGGTCGCCGGGGCGCAGCTCGCCCGAGGCGATGCGCTGGCGCAGTTCGGCGACGATGCGGGCGTAGGGCGAGTCCGCTGCGGGCACTGAGTCCTCCCTCGGTGCACTAGTGCACTGGCCTGGCGCCGTCCATCGGCGCAGGTGGCATCTTGGTGCACTAGTGCATGGCACCAATTCCTTGCTGCTCAACAGTGTATTGCGCAGTATGTACACCGTACAGACCCGACGGGGGAGGACCTCATGCGGAAGACAGTGTTGATCTCCGGGGCGAGCATCGCCGGACCCGCGCTCGCCTACTGGCTGGCCCAGTACGGCTTCGAACCGACCGTGGTCGAGCGGGCGCCCGCCCCGCGTGCCGGGGGACAGGCCATCGACCTGCGCGGCACCGCCCGCGAGGTGGCCGAGCGCATGGGGGTGCTGCCCGAGGTCCGCGGGCGGCACACCGGGGTGCGGGGCATGTGCTACGTGGACCGGGACGGCCGCAGGCGGGCCGAGATGGGCACCGAACTGCACGGCGACTCCGGTGGCCCCATCGCCGAGATCGAGATCCTGCGCAGCGACCTGGTGGACATCCTGTACCGGGCGGGCAAGGACCGCACCGAGTACCTGTTCGACGACACGATCACGGCGCTGACCGAGCGGCCCGACGGGGTGCGCGTGGAGTTCCGGCACGCGGCCCCTCGGGTGTTCGACCTGGTCGTCGGCGCGGACGGGGTGCGCTCGAACGTGCGCTCGCTGGCGTTCGGCCCGCACGAGCGCTACCTGGACAACGACGGCCACTACGTGGCGATCTTCGCCATGCGCTCGGAGATCGACCTGGGCGGCTGGCACCAGTTCCACGCCATGCCCGCGCGGCGCAAGGGCGAGTTGGGCCGGTCCGCCGCCCTGTACCCGGTGGGGGACAACGGGGACGCCCGCGCGATGTTCTTCTTCAGCGAGCCCGACCTCAGCTACGACCGCCGTGACGAGACGGCGGGCAAGCGCATCATCGCCGAGCGGTTCGCCGGTGAGGGCTGGCAGGTGCCCGCGATGCTGCGGGCCATGCACGCCGACCCGGACTTCTACTTCGCCCGCGCCGCACGGGTCCGGCTGGACGGCTTCAGCCGGGGCCGGGTCGCGCTGCTGGGCGACGCCGCGTCGGCCGGGTCGATCGGCATGGGCACCAGCCTGGCCATGGTCGGGGCGTACGTGCTCGCCGGTGAGCTGGCCGCCGCGGGCGGGGACCACCGAGTGGCGTTCCCCGCCTACGACGAGATCATGCGCGACTATGTGCGCGAGGCGCAGAAGCCGATGCCGGGCGGCACCAAGGCCTTCCTGCCCGCGAGCAGATTCGGCATCGCGGCCCGCGAGCTGTTCATGCGGGCCCTGCCGTACATGCCCTGGCGCAACGCGATCATCGGTGGCATGGACAAGACGGCGAACATGGTGCGGCTCAAGGACTATCAGCCCCTGGCGCCGACCGGGGCGCGGTCCAGCTCGGCCAGCAGCCCGGCCAGCTCGGACCGGTAGCGGCGCACCGAGTCCAGCTTGATCTCCTCGTAGCCGCGGACCAGGTCCGGCAGTTCCGCGATGCGCAACGCCAGCGCCTCGTCCGCACCACGCAGCCGCCGCACCACCCCGAGGTACTCCTCGACCAGCTCGCGCTCCACCCTGCGCAGGTGCGCGTAGCCGAACACGTCGAGCCTGGTGCCGCGCAGGCGGCGCATCGACCGCAGCGCCGTGAACACCGGGCGGGCGGTGCGCCCCAGCGCGATCTTGCGCCGCATGCCCAGCGCGCGCAGGATCGGCGGGTGCAGCAGGTACTTGGCCCGTGCGCCGCGACCGAAGCGCTGCTCGGTCTGCCGGTGCAGCTCCGGGTCCAGGTGCAGGCGGGCCACCTCGTACTCGTCCTTGTAGGCCATCAGCTTGTACAGGTTGCGGGCCACCGCCTCGGCCAGCGGCACGGAGTCGGCGGCCACCGAGGCCACCACTTCCAGGTACCGCCTGGCGTAGCGCTCGTCCTGGTAGCCGATCAGGTCGGCCACCCGCAGCTCGGTGATCCGCAGCAGCTCACCGCGCAGGGCGTGCGCGGCGAGCAGTTCCCTTGCCGCGCCAAGGTGGCGCTGGGCGCGGGCCAGCTCGGTGACCTCGGCGGGCTGTTCGTCCACTGAGGACGGCCAGCTCGGGTCGATCACGAGCTGGCGGCCCGCGCGGAAGGCCTGCGTGGTGGTGGCCACGCCCACCCCGTTGATCTCGATGGCTCGCTCGATGGCGGCGGCGCTGATGGGCAGCAGCCCGGCCTGGTAGGCCGCGCCGATGACCAGGAAGTTGGCCGCGGTGGTGGCGCCGAACAGCTGCTCGGCCAGTGCCAGCGCGTCGAAGCTGAGCAGGCGCTCGGCCCTGGTCCGCTCGGTGATCGCCGCCAGCAGCGACCCGCCCTCGGGGAACACCGCGTGCGGATCGGTCACGGTGCGGCCGGTGGGCACCTCGCTGGTGGACACCACGGCGGTGCTGCGCACGGGCGAGCACCGCGCCAGGTTGGCCGGTGCCGTGGCGGCCAGCGCGTCGAATGCGAGGTAGGCGTCGGCGCCGCCCTCGCCGACGAACCCGGGCCGCTCACCCAGCGAGGGCCCGACCCGCAGGTGCGAGACCACGGCACCGGCCTTCTGGCTCAGCCCGGTCTGGTCCAGCGAGCGGGCGTCCAGCCCGTCCAGCAGCGCCGCGGTGGCCAGCACCTGGTTCGCGGTGACAACCCCGGTGCCACCGACGCCGACCAGCACCACGTTGGCCGCCACTGGACGGGCCGTCGGCTCGGGCTGGTCCGCGGGCAGCTGGGGCGCCCGGACCCTGGCCCGCGCCACCTCACCCGGCAGCACCGTCAGGAACGACGGGCAGTCGCCGAGCAGGCAGGAGAAGTCCTTGTTGCAGGAGGTCTGGTCGATGCGGGTCTTGCGGCCGAACTCGGTGTCCACCGGCTCCACGCTCAGGCAGTTCGACTTGCGCCCGCAGTCCCCGCAGCCCTCGCACACCGCCTCGTTGATCAGCACGCGCTTGGCGGGCTCGGGTGCCTTGCCCCGCTTGCGCTTGCGCCGGGTCTCCGCCGCGCACGCCTGGTCGTACAGGATGACCGTGGTGCCCGGCCGCTCGCGCAGTTCCCGTTGCACCGCTTCGAGATCGTCCCGGTGCCGCACGCGAACCCCTGGTGCCCAAGCGGTCGCGCGCGGGTACTTGCCCGGTTCGTCGGTCACCACGACGATGCCCGCCACGCCCTCGGCGTGCAGCATGTGCGTGACCCCGATCGGGTCCACGGCCCCGTCGGCGTCCTGGCCGCCGGTCATCGCGACCGCGCTGTTGTAGAGCAACTTGAAGGTGATGTTCGTGCCCGCCGCCACGGCCTGCCGGATCGCCAGGCTGCCGGAGTGGAAGAACGTGCCGTCACCGAGGTTCTGGAACATGTGGCCGGTGCCGCTGAACGGGGCGGCGCCGACCCAGGTCACGCCCTCCCCGCCCATCTGCGTCATGCCAAGGCTGCGGTCCATGAAGGTGGTCATCGCGTGGCAGCCGATGCCCGCGCCCGCGAGCGAGCCCTCGGGCACCACGGTGGACCGGTTGTGCGGGCAGCCCGAGCAGAAGAACGGGGTGCGGCTGACCGGGCTCAGCGACAGCGCCAGCCGCTTGGGCCGCAGCGAGCGGTGCGACAGGTCCAGGTGCTCCGCGCCGATCCGGTCCACCAGCAGGTCCGACAGGGCCTTGACCAGCCGGTCGGCGTCGAGTTCGCCGTGCACCGGGATCAGCTCGCGGCCCGAGGTGTCGGTCTTGCCGAGCACGCGCGGGCGCCGAGGCAGGTCGTACAGGGCGTCGCGCACCTGGGTCTCGACGAACGCGCGCTTGTCCTCCACGACGACAAGCTCGTCCAGGCCCTCGGCGAACTCGCGCACGCCCTCGGTGTCCAGTGGGTGCACCAGCGCCAGCTTCATCACGCGGATCCCGTGCCGTGGCAAGGAGTCCTCGTCCAGGCCCAGCCGGTCCAGCGCCTCGCGCAGCTCGACCCAGGCGCGGCCGACCGCGAGCAACCCCAGCCTGGCCGGCCCAGTCGCGCCGGACACCTCGTTGACCCCGTTGGCCCTGGCGAAGGCCACGGCGGCGGCCAGCCTGCCGTCCAGCACCTCGCGTTCCATCGCGATGGCGTCGGGGATGGTGACCCCGGGCTTGTGCGTGGGCTGCCACGGGCGGCCCTGCCAGCTGAACTCGGGCTCGCGCACGGTGGGCACCTGCCCCAGGTCGACCGCCTCGTAGGCGTCGGCCACGCTGGTCAGCACGGTGAAGCCGACCCACGAGCCGCAGTAGCGTGACATCTCCACGCCCAGCCTGCCCAGCCGCAGCACCTCGGCCACGGTGGACGGTGCGAGCACGGGCATGAACGACTCGGCCAGCGCCATCGTGGAGTTCGAGGGCAGGGTGGAGGACTTGCAGGCGGGGTCGTCCCCGGCGACCACCAGCACCCCGCCGCGCCGGGTGGTGCCCATCCAGCTGCCGTGCTTGAAGGCGTCGGCGGAGCGGTCCACCCCGGGGGCCTTGCCGTACCAGAGGCCGAACACGCCCTCGTAGCTCGGATCGGGCAGCTGCTGGGCCAGCTGCGAGCCGTAGACCACGGTCGCGCCCAGCTCCTCGTTCACCCCGGGGATGAACTTGATGTCGTGCTCGGCCAGCAGCTTCGCGTTGCGGGCCAGCAGCTGGTCCAGGCCGCCCAGCGGGGAGCCCCGGTAGCCGGAGACCAGCCCGGCGGTGCGCCAGCCGCGTTCGGTGTCGGCGCGGTGCTGGTCGAGCAGCAGGCGGCCCAGCGCCTGGACCCCGCTGAGCATGACCCGGCCCTCGCGGGCCGTGAGGGGGGTGGTGGTGGACACCTGGACCTCCAGAGCTTGAGCATCTTGGTCAGAGTTCAACCCCGAAGGCACTCGATGCGCAATATCCTGGTGATCAGATTGAGCGTTATGCTCAGGATCACGGATCAACGCGGCGCGGAAGTGAGCAGAACGGTGACCTTGAACACCCTGGACCTGCGGGTCCTGCGCGAACTGGTGCGCCGCCCCCGGATCGGCGTCACCGAACTGGCCAGCCTGCTGGGCATCGCGCGCAACACCGCGCACGCCCGCGCGAACCGGCTGGAACGCGAGCAGGTGGTGGGCCACCGGGGCCGGGCGGTGGACGTGTCGGCCATGGGCTTCGAGGTCACCGCCTTCGTCACGCTGGAGGTGGCCCAGGGGCGGCTGCACAGCGCGGTGGCCGGGCTCAAGACCGTGCCGTTCGTGCTGGAGGCGCACGGCATCGCCGGTGCCGGTGACCTGCTGGTGCGGGTGGTCGCGCGCAGCACGGGCCACCTGCACGAGGTGCTCGACGCCGTGCTGGCCTGCCCCGGCGTGCTGCGCAGTAACACCGCGATCGTGATGACCGAGCAGATCGCCTACCGGGTGGACCCGCTGTTCGACACGGTGGAGCCGGGCACGACCAGCCCGCTCTCGTAGGCCGCGACCACGGCCTGCGCCCGGCTGCTCAGCCCCAGCTTGCCCATCAGGTTCTTGACGTGCGTCTTCACCGTGGACTCGCTGAGCACCAGCCGCTGGGCGATCTGCGCGTTGCTCAGCCCGTTGGCGACCAGCCGCAGCACCTCGGTCTCGCGCGCGGTCAGCGCGGACAGCACGGTGCGGTCCACGGCGTTCACCTTGTGGTGCAAGGAGTAGGTCTCCACCAGGCGGTGGGTGATGGACGGGGTGATCAGCACGTCGCCCGCGGCCACGGCGTGCACGGCGGCCACGATCCGGTCCGGCGGGGTCTCCTTGAGCAGAAACCCGGCCGCACCGGCGCCCAGCGCGCGGTACACGTACTCGTCCAGGTCGAAGGTGGTCAGCACGAGGATGCGCGGGGGTGGCTCGGTGGGCGCGGCCAGGATCTGCTGGGTGGCCGCGATGCCGTCCAGCACCGGCATGCGGATGTCCATGACGATCACCTCGGGGCGGGTGGCGGCGGCCAGTTCCACGGCGCGGGCGCCGTTCTCGGCCTCGCCGACCACCTCGATCCCGGGCGCGGCCCCGAACAGCGCGATCAGGCCGGTGCGGATGAGGACCTGGTCGTCGGCCACGAGCACCCGGGTGGTCACGACACCTCCGCGTAGGGCAGCCGCAGCACCACGGCGAACCCGCCCTCGGGGCGCGGGCCCGCGGTGAGCACCCCGCCGTACAACTCGGTGCGCTCGCGCATCCCGGCGATGCCGCGGGGCGCTGTCGCGGAGTGGGCCGCGGCATCGCCCCGCCCGTCGTCGGTGATCTTCACGGTCAGCGTGTGCTCCCCGTAGTCGAGGTCCAGCCGGGCGGTGGCCGGTCCGGCGTGCTTGAGCACGTTGGTCAGCGACTCCTGCGCGACCCGGTACGCGCACAGGTCCGGTCCCGGTGGCAGCGGGCGCCGCGTGCCGGTGACCGCGAGGTCCACCCGCAACCCGGTGCCGCGCAGGCGATCCAGCAGACCGTCCAGTTCGGACAGTCCGGGCTGCGGGCTGAGGGTACCCGCCTGGTCCACGCGCAGCACGTCGAGCAGGCGGCGCATCTCGGCCAGGGCCTCGCGGCTGGTGGTGCCCACCGTGGCCAGGGCCTCGCGGGCCACGCGCGGGTCGGAGTCGATCACGTACTCGGCGAGCCCGGCCTGCAAAGAGATCACCGACATGTGGTGGGCCACCACGTCGTGCAGTTCGTGGGCGATGCGCCCCCGTTCCTCGACCACGGCCCGAGCCGCCTGCTCCGCGAGCCCCTCCACCCGCCGTGACCAGCGCTTGGTGCTCTCACCGAGCACGCAGGCGGCCAGGCAGTGCACCACGGCCGTGCAGACCTGCGGCCACACGACGTGGCCGCCCGCCGAGGAGTAGCTGACCACCACCACGCTCAGCCCGGACAGCAGCGCGAGCAGGGTCATCGGCCACGGCCGGACCACGGCCACCGAGAACAGGCCGATCAGCAGGCCCACCCCGCCGCTGGGGAAGTCCCCGTAGCCCAGCACCAGGTAGGCGACCAGCGCGCCGCACATCACCAGCGTGATCGTCAGCGGGGCGCGCTGGCGCAGGGCGACCGGTGCGATGCTCAGCGCGGCCAGCAGGTAGCCCAGCCAGTCGGCGCGGGCGGTGGACATCGTGCCGAGCGTGGCCAGGGACAGGCCGGTCAGCACCACCGCCAGCACCACGTCGGCCAGCACCGACCTGAGGATCACCCGCACCTGCCCACGGTAGCCGCAGCGGTGGTGCGCGGTCACCAACCCGTGGGCGTAGCCGCGGCTACCCCCAGCGGGGTAGCCGCGATCGACCACTGCGGAGGATGCCCCGCACCCGCCAACCTGCCTAACCTCGACAGCACTCGAACACCTGGAGATGGGGGAGTGATGAGACGAACGTGGATCGCGCTGGTGGCGCTGTCCGGGGTCGCGCTGTCGACGGGGGTGGCAGCGGCCGCACCGCAGCACCGGCCGGACACCAGCGTGTTGCAGCGCGACACCGACAAGCTGCTGGACTACGGGGCACCCGGCGCGCTGGTGGAGCTGGACACGCCCAACGGCAACGTCAAGGTGCGCAGCGGGTACGGCAACACCGCGGCGAAGACCCCGGTGCCCTGGGACACGCACTTCCGGATCGGCAGCTACACCAAGATGTTCACCGCCACGGTGGTGCTGCAACTGGTCGGCGAGGGGAGGTTGTCCCTGGAGGACACCGTCGACCGCTGGCTGCCCGGCCTGGTGACCGGCAACGGCAACGACGGCACGAAGATCACCGTGCGGCAGCTGTTGCAGCACACCAGTGGCCTGCCGGAGTACACCCGGGCGATGGACTTCCTGGGTAACAAGGAGGGCTTCGAGGCCAACCGGCTGCGCGGGTTCACCGACCGGCAACTGGTGGCGATGGCCCTGCGTTACCCGCCGGACTTCACGCCGGGCAGCAGCTGGGCCTACTCCAACACCAACTTCGTGCTGGCCGGGATGATCATCAAGCGGATCACCGGGCAGGACTGGCAGCACGAGGTGCGCGAGCGGATCATCGAGCCACTCGACCTGGACAACACCTCGGCTCCGCACAACGACCCCCGGGTGCCGCAGCCGCACGCGGTGGGCTACCAGCGGTTCAGCCCGGACGGCCAGGACATCGACGCGACCGTGCTCAACCCGTCCTGGGGCGACGCGGCCGGTGCGATCATCAGCGACACCGCCGACGCCAACAAGTTCCTGCGCGCGCTGGCCAGCGGCAAGGTGTTGCGTCCCGCGCAACTCGCGGAGATGCGCAGGACCGTGCCAGCGCACCTGTTCGACAAGGGCTGGCCCGGGGTCCAGTACGGGCTGGGCATCATGTGGATCCCCACCTCCTGCGGCGGCTACTGGTCGCACGGCGGGGACATCCACGGCTTCAAGACCCGCAACGGGGTCAGCGCCGACGGCAAGCGCAGCGTGGTGGTCACGATCAACAGCGACTCGCTGGTGCCCAAGCAGGGCACGCCCGCACCGCAGCACGACGTGAGCCTCGACCTGATCGAGCACGCCCTCTGCGGCACCTCCTGAGGTGAGGTGGCGGGGCGGGCCGTGCAGCCGCCCCGCCACGGCTCAGTTCGTCAGGGTCAGGTCGCTCAGGCCGACCGAGCCGGAGCCGGTGCGGTCGAACACCAGCGACACCGTGCGGACGTCCGCCCGGTCGATGCCCGAGACCTCGTCGAGCGGGATTCGCACCTGCTGCAACAGGAAGTGCGCGCTGGACAGGTCGCCGCCGACTCCTTGGGGCGGGTAGGCCAGGGCGTGGGACTGCCTGGTCAGCGGCACGCTCGCCTCGTGACCGGCCCCGTCGGTGAACCGCACGCTGAGGTCCTGCGCCGCACCGGCCTTGTTGGCGGCGTCGGTGAAGTCCTGGGCCACGCGCAGTCGTAGCGTGGAAAACCCGTTGAGGTCGTGGGAGTCCAGCTCGGTGTCGATCCGCCCACCGGGCTTGGTCCACTTCGCCTTCACCATGTGCAGGCCCGCGTGCGGTTCCTGTGCCCAGCCGCCCCTTCGCAGCACGCAGCTGGTGGAGCAGGCCGTCGCTGAGGACAGGCCGCTGACCTTGTTGCGCGCCTTGCCGTCCAGCCGGTTCACGTCCTGGCGCCGCGCGGCGGGCGCGTGGTAGCTCACCATTGCCTTGGCGTCACTGGACTCGCCCTGCCACAGGCCCTTCAGTGCCTGTTCGCCGCCCAGGTAGTAGCGGAAGAACCCGGCCACGTAGGTGATCCCGGCCTGCCGCTGCTGCTGCTCGGTGAGCCGGTTCGCGGGGTCGGAGCACGCGGCCTTGGGGTCGCCGTCCCAGTCGTCCCTGCTGCCGACCTTGCCGGAACCGGGCGACCACACCGTGTTGAAGAAGTTGTGGTTCGCGCCCATCACCGACACCAGGTGCTTGCCCGCCTGGTCCCCTGCTCGGGCGTAGCGGGCGTCGTCGTAGTAGTGCGCGCCCTGTAGGTCGGCGACATCCCCGTCACAGTAGGGAAGCACGGTCGCGGTCGGCACGTCGGTGAGCACGCGCCGGTTGAAGTCCACCGGCGCCAGCGGCAGCGCCGCCCTGAGCTGGTAGCCCTCGTGTTTGCCGAGCGCGTGGTAGATCACGCCCTCGCCGCCACGCGAATGCCCCATGGTGCCGACACTGGTGAAGTCGATTGTGTTGTGCCACTTGGCTTCCCGCGAGGTCCGCTCCCGCCACAGCTGCACGTGCCTGTCCACGAGCTCGCCGCGCGCCCGCATACCGCTGTCCTCGCGACCGCTGTCCCCGCTGTTCACCCCGTTGGCGCTGATCGAGACGACCACGTAGCCCCGGCTGGCCAACTCCTCGCCCAGGTAGTCGTAACCCTGGTAGCTGGGGATCGGTTTGCCAGGACAGGGCCAGTGCATGCTGGCGCGCCCGTTGACCTCGCAGGTCGCGTGCTGGCCGTGCAGGAACAGCACCAGCGGGTACGGCCCGTTGCCCAGATCCTTGGGGTGGTGCACGCGCCCGGTGAGCTCGATCTTCTTGCGGAAGCCCGGCACGGTGAACGCGTTGTCGCCCAACGTGTAGTCCGCGGACTCGACCTCGTGCGCGGTGGTGTTGCGCGGGGCGGCCGTGGCGGGCACCGCGAGCGCGGTCCCGATCACGGCGGCGGCCAGCGCGGCGCCGAGCAGTCTGTACCTGATCACTTGCCGACCTCCTGAAGTGTTCCCCTGCCCGCGATCCGCCCGGTCTCGCCGTACCGGTAGGCCACCGCCGTGCCCGGCGGCACCTGAATGGTCAGCTCCACCGAGGCGGTGGCCAGGTCCTCGGCCAGTTCGCCGTAGCCGACCAGGCGGTCACCGAGCAGCACGTGCAGCCGCTCACCGCGCGGCTCGAACGGGCCGTCCAGCACCAGCCGCCGTGCGCCGCCGGGGGCCTGCTCGACCCGTGCGTGCTCGGCCGTGGCCACGGGTTGTGGGGGAGAAGGAAGTGAGGATTGCTCGGTTCGTGTCGTCGAGCTCGGCGCCGGGGGAGTCGTGCTCGCCGGCGGTGTGCTGGCCGGGTGCTCGGCCGGGGTGGTCGCAACCTCGCCCGAGCACGCGGCCAGCAGCAGGACTTGACCGAATATCAAGGAAATGTGTCTCAGTCGTGAGAAGAAGTGCACGCGTGACAAACCTCCACCAGTGAGTAAAAGAACTTTTGGAAACTAACACCGGCGGTGGCGTGCGGCAGTTGTACTTTCGTCTGTTAGGCGGCACACATCTCTTGCTCGGCACCGAAGAAGCCGACGATTGGACAGCTGGGAGCGCGAGGTCCAGCGGAGGCTGGCCTTCTGCCAGGCGCTGCTGGCCAAGGAGGCCGACAACCTCGGCCGCGCGCTCACCGTCCGGTTCGCCATCCGGCGCGCCGAGGGCGATCTGGAATGGCTGGCGGGGGCCCGCGCCGAGCTGGCCGTCGAGTAGGCTCCAGGTCCGGTGACCGACTTCCACGTGAGCCTGGACGGCCGCGGCGACCTGGCGGACCGGATCTACCGCCAGCTGCTGGCGGCGATCCTGGACGGTCGGCTGCGCGCGGGCGAGCGCCTGCCGCCCAGCAGGGAGCTGGCCCAGCGCCTCGCGGTGTCGCGCAACACCGTGACCGTGGCCTACGACCGGCTCACCGCGGAGGGCTTCCTGGTCGGACGGGTGGGCGCTGGCACGTTCGTTGGTGACGTCGCGCCCGGCCAGGCCGAGGCCCGCGCCGCGCCCAGCGGCACCGGGATCCGCCCGCGCGAGCTGTGGCGCACCCTGCGCACCCCGTCGTCCACTTCGGACGCACCGCCCCGGTACGACTTCCGCGTGGGCACACCCGACGCGCGGCTGTTCCCGTTGCAGGTGTGGCGCAGGCTGCTCGCCCGCGAGCTACGGCACACCACCCTGGACGCCTTCAACTACGGGGACCCGGCCGGACATGCCGGTCTGCGCGCGGCCATCGCCCGGCACGTCGGCGTCTCGCGGTCGGTGCGGTCCGGTGCCGAGGACGTGTTGGTCACCCAGGGCGCCCAGCAGGCACTGGACCTGATCGGCCGCGTCCTGGTCGAGCCCGGTGAGGTGGTCGCGGTGGAGGAACCCGGCTACTGGCCCGCCCGCCTGCTGTTCCAGTCGCTGGGCGCGCGTGTGGCCGGTGTGCCGGTGGACGGCGAAGGCCTTGACGTGTCGGCGATCCCGGACGCGGCCCGGCTGGTCTACACCACGCCGTCGCACCAGTTCCCGACTGGGACCGCGATGTCGCTGGCCCGGCGCACGGCGCTGCTGGACTGGGCGCGCAGGCGGGACGCGGTGATCGTCGAGGACGACTACGACAGCGAGTTCCGGTTCGGCGACCGCCCGCTGGAACCGTTGCAGAGCCTGGACACCGCGGGGCGGGTGCTCTACGTCGGGTCCTTCTCCAAGACGCTGCTGCCGATGCTGCGGCTGGGCTTCGTCATCGCACCAGCCTCGTTGCGCACCGCGTTGCGCACTGCGAAACAGCTCTCCGACTGGCACGGTGAGCTGCCCGCCCAGGCCGCCCTGGCCAGGTTCATCGCGGACGGATTGCTCGGCAGGCAGGTGCGCAGGGCGAGCCGGATCTACGCGGCACGACACGAGCTGATCGTCACCACCCTGCACACCGAGTTCGCCGACCTGCTCGACCTCACGCCCTCGGCCGCCGGCCTGCACCTGTGCGCCCGCCTGCGCCAGGGGGTGAGCCTGGACTTCGAGCTGGCCCGGCGCCGCGGGGTCGCCGCCGAGGACCTCGCCGCCTACTGCGGTGAGCAGCCCGCCCAGCGCGGGCTCGTCCTCGGCTACGGCGCGATCGAGGTGGACCAGATCCCCGAGGGCCTACGCCTCCTGCACACCTGCCTCGCCCGCGCCTAACCCCGCGAGTCCCGCCCACCGGCGCGCGAGTCCCGCTCTGGCGTGCACGAGTCCCGTCTACTGGTGTGCGAGTCCCGCTCTGGCGCGTGCCAGTCCCGTCCACTGGCCCGCGAATCCCGCCCTGGTGCATCCCACTCTCGGCAGGTCCTCACGGGGCGGTGACGGCGGCGGCGATCGTCGCCGCGAGGAACAGCGCCTGCTCCAGTGTGCGGGGCACCAACGGGGTGGCCGGGCGCCCGCCGAACTCCAGGCCGCGGCGCGCGGCCGAGACGTTGGCCGGGAACATGACCAGCAGCAACAGGGTCAGGCACCAGGCCGCGAGCCCCGCGGTCGCCGGGACGAGCACGCCCAGGGCCCCGGCCAGTTCCAGCACGCCGGTCACGGTGACCAGCAGGGCCGGACTGGGCAGTCGCGGCGGCACCATCGCGATCATGTCCGCGCGCATCTTGGGCACGAAGTGCGCGACCCCGGTGAGCAGGAACATCAGCGCGACGCCGCCGCGCAGTGCCGGTGGCCAGGCGTCCAGTGCGGCCACGCCGAGTAGGCCGGTCAGTCTGAGCAGCACGAAGCCGCCGACCAGTGCGATCACGGGTGCCATCGGGGTCCCCTCTCTCATCTTGTCGCCGACAAGATTGGGGGACGGATGTAAACTTGTCAATGACTAGATCCGAGCGGGAGGGTGCATGGCCTACCACCACGGGGACCTGCGCAGGGCGCTGCTGGACGCGGCGGTCGAGATGATCGAGGAGTCCGGGCCCGCCGCGCTGAGCCTGCGCGAACTCGCCCGGCGCGCAGGCGTCTCGCACGCCGCGCCCGCACACCACTTCGGGGACAAGCAGGGACTGCTCACCGCGCTGGTGGTCCAGGGCTTCGAGCTGCTCGGCCAGGCACTGACTGAGGCGGGCGAGGACTTCCACGAGGCGGGGCTGGCCTACCTGCGCTTCGCCGTGGACCACCGCGCGCACTTCGAGGTCATGTTCCGGCCCGAGTTGTACCGGGCCGAGGCCCCTGAGGTGCTGGCCGCCAGCGCCCGCGCCTCGGAGGTGCTCGACCACGGCGCCCGCGCGGCCGTCGGTGCCGGGCAGGACACCGAGATGGCGGGGATCGCCGCGTGGTCACTGGTGCACGGCTTCGCCTCGCTCTGGATCAGCGGCGCCCTGCCCTCCCGGGTGGGCGAGGACCCCGTGGCCGCCGCCCGCCCGGTGGTGCACATGTTGTTCGGGCGGGGCGAGAACGGCGTGCCCCGCTGAACCGGCCCTGTCATGAAGGTGCCGTTGCGGACGTTCAACGTTCTGAACGGCACCTTCATGACACCGCGAGGTGGGCGCCTACACCGACTTCAGGTGCTCCAGCAGCATCGGGATGACCTGGTCGGGCACCTCCTCGGGCAGCCAGTGGCTGGCGCCGTCGAGGATCTCGAACCGGTAGGGGGCGTCCACGAAACCGGCGGTGCGGTGCGCGGCGTCCCGGCCCAGCGCCATGTCCCCGCTACCCCAGATGTACAGCGTGGGAACGGTGATCTGACCGGCGGGTACGGTGAAGTCCTCGTCCACGGCGCGGTACCAGTTCAGCGTTGCGGACAGCGCACCCGGTTGCGACAGGCGCCGCACGTTGTGCTCGACCAGTTCGGCGGGCACCTTGCCGCCGTAGGCCGCGCGCAGCCGGGCGGCGCCCTCACCGAGCAGCGATGCCTCCGCCACACCCCCGGGCTGGCGGAAGAAGCGCACGTAGTCCAGGCGGTGGTACTGCTCCTGGTCGGCGGCCGAGGCCTGTTGCAGCGCAACGGGGTGCGGGGTCGCCAGCACGGCGAGCGAGCGCAGCCGCTGCGGGTGCGCGGAGGCCAGGGCCCAGGCCACCATGCCGCCCCAGTCGTGCGCGATCAGGTGGAACCGGTGTGCGCCCTGGGATTCGGCGAACGCCAGCGCGTCGTCCACCAGGTGCTGCACCGCGTAGTCGGTGATCTTGCCGGGGCGAGCGCCCGGCGAGTAGCCCCGCTGGTCCACCGCGACCGCGCGGTAGCCCGCCTCGGCCAGGGCGTGCAGCTGTTCGGTCCAGCAGTCGGCGAACTCCGGCCAGCCGTGCAGCAGCAGCACGAACTCCCCGTCGACCGGCCCGGCGGCCAGCGCGTCGTGCACGTGCCTGCCGACGGTGATGGTGATCTTGTCCACAGCGGTCATCGGGCAGGCTCCTCAGCAGGGAAGGTGGGCAGGTGGGTGCATGCGGTCACGCTATGGCGCGGTCCCAGGTGGACACGGCCCTGCGGCGGGAACCCGGCGCCTAAGGGAAGCCGATCGCCGCTGTTCGCACAACTGGCCCCGGGTGGGCCCGGGGCCAGTTGGGACGGGCGCCCGCTCCGCGGCTGGTTCAGCCCTTGAGGATGGCCGCCACGGTCTCGTCCAGCGGGGTGGTGGCGTGGCCGATCAGCTCGCGCAGGTGGCCGGGGGTGGCCCCCAGATCGCCAACCGACACCGTCCGGTCGAAGTCCAGCAGCAGGTCGGCGATCTGCTCGGGCAGCCCGGCCCCGATCAGGGCGGCGCGGTGCTGCTCGGGGCTCAGGTCCTGGTAGACGACCTCGCGCCCGGTCAGCCCGGTCAGCACGGTGGCCAGTTCGTCGAAGTCCCAGGTGGTGTCACCGGACAGTTCGTACACCTTGCCCTCGTGGCCCGTGCCGGTCAGCACGGCCACGGCGGCCTCGGCGTAGTCGGCGCGGGCGGCCGAGGCCACCCGGCCCTTGCCCGCGCTGCCGATGAACGCGCCGCTCTCCGCACCCTGCGCGATGGTCTGCGCGTAGTTCTCGGTGTACCAGCCGTTGCGCAGGAAGGTGAACGGCAGGCCGGTGCCGCGGATGGCCTGCTCGCTGGCCAGGTGCTCGGCGGCAAGGCCCACGGAGCTGGTGTCGGCCTGCAGGACGCTGGTGTAGACCACGTGCCGCACCCCGGCGGTCTTGGCGGCCTGCGCGGCCGCGGTGTGCTGCGCGACACGCTTGCCGACCTCGCTGCCGGAGATCAGCAGCAGCTTGTCCGCGCCCTGGAACGCCCGCTCCAGGGACTGCGGGTCGTTGTAGTCGGCGACCCGTACCCGCACCCCGCGCTCGGCCAGGTCGGCGGCCTTGGCCTCGTCCCGCACGGCCACGGTGACCTGCTCGGCCGGGACCTGCTTCAGCAGGCCGTCCACGACCAGGCGGCCCAGCTGTCCGGTGGCACCGGTGACAACGATCATCTCACTCGCTCCTCGTTCGTAGCTCGTACTACCTACAAGATTGCACTAACTTTTTGATAGTGCAACCCCTGAGGAGTACGCTGAGGGCATGACCGAAACGGCCGAGTGGGTGGACGAGCACGGGCGCATCGCGTTCGACGTCTTCGCCAGGGCGTGCACCTCGCGCGCCACGCTGGAGCACGTGACGGGGCGCTGGGGGATCCTGGCGTTGACGGCGCTGCGCGACGGTTCACTGCGGTTCAACGCGCTGCGGCGGCGGGTGGACGGGGTCAGCGAGAAGATGCTCGCCCAGACCCTGCACGCGCTGGAGCGCGACGGCTTCGTGCACCGCGAGGCCCAGGCCACGATCCCGCCCCGCGTGGACTACACGCTCACCCCGCTGGGGGAGCAGACCGCGGCCAAGCTGTTCGACCTGATCCAGTTCGTCGAGGGCGCCATGCCCGAGGTGGTCGCCGCGCAGGAGCGCTACGACCGCGCGAAGGCCGAGTAGCGCCGGCCCCGCGAACAGCAAGAGGCCCGCACCCCGGGAGGGGGTGCGGGCCTCGATCGCATTACCGGCTCAGATGGCGCGGACCTGCTGGGCCTGCGGGCCCTTCTGGCCCTGGCCGATCTCGAACTCCACGCGCTGCCCCTCGTCCAGGGTCTTGAAGCCGTTGCCCTGGATCTCCGAGTAGTGCACGAAGACGTCGGGACCGCCACCGTCCTGGGCGATGAACCCGAAGCCCTTTTCGCTGTTGAACCACTTAACGTTGCCCTGCGCCATACCACTAACTCCCTGTAGCCGAGCCAGGCCCTCACACCGAGAAGCCCCGGTCTCTGACGTCCATCCTGCCATTACCGGGGCCAAACGTCTCGAACAGACTTGGTTTTGCGTGTCACTGACTTTCCCCCGCCCTCGTCACATGGCCCTCGACCTGCTGAAATGCACGAACAGGCTGCGCGATGCGGCGCGCATCGGCGCGTGACCACCACCCGGGAGGGCAGGGCGAATGACCCAGGACGGTTACTTGCTGGACAACCGGCAGGTCCAGGCGGGCACCCGGTTCGAGGCACTGGCGGAGCTGTTCGACCCCGGCACGCACCGGCACCTGGAGGCCCTGGGGCTGGCCGAGGGCTGGCGCTGTTGGGAGGTCGGCGCGGGCGGACCGGTGCTGCCGCGCTGGCTGGCGGCGCGGGTCGGCCCCGGCGGGCAGGTGCTGGTCACCGATCTTGACCTGTCCTGGACCGAGGGACTGGCCGACCCCGCGGTGCGCGTGCTGCGGCACGACGTGGGCGCGGAGGAGCCGCCGGGGGAGGGCTTCGACCTGGTGCACGCCCGACTGGTGCTGGTGCACGTGCCGGACCGCGCGCGGGCGCTGCGGTCGATGGTCCGCGCGCTGCGGCCGGGCGGCTGGCTGCTGCTGGAGGACGCCGACCCTGCGTTGCAGCCGCTGATCTGCCCGGACGAGCACGGCGAGCCGCAGCGGCTGGCGAACCGGCTGCGGGCCGGGTTCCGCGAGCTGCTCAGCGGTCGCGGCGCGGACCTGTCCTACGGGCGCAAGCTGCCCAGGCTGCTGCGTGAGGCCGGGCTGGAGCAGGTCCAGGCCGACGCGTACTTCCCGATCACCTCCCCGGCCTGTGCCGTGCTGGAGGCCGCCACCGTGGAGCAGGTCCGGGTCCACCTGGTCGGCGCCGGGCTGGCCACCGATGCCGAGATCGACCGCCACCTGGCCGCGGTGCGCGGTGGGGGACTGGACCTGGCCACCTCGCCGATGATCTCCGCCTGGGGGCGCAAACCGCTGGCCGGTTCACCTAATTAGCGTCTTGAACTAAGTCGTGGACCCGTGGTTCCGTCACCACGGGCCCACCGCACCGCCGCCCGGCGAGCCCACCCGTGATGCTCCCCGGTGAGAAATGAGGCGGTGGCGATGCGGCTCGCCCGGCTGTTCACCCTGCTGTGCGCCTGTCTGCTGCTGGCGGCGACCTCTGCCGTCGGCGGCACCCAGGCTGCCCCGTTGTTCAAGGTGCTGGCCTTCTACAACGGCACCTACGACCAGGCACACATCAGCTTCGTCAAGGAAGCCAACCAGTGGTTCCCGCAGACTGCGGCCCAGTACAACTTCTCCTACGAGTCCACCAACAACTGGGATCGGCTCAACTCGATCGACCCCGCCCAGTACCAGGTGGTGCTGTTCCTGGACGACTCCCCGCACGGCGCAGCCCAGCAGGCGGGCTTCCAGCGCTACGTGAGCAACGGCGGCGGCTGGTTCGGCTTCCACGTCGCCGCCTACGCGGACAACGCCAACGACTGGCCCTGGTACCACAACCAGTTCCTGGGCAGCGGCCTGTTCCACTCCAACACCTGGGGCCCGACCACGGCCGTGCTCAGGGTCGAGGACCAGACCCATCCGGCCACCAAGCGCCTGCCCGGCACCTTCACCTCGGCGGTCAGCGAGTGGTACAGCTGGAGCAACGACCTGCGCACCAACCCGAACATCAGGATCCTGGCCTCGGTGGACCCGTCCAGCTTCCCGCTGGGCACCGACCCCAACCAGTCCTGGTACAGCGGCTACTACCCGATCCTGTGGACCAACAAGAACTACAAGATGCTGTACGCCAACTTCGGCCACAACGCCATGGACTACCCCACCGACACCACGCTCTCGCACACCTTCTCCAGCGAGGTGCAGAACCGGTTCGTCATCGACGGCCTGCTCTGGCTGGGCGGGGCGAGCGGCAACCCCACCCCGCCGACCGACCCGATCAACACCGGCTCCTGGTACGGCCTGGCCAACAAGGGCAACGGCAAGTGCGTTGACGCGCGCTCGGCGGCCTCCGCCAACGGCACGGCCATCCAGCAGTACGGCTGCAACTCCAGCAACGCCCAGCAGTTCCAGTTGCAGACCACCAGCGGCGGCTACTACCGGGTCAACACCAGGCTCAACAGCGCCCAGTCCCTGGACGTGACCGGCGTGTCCACCGCGGACAACGCGCCGATCCAGCTCTGGTCCCACACCGGTGGGGCCAACCAGCAGTGGCAGCCCGTCGCCGAGAGCGGCGGCTACTACCACCTGGTGAACCGCAACGGCGGCAAGTGTCTCGCCGTGCCCGGCGCCTCGGCGGCGGACAGCGTGCAACTGGTCCAGTTGGCCTGCGACGGGGGCGCGGCCCAGTCGTTCAAGCTCACCGCGGTGTAGGTGTTCTCGCCTCGCTGACCGGCGGCTCGCACCGTGCTGCCGGTCAGCGAGGTGGATGGCGGCACACCACTGTCCTATCGGGACACAATGGGCGGTCCGCCGGAACTACACGCCAGCCTGCTGGGCCGACTCGGTCCCGGTGCTGCCGGGATTCGCGCGCAGCCGCGGCCGACGGCCCGCACCGAAGTGCTCGAAGTGCCACCACTCGTTGGCGTAGGTGCGGTACAGCCCGAACCGGTCTCCGTTGCGCTCCAACCACTTCGCGCCCTCGCTGGGGCGGATGTCCAGGGCCGTGCCCGCCACGTGCGCCGACTCCCCGGGCGGCAGTACCCAGGCGCGGGCCGCCGCCACCGACCCGTGCCGGGTGACCGCCTGCTCGAACAGCGCCAGCTGCTCGGCGTGCGGCCGGTGGCCCGAGGTGAGTCCGATGAGGACACCGTTCTGCCACAACGCGGCGCACCGTGCCCTGGCGAACGCCGCACCCGTCGCGGGCGTCAGTCCGGTCAGGTCCTCCGCTGGGTAGCGGATCCCCAGCGCCCACTCCGATGCCCGCTCGTGCGCCCGCCTGCCCCTGGTCACCACGAGTGCCGCGGGCAGGAACAGGACCGCCAGCAACACCGTGACCAGCCGGTACACCTGATCTCGAGGTCTCGCGCTGTGCATGGCGCCAGAGTGCGGTTGGGCGAGAACTGATCACATCAGCCGAGCGGCCGGGGCACATCGGCTGAACGGCCGAGAGTGCGCCGGAACCGGTGCGGAACCGGGTCAGTCGCTCAAGTGCACGGTGACGGTGACGCGGCCTTTCTCGTCACGTCGGGTGGTCGCATGTCCCGTGCGGTCGGTTCCGTTCAGCTGCAACGAAATCGGGCCACCCTCGCCCACGAAGTTGCGCCACCATGTCTTGGCCTCGGGGAGTTGAACGCCGATCGTGACGGTGTCGGCCGCGTGCCGGTAGGCCACCGGCGTGCTGAAGGTGCGCCCCGAGCGTCGTCCCGTGTAGGTGACGATCGTGATGTGCCTGCTCACCAGTCGGCCCCACCGGGGCGAGGTGCGCAGAGCGCTCACGCAGCCGTTGACACGGCTGACCGCCCGCTGGGGAAGCGGTCCTCGATATCCCACAAGACCTCCATCGCGGCAGGATTTCCAGTGATGATCGACGGTAGCAGCCCAAGTGGAGTACCCCGTCCGTTTGACCTAAAGTGAGAGAGATGAGCGCTGAGGCACCTCACATGCGGACCAGGTCGGGAGTCGAGCCCGATGAAGCGGCGGGATTGCGCGCCGACGCGGTGCGCAACCGCAACCGCATCCTCGAGGTCGCCCGGAAGCTGTTCGCCGAACGCGGGCTCGACGTGCCGATGGCCGCTGTCGCCCGGCACGCCGGAGTGGGCGTCGCGACCCTCTACCGCCGCTTTCCCACGAGGGAGTCGCTGATCACCGAGGTGTTCGCCGACCAGTTCGCGGCATGCGTGTCGGTCGTGGACGACGCGCTGGCCGATCCGGACCCGTGGCGAGGGTTCTGCACCGTCATCGAGAGGGTGTGCGCCATGCAGGCCGTCGACCGGGGCTTCAGCGCGGCGGTCGTCGCCGCGTTCCCCGGGGCGTTCGACGTCGAACAGGAACGCGACCGCGCCCTGCGTGGTTTCGCCGAGTTGACCAGGCGCGCCAAGGAGAACGGGCGGCTGCGCGCCGACTTCGCGCAGGACGACCTCACGCTGCTGCTCATGGCCAACTGCGGAATCATCGCCGCGACCGCCGAAACGGCCCCGGCCGCGTCCCGACGACTCGTCGCGTACCTGCTCGACGGTTTGCGAGCCGTCCACGCCGTTCCGGCCAAGCCCTTGCCGCCGCCCGTCCCGCTCAGCCTGCACGAGGTCTTCGGCTCACCGAGGCCGTGAGCGGATGACCTGTGCCCGCGCCTGCGCTGTGGGGCCTCGAAGTCTCACGGGCAGGCCGTGGCCACCCCGACAAGATCACCGCGAATGGACAACAGCTTGCCCGCCCGACTCCTAGGATCGGCCGGGTGGTGATGGCCAGCGAACGCAGGGACAGTGTGGTCGATGTCGGCGAAGCGCCACCGATCGATCCGCCACTCACAGTCGCCCCGGCGCTGCGGTTGGGGCCGCCGATGCCGACCGATCGGCTGCGCGGCTGGCTGGTCACCCTGTCGGTGAGTCTGCTCGGCGCCATCGTGCGGTTCTGGAACCTCGGCTGGCCGACCGACCGGGGCACCCCGGTGTTCGACGAGAAGTACTACGTGGTGCAGGCGTGGGAGATGCTGCGCAACGGCGGCTACGAGAACAATCCCGGCTACGAGGTGGTGGTGCACCCGCCGCTGGGCAAGTACCTGATCGCGATCGGCGAGTGGCTGTTCGGCTACGACGCGATCGGCTGGCGGTTCGCCTCAGCGCTGGCTGGCACGATCTGCGTCTTCCTGGTCGTGTGGATCGGCCGTCGGCTGACCCGGTCCACCCTGCTTGGCGCGCTGGCGGGGGTGCTGCTGATCTGCGACGGGGTCAGCCACGTGCAGTCGCGCATGGGCATGCTGGACATCTTCGGCGCGCTGTTCGTGGTGGTCGCCTTCGGCTGCCTGCTGGTCGACCGGGACCAGGTGCGCGGCCGGTTGGCCACCGCGCTGCACGAGGGCTGGGTCGCCGAGTCGGTCTTCGGCCCTCGGCTCGGGTTCCGCTGGTGGCGGTTCGCCGCCGGGGTCTCGCTCGGCCTGATGTGCGCGGTGAAGTGGAACGGCCTCTACTACATCGCCGCGTTCGGCCTGCTCACGGTGATCTGGGACGCCACCTCGCGCCGGGCGGCGGGGGTCGAGCGGCCCTGGGTCGGCGCGCTGGTGCGGGACGTGCTGCCCGCGTTGTGGGCGATCGTCGGCGTCGCCGTGCTGGTCTACCTCGGATCGTGGTGGGCCTGGTTCGGCAGCGAGAGCGGGGTGGACCGGCACGCGGTCGGCAACCAGGTCCAGGCGATCAGCTGGATCCCCGACGCACTGCGCTCGTTCCTGTTCTACGAGGGCAACGTGCTGCACTTCCACGAAACGCTGATCACCGGCGCGCAGGGGATCGGCACCCACCCGTGGGAGTCCAAGCCGTGGACCTGGCCGATGGGTCTACGGCCGATGCTCTACTACATCGAGCAGACCCCCAGCCCGTACGCGGCGGGCTGCGGCTCCAGCCAGTGCGTCAGCGCGCAGATGCTGATCGGCACCCCGGCCATGTGGTGGCTGGCGTTGCCGATGATCGGCTGGTCGCTGTGGCGTGCCTTCGCCCGCCTGGACTGGCGGTACACGGCCGTGCTGGTGGCCTACCTGGCCGACCTGCTGCCCTGGTTCGTCGAGATCGACCGGCAGATGTTCTTCTTCTACACCACGCCGATGGCCCCGTTCCTGGTGCTCGGCCTGGTGTTGGCCTGCGGTGACATCCTCGGCCGCGCTCGGGCCGGCGCGGAACGCCGCGGTACCGGCTTGTTGGTGGTGGCCAGCTACGTCGGCCTGGTGGTGGCCAACTTCGTGTGGCTGTGGCCGGTGCTCAACGGGGTACCGATCAGCGCCGCCCAGTGGCAAGCCGAGCTCTGGCTCCCCAGTTGGCGCTGAGCCCTCGGTGCTGGAACCCCACAGCCCCACCGAGGTCGAGCGCGATACGGTCCTGCACCGCCGTGCTCAAGGCACAATGCCTTGTGCCCAGCCAACGAGTCAGTGTGGTCGGCGTAGTCCGGCGATGAGGAGCTCGACCAGTCGGCGTGCGTCGTAGCGGGAATCGTGTTCGGCGCCTATGCAGAGGTTCCCGACGCCGCGCATGAGCTCGTAGGCATCCAGGTCGGAGCGAATCTCGCCGGAACTGGCTGCGGCGTCGAGCAGTTGGGTGCACACGGGCACGAGGCGGTCGAGGAAGTAGGCGTGCAGCGTGTCGAAGCCGGCGTTGTCGGACTGGAGCACGGCGGCGAGTCCGTGCTTGGTGACCAGGAAGTCAACGAAGAGGTTGATCCATTGCCCGAGCGCGGCGTGCGGGGTCGCGCTGGTCTCCAGCAGGGCGGGACCGGCCTCGGCGCAGGCCTCGACCTGGTGCCGGTAGACGGCGATGATCAGATCCGCCCGAGTCGGGAAGTGGCGGTAGATCGTGCCCATCCCGACCCCGGCCTTGGCCGCGATGTCGCGCACCGGCGCCTCCACGCCTGAGGTGACGAAGACCGCGGCGGCCGCGTCGAGCAGGGTCTCCTCGTTACGCCGGGCGTCCGCCCGCTTGGACCGGGCCGCGTGCCCCGCGCCCTCGTCGCTGCCGTTCACCGCGCTCCCTCCGCTGCCGAGCTTGCTAAGCGGAACCGCGTTCCGTATTGTTACCGGAGCAAGGTTCCGCTTGCTCATGATGTCAGAGCGCGGGCCCGGCAGCCAACCCGCGCGCCGTCGCCACGCCTCACCCGCAATGGAGGAACACGGTCATGCAGTACCGCACCTTGGGCCGCACCGGTGTGCAGGTCAGCTCCCTCGCGCTCGGCGCGATGAACTTCGGCAAGCTCGGGCGCACCACCCAGGACGAGGCCACAGCTGTCGTCCACGCCGCTCTCGAGGGCGGGATCAACGTCATCGACACCGCCGACATGTACAGCGGCGGCGAGTCGGAAGTGATGGTCGGCAAAGCCATCGCCGGCCGTCGCGACGAGGTCGTGCTGGCCACGAAGGCGGGCATGCCCATGGGCGAGGAGCGCAACCACCAGGGCAGCTCGCGCCGCTGGTTGGTCACCGAGTTGGACGACAGCCTGCGCCGCCTCGGTGTCGACCACGTCGATCTCTACCAGATCCACCGGTGGGACCCGGCCACCAGCGACGAGGAGACGCTGTCGGCCCTGACCGATCTCCAGCGCGCGGGAAAGATCCGCTATTTCGGCTCCTCGACCTTCCCCGCGTACCGCCTCGTGCAAGCCCAGTGGGCCGCCCGCGAGCACCACCTGAGCCGCTACGTCACCGAACAGCCCAGCTACTCGATCCTGCAACGCGGCATCGAATCCCATGTGCTGCCCGTGACCGAGCAGTACGGGCTCGGTGTGTTGGTGTGGAGCCCGCTGGCCTCGGGCTGGTTGTCGGGCGCGATCCGCGAGGGCCGGGAGATCACCACCAGCCGCTCGACGTTCATGCCGCAACGCTTCGACACCACCATCCCCGCCAACCGGGCCAGGCTCGACGCCGTCGAGCAGTTGGCCAAGGTCGCCGCCGAGGCCGACCTGACCATGATCCAGCTCGCGCTCGGATTCGTGACCGCGCATCCCGCCGTGACCAGCGCGATCATCGGCCCCCGCACGCTGGACCACCTGCACTCGCAACTCGCCGCCGCCGACACGGTGCTCTCCGCCGACGTACTCGACGCGATCGACGCCATCGTCGCTCCCGGTGTCGACCTTGCCGCACACGAGAAGCACGACACCCCGCCCGCCCTGCTCGACCCGTCACTGCGGCGCCGCTGACCGTCCTCCAGTTCGCCGCGACCGTCGACATCGTCCCCCGGGGGACGGCTCGACTTCGGTATCGGCGCAGGCTCACGACCCAGCCACCCGATCGGCGAGGCGATCGATGCTGGCTTCGGGCACATCGTCCTCGGACTGCCAGCGCCCTAACCCGCCGAGCTCATCACCACGTCGGCCAGTCGCACAGTTACTGTGACCGCAAGCACATTGCTCTGATGTCACGGTCGCCGTGCGAGTGGTGTCCTCGAGGTGTGAGGTCGAGCTGACCGGAGGTGGTTCTGTTGGCGCGGGTGCTGGTTGTCGGCGTGGTGCGGACGTTGAGTGGTCTGCCGCGTCCTGGCGTGCGACCGCGGGTGGCGGCGGTGGTCGAAGAACGAGTTCGCCGTTGCACCGTCACCTCGATGCGGTTCCCGCGTGCCTACCGGTGGCTTCCCACTCCGATCCCAACCGCAGCCCGATGAGCGAGCGGGACGCGTTCGACCAGTTGCGGCCACTGCTGTTCACGATCGCCTACGAGATCCTGGGCAGTGCGGCCGACGCCGAAGACGTGGTGCAGGACAGCTATCTTCGCTGGCGCGACATCCACCCGGACGCGGTGACGCACCCGCGCGCCTACCTGGTGCAGATCGTCACGCGGCAGGCACTCAACCAGTTGCGGTCCGCACGCCGCCGCCGTGAGGACTACGTGGGCAACTGGCTGCCCGAACCGATCCGCACCGAGCACGACGCCAGTCACGACATCCTCCTGGCCGAGTCGGTGTCGATGGCCATGCTGCTCGTGCTGGAAACACTCGGCCCGACCGAGCGAGCCGTGTTCGTACTGTCCGAGGTGTTCGGCCACAGCCTCGTCGAGATCGCCGACATGATCGGCAAGACCGACACCAGCGTGCGCCAGATCGCGCACCGGGCCCGCCAACACGTTCAGGCCCGCCGCAAACGCTTCCAGCCCGACACCGGCGCCAGCCGGGCGGTGGTCGACCGGTTCCTGCTGGCCGCCCGCACCGGGGACGTCCACGCCCTGATGGACGTGCTCGCTCCTGACGTCGTCCAGATCTCCGACGGCGGCGGGCACGTCGCCGCCGCTCGCCGCCCGATCTTCGGCGCCGAGCAGGTCGCCAAGTACGTGGTCGGGCTCGCCCAGCGCAGCATGGCGGACATGCACGCCGAGTTCGGCAGCTTCAACGCGCTGCCCGCGGTGCTGTTCCGGTCCGGTGGTGAAGGGCGCCTCGACTCCGTCCTCATGGTCGAGCTGACCGGGGACCGCATCACCGGGCTGTACGCGGTCCGCAACCCAGACAAGCTGCGCACCGCCGAGGTGCCGCGCCCCCTCGACCGGCCCACGAAGCCCGATGTGAAAGGAGTTTCGCCATGAAGACCGTCATCGTGTGCGCCTCCGCATCCCATGGCAACACCAAGCGGATCGCCGAGGCCATGGCCCAGGTCCTGGAGGCCGCCGTTGTCGCCCCGGAGCAGATCGATGCGGCCGAGCTCGCCACCTACGACCTCGTGGGATTCGGTTCAGGGATCTTCTTGCGGAAGTTCCACCCACGACTGCGCCGGTTCGCCCAGTCGCTCCCGGAGGGGGAACGAGGCAGGGCGTTCGTGTTCGCCACCAGTGGATTGCCCGAATCGCGGATCCGGCCCTTCACACGGCCCCTGGCGCGGCTGCTCAAGCGCAAGGGCTTCGAAGTGGACGACACCTTCTCGTGTCGCGGGTTCGACACCTGGCTCCCGTTCAGGCTTGTCGGCGGTATCAACAAGGGACGGCCCAACGCCACCGATCTGGAGGCGGCGCGCACCTTCGCCGAAGGGCTACGAGCTCGGATCGGTGCCACGCCCTGACCGGTCAGCTCCCACACGCGGACACCGTGCCGCGTCGAGCAGCCAGCTGACCAGGTACTCGGCGAACGAGGGGCGGACCATGACCCAGTAGGTCGGCATTTCGTTCACCTGATACAGCAGGACATTGGCCCGGGCGAGCAGGGTCTGCGCACATCGTTCGGGCCCGAACGCACGCGGGTGCAGGTCGATCGAGCAGCCCTGTTCGAGCACGTCCCGAGCCCGCGCGCCGGACAGCTCCAGCACGACCCGGTTGGCGGACACGTCGACCACGGAGCCAGGTTCGGTGCCCAACGCCTCGCGCAGCGCCCGCACGACCACCGGCGCGTCCCCGTCCGGGCCGACCACCAGCCACTCGTCGGGCCCGAGCCACAAGGTGTGCCGGTCGCCGGACACGACCACGGTGTTCGGCACCACCGGCAGTGGGGTGCCCAGCGACTGCGCGACCCGGTTCGCCGCGGTGCCAACGGGATCCAGGCGCAGGTCGACCTGACTCGGGAACGGCAGTTCGCGCAGCCGCACGCCCTCGCGGTGCACGTCCAGCCCGTCGAGCGGGCTGCGGCGCGGCTCAACCGTCACGGCGAGTCCCCTCCGGGTCGTAGAAGATCGGCTCGGTCACGGTGGCGGTGATGACGCGATTCCCAAGCGGGGCAAGCAGTTCCCGGCCGATCAGGTCACGACCGCCCGCGACCAGCGCCAGTGCGAAGGTCCGGCCCAGGGCGGCGCTGCGGTAGCTGGAGGTCACGTGGCCCAGCATCGGCACGGGCGGGGTCAGCGGCACGCCACCGGCCACCAGTTGCGCGCCCTCGGGCAGCAGATCGTCCGGGTCCACCGGCAGCAGGCCGACCAGTTGCCTGCGGTCGGGACGGGCCGTGTCGGGACGGGAGAACGACCGCCTGCCAACGAAGTCCTTGCGCTTGGACACGATCCAGTCCATGCCGAGGTCCTGTGGGGTCACCGTGCCGTCGGTGTCCTGCCCGACGATCACGAAGCCCTTCTCCGCGCGCAGCACGTGCATCGTCTCGGTGCCGTACGGCGTGGCGCCCGTGTTGGCGACCAGTTCCCAGGTGCTCAGGCCGTGCCAGGTGGCCACGTTGATCTCGAACGCGAGCTCGCCGGAGAACGAGACGCGCGCGACCCGGGCCGGGACTCCGTTGCACAGCACGGTGTCGCGGAAGGTCATGAACCCGAACGCCGCCGCGGACAGGTCCAGGTCCGGCAGCAGCGGGGTCAACGCCGCGCGGGATCCCGGCCCCACCACGGCGATCGTCGCCCACTGCTCGGTGACCGAGGTGAACCGCACGCGCAGTTCGGGCCACTCGGTCTGCTGCCACTCCTCGAACCAGTCCAGCACGGCGGCGGCGTTGCCGGTGGTCGTGGTGGTCAGGTACCGGTCCTCAGCCAGCCGCAGCACCACGCCGTCGTCGAACACCATGCCGTCCGCGCGGCAGAGCATGCCATACCGGCACGAGCCGATCGCCAGCTTCGCGAAGGCGTTGGTGTACATGCGGTTCAGGAACTCGCCCGCGTCCGGCCCCTGCACTTCGATCTTGCCCAGGGTGGAGGCGTCCATCATGGCCACGCCGGTGCGGGCGGCTGTGCACTCGCGCAGCACCGCGGCCTGCGCGTCCTCCCCGGCGCGGGGGTAGTGGTGCGGGCGCTTCCACTGCCCAACGTCCTCGAACACCGCGCCGTGCGCCACGTGCCAGGAGTGCATCGCCGTGCGCCGGATCGGGTCGTGCAGCTCGCCCCGATCCCGGCCTGCCAGCAGTGCGAAGGAAACCGGCGTGTACGGCGGGCGATACGTGGTGGTGCCGACCTCGCCCGGGCTGCTCGCACCGAGCAGTTCGGCGATGACCCCGATCGCTGGGACCCCGCCCGTACGGCCCTGGTCCAGACCGGTGCCGACGGTCGTGTAGCGCTTGACGTGCTCCACCGACCGCAGGCCTGCCCCGGTGGCGCGCCGGATGTCGGCGACTGTCGAGTCCCTTTGCAGGTCAATGAACTGTAAGGTCTCGTCGCCCTCCACCATCCACACCGGACGGTGCGCCGAATCCGACTCGGTCGGTACTGGCGGCAGCTCCGGGGCGGTCCCGCCGCCGAACCCCGCGAGGTGTGCGGCACGCGCACCGGCCGCCGCCCCCTCGGCCAGGCAGGCGGCCAGCTCGTAGGTGGCGTTCGCGGCGCCGACGACCTCCAGGTCCTGCGGACAGGTGTCCGGCACGAAGGCGGCGATCCGCTCCTCGTAGCGGACCCTGCCCTGTGCCTGGGAGAACAGGTGCACGGCGGGGTTCCAGCCCCCGGACACCGCGAGCAGATCGCACGGGATGCTGCGGTCAGGTCCGATGTGGACGGCACTGACCCGGTGTCGTCCCTCGGTGCCGGTGACCGCTGACCCGGTGATCACCTCGACGCCGACCTGGTTCACCAGTGCCGCAGGTGGTTCCGGCCGACTGTCCACAATGGCCGATACGGTGATGCCCGCCGCGATCAGGTCCAGCGCGACCTGGTAGGCGCTGTCGTTGGTGGTGGCGAGCACGATGTTCTGTCCGGGGGCCACCGCGTACCGGTTGACGTACTCGCGGACCGCGGAGGCCAGCATCACCCCGGGGCGGTCGTTGTCGGCGAACACCAGCGGTCGTTCGTGCGCACCCGTTGCCAGCACGACACGTTTCGCCCGGACGTGCCACAACGTGTTCCGCTGCGCCAACACCACGTAGTTCTGGTCGTAGTACCCCACCGCGGTGGTCCGCGACAGCACCCGGGTCTCCGGGAACTCGGCGAGCCCGGGCCAGGACAGGTCGAACCCCTTGGTCGCCAACAGGGTGCCGCCGAGTTCGGTCCGCTCGTCGGCGAGGATCGTGCGCGCACCGGTCCGTCCGGCCGCCTGCGCAGCCGCCAGCCCGGCCGGTCCGCCGCCCACCACGAGCACGTCGCAGTGCACGTATCGCTTGTCGTGGCGGACCGAGTCGGTCGAGTCGGTCGAGTCGGTCAGCCGACCCACGCCGCTGCGTCCGGTGGCACTCAGTCCGTCGTGCAGTTCGAGTGTGGTCGCGGGTAGTAGCGAGCCGTCCACCAGCACCAGCGCGTTGGGTTCGTCCACACCTGCGGTGACGATGCCCCGTGGCCGCCCGCGGTAGCTGCTCGGCGCCACTTCGAGCACCCCGTTGGCGATCAGCGCCGAGGCGAGGGTGTCACCCCGCAAGCCGGTGTACCGCTTGCCGTCATAGGTGAACCGGACCGGTGCTGCTCGGTCCACCCGGCCCCCGTTGGGCAGCCGGTGCGCGGTCACCGCTGCACCACGATCTGGTGCGTGGCGGTGTCGCGCACGAGGTTGAACCACCGTCGGCAGCCCGCGTTGTGGCACCAGCGCTCGGCGAACTCGCCCTTCGGGTTGTCCCGCACGAACAGGTACTCGGCCCACTGGGCGTCGGACAGGGCGTCCGGGGACTGCGGGTACGCGACGTGCGCCTGGCCGCCGTAGTGGAACTCGGTCTCGTCGCGGTCGCCGCACCACGGGCACGGGATGAGCAGCATCGCCGGTGATCCTCCTTCAGTGCGCGACGGCGGCGGCGCCGTGCTCGTCGATCAGCGCGCCGGTGGTGAACCGCTCCAGGGCGAAGGGCTCGTTGAGCGGGTGCGCTCGCCCGGTGGCCAGGGTGTGCGCGTACACCCAGCCCGAGGCCGGGGTGGCCTTGAACCCGCCGGTTCCCCAGCCGCAGTTGACGAACAGGTTGGCCAGCGGGGTCGCGCCGATGATCGGCGAGGCGTCCGGGGTGACGTCCACGATGCCGCCCCAGGTGCGGATCACGTGCGCCCGCGCGAAGATCGGGAACAGTTCCAGCGCGGCGGCCATCTGGCGCTCGATGACGTGCACCGAACCCCGCTGGGCGTAGGAGTTGTACGGGTCCACCCCGGCGCCCATCACCAGTTCGCCCTTGTGTGCCTGGCTGACGTAGACGTGCACGTGGTTGGACATGACCACGCACGGGTGCACCGGTTCCAGCAGTTCGGACACCAGCGCCTGCAAGGGGTGGCTCTGTAGGGGAAGACGTAACCCGGCGAGCCCGGCCAGCACGCTGGTGTGCCCGGCGGCGGCGAGCCCGATCCGGTCCGCCATGATCGGCCCGCGCGTGGTCTGCACGCCGAGGATCTTGTCCCCGTCGCGCAGGAAGCCGGTGACCTCGCAGTCCTGGATCAGGTCGATGCCGTGCTCGTCGGCCGTGCGGGCGAAGGCCCAGGCCACGTGGTCGTGCTTGGCGATGCCCGCGCGCGGTTGCAGGGTCGCGCCCAGCACCGGGTAGCGGACCCCGGGTGAGATGTCGACGATCGGGCAGAACTCCTTGACCTGGTCGGGGTTCAGCCACTCGGCGTCCACCCCGTTGAGCTGGTTGGCGTTCACCCGGCGCACGCCCTCGCGGACGTCCTGCGGGGTGTGCGCCAGGTTGAGGACTCCCCGTTGGCTGAACAGGAAGTCGTAGTCCAGCTCCTCGGGCAGGGCCTCCCACTGCTTGAGGGCATGCTCGTAGATCGCCGCGCTCTCGTCCCACAGGTAGTTGGAGCGGATGATCGTGGTGTTGCGGGCCATGTTGCCGCCCGCGAGCCACCCGCGCTCCAGCACGGCCACGTTGGTGATGCCGTGGTTGCGGGCCAGGTAGTACGCGGTGGCCAGACCGTGCCCGCCACCGCCGACGATCACGACCTCGTAGGAGCGCCGGGGATCGGGGTTGCGCCACAGGAACTCGGGGTGCTCGGGCAGCACGGCGGACACAGCGCCCCCTCTCGGCGGAGCCAGCCAGGTTGTTGCAGATTAAGCGCCGTGTTGCGCACTGCACAACACCCAACCGGCTGAGCCCCGCGAGTCCCGCTCTCCGGCGCGCGAGTCCCGCTCAGCCGGGGCCGAGTCCCGCTCAGCCGGTGAAGCCCAGGCGGGCGCTGACCTCCGCGGCGCCCCGCACGGCGGCCGCGGCGACCTCGGCGAACCGGTCGTCCACCAGCCGGTAGGCCGGGCCGGACACGCTCAGCGCGGCGACCACCTCGCCGTCCGCGCTGCGGACCGGGGCCGCGACCGCGTTGAGCCCGACCTCCAGTTCGCCGGAGGTGTAGCCCCAGCCGGACCGCTGGATGTCCTTGAGCGCCACCCGCAACTGGGCCGGGTCGGTGATGGTGAGGTCGGTGTAGGCGGCCAGCGGCTGGGCGAGCAGGTTCTCGCGCACCTCGCGCGGCTGGTAGGCCAGCAGCACCTTGCCGCTGGAGGTGGCGTGCAACGGGGTGCGCTGCCCGATCCAGTTCTGGCTGGCCACCGCGGCGGTGCCCCGGCTCTGGCTGACGTTGATCACGAACCCGCCGTCGAGGATGGCCACGTTCACCGTCTCGCCGACGGCCGCGGCCAGCTGCTCGCACACCGGGCGGCTCTCCCGGGACAGGTCCATCTGGGCGGTTGTCGCCCCGGCGAGTCGCACGATGCCGAAGCCGAGGCGGTACTTGCCCCGGTCGGTGGTCTGTTCGACCAGGCCCCGGCCGTCCAGGACGGCGACCAGGCGGAAGGCGGTGGACTTGTGCACACCCAGTTCGGCGGCCAGCTCGGTGATGCCGAGTTCGCCGTGCTGGGCCAGCAGTTCCAGCACCGACACCGCCCGATCGACGGATTGCACGAGTGCGGCCGGACCATTGACGGCACGAGCGTCACCGCTGCTAACCATGAGCAGACTCTAGTTGAGTCGCTGCCCTCTTGACGGCGGGCGCGGCCGGTGTCCACTCTGTTGCGTGTAACACAACCTGTTGTGCATTACGCAACGGAGGCGTCGATGGTCCCCGTGTGCAACGTCGACGACCTCCCCCACGGGGAGTCCGTCCGCATCGTCCACACCGACATCCCGATCGCGGTGTTCCACGTCGAGCAGGACGCGGGCGGCGGCTACTACGCCATCGACGACACCTGCACACACCAGGACGCCTCGCTGGCCGAGGGCTGGCTGGAGGGCTGCGCGGTGGAGTGCCCGCTGCACGCGGCCTGCTTCGACCTGCGCACCGGCCTGCCCAGCGGTCCACCCGCGACCAGACCCGTGCGGACCTATCCGGTGGTAGTGCAGGACGGAACCCTCTACGTGGTGGTGGACGCCCCGGCCGAGGTCGCGTAGTGCGCACCGTGGTCGTCGTCGGCGCCTCGCTGGCCGGGCTCTCGGCGGTGCGGGCGCTGCGCGCGCAGGGCTACGACGGTCACCTGGTGGTGGTCGGCGAGGAGCGGCACCAGCCCTACGACCGGCCGCCACTGTCCAAGGACTTCCTGGCGGGCAAGGCAACCGCGGGCTCACTGGACCTGCTCGGCGACCAGGACGAGGCGCTGGAGGTCCAGTGGCGGCTGGGCACCCGCGCCGTGCGGATCAACGCGGCGGACCGGTCGGTGCTGCTGTCCACTGAGGACTCGCTCCGCTGTGACGGCGTGGTCCTGGCCACCGGCGCGAGGGCACGTGCGCTGCCCGGTGGTGGGGGACTCGATCGGGTGCACTGCCTGCGCACCCTGGACGACGCCGTGGCACTGCGCGCGGACCTGCTGCCAGGCGCTCGGCTGGTGATCATCGGGGCGGGCTTCATCGGGGCCGAAGTCGCTTCCACGGCAAGGCTTCTCGGTCTGGACGTGACGGTGGTGGAGGCCGATCCGGTACCGCTGGCCCGCCAGTTCGGCCTCGAGATGGGCCAGTTGTGCGCTCGTCTGCACGGGGAGAACGGTGTGCGCCTGCTGACCGGTGTCGGCGTGCGCGAGCTCGTGGGAGCCAGCAAGGTGGAGGGTGTGCGCCTGGTCGATGGCACTGTCCTGCCCGCGGACGTCGTGGTCGTGGGCATCGGCGCCGTGCCCAACACCGAGTGGCTGGCCGGCTCGGGGCTCGTACTCGGCAACGGGGTGATCACCGACACCTCCTGCGCGACCAACCTCGGCCACGTCGTCGCGGTCGGGGACTGCGCGGCCGTGCACGGGGAGCGGGTCGAGCACTGGACCAACGCCCTGGAACAGCCCACCGTCGCCGCGGCGACCCTGTTGGACGGGGAGCGCGGCAGGCACGTGCACACCGCGGCGCCCTATTTCTGGTCTGACCAGTACGGGGTGCGGATCCAGTTCGCCGGGCACCGCGCCCCTGGGGACGCTGTGCGCGTGGTGGAGGGGGACCCCGAGGAGCGGTCCTTCCTCGCTGTCTACGAGCGGGCGGGCGAACCCGTTGCGGTGGTGGCGATGAACCGGGCGAAGGCGTTCGGGCGCTGGCGGCGTCAGCTGGTCAGGCACTTACCCACGACTTGACGCAGTTCGCCGCACACACGATGCTGTTGCGGCATCAGCGCAGTGTTGCGGATAGAGCAACAGTGGTCGAAGCGAGGTGCCGGTGTCGCAGCTGTTCATTGATGGCAAGTGGGAGTCAGCAGAGGACGGCCAGACCAGAGCGGTGATCAACCCGTTCGACGGCAGCGAGCTGGCCCAGGTCGCGGAGGCCGCTGAGGCCGACTCCCGGCGCGCGATCGAGGCGGCGCGGCGGGCCTTCGACCACGGGACCTGGCCGAGGACCCCGGCGGCCGAGCGCGGCGCCCTGCTCGACCGGGTGGCCGACTTGTTGTTGCGCGACAAGGAAACGCTTGCGCACAGCGAAACACTGGACACCGGCAAGACGCTGGGCGAGAGCCGCGCGGACGTGGACGACGTGATCCGAGTCTTCCGCTACTACGCGGCACTGGCCGACAAGAACCCGGGCCGCATCGTGGACACCGGCTCGCCCACGGCGGTGAGCCGGATCGTGTACGAGCCGGTCGGGGTCTGCGGGCTGATCACCCCGTGGAACTACCCGCTGTTGCAGGCCTCCTGGAAGCTCGCACCCGCACTGGCCGCGGGCAACACCATGGTGATCAAGCCCAGCGAGCTCACCCCGTTGACCACGATCGCGCTGGTCGGCCTGCTCGCCGAGGCGGGCGTGCCCGAGGGGGTGGTCAACCTGGTGCTGGGCGCCGGTCCGGTCGCCGGGGCGCCGCTGGCCGACAGCCCGCTGGTGGACCTGGTGTCCTTCACCGGCGGACTGGTCACCGGCAGGCAGATCATGATCGCCGCCGCGGGCAACGTGAAGAAGGTCGCGCTGGAACTGGGCGGCAAGAACCCCAACATCGTCTTCGCCGACGCCGACCTGGAGACCGCGGTGGACCAGGCGCTCAACGCGGTGTTCCTGCACGCGGGGCAGGTCTGCTCGGCCGGCGCCCGGCTGCTGGTGCAGGACACGGTGTACGACGGGTTCGTGGCGGCCGTCGCCGAGCGCGCCGACCGGATCCGGCTGGGCAGTGGGCTGGTGGCGGGCACCGAGAGCGGGCCGCTGATCTCCGCCGCGCACCGGGAGAAGATCGAGGGCTACGTGTCCTCCGCGCTGGCGGAGGGCGCGCGACTGCTCGCGGGCGGGCGTCGCCCGGCCGAGCCCGAACTCGCCGACGGCTTCTTCTACCGCCCAACGGTTTTCGCCGACTGCCGGCGCTCGATGCGAGTCGTGCGCGAGGAGACCTTCGGCCCGATCCTGACCGCGGAGTGCTTCCACACCGAGCGGGAGGCCGTGGAACTGGGCAACGACACCGACTACGGGCTGGCCGGTGCGGTCTGGACCAGTGACGGGGACCGGGCCCAGCGAGTGGCCGCGGCGCTGCGGCACGGCACCGTGTGGATCAACGACTACCACCCGTACCTGCCGCAGGCGGAGTGGGGCGGCTTCAAGCAGTCGGGCATCGGGCGCGAGCTCGGGCCCGCCGGACTGGACGAGTACCGCGAGGCCAAGCACGTCTACCAGAACACCGATCCCCGCCCGCTCGGGCTGTTCGCTGGCTGAAGGAGGACGTCGTGACGCAGGAGCAGTACGACTTCGTCATCGTCGGTGGCGGGTCCGCGGGCAGCGCGCTGGCCAACCGGCTCTCGGCCGATCCCGGCAACCGGGTGCTGGTGCTGGAGGCGGGCCGCTCGGACTACCCGTGGGACGTGTTCGTGCACATGCCCGCGGCGCTGACCATCCCCATCGGCAACCGCTTCTACGACTGGAAGTACGAGTCCGAGCCGGAACCGGAGCTGCGCGGCCGCAGGGTCTACCACGCGCGCGGCAAGCTGCTCGGCGGGTCCAGCAGCATCAACGGGATGATCTTCCAGCGCGGCAACCCGATGGACTACCAGCGCTGGGCCGCCGACGATGGAATGTCCACTTGGGACTACGCACACTGCCTGCCTTACTTCAAGAAGATGGAGAACTGCCTGGCCGGTGCCGACGAGTACCGCGGCGGTGACGGCCCGCTGGTGCTGGAGCGGGGCCCGGCCGACGGGCCACTGTTCAAGGCCTTCTTCGCGGCCACCGAACAGGCGGGCTACCCGCTGACCAAGGACGTCAACGGCTACCAACAGGAGGGCTTCGCCCCCTTCGACCGCAACGTCCACCGTGGACGCAGGCTCAGCGCTGCCCGCGCCTACCTGCACCCGGTGCGCAAGCGGCCCAACCTCACGGTGCGATGTCGTGCCTTCGTGACGCGAATCCTCTTCGAGGGCAAGCAGGCCGTCTGCGTCGAGTACCGCAGCGGTGGCACGACGCGTACGGTGCGTGCGGGCGAGGTCGTGCTGTGCGGTGGCGCGATCAACACCCCGCAGCTGTTGCAGCTGTCCGGGGTGGGCAACGCGGCGGAACTGTCCGCGCTGGGCGTGGACGTGGTGCACGACCTGCCCGGTGTCGGCCAGAACCTCCAGGACCACCTGGAGGTCTACATCCAGTACGCCTGCACCCAGCCGGTGTCCATGGCGCCCTGGCTGAAGTGGTACAACCGGCCGTGGGTCGGTTTGCAGTGGTTGTTCCGCAAGGGACCCGGTGCCACGAACCACTTCGAGGGCGGCGGCTTCGTGCGCAGCAACGAGGACGTGGCCTACCCCAACCTGATGTTCCACTTCCTGCCGATCGCCATCCGGTACGACGGCTCGCTGCCCGCCGGTGACCACGGCTACCAGGTGCACGTCGGCCCGATGTACTCCGACGCGCGCGGCAACGTGAAGATCACCTCCAAGGACCCCTCGGTGCACCCGGCGATCCGGTTCAACTACCTGTCCACCGAGCAGGACCGCCGCGAGTGGGTGGAGGCCGTGCGGGTGGCCAGGAACATCCTGGACCAGCCCGCCATGGACCCGTACAACGGGGGCGAGATCTCCCCGGGCCCCTCGGTGCGGACCGACCAGCAGATCCTGGACTGGGTGGCCAAGGACGCCGAGACCGCACTGCACCCGTCCTGCACCTGCCGCATGGGTGTGGACGAACTGTCCGTTGTGGACCCGCAGAACATGCGGGTGCACGGCCTGCGGGGACTGCGCGTGGTGGACGCCTCGGCGATGCGTTACGTCACCAACGGCAACATCTACGCCCCGGTGATGATGATGGCCGAGAAGGCGGCCGACCTGATCCTGGGACGCACCCCGCTGCCCGCGCAGCAGGTTCCGTTCTACCGACACGGCGCGCAGGAGCGGTCATGAGTGAAGACGGGCACGGCTTAAGGGAACTGGGCTACAAGCAGGAGTTCGAGCGCACGCTCGGCACCTTCCACACCTTCGCCGCGGGCATCAGCTACATCTCCATCCTCACCGGCACCTTCCAGATGTTCTACTTCGGCTTCGGCATGGGCGGACCGGCCAACTGGTGGAGCTGGCCGATGGTGTTCGTCGGCCAGCTGATGGTCGCACTGAGCTTCGCCGAACTGTCCGCGCGCTACCCGGTCGCAGGTTCGATCTACAACTGGTCCAAGCGGCTGGGCAATCCACACGTGGCCTGGCTAGCGGGCTGGATGATGCTGGTCGCCTCGATCGTCACCGTCGGCTCGGTGGCCCTGGCGTACCAGATCACCCTGCCGCAGATCTCCTCGGTGTTCCAGTTCGTCGGTGATGGCACCGGGGAGTACGACGCCCCGGTGAACGCCGTGATCCTGGGCAGCGTGCTGATCCTGTTCAGCACGCTGGTCAACGCGTGGAGCACCAAGCTGATGGCGCGCATCAACAGTGCGGGCGTGTTCATCGAACTGGTCGCCGCCGTGCTGCTGGTCGTGCTGCTCGCGGTCAGCGCGGTGCGGGGCCCCAGCGTGGTCCTGGACACCGCGGGCAAGGGCAGCGGGCACGACCTGGGCTACTTCGGGGCGTTCCTGGTCGGCTCGCTGGCCTCGGCCTACGTCATGTACGGCTTCGACACGGCCAGTTCGCTCGGTGAGGAGACCGTGGATCCCCGGCGCAACGCGCCCAAGGCGATCCTGCGCGCACTGGTCGCCTCCTTCGTGCTCGGTGGGCTGATCCTGCTGTTCGCGCTGATGTCCGTGCGCAACATCAACGCCCCGGAGCTGAGTTCGGTCGGCCTGCAGTACGTGGTGCTGGACGTGCTGGGACCCGTGGTGGGCAAGATTTTCCTGGTGGCCGTGGCGATCGCGGTGACCGTGTGCATCCTCGCGGTGCACACCGCGGCGATCCGCATGATGTTCGCGATGGCCCGGGACAACAACCTGCCCGCGGGCTCGCTGCTGGCGAAGGTGCACGGCAAGCAGAAGACCCCGGTGGTGCCCGCCGTGGTGGTCGGCCTCATCGCGGTGCTGCTGCTGGTGGTCAACATCGGCCAGCCGCAGATCTTCCAGATGGTGACCAGCATCGGCGTGATCCTGATCTACGTGGCGTACCTGCTGGTGACCGTGCCCATGCTCATCGCCCGGCTGCGGGGCCGGTGGCCGGGGGAGGGCGCGCCCAGCGGCGGGTTCTCCCTGGGGCGCTTCGGGTTGCCGGTCAACATCCTGGGCGTGCTGTGGGGTGCGGGCATGGCGCTCAACCTCGCGTGGCCCAGGTCGGAGGTCTACAACCCCACGCCGCCCTACCACTGGTACCTCCAGTGGGGTGCCTTCCTGGTGGTCGGTGTGGTGGGTCTCGGTGGCTTCGCCTACTACTGGTTCGTGTTGCGGCACAAGACAGGCGTGCTCGCCGAGCATGCCGCTGATGGCTCTTGACACCGGTCTGAACCGACCGGGACTCTGTTGCGTGTAGCACAACTCGTTGCACATCGCGGAACACGGGTCGAGGAGGGTGCCATGTCTGCGCAGCCCCGGGTGGTGCTCATCGGTGCAGGCATCGTCGGCTGCGCGCTGGCCGACGAGTTGACCGAGCGCGGTTGGACCGACGTGACTGTGCTGGACCAGGGACCCCTGTTCGCCACGGGCGGGTCCAGTTCGCACGCGCCCGGCCTGGTGTTCCAGACCAACCCCTCCAAGACGATGACCGAGTTCGCGCGCTACACCGTGGACAAGTACAGCTCCCTGGAGTTGGCTGGCCGTCCCTGCTTCACCCAGGTCGGCGGCCTTGAGGTGGCCACCACCCCGCAGCGCTGGGCGGACCTGGCACGCAAGCAGGGGCTGGCCACCTCCTGGGGCGTGCCCGGGTCGCTGTTGAGCCCTGCGGAATGTGTTGCGCTGTGCGCACTACTCGACCCGGAGCAGATCCTCGGCGGGTTCCACGTGCCCAGCGACGGGCTCGCCAGCGCACTGCGCGCCGGTGAGGCGCAGGCCCGGCGGGCGATGGCGCGTGGCGCACGCTTCCTCGGCGGGCAGCGGGTCGTGGAGATCACGCAGTCCGGCGGGCGGGTCACCGGGGTGCGCACCGAGCAGGACGCCTTCGCGGCCGACATCCTCGTGTCCTGCGCGGGCTTCTGGGGTCCGGCCGTGGGCAGGCTGGTCGGGCTCACCGTGCCGCTCACCCCGCTGGCACACCAGTACGCCAAGACCGGTCCCGTGCCCGCGCTGGCCGGTGCCGAGGCGGAGGCCGTGGCGCCGATCCTGCGCCACCAGGACCGCGACCTGTACTACCGCGAGCACGGGGACCGGATCGGCATCGGCTACTACGGGCACGACCCCATGCCGGTGGCGGTGGATGGCCTGCCGCTACCCGGTCAAGCGGCGGTCATGCCGTCCATGCTGGAGTTCACGCCGGAAGACTTCGCGCCCGCGTGGCAGCACTCGGTGCGGCTACTGCCCGCACTGGGCCAGACCGAGGTCACCGAGGGCTTCAACGGGGTTTTCTCTTTTACCCAGGACGGGTTCCCGCTCATGGGCGAGTCCCGGGAGGCCGCCGGGTTCTGGGTGGCCGAGGCGGTGTGGGTGACGCACTCCGCGGGAGTCGCCAGGGCGATGGCCGAGTGGCTGGTGGAGGGCCGCCCGCGCACCGACGTGCACGAGTGCGACCTGAACCGGTTCGAGCAGTTCCAGCTGGCCCCGCAGTACGTGCTGGAGCGCGGCAAGCAGAACTTCGTCGAGGTCTACGACATCATCCATCCCTTGCAGCCCATGGAGTCCCCGCGCCCGCTGCGGGTGTCGCCGTTCTACCAACGGCAGCAGGAGCTCGGCGCGGTCTTCCTGGAGGCCAGCGGCTGGGAGCGCCCGCACTGGTACGAGGCGAACTCCCCGCTGTGCAAAGGGATCGACTTGCCACCGCGCGACGAGTGGGCGGCCCGCTACTGGTCGCCGATCGCCGCCGCCGAGGCGCGAGCCACTCGCGAGCGAGTCGCCCTGTACGACATGACCGCGTTGAAGCGGCTGGAGATCAGCGGCCCTGGGACGTTGGAGTTCCTGCAACGCATGACCACCAACAACCTGGCCAAGTCAGTCGGCGCGGTGACGTACACGCTGCTGCTGGACGAGTTCGGGGGAGTGCGCAGCGACCTGACCGTGGCCCGGCTCGGTGAGCAGCACTTCCAGGTCGGCGCCAACGGCAACCTGGACCTGGACTGGCTCCTGCGACACGCGCCCGCAGAGGTCTCGGTCCGCGACATCACCGCGGGCACCTGCTGCCTTGGCGTGTGGGGGCCGCTGGCCCGCGACCTCGTGCAACCCCTGGTGGATCAGGACTTCTCGCACAAGGGGTTCGGCTACTTCCGGGCCAAGCGCGCACACCTGGGCACCGTGCCGGTCACCGCCATGCGACTGTCCTATGTGGGCGAACTCGGCTGGGAGCTCTACACCAGCGCGGACCAGGGCCTCAAGCTGTGGGACACGCTCTGGGCGGCAGGGCGCGACCTCGGCCTGGTGGCCGCCGGGCGCAGCGCCTTCACCAGCCTGCGCCTGGAGAAGGGCTACCGGGCCTGGGGCACCGACATGACGCCCGAGCACGACCCGTACGAGGCGGGGTTGGGGTTCGCCGTGCGCATGGACAAGGACGACTTCCTGGGCAAGCAAGCGCTTGCGGGCCGCGAGACGCCCGCGCGCAAGCTGACCTGCCTCACCGTGGACGACCCGAACTCGGTGGTGCTGGGCAAGGAACCCGTGCACGCCAACGGGTCCGCGGTCGGCTACGTCACCAGCGCGGCCTACGGGTACAGCCTCGGCCGCACCGTGGCCTACGCGTGGCTGCCCGCGGCGGTCGCCGTGCCGGGCACCGCCGTGGCCATCGAGTACTTCGGGGAGAAGATCCCGGCCACGGTCCGCGAAGAGCCGCTGTTCGACCCCGAGATGGCCCGCATCCGCCGTTGACCCAGGACGAGGTGACCGCGATGACAACCGCACCGGGTCTGCCCGACAGCCTGATCCCCACCCTGCCCGGGGCCAGCTACACCGATCCGCATGTGTTCGAGTTGGAGCAGGAGCGCATCTTCGAGCGGATGTGGTTCTGCACGGCCAGATCCGCCGAGGTGGGTCGGCCGGGCCGGTACAGAACCGTCCAGATCGGACGCGAGAGCGTGATCGTCACCCGTGCCCGCGACGGGGCGGTCCGCGCCTACCTCAACATCTGCCGCCACCGCGGCGCGAAACTGTGCACTGAGGACAGTGGTGAGGTCAAGCGCGCCTTCCAGTGCCCGTACCACGCCTGGACCTACGGCCTGGACGGCAAGCTGATCGCGGCCCCGAACCTGACCAGGATGCCCGACGTCGACCGGGTCGAGTTCGGGCTGGTCACCGTGCACGTGCGCGAGTGGCTGGGCTACGTGTGGGTGTGCCTGGCCGAGCAGCCGCCGTCCTTCGAGCAGGACGTGATCGCGGCGTGCACCGAGCGCCTGGGCGACCCCGAGGCGATCGGGCACTACGAGATCGACCAGCTCCAGGTGGGCCGCCGCATCACCTACGAGGTGGCGGCCAACTGGAAGCTGATCATCGAGAACTTCATGGAGTGCTACCACTGCGCGACGATCCACCCCGAGTTGACCGAGGTGCTGCCGGAGTTCGCCGAGGGCTTCGCCGCCCAGTACTACGTGGGGCACGGCGCGGAGTTCGGCGAGGGCATCGAGGGCTTCACCGTGGACGGCGGCACTGGTCTGGACCGGATCCCCTCGGTGACCGAGGATCAGGACCGCCGCTACTACGCGATCACCGTCAAGCCGCAGGTGTTCATCAACCTGGTGCCCGACCACGTGATCTGGCACAGGATGTACCCGCTCGCCCCGGACCGCACGGTCGTGGAGTGCGACTGGCTGTACCTGCCCGAGGTGGTGGCTGAGGGCAAGGACGTGTCCCGCTCGGTGGAGCTGTTCCACCGGGTCAACGAGCAGGACTTCGCGGCGTGCGAGCGCTGCCAGCCGACGATGAGCTCGCGGGCCTACCGGCGCGGTGGGGTGCTCGTGCCCAGCGAGCACCACATCGGCGCATTCCACGACTGGGTCAGCGCCAGGCTGACCGCTGGGCGGGACTCGCACGCCTGAGGGCGGGACTCGGGCTCCGCAGGGCGGGACTCGCCGGGGGTGGGGTCAGGCGCGGCGCCAGGTGGACCATTCGCCAGCGGGGGTCAGTTGGCGGATCTCCCAGGTCCGGTCCCGGTTCCACTCCGTGGCCAGCACGCGCAGTCTGCCGTCGGCGAACTCGGTCACGGAGTGTGGCTCTCCGAGGTAGCTGTTCGGCCAGGGCACACGGCCCAGTCCGATCACCGGACCCCAGGCCCCGCCGGGTTCCCGCTGCACACGCATGTCCATTGAGGACGTTGGGCGTTTGCTGGAGGCGAAGGCGGCGAGTCGGCCGTCACGGGTGGTGAACACCGCCACGCCGCCCCCGTATGGGCCGGGCGCCAGGCCGAAGTCGCTGGCACTGGACCATTCCTGCCCGCACTGGGTCACCCGGTGCACCGTCCCGAACGAGGGCAGGAAGACCTCCAGCCGGCCCGCCGCGTCCTCGGCCGCGCACAACACGCAGGTGCGCGGCCCGACCGGCACCGGGCAGATCGGCTGCCACGGGCTGTACCGCCCGCCCGGTTCCTCCTGGGCCCGGTGCCAGGCGAACTCGGCGTCCCTCTGCACCTCGAAGGGCATTGCGGCGCAACGGAACTGGTCCACTCGGCCGTCGGACCTGCGCAGCGACAGCGGTCTGTGCCAGGTGTGCGCCTGGGTGGTGTCGCGGACGAGAACCAGGGTGGCCCAGTGGGACAAGGGTTTTCTCCGCATGGCTGGAACGTAGAAGATCTTCGCCTTTGCCTGCTGTAGACCAGATGGATGGCGCCGTTACCAGTCTACGTGGCGGACAGCGCTGCCGTCGGGGGCAACCGGGCTGCCCTTACCGCCGGGTAGACCCCGGCCACCGCGCCGACCAGCAACGCAGCCCCGAACCCGCCCGCCACGGCCGCCGGCGGAATCACCGCGGGCCATCCCTGACCGGCCGAGTAACACGCCGTGGCGGCTACTCCCAGTATAGTTCCGACAGTACCGCCCAATCCGCACAGTACGACCGATTCCGTCAGGAACTGGACACGGATCTGGCCCCGGTGCGCGCCAAGTGCCCGGCGCAGCCCGATCTCGCCGCGCCGCTCCAGCACCGACACGATCATCGTGTTGGCCACGCCCACCCCGCCGACCAACAGTGCCACCGCGGCCAAACCCAGCAGCAGGGCGGAGAACGCGCTCTCGGTGGCCTGCTTGGCGGCCAGCGCGTCCGAGGGCCGGCCCACCGTCACCAGCCCAGACTGGCCAGGCAGGATCGTCTCGGCGAGCACCCCGCGGACCTGTTCCACCCGTGACTGCTCGGCCCGCAGGTACAGCACGGTCGGGTGCCCGTCGAAGCCCAGCCGCTCGCGGGCGGCCTGCCAGCCCACCAGCGCGACGCGGTCCAGGTCGGGGGCCAGCGGGATCTGGTCCAGCACACCGATCACGGTGAACCAGCCGTCGCCGATCCACACCTGCTGGTCGCCGTGCGCCTCGGTGATGCCCAGCTGGCTGGCGGCGGCACTGCCGAGCACGACGGTGGGGAAGGCCTGGCTGACCTGGTCGAGGAACCGCCCGCTGTGCACCCTGCCGCCGACCGAGGCCAGCAACCGCGGGTCGGCCGCCAGCACCGGGAGCCCGGAGGACTGCTCCGGGGTGACCAGGTTGCTGCGGTTGATCGTGCTGTGCGTGTTGGCCACCGCGGTGGCGGTGCTCACCGGGCCGATCCGGCGCACCATGGACACCGCCTCGGTCGGCAGCGAGACCAGCTGCTGCGTGCTGGGGTCCTTGCCCGCCTCGGCCCGCAACAGGTTGGTGCCCAAGGCCTCCAGCCTGGTCATCAGCGCGCGCTGGCTGGACGCGGGTATGCCGACGACCACGATCATCGTCGCGATGCCGATCGAGATGCCCAGCGCGGACAGCGCGGCCCGCAGCGGTTTGGTGCGCACCCTGAGCAGTCCCAGGCGCAGCAGGTCGGTCAGCGTCATGCCGGACTCCGATCGCCGTGCCGGTATCGGACACCACGTGGCCGTCGCGCAGCTCCACCCGGCGCGGGCAGCTCGCCGCGATCTCCCGGTCATGGGTGATGATCGCGATGGTCGTGCCCTCGGAGTTCAACTGCCGCAACAACTCCAGCACCGCCTGTCCGTTCGCGCTGTCCAGCGCTCCGGTCGGCTCGTCGGCCAGCACCAGCGCCGGGCGGTTGACCAGCGCGCGTGCGATGGCCACCCGCTGCTTCTCGCCGCCGGACAGCTCGTGCGGCCGGTGCCCGGTGCGGTGGCCCAGCCCCACGCGTGCCAGCGCCTCACGGGCCTGCCCGGTGCGCAGCTTGCGCGGCACCCCGGCGTAGAGCAGGCCGGTGGCCACGTTCTCGGTCGCGGTCAGCCCCTCGGTGAGGTGGAACTGCTGGAACACGAAGCCGATCGACCGCCCGCGCAGGGTCGACAGCCTGCGGTCGGACAGCCCGGCCACGTCCTGACCGGACAGTTCGACGGTGCCGCCGCTGGGCCGGTCGAGCGTGCCCATCAGGTGCAGCAGCGTGGACTTGCCCGAGCCGGAGGGGCCCACGATCGCCAGCAGCTCACCCCGCTCGATCCGCAGCGACACCCCGTCCAGCGCGCGCACCCCGCCGGGGTAGTGCCTGCTCACCTCGTGCAGTGCCAGCACCGGGCTCACGTCGCGATCACCACCTGCGTGCCCTCGACCAGCCCGCTGCCGGTGATCTCCACTCGTCCCTGGGAGAACAGCCCGGTCTTGACGGCGACCAGGCCGCCGCCCCTGACCTGCACCGCGTAGCCGCCCTCGCGCAGGGCCACCAGTGCGGTGATCGGCACGGCGAGCACGCCCTTGTGCGTCTCGGTGGTGAACTGCACCCGCACGGGCGCCGACTCGAAGTTCCCAGGCTCATCCAAGGTGATCGTCACGGTCACCTTGGGGCTGGAGTTCGGGTCGCTGCCCTTGCCGGACTGCACGCTCGTACCGACCTGCGCGACCGTGCCCAGCACCTGCTTGCCGGTCGGCAGGGTGACGCCGACCTTGGCATCCTTGGCGGCCAGCGAGACCTGGCCGGGGTCCAGCGGCACGGTCACCGCGGTGCTCGTGCCGGTGACCGACAGCAGTTCGCCCTCGGCGGGGTCGCCGAGCTGGGCCTTGACCGCCGAGATCCGGGACTTCGCCTGGAGCACGACAACATCGCCCGGGTCGACCGCGCCGGTCTCCTTGACCCCGTTGGCGCGCTGCCACTTCTTCACCGCGGCGCTGGTGGCCGCGGTGAACTCCTCGTCCACCGTGCCGGGGGAGTAGCCCAGCGCGGCGAGGTTGGCCTCCAGCACCTTGACGTCCTTGCCCTTGGTGCCCGGCGTGTCGAGCTTGCGGTACAGCGGTGTGTCGCCGAACAGGGCGAGCACCGGCTGTTCGTCCACTTTGTACAGAACCTTGCCCCGGTCGATCTCGCCGCCCACCTGGGGCAGCCAGGTGATGGTGCCCGCCTTGTGCCCTTTGAGCGGGGTTTCCGCCCCGTAGCCCAGGGTTCCGGCCACCTCGCGGGTGTCGGACAGGTCGGCGCGCACGATCGCCACGGTCTGCGCCGGTGCCGGACCCGCTCCGGCGCTGGGCGGTCCGGTCGCGGTCCAGGTGTAGGCCAGCACGCCCGCGGTGGCCGTGACGGCGAGCACCGCGACCCCGGTCAGTACCCACTTCCTGCTCACTTGAAGGCCGCCAGCTTGCACTCGCGCTCGATCTTCGCGCCCTGTTCGCCGCCGATCGTGTTGCCCTCACCGTAGGTCCAGCCGATGCCGTCCGGGTCCACGCTGGTGTCCGGCACCTCGACGATCTTCAAGCCCCTGTCGTTCATGCACTGCACCCACTTGTGGAAGTTGTCCCGGTACTTGGGGCCCTTCGTGTCCAGCTCGGGCGGTTGCAACGGCAGCTTGCCCTTGCACGCCTGTGCGGCCTCCTTCTCCTTCGCCGGATCGGGTTTGCTCGGCACCTGGAGCTCTCCGTTGGGCCCCATCCGGCTGAGCGCCACGCCGTGCTGTTCGTAGCACCGGTAGTAGGGCTGCCAGACCTTGTTCGACTCGTCCTCGGTCATGTCCAGACGTAGCTGCGGCCTGCCCTCGGTGGGCGCGGTCGTGGTCGTGGTCGTCGCCGCACTGGTCGAGTCCGTTGTGGACAGTGATGCGACGTTTTTGTCGGGAGCTGGTTGTGTGCCGCAGGCGGTCACCGCGGCGACCGCGAGCACTGCCGCGCCAAGGACGATTCTCATGTCGTCCAGGGTGATCGGTGCTTGTGATGAACCTGTTCGGGCTCAGTGACCGCTGGATGCGGGCAGCCGCAGGGTGAAGGTGGCGCCCTCGCCCAAGGTGCTCTCGGCCGTCACGGTTCCCCCGTGTAGCCGCACCAGGTTGCGCACGATCGCCAGGCCGAGCCCGCTGCCGCCGGTCTGCCTGCTGCGCGAGCGGTCCGCGCGCCAGAACCGGTCGAACACGTGCGGCAGGTCCTCCGGCGCGATGCCGGGACCGGTGTCCCGCACGCTGATCACGACCTGCTCGCCGACCTGCTCGGCCCGCACGGTGACGTCCCCATGGCGCACGGCGTTGCCGACCAGGTTGCCCAGGACCTGCCGCAGCCGCACCGGGTCCGCCACCACCTCGGGCGAGTCGATCACCTCGGCGGTGACCTGTCGGCCCTCGGCCTGCCCCCGGTGCGCGGTGATCACCTGCTCCACCAGCTCGGCCACGGCCACCGGCTCGGGGTGCAGCCGCAGCTTGCCCGCGTCGGCCAGGGCCAGGTCCTGTAGGTCGTCCACGAGGCGTTGCAGCAGGATGCTCTCCTCCAGCAGCGAGGCCACCAGCGCGGGATCGAACTCGGCGACCCCGTCCTGTGCGGCCTCCAGCCAGCCGCGGATGTTGCCCAGTGGGGCGCGCAGCTCGTGCGAGACGTCGCTGACCATGTTCTTGCGCTGGCGTTCCAGGGATTCCCGGTGCTCGGACAGCTCGTTGAACGCCGCCGCCAACTGCCCGATCTCGTCCTTGCCGCGCACCCGGACCCGTGCCGAGGTGTCCCCGTCACGCATCCGTTGTGCCGCCTCGGTCAGCGCCCTGATCGGACGGGTCAGCCGGGTCGCGACCAGCACCGTGACGCCCACGGTCAGCAGCAGCACCACGGCCACCGTGCCCCCGATGCCCACCGTGTTCGCCGTGGACAGACCTGTTGTCGGCGCGGGGTTTCCCTGCGGGTCGCTGAGGAACAGCAGGGCGGCCGGGCTCACGAAGGGCGTCAGCTGCTGGCGACGGCCGCTGGTGACGCACTCGGTGACCGGTTCCTGGTCCGAACTGGGGTTCACCCTCGGCTCGCTCGCCGTCCAGGTCAGGTCCAGCCGCAGCCGGATCGGGGCGTATCCCTTGTGCGCCAGGCAGTCGTTGACGAGCTGGTTGAGCTCACCCAGCGCCTTCTGCTCGCTGGGCATCGGCGAATCCACCGGCGTGTCCACACAGGACACAGTGGGTTTGAGCTGGTCAATGCCGGGCGTGACGACCTTGGCGCGCCCGTTGGGCTGCTCGGCGACGAACGCCGAGAACCCCGCTCCGCGCAGGCACTGGACCTCCGCGTCGGCGGCACCGCGCAGCCTGGCCCGTTCCTGGTCGGTCAGCGCGAACGGGCCGACCGCCCTGGTGTCGATGCGGTCGGCGGGCGCGTTGGGCATCAGCACGGGGTCCACGGCCAGCGGGTCGAGCGCCGCCGACGCGGTCTGCGGCAGGCTCACCCCGGCCGCGGACTGGGCGATGGGAGTGCGCGCGGGCGTGGTCAGCACGACGACCCGGCCGGTCTGCCTGGCCAGGTCATCGACCACAGTGGACACGCCGTCCCAGCGCGGGTGCGTGGCGGCGTAACCCAGCAGCACGTCGTAGATGTGCGCGTCGGTGGCCAGGGCCTTGCCCTGCTCGGTGCGGATCGCCCCGGAGGTGGACCGCACGGCGAGCCAGGCCGTCGCGGCGATCGAGCACACGGCGATCAGCACGGAGCTGGCCAGCAGGCGGACCAGCAGCCTGCGCCGCAGGTCAGGCCGGGCGGTCACTGAGCCGGTACCCCACTCCGTACACCGTGGTCAGGTAGACCGGGTTGCGCGGATCGCGCTCGATCTTCTTGCGCAGGTTCATCACCCGCACGTCGATGGTCCGCTCGGAGATGTAGCCGTCCACCCCGTGCGCCTGCTCCAGCAGCTGCCTGCGGGTGAAGACCCGCTCCGGCTGCGAGGCCAGCACCAGCATGATCTGGAACTCCGAGGGCGTGCACTCGATCAGCCGCCCGCCCACGGTCAGTTCGTGCCGCACCGGGTCCACCACCAGGTCGCCGACCACCAGCGGTCGTTCGGCGCGGGCCTCGGCACGGGTCACCCGGCGCAGCAGCGCACGCACCCTGGCCATCAGCTCGCGCGGGCTGTACGGCTTGGTCAGGTAGTCGTCGGCGCCCAGGTCCAGGCCCAGCAGCAGGTCGTCCTCGGTGGAGCGGGCCGTCAGCATGAGCACCGGCACGTGGTTGTGCTCGGCGCGCAGCACCCGGCAGACGTCCAGCCCGTCCACCCTGGGCATCATCACGTCCAGCACCAGCAGGTCGGGCCGCAGCTCACGAGTGCGCTCCAACGCCGCACGCCCGTCGTGCACCACGAGCACCCGGTGGCCCTCCCGCTCCAGGTAGCGGCGGACCAGCTCGGCCTGCTTGGTGTCGTCGTCGGCGACCAGGACCTGTGCGCACAAGGGCGGCTCCCCTCCTCGTGACCATTATGGACAGCTCGCGGCGCGGCGGCCCGGCGGGAACGGGACCGTCACCAGGCCCGAACAGGTTCGTCACAACTCGCACTAAGTGAACCGCCATTCCGGTCATCCTGCCCGCCACTCGCGTCATGACGCGGTCTTGTGGTGTTAAGTGAACGAGGAATAGCCTGATCTGCACTCGATGGCGAGGAGGCGGACAGCCGTGTACCTGACCCAGCCGCTGCACAGGGCCTGCCAGCACAATCCCGACCTGCCCGCGACGATCTTCGGTGAGCGCACCAGGACCTGGGCGGAGTGCGCGGACCGGGTGGCCCGGCTGGCGGGTGCGCTGCACGGGCTTGGCGTCGGCGTGGGCGACCGGGTGGCGATCCTGGCGCTGAACTCCGACCGCTACCACGAGTACCTCCTCGCGGTGCCCTGGGCCGGGGCGGTGGTCAACCCGGTGAACATCCGCTGGAGCCCGGCGGAGATCGCCTACTCGCTGGTGGACTCGGGCACCGAGGTGCTGCTGGTCGACGACGTGTTCAGCGCGATGCTGCCCGCGCTGCGCCAGCAGTGCCCGCAGCTGCGCACGGTGATCCACTGCGGCGAGGGGCCGACCCCGGAGGGCGCCCTGTCCTACGAGGAACTGGTCGCGGCGCACGAGCCGGTGCCCGACGCCTACCGCAGCGGGGACGATCTCGCCGGGGTCTTCTACACCGGCGGCACCACCGGCCACCCCAAGGGCGTCATGCTCAGCCACGCCAACCTGATGGTGTCCGCACTGGGCAGCGCGGCCTGCGGGTTCGTGCAGCCGGGCGGGCGGCTGCTGCACGCCGCGCCCATGTTCCACCTGGCCGACCTCGCCTCCTGGGTGGGCCGCAACCTGCTCGGCGGCACACACGTGATCATCCCGATGTTCGACCCGGTCAAGGTGATCGAGGCGGTGCAGCGGCACCGGGTCACCGACGTGCTGCTGGTGCCGACGATGATCCAGCTGCTGGTGGACCACCCGGCCGCACGCGAGGCGGACCTGTCCAGCCTGCGCCAACTGCTCTACGGGGCCTCGGTCATCTCCGACGCGGTACTGCAACGGACCGCCGCCCTGCTGCCCGAGGTGCGGCTCACCCAGGCGTACGGCATGACCGAGCTGTCGCCGGTGGCCACCATGCTGATGGCCGAGGACCACGAGGACCCGCAGCTGCGCCGGTCGGCGGGGCGCGCCGGGCCACACGCCCAGGTGCGGGTGGTCGACGCCGAGGACAACGAGGTGCCCACCGGCACCGTCGGCGAGGTCGTGGTGCGCGGCGGGCACGTCATGCTGGGCTACTGGAACAAGCCAGAGGAGACCGAGCAGGCGCTGCGCGGGGGCTGGATGCACACCGGGGACGGCGGTTACCTGGACGAGCGCGGCTACCTGTACATCGTGGACCGGATCAAGGACATGATCGTCTCCGGTGGGGAGAACGTGTACTCGGCCGAGGTGGAGAACGCGCTGGCCAAGCACCCCTCGGTGGCCTCCTGCGCGGTGATCGGCGTGCCCGACAAGGAGTGGGGCGAGCGGGTGCACGCCGTGGTCGTGCTGCTGCCCGGGGCCTCGGCGGGCGAGGAGGAGCTGCGCGAGCACTGCAAGCAGTTCATCGCCGGGTACAAGGCACCGCGCAGCGTGGAGTTCGTCGAGGCGCTGCCGGTGTCCGGGGCGGGCAAGATCCTCAAGCGGGAACTGCGCAAGGTCTACTGGAACGAGGCGGAACGATCGGTGCACTGACCCGGGCCCGCCGCCCCAAGGACCGCAAGCAGCAGATCCTGTCCGCGGCCTCGGTGTGCTTCCACGAGGTGGGCTACCACAACGTGAGCATGGCCGACATCGCTGGCGCGGTCGGCATCACGGCGGGCGCGCTGTACCGGCACTTCCGGGACAAGCAGTCCCTTCTGGACAGTGCGGTCAGTGATTCCTTCGAGCGGCTGTACGCGGTCACCTCGGCCGGTGGCGGGCTGGACGCGATGCTGACCCGGCTGGCCGAGGGCACCGTGCACGGCCGCGAGCTGGGCCTGCTCTGGGAGCGGGAGGCCCGGCACCTGCCCGCCGCCAACCAGCAGGTGCTGCGCAGGCGGTTCCGCGAGGTCAACCAGCGGCTGGCCGAGGGGATCGGCGAGCACCGCGCGGAGCTCTCGGCCGCCGACGCCGACTTGCTCGGCTGGGCCGTGCTCTGCGCACTGGGCAGCACCGCGCACCACACGGTCGAGCTGGACGTCCCAGTGCTGGTGGCGATGACCAGCGCGATCTGCGCGGTGCGGCTGCCGGACGCCGGTGAGGCGGCTACACCCCCGGGAGACACGGCCGGGCTGGCCCCGGTGAGCAGGCGGGAGGCGCTGCTCGCGGCGGCGACCCGGCTGTTCGGTGAGCACGGCTACCAGTCGGTGAGCATGGCCGAGATCGGCGCCGCCGCGGCCATCGCCGGGCCCAGCGTCTACAACCACTTCGCCAGCAAGACCGAGATCCTGCTCGCCGCGCTGAACCGGGGCACCGAGGCGCTCTGGCTCGACCTGCACGAGGTCCTGCGGGTGGCCACCAGCCACGGGCACGCGCTGGACCTGCTGGTCGACGGGCACGTGCGCTTCGCGTTGCGTCATCGGCAACTCATGGGCGCCCTGGTCACCGAAATCGGCAACCTGCCTCTCGCGGAGCGCAACCAGGTGCGCATGGCGCAACGCGAGCTGATCACCGAGTGGGTCTCGCTGCTGCGGGCGCACCGGCCCGAGCTGTCCCAGCGCGACGCCCACCTGCGGGTACGCGGCGCGCTGATCGTGATCGCCGACGTGGCGCGGACCCCGCACCTGGTGCGCGGCCCGGCCGTCGCCGGGCGGCTCGGCGCGGTGGCTCGCGCCCTGCTCTTCACCTGAACGCCCCAAGCCCTGCTTTACCATCGGCTCCCGTGACCGCCGTGCAGACCGCCGCCCCGGCCGACTCCGACCTGGTCGTGGACGTGGGCGAGGTGCCCCCGGCCGAGCCCCCGCCCTCGGCCGACCCGGTGCGGCGGCTGGGGCCGTTCCCGCCGACCGACCGGCTGCGGGGCTGGTTGGTGACCCTATCGCTCACGGTGCTCGGCGGCCTGGTGCGGTTCTGGAACCTGGGCTGGCCCACGGACAAGGGCACCCCGGTCTTCGACGAGAAGCACTACGTGCCGCAGGCCTGGCAGATGCTGCGCAACGGCGGCTACGAGGACGATCCGGGCTACAAACTCGTGGTGCACCCGCCACTCGGGAAGTACCTGATCGCCACGGGGGAGTGGCTGTTCGGCTACGACGGCTGGGGCTGGCGGTTCGCCCCCGCGGTCGCGGGCACCCTGTGCGTGTTCCTGATCGTGCGGATCGGGCGGCGGCTGACCCGCTCCACCATGCTCGGCGCGCTGGCCGGGGTGCTGCTGATCTGCGACGGGGTCAGCCACGTGCAGGCCCGCATGGGCATGCTCGACATCTTCGGCGAGCTGTTCGTCATCGCGGCCTTCGGCTGCCTGCTGGTCGACCGGGACGTGGTCCGGTCCCGCCTGGCCACCGCGGCCAGTGAGGGCTGGGGCGGGGAGTCCCAGTGGGGCCCGAGGCTGGGCTTTCGCTGGTGGCGGCTGGCCGCGGGCGTGTCACTGGGGCTGATGTGCGCGGTCAAGTGGAACGGCCTGTACTTCATCGCCGCGTTCGGCCTGCTCAGCGTGGTGTGGGACGCCACCGCACGGCGTGCCGCCGGGGTGGAACGACCGTGGCTCGGCACGGCCGTCCGGGACGTGGCGCTCGCGTTGTGGGCGATCGTCGGCATCGCCCTGCTGGTGTACTTCGGCTCGTGGTGGGCCTGGTTCGGCAGCGAGACCGGGTTCGACCGGCATGTGGCCGCGAACGCGTTGAGCTCGCTGCTGGTCTACCAGCAGGACGTGCTGGCGTTCCACGAGTCGCTCACCAATGCGAACTACGGAACACACCCCTGGGAGTCCAAGCCCTGGACCTGGCCGATGGGCCTGCGCCCGATGCTCTACTACATCGAGCAGAGCCCAAGCCCGTACGCGGCGGGCTGCGGCTCCAGCCAGTGCGTCAGCGCGCAGATGCTGATCGGCACCCCGGCCATGTGGTGGCTGGCGTTGCCGATGATCGGCTGGTCGCTGTGGCGCGCCTTCGCCCGCCTGGACTGGCGGCACGCCGCAGTCATGGTCGGCTACATGGCCGGGCTGCTGCCCTGGTTCACCACGATGTCGCGGCAGATGTTCTTCTTCTACACCACGCCGATGGCCCCCTTCCTCGTGCTCGGGCTTGTGCTCGCCTGCGGGGACATCATCGGCAGGGCCAGGGCGGGCAGCGAGCGGCGCAACACCGGCCTGCTCGTGGTCGCCATCTACGTGGGACTGGTGGTGGCCAACTTCGTCTGGCTGTGGCCGGTGCTCAACGGGGTGCCGATCAGTGCCGCGCAGTGGCAGGCCGAACTCTGGCTGCCCAGCTGGAAGTGAGGCCGCACTGTCCGATGTGGACGATCTGGTGACCGGCCGGTCGGCGGAACCCGCACTGCTCAAGCAGATCGGCCACCGGCGCCGAACTCCCGCACCGTCGCGCGGCCTGCTCGTGGGTCGCGCCCGGTCGCCCTCGCCCTGCGCTGGCGCTCCCTGCGGCGCAGCTGGCCTCGCACCCCGTGCCGCCCGGTCACCGCGCAACACCCACCGCAGGTCGGCGCCGGGCCGCACCGCCTGAGTGATCACCTCGATGGCCGCCCGCCTGGTCTGCGGGCTGAGCCGGTCGACCCTGGCCGCCAGACGGCCTTCCGGCACCCCCAGTCCGTGCCGGAAGACCGCCCGCACGCCCACGGTAGGCCCGCAGGGCCGGGTTTTCGCCTCCTCAGTACACATCGGACACAGATGTTGCGCATTGCGGCAAAGGTTGCGGACACCGGGCTTGCCTGCCGCCCCTCGGCTGTAGTTCAGTGGAGGTTCGCTCGGAAAGGCTGGTGGCCCAATGCCTTCAGCGCCCGCACTGCTCGCAAGGCGGCGAGCCCGCCCGGTCACCGTGGACTCCGTCGAGGAACTCTCACCCGGCCTGCGCCTGGTCACCTTCACCGGTGAACCGCTGTCCGGGACGCCGTGGACCCCCGGCTGCGCGGTCGGCATCCGCGTCGGTCGGCGGGTGACCCGGCACTACACGGTCGCTGAGGTGGCTGGGGGCGGGTCCAGGCTGGGCATCGTGTTCCAGTTGCACCGGGGCGACGGTCCGGGGACCCGGTGGGCGCGCTCGCTGGCGGCGGGGGACCGGGTGGCGCTGCTGGGACCGCGCCGGCTGTCCAGGTGCCGCCGTGGCCTGGCGTACTTCCTGGTCGGCGACGCGAGCGCGGTGGGCCTGTTCCAGTCGCTGGCGGAGTCGGTGCCCGCCTCGGCCGAGGTGTGCGGGGTGATCGAGGTGCCCGCCGAGGACCTGGACGGCGCGAGCCTGCTGGTGCCCGGTGTGACGGTGGTGGCCAGCGCGGGCCGCCCGGGGGAGGCGCTGCTGGCGAGGCTGCGCGAGGAGCGCGTGCCCGTGGGGGCGGTGGCCCACCTGGCGGGCCACGTCAGGACGGTGCGCCGGGCGAGGCGGTATCTGCGGGGCAGGCGCGGGCCGGGGTTGCCGCGCGCGGAGGTCGTGACGAGGGCGTTCTGGACCGGACGGTGAGCGGGCGAGGGGACCGGTGCTGGCGGCCCCCTCGCCCCTCGCGCCTACAGCCCGCCGAGCAGGATGTGGGTCAGGTAGGCGACGAGTGCGTCCAGCTGGGCGACGATCCCCATGACGTGCCTTCTTCCGGTGTAGGGAGTGCCCCTGATCGGGGCAGCGCCCAGTCAACGCGGGGCGTATTACCGAGACGTGTACGTGCCGTAATTGGGTGGTCACGGAATCCGAGGTTTGCTCGGCTCAGTGTGGGCGGTTGCGCACCCGTGCCGACAGGGCTGTCGAGGGCCTTGTCATCGGGGTGAGTCCGAGGGGCCGGAGGCCGAGGTTGGAAAAGGTTTTCCATTCCAACGGTACGGACAGTAGAAATGTCACGACCCGATGATCTGATCAGGTGATGCGGAACAATGCGTTCCGCTACCAGGTGTTACCGGTTTGCCTGGTGGGTCACGTCTGTTAGCGCATTTCGCAGTTCGTGTGACATCCTTGCACGGGTCCCGCCTAGTTGTTGTTCCACCCTGGGGAGCCGCTTATGTCGAACCACGCGCGTCAGGTGTTGATCGTCGGATTCTCCCCGCTGACTCGCATAGGAATCGCCCGGGTCGCTGCCCAGGTGCCTGAGGTCGGCTCGGTCCGTGCTGCCTCCTCGCCGACCGCCGCGCTTCGCTTCACCACCAGCAACCCCACCGGGTTGGTCGTGCTCGACCAGGCGGTCGACCCCGAATTCGAACTGGTAAGGAACCTTACGGAAACCAGGTTGTCCTGTCCGGTGGTGGTGCTCATCGCGAGCACGCCCGACGCCCAGGACCGGGCTCGGGCGGCCTTCGCCGCTGGCGCCTCCGAGGTCGCGCTGAACACCGCCTCCGCGGCCTATTTGGTGCAACTGTTCGGCGGCGCCTACCAGGGTGCGGTGCGGGCCGGTGAGGTCGAACGACCGGTGCGGCCGCTGTCCAGCCGGGAGACGGAAATCCTGGAGCTCATCGCGGACGGGTTGAGCAGCCGGGCGATGGCGGAGCGATTGTTCGTCTCTGTGGAAACCGTGCGCACTCACGCCAAGAACATCATCCGGAAGCTGGATGCCAACGGCCGGGCCGAGGCGGTCTCGATTGCGTATCGAATCGGAATCCTCGATTCCGATTCTCTGGAAACCGTGGGTGGTCACAAGGTGATGCCACCGGGGGCCTGAGCCCGGTCGGCGCGATTCCCCTGCCCCGGCCCTGGCGCCCGACTGGGTGTCAGGGCCGGTCCGCGTTCGCGGGAGCGCTCTCCCCGCCGGAATCGCTCGCGATGACCCGTGCGATGTGTTCGCCGAGCAGGGCCTGCACGTTGCGTTCCAGGGCGTGCCCGAGGATGCCCTGCACCGAGGAAGTGGCCAGCTGGCGCAGCCGTTGCAGCATTCCCGTGAATTCGTTCAGCTCCGCGCCGTCAGGCAGCCAGGCGCTGCCGTGCGTGTCGATGATGTGCGCGGCCCCGGTCTCCGCCATCAGCCGGGCCACCTCGTCCAGCGCGGGCAGCACGTTCTCGTACAGGTCGACCAGCTTGCCCAGCGGAAAGCCGTAGCCGAGCAGCTCCAGCACCGCGTTGAGCAGTTGGGGGCTGGGCACCCGGTACTGCTCGCCCTCGCGGCGCAGCACCCCCAGTGCCACCAGCCTGCCCACCAGATCCTCCGGCGCGTCCGCGAACAGGTCGGCGACCTCCTCGGCGGCGAGATGGGCCGGGATCTCGTCGGTCCACCGGCTGCCCAGCGCCTGCTCCAGGCCCAGCACGTCGGCGATGTCCTTGCCGGTCTCCCAGGCGGTGAGCAGCTCGCTGATCTGGGCGGTGGCGTAGCCGCGCTCCAGCAGCGAGCCGACCAGCTTGAGCCGGGCCAGGTGCGCGTCGGTGTAGATGCCGACCCTGCCCTGTCGACGGGGCGGCGGCAGCAGGCCGCGGTCCTGGTAGGCCCGCACGTTGCGGGTCGTGGTCCCGGCGATCCTGGCCAGCTCGTCGATCCGGTAGTCGGTCATCGCTGCGGAGTGTACCGGTGTGGATGGTGACAGTCGTCGATGTGACATTTTAGGCTGGCGCGATTGGGTGAGGAGCAACCAGGAGGTTCGGCATGGCGAAGCGGCTCGTGGTGGTGACCGGGGCTGGCTCCGGGATCGGCCGGGCCACGGCCCGGGCGTTCGCGGCACACGGGGCGACCGTGGTGTGCGCGGACCTCAACCTGGAGACGGCACAGGCCACCGCGGGCAGCACCGGGGTCGCCTACCAACTGGACGTGGCCGACGTGACGGCGATGGAGCGCTTCGCGGAGTGGGTGCGCGCCGAGCACGGCGTGCCGGACGTGGTGGTGAACAACGCGGGCATCGGCATGGGCGGCCCGTTCCTGGCGCACTCCGCCGAGGACTGGCGGCGGATCATCGACATCAACCTGCTCGGCGTGGTGCACGGCTGTCGCCTGTTCGGCGCGCAGATGGCCGAGCGGGGCCGGGGCGGGCACCTGGTCAACATCGCCTCGGCCGCGGGCTTCACCCCCAGTCGGGGGCTGCCCGCGTACTGCACCACCAAGGCCGCGGTGGTCATGCTCAGCGAGTGCCTGCGCGCCGACCTGGCCAGTCAGCGCATCGGGGTCAGCGCGATCTGCCCCGGCTTCATCTCCACCGGCATCTACCAGGCGTCCCGGTTCGTCGGGCTGGACGAGCAGGAACAGCGCAAGCGCGGGGACCAGGCCGCGGCCATGTTCCGCCGCATCGCGCCGGGGCCGGAGGTGGTGGCCAGGCAGATCCTGCGCGCGGTACAGCGCAACCGGCCGGTGGTGCCGGTGACCGTCGGGGCCTGGGCCACCTACGTGCTGTCCCACCTCGCGCCGCCGGTGATGCGGCTGCTGGCGCGGATCGGTCAGGACACGGCCCTGCGCCAGTTGGACCGGCAGCGCTGAATGTGTCATTGACGGATGTAACAGTGGCTGGTGTCATAGTCGCGGAGGTGGCTCATGGCACGTTCCGACTCGATCCCGTCCCGTGAGGTGACCGCGCAGCGACTGCTCAGGGCGTCCGTGCAGCACAGCTACGACCCGGCCGTCGACATCGACTGGCAGGCCCCGCTGCTGCCGGACGCCCTGTTCCTGCCCGCACCCCAACTGAGCCTGTACCGCACCGAACTGTGGCAGGGCATGAGCCACGGGCAGCGGGTGGAACTGTCCCGTTGCGAGCTGGCCAACTCGCTGTCCTTCGGCATGTGGGTGGAGTCCAGCTTCATCCAGATGCTGATCCGCCACTCGTTCTCCTTCGACCCCGCCTCGGCGCACCTGCGCTACGCGCTGACCGAGATCGCCGACGAGTGCCGCCACTCCACGATGTTCAGCCAGGTCGTGGCGAAGCTGGAGCGCGGCCCGTACCCGCCCAACCGGTTCGACCACCTGCTCACCACGCTGCTGCGCGGCTACTCGACCAAGCCGCTGGCCTGGGTCGCGGTGCTGTTCGTCGAGGAGATCTTCGACATGTTCCAGCGCGAGGGGCTCAAGGACGATTCGGTGCAGCCGTTGAGCCGCCAGGTGTTCCGCATCCACGTCATCGAGGAAGCCCGGCACATGCGCTTCGCCCGCGAGGAACTGGTCCGGGTCGTGCCCCGGCTGAGCAGGGCCGAGCGCGAGGCGCTGGCGATCTCGGTCGGCCTGGGCCTGGGGTTGATCGCCCGCGCACTGCGCAACCCCCGGATGTACGCCCAGGCCGGACTGGACCCGCGCGAGGCCGTCCGCCAGGCGGTGCGCAACGAGCACGTGCTGGCCAGCAGGCGCGACTCGGTGCGCAGGCTCAGCCCGTTCTACGAGGAACTGGGTCTGCTCACGCCGACCTCGCGCAGGCTGTGGCGGCGCTCGGGGTTCGCGGCCTGACCTCGGCGCCCGCTGCCCAAAACCGCCACCGCACCAACGGCGCCGCGTTCAGGCGCGGAGGATGTCGTGGTTGAGGCGGGCGATGGTGGTGAGCGGGATGCCCTTGGGGCAGGCGGCGGTGCACTCGCCGGTGTTGGTGCAGCCGCCGAAACCGAGCTCGTCGTGCGCGGCGAGCATGGACTCCGCGCGGGTGGCGCGTTCCGGTTGGCCCTGCGGCAGCACGCCGAGGTGGGTGGCTTTCGCCGCCGTGAACAGCATGGCGGATCCGTTCGGGCAGGCGGCCACGCAGGCGCCGCAACCGATGCAGGCCGCCGCCTCGAACGCGGTGTCGGCGTCGGCCTTGGGCACCGGCACGGCGTGGGCGTCAGGTGCGCTGCCGGTGGGGGCGGTGACGTAGCCGCCGGCCTGCACGATGCGGTCCAGCGCGCCGCGGTCCACGACGAGGTCGCGCACGATCGGGAACGCGCCCGCCCGCCACGGTTCGACGGTGATGGTGTCGCCGTCGCGGAACGCGCGCAGGTGCAGTTGGCAGGCGGTGGTGGCGCGTTGCGGTCCGTGCGGGCGGCCGTTGACGACCACGCCGCAGGCGCCGCAGATGCCCTCGCGGCAGTCGTGGTCGAACGCGACCGGGTCCTCACCGGCGAGGATGAGGCGCTGGTTGAGGACGTCGAGCAGTTCCAGGAACGACATGTCCGGGGTGAGGTCGTCCACCGGGTAGCCGACGAGCCGCCCGGGCGCGTCGGGGCCGGGCTGGCGCCACACCTTCAGGGTGAGTTTCACGCGTAGCTCCGCTGGCTGGGGGTGATGTGCTCGAAGGTCAGGGCTTCCCGGTGCAGCACCGGGGGTTGGCCGACGCCGGTGAACTCCCATGCGGCGACGTAGCTGAAGTCCGGGTCGTCACGCAGGGCCTGGCCGTCCGGGGTTTGGCTCTCCTCGCGAAAGTGGCCGCCGCAGGACTCGGTGCGGTGCAACGCGTCCCGGACGATGAGCTCGGCGAGTTCCAGGAAGTCCGCGACCCGGCCGGCGCGCTCCAGCGCCTGGTTGAGGTGCGCGCCGGTGCCGCGCACGGCGACGCGCTGCCAGAACTGCTCGCGCAGCGCGGGGATCGCGGCGAGCGCGGTGCGCAGTCCGGTCTCGTTGCGGGCCATGCCGCAGTGCTGCCACATCAGCCGTCCGAGTTCGCGGTGGAAGTGGTCGGCGGTGCGGTCGCCGCGCGCCGTCAGCAGGGTGGTGATCCGGCCGCGTACCTCGGATTCGGCCTCGGCGAGGACGTGGTGGTCGGCGGGCACCGGGTCGAACGGGCCGTCGGCGAGGTAGTCGCCGATCGTGGCGGGCAGCACGAAGTAGCCGTCGGCGAGGCCCTGCATGAGTGCGCTGGCACCAAGCCGGTTCGCGCCGTGATCGGAGAAGTTGGCCTCGCCGATGACGAACAGTCCGGGGATGGTGGCGCGCAGGTCGTAGTCCACCCACAGGCCGCCCATGGTGTAGTGCACGGCCGGGTAGATGCGCATCGGCTGGCGGTACGGGTCCTCGCCGGTGATGCGCTGGTACATCTCGAACAGGTTGCCGTAGCGGGCGGCCACGAGGTCCCGGCCGAGCCGGCGCAGCGCGTCGGCGAAGTCGAGGTACACGCCGCGGCCGCCGGGGCCGACGCCGCGGCCCTCGTCGCACACCTCCTTGGCGGCACGGGACGCGATGTCGCGCGGCACCAGGTTGCCGAACGCGGGGTAGCGGCGCTCCAGGTAGTAGTCGCGTTCGGCTTCCGGGATGTCGCCGGGGGCGCGGGTGTCGCCGGTGCGGACCGGCGCCCACACCCGGCCGTCGTTGCGCAGCGACTCGCTCATCAGGGTCAGCTTCGACTGGTGGTCGCCGCTGACCGGGATGCAGGTGGGGTGGATCTGGGTGTAGCAGGGGTTGGCGAACAGCGCGCCGCGCCGGTGCGCGCGCCAGATGGCGGTGGCGTTGCAGCCCAGGGCGTTGGTGGACAGGTGGAAGACGTTCGAGTAGCCGCCGGTGGCGAGCACCACGGCGTCCGCGACGTGGCTGGTGACCGTGCCGGTGACCAGGTCGCGCACCACGACACCGCGCGCCCGCCCGTCGACGACCAGCAGGTCCAGCATCTCGTGCCGGGTGTGCAGTTCGACCGTGCCTGCGGCGACCTGCCGGGACAGCGCCTGGTACGCGCCGAGCAGCAGTTGCTGTCCGGTCTGGCCGCGCGCGTAGAACGTGCGGGACACCTGTGCGCCACCGAAGGACCGGGTGTCCAGCAGACCGCCGTACTCGCGTGCGAACGGCACGCCCTGGGCGACGCACTGGTCGATGATCTGGGTGCTGATCTGCGCCAGCCGGTGCACGTTGGCCTCGCGGGAGCGGAAGTCGCCGCCCTTGACGGTGTCGTGGAACAGCCGGTGCACGCTGTCGCCGTCGTTGCGGTAGTTCTTGGCGGCGTTGATCCCGCCCTGCGCGGCGATGCTGTGCGCGCGGCGGGCGCTGTCCTGGTAGCAGAACGCGCGCACCCGGTAGCCCAGTTCGCCGAGGGTGGCGGCGGCGGACGCGCCGGCCAGCCCGGTGCCGAGGACGATGACGGTGAGCTTGCGCCGGTTGGCCGGGTTGACCAGGCGCGCGGCGAACCGGCGGCGGTCCCAGCGCGTCTGGATCGGGCCGCCTGGGTCGCGTTCGTCCCGGATCGGCGCGCCCTCGACGAAATCGGTCACCTCAGCACCCCCGTGAGCACGGCGAACGGAACGGACAGGAACGCGGCGCAGATCGACACCGAGGCGGCCAGCGCCGCGATCCGGGCGGCGCGGCGCGCGGCGAGCGTGCTGCCCAGCGACTGGAGCGCGCTCCACACCCCGTGCCACAGGTGCAGGCCGAGCGCGAGGATCGCGGCGGTGTAGGCGACCACGACCGGCCAGCGCTGGAAGTCGGCGACGACGTTGCGGTAGTCCTCGCCGGGTACGCCGTGCGGGTTGAGCGTGCCGGTGGTGATGTCCAGGACGTGGTAGACGACGAACAGGAACAGCAGCACGCCGCCCCACCGCATGGTGCGTGCCGGGTAGCTGCCCTGCACGGCGGCACGGTGCGCGTAGCCGACCGGGCGGGCCTTCCGCGCGCGGCGGGCGAGCTGCGCGGCGGCGGTGACGTGCAGGACGAGCGCGGCCAGCAGCACGGCGCGCGCCACCCAGAGCAGGCCGCCGTAGCCGAACGCGGGTTGGGCGAGGGTACGCAGCCAGTGGCCGTACCCGTCCAGCGCGTCGGGGCCGAAGAAGATCTTGAGGTTGGCCAGCGCGTGCGCCACCACGTACAGGAACAGCAGCGCGCCGGTGATCGCCATGACGGCCTTCTTGCCGACCGTGGATCGCCACAGCCGCAACGGTTTCGAGGTACTGAGGACAACCACGACAACAACGCTAGGAGCCAGCGGAACCAGTCGTCCAATACATCGTCACGCTCGTGTCGATAGTCTGGGGCTATGACCTTGCAGCAGCTGCTGTACTTCCTGGCGGTGGCCGACACCCGGCATTTCACCCGCGCCGCCGAGCTGGTGCACGTGGCGCAGCCCTCGCTGAGCAAGCAGATCCGGGTGCTGGAGCGGGAGCTGGGGGCGGAGCTGTTCACCCGGGCGCGCGGCAACATCGCGCTGTCCCCGGCCGGGGAGGCGCTGCTGCCGGTGGCCCGCCGGATCATGTCCGATGTGGACACCGCGCGGCTGGAGGTGCAGGAACTGGCGGGGCTGCGGCGTGGTCGGGTGCGGGTGGGCGCGCCGCCGAGCCTGTGCGGCAGCGTGTTCGCGGATGTGCTGGCCCGGTTCCACCGCCGGTACCCGGGCATCCAGCTGCTGGTGACCGAGGGCGGCTCGCGCGACCTGGTGCGCGAGCTGGTGCGCGGCGCGCTGGACCTGGCGCTGGTGATCGAGTCGCCCGCGGACGCGGACAGCGCGCTGACCACGACCCCGATCCTGCGGGAGAGCCTGGTGGTGGCCTCGCCGGTGGCCGCCGACCCGCTCGCCGACCGCACCGAGCTGCCGATCGGCGAGCTGCGACACCACCCGGTGGTGATGTTCCGGGAGGGCTACGACCTGCGGGAGGTGACGCTGGCGGCCTGCCACCGCGCCGGGTTCCAGCCGAGGTTCGCGGTGGAGGGCGGCGAGATGGACGCGGTGCTGCGGTTCGTGGAGGCCGGGTTGGGGGTGGCGATCGTGCCGAGCACGGTGCTGGCGGCCCGTCCGCTGCTGCGCGCGACCCCGCTGGCGCGCCCCGGATTGAGCCGCACGATCGCGTTGGCGCACCGCACCGACGCGGCTCCGACGGCGGCGGCACGCGCGTTCCAGGACACCCTGCTCAGCCACCTCGCCGACGCGGACACCCTGCCGCGCGGCGTGCGCCGGCTCCCGGCGGCGCGCCCCCAGGCGTCGAAGCCCGGCTACGCGCCGAGATCACCAGGCTGAGAAGGACGATCGCGAACAGGAAACGGCCGAACGCGCGAAGATCCCGGACCTGCCGCGGCAACGGTGGCCCTGATCTTCGCGCGTCGGCGTGGTCGCGTTCAGGCGAAGAGTTCGCCGAGCAACTCGGGGTCGATGGGGATGGGAGCGGGGCGGTAGGCCGGCGGCTGCGTGCCCATCAGCTCGCGCACCAGGAAGTCCCAGCAGCGCTTGCGGACGTAGGCCAGGCAGTCGATGAACACGTGCTCGGCCCCAGGCACGATGAGCAGCTCGAAGTCCTTGTCGGCGGCGATGAGCCGGTCGGCCAGCCGCAGCGTGTGGTCCGGGTGGACCCGGTCGTCCATCTCGCCGTGGATGAGCAACAGCTTGCCCGCCAACCGGTCCGCGATGTCCACATTGGACGAGCGGGCCCAGGCCCCTGGGTTGTCCGCGCCGTCGTAGGCCTCCACGAAGTCCAGGCTGAAGTAGCGGGCGTCGTGGTAGCCGGACAGGGCGACGCCAGCCCGGTACACCTCGGGGAAGTCCAGCATCGCCCGGACGGTGGCGAACCCGCCGCCGGAGTGGCCGAACGCACCCACCCGGTCCAGGTCCATCCACGGCCGGGTCTGGGCCAGCTGCCGCAGCGCCGCGACGTGGTCGTCCAGGCCGCCCGCGTCGGCCAGGTGGCCGTAGGAGGCGTCGTGGAAGGCCTTGCCGCGCCCCGGGGTGCCCCGCCCGTCCACCGCGACCACCACAAAACCCAGCGCCGCGAGGGGTTCCGCGTCGAAGCCCATCCCGCCGGGGTCGAAGCACGGGTCGACCCTGGTGACCTGCGGGCCGGGGTAGATGGTGTCCACCACCGGGTAGCGCAGGGCGGGGTCGAACCCGCGCGGCCGGTACAGCACCCCGTAGATGTCCGTCACACCGTCGGCCGCCTTGACGCGGAACCGTTCCGGCGGCGTCCAGCCGGTGGCGGTGAGCTTGCTGATGTCGGCGCGCTCCAGCTCGACCAGCACCCGACCGGTCCAGGCACGGACGCGGGACACCGGTGGGGTGTCCACTGTGGACGCGGAGTCGATGAAGTACTCCATGCTGTCCGGCATTGTGACGATGTGGTCCAGCTCGTCGTCGGTGACCCTGGCGAAGCCGGAGCCGTCCAGACCGACCCGGCACACCGTGCGCCGGTACGGATCCTCGTCAACCAGCCCGGAGGCGGTGAAGTACACCACCTGCTCGGTCTCGTCGACGTACAGGATCTGCCGTACCGCCCACTGCCCGGAGGTGACCTGCCCGAGCAGCGCGCCGGTGCGCAGGTCGTAGCGGTACAGGTGGCCCCAGCCGTCCCGCTGCGAGTACCACAGCACCTCGTCGGCCAGCACCCGCACGATCGGCGGCTGGTACGTCCACTGGTTGGGCTCCACGCGGGTGGCCCCGGTCTCGCTGAGCACGGTGGTGACCTCGCCGGTGGCCGGGTCCAGCCGGTGCAGGGTGAGCGTGCGTCGGTCGCGGGGCTGGCTGAGGTAGTACACCGCCGAGCCGTCTGCCGCCCACCACGCCCACTTGAGCATGATCGGCGACACCATCGGCATGGGCAGCGGCTCGACCTGCGCGCGGACCACCGTGCCCGCGGCGAGGTCCAGCACGACGAGCTCGGCCAGCGGCATGGTCTCGTCCCCGGCGTAGGGGTAGCGCTGGGTGTGCGGCTGCGGGGCGCCGCCGTCGGCGGGCCTGGCCTCCGTCAGGTGGGTCTGCCGGACACCGCGCTCGTCGGTCCGATGCGTCAGCACCTTCGTCGAGTCGGGCGACCAGGCCACCGCGGGCGGCAGGTGCGGCAGGCCGAACTTGCGCAGCAGAGTGCCGTTGCCGAGGCACTCCGGGCTGGAGCCGTACTGGTAGTCGGGCGCGCCGTCGGTGGTCAGCGCCCACTCGCGGCCCTCGGACAGCGAGCGCGCCCACAGGTCGTGCCCCCGCTGGGACACCGCGAACCTCCTGTCCGGTGACGGCACGTCCAGCGGGTTGCCCGGCGGCGTGAACTTGGCCCGCTCGCAGGCGTAGCTGTCCAGGTGGCAGCGCCAGTACTCGTCGAACGCGAAGAACTCCACGGCGTTCCCGGCCAGCTCGATGGCCCGGAACGGTAACGCCTCAGGGGCGACCTGCTGCCCGGAGGCCGCGGCCAGCGCGGCGGCGAGCCGGGCGTGGTCGAAGGCCGGCTCGCGGGTGCCCGCCGCCGGGTCGACCAGCACGAACCGCTTACCGGTCCCATTGCTCACCCCGTACCAGAAGCGGGCTCCTCCGTCGAGCCACTGCGGCTTGATCTTGTCGCCGATGACGAGCTCACCAGGGCGGGCGGGTCGGCGGAGGAGCTGCTCCGCGGCCTGGTAGTCCTGAGTGGTGCTCATTCGTTTTGTCCTTTCTCAGTAACGGTTTTGGGCATGGCGATGCCACGGGTTCGCCATCACGGCGCAGGTGATCAGGGGCGCGCGGGGCCGCGCGATACAAGCTCAAGCGAGGGCTGACTCGCGAGCGGGGTGAGGCGGGGGCCGACCAGGCGGTCAGAGATCAGGCGCGGACCGGGACGGTGTGGTCGGACTACTCGGGGAAGTCGTTGGCTGCTAGCGGGATTTGCTTGTCTCGTTGGGTTTTGGGCCGTTATCGAGAGCCCACGCGGTTGAACAGTCGCTTCGACCAGAGGTAGCCGCCCAGCGCGATGACGGCGCACCAGACGAGCGCGATCCACCCGTTGTTCCCGATCGGCTTGTCCATCAGCAGGCCGCGCAGGGTTTCGATGATCGGCGTGAACGGCTGGTACTCGGCGAACCAGCGCAGCCCGGCCGGCATGGAGTCGGTGGGGACGAACCCGCTGCCGAGGAAGGGCAGCAGAACCAGCGGCATGGGCAGGTTGCTCGCGGTCTCGACGCTCTTGCTCACCTGGCCGAGCGCGACGGCGAGCCACACGAGCGCGAAGGTCACCAGCACCAGGAAACCGGCCGCGGCCAGCCACCCGCCCAGCCCGGCGGCGGGCCGGAAACCGACCAGCAAGGCCACGCCGATCACGATCACCAGGCTGAACACCGCCTGGATCACGCTGCCAAGGACGTGTCCGGTCAGCACCGAGACGCGGGCGATGTGCATGGTGCGGAACCGGGCGATGATGCCCTCGGTCATGTCCATGGCGATCGAGATCGCGGTCCCCTGGACCGTGGACGTCACGGTCATCAGGATGATCGCGGGCGCCACGTAGTTGGCGTACTCGGCGCGCCCGCCGACCGTCCCGCTGTGCACCGGCCCGCCGAGCCCGGCGCCCAACGTGCCGCCGAACACGTAGACGAACAGCAGCAGGAAGACGACGGGCATCCCGACGAGCATCACGGTCATCGACGGGTACCGCAGCATGCGCTTGAGGTTGCGGCGCAGCATCGTCGCCGAGTCGCGCAGCGGATGGAAACGCAGGCCCGCCGGAGCCGGGCCGGTGAGGGTGTGGGTGCTCATCGAGTGGTCACCTTCTCGTTGGTGGAGTCGCCGGTGAGGGCGAGGAAGACGTCGTCGAGATCGGGGGTGTGCACGGACAGTTCGTCGACCTCGATGGCCCGGTCGTCGAGCCGGTCGATCAGGGTCTTCAGCGAGCGCAGACTGCCGTCGCTGGGCACCCGCAGCGCGAGCGCGTCGTTGTCGCGCGAGGCCTGCCCCAGCAGGCCCATGGCCGCGTCGAGGCCCTGCGGGGCGGCGAACCGCAGCCGAACGTGCCCGCCGGGGATGCGGCGCTTCAGTTCCTCCGCGGTTCCCTCGGCGACCACCCGGCCGTGGTCGAGGACCGCGATCCGGTCGGCCAGCTCGTCGGCTTCCTCCAGGTACTGCGTGGTCAGGAAGATGGTGACGCCGCCGGCCACCAGGTCCCGGATGATCTGCCACATGTTCCGGCGGCTGCGCGGGTCCAGTCCGGTGGTCGGCTCGTCGAGGAAGATCACCTGCGGGCTGCCGACCAGGGTCATCGCCAGGTCGAGCCGCCGCCGCATGCCCCCGGAGTAGGTCGATGCCGGCTTCCTGCTCGCCTCGACCAGGTCGAACTGTTCGAGCAGCTGGGCTGCGCGGCGCCGGCCCTCGCCCCGGGCGAGGTGGTGCAGATCCGCCATCAGCAGCAGGTTCTCCTCGCCGGTGAGCAGGTTGTCCACCGCCGAGAACTGGCCGGTGACACCGATCGCGGCGCGCACCGCGTCGGGTTCGCGGGCGAGGTCGTGCCCGGCGACCTGGACCTCACCGGCGTCCGCACTGAGCAAAGTGGACAGAATCTTGACCGTGGTGGTCTTCCCGGCGCCGTTCGCGCCGAGCAGCGAGAAGACCGTTCCCCGTCGCACGGTGAGATCGAGACCGTCGAGCACGACCTGGTCACCGAAGGACTTGCGTAGCCCGGTCACCGCGATCGCCGACGATTGCCTGGTGGTCATGGTTTTCCCCTCCGGAAGGTCTTCAGGAACGGCGGATCGTGATGTCGCCGTAGGAGGTGCGCCCGCGCACCTCGACGGTCTCGTCGGGCTCCCCGGGGCTGCTGGCGGCCTCCAGGAGGTTGTGCACGTGCCCGAATCCGGTGTTCACCTGTAGCCACGCGGCGGTACCTTCGGCGATGCCGACCTCCAGGTCACCCATCGCGGTCCCGAGCGTGACCGAACCGCGGACCACCTCGCCGATGCGGATGCTGCCGTTGGACGTCTTCGCCTCGACACCAGCGCCGGCCCGGTCCACGGAGATGTCGCCGTTGGCCGCGCGCACCCGCACGTCGCCGGTGACCGCCTCGATCGTGGTGTCGCCGTTGGAGTTCTTCACCACCGCGGCGCCATCGACCTCGCCGATCTGGACCTTGCCGGAGCCGGTGTAGATCTCGGCGTTGCCCGCGATGCCCTCGGCGGTGACGTGACCGGTCGAGGTGTCCAGGCGCAGCGGGCCGGTTCGTTCGACCCGGACGTTCCCGGTGGAGGTCTTGAACCTGCACTCCCCGAGCCGGCCCGCACAGTGGAAGTCGCCCACCTGCATCTCCGCGGACACCTGGGAACCGCTGGGCAGTTCGATGGCCACGTCGACCGACCTGGTCTTGCGGGAGAAGTCGAAAACGCGCGCCTTCGGACCGGTGACCTGGAGCACGCCGTTGGTGTAGTCGACGCGGACCCGCTGTGCGGCCTGCACGTCGGACTCGTCGGCCGCGTCGCTCGGGCGGACCTCGACGACGGTGTCGGTCCGGTCGCTCGCGGTGATCCGCACATCGCCGACACCGAGTTCGAGCGTGACGGAAATCGGTTCGGGCGTCTCGTAATGTGGCATGGCTGTCCCCTCAACATGGGTAGGTGAGCAATCCCCGCAGGTCGGGGACGTGGTGTGTGTGGAAAGCGGTGCGGTTAACGCACCCAGCCGGTCAGGTGCTGCTTGGTTCGTTTGCCGCCGCTGCGTGGCTCGGGGCGCTGCTCGCGATCGGACCGCTGCAAGGCGGTGGCCGCCGCCCGGACCAGCCAGGCGTTGACCGAGCGCCCCTCCTTGGCGGCGACCTCCTCGATCGCGGCCTTGAGCTGCTCGGGCAGGCGCACGTTGATCCGCGCGGCGGGGCCGTCCTCGGCGAACAGCAGGCCGCCGTCCGACGCGCCGTCGACCGTCGTCGCGGTGTCCCTGGCCGCGAGCTCGAACGGCTCGTCGGGGTGCGAGGTCACGACGAACTTCGGATCGCGTCCGCGCAGGCGCAGCTCCACCGAACCCGGGGCCAGGTCCCGGGTGATCTCGTCGGCGGCGGCCGACAGCGCGTCCAGCAGCGTCATCCGGATCGCCGACTCGAGCGACCCGGTCAGGCGCTCGACCAACGCACGCGCCTCGTCACCACCGGCTTCGGCAAGCGTGGCGAACTCACGTCCGAGGTTGTTCACATACGAGGTCAAGTCCATGGCACCACTTTGGCACATCGATGGCACATGGGCAAGTCATGTTGGCTCACCAGCGGGTGTTGTGTGGCACCACCTGGCGTGTTTGGCTGAAAAAGCGCAGTTCAGGCGTGGTTTCCCCGTGCGCTCGGTCACCGTGCTGCCGTGACCCCCAGCAGGCGGCGCAGCGGCTCGGTGAGGCCCTGGGCGGTGACGCTCGGGTCGACCAGGTGCTGGATGGCCAGGCCGATCGCCAGGCTGATCGCGGCACGGGCCAGGGCCTTGGCGGGCAGTACCTCGGCCAGGCCCAGCGTGACGAGGTGGCGGTGCAGCGCGGTGGCGATCAGGTCGGCCACGGAGCGCTCGCGGTCGGCCAGCGCGCGCACCAGCGCGGGGTCGCGCCGTGCCTCCAGTGCGAACTCCAGTTCCAGTCGCGGCCAACCGCTGGCCATCACCTCGTCGCCCCAGACCTCGATGGCCACCAGCGTGTCCTCGAAGCCGTCGGTCCCCGCCATGATCGTGGTGACCTGGCCGACCACCTCGTCCTGGATCTGCTCCAACACGGCCAGCGCGAGTTCGGCCTTGCTCTCGAAGTTGGAGTAGACCGCCCCGCTGGAGAACCCCGCGGTGTCGGCCACCTTGGCGATCGAGGTGGCGCTGTAGCCCTCGTCCAGGAAGAGGCGCCGCGCGGTCTCCAGCAGCAGTTCGCGCGTGCGGGCCTGGCTCTCGGCGCGGGTCAGTCTCGGCACCGGCCGATCCTAGCGCCGCCCTCGCGGGGGCCCGGTGCGCTCAGCCGTGCGGCCGCAGGCAACTGGTCAGGCCGTCCACCAGCGAACAGGTCGAATCCCGGTGCGCGGGCCGGTACCCGGCGGGCACCCCGTGCCGTGCGGTGATCTCCCGGTACGCCGTGACGGCGTCGGTGGGCCTGCGGCTCAGTGTCCCGTCCGCCCCGCTGTCCACTGTGTACAGACCGAACCGCGGCTTGTAGCTGCCCCACTCGTAGTTGTCGGTCAGGCTCCAGTAGTTGTAGCCGATCACGTGCATGCCGTCGGCGATCGCCCGCTGCACCCAGTACACGTGGTCGCGCAGGTGCTGGGCCCGGGTGTAGCCGTCGGGCCGCGCGGAGCCGTCCGGGCCCGCCATGCCGTTCTCCACCACGTACAGCGGCAGCTTCGGGAAGCGCCGCGCGTACTGGCGCAGCGCGTAGTAGATGCCGTCGGGCTGCGGGTCGACCTTCCACGGCGCGTGCACGAGGTCGGCGCCGAGGATGCTGGTGTTGTCCACACTCAGCCCGTAGTAGTAGTCCAGCCCGACGTAGTCCAGCTTGTCGGCGACCCGGTCCAGGAAGTCCTTGTCCACCATCTCGTTGACGCCGACGATGAACGCGACGTTGCTGGACACCAGCGCGCCCGGGTCCAGTTCGTGCACCAGGTCGTAGGCGCCGCGGTGGGCCTGAACGAGGTGGTCGGCGGCCACCGACTTGTCCGCCTTGGTGTGCTCCACCTCCTGTGCGAGGTACACCGTCGGCTCGTTGATGGTGATCCACAGTGCGCCCTGGCCCCGGTAGCGCTGGATCACCTTGCGCGCGTTGGCGAGCCAGGCGGTGACCGTGCCCGGGTCGGACCAGCCGTGCCGGTCGGCGATCCAGCCGGGGTAGACCCAGTGGTCCAGGGTGATCATCGGCCGCATACCCGCCGCCTTGATCTTGCGCAGCACGTCGTCGTAGTAGGCCAGTTCGGTCTCGTCCCAGCGGTCCGGCGCGGGCTGGACCCTGGCCCACTCCACGCTGAACCGGAACACCTTGACGCCCAGGGCCGCCGCGCGCTGGATGTCCTCGGCGTAGCGGTGCCGGAAGTCGATCGCGTTCTGGTACGGCTCGTTGCCCTGCTGGGCGGCGTAGCGGCGCCAGTTGCTGTCCGGGGCCGAACCCTCGGACTGGAACCCGGAGGTCGACACGCCCCAGAGGAAGTCGGCGGGCACCGGGGCCGGGCCGGTCGGGGCGGCCTGGGCGTGCACGGCGGTCAGGCAGGTGGCAAGGCAGGCGATCAGCGCCGAGCGCATGAAGGACGGTCCTCCCAGTCGGATGATCACCAGCATGCCGCATCGGCCGAACGGCCTACGGCCGGGTCTTGCTGAAGCCATGAATCACTGGTTCACTTCTTGTGTGCCCTACCGACGCACCCCGAAAGTCCAGGCCCGCCTGGACGCCCAGCGCGAGGCGCTGCTCGAGGCCGCCGTGCAACTGCTGGCCGAACAGGGCTACGCGGGCTGCTCGGTGGCCGCGGTCGCCGCGCGGGCGGGAGTGGCCACCGGCAGCGTGTACCGGCACTTCCCCGGCAAGGCCGAACTGGTGGCCGAGCTCTTCCGGCGGGTGGTCAGCCGCGAGGTGGACGCCGTTGAGGAGGCCGCCGGTCAGCCGGGTGATCTCGTGCAGCGGACCGTCGCCGTGGTGGAGACCTTCGCCGGGCGGGCGATGAAGGCCCCGCGCCTGGCCTACGCCCTGCTGGCCGAACCGGTGGACGCGCTGGTGGAGGCCGAGCGACTGGTGTTCCGGCGGGTGTTCCGCGACGCCTTCGCGGTCCGCGTGGCCGAGGCCGTCGAGGCTGGCCAGCTGCCCCCGCAGGACCCGCAGGTCACCGCCGCCGCACTGGTCGGCGCGGTGGCCGAGGTGCTCGTCGGCCCGCTGTCGGAGGGGGCGGCGCACCCGGACACGATCCCCTCACTGGTCAAGTTCACGTTGCGCGCACTGGGAGAACGCCATGCCACCGACGCATGAGGTCACCAACCAGGTCCCGCCGCTGGCCGGTCACGACCTCGCCGAGCACCCGGTCCTGTTGGAGGGCCTGCACGAGCAGGGTGCCGGGTGGGCCGAGCCCGAACTGCACGAGCTGGGCCTGCTCGGCGGCACCGAGCAGGCCCAGGAGTGGGGGCGGGTGGTCAACTCCCACCCGCCGGTGCTGCGCACGCACGACCGGTACGGGCACCGCGTGGACGAGGTCGAGTTCCATCCGTACTGGCACGAGCTGATGACCGTGGCCGTGCGCAACGGGGTGCACGCCGCGCCCTGGCGGCAGGACCGGCCGGGCGCGCACGTGGCCCGCGCCGCGAAGATGATCGTGTGGGGGCAGGTGGAGGCCGGGCACATCTGCCCGATCTCCATGACCTACGCGGCGGTGCCCGCCCTGCGGCACAACGCGGAGCTGGCGGCGCGCTACGAACCGCTGCTCACCTCGCCGGAGTACGACTTCGGGCTGCGCGAGCCCAGCACCAAGCGCGGCCTGATCGCGGGCATGTCGATGACCGAGAAGCAGGGCGGCTCCGACGTGCGCGCCAACACCACGCGCGCCGCGCCCGCCGGGGACGGCACCTACTCGATCACCGGCCACAAGTGGTTCACCTCCGCGCCGATGTCCGACGTGTTCCTCACGCTGGCGCAGGCCCCCGGCGGGCTGTCCTGCTTCCTGCTGCCCAGGGTGCTGCCCGACGGCACCCGCAACCGGCTGCACATCCAGCGGCTCAAGGACAAGCTGGGCAACAGGTCCAACGCCTCGGCCGAGCTGGAGTACGACGGGGCGGTGGGCTGGCTGGTCGGCGAGGAGGGCCGCGGGGTGCCGACCATCATCGAGATGGTCAACAACACCCGGCTGGACTGCGTGCTGGGCAGTGCCGCGGGCATGCAGGCCGGGCTGCGCCAGGCGGTGCACCACGCCCAGCACCGGTCCGCCTTCGGCGCCAAGCTGATCGACCAGCCGCTGATGACCAACGTGCTGGCCGACCTGGCCGTGGAGTCCGAGGCCGCGACCGCCGTGGCGATGCGCCTTGCCGGGGCCTCGGACCGGGGCGAGCACGAGTTCCGCAGGCTCGCGCTGGCGGTCACCAAGTACTGGGTGTGCAAGCGGGCTCCCGCGCACGCCGCCGAGGCGCTGGAGTGCCTGGGCGGCAACGGGTACGTCGAGGAGTCGGGCATGCCGCTGCTGTACCGGGAGGCCCCACTGCCCTCGATCTGGGAGGGCTCGGGCAACGTGGCCGCGCTGGACACCCTGCGCGCGATGGCCCGCCAGCCCGGCTCGGTGGCGGCCTTCTTCGCCGAGATCGAGGAGGCGGCCGGGGCCGATCCCCGGCTGGACCGCGCGGTCTCGTTGGTGCGCAAGGAACTGTCCGATCTGGACGGTATCGAGTACCGGGCGCGGCGGCTGGTGGAGCGCATGGCCATGGTGCTGCAGGGAGCCGTGCTGGTCCGCCACGGCCACCCCGCCGTGGCCGACGCGTTCTGCGCCTCCCGGCTGGGGGAGGACTGGGGCGTGGCCTTCGGCACGCTGCCCACCGGCGTGGACACCGCGGCGATCATCGCCCGCGCCGGGGTACCGCGATGATCCGCACCGAGACCGAGGCGGGCGTGCGCTCCATCGTGCTGGCCAGGCCGGAGCGGTACAACACGATCACGCCCGAGCTGCGCGACGCCCTGGGCCGGGCCATCGAGGAGGCCGACGCCGACCCCGAGGTGCGGGTGATCCTGCTGCGCGCCGACGGACCGGCGTTCTGCGCGGGCTACGGCCTGGACTGGTCCACGCGGTCGCAGGCGGCCGAGGACAGCTCCGAGCGGGTCTGGGATTCGGCCGCGGACTACCGGGTGATGTCCAGCTTCGTGGACGTCTACATGAAGCTCTGGTACGCGGCCAAACCCACGATCGCCGCCGTGCACGGCTGGTGCATCGCGGGCGGCACCGACATGGTGCTGTGCGCTGACATCGTGGTGGCGGGGGAGAGCGCGACCTTCGGCTACCCGCCCGCACGGGTCTGGGGCACGCCGACCACCGCGATGTGGGTGTACCGCCTGGGTTTCGAGCAGGCCAAGCGGTACCTGCTCACCGGGGACGAGATCCCGGCGCGCAAGGCCGCCGAGATCGGGCTGATCCTGGAGTGCGTCCCCGACGACCGGTTGCTGGACCACGCCACCGCGCTGGCCCGCCGGATGGCGCTGCTGCCAGGCAACCAGCTGGAGATGCTCAAGCTGTTGTGCAACCAGACAGCCGAGAACATGGGGCTGTCCTCGACAAGGACCTTGGGCACGCTGCTGGACGGCGTGGCCAGGCACACCCAGGAGGGACGCGACTTCGTGGCCACCGCGGCCAGCGTCGGGTTCCGCCAGGCTGTGCGGCGCAGGGACGACCCGTTCGCCGACTACGGCTCACGTACCACGCACTCGAACGGAGCACCACGATGACCACCGCACCCGACCGGGAACGAGTGGCCCAACGGCTTCAGCGGTCCTCGGCCCGCAACTCCTACGACCCCGAGGTGGACATCGACTGGTCCGCCCCGATCCCGGCCGACCGCTACGCCAAGCCCCCGCAGCGCTGCTCGCTCTACGGCACGCGCATGTGGGAGGAGCTCACCGAGCCCGAGCGCATCCGGCTCAGCCAGCAGGAGGTCGTGTCCTCGGTCTCCTCGGGCATCTGGTTCGAGCTGATCCTCATGCAGGGCCTGGTCCGGCACGTCTACAACAGCGACCCCACCAGCGAGCACGCCCAGTACGCGCTGACCGAGATCGCCGACGAGTGCCGCCACTCCACCATGTTCGGCAAGGCCATCGCCAAGATGTACGGCAAGCCCATCGGCCCGAGCCGCGTCTCCCGCCGTGCGGGCCGGGTGTTCGGCGCGCTGGCCGGACCCACGCTGATCTTCGCGGGCGCGCTGTTCGTGGAGGAGTTGGCCGACGGCATGCAGCGCGAGATCATGCGCGACGACACGCTGCAACCGTTGAGCCGCATGGTGTCCCGCATCCACGTCACCGAGGAGGCGCGGCACATCAGCTACGCCAAGGACGAGCTGGTCCGCGCCTGCGCTGGCCTGAGCCGGTTCCAGCGGGCCAACCTCAAGCTGTGGCTGGCCGCGATGGCCTACACCGCGACCCAGGAGTTCATCCACCCCAAGACCTACGCCACGGTCGGCCTGGACCCGAGGGTGGCCTGGCAGGTGGCCAAGGACAACCCGCACTGGCAGGCCACCAAGATCCAGTGGGTGCGCAAGGCCGTGGCCCTGTTCGAGGAGCTGGACCTGATCGACGGTCCGGGCCGTCGGCTGTGGCTGGCCGCCGGGCTGCTGGAGCGCTGAGCCTTACCGGGCACCGAAGTCGAGGACCCCGCGCGGTTCGTGTGCGCGGGGTCCTCGACTTCGGCCCGCCTTCTCCGGCGCGCGTATCAGCCCTGGCAGCAGGAGTTCCTGCTGTGCGCCACATAGTGCGGGTCGTGCCACCAGAAGTCCCGGTTGGCCGGGTGCTCGGGCACGGCGGCCAGCACCGGGTTGGCCGCCACGGTCGCGCCGGTGGACTCGAACGGCTTGACCAGATCGTCCACAGTGAACAGTCGGCCGTTGCTCACCACCTTGCGCACGTTGGCCGCCTGCCTGATGTCGGCCAGCGGGTCCCCGCCGAGCACGAGCAGGTCGGCGTACATGCCCGGCTCGATCCGGCCCAGCGGCTCGCCCAGCACCTGACCGGCGTTGCGCGTGGCGGTGGTCAGCGCCTCGTGCGGGGTAAGGCCGTTGAGCACCATGGCGCGCAGGTTCATGTGCGTGCTCACGGCGGTGTGGTCGATCGGTGAGTCGGTGCCGGTGACCACGGTGCCGCCGCTGCGGATCATCGCGGCCACCTGCCCCACCTGGTGGCGCAGGTTGGCCAGGCTGGCGCTCTGGTCGGTGCTCTGCGCGGTCTTGACGGCCGTCAGCAGGCTGGCGTACTCCCACTGCGGGTAGAGGGTCCTCACCCGGTGGTCGGTGACCAGGCTGGTGTCCTCGCGGAACAGTGCGGAGGACACGAACAGCGTGGGCGTGCGCGCGGCTCCCGAGGCGTTGAAGATGTCGATGACGTCCTGGTAGCCCACGCCCAGCGCGCTCACCGTTCGGGAGTAGCCGAACCGGCTGGTGGCCCCGATGTGCTCCATGCCGTCCCCGCCGAAGGCGAAGGCCGGGTGGTGGTAGTGCGAGGTGGTCAGCACACCACGCCGGTGCGCCCACCGCACGACCTGGCGCTGCCACTCCGGCTTGAGCCGCACGTAGCACTTCATCAGGTCGTAGTCCAGGGCCTCGGCCCGTTCCAGCTCCAGCCGCAACTGCTCGTCGTCGAAGGTGGGCCGCATGAAGTTGTAGAACACCCGCGAGCCGTCGATCGCCTCACCGGTCGCGAAGTAGCGCGGCCCCACCCGCGCCCCGGACTGGATGGACTCGCGCTCCTCCACCATGTGGTACGCCGGGCTGCCCGGTGACCGCGTGGTCGTGAAACCCAGTGCGAGCCACAGCCTGCCCTGGCGCGCCCCGTAGGCGTAGCCCTGCATCTCGCGGTGGTTGTGCATGTCCACCAGGCCGGGCATCACCACGCCCTCGCGCGCGTCCACCAGTTCGCCGTCGTGCCCGTCGTGGCTCGGCTCCACCGAGCGCACCCGGTGGCCCTCCACCACGATGTCCACAGTGGACCGCAGCGTCTGGCTCGTGCCGTCCCACATGCGGCCCGCCCGGATCACCAGCCGACCGCGGTTGCGCAGGTTGGTCCAGCTCAACCCGGTGGGGATGGTCCGCGCCCGGCCGCCGTCCACGGGGACCAGCCGCAGCCGCCCGTTGTTCAGGTACAGCAGGTGCCGCGAGTCCCCGTGCCAGCTCGGCGCGTCGGTGACCTCGGTGGTGACCTGCCTTGGCTCGCCCGCGAAGGTGCCGTCCGGGTGCACCTCGACCACCCACAGCGTGCTGGCCACCACGAACGCCATCTTCCTGCCGTCCGGGGACCACACCGGGCCGTCGTCGCCGCGGGTCTGCAGGCCGCGGTCGGGCAGCGGGGCCACGTAGGTGCCCTTGCCGGTCGCCCGGTCGACGAGCAGGATCTCGCTCAGGCCCTCGCGGTAGCGCGCCGAGTACGGCTTGATCGCGGCCAGCGCGATGACCGAGCCGTCCGCGGACCAGGTGGGCCGTCCGGGCTCGAAGGTCGCCGCGAACACCTTGCGCACGGCCCCGCTGGCGACCTCCACCGTGTACAGGGCGCCGGTCTGGTCCAGGAAGGCCAGGTGGCTGCCGTCCCGCGACCAGGACCCGGACAGGGCCGCGGCCTCGGGCAGGTTGGTGAGCTGCCGGTCCTGGCCGGTGGCCAGCTCGCGCAGCCAGATGTCCAGCTTGCCGCCGCGGTCGGTGGAGTAGGACAGGTAGCGGCCGTCCGGGGACCAGGCCGGGTCGGACTTCCACCACTGGTCCCGGGTCAGCGGCCGGGCGGGCTGCCCGACGCGCATCGTGTAGATGTCGTTGAGCGCGCGGAAGGCCACCGACTCGCCGTCCGGGGACAGCACGGGGCTGCCGATGCCGACCACCGGCTTGGGCCCGGTGGAGTCGAAGTCCCGCCTGCGCTTGACGTAGTCCGGCCGGTTGACCTCGATCGGCGCGGTGAACGGGATGTCCTGCCGCTGCGAGCCGCCCAGCGTGCGCCTGCGCAGCGCCCCGTCGGCGGCGTAGAGGTAGTCGCTGCCCTGCCAGGAGACCCGGAACGGGTACACGTCCTCGCCGGTGACCAGCGCCTTGCCCGCCAGCACCAGTTGGGCCGTGCCCGCGGCGGCCGTGGGCGCGCCGCCGGTCAGCCTGCTGTAGACCACGTCCGAACCGTCCGGCAGCCAGGTGGGGCCGTGCAGCACGTCCGTGGGCGCGCCGGTGACCAGCGTGGTGCGGCTGCCATCGGCCACCGTCACCACGTCGATGCGGGTGTTGGCCGTGACGAAGGCGATCCGCCTGCCGTCCGGGGACCAGGCGGGCTCGTACTCCTCCGCCGCGGTGTCGGTCAGCGGGGTGCTCGCCCCGGTTGCCAGGTCCAGCACGTGGATGCCGTAGCTGCCACCGGAATCCGAGGAGTACGCGATTTTTGTGCCGTCGGGGGACCAGCGGGGCTCGCGGTGGTCGAACGGCCCGTGCGTGAGCTGGCGCAACTGGCTGCCGTCCGCCCGGATCGTCCAGATGTTGAAGTTGCCGTCACGGTAGGACTGGAACGCCAGCGTGGTGGAGTCGGGGGACCAGTCGGGCTGCGCGATGTCGAACAGGTCGTCGGTCAACCGCTTCGCGGGGCCGCCGCCCGCCGGGACCAGCCACAGCACGCCGACCAGGTCCATCGCGATGGTGTGGCCGTCCGGGGAGAGCTGCCCCGCGATGTTGGTGCCCTGCCGCAGGGACACCGGCACACCTGAGCGGGACTCCTGTGCCTGGGCTGTCGCCCCCAGCGGGCCCAGTTCCACGCCGGTCAGGGCCACCGCCCCCACCACGCCCGCCAGGAACCCGCGCCTGTTCACACCCGACATGTCGCCCCCCGGAGCCGTTCCGTGACCGCCGGTGACGCCCGACGATCATGGCCAAGCTACCCGATGGGTGTTTGCCGCGTCACCGTTCGATTGGCGGAGCGACGTCCAGCGACCGCGCCCTGGCGAGGATTGGTCAAGCCGGTGCGGGAATTGCGTCAGCGCAGGTTCGTGCCGATCCCGGTGAGCGCGCGGACCTCCATCTCCGCCTGCTTGCCGGGATCCTCTCCGCGCCTGCCCAGGAACGTGGCCACGAAGCCGCACAGGAAGGAGAACGGGATCGACACGATGCCCGGGTTGCTCAGCGGGAACACCGCGAAGTCCAGGTCCGGGAAGATCGCGTTCCGGTTCCCGGACATGACCGGGGACAGCACGATCAGCAGCAGGCAGGAGCCCAGCCCGCCGTAGATGCTGGCCAGCGTGCCCGCGGTGTTGAACCGCTTCCAGAACAGCGAGTACAGGATGGTGGACAGGTTCGCCGATGCCGCGAGCGCCAGGGCGAGCGCCACCAGGAAGGCCACGTTCTGCCCGTTGGCCAGGATGCCGCCCACGATGGCCAGCAGGCCGATGGTGACCGCGGTGATGCGGGCGACCCGCACCTCACGCCGCGGTTCGGCCTTGCCCCGCTTGATGATGTTGGCGTACACGTCGTGCGCGAAGGAGGCCGAGGCCGCCAGGGTCAGCCCGGCCACCACGGCCAGGATCGTGGCGAAGGCGACCGCCGAGACCACGCCGAGCAGCACCGCCCCGCCGATGCGGAAGGCCAGCAGCGGGGCCGCGGAGTTCTCCCCGCCGGGGGCGCGCAGGATGACGTCCGAGCCGACCAGCGCGGTGGCCCCGTAGCCGACGACCAGCGTGCACAGGTAGAACACGACCATCGTCCAGATCGCCCACACCACCGAGCGACGGGCCTGCTTGGCGTTGGGCACCGTGTAGAACCGCATCAGCACGTGTGGCAGGCTGCAGATGCCCAGCACCAGTGCCAGCGCCAGGGACACGAAGTCCAGTTCGTTGCGGCCGTACTGCGCGCCGGGGGAGAGGATCCGCTCCCCGAGCCGGTTGTGCTCGGTGGCCCGCTCCAGGATCGCGGAGAAGTTGAAGCCGAACTTGCCCAGCATGAACACGCTGATCAGGGTCACGCACAGCAGCAGGAGCACGGCCTTGATGATCTGCACCCAGGTGGTGCCCTTCATGCCGCCGACCAGCACGTAGAAGATCATGATGATGCCGACAACGGCGATCACGATCGACTGGCCGGCGCGGTCGGTGATGTTGAGCAGCAGGGCGACCAGGCCGCCCGCGCCCGCCATCTGCGCGAGCATGTAGAAGAACGAGATCACCAGCGTGGAGTTGGCCGCGGCGGCGCGCACCGGGCGCTGGCGCATCCGGTAGGCCACCACGTCGCCCATGGTGAACCGGCCGGTGTTGCGCAGCATCTCCGAGATCAGCAGCAGCCCGACCAGCCAGGCGACCACCCAGCCCACCGAGTACACGAACCCGTCGTAGCCGTGCACCGCGATGCCGCCCGCGATGCCCAGGAACGAGGCGGCGGACAGGAAGTCACCCGACAGGGCGATTCCGTTCTGCGCCCCGGTGAACGCGCTGCCCGCGGCGTAGTAGTCGTCGGTGGTCTTGTTGCCGCTGCTGACCCGGTACACCACGTACAGGGTGATCGCCGCGAACAGCACGAACACCCCGATGTTGATCGCCGGGTTGCCGGTGGCCACCTGGTCGGCGGCGCCTGGGGTCACGGCCGCTCACCCGCCAGCTCGCGGACCAGCTCCACCTGGGGGTCCAGCCTGCGCCGCGCGTACCTGTTGTACCCCAGGGTGATCGCCACCGTGCTGACGAACTGGGCGAGCCCGAGCAGCATGCCGACGGTGACCAGCCCGAACACCTTGGTGGCCATGAACTCGTGCGCGTAGGCGGCCAGCAGCACGAAGGTGAGGTACCAGCACAGGAACAGCAGGCTCATCGGGAACACGAACAGCCGCAGTCTGCGCCGCAGCACGGCGAACTCCGGGGAGTCCTGGATCGCCGCGAAGTCCGGCGGGGCCGAGCGTTGCGGGGCGTGCGTCGTTCGAGTCACTGTTCCTCCACGACGGTCCCCCGTGACTGGTGTGCGGCGCCAAGAGTAACGGTGCTGGCGAACGGGTCAACGCCGGGTTCGTAGCCGGATGATCCCACCGCTGGCATTGTGTAGTGCAATGCAGCAGCACGCGTTGTTGGGTCGGGATCCAGTCTGCTCTGCCGTGTCGGCCTTGACACCTCTTTGACGACTGGAGTACACCCCACCCACCCCTGTGCCGTTGCGCCGCTCAGCCCAACGCTGACCGCCCGACCGCCGAATTCCGCCCAGGAAGGACGATCCGTGGTTCAGCCCAGCCCGGGACCGTGGTGGCGCCGTGCCGTCCGCTGGCGCAACTGGCCCGTGCTGGTCAAGCTGGCCGCGGTGCTCGTGGTGCCGGTGCTGGTGGCCGTCTCGCTCGGTCTGGTCCAGGTGCGCGGCGAGATCCGCAAGGCGGACGCCTACACGGCCGTGCAGAAGGTGATCGCGCTCGGGCAGCGGATCGGCCCGCTGACCACCCAGTTGCAGCAGGAGCGCACGCTGGCGGTGCAGCAGCCCACCCGGCCGACCCCCGCCTACCAGCGGCAGGGCGAGACCGTGGACCGGCTCGGCGCGGAACTGCTCGACCAGGCCAAGCGCACCCCGGGCCTGTCCGCGGCCTCGCAGGCCGCCGTGCAGGACCTGACGAAGCTGCTCGGCCTGCTGCCCTCGTACCGGCGCCCGGTGCTGGAGGGCAGGGACGACGGCACCGACGCGGTCAACAGCTACACCGAGGTGATCACCAGCGCGCTGAACCTGAACCAGTCGCTGCTGCTCCAACTGGGTGACCAGGAGCTCGCCGGTCCCGCCACCGCCCTGCTGGACCTGGGCGGCGCGCTGGAACAGTTGCGCCTGCAACAGGCCCTGGTGCTGGTCGGCATCGGGCGCGGCCACCTGCTCGACTCCGAACTGCGCATGCTGGCCGCCGCAGAAACCCGTTTCCAGGACCGGATCGCCAACTTCCACGCGGTCGCCGCCCCGCAGTGGCAGCAGCAGTACCAGCAGGTCGTGGCCGGGGTGGACGTGGGCACCCGCAAGCAGCTGCTCCAGTTCGCGCTGAGCGCGCCCGCCGAAGCGCCCGCCACGGGTACCGGCAAGCCCAAGCCGGTGCCCACGCTGAACATCGCCGCCGACGAGTGGAACCGCACCTCCGAGGCGACCGCCACCCTGATGACCAGGGTGCGCATCGGGCTGGGCGATGAGATCGCCGGTACCGCACGGCAGTTGCAGGAGGACACCAGCGACCTGGCCGGGGTCGAGTCGGTGCTGCTGGTGCTCACCCTGCTGGTGGCCGGGGCGGTGGGCCTGGTCGTGGGCCGCTACCTGCTGCGCTCGCTGAGCACCCTGCGGCGCAGCGCGCTGGACGTGGCCGACCGCACGCTGCCCGAGGCGGTGGCCGCCATCCGCGACGGCCGCGCCGACCAGGTGAGCATCGAGCCGGTGCCCGTGCACACCAGCGAGGAGTTCGGCCAGGTGGCCCGGGCCTTCGACAAGGTGCACGGGCAGGCGGTGCGCTCGGCGGCCGAACAGGCAAGCCTGCGCAGCAACCTGGGCAACATCTTCGTCAACCTGTCCCGGCGCAGCCAGGGCCTGGTGGAGCGCCAGCTGCGGCTGATGGAGCAGCTGGAGCGGCACGAGGAGAACCCCGAGCAGCTGGCCAACCTGTTCAAGCTGGACCACCTGGCCACGCGCATGCGGCGCAACAACGAGAACCTGATGGTGCTCTCCGGCCTGGACCTGGCCCGCCGGTTCACCAAGCCGCTGCCGCTTGGCGACGTGCTGCGCGCCGCCGTCTCCGAGATCGAGCACTACCAGCGGGCCGTGGTGCGCTCGGCCCCCGAGGTCACCGTGGTCGGCTACGCCGCCGGTGACCTCGTGCGGCTGATCGCGGAGCTGCTGGACAACGCCACCGCCTTCTCCCGCCCGGACACGCAGGTGGTGGTCGACAGCGGGCCCGGCCCGGAGGACTCCGTGGTGGTGCGGGTGCTCGACCACGGCATCGGCATGGGCGAGGCGGAGCTGGCCGAGGCCAACAGCCGGGTCACCGCCGGGTCTGCGGTGGACGTGCCGGTGTCCCGGCAGATGGGCCTGTTCGTGGTGGGCCGGCTGGCCAGCAGGCACGGCTTCCAGGTGCGCTTCACCCCGCGCGAGGACGCCGTCGGGCTGCTGGCCGAGGTGACGGTGCCCGCCGAGCTGGTGGTGCGCGGCAGCCGTGACCGCAAGTTCGCGGTCACCGAGGTGATCCCGGTGGTGCCGGACGCCCCGGAACCGGTCGCCCAGCCGGAGCCGCCCGCCCCGCGCATCGCACCCGAGGCGCCCGCCAAGCCGCCCGCCGAGGAGGTGAGCTGGCCGACCGCCGAGCAGGCCGCCGCCTCGCGGTCCACGTGGTTCCGCTCCGACGCAGCGCACGCCAATACCCCGGAAGACTGCACAGAGGGCCACGTTCCGGTGACGGAGCAGGGGCCGGTCCAGTCAGCCGATCAGGTGAACCCGGCGGAGCCAGAACCCGTCTGGCAGGACCCGCGGTCCGACACCCCGCAGTGGCCGACCGCCTCGGTGGACGAGGGCCCCCCGACCGGACACACCCCCGTTGTCCTGCCCAAACGCGTGCCCAAGTCCGGGGTTTTCGGGGATGATGGCGGTCGGGGCGGGCAGCGGCCGAACGCCGCAGCCAGCCGTGACCCGAACCGTACGCGTGGATTCCTCGCCAGCTACCAGTCTGGTATCCGTCAGGGCCACACTGATCAGCCAGTGACGCACGACGACAACGAACGGGGGCAGCAGAAGCGATGACCACCGCACCCCAATCCCGGCAGGTCAACCAGTTCGGGTGGTTGGTGAACAACTTCGCCGAGCACGTACCGGGAGTGGCCCACGCGGTGGTCGTCTCGGTCGACGGGGTGTTGCTCACCTCCTCGGCGAGGCTGCCAGGTGAGCGCGCCGAGCAGGTGGCGGCGATCGCCGCGGGCGCGGTGAGCCTGACCACGGGCGCCTCGCGCTGCTTCGACGGCGGCGAGGTCCGCCGCACGGTCGTGGAGATGGAGGGCGGCATCCTGTTGTTGATGACCATCAAGGACGGGTCCTGCCTCGCCGTGCTCGCGGCACCGTCCTGCGACGTGGGCCAGGTCGCCTACGAGATGACAGTCCTGGTGGACCAGGTCGGGCCGATGCTGACACCCGAGCTGCGCGCTGAGCTGAAGGTCGCCAAACAGGCGCTGGACAGTCAACCCGTCTGAGGCGATCGATGAACAACTCCGGACACCAGTGGGAAGACCCCACCGAGAGCACGTTCGCGGACGTGCTCAACGGCTTCACCCTGAGCAGCGGCCGAGGTCGCCGGGGCGAGCCCGAGGCCAGGCGGCGCGACCGGGAGCAGGCGGCCGAGATCACCCAGCCCGCCGACCCCGTCCCGCAGGCCGAGGCGGAGACCGACGAGTCGGCGGCCATCGTGCGCGCCTACGCCTGGACCGGTGGGCGTACCCGGTCCGAGGTCCCGTTGCAGATCGAGACCCTGGTGTGCACCAGCGAGCTGGGCATGGCCGGTGGCGACCCCGTGCAGGCCGAGTACCGGGCCATCGCCCAGTTGTGCCGGCAGACCCGCTCCGTGGCCGAGGTCGCCGCCCTGCTGGTGATCCCGCTCGGCGTGGCCAAGGTGCTGGTCGGCGACATGGCCGGGCTGGGCCTGGTGCAGGTGCACGCCACCGGCTCCGGGGACGCCGACGCCCCGCCGAACATGGGCCTGATGGAGCGCATCCTCAGCGGGCTGCGCAAGCTGTGACGCGCACAACCCCGCGTGTCGGCGTCTCCCGTACGGTGTGTCTGCGTTTGGGGCGCAGCTTCCCAGTTTGTGGGATTTCGTCCTGGAAGCGCCGACACACCGTCCAGGAAGCGCCGACACGCGCTGCCCGGGGCTAGTCGACCGTCAGCAGGGCGACGCCGACGCGGGTCAGTTCGGCGCAGACGTCCTCGATCGGCACCTTGCGCCCGCCCAGGGACCACTCGTGCACCAGTTCGTTGACGGCCCCGATGAACGCCACGGCGGTCAGGCTGAAGTCGCGGGGCCTGGCCTCGCCGCGCTCCACGGCCCGCGCGGCCACGGCGGTGACCAGTTCGCTGGCCTTGCTGCGCCAGCCCATCCGGTGCTGCTCCACGGCCGGGCTGACCCCGACCACCTCCACGTAGGCGATGCGGGCCCAGCGCGGGTCGCTGGAGGTGGTGGAGATGTAGGCGCGGACCGTGCCCCGGATGCGCTCGGCGAGCGACCTGTCGTCCAGTTCGGCCAGGGCGGAGCTCGCGGCCTCGAACGCCTGGCCGGTGATCCGCGAGTGCAGCGCGAGCAGCAGGTCCTCGCGGCCGGGGAACTCCTGGTAGAAGTTGCGTGTGGACACACTTGCCCGTGCGCACAACTTCTCGATGGATGTCGCCGGGTAACCCTCTGTTCCGAACAACTCCAGACCGGCCTGCATCAGGCGTTCCCTGCGGTCGGCACGGCGCTGTTCGGCGGACTGGCCCGCGTAGTCGCGGCTGGGCAGTGCGGTCGGGACTGACGGCATGCGTTCTAGTTCAGCACATCTGGGCGTAGAGCGCGTCGATCACTTCGGCGTAGCGTCGATTGATCACTGAACGTCGCATCTTCGCCGTTGGCGTGAGTTCGCCGGCCGCCACGCTGAAGTCGGCTGACAGCACGGCAAAACCCCTGATCCGTTCGGGTGGCGCGTAGTTGGCGTTGGCCCGTCGCACGGCCTGCTCGATCAGTTCGCGCACTTCGGGGTGCTGCGCCAACAGGGGGATCTGCTCGGGCAGACCCCGCTGCCTGGCCCAGGGCAGCACGGCCTCGCTGTCCAGCGTGATCAGTGCGACCGCAAAGGGCCTGCGGTCCCCGTGCAGTACCGCGTGCGAGATCCACGGACTGCGGCGCAGGTCGTTCTCGATGTTGGCCGGGGTCAGGTTCTTGCCCCCGGAGGTGATGATGATGTCCTTCTTGCGCCCGGTGATGCTCAGGAACCCGTCCTCGTCCAGCGCGCCGAGGTCCCCGGTGTGCAGCCAGCCCCCGTCCAGCGCCTCGGCCGTGGCCGACTCGTTGTGGTGATAACCGGGGAACACGTTGGCGCCCTTGGCGAGCACCTCCCCGTCCTCGGCGATGCGCACCTCGATGCCGGGCAGCGGCCTGCCCACCGTGCCCAGCCTGACCCCGCCCGGCACGTTGGCGGAGATCAGCGCGGTGGACTCGGTCATGCCGTACGCCTCGTAGACCGGGATCCCGCAGTCGCGGAAGAACTCCAGGATCTCCACGGCGATCGGCGCCGCCCCGGTCAGCGCTTCCCGCAGCCTGCCGCCGAATGCCGCCCGCACCGCCTCGGCCAGCTGCTCCGGCGGCAGGGACTGGGCGCTGGCGATGCGGTAGACCTTCTCGAACAGCCTGGGCACCGAGGGCAGGTGCGTCGGCCTGATCTCGGTCAGCTCGGTGACCACCTGCCGCACGTCCCCGCCGAAGTAGCACAGGGTCGCGCCGCACTCGAAGGTCGTCAGCTGCACCATGCGCGCGAACAGGTGCGCCAGCGGCAGGTAGAGGTACACCGCGTCGCCGGGGCCCATCGTGGTGGCCCCGCTGATCGAGTCCAGCGCCGCGCGCCAGTTAGCGTGGGTGAGCAGGCAGCCCTTCGGCGGCCCGGTGGTGCCCGAGGTGTAGACGATCGTCGCGGGCTCGCTGACCCGCACTGGTTCCGGCGCGCGCCGGGCACCCGGCACGGCAAGCCCGTCCAGTTCCTCGATGCACACCACGAGCGCGAGTTCGGGCAGGTTCGCGCGCACCTCGGTGATCTTCGCGAGGTGGGCCGCGTCCTCGTAGACCACCGCGCGGGCACCGGAGTCCGACAGCACCCACTCGCACTCCGCCGCGGAGTTGGTCGGGTAGATCGGCACGCAGACCGCGCCGCAGTGGGCGATCGCCAGGTCCACGACCGTCCACTCAGGACGCGTCTCGGACAGCAGCCCCACCCGGTCGCCGGGGCGGATCCCCGCCGCGCGCAGGCCCGCCGCCACCTCGTGCACCCTGGCCGCGAGGTCCACGTAGGACAGCTCCTGCCACTGGCCCCCGCGCTTGGCGCGGATCGCCGTTGCCGAGCCGTAGGCCTGCGCGGCGCGGTCGACCAGTTCGCCCACGGTCGCCGGTGGCTGGGGGAGGCGCGTCTGTGCGGTCACCGCTCGACGGTAACCACGGCCGAGCGAAACCGACAAGGTCGATTACCACTTTTGCGGGCGGGCGCGGGTGGTGCCTGCCGCGACACGGCAGGCACCACCTCCGCTCAGGACGCGGCGGCCCGCTCGGCGGCCTTGTCCGCCTGGAACCCGTCCTCGTCGCGGCCCTGTCGCCAGTAGCCGGAGACCGAGAGCTGCTCGCGGCCCAGCCCGCGCTCGTCGAGCAGGTGGCGGCGCAGGTCGCGGACGGCACCCGCCTCGCCGTGCACGAAGGCGTGCACCCGGCCGGGTGGGAACTCCAGGTCCTGCAACGCCTTGAGTAGCGCCTCGGCCCCGTCCTCGCGGTGCAGCCAGGTGATCGAGGCGTCACCGGGGGTGGACAGCTGCTGGCGCTCGCTCGCGTTGGCGACCTCGATCAGCGCGATCACCTTGGCGCCCTGGGGAACCGCATCCAGGGCGGCGCCGATCGCGGGCAGTGCGGCCTCGTCGCCGACCAGCAGGTGCCAGTCCGCGTCGGGGTCGGGGGAGTAGGCGCCACCGGGGCCGAGGAACTGCAACTCGTCGCCGGGCTTGGCCCCGGCCGCCCACGGACCGGCCAGTCCGGTGTCCCCGTGGCTGACGAAGTCGATCGCCAGGTCCCCGGTGGCCTGGTCGTGGTAGCGGATCGTGTAGGTGCGGGTCTTCGGCCAGGACTCGCGGGGCATGGTGGCGCGCACGGACTCGATGTCCAGTGGCTGCGGGTAGTCCACGCCGGGTAGCGGGAACAGTAGCTTGACGTACCGGTCGGTGAAGCCGTTGTCCACCGCGAGGTCCTCGCCGCCGAACACGACCCGGATCATGTGCGGAGCGACTCGTTCGGTGCGGCGCACCACGAGCCGGCTCACGCGACGCCGTTTGTCGTTCATGAAGTAAGCCTAGCCTAACCATCGGCAATCGTGGGCAACTCCTACGATGTCAGCATGACCGAGGAGCGTGAGGTTCTCACCTGGGATCTGTTCGGCACGGCCAGCCGCGAACTGGCCCACCAGGTGGCTGACGACGGGTTCGAGCCCGACCTGCTGCTGTCCATCGCCCGCGGCGGCCTGTTCGTGGCCGGCGCCCTGGGCTACGCGCTGGACGTGAAGAACCTGCACGTCATGAACGTCGAGTTCTACACCGGGGTGGACCAGCGCCTGGACCTGCCCGTCATGCTGCCGCCGGTGCCCAACGCCGTGGACCTGACCGGGGCGAAGGTGCTGGTCGCCGACGACGTGGCCGACACCGGGGCCACGCTCAAGCTGGTGCGCGACTTCTGCGCCGAGCACGTGGCCGAGGTGCGCTGCGCGGTGATCTACGAGAAGCCGCGCTCCGAGGTGAAGTGCGAGTACGTGTGGCGGCACACCGACCAGTGGATCAACTTCCCCTGGTCCACCCAGCCGCCGGTGGTCCAGCGCAAGGTCACGGTCCTGGACGCCTAACCCGGCGAGTCCCGCTCAGGGGCAGCTGAGTCCCGCTCCGCTGGGCGGGACTCGCGTGCGGCAGAGCGGGACTCGCCGGGGTGGGGTCAGCGGGAGATGTCGATCATCTCCTCGCGCGGCACCACCTTGATCCGTTCGCGGTCCTGTGCGGCGCCCAGCGCCAGCTCGTAGGCGTCCAGCCGCTGCCAGCCCGCCCAGGTCGTGACCTGCTCGCCGAGCCACTCCTGGGCCGCCGCGGGGTCCGGCTCGGCGCAGGGCTCCAGCGCCGACAGGTCGCCGAGCAGGCTGGTGACCGTCTCCAGCGCGTCGCCCTTGGTGTGGCCGATCAGGCCGACCGGTCCGCGCTTGATCCAGCCGGTGACGTAGACCCCGGGCATCGGCGTGCCGTCCAGGTCCAGCACGCGGCCCGCCTGGTGCGGCACGGTTCCGGTCGACTCGTCGAAGGGCAGGCCGGGCAGCGCCGTGCTCAGGTAGCCGACGGCCCGGTAGACCGCCTGCACCGGGAAGTCGTGGAACTCGCCGGTGCCGCGCACGGTGCCGTCCCCGGTCAGCGCCATGCGTTCGGTGCGCAGGCCCTCGACCCGGCCCTCGCCGGTGATCTCCACCGGGGCGTGCAGGAAGTGCAGGTGCAGTCGGCGCCCCCGCTCGCGGGGTTCCCGCAAAGCCCAGTCCTGCAAGGTCTTCACGATGGTCTTGGTCTGGTTGTGCGTGCGGACCTGCCGCAGGCTCTCCTCATCGAACTCGATGTCCTCCGGGTGCACGACCACCTCGACCCCGGGGCAGTGGTCCAGTTCGCGCAGCTCCAGTGGGGTGAACTTGGCCTGGGCCGGACCACGGCGGCCGAAGACGTGCACGTCGGTGACCTGGCTCGCGCGCAGGCCCTGGTACACGTTGTCCGGGATCTCCGTGTAGAGCAGTTCCTCGGCGGGGCGGGCGAGTACCCGTGCCACGTCGAGCGCCACGTTGCCCGCGCCGATCACGGCCACGTTGCTGGCGGACAGGTCCCAGTCGCGCGGCACGTCGGGGTGCCCGTCGTACCAGGACACGAAGTCGGCGGCGCCGAAGCTGCCGGGCAGTCCCACGCCGGGGATGTCCAGCGAGCGGTCCCGGTCGGCCCCGGTCGCGAAGATCACCGCGTCGTAGTACCGGCGCAGGTCCTCCAGCTTGCAGTCCACGCCGAACTCGACGTTGCCGAAGAAGCGGATGTCGGGCCGGTCCAGCACGCGGTGCAGGGCGGAGATGATCTGCTTGATGCGCGGGTGGTCCGGCGCGACCCCGTAGCGGATCAGGCCGTACGGGGCTGGCAGGCGTTCGAGCACGTCGACCTGCACGGGGGTGTCCGACTTGGCCAGGATGTCGGCCGCGTAGATGCCGGCGGGTCCGGACCCGACGACGGCGACGCGCAGTGCACGGTCAGAGCTCAACATAAGGCCAGCCTAACCTAAATTAGGCTGGCCTTATGCGTATCGTGGCTCAGCTCACCGGCCACGACCGCGAACTCGACGAGCTGGTCAGTCGGTTCCGGCTTCCATCGCGGCGCGGTCGAGAATCTCGTCCCCGCCGGTGACCTCGCCGCGTGAGGCGATCGCCTCGGCGCCACCCTGCGGCATCGCGCCGATCAGCCCGGTCGAGGCCGCCTGGGCGGCACCGATGAGCGCGGGGTGGTTGGTGCCGACCATGCCGAGCCCCGCGTACTGCTCGAGCTTGGCGCGCGAGTCGGCGATGTCCAGGTTGCGCATGGTGAGCTGGCCGATCCGGTCCACCGGGCCGAACGCCGAGTCCTCGGTGCGCTCCATCGACAGCTTGTCCGGGTGGTAGCTGAAAGCCGGGCCGGTGGTGTCCAGGACCGAGTAGTCCTCACCACGCCGCAGCCGCAGCGTCACCTCGCCGATGACCGCCGTGCCGACCCAGCGCTGCAACGACTCCCTCAGCATCAGCGCCTGCGGGTCGAGCCAGCGGCCCTCGTACATCAGCCGACCGAGCCGCCGCCCCTGGTCGTGGTAGCTGGCCAGGGTGTCCTCGTTGTGGATCGCGTTGACCAGCCGCTCGTAGGCCGCGTACAGCAACGCCATGCCGGGCGCCTCGTAGATGCCGCGGCTCTTGGCCTCGATCACCCGGTTCTCGATCTGGTCGGACATGCCCATGCCATGCCGTCCACCGATCGCGTTCGCCTCCATCACCAGGTCGACCGGGGTGGCGAACTCCTTGCCGTTGATGGTCACCGGGCGGCCCTGGTCGAAGCCGATCGTCACGTCCTCGGCCGCGATCTCGACCGCGGGATCCCAGAACCGCACGCCCATGATCGGGTCCACGGTCTCGATGCCGGTGTCGAGGTGCTCCAGGGTCTTGGCCTCGTGGGTGGCGCCCCAGATGTTGGCGTCGGTCGAGTAGGCCTTCTCGGTGCTGTCGCGGTAGGGCAGGCCGTGCGCGAGCAGCCACTCCGACATCTCCTTGCGCCCGCCGAGTTCGGACACGAAGTCCGCGTCGAGCCAGGGCTTGTAGATGCGCAGGTGCGGGTTCGCGAGCAGGCCGTACCGGTAGAACCGCTCGATGTCGTTGCCCTTGAACGTGGAGCCGTCGCCCCAGATCTGCACGTCGTCCTCGAGCATCGCCCGGACCAGCAGGGTCCCCGTGACGGCGCGGCCCAGCGGTGTGGTGTTGAAGTAGGTGCGCCCCGCCGAGCGGATGTGGAACGCGCCGCAGGCCAGCGCGGCCAGGCCCTCCTCGACCAGTGCCGCGCGGCAGTCGACCAGGCGCGCGATCTCGGCACCGTAGGTCGAGGCGCGGCCGGGCACCGAGGCGATGTCGGGCTCGTCGTACTGGCCGATGTCGGCGGTGTAGGTGCACGGGAGAGCACCCTTGTCGCGCATCCACGCGACCGCGACCGAAGTGTCGAGGCCGCCCGAGAAGGCGATGCCGACGCGCTCTCCGGCGGGCAAGGAGGTAAGCACCTTGGACATGCTGGAAATTATGCACGTCGCCGTATGATCATGCAAATCTGCGGGTGATCAGTGCTCCAGCCGCAGTTGGAGCTGGGCGAACAGCCGCTGGTCCGGGTCGTCCAGTTCCAGATCGCCCAGCTCGCACGCCCGCCGCACGCGGTAGCGCAACGTGTTGGGGTGCACGTGCAGCCGGTGGGCCGCCGCGCGCACGTCCCCGAACGCCTCCAGGTAGGCCAGCAGCGAGCGGCCCAGTTCGGTGCCGACCAGCGCCGCAAGCTGGGGATCGCGAATGCGCGGGTGCTCGGCCAGCAGGGCCAGGGTCTCGCCGATCAGTACCCGCGTGCGCACGTCGGCCAGTGCGGCCACGTCCACCTCGGGCTGGTCCGCGATCGCCGCCAGCACGCGGTCCGCTTCCTGGCGCGAGGCCGCCACCTCGTCCAGGCCCGCCACCACGGAGCCGACCGCGGCCTGTGCGGGCACGCCCAGGTGTCGCCGGGTCGCGGCCAACGCCTCCCTGGTCAGGGCCAGCACCGAGGCGGGGTCGGTCAGCTCGGGCAGCAGCACGTAGACCCGGCCGCCCAACGCGGTCGCCAGCGCGCTGCGCCGGTAGGCCGCCGCGTGCACCGAGATGATGCCGATCATCTCCTCGCGGTGCAGCTCCAGCTCGGACCGGCTGCGGTCGGCCGCCCGCAGGGCGAACACCACCACGGCCGCGGGCTTGGCCGGGTCGGCGCCGATCTGCCCGGCCACCGCGCTCGCCGCGATCCGCCCGTCCAGCATCCCCGCCAGCAGGTTCTCCCGCAGTCGCAGGCCCGCGCTGGCGCTGTCACGGCGCCGCACCAGGTGCAGCGCCGCGAGGCGGGCCGCGCCCAGCAGAGCCCGGTCGGCGTGCTCGGTCAGCGGCTGGCTGCCCTCCTGCACCCAGACCGTGCCCAGCTGGCGGCTGCCCGCGTGCACGCCCACCGCGATTCGTCGGCGGATGCCCAGTTCGGGGCGCTCGTCGATGTGCACGACCTCCTCGCCGGAGCGCAGCCGCTCGTAGACCCCCCACTCCCGCAGCAGCGCCAGGTACGGTTCGGGGCCCTCCCGCCCCAGGATCGACAGCCTGCGCAGCTCGTCCACCTCGTCCCCGGCCCGCGAGTAGGCCAGCACCCGGCTGGCCATGTCCTCGATGCTGATGCTGCCCCCGGTCAGCGCCGCGATGGTCTGCGCCAGGGAGAACAGGTCGCCCAGTGACTCGCCCGCCTCCAGGTCCGCGCTGCCCCGGGCCGTGGCGACCACGTTGCGCGCCAGGGACTCCAGGTGCTCCCAGCGCACCTCGGGGCGGACCGCCAGCAGGGTGATGCCCGCCGTGACGGCCACCTCGCGCAGCGGCTCGGCCTCCTTGACGGCCACCGCCGTGGCGCCCCGCCGTGCGGCCTCGCGCACCGCGGGCGCAGCGGCCCGCCCGCGTGCCCCGATCAGCAGGGCCAGATCGCCGGGCCGGGTGTCCGGCACGTCCTCGGGGTCGGTGATCACCACGTCCAGGATCTCCGCGTCCAGCCCGCGCGGGGCGGCGAGCACCTCCACCAGCGGATCTCCGAGCGCGATCAGCAGTTGGCGCAGGCTGGCCCCGGTCGATGGCGTGGCGGTGATGGCAGCTCCTTGTCAGTTCGGACAAACTGGTGTCGAGAAGCTTATCCGTCCGGACAAAATCCGGGAGCTCGTCGCTGCTTAGTGTTCGTGGCGACGACGTCGTTGATGAGGAGTGCCAGTGGATGCCGTGACGCAGGTCCCGACGCCCGTGAACGAGCCGGTGCTGCAGTACGCACCCGGCAGCCCGGAGCGGGCCCAGCTGGAGGCGAAGCTGTCGGAGCTGGCCAAGGAGCAGATCGAGCTGCCCATGACCATCGGCGGCCAGCGCCGGATGGGCGGCGGCGAGCGCGTGGACGTGGTGCAGCCGCACAACCACCGCGCCGTGCTGGGCACCTTCGGCGGTGCCACCCACGAGGACGCCCGCGACGCGGTGAGCGCCGCCAAGCAGGCCGCCCCGGCCTGGCGCGAGCTGCCCTTCGACGAGCGGGCCGCCGTGCTGCTGCGCGCCGCCGACCTGCTGACCGGCCCGTGGCGGGCCACCCTGAACGCGGCCACCATGCTCGGCCAGTCCAAGACCGCCATCCAGGCCGAGATCGACTCCGCCTGCGAGCTGGCCGACTTCTGGCGCTTCAACGTGTCCTTCGCCCGCGAGCTGCTTGCCAAGCAGCCCGCGAGCTCGGCGGGGGTGTGGAACCGCACCGACCACCGCCCGCTGGAGGGCTTCGTCTACGCGATCACCCCGTTCAACTTCACCGCCATCGCGGCCAACCTGCCCACCGCCCCGGCGTTGATGGGCAACACCGTGGTGTGGAAGCCCTCCCCGACGCAGACCTTCGCCGCGCACCTGACCATGCAGCTGCTGGAGCAGGCCGGTCTGCCCGCCGGTGTGATCAACCTGGTCACCGGCGACGGCATCGCGGTCTCCGACATCGCGCTGGCCGACCCGGACCTGGCCGGGATCCACTTCACCGGCTCCACCAAGACCTTCCAGCACCTGTGGGCCTCGGTCGGCGCCAACATCGGCACCTACCGCGGCTACCCGCGCCTGGTGGGCGAGACCGGCGGCAAGGACTTCGTGCTGGCCCACCCCTCCGCCGACCTGGACGTGCTGCGCACCGCGCTGGTCCGCGGCGCCTTCGAGTACCAGGGCCAGAAGTGCTCGGCGGCCTCCCGCGCCTACGTGCCGCGCTCGCTGTGGACCAAGCTGCGCGACCCGCTCGCGGCCGAGGTCGAGGCGCTGTCCATGGGGGACGTCACCAACCTGGACAACTTCATGGGCGCGGTGATCGACCGCCGCTCCTACGACAAGCTGGCCGGTGTCCTGCGGCGCGCGCAGTCCGACTCCGCGCTGGAGGTCCTCGCCGGTGGCACCGCCGACGATGCCGAGGGCTACTTCGTGCGCCCGACCGTGCTGGTCGGCCAGGACCCGACACACGAGGTGTTCAGCACCGAGTACTTCGGCCCGGTGCTCGCGGTGCACGTCTACGAGGACGCCGACTTCGACAAGGTGCTCGGCCTGGTCGACAGCGCCTCCCCGTACGCGTTGACCGGCTCGATCATCGCCAACGACCGCGCCGTGATCACCAAGGTGCAGCAGGCCCTGCGCTTCACCGCGGGCAACTTCTACGTCAACGACAAGCCCACCGGCGCCGTGGTCGGCCAGCAGCCCTTCGGCGGCGGCCGGGCCTCGGGCACCAACGACAAGGCCGGTTCGGTGCACAACCTGCTGCGCTGGGTCAGCCCGCGCTCCATCAAGGAAACCTTCGTTCCGCCGACCACCTCCCGCCACCCCCACCAGGGGTGACCCGGTTCCCGCCGCCCCGTGCCATCCGCGCGGGGCGGCGGAACCCCTGATTCCCAAGCGAGGAAGCATGATGCGCTCCGCCCTGTTGGCCGCGGCCCGTTCGCCGCAGGCTCGCTCGTTCGTCGAGCGCACCCCGCTGACCAAGCCGGTCGTCTCCCGCTACGTGGCGGGCGACACCCTGGAGGAGGCCGTCCGCGTCACCGGCGACCTGCTCGCCGACGGGCGCAAGGTCACCCTCGACCACCTCGGTGAGGACACCACCGAGCTGGCCCAGGCCGCCGCCACCGTGCACGCCTACGAGCGGCTGCTGGCCGAGCTGGGCCGCACCGGGCTGGCCTCGGGCGCCGAGGTGTCGGTGAAGCTGTCGGCGGTCGGGCAGTCGCTGCCCCGCGACGGCGAGAAGCTGGCCCTGGACAACGCCAGGCGCATCTGTGAGGCCGCCTCGGCGGTGGGCACCACGGTCACCCTGGACATGGAGGACCACACCACCACCGACTCGACCCTGGGCATCCTCGCCGACCTGCGGGTGGACTTCCCGTGGGTGGGCGCCGTGCTCCAGGCCTACCTGCATCGCACCGAGCAGGACTGCCGGGACCTGTCCGGGGCCGGTTCCCGCGTGCGGCTGTGCAAGGGCGCGTACAAGGAGCCGGAATCCGTTGCCTACCAGGGCAAGGACGAGGTGGACCTGTCCTACGTGCGCTGCCTGAAGGTGCTCATGAACGGCCAGGGCTACCCGATGGTCGCCTCGCACGACCCGCGGCTGGTCCGCATCGCGGCGCAGGTCGCCGCCGCCGCGGGGCGCACCGCCGACAGCTACGAGCACCAGATGCTCTACGGCGTGCGGCCCGACGCCCAGCGCGAGATCGCGGCCAACGGCACCACGATGCGCGTCTACGTGCCCTACGGCGACCAGTGGTACGGCTACTTCATGCGCCGCCTCGCCGAGCGCCCGGCCAACGTGACGTTCTTCCTGCGCTCGCTGCTCACCACGAACTGACCTCAAGCGCAAACACGGCGTACCGCAAGCGCCGACACGCGGTACCGGAAGCGCCGACACGCGGGGTCAACCCCGCGTGTCGGCGCTTCCGGTACCGCGTGTCGGACGCTCCCGTACGGTGTGTTCGCACTTGCGGTACGCGCCCTCAGCGGCGGCGGAGTTCGGTCGCCAGCACGGCGGCCTGGGTGCGGCGCTGCATGCCGAGCTTGGCCAGCATGTGCGACACGTAGTTCTTCACCGTCTTCTCCGCCAGGAACATGCGCTCGGCGATCTGCCGGTTGGTCAGCCCCTCACCGACCAGGTCCAGCACCGCCCGCTCCTGCTCGGACAGCTCCCGCAGCGGATCGGTGTGCTCGCGCTCGCGGCGCAGGCGGCCCAGCAGCGCCGAGGTCGTGCGCGCGTCCAGCAGCGACTGGCCCGCGGCCACGGTGCGCACGGCGGCCAGCAGGTCGTGGCCCAGCACCTGCTTGAGCACGAACCCGGCCGCCCCGGCCATGATGGCGTCGAACAGGGCCTCGTCGTCGGAGAAGGACGTCAGCATCAGGCAGTGCAGCCCGGGGTCGCGCGAGCGCAGCTCCCGGCACAGCTCCACCCCGTTGCCGTCGGGCAGGCGCACGTCCAGCACCGCCACGTCCGGCCGGGCCGCGGGCACGCGGGCCAGCGCCTCGGCCACCGAGGCCGCCTCGCCGACCACCTCCAGATCGGACTCGTCCTCCAGCAGGTCGGCCAGTCCACGCCGGACGATCTCGTGATCGTCTACCAGGAACACGCTTGTGGGCACGCGTCACCCTAGCCAGCGGCGTACACGGCGTGGCAGGGTCAAAAGTCATCAGTGGCCCAGGTGAACGACCGGTGGCTGTACGGCGTCAACACCGAGGAGCACACCCTCGACGTCGAGGACGGAGGACACCGTTGTGTTGACCCGGCGCCCGAACCGCCAATCCGGTGACCAGTGGAGCAAAACCGAGACCACCACCTTGCTCAACGCCGTGCGACACGCACCGGTGCTGCATCCGGAGCGGCCCTACGTGCTGCAACTGGGGGAGCGGACCGCCTCGCTGTACCAGCTGGGGGCCGCGCAGCGGCACGAGCGGGCCGGGATCAACCGGCTGGTGTACTGCGGCACGGCGCTGGCCAACCTGTTCCTCGCGGTGCGCAGCCTGGGCTGGCGGGCGACCATGGAGATCGCCGGTGACGGCATGGAGCCCGACCTGGTCGCGGTGGTCCGCGCGGTCGCACGGGCCGAGCCGACCGCCGCCGAGCTGTGGCTGCACCGGCGTGTCGAGCGCATGGACCCGTACTGGGCCGAGCCGAGCCCCTGGCCGGGTGAGGCCACTGCCCTGGACCGGCTGCTGGCCTCGAACTGGTGCCCCGGCACGGACCTGCGGCTGCTCAGCGACCGGTCCGAGGTCGCCGCGGCGGCCCGCCTGGTGCTGCACGCGGGGCGCAGGCTGGACGGTGACCGCTGGTGTGCCGACGAGTTGCGGCCCTGGCTGACCCCGCAGCCCAGCGCGCTGAGCCCGGTGCCGACCACCGAGCAGCGGCCGGTCGCCACCCTGGTGGAGCCCTACGCCGACGCCGTGTGCGCGATCGCGGCCCGGCTGGTGTCCGGTCCGGTGCTGCTGGTCTGCACCAGGGGCGACACCCCGCGCGACCACGTGCTGGCCGGTGCCGCGGTGCAGAACGCCCGGCTGGCCGCCGCGGCGCTGGGGCTGTGGGTGCGCCCGGTGAGCAGGCTGATCCGTCTGGACGAGGTCCGCGCGGGCCTTGCCGAGCAGCTCGGCGTGGACGGGTACGTGCACGCCCTGCTGCGGGTGGGCCTGCCGCCTGAGCCGGAGAGTTGAGTCGGCTCGTCGACCGGTTCGGCGCCCAACGGGAGACGAACGCCACGGGCGCGCCGGTGCCCCAGTCGCGGTAGAACAGTTCGGTGCCGGTGCGTGCTTGTGGCCCGGTGTCGACCGCGGCGTGGAGGGCAGCGCATGACCGAGTACGGCTACTGGCAGGACGTCCCGACCCGGTGGAAGGACAACGACCACTACGGGCACGTCAACAACGCGGTGCACTACTCGGTGATGGACACCGTGATCAACACCTGGTTGATCGGGCAGGCCGGGCTCGACCTGGACGGGGACGGCCCGATCGGCCTGTGCGTGGAGTCGCACTGCGTCTACAAGGCCTCGCTGAGCTTCCCGGAGACGATCTCGGTGGGACTGCGCGTCGGCCACCTGGGCACCAGCAGCGTCAAGTACGAGATCGGGCTGTACAACCACGACCGGTCCACGCTGGTCGCAGAGGGCCACTTCGTGCACGTGTTCGTGGACCGGCTGACCCGCAAACCCACCCCGATCGCCGAGCCGATGCGCGGCGAGCTCGCGAAGCTGGTGAACGCATGAAGGTCAACGCCGCGGTGCTGCGCCGCACCGGGGGGCCCACGCCCTACGCGCAGGACCGGCCGCTGGAGGTCACCGAGCTGGAGCTGGACCCGCCGGGACGCGGGGAACTGCTGGTGCGCATCGGCGCCGCCGGGCTCTGCCACTCCGACCTGTCGGTGATCAACGGCTCGCGGCCCCGCCCGCTGCCGATGGTGCTCGGGCACGAGGCCGCTGGCGAGGTGGTCGAGGTCGGCCCGGACGCGGAGTTCGCGGTGGGGGACCACGTGGTGCTCGCCTTCGTGCCCGCCTGCGGTGCGTGCCGGATGTGCCTGGCCGGGCGGCCCGCGCTGTGCGAGCCGGGCGCGGTGGCCAACCGCAACGGCACCCTGCTCACCGGCCAGCGGCGCTGGCTGGCCGCCGACGGTGAGCGCCCGCACCACCACCTCGGAGTGTCGGCCTTCGCCGAATACGCTGTCGTGTCGGGCAAATCCGCCGTGCGCGTCGACCCGACCCTGCCACACGAGATCGCCGCGCTGTTCGGCTGCGCCGTGCTGACCGGTGCCGGGGCCGCCTTCCACAGCGCCGAGGTCAAGCCGGGGGAGCGGGTCGCGGTGTTCGGGCTCGGCGGGGTCGGGCTCGCCGCCCTGCTGGCCGCCAGGGCCGCCGGCGCCAGCTCGATCGTGGCGGTGGACCTGGTGCCCGGTAAGCGGGATCTCGCGCTGCGGCTGGGGGCGGCACACGCCGTCGCCGGGGGCGAGGACGCCGTGGAGCAGGTCCGCGAGCTGACCGGCGGCGGGGCCGACAAGGTCATCGACACCACCGGCAGCGAGCACGTGCTCGCGCAGGCCTACCGGGCCACGCGGATCGGCGGCACCACCGTCACGGTCGGCCTGCCGCACCCGGACCGGCAACTCGTGCTGCCCGCGCTGAGCCTGGTCGCCGAGGAGCGCACCCTGCGCGGCAGCTACCTCGGTTCCAGCGTGCCCCGCCGGGACATCCCGCGCTTCATCGAGCTGTACCAGGCCGGTCTGCTTCCCGTGCAGGAACTCGTGTCCGGGCGGTTGCGGCTGGACGAGGTCAACGCGGGCTTCGACCAGTTGGCCGGGGGAGAGGCCGTGCGCCAGGTCATCGTGCCCTGAGCGACAACCCGATCGCGGCCCGGATCGCGGCCACGAACCGCTCGGGGACGAAGTGCTCCGGATCGGTGAGTACCAGCCGGGCCGCCATCTCGAACAGGCTCACCACGGTGTGCGCGACGATGTCGGCGGCCAGCTCCGGCGGGGCGCCCACGGCGCGCAGCAGCCCCTGGGCCATCTGCTCGGCGCGGGCGAGTGTCACCGCGCGGGCCCGTTCGCGGGCGGCGTGGAACTGGGCGGGCATGTCGGCCATCGGCATGACGATGCAGTGCCAGCGGTCCGGCGACTGGCGCACCGCGTGCAGGAACTCGGCCAGCACGCGGGCGGCCAGTTCGCTCGGGTCCTGCTCCTCGGCCCGCGCGGGCAGGATCGCCAGCAGTTGGGCCAGCGCCTGCTCCTGCTCACGGTGCAGCAGCGCCTGGAGCAGGTCGGCACGGCTGGCGAACACCCCGTAGACCACCGGCTTGGTGACCCCGGCCTGCTCGGCCACGGCCTCCATCGTCACCGCCTGGTGCCCCGAGGTCACCACCAGGTGCAGCGCGGCGTCGAGTACCTGGGTCCGGCGCTGCTCGGCGGGGACCCTCGGCGCGTAGGCGCGGCGCTTGCTCACTCGGCCTCCCACTGGACAAAGCTACTCCACCGTAGCATATTGCTACTCGACGGTAGTATTTCGAGGAGGCACAGGTGGAGATCAGGTCGCTGCTGCTGGACCCGAACCGGTACGACCCGGCGCACTTCGACCCGGAGACCCGTCGGCTGCTGCGGGCCACCATCGACTGGTTCGAGGCCCGCGGCAAGCAGCGCCTGGTGCGCGACTACCACGAGAAGGTCTTCTACCAGGACTTCCTGGACTTCGCCGCCGCCGAGGGCCTGTTCGCCACCTTCCTGACCCCCGCTCGCGACGCGGGCCCCAACGCGGACAAGCGCTGGGACACCGCGCGCATCGCCGCCCTGTCCGAGGTGCTCGCCTTCTACGGGCTGAACTACTGGTACCCCTGGCAGGTCACCGTGCTGGGCCTGGGGCCGGTGTGGCAGAGCGAGAACGCCGCCGCCCGCCAGCGCGCCGCCAAGGCACTGGACGCCGGCGGGGTCGGCGCCTTCGGCCTGTCCGAGAAGGAGCACGGGGCCGACATCTACGCCTCCGACATGGTGCTCACCCCGGACGGCTCCGGGGGCTACACCGCCACCGGCGGCAAGTACTACATCGGCAACGGCAACTGCGCCACCACCGTCTCGGTGTTCGGCTGCGTCCACGGGGTCGAGGGCCCCGACCAGTACGTGTTCTTCTACGCCGACTCCACGCACCCCAACTACCACGTGGTCAAGAACGTGGTGCCCTCGCAGATGTACGTGGCCGAGTTCCGGTTGCGGGACTACCCGGTGCGCGCCGAGGACATCCTGCACACCGGCGAGGCCGCGTTCTCCGCCGCGCTGAACACCGTCAACATCGGCAAGTTCAACCTGTGCTTCGGCGGCATCGGCCTGACCACGCACGCCCTGTACGAGGCGATCACCCACGCGCACAACAGGATTCTGTACGGCAACCCGGTCACCGACTTCCCGCACGTGCGCCGCCAGTTCGTCGACGCCTGCGCCCGGCTGACCGGCATGCGGCTGTTCTCCGACCGGGCCGTGGACTACTTCCGCAGCGCCAACCCCGAGGACCGCCGCTACCTGCTGTTCAACCCGATCACCAAGATGAAGGTCACCACCGAGGCCGAGGCCGTGCTCGCCCTGATCGGGGACATCGTCGCCGCCAAGGGCTTCGAGGCCGACAACTACCTGCCGCTGGCCAAGATGGACGTCAACGGCCTGCCGAAGCTGGAGGGCACGGTCGCCGTCAACCTCGCCCTGATCGGCAAGTTCATGCCCGCCTACCTGTTCCAGCCGCAGGCCTACCCGCCCGTCGGCACCCGCACCGACCCCGCCGACGACGAGTTCCTGTTCCGCCAGGGGCCCGCCCGCGGCCTGGGCAAGGTCCGCTTCCACGACTGGCGTGAGGTCTACGCCCGGCACGCGCACCTGCCCAACGTCGCCCTGTTCACCGAGCAGGCCAACGCCTTCGCCGAGCTGCTCAGCACCGCCGCGCCCGATGCCGCCCAGCAGGGCGACATGGACTTCACGCTGACCCTCGGCGAGCTGTTCACGCTGATCGTCTACGGCCAGCTCATCCTCGAACAGGCCGAGATCCTCGGCGTGGACTCCCACCTCGTTGGTGCCGTGTTCGACGTGCTCGTCCGCGACTTCTCCCGGCACGCCGTGGAACTGCACGGCAAGCGCAGCTCCACGCCCGCCCAGCAGCAGTGGGCCGTGTCCGCCCTGCGCAAGCCCGTCACCGACGCCGCCGCCTTCGACGCGGTGTGGCAGCAGGTGCTCGCCCTGTCCGGCGCCTACGAGATGAAGCCCTGAGGGGGTCGGCCATGGCACAGGACTACGGCTTCTTCGGCCCCGACTCACCCACCTGGCAGGTCTGGACCAGCCCGACCGCGCTGATCGGCTTCCAGCGATCCGTTGTACTGGAACACTTCGACCCCCTGCTCACCGCCGCCGTCGCCGACCAGCGCGGCATCTACACCGACCCGATCGGCCGCCTCGACCGTACCCTCGCCTACTTCCTCACCATCGCTGTCGCCGACGGTGCCACCGCTGTGGCCGCCGCCGAGTTCCTGATGAAAGTGCACGCCAAGGCCACCGGTATCGACCCCGTCACCGGCAAGCGTTACAGCGCCAACAACCCCGCCTCGCAGCTGTGGATCCACGTCACCGGCTGGCATTCCGTGCTCAAGTGCTACGAGGTCTACGGTCCCGGCCGACTCACACCAGCCCAGGAGCGGCGCTACTGGGCGGAGTGCGTCATCGCCGCCGAGTTGCAGACCTGCAAACCCGCCGACGTCCCCAGTTCCCGCGAACAGGTCCGCGAGTACTTCGCCGCCGTCCGGCCCAACCTGTGCACCTCCGAACGCGCCAACGAGGGTATGCACTACCTGCTGCGCACCCCGCGTGCCCAGGGCAAGTCCCGGCTGTGGGCCATGAGCCGCCTCATGGCCCCCGCCACCATCGCCACCCTGCCCCGTTGGATGCGCCAACTCGGCAACTTCGACCAGCCCCTCGCCCTGGACCGCGCCATCCGCCCCGCCGTGCGCGCTGCCGTGCGCGTCGCGCGCTCACCCCGCGCCAAGCTCGCCGTACTGTCCGGCACGCTGCCCGCCACCCGGCACGTCCTCAAGCAGCACCTGTTCCGAGGCGTGCCCGACCGCCCCCAGACCACCACGCCCGCAGCGGCCCGCGCCGCCCTTGCGGTGCCATGAAAGTGCCGTTCCTGGCACCTGACGCCAGGAACGGCACTTTCATGGCATGGCTCTTGGTGGTCACAGCTTCGGCGGACCCTGTTCGACGCGGCGCAGCACCGGTGCCAGTTCGCCGATGTGCTCGTCGATCGGGCGCCGCTCGTCCCACCAGGTGGCGCCCGCCTCGGCCAGCGGGCCGATCAGGTCGCGGGCCTGCGCGGGATCGGTCGGGCTGATGCCGCCGACGACCACGTCGAACGGGCGGTCCGACTGTTCGGCGCGGTGCGAGTGCACGTAGCCGGCCAACTCGCGGACCTCCTCGACCGGCGGGGTCCACCCGTGCCCCGCGGAGGCGAACAGCGGCACCACCCCGTCCCAGCGGGCGGCCCGGCGCATCGGGCGGCGGTTCGGCCAGTACCCAGCGATCCAGACCGGTACCCGCGGGCGCTGCACCGGGGTGGGCAGCAGGCTCACCTCGTGCACCTGGTGGTGACGGCCCTGGTGCGTCACCGTCTCGCCTGCCCAGTACCGGTCCAGCAGTTCCAGTCCCTCGTCCAGCAGTTCGGCGATGACCACGGGGTCGGTGGGCTCGCCGAAACTGCCGTACTCGTCCTCGACCGGTGCGCCCAGCCCCGCGCCGAAGATCGTCCGCCCGGCGCTGATCTGGTCCAAAGTGGACACCTGGCGGGCCAGCTGGTGCGGCCTGCGCCTGCCGACCGGGGTGACGAGCGTGCCCAGCCTGATCCGGCTCGTGGCCAGCGCGGCCGCGGTCAGCAGCAGCCACGGGTCGGCGAAGGTCTGTCGGCGGCTCTTGACGTGCACCACGTGGTCCCAGACGAACAACGCGTCCCAGCCCGCCTGCTCCGCGGTGGCGGCCAGCGAGGCGAGCGCACGCGCGTCGGCGAAGTCGCCGAAGTTCGGAACGTTGATCGAATAGCGCATGGTTCCGACCATACTGAGGCTGTCAGGGCATTTTCGGACTCAGCGGCGCAGGGTGGTCTCCCGCTCCATGTGCGACAGCTTCTCGGGATTGCGCACGGCGTAGAGCCCGGTGACCAGGCCGTCGTCGATGCGCACCGCCACGACGGTGTCGATCTCCCCGCCCTGCCGGAGTACCAGCGCCGGGTAGCCATTGACCTGCGCCGGCCGCAGTGAACCCATGGCGGCGATCCTGCCCAGCCCGGTGGCCAGCAGGCGGGCCACCTTGTCTGCCCCCACGACGGGCCGCGGGACGGCCTGCCTGATCCCGCCACCGTCACCCAGGAAGACGACGTCCGGCGCGAGGATGTCGAGCAGGCTTTGCAGATCGCCTGTTTCGGCCGCCCGCTGGAACGCTTCGAGTGCGTAGCGGGTCTCGCCCGCGGACACGACCCCGCGCGGCCGGCGCGCCGCGACGTGTGCCCGTGCCCGGTGCGCGATCTGGCGGACCGCGGCCGGGCTCTTGTCCACGGCCTCGGCGATCTCCTCGTAGGCCAGGTCGAACACCTCGCGCAGCACGAACACCGCCCGCTCGGTCGGCGTGAGCGTCTCCAGCACCAGCAGCATCGCCATCGAGACGCTGTCGGCCAGCTCTACGTCCTCGGCCACGTCGGGCGCGGTGAGCAGCGGCTCGGGCAGCCAGGGGCCGACGTAGGACTCCCTGCGGCGGCCAAGCGTGCGCAGCCGGGTGAGTGCCTGGCGGGTGGTGATCCGGACCAGGTACGCACGCTGGTTCTCGATGGTGCCGAGCTCGACGCCCGCCCACCGCAGCCAGGTCTCCTGGAGGACGTCCTCCGCGTCGGCGGCCGAGCCGAGCATCTCGTAGGCCACGGTGAACAGCAGGTTGCGGTGGGCGAGGAACGCCTCGGTGGCGGGATCCGGGCGGTCGTCCGGGCTCCTGCTCCCGCCGCGGTCCTCGGGTGCGGTCTGCGACGTGCCGACCATGGGGGGCTCCTGTTCACTCTCGACTGTGTCACCCACCAGACGCCGGGCCCCGCCGCTGTGTGACACCGAGAAGGTAGCCAATCCTTGTTGTGGCGCGCGTCACGCGGCCACGCTGTCACAGGGGTCGGCCCGACGGCATCTCGTGGTCGTTCAGTGCGACACCACGAGTGAGGACGAGGTCATGGACACCCGATTCGCCATGTTCGACAACGAGATCACTGCCAAGTTCGCCAAGCGGTTCGCCAACGCCAGCCTGGTGATCCAGCAGTCCCCGCTGCCGAAGTCCACGCAGGAACTGGTGTCGTTGCGCGCCAGCCAGATCAACGGCTGCGGTTGGTGCATCGACATGCACACCAAGGAGGCCGCGGCCGCCGGTGAGACCCCGGTCCGGCTCAACCTGGTCGCCGCCTGGCGCGAGTCCACGGTGTTCACCGAGGCCGAGCAGGCCGCGCTGGCGCTCGCCGAGGAGGGCACCCGGCTCGCTGACGCCCACCAGGGCGTGTCCGACCAGACCTGGGCCCAGGTGCGCAAGCACTACGACGAGGACCAGATCGCCGCGCTGGTCTGCCTGGTCGCCCTGATCAACGCGGCCAACCGGCTCGCCGTCATCGTGCACCAGCGTGGAGGCTCCTACGAGCCCGGCATGTTCGCCGCCGCGGTCAACTGATCGGCAGCCGAATCCGGCCCGGCCCGGGATCGTTCGATCCGGGCCGGGCCCGCGCACGTCAGGACACTGTGTCCGGCGCGAAGTAGTCGCGTAGCAGCGCGATCCTCCCGTCACGCAGCCGGAAGATCTGCACCAGCGACATGGTCACGGTCTCCCCGGCCACGTCGAAGACGGTGTCGATCTCGGCGATGAACACCTCGGGGTCGGCGGTGTGGTGCAGCACGTAGCCGGACTTCGCCACGTCGACCGTGCCCCCGGCGGCCGGGCCCCGCGGCGCGCCGGCCGTGCGCTGGTAGTACGCGGCCATTCCGGCGCGGATCGCTTCCCGTCCGGCCAGGCGACTGGGGAACACGTGGCCGGCCGGGACGAGTGGCGCCTCGAACACCCCGTCCTCGGTGAACAGTTCGGCGAGCGCGTCGGCGTCGCGGGTCAGCGCTCCGGCATGGAGGTAGCGCCCGAAGATCTCCTGCGGGGTTGCGGACATGAGGCCTCCTTGGACGGTTCGCCGACCATGATCGCCGCTTGGCGGCCCGAGCGCACCGCCGATGTGCTCGATCGGCTTGACCGTGCCGTAGCGGCATGGTTTCAACTGCATGGGTCGGCGCGTCAGCGTCACGGGGAACCTGGGGCTGAAGTGCCTCAATTGATTCCGGCGCCCGAGTGCGCCGTCTGGAGGGAATTCAGGTGCGGAGAACCTTGCCCATTGCACTCGCGGTCGCCGCACTGGCGACGGCCGCGGTTCCGGCGGTGTCGGCGGCGGCGACGCCGAGCACCGTGAACTGGGGCCCTTGCCCGGCGGATGTCGCGTCGCCCGGCCTGGAGTGCTCGACTCTGGAAGTGCCGCTGGACTACCGGAACCCGGACGGGCGGAAGATCGAGATCGCGATCTCCCGCCTGGCGAGCAAGAACCCGTCGCAGCGCCGCGGCGTGCTGCTGACCAACCCGGGCGGTCCCGCCCCCGGGCTGAAATTCCCGGTCGATCTCATGTCCGCGCATCTGCCCCAGAGCGTGCTGGACAGCTACGACGTGATCGGGTTCGACCCGCGCGGCATCGGCCACAGCACGCCGGTGACCTGTGATCTGAAGCCGGAACAGGAGGTGAACGGCAACATCCCGCCCTACGCGAACACCGCGGCTGACGTCGCGAAGCGGGCCGAGGAGGTGAAGACCGTCGCCCGGCAGTGCGCCACCTCGAAGACGGCGTGGATGCTGCCGTACGTCACCACTGCCAACACCGCACGCGACATGGACCGGATCCGGGCCGCGCTGGGCGAGCCGAAGCTCTCCTACGACGGCTACTCCTGGGGCACCTACCTCGGCGCGGTGTACACGACGCTGTTCCCGCAACACAGCGACCGGATCGTGCTCGACAGCAACCTGGGCCCAGGCGGCTGGGACGCCGCGGGTGAACGCCTGTGGGGCCAAGGTGTTCAGGACCGGTTCCCGGACTTCGCGAAGTTCGCCGCCGCCAACAACGCCGAATACCGCCTGGGCAGCACTCCGGAGCAGGTGACCGCGAAGTACTTCGAGCTCGCCGCGCGGCTGGACAGGACGCCGGTGCAAGGGGTCGACGGTGCGACGTTCCGGATGTCCACCTTCGGCCTCCTCTTCGGCAACCCGGGCCTGCCCAAGCTGGCCGAGTTCTGGCGGGCGCTGGACACGAACCAGCCGCTGCCACCGCTGGGCCCCGGGTCGGACGGCCCCCAGCAGGACCCGGACAACCTGATCTCCGGCCGCTACTACATGATCTGCGGTGACTCGCGCTGGCCCAAGTCGGTCCAGACCTACCAGCACAACGTCGCCGTAGACCGGATCCGGTACCCGATGTTCGGTGCGGCTTCGGCCAACATCCAGCCGTGCGCGTTCTGGCCGGACCCGATCGAGCCACAGGTGCGCATCGGTGACCAGGGCCAGTCGGACGTGCTCATGGTGCAGAACCTCCGCGACGTGCCGACACCGCTGCCCGGCGCCCGGCAACTGCGGCAGGCGTTCGGGGACCGGGCCCGGATGGTCACGGCCGACCAGGGCGGCCACGGCGTCTACCTGGTCGGCAAGAACAAGTGCGCCAACAACGCGGTGACGACGTTCCTGACCACTGGCCAACGCCCACCGCACGACCTGGCCTGCGCGGCAGAAGCCCACTGATCGATCGTTGGTGAGACCCCGCAACCCGTGCGGGGTCTCACCACGCGTGACGTGCCGGTCAGCGCGTGTCGTCCGGCAGCAGTGCGGACAGCCGGACCAGGACATCGAGCTGCGCCGGGTTGTAGATATCGCGCAGCGCCTCCCCGATCGTGCGCTGCACGTAGTGGGGGCCGCCGCGTACGTCCTCGCCTCGCAGCAGTCGTCCCTGGTGCTGCTCGCGGAGCTGCACGCTGTACGGCAGCATGCGCGCGGCCAGGTCGGCGCGGGTCTGCTCATCGGCGTCAGCGGGCAGGGCGTCGAACTCGATGTCCTCCGGCGTGCGCTCGTAGCCGCGCATCCATTCCGCGAAGGGCTCTCGTCCGCCGGGGCCGAGCAGCTGCGAGATGACCACCAACAGCGAGCGTTCGGCCTCGGAGACCTCGACGCCCTCGGGTACTGCCGCGAGCTCCGGCGGCAGCATGGCCGCGGCCTTGTCCCGCAGTAGCGTGCCGATCTCGTCGCGGGCGCGCTGTAGGCGTTCGATGTCCGCGGCGAGTTTGGCGTCGAGCTCGCGCAGCGCGTCGTCGGAGGTCTGGTCGGTGTCGTCCATCTCGGTGATCTGGGCCAGCGAGAATCCGAGGTCGGCGAACCGCTTGATCCGCAGCAGGCGCACCAGGTGCCCCACGCCGTAGGACTTGTAGCCGTTCGCGCGGCGCTCGGGCTCGGGCAGCAGACCGACATCGTGGTAGTGACGCACCGTGCGCAGGCTGGTGCCGGCGAGTTCGGCCAGCTCGCGAGTGCTCCACGGCATGGTCTGCCCCTCCTGCGCAATCCGGACCTGCTGAGGCACCAAGCGGACACTGTGCCGCCACGGCATGGTCAAGCGCCGTCCCGATCATCTTCCCGCACGCCTGCTACGACAGCCCTAGGCCACGATCCGCCGCGCCCCGTAGTAGTCGCGGCCCGCCTGCTCCAGCGGCACCACCTTGACCACCTGGCCGAAGTCGGGGGCGTGCACGACCTTGCCCTCACCGATGAACATGCCCACGTGGTGGATGTCCGCCGCGGTCCCGAAGAACACGAGGTCACCGGGTCGCAGGTCGCCGCGGGACACGGGGGCGCCCTCGGCGTACTGGGTGGTGGTGATCCGGGTGATCGAGACCCCGGCCTGGCGGTACGCCCACTGCACCAGCCCGGAGCAGTCGAAGGCCACGCCCGGGCTCTCGGCGCCCAGGTTGTACGGGGTGCCCACCTGGGACAGGGCCGCGCGCACGGCGGCACCGGCCGCGCCGGGGGCGTTGATCGGGCCGTAGGACACCCCGCGGTCCCCGCGCAACGTGGTCCGCTGCGAGCTGGACAGCTGGTCGAGCGCGGTCTGCGCCTCGTTCTTGGCGCGGGTGGCCTCGGCCTCGCGCCGCCCGAGGTCGTCCTTGACCCGCTGCGCCTGGGCCGCCGCCTCACTGGCCCGCTGCTGGGCCTGCTGCGCCTGCTGGTCGGCGGAGTTCGCCTTGTCCACGGCCGAGTTCATGCCGTCCAGGACCTGCCCGTTCTGCCTGCTCACCTCGTCCAGCAGCCAGCTGCGGTCCAGGAAATCCTGCGCGGACTGGCCGCTGAGCAGCGCGGACATGCTGGTGAACTGCGTGCCGCTGAAGGAGGCCGCGGCGAACTGGTCCACCTGGCCCCGGAAGCGCTCCTGCTCCGTGCGCGCGGCCTGCCCGGCCCGCTGCGCCTTGCCGACATCGGCCTTGGCCCGCTCCACCTCGGCCTGGCGGGCCTCCAGGTCGTGCTGTGCGAGGACGTACTTCTCGTGCAACTCCTCTGCCTGCTGCCCGGCCGCCTTGAGCTTGGCGACCGGGTCCTCGTTCGCGGGCGGGTCGGCCAGCGCGGGAGCCGCGGTGAGCCCGAACAGGACGCCGACCGCGCCCGCCACCCAGAACCGGTTTGCCTTGTTCATCGCGTGCACGGGTCCCTGACGCCGAAGCCGGCCCGGGGGTTGCACCGTGAACCCCGTGACTTGTACCGGCGTGTGAATGATCGAGGGGACTACGAGTTGGAGGCAGCAGTGGAATCGAGGCGATCCGCGCCGAGCAGGCGGGACTTCCTGCGTTCCGTCGGCATGACCGGTGGCGCGGGGGTGATGTTCGCCGCCATGGGGGCACTCGGCCTCGCACCGACCGCCGGGGCCGCCCCGGCTTTCCAGCCGCCGCGGGCCGCCGACTTCCGCCTGTCCGGGCGCGTGCCCGCCTCGGTGGTGGTCCTCGGTGGCGGCGTCGCGGGCCTGGTGGCCGCCTACGAACTGGGCAAGGCGGGGTACCGCTGCACGGTGCTCGAACCCCGGGACCGGGTGGGTGGCAGGAACTTCACCGCGCGGGCCGGTACCACCCAGACCGACCTCTCGGGGACCACCCAGACCGCGAGCTTCGCCGACGGGCAGTACATGAACTGCGGACCGGCCCGCCTCGCACAGTGGATGGTCACCCTGGACTACTGCCGGGAACTGCGCGTACCGATCGAGATCTTCCCCAACACCAACGCGGACGCCTACATCTACAACGAGCGGGACGGGATGGAGCCGGGAAAGCCGGTCCGGTTCCGCACGGTGCGGTCCGACGTGCACGGCTACGTCAGTGAGTTGCTGGCCAAGGCGTCCGCGCGCGGTGCCCTCGACATGGAGTTGAGCGGGGAGGACCGCGAGCAGCTGCTGGCCTTCCTGGAGGAGTGGGGCAGCATCGGTGGCGAGTACGACTACACGGGCGGCAGCCAGCGCGGGTACAGCGCCTACCCAGGTGCTGCCGGGGATCCGGGGCGGCCGCTGCACCCGGTTCCCGATGTCTCCGCGGTCTTCAGTTCGGCCGTGGGCAGGTACCTCTCCTTCGAGTCCGAGTTCGACCAGGCCATGGTCATGTTCCAGCCGGTCGGCGGCATGGACCGGATCCCCCAGGCGTTGGCAGGGGCCATCGGCGCCGACCGGATCCGGACCAGGTGTGCGGCCACCTCGGTCCGCCAGGAGGCCAACGGGGTCCTGGTCACCTACACCGACAGCTCCGCACAGCAGCGAGAACTGCGCGCCGACTACTGCGTCTGCGCCATGCCGCCGCACATCCTGGCCCAGTTGCCGCACAACCTCGGCCCCGAGGTGCAGCGGGCGCTCACCTCGGTCAGTCCCGCTCCGGCGAGCAAGCTCGGGCTGGAGTACCGCAGCAGGTGGTGGGAGACCGAACACCGGATCTACGGCGGGATCACCTGGACCGACCTGGACCTGCGGCAGATCTGGCACCCCGCCTCGGGCTTCCACGGGGACCGAGGCGTGCTCATCGGCTACTACAACTTCGCGCGCAACGCGGCGAAGTACGACGCGATGACCCCGCAGCAGCGTGTCGATCGGGCGGTCATGCTCGGTGAACGGATCTACGGGCCGAAGTACCGGACCGAACTGGTCTCCGCGTTCTCCCAGTCCTGGATGACCACTCCGTACATCGAGGGCGCCTGGCACGACCTGCCGGAGGACACTCCCGACGCCGCCGTGCTGAAACCGGTGGCCCGGCCCACGGGCCGGGTGCTCTTCGCCGGGGACTGGCTGTCGTACGTGGATGCCTGGCAGCACGGCGCGATCCTGTCCGCCCGCGCGGCCGTCACCGCGCTGCACGGCCGAGCCCTGTCCCGGTAACGGATCCGCACTACGCTTGCCCGGTGCGCATCGTCTCGCTGCTGCCGGCGGCCACCGACCTCGTCGCGGTGCTGGGCCGCGGCGTGGACCTGGTGGGCCGCACGCACGAGTGCGACTGGCCCGCCGAGCAGGTCGCGGGCGTGCCGGTGGTCACCGCCAGCGGCATCGACCAGGCGATGGGCAGCCGGGAGATCTCCGCCGCGGTGGGCGGGGCCGCGCACGGCGGTTCCTCGCTGTACCACCTGGACGTGGACCTGCTCGCCGAGCTGGCCCCCGACCTGGTGTTGACCCAGGACCTGTGCGAGGTCTGCGCGGTGTCCTACCGGCGCGTCTCCGATGCCGTACGGGTCATGGACACGGGCACGACGGTGATCAGCCTGGAACCCAGGACCCTGTCCGACGTGCTGGGCTGCGTGCGCGAACTCGCCGCCGTGCTGGGAGTCGACGCCCAGCCCGTGCTCGACGGCCTGCACGGCAGGCTGGACGCCGTACGCGCGGCCGTGGCCGGTAGACCCCGTCCGAGGGTGGCCGCCATCGAGTGGCTGGACCCGGTGTGGCCCGCCGGGCACTGGGTTCCCGAGCAGATCGACTGCGCGGGCGGCCAACCGCTGCTGGCCGCGCCAGGTGAGCACACCTCAGCCGTGGCCTGGGCCGAGGTGGTGCGGTCCCGCCCCGAGGTGCTGCTCGTGCTGCCCTGCGGGTTCCCGCCCAAGCGCACGCTGTCCGAGTTGCACCTGCTGACTGACCGTCCTGAGTGGACGGACCTGCCCGCGGTCCGGGACGGCCGGGTCTGGGTGCTCGACGGCCCCGCCTACTTCAACCGGCCGGGCCCGCGCGTGGTCCGCGGTGCCGAGGTCCTCGCGCAGGTGCTGCACGGGGTCGGCGCGGGCGAACCCGTGACCCGGTCGGAGGCGCTGCCGGTCAGCCGATGACCAGCGTGCCCTTGCCCGCCCGCTTGGCCGCGTACATCGCGATGTCGGCCTGGCTGAGCAGGCTGTCCCCGGTGGTCTCCGGGGACAGCTCGTCCCGGGTGACCAGCCCGATGCTGACCCGCACGCCGAGCAGGGTGCCGCCGATCGCGTAGGGCTGGCTCAGCGAGGCGAGCACCCGGCGGCCCAGTTCGTGCGGCTCGTTCGTGGGCCCGTCGATCAGCACCCCGAACTCGTCCCCGCCCAGCCTCGCCACCAGGTCGCCCTCCCGCACGCAACCGGCCAGCCGCTGACCCACCGCGCGCAGCACGGCGTCCCCGGTGGCGTGCCCGTACCGGTCGTTGACCCCCTTGAAGTCGTCCACGTCGATGAACAGCAGCGACAACGGGTGGTCGGCCCGGTCCAGCCGGTCCTGGAAGGCTGCGCGGTTGGCCAGGCCGGTGACCGGGTCGTGCGTGGCCTGGTACTCCAGCTCGGCCCGGCTGTCGACCAGGCTGCGCAGCAGGCGCACGTTGTCCGCCGAGGTCAGCAGCTGGCGCAGCGCCATCAGGGCCACCACTGCCAGCCCCAGGTACACCTCGGTGGGGCCCAGGTCGATGCCGGTGGCCGTGCCCACGCCGATGAACACCCCGGTGACCACCAGCGGCAGGAAGGGCACCAGCAGGTGCAGGTACGCCCCCGTGCGCAGCCGGTCGTCGCTGACCGCGGCGCGGGACCGCGGCGGCGGGGCCCACGGGGCCAGCGCGTACAGCAGGGGCGCCGCCATGAAGCCCGCGTCGGCCAGCGGAGGGATGGCGTTGGCCCCGTTGGCCACCAGGTAGGCGAACAGCCAGGCGGACCCGGACTGGGTCAGCGCGGCACCGAACAGCACCCACATCGCGGTCTGCCGTGCGGCGGGCCGGGTGCGGGCCAGCACGACCATGATCAGCATGACCACCAGGTACACGGCCGGGTGCGCCACCACGGTGACGAAGCCCGGGCCGGAGGAGGCCCAGGACCGGGCGATCTGCTCGGACAGCGTGATGGACACCAGGATCGCCAGCGACCCGGCCAGGATCAGCCCGTCCAGCAGCAGCAACGCTCGGTTGCGCTGCACGGCCGGGGGTTCCTCGGCATCGGGCTCGCCGCGGGCCATGGTCAGCACCGCGGGCAGCAGGAACACCGCGGTCATGATGAAGCCGAGCGGGGCGAGCGTGGTCGCCGGCAGCGCCACCCCGGCCAGCACCTGGCTGGAGATCCACGCCAGCAGGCCGATGGTCAGGCTGATCGCGCTGCACAGCATCCAACCGCGCCAGCGCCGGTCGTTGCCGCGTGCGCGGCGGGCGGTCCACGCGTAGCCGAACACCGCCAGGAAGCTGCACACCAGCTGCAACACGTCGTCAACGGCCACCGCGCCCGAGTGGGGCAGTACCCCGGGGTACACGGCGTAGACGCAGACGGCGAGTACGAGCGCGGCGGAACCGCACAGGATCATGAACGGTCGTGCCTTCATCCGCGGCAACCACCCCGGCGGCGCTCGTCATCAACTGGCCGTGAAGACAGAAGGGTACTGCTTCGGAATGGAGGAGCAACCCGTTCCGGGCCGAACGCGCCCTTTCCGGCCGAGTCGCTGGTCAAATTCCTGATCGCACTCGGGATGCGTGACCATTCACCCAGTTCACTGGTGCGCAAAATGCTGTCTGCAAGTGACCAGACCCGACCCGCGTGCCATGAAAGTGCCGTTCACTGCGTTGAACGCCATGAACGGCACTTTCATGGCATTCCAGTGCGCTGTGACTTCAGTGAGGATCGAAACTGACGAATCGACAGCGTGCCCAGTGGTGGACCTGGTGCGAACGGCGCGCGTAGTGTGGCGCGGCTGAATCGAGTCACCTGGGGAGGCGCGATGTCGCGTTGGGGTCTGACCCTGCTCACGGCCGTGGCGTTGGCGGCAACGGGGGCACCGGCGCTGGCGGACACGGCGCCCGGGGGACCGGGGACGAACTCGTACTTCGACCTGGGGCGCAAGGACTGCCTGGGCACGGCGCGCAACAACACCTCGAAGATCTGGTACACGGTGGCGAACGGCGTGCTGTCGGACGTCTACGAGCCGACGATCGACAACACCAATGTGGGGACCTTGCAGTACGTGGTGACGGACGGGACGTTCACCGACGTGCAGACGCGCGACACGACCTACACCGTGGCGGCGGACAAGACCGGCATGGCCTGCACCGTGACGGCCACCAGCCGCAGTCACGGCTACCAGCTGGTGACCACGTATGTGACCGACCCGGCGCGGGACTCGGTGGTCATGCGCACGCGGGTGGACGGCCCGCCGAACCTGCGGGTCTACGCGCAGCTGGACGCGCACGTGAACGGCAACGGTGGCGGCGGCAAGGACAACGGCGGCGCGGACAGCGGGATCGTGGACGGCAACGCCGCCGTCGTGTACGACACGGGCACGGTGAGCCAGGCGGCCAACCGGGACTACGCGGTGCCGACGTACCTGGCGATGCAGGCGAGCTCGGGCAAGGCACCGAAGGTCGGCTACGCGGGCAGCCAGCCCGGTGCGAGCGCGGCGGCCAATGGGCACATCGTGGCCTCGCAGGAGGTCACTCCGGTGCGCGGCAAGGAGTTCACGCTCACGCTCGGGTTCGGGCGCACGCAGCAGCAGGCGGTGGACACCGGCCGGGCCTCGCTGGCGAAGCCCTTCGAGGAGCTGCGCGGGGACTACGAGGACGGTTGGCGGGACTACGACAGCGGCCTGGCCCCTGGAACGTCCACACTGGACGCGAACGTGCTGAAGGCCAGCGTGGACAAGACCTTCCCCGGTGCGGTGGCCGCCTCGCTGGCCAGCCCGTGGGGGCAGGCGGTGAACGCGGGCGCGCTCGTGGGCGGCAAGCCGGTGTACTTCGGCTCGTACCGGGAGGTGTTCGCCCGGGACGCGTACGAGGCGTTCACGGGCTTCCTGGCGGCGGGGGACCGGTCCACGGCGCGTGCGGTGGCCAGGTTCCTGCTCACCAAGCAGCAGCTGCCGACCGGGGAGATCCCGCGCAACTCCCTGCTGAACGGCAAGGTCGCGCCGGACACCGGCGGGGACCAGCTGGACGAGACGGCGTACCCGATCCTGATGGCGTACTTGGCGAACCTCCAGGACGACCGTCCGTTGTGGACTGACCACGTCAAGCCCGCCGCGGACTACCTGGTGTCGCACGGGCCTTTCTACGGAGTGGAGCGCTGGGAGGAGCAGTCGGGCTACTCGCCATCGACCATCGCGGCGGAGATCGCGGGGCTGACGGCCGCCGCGGCCGTCGCCCAGCGGCAGGGCGACGGCGCGGACGCACGGGTGTACCAGGCGGCGGCCGACGAGTTCCAGCGCTCGGTGAAGTCCTGGACGGTGACCAGCAGCGGGCCGTACGCGCCGAGGTACTTCACCCGCCTGACCAAGAACGGCGACCCGAACTCGGCGGTCCGCTACAACCTGGGCAACGGCGGGCCGACCGTGGACCAGCGGTCCGTTGTGGACGGTGGCTTCCAGGAACTGGTGCGGCTGGGCGAGCTCGCGCCGAACGACCCGGACCACCTGGCCTCCCTTGCGGTGCTGGACAAGCAGATCGCGGTGCGGACGGCCACCGGCACCGGCTACTACCGGTACGGGACCTCGGCGGCGCAGGGCAGCGCGGACGGCTACGGCGAGTGCTACCAGCCCAGCCAGAGCTCCTGCAAGGTCGTGGGCCAGCCGTGGCCGACCGATAACACCGGTACGGGCCACCTGTGGCCGGTGCTGTCCGGGGAGCGGGCCGAGTCCAAGCTGCTGCTGGGCGACCAGTCCGGTGCCAGGGAACTGCTGGACAGCATGGTGAACTCGGCGTCCGGGGTCGGGCTCGTCCCCGAGCAGGCGTGGGAGTCCCCGGACCTGGCGGCCTCCCCGTACGGCACGGACCCGGCCACGGCCTCGATCGGGTTCGCCAACGGCAAGGCCGCGGGATCGGCCGCACCGCTGACCTGGGCGCAGGCACAGCGCCTGCGGCTGCGCGCGGACCTGAACGCCAACAAGGTGCTGGACCGTCCCGAGCTGACCACGAGCCGGTACGTCAGCAATCCCGCTCCGGGCAAGGCCGAGGTCACGATCAGCTCACCGGCCGCGGGCAGCACCGTCTCCGGCGGCACGACCTCGGTCACCGGCCACACGGTTGCCGGGGCGGCGGTCACCGTGCAGTCGGCGGGCACCGACGTGGGCAGTCACGCGGCCACGGTCAGCACGACGGCCGGTGCGGACGGCTCGTTCACCGTGGCGGTCCCGGTGTCCTTCGGGGCCACGGCGCTGAGTGTGGGCGTCTCGGCCTCCGCCAACCGGACCGGGTTCGCGCGGGTCTCGGTGACCGGTGACCTCGTCGGCGGCACCTCCGTCCTGGACCAGGCCGACCCGGCCGGGGACGACCACGGTCCGGGCACCTACCAGTACCCGACGGCGGCCGACTTCGCCTCGGGTTCCTTCGACCTGACCAGGTTCCAGGTGATCAGCTCCGGGGACACGGTGTACCTGCGGACCACGCTGGCCAACCTGGTGCCCACCTTCGGGTCCACGATGGGCGCGCAGCTGCTGGACATCTACGTGGGCCAGCCGGGCAAGGCGACCTCCACGGCGGCGCCGCACCCCTCGCGGAACTACTCGGTGGGGCCCTGGAGCCAGCGCGTCGAGTTGCAGGGCTTCGCGGCCCCGGTATGGGTGGACGCGGCGGGCAACCAGGTGGGCACCCCGACCGCGGCCGTGGCCTCGGCGGAAGGCCACACGATCACCGTGGCCCTGCCCAAGGCCCAGTTCGGCGACCCCGCCAAGGGCTGGACCTTCGCGGTGGTGCTCACCGGCCAGGACGGCTACAGCGCCGACCTTGCGCGCGGCTTCACCGCGGCCCCCAGCGGCTACCAGTTCGGGGTCTGCGCCGCGGGCGGTACCGCGCCGGTCTGCCGGGTCGATCCGGGTTCGGTGCCCAAGGCGGTGGACGTGCTCACGCCCACCGGCACCGATCAGGCCACGGAGCTGGACCCGACCCGGGGCAGCGTGCTGATCAAGTCGGTCATCGTGCCCTGACCCGAGGGGCGCCGACCGGTCCAGTCGATCACGATCGCGCTGGCGTTGTCCCGGCCACCGAGCGTCTCGGCCGCCGCGGTCAGCGCCCGCGCGGGCTGGTCGGCGTGCGCCAGCTCGCGGTGCATGGTGGCCGCGGGCACGATCTTGTGCACCCCGTCGGTGGACAGCAGCAGGCCCGAGCCCGCGGTGCGCACCTGGGTCCAGCCGATCTGGTCGGTGGTCGTGGTGCGCACCGTGTTGGTGACGATGTGCTCCATGTGCGGGGTGGTCGGCCGCAGCTGCGAGCGCAGGTAGGCGGCCACGGTCTGGTCCACGGTGAGCTGGGTGACCGAGTTGTCGTCCCACAGGTAGGCGCGGCAGTCGCCGACCCAGGCGATGCGGTACCCGGTGCTGACCCGGTCGGTGAACGGCACGGCCACCACGATCACGCAGTCGTCCCGGCTGTTGCGCAGTACCTGCTGCGCGGCGAGCACGGCCTGGATGGCCCCGTGCCCGCTGGGCGTGGCCACCGCGGCCTTGACCGCCTTGCGCGCGGCCTCGGCCGAGCCCGCGGTGTCCCCGATGCCGTCGGCCACGGCGAACACGAACTGCCCGCTGTCGGGGTCCCTGCGGCAGGCCACCGCGTCCGCGTTGGTCCTGCGCTGCCCCTGACCGCTGGCCGCGTCCCAGGCGGTGGTGCCCTGTACGAGATCGTTCACGCCGATCCCCTCCCCGAACCCGACGGTGGCACTGGCCCACCGTGCTACGACCAGGATCACGGACTTGCCTGTGAAGACGCTGAGACGGCCGTAGGTGGTTGCTGTGGGATTTATGCCGCCCTGTGATGGCCCGCCGGCCGCAGTGGAGGTCGTCCACCGGAGGGGCGCCCGCTGGGCCGGATGGTGGAGTCGTCGGCGGCGGTCGCCGTGTCCGCAGTTGAGGAGGGTAGGGCATCGCCGCGCCCAGGGGTGGGTGAACGGTCATCGGCGTGTCCGCGGTGCACCGCGTACAGCAGGCCCATGCCCACCACCAGCAGCCCGTGTGAGGCGACCCGGCCCAGCGTGGCCGTGCCGTCCAGCAGGTCGTGCACGGAGAAGGCGCCGAGCACCAGCAGGAAGCCGCCCAGCAGCGGCAACATGCCCGAGGCCGCCCGCGTGCGCAGGGCGGCCCACAACATGCCCAGGCCCAGCGCGAGGTTCCAGGCGGTGCTCTCGTTGAACAGGTGCGCGCTGCCCGCCATGTCCGGCATGCCCTGGTCCACGCCCAGCACCTCGGCCATGCCCAGGGTGAGCTGGGCCACCGCCACCGCGCCCAGCGCGGCCCTCGCCCACCAGCCCCGGCTCGGCGCGGGCAGCACGGCGGTCTCCAGCACCGGCCCGACCAGGTCCGGGGTCGCCGTCGCGGGCCGCACGCGCAGGGCCCTGGTCAGCGCGGTGGCGCGGGCCTGCCACTGCTGGCACGCCGGGCACTGGGCCAGGTGCTCGTCGGTCCAGGCTGCGGGCACCGGTTCCTGCTCGGCGTCCAGCCGGGCCGACAGCGCCTCGCGACAGGTTGCACACTCCACGTCCAGATTGTCGTACGGGAGTGCCTCTCAGTTCCCGTGGGGCGGTGGATTACCCTCCTGGACCGTGAGCTGGTCAGAGGCGCAGGACGCGCAGGTCACCGAGTTCGCCCTGGCCGCGGGCCGGGGCGAGGCGGGCGCGCTGGAGCAGTTCATCCGCGCCACCCAGCGCGACGTGTGGCGGTTCGTGGCGCACCTGGCCGACGTGGGCAGCGCCGACGACCTGGCCCAGGACACCTACCTGCGCGCGATCGGCAGCCTGCCGCGCTTCGCGGGACGGTCCTCGGCGCGGACCTGGCTGCTGTCCATCGCGCGGCGCGTGGTGGTCGACCAGGTCCGGTCCGCGGTGGCCCGCCCGCGCACCGCCGCCGGGGTGGACTGGGTGCAGGCCGCCGAGGGCGGCTCGCCCCGCGCCACCGGGTTCGAGGACGTGGTGGAGCTGAACCTGCTGCTGGAGGGCCTGGACCCCGACCGGCGCGAGGCGCTGGTGCTCACCCAGGTGCTCGGCCTGCCCTACGCGGAGGCCGCCGAGGTCAGCGGCTGCCCGATCGGCACGGTCCGCTCGCGCGTGGCCAGGGCCCGCGACGACCTGGTGCAGGCCATGCGGGAACCCAACACCGGCACCGGCTGATCACTTCAGCCGCAACGCCAGCTTCGGGCACAGGGCGGCCGCCTGGCGTGCGTGGTGTTCCACCGCGGCGGGCACTTCCGGTTCGCGCGAGCCGTCCCGGGGCAGTGGATAGCCCCACGGGTCGGTGGCCAGTACCTCGGGCAGCAGCTCCGCGCACAGCCCGCGTCCGTCGCACGCGGTCCAGTCGATGTGCAGTCGAGTCATCGTGTGCACCCGCCCCTCAGGTGCGCGTCGACCTCGCGCTCGAAGGTGATCAGGGTGCTGCGCAGCAGTCGCACGCTGGCGTCCGGGTGGTGGCACGCGCCGCGGCCGGTCACCAGCCCGGCGAGGGTGTGCAGCGCTCGCACGGTGTCCGGCGTAGCCTGGCGGCGGGCCAGCGCACCGAGCAGGTCGGCGATGCGCGGCAGCCCGTTGCGGCACGGACCGCACTGACCGGCGCTCTGCCTTGCCAGGTAGGACATGACGCGCGCGGTCTCCACCAGGCCGCACGCCCCGGTCGGCAGGGCCATCACCACCCCGGCGCCACGGGACTGGTCGCTGTCCCAGGTGCCGTGGTAGCCGCCGACCAGCACGTGACCCCGCACGCCGCCCGCCATGGCGAGCAAGGTGTCCACGGCCGTGCCCGTCGGCACCTCGTAAACCCCAGGCGTGGCAACGGCTCCGCTCACGGTGGCCAAGTAGGTGCCCGGGGCCTCCCGGCTCCCGACGTCGCGGAACCAGTCCGCACCGTAGCGCGCGATCTGCGCCAGGTGGGCGAGCGTCTCCACGTTCTGCACCAGGAACCCCAGCTGTGGCAAGGGTTGTTGCCGGTCCCGTGGCACGGCACGCCGCCCGGCGATGGCGTTGAGCACCGCGGTCTCCTCGCCCGCGAGGAACGTGTCAGGGGCCTCCACAATGGACACACGGTCACCCGGTCGCTGGGCCAGCGCGCGGCGGGCGTGTGCCGCCGCCGCGGGTGAGGCGTACAGGTAGCACCGGCTCGCGTTGACCGCCCGTGCGGCCAGCAGCAACCCGTCCAGCACGAGATGTGGCCTGCGCTGCAACAAGGTCAGGTCCTTGCGGCTGGCCGGTTCGCCCTCCGCCGCGTTGCCGATCACCACTGGTCGGCGGGTCCGCGCCACGGCGGCGAGCTTGCGCCAGGTGGGGAAGCCGCCGCCACCCCGGCCGGTCAGCCCCGCGGTGCGCACGGCGCTGATCAGGTCGGTGGCGCGGCCCGGCCACGGGGCGTCCGGTTCGGTCTGGTCGAGCAGCCGGACCACGCTGGTCGTGGTTGTCATCGGACCTCCACAGGTCTTGGGGCGCAACGCCAGATGAGTGCCGCCGCCACGGTCGCGGCCGACAGGGCGAAGACCGCCCACAGCCACAGTTGGCTGGTGTCGCTGCCCGTGCCGATCGCGTGCATCAGGGCGATCGGCCAGGTGGCGTAGGCAGCCCAGTGCACGAACCGCCAGGCGCGCAGGCCGATCCGTTGCCGCAGCAGGCTGGTGACGGTGATCGCCAGCAGCAGGTCGAGGGTGAGCGTGCCCAGCCCGAGCCAGAGTGGTTGGTACTGGCCGAAGAACGGTACGACCAGGTCCACCAGCCGCAGCTGGGCGTAGGGGTCGAACAACAGGGTTGCGATGTGCACCAACAGGAAGCTGACCGCCAGCATGCTGGCGTTGCGGTGCACGGCGGCCACCGCGAACCGGGGCAGGCCCGCGAGTTGACGGCCCGAGCCGTTCACGATGCCCGTGCGACCGAGATCGTCACCAGTGCCAGCGCGACCACGCCGCTGCCACGTCCCAAGTACCACAACGCATCCGTCGTCACGGCCAGCCTCCCAGGGTGCTGATCGACCCGTTGGCCGCGACCAGCCGGGCCGGAACCCCGTGTGCGCGCACCATTGCCGGGCCGCGCACCAGGGTTGCCGTGGACAGGGTGTTGGCGTCCACGCATCGATCGGCGACAACGCTGACACTGCGCCAGGTCCGTGCTGCGGGCAGGCCGGTCGCCGGGTCCAGCACGTGGTGCAGCAGCCGCCCGCCCCGGCGCCAGGTGCGGCGCACGGTGCTTGACGTGGTGATGGCTGCGCCCGCGGGCAGGGAGATCGTGCAGGGTTCGTCGTTTTCCTTGTCCTGCACGAGGATCTGCCAGCCGCCGTGCGGTGCCGGTCCGGCCGTGGCGATGTCCCCGCCGAGGTTGACCAGGACCCCGGTGCGCAGCTTCACCGCGATGTCGGTGGCGCAGCGGTGCGCCGCGTACGCCTTGGCGGTGGCGCCGAGGTCCAGGGTGATGCCGTGCGGGATCGTCAGCGTGGTACCGGTCAGCATGACGTGCTGCCAGCCCGGTACGACTGTCACCGGCAGATCCCGGTCGTCCACGCGGATCTCGGCGATGTCGCGGTCGTAGCCCAGCGCGGCCATCGCCCCACCGACCGTCGGGTCCACGGCCCCGTCGCTGGCCTCGGCGGCGCTGAGCGCGGTGCGGACCAGTTCGGCCAGCAGCGGGCTGACCGGCGCGGGTGCCCCGGCGGGGTGGCGCGCCAGCTCCGAGTCGGGCCGGAACCTGCTGCACGCCAAGTCGATCGCGGCCAGCAGTCGCTCGGTGAGGACGCGGGCCTCGGGCAGTGCCGCGGGCTCGGTGACGAGGAGCCGCGCCGTGGCGCTCCACACCGGCCACTGCACGCTGGCGGTCATCACGAGCCGCCCGTGCGCGCGTGCGGCTGGCCGCCGCCGCTGTCCAGTTGCCCGCCGGACCAGGTGTCGGTGCCGCTGCTCTGTTGGTTGTCCTGGGTTGTCGTGCCGCTGCTCGGCGAGGCCACCGCCACGGCGACCGCGGCGGTACCCGCGATCCCCGCCGCGACCAGTGCGGCGGTGACCACTGTGACGGTGCTCAGCCCTCGTTCGCGTCCGCTCATGCATTCACCGTCGAGGCGTTTCCTGTGCACAACCTGTGCGCCGCTTTTGTGCCCGCTATGAGTGCTCTGGTTGGCCATCCCCCTGTTGCGGTAGTCGCCCGATGAGGTTGCTCACAGTGTCCAGCCTGTGACTGCTCGCACATGACTAGTTCTTGACCTGGGATTTTGTCAGGGCTAACCTCGGGGGTGCGTGATCATTACGCTGCGGCAACTGCGCTTTAATGTTCTTTTAATGTCGGCCCATGAACGTAGCCGTCGACAATGACGTCGGGACAGAAAATCCGTCGCCGATTCTGGGGTGCTCGTTTCGATGAAACTGCTCTCGCTGTCCCAGCGCGCCCTACCAGTGGCGGGCTGGACCGCCCTGCTGCTCGGGTGCTGCGCACTCGGCCACTTCGCCAGGGTGGTCGGCGTACCCGCCGCCCACCTGCTGGTGCCCCTGCTGATCGGCGCGGTCGCCGCGCTGACCGGCCTGGTCCGCCGCCAGCTCCCCGTGCCCGCGAACCGGGCCGCCCAAGCCGTGGTCGGCGCCCTGATGGGCAGCTACCTCGACCCGGCCGCCATGTCCGCCGTCGCCGACCTGATCATCCCGTTGGTGCTGGTCACCGTGCTGACCGTCGCGATCTGCGTGGGCGTCGCACTGCTGCTGTCCAGGTGGGCCGGATTGCCCAGGGCCGATGCCGTGCTTGGCCTGGTGCCCGGCGGATCGGCCGCGATCATCGCCTGCGCCGAGGACCTCGACGCGGACGGCAGGCTCGTCGCCTTCATGCAGTACCTGAGGGTCGCTCTGGTCGCGCTGACCGCCCCGCTGATCATGACGATGATCACCACCTCGGGCGGCACCAGCGGCAGCCCGCTGCTGCCGTCACTGGACCTCGTGTCCGCGCAACGCCTCGACGGCGGCCTGCTCGCACTGCTCGGCCTGTGCGTGCTCGGCGTCGGCGCGGGCAAACGCGTCGGCCTGCCCGCGCCCACACTGCTCGGCCCGATGCTGCTGGCCGCCATCGCCCAGTTCACCGGCGCCGTGCAGGGCTTCACCCCGATCGGGCTGTTGCAGGACATGGCGTTCGTCGCCGTCGGGCTGGAGGTGGGCCTGCGCTTCACGCCCGCCGTGATCCGGCGCATCGGGCGCAGCTTCCACCACGTGCTGGCCGCCACCACGCTGGTCTGCCTGGCCTGCGCCGGACTCGCCGCCCTGATGTCCCTGGCGCTGGCCATGCCCTTCGCCGACCTGTACCTGGCCACGACCCCCGGCGGCATCAACGCCGTGCTCGCCACCGCCGCCTCGCTCGACGCGCAGGTGCCGCTGATCTCCACCACACAGGGCCTGCGCCTGTTCGTCGTCGTGCTGCTCGTCCCGCCCGCCATCCGCTGGGCGGCCGCCCGCATCTCCCCACGCCCCCAGGAGGAACCCCGTGGACCCGCAGCAGCACTGGCAGGCTCAGCTCCAGTCCGGTCGGCGGCTTGACGTCGTGCAGTGGACGTCCGTCGGCGAGGAACTCGTCGGCTACGTGGTCGACGGCGCGCGTGTCGTGCGGGCCGACTCGCTCACCGGGTTCGCCGGGTACGTGCGGCGCGCCCGAGTCGTGACGGCCCTGCCCGGCAACGGCTGGACCGTGTCGTACCGGATGGACGACGGCTGCGTGGAGAAGCGCGAGGTCGTGGCCTGGCTGGTGTACGACGACGGGACGGTGGTCGGACACGACGCGGACGAGGACGGACTGGTCTACCCGAGCTGTGAGGCGGTGAACTTCTCACACCTGGCGAAGGTGTGAGGTGAGGGTGTGGAGTGCGGGTCGGCGTGTGTTGGGGGGCGTGGCGGGGTGGTGTGTTGGGGGTTGGGGGCGTGTTCCGTTTGGAGGGGGCGAGTCCCGTTCTCGGGTGGGTGAGTCCCGGTCTCCAGAGCGCGAGTCCCGGGCTGAGGGGCGCGAGTACCGTTCTGGGTTGGGTGAGATCCGGTGTGGGGGCGCGAGTTCCGGTGAGGGGTGAGTCCCGTTGTGGGGGAGGGGCGTTGGTGGGTGGTGTGCGGGGGGTTGCCGGGCTGGTGACGTGGGTTGGTTTGGTGCGGGTCCCTCGCGGCGGCCTGTGATCGGGGTTTCCGGGGCATGGAAGGATGCCCCGATTCGCCGACGAGCGTAAGGCCGCCGCTACCCGCACAAAACCAACCCCGGGTTGGTGAGGGGCGTGCGGTGGTTGGTGGGGTGGCACGTGGGGGTTGCGGCGCGTGTCGGCGCTTGCGGGGTGGTGTGTCGGGCGTGGCGGTGCCGCGTGTTGGGCGTTCCAGTGCGGTGTGTTGGGCATTGCGGTACCGCGTGTCGGACGTTCCCGTACCGCGTGTTCGGCGTTGCGGGGCGGTGTGTCGGACTTTCCCGTGCCGCGTGTTCGGCGTTCTGGTGCGGTGTGTCGGACGTCGCGGTGCAGCGTGTTCGGCGTTCCGGTGCGATGTGTTGGTGGTTGCGGGGTGGTGTGTTGGCGGTTGGGGTGCGGCGTGTCCCGCTGACCGGAGCGCGAGTCCCGCTCTGAGGAGTGCGAGTCCCGCTGACCGGAGCGCGAGTCCCGTTGTGGGGAGGATGAGTCCCGTTGCGGGGAGCGCGAGTCCAGGGTTGGGGTGGGTGAGTCTCGGGCTCCGGTGGGCGGGTCTCGTTGACTGGCTCGGGTTGGGTTTTGGGTGTGGTCACCCACATGGGTAGGCATTGGTGTGCAACGGTTTTGGTGCGAATGGTGGAGTAGAATGATTGGTATGACAGCATTCGTGGAGACTCAGCCTGCCGCAGGGTTGTGGCAGTTGGGTGATGCGGAGCTATTGGGTGAGTTGCAGGACGCGGAAGTGGTTCTGCGGCGAGCCTATGCGCGGGTGTTGGGGTTGGTCGCGGAGGCGGGTGCGCGGGGTGTGGCGGAGCGGGTGGGGTATCCGAGCCTGAGTGAATTGCTGCGCGGCGTGCTCTGTGTGAGTAGGAAGGAAGCTAGGCAGCGGATTGCGCATGCGGGGGTTCCGGTGGGGGTGGCGTTGGAGCCGGAGCAGTTGTCGGTGATCAACCGGGTACTGAGAGAACTGCCGCCACACGTGGATCAGACCGAGCGCGGACACGCGGTGGAGGTCCTGGCAGCAGCGGCCCAGCAACTGGACGCCTCCAGCCTGGTGCCGCTGGGCCGGGAGATCGTCAACCGGCTGGACCCCGACGGGGCGCTACCGAGCGAGGACGAACTCGCCCATCCCCGACGAGAGTTCCGCTACGACACACGGCGGGACGGATCAGTACGATTCACCGGGTGCCTGGACGCGGAGACCGGCGCCCTGCTGGGAGCTGTCCTCAGCCCGCTGGCCAAACCACACAACGCCCACGACACACGCAGCCTCAGCGAACGGCAAGGGGACGCGTTCGCGGAACTGCTGGAGACCAGCACCACCCCGACGGAAGGCGGAGAACGCCCCCACATCGCAGTGACCATCCCGCTAACAACACTCCAGAACGGGCTCGGAACCACCGAACTGGCCCCATCGGCGGTCCGCCGATTGGCCTGCGACGCGAAGGTCCTCCCAGTAGTACTGGGCAGCAACTCAGAACCACTCGACATCGGGCGGATCAGCTACACCGTGCCACCCCACCTCCGACGAGCACTCATCGTCCGGGACAGGCATTGTGCGTTCCCGGGGTGCAGGCGAAGGCCCAGCACCTGCCACGCACACCACATCGTCCACTGGGCGAACGGAGGAGACACGGCGCTGGCCAACCTGGTGCTGCTCTGCGGAATGCACCACAGGCTGATCCACCACAGCGGCTGGACGGTGCGAATGGTCAACGGGCGGCCGGAGTTCACGGCACCGGCCTTCGTCAGGCGAAGAGCGGGGTGACCCCTGACTTTCGGTAGGCCGGGTTCGAGCGTCGGGGATGACGCGCGCCGAGGGCACGGTGGCTCAGGCTTGGGTGACAGCAAGCCTGAAGGGACGGAGTGACATGATGCTCGCGGATCAGCAGCAGTGGATGGCCTGGGGTGTCATGGGGGTGGCCGCACTGGCGGTGCTGGGATACGTCCTGCTGTTCGTGGGGGCACTGGTCGGCGTGCTGCGCTCGGGGCTGGAGACGGGCATGAAGGCGGTGTGGCTGGTGTTCGCGTTCTGCGCGCCGTTCCTGGGCAGCATCTTGTGGTTCACGGTGGGCAGGAGGGACCCGGCGGCGGCGCGTCAGTACTGAGTGCCGAGCACGGTGGGGTGGTCGGGGGACAGGCCCCAGCGGTGCTGGTAGACGGCGAGCACGACCTGGGACACGGTCCAGGGCAGGGTGGGGTCGAGGGGTGCGGCCATGAGCTGCATGGGGCCCCAGGTATCGCCGTGCGGGGTGCGGTAGCCGGTGACGGGCAGCAGCAGGGCCCCGTTGCGTTCGTAGAAGGCGATGCGGCGCAGGCGGATCTCCTTCTCCTGGGGCGAGCAGTGGGGTTCCTGGGGGTCCTCGACGTCGAAGATCAGCATGGTGGAGTCGAGGTGCCGGGTGAGGGCGGTCCACAGCCGTGAGCCGAGGCCGCGGTTGCGGACCTGGGAGTCGACGACGAAGTAGCGCAGGAAGGTCCAGCCGGTGTCGCCGAGCGGACGCACGACGGCGAGGCCGAGCGGGCGTTCCCGCTCGGCGAGCACGAGGGCCTGCTGGCCGTCGGCGGGGTCGAGGAGATCGGCGAACGGGGCACGCAGGTGGGCGGCGAAGCCCTCCTCGTAGCAGCGGCGGACACGGTCGTGCTGGTCGGGGGTGATGGGGGAGAGCACGGCCTACCCGTCCAGTCCGAAGGCACGGCGGCCGTCGACGAAGGTGGCGAGCACCTGGATGTCGCGGATCCGCCCGGGATCGACAGCGGTGGGGTCCTCGGACAGCACGGTGAGGTCGGCGAGCTTGCCGGGCGTGACGGTGCCCTTGCGGTCCTCCTCGCCGGAGGCGTACGCGGAGCCGTAGGTGAAGGCACGCAGGGCTTCGGCGGCGCTGACGGCCTCGGTGGGGTTGAACGGGCGACCGGCCGAGGTGAGCTGGTTGACCATGTCGTGCATGCCGAGCAGCGGGGCGCCGTGCACCACGGGGCGGTCGGAACTGCCGGGCACGATGATGCCCGCGTCGAGCAGGGACCGTTGCCGGTACGCCCAGGGCACGCGCTCGGGGCCGAGGGCGCGCAGCATGCCGTCGCCGATCTCGTGGGCGAACCGGCCCTGCGGCACGGGGATCACGCCGAGTTCGGCGGCACGGGCGACCTGGTCGGGCCGGGACACGCCGAAGTGCTCGATACGGTGCCGGTGGTTGTAGCGCGGGAACCGGTCCAGGGCCTCGGCGTAGGCCTCGAGCACGAGGTCGATGGCGGCGTCGCCGATGGCGTGGGTGGCCACGCGCCAGCCGGAGCGGTGCGCGGCGAGAATGGTGGCGCGCAAGCGGTCGGCGTCGTCCTGAAGGTAACCGCGTTCGCCGGGGGAGTCGGCGAAGTCGTGGCACATGGCGGCGGTGTGCCCGATCAGCGAGCCGTCGGAGAACACCTTCACGGGGCCGATCCGCAGCCAGTCGTCGCCGAACCCGGTGCGCAAGCCGAGGTCCAGGCCGAGGGTGATGTCATCCTCGGCGTGAGCGGCCAGCGGGTGCAGTGCGTCGGCGGCGATCATCAGCTCGACCCGCACGCGCAGCCTGCGCTGTTCGCGGGCGGACTGGTAGGCGGCCAGCTCCACGGGGCTCTTGCCGATCCAGCCGCCACCGATACCGGCCTCCACGCAGCTGGTGATGCCCTCACGCAGGTACTGCTGCCCGGCCAGGTCGATGGCGTCCACGAGCGTGCTGACGGGGTAGGGCAGCACGAGCTCGTTGACCAGCTGCTGGGCCTGTTCCTGGAGCAGACCGGTGGGGCGGCCCGCGGCGTCGGTCACGACGAGCCCGCCGGGCACGTCCACGGCGCGGTCGGCCATGCCGAGGTCTTGCAGCACAAGGGAGTTGACCACGCACATGTGGCCGCTGGTGTGCTTGAGCCAGACGCGCTGGCCGGGGGCGGCCCGGTCCAGGGCGTCGCGGTCGGGGTGGCCGCCGATCTTGTTCTGGTCGTAGCCGCTGCCGAGGACCCAGCCAGGGCCGCCGGACCGGTCGGCGATGGCGCGGTAGAGCTGTTCCAGCGAACCGATGCCGGGGGAGCGCAGGTCCACTTCGGACAGTGTGAGTCCGTACCAGGCCATGTGGTTGTGCGCGTCGTGGAAGCCAGGTGTGACGGTGGCGCCGTCCAGGTCGATCACCCGGTGCGCGGGGCCGTCCGCGTCCAGTGCGGCGATCCGGTTGCCCGAGATCGCCACCGAACGGGCACGCGGGCGCCTGCCGTCCACGGTCACCACGTTGGCGTTGACCAGCTTCAGGTCAAACACGCTCGTCCCCCTCGCTCAACGACGCGAAAACCTCGCGGTACCAGTCACTCCACGGCGCGGGTCGGCCGGTTTCCCGGTCCACCTTGACGATTGCCCGGTAGCCACGGGCGAACACAGTGCCCGCTTTGGGATCAGCACAGGTGAACCCGTAGACGGCACTGGTGGTGCCGATGCGCTGGCCGACCAGCTCCACGCGCATCGGACCCGGCGCGGTCATCGCGGCCAGGAACTCGACGTGCAGTTCACGCACGGCGTAGTGCAGGTCGGCGTCCCGGTCGGCGAAGGACCGCCACGACTTGCCCAGCTGCTCGAACAACGCCGACTGCGCTCGCTCCACGTGCACGGCGTAGCGCGCGTTGTGCAGGTTGCCGTTCAGATCCAGCTCGTCGAAGAAAACCTCGCTGTGCCAGGAGAAACTCACGTGGCGCTCCACTGTCCTGTGGTGCGGTCGAACACCGGGCCGTGCAGTGCGGCCAGTTCCGCCTTGGCCACGCGCTGCGAGGCGGTACGCGGCAGGTCCTCGTGCCGCTGCCAGTACCGGGGGACCTTGAACGAGGCGAGGCGTTGCAGGCAGAACTCGGCCAGCTCGGTCGGATCGGCCTCGCTGACCAGGTATGCCTTGACCTCCTCGCCGCGCAGCTCGTCGGCCACGCCGACCACGGCCGCCAACCGCACCTCGGGGTGGGTCAGCAGCACCTCCTCGACCTCGCGGGCGGCGATGTTCTCCCCGGAACGCCGGATCATGTCCTTGAGCCGCCCGGTGTGGTAGACGCGGCCCCGCTCGTCCATGCGGCCCAGGTCCCCGGTGTGGAACCAGCCCTCGCGGAACACCGCCTCGTGGTTGAGGTAGCCGGTCATCATGCCGGGACCGCGCAGCAGGATCTCCCCGTCCACGATGCGCACCTCGCGGTTGCGGGTCGGCCCGCCGAGGCAGCCGGTGCCGACCAGTTCGTCGTGGTCGAGTTCGGTGACGCGCAGGTCCCCACCGGTCTCGGTCATGCCGAACGCCTCGTACCAGCCGACACCCCAGCGCTGCTCCAGCTCGGCGTGCAGCTTGGGCGGGATCGCCGAGCACTGCACGGCCCGCACCGAGTGCGCGCGGTCCAGTTCGTCGGGTGGCATGCGCAGCAACAGGGTGGGCATGGCGCCCAGGCAGTAGAAGTAGGTCACCCGGTGCTCGCGGACCTTCGCCCAGAAGCTGGCTGGGTGGAAGCCGTCCAGCACCACGAGTTCGGCACCGGCCAGCAGCCCGGCCACGACGTTCCACTGTGGATCGATGTAGTGGAACGGTTGGGCCGTCAGCAGTACGTCGGACCCGGTCAGGCGCGGGAACTCCTCGACCATGCTGCCGCCGAGCACGGTCCAGTACCGGTGTGACAGCACGCATCCCTTGGGGCGGCCGGTGGTTCCCGAGGTGAACTGGATGTTGACGGTGTCGGTGGGCCGGGCCTTGTGGTCCAGTGTTTCCGGCAGGCCGGACTCCAGGTCGGCCACGTGCAGCACGCGCGGCCCGATCCCGGCCAGCAACTCGTCGAACTCCGGCGTGGTCACGATCGCGGCGGCCTCGGACTCGCGCAGTACGTGCTCGGCGTCGGCGCTGCGGTACTTCACGTTCAGCGGCACCATGACCGCGCCGAGCCGGGCCAGCGCCAGCCAGGTGAGCGGGAACTCGGCGGTGTTGCGCAGCATCACGGCCACCCGGTCGCCGGGCCGCACCCCGCGCTCGCGCAAGGCGTTGGCGTAGCGCAGGGTCCGCGTGCCGACCTCGCCGAAGGTCAGCCGCTCACCGGGGTCGAAGGTCCAGGCCACGCGCTCGGGCCAGCGCTCGGCGGCGCTGTCCAGGATGCTGACCAGGTCGGTGGTCACGACTCCCCCGTGAAGCAGGTCAGCACGGCGTGGTCCACCTCGGCCGCCATGGACTCCTCCAGCGTGCGGTCCAGCCCGCGGTCCAGCGCCTGCTTGGCCAGTGCCAGCGCGGCCCTGGGGCGCTCCCGCAGCTGGCAGGCCAGTTCCCAGGCGAGCTGCTCGTGCCCCTCGGCGGGCGTGACCCGGTTGACCAGCCCGAACCGGGCCGCCTCCGCGGCGCCGAGCCGCTCGCCCAGCAGCAGCAACTCCTTGGCGCGCATCGGGCCGACCAGCAGCGGCAGCAGCCGGGAGATGCCCCCGGTGACACTCAGGCCCACGGCGACCTCGGGAAAGCCGAACTGGGTGTCCTCGGCGGCCACGACCAGGTCGCAGCCCAGGGCGAACTCGCAGCCCGCGCCCAGCGCGTAGCCGTGCACGGCGGCGATCACCGGGCCGGGGAACGCGCGGACGCGCCGGGTGACGTCCTGGATCCGGTCCACCCGCCGGTGCAGCCCCGACACGTCCTGTGCGGGCAGTTGCTCCTTGAGGTCGTGCCCGGAGCAGAACGCGCGCCCGCGCCCGGCCAGCACCGCCACCCGCGCGGACTCGGCCGTGGCCCGCTCCAGCGCGCCGACCAGCCCCTCGGTCAGCTCCGGCACCACGGCGTTGAGCCGGTGCGGCCGGTTGAGGTGGATCAGGGCCACCCCGTCCCGGAGCTCGTACTCGACAGCCACAGCGCCTCCCAGTTCCGATCGATCGATCGATCGACACGCTAGGATCGGTGCGAGCCGCTCGTCAAGGGGCGATAGGGTCGTTGCTTCGCAGAGGGGGAGGTGCCGTGGCGGACACCGAGGCCCGGATCCGCGCGGCGGCGATCCGGTTGTGGGCGGAGCGCGGCTTCCACGGCAGCGGCATCCGCGAGCTGGCCGAGGCGGCCGGGGTGTCCTCGGCCACGCTGTACCACTACATGGGCACCAAGGAGGACCTGCTCGCGGCGATCATGCGTGACGGCCTGCTGCGGCTGCTGGAGCTGGCCAGGGCGGCGGTCAAGCCCGCGCAGGGCACCGAGGAGCGGCTCAGTGCGCTGGTGCAGCTGCACGTGCTGACCCACGCCGTGCGGCCGGAGCAGACCCGGGTCGTGGACTGGGAGATGCGCTCGCTGTCCACCGAGCACGCCGCCGAGATCGTGGCGCTGCGGGACGAGTACGAGTTGCTCTGGCAGGAGGCGATCGACGAGGGCTGCCGCAGCGGCCTGTTCCGCCCCGCGCACCCCAGGGTGGCCCGGCTCGCGCTGCTGGAGATGTGCAACGGGGTCGCGCACTGGTACACCCCGGACGGCCCGCTGACCCTGGAGGAACTGGCCCTGCGGCACACCGAGATGGCCCTGGCGCTGTTGGGGGTCGCGGTCCCGGTCGGGGTGGACGTGGTGCGGCGCTGCCGGGACCTGATCACTCTGATGTGGACAGACTGACCCAGTCGGCCGCTTCCTCCACTGTGGACACGACATGGGCGGTGGGCAGCGCGGGCCTGCGCACGAGCAAAACCGGGACGCCGAGTTGCCGCGCTGCCACCAGCTTGGCGTCATCCCCGCCGCTGTCCTTGCTGACGATCAGGTCGATCCCGTTGCGCCGCAACAGCTCACACTCACCGTCCACAGTGAACGGACCTCGGTCGAGCAGCACCTCGTGCCGCGCGGGCAACGGCCCGGTCGGCGGCTCGATGGACCTCACCAGGAACCACACGTCGCGCACCTGCGCGAACTGCCCCAGGTCCTGGCGACCCGTCGTCAGCAGCACCCGTCGGCCCAGTGGCGGCACGAGCTCGGCCGCCTCCGACAGCGAACCGGCCCAGTGCCAGCGATCCCCGGCCACCTCGCGCCAACCGGGCCGGTGCAGCACCAGCAGCGGCACGCCCACGGCCCGCGCGGCGCGCACGGCGGAGGCGGTGATGCGGGCCGCGAACGGGTGTGTGGCGTCCACGACGGCGCTCACCCGTTCGGCCCGCAGCCAGGCCGCGAGCCCGTCCGGGCCGTCGAAGCCGCCGATCCGCACCTCGCCGGCGGGCAGTCGCGGCTGGCTCACCCGGCCCGCCAGTGCCGACACCACGCGCAGTTCGGGGCGGGCGGCCAGGGTGTCGGCCAGCCGCCTGCCCTCGGCGGTACCGCCCAGCACGAGCACCGTGGACCTCACGGTGGCTGACGATAGCCTGGGCCGGTGCCCCGCATCGAACGTGACGACCTCGACCGCGAACTGGTCCTGCCCGAGCGCGTGACCCGCGTCGTGTCACTGGTCCCGTCGCTGACCGAGGCCATCGCGCACAGCGCGCCCGGACTGCTCGTCGGCGCGACCGACTGGTGCACGCACCCCGCCGACCTGGACGTGGAACGCCTGCGGGGCACCAAGAACCCCGACGTGCGGCGGATCGCCGAGCTGGCGCCGGATCTGGTCGTGACCAACAAGGAGGAGAACCGCAAGCTCGACGTGGAGCGGCTCACCGCCGCGGGGGTCCCGGTGTGGGTCACCCTGGTCGAGGACGTGCCCAGCGCCCTGCGGTCGCTGACCCGCCTGTTCACCGCGGCCCTGGGCAGGCCCGAACCGGACTGGCTGGTGCGGGCCCGCGGGCAGCTCGGCGGGCCGGTGCCCGAGCCGGTGGCCAGCGGGGTGGTCTGCGTGTGGCGTGACCCGTGGATGGTCGTGGGCAGCCGCAACTTCGCCACCGACCTGCTCGCCAGGGTGGGCGTGCGCAACGTGTTCGGCGAGCACGCCGACCGGTACCCGAAGCTGGACCTCGCCGAGATCACCGGCGCCGACCTGGTGGTGCTGCCCGACGAGCCCTACGTGTTCGGCGCCGAGGACGGGCCGGAGGCCTTCCCCGGTCAGCAGGTCCGGCTGGTCAGCGGGCGGCTGCTCACCTGGTACGGGCCCTCGCTGGCCGAGGCCGTGCCGCGGCTGCGCGAGCAGTTGCGGTTGGCCTTCTGAGCCGGTGCCACGAAGGCCGGATTGACACCGCGCTGACGGCTACCCAGCGTCACATCGGGTTTGCCGTTGGTCAGTGCCGTTCGGGTGGCCAGGGCGAGGATTTTCGTTACACGTTCAGCCGGGAGTGTCACCTATAAGTGTGGTGTGTCACGAGGATCGGTAGTGGATTTGGTGACGCTAGGTTAGAAATGCCGCTCGGGGGTGCTCGCTGCCACGGTCGTGTCAAGGACCTGCTGCGCGAGAGGGAACGTTGTCACCCGTCAAGGAGTGAGCAGGCTGACCACCACGAGTGGACGTCATGACAGAGTGGCCAACCGGGCTGCCTGGCTGCGGATGCGGCGGGTCGAAGGCTGGCCGCTGCGCACCAAGCTGGCGATGGTGCTGCTGATCCCCGCGCTGGCCGCGGTCGTGTTCGGCGCCGACCGGGTGTACGCGGAGCTCGTGCTCGCCCGCCAGACCGCGATGTTGCAGGACGAGGCGGCCGCCATGAACCGGGCCGTCCTCGTGGCGCACGGCCTGCAACGCGAACGGGATCTGTCGCTCGGCAACGGCGGTGCCGGGCTCGCCGAGCAGCGCAAGCAGGTCGACGCGGCGGTGGCGGCGTTCAACGCCGAGCTCGCCGGCCACCCCGATCTCACCGCCCAGGACGCGCGGATCGCCCAGGCGCAGGCACAACTGCGCGACCTGCCCTCGGCGCGAACGGCCTCGGACCGGCCCGCGACCAGCCGGCTCACCGTGTTCGGCAGCTACTCCACGATCATCAGCCCGCTGCTCGCGCTCGCGGTGGCGATCGAGGGCCAGGCCGACGACGGGGACCTGCGGCGCACCGCGGGCGCGCTCGTCGACGTCGGCCGGGCGATCGAGCAGATCCAGTCCCAGCAGGCGGTTCTGGCTGGCACCACGGCGAACGGCGCGCTGTCCGCCGAGGCTCTCGCCGTGCTGCGCGTGGCCGAGGCCCGCCTCGACGACGCACTGTCCGACCTGCGCGCCACCCTGTCCGATGGGCAGGAGTTCGGCGCCGCGGTCGAGGGCAAGGCCCTCGACCGGCGCGAGCAGGCCGCGGACCAGATCCTCGCGCCGGACCAGCCCGCGGTCCGGCCCGCCGCGCAGATCGTTGCCTGGCAACAGGCCTCGCAGCCCGTCGCCGACCAGTTGGCCCGCTTCGAGACGGCGCTGTCCGGCTCGCTCAGCCAGGCGGTGAGCCAGCTCAGCACCTCCTCGAAGGCCAGCTCGTTGCAGGACGCGGCGCTGGTCATCGGCGCCCTGCTGCTCGGTCTCGTGCTGGCGCTGTACTTCGCCACCACCCTGCTCCGTCCATTGTGGATATTGCGGCGGCGTGCGCTGGACGTGGCCAAGCGGGAGCTGCCGGAGGTCATCGAGAACTTCGCGCGCTCGCCCGAGGTCTCGGCGCAGGTCCTGCCCGCCCAGGTCGAGGTGTCGACCACCGAGGAGATCGGCCAGCTGGCCCGCGCCTTCGACGAGGTGCACACCTCCGCGGTGCGGCTGGCCGCCGAGCAGGCGGCGTTGCGGCACAGCGTCAACGAGATCTTCGTGAGCCTGTCCCGGCGCACCCAGTCACTGGTGGACAACCAGCTCCGGATGATCGAGGACATGGAGGCCGAGGAGCTGGATCCCGACCAGCTCGACAGGCTGTTCAAGCTGGACCACCTGGCGACGCGGATGCGGCGCAACAGCGAGAACCTGTTGGTGCTGGCCGGTGCCTCGCTGCGCAGGTCCACCCGCCGACCGGTCCCGCTCACCGGGATGTTGCAGGCCGCGGTGTCCGAGATCGAGCAGTACACCCGGATCGTGCTCAAACCGGCGCCCGAACTCGTCCTGGTGGGCGACGCCGTCAGCGACGCCGTTCACCTGCTCGCCGAACTGCTGGACAACGCCACGACGTTCTCCCCGCCCCAGACCCAGGTCACCGTGGTGTGCACCCAGTACCGCCGCGGCGACCTGCGCATCGCCGTTGCGGACGAGGGAGTGGGCCTGTCCACCGCCGAGTTGGAGGAGCTGAACCGGCAACTGGCGACCTCGGCGCCGATCGAGGCGGCCGTGTCGCAGAAGATGGGGCTGTTCGTGGTGAGCAGGCTCGCCGCGCGCAGGGGCATCACCGTGCGACTGCGCAACAACATCGGCTCGGGCATCATCGCCGACGTCACGCTGCCCGGTGACGTGCTGCGGCCCGCGGAGTCCACGCCACCGGCCGTGTCGCCGCAGCGGGCCCTGACCGGCGCCTCCGCCGTGACGGCCCGCAAGCGGTACCAGGTGGAGGCGGCCGCCGCCGAGGACAAGGTGGAGCTGCCGCAACGACCGCCCGACGCGCCGCGCGCGAGCTGGCGCCTCGGGGGCACGACCGCACCGGCCCAGACGCTGGTCGAACCGGCGCCGGAGTCCGCGCCACCCAGTCGCCCGGAACCCGAGGAGCCCAGCGCCACGGCGCCCGAACCGCTCTGGCCGCGCGAGGAGCCCGCTGAACTCACGCCGATCTTCGACAGGATCTTTCCCGCCTGGTTCCGCGAACCGCCGCAGGGCGCGAGCGCCGAGGACGCGGGCTGGTCCCCGGCGATGGACGAGATCTGGCACGCGGGCGACCGCCTGGACGACCCGGTGGCCGACGGGTTCACCGCGGCCGGGCTGCCGCGCCGGGTTCGCGGCGCGCTGCTGGTGCGGGGCAGCGTGCGAGCCGCCGAGGACGAGGACCGGCCGCAGCCACCGCCACCCAACGGCGCCGAGCTCAAGCGGCGGATGGCCAGCTACCAATCGGGGATGAGACGTGTGCGGGGCGAGCACCCGTCGCAGGACAACGCAAGCAGGAGGAACGGTTCGTGACATCGACCGATCTGGCCAAGGCCGACGAGTTCGACTGGCTCATCACCTCGTTCACCAGGAAAACCCCGGGAGCGGCGCACACCGTGGTGGTGTCCAGTGACGGCTTGCTGCTCAGCGCCTCGGACTCGATCCCGCGGGATCGGGCCGAGCAGTTGGCCGCCGTCGTGTCGGGGTTGCAGAGCCTGACCAAGGGCGCGGCGACGATCTTCGAGGGGGGTGAGGTGGACCAGACGGTGGTGGAGATGCGCCGGGGTCTGTTGCTGCTGATGACGGTCAGCGAGGGCTCCTGCCTCGCGGTGCTCGCATCGCCTGACAGCGATATCGGCGTGCTGGCCTACGAGATGGCCGCGTTGCAGGGCAAGGTCGGCAAGCTGCTGACCCCCGAGCTCAGAGCCAGCCTGAAGTCGGTGCTGTGAGCCAGGGACAGATGACCGGTGGCCCGGTGCCGATGGGCTCGGCCAAGATCGTGATCGCCGGTGGCTTCGGGGTGGGCAAGACGACCTTCGTCGGCACCGTCTCCGAGGTGGCCCCGCTGCGGACGGAGGCCGTGATGACCGAGCGGAGCGCGGTGATCGACGACCTGTCCGGGACCCCGGACAAGCACACCACCACCGTGGCGATGGACTTCGGCCGCATCACCGTGGACGACTCGCTGGTGCTCTACCTGTTCGGGACCCCTGGCCAGAACAGGTTCTGGTTCATGTGGAACGACCTCACACGCGGGGCGATCGGCGCGGTCGTGCTCGTCGACACCAGGCGGCTGCGGGACTGCTTCGCCGCCGTCGACTACTTCGAACGGCTCGGGCTGCCGTTCGTGATCGCGGTCAACCACTTCGACGGGAAACGCCTGCACAGCCACGACCAGGTGCGCGAGGCGCTACGCATCCCGCAGTCGGTACCCGTGGTCGACTGCGACGCCCGTGACCGAGCCTCCGCGCGTGAGGCACTCGTCGAACTGGTCCAGCACGCGATGCAGCGCAGGGCCGAGACCACCAGCGAGGAATCGGTGCCGCTGTGAACCAAACCGACATGCAGCACTTCTCGATGGGCGTGTGGACCCTCGCGGTCGCCTACGCCACCTCGGTCATCGGTTCGCTGATGGGCCTGTCCTGCGCGTCCCGGGCCCGGCGGGAGCCGGCGCCGCGCAAGAAGGTGCTCTGGACGGTGCTCGGCGCGTTGGCCATCGGGGGCGTGGCGATCTGGCTGATGCACTTCATCGCGATGCTCGGGTTCGCGGTGACCGACAGCCCGGTCCGGTACTCGGTGCCGCTGACCGCGTTGTCCGCGGTGGTCGCCGTCCTGGTCGTCGGCATCGGACTGTCGATGATCACGTTCGGGCGGTTCGGGGTGCCGCGGCTGGTCCTCGCGGGCGTCATCGCCGGGGTGGGGGTCGCGTTCATGCACTACCTCGGCATGGCCGCGCTCGAGTTCCAGGGCGAGATCTCCTACGACCCGGTGCTCGCGGCGGTGTCCGTCGTGCTCGCGGTGGCCGCGGCGACGGCGGCGTTGTGGTGCACCGTGCGCGTCCGGTCGACCGCGGCCAGGACGGGGTCGGGGCTGTTGCTGGCCGTGGCCGTGACCGGCATGCACTACACCGGCATGGCGGGGGTGGCGGTGACCGTGGACTCGTCCGGGCCGGCGCCGACCGGTGCCGACGTGTTCGACCTGGTGTTCCCGGTCTTCGTGATCAGCGGCCTGATCATCGCCGGGCTGCTGTGGGCGCTGTTCACCAGCCTGGTCGAGCCTTTGGCGACAGAGCGCGCACCCACCGGCTGAGGGTCGGGATTCGCGTGCGGGTCAGCGGGACTCGCCGTGGCGGCCGACGATCGTGCCAGCGCGGTCGATGACGATCACCTCCACGGAGATGTCGGCACCGCGCAGCACACCGAGGGCGGTGTCCCTGGCGCGAGCCGCGACGAGGTCGCCCAGGGGCAGGCCCTCGCGCTGGCACAGGGTCAGCGCGCCGAGCGCGGTGTTGGCCGCCCGCACGGCGGTGACCAGTTCGGGTGTGCCGCCCGCCTCGTGCACCACCTGGGCCAGCATCTCGTGGTTGACCTGCGAGCGGCCGGAGTGCAGGTCCAGGTGGCCGTCGGCGAGCTTGGCCAGCTTGCCGATGCCGCCGGCGATGCTCAGCGCGGGCACGGGGTGGCCGCGCAGGTGCTTGAGCATGGCCCCGACGAAGTCGCCCATGTCCAGCAGCGCGTCCTCGGGCAGCCCGTACAGCTCGGTGACCACCCGCTCCGAGGTGCTGCCGGTGCAGCCCGCCACGTGCCGGTGCCCGGCCGCGCGCGCCACGTCGATGCCGCGCCGGATGCTGTCGATCCAGGCCGAGCAGGAGTAGGGCACCACCACCCCGGTCGTGCCCAGGATGGACAGCCCGCCGAGGATGCCAAGCCGGGGGTTCCAGGTGTGCCTGGCGATCTCCTCGCCGCCGTCCACCGACACCTCGACGACCACGTCGCCCGCGGCGCCGTGGGCGGCGGCCACCTCGGCCACCACCCCGCACATCAGCTGCCGCGGCACCGGGTTGATCGCGGGCTCGCCGACCGCGAGCGGCAGCCCCGGCTTGGTCACCGTGCCCACCCCCGGCCCGGCGCGGAACACCACCCCGGTCCCCGGCTCGCCCAGCCGCACCGTGGACCGGATCAGCGCCCCGTGCGTGACGTCCGGGTCGTCGCCCGCGTCCTTGACCACGCCCGCGGTGGCGTGGTCCGCGCCGAGCTCCTCCACGGCCAGCGCGAAGGCCGGGGTGTGGCCCTTGGGCAGCACGATGCCGACCGGGTCGGGGAACGAGCCGGTCAGCAGTGCCGTGTAGGCGGCCTTGGTGGCGGCGGTGGCGCACGCCCCGGTGGTCCAGCCGCGCCGCAGCCCGGTCGCGTCCCTGCTCATGACCCGCACATCATCCCGCACGACACCCCGTTCCCCCGAATGGGCGGCTCACTGACGCCCCACGGCCCGCCGGGTTCCGGCAAGATCAGCAGCAGGAGCCGAAGGAGGTGGCCGTGTCCGAGGCCAGCATCGCCGAGTTGCAGGAGGGCATCGCCGAGCTGCGCGAGCAGGTCAGTGCGCTGACCGCGCTGGTGCAGCGGGGCGGGCACCGCAAGCGCGCGCTGGACGAGGTGGACGAGGAGCTGGCCGGTGCCGTGCAGGTGCTGGCCGCGGCCCGCGAGGCCGAACTCCGCCAGCTGACCGCCGAGCAGGCCATGGTGCTGCGCAGGCGCGTCATGGAGGTGCAGGGCCAGCTGGGCAAGGGCCGTTCGCGGCGGCCCGGCGGTGAGTCCTACGTGAACCTGACCCCCAAGCAGGTGCAGCCCAAGTGGGCCACCGTGGAGGCGGCCCAGCGCCTGGTCGAGGCCGACCTGCAGAAGCTGGAGGAGGCCGAGCAGGCGTCCGGGCCCAGCAAGGACGAGATCACCGCCGCCCGGGGCAGGATCAGCCTGGTGACCAAGCAGCGGCTGGCCGCGCACGTGGGCGCGGGGGAGTCGCTGCCGCCGTGGTTGCAGGCCGCCGTGGGCTCCATGCCGCGACCCGACCCCGAGCCCTGGGTGAAGGCCGCGCACCTGGTGCTGGCGTTCCGGGTGGAGCACGAGGTCACCGACCCGATCCTGCCGCTGGGCACCAAGCCAAGCGGGGACGATGCCTACAGCGCCCGCAGGGCCGCCGAGTACAAGAAGATCGCCGAGGAGTTGAACAAGCTGCACGCCTTGGGCGGGGCCAGCGAGTTCAAGCCCTGATGCTCAGCTTCACCGGACTGCACAACGGCGGCGGGCACCCGATCGCGAACCGGACCGACCTGTACTACAACGCCGAGGCCGACTTCGCCCTGACCGACGGCGAGCGGGTGCTCTACGCCGAGTCCTACTTCACGGTGGCCGAGCTGGCCCGCCAGCTGCTCGCCTGGGACGGCAAGGGGGAGTTCGGCTACCTCGACGACAGCATGATCGAGCACGGTGCCGTCCGTATCCGCCGCAGTGGTCAGGGCTGGCGGCTCGGCTCGGTGTTCGCCCCGGACTCGTGGACTCGCGAGGTCAGCACCCCGTGGCTGCGCAAGCACATCGCCGAGTTCCACGCCGCCGTGGACGCCGCGTGCCGCGCGGAGTTCGGCGTGCCGCTCACGGGCTGACCGGGGCGTTCCAGTCCAGCATGGCGAGCACCTCGGGGTCGACGGGCGGGCGCCTGGCGGGTGTGGCGGGGGAGTTGGTCGGGGCGGCGGTGATGCGGGCACTGGTGGCGATGTTCTGCTCCACGCGGGGGCGGCGGATCCGCTCGTAGGCCGCCAGCGCCGCCGAACTGAGACCCAAGTCTCGAATTGACTTGCCGAGCACCACGGCGTCCTCCAGGGCCATCGAGGCGCCCTGGCCGGTGGCGGGGGAGGCGGCGTGCGCGGCGTCGCCGATCAGCAGCACGCGGCCGTCCCGCCAGCGCAGGCCCTCGGGCAGGTCACGGGCGTTGGTGACCATCAACTGCTCCCCGGTGGCCGCGACGATGTCCGCGGCCGGGGTCTGGTCCAGGCTCACCAGGGGCAGCAGGTGCTCGCGCAGGCTCGCGGGCGTGGCAGCGGCGATCTCGGCACCGGAGAGCTGCTCGGCGGGCACGCGGAGGAACCAGTAGGTCTGCCCGGCGGGGGACACGGCGTAGCCCATCGAGGACCTGCTGCCGCGGATCATCTCGATCCGTGCGGGCTCGTGCGGCGGCGCGGCCTCGGTGGTGTAGCCGTAGTAGACCCGCTGGCCCGCGTAGCGGGGACGGCCCGCACCGGCCCGCACCACGGAGTTCAGCCCGTCCGCGCCGACGAGCAGCGAGCCGGTGGCCGTGCTGCCGTCCGCGAAGCTCGCGGTGACCCCGTGCTCGTCCTGGCTGATCCCGGTGAGCCGCTTGCCGTGCCGCAGGTCGATGCCGCGGCGGCCCGCCTCCTCGCGCAGCGCGGCACCCAGCTCGGCACGCCGCAGGCAGCGCACGGGGTTCGCGGGGTCACCCATGGGCGCCGCGGCCAACTGGGCGCCGTCCTGGCCGGTCAGCCGCATCGCGGTGAGCGGGAAGCCGACCCGGTGCACCGGCTCGGCGCAGTCGATCTGCGTGAGCGCCCAGGTGCCGTTGCTGGCCAGGGTCAGGAACGCGCCGATGTCCTCGTCGGCCACCGGCTGGGCCTCGAACACGGTGACCTCGGCCCCGGCCTTGTGCAGGGCCAGCGCCGCGGCCGTACCCGCGATGCCGCCACCGATGACCAGCACCCCGGTCACGCCGCACCCCTCGGGCTGATCATCGTCATGCCGGTCGGCGGGGCCGTGTGCATGGTGGCCAGCGCCGGTCCCGCCTCGGCCAGGCCGATGGTGCGCGCGATGAGCCGGTCCGGGCGCAGCGTGCCGGCGCCGACCATGCCGATCATTGACGGGTAGGCGTGCGCGGCCATGCCGTGACTGCCCAGCACCTGCAACTCCCAGCCGATGACCCGCTCCATGGGCAGCACGGCGGGGCCCGCGGCCGGGGGCAGCAGGCCGACCTGCACGTGCCGCCCGCGCCTGCGCAGGCCCAGGATCGAGGCGGCACAGGTGGCCGGGCTGCCCAGCGCGTCCAGCGAGACGTGCGCCCCGCCGTCGGTGGCCGAGACGATCGCCGCGGGCACGTCCGCGACGGCGCCGCCGTCCACGCACACCTCGGCGCCGAACTCGGCGGCCAGCGCGAGCGCACCCGGCGAGAGGTCCACCGCCACCACCCGTGCCCCGGCCGCCGCCGCGATCATCACCGCGGACAGGCCCACCCCGCCGCAGCCGTGCACGGCCACCCACTGACCCGGTTCCACCCGGCCGTGCGCGACGACGGCCCGGAACGCCGTGGCGAACCGGCACCCCAGTGCCGCCGCGGTGGAGTAGCGCATGTCCTCGGGCAGCCGCACCAGGTTGACCTCGGCGTGGTCCACTGCCACGAACTCGGCGAACGAGCCCCAGTGCGTGAAGCCCGGCTGGGTCTGCCGCTGGCACACCTGCTGGTCACCGGCCGCGCACGAGGCACACCGCCCGCAGGCGCTGATGAACGGCACGGTGACCCGGTCCCCGGCACGCCACTGCGTGACCTCGGCGCCCACGGCCTGCACCACCCCGGCCAGTTCGTGCCCCGGCACGTGCGGCAGCACGCGGATGTCCGAGTCGTGGCCCTGCCAGCCGTGCCAGTCGCTGCGGCACAGGCCGGTGGCCTCCACGCCGATCACCACCCCGTCGCGCGCGGGCGCCGGATCGGCCACCTCGCGCACCTCGGGCATCGCCCCGAACTGCTCGTACACCACCGCGCGCATTCGATCACCGTAGCCTGCCGCGCAGCACCACCCAGGTCGTCCCGGCCTGCGCGGCCAGCACGATCGCCCGCAGCAGCACCCACCAGCCCGCGGACAGCCCCGCGCCCCACACGTCGTTGCCCAGGTAGGTGAACGCCGGACCCATCAGCAGCGAGCTGAGCATGAGGAACAACTCGGGCGCCACGAGCGTGACCAGCGCGGCGCGCACGAACAGGTTCTGGTCCGCGGTCAGCCGACGGCTCAGCACGGCGTACAGGCACAGCCCCGCGGTCGGCAGCACCGCCAGCAGCCCGCCGAGCACCCCGGTCGCGTCGGCCAGCGTGCTGCCGTACTCCTGCGAGGGGATCGCCACGAACAGCAGGAACAGTTGCAGAGCGGCGGCCCCGATGGGCACCCAGGCCAGCGGGCGGACCGTGGGCGGCACCAGGTCCAACCTGCGCGGCACCTCGCGCAACGGCCAGAGCCGGATGCCCAGCGCGGCCAGGAACGCCACCACGGCGAGAAACTCCAGCCAGGCCACCGCGGAGGACCTGCCGTGCAGGGAGATCACCCCGTCGGCGAGGAAGAACGCGGCGTACGCGGTGACGATCCCGTGGCCGACGACCCGCTGGGAGCCCTCGCGCTCCATCAGCACCAGCCCGGTGGCGAGCAGGCCGAACAGCAGCACGTTGTAGAGCAGACCGAGCAGGCTGGAGGCGTGCAGCATGTCCCCGGTGATGCCCAGCGTGGTCGCGCACAGCACCACCGAGATCGCGGCGAGGGCCTGCCAGCGCCGCGCGAAGCCCAGGTCCGGCATGCCGACCGTGGCACGTGGCCACCAGCGGGCCGCGGGGCGGCACAGCACCGGCACGCTGAACTGCCCGATCTTCGTCGTGATCGAGATCGACCCGCGCAGCTCCCCGTACCCCTCGGGCAGCGCGCCGGGGTCCACGGTGACCCGCAACGCCGTGCCGGACTGCTCGATGCGCAGCCAAGGATCGGTGGTCGTTGCCCGGAAGTGCCTTGACAGCGCGGATCCGACCAGCTGCACCACCTGCTGCGGCTCCTCGGTGAGGTCCACCCCCGGCACGGTTGGCCGCAGCTGGGCCTCGGCGATCGCGTTGGCGGCACTGGTCTGCACGCTGATGCTGTCGTCGGAGGTCATGCGCTGCAACACCTCCAGCGCCCCGGCCGCCGCGGACACGTCCTCGCCCAACAGGATCGCGCGCAGCTGCGACACGGCGCCGAGCCGGTCGTCCACCAGCGGGGCGGCCGACTGCGCGGCCAACTGCTCGGGCACGGGCCGCGCCGTGATCCGACTGGCCGCGGGGGTCCACGCCACCCGGATCCGGCCCTGCACCCCGGACTCCCACTTGCTCGGGGTCTGCGCCGAAGTCCGTTGCCGCACCTGGGAGAGCACGTAGTCGAACAGTTCGGTGAGGTCGACCTCGCCGTCCCCGTTGGCGTCCGCCTCACCGGTGGCCAGGCCTCGCACGACGGCGCTGGTGAACACCGAGGGCTGCTGCCCGGACCCGGCCAGTGCCTCGCCCTCGAAGGCGTACTGGGTCGCCGTGGTGGAGGTGATCACCACTCGGCCGCGGTCCTGCGGCTGTGGGAAGGACTCCTGCACGTCCACGGCGTCCGCGGCGGCGCGCACCACCGTGCCCTTGGCGAAGGCCCCGCCGTAGCAGCAGTCCAGCAGCAGCGCGATCCGGTTCGCCCGGCTGCCGGTCATCTCCTCGTTGACGAACCGGGCGGGCAGCCCGGTGGCGGTGAGCCGGTGCGGCTCGGTGTCCGCACCGGCCAGGTACAACTCGCCGTTGGCGCTCTTGAGGCCGTGGCAGGCGAAGTGCAGCAGCAGCACGTCGTCCCGCTCGGCCGTGGCGAAGAAGTCGGCCACCTCACCCCGGATGACGTGCGCGGGCTGGTTGTGGCTGACGGTCACCTCGAACGCGCCGAGCTGAGGATCGCCCAGCACCCCGGTGAGCGCCTGCACGTCGTGCACCGGGGAGCCGAGCTGCCGCAGACCGCTGTGGTCGTAGGTGTCGACGGCGATGATCAGCGCGCGGCGGGTCATGGCGCGCATGGTAGAGGTTGATCAGCAGCCCGTGGTCGACTTCGCGACCTGTTGCCCCGCCAGCAGGAACGCGCCCACCCCGTAGGCGGCGGTGTCGGTGGCCCTCACCGGCTGGTGGTCCGAGGGCTTGGCGCCCACGCCCTGCACGTAGCCCAGCAGACCGCTGGGCTGCAACGCCTTGGTGGTCAGCGCGGTCCACGCCTTGTCCACCACCGGCTTGTAGGTGGCCGCCGGCAGCAGGCCCGCGTTCACACCCCAGGCCAGGCCGTAGGTGAAGAAGGCGGTGCCGCTGGTCTCCGGACCCGGGTGGTCCTGCGGGTTGCCCAGGTTGACGTTCCAGAACCCGTCCGCGCGCTGCACCGACTTCAGCGCCGCCGCCATCTTGGTGAACACCCGCACGTACTCCGGGCGGCGCGGGTCGGTGGCGGGCAGTGCCTGCAGCACCTTGGTCAGCGCGGAGATCGCCCAGCCGTTGCCCCGCGACCAGTACGTGTTGGTGCCCACGAAGCCCGCGTCCCGCCACCAGAACCCGGTGCGCTCGTCGAACAGGCCGTGCCCGCCAGCCTGCTTCTCGGTGTAGTGGAACAGCTTCTGCATCGCGGCCAGGTCGGCCTCACTGTTGTCCAGCACGCCAAGCCGTGCGAAGGAGGGCATCGCCATGTTCAACGCGTCCACGTAGTTCCAGTACGAGGTGTGGCCCTGGTTCACGCTGGCCACCTCCTCGGCGACCCGCTGGCGCAGCGCGGCCAGGCTCGGCGGGTCCGGGTGGAAGTAGGTGTACAGGTCCAGGTAGGCCTCGCCGGCCGCCTCGAAGTCGGGGAAGAACGGCCGCTTCGGGTCGGTCTGCAACCCGAACTTGTTGGCCTGGGCCCAGGGCAGGGTCTTGTGGTTGGACTCCCCGCTGGTGCGCACCAACGCCAGGTTGCCCACATGGAAGGTGGCGTTCTGCCAGGAGTTGCTCGCCTGGTCGGGGCCGTTGGCCACCCAGTAGGCGTCGGCGGCCTGCATCGGCGCGACCACCGGGCACTGGTGCGGCTCCGCCGAGGCGGTACCCACCAGGATCGTGCTGCTCATGACCAGCGCGGTGAGCGCGGCTGCGAGCTTCATGCGTCCTCCTCGGTGCACGACAGGACGCGGCGGTGCGGGTATTCAACCACGAACACGTGTAGTGGCGCTTCACGGTGAACGCAGTTCAGGTACCTGGACGCGGTGGCATTTCCGCTGGTAGTCCTAGGTGTATGAGCGAGATGTCGGCGCGGGCCGTCCTGACCACAACCCGATCCGTGCGGCGCAGGCTGGACCTGGACCGGCCGGTGGACCTGGCCGTGGTGCGCGACTGCCTGGAGGTGGCCCTGCAGGCGCCCAGCGGGTCCAACGCCCAGCGCTGGCACTGGCTCGTGCTCACCGACCCGGACCAGCGCGCCGCCGTGGGCCAGGTGTACCGGCGGGCCTGCCTGGAGTACCTGGACTCACCGGGGGCCGCCGGGCGGCTGCACGAGCAGGACCCCGAGCGCAGCGCCGTGCAGCAGCGGGTGCACTCCAGCGTGGCGCACCTGGCCGAGGTGATGGGCCGGGTGCCCGTGCTGGTGATCCCGTGCCTGCGGGTGCCCGGCGGCGGGCTGCCCGAGGGCAACCAGGCGGGCCTGTGGGGTTCGCTGCTGCCCGCCGCCTGGAGCTACATGCTCGCCGCCCGCGCTCGCGGGCTGGCCACCGCGTGGACCACGCTGCACCTGGCCCACGAGCGCGAGGTCGCCGAGATCCTCGGGCTGCCCGCCGACGTGCACCAGGGCGCCCTGATCCCCACCGCCCACCACACCGGCACCGGCTTCAAGCCCGCACCCCGGCAACCCCTGGACGAGGTGCTGCACCTCAACAAGTGGGCGTGAAGGTGGCTCACCCGGTGGAGTTCAGCAACTGAGTGATCTTCTCGTCCGCGGTGGCCGCAGCGGCGGCGGGAGTGACCCAGCCGCTGCGGATGGACTGGAACATGTTCTGCACGATGTTCGCGTTGTCCACCGCCGACCAGCGGGGTGAGGCCGGGGTGAACCAGCTGTGCTGGGCCGCGGCCAGCTCCACCGCGGTGATGCCACCAACCATGGTCGACAGCGCGCTGCTGTTGGGCACCAGCCCGCTCTGCCCCAGCAGCCCCTCGTACTGCGTCCCGGTGATCAGCTTGATCCATTCGGCGGCCAGCGCGGTGCGCTGGGTCGTCTTGGGCACCACCAGGTTCGAGCCGCCGAGGAACACCGGGGCCGGTCCGCTCACACCCGGCAGCGGGAACACGCCGAGCTGCTCGCCCAGCTGCGGGTACTTCTGCGCGACCTGCGCCGCGGTGGAGCCCTGGCCGATGACCATGGCGGCCCTGCCGGTGCCCAGCTGGTCCACGTTGGTGGTCTCGTCGGCGTCGGCGGGCACCCGGGACACGGCGGTGGCCAGCGACAGCCAGTTCTGCAACCCGGTGACGGACTTGGCCGTGGAGAGCGCTCCCACCCACTTGCCGTCCCGCTGGGTGGCGATGGAGCCGCCCGCGTCGAACACGAAGGACAGACCGGCGTACTGGTAGCGGCCGGGCAGCGACAGCCCGGAGAAGTCGGGGGCCGGGTTGGCGGCCATCAGCCTGAGCGCGTCGGCGCGCAGCTCGGCCACGGTGCCGGGTGGCTGACCGAGGCCGGCGCGCTGCCAGAGGTCCTTGCGGTAGATGACCACGCGGGCGCCGCCGTAGTAGGGCACGCCGTAGAGCTTGCCGCTGGAGGTGCCCGCCTCGCGCAGGCCGGCCAGCCAGGTCTCGGAGTTCTCGAAGTCCCGGCCGCTCAGGTCGGTCAGCTTGCCGCCCACCGCGTAGGCGACCACGTCGCTGTTGCCCATCTCCACCACGTCCGGCGGGGTGGCACTGGCCATGCCCGCCTCCCACCGGGTGGCCCTGCCGGACCAGGCGATGGTCTGCACGGTGACCCGCACCCCGGGGTGCAGGGTCTGGAACTGCTTGTTCACCTCGGCGACCACGCCGGGCGGGGCGCTGTCGGCCATCAACCACACGGTCAGCGCGCCCGCTGGTGCGGATGGCTCAGCGGCGCTGACCGAACAGGCCGAAAGGCCCAGCAGGGACAGTGCGGCCAGGGCGCGCACAGATCTTCGTCTCATCGAACCCACCTCGTGCATTCGCGGGTATTCCGCGGTGCGCGCAACGGTGACCCCCGGTTCGCGCCGTGTCAATGCCTCCGCCCGCACGGGCGTGGGTATCCTCTACGGCGGCTGCCCCTTGCCGGCTTCGCGCCGTCGCAGCCGCTTGCCGCGGTGCCCTTTCGGGGAGCACGCAACCAGGAACGAGGAGATGGCGTGACCGTCGATGGCCGGGTAGTCGCTGGGCGTTACCGCTTGGGCCGACGGATCGGCAGTGGGGCGATGGGTGTGGTGTGGCAGGCGCACGACGAGCTGCTGTACCGGACCGTCGCGGTCAAGCAGTTGCTGCTCCAGCCGGGGCAGAGCGAGGCCGAGGCCGACGAGGCCAAGCGCAGGGCCATGCGGGAGGGCCGGATCGCCGCGCGGCTCCAGCACCCCAACGCCGTGTCGGTGTTCGACGTGGTCGACGAGGGCGACGGCATGCCGTGGCTGGTCATGGAGTACGTGCCCTCCAAGAGCCTGTCCGCGGTGCTCGACGAGCGCGGCAGCCTGCCACCGCAGGAGGCCGCCCGCATCGGCATGCACGTGGCCTCCGCGCTGGCAGCCGCGCACGCCGCGGGCATCGTGCACCGGGATGTCAAGCCGGGCAACGTGTTGCTGGGCGAGGACGGCACGGTGAAGATCACCGACTTCGGCATCTCGCGCGCCGCTGGCGATGGCACGGTCACCGCGACCGGCATGCTCGCGGGCACCCCGGCCTACCTCGCGCCGGAGATCGCCAAGGGACACGACCCGACCCCGGCCTCCGACGTGTTCTCCCTCGCCGCCACGGTCTACGCCGCCGTGGAGGGCGTCCCGCCGTTCGGCCTGAGCGACAACCCGTTGGCGCTGCTGCACAAGGTGGCCTCCGGGCAGATCACCCCGCCGCAGCAGGCCGGCCTGCTGACCACCCCGCTGATGGAGCTGCTCGCCGCCGAGCCCACCGAGCGGGTGGACATGAACGCCGTGCGCGAGGCCATGGGCGCGGTCGCCAGCGGCCAGCACGCCCCCAGCTTCGTCGCCCACCAGCCCGCGCCCGCCACGGTCGCCGCCCAGCAGCGCCCGCACCAGCCCCCGCCGCCGCGCCAGCAGCCGCCCTCGCGGGCCACCAGCACCGCCGCGCTGCCCCCGGTGCGTCCCCCGCAGCAGCGCCCGGTGGGCGAGCCCGAGCCCTCGAAGCTCAACCGCGGCGCCGCCATCGGCGTGGCCCTGGCCGTGGTCGCCGCCGCCGTGGTCGGCGTGCTCGTGGTGCAGATGCTCAACTCGAAGCAGCAGAACAACGGCGGTACCGGTGGCGGTTCCCAGGGCGGCGGCACCTCGGCCACCAGCGGGCCGTCCACGACCGCATCGACGCTGCCCTCTCGCCAGCCGGTGACCAGCGATCCGACGGCTGAGCAGAGCGTGCAGCTCGTGCGCGACCTGTACTCGCAGCTCCCCTCGGGTGACCTGGCCGCTGCGTGGGCCATGTACACACCGGACTACCAGGCCAAGCTGGGGAGCGAGAGCGCCTGGAAGTCCACCCTGGCCAGCTCGATGCAGTCGATCAGCCTGAGCAATGTGCAGTCCAAGGGTGGCGATGTCTACGTGGTGGTGGCCGACGCGCACATCACCAAGAAGGACAACTCCAAGGTCAAGCAGCCGATGCTGTTCTCGATCCGCTGGGACGGCAAGCAGATCTTCGTCAACAACGAGACGAAGGTCGGCGCCGCCACCCCGGAGAGCTGAGCCGCACCGACCCGTACTGACATGTCATGAAGGTGCCGTTCGCGGCGTTCAACGCCGCGAACGGCACCTTCATGACATACGGCCTCAGCCCGCCAGGGCCTTCTCGATGGCCTCGATGACGGCGGGGTCCTCGGGCTCGGTGCGGGGGCGGATGCGGGCGGCCACCGAGCCCTCGGCGGTGACGAGGAACTTCTCGAAGTTCCACTGCACGTCACCGGCGGTGCCCTCGGCGTCGGCGCTGGCGGTCAGCTCGGCGTAGAGCGGGTGCCGGTCCGTCCCGTTGACCTCGATCTTCTCCATCATCGGGAAGGTGACCCCGTAGGTGGTGGAGCAGAACGTGGCGATCTCCTCGGAACTGCCCGGTTCCTGGCCCATGAACTGGTTGCACGGGAAGCCGACCACGGTCAGCCCGCGCTCGGCGTAGCGCTCCTGCAACCGCTCCAGTCCGGCGTACTGCGGGGTGAGCCCGCACTTCGAGGCCACGTTGACGATCAGCAGGGCCTTGCCGCCCAGCGCGGACAGGGTGGTGGTCTGCCCGTCGAGGGTGCGCAGCTCCACGTCCAGGATGCTCATGCCACCGAGCCTACCCACGGCCCGCGGGCACCGAGTCCAGCAGCACCTCGACGGTGGCGCGGAAACCGTCCCGGTCGAAGCCGACGGGGGCGATGCGCGGGCCGTAGCGGGCCAGCGCGGGGAAACCGACCGGGTCGGCGCCCAGGGTGATCACGCGGAAGGTCTCCAGGCCCTGCTCGACCTCGCGCGGGCCACGGGTGCGGGCGGCGGCGTGCGCGGAGATCAGCGACACGGCCATCGTCGCCAGCCGCTGGTACCACTCGGGGACGCGCTCCTCGGGCACCCCGGCGTCGTGCAGGGCCTGCAACAGCTCCTCGATCACCAGCCGGGTGCCCGGCCCGCTGGCGGGGTAGCGGCTGAAGTCCGCGGCGAGCTGGGGCAGTGCGGCGTGTGCGTCCCACACGCGCAGCGCCACCTCGGTGATCCGCTCGCGCCAGTCCCCGCGCCGCTGGTAGCCCGCCATGGCCTGGATCAGCACGTGGTCGATGACCGCGAGCAGCAGCTCGGTGCGGTTGCGGAAGTGCCGGTACAGGCTGGAGGAGTCGGTGCCCAGCTCGGCGGCCAGCTTGCGCATGCTGAACGAGTCGACGCCGCCCGCGTTGGACACCAGCTCCACGGCCGCGTCGAGGATGGTCTGCCTGCTCCACCGGTGCCGCATGTGGGCAGTCTATTGCGAGCATCTGTGCACGCACTATTGCACGCGGTGTGTGCATCGGCTTACATGTGCTGATGGCAGAGCTGCACGAGTTGACCGCACTGGAGCAGGCCGCGCGGGTGCGTTCCCGCGAGGTGAGCCCGGTGGAGCTGGTCGAGCACCACCTGGACCGGATCGCCCGCCTGGACGCCAAGGTGGGCGCGTTCGTCACGGTCACCGCCGAGTCCGCGCGCGAGCAGGCCCGCGCGGCCGAGCAGGCGGTGCTGGACACGCCCGCCGAGCAGCTGCCCCCGCTGCACGGCGTGCCCACGGCGATCAAGGACCTGGACATCACCGCGGGCGTGCCCACGGCCTTCGGCAGCGCGCCGATGGCCCAGTTCGTGCCCCCGGTGGACGCGCACGTGGTGGAAGCGCTGGCCGGGGCGGGCATGATCAGCCTGGGCAAGACGGCTACCCCGGAGTTCGGGCTCACCCCGCACAGCGCCACGGACCTGGGCATCGAAACGCGCACCCCGTGGAACCTGGACCACTCGGCGGGCGGCTCCAGCGGGGGAGCGGGTGCGGCGGTCGCGGCCGGGTTCGTGCCGGTGGCCCAGGGCAGCGACGGCGGCGGCTCGATCCGCATCCCGGCCAGCGTGTGCGGGCTGGTCGGCCTGAAACCCTCCTGGGGACGGGTCTCGGGCGGGCCGATGCCCGGCGACGCGGGCCGGTTGTCGGTGCGCGGCATGCTGACCAGGACCGTGCGCGACGCCGCTGCCACGCTCGACGTGCTGGCCGACTACGCGCCCGGCGCGCTGGTGCCGATCTCGCGGCCCGCCGACAGCTTCGCCTCCTACGCCGAGCGCGAGCCGGGCAGGCTGCGCATCGGCCGGTTCACCGCGGCGCCGACCGGGGTGCCGGTCGACCCCGAGTGCGTGCGGGCCTGCGAGATCGCCACCGACCTGCTCACGGACTCCGGGCACGTGGTGGAGGACATCACCTACCCGGTGGGCCCGGAGTTCAGCGGGCTGTTCCTCACGCTGTGGGCGGTGCTCGCCGTCGGCGTCCCGGTGCCGCCCGAGTCGGAGCAGGCGCTGCGGCCGGTGACCAGGACCCTGCGCGAGCACGGCAAGTCCGTGACCGCTGCCCAGTTCGCCGCCGCGCTCGGTGCCGTGCAGACCGCCGCGCGGACCATCCTCGACCAGACCGCGCAGTACGACGTGGTGCTCTGCCCGACCCTGGCCCTGCCACCCCGGCCCGCTGGCTGGTTCACCGAGACCGGCGACCCCGCGGAGGAGTTCGCCCGCGCCGAGCAGTTCGTGCCCTTCACCCCGGCGCAGAACGTCACCGGTCAGCCCGCGATCTCGCTGCCGGTGCACTGGACCGAGGACGGCCTGCCCATCGGCGTGATGCTCGCCGGGCGGCCCGCCGACGAGGCCACGCTGATCTCGCTCAGCGCCCAGTTGGAGGCCCAGTGCGGCTGGGCCGACCGGCACGCCCCGATCTGGACCGACTGAGCCCGGTCGGCCGGTGGCGGGCGGGCCCACCACCGGCCACGGCCTCAGGAGGTCACGAGGGCGCCCACGCTGTGCGCGTCCAGCACTGCGCTGGTGAGGTAGCTCCAGGACAGGTTGACGAACCCGCCGTCACCCCAGCCGGTGCCCCAGGAGTTCTCCACGCGAACCCCCTGGGAGTTGTAGCCGATGATCGTCACCTCGTGGCTGCCCACCGATTTCTCGCTGGCGCCGGGCCGGTAGCTGTAATCCCGCGCGGCCTGGCCCTTCAGCTTGTCGAACGAGGGGTACACGTCGAAGGAGAAGATGACCGGGTTCCCCTGGGAAATGGCATTCTGGACATCGGTCCGTAATCCGCTCCCGGTACGCAGGTTGCTGTAGCCGGAGATGTGCCAGTTCCACGCGTTCGCGCGTTGAGCTCTCGTTGGCTGGGTCGTGTAGTCGTAGTCGCCCTGCCAGTAGTCGGACTCGGAGTCGATGCCCTGGTTGTAGGCGATGTCCAGGGTGTCCTCCGGCCAGGTCCCGACGTTCTGGCCGCGCACCAGCTGGGCGTAGCTGTACATCGGCGCGTTGGGGCCACCCGTGATGCCCTGCTCGTTCTCCAGCAGGCCCATGGCGCTGTGCGCGATGGCCCAGGACACACAGGAGTTGACCTGGCCCTGGTCGCCGGGGGTCAGCGCGTAGTCCGCCAGGGTCCAGCTGGCCGGTGCCGAGGCGGCGGCCAGCGCCGCCGCGCGCGCCGGGGCGGCCGCGGGCGCCGTCCGGTGGGAATGCGAGTGGCCGGTCTTGGCCCCCATTCCGTGCAGCGGCGCGGGAGCCGCGGATGCGGTGGGAGCGAGGGCGACGAGGCTTGTCGAAATGGCGGCCGCGAGCACGGCCTTGCCCACAACAGTTTTGAACATTGATCATCCTTCAGTGCAGGGAAGGGCTGCGCACGGTGGCCCACTGAATCGGAATCTGTCGTGCAGGGAATGCGTCTTGGCAATCAGGGAATGTGTGCGCTGTGATGGTTATACGCTCGGCGCGAGGCGGGTGGTGGCGCTTGTGCGCCACTGGCGCTGACACGCCACGGATGTCGAAGGGACGTGGTCGCCCTGGAGCCCCTGCCGCTTCAGTTGCACAGCCTCGGGCTGGGCGAGTTCGCCGCCGAGGTCTACGCCCACCTGCTGCACAGCGGGGCCCGCACACCGGAGGCGCTGGCCGCCGAGCTGGACCGGCCGGTCGACGGGGTCCGCGGGGCCGTGCTGGACCTGGCCGAACTCGGCATGGCGACCCTGCCCGCGCCGGAGCAGGCCGTGTCCCCGCTCGACCCGGCCTCCGCGCTCGCGTTGCTGGCCCGTCGCCGCGAGGCCGAGTTCGCCGTCGCCGCGCACAGCGCCATCGCCCGCTACGAGACCTACCGCCGCGGCACCGGGGTGGTGGCCGGACCCGAGGTGGTCGAGGTCCTCACCGACGACACCGTGCAGCGCGCGGTGATCGAGTTGCAGCAGAGCGCCGTGCACCGGGTGCGCGCGCTGGACACCGCGCCGTACGGGGCCCCCAGCTACGACAACCCCGCCGAGATCGCCAACCTGGCCCGCGGGGTGGTGCACCGGGTCGTCTACGCCCAGGCCTCGGTGGAGGACGCGCAGCGGTACCGGCAGAACATCCAGCCGTGCATCGCCGCCGGGGAGCAGGCGCGGGTGGTCGCCTCGGTCCCGGTGAAGCTGATGATCGTCGACGACCGGGTGGCGCTGGTCTCCTTCAGCTCAGCCGATTCCGACTACAACCGCACCGCCCTGCTAGTCCGCCGGTGCAGCCTGCTGCCCGCGCTGGCCGCCCTGTTCGAGGCGTGCTGGCGGGTGGCCACCCCGCTGACCGGAACCGGCGGCTCGACGCACGGGATCCACTCCGGCGAGCGGCAGCTGCTGAGGCTGCTCGCCGCCGGGGCCACCGACGAGATCGCCGCGCGCAACCTCGGCATCAGCAGGCGGACCGTCACCCGCAGGATCGAGCGGCTGATGGCGGTCACCGGAGCGACGAGCCGCTTCCAGCTCGCGTTGAAGGCCGTCGAGGAGCGCTGGATCTAGTGCGGTGTCCGAGGGTTGCCGGACACCGCACTAGCCTCGGGTTTCCTGCCAGGCCTGGGTCAGCGCCTTGCCGAACAGCTCGGCGGGCTGCGCGCCGGAGACCCCGTAGCGCTCGTCGATCACGAAGAACGGCACGGCGGTGGCACCCAGCTGCTGGGCCTGCCGCCCGTCCTCGGCCACGGCCTGGGCGTAGGTGCCCTCGGTGAGCACCCGGCGGGCCTCCCGCGAGTCCAGCCCCGCCTCCTCGGCCAGCGCGACCAGCGAGTCGTGGTCGAACAGGGACCGCTGCTCGGTGAAGTGCGCCCGGTACAGCCGCTCGATCACCTTGTCCGCCAAGCCTTCCCGCGCGCCCAGGTGCACCAGCTGGTGTGCGTCCACGGTGTTGCCGGTGCGGATGCCCGTCAGGTTGTAGTCCAGCCCGTCCTCGGCGGCGGTCCGTTCCATGTTCGCCTCCACCGCCTCGGCCTCGGCGGGGGACATGCCGTACTTGGCGCTGAGCACCTCGACCTGGGGCTTGGACTGGCCAGCGGGAAAGCCGGGGTCCAACTGGAACGAGTGGTGCACGACCTCGACCTGCTCGCGGTGCTCGAACTCGGCCAGCGCGCGCTCGAACCGGCGCTTGCCCACGTAGCACCAGGGGCACACCAGATCCGACCAGATGTCCACGCGCACGGTGAATCCCTTCCCACGAAAGTACGAACCACATAGTACATACGTTCAGCCGATGCGATTTGTCCCGGTCCTCCCTAGGCTGCGCGCCGTGATGACCCGCACCCTGACTGTGTTGTCGGCGATCGGACTGCTGCTGGCGGCCCCGGTCGCGCAGGCCGAACCCGCGCCCACCAGCGAGCCCGCCGCGGCGGCCGACCCGGGCCAACTGGTGCTGCCGCACGTGGTGGTGACCGGCGCCGACCGGCTCAGCACCTGGCGGGCCGAGCGCGTGATCCGTGGCGCGGGCGGCACGGTGGTGTCGGCCTACCCGCAGGTCGGCGTCCTCGTGGCCTACTCCGCGCGCGAGGACTTCGCCGCGAAGGTCCGTGCCACGCCTGGGATCGCGGCCGTGGGCGCGACCCGCACCGCCAAGATCGCGGCGGGCTGGTTCGCGCCACGCCGGGACCTGGAGTACACCGGGCCCGCCGCGCCGAGCACCCCGCCGCCCGCCGAGGGCACGGCCTGGGACGTGCCCGCGCTGGGCCTGGCCAAGGCGCACGAGGTGACCACCGGCAGCCGACGCGTGATCGTCGGCGTGCTGGACACGGGCGTGGACGACACGCACCCCGACCTGGCGGAGGCCGTGGACACGCGCAACTCCGTGTCCTGCCTGTCCGGCTGGGCCGACCGGGGACGCGGGGCGTGGCGTCCCACCCTGGACGGCCACGGCACGCACGTCGCGGGCACCATCGCCGCCGCCGAGAACGGCTTCGGGGTCGTGGGCATCGCGCCGGACGTGCGGGTGGCCGCGGTGAAGATGGCCGAACTGGACGACACCGAGACCCCGGAGAGCATGGTGTGCGGCTTCGTCTGGGCCGCCGAGCACGGGTTCCGCGTGGTCAACAACAGCTACCGGCTCAACCCGTGGCGCTACAGCTGTCCCGACCAGGTGGACCAGGCCGCGATCCGGCTCGCCGTGGGCCGGGCCGTGTCCTACGCGCAGCGCAACGAGGTGCTCGTCGTGGCCTCGGCGGGCAACGCGGGCATCGACCTGACCAACCGCAAGACCGATGACGAGAGCCCGTACGACAGCAGCCCGGTGCACCGGGAGATCAGCAACGAGTGCATCCGGTTGCCGCACGAACTGCCCGGGGTCATCGGCACCGGCGCCGTGGACGAGAAGTTGGCCAAGGCGAGCTTCTCCAACTACGGCATCGGGCCCGTCGCGCTGGCCGCACCCGGCGTGCGGACCTGGTCCACGTGGCCCGGCAACGGCTACCGCCCCGCCAGCGGCACCTCCATGTCGGCCCCGCACACCGTCGGTGTGGCCGCGCTGATCGCCAGCGAGCACCCGCGCTGGAGCGCCGAACGGATCAAGGCGCAACTGTTCCGCACCGCCACGCCCGCTGCCTGCCCGACCGGCTCGCCCTGCGTCACCCGTGACGGCCAGACCAGCTACTTCGGCCACGGTCTGGTCAATGCCGCGGCAGCCGTCGCTGAGGACTAGCACTCCGCAGGTTGTCGACAACTGGACAATGGGAACTTCTGGCCAGCACTCATGGCGGTACTGGCGCAGCTGAAGCTGTGCAAGGTTCAATCAAGTCGTCTTGTTCGGTTTGTCAAAAGTAGTCGATCACCCATGTGTCTCGGGTTTGTGAAGCGAATCGAGAACGGCAGTGGCGGCGAACGCGGACGATGTGATCGACCAGGCAATCTGTCAACTCGGCGAGGCGAAAACCCTGGAGGATGTCCAGGAAATCGTGCGCTGCGCCGCCCGCAGGGCGGTCAACGCGCACGGTGCCACCATGGTGCTGCTGGAGGGCGACCAGTGCTACTACCTGGATGAGGACTCGATGAGCCCGTTGTGGAAGGGGATGCGATTCCCGGCGGCCAACTGCATCAGCGGTTGGGCGATGCTGAACGGGGAGACCGTCGTCATCCCGGACATCCGCGTGGACTCGCGAATCCCGCAGAAGGCCTATCGGCCGACATTCGTGCGCAGCCTGGTGATGACCCCCATTCGTCGCGAATCCCCGATCGGGGCGATCGGGGCCTACTGGGCACTGTGCCACTGCGCCACGGACGTCGAGGTGGGCGCACTGGAGGCGCTGGGCGCTGCCGCGGGCGAGGTGATGGTGCACCGCGGCCTGCCCAGCACCGCCCCGCCGTACGCGCCACTGGTCAACGCCTGCGTGCGACCTACGCCAGCGGCATCGGGGTCTCGTGCAGCCAGCGCCGGAACAGGGGCGCCAGCGGACGGTCGGTGTGGCGTTGGGCGAGGGTGGTGAACTGCTCGGTCGTGACGGTGCAGTGCCGGTTCACCAGGGTCCACTCGCGCAGCAGGGCGAAGAACGCGTCGTCGCCGACCTCCACGCGCAGGGCCTGCAACGTGAGCGCCCCGCGCTGGTACACCCGGTCGTCGAACATGCGGCGCGCGCCGGGGTCGGAGACCCGCAGGTCCTGGCGCTGGCGGGCCAGTTCGGAGCGAGAACGGGCCGCCAGCCCGGCCGCGGGCACGCCGCCGGAGCACTCCGACCACAGCCACTCGGCGTAGGTCGCGAAGCCCTCGTTGAGCCAGATGTGCCGCCAGTCGGCGACGGTCAGGCTGTTGCCGAACCACTGGTGCGCCAGCTCGTGCGCGACCAGGTGCTCGGCGCCGCGGTAGCCGTCCACGTGGTTGGTGCCGAACACCGACAGGCCCTGGGCCTCGATCGGCACGTCCAGTTCGTCGTCCACCACGACGACCGTGTACTCCTCGAAGGGGTACTGCCCGAACAGGGCCTCGAAGGCGGACATCATCTCCGGCTGCCTGCCGAAGTCGTGCCCGAACACCGGCAGCAGCCTGCCCGGCACGGCGGCGCGCTGGGCAGGCCCGAGGTCCACGAGCTCGTACTGGCCGATCTGCACGGTCGCCAGGTACGCGGCCATCGGCGCGGTGCTCTCGTACACCCAGGTCGTGGTGCTGGCGTTGGTGCGCTGCGAGACCAGCACCCCGTTGGCCACCACGGTGTAGGGCGTGGCGGTGGTGACCGAGATCCGGTACGCGGCCTTGTCGGCGGGCGTGTTGTTGCAGGGGAACCAGGAGGGCGCCCCGATGGGCTGGCTGGCCACGATCACGCCGTCGGTGAGCTGGTCCCAGCCGATCTCGCCCCAGTGCGCGCTGCGCACCGGCACCGGGGTGCCCACGTAGCGCAGGTCCACCACGAAGTCGGCGCCCGCGGGCACCGGCTTGGCCGGGCGCACGCGCAGCTTGCCGCCGCGGTGGGTGTAGCGGGCGGCCTTGCCGGAGACGGTGACCCGGCCGACCTTGAACGAGTCCTCCAGGTCCAGGCTGAACGCCGACAGCGAGGGACCGGCCGCCGCGGTGATCCGCGCGCGGCCCGACAGCCGGCCCGGCCCGAGCCGGTAGTCCAGGTCCAGGTCGTAGTGCCGGACCTGGTAGCCGCCGTTGCCGTGTTCGGGCAGGTAGGAGTCCATGCCACGATCGGCCCCGGCCACTGCGGCCGGGGCCTTGCGCTGCGCGTTCACCGCTTTGTCCGCCAGGCGGAGATCGGGTTGCCGAGCCAGCGCGTGTCCGACGGCACGTGCTCGCCCCTCATCACCAGTGACGCCGGGCCCACGGTGGCCCCCGCGCCGATCCCCGCCCCGGGCAGCACGATGCCGTGCGGGCCCAGGGTCGCCCCGTCCTCCAGTCGCACCTCGTCCATGCGCATGATCCGATCATGGAACAGGTGGGTCTGCACCACGCACCCCCGGTTCACGACCGCTCCGGCACCGATGTCGACCAGATCCGCCTCGGGCAGCCAGTAGGTCTCCACCCACGCGCCGCGCCCGATGCGCGCGCCGAGCCCGCGCAGCCACAGTGACATCACGGGCGTGCCGCCGACCCGGCCGGCCAGCAGCGGCACGGCCAGCACCTCGACGAAGGTGTCGGCCAGCTCGTTGCGCCACACGAAGGAGCTCCACAGCGGGTGCTCGACCGCGCGGAACCGGCCGACCAGCAGCCACTTCGCGGCGATCGCCAGCAGGCAGGCCAGCACGCCACCGGCCACCAGCAGCAGCCCGGCCGCCAGCCCCGCCACGGTGAACCCGTACCGGCTCGCCACGGTCTCCACGGCGGCCACGGTCAGCACGGCCAGCGCGAACTTGGCCATCACCGGCAGCACCCGGCACAGCTCCACCAGCGCGCGGGCGATCACGAGCCGTCGCGGCGGCTTGAAGGTGCGGCTCTGGTCGCCCTCCTCGACGGCGCGCGGCAGCTTCATCGGCGGCATACCCAGGTACGAGCTGCCCGCCTTGGCCCGCTTCGGGGTGGCCGACAGCACGCCGACCAGCCCGCGGTTGGGCACCGAGCGGCCCGGCGCGGTCATGCCGGAGTTGCCCAGGAACGCGCGCTTGCCGATGCGCGCCTCGCCGATGCGCAGCCAGCCGCCGCCCAGCTCGTAGGAGCCGACCAGGGTGTCGTCGGCGAGGAAGGCGCCGTCGCCCACGGTGGTCATCGAGGGCAGCGCCAGCACCGTGGAGGCCTCGACCCTGCGGCCGACCTTCATGCCAAGCGCCCGCAGCCACACGGGGGTGAACAGGCTGGCGTAGAACGGGAACAGCGCCACGCGGGCCAGGTCCATCAGCCGCTCGGTGGTCCACGCCTGCCAGGCGATCCGGCTGTGCACCGGGTGGTAGCCCTCGCGCAGGCCGATGCTCAGCAGCCGGACCGCGCAGAGCACGACCAGCGCGTAGGCGGCCAGCCAGGCCAGGGTCGCCAGCGGCGCGGCCAGCAGGGCGCCGCCCAGTGCGGAGGACACCGAGGTGGCGCCGCGCAGGAACAGGCCGACGACGGCCAGCGCGGGCACCGTGGCCAGCACGGGCACCAGGGACAGCGCGCCGGTGGTCAGTCCGTAGGCCCACTGCCAGCGGCGGAACCGGGCCGGGCGGCTGGCGGGCCAGCGCCGGGTGGCCTTGCCGTCCCGGCTGGCGGGCACCCCGGCCCAGCGCTGACCGGCGGGCACCGAGCCGGTGACGCCCGAACCGGGCGCGATCTCGGCGCGCTTGCCGATGCGGGCCCCGGGGAACAGGGTGCTGCGCGCGCCGACCGTGGCGCCCGCGCCCACCCGGATCTTGCCGATGTGCAGCAGGTCCCCGTCCAGCCAGTGCCCGGACAGGTCCACCTCGGGCTCGATCGCGCAGCCCTTGCCCAGCTTGAGCATGCCGGTCACCGGGGGCAGCGAGTGCAGGTCCACCTCCTCGGCCACCTTCACGCCCAGCGCGCGGGCGTAGCGGGTCAGCCAGGCGCCGGTCAGCTCGCTGGCCCCGGTGAACTCGGCCAGTTTCTCGGTGAACCACAGCCGCAGGTGCACGCCGCCGCCACGCGGGTAGCTGCCCGGTTTGACGCCCCGCAGCAGCAGTCGCGCGCCACCGGCGGCGATGAGCGTGCGACCGGCCGGGTGGACCAGCGCCAGCCAGCCCGCCAGCACCCACCACCAGGACACGGTGGGCAGCCAGGTGAAGCCGTCCAACAGGGACAGCAGGTTGCCCGCGGCGGCCAGCGCCACGGTCCAGCGCAGGCCCACCAGCGTGAACAGCGGCAGCAGGAGCAGGGTCTGCACCAGCCCGGCGCTGCGCGGGGTCGGCGTGACGATGCGCTTGCTGGCGGCGGCGCTGTCGAACTCGTCCAGCCGCGCGGCCATCGCCCGCACGGTCGGGTTCTGGTAGATGTCGCTGACCGAGGCGCTGGCGTAGCGCTGGCGGATCAGCCCGACCAGCCGCGCGGCGGCCAGGCTGCCGCCCCCGCTGGCGAAGAAGTCGGCCTCGGCCTCGACCGGGGCCACGCCGAGCACGGCGCCCCACTGCTCGGCGAGCCAGCCCTGGGTACCGGCCAGCGCGGGCGCGTCGGCGGAGGTGGGCAGCGGCCAGGGCAGCGCGTTGCGGTCCACCTTGCCGGAGGTGCGGGTGGGCAGCGTGTCCACCACCGCCAGCAACGGCACCAGCGCCGCGGGCAGGGCCGCGCGCAGCCGCTCCAGGGCGGCGGCCTGGTCGAACTCGGGCGTGGCCACCACGTAGCCGACGAGGATGGTGCCGTTGCGCACGGCGGCGGCCGCACCGATCACCTCGGGCAGCGCCTGTAGCGCGGCGTCCACCTCGCCCAGCTCGATGCGCCGGCCGCCCAGCTTGACCTGTTCGTCGGCGCGGCCCAGGAACAGCAGGCCCTCCGGCTCGGCGCGGACCAGGTCCCCGCTGCGATAGGCGCGGTCCCAGCCCATCGCGGGCAGCGGGGCGAACTTCTCGGCGTCCTTGGCGCGGTCCAGGTAGCGAGCCAGGCCCACCCCGCCGATCACCAGCTCGCCGCTCTCGCCCATCGGCACCAGCTCGCCCTGCTGGTCGACCACGGCCAGCTCCCAGCCGTCCAGCGGCAGGCCGATGCGCACCGGCCCCTGGTCGGTCAGCTGCGCGGCGCAGGCCACCACGGTCGCCTCGGTGGGGCCGTAGGTGTTCCACACCTCCCGGCCCTCCACGGCCACCCGCTCGGCCAGCTCCGGCGGGCAGGCCTCACCGCCGAAGATGAGCAGGCGCACCTCCTCCAGGGCCTCGGCGGGCCACAGCGAGGCCAGGGTCGGCACCGTGGACACGACGGTGATCTCGTTGTCCACCAGCCAGGGGCCCAGGTCCACCCCGGTGCGCACCAGCGAGCGCGGCGCCGGCACCAGGCAGGCTCCGTGCCGCCAGGCCAGCCACATCTCCTCGCAGGAGGCGTCGAAGGCCACCGAGAGACCGGCCAGCACCCGGTCGCCGGGGCCGATCGGCTCCTCGGTGAGGAACAGCCGGGCCTCGGCGTCCACGAAGGCGGCGGCGCTGCGGTGCGAGACCGCGACGCCCTTGGGCTTGCCGGTTGACCCGGAGGTGAAGATGATCCAGGCGTCGTCGTCCAGGCCGGGGGAGCCGACCGCGCCCATCGGGGTGCCGCGCCGGGTCAGCGCGCGGTGCTCGCCGAGCACGGCGCACACGTCGGCCTCGGAGAACACCAGCTCGGCGCGCTCCTCGGGGTCCTCGGCGTCCACCGGCACGTACGCGGCGCCCGCCGCGAGCACGGCCAGGATGCACACGTACAGGTCGACGGTGCCCGAGGGCACGCGCACGCCGACGCGGTCGCCGACGCCGATGCCCTCGGCGGCCAGCCGGGCGCGCAGCTGGTCCACCTCGGCGGCCAGCGCGCGGTAGGTCAGGGTGGTGGTGCCGTCGTGCACGGCGGGCGCGGCGGGGTGCAACCGCGCGGTCTGCGCCAGCACGTCCAGCAGGGTGCGCGGCGCCGTGGTGGCGCCCGCGCGGAACAGGGCCTTGGGCCCGCTCCAGGTCTCGACGAGCTCGTGCGGGGGGTGAACTGCGGTCATCCAGCCTCTCCGATACACCGGGTTCGCCCGGCGTCCGGTGGTTAGGAAGTCCACTGTGGACTGTCCATCTCAGCATCACCTGTGCGGGCCAACGAGGGAGTTTACCCGGAATTCACCCGCCGTGCGGTGTTGGGGCCGTCACGTTCCCGGTTCCTCGTGCGAGGCAAGGATTTCCCGCCACCTCCGCTGAGCGCCTTCGTGCCACTGCTCGTGCCTGCGCTGGAACAGCCACAGCGCGGCCGCGCCCGGCCAGCCCGCGGGCAGCAGCCGCGCGGGCAAACACGGGTCCAGCGCGGGAAAAGCTCGCCACCGGTGCACCAGCCGGGTCTGCGCTTTCCACACCGCGTCACCCGAATCGGTGACTGGCGCGGAGAACTCCCCGGTGAACTCCGCGTAGCCCTCGGCCAGCGCCCGCAGGTCCCAGGCGTCGGCGACAAGTTGCTCCTGTTGGCCGATACCGCCGTAGCGGGCGGTGAACGAGCGCGCGCTGCCGGTCAGGCCCAACTCCGCCAGGATGCGCCGCACCTCGGGTTCCCGCGCGGTGTCCGGGGCGATCCACACCCCCGGTTCGGGTGAACCCAGTCCGGCCCAGGCCAACCGGGTCCGCACCTGGTTGCGCAGGTCCCGCCTGCTCTCCGGCACCGACACCAGCAGCACCAGCCAGCGGCCGTCCCACTCGGTGGGGTCGGTGCCGAAACCGTAGATGCGGCGGGTGCCCGACTCCAGCATCTCCCGTGCCGCCGCGCTCAGCGACCAGCGCGCCCGCCTGCCCACCTGCTCGGACTCCAGCCAGCCCGCCGCGGCCGTCCTGGAGAGCGCTTGCCTGGCCGACTTCTCCTCGATGTCCAGTCGTGCCAAGGCGTCCACGAAAACTGATGTCCACATCGGACGGTCGTGGTGCAGTACGTACTCGCCGAGCAGCGTCATGAGCACCGCCCGCGCGCTGGAGTGCCTCCCCGTGGCCACGTCGATCGATCCTAGTGGCCGGGCGTGTCATGAAAGTGCCGTTTGCGACACCAGATGTCCCGAACGGCACTTTCATGACACGGGCACGAGCGGGTTGTCGGTGGTCCGTGCCAAGGTGGACCCCAGTCGCCCACACCACGCCGAGGAGTCGCCGGATGCAGCAGCACGCCACGATCGCCGAGCTGGTCGGCAAGCTGGACCTGGACACCAAGGCAGGGCTGCTGGCCGGTCAGGACATCTGGACCCTGCCCGCGGTGCCCGAGATCGGCCTGCGCTCGGTGGTGATGTCCGACGGCCCGGTGGGCGTGCGCGGGGTGCGCTGGACCCCCGAGGACCCCTCGGTGGTGCTGCCCAGCCCCACGGCGCTGGCGGCCACCTGGGACCCCGAGCTGGCCCGCAGAGCCGGTCGGCTGCTGGCCCAGGAGGCCCGGCGCAAGGGCGTGCACGTGCTGCTGGCGCCCACGGTCAACCTGCACCGCACCCCGCTGGGCGGGCGACACTTCGAGTGCTACTCGGAGGACCCGCTGCTCACCGGGCTGATCGGCGCGGGCTACGTGCGGGGTGTGCAGGAGGGCGGGGTGGCCACCACCGTCAAGCACTTCGTGGCCAACGACTCCGAGACCGAGCGCTACACCGTGGACGTGCGGGCCGAGGAGCGCACGCTGCGCGAGCTGTACCTGCGCCCGTTCGAGATCATCGTGCGGGAGGCCCGGCCCTGGGGCGTGATGGCGGCCTACAACGGGGTCAACGGCTCCACCATGACCGAGCACGCCCGGTTGCAGAACGAGGTGCTGCGGGCGGAGTGGGGCTTCGACGGGGTGATCGTGTCCGACTGGACCGCCGCGCGGGACACCGTGCGCGCCGCGCTGGGCGGCATGGACCTCGCGATGCCCGGCCCGCACACGGTGTACGGGCCCGCGCTGGCGCAGGCCGTGCGCGAGGGCGCCGTGCCCGAACAGGTCGTGGACACGATGGTGGCCCGCGTGCTGCTGCTGGCGGCACGGGTGGGCGCGCTCGACGGGGTGCCCTCCGGGTTCACCGCCCCCGAGGAACTCGACGGCAACGAGGTGGCCCGGGAGGTCGCCGCGCGCTCGGCGGTGCTGGTCCGCAACGACAACGCCCTGTTGCCGCTGCGTGCCGAGGACCTGCGCACCGTCGCGGTGATCGGTGCCGCCGCCGACGAGGCGCGGATCCTGGGCGGCGGCAGCGCCACGGTGTTCCCCGGCGAGGTCGTGTCTCCGCTGGCGGGCCTGCGCGCGGTGCTGCCCGGGGCCGAGGTGCGCTACTGCGTGGGTGCCGACCCGCGCACCACCCTGCCGCCTGCCCGGGACGGCTTCGAGCTCACGCTGGTCGCCCGCGACGGTGCGGGCGCCGAGCTGGCCTCCTACGCCGTGCCCGAGGCCGGGTTGACCTGGATCGGCGAGGTGCCCGAGGCGGTGGACGCCGAGCGGGTCCGCGCCGTGGAGTTCACCGGCACCTTCACCCCCGAGGTCGGCGGCTCGCACGAGTTCGGCTTCCGCGGACTGGGCGAGGCGGTGCTGACCGTGAACGGCCGCGTCCTGTTCGACGGGGTGAGCCTGCCCGAGGGGGACGACCCGTTCACCGCCGCCATGGACCTGAGCGAACGGCGGTTCCGCACCGACCTGGTCGCCGGGGAGACGGTGCGGGTGAGCCTGCTGCTGCATCCCCTGACGCTGGCCGAGGGCGGCGCTGGCCCGTTCGTGTTCGTGGTGACCGCGCTCGGTCACGCCGCACCGGGGCCGGGGCCCGACGCACAGATCGAGCAGGCCGTGGCGGTGGCCCGCGAGTCCGACGTGGCGGTGGTCGTGGTCAGCACCACCGAGGAGGTGGAGAGCGAGGGCTTCGACCGCACCGACCTGGCGCTGCCCGGCCGCCAGGACGAGCTGGTGCGCCGCGTGGCCGCCGCCAACCCCAGAACCGTCGTGGTGGTCAACGCCGGGTCGCCGGTGGAGATGCCCTGGCTGGAGCAGACCGGCGCCGTGCTGCTCAGCTGGTTCCCCGGCCAGGCGGCGGGCACGGCGCTGGCCGAGGTGCTGCTGGGCGCCCGCGAACCCGGCGGGCGGCTGCCCACCACCTGGCCGGCACGCCTGGCCGACGCCCCGGTCGTGCGGGTCAAGCCCGAGCAGGGCGTGCTCCACTACGAGGAGGGCGTGTTCATCGGCTACCGGGCGTGGCAGCGGGCGGGCACGGCCCCGGCCCACTGGTTCGGCCACGGGCTCGGCTACACCGAGTGGACCTACGAGTCCGCGCGCTTCGACCCCGCGAGCCGCACGCTGGAGGTCGAGCTGCGCAACAGCGGGCCGCGCGCCGGGCGCGAGGTGGTCCAGGTCTACTGCGCCCCCGGCGAGCCCGATCCGAACCGGCCCGCCCGCTGGCTGGTCGGCTTCGCCCAGGTGCACGCCGAACCGGGTGAGTCGGTGCTGGCGCGGGTCACCGTGCCGGGTGACGCCACCCGGGTCTGGGACAGCGGGGTCGGCGGGTGGCGGCAGGACACGGGTCCTCACCTGCTGGAAGTCGGGAGGTCAGCGGGCGACCTGCGGCTGAGCGTGGGTACAGTCAACGGGCTGTAGTGGACATGTGGGAATGAGAGTGGTGCAGGTGGCTACCGGGCGGATTTTGCGGTTCGACGACGATCGGGGTTTCGGGTTCATCGCGCCCGATGCGGGCAGTGAGGACGTGTTCGTCCACGCCAACGACCTGCTGGACGAGAAGTCGGCGTTCAAGCCGGGCACGGCGGTGGAGTTCGAGATCGAGGAGGGCAACCGCGGCCTGAAGGCCGTGGACGTCCGCGCCGTCGGCGGTCGTCGGCCGAGCGGGTCGGGCGGGGGCTCCGGGTTCTCCGTGGAGCTGACCGAGACCCTGCTGGAGCGCATGCCAGAGCTGACCGGCGGCCAGGTGCTGCGCATCCGCCAGCTGGTGGCCGATGTCGCCCGCGACCAGGGCGTGTCCCTGTAGGTCGAGTAGCGGACAGCGGGGCTCGCGGGTGGACCACCCGCGAGCCCCGCTGTCTGTGGCGCACCGGGAAACGTGAGAGTCATTACGAACACGCACGGGGAACAACCGTTGCGAAACCTTGATCAGAGTGGCGACTTCCGGAATAGACTCCGGAAATGCTGCACGTGAACCTGCTCGGCGTGGTCCGCGCGACCATGGACGGACGTGAGCTGGAACTGGGGCCACCCAAGCAGCGGGCCGTGTTCGTGCAGCTGGCGATCCGCCGCAACCAGGTCGTCTCCCGGACCGAGCTGATCGACGGGGTCTGGGGTGAGCAGCCGCCCGGCAGCGTGCGCGGCATCATCCACACCTACGTCTCCATGCTGCGCCAGAGCCTGGCCGGTGAGCAGCGCACCTCCGCCAAGAACTCGGTGCTGGCCAGCGTCGGTTCCGGCTACCGGCTGGAACTGGAACCGCACAACCACGACGTGTGGCAGTTCGAGGACGCCTTCCAGCAGGCGGCCCGGCTGCGCGCCGAGAACGACGTGGTCGCGGCGATCGCCCAGTGGGACAAGGGGCTGAGCCTGTGGCAGGGCGAGCCGCTGGCCGGTATCCCCGGCCCGTTCGCCGAGACCGAGCGCAAGCACCTGGAGGAACTGCGGCTGTCGGCGGTGGAGGACCGCGCCGACGCGCTGCTGTCACTGGACCGCGAGTCCGATGTGGTCGCGGACCTGGCCGCCGCGGTGGCGGAACGCCCGCTGCGCGAGCGGATGCGGGCGCTGCTGATGGTCGCGCTGTTCCGGGGCGGGCGGCAGGCCGAGGCGCTGGAGCACTACGACCGGCTGCGCCGGATGCTGGCCGAGGAACTCGGGGTCAGCCCCAGCGCCGAGGTGCAGCAGGTGTACCAGCGCATCCTGGACAGCGACCCGGGCCTGGGCGGTCCGGCCGCGCGCCCGGTGACCCGGCACGCGCCCGCCGCCGCACCGGACCCCGAACCTCAGGGCCCGGCAAGGCCGCGCACCACCCGCAGCCCCTACCCGGGCCTGATGGCCTTCTCGGTCGGCAACGCGCAGTACTTCTTCGGACGGCAGCAGCTGACCGCGACCCTGGTGGACCGGCTGGGCGCGGACGGCCCGATCGCCGTGGTCGGCGCCTCCGGCTCCGGCAAGTCCTCCCTGCTGCGCGCCGGGCTGGTGCCCACGATCGAGGGCATGGACCTGGCCACGCCCCGGCGCTGGTCCTGGCTGCTACTCACCCCGGGCAACAAGCCGGTGGAGGCGCTGGCCTCGGCGCTGGCGCAGGCCACCGGCAGGCCGGTGACCGAGGTGCTGCACCTCGTGAAGGAGGAGTCCAGCGAGCTGCGGGACCTGTTGGCGGACGGGGACAACGCGCGTACCGAGCGGCTGGTCGTGGTGATCGACCAGTTCGAGGAGCTCTTCACCCAGTGCGAGCACGAGAGCGAGCGCCGGACCTTCGTACGGGCGCTGAGCGCGTTGAGCGCGCCGCCCGCCGCGCCCGCGTCGGTGGTCCTCGCCGTGCGCGCCGACTTCTACGGCCACTGCGCCCGCTACCCGGAGCTGGTGGCCTCGCTGGAGCGCTCACTGGTGGTGGGGCCGATGACCGCCGTCGAGCTGCGCGAGGCCATCGAGCGCCCAGCGGAACTGGCCGGGCTGGAACTGGAGCCCGGCCTGAGCGAACTGCTGCTGCGCGACCTGGGCGCCGAGGAGGACGCGGGCGGCATCCTGCCGCTGCTGGCCCACACGCTGCTGGCGACCTGGCAGGTCCGCGAGGGCAACCGGCTGACCCTGCACGGCTACGCCGGGGTCGGCGGCATCCACCGGGCGATCGCCACCACCGCGGACGCCACCTACGAGCGGTTTGACCCGTTCGGGCGGGACCTGGTCCGCCGGATGCTGCTGCGCATGGTGCACGTCGGGGAGGGGGTGGAGGTCACTCGGTGGCGCGTGGACCGCACGAGCCTGATCGAGAGCTCCGGTGACCCGGAGACAGCGGCCGCCGTACTGGACGCGCTGGCCAGGGCCCGCCTGGTCACCCTGGATGAGAACACCGCGGAGATCAGCCACGAGGCGCTGCTGCGGTCCTGGCCCCGGCTGCGGCAGTGGATCGCCGACGACCGGGAGGGCCTGCGGCTGCACCAGCAGCTGGCCCAGGACGCGCAGTCCTGGCAGCGCGAGGGCCGCGACGACTCGGCGCTGTACCGGGGTGCCCGCCTGGTCATCGCGCGCAACTGGGCGGACAACCTGGCCGACGAGGGCGCGCTGGCCCCGGTCGAGCGGGAACTGCTCGACGCCAGTTCACGCCGGGAGGAGGCCGAGCAGCAGACCGCCGTGCGCCGGACCAGGCGCCTTCGCCAACTGGTGGCCGCGCTGACCGTTTTGCTGCTGGTCGCGGTCTCCGCCACGGTGTTCGCGCTCGTTGAACGGAGCACCGCGTTGGACGAGCGCGCGAACGCCACCTCGCGCCAGGTGGCGCTGCGCGCGAATTCGCTGCGGGGGGCCGACCCTGCGTTGGCCGCGCAGCTCAGCCTTGCGGCGTACCGGATCTCGCCCACCACCGAGGCCCGCAGCAGCCTGCTGACCACCTCCGGTGCGCCCGAGGCGACCAGGCTGCTCGGGCACACCGACGCCGTGGCCGCCCTCGCCTACAGCGGCACCCTGATCGCCAGTGCCAGCAAGGACAAGACGGTGCGGCTGTGGGACGGCAAGTCCCGGACCGCGCTGAGCACGGTGCGGACCCCGACCGCCGCCTACGGGGTGGCGCTGAGCGCTGACGGCAGGCGCCTCGCCGCGGGTGTGGCCGGGGGCTCTGTCCTGCTGTGGGACGTGAGCGATCCGCACAGCCCGGTGGCGCTGGCGACCGGCAGCGGCCACGCCGACACCGTCGTCGCGGTCGCGTTCAGCCCGGACGGCAAGCTGCTGGCCAGCGCCAGCGCCGACAAGACCGTCCGGCTCTGGCGGGTCGACGGCTCGCACATCCAACTCGCGGCCACGCTCACCGGGCACGCGAAGGCGGTCACCTCGGTGGCGTTCAGCCCGGACGGCAAGCTGGTCGCCAGCGGGGCGTACGACAACACGGTCCGACTGTGGAACGCAGCCGACGGCAGTCCGGTCGCCACCCTGACCGACCACACCAACGCCGTGACCGCCGTGGCGTTCAGTCCCGACGGCACGACGCTGGCCAGCGCGAGCTACGACCTGACCGTCCGGCTCTGGAACACCGCCGACCGAACGCTCAAGGCCAAACTGACCGAGGCGACCAGCTTCCTGGAGGCGGTGGCGTTCAGTCCCGACGGCAGGACCGTGGCCGCCACGGGCGACGATCACGAAACCCGCCTGTGGGACGTGGCCGCACAACTACAGGTCGCCTCGTTCACCGCGCCCGCGACGGTGCGGGCGGTCGTGTTCAGCCCCGACGGGACCCGGATCGTCACCGGCGCGGCCAACTGGGCGGTGACGGTGTGGGACGTGCGGGCCGCCGAGGTCAACGGGCACGCGCAGTCGGGCTGGGCCATCGGGTACGACAAGACCGGCAAGGTGCTCGCCAGCGGCCACTACGACGGCAAGGTGCGCCTGTGGGACATGACCGATCCACTGCGCCCGGCCGCGCTGGCCACCCTGGACGGGCACACCAATGCCGTGACCTCGGTCGTGTTCAGCCCCGACGGCAAGACCCTGGCCAGCGCCAGCTACGACCACAACGTGCGGCTGTGGGACATCGCCGACCCGGCGCACGCCCGGCAGTTGGCGACCATCCCGGCCTCCTCCGGGCAGTTGGAGTCCGTCGCGTTCAGCCCCGACGGCCGCATGGTGGCCAGCGCCGGGGACGACCACCAGATCCGGCTGTGGGACGTGTCCGACCCGACCGCCGTGCGGCCGCTGGGCCAGCCACTGACCCAGCACGGCGACGTGGTCAGCTCCGTGGTGTTCAGCGGCAACGGGGCGGCCCTGGCCAGCGGCAGCTACGACGGCAGCGCGCGCATCTGGGACGTCAGCGACCCGCTGCACCCGGTGGCGGGGGCGCGCATCGCCACCTCGCAGGCCGCGCCGATCCGCGGCATCGCCTTCACACCGGACGCACACCTGCTGGCCACCGCGGGCGACGACCACGCGGTGGAGCTGTGGGATGTCAGCGACCCGGCGCACCCCTCGGTGCTCAGCACGCTCAAGGACCACACCAACACCGTCACCTCCGTGGCGCTCAGCGCCGACGGCAAGCGCCTCGCCAGCGCCAGCTGGGACCGCACGGTGTCCACTTGGGACATCAGCGATCCGCGCGTCCCGGTGCAGACCGCGACCTTCTCCGGTCCGACCGACAACGTCACCGCGGTGGCGTTCAACCCGGTCGACGGCAGTGTCGCCGCGGGCGTGGCCAACGCACCGAACTCGGTGTGGCAGAACGACGTCGAGGCCGTGGCCAAGCAGGTCTGCGAAACCAGGGGCACGCCGATCAGCAACGAGGAGTGGGCGAACTACGTCGGCGACGGGTCCCCCGTGGACCCCTGTTCGAGCTGAGCGTGCCGACACGGCGGGGACGCGTGCGCCCCCGCCGTGTCAGTGGAGATCAGTCCCAGTCCAGCGAGCTGCCGCTCTGGTACTCGATGACCCGGGTCTCGAAGAAGTTCTTCTCCTTCTTCAGGTCCATCGCCTCCGACATCCACGGGAACGGGTTCTCCGCGGGGCCGAACACCGGCTCCAGGCCCAGCTGGGCGCAGCGCCGGTTGGTGATGAAGTGCATGTACTGCTCGCACAGCTCGGCGTTGATGCCCAGCACCCCGCGCGGCATGGTGTCCCGGCCGTAGGCCACCTCCAGCTCACAGGCCTCGGCGAGCATGGTGCGCACCTCCTGCTGGAACCTCTCCGACCACAGGTGCGGGTTCTCGATCTTGATCTGGTTGATCGTGTCGATGCCGAAGTTCAGGTGGATCGACTCGTCGCGCAGGATGTACTGGTACTGCTCGGCGATGCCCACCATCTTGTTGCGCCTGCCCAGGGACAGGATCTGCGCGAACCCGGTGTAGAACCACATGCCCTCGAAGATCACGTAGAAGGCCACGAGGTCGCGCAGGAACGCCTGGTCGTTCTCGGGCGTGCCGGTGCGGAACTCCGGGTCCTCCAGGTGCTGGGTGTAGTCCAGCGCCCACGCGGCCTTGTCGGTGATCGAGGGCACCTCGCGGTACATGTTGAACAGCTCGCCCTCGTCCAGGCCGAGGCTCTCGCAGATGTACTGGAAGGTGTGGGTGTGCACGGCCTCCTCGAAGGCCTGGCGCAGCAGGTACTGGCGGCACTCGGGATTGGTCAGGTGCCGGTACACCGCGAGCACGATGTTGTTGGCCACCAGGGACTCCGAGGTGGCGAAGAAGCCCAGGTTGCGCTTGATCATCAGCCGCTCGTCGGCGGTGAGCCCCTCGGCGGACTTCCACAGGGCGATGTCGGCCTGCATGGACACCTCGGTGGGCATCCAGTGGTTGTTGCAGCCGGCCAGGTACTTGTCCCAGGCCCAGTGGTACTTCAGCGGCAGCAGCTGGTTCACGTCGGCGCGGCAGTTGATCATCGCCTTCTCGTCGACGGACACCCGTCCGCCCGAGCGGTCGATGCTGCCCAGGCCGGTCATGTCGATGGTCACTGGCAGGCCTCGCAGTCGGGGTCGGTGATGGAGCAGGCAACGGGGGCCTCGGGCACGGGGACCGCGACCGGGGAGACGGCGTTGAGCTTGCCGTCGGTGCCGCGCAGGGTGGACTTCTCCACGTGCGTGGCGCTCTGCGAACGCAGGTAGTACGTGGTCTTCAGGCCGCGCAGCCAGGCCAGCTGGTAGATCGCGTCCAGCTTGCGGCCCGAGGGCTGCGCGATGTAGAGGTTGAGCGACTGGGCCTGGTCGATCCACTTCTGGCGGCGCGAGCCCGCCTCCACCAGCCAGGAGCTGTCCACCTCGAAGGCGGTGGCGTACAGCGCCTTGAGCTCGGCGGGCACCCGGCTGATCGAGCCAAGGCTGCCGTCGTAGTACTTCAGGTCGCTGATCATCAGCTCGTCCCACAGGCCCAGCCGCTTGAGGTCGCGCACCAGGTCCGGGTTGACCACGGTGAAGTCACCGGACATGTTCGACTTCACGTACAGGTTGCGGTAGAGCGGTTCGATGGACTGGCCGACCCCGCAGATGTTGGCGATCGTCGCGGTGGGCGCGATGGCCATCACGTTGGAGTTGCGCATGCCCACGGTGCGCACGCGCTCGCGCAGGCTGTCCCAGTCCAAAGTGGATGAACGGTCCATCTCAAGGTCGGCGCCGCGGGCGTCGGCCAGCAGCTGGATGGAGTCGATCGGCAGAATGCCCTGGCTCCACAGGGAACCCTCGAAGGACTCGTACCGGCCGCGCTGCTCGGCCAGGTCGGTGGAGGCCGAGATCGCGTAGTAGCTGATCTCCTCCATGCTGCGGTCGGCGAACTCCACCGCCTCCTGCGAGCTCATCGGCAGGCGCAGGGTGTAGAGCGCGTCCTGGAAGCCCATCAGGCCCATGCCTACCGGGCGGTGGCGCAGATTGGACCGGCGTGCCTCCGGGATCGTGTAGAAGTTCACGTCGATCACGTTGTCCAGCATGCGGACCGCGGTGCGGACCGTGCGCTCCAGGCGGGCGTGGTCGATGCCCTCCGGGGTGACGTGCTGGGCCAGGTTGATCGACCCCAGGTTGCAGACCGCGACCTCATCGACCGTGGTGTTCAGGGTGATCTCGGTGCACAGGTTGGAGGAGTGCACCACACCCGAGTGCTGCTGCGGGGAACGCAGGTTGCACGGGTCCTTGAAGGTGATCCACGGGTGGCCGGTCTCGAACAGCATGGTCAGCATGCGCCGCCACAGGTCCTTGGCCTTGACCCTGCGGTACACCTTGATCTCACCGCGGTCGGCGGCGGCCTCGTACTCGCGGTAGCGCTGCGCGAAGACGTTGCCGTAGCTGTCGTGCAGCTCGGGCACCTCGTCGGGGGAGAACAGGGTCCACTGGCCGTCGGCCCGCACCCGGCGCAGGAACTCGTCGGGCACCCAGTTCGCGGTGTTCATGTCGTGGGTGCGCCGCCGGTCGTCACCGGTGTTCTTGCGCAGATCGAGGAACTCCTCGATGTCCACGTGCCAGGTCTCCAGGTAGGCGCAGACCGCGCCCTTCCGTTTTCCTCCCTGATTCACCGCGACCGCCGTGTCGTTGGCGATCTTCAGGAAGGGCACGACGCCCTGCGAGGACCCATTGGTGCCCTTGATGTGCGCGCCGATGCCGCGCACCGGGGTCCAGTCGTTGCCCAGCCCGCCCGCGTACTTGGAGAGCAGGGCGTTGTTGCTGATGCCGTGGAAGATGCTGGTGAGGTCGTCGTCCACGGTGGTCAGGAAGCAGGAGGACAGCTGTGGGCGGGTCGTGCCCGAGTTGAACAGCGTCGGCGTGGAGCACATGAAGTCGAAGCTGGACAACAGGGTGTAGAACTCGATCGCGCGCGCGTCCCGGTCGTCCTCGCGCAGCGCCAGGCCCATGGCCACCCGCATGAAGAACGCCTGCGGCAGCTCGTAGCGGGTGCCCGCGTGGTGCAGCAGGTAGCGGTCGTACAGGGTTTGCAGGCCCAGGAACTGGAACCGCAGGTCCCCGTCGGGCAGCAGGGCGGCGCCCAGCCGGGCCAGGTCGAAGGTGCCCAGCTCGGGCTCCAACTGGCCCAGTTCGATGCCCTTGGCCACGAACTCGGCGAAGTAGCCCGGGTACAGCCCGGTCATCTCCGCGTGGCTGGCGGTGCGCGCCTGGCCGGCGAGGTAGCTCAGCGCCTCGGCCCGCGCCTTGTCCAGCAGCAGCCGGGCGCTGACCAGCGAGTAGTTCGGGTCGTTCTCGACCATCGTGCGCGCGGCCATCACCGGCGCGAGGGTCAGCTCCTCGGCGGTGATGCCGTCGTAGAGGTTGCGCCGGGTCTCGGTCAGCACGGCCGCCGCCGAGACCGCCTCCAGTCCGGCGCAGGCCTCGGTGATCACCAGCTCCAGGCGGCCGGCGTCCAGCGGCTCGACCGTGCCGTCGGGGCGGCGCACCGAGATCGCCGGGCGGCTCGGCGCCGCCTGCGGCTCCACCTCGCGGGCCTTGGCGTGCTCCTCGCGGTACAGCACGTAGGCGCGGGCCACCTTGTGGTGCCCGTCGCGCATCAGTGCCAGCTCCACCTGGTCCTGGATCTGCTCGATGTGCAGCGGGCGCTCGGGCCCGGCGTGGCGCATCAGTGCCAGCTCGACCTGGCCGGTCAGCTCGGCGACCACCTCGCGGACCCGGGAGGAGGCGCCCGCCTCGGCGCCCTCCACGGCGAGCCAGGCCTTGGCCAGCGCGGTGGAGATCTTGGCGGGGTCGAAGGCGGACACGTCGCCGTTGCGGCGGATGACGTGCACCGTCGAGGGTGTGTCGCCGGCGGCGGCCAGTCGGCCGCCCGCCTCGGACTGCACGGACATGAGGGAGCTCCAGGTTGTTCAGGGCAGGTGTGTACGCCCGGTGGCCAGGACGGCGGCCACCGGTGAAGTGGGGGAGTGCGGGGAGCCGGGCTCAGCCCGTGGGTGGTAACTGGGTCACGCCGGTCTCCTCGCTCGATCCGACCAAAGGCCCGGTCTCCAGCGGGTGCGGCGTCAGTGCGCGGCGCGGCCGCGACCTGTGCACGCTGCCCTCCCTCGGGACACCGGACGTGCGCGCCGGTGGCGCGCACACCGATGGCAGGTCTTCGGACTCGTGGGCGGCCGGGCGTACCCGGACCTACTGGCCGTCGCTTCCCAGGCTCACGCCCAGTGCTGTCTGACGGCGGTCGTTCCCACTCACCGCTGCGGGGCAGTCCCGGATTCGCACCGGGTTCCCTCTTGCCTCGCCGGGTTGAGCGCCCGGCGAACCATCGACGCGGCAGATACTACATGTAGGGGTGGGCTCTCGTGCGCAACCCAAGATGGCGGTGTGTCGGCGCGGGGTGACCGGGATCTCCTCAGGGTTCCGACAGTCGGCATCGACATAGTCGGACGTCCTACTCTATGGTCCGAAATCGAGCCGCGGTGCAGGGAAGCTGGTGCGAGTCCAGCGCGGTCCCGCCACTGTGACCGGGTGCAGCCCCGGGAGTCAGACACCGGCCGTGGCCGTCACGTGTTGTCCACGAGGATGGAGAAGACACGCATGGCAGTCATGCGCGAATTGACGCACTTCGTTGGTGGCAAGCACATTCCGGGCAGCTCTGGTGCCTTCGGTGACGTGTGGGACCCCAACACCGGTCAGGTCCAGGCGCGGGTGCCGCTGGCCGACCGGGCCGAGACCGAGGCGGCCATCGCCGACGCCGAGCGGGCTCAGCAGGAGTGGGCCGCCTGGAACCCGCAGCGCCGCGCGCGCGTGCTGCTGCGCTTCCTGGACCTGGTGCAGCGCGAGATGGACCCGCTGGCCAGGCTGCTGGCCAGCGAGCACGGCAAGACCGTGCCCGACGCGCGCGGGGACATCCAGCGCGGGCTCGAGGTCGTGGAGTTCGCCGCGGGCATTCCGCACCTGCTCAAGGGTGAGTTCACCGACGGCGCGGGCACCGGCATCGACGTGCACTCCCTGCGCCAGCCGCTGGGCGTGGTCGCGGGCATCACCCCGTTCAACTTCCCCGCGATGATCCCGCTGTGGAAGGCCGCCCCCGCGATCGCCTGCGGCAACGCCTTCGTGCTCAAGCCTTCCGAGCGCGACCCCTCCGTGCCGCTGCGGCTGGCCGAGCTGTTCCTGGAGGCTGGTCTGCCGCCGGGCGTGTTCAACGTGGTCAACGGCGGCAAGGAGGCCGTGGACACGCTGCTCACCGATTCCCGTGTGCGGGCAGTGGGCTTTGTCGGCTCCTCCGAGATCGCGCAGTACATCTACTCGACCGCCGCGGCGCACGGCAAGCGCGCGCAGTGCTTCGGCGGGGCCAAGAACCACATGATCATCATGCCGGACGCGGACCTGGACCAGGCCGTGGACGCCCTGATCGGCGCGGGCTACGGCTCGGCCGGTGAGCGCTGCATGGCGATCTCGGTGGCCGTGCCGGTCGGCGAGCAGACCGCGGAAGCCTTGCTGGACAAGCTGATCCCGCGCGTGCGGGCGCTGAAGATCGGCACCTCCCAGGACGAGACCGCCGACTACGGGCCGCTGGTCACCCGTCAGGCCGTGGACCGGGTCCGCGAGTACATCCAGTCCGGTGTGGACGAAGGCGCCGCACTGGTGGTGGACGGCCGCGACTTCGTGTTGCCCGGACACGAGAAGGGATTCTTCCTCGGCGGCAGTCTGTTCGACAACGTCGGTACGGACATGAGGATCTACCGCGAGGAGATCTTCGGCCCGGTGCTGTCCATCGTGCGCGCCGGCGACTACGAGCAGGCGCTGCGGCTGCCCACCGAGCACGAGTACGGCAACGGGGTGGCGATCTTCACCAGGGACGGGGACACCGCGCGGGACTTCACCCGGCGGGTGGACACCGGCATGATCGGCGTCAACGTGCCGATCCCGGTTCCCGTTGCCTACCACACCTTCGGCGGCTGGAAGCGGTCCGGGTTCGGCGACCTCAACCAGCACGGACCGGACTCGATCCGGTTCTACACCAAGACCAAGACGGTCACCACGCGCTGGCCAGCGGGCACCAGGCAGGGTGCCAGCTTCGTTATCCCGACGATGGCGTGAGCCCGGTGTTCACCCTCAGCGAGGACCAACGGGCCATCGCGGCCACCGCCGCGGAGTTCGCCCAGGAGCACTTGGCGCCCAACGCCGTGCAGTGGGACCAGGACAAGCACTTCCCGGTCGACGTGCTGCGCAAGGCCGCCGAACTGGGCATGGGCGGGGTCTACGTGCGCGAGGACCTCGGCGGCAGCGGACTGTCCAGGATGGACGCCGCGCTGATCTTCGAGGCGCTGGCCACGGGCTGCCCGTCCATCGCGGGCTACCTGTCCATCCACAACATGGTCGCCTGGATGGTCGACACCTTCGGCAACGACGCGCAGCGCGCCCGCTGGGTGCCCAACCTGTGCTCCATGCAGTCCCTGGGCAGTTACTGCCTGACCGAGCCCGAGGCCGGTTCGGATGCCGCCGCTCTGCGCACCCGGGCGGTGCGTGACGGGGACCACTACGTGGTCGACGGGGTCAAGCAGTTCATCTCCGGGGCGGGTACCTCCGAGGTGTACGTGGTCATGGTGCGCACCTCGGGCAACGGGGCGCGCGGCGTCTCGGCGCTCGTCGTGGAGAAGGGCTCGCCGGGATTGTCCTTCGGCCCCAACGAGAAGAAGATGGGCTGGAACGCCCAGCCCACCCGGCAGGTGATCTTCGATGGCGTCCGGGTCCCGGTGGCCAACCGGCTGGGCGCGGAGGGCGACGGGTTCAAGATCGCCATGCGCGGGCTCAACGGCGGGCGGCTCAACATCGGGGCCTGCTCCCTGGGCGGCGGCCAGGCCGCACTGCGCCAGGCGATCGCCTACCTGGAGACCCGCAAGGCCTTTGGCACCAACCTGATCCGCTCGCAGGCCCTGAGGTTCCAGTTGGCGGACATGGACACCGAGCTGGAGGCGGCCAGGACCCTGTTGTGGCGGGCGGCAACGGCCCTGGACTCCGGGGACCCGCGCGCGGTGGAATTGTGCGCCATGGCCAAGCGGTTCGCCACCGACACCGGGTTCGCGGTGGCCAACCGGGCGCTGCAACTGCACGGCGGTTACGGTTACCTGGCCGAGTACGGCATCGAGAAGCTGGTGCGGGACCTGCGGGTGCACCAGATCCTCGAGGGCACCAACGAGATCATGCGCGTGATCGTGTCACGCGGGTTGACGGGAGCGGCGTGATGGACACCGAGGACGTGTTGCTGCGCAGGGACAGCGGGCTGGGCCGGATCGTGCTGAACCGGCCGAAGGCCATCAACGCGCTGACCCACGCCATGGTGCAGCAGATCGACGTGGCGCTGGGGGAGTGGGCGGCCGAGGACGAGGTGCGCGCCGTGCTGATCACCGGCGTGGGCGAGCGCGGGCTGTGCGCGGGCGGGGACATCCGGTCCATCCACGCCGACTCCGTGTCCGGGAACCGGGCCTCGCTGGCGTTCTGGCGGGACGAGTACCTGCTCAACCACCACATCGCGAACTACGCCAAGCCCTACGTCGCGATCATGGACGGGATCGTGATGGGCGGAGGGGTCGGCGTGTCGGCGCACGGCTCGGTGCGCGTGGTCACCGAGCGGACCAAGCTGGCCATGCCCGAGGTGGGCATCGGCTTCGTGCCCGACGTGGGCGGCACCTACCTGCTCTCGCGTGCCCCGGGCGAACTGGGCACGCACCTGGGGCTGACCGCGAGCGTGGCCACCGGTGCCGATGCGATCCACTGTGGACTCGCCGACCACTTCGTACCCAGCGGGCGGCTGCCCGCCTTCCTGGAGTCCTTGGCGCTCAAGGGACCCGAGCAGGCCGTGGCCGAGCACGCGGTGGACGCGCCCGCCAGTGAGCTGGCCGAGCAGCGCGAGTGGATCGACGCCTGCTACTCGGCCGACACGGTCGAGGAGATCCTGAGCCGGTTGCACGAGCTGGGTGAGCCCGCGGCGAAGGAGGCCGCCGAGTCGATCAGCGGCAAGTCGCCCACGGCGTTGAAGGTCACCCTGCGGTCGTTGCGCCAGGCCAGGGCGCTGCCCGGCCTCGGGGCGGTGCTCGACCAGGAGTACCGGGTGTCCACCGCCTGCCTGGACTCCGCCGACCTGGTCGAGGGCATCCGGGCGCAGGTCGTGGACAAGGACCGTGACCCGAAGTGGGCCCCGTCGACCCTGGAGCAGGTCACCGACGTGGACCGGTACTTCGCCGTGCTGGGGGCGGCCGAACTGGGACTGGGGGAGCAGCGGTGAGGATCGGATTCCTGGGGCTGGGCAACATGGGTGGCCCGATGGCCGCCAACCTGGCCGCGGCGGGCCACGAGGTCACCGGCTACGACGTGCTGCCCGGACTGGGCACCGCGACCGACCCGGTGCAGGCCGTGCGCGATGCCGAGGTCGTGATCACCATGCTGCCCAGCGGCAGGCACGTGCTGGACTGCTACGAGTCCGTGCTGGCACACGCCAAACCCGGCACCCTGTTCGTCGACTGCTCGACCATCGACGTGACCGACGCGCGGGCCGCGCACCAGGCCGCGGTCCGGGCGGGCCACCGCGCGGCCGACGCCCCGGTCTCCGGCGGGGTGGTCGGCGCCACCGCCGCCACGCTGACCTTCATGGTCGGCGCGCGGGAGGAGGACTTCGCGCTGGCGGAGCCGGTGCTGTCCGCCATGGGGCGCAAGGTCGTCCACTGTGGACAGCCAGGCGCCGGGCAGGCCGCGAAGATCTGCAACAACATGATCCTCGGCGTGTCGATGATCGCGGTGAGCGAGGCCTTCGTGCTCGCGGAGAAGCTGGGGCTGAGCGAGCAGGCGCTCTACGAGGTGGCCTCCACCGCCTCGGGCCAGTGCTGGGCGCTGACCACGAACTGCCCGGTGCCCGGCCCGGTGCCGACCAGTCCCGCCAACAACGAGTACCGGCCCGGCTTCGCCACCGCGCTGATGCTCAAGGACCTGGGGCTGGCGGCCTCGGCGGCGCGTTCCGCCGGGGTGGACGCCGAACTCGGTAGCCTCGCCGAGCAGGTCTACCGCCGCTTCGCCGAACAGGGTGGCGGGGGCCAGGACTTCTCCGCCATCGTCACCGCGATCAGGGAGCGCAGCGCATGACCGAGTACACGACCATCCGCACCGAGCAGGTGGACCGGGTCGGGGTGATCACCCTGCACCGGCCCGAGGCCCTCAACGCGCTCAACACCCAGCTGATGACCGAGGTGCTGGACGCGGTCACCGGCTACGAGCGGGATCCGGGCATCGGCGCGATCCTGATCACCGGCTCGGAGAAGGCCTTCGCGGCCGGGGCCGACATCAAGGAGATGCAGCCGCAGACCTACGCCGACACCTTCGCGGGCGACCTGTTCGCCGCCTGGGACCAGTTGGCCCAGGCGCGCAAGCCCACGATCGCCGCGGTCGCGGGCTACGCGCTGGGCGGCGGCTGCGAGCTGGCCATGCTCTGTGACGTGCTGCTGGCCGCCGACACGGCCAAGTTCGGCCAGCCCGAGATCAAGCTGGGGGTCATCCCGGGCATCGGCGGCTCGCAGCGGCTGACCAGGGCCGTTGGCAAGGCCAAGGCGATGGAGATGGTGCTGACCGGTCGCATGATCGGTGCCGAGGAGGCGGAGCGGGCCGGGCTGGTGTCCCGGGTCGTGCCCGCGGCCGAACTGCTGACCGAGGCGCACAAGGTCGCGGCGACGATCGCGGGCATGTCCCTGCCGATCGCGATGATGGCCAAGGAGAGCGTGAACCGCTCGTTCGAGACGACCCTGGCCGAGGGCATCCGCTTCGAGCGCAGGATCTTCCACGCCACCTTCGCCACGGCCGACCAGAAGGAGGGCATGGCGGCCTTCATCGACAAGCGCCCGCCGGAGTTCAACCACTCCTGAGCGGGACTCACCACCCCCAGAGCGGGACACGCCGGGCAACCCGCGAGTCCCGCTCTGGGGCGTTCGAGTCCCGCCCTGGTGGCGGGGATCACCTCGCACCGCCTTAACGGTGGGTTATCGGTCGGTGGACGCATTGTTATCGTGACACCTGGGACGAGGCCCCAGGGGGATGGATGGACACCGTCGACACGGCGGCAGCGGTGGTCCTGCGCGGTGGCCTGCTGTTGGCCGTGCGCAGGCACGGGGCCAGCGAGTTCGGCGTACCGCTGGCTCGGGACCTGGCCAGCGAGACGGGGCTGTTGCTGCGGTCCTGGCGGCCGATGCACGGGCTGGGCGCCTGCCTGGCCGTGGCCGACGGGGTGGCCGCGCCGACCGGGGCCGTCGCCGAGGTCGCGTGGATCGACGACGCCTGCGAGCAGGACGGCATCGCGCTGGGCGAGCAGCTCGGCGCGCTGGTGCCCGAGCTGAGGGCACGCGGCCTGCTGCGGCGGCGGGCCGAGCTGACCGGCCGTCAGTCGGGGCAGCGGGTGGTGCTGGCGGTGGACCTGGACGGCACCACCGTGTTCGACGGGGACCGGCCCGGGCCGCGGGTGACCGCGGTGCTGACCGAGCTGGTGGAGCGCGAGGACGTGCGCGTGGTGGTGGCGACCTCGCGGGCCCCGCGCGGGGTGCGCACCCTGCTCGGGCCCTTGGCTGAGCGCGTGGACCTGTTGTGCTGCAACGGTTCCCTGCACGCCCACGAGGACCGCCTGACCCGGTTCGCGCAGCTGCCACCACAGCGGCTGCACCGCGTGGTCGGCGAGCTGACCGCCGAGGGCACGCCGTTCTACCTGGAGTACGGGGACCGGTTCGCGGTCAGCGGCGCGGGTTTCGCCTGGATGGACTACCCGGACCGCTGCGCGCTGCCCGCCGAGCCGGAACTGGCCGGGGTGGTGAAACTGGTCGTGGACGCCCCGGAACCGCCGTGGGGCGCGGCGCGGCTGCGCGAGCTCGCCGGGCCGGGCACGGAGCTGTGCCCGCACACCGACGGGGTGATCGAGGTGACGCCGGTCGGGGTCAGCAAGGCCACCGGCCTGGCCGCGCTGCTGGGCGGGCCGGCCGATCCGCTGGTGGTCTTCGGCAACGACCTCAACGACCAGGACCTGTTGGGGCACGCCGACATGGCGGTGGTGGTGGGCGATGGCCTGCCCGGGGTGGAGCGGGCCGGTCACGTGCGGCGGGTGGCCGCGCAGGACGGGGCGGTGGCGATGGCGCTGCGCCAGGCCGTCGGCTGAGGGCCTGGCGCAGCGCTCGGTTCACCGCGTCAGTAGCAGGTGATCGACAGCGAGAACGGGCGGTCGTCGTCCACCGTGTACGGGCTGGTGGAGGACGGGGTCGCGGTGCGCACGAACAGGGTGTTGCCGCTCACCGCGCCGACCAGGATCGAGGAGCTGCCCGGACCCGGGTCGCTGCCACCGTTGGTGTTCAGCGTGCCGTTGAGCGCGCAGTTGCTGATGTCACCGCTGGTGGTCAGGTTGTAGCGGCCCCGGCCGAACTTGTTGATGCCGGTGATGCCCTGGCCCGCCAGCAGCGCACCGTTGGCGCTGACCTTGGCCCAGCTGCTCGTCACCGCGGCGGGGGCCTTCGGCGCCGCCGGGCCCGCCGCCGCGCTCGTGCTGACGAACGCGCCGCCGAGCACCAGTGCCGCCGCCCCCAGGACCAGTGCCGTGCGTGCCGACTTGTTCATGTGGTTCCCTCCAGTTGTGGTGTTCCAGCACCTCGACCAGACTGGCTGGCGCGGGCCCCGCCGCGCGCTCCTCAAGGTGAGGCCGGACAGTCTTGATCCACTGCCCCGAAGGCCGGTTCCGGAAGGGACGGCGCTACCTTGCGCCTAGGCTGGCCGCCATGTATCGACGTCCAGGTCTGGTGTGCCGTGACCACCTGCTCACGGTGCCGTTGGACCACTCCGCGCCCACCGGCGCGCAGATCCAGGTCTTCGCCCGCGAAGTCGTTTCCTCCCAACGGGAACACGATGACCTGCCCTGGCTGCTGTACCTACAGGGCGGCCCCGGCAACAAGGCGAACCGGCCGGTGCCGACCAGCCCGTGGCTGCGGCGCGCGCTGACCGAGTACCGCGTGCTGCTGCTCGACCAGCGCGGCACCGGCCGCAGCACCCCGGCCACGCGGCAGACCCTGGCCGGGATGAGCCCCGTGGAGCAGGCCGGGTACCTGGGCCACTTCCGCGCGGACTCGATCGTGCGCGACGCGGAGCTGCTGCGCCGCCACCTGCTGGGCGAGGACGGCCGCTGGACCGTGTTGGGCCAGAGCTTCGGCGGGTTCTGTGCCACGACGTACCTGTCGCTGGCCCCGGAGGCGCTGGACGGGGTGGTGCTCACCGGGGGCCTGCCGCCGCTGCACGCCGACGCCGAGCAGGTCTACCGCGCGCTGTACCCGCGCGTGCTGGCCAAGAACAAGCTGTACTTCCGGCGCTACCCCGGTGACGAGGAACTGGCCGACCGGGTCGTGCGGCACCTGCGGCGCAACGAGGTCGTGCTGCCCGACGGGGCGAGGCTGTCCGTGGAGCGCTTTCTGTCGCTGGGCATCGACTTCGGCGCGGCCGCCCGCTTCGACGGGTTGCACTACCTGTTGGAGGAGGCGTTCCTGGGCGAGGAGTTGTCGGAGACCTTCGTGCAGGCGGTGGTCGCGGCCACGAGCTTCGCCACCCGGCCGCTGTACGCGGTGCTGCACGAGGCGACCTACTGCCAGGGTGGGGCCTCGCGCTGGGCCGCCGACCGGGTGCGCGCGGAGTTCGCCGAGTTCGACGCGGAGGCCGGGCAGGTCCGGTTCACCGGCGAGATGATCTACCCCTGGATGTTCGAGCAGGACCCGGCGCTGGTGCCGCTGCGGGCCGCCGCCGACCTGCTCGCCGAGCGCGCCGACTGGCCGCACCTGTACGACCCGGACCGGCTGGCCCGCAACGAGGTCCCGGTCGTGGCGGCGCTGTACCACGAGGACATGTACGTGGACCGGGACTTCTCCCTGGAGACCGCCGAGGCCATTCGCGGTACGCGCACCTGGGTCACCAACGAGTACGAGCACGACGGGCTCGCCGCGAATGGCGCAGTGCTGGACCGGTTGCTTTCCCTGTTGCACGGCCACGCCTGAACACACCGCCGAACGGCGGTTCCCGATGTTACTAAAGTACACCCGATCGGTGAACGCGCTCACACCCCCAGGTGGCGGCTGGACGGTCTGAGTACTCCTCGGTTACCGTCCATTCGTATATTCGAGCGGGTGTGACTGGGGTTGAATAGCGTGGTTGTTCTGTCAGGGCAGCGTCAAATACTGCTGGACGAGACCGTGACCGCCGACTCCCGACAACACGTACTGGCCGCCGAGCTGGTCGTCACCGGATCACTGCACGTGGAGCACGTGGTGGCGGCCGCTCGGCGACTGGTGTGGCGGCATTCGGCACTGCGTGCGCGCTATTGGTTCGCGCAGGTCGACTTCGAACAGGAAGTGGTCGACTCGGCCACTCCGGAAATCTCTTTCCAATTCGCGGTCAATCTCACCGGTGTCCGCCAGGTGCGGGAAAGAGAACTCGCCCGGCCTTTTGATTTCCTTCGGCCGATCGTGCCGCGTTTCGTGGTCACCAGCATCGGCGACACCCAGCACCACGTGCTGATCGTGGTGCACCAGGTGTGCTGTGACCACTGGGCGCTGAACCTGTTGGTCGCCGAGTTCGTGGAACTGTATTCCGCACTGGTCGGCGGCAGGTCGGCCGAGGTGGACCACCGGCCCCCGCAGTTCCACCACTACCTGGACCGCACGGCCGAGGTGGACCGGCAGTTGGTGTACTGGAAGCAGCGGCTGTGCGACGCGCCGCCGCTGTTGGCCGAGGTGCGCGAGCGGCAGCGGCCCGCCGCGGCCCCGATCCCGGTGCGGCTGCCCGACCAGGCCGTGCGGCAGGGCGCGAGCAGGGCCGGGGTCACCAGCCTCGACGTGCTGGTGACGGCCTGGGCCAGATCCCTTGGCGAGACCGCGCGGGCGCGCGAGGTGTGCGTGGCCGTGCCGGTGCCGGGGCGCACCGCCCCGGGCAGCGAGCGCACGGTGGGCCCGTTCGTGAACACGGTGGTGCTGAGACTCGGGTCTCGATTCTCCTCCGCTGACACGCACGAGGTCATGTGTCACGCCTGGCAGCACCAGGACGTGCCCTTCGACGAGGTACTACGGCACCTCGGCGGCGCGCGGCAGTCCCCGGCCCAGGCCATGATCGCGCTGCGTCCGCAGGCGCGGCGCACCTACGAGCTGCCCTCCGGTGCGGTCGCGCAGGTGCGCACCGACGTGCAGCCGCGCCGCCTGGGCCGCTTCGGGCTGTTGCTGGACCTGGTGCCCGCCGATGGGGGCTACACCGGTTGGCTGTCCTACGGCCAGGACCTGGTGCGCCGGTCCGAGGCGCTTGAAGCGCTGCACCGGTTCTACCGCTGGGTGCGCGCCGAGCTCAGCTGACCGCGCTGAGCAGGGTCCTGGCGCACAGGTCGCGGAGCTGCTCGCGGCTGATCTCCGGGTTGTCCAGCCAGTCCAGGCAGACCGTGGTGAGGAAGGAGAACCACCCGCGCACGGCCAGCCGCAGCACCTCCGCCCCGAGCTCGCCGGGGGCCAGCGCCGCCATGATCCGTTCCGCCTGCCGGGACTGGCCCTCCCGCACGATCGCGCGGATGCCCTCGTCCGCGCTGGCCGCGCCGCGGTGCACGGCGCGGAACCCGTGCTCGTGCTGCTGCACGTAGTCCAGGTAGACGTCCAGGGCCGCGGCCAGCCGCTGCTCGTTGGGCAGCGCGGGGTCCGGGTCGCTCAGCGCGTAGAGCTGCTCGGACTCCTCGCGCACGATGGCCGCGAAGAAGTCCCGCTTCGTGGCGAAGTAGTGGTAGAGCAGCCCGCGCGAGACCCCGGCCAGCTCGGCGACCTCCTCGATCCACACCTCCTCGTACGGACGCTGCGCGAACAGTCGCGCGCCGATGCCGAGCAGCTCGGACCTGCGCTGCTCGGGGCTGAGTCGTCGACGGGTGCTGGAGGTCATCACGAGTGAGCTTACTTGACACCGGTTCAACAAGGGGCACTATTGAACCCGTGTCGAATAGTCGGATGCCCCACCCGCGCTGGCGGGTACCGCTGGTCGGTGACGTGCTCGGCAGGACGCCGAGGACCCCGTTGCAGGACTCCATGCGCCTGGCCCGCGAACTGGGCCCGGTCTACGAGCGCAAGCTGTTCCGCCGCCGGTTCGTGATCGTCAGCGACGCGGAGATGGCCGCCGAACTGGCCGAGGAGCGCCGGTTCGGCAAGCACGTGCTGCCCGGGGTCGCCAAGCTGCGCGACCTGGCCGGGGACGGGCTGTTCACCGCGTACAACGAGGAACCGAACTGGCGCAAGGCGCACGACATCCTGCGCCCGGCCTTCACCCAGCAGGCGATGCGCGGCTACCACCCGCACATGCTCGCCGTGGCCAGGGAACTGCTCGCCCGCTGGGACGCCCGCGACCGGGTGGAGGTCACCCCGGACATGACCCGGCTGACCCTGGAGACCATCGGCCGCACCGGGTTCGGCTACTCCTTCGACTCGTTCCAGCGCGAACGGCCGCACCCGTTCGTCAGCGCCATGTTCGCCACGCTGCGCCACGCGCAGCGCAACCTGCTGCGGCCACCGCTGGTCGGTGACCTGCTGTTCCGCAAGGCGGACCGGCGCTACGACGTCGACCGTGCGTACATGGCCTCGGTGGTGGACGAGGTGATCCGCGCCAGGGTCGCCAGCGGGGACCAGCGCACAGACGACCTGCTCGGGCTGATGCTCAACACCGCGCACGCCGATGGCAGCGGCCCACTGGACGAGGTGAACATCCGCAACCAGGTGATCACCTTCCTGGTCGCCGGGCACGAGACCACCTCGGGGGCGCTGTCCTTCGCGCTGTACTACCTGGCCCGCAACCCCGAGGTGCTGGCCAGGGCGCAGGCCGAGGTGGACGCCGAGTGGGGTGCCGGTGGCGAGCCCGATCCGTCCTTCGAGCAGGTGGCCAAGCTGCGCTACGTGCGCAGGGTCTTCGACGAGGCGCTGCGGCTGTGGCCCACCGCGCCCGCGTTCGCCCGCCAGGCCAAGGTCGACACGGTGCTCGGCGGCCGGTTGCCACTGCGCGCGGGGGAGTGGGTACTGCTGCTGATCCCGATGCTGCACCGCGATCCCGTGTGGGGACAGGACGTGGAGCGCTTCGACCCCGACCGGTTCCTGCCCGAACGGGTCAAGGCCAGGCCGGCACACGTGTTCAAGCCCTGGGGCACCGGCGAACGCGCCTGCATCGGCCGCCAGTTCGCCCTGCACGAGGCGATCCTGGTGCTCGGACTGTTGCTGCACCGCTACGACTTCGCCGCCGATCCGGACTACGCGTTGCGCGTGCAAGAACTGCTCACGCTCAAGCCTGAGGGATTCTCACTGACTTTGTCCGCCCGCAGGCACACGGGTGCCGCGCGAGGTGGCAAGCTGGGGGTGAACAGTTCCTCGTGAAAGGCGTGAATCCCCGCTGTGGACACCGATTTCGAGGCAGAAGCAGGCGCCGCGGCCCGTGACGCCGGCGTTGACCTGCGTGGACTGCACGAACTCTCCGACCTCGCCGAGGTACAGGCCCTGTTCGAGAGCATCTGGCGGCCGGAACCGGGCGTCCCGCCGGTCACCGTGGAGTGGCTGCGCGCGTTCGCCCAGGCCGGGAACTACGTGGTGGGCGCCTTCCGCCGCGGCCAACTGGTCGGTGCGTCCGTGGCGTTCTTCGGCCCGCCGCACGAGCGCAGCCTGCACTCGCACATCACCGGGGTCACGCCCGGCGGCCAGGGGCGCCGCGTCGGCTACGCGATCAAGCTGCACCAGCGTGCCTGGGCGCTGGACAACGGCGTCACCACCGTGCGCTGGACCTTCGACCCGCTGGTCGCCCGCAACGCCTACTTCAACGTCACCAAGCTCGGTGCGCACCGGGCCGTCTACCTGCCCGGCTTCTACGGGGACATGCCCGACGCCCTGAACTCCGGGGACGACAGCGACCGCCTGCTGCTCACCTGGGACCTCGCCGGGCAGCGGCCCGCCGCCGAGTGGGAGCCCGTGCCCGGTACCACCGTGGGCCTGTCCGTGGACGGGGACGAGCTGCCCGTGCGCGGCAGCCTCAACGGCCGGTTCGTGCTCGTTGCCGTGCCCCGTGACATCTACCAGCTGCGCCTGGTCCGCCCCGAGGCCGCCCGCGCCTGGCGTGGCGCCGTGCGCGAGGTGCTCGGTGAGCTGCTCGCCGAGGGCGCGGTGATCAGCGCCTTCACCCGGAGCGGCCGGTACGTGCTGGACCGCGGCGAGTCGGTGGCCTAGCCCGGGACCGCGCGTGTCGGCGCTCGGCGTACGGTGTGTCGGCGCCTCGCGGGCGATTTCCCAGCTGGTGAGAAGGCTTGCCGGACAAGCGAACACGCCGTACCGGAAGCGCCGACACGCGGTGCTGCAAGCGCCGACACGCGGGTCAGTGGGGGTGGGGCAGCAGGAGGGGGCCCGCGCGTTTGGCGGAGCGGACGATGGGCGCGGTCTCGACCTGTAGCACGCCGGGCAGGGCGCCGATGCGTTCGGACAGGTACGTGTAGAGCGCGTCGGCGTCACGGCACACGGCGAACGCGACCACATTGGACGGTCCGGTGGTCGCGGCGGCGAAGGCGATCTCGGCGTGCCCGGCCAGTGCCCGCGCCACCGTGGCCAGCTGCGCCGGGGCGACGGTGAGCCAGAGCACGGACTCGCTGTGGTAGCCGAACAGCCGGGAGTCGGTCTCCACGTCGAAGTACAGGACCTGGCCGCGGCGCAACTGGTCGAGTCGGCGGCGCACGGTGGACTCCGAGCAGCCGCCCGCCTTGGCCAGCCTTGCGTGGTCGGCGCGGCCGTCCTCGGCCAGTACGCGCAGCACCGCGTGATCCGGCTCGGTGAGCGTGACGTCCACTTCGGACGATCCGGTCCACTGGAGCGCGGCGACCTGGTCCGCTGACAGCGCCGCCGTCCGCCCCGGCCAGGCGGCCTCGTGACCGGCGATGGAGCGCAGCAGGCAGTGCGCCGTGACCGACAGGATGCGCGGCGAACGGGGCAGCTTGCTCAGCAGCACGGTGTCCTGTGCGCCGCGGGCGACACAGGTGATCTCCGTGCCGCCGGAGGTGAGGCTGACCCAGGACGTGTCCTCGCGCCGGGCCAGCGCGGCGGCGACCGTGGTCGCGGCGTCAGGGGCGCACTGCACCCGCAGAAACCAGTCCACTTGGCCCAGCCGCCGGGCGGCGGTCAGGCCGAGCACGCGCAGGGCCCCCGCCGAGCGCAGCCGGTGGTAGCGCCGCGCGACGGTCTGGTCGGAGACCGCCAGCACGGCGGCGATGCGCGCGAACGGGGCACGCCCGTCCAGTTGCAGCGCGTGCATCAGCTGGCGATCCAGCGCGTCCAGGGTGAGCGGCTCCACCTGGCAAACGCTAGCGTGACTGTTCACCCCGTGGTCACCGGAACCGGCGTTAGGGTGGCGCCATGGGGAGACTCAGGCAGGTACTGCTCGTCGCCGCGACCGCGCTCGGCCTCGCGGCGCCCGGCGTGGCCCAGGCACAGGCGAGTCAGCAGCTGGTCGCCGTGACCGACCAGGCGGGCAGCGGAGCGATCCGCGTGTACGACGCGGCGGCGACCGACTGGAACGCGGCCGGTGCGCAGAAGTGGTCCTGGAAGCCCAGTTCCGCCAACGGCTTCGGCGATCTCACCGGGTACTGGGGTGCGCCGACCGAGGCCAAGCTGCGCACGGACCGCAGCGGGCACAAGGTGGTGGTGACCGCCGACTCCAAGGGGCTGGCGGCCGTGGTGAGCTATCCCAGCGGCAAGCGGGTCTGGGGCGGCAAGCCGGGCGGCAACACACACAGCGCCGAACTGCTGCCCGACGGCAACGTGGCGGTGGCCTCCAGCACCGGCAAGTTCGTGCGGGTCTACACCGCCTCGCAGGGACCGGCCGCGAGCAAGTACGTGCAGTACGACCTGGACCAGGCGCACGGCGTCTACTGGGACAGCGGCCGGAAGGTGTTGTGGGCACTCGGTCATGACGAGTTGGTCGCGCTCAAGGTCGGTGGCACGCCCGCCGCGCCCAAGCTGAGCAGGACCAGCAGCTGGGCGCTGCCCACCAAGGACGGGCACGACCTGGTGCCCAACCCTGCCAACGCCGACCTGCTCTGGGTGAGCACCGGCAGCGCCGTCTACGAGTTCAGCAAGGCGCAGAACAAGGAGGTGGCCACGCACGCGGTCAAGGGCGTGAAGAGCATCAACAGCATGGCCGATGGCACGGTGCTCACCACGCAGCCCAAGCCCGGCATGACCCCCGACTGGTGCACCGACACCGTGAACATCTGGCAGCCCATCGGTTCCTTCGAGCACAAGGGGAGCCGCACGGTGAAGTCGGTCAAGATGTACAAGGCCCGGGTCTGGTAGTCGCCACGATCTCGTGCAGCCTGAGCGCGAGCTGGATCTCCAGCGCGCGCTCGGGCTCCTGCCAGGACGCGCCCAGCAGGGCCGCGACCCGGTCCAGCCGCTGCACCACGGTGTTCACGTGCACGTGCAGCTCGTCCTTGGTGCGGTTGAGGTTGCCGCCGCAGGCGAAGTAGCCGCGCAGGGTGCGCACCAACTCCGTGCCGCGGCGGGCGTCGTAGTCCAGCACGGGCCCCAGCGTGGACCGCACGTACCCGCTCAGGTCACCGGGATCACCGAGCAGCACGCCCAGGAAGCCCAGCCCGGCGCTGTCCGATCCGCGACCGCGCTGCCCCAGCGACACCATGGCGCGCAAGCACTTCACGGCCTCCGTGTGTGCACGCGCCAATGCGGGCGGGCCGGTCACCGGACCTGCCGCGCCCACAGTCACCGGCTGGTCCAGTGCGTCACCCAACTCCTTGGCCAGCCGCTGCGCGAGCGTGCCCGGCTGGTCCTCGCCGACGACCATCACGACCAGATCCCCTTGCACACCAAGCAGGCTGTGCACCGGAAGCGCCCGTGCCGCCGCCGACCGCAGGCGACGCGGGTCGGCGGCCTCGGCCACCGCCACGCAGTGCCGCTCCCGCAGGTCCACGCCGAGTCGGCGGCCACGCGCCAGCAACCCGGCCTGGTCCCGGTCCGGGGCCGTGAGCAGGTCGGTGATCAGTTCACCGCGTACCCGGTCCTCGGCCTCCGCGACGGATCGCTGCAACAGCAACAACAACGCCGTCACCACACTCGCGCGCTCGAACAGCCTGCGGTCGGCGTCGGACAGCACTTCCCGCCCGGACAAGGTGATGCTGCCCAGCAACTCGGGACCCGCGAGCACCGCGCAGACCCACAGCCCGGCACCGGTCACCGCACGGCCGCTGCGCGCGGACTCGGCCACCAGCCCCGAATCCTGTTGGCGCGTCGACGTCCCACAGCGCGCCAGCTCCACGCCGCCGGTGTCGTGCACGATGATGCCGCCGTCCAGCACGCTCGCCAGCGCGGCGGCGATCTGATCGCTGTCGCCGCCACGCAGCACCAGATCGGTCAGCCGGTCGTGTGCGGCCTCGGCCCGGCGCAGCGCCTCGTTGTGCGCGCGGATGGTCTCACCCGCGGTGCGCGAGTCCTCCAGCAGGCGGGCGGATTCCAGCGCGATCGCGGCGTGGTCGGCCAGCGAGCTGAGCAGGGACACCTCCTCGGTGGAGAACTCGCGTTCGGCCCGGTCACCGGCGTAGAGCACGCCCAGCACCTGCTGTCCCAGGCGCAGCGGCACGCCGAGGATCGCGACCAGACCCTCGTCGGTGACGGCCTCGTCGATCGGCGTGGTGTGGTCGAACCTCGTGTCGGCGGCGTAGTCCGCGGTGGCGTAGGGGCGGGCGGTCTGCGCCACGAGCCCGCCCAGGCCCTCACCCATGCCGAGCACAACCTGTTGGAACAGGGCCGAAGTCGAGCCCGCGGTGACCCGCATCGAGGTCAGCCCGGCAGCTGGGTCGTTGAAGGTCAGGTAGGCAAGGTCGGTGCGCAGCAGCATCCGCGCGCGCCGCACGATGGACTGCAACACGGCGTCGGTGCCCTGCAACCCGGCGAGGTCGCTGGCGGTGTCGAACAGGGCGGACAACCCGGCCGCACGCCGGTGGTAGCGGCTCAGCCGCTGCCGGATCCGCACCGCGATCGCCGTCGCCGCACCGGCCCGCACCTGGGCGAGCTGCTCGACCGGTGCCTCCCGGTCGAGCAGCTCCAACAGGTGCAGCACCTGTTCCACGTCCACGCGGCTCATGCTGTCACGGGTTGCTCCGTGAGCGAACTGCCCTTCGTCTCCCTGGCGACAGCGACCGCCAGTGCGGTGAGCAGCGCGCCCGCCGCGACGTACAGTGCGACCGGGGTCGAGACGCCGGAGGACTGCAACAGGGCGGTGGCGATCAGCGGGGCGAGGCCACCGGCCAGGATCGAGGCCAGCTGGTAGCCGATCGACGCCCCGGAGTAGCGGACCCTGGTGCCGAACAGTTCGGCGAACAGCGCGGCCTGCGGGCCGTACATCGCGCCGTGCAGCAGCAGGGCGAGGGTGGTGGCGAGGATGATCGTGCCGGGGGAGCGGCTGTCGAGCAGGGCGAAGAAGACGAACACCCAGCCGACCATGCCCACCGCCCCGATCAGCGAGACCGGTCGGCGGCCGATCCGGTCCGAGAGCGCGCCCCACAGCGGGATCGCGGCGAACTCCACCGCCGAGCCGATCAGCACCGCGTTGAGCCCCACCGACTTGGGCAGCTTCAGGGACTCGGTCACGTAGATCAGGATGAACGAGGTGATCACGTAGTAGGAGGTGTTCTCGCCGATCCGCGCGCCCATCGCGACCAGCACCTCACGCCACTGCCCGCGCAGCACCGCAACGATCGGCGCCCGCTCGGCGGTCCCGGCGCGCGCCGCGGCCTCGGCGAACACCGGGGACTCCGCGATGGACACGCGGATCCACAGCCCGATGCCGACCAGCACCCCGGACAGCAGGAACGGCACGCGCCAGCCCCAGGCCAGCAGTTCGGCGTCGGACTGCACGGCGGCCAGCACCGCGAGCACCGCCGTGGCCAGCAGGTTGCCGCCCGGGGCACCGGCCTGCGGCCAGGAGGCCCAGAACCCGCGTCGGCGCGGATCACCGTGCTCCGAGACGATCAGCACCGCCCCGCCCCACTCCCCGCCCAGTGCGAATCCCTGCACGAGTCGCAACAGGGTCAGCAGCAGGGGAGCGGCCACGCCCACCGAGGCGTAGGTGGGCAGCAGGCCCATGGCGAAGGTCGCGCCGCCCATCAGCAGCAGGCTCAGCACCAGCAGGGTCTTGCGGCCCACCCGGTCGCCGAAGTGCCCGAACACCAGGCCGCCAACGGGTCTGGCGACGAAGCCGATGGCGTAGGTGGTCAGCGCCAGCAGCGTGCCGGTCAGCGGGTCGAAGGTGGGGAAGAACAGCTTGTTGAACACCAGCGCCGAGGCCGAGCCGTACAGGAAGAAGTCGTACCACTCCACGGTCGTGCCGATCAGGCTCGCCGCGACGATCCGGCCGATGTTCGGGCTACCGCTCATGATGCGCTCCAGGCTCCGTCGAGGGGGATCGATGCTCCGCTGACGTGCGCCGATGCCGGTCCGCACAGCCAGTTCACCAGGGCCGCCACGTGCTCCGGCTCGATCAGCCCCTTGACCGCCGATCGGCGCAGCAGGTCCTGCTCACCGCGCGCCGCCAGCTGCTCGGCCACCAGCGGGGTGCGCACGAAGCCGGGGTTGACGCAGTTGCTGGTCACGCCGTGCGCCGCGCCCTCCAGCGCGATGACCTTGCTCAGGCCCTCCAGCCCGTGCTTGGCGGCCACGTAGGCGGACTTGTGCGCGCTGGCCCGCAGGCCGTGCACGCTGGAGATGTTGATCACACGGCCCCAGCCGCGCGCGTACATGTGCGGCAGGCAGCGCCGGGCGAGCAGGAACGGGGCCGTGACCATCACGTGCTGCATCAGCGCGAAGGTCTCTGGCGGGAACTCGTGCACCGGCGCCAGGTGCTGCACGCCCGCGTTGTTGACCAGGACGTCCACCTCGGCGGGCAGCCCGTCGACCGCCGCCGGGTCCGCGAGGTCCACCACGTGCGGCACGCCGTTGATCTCCGCGGCGACCCGCCTCGCCGCCGCGGCGTCCCGGTCCACCACGTGCACTCGCGCGCCCTCGGCCGCCAGCGCGGCGGCACACGCCGCCCCGATGCCCGAACCCGCCCCGGTGACCAGCGCGGTTCTGGTAACTGTCATGCCCGCAGACGCTAGGCAGACCGCCCGGCCCGCGACATGTGCCCGGCCACCACAACCGGTGCGCGGGGAGTGTGGCCGCGGGCTACTCCCGTGCCATGAAAGTGCCGTTCGTGGCGTTCAACGCCACGAACGGCACTTTCATGGCATGTCAGGACCTGCTCAGGCCTCGACCACGTCCGCGACGATCACCGTGACGTTGTCCGGGCCGCCCGCGCGCAGCGCCAGCTCGATCAGCCGGTCGGCGGCGGCCTGCGGGTCGAGGATGGACAGGGCCTCGGCGATCTCGGCGTCCACCACCACGTCGGACAGCCCGTCCGAGCACAGCAGGTACCGGTCACCGGGCTTGGCCTCGCGCACGCTCAGCGCGGGCTCCACGTCGTCCTGCCCGGTCAGCGCGTGCAGGATCAGCGAGCGCAGCGGGTGGTGCTGCGCCTCCTCCTCGGTGATCTTGCCCTCGTCGACCAGGGACTGCACGAAGGTCTGGTCCCTGGTGATCTGGCTGAGTGTCTGGTCCCGCACCAGGTAGGTGCGCGAGTCACCCACGTTGATCAGGCCGAGCCGGTCGCCCGCGAAGAGGATGCCGGTGAGCGTGGTGCCCATGCCCTCCAGCTCGGGATCGGCCGCCACCTGCTCGGCGATGCCCCGGTTGCCCGCCCGCATGGCCTCGCGCAGGGCGCCGACCAGGTCCTCGCCGGGATCCTGGCCGTCCAGCGGGGTCAGCGCCTCGATCACCACCTTGCTGGCGACCTCACCCGCCGCGTGCCCACCCATGCCGTCGGCGATCGCCAACAGGTGCGGCCCGGCGTACACCGAGTCCTCGTTGTTGGTACGGACCAGTCCGCGGTCGCTGCGCGCGACGAAGTTCAGGACGAAGGTCATGATCCGAAGACGCCTGTGCTCATCGCCGGTTGCTCCCCTGCCTGGCCGCCGGCATGGCGGCGCCCTTGTGCGGACACCATCGTCACGGGTGAATACTACGAAACCCCGCAGTGGATCACTACCGATGGTCGCCGGAGGGTACGCCCGGGCACCGGTGGCCCGCACATCGAGGTCGCTGGTCACCACCGCGCGTGCCGGGGCGGCCACGCCCCGCTGCCGGTGGCCGAGATCACCCGCGGCGGTGATCCGCGGTGGCGGGGCACGTTCAGTCCACTGTGGACTGAATGACTGAGGTCCACTCAGGACATATCGGAAAGTGTTCTGTCTACAGCGATTGTGGCGTCCAGCTCCGCGTGCTCCGAGGGGTTCTCCACCCACCACTGGGCGTACAGCGGGGCCCGGTCCACCGCTGCCCGGTAGGCCCTGGCCACGCAGGCGTACAGCTCCCGTCGGTACGCCGAGCAGGGGCCCTCGGTGCGGGTGGCCATGTAGAGGCGGCAGCGCAGCGGGGTGTCGCGCAGCCTGCGCACCACCACGCCCTCGCCGTCGGTCGTGGTCGGCGCGGCCAGTGCCACCGCGCTCCCGGCGCGCACCAGGTCACGGGCGGCGCGGGCGTCCATCGCGTAGTGGCTGCGCCGGGGCGTGAACCCGTACCGCGCGCAGGCCAGGTCGATGCCCCGGCGCAGGCTGTCGGTGTCCGGCGGGGGCGTGACCCAGGCCAGGTCGCGCACGTCGCCCAGGTCCAGCAGCGCGCGGCGGGCCAGCGGGTGGGTCTGCGCGAGCATCAGGAACAGCGGCTGGTTGATCAGCTCGCGCAGCTCGACCCCGCGCGGCGGCTGCTCGGTCAGCCCGGGGAACTCGTAGAACACGGCCAGGTGCAGCTCGTCGCGGGCCAGCAGGCGCAGCAGGGGGCCCGCCGAGAGCTCGGTCCTGGTCCGCACCGGCCCGCCCGAGGCGAAGGCGCGCAGCTCGGTGAGCAGGTCGCCGAGGAAGCCGGTGTGCTCGATGCCCAGCGCCAGCCCGCTCCTGCGGCGGCCCGCGGACTGGGCCAGCGCGACCAGCTGCTCGGCACCGGTCAGCACCCGGGTGGCCAGCGCCACCACCTCCCGGCCCAGCTTGGTCGGCTGGCAGCCGGTGCCGGTGCGCTCGAAGATCGTGCCGCCCAGCAGCGCCTCGATCCGGTGCAGCTGGGCGGCCAGCGCGGGCTGGGTCAGGCCGAGCGCCGAGGCGGCCCTGGTCAGGCTGTGCGCCTCGGCCACGGCGCAGATCGTGCGGAGGTGGCGGAGCTCCAGTGCACTCACCCCCGCTGTGTACCACGGGCCGGGCCCCGCGCCCAGTGACGCTTTTTTGCGCGTGCACACGGCAGGCGTGGTGTGCCGCTATGAGCAGGTGACAAAAAAGCATCCTGTGAACCGGCAAATCTTGTCTCTGCCTTGATGCGTCGATACCGTCCGGCCACAGGTCGGACATCGGCGTCGGCGAAGGGGAGTCATCACCGATGAATACCCCTCGCTGGTGGCCGGTACTGGTCATTACCGCGCTGGTCGCATTCATTACCGCCCTGGACAACACGATTGTCGCCGCCGCCGCACCGTCAATCGGCCGGGAACTCGGTCTGGGTATCGGTCAGCTGCAATGGACCGCGCTGGCCTACATGATTCCGTTCGCGCTGTCGCTGCTGGTCAGCGGCGGGCTGATCGACCGCTGGGGGCAGCGCGCCACCCTGGGCTGGGGCCTGGTCGCCTTCGGCGCGGGCGCGCTGCTGTCCGCGCTGGCCCGCACCGCGCCCCCGCTGCTGGCGGGCCGGGTCGTGCAGGGCTGCGCGGCGGCCTTCCTGGTGCCCGGCACGCTCAGCCTGCTGCGCGGTGTGGGCTCGCAGCGGCGGCGCACGACCGGCACCGCGGTGTGGACCGCCGCGCTGGCGGTCGCGCTGGCCGCCGGTCCCGCCGCGGGCGGGCTGTTCAGCCAGTACCTGCACTGGAGCTGGATCTTCTACGGCAACCTGCCGTTCGCGCTCGCCGCGCTGGCGCTGCTGCCCCTGCTGAGGTGCACCCCGGCGGGCGGTTCCGGCAGCTCGGTGCGGGTGCTGCGCGGGCAGCGGCGGTTCCAGGGCGCACTGCTCGTGCAGGTGCTGTGGGGGCTGGGCGTCAGTGGGGTCGTGTTCTTCACCCCGCTGGTGCACCAGGACTGGGTGGGCCTGGACCCGACCGGTTCCGGCCTGCCGCTGGCCCTGGTCGCCGTGGCCCTGGTGCTGGGCGCCCCGCTGGTGCCCGGCGCCGTGGACCGGCTCGGCACCCGCAGCACCGTGGTCGGCGGGTTGCTGCTGGTCGCCACGGGGCTGCTGGCCATCGCGGCGGTCAACCACCTGCCCGAGATCGGCCCCCGCGTGCCCGGCCTGCTGCTCACCGGATTCGGCTCGGCCTTCACCGTGCCGCTGACCTCCTGGTCACTGGGACTGCTCGCCGACCGGCACGCCGGAACGGCCGCCGGAATGCTCACGGCCTCCCGTGAACTGTCCAGTGCCGCCGGGGTGGCGCTGATCGGTGGAGTACTGCTCGCGATCAGATCCCTGTGGATGATGGGTGGTTCCGCTGATCCCCCCGCATTGGCCGCCGGATACACCGCGGGACTGCTTACCGCCGCAGTGCTCCAACTGGCCGCAGCCGCCTTGGCCGCTCGAATTCTGCACGAGGATTTTGTCCGCCACGAGGTATTGGGGGCACAGTGACAACGGTCGATGAAAGCGTGCACGAGTCCTCGGCCATTCGGGCGCGGACGAGCCTGCCCGCGCTGTTGGCGGAATGGGCGGCGATACTGGGCGACCAACGGGCCGTGACCTACCTGGACCACGCCGCGGGGCACGAGGGCGTGCCGGTGTCCTGGAGCTGGCAGGAGCTGGACCAGCGGGTCAGCGCCGTGGCGGCCTGGGTGGCCAGCCGGGTCGGCCGCGACGAGCGGGTCGCGATCCTGGCCAGGCAGGGCCTGGAGTACGTGGCCGGGTTCCTCGGCGTGCTGCGCGCGGGCGCCATCGCGGTGCCGCTGTTCGGCCCCGACCTGCCCGGCCACACCGGGCGGCTGACCGCCGTGCTGGCCGACTGCCGCCCCTCCCTGGCGCTGACCACCCGCGCGGAGCTGCCCGCGGTCACCCGCTTCCTCGGTTCGGCGACCCCGGTGCTCGCGATCGACGCCATCCCGCCAGCCGTGGAGCACGAGCACTTCCACGTGGACCCGGACGACCTGGCCTACCTCCAGTACACCTCCGGCTCCACGCGCACCCCGGCCGGGGTCATGATCACGCACGCCAACGTGGTTGCCAACGCGCGGCAGGGCGTCACCGGCTACGGGCTGACCACCGGCCGCAACTGCACGGTCAGCTGGCTGCCGCTGTTCCACGACATGGGCCTGGTGCTGTCCATCGCGGCCCCGGTGGTCGGCGGGCTGCGCTCGGTGTTCATGGACCCGGTGGCCTTCATCGAGCGCCCCGAGCGCTGGCTGCGGGCGCTGTCGGCCAACCCCGGCGCGATCAGCGCCGCGCCCAACTTCGCCTACTCCTACTGCGCGAGCCGCGTGGACGAGCACACCAAGGCCCGGCTGCGGCTGGGCACCGTGCACGCGCTGATCAACGGCAGTGAGCCGGTGCAGCCCGCCGCGCTGGCCCGCTTCCGGACAGCCTTCGCCGCGAGCGGGTTCCGTCCCGAGGCGCAGCGCTGCTCGTACGGCCTGGCCGAGGCGACGGTCCTGGTCTCGGTGACACCCGCCGGGACCCCGCCCAGGCAGACGGCCTTCGACCGCGAGCGGCTCGCGGGCGGGGTGGCGATCCCGGTTCCCGGCGGCACCCCGCTGGTCTCCTGCGGGCGGCCCGCGGACCAGCAGGTGTGCGTGGTGGACCCCAGAACCCTGCGCGAGCTGCCCACCGGGCACGTCGGGGAGGTGTGGGTCAGCGGGGACAACGTGGGCGTGGGCTACTGGGGCCGCCCGGAGACCTCCGACGACACCTTCGCCGCCGCCAGGGCGGGCGAGCATCGAGGGCACTGGCTGCGCACCGGGGACCTCGGCGTGCTGCACGAGGGCGAGCTCTACATCACCGGCCGGATCAAGGACCTGGTCGTGGTGGACGGCCGCAACCACTACCCGCAGGACCTGGAACTGACCGTGGAACAGGCCCATCCGGCGATCCGCCCGCACAACGTGGCCGCCTTCTCGGTGCCTGGCGAGGAGGGGGAGCGGGTGGTCGTGGTCGCGGAGAAGTCCCGGCACGTCACCGAGATCGACCCGGTGGAGGTGGGTATGGCGGTGCGCGCGGCGCTCTCGGCCGAGCACGGGCTCTCCGTGCGCGAGGTGTTCCTGCTCGAACCGGGCGGGGTCTCGCGCACCTCCAGCGGCAAGGTGTCCCGTTCGGCCTGCCGCGCCCGCTACCTGGCCGGTGAGTTCGCGTGAACCAGCAGGAGTTGCGCCGCTGGCTGCTGGACTACCTGGCCGCCAGCACGGGCATCCCGGCCGACCGGCTCTCGGTGGACCGCCCGATCCAGGACTACGGCGTGTCCTCCCGCGACGCGGTGGCCCTGGCCGGTGACCTCGGCGCCGTGCTGGGCCGCACCCTGCCCGCCACCCTGGTGTGGCAGAACCCGACCATCGCCTCGCTGGCCGCCGAGCTGCTCGGCGAGCCCGCCACGGCCGTCCCGGTCACGGCCGGTGCAGCGGGCGAGCCGGTCGCGGTGATCGGCCTGGGCTGCCGCCTGCCCGGTGGAATCGAGTCTCCGTGGGCGCTGTGGCAGCTGCTGCTGGACGGCGGCGAGACGATCGGCGAGGTGCCCGCGGATCGTTGGCCGGACGCGGAAGTCCCGCGGCGGGGCGGGTTCCTGGCGGATGTGGCCGGGTTCGACGCGGGCTTCTTCGGCATCACACCCCGCGAGGCCGCGCTGATGGACCCCCAGCAGCGCATCCTGCTGGAGGTGGCGCACGCCGCGCTGGAGCACGCCGGTATCCGGCCCAGTTCGTTGCGCGGCAGCGGAACCGGCGTGTTCGTCGGCACCAGCGCGAGCGAGTACGGCGCGCTGAGCATGGCCGATCCGTCCACTGTGGATGCCTGGTCGGCCACCGGCGCGGCGCCCAGCGTGATCGCCAACCGGCTGTCGTACGTGCTGGACCTGCGCGGCCCCAGTTCGGTGGTGGACACGGCGTGCTCCTCCTCACTGGTCGCGGTGCACCAGGCGGTGCGCAGCCTGCAACACGGCGAGTCGGACCTGGCCTTCGCCGCCGGGGTGAACCTGATGCTGACCCCCGGCGTCACGGCCACCTTCGACCGCGCGGGCCTGCTCGCCGCGGACGGCCGGTGCAAGGCGTTCGACGCCTCCGCCGACGGCATCGTGCGCGGCGAGGGCTGCGGGGTGGTGCTGCTCAAGAGGTTGGCCGACGCCCAGCGGGACGGCGACCGCGTGCTGGCGGTGGTCCTGGGCAGCGCGACGAACTCCGACGGCCGGTCCAACGGGCTGATGGCCCCCAACCCGGCGGCCCAGGAAGCGCTGCTGCGCAAGGCGTACGACTCGTGCTCGGTGGAAGCATCCACTGTGGACTACGTCGAGGCGCACGGCACGGGCACGCTGCTCGGCGACCCGATGGAGGCCGGTGCCCTCGGTGCCGTGCTCGGCCCGGGACGTGACCGCTCCCGGCCACTGCTGATCGGTTCGGTGAAGACGAACCTGGGCCACCTGGAGGGTGCGGCCGGGGTGCTCGGCCTGATCAAGGTGGTGCTGGGCCTGCACAACGGGCTGATCCCGGCGACGCGCAACTACACCGCGCCCAACCCGCACATCGACTTCGACCGCCTCGCGCTGAGCGTCGTGACCGAGCCCGTCGAGTGGCCGCGCTACGGCGGGCTCGCGCGCGCCGGGGTCTCCGCCTTCGGTTTCGGCGGCACCAACGCGCACGTCGTGCTCGCGGAGTGGCAGCGGCCCGCCAGTCCGGTTCTGTCCACACAGGACTGCCCTGAGGTGCTCGCCGTGAGCGCGCACACCGAGGACGCGGCACGTCAGCGCGCCGTGGACCTGGCCGATTTCCTGGCGGAGTCCAGCGCTCCGCTGGGCCATGTCGCCGCGGCGCTGGCCAGTCGGCGTGACCACCACGAGCACCGGCTGACCGTGGTCGGCGACGACCGGGCCGAGCTGGCCCGCCAGTTGCGTGATGCGCACCCCGTTGCGGCCAGCGAGACGGCAGGGGTCGTGTTCCTGTACTCCGGCTACGGCTCGCACTGGGCCGAGATGGGGCGCGGGCTGCTGGCCACCGAGCCCGCGTTCGCCGACGCGGTGGACGACCTGGACCCGGTCTTCGCCTGGGAGGCCGGTTTCTCCCTGCGCGAGCTGTTGCGCGGACAGGTACGGACCCAGGACATCGCGCAGTGCCAGCCAGCCCTGTTCGGCGTGCAGCTCGCGCTCACGCAGCTGTGGCGCGCGCACGGGGTCGAGCCCTCGGCGGTGATCGGGCAGTCCATGGGTGAGGTCACCGCCGCGGTGGTCGCCGGGGCACTGGACCTGGTCGATGGCCTGCGTGTGATGACCTCCCGCGCGGAGTTGTTGTCCCGCGTGGAAAGTGCGGGCAGCGGCACGATGGCCGTGGTGGAACTGTCCGAACAGGAACTCGCCGAGCGTTACCCCGACATCGAGGTGGCTGTCTACGCCTCGCCCACGCAGTGCACCGTCACCGGGGACGTGGACCGCATCACCGCGCTCGTGGCCGAGCTGTCCGCCGAGGGCAGGCTGGCCCGCAAGCTGAACTTCACCGTGGCCGGGCACTCGTCCGCCGTGGACGGCATCCTCGGCGAGCTGTCCGAACGGCTGACCGGGCTGCGCACCGCGAGCCCGCGCATCCCGTTCCACTCCACGGTGTCGCACGATCCGCGGTTCGACGCCGACTACTGGGTGGACAACCTGCGCCGTCCCGTGCGACTCGTGCAGGCCGTCCGCGCCGCGCTTGCCGAGGGCCACACCCGGTTCGTGGAGGTCTCCCCACACCCGGTGACCACCTTGGCCGTGGAGCAGACCGCGCCGGTGCTCGCGCTGCCCACCCTGCGCCGCGACGCCGACGAGCAGACCACCTTCCTCACCAGCCTGGCGGCGCTACACAGGTCGGGGCATCCCGAGGCGCTGCGCGGCCGGTACCCGAGCGCACCCGTGGTCGACCTGCCCGGCCCGCGCTGGCAGCACGAGCGCCACTGGCTACCGGCCCGCACCACCCCCACCGGCCAGCATCCGCTGCTGGGGGCGCACGTGGAGTTGCCCGAGGGCGACCGGCACGTGTGGCAGGCCGACATCGGCACCGACTCGCTCGCCTGGCTGGCCGACCACCAGGTGCACGGCACGCCGGTGCTGCCGGGTACCGCCTACCTGGAGATGGCGTTGTGCGCCGGGCGCACGGTCTTGGGCGGGCCGGTGGTCGTGAGCGACCTGGAGCTGCACCAGGTGCTGGTGCTCGCGCCCAGTACCGAGGTCACCGTGTCCGTGCGGACCACCGGCGAGGTCACGGTGCTGGCCCGGCACGACGGGCGCTGGGTGCACCACGCCACGGCCACCGTGTCCCCGCTGGCGGACTCCGCGGTCGTGGCGCTGGAACCGGTGAGCACCCCGCTGGAGGTCGACCTCTACGAGGCGCTGTCCGCGGTGGGCATGGTCTACGGCCCGGTGTTCCGCGGGCTGACCGCGGTCTGCGCCCAGGACGGACGCGCATCCGCTGTGGTGCAAGCGGTTCCCGCCTACCAGGGCTGCGGCCTGCACCCGGCGCTGGCCGATGCCTGCCTGCACGCCCTCGCGGCGGCGGCACTGGGTGAGCTGGCCGGCGAGGTCCGCGCGTACCTGCCCATGTCCCTCGGGGCGGTCCGGGTGTTGGGCGATCCGCAACGCGTTGCGCGGTGCAACGCCCGCGTGGCCCGCACCGACAGTGCGGGCGAGGGCCTGTTGGGCGATGTGCAACTCGTTGCGGATGACGGAACGGTGCTGGTGGACATCGCCGCGGTGTACGTGCGGCGGCTGCCCCGATCCGAGGTGCCCGTGCCGCTGACCGACAAGAGCTTCGAGCTCCGGTGGCAGCCCAGCGAACCCCTGCCGGAGCCCGATCCGCGCCCGCGCACCTGGCTGCTGTTCAGCGAGGGCGAGCTGGAACAGGCGGTGGAAGCGGCCTGGCTGACCTCCCGGCTCGGCGAGCGCGGGGACAGCCTGATCTGGGCCTGCGCCGACGGGGAGCACGAACTCGGCGCGGTGCTGGAACACCTGGACGAGCGCGCCGACCTGCTGGTGGTGGTCGGTCCCGCCGAGGACGAGCTCGCCGCCGACCGCGCCCGCGCGCTGCTGCTCACCCTGTCCGGGCTGGTGCGCACGCTGTGCTCGGTCAGCGGCCACCCGCCGCGGCTGTGGCTGATCACCCGGCACGGGGCGGCGCTGACCGAGGACGAGCTGCTCGTGCCCGGTACCGCCTGCCTGCGGGCGATGATCAGGGTGCTGGCCTTCGAGCACCCCGAACTCCGCGCCACCGTGGTGGACCTGGACGCCGAGACGGCCACCGGCGACCTCTACGCGGAGCTGCACGCCGACCGGGACGAGGACGAGGTGGCCTGGCGGGCGGGCCGCCGCTACGTGGCCAGGCTGGCGCGCACGGCCGTCACCCCGGGCACCGCCCCGGTGGTGCGGCCCGGCGCCTACCTGATCACCGGCGGGCTCGGCGGGCTGGGGCAGCGGGTGGCCGGGTGGCTCGCCGAGCGCGGCGCCCTGCGTGTTGTCCTCTGTGGACGAACCGATCGGGACGTGGACTCGTTGCGCACCAAGGGCATCGAGGTCACGGTGGTGCTGGGCGACCTGGCGGCGCCCGGGATCGCCGAGCGTGCGGTGGCTGCCGCGACTGAGGGTGGCCTGCCACTGCGTGGGGTGGTGCACGGCGCGATGGTCCTGGACGACCACGCCGTCACCACCATGGGGCCCGCCGACCTGGAACGGGTCTGGCGGCCCAAGGTCGCGGGCGGGCTGCGGCTGCACGCGGCGACCGAGCACCTGGATCTGGACTGGTGGCTGGTGTTCTCCTCCGCCGCCGGCGTGTTCGGATCACCGGGGCAGGCCGCCTACGCCACCGCGAACGCGTGGCTGGACGCGTTCACCCACTGGCGCCGTGCCCGCGGCCTGCCCGCGACCACCGTCAACTGGGGGCCGTGGGGTGCGGACAGGGACAACCCGGTGCTCGAACCGCTCGGGCACGCCGAGGGCCTGGCAGCGCTGGGGGTCGTGCTGTCCAGTGGACGCCATGCCACCACCGTGACCCGGCTGGACGTCACCAGCACGCTGGAGCTGTTCCCCGAGTTGGCCGACCGGCCCTTCCTGGCCGCGCTGACCAAGGGGGAGCGGCGGGGCAGCGCCGAGTGGTCCCCGCCCAGCCCCAACGCGCCGAACGCCCGCGCGCTCGTGCTGGACCGACTGTGCGTCCAGATCGCCGCGCTGACCGGGTTGTCCGTGGACCGGGTCGACCCGTCGGCGCCGCTGACCAGGCTGGGCATGGACTCGCTCATGGCGATGCGCGCCCGCGCCGCGGTGGAACGGGATTTCGGCGAGGCCCTGCCGATCACCTTGTTGCTACGCGGCGCAAGTGTCAATGAGATCACCGATCACCTGATCGGCAGGCCACCGACCACGGTGATCGGGCCGCGCGACCCGGCCGAGCGCTGGGTGGCCCAGCTGTGGCGGCAGTTGCTCGGCGAGCGGGAGTTCACCGTGCACGAGGACTTTCTCGCCGCGGGCGGGGATCCCGGGCTGCTGTGCGAACTGATCGCCGAGCGGACCGGGCAGGCCCCCGACCCGGCGGGGTTGCTGGCCCGTCCGACCATCGCGGGCATGGCCGACTTCCTGCGGGACACCGTGGACAGTGGCGCCAACGGGCCGGTGACCACGCTGCGGGCCACCGGCGGACGGCCCCCGCTGTTCCTGTTCCACCCGGCGGGCGGGCCGACCAGCGTGTACCGGCCGCTGGTGGCACTGCTGGGCGAGCAGCAGCCCTGCTACGGCTTCGAGCGGCTCGACGAGCACGACACCGTGCCCGAGCGGGCGGCCCAGTACGTGCGGCTGCTGCGGGAGATCCAGCCCAGCGGGCCGTACCGGCTGGCGGGCTGGTCCTTCGGCGGCTGCCTGGCCTACGAGACGGCCTGCCAGCTCACCGACGCGGGGGAGCGGGTCGAACTGGTCGCGCTGATCGACAGCATCCTGCCGCTGCCCACCGAGGAACCCGCGCACCAACTGGTGTTGCGCCGCTACGCCCGGTTCGCCGAGCACGTGCGGCGCACCTACGGGGTGGACTTCTCGCTGCCGCCGGAGCTGGCCGAACTGGCCGAGGACGAGCAGATCAGCCTGGTCATGGCCAGGCTCGGCGAGGTGCCCGGCATGAGCCCCGCGGTGCTGCGCCACCAGTACACGTCCTATGTGGACGCCAGATTGGCCGAACGCTTCCGGCCACGACCCTACGGAGGCAGAGTGCTGCTGTTGCGCGCGGAGGAGCCGCACCCGGTGACGGTGGAACTGGACCCGCGCTACCTGCGCACCGACGATGCGCTGGGCTGGGACGCCCTGTGCGCCGACCTGTCGGTGGTCCGGGTGCCCGGTGACCACGTGTCGATGATCGACCCACCGCACGTGGACGTGCTGGGGGCCAGACTGGCCGGGGCGCTGGCCGCGGAATCCAGGATGCCGCTGTGAACCGTCTGCTGGCAGCGCTGATGCTGCTCGGGGTGGGCACGGTCGCGCCGCAGCAGCAAGCGCTTACCGCTGACGACGGGGCCAGCGTGGTCGTGCAGTCCCAAGTGGACGCTCGCACGCTCGACCTGACGATCAGCTCGCCCGCGCTGGGCACCAGCGCCCCGGTCCGCCTGCTGCTGCCCGCCCACTGGTACGACCAGCCCGACCGCACCTGGCCCGTGCTCTACCTGTTGCACGGCTGCTGCGAGGTCGCCGACTACCAGTCCTGGACGAGGTTCACCGACGTGGAGCGGTTCACCGCGGACAAGGACGTGCTGGTGGTCATGCCCAGCGACGGGCAGGCGGGCATGTACTCGAAGTGGGCCAAGTCGGTGCCGGACTGGGAGAGCTTCCACCTCACCGAGCTGCTGCAGATCCTGCGCAAGGGCTACCGGGCCGGTGGCCCGATGGCCGTGGCCGGGCTGTCCATCGGCGGGTACGGTGCCATGGCCTACGCGTTCCGGCATCCCGGCATGTTCACCGCGGCCGCCTCGTTCAGCGGCATCCCGGACACGACCCTGCCCGCCGTGCCGGAATTCATCCAGAGCGTGCTGGCGCGGGTCGGTTACGGCCCCTGGGACCTGTGGGGCAACGAGTTCCTCAACTACCAGACCTGGGCCGAGCACAACCCCAGCGCGCACGTGGACAAGCTGCGTGGCACCGCGCTCTTCGTGTCCTGTGGAAACGGTTTTCCCGGTCCGCTGGACCCGCCGACCGGGGCCGATCTGATCGAGCCGGTCGCCCAGGTGTCCTCGCAGGCGTTCGTGGCCGCGCTGCGCCTGGGCGGTGTGCCCGTCACCACGGACTTCTACGGCGGGGGCACGCACAGTTGGCCGTACTGGGAGCGCGAGCTGCACAAGGCCTGGCCGATGCTCGCCGCCGGGTTGCGACTCGGGTGACAACTACCGGTGAGCGCTTGCTCAGCTCAGTGCACAGTAATCGACTTCTGTCACACTGCGGGGGGAAATGGAAAAACATTCCCGTTCACGCGAGTATTGACACTTGTCAGTGCGCGAAAATAGCCTTGCCGAGGCTGGAGGTTTTCCGGGCATTGGGGTTGAACCATGGTCACAGATCTTGGCAGTCGCACTCTCGCCGTTCCTAGTGCACCCGAGGACGTTCCGGTCACACCCGTGGGATCGCCGACCACCTCGAAGATCCTGGGCTCGTTCCCGCTGCACATCGCCTCGCTGTTCCGGCCGTACGCGACCAGGCTGAGCATCGAGGTGCTGCGCGAAATCCAGCGCGGTGTGCCGGAGTACAACCGGCCGGTGGAGGGCAAGTTCGGCCGCATTCTCACCGAGGCCGTGCGGCAGTCGATCCTGCACTGCATTGACAGCGTGGGCAATCCGAATGTCCCTCAGGGAGACTGGGCGAACCTCTACAAGCACGTCGGCAAGATCGAGTTCCACGAGGGCCGCCCGCTGGAATGCGTGCAGACCGCGTACCGCATCGGCACCCGCGTGGCCTGGCGGCGCTGTTCGCAGATCGGCCAGGCGCAGGGCCTGGCCACCGGCACGCTGTGCCGCCTCGCCGAGGCGATCTTCGCCTACTGCGAGGAGATCTCGGTGATGTCGGCCGAGGGCTACGCCGAGGCGCGGACCCAGGCCAGCGGGGCCAAGGAGCGCATGCGCAGGCGGCTGATCGAGGTCATCCTGTGCGACCCCGGCGCGTTGCCCCGCGATGTGGCGCAGCTGGCCGAGGAGGCACGCTGGCCGCTGCCCACGCACCTGAGCGTGGTGGTCGTGGAACCCAAGCCCGACCACCACGGCATCGCCGCCCCGACCTTGCCCGACCAGGTGATCCACGACCTGGACCGGACCACCCCCGTGCTGCTCACCGCGGACCCGGAGCGGGACCTGGTCGACCTCGCGAGCGCCCTCCCCGGCTGGCGGGCCGCCGTGGGACCGCGCGTGCGGCTGACCGAGGCCGCCGCGTCCCAGCACTGGGCCGGGCGGGCGATCGGCCTGGTCCAGCGCGGGCTGCTGCCCGACGTGCCGCTGACCTGGTGCCGGGACCACCTGTCCACGCTCTGGCTGCTCGCCGACGAGCTGCTGATGAACGAGCTGGCCAAGCAGAGCCTCGCCCCGCTGCGCGGGCTGACCGTCAAGCAGCGCGCCAGGATGGTGGAGACCCTGGCCGTGTGGCTGGAGACCGGCGGCAGCGCCCCGAAGATCGCCGAACGGCTGGAGGTGCACCCCCAGACGGTGCGCTACCGCCTGCGCAAGCTGGACGAGTTGTTCGGGGCCCGCCTGCGCAACAGCCACGACCGGTTCGAGATGGAGGTCGCCCTGCGCGCCCAGCACCTGCTCGGCGACCGAACCAGCGACGTCCTCGACGAGCCCGAACCGAGCTGACCCCGGGGCCGGGGGCGCGGGCCGCCCGGAAGGTGACTTTCACTGCGCTCAACGCAGCGAAAGCCACCTTCACGGCGTGTGGGGGGCGGCGGCCCGTCGCTGGCCGGGACTCGCGCGCGGGTGAGCGGGACTCGCGCTCGCCTGGCCGGGACTCGCGCGGGTGGGGGCCAGCTCAGCTCAGGGTGGCGGCGTGGTCGGGGACGTGGTGTTGGGTCTCCGGGGCGGGGCGTTGGTAGTCGCCGTCCTTGCCGGGCCTGGGCAGCTTGAGCTCGGGCGCGCGCACCTTGGTGTAGGGCACGGCCGACAGCAGGTGCGCGATCATGTTGATGCGGGCCCGCCGCTTGTCCTCGCTCTCCACCACCATCCACGGGGAGTACGGCAGGTCGGTGCGGCTGAACATCTCGTCCTTGGCCTTGGAGTAGTCCTGCCAGTGCTTGATCGACTCCAGGTCCATCGGGGACAGCTTCCAGCGCCGCATCGGGTCGCCCAGCCGGTCCTGGAACCGCCGGTGCTGCTCCTTCTTGCTGACCGAGAACCAGTACTTGTGCAGCAGGATGCCGTCCTCGATGAGCAGCCGCTCGAACACCGGGCACTGGTCGAGGAATCGCTGGTGCTCCTCGGGGGTGCAGAAGCCCATCACCTTCTCGACCCCGGCGCGGTTGTACCAGCTGCGGTCGAACAGCACGATCTCACCCGCGGCGGGGAGGTGCTCCACGTAGCGCTGGAAGTACCACTGGGTCCGCTGGCGCTCGGTGGGCGCGGGCAGCGCCGCGATGCGCACCACGCGGGGGTTGAGGTACTCGGTGACCCGCTTGATCGTGCCGCCCTTGCCCGCGGCGTCCCGGCCCTCGAACAGCACCACCAGGCGCGAGCCGGAGCCGCGCACCCACTCCTGCATCTTCACCAGCTCGGCCTGCAACCGGTACAGCTCCGCCTCGTACAGCTTCTTGTCCAGCCGATCACCCATGTTCGGCAACGTATTACGGACCGCCCGCCGCCGCCAACGCGGCTCGGGCCAGGTTGTGCAGGGCGAGCGCCTCGCCGTGCTGGTCCCCGGTCTCCCGGTAGATCGCGATCGACCGCTCGTGCGCGGTGACCGCCTCGGCCGGACGGCCCAGTGCCAGCAGGGTGATCCCGATGTTGTCCAGTGTGGACGCCTCGCCGTGCCGGTGGTCCAGCTCACAGCAGATGGCGAGTTCGACGTGTCCGGTGCGCAGCAGCGCTTCCGCACCGCCCTGGTCGGCATCGAGGAGGAGATCGTGGCCCGCAACCGGCGCCGCTGTCGGCCCTACCGCTACCTGCGGCCCGCACAGATCCCCAACAGCACCAACATCTGAGGCCGCGGCTACCGTCGGCACCATGACCGAGTTGATCGAGGACGAGGCGGAGCGCGCCGCCCGGCTGCTTGACGCCCAGGACAAGGCCGCGCGGCTGTTCGCCGAGGTGCGGGCGCGCGGCATCCTGGCGCCGGGGGTGCGCGAGAGCCAGGCCAGCGCGGCGATCTGCGACCTGGCCGGGGAGATGTTCGGGGTGCACCGCTACTGGCACAAGCGGATCGTGCGGGCTGGGGTGAACACCCTGCTGCCCTACCGGGAGAACCCGCCGGACCGGGTGCTGGCCGAGGACGAGATCGTGTTCTGCGACTTCGGGCCGATCTTCGAGCAGTGGGAGGCGGACTTCGGCCGCACCTACGTGCTGGGTGAGGACCCGGCCAAGCACCGGCTGTGCGCGGCCCTGCCGGTGGTCTTCGACGCGGGGCGGGCCTACTTCGAGCAGCACCCGGAGGTGACCGGCGAGCAGTTGTACGCGCAGGTCCGCACGCTGGCCGAGCAGGCGGGCTGGGAGTTCGGCGGGGAGATCGCCGGGCACCTGGTCGGCCAGTTCCCGCACGAGAAGATCGACGGCGCCAAGATCGAGTCCTACATCGCCCCCGGCAGCGACAAGCCGATGCGGCGCACCGATCGCAACGGGCAGACCGCGCACTGGATCCTGGAGGTCCACCTGGTGGACCGGGAGCGCGGGTTCGGCGGCTTCCACGAGGAGCTGCTCGACCTGGCCTGAGACCCGTGCGCTCCGGCGGACCCTAGGCTGGTGCCGTGCAGCGGGTCGATCTCGGGCAAGTCGAGTACGGGCAGGCGATCGCGGAGATGGCCGGGTGGGTGCGGCAGCGGCAGCAGGGGCTGATCGCCGACCGGCTGGTGCTGCTCAACCACCCGCCGGTGATCACCTACGGCGCGCGCACCCCGGCGGCGGAACTACCCGCGCCCGGCGCGATCCCGCTGGTGCCGGTGGACCGCGGTGGGCAGGCCACCTACCACGGGCCGGGGCAGCTGATCGGCTACCTCGTGGTGAACCTGCGGGAACGAGGACCGGCCGACGTGGTGCGCTGGGTGGAGGACGGCCTGATCCGGGCGCTGCACGCACTGGGGGTCGCCGCGATCCGCCGGGACACCCCGCCGCGCGCGCAGAGCCTGGTCGGGGTGTGGACCCCGGACCACCGCAAGCTGGTCTCGATCGGGATGCGCATCCGCGGCGGGGTGACCAGTCACGGCTTCGCGTTGAACGTGACCTCCGACCTGGCCGCGTTCGAGGCGTTCACGGCCTGCGGGCTGCCGGAGGTCGCGATGACCTCGTTGGCCGAGCTGGCCGCCGAACGCGGCGTGACCGCTCCCGTCGAGGCGGCGGTCCGTGACGCCGTGGCCGAGGCGTTCCAGGCCCGCGCGTAGTTGTCCTGCTCTGTCCTGCTGCTTGCTCCGAAAGGCCTCTTGCAACGTTGTAAAGAGAGCGCTCCCATATGGGCATGGACACCGTTGACCGCCGTACCGTGCTCCGCCTCGCCGGGTTGCTGGCCGCCGGGACGGCGCTCGGCGTGCCCGCCTTCGGGGCCCCGCTGACCGCAGCGGCACCGCTGGCTCCCGCCCCGATCCGCCCACCCGCCACCCCGTTGGCCGTGCGCTCCATGTACCTGTCCACTTGGCAGCGCGCCGACACCCTGCCCGGTACCTGGTCGAGCTTCTGGAACGGCCGGACCGCCGCGCTGTGCGGGATCGCCCGCGTGGACGGCACGCCCTACGTCTTCGCGGGCGCACCGGGCATGGGGCTGGCCACTATGCGGCAGACCTCCTTACAGGTCACCGCGACCCGGTCGATCTACACGCTGACCGGCGGCGGCATCACGCTGACCGTCACGTTCTTCTCCCCGGTGGACCCCGTGGACCTGAGACGCCAGTCGGCGCCGCTGAGCTACGTCACGCTCAGCGCGGCCAGTTCGGACGGCCGTTCGCACAGGGTCAGCCTCTACCTGGACATCTCCGCCGAGTGGGCACACGGGGACAACGCCCAGCAGGTCACCTGGTCGCAGCGGCAGACCGGTGCCACCACCGCGCTGACCTTCACCCCGGCCACGCCCACCGTGCTGGCCGAGCACGGGGACCAGGCCTCCTGGGGCACGGTCGTGCTGGCCGGGGTGAGCGCGCCGGGCCTGACCTGGCAGGCGGGCCAGGACACCGTGGTGCGCGGCAACGCCGCCAACTCCGGCGCGCTGCCCGGCACCAGCGACACCGCCCAGCCGCGCGCGATCTCCGACCGCTGGCCGGTGCTGGGCCTGAACTACGACCTGGGCACGGTCGGCGGCACGCCGGTCAGCCGCACCGCTGTGCTCGGTCACGTGCGCACGCCCGCGGTCAGCTACCTCGGCACCCAGCTCAACCCGTGGTGGCGGCACTACTGGGGTGACTGGACCGCCATGCTGGACTGGTTCGTCGCCGACCAGGCCACCGCCAGCCAGCGCGGTACCGCACTGGACGACCGGGTCGCCGCCGATGCCCGAGCCGCCGCGGGGGACAAGTACGCGGCGGTCTGCGCGCTGGCCGTGCGGCAGGCGCTGGCGGGCACCGAACTGGTGGACCGCGACGGCTCGCCGTGGGCCATGCTCAAGGAAATCTCCTCCGACGGCAACGTGTCCACTGTGGACGTCACCTACCCGGCCTTCCCGGCGATGCTCTACCTGAGCCCGGACTACCTGCGGCTGATGCTGGAGCCGGTGCTGGACTACAGCGAGCGCGGCGGCTGGCCCAAGACCTTCGCCGTGCACGACCTGGGCTCCAGCTACCCCAACGCCACCGGCCACAACGACGGCAACGAGGAGGACATGCCGGTCGAGGAGTCGGCCAACATGCTGATCATGGCGGCGGCCCTGGTCCAGCACCTGCCCGCCGAGCAGGCCCGGTCCTTCGTGGCCGCGCACTACCGGATCCTGCGCCAGTGGGCGGAGTACCTGATCGGCAACGCGCTGGACCCCGGTTACCAGAACCAGACCGACGACTTCACCGGGTTCATCGCGCACAGTGTGAACCTCGCGCTCAAGGGCATCGTGGGCATCGGCGCGATGAGCATCGTGGCCACGGCCAACGGAAACACCGCCGACGCCCAGCACTACCTGTCCACCGCGCGGTCCTACATCAGCCAGTGGTTCGACAAGGCCCAGGACAACGCGGGCGACCACCTGAAGCTGGCCTACGACAAGGACAACACGTGGAGCCTGAAGTACAACGGCTATCCCGACGCCCTGCTGGGGCTGGACCTGGTGCCCGAGGGCGTCGCGGTCCAGGAGGCCGCCTGGTACCAGCGCAACGCCGGTGCCTACGGGGTGGTCCTGGATCCGCGCAACGACTACACCAAGGGTGACTGGGAGGTCTGGACCGCCGCCTGGCTGGCCGCGTACCCGGTGCGTGACACGCTGATCAACGGGGTCTACAACTTCGCCAACGGCACGAGCGGGCACTCCCCGCTGTCGGACTGGTACGTGGTGGCCAGCGGCAACGAGCGCGGGTTCGCCGCGCGCCCCGTGGTCGGCGGCATGCTCGCCCTGTTGCCCAGCAAGGCATCCGGGCCCACCAAGTGGGTGCGCATCCAGAACAAGCACAGTGGCAAGGTGCTGTCGGTGCTGAACATGTCGCTGGCCAACAGCGCCGAGGTGACGCAGTACGCCGACAACGGCACCACCGACCACCTGTGGGCGATCACGCCCAACGGGGACGGTACGGTGCGCATCGTGAACCGGCACAGCGGCAAGGTGCTCGCGGTGCACGACCAGTCCACTGAGGACGGTGCGCACGTGCAGCAGTACGTGGACAACGGGACCCCGGACCACGTGTGGCGCATCGTGGACGCGGGCGGCGGCTGGTCGAAGATCGTCAACCAGCGCAGCGGCAAGGTGCTGGCGGTGCAGGACCAGTCGATGGCCGACTCCGCGCAGGTCACGCAGTACGCTGACAACGGGACGGAGGACCACCTGTGGCGCGTGCTGTCCTGACCGTTCTGCTGGCGGCGGTGCTCGGCACCGTCGGGGTGGCGCCCGCCACGGCCGCTGAGGCGGGCGCCACCGCCTTCCTCGACCACCCGGCCCTGCTCGGCAAGGTGGACGACCCGGGCTGGTACCAGCGCAACATCCCGTTCCTGGAGGTACCGGACAAACAGGTCCAGGACGTGTACTACTACCGGTGGCAGACCTACCGGGAACACCTGGTCTACACCGGGACCCAGTACGGCTGGCTGTCCAGCGAGTTCCTGAACCCGGTCAGCTACGGGGCGCCGTACGGGGGAGTTGTGGCCGCCGCCGGTCACCAGATCACCGAGGGCCGCTGGCTGCGCGACCAGAGCTACGTCCGCGACGACATCGACTACTGGCTGCACGGCCCCGGCCAGTTCGCCAAGCCGCGCACCGAGGAGCTGAACAAGGACGCCGCGGACTGGGCGCACGAGTACAGCTTCTGGGCGGCCAACGCCGTGTGGCAGCAGTACCTCGCCGCGGGCGACGCCGCGTTCACCGCCACCGAGCGCCAGGCGCTGATCAGCCAGTACGACGGGTGGGCCAACCACTTCGACCAGGGGCTCGGCCTGTACTGGCAGGTCCCGGTCTGGGACGCCACCGAGTTCTCACCCTCCTCCTACGAATCCGCCGACCCCTACCACGGGGGCGCGGGCTTCCGGCCGACGATCAACGCCTACCAGTACGGGGACGCGCGGGCGATCGCCCGCATCTCCGAGCTGACCGGCGACCACGCCACGGCCGCCGAGTTCGACGGCCGTGCGGACCGCCTGCGCACCGCCATGCAGGCACACCTGTGGGACCCGGCCAGGCAGTTCTTCTACGACATGCCCCGTGACAACAACCCCTCGCACGCGCTGCTGGGCACCCGCGAGGAAATGGGCTTCGTGCCGTGGATGTTCGACATGCCGCAGCCCTCGGACGCCACGGCCTTCGCACAGTTGCTGGACCCCAACGGTTTCCGTGCCGCCTACGGACCCACCACGACCGAGCGGCGCAGCAAGTGGTTCATGCACGAGGCGGCCAACTGCTGCCGCTGGGACGGCCCGTCCTGGCCGTACGAGACGGCGCAGACGCTGACCGGGCTCGCCAACCTGTTGCAGGACTACCCCTCGCAGCGAGTGATCACCGCGGCCGACTACGTGTCGTTGCTGCACACCTACGCGGCCACCCAGTACAAGGACGGCAAGCCGTACGTGGCCGAGGCGCACGACCCCGACCAGGCGCGGTGGATCTACGACGGGGTCAACCACAGCGAGGACTACAACCACTCCACGTACAACGACAACGTCATCTCCGGGCTGATCGGCCTGCGCGGCCAGGCCGGTGACACGCTGACGGTCAGGCCGCTGGCCCCGGCCAGCTGGGACTACTTCGCGCTGGAGAACACGCCGTACCACGGGCACAACGTGACGGTCCTGTGGGACCGCACCGGTTCGCGCTACGGCCAGGGACCGGGTCTGCACGTGTACGTGGACGGCACGCTCGCCACTGTCCGGAGTGGACTTGAACCGGTGACCGTCCATGTTGGACCAACCGTCGTGCAGCCCAGGTCGAACCTGGTGAACGTGGCCACCAACAGCCAGCGGTCGGCCACCGGCTCGCAGCCCAGCGCGAGCTACACCTCGCCGTACGACAACCCGTGGAACGCCGTTGACGGCATCGTCTTCCGCTACGGCATCCCGGAGAACAGCCGCTGGACCAGCTACGCCTCACCCAACCCCACCGACAGCTACGCGGTGGACCTGCGTAACCCGGTGACCGTCGACGAACTCCGGCTCTGGTTCTACGACGACGGGGGAGGGGTGCGGGTCCCGGCGAACTTCACCGTGCAGTACCGGACCGGCAGCGGTTGGGCTGACCTGACAACGCGGTCCGCGCCGGTGGGCAACGCCATGACGGTGGTCAGCTTCCCGCCGGTCAGCACCACCGGGCTGCGCGTGGTGGCGCCCAACCGTGGCGGGGGCACCGGCTGGGGCCTGTCCGAGTTCGAGGTGTGGGTGCCTCGACCCTAGTGCGGTGTCCAAGACCGTCGTCGGGTGATGTCGTGATCCAGGTGGATGGATCGGCGTGCCGCCCCCGTGTCCTCGTACTGGGTGTACGGGGGCGCGGGGGCGGTGCGGCGAGGCGCCGCCTGGGCGCGGCAGCACCGACGACGGGCGCCGGACACCGCACTAGCCCGTGCCGCCGGGCCGACCAGTGCGCGGTCGGCTCGGCGGTGCGCCAGAGCGCTACGCGGTCTCGGCGAGTCCGGTCAGGACTTCCGGCAACGGGCCCTGGTGCAGGACGCCCAGGCGCTGGGTGGCGCGGGTGAGCGCCACGTAGAGTTCGGCCGCGCCGCGCGGACCCTCGGCGAGGATCCGTTCCGGGTCCACGACCAGGACGGCGTCGAACTCCAGGCCCTTGGTCTCCGAGGCCGGCACCGTGCCCGGCACACCGGCTGGCCCGATCACGATGCTGGTGCCCTCGCGACCGGCTTCGGCCCGGACGAACTCCTCGATGGCAGCGGGCAGTTCCTCCTCGGTGACCCGCCTGGACCAGGGCTGGACCCCGCAGGCGCGGACCGACTCCGGTGCCTGGACCTCGGGCGCGAACTCGGCGAGCACCGCGGCGGCCACGGTCATGATCTCCGCAGGGGTGCGGTAGTTCACCGACAGCGACCGGTAGGCCCAGCGGCCGGGCACGTAGGGCTCCAGCATGCTGTCCCAGGAGGCCGCCCCGGCCGCCGACCGGCGCTGGGCGAGGTCGCCGACCACCGTGAAGGACCGGCCGGGGCAGCGCCGCATCAGCACCCGCCAGTCCATTTCGGACAGTTCCTGGGCCTCGTCGACCACGACGTGCCGGTAGGTCCACTCCCGGTCCGCGGCGGCGCGTTCGGCCAGTTCCCTGGTGTCGCGTTCCAGGAAGCGGTCGGCCAGTTCATCGGCCTGGATCAGGTCGTGGGCGAACAGGTGGTCCTCGTCGTCCATCATGTCCTCGCGCTTGACGAGGCTGTCCATCACGCGGGCGGCGTACTCGGCCTCGGCCTTGCGCTCCTGCTCGGCAGCCTGGTCGACCGACTTGTCGCGGCCCAGCAGTTCGACCAGTTCGTCGAGCAGCGGCACGTCCGACACCGTCCAGGCCTCGCCTTCGGCGCGCCACAGCGCCTCGTCGGCGCCTGCCGCGCGCAGCCGTTCACGAGAGGTGTACAGCGGCGCCAACAGGGATTGCGGCGTCAGCACCGGCCAGAGCTCGTCGAGCGCCGCGGTGAACCTCTCGTCCTCCGCGAGGTCCTTGAGCAGGTCCGCTCGCATCTTCTCCCACGCGTCGCGGTCCGATCTGGTCAGCCAGCCCTTGCCGATCCGGCCTATCGCCCGTTCGGTGAGCACGTAGGTGATGATCTCCGTGAACACCGAGCGCGCGTCGTTGTGCGGCTGCCCGCTCGCCCGTGCCTCGTCCCTGGCCCACTCCGCGGTCGCGGCGTCGATCCGCAGCGGGATGCCCGCCAACTCGATCGGCAGCGGGTCCTCCGGCAGCCGCTGCCGGTCGGCGATCGCCGCCGCGAGCACGTCGAGGATCTTCAGCGAACCCTTGAGCCGCGCGGCCTCCGGGGTGTCCTCGGCGGTGACGTGCAGGCCGGGCACGAGGTCGCCGGTGGTCGTGAACACCACGTTGGACTCGCCCAGCGAGGGCAGGACGCGGCTGATGTGGTTCAGGAACGCGGGGTTGGGCCCGACCACGAGCACCCCGTGCCGCTCCATCCGCTCCCGCTGGGTGTAGAGCAGGTACGCGACCCGGTGCAGGGCCACCACGGTCTTGCCGGTGCCCGGTCCGCCCTCGATGACCAGCACCCCGGGGTGGTCCAGTCGGATGATCCTGTCCTGCTCGGCCTGGATCGTCGCCACGATGTCGCGCATCCCGTCCCCGCGCGGTGCGTTGACCGCCGCGAGCAGGGCCGCGTCCCCGCGCTCGCCCTCGCCGGGACGGCCGAGCACCTCGTCGGTGAAGTCGAGCACCTGGCGCCCGCGGGTGTGGAACTGGCGGCGCCGACGCATGTTCTCCGGGTTCGCGCCGGTGGCGACGTAGAACGCGCGCGAGGCCGGTGCCCGCCAGTCCAGCAGCACCGGCTCGTACTCGTTCTGCTCGTCGAACAGGCCGATCCGGCCGATGTAGGAGTGCTCGCCCGAGATGGTGTCCAACCGGCCGAAGCACAGCCCGTCGTCGGCCACGTCCAGCCGCCGCACCTCCCGGGCCAGCGTGCGCACCTCGTCGTCGCGTTCCAGCAGCGTCCCGCCGTTTCCCGCCAGCGCCGCGGTGTACCCGCGCTTGACCCGCGCGCGCTCGGCGTCCAGCCGCGCGTAGAGCCCGGCCACGTAACCGCGTTCGGACCGCAATTCCTCTTCGTACCCCTGAGCTGACACATTCCCCTCACGGCGGCTAGCTGATCGGCAAGGTCTGGACCTTCCCGCGCGGTTCACGCGGGCACTGGTGGCTTCTCTCGGTTGTGCATGTCGAGCAGCAGTTGCGCGGCGACCACGGCCCCGTCGGTACGGATCATCCCGGCCACGGCGGCCGCTCGCGCGCGGGTCCGCGGGGTCAGGGCCGTCCGGAGCGCGGCCGACAGGGACTCGAAGCCCGGGATCGGCCCGTCGTGCGCCGCGCCGATGCCCAACTCGGCCACCCGACCCGCCCAGTACGGCTGATCACCCGCCTGGGGGACCACCACCTGGGCGGCACCTGCCTGGGCGGCCGTGGTCATGGTGCCCGCGCCGCCGTGGTTCACCACGGCGGCCACCCGGCGGAACAGCGCCTGGTGGTTCATCTCGCCGACGGCGAAGCAGTCGTCCTGTCCGTCGATCTGGGCCAGCTCGGCCCAGCCTCGGGACACGAGCACGCGACGGCCCTGCGCGTGGACCGCCTCGATGGCCACCCGGGCCGGGTCGGTCGAGCCGTGCATGGGCATGCTGCCGAAGCCCACGTACACCGGTGGCGCGCCCGCGTCCAGGAAGGCCACCAGGTCCTCCGGGAGCGGGCGGGTGTCGGGCAGCAGCCACGCGCCGGTCTGCACCACGTCGAGTTCCGCCGTCTCCTGCCACGGGTCCAGGACCGGATCCGTCGCCAGCCACGGCCGGTCGCCGAGGACGTAGTCGCGAACCCCGGCCACCGGGGGCAGGCCGAAGGACACCCGGTTGGTGTTGAGCGCCTCGCCGAACAGCGCGGTCGTGACCTGGACGTCCAGATCCCACAGCACGCGGTTGTCGGTGATCCCCGGCGGCAGCGGGTGGCCGGGGTAGGCCAGCGGCGGGTGGTGCGGCGAGGGCAGGACGATCTTCTGGAAGGCCACGAACACCGACCGGAGGTCCAGCTTCTCGGCCACCGACAGGGCACCGGCCACGGCCGGCAGCATGCCGGTCGCCACCAGCAGGTCGCAGCCCTCGGCCGCCGCGGTGACCGCCTCGAACTGGTCGGCGATCAACTTGGCCGCGCGCTGGGACAGGGAGGATGGTGGCGGTGCCGCGAGGGTCAGCTCGCGCGCCGAGGGGCCCACCGGCACCAGCGGCACCCCGATACCGGCCAGCCGCCGCGCGAAGTCCTCGTCCGGCGGCGCGCACACCCGCACCTGCGCGCCGAGTTCCATCAGGCGCACCGCGAGACCCACCAGCGGCTCGACGTCCCCCCGTGATCCGTACGTCGACAACAGCACCCGCACTCCGCTACCCCCAGTTTCCGCAGGTTGTGGCCTTGGCCCGAGGATTCTGAGGCATCACCGGGGCCTTGCCGCAAGCCCCCCGGTGCGCTATAAGTTGAACATGGAGGGGAGTGGGCAGCCTCCTTTCCGATCCCGGGCACACCAGTCGCGCTCACCTCGATGCCGGACGGCTCGAACCTGGGCGTGGCCGATGACTTGACGGCCTCAGGGGAGTGCGGGGACGGGTCCGCCTTGTACGAAGGTGACAATTCCTTGCTGCTTCTGGATTTCGGCGGGCTCGCCACGGCCAACGCGCACAGCCCGGCGGGCGGTCAGGAGCTGATCTCCTTTCCTGCTGCGCGACACCGGGCTGTCCACTGTTCCTCATCGCCCATTCTGAGGGCACCGTCCACACAGCGCCGCCAGCGAGCTCCCCGCGCGCTGATTTCCAAAACAGTTGCCGTGTGCGACCGATCACAACTCCAGGGCTGCCAGGATGATCATGTGCTAAACGTTTTCTGACGATCAGGGAAAGCGCTGCTGCTTCACCTCGCGAGAGGACGTCGATGAGCACTGCTGACGCCGTGACCGCCCTCGATTTCCTCGACACCGACAGATATCCGCTCACCGAGGTGGGCAGCGCGGCGTGGCGGGAAATCGTCGACCGCAGCAGAGCCGAACTGCGCGAGCTCGGGTGCAGCGTGCTGAAGGACTTCATCCGCCCGCAGTTCCAGGACCTGCTGCGCACCGAGTGCGCGGCCTTCGCGCCGCACGCCTACGCCAAGGTGGAACGGGTCAACGCGTACAACATCGCGCTGGACACCCCGCTGCCCGAGGACCACCCCGGTCGCACGATCATGGAGCGCGGCAACGCCTTCGTGGCGCGCGACCACATCCCGGCGACCGCGATCATCCAGCAGCTCTACACCAGCCCGGTGTTCCAGCGGTTCGTCGCCGACTGCTTCAGCCAGCCCGCGCTGCACGAACTCGCCGACCCGCTGTCCGGGCTCACGCTCAACGTGATCGAGCCGGGCCGCGCGCACCCGTGGCACTTCGACACCAACGAGTTCACCGTCAGCATGCTCACCCAGGAGGCCGGGGGCGGCGGGCGGTTCGAGTACTGCCCGAACATCCGGTCGGCCACCGACGAGAACCTGGACGCGGTCCGGGCGGCGCTGGCCGGAAAGAGCGACCTCGTGCGCCAGCTCGACCTGCGCCCCGGCGATCTCCAGCTGTTCCTCGGCCGGTACTCGCTGCACCGGGTCACGGCGGTGCACGGTGCGCTCGCCCGCCATTCGGCGATCTTCGCCTACAGCGAGCGCCCCGGCGTGGTGGGCAGCCCGGAGCGCACGAGACAGCTGTTCGGCCGGGTGCTGCCCGCACACCTGGCCGGATCCGTCCGTGGCGACGCATTGCTCGACTGAGTCAGGAGCCAGCCCGTGCCCTTGGACCAGACCGGCAAGATCTCCTTCGACGACATCTACACCGCACCCGATCCCCGCGCGTTCTTCGGCACCCTGCGCGGGCTCGACTACCAGATCCCGCAACTGGCCAAGCCGTACTTCAGCACGCTGATCGAGAGCTACCGCGAGGACCGGCAGGTCGCCGAACCGACCGTGCTCGACGTCGGGTGCTCCTACGGGGTCAACGGGGTGCTGAACCGGTGCGACACGACGATGGACGAACTGTTCGAGCACTACGGCGAAGCGGATTCGCTGGACCACGAGGAGCTGCTCGCGCGCGACCGCCAGCTGGTGCGGTCCAACGGCGGGGCCACCGGCGTGCGGTTCGTCGGCCTCGACGCCTCGGTACCGGCGCTGGAGTACGCGCACGCCGCGGGTTTTCTCGACGAGACGATCCCAGCCGACCTCGAAGCCAACGAACCGGACCCCGAGCAGCAGGACCTCCTGGACGAGGTCGACCTCGTCGTGTCCACCGGCTGCGTCGGGTACGTCACCGAGAAGACGCTGACCCGCATCGCACGCGGCGCACGGCCGTGGATGGCGCACTTCGTGCTGCGGATGTTCCCCTACGAACCGGTGGCGGAGGGCCTGGCCGAACTGGGATACCAGACCGCTAGCATCCACGGCGTGTTCAAGCAGCGCCGCTTCGCCTCCGCGGAGGAACAGGCGCAGATCCTGGACACGCTGTCCACAGCCGGGGTGGATCCGCAGGGGCTGGAGACGGAGGGCTGGCTGTACGCCCAGCTCCACCTGTCCTGGCCGCACGGCGCCGCCACCGGGCTGGAGTCCGCCCTGAGCACCCTTCGAGAACGAGGATGACCGTGAGCAGTCCGGAGTGGTCCACCCGCACCTTCGGCAACGAGGAGGGACTGCCCCGGGTCCCGTTGCCCACGCTCGAGGACACCTGCCGCCGCTTCCTGGAGTGGTGCGCCCCGCTGCTGACCCCTGAGCAGCTGGCGGAGACCGAAGCGGCCGTCGCGGACTTCCTGGCGCCGGACAGCCCAGCCCATGAACTCCAGTCCGCGCTGGAGGCCTACGACCGGTCCGCGGGTGTGCACAGCTGGCTGGACACGTTCTGGCCGTACCGCTACCTCGGCCGCAGGGACCGGATCGCGCTCAACGCCAACTTCTTCTTCCTGTTCAAGCAGTCCCCGCTCGGACAGGTCGAGCGCGCGGCCGAGCTGGTCGCCTCCGCTGTCGACCACAAGCTCAAGCTGGACGAGGAACTGCTCGCCCCGGTGGTCCTGCGCGGACAGCCGCAATCGATGGTGCAGCACAAGTTCCTGTTCTCCGCGACGCGGATCCCGGGCCAGGTGCTGGACACCGCGCGCACCCCGTACCGCGAGGACTGGCCGGGTCCCTCGGGCGCGCGGCACATCGTGGTGTTCTTCCGGGACACGCCGTTCCGGATGGAGGTGCTGGACCCGGTGGGACGCCCGCACACCCCGGAGCAGATCGCGGCCGGGCTGCGCGCGATCCAGGAGTCGGGCCAGGTCGTCGAGGACCGTGCGGCAGCGGTCGGGCACTTCACGACCAAGGCGCGCGCGGACTGGGCCTCGAGCAGGGCGGCCTTGCTGGCCGCGGGCAACGCCGATGCGCTCGACACCATCGAGACGGCGTTGTTCTGCCTGTGCCTTGAGGACTTCGCGCCCGCGGACACCCAGCAGGCGTGCGACGAACTGCTGCACGGCGACAGCGGGAACCGGTGGTTCGACAAGGCCGTCTCGTTCGTCGTGTTCCAGGACGGCAACGCGGGGATCAACGTCGAGCACTGCGAGCTGGACGGGACCACGATCCTCGCGTTCACCGACGCGCTGCTGAGCGGGCAGCGGTCCGCGCGCGAGGCGGCCAGCGGGGTCCCGGCGTTCGCGCCGGTCGAGTTCACAGTGGACGACGCGCTGCGCGAGGACGCCCGTGAGGCGGGCAAGTCCTTCGCCGCGTACGCGGACGCGACGGCCACGAAGACCGTGTCGTTCGACTTCGGCGCCAACCGCGCCAAGCAGCTCGGGATGTCGCCGGACGCCTTCGCGCAGATGGCCTACCAGCTCGCGCACAAGCGGGCCAAGGGACTGACCGGCGCGACCTACGAGTCCATCGCGACCCGACAGTACCGCAACGGCCGCACCGAGGCGATGCGTGTGGTCACCCCCGAGGTGCTGGCGTTCGTCGCGGCCATGGACGACCCGGACCGCTCCGCCGACGCGCGGCGGGAGGCGCTGCGGGCTGCGGCGGCCAAGCACGTGGCGCGGGCGAAGGAATGCCAGGCGGGCGACGCGCCGGAGCAGCACCTGTGGGAACTGCAACTGATCCAGAAGCGCCGTGGCGTGCAGCAGGCACCGGCCCTGTACAGCTCGCCGGGCTGGCTGGTCATGCGCGACGACTACCTGAGCACCAGTTCCGCGCCGTCCAACAACATCCAGTACTTCGGGTTCGGTTCGACCAGCCCGCAGTGCATCGGGGTCGCCTACGTGCTGCTGCCCGACCGCTGGAACCTCTACCTGAGCACGCCGCGACACGTCGCCGAGGAGATGCACCGCTTCGCCGACGAACTCACCCGTGCCGTCAAGCAGTTGCAGGACCTGCTCGCCGGGTAAGCGCCATCAGCTCTCCTTCAGCCAGCGGCACTAGCTTTCGCTGGCATGGACATTCGAGGAAGGTCTTGGACGGTTGCGGGCGGTGCGCCTCCCCGGCGCACCCGCCTGATCGCCGCGGTGACGGCGCTGGTGCTCGCGGTGGGCCTGGGGGCCGCCGCGTGCGCCCTGCCCGGGGCGCAGGCCGCGCCGTCGGCCGAGCAGGCCAAGCCCAACATCGTGTTCGTGCTCACCGACGACCTGGCCACCAATCTCGTGCAGTACATGCCGCACGTGCAGGAACTGGCCAAGGCGGGCACCTCCTTCAGCAACTACACGGTCACCGACTCGCTGTGCTGCCCCTCGCGGTCCTCGATCTTCACCGGCCGGTTCCCGCACAACACCGGGATCTACACCAACGGCGGTGACGACGGCGGGTTCGGCACCTTCAACGGCAAGGGGGAGGAGAACGACACCACCGCGACCTCCCTGCGGCACGCCGGGTACCGCACCGGCATGATGGGCAAGTACCTCAACGGCTACCAGCCGGGCGGCACCGTGGGTGGCCAGGCCAACTACGTGCCACCGGGCTGGGACGAGTGGGACGTGGCGGGCAACGGGTACCCGGAGTTCGACTACGACCTCAACGAGAACCACAAGGTCGTGCACCACGGTTCCCAGCCCAGGGACTACCTCACCGACGTGCTCAGCGGCAAGGCCTCGGACTTCATCACCTCCTCGGCCTCGGCGCACTCGCCGTTCTTCCTGGAGGTGGCCAGCTTCGCCCCGCACGCCCCGTACACCCCGGCGCCGCAGGACGCCTCGTCCTTCCCCGGGCTCAAGGCACCGCAGGGCGCGGCCTACGACACCCTGCCCAGCGACGCCCCCGCCTGGCTCGCCGAGCGCACCCCGTTGACCGACAAGGAGAAGCAGAGGATCGACACCGCTTTCCGCAAGCGGGTGCAGGCGGTGCAGTCGGTGGACCGGATGATCGCCTCGATCGAGGACACGCTGTCCAAGGCGGGGGTCGCTGGGAACACCGAGATCGTGTTCAGCTCCGACAACGGCTACCACATGGGGGAGTACCGGCTCACCCCCGGCAAGATGACCGCCTTCGACACCGACGTGCGCGTGCCGCTGGTGGTCTCCGGGCCGGGAATCCCGGCCGGGCGCACGGTGGCGGCTCCCGTGGAGAACATCGACCTGCGCCCGACCTTCGCGGAGCTGGGCAAGGCCGACACACCGTCCTCAGTGGACGGTCACAGCCTGGTTCCGTTGCTCAGGGGGCAGAGCCCACCGGACTGGCGCACGGCCGCACTGGTGGAGCACCACGGGCCGGACACCACCCCCGAGGACCCGGACTTCCCGGCGGCCAACAGCGGCAACCCGCCGAGCTACCAGGCGTTGCGCACGGCCGACTACACCTACGTCGAGTACTCCGGTGGCGCCAAGGAGTACTACGACCGCCGCACTGATTCCTCGGAGCTGCACAACACCGCGAGCAAGCTCCCAGCGGCGAGGTTGACGATGCTGCACAACGCGTTGCAGGCCATGTCCGCCTGCCAGGGCCAGGACGCCTGCTGGAGCGCCGCACACCAGGCGCACTGATCCGGCACGGCTGCCGGGCCGGTCAGCACGTGACCGGCCCGGCAGCACGAACTCAACGCCGCAGGCTGAACTCCTTGTCCAGTGCGGTGTTCAGCTCGGCGCCCACGGTGGGCCTGGCCGGGGCGGTGACCCCGGCCCAGCGGCGCAGCGCCGCGGTGGCCTGGGTGCTCTCGGCGCTGGTCAGCTGCGCGATGTTGGAGCCGTGGTTGCCGCCCACCGCCTGGTACCAGTAGGAGTCCCTGGTGCCCGGACCCAGCCGGAACGGCTCGGCACCCCACGGGTCGTTCTGCCCGTACACGAAGATGAAGTGGCTGGAGTTGAACTTCACCCACAGGTCGATGTCCAGCATCGTGAACGGGTCGAAGGAGGTCTTGATCTCCTTGGGCACGAAGGTGCGCGCCGTGCTCGGCGGGTAGCGCAGCTCGCGCTTGAGGTGGTCGTAGCGCACTTTCGGGTACCCGAGCTGGGTGGCCGCCTGGTAGTAGTACGGCACGAACTTCTCGTTGCCCTGGTCGGTGTAGCCGCTGAACCCGTTGACCTTGTCGAACCAGCCCAGCACCTCGGCGTCGCTGGCGGTGGTCTTCGGGATGCTCGCGCAGTCGGCGGCCTTGCTGTACTGCCAGAACGCCCACGGCGCCTCGGCAACCAGGTACTCCAGCGCGTGGTCCACGTCGCCGACCAGGGTGAAGGTCTGCTTGTTGGCCTTGGCCCAGTCGGCGAACAGCGCGGTCAGCTTGTCCCTGCGGTGCAGTGCCTCGATCTGCAACGTGTGCATGTCGGTGCGGCACTGGTCGCTGCCCACCTTGGCGAAGAACCGGTCGTAGGCCGAGTCCTCGTCGTTGTTCACGTCGTCCGGTGCCACGTAGACCACCGAGCCGTCCACGTCACCGGGGTAGAACCGGTGGTGGTAGACCGAGGTCATGCCGCCCTTGCTGGCCCCGGTGGAGATCCACCTGCCTCCGTAGATCGCCTTGAGCGCGCCGACGATGCGGTGGTGGTCGGTGGCCCCCTGCCAGATGTTGAGGTCCGACCAGTCCGCGGGTTGCGGGCGGGACGGGGTGAAGAAGCGCTGCTCCACCGAGATCTGGTTGGCCTCGGTGAGCTTGGTCGGCTCCGAGAGGAACGGGCCCGCCGGCATGTTGTAGCCCGTGGTGTGCAGGATCATCGGCCGGTCGGTGGCCCGGTGCATCAGCGTCAGCCGCTGCTGGAAGGTGCCCGCCGAGGGGTGCCTGTGGTCCACGTACTGGGTGTAGCTGAGCACGAAGAAGCGGTAGGGCGCCGGAGCGGGCTGCTCCGCCTCCACGGTCAGCCCCGGCACCGCCCTGAGCTTCGCCAGGATGTCGTCGGTGGCCGCACCCGCCGTGGGGGCGGCCACCGCCAACGAGGCCACGGCCAGCGCGGCCGCGGTCAGCACTCTGAACAAACGACGCATTCGTCCCTCTCCCCGGTCACTGAGGCATTCATCCTCAGTGACCGGGGCACAGGTCGGTACCCGTCACAAGTCGGGCTCAGAGCTTGGTCCACGCCTCGGTGAGCACCGAGCGCAGGACCTGCTCCATCTCGTCGAAGTGGCTCTGCTCACAGATCAGCGGCGGGGACAGCTGTACCACCGGCTCACCCCGGTCGTCGGCCCGGCAGTACAGGCCGTTGTCGAACAGCGCGGTGGACAGGAAGCCGCGCAGCACCCGCTCGGACTCCTCCGCGGTGAAGGTCTCCTTGGTGGCCTTGTCCTTGACCAGTTCGATGCCGTAGAAGAAGCCCGCGCCGCGCACGTCCCCGACGATGGGCAGGTCGTGGAGCTTGTCCAGGGTGGACCGGAACGCCTGCTCGTTGGCCCGCACGTGGTCGTAGATGCCCTCGCGCTCGATGATGTCCAGGTTGGCCATGGCCACCGCGCAGGACACCGGGTGCCCGCCGTAGGTGGAGCCGTGCATGAACGTGGTGGTGCCCCGCAGGAACGGCTCCATCAGCCGGTCGCTGGCCAGCACCGCGCCCAGCGGGGCGTAGCCCGAGGTCAGGCCCTTGGCGGTGGTGATCATGTCCGGCTGGTAGCCGTACCGCTTGGCGCCGAAGTCGTGGCCCAGCCTGCCGAAGGCGCAGATCACCTCGTCGGAGACCAGCAGCACGTCGTGGGTGTCGCAGATCTCGCGCACCCGCTCGAAGTAGCCGGGCGGTGGCGGGAAGCAGCCGCCGGTGTTCTGCAACGGCTCCAGGAACACCGCGGCCACGGTGTCCGGGCCCTCCAGCACGATGGCCTGCTCGATCTGGTCGGCGGCCCACCGCCCGAACGCCACGTAGTCGTCCGCGTGCTCGGGAGCACGGTAGAAGTTGGTGTTGGGCACCTTCAAGGTGCTGGGCACCAGCGGCTCGAAGTCCTGCTTGGCACCGGGCAGGCCGGTGATCGACAGGGCGCCCGCCGAGGTGCCGTGGTAGGCCAGCGCCCGGCTGACCACCTTGTGCTTGGTGGGCTTGCCGACCAGCTTGTAGTACTGCTTGGCCAGCTTCCACGCGGTCTCCACCGACTCGCCGCCGCTGACGGTGAGGAACACGCGGTTGAGGTCGCCGGGCGCGTCGGTGGCCAGCCGCTCGGCCAGTTCCACCGCGGTCGGGTGCGCGGTGCCCCACAGCGGGAAGTACGCCAGTTCACGGGTCTGCTTGGCGGCGGCCTCGGCGAGCTCCTCGCGGCCGTGGCCCACGCTGACCGCGAACAGCCCGGCCAGCCCGTCGAGGTAGCGGCGGCCGTGCGCGTCCCACACGTACGCGCCCTCGCCGCGCACGATCACCGGGATCTCGGACTCGGTCCCGCCGTGCCGGGTGAAGTGCATCCACAGGTGGTCGCGGGCGGCGTCGGACAGTCGCCGCGCGTCTGGGGTGTTGCTCATGGCTCTCCTGCCAGACGCCGCTCGCGCCACTGAATCAGTAGTCGTGTACCGGACATGACTACGTTTATCGCATATCAAGGACGCGTATGCAACGGAATCCTTAGAACCAGGGGTTGCTCCACCCCAGGTAGTGACCGCCCCACCTGCTCTGGACGGTGCCGATCGTCGTCTTGCTGAGCCTGCCCTTGGCCACGATGTCGTTGGAGACGAACTCGCCGCCGCCGATGGAGATCATGACGTGCCCGTACGGGCTGTTGGGGATGCTGAAGAAGGCCAGGCCGCCCGCGGGTACGTCGGTGCCCGTGTGCTTGTACTTGGCGGGGGTCGAGCTCCAGTGCTGCGCGGCGCTGGCGTGCCCGCTGGCCGAGCGGCCGTAGGCCAGGCCCACCACGTGGTCGCAGCGGTGGTCGTAGTCGGAACTGGTGGCGCCGACGTGGCTCTTGGCCCAGGACACGGCCTGCGCGCAGGTGCGCGGGTTGCTGGTCGCCGGGCTGGAGCAGGACGCCGCCTGGGGTGCGGCGGGCGCCGCCACGGCAACGGTGGCACCGAGTGTCAAACCGAGAGCGGTGATTCCGGACGTGAGCAGGGTTCGTCCGCGGAACATGGTGGTCCTCCTGAGGTCAGAGCTTGGCGGCTACGTCCTTGCGGAGCTGGGGCAGCATCTTGTAGAGCACGTCCCCGGGGCAGTCGGTGTTGTAGTAGTCGCGGTGGCCGTAGATCGCGGTCGGCTTGATGTCGTACTGGGTGCAGATGTAGGCGCACAGGGACACCAGCGAGCTGTAGAGCTTCGCCGGTGGCTGCGTGGACATGTAGTTGCCCTCGTTCTCGATGCCGATGGCGATGTCGTTCTGGCCGGGGCAGTGCGCCGCGCGCACCATCTTGTGCCCGTCGCGCAGCGCGGCCAGGCTCTGGTGCCGCCCCTCGGTGACGTAGCCGCCCCGGCTGTTGGTGAAGTGCTGCCCGGTGTCGATCCAGTGGTTGTCGTCGATGTGGTGGTCCTGGATGGACCGGGACAGCGAGAAGGCGTGCGCCTGGCTGTAGTCGGTGCTGTTCGGGGTGTCGGTGTGGTGCACCAGGATCTTGGTCGGCCGGGAGTTGAGCACCGTGATCGTCTCCGTGGCCGCGCGGGCGCCCCAGGTCGCGCAGCTGGAGATGGTCGGTGCGGCCTGCTCGGTGCCGAAGGCCGGGGCGGTGCCCAGTGCGCCCGCGCCCACGGCGGCCCCGGTGGCGGCGAGCATCCGCAGCAGGGTGCGTCTGTCGAGTGGTTCCATGGCAACAGGGTTGGGGCGTATCCCGTGACTGGGCAACAAAGAGTCACGGACCGTTGCAGATTCCTGCACGCCCCTTTTAGTATTGCCGCTGAACTAAGTCAGGGAGGACCTCGATGACCAGCACGCCCACCCCTGCGGACAGGTTCAGCTTCGGGCTGTGGACGGTCGGCTGGCGCGGGGCCGACCCGTTCGGCGACCCGACCCGCGAGGCACTGGACCCGGTGGAGGCCGTGCAGCGGCTGGCCGAGCTGGGCGCCTACGGGGTGAGTTTCCACGACGACGACCTGATCCCGTTCGGCGCCGACGAGGCCGACCGCACGCACCGGATCGCCCGCTGGCGCAAGGCACTGGACGCCGCCGGGCTCGTGGTGCCGATGGCCACCACCAACCTGTTCAGCCACCCGGTGTTCAAGGACGGCGGCCTCACCAGCAACGACCGCTCCGTGCGCCGGTTCGCGCTGCGCAAGGTGCTGCGCAACCTGGACCTGGCCGCCGAACTCGGCGCCGCGACCTACGTGCTGTGGGGCGGCAGGGAGGGCTCGGAGACCGACGCGGGCAAGGACGTGCGCGCCGCGCTGGAGCGCTACCGCGAGGCCATGAACATCCTCACCCAGTACGTGACCGACCAGCACTACCCGATCCGGTTCGCCCTGGAGCCCAAGCCGAACGAGCCGCGCGGGGACATCCTGCTGCCCACCATCGGGCACGCGCTGGCGTTCATCTCCTCCCTGGACCGGCCGGAGCTGGTCGGGGTCAACCCGGAGGTCGGCCACGAGCAGATGGCCGGGCTCAACGTGGTGCACGGGGTGTCCCAGGCCCTGTGGCAGGGCAAGCTGTTCCACATCGACCTCAACGGCCAGCGCGGTCCCCGCTTCGACCAGGACCTGATCTTCGGCCATGGCGACCTGCTGTCCGCCTTCTTCCTGGTCGACCTGCTCGAACACGGGGGCTACCACGGCCCCCGGCACTTCGACTACAAGCCGCTGCGCACCGAGGACCGGGCCGGGGTGTGGGCCAGCGCCGCCGCCAACATGCGCACCTACCTGCTGCTGCGCGAGCGGGCAGCGGCCTTCCGCGCCGACCCCGAGGTGCACCGCGCGCTGGAGACCAGCAAGGTCGCCCAGCTGTCCATCCCCACCCTGCGCCGCGGGGAAACCTACCGGGACCTGTTGGCGGACAACGAGTTCGATCCGCGGGCCGCGGGCGAGAAGGGCTACGGTTTCGTGGAGCTGAGCCAACTGGCCCTGGAACACGCGCTCGGCGCGCGCTGAGGAGGAACGGCATGGCACTGGTCGCGGGCTTCGACTCGTCCACGCAGTCGTGCAAGCTCGTGATCCGTGACGCCGAGAGCGGGCAACTGGTCCGGCAGGGCCGGGCGGCGCACCCCTCGGGCACCGAGGTCGACCCCGAGGCGTGGTGGCAGGCGGTGCGGCAGGCCACCGCGGACGCGGGTGGGCTCGAGGACGTGGCGGCCGTTTCGGTCGCCGGGCAGCAGCACGGCATGGTGTGCCTGGACCCCCACGGGCGCACCGTTCGGCCCGCGCTGCTGTGGAACGACACCAGGTCGGCAGCCGCCGCGGTCGACCTGGTGTCGGACCTCGGTGGGCCGCAGGCCTGGGCGCAGGCCGTGGGCAGCGTGCCGGTGGCCTCGCTGACCGTGGCCAAGTTGCGCTGGCTGGCCCGCCACGAACCGGACAACGCCGCCCGCACCGCCACCGTGTGCCTGCCGCACGACTGGCTCACCTGGCGGCTGTCGGGTCTTGACACCTTCCTGACCGACCGCAGCGATGCCAGCGGCACCGGCTACTGGTCGCCGTTCACCGGGAAATACCGCGAGGACCTGCTCGAATTGGCGCTCGGCCATTCCGTGCGCGTTCCGGAGGTCGCCGAGCCCGACTCCCTGCACGGCCGGTTCGGTGCCGGTGCCGGGGACAACGCCGCCGCCTGCCTGGGCGTGCAGGCCGAACCCGGTGACGTGGTGGTGTCCATCGGCACCTCGGGCACCGCCTTCGCCCGCAGCGACGCACCCAGCGCCGATGCCACCGGCACCGTCAACGGGTTCGCCGACGCCCAGGGCGGCTTCCTGCCGCTGGTCTGCACCCTGAACGCCGCCCGCGTGCTCGACGCCACCGCACGCACCCTCGGCGTGGACCTGGACCAGTTGTCCCAGCTGGCCCTGACCGCCCCCACCGGCGCCGACGGGCTGGTGCTCGTGCCTTACCTGGAGGGGGAGCGCACGCCCAACCGCCCCGATGCCACCGGCTCGCTGCACGGGCTGCGGCTGGACACCATGACCCCCGCCCACCTGGCCCGCGCCGCCGTGGAAGGCCTGCTGTGCAGCCTCGCCGACGCCGTGGACGCCCTGGTGGCCCAAGGCGTTCCCGTGCGCCGCGTGCTGCTGGTCGGCGGCGGCGCCCGTGCCGAGGCCGTCCGGCGCATCGCGCCCGCCGTGTTCGGCTGCCCCGTGGTCGTGCCCGAACCCAGCGAGTTCGTCGCCGACGGAGCTGCCAGGCAGGCCGCCTGGGCCCTGCTGGGCACGGACGAGCCCCCGCGCTGGAGCGCCCTGACCGCCCGCACCCACGAGGCCGAGCCCGCACCCGAGGTCCGCGCCCGCTACGCCACCGCCCGCGACCTCACCCTCCCCCGCCAGGACGCGTAGCCCCGCCTTGTGCCCGGCGAGTCCCGTCCTGTGCCCGGCGAGTCCCGCCCGCCAGCACGCGAGTCCCACGTTCCGGTGCCGTGCGCGCCCGCACCGGCGCAAGCCGCTGGACGGCCCTGCCCCCTGCCCGCGACACTGTGCGCCGTCACTGGGGGTGCGAATGGCTCGTCAGGAGCGGCCGCTCGAGGAGGGGGACAGCGCGGTCCTGCGCTTCGCCGCTGACCTGCGGGAACTGCGCAGGCAAGCCGGGCAGCCGACCTACCGCGAGTTGGCCAGGCACGCGCACTACTCGCCGACCGTGCTCTCGGCAGCGGCGGCGGGGCGCAAGCTGCCGACGCTGGCGGTGACCCTCGCCTACGTGCGGGCCTGCGGCGGGCCGGTCGCCGACTGGGAGCAGCGCTGGCACGAGTTGCAGGAGCCCGAACCCGCCGACGGGGCCGAACCGCCCTACGCCGGGCTGGCCGCGTTCCAGCCCGCGGACGCGGAACGGTTCTTCGGGCGGGAGGCGGTGACCGAGGACCTGCGGGGCAAGGTGGCCAGGCAGCGGTTCACCGCGGTGTTCGGGGCTTCTGGGGTGGGCAAGTCCTCAGTGTTGCGTGCGGGCTTGGTCGCGGGCGCGTCCGATCCGGCCAGCGTGGTGCTGTTCACCCCTGGTCCGCGCCCGGTGGAGGAGTGCGCGGTGCGCATGTCCGGGCTGACCGGCAGGTCACCGGCCGCTCTCGCCGAGGAACTGACCGCCGACCCGGCCGCACTGCACCTGTGGGCCCGCGAGGTCGTGGCCGAGCAGGACCTGTTGCTGGTGGTGGACCAGTTCGAGGAGGTCTTCACGCTCTGCCGCGACCCCGCGGAGCGCGCGCGGTTCATCGAGGCGCTGCTGCTCGCGGCCCAGGCGGAGACCAGCCGGGCCCGGGTCGTGGTGGGCGTGCGCGCCGACTTCTACCCGCACTGCGCGCGGCACGCGGAGTTGGCGCGGGCGCTGCGCGACGGCCAGTTGCTGATCGGGCCGATGAGTACCGACGAGTTGCGCAGTGCGATCACGCGGCCCGCGGTGCGCGCCGGGTACACAGTGGAGGGTGGGCTGCTCGCGGAGGTGATCGCCGACGCCACCGGTCAACCAGGCGCGCTCCCGTTGGTGTCGCACGCTTTGCTGGAGACCTGGCGGCGGCGTCGCGGCTGCGCGCTCACCCTGAGCGGGTACCGCGAGGCGGGCGGCATCTCCCGCGCGATCGCCCGGACCGCCGACGCCGCGTACCAGGAGCTGACCCCGCAGCGGCAACGTGTTGCCCGGGAACTGTTCCTGCGGCTGACCGCCCTGGGCGAGGGCACCGAGGACACCAAGCGCCGGGCCGCTCGCGCCGAACTCGGCACCGGGCAGGACATGACCGCGGTGCTGGAGCACCTCGCGCAGCGCAGGCTGCTGACCGTGGACGCCGAGTTCGTGGAGATCGCGCACGAGGCGCTGATCCGCGGCTGGCCCAGGCTGCGCGAGTGGCTGGACGCCGACCGCGAGGGCCTGCGAACGCACCGGGCGCTGACCGAGGCGGCGCAGACCTGGCGGTCGCTGGACCGCGATCCCAGCGGCCTGCTGCGCGGCACCCGGCTGGCCACCGCGCAGGCGTGGGCCGCGTCGAGCGGGTTCTCGCTCAGCGCCGAGGAACAGGCACTGCTGGACGCGAGCACGGCGGCCGAGGACCTCGAGCGCACCGGGGAACGCCGCCGGGTGCGCCGACTGCGCCAGCTGACCGCCGTGCTGGTGATCTTGCTGCTGCTGGTGTCGATCAGCACCGTCGCCGCCGTGTCCAACGCGATCAGCACCGCGCAGCAACGTGATCACGCGCTGGCCCAGCAGGTGCTCAGCCAGGCCGCCGAGCTGCGTGCGGTGAACCCGGCGCTGGCGCTGCAACTGGGCATCGCGGCTTACCGGCTCGATCCGTCGGCGGCCTCCCGCAGCAGCGTGCTCGGCGCGCTGGCCACTCCGTACTCGACCACGCTCGGCGGGTTTTCCGCGTTGGTACAGACCGTGGTGTACGACCCGAAGGGCCACTTCCTCGCCAGTGCGGGCGACGACTCCTCGGTACACCTGTGGGACATCACCGATGCACACCATCCCGCAGAACTGCCCGCGCTGACCGGTCCGCACGGCGCCGTGATGTCCCTGGACTGGAGCGGGGACGGGCGCACGCTGGTGGCCGGTGGGCACGACGGCAAGCTGACCCTGTGGGACGTGTCCGACCCGCACCACATCGGCGCGTCGTCCACTGTGGACAGTAAGCTGAAGGCGGTCTTCTCGGTGCGCTTCTCCCCGGACGGCAAGCAGCTGGCCACCGCTGGCTACCAGCCCGACGGGGATTCCCTGCGGCTGTGGGAGGTCACCGCTCCGACGCGGCTGAGCCCGCGCCCGGAGTTGCCCAAGCTCGGCACCGTGATGTACTTCGTGCAGTTCAGCCCGGACGGGCGCACGCTGGCCTCGGTCGACTCCCAGGACTTGTCGGGGCACGAGGCCATTGTGTTGTGGGAACTCGCTGATCCGTCCTCGCCCAGGCTCATCCGGCGCCTCACCGACGGCCCCGACTACACCTTCTCCGTGGCCTTCAGCGCCGACAGCCGGGAACTTGCCGTCGCTGAGGTGAACAACTCCGTGCGGCTGTGGGACATCAGCTCCCGCGAGTCCCCTCGACCGGTGGGCACGCTCTCCGGCTACGCCAACGCGGTCCGCTCGGTGCAGTTCGTCGGCAGCGGCCGACTGCTGGCCACCGGCAGCGACGACTCCACGGTCCGGTTGTGGGACGCGACCGATCCCGATGCCCCGCAAGCGCTTGCCACGCTGACCGGCAGCGGTCGCACGCTGGCCATCGCCGCCAGCAAGGACGGCAGCACGCTGGCCATCGCCGCGCACGACCGGGTGGTGCGACTGGTGGACCTGAACCAGTTCGTGGAACCGGTGCGCACCAAGGGGGAGACCTACGCGATAGCCCTCAGCGGGGACGGACGCATGCTGGCACGCGTGGACCGCGACGCCGGAATCCACTTGCAGGACGGGAACTCCGTCCGCCAGCTGACACCGCTGGGCCTGGGCCCCGGGGCCGGTGGCACCGCGGTCGGGTTCGGCGCCACCGGTCACCTGCTCGCCGCCTCGTTCTTCGCGGGCGACAGCCAAGTAGTCGGGCTGTGGGACCTCGACCGCGGCATCGGGCCGGTGCGCATCACGGTGCCGCTGGACAGCACGTCCATCTCGTTGAGTGCCGACAGCCGCGTCCTGGCCGTCGGCACCTCGCTGTTCGACCTCAGCGATGTCGAGCACCCCAAGCAGGTGGCCAAGGTCCCCGCGAAGCAGGGCCTGGTGTCCTATGTGGCCTTCAACCCGAGGACCCGCGCGCTGGTGGTCGGCAGCGACAGGGACACCACCCTGTGGGACACCAGCGATCTCACCGCGCCGCGCAAGACCGCCTCGCTCGGTGTCGCCTCCGGCGCCGGTGCGTACACAGTGGACGGTTCCACCCTGGCCGTCGCGGCTCGGGACAACTCGGTGCGGCTGTGGGACCTGGGCTCGAACACGGAGCTGGCCAAGCTGTCCGGGCACAGCGACGTCGTGCTGTCACTGGCCTTCTCCGGGGACGGCAGGCAGCTGGCCACAGTGGGCGAGGACCACACCCTGCGGCTGTGGGACCTCACGGATCGCCGTGCTCCCAAGGAGATCGCGACGATCGCCGCGCACGGGGACACGATCCGCGCGGTGGCCTTCACCCCGGACGGGCACACCGTCGTGACCGCCAGCGCCGACCACACGGTCCGACACTGGGAGACCGACGTGGACCTGGCCATCGCCCAGCAGTGCCGCCTGGTGTGGCCGGTCATGACCCAGGCGCAGTGGGAGCAGTACCTGCCCGGTCTGCCCTACGAACCACCGTGCCCAGAGGCGGCCTGACCTGCCCCAGGCGCAGGCCAGGCCGCCGTCGGCGCGTGGGTCAGCTCACGGAGAAGTCGTCCGCGTAGACACTGCCCTGCGCGTACCAGCCGTGCACGTACACCGTGATCGTGCCGCTGGCTCCGGTGGTGAACGGCACCGTCAGCTGGGTCCACCCGGAGGAGGAGGTCCACGCGCTGGCGGTTGCCCCGCCGCTCACGCCCACGTAGGCGAAGGTGCCCTGCACCCAGGCGGTCAGCTTGTGTGAGCTGTTGGGCGAGACGGTGATGGTCTGGCTGCACTCCCCGGTCTGGCTGCCGTTCGCGGCGGCCTGCAACGCGTGCGTGCCGGAGTGCGCCGGGCTCGCGACCACCGAGCCGCCGGGCTGGCAGGTCCACGGGCTGAGCGCGCCGGATTCCAGGCCCGCGTTGCTGATCGAGCCGTTCGGCGGGGTGGACCCGTTGACGGTCAACGCATAGCTCGCGCTGTGGCTGCCCGAGGCCGTGGTGCCGGTGACCGTGATCGTGTACGAACCCGGTGCCGTGGCGGAGGTCGTGGTCAGCGACAGGGTGGCCGAGCCGCCCGCGGTGACCGAGCTGGGGCTGACCGAGGCGGTGACGCCCGAGGGTGCGCCGCTGGTGGTCAGGCTGACCGACTGGGCCGAGCCCGAGGTGACGGCGGTCTGCACCGTCGCCGACAGCGAGCCGCCCGGGTCGACCGAGCCCGTTGCCGAGGACAGTGCCAGCGAGAAGTCGTTGGCTGGCGGGGGAGTGCTGCCGCTGGTGAACGGCTCGAAGGTGTGCGCGAAGTCCCAGGTGTTCTGCTGGATGCCCGAGCAGCTGTCCGAGCCGCCGGTGCCCGCGCAGCTGCCGTTGTCCCGCTGGATGGCCCAGAACGACAGGGTGTTGATGCCCTTGCTGACCGCCCAGCTCTCCACCTTCGGCGCGTCGGCCAGCGTGAACGTCTCGGCCGCGCCGAAGTCGTCGATGCCGATCATCTCGGTGACCCCGATGGAGCCCCACAGCTGCTCGTCGGTCTTGCTCGGGTAGAGCTGCTTGAGCTGGTCGTGCAGGCCCTGCGCGGCGGTCTGCGTGTCGGTGGCCATGTTGTGCGTGGCGTTGTCGTAGTAGTCGAAGGTCATGATGTTGGTGACGTCGACCCGCGCCCCGTTGCTGACCGCGTTGCGCAGCACGTTCAGCCCGCTGTCGGCCAGCCCGTGGGTGGTGGTCGGCAGGGTGTAGGAGAACTGGATCGACCGCCCGTTGGCCGCCGCCCAGTCCTGCACGACCTTGATCGCCTTGTTGCGGCGGTCGATGCCCGCGCTGTTGGTCAGCGAGTTGTCCTCGATGTCCAGGTCCAGCCGGGGCACGTCGTAGGTCGTGATCACCTTCTCGTAGGCGGCCGCGATCTGGTTGACGTCGGTGCAGCTGTCGGCGATCTCGGTGCCGGTGTTGTCCGCGGTGTAGCCGCCGAACGAGGGGATCACGTCCCCGCCGCCCGCCCGGATCGTGGCGATGTCCGAGCCGAAGGTGGACTGCGCCACCGGCATGCCCGTGTCGCCGTTCCAGTAGACGGTGCACGAGCCCTTCGTCGCGGCCTGCAGGAAGGCCAGCGTGAGGTGCTTGGCGCCCGACTGCTGGGCGATCGTCGCGGGCTTGTCGCCGGTCCACGCCTCGAAGTAGGGCGCGAACACGTGGGCGGGCAGCGCGGTGGCGGCCGGTGCCGCCTGGGACACGGCTGCGGTCAGTGGTGTGGTGGCCACGGCGATCGCGGCCACGGCGAGTAGGGCTCTGGACAAGCGCATGTGGTGCTCCCGCAGGGAAGGAGGGTGGCGGCGCCTCGTCACATACAATTGGACTAGACCACAGCGGCTGTCAAGACGGGGCTCGCGGTTTGGTCCTTCTGCCGCCACGCCCACGACGTTCGGCCCAGCGCTGCCCCACCCCTGGTCGGCGCGTGTCGGCGCTCCGCGTGCGGCGTGTTCGCGCTTGACGCCCGATCTCCCACGGGGTGGGAGAACAGGCCGGAGCGCAGGACACGCGGTACCGGAAGCGCCGACACGCGGTGTGCCCCGGGCTGGGCAGGTCCCAGCGCGGGACTCGCGCCCCGGAGAGCGGGACTCGCGGGCTAGTCGGCGGGACTCGCGGTGGGGAGCAGGATGGCGCTGGGGTGGTCGGGGTCGTGCCAGACCTCGATCGTGGCGGGGTACAGGCGGGTACCGGTCGGCAGTGGTTCGGTGCCGCCCAGGTTGCGGGCGTAGCGCGGGAAGGCCCCGGCGCTGACCAGTACCCGGATCCGCTGCCCGCGCCGGAACAGCTGTGCCGTCGGCGACAGCTCCACGCCGACCTTCGTGACCCCGTCCACCTCCGCGCGGACCAGGTCGTCGCAGACGTTGGTGGACCGCCCGCGCTCGTCGACCACGCAGAGCCGCACGAACAGGTCGGTGCTCGGCCGGTCGGAGCGGATCCACAGTTCGGCGCCGACCTCGCCGATCACCTCCAGGTCCCGCTCCAGCGGCGGTGAGGTGAAGACCAGCACATCGGCACGGCGCTCCAGCGGGGCGTTGTCGACCCGTCCTCCGCCGCGGGCCTCCAGCCGGGCGCCCCCCAGTGAGGGCGTGGGGTGGGCCGGGTCGTAGCGGAACCGGCTCGGCGCCGCGTCGGCGACCGGCGCGGCGGCCAGGCCGCCACCGGGTGCCAGGTGCCAGCGGCGCGCGGGGTGGTCCGCGGGCGGCCACTGGTCGAACTCGCGCCACCGGCCGGAGCCCATCACGTGCAGCCGCACGGGTTTGCGGGCGGGCACGGGCTGGTCGCGGCACAGCGCCCCACCCCAGTCCACGGCCTCGCGCACGGCGACACCGGCGCCCTCCAGCGAGGCGTGCACCCAGGGGCCGATGGTCAGCCGGGGGTTGCGCCCGGCGCGGACCAGCGCCCGGTAGTCGCGCAACTGGTCGGCGAGGAAGATGTCGTACCAGCCCGCGATCGTGTTGACCGGCACGGAAACCGAGGCCACGTCGGCGCTGTGGTCCCACTGCCGCCAGTACGGGTCCTCGCGGTCGTGGTGCACGCACTCCTGGAAGAACGGCCACTGGCGGCCCAGCGCGACCTGGTCGGCCACGGCCAGTGGCAGCGTCCGCATGGCCCGCCGGATCCTGGCACCGTCCAGGATGGACCGGATCATGCCGAACGGCCGCTCCTGGGTCGCCGTGCTGACCGACCAGGACAGCAGGGTCTCCAGCTCGATCCGGCCGGGGCGCAGGAAGGCCAGCGCCAGCCGGGCCGAGGTCACGTGCGGGACCATGCCCTTGACGCAGGCCGGCGCACCGGCGGCCACCGCCCACTGGGTGTAGCCCAGGTAGCTGGGACCGGCCAGCAGCACGCTGCCGTCGAACCACGGCTGGCGGGTGACCCAGTCCAGGGTGGCCTGCCCGTCCTCGCGGTCCTCGCGCATGGCCAGGAACTCGCCGCCACCCGAGCCGAACGTGCCGCGCACGCTGGCCAGCACCACCTGGAAGCCGCGCTCGGCGTAGGCGCGGGCCAGCAGGGTGCCCGCCAGGCCGCGACGGCCGTACGGGGAGCGCATCAGCACCGTTGGCAGCGGCCCGCCGGGCTTGGCGGGTGCCCAGTGGTCGGCGAGCAGGGTCACCCCGTCGGCGGCCGGGATCGGCAGGTCGCGGCGGACCACGATGTGGCGCGTCTGCGGTGCGGGGAGCCTCAGCAGCCGTTGCAGGACACGGCTCGCGAACATCATCCGGTGAGCCTGCCACAGCGGGCCCTGGCGGGCAGCGCGTCGCGGTGGCGGCATGGGGCGCCTGCCGCTGCCCCGGGGACGGCCCGATGGGGCAAGGGGCTCGACGGACCGTGCGCAGGTGACTACCGCGCGTCAAACGGGCGAATTCGCGGATTTCCGCTGCTCCAACAGTGTGGTTGCTGGTGAACAGGGGTTCGGCGGGGCAGCGCGGGGGTAGGGACCTGGTGCACCCTGGGCGTACTGGCCCAAGAGGGGCAGGAGGTACCCGTCATGCGATCCAGCTCATCAGCACTGCCGCTGCCCGAGTACGACAGTCTCGCGCTGTCCGAACTGGCCGTGAAGATCCAGTGCCTGACCGCGCACGAGCTGCACCAGCTGCTGGGGTACGAGTGGGTGCACAAGCAGCGCGAGGACTTCATCGGGCTGTTGACCGCGCGGCTGAAGGAGCTCGCCTCAGGTGTGGCTCCCTCGGGTACGCCGGTGGTCTTCATCCCGGAACAGGCCACCAGCCCGGAGAACGATCCCGACGCGACAGTGAGCCGCGACACCGAGGGAACAGCCGGGCCCTGCCCCACGTTGTGATGGATGGTCGACGCCCGCTCCGCCCGAGGTGGACGCGAGGCCCGCGCCACCGCGCGAGATGACCCCCCTCACATCCGGCGTTGGCGCGCACCCCGATGGGCAGCGCGAGCCGAGTGCGGGCGGCGTCGATCCAGCGTGGCTCCGCGTGTCCTGAACCCCCGCAGGTTCGCGGAGCCGCGTGCCCCGCTGGTGTGTACTGCGCCACTCGGAGGTAGGCCATTCATGCGAACTGGCTTACCCGATCGTGCGTTTTCCGCGTGGAAACCGCGCGAACGGGGTAAGGAGTAGACGTCGCAGCACTGAAGTCGGGGAAGGGGCGCGGCGATGCACGGGGACCAGAACACCAAGCAGGACACCGTCGTGGAGGACAGAACAGCCGAGCACGGCAGGCACCGCGCGGACCGCGTGCACGACGCGGTCACCGTGGACCAGCTCAGGGACAAGGTGGGCCGGACGGCCCGCTGAATCGCGGGTGTGACGCAGGGAACCTCCGAAAGGGCCGTCACGAGTTCCGGAATACCACGTCTCCCTCCCGCGTTGGACAGGGAGCGGACGACCGAGAGGTGCCACCGGCACCCGGGGTCCGCTCTCCCGGACCGACCGAGTGCGGCGTACAGCCGCGCCCGTGGTGCGGGACCGGCGCAGACGAAGGAGGTCGTCGTGGTGGAGGTGCGCACGCCCAGGCAGCGGGCGGCAACTCGGGGTTCCGCCCAGGGCGAGCCCGACCTGGTCCGCCACTACCTGTCCGACATCGGTTCCACACCGCTGCTGACCGCACCCGAAGAGGTCGCCCTGTCGCGGCGTATCGAGGCGGGGGTCTATGCCGCCGAGCTGCTGCGCACCGGCGAGCTGGGCGGTCGCTCCGCGGCGGACCTGGCGGCGGTGGTCGCCGACGGGGAGCGCGCGAAGGACCACATGGTCCGCGCGAACCTGCGGCTGGTGGTCTCCACGGCGCGCAAGTACGCGCACCGCGGGCTGCCGTTCCTGGACGTCATCCAGGAGGGCAACATCGGGCTGATCCGCGCGGTCGAGAAGTTCGACTACGCCAAGGGTTTCAAGTTCTCCACCTACGCGATGTGGTGGATCCGCCAGGCCATCGAGCGCGGTCTTGCCGAGACCACGCGGGTGATCCGGCTGCCCGTCCACGTGGTGGAGCAGGTCAACAAGATCGCCAAGGCGGACCGCCAGCTGAACCTGAAGCTGGGCAGGGAGCCCTCCGTGGAGGAGGTCGCCGCCGAGGTGGGCCTGTCGGTGCAGCGGGTGCTCGAACTGCGCAGCGCCAGCCGCGAGGCGACCAGCCTGGACGCCACCGTGGGCGCCGACGGGGAGACCACGATCTCGGACCTGATCGAGGACACCGAGTCGGTCAAGGCCTCCGAGGCGGTGGAGCGCGAGCAGATGAACCTGCAGATCCGCGAGGTGGTGGAGAGCCTGCCCAGCCGGGAGGCACTGATCGTCACCCTGCGTTACGGCCTGCACGGCGGCAACCCGTGCACCCTGCAGGAGGTGGCCGAGCGCATCGGGTTGACCAGGGAGCGGGTGCGCCAGTTGGAGAAGGGTGCGCTGGCCCAGTTGCGGACCACCGAGCGCAGTCAGTCGCTGCTGGAGTGGGCCAGTTGAGGCAACTGGCTGCTCTTTCAACTACCTGATAGTAACGTTACCTAGTAGTAAGTTACGGTCTTCGGGTGCTTGCCACACTCCGATGGACCACGACCCCGACCGCCAGGGTGCTCGCGCTGTGCGCGACGGTCCTGGCGGTCGCCGCATGCGGACCGGCCACCCCGCCGGTCCGCACCGGCACCGGGGTCACCGACTCGACGATCACGCTGGGTGTGCTCAGCGACCTGACCGGCCCGTTCGGACCGCTGGGCAAGGCCGTGGTGGAAGGCAACCAGCTCTACGTGGACCAGCTCAACGCGCAGGGCGGGGTCTGCGGGCGCAAGGTGGAGTTGCAGGTCAGCGATTCCGGCTTCAACACGGAGAAGGCCGCCAAGCTGTACTTCGAGATGGAGCCGAAGGTACTGGGCTTCCTCCAGGTGCTCGGCTCGGACATCACCGCCCGGTTGCAGCCCGACGTGGTGCAGCAGCAGGTGATGGTGGCGCCCACCTCCTGGTCCAAGGACCTGCTCGGCAACCCGTACATGGTCGTGGTCGGCACCACCTACGACCTGGATGTGATCAACACCATCGACTACGTGGTGCGCCAGGGGCAGTTGCACAGCGGTGACCTGATCGGGCACATCTACAACGACGACCCGCAGTACGGCGGCAACGCCCTACAGGGGACCCAGTTCGCCGCCGACCGGCTCGGGCTGACCGTACGCGGGGTGCAGGTGCCCTCCGCGCAGAAGGACCTGGCCCCGCAGGTGGCCGCGCTCAAGGCCGCGGGCGCCAAGGCCGTGCTGATCAGCACCTACCCGCAGCAGACCGCCTCGGCCGTCGGCGCCGCCGCCGCGCTGAACTACTCGGTGCCGGTCCTGGTCAGCGCCCCCGGTTTCGACCCGGCCGTGCTCACCGGTCAGCTCGGCGCCGCCTTCCAGCGCAACGTGCTGGTGTCCTCGCCCATCGCCCCGTTCGGCGCCGACCTGCCCGGGGCCCGCGAGGTGGCCTCGGCGTACAAGGCGAAGTTCCCCGAGGGCCGCCCGTCCATGGCCATGGACTACGGCTACGTGGTCGGCATCGGCTACGCGGCGATCCTGCGCCGGGCCTGTGCCGCGGGTGACCTGACCCGTGCCGGGGTGCAGAAGGCGTTCCACGAGACCACGAAGGTGGACACCAACGGGCTGAGTGCCCCGCTCATGTTCTCCTCCAGCAACTACCCGTCCAGCCGGGAGTCCTTCGTGCTGCGGCCGAATCCGGCCACCCCCGGCGGGCTGGACATCGTGGAGGGACTGCGCGAGTCCGAACTGGTGCGCGCCCGCATCGGCTGACGCGCACCAGTCCTCCCCTCGCCGGTCCGCTGTGGACGAGGCCCCAGCCAACCGGATCCGGGGTGCCATCGACACTGGCGAAAGAGGTGAATGGGGAACAACTTTCGTAGGTGTTACCCTAAATCGGTGCCTGTGCGCGGGCCGGTACCGCCACCAGCCGTTAGCGTGCCCGCCATGCCCGCGCCGCGCTGGCGAGACGTCATGGCCACCCTGACGCCTTTCGCGATCGTGCTGAACATCATCGTGGTGCTGGTGCTCATCATCGACCCGGACTGGGAGTTCTCCGCCGTGGCCAGCACGCTCATCCAGGTGCTGCCCGCCGTCTCCCTGCTGTGGTACCGGCGGCACCCGGTCGGCGTGCTCGTGTTCAACGCGCTGGCCTCGGCGTTCATGGCGGTCTCCGCGGTGGTCGTGCCCGACGTGTTCGTGCCGGTCACCGAGATGGACGCGCTGTGGGTGCCGCTGTCCGCGCCCTTCGCTATCGCCTTCGGCCTGCAACGCGGCCAGATGTCCTGGGGCGTGCGGCTCAGCGTGGTGCTGATGGTCGTGGTCGCGATGCGGCCCTGGCACGGCTCCTTCGTCACGATGACACTCGGCGCGCTGTTCACCCTGTACCCGATGCTGCTCGGGCTCTACCTCGGCGCCCGCCAGCAGCGCATGCACGCGCTGACCGACCGGGCCGAGCGCGCCGAGCGCGAGCAGCGGCTGATCGCCGAGCAGGCCCGCGCGGAGGAACGCATGCTGCTCGCCGGGGAGATGCACGACATCGTGACGCACCGCGTGAGCCTGATGGTGTTGCAGGCGGGCGCGATGGGCGTCACCGCCGAGGACGAGCGGACCAGGCGCGGCGCCGAGGAGCTGCGGGCCACCGGCTGCCAGGCCCTGGACGAGCTGCGCGAGCTGGTCGGGGTGCTGCGCACCACCCCGGGCTGCAACCCCGACATCGCCACCGAGGTGCCCGACCTGTCGGTGCTGGTGGCCGAGTCGGAGTCGGTGGGCATGCAGGTGCGGTTCGCCGTGGACGGCCAGCCGGGCAACGCCTCGCCGGTGGTCACCCGCACCGCCTACCGGATCGTGCAGGAGGGGCTGACCAACGTGCGCAAGCACGCGCGGGGCGCGATCGCCGACGTGCGGGTGAGCTACGGCTGCGACGCCGTGCGGCTCAGCGTCAGCAACACCGTGCCGCGGTTCACCCAGGACCCCGGACTCAGCGGCACCGGCGGCGGCACCGGGCTGCTCGGGCTGCGGCACCGGGTCGAACTGGTCAGCGGCAGCCTCACCGCGGGGCCGCTGGCCGACGGCGGGTTCGAGCTGCTCGCGGTGCTGCCCGCGCAGACCACGACTGTGGAGGGCTGATGACCGACTGCGTGCGGGTACTGGTGGTCGACGACGAGCCGATGGTGTGCGCGCACCTGCGCACGATCCTGGGCTCCTCGGACCGGCTCACCGTGGTCGACGTGGCGCACGACGGGGCGGCGGCCGTCGAGGCAGTGCTGCGGCACGAGCCCGACGTGGTGCTGATGGACCTGCGCATGCCCAAGGTCGACGGGGTCACCGCGATCGAGCACATCGTGGCGCTGCCCGCCCCGCCCGCCGTGGTCGCGCTCACCACCTTCGACGCCGACCAGCACGTGCTGCGGGCCCTGCGCGCCGGTGCCGCGGGCTTCCTGGTCAAGTCGACACCGCCCGAGGAGCTGATCCGCCTCGTGTGCGTGGCCGCCGACGGCAACACCGTGCTGTCCCCGACGGCGGCCCGCCGCCTCGTGGCCGCCTCCGCCACCGGCTACGTGGCCAAGGAGCGTGCGCTGGCCCGGATCTCCGCGTTGACCGAGCGGGAGAACGAGGTCCTCACCTGCCTCGGGGAGGGCCTGTCCAACGCCCAGGTCGCCGCGCGGCTGCACCTGTCGGAGACCACGGTGAAGAGCTACGTCTCCAAGATGCTCGTGAAGCTGGACTGCGCCAACCGCACCCAGGCCGGGCTGCTGGCCTACGACGCGGGCCTGGTCAGTCGCTGAGGAGCACGTCCAGGTCCACCAGCGTGGCGTGCTCCAGCCGCCGCAGCGCGGTGATCAGGCCGGTGGTCAACGGGGTTTCGGGTGGGGCGCCGTCGTGGTGGTCCTCGTGGAGCACCCCGGTCAGGACGATCTCCTCGGCCAGTGGCGCGGGTGCCGGGACGTACACCGAGACCCCGCCGACCCTGGCGATGGCCGGAACGACCTCGGGATTCTCGCAGGTCCAGGAGAAGCGCCCCGGTTCGAGCCGGGCTCGCAGCCGCATGGCCGTGGGTACGCGCTCGGCATACCAAGGGGTCCAGTTCAGCGTCCACGACACGCGCGCACCGAGCACGGGGCGGGTTCCGCAGCAGTCCATCTGCCAGTCGTCCACCAGGACGGGCACGATCACGGCTCCCACGGTACGCCCTGACAATCGGCTGAGAACATCGCGTACCGGACACTTCCGGGCCGGTCCCGCCCGTTGTACGGGCATGAGCCTGATCGGAACCTTGCTCGGGTACGCCCTGACGGCGTTCCTGCTGTTGCTGGTCGTCCGCGTGGTGCTGGACTGGTTGGCCGTGCTGCCCGACAGTTCCGTGCGCGGCGGCAAGGCCCGCGCGCTGACCCACGCCTGGACGGAGCCGGTGATCGCACCGGTACGACGGGTGCTGCGCCCGGTGCGGGCCGGCGGGCTGTCGATCGACCTGGCGTTCACCGCGGTGTTCCTGCTCGCGCTGGTGCTGCGCGGGATCGCCTTCAGCCTGTAGTCAGCGCCGTTTGCGCCGCCGCAGGCACTCGTGCCGCCGGGCCCGGTGGGCCTGGCTGCCCTGGGCCATCAGCAGCAGCTCCTGGTCCACGCTGGGGCAGCCCTCGGCCATGGCGTGCTCGGCGGCGACGAGCTCGGCGATCTCGGCAAGGCGGGCCCGCACGAGGGCCTGGTCGGCCACCGGGCGGTCGTGGTGCATCATGCCGATGAGCCTGCGCAGCAGGCCACGCGATCGGGACACCAAATCATTGTCGCAGCAAGGGATGTCCGGCCGATTGCGCCGAAGGAGGGCAGTGTTACGGCCGCCACAGGGCGGTCACCCGCTCGGCCTCACGCAGCCCCTGCTCGCGGCCCGCACGCGCGGTGGGCTCGCGCACCGCGGGGTCCAGCGCGTTGACGCCCATCGCGGTGAGACTGGCCTCGTCAGGGGACAGCACCAGCACGCTCGCGCCCTGCTCGGTCAGCGCACGCACCTGCTCGTCCAGCGGGTTGTAGTCGGGCACGAGCAGCGCCCGCAGCACGAGCACCCGCTCGCTGCCCGCGGCCAGGTCGGCGTTCTCCGGGGAGCGCACCCCGCCGTCCACGTAGCGGCGCCCACCGATGGTCACCGGCGGCCACACGCCCGGTACGGCGCAGCTGGCGGCCACCGCGTCCACCAGGTCCACCCCGCTGTCCCGGTCGAAGACCACGAACTCGCCGGTGGACGCGTCGACGGCGGTCAGCGCCAGCCGCGTGGACGGCCACTCGGGGTTGGGCACCCGCTGGGCGATCACGGCCCGGCGTTCGGCCTCGCCGACGGTCTTCGCGGCCAGCGCCAGCTCGCCGGTCCGTCGCCACGACTCCTGCGGGTCCCCGTTCTGCGCCATGCTCTCGGCGAACAGCAGGGCCATCTGCTCGGGGTCGATCTCCGCGGGGATCTCGGTGACCTGCTTGGCCGGGTCGACCTGGCGGGCGAACAGCTCGGGCAGCTGGGTGCCGCTGGTCAGCTGGGCGCCGACGGCCGAACCCGCCGAGGTGCCGACCACGAGGTCCGCGCGCAGGTCCACCCCGGCCTCGGTCAACCCCGTGAGCAGCCCGATCTCCCAGGCGATCCCGGTCACACCGCCGCCACCCAGCACCACCGCACGCCCAGTCATGGCCTCGGATCATAGGGGCGAAGGTCACCGGTTCGAGTGCCACCCGGCGCTACCCGCCGGTACTGAAACCGGCGAACCTGGTCGGGTGAGTCTCAACGAGTCCACTGTGGACTCATCGGGCATGGAGGTTCTCGACCGCGCCGAGTGCCTCCGCCTGCTCGGTGGCGCGCTGCTGGGCCGGATCGTGTTCACCGACCGAGCCCTGCCCGCGGTGCTGCCGGTCACCTTCGTGCTCTCCGGCGGCATCATCCTGGTCCGGGTGGTCGAGGGCGGGGTGCTCGCCGAGGCCACCAACGACGCCGTGGTCGCCTTCGAGGTGGACAGCTTCGACCCCTTGGCCATGTGCGGTTGGAGCGTGATCGCGGTGGGGCGCACCAGGTCCGCGCACCCCAGGGAACGCGTCGCCGCCGAGCACCTGCGGCGGTGGGCCCCGCACCGGGCCGACCGCCTGATCGCGATCATTCCCAGGCTGCTCAACGGCAGGAGGTTGCGGGGGGTGATCGGCTGACTACCGTTGCCCTGCTGCGCGGGCAGGCCCCTGTGACCTCCGTTTGGCGGTCGTGCAAGGCTTTCTCGATCTGGATCATGTTGAGATCGCGGGGGCGGACGCGGAGTGCAGATGACGCAGCGTGGCACGCAACCGGGTGAGGCGGAGTTCGGGCGCCTGCTCGGGGAGGCCGTCGGCGCCAGGGACCGGTTGCAGTCCCTGCTTGACGCGGTACTCGAGGTATCCTCGGGTATTGAGCTGGAGCCGACCCTGCGCCGGATCGTGCAGGCGGCGGTGGACCTGGTGGACGCCCGCTACGGTGCGCTGGGCGTGCTCGGTGCGGACAAGGAGCTGTCCGAGCTGATCCACGTCGGCTTCGACGCGCGCACCACCGCCTCGATCGGACCGCTGCCCCAGGGGCACGGGCTGCTGGGCGTGCTGGTGCACGACCCCCGTTCGCTGCGGCTGGCCGACCTGTCCCAGCACCCGGCCTCGGTGGGACTGCCGCCCAACCACCCGCCCATGCGCAGTTTCCTCGGCGCCCCGGTGCGGGTGCGCGACGAGGTTTTCGGCAACCTGTACCTGACCGAGAAGCGCGGGGCCGCCGAGTTCACCGCCGACGACGTGCAGGTGCTGGAGGCGCTGGCCACGGCGGCCGGGGTGGCGGTGGAGAACGCCCGCCTGTTCGAGCAGAGCCGGTCGCGGCAGCGCTGGCTGGAGGCCAGCGCCGAGATCCGCGCCGAACTGCTCGCGGGCTGCTCGGCCGGTGACGCGCTGCGGCTGGTGGCCCGCAGGGTCTGCGACCTGGCGGGCGCGGACTGCACGCTGATCCTGATCCTCGACGAGCAGGCCGACGAACTGCGGGTCACCTCCTGCGCGGGGGACCGCGGCCAGGGGCTTGCCGGGCGCGTCCTGCGGGACGGGGACTCGCTGCTCGCCGAGATCACCCGGGACGGGGTGCCCCGGCTGATCCCCGACCTCGGCGCCGCCGCCGAGCTGGGCGGTCTCGGCGAGTGGTTCGGGCCCGCGCTCGCCGTCGGGCTGCGCTCGCCCGGCGGGCCATCCGGGGTGCTGGTCGCGGTGCGCGGCAAGGGCGCCCCGCGGTTCCGGCCCGACGAGGTGCCGCTGCTCAGCTCCTTCGCCGACCAGGCCGCCGTGGCCATGGAGTTCGCCGAGAAGCAGCGCGCCAAGTGGCTGCTCGCCGTGCTGGCCGACCGTGACCGCATCGCCCGCGACCTGCACGACCACGTGATCCAGCGGCTGTTCGCCACCGGGCTGGGATTGCAGGGCACGTTGCGCCGCGTCTCGGACGCGCAGGTGCGCTCGCGCATCCAGAAGGCCGTCACCCAGCTGGACGAGACGGTGCGGGAGATCCGCACCTCGATCTTCGACCTGCACACCACCAGCGAGGACGGCGACGGCCTGCGAAGACGGCTGCTGGACGCCGTGGCGGAGCTGACCACCGACAGCGGGCCCACGCCCTCCGTGCGGCTGTCCGGTGCGGTGGACACGCTGGTGCCCGACACGCTCGCCGAGCACGCCGAGGCCGTGCTGCGCGAGGCGCTGAGCAACGCACTGCGGCACGCTAAGGCCACCGAGATGTCGGTGGCCATGGACGCCGGTGAGGAACTGGTGATCGTGGTCCGGGACAACGGGGTCGGCATCCCGAAGAACGTGGCCCGCAGCGGGCTGGCCAACCTCGAGGCCCGCGCCCGGTCCTGTGGCGGGTCCATGGCCGTGCGGACCTGGCACGGGGTGGGCACCGAGCTGATCTGGCAGTGCCCGTTGCAGTAGCGAGACGGGCCCGCTTCATGTGATCTTCCTCATTGGTCCGTGGTGCAGGGGTTTCCGCTGTACGGCAGACGGGTTGTCCAGGGTCGAACCGTGGACGCTGAACAGCGCGGTATGAACAATGAGCATCCGTCGAAAGGGGGACGACGGATGCCGCGTGGCGAACGCCCGCTGAGCTCGCAGGACACCGCGCTGCTGAGGTTCGCGGCCGACCTGCGACAGCTACGTGAGAAGGCGGGCAGCCCGACCTACCGCCAGCTCGCCAGGCTCGCGCACTACTCACCGGCCGCGCTCTCGGATGCCGTGGCGGGCCGCAAGCTGCCCACGCTCGCGGTGACCCTGGCCTACGTGCGCGGCTGTGACGGGGACACCGAGGAGTGGCAGGCGCGCTGGCAGGAACTGGCCTCCGGCGAGGCCGCTCCAGCGCCCGCACAGGACGACGCGCCCTACGCCGGGCTGGCCGCGTTCCGAGCCGAGGACGCCGACCGGTTCTTCGGGCGGGAGCGGATCGTCCAGACCCTGCTCCGCCGGGTGGGCGACCGGCGATTGACCGGCCTGTTCGGCGCTTCGGGCTCGGGCAAGACCTCGGTGCTGCACGCCGGGCTCGTCGCCGCGCTGACCGGCGCGGGCCAGCCGGTGCTGGTGTTCACCCCGGGGCCGCACCCGCTGGAGGAGTGCGCGGTGGCGCTCGCGGCCTTCGCCGGTGAACCGGCCGCCGAGCTGCACACGGAGTTCGCGGCGGACCCGGTGAACCTGCACCTGAGGATCAGACAGGTGTTGGCCGCCCAGTCGCAGGAGACGGACCTCGTGCTGGTGGTCGACCAGTTCGAGGAGGTCTTCACCCTCTGCCAGGACCCCGTGGAGCGGTCCGCGTTCGTGGCCGCCCTGGTCGCGGCCACGCGGTCCGCCACCAGCCGGGCCAGGGTCGTTCTCGGCGCGCGGGCGGACTTCCTCGGCCACGTCGGGCAGTACCCGGAGCTGGTCGAGGCCCTCGCGGAGGGCCAGCTGCTGCTCGGTGCGATGGCCCCGGAGGAACTGCGCCAGGCGATCAGCCAGCCCGCGGTCCGCGCGGGCTGCCAGGTGGAGTCGGCACTGGTGGCGCGGATCATGGCCGACGCCGCGGCACAGCCAGCGGTGCTGCCGATGGTCTCGCACGCACTGGTGGAGACCTGGCGCCGTCGACAGGGCATCGCGCTGACGGTGGCGGGCTACGAGGCGGCGGGCGGGATCCACCACGCGATCGCCCGTACCACCGAGGACACCTACCGCGGCTTCTCCGCTCGGCAGCAGGAGATCGCGCGCGGGCTGTTCCTGCGCCTGATCGCGCTCGGCGAGGGTACCGAGGACACCGCACGCCGGGTCCGCACCGAGGAACTCGACCTGGCCGACCCGGGCACCCGGCAGGTGCTCGACGCGCTGGTCAGCGCCCGGCTGCTGACGGTGGACCAGCACAGCGTGCAGGTCGCCCACGAGGCGCTGATCCGCTGCTGGCCGCGTCTGCGCGACTGGCTGGCCGCGGACCGCGAGGCGCTGCGCGTGCACCGCCAGCTCACCGAGGCCACCCAAATCTGGGAGTCGTTGCGGCACGACCCCGGCGTGCTGTTCCGCGGCACCAGGCTGGCGCGGGCACGGGACTGGTCGCAGGCGCACGGTTCGGAGTTGACCGCGCGGGAGCGGGCCTTCCTGGACGCGAGCCTGGCCGCGGAGGCGGACGAGCGGTTCCACTCCCGGCGCAGGACCCGGCGGCTGCGGCAACTGGTCAGCCTGCTCAGCGTGCTGCTGGTGGTGGCGGTCGTCAGCGTGGTCGGCTTCGTGCACATGCAGGACGCCAACACCCGTCAGCGGGACCAGGCCCTCGTGCAGGGTGCGTTGAGCGAGGCGAACGCGCAGCGCGCCAGCAACCCGGCCCTGGCCGCACAGCTCGCGGTGGCCGCGTACCGGATCGAGGACTCGGCGCGCACCCGCAGCGGGGTGCTCAACGCGCTCGCCCAGCCCTACGCCAGCCGGCTGACCGACCACAACGCGCCGGTCCGGGCCGTCGCGTTCAACCCGCACGGGCATCAACTCGCCACTGCGGGCGGCGACCGCACCGTGCGGCTACGCGATGTCGGCGACCCGCACCACCCCAGGACCACCGCCACGGTGACCGGTGCCGGCACAGCCGGGTCGCTCGCGTACAGCCACAGCGGGCGCCTGCTCGCGATGAGCCACAACGACGGCACCGCGAGCCTGCTGGACGTGACCGACCCCAGCGCGCCGCGGACCGTGTTCGCGGCACCGACCCCGGCGGAGGCGGCCGGTGCCTACATCCGGCTCGCCTCGGAGTTCAGCCCCGACGACCGCACGCTGGCGGCCACCAGCAGCGGGAACACCGTGCGGCTGTGGGACGTCTCCGACCCCACCGCGATCAAGCCGCTGTCCGAGATCAGCGCCTCGTACAACGCGGTGGCGTTCAGCCGGGACGGTCACCTGCTGATCACCGCGGGCATGGGCAGCGTGACCGCGTGGGACGTGTCCGACCTGCGGCACCCGGTGGAGGTGGGCACGATCGAGGCGGGCAGCGGCCCGGTCATGTCGATCGCGTTCAGCCCGTTCGGGCGCCTGCTGCTCGTCGCGGCCAGCGACAACACCGCGCGGCTGGTGGACGTGTCCGATCCACGGCACGCCAGGCAGGTCTCACTGCTGGCGGGTCATTCGGGGGTGATCACCTCAGCGGCCTTCGGCCCGGACGGGCGCACCGTGGCCACCGGCGGGGTCGACCTGACCACACGCTGGTGGGACGTGTCCGACCCGGCCCACCCCGCCGTCATCACCGTGCTGCCAGGGCATTCTGCGCCGATCACCACCGTGGTGTTCAGCCCGAACGGCCGCGAGCTGGCCACCGGTGCGGAGGACGGGATCGTCACCGTGCAGGACCTGCCGCAGAGCGCGCGGCAGCACGGGGCCCAGGGCATGAACTTCGGTTCGGTCGATGCCAGTGGCCGCCTGCTCGCCACGCGTGCCAGCGGCGGGACCGCGCTGTGGGACCTGGGCAAGCCGGACGCCGGTGGCCCGGTGGGTGTCGTCCCCGGCGGCGGCGCTGCCGTGTCGGCGGAATTCGCCCAGGTCGGGCACCTGCTGGTCAGCTCGTTCGAGGACAAGTCCGTGTCGCTGTGGGACGTGGCCGATCCCCGTGCGCCACGTCGGCTCGGGTCGTTGCCCGGTGGATCGGCGGAGGTGCCGTTCCTGCGGCTGAGCCGGGACGGGCGCGTGCTCGTCACCACCGTCGACTCCCGGACCATCCGGCTGTGGGACCTCAGCGATCCGGGCAAGCCCGTGCAGCGCGCGGAACTGACCGACGCCCTCGCGCCCGCACTGTCCTCGGACGGCCGCACGCTGGCCACCCAGTCCAGCTCGGGGGAGAGCAAGCTGTGGGACATCAGCTCGCTGGACAGACCGCAGCCGCTCGCGAGTTTCGCGAGCAAGCTGGCGGAGTCCCCGCGCTCGTTCAGCACCGACGGGCGCCTGCTCGCGATCGGCAGGTTCACCGACAGCGGGGACTTCGTGACCCTGTGGGACATCAGCGACCGCTCCCACCCCCGCGAGCTGGGCTCGGTGCCCACGCCCAACGGGGCACTGGCCATCACCTTCAGCCAGGACGACCGGCGGCTCGCCGTGTCCACGCTCGGCGGTGGGCTGCACCTGTTCGACCTCGCCGACCCGAGCTCGCCCGCGCCGGTCGCGGATCTGCTCGCGGACACCAGCACGCTCACCTCGGTCACCTTCGCCGCCGACGGGCGGACGGTCGTCTCGGTGGACTTCGACAACGTGACCCGGCTCTGGGACACCGACCCGCACGCGGCCGTCGCGCAGATCTGCGCGGTCGCCTGGCCGGTGATCAGTGAGCAGGAGTGGGGGCGGTACTTCCCCGGGCTGGCGTATTCGCCGCCCTGCGGGTGAGGGGTGGTTTGACTCGAGACCAATTGCCACCCGGAAAAACTGCCCGTGGGGATTCACTCTTCGGTGTCGGCCATTCGGCGTAGAATGGTGACATGGGGCAGCGGGAGATTGCGGAGCGGATGGTGGAGGTGTGGAAGCGCCTCGCGTCCGCTGAATTCGATCTGCTCTGCTGCGCCGCCGAACTTGATGATCCGCACGAGATCGCCCTGTTGCTCCGCATTCCGCTGGGGAGGGCGAGGAGGCTCCAGGAACAGGCGGCGGCGCTGGATCGGCTGCCGGTGCTGGCGGGGTTGATGCGGGACGGGTTGCTGGACCTGGATCGGTTCGAGGTCGTTCGGAAGCTGACCGAGAACCTCGACTCGGCGAAGGCCCGCCGCGTGGATGCCCGGTTGGTTGGGGCCGCGGAGTTGAACTCGAAGGAGTTGACGGTCGAGGTCGGGCGGCTGGTGTGCCTGGTTGATCCGCTGGGGGAGGAGAGTCGGCACGTCAAGGCCGTGCGGCGGTCCGAGGTGCGCTACGTGTCCAAGCCTGATGGCATGGCGGAGTTGACCGCGTACCTGGACGCCGTGCAGGCTCGTTCGATCTTCGACCAGATCAACGCCGATGCCGGGACCCTGGATGACGACCGGTCGTGGGGCGAGAAGCAGGCCGATGTGTTCGTCGATCGGATGTTGGGCTCAGGTCGGCCGGTGACGGTGCGGACCGATGTCACCGTTTCGGTGCAGACATTGCTGGGGTTGACCGCCGACCCTGGGTACATCGCCGGGGTTGGCTACGTTGACGCGAACTTGGCTCGTGAAATCGCTGGCCAAGGGGACTGGCGGAAGGTGCTCACCGATGAGGTGGGAATGCCGATCGGGGTCGGACGTAAACGATATCGGCCGCCGAAGGCGTTGCGGGATTTTGTGATGGTGCGGGACCGGGTGTGTCAGGCGCCGGGGTGTCTGCGGCCGGTCGCGGAATGTCAGATCGACCACGCGCGGGGTTTTGCCTCGGGTGGTGAGACGGATGAGCGCAATCTCGGACCGTTCTGCGATGTGCACCACTGCCTGAAGACGATCGGTCGGTACCGGTTCACGCGGGGTGCGGACGGGATCCAGCGGTGGATCACGCCGTTGGGGTTCGAGTACAAGGCCCGTGCGCGGGCGATCGCCGAGCCCGGTCCGCCGTGAGGACGGCTCCTCCGGTCGCACACCGGGCCAGTGGCGCCAGTCAGGGGGAGAGCTCCTCCAGCCTGCGGGCGGTGGTCTCCTCGCCGAACACGATCAGCACGATGGCCGCCAGCATGCCCACGGCGGCCAGCACACCGAGTGCGACCGAGAACCCGGTGAAGCCGGTGGACAGCACGCCGACCAGGATCGGCCCCACGATGACGCCGAGGCGGATGAAGACCCCGGCGACGCTGCTGCCCAGCGCGCGGGCCCTGGTCGGGCACAACTCCGGCACGTACAGGTAGAGGCCGATGTTCGTGGCCGAGATGAACAGCGAGCTGACCGTCACGAACACCGCGACCAGGCCGCCGTCACGGGGGCCGGTCAGGGCCAGCACGGCCAGGGCCGCCCCGGCCCCGGCCAGGCCGACGGCCAGGCTGATCCGCCGTCCCGCCCGGTCGACCACGATCGCCAGCACACCCGCGCCGAGGAAGCTCGCGACCATCGAGTACAGGCTGTACCGCAGCGCATCGGCGAGCGGAACCTTGAACAGCCCGGTGTAGATGGCGGGCATCCACGAGGAGAGCGCGTAGTTGACCAGGAAAGCACTGAGGCAGACCACTGCCAGCACAACGGTCCTGCGCGCGTAGCGTCCCCGCGCGACCGGCTCGGCCTGCTCCGGCTCGACGGCGGGCGACTCCGGCGGTGCCACGATCGCGCTCGCCGCGGTGGCGGCCTCGATGCGCGCCATGACGGCCTCGGTGCGCGCCGAACCCCGTGCGGCCAGCCAACGCGGGGACTCGGGGACCCAGCGCAGCAGGGGGAACACCAGCAGCACCGGGGCGGCGCCGATGACGAACAGCGGGCGCCAGCCCCAGGCGGGGATGACCCAGGAGGACACCAGGGCGGCGCAGAGCAACCCGGCGGCGAAGACCACCTCGTAGCGCAGCACGAACCGGCCGCGCCGGGCGGCACCGACGATCTCGCTCATGTACACCGCGGCGGCGAGCACCTCGCCACCGATGCCCACGCCCTGCACGAAGCGCAGCACCATGAAGGTCTGCGGGTCGTCGACGAAGGCCATCAGCAGGCTCGGCACGGAGTAGAGCACGATGCACGCCACCACCGCTCGGATCCGGCCGATCGTGTCGGCCAGGGTGCCCGCCAGCAGTGCGCCGACCAGCATGCCCACCGCCCCAGCAGTGATCAACAGGGTGGCGGTCGCCTGGCCGAATCCCCACTGCCGCTGCAACACGGGCAGGGCATAGGAGATCAACAACTGGTCGAACCCGTCGAACAGGGTCGCGGTGCCGATCAGCAGTCGCACCATCAGGTGCCAGCGGGACAGCGGGAGCCGTTCGATGCGCTCGGCGATCTCGGGCAGGTGCACCGGGCGCACGCGCTCAGTGGTCCCGCTCGCTGGCACCGGGTTTGGTGCCCCACACGGACATCATGGGATAGCTGGACACCGCGAACCCCGGGTCCGCCAGCAGCCCGGTGAACGTGTCGAGCTCCGAGGCGCTCGCGCCGCGGTCGACCAGTGCCTCGCGCAGTTCGGCGATGTTGGCCGCCAGCAGCCGCGCGCCCGCGCCGCCACCGGGCCACTCCGCGGGGCACACCCGCTTGCTGCCGATGCCGGTCAGGCCGTTGCCCGCGTACAGCTCCGGCAGGCTCAGGGCCCACCTGGTGTCCGATCCCCTGGCCGTGAGTTCTGCCAGCACTCGGCTCTGCACCGCCCAGAACGCCTCGGCGGCACCGGTCCACGGCTCGCGCAGCACGACCTGCTCGTGGGGCAGGATCTCCTCCAGCACCAGCAGTCCGCCCGGCGCCAGGGCCTCCACCAGCTTGGTCAGGGCCTGGTCCCGGCCGGGGTGGTGGATGAGCACCAGCCTGCTGTGGATCAGGTCGAACTCCCCGGCCGGCAGGTCCTCGGTCAGCACGTCGTGCCGCCGCACCTCCAGGTTGTCCGAGGCGATGTCCGCCAGCAGCCGGGTGTCGATGTCGGTGGCCAGCACGTGCCCGGTCGGCCCCACGGCCCCGGCCATCCACCGCGCCACCGAGCCGCCGCCCGCGCCCACCTCCAGGCAGCGCCAGCCCGGTGCGATCCCCAGCCGGTCGAGCACGTCCGCGGTGTTCTCGTCGAAACTGGCCTCCAGCGAGGACATCCGCGTGGACGCCGCGGTCGAGGCGTTGTCGAAGGGGTACTCGCTCATCGCCGTTCTGCCACCTCTGTGTTGTGTGGTAAGCCGCGCCGATGTCGCGCAACCGTGTGGTCCTCGCGCCACCGGAGTATGCCCGTTCGACGGTGATCCGCAACCCCTCTTTGTGTCCGAAGCAAAGGGGTTTTCCTTGTGCTGGAATACTTGTCGGCGGTGACGGCATCCCCCGGCGGCAGCGCGAACCGTGATGCCGCACACTGATCGCGTGGGACCGACGAAGGCGGAGTTGGCGGCGGCGTACGGCAGCACGATCCCGGACGTGGTGGCACCGGGTCTGGACGTGCTCTTCTGCGGCATCAACCCGGGGCTGCTGTCGGCGGCCACGGGGCACCACTTCGCGAGGCCCGGCAACAGGTTCTGGCCCGCGCTGCACCTGTCGGGGTTCACGCCGGTGCAACTGCGACCGGATCAGCAGCGGGAACTGCTCGACCACGGGCTGGGGATCACCAACATGGTGGCGAGGGCCACGGCGCGGGCGGAGGAGTTGAGCGCGGACGAGCTGCGGGCCGGTGGTGCCGTGCTGACGGACCTGGTGCGCGGGGTGCGGCCGAAGGCGTTGGCGGTGGTGGGGCTGGGCGCCTACCGCACGGCGTTCGGCCAGCCGAAGGCGGGTGTCGGCGCGCGGCCGGAACGGATCGGCGACACCCTGGTGTGGGTGCTGCCGAATCCGAGTGGCCTCAACGCGCACTGGCAGTTGCCGGAGCTGGCCGCCGAGTTCGCCCGCCTGCGGTCGGCGGTCAGCTGACCCAGTCGGCGAGCAGGTCGAGCATCGCCTCGGGGCGTTCCAGTTGGGGCAGGTGACCGGCTCCGGCCACCAACTCGAAGCGCGCACCGGGAATCGCCGCGGCATAAGCACGTCCGTACTCGGCGGTGACGATCCCGTCGCTCTCGCCCCACACCACCAGGGTCGGCACGCAGACCGCGCGCAGCCGTTCGCGCAGCGTCGGGTCGGTCATGGACGGGGCGTACCTGCCCAGCGCCACGCGGTTGGCCGCCATCGCGGCGCGCTGCTGCTCGTTCGGCTCGACCGCGAACGGCGCTGGGTCGTGGTAGCTCAGCGCCGCGAGTTCGGGCATTGACAGCCCGAAGATGTCGGTGACCGGCGCGCCCTCGACCTCGATGCCGACGGCGTTGACGAGCACCAGGCGGCTGATCCGCTCGGTGCCCAGCAGGGCGAGTTCGGCGGCGGTCCAGCCGCCGATCGAGGAGCCGATCACGGTCACCTCGCGCAGGTCGAGGCGGTCGAGCAGGTCCCGGTAGTGGCGGGCGAGCGCACGGGTGCTGTCCAGCTCGGCGGGGTGGTCGGTGCCGTCGAACCCGGGGTGCGTCGGGGTGAGCACCCGCACCCCGTGGCGCTGTTGCAGAGCTGTACCGAAGGCGGCCACCGACCGAGGCCCCGCGCCGCCGTGCAGGAGGAGAGTCATCATGCCCAACATCCTTATACAAGGATGCTTAGATAAGCAAGCTGAGGTAGCCTGGATCGCGTGGAACCGACCTTGCAGGACGTGGGACTGGCCGTGAAGCGCGTGCAGAACCGGCACCACCGCACGCTGGACACGCGGTTGACGGAGCTCGGTGTCAGCCTGGCGCAGTGGGACGCGCTGCGGCACCTCGCGGCGAACCCCGAGGCCTCACTGCACGCCCTGGCGCAGCTGACCTTCCAGACCGACCAGTCCTTCGGCGCGCTGGCCGGGCGCATGGTCGAACGCGGGCTGATCGAACGGGTGCCGGGCCCCGGCCGGGCCCTGCGCCACCGGCTCACCGAGCGCGGTACACAGTTGCTGCGTGCGGGCGATCAGGTCGTGGACGCGGTGCTGGCCGAGTCCTTCGCACCCCTGTCGAAGGCCGAACTCGCCACCCTGCACGGCCTGCTCATGCGGGTTCTGCCCGCTGCCACAGGCTGAACACGGCGCCCTGCGGGTCGCGGATCCCAGCCATGGGCCCGATCGGCGTCGGTGTGGGCGGGTGCTCCACGACCCCGCCCAACTCCGTGACGGCGGCGGCACTCCGCTCGATCTCGGCCGTGGCGAAGTACACCCGCCAGTGCGTGCTCACGGTCCTCGCCGGGTGCACGGCGGCCACCGGCTGCCCGTCCACCTCGAACATCGAGTACGGCATGTCCAGCACCTGCTCGGTCAGCACGCCCACCCCCAGCACCCGCTGGTAGAACGCCAGCGCGACCGCCACGTCCCCGGTGGTCAGCAGCTCGTTCCAGATCATCGTGCCCGGCTCGTTGACCAGCCCGGCGCCGAAGTGCGTGCCGGGCTGCCACAGCGTGACGGCGGCCCCGGCCGGGTCGACCAGCCACGCCGCCCGCCCCGACTCCTCGCCGGGCGGCACCGCGCCGACCGCGCCACCGGCCGCGCGCACCTCGGTCAGGGCGGAGTCCAGGTCGTCCACGGACAGGTACGTGTGCCAGGCGGGCGCACCGTCTCCAGCGCCGACGGCGGCCACCGGCTTGTCGCCCAGCAACGCCGTCGCGCCCTCGAACCGCCAGCCGAACAGCCCGCCGTAGAACGCCTGCGCGCGTACGGCCTCGGCGGTGCGCAGGTGCGCCCAGCACGGCGTGCCCTGTCGGTATTCAGTGCGCACTGGCATGTGGACCCCCGGTTCGGTCAGGACGACGGGCGCACGATCGGTCGTCGCGGGATCGGCAGCGACAGGATCATGGCGCTGGAAGTCTCGCCGTAGCCCCACAGTCGTTCCAGCACCCTGGTCAGCTCCTGCACGCTGGTCGCGGCGACGTGCACGATGGAGCAGATGTCCCCGGTCAACCGGACGATCTGCAGGATCTCCGGCCAGTCGGCGACCCGCTCGGGTTGCAGCGTGATGCAGCGCGGCCCGTAGCAGCGCATGCTCACCAGCGCCTGCACGTCCAGGCCGACCGCCGCGGGCTCCACGGTCGCCCGGTAGCCGGTGATCACCCCGGTCTCCTCCAGCCTGCGCACCCGCTGCGCCACCGTCGGTGCGGAGACCCCGACCCTGCGGGCCAGTTCGTTGAAGGAGGTCCGCGCGTCCTGTTGCAGCTCCTCCAGCAGCCGCCAGTCGAGATCATCGAGGCTCATTTGACGATTGTAAGTCGAAATCCTTGTCAGTCTGACGATCACAATTCCAGAACGTGAACGGGCATCACGTCGGCCATGGTCCGGGACCTGTTGGTGAGTCACCATTCTTGGCGTGATCACCAAGGACACCGCTGAGCCGAAACTGGAGTTCGCAGGGGCCAGTCCCTACGACCGCTACGTCAAGGCGTCCGTGCTCACCGCCTTGCAGGAGCCGTGGTCCGAGGACCCCGCCGAGATGGCGTTCCTGGTCACCACCCAGGTCATGGAGCTGTGGTTCACGCTGCTCGTGCACGAGTGGCGCACCGCCCGTGACGCGCTGGCCCAGGACCGCGCGCAGGACGCGCTCGCCGCGCTGCACCGCAGCCTGCCCCAACTGACCGCGTTGAACGCGAGCTGGACGCCGATCGCCTCGCTGACCCCGGGGCAGTTCAACTCCTACCGGGCCGCCCTCGGTGAGGGCTCGGGCTTCCAGTCCGCGATGTACCGGCACCTGGAGTTCCTGCTCGGGGACAAGAGCGCGAGCCTGCTCCAGCCGCACCGGGGCGTGCCGCGGGTGCACGCCGAGCTGGAGGCCGCGCTGCACAGCCCGAGCCTGTACGACGCCGTGCTGGCCCACCTGGCGAGGCAGGGCTTCGAGGTGCCCGCCGAGGTGCTGGAGCGCGACCTGTCCCAGCGCTACGAGCCGCACCCTGGGGTGGAGGCGGTGTGGACCCGGATCTATGCCGACCTCAGGCACGAGAAGCTGGTGGAACTGGGCGAGGCGCTGACCGACGTCGCCGAGCTGGTCGGGCGCTGGCGCACCGACCACCTGCTGGCCACCCGCAGGGCGATGGGCTCCAAGCAGGGCACCGGCGGCTCCGCTGGAGTTGCGTGGCTGGAGAAGCGGGCCAATAAGATCGTGTTCCCCGAGCTTTGGACGGCACGCAGCTATGTCTGACCTCCGCGACTGGGCCGAGCAGGCCGACCTGACCGATCCGCTCGCCTGGGTGCGCGAGCGCTTCGACCTCGACGACGGCGTGGTCTACCTGGACGGCAACTCGCTGGGCGCGCTGCCCCGCGCGGTGCCCGCCAGGGTGGCCGAGGTGATCAGCCACCAGTGGGGGCGGCTGCGCATCCGCTCCTGGTCCGAGAGCGGCTGGTGGGACGCCCCGCAGCGGATCGGCGACCGGATCGCCCCGCTGGTCGGCGCCCGGCCCGGCCATGTGGTGGTCGGCGACTCCACCAGCGTCAACGTGTTCCGCGCCGTGGTCTCGGCCCTGCGCATGACCCCGGGCCGCACCGAGGTCCTGGTGGACGCCACGACCTTCCCCACCGACGGCTACATCACCGAGTCGGCGGCACGCATGACCGGTGCGAGGGTGCGCGCGGTGCGGCCCGAGGACGTGCCCGCGGAGCTGGGCCCGGACACCGCCCTGGTACTGCTCAACCACGTGGACTACCGCACCGGCCGGTTGTGGGACATGGGCGCGCTGACCGGGGCCGTGCACTCCGCTGGCGCCCGCGTGCTCTGGGACCTCTCGCACAGCGGCGGGGCGCTGCCGGTGGAACTGGACCGGCACCGGGTCGACTTCGCCGTGGGCTGCACCTACAAGTACCTCAACGGTGGACCCGGCGCGCCCGCGTACCTCTACGTGCGGCCGGACCTGCTGCCCGAGCTGGACCAGCCGCTGACCGGCTGGTGCTCGCACGCCGACCCGTTCGGCATGGAGCCGAGGTACCGGCCCGCGCCGGGCATCGCCAGGGCGCGCGCGGGCACGCCGGAGATCATCTCGCTGCTGACCCTGGACGCCGCCCTGGACGCCTGGGACGGGGTGGACATCGCGCAGGTGCGGCAGAAAAGCCTGGCGCTCACCGAGTTCTTCGTGCGCTGCGTGGACGAGTTGGTGCCCGGCCGGGTGCGCAGCGTGACCCCGGCCGACGAGTCGCGTGGCAGCCAGGTGTCACTGTCCTGTGTGGACGCCGAGACCGTCATGAAGGAGCTGATCGCCCGCGGGGTCGTCGGCGACTACCGGCCGCCGGACATCCTGCGCTTCGGCTTCACCCCGCTCTACACGCGCCACGTGGACGCCCTGCGCGCCGCCGAGGTGCTGGCGGAGGTCCTCTCGTGAGGACCGTCCGCTACGGGGAGCACGCCGACCAGGTGATCGACCTGTGGGAGCCGCCCGGCAGCGAGCAGCGGCCCGCCGCGGTGCTGGTGCACGGCGGCTACTGGCGGCAGACCTACGACCGGTCCTACCTGGTGCCGTTCGCGGAACACCTTGCCGCGCAAGGAATCCCGGTGGCGTCGGTCGAGTACCGGCGAGTCCGCGGCGCGGGCGGCTGGCCGGGCACCTTCGACGACGTGGCCCAGGCCGTGGACGCACTGCCCGAGCTGCTGGGCGGGCGGCCGCTGGTGCTGGTCGGCCACTCGGCGGGCGGCCACCTCGCGCTGTGGGCCAGCGGGCGGCACCGCCTGCCGCCGACGAGTCGCTGGCACCGGGACAGCCGCCCGCAGGTGGCCAAGGTCCTCGCGCTGGCCCCGTTGTGCGACCTGGCCAGGGCGCACGAGCTGGGCCTGAGCGATAACGCCGTGACGGAGTTGCTGGGAGCCCGGGTGGCCGAGCGGCTGCCGGAGACCGACCCGATGGCGTTGCTGCCACTGGACGTGCCGGTGGTGGTGCTGCACGGTGACGCCGACGTGCACGTGCCGGTCGAGCTCGCGAAGCGGTTCGCCGAGGCGGCGGGGGAGTCGGTGCGCCTCGTGGTGCCACCGGGTGTGGACCACTTCCAGTTCACCGACCCGGCCGACCCGGTGAGCGAGCTCGTGGTCCGCGAACTGACCTGACCCGCGAGTCCCGCTCTGGGGTGCGCGAGTCCCGCTCTCCAGCACGCGAGTCCCGCTTGGCCAGCCGCCGACCGATCGAAAATCCAGGGCTGCTGTTCCCCCACTCGGGTGGTATAGCGTTGACCGAGCCGAGGGATCGCTCTCACATTCGGAGCAGCGCCGATGACAGTGCCCGCAGTGCTCGATGCCGTGACGCCCGTTCGGATCGGGCTGCTGGGACCCGTGCGAGCCTGGATCGGTGAGCGGCTGGTGCCGGTGGGGCCGCCCCGCCAGCAGGCGCTGCTCGCCGTGCTGGCCACCAACGCCAACCAGGTGATCTCCCGCGCCGAGCTGATCGACGCCCTGTGGGGCGCCACGCCACCGGCCACGGCCGCGGGCAACGTGCACACCTACGTGGCCGGTCTGCGCCGCGTGCTGGAGCCGGACCGCCGCGAGGGCGCGCCCTACCAGGTGCTCGTCAGCGCGGGCTCGGGCTACTGCCTGCGACTGCCCGAGCAGTCGGTGGACGCCGAGCGGTTCGCGGCGGCCCGCCAGCAGGCGCGGACCCTGCTGGCCGCCGGGGAGGCCGCCGGTGCCCTGCGGGCGCTGGACCAGGCGCTGGGGCTGTGCGTGGGCACCCCGCTGGGGACGATCACCGGACCGTTCGCCGACGTCGAGCGGGCCAGGCTCTCGGAGCTGCGCCTGGACGTGGTGGAGGAGCGCGGCGAGGTGCTGCTGCGCATGGGGCGGCACGCGGAGCTGGTGGAGGAGCTGGCCGCGGTGCTGGCGGACCACCCGCTGCGGGAGTCGGCCAGGGCGCTGCTCATCCGCGCCCTGCTCGCCCAGGGACGCCGCGACAGCGCCGTGGAGGTCTACCAGGCCGGGGAGCAGGTGCTGTCCGAGCGGTTGGGTGTGCAGCCGGGACCGGTGCTGCGCGAACTGCACGACACGCTGCTGGCGCGGGACAAGCCCGCCGCGGCCGATCCGACCAGGGCAGTGCCCTCCCAGCTGCCGCACGACACCCGCCGCTTCACCGGGCGGGGCGAGGAGCTGACCCGGCTCAACGGCCTGCTGCCCCCGCTGACGGCACCGACCACCGGGGGCACGGTGGTGATCACCACCATCGAGGGCACCGCGGGCATCGGCAAGACCTCGCTGGCGGTGCACTGGTCGCACCGGGTGCGCGACCGGTTCCCGGACGGCCAGCTGTACCTGAACCTGCGCGGGTTCGACGTGGCCGGTGACCCGGTGAGCACCCACGACGCGCTGTACACCCTGCTGACCGCGTTCGGCGTGTCCTCGGAGAAGATCCCGACCGCCCTGGACGAGCGCTCCGCCCTGTTCCGCTCCATCGCCTCGGGCCGCAGGCTGCTGCTGGTGCTGGACAACGCCGTGTCCACCGAGCAGGTGCACCCGCTGCTGCCCGCGAACCAGAGCTGCGTGGTGCTGGTCACCAGCCGCAACCGGCTGGACGGCCTGGCCGCCACCGGGGACGCGCGCCAGCTCACCCTCGGGCTGTTCGGCCCGCAGGACTCCGCCGAGCTGCTCGCGGGCTACCTCGACCCCGAGCGGATCGCCGAGGACCGGGCCGCCTTCGAGGAGCTGATCCAGCTGTGCGCGGGCCTGCCGCTGGCGCTGAGCATCGTCGGGGCCCGCGCCTGGTGCAGCCCGAACCTGCCGCTGGCCCAGTTCGTGGACGAGCTGCGCGACGCCCACTTCCGGCTGGACGCCCTGGACACCGGCGACGACGTGAGTTCCAACGTGCGCGCGGTCTTCTCCTGGTCCTACGACGCGCTCAGCCCGCAGGCGGCCCGCATGTTCCGGCTGCTGGGGCTGCACGAGGGCGAGGACATCAGCGGGCACGCCGCGGGCGCGCTGGCCGACGTCACCGGGCCGGAGACCGAGGCGCTGCTCGAGGAGCTGGTGCGGGCGCACCTGCTGGAGGAGCGCGGTGACGGCCGTTACCAGTTCCACGACCTGCTCGCGGTGTACGCGCTGGAACGCGCCTTCGAGGAGGAGGACGAGGAGACCAGGCACGCGGCGGGCAGGCGGTCGGCCTGGTGGTACCTGCACGCGGCCAACTCGGCGGACCGGGTGATGATCCCGCAGAAGGCGGTGCACGACATCGTCGCGCCGCCGCGGCACTGGACCTTCGCCGACCCGGCCGACCCCGCGCAGTGCCGGGCCTGGTTCGCCGCCGAGGAGGCCAACATCGTCTCCGCGATCCGCCGCGCCGCGCAGCTGGGCGAGCACGGCGTGGCCTGGCGGCTGCCGCAGACGATGTCCAGCTTCTGGTACGTCTACAACAAGCGCTGGGACCTGTGGCTGGAGATGCTGGAGCTCTCCCTGCACCAGGCCGGTCTGGACGGCAGCACCTCCGGCATCGCCAACGGGCATGCGGCGCTGGGTGTGGTCTACAACGACCTGCGCCGCTACGAGGAAGCGGTGACGCACTACCGGCTGGCGCTGGAGGTCTACCCGGACACCGAGGACCGGTGGATGGAGGGCATCGCCACCAACGCGCTGGCCAACACCTACGTGGCCATGGGCCGGTTCGACGAGGCGATGCCCTGCCTGCGCCGGGCCGCCGAGCTGTTCGAGCGGATCGGCAACCACTGGGGCGCGGCCTGGGCCCTACAAGGCACCGCCTCGGCGTACCTGGCGATGGGGCGCCACGAGGAGGCACTGGACTACGGCCACCGCTCGCTCACCGCCTGGCGCGAGGTCGGCTACGTGCACGGCGTGGGCTCCGCACTGACCGTGCTCGGCCAGGTCCACCTGGCCATGGAGCGGTTCGAGGAGGCCGTCGACCACTACGACCAGGCCATCGAGGTGCGGGAGTCGATCGACGACCGGTTCGGCCTGGCCCGTGCCCTGCACAGCAGGGGAGTGGCCCTGCTCGGCTGCGGGCGGACGGACCAGGCACGGCAGTCGCTGACCAGGGCGCTGCACATCCTCACCGGCATGGGCGCCCCGGAGGCCGAGGAGGTCGCCCAGCGCCTGGCCGACCTCGACGGCTGAGGGTTCACGCCTGCCTGGTCGGCAGCACCACGATCTGCCGCAGGTTGACGTGCCGGGGGCGGCTGGTCACGTAGCCGACCACGTCGGCGATCTCCTCGGCGCTGAGCAGGCCGGTGGTCGTGAACAGGGCGTCGAGCTGCGCGACCATCTCGGCGCTGTCGAGGTGGTCGGTCAACTCGGTCTGGGTCGCGCCCGGCTCGATGTTGGTCACCCGCACGTCCTGCGGCCCCAGTTCGCTGCGCAGCGAGGCGGACAGGTGGGTCAGCGCCGCCTTGGTCGCGCTGTACACGGCGTAGTTGGGGAAGACCATGTGCGCCCCGATCGAGGAGATGTCGACCAGGTCGGCGGTGCGGCCCGCGCGGGCGGACTCCACCAGGTCGGGCACGAACGTCCTGATCACGCGCAGCGCCCCGACCAGGTTGGTGTCGATCATGCGCTGCCACTGGTCCTCGCGGCCATCGGTGATCGGGTTGGGCAGCATCACGCCCGCGTTGTTCACCACCAGGTCCACCGGCCCGAACTCGGCACGCACCCGTGCCGCGGCGGCGTCCACCGAGGCGGAGTCGGTCAGGTCCGCGGGCACCGCGAGCGCACGGCCCCCGTCGGCGATGATCTTGTCGGCCAGCGTGGTCAGCCGGTCGGCCCGCCGGGACAGCAGGGCCACCCGCGCCCCGGAGGCGCCCAGCAGCCGGGCGATGGCCTCGCCCATGCCGCTGGCGGCGCCGGTGATCAGTGCGGTGCGGTCGGTCAGGTTCTCGTAGGAGGTCATGGCGACAACCCTGCGGCCCGCGCCAGGCCCTACCCAGGGCACGGTTCTACCGTGGGTGTGGCAGTACCAGGTTGAGAGCGGCCGCTGCGGCGATACTGGTCGACGTGGCCCAAGACATCGGCGAGTTCCTGCGCTCACGGCGTGCCCGCATCCAGCCCGCCGAGGTGGGCCTGCCCTCGTTCGGGCGGCGGCGCGTCCCCGGCCTGCGGCGCGAGGAACTGGCCCAGCTGGCCGGGGTCAGCGTGGACTACTACGTGCGCCTGGAGCAGGGGCGCAGCCCCACGGTGTCCGACGCCGTACTGGACGCCATCGCGGGCGCCCTGCGCCTGGACGACACCGAGCGGGTGCACCTGCGCAACCTCGTGCGGCCCGCCAAGCGGTCCCGGTCGGCCCCGCAGCAGCAGCGGGTGCGCCCGATCGTGCAGCGCACCATGGACATGATGGAGCAGGTGCCCGCCTTCGTGCTGGGCCGCCGCATGCAGATCCTGGCCTGGAACGCCCTGGCAGACGCGCTGTACGGCTACAGCACGCAGTCCCCGGAGTTCCGCAACTCCGCCCGGCACACCTTCCTGTGGCCGGGGGCCCGCGAGTTCTACCCGGACTGGCCCACCGTGGCCGCCGAGGCCGTGGCCCTCCTGCGACTGGACGCGGGCAACTACCCCGAGGACCCCGAGCTGGCCGCGCTGATCGGCGAGCTGTCCATGAAGTCCCCGGAGTTCCGCACGCTGTGGGCCCAGCACGCCGTCAAGCAGAAGACCAACGGCGCCAAGCGGATCAACCACCCGCTGGTGGGCGAGCTGGAACTGAGCTACGTGACCATGGCCCTGCGGGGGGACAGCGACCAGGTGCTGATCACCTACGCGGCACCGGCGGGCTCACCTGCCGAGGAACGCCTGCGCCTGCTCGCCAGCTGGCAGGCCACCGAACACCCCACCCGCGAGTCCCGCTCCGAGGTGGGCGAGATCCGCTGAGGTGGGCGTGAGATCCGGCTGCTGGTGGGTGAGGCCCGGCTGCCGGTGGGCGAGTCCCGGTTTGTGGAGCGCGAGTCCCGGTTTGTGGAGCGCGAGTCCCGCTCTGAGACGCGTGAGTCCCGCCCACCGGTGGGCGAGTCCCGCTGAGTGGTGCGCGTGTCCCGGTCTGGAGTGCGTGAGTCCCGCCCACCGGTGGGTGAGGCCCGGCCACCGGAGCGTGAGGCCCGGCCACCGGAGCGTGAGTCCCGGCTGCTGGTGCGTGGGTCCCGCTGAGAGGGGCGCGAGTCCCGCCCACCGGTGCGCGAATCCCGCTGAGTGGTGCGCGTGTTCCGGTCTGGAGTGCGTGAGTCCCGCTCTGCGGCAGCCGGGTCCCGCTCTGGGGGTGCGTGAGTCCCGCTCTGCCGCAGCCGAGTCCCGCCCGCAGGTGCGCGAGTCCCGGCTACCGGTGCGTGAATCCCAGTGTGGGGTGCGAGTCCCGCTGAGGGGCGGGCGAGTCCCGGCTGCCAGTGCGCGAGTCCCGGCCAGCGGAGCACGAGTCCCGCCCGCAGGTGCGCGAGTCTCGCCCTGCGGCGCGCGGTCCCGCTGAGGGGCGGGCGAGTCCCGCGCCCGTAGGTGCGTGAGTCCCGGTCTGGAGTGTGCGAGTCCCGCCCACCAGCGCGTGAGTCCCGCTCCCACGCGCGCCAGTCCCGCCGTGCGGCGCGCGGTCCTGCCCGACCGCGCGCTGCCGTTCGACGTGGATCAGACCGGGCTGGTGAAGTCCACCGGCGCGGTCCACGGGTCGCCGGGCAGGTAGCTGCCGCCCTGCCTCCGGTACTGCTTGCCCATCACCGGGAGCCAGGTGTTCACCGAGACCTCCGGGTCGTGCGGGGCGTAGGTGGTCCACATCGTGGTCTTGAAGTCGGCCAGCCCGGAGGGCTCCTCGGGGTAGGTCGAGTCGTCGCGGATCACGTAGCCCAGGTACTCGTCGCGGCGCACCCGGGTGTGGCCGGAGGCGTCGAGGTTGGCCATGGCGGCCAGGATCGCGCCGGAGGTGTGGTCCACGTGGTCCCGGTTCGGCGCGAGGTCCGTGTGGCCCCGCGTGGACTGGGTCCTGATGTAGTCCGGCCCGATGTCGTTGATCATCGCGCTGAGCATGCCCACGAAGGAGGACCGCGTGTAGCCGGGGCGGCCGTCGATCGGGTTGGCGACGAAGGACGGGTCGTGCAGCATCCGGTACAGGTCCCCGGTCGGGTCCTCCGGCGCGGCCGCGGCGTGGATGAAGCAGAACACGAGGTGGATGTCGGTGCCGTCGAGCTGGTTGGTGGCGACCTGGTGTCCGTTCCAGGTCTTCGCCTCGAAGCTCCAGCTGTTGGGTACGCCGGCGGCTTCGGCGTAGGCGGCGCGCGCACCCTGGATGCGCATGTCCGCGTAGTCCATGCCGCCGTAGGTTCTCCCCGTTCTGTACGGGACCTCACCCGCGGTCAGGTACACGGTCCACAGCGAACGGCCGGCGAGGATGTCCCCCCACAGGTCGGGGTTCATGAACAGGATGCAGTCGTCCTGGTGAGCGACGAAGCCGAGGGTCGTGGTCATGCCAGTCTCCTTCGAGTCGGCGAGTCGAGTGCAGCAGAGTAGGCACAATGGCACCCAGCAATTCGTTCTGTTGGGGCATTTCGTGACCTGCTCGTCAACCTGTCGACACAACGCCGGCTCCGGCGTGACGGTGTGCTGCCGCGCGGTGACCGAGCATGTACGTCCATAGTGGACGGACGGTTCGGCTCAGGACTCCCAGATGCCGACCGAGTCCAGGTGCCGCAGCAGGCGCTGTTCGCCGTCGGCGGCGTGGCGCAGGATCGCGGCCCTGGCGGCCTCGGCGTCGTGCTCGCGCAACGCGGTGAGGATCGCCGAGTGGTCGGCGACCACCTGCCGCCGCCAGTCCTCGTCGGCGGTGTAGAGCCGACCGGGCGCATACCGGCTGGCCAGCTCCATGAACCGGGCCAGCTTGCGCGACTGGGCGATCAGGTTGATGGCCCGGTGGAACTCGTACTCCTGAGCGCCCAGCGACTGGCTGCCCGCGTGCGCGGCGGCGGCCAGGTCGGCGGCCATCCGCTCCAGGTCCAGCAGTTGCTGCTCGGTGATCCGCTCGGCGGCCCGCGCCATCAGCTGGGACGCGAGGTGGGCTTGCAGGCTGAACAGGTCCTGAACGTCCTGCCTGGTCAGCGGGGTCACCACGAAGCCGCGCCTCGGTTGCAGCTCGACCATGCCCTCGGCCCGCAGCGCCAGCAGGGCCTCGCGCACGGGCGTGACGCTGACCCCCAGTTCGGCGGCCACCGCGTCCAGCCGGACGAACTCGCGGGGCCGCAACTCGCCGGACATGATGGATTCCCGCAGGTGGGCGGCCACCTCGTCGGACAGCTGTGGTCTGGGTAGCAGCGGGCTGGCCACGGTCCCTCCTCCTCAGTACTGTCTGTCCGGCCGGGAATAAGATATATGATATGTGAACCAGACGAGGAGGCCGGCGATGCGGCTGAGCGTGCCCCTGCAGTACGCGGGGAACCCCCGGGAACTGATCGAACAGGTCGTCGTGCTGGAACGGGCCGGGCTGGACGCGGTCTGGGTGGCCGAGGCGTACGGCTTCGACGCGCCGACCCTGCTGGGCTACCTGGCGGCGCGCACCGAGCGCATGCTGATCGGCCCGGGCATCCTGCCGATCTACAGCCGCACCCCGGCGCTGATCGCGCAGACGGCGGCGGGCCTGGACGCGGTGTCGGAGGGCCGTGCGCTGCTCGGCCTGGGCGCCTCGGGGCCGCAGGTCGTCGAGGGCTGGCACGGCGTGCCCTACGATCGGCCGCTGGGCCGCACCCGCGAGGTGGTCGACCTGTGCCGCCGCATCTGGCGCCGCGAGGTGATCGAGCACGAGGGCATCTACTCGGTGCCGCTCCCGCAGGGGCAGGGCACCGGCCTCGGCAAGCCGCTGAAGATCCTCAGCCGCCCGGTCCGCCCCTCGATCCCGATCTACCTGGCCTCGCTGGGCGACAAGAACGTGCGGCTGACCGCCGAGATCGCCGATGGCTGGCTGCCCACCCTGTTCCTGCCGGAGAAGGCCGACCAGGTGTGGGGTGCGGCCCTGCGCGCGGGCGCCGCCAAGCGGTCACCGGAGCTGGGGCCGCTGGACGTGGTGGCCGGTGGGCTGCTGGCCATCGGTGAGGACGTCACCGCGCTGCGCGAGTACGCCCGGCCCGTGGTAGCGCTCTACGTCGGCGGCATGGGCGCACGCGGTCGCAACTTCTACAACGACCTGATGCGCCGCTACGGCTACGAGGCCGAGGCGGAAAAGATCCAGGACCTGTACCTGGAAGGGCGCAAGGAGGAGGCCGCCGCCGCGGTGCCCGCCGAGTTCCTCGAGCTGAGCACGCTGATCGGCCCCGCAGGGTACGTCAAGGAGCGCGTCGAGGCGTACCGGGCGGCCGGGGTCACCATGCTCAACGTCAACCCGGTGGGCGCCGACCCGATCGGCGACGTGCGGCAGCTGCGCGACTGGCTGAGCTGAGCCGTGGACCGCTGGCACTGGCTGCGCCGGATCCTGTCGCTGGACCCCGAACGCGACCACCAGGAGATCTACCGGATCTCCGCGGGCTTCGAGTTCCCCTGGGACTACCAGCGCGCCCTGGAGTTCGCGCTGTACAAGACCTACTGCGTGCCCAGCATCTCCGCGCTGCTCGTGGCCACCGGGGAGTTCGAGCACAGGCCGCAGAAGCGCTACGACGACACGGCCCTGCTCATGGCGGAGCTGGCCGAGCACGGCTACGACTCCCCGCGCGGCAAGGAGAGCCTGCGGGTGGTCAACCGCATGCACGGGCAGTACCGGATCAGCAACGAGGACATGCTCTACGTGCTGTCCACGTTCATCTACGAGCCGATCGGCTGGCTGCACCGCTACGGCTGGCGGCGGCTGACCGAGCACGAGCGGCTCGCCGCGTTCCACTTCTACCGCGAGGTGGGCAGGCGGATGGGCATCCAGGACATCCCGGGCGGGTACGCGGAGTTCCGGCGGTGGGCGCGGGACTTCGAGCGGGACACGTTCCGGTTCACCGAGGACAACCGGCGCATCGGGATCTACACCCTGGACCTGATGTGCTCCTGGTACCCGGCCCCGCTGCGGCCCGCCGTGCGCCGGGCGGTGACCGCACTGCTCGAACCGCGGATGATCACCGCGTTCGGCTTCACCCCGGAACCGGCGCGGGTCACCGCCCTGGCCAGGGCCGGGCTGCGCGCACGGTCCGAGTTCGTGCGCATGCTGCCGCCACGTCGCGCGTCGCGCATGGCCAACGAACCGCGCAACCCCAGCTACCCGGGCTACCCCACCGGCTACACCCCCGCCGACCTCGGCGCGGGCGGCCCACCCCAGGGCATCGACCCCACCTGGCTGCGCGAGTCCCGCTCACCGGAGCGCGAGTCCCGCTCTGTGGAGCGCGAGTCCCGCTGAGCGGAGGAGCCCCCGACGACAGCGGCGGCGCCACCCGTACCGGGTAGCGCCGCCGCCGTGCGAGTGGATCAGCCGTTCGGGGTCTCCGAGGAGCGCTCCACGACGTGGTCGATGAAGCCGTACTCCAGCGCGTCGCGCGCGGTGAACCAGCGGTCGCGGTCACCGTCGCGGGTGACCTCCTCCACGCTGCGGCCGGTCTGCCGGGCGGTGAGCTCGGCGATCTCCTTCTTCCACAGCGCGTACACCTCGGCGCGGATCTTGATGTCCGAGGCGGTGCCGCCGACCCCACCGGAGGGCTGGTGCATCATGATCCGGGCGTAGGGCAGCGCGAACCGCTTGCCGGGGGCACCGGAGGACAGCAGGAACTGCCCCATGGACGCGGCCAGGCCCATCGCGAAGGTCTGCACGTCGGGCTGCACGAACTGCATGGTGTCGTAGATCGCGAAGCCCGCGGTGACCGAACCACCGGGGGAGTTGATGTAGAGCTTGATGTCCTCTTCGGGGTTCTCCGCCGTCAGCAGCAGCAGCTGGGCGACGATGCGGTTGGCCACGTCGTCGTCGACCTCGGAGCCGAGCACGATGATGCGGTCGCGGAGCAGCCGGTCGTACACCGAGTCGGTGAGGTTCATCCCGGCGCCGCCGGAGCGCATCGCGATGTGGTGTTCCACTCTCTGTCCGCCTTCTCTAGTTTCAGCCTGGTACAGCTCGCACTGCTGATTCCTGCGCTCACTCTAGCCGAGCGGGGTGGTCGGGAGACCGGCGGCACGGCCGTGTTCGCCGACAGCAGGACGCCACCGGGTGGGGCAGGCGCTGACCTGCGGAGATGGAGATCGATTCCGGACGGGTCCGGCGTGTCGGACCGGCGCATTTCGATTTCGCGTGGATAACTGTTCGCGTTCGGCGAAATTGTCTCCCGGTTCGAATGTACCCGGAATTGCACTGTCCACACTGGACACAACACGTTAGGCTGGTGCCGCGGCGGTGCCCGCTCCGGGGAGGGGCACCGCCGCGGCCCGCCGCCTCACCAGGCGTAGTGCTCGGGCGCGGTCCGGTAGCCGGGGAAGATCTTGTCCAGCCGGTCCAGGTGCTCCTGGGACAGGGTGATCTCCAGGGCACGCAGGGCCCCGTCGAGCTGTTCGGCGTTGCGCGGGCCGACGATCGGCGCGGTGACCGCCCGCTGGTGCAGCAGCCAGGCCAGACCCACGTCACCGGGCTCCTCGCCCAGTTCCTCGCAGAAGTCCTCGTAGGCACCCAGTGGCTCGCGCAGCTCCTCGATGCGGGCCTTGACCCGATCGTCGTAGCGGCGCTTGCCCTCGCGCTGCTTGCGCAGCACCCCGCCGAGCAGCCCGGAGTACAGCGGGCTCCACGGGATCACGCCCAGCCCGTAGTGCTCGCAGGCGGGCAGCACCTCCAGCTCCACCTCGCGGCGGGCCAGGTTGTAGATGGACTGCTCGCTGACCAGGCCCAGGAAGTTGCGCTCGGCGGCCTTGGCCTGTGCCTGCGCGATGTGCCAGCCCGCGAAGTTGGAGGACCCGACGTAGAGCACCTTGCCCTGCGCCACCAGGGTCTCCAGCGCCTGCCAGATCTCCTCCCACGGGGTGTCCCGGTCCACGTGGTGGAACTGGTAGAGGTCGATGTAGTCGGTCTGCAACCTGCGCAGGGACGCCTCGCAGGCCCGGCGGATGTTCAGCGCGGACAGCTTGTCCTCGTTGGGCCAGCCCTCGCCCATCGAGCCGTAGACCTTGGTGGCCAGCACCGTCTTGTCCCGGCGACCGCCGCCGGTGGCGAACCAGTTGCCCAGGATCTGCTCGGTGCGGCCCCGGTTCTCGCCCCAGCCGTACACGTTCGCGGTGTCGAAGAAGTTGATCCCGTGCTGGTGCGCCTGATCCATGATCGCGTGCGACTCGGGCTCCTCGGTCACCGGACCGAAGTTCATCGTGCCCAGGCACAGCCGCGACACACGCAGCCCGGTCCGGCCAAGATTCGTGTACTCCATAGGGCCATACTCCACCCGTGCCGCACTCGCCGCTGAACCTGGTGCACGACGAACGCCTGGCGCGGCTGGGGGTGACCCTGCACCTGAAGCGGGACGACCTGATCCACCCCGAGTTGACCGGCAACAAGTGGCGCAAGCTCAAGCACAACCTGACGGCCGCCCGCGAACAGGGGCACACGGCGCTGCTGACCTTCGGCGGCGCCTATTCCAACCACATCCGCGCCACCGCCGCCGCGGGCCACCACTACGGGTTCCGCACGGTGGGCGTGATCCGCGGCGAGCAGCACCTGCCGCTCAACGAGTCGCTGGCCCGCGCCACCGCGCACGGCATGACACTGACCTACCTGGACCGGCAGACCTACCGGCGCAAGACCGACCCCCCCGGGCTGGTCGCCGACCTGCTCGCCCGGTTCGGCCCCGCCTACGTGCTGCCCGAGGGCGGCAGCAACGCGCTGGCCGTGCGCGGGACCGCCGAGCTGCCAGCCGAGATCGACCAGGACTTCGACCTGATCTGCTGTGCGTGCGGCACCGGCGGGACGCTCGCCGGTATCGCCGGGGCGCTGCGGCCCGGTCAGCGCGCGCTGGGCTTCTCGGCGCTGCGCGGCGGGCAGTTCCTCGCCGGTGAGGTCGCCCGGCTGCAACTCGCCGAGTTCGGGCGGGTCGGCGACAACTGGGCGGTGCAGTGCGAGTTCCACTTCGGCGGCTATGCGCGGACCAAGCCGGAGCTGGTGGAGTTCGCCGCCGACTTCGGTGCGCGGCACGGGCTGCGGCTGGACCTGGTCTACGTGGCCAAGATGCTGTACGGGATCTACGCCATGGCCGGGCGTGGGGAGATCGCCCCGGGCACGCGGGTCGTCGCGGTGATCACTGGTTGAGCGGGTGCCTGCTGGGAGCCTGCTGCCGGTCGCGGGGTTCGCGCTGACCAGGGCGGGACTCGGGTGTGCCAGGGCGGGACTGGTGCGCCCCAGGCCGGGACTCGCACTCCTGTGGACGGGACGCGCTCCTCAGTGTGGGACTGGCGTTCCCCAGGCCGGGACTCGCGCTTCTGCGGACGGGACTTGCGTTCCCCAGGCCGGGCCTCGGGTCCTTCAGGACGGGACTGGCGTTCCCCAGGGCGGGACTGGGGCGCTCCAGTGCGGGACTCGGGCCCTCTGCGCGGGACTGGTGCTCCCCAGACCGGGACTCGCGCTGCTGTGGGCGGGACTCGCGCTCCTGAGACCGGGACTCGGCTGCGGTAGGGCGGGACTGGTGCGCCGTAGAGCGGGACTCGGGTTAGGGGGTTCGGTCGGCGATGCGCATGGTCCACCAGTAGAACTCCACCGGGTCGCCCAGGGCTGTCACGTGTGCGGCGGGGACCAGGGCTCCGCTGGCGGCCAGCAGCACGTCGTGGTGGTACAGCCCGGCCCAGTCCATGACCTTGGCGTTGAAGGCGACCATCATGCCGCCGACCCGGGCGCGGATCCGCTCCACCTCGGCGGAGTCGAGGCCTGCTCGCACCAGACGCTCGGCCACGCGAGAGCGGTGCTCTTCGTTGTGATCGGTGTCCACGTACGGCTCCAGCAGGTCCTGCCACACGGGTGGGCGGCGCACCTGCGGAATGCCGTTGACCTGGCAGAAGTCGCGGAGCCGATCGGCCTGCGCGACAGGCAGGAACAGGGTCTCGCCCTCGTGCGTGCGGATCTCGGGCATCGTGCCCGGCGACCAGTCGGCGTCCCTGATCCGCGAGGCGGACAGCTCGCCGGACGGGTGCACGCTGGCGCAGACGATCTTGTAATCGGTGAACCGGATGCGGTCACCGTCGAACACAGCCCCCATGGGGACAATCCTGGCACACCGGGCGGGCGGCCTGGCCGACGCCGCAGGGGAGCGAGCGCGCGCGACTCGCAGACGCCGACCAGGCCGCGTCGCCCCGGCGCGTCGGTGCGGAACCGCGGCGACATGTGTCAGCCCGGCCCACCGTGCAGGATGGGCCGGGCGGACTGGCTCCTACCGGGTGTGCCGGATCACACCCCTGAGGTCTGCCGGATCCAGCTGCGGCTCGCGGCCACGCTGGCGTAGTTCTGCGAACCCTGCGGGTTGGACCCGCTGTTGCCCGCGGTCGAGGCCACGCCGACCTGCACCCCGTTGGACACCTCGGGCCCGCCGGAATCCCCGTGCCAGGCGGCACCGTTGATGCCGGTGCTGGCGATCGCGCGCCCGCCGTAGGCGTCGGTGCTGCTGCCGGTCACCCGCACGTTGGCGGTGCGCAGCACCGAGGCGGGCGGGCTCTGCCCCTGGGTGCGGCCCCAGCCGTAGATCTGGTTGGTGGCACCGCGCGAGGGGTCCCCGCTGCCCAGCTTCATGTACGTGGTGGTCACGGCCTTGCTCAGGTGCAGCAGGGCGATGTCCCCGTTGGGCGAGGTGTACTGCTTGTCCACGGCCACCTCGGTGCCCTGGTCGAAGCGCACGTCACCGATCTTGACGTGCATGCCGCCGGAGCTCTGGCAGTGGTGCGCGGTCATCACCCACTGCGCGGCGATGATCGTCCCGGAGCACTCGAAGCCGTCGAACTCGCTGCCACCGGTGTTCCAGTAGATCTGCGCGCCCCACGGGGCCGAGCTGACCTCGGTGCCGCCGATGATGGTCGGAGCGGCCACGGCCTGCGCGGTCGTGATCCCGGTCAGCGCCACGCCGACCAGTGCGGCGGCCAGTGCTGTCTTGCGCATGACGAAGCCCACCTTCCGTTGGCAGAACTGGGAGACACGCCGAGGACCGCCTCGCGCGCACCAGTGGCGCGAGGCGGTCGGGCGGGATCAGACCCCGGCGGTGTTCTTGATGAAGCTGCGGTTGCTGGCGACGCTGGCGTAGTTCTGCGTGCCCTGCGGGTTGGACCCGCTGTTGTTGCCGGTGGAGCAGACGCCGACCTGCACGCCATTGGCGATCTGCGGGCCGCCCGAGTCGCCGTGCCACGCGGCGCCGTTCACGCCCTTGCTGGCGATGGCCTTGCCACCGAAGGCATCGGTGCTGGAACCGGTCACCTTGACGTTGGCGGTCTTGAGCACCGGGCTGGGCGGGTTGGAGCCCTGGGTGCGGCCCCAGCCGTAGATCTGGTTGGTGCTGCCCACGGCAGGGTCGGCGCTGCCGAGCTTGATGTAGCTGGCGTTGACCGAGCTGCTCAGGTGCAGCAGGGCGACGTCCCCGCTGGGCGAGGCGTACTGCTTGTCCACGGTGGCCTTGGTGCCCTGGCCCAGGTTCAGACTGCCGACCAGCACGTACATGCCGGGCTTGTTCAGGCAGTGCTGGGCGGTGAGTACCCACTGCGGAGCGATGATCGAGCCGGAGCACTCGAAGCCGTCGGAGGAACCGGAGTTGGTCCAGTAGATCTGCGCGCCCCAGGGCGCGTTGCTTGCCGAGCCACCACCGATGATGCTCGGGCTGGCGGTGCTGGCCTGGGCGGTGCCGCCCAGCAGTCCGGTGGCCAGGGCTGCGCCGGCGAGGACGGCGGCGACAACGGACTTGCGCATGGCGAAGGTCCTTTCGGCGACTGTGCAGGGTGAGTCGTCGACGCCGGGCGACGGGCAGGAACCGCTTTCCCCCGGCGTGTATTCGGTTGTCCGTCCCGTGGGACGAGTAAACGCAAACTAACCCCGTGTCACCTACCTCGGACACCCGACGATGGTAGGTACCTGGATGCGTTTCGTACCGTCACAACCCTGCCAGCTTGCGGAAGTCCCAGCTCACCACCGAGTTCGGGCGCAGCCGCAGCCAGCCGTGCCTGCCGTCGTGGATCATCTGGTCGAGACCGAAGTACTTGGTGGCGAACAGGCGCTCCGGTTCGACCAGGTCAGGGCAGTCCAGGCCGGTACGCGGCGCCTCGCCGACGAACTCCACCTCGCCGCGCAGCTCCACCCCGCGCAGTTCCCCGTACTCGTGTCCGGCGTCGACCAGGACGGACACCCGCGGGTCGCGCGCGAGCTGGGCCCAGCGCTTGGCGCGGGTCAGTGATGTGAGCCACAACGCGCGCTCGTGCCAGAGGAACCACAGCGCCGTCAGGTGCGGCCCGTCGGCGCCCGCGGTGGCCACCCGGCAGGTGCGTTCCTGCGCGAGGAACGCGTCCACCTCCTGCTCGCTCATCGCGATGCGGCGTCCGCGCCGTTGCTCGGCCATCGGTGTCCTCTCGTCATCCTGTCCATCACCTGCTCGGCCTGCGCCACTACCCCAGCGACCAGTTCCGCGCAACTCGGCAGGTCCTCGATCACCCCGGCGACCTGACCGCTGGCCAGTACTCCGGCGCGGGCGTCGCCCTGCACGAGCCCCGCCCGCAGCAGCACCGGGGTGTTCGCTGCCATAACGACCTGCGCCCAGCTGAGGTTGCGCCGCCTGCGCATCGCGCGCCCCTCGCGGAGCAGATCGGCCCACCGCAGCCCGGTGAGTTCCCGCATCCGCACCGCGTTGGCCAGCGCCGTGAGCAGCGCGCGCGGCCCGCTCGCCTGTTCCAGGCGCCGCACCAGTTCCGTGCGCAGCACCCGGTGCGGCACGCCGTCCACACGGGTCGTCACCACCGTGTCGTCCAAGCCGCAGGCCAGGTAACGCTGTTTGACCTGCTCGGGTACCGTGCTCTCCCTGGTGAGCAGGAACCGGGTGCCCATGGCGATCCCGGCCGCACCGTAAGCCAGCGCGGCGGCCAGCCCGCGCCCGTCGAAGAAGCCGCCCGCCGCGATCACCGGGATGTCCACGGCATCCACGACCCTGGGCAGTAGCAGGGTGCTCGCCACGCCCCCGGTGTGCCCGCCGCCCTCGCCGCCCTGCACGAGCACGGCGTCCACGCCCCAGGAAGCCACCTTCTCCGCGTGCCGCACCGCGCCCACCGAGGGGATCACCAGCACTCCGGCGTCCTTCAACCGGTCGATCAGCTCCGGGCGCGGGGCCAGTGCGAAGGACGCGACCCGGACCCGTTGCCGGATCAGCAGCTCGACGCGCTGCGTGGCGTCCACCGCGTCCGCCCGCAGGTTGACCCCGAACGGTCTGTCCGTGCGCTGCTTGGTCTCCGCGATGGCGGAGTCCAGTTCGGACAGTGTCATCGTGGCCGAGGCGAGTATGCCAAGACCACCGGCCTCGGCCGTGGCCGAGACCAGGCGGGGCCCGGCGACCCAGCCCATGCCGGTCTGCACCACCGGGTGCCGCACGCCGACCAGCTCGGTCAGTGCCGTGCGGATCACAGCTTCTCCCTTGACCGCTGGGGATCCAGCTGCTCGATGAGCGCGAGTTCGCGCTCGGTGGGCTCGCGGGTCAGTCCCGTGCCGGAGGTGTCCAGGTCGAAGCCCGTGTTGTCAAGGACTTCCTGGACGGTCACGCCGGGATGCACCGACAGCAGGCGCATCCGGTGCTCCGGCGCGGGGAAGTCGAAGACGCCGAGGTTGCTCACCACGCGGTGCACGTGGTGGAACCTCAGTTCGGCCGCGTTGTTGTAACCGACACCCGATACGACGTCCACATCGGACACGAAGACCCGCTTGCTGTGCCGGGGAACCCAGTAGCTCGTCTTGTGGTTGGCGGTGTTGCCCGGCGCTCCGCGCACGCCGAGCAGTTGGCGGGCCGGCCGCGCGTGCTCGCCGATGCACGAGATGTTCTGGTTGCCGAACCGGTCGATCTGGTTCGCGCCCATCACCACGTGCCTGCTGCCGTGCGCCACCACGTCGAACACCTTGCGGTAGGGCAGCCAGCCCTCGACGCCCTCCGCACCGAGCAGGTAGGCCTGGCCGTCCGACAGCAGCAGATCCGGTTCCGTCGTGGCACGGGCGAGTTTGGCGCCCAGCAAGGGGATCGGGCCCATCGGGCTGGCCAGCACCTCGCCGTCGCCCGCGAACAGGTCCGCGCAGGCCGTCACGCACACGTCCGCGCGGCTCACGAGATCGCCGCCTCGTAGTAGCGCCGCTGCGCCGACTCGTCCCGCTCGTAGTCCGGCACGCAGGAGGTGAAGCCCGCCCCGCCGGGAGCCTCGACCACGCCGTCCACCATGAGCCGGTTGGTCAGCAGCGACTGCGGCGGGCCGCCCGCGATCAGTTCCGCCGTCGGCACGATCCGCTCGCAGGACAGGAACCTGTGCTTGGCGGCCAGGCAGAACAGGTCGTCGAAGTACGGGTCGGGCCCGAGGTACTGGCCGTTGCCGTGCCGGTCGGCGCGGTTGAGGTGGATCAGCGCCACGTCCAGCTCCAGCGCGGGCATGGCCACCAGCTCCTCCCCACCGTAGGGGGAGCGGATCGTCTTCAGTCCTGGGTTCAGGCGCAGCACGTCCGAGCCGAGCCCGGCGCGTATCGGCAGGAACGGCAGGCGGTGCGCCGCCGCCTGGAGTCCACAGTGGAGCATTCCCTCGTCCAGCTCGCGCACCGCGATCTGCCCGGACTGCCTGGCCCGCTGGAAGTTCGGGTCGTAAGGGATGGTGTCCAGCGAGACGAACCCGTACACGAGCTCGGCCACCTTGCCCGCGGCGCAGAGCATACCGACCTCCGGCCCGCCGTAGGACACCACGGTGAGCCCGCGCACCGGGCTGTCCAGCAACGCCTGCACCAGCGCCATGGGTTTGCGCCGCGACCCCCAGCCGCCAATGCCCACGGTCATGCCGTCGGCGACCTGCGCGGCCACCTCGGCGGCGGTCATCGTCTTGTCCCGCATCAGCCCTCCAGGAACGCCTGCCTGGCCCGATCGGCCACCCCGGACAGGGTGAGCTCGAAGGTGAATCCCTGCTCGTAGCGGTAACTGCGGTGCACCGGCTGCGGGTCGATGCCGTTGATCGCCTCCTTGGCGCAGCGGATCACCCTCGGGTCCTTGGCCGCGATCTCCGCCGCCAGCGCCGAGGCCGCCGTGTCCAACTCCGCCGCGGGCACCACCTGGTAGACCGACCCGTGGTGGTGCAGTTCGTGCGCGCTGATCCGCCGCGCCGTGTAGTACAGGACGCGCATCAGGTGCTGTGGCACCAGTCTGGCCAGGTGTGTGGCCGCGCCCAGCGCCCCTCTGTCCACTTCGGGCAGTCCGAACGACGCGTCCTCGGTGGCGATCACCACGTCGGCGTTGCCGACCAGGCCCACGCCGCCGCCGAGGCAGAACCCGTGCACGGCGGCGATCACCGGCACCGCGCAGTCGTACACCGCGCCGAAAGCCGCCGCGCAGCCCCGGTTCGCGCCGATCAGCGCCTCGTGCCCGTGGCCGTTCTGGATCTCCTTGATGTTCACGCCCGCGCAGAACCCGCGCCCCCGCGCGCGGAGCACGACCACGCGGGTGTCCGGGTCCTGCCCGGCGGAGTGCACGGCCTCGGCGAGGTCGAACCAGCCACGCACGGGCACCGCGTTGACCGGCGGGTAGTCCACGGTGACCGTCACGATCCCGGATCCTTTGCTGCTGCTGGAGATGCCCATGGGCCTTCTTTCCAACCTAGCGATTGCTTGGTACGGTAACAGGCGTCGGCGAGCCGAGGAAGGCCCCCATGCAGCTGAGCGGATCGGTGGTGCTGGTGACCGGCGGCACGCGGGGTGTCGGCGCGGGGATCACGCGGGCGTTCCTCGACGCGGGGGCCACGGTGCTGACCTGCGCCCGCCGGCCGGCCGAGCAGCCCGTCACGGCTCACCTGCCCTGTGACGTCACACAACCCGAGCAGGTCAGCGCCGTGGTGGAGCAGGTGCTGGCCCGTCACGGCAGGCTCGACGTGCTGGTCAACAACGCCGGGGGAGCGCCGCACGCCCTCGCCGCGAGCGCCTCACCCCGGTTCCACGCCAAGGTGATCGGCCTGAACCTGGTGGCACCGCTGAACTTCGCGCAGGCGGCCAACGCCGTGATGCAGGGCCAGGACTCGGGCGGGGCGATCGTCATGGTGGGCAGCGTGAGCGGGCGCCGCGCCTCACCGGGTACGGCGGCCTATGGCGCGGCCAAGGCGGGGCTGGACAACCTGACGGCCAGCCTGGCGGTGGAGTGGGCGCCGAAGGTCCGGGTCAACTCGCTGGCGGTCGGGCCGGTGCGCACCGAGCTGTCCCACCTGCACTACGGGGACGAGTCGGGGCTGGCGGCGGTGGCCAGGACGATCCCGCTGGGCAGGCTCGCCGAGCCCGAGGATGTGGGGCGGTGCGCGGTGTTCCTGGCTTCCCAGCAGGCTTCCTACGTCTCCGGGGCGACCTTGGCCGTGCACGGCGGCGGCGAACTGCCCGCGTTCCTGGCCGCCAGCAACGCCGAGCACCGGGAGGTCCCATGAACAGGTCCGTGATCGTCACCGGCGCGGGCCGGGGCCTCGGGCGGGCGCACGCGCTGGCCTTCGCCGCCGCGGGCTACGGGGTGATCGTCAACGACGTGGACGCCGAGCAGGCCGAACGGGTCGTGGACGAGATCGCCGGTCAGGCGGTGGCCTGCGCCGGGGACGTGGCGGACTGGGACGGGGCGGCCAACCTGGTTGACCGCGCGCTGAGCACGTTCGGGCGACTGGACGTGCTGGTGAACAACGCCGGGTTCGTGCGGGACCGAATGATCGTCAGCACCGGCGAGGCGGAGTGGGACTCGGTGGTGCGGGTCCACCTCAAGGGCCACTTCGCCCCGCTGCGGCACGCCGCGGCGCACTGGCGGGAGCAGCACAAGGCGGGGCGTCCGGTCGCCGCGCGGGTGATCAACACCAGTTCCGGCGCGGGCCTGCTCGGCAGTGTGGGCCAGTGCAACTACTCGGCGGCCAAGGCGGGCATCCTCGGGCTCACCCTGGTGGCGGCGGCCGAGCTGGCCCGCTACGGGGTCACCGTCAACGCCATCGCCCCGGCCGCCCGCACCCGGATGACCGAGCAGACCTTCGCCGAGCTGATGGCCGCGCCGATCGAGGGGTTCGACGCCATGGCGCCGGAGAACGTCTCCCCGCTGGTGGTCTGGCTGGGCGGCGAGCAGTCCGGGTCCGTCACCGGGCAGGTGTTCGAGGTGGAGGGCGGCCGGGTCGGGCTGTTGCACGGCTGGCAGCGGGGCCGGTCCGTGCGGCGCGACCACCGCTGGACGCCGGAGGAACTCGGCCCCGCCCTGCTCAGCCTGCTGGACGGGGCCCCGGCCCCGCTGCCGGTGTACGGGGCCTGATCAGACCGTCATCACCGGCTCGTCGACGAAGCCCACCTCGGCCAGCTCACCCGGCCGCAGGTCCACCGCCGCCGAACTGGGCAGGTCGCTGTCCAGCTCCGTGCCGTCGCCCAGCAGCACCGTGACCCGGGTGACCGGCCCGCGGAAGCTGGACCGCAGCACCTTGGCCGTGCCGTCCACGGCCGGGGTCAGCCGCACCGACTCGGGCCGGATCAGCGCGGTGACCAGCGCGCCGGGCGTGTTGCCGATCGGCCGGGCCAGGCGCAGCCGCTGACCGGCGATCTCCACCACGTCACCGGCCGGGCCCACCGCGCCCTCGACCCGGTTCATGGCGCCGACGAACGCCGCCACGAAGGCGGTCGCGGGCCTGGTGTAGACCACGTCCGGGCTGGCGCACTGCTCCAGGCGGCCCGCGTTCATCACGGCCACCCGGTCGGACATGCTCAGCGCCTCCTCCTGGTCGTGCGTGACGCAGAGCGTGGTGATGCCCAGACGCCGTTGCAGGCCACGGATCTCGTCACGCAGCTGGACCCGCACCTTGGCGTCCAAAGCGGACAGTGGCTCGTCCAGCAGCAGCACGCGCGGCTCGATCGCCAGCGCCCTTGCCAGCGCCACCCGCTGCTGCTGACCGCCGGACAGCTCATGGGCGTAGCGGTTCGCGTGGTTGTCCAGCGCGACCAGTTCCAGCAGTTCGGCGGCGCGCTTGCGGCGGGCCGCCGGGGACACGCCCCGCAGCCGCAGCCCGAACGCCACGTTCTCGCCCGCGGTCAGGTTCGGGAACAGGCTGTAGGACTGGAACACCATGCTCATGCCGCGCTTGTTCGCGGGCACCCTGGTGATCTCCTTGCCGTCCACCAGCACCGCACCGGAGTCGGCGTGCTCCAGCCCGGCCACGATGCGCAGGGCGGTGGTCTTGCCGCAGCCCGACGGTCCGAGCAGGCTCACCAGCTCACCCGGCGCGATCTCCAGGTCGAGCCCGTCCAGCGCGGTGACCGCGCCGTAGGTCCGGCGCAGCCCCGACAGCCGCACCGGGCTGCCCGTGGCGGTCTCGGTCGCGGTGCTGAGGGTCATCGGGACCTCCGGGTACGGCGGGCGCCGCGCTGGCCGAACACCGACATCAGCATCAGCAGCGCCCACGAGACGAGCAGGATCAGCATCGAGGCGGCGGTGGCCACCTGCGCGTCCTGTTGACCGGCCTGGACCGTCCAGACCGGCAAGGTGTTGAGCAGCAGCAGGTTGGCGATGGTGAACTCGCCGAGCACCATGGCCGCGCTGAGGATCGCGGCGTTGAGGATCGCGGTGCGCAGGTTGGGCACCACCACGCGCAGCAGCACGTGCGGCCAGCTCGCGCCCAGGTTGCGCGCGGCCTCCACCAGCGTGGTCAGCGGGATCGCCGCCAGCCCGCTGTCCAGGGTGCGGAAGGTGAACGGCAGCGCCAGCACCACGTACTCCAGGGCCAGGATCACGGGTGTGCCGGTGATCCAGTTCGGGAATCCCTTGAAGGCCACGAGCACCCCGTTGGCCAGCACCACGGCGGGGATCACCAGCGGCAGCACGCAGATGCTCTCCACCAGGCGGCGCAGCCGGGGCAGCCGCAGGTGCACCCACGCCGTGGTCGGCACCATGAGCAGCAGCGTGATCAGCACCGTGCCGACCGCCAACTCCAGCGAGGTCAGCATGTTCTCGGCGAAGCCGGGCTGCTCGAACAGCGCCGACCAGGTGCTCAGGTCGTGGGTGTCGCCCTTGCCCCGCAAGGAGAACTCCACCGAGGCGGCGACGGGAACCAGGAAGTACAGCGCGGCCACCAGCAACACCGCCCAGCCGAGGACCCGCCCACCGCGGCGGTGCCTGCGGCGCGGTCCGCTGGCGACCCGCACCGGATCGGCGACCAGGCTCATCGCAACCACCTCGCGGTCCTGCGCTGCATCAGCGCGTAGCCGGCCAGCGCCAGCCCGACGATCAGGATCATGCCCAGCCCCAGCGCGTTGCCCAGGTTCTCCTGGCCCACAGCCACGTTGCCGCTCATCAGCGAGGCGATCTGGATCGGCACCAGCGGGATGACCCCGTTGGTCAGCGCCGCCGCCGTGGCGTAGGCGGCGAAGGCGTTGGCGAACAACAACATCAGCGCACCCAGGAAGGGCGGCAGCAGCAGCGGCCCGCCGACCGTGCGCCAGTACTGCCAGCGGGTCGCGCCCAGGTTGGCGGCGGCCTCCTGCCACTGCGGGCGCAGGCCCTCCAGGGCGGGGAAGATCACCAGCACCATCAGCGGCACCTGGAAGTACACGTACACCAGCGTGATGCCCAGGAAGCCGAACAGACTGAACCCGCTCATGTCCACGCCCAGCGACACCAGCCACTTGGGGACGATCCCCTGGCTGCCCACGGTGGCGATGAACGCGAAGGCCAGCGGCACCCCGGCGAAGTAGGCCAGCACACCGGAGGCGGTGGACACCACCTGGCGCAGCACCCCGCCCGCTGGCGAGGCGCTGACCGCGAAGGCGATGGCCAGCCCCACCACCGCGCCGATCACGGCGGTCAGCGCGGAGGTCTCGATGCTGACCACGAAGGCGTTGAGGTACGGGTCGCCGACCGCGGCGGTGAGGTTGGCCAGCGTCCAGTTCCCGGTGTCGGTCTGGAACGCGCCGACCGCCACCGCCACGGCGGGCACGCCAAGGAACACCAGCACGTATGCCAGGAACGGCAGCAGCCCGAGCAGGTCGAGCCGCCGCCGCATCCCGGATGCCCGGTCAGCCAACAGTCTTCGCCCAACTGTCGGCGATGACCTTCTTGGCCGCGTCCAACTGCTTCTCGCTCGGGAAGCTCGCCTCGCCGGTCACCTTGGGCAGGGCCTCCAGCGCGGTCTTGTCCACCGTGCCCGCGGCCTGCATCGCGGCCAGGGTCACCGGCCGGGCGGAGCCCTTCAGGTACAGGTTCTGGCCCTCCGCGGAGTACAGGTACTCCTGCCACAGCCGGGCCGCGGCCGGGTGCGGGGCGCTGGCGCTGATGGCCTGGTTGTAGTAGTTGGCGTAGTGGCCGTCGGTGGGCACGGCCACCTTCCAGTCCACCTTGCCCGCCAGGGTCTTGCTCGCGGAGACCTGGAGGTAGTCCCAGTCGATGGTGATCGGGGTCTGCCCGGACTGGATGGTGGCCTGGGTGGCGCCCACCGGGATGAAGTTGCCGTTGCGGTGCAACTCGCCGAAGAAGTCGATGCCCGGCTGGATGTTGTCGAAGCTGCCGCCCTTGGCCAGCGCCGCCGCGTAGACCCCGGCGAACGCGGCGCCCGCCTTGGTCGGGTCCCCGTTCAGCGCGACCTTGCCCTTGTACTCCGGCTTGGCCAGGTCGGCGAAGGAGGTCGGCGGGTTGGGCACCTTGGCCGCGTCGTAGCCGATGGAGATGTAGCCGCCGTAGTCGTTGTACCAGCGGCCGTCGGCGTCCTTCTGCGCGTCGGGGATGTCCTTCCAGGTGGCCACCTTGTACGGGGCGAGCAGCCCGCCCGCCGCGGCGCTGAGCGCGAAGGAGGAGCCCAGGTCCAGCACGTCGGGCGCGCGGTCCTGGCCCTTGAGCTGCTTGACGGCGTTGATCTCGTCCTGGCTGGTGCCGTCCGGGTTCGCCTCGTTGATCTTGAGGCCGTACTTGGCCTTGAAGCCGTCCAGGATCGCGCCGTAGTTCGCCCAGGTGTGCGGCAGCGTGATGACGTTGAGCGCGCCCTCGGCCTTGGCGGCGGCGACCAGCGCGTCCATCCCGCCCAGGTCGGCCGCGCTCTTGGCGGTGGCGGCCTTGCTGTCCGAGCTGCCGCTGCTGCTGGCGGACCCGCCGCAGGCGGTGAGTCCGAGCACGGCGGCCAGCAGGCCGGCCGCCAGCGCGGTGCGGGATCTGTTCACGGTGAGCTCCACGAGTGCCGGTGGGGTTGGGGCTGCGCAGAGGCTCTGCCACGAAGCTGACCACTTGGCTAGATAAGTCCGAACATGACTGGACATCAGGGTGAACACGGGGTTTCTCCGGGGGTTACCGGCGGTGACCGCGCGATTGCTCGGATACGGTGCCCCACATGGAGCAGACGCTGTACCGGAGGGTCGCCGAGGACATCAAGGCGGCGATCGCCTCCGGTACCTACGAAGCCGGCGCCCGGCTGCCCTCGGAGAGCGAGCTCGCGCAGCGCTACGGCGCCTCGCGCGGCACCATCCGCCAGGCGTTCGCGGCACTGCGCGCGGACGGGGTGATCTCCTCGCGGCAGGGGGCGCGCCGCGTGGTGCTCGGCGGCCCGCGCGTGCAGAGCTTCGCCGAGCTGCTCAGCTTCTCCCGCTGGGCACGGGCGATCGGCGAGGTACCGGCCGGACGCGTGGTGACAATGGAACTTCGGGCAGCCACCGAGGAGGAACGGGTACACCTGGAACTGGGCGAGGGGGCGCGGGTCTACCACCTGACCCGGCTGCGGCTGCTGTCCGGGCGGCCGGTGATGATCGAGCGCAGCGCCTACCGCGAACCGGTCGGCGCCATGGTGGCGGGCATGGAGCTGGACACCGTGTCGATCACCGAGCGGTTGCAGGCCCTTGGCGTGATCTTCGCCGACGCCGAGCACCTGATCGACGCGGTGGCGGCCACCACGCAGGACGCGCGCCTGCTGGACATCCGCCCGCGCACCCCGCTGCTGCGCGAGCGGCGGCGCACCACCGATCCCTCCGGGGTGGCGCTGGAGTGGTCCGACGACCGGTACATCGGCGACGCCGTGGCCTTCTCGGTGCACAACTCCGCTCAGGCCAGCGCCTTGTCACGATTGCCGTCCATTCCCCGGCCAACGCCTGCCGAAGCCTGAAGATCGCGCGCTATCGTCGGGCGGTGAACAACGCTGGTGATCCCGCTAGACGTCGCTGGTGGCCCTTCGTGGTGGTCGCCGCACTGGCCGTGGTCGTGATCGTGGTGCTGCGCATGGTCACCGCGGGACCGCCCAGCCCGGACGCGGCGCAGGCGAAGTGCTCCGGCTCCGGGGTGCGGCTCGCGGTGACCTCCTCGCCGGAGAAGGCGGGCCTGCTCAAGCAGGTCGCCTCCGACTACAGCGGGCGGACCGTGGCCGGGCAGTGTGCCCAGGTCGTGGTGACCTCGGCGAACTCCGGCGCCACCATGGCCGCGCTGGCCAAGGGCTGGAACGAGGCCGTGGACGGCCCGAAGCCCGACGTGTGGACGCCCGCGGCCACCGCCTGGCTCACCCTGCTGCGCCAGCGGAGCACCCAGGACCACACCGTGCTCGCGGAGGGCACCCCGCAGTCGGTGATCAACGCCCCGCTGGTCTTCGCCATGCCCAAGCCGATGGCCCAGGCGCTGGGCTGGCCGGACAAGCAGATCAGCTGGAAGGACCTGGCCGCGCTGGCCGGTGACCCGCAGGGCTGGGCCCGCTACGGCCACCCGGAGTGGGGCGCCTTCCGGCTGGGCAAGACCAACCCGAACCTGTCCACCTCCGGTCTCAACGCCACCGTCGGCGCCTACCGCGCCGCGACCGGCACCACCTCGGACCTGACCGAGGCCGATCTGGCCACCGCGGGCGTGCAGAGCTTCGTGCGCACCGTGGAACAGTCCATCGTGCACTACGGGGACACCACGCTGACGTTCCTGGCCAACCTCCAGCAGGCCGACGACCGGGGCGCCGCGATGTCCTACATCTCCGCGGTCACCGTGGAGGAGAACTCGGTGCTGGACTACAACCTGGGCAACCCCAGCGGTGATCCGGCCACCGCGGGCAAGCACGCCAAGCCGAAGGTGCCGCTGGTCGCGGTGTACCCCGCGGACGGCACCCTGGTCTCCGACCACCCCTATGCCGAACTGAGCGGCCTGGACCCGGCCAAGAAGGCGGTGGCCGAGGACTTCCTGAACTACCTGCACACCGACGCCGCGCAGTCCCGGTTCACCGACCACGGCTTCCGTAACTGGCACGACGAGCCAGGTCCGCAGGCCACCAGGGAGAACGGGATCCTGGGCGATGCCAAGCTGTCCGTACTCAAGCCGCCCGGACCGCAGGTGATGGACAAGTTGCTCGCCTCATGGGCAACCCTGCGCAAGGCCTCCAACGTGCTGCTCGTGGTGGACACCTCGGGCTCGATGGGGGAACAGGTCAACGGCACCGGAAAGTCCAAGATGGACCTGGCCAAGAACGCGGCCACCACCGCACTGGGCCAGTTCGGGGACAAGGACAAGGTCGGCCTGTGGATGTTCGCCACCAACTACCGGGAACTGGTTCCGGTCGGCCTGGTCGGTGACCAGCGCGACACGCTCAAGTCCCGTTTGGACGGTCTGATCCCGCAGGGCGGCACGGGGTTGTACGACACCACGGCCTCGGCCTACGACTACGTCAAGGCACACCTGGATCCGAACGCGATCAACGCCGTGGTGGTGCTGACCGACGGCCGCAACGAGAAGGACGGCGGCCGGGACCTCAACACCCTGCTGGGCCAGTTGCACAGCGAGGACGCCAACGCCCCGGTGCGGGTGTTCACCATCGCCTACGGGGCCGACGCCGACCAGGACGTGCTGCGCAGGATCGCGCAGACCACCTCGGCGGCCGAGTACGACTCCTCCGACCCCGGCGGCATCGACGCGGTGTTCACCGCCGTGATCTCCAACTTCTGACGGGTGCCCATGCGACTGCGCAGTAAATTTCTCGGCCGGGAACTGGCCGACCGGTGGGGTCTGCTGATGGGGGTGGCCTCGGCCGGTGCCGCCTGGGCCGTGCAGTTGCCGGTGGCCGCCATCGCCGGGGTCGGTGTCGGAGTGTGGTTGCTACGCGCCGGATTCGGTGCCCTGCAAGGAGGTTCGCCGAAGTCCGAGCTCGGCGCCGTGGAGGAGGGCTGGCTCCGACGGGCCGCCCGCGCCGCGGAGAACTTCAGCTCGGCCGCCGCGGACCTGCCCGCTGGCCCGGCCACCGCGCAGGTCGGCGGTCTGCGCGAGCAGGTGGACCAGACGGTGGCCACCCTGCGCCGCCTCGCCGAGCAGTCCGCCACCACCGCGCGGGCCCTGCGCCGCATCGACGAGCCCGCGCTGCTGGCCGAACGAGATCGGCTGCTGCTGGCCGCGAACGGCACGCCCGAGATCGCACAGGAGGTGCAGCGCTCGCTGGACTCGGTGCACACCCAGTTGGCGGTCGGCGCCCGGCTCACCTCGGCGCGGGCGAAGGTGTTGGCACAGCTGGAATCGGGCACGCTCGGGTTGGAGAGCCTGGTGGCCAGGGTTGCCGAGCTGTCGGCGACCAGTACCGAGCCGCTGCTCGCGGGCGGGGCCGTGCTCCAGGACCTGGGCGACAGCCTGGAGGGCATCCGCCGCGGTGTGGTGGAGACCGCGGAGACGACCGCCCGCTCACTGGGCGAGTTGCGCTGAGGGCCTGGTCTGCGAGCGGAAGGTGTGCCCCAGTTCGGGCCCGAGCCCGAAGTAGTGCCGGAAGTTGTAGATCAGCGGGCTCCACCGCTGCGGGTCCACGTGCTGTGTCCCGGGCACGACCAGTTCGGGTGCGCAGTGCACCCGCAGCACCCGCGCCTCGATGATCGTGAACGACCCGTGCGCCGCAGGTCGCACCTGGATTGCCGTTGCCTCCAACTGGATCGGGCACTGTGCGACCCGGCTCGGCCGCACGAGCTCGGCCGGTTCCGGGTGCAGTCCGGCGGCGCCGAACTTGTCCGGCTCGAAGCGGAACACGTCACGTTTGGCCGCTGGTACGGGATCGCGCCCGGTGAGCGGGGCCAGCGCCTCGACCTGGGGCCAGAGCCGCGGCCCTGGCAGGTTGATCACCAGCTCGGGCCGCTGTCCGAGGTTGCGCGCGCTGTGTCCCTCGCTGCCGAGCCCGAGCACCACCGTCTCACCCAGCGCCCACGCCGAGGACATGGGCGCCAGGTTCGTCGTGCCGTCGGCGTTCTCGGTGGACAGCAGCACCACGGGTGTGCCGAAGTACAGGATGCTCGGGGTGATCGTCACGTGCTCGGTCATGCCCCGACGGTAGGTCGCCGACGTGTCGGTGCCCGCCGACACGAACTCAGCCGCTCTGCGTGCCCAGCTCCCCGGTGAAGGTCAGCAGCTGCTTGACCTGCGCGGTGCGGGACTTGTCGATGCGGTCGGCGAAGTCCTTGACCTGCTTGCTCTGCCCGCTTTTGACCTCCTCCCGCGCCATTTCCGCGGCGTTGCCCTGGTGCCCGGACAACAGGTCCAGGAACCGGCGCTCGAAGTCCTGGTCGCCAGCCTTGGCCACCTCGTCGATGAAGGACTGGTCGGTCGCGGTCATGCCCGTGTGCCCGGACATCGAGCCGGACATGGCCAGCGGCTGCTTCCACTGGGTGAGCCAGGACTTCATCGTGTCCACCTCGGTGAGCTCGGTGGACTTGATCGCCGCGGCCAGGGTCCGCACCCCGGGCTGGGTGGCGCGCCGCGCGGCCAGGTCGGCGAGCTGCACGCCCTGGCCGTGGTGCGGGATCATCATCTGCAGGAACATCACGTCCTGCGCGTTGAACTCCGCCGTCGCCGCCGCGGGTGCCTGGTGCTGGTGCTGGTGCGGGGTGCTCGCGCAGCCCGCCGCGGCCAGCAGGCCCGCGGTGAGCAGCGCCAGTGCGAGTCGTGTCATCGGTGCCGCCTCCTGGCTGCGGGCGGGGCCGGATCACGGCCCCGCCCAACGGGTTCAGACCTTCTGCCAGAGCGCGGGCGTGGTCGAGGGCTCCCAGCCGGGCAGCGCGGTGTGCGCCTGCGAGCACTTGTACGAGGCGCCGTCGTAGGTCACCACATCGCCTGCCTTGTAGGCGTTGCCCGCGGTCCACGCCGTGCCGCCGGGCACCGCGGTGGTGGTCGTCGGCACCGTGGTCGTGGTGGTCGGCGGCGGGGTGGTGGTCGTGGTGGGCGGGGCGGTGGTGGTCGTGGGCGGTGTTCCGCCGCCCCCGTTGATGTCCACGTCGATGCAGTTGTAGAAGGCGTTGGCGGTGTCGGCGATGTTCCACACCGCCAGGATCTTCTGCCGCCCGCTGAACGAGCCGAGGTTGACCGAGTGCGAGACGGTGGCGCCGGGGATCTTGCCGCCGTCGTTGAACTCGGCGACCTTGGTGCCGCCGATGAAGTACTGCCAGGTGCTCGTGGCGTGCCGCGCGGTGAGCACCCAGTTGAACGTCAGCGAGCTGTCGACCCTCGTCGCGGGCCAGCCCTTGCTCTCGTCGTCCAGCTGGGCGAACTGGGCGTTGCCGCCGCTGCAGGACCGCAGGCCCTTGGGGCCCTCCACGCTCTGCGGCTCGTACTGGATCTCTCCGCAGTTCTTCACCACGCCCTGCGCGCACAGGGCCTGCCTGCTCGGCGGGGAGGACACGTAGCCGTGTGCGCTCGCGGGGATGGCGGGCAGCAGGAGGAGCAGCACGGGGGCCAGGCCGATACCGGCCGCGAGTTTTCCTTTCAGGGACATGAGTCAGCCCTTTCTGGGCGGACTGCCAGCGCGCGTGCGCGGCGAGGAGCGGCACACACCACCGCGGTCGGGCAGGGAGCGGGGGACCGCGTTGGCGGACGCTGTCAGTCTTCAGTTGCAGGGAATTTGGTCTGGACCATAATCCGGCAACTGGAAAGGGTCAAGACTGTGAACACGTGCCCCACCTGGTGTGCAACGAGCTCACCTGCGCAAGAGCGTTCTCCTTCACACCTTAACAACCGCAAGGGAAAACGCTGTAGTAAGGGGCAAGCCGCCGATCGGCCGCCGTACCGTTCTGCCAGATGCCAGGCGGTGCCTGGACCACGGCTCCCACCGTGCGGCGATCGGACCCGGCCGATCCTTGATGGACAGTGCGCGCGGGGAAGGGCTTACCGCACAACAACGTACCGAGCGCGGCTTCGTGCGGAGCGCCATGGACGAGCAGGACGGGGCACTCGCCGGGTTCGCCATGACCACGCTGCCCCCGCGACGCGGCCGAGGAGCTCAACCGCGCTTCGGGTCAGCGGGGGTGAGGTTGGTGAGCGGTGTCAGCGACTCGGCGCCGTGGCTGCCCGACCCGCGCCCGCAGATCGCCGCCGAGCCGCTGTCCACCAACCCACTACAGGCAGCCCCCACCCCGTCGCGGGGTGGGGGCTTGGCCCCCGCTAACGCGCGGCCAGCCGGGCCTCCAGCGCGGGCAGGTCGGCGAGGAACCACACGTGCCGACCTTCGTTCGACTCGTGGACGAAGTCCCGCAGTGCCGTGCTGCGCGCCACGTGCTCGCTGATGTCGCCGAGGATGACCACGTGCAGTCCGTACAGCACGAACTTCTGCAGCATCTCACCGGCCAGGCGGGTGCTCAGCGTGAAGAACCGCTCGTCCAGCCGGGACACCGGGATGACCAGCACGTCCGGGCGAACCGGGTAGAGCTCGCCTATCAGCTCGACGGCGTCGGCCTCGCTGGCCAGCACCGAGCCCTCGGCTGGGTGCACGTACACCTGCCGCTTCGTCTCAGACATGGTTCACCTCCTGGAGGAAGTCCCGCACGGTCTCGGAGTGGCCCAGCAACAGGTGGCCATCGCCGGGCAGCAGCCGCACCTCGGCCCCGGGCTGGGTGGTCGCCAGTCGGCGGGCGGTCTGCGGGGCGTCCAGCATCTCGTCCTGCTCGCCGAGCAGCACGAGCGGCGGAGTGCCCAGCCCGCGCAACTGCTCGTCGCTGAACACGGGGATCTTGCCCAGCCGCGGCCGGAAGTGCTGGAAGACCAGCAGCGGGAAGGCGTCCGGCGGGACCTCGAACCCGATGGCCGCCGACATCTGCTCCCGCGCGGCACCGCTGCCGAAGACCTTGCGCAGCAGGAACTTCAGGATCAGTCCGAACTTCTGCCGACCGATGCCCGTCGGGTTGAGTAGCACCAGTCGGTTGACGCGGCCGGGGCGGCGGATCGCGTGGTCCAGCGCCACCCGGCCGCCCAGCGACTCACCGACCAGTGACGCCTTCTCCAGCGACAGGGCGGCGAACACGTCGTCCAGCCAGAGCGTGTGCGCCTCGGTGTCCAGCGGGGGACGCGAAGGCGCGCTCAGTCCGGGCTCGCCGATGAGGTCCACCGCGTACAGGCGGAACCGCTGGGCCCACGGACCGATCCGGTGCAGCCAACTCGTCGCGGTGCCCCCGGAGCCGTGCAGCAGCACCACCGGCGGCGCGTCCCGCGGCCCGCAGACCAGCACGAAGGTGTCGCCCTCGCGGGTGGACACCGTGCGCCGCTCGTGCGGCACCGGCCAACTCGCCAGCTCCTGCTCGTAGCGCTGCCGGACGAGTTGTTCTCCTGCGGTGGAACGGAAGATGTTCATGGTTTGCCCTCGACGAGTTCCGTGATGAGCCGCAACACCTCAGCGCTGCTGGACAGTCCGCCCAGCACGACGATCTTCAGACAGTCGCGGTTCGGATCGTGCATGGTGTCGATGCGCATGGGTTGATCTCCTTGGTCTCGTGTTTTCGCCCAGCCCAGGACCATCGCGGCCACCCGTGCCGCCTTGGTCGCGTCGATGCCCTCGATCTGCACCACGCTGGACACGTCGGTGTGCCGCTGTGTCCTGAGTGGACGGTCAGGCTGGCCGGTGAACGCCGCCAGGTCCTCGGCGGCGATCCGGTACTGCTTGCCGATGCGGACCGCCTTCAGTCGCCCCTCGCGCACGTAGTTGCGCACCGTGCGCACGTGCAGGCCCAACTGCTCGGCGACCTGCTCGACGGAGTACAGCTCCTGGGACATGACCGGTCGACTCCAACCTGACGCAAAATACTCTAACACTCCCTATTGAGTCATTCTATAGGGAAGTTTAGGGAAGGTTGCGACGAACTGGGTGAGCCATCCGAAGCCGCCGAGACCGTGCTCGTCCAGCAACTCGGCCGCCTCGCCCGCGCTGGCCAGTTCGCGCAGGTAGGCGGCAGGATCCGTGGCGGCCAGCTGGGCAGAGGGCGGCGCGCTGACCACGCCCAGTGCGCCCAGCGCAACGCGTTGCGTGGTGAGGAACGAGCGGCCCGGTGCCGCCGCCGCGCAGGCGTCCAGCGCCACGTGAGCGGTGATGTCAGTTGCGCCATCCGGCACAGGACGCACCTGGCGCCCGTCCCGGTACCCGGTCAGCGTGCCCCCGGCCGGGCGTGCACCGCGCAGGTGTGCGTAGTCCACGGCCACGGCGACACCCCGCGACATGTTCCGCACCACCTCGGCCCAGGCCGCGTCACGCGGTGCGCCGACCTCGGCCCGGTCGCCGACCCCGGTGAGCGGCCACCACCGCGCCAACCAGTCCAGGTCGGCGGCGCTGGGCGGACCGCCCAGGCGTTGCTCGCCGCTGACCGGGTCGACCAGGACCAGTCGCGGGCCCTGCCCGGTCAGTTCCACGAGGTCCACCGGCACGTTGTCCAGCCACTCGTTGGCGATCACCAGCCCGGTGATGCCCTGCGGCACGTCCCGCCGCCAGCCGATCTCCGCGGGCAGCCCCTCCGGGCGGGGCGCCAGCTCCACGGCGGTCAGCCGCAGCCGGTCCGCCAGCCCGCCGGGCGCCAGCGCGGCGAGCCCGCACAGCAACTCGGCCCGCCCGGCGCCCAGGTCCACCACGTCGAGCGGATCGGGCTCACCCAGCGCCAGGTCGACCTCGTGCAGCAGCCGCGACACGGCGCCCGCGAACAGCGGTGAGGCGTGCACGGAGGTGCGGAAGTGCTGGGCCGGGCTGTTGCGCAGGAAGAAACCCGTCTCGCCGTACAGCGCGGCCTGCGTCGCCTCACGCCAGGACAGCCACATCCCGGTATTGAACCCCACGCCCTAGGGTTTGGTGGTGTGAGCGAGCAGAGGTGGAGTGTCGGCGCGGTGGCCAAGGTCGCCGGGCTCACGGTGCGCACGCTGCACCACTACGACGAGCTCGGGCTGCTGCGTCCCAGCGAGCGCACCGCCTCCGGCCACCGCAGGTACACCGAGCCGGACCTGCGGCGGCTCTACGAGATCCGACTGCTGCGCGAACTCGGCCTGTCCCTGGAGGAGATCGGCGGGGTGCTGGACCAGCCGGGGGCCCTGCGTCCGGTGCTGGCCGCCCGGGTGGACGAGCTGGACCAACAGGTGCGGCGGATCAACGCCCTGCGTCGCCAGGCCGAAACCCTGCTGTCCCACTTGGACAGTGCGGGCCCGTTCGCCACCGAGCGGCCGATGGCCCTGCTGGGGCAGCTCAGCGTGTTCGGCGAGTACCTCACCGAGGAGCAGGGGCGGCGCCTGGACCAGCACGGGGAGCAGCTCGACGCGGAGGCCAGGGAGTGGATGGAGGGGGAGTGGCCGGTGATCCTGGCCGAGCTGGCCGAGCACTTCCGCGCGGGCACCCCGGTGGACGATCCCGCGGTGGTGCGCTCCGCGCGGCGGTTGACCACGTTGATGGAGACCTTCACCGGCGGGGACGCCGAACTCAACGCCGCGGTGGCCAAGTTCTTCCGCGAGCACGGCACCGAGGTGATGCGCTCGCTGACCGGTGGGCCCGACCCCGCGTTCACCACTGGGCTGTGGGACTACGTGAGCCAGGCCTACTCCGCCCTGGGCTGACCCGGGTCGGCTCAGCCCGGTTCAGTACTCGTCGTGCAGCCGCCACCAGGTGTACGGCTTGGTCCGCGGCCAGCCCTCGGGCGAGTCCTCCCACTCCTCCTGACGCCCGAACGGGGTCAGGTCGAGCAGGTTGAAGTCCAGCCGGAGCCGGTCCACCCCGCGGCCGGAGGTGAAGTAGGTGCGGTACACGGCCTCGTCCTGGCGCAGGAACACGCTGAGGCCGAACCCGCCGCCGGTGCCGCAGTCCAGGCCGAAGCTCGTGCCGCGCGAGGAGTAGACCGGCACGGTCCAGCCCATGCGCTGCCAGAACGCGGTGAGCTGGGGCAGCGGCATGTCGGACACGCAGGCGTAGCTGGTGTCGCGGGCGTGCAGGTGCTCCAGGCGCCCGACGTTGTCGGTGAAGCTGGCGCAGCCCGAGCAGTAGTCCTCCGGCCCGTTGTCCATGAACTGGTAGACGATCAGCTGGCGGCGGCCCTCGAACAGGTCGGCCAGGCTGACCGGGCCCTCGGGGCCCTCGAACACGTAGGGCTGGTCCACCTCGACCATCGGCAGCCTGCGGCGCTCGGCGGCCAGCGCGTCCAGGGCGCGCGTGGCCTCCTTTTCCTTGACCAGCAACTCCTCGCGGGCCGCCCGCCACTGTTCCGCCGACACGATCGGTGGCACGTTCACGACTTCCTCCTCGCTGAGGTCCGGACCCGCGCCAGTATTCACCCCGGACGGCCCGCGCGCTCCAGGATCCGGCGCAGCACGGGCAGGAAGTGCTCCAGCGGGGGACTGGCCAGTGCCGGGTCCTTGGCGGCCTCGTCCCAGCGGCGCACCGCGACGGCGTCGGCGGCGTACGGGCCCGCGGCGAACTCCCCGGCCTGCTCGGCGGTCATCGGGCCGCCCTGCAAGGACAAGGTGTGCACGGAGGCCGCCGAGAGCCGACCGAAGTAGTCCGGCTCCACGGCGCACAGGTACCGCTTCGCCGCGACGTGCAGCCGCACCGGCTCGGTCACCTCCTGCCCGAACCAGCGCGCGAGCCACGCCGCCCCGGCCTCGTCGTGGTGCTGGCCGGTCTCGGGCAGCACGTGGCCGATGTCGTGCAGCAGCGCGGCGGCCACGAGGTGGTCCGGCGCACCGGCGGCTTCCGCGCGGGCAGCGGCTTGCAGCATGTGCTCGGCCTGGGTGACCTCCTCGCCGAGGTAGTCCTGTGCCCCGGCACCGGCGAACAGTGCGGACAGCGCAACGAGCGGCTCCCTGCGCAACACCTCCACGCGGCTGGCCAGCGAGTCCAGGTCGGCGTAGCAGCCTTCGAGGTGCCGCCTGCCCGTGTCGGCGAACCCGGTGCGGGCGTGCAGCACCCTGGTGTTGTCGAAGACCAGGCAGTCGCCGGGGTTCAGCCGCATCCGCACCTGGTGCGCGGGCTCGGCGAGCAGTTCGGCGAACACGCGGTAGGCGCGGTAGAACTCGGTGATCTCCTCGGCCGACCAGCCCAGCGGTCGCAGGGACCGGTTGTTGAACCGGATCTCCCGGATCCGTCCGCGCGGGTCCACCCCGATCAGCGGGCGGCTGGCCCGCAGCACCGCGTCCCGGTCGGCGAACTCGAAGGTCACCGGCGTGCCGCTCAGCGCGCGGAACGCCGCGGGGTCGCGCTCGCGCAGTACGGCGGCGGCGTGGAAGCCGTCCACCAGCGTGGTTTCCCCGCCCTCCACCGCGTTCTCCAAGCAGTGCAGCAGCTGCACGGTCGGCACCGGGTCGCGGTACGGGTTGTCGGTGTGCGGGCTGATCGGCAACCCGGTGAACGCCAGGTTGTTCGGTTCGGCCTCCACCCGTACGTGGAACAGGCGCCCGTAGTTGGTCTCGCGCACGTAGCCGAAGGACTCGGCCACGCGCAGCACCGCACCCGGCTCGACCGGCACCTCGCTCAGCACGGCGAATCCCCGGCACAGCACCGATTCCAGCCAGGGCAGCTCCGGACCGCCCCAGGTGAACACGGGCGGGTCGATGCTCGGCCACAGGTCCTTGGCCGACTCCACGCGGAAGTCCTGCTCACCACGTCCCGGCTGGTTCTCGTGCAGCCAGGCGCGGTCGAAGGTGCTGCGGTGGCCGTCGGGGCCGAACACCAGGTGCACGGCGAACTCGTCCTCGACGCGGTCGGTGACGGTGATCGGGTCGGGCAGGTCGGTGATGTCGAACAGCTTCTGGCCGGTGCGCGGGTCCCGGCACTTGGCGCAGCGGCAGTTGTCGCGCAGCCAGACGGCGGGCAGGTCCATCCGCTCCTCCTCCACCTTGTACAGACAAGTCATAACCTGGCTGGACAAGGTGGCGAGCGGGTGTCGGCCGCGCGAACGGCGGGAGTCAGACGCGTGCCAAGATGCTGCCGGTGGCCAGTGCCCCGCCAGCGCACATGGTGATCAGCGCGGTGGACGCGTCCCGTCGTTCCAGCTCGTGCAGGGCGGTGGTGATCAACCGGGTACCGGTGCTGCCGACCGGGTGGCCCAGCGCGATGGCCCCGCCGTTGACGTTCACCAGTTCCGGATCCGGCCGGTGCACCGCGCTCCAGGACAGCACGACCGAGGCGAAGGCCTCGTTGACCTCGAACAGGTCCAGGTCGCCGATCTTCATACCGCTGCGGGCGAGCACGCGCTCGGTGGCCTGCACCGGACCGTCCAGGTGGTAGTACGGCTCCGCGCCGATCAGGCACTGCGCGAGGATCCGCGCGCGGGGCCGCAGCCCGAGCTGGCGCGCGCGCTCCGCGGAGGTCAGCAACACCGCCGAGGCGCCGTCGGAGATCTGCGAGGACGTGCCCGCGGTGTGCACGCCCCCGTCCAGCACCGGCTTGAGCCGCGCGAGCCCGTCCAGGCTCGTCTCGCGCAGACCCTGGTCACGGCTGACCCCCGCCACTGGGACGACCTCCGCGCGGTAGCGGTCCTCCGACCACGCGCGGGCCGCCCGGACCTGTGAGGCCACGCCGAACCTGTCCACGTCCTCGCGGGTGATGCCGCGCCGTTCGGCGATGCGCTCGGCGGCCAGGTACTGGTTGGGCAGGTCGATCGACCAGGAATCGGGCCGAGGTGAGGCATCGCCCACCGCGGCGCGCAGCGGCACCCGGCTCATCGCCTCCACCCCGCAGGCGATGCCCACCTCGATGGCCCCGGCCGCGATCAGCCCGGCCACCAGGTGTGTCGACTGCTGGGCGGACCCGCACTGGGCGTCCACCGTCATGCACCCGGCCTGCTGTGGCAGCCCGGCGTGCAGCCACGCGGTTCTCGTCACGTTGTTGGACTGCTCGCCCGCCTGGGTCACGCAGCCGCCGATGACCTGTTCCACGAGCACCGGGTCGATCTCCGCCCGCTCCACCACCGCCCGCTGCGCGGCCCCGAGCAGTTCGGCAGCGTGCAGCTCGGACAGCCAGCCTCCGCGCTTGCCGATCGGGGTCCGCACGGCCGCCACGATCACCGGGTCCGCCACTGGCCCACCTCCCGTTCTCCCGGTAAAAATAGAACAGGTTCTTGTTTTGGCGCAACGGGCGCGCTGCGTGGGTTTGCGGCCATCAGAGTGCCAGGGCTTCCCGTAGTTAACACTGTATGCTAGGAAGCTTTGTAGAACAGGTTCCACGTACACCGGCGTACGGGAGGCGATCATGATCCCCACCGGCTTCGACTTCACCGACCCCGACCTGTACGCCGACCGGGTGCCCTTCGAGGAGTTCGCCGAGCTGCGCGCCACGGCCCCGCTGTGGTGGAACGCCCAGCCCGAGGAGCGCAGCGGGGGCTTCCGCGACGGCGGGTTCTGGGTGGTGTCCCGGCACGCCGACGTGCGTGAGGTCTCCCGGCACAGCGAGCTCTACTCCTCCTGGGAGAAGGGCGCGATCGTGCGCTTCGCCGACGACATGCCCGCCGACCGCATCGAGCTGTTACGGCTGATCATGCTCAACCAGGATCCGCCGCAGCACACCAGGACCCGGGGCATCGTCTCGCGGGGCTTCACCCCCAAGGCGATCAACGGGTTGCGCGAGGCCCTGCGCGAACGCGCCGAGCTGATCGTCACCACCGCGCTGGCCAGTGGCAGCGGGGACTTCGTCACCGACGTGGCCTGCGAGCTGCCCCTACAGGCCATCGCCGAACTGCTGGGCATCCCGCAGCAGGACCGGCTCAAGATCTTCGACTGGTCCAACCAGATGATCGCCTACGACGACCCCGAGTACCAGGTGGAGCCGGAGGCGGCCAGCGCGCAGTTGCTGGGCTACTGCTGGGACCTGGCCGAGCGGCGCAGGCAGTGTCCCGCATCGGACATCGTGACGAAGCTGGTCCAGGCCGATGTGGACGGTGCGGCCCTCGGCTCGGACCAGTTCGGCTTCTTCGTACTGCTGCTCGCCGTGGCGGGCAACGAGACCACCCGCAACGCGATCACCCATGGCATGGCGGCCTTCCTGGACCACCCCGAGCAGTGGGAGCTGTTCAAGGCCGAGCGCCCGGCCACCGCCGCCGACGAGATCGTGCGCTGGGCCACCCCGGTGGTGGCCTTCCAGCGCACCGCGCTGGCCGACGTGGAACTGGGCGGGGTGCGGGTCGGCAAGGGGCAGCGACTCGGGCTGTACTACAGCTCGGCCAACTTCGACCCCGAGGTGTTCACCGACCCGCACCGCTTCGACATCACCCGCGACCCCAACCCGCATCTGGGTTTTGGCGGCAGCGGGGCGCACTACTGCCTGGGCGCCAACCTGGCCCGGCTGGAGATCGACCTGATCTTCAACGCGATCGCCGACCACATGCCCGACATCCGCAAGGCCGGTCCGCCGCAGCGGCTGCGCTCGGGCTGGCTCAACGGCATCAAGCACTTCCCGGTGCGCTACGCCTGAAAGTCCTGCGCCGCCTGGAGAAGGCCGATCGAGTTGCCCTCGGTGTCGGCGACCTCGGCCAGGCGGCCCCACGGCGCGTCCTGCGGGTCGGCCACGGTCAGCCCGGCCGTGCGCAGCTCGGCCACGTCGGCGTCCACGTCGCCGGTCAGCAACTGCACGTACACCGAACCGGGCGCGGGCCGGTCCAGCTTCGAGAAGTCGGTCAGCACCAACGTGGTCTGGCCGTGCTTCGGACCGACCATCAGGAAGCGCCCGTGTGGGCCGGGGATGTCCACGCGCACCTCGAACCCCAGCCTGCCCACGTAGAACTCGGCAGCCCGGTCCAGGTCGGTGACGGGCACGGCGAGGAACTGCACCGCGGTGATGTTCATGCCGCCGATGATAGGTCGGGAATTTCCGACGCGTCAACTCGTGGCGCGCAGCGTGCCCATCGCCCGGTCGACCTCCCAGAACGCGCGCATGGACCGGATCAGGCCGTCCTCGCCGACCCGGTAGACGAACACGCCCTCGGTGTCCACCCGGTGCCCGCTGGGCAGGAAGGCGCTGATCGTGCCGATGTTGGCCACCTCGCTGCCCGCGGCGAAGGAGTCGGCGATGGTGAACTCGAATCGCTCGGCGAGCGCGATCGCCTTGTCCCAGAAGGCCGCGATCGCCTCGTGCCCGTGGTGGCCGAGCCCCTGCGGGTCGAAGGCCGAGGGCCCGACCGGGTCCTCCACCACCCCGTCCGGCGCGAACAGCGCCAGCCAGCCCGCCTTGTCCCCGGCCACCACCGCCTCCATGGACCGCCAGGAGGCAGTCCTGGCCGGGTGCTCCACGCGCGAGGCCTGCCAGGTGATCACGACAGCTCCCCGATGACCGTCTCGCCGAAACGCCTGATCGAGTCCTGTTTGGACCCCAGGTCCCCGTCGAAGCCGATGCCCTCCGCGAGCCAGGGCATCACCAGCACATCGGTGACCCCGATCCCGGCCAGCTCCCGGTAACCGTCCACTCCGGACTTGTCAACGCAGACCGCCTGCACCTCGAACGGTTCCCGCTCACGACCGTACTCGGCGCGCAGCACCGCCAGCCGGTCGACGACCGCCCGCAACTCCTCGAACCGGATCATCGCCGAGGTCCAGCCGTCCCCGACGCGGGCCGCCCTGCGCAGACCCGCCTCGGAGTGCCCGCCCACGTAGATCGGCACGGGCTCGGTCGGCGCCGGACTCATCCGCAACCGGTCGAAGTCGAAGAACTCCCCGTGGTGCTCCACCATGCCGCCGCCCAGCACGAGCCGCAACACGGTGATCATCTCGTCCACCCGTGGTCCTCGGCGTTCGAACTCCGTGCCGCACCAGCGGAACTCCTCCGGCGACCAGCCCAGTCCCACGCCGAGGCCGAACCTGTTGCCGGTCAGCGCGGCCACCGAGCCCACCTGGCGGGCCAGCAGCAGCGGGTTGCGCGACCCGAGCTTGAGCACCTGGGTGTAGAACCGGATCCGGCTCGTGGCCGCGCCCATCGCGGCGGCGGCGATCAGCGGGTCCACCCAGGGCGTGTCGGCGGTCCAGAAGCGCGTGCCGTCCGGGGTGTACGGGTAGTCGGCGGAGACCTTCTCGGAGTAGAACAGCGAGTCGGGCAGGGCGATGGAGCTGAACCCGGCCTCCTCGGCGGTTTTGGCCAGCGCGACCAGGTGGTCGATCGGGCTCATCGCAATCGACAGCGTGAACTTCACCGCGCACCCGGCCTCTCCGCTCCGACAACCCACAACGAGAAGTACTGCGAACCCCCACCGTAGGCATGACCCAGCGCGATCCGCGCGCCGTCCACCTGGTGCTCACCCGCGCGGCCCATCACCTGCATGGCGGCCTCGGCGAAGCGCAACAGCCCGGAGGCCCCGATCGGGTTGGAGGACAGCACCCCGCCGGAGGGGTTCACCGGCAGCCTGCCGCCCAGCGCGGTCTCGCCCGCCTCGGTGAGCTTCCAGCCCTGGCCGAGCTCGCTGAAACCCAGGTTCTCCAACCACATCGGCTCGAACCAGGAGAACGGCACGTAGATCTCTGCCACATCCACTTCGGACAGTGGGTCGGTGATGCCCGCCTCGCGCCACAGCGCGGCGGCGGCGTCCCGGCCCGCCTGGGGGTTGACCTGGTCGCGCCCGGCGAAGGTGGTCGGCTCGGTGCGCATGGCGGTGGCGTGGATCCAGGCCGCCGGCCGTCCACTCGCGACGGACTCGTCGGCGATCACCACGGCGGCGGCCCCGTCGGAGGAGGGGCAGGTCTCGTCGTAGCGGATCGGGTCCCACAGCATGGGGGAGGAGCGCACGGACTCCACGGTGATGTCGGGTTGTTTCAGGTGCGCGTAGGGATTGCGGGCTCCGTTGCGCCGGTCCTTTGCCGCCACGACCGCGCCGATGTGCTCGGGCGCACCGGAACGGCGGATGTAGGAGCGCACGTGCGGGGCGAAGTAGCCGCCCGCGCCCGCGCCGACCGGCATCGAGAACGGCGGCAGGATGGACAGCGCCCACATGGCGTTGGACTCGGACTGCTTCTCGAAGGCCACGGCCAGTACCGTGCGGTGCACCCCGGACTGCACCAGGCTGGCGGCCACGTTGCCCGTCGACCCGCCCACCGATCCCGCGGTGTGCACGCGCAGCAACGGTTTTCCGGTGGCGCCCAGTGCGTCGGCCAGGAACAGTTCGGGCATCATCACGCCCTCGAACAGGTCCGGGGCCTTGCCCAGCACCACCGCATCGATCTCGGGCCAGTCCACCCCGGCGTCGGCCATGGCCCGGTCGATCGCCTCCCGGCACAGCCCGGCCATGGACACGTCCTGCCGCTTGGCCGTGTGGTGCGTCTGGCCGGTACCGATCACGGCCGCGAGCTGCTTGGCCATCAGCGCCCCTCCATCACGCACACCAGGTTCTGCTGCAACAGCGGGCCGCTCGTGGCGTGCGCCAGCACCCGGCCCGCCGCACCGGAGTGGATCCGGCTCGCCGCCTCCCCGATGCGCGCCAGCCCGGCGGCGAACATCGGGTTGCCCGCCAGCGCCCCGCCCGAGGGGTTGACCCGCACCCGCTCGCCCAGCCCGAGTGCCTGGCGCAGCAGGATCTCCTGGTGGCTGAACGGTGCGTGCAGCTCGGCGAGTTCGATTCCTTCGGCGCCAGCGGCTTCGGCCGCCGCGACCGTGGACGGTGAGGTGGTCAGGTCGCGCGCGCCGAGGTTGGGCGTTTCGACCCGGTGCTCGATACCGGTGATCCACGCAGGTCGCGCGCACAGTTCGCCCGCGCGCTCGGCCGAGGCCAGCACCACGGCCGCCGCCCCGTCGGTGATCGGCGCGCAGTCGTGGGCCCGCAACGGGTCCGCCACGTACGGCCGCGCCAACAGCTCGTCCACGTCCCGTTGTCCGCGCGCGGCGACCTCGGCCATCTGCCGCTGCGTCCACAGCCCGGCCGCCAGCCCGAGGCGGGCCTGCAACCCGGCGACACCCACCGAGTCGGGCCACAGTGGTGCGACCAGGTAGGGGTCGAGTTGCAGCGCAAGGACACGCCGCAGGTCCCCGGCGGAGGACTTGCCGAACCCGTAGACCAGCGCGGTGTCCACCTCGCCGGTGCGGATCTTCACCCAGGCCTCGTAGAGCGCCCAGGCGGCGTCCATCTCCACGTGCGACTCGGCGATCGGTGGCCAGGCGCCGATGGCGTCCACCGCCGCGATGAAGGAGAACGCCCGCCCGGCCAGGTAGTCCGAGGACCCCGAGCACCAGAAGCCGATGTCGCGTTTGGACAGTCCGGTGGCGGCCAGCAGCTCGGCGAAGACCGGCACCAGCATCTCGACCCCGTTGGTGGTGCCGTGCGTGCGCCGCACGTTCGGGGCCTGCGCGAAGCCCACGACTGCCACCTCACCCGCCACGACGGCCTCCCTACAGGTGCTGGGCGAAACTCTCGTACGGCGCGTCCGGCTCACCGGTCGGCGCGAAGTGGTCGATGTTCTCCAGCGTGGTGCCCCAGCTCTCCCGGGGCCGCCACACCGCGCGCACCCGCATGCCCATGCGCACCTCCTCGGCCGCGCAGCCCAGCACCAGGTGCAGGAACGCGATGTCCGCCCCGTCCAGCAGCACGTAGGCCGCCACGTACGGGGGCTTGATCCGCTGGCCGAGGAACGGCACGTTCACCACGCAGAAGGTCGTCACCACACCGCGGTCGGGCAGTTCCACCTCGTCCTCGGTGGGCACCCCGTCGGTGGGGCAGGCCGGGCGCGGCGGGACGTAGACCTTGCCGCAGGCGGGGCAGCGCTGGCCGAGCAGCCTGCCTTCGGCGAGGCCGCGCAGGTACCGGCTCTCCTCGGGCGAGGCGCTGTGCAGGTAGCGCAGGTGCACCGGGCTGGTGATCATCGTGACGGGTTCGGGCGTGGCGGCGACCGCGCGCTCCGGCGCGTCCAGTGGCTCGAAGCACTCGATGTCGCGGATGCCGCCCACTGGCTCGGCGGCCCATCGGACGCGAACCCGCATGCCGATGGCCATCGCCTGCGGCGAGCCCGCGTCCACGGCGTGCAGCAGCGCCGTGTCGGCACCGCCGAGCTTGATCAGTGCCCAGGCGAACGGCCGCTGCAACGGTTGCCCGGCAAGGGGTTCGGGGATCCAGCTCCAGGTGGTGACGGTGCCCTCGGTGCCGACCTGGACGAACTCGGTGAGCGGTTGCGCGGTGACCGGGTCGTACTCCACGGGCGGCACGTGCACCCGGCCGTCGCTGCCACGCACGCCCAACACGCGGTGCTCGCGCAGCTCGGTGGCGAACCGGCCGAGCACCGGTCCCAGCGACCGGGTGTAGTCGAACCCCACGTCCAGCGGGGCGCTCAACGGCTCCGAGATCGAGGTCACCATGAAAGTGAAACACGTTCTAGACTGACCGGCAAGGGAGGTGCGCCGTGAAGCTGGCACTGCAACTGGGCTACTGGGGCGCCACGCCGCCGGGCAACGCCGGCGAGCTGGTGGCCGAGGCCGAGCGACTGGGCTGGGACGCCGTGTTCGCCGCGGAGTCCTGGGGCTCCGACGCGTTCACCCCGCTGGCCTGGTGGGGATCGGCCACGAACCGGATCCGGCTGGGCACCTCCGTGGCGCAGCTGTCCGCGCGCACCCCGACGGGCTGCGCCATGCACGCGCTGACCCTGGACCACCTCACCGGTGGCCGGTTCACCCTCGGCCTGGGCGTGTCCGGGCCGCAGGTGGTCGAAGGCTGGTACGGCCAGCCCTTCGCGCGCCCCTTGGCCCGCACCAGGGAGTACGTGTCGATCGTGCGCCAGGTGCTGGCCCGCGAGGCGCCCGTGCGCGGTGACGGCCCGCACTACCCGCTGCCCTACCGAGGGGAACGGGCCACCGGGCTGGGCAAGCCGCTGCGGGCGATCACGCACCCGCTGCGCGCGGACCTGCCGATCCTGCTCGGGGCCGAGGGGCCGCGCAACGTGGCGCTGGCGGCCGAGATCGCCGACGGCTGGCTGGCGGTCTACTACTCGCCCCGGCTGGCCGAGCAGTACAACACCTGGCTGGACGAGGGGTTCGGCGCGCGTGATCGCACCGGCTTCGAGGTGGTCGCCAGCGCCCAGGTGATCGTCACCGACCAGCCGGAACGGGCCGTGGCCGACATGAAACCCGTGCTGGCGCTGTACATCGGCGGCATGGGCGCGCCGGAGCTGAACTTCCACGCCGAGGTGTTCCGGCGCATGGGGTACGCGGCCGAGGTGGCGGCGATCGGGCGGTTGTTCCGGGAGGGTGACCGGGAACGGGCCGCCGCGGCGGTGCCCGACGAACTGGTCCACGACATCGCGATCATCGGTACCGCAGGGCACGTGCGCGAGCAGGTGGCGCGCTGGGCGCGGGCCGGGGTGACCACCCTGCTCGTCGGCTGTCGCGGGGTTGACGAGCTGCGGGCCTTGTCGGAAGTGTGGAACACGTTCTAGATTTGACCGGGTGACGGCCATCGGACTGTGGAACATCGCCCGGGACCAGCCGGAGCTGGCGGCTGTGGTCGACCCGAACGGCGCGACGCTGAGTTACCGCGAACTGGCCGCCGCGGCGGACCGGTACGGACGAGGACTGCAGGCGATGGGCCTGCGCCCGGGGGACAGCCTGGTCGTGCTGCTGCCCAACGGGGCCGATCTGCTGGCGGTGTTCTTCGCGACCCTCCAGACCGGCCTGCACCTCGTGCCGGTCAACTGGCACCTGACCGGCGCCGAGATCGCCTACATCATCGGGGATTCCGGGGCGAAGGCCTTCATCGCGCACGAGCGCTTCACTGAGACGGCAGTCGCAGCAGGTGCACCAGTGCCGAAGTTCTCGGTGGGCGAGATCGCCGGGTTCCAGTCGCTGCGCGAACTCGGCGCGGCCGAACCCGTTGCGCGGCCGGAGATCCGCACGCTCGGCGCGCCGATGCTCTACACCTCGGGCACGACCGGCCGCCCCAAGGGAGTGCGCCGTCCGCTGACCGGGGCCGATCCGGACGAGGTGCCCGTGGCCGCCAAGTGGTTCTTCGGCATCTTCGGGCTCACGCCCTTCGACGGGCACGTGCACCTGTGCGGATCCCCGCTGTACCACACGGCCGTGCTGAACTTCGTGGCCAACTCCGTCCAGTTCGGGCACACCTGCGTGCTGATGGACCGCTGGGACGCCGAGCAGATGCTGCTACTGGTCCAGCAGCACCGGGTGACCCACTCGCACATGGTGCCCACCCAGTTCCGGCGGCTGCTCGCGCTGCCCGAACCCGTGCGCCGCGGCTACGACGTGTCCTCGCTGCGGGTCGCGATCCACGGTGCCGCACCGTGTCCCACCGAGGTCAAGCGCCAGATGCTGGACTGGTGGGGGCCGGTGATCACCGAGTACTACGCCGCGACCGAGGGCGGTGGCACCTCGATCACGGCGCAGGAGTGGCTGCGCAAACCGGGTTCGGTCGGGCTGCCCTGGCCGGGCTCGGTGGTCAAGGTGCTCGACGAGCGGGGTGAGGAGCTGCCCGCTGGCGAGATCGGTACGGTGTACATGCGCATGGGCGGCTCGACCTTCAGCTACCACGGGGACGAGGAGAAGACCCGCAACAGCCGGGTCGGCGACCTGTTCACCCTGGGCGACATGGGGTATCTGGACGCCGATGGCTACCTGTACCTGTGCGACCGGCGGGCCGACATGATCATTACCGGCGGGGTCAACGTGTACCCGGCCGAGGTGGAGGGCGAGCTGGTCTGCCACCCCAAGGTGGCCGACGTGGCGGTGTTCGGCATCCCGCACGCCGACTGGGGCGAGGAGGTCAAGGCCGTGGTGCAGCCCGCCGACGGGGTGTCGCCGGGCGCGGAGCTGACCGCCGAGTTGCTGGCCTACGCGGGGCAGCGGCTGGCGCGGTTCAAGCTGCCGCGCAGCATCGACTACCTGGCCGAGTTGCCGCGCGACCCGAACGGCAAGCTGTACAAGCGAAAGCTGCGCGACCCGTACTGGGCGGGGCAGGAGCGCGCGATCTGAGGCACTGCCCAGCCTCGGCCTGCGCGATCCGGGCGGGTCGGCTAGTTTCGCCTGGTGCCACCGCTGCTGCTGTTCGGCGACCAACTCGGTCCCCACTTCCACGAGGGCTACGACCAGGTGGTGCTGGTCGAGTCCAGTGCGGCGCTGCGGCGCAGGCCCTACCACCGGCAGAAGCTGCACCTGGTGCTGTCCGGCATCCGCCATCTCGCCCGCGAACTCGGCGATCGCGCGGTCCTGTTGCGCGCGAACACCTACCGCGAAGCGCTGCGCGAGTTCGGCCGACCCGTGCTCGTGCACGAACCCGGCTCGCACGCCGCCGAGCGGCTCGTGGCCGCACTGCGGGCCGAGGGCCTGGTGGACCGCGTGCTGCCGACCCCCGCGTTCGCCCTGTCCCGCGCCGAGTTCGCGAGTTGGGCAGGAGCCCGGACGAAGTTCCTGATGGAGGACTTCTACCGCGAGCAGCGACGGCGCTTCGGGGTGCTGCTGGACGGGGACGAGCCGGTCGGCGGCAGGTGGAACTACGACGCCGACAACCGGGAACCGCCGCCGAGGGGGTCGGCGCGACTGGGCGTGCCGCCGCCGTGGTGGCCGGAGGAGGACGAGGTCGACGCGGAGGTGCGTGCCGACCTCGACGCGCTGGCCGCGCCGACGACCGGTGTGGACGGGCCGCGCCGGTTCGCGATCACTCGTGGGGAGGCGCTCGCCGCGCTGCGCCAGTTCGTCGACCACCGGCTGGCCCACTTCGGACCGCACGAGGACGCCGTGCTGGGCAAGGACTGGGCCATGGCGCACTCGCTGTTGTCGGTGCCGCTCAACCACGGGCTGCTGCACCCGTTGGAGGTCGTGCGCGCGGCCGAGCGGGCCCACCGCGAACACGACCTGCCGCTGGCGGGGGTCGAGGGCTTCGTGCGGCAGGTGCTGGGCTGGCGCGAGTACGTGTGGCACCTGTACTGGCACCTCGGGCCGGAGTACCTGGCGCGCAACAACTTCCACGCCGAGTCCGAGCTGCCCGAGTGGTGGTCCCGGCTGCGTCCCGGCGGGGTCAGGGCCGCCTGCCTGCGTACGGCGCTGGAGGGTGTGCGCGACCGCGGCTGGGTGCACCACATCCAACGGCTGATGGTGCTGGGCAACCACGCGCTGCAACGCGGTTTCGATCCGCGCGCCCTCAACGACTGGTTCGCCACGGCCTTCGTGGACGGCACACCCTGGGTCATGCCGGTCAACGTGATCGGCATGAGCCAGCACGCCGACGGCGGGGCGATCGCCACCAAGCCGTACCTGTCCGGCGGGGCCTACCTCAACCGGATGACCGACCACTGCGCGGGCTGCTGGTTCGACCCGAGGAAGCGAACCGGTGATCGGGCGTGTCCGTTCACCGCGGGGTACTGGGCCTGGTTGCAGCGGCACGAAAAGTCCATGAGCCGCAACCACCGGATGGCCCGCGCCGTGCACTCGCTGCGCCGACTCGCCGATCGGGAACGTGTTCTCGCACAGGAGGGCGAACGCGAGATCTTCTGAGTGCGCGTGCACTTCACCTGTCCGTGTGACTATCGCACCGCAGTGGACTCTCGTAACGTGGCGGCGTTCGTGACGCATGCCGTGTCCGGCCCTGAGCTGTCGACCGCGGTGCACGCCTCCACCCCAGGAGCTTCGACTGTGGCTGTCCCCCATCCGGTTGCGCGCGCCGGTGTGCTGAGCAAGAGGACGCTGGTGCTCGCTTCGCACGCCGTGGAGCGTGCGGCGCTGGCCAGTGCCGACCTCGACGACGCGATCGTGCTGGCGATGTTCCAGCGGCTGCCGTACTTCCGCCGCGAGCACGCCGTCTACGAGCAGATCGCCCGCACCGCCCGCACCACGGTGATCGGCATGGTGGACGACACCCGGCCCGACCTGCCGCACGGGGTCACCCCGGTGTTCCTGCGGCCGGAGGAACCGCTGGCCAGGGAGTGGTCGGTGGTCGTGCTCTCCGCCGAGTTCGGTGCCACCGTGGTCGCGCACGACCTGCAGGACGTCAACCCCGCCGAGTCCTCGCTGGAGGCGGCCCGGCTGTTCCAGGGCCGCTGGGGCCTGCGCAGGGACGAGGCGTACGCGGAGGCCGTGCGGCTGCGCGACGCCCTGGGCGACCGGCTGCCGCCCTCGGCGCGCAACCGCGTGGAACAGGTGCTCAGCACGGTGGTCAACCCGCCATCGGCCGAGCTCGAACGGCGCGTGGAGGCGGCGCTGACGCACACCGTTGGCCAGTTGGAGCGGCGTGGCTGCGAGCTGGCCAGGCTGCGGGTGAGCCGTCAGGACGACCGCCGTGACCAGCGCGACCCGTGGACCGGCCTGCACACCCTGGACTCGGCGTACCGCTGGCTGGGCACCTCGGCGGCGGGCACCCTGCCGCTGGGCCTGACCCTGGCCCGGGTGGACGAGCTCGCCGGGCTCGCCGAGCACCACGACGCACGGTTGGCCATGCAGGTGGAGAACCACGTGGCCGACCTCCTGCGGGCACACCTGCGCCCGATCGACCGGGCCGTCCGCCTGTCGCTGACCGAGTTCCTGGTGGTCCAGCCCGCGCTGAGCCAGGACGGGCTGAGCGCGCACAGCGCACGGATCAGCGCCGACCTGGCCGCGTTGCACGCCAGGTACCCGTTCATCGGGGCGGTCCCGGCGGTGTGCACCCTGCGCACCACCGAGCGCCCGCTGCCGCTGGACCTGATGCGCGGCACACTCAACCGGAACTGGCCGCCGCGCACCGGGAGCCTGGCCGAGGCGATGGCCTGACCCCGGGCCGCGTCACCGGTCACATCACCGGCCGCGTCACCGGCCGCGGAACTCCGGTTTGCGCTTTTGTGCGAACGCGGCCGGTCCCTCCTTGGCGTCCTCACTGCGGAACACCGCCGTGCCCAGCTCGGCCTCCAGCCGGAACGCCTCGTTCTCCGGCATGCCCTCGGTCTCCCGCATCGTGCGCAGGATCGCCCGCACGGCAAGGGGGCCGTTCGCGGCGATCTGCTCGGCCAGCTCCAGCGCCCGGTCCAGGGCCTGCCCGTCGGGCACCACGTGGCCGATCAGCCCGAACCGCAGCGCCTCCTCGGCGGTGATGTGCCGCCCGGTCAGCAGCAGGTCGGCCGCCACGGTGTACGGGACCTGACGCGGCAGGCGGACCGCCGACCCGCCGAGCGGGAACAGCCCCCAGCGGGCCTCGGACACCCCGAACCGCGCGCTCTGCCCGGCGACCCGGATGTCGGTGGCCTGAAGTATCTCCGTACCGCCCGCGATGGCCGCTCCCTCCACCGCGGCGATCAGCGGTTTGCTCAGCCGCCGCCCCTTGAGCAGCGGCTCGATCACCGACAGGTCCCAGCCGCCCTGCCGGAACGAGTCCCCGGGATGGCTGTGCGCCATGGCCTTCAGGTCCGCGCCCGCGCAGAACGTGCCGCCCGCCCCGGTCAGCACGCAGGCCCGGATCGACTCCTCGGCGTCCACCCGGTCCCAGGCCTCACGCATGATCGCCATCATCGGCCCGGACAGCGCGTTGCGCGCCCCCGGCCGGTTCATCGTCACCACCAGCACGTGCCCGCGCTGCTCCACCAGGCAGTGCGGTGCCTCCTGCGTCGCCGTCATGCAAGCCTCCCAGGGGATTGCCCAAAACGGTAACACGTTCTAGTTTGCAGATGTGGCCCTCAACATAGCCGATCTCGTCGAGCACGCAGTCGATCTCGTCCCCGAGCGCGTCGCCGTCGTCTGCGGCGAGCGCCACGTCACCTACGCGCAGCTGGAGTCGCGTGCGAACCGGCTCGCCCACCACCTGGCCGCGCACGGAGTCGTGCCGGGCTCGCACGTGGGCGTCTACTCGCGCAACTCCGTGGAGATGCTGGAAACCATGCTCGCCGCGTACAAGCTGCGCGCGGTGGCCATCAACATCAACTACCGGTACCTGCACGCCGAGTTGCGCTACGTCTGCGACAACTCGGACCTGGTCGCGCTGGTGCACCAACGGCGGTACGCGCCGCTGGTCGCCGAGGTGCTGCCCGAGGTGGACTCGATCCGGCACGTGGTCGTGGTCGAGGACGGCTCGGCGGAGCCGGTCACCTACCCGGCGACGGAGTACGAGGCCGCGCTGGCGGAGTCCGCTCCGGAGCGCGACTTCCCCGAGCGAAGCCCGGACGACGTCTACATCCTCTACACCGGGGGCACGACCGGTCACCCCAAGGGCGTGCTGTGGCGCCAGGAGGACGTGTGGCGCGTGCTCGGCGGCGGCATCGACTTCGTGACGGGGGTTCCGGTCGCCGACGAGTGGCAGCAGGCCAGGCAGGGCAAGGACTTCGGCCTGGTCCGGCTGTGCGCCGCGCCGATGATCCACGGCGCCGCGCAGTGGGCCGCGCTGGGTGCGCTGTTCACTGGGAGCACGGTCGTGCTGGTGGCGCAGTTCGACGCGGCGCAGGTGTGGCAGGCGGTGCAGCGGCACCGGGTCAACGTGCTCGCCATCGTCGGCGACGCCATGGCCCGCCCCCTGATCGAGTCCTATCGGGACGGTCAGTGGGACGCCTCCTCGGTGGTCGCGATCTCCAGCAGCGCGGCCCTGTTCTCCCAGGCGGTCAAGGACCAGTACCTGGCCACCTTCCCCAACGTGGTGATCACCGACGCCATCGGCTCGTCTGAAACAGGTTTCACCGGCATCGGCGTGGTCGCGCAGGGGCAGGAACACCGCGGTGGACCGCGCGTGAAGGCGGACCCGGACAGCATCGTGCTCGGCGAGGACGGCACGCCCGTTGGCCCCGGCGTGGTCGGGCGACTGGCCCGCGGCGGACACGTCCCACTGGGCTACTACAAGGACCCGGCCAAGACCGCTGAGCTGTTCACCGAGGTCGATGGCAAGCGCTACGCGGTGCCGGGGGACTTCGCCCGGCTGGAGCAGGACGGCACGGTGACCCTGCTGGGGCGGGGCAACATGTGCGTGAACACGGCGGGGGAGAAGGTGTTCCCCGAGGAGGTCGAGGGTGTGCTCAAGTCGCATCCCCACGTGTTCGACGCCCTGGTGCTCGGTGTGCCGGACGAGCGGCTCGGCCAGCGTGTGGCCGCGGTCGTGCAGCCCCGCCCCGGTCGTACTGTCTCACTGTCCGATTTGGACGCACATGTGCGTGGCCGGATCGCGGGCTACAAGGTGCCGCGCAGCCTGTGGCTGGTCGACTCGGTGAGCCGCCTGCCCAGCGGCAAGCCGGACTACCGCTGGGCGCGAAGGCACGTGGAGGAGCACGAGCCCGCGGTGCGCTACGAGGTGACGGCGGGTGAGGCCCATGCGCACCGAGCTGTGTGAGCGGTTCGGCATCGAGCACCCGATCTTCGGGTTCACGCCCTCCGAGCACGTGGCCGCCGCGATCAGCCGTGTCGGCGGCCTGGGTGTGCTGGGCTGCGTGCGGTTCAACGAGGCCGCCGAGCTGGACGAGGTCCTGCACTGGATGGACGCCAACACCGGGGGCAGGCCCTACGGCGTGGATATCGTGATGCCCGCGAGCGTTCCCACTGAGGGTGCGGCGGTCGACCTGGACGCGCTGATCCCCGCCGGGCACCGCGAGTTCGTGGACCGCACCCTCGAACGCCTCGGCGTGCCGCCGCTGCCCGAGGACGACCGGCGTGACGGCGTGCTGGGCTGGCTGCACTCCGTGGCGCGGTCCCACGTGGACGTCGCGCTGGCCCACCCGGTGCGACTGATCGCCAACGCCCTGGGCTCGCCGCCCCGGGATGTGACCGAGCGTGCGCACGAGCGGGGTGTGCCGGTGGCGGCCCTGGCCGGTACCGCCGAGCACGCGCGGCGGCACGTCGCCAACGGGGTGGACCTGGTCGTGGCCCAGGGCTACGAGGCGGGCGGGCACACCGGGGAGGTCGCCAGCATGGTGCTGGTGCCGGAGGTGGTCGACGCGGTCGGCGGGCAGGTGCCCGTGCTCGCGGCCGGGGGCATCGGCAGCGGGCGGCAGATCGCCGCGGCGCTGGCGCTGGGCGCGGACGCGGTGTGGATGGGATCGTGCTGGCTCACCACCGCCGAGTACTCACTGTCCACATCGGACTCGGCTACCCAGCGGGCGCTGCTCGCCGCCGGGTCCGGGGACACCGTGCGGTCCCGGGTCTACACGGGCAAGCCCGCGCGGCTGCTGCGCACCAGGTGGACCGAGGCGTGGAACGAGCCCGGCGCCCCCGAACCGCTGCCCATGCCCTTGCAGAACCTGTTGGTGGCGCGGGCGCACCAGCGCATCGCGCTCGCCGGTGACCCGGGGGTCGTGTCGATGCCGGTCGGACAGGTCGTGGGCCGGATGAACGAGGTGCTGCCCGTGGCCGAGGTCGTGCACCGGCTGCTCACCGAGTTGGCGGAAACCTTGGGCAGGCTGGGGGACCTGCGGTGACCGGTCCGCACCCCGCCACCGGGCGACTGCCAGGCTGAGGGTGGGAAGGCTGCCGCCACACGGGTTCCAGTAGTGGTCTCGACCATCCGGACGGCCCAGTCCCGGGCGCGCCTCGTCGCGCTGGGTGCGTGGTCCCGGGGACCCAATAGTGGTCAGCCGTATGACCTGATTGCTCGCTGGCGGCCAGTGCCGTGTGGCGACACAGTGGACGTGGCGCCCCCACCGGGTTCGCGCCGTGGAGCGGAGGACATCACCTGTGTCCGCCCGCCCCGTCACATCCTTCCCCTGTGCCCACAGTGAGGAGTCACCATGCGGGTCCCGTGTTCGCCTGCGGAGCTGGCCGGTCCGATCGACGAGCCACCCGTCCCGGAGCGGTGCGCCCCCCGCGGCAGCCTGACCCCCTATCTCGACCTGTTACCCGTGCCGCCCGTGCTGCGCCCCGACGGAGGGGTGCTCACGGTGCGGCTGCGGGCCAGTTGGCAGCGACTGCACTCGGAGCTGCCGCCCTCCGAGCTCTGGACCTTCGGCGGAAGCTTTCCCGGGCCGACCATCGAGGTGCGCCGGGGACAGCGGTTGTGGGTGGAGTGGCGCAACGAGATCAAGGGCACGCTCCCGGTGCTCGACGTGCGCACCACCGACCCCGAGGGACCGTCCAGGCCCGGCCACACCGAGCAGGACGAGGTGATCGCCGCGGCCTCCCTGCTGCGGTCGTGGACGGTGGTGCACCTGCACGGTGCCCGGACCAACGCCGCCAGCGACGGGTGGTCGTTCAACGCCGTGCACTCGGGCAACTCGCAGCTGGTGGAGTACGCCAACGACCAGCCCGCCACCGCGCTGTGGTACCACGACCACGCGATGGGCATCACCGCGCTCAACGTCATGGCGGGACTGGCCGGTGTGTACCTGATCCGCGACGGGGAGGAGGACGCGCTCGGACTTCCCCACGGGGACAGGGAAATCCCGCTGGTGATCTGCGACCGGAACCTGGCCACCACCCCGGAGGGCGAACTCACCGGCCGCCTGATGCGCAAGCTCTACCGCGACCCCTCCGGCGAGTACCCGTTCACCGGCCCGTTCACCCTCGTCAACGGCAGGATCTGGCCCTACTGCGAGGTCACACCGCAGTGGTACCGGTTCCGGCTGCTCAACGCGTCGAACTCCCGGTTCTACCGGCTGCGCCTGGCCGACGAGTCCGGCGCGGTGTTCGAGCCGGGGGTGCTGCGGCAGGTTGTCAAGCAGATCGGCACCGACAGCGGCCTGCTGCCCGAGCCGGTGGAACTGCCCGAGGGTGGGCTCGTGCTCGCCCCGGCCGAGCGCGCCGACCTGCTGGTGGACTTCAGTCAGTTCGAGGGCGGATCCGTGCAACTGCTCAACGACGCGCCGGACGCCGCGGCCAGCCCGCAGGTCATGCGGTTCGACGTGACCCGCTTCGCGGGGGCGGAGGACTTCTGCCCGCCCAAGAAGCTGTCCGCCTCCTTCGTGCGGCTGACCCACGACACCCTGCCCACCTCGCACGCGCACCGGTGGGTGCTGCTGACCCCGCCCCAGCTGACCGGGGGCCCCATGATCTGGGAGATGGTGGAAGTCGATGAATCCTCGGTTACCCTGCCCCAGGACGGGGTGGTGCAGGTGCAGCTGCCGGGGCAGCCGCTGCGCACGCTCAAGCGGGTCGCCACCGCGTTCGAGGACACCGTCAACTACTTCGTCGTGCACGGCGGGTGGGAGCAGTGGAACCTGCTCAACCTCAGCGGCGCGGGCATGTCGTGCAGCCACCCGATGCACCTCCACCTGATGGCCTTCCAGGCGCTGAGCCGGGACAAGCTCACCGTCGACGCGTTCACCAGGATCGGCGACACCGGGTTCGGCACCCTGCCCGGACAGCCGATCACCCACGACAGCCCCGGTGTGCTGGATGCCAACGAGCAGGGCTGGAAGGACGTGATCAGGGTGGGGCCGGGCGAACTCATCCCGGTCGTGGGCCAGTTCGACGGTGGCACCGGTGAGTTCATGTACCACTGCCACATCCTGGAACACGAGGACGACATGATGATGCGCCCGTTCGTCGTGGTGCCCGCCGACGTGCTCGCGCTGCACCCCATGGGCGGGCACGGCGGCCACCACTGACAGACACCGCGACCGCGGCGGGTGATCACTGGTCCCCCCCGCCTGGTCCGCCCGCCCCCAGCGGTCGCGGGGGAACGGCCTGCCGCCGAGGCAGGCCGTTCCGTCACACCGGGGCCAGGTCAATGGCCTCCTCCCGGACTCCGGTCCCCGCAGCGGAAACTGGGCTGCGGGGCGCGGTGAACCGACCACCGTACGTGGCAGGCGCAGCGCGAGGGCTTGTCGTGACGGGGGTCAACGATGGTGAAGAGAATCGCCGCACAGCACAGGAGTCCGGTCCGGGGCACGGACGCACCGCTCTCGGCGAACGCGAAGCGGGTCACCGTGCTCGGCGCGGGCGTGGCGGGTCTGGTGGCCGCCCACGAGTTGGAGCGGCTCGGTCATCGGGTCGAGGTCCTGGAGGGCAGCGGCCGGATCGGTGGCCGGATCCACACGCACCGGTTCGCCGCGGGTCCACTCGTGGAACTGGGCGCCATGCGGGTACCGGCCGATCACCTGCGGACGATGCACTACATCGCCGAACTCGGTCTCGCCGACCAGGTCCGCGAGTTCAGGACCCTGTTCTCCGAGGACAACGCGTACTACGCAACCGATTCCGGTCCCGTGCGCCAGCGCGACGTGCCGCGCGTACTGCTCGAGGACTACCGGGCACTGCTGGCCGGTGCGGACTACCGCGAGGCAACCGTCCTGTTCGGTGCGCGGCTGCTGGCCGTCGGCGAGGCCATCGGGCCCGCGGAGTTCCGCAGGAGCCTGCGCGAGGAACTGGGCCGCGGTCTGCTCGACCTGGTCGACCAGGTCGATCCGGCCTGCTTCCTGCGTGGGCGGGACCAGGTCGACCTGCACGCCTTCTTCGCGGCGCACCCGGAGGCCAGGACCTGGTGCGGCGGAAGGCTTGCCCGGTTCATCGACGACGTGCTGAGCGAGACCAGCCCGCGACTGATCCGGCTCGAAGGCGGCATGGACCAGATCGTGCGCAGGCTCGGCGAGCGGGTCCGCGGCCCGATCACCTGCGGGCAGGAGGTCGTCGGCATCACGGTGCGCGAGCGGGACGTGCTGGTGGACCTGCGACTGTCCGACCAGGTCGTGACCCGGCGCTGCGACTACGTCCTGTGCACCATCCCGTTCGCCGTGCTGCGCAGGTTGCGGCTGCACGGCCTGAGCGAGAGCAAGATGGCCGCGATCCGGGGCGTGCGGTACTGGTCCGGCACCAAGATCGCCTTCCACTGCCGCGAGGCGTTCTGGGAGCAGGACGGCATCACCGGCGGCGCCTCGTTCACCGGCGGCCAGCTGCGGCAGACCTACTACCCGGCGGTGGAGGGCGATCCGGCCGAGGGCGCCGCACTGCTGGCCAGCTACACCATCGGGGAGGACGCCGACGTGCTCGGCCGCATGCCTTTCGCCGCAAGGCACGTGGCCGCGCTGCGGGAGTTGAGCATGACCCACCCCGAACTGCTCAGGCCGGGCATGGTCGTGGACGCGGTGAGCTCCGCCTGGGGCCAGTCCTGGTGGAGCGGCGGAGCGGGGGTGGCGCGCTGGGGCCAGGACGCCCTGTCCTGTGAGCAGGAGCGGATCGAGGCCGCCCGCCCGGAGAACCGGCTGTTCTTCGCGGGTGAGCACTGTTCCTCGACCGCGGCGTGGATCAACGGGGCGATCGAGTCGGCCGAGGAGGCCGTGCGCCGGATCCACCGGTACCAGCCCAGGCCGCACAGGATCGCTGTCTGCCCTACCGGGGTGCGCCCGTTGAACCCCGGCGAGGTGCGGTTATGAGCGAATCTTCCACCGCAGGGCCTGCGCGAAGCGCTGCGCCGAGCGTCAGCGAGGTGCGGTTATGAGCGTGTTCGACCTGCCCCGCCTGCACTTCGCCGGGGTGGCCACGGCGAACCTGCCCACCGGCACCCGCGGCGGCACGGTGGACCTGGCCACCAACACCGCGCTCACCGCCGACGGTCCCTTCGACCCGAGCCGTCCCGCCGAGGAGTACCACGAACACCTGGACAGCCTGGGGCCGCGGCTGGACGAGCTGGGGCAGCCGCGCGAGGACGGGCTGTTCAGCGCGGCCAAGGGCAGCAACTTCGGCGGCAGCGGCCATTTCTCGATCGATGCGAGGATCGTCAGCACCGAGCTCTCCCCGGGCGTGATCCGGCGGGACGACCCCCTGGTGGGGCGCAGCGTGGACATGTGGGGGCACTACAACCCGTACCTGGCGACCACCGCCAACCGCGCCCGGGTGTTCGACGTGGACCCCGCCTCGGCATGGACCACCACGCTGATGGTCGGCAGGTTCTGCTTCGGGCGGCTGGGCCGTTCACACGACGTGGGCTACGTGTTCGTCGGCGAGGTGCGCGGCATGCACGCACCGAGATGGCACAACCCCCTGCACGTCCGCGGCCTCGGCGGGCGGGACCACGCGCCGAGACTGGGCTGCTCCACCGTCTACCAGTTCGCGATCACCCAGGACGGGGGCATGGACTGGCTGGAGGGTGCCTCGGCCTCACCTGCCGCCAGCCTGCTGTGCGCCACGGTGGAGTCCGGGGGCGCGGGCGGTGTCGTGGTGCAGTTCGCCCTCGGCGCGGTCGCGGTGCCCACCCGGCCGGACGCACCGGAACGCAGAGTGCTGCGCGGCACCATCGCGCCCTGGTGGGAGGGCGAGCCCCGTGGCTACCCGGCAGGTCGCCTGCTCGTGCCCGTGCCCGGCGGGCACCCGCCCCCGTTGCACAACCTCACCGTCCGCGTGGAACCCGGCTGGGCCACCCTGAACGCCGTGACCGCGGTGCCCGTCACGGGTCACGGGGCGCAGCCGGTGGACCTGGGCGACCTGGAGCTGCGCACGGCGGGCTCCGACCGGCTCGTCGCCACGGTGCCGCGCGAGGCGTACCTCGGTGCCGGCCGCAGCCTCACCAGCGGGATCATCGCCGTGCCCACGGCCGACCCGCTGCCGCGCACCGAGGACCACGCGCTCCTGCTGGTCGGGGTCGACTGGGACGGCAGGCGCGTGGACCTGTTGCGGGAGCGGGAGATCCTCGTGCAGGCCGAGGAGGCGTGCCAGATCCTGGACCACCCGCGGGACAGCACCGACGCCGAGCAGGACGTGGAGGTCGAGCTCCGCTCCTTCGTCCGGGGCGAACCCGGACCGGTCGAGGTCGAGGTCCACCAGTTCTTCAACCCCCGTGCCCTGCCCCGCGAGCGGGCGGCGCGGTCGGCCACGGCCCGCAGCCTGGACGTGCAGATCGTGCGGGTGCGCACGGGCGGGGCTGGCGAATGGGCGGGGACCTGCACCGTGCGGACCGACGACCGGGGGTACGGGCGGTTGGCGATCCGTGGTGCCCGGGCGGGCACGACGCGGCTGCTGCTGGCGACCGGCGCCGGGGACCTGCCCTGCGATCCGGAGCAGCCCGGATCCGCGCGACTGGGCCACGACGAGCTGGACGCGCTCGGCCACTGGTCGGCGGCGGGCTCGATCGCGGTCCGGGTGCTGCCCGACGACTGGCGGCTGGCCGAGGTGCCGCAGCAGGAGGCCACCTTCGACCTGCTGTACCGGGAGGTCTTCGCGTTCTACGAACTGTTCCACCCGTTCATGAAGGAGGAGGTGTTCAGCCTGGCCGACCGGTTCCGGGTGAACACGCACGCGCGGTTGATCTGGCAGATGTGCGACCCGCGCAACAAGTCCAAGACCTACTACATGCCGCCGACGCGGGACCTGTCGCAGCCCAAGGCCATGCTGCTGCTGAAGTTCCTGCGCGCGCAGTCCGGCGCGGGCGAGGTGCCCGCCCTCGTACCCGGCGGGACGCGGCCGGACTGGGAGATCACCACCCGCGGCGACCTGGTGCTCGCACTGCGGCAGGCGGTCACGATCGAACTCGCGGTGCTGTTGCAGTACCTCTACGCGGCGTTCTCCGTGCCGACCCCGGCCGCCGCAAGGGCCTACCACGAGCGCGGCGAGTGGACCGCCGACCGGGTCCGGCTGGCCTGCGGTGCCGAGGGCGAGGCGTTGCCGGGCGGTCTGCGCGGCGGCCTGTTCGCGGTGGCCCGTGAGGAGATGACGCACTTCCTGCTGGTCAACAACGTGCTCATGGCCATCGGTGAACCGTTCTACGTGCCCAGGGTGGACTTCGGCACGATCAACGCCCGGCTGGCCGTACCACTGGACTTCGCGCTGGAGCCGCTGGGGCTGGGGGCCCTGGAGCGGTTCGCGGCGATCGAGCGGCCCGAGTCCCTGGTGGGCGAGATCAGCGGCGCCGAACGGCACGAGCCCGCGCGCAGCCACCTCTACGGCTCGCTGAGCGAGCTCTACGCGGCTATCCGCGCCGGGCTGCAACGGGTGCCCGAGCTGTTCATGGTGGACCACGGGCGCGGCGGCGGGGAGCACCACCTGTTCCTGCGGGAGTCGATCAACGCCGTGCACCCGGACTACCAGTTGGAGGTCGATGACCTGAGCAGCGCGCTGTTCGCCATCGACGTGGTCACCGAACAGGGCGAGGGCGGGGTGCTCGGCCCCGCGGGCCCCGGCAGCGGCTCGCACTTCGAGGTGTTCCTTGGCATGTCCCGGGAGTTGGCCGCGGAACAGGTGCGCGGGCGCGACGGGCGGTTGCTGCCATGGAGCCCGGCCTACCCCACGGTGCGCAATCCCACGCTGCACGAGGGAGATCCGGCCAAGGACCTGGTCACCGACCCCGGGGCGCGGGAGCTCATGCGGCTGTTCAACCGGTCCTACTTCATGCAGTTGCAGCTGATGGTCCAGCACTTCAACCAGGTGCCCGACAGCAGCCTGCGGCGTTCGGAGCTGATGAACATGGCGATCGAGGTGATGACCGGCGTCATGCGGCCGCTGGCCGAGGTGCTGGTGATGGTCCCCTCGGGCAGGCGGGGCAGGACCGCGGGGCCGTCCTTCGAACTGGAGTCGGTGCCCGCGTACCTGCCGCGACCCGACGTGGCCGCGCGCGCCATCGCGCTGCGCTTCGCCCACCTGGCCGCCGCGGCGCGCCGGTGCTTCCTGGCGCCCGTCGGTGTGGTGGACACGCTGGAGTTCCTGTCCGGCGTCTTCACCGCCGAGCGGGGCGTCCCGCCGAGGAGGGCGAAGTGAGCGCGCACCACTGCGAGACCGACGTGCTGATCGTGGGCGCGGGGCCGGTCGGCCTGTCGCTGGCCATGGACCTGCGCTACCGGGGAGTGGACTTCCTGCTCGCCGAGGCGGGGGACGGCACGGTGGCCCACCCGAAGGTCAGCACCATCGGCCCGCGTTCCATGGAGCTGTTCCGCAGGTGGGGAGTTGCCGAGAAGATCCGCGACGCGGGCTGGCCCGGCGACCACCCGCTCGACGCCGCGTGGGTCACCAGGGTCGGCGGGCACGAGCTGTTCCGGCTCGCCCTGGGCACCGCCGACAGCCGCTCGCTGCCCGAGCACACCCCCGAGTCCAACCAGATATGCCCGGCGCACTGGCTGACCCCGCTGCTGATGCGCGAGGTCGGCGTGCACCCGGAGGGCCCGGTGCGCACGGAGTGCACGCTGGAGGACTTCAGCCAGTGTGAGGACGGCGTGCTGGCCGTGCTCAGGGAGGGCCTCGACGGCAAGCCCCTGCTGGTGCGGGCCCGGTACCTGGTGGCCTGCGACGGCTCCTCCTCGCAGGTGCGCAAGGCGTGCGGGATCGACGCGCCCGCCCGGCACGAGAGCCGCCTGTTCCGCAACATCCTCTTCCGCGCACCGAAGCTGCGCGACCAGCTCGGCGAGCGCAACGCCCTGGTGCACTTCCTGATGCTCTCCGCCACCCTGCGCTTCCCGATGCGGGCCGTGGACGGGTGCGAGCTGTACAACCTGGTCGTCGGGGCGGACGGCGGTGCCGGTGCCGAAATGGACGCGCTGTCCCTTGTCTCCCAAGCAATCGCGCTGCCGACCCCGGTGGAGGTGTTGTCCGACAGTCCCTGGCGGCTGACCCACCGGGTCGCCGACCGGTTCCGGCAGGGGCGGGTGTTCCTCGTGGGGGACGCGGCGCACACGCTCTCGCTCTCGGGCGGTTTCGGCATGAGCACCGGGATCTGTGGGGCGGCGGACCTGGGCTGGAAACTGGCCGCCGAGCTGGCGGGCTGGGCTGGGTCGGCCCTGCTGGACAGCTACGAGCAGGAGCGCAGGCCGGTCGCGCTGGCGAGCCTGGAGGAGGCGAACGGCAACCTGCTGCGCACGGTGCGCAGGCCGCTGTCGCCGCAGTTGCACCAGGAGTCCGCGGCGGGGGAACGGGCCCGCGCCGAGATGTCCCGGCACCTGGCCGAGTCGGACCTGCGCCGCGAGTTCGACGCCCCGCAGGTGCACTTCGGGGCCCAGTACCGCTCCCCGATCGTGCAAGTCGATCCCGCCGCGCCCGCCGGGGGCGACCAGCCGTGGCGGCAGAGCGCGGCCCCGGGGTCGCGCGCCCCGCACGCGTGGCTGCGGGGTGGAGTGTCCACATTGGACTTGTTCGGGCCCGACTTCGTCATGCTGTGCCGCACCGAACCCGAACGGCGCTGGCAGTTGGAGCACGCCTTCGCCCAGCGTGGTGTGCCGCTGACCACCGCGGTGTGCCCGGCGCCCGCCGTGACCCGCGTGTACGAACGCGCCCACGTGCTCGTCCGCCCGGACGGCCACGTCGCCTGGTGGGGCGACGAGCTGCCGCGCGACCTCGGGTGGCTGGCGGACAAGGTCCGCGGAGCGGGGGCCGGAGGATGAGGGCGACGGCGTTGGGGCGCGGGCTACCGGGCCGCTTCGACCCCCGGGCCTGGGGACAGGCCGAGATCGCCGACCCGTACCCGGAGTACCGGCGCTACCGGGAGGCGGACCCGGTGCACTTCACCCCGGAGGGGCCGAGCGGGCGCTGGTACCTCTTCGGCTACGAGGACGCGCTCGCGGTGCTGACCGATCAGCACGGCTTCGGCCGCCGCGCCAGTGCGGTGCACGCCGAGGACGTGGCGGCCACCGCGCTCGTGCCCGCGCAGTGCCCGACCCTGCGGTCACTGGTCGAGGACTGGCTGGTGTTCCAGGACCCGCCCCGGCACACCAGGCTGCGCTCACCGCTGGTGGGCAGGCTCTCCCCGCGCGTGGTCCTCGGGCTGCGCGAGCAGATCCGGGAGATCGCGCTCGACCTGGCCGCCGCCCTGCGCGGACGGCCGGTGGTGGACCTGGTCGGGGAGTTCGCCGCGCCGCTGCCGCTGCTGGTGATCGCCCAACTGCTCGGTGTGCCGGGGGAGCTGGTGGCCTGGTTCCGCCGCTGCGCCCTGGACCTGCAACAGGCGCGCGGCCCCGGCGCCGCGGCACGGGCCGAGGCGGCCGCGGTGGAGTTGGCCGCCTACTTCGGCAGCCAGGTGCGGGAGCGCCGCGGCCGGGACGCCCCCGATCTGATCACCCTCCTGGTGCGCGGCGGTGGGCAGGACGAACCGCTGACCGAGCACGAGATCGTGGCCACCTGCGTGCACCTGCTCACCGCGGGCCACGAGACGACCACGAACCTGATCAGCAAGTCGGTGCTGGCCCTGCTGCGCCACCCCGAGGCGCTCACCGCGCTGCGCGCCGACCCGGCGCTCATGCCCGGCACCGTGGAGGAGCTGATCCGCTACGACGGCCCGGTGCAGATGGTGCGGCGCTGGGCCTACCGGGACGCGGTGCTGCGCGGTCGGCGGATCCGCCGCGGTGAGGAGTTGATGCTCGTGCTGGGTTCGGCCAACCGCGATCCGGCCCGCTTCCCCGAGCCCGACGTGCTGCGCCTTGGCCGGGCGCCGGGCCGTCACCTCGGCTTCGGCTCCGGTATCCACCACTGCCTCGGCGCCGCACTGGCCCGGGTCGAGGCGGAGATCGGGCTCGGTGTGCTGCTGGCGGAGTTCTCCCGGATGGCACTGGCAGCCGAGCCGGTCCACTACGCACCGGACCTGGTCTTCCACGGCCCGGACCGCCTCCCGCTGGAGTTGGCGCCATGACCCCTGAAGCCCCATTTGTCGAGCTGTCCCTGGACCGCGGCGACGGCGACGACGATCTGCTCCCGGACCTGGTGGCACTGCGCGAGCACGGACCCGTGGTGCGAGTCCGCCAGGGGAGCGGTCACGCGTGGGTCGTGTCCGACCCGGACCTGGTCCGCGCGGTGCTGACCGATCCGCGGTTCAGCAAGGAGGGACGCCACGCGCCGCCGTGGTTCGTCGACGAGAGCGGACTGATCGGCTCCGCGGAGACCGCCGCCGCCTCGGACATCGTCACCAGCGAGGGCGAGGAGCACGCGCGGCTGCGCAAGCTGCACCTGCTCGCGTTCAGCCCGGCCCGAATCCGCGCGTGGTCGGCGACCGTCGAGGCGATCACCGGGCGGTTGCTGGACGCGGTGCAGAGCGCGGGCGGGCAGGAACCGGTGGACCTGGTCGCCGGGCTGGCCTACCCGCTGCCGCTGGAGATCATCTGCACTCTGCTGGGGCTGCCCGCCGACACCCGCCCCGTGCTGCGCGGGGCCAGTGAGAAGATCTTCTACGGCGGCGATGCCTCGGTGCGCGACGAGGGCAGGGAGCTGCTCTACCGCACGGTGGCGGAGGTGATCGACCGCCACCCGCACCGCCTGGCCACCGGGCTGATCACCGACCTGCTCGCGCTGACCCGCTCGGACCCGCCCCAGGCCACCCTCACCGAGGTCAAGGCGTGGGTGCCCAGCCTGGTGCTGCCCGGCCACGAGTCCACGGCCAGCCTGATCTCCGCGGCGCTGTACGAACTGCTCGCCGGTCCCACGCACCTCGGCGCCACACCCGAGTTCGTCGAGGCCGTCGTGGAGGAGGCCCTGCGACGGCACCCGCCGTTCCCCCTGGCCACCTGGCGGTTCGCCGCGCAGCACTGCACGCTGGCGGGCATCGACGTCCCGGTGGGCACGCCGGTGCTGGTCAATCTCGCCGCGGCCAACCACGACCCGCGCGTGCACCCGCGCCCCGAGCGGTTCCTGCCGGACCGGCCGGTCATCGACCACGTGACCTTCGGGCTCGGCAGCCACTACTGCGTCGGCGCCGGGCTCGCCCGGCTGGAGGCCCGCACCGCGCTGAAGGCCTTCCTGCGGCGGTTCCCCGAGGCCCGGCTGGCCGAACCCCCGGCAGCCGCCCGCTGGCAGACCGACCTGCTCAGCCGCCGCCTCATCGCACTGCCGGTGCTGCTCACGCCGGGCTAGCCGCGAGCGCGGCACCGATCCGGCGCAGTTGCGCCGTAGCACCGCCCAGGGCGAACTCGGTGCGCTTGGCGGCCACGAAGTAGCGGTGCAGCGGGTGGTCCAGGTCGATGCCCATGCCGCCGTGGACGTGCACGGCGGTGTGCGCGACCTGGTGCCCGGCCTCGGCGGCCCAGAACTTGGCGGTGGCCACCTCCGAGTCGGCTGGCAGCCCGGCGACCACGCGCCACGCGGCCTGCCACAGGGTGAGCCGGATCGCCTCGACGGCGACGTAGGCGTCAGCGAGGCGTTGCGACACGGCCTGGAAGCTGCCGATCGGCCGGTCGAACTGCACGCGGGTCCTGGCGTGCTCGGCGGTCAGCTCCAGGGCGCGTTCGGCCACACCGAGTTGCAGCGCGCACAGTCCGACCGTGCCCCGGGTCACCAGCCAGTCGGCGGACACCGCCAGCTCGCGGTCACGGGGCAGCGCGACAGTTGTCAGCTCCAGCCACGCCGCGCTGTCCCCGTCGACGATCTCCTGTCGTGCCAGGCGAACGCCCTCGTCCTCGGGCCGCACGAGGAAGACCTTCACCCCGTCCGGTGTGCTCGCGGGCACCAGGAACAGGTCGGCGACCGGCCCGGACGGCACGGTCGTCTTCGCCCCGGTCAGGCACCACCGATCCGCGACCAGTTCCGCTCGCGTCACGGGTTTGGCCGGGTCCTCGTTGTGCTCCTCGGACAGCGCCGCGGTGAGCACCAGGCCGCTGGGGGCCAGCCACCGCTCGCGCTGTTCGGGCGTGCCGAAGTGGGCGATCGCCGACGCGGCCTGCACCACGGAGCACAGGTACGGCACCGGCGCTACGTGCCGGCCGATCTCGACCAGCACGCTGCACTGCTCCAACAGGTCGAAGCCCGAGCCGCCCGCGGACTCGGGCAGGGCGGCGGAGAGCACGCCCGCCGAGCCGAGGACCGTCCACAGTGACCGGTCGAAGTGGTCGGTGCCGGACTCGACCGCCCGCAGGCGCTCCTGCGTCACGTGGTCGGCGAGGATGTCCCGGGTCAGCGCCGCCAGGTCCTGCTGCGCCTGGGTGAGCGAGAAGTCCACGTGCCAGCTCCTAACGCCGACCGACGGGCAGCCCGAGGCCGACCGCCGCGATGATGTCCCGCTGCACCTCGTTGGTGCCCCCGCCGAAGGTCAGGATCAACGAGGACCGGTGCATGCGCTCGATCTTGCCGTGCAGCACCGCCCCGTGAGACCCGCGTCTCACGCAGGCCGCGCTGCCCAGCACCTCCATCAGCAGGCGGTACGCCTCGGTGGCGAACTCGGTGCCGTACACCTTGGTGGCCGAGGCCTCGGCGGGGCTGGGTGCCTGCGCGACCGCCCAGGCGATCTTCCAGTTCACCAGCTTGAGGAACTCGACCTTGGCGTGCACCCGGGCCAGGTGCAGTCGCACCCACTCCTGGTCGATGATCCGCGTCCCGTCCGGGGACTTGGTGGCCTGCGCCCACTCGGTGACCTCGGCCAGCGCCAGTTGCACCGGGGCCGCGGAGGTCAGCGCAACGCGCTCGTGGTTGAGCTGGTTGGTGATCAGCGGCCAGCCGCGGTCCTGCTCGCCGACCAGTGCCGAGTGCGGCACCCGCACGTCCTGGTAGTAGGTGGCGCTGGTGCTGGGCCCCGCCACGGTGTGCACCGGGGTCCAGGAGAAGCCGGGCGCGTCGGTGGGCACGATCAGGATGCTCAACCCCTTGTGCTTGGGGGCGTCCTGGTCGGTGCGGCAGGCCAGCCACACGTAGTCGGCGTACTGGATCAGGCTGGTCCACATCTTCTGGCCGTTGATCAGGTAGCCGTGTTCGTCCCGCACCGCCCTGGTGCGCAGGCTCGCCAGGTCGGTGCCCGCGTCCGGCTCGGAGTAGCCGATGGCGAAGTGCAGTTCCCCGGCCGCGATCCTCGGCAGGAACTGCGCCCGCTGCTCCGGGGTGCCGTAGCGCATGATCGTCGGCCCGATGGTGTTCAGGGTCAGGAACGGCACCGGGGCGCCCGCGATGGCGGCCTCGTCCAGGAAGATCAGCTGTTCCAGCATGGACCGGTCCTGGCCGCCGTGCTCGCCCGGCCAGCCGATCACCAGCCAGCCGTCCCGGCCCATCTGGCGCACGAGTTCCTTGTAGACCACGCCGTCCCCGTACTCCCCGCCGCCTGAGGCCAGGGCCGCGCGCCGCTCGGGGGTCATCAGCTCGGCGAAGTAGGCCCGCAGGCGCTGGCGCAACCGCTCCTGCTGTGGGCTGTACGCGATGTGCACCCGACCTCCCGGCACGCCGGTGGAACACGTTCTCGCCACCATAGACCTCCCCGTTGAGGAAGAACAGGTTCTAGTTCTGCTCGGCGGGCGCTACCGTGGCGGCATGAGGGTTGTGGTCGACCGGGACGTGTGTGAGGGCAACGGGGTCTGCGAGGTTCTCGCCCCCGAGGTGTTCGAGCTGGATGCGGACGAGGTGCTGCACATCGCGCAACCCGGCGAGGACGGCGAGCTGCGCTCGCGGGTGGTCCGGGCGGTGGCGAACTGCCCGCGCAACGCGCTGCGGACCCTTGCCTGAAACGAGAACAGATTCTAGTGTGAGCCGGGTAGCTGTGGGGCGAGCTCGACGAGGAGTGAAGCCGGTGAAGGCTGCCGTACTGAACCAGATCGGGGACGACAAGCTCGAACTGCGGGACGACGTGAGCACCACTGATCCGGGTCCCGAGGAGGTGCGGGTGCGAGTCCGCGCCTCCGGGGTCTGCCACAGCGACCTGTCGGCCATGAACGGCACGCTGCCCGCCCTGGCACCCGGAATCGTCGGTCACGAGGGCGCGGGCGAGATCGTGCAGGTCGGCAGCGGGGTCCGGCACCTCGTGCCCGGGGACCACGTGATCGTCACCTTCGTGCCACCCTGCGGCCGGTGCCCGAACTGCCTGCGCGGCCAGCCGCACCTGTGTTCGGTGCACGCCATCGCCTCGTTCAGCGCCCCGCGCTTCCTGGTCGGCGGCACACCGGCCTTCGGCTACGCCGGGCTGGGCACCTTCGCCGAGGAGCTGGTGATCCCCGCCGACGGGGCGATCAAGGTCGATCCCGAGGTCCCGTACGAGATCGCGGCGCTGGTGGCCTGCGGGGTGATGACCGGGGTCGGCTCGGTGCTCAACACGGCCAAGGTGGTGCCGGGGTCCAGCGTGGTGGTGATCGGCTGCGGCGGTGTGGGCATCTCGGTGATCCAGGGCGCCCGGCTGGCCGGGGCCACGCAGATCATCGCGGTCGACCCGGTCACCGACAAGCACGAGACCGCACTGCGCTTCGGCGCGACGCACGCCACCACGCCCGAGGGCCTGCCCGCGCTCAACGAACAGCTGGCCGGCTGGCTGGGCTTCGACTACGCCTTCGACGTGGTGGGCATCCCCGCCACGATCCGCTCCGCCTGGGACATCACCCGGCGCGGCGGCACGACCGTGATCGTCGGCGCCGGTCGCGCGGACGCCGTGGTGCAGTTCAACGCCCAGGAGCTGTTCCTGCACGAGAAGCGGCTGCTCGGCTCGTTCTACGGATCGGCCGACGTGCGCCGTGACTACGAGCGGCTGCTCGGGTTCTGGCGGGCCGGGCGGCTCGACCTGGAGGGCATGATCAGCAGGCGGCTGCCGCTGTCGGAGGTCAACGACGCGCTTGGCACCCTGCGCGCGGGCGCCCCGCTGATCCGCCAGATGATCACCTTCGACTAGGAGCCGGACATGGGCCTGCATGGCAAGGTCGCCGTGGTCACCGGGGCCGGGGCCGGACTCGGTCGCGCCGAGGCACTGGCGTTGGCCGCGGCGGGCGCCTCGGTGGTGCTCGGCGACGTCTCGCCGGACGCGGCGGATGTGGTGGACGAGATCGAGGCACTGGGCGGCAAGGCATTGCTGGTCAGGGGAGACGTGTCCGAACGGTCCACAGCGGACGAACTGGTGTCCACCGCGGTCGAGCGGTTCGGCGGCCTGCACGTGCTGGTCAACAACGCCGGGGTGCTGCGCGACCGGATGCTGTTCAGCATGTCCGACGAGGAGTGGGACACCGTCATCCGTGTGCACCTGCGCGGGCACTTCCTGCTGTCCCGCAACGCCTCGGCCTACTGGCGTGACAAGTCCAAAAAGGACGGCGCGCCGGTGTACGGCCGGGTGGTCAACACCTCCTCGGAGGCGTTCCTGCTCGGTTCGGCCGGACAGGCCAACTACGCCGCGGCCAAGGCGGGCATCGTGGCGCTGACCCTGGCCACGGCGCGCGGGCTCGCCCGCTACGGCGTGCGCGCCAACGCGATCTGCCCGCGCGCCCGCACCGCGATGACCGAGCACGTGTTCGGCCCCGCACCGCAGGGCCAGGACCCGCTGTCCCCGGAGCACGTCGCCCCGTTCGTGACCTACCTGGCCGGTCCGGAGGCGCAGGCGATCAGCGGCCAGCTCTTCGTGGTGTACGGCGGCATGGTGGCACTGGTCTCCGCACCCGTGGTGGAGCGCAGGTTCGCCGCGACCGACTTCACCGAACTCGGCGAGTACTTCGCCCAGCGCGACCCCGAACGTACCTTCGCCTGCACGGAAGTGCTGACCCTGTCCTGACTCTACGGAGGGATCCATGACGCTCACCGTGACGCCGCACCGGGAAGCGGTGGGGCTCAAGGACGGACTGCTGCACGTGGACGGCCGGTGGCGGCCGGGGCGGGAGGGTCGGACCTGGACCCACCACCACCCGGCGACCGGCGAGGCCGTGGGCAGCTTCGCGGTGGCCGAGGCCGCCGACGTGGACGAGGCGGTGCGGGCGGCCAGCAAGGCGTTCGAGGCGGGCCCGTGGCCCAGGACCAAGGCGGGGCAACGCATCGCGGTGCTGCTGCGCTACGCGGCACTGCTGCGCGAACACGCTGAGGAACTGAAACGCTTGCAGGCACTGGACAACGGGGTTCCGTTGTCCTTTGGCGGGATCTACGCCACCTCGGTGGGCATCGCGGCCGACATCTTCGAGCACCACGCGGGCTGGATCGACAAGATCGGCGGCCAGACCCTGCCCGCGCACCAGGGCGGGGACCACCTGGCCATGACCTTCCGCGAGCCGATCGGCGTGGTCGCGGCGATCCTGCCCTGGAACGCCCCGTTCGTGCTGTTCGCGCAGAAGCTCGCGCCCGCGCTGGCCGCGGGCTGCACGGTCGTGCTGAAACCCTCCGAGTACGCCACGTTCTGCGTGGTGCGCATGGTGGAACTGCTCGCGGAGGCCGGTCTGCCCGAGGGGGTGGTCAACCTGGTGACCGGGCCCGGCGACCCCACCGGCGAGGCGCTGATCACCCACCCGCTGGTCGACAAGATCAGCTTCACCGGCAGCCGCGCCGTTGGCCAGCGCATCGTGCGGGCCAGCGCCGACACCATGAAGCGGGTCTCCCTGGAACTGGGTGGCAAGAGCCCGGCCATCGTGTTCCCGGACGCGCCGAACATCGGGCTGGCGGGCATGACCGCCATGGGTATGGTGACGGTGGGCCTGTCCGGGCAGGCGTGCGTGGCGCACACCAGGGCGCTGGTGCACCGGGACGTGTACGAGGAATTCCTCGGCGCGGCGCAGATGATGGCCGGGGCCGTGACCTTCGGCGACCCGTTCGACCCGGCCGTGCTGGCCAGTCCGCTGATCAACGAGCGCCAGCTCGGGCGCGTGCTGGGCTTCATCGAGCGCGGGCAGCAGCAGGGCGCGCGGCTGGTCACCGGCGGCGAGCGCATGGACGGGGACTACGGCGCGGGCAACTTCGTGACACCGACGATCTTCGCCGAGGTGGACAACTCCATGGAGATCGCGCGCGAGGAGGTCTTCGGCCCGGTGCTCACGGTGCTGCCGTTCACTGAGGAGGACGAGGCGGTGCGCATCGCCAACGACACGGACTACGGCCTGGGCGCGGGCATCTACACCGCCGACGCGCGCCGCGCGTTCCGGCTGGCGCGGCGGCTGCGGGCGGGCACGATCGGCATCAACGGGTTCCAGCTCGAACCGCACGTGCCCTTCGGCGGCTTCAAGCAGTCCGGGCTGGGCCGCGAGGGCGGGCGCAGCGCCTTCGAGGACTACACCGAGCTGAAGACCGTGCTCATGCCGCTGACCGACGAGATGATGTAGGCCCGCGCATGGCACGCCTGGCGGGCAAGACAGCGCTGATCACCGGGGCCGCGCGCGGCCAGGGCGCCGCCGCGGCCCGGCGCTACGTGGCCGAGGGCGCGCGGGTCGTCCTGGCCGACGTCCTCGACGACCTGGGCACCGCGCTGGCCGAGGAGCTCGGCGAGGCGGCGAGGTACCTGCACCTGGACGTGGGGGACGAGGGCGACTGGCAACAAATAGCGGAGGAGTTCGATCACTTCGACGTGCTGGTCAACAACGCGGGCGTGCTGCACTTCGCCGCGGTGGACCAGACCACGCTGGCCGACTACGAGCGGCTCGTGCGGATCAACCAGATCGGCACCTTCCTGGGCATGCGCACGGTCGTGCCGGGCATGAAGCGGGCCGGTGGCGGCTCCATCGTGAACGTGTCCTCCGTGGAGGGTCTGGCCGCGATGCCGTACCTGCTGGCCTACTCGGCGACGAAGTTCGCCATCCGCGGCATGACCAAGGTGGCCGCGGTGGAGCTGGGCGCGCACCGGATCCGGGTCAACTCCGTGCACCCGGGCGCGATCGACACCGACATGGTGCGCAGCGCGCTGGGCGGGCGGGAGGTGGACATGACGCCAGTGGTCAAGCGGGTGGCCCTCGGCCGTGCCGGGCGGCCGGAGGAGATCGCCGAGCTGGTGGTGTTCCTGGGCAGTGAGGAGAGTTCCTACTGCACGGGCGCGGAGTTCGTGGCCGACGGCGGGGCCACCGCCACGCACGCGCTGGCCCTGCCGTGACGGCCCCGGTGCCGACCTTCTTCGGCGTGGCGGCCTTCCGCCAGGTCGGCCGGATCTCCGCGCTGGGCTGGGACGTGCTGCGCGCCGTGCCGCGCCGACCGTTCCAGTTCCGCGAACTCGTGCGCCAGTCCTGGTTTTTCGCCAGCGTGACGATCCTGCCAACGGCCATGGTGTCCATCCCGTTCGGCGCGGTGATCGCCCTGCACCTGGGCTCGCTGACCAAGCAGATCGGCGCCCAGTCCTTCACCGGGGCGGCCAGCGCGCTGGCGATCATCCAGCAGGCCAGCCCGCTGATCACCGCCCTGCTGGTGGCGGGCGCGGGCGGGTCGGCGATGTGCGCGGACATCGGCGCGCGCACGATCCGCGAGGAGATCGACGCCATGGAGGTGCTCGGCGTGCCGCCGGTACAGCGGCTGATCGTGCCGAGGGTGCTCGCGGCGATGACGGTGTCCCTGCTGCTCAACGGTGTGGTCAGCGTGGTGGGCGTGCTCGGCGGCTACACGTTCAACGTGCTGTTGCAGGGCGGCACCCCGGGCGCGTACCTGGCCAGCTTCAACGCCCTCGCCCAGTTGCCCGACCTGTGGATCAGCGAGATCAAGGCCCTGCTGTACGGGTTCGTGGCCGGCATCGTCGCCGCCTACCGCGGGTTGAACCCCTCGGCCGGTCCCAAGGGGGTCGGCGACGCGGTGAACCAGGCCGTCGTGGTCACGTTCCTGCTGTTGTTCCTGATCAACGTGGTGTTGACCGGGATCTACCTGCAGATCGTGCCGCCGAAGGGGATGTGACCGCCGTGGCCGACCTGCCGCTGGCCGACCGGGCCCTGTTGACCGTCGCGAGGCCACTCGACGGCCTGGAGCAGTTCGGCCGCCAGTTGGCCTTCCACGCCAAGGCCATCGCCTGGGCCCCGTACGCGATCCGCCGTTACCCCAGGGAGATCCTGCGGCTGCTCGGCGAGGTCAGCTTCGGCTCCGGTGCGCTGGCGATCATCGGCGGCACGCTCGGCGTGATGATCGGCATGACCCTGTTCACCGGCACGATCGTTGGCCTGCAAGGCTATTCCGCGCTCAACCAGCTCGGCACCTCCGCGCTGACCGGGTTCATCTCCGCCTACTTCGACACCCGCGAGGTCGCGCCGCTGTCGGCCGGGCTGGCCCTGTCGGCCACCGTCGGCTGCGGGTTCACCGCCCAGCTCGGCGCGATGCGGATCTCCGAGGAGGTCGACGCCCTGGAGGTCATGGGCGTGCCCAGCCTGCCGTTCCTGGTCACCACCAGGGTGATCGCCGGGGTCGCCGCGGTGATCCCGCTCTACGTGGTCGGCCTGCTCTGCTCCTACCTGGCCTCCCGCGAGATCACCGTGTGGTTCTACGGGCAGTCCGCGGGCACCTACGACCACTACTTCGCCCTGTTCCTGCCGCCGGAGGACGTGCTGTGGTCCTTCGGCAAGGTGCTGGTCTTCAGCTCCGTGGTGATCCTCGTGCACTGCTACTACGGCTACACCGCCAGCGGGGGACCGGCCGGGGTCGGCGTCGCGGTCGGCCGAGCCGTGCGGGCCGCCCTCGTCACGCAGACCGTGCTGGACTTCTTCCTCAGCCTGGCCATCTGGGGCGCCTCGACCACCGTGCGGATCGCCGGATGAACCGCCAACGGCTGGGCTACCAAGTGCTGGGCGTGGTGTTCCTGCTCGTGGTCGCCCTGTTCGTGTCCTTCACGATCGCGTTGTACCGCAAGGCGTTTACCCCGGTCGTGCCGGTTCGGCTGGAGACCGACGCCGTGGGCAACCAGCTGCAACCCGGGGCTGACGTCAAGGTCCGCGGTGTGCTCGTGGGCGAGGTGCGAACAATCAGCACGAACGGTCGTACAGCTGTCCTGGACCTGGCCCTGCGGCCTGATCGCGTGGCCTGGATCCCGGACAACGTCACGGCCCGGCTGCTGCCCAAGACGCTGTTCGGCGAGCGCTACGTCTCGCTCGTGCCGCCGCCCGACCCCGGTCGGCCGATCACCGCTGGCGCCGTGATCAGCCAGGATCGCAGCAGTGCCGCCATCGAGATCGGCAAGGTGCTCGACGACGTGCTGCCGGTGCTGCGGGCCGTGCAGCCGCAGAAACTGGCCACCACGCTCAACGCACTCGCACAGGCCCTCGACGGCCGCGGCAAGCAGGCCGGGCAGTTGATGGTGCAGGCCAACAACTTCCTGCGCGAGCTCACCCCGGCACTACCGGACCTGGCGGCCGACCTCGCCGCGCTGCCCGAGGTGGCCGACACCTACGCCAAGGCCGCGCCGGACGCACTGCGCGCGCTGGCCGACCTGACGACCACCAGCAGGACCTTGGTGGAGCAGCGCGACAACCTGCGCACCCTGTACGCGGCCGTCACCACCACGGCGGTCGACCTGGGCAGTTTCCTGAGGGTCAACCAGGCCAACCTGATCGGGCTCACCGCCTCCGCGCGGCCCACGCTGGAGGTGCTGGCCAAGTACGCGCCGGAGTACCCCTGCGTGCTGGGACAACTCGCCGACCAGGTGCCCACCGCCGACTTCACCTTCGGCAAGGGCACCGACCACCCGCAGATGGGCAAGTTCACGCTCACCATCACGGCCAGTCGCGGCGCCTACCAGCCCGGGGTCGACACCCCGAAGTACCAGGACACCCGCGGGCCGCAGTGCTACCAGAAGGCCAGTGGCGGCAACCTCTTCCCGCAGTACCCACCCGGTGGGCCGATCAGGGACGGCTCCACCAAGCCCGCGGCGGCCAGCCTGCCGGGCTCCCCGGCCGAACAGCAGCTGGTGTCCACCTTGCTCGCTCCCGGTCTGGGCGGCTCGCCGACCAACGGTCCACAGTGGAGCGCCCTGCTGATGGGGCCGTTGCTGCGCGGGGCGGAGGTGGGCCTGCGATGAGGGGCACGCTCGCCGCCGGGATCAAGATCAGCGTGTTCGCGCTGGTCACCGTGCTGCTCACCGGGGTGCTCGCGGCCACCATCGCCAACACCAGCCTCGGCTCGACGACGGCGTACCAGGCCGTGTTCACCGATGTCACGGGCCTGAACCCCGGCGACGACGTGCGCATCGCCGGGGTGCGGACGGGCCAGGTGTCCCGGATCGAGGTCACCGACCGCAAGTACGCGCGGATCACCTTCGAGCTGGCCGCCGACCGCAAGCTGCCCGCCGCCACGACGGCCACCGTCAAGTACCGCAACCTCGTGGGGCAGCGCTACATCGCGCTGGGCACCGATGTCGGTGACGCCAACGCCGTGCTGGCCCCCGGCTCGGTGATCCCGCTGGAGCGGACCCAGCCCGCGCTGAACCTGACCGCGCTGTTCAACGGGTTCAAGCCGCTGTTCCAGGCGCTGTCCCCGCAGCAGGTCAACCAGCTCGCCGGGGAGCTCATCCAGGTGCTGCAAGGCGAAGGCGGCACGATCACCAGTCTGCTCACGCACACCGCCTCGCTCACCGGGGCCATCGCCGACCGGGACCAGGTGATCGGCAAGGTGATCGACAACCTGACCACCGTGCTGGCCACGGTCAACGCCCGCACACCCGAGCTGGCCGGGTTGATCACCGACGTGCAGCAGCTGGTCACCGGGCTGGCCGCCGACCGGGCACCGATCGGTTCGGCGATCAGCGCGCTGGACGGGCTCGCCTCGGCCACCGCCGGGCTGCTCGCCGACGCGCGCAGGCCCGTGCAGCAGGACATCGCTGGCCTGGCCTCCGTCTCCGAGCTGCTGAACAAGAGCGATCCGAGCCTGGACGCGTTCCTGCACAAGCTGCCAGGCAACCTCCAGGCCTTCACCCGGACCGCCAGCTACGGCAGCTGGTTCAACTACTACCTGTGCCGGATGTCGGGCACGGTCAAGATCGGCGAGCTGGGCCTGTCCGTGCCGATCGTGCCGTTCCCGGACTCCCAGATGCCCGCGAGGTGCGGACCGTGAGACGACGTGACGCGCGCAGGGAGACGGTGATCGGCCTGGTCACCGTACTGACGCTGGGGCTGGGCGTGCTCGCCGCGTTCAACGCCGAGGACCTGCCGATCATCGGCGGCGGCACCACCTACAGCGCCTACTTCAGCGAGTCCGCCGGGCTCGTCACGGGCAACGAGGTGCGCGTCGCCGGGGTGAAGGTCGGCGAGGTGCGCCGGGTTTCCTTGGCACGCAACCAGGTGCTCGTGGACTTCCGGGTCCGCGACACCTGGATCGGCGACCACAGCACCGCCTCGATCCAGATCAAGACCGTGCTCGGGGACAAGTACCTCGCCCTCGCCCCCGAGGGCACCGCCGCCCAGGACCCGCGCCAGCCGATCACCAAGGACCGCACCCTGTCCCCGTTCGACGTCACCGACGCGATCGACCAACTGGCCAGCACCGTCGGCGCGATCGACCCGGACAAGCTGGCCACCAGCTTCCAGGTGGTCGCCGACTCGCTGCGCAACGCGCCCGGACCGCTCAAGCAGGCGCTGAGCGGGCTCACCGGGTTGTCGCGCACGATCGCCTCCCGCGACCAGCAGCTCACCGGCCTGCTGTCGGGCACCAACCAGTTGACCTCCACCGTGGCCAGTCGTGACGACCAGATCGGCAAGCTGCTGGCCGACGGCAACCTGCTGCTCGGCGAGGTGCGCAACCGCAAGCAGGCGATCAGCTCGCTGCTGACCGGAACGCAGAACCTCGCCGCCCAGCTCAGTGGGCTGGTCGCCGACAACCAGGAACAGCTCAAGCCCGCGCTGAACCAACTCGACCAGCTCACCGGGGTACTCGCCCGCAACCAGGACAACCTCAGCCGCGCACTGGCCTCGCTGGCCCCGTTCGTCCGCGTCTTCAACAACACCATCGGCACCGGCCGCTGGTTCGACGGCTACATCTGCGGGCTGCTGCCGCCCGCGCAGACCACGGCCGGGCTGGAGTTCAACCCCGGCGGCTGCACCACACCGTTGGTCGGTGGAAAATGAGACCCGCGTCGCTGTTGGCCCTTGCCTGTGTGGTCGCGCTGCTGCTGGCCTCCGCGTTCTGGTGGGTGCGGGGCGCCAGCGCCACCCGGATCACCGCCTACTTCGACAAGGCGATCGGCCTGTACGCGGGCTCGGCCGTGCGCGTGCTGGGCGTCAAGGTCGGTCAGATCGACTCCGTCGTGCCGCAGGGCGGTCAGGTCCGCGTCGAGTTCACCGTGGACAGTGCGGTGGAGATCCCGGCCGCGGTGCACGCCGTGGTGATCGCCCCCAGCCTGGTCAGCGACCGGTACGTGCAGCTCACGCCCGCCTACGACAGCGGCGCCAAGCTGGCGTCCACGGCCGTGATCCCGCGTGAGCGCACCGCCAGCCCGGTGGAGCTGGACCAGTTGTTCCGCAGCGTCAACGACCTCAGCGCCGCGCTCGGCCCCAACGGGGCGAACAAGTCAGGAGCCCTGTCCAACCTCCTGTCCACCGCGGCCGCCACGCTGGCGGGTACCGGGGAGGACCTGAACCAGGCGATCAAGCAGCTCAGCTCCGCCTCGGCCACGCTGAACACCGGCAAGGACGACCTCTTCGGCACCGTGGACAACCTGAACAAGGTCAGCACCCTGCTGGCGGCCAGCGACGACCAGGTGCGTCAGCTGGACAGGCAGCTCGCCGATGCCTCGGGTTTCCTGGCCGCCGACCGCGACCAGTTCGGCGCCGCGCTGACCTCGCTCGCCTCGGCGCTGGGCCAGGTGCAGAAGTTCGTCACCGACAACAAGGGGCTCGTGCAGTCCAATGTGGACAAGCTGACGGCGGTGTCCAAGGCACTGGTCGACCAGCGTGCGGCGCTGGCCGAGGTGCTTGACGTGGCGCCGACCGCCGCCACCAACTTCATCAACGCCTACGACGCGGCCTCCGGCTCGATCGCCGTGCGCGGCAACATCAACGAGCTCACCTACCCACCCACGATGATGCTCTGCCAACTGCTGCAACGCTCCACGCCGACCCAGCTGCCCCAGGTGCTCGGCGACCTGTGCAAGCAGCTCGCCCCGTTGCTGGACGGCACCCTGCACCTGCCATCGGCGGCCGACATCCTCGCCGCACTGCAACAGGGCAAGCTGCCGCCGCTGCCACTGCCGATCGGCGGTGGCCGGTGAACCGTCGCGTGTGGACACTGCTGCCGCTGACCGCGTTGCTGGCGGGCTGCGGATACTCCGGCCTGTACGACACGCCCCTGCCCGGCGGTGCCGACCTGGGCGATCATCCCTACCGCGTCACGGCCGAGTTCGCCGACGTGCTCGACCTGGTCCCGCAGGCCAGCGTGAAGGTCAACGACGTGCCAGTGGGCAGGGTCGAACGCATCGAACTGGCTGCGGACAACAAGACCGCGCTGGTGCACCTGGCCGTCAACGGCTCGGTCGCCGTGCCCGCCGAGGCCCGTGCCGAACTCGGGCAGTCCAGCCTGCTGGGGGAGAAGTACGTGCAGCTGGTGGCCCCGCCGAACGGCACTGGGCGGCTCGCCGACGGGGCGGTGATCAGCAAGGAGCGGACGAACCGCAGCCCCGAGATCGAGGAGGTGCTCGGCGCGCTGTCGCTGCTGCTCAACGGCGGCAACCTCGGGCAGTTGCAGAGCATCGTGCGCGAGCTGAACTCCGCAATGACCGGCAACGAGGCGCAGATCCGCTCGTTCCTGTCCTCAGTGGACTCCGTGGTGGGCACCCTGGACGGCCAGCGGGACAGGATCGTCAAGGCCATTGACGCGATCAACAGGCTGTCGGCCGCGGTCGCCGCCCAGCGGGACGATCTGGCCACCGCCCTGGACCACCTCGCCCCTGGACTGCAAGTGATCACCCAGCAGCGCGACCAGCTCACCAGCATGCTGCGCTCGCTCGACGCACTGTCCACAGTGGCCGTCGACACCGTGCACAAGACCCGTGCCGATCTCGTCGCCGACCTCCAGCAGCTCGCGCCGATCCTGGGCAAGCTGGCCGAGACCGGGGCCAAACTGCCGATCGCCGTGCAGTACCTGGCCACGTACCCGTTCACCGACTACGCCGCCAACGCGATCAAGGGCGACTACTTCAACTCCGACATCCGCTTCGACCTGGACCTGTCCGGTCTGGTGCGCGCGCTGACCGCGGGCAACCAGCCGCTGATCCAGGTCCCGAGCCCGGTCAGCCCGCCCAAGCCCGTGCCACTGCCACTGCCCAGCCAGCCGGTGCCCCAGCGCAAACCCGGGGGCACCCTGCTCGACCTGCTCGGCTCGCTGCTCGGGGGTGGCCGGTGATCGCTCGCCGAACCCGTTGGCAGGTAGCGGTTTTTGTGCTGATCGCCGTGGTCGGCCTGACCTATGCGGGGGCCCGCTACGCCGGGCTGGGGCGCTACCTCGGCGACACCGGCTACCAGGTCCGCCTGCACCTGGCCGACTCCGGCGGGATCTTCACCAACGCCGAGGTGTCCTACCGGGGCGTCACGGTCGGCCGCGTGCAGGCGCTGGACCTCACCGGCTCGGGCGTGGAAGCCGTGCTGCGCATCGACTCCTCGGCGCCGCCGATCCCCGCCGCGAGCAAGGCCGTGGTGGCCAACAGGTCTGCGGTGGGGGAGCAGTACGTGGACCTCGAACCCGGCGAGGACAAGCCGCCCTACCTCGTCGACGGCTCGGTGATCCCGCAGGACCGCAGCACCTTGCCGCCCGGCGCGGACCAGGTCCTGAGCAACCTCGACTCGCTCGTGCGCAGCGTGCCCGCCGACTCCCTGCGCACCGTGGTGGACGAACTGGACAAGTCCTTCGCCGGGACCGGACCGGATCTCCAACGGCTGCTGGACAACGCCCGCTCGCTCACCGACACGGCCAACCGGCACCTGGCCCAGGCCAAGCAGTTGCTGTCCAGTGGCCGCACGGTGCTCGACACGCAGCGCCAGGACTCCGCGCTCATCACCTCGTTCAGCTCCTCCCTGGCGTTGATCGCCCAGCAACTGCGCAAGTCCGATCCCGACCTGCGCGCGCTGATCAGCGTGACCCCGGCCGCCGCGCTGCCCGTGGACGACATCCTGCGCGGCTCCGGGCAGAACCTCAGCGTGTTGCTGGCCAACCTGTTCACCACCACCGCGATCACCTCCAGCAGGCGTGCGGGCATCGAGGAGCTGCTCGTCGCCTACCCGGTGATCACCGCGTTCACCCCCGGCCTGTCCCCGGACGGCACCGGCCACCTCGGACTGATCCTGAACTTCTTCAACCCGTTCCCCTGCACCAAGGGCTACGAGTCCACAAGGGAGCGGCCCGCCAACGACCTGAACCCGTTGCCCGCCAACGACAAGGCGTACTGCGCCGAGCCGCCGAACAGCCCGATCGCCGTGCGCGGATCGCAGAACGTGCCGTACGGCGGGATGCCCCAACTCAGCGGCGGGACCCCGGCTGCGGCACAACAGCAGCCGCTGCCCGGCGCGCTCGGCGCGTTGCAGGACCCCGGGCCCCGTGACCTGGCCCAGCTCCTGGGGGTGAAATGAAGGTGCTCGCGCTCGTGACCGTGCTGGCCGCCGTGTGGTTCGGCTGGCAGTGGTGGTCGGCCGCCACCAACGGCGACCTCGCCTACGCCCAGGCCCGTGACTCCGTGCTCGCCGCGGGACAGCGACAGGTGATCACGCTGAACACGCTCGACTACCGGTCCGCCGAGGAGGGGCTCACCCAGTGGCAACGCGTGTCCACCGGGGATCTGTTGGACGAGCTGACCCGCAACCACGACAGCGACCTGCGCACCACCCAGTCGACCAGGACCACCACCACGGCGAAGGTCCTCGGCGCCGCCGTGAGCCGCCTCGACCTGCGAGCCGGGACCGCCGATGTGCTCGTCGCCGTCGAGGTCACGGCAACTCCCGAGGGCGGCAAGCCCAGTGTGCGCCGCAGTCGTTTGGACGCCGCCCTGACCAAAGCCGGTGACGACTGGAAAGTCCGTGCCGTGCAGGCGATCGGGGTGAGCGGGTGAAGGCGCTGGTGGCGGTGGTCGTGCTCGCGGTGTCGGCCGCGGTCTGGTTCGCGGTGTCCGCAGGGCAGGTCCGGAAGATCGACAACACCGCGCTGGTCGACACCGCCACAACCGCCGCCGTGGTGGCCAAGGTCGGCGAGGCCGTGCAATCGGCGTTCTCCTACGACTACAACGACACCGCGCGCACCGAACAGGCCGCCAGGAACGTCCTGATCGACTCCGCTGTGCGGCAGTACGAACAGCTGTTCGGCAAGGTCCGTGAGCAGGCCACCGCGCAGAAGCTCGTGCTGGTGACGGCCGTGCGCTCCGTCGGTGTCAGCGAACTGTCCGGTGACCGCGCCACCGCGCTGGTGTTCCTCGACCAGCAGGCCGTGCGCGGGGACAACAATCAGCACACCTCGGTGTCGGCCCAACTGTCCGTTGTCGCGCGCAACGTCGACGGCACCTGGAAGATCGCCGAACTTACCGTGCTGTGACTAGGCTTGGTCCTCGTGCCGACGACGCGTTTCTCCAGTGACGACGAGGGCATCGACGCCTTCTACGCCGACCTGGCCGAGCACGACCTGCAACCGCTGTGGGAACTGACCGGCCTGATGACCGCCGAGCCGAACCCGCGGGCCGTGCCGTTCGTGTGGCGCGGCAAGCATCTCAGCGCACTGGCTGAACGCTCCGGCGAGCTGATCACCTCCGACCGGCGCGTGCTGTCCCTGGCCAATCCCGGCCTGGCTGGTGCGCCGTACGCGGTGCCCACCCTGTGGGCCGGGATCCAGTACCTCAACGGTCGGGAGGTCGCACCCGCGCACCGGCACTCGCCCTCCGCGCTGCGCTTCGTGTTGTCCGGATCGGGGGTGTTCACCCTGGTCGACGGCGATCCCATCGCCATGGAGGCCGGTGACCTGGTGCTCACCCCCGGCTGGACCTGGCACGAGCACCACAACACCGGTGCGGAGCCGATGGCCTGGCTCGACGGGCTCGACGTGCCGCTGGTGCACTACCTGGACGCCGTGTTCTTCGAGCCCGGTGACGGCAGTCCCGCCGACGCCACCGCCGAGCGGTCCGATTCCGAACGGCGCTACGGTTGCGCGCCCGGCATCGTGCCCGTCGGCGAGGTTCCCGTGCGCCCCCACTCCGCGCTGCTCACGTACCGGTGGGCTGACACCGACCGTGCGCTGACCGCCCAACTCGACCAGGACACCGGCCGGTCCGCCGTGCGGTTCGTGGACCCGGTGAGCGGGCGCGACGTGCTGCCCACGCTGCGCTGTGAGATGCACCGGTTCCTCGCCGGGAACCAGCCGCTCACCCGGCAGCGCGTCGGCTCCGCGGTGGGCGTCGTGCTCCGCGGCAGCGGATCGATCGCCCTCGGCGACACCCGGCACGAGGTCGCCGCGGGCGACGTGTTCGCGATTCCCTCGTGGACGCCCGTCACCGTGTCCGCCGAATCCGATCTCGACGTCTTCCAGTACAGCGACGCACCCGTGCTGTCCGCGCTCGGCCTGTACCGCGAACGGAGCTATTCGCCGGAGTTCTGACCCCGATAGGAATTGCGTCTTTGACCTCTGCGGGCCGTAACCACAGACTCGGTCGGGTACACCGAATTCGAGGAGTGGAATCCCGTGCTGAACAGAACTGCCCCGTTGGTCGCCGCTGCCGTGCTCGCCGCGCTGTCGCTGGGCGCCTGCTCCCCGGCCGAGCAGCTCCCCGACTCGACACCCGGTGTGGTGCAACCCCTGTCGCTGACCGTCGACTCCTCGCTCGCCCAGGACAAGGCCCGTGCCGCCGTCCGTGCTGCCCAGTACTTCGACACCTTCTGGAGCACCGGCCGCCGCGAATGGCTCGACCGCTCCCTGGCCGCCGACTTCACCGACCTGACCCTGCCGCCTGGTCGCCCGCAGGGAATTCCCGGCCCGCTCGCCGCCTCCGAGGGTTTTCACACCGCGATTCCCGACCTGTCCGCGGAACTGACCCAGGTTCTCGTCGCCGGCGATTCCGTCACTGCGCGGCTCCGATTCCGTGGCCATTTCACCGGCACGTTCGGCGGCAGGACCGGCACCGGGCAGGCCGTCGACTTCATCGCCACCGATGTGTACGGCATTCGCGACGGGCGGATCGCCACCAATGCGCACATTGAGGACAACCTCACCTTCATGAAGCAGATCGGTGCCGTGAGCTGAGGCCTGGTGCCCCGCCTCTCGCCCTCCCTGTCAGGGCGGGTCGGGTTCCGCGATGGGCTTGGGCCGGGTGGTGTAGACGAACCCCAGCGGGGTGGTCCAGTGCCGGGTCCCATCCAACTCTCGGGTGAACCGGTACAACCCAATCGTCTTCACATAATGGTGCACCTCGCAAAACGGCCCAAGATTGCGCGCCTCCGTCACCCCACCCGAGGCGAATCCCCGCGCGTGGTCGATCTCGCACCGCGCCGCAGGCCGCATACACCCCGGCGCCTGACACACCCGATCCCGCACCCGCACGAATTCCTTCAACGCCTCAGGTGGTCGATACCGTTTCCGCCCCACCCCCACCGGCATCCCGACCTCATCCACGAGAACTTTCCGCCAGTCCCCCTGCGCGGCGATCTCCCGCGCGGTAGCCGCCTCCACCGGCCCCACCCCGGAAATGTACCCCGGCTCCTCAGTTAGTCCAATGAGCGTCTTCGCGGAAATCGTGAGATCGGTGTGCACAGTCACCGGTCGGCCGCTGCCCAGCATCCGGTCGATGAACACATCGGCCTGCTTCTCACCCCAGGACCGGTCATCATCAAGGCTCTCCGCATCGGCGGTGATCTGATCGAAGATCACCCGCGCGGGCACCGCATCCAGGTACGCGGTCAGCAACGCCATCCCATCCGGCATCGACCGATAGCCCACCTGCGAAGACTTCCGCACCGCCCGCACGTGCCGCCGCTGCGCACCCTCCGGATCCACCAGGCAGACCAGCCGATCGGTCTCGGCCTTGAGTTCCTGGGTGGTCCACTCGGCGGCCCCGGTCAGCCCGGCATCCACCGCCCGAGCCTGCTCCGCATCCAGGTTCTCGGTCCGCTTGCGCACCACCTCGAACCGGTCCAGATCCACCAACCCATCCCGCAGCAACCCCGCCACAACGGGAAGCCGATCCAGCGCGGCGGCCTGGTCCAGTTTCCGCCGCGCGGCGCCCAACGGAATGCGCAGCAGCAATGCCAACTCGTGGGGATCATCCAACTCCGCGATCAGGCGAAGCTGCGCGTGATCGAGCGTCCGCTTGGCGACCTCAGCCGCCAAGACTGCCCGCGCGATCTCCACCTTCCCCATGCCACCGATTCTACTCCGAATAGCCGACACGAAAGGGTGAAATGGTGACCGATTGCCGTCCGTGAAGAGTGACGATGGACGCGCGCGCCTCGCGGCGCCGAATAGTCGACGCGGAAGAGTGAAAGTGGGGCGATTGCCGGACATGAAGAGAGGCGATGGGCGCACAGACCTCGTGGGGCCGAATGCCGGACATGAACGGGCGAAAAAGGGCAGCCAATTGCCGCGCGCAAAGAGTGACGATGAACGCGCGCCTCGCGGCACCGAATCCCGGACACAGAAGAGTGGAAAAAGGGGCGGCGGCCAACAATCACCAAACCCCAGGGGTGGTTTTTTCTGGGGGAGGCGATGGGCTACGCTGCCCGGCGAAATCGGGGCGGCATTCCACGCCCCGACTCCCCGATTACCGCCCATCGCCAGGGGCCCCAGACAAAACCACCCCGACACCCCGCACCCCCGGCACGCCCCCACCCCCTAGCCACCCACCTACCCGCTCCCGTATAGTCGGTGCCGACTAGTTGGGAGCGACTGTGAAGCGCAAGATCAGCAACCCGCTGGCACTGGCCGTGCTCGGCCTGCTGCTGGAGCGGCCCATGCACCCGTACGAGATCGGGGTGACGCTCAAGGATCGCTACAAGGGAGGCAGCTTCAAGATCACCAACGGCTCGCTGTACGACGTGGTCCAGGCGCTGGAGCGCGAGGGCTGGATCGGCGAGCGCGAGGTGGTCAAGGACGGCAAGCGGCCCGAGCGCACGATCTACCAGCAGACCGATCTCGGCCGGGCGGAGTTCGTCCGGTGGGTTGACGAACTCCTGCGGGTGCCGATCAACGAGTACCCGAAGTTCGTGGCGGCGGTGACCTACCTCGGAGCGCTGCCCAAGCCGCAGGCGATCGACGCGCTGAGCGAGCGCGCGGGCCACGTGCGCGAGCACATCGCGAAGAGCGAGGAGGTGCTGCGTGCGGTGCTGGAGGACCGCGGCACGCCGCGACTGTTCATGATCGAGGTCGAGTACGCGCTGAGCATGGCGCGGGCCGAGTTGGACTGGATCGGCGCAACGATCGAGGAGATCGCCGACGGCACGCTGCTGTGGCCGACGGACGAGGCGTGGACCTGGACACCGGAGGGGGAGCAGTGAGGGATGTGGTGGTCGTCGGGGCCGGACCTGCCGGGCTGATGCTGGCCTGCGAGCTGGCAGTGGCTGGTGCCGACGTGGTGGTGCTGGAGCGTGCGGAGCAGCGGTCCCCGTTCTGCCGGGGGTTCAACCTCAACGCGCGCAGCCTGGACCTGCTGGACCGGCGCGGACTTGCCGAGCGGTTCCTGGCCGAGGGGCCGAAGGTTCCGGTGACGAGCTTCGGGGGTTTGGCCACCCCGATCGACCTCACGCAGTTGGGCTGGGACCACCCGTACACGCTCGGCATCGCGCAGACCCGCGTCGAGGAGCTGCTCGAGCAGCGTGCCATCGAGCTGGGGGTGACTGTCCTGCGCGGACACGAGCTGCGCGCCTTCCAGCAGGACGGCGAGAGCGTGACGATCAACGACGGAGAGCTGACCGCGCGCTGGCTCGTCGGCTGCGACGGCTCGCGCAGTGCGGTGCGCAAGCTGGCGCGGATCCCGTTCCCCGGTACGGATGCGGCCAACCACTGGCTGCTCGGTGACGTCGTGCCCACCGACTTCGGCGCGATGTCCTTCGGTGTGAACAACGGTCCGAACGGGACGGTCGTGGTGATCCCACGGCCCGGCTACGTGCGCGTGCTGGTGGACGACCCGGTGACCGACCGCACGGAGGAGCCGACCCTCGCCGAGTTGCAGTCCATTGTGGACCACAACCTGGGCAGGCACGTGGAGCTGACCGACCCGATCTGGATCGGACGCTTCAGTGACGCCGCACGGCAGGCCGACGCGTACCGCAGCGGTCGTGTGCTGCTCGCGGGCGACGCCGCGCACATCCACCCGCCCGCAGGCGCCCAGGGTGTGAACCTGGCGCTGGCCGACGCCACGAACCTCGGCTGGAAGCTCGCCGCGGTGCTGCGCGGTGAGGTCTCACCTGACCTGCTGGACACCTACCACAGCGAGCGGCACGCCGCCGGTGCCCGCGTCCTGCTGCACACCCAGGCGCAGGCCGTGCTTGGCGCTACGGACAGCCGGTTCGCCCCGGTCCGGGAACTGTTCGCCGAGCTGGGGGAGCTGGGCCAGGTGCGGAGATACCTGGCGGAGCTGGCCACCGGCGTGGAGACCCGGTACGACATGGGCGCCCCGGTCGAGGACGCACACCCGTGGTTGGGCAGGCTCGCGCCGAACCTGGACCTGCTCGTCGACGGACGACCGACCACCCTGTCCCGCCTGCTGCACGGCGGACGCGGCGTGCTGCTCGACTTCGCGGGTACGCAGCAGGTCACGCCCTGGCTGGACCGGATCGACCTGGTTCATGCGTCCACTGTGGACGACACGGGACTGTCGGCGCTGTTGATCCGGCCGGACGGCTACACGGCTTGGCTCGCCACCGGGAACACGCACCAGCCCGGACCGCTGACCGACTCGCTCGCCCGCTGGTTCGGTGCCCCGGCGGTGTGTGCGGCATGAGCTCGGTGGTGGTCGTGGGAGGCGGCCCCGTCGGGCTGATGCTGGCCTGCGAGCTCGCGCTCAACCACGTGCGACCGATCGTGCTGGAACGGCTGACCGAGATCGACCGCAGGCCCAAGGCGGGTGCCGTCACGGGACGCGGTGCGGAGCTGCTGGACCGGCGCGGGCTCACCCCGCCCGACGCCGGGGCGTGGCCGTTCACGCCGCGACCAGTGCACCCGGACAGCTTGCTGGCCAAGGGAAAACCGGGCGCGGGCCACTTCGCGGGCATGTTCGTGCTCACCGGCGGCCCTGGCACGGTGATGATTCCGCAGCAGCAGCTGGAGGCCGACCTCGCCGCCTGTGCTGTCGAACTCGGTGTGGACCTCAGGCGCGGTCACACCCTGGTCGACCTTGACACCGTGCAGGGACCCGACGGCCGGTACGAGCTGGACGCGGACTGGATCGTCGGCTGCGACGGGGGTCGCAGTTCGGTGCGCAAGCTCGCCGGGTTCGGCTTCCCCGGCACGGACGGGATCAGCACCGGCTACCAGGCGGTGGTAGAACTGGACGACCCGGAGTTCCACCCGCACGGCTGGTTCCGCAAGGAGCACGGGCTGCTCGTGCACGGCCCGATGCCGGGACGCGTCATGACCCTGGAGTTCGACGGGCCGCCGCTCCACCGTGACAGCGAGATCACCAGGGAGGAGCTGCAACGCAGCCTGCGCAGGCTCAGCGGCACGCAGGTGCAGGTCACCGAGGTGCGGGCCGTCACCCGGTTCACCGACAACGCCCGCCAGGCCGACTCGTACCGGAGGGGTCGGGTGCTGCTCGCCGGGGACGCGGCACACGTGCACTCGCCGTGGGGTGGGCCGGGGCTGCGACTCGGCCTGTGCGACGCGGTGAACCTGGGCTGGAAGCTCGCCGCGGTCGCGCGCGGGCTCGCCGGTGCGGACCTGCTCGACACCTACACCGTCGAGCGGCACCCGGTGGCCGCCCGCGCACTGGAACTGCAACGCGCCTCGGTGGCCCTGCTCAGCCCCGGCCCGCACGTGAGCGCGTTGCGGGACGTGGTCAGCGGCCTGCTCGACCACGAGGACGCCAACCGGTGGCTGACCGCCGCGATGGGCGATCTCGACCTCGGACCGTTCTGTCCGGATCTCTCCCTGGACGGGGGACCTCGGGTCGGCGAGTTGCAACGCACCGGACGCGGCCTGCTGCTCGACCTGGCCGACGACCCGGGGCTGCGGGCCGTCGCCGAGGGCTGGTCGGATCGGGTGGAGGTGGTCACCGGCCGGTGCGAGCAGGTCTCGGACCGCGCGCTGCTGGTCCGCCCGGACGGTCAGATCGCCTGGCGCAGCGGGGATGCCGAGCCGCTGCGCGAACAGCTCACCCGCTGGTTCGGTATATCGCACTCGTGACGACCGTCATTGATGCGTGATACCGTCGGAGCATGAGCGGGTTCCGAGGTTCCGTGCCGTTCACCGAGGACTGGCGGCACTTCCAGGTCGAGCGCGCGGACGGGGTCGCCACGGTGACCCTGGACCGGCCCGACAAGCTCAACGCGCTGACCTTCCAGTCCTATGCCGACCTGCGCGACCTGCTGACCGAGCTGCCGCACCGGGGCGACACCCGCGTGCTGGTGCTGCGCGGCCAGGGCCGCTCGTTCTGCTCGGGCGGGGACGTCAACGAGATCATCGGCGAGACCCTGGACATGGCCCCGGACCAGTTGCTGGCCTTTACTCGGATGACCGGCGAGGTCATCCGCGGGCTGCGCGAGTGCCCGATCCCGGTGATCGCCTCGATCCAGGGCACGGCGGCCGGTGCGGGCTCCGTGCTCGCGCTGGCCGCCGACTTCCGGGTGGTGGCCAGGACCGCCAAGTTCGCGTTCCTGTTCACCAAGGTCGGGCTCAGCGGGGCCGACATGGGCGCGGCCTACCTGTTGCCCCGCCTGGTCGGGCTCGGGCGGGCCACCAAGCTGCTCATGCTGGGCGACTCGCTGCCCGCCGAGGAAGCCGACCGGTACGGCCTGGTCAGTGAGTTGGTCGAGCCGGAGGACCTGGACGCCGCCACCGACAAGCTGGCCAGGCGCCTGGCCGAGGGCCCGTTCCAGGCCTACGCGCAGACCAAGGCGTTGCTCACCAAGGAACTGGACATGAGCCTGTCCGGTGCCCTGGAGTTGGAGGCGATGACCCAGGCCCTGCTGATGAACACCGAGGATTACCGGGAGTTCCACGCGGCCTTCAACGCCAAGCGTCCGCCGAAGTGGCAGGGCCGCTGACATGTTCGCCCTCACCGCCGAGCAGCGGACCCTCACCGGGCGGGTCCGCGAACTGGCCCGCACCGAACTGCGCCCGCTCGCCGAGCAGGGCGCCGAGGGCGCGGTCAACCGCCCGCTGGTCAAGGCCCTGGGCGAGCACGGGCTGCTCGCGCGGCTGTTCCCCGGCGAGCGGCAGGTGGCCGCGCTCGACCTGTGCCTGCTGCGCGAAGCGCTGGCCCAGGAGTGCACCGAGGCCGAAACCGCGTTGGCGTTGCAGGGACTGGGCACCTACCCGGTCGTGCAATCCGGGCAGGATGAGCAGATCAGCCGCTGGGTGCCCGCCGTCGCCGCGGGTGAGGCGGTCGCCGCCTTCGCGCTGACCGAACCCGCCGCGGGCTCCGACGCGGCGGCACTGGAACTGGCCGCCGAGCCCGATGGCGCGGGCTGGCGGCTGACCGGCGAGAAGGTGTGGATCTCCAACGCGCCGGAGGCCGACTTCTACACCGTCTTCGCCCGCACCACCCCGGAGGCGGGCGCCCGCGGTGTCAGCGCCTTCCTGGTACCGGCGGACCGGCCCGGGCTCACCGGCGAGCACCTCGACCTGCTGGCGCCACACCCGATCGGACGCCTGCGCTTCGACGGCGTTCCGGTCGGCCCCGGGGACCTGCTCGGTGAGCTGGACCGCGGCTTCCGCGTGGCCATGGGCACGTTGAACCTGTTCCGGCCCAGCGTCGGCGCGTTCGCCGTCGGCATGGCACAGGCCGCGCTGGACCTCGCGGTGGCGCACACCGCCGAGCGCAACGCCTTCGGCGCCCCGTTGAAGGACCTGCAAGCCGTGTCCCACCCGCTGGCCGAGGTCGCGACCCGGCTGGAGGCGTCCCGGTTGCTGGTCTACGCCGCCGCGAGCGCCTACGACCGGGGCGAGGAGCAGGTCGCCGCGAAGTCGGCCATGGCCAAGCTGATGGCCACCGAGACCGCGCAACTGGCCGTGGACACGGCGATCCAGGTGCACGGGGCCCGTGCCCTGCAACGCGGTCACCGGCTGGAACACCTGTACCGCGAGGTGCGTGCACCACGCATCTACGAGGGCGCGTCCGAGGTGCAACGCACGATCATCGCCAGGGCGCTGTACGGCTGAGGAGGCGGGCATGCGCATCGCTTGTGTCGGCGGCGGTCCGGGAGCGCTGTACTTCGCGGCGCTGATAAAACAGCTCGATCCCACGCACGAGATCACCGTGTGGGAGCGCAACGCGGCCGACGACACCTTCGGCTTCGGCGTGGTGCTCTCCGACGAGACCCTGGGCGGCATCGAGCACGGCGATCCCGTGGTCTACAAGCGGATCTCCGCCGAGTTCGCCCGCTGGGACGACATCGACGTGCACTTCCGCGGCGAGGTGATCACCTGTGGCGGCAACGGGTTCGCCGCGATCAGCCGCAAGCGCCTGTTGCAGGTGCTCCAGGAACGGTGTGCGGACCTCGGCGTGCTGCTGCACTTCAACTCCGTGGCCCCCGACCTGGACCTGTTGCGCGCCAACCATGATCTCGTGCTCGCCGCCGACGGGGTGAACAGCGGCACCAGGTCCGCGCTCGCCGACCGGTTCCAGCCCACTGTGGACACAAGGCACTGCAAGTTCATGTGGCTGGGCACCGACCTGGTCTTCGACTCGTTCAAGTTCCACGTTCTGCGGACGCCTTTTGGTGTCATGCAGATCCATGGCTACCCGTTCGACGCGAAGATGAGCACGTTCATCGTGGAGATGCACGACCGGGTGTGGCGCCGCGCCGGGTTCCACGCGCCCGACCTGCCGCCCGGTCGCAGCGACCTGGTCAGCGTGCGGGCGTGCCAGGAGCTGTTCGCCGAGGTCCTGGACGGCCACGAGCTGGTGCCGAACAACTCCAAGTGGATCAACTTCAGCACCGTGCGCACGCGGACCTGGCACACCGGCAACGTGGTGCTGCTCGGCGATGCCGCGCACACGGCGCACTTCTCGATCGGTTCGGGCACGAAGCTGGCCATGGAGGACGCGCTGGCGCTGGCCGCCTGCCTGCACGAGCAGCCCGACCTGCCGACCGCGCTGGCCGCCTACGAACAGGAACGGCAACCGGTCGTGCTCAGCACACAGCGCGCCGCGCAGGCGAGCCTGGAGTGGTTCGAGGACCTCGGCCGGTACACCCAGCAGGAGCCGAAGCGGTTCGCCTTCAACCTGCTCACGCGGAGTCGGCGCGTCACCTACGAGAACCTGCGCCTGCGCGACCCGGAGTTCGTGGCCTCGGTGTCCGATCCGGACACCCCGCCGATGTTCACCCCGTTCCACCTGCGGGAGCTGGAACTGCGCAACAGGGTTGTGGTGTCCGCAATGGACATGTACTCCGCCGTGGACGGCGCGCCCGGCGACTTCCACCTGGTGCACCTCGGGAGCAAGGCGCTGGGCGGTGCCGGGTTGGTGATGACCGAGATGGTGTGCGTCAGCGACACCGGACGGATCACCCCTGGCTGCGCGGGCCTGTACCGGCCCGAACACGTGCGGGCCTGGCGCCGGATCACCGATTTCGTGCACTCGGGCAGCGACGCGGCCATCGGTGTCCAATTGGGACACTCCGGCCGCAAGGGTTCGACCAGGCTCATGTGGGAGGGCATCGACCAGCCGCTGCCGGAGGGCAACTGGGAACTGGTCGCCCCCTCCGCGCTGGCCTACCGGCCCGGGGTCAACCAGGTGCCGCGCGAGCTGACCGCCAACGACCTGGTGGAGATCCGCGCGCAGTTCGTGGACGCCGCGATCAAGGCCGAGCAGGCCGGTTTCGACCTGCTCGAACTGCACTGCGCACACGGCTACCTGCTGTCCAGCTTCCTGTCCCCGGTGACCAACCAGCGCACCGACCGGTACGGGGGCAGCCTGGAGGCGCGCCTGCGGTTCCCGGTCGAGGTGTTCGCCGCGGTCCGCCAGGTGTGGCCCGCGCACAAGCCGATGACCGTGCGCATCTCGGCCACCGACTGGGTGGACGGCGGCACCACCGCGGCGGACTCCGTGCGCATCGCCGAGGCCTTCGCGCTGGCCGGTGCCGACGCCATCGACGTGTCCACCGGCCAGGTCACCCCGCAGGAGCGGCCCGCATTCGGCCGCAGCTACCAGACCCCGTTCGCCGACCGGATCCGCAACGAGGTGGACATCGCCACCATCGCGGTCGGCGCCATCTCCTCGCACGACGACGTCAACTCGATCATCCTCGCCGGGCGGGCCGACCTGTGCGCGCTGGGCAGGCCGCACCTGTACGACCCGCACTGGACCCTGCACGCCGCCGCCGAACAGGGCTATTCGGGGCCCGCCGTGCGCTGGCCGCCGCAGTTCGCCGCGGGCAGCCGCAAGCCGCAGACCGGTCGCACCGACGGACCGCGCCCCCGACTGGAACTGATCCGCCAGGGCCAACCCGGCACCCGCCACGACCGCTGGCGCCCCCACTAACCCCGCGAGTCCCGCTCTCCGGCTGGCGAGTCCCGCTCTCCGCGGTGCCGTGAAGGTGGCTTTCGCAGCGCCCAACGCAGTGAAAGCCACCTTCACGGCACACTCCGCTGAGCCGCCGACATGACATGAAGGTGCCCTTCACGACGTTCACCGTCGTGAAGGGCACCTTCATGTCACCACTGGAGCGAGTCCTCAGCGGGACTCGGCGCGGGGTGCGAACTACCTCAGCGCCAGCTGGATCCCGCCGCGGGCGATGTTGATCCCCTTGAACGCGTCGTTCACCGGGCTGAAGCCCTTGCTGGTGTTGGAGAGCAGGACGTTGCTGACCACGGTGCGGCCGCGGTTGTCCCGGACCAGGTAGTTCAGCGTGAGCACACCGGGCTCGGAACCGCCCTTGAACCAGACGGTCGGGTACTGGGCGTGGTCCAGGCTCAGGCCCGCGTCGTTGATCGACAGGGCGTGGTCGATCTGCGGCTGGTTCATCCCGAGCAGGCCCGCGTAGGCACGGCACAGGTCGTTGGGCGAGGCGAACCACTCGACCTGGTCGATCTTCTTGGGCTTGGTCCACATGGTGAACAGGCTCAGCGGAACCTGTTCGGTGGCCCTGAGCGCGGCGGCCTTGGCCGGGCGGGACAGGGCCAGGTACTGGTCCAGTTCGGCGTCGGTCTTGATCCCCTTGAGCACGAACAGGTTCCGCGTGGTCATGAACGGGATGGTCGCGCTGGGCCGGGAGTTGCCGAACCGGAACAGCTGCCGCTCCACAGCTGCCGTGCCCAGCCGGTGGATGAGGTGGTCGGTGGCGGTGTTGTCACTGAGCGAGATCATGTAGTCGGCGTACTGCGCGAGGGTGTACTCGGTGCCCGCGGGCGAGTTCTGGAGCACGCCGGAGGGCAGGCTCTTCCAGTCCTCGCGGATGGCGAGCTTCTCGTCCCAGGACGCCTTGTGCTCGGTGACGGCCTGCCCCAGCGCGCCCAGCACGTACAGCTTGAACGCCGAGCCGAGCGGGCGCTGGGTGTTGGCGTTGACCCCGTGCACCTCGTGGCAGCGGCCGTCGGAGTCGATCACCGAGGAGGTGTACGACACCCGCGAGTCGAACGCGCGTAGCTGGGAATCCAGTTGCGACCACGAGGTCGGTGTCGGGCCGACCGGGGTCGGGCGCAACCCGTCGAGCAGGCCGTTGGTGTCGGTGTGCACCGTGACCAGGATTTCGCCCGCCCCGCCGGTGGCCGTCGCGGCGGCCGAGTTCGGCTGGTCCTGCTTGACCTGACCGAACTCCAGCGGGCCCAGCTGCGTGAACGTGGCGTTGATGCCCGCGGTTCCGCCGGCGGCGTTGAGCAGGGCCGGTGAAAAGTGGTGCTGTAGCTCGGAATCGGAAATCGGAGCCCGGTTGGTGGCGTCGACGAACCAGCGCAGTTGGTCCACCGCCGTGGTCGGTGTGGCGGCGAGGGCGCCTGGTGTGGTGCCGAGTAGTGCGGTCAGCGCGAGCGCGCAGATCAGGGCTAACTTCCTCACGAATTTCCCCCTTCGATCAGATGCGGTCCAGCGGCAGGACGTGCAGACCGGCGACCTGGCCGTTCGCGCGGAAGGTGACGTGAGCCACCCGCTCACCGGCCTCGAACTGCATTGGCACGTAGACGTTCGTGTACTCGCCGTACTGGCGCACGTAGGGCGTGCCCATCTGTTCGTACATGCCCACGGTGCCGGCGATCTGCGCCCTGGCACCCTCCAGGAGCGCGACGTCGACTGCCTCGTTCATGCGGTCGTCGAAGTCGCGGCTCACGGCCTCCCAGCGCGACTCGATCAGGTCCACCACCAACTGCACGGCGCGTTCCTGCGCGTCGGGCAGCGCGGGCTTGTCCATGGGCTGCCCCGTCTTGGGGTCCACCGGCCTGCCGAACCGCTGGAACGCGGCCTGCCTGCTGGTGCCCAGGAGTTCGCCGATCTCCTGCCAGGTGTGGCCCGCCTCCCGTGCCCGGTCGACCGCCTCCCGCACCGCCTCTTCGGCGACACGGGCCCGCTGCTGCGCCTCGGCGATCGCGGACAGGAGGTTGCTTGCCACGATGTCAACACTGGCTTGACGCGGCGGAGCTGTCAAGCCTGTATTGACGCCGGACCGCTCGCGGGCACGTCGTGCCGCGCTGCGGCAGGTGGCGTCGCAGAAGCGTCGCTTGCGTCCGGAACCAGTGTGCTCGGGGAGTGGTCGGCCACAGGCTTCGCAGGTCATGCCCTCAGCCTACAGCACGAAACATCAAAACGTGCCGTGGCTTGCGGCACGGAATGGGCGGCTACCATGGGTGCATGATCGACGTGGTGGTCGTCGGCGCCGGGCCGAACGGGCTAGCGGCCGCGGTGGTGCTCGCGGCGGCCGGGCTCCAGGTGGAGGTCCACGAGGCGGAGCCGACACCGGGTGGGGGAGCGCGCACCGCGGAGCTGACCCTGCCGGGCTTCCGCCACGACGTGTGTTCCGCGGTGCACCCGCTCGGGCTCGCCTCCCCGTTCTTCCGCGCGTTCGACCTGGCGGCACACGGGGTCGAGCTGCTGCGGCCCGACTTGTCCTTCGCGCACCCGCTGGACGGGGGACGAGCCGGGCTGGCGTGGCAGGACCTGGACCGCACCGCGGCGGGCCTTGGCCGCGACGGGCCCGCGTGGCGCTCGCTGTTCGGGCCGCTGGTGGACCGCTGGCGATCCGTTGTGGCCACAGCGATGTCGGACCTGCGCACGCCGCCCGCCGACCCGATCACCGCGCTGCGACTGGGGATTCGCGCGCTCGAACAGGGCAGTCCACTGTGGAACGCCAGGTTCCGCGAGGACCTGGCGCCCGCCCTGCTCACCGGGGCGGCGGCACACGTGATCTCCCCGCCGAGGGGGCCGCTGCCCGCAGCCGCGGGCCTGCTGCTGACGACCCTGGCGCACGCCGTGGGCTGGCCGCTGCCCAGGGGCGGCACCCAGGCCATCACCGACGCCATGGTGCGGGCGATCCAAGCGCGGGGCGGCCGGGTGGTCACCGGCCACCGGGTCGACTCGCTCGCGGAACTGCCCAGGGCCCGTGCCGTGCTGCTGGACCTGACGCCAGCGGGCTTGCTGCGCATCGCCGACCTGCCCGCGAACTACGCCCGCTGGCTGCGCGCCTACCGGTACGGCGGGGCCGCGTGCAAGGTCGACTTCGCGCTGTCCGGGCCGGTGCCGTGGCAAGCGGCGGGCTGCGATCGCGCGCCGACCCTGCACCTGGTGGGCGCCCGCGCGGAGGCCGTGGCCGCGGAACGGGCAGTGGCCGCTGGGCGGCACGCGGAGCGGCCCTACGTGCTGGTCGCCCAGCCCGGAGTGCTGGACCCGAGCCGTGCGCCGCGGGGACGGCACACGCTGTGGACCTACGCGCACGTCCCGAACGGGTCCACTGTGGACGTCACGGCGGCGATCACCGCGCAGCTGGAGCGGTTCGCGCCCGGGTTCCGGGACCTGGTCCTGGCCAGCAACGTGATCACCGCCGCCGGACAGGAACGGCACAACGCCAACTACGTGGGCGGGGACATCGGGGCCGGCGCGCTCAGCCCGTGGCAGACCGTCATGCGGCCGGTGCCGCGCTGGGACCCGTACCGGACCCCGATCCCAGGTGTCTACCTGTGCTCGGCGGCCACCCCGCCAGGGGCCGGGGTGCACGGCATGGCCGGGGTGCACGCGGCGCGGCGCGCGCTGCGGCAGCGGTTCGGCATCACCACGGACCCGTTGCGCCTGGTCCGGGGCAGCTGAACGGGTCGCCGGGGGTGGGCTCCCCGTCCGGGTCGAAGAACCGGTGCAGGTCGGCCGCCAGGGTGCTGGTCTGCGCCCCGGCCTCCAGCGAGGTCCGCACCTCGGCGGCCCAGTGGCCGGTGTCGGAGTGCCGCCACGGCCTGGCCTGCCAGGTCAGCGTGACGTGCCCGCCCGAGCCGTACTCGGCCCGCACGGCCAGGTCGCGGTCGGGGCTCTGCCAGGACCGCTCGCCCGTCCAGCCGGTGAACTCGGCCGCGAGCTGCTCGAAGAACAGCGCCGGGTGGTCGTTCGGGAACACCGTCAGGTCGTGCAACTCCGCGCGCATGCCGACGCCACCCAGTTGCACACAGCAGCGGATCACGTAGTGATCTGATCTGCGGCGGTTGCTCAGACGTAGGTATTCACAGGAGTCCCCGGTCAGCACGAGCTGGGACTGCTGGTCGGCAAAACAAGTCACGATCGATAACCTAGGCCAAGTTGAGACCGGCGTCTCACTCGGTCGCGTGATTCGAGCGTGGTTCGCGTTCCGTCGAGGCGGTTGGGCCGTCTTACCGCTACAGGCGCGAGCGGAAGGAGAGGCCGTCATGAGTGAGCAGCCCGGCACCGTCGAGGTCAGTGTCACGGTGGGCCTGCGGGGCCCGCTCAGCGGTCCGGTGCCCGTGCGGACCGACCTGCGCTACGACCCCAGCGATCCGTACGCGGTGACCGCCACGTTCCACCACGGCCGCGGCGAGGTCAGCTGGATCTTCGCCAGGGACCTGCTCGCCGACGGCCTGCTCGCCGCGACCGGGGACGGGGACCTGCACATCAGCCCGATGGTCGAGTCCGACGTGGTGCTGCTCGTGCTGACCACCCCGGAGGGCGCCGCCGTCATGGAGGCCTCCGCCGAGGAACTGGCCGAGTTCCTGGACCTCAGCTACGAGCAGGTGCCGCCCGGTGACGAATGGGCCCAGGTCGACTTCGAGGACGAACTGGCCAAGCTGGTCCTGGGCAGCTGACCCCCACCCCGGCGAGTCCCGCTCTCCTGCACGCGAGTCCCGCTCAGCCGAAGGCCGCTGAGCGGGACTCGCGCTTCCCAAGGCGGGACTCGCGCCCGGCTCAGCGGGACTCGCGCTCCCCAGGGCGGGACTCGCCGTCGGGTGGGGTCAGCCGAACCACAGGACGGAGTCGACACGGGTGGGGTCGGCGGCCCTGAGCAGTGCGAAGGCCAGTCCGGCGGTCCCCGCGAACAGCGAAGCGGTCAGCGTCGAGTAGTGGCTCTGCGGGGCCTTCGTGGCGACGAGCCGGACCGCGTCACCGACCCGCGCCGAGAGCTCGCTGGACACGACCTCCTGCTCGACGCGGAGCAAGGCGTCGACGGCACCGGGAGTGCCGCAGCACAGGCCCGGCGCGACCTCGGCCAGGACGTCGGCGGCCGGTGCCCGCAGCGCCTCGGGCACGCGGTCGGCCAGGAAGGGCAGCCCCAGCGCGTCGGCCACCGCGAGCCTGGCGAGCAGCGCCCCGGACCTGCCGTTGCACCAGGCCCAGCTCGTGCGGCGATCCGGTTCGACCTCCACCAGGCGGGCATCGCGCCACCCCTGGTTCTCGGCGAGCCAGAAGGTGTTGTCGAAGCGCAGCGCGCCCTGTACGGCGGTGACGGCCTGCTCGTCACCGCGAAGCGCCGCCCACCGCGCGAGTGCCATGGCGATGCCGACCGCCCCGTGGCTGGCGTTGGGCATCGGATGTCCCCCGGCCACGGGCCAGTGCGTGCCGTGCTCGTCGTGCACGGCGCGGGCAAGCAGTTCCTGAGCGAGCAGGTTCAGCACGGCGCCCAAGCGGGTGCTCGGTTGGCGGTCGTGCAGTGCCAGCAGCGCCAGCAGCATTCCCGCCCGCCCATGCAGCACCTCGTCGAGTTCGTCCTGCCGCGCCAGTACGGGACCGTGCTCGACCGCGAGCCGCCCCGCCGCGTCGAGCAGCGCCTGGTCCCCGCTGGCATCGGCCACCCGGACCATCGCGTAGAGCAGGCCGCCGAGCCCGCGGCCGAGCCCGCCGCTTCGCCGCAGGCTGGCCGGTGTCTGCCCGCGCACGATCGGGCCGAAGACGCCGGTGGCCAGCCGCACCCAGTCCGGTTCCCCCGCGTGGCGCCCGGCTTCCGCGAGCAGCAGGGCCGTTCCCGCCGCTCCCTCGTAGAGCGACTCCCGATCGGCGTGCACCATCGTCGCCCCGAATCCGGCGGCGTAGCCCACGTGCACCCAGTGCGGGTCGGCCTCGGGGGAACGAATCGCCTCGGCGAGCAGCGCGGCGACCGCGTAGGCGTGCTCGCGCAGCGCGGCTGTGCCGGTCGAGCGGGGTACCGAGTCGGCGACGTCCCGCTCCCGGCGCAGCAGGCGTTCCCGGATCGAGGCCACCTGCAACCGCTGGTCGAACGCGTCCAGTGCCGCCCACCGCGCGCGGGCGCCCTCCTCCGCCGTGGTCAGGAGCGGAACCTGGCCCAGGTGCGCGGTACCGGCTCCGACCTCGAACCTCGGGATGTCCCCGGCGAGCAGGCTCGCGGTCTCGTGGTCGGCAAGCGCGAGCACGCGGTCGAACCGCTGGGCGGCCAGGTGCCGCAGGTCCCTGCTGATCAACTGGGACCTGGCCTCGAAGGACCGCAGCGGTTCCGGGTTGAGTGAGCGGGACAGCACGGTGGCGTAGTCCATCGTCGGGCGGGCGAGTAGCCGCAGCCTGCTCGAGGCGAGCCCGGCGAGCAGCCCGCCCGCGCCGAGGTGCCGCGCGCGGTGGCCGCGGAGGTACCGGTGGGTCGACTCGAAGCCGGCCACGATCGACTCGACGAAGTCGTGGGGCAACGCGGGTTCACCGTTGAGGGTGGGCAGGTTCGGGAACCGCTCCGCCGCCAGGCGCACGAAGCGCACCTGGAGGTCGTCCGAGCCCCTGGCGCAGGGCACGAGGTCGCGGATCGGGCTCATCGCGTAGGCGCACAGCGCGCCGATCTCGTACTCCTCGGCGACCTCCGCACCGCTGGCGGGGATCGGTGAGCGCATGGTCAGCGGCAGCATTCCCAGTTCCAGCACCGACTCGCGGGCCTGGAGTCCCTCCAGGGAGAGGTTCTGCTCGAAGGCCAGCCGTGACTGGCCCTGGCTCGACACCGCCAGTCGTGCACGCAGCAGGGGCTCGGCGTCGATGACCACCGGGTGCTCCCCGGACACGATGACGTTCTCGTGGTGCAGGTCGCAGCTGCCCAGTGCGTGGGCGAGGGCCAGTAGGGCGCCGTAGCGCAGGTAGCAGCGGTGCACCGCCTCAGCGGTGGCGCACGGTGCCGGTGCGAGGTACTCCATGAACCCGTAGCCGGTGAACCCGGCGGTCCGCAGCTGCCGGACCGGCAGGCCCAGGCTCGCTCCCACGATATCGGTCACGGCCGCGGTCCAGCCGATCTCGCCGTCGATGGAACGCGGCTTGTAGACGACCTTCCGGTCACTGAAGGAGAGGATGGCGGCGGTTCGTCCCCCGTCGTGGGGATCGGAGATGCCGAACTGGGCGCCGGTCAGCGGTCCCAGCGCCACGGCCCGGCAACCGGCCAGCTCGGCCACGGCGGCACGGTGCTCGTGCACCCGCTCGACGAGTTCGACGACAGCGGCCAGCCAGTTCTGCCTGGCGACCTGGACCAGGCGTGCCATCTCGGGGTAGGGCCCCTGCTCCGAGAGCAGCTGCTCGGACCGTTCCCAGGCGATGTAGCTGTCCAGGACCCGTCGGCTCGCCCCGCGCCCGGCGTCGCCCGGGGGTGCCTGCGGCGGTCGCCACAACGGCTCGACGATCAGGTGGAAGCTGGAGAAGCGCTGGATGACGACCAGGTTGGTCAGGCGGGCGAGTATCTGGCGGAACCAGTCGAGGGAGTCGGCGACGACCCCGGTGACGACCTGCCTGCCGCGCAGCGTGAGAATATCGATGACATCCCTGCGCGCGGCTTCGAGAACGGGGGCGAGCACTTCTGGGATGACCGGTTCCTGCGCGATGCGAACGGCTTTTTCCAAGGAGTAGACCTCCTCGTGACCTGCCGGCGCGGACTGTACGTCGACCAGCGATTCCACGGTGCCTTCCTCCTCCTCGTGGACGGCGCTGGGGCGGCGCAGCCCGAAGAACGGTGCGGCGCCGTGCGGGAGCGGAAGAATCCTCCCGCACGGCGCCTCGTACTACTTGTGAGTGATGCAGGTGAGGGAGGCCAGCGACCCCGCGCAGATCGGTGTGGTCGGCGTACAGGTGGTGCACTCCCAGGTCGAGGCCGCGGCGTTCTGCGTCAGCGTCCGCAGCGAGATGTCGCCGCCCAGGTGGGGGAGCAGGACGATCGTGTGGATCTTCGGGGTGTCCTCGATGATCCTGAGCTCGACGCCGTCGGGGACGTGGATGCCGTGTTGGGCGAGCACGGACTTGGGCGTCTCCAGCAGTCGCTTTCGCAGCGACTCGTCAATGGCGCTCTCGATCCGCAACTTGTCGAGCTGGGAGATGGGTAGAGTACCTGGCCAGTCCATTTCTTACTCCTTGCGCTCGCGTGAAATTGAGCATGGAGCATCCGGTCGCATGCGAACGACTGTCTCGCCCCGAAATGCCACGGCCGAAATGACGGCTTGGCAACCATTTTGATCGACTTCGACAGGTGTGGCTTCCTAAGAATAGGTGAGGAAATTGGGCTGCGAAGGTGTCCTCGTGCTTGGCTCCGGTGCGCTGGTTCCGCCCAGTTGGTTGGATCTTCCAACTCGGTCATCCGCGTGCTAAGTTGGAAAACAAGACTTACCGATTCGGTGGCGGCCATGCCGGACGCGGTGATCGTCGACGCGGTGCGGACCCCGGTGGGCCGGGGCAAGCCGGGCGGGGCACTGTCCGGTCCGCACCCGGTGGACCTGTACGCGCACGCGTTCCGCTCGCTGGCGGAGCGGACCGGCGTGGACCCGGCGACCGAGAGGGTGCTGCGCAGGGCGGGGCTGTCGCTGGCCGACATCGACGTGTTCGAGGTCAACGAGGCGTTCGCCAGCGTGGTGCTGGCCTGGCAGGCGGAGACCGGGCCGACCTGGCCAAGGTCAACGTGCACGGCGGGGCCACCGCGATCGGCCACCCGTTGGGCGCCAGCGGCGGGCGGCTGATGACCACCCTGCTGTCGGTGCTGGAGCAGACCGGCGGCCGGTACGGCCTGCAGACGATGTGCGAGGCGGGCGGACTGGCCAACGCCACGATCGTGGAGCGGCTCAGCTGACCCGCTCGCGCAGCGCGAAGCGCTGGAGCTTGCCGGTGGCCGTCCTGGGTAGTTCGGCCACGAACTCCATCGTGCGCGGGTACTTGTACGGGGCGATGCGCTGCTTGACGAACTCCTGCAGCGCAACGACTTCCGGGCTGCTGCCCGGGACGGGGACCACGAAGGCGTGCACGCGCATGCCCCGCTGCTCGTCGGGTGCGCCGACCACCGCGCACTCGGCGACGCAGGGGTGGGCCAGCAGCGCGTCCTCCACCTCGGCCGGGGCGATGTTGTACCCGGCGGAGATGATCATGTCGTCGCTGCGGGCCTGGTACCAGTAGTAGCCCTCCGCGTCGCGCAGGTAGGTGTCCCCGGTGATGTTCCAGCCGTCCTGCACGTACTCCAGCTGGCGCTCGTCGGCCAGGTAGCGGCAGCCGGTCGGCCCGCGCACCGCGAGCCTGCCCGGCACCCCGTCGGGCAGCGGCCTGCCCTCGGCGTCCAGCACGGCCGCCTCGAAGCCCGGTACCGGGCGCCCCGTCGCGCCGGGCCGGATGTCCCCGTCGGCCGCGGAGATGAAGATGTGCAACAACTCCGTGGCGCCGATGCCCTCGATGATGCGTACCCCGGTGGCCTCCAGGAAGTCCTGCCACACCGTCGCGGGCAGCGCCTCGCCCGCCGACACGCAGCGCCGCACCCCGGACAGCTTGTCGGCGACCCCGGCCGCCAGCACCGCGCGGTACGCCGTGGGCGCGGTGAACACCACGGACACCCCGTGTGCCGCGATGATCTCCGCCAGCTCGGTGGGACTCGCCCGCTCCACCAACAGGCTCGCCGCGCCCACGCGCAGCGGGAAGATCACCAGCCCACCCAGCCCGAAGGTGAACGCCAGCGGGGGAGTGCCGGTGAACAGGTCCTCGGCCTCGGCCCGCAACACGTGTCGTCCGAAGGTGTCGGCGATCGCCAGCAGATCCCGGTGGAAGTGCATCGTCGCCTTTGGACTGCCCGTGGTGCCGGAGGTGAACGCCAGTAGCACCACGTCGTCCGCGGCCGTGTCCACCGCGGTGAACTCGCCTGTTTTGCCGTCACAGCGCCGGATCAGTTCGCTGAACTCCAGCACGGCCGTCCCGGTGGCGGTCAGTTCGTCCAGCAGTCGGTCCTCGCACAGCGCCAGCGAGGGCGTGCTCAGCGCGCAGACCTTCGCCAGTTCGGCGGCGCGCAGCAGCGGCATGGTGCTCACCACGACCCCGCCCGCCTTGACCACCCCGAACCAGCACGCCACCAGCCACGGGGTGTTCGGCGCCCGCAGCAGCACGCGGTTGCCCGGCACCAGGCCGAAGTCCTCCACCAGTACCTGCGCGACCTGGTCCGCGCGCCGCCGCAGGTCCCCGTAGCTCCAGGACTGCGTGGTGGTCAGCAGGCAGCGCCGCGCCGGGTCCACCGGGTCCAGCAGGGCGCTGGCGCAGTTGAGCCGGTCCGGGTAGGTCAGCTCGGGCAGGGTGAACAGCAGTTGGGGCCACCGGTCCTGGTCGGGCAGGTTGTCCCGGCAGAAGGTGTCTACGTGCGCGGACCGGATGAGCTGCACGGCGGCCTCCCTGCGGTTGCTGCCGTACCAGTATGGCGCTGTCGTGACGGTAGTCAATGAGGCGACAGATCGAGCCGGGGCGCTATCGTGATCGGGTGAGTGGCGTGGTGGAGGTCAGCGAGCTGACCGCGGTACCGGGTGTGCAGCCCAGACAGCTGATCGTCACCGTGTACGGCCTGTACGCCAGGCAGTCCGGCGGCTGGCTCTCGGTGGCGGCCCTGGTGCGGCTGCTCGGCGTGCTCGGCGTGGACGAACCCGCCGTGCGCTCCTCGATCTCCCGGCTCAAGCGGCGCGGGATCCTGCTCGCGCAGCGCCAGGACGGGGCCGCCGGCTACGCGCTGTCCGAGCAGGCCACGGAGATCCTGCTGGAGGGCGACGAGCGGATCTTCGGGCGGCACCGCGCGGAACTGTCCGACGGCTGGCTGCTCGCGGTGTTCTCGGTGCCGGAGTCCGAGCGGCAGAAGCGGCACGTGCTGCGCTCGCGGCTGGCCGCGCTGGGCCTGGGCACCACCTCGCCGGGTGTGTGGATCGCACCGGCGCACCTGGCTGAGCAGGTGCGGCACGAGGTGGCGCGGCTGGAGCTGGACGGCTACGTGGACCTGTTCCGCGCCGACCACCTGGCCTTCGGGGAGCTGGCCGAGAAGGTGTCGGACTGGTGGGACCTGGCCGCGTTGCAGGAGTCCTACCGGGAGTTCCTCGCCGCGCGCGGCCCGGTGCTGGCGCGCTGGCGCAGGCGGCGCACGACGCCGGGGGAGGAGGCGTTCGCGGACTACGTGCTCGCGCTCACCGACTGGCGACGGCTGCCCTACCTGGACCCGGGCCTGCCCGCGGAGCTGCTGCCCGCGGGCTGGCTGGGTGCCGAGGCCGCCGAGGTCTTCTTCGCCCTGCGCGAGCGACTGGCCTCGGCGGCCCAGGACTACGTCGGCCAGCTCAGGCTGGCCGCAGGGTGAGGGGGCCCCTGCGGCCCACCTACGACTGAGCTACGGGCATTGCTTCCAGGAGAAGTGGTAAGTCGTGTGAATGCTTCCATCCGTGGAATCCATCGACATGAAACTCGTGTTGGAGCCACTCGACGAACCGGCACTCACCCGTAGTTCGGTGTTGACGTTGAGGAGCCGGTCCTCGCCGCAGGGCGCGAAGACCAACGAGCTCGAGTCAGCCCGGTCAGTTGCCTGCCAGTCGTCCTGGAATGGGCCGTTGAACGGGTGGCTCGACCGGGCGGTGGCGGACATTCCCTGGAAATAGTAGTTCGCCCGCTCCAGGCCGGTGGCCCCGCTTGCCAGGCTGGCGAACCCGCGGTAGTCGGCCTGGTTGATCGCGTAGGTGAAGCCCTGCGGGTAGTGGATGCGCAGCGCGAGCTGGCAGTTCTTGCGGTAGTCGGTCGGCCCGGCGTCCGGGCCGACCTTGGCCAGGTAGTCGCTGTAGGTCACCGTGAAGGCGGTGTTGTCCGAGGCGACGGCCACCGCCGCCGTACCCGCGGGACAACCGGAACCGTTCACCGTGACCACATCCACGGTGATTTTGTCCGGTGGCGGTGTTGGTGCCTGCGGAATCGCCGGTGAGAGGAGCAGGGATAAGGCCATGCCGGTGGCCGCAATCGTATTGAGCATGGGGTTCCTTCCCAATACTTCACGATATGAGCGCATGCGTGGCTCACCGTAGCGTAAAGCTTACAATTGGGAACCCACCGAACGTAGCAACGTAACGGGATTGCATTAACAGGATGCGGTGTGATCGGGTCTGCGATGGGATGAGGGGATGAATTGCCCATCGGTTGGCGCGAGGGAAATGCTAGCACGAAAACGACGGAGCCTCGTGTTCCGTTCAGGGCAGCACGGCGTATCCCTGGACCTCCACCAGCGCCTCGGCGTCCCACAGCCGGGACACCCCGATCCCGGCCATCGCCGGGTACTGCCCGCCCACCAGACGGCGCCACACGGCCCCGATCTCGTGTGCGTGGGCCCGGTAGTCGTCCATGTCCACGATGTAGACCGTCAGTGCGCACAGGTGTTCCGGCTGCCCGCCCGCGGCCCGCAGCGCGGTCAGCAGGTTGCCCAGCGCGCGCTCGAACTGTGTCACGACGGAGCCCTCGACGATCCTGCCCTCGCTGTCCATTGGGGTCTGCCCGGCGAGGAACACCACCCGCGAACCGTTGGCCACCACCGCGTGCGAGAAACCCGAGGGCCGGGCCAGTTCCGGTGGGTTGATCCGCGTCTGGCTCATGACTGCACCCCTCCGCCGTCGATGTTCAGCGCCTGCCCGGTGATCGCCGGATTGTCCACAAAGGACAGTACCGCGACCGCCACCTCGTCCGGGTCGATCAGCCTGCCCAGCGGCTGCTTGTCCGCCAACGTCTTGCGGACCGAATCCGGATCCCGGCCGGTGTGCGCACAGATCGTGGCGATGGTGGCCTCGGTCATCGGCGTGTCCACGTAGCCGGGGCACACGGCGTTGACCGTGACCCCCTTGCGCACCACCTCGCTGGCCGCGGCGCGCACCAGTCCCAGCACGCCGTGCTTGCTGGCGGTGTACGCGGCGATGTAGGGCTCGCCCACCCGTGCGGCGGTGGAGGCCACCACCACGACCCGGCCCCAGCCGTTCGCGGTCATCGCGGGCAGAGTCCTGCGCAGGCAACGGAAAGGTGCCGTCAGGTTGAGGTCGAGCATGCGCTGCCAGTCCTCGTCGCCGGTGCGCGCCAGCGGGGCGGAGCTGCCCGCCCCGGCGTTGGCCACCAACACCTCGACCGGGCCCCAGTGTTGCTCGATCCGATCCACGACGCGGTCCACCGAGCCTGGCTCGGTGATGTCGGCGGGCACCACCAGCGCCGCACCGGGCAGCTCGGCGGCCACCGCGTTCAGGGCCCGCTCGTCGCGGGCGGTCAGCGCGACCCGGTGGCCCGCGCCGGACAGGCGCAGCGCCACCGCCCGCCCGATTCCCCGACCGGCCCCGGTGACCAGGCACGTCCTCGACTGCACCCGGCCAGCCTGTCACGCTTCTGTGACGGCCGTCAACAAAGCAGCATGCGGGGTGACCGCGGACCAAGCGGTCACCCCGCATCGGACGGCGGTGTCGGCTACTGCGCACGACTGGGGAGTAGAGGTGCGCCGCCGTGAGCCACCGCCGGGCGTACCGGGTGGGCAGGGACCGACCCGGTACTCATCGCCGCACCTCGCTGGCGCTCGGCGCAGCGCTTCGCGCGGGCACAGCGTTGGATGGGGCGCTCGCGAGCTCGCGCCCAGGACTCGTGGTGGGCGCGGGCCGCCGCCTGGCCGCGGCGGACCCGCGCCCGGTCATGGCACGGCGGTCGGATCCGCTGGGATCAGCGGGCCGCCCTGCCGGTGCGCCGACTCCGCGCCACGACCACACCGGCCGCGGCGGCCACGACCACCGCCGCGCCCGGCACGGCCAGCCAGTCCACGCCCGTAGCGGCGGGCGAGCTGGTGGCCTGGCTGGAGCTCGGGCTGTAGCCGCCGAGCAGCTTGTTGGCCTGGTAGGCCGATCCGGCGAGCTTGTCCCCGTACTTGTCGTGCACCTGCTTCTGGTACGCCGCCAGGCTCACGCCCTGGCCGACCGAGGTGCGGGCCACCTCGTTGAGCGGCAGCACCCGGCCCTCGTGCACCTTGTACCAGGCGTTGATCTGCGGCTCGGTGAACACCGTGTCCGCACCGGCCCGCGCCGGGTAGGTGATCTCCTCGGTCCCGGTGGTCACGTTCATCGCCGACCAGGTCTGGCCCTCCCGGACCATCCACACCGAGGCGTCCTGCCCCGTCGCCGACTTCGCGTGCACCGCCACGTACCCGAACTTCGCCACCTCAGCGGACTTGCCCGCCACGAAGTCCGGGCTCAGCGTGTACACCGCCAACGGCTCACCGACCACCTGCGGCGCCTTCGCCTGCGCCGCGGCACTTTCCGCCTGCGCGCTGAGCGCGGAAACCTTGCCCGCACTGTGCTGGTCCACGTTCACGAAGAACCGCGCCACGAAGTCGTGCGCCTGCGAAGCGGCCTGCTGGGCCGCCGAGAGATCCGCCTGGCTGAGCCCGCTCGGCGCGGCCTGCGCCCCGGTTGCGCCCAGCAGCAGGGCGAATCCGACCACCGCGGAACACCCGAGCACCTGTGTCGTCTTCTTCATCGCGCTCATCCCATCCCGTACAGCGCCTGGCCCCACTGGAACTGGCCGTTGCGCACGTAGGAGTTGTAGGCCATCTGGCTGTAGCGGGGGCTGGAGGGCCACGGGTCCCCGTAGAAGATCGAGGACGTGCTCGAGTCGTAGCCGTAGATCACCTGCGCGTGCCCGCCACCGGCCGTCCAGTAGATCCCGGTCTCGATCGGCTTGCCCGCGTTGATCTGCGACTGCACCGTGGAGAAGCTGAGCGGGTTGCTCACCTGACCCGGGTTCATGCCAAGGCCCTGGTAGGCGCGCTGCACCCACTCCAGCTGACCGGCCTGGTTGGGGCACTGGCTGCCCTGCGGGTAGCCGCGGGCCAGGTCGCAGAAGCCGTTCTGGCTGATGCCCTGGTCCTTGCCGAGGAACTTGGCGATGGTCAGGCCGCTGCCGACCCAGCACCACTGGTTCTGCTGCTGGACCTGCTGGGAGATGTTCAGCTTCTTGCTGGCGGCCGGTGCCGCTGCCGGGTCAGCGGGTGCGGCCGCGGCGGGCACACCGAGCAGCCCGACGCCGAGCAGACCGGCGGCGAGCACCGCCGCTCTGCGCACCCGCTGCGAGGCGGAACGCTGTGAAGTCGAACGCTGGGACGCGGAACGCTGGGACGCAGAACGGCGCGCGCCGGCAGGGGGCGCACTCGTGCTGTGCATGGGTGCTCCTTCCGACCCGGCTTACAGGGGAGCCGGGTGCAGGGTGGATGAAGACCCTGCGAGCATCAGCCGAACGAGCGGTGTCGTGGTAATCCCATTGCGGATAACCCGGACGTTATGGGGGGCCTGGCGGAGAGCGTTCCGGCCGGTCAGGAGACCGGGGTGCGCTGCCGCGCCACCTCCCGGCCAGCGATGGGATCCGACCGCACCACGGCCCACAGCACGTGATCGGTCCACCGGCCCCCGACGTGCAGGTAGTCGCGCATGACGCCCTCCTGCCGGAAGCCGACGCGGGCCGCCCCGGCAGCGGCCGCGGTGTTGCCCACGGCGATCGGCGCGACCACCCGTTGCAGGCCGAGCACGTCGAAGGCGTGGTGCAGGAGCATGCCCACCGCCGCGGTGGCCACCCCGGCCCCGCGGTGCGCCGCGCACAGCCACATCCCGATCTCGGCGCAGCCCTGCGCGCGGTCGACGCGGTCCAGGGTCAGCTGCCCGGCGAAGGCCCCGTCGACGGTGACCGCGAACGGCAACGCCTGACCGCGCCGGGCCGGTCGCAACGAGGACTCGCACTGCTCGCGCCACGCCCGCTCGGTGATCCGCTCGTGCCAGGGCCGGGGATCGCTCGGCCACCAGGGCCGCACCGCGTCCTGATCGGTCAGCAGTGCCTGGACCCACGCCGCGGCGTCGTCGGGGGCCACCGGGCGCAGCGCGACCTGTCGGCCGTTGTCCCGAACCGGTCCCAGCACCACCGGCCAGCCCGGGTGCTCGGGGAACAGCCTGCGGCGGACCGCACCGGCCAGCCATCGCAGTGTGCCCATTGCTCGCGTGCTCCACTTCCTGGTCGCGACCGGCCAGCCAGCGAATCTCTACCGGATCGAGTGATTCCCGGTCAAGAACATCCCCACCAGGGGTGAGTAGTGCTCGGTCCCGGGTGGACGGTGGTGTGCCCGCGCCCCGAGGCCAGCTCACCTCGGCCGGAGATGCCGAGCTTGCGGTAGGTCGAGCAGAAGTGGAACTTGATCCCGCGTGGCGTCAGGAACGGCCTCGCTGCGAGCTGCTTGGTGGGGTGGCCCCGGACAGCCGCCGCACGGCCGCGTCGACCTGCGCCACGCGGTGGGCGTTGCCGGACTGGGTGGCCAGTTCCAGGGCGCTGGCCAGGTTCGTGCGGGCCCGAACGACCTCGTTCCGCGCGGCCAGTCGCACGCCCAGCTCCAGCAACGCGTGCACCAGGTGGGTGCGGGTCATCGACAGCTCCAGCAGGTGGACGGCCTCCTCCAGCCGGGGGATCGAGGTCTCGTCGTCGGCGACCAGCGCGCTGGCGTACAGCGCCCGGCCCAGCGCGCGCGGGGCGCCCCAGCGGCGGGCCGCGGTCAGCTCCTGCGCGGCCAGCCGCCCGGCCAACTCGGTGTCCCTGGCGGCCAGCGCGGCCAGACCCTGCCAGGACAGCACCGCGGGGTTGCCGATCCCGCTGAAGGCCAGTTCCCGGCCGCACGCCAGGTAGTCGGCCACCCCGCCGTGCTCCCCGGTGGCCACCCGCACCGCCGCGCGGGCGGCCAGCAGCACGGACTTGGTCTGGCGCCGCTGCTCCACCAGCCGGTCCACCCGGTAGTCGGCCAGCACGGCGGCGGCCTGCCCGGGGTCGCCGAGCTCGATCAGCAGTTCGGCCAGCCAGGCCACGGCGACATCGCGCACGGTGTCGGTGTCGGCGGACCCGGCGAGCCTGGTCAGCGCCTCGCGCGAGGTGTGCGGGTTGCCGAGGAAGAACTCGGCCCTGGCGCGGACCAGCGCGACCAGGTCGGCGCACCCGCCCTCCGCCGCCAGGTCGGCCAGTCGGCTGTCCCAGGACCGGGTGACGTTGGCGCAGGTCAGGGCCACCGCCGCCCGCCACACGCAGCGCTGGTCGGTGCGGCAGCGCGGGTCGGCGAGGGCCGCCTCCGCGTGCCGGACCGCCGCGATCCGGTCCACCCCGGTGGCCACCAGTTCCATCGCCCGCGTCGCCGGGCACGCCGCTGTCCCCGGCGGAATGGCGTATTCCTTTCGGATCCTGTCGAATCCGGGGTACGTGCCGAGCATGACAGCGGGCGCGTTCGGGTTCACGGGGTGATCCTCCGGCGTCATTCGAACGTGGGAATCGTGGTGTGAACCTATGGCTGGTGTCGTGCATTGTGGAAGACGGCCATTGCCGATAGGGGGTATCACCGACAATGATGAAGCCGATGTGGAAAAGGTTTTCTGCCCTGCGTGGGGGCGCACCGGAGGTCCGGCAGGTCCCCCCGTTGCCCGCCGGGGACTGGGACGCTGAGCCGACTGATCGCCTGCGGAGGACCACGCGTCATGCCCATGCCGCCGAACCTGTCCGGTGTCGACCTCAACCTGCTGCTGCCGCTGCACGCGCTGCTGACCGAGCGCAACGTCACCAGGGCGGCCGAGCGGGTCGGGGTGGGGCAGCCGGCGATGAGCGCCTCGCTGGCCAAGCTGCGGCGGCTGTTCGACGACCCGCTGCTGGTCAGGGACGGCCGGGGGCTGGTGCTGACCCCGTTCGCCGAGTCCCTGCTTGGCAGGCTCGCCGTGGCGCTGTCCTCGGTGCGCGCGGTGCTGGACACCGAGGCGCGGTTCGACCCGGCCACCGACCACCGGGTGTTCACCATCGTGGCCAGCGACTACGTCACCGCGGTGCTGCTGCGCCCGCTGCTGGTCGAGGTCAGCAGGACCGCCCCGCACGTGCGGATCAACATCGTCTCCCTGCAACCGGACTTCCTGGACCGGCTCCGGCGCGGCCAGTGCGACCTGCTCATCTGGCCGCGCGGCATGCTCACCGAGAACCTGGACACCTTCGCCAGCGCCGAGCTGTTCGGTGACGAGTTCGTGGCCGTGGTCGACGGGGACAACCCGCACGTTGGCGAGCAGGTGGACCTGGACGAGCTGGCCACCCTGCCCTACGTGCAGGTGGCCGGGACCCTGCCCGCGATGCCCGACACCAGCTTCAGCCTCCTCGGCCTGACCCCGCGCACCGCGGTGGCCACGGAGACCTTCTGCGGCGCGCTGCACATGGTGCCGGGCACCGACATGGTGGCGATCGTGCAGCGGCGGCTGTTCGACCAGTTCGGCCCCGCACTGGGGCTGCGGATGGTGCGGCTGCCGGTCGAGCTGCCCCGGCTGACCGAGGCCGCGTTCTGGCACCAGCGATTCCGCATCGAGCCCGCGCACCGCTGGCTGCGGGAATTGCTTCAGCAGCTCAGCAAGCAGCTCTGATCATACTTCCAGTAAGGCATATGTGATGCGCGTCACTCGCTTGTTGTGGTGGTGCCACAGCGAATAGTCGGGCTACTTCACGACCGGTACTTCCACCCGCGGGACTTCGCCAGGCAGGGCGGCCCGCCGCGCCGAGACCCTCCGGCTGGCCGGTGCGGTGGAGTGGAAGTCGGCGAGCCTGCTGCACGGACCCCGCCGGACGTCCGTGGCGTGGTGAGGGGGAGCGGCTCGGGAGCCTCGGGACCGCTACGACCGACGGCGGGGCTTGCCGCGCCTGCCGCCCTGCGGGGCGCCGGAACCCCGCTGCCGACCCCGGCCGGTCGACTTGCCCGCCGCGGGCTTGCGCCCTTCGCCCTCGGGGCTCTTGTGCTTCGTCTGTGCCGTGGCCGGTGGGCGCCCTCGCGTGCTGTTGACGGTCCGCCCGCGGACGATGCCGATGAAGTGCTCGACCAGATCGGTGCTCTCCTCCTCCGGCCAGGACAGCGCGACGCGCGAGGCCGGGGCTTCCGGGAGCGTCCGGTAGGTGAGGTCCTTGCGGTGGTGCAGTCGGGCGAGCGACTGCGGGAGGACGAGCAGACCCACGCCCGCCGCGACCAGTTCGATGGCGTCCGCCGTCGTGGCGGGGCGTTCGAGTGCCGGTCGTCCGGGCGGCTGCTCCCAGTCGAGGGTGTCGTCAAGGGGATGCAGCACCAGTTCGTCTGCCAAGTCCTCAGTGGACACCTCCTCGGCCGCGGCCAGGAGGTGGTCCTTCGGGACCACGACCACCGTCGTCTCGGTGTAGAGGGGGATCGCGTGCAGGCCCGTCCGGTCGATCGGCAACCGCAGCAGGACCACGTCGGCGCCGCGGTCGCGCGCCAGGTCGGCGGCTTCGGCGGCGGCCACCCGGACGAGGGTCAGTGGGACCTCGGGCAACCGCTCGTTCCAGGTCCGCACCCACTTGCTGGGCGTCACCCCCGGGACGTAGGCGAGCCTGAACGGTGGAGGTGTGTCCGAGCCTGTCACGAGGTCAGATTACCGGGCGTGATCGGCGGTGGCGCACGCGCTCGATATCCTTGACCCCATGAAGTCGCAGAAGACCCCCCAGACGATGAAGCCGGCGACGGCGGCGAAGAAGCTGGGTGTGTACCTCGAAGCCACCCCCGCGCAGTTCCAGGAGGGTGTCGTCTCCCGCGACGAGTTGAACGCCCTGCAGGCCGATCCGCCCGAGTGGCTGCGGGACCTGCGCCGCAACGGCCCGCACCCCCGGCAGGTCATCGCGGCGAAGCTGGGCATCTCCATCGGCGGTCTCGCGCGTGGCGGGATCACCGACCCGCTCACCACGGAGCAGATCGACGCGTTGAAGGCGGACAGCCCCGACTGGCTCCAGCGGGAACGCGCCACCCAGGCCGAGGTCCGCAAGGAAGCGTTGCGTATCAAGGAGAAGAACAAGGCGGAGCCCCGCCGTTCATGAGGTTGGCTCGTGTGGACGGTCCTCGCCGAAGGCCATGATCGCGGTCGCGAGTTCCGGGCTGGCGAGTGCGGTGAAGTGGTCGCCCGGCACTCGGGTGAACCGCGCGTTGGGCAGTGTCGCGGCGAGCACGTCGGCGCAGGCGTGGCCGCTGTCCTGGTCGCCGACCACCACGAGCGTGGGGGTCGGGACTCGGCACAACGCGGCGCGCGGTGTCGCGACGTGCGTGTCCAGGACCTGGCTGAGTGCGCGCGGGTCGTTGCCGGACAAGGAGATCCAGTACGCCTGTTCCTCCTCAGGCGACCCGGGCTGGATGGGGTCCCCGTTGACGAGGGCGGTCAGCACGCGGTGCTGCTGACCGGTGCGCTCGCTCGCCCGGGTGATCGCGTCGAGTCCCTGGCCCGCCACGATCGCGCGGGCCGGCCGGGCGCCGCGGACCAGCATCCTGAGCACGATCCGCGCACCCAACGAGTAGCCACCGAGGTCGTAGTCCGCAAGCCCGAGCCACTCGATCAACGCGAGCCCGTCCTCGGCCAGGACGTCGGGCGGGTAGCAAGCCGGATCGTGTGGCTGCGCGCTGTCACCGTGGCCGCGCAGGTCCGGCAGGATGACGCGGTAGCCGTGCTCGGCGAGGGTGACCGCCGGACCGTGCTGGATCCATTGCGGTCCGGTGGCCGTGAAACCGTGCAGCAGCACGAGGGGCCGACCGGCGCCCAGCTCGCGGTAGGCCAGTTCCAGGCCGTCACGGCCGGGGAATCGATGCACGGTCAGGTCGGTCATGTCGCGGTGCCCGCTCACCGGCCGTGCAGGAGCTCGACGACCGGGGCGAACCCGTCGAGGTGCAGCGCGTTGACGGTGATGTAGGAGTAGCCGAACGCATCGCGGCGACGCTGGATCTCATCGGCCATCTGGTGTGGCGATCCGCGGAGCATGAGCAGGGAATCAGCCTCGATCAGCGCGTTGAGGTCCTCACCGACCAGCGGCACGATCCACCGCGGGATGGAGTCGCCGAGGACGAGGATGTTCATGCTGTACTCGATCTGGCCCGCGCGTTCGCCGGCCGCGTCCGCGGTCTCGGCGATCATCTGCTTGACCTCTCGCCTGCTGGCGAGCGGGCCGTGCGGGAGGGTCACGATGTCGGCGAGCTGACCGGCCAGGGCTCGTGACCGCCGACCACCGGCAGCGATCATCACCGGCGTGCGGGTCTTCGTCTCCAGCCCTCGCAGGTGTTCCACGGTGCGCCGGACCCGTGCCAGGCGCTGCGCCGCCGTGGTCGCGGGCATTCCGATCTCGTCCACCGCGGCCCGGTTCATCCAGGGGTTCCCGGTGCCGATGCCCAGTTCGAACCGGTTGTCGGTCAACGTGGCCAAGCTGTTCGCCTCCCACGCGGCCGTCCGTGGCTGGCGCACCGTGCTCGCCAGGACGAACGTGCCCACACGCAGCGTGGTGGTGACGGCAGCCGCCACCGCCGCGGCTGGCAGCGGCGCGAGCAGGTGCAGCCCGTCCGGCATCAGCAACGTGGAGTAGCCGGACTCCTCGGCACGGCGGGCGACAGCACGCCACTGCGCCCCCGTGTACTCAGGCCCCGCGATGACACCGAAGCGGAAACGCCGATCCACCATCCGACCCCATCCCCCTGTGCCGTGAACTACCTCGCGAGCAATGTGTCCAGTTGTGCGAATGCGGGGCCCGCCCCGTCCGGCGCCAGTTGCGCGCCCTTGACCACCGCGATCACCAACTCCACCGCCCCCGCCACATCCACGCGGGGCGACCACGCGTCCAGCGCGTCACCGGCGTCCAACAACTCGCGCAGCGACCGGCGCCAGTTGGCCTCGTGGTGCTCCATCACCGCCCGGACCACCGGATCCCGGCGAGCACGCAGGTCGAGCTCCGCGGTCACGACGAACACCTCCGGTGAACCCGCCAGAAGTTCACGCAGGTGCGTCAGGTATCCGCGCAAGGACTCGACCGGACCGGCACCGTCCGGCAGCCTCGCCCCGAACTGGCTGATCGCGTACTCGGCCACCCCCGCGACGATGTCCTTCTTGCCGGGGAAATGGTGGTGCAGCGTCGAATGGTCGATCCCGACGTCCACGGCGATCTGCCGCAGCCGCAAGCCCTCGAACCCCACCTCCGCCACCTGGCGGAACGCGGCCCGAACGATCTCCCTCCGCCGGTCAGCGCGCTGCGGCACCGCAACCTCCCCGTTCTCCACCAACTGGTTGGTTGAGTATGGCGCACGCCAGCCGGGGCGGCAATAAGGTTCACGGAGCCGCACCGCCGGTCATTCGCGACAACGGGCAGCGTCCCGCCGCGGCATCGGCTGACTGCGGTCAGGTTTGCTCGGCGTGCTCGATGAACCGGGCGAGCAGTTCGTGCAACTGCCCCTGCTCGGTGGGCGTGAGCGGCGTGAGCAGTCCGGTCATCACTTCGGCGGCGGTGTTCGTGGCGGCGGCGAGCCGGTCGCGACCGGCGGGCGTGATGTGCACGGCGTAGCTGCGGCGGTCCCGCTCGTCCCTGCGTCGCTCCGCGAGCCCCTGCCGTTCCAACTCGTCGATCATGTAGACCATCGAGGACTTGTCCATCTGCAACCGGTCGACCAGCGCGCGCTGGCTGAGCGGCCCCGCTTCGGCGAGGCAGGTGAGCACCCCGAGGTGGCGCAGTTCGAGCTGGTGCGCCTGTAGAGCGCGGTTGGTCGCCGCCCGGGCGTAGCGGTGCGCCAGGTACAGCTGGCCGCCGATTCGCACGCCGAGTCCCTCAGTAGGTTCCGCCACGGGTGCCATTATGGCCGATGACAGATCGTCTGAATTCAGATAGCTTTGCGGCATGAACGTTGTCATCGTGGGGGCCGGGTTGGCCGGGCCGCTGCTCGCGCAGGGCCTGCGCGGGGCCGGGATCGACGTCGAGCTGTACGAGCGGGAAGCCGCCGACCAGCCCAGTCAGGGCTACCGCATCCACTTCGGGCCCGAAGGCGACCTGGCGCTGCGCGAATGCCTGCCGCCCGACCTGTACGACCAGGTCCTCGCCACCGCGGGCAAGCGCGGCTCGGGAGTGCGGGTGCTCGACCCGCAACTGCGTGTGGTCCAGGAGATGCTGGTGCCGCCGTCGGCGACCGAGGAGGAGACCGGGCGGCACCTGACCCTCGACCGGCTCACGCTGCGGCAGATCCTGCTCACCGGGATCGACGTCCACCACGGCGCCTCGTTCCAGCGCTACGAACTGCTCGACGACGGCCGGGTGCGCGTGTTCTTCGCCAACGGTGCGGTCGCCGACGCGGACCTGCTGGTGGCCGCGGACGGCACGCACTCGCGGATCCGCGCCCAACTGCTGCCGGACGCCGAGGTGGTGGAGACCGGTCTGTCGGAGGTCTTCGGCAAGACGCCGCTGACCGGGCAAGCCCGTGCGCTCACGCCCGCCGCCGCGCTGGACGGGTTCTGCACTGTGGTGGGCGCCGACGGCCGGTTCATGCCGTTGGCGGCCCACCAGTACACCTCCGGTGGCGAGGACTACCTGATGTGGGTGGTCGTCGCGCCGCCCGCGATGTTCCCGGTCGACCTGCCAGCCGCCGACAAGGCCGTCCTACAGGAGGTCGCGGCGGAACTGGTCGCCGACTGGCACCCCGACCTCAGCGCGCTCGTCCGCCTCGGCGACCCCAACAGCGTGCACACCACGACGGTCCGGACGGCGAAACCGTTGCCGCACTGGGAAACCGGTCCGGTCACGCTGGTGGGCGACGCCATCCACACGATGGTTCCGGCGGGGATCGGCGCAGCCGTCGCGCTCAGGGACGCCGCCCTGCTCTGCCGTCGCGTCACCGAGCGGACCGGCTCACTCCTGGACGCGGTCCGCGCCTACGAGACCGAGATGCTCGACTACGGGTTCGCCGCGGTGGAACTCTCCCAGCGCAGGGGGTCGTCAGGTAAAGCACCGGGTTCGGCGACACCCTGAGAGTGTGGTCCGCGGGTACACCGCGGCCGATCATGACCGAATATGGCCAGACCCGGCAGGGTCGCGCGCGACATGCTCTCCCGGTCAGCAAGCACACGACGGAGGGAACAACCCGTGCTAGCCAAGGCCATTGCCAACAAGCCCAAGGACTCCCGGGTCCACCGCGACCACGAACTGGTCGTCAGCAGCTGATGAACCCGTTGCGCGCACTGCACGACCAGCGTCCACTGGTCCTGCCCAACGCCTGGGACCCGGGCTCGGCGGTGGCCATCGAGGCGGCCGGGGCGAAGGCGATCGCGACCACGAGCGGAGGGGTCTCGTGGTCGACGGGGGTGCCGGACGCGGGCGGTCTGGCCAGGGCCCTCGCGTTGCAGGCGCTGAGCCGGATCGTCCGTGTCGTCTCGGTGCCGGTGACCGCGGACATCGAGTCCGGCTACGGCGACACCCCGCTGGCGGTCGCCTCGACCGTCACCGAGGTGGTCGCCATCGGCGCCGCGGGCGTCAACATCGAGGACAGCGCCGGTGGCGCGCTCCTCGACGTGGCGGCGCAGGTGGACCGCCTGGCCGCGGCCAGGGCCGTGTCGGCCGACCTGGTGATCAACGCCCGGACGGACACCTACCTGATGGGCAGCGGGGACCTGGCCGAGACGCTGGCGCGTGCCGACCGGTACGCGGCGGCCGGTGCGGACGTGTTGTTCGTGCCGGGAGTGGTGGACCCCACCGTGATCCGCGCCCTGGTGGCCGGTCCGTTGCCGCTCAACGTGATGGTGCACCCAGGTGCGCCGAGTGTGGCGGAGCTGGCGGAGCTCGGCGTGGCCCGGATCAGTGTCGGCACCGGCATCGCCCAAGCCGCCTACGGTCTCGCGGCCGCGGCGGCCAGGGAGTTGCTGACCGCGGGCACCTACGACTCGCTCGGCGCGGCCATGGCATACGGCGAGCTGAACGATTTGTTGCGGTGAAACAGGTGTGTCGCGGCGAGCGCCCGGTACGGACGCCACGCCGCGGCATCCACCCCCGGCACCGGGAAGGCGTCGCGGGCACCCAGCCGCAGGGCGACCTCGTGCGCCGCGGTCTCGGTCACGCCGGGCACGGCGCGCAGCGAGGCCACGAGGTCGTCCAACGCCTCGCCGCCGTCGAGCCGGACCTCGTTGGCGAGCACCGCTCGCGCCAGCGCACCGACCGTCCCGTGCTCCTCAGCGAGGACCTCGGCGGCGGGGAAGGCGTGGGTCAGCCCGTGGCCGAGGCCGTCAACGGGCGCGCCATGCCTGCGCACCAGGCGGCCGACGTCCCCGGTCACGGCGTTGACCGCGATCTCGAACGGATCCCAGGCGCCGGGCACGCGAAGCCCCGGCCGGGCGGCGATCAGCGGGCCGAGCAGCGGATCACCGGCCAGGTGGGCCGCCGCCGCGGCGGTGTCCTGGTCCACGCCCACGAGGCGGCCCGCCCGCTCGACCACGTGGATCACCCCTTCCCAGTAAGGAAGATGTGCTCGCAGCAGCAGGTGGTCGGCGCCACCGGCACCGATCTCCACCATGCCCGGCGCACCGTCGAGCGTGATCGTCCGCCGGTACGTGCCCGCCTCGACCGACTCCACGCCCGGCACCGCCCGCGCGGCGAGCAGGCCCAGCACCGCGTCCCAGTCGTACGGGGCTGTGAACGGCATCCGCAGCAGCAGACCGCCGTCGGCGGTGAGCCGGTCACCTCGGCGACGGCGGGCGCGCAGCTCGCTGGGCGCGGACCGGAACACCTCGCGCATCGCCCGGTTGAACTGGCGCAGGCTGCCGAAGCCGGCGGCGAACGCGACCTCGGCGATGGGCAGGTCGGAGTCGTCCAGCAGCCTGCGGGCGAAGTGCGCGCGCCGGGACCGGGCGAACCCGTCCGGTGTGACGCCAAGGTGGTCGTGGAACATGCGCCGCAGGTGCCGGGCCGAGATGCCCAGCCGGTGGCCGACGGCGGCCTCGGTGGACTCGTCGAGCAGGCCGTTGATGATCAGCTGCACCGCGCGGCAGACCAGTTCGGGCGCGTTGTCGGCGACCGCACCGGCCACCCGGTACGGCCTGCAGCGCAGGCAGGCCCGGTAGCCCGCGGTCTCGGCGGCGGCCGCCAACTCGAAGGTCCGCACGTTCTCGGCCAACGGCTTGGCCCCGCACCCCGGTCGGCAGTAGATGCCGGTGGTCCGCACCGCTGAATACGTTGTCACCGCACCATGTTCGCGCCCAGACCGCGGCGAGGGCTAGCCGGATCCGGACAGGCCCGTGCGGGCGAGGACCTCGGCCGCGGTGCTGGCGAAGGCGCGGATCGCGGCGTTCTCCAGGTTGGTGACCCAGACGAGCGCGCTCTTCACGGGCGGGTGGCCGCGGAGCGGGACGTGGGTGACCTCGGGGTGGTGGTAGTAGCTCAGGAAGGACCCAACGGTGGGGTGGACGAGCTCGCCGTGGGCGATCCGGTGCAGGATGTCGCTGGTCGTGCTGATCTGCGGGCCGCGGGGGATCGGGCGGCCGGCCGGGGTGGTGGCGGGGAAGTACGCCTCGTACATGGGGCTGGGGATGCCGCCGCGGGGGATCACGGCGTGGTCGGCGAGGTCCTCGATGGTGGCGTGGCCGCGCAGGGCGAGCGGGTGCCCGACCCGTACCAGCAGGATGCGCTCCTCCCGGCTGAGGGTCGGCCCGATGGTCAGGTCTGGTTCGGTGATCGGCTGGCGGTGGCACATGAGGTGGTAGGCGCCCGTGCGCAGCCGCGCGAACTCGCCGGGGAACTCCTCGGTGACGGTGAGGCGGCAGTCCGGGTAGCGCGCCTGGAAATCCCGGACGATCTCGGTGAACCGCGGGCCCGCCATGGCATAGCTGGCCACGCAGACGCGCAGTTCACCGCTGACGCCACGGGCCAGGTCCGTAGCCGCGGTGACCGCGCGCCGGAAGTGGTCGTGGGCCGGGCGAAGCTCGTCGCGCAGCCGCTCGCCCAGCGCGGTGAGGCGCACCTGCCTGCTGGTCCGCTCGAACAGTTGGCCGCCGAGCCGGACCTCCAGCGCGCGGATGGTCTGGCTGATCCGGGGCTGGCTCAGGTAGAGCCGCTGCGCGGTGCGACCGAAGTGCAGTTCCTCCGACAGCACCAGGAATATCTCCACCTCGCGCAGTTCCACGCGGTCATCCTAGGCCGTTGATAAGGCCCGCTTATGGCTGGTGTTCCAGTTCGGACGTTGATCAGCGGGCCGCCGCACCCGAGGCTGGGCGCATGGTCGACCACTCGCCAGAACAGGAGCGCACCTTGCGGATCAAGACCCACCTCGGCGTCAGCGCGGACGGTTTCATCTCCTCCGCCGACGGACGGCCCGCCTTCCTGTCGATGCCCACCTTCGACCCGGGCCAGTCGCACGGGTACCCGGAGTACATCGCCGACTGTGGTGCGGTCGTGATGGGCAGGACCACCTTCGAGCCGGCCCTGGGGGCCCCGAGCTGGCCGTGGCCCGGGCTGCGGGTCTTCGTGCTGACCTCGCGACCGCTGCCGTCCGGCACGCCCTCGGACGTGGTGGCCGCAGCCAAGCCCGCCGAACTGCTCGACCTGATGCGCCAGGCGGATTTCCCCGGCGACGTGGACCTGGTCGGCGGCCAGCGGACCATCGACGCGTTCCGCGGCATCGGGGCCCTGGACGTCCTCGGGATCGTGACACTGCCGATCCTGCTCGGCGAGGGCACGCGCCTCACCCCGCCCGCCAGCGACCCGCAGTTCCTGCGCCTGGACTCCACCCGGACCTTTCCCGACGGGGCCGTGGAACAGGTCTACCGCCTCGCCGCCCCCGTGAGCTGACCGAGCTGGCCCGGGGGTGGATCCGACCGCGTCCGGCCAGCCAGGTCCAAGATCGCGGCGAGGGGTTGTCAGGGAGAACGGCGCGGTGGCCCACGACGAACAGGCGACAACCCTTACCTGGCAACGTGTTCTGAACTTCCTGAACGTGCTCGACGGTCAGTCCCCGGCTCCCGGGGCGGGACCCGTGAGGTGGACTTGGGCGTACTTGCGGAACGCCGCCACCAGGCGGCTGCGGTCATCGGCGCGGGTGGCCACGACGACATGGCTCGGTTCGACGCCTTCCAGGGGGATCACGGTGACGTCGGGGCGCAGGACGTGGCTGCGCGGGTCCACCGAGATGGCCACGGCCTGCCCGGCGGCGATGAGTTCGAACTTGTCCTCGATGGCGTCGATGACGGGGCCGTCGGGGGCCGGGCGCCCGTCGGGTCTCGGTTCGAGGCGCCAGAAGGCACTCCAGGCCGGATCGGATTGCCGCACCCGGGGCAGGGGCTCGTCGGCGATGTCGTCGAGGGTGACCGATGCCCTGCCCGCCAGGCGGTGGTCGAGCGGCACCAGCAGCACCCGGGGCTCGTCGTACAGGATCGTCACGTGCAGCTGGTCGGTCGGGAACGGCAGCCGGGTCACCACCGCGTCCACCCGGTGGTCGAGCAGGGCCGCGCGCGGTTCGTCCCAGGCCAGGTGCGCGGCTCGCACCTCGGCGTCCGGGTACCGGTGGCGCAGCTCGCGCACCGCCGGGGTGACGATGACGCCCATGGTGTAGCCGACGGTGATCCGGCTGGGCTGGGCGGCGGCCCGGGTGCGTGCCGTGGCCTGGGCCGCTGAGCGCAGCAGCGCCGTGGCGAGCGGGAGGAAGACCGCACCGGCCTCGGTGAGCTGGCTGCCCCGTGGGGTGCGGTCCAGCAGGCGGGCGCCCAGCTGCTGTTCGAGCTGGCGGATCTGTCGGCTCAGTGACGGCTGCGTGAGGTGCAGGGCGGCAGCGGCGCGGCCGAAGTGCCGGTGCTCGGCGAGGACGGTGAAGCACCGCACCAACCGCAGGTCCAGGTCCACCGGTGGCGAGTCGGGCATACCCTCAGCGTAACTCCCACGTACCCCGGTGAACGCCCGAGCAGCGGCCGTGAAATGCGGTGATGCACGAATCGTATCGCGCATTGCGAAACATTCATTGGACCGGAACCGCTCTGCGGTCGCAAGGTGGGAGCACCGGCCCGGCACCACTGGGTGCCTCTCGGGCCGGTCCTCATCTTTGTGTCAAGGAGTGCACCATGCGCGTGTTCGTCACCGGCGCGACCGGGTTCATCGGGTCCGCCGTCGTCCGTGAACTCATCGAGGCCGGGCACCAGGTCCTCGGCCTCGCCCGCTCGGAGCAGGCCGCCGCGGCGCTCGTGGCCGCGGGGGCCGAGGTGCACCGCGGCGCCCTGGACGACCTGGACAGCCTGCGGGCCGGGGTGGCCGCGGCCGATGGCGTGATCCACACCGCGTTCGTCCACGACTTCTCCGACTATGCGGGCGCCAGTCGGACCGACCGGCTCGCCATCGAGGCGATGGGAGAGGCGCTCGCCGGGTCCGACCGGCCCTTCGTCGTCACCTCGGGGATGGCGACCCTGGCTGTGGGCCGGGTCGCGACGGAGGAGGACGCGGCCGACCCTGGCATACCCCGGGTGTCGGAGGCCTCGGCGCTGACGTTCACCGAGCGCGGCGTGCGGGTCTCGGTGCTGCGGCTGCCACCGTCGGTGCACGGCGAGGGGGATCACGGCTTCGTCCCGCGCCTGATCGACATCGCCCGCGAGAAGGGCGTCTCGGCGTACCCGGGTGACGGGGCCAACCGCTGGTCCGCCGTGCACCGGCTCGACGCGGCGCGCCTGTACCGGCTGGCCCTGGAGGCCGCCCCGGCTGGCACGCGGCTGCACGGTGTCGCCGACGAGGGCGTGGCGGTCCGGGACGTCGCCGAGGTGATCGGCAGGCACCTGGGGTTGCCGGTGACGGCCGTGCCCCGTGAGCAGGCAACCGACCACTTCGGCTGGCTCGGGGCCTTCTTCTCCCTCGACATCCCGGCATCGAGCACCTTGACCCAGAAGCGGGTGGACTGGCTGCCCGTCCAGGCCGGGCTCATCCCGGACCTCGACGAGGGCCACTACTTCACCAACTAGCGCATCGCCGGGGAGGATCTCCATGGGGACAACCACTGTGGTCGACGCGGCCCGCCGGGCACTGGGGCCGGTCGGAGTGTGCCTGCCGGTCTCGTTCACCAGCGCACCACCTGTCGACCTGCAACGCGCGGCCGTGCGTCGGCTGGAGCGCGCGGGCTACCGCGCCGCCTGGACCAACGAGGTCGTCGGCGGCAAGGACGCCTTCGTGCAACTGGCCGTGCTGCTGGCCGCCACGGAGCGGATGGTGTTCGGCACCTGCATCGCCAACATCTGGGCCCGGGAACCGCAGACCGCGCACGGCGCGGCGGCCCTGCTGGCCCAGGCCCATCCCGGTCGGTTCGTGCTCGGACTGGGAGTCGGTTACCCGCAGCAGGCGGCCAGCGCTGGCCGGGAGTTCGGCAGCCCGCTGGCCACGATGCGCGGATACCTGGACCGGATGGACGGCCCGACCTGGCCGCCCGCGCCGGAGGCGGCCCATCCCCGGATCATCGCCGCGAACGGCCCGAAGATGCTCGCGCTGGCCGGGGAGATCGCCGACGGTGCGCTGCCCGCCATGCTGCCACCCGAGTTCACCGCGCAGGCCAGGCAGGCGCTCGGCCCGGACAAGCTCCTGGTCGTCGGACTGTCCGTGGCCGTGGACCCCGACCACGACCGCGCGCGGGCGACCGCGCGGGAGACGGTGTCGGCCTTGCTGGAAAGGCCGTCCTATGCCGCGAACCTGGCCCGGCTGGGCTACTCCGACCAGGAGATCGCCGAGGTGGGCGGCCGGCTGGTGGACGCGGTCGTCGGCCACGGCGGCCCGGCCGCGATCGCGGCCAAGGTGCGCGAGCACCTGGCCGCCGGTGCGGACCATGTGACGCTCCTGCTGCCGGTCGGCAGCGAGTTCTCGGCCGGTGTGGACCAGTTGGAACAACTCGCCCCGGCACTGGTCGAGCTCGGCTGAGCAGCGCGCTTCCGTTGCGGTGCAAGGACATGCTGGTGAGCCGTCAGCCGGACGGCTCACCGGCCTTCACCGCGCGGCAGGGCCTCCAGCAGCAGCGGGTTTCATCGGGATTTCATCCGCGGCCGATAGCGTCGGGTCGACACAGAGCTCGAACCTCCCAAGGAGCGGCATGCGGCACGACGACGGAACCAGTACTCATTCGGGACCAGGTGTGCCCTCCAGGCGAGAGGCCCCGCAGGTGAGCCGTTCGACGTTCCTCAAGGGAGCCGCCGGGGCCCTGATCGGTGCCGGTGGCCTGCTCGCCGGGATGGGCAGTGCCGTCGCCGCCGGGACCTCGGCCAGCCCGCGTGGTGCCGCGGCGCCCAGCGCCGGTCCCGTCAAGGACCTCACGGGTGAGGAGACCGCGGGATTCGGCTTTCGCGGCACCGATCTCGGCTTCACCGCGAAGACCAACCACGGCTACTGCATCTCGATCTTCGGTGACACCTTCGACCAGCCGGTGCCGCAGAACGGTACCGGCTGGCGCTCTCCCGTCGGCCTGCGGCAGTCCAACGCGGACATCCAGAACGGCATTCGCTGGGACAACTGCATCGGCGGCGGCGCGGCGAAGCAGATGATCCCCTACGACCACCGGGACGCCAACACCGCGCGCAACGAGCCCGGCCAGGTCGTCACCGAGATCCCGAACGACCTGATCCACCTGCCCGACGGCCGGTACATGATGACCACCTTCGGCGTGCGGGACTGGGCGATCCAGAGCGAGGGCGGCATTCCCAGCCCCGGCGGCAGTTGGCGCACCTGGTACTCCCGGCAGTGGACCTCCACCGAGACGCACGCCGAGAACTGGGAACGCACCTGGGACATGGACAACAACCGGGAGAACATGGACTTCTGGAACGAGGGCCTCTGGTCGCACTTCCAGAACAACTCCATGATCATGTGGCCGAACGAGGGGTTCGTCTACATCTACGGCACGAACGAGGGCCGGTGGAACGGCGGCGGCATCCACCTCATGCGGGTGCCGTGGGACAAGATGTGGCAGCGGAGCCAGTACACCTTCTGGGGCGCCGACGACTCGGGGCGCTGGGACTTCCGGCCGAACGGCCCCTCGACGCCGATCATCGCGGCGCCGAGCCCGTTCGAGGCGATCGGCGAGATCTCGGCGCAGGTCATCGACGGCCGGGTGGTGCTGTCGTTCCTCAACGGGGCGCGCGGTGCGGTGACGCAGACCGCGCCCTACCCGACCGGGCTGTGGACGGCGCCACGAACCCACGTGACCTTCGCCCAGGCACCGTACCTCTACGCTCCCATCGTCCACCCGTACTCGACCCTGGGCAGCGCCCAGTTGCTCGTCTCGCAGTGGATCAACCCCGGCCCCGATTCCTCGTTCTACGGCGTGCGGCAGTGGTCCAGCTCGGTGGACGGCCGGGTCGCGGTCAGGGGTGCGATGGCCGAGCGGTTGGTCGTGACCAAGGACGAGCCCGCCCATCCCGGGCACCAGGGACCGGTGTCCCCGCAGTGGCAAAAACTCCCTGTCGCGGAACAGATCGCGCTCCTCAGCGACAACCGTGACGACCGCGTGAGCCGGGAGGACATCGCGGCCGCGACACACTCCGTGCGCGCACGGCGTTGAGCCCGGGGGCGCGCGGCGCGACCGGGTGATGGCCCACCATGTCGTGCGCACCTAGGCCTAACAACGATGCGAGCAGGACACCGAGCGAGGTGTCCTGCTCGCATCGTTGTTAGGGAATGCCGGAATACGTCCGTGTCCGAGTTGGTTCGAGGGAGGTGAGCATGGTGTCACGGGTGGGCGTCGAGCAGACCGGTGGCACAACAGTGCGGAGCTGGGGCAAGCGAAAGAGTGGTGAGGGATGAAGGCCATCATCCGGACGGCGGCAGGCGGACCCGAGGTTTTCGAGCTCGTCGAGCGCGCGGTTCCCGAGCCCGGACCGGGTGAGGTACGCGTGCGGGTGCACGTCTCGGGTGTCAATCCCACGGATTGGCGAAGCCGTGTGCGGCCCCTTCCGGTTGGGGTGAACGAACAGGTGCCGCACCAGGACGGTGCCGGGGTGATCGAGGCGGTCGGCCCGCAGGTGGATCCGGACCGGGTCGGGCAGCGGGTGTGGATCTGGGAAGCCGCCTGGCAGCGGGTGTGGGGTACGGCCGCGCAGTACACGGTCGTACCCGAGCGGCAGGCGGTCGGCTTGCCCGGCGACGCCTCGTTCGAGCTCGGTGCGGCGCTGGGCATTCCGGCCCTGACCGCGCATCGCGCGCTGACCGTCGCTGACGGCGGGCCGGGGTGTATCGCGCCGGGCACGTTGCGGGGAGCCACCGTTCTGGTGGCAGGCGGTGCCGGTGTGGTCGGCAACGCTGCCATTCAGCTCGCCCGCTGGGCCGGTGCGCGGGTGATCGCCACCGTCAGCGGTCCCGGCAAGGCCGCCTTGGCGCGGGCGGGCGGCGCCCACCACGTGGTCGACTACCGCACGCAGGACGCCGCGGTGGCGATCCGGGCCATCGCGCCCGAGGGCGTGGACATCATCGTCGAGGTCGCGCCGAACGCCAACGCCTCGCTCGACATCGCGGTGGCCGCTCAGGGCGCGGTCGTCGCCTACTACGCCGGCAACGCGGGGGAGTACCTGTCCGTGCCGGTACTGGAATCGCTGCCGGGCAACCTGCGCTGGCAGGGCGTCTACGTCTACACGGTTCCGCCCGCGGCGAAGGAGCAGGCGGTCGCCGACGTCGCGGCGGCCGTGGCGGCGGGCGCCCTGCGGGTGGGTGACCAGGCCGGGCTGCCGCTGCACCACTTCCCGCTGGAACAGATCGCCGACGCCCACACCGCTCTGGAGCGAGGCGTTGTCGGCAAAGTCCTCCTCAACATCCCTTAGCCACCCGCCCACATTGGGAAGGCGGGGAGTTCACGGCTGGGTGGTGAGCCCCGCCAGGACCGAACGGACCGGCGTAGCTGTGCGCTGGACGAGGTTCCCGAGCACCGGTCCGGTGGTGGAGAACTCCCCGCGGCGTGCCGCGTGGAACATGCCCAGCAGCAGCTTCACCCGATCCGCGGGCACCCCGTGGCCGATCATGGTGGCCGTCCACTCCGCGTCCTCGGCGACGACACGGCGGATGGTGCGGCCAGTGAGTTCGGTGAGGATACCGGCGATGTCCGCCAGGTCGAGCGCATCCGGTGCGGTCAGTGGCGGAGTCGGACCATCGAACCGGTCCTCGTCGGTGAGGATGATCGCTGCCGCTTCGGCGAGGTCGGCGTGCGTGGTCCAGGACACGGGCCCGTCGGCCGGCGCGACGAGTTCGCCGGTCTCGAGCGCCTGGCCGAGCAGGTGCCGGATAGTGCTGGCGTAGAACCCGTTCCGCAGCACGGTGAACGGTGTGCCCGTCGTCGACAGGTAGCGCTCGGTGGCGGCATGGTCGGGCATCGGTGCGAAGACCGAATCCTCGGCGGCGCCCTGGTGGCTGGTGTAGAGGATGCGCTTGGCCCCGGCCTCGCGAGCGGCGTCGATCGCCGCCACGTGCCGGGCAACCGCTGCCCCGCCAGTGTGGTCCGTCGAGACGATGAGCACCTGCGTCGCGCCCTCGAACGCATCGGCCAGGGAGTTGGGGTCGGTGAAGTCGCCGCGCCGCACGCGTACCCCGCGTGCGGCCAGGTCGCCAGCGCGGGCGGTGTCACGGACGCTCACTCCGACCCGGTCCGCCGGGACCCGATCAAGCAGCCGATCGACGATCTGGGAGCCGAGCTGGCCGGTACCGCCGGTAATGATGATCATGTTCGCCCTCTCGCGTTAACGCTGGAATGACGTAGATGCTAACACTGTTAGCAACAGGGATAGCAAGAGTGCGTTATCGTTGGAAGCATGGCGGAGGTCAGGCCGGACAGCGCCGGCAGGCACAAGACGCGGACGAACATCGTGGAGTGCGCGGCGCAGCTGCTGCGTGAGCGGGGCGCGGGCGCGGTCACGACCCGTGCGGTCGCGCAGGCGGCCGGTATGCAGGCGCCGACCATCTACCGGTTCTTCGAGGACAAGGACGCGCTGCTCGACGCCGTTGCCGAACACGTATTCGCCACCTACGTCGCCGGGAAGGCGCTCGTCGAGGACAGTGGCGACCCGGTCGCTGACCTGCGGGCGGGATGGGACACGCATGTTGGCTTCGGTCTCGCCAACGCGGCGCTGTTCGGTCTGCTCACCGATCCCAGCCGTGGGGCTCGTTCCCCGGTGGCAGCCGCCGGCCTGGAGGTTTTGCGCGCCAAGGTGCGGCGCGTAGCGGCGATCGGCCGGCTCCGGGTGCCGGTGGGGCGCGCCGTCGACCTCATCCACGCCGCCGGCACCGGCGCCGTGCTCACCTTGCTCGCCACCCCGCCCGAGCACCGGGACCTCGACCTCGCGGACGCGATGTACGAGGCGGTGATGCGATCGATCCTCACCGACGTGCCGACGCTTCCCTCGGACAGCGCGACCGCGGTCGCTGTCGCATTCCGTGCCCTCGCACCGAAGCTGCCAATGCTCACCGCCGCCGAGAGCGCCCTGTTGTCGGAGTGGCTGGACCGAACCGGCGACTGAGCTGACCCGGACTGGCCGCGAGCAGGGCGTCTTGGTCGGTAGCGCCCGTGGTGGCTTCGCCGTTTCAGGGGGATTTCATCGGCGGTGTCTACGGTGCGTGCCGGTAATTCGGTGCAGGCGAACTGTCGTCGGCGGTTCGGCGTCGGCGACCGCGAAGGAGCGAGGATGGCCAGGACTGGGATACGGCGGTTGGGGGTGGCGCTCGGTGCTGTCGCTGTCGCCGCCACGGTGGGCGCGCCGGGGTTGGCGGTGGCGGCGGGGCAGGCCGACGGCCACGCCGGTGTCCAGACGGCGCTGGAGGGGTATCGGGCGCACGGCGGACCGGGTGCCGCCGTCCACGCCGGCGACACGAGCCACAACTGGGATCTGCACGTCGGACCCAAGGTGATCAACACCAACCAGTTCATCGGCCCGAACGACGCCTTCCGGGCCGCCAGCCAGACCAAGACGTTCACGGCCGCCGTGGTGCTGCAACTGGTCGACGAGGGCAAGGTGGCGTTGGACGCGCCGATCGAGCGCTACCTGCCCGGCGTGGTCGACGGCAACGGCTACGACGGCAACCGCATCACCGTTCGGCAGATCCTCCAGCAGACCAGCGGGGTCAACGGCGACTCCAACAAGGCCAAGGCCAAGCCGGACGGCACCTACGATCTGCGGGAACTGGTCCGCGCCGGGCTTGCCGCCTACCCACCCAAGTCCGAGCCCACCTGGAACTACTCCAACATCAACTACTACATCGCGGGGCTGCTCATCGAGCAGGTCACCGGCATGCCCGCCCGTGACGCGATCGCCGCCCGGATCATCCAGCCCCTCGGCCTGAGCCAGACCAGTCTCCCCGCGCCAGGGGACAAGTCGCTGCCTGGGGCGTACGTCCACGGCTACAAGGGCGGCGCCGTCGGCCCCGTCTTCCTGTGGCTGGACACCACCTTCGGTGAGTGGGGCAGCGGCACCGCCGAGCCGTCGTTCTGGAGCACCGCTGGCGGCTTGGTCTCCACCTTGTCCGACCTCGCCGTGTTCGACCAGCGTCTCGCGGACGGCAAAGTCGTCTCCACCGCCAGCCTCGCCGAGATGCGCAAGACGGTGCCCACCGGGTGGCCCGGCACCGAACACTACGGTCTCGGCTTGTGGGGCCATGATCTGAGCTGCGGCGGACGGGCCTGGGGGCTGCTCGGGGACCTGTCCACCGGCTACTCCTCGGCGACCATGGCCACCGACGACGGTCGGCACGCCGCCATCGTCACCAACACCGCGGTCCCCAACAACGACAAGCCAACCCGGCTCGACGTCCTCGACGCCGCACTGTGCGACAAGGGGTGAACCACACAGGCACGGCCCGCCCGAGCTGATCCACGGGCGGGCCGTCGCCGTTCGCGAACACACGCGTACCAGCTCGACGCGAGGTCCACACGTGCCGAAGTTCGCCTCCCACACGCGGTGGGAGGACAGTTCGTGCAGCACCGGGTTATCACGGCAACTGGCCACAGTTGGTCAGCGTGACCACGGTTACCACTCACCCCTGGCGGCGCCTGGGCAACCGTGGTGACATCGCGGAGTTCAGCCTTTGTCGCCCCGACAACGAAGGGATGATCATGCGGTTGACCCGTGAAGGCATGCCCCGCCGGGCGGTGCTGCCGCTGATGGCGGCGGTCCCTGCCTCGCTCGCGGCCAGCGGTACGGCCTTGGCCAGCTCCCGCAGCCCCAGGCGTGACCTGTGCGAGCCGATGTCGACGACTGACGCCGACTGGCAGCCAGTCGTCGACGTCCTCGGCCGGAAAGGCACGCTGAGTCCGGACCGGACCGTGTACCGGATTCCCCTGCCGCGCAACGATTTGACGGTCACCTCCCATGGTGTGGTGATCAAGGCCGGGTTCGCCCTCGGTGGGTACGCGACCTGGGCGATGTACGAGGACATGGTGTTGCTGATGGGTGATCTGGTGGTCACCGAGCCGGAGTTGCAGGTGGTCACCGACGCCCTGCAAGCCCATGGGGTGGCGCAGACGGCGGTGCACAAGCACCTGCTGGAACACTCGCCGAACCTGTGGTGGACGCACATCCACGCGATGGGCGACCCGCGTGCACTGGCCCGTGGGTTGAAAGCGGCCCTGGACGTCACGGGGACTCCACCACTCGGTCCTCCTGGCCCGCCCCGGCCGATCGACCTGGACACCGAAAGCATCGACAGTGCCTTGGGCCGCAAGGGCACCAACGACGGCGGGATCTACAAGTTCGGCATCGGCCGTGCCGAGACCATCGTCGAGGACGACTACCACCTGCCGGTCGCGCTCGGGCTGAGCACCGCACTGAACTTCCAGCCACTGGGCGAGGGGCGTGCCGCGATCAACGGCGACTTCGTCATGGTCCGCAAAGAGATCCAGCACGTCATCCAGGCCCTGCGTGCGGGCGGGATCAGCATCATCGAGTTGCACAACCACGGCCTCGGTGAGCGGCCCCGCCTGTTCTACATGCACTTCTGGGCGGTCGGCGACGGCGTCACCCTCGCCCACGCGCTGCGCCCGGCGGTGGACGCCTGCAACCTCGTCCCGCCAGCCCGGTAGGGCACGCTGGCTGACGCGGGCACCTGGATCGCGACACTGACCCCCTTGACGGTGAGCGACTTAATCGCTTGACGGTCAAATATTTCAAGCTCTAAGTTTCTCCCGAAATTTGGAGTTGCTTGCCGTTGGGGGTCAAGGCCGTGGGGGAACGGGTGTCGGTGCTGGTCGTGGGGGCGGGGCTGGCCGGTCTGGCCAGTGCGATGTTCCTGGCGCAGCGCGGAGTCGAGGTATTGCTGGTCGAGCGGCGCTCCGGGACCTCGTTGTTTCCCAGGGCGGTGGGGCAGAACCAGCGCACGATGGAACTGCTGGGGTTCGGCGGGATCGCCGAGGACGTGCCGACGCTCACCCCGAGCCTGGCCAAGTTCCGGGTCAGGATCGCGGCCAGCCTGCCGGGGCCGACCTTCCACGAGGAGGTCTCCGAGACCGACACCACGGGCATCAGCCTCCTGTCCCCGGCGAGGCTGGGCACGGCTGGCCAGGACAAGCTGGAGCCGCTGCTGCGGCAGCGCGCCGAGGAACTCGGCGCCGAACTGCGCTTTGACACCGAGTTGGTGTCCTTCAGCCAGGATGACGACGGTGTGACCGCCGTGCTCCGCGGGCACCACGACGGGGAGACGAGTCAGGTGCGAGCGGACTACCTCGTCGCCGCCGACGGCAACCGCGGCGGTGTGCGCGAGGCGCTCGGGGTCGACCGGCACGGCCCCGGCAGCCTCGGGCACAACGTCAGCATCATCTTCGACGCCGATCTCGGTGCTCTGGTCGACCCGGAGCAGGCAACGCTGCACGTGCTCCACAACGAGCAGGCCAACGGCGTGTTCGTCACTGTCGACCAGACCATCGACCGGCACCTGTACAGCGTTGGCTACGACCCGGCCGTCGGACAGTCACCGGAGGACTTCACCACCGAGCGGTGTACCGAGCTGATCCGGCTGATCACCGAGCTGCCGGACCTCGAACCGGAGATCAGGGCCGTGCGGCCGTGGGAGATGGCGGCCGCGGTGGCGGACCGGTTCCGGGTGGGACGGGTGCTGCTCGCGGGCGACGCCGCGAAGGTCACCCCGCCGAGCGGCGGGTTCGGCGGCAACACCGCGGTCGGCGACGCCTACGACCTGGCGTGGAAGCTCGCCGCGGTGCTCGGCTCCACGGCCGGACCTGAGTTGCTGGACACCTATGACGCCGAGCGGCGCCCGAACGCCGTGCGCGTCGTCGCCGAGGCGCTGCGGTTGGTGGCCAGCCGTGGGCCCGCGTCGGCCGCCGAGGACACGGCCACCGAGCAGGTCTCCGAACAACAGCGTGCGGTCGAGCTCACGCTCGGGTTCCGCTACCGCTCCGCCTCGGTGCTCACGGAGGACGAGGATCCGGCGGACACCGAGGACCCGTACCGGCCGACCGGCCGGCCCGGATTCCGCGCACCGCACGTGTGGTTGCACCGCAACGGCGACAAATTGTCCACTGTGGACCTTTTTGGGCGCGGCTTCGTGCTGCTGGCCGGAACAGAAGGTGGATTCTGGACCGGGGTTGCCGATGATGTCGCCGCGCGTCTTGGTGTCACCGTGCGGACCCATACGATCGGTGACGAACTGGCCGACGCCGACGGCGAGTTCCTTGCCCGGTACGGGATCGGCGCATCAGGCGCGAGCCTGGTCCGGCCCGATGGCGTCGTCGCGTGGCGCACCGCCGATGCGCCACGCGATCCGGCACAGGTCCTGCTCGGGGTGCTCACGACGGCGTTGGCGAGGTAGGCGAACGAGGAAACGCGACCTGGACCGGCACGCTAGTGGCTCGCCTCGGGACCTTGACCGTGTCTCGCCGGCGGCCACCCAGCCGCGCCCGCCGACGCAGTCCGTGTCATGAAGGTGCCGTTCAGGACGCTGGATGTCCTGAACGGCACCTTCATGACACCGCGGCCTCGGCCCGGACCGGATACCAGGTCAACGATGCGCGCCGCGCCGCTAGGCGGCGTTGAGCAGGATCTTGAGCAGTTCCTCCGGGGCGTCCCGCATGACGTTGTGCCTGCTGTCCACGGCGTGCACCGTCCACTGTGGATCCTTGCGCAGCCGCTCGTAGGTCGGGGCGAACGGCGACTCGCCGTCCCATACGGTCGCGTAGACGTAGTCGCGCCGCCGGAACCGTCCGAGGTCGCCGGAAAGTCGAATCCGTTGCAGGAACGAGGCAAGCGGGTGAGCTGTGGCGCGCGCGTCGAACGACGGCAGCGCAGGAACCGAGTAGCCGTCCTCGCCCACACTCAGGTACCACTCGCGCTGCACGTCGTTGGTGAGCGTCCAGCAGGACTCCCCGTCCCGAGGCACGAAGGCGTCCACGAACACCAGGGAGTCCACCCGTTCCGGCGCCCGGTCGGCGGCCCCGGTGATCACCATGCCGCCGTAGCTGTGGCCGACCAGCACCGCGTTCCGCACCTGCTCGGCCGACAGCAGCGCGGTGAGGTCCTGGATGTGCGTGTCCAGATTGACCGTCGAGGTCAGCTGGTGGCTGCGTTCACTCAGGCCAGTCAACGTCACCGTGACAACGCGGTGACCGTGCTCGCGTAGTTGCTCGGTGAGCTGCTCGAAGCACCAGCCGCCGTGGCAGGCGCCCGGAACGAGGACGAAGGTGGCCATGTGGTGCTCCTTGCTGTGGTGCGGTACGACCAATCCTGCATGCCGACGACCTGGAAGTCCAAGAGCTCGACAAGTACGTCACATGCAGGTTTGTAACACGTGCTACATGCGCAAGCGTGACTGGCAAGACGTTGTCTCGATGGTTGATGGTGGTGGTGCGGGTACCGGCCGAGCCGTCCCGACACCGCGTGGCGGTGTGGCGGGAGTTGCGCCGCATCGGGGCCCTTTCGCTGGGCCAGGGCGTCTGGGGAGTGCCGGACGTCCCCGTGTTCTCCGACGGGATCAGCAAGGTGACCGAACTGGCCCAGCGCGGCGAGGGTGAGGTGCTGGTGCTCGACGCCGTCGGCCGCGAGGAGGCCGACTCCGCCCGCCTGGAGGCCCTGTTCACCGCCGAACGCGCCGAGGAGTGGACGGAGTTCCTGGCTGACTGCGGCAAGTTCGCCGCCGAGATCGACAAGGAGATCCGCAACCAGAAGTTCACCATGGCTGAACTGGAGGAGGAGGAACAGAGCCTGGAACGGCTGCGCCGCTGGCACCGTGACAGCACCGCCCGCGACGTGTTCGGCGCCCCCGAAGCCGCTGCGGCCGAACAACAACTACGGCACTGCGCCGATCGGCTGGTCGACTACACCGAGCGAGTTTTCCAAGCCCTGCACCAGATGTAGGCCCACACCCTGGCACGGCAACGCCAGACGTCGTTGCACACGGCAGAAGCCCGCACCCCATGGCGAGCGTGCGCTTCGTGAGACAGGTCCCGCTCTGGACGCGGGCGAGCCACTGCCGAGGACGAGGAGCATCACCTCTTCTGCACGCGTGGATCGCCCCAGGGCAGCCACGGTTGTGGGTCCTGGCTGGGATGAGTGCGGGTCAGCTCTGCCGACAGGAACTCCTGGCGTTGCTCGGCCGCCGCCGCATCTGGCAGGCCCAACACGGCGGCGATGCGGTCCCAGGCCCAGCCCCGGCGCCGGGCCTGGGCGAGGAACGCGCGCTCTGACTGGTTGCCCACGCGTCGATGGCGGGTGAGCAGCATGTACCACCGTTCGAGTACCCGATCTGGGCAGGCTTCGGCGGTCTGCTCCGCGACCAGTTGCATCGCGGCCAGCTGGTCCATCTTCATGTGGAATCCGCCTTCGCCGAACTTGCTGTCGCGGAGCCACTCGTCGAGGACGGGATCCCGTTCGTTGCCACCCATGGGTTCGATGATGGACCACCGGACGGCTACCTGTCCGTGGGTTCGCCAACAGCCACGAATGGGGGCAGCAGAGCCGAGTCACTGGACTGTCGAACGTCCAGCTCGTGGCTCGCCTCGGAACCTTGACCGTGTCTCGCCGGCGACCACCCAGCCGCGCCCGCCGACGCAAGTCGTGCCATGAAGGTGCCGTTCAGGACGCTGGATGTCCTGAACGGCACTTGGGTTCAGGGGGTGGTTGCAACACTGCTTGTGATCGAGTGGAGTTGTGATGACTGGACGGGCCCAGCTACCCCGCGCTGTGCGGGTGAGGTTTTGGGAGGTGGTCCGGGCTGGTCATGCGGTCCGGCCCGCGTCGGGGATGGTCGGGGTCAGTCATGAGACCGGGCGGCGGTGGTTCCGGCAGGCTGGCGGGGTGATCGGTAACGCGCCCCGCCCACTGTCGAACCGGTTCCTGTCGTTGGTCGAGCGGGAGGCGATCTCCCGCGGGATCGCCGCGGGTGACTCGTTCGCCCGGATCGCGGCGGGTCTGGGGCGTCCGGCCTGCACGGTCAGTCGTGAGGTCGGTCGTAACGGTGGGCGGCGGGGGTATCGGGCGGTGGCCGCGGAGCGGGCCGCGAGGGCGCGGGCCCGGCGGCCCAAGGTCGCGCGGCTGGCCGCGGACCCGGTCCTGCGGGGCTGGGTCCAGGCCGGGCTGGAGCGGGGTTGGTCACCGGAGCAGGTCGCTGCCACGCTGGAGACGACCTTTCCCGACCGGCCGGAGATGCGGGTGTCGCACGAGACGATCTACCAGTCGATCTACGTCCAGGGCCGGGGCGCGTTGCGCCGTGAGCTGGCGGCGTGTCTGCGGACCGGGCGGGCGCTACGCCGCCCCCGCCGGGCCAGCGGTGCGCCCGTCTCGGGGGCGGGCCGGATCCCGGGCATGGTCAGTATCTCCGAACGTCCCGCCGAGGCCGCCGACCGGGCGGTGCCCGGGCATTGGGAGGGTGACCTGATCCTGGGGCGGGGTAACAGGTCCGCGATCGGGACCCTGGTCGAGCGTTCCACCCGGTACTGCCTGCTGCTGCACCTGCCCGACGGGCATGACGCGGCGCGGGTGCGGGACCGGATGATCGAGACCATCCGGTCCCTGCCCACGCACCTGTGGCGGTCGTTGACCTGGGACCAGGGTAAGGAGATGGCCCGGCATGCCGAGATCAGTCTGGCCACCGACCTGGCGATCTACTTCTGTGACCCGCACTCACCCTGGCAACGTGGCTCGAATGAGAACACCAACGGGTTGCTGCGCCAGTACTTCCCCAAGGGCACCGACCTGTCCGCGCACTCCGCGGAGGACCTCGCACGCGTCGCGGTCCTGCTCAACGGCAGGCCCCGCAAGACCCTGGGCTGGATCACCCCCGCCGAAGCACTCCAGCGGGTACTGTCCGGCAAACCCCCCATTGCAACCACCACATGAACCCACCCGGTGATCACTCCAGCCCTGGTCTCGGCCGCCGTGCTGGCGGTAGCCGTCGCCGCCGCCCGCGCCGTGGCTCACCGCCTCGGCCGCCTGCACTCCGCCACACCCGTCTCACCTCCGCCTCGCCGCGCGCCTGTGCGACAGCGCCGCGCCGTCGTGGCCGTGCTCGCCACTGCCACCCTGGCCGTCACCGGAGTCGAGGTTGCCGCCTGGGCCGCGACCCCGCGCGGAAACTTCATACCCGCCTCCGCCGCCACACCCGCCGTGTCCTCCGCCCGCACAACGCAGCTCCAACTCGCCGCCTGGGTCCGAGTCGGCGGCCACACGACCCTCAACCGCGTTGCCGCCGCGACAACCTGCGACGCCGCCACCACCGCCGCGCGGGATGCCGAAGCGTTCTTCCGCGTCCCCGACCCGCGGCTGCGCCCTCTGTGGGACGCCGTTGTCACGCGCTCCGGCCGCGCCCGCGCGAACTGCCCCGCCAACCCTGGGACCGGCCTCGCGTGGGCGCGCCAAGCCGCCGCCACCGCGACCGTCCTGCGCGCTGGCCTGGACGCCGTCGCACGTGGCGACCAACCGGTCGTCGCCGTGCCCGAACCCGGCGAGGTTCTGGACCTCGCCCAGTGGGCGGACCGGGGCGCCCGCGACCTGCTGGCCCGCTTCAACACCACCTCCACTAGCCTGTTCTCCTACCTCGACCAGGTCCATGGCAGTGCCGAGACAACCTCGCTCGCGCCCTACTGCGCCGAGGTGACTCACATCGCGCAGGATGCGCACGGCTTCTTCCGCGTGAACGACCCGTGGGTGCAGGACCGGTGGGACGCGTTCGTGAAGTCCGCCGCCGAGGCGGGGCCGCACTGCACGCGGGCGCTCGTGGCCTTCGATGTCAACGCCCTACGCACCGCGCTACAGGAGATCGACCGGCTTCAGCGGTCCGTGATGTGCCTGGAGAATCGGCTGCGTGGCTCGGTCGGCGGCTCCTGTTAGCCGCACCGCGGCGATGCGGAATCACCTGCGGTGCTACGAGCCGAAGTTGTCCGCGTCGAGGCTGATCCAGAACCGATCCTCGCGCTGCCTTCGGCCGTCAGGCACACCACCGTTCGCCAGAATCACCCGGCGCGATGGTTCGTTGTCCGCGTCGCAGGTCACCAGGACCCGATCGATGCCAAGACGGCGGCACTCCACAAGTCCGGCCGCCAGCATCCGCGTGGCATGGCCCTGCCGACGCCACGGCGCGACCACGTGGTACCCGATGTGGCCTCCGACTTCGGCGAGTTCGGGTGTCAGCCGGTGCCGGACGACGAGTGTTCCCAAGTAGTACTCGCCGGAGACGTACCAGAAGATCGTGGAGGGCACTTCCCATCGCGTCCGCACCCCGCGCCGCACGGCGACGAACTCGTCGAAGTCCTCGCTGGCCGGTCCCAGCCAGTCTGTCGGCGTACCTCTCAGCAGGCAATCAGCTTGCTCACCCACGAGGTAGGAGGTCCGCACCGTGGCCGTCGGCCACACCAGACGGGGCGATTCGACTAGCTGGATCATGGCCGCAGTCTTCACCCCCAACCGCGTCGAGCGCCTTTCATTATCGTTTCCCACCAAGTGGCGCCTACCGCGGTCGCGGCGCGTAGCGCACCTCCGGGAAGGGCCAGTCCGTCGCCAGCCATGCGGAAACCGCCTCGTACAGCGGCTTGTCCAGTTCGGCCCGATCGGCGCGTACCCAGGAGTGCACCTCCACCACGGCCTCGTTGTCCCGTGCCGGGTACATGTACACGCAGCCGATCACCTCGTCCCCCGACGCTTCGAGGACCGAGTAGGTGAAACCGACGCGCCGCGCGAAGTGCTCCGCGTGCCTGCGTAGGTCGGCGAGGTTGCGTTCCAGGGACATCCCCTGTGCTGGAGGCCAACTCCAGCTCTCGAAGCCCGGCGTCGAGCGCACGTGTTCGATGCTGCTCGTCCATGCGGAGTGGTCTCGCTCGTTGTGCTGCGGGCCAAGAGGTTCCAGGCGGAACGACTCGGCAACGAGCTCACGTGGAATCACGAAGTCATCAGCGACAAACACGGACTTGCACACCTCCCAGGCCTAGATCTACTCGGTGGGACTGACCTCGTCGCCGACACGGATCACGCCCGGCCGCACGACGTCCAGGTAGACCCCGACGCACGACAGCGGACCCAGGTTCAGCACTGGCACTCGGTGCTCACGGGCCACCGCCCGCATGACGCCCGGCGCCGCGGGCAGTTCCCCGTGCTGCAACGTGGGTACCGCACACCGGGGCGTGGGCAAGGTGACCTGGAACTGGACCTCGCCCACTCGCAGTGTCCGGCCCAGCCAGGCGTCCTCGACGAATCCGGGATCGTCGGGGGTGTCGATCACCAGATTGGGGCGGAACCGGCGCGCGTCGAAGTCCTCGGCCGGGTAGTTCGCGCGCAGGCGGTGCAGGCTGGAGGTCGTGACCAGATGGACCATCCCGTAGTCGAAGAAGGTGCCGGCCGCGATCCGGCCAGAGGTGATGGCATCCCCGGTCTCGTCGACGAAGACGTTGTCCCGCAAGACCTCGGGCATCCCGCCCTGGTAATCCGGTACCGCACGTTCCAGGACCGCCTGCTGCGGTGGACTGTCCGACACGACCACCCTACGGCGCAGCAAGTCGGACAGCCTCTTGTCCAGTTCGGCGTCCCCGCAGTGCAGAACCGTGCCGTCGGGCAGCACCACCCGAGCGGTGTCGGGGTCGGCCAGTTCGCTGCGGCAACGCAGCAGTGACCCCCACTTGCGCGGGTGCTTCGCACTGGCCACGGCGCCCAGTTCGTCGAGCACCCCGAACCGCCGGTCCCCGTCCAGCCCCCGCTCGGTGACCCGCACCGCGGTCAGGGCCTCGCCGAGCATGGACTTCACCGGATACCGGCGAACCGCTGTCACCCTCCCCATCAGGGGAGTATGCGATCCATCCCGCCGCGCCCGCCAGCGATTTCGTCCTCGACCGCGGCTGCGTTGGCGTAGCGGCGGGCCAGGTGCGCGAAGGCGGCTTTGAGCTCGGGCGGCCCGATGACCTCGATGTCGGCGTCGAACCTGCCGATGGTGGCGGCCAGGCCGGGCCATGACCACGAGCCCAGGACGAGCCGGCAGCGGTCCGGGCCGACCTCCTCGACGATTCCCTCGCGGGTGTAGCGGAGGACGACCTCGGCGGGGAGGTCGAGGATCACCTCGCCGCGGCAGGGCCAGCCGCCGGTGCCGTCGGAGCCCTGGAACCTGCTGGTCACGAAGGCGGCCACGTCCCCTCCGGGCAGTTCACGCGGGGTGAAGCGAGGCCCGGTGGGGGTGCGCGGGGTGATCCGGTCGGCACGGAAGGTGCGCCAGTCCTCGCGGTCGAGGTCCCAGGCTAGGAGGTACCAGCGCCCGCCCCAGGTGACGAGGTGGTGGGGCTGCACCCGGCGCGGCGGGGGCCGCACGCCGTTGTCCTCCGCGGTGGCGTCGTAGTCGAAGCGCAGCACCTCGCGGGCGTGCACGGCGGAGCTGAGGGCCATCAGCACACTGCTGTCGACCTGCGGGTCCGGCCGGGTCGCGGGCCGATTGACGGCGGTGACCTGGAGGGTGTCGATGCGGCGGCGCAGCCGTGCGGGCATGACCTGGCGGACGGTGTTCAGCGCGCGCACCGCGGCTTCCTCAATGCCCGCACCGGCGGTGGTGGCGATCTGGAGGGCGACGGCGAGGGCGACGGCCTGGTCGTCGTCGAACAGCAACGGGGGCAGTTCCGTGCCCGCGTCGAGCCGGTACCCACCGTCGGGGCCTTTGGTGGCCAGTATGGGATAGCCGAGCTCGCGCAGGCGGTCGACGTCGCGGCGCACGGTGCGCGGGCTGATGTCCAGCCGCTCGGCCAGCAACGCCCCTGGCCAGTCCCGGCGCGCCTGGAGCAGCGAGAGCAACGACAGCAGTCGCGCTGAGGTCTTCGGCATGATCCCATAGTGCCCTGAGAAGCGGCCACACCCTGTCCGCTACCCCTGCGACTGTTGTCCCGTGCCAGACAACGACAACAACCCGAAGGGCCCGAACGCCGTGACCGTCACCACCACCCTGGACGCCGAGCGGGGCGAACTGCTCGCCGCGCTCGCGACCGCGCGATCCACCCTCACCAACACCGTCCGCGGGCTCAGCGAGGAGCAACTCGGCGAGCGCCCGACGGTCAGCGCGCTGTGCCTGGGCGGGCTGATCAAGCATGTCGCGTCCATCGAGGAAGGCTGGCTGCGGTTCGTGGTCGAGGGCCCGTCGGCGATGCGCTACGACCTGCCCGAGGGGGTCACCTGGGCCGACCTCGCGGCCGGTACCGCACGCGAGTTCCCGCAGTGGGCGATCGACCACCAGAACGAGTTCCGGATGCTGCCCGGTGAGACGCTGGCCGGGATCCTCCAGCGCTACGAGCAGGTCGCCGCCCGGACCGAGCAGGTCATCGCCGCCGTCCCCGACCTGTCGGCCACGCACCCGTTGCCGGAGGCGCCCTGGCACGAGCCGGGAGCGGTGCGCAGCGTGCGCCGGGTGCTGATGCACGTCCTGGCCGAGACCGCCCAGCACGCTGGGCACGCGGACATCCTGCGCGAGACGCTCGACGGGCAGCGGGCGACCTGACCGGTGGCCGATCTCGGCCAGCTCGGGCCACCGCCCCGACCCGGTGCTGCGCGCCGGACGCGGTGAACCAGGGCTGGGCGGCGGTCTCTGCCGTCCGGTCCTGGCCTCAAGGCTTGCACGGAACCGAAGGGAACGGCGTCACCGTGAAGATGCGCGAACTGGGGCGGACCGGTGTCCGGGTCAGCCCCAACTGCCTGGGCACCACCGACTGCGGCGAGGACAGCAGTTCCCGGCGCAGGATCGTCACCGAGGTCCAGCTGGGCGCGACCCGATGACCGTACTGGACACCCGTGCGCTCAACCGTGCGACGCTGGCCCGGCAGTTGCTGCTCGATCGCGCCGAGGTACCGGTGCTCGACGCCGTCGCACACCTGGGCGGCCTGCAAGCGCAGGAACCGCAGGAACCGTTCGTCGGGCTCTGGTCACGGCTGCACGCCTTCGACCCGGCAGTGCTCTCGGACCTGCTGACCGGGCGGCGCGTGGTGCGGACCCACCTCATGCGCCGTACCGTTCACCTCCTCACGGCCGAGGACGTCCTGGCCTGGCGGGCCCGCCATGACGCCATGCTGCGCCAGCGAGTGCTCGGGACCTACCGCCGCGAACTTGACGGAGTAGACCTCGACGAGCTCGCGGCGGCGGGCCGGGCGGTGATGGCCGACGAGGAGCCCCGCTCGATGACCGAGCTCGCGCGGGCGCTGGCCGAGCGCTGGCCGACGCCGGGACCGCGGGCGCTCGGGGAGATGCTGATCGCCGCCCTCGTCCCGGTGGCACAGCTGCCACCGCGCGGACTGTGGCGCAGGAAGTCAGGAGTGCGCAACGTGTTGCTCTCCTCGTGGCTGGGGCGCGAGATCGACCCGCCAGCCCAGGAGGGCACCGATCCGGTCGGCGCGGCGCTGGTACGGCGCTATCTGACCGCGTTCGGCCCCGCGGCCGTTGCCGACCTGCGCGCGTGGTGCGGCCTGGCCGGACTGCCGGCCGCGGTGGCCGCGATGCGCGGGGAGCTCATCGCCTTCCGCGACGAGCGAGGCCGGGAACTGTTGGACCTGCCCGATGCGCCGCGCCCCGATCCCGACACACCCGCCCCGGTGCGGTTCCTGCCCGCGTTCGACAACGCGATCCTCGGCTACCACGACCGCGGCCGGATCATCGATGACGTCCACCGCGGCCTGTCGGTCACCGGCGCGCGCGTTGTGCTGGTCGACGGCCGGGTCGCCGCGACCTGGCAGGTCGAGGCGGATACCGTGATCGTCACCCCGCTGCGGCGCTTGTCCCGTGCCGACCGCACAGCCGTCACCGAGCAGGGGCGGGAGTTGGCGTTGTTCCTCTCCGACAACGACAGCAACCGCGTACGGGTTGCCGCGTCTGCTCTGTGAGCGGTCGGCTGTCAGGTGAGGGCGGGACTGCCGGTGCCGCTACAGCGGTGGACCCCGAGGGCGCGTCGGTACACCTGCCAGCCCACCAGCGCGCTGAGCCCGAACACCAACGGGCCGAACAGGTCGACCGTGCCGAGTGCGACGGCCTGGCCGGACAGGAACAAGGGGAGCTGGATCGCCAGCATCGTCAGGCTCCCGGTGTAGAGGACCAGGTTGGCCAGGGTGAGGGCCCTGCGGCGCACCGCGCAGCGGCGCCACAGGGTCCGCTCACCCGTGATCATCCCGATCACCAGCCCCAGCGGCGGCCAGCCCAGCAGGAGCAGCACCGGGGTCACCAGGGCCAGCGTGCAGTGCACCAGCAGCCCCGGCACGAAGAAGCTGGTGGCCTGTCCGGTGGCGGAGGCGAGCAGAGCCCCGACGCTGACGACGCCGAGGGAGCCGAGGGTGCGCCGCACGGGTTCCCGGCGCAGGAGCCGGTAGGCGAAGACCCCGAGCCCGACCACCAGCGCGGTGGCCAGCGCGAGGAACAGGTGGTGCGTCAGGGCGAAGCTCAGGGTGAACCCGAAGACGGGGGCGAGGTCGACCACGGCCTCGTGCAGTCGCCTGCGCACGGTGGCCCGGACGGCGTCCTCGTCGGTGTCGGGTCGTGCTTCGCGGTCCACGGCGGCTCCATGCTCCTCGGCGATCGGAAAGCCGTGTGGCCTCCCGGCTCAAGGAAACCGAGCCCTGCTGACCTGCCCCGGTCGACGACCTGACCGTTTCCTGACAATGCGAGTGGTCAGGTGTGAGGAATCCTCACTGTCACGGCCGTCCGGCGCCGGAGCCCGCGGTGAAGTCGACCTCGGCCGTGGTGACCGTGCCCGCGGTCCGGCCGGGAGCCCGGTGGTACCGCCAGTACAGGTTCGTGTGGGCGATGACCTTGTCCGGCGGCGGCGCGCCGTACGGGGTGAGGTCCTCGGTCGTGTGGGCGTCGCCGACCAGGGTGGCGTCGTAGCCGCGGACGATCGCGCCGTGGAGTGTCGAGCGGACACACTCGTCGGTCTGCGCGCCCGCGACCACGAGCCGGCCGATGCCGCGGGCGGCCAGCACCGGCTCCAGGTCGGTCTCCTCGAAGGAGTCGGCGTACGCCTTGTGCACCAACGGCTCGGCAGCGGACCGCACGAGCTCGGGCACGTACTGCCAGCTCTCGCTGTCCCGGGGCATCTCGTCACTGTTGTGCTGGACCCAGACGACCTCGACCCCGGCGGCGCGCGCCTTGTCGACCAGCGTGGCGATGTTGGCGACGACGGTGTCCCGGTCGTGTGCGTGGCCCATGACGCCGTTCTGCACGTCGATGACGAGCAGTGCGGTGTTCGGGCGGTTGACGAGGGTGGTCATGGCAGCCCCTGGGCCGTGCGGGTCGTGGTCTGCGACCACCCTAGGCGAACTGCGCGCTCAGGTGTGCGGATTGGCGTGGTAGAAGGCCTGCGCGGTGAAGCTGATCCACTCGGGGTTGTCCCAGGTGGCCCAGCGGGTGCGCGCGGCCTTGTCGATCGTGGCGGCGGCCTCGTCGGCGGACAGGCCGCTCGCCCGCAGGCGTGCGGCCTCGCCGCGGACGTGGGCGAGGTAGTCGCGGACCTCGCGAATCTGGGCGGTGTCGGCCAGTTCGCCGTGGCCGGGGACGACGATCTCGGGGGAGAGGGCGATGAACTGGTCGAGCACGGCGATCCAGCGGTCCCCGTCGACCTCGGTGTCGAACGGCGGGAAGTAGGGTGCGATGGGGAACATGTGGGTCTCGAACAGGTCCCCGGTGAACAGCACGCGGTCGTCGACGAGCACGGTCTGGTCGCCCGCGGTGTGCGCGGGGCCCACGCCGCGCAGGACCACCCGGCGGCGGCCGAGATCGATCTCGGCCTGACCCTCGTAGACGAGGTCCGGGTCGGTGAGTTCGAAGCCATCGAGTTCGGCGGCGATGGCGGGGCCCAGACCGGTGAACATTTCGGTGAAGGCGGCCGCCTTGCGGTGCAGTTCCTCGCGCTGGGCCCGGTTGTAGATGATCGTCGCGGCGCCCTTGAACGCCTGTGCCCCGAACCCGTGCTCGGGGTGGAAGTGCGTGATCGTCAGGTACAGCGGCCGGTCACCGGCCAGGCGCCGCGCCTGCTTGAGCACGTACTCCCCGTTGCGGGGGCCGATGCCGGTGTCGACCACCAGCGCGGCGTTGTCGCCGAGCACGATGCCGACGTTCGGCACGATCGGCACGCGGTTGTCGGGGATCACGAACACCCCGTCGGCCACTTCGACGGGCTCGCCGCGCACGATCGGCGGCGGGGCGTCCCGCACGTCCGGTGGGGCGGCCTGCTCGGCGGGGTTGGCGACGCACATGACCGGGCTCCTTCGATCTGTTCAGTGTTCAGATGCCACCGACCCTAGCATGGATCTGAACGATGTTAAGATTTGGTCATGGCCAAGAGCGGTTACCACCACGGGGACCTGCGGAGCGCGCTGCTCGACGTCGCTGAGGCCCTTGTCCGCGAACGCGGTGTCGACGGGTGGTCGCTGCGCGAGGCGTGCGTCCGGATCGGTGTCAGCCCGAGCGCCGCCTACCACCACTTCGCCTCACGGGACGCACTGGTCGGCGCGCTCGCCGCGCGAGTGCTCACCCAGCTGGGAGAACACCTGGCGCACGCCGCCGAGCACGCGGCTGGCGACGTGCAGCAGCGGCTCATCGCCTTCAGCACCGGCTACGTCCGCTGGGCGATGGACGACCCGGCGGTCGCCCGCCTGGCCTTCAGCGCCGGTCGTGCCACCGCCGAGACCGTCGTCCCACCCCACCCGCACGACGTGCTCGTCGCGGAACTCGACCGGCTCGTCGAGGCCGGTGGCCTCAAGGCCGCGGCGCGCCCCGGGGCCGAGTTCATCGTCTGGGCCGCCGTGCACGGACTCGCCACCCTGCTCGCCGACGGGCTCGTCCAGCTCGACGACCAGCGAGCCGCCGACCTCGAAACGGAGCGCCTCGTTCGAGCCACCCTCACCGGACTGGCACAGGAGGAGCCGCGGTCCACGGCTTGGCCGACAGCCCGGTCCGCGCACACGGAACGCCTCGCGAGGCAGCAGGCGGCTCTGTCCCCGGAGGGAGACGGCTGATCTGTCCTGAGGAGGACATCGGCCCGCTGGATTTCCCTCCCACGACAGATGTTTGTCCCGTTCGCCGGACCTAGTCTTCTGAAGTGGCGCCATCCACCGACGATTCCCGGCTCATGACTGGACAACCATGAACGATTGTCTTACCGCGCAAGGAAAACTCCGCAGGGTGGCGCTGGCGGTCCTGCTCGCCGCCAGCGGACTGGTCCTCGCCGCACCCCCGGCCCAGTCCTCGACCGCCGGGCTGGCCCGGTTCGAGTCCCAGGCGATCGCCTGGCACGACTGCCGGACCGGTCCGGAGGACGAGGTCGGCGCTCAGCTGGCGGCGGTCGGGGCGCGCTGCGGCGAGCTCACGGTCCCGCTCGACTACGGCGATCCCGGCGGCCGCACCATCTCGGTGGCGGTGGCCCGACGTGCCGCCACCGATGCCGGACACCGGCGCGGAACACTGGTGGTCAACACCGGCGGGCCCGGCCCGTCACTGGACGGGGTGCCGCTGCTGGTGCGGGGCGAGCCACCGGCTTTTCCGCAGGGCTCCCCGGCAGTCGCCGCCCAGTACGACCTGGTGGGCATCGACCCCCGGTTCTTCGGGCGCAGCACCCCGCTGGAATGCGGCTGGCCCACCGGTCTGTACCTGCACAGCGCCCAGCTCTCCAGCGCGACCCGCCAGGACTTCGACCGCGGCGTGGCCACCGCCAGGGACCTGGCCGCCCGCTGCGCGGGGCACCGGGACGAACTGCCCCACGGCTCCACCCGCGCCATCGCCCGCGACCTGGACGTGGTGCGCGCGGCCCTCGGTGAACAGCGGATCTCGTACCTGGGCTGGTCCTACGGCAGCTACCTGGGCGCGGTCTACCTACAGCTGTTCCCTGACCACGCCGATCGGATCGTGCTCGACAGCGCCATCGCGCCCGAGGCCTACGGACCCGCGCTGACCCGCGAGACCGCACCAGCCGACGCCGCGGCGCTGAGGGACTGGGCGGGGTGGGCCGCAGACCACCACCAGCAGTACGGCCTCGGCGAGACGACGGACGGTGTCCTGGCCGCGGTGGACCAGATCTACCGGGCGGCCACCCGCCACCCGCTACAGGTAGGCAGCCACCAGGTGGACGCGAGCATGATCCCCGGTCTGCTGCTCACGGTCGACGACAGCGAGGCCTCGTACGCGGAGTTCAGCGCGCAGGTGCGCGTGCTACGCGAGGCGGCGCGCGGCCTCGCCGTCACCCCGACCCCCGACCTCGAACAGAAGCTGGCCCTGTACAACGATCCTGGGGTGAGCGCGGCGTTCGGTTTCAGCGCCGCCACTGCGAACAGGTGCGCCGATCGGGCCGCCCCGCGCGACCCCGAGACCTACTTCCGCGACATCCAGGCACATCTGGCCGCCGAACCCCTGTACGGCGCGCTGGCTCGTCAGATCACCCCATGCGCGTTCTGGCCGACCCTTCCGGCCGAGGCACCGACCAGGATCGGCAACAGTCATCCGGCTCTGATCGTCGGAGCGAGCGGTGACCCGGTGACACCCCGCCCCGGCCAGCAGGCGATGCACCAAGCCCTGACCGGTTCCCGCATGGTCACCCTCGACCACGCATTCCGGCACGGCGTGTACCTCTCGGGCGCCAGCGGCTGTGTGGACACCACCGTCGACCGTTACCTGCTGCGCGGGGTTCTGCCCAGTACCGACATCGCCTGTTCCCGTGGCACGGGCTGACCGCTCCGCAGGCACCCGGCCAGTGGACGCGGGGTCGTCACCGGTCGCCGGGCCGGACCAAGCCTGCCTCATAGGCGGTGACCACCGCCTGCACCCGGTCCCGGGCCCGGAGCTTGGCCAGGATGTGACCGACGTGGGTCTTCACCGTGCCCGCCGCCACCGTCAACCGGTCCGCGATCTCGGCGTTCGACCAACCCCTGGCCATCGCCACCAGCACCTCACGCTCGCGCCCGGTCAACGACGCGACCGAGCGCACGGCGCCCGGGTCGAAGGCGGGTACCAGGTGGTCCAGCAACCTGCGAGTGGTCGACGCGGCGATCACGGCATCCCCGGCGTGCACGGTGCGCAGCGCGGCGAGCACGTCCTCCGCGGGCGCGTCCTTGAGCAGGAACCCACTGGCCCCGGCCCGGATCGCGGCCAGTGCGTGCTCATCGAGGTCGAAGGTGGTCAGCACGACCACCTTCGGTGGATCCGGCAGGGCGAGCACCTGCCGGGTCGCCTCGATGCCGTCGAGCACCGGCATCCGCACGTCCATCACCACCACCTCGGGGCGCAGCCGCCGCGCCTCGCGCACACCGCGGAGCCCGTCGCCCGCCTCGCCGACCACGGTCATGTCGGGCTGGGAGTCGATCACCATCCGGACCCCGGCCCGGATCAGTTCCTGGTCCTCGACCAGCAGCACCCGGACGGGCCCGCCCGTCACGCCATCACCGGGATCCGGGCGTTGAGCGCCCGGCCGCCACCGGGTCGCGGCCGCAGGGTCACCGTGCCCCCGTAGGCGCTCGCGCGTTCCCGCATCCCGATGACCCCGTACCCGCCCGTGGCCGGTGCGTCGGTTGCCGACGGGCCCTCGTCCAGCACGTCGATCTCCAATCCGTGCGAGTCCCAGCGCACCGACACCTCGACCCGGGCGGTGGGGCCCACGTGCTTGATCACGTTGGTCAGTCCTTCCTGGACGATCCGGTAGGCCACCAGGCCGAGCCCGCGCTCGACGGGTGACGGCGGAGCCTGCACCGTCAACCGGATGTCGAGCCCGCCCTCGCGGACGCGGTCCACCAGTGCGGGTATGTCCTCGATGCCCGGTTGGGGCGCTGCCTGCTCGCCGGGGTCGTCCCGGAGCAGGCCGAGTACCCGTCGTGTCTCGCCGAGCGCCTGCCGTGCGCAGTCCCCGATCGTCACCAGCGCGGACAGTCCGGCTCCGGGCTCGGCCGCCGCCGCGTACCGGCCACCGTCGGCCTGGGCGATCACCACTGCGAGCGAGTGCGCCACGACGTCGTGTACCTCACGGGCGATGCGGGCCCGTTCCGCCAGCACGGCGATGCGGGCCCGCTGGTCCCGGTCGGCCTCCAACAGCCTTGCCCGCTCCGCAAGCGTGTCGACCTGCCTGCGGCGCAGCCGGTGCAGCGCGCCGAGAGCCCAGGCCGCCAGGACCGCGCTGCCCAGGAAGGCGGCGATGAGCGCGTGCTGGGAGAACGGAACCGGTAACTGCGGCCAGCTCACACCGCCCAGCACGGCACCGAACAGCCCGGCCGCGAGCCCGGACCAGGCCGCCCAGCGCGGGCCGTACGCCGCGGCGGCGTGGACCGCCATCGGGACGGCCAGATCCGCGGGGAGCGCGCCCGTGGTGTCGGCCACGGTCAGCCACTGGGCGAACGCGACCGACACCACCACCGCCCCGCAGAGCACTGGACGGCGCCTGCGCAGCACCAGCGGTGTCACCAGCAGGAGCGAGAACAGGAAGTACCCAGCGTCGGCCCGGACGAGCAGTCCGATCAGGACACAACCCGCGGTGAGAAGGAGCGCTGTCACAGCATCGACGAACAACTCGTGCCCGCGGATCCAGGAGTCGAGCCGTTGGCCGATCACGAGATCACCGTAGCCCGATCGATCCGACAGCACGTCACCTCACGGGTAGTGCCCTGTCCCCGTCGACTACACCTCTGGCCTTAGCCCGAACGGCCGCTGAGACTGGTCAGGTCGGCGGCTCCGGCCTGGGCGTCGACGAGTGACGAGTCCCTGATCGAGGACTGAGACCCGCACACAACTCCGTGCGCCTCAGGGCAAACTGCGGGTGAGCCACACCAACTCGCCCCGCTCGTCCGTCGTGACGTGGTCGCGGTGGAACCCGAGCTTCTCGAGCACCCGCAACGAGGGCGCGTTCCAGGCGCGCACCGTTGACCACAGCCGCCTGCGGCCGGTGGCGGTCGCGGCATCGATCACCGCACGAGCCGCTTCCGTCGCGTAGCCGAGTCCGTGGACCCGCCGGAGCAGCTCGTAGGCGATCTCCGGCTCCTCGACGGTGGCGCGGCCGACGATCAGCCCGCAGTACCCGATGAAGTCGCCTTCGGCGCGGCGCTGGATGTGCAGCAGTGCGAGCCCAGTCCGCGCGGTCGTGGCGAGTTGGGCCGCGATGTTTCCTCGGATGTCCTCGGCCGTGGGCGTCCCGTCGCCCCGTTCGGCGACGAGCGCGCGGAGATCCGCCACGTCGGACTCGGTCCACAGCCGCATCGTCAGCCGCTCCGTCCCCAGCACCGCGCCACCGTTCATCGGGCGCGCCTGTACTCGGAGTGGATCGAATAGTCCTTGCGCGGTCCGATCACCCGCATCCGCACGGTGAACCGGTCCGTACCGGCGAACTCGTAGTGCCCGGTGTAGGTGTCCTGGCCGCACAGGTGCACGTCGCTGGCGGTGGTGGCGTCGGCGAACCTCAGCACATGCATGACCCTGGGTGGGCCGTCCTCCGCGAAGCAGACCCAGATCTGCTCGTTCTCAAGCCGGTAGTGGTACCTCTTGGAGACCTCGTGCGTTTGCCCGTTGTCGAAGGTGAGCCGTCCGCCCTCCCAGTAGTGCAACAGGGTGGGGTCGACCTGGCGAAAACGGGCCTGCCCGGTCATCCGGCCGACCCCGGGCAGCTCCCTGTCCAGGGTCCACGCGCCAGGCAGGCTCGCGAACAGCCGCTGCTCCGGCCGTGACTCGCCAGCACCTGCCATCTTGCTCCGCTCCCCGGGCGCACCGTCCCACGATGGTAACCGGGGCCTGTGCGGCTGGAACGCGCCGAGGCCGTCCGGGACGGATTACTGGACCTGGGCGGCGTCCAGTTGCCTGCGGACCCGTTCGGCCTCGTCCGAGCGCTGTTGGGTTTGGTACAGCTCCAACGCCTCCAGCCACACGGCACGAGCTTGCTCGCGCTGTCCCGTGGCCAGGTGCGGGTAGCCGAGCCGGTCGAGGGTGTCCGCCTCCAAGTAGGTGTCGCCGAGGTCCCGAAACAGGGTGAGGGCCTGCCGGTAGCAGTCCACGGCTCGGGCGTGCTGACCGGTGGTGTGGGCGAGGAAGCCCAGGCTGTCCAGGGTGGCCGCCTCACCGATGCGGTGGTCGTGCCGGGTGAACAGGGCCAGCGCCGCCTCGCAGGACGTGCGGGCCCGCTCGTGCTCGCCCAGCCGGGCCGCGCTGTAGCCCACCTGGTTGAGCAGTTCGGCCTCCCACACCGGCATGCCCAGGGCCTGGAACACGCGCAGGGCACGGCTGGCGTGTTCCAGCACGCGATGATCATCCCCCTGCCGGTCCCAGGCCCAGGCGAGGTACCGGTGGGCGTGGCCCTGGCCCGGCACGTCCCCGGCGAGCCCGGCCAGGGCCAGGGCGTGCTGGAGGTGCTCCATCGCCTCCTCGTACCTGCCCGCCATGCCGCAGGCGTGGCCGAGGTGCCGCCGGGCGAGGGCCTGCACCACGGGGTCGCCGAGCTGGTCGGCCGCGGTCAGCCCGGCCCGCCAGGCGGCGAGGTGGTCGGTGCCGTGCCTGCTGCGCCAGTGGAAGGGGTGCATGGCCCAGACCAGCTGCCACACGCACTGGTGCCAGCCCTGCGCGACGGCGGTCTGGAGGGCGGCCAGCAGGCAGTGGTGCTCGGCGTCGAACCAGCCGATGGCCGCCGTGCGGTTGGACAGCGGCAGCGGGTGGCAGCCGGGTGCGGGTGGCTCGAGTGTGATCATCGGGCGGTGCGGTTCGAGCAGTCGGCCACCTGTCGAAGCGGTGTGCAGGTAGAAGTGCAGTACCCGGCGGAGTGCCGCGACCCGGTCCGCGTCGGGGAGGTCCTGACCTGCCCGGTCCGCGGCGTAGTGGCGGATCAGGTCGTGCATCCGGTACCGGCCCGGAATGTACTGCCGCAGCAGGGAAGCCTGTACCAGGCAGCGCAGTACGACCTGCGCCTGAGCGGTGGTGAGGTCGGCGAGGCAGGCCGCGGCCGCGAGGCTGATGTCGGGACCGGGCGCCACGCCCAGCAGGCAGAACACGCGTGCCTGCTCGGCGGTGAGGGCGCGATAGGACCAGGACAGCACTGCGGGCAGGCTCGCGGCCGGATCGTCCTGCGCCAACGCGGCCAGCCGGGCACTGCGCAGTTCGGTGGCCAAGGTGGCCAGCGGCTGGTGTGGGTGCGTGTGGGTGCGGCCGACCACGACGCTCAACGCCAGGGGAAACCCAGCGCAGTCGGCCAGCAACTCGGCCCCGGCCTCGGACTCGGCCGCCAGTCGGGTGGCGCCCAACCCCGCGGTCAGCAGGTCACGGGCCTCGGCCTCGGACAGCACGTCGACGGGCAGGTGGCTGGCGCCGTGCCGGGTGATCAGGCTGGCCAGGTGGTCGCGGCTGGTCACGATCACCGTGCAGGTGGGGCTGCCCGGCAGCAGGGGCACGACCTGACCGGCGTCGGCGGCGTTGTCCAGCACGACCAGCATCCGCTTGCCCGCCACCAGGCTGCGGAACAACGCCGCCTGGGCGTACGGATCGGCTGGCGCCCGGCCAGGCTGCACGCCGAGGGCGTCGAGGAACCCGTGCAGCACGGTGGCGGCGGACATGGGGCGGGCCTCGGGGCCGTAGCCGTGCAGGTCGACGAAGAGCTGACCGTCCGGGAACCGGTGCAGGTTCCGGTGCGCCCAGTGCAGCGCCAACCAGGTCTTGCCGATCCCACCGGCACCGGCGAGCGCGGAGATCGCCATCGTGCCGCCCTGTTCCGCCGCGCGGTCGAGGGCGGCGAGTTCACCGGTGCGGCCGGTGAACGACCGCGGCGGTGCGGGTAGCTGGCGCGGCACCGGCCACCGGCCGGGACCGGTCAGCCGCGGATCAGCGGTGAGGATCCGCTGGTGCAGCTTTCGCAGCGCTGGACCGGGATCGGTGCCCAACTCCTCGGCCAGCCGCGCCCGGATCCGTTGGTAGTGCTGGAGTGCCTCGGCCGGGCGGTCGCTGCGGTACAGGCCGAGCATCAACTGACCGGCGAGCCGTTCGTCCAGTGGGTGCTCGCGTACCCGGTCGGTCAGGTCGGGCAGCAGCTCGGTGTGCCGTCCACAGCGCAGTTGCAGGTCGGTGAGCTCCAACTGGGCCGCATGGCGTTCGCTGATCAGCGTCGCGCGGACCGCGTTGAGCCAGGGCGTGTCCAGGCCCGTGAAGGGTTCCCCGCGCCACAGCCCGAGGGCCCGCTCGAACAGTGCGACGGCGTGCTCCTCGTCAGCGGTGCGGGCCCGGGCGGTCAGCGTGCGGAACCGGTGCAGGTCGACTGCTTCCCCGTCGAGGTCGAGCCGGTACCCCGCGGACTGCCACCGGATGCTCATCCCACTGACCGGGGCCAGTGCACGCCGCAGCAACTTCACGTGCGCGGACAACGCGTTGGCCGGTTGGCGCGGCAGGCCAGTGGTGCCCCAGACACGGTCGATCAACTGGTCGGCCGGTACCGGCCGGTTGGCCTCCACCAGCAGGACCGCCAGGATGCTCTGCTGCCGCGCGCCGCGGACCGCGATCGGCTGTCCGTCGACGCTGGCCCCGACCTCGCCCAGCAGGCGGAATTCCCCAGTCATGACATCCCCCTGTGACACGACGACACACCTGTTCGTCCGTGCCACGTTGCCACAACCGGCGCCATAGCCGTGCGTCATTCGCCGCACCGTGCCAGGGTCACCACGGACAGGGCCCGGTCAGCGGTCCTCGGGTGGGGTGAGGCCGGGCAGCCCGTCCTCGGCCAGCGCCGCGTCCAGGTCGGCGTGCGCCTCGGGGTGGGCGTCCCACCAGCGCCGGAAGTGCGGGTTGGCGTCCACCACCGACAGGTAGGCCAGCGCGGCGCAGCGGAACAGGTCGTCCGCGGAATTGAGCAGTTCGTCGTTGGCGCGCATGGCGAACAGCAGGTCCGCCTGGATCGGGTCGCCGATCAACGGGTGGGCCGAGACCCCGCCGCCCGCGCGGAAGGCGGCCGCGGCCATGCACACGCAGCCCGCCTTGACCAGTGCCCGGCCGGTGACCGCCTCCGAGGTGTAGTGCCGCACCTTCGGCGCGAACCCGGCCGCCTCGCAGGCCGCCAGCAGCCGCATGCGCACCCCGTTCTCGTGCGGCGGGGGCAGCACCCACTCGCAGTCGGCCAGGTCCGCCAGGTCCACACCCTGCTCGCCGATCGCCGGGTGCCCGTCGGCCAGCCCGACGAAGATCGGTTCGGTGACCAGGGTGCGCACCGTGAGCCCGACCAGGTGGTGCGGCTCGATGCCGTCGAAGCGTTCCACCAGGGCCAGGTCAACCCTGTTGGTGGACAACAACTTCAGCAGTACCGGTGCGGAGGGCTCCACCCAGGTCTGCACGTCCAGCTCCGGCATTTGCTCGTGCAGCTGTTCCAGTACCGCGCCCAGCACCGTCAGCGGGATGCTGCCCACGCGCAGCACCGAGCGCTCGCCCGAACTGCCCCGCTCCCGGGCGCTGACCACCAGCGCCTGCAGGTCCGACAGCAGGGCCTCGGCCCGGTTCAGCACGAAGTTGCCCAGCTCCGTGGGCTTGGTGCCGTGCGGGCCGCGCTCGAACAGCTGACCGCCCAGGATGCGCTCGATCCGCTTGAGCTGGGCTGTCAGCGCGGGCTGGCTCACCCCGAGCAGAGTCGCCGCCCGGCTGACACTGCCCGCCTCGGCAACCGCCCGTACCGCCCGCAGGTGGCGCAGCTCCAGCTCAGCCATCCGCTGATGTTATACCCCGAACGAGTGAGCTGTTATGGCTTGCGTGCGGGGTTTGCGGTGCGGGTCGCCAGGGCACCCCCAGACCACCCACTTGGAGGTGGACACGATGGTCCTGGGTCTGGTTCTCGTCGTCATCGCGGTGGCCGTGGCCGCGTTCGGCATCGCCTTCAACGCCTCGGCCGGTCCCGCCCACCCGCTCAGCGCGTTCGGCGCGCAGGTGGTCACCGCGACCCCGCTGGAGATCTTCCTCGGCGGCATCGCCGTCACGCTCGTGTTCTGCCTGGGCGTGTGGGCGCTGGCGGTGGCCGGTCGCCGCCGCCGTGCCCTGCGCTCGGAGGTCCGCGCCACCCGTCGCGAGCGCGACGAGCTGGCCGCCCAACTCGACCGCCAGCAGGTGGCCGAGCCGGTCGTGGATGCCACGCCCAAGCAAGCGGTGGACCACTAGGCCACGACCGCCGCGGAGGTGGCATTCGCAGCGCCTCGCAGCGGTGTCAGGAAGGTGCCCTTCGCGACGCTGGACGTCCCGAAGGGCACCTTCATGGTGGTGCCGCGCCCTGATTCGCGGCCCCGCTCGGCGGTGTCGGCTCAGGTGGTGAGGAACTGGCCGGGCTTGGTCAGCACGGGGGATTCCAGGTACAGGCCGCGGTACTCGTCCTGGATGCCGCCGTTGTGGACCTGCAACGCGAGCGGACCGGCCTGGCCCGCGGTCCTGTCGGTGAAGTCGAGCACCTCGGTGGCCTTGCAGGTGGCGGCCCCTGCGGTCAGCGGGCAGCAGGCCATGCGTGCCACCCCGGTCTTCTGGTCGGCGATCAGCTCGCACTGGGCCCACTGGTGGACGTCCCACTTGGGGTGTGGGAAGGCCTTGAACAGCTTGCCGCCGCCGTTGTTGTGCCCGGGCCGGTAGTCCCAGTGCCCGCCGTTGGGCGGCTGGAACTGGATGGCGCCGAGCGCGTCGCGGATCGGCTGGGTGCTGCCCCAGATCAACACGGTCGGCGCGTGGTTGCCGGAGACCTGCCGCACCGTGAAGATCCAGCGGAACGTGCCCGTCTGCGCGCGGTTGTAGTAGATCCAGCCGCGACCTGCCGTGCCGGTGCCGTGGATGGCGCCGCCCTGCACGGTCCAGCCACCGGCCTTGGACGCGGTCCAGCCGTCGAGCGTCTTGCCGTCGAACATCGACACCAGGTTGGGGTCACCGTAGGGGTTGTCGTCGGCGGCCGCACCAGGTGCGGTGATCACGGCGGCGAACAGCGCCAGCGCGATCGCGAGGATCCCCAGTGGACGATGGGTCATCGTTGGCGTCCCTCCGTGCGTGAATTCGTGTAAACGTTTTCACTGCGCGGCTGGTCCGAGGTTACGACCTGCCCAGTCGAGGCGTCAACTACCGGACGGCCACCAGCACGTGGTCGTCCCCGGACTGCCACACCGTGGCGACCTCGCGGAACCCCGCCTGGCGCAACAACTCCACGTGGCCCCGCAAGCCGACGCCCGTGCCGTGGTCGCGGACCCCGCGCGACCGGCGTTGGGCCACCAGCGGGGCCAGCACCTCGTCCGCCTCCGCCGCGACCCACCACGCGGCCCAGTCCTCGTTGTCCTGAACGCCCCGCCGGGCGGCACGACCGTCCTTGACCACCTGCTGGATCCGCGCGATGTCCGGCTGGGACTCGGCCATGTGGTCCCCGTTGACCAGGACCCCGCCGGGCCGCAACAGGTTCGCGACATCGCGGTACAACCGGGACAGATCCGGCTCGGCGAGCCAGTGCAGGGCCGTGGTCGACACCGCGGCGTCCAGTTCGCCGTCCAGGCCCAGGGAGTTCGACCAGGACGGGTCCGCCAGGTTGGTCTCGGCGAAGCGGACGGACTCCGGCGCGGTGGCGCGGGCCAGCGCCAGCAGCAGCGGATCGTTGTCCACGCCGACGAACCTGGCCGAGGGCAGTCGCCGGGCCAGCCTGGTCGACAGGGAGGCGGGGCCGCAGCCCAGGTCCAGCACCTGCGGGGCGGCCCGGTCGGCCACCACGTGTGCCACCACGTCGCCGATCACGGTGAACCGCTCCTCGCGGTCGGCGATGTACAGCTCCTGTTGTGTGTCCCAGCGGGCCAGCCAGTGCGCCGCCAGTTCGGGACTGATGCTCTGCGTGCTCGTCATTATTGCAACTTACTGGCAACAAGGACGATGTTCCACCCATTGGACGGGGATTCCCGGGCGCGGTCACGGCATTAGGGTCTGCGATCAGCAAGTTCCCGACCTGGGGGTAGACCGATGACCTGGACGAGATCCGCGCTGTTGCTGACCGCGGGAGTGCTGCTGGGGACCACCGCGGCCTGTGGCGGTGGCACCAGGACCGCAGGCGGCGCGTTCGACCCGAACACCTGCCAGGGCGGCACGCTGCGCATCCTCAACCAGAAGGACGCGGGCTCGCACCTGGACCCCGCGCGGCTCTACACCTCCGGCGGCGGCAACATCCCCTCCCTGCTGTTCCGCACGCTGACCACCCGCAACCGCGCAGGCGGGGCGGAGGGCGCCAAGGTCGTGCCGGACCTGGCCACCGACACCGGGCAGGCCAACGCCGACGCCACGGTGTGGACCTACCACCTGCGGGACGGCCTGAAGTTCGAGGACGGCACGCCGATCACCAGCCAGGACGTCAAGTACGGCATCGAGCGCAGCTTCGCGGCCGAACTGCCCGGCGGCGCTCCGTACCTGCACGATTGGCTGGTCGAGGCCGAGGACTACCAGGGCCCGTACAAGCAGCCCGCTGGCATCCCGGCGATCGAGACCCCCGACGCCAGGACCATCGTGTTCCACCTCAACTCCCCGCACGGTGACTTCCCCTACCTGGCAACGGCAACCCAGTTCGCCCCGGTGCCCAAGGCCAAGGACACCGGTGCGGACTACGAGAAGCACCCGATCTCCAGCGGGCCGTACAAGATCGACAGCTACCAGAAGGGCAAGAGCCTCACCCTGGTGCGCAACGAGAACTGGTCCCGCCAGGTGGACGGCAACCGGCTGGCCTGCCCGGACCGGATCGAGGGCAGCTACGGGCTGGACGCGGCGGTGATCAACCAGCGGATCAGCACCGGCAGCGGTGAGGACGCCAACGCCGTCACCACCGACACCGACCTGGGGCCCTCCGAGCTCGCCCAGCTGGACAGCAACCCCGAGCTGGCCAAGCGGGTGGCCAAGGGCGGCTTCCCCTACACGTACTACCTGGCCTTCGACACCACCAAGGCGCCGTTCGACAACCAGAAGGTGCGCGAGGCGTTCACCTACGCGGTGGACCGCCAGTCCGTGGTCAACGCGGCGGGCGGCAGCTCGCTGGCCTACCCGGCCACGACCTTCCTGCCGAACAACAAGTCCATGGGCTACCAGGCGTTCGACTACTTTCCGGCCGGGCAGAACGGTGATCCGGCCAAGGCCAAGCAACTGTTGGCCGAGGCGGGTTTCCCGAACGGGATCACCGTGACCCTGGCGCACCGCTCGGACAACAGCAACGGTGACGGCCCGGCCATCGCCACCGCCGTGCAGGACGCCTACAAGAAGGCGGGTATCACGGTGAACCTGCAGAGCGTGGACGCCGAGAGCTACCCGCAGACCGTGGGCAACCCGGCCACCCAGCCGCAGGTCTCCATCCAGGGCTGGGGCGCCGACTGGCCCTCCGGCGGGCCCTTCCTGGTGCCGATCTTCGACGGCAGGCAGTACATCGCCTCCGGCGGCAACTTCAACACCGCGCACCTCAACGACCCCGCGGTCAACGCCGAGATCGACCAGATCAACAAGATCACCGACCCGGCGCAGGCCGCGCAGCGCTGGGGCGCGCTGGACGCCGAACTGGGCAAGAAGGCGGTGGATGTGCCGCTCTACCACAGCACCAGCCTGCGGCTGTTCGGCAAGAACGTGCGCAACGCCTTCGTCAGCGACTGGACCGGGGTGTACGACCTGTCCGCGGTGTCGGTCAAGTGAGACTGCTCTGGAACCGGTTCCGCGCCGACCGGTCCGCGGTGTTCGGGGCGGTGGTCGCCGGGCTGCTCGTGCTGCTGGCGATCACCGCGCCGCTGCTGACCGCGCTGGAGGGCCAGGACACCACCTCGTTCCACAACGACCTCGTCGACTCCGCGCGTGGTGGCGTGCCGCTAGGCGGGTTCGGCGGGATCAGCCCGCAGCACTGGTTCGGGGTGGAGCCGCAGACCGGTCGCGACCTGTTCGCACGCATCGCCGAAGGCGCGCAGGTCTCCCTGCTGGTGGCCATCTGCGCCACCCTGGTCGAGGTGCTGCTCGGCGTGGCCGTCGGCCTGCTCGCCGGGCTGAGCGGCAAGCTGGTCGACGCCCTGCTCAGCCGGGTCACCGACATCGCGATCGCCTTCCCGGTGACCGTGTTCTCCCTGGCACTGCTGGCGATCGTGCCGGAGACCTTCCCCAGGCCGCTGCTGGTCGCGGTGGTCATCGGCGTGTTCGGCTGGGGCGGCACGGCGCGCATCACCCGCGCGCAGGCGCTGAGCCTGCGCACCAGGGACTTCGTCGCTGCGGCCCGGCTGTCCGGGGCGAGCGGCTGGCGGGTCGCGCGCCGCGAGATCCTGCCCGGCCTGGCCGCACCCGTGATCACCTACGGGGCGTTGCTGCTGCCGACCAACCTGATCGCCGAGGCGGGCCTGTCCTTCCTCGGGGTGGGGGTACGCCCGCCCACCTCCTCGTGGGGCCAGATGCTCTCCTCGGCGACCACGTGGTTCCGCAGCGATCCGGTGTACGTGTTGCTGCCCGCGTTCATGGTGTTCCTGACGGTGTTGTCGTTCACGCTGTTCGGCGAGGGCGTGCGGATCGCGCTGGACCCGCGCAGCACCCGGCTGTCCAGGAAGGCGGCCTGAATGCTCGGCTACGTGGTGCGGCGCCTGCTCGGCGCGATCGCCGTGATGCTGGCGATGTCCGCGGTGGTGTACGTGCTGTTCTACCTGATGCCCGCCAACCCCGCGCAACTGGTGTGCGGCCCCAAGACCTGCACGGCCGACCGGCTCGCCATGGTGGAGCACTCGCTCGGCCTGGACGAGCCGCTGTACGTGCAGTACTGGCACTTCCTGAGCGGGCTCGTCGTGGGCAGGGACTTCAGCTCCGGCCCGAGCGTGCTGCACTGCCCGGCGCCCTGCCTGGGATATTCCTTCCAGTACACCGAACCCGTGCTGGACAAGATCCTGGAGGCGCTGCCCGTCTCGCTGTCGATCGTGATCGGGGCGGCCCTGCTCTGGCTCACCTTCGGCATCGGGGCCGGTGTGCTGTCCGCACTGCGCCGCGGCCGGTGGCTGGACCACGCGGTGAACGTGGTGGTGCTGGGCGGGTTCGCCGTCCCGGCCTTCATCACCTCCCTGTTGCTGCTCATGGTGTTCTGCGTGTACCTGCAATGGCTGCCGTTCCCCAGCTACGTGCCCTTCGACGAGGACCCGCTCGGCTGGGCGCAGAACCTGGTCCTGCCGTGGATCGTGCTCGCACTGGTGCAACTCCCGCCCTACGTCAGGCTTTCGCGGTCGGGCGTGCTGGAGACCCTGACCGAGGACCACATCCGCACCGCCCGCGCCTACGGCCTGACCGAGCGGCGGGTGATCGGCAGGCACGCCCTGCGCGGGGCGCTCAGCCCGCTGATCACCGTGGCGGCGGCCGACATCGCCGCGGTGCTGACCGCGTCCATGCTCACCGAGACGGCGTTCGGCCTGCCGGGGCTGGGCCGGTTGATGGTGCAGTCGGTGAACCAGATCGACCTGCCGATGGTGGTGGGCATGACCTTGCTGATCGGCTTCGTCATCGTGCTGTGCAACGCGATCGCGGACGTGCTCTACGCCGTGGTCGACCGGAGGGTGAGGGTCGCGTGAGTGACGTCGTGTCGGTGCGTGACCTCACCATCGACTTCCGCACCGAGGGCGGCACGCTGCGTGCCGTGGACGGCTTGTCCTTCCAGCTCGGGGCCGGTCGCGCGCTGGGCATCGTCGGCGAGTCGGGCTCCGGCAAGAGCGCGACCGCCTTGGCACTGCTGGGCTTGCACCGCGGCACGAACGCCACAGTGGACGGTCACGTCGAGGTGTTCGGCACCGAGCTGAACGCCGCCACCGACGAGCAGGTGCGCCGACTGCGCGGCAGCCGGATCGCGATGGTCTTCCAGGACCCGTTGTCCGCGCTGGACCCGTTCTTCTCCGTCGGCGACCAGATCGCCGAGGTGTACCGCGCCCATACCAACGCCAGCCGCCGCGCCGCGCGGGCACGGGCCGTGCAGGTGCTCGACCGGGTCGGCATCGCCGAGGCCGCGCGGCGGGTCGATGCGTTCCCGCACGAGTTCTCCGGCGGCATGCGCCAGCGCGCGCTGATCGCCATGGCGCTGTCCTGCCAGCCGCAGGTGCTCGTCGCCGACGAGCCGACCACCGCGCTGGACGTCACGGTGCAGGCGCAGATCCTCGACCTGATCCACGAGTTGCGCACCGAGACCGGTATGGCGCTGCTGCTGGTCACGCACGACCTGGCCGTGGCCGCGGGCAACGTGGACGAGGTCCTGGTGATGCAGGGTGGGCACGCGGTGGAGCGCGGCCCGGCCGAGTCGGTGCTGACCGAGCCGAGCCAGGGCTACACCCGTGACCTGGTGGCGTCGATCCCGCGTCTGGACGCACCGCGTGACCGTCCCGCGCGCGAGTCGCCGGCCGAACCGCTGATGCGGGTACTCGACGTGCACCAGCACTTCCGGATCGGCTCGCGGCTGACCGGGGCGAAGCTGCACGCGGTGGACGGGGTCAGCCTGGACGTGCTGCGTGGTGAGGCGCTGGGCGTGGTGGGGGAGAGCGGTAGTGGCAAGACCACACTGGCCCGCATGATGGTCCGGCTGCTCACGCCCACCTCGGGGCAGATCCTGTTCGAGGGCAACGAGATCTCCGCGATGCCCGAGCGGCGGCTGCGGGCGTTGCGCGGGGACCTGCAAATGGTGTTCCAGGACCCGGTTTCCTCGTTGAACCCGCGCCGGACCATCGGCGACAGCATCGCCGACCCGCTGCGGGTGCGCGGAGAGTCGGACGAGAAGGTGTTGCGCCGCAAGGTGCAGCAGCTGCTGGAACAGGTCGGTCTCGACCCGGAGCGGTTCGACCGGTACCCGCACGAGTTCTCCGGCGGACAGCGCCAGCGGGTCGGCATCGCCCGCGCCCTGGTGCTGCGGCCCAAGCTGCTGGTGTGCGACGAACCCGTGTCGGCACTGGACGTGTCGACCCAGGCGCAGGTGATCCGCCTGCTGGCCCAGCTGCGCACGGAGTTCGACCTGACGCTGGTGTTCGTCGCGCACGACCTGGCCGTGGTGCGGCAGGTCAGCGACCGGGTCGTGGTGATGAGGTCCGGTCAGGTCGTGGAGTCCGGCGAAACCGACGAACTGTACGGAAACCCGACGCATCCGTACACGAAGTCCTTGCTGGCGGCCGTTCCCGTGCTGGACCCCGAACTGGCCAGGCAGCGGCGTGCCGAGCGCGGCAAGGTGTGAACAGCGGTCACCTGAAGTTCCCCCGTTGTTCGGGTCAGCGCCGACCGTGACCTGGGTAGCGTCGCCGAGGTGGCCGAACTGACTCGCCGTCGCCTGTTGGGCACTGCCGCAGGCGCCGCACTCGCATCCACCCTGCTCCCACCGAACCTCCGGGCGGCGATGGCCGCCGAGCCGAAGCACCGCGGCTCGCTCAGCGACATCAAGCACATCGTGATCCTCATGCAGGAGAACCGGTCCTTCGACCACTACTTCGGCACGATGTCCGGTGTGCGTGGTTTCAGCGACCCCAACGCGATGAAGCTGCCCAACGGCAGATCGGTGTTCTACCAGCCCGACGCGAAGAACCCCGACGGCTACCTGCTGCCCTTCCACCTGGACACCCGCAAGTCCAGCGCGCAGGCCATCCCGTCCACCAGCCACGCCTGGACCGTGCAGCACAACGCGTGGAACGGCGGCAAGATGGACAACTGGCTGCCCGCGCACCGGGCCGCCGACGGGGTCAACGGTCCCTACGTGATGGGCTACTACACCCGCGCGGACATCCCCTTCCAGTTCGCGCTGGCCGACGCCTTCACCATCTGCGACGCCTACCACTGCTCGGTGTTCGGGCCGACCCACCCCAACCGGTACTACCTGATGACCGGCATGATCGACCCCAGCGGCAAGGGCGGCGGCCCCGCGCTGGACAACAGCGGCACGGAGTACAGCTGGAAGACCTATCCCGAGCGGCTGACCGAGGCCGGGGTGAGCTGGAAGGTCTACCAGCAGAAGGACAACTACGGCTGCAACGTGTTGGAGAACTTCGTCCAGTACCAGAACGCGCCGCAGACCTCCCCGCTCTATCTCAACGGCATGCAGAAGTACCCGGCGGGCAAGTTCGAGTACGACGCGATCAACGACCAGCTGCCGACCGTCTCCTGGATCATCCCCACCGCGGCCGAGTCCGAGCACCCCGACTACCTGCCCGCCGCCGGGGCCGCCTTCGTGGCCAGCAAGATCGACGCGATCGCCGCCAACCCCGAGGTGTGGGCCAAGACCGCGTTCATCCTCACCTACGACGAGAACGACGGCCTGTTCGACCACGTCGCCCCGCCGGTGCCCGCCCCGGGCACCGCCGAGGAGTTCGTCAAGGGCCTGCCGATCGGTGGCGGCTACCGCGTGCCCACCACGATCGTCTCGCCCTGGACCCAGGGCGGCTGGGTGTGCAGCGAGAACTTCGACCACACCTCGGTGCTGCGCCTGCTGGAGAAGCTGACCGGTGTGCAGGAGACCAACATCAGCGCCTGGCGCCGCAAGACCTTCGGCGACCTGACCTCCGCGTTCCGCTTCAGCGACCCGAAGGCCCAGCCGCCGGTGCTGCCCGACACGCACGGCCCGCTGACCCTGGCCCAGTACGAGGTGGCGACCCTGCCCAAGCCCACCCTGCCCGGCAAGGGCCAGCAGCCCCCGCACCAGGACCCGGGCACCCGCCCGCACACCCCGCGCGGGCACTGACCCCGGTTGGGGCGGCCCCGGCCGCCCCAACCCCCGGTTCAGCGCAGCATGATGGACCCTGAACTGCGTCGTCCTCCGGGTGTACGGCATGCCCTGGCCCCGTGCGTTCGTATACTCAGTGTCATGTCGGAGACGGTCGACGTGTTCTCCGCGCTGGCCAACCCCACGCGGCGCGAACTGCTGCGCCTGCTGCTGGACGGCCCACGCCCGGTGCAGGAGCTGGCCGACCACTTCGACCTGCGCCGCCCCAGCGTCTCCGAGCACCTGAGGGTGCTCAAGGACGCGGGCCTGGTCGGCGAGCAGCGCGAGGGCCGTCAGCGCTACTACCGGTTGCGGGCCGCCCCGCTGCGGGAGGTCTCCGACTGGCTCACCCCGTACGAGCAGTTCTGGCGCGGACGGCTGTCGGCCTTCGGCGAGTTGCTCGACGAGCGGGAGTCCTGACCCGGTGGCCGCCCCCGACCGCCGCGCGATCCGCGCCGACCAGTTCCTGGCCCACCGGCCCGAGGTGGTCTGGCAGGCGCTGATCGACCCCGAGCTGATGGCCCGCTGGCTGATGCCCAACGACTTCAAGCCGGTGGTCGGCCACCTGTTCAGCTTCCGCCGCCCGCCGATCCCCGCCGTGGACTTCGACGGGGACTGCCAGTGCGAGGTGCTGGAGATCCGGCCGGGGCAGCTGCTGCGGATCAGCTGGAACCGCGCAAAGAGCGAGCAGACCGTGACCTGGTGGCTGGAGCCGGAGGGCAGGGGCACCCGGTTGTTCGTGGAGCACGCGGGCTTCGACCCGGACGACGAGCACGAGCAGCTGTCCCGGCGGATCATGGGCGGCCCCAGGGGCTGGAACGGGGTGCTGCGCAGGGTTGGCGAGGTGGCCGCGCCATGACCGGACCGGTCCGCCAGCAGGCGATGCGGGAGAACAACCTCGGCGTGGTGCTGCGCAGCATCGCCGAGCACGGCGCGGTCTCGCGCGCGGCCATCGCCGCCGCGACCGGCCTGACCAAGGCCACGGTGTCCAGCCTGGTGGACGAACTGGACCGGGCCGGTCTGGTCGCCGACGGCGGGGCCGTTGGCAACGTGGTCGGGCGGCCGGGCCAGGCGGTGCGGCTCAACCCGGACGGGCCGGTCGGCGTCGGGTTGGAGATCAACATCGACTACCTGGTGTGCTGCGTGGTCGACCTGGCCGGGCACCAGCGCCACCTGGAGGTCCGCCTGGCCGACAACCGGACGCGCCCGCACGGCGAGGTGCTGGACGAGGCGGCCGAACTGCTCGCGCAGGGCATGCGCGCGGCGGGCCGCCAACCGGTGGCCGGGTTGGTGGCCGCCGTGCCCGGACTGGTCACGGCCCAGCGGGGTGCGCTCGTGGCGGCGCCGAACCTGGACTGGCCCGAACTGGAGGTGGCCGAGGAGCTGACCCGCCGGATCGGCCGGAGCTCGCCTGTCGTGTCGGTGCAGAACGAGGCGAACCTGGCCGCGCTGGGCGAGTTCTGGTTCGGCGGCAAGCCCGAGCTGGCCGACTTCATCCACGTGTCCGGGGAGATCGGCATCGGCGCCGGGGTCGTGGTGGCGGGCGAGCTGTTCCGGGGACGGCACGGGTTCGCCGGGGAACTGGGGCACGTCATGGTGTCCGTGGACGGTGAGCGCTGCCGGTGCGGGGCACTGGGCTGCCTGGAGCAGGTCGCCGGCCAGGAGGCGATCCTGCGCGCGGCCGGGCTGCCCACCACGACCGGCACCAGCCTGGGCACGCCGGAGGGCCGCTGGCCCAGCTCGTCGAACTGGCCAGGGCGGGGCAGTCCGCGGCCGTCTCGGCGATCGAGCAGGCCGGGGCCGCGCTGGGCGTGGCCCTGGCGGGCATGGTCAACGTGCTGGACCCGGCCGCTGTCGTGCTGGGCGGCATGTTCGCCCAGTTGGCGCCCTGGCTGGCGGGGCCGGTCCGCGCCGAACTGGACCGGCGGGTGCTCGGCGCGCGCTGGACCGATCTGCGCGTGGAGGTGTCCCGGCTGGGGTGGGAGGCCGCTGTGCGCGGCGCCGCGGGCTCGGTGACCAGGGCGATCGTGCGCGACCCCGCCGAGTACCTGCGCGGCCGCACGGCCGATATCGTCGCGCCATGGCATTGCGGCTGAGCGTTCTCGGCGGTGGCGGGTTCCGCGTTCCCCTGGTGTACCAGGCACTGCTGGCCGACCACGGCCCCGACCGGGTGACCGAGGTCGTGCTGCACGACCTGGACGCCGACCGGCTGGCCGCCATCGGGCACGTGCTCGCCCAGCAGGCCGCCGGGGTCCCCGACGCGCCGGTGGTCAGCACGACCACCGACCTGGACCAGGCGCTGACCGGGGCCGACTTCGTGTTCTCCGCGATCCGGGTCGGCGGGCTGGCTGGTCGCGCCGCGGACGAGCGGATCGCGTTCGAGGAGGGCGTGCTCGGTCAGGAGACCGTGGGCGCGGGCGGGATCAGCTACGGACTGCGCACCGTGCCGGTCGCCGTGCACATCGCGCGGCGGGTCGCCGAACTCGCGCCGAACGCGTGGGTCATCAACTTCACCAACCCGGCCGGACTGGTCACCGAGGCGATGTCCGGGCACCTGGGCGGCCGGGTGATCGGCATCTGCGACTCGCCGGTCGGGCTGGGCCGCCGGGTCGTCCGCGCGCTGGGCGCCGACCCGGACCGCGCCCGGCTGGACTACGTGGGCCTCAACCACCTCGGTTGGCTGCGCGCCGTGCACGTGGACGGGGTGGACCTGTTGCCCCGGCTGCTGGCCGACCGCGACGCGCTGGAGTCCTTCGAGGAGGGCAAGCTGTTCGGCGTGGACTGGCTGCGGGTGCTGGGTTGCCTGCCCAACGAGTACCTGCACTACTACTACTTCGCCCGCGAGGCAGTGGCCGCCGGGCTCGGTGACGCGCCGACCCGCGGTGCTTTCCTTGAGCGCCAACAGGAAGGTTTCTACTCCGCCGTTCGGAGTGATCCCGGCTCGGCACTGCGCCGGTGGGAGGACACCCGGCTGGAACGCGAGGCCACGTACATGGCGGGCAACCGCGAGTCGGCTGGTGCCGGTGAGCGCGACGCCTGCGACCTGGACGGCGGCGGGTACGAGAAGATCGCGCTCGCGCTCATGCGGGCCATCGCCCAGGACCGCGGGACCACGCTGATCCTCAACGTGCGCAACGGGTCCGCGTTGCCGGGGCTGGACGCCGACGCGGTGGTGGAGCTGCCCTGCCTGGTCGGCGCGAACGGCGCGCAGCCGCTGGCCACGTCGCCGCTGCCGTTGCACGCCGCCTCGCTCGTCGGCGCGGTCAAGGCAGTGGACAGGGCCGTGCTGGCCGCCGCGAACACCGGTTCGCGCAAGCACGCGTTGAGCGCCTTCGCCTTGCACCCCTTGGTGGATTCGGTCAGCACCGCGCGGCGCCTGCTGGATCGATACCAGGTCGCGCATCCCGGGCTCGCATACCTGCGCTGAGTGGTTTTCCCTGTCCCCCATTCGGTTACAGTGGTGGGCAGGGGAGGTGGAGGGGCTGACTGTCAAGCGTGCGTACCACCAGCACTGCGGACTCGCCGCCGCGATGGACGTGCTGGGGGAGCGGTGGACCCTGTTGCTGGTGCGCGAACTGCTGCTCGGGCCGCGCCGCTACAGCGAACTGCTCGCCGATCTGCCGGGGCTGGGCACCAACCTGCTCGCGGATCGGCTGAGGTTCCTGGTGGCGCGGGGAGTTGTGCGGCAGTGCGGGGTCGGGTCGGCGCAGCGGTACGCCTACGAGTTGACCGACACGGGTCACGGGCTGCGGCCGGTGCTGCTGGAGCTGACCCGCTGGGGGCTGTTCCGCCCCGAACTGTCCACTGTGGACACGGTGCGGCCGAGGTGGGCGTTCCTGGCCGTGGAGGCGCTGGCCGCGGGCCGGCACGCCGAGGTGGACGAGGACTACGAGTTCCGCGTGGACGGGGAGGTCTTCCACCTGTCGGTGCGCGCGGGGCGGGCGCACGGCGGGCTCGGACCCGCCCAGCCCCCGTCCGTCGTGGCCACGACCGACGCCGGGACCCTGCTGGTGGTCTGCGCCCAGCCGACCGCCCTCACCGAGGCCACCCACGCCGGACGGCTCGAACTGACCGGTACCGACTCCGCCGTGCGACGCTGCACCGCCCTGCTCACCCCGTCCTGAGCCACCCCTGCGCCAGGCAGCGCGTGTCGGACGCTCCGGTGCCGCGTGTCGGCGCATCCCGCACGGCGTGTCGGCGCTTCTGGTACGGCGTGTCCGACGTCCCGGTACGGCGTGTCTGACGTCCCGGTACGGCGTGTCCCGCTCACCCGCCCGCGAGTCCCGCCCTCCGGGCCGCGAGTCCCGCTGTCTCGACCGCGAGTCCCGCTCACCGGCGCGTGAGTCCCGTTCTGCCGTGGCTGAACCCCGTCGTCGGGGCGGGTCGCGTGCCGGGTGACCATCGGCGCGGCGGCCCGTGCGAGCACGGAGAGCGGGACTCGCGGGCCTCAGAGCGGGACTCGGCCACTGGAGAGCGGGACTCGCGCGCCCCAGAGCGGGACTCGTGGGTGGGAATGGGTGTGGGATCCGCGGGGTGAGCATGCCCGCGGATCCCACGTGTCAGTTGACCGCTCAGGGGCACTTCTGCCAGGCGAAGTGGTAAGTGGTCGTAATACTTCCGTCGGTGGAGTCCATCGTCAGGAAGCTGGTCGTCTTCTTCGGGTCGGACGTGCCCGCGGATACCCGCAACTCCGTGTTGATGTTGAAGTTCCGCTCCTCGCCGCAGGGCGCCCAGACCAACTGTGCGACATCGGTGACATCCGTTGTCTGCCAGTCATCGTCGAATGCGCCGTTGAAGTTGTGGTTCGCGTACGCGGTGGGCGACTGCCCCTGGAAGTAGTAGTTGGCCCGCTCGATTCCGGTGGCACCCTTCTCCAGGTGGCCGAATCCGCGGTAGTCGGCCTGCGCGATGGCGTAGGTGAAGCCCGCGGGCACGTGCACCCGCAGGTTGAGCTGGCAGTTCTTGCGGAAGTCGGTCGGGCTCGCGCCCACGCCGACCTGCGCGGTGTATTTGCTGTAGGTCACGGTGAACGCCGTGTTGTCAGGGGCGACCGCGACAGCTGCGGTTCCGACCGGACAGCCCGAACCGTTGACCGTCGCGACATCGATGACAATCTTGTCAGGGGGTGGGGGAGTAGTCCACGAATATGGCGTGGAGATCGGGGTGGAGAGCATCGTCAGGGCCACACCGGTAGCGGCTATCGCATTAAGCATGGGTTTCCTTCCCGACACTTCACGATATGGTGAGGGAGGTGACCTACGGTAGCGTAAACCTCACTTTTCGACACCCACTGAACGGAGTAACGCCGTTCATTTCGGGAGGTTTGGATTCACAGAATTGAGTGTGATCGGGTCGGCGATCGGATGAGGGGATGAATGAGGTTAATGATTCACGGGGAACAGCGGCGCAGTGCGTCGATCAGTACTGCCGTGCTCAGCCCGTGCGCGGTGACCCCACCGGCCCCGGTCATCGTCTCCGCGGCGAGCAGGACGTTGAGGATCGCCTCCTCGGTGGCCCCCGCCGCGGCCTCGAACAGCGGGGACAGCGCCTGGTGCGGCAGGGTGCGCACGCTGATCGGCTGCTCGGCGGCGGTGACGTACTCCGGGGTGAGCCCCTCGTTGCCGGTGGCGAAGGCCAGCGCGATGTCCCCGCTGGAGTCCGCGCAGCCGCCGCCCACCCGTGCCAGCCCGACGAACGCCCGCTGCGCGAGCCTGCGGCACTGGTCGGCCAGCAGTGGCGCGTCGGTGGCCAGCACGATGATGATCGACCCGCTGCCCGGGGCCAGCGCCGCGCCCGGCAGCGGCACCACGTCCTCGCCCAGCAGCCTGCCCACCGGATAGCCGCAGACCCGCAGGTCCTCGCGGCGGCCGTAGTTGGCCTGCACCAGTGCGCCGACCGTCCACGGCCCGGCCAGCCGCGAGGCGGTGCCGATGCCGCCCTTGAAGCCGTGGCAGATCATGCCGGTGCCGCCGCCCACCGAGCCCTCGGCCACCGGGCCGGCCGCCGCCGCGCGCAGCGCCGCGTGCACGTGCTCCTCGCGGACGTGCATGCCGTTGATGTCGTTGAGCACCCCGTCGTAGGTCTCGGCGACGGCGGGCATGGACCAGTAGTCGGTGCGGGTGGCGTGCTCGGGGTCGTAGCGCACGAGCGCGTCGCGCACGGTGCCCACGCTGTGCGTGTTGGTGATCGCGATGGGAGTGGTCAGCAGACCGGACTCGCGCACCCACTCCAGCCCGGTGAACTCCCCGTTGCCGTTGAGCGTGGCGGCACCGGCGTACACCGGTGAGTCCCGCTCGTAACCGGGCCGCGGCTTGATCACCGTGACCCCGGTGCGCACCGGGCCCCGGCCGATCACCAGCGGACCGTGCCCGGAGACCAGCGTCGTGTGCCCCACTCGGACACCCGGCACGTCGGTGATGGCGTTGTCCGGACCGCACGGGTCCAGCGGCAGGTCCAGTCCCAGTTCGCGCAGCCGCACCCCGCTCACCCCCGGCCGATGAACGGCATCGCGGTGGCCATCACCGTCATGAACTGCACGTTCGCCGACAGCGGCAGCCCGGCCATGTAGAGCACCGCCTCGGACACCGCGGACAGGTCCATCGTGGGCTCGGTGGCGATCTGCCCGTTGGCCTGCGGCACGCCCACGCTGAACTTGGCGGCCATGTCCGTGGCGGCGTTGCCGATGTCCAACTGCCCGCAGGCGATGTCGTGCTCCCGGCCCTCCAGGGACAGGGTCTTGGTCAGTCCGGTGATCGCGTGCTTGCTCGCGGCGTAGGCCACCGTGAACGGGCGCGGCACGTAGGCCGACAGCGAGCCGTTGTTGATGATCCGCCCGCCGCGCGGGGACTGGTCGCGCATCACGCGGAACGCCTCGCGTGCGCAGAGAAACGAACCGGTCAGGTTGGTGTCGACCACCGCCGACCACTGCTCCAGGGACAGGTCGGCGACCGGTGCCGGGGTCCCGGAGGTGCCCGCGTTGTTGAACAACAGGTCCAGGCGGCCCCACTCGCCGGTGACCGCCGTGAACAATTCCCGCACCGACTGCTCGGCGGTGACATCGGTGGGCAGCACCAGGGTCGTGCCCTCGGCCAGCTCCGCGGTCTCCCGCAGCGCCTCGGCCCTGCGCCCCGCCAGCCCGACGTGGTAACCCGCTCCGGCGAGCGCGGCGGCCGCGGCCCTGCCGATGCCCGAGCCCGCCCCCGTCACGATCGCGATCTTCGGCCTCATCGCGCAAACCTATCCCAACCTGCGTGAAGTCCACTGTGGACACCGGGACGCACATGACTAGGATGACCTGCGGTACGCCTACCACCTGTAGCCGGGACTGCTGGCTAGAGTGTAAATCCATAGTGGGTATGGCGGCCCGGGGCGCACACGAGGAGTAATCGGTCATCGACGCGGGGCAACTGATCGCCGGGCACTACCGGCTGATCGAACGTGTGGGCAGCGGAGCCATGGGCATCGTCTGGTCGGCCAGGGACGAGCGGCTGGAGCGCGTGGTCGCCATCAAGCAGCTCGTGTTGCAGCCGGGACTGTCCGAGCAGGAGACCGACGAGGCGCGCCGCCGCGCCATGCGCGAGGCCCGCATCGCCGCCCGCCTGCAGCACCCCAACGCCGTCTCCGTGTTCGACGTGGCCCAGCACCAGGGCGAGCCCTGCCTGGTGATGGAGTTCATGCCCTCGCGCAGCCTGTCCTCGGTGCTGGCCGAGCGGGGCACGCTGCCGCCCGAGGAGGCCGCCGACATCTGCGCGCAGGTCGCCTCGGCGCTGGCCGTTGCGCACGCCGCGGGCATCGTGCACCGCGACATCAAACCGGGCAACATCCTGCTCGGCGAGACCGGCACCGCCAAGATCACCGACTTCGGCATCTCCCGTGCCGTGGGCGATGTGACGGTCACCCAGACCGGCATCTCCGCGGGCACCCCGGCCTACCTGGCCCCCGAGGTCGCCAGGGGCCAGGACCCCAGCCCGTCCGCGGACGTGTTCTCGCTGGGCGCCACCCTGTACAACGCGGTGGAGGGCCGCCCGCCGTTCGGCACCAGCCAGAACCCCCTGGCCCTGCTGCACGCCGTGGCCACCGGCGAGGTGCCCCCGCCCAAGCAGGCCGGTCCGCTGACCGAACTGCTGATGGCCCTGGTGCACGCCGATCCCACGCAGCGGCCCAGCATGAGCGCCGCCGCCGAGGCACTGACCCTGGCCAGTGACGGCAAGAAGCCGAGCTGGACCCCGGCGCCGCCCACGGCCGTGCTGGCCGAGCCGCCCACCGCCACCGGCCTGCTGGACAGCCCGGCCAACGTGGAGCCCGCCGCCCCGCCGCGCGACCGCCGCCCGCTGCTGATCGGTGTCGGCGTGCTGGTGGTCGTGCTGCTGGTCGGCACGATCGTGGCGTTCGCGCTGATCAACCCGCCGAACACGCCCACCCCCGGTCCGACGACGAGCGGCACCTCCCAGCCCGCGCCGAACACCGCGCCGAACAACCCGGCCGCCACGACCACGACCACCCAGGCGCAGCCGCCCACCTCCTCGGCGCCCACCTCGACCACGACCACGCCGCCGACGAGCACGACCACCACGCCGCCGACCTCGGTCACCAACGACCAGTCCGGTGGCCCGATCGACTTCGCCACGGCCGGTCAGTTCGTGATCGACTACTACAGCCAGGGCGTGGCCGGGTTCTGGTCGAAGCTGTCCGGCAACGTGCAGCAGCAGTTCGGCAGCGAGCAGGCCTTCCGCGACTACTGGGGCCAGTTCTCCCAGGTGTACTCGAACAACGCGCAGGGCGTCACCGCCAACCCGGACGGCTCGGTGAACGTGCCGGTGGACGTGACCTACTTCGACAAGGGCAACCCGCCCAAGCAGAACGGGCAGCACAAGACGATCAACGTGATCCGCTCCGGTGGGCAGCTGCTGATCAACTCCGACGGGCGCTGAGCGGCACACCGCTCGCGCACAGCGGGCAGTCCGCGGGCTGCCACAGGGAGTTGGCCAGCTCCTCCAGTGCCACCAGCGGCACACCCTGCTCGGTGGCCAGCGCCGCGGCCGAGTCGCCGAGCACCAGCAGCGCGCCGACGGCCACCGGCCGCGCCCCGCACACCGCCAGGTCGGCGAGGGTCTTGCGGACCGCCGACCCGGCGTTGCACACGTCGTCCACGACGGCGACCCGCGCGTCGCGCAGGCCAGCCCGCAGCGCCTCCGGCACCCGGTAGACGGCCCCCGTGTGGCGCTCCGCGTGGCAGAAGTCCACGTCCAGTTCGGCGGCCACCAACTGGGCCAGGAAGCCACCGCCGGTCAGCGGCCCGCAGACCACCCGCGGCCGGTGCGGCGCCAACCGGGCGGCCAGCTCGGCGACCTGTGGCCGCAGCCGGGACGCCCGCAGGAACAGGCGGTCCAGGTCCAGCCACAGGTCCCCGTGGTGCCCGGACTCCAGTTCGAAGTGCCCTCGCTCGGCACTGATCAACTCGTGCACGCGGACCACACTGCCACGCCGTGTGTCGTAGCGTTTCCGACCATGAACGACTTCCTGCTCGACGTGGCAGGCACCGTCACCCTCGCGCTGACCGCGTGGCTGATGGCAGGAGCGGTCAGCAGGCTGCTCGGCATGACCTTCGGGCTGACCCGGCGACTGGCGGCCGGGCTGCTGGCGGTGTTCACCTTCACGCCGATCGTGCGCAGCTTCGCCGGGGGTATGTCCACCGCGAACGACAGCTTCACCCCGTTCTGGTTCATGCTGCTGGGCATCGCCTCCAGCATGCTGGTGGCGATGGTGTGCCTGGTGCTGGCCGAGGTGCTGGTGCCGACCGGCTCCCTGCCGCACCCGGTGGACTTCGTGCGCGGCCTGCGCGGCCGGATCGCCAGGGGCAAGCGGTACTCCCGCATCCTGCGCATCGCGGTCCGGCACGGGCTGAGCCCCTACCTGTCCGGCCGCCGCCGCGACCCGCTGGCGGCCGCGTCCACCCGCACCCGGCTGGCGGGTTCGCTGGCCAGGGCACTGGACGAGGCCGGGGTCACCTTCGTCAAGCTCGGCCAGGTGCTGTCCACCCGGCGCGACCTGCTGCCGGCGGAGTTCGTGGAGCAGCTGAGCAGGCTGCGCGACCGGGCCGCACCGGCACGGTGGGAGGAGGTCGAGCGCGTGCTCACCGAGGAGCTGGGCGCGCCGCCGGCCGAGGTGTTCGCCGAGTTCGACCACGTGCCGCTGGCCGCGGCCTCGGTGGCCCAGGTGCACGCCGCCGTGCTGCGCTCGGGCGAGCGGGTGGTGGTCAAGGTCCAGCGCCCCGGCATCGCCGAGGTGGTGGACCGGGACCTGGACATCGTGGCGCGGCTGGCAAGGCGGCTGGAGACCGGCACCCGCTGGGGCGCCACGATGGGCGTGCGGGAACTGGCCGACGGGTTCGCCGAGGCCATTCGCGAGGAGCTGGACTTCCACGTGGAGACGGCGAACATGGCGGCGGTGGCGGCGGCCACGGCGGGCCGGGACACCGGGGTGCGCTACCCGGTGCCGCACGAGCGGCTGTGCGGGCGGCGCGTGCTGGTCATGCAGCGGCTGGACGGGGTGCCGCTCAGCGCCGCCGGTCCGGTCATCGCCGAGCGCGGGCTGGACCCGGCCGAGCTGGCCAGGACCCTGCTGGACACCCTGCTGCGCCAGATCATGATCGACGGGGTGTTCCACGCCGACCCGCACCCCGGCAACGTGCTGCTGCTCGACGGCGGCGGCCTTGGCATGCTCGACTTCGGCTCGGTCGGCAGGCTGGACGACGGGCTGCGCGAGGCCTTGCAGCGGCTGCTGCTGGCCATGGACAAGGGCGACAGCACGGCCTGCACCGACGCGCTGCTGGAGGTCGTGCAGCGCCCCGACGAGATCGACGAGGAACGCCTGGAACGGGCGCTGGGCCAGTTCCTGGCCAGGCACATGGGCCCGGCCACCAGCCTCGGGCTGCGCATGTTCACCGACCTGTTCCGCATCGTGGCCGACTTCGGGCTGGCCATCCCGCCCGAGGTGGCCGCCGTGTTCCGCGCGCTGGCCACGCTGGAGGGCGGCCTTGCCGAGCTGGCCCCCGGCTTCGACCTGGTCACCGAGGCGCGGGCGGCGGCGAGCCGGTACGTGGGGGAGCGGTTGGACGCCGACGCGCTGCGCCGCACCACCGGCGAGGAGTTGCTCACACTGCTGCCGATGCTGCGTCGACTGCCGCGCCGGATCGACCGGATCGCGGGCGCGCTGGAGCACGGCAGGCTGGGGCTCAACGTGCGGCTGTTCGCCGACCAGCGCGACCGTGAGCACGTCACCGGCCTGCTGCACCAGGCCCTGCTCACGGTGCTGGGCGCCACCGCGGGCATCATGGCGGTGCTGCTGCTGGGCACCGGCGGAGGGCCGGGCGTCACCGCTGGGGTCAGCCTGTTCCAGCTGATCGGCTACAACCTTCTAGTAATCAGCGCAGTTCTCGTGCTGCGGGTTCTGGTGCTCATCTTCCGGCGCGCCAGGTAGCGTGATCACATGTCCGTTGGCTCCTTGCTCGCCACGAGTGACCTGCACATCTCGTACGACCAGAACCGCGCGATCACCGAGACGATCCGCCCGACCAGCGACGAGGACTGGCTGATCGTGGCCGGGGACGTCGCCGAGTCGGTCGACCGGATCAGCTGGGCGCTGGAACTGCTCAGCAAGCGGTTCGCCAAGGTGATCTGGGCGCCGGGCAACCACGAGCTGTGGACCACCAAGCACGACAGCGTGCAGCTGCGCGGCCAGGCCCGGTACGAGCACCTGGTGCGGGTGTGCCGCGAGCTGGGTGTGTCCACCCCGGAGGACGAGTTCCCGATCTGGCGCACCGAGGAGGAGGAGTTCGTCGTCGCACCGCTGTTCGTGCTGTACGACTACAGCTTCCGCGAGCCGGGCGCCACGCTCGAGGCCACCATGAAGTACGCCTACGAGACGGGCATCGTCTGCACCGACGAGCTGGTGCTGCACCCCGACCCGCACCCGACCAGGCAGGCCTGGTGCCACGAGCGGGTGGAGATCACCAGGAAGCGGCTGGACGCCATCCCCGAACACCTGCGCACCGTGCTGGTCTCGCACTGGCCGCTGCACCGGGGGCCGACGACCATGCTGCGCTGGCCGCACTTCGCCATGTGGTGCGGCACCGAGCTGACCGCCGACTGGCACCTGCGCTACCGGGCAGCCGCCGCCGTGTACGGGCACCTGCACATCCCGCTGACCCTGGAGTACGACGGGGTGCGGTTCGAGGAGGTGTCGCTGGGCTACCCGCGCGAGTGGAGCAAGCGCACCGACAAGCCGTACCCGGTGCGCAGCATCCTGCCCGCCGACCCGACCCGCGTGCCGTGGAACCGCAGGGACGAGGCGCGCGCATGATCGAGGACGTGCTGCCGGGCCAGGTCGTGTCCTGCGACGTGCTCGGCGAGGACCCGGACGCCCGGCTGCTGCCCGAGGAGGAGCCGGAGGTCGCCAAGGCGGTGGACAAGCGGGTCCGCGAGTTCACCATCGCGCGGACCTGCGCCCGCAGGGCCCTGGGCAAGCTGGGCTTTCCCGAGGTGCCGATCCTGCGCGGGCACAAGCGCCAGCCGCTGTGGCCGGAGGGCATCGTCGGCGCCATCACGCACACCAAGGGCTACTGCGCGGCGGCCGTCGCGCGGAGCCGGGAGGTGCTGACCGTGGGCATCGACGCCGAGGTGCACGACACCCTGCCCGAGGGCGTGCTGGACGTGGTGACGATCGAGCCGGAACGCGAGTGGCTGGCCGGTGCGCCGGACACGGGCGTGCACTGGGACCGGTTGCTGTTCAGCGCCAAGGAAAGCGTCTACAAGGCGTGGTTCCCGCTGACGGGCCTGTGGCTGGGCTTCACCGACGCGCACCTGACCTTCGACCCCGCCGCGCAGACCTTCCACGCCACCCTGCTGGTCGATCCGCCCGAGGTGGCGGGCAGGCCGCTGACCGGGTTCGACGGCCGCTACCTGGTCCGCGAGGGACTCGTCCTCACCGCGATAGCCGTCCCCGCGTAAAACGGCGCGTGTCGGCGCTTCCGGTGCCGCGTGTCGGACGTTCCGGTCCGGGCTCCCACCAGCTGGGAAACCGCCCGCCGAACGCCAACACGCCGCACCGGGCCGTCCGACACGCGCTATGGGAACGTCCGACACGCGCCGGTGAGGCGTTACTCAGCGGGCGCCCAGCCGGGTGGCCGCCTCGGCCACGGCAGCGCGCAGCTCGTCCAGTGCTGCCTCGGCGATCTGCGCGCTGTAGCGCGGGGTGGGCATGGACACCGACAGGCCGACCACGGTGCGCCCCGTCCAGTCCCGCACCGGCATGGCCAGGCAGCGCAGGCCGATCGTGAACTCCTCGCCGTCCACGCCGTAACCGCGCTCGCGGGTCAGCGCCAGTTCGGTGAGCAGGCCGTCCACGGTGGTGATGGTGTGCTCGGTGAGCCGTTCCAGCGGTACACCGGTCAGCCGCCGACGCGCCTCGGCCGGGTCCAGTCCGGCCAGCAGCACCTTGCCCACGGCGCTGGCGTGCGCGGACAGCCGCGCGCCGACGTTGGAGGTCAGCTTCACCGGGTGCGGGGACTCCACGATGTCCAGGTACACCGCGTTGGTGCCGTCCAGGATCGCCAGCTGCACGGTCTCGGTGGTGGCCGCGCACAGCTTCTCCATCACCGGGCGCAGGGCGTGCCGCAGGTGCTCCACCTCGGTGCAGTGCTGGGCCAGCTGCCAGATCCTGATGCCCAGCCGGAACTCCTTCTGCCCGCGTTCCAGGTACCCGCGGGCGCACATGGTGTTGAGCAGGTTGTGCGTCGAGGACTTGGGCAGGGCCAGTGCCGCGCTGATGTCGGTGAACGACAGCGGTCCGCGGTCGGCCAACAGGTCGAACACGGCCAGGACCCGGTCGGCGGACTTGACCACGCCGGGCTGTTCAGACACAGGAACTCCTTAGTCCGAGTGGGTGGTTCGACCTGGTCTGAGGTAACGGGCCAGTTCCCGTCAGAGAATTCTAGTTCATCAGCTGGAACTACCCAAGGAGCTCGCCCGATGGCGAAGGTGGCCTTCATCGGCGCCGGTGGCGCCCCGCTGACCCGCGCGCTGCTGGCCGACCTGCTCGGCCAGCCCGAACTCGCCGACCTCACCCTCGCCCTGCACGACCCGGATCACGAGCGGCTGGAGACCGTGGAGGCCCTGGCCAGGTGGACCGCCGCGCAGGCGGGCGTCACACCGAAGATCACCGCGCACACCGACCAGCGGCCCGCGCTGGACGGGGCCGACTACGTGGTCAACACCACCGAGGTCGGCGGGCACGAGGCGGCGGCGCTGGACTACCGGCTGCCCGCCTCCTACGGGGTGCGCCAGACCCACGCCGACACGCTCGGTGTCGGCGGCGTCTTCCGCGCGCTGCGGGCGATCCCGGTGATCCGGGAGCTGACCGAGGACATGGCACAGCTGTGCCCGGACGCGTGGCTGCTCAACCACGCGGCTCCGCTGCCGATGCTGACCTGGGCGGTGTCGGTGCTCAGCCCGCACACCAAGGTGATCGGCCTGAGCCGTGCCGTGCCGGACACGGTCGACCGGCTGGCCCGGCTGGCCGGGGTGCCCGCCGACCAGGTGGGCTTCCTGGCCGCGGGCGCGGGCGGCCAGTCCTTCGTGCTGCGGCTGGAACACGCCGGGACCGACCTGCACCCCAGGCTGGACGAGGCACTGGCCCGAAGTCCCGAACTCGCCCACAGCGTGCGCGTGGAGATGTACCGGCGGCTGGGGCACTTCCCGACCGCCGACAGCCAGCGCAGCGCCGAGTACGTGCCCTGGTTCCTGCACGACGACGAGGCGATCCGCACGTTCCGGCTGCGTCCCGGTGCGGCGCTGGTCGCCGCGGAGCGCGAGCTGGCCGACTACCGGCAGACCCGCAGCGTGCTGTTCGGCGGCGAGGTCGTGCCGTTACCCGCGCAGCAGAACCCAGGCGCGCCAACGGAGTTCGCCACCCGCTTCGTGCATGCTATGCAGACTGGGCGGCCGCGCGCCCTGTACGGGCTCGTGCGCAACACCGGCCTCATCGGCAACCTGCCGGAGGACGCCTGCGTGGAGGTGCCGTGCCTGGTGGACGGTTCCGGGGCGCACCCGATGCCGGTCGGCGGGGTGCCGCCGCAGCTGGCCGCGCTGAACCGAGCCGTGCTCAGCGTGTGCGAGCTGACCGTGCTCGCCGCCGTCGAGGGGCGGCGCGACCACGTGCACCACGCCCTGCTCGCCGACCCGAACACCGCCGCGACGCTCTCGCCCCGGGACATCCACCGGCTCTGTGACGCCATGATCTCCGCGCACGGGGCGCTCATGCCCGACTGGGTGCGGGCGCCCGGCTGGCTGTGCTGATCACTGCCGCCAGCTGCCGCCGGCCGGGCGCTTGTCCTGGCGGGCCACCTCGGCCGTGGACTGCTCGAACTTGGCCAGCAGCCGGATCAGCTCCCTGACCTCCGCCACGTCCCAGTCGGCCACGAACCGCTCGAATCGGGACAGGCCGATCTCGGTCAGCCGTTCCGCCTCCGCCCGGCCCGCCTCTGTCAGGCTGATGAAGCAGGACCGCCGGTCCTCGGGGTTCCCGGCCAGCTCCACGTGCCCGGCCTCCTCCAGCGCGCGCACCTGCCTGGTCACCGAGGACTGGTGCACGCCAAGCGCCACCGCCAGCTCCGAGGGCCGCACCCGCCCCGCCTGCCCGACCAGTTGCAGCACGCGCAGGTTCGCCGCGTTGGGGTTCTTCCTGGTCGCGTTGTCCAGCCGCCAGTTCACCGTGAAGAGGGCGACGACCAGTTCCTGCACGTCCGCACGGCCCGCTGACATGGCGCCAGCCTACAAATGGTTGCTCGCGGCAAGCAAGCAGCCCGCGCGCGGGGTGCCATGAAAGTGCCGTTGCTGGCGTCCAGTGCCAGCAACGGCACTTTCATGGCACATCAGTCCCACTCCCAGCGGATGCCGTGCACCCCGGGGTGGGCGTCCAGCGCCACGGTGTGCACGGAGTGGCTGCCGCCCAGGGGCAGGGTGGTCTCCACACGGTGTGCGGCGGCCTCGCCGGAGCTCTCGTAGCCGTAGCAACGACGTGGCACCGCGTCGCGGTGGAACCGCACCTGAAGCACCAGGTCCCGCGCCGGCGTGCGCAGGCCGTGCTGGTGGTAGCCGGTGGTCGGCGCGCTGCCGAGGTAGCCGAGCTCGTACTCGAAGACGTACAGGTCGCCCGCGGTCAGCCGCCTGCCGAACTCCAGCTCCACCGCGATCAGGCCGTGCGAGCCGTGCCTGCGCACCAGCCCCGGGCGGCAGCCGCTGGTCGCGGTGACCACCGGCCAGTGTGCGGGATCGCGCGAGGCGAAGAAGCACACCCAGCGGTCGGCGCCCTCGGCCTGGCCGCGCACCACGCAGCGTACGTGCACCGACTCCTCGCCGCGGGTCGGGCCGACCAGCGCGGTGTTGTGCAGGGACATCACCGACAGTCGGCCGTTGGCGTCCAGGTCGATGTCGGTGAACTCGGGCAGTCCGAGCGCGGTGTCCAGGCGCACCGCGGGCGCCCAGCCCGTGCCGCGCTGGTGGGGGAGCAGCCTGCTCAGCACGCCGCGTGGCAGCCCGAGCACCTCCTCCAGCGCGTGCACGGTGGCCAGGGAACGCTCGCCCTCGGGGCTGCGCAGCCCGCGCCGCCAATAGCTCAGGCTCGCCTGGCTCACCTGCACCCCGTGCATCGCCAGCCTTCGCCGGATTCCGTCCAGGCTCAGTTCCCGGTGCTGGATCGCCAGGTCCAGTGCCAGGTGGAACGGGCCGCTGAGCAGTGCGTCAACAAGTGGCCCCCCGGCACCGAACCGGTCGGCAGGGGTCCGTTGTCCGGGAATCGTCGTCACGATCGGTGTCGCTCCTGGGGGCCGCGGTCCAGTCGGCTAGGAGGACGATTTTGGCGCTCAACCCCGGATCCGTTGCTCCTCTTCGGACGGTTAACTCTTAACACGAGCTGACCACGGGAGGGTTGACAACCCCCGTACGGCTGCTGAACCGGACTCCGGGAACGCGGCTGTGCGCTGCCGCGAGCTCGCCTTGCGCACGGGTCACGCCCGGATCAGGCGTGCGGTGATTTCACGGCCGGTCACCGCGGAAAGGGGTCAGGGGGGTGACCTCCTGGCAGTGCGGGACCGGCGGGAACAACCTGGTGCACGGGGGCCGGGACCTCCCGGCCCCCGTGCACACCCTGGGCTTTCACAACGAACGCGAATTCGTGGAAAGTCGCCCACCACAAGTCGGCGAGGATGTGCTACTCAGCCGCCGTGCGCTGCCTGGAAACGCGAGACCAGATCGGACGGGATGCGCCCGCGATCCGAGATCTTCTCACCTTGACTGCGTGCCCATTCGCGGATCGCCTGGTTCTGGGCCTTGTCCCCGACGGCGCGGCCGTTGCGGGCAGTCGTCGGCCGCTGCTTGCGCCCGCCGACCCGACGCGCCTTGTCCACGTAGGGCGAGAGGGAATCACGCAGCCTCTTGGCGTTGTCCTCGGAGAGGTCGATCGCGTACTCGACACCGTCGATGCCGAATGCCACGCTCTCACTCGCGACGCCGCCGTCCAGATCGTCAACCAGTTCGACGATCGTCTTCTGTGCCATGGTTGCTCCACTTGCCCTGCGTATGATTGTCGAAGCCGATTCCCACCGTATCGCACGATACGGTCCGGTGTGGGTGGGTGCGCGTGAAATACCTCGGATAGGTGCACACTCGCTTGGCGTCAATGTGACATTGGTGGACACCGATATTGCTCCGCGGTGCGCTGTCAACTATCTTGGTATACCAGATACCAGAGAGAGGGGCGGGCATGATCGAGGACGTCAGACGGGCTCTGCGGTCGGTCGTGATGATCACCGTTACGCCGTTTGCCGAGGACGGGCAGGTCGATGAACCCGCCTACCGCGAGGTGCTCGCCAGGGCCCTGGACGCTGGTGTGCCCGTGGTCACACCCAACGGCAACACGAGCGAGTTCTACTCCCTGGACGCCCAGGAGTGCGCTCGCGCGCTGGAGCTGACCGTGCGGGAGGCGCACGGCCGCGCCCTGGTGATCGCCGGGGTCGGCCACGAGGTGCGGGCGGCGGCGCGGGCCGCGGTCGCCGCGGCGCAGGCGGGTGCCGACGGGGTGATGGTCCACCAGCCGGTGCACCCGTTCCTGTCCGCGCAGGGCTGGGTGGACTACCACCGGGCCATCGCCGAGGCCGCCCCCGACCTGCCGCTGGTCTGCTACCTGCGCAGCCCGCACGTGCCCGTCTCGGCGCTGGCCCGGCTCGCCGAGGTCGCGCCCAACTTCGTCGGCGTCAAGTACGCCGTGCCCGACCCGCTCGCCCTGGGCGAGGCCGTGTCCGCGATCGGCACGGAGCGGCTCACCTGGGTCTGCGGGCTGGCCGAGTCCTGGGCGCCGTTCTTCTGGGCGGCCGGGGCGCGAGGCTTCACCTCGGGCCTGGCCAACGTGCTGCCCGAGCTGTCACTGCGGCTGTGGCGGCTGCTGGAAGCGGGCGAGTCCGCGCGGGCGATGGAGCTGTGGCACCGGCTCAAGCCGTTCGAGGACCTGCGCGCGGTGCGGGGCAGCGCGGACAACGTGTCGGTGGTCAAGGAGGCGTTGGCCCAGCTGGGACTGTGCCGCCGTGCGGTGCGCCCGCCGATCAGCGAGCTGGACGAGCCGGGGCGTCAGCGGGTCGCGGGCGTGCTCGGCGCGGTGACCGCGGCGGCGGCCCGCTGACCGGACCGCTCGATGTGCTCGCGGGTCAGGGCGGCGGCCGTGGCCGCGTCGCCGCCCTCCACCGCGTCCAGGATGCGCTCGTGCTCCTCGAACTCGGTCCGCCAACTGGGCTGGGACCAGACCAGGCTCACCGCGGCCAGCGCGCTCAGGTCGCGCACCCCGTCCAGGGTCGCCGACACGAACGGGTTGCCGCAGCCGGTGTAGAGCGCACGGTGGAACTCCCGGTTGACCAGGCTCAGCTCGGCGTGGTCCGGGTCGGCGAGCAACCCGCGCGCGGTCTCCAGCGCGCGCCTGGCCCGTACCGCGGGGCCCGGGTCCTGACCGCCAGCGGTGGTCGACACCGCCCACGGCTCCAGCAGCAGCCGCACGTCGTAGACCTGGCGCAGGGCCTGCGCGTCCAGCTCGCGCACGGTGGAGCCGCGGGTGGGCGTGAGCACCACCAGCCCGGAGGCCGCCAGCGAGATCAGCGCCTCGCGGACCGGGGTCTTGGACACGCCGAGCTGGTCGGCCAGCCGCCGCTCCACCAGCGTGTCGCCCGGCCGCAGGTGCCCGGACAGGATCGCCGCGCGGATCGCGTCGGCGACCTCCTCCGAGCGGGTCGCGGCCGGACCCAGCGGCGTCAGGCTCGGCACCGGCTCAGAAGCGCAGCAGCCGCTTGCGGCGGTTGGCCATCTGCTGCACCGCGCGCCGCCGCTCGTTGCGCAGCTGGCTGATCGCCGGGACGTCGATCGGCGCCAGCGGGGAGCCCACCGCCCAGGTCAGCATCAGGTCCGCGAACGCCGGGTTGCGCGCCAGCACCGGGCCGTGCATGTAGGTGCCCAGCACGTGGCCCTGGTACGCCCCGTCGTGCCCCTCGCCGTTGCCGGTGCCGTACACCACCCGGGACAGCGGCCTGGCCGAGGCGCCCAGCTGGGTGTGGCCCTGGTGGTTCTCGAACCCGGTCATCGGGTCGGCGAACAGCTCCTTGTCCGGCAGGGTCAGCAGCTCGCCCACCGCGCGGGTGCTGGAGCCCGGCGTGGTGCGCACGTCCAGCAGGCCCAGCCCGCCGTGCGTGACCCCGTCCGAGCCGGTGAAGTCCTCGCCGAGGATCTGCAGGCCCGCGCACACCGCCATGACCACGGCCCCGTTCGCGGCGGCCTGCTGCATGCCGGGGTGCTCGGTCAGGTGGCTCACCGCGAGGGTCTGCGCGCGGTCCTCGCCGCCGCCGAGCAGGTAGATGTCCAGCGAGTTGGGCACCGGATCGCCGACACCCAGCTGCACGACCTCGCCCCGGATCCCGCGCCACTCCAGCCGCTTGAGCAGCACCGTGGCGTTGCCGGAGTCACCGTAGGTGCCCAGCACGTCGGGCAGGACGAGTCCGATGCGGACGACAGAATCATGCACCATTGCTCAACCCCGACTTCAGGTCACGGAAGGCCGTGTAGTTCGCGACCAGCTCCACCGAACCGGGGTCCACCCCGTCGATCGCCTGGTACGGGTCCGGTACGTGGGTGTGCTGCACCCCGGCGTAGGTCAACCGCACGGCCAGGTCGGCCGAGCGCTCCCCGGTCGCGAGCACCTGGCGGCCCGCCAGCTGCTCGAAGGGGATGTCCCACAGCCAGGACAGGTCGCGCCCGTCGGCCTCCCGGCCGTTCACCGCGATGATGATCGGGCGGCTGGTGTCCTCGCGCAGCAGCGGCAGGGTTTCCGCCCAGCCCGCCGGGTTCTTCGCCAGCAGGATGCGCACGATCCGGCCGTTGCGGCTGACCGTGGTGTAGCGCCCGCCGACCCCGGTGATGGTGCGGATCCGGTCCAGCGCGGGCTTGAGCGGCACGGACAGGTGCGTGGCGGCGGCCAGTGCCAGCGTGGCGTCGGCCTCGTTCGCGCTGCCCGGCAGGCGCAGCGCCAGCTCGAAGCACTCCCCGGACGGGGTAGTCATCAGGCCCTCGCGCACCGCCCAGGTCGGGGTGGGGCGGCGGAACCCGCAGTCGCAGTACCAGTCGGTCACGGTGCCGTCGGTGACACAGACGTGCACGCGCATGCCGCAGCGCGGGCAGGAGGTGGAGTCACCGCGCCAGTTGCCGCCCGCACTGACCCAGATCACGCTGTCGGCCTCGGTGGCGGCGGAGGTCACCAGCACGTCGTCGCAGTTGGCCACCACGGTGGTGTCGCGCAGCCGGGCGATGGCGGTGCGCAGGTTGCGCTCGGTGTGCCGCACCTCGCCGACCCGGTCCATCTGGTCCCGGCTCAGGTTCAGCAGCACGATCACCGCGGGCTGCACGGCGTCGGAGATCTTCGGCAGGTAGTTCTCGTCGATCTCCAGCACGGCCAGCGGCGCGGCCTGGTCGGTGGACAGCGCCGCCACCAGCCCGTCGGGCATGTTGGCGCCGCTGTGGTTGGTGGCCACCGGCTGCAACACGCTCATCGCCCGCGCCAGCATCATCGTGGTGGTGGTCTTGCCGTTGGTGCCGGTCACCAGCGCCACCGTGCGGTCGCGGCACAGCCGCCCCAGCGCGTTGGGGTCCAGCGCCAGGGTCACCCGGCCGCCGATGATGCCACCGCCGCCACCGGCCACCTTGGACAGTTTCGCCGCCAGGTTGCCCGCGACCACTGCCGCCGCGGTCCTGGCGGGCAGATCCCCACCCTGTGCTGTCGACACCTCGTCCACCCCGGTGCTCGCGCGATCCATCAGCCACCTATCGTCCACACGCACTGACTCGGCCATCAGGTTACCGAAACCCCCGACCACCACCGCCCAGCACCGCGTGTCGGCGCTTCCGGCACCGCGTGTTCGCGCCTCCGGTGCCGCGTGTTCGCGCTTCCGGTACGCAATCCCGCCTGCTGGGACACCGCGCGCCGAACGCAGACATGCCGTACACGAAGCGCCGACACGCCGTACACGAAGCGCCGACACGCGCGGGGGCTTGGTGAGTCCCGGGCTCAGGTGCGGGTGGTGGTCATCCACTGGCGCATGGCGTGTTCCACCAGCGTGATCAGTGTCTGCTTGGTCGACTCCCGGTTGCGCGCGTCGCACGTGACCATCGGCACCGCGGCGTCGATCGTCAGCGCCTCGCGCACGTCGTCGATGCGGTGGTGCAGCATCCCGTCGAAGCAGTTGACCGCCACCACGTAGGGCAGTCGGCGGTCCTCGAAGAAGTCGATCGAGGCGAAGGCATCGGCCAGCCGCCGCGTGTCCACCAGCACGACCGCACCGATCGCGCCGCGGACCAGGTCGTCCCACATGAACCAGAACCGGTGCTGTCCGGGCGTGCCGAACAGGTACAGGATCAGGTCGCTGTCCAGGGACACGCGGCCGAAGTCCATCGCGACCGTGGTGGTGACCTTGTTCGGCGTCGCCGACAGGTCGTCGACGCCGAGGCTGGCCTCGGTCATGACCGCCTCCGTCGTCAACGGAACGATCTCCGACACCGAACCCACGAACGTCGTCTTGCCCACGCCGAACCCACCGGCCACCACGATCTTGGCGGACGTGGTCGGCTGCCTGGTCGCCATCGACCGGCCCTGTGCGGAATTCACTCGCTCCAGCCCTCTTACCTGCGCACCGTGGCGGCCATCTGCAGCTGCGCGCGCAGCTCGGGGGTCAGCTGCTGACCGACCCGTTCCACCAGCCGCGCCATCGCGTAGCCGACCAGTCCGATCTCACAGCTGGGTGCGGCCAGCACCGCGAGGCACGAGCCGTCACTGATCGACATCAGGAACAGGTAGCCCCGCTCCATCTCCACCACGGTCTGGTTCACCGCGCCCGCCTCGAAGCAGCGCGCCGCGCCGAGGGTGAGGCTCACCAGCCCCGAGGACACCGCCGACAACTGCTCCGCACGGTCGCGGGGCAGGCCCTGCGAGGAGGCGAGCAGCAGTCCGTCCGCGGACACGACCACGGCGTGCGCGACCCCGGCCACCCTGTCGACGAAGTCGTCGATCAGCCAACTGAAGTCGTCGATCTGCTGTTCGGACGGGGAGGTCACTCCTGCTCCTTGGGTCGTGCGTCGCTGTAGCCTGCGTCGAGTTCGCTGGCCGCATTGTCCTCGCTCATCGAGTGGCGGCCCAACGTGACACCACGCTGGTAGGTCGCCAGCCGTTCACGCAGCGCGTCGGGGGAGCGGCGAGGCTTGGCGGGAGCCCGGTTCTGCTGCGGCTGCTGCGGGCGGGCCGAGGCCGAGCCGGGCACCAGGTTGGCCTTGGGCACCCGCTTGGGCAACCCGGCCTGGGTCACCCCGTCGGGCACCTGCTCGAGCAGCGCCTGGGCGGCGCGCCAGCCCTCGTCGGCGGGGGACTGCCAGCGGTCCTGGACCGGCTCGGCGGCGGCCGTCCTCGGCTCGGGCACGCTGTCGGGCGGGGCCGAGGGCAGTTCGGCATCCACGGCCGCGGGCTCGGCGGCGACCTTGGCCTCCGGCTGCGGCTGCGGCTGCGGCTCTGGCTTGGGCTGCGCCTGCGGCTCCGGTTCGGGCTGGTGCCGGGTGCCCTCCTCGGCCACCGGCGGCTGGACCGGCGCCTGCCTTGGCGGTCGCACGGGCTGCGCGGCAGGCGTCTCCTCATCGGTGATCTGGAACCACTGGGAGAGCACCTCCTCGTAGATCGGCAGTCGCTCGGTGGGCGGGTCGTCGTAGTCGAACTGGCGCGGCTGCGGCGCGGGCCAGGGCTGGAACCCGTTGTCCGAGGCGTTCGGGGTCACCGGCTCGGCGGCGGCGTCCTTCTTCGGCCGCGGCGCGAACAGGTCCATGCCCTGGGTTGGCGGCTCGGCTGGTTCCGGGGCGGGCGGTGCGGCGGGCTGGGGCGCGATCAGGCCGACCCCGCTGGTGCTGATCGCCGTGGGCGGCTCGCTGGTGGCGGGCCTGCGCGGCAGACCGGCCGGGGGCAGCGGGGTGGCCTGCGGGTCCGCGACCCCGACCAGGTTGGCGGGCACCACCACGTGCGCGGTGACCCCGCCCTCGATGTCGTCGTTGTTGCGCAGCCGAACCCGCACGTCGTGCCGCTTGGCCAGCTGCGCCACCACGAACAGGCCCATCTGCCTGGACGCGGTGACGTCCACCTCGGGCGGGTCGGCCAGCCGCTCGTTGGCCGCGGCCAGCTCCTCCTCCGCCATGCCCACACCGCGGTCGTGGATCTCGATGGCCAGCTCACCCCGGCGCATCCGCGCGGTGCGGACCGTGACCTTGGTGGAGGGCGGGGAGAAGGCGGTGGCGTTGTCCAGCAGCTCGGCCACCAGGTGGGTCAGGTCGTTGACGGCCCGGCCCTGGATGGTCAGCTCGGGGGCGGGCGCGACCTGCACGCGGGCGTACTTCTCCACCTCCGACACCGCGGCGCCCATCACCTCGGCCACCGGCACCGGGCGGGTCACCCTGCGGGCCAGGCTGGTGCCCGCGAGCACGAGCAGGTTCTCGCTGTTGCGGCGCATCTGCGTGGCCAGGTGGTCCAGCTCGAACAGGCTGGCCAGCTGGTCGGGGTCCTGCTCGTCCTGCTCCAGCCGGTCGATGACGCTGATCTGCCGCTCGACCAGTGCCTGGCTGCGCCGGGACAGGTTGACGAACATCGCGTTGACGTTGCTGCGCAGCGCGGCCTGCTCGGTGGCCAGCCGCACCGCCTCGCTCTGCACCGCGTCGAAGGCCCTGGCCACCTGGCCGACCTCCTCGGTGGAGTGCACCGGCACCGGCTCCACGGCCTGACCGGCCGCCTCCCGGTCGTGCAGGATGCGCTCGATCGCGGCGGGCAGCTTGGTGCGGGCCATCTCCAGGGCGCTGCGCCGCAGCACCCGCAGCGGCACCAGCATCGAGCGGGCCACGTACAGGGTGAGCCCCAGCGCGATCAGCAGCGCGACGACCACCAGCGCGCCGTCGCGGAAGGCGTTGGCCCGCGCGGCGCCGACCAGGTCGCCAACGGCGGCGTCGGCCTGCCCGCCGATGTTGGTGATGACCTTCATGAACAGCCCGACGGTGGCGTTGCCCAGCTGCTCCACGGAGTTGGGCACCACGGTCACCGGCTGCCCCGCGTCGGACTGCACCAGCGCGAGCTGGACCTGGCGGTTGCGCTCGTCCACCGAGGGGCCGCTGACCACGTCGGCGAGCAGCTGCCGGTTGTCCGCGCTGGCCGCGTTGGCGAACTCCTCGCGCTCGGCGTCGAAGCGGGCCTGCGCGGCGCGCAGGGCGTTGGCCTGGTCGGGCGGGAACTCGCGGTGGCGTGCCGCCGACACGACGATCGCGTTCTGCAGCGCCAGCTGTTCCTTGGCGTCGCTGAGCGACTGCAGCGAGCCGGTCAGCGGGGTCAGCGCGGGGTTGCTGACGTTGGTGGCCACGATCCGGTTCACCGCGGTCAGCGAGTTGATGATCTCGGTGTAGGAGGTCAGCGCCGCGGTGTCGGGCAGGCGGGTGGTCAGCGCGCTGTTGCGCAGCGCCCCCAGCGCGCTCAGCCCGGCCAGCGCGCGGTCCACGGCCTCGCGCACCGGACCGACCACGCCATCGGAATTCGCGGACACCTCGCGCAGGCGGTCCACGGCCGCGTCGGACTGGTCGAAGCGGGGCATGCTCTCCGAGCGCCGGCCGGCCAGGTAGGACACCACCCCGTCGCGCTCGCCCTGTAGCGCGTCGGTCACCGCGGCCGCGTTCGAGGCCAGCGCCAGTTCCTGCCGGATCCCGGCGAACTGGCGTGCGTCGTCGAGCTGGCTGGACAGCCGGAGCCCGGCGAGCACCAGCGTGCTCAGCGAGGGCACCAGCAGGACGATGATGAGCTTGCTGCTCAGGCGCCAGTTGCGCAGCTGCCACCAGCGGCCAGCGGCTGCCGCCGCGTCCGCGGTCGAGGGCTCGCCGTTGTCCGCGAGCCCGTCCGCCGCCTGCTGGCGCAGCTCAGCCGCGTCGGCCTGACCGCGCACAGTCAGCACACTCCCCAGTGATCGAATCGGGCATGGTTCGCCGAAGGTGGATCTTGGAGTGCCCCGGGCTCATTCCATACCGCCGTTCGGAGTAGATCCATGCAGGGATATGCGCATAGTGGTGCCTTCGGGGGAGTCTGATCAAGCCTTTGGCGGGCTGGACTGGTCCTGGCGGTGTGGAGATGATCCTGCAACGTAAGAAACCTGGTGACGACTTGTGGTCTTCGTGACTGTTGGGGGGCTCGCTGTAGACCGACCTGAACAACCTCACTCCATCAAGCGTCATCCATATTGACGATTGAATCACGCACAGTGTTCGATCTGCTACGGCGGCCCCCCCGTAATGGCCGCACCCCGCATTTGGATCACCCCCGATCCCCCGATCGGCCCCTCGTGAGGAGAGTTCACTGATGGCTACCCGCCCCACCCCACCCGTCCGCCGAACGGGTGGTGGTGCTCGCCGGGCCGCGCTGGCAGCCGTGACCGCGCTCGCGGTCCTGACCAGCGGCTGCAGTCTGCTCAACGGTTCCAGTGGCCAGGACGGCACCGCGCAGTCCGGTGGGCGAACAAAGATCAAGGTCGGCATCATCTCGCTGGTGGACGACGCCCCGGTCAAACTCGCCCAGGCCAAGGGTTTCTTCGCCGAGGAGGGCCTGGACGCGGAGGTGAAGGTCTACCCCTCCGTCAACCAAACCTTGCCCGCACTGACCAGCGGCGAGATCGACGTCACCCTGATGAACTACGTCTCGTACTTCCAGGCGATCGCCAAGAAGGCATTGGACGGCAAGGTCATCTCCGACGCCTACCAGGGCACCCCCGACTCGATGGTGCTGCTCGCCAAGCCGGAGTCCGGAATCCGCGCACCCAAGGACCTGGCGGGCAAGAAGGTTTCCGTGCATGCCAAGGGAAACATCGTCGAGCTGCTGATTAAGGCCGTGCTCCAGGACAATGGCGTGGACCCGAATTCCCCGAACTACGTCGAGGTGAAGTTCCCGGACATCCCCAAGGCGCTCGACAGCGGCACCATCGACGCGGGCGGCGACCTGGAGCCCTACGTCACGCAGGCGGAGCAGCAGTTCGGCGCGCAGCCCACGTTCAAGATCGTGACCGGGGCCACCAGCGACATCCCGCTCAGCGGTTACGTGGCCACCAACAAGTTCATCAGCGGCAACGGTCCCGCGGTGACCGCCTTCCAGCGTGCGATGGTCAAGGCCCAGAAGGCCGCCGCCGACCGCACCACCCTGGCCACCGTGCTGCCCGAGCTGACCGGTGTCGACCGGCAGAGCGTGGCCCTGCTCAAGCTGGGCGTGTACCCGACCTCGGTGGACGCCACCCGGTTGCAGCGCGTGGCCACCCTGATGAAGACCTACGGCTACCTGCAACAACCGATGGACGTGAGCGCTCTCGTGGTCCCGGCCCCCGCGAGCTGAGGCCGTGATGCCGAGCCTGGTCCGCAAGCTCGTGGGGCTGGTCGGCTTCCTGCTGCTGTGGGAGGCCGCCAGCCGGTCCGGTCTGGTCTCGCCGAAGTCGGTGCCCCCGGCCTCGGAGGTGCTGGCCCGCTTCGTGGGGCTGTTCGCCGACCGGAAGTTCCTGGTGGACGTGGTGTCCACGGTGCTGTCCTGGGCCATCGCGCTGGGCTGCGCGGTGGTGCTGGCCGTGCTGCTCGGCCTGGTGCTGGGCAGCGTGCCGGTGCTGCGCGCCATCGCCATGCCGATCGTGGAGTTCCTGCGCCCGCTGCCCGCCGTTGCGCTGATCCCGCTGGTGATCTCGCTGCTGGGCACCGACGCGCAGACCAAGATCGTGCTGGCCGCCTTCGCCGCGGCCTGGCCCACGCTGATGAACACCATCTACGCCCTGGGCGAGGTGGACCCGCAACTGGCCGACACGGCGCGGTCCTTCCGGGTGGGCAGGGCTCGCACCTTCCTCACCGTGACCCTGCCCAGCATCAGCCCGTTCGTGCTCACCGGGGTGCGCATCTCGGCCTCCATCGCGCTGATCGCCGTGGTGGGCACCGAGTTCCTCGCCGGGGGCAGCGTCGGGCTGGGGCAGTACGCCTACGTGTGGGGCACCAGCGGCGGGCGGATGGACGTGGTGCTGGCCGCCGCGGTGTTCGCCGGGGTGTTCGGCTGCCTGGTCAACGCCGGCTTCTCGCTGGTGCAGCGCAAGTGGGTGTCCTGGGGACCTGAGGGGGCCACGGCATGACCGCCATCTCGTTGCCGCAGAACAGGGTTCGCACGGTCCAGCGCTGGCTGGTCTTCCTCGGCGCGCTGCTGCTGTGGCAGGTGCTCGCCGCGCGGGCGGCCAACCCGTACTTCCCGCCACCGGTGCAGATCGCGGGCGCCGCGGGGCGGCTGTGGCTGTCCCCGCTGCTGGGCACCAACGTGCTGCCCAGCGTGGCCCGGCTGCTCGGTGCCTGGGCGGTGGCCTCGGTGCTGGGCGTGGTGATCGGCCTGGGGCTGGGTCGTTCCCGGGTGGTCGCCGACTACTTCGAGTTCCTGTTCAGCTTCCTGCGCACCCTGCCGCCCCCGCTGCTGGTGCCGGTGTTCATCGTGGCCTTCGGCATCGACAGCCGGATGGAGATCGCCGTGATCCTGTTCGGCGTGATCTGGCCCGTGCTGCTCAACACGATGGACGGGGCCCGGTCGGTGGACCAGGTCAAGGTCGACACCGCCAGGGCGTTCCGCATCTCCCGCGGTCGCTGGGTGCTGGGCGTGGTGCTGCCCGCGGCCTCGCCCAAGATCTTCGCGGGACTGCGGGTGAGCCTGTCCATCTCACTGATCCTGATGGTGATCTCCGAGCTGGGCGGCAGCACCAGCGGCATCGGCTACCAGCTGGGCACCGCGCAGGGCCAGGTGGACCTGCCCGGCATGTGGGCGTGGATCGTGCTGATCAGCCTGCTCGGCTACGTGTTCAACAGGGTGCTGCTCCAGGTCGAGCACCGCCTGCTCGCCTGGCACCGCGGCGCGATGGGGTGGGAGCAGTGAACGGCATGTTGGACGTCAGCGGGCTCGGGCACACCTACGGCAGCGGGGACAAGGCGCACACCGCGGTCGGCGAGGTGTCGTTCACGGTGGAGCCCGGCGAGCTGGTGTGCATCGTGGGGCCCTCGGGCTGCGGCAAGTCCACCCTGCTGCGCTGCGTGGCCGGGCTGCTCGAGCCGAGCAAGGGATCGGTCTCGCTCCACGGGAATGCGGTTTCCGGCGTGCCGGACGACCTGGCCGTGGTGTTCCAGGACTACAGCCGTTCGCTGCTGCCCTGGCGGACCGTGGCGGGCAACGTGGAGTTCCCGCTGCGCGACCGGGGACTGTCCAAGGCGCAACGCCGGGACCGGGTCGCCGAGGCGCTGTCCTGGGTCGGCCTGAGCAAGGCGGCGGGCAAGCACCCCTGGCAGCTGTCCGGGGGCATGCAGCAGCGGGTCTGCATCGCGCGGGCGCTGGCGTACCGGCCCGCGCTGATGCTGATGGACGAGCCCTTCGCCTCGGTGGACGCCCAGACCAGGGCGGACCTGGAGGACCTGGTGCTCAAGGTCCGCGAGGAGGCGGACATGACGGTGCTGCTGGTGACCCACGACATCGACGAGAGCGTGTACCTGGCCGACCGGGTGCTCGTGCTGTCCGGTTCGCCCTCGACCGTGGTGGAGACGCTCAAGGTGGACCTGCCGGGTCCGCGCGACCAGATCACCACCCGGGGCAGTGAGACCTTCGTGCGGCTGCGCACCGAGGTCGCCCAGCTGATCCGGCACTGATCGAGCGTGCCCCTTGGGACCTGCGAGGTCCCAAGGGGCACGGCGTCAGAACGGGGTCAGGGTGATCGTCATCGCGGTGGGCGCGGGGTCCTGGACGAACGCGGCGAAGCCGGCGACGTCGTCGAACGCGAAGCCGTAGGCCCTGCCGTCCACGCTGTTGGCGTGCATGACCTTCGAGTACAGGTTCGTCGTGGCGGCACGGTAGAACCGCTGCGGGTCCGTGGCGGGCTGGGCGCTGGTGTCCAGCAGGGTGGTGCGGTTGAGCGCGGCGCCGAGCACGGCCGCGACCGGGCCGGTGACGCCGTCGTTGCGCGCGGCCAGTGCGCCGTCGCAGAACAGAACGTCCTTTGTGGACGGCTTCCTGATCGGCGCCACCCCGCCGGAGAAGGTCAGCACCTCCCCGGCGACCCGCCCGGTGAACCTGCCCCGGTCCGTGGTGACGACCAGGTCGGTGGACTGGTACCTGGTCCAGACCTGCTGGATGTGGGAGTCCAGGAAGTCGGCGGGGAACAGGCCCGCCTCGATGCCGTGGCCGGGGGCGATCACCCGCTGCCCGCCGTCCACGACCAGCTTGCCGAACACCGGGTCGGCGGCCAGTGCGGACAGCACCCTGGCCCGGCCGCCGGGGACCAGCGTGCCGGTGGTCTGCGAGCGCTGGCCGTCCAGCCGGATCGCCAGCGGCATGCTGAACATGTCGACCATGGTGGTGTTGCAGAACATCCCGGCCTCGTTGAAGGTGAACTCCACCCAGTCGTGCAGCACGCCGAAGCTCGGATCGGTGCGCACCCACCCGGCAGGGAACCGTAGCGCGGGCTTGCCCGCCCCGTCCGCGACCACGGTGAACCTCAGCTTGTCGTTGGCGGAGAAGTAGACCCGGCCGGACATCCTCGGCAGGGTGAGCTCCGCGTCCCCGCTCGCCGGGAACGGGATGCTCAGGTCGGCGAAGCCGCCGGGCCCGTTGTCCGACAACGACACCGCGCTCAGCGTGCCGTCCCCGCGGACGAACGCCTGGTTGCCGCTGGCCAGATCGGTGCCCACGACGTACATGGACAGCGCGTTGTTGGCGTGCACCCCGGTCTTGTTGACCACGCGCAGCCGCAGGCCCGCCGGGGCGGGTGCGGCCGTGGCGCCGGTGGTCCAGGTCGCGATCGCCGCCCCCGCGGGCGCGGCCACGGCCAGTGCCGCGGCGCCGCCAAGCAACGCCCTCCTGCTGATCATCCCGCCGACCTCCTCCTCGCGTCGATGCCTGGCGCTCGACACGTACGCGGCCGGAGCTGAATAGGTTCAGACCAGTGTCGGCCCGGCCGGGGTGTAGATCGTCAGTCGCAGCGCGGGGTCCTCGTTGGCCTGGAAGGTCGCGTAGTCGAAGCGGAGCGCGCCCCTGGCGGGATGGTGCAGGAGCTTCTGGCCCGCCCCGCTGCCGAGCACCTCGTGTTGTTCCCACCAGGTGCCGAACTCGGGACAGCCGTGGCGGAGCCGGGCCGACAGCCGCGTGAACGCCGGGTCCGGGGCCCACAGGTCGTGTACCGCGCGGAACTGGGCCACGACGTGTTTGGCCTGGCTGGCCCAGACGTCACCGAACAGGCGCCGGGCCCCGGGGTCGAGCAGGAGGTAGTCGAGGATGTTGCGGTTCTCCTCGGCGATCTGACCGAAGTCGGTGATCAGGTCGGCGGCGGCGGAGTTCCACGCCAGCACGTCCCAGCGACGGCCGGTGAGGTAGGCCGGGTGGCCGAGGCTCTCGACGAGGCGCCTGAGCCCGCTCGGCACGCGTTCGCGGACGAAGGGGGCCTTCGCCGGGGCGCGGGCCAGCGTCCGCAGATGGACGCGTTCGGTGTCGTTGAGTCGAAGCGCCTGGGCCAGGGCGTCGATCGTGGCGGTCGAGGGGCTGACGGTCCGGCCCTGTTCGAGGCGGATGTACCAGTCCACCCCGATTCCGGCCAGCTCGGCCACTTCCTCGCGGCGCAGGCCGGGCGTGCGGCGCCTGGGGCGGGCGGGCAGGCCGACCGCCTCGGGAGTCAGCCTCTCCCGACGGGAGCGCAGGAACTCACCGAGTCCGCTGCGGTGCTCGGACATGATCGTCACCTTTCGGCAGGGTGGCACTGCGCAGTCCTAGGACAATGCTAGGTCTGGATGCGGTGGCGTGGGCCGCCCACGATGGGTCCGGTTCTGACGAGACTGGTCCGGAGAGGGCGGAAACACCATGAAAGCCGCGGTTCTGAAGGAATTCGGCGCGCCACTGTCGGTGCAGGAAGTGCCGGACCCGAAGCTGGGTACCGGTGAGGTGATCGTCGACGTCGTGGCGACGGCCGTGCTGCCTTACACGGATGAGGTCTTCAGCGGTGCACGGCGGTACCTGCTCACCCTCCCGGTGGTGCCCGGACTCGGGGCGGTCGGCCGCGTGCGCGCCTTCGGACCGGACGCGACCCGGCTCGCCGTGGGGGACTGGGTGCTGTGCGACCCGACCGTGCGCTCGCGGGACGGCGTGCTGACCCCGGACATCACCCTGCAGGGCTGGAGCGCCCGCGGCGAGGGCGGCCTGCACCTACAGAAGCACTACGGGCAGGGCTCCTTCGCCGAGCAGTTGCTGGTACCGACCGAGAACGTCTTCCCGCTCGGGTCGATCGACCCGGCCCAGGCAGGGCGGTGGACCGCGCTGGGCGTGTGCCTGGTGCCCTACGGCGGTCTGCTCGCGGCCGGGCTGACGGCCGGCGAGACGGTCCTGATCAGCGGCGCGACCGGGAACTTCGGCAGCGCCGCCGTGGCCGTCGCGCTCGCGATGGGCGCCGGGTGCGTCGTGGCGCCGGGCCGCAACGGGGCAGTGCTGGCCGACCTCGAACGACGGTTCGGCCCGCGACTGCGCACCGTGTCGCTGACCGGTGACGAGGAGACGGACCGCCAGCGGATGAAGCAGGCGGCGCCCGGCCCGATCGACGTGGTGCTCGACCTGCTGCCGCCCACCGCGGGGACGAGGCCGGTGCGGGCCGCCGCCATGACCGTCCGCGAGCGCGGCAGGGTCGTGCTGATGGGCGGGGTCGGCATGCTCGGCGGCGAGGACCTCGCCCTGCCCTACCCGTGGATCATGCGCAACAGCATCACCGTCCAGGGGCAGTGGATGTTCCCGCCGGAGACCAACGCCCGCCTCATCGAGCTGGTCCGATCGGGTCTGCTGGACCTGGGCCAGTTCGAGGTCACCGAGTTCGCCCTCGACGAGGCCGAGAAGGCGGTCGCGCATGCCGCGGCGGGCAACGGGCGGTTCGCGGTGACCGTTCTGCGGCCATGACTCCGTAACGGATGCGGGACACGTCGCGACCCGCTGCCCAGCATGCCGCCGCCCGGTTGACGATTGCCTGATTTGGTTCAGACCACGTCAAGGGTGTCGGCAAGGGTGGCGGGTCGTTGACGGGGTGATCGGTTGATCACCATGTTGGTAGCGCGATCTCTTCCAGACCCCTGTCCTCTTGAGGAGCTAGCGTGAGACGAACCGTTGTCGCGCTCTCGGCCGCCTGCCTGGCGGCTGTGTCCCTGCAAGTCAGCACCAGCGCCGCGGCCCCTGTGGTGCCGGGCGCGGTGACCGCCGACGCCAAGTCCCTGGCCATCAGTGCCGGTGACTCCGCCGCGGCCTCCGGCCTGGACGCCCTGGCCAAGGGCCCCGATGAGCAGTTCACCCGCAGAGCCGTCTACCAGGGCGGCAACCCGGGCAAGCGGGATCTGTACTACCTGTCCTACGACCGCACCTACAAGGGCCTGCCGGTGATCGGCGGTGACGCCGTGGTGGCCACCGACGCCGCGGGCAAGGTGCTCGACACCGTGTCGGCGAACAAGGGCACGCTGGCGCTGAACACGGCGCCCAAGCTCAGCCCGGAGAAGGCCGACACGATCGCCGCCGACCAACTGTCCCGTGTGGACAGTCATGTGAGCACGACCCTGTCCGTGCTTGCCGGGGGAACCGGCACCCTGGTGTACGAGTCGGTGCTGACCGGCAAGGCCAAGTCCGGGGCGCCGAGCAGGCTGCACGTCTACGTCAACGCGCGCACCGGTGCCGTGGAGGGCACCCGCGACGACGTCCGGGCGGGCACCGGAACCAGCCAGTGGAACGGCCCCAACCCGCTGACGATCGCCACCAGCAACAACAGCACGGTGGACGCGACCCGGCCCGGCCTGCAGTGCGTGGACTACTCCACCAGCCAGCCGTTCACCAAGGCCAGCAACAACTTCGGCAACGGCAACGCCACCAGCAAGGAGACCGGCTGCGTGGACGTGCTCTGGTCCACCCAGCACGAGTGGGACATGCTGAAGAACTGGTTGGGCCGCAACGGGATCGACGGTAACGGCCGCGGCGTCACGGTGAAGGTCGGCCTGGGCGACATCAACGCCTACTGGACCGGCGACCACATCGAGATCGGTCACAACCAGGCCAACGAGTGGATCGGCTCGATGGACGTGGTGGGCCACGAGCACGGGCACGCCATCGACCAGTACACCCCCGGCGGCGCGGGCACCGAGGCCGGGCTGGGTGAGGGCACCGGCGACATCTTCGGCGCGCTGACCGAGGCCTACACCAACGAGCCCGCACCCTACGACGTGCCGGACTACACCGTCGGCGAGTCGATCAACCTGGTCGGCAACGGCCCGATCCGCAACATGCAGAACCCCTCCTCGGTCAACGGGGACCCGAACTGCTACTCCAGCGCCATCCCCAGCACCGAGGTGCACGCGGCGGCCGGTCCGCTCAACCACTGGTTCTACCTGCTGGCCGAGGGTTCCGCGCAGAGCCCGACCTGCGACAACTCCACGGTCACCGGCATCGGCATCCAGAACGCGGGCAAGGTGTTCTACAACGCCATGCTGCTCAAGACCTCCGGCATGTCCTACCGCCGCTACCGCACCGCCACGCTGACCGCGGCCAAGAACCTGGACCCGACCTGCGCCCAGTACAACTCGGTCAAGGCCGCGTGGAACGCCGTCAGCGTGCCCGCCCAGTCCGGGGACCCGAACTGCACCAGCACGCCCACCAACGACTTCAGCCTCGCGCTGAGCCCGAGCTCGGGCACGGTGCAGCCGGGCGCCTCGGTGACCTCCACGGTGCAGACCACGACCACCACCGGCAACGCGCAGTCCGTGGCGCTGACCGCGACCGGCCAGCCCGCCGGGGTGACCGTGTCCTTCAGCCCGTCCTCGGTGACCTCCGGCTCGTCCTCGACGATGACCGTGAACGCCTCGGCCAGCGCGGCCTCGGGCACCTACACGATCACCGTGAAGGGCACCGGCAGCACCAGCCACACCGCCACCTACAGCCTGACCGTCGGTGGCAGCACGCCCACCAACGACTTCTCGGTGGCGCTCGACCCGACCAGCGGCTCGGCCACGGCCGGGTCCTCGGTGACCAGCACGGTGTCCACGGCCACCACCGCGGGCAGCGCGCAGTCGGTCACGTTCAGCGCGGCGGGCCTGCCCTCCGGTGCCACCGCGGCGTTCAGCCCGTCCTCGGTGACCTCCGGCGGCTCCTCGAAGCTGACGATCTCCACCACCGCCGACACCGCGCCGGGGACCTACAGCGTCACGGTCACCGGCACCGGAACGGGCGCCGCACACGCGGTGACCTTCACGCTGACCGTCACCGGCACGCCGGGCGGCTGCGGCGGGATCGCGGAGTGGAACGCCGCCACCGCCTACGGCCCGGGCGAGACGGTGTCGCACGCCGGGCACAAGTGGAACTCCACCTGGTACTCGACCGGGGCGGAGCCCGGTGCGCCGGGGTCGTGGGCGGTCTGGCAGGACGCAGGGGCCTGCTGATCGCCGCCTGAAGTGATCAGCGGCCCCGTGACGTGCCGGGGCCGCTGGTCACTGGGCGTGGTGCGCCGCCTCGCGGGCGATCTCGCTGCGGGAGTGCGCGGCCAGCTTGACCAGGATGTGCGAGACGTGCGTCTGCACGGTCCGCCGGGACAGGAACAGCGCGCCCGCGATGTCCGGGTTGGACCTGCCCTGCGCCACCAGGTGGGCCACCTTCAACTCGGTGGGCGTCAGGCTCTCCCAGCCGGTGGTCGGCCGGTCCCGCCTGCCGCGCTGGCCGCGCCGCACCCCGTACGGCCGGGTGCGGGCGTCGGCCCTGCGCACGTCCCAGTCCGCGCGCAGCTCGGCGTAGACCTCGATGGCCTCGCCCAGCGCCGACCGGGCCGCCGCGGTGTCCCCGTTCTCGGCCAGCAGCACCGAGGCGTCCTCCAGGGTGGTGGCCAGTTCCAGCCGCCGGTGCGTGACCCGGTAGTGCTCGGCGGCGGCCAGCAGTGGCCCCGCGTCCCGGTCCAACTGCCCCTGGCAGCGCTGGGCCGCGGCGAGCTTGGCCGGGGTGGCCGAGACCTCCGCCTCCGCACGGCACACCTCGGCCGCGCTGCGGGCGGTCGCGTCCTCGCCCGCGAGCACCGCCAGCCGCACCAGCTCGGGCAGGCACAGGTAGCGCACGTCCATCTCCAGCGCGGTGCCCGGGGTCAGCACCGGCAGCAGTTCGGCGCACGCCTGCGCGTGCAGCCCGTCCCGCTCGGCGGCCAGCGCGCGGGCAAGCAGCACGTAGCCGGCGTTGCGCCGGTCGTCGGCGATGGCCAGCGGCTCGGTCTTGACCGCCTTGAGGTGCACCGAGGCCGTGGTGCGGTCATCGCGGTGCCCGGCGATCAGCGCCAGCAGGCCGTGCAGGGTGAGGAAGGAGTAGCGCCCCTCGGACAGCTCGGGGATGGACTCCAGCTCGCTGAGCGCGTCGTCCCAGCGGCCCAGCCGGAAGTAGTAGGTCGCGATCATCACGTGCACCTGGGTGAATCGCGCGGCGCCCGCCTGCTCGGCCAGTTCGCGGACCAGCCGCAGCGTGCCGTCCACCGCGCCCAGCTCGTCCAGGTTCTGGTCGGCCATCACCCGGTTGGTGAGCAGCAGCAGGCGCAGGTCCAGGTGCTCGCGGTCATCGCCGAGCACGGTCAGCGCCTCGTCGATCAGCTCGCGGTTGCGCCGCTCGTCCCCGGCGAAGTTGCGCTCCAGGGACAGCACGTGCAGCCCCACGCCGACGGCCAGCCGGTCGGTGGCCGCGCGGCCCGCCTCGATGGCCAGCTCCGCGGTCTGCCGCGCGGCGGCGTAGTCCCCCTCCACCGCCCGCACCAGAGCGGTCAGCGCCCGCAACCGGGCCGCCCACTCGGCGGGCAGCCGCTGGGCCAGCGCGGAGTCCAGCTCCGCCAGGGCCTCCGCGCTGCGCCCGGTGCGCATCAGCGTGTAGGCCAGCACCCAGGCCATCTCCGCGATCCGTGCGGGTTCCCTCGTCCTGCCCAGGATCTGCCGTGCCTGCTGCGCCGCTTCGGCGTTGCGGCCCATGCCGGACAGCGCCGTGGCCAGCCAGCTGGCGAGCAGGTCGCGCCGCGGGTCGTCGGAGCGCACGTGGTCGATGGCCCTGCGCAGCAGCTCGATGGCCGTCTGCGGGGCGCGGTGCGTCAGCGTGGGCGCCACGTCGGCCAGCCAGCCAAGCACCCACTCGTCCACGGTGTCGGCGGCGGGCAGCAGCTGCTCGGCGACCTGCACGGTGGGCGCCCCCGCCTCGGACAGGGCGCGGGCGGCCTCGTGGTGCAGTGCCGTGCGCACCGCCTGGGGCGTGCCTTCGTAGAGCGCCTGGCGGATCAGCGGGTAGCGGAAGGCCAGGCTGGCGCCCGCCTCGGTGATGACCCCGGCCCCGACGGCCTCCTCCAGCACGGCGATCAGCTCGCTGGCGGGTCTGCGCAGCACCACCGCCAGGTCGTGCACGGCGAACTCGGTGCCCAGCAGCGCCGCCGAGCGCAGGGTCGCGGTGGCCTGTTCGGAGAGGAAGTCCAGCCGGTCGGCGATCGCCGCGGCCAGCGAGGCGGGCGCCCGGCCGCCCACGGCCCGGCCCGCCAGCTCCGCCACCCCGCCGGTGACCCGGATGCCGCCCTCGCGGGCCAGCGCGTCCACCAGTTCGGTGAGGTAGCCGGGGTTGCCCGCCGCCCGCTCGGCCAGGTGGGTCAGCTCGGGCCCGCAGGACTGGCCGCCCGCCCTGGCCGCGACCAGCCGCAGGGACTCCTGGGGCGCCAGCGGACCGAGCACCCGCGTCGTGCCCCCACGCCCGGACAGCCCGCGCCGCAACTGGTCCAGCTCGGCCCGGCGCGGCACCGGCCGGTAGGCCCCCACCAGCAGTAAGGGCAGCTGTTCGACGGATCGGCCCAGCCGGTGCCACACCAGCAGGCTGGCCTGGTCGGCCCACTGCATGTCGTCGAGCACCAGCAGCACCGGCCGCGACTCGCAGGTCCGGTCCACCAGTGCCAGCAGCAGTTCGGTCGCGCCCAGCACCGGGTCGCCGGTGCCGGTCATGCCGGGGGAGTGCTCCTGGCGCAGCAGGGCGAGGATCTCGGTGCGCCACGGGTCCTCGGGCCGGGTGGCGACCTCCAGGCAGTCCAGCACCGCGCGCAGCGGGAACGGCTGGCCCAGTTCGTCGGCGGCGCCCCAGAACACCTCGCAGCCCAGTCCGCGCGCCGCGGCCAGCCCGGTGGCCAGCAGCGCGGACTTGCCGATGCCGGGATCGCCCTCGAGCAGCACGCACCGGCCGCGGCCGGCCACCGCGTCACGGAGCAGGCCCTGCAGCAGGGCGACGTCTGCGTCGCGTCCCGCGAAGGTCTCGGTCGCCGCGGTTGGCCGCATGGTGCGAGCCTAGACGGATCTTGAGCCCGGCCGCGCCCCCGCCACCCGGACGCCAATCCGGTCACGCACCGTCGTCAACTGTCCGGTTGTCGGGCGCGGTGGTAGCCCACAGTGGTGAGGCCTGTCGGCGCCGTGCCACATTTCTCCGCCTATTGGCGGATGTCCCGGGTCGGACATGAGCGGATCGTAATCAGTGTGGCGGCTGCCACACCTCAACAGAGCAGTTGAGGGGCGAACGGAAGGCGGTGAGCACGGATGGTGCTCTCGATGAAGCACCCCAGTGCCACTCCCGGCGGGGACAGCGGTCTGGACCGGCTGCTCGACTCCTACCACCACATGGCCGCGGACGTGCTCAGCGCGCACGTCCGGTCCGGCGAGCACTGTGTGGACTGCGGCCAGGTCTGGCCCTGCGCACCGGTGCACTCGGCGGCCTTCGCCCTCGACCTCTAGGACCTGTACTGGGGGTCTGGGGTGGTCCGGACGGCTTGGGAGGGCCAGGCGGACCGGCATCACTTGGTCGAGTGATGCACCGAGGGGAGACATGAACGCGGTGGTCGTGGGCGGGGGCAACGCCCGCGACCACCGTCTCACCTGAACGGGTGTAGGCAACCCGGTGTGATGCCACTGGGGCGGCGCCATTCGTCGCAGCGGAGAACCGGGTCACACCCGGTCGGCCTACTCGTCCGCACGCAGCGTGGGTAGTGGACTCGTGCACGCAGCCATCGGGCTGGAGATGCCGGACCCGGCTACCGCTACTCGCGAGTAGTTACGTAGCGTCGGCGCCGTGAGAACGGGGATCCCGCTCAATCCCGTGTGGTGGGTCGAGCCGAACGAGCACGAGCTGGCCATCCAGGTGACACATCCCGAGGGCGCCCAGTTCGCCGATCGCACCGTCAGTGAGGCGGGCGCCGAGGTCAAGGTGGAACTGGCCAGTGCGGGCGAGCTGCTCCCGGTGGCCGGCCGCAGTCGCGTGGACGCCACCCTGTCCACCCTGCGCGTGCGGCTGACCAGTCCGATGGCCGACCGGCGGCTGGTGATGACGGTGGACGGCAAGCCGATCACCGCCTCCCGGGTGACCCCCTCCGAGCAGGGCGTGGTGCAGGCCGAGCCGCCGACCGCGGACACCGTGGACGTGCGCAGGCACCGGGCGGGCGAGCCGGTGCGCGCGGGCATTCCCGAGGACGGCAGGGTGCCGCGCTACTACGCGGTCAAGACCCAGCTGCTGGACCTGACCAGGGCCTGGGGCGAGGGAGCCGTGCTGCCCTCGGAGCGCGAGCTGGCCGAGCGTTTCGGCGTGGCCAGGATGACCCTGCGCCAGGCGGTGTCCGAGCTGGTGCTGGAGGGCAAGCTCCAGCGCAGGCACGGCAGCGGCACCTACGTGATGCCGCCCAAGCTGGTGCAGCCGCTGTCGCTGGTGAGCCTGACCGAGGGCATCCGCAGGCAGGGCGGCACACCCGGGCGCAAGCTGGTGACCATGGAGCACCTGCCCGCCGATGCCACGCTGGCCGAGGACCTGTGGATCGAGCCGGGCGACCTGGTGCTGCACATCGAGCGCACCGTGGTGGCCACCGGGCAGAACGTGGGGCTGGAGTCCACCTACCTGCCCGCGCGGCGCTTCCCCTCCCTGCTGGACGTGTTCGATCCCGCCGGGTCCCTGCACGGCTGCCTGAGCAACCAGCTCGGCGTGGTCTTCGCCGAGGCCGAGGAGCGGGTGGAGACGGTGCTGGCCACTCCCCGCGAGGCGAAGCTGATCGGGACGAATCCGGCATTGCCGATGCTGCTGCTGCACCGGCTGTCCTTCGACCCCGAGGGCGTGCCAATCGAACGGGTCCGCTCGTTGTTCCGGGGGGACCGGTTCAGCTTCAGCACCCGGTTGCGGCCCGAGGACTGAATCCGGCTCGACTTGCCCTGTTGGGATGATTCTGCTGCGCCGGTCGGTTAATTGTTAATCTGTCGCGCGAGCAACCTGTGGGCGAGGTACGGCGTCGGCTGGATCTGCTCGACCCCGGTCGGGGGAGGGGCAGGTGGGAAGCATTCGGCGGCGCGTTCACCGGGTGTTCACCGGTACTCGGTCACAAGTGACACGATCGGGTGTGATTGGCTCTCGTCGTGCGTGGTTTTCCGCTGAACGGGTACATCTGCTCGGTGACGCGTAGCATGGGACTTGCCCGGCTGACCGCGCGCCGGGTGTTCCGGCCCATTACCGGAGCGGGTTCGCGGTGGTTTCGTGAATCGAGTGCGAAAGCCGGGGGCGCAAAAGATGAACTCATCCAGATGCATCGAAATCTGCCATCTTGTGGCAGACCGGCTTGACGTGTCAAGCTGACTTCAAACCCTGTGATATAGATCACGTAACGCCTGGATGATGCGCACTTCTGGCACCCTCGCTCGTTACACTCGATGTAGCGCCGCGAATACCGGGGACTGTGCAAGTGCGGCTGAATATGTGGGGAGCCACGTGTTCGTTAGGGCCCTGGTATGACCGACTGGTACCTGCGACAGCGCACCGACCCGCCGGCACTTCTGCCTGCGACGACCGATGACGCGGTGAGCACAGCCTGCGCCGAGCACCTGCTCGTGGTCGGCCGCTGGCAACGCCTGGTGGAACTGGTCACCGTCGATCCCACACTGCGGCTGCACCTCGCTCTGTGCCCGCCCAACGAGCTGGTCGACACGGTCACCGGCCTGCACGGTCCCAGCGACGCCCTGTACCCCCAGCACCCGCGCTGCCCGGGCACCGGCCTGCCGGTGGCGCTGCGCACCCTGCTGTCCCGATCGGGGGTGAACGGGCCGACCCTGCTGGAACGGGTGGTCGCCAACCGGCACGAGCAGCGGGTCGACCCGCTGGACTTCCTGATCGACTACCTGGTGCGCCCGCTGATCGCGGTGTTCCGCACCCTGCTCGACCGGCACGGGCTCGCGCTGACCACCCTGGACGACCGGGGCATCATGTTCGAGCTGACCCCACAGGTGCGCGCCACCGGCCGCGTGGTGCTCAGCGACGTCACCCTGCTCCAGGACAGCGCGGACCTGGACGTCATCGAGCGGGACCGCGCGGTGCGCGCGCTGCACAAGGCACTGGTCGAGCTGGTCTCGGCGTTCCAGCAGACCAGCTTCGACGGAAAGCGCTACCGCGAGCGCAGTGTGCGGGCCGCCGTGGAGCGCACACTGGCCGCCGAGCTGCGCTTCCTCGACCCCGACACCGCCGAGCTGCTGCACGGGGACCACCCGCTGGACCGCTACGTGCACAGCGTGCCGCCCGCCCAGGACAAGCTGCTGCACGAGGTGCTGCGCCGGGTCGAGGAGCGGGCCGCGCTGCGCCGCAAGGACCCCGACCGGCCGGTGCCGCTGGTGGTGATCGACCTGGACCTGTGCGGGCTGGTGCCCAAGGCCAGGACCCTGCACGCGGCCAGGACCCTGGCCAGGCCACGGCACGGCGCCCCGCAGGGCATCCCCGAGCTGGCCAGGCCCAGCGCCCTGCGTGCGCTGCCCTCGTACTCCAAGCCCGCCTGGGACCGGTTCCTGGAGGTGTCCGGGGTGGCCGGGCGCTACCCCGAGGTCGCCTGGGACGAGGTGCACGCCGAGTTCTGCCCGGCCTTCTACCGGCCGTGGGAGCGGCTGCGCTCGGACTCGCTGGCCCCCGGCCTGGTGCGCTTCGTGCGCGACGTGGAGGACGCGGGCGGCGAGGTGGTGTTCAACACCGGCCGCCGCGACCGGGTGCGCGACCACACGCAGGCCGTGCTGGCCAGGGGAGGGCTCTCGCACGTGCGGCTGCTGACCCTGCCCGACGACCGGGTGCGGCCCATCGCCGAGCTGAAGATCGAGAACCTGCGGCGGCTGACGGGCACCGACGTGGTCGCGGTGTTCGACGACCTCACCGAGAACCGGCAGGCCCTGTCGCTGGCCTTCCCCGGGGCGATGGTGCTGGCGGTGGAGGCCCCAGGCTTCGCCAGCGACCGGGCACCGGGCTGCCCGCCGCCCGACGGGGCCCCGCTGGTGGCCACCTTCGAGCGGCTGCCCCGGCGGCACGGGGTGATCTCGGCGCTGTCGCACACGCACTCCGTGGCCGAGTTGCAGGTCGGTGAGCTCGGTGTCGGGCTGCCCGTGCGCGGGCACGCCGTGCACCTGTCGCTGCGCCAGTCCCGGCAGATCATCGACCGGCTCGTGGCCGAGGCCGACGCCAGCGGGGAGCGCACCGCCGCCGCGGCGCCCGGCCACCTGCGCGAGGCCCTGTCCGGGGTCGCCGAGCAGCACGAGCGCACGGCCTTGCTGCTGCACCACGTGTTCCTGCGCAAGCAGTTCCACCGCGGTTCGCGCAGCACCTACACCCCGGACATGGCCCGCGCCGACCTGTTGCCGTTCCTGCGTTCCGGGGCGCCGATCCGGATGGTGCTGCCCGGTTTCCCGATCAAGCACAGCCAGAGCGGGCTCAAGGCGCTGGGCAACCTGCCGGATCTGGCCGAGCTCGGCGTGCTGGTGCGGCTGCGGGAGTTGCAGCGCGCGGTGAGCTGCCTCTACCCGCCGGGCCTGGACATCACCGTGCTCACCGACGGCAACCACTTCCGCCCGCGCCCGCCCGCGATCGTGGACGGCTACCTGCGCAAGCTCAACCAGTACCTGAGCCTGGTGGGCGGGCACGACTACCTGCGGTTCCAGGACATCGACGAGGTCGCGCGCAAGCACATCGGCCCCTCCCTGGCCGAGGACCGCACCCTGCTGATCGAGTACCACGAGCGCGGCTACCGCAAGGCCTTCGACGGCCTGGACATCACCCGCAACCCGGTGGCCACCCTGGCCGGTGCGGACCAGGTGGACCCCACCCCGGGCGGTCTGTCCTTCCGGGAGCTGTTCCGGTCCATCCTGCACTCGGTGCCCGTGCCGCTGCCCGCGGGTCGCGACCTGCTCACCTGGTCCAAGGCCGTCTACGCGGACGTGTACCACGTGGACGACAACCGGACCGCGGGCGAGGTCGTGCAGGCCCGCCGCGAGGTGTTGCAGGTCGCCTGGGACGACACGATCCGCTACCTCGCCGCCGCGCTGACCGACCGCGAGTTGGAGTACGAGAAGCTGTTCGGGCACCACGTCCGGTTCACCGTGAGCATGCCCTCCCCGGGACGGGTCGGTTTCACGGCGCTGGGCGGGTCCGCGCTGCTGCCCTGGCACGGCACGGCCGCGGTGGACGAGCGCGGCACCCTGTCCACCGACTTCGCGGTGTGGCTGTACGACCAGGGTTTCGTGCCGGTGTACTCGCCGCTGCTCGGGGTGCGGCAGCCCTGGCTGATGGCCCCGGCCACGCGCACCGCGGTGGTCGACCCCGCACGCGGTGCCGAGCTGCTGCCCGACCTGCTCGACGGAATCCACTTGCGCCGCAAGTGAAGGCTAACGCGGCTGTCGGCGGGGACGATCACACCACGTGTGAGACCTCGACTCCTCGCCGCGCTGACGTGCGCCGCCACCGCCGCCTGCACAGCCCTGCTCGCACCGACCGCCGCCGCGGCCACACCCGGCCCGGACATCGCCGTCAGCCTGGCCGGGAACTACCCGACCACGCCCAACAGTTTCGGCAACTTCTCGGTGAGCTGGACCTCGGTGGGCGGGGCCGACTACTCCGGCGTCACGCACCTGACCGTCGACCTGCCGCCCGGTCTCACCACCGGCGGGGCGCTGATGTACTCCACGCCCTACGACTACACCTTCACCGAGACCGTGTCCCCGGACGGCCGCCGCCTGGAGGCGACCTTCCTCGGCCTGCGCACGCCCGGTCGCGGGGACTTCATGAAGGTGCAGGTCCGCTCCTCGGCCAGCACGCCCTCCGGCGTGATCAAGGCGACGGTCGCCAACCGCGAGGACCTCAACCCCGCCAACAACGTGGCCAGCTACACCGTGAACGGCCCGCAGACCCCGCCCGCCGTGCCGGGTGCCCCGCTGGTCACCGGCATCTCCACCAGCACCGGACCCGGTAGCGGCGGCACCTCGGTCGTGCTCACCGGGTCCAATCTGGACAACGGATTCGTGTTGTTCGGCAACGACAACAGCGCTGCCGTGTCCTGCACCAGTAGCTCGTGCACCGCCACCTCACCCGGTGGCACCGGCACCGTGCCCGTGGCCGTGGTGACCCCGGGCGGCACCGCGTACGCCCCCGGCCCGTTCACCTACACCGGCCCGGGCCCCACCCCGCCGCCCGCCCCGGCCGTCAACAGCCTGAGCGTCCACAGTGGACCAGTCGCGGGCGGGACCCTGGTCTACGTCCTCGGCTCGAACCTCGCGGGCGGCTCGGTGCGTTTCGGCGGGCTGCCCGCCGCACACGTGTCCTGCGGCACCGGCTTCTGCAGTGCCACCTCGCCCGCCGGGGTCGGGGCCGTGCACGTGACGGTCAGCACCGCGGGCGGGACCAGCGCGAGCACGGGCAGCGACCTGTACAGCTACACGCCCTGAGCGGGACTCACCCGCCTGCGGCCTAACCTCGCGTGTCGGCGCTTGCGGAACGGTGTGTCGGCGCTTGGGGAACGGACTCCCACGAGCTGGGAAATCGCCCGCTCAGTGCGAACACACCGTACGCCGAGCGCCGACACGCGGTCTGTGAAGCGCCGACACGCGGGGTTGCTCCGTGTGTCGGCGCTCCGGGGTCAGGCGGAGTAGTCGTAGAAGCCGCGGCCGGTCTTCTTGCCCAGCAGGCCCGCGTCGACCATGCGCAGCAGCAGCGGCGGCGGGGAGTAGAGCGGCTCCTTGAACTCCTCGTACATCGACTCGGCGATGGCCTTGGTGGTGTCCAGGCCGATCAGGTCGGTCAGCTGCAGCGGGCCCATCGGGTGCGCGCAGCCCAGCACCATGCCGTTGTCGATGTCGGCGGCCGAGGCGAAGCCCGACTCCATCATCCGGATCGCCGACAGCAGGTACGGGATCAGCAGGGCGTTGACCACGAAGCCCGCGCGGTCGGTGGAGGTGATGACCTCCTTGCGCAGGGTGCCGGTGACAAAGCCCCGTGCCCGCAGCGAGGTCTGCTCGCTGGTCAGCAGCGAGGGCACCAGCTCGACCAGCTTGAGCACCGGCACCGGGTTGAAGAAGTGGATGCCGATGACCTGGTCGGGCCGACCGGTGGCCATGCCCAGCTTCATGATCGGGATCGAGGAGGTGTTGGAGGCGAAGATGGCCTCCCGGCTGGTGACCACCTTGTCCAGCGTGGCGAACACCTCGGTCTTGACCTGCTCGTTCTCGGCCACGGCCTCCACGATGAGGTCCCGGTCGGCGAACTCGCCCAGGTCGGTGGTGAAGCTCAGCCGCTCCATCGCCGCGTCGCGGTCCTCGGCCGACAGCTTGCCGTTGCGCACGCCCCTGGCCAGGGACTTGGTGATGCGCTCGCGCCCTGCCTCCATGGCGCCCGCGTTGGCCTCGCTGACCAGCACGTCCAACCCGGCCCGCGCGCTGACCTCGGCGATGCCCGAGCCCATCAGCCCGGCGCCGACCACACCCACCCGGCGGATCTCAGTCACAGCAACTCCTTCTCGCTTGCCCGCTGCCGACGGGATCGCCGCCGGTGCTTCCCCCTAGTCAACTACATGCCAGCCCGTCGAGGACAACTCTGAGCAGCGGGTGCTGCTCACTGCCCTTGCGCACGGCCGCGAACACCCGGCGCTGTGGGACCGGCCCGCGCACCGGCACCGGCACGGCACCGGGCACCGGGGCCAGCGCGTTGCGCGGCACCAGCGCCACCCCGGCCCCGGCGGCGACCAGGGCCACCACGGCGCGGAAGTCGTCGGAGGTGTGGGTGATCCGCGGGTTCTCGCAGGCCAGCACGACCACGTCCCGGCACGGGTTGCCCGGCAGCGGGGCGATCCAGTCCTCCTCGGCCAGCTCCCGCACGTCCACCTCGTGCTCGGTGGCCAGCCGGTGCGTCACGGGCAGCACCAGGTCGAAGGGCTCGGCGTAGAGCGGGAACCGGGTCAGCCGCCGGTCGTCGGACCGCGGGACGGCCCGGTACTCCTCGGTGATCGCCACGTCGATCTCCCCGTCCAGCAGCAGCGGCACGCTGGCGTGCCCCTCCGCGTCGCGGACCAGCACCACCACCTCCGGCGCGCTGGTCCGCAGCGCCGCGATCGCCGGGGCCACCACCTGGGTGATGGCCGAGGCGAAGCTGGCCAGCTTGACCGTGCCACGCGCGCCCACGCCGAACGAGGCCAGTGTGGCCTGCGCGCGCTCCAGTTCGGCGGCCACCGCGTTGGCGTGCACCACCAGCAGTTCGCCGGCCGCGGTCAGCGACACGCGCCGCCCGCGCCTGCGCAGCAGCTGCTGGCCCGTCTCCGCCTCCAGCGCCGCCAGCTGCTGGGAGACCGCGGAGGCCGTCAGGTGCAGCGCCTGGCCCGCCGCGGTCACGGTGCCGTGGTCGGCCAGCGCGCGCAGCACCCGCAGCCTCCGTGGATCGATCACGCCCCCATCTTGCTCCTGGCCAGCACGAAGGCGTCCACCGCGCGGTCGACGTCCTCGGTGGAGTGCGCCGCGGACATCTGCGTGCGGATGCGGGCCTTGCCGCGCGGCACCACCGGGTAGGAGAAGCCGATGACGTAGATGCCCTGCTCCAGCAGCAGGTCGGCCATCCGGCCGGCCTCGGCGGCGTCACCGATCATCACCGGGATGATCGGGTGCTCACCGGGCAGCAGGTCGAAGCCCTCCTCGGTCATCCTGCGCCGGAACAGCTCGGTGTTGGCACGCAGCCGCTCCAGCAGCTCACCGGAGGTGCTGAGCAGGTCCAGCGCGGCCAGGGCGGCGGCGGTGATCGAGGGCGCCAGCGAGTTGGAGAACAGGTACGGGCGGGAGCGCTGGCGCAGCAGCTCCACGATCTCCGCACGGCCGGAGACGTAGCCGCCGCTGGCCCCGCCAAGGGCCTTGCCCAGGGTGCCGGTCAGCACGTCCACCCGGTCGGTGACCCCGAACAGCTCGGGCGTGCCGCGACCGGTCGGGCCGGTGAAGCCCACGGCGTGCGAGTCGTCCACCATGACCAGCGCGTCGTGACGCTCGGCCAGCTCGCAGATCTGGTCCAGCGGGGCCAGGTAGCCGTCCATGGAGAACACGCCGTCGGTGGCGATCAGCCGGTACCGCGCGTCCTTGGCGTCCACCAGCTGGCGCTCCAGGTCGGCCATGTCCCGGTTCTTGTACCGGTACCGCTTGGCCTTGCACAGCCGCACCCCGTCGATGATCGAGGCGTGGTTGAGCTCGTCGGAGATCACCGCGTCCTGCTCGCCAAGCAGGGTCTCGAACAGCCCGCCGTTGGCGTCGAAGCAGGAGCTGTACAGGATGGTGTCCTCGGTGCCGAGGAACTGCGACAGCCGCTGCTCCAGCTGCTTGTGCGGCTGCTGGGTGCCGCAGATGAAGCGGACCGAGGCCATGCCGAAGCCCCACTCGTCCAGCGCGCCCCTGGCCGCCTCGATCAGCGCGGGGTGGTCGGCCAGCCCCAGGTAGTTGTTCGCGCAGAAGTTGAGCACCTGCTCGCCGGAGGACACCCGCACCGAGGCGTTCTGCGGGCTGGCGATCACGCGCTCGGCCTTGTAGAGCCCGTCCGCGCGGATCTGGTCCAGTTCCGCCCGCAGGCCCTCGCGCATCGCGCCGTACATCAGTTCTCCGTCCAGTAAGGGAAGTGGTCCTGTGACGGCTGCACTAGCTCTCCGTCCAGTCGAGGATGACCTTGCCGCAGTTGCCCTGCCGGGTGGTGGCGAAGGCGCGGTCGAACTCGGTGTAGTGGAACCGGTGCGTGATCACCGGGCTGATGTCCAGCCCGGCCCCCAGCAGCACCGACATCGCGTACCAGGTCTCGTACATCTCACGGCCGTAGATGCCCTTGATGTGCAGCATCTTCAGCACCACGCTGCCGAAGTCCACCGGGAACTGTTCGGCGGGCAGCCCGAGCATCGCGATGCGACCGCCGTGCGCCATGTTCGCGATCATCTCGCGCAGGGCGGTGGGCTTGCCGGACATCTCCATGCCCACGTCGAAGCCCTCGGACATGCCGAGCTTGGCCTGCGCGTCGGCCACGGTGCCCTCGGCCACGTTGAGCGCCAGGTCCACGCCCACCTTGCGGGCCAGCTCCAGCCGGTGCTCGCTGATGTCGGTGATCGCCACGTGCCGCGCGCCGGCGTGCCGGGCCACGGCGGCGGCCATGATGCCGATCGGGCCCGCGCCGGTGATCAGCACGTCCTCGCCGATGACCGGGAAGGACAGCGCCGTGTGCACCGCGTTGCCCAGCGGGTCGAACACGGCGGCCACGTCCAGGTCCACCTCGTTGCGGTGCACCCACGCGTTCTGTTCGGGCAGCACCACGTACTGGGCGAACGCCCCGTCGCTGTGCACGCCCAGGCCTCGCGTGTTGGCGCACAGGTGCCTGCGGCCCGCCTTGCAGTTGCGGCAGCTGCCGCACACCAGGTGGCCCTCACCGCTGACCAGGTCCCCGACCTTCACCGCGCTGACCGCGGACCCGGTCTGCACGACCTCGCCGACGAATTCGTGGCCGACCACGAGCGGGGCGGTGACGGTGCGCGCCGCCCAGTCGTCCCAGGACTCGATGTGCAGGTCGGTGCCGCAGATGCCGGTGCGCAGCACCCGGACCACCACGTCGCCGGGCCCGGCGACCGGGTCGGGCACCTCGGTGAGCTGCAGGCCGGGTGCCGCGGTGGCCTTGACCAATGCCTTCATGGCGATGAGTGTCGTGTGAGTCCGCTGTGCAGTCCATCAGGACTTTCTGAATTCACTTGTTAGGGGAACTGCACAGCGTCCCCACGCCCGTCAGGCGGGTCGGGTACGCGAACCCCAGCGGCGCGACCCAAGACCGCTCGAGAGCGAATCGCAGGGGTGGATCTTTCCGGATCGGGGCATCCCTCCCACCCCGCCAGGGCGGGACTCGCGTGCAGGAGAGCGGGACTCGCCGGGGTTGGGGCGGTCTCACATGCCGCCTGCCACACGTAGCACGGCTCCGGTCGTGTAGGAGGCGTCCTCGGACAGCAGCCAGGCCACGGCCCCCGCCACCTCCTCGGCCCGACCGGCGCGGCCCAGTGGGATGCGGCCCACCGCGGTGCGCACCCGGTCGGGTGCCCCGGACGCGGCGTGGATCTCCGTGTCGATGATCCCCGGCGCCACCGCGTTGACCCGCACGCGCTCGGCGGCGACCTCCTTGGCCAGGCCGATCGCCACCGCGTCCACGGCCGCCTTGCTCGCCGCGTAGTGCACGTACTCGCCGGGTGAGCCCAGCGTCGCCGCCGCCGAGGACACCAGCACGATTGACCCGCCACCGCCCCCACGCGAGGCGGACATGGACTGGACCGCCCGCCGCGCGCACAGCAGCGGGCCCACCAGGTTGACGTCCACCACCTCGCGCAGGGCCGCCACCGGCTGGTCGGCCAGCGGGGCCATGGGGCTGGTCACGCCCGCGTTGGCCACCAGCCCGGTCACCACGCCCAGCTCCTCGCGCGCCGTGCGGAACAAGCCCTCCACGTCGTGCTCCGAGGTCACGTCGGCGCGCACCGCGGCACACCGCCCGCCCGCGTCGACCACCTCACGGACGACCCGCTCGGCGGCGTCCACGTCCTGCCGGTACGACAGGCACACCGCGTGCCCCGCCGCGGCCAGGCGGCGCACGACGGCCGCCCCGATGCCTCTGCTGCCGCCGGTCACGACCGTGACGCTCATGCCCGCACCTCGCTGGTGCTCGGCGCGCACCCTCGTGCGGGCACGCGGTCACGTGGTTCACTCGCAAGCTCGTTCACGCTTTCGCTCCTCTTTTGTCGGTGCTGAGGGGCATCATGCTCGGTGTGGGGGAAGTCGATCGATGGGGACGATCGGATGGAGTTCGCGATCCTGGGGTCGCTGCGGGTCAGCGCGGGCGACCGCGTAGTGCCGCTGGCGGCCGCCAAGCACCGGGTGCTGCTGGCCGCGCTGCTGCTGCGCGCCAACCACGTGGTGCCAGTCGCCGAACTGGCCGAGCGGCTGTGGGGGAGCGAGCCGCCGGCCAGCGCCAAGGCAACGTTGCAGGGCTACGTGCTGCGGCTGCGGCGCGGCCTCACCGCCCAGGGCGGCGCCGACCCGATCGAGACCCGGCCGCCGGGCTACCTGATCAGGGTCGCACCCGGCGAACTGGACCTGGACGTGTTCCGCACGCTGGTGGCCGAGTCCGAGCGGGCCGCGACCGCCGGTGACCTGGACACGGCCGCCGGCCGGCTCAGACAGGCGGGTGCGCTGTGGCGCGGGCCCGCGCTGTCCGACGTGCCCTCCGACTCGCTGCACGCCACGGCCGGTCCCTGGCTCGCGGAGCTGCGGCGCAGCGCCGTGGAGCGCCGCGTGGACCTGGACCTGCGGCGCGGCGAGCACACCCAGTTGGTCGGCGAGCTGACCGAGTTGGTCGCCGACAACCCGTTGCACGAGCGGTTCCGAGCCCAGCTCATGCTCGCGCTGCACCGGTGCGGGCGCAGCGCCGACGCGCTGGAGGTCTACCGGGACGCGCGGGCCACGTTCGTCGAGGAACTGGGCATCGAGCCGGGCGAGCCGCTGCGGGAGCTGGAGCGCGCCGTGCTGGCTGGTGATCCGGGCCTGGACTGGCGCTGCGATGCGGATCCGCCCAAGTCCGCCCCGCCCCGCGCGCTGCCCCCTGACCTGCCCGACCTGGTCGGCCGCGACGTTCTCGTACACGACATGCTCGCCCGGCTCAGCGCCCCGCCCCGGCAGCCGGGCAGTCCCGTGGTGCAGGTCATCGCGGGCATGGCCGGGGTGGGCAAGACGGCGCTGGCCGTGCACCTCGGGCACCGGCTGCGCGACCGGTTCCCGGACGGCCAGCTGCACGTGACCCTGCAGGACGGCGCGGGCGCGGTGCCGCCAGCCGAGGCGCTGGGCAGGCTGCTGCGGCTGCTCGGCGTGCTGGGCAACCACCTGCCCGACAGCGTGGAGGCCCGCTCCCTGCTGCTGCGCGACCGCCTGGCGGGCAAGCGGGCACTGCTACTGCTCGACGACGCCGTGGACGAGGCGCAGGTCCGCCCGCTGCTGCCCGGTGACAGCTCGTGCACCGTGCTGGTCACCAGCCGCAACCGGCTCACTGGGCTGTCCGGGGCGCACACCGTGGACCTGCGCGTGCTGGACGAGCAGCAGGCGGTCCGCCTGCTGGGCACCGTGGTCGGCGGGGACCGGGTCCGCACCGAACCGCGGGCCAGCGCCGAACTGGTGCGTCAGTGCGGCGGCCTGCCGCTGGCCCTGCGCATCGCGGGCGCCCGGCTGGCCGCCCGCACCAGCAGGCCGGTGGACTGGCTGGTGCGCCAACTGGAGGACGAGCGGCGGCGCCTGGACGGGCTGTCCGCCGGCGACCTGCGGGTGCGGGCCAGCCTGGCCACCAGCTACCGCGCGCTGGACCCCGAGCAGCAGCGGGCGTTCCGGCTGCTGGGGCTGCTCAACACCGGCGAGTACACCCCGCAGCTGGCAGCCGCCGCGCTGGACCGCGAGCCGCACCGTGCCGAGGAACTGGTCGAGCAGCTGGTGGACGCCCAGCTGGTGGACTTCACCGGGGTGGCCGACCGGTACCGCAGCCACGGGCTGGTCCGCCTGTACGCCCGCGAACAGGCGGTGGCCACCGACAGCGAGGCGGACCGCCGCGGGGTCGTGGAGCGTACGCTGACCACCTGGCTGGCCGCGACCACGCAGGCCGAGGCCCGCATGCCGAACGCGGGCTGGTGGCCCTGCCCGCCACCCCGCCCGGTCCGGGCCCGTGTCGAACCGGTGGGTGACGCCCTGGCCTGGTTCGACGCCGAGCGGGCGGAGCTGGGCGTCGCCGTGGACCAGGCGGTGTCGGAGGGACACGCGGAACTCGGCTGGCGCATCGCCGCCGCCTCGGGCTGCTACCTGGAGCTGCGCGGGTACTGGGACGAGTGGCGGCAGGGCCACGAGCGCGCGCTGGCGGGCGCGGTCGCCGCCGGGGACGAGCCCGGTGCGGCGCTCATGCGGTACGGGCTGGGCAGGCTGTGGTTCGCCAAGGACCACTACGAGCTGGCCCTGGACATGCTGTGCCGCGCCCTGGACAGCTGGGCGCGCCTGGACGACCGCTCGTCGCAGGCGCACACGCAGTCCCTGCTCGGCGACGTGCACCACCACACCGGGCGGCTGGACCTGGCCGGGCACCACTTCAGGCTGGCCCACCGCGGCTACGAGGCCGTCGGTGACGACCGCGGGCTGGCAAACTCCCAGCTGTGCCTCGGCCTGCTGCACCGCGACCTGGGCGAACCCGGGCAGGCACTGGGTTGCCTGCGGGAGGCGCTGGACGGCTTCCGCGCCCTGGGCGACCAGTACGGGGAGGCCCAGGTGCTGCGCTTCCTCGGCGCCAGCCACGGCAAGTGGGGGCAGCCCGACATCGCCCGCGACTACTTCACCCAGGCCGCCGCCCTGTACCGCGAGTTCGGCGACCGGTTGGGGGAGTTGCGCAGCGTGCGGCACCTCGGGCACGTGCTCGCGCTGCACGGGGACGGCGGGCACGCCCGCAGGGTGCTGCTGTCCTGCCACGCCTCCTTCGCGGAGATCGGCGACTCCTTCGGGGTGGCCACGGCCTGCTGGAGCCTGGGCGAACTGGCCCTGCGCGAGGCGGACCCGCGGGCCGCCGACCGCTGGCTGCGCGAGGCGTTGGAGCTGGTGGAGGAGGCCGGACTGGTGCACTGGCAGGCCAGGATGCTGCGCCTGCTGGCCGAGACGCACCGGCGCGCGGGCCAGTCGGTGCTGGCCGAGCAGCTCACGTCTCGGGCCGATGCGCTGGCCATGACACAGCGGAAAACAGCGGCGGTCGGTCGGTGATCTGCGCCGAACGGCAGGCCGTGCTCAGCCGACGCGAAATGATCACGTGACGTGGATCGCAGTTGGGCGACGCAATGGCTCCGGTAGGCGCGGGAGGGCCGCGGACGCCCCATTCCACGCCTCGCGGCGGCCAGAATCATCACCACGGGTCACCGCGATGGATCACCGGGACGACGTCCTGGGCGGGCCCCCTGATGGAGGAATCGGTAGCAGATGAGCGTCATGGTCGAGGCCGACAGTAAGCCGAAGTCCCTGCCCACCGCCCCGTGCAGCGTGGTGTGGAGCCTCGGGCACGCCTACGTGCTCGAAGGCGCCCACGGCAGGGCGCGCTGGGTCGGCATGGACGACCGCGGCCGTGCCCGCTGGTTCACCGGCGCCGAGCTTCAGCTGCGCGGCTGGTCCTCCTCCCGCTGACCCCAGCGGGTCAGCCCCTGAGTTCCCCGACCCGTGTGGCAGGCTTGGACCCCACACGGGTCGGGTTCGGATTTTCAGGGAGGCTCTCGGTGGTTTCGGCAGGTCAGGCACCGGAGCGTTCCGATCGTGTGCTGACCGTGCCCAACGCGTTGAGCCTGCTGCGGCTGGCGGGTGTGCCGCTGTTCCTGTGGCTGCTGCTGGGCCCGCACGAGGACGTGCTGGCGATCGTCGTGCTCGCCGTGGCCGCCTTCACCGACTGGCTGGACGGCAAGCTCGCCCGCTGGCTCAACCAGGCCAGCCGGTTCGGGGCCATGCTGGACCCCGCCGCCGACCGCCTCTACATCCTGGCCACCGCCTTCGCCTTCGTGGTGCGCGGCATCCTGCCCTGGTGGTTCGTCGTGGCCATCGCCCTGCGCGATGTGGCCGTGGCCTGCTGCCTGCCCCTGCTGCGCCGTGCGGGCTACTCCCCGCCCGAGGTCATCTACCTGGGCAAGGCGGCCACCTTCTGCCTGCTCTACGCGCTGCCGCTGCTGCTGCTCGCCCAGGGCGAGTCCACCGCCGCGATGATCGCCGCGCCGATCGCCTACGGGTTCGCCGCCTGGGGCGGGGGCATGCACGTGTGGTCGGGCGTGCTCTACGTGGTGCAGACCGTGTCCGCGCTGCGGCGGCGCACCAGCTAGCGCGGACGGGCCGTCCGGCACGGGCACCCGCGCCGGTTCGGTCAGGCCCGCAGCCAGTCGTGGGCCTCGCGGTAGAACCGCGCGACCTGCTCGGGCCGGTCATCCCCGTACAGGTCCCCGCCGACGGGGTAGCCGCGCGAGCCGAGCACGTGGGCCAGCAGCCGGTAGACGGGCCGGTGGGCGGCGAGCGCCGCGGGGTCGATCGCCAGCGCGGTGCCCGGCACGCTGGGCAGCAGCACGTCGCGTTCGTAGACCGGGTCGAGCGAGACGATCAGCCAGCGGCCCTCGTGCCGCCGTACCCGGTAGACCAGCCTGGCGTACGAGGTGAGGTCGACCTCGACCCCGTCCAGTTCGGTGCGCAGCTCGATCGCGGCGGGCAGTTCGACCAGCGCGCGGTCCCCGTGCACGTCGACGACCGGCGGCCCGAGCCGGTGCCTGGCGTTGTCCCCGCGAGCCGCCATCTTCTCCGACTCGGCGGCGAACTCGGCGCCGCTGCCGCGGAACCAGCTCAGCCGCACGGTCGAGTCGGCGGCGAAGCAGTCCCGCATCTGCTGCCACCAGCCCCGGTCACGGCCCTGTCGTTCGTGCAGGACCAGCTGGGTCACGTCCGAGATGTCGCTCACGGCGGTCATTCTCCCTTGTCGGTGGTCAGCCGGGGATGTGCTCGACCCCGCCGCACCACACGGCCCGGATCGACCGGGTGGCGGTGATGTCGCTGAGCGGGTCGCCCTCGACCAGCACGAGGTCGGCCCGGCGGCCCGGCTCGATCACTCCGCGGTCGGTGAGCCCGAAGTGCTTGGCGGGCAAGGAGGTCGCGGAGCGCAGAGCGTCCACTGTGCTCAGACCGGCGTCGACGAGCAGCTCCAGTTCGCGGTGCAGGCTGTCGCCGTGGCTGATCGCCGCGGGTACACCGGGTGAGGCGTTGGCGTCGGTGCCCGCGATGACCGGGACCCCGGCCCGGTGCAGCCGCCGCACACTGGCGCGGGCCGCCTCGTAGCTGGCCCCGGGCGGAGCCGACTGCGCGATGACACCCTCCATCATGGACAGTGTCGGCACGACGAACTGGCCGCCCGCGAGCACCCGTGCGGTGAGGTCCTCGGTCAGTGCCCGGTCCAGCGGCACGTGCGTGAGGATGTCCACCCCGGCAAGCAGTGCCTCCTCCACGGCGGCACAGGAGGTGACGTGCGCGACGGTCGGCCTGCCGTGCGCGTGGGCCGCCGCGACGAGCGCGTTCAGGGTGGCCTGCTCGTGGCTGGGCGCCGGGGTGTTGATCACGATCTTGAGGTAGTCGGAACCCTCGGCCACCCGCTCGGCCACGAACCGCGCTGCCTCCTGCGCGCCCCGCAGGATGCCCAACTATCCCACCAGCGGGATGTGCGAGTGCGGGCTGCCGGGTGCGATGGCGGGCGTGCCCGCGCTGCGGACTGCGGGCAGGCCGGGCAGTCCGCGCAGCGAGCGCACGAACTCCGGCGGCGCGCAGGCCATGTCCAGCGCGGTGGTCACGCCGAACTCCCTGAGCCGCACCAGGTCCTGCCGACCGCCCGCCAGGTACAGGTGCGCGTCGATCAGCCCGGGCAGCAGCACGCCGCCCGCACCGTCGAGGACCCGGGCGCCGGTGGCGTCGCCGGAGCCGATCAGGCCCGCCTCGATGACAACCGTGCCGGGGGAGCGCAGTCCGGTCCCGTCGAAGACGCGGACGTTGTGCAGAACGGTCCTGCCCACCTGTGCTGATCCGTCCATAATGGTCACGACGCACATCATTGGGCAGGCCTGGACCGTCGGCCAGCCCCCGTTTCATTGAGTGGAACGACGGAGGTCGGTGTGACCGAGCGGCGAGCACGTGGTGGTCGGCCCGCGCGGGGCGAACCCGTGCTGGACCGCGCTTTCCGGCTGCTCGGCTGCTTCTCACCGGACCGGCCCACCCTGTCGCTCGCCGCGCTGAGCGAGTTGGCCGGGCTGCCCAAGCCGACCGCGTTGCGCCTGGCCCGCAAGCTGGTGGAGCTGGGTGCGCTGGAGCAGGCCGAGTCGGGTGACTACACGATCGGGTTGCGCCTGCTGGAGATCGCCTCGCTCGCGCCGCGCGGGCACGGTCTGCGCGAGAACGCCTTGCCGTACATGGAGGACCTGCTGCACGCGACGGGGCAGCACGTGCTGCTGTCCGTGCGCGAGGGGGTGGAGGCCGTTCTCGTGGAGCGGCTGTCCGCGCGGGGTGCGCACCGGGTGGGTTACCGGGTCGGCGGCCGGATGCCGTTGCACTCCACGGGAAACGGGCTGATTCTGCTGGCCTTCGCACCCAAGCGGGTACAGGAGGAGGTGCTCGCGGTGGACTGGTCCGCCGACGAGGAGAACCTCAACGGCACGGGCACCGAGTTGCGCGCCCGGCTGGCCGCGGTCCGGCGCGACCGGTTCGCGGTGTCCTCGCGGCGTAAGCGGGGTGTGTCGCTGACCTCCGTGGCCGCCCCGGTCGTGGACCGGCGGAAGAACACGATCGCCGCGGTGTCGGTGATCACCGGCTCCGAGCAGGTGGCACCGGCGACCCACATCCCGGCCGTCATCGCCGTCGCCCGCGCGATCTCCCGCGCGGCGGCGCTCTGACCACCTTGGTGTGACGAGGAATTCGGGCAGGGATCGCGGCACGTCCTCGGTGTCCTGAGCGTGGCGCGACAGGCGTTTTGGCGGATTTCTCCCTACTTCCGCATGGTGTTGACCGCAGCGGGACGTGAGCAGAATTCGCACTCGATCACTTCGAGTGACGCCGATCCCTGCGGAGGTATGCGAAGTGTCCAGAAACCGAGTCATCACCGGTGCGGCGGCCGTCGCGCTGGCGGCGACCGCGATCGCGACCGCCAGTCCCGCGCTGGCGGCACCCGCCATGCAGCACCTCGCCTCACGGGCCATGCCCTTCGGCAGCGTCGTGCGTTACCAGCAGACCATCGCCGGGGTGCCGGTCTTCGGCGGCCAGGTCGTGACCACCCTGGACCGCGACGGGCACGTGCTGGCCACGCACGGCAAGACCACCAAGACCACCAGCGGGCAGTTCCCCGCGAGCAGCGAGGGCGTCACCGCCGCGGCAGTGGCCGAGGTGGCCCACCGCAGCGGCATCCCGGCCGCGAAGCTGACCGCTGGCGCACCGCGGGCCTACTGGTACGACGCCACCCTCGGCGGCGCCAAGGGGGCCTCGGTCGCCGTGCCCACCTACCAGGTCCTCGTGCACGGACCCCGGCTGGACGACAAGTGGACCGAGGTCGTCAAGGCGGACACCAGGCAGGTGCTCGCCTCCTGGTCGGACATCCACGAGGCGGTCAACCGCGATGTGTGCGACGCCGCACGCGCGACCGTCTCCGGCAGCGCCGAGTCGGTGCGCTGCGGTGGCGGCGCGTTCTCGGTGACCCGTGGCGAGGGCGGCGGCGAGTCCTCGGTCACCGACGTCAACAACGTCTACAACTTCTTCGGCGACGCCCAGAACTTCTACGCCAAGGCGGTGGGGGTCGACCTCACCTCGCTGGTCGGCGCCGACTACGGCGACGGGACGGGCACCGCTCTGCGCGGCACCGTGCGGATCTGCGTGCAGGGCGAGCAGTGCCCGTACCTCAACGCGTTCTGGGACGGCGAGCAGATGGCCTTCGGTGAGGGCGTCACCACCGACGACGTCACCGGGCACGAGCTGACCCACGGGGTCACCCAGCACACTTCGGGCCTGCAGGGCAGCCAGGCGGACTCGATCAACGAGGGTCTGTCCGACGTGTTCGGCAAGTTCATCGCGCTCAGCGCGAACGACCCGAACAGCGCGGGGGACAACCGCTGGAACCTGGGCGCGGGCACCTCGCTGGGCGTCATCCGCAACATGAAGGACCCGCGCTCGACCAACCAGCCCGACATGGTCAACGGCCCCGGCTGGGACACCAACAACCCCGACGTGCACATCAACGACGGCGTGGTGAACAAGGCCGACTACCTGATCACCGACGGGGACACCTTCAACGGGCAGACCGTGCGCGGGCTCGGCGCGGACAAGGCCGTGCAGGTGTGGTGGGGCGTGGAGAACACGCTGACCCCCAGCGCGACCTTCCACGACGTGGGCAACGCTCTGAACTCCTCCTGCTCCGCGCTGGCCCAGAACGGCACCGCGGGCATCACCGCCGACGACTGCGCCCAGGTCGCCAACGCGGTGAAGGCCACCCAGCTTGACCAGGACGCCCAGTAGGTTCGAGGCTCCGCGGGGTCGGCCGCGTGCTGCGCGGCCGACCCGGTCCCGGAGTCCTCAGGCGGCCCACCAGGTGGGTTCGCCGGTGCCCTCGCTGACCCGGCCGTCCCGGTGCAGGTAGTGCCGCACATCGCGGCCGGGCTCCGCGAACGCCCCGTCCAGCGCCAGCCGCACCCACTCGGCGCCGAAACCGAAGACCTCGGCCGCCACCCCGCCCAGCGGGTGGAACTCGTTCTCGTAGACGCGCAGTTCCTTGGGGGCACGCACCAGCTCGAAGTTGGCCAGCGCCTGCGGCAGCTGGGTGAGCTCGTCGAACTCCCCGATGCCGTAGAGCACCGGGCAGCCGATGCGGCCGACCAGCTCGCCCAGCGGCAGGTGGGCCACCAACTCGCGGTCGAAGGCGGCCTCGTCGGTGTAGCCCGCCATGTACATGTAGTTCTGCTTGAAGCTGGGCTGGGCCCGCTCGAAGATCGTCTCGAAGTCCCCGGTGACGGCCTCGAAGGCGGCCAGCGCGGCCAGCCGGGGGTCGGTTGCCGCGGCCCGGCTGCCCCAGTACCCGCTCATGCTGATGCCGAACATGCCGATCCGGTCCGGATCCACCTCGGGCAGCTCCACGAGGTGGTCGATGAACCGGCTGATCGCGCGCTCGTAGTTGGTCAGGTCCACGGTGAGCCCGCCCGCGCGGGTCTCGCCCTGCCCGGGCCCCTCGATGGACAGGGCCACCACCCCGCGCGAGGTGTAGTACCGCTCGGCGGCGTAGAGGTAGTCCTCCTTGATCATGTCCATGCCGGGCCCGAGGATCACCGCGGGCGCCTCGCGCACCTGTCCGGCGGGCAGATGCAGCAGCCCGTGGACGTGGCCGCCCTCGAAGTCGAGGACCACGCGGCGCACCAGGCCCTCGCGCAGTTCGCCGAGCTTGGCCACGCAGTGGTCGGTCCGCGCGCGGAACGCGGCCTTGCGCGGGTCGGCGGCGTCGAAGAAGGAGTACTGGGCGCGGCCCCACATCACCGCGGCCCGCTGGTACAGGTCGGCCGCGGTCCCGCGGAAGCCGTTGGCCTCGTGGTGTTCGGCCCGCTGCTGGGCCTGGGCGGCCACCGTTGCCCAGGCCTTCGGCAGCATCGCCCCGCTCCTGACCAGTGCGAAGACCTTCTCGAAGTCGGTGTGGTCGTGCCCGAGCTGCTCCAGCGTGCCCCTGGCCTCAGGGTGCAGCGCGTCGAAGCCGCCAACCGCAAGCGCGATGTCCAGGGTCCAGCTCTGCGCCGTCGACCGCGTCGTCATGGTGGGCTCCCTCCGGAGGGTTAATTAAGTACTTAGCTATTAAGTACTTAGGCTAGGCTGGTGTCAAGCAGAGAGGTGCACACCACATGGACTACCGAGAGCAGGCCCTGGACCAGTTGGGGCGGGCCGCCTACCGGCTCAGCGCGGCCGACGCACGGCTGCGCGGCCGGGCCACCAGGTCGGCCGACGCCCTGTCGCTGACCCACGCCAGGGCCCTGCGCGTGCTGGCCGAGCAGGGACCGAGCACGGTCAGCCAGCTCGCCGCGGGCACCGAGACCACCTCGGCGGGCGTGACCCAACTGGTCAACGGGCTGGTCCAGGCCGGGTACGTCACCAGGCAGCGATCGGCCACCGACCAGCGCTCGGTCACCGTGGCCCTGACCGACAAGGGCGCGGACCGGCACGCCAAGCGCAGTCAGGCGCTGACCGAGGCGCTGGACGAGGCGTTCGGGGACCTCGACGAGCAGGAGTTGGCGCGGGCCGCGCGGGTGCTGGGCCAGCTCGTCGAGGTCTACGACCGGCTCTGACCGGGGTCAGGCCGGCCCTGGGACTGGTCGTTGCGTCAGAACCAGTTGCGCGGCAACGGCTTCCCGGTCGTCATTGCCCACCACGCCACGGGTCGTCCCGGGCAGGCACGCGATGCCCTCGACCTTGTGGCCGGTGAACTTCACCAGTGGGACCGGGTCCTGGTTGGTGCTCACCCGCAGGCCCTGATCGGCCGACTGCTGGCCCGCTGATCTAGTGTCATGCCAGTTCAGCGGGCCTTGGTGCCTCGAACCGCGTGACCGGAGGAGTCGATGCTGGGATGACGGCAGGGCGACCGATACCCACACAGGACGACGTGCTCGGGTACTTCGACACGCTGTCGAACTGGGGACGGTGGGGCGAGGACGACGAGCTCGGCACTCTGAACCACATCACCGACGACGTCCGGCTGGCGGCGGCGCGGGCCGTGCGCCACGGCAGGAGCGTGTCGTGCGCATGGGAGGTTGCCGTACCGGAGGACATGGAGCGGTCGACGACGACGTGCCCGTGCGCCGCCGACATGCCCGGTGCCGAGGACATGCCGCTGCCCGGATTCCGCAACGACCGGCGCTGGGGCTTTTCGCACGAGCGGCTCGGCATCACCTTCCACGGCAACACCCTGACCCACGTCGACTCGCCGTGCCACATCTTCTGGGACGGCACGATGTACAACGGGCGGTCGCACTCGTTGGTCGACGCCGCAACGGGATCGGCGTGGGCGGCCGTCACGGCGGCGGCGAACGGGATCATCACGCGTGGTGTCCTGCTGGACATCGCGAGGGTCCGCGATGTGCCGTGGTTGGAACCGGGGCAGGGTGTGTTTCCCGAGGATCTCGAGGAGGCCGAGCGTCGCCAGGGTGTGCGGGTGCGCTCCGGCGATGCGGTACTCCTGCGGACCGGCTATGGCCGGTTCCGGCACGAGGCCGGTGCGGCCAGCGGTGTCACGCAGGCCGGCTGGCACGCGTCCTGCCTGCCGTGGCTGCATGAACGGCAGGTCGCGCTGATCGGCGCTGACACCCCGCAGGAGGTTCAGCCGTCGGGGTACGAGGACGTGTTGATGCCGGTTCACGCCGTGAGCCTGGTTGCGATGGGTCTGTGGCTGCTCGACAACTGCGACCTGGAGGTGTGCGCGAGGACGGCTGCCGAGCTCGGCCAGTGGGACTTCCACCTCGCGGTCGCGCCGGTCCGCTTCGCCGGTACGTCCGGCAGCCCGGTCAACCCCATCGCCACATTCTGACCGCGGGACTCGCACCCGACAGTGTCTCGGCACGCAGCGAAGAGCGGGAGCGGAACACGAGGTGAACAGGCCTTTCGGCTGGACTGTTCACCTCGTGGCGTGCTGTCCGACGGCTACCGTCCATGTACGCGTGATTGCTTGTCCCGGACGAACTAGGCAGTGCGAACAGCGGAGGTCGTGCAGTGGTTGAGGTGAGCCGGAGACGGTTTCTGGGTGCTACGGGTGCCGCGGTCGGCTCACTCGCCCTGCCGGGGGCCATCGGCAAGGCGTTCGCCGTCGAGCCCGAGGTCCGCTCGGGCACGATCAAGGACGTCGACCACGTGGTGATCCTCATGCAGGAGAACCGGTCCTTCGACCACTACTTCGGCACGATGCGCGGGGTGCGCGGGTTCGGTGACCCCCGGCCGTGGATCCTGCCCACCGGGCGCGACGTGTGGCACCAGCCGCCCGCCTCGACCAAGACCAAGGACTACCACAACCGGGGGCTGCCCGCCGACGCCGAGTACGTGCTGCCCTTCGACCTGGACTCGGTGCGCACCAGCGAGCACATCGACGGCACGAACCACGGCTGGAGCAGCGGCCACCTCGCGTGGAACGAGGGCCGCCACGACCAGTGGGTGAACCAGAAGCAGGACGTGCTGACCATGGCGCACCTGTCCCGGCAGGACAACGCCTACCACCGGGCGCTGGCCGAGGCGTTCACCGTGTGCGACTCCTACTTCTGCTCCATCCACGCCGACACCGCGCCGAACCGCATCTACCTGTGGACCGGCACCATCGACGCGCAGAACACCTTGGGGCGCAAGAAGAACGGGCCGGGTCTCGAGGAGCGCGGCGGCCGCAACGGCTACACCTGGACCACCTACCCGGAGCGGCTGCAGCAGCGCGGCATCAGCTGGAAGGTCTACCAGGGCGGCACCGGCGTATCGGGTCAGCCCACCGACAACTACACCGACAACTCGCTGGAGTTCTTCGCCAACTACCAGGTCGCCGAGGGCGCGTCCGGGCCGCTGGTGGAGCGCGGGGCCAGCAACCACACCCTGGCCGAGCTGAAGCAGGACGTGTTGTCGGGCAACCTTCCCGCGGTGTCCTGGGTGGTCTCGCCGTACCAGTACAGCGAGCACCCCTCGGCCTCGCCGACCGACGGGGCCTACTACATCGACACCGTGCTGGACGCGCTCACCGCCGATCCCAAGGTGTGGGCGAGGACGGTGCTGATCCTCAACTACGACGAGAACGACGGGTTCTTCGACCACGTGGTGCCGCCGATGCCGCCGGTCCGCAACCAGCCGGGCACCGACGGCCTGGTGTCGGCCTCGCTGGCCGCCAGCCTGCCGCAGGAGATCCTCGACCTCGACCTGCACCCCGGTGAGGCCGGGCCGCTCATCCCCGGCGCCGACCCGCTGGGCAAGCAGCCCATCGGCCTCGGCCCCCGGGTCCCGCTGGTGATCGTCTCCCCGTGGACCAAGGGCGGCTGGGTGTGCTCGGAGGTGTTCGACCACACCTCGGTCCTGCGCTTCCTGGAGAAGCGGTTCGACCTGCCCGAGCCCAACATCAGCGCATGGCGGCGCTCGCTGTGCGGGGACCTGACCTCGGCCTTCGACTTCTCCCGGCGCGACGCGCGTGTGCTGGCCCTCGACCCGCCCGCGCCGATCAAGGGCAGGGGCGAGCCGTTCTCGGTGCCCGCCAGGCAGGCCATGCCCCGCCAGGAGCCCGGGGTCCGGCGGGCCAGGGCGCTGCCGTACCGGTTCGGCGTCGCACTGGACCGGGCCAGCGCCACCGAGCTGAGCTTGTCCTTCCACAACACCGGGTCCACCGGCTGCTACTTCGCCGTGCGCGACGGCAGCGCCCCGCAGGCGGCACCCCGGCGCTACCAGGTCGCCCGCGGTGACACCGTGTCGGACACCTGGACCGTTGGCGGCCGGTACCAGTTCGGCGTCTGGGGCGCCAACGGCTACCTGGCCGAGTTCGCCGGGGACGGCGGTGACCTACACGAGGTGCGGGCCGTCATCGAGGAGGACCAGCACTCGGACTGCGTCACCCTCGTGCTGAGCAACCCGGGGACCCGGTCCCGGCGGGTCGCCGTGGACAACTCCTACCGTGAGGGCTCGTCCCGGTCGGTGTCCCTGCGGCCCGGCCAGACCGTGCGCCAGGTGTGGGACCTGCGGTCCAGCCACGGCTGGTACGACCTGACCGTCACCGTGCCGGGCTCCGGGGCGTACCGGCGGCGGTTCGCCGGGCACCACGAGAACGGCCGGCCCAGCTACAGCGACCCGGCCGTGCGCTGCTGAGCGCGAGCCGCGCCGGGCTGTCCGTGACATGCTGTGCCGCAGGCGATGTACAGGCCGAGGGGAGCGTTCATGGCGGGCAGCCCGGTGCGGTGGGGGATCATGGGGACCGGCGGGATCGCCGACACCTTCGTGACCGATCTGCGCAACACCGACTCGGGTGTCGCGGTGGCCGTCGGGTCCCGGAGCCAGGCCTCCGCCGACCGGTTCGCCGACCGGCTGGGCATCGGCCGCCGGCACGCCAGCTACGTGGAGCTGGTCGCCGATCCCGAGGTGGACGTGGTCTACGTGGCCACCCCGCACCCGATGCACCACGCCAACGCCCTGCTCGCGCTGCGGGCAGGCAAACCCGTGCTGGTAGAGAAGCCGTTCACGATGAACGCCGCCGAGGCGCGCGAGCTCGTCGCGGTCGCCCGTGAGCGCGGTCTGCTGCTGGTGGAGGCGATGTGGACGCGGTTCCTGCCGCACATCCGGCGGATCCGCGAGCTGGTCGCCAGCGGTGTGCTCGGTGAGATCGTCACGGTGACCGCGGACCACGGGCAGTGGTTCGCCGAGGACCCGGACTTCCGGCTGTTCGCCCCGGCACTGGGCGGCGGTGCGCTGGCCGACCTCGGTGTGTACCCCGTGTCCTTCGCGTCGATGATCCTCGGCATGCCCAGCCGGATCACCGCCCTGTGCACGCCCGCCTTCACCGGCGTGGACGGCCAGACCTCGATGCTGTTCGGCTACGACAGCGGGGCACAGGCGGTGCTGACCTGCACGCTGCGGGCGATGAGCCCCACCAGGGCCGCCATCGTCGGTACGGAGGCCCGGATCGAGATCGACGGCGACTTCTACGCGCCGACCTCGTTCACGCTGATCCCGCGTGAGGGCGAGCCGACCCGGTTCGAGCAGGGCCACCTCGGCCGCGGGCTGCGCCACCAGGCCGACGAGGTGGCCAGGCTGCTGGCGGCCGGTGCGACCGAGAGCCCGCTCATGCCGCTGGACGAGACGATCTCGATCATGGAAACCATGGACGCCGTGCTGGCCCACCAGGAGAAGGCCGGGCACTGACTCGTGTCAGGCGCTGCGGTCCACAGTGGACTGAACGAGCAGGACGGGGCACCGGGAGTGGTGCAGCGCGGCCTTGGCGACCGAACCGGCGTGGCGGCCGGTGCCGCGGCCGAGTACGAGCAGATCGGTGTTGCCCGCCTGGGCGATGACCTCGTGCGGCAGGGCGCGCGCCACGGTCAGGCTGCACGGGGGCCGGAACGGCAGGGTCTGCACGTGCAGCTCGGCCAGGTGCAGCACGTCCTCGGCCTCCTCGAACGGCGAGGCGTGCACGATCCGCAGTCTTGACCGGTAGGTGGCCGCCATGCCGACCGCGCGCCGGAGCACGGCGGCGTCCTCCCGGCCGCCGCTGACCATGGCGGTGACAGTCCGGTGCGCGCCCCACACCGCGGCCGGGGCGCCGCGCACGACGAGCACGTCGCAGTGGGCCGTCGACACGGTGGGCAGCACCAGTGAGCCGAGGCCGATGGTGCACCGGTGCAGGTGCCCGCGGCAGCCCAGCACGAGCAGCTCACTGCCGGTACTGGCCTCGGCGAACTCGGCGAGCGGGTCGACCGTGATCGGTGTGCAGATCACCGGTAGCAGCGGGTACAGGTGCATGGTGTGCGTGAGGCCGAGGTCGAGCGGCACGTCGGCGGGCAGTTCCGCGTTCGTGCCCGGCCGGAGCACCCGGAGTTTCGTACCGAGCGTGCAGGCGTACCGGGCCGCCCACTGCAATGCGAGCCCGCCCCAGTAGGAGCCGTCGGTGCCCACGGTGATCGGGCCGACCTCGCGGGATGCGGCCGAGGTGGTGCGTGCGGCTAACGGGACGGTGGTGGTCATGCCGGGGCCTCCTGGGAGCTGGGGTTCCACTGTCCCGAGGTCGCCGGCGTGCCGACCAGTGCCAGTCGCCACGAGGGCCCGGGCACAAAGTCCCGGTGGGCTGAGGTCCCCGGGCAGCGGCCCGGATCGGCCGCGGCGGCGATTGTTGAGGTGAATCGGCCGCAGAGACCACAGGAGTCCGGATGATCACCGCGGGTTCGCTTGCACCGACAACCAAGCCCGGTCCCTCCGGCCCCGACTGGGCCATGCGCCTGGACGCGTGGTGGCGAGCCGCCAACTACCTGTCCGTCGGGCAGATCTACCTGCTGGACAACCCGCTGCTGCGGGAGCCCCTGCAGTCCCACCACGTCAAGCCGAGGCTGCTCGGGCACTGGGGCACGGTGCCCGGCCTGACCCTGACCTACGCGCACCTGAGCCGGATCATCATGGCGCGCAAGCAGAAGATGTTGCTGGTGGCCGGTCCCGGGCACGGCGCGGCCGGGCTGAACGCGGCTGCCTGGCTGGAGGGCACGTACTCCGAGTTCTACCCCGAGGTCGGCCAGGACCTGGACGGGATGCGCAGGCTGTTCCGCCAGTTCTCCTTCCCCGGTGGGGTGCCCAGCCACGCCTCGGCGCACCTGCCCGGCTCGATCCACGAGGGCGGTGAGCTGGGCTACTGCCTGGCGCACGCCACCGGTGCGGCGCTGGACAACCCGGACCTGGTCGTCGCCTGCGTGGTCGGGGACGGCGAGGCCGAGACCGGTCCGCTGGCCACCAGTTGGCACGCCACGGCCTTCCTGGACCCGGTCCGCGACGGGGCCGTGCTGCCGATCCTGCACCTCAACGGGTACAAGATCGCCAACCCGACCCTGCTGTCCCGGATGCCGAGGCACGAGCTGAACTCCCTGCTCATCGGCCACGGCTGGCGCCCCGTCGAGGTCACCGGCACCGATCCGCAGGAGATCCACGAGGCCTATGCCGACGCGCTGTCGCTGTGCCTGAACGGGATCTTCGAGATCCAGGGTTCCGCGCGCGCCGGACGCGTGCACGGTGGGCGGCGCTGGCCGATGATCGTGCTGCGCACGCCGAAGGGCTGGACCGGCCCGGACGTGGTGGACGGCAAGCAGGTCCAGGGCAGCTGGCGGTCCCACCAGGTGCCGCTGGCCGCGGTGCGCGAGGACGCACACCACCTGGCGCTGCTGGAGCAGTGGCTGCGCTCCTACCGTCCCGAGGAGCTGTTCGAGGCCGACGGCTCGCCCGTGCCACTGGTCCGCGACCACCGTCCACTGGGGACGCTCAGGCTCAGCGCCAACCCCGTCGCGCACGGCCACACCCAGCGCGATCTGCGGCTGCCCGAGCCCTTCGCGCACCGCGTGGAACTCACCGAGCCCGGCAAGGTCGTGGCGGAGTCGACGAGGCTGCTCGGCGAGTACCTGCGGGAGGCCCTGCGCCTCAACCGAGACCAGCACAACCTGCTGCTGTTCGCCCCCGACGAGCACGCATCCAACCGGCTGGACGCCGTCTTCGCCGAGACCGGGCGGCGGTGGCAGTTGGCCACCGAACCCGGCGACGATCACCTCGCCCACGACGGACGGGTCTTCGAGGTGCTGTCCGAGCACCTGTGCCAGGGCTGGCTGGAGGGCTACCTGCTCACCGGCAGGCACGGGCTGCTGTCCAGCTACGAGGCCTTCGCGCACGTGGTGGACTCGATGGTCGGCCAGCACGCCAAGTGGCTGCACACCGCCGCGCAGGTGCCCTGGCGCCGCCCGGTCCCGAGCCTGAACTACCTGCTCACCTCGCACGTCTGGCGCCAGGACCACAACGGTGCCTCGCACCAGGACCCCGGCTTCGTCGACCACGTGCTCAACAAGCGGCCCGAGGTGGTCCGGGTGTACTTCCCGCCGGACGCCAACTGCCTGCTCGCGGTCGCCGACCACTGCCTGCGCAGCCGCGGGCTGATCAACGTGATCGTCTCCGGCAAGCAGCCCGCGTTGCAGTACCTCGACAGCCGCCGGGCCGCCGCGCACTGCGCGCAGGGACTGGGCGTGTGGCGCTGGGCCAGCACCGACCTCGACGGGGACACCGACGTGGTGCTCGCCTGCGCCGGGGACGTCCCGACCCAGGAGACCCTGGCAGCGGTCGAGGTGCTCCGCGAGTTCGTGCCCGACCTGCGCGTCCGGGTGGTCAACGTGGTCGACCTCGCCCGGCTGGCCCAGCCCGAGGTGCACCCGCACGGCCTCGAGGACACCGCCTACCGGGAGATCTTCACCGAGGACAAGCCGGTCATCTTCACCTACCACGGCTACCCCTGGCTGATCCACCGCCTCACCTACCGGCGCCCCGGCCACGAACACCTGCACGTGCACGGCTTCCACGAGAACGGCACCACGACCACCCCGTTCGACATGTGCGTGCTCAACGAGATCGACCGCTTCCACCTGGCGCTGGCCGCGCTGGAGCGGGTGCCCAGGGTCGCGGGACGGCTCGGGCACATCCGCCAGCAGCTGCTGGACCGGCTCGCCGAGCACCAGGAGCACATCCGGCGCACCGGGGAGGACCTGCCCGAGATCCGCGACTGGACCTGGAACGGCTGATGCGCGCGCTGGTGGTCAACCCGGGGTCGACCAGCCTCAAGCTGTCCATTGTGGACGACGGGGTGCCGGTGGACGGCGCGGTGGTGGCGGACTGGGACGGGGGCCCCGAACTGCCGGCGATCGCGGAGCTGGTGTTCCGCAACGGCAGGGTGGACGCGGTCGGGCTGCGGGTGGTGCACGGCGGGGACCGCACCGGCCCCACACCCCTGGACGAGAACGAGATCGCGGCGCTGAGCAGGTTCGAGCCTACCGTTCCCGTCCACCAGCCCAGGGCACTCGGGCTGGCCCGCGCCCTGCTGCGGGCCATGCCCGGCGTGCCGCTGTTCGGCTGCTACGACACGACGTTCCACACCCGGCTGCCCGACCACGCCGCCACCTACCCGATCCCCGCGGCCTGGCGCCACCGGTTCGACATCCGCCGGTACGGGTTCCACGGGTTGTCCTGCGCCAACGCACTGCGCCGCACCGCGGACCTGCTCGGCCGTGCCGCGGACTCGCTGTCGCTGATCTGCTGCCACCTCGGCGGCGGGGTGTCGGTCACCGCCATCCAGGACGGGCACAGCGTGGACACCTCCATGGGGTTCACGCCGCTGGACGGCGCGCCGATGACCACCCGTCCCGGCTCGCTGGACCCGGGACTGGTGCTGCACCTGCTGCGGGAACTACCGCTGGCGGAGGTGGAGTCCGGGCTCAACCACCGCAGCGGGCTGGCCGGGCTGTCGGGCACCAGCGGGGACTTGCGCGAGGTGCTCGCCCGTCGCGCGGGAGGGTTCGCCGAGGCCGAACGCGCGGTCCAGGTGTACCTGCACCGGCTGTGCCGCGAGATCGCCGCGGCGCGAGTCTCCCTGCGGTGCCTGGACGCGCTGGTGCTGACCGGGGGAGTCGCCGAACACCAGCCGGGGCTGTGCGCGGAACTGGTCGGCGGCCTGGCTTTCCTCGGCCTTGCCACGGATCCAGCGGCCCTGCGGGGCAGCGGCGACCGAGTGGTGAGCCCGGACTGGGCCACCAGCCGCGTGCTGGTCGTGCGTGCGGCCGAGGAGTTGGAGATCGCACGAGAACTCGGCACCGTGCTCACCGCGGTGCACTGAGAGGAGAAGTCATGTCAATCAAGGAGAAGGCATCGGAAAGTGGTGTCGGGCGGATCACGGGGGTCACCACGCGGTGGCTCGCCGTGCTGCGGATCAGCACCGGACTGGTCTTCCTGTGGGCCTTCGCGGACAAGCTGTTCGGGCTCGGCTACGCCACACCGGCCGCCCGCGCGTGGATCGCCGGTGGCTCGCCGACCAAGGGCTTCCTGGCCGGGGTCAAGGTCGGCCCGTTCCAGGACCTGTTCCACGGCATCGCCGGTGCCTGGTGGGCGGACTGGCTGTTCATGGCCGGTCTGCTGGGCATCGGGCTCGCCGTCACCCTCGGGATCGGGCTGCGCCTGGCGGCGGTCACCGGCTCGGTCATGCTGCTGCTCATGTGGGCGGCGGAGTGGCCTCCGGCGCAGACCACCGCCACCGGGCAGCCCAGCGGCTCGACCAACCCGCTGATCGACTACCACGTCATCTACGCACTGGTGCTGGTCGTGCTCGCGGTGACCACCGCGGGCAACACCTGGGGCCTGGGCCGCCACTGGGTGCGGACAGCCCTCGTGTTCGACCGCAGGTGGCTGCGCTGAGGCAGGAGTCAGCTGGCCGGCCGCCACCCGAGTGCCGGACCGAGCCTGGTGGCGATGTCGGTGAGGATCTGGACGTAGTCCTCGTGCTCGAAGGTGAACGGCAACGCGAACGCCACCTCGTTGATCTCGCGGAACGCGGGGTGCGCGTACAGCCGCTCGGCGATCTCCTCCGAGGTGCCGACCAGATCGGGCGCGAACATCAGGCGGGCCGGACCCTGCGGCGTGGCGGTGCGCGGAGTGCGCTTGCGCACGTAGTCCTCGTACTTCGCGCGCTGCTCCGCTGTGGCGGTGTCGGTGGGGATCACGACGAGCCCCTGGGAGACCCGGGCCCTGGCGCCGTCGGGGTGGTGGGCGCGGAAGGCCCGAACGTGGGAGAGCTGGATCCCGGCGAAGTCCTCGGACTCCTCCGCCTTCACCACGCTGCTGGTCAGGAAGTTCATCCCGTGCTCACCGGCCCACTGGGCCGAGCGCAGGCTCGCACCGCCGTACCACATGCGGCGTCCCAGTCCCCGGGCCTGCGGCTGGACGCGGTCGGAGTACTCCTCGAAGCCCTCGACCCCGCTGAAGCCGGTGGCCCGCTCGCCGCGCACGAAGTCCAGCAGCCTGCGCACCCGCTCGTAGCCGAAGTCCTCGACCTCCGAGGTGGTGGGGTACAGCGCCTGCTTGACCCGGTCGTAGTGCATCGGCGGGCCCACGCTGACCCCGGGGTTGAGACGGCCACCGGACAGGATGTCCACCGTGGCCAGGTCCTCGGCCAACCGCAGCGGGTTCTCCCAGCCCAGTGGGATGACCGCCGTGCCCAGCTCGATCCGGCTGGTGCGCTGCGAGGCCGCCGCCAGCACGGCGACCGGCGAGGAGATGCCGTACTGGAGGTGGCGGTGCCGTACCCAGGCGCTGTCGAAGCCCAGCTGCTCACCCAGTTCGATGACGCCCAGCGTCGACTCGTGGCCCCTGCGGGGATCGGCCGCGTCGAACAGGCCAATGGTCAGAAAGCCCAGCTTCAGCAACGGCTCCGAGGGCAGCGGCACAGTGGTCCTCTCCGCGGGGTGTTCAGCGGCAAGCGCCGCGATCATCTCAGCTGAGCGACCCCGTGTCGCGCGAGGCGGATCGGCGTCCAGCCCGTGGACGCCCGCTACCGCGAGGCCTCACACCGGTGCGGTCACGCGTTCAGCCTGCGCAGCAGGAGGGGGTTCCCGGGCGCGACCGGGCGTAGGCGCACGCGGGCGTCGACGATGGAGCAGCCCTTGGTGTGGGTGATCACCGGGTTGAGGTCGAGTTCGGCGACCTCGGGCAGCAGTTCGGCCAGGCGACCGACGCGGAGCAGCACCTCGTGCACAGCGTCGAGGTCGAGACGCTGCTCGGCCAGTGCGGGGGACCCGCGCAGTCCAGTGAGCAGGGCAGTGGCCTCAGAGTCGGTGACCGGGACCAGACGGCAGGCCCGGTCGGCGATCAGGTCGGTCTCGGTGCCGCCCAGCCCGAGCACGACCAGCGCACCGAAGCCGGGGTCCCCGGCGATACCGACGAGCAGCTCACGACCTGGCGGGGCCATCGGCTGCACGACGAGTTCGACCAGCGCGGTGCCGAACCGCTGTTGGAGCTGAGCCACAGCGGCACGCACCGCGGACTCGTCGGCGAGGTTCAGCGCCACGCCACCGCTGGCGGTCTTGTGCAGCACACCGTACACCGAAGCCTTGACCGCGACGGGCGTACCCAGCCGCCGCCACGCGTCGACAGCTTCCTCGGCGGTGTGCACGGCGACGAGGTCGACTACCGGTAAACCGAAGCACCGCAACAACTCCACGGTCTGCGTGGGGTCCAGCCAGCCATGCTCGGGCGCGGCACCGACCAGTGCGCGCGCGGCCCGCAGGTCGATTCCGTCCAGATCGGGCACGGCTCCTTCCGGCGTGGACAGCCAGCGCTGCCGCGCGACGGCGTTGGCCAACGCGGTGGCGGCCACCGCGGGGTCGGCGAAGGTGGGCAGCGCGCCGCCACGGGTCCGCACCGCCTCGGCTTGGGTCAGGTCGACGGCGAGCACGGGCTTGCCGTGGATCGACTCGGCCAGGCTGTTGGCAGGATCACCCAGCGCGGTCGGCACCGTGATCGCCAGCACGGCGTCGACTTGATCGTCCTCGGCCGCCGCCCGTACGCAGCCGGCGAACACCGAGGGGGAGACCCCGGCGCTGGTGTCCACGGGGTTGCCCAGGCAGGCCTGCGCGGGCAGCAACTCCGTGAGCCGGGCGGTCAGGCCGGGCGACGGGTCGGCCAGCACCAGGCCCTGCTGGGCGCACGCGTCGGCGGCCAGCACCCCGCCGCCACCCGCGTTGCTCACGACCACCACCCGAGGACCGGAGGGCAGCGGCTGCTCGGTGAGCACTGCGATGGTCGCGAGCAACTCGGTCAGGGTGTCCACGGCGATCACGCCCGCCTGGCAGTACAGGGCGTCGCGTGTGGTGGCGGGAGTGGCCGTCGCCGCGGTGTGCGAGGCGGCGGCCCGGCGGGCGACCTCGCTGGTGCCCGTGCGCACGGCGAGCACTGGCTTGCGGCGGGCGAGCCTGCGGGCGAGCCGGGCGAACTTGCGGGGGTTCCCGAAGGACTCCAGGTAGAGCACGGCCAACTCGGTGTTCTCGTCCTGCTCGAACCACCGCAGCAGGTCGTTGCCACTGACGTCGTACTTGTCCCCGGTCGAGACGAACGCCGACACCCCCAGGCTCAGCCGCCGCAACTGGTCGAGCAGCACGATGCCCGCGCCGCCGGACTGCGTCACCACACCGACCGCGCCGCGGGGTGCGCGGACGGCGGCGAAGGTGGCGTCCAGGCGGACCGCCGGATCGGTGTTGGCGATACCCAGGCAGTTCGGCCCCACCACACGCATCCCGCTGCCCCGCACGGAATCCAGCACTGCCCGGTGCAGGGGCGGATCACCGGTCACGCCCGCGGTGATGATCACGACTGCCGGGACACCGCGCCGGGCGCAGTGCGCGAGCACCTCCGGCACGGCGCTCGCCGGCGTGCACACCACCACGAGTTCGGGCACCTCCGGCAGGTCCAGCACCGAGGCGTGGCAGCGCACGTTGGAGATCCAGCTCGCGTGCGGGTTGACCGCGGCCACCGTGCCGGCGAAACCCGCGTCGAGAACCCGGCGCAGCACGGCGTTGCCGACCGAATCGGCCCTGCGGCTCGCACCCACCACCACGAGACTTGCCGGCCGCAGCAGGGAGCGCATGCTCGCCACGTCCGCGCGCGCCTCCCGGCTGGCGACTGCCTGCTCGTACCGGTCGTCCTGCTCCAGCGCGACCAGTACCCGGACCGTCGCACCGTCCCGGTCCAGACGCACTGGCAGCCCGAGGTCGGCCAACACCCTCAGCATCGCCGAGTTCTCCGCGAGCACCTCCGCCTCGAACTGCCGGACCCCACGCTCGCGAGCCGTCTCAGCCAGGTGCTCCAGCAGCAGCGTGCCCACCCCGTGCGCCTGCACCTCGTGCCGAACCGCCACCGAGACCTCCGCGACGAACGGGTCGGCGACCACCTCGTAGCAGGCAGCGCCGATCAGCGAGTCGCCCATGAAGGCACCCAGTGCGCAGCGGTGCACGTCCGCGGTGGTCATCCGCACCACGAGCTGGTCCAGCCGCATGGGCTGTGCCGTGAAGAACCGGAAGTAGCTGCCCCGCTCGGGCAGCTCCTCGTGCAGGGCGCGCACCTCGGCGGCGTCCCGTACGTCCAGCGGGCGGATCGCGGTGACCGTGCCGTCGGTGAGCAGCGCCCGGATCGGGCTCACCGCGAGGCCTCCCGCGTCCTGCTGGTGACCACGGCCCTGACCGCACCGGGTACGCCCTCGGCGATGACCTGGGCGACGTGCCGGTCCACGGCGTCGTCGTACTCGTCGAGCACGGTGACCACGCCCTCGTGCACGGTGACCGCCCAGCGGTCGGCGCCGCCGTAGTTGGCCAGCCGCGAGCAGACGGCCACACGGATCTCCTCGTCGTCCCTGGCGATCACCCGCAGCAGGTCGCGGCGGGTCAGGATGCCCACGACCTCGGCCCCGTCCACCACCGGAACGCTGCGGAGCCGGTCGGCCAGCATCATGCGGGCGACCTGCGCGCAGTCGGTGCCCGGTGAGACCGCCACCGCCGGGCTGGACATGACCTCCGCCACGAGCATCGCGGGCGGCAGTTGGTCGGTGACCTCGTCCCAGATCCGGCTGCGTGGGTCCACCGGGATGCGGCCGCGCAGCACGTCGGCCTCGCTGAGCACGCCGACCAGCCGGCCATCGACGTCCACCACCGGCGCCGAGGTGAAGCCGTGCCCGGCCAGCACCGCGGCCGCCTCCTTCACCGACTGCTCGGCGTGCAGCACCACGACGGGGCTGCTCATCACGTCCTGCGCCCTCATGGTCAGCTCCTCGGCGAGTGCAGCGCGGGTATCGCGGTGGCCACTGACGTGTGCTGCCCGGCGAGGACCACGGCGCAGGAGGCGTTGCGCAGCACGGCACGTTCGGTGCGGCCCGTGGCCGTGCCCGCGCGGTGCCCAATGACGGCCATCGCGCAGAACTGGGAGTGCCAGCTCAATCCCTCGTCCGGCGGGCAGTCCAGGGTGCGCAGCTGGATTTCGACGGCGGGGTGGCGGACCGCGAGCGTGGCCACCGCGGCCAGCACCTCGTGGCGAAGCCGGATCCCCGCGGTGGAGCGCTGCACCTGGCAGTGCACCACCCGCACGGCCCGGCCCAGCCGGTCCGCCTCGGCGAAGGCCCACTCCAGTGCCGGCCGCGAGCGCTCGGTGCCGTCCGCGCCGACCAGCACCGGCTCGTCCTGCTCGGACCACAGCACCGAGGACCCGACGGCCACGACCGGGCAGAAGGCCTCGGCCGCCGCGCCCGCGACCAGCGGGCGCCGACGCACGTCCTGGTCCACCACGAGCAGGTGTGCGGTGTCCGACAACGCGACCAGGGCGTCCACGACCGGCTGTGCCTCGATGGCGACGGTCAGCGCCAGCTGGGGGAACCTGGTCCGCACGTCGGTCACCGCACAGCCGGCCGCGCGCATGGCCGCGGTCGGGTCGCCGGTGTCCGCCTCGGCCAGCACCACCCGCAGCGGGGAGCCGGTTCTGGCCGCGTACTCGGCCGCCCAGGTGACGGTGGCCAGCGAGCAGTGCTGCGGGGTGAGTCCCGCCACGACGGTAGGACCGGTCATCAGACACCTCCGGGGATCGCCGGGCAGATCCCGGTCAGCAGGTCGGTCACGGGACGGCGGGGCGTGGCGGGCACCGGGCTGCCGAAGCCGACCCGCAGCACCACCTGGGGCACCGCGCCGGAGCCGAGGAGCCGGCGCAGCCGGGCGTGCTGCGCGGGGACCTCGATGGGCTGGGACAGGAAGGAAGCACACATGCCCAGCTCGGTCGCGGTGAGCAGCACCCGTTGCAGCGCCTGCCCGGTCTGCAACTCGGCGAGTGGCCCCTCGTAGTAGGAGCACAGCACCACCAGCAGCGGGTCGTGCTCGAAGTCCTTGCCCTCACGGCGCGGGCGCAGGGTCCTGGCGTTGTAGTCGCGCAGCACCCACTCGTCCTGTGGCTCGGGGCTGGGGCCCGCCGCCGTCGCGGGCACGCCGTCGAACTGGTCGGCGCCCCGCCCGGTCCAGGTGATCAGCTCACCGACGAAGGCCGCGTCGGCCATCTGCACCCGGTGCGCCGCGGCCACCAGCCTGCGCAGCTCGGCCCACTCGTCCCTGCCGGTGACCACGTGCAGCCAGGACCGCTCCTGCTGGGCGGCCTTGACCAGCTCCGTCGTGTGCGTCGCGGGCACGGCGACGTCGTGGAAGGGCTTGCGGTTGGTGCGCCTCCGGTCGATCGACCGGCGAGCCGCCTGCGCACTGGCGCTGGGTGGCACGTGTCCGCCATGGCGCACCACCGCCAGCGCGTGGTCCGCGCTGGCACCGGGCAGCAGGCTCACCAGCGGCTTGATGCCGTAGGTCTCCACGGCCACCCGCAGGTTCAGCAGTGCCGCGCCGCAGGCCAGCCGCAGTTCGCGGTCGGTCGGATCGGTCGCGTGCAGCCTGCGGGCCAGGTCCGCGTGCAGCTCGATCCGATCCGGCAGGACCCGGAACCGCCACGGCTGGGTGTTGTGCACCGAGGGCGCCCTGCTGGCGGCCTCCAACACGTCGAGGACCTCGTCGGGGCTGAGCCCGATCGAACCCGGGATCATCTCGTCCACGGCCACACCTCCCTCCTTTTCGGCTCAACGGTGCGGCAGCGGGGACTGCCGCCGACACGGGCCAAAGTCCCTTCGGGTTAGGGCCGGTCCTCCACCTCGGTCACACGTCTTGGTACCCAGTGGTCCACGTGGCAGGCTTGTCCGGTCGCCGATCACAAGGGAGTGCCGATGCCCGACCGCACCTCCGGGAGCCTGGCCGCACTGGCTTCGCTGCGGCTGGACGAGTTGCTCGGCGAGGTGCAGGAGCGGCTCACCGAGATCGCCAGGACCAGGGACCGGTTGCAGGGCCTGCTCGACGCCGTGCTGGCCGTCGGGTCGAGCATCGAGCTGGACTCCACGCTCGCCCGCATCGTCCAGGCCGCCGCCGACCTGGTCGACGCGCGCTACGGGGCACTGGGCGTGCTCGGCGGGGACGACGGGCTCTCGGAGTTCGTCTACATCGGGATCAACGCCGAGACCCGCCAGCTGATGGGCCACCTGCCCGAGGGCCGCGGCCTGCTCGGTCTGCTGATCCACGACCCCAAGCCGATCCGGCTGGCCAAGCTGAGCAGCCACCCCGCCTCGGTCGGGTTCCCCGCCAACCACCCTCCGATGAACAGCTTCCTCGGCGTTCCGGTACGGGTGCGCGAGGAGGTGTTCGGCAACCTCTACATGACCGAGAAGCGCGGCGGCGGCGAGTTCACCGCCGAGGACGAGGTGGTGCTGCGCGCGCTGGCCGCCGCGGCGGGCGTCGCGGTGGAGAACGCTCGCCTGTTCGAACGGTCCCAGTTCCGCCAGCGCTGGTTGGAGGCTTCCTCGGAGATCCGGGCGGAGCTGCTGGGCGGCTGCTCGGTGCAGGACGCGCTGCTGCTGGTGGCCCAGCGCTGCCTGGAGGTCACCGGTTCGCACTCCGCGCTGGTCCTGCTGGCCGAGGAGGACCAGCTCAAGGTCGGCGCCGCGGCGGGCGGCAACGCCGAGCTGGTCGCCGGACGGGAGATCAGTGCGTGTTCGACCGCCGACGACACCGCGCAGGTCCTGACCGACCTCGCCGAGGTGTTCGGCGACCAGCTGGCGGACCTGGGTGCGGGCCCCGCGGTGGTGGTGGCCCTGCGCACCGCCAACGGGATCGGTGGGCTGCTCGTCGCCGCGCGGGGCACCGGTGCGCCCAAGTACCTGCCCGCCGACGTGCCCGTCGTGGCCTCCTTCGCCGACCAGGCGGCCCTCGCGCTGGAGTTCGCCGAGAAGCAGAGCGCCCAGCGGCTGCTGGACGTGCTGGCCGACCGCGACCGCATCGCCCGCGACCTGCACGACCACGTGATCCAGCGACTGTTCGCCACCGGGCTGAGCATGCAGGGCACCCTGCGGCTGATCACCGACCCGGCCGTGCGCAAGCGGGTCCAGGAGGCCGTGGCGCAGCTGGACGAGACGGTGCGGGAGATCCGCACCTCGATCTTCGACCTGCACGCCAGCGAGCAGGGGGACAGCCTGCGCCGCCGACTGCTCGGCATCGTCTCGGAGGTGGCCGGGGACGGGACGCCCGCTCCCTCGGTGCGCATCTCCGGTGCCGTGGACACCATCGTGCCCGCCGCGATCGCCGTGCACGCCGAGGCCGCGCTGCGCGAGGGGCTGTCCAACGCGGTGCGGCACGCCAGGGCCAAGTCGATCGTCGTCACCGTGGACGCCCAACAGGACCTGGTGATCGAGGTCCTCGACGACGGCGTCGGCATGCCCGAGGTCCTCGCCCGCAGCGGGCTGGGCAACCTGGAGGCCCGCGCCCGCGAGTGCGGTGGCTCGATCGAGGTCGGCTCGGAACCCACTGGTGGCACGCGGTTCGTGTGGCGGGTCCCGCTGCCGTGAGGACACTGCCCTGACGCACTGCCCTGGGGGCCGAAGTGCCCTGTCCCGGCGGTCCGTCCGTCCCTTCGGGGCCGGTCCGGACGGACCTAACGTCGAAGACGGGCCTGCCTACCGAGAGGTGCGTGATGACGATGAGCACCACAGCCCGCACGACAATGCCGGTGATCCCGGCGCGCACCCGGGACCCACGGTGATCGCGCGACACATCGACCACGCCCCTGAGGTCAAGGCGCTGGTCGATGAACTGTTCGGAATGCTCGCCGCGGGCGGGGGCCAGGACTACCGGGACGCGATCGCCGCCGAGTACTGCCGGCCGGGCCAGCAGATCACCCACCGCAGGGTCGGCGACGGAGTGCTCAGCGTGGTCACCGACCCGCCTCGCGGCCAGCGCCCCGGCCGGGTCACGCACCTGGTCTACGGGCACTGCACGAGCAAGCAGATTCGCGCGGACCTCGTCGCCAGGGGACTCGGCTCACTGCCGATCGTCAGTGTCTACCCGCCCGCGGTCCTGCTCGACCCCGCCGCCGGGGACTGACCGGCCCCCGGCGCTGAGGTGTCACTCCTGGCCCTGGCGCCCGCTCCGGTTCGACCGCAGTTCGGAGGCCAGGATCGCGGCCTCCGTGCGGCGCTGCATGCCGAGCTTGGCCAGCATGTGCGACACGTAGTTCTTCACCGTCTTCTCCGCCAGGAACATGCGCTCGGCGATCTGCCGGTTGGTCAGCCCCTCACCGACGAGGTCGAACACGGCCCGCTCCTGGGCCGACAGTTGCCGCAGCGGATCAGCGCGGTCCTGGTCGCGGCGCAGCCGGGCGAGCAGCGCGGTGGTGGTCCTGCCGTCCAGCAGCGACTGCCCGGAGGCCACCGTGCGCACGGCGTTGACCAGGTCGCCACCGAGGACCTGCTTGAGCACGTACCCGGCCGCCCCGGCCATGATCGCGTCGAACAGGGCCTCGTCATCGGAGTACGAGGTCAGCATCAGGCATCGCAGTCGCGGCATCACCGCGCGCAGTTCCCGGCACAGCTCCACCCCGTTGCCGTCGGGCAGCCGCACGTCCAGCACGGCCACATCGGGCTGCTCCCTGGGGATCCTGGCCAGTGCCTCGGCCACCGACGCGGCCTCCCCGACCACGGTGACGTCTGCCTCGCCCTCGAACAGGTCGGCGATGCCGCGCCGGACGATCTCGTGATCGTCCACCAGGAACACCCGCGTCGTCATGGCGACCACTATCCCAGGTCCGGGCAGGGCTTCACACCCGAGTCCGCAGGGTCCTGAGACCCTGTCTGGTGCGGTCGGGTGGCGGCCACGCTCGGGAGTATGACCACCACCGTGGAGTTCAGCACCGCGGGACTCTCCGACCGAGAGGTCCGCCGTCGCCTTCAGGTGTACGGCGCCAACGAGCTGCCCCAGCGGTCCACCGGCCACTGGTGGCGGGAACTGGGCAGGCAGTTCACCCATCCGCTCGCCCTGCTGCTGTGGTGCGCCGCGGCGCTGGCCGCCGGGTCCGGGTCCACCGAACTGGCCGTCGCGATCCTGGTCGTGATCCTGCTCAACGCCCTGCTGGCCTTCGCCCAGGAGCGCCAGGCCGAGCACGCGGTCGAGGCGCTCGGCCGCTACCTGCCCCAGTACGCCCAGGTCGTGCGCGACGGCCGCCGGCTACGGGTGCCCGCAGCCGGGCTCGTCCCCGGCGACCTGCTGCTGGTCGAGGAGGGCGAACGCGTGTCCGCGGACGCCCTGCTCGTCGAGGGCACCGTGGAGGTGGACAACTCGGCGCTGACCGGCGAGTCGGTGCCAGTGGTGCGCAGCGCCGACCCGGCCGCCGCGCAGACCAGGAGCCTGGACTCGCCCGCGCTCGTCTTCAGCGGCACGGTGTGCACCGGGGGATCGGCCCGGGCGGTGGTGCTCGGCACCGGCACGCACACCGAGTTGGGCCGGATCGCGGCGCTGTCGCAACGTGTGCACACCGAGGAAAGCCCGCTGGAGAGCCAAGTCCGCCGCGTGGCCTGGTTGATCGCCGCCGTCGCCCTCGGCGCGGGGGTCGCGTTCCTGCCGCTCGGCCTGCTGGCCGGGCTCACCCTCTCGGCCGCCCTGCTGTTCACCATCGGACTGCTCGTGGCCAACGTGCCCGAGGGCCTGCTGCCGACGATCACGCTCGCGCTGGCCGTCGGGGTCCGCGCGATGGCGCGCCGTGGCGCCGTGGTCAAGCGGCTGTCCGCGGTGGAGACGCTCGGCTCGGTCACGGTGATCTGCACCGACAAGACCGGAACCCTGACCTCGAACCAGATGCACGTGGTGGAGGCACACCCGGCGACCCGGGAACTGGCCGAGGTGCTCTACCGCTGCGGGACCGCCACAGACGGCGCGGGTGACCCGACCGAGGTCGCCCTGCTGGCCCACGCGCGCAAGCTGGGCGTGACCGATCCGATCGAGGTCCGCGACACCGAGCGGCTCGCGGTCAACCGGTTCGACCCGCGCCGCAAGATGATGTCCACAGTGGACTCGGTGGCCGGTGCGGTCGTGGTCAACCTCAAGGGCGCACCCGAGGCCGTGTTCGCCCGCTGCGCGCAGGACACGGCCGGGTACCAGCGACTTGCCGAGCAGATGGCCGGGCGCGGGCTGCGGGTGCTTGCCGTGGCGCGCAAGTCCTGCCCTGACGGGCAGGTGCCCGATCAGCAGGCGGCCGAGCGGGAGCTGCGCCTGGTCGGCGTGGTCGGCCTGCTCGACCCGCCCCGTCCCGAGGTGGCCGCTGCCGTGGAATCGGTGCACCGCGCGGGGATCCGGGTGCACGTGGTCACCGGCGACAACGGGCGCACCGCGGCCGAGATCGCCAGGCAGGTCGGCATCGCCGCCGACCGCGTCCTCGAGGACGCGCAGGTGCAGGCCATGTCCGAGCCCGAGCTCGACGAGCTGCTCGCCCGCGGTGGCGAGATCGTCTTCGCGCGGGCCACCCCCGAGACCAAGCTGCGCATCGCCGACGCCCTGCGCCACCGCGGCGACCTGGTCGCCATGACCGGCGACGGGGTGAACGACGCCCCTGCCCTGCGGCGCGCGGACATCGGCGTCGCCATGGGCCGCAACGGGACCGACGTCGCCCGCGAGGCGGCGACCCTGGTGCTCACCGACGACAACTTCGCCACCATCGCCGCGGGCATCGAGGAAGGCCGCCGCGTCTTCGACAACGTGCGCAAGTTCGTGCTCTACATCTTCGCCCACGCCGTGCCGGAGGTCGTGCCGTTCCTGCTGTTCGCGCTGTCCGGCGGCGCGATCCCGTTGCCGCTGACGGTGTTGCAGATCCTGGCCATCGACCTGGGCACCGAGACGCTGCCCGCACTGGCGCTGGGGCGTGAACCGGCCGAGCCGGGGCTGATGGGCAGGCCGCCCCGCGCGCGGTCGGAGGGAGTCGTGACCAAGCGTTTGCTCTGGCGCGCGTGGGGGCTGCTCGGTTCGGTCTCGGCGGTGCTCGCGCTGGTGGCCTACTTCGCCGTGCTGCTGGCCGGTGGCTGGTCGCCCGGAGCGCCGGTCGGTGGCGGAACCCCGCTGCACCAGGTGTATCTACAGGCCACCACGGCCACCTTCGTGGCCATCGTGGCCTGCCAGCTGGGCACCGCCTTCGCCGCCCGCACCGAGTGGGCCTCGCTGGCCTCGGTCGGGCTGACCGGCAACCGGCTGTTGCTGTGGGGCTGCGGCTTCGAGATCGCCTTCACCGCCGCGCTCGTGTACTGGCCGCCCCTGCAGGAGGTCTTCGGCACCGCCGCGCTGCCCGGCTGGGTGCTGCTGCTGATGCTGCCCTTCCCCTTCCTGGTGTGGGGCGTGGACGAACTCGACCGGTGGCGTCGCCGCCACCGCGACCCGAGGAGGCGATCATGATCGTGGTGGGGATCGACGGCACAGCCGTGTCGCGAGCTGCGCTGGAATGGGCCGTCGAGGAGGCCGCGGTCCGCGACTGCGTGGTGCACGTGGTGCACGCATGGACCTTCGACCCGCAGTCCGACCTCCTGCCCGCTGAGGAGCTGCACGAGAACTCGTTGCAGCTGCTGCACGATCAGGTCAAGTCGGTGCGGGGCCGCTCGCACACCAAGGGAATCCGCCGCAGCAGCGTGCGCGGGAATCCGGCACGGGCACTGGTGGACGCCGCGAGCGAGGCGGAACTGCTCGTGCTGGGCAGCCACCAGCGCGGCCCGCTGGCCGGGCTGATCCTCGGTTCGGTGAGCGCCGAGTGCGTGCGCCGCGCCCGCTGCCCGGTCGTGATCGTGCCCCCGGCCCACGAGGACTGATCGCCATGGTTGTGTTGACCCGACTGGCCCGCACACTCGGATTCGATCAGAACCCGTTGCGGCGCTGCGTTGATCGTGTCGACTCGCTGCTGATCGGGCTCACCCTGGTGACCGCGCTGGCGATCCCGGTCGGCGGAGTCCTGTTCGGACGGCAGCTGCTCGACTACGAGGCCGGGCTGTCCGCCGAGCAGCTGGCCACCCGCACCTCGGTCACGGCCGAGCTGGTGACCGAGGCCGACTCCCACGGCATGCGTCCCAGCGAGGGCAGTGCCACCGCGCGGGCGAGCTGGACCGCGCCGGACGGCACGCCGCACACCGGCACTGTCTCGGTGGCACGTGGACAGCACGCCGGTGACCGCGTGTCCCTCTGGCTGGACGCCTCGGGTCACGTGACCGGCCCGCCGCTGCGGCCGGGGGACGCCACGGCCGTCGCCGTCGCCGTGGACCTGGTTCTCGTCATCGGCGCGGAAGCGGTGCTGCTGGTCCTGTTCTGGCTGTTGCGCTGGCCGCTGGACAAGTGGCGGGAGCACCTGTGGGCGGTTGACTGGTACCGCGCCGACACGAACTGGAACCAGGGAAAGGTCTAGGTGAGCACGATGCGTGGACGTGGCGGTGACCGGGCACTGCTGGCACTGGTCGGCGTGATCGCGGCCCGTCGAGGCGGCGCGCGGTGAGGGGCTGGACGCGCAGGCAGTGCGCGCGCATCATCGCGGCGGCACGGCGCGTACCCGTGCTGTCTCCCGAACGGCCCTGGGTGGTGCAGTTCGACGGGCACACCGTGCGGCTGTACGAAAAGGTCGGGCAGGAGCGGCACGACAGCGCGGGCCTGGACCGCCTGCTGACCTGCGGCATGGCACTGGTCGCCGTGGTGCACGCGGTGCGGGAACTCGGTTGGCAGGTCGAGGTCGACCTGGACCAGGACCCCGCCGCACCCGACCTGGTCGCCGCCGTCGTGCCCACCGAGCACCGCGTGTCTCCGCTGTCCGTGCCGCCGTGCCTGCGCGAGGCACGACTCGAACTGATCAACGACCGCGGCCGGGTCGCCGCGTTGGCCGCTGTGCTGCTGGACGCCAGCCGCAGGCTGGACGGCGACCACCTGTGCGCCCGCGAACTCGCCCCCTGGCTCACCCAGGCGACCCGCGCCCGCGTCACGGTCCCCGCGCATCGGCACGTCACCGTCGAGCCCTATCCCGACGCGGTCTGCGCGATCGCCGCGAACCTGCTCGCCCGGCCGATGGTCATCGCGGTCACCGACGGGGACGACCGCCGGGACCACGTGCTGGCGGGCGCGGCGATGCAGTTGGCCGCCGAGGACCTGCGCCAGTGGGGGATGAGTCTGCACCCGGTCGTGCGCCCCATGCACCTGCGCGACCTCCGCCTGCGGCTGATGACCGAACTGGGGCTGGGCGGCTTCCCGCAGGCCCTGCTCGGCCTCAGCCCGCCTGTCACCTGTTGAGGAGCGGCACGATGTCCACCACGATCCTCGTCGGCGTGGACGGTTCGGCCCACGCGCTGCACGCTGTCCGCTGGGCCGCCCGTGAGGCGACAACCCGGGGGCTGGGGCTGAAGGTGGTGCACGCCTACGCCGTGCCCGCCATGCAACTGTCCACCGTCGCCCACGCACAGATCGTCGCCGAGGCGCGCAAGTGCCTCGTCGAGGCCGTGGACGTGGTCCGCGGCGAACACCCGGGCCTCGCCGTGTCGGTGGACCTCAAGGCCAAGGCCCCGGTCCGGGCGCTGGTCGAGGAATCGGCCGCGGCGCGGATGGTCGTGCTCGGGTCGAGGGGGCTCGGCGGTTTCACCGGCCTGCTCGTCGGATCCACCTCGGTCGGTGTCGCCGCGACGGCCCGTTGCCCGCTGGTCCTGGTCCGAGGCGCCACCGCGGACACCCCGCCACCCGGGCGCGGCCCGGTCGTCGTCGGCGTGGACGGCTCACCCGCCAGTGAGGCCGCACTCGAGTTCGCCTATGAGACCGCGGCCCTGCACGACGCGGAGTTGGTCGCCGTGCACACCTGGAGCGACCTGATGCTGGCCTGGGGCGAGTCGATCCCGTTGCCCGAGTCGGACTGGTTCGCCCAGCAGGCCCACGAGCACCGGGTGCTCGCCGAGCGGCTGGCCGGGTGGGCACAGAAGTACCCGGACGTGGTGGTGCACCGCGTGGTGCACCAGGACAGGCCGGTGCGCAGACTGCTGGCGGAGTCGGCCAACGCCCGGCTGCTGGTGGTCGGCGCCCGGGGCAGGGGAGGGTTCACCGGCATGCTGGTCGGCTCGACGAGCCAGGCACTGCTGCACCACACGCGGTGCCCGCTGGCCGTGGTCCGGCCCGAGACCGTCCATTGAGGACACTTCTGCCGGGAAGGGTAGAAGGTCACTGCGGGGCAGGGTCTCGGGCGACTGCCGTGCCAGTCCACGACGGCGCAGCCTGGAGCCTGGGATGAGGAGGCTGTCATGCACGTGCTGGTCACCGAGCAGATCGCGGGGGACTGCGCGGACCTGGTCCACGCACTGCGAGAACTGGGCTGCGTGGTGAGTACCTGCCACGACGCGGGCGGCGTGTGCACCGCGATGTCCTCGGCCCGCCGCTGCCCGCTGGACGGGGAACCTCGGGTGGACCTGCTCGTGGACGTGCGCGCGGGCGGTACGGAGATGACCGTTCGCGAGTTCGGTGCGATCTGCGCGGCGCGTGCCGAACTGCCCGTCATGCTCGTCGCGCCCGAGCGCCTGCGGCGGCCGACCGTGCCCTGGGGACTGCACGGGAGGGCGACCGCGGTCCGGATGAGCGCCCTGCTCGACGCCTGTGCCCGCACGCTCCACGCCAGGTCCGCCCGACGGGGTACCTCGTGACCGTGCGCGACATCGCCTGCCACTGACCACATCTGGCCATCCTGGGTGTCCGCCCGCTGACCATTGTGCGGCAGTACGTGTCAAGCCCGGGAATCGCGGTGAAAACCGTTCTACTGTCGCAGGTGGCGAGGATGTGACGCGGGGATGGTTACCATGGCGGAGGACCGAGAACTGGCCACGGGATTGCACGAGTTGACGGCGCTCGTGCTGTCGACCACTGATCTGGCGGAGTCGTTGCGGCACATCGCGGAGATCACCTCCCTGCTGGTCCGCGGCGAGCCGATGACGGGCGTGTGGCTGGAAAGGCGCGGTCGGGTGACCACCGCCACCTCCTCACCGGCGCTCGCGGACCTGCTCGATCGAGGTCGGCGCGAGCAGGGGCGGGGGCCTGCCACGGAGTGCCCGCGTCGCGCGGAACCCTGCTACGTCAAGGATGTCAGCGAGGAGCTGAGCCAGGGGCCGTACCGCGCGAGGATGCTCGCGGACGGCGTGCACAGCATCTACTGCCACCCGTTGCGGTCCGATGGCGAGGTGGTCGGCTCGCTCAACCTGTACTCCCCGGTGCGGCAGGGGTTCGGTGTGCGGGAACGACAGGTGGTGCGGCTGACCGCGGCGCACGCGGGGGTGCTGCTGGCCGCGGCGGTGCAGGCCATCGATCAGGCGGAGTCGGCGGCGCAGCTGCGCGAGGCGCTGGCCTGCCGTGCGGTGATCGACCAGGCCATCGGTGTGGTCGTCGCCCAGCGGGGGTGCGATGCCGACACCGCGTTCGACCTGCTGCGCGCCGCCTCGCAGAACACCAACCGCAAGCTGGTCTCCATCGCGACCGCCATCATGGCCTCGGCCAGCGGCGGCCCGCCGAGGCCGGGGCGGTTCCGCGCGTAGCCGCGGCCGGTCGTCACTGGTAGGGCGTCCACCAGGACACCTTGTCCCCCGAGCGCAGCGTGCGCAGGCGCAGGCGCGACTGGTCGCGAACCTCGGGTGACTGGGGGACGTGCGTGAAGGCGAAGGTCGCCAGCGTCAACTCGCGCACCAGCCGGAGCACCTCGAAGCCCTCCCAGTCCGTGACGTCGTACCCGTAGAAGTCGGCCAGCTCCCGGTGCGCCGCGATCCCGCCCGGGAAGCGCAGGGCCGCCACCGCCGTGGGCACGAGGTCCCACTCCGCAGGGCCGTTGCACGTGGTGTCCAGGTCGCAGAGCACCGTGTTGGCCGGACCCGGGATGAGATTGGTCGGGTGCGCGTCGCCGTGGATGACCGTGCGGGGCAGGTGGTACCGCAGCCTGGCCAGACGCTGCTCGGCCTCGTCGCAGCGCGCCAGCAGCCAACCGAGGTGGTCGGCGTCGAGCCCCACCGCCTCGTCGATCTGGTGGCGCAGGGCGGTGATGGGGTCCCAGTCGGTCAACTCCGGGCTGGCGGGCACCTCGTGCAGTCTCCTGAGCAGTCTCGCCAGTTCACCGCGCCGCACGGGCCAGCCGCAGTTGGGCACGTGCTGCCAGAAGGTCACCGCGTACCTGCCTGTGCGGACTGGCTGGACAGCGGCCGTCTCAGCCAGTCGCACCGCGGGGATGTCGTGCGCGGCGAGCACTTGTGCCGCCCGCACGGCGGTGTCGGCCTCGTGCCGCAGTCCGGGGTGGAGGTGGACCTTGGCGACAACGTTGTCACGGCGTAGCAGGAAAACCGGGTTTCCCCAGGATTTCAGCGTGTGCGCGTTGGTGTGGTCGAGACCGGCCCGCGCGCACGCGGCGGCCAGGGTTTCCTGGGCCGTGGCCGCCGTGGCCGCCGTGGCCGCCGTGGCCGCCGTGGGGAGTGCGGTCTGCCTGTTGGAACTTGCCGTGCCGTGCATGAATGCGTCTTCCCTCGTGGTGGAGAAGGCGTCAGCCACGCTTCCGGACTGCCACCGTGCCTGCCGTACTCAGCGTCGGTGACCACTCTAGTCGCCGCAGTTCGGTCGCCCATCGGCCGACAAGGTGATGCTACCTCAGTTCTTGTCGCAGCCCGTCACCGCTTGCTGGTCGGGCGCGGGCGCGTACCACCGGAGAAGAGCACTTCGCTCCCGTTGACCACCAGTGCCCAGATCACGATCACGTTGAGTGCGATGATGAGCACCGACCACACCGGGGACACGGCGAGGAAGGCGAGTTGCACGATCGCGTTGACGGCGGCGACCAGCACCGCCACGACTCCGGCCCACAGGGCCCCGGTGAACAGCGCGCAGCCGGCCGCCGCGATCAGCACGCCGACCGCCAGGTGCACCCAACCCCACCCGGTGAGGTTGAGCACCAGCAGTTGGTCCGGGCTCACGACGTAGAACCGTTGCTGGAAGAGGGCGGCGAGTCCCTCCACGGCGTTGAAGGTTCCGGTGAGGACCATCATGACCGCCGCGAACCAGACCCAGCCGGCCCCGGGCGAGAACGGTCGCCGGTAGCTCGGGACGTTCTCGTGACGGGGTGAGTTCTCCTGCGTGTTCAAGGTGTACCTCCTCGGGTCTCGGCGGTGCTCGGCCGAGCACCGCACGGTCATCTCGGTGCCCGTGCCACGACCACGGGACAGGCGCAGCGATGCAGCATGGCCTGACTGGTGGATCCGAGCAGGAGACCGCTGAAGCCTCCCCGGCCACGCGAACCGATCACGACGAGTTGCGCCTGTCTTGACTGCTCCACCAGGGACCTGACCGCCTTGTCCTGCAACGTGACCATGCGGACCAGGGTGTCCGGATACTTGTCCTGCCAGCAGGCCAGCCGGTCGGTGAGCACGGTGCGGATCACCTCGTCGACCACCTCAGTGGCCGAGTTCTCCACGGTGTTGTGCCACCGGCTGTTGAGCAGGCACCTGGACCAGGCGTGCACGACGACCAGCGAGGTCGATCTGCGGGCCGCGCTGTCGAACGCGAACTCGATGGCGGCCTCGGCGTGGGCCCCGTCCACGCCAAGGACAACCGGGCCCCTGATGGGCGGGCGTGTGCGGGGCGCCGCCCAGCGCACCACGGCCACGGGGCAGTGGCCGTGGGCGATGAGGGACACCGTGAGCGCTCCGGGCAGCAGGCCGGTGATCCGGTTCGGGTTGCGCGCGCCCAGGACGACGAGTTCGGCGTGCTGTGAGGCCGCGATCAAGGTCTGGGTGACGTCCCCGCGCACCAGCGCGGTGTTCACCTCGACCCCCGGTGCCGCCTGGACTGCGCTTGCCACCGCTTCGTTGAGCCAGGCCAGGCACCGCGCGAACGCGATGTCGGTGTCGGCGGGAAGCGCTGGCAGACGTGGCGCATCGAGGTCGCTGCCCGGTCGCACGTGCACGATCGTCAGTTCCGCCCCGCGGCGAGCGGCCTCCGCGGCGGCCCACTCGACGGCGTGCCGGGCGATCACCGAACCATCGGTTCCGACGAGAACTCTTTTGGATGACGGGGATCCGATCATCGCGCCCACTCCGCTCCCGTGTTGGTCTCGTGCCAGCGCAGCATCGCCGGGATCGTTTGTGCAGAGGCGAAAGTCCATCCCACGCGGACAGGGAGCGGATGAGCACCCGTCACGTCATGCCAGGCACGTGCTCGCCGTGACCGCGGCGGCAGTTCTCTGCCGGGGAGAGAGGAAGTCCTGCCACACCGGGGCGCTGCGGGGGGCCTCAGCCCCTGGTGCGCAGATCGAGCCTGCGCCGCTGTTCGACCGCCCAGGCGGCGATCTGGGCTCGTGAGTTGAAACCGAGCTTGACCAGGATGTGTTCCACGTGCCCCTCCGCGGTGCGTGCGGCGATGCGCAGCGTCTCCGCGATGATCCGGTTCGGCAGGCCGCGGGAGACCAGTTCCGCCACCTGCCGCTCGCGCAGCGTCAGCGGGGCCCAGGGCGTCCCGGCCTGCTTGCGGGTGGGCAGGTGGGTGCTCTCGCCGTACAGCGCGCGGTCGAGCGCCTCCAACGGGGCGAGGCCGCCGGTGCTGGCGAGGCTCGCGGTGAACGCCGCCTCGCCCATGGCATCGCGCGCGGTGCCGATCGCGTTGTCGTGGTAGGAGAGGAAGCGTTCGGAACCGACCAGCGGGGACCGGGTCCGGGACTGCAACCTGTCCAGGGCGCCGAACAGGTGCACGGCCTCGGCGCAGCAGCCCTCGGACACCAGCAGCCAGGCCAGGAACTCGCCCACGACAGTGAGCCCGTGCAGGTCCCGCAGGGTTCGCTTGGCGTGCATGCTCTTGCGCAGCAGTGACGCGGAGCGGCCGTTGTCGCCCCTGCGCCAGTGCACGAACCCGAGCAACCCCGTGCCCCAGGAGCGCACGTACTCCTCCCTGCGCTCCGAGCCCATGTCCAGGCACAGGGCCGCCGCCGAGTCCGCGAGGTCGAGGTCATCGCTCATGCACGCCGCCAATCCCTGTAGCACCAGGGACATCGCGGCGATACCGTCGACGTTGGCCTGTCTGCTGTACACCTCCCACGCCTGCTTGCACAGCGTCGCGGCACTGCCGAGTTCGCCGCGGTACAGCGCCGATCGTCCGCTCATGTGCAGGCTGTCGGCGGACAGCCTGCGATCACCCAGGAAGCCCGCGATCACGCCGCACTCGGCGGCGTCGGTGGCCGAGCCCTGCTCGTCGCGCAGCTGGGCGTTGATCCAGCCGCGGACCCACAGCGCCCTGCCCCGGGCCAGGCTCGGCTCGGTGTCCAGCCGCAGCAACTCGTCCAGCCAGTACTTGCCCTCGGTGAGCCTGCCGAGCACCGTCCAGAGGAACCACAGCGATCCCGCCAACCGCAGTCCGTCCCGGGTGTACTCCCGGTCGGAGACGCACAACTGGAGGGCCAGCCTGATGTTCGGGTACTCGATGCGCACCCGGTCGTGCCACTCCCGCTGCATCGGGCCGAACCAGTCGGCCGCCGCTCGCTCGCACAACCGCGTGTACCAGTGCAGGTGCCGGGCGCGCAGCCCGCGCTGCTCCCCGGACGCGGAAAGCCTTTCCCCGCCGTGTCGGCGCACCTGGTGTGCCACGTGGAACCGCGTTCGCCCGGGTGCGTCCCCACGCTGCCTGCGGAGAACGGCCCGCTCCTCCAACCTGATGAGCAGCTCGGGCACGGCATCGCGTTCGATGCCGTCACCGGAGCAGACGTCCTGCGCCGCCTCGAGGTCGAAGCCCGGCGCGAAGACCGAGAGCCGGGACCAGAGCAGTTGTTCCGCCGGTGCGCACAGGTCGTAGCTCCACCCGATCGAGGCCCGTACCGCGGTGTGCTGCGCGGTCACGGCCCTGCCCTCGTTGGTGAACACGCGCAGTCGGCCGTTGAGGCGTTCGTTGAGCTGGCACAGCGACATCGTGCGCAGCCTCGCCGCGGCCATCTCGATGGCGAGCGGGACACCTTCGAGCTGCTGGCACACCTGGACCGCGTCGAAGACCTCGTCCGGGGTCAGCCCGGGGCCCACCAGCGCGCCGCCCGCCCGTTCGGTCAACAGCCGGGTCGACTCGTAGCCGAACAGCAGTTCGCGGTCCAGCACCTCGCGCTGCCGCAGGGCCTGCACACTGGGCAGTGACAGGGGCGGTACCCGAATCACCCGTTCGTCCTGTGCTTCCAGCGGCAGCCGTGCCGTGGCAACCACGCGCACGCCCGGGGCCGCGGCCAGCACGCGTTCCACGAGGTCGGCCGAGGAGCCGAGGAGGTTGTCGCACTGGTCCAGTACCAGCAGCGCCTGTTTGTCCGTCAGGTGGTCGCGCACCGCGTGCTCGACGCTGCCCAGTGACAGGTCACCGATGCCGAACGCGGTGGCCACCGCACACGCCAGCAACGCCGGATCGGTCAGGTTGGCGAGCTCGACCACCCAGACCCCGTCCCCGAAGGAGCGCTGCATGTTCTTGGCTACCCGTTGGGCCAACCTGGTCTTGCCTATCCCGCCCTCACCGACCAGTGTCAGCAGCCGACCGACGGAGAGTGCTCTCTTCGCTCTGGCGATCTCCTGCTTGCGTCCGACGAAACTCGACAGGGCGACGGGCTGGTTGCTGTGACGTGGTGCCTTGATCATGCAGTGTTCGCCGTTCGTGGGGTCGCTGAGTTCCGATTCTGTGAGGATCACTCGCCTCAATTGTGTCAAGGTTTTCCCTTGTCTGTGAACAGAAAGGCGTGGCGTGCCTGTGCCAAATGCCAGAACACGCCATGCTTGTGAGTGCGGGTCGTGGTGGCCAGTGGTGCGGCCTCTTGGGTTTGCTCTGCTTTCGGAGCAAGTTGGTGCGTGAACTCGTCTGGGCCGCCGGAGTTGGCGGCGCGGAGGCATTCCTCGGCGAAAGGAAGTGGCCAGCGAGCGATCACCGATGACCAGAGCTGCCCGCGGATCGGGAGTCCGTTCGGTGGGGCGGTAGCGCTTGGGGCCGCTGGTGTGGCCCCCTTCTGTCGGTGCTTGGCAGCAAGCAGACTGACCCGCGTGGACTTACTTCCAGGCTGGTTGTCATTCTTTCGCTGGAATGACAGTAATGCCTTCACCGCTGGCGGGACCGTGCCCGGAGGCGGCTGGTGAAGGATCTCGCAATCATCGGCATTGCCTGCCGATTTCCCGGCGCGGCCGACACCGGTGCTTACTGGGACCTCATCCGGGGGGCTCGGCACCAGTTCCGTGCCGTACCAGAGCGACGGTGGCGGCACGAGACCTTCTTCGACCCCGTCGACCGGCGTTCGCCGCACAAGGCGTACACCGACCGGGTCGCCTTTCTCGACGAGGTGGAGGAATTCGCGCCCGCGCACTACGGCATACCCCCGCGCCGGGCGGTGGCGATGGACCCGCAACACCGGCTCATGATCGACCTGGCCAGGCAGGCGCTGCAGGACGCGGGCTGGGAGCGCAACCGCTTCGACCGGGCCTCCACCGGGGTGTTCGTCGGGCTCAACTCCTCGGACTACCAGGACCTGGCGGCGACCAAGCTGCGGGCGCTGCAACTGGCCGACGGCTCACTGCACGGTGGCAGCCGCGACGCGGCCCTGGCCGCGGCGGTCGAGCGGGCCTCGGACGCCGCGATCGCCCCGCTACAGGCGTTCTCCCTGTCCGGGACGCTGATGAACATGGCGGCCTGCTCGGTCAGCTCCGCCTTCGACCTGGGCGGCCCCGCGCTGGCGGTTGACTCCGCCTGTTCCTCCGCGCTGATAGCGGTGCAGGAGGCCGCGCAGCACCTGCGGTCCGGCAGTTGCACCGTCGCGCTGGTCGGCGGTGTTTTCCTCAACCTCACCCCGGACGGGCTGGTGAGCCTGTGCCGGGTCGGCGCGGTGTCCGCCGCCGGTGTCTGCCGTCCCTTCGACGAACGGGCCGACGGGTTCGTGCTCGGTGAGGGCGGCGCGATGGTCGTGCTGCGGCCGTTGGCGGACGCCGTGCACGCGGGCGACCGCGTGTACGCGGTGATCAAGGGCATCGGGGCGTCCAACGACGGCCACGCCCAGGGCCCGATGACGCCGAGCGTGCGCGGGCAGCTGGCCGCGATCGAGTCCGCCCACGTGGACGCGGGCGTGTGCCCCACCACCGTGGGGCTGGTGGAGGCGCACGGCACGGGCACCGCCGTGGGCGACCGGGTCGAGATCGAGTCCCTGGTGGCCAGCCGCGCCGACGCCCGGCCGGGTGGCACGAGGACCTACCTGGGTTCGGTCAAGTCGCTGATCGGGCACACGATGGCGGCCTCGGGCATCGCGGGCCTGGTCAAGGCCGCGCTCGCGCTGCACCACGCGACGATACCGCCGCAGCCGCCCACCCAGCCGTGTGCCGCGTTGACCGGCGCCGGGCTGCGCATCCCGGACCGCCCACTGCACTGGCAGCACCCGGGTGCGCACCCCCGGCGGGCCGCGGTCAGCTCGTTCGGTTTCGGCGGCACCAACGCCCACGTCCTGCTGGAGGAGGCGCCTGCCGCACCGGTGTCCCAGCGCGAGCAGCCCCACCTGTTCCTGCTCTCCGCCGACAACCTCGCCCTGCTCGCCGAGCACGCCGACCGATTACGCGAACTGGTGGCCGCCGACGCCTCGCTGGCGGCTGGCCAGGTGGCCTACACGCTGGCGACCCGTGCCCTGCTCAGCGCCCGCCTGGCCTTCGTCGCGGCGGATCGGCAGCAGTTGCAGGACTGCCTCGGGCGCGCCGCCGCCGCACTGCGCGCGGGCGAGGAAGGGGAGCTGGCTCCCGGTGTGCTGGCCGCTCGCGCCCCGCTGGCCGAGCAGAGTCGCACCCTCGTGCTGGTCTTCCCGGGCCAGGGGACCCAGACCTTCGGCATGCTCGGCGATCTGGGACGACGGTTCAGCGCGTTCCGCCAGGTGGTCGACCGGCTCGACGCGCGGGTGCTGACCGTCGCGGGCGAGTCGGCGGCCGAACTGGTCTGGGACTCCCGCCGGACCGGCGCGGACTCGCCGGACGCGCTCGCGGACACCCGGTTGTGGCAGGCGGCACTGGGACTGGTCGGGGTGGCGGCGGCCGAACTGCTGGCCGTGTGCGGGGTTCGTGGCGACATGGCCGTGGGGCACAGCGTCGGTGAGTTCGGCGCCGCGGTCGCCGCGGGCGTGCTCGACGGCGAGGACGCGGTCGAGTTCCTGGTGCGGCGGGGCGCTGCCGTGTCGGCGACCGCGCCGCCCGGCACAGGGGGAATGCTTGCGCTGCAAGCCGATCAGGACCTGTTCGCCGAGCTGACCGAGGGCATCGGCGAGGTCTGGCCCGGCTGCTTCAACCACCCGTCCCAGGTCGTCGCCAGCGGCTCGGTGCCCGCGCTGCGTGCGCTCGCCGCGCGGTGCGACCAGCGCAGGGTCGCCGCCACCACACTGCCCGTGTCCCACGCGTTCCACTCCCCGCTGGTCGCCGAGGGGGACCGGCGGTTGACCGAGCTGATCGACCGGTTGCCGTTGCGCGCGCCCGAGCGTGCCTTCTTCTCCACCGTGAGCGGTACCCGCCTCACCCTGGTCGAGCAGGTGCGTCAGCAGTGGTCGAGGTCGGTCTCGGCACCGGTCCGCTTCAGCTCGGCCGTGTCGGCCGCCGAGGCCGCCGGGGGCCGGGTGTTCGTCCAGCCCTACGCCGGAACCGGGTTGCTGTCGATTGCCAGGCGGTCCCTCGCCGATCCCACGGCCTGCCACTTCGTCGGCACGGCGGGCGCCGCACCCGATGACGGGCGCAGCTTCCTGCTCGGCCTTGGCCGGTTGGCGGTCCTGGGCGTCCCGGTGGACGCCCGGCCCCTGTTCGAATCCGGTGAGCGGCACCTGGTGACCCTGCCGCCCTCACCGCTGGCCCAACGGCGCTACACGATCCGCTGCGGTCGGGGTGCCGGTGCGAACGCGGTCCCTGCGGTGCCCGTCGGCACCCCGTTGAGTTCCCCTGATCCCGAGGAGCCACAGATGCACGAGATGGTCGCCCTGCTGCGCGAGCAGTTGCGGGTGTTGCGCTGGGCGGGCGGTGCGGTGCCCGAGCCGAGGGCGGTGCCCGGGCAGGCCGTCGAGTCCGTGCCGGAACAGCCGACCGCACAACAGGTCAGGCCGCACCAGCCGCCGAGCGGCGAGCAGGCCGGGCAGGTACGCGCCCAGGTGCTCCAGGTGCTGGCCGAGATCAGTGCCTACCCGGTCGCACGGCTGGCGGAGGACCAGGCCCTCGGCGGCGATCTCGGCCTCGATTCGATCATGTTCGCCGACCTCGTGGCGGGCCTGCGGCGGCGGTGGCCGCAGTTGTCGCTGGACGAGGCGGTCCTCAACGGGGACACCACGGTCACCAGCCTGGTGCGCGCCGTGGTCGAGCAGGTCGGGGCCGCGGCACCCGCCGAGGTCGCGGTGCCCGTGAGCACCGAGATCGCGCTGCCCGCGAAGGCCGAGGTGGCCGTGCTCTCGCCCGAGCACACCGAGCTGACCGCCTTCCCCGAGGTGCGGGACAACCTCGACCGGATCGGGCTGATGGACCGGCTGGAGATCCGCAACCCCTACTTCCTGGTGCACGAGGGCAACGCCCGCGACCGCACCACCGTCGACGGCAGCGAGCTGATCTCCTTCGCCAGCTACAACTACCTCGGTCTGTCCGGCCACCCGGCGGTCAACGCCGCGGCCAAGGAGGCCATCGACCGCTACGGCTCCTCGGTCTCCGCGGCCCGGATGCTGTCCGGTGACCGCCCGCCGCACCGCGAACTGGACGCCGAGCTGGCCGGTCTGCTCGGCACCGAGGACGCGCTGACGCTGGTCAGCGGGCACGCCACCAACGTGACCCTGATCGGCCACCTGCTCGGCCCCGGCGACCTCATCGTGCACGACTCGCTCGCGCACGACAGCGTGTTGCAGGGGTGCCGGCTCTCCGGCGCCACCCGCAGGCCCTTCCCACACGCCGACCTCAACGCGCTGGACGCCATGCTCGTGCAGGTCCGCGACCGGTTCCGCCGGGTGCTCATCGTCGTCGAGGGCGTCTACAGCATGGACGGGGACATCGCCGACCTGCCCGAGCTGATCCGGATCAAGAAGCGGCACGGTGCGCTGCTGATGGTGGACGAGGCGCACAGCATCGGGGTGCTCGGCCGAGGCGGCGGCGGGGTGGGGGAGCACTTCGGGGTGGACCGGGACCAGGTCGACGTGTGGATGGGCACCCTGTCCAAGGCGTTCGCCAGCTGTGGCGGCTACATCGCGGGCGCTGGCCAGTTCATCGACTACCTGCGGTACACGCTGCCGGGCTTCGTCTACAGCGTGGGCATGACCCCGGCCAACACGGCCGCCGCGCTGGCCGCCATCCGCCAGCTGCGCGCCGAGCCCGACCGCATCGCCCGGCTGCACCAGCGGTCCGAACTGTTCCTCACCCTGGCCGTGCAGGCCGGCGTCCGCACCGGACGCAGCGCCGACACCCCGATCGTGCCTTGCCTGGTCGGTGACTCGCTGCGGTGCGTGCTGCTCGCCGACGCCCTGCGCGAGCGGGGCATCTGCGTCTGCCCGATCCTGCACCCCGCGGTGGAGGAGCACCAGGCGCGGCTGAGGTTCTTCGTGACCAGCGAGCACAGCCCCGAACAGATCGCCTACGTGGTCGACGCCCTTGCCGGCGAACTCGACCGGCTCGACCTGCCCCGCGAGTCCTTCGCGGTCTGCGAATGACCCACCCGAAAAAGACCCTACTTCTCTGTGACAGGTGACTTCCTTGGTAGAGCAAAACAACAGGACCACCGCGACCTTCATCGGGTCGCAGGCACTGCCCGACCACGTGCCACGAGGACTGCTCAGCGTGGTGGTGGCAAGGCCCAAGGTGGTGCTCCTGGTCAGCCTGTTGTTCATCGTGATCGCCGGTGTACTCGGTGTGGACGCGCTGTCCTCGCTCAAGGTCGGCGGATACGACCTGCCGGACTCGCAGTCCACTGTGGGCAGTCGGATCCTCGCGGACAAGTTCCCGGCGGCCAACCCGAACCTGGTCGTGTACGTGGAGAAGACCGGTGGTGGGCTTGAGGACCGCGACATCACCGACATCGGCCACGAGCTGACCGCCAAGCTGGCCAACGAACCCGGGGTCAACCTCGTGGCGTCCTACTGGGACACCCCGGTCGAGCAGTTGCGCAACCGAGGCAACTACGGCGCGCTCATCATGCTGCGGGTCAGCGGGGACGAGGACCAGAGCGCGAAGGTGGTACAGCGGCTGCACACCCGGTTCAGCCGGGCGGCCGGACCGGTCCGCGTCCAGTTCGGCGGGGTGACCCAGGCCAACAACGACATGAACGCCCAGGCCACCAAGGACCTGGCCACCGCGGAGTCCGTGGCGATCCCGCTGACCCTGGTGCTGCTGCTGATCGTGTTCGGCACCGTCGTCGCGGCGGGGCTCCCGCTGTTCATCGGGATCCTCTCGATCATCGGCACGCTCGGCGTGCTGCGGGCACTCGCGCTGTTCTACGACGTCTCGGTGTTCTCGGTGAACCTGGCCATCGCGCTGGGTCTGGGGCTCGCCGTGGACTACAGCCTGCTGTTCGTCTCCCGCTACCGCGAGGAGTTCGGCAGGCGGCCCGACACCACCTCCGCACTGGTGGTCACCATGCGCACCGCGGGCCGCACCATCGTGTTCAGCGGGGCCACGGTGGCCGTGGCCCTGTCCTGCCTGCTGGTGTTCCCGCAATACCTGCTGCGTTCCTTCGCCTACGCCGGGGTCGCGGTCGTGGCCGTGACTGTCGCGGGGGCACTGGTGGCGTTGCCCGCCCTGCTCGCCCTGCTCGGCAACCGCGTAAACCGGGGCCGACTGCCGTGGCGCCGGGCGGTGCATCTCGAGCCGGACGTGGGCTTCTGGGGCAAGGTGGCGGGCAAGGTGCTGCGTGCACCGCTGTCCTTCGGGGTTCCCGTACTGGCCGGACTGCTGTTGCTGAGCATCCCGATCTCGCACGTCCACTTCGGACTCGCCGACGAGCGGGTGCTGCCCACGACGGCGGAGAGCCGCCAGGTCGCCGACCAGCTGCGCGACCACTTCGCCACCGGCGGAATGGGCTCGCTCGCGGTCGTCGCCGAGAGTTGGCCCACCACCGCGCGCAGCACCAGCCAGGTCGCCGACTACGCCAGCGCGCTGTCCAGGGTGCCGGGGGTTCGCCGGGTGGACAGCGCGGCGGGTTCGTACGCGTACGGATCGCCCACCCCGGCCATGGCGCGCGACCTGCACCGCCTGGGGGACTCGACCTGGCTGTCGGTCGTCAGCGACGTCGAGCCCTACTCCTCGGCCGCCGCGAACATCGCCCGCGAGGTGCGGGCCGTACCGGTCCCCGGCGGTCATTCGGTGCTGGTCACCGGGCAACCCGCCCAGCTGGTCGACGTCAGCGACGAGGTGGCCGCCCGCGTGCCGCTCGCGCTCGGGCTGATCGCCCTGACCGCGCTGGCGCTGCTGCTCCTGCTCACCGGCAGCGTGCTGCTCTCCGTGGAGGCGCTGCTGATCAACCTGCTCACCATGGCCGCCGTGTTCGGCGTGCTGGTCTGGGTCTTCCAGGACGGACACCTCGCCAGCCTGCTCGGCTTCACCCCGACGACCATGTCGGTAGTGTTCCCCGTGCTGGTCTTCTGCGTCAGCTTCGGGCTGTCCATGGACTACCAGGTGTTCGTGCTCGCGCGGATCACCGAGCTGCACAACGAGGGGCTGCCCCTGCGCTCGGCGGTCGTCCTGGGGCTGTCCTCCAGCGGGCGGGTCATCAGCGCCGCCGCGGGTGTGCTGTGCGTGTCCTTCTTCGCCATGGTGACCTCTCAGGTGTCGTTCATCCAGTTCATCGGTCTGGGTGCCGCGCTGGCGGTCCTGCTGGACGCGCTGATCGTGCGGCCGGTACTGGTACCGGCACTGATGTCACTGGGCGGCCGGCTCAACTGGTGGGCTCCGGCGCCGGTGCGCGCACTGCACCGCCGGTTCGGCCCGCGTGAGAACTGACCAGGCGCGACAAGGAGCTCGGGTCACCGAAGTGACCCGAGCTCCTCGTGTCAGTGGCAGTGGCTGCTCAGCGGTGTGCTCAGACAGTCACGGGCCCGGGAACACCCGGGGTCCGCATCGCGACGCTGAAGTCAGCAGCGTTGTTGCCGGTGTTGGAGTGGCGCACCAGCGCCAGCGGGGCGTTCGAGGTCAGCGGGGTGGCCGGACGCCCCACGGTGAAGGGGGACAGCGGGGTGGTGCCCACCGAGTCGATCCTGACGTTCGACGGGGTGACCAGGGCGATGCCGGTCTGGTCGGTCAGCGGGATGGTCGTGGTGAAGTACTGGTCCACCACGCCGCCACTGTAGCCCTGAGCGTTGGCCACCACGTACACCTGGCCCGGCTGAAGCACCGTGCCCAGCGGGATGGTGGCCAGGTCGAAGATCTGCGAGAAGCTCGGCGCAGCCGAGATCTTGAAGTTGCTCAGGTCCTGGGCGACCAGGCTGATGTTCTTGATCTGGATGTACTGGTCCTGGGGTCCGGCCGGGCCCCTCGTAGCGAACTGGTCGATGACGAAGGTGAAGGAAGTCGTCGCCTTGACCGCGGTCGTTTCGGCCGCGTTGGCGACGGTGCCGGACAGCAGCGACACAGCAGCGACACCTGCCGCCACGATGGCAGCGAGGGAACGCATCATGGTCTTCTCCTAAACTGGTGCAAGTGGAAATATTTTGATCTTTTCGAGGCCCGCAATCGATTCTTCGAACCTCGGTGAATAGCTTGACCGTGAGACGTCGTCCGTATAAGTGGCCAAGGACTTGGCCCCTGAACGGATAGGCCTATCCCGTCCTGTCCTGCGGGTATTCCCAGGCGGTGGGCGCAGTGTGGTTCTGCGGCCGGGTGCTGAGTGGCGCCACTTTGTGCGCCTCGCGGAGCGCGGCGGCCGTGTCGGTCATCGTGCGGTACCTGCGCGACCAGTTCGCCGCGTATTCCAGGCGGGACAGCGGAACATCGAGAACCTGGCTGATCCAGTTCAGCCAGTGCCTCGTCGGAATCCGCTTGCCGCGTTCCCACCTCGACACGTCCGATCGGGTGATCGTATCCTGGCCCGAGGCCGCTGCCAGCGCTTCGGCGAGGCGGCGTTGGCTGAGGTTGTTCTCTTCTCGGCTGGACTTAATCAATTCAGAAATCAGCTCAAAGGTTTCTTTGGCCTCCACTTCCGGTTCTCCTGTCAGTGTGGTGCGGGGACCTGCTGTCGACGTTTTGTCGCAGGCAGGTTCGGTGCATCTGAGGGAAATTCGACGGCAATCGGCATATTAGGCCGTGCTGTATCCAAGATCATTCGGAGTGCTGTTCTAGTGGATGTGCCACCGCCGCCGGTTTCAGTGCCCGGCGGCGGTGTCAGTTGTTGACTTGAGCGCTCGTCGCATTCCTGGAATCGGGCCGACGAGTGCGTTGTCCACGCTAGCGCGTGTGGGGCGGGACGTCTGCCGCTGGCGGTGTCACACATCGGCGGGGCCGGTCGACCCGATCTGGTCGGCCGAATGGCCGCGCCCCGAACGGGCACCGCCCGCGCGCGGTGTGGCCGGCCGCGACCGCGGCCGGACCGGGCGGGGTCACTCGGTGCGCAGCCGTTCGGACGGGGTGTACCGCACGGACTGCGGCGGACAGGGCGGAGTCTGCTCCAGCCCGAGCATCCAGGCGATGGCGTGCTCGACTCGGTGGCCCGCGTGCCCGTCACCGAAGGGGTTGCCCGCGTAGACCATCGCCTGGCGGTCGGCGCTGTCCTGAAGCAGCCGCGAGACGTGGTCGGCCAGGCGCCGGTGCTCGGTGCCCACCAGCACCGAGCAGCCCGCCTCGACGGCCTCCACCCGTTCGGTGTTCTCCCGCAGCACGAGCACGGGCACGCCGAAGATCGGGGCCTCCTCCTGGACACCGCCCGAGTCGGTCAGCACCAGGCGCGCGGTCGACAGCAGACGGCAGAAGGCGTCGTAGGGCAGCGGGGCGGTCACGTGCACGCGGTCGGTGCCGAACAAGCCCGTCATGACCTGCTTGCGCAGTGCCGGGTGCGGGTGGATCGGCAGGACCACCTCGAGGTCCGGGTGCCGCTGCAACAACGTGGTCAGCGCGTTGAGCACCCCGGCCAACGGGGCGCCCCACGACTCCTGGCGGTGCACCGTGACCACCAGCAGGCGGCAGTTCCCGCAGCGGGCACGCCACTCCACGGCCTCCAGCCGGGGATCGGTGAACGCCACCGGCCGCCCGCTCACCCGGATGGCCGCGTCCACCGCGGTGCTGCCGACCGTGAGCACGCCCGAGCCACCCAGTCCCTCCGAGCGCAGGTTCTCCGCCGCCCGCGAGGTGGGCGCCAGGTGCAGGGTGCTCACCTGGGCCACGAGCCTGCGCGTGGTCTCCTCGGGGAAGGGCGCCCGCACGTTGTGGCTGCGCAGGCCCGCTTCCAGGTGCACCACCGGGATGCCGCGCCAGAACGCGGCCAGGGCCGTGGCCAGCGCGGTGGTCGTGTCGCCCTGCGCGACCACCGCCGCGGGCCTGCGCAGCATCAGGTGTTCGTCCAGCAGGCGCACCATCCCGCTGAGCTGCTCGGCGTGGCTCGCCTGCCCCGTGCAGCCCTGGTCGTTGCGCAGCCTCAGGTCCGGCCGCAGCGCGAAGGAGCCGAGGGCCTGCTCGAACATCGAGTCGTGCTGACCGGAGTCCACCAGCACGGGACGCATCCTCGCCCGTCGGTGCATCCAGTCCACGACCGGTGCCAGCTTGATCGCCTCGGCGCGGCTGCCGCCCACCAGGTGCACCTCCGGGCCCGTTGTGTCAGGCAGCAGCGTTCCGCTGTGCGCCTGACCGTTGACGGACCCGTTTCCCCACTGGGGGTATTCCATCTAGCGCTCCCGCTCGGTACTCACTGTGCTGTTGGTGTATCGCGGTGTTGGTCGTGCCTGTCGGCAGCGGTGCTCGCACGGGGCCAGCGCGAGCCGGAGCAGCCGGTTGACGGCCGCCCGGTCAGTACCGCTGCCGCGACAGGGTGGGGCGTTGCGCTGACAGGACCGGTTCGGCCTGCGGGAAGGCCAGTCCCGAACGGCGGTCGTCAGGTCGACGAGCAGTGGGCCCGCGGCCGCGCAGATCATGACGAGGAAGGCGAACATGCAGCAGGCGGCGTCCACTACTGCGTGCAGCCCAGCGCCGCCGACCGCAGCGCCGCGATCACGGCAGCCCACGGCGGCAGCTCACGGCCGCTGACCGGTGAGGTGGACCAGCGCACCTCGGAGCCGTTGACCCTGGTCGGCGGCAGCGGGACGAAGGTGGACCGCTGGTGGAAGCGCGCCCCGATACGGCCGAGCTCGACGATCGTGCGGTGGCGCAGGGCCTGTGCGGGTCCGGTGAGGAACAGCCAGTCCGGTCCTGTCGTGCCGCTTCCCGTCGGCAGCAACAGCACCGGTCCGGCCAGCATCCGCAGGCACAGCACTCGCTGGGTCCGCACGCCGAGTTCGGCGGGGACCGTGATCGCGTCCAGATCCGCGTGCAGCGCGAGCATGAGAGCGCCGTTCGACGGGTCGACGCACGCCGGCCACGAGTAGATGCGTTGGTAGGCCAGTGCTCTGGCCTCCATGCGTTCCACGGTCTTGTGCAAGGTGGCGGCAGCGTCGGACATCTTGGTTCACCTCTTCCTTGGTCTGGGTGCTGGGGCGCGGTGAGGCCGGGGGATTCGCTCAACGTCCCGACCCCACCGCGGCCGCAGTGCCGGACGGCGGCGACCGGCACGGGAACGGGGAAACGGCCGTGCCGCCGTCCGACCGCGCTGGTGCCGTCTTCCAGGGAGGGGAGAAGGGCACACGGCACCAGAAGCGGTGGGGATGGTCACCCGGCGCTGCGCCGAGCGTGTGAACGGACTGGGGCGAGTTGTCGCACGCCTTCGGGCCAGCACTCGAAGAGGTGTTGTTCGCACGAAGTCCGGTGGAGGAGCTCTGTGCAGTGTGCGGATCGTGTCCAAGCAGAAGTATGTACCGCTCGAACGGAAGCGTACATACGCCACAACGGTAGTCGGATCCCTGCGCCGAATGCTGATGCCCTGGCGGAACTCCTCCGGCGCAGTGCCGGCCCGGATCGCGCACGGGTAGTGCATTCGTGTGGACTCCGAATGGTCGTCGGCCGGCGGGAGGACAACCGGTTGTGCCGCACTCGGGCGGGTTAGCGTGAGGCGTGAACGCTGAAGAACAACGTCACGAATCACACGTACTGCTGCCCGATCGGCTCAGAACTCACGCCCTGGTCACCGTTGCGCTGTGCGCGGGAGTGGTGGTGGCCCTGGGGGTACTGCTGCACGGTGGCAGTGAGCCCGATCGGGTGGACGACCTGGTTTCGCGGTTGTTGCGGGGAAGCGTGGTGGACAACAACCCGCTGCTGGGTTGGGTGGCTCGAATGGCGGACCCGGTCCCGTTCGCCATGGTGGTCGGTGGTCTCACCCTGGGCGGGCTGCTCAGCGGTAATCCGAGGATGGCTCAACTCTCGCTCGTTGGGCCGATCGCGGCGGTGCTGCTGACCGAGCTGGTGGTCAAGCCCGTCGTGGGGCGGACCCTTGGCGGCTCACTGGCCTTTCCCAGTGGTCACACCTCGGCCACCGCCTCGGTGTGCGCTGTGGTCGCGGTTCTGCTGCTGGACACGTCGAGGAGGTACCCGCGTGTGCTCAGGGTGTTGCTGCTGTGCGGGGTTCTCGCGCAGTGCGCCACGATGGCGCTCGCGCTGGTCGCCACCCACCAGCACTACGCCACCGACATCGGCGGCGGCTTCGCGCTCGCCCTCGCGAGCGTGCTCGGTGCGGCCCTGGTGATCGACAAGCTCAACGCCCGTCGCCGGGGTGGTCCGCCCCGGGGTGGGGGAGCGCCCCCCGTGCTGGTCGCCCGCGGGTCGTTGCAGGCGTTGCAGGACCACGGGGGCACGCGGGTGATGCGCACCGCCGCGTGAGGGAACCTGGTTTTCCTTTGTGCTGCCAATCAATTGTCGGAGGGGCCGGTCGATTGGCCTCTGTGTGATTTTTGATCTGTTCGTTAGGGTTGAATTGTTCGTTCAGAACACTGAATCCTCGCTCCTCGCCGTTTACTCGGCCGGGGATTCAGGTGCGGGTGACCCGGTTCTCGTGGCCCCGCGGCCGTTCGGGTCCTTCGCAATTCTTTGGTCACAAACAAGATTAGGAGATGCGTGATGGCTAACGTGGGTTCTCTTCGGTTCGACATCGCTGACCTGCCCATGGACGTCTTCGAGCTCGCCGACCGCGGGCTCACCGTCGAGTCCCTGACCGTCGGTCACGGCATGGCGGAGAACGGCGCCTCGGACTCCTCGGGTTTCTGCTCCGGGTTCTGCGGTGGCGGTAGCAGCAGCAGTAGCTGCAGCTGCGGTGGCGGCGGCTTCTGCGGTGGCGGCGGCTCCTGTTCCTGCGGCGGCTCCTGCTCGCACTAGTAGTGAAACGGCCTGTGGGCACGGGCGCATTCTGCGCGCCCGTGCCCACAGGCGCTAGGTGCCCCAAAGCGACTTCGAGGGATGGTGCGGTGGTACTGGCAGCTGGTCCGAGGAACGACAGCGGCAACAGCGAAGCGGCAGGGGGCGCGTACCGGGTGGAGAGCCCGGTGGTGGCGAGGGTCGCCGGGCTGCCCGCCTCGGTGTTGGCGCCCCTGCGGATGGATGCCTCCTGGGCGCTCGTCGAGCAGTTGCTCGGCGCGGACGCGGCACTGGAACGCGAGGGCAGCGACCTTGGCCAGGCGTTGTTCGACCACATCGGTGCGCTGTCAACGGATCCGGTGAAGCCGAGGCTGGTCGCGCTGCGGCGGGCCGTGCACAACCGGCGAACACCCGGCGAGCGGGAGTGGAACGAGGAGATCGCCGCCGCGCTGCCCGGGGAACTCGCCAAGGCCGTGCACCAGTGGCTGGGGCAGTTGGGTGGACGACAGCGGCTGCTCGTCCAGCTGAGGTCGGTCCTGAACTCGGAATACCAGGACAAGGTGCCCGAACTGCGCGCCGCCGTGGCACACCCGATGTTCCAGCACGCGCTGTTGCACGCCAGCCCCGCCCTGTTCGACGAGGTGCGCAAGTGGCTCGCCGACGGGCGCCGGTCCCTGCGCAGGCGGACACTGGTCGGACTGGCCAGGTTCCTGTCCCGCGCGGCGGCCAAGACCAGCCCGTTCAGCACCTTCACCTACTGTGCGCTGGGCACCTGGACCGAGGTCGGTCCGGCGGTGCGCTTCCGGGGCGACCTGGACGTGCGCGGGGTCGTCGAGCTGGACCGCAGGGTGCTGGGTCGCGTGGTGCGGGCGCTGGAGCGCCGGCCTGGGCTCCGCGCGGAGCTGCCCGTCCGTCTCAACCCCAGTGCGACGGTCGCCGGCAAGGCGGTGACCTTCCTCGGCCCCTGGCCCGAGGAGCCCATCCTCAGCCTCCCGTTGTCCCCGGCGCTGTCCGAGTGCATGCGCGTCGCGTCTGCCGCGCCCGGCACCCTCGCGCAGCTCAGCGCGCGGTTGTCCGAGGAACTGGCCGCCGATCCCGCGGACCTGCTCGGCTACCTGGACAAGCTGGTCGAGTGCGGGCTGCTGAACACCTCACCGGCCGTGCCGGACCAGTCCAGCGACCCGCTCGACGGCCTGCTGCGCTGGCTGGAGTCCATCCCGCCCGTGGACGAGGGCCACTCGGCGGCCATCGCGCTGATCGGTGACCTGCGCAGGATCCTCGACCACGGGGTGGAGACCGGCGACATCGCGGCGGGCCTCGCACGGCGGGACGGCGCCGCCCGGGCGATGGCGGGCCTGGAGACCGCGCTGGACCTGCCCAGCACGCCGCCGGAGTTGCTGCGCAAGCGGACCTTCCACGAGACCGCGATGTTCACCAACGCCCGCGTGCAGTGCTCACTGGCCAGTTGGCGTCCCGCGCTCGACGACCTGAACGTGGTCCGGAGCTGGCTGGCGGTGCACGACTGGCTGCTGCCGACCAGGCTGGCGCTGGGTACCTACGTGCGTAGGCGTTTCGGCGCGGGCGCGAGCGTGCCGTTCCCGATGCTGCACCGGGCCGTGCAAAAGGACCTGGCGCTGCCCGAGTCGCAGTGCCCGCCGTGGCTGGCCGCCACCAGGCCGTTCCTGCGGCCGAGCACACCGGTGTGGCCGCACGAGCTGGAGCAGTCCACGGTGCCCAGGATCGCCGAGCTGTACCAGCTGCGCCTGGACTCGGCGCGCACCGTGCTCGCGGTCCCCGAGCACGACGGGGTACTCCGGGTGGACCCGCGCGAGCTCGCCGACCTCGCCGGGTCCTGGCCCTCCTGGGTGCGGCCCACCGCTTCGATCGCCTGCTACCTGCAACCATTCCTGGTCGAGGACGACCTGCGCGTGGTGGTCAACATGGTTGCCGGGGGATACGGCCGGGGCCGTGCCCGCTGGCTGCGGCTGGCCGCGCAGTCCGGTTCGGTGGTGCCGGAGTGGCAGTACCGGACCTCCACCGCGCCCGACCTGGCCGTGGCCGAGCTGTCGGGCACCTTCGACGCCTCGGTCAACCTGCGCACCCCGCTGGCACCCCTGGAGGTGGACTACCCCTTCACCGCCAGCGATCGCCCTGCGGCCCAACGCATCCCGCTGTGCGAGCTGGTCGTCGTCCACGAGCCCGACGCCGACCTGCTCGACCTGGTGGACCCGCGCAGGGGGATCCGCGTGCGCCCGGCACACCTGGGCATGATGGGCGACCCGCTGCTGCCGCCCGCGATCCGGCTGCTGCTGACCGCGTTCGGCCCCTCGCACCTGGTGAATCCCTCGGCGCCCACGGTCTACCCGTTGGAGGAGCAGGAGAACGAGACGGAGGTCTACCGGCTGCCCCGGGTGGAGGTGGGACGCGTGGTGCTGCAACGCACCCGCTGGATCGTCGCGGCCGCAAGCGTTCCCGCGCGCGAGAACGGCGGGGACGAGGCCGACCACCTGCTCCGGCTGGCCGGATGGCTCCGGTCGCACGGCATCCCCGACCGCTGCTACGTGCGCGTGCTGGAACCCGAAGGGGAGTGGGCCGACCAGTTGTTCGCCAAGTCGCGCAAGCCCGTCTTCGTGGACTTCGCCAACCCCTTCCTGCTGCTCACCTTCGAACACCTGCTGGCCGATCGCACCGGACAGGTCGTGTTCGAGGAACCCCTGCCGGTACCGGAGCTGGGCTGCTGCCCCGATCCCGCAACCCCTTCGGTCACCGAGTTCATCGTCGAACTGTCCACGAATGAGGGCTGAATGAACCTGGACAACTGGGTCAGTGCGCACGTGTTCCACCACGGGGACCTGGACTCGGTGCTGGTGCGCCTGATCGCTCCGCTGGCCGAGGACCTGCAACGGCGCAGGCTCGCGCACCGCTACTTCTTCCTGCGCTACTGGGACGGCGGCCCGCACATCCGCTTCCGCGTGCTGCCCACCTCGGCCAGGCGCGCGGAGTTGGTGCGCAGGTGCGTCGCCAGGGCCTGTGCCGACTACCTGCGCGACCACCCCTCCCAGCAGCAGATGAGCGCGGAGCAGTACGAACAGTCCTCGTCCTACCTCTCCCAGTTGGAGTCCACCACCCCGCTTCCGGTGATGTTCCCGAACAACTCCGTGGAGTTCATCCCCTACGTGCGCGAGGAGCACCGCTTCGGCGCGGGGCGTTCGATCCACGCGGTGGAGAAGCACTTCGACGTGTCCAGCCGGGTGACCCTGGAACTGCTGGGTTCGAGTCCCTCCACCGAACAGCGCGACACGGCGGCCTTCGCTCTGCTCGTGCTGACCTGGCTGCTGTGCGGGGTCGAGACCCAAGTGTCCACAGTGGAGGCGGATCCCGCCGCGTGGTCCCACCTGCCCGGCTGGGACGAGCAGACGCACGTCGCCTTCGACCGGCACTACGGGGAACAGCGGGCCAGGTTGCTGGCAGTGGTCCAGCAGATGCGGCTGACCGCCTCGACCATGGAGCGGCTGCCGAGGTCGGGCGCGGTCACCCGGTGGGCGCTGTCGGTGGCCAAGACGCGCGAGGTGCTGGTCGAGGAGATCGCCCACGAGCGGTTCACCCCGGTCGGGCCGGCCGGTGAGCTGGGGCCCTCCCACGGCGCGCTCACCGTGCTCGACCAGTGCGCACACCTGATGTGCAACCGGCTCGGGGTGACGCTCGGCGGTGAGAGCGCACTGCGCTACCTCGCCTCGCGCGCGGTGTCCGACTTCGTGAAGGAGAGCTGAACCATGACCTGGCGCAGCGTGCACGTCTACTACTACGAGGACCGCAAGTACGACCTCGTGCTGGACGCGGTCCGACCGCTGTTCCAGCGGCTGGGACCGGAGATCCGCGCGTACCACGTGCCGCACTGGCTGCGGGGTCCGCACCTGCGCCTGAACTTCCACACGGGGTCCAGGCAGTACGCCGACCTCGTGCTGCCCGCCGTGCACGAGGTCATCGGCGGCTACCTGGCCGAGCACCCCTCGACGGCCGTGTACGACAAAGAGGAGATGTTGGCCGGGCACCGGTTGCTGATCGAGTCCGAACAGGAGCGCGGCCAGCTGGAGCCGTTGGCCGAGGACAACTCGCTACACGAGGCCCCGTACGACCAGCGGCTGCACGTGCTGGGCAGCACCGAGGCGGCCAGCCTGCTCGCCGACTTCTACGTGGACACCACGGAACTGACCTTCGCCATGACCGAGGCCCTGCGGTCGGGCATGCAACGGCTGCGCCTTGCCTTCGACCTGATGATCGCCACGGCGCACACCCTGTCGGGCATCGGCTATGCCCGCGGGTTCGTGTCGTTCCGCTCGCACGCCGAGGCGTTCCTGTCCTGGGTCCCGCAGGCGGGCGGTCTGCGGCCGGCCTGGCAGCGCCACTACCGGCTGCACTCGCGATCACTGGTCGCGCAGGCGCGTCAGGTGGTCGACTCCCTGGACACCGGCGGCTCCGCGGTGCCCTGGGTGCACGAGTGGGTGCGCGCGCTGGTGCCCTACCGCAGGCTCGGCGGGCAACTGATCGCCTCCGGGCAGATCTCCCTCGACCCGCCCGGCCCGCCGCCGGGCAGCAGGCAGTACTTCGAGAAGCTGGCCAGCAGTCCGATGCACAGCAAGGGAAGCTGGCAGCACTCGCAGGTGGACCGGTTGTGGTTCGGCAAGTACCGGCTGATGCTCAACTACACCTACCTGCACCTGACCCGGCTCGGGCTGACCCCGGTCGAACGGTTCCTGCTGTGCCACCTCGCGGCCAACACCGCTGAGGAGATCTTCGGGGTGCGCGCGCTGGACGTCCGCTTCCCGGTGCCAGGGGACCCCGCGGCCACCCGCGAGGTCGAACTGGGGGAGACGGCGTGAGCGAGCTGGTGACCGAGCGCACGGGTCTGCGGGAGGTCGTGCTGCTGCGCCCGGGCGTGCACTGCGCAGTCAGCGGCAACCAGGAGGTGTTCCTGGTTGCCAAGCCGTTCAGCCAGTCGTTCGGGCAGTTGGACGCGGGGGAGTCGGCGCTGCTGCGCGCGCTGGCCGCCCCGTGCGATGTGGCCGACCTGCTCGCCGACGATGGCTACGGCAGCCACCACACCGTGCGCGGGATGCTGGAGCGGCTGCGCGACGGCGGCTGGCTGACCACCGAGATCAGCTGGAACGGCGAGCCGGTGTACACGCTGCTCCCGCAGGGCACCGGCCAGGTCGCCACCGGCGATCCGCTGCCCTCCTCGTGCACCCTGTCCCGGTTCGCGGTGCTGCGGCGCGAGGGCGATCGCATGCTGCTGGAGTCCCCGGTCGCCGGCTACGAGGTGACCTTCCACGACCCCGGGGCGCTGGCCTGGCTCGGCGCACTGACGATGCTGTCCGAACCCGGCAGGGCCGAACCCGTGCCGAGCCGGGTGGGCAGGCGGCTGCTGGCCGACCTGTGGTGCGCCGGTCTGCTCGTGCCCAGGGGTGAGGCGGAGCAGATGCGGTCCGCCCAGTGGAGCACGCACGAGCTGTGGTTCCACCACATCAGCAACCGGTCGGCGGCGGAGTCCGGGGGCCGGTTCGGCGGGACCTACTGGGCCAGGCGGCACTTCGACCCGCTGCCCGGGCGCCGGCCGCCCTTCGGCGGACCGCTGGTCGACCTGCCCAGGCCCGACCTCGACCGGTTACGCCGCGAGGACATCACGCTCACCGAGGCGATCGAGGCGCGCAAGTCGGTGCGCGAGCACGACGACGACGCCCCGCTCACCGCGGCGCAACTGGGCGAGCTGCTCTACCGGTGCGCGCGGGTCCGCGGCGCGGGCTGGCACGGCGGCCAGGAGGTCTCGGACCGCCCGCACCCCACGGGCGGCAGCGTGCACGAGTTGGAGATCTACCCGTTGGTCAGGAAGGTGGACGGACTTGAACCCGGGCTCTACCACTACGACGCGTACGAGCACCGCCTCAACCAGGTGCCCGCGCACGCGACCTCGACGCGGGCACTGCTCAACTGGGCGGGGGCTCCGCAGGTGTTGTTCGTGATCACGACCCGGTTCGGCAGGGTGATGTGGAAGTACCAGGGCATGGGCTACTCGCTCACCCTCAAGAACGTCGGCGTCCTCTACCAGACCCTGTACCTCGTCGCCACGGCCATGGGGCTGGCGCCCTGCGCGCTGGCGTTGGGCGGCAACGAGTACTTCGCCGAGGCCACGGGCATCGACCAGATGGTGGAGGCGGGCGTCGGCGCGTTCTGCGTCGGCAGCGTGCCCCAGGTCGCCGCCCCGTCCCAGGAGAGCGTCCGATGAGGCCGATGCTGCGACCGGACGCCTACTTCGCCTCGCTGCCCGAGGGGGCATTCTGGCTCACCCACGACGGGCCGGTGCTGCTGTCCGGGGACTCGATCGCGCAGTGGGTGCGACGGCTGGCCCCGCACCTGGACGGGGAGAACTCCCTGACCGACCTGCTCGCCGGGCTGTCCGCGGACCGGGCCGAGTTCGTCGGCGGCCTGGTGCGCACGCTGCTGGACCGGGGCGTCGCGCGCGAGGCCCCGCCCACCCAACTGCCCCCGGCCCGGCTGCTCGCCCCCTTCGCGGCCGAGGTCGGTTTTGTCGACTACTACCGGGATTTCGCCGTCTCCTGGTTCCAGCGCTACCGTGGCACGCGGACCCTGGTGATCGGCGCGGGGCGGAGCCTGGCCGCCGCGGTGAACGCGGCACTGCGCTCCGGACTGAGCCGGGTGACCGTGGCCATCACCGACGAGTGCCCGACCGACCTGAGCGAGCTCGAGTCCACCGCGCCCACGCCCACCCAGGGGCTCGCGGTGCTGCGCAACGAGCACATCCTCAGCGGGGAACCCGACTACCGGCGGTTGATGCACCTGCTCGACGGGGTCCGCCTGGTCATGCAGGTCTCCGACCGGTACGTGCCCACCCGAGCGGACGCGCTGGCCCGTGCCTGCGTGGACAGCGGCGCGCTGCTCGTTCAAGCGTTCGTGGACGGCGACGGTGCCTGGGTGGGGCCGTTGCCGCTGTCCGGAGGGACGGACCGGGGTGCGGTGTGGCGCCGCGTCCTGGGGCCACGGGCGGCTGGTGGCGAGGGGCCGGAGCGCCCCGGCTCCCTCGCCACCGCCACGATGGCGGCACACCTCGTGCACCGCGTGTTCTGCGAGCTGACCGGGGCGACCTCCCTCACCGACCCCGCCCAGCGCAGCGTCACCCGCCTGGACTTCAGCGGCCCGGCGAGCAGTTCGCACCGGGTGGTGCCACATCCGTTCGGGCGGCCGGCCCGAGCGCTGGGCATCGCCGAGTTCCACCAGATGATCTCCGTGCTGGCCACCAGGGAGCCGCTGTCCGAGGAGGAGTTCTCGGTGCGGGCGGCCAAGGTGGTCGACGGCCGGGTGGGACCGCTGCTTCGCTTGGGGGAGCGTGATTTCAGCCAGCTGCCGCTGAACGTCTGCGAGGCGGTCCTGGCCGATCCCCTCGGCCTGGTGCAGGGCGAGGAGGTGTCGGTGACGGCGGCCGGGCACGACTTCAGCACCGCGCGGCACCGGGCCGCGCTGCGCGCCTTCGCCGCCTACAGCTCGATGGTCGTGGACCCGAGGCTGCTCTACACCGACGGCGGGGCAGGCGATGGCTCCGATCCGGACGAGGGCCTGGCCAGGCTGGTCGAGGGCGGGCACCGCGGCTGGCTGTGGGGGGTGAGCCTGGTCGACGGCCGTCCCCGGCAGGTGGAGGTCCGGTCCGTGTTCCCGGTGCTGGACACCGGGTCGGCCCAGGACGTCGTGTACTCCGGTGCGGCAGCCGGGTACAGCTGGCAGGAGGCGGTCCTCGCGAGCCTGGTGGGGCGCTGCCGGGAACTGACCCTCGCCGCGCTGGACCGGGCCGTGCCGCTGGCCCTGGACCGGTGTGAGCTCGACGCCCGGGGCACGCACTACCTCCGGCTGGTGGCGGCCGCGGGCCGGTCGCTGACCGTGCACGACGTCACCGGCGAACTGGGCGTGCCGACCCTGGTCCTCTCCCTCGACGGCACCGCCGTCTGCTGTGCCAGCGCACTCAGGTTCGCCGATGCCCTGCACGAGGGGCTGGAGTCCGCGCTGTTGGCCTGCCAGGCCGAGATCCACCGGCAACCGGAGTACGCCCCACCGAAGGTGGACCCGCTGCCGCTGGCCCTCGTCGGTGCCGAGCCGGTCGGTCCGCGCCCGGACGTGGACCTCGCCACCGCGGTCAGCGCGTTGCGCCGCAAGGGGTTCACGCCGGTGGCGGTGCCGCTGGACCACGACCCGGAGATGAGCGGGATCCTGCCCCACGTCGCACAGGTGGTGTTGCTCGATGACTGATCGATCGGTCGCACTGGCGGGGTCGGGCGCCCTGCACACCTCGATCCACAGCGCACTCGCCGCGGCCAACCTGAGGATCGCCCAGGTCGTCGACACCGCACTCGCCGAAGGGGTCCCCGGCTGTACCGCGCTGGTACTCGCCAGCGACTCCTGGGACACCGGCGGGCACGCCGCGGCGGGTGCGGGCAGCACCGCCGCCGGGCACCCGTGGCTGCCGGTTGTCGCCGAGCTCGGCCACGTGGTCGTCGGCCCGCTGACCACCCCTGGCACACCGGGCTGCCACACCTGTGCGGAACTGCGAAGGCGACGGGCTCGCCAGAACCCCGCCGCACACGACGAGGTGCGCCGCGAACACGGTGCCGCGCTGCGTGCCAGGCCCTCCTCGCTGCTGACCGGCCTGGCCTGCGACCTCGTGGGCGCGCTGGTGGCCGACGAGGTGGCCCGGGTCGGCGACGTGGAGTCCCCGCCCAGGACGGTCGGCGCCCTGCTCCGGGTGGGGCTGCGCGACCTCACGGTGAACCGGCACCGGTTCCTGCCCGACCCGGTCTGCCCGGACTGCGCCGACCTGCCCGAGGACAGCGCCGAGCGCGCGCGGATCACGCTCAGCAGGCGCATCAAGCCCGCACGGGACCGCTTCCGGGTGCGCTCCGCGGAGCTGGAGCACCAGCACCTGCTCGACACCTACGTCGACCCCGTGGCCGGACTGGTCCGCGGGGTGGAGCTGAGCGACCAGGCCGGGCTCGCCGTGGCGGCGGCGCCGATGGGCCTGCGCGGACCGGACAGTGTGGAGTGGAGCTGGGGGCGCAGCGACAACTACCGGACCAGCCTGACCACCTCGGTGCTGGAGTCCCTGGAGCGGTGGGCGGGCATGCAGCCGGGCGGGAAGCGGACCGCGGTGCACGCCTCGTTCGCCGCCGTCCGGGAGCACGCGGTCGACCCGAGGACCCTGGGCACCCACCCGCCGGAGAACCACGGGCCGGGTTTCCCGTTCACCGCCTTCGACGAGGACCTCGAACTGGACTGGGTGTGGGGGTACTCCTTCGCAAGGGACGAGCCGGTGCTGGTCCCGGAGGCCTACGCCTACTACGGGATCCACCGGGTCAAGCCGCGCCGGTCCACCTTCGTCATGGAGACCTCCAACGGGTGTGCGCTCGGCGGCTGCCTGGAGGAGGCCATCCTGCACGCGATCCTGGAGGTGGCCGAACGGGACGCGTTCCTGCTGACCTGGTACGGCAGGATGCCGGTGCCACCCATCGACCTGGACTCCTCGGAGGACCGGTTGATCGCGGTGATCCGCAGGCGGGTGGAGGACGAGACCGGTTGGCGGATAAGGGCCTTCGACACCACGGTCGAGCAGCGGATCCCCTGCGTCTGGCTGATGGCGGTGAACCCGGAGCAGGGGCAGGCGGTCGCCAGGTCCATCTGCACCGGCGGATCGCACCTGATCGCCGAGAAGGCCCTGCGCAACGCGTTGTTCGAGCTGGGACCGGTGATGGGCGGGATCACCCGCAGCTACGCGCAGGACGCCGAGCGCGCGCGGGCCATGGCCGCGGACTCCACGTTGGTACGGCACATGCACGACCACTCGCTGCTCTACGCCTGCCCCGAGGTCTTCCACCGGTTCGACTTCCTCGACACCGACCGCCCCGCGCGGAGTCTCGCGGAGATCGCCGCGAACGCGGGCTTCGCCGAGCAGGACGATCTGCGCGCGGACCTGCTGGAGCTGGTGCGGCGCTATCTCACGACGGGACTGGACGTCATCGTGGTGGACCAGACCACCGCGGAGCAGCGCGTCGGCGGGTTCCACTGCGTGAAGGTGGTCATTCCCGGCACGATGCCGATGAGCTTCGGCCACCACCTGCGGCGGGTGCACGGCCTGCCCAGGCTGCACCAGGTGCCGCAGCTGCTCGGGTACCGGGACGCCCCGCTGTCCCCGGACGAGGTCAACCCGTACCCGCATCCCTTCCCGTGACGCGTCGGCGGGTGGGCGGTGCTCGTCGCCCACCCGCCGCCCGGGCTCAGCGCGCCAGCGGCTTGGCCAGCGAGCCCGCGGTCTCCGGGCCGCGCAGGTCCGCCAGCGTGAGCACCGGCAGGTCCGTCAGCTGTGCGGCCTGCCCGGCCGTTGCCGTGGAGCGGGTGAGCCGCCCGGTCACCCCGATCACCGGCAGGTCCCAGGTCCGCAGTCGCGCCACCCCGCTGCCCGCCCCGACCGCGTCGTGCGCCGCGACCAGGACCCCGTCCACGCAGTGCGCGAAGTCCGGCGTGGCCAGCAGCGCCCCGGTCTCGGCCTGCGGTATGCCCTCGGCCAGTTCCACCACGACCACCCCGACCCCGGTCGCCGCGAGCTGCGCCACCAGCAGTTCGAAGGTCCGCACCAGGGTCGGCAGGCTCGCCCGGTAGGTCGAGGCCAGCCCCGCGTCGGTCATGTCCAGCACCGTCTTGGCCCCCGCGTCACGCATGACCCAGGTCTCCACGCCCATGCCGGTTCCGGTCACCTTGGCCGCGCCGACCTGGAAGCCCGCCTTGTTCAGCCCGCGGATGAGCGCGGCCGCGGCCGAGGTCTTGCCCGTGCCCGCGCCGGTACCCGTGATCACCAGCGTGACCGGTCGCGACGGGTACGGCACCGGCATCCGCATCGCCCAGCGGCGCAGGTTGAGCACCTGGCCCTCCTCGTCGACGAGCAATCCGAGCGGTACCAACGAGGTCCGGGCCTTCGTGCCCTCGCGCTCGGTGCGGGCCGCGACGCCCCCGGCCGCCACGAGCTGGCAGGGACCGAGGTCGTCGGGGACCTGGGCCTGCTCGTGCTCTCCGTAGCAGAGCAGCACCTCGTCGTCGTCGAACAGGTTGGCCAGCCTGCCGTCGGGGCGTTCCAGGTAGCGGTGTTCGCCCACCTCGGTCACCCTGGCCAGCAGTACGTCTCCGGGCTGGGGGTGCACCTCGTGCCGGGTCAGGCCGGCGGCCTCGCCGAGCTGGACGAGCCGGGTGGAGTAGGAGCCCTTGGCCAGTTCGACGCGGTCCACGCTCAGTTTCGCGATGCACACGAGATGTTCCCTTCTGGGGATCGGATTTGCCGAAACCATAGCGACGGCGCGTTCCGGTGAGTTTTCGCGGGAGAGGCGTCCGGTGAATTTGCTTCCTTTGCTGGGGGGCCGGTTCTGTTTCGTCACCTGTTCGTCGCAGTCGTGAGTCCTCGCGCATGTTTCGGGGGCCAGTGGTTTGGCCTCTCCTCCGATCGGCTCACATGCGATAAGTTCGCCCAAAATCGCGTCTTTTGGTTCCTGGTGTGGGAGTTCTGGAGATTCTGATGCTTTTCCGTGTTCTGGGGCCCCTTGAGGTGTGCGGGTGGGACGGTGCACCCGTCCACGTGCGCCACCGCAAACCGCGAGCACTGTTGTCCCTGCTGTTGTTGCGGTCGGGCACCTGGGTGAGCGTCGGCACGATCAGGCAGGTGCTGTGGGGTGGCAGCGCGCCACGGTCCTCGGCCAGCAACATCAAGACCTACGTCTCGCAGCTGCGGCGGGACCTGCCGCCGCGCATGCCGATGGGACGGATCGAGAGCCGGGCGGGTGAGTACCGGATCCTCGTCGAGCCGGACGAGCTCGATGTCACCTGCTTCGAGAAGCTGGTCGACATGGGGGGCGAGCAGTTGCGGGGCGGCCGGCCCGAGCAGGCCGCGGGCAACCTGCGCGAGGCGCTCGACCTCTGGCGCGGCGAGCCCTACGACGAACTGCCCGACGAGGTGGTCCGCTCGGAACGGGCCTACCTGTCGGAGCACCTGCGAGCGGCGAGCGAGGACATGGTCGATGCGCGCATCACCCTCGGCCACAGCGGGGCGGTCATCCCGTTGTTGCGCTCGCTCACCACCGAGCACCCCACCCGCGAGCGCCCGTGGGCGCAGTTGCTGACCGCGCTGTGTCGGACGGGGCGGCGCGCCGAGGCCCTGTCGGCCTACCAGGCGATCTACCACCTGCTGAATTCTGAGCTCGGCATCGAACCGGGTCTCGAGCTTCAGAGGATTCACCAGGAGATTTTGACGGTGGGTGCCGTGGCGGACTCGCCCGCACTCAGTGCCCGCTGAGCGGGCATGATCACCTGTGCCCTTGTTGGGCCTTTCCTGGATGGCCTCGTGGCAGACTGTCAAGTGTTCGGCCGGAGATTCCAAATTGGCTCCGGCGGACAATGGGAACACTCAATTGGAGGATTCAGCGTGAAGTCCGTATACGAGGCGCCGGCGCTCATCGCTGCTGGTTCGTTCGCCAAGGTGACTGCCGGCGGGCCGGTGCAGGGGCAGGGCGGCGGTGGCCACGGCAAGTGGGGCCACGGCCGGGACCACTGCTGCCGTCGTCGCGTCCACGACTGCTGACGGTAACGCCAGCGGTGAGGTGATCCCCGGGCCGCCGTCGTGAGGTGAGGCGGCCCACGGCCAGGGGCGGACACCGCCGTGATGGCGCTGGATCCGGTACCTGCACCCGGTGCTCGAGACCGGGTGGGCTGGCCCGGGGAACCCTGGGGTGGTGGCGGTCGGCCGTGCTGGCCGCCACCACCCCGACCTGCCGAGGACCTCGCACCCCTGTTCGGCCGCCGCGGCGAACACGCGTGCCCCAACAACAGCAAGGCTTGTCGACTCGATGCGATTCCCCTTACTGGCACCCGAGGTGCCGTGGTTCGTCGTTCTGCCCGACACACCGGTACCCGGCGAGGTCCTCGACGCACTGCTCGACCGCGCGGCGCACAACATCGCCTACGCGTCCGGCCGGCCGTGGCTGGTGGGCAACTGGCCCGAGCACCACGCGGTCGTGGCTGTCGAGGGAACCTCGCGTGTCGCGCTGATCGGGCACTCCTCCGTGACGCAGGAGTGCCTGGCGCACGTGACCCAACGGCTGGACGACGTCACCTCCCTGGACTCGGTGCTCAGCAGCGCGGCGGGCAGCTACCACGTGGTGGCCACCGCCCGCGACCGGTTGCGCGTGCAGGGCACGGCTTCCGGGGTCCGCCGGGTCTTCCACGGCCGGCTCAAGGGCCAGGTGGTGGCCAGCGACCGGGTCGATGTCCTGGCCGCCGTGCTCGACGCCGAGATCGACCTGCGGGCCGTCGCCCTCAGCCTGCTCGACCCGATGCGGCCGCACCCGCTCGACGATGTGCCGATGTGGCAGGGCGTGAGCCCGGTGCCCGCCGACCGCTACCTGCTCGTCGGCGTGAACGGGCGACCGCGCAACGTCCAGTGGTGGCATGCGCCCGAGCCGGTGCTGACTCTGGAGCTGGGCGCCCGCAAGCTGGCCAGTGCGCTCTCGGACGCGGTGCGCACCCGGCTGCGCGGGCCGGAGGTGGCCAGCTTCGACCTCTCGGGTGGGGTGGACTCCACCGCGGTGGCCTTCCTCGCGGCGCGCGAGCCAACCAGGTTCGTCGCGTACACGGCGACGGCCTACGACCCCGCCGACGACGACCTGGCCTGGGCGCGCATGGCGATGGGCGAGTTGCCCGGTGTCGTGCACGACGTGCTGCCCAGCAGCGCCCTTCCGTTGGCCTATCACGGGATCAGCACGGCCAGCGACGACCTGGACGAACCCTGTGTCGGCGTGGTGGACCGGGCCAAGCTGCTGACCGCGTACGGTCGGCTGGCCCGGCGCGGGTCGACGGTGCACCTGACCGGTTACGGGGGAGACGAGGTACTCGAAGCGGCCCCGAACCACCTGCACTCACTGGCGCGGTCGGACCTGGTCGACGCGCTCAAGCTGTTCCGGGCGGTCCGGCTCAACTCGCGGTGGCCGGTGCTGCCCTCGATGCGTACCGTCCTGCGCTCGGAGCCCTACTCGGCATGGCTGCACGAGGTGTCCGGACGGCTGTCCGGGGACCACTCGCGTCGCACGGTCCCGGACCTGGAGTGGGAGGTCACCCCGCGGCTGCCGCCGTGGGTCACCGAGGACGCGCGGGCACTCGTGCTGGACAGCTTCAGGGAACTCGGTGGTTCGATCGCACCGCTGGCCTCCCCGAGGGGACGGCACGCCGACCTGTCCGCGATCAGGGGCAGCGCCCGCTTCGTGCGTTCCGTCGCACAGCTGGTGGCCCCGACCGGGCTCCCGATGGCGGCCCCGTTCCTGGACGACCGCGTCATCGAGGCCTGCCTGTCGGTGGACCCGATGGTGCGCCTGACGCCCTGGCGCTACAAGGCACTGCTCAACGAGGCGATGCGCGACACCGTGCCCGACCACCTGCGCGCGCGGACGACCAAGGCGGACTGCTCCGCCGACGAGGAGGCCGGCATCCGGAACAACCGGGCCGACCTGCTCGCGCTGTGCGCCGACTCCCAGCTGGCGCGCCTGGGGTTCGTGGACGCCGACCAGCTGCGAGCCGGCTGCCGGTACTCGCTCGGACCGCAGCGCCTGCACGAACCGTTGCAGCAGACGATGGCCTGCGAGGTCTGGCTGCGCAGGGTCATCGGGCGCGGGACGGTCGAGGGACAACGCTGATCGACACAGGAAGGGCGGTGCGACCGCGCATGGTCGAACTCCGCGAGAACATCGTGTTCACCGAGACCTCGTACGGGGGTGTGCTGCTCGACGAGCGCGCGGGGCAGTTCTGGAGCCTCAACCCGACCGCGGCGCTCGCGCTGCGAGTGCTGCTGGAGCAGGGACACCGGGATCAGGCCGTCACGCAGATCACCGAGCACTACGAGGTCAGTTCCGGCACCGCGGGTGCGGACGTGGACGACCTGCTCGCGCAACTGGGCGCGGCGGGGCTGCTCAAGACCAGGCCGGCGTAGTGCCCCACGTGGCACAGGAGGAGGACCGCAGGAGATGACCACGCCCATGGAGCTGAGCCCGCCGCCCGCGCAGCAGCCGATCGCGCTGCGCGTGCAGGCATTGCTGGCGGTCGCACTGGCGCGCACGCTGGCCCGGCGGAGCCCGGCGCGGATCCGAGCGGTGCTCGACAAGACCAGCCTGGGGGCCAGGCCGGCCACCCACGCCGAGGCGCTGCGGGCGTTCAACGCCGTCATGGCGGTCAGTCGGCGCTGCCGGGGGCCCAGGGGATGCCTGCCCCGGTCGATCGCCACGGCCCTGCTGTGCCGGGCATGGGGGTGCTGGCCGGTGTGGATCGTGGGCATTCGACGGATCGGCCCCTTCGCCGGACACGCCTGGATCGAGGCCCAAGGCGAGTTGGTCGGTGAAATGCATCCCGACGGGTACTTCTTGCCGATGGTTCAGGTGGGACCGAAATCGGCCGAACGCGGCAACGGGGTGGGCCGACCAGTCGAGCACACCCGCAGGTCCTGAGCCCTAGCATGGGTTTTCCGAGATAATTCGGTGCAGTGCATCGAGTGGTCGCCCCGCAGCGGGATGGCCAGAATTTTCGACAGCTCTAGGGAGAGTGGTGAGCTCGATCATTGGCGAAGCGCAGTCGCCGAACCGTCCTGCGGTCCTGGTCGTCCACCAGGTCCCGTTCTATCGGATCGGCCTCTCGCTCGGACTGGGAAAGGAGGGGTTCGACGTTGCCGAGGCCTCGAGCCTCGACGGGACGGAGAAAGCCATCTGGGACGCCTGCCTGGTGCAGTTCGACGTGGTCGGCGAGTCGAAAGGGGTGGCCGACCTGCGCGCCCGCTACCCCGAGGCCGCCGTGGTCGTGGTGGTGGACGAGCCGTCGGTGACCAGCTACCGCAGTGCACTGGCGGCCGGGGCCGACGGGGTCGCACCGCAGGACGTGGCACTGCCGGAGATGATCAACGTGCTGAAGACCGCGATGGACGGCAGGACGTTGCTCCCGGTGAGCATCGCGCACGGCCTGGTGCGGCATCCGGGTCAGGCGCCGAGCGAACTGCGGTTGCCCGACGCCGCTGTGGGCTGGCTCCGCGCCCTGTCCCACGGTGAGTCGATCGCCAGCATCGCGCGCAGCGCCGGCTACTCCGAGCGGCAGATGTACCGGACAATGCAGCAGCTGTACCACCAGATCGGCGCGAAGAACAGGCAGCAGGCCATCGTGCTCGCGACGAAGTGGGGGTTCACGGCTGTTGAGTCCGGTTGAGCGATTCGCGTTGGCGTGATGTCGCCGACGGCGAATCCTGGTCGCCTCGTTCGGCGTACCCGTGGAGCGGTTTTTCTCGGCCGCGTCGGTGGGTACGAACAGGCGGCGTGTCACAGTTTTCGGCTCCAGTGACATGGATTGTGTGAGACCGTGGCGTATAAGCTTTGTGTCAAAACGGGGTGACGGGATGGAGGCGCATTAACTAAATCGGGCCGAATGTGTCAATGCGGATGACACGATTCGACCGCCAGTCGGGGCGGGTTTGACTCATGTCCGTCGAATCGGCGGTGATGTGCTAGAGGGGAGGAGCCCGCCCCTCGGTCCGGGAAGGAGTGGCCATGGGCAGATCCACCAGTCAGGTCTGTGCCTGAACTGGTACTCGCGCGCGCAGCGGCCACAGCCGAGTCAACGGGCGGTGTGGTTGAGAGCGCTTACCCGTCGCCGAGCATACGGACCGGCGGCGGCCGGGTGTGCGCGCTCCCTTCCAAAACGGCGGGGGTGGGTTCGTCGTGGCGTCGGACGCCGAGCCCACCCCAGCTGTCGCATCTGAGGATTCCTCAAGTGCGGTACCGGCAAGTGATGGGGTGACGAGTGGACTTCGCCCTGGCAGCCCAGGTCGTCTTCGTCGAGGAGCGGGACGACACCGTCCTGCTCGACCAGCGTGTCGGCGGCTACTGGCGGATGAATCCCTGTGGGGGCTTGGTACTGCGCGCGCTGCTCGCCGCGGGGCGTTGGGCGGCCGTGGCCGTGCTGGTGGACCTGTACGAGATCTCCGCGCAGGAGGCGGCCGCCGACGTGGACGACTTCGTGCGGCGGCTGCGCGAGGCCGATCTCCTGGTCAGCACGTGAGCGGGCGGAGTTCCGCACGCCGCAACGAATTCGTTGAACCCCTTTGTGCACCAACACGAACTGCGTCAACTCCCTACTGAACAGTTCTCAAAAAGGAATGGTTCCAGCATGACCTCTGTTCATCTCGCGTCGCTGTCGGATCGGCACAGGATCGAAGACGAGGAGAGCGATCCCTCCGGCGGGGACTCGGAGAGCGATTCCGCGGACGACGCGGCCCAGCTGGGGGCCGCGCCCAGAGCCCGGGTGCGGGACCTGCTGGCGGCCACCCGGGGGCACCGGTCCCGGATCACGACGGCCCTGCTGCTGGCCGTCCTCGCCGCGGGGCTCGCGCTCGTGGAGCCGTTGCTGGCCATGCGCGCGATCGAGACGGCGGGGGTCGGGGCCGACATCACCTCGGCCGCCGTGCTGCTGGTGGCCGTGTTCATCGCCCAGGCCGTGGTCGACGCCTTCTCGCACTACACCTTGCGGCAGTGCGGCGAGGGCATCGTGCTCGGCCTGCGGCTGCGGATGGTCGCGAGGCTGCTGCGACTGCCGGTCAGGACCCTGGACCGCGGCCGCACCGGCGACCTGCTCTCCCGCACGACCGCCGACACCACGCTGCTGCGCGACGTCATCGCCTACGACATCGTCGACGTGCTCAGCGGCGGCGTGGTCGTCATCGGCGGCGCCGTCATGATGATCGCGATCGACCCCCCGCTGTTCCTGCTCGTGCTGTGCACGGTGCTGCTGACCGGACCGCTCCTGCTGTTCATGATGTCCGGTGTGCGTCGGGCCACGGCCCACGCGCAGGACAACCTCGGCGGTATGTCGGCCGACCTCGACCGCGCGTTGACCGCCATCAGGACCGTGCGCGCGGCGCGGGCGGAGGAGCGTGAGCAGGAGCGCATCGGTGAGCGGGCCCACGCCACCTACCGCGCGAACCTGCGGGTCGCCCGGCTGGACTCGATCATCGGTCCGGCCATCGGGTTCGCCGCGCACGGATCGTTGATCCTCGTGCTGATCGTCGGGGGCGCGCGCGTGGCTGGCGGTGCGATCTCCCTGGGGGACCTGGTGGCGTTCCTGCTCTACGTCACCTACATCGCGGCACCGATGGTGGGGCTGTTCCAGGTGGGCGCGATGCTCCAGAAGGGCGTGGCCGCACTACAGCGGATCAACGAGGTCACCGCGCTGCCCGCCGAGCCGGCGGGGGCGGCGGACCCCGGCCCGCGCGACCCGGTGCGGCCGGACGCGCCCGCACTGGACCTGCGGGAGGTCTGGTTCAGGTATCCCGACAAGGACGAGGACGTGCTGCGCGGGCTCTCGTTCTCGGTGCCCGCCAGGGGATACGTGGCACTCGTCGGCGCCTCGGGGGCGGGCAAGTCGACGGTCTTCGCCCTGATCGAGCGCTTCTACGCCCAGGACCGGGGCCAGATCCTCGTCAACGGGGTCGACGGGAGGCAGTTGAGCACCTCGGACTGCCGCGGGCAGATCGGCCTTGTCGAGCAGAACGCGCCAGTGCTGCACGGCAGCCTCCGGGACAACATCACCTACGCCGCACCGGAGGCCGACGAGCAGTCCGTCCGGCGGATCGTGGAGCTGACGGGTCTGACGGACCTGGTGCGCAGGCTGCCCGCCGGGCTGGACACCCAGGTCGGTGAGCACGGGGTGCTGCTGTCCGGCGGTGAGCGGCAGCGCGTCGCGATCGCGCGGGCGCTGCTGCCGGATCCGGCGGTGCTGCTGATGGACGAGCCGACCTCGCAGCTCGACTCGGTCACCGAGCGGGCGCTCACGGAGGTGTTGCAGCGCATCGCGCGGCACTGCGCGCTGCTGGTCATCGCGCACCGGATGTCCACTGTGCGCAGTGCCCACCGGATCGTCGTGCTCGACGGTGGCCGGGTCTGCGCCAGCGGCACGCACGAGCAGTTGGCGGTGACCAGTCCGCTCTATCGCAGGCTGGCAGTGAACCAGTTCGAGCTGGACGTGGTCGACAACAGCGTGGGCTGACAGGCCCCGGGCGGCGGTGCGGCCCTCCTCCCCGGTCACAGGGGAGGGCCGCACCGCTGAGCCACGTTCAGCGCCGTGGCACGAAGGCACCGCCGTGCACCTCTTCGGTGAGGATGGTTTGTATCAGGTGGTGGTGGGGGGACAGGGTGCAGACGGGGTCGGTGTTGGTGGCGTCGCCGGTGAGTTGGAAGGCTTGGCAGCGGCAGCCGCCGTGGTCGATGGTGTTGCGGGGGCAGCTGCGGCAGGGGTCGCGCATCCAGTCGGTGCCGCGGTAGGCGGTGAAGGAGCGGGACTGGTACCAGATCTGGGCTAGTGGGGTGTGGGTGGCGTTCTCGATGGGGAGGTCGGTGAGTGCGGTGGCGGCGGGGCAGGGTAGGACGTCGCCGTTGGGGGTGACGGTCAGTTGGCGGGCGGCCCAGCCGTGCATGCAGGGTTTGGGGGTGGCCTGGTGGTAGTCGGCCAGGACGTAGACGATGTCCATCCGGCTGCGGGCCTGGGCGGCGGCCACGACGGGTGCGGCCGCGGCCAGTTGCGCGGGGGTGGGTAGCAGGGCGGCGCGGTTGCGTAGGGCCCAGCCGTAGTACTGGGTGTTGGCCAGTTCCAGGCGGTCGGCGCCCAGTTGTTCGGCCAGGTCGATGATGGCGGGGAGGTGGTCGAGGTTGGCGCGGTGCAGCACGACGTTGATGGTTAAGGGGAGTCCGGCGGTGGTGATCAGGTCGGCGGCGCGGCGTTTGTGCTCGACGGCTTTGGTGCCGGCGATGCGGGTGGCGGTGGCGGGGTCGGCGTCCTGGATGGACAGCTGCACGTGGTCCAGGCCGCGGTCGATCAGGTCGGCCAGCCGGTGCGGGGTCAGGCCCAGGCCGCTGGTGACCAGGTTGGTGTAGCAGCCCAGGTGGTGGGCGTGGCCGAGGATCTCGGGTAGGTCGGGGCGGGCCAGGGGTTCCCCGCCGGACAGGTGGACTTGCAGGACGCCGAGGTCGCGGGCCTGGTCGAGGATGTGCCGCCAGGTGGGGGTGTCCAGTTCGTTCTCGCGGCGGACCAGGTCCAGGGGGTTGGCGCAGTAGGGGCAGTGCAGGGGGCAGCGGTGGGTCAGTTCGGCCAGCAGGCCCAGGGGTGGTTCAGTCAAGGTCCACCACCCTGCGGGCGGCCAGCCGGGTCAGCAGGTCGAGGATGTCGGTGGCCTGGACGCCGTGGAACTCGGTGGCCAGGGTGTGGGTGATGGCCGCGATGCTGGTGGCCCCGTCGCAGGCGTCCAGGACCGCGGAGGCGGTGGGGTTGAGCAGCAGCACGCCCTCGGGGAACAGGACGACGTCGGTGTCGCGGGTGCGGTCGTAGGCGCAGCGGACGCCGCGGCGCAGTCGGGGGATGGCCTGGGGGGTGGCGTGGGGGGTGGTCATGAGTAGTAGTCCACGGTGTCCAGGATCGCGCGCAGGACGTCGCATTTGAAGGTCAGGGCGGCGATGGCGGCGTGTTGTTGGGCGCGGGTGGTGGCGTGTTCGACGACGAGGTCGAGGGTGGTGGTGCCCTCGTCGGCGATGACGGTGAGGCGGGAGGTGAAGTAGGCGAAGCCGTCCTCGGCGATCCAGGGGTACTGTTCGCGCATGTCGGCCAGGCGGCGGCGCATCAGGCCGGGGGAGAACATCTCGGTCAGGCCGGAGGCGACCGATTCCAGCCAGGGTTTGGTGCGGGCGAAGGTGAGGTAGGCGTCCACGGCGAAGCGGACTCCGGGTAGGACGTGGCGTTCGTCGAGGACTTCGGTGCGGTCCAGGCCGAGGGCTTCGGCCATGCGGAGCCAGTTCTCGGTGCCGCCGGTGTCGGGGCGGTCGCCGTCGTGGTAGGTGATGCGGTCCAGCCAGTGTCGGCGGATGTGGGGGAGTGGGCAGTTGGCCAGGATCGCGGCGTCTTTCTGGGGCAGGCTGCGTTGGTAGTACCAGCGGTTGGCGGCCCAGGACTGGAGTTCGTGTTTGCTCAGCAGGCCCTGGTGCAGCCGCTGATGAAACGGATGATCATGCCAATAGCGCGGGCCGACGGCTTGCAGGTTCGCGACGAACTCCTCGACGGGCAACGGTTCGTTGCTGCACATGCGACAACTCCTGGGTGGGGAAAGGGGGCGCCGCGCGACTCCCCGTTCGGGTAGTCGCGCGGCGATGGGACCGGACTGGCTCAGGCGCGGCCGGAGTACGCCGTGACCTCCATCGGCGTCTCGTACTCGCTGAAGTCCGGCTTCACCCAGTCGGCCGGTGACGGTTCGGTGTCGATCTCGCCATGGGACAACGACTTCGTCATAGCAGGAATCCTCACTTTTCTGATTGGTCCCTCGCGTCAGGTGTTGACCTGCGCGCGCCGCATCCTGACACGGGCGGTAGCGGGCTCGCACCGACTGCTCCGGTCGAGCGCAGTTCCTTGGGAGCCAAGGAGGTTCTGCCAACCGGAGTAGACCGCTGGCCCCCTGGCAGGCGGTACGTGACCGAGCGTCGCGGTGATTCGATGCGGGAGCCACCCAGCTGGGTCTGGGCCGGCCGGTTCCAGCAACCACTTCTCGACGTCAGGAGAGCAGATGAGGCTTGGGCGAAGTGTCGCCTTCGTGTGTGCTGCTGTGCTCGGGTTCTGCACCGTGTCGGCGGGCGCGCTTCCCAGTCAGGCAGCGGCGGTCCGCACCGAGGCGAGCAACCTGAGCGTCCCGTGGGAGATCGACTTCCTGCCCGACGCGACGGCACTGATCACCGAACGCAGCACCTTCCGCGTGCTGCGGCTGTCCGGGAGCGGCGCCTCGGTCCTGCGCCGGATCCAGGACGCGGTCGGCACCGGGAGCACCGGTGGACTGCTCGGCCTCGCGGTGTCCCCGCACTACGAGTCGGACAAATCCGTGTTCGTGTACTACTCGACCACTGTGGACAACCGGGTGGTCCGGCTGACCGGGGACAGCGCCCCGGTCGCGGTGCTGGCCGGGATCCCGAGGGGTGAGGCGCACAACGGCGGCCGCATCGCCTTCGGGCCGGACGGCTACCTCTACGTGGCGACGGGGGACGCGATGGCCGGACCCCGCGCGCAGGACCTCATCTCGTTGGCGGGCAAGATCCTGCGCATCACCGGGGACGGCCGTGGTGCGCCGGACAACCCGTTCCCCACGGCGCCGCTGGTGTACTCCTACGGCCACCGCGACGTCGAGGGGCTCGCCTGGGACGACCGCGGTCACATGTACGCGACCGAGCTCGGCGACGAGCACTGGGACGAGGTGAACAGGATCGAACCGGGCAGGAACTACGGGTGGCCGGTGTGCGAGGGCCGGTGCGCGGTGCCCAACAGCAGTTTCGTCGACCCGCTGATCCAGTGGAACACCGAGGAGGCGTCGCCGAGCGGGGCCGCCTACTACCACGGCAACCTCTACGTCGCCGCGCTGAAGGGCCAACGGATGTGGCGGATCCCGGTGCTGGAGGACGGCGAGCTCGGCGAGCCAGGCTCGATCTACCAGAACTACTTCGGCCGGTTGCGCGCCGTGGTGGCGGGACCGGATGACAGGTTGTGGTTCAGCACGTCCAACCGGGACCAGCGGGGCGTGCCAGGACCGCAGGGCGATCTCGTGATGAGCTCGACCGGCTGATCTGGTGCCCATCCCGCTGCGGGTCGGCTCTCGCGTACTGGCAGTGCCGACCCGCAGCGGTTCGCCCGAGCGCCCGCTCCACCGCGGCGTGCCAGTCGACCGGGGCGCACGACCGGTCGACCGCGCCTGCGCTCGTCGCGGTGGAGGGGGGATCACGGGCTGCTCGCGGAGTTCAGGACCCGGCGGACGGAGCCGCCGTCTGGGAGGCTCGTCGCACCAGCGGCAGCGGGAGGTCGGACCGGTCCGCCTCGGCGACAGCGGCCGCAAGTGGGGACACCGCTGAGGCTGTCCGCACCCGCTTGTGGTCCTGCCACACCGCCTCGGAGGCGAGTACGGGTTCACCCACGTCAGTCTCGCGCAGAGCCTCGGCGACCACGGACTGTGACAACCCGGCCGCCCCGCCCAGCGCGGACAACTCCGCGATGAGCTGGACGCCGACCTCGTGCCACACCGAGCTGAGCAGCTTCACCAACGTGCCCGCGCCGAGTGGACCGACGTGCTTGACCCTGTGGGCCAACGGGTCGAGTATGCGGGCGATCTCGCGGACCTCCTTCCACCGGCCACCGGTGTAGAGCTGCAACCTGCCTGCGCGTGCCTGGTTCGCCGTGCCGAGCACGCCCACGTCCACCACGGCGTCGGTCATCAAGGCCAGCGCCTTGACCTCCTGCGGGGACACCGCGCTCATGCACACCAGCACGCCGTGCACGGTGTCCTCGGCGAGCACGCCTCCGGGGCCGTGCAGGGCCGCGCGCAGGTCCTCCGAGCCCGAGGCGCACAACAACAGCGCGCCCGCGCCGGAAGCGGCCTCGGCCGGGGTCGAGGTCACGCGCGCGCCCAGCACCGCCAACCTGCGGGCACGTGTCGGGGACCGGTTCCACACCCGGACCTCGAAGTCGTGGTCCAGCAGCCGTTCCGCGATGCCACTGGCCAGCCGTCCTCTGCCGATGACGGCGACCGGCTGCTGTGCCGGCGTGGGGTTGAGCAGCGCGGCCGAACGGCCGATGCGGGCACCGACCAGGTCTCGGGTCCGAGCTCCGGTGGCAAGGGCGAGCGTTGTTGACATGGTTGCGGGTCCTCGTGGTCGTCGCACGCGGCGGTCACGGTCAACCACACGCCTGCGTCGGCATCCTGCGGCGCCTCCCCGTGCCCAGTCTGCACTGGCGTGGCCGATCACCGCAGGTGGCCATGCGGCGGGCCGCTGTCCGGCCGGGGCGGCTGGCCGGTGGGTTCCAGGGAGGACTGCGGCTCCGGAGCGGGTACCAGGCCCCGGAAGGCGGCCTGCAACCCGGCCTGGAAGCGCGTCCTGACCCCGAGCCGGTCCAGCAGGGAACCGATGCGCCGCTGGAAGGTCCGGTAGGACAGCCCCAGCTGCCGGGCGATGATCCGGTCGGGCAGCCCGGCGGTCAACAGGGCGATGAGTCTGCGGTCCTCGGTGGTCGGCGCGTCCGCGGGCGTGGTCGATGCCGGTGCGCCCGGTGCGGGCAGCGGCAAAGCGCTGCGCCACAGGGCCTCGAACAGCACGCTCAGTGCTTCGAGTAGCGCTGGGGCGTGCACGATCATGACGCTCTCCACCGCTGTGGCCGAGGACCGCAGGGGGAGCACCGCCAACCGGTCGTCGGCGAGTATGAGCTTGATCGGCGCCGCGGGCAGCACGCGCGCCTGCTCGCTCTGCGTGATCGTGGGCTCCAGCCTGCCCTGTATGTCGCGCGTGGACAGCCCTTCCGGATCGTACAGACCCCGGTAGGGCACCCCACGGCGCAGCATCTCGGCCTCGACCCCGGCGAGGTCTTCGGGCGCGACCACGTAGGGCCGCTTGTCGATGAACCTGACCTCCTCGGTGGTGCTGCGCAGGATCTGTTCGATGCGGCGGGCCACGTCCTTGCGGCCCGAGACCACCTCGACCAGTTCGGCGGGGCTGCGGCTGGACGCGGCGCGACGGTACCGCTCCGCGAGCCGGTCGGAGAACAGCCGCGCCCGTTTGATGCGCTCTTGTTGTTCCAGCAGCAGGACTTCCAGCGCCATGTCGGGTGGGGGCACGGTCAGCAGCGCGGGGTCGTCCGCGCTGTGCACTACCAAGCCGCGCTCCTCCAACGCGCGCAGCGCTCGGCTGACAGTACCTGGATCGGATCCGGAACAGCGCACGAGTACGTCAACCGTGCAGGGCGAGCGGTCGACGAGTACCCCGTAGACGGCTTCGGCGGTGGCGTCGAGCCCAACGATTTCGAGCATGGGAGTGATCCTCGGACACTGAGGTGACAATGCACCGCGCCACAGCGAGGCCGAAATGTGCTAGTGGCGTGGGTGCGCCAACTTCCAGTGTTCCATTTTCACCACTGCGGCGCCATGGTGGGGTAGCCGCATCTCCCCACGCGGCGTGGCTGGCAGGGAGCCACGCGGGGCGGGAACCGAACGTCGGATCGGTTCTCGCCTCCGGCCGTTGAACGCGCCGGAGCCGTTTTTCAACTGGCGGTCGACCGCGGCAGATGCACGTGCACGCGTTCCAGCCAAGGAAGGCGCGTGCTCAGCAGGCCGGCCGTTACCCGATCGAGGTGTCGCTGTACGTGCGGGCGGAAAAGTTCGACGGCCGGCGTCGTGAGTTCCTTCCGGTTGAAGTAGAAACCAGTGCCGTCGAGCGGGGCCGTGATGGCGTAGAGGACGTTGTCCACCGCCCCGGTGACTGATTCCGCGTGCCAACCGAAAGCCCGGCGATGCAGTTTCGTATCGGCGTTACCGGGATTGACGCAGACCGCGTCGCATGAACTGGCGGACAGTCGGTCCGCCAGCCCCTGGGTGTGCAGAACGACTGCGAGCTTGGACTGGGCATACGCGGTCATGGGGTGGTATCGCTGCTCGAGGGAAAGGTCGTGCCAGCGCAACTTCGCGTTCCGGTAGGAATCGCAGGTCACGTTGACCACCCTGCCGTGCTCGGCGAGGCAGAGCAGGTCGAACAGGCCCGCGGTGATCATCACCGGTGCGAGGTAGTTGACCTGCAGTGTCGCTTCATTGCCATCCCTGGTGACGGTCCTGGGGTAGATACCCGCAGTTCCCGCGTTGTTGACAACGATGTCGAGCTGATCCACGGCCGTGCAGACCCTGTTGATCATGTAATGGATCTCGGCCATGCTGCACAGGTCGGCTTTCAGCGGGATGATCGTCGTGCCGGGGTGAGCCGGGGCCAGTGCGGCGGCGAGATCCATTACCGATCTTGCGCCACGCCCGTGCACGAGCAGCGTGTCGACCATGCCGGCCAGACGGTGCGCCACTGCCCTTCCGATGCCATCGGTGGCACCGGTCACCAAAGCTGCCGACCACCTCTTCCGCACTGTCACAGGTCCCCTCGTAACACCGGCTTGTTTGTGCCCACGAGGTCTGCGAGCTGATTGCACCACCTGTTGGACATGTCTCCATCCGAGAATCATTTGCTGTCGAGGTGCGACAGTGTCGCGCCATGTTGCTGCCGTCCCTGACCTCACGGTCGGTGGGCAGGTTGTCCACAAATCCCCCTGTCGGTCCTCACAAGAGGCCATACGGTGTCAGGTAATGCGCTGACTGGCCCATCGGTCTGAGAGCGTCGTCCATCGTCGCGTCATGTGAGACCGGTGACAACGCCCGGTTGGGTGGTTCTTCGGTAGTCATTCGGTGTAGCAGAAAATCGTTGCGCAGACACTTACATGAAACTTGTACATGTTCCAGGTGTGGTTTTGGCAATGCGCGGAGGGGGTGTCCAGTGCGCTGCGACAGTGGGGTGTCGACCGGACGGCGGAGTGTGGTGATTCACTCGACTGGAAGGCGTGGGTGTGAGTGTTCCTCTGGAAGAGTCCGGGAATCGCAACCGAGCGACGAGGTTGTTGAAGACGCGATGTGCGCAGTCGCGCCCGGCGAGTACCGGTCGATCTCAACTGGCCACGCCTACCTTGGGGAGAGGTTTCCACATGGATGTCCGCTACGAGGTCTTCTGCCTTGCGGACCCGCTCTTCTACGAGACACCGTCCCGTTGGGACAGTGGTGAGCCCGCGTTCGATTCCTCCCTGCCGCCGGTGCCGTCCGGGTGGGACCGCGTCAACCAGGGAACCTGGACCTCGATGTCGCCCAGGGCCGCCGTGCTGCCCGAACAGGGCTGGAAGGTGCACGTCTCCGCGGTGCCCGACAACGCGTGGCGCGTGCTGGGGGCGGTCTGGGAGTACTGCACCGACCGGGGGATCACCTTCAAGTTCCTGTCCAACGAGAAGCTGCTCGTCGCGTGCAACTCGAAGTACGCCCCCAGAACGGGAAGCGGCAAGTTCATCACGATCTACCCGGTGGGAGAACGGGAACTCGAACGTGTGCTCACCGATCTGTCACTGGCACTGGTCGGTGAGCACGGGCCGCACGTACTCACCGACCTCCGGTACGAGCAGGGGCCGCTGTACGTGCGTTACGGGCAGTTCACCGGCCAGTGCACGATCGCCGATCAGGGAACCGTGATTCCCGCACTGCGCAGGCCGGACGGCGTGCTGGAGCCCGACGAGCGCGATCCGGTGTTCACCTTGCCCGACTGGGTGCGGCTTCCGTCCGTGTTGCGAGCACAGCTCGTGCGCCGCGGGCTACAGTCCGCCGATCAGCCGCCGTACCAGGTGCTGCGCGCGTTGCACTTCTCCAACTCCGGCGGCGTGTACCTCGCCCGGGCGCAGACCTCGCAGGACACGGTGGTGCTCAAGGAAGCGCGCCCGTACGCGGGTCTGGACGGGGACGGGCAGGACTCGGTCGGCAGGCTGTACCACGAGCGGTGCGTCATGCGGAAGCTGGCCGGAGTCGCAGGTGTGCCAGAGGTGTTCGACTTCGTGACGATGTGGGAGCACCACTTTCTCGTCATGGGGTACGTGCCGGGGCGGACGCTGGCGAGGTGGCTGGCCGAGGAGTACCCGTGTGCGAAACCCGGCGCGGGGCGGCGGGAGGTCAGCCAGTACACCGAGCGGGCGCTGGACCTGCTCGACAAGGTGGAGGCGCTGCTCGACGCGGTGCACGAACGCGGGATCGTGTACGGGGACCTGCACCCCGGCAACGTCATCGTCGACGACGGTGGCTGTGTGTCCCTGGTGGACTTCGAGCTGTCCTTCCCGGTGCACAAGCCGTGGCTGCGGACGATCGGGGGCGCACCGGGTTTTGTCGCTCCGGCCGACCGGACCGGGTTCGACATCGACCACTACGCCCTGGCCGTGCTCAGGCTGTGCGTGTTCCTGCCCATGGTCTCCCTGCTCCAGCTCGCACCGGAGAAGACACGAGCACACCTCAGTTTCGTGGCACGACGGTTCCCGCTGCCCGCCGGGTACGCCGATCGTGTCCTGGCGGTCCTGCGCGGCGGCGAACGACCCCAGGTCAAGCAGGCGGCCCAGCGCGGCGCTCGTGGCAGGACGGCGACCAAGCGCACCGGGCGCGGCGCGGCCGTGGCCGAGGTCGGCCACGAGTGGTCCGATCGCTACTGGCAGGCCGTTCGCGACTCGGTGGTCGAGGCGATCACCCTCAGCGCGACCCCGCAGCGGCGTGACCGGCTCTTCCCCGGTGACGTGGAGCAGTTCGCGGCGGGAGGGACCTGCTTCGCCTACGGCGCGGCCGGCGTGATCCACGCGCTGTTCGCCAGCGGCGGCGGGCGTCACCCGGACTACGAGCAGTGGTTGCTCGAGGCCGTGGTCAGGGAGCCACCCCGCAGGACCGGCTTCTACGACGGTGCGCACGGGATCGCCCACGTGCTCGACGAACTCGGCTACCACGAGCAGGCCCTCGAACTCGCCGACCAGGCGGTCCCGCTGACCGAGCAGGTCGGTGACCACAGCCTGTTCGCGGGGCTGGCGGGCGTGGGCCTTGCCCTGCTGCACTCGGGCAAAACCCAGTCGCGCCCGGCCCACCTGGCCAGGGTCCTGATCCTCGCCGACCGGTTGACCGCGGCCCTGGAGGCGGTGTCGATCTCCCGCAGGCGCCGTCGCGGTCTGCTGTACGGGTGGACCGGTCCCGCGCTGTTCTTCCTGAGGCTGTACGAACACACCACCGACTCGGTGTGGCTGGAGCGGGCCGGGCAGGCCTTGCTGCTGGACCTGGACACCGGCCCGCGTGGCCGTGGGTACGGCAACCCCGGGCTGGCGGCGGGAGCGGCGGGCATCGCGCTGGTGCTCGACCAGTTCCTCCTGCACGCACCTGATTCGCCCTGTGCCAGCCGACTTCCCGCACTGTGGCGCAGTTGCCGGGTGGAGTTCGTCCCCGAGGCCGGGCTGTTCTCCGGACGCGCGGGCCTCATCGGGGCACTGGCCGCCTCACCCTCCCGCCGCCACGACCGCGCCGGGAAGGAAGCGCTGCAACACCACCTGCTGTTGTTGATCGCCCTGCACGGCACGCACTACCTGGGATCGCTCGCATTTCCCGGTGACCGCATGCTGCGCCTGTCCATGGACCTGGCCACAGGGGGCGCGGGAGTGCTGTGCGCGATCGCCGCGGCGGAGGGCCAAACCGACGCCGTGCTGCCGTTCCTGGCCAGGACGGGTTGGCCGCACATACCGCCACAGGCGGTTCACTGACCCCGGCCTCAGGTGCCGGCGGATGTTCCACCAACCACTATGAACCACTACGAGGAGAGAGAGTTCATGGACCACGTGCTTAGCCTGCAGGGTCTCACCACGTCAGCGCCCGCCTGCGGTGACGACCACGGGGACATCTGGGTCTGGTTGACCATCAAGGTCTGACCTTCACGGCCCTGTGAGCTGATGCGGTCAACGGTGATCTCGCCGCCCGGGTCACGGTGACCACCGCGACGGTGGTTCGGTGGGCACGAGAGAGCCGATCATGTGGGAGCGGTGCAGCGCGCGCTGCACCGCTCCCACACCGGTCTCTGGTCAGCGGGCCCTGCGGCGGATCTGCCCGCGGCGGACCCCGAGCACGCGCAGCCTGATCCGATAGAGGGAGGAGTGCGTGCACTGCGTGGTGGTGCGCAGCTGCGCCGCGATGTCCCGATTGGACAGACCTTCGGTGAGCATCAGGACCAGTTGCCGGTCGCCGTTGGGCAGGGTGGCGATCCGGGAGGCCAGCCACCTCGCCTCGGCCCGGTCACACGCCAGTTCGGCGGGATCCACCAGGGCGCCGGGCAGCAGTCCGCGGTGCTGGGTGACCCTGCGCTCCACCGACTGCCTGCGCGCTTCGTCCACGCACAGGTGAACGACGAGCTTGGACAGGAACTGGCGCAAGCGCCCGAGATCGAGGTCGCGGAACTCGGCACCGCGGACGAACGCCTCGTGCACGATGTCCTCGGCATCGGCCGACGTGCGGCACCGCCGACGCGCGATGCGCAACAGCAGGGGGCGTGCGAGGACACACTCCCGCCAGTACGTGCTGCGCCGGGCGGTCTCCGCGTGCGGGCCCTCCGCTGTCCGGTCGTTGAGGGGCCTGGACGGCGTTGGTGCTCCTGCGTTCGGTGACCTTCGACTGCTCGGGGGGTGTCCCGTCTCGTCGAGTTCGGAAGCCGGGATCAGCTTGCTGTTCACAGCAGCCGACGTTGTCAGCTCGGAACTTGGCGGGCCAGCACCGCACGCGGCGCGAGGCCGTGCTGAATCGATCTCAGGTCAGTGTGTAGCGCTGCGTGCGCCGGCGGTTGAGCCAACATCGCTGAATCGGTGTAGCGGGCTGTGCCTTCCCGCCGCTCCCTACCACATGCCCGTTGCTCTTGTCGGCTCAGCCCTCGTGCGGGCGAACGGTTGACTCTTGTTGTGGGGCAATAGCTACTGGTGATCCGCTGTGCTAATCCTTCTCCGTAGTCGCGCGGTGGCGCCCGGGCAGCGCGGCTCCCGCGGCGCCCAGGCTGTGCCGGAGGAACCGGCGAGTCACGATGGAATCGGAGCAGTGGCATGGTGCGTTCTGGTGTGATCCACTTCCTCGCCGTGTACGCGGCGTTCGCCACCCTGGTGGCCGGTGCGGGCACCGCTCGCGGCCTGACTGGAGGGATGGCCCACGTGCACGGGGTGGACCTGCGGCTGACCGTGACGGTCGGCGCGGGAAGCACCGCCAAGAGCGAGGGACGAGATCTCTTCTGCGAGCCGGTGGGAGGAGATCACCCGAACCGGGCGCTCGCGTGCCGCGATCTGGAAGCCGCCGCGGGGGCCCTGGACAACCTGCCAGGGCGGACCGGTACCTGTGCCGCGGGGCTCGAGGTGTACCTGCCGATCACCGTGCAGGCCGACGGGTACTGGAAGGGAAGTCCGGTGGCCTACAGCAAAGTCTACCCCAACCGTTGCAGGCTGCTGCTGGCCACCGGACCGGTGTTCGAGTTCTGAGCGGAGGTGGGCGGGAGAGTCCCCGCCCACCTCGCCCCGTCAGCCGGTGAGGCCGTAGGCCCGCTGCACCGTCTGGATCAGGCGGCCGCCGTCCGCGGTCGCCGCCTCGACGCGCAGCGACACGAACCCCGTTCCCGAGGAGGCAGCGGGGTTGTGCACCCGGACCTGGTAACTGCCCGCATGCCCCGCGCTGACCGTGGCCGGCTGCCACTTGGCGCCGTCATCGGTGGAGTACCAGACCTGCAAGGCCGTGATCTGGGCCCGGGTCGCGACCGCTTCGTGGTACCTGGTGGTGATCTCGAAGGAGTGGTCGCGTCCGGCCGGAGCACGGTTGTTCAGGTCCAGGCCGAGGTCGTAGTGCACCTGGAGCAACGGTTGGTAGGCGCACCGGTTCCAGCCGTCCAGGCACCGGTAGCCGCTGGGCAGCGGTCCACTGGGGACAATCGGCCGGAACGTCCACGAGCTGGTCATCTTGGTCGCCGTCCGCTGCACGGCGGCGCTCGGCCAGCCGAACACGGGCTTGGCCGGGATCACGTCCTCTGACTCCAGGCGGTAGACCGAGTTGGTGTCGGGCAGGGTGAACATCGGCACCGGCAACGGCCACGCGGAGGTCGCTGGGATCTGCTTGCCGTCGCGGAACATCCGCACGGCGGTGGGGTACTGCCCGCTCTGCCAGGGGTCAACGGAGTGCCCGCGGGTCGAGTCCATCAACTGCAGGGCGGGTGCGAACGTCCCGGTGTCGCTCAGGCACAGCGAGCACAGCTTGGTGGAGTTGGGCGCGCGCTGCGCCGAGGTCTCCGCGGCTCCCGTGCGCACCGGTGCCTCGAACCAGTCCTCGACGGGCTTCGGTCCGGCGCGGTCGTAGACGTCGTCGGAGATCTGGCTGACCCCCGTCATCCTGTCGGGGGCACCGGCGGCATCGGGGGCGAACTCGGTGACCCCGCGCTTCCAGTACGTGTTCGCGTCCACCGGTCCGACGTACTCGGTCAGGGCACTTGGACCCTGGACCAGGGTGCCGGCGAGCGCCATGCTGGAGGGCACGTCGATGGGGAAGGCGAACCATTGCTTCTTCAGGATCAGATCAGGGCGATCACCGTGGTAGGCGGTCTTGATCTCGGCGAGCCTGTTCCGGTCGACCTGGCTCACGTGGCTGCCCGGGATGCCGTTGCGGTCCTGGAGGAACAGGTTGTCCATGTAGGTGGGACTCGCCTTGGCCTGCAACGAGATGGATCCTCGCGAGGTGCGCACCAGCGAGGTGAGCCGACGGCCCTCCTCGCCGTTGAGCGACAGTTGGGGCAGCGGCGCCGAGGTGAGCCCGACGAGGGGCACGGCGTCCGGCATGTCCACGTAGCTCAGCACGGCCGCCGCGCCGTTCTGCGCGGCCAGCGCGGCGACCTGCTGTGCCGCCTGCCAGACTGCGGAGGGGGACTTGTCCGGCACCGGCAGGCCCACCACCGCGACCTTGCCCCGCACGTCGGTGGCGGCGAAGTCCGCCTGCTGGCCCGAGCCCACCGCGACCAGCGGGAGCTGCTTGGCGTTCGCCAGCTTCGGGGCGGCGAACGGGTCGTAGATCGGGTGCAGGCCCGGGGTGCTGAACCCGATCACCGGCTCGCTCAGCGTCAACCTGTCCTGGGTGGAGATCAGGCCCTTCGCGGCGGCCCTGGCCGGGCTGACGTACACCTTCCAGCCGGGCGGGGACAGGAATCCGTTGCCCAGCGGCAGGGTCTGGCCGGGCAGCGTGCGCAGCACCGAGACGTAGCGCTCGCGGAGATCGCTGGGATGCTGGGTGTTCACCTCCATCGCGACGGTCGACCTGGCGTCCAGCGCGATGGTGGACGGCCGGTCGACGACGGTTCCCGCCGTGGCGAACAGGTCGACCCGTCGTGCTGAGATCCCCTGCTCCATCACGGAGGTCAGCACCGAGTACGTGCCCTTGGGCATCTGCACCGTGCCCGAGCCATCCGTCAGCGAGACGGCGATCATCGGGCTGCGGAACGGGTCGTTGGCCTTGGGGTTGCTCCAGTCGTAACCCTCGTCGACCAGCGAGACCTGCCCGGTCGCCGGTGTGGCCGGCGCGCCGAGCGAGTCGGTGAGCGTGACCTTGACGGGGTAGGTGGCCGGTTCGACGTAGAGGCCGACCACGGTCCTCGACATGGGGTCGCCGTTCGGCATTGCCGCGGAGAGCGTGCCGCCGTAGGGACCTGACGCCGCCTTGACCGGGTTCGCCGTGAGGGTGACCGAGGCCGACCCGTTGGCGGGCACGGTGAGGATCTCCGTGGAGACGGCCACCGTTCCAGCCGGTGCGGGCCGCCCCGACCAGTCGGTGAGCCCGATCGTCACCTTGAGGGATAACGGTTCGCCGGTCAGGTTGGTGTAGCTGACCTGCTGCGCCTGAGTCTTCGGGCTCCCGGAGGGGGACTGCCTGCCCAGGGACACCGCTGCCGTGGCGACAACCTTGCTGCGTAGTGCGCTCGTCAGGTCGACGCGACCGCTGCCCTGCGTGTACCAGGGAGCGCCGACGTCCTTGGCGCTGGAGACGAGCAGGGACTTGATCTGCGGGCCCTGCCAGTCGGGGTGCTGCTGGGCGATCAGTGCGGCCGCCCCCGCGACGAAGGGCGTCGCCATGGACGTGCCCGACAGCTTGGTGTAGTTGGTGTCGACGGGGTCACCCATGGAGGTACCCGCGGCCCGTGCCGCGATGATGTCCACCCCGGGCGCGACGATTTCCGGCTTGGCCCCGGCATCCCCCAGCCTCGGACCGGAGCTGGTGAAGGGCGCCGGCCGGTCGGTCGAGTCCACCGCGCCGACCGCCAGCGCGGCACTCGCCGCGGCTGGGGCCTCCACGTGCACCGCGGCACCGTCGTTGCCCGCCGCCGCGACGAACAGCGCTCCGCTGCGGGCGCTGAGGGTGTCCACGAGCTGGCTGATCGGGTCGTTGCCGTCGGTGGTGGTCGCGCCAAGGCTCATGTTCACCACGCGCGCGCCCTGCCGCACGGCCCATTCCATGCCGGCCATCACCGCGGACTCCGAGCCGTACCCGGAGTTGTCCAGCACCTTGCCGTTGAGCAGTTGTGCCCCGCCGGCGACACCCCGGTAGGTCGTGCCGGAGGCCGCACCCGAGCCGGCGATGATGGAGGCTACGTGCGTGCCGTGGCCGAAGTGGTCCACCGCGTCGGGGTCACCGGTGAAGTTGGCGGATTCACCGACCCGCCCCGCCAGGTCGGGGTGTGTCGTGTCGATACCGGTGTCCAGCACCGCGATCTTCACGCCGGTGCCCGTCAACCCCGCCGCCCAGGCCGTCGGGGCGCCGATCTGCTGGGTGCCCGTCGAACTCGCGATCGAGCTCGCCTTGAACCGGCGGTCCAGGGAGACCTTGCTGGCGCTCTCGGTCAGCACCGGCTGGCCGGCGCCCGGTTGCTGGGTCCCGGTCAGTGACCGCCAGAACCCCTGTGCCTCGGTCCGCTGCACGCTGACGGCGATCGATTCGGCTGCTGGCAACGTTCGTTCGCGCGTGGTCGAGGGCAGGGCGCGCGCCCGGCGCTCCAGGGTCGGTGCCTGAGGAGCGTCGCCGTACCTGACCAGCACTGGCATCGTGGGGCTCGCGTCGTCGGTCAGCCCCTGCGCGATGAGTGCTCGCACGTTGAACAGCTCGCGGTCGACCTTGCCCGCCGCGATGTAGGGCTGCGCGTCGGAGGGGACCACGTAGTAGCCCTCCGGGGTGGAACTCGTCGCGAACACCGGTGGCGGCCCACTGCGCGTGGTGGCATCCACGGTCGTCGACGTCTGTCCCGCCGCGGTGCGGTAGGTGACGACATCGCCGGTCAGCAGGGTGACCCGGTACGAGGATCCGTCGCCCGGCTGGGACGTCGCCGTGCTCGTGGGTGGTGTCGGACCGAGGCGCTGCGGCTGCCCTGGCAGGGCAGCCGCAGGCTGGGTGGAGAACGTCAGCAGGGATGCGATCACCAGGCTGACGGCGGCTGTGAAGGCCGTACGCCGCTTGCGGCCCGCACTTTCGACAGGGATTACCAGTCCAGTAAGCATGATCTCTCCTAAGCGACCGAAGAACGTTGCCGCGTTGCCTCGGAGCTGACCTGTCCTGGTGGTGTGGTCGAACCCAGTGCGAGTGCGTTTCTCCTTTTGTTCAGGTGGCGGCCAGCTGCGAGGCCCCCTGATCGTGACTTCGTTCACGCTTTGGTGAAACGGTAACCAGCGGCGTGCACCTGTCAGTGGCTGCAATACGCCACGCGGCCACGAGGACGAGCCTGGCTCGGTAACCGCGTGCCGGTACGCCATTGCACCCTCATGCCCAGCCCGTTCACCTGGGATTGTGTGAGCTGGAGTGGTTGAAGACGCGACGAATCAACCTCGCAACCGCCGCACGGCGGCACGCCGGGACTCCAGGACGGCTCAGCTGACCGCCCGCTCGGTGATCCACGAGGCGATCTGCGTCCTGGAGGCGACGCCGAGTTTGGTGTAGATGCTCTGCACGTGGCTCTCCACCGTGCGCAGCGCGATGGTCAGCCTACTGGCGATCTCCTTGTTGCGCAGACCGTGCGCGATGAGGGAGGCGACCTGCTGCTCGCGGGGAGTGAGCCGGGACGAGTCGGGCTCGGTCGTCGCCGCGGCGACGAACGAGGGATCTCCCAGAATGTTCCTGATCTGTTGCCACGGGCCCTGTTCGGCTCCCGTGCGACAGGCCGCGAGGTGCCGGTCCCGTCCGAGGCTGGCGAGCACGCGCTGCTCGGCGCATTCGTCGAACCTGCGGTAGTAGAGCCATTCCGCGTGCGGTACGCGTTGCGGCAGCCGTCCCGAGCGGAGCGCGCCGAACAGGTGTGCCGCCCGCTCATGGGAACCGCTGGAGGCCGCGATCCACGACATCAGCTTCAGGCACAGGGCGCTGCCGACCAGGTCGGAGGAGGAGCGCAGCAGGGCCAAGGCCTCGCGCACGTGAGCGGTCGCGTGGTCGAAGGCCTCGTTGCGCCACGAGGCGAGTGCGCCGACCCACAGCGCGTATCCCTTGGTCCGCACGGCTTGCTGATCCGTGGTCAGGGCCAGGTACTCCCGCATGAGCGATTCCGTGCCGGCGTCGCGGAGCAGCGCTGAGTGCGCTGACAGGTGGAACAGGGTGTTGCACATGTCCGAAGGCGAACTCGTTTCCCGGAGTTCGTGCAGCGCACGTCTGCCCAGCACCATCGCTCCGGGCAGGTCTCCCACCCGGGCCCGCGCCAGTGCGAGCACTCGTGTCGCACTGGTCAGCACGGACACGTCGCCAAGCCGGTTGCCCAGCTGCGTGGCCTCGGACAGTGCCAGGGAGGCCTCGGTCATCGATCCGACGCTGATCGCCAGCTCGGCCAGTGCCGTGAGCGCGCTTCCCCGTGCCGAGCTCAACTCGGCGTTGTGCGCCAGCATCCTGCGTAGCCAGTGCATGCCCTCCGACAGTGTCGCGGTGAACGGCCAGAAGGAGGTCAGCGCCGTGGCCAGTCTGAGCCCCTCCGCGGCGAACCGGGGGGTGTCCGCGCTGAACTGGAGGGCCGCGCGCAGGTTGTCCCGCTCGTGGCTCAGCGTCTCGATCCACTGGTTCTCCTCGGGACCGGCCAGCGCGAGGGCCGCCTTGTCCGCCAGTGCCGAGTAGTGTTCGAGGTGACGGGACTGCGGGCTGGTGCGTGCCGAACTCGGCGGCAGCCTGTCCCGGCCCCACCTGCGCAGTTCGTCCACCAGCTTGTAGCGGATCTGTGCGGACCGCTGGCCGCTGCGGTGGCGTTGCACGACCCCGCGGTTCACCAGGCTGTTCAACAGGGCGAAGACGTCATCGACGGAGGTCGCGTCCGCGGTGCAGACCGCGGCCGCGGCAGCGAGGTCGCAACTGCCCGCGAACACCGACAGGTCGATCCACAGGCGCTGTTCGCGCAGCGCGCACATGCTGTGGCTCCAGTCGATGACCGCTCGGGTGACCGCCTTGGTCCTGGCCGATCCGTGCGGCATGTCCATGTATGCCTGGAGCCTGTGCTCCAGCCGCCGGAGCGTGCGTTGGGGGGCGAGGGACACGGTCTGCGCCGCACACAGCTCTATCCCCAGCGGCACCGCCTCGACTCGGCGGCAGATCATTCCCACCACGGTGGCGTTGTTGGCGTTCAACAGGAATCCCGGTGACACGGCACGCAGGCGCGTCACGAACAGTGCGACTGCCCCGTAGTGCGGCGTGCCACCCAGCCACTGGGTGCGGTCCTGGCTCGGCGCGGACAGCGGCAGCACCGGGAAGACCGACTCGTTGTCCACCTCCAGCGCCGAGTCGCAGGTCACCAGCACCCGCAGTTGCGGCGCGGCACTGAGCAGGGATCGCACCAGTACCGCGCAGGACTCACGGAGGTGGTCGCAACCGTCCAGCACGAGCAGCGCGTGCTGGCCGGAAACATGTGCCATGAGGCTGTCCATCGTGGACATCTCAGCCTGGTCGCTGACGCGTAGGCTCGCCGCGATCGCTTGGACGAGTAGACTCTCGTCTGTCAGTGCGGACAGTTCGACCAACTTCGCGCCGTCGGGTAACAGACGGTGCACGTCGCTGGCCAGTTTCCTGGCTAGCCGGGACTTCCCGATCCCGGCGGGTCCGGTCATCGTGACCAGTCGGCCGTCGAGCAGCACCTGCCTGGCTGCTTCGAGTTCGCGGCGGCGTGAGACGAAGACGGTTGCGAGATCTCTTGACGGTGTTGCTAGTGACGGCGCCATGTTTTCCTCCCCGGGCTGACCTGTTGTACCTGCCAGCTCTTCCAGGAGCATTGCGCCGCCGACGGGGTGTCGAAACGTGTACCGCTGGCGTCTTCGTGCCACTGGCAACACAAAGACAGCTCCAACTTCGTTCTGCGTTGGGATTCCGTTGGGATTCGTGATGGCGAGGGGCTTTTGCGGGGCCGGTGTCCTGTTTTCCCCTCGTGATGGCACGGAACGACATCCACTGGATCATGAGATTTCATCACGTCTGGCATCGAGTGCTTTGTTGTCACTGTTGTGCCAGTGGCGTTTTCGCGCCTCACGGCCGGTGGGGGGCTTGCTGGCGGTGAATGTGAAGCCCGGCTTCCGGGGCGGGCCGGTTGAATGGCCTCCTGGCCAGAGCCGCTCATGTCGGCGTAGGGTGGAAATCACCGGCTGGCGCCCGTGATCGGATGGTGTCGGCGGGTGGTGGCAACTGGAGAACTGTGGAGTGAGAAGTCGCGCGGATTTTCGATCCCGACCGCCGTGCTTTCGCGTTGCGGATCCCTTGTCTGGTGCCACTTCACCACCTGATCGCTCGTGGCGGCCAAGGCGGTGTGAACGCGAGATGAACAAGTGCTCTGTTGTGGAGTGCTGCCACCGGGGGCGCAGCAGGCCCACCTACATGTACATGCGAAGGGCGGCCTGAACGTGCACGTGTGCGTGCTCGGCGATACTGCCGATCACCCCTCCCTGACCGCTCTCCGGGAGGTGCTGAGCCCTGCTCACTCCGTGGAGGTCCTCGATCCCCACACCGGTGCGACGGACGCGGCCGTGCTGTCCGGCCCGGACGCGTTCGCCGACGTCTACCTGCTCACCGCCCGCACGGCCCGGGCGATCGCGCTGGGCCGGGGTCTGCGGGAACGCGGTGCGCTGGTCATCAACGACCCGACGGCCGCCGCGGTCTGCCAGCACCGGGTGCACATGGCACGGCGCGCTGCCGCCGGGGGACTGGCCTTCGCCCCGACCCTTGCCTTCCCCCGGCTTTCGGAGCTGGTCGCGCGCATGTCCAGGGCGGGAAGGAGGACCACGGCCGATCTGTTCCCCGTGGTCGTCAAGAGCACGCGGCGCCGTCGCGGTGAACTCGTCGTCCAGGTCGAGAACCTGCACGAGCTGCGCGCCCTGGAACCAGGCTGGGCACGGGAACCTGTTGTGGTGCAGTCATTGCTCGCCAACGACGGGTGGGAACGCAAGCTGTGGGTGGTCGGTGGACAGGTGTACTCCGCCCTGCGCCGCAGCCCGCTGGACGCCGACAACCCGCCCGGCACGAGTTCGCTGCCGGAGGTCGAGACCTCGGGGCGGCTGCGGGAACTGGCCCTGCACGCCGGAAAGGTGTTCTCCCTGGAGGTCTGCGGAGTGGACGCGCTGCTCACCCAGCGCGGTCCGGTGCTCGTGGACGTCAACGCGTTCCCCTGCTGTGCTGCCCTACCCGGCGTGCCCGAAGCACTGGCGGCACTGCTGCTGGACGCCGCGGCCCGGCGGGCGCGGCGGCTGTGGACGAGTTCCGGGCGTGGTGCGCCCGCGGTGCTGCGGCCCAGTCCCGTCGTCCCGGAACCCGGGGCGTTGGCGGGACTGCACCATGCGGTGACCAAGCTCGTCCGCGCGGGCCATGGCAGGGCGGAGCTGAAGGTCACCCGGGTTCGCCGCAAGCGGGGCGGGGGACTGGTCGCCACCTACCTGGCAGCGCCGGGCGATGCCGCCGCGTCCCCGCAGATCGTGGTCGCCTCCCTCACCGAGCGCGCCGTGTCCGTCCCCGGGATCGGGGCGAAACTGGCCGATCTCGGACCGGCCGAGCCGCGGGACACCTGGCCGAACACGTTCCGGTCCGCGCGGTGCGGGCTTGTCGTCCGGCCCCTCGCGGAGGACGAGCGGTTGCCCGGCATGCGTGCCGCCCTGGCACCCGTGCCCGGCAGTCGGCTGGCCGACCAGCTCGCGGCGGCGTGCCGGCTGGCCGTGGGCGACCCCGGGCTGCGCGTCCTGTCGATTCAGGCCACGCCGGTCCGGTACGAGCCCGGTTCGCGGTGCCTCGTCCGGTACCGGATCGCCGTGCGACCTGGTACCGCCTCGCGTCCGCACGGGGAGTTGGTCCTTTACGGCAAGGTGTACCGGGACATCGCTGACGCGGCGGCGGCACACCTGATCGCCAGCCACCTGTGGCGCGCCGCCGCGCCGTTCGTCGCCAGGCCGTTGGCGGCGCTGCGCGAGTTCGGGCTGGCGTTGAGCGAGGCGGCGGGCGGTGCCGCGCACCGCGGTTCGGTCAACGGCAGGCAGGTGCTCAGGCCCGGTCGGACCGAGGTCGATCCCGGGCCCTTCGCCGCGGCGGCCGCGGTGCTGGCCGGGTTGCACACCAGCGGAGTGCCCGACGGTGTCCGGGAGATCGCCTCCGGCCCCCGGACCGCCGTGCGTGTGCGCGAGTGGGCCGAGTTGCTCGCCGGGCAGGTCCCCGAACTCGCCGGTGACCTGGGGCGGCTCCTCGCGCCGCTGACCGCGGAACTGTCCGTGCTGGTCGCCACGCCCCGCGCCCTCGTGCACGGGGCGTTCAAGCCCGGCCAACTGATCTTCACCTCGCCCACCAGCCCGGTGGTGGGCGACTTCGACGGCGCCTGCGCGGGAGATCCGGCGCTGGACCTCGGCTGCTTCCTCGCCCACCTGCGTCCGAGGGGCAACTGGGCGCGCTCTGCTGAGGGACGGGCCTGGTACTCCTCGGTGCGGCAGGTCTTTCTCGGCGCCTACGTCGAGGACCTGCGCGCGGCCGGCCTGGCGCCCGCGGTGGTCGCGGGCATCCGGCGGCGCGCCGACCTGTTCCAGGCCGCCACCCTGCTCAAGATCGCCTCGCGGCAGGCCCGCAGGCTGGGCAGCCCGCGGCCGGAGGAGATCGGGGCCGCGGTGGCCGGGGCGCGGGACTGCCTGCGGCGCTTCGACAGCTGGGCGGAGGGGACGTGGTGACGGTGACCTGTTCGCCGGGTGCGAGGGTCACACCGGGTTCCTCGCGATGACCACCGGGCACTCGGCGTGGTGCAGCAGCGCGTGGCTGGTCGAACCGAGCACGGCACCGCTGAACGCGTGCCTGCCGTGCGAGCCCACCACGACGAGCTGCGCGTGCTTGGACTGCTCGATCAGCGCCAGGGCAGGTCGCTCGCGCACCACCACCCGGTGCACGGCCACACCCGGGTACCGGTCCACCACGGGTGCCAGGGTCTCGTCGATCAGCTTGTGGCCCGCTGCCGTCACCACATCGGCATCGACCACGTAGGGCACCGGGCTGAAGCCGGTGGCCAGCGTCCTGTCCTGCCAGGTGTGCACCGCCAGCAGCGGCACGTCCCTGCGCTGGGCCGCGTCGAAGGCGAACTCGATCGCCTCGGCGCCAAGCGAGTCGTGCACGCCGAGCACCACGGGGCCCGTGTTCGGCGTGCCGGAGCGCACCACAGCGGTCGGGCACCTGCCGTGCGCCGCCAGGGCGACCGCGGTCGAGCCGATGAACATGCCGGTGACCCCACCGATACCCCGCGAGCCCAGCACGATCAGCTGCGCCAGGCTGGACTGCTCGACCAGGGCCCGTACCGGCTGCGCCCGGGTGAACACCGTGCTCACGCTGATGGTGGGCGCGGCCGCACTGGTCACCTCCCAGGCCGCTTGCAGCTCGGACTTCGCCTGCTCCACCAGCGCCTCGTCGAAGGACCGGGGCAGCGGGACCAGGTGTGGCACGTCGGCCTGCACGGGCGGGCAGCACCGCACGATCACCAGGCTGACCCCCTTGCGCACGGCCTCGGCCGCTGCCCAGGCAGTCGCGCGCGAGGCCGACTCGGATCCGTCGTGCCCGACGACGATCGGCTTGTCGGTCATGGCTTCCTCGACTCGGTGCGGCTGACCAGGGTGCGAACGGGTGTTGTCACGGAGTCCTCCTCGATGTCGCCGGTCACCCCTCTATGTCACCTTGCGCGCACAACGACGTGCAGAGTCCAAAGGCCCGCTCCGGCGAGGTCCGGGGCTGGTGTCGACCAGGGCCGGTAAGCGGAATCCTCGGTGGTGAGCGAGAGGAGGTGCGTGGTGGGCGCACGCATGATCGTTGTCGGGGTCGACTGGTCGCGGTCGAGCCTGGGCGCGGTGCGCTGGGCGCTGGCCGAGTCGCAGCGCAGGGACTGCGAGGTCGAGGCCGTCACCGCCTGGCAGGCCGATCCGCTGGTCACGGGCCCGCCCCCGATCGTCGAGCCGGGCCACCGGTTGTCCCAGGCGGTCGAGGCGGTCTGCGGACCAGGGGCCCCCGCCGTACCGGTCCGCGAGGTGCTGTTGCCAGGCTGGGCGCCCGAGGTTCTCGAGGAACGCTCCAGGTACGCCGAACTCCTCGTGCTGGGCAGGCGCGGGTACACCAGGCTGACCGGAAAGCTGCTGGGCTCGGTCACCGCCCACTGCGTGCAGCACGCGCACTGCCCCGTCGCGATCGTCCCGGCCCCGGTCGAGCACAGGCCGGAGCCGCTGGGGTAGCGCCGTCAGCGGCGCGCCGGGCAGGCGACGTGTTGGCGACTTTTCGATCTCAGGAGGACAACGGCCTCCGCACGGACGAGTGATTGAGGGCCTGTGGCTGGTGATCCGCGGGCAGTTGCGGGGTAGGCAAGAGGAACAGGTGCTGTCGAACGCGCGTGTGGGGGTGTCATGCGAACACCGATTTTTGATCAACTCATGTTGGCCAGCGGGTTGGCGTGGATCGAGGAGTCCGACGGGCGGCTGAGCGTCGACCTGCTCCCGGCGGCCAGAACCGCGGAACAGGGCGAACCGGGGGTGCCCCGGTCCGGGAACACCCGTGAGCGGGGCGAGGTGACCGCCACCTCGGAGCGTGGCGGGACGACCGGTGCACCGTGAGGTCCGCGACTACTGCTCGCAGGGTGGGCACGCGTGCAGGATGTCCTCGGCCCGTATCACCGTCCGGGAGGCGCCCAGGTCGTCCTCGTGCTGCCGCACCGGTACCCAGGTCGTGCCGGTGTGCAGGTCGTGCAGGCAGTGACCGGACACGGTGCCGGTGGCCTCCGACAGCACCCGCTTCGCGGCGGCCGGCCCCCGCGGCGTGCTGTGCCAGCGGTGGCGGTAGCGGACCAGCCAGCCGCACGGGTACCCGCCCTCCCGCATTCTGGACTCCACTCGCCAGTTCTGACGGACCGGGCCCGAAGGTCCCGGCACGGCGGCAGTGTCGTCCGGTTCGCTGGTCATGATCCGCCCCCACGGCTGTCAGCGAGCTCCAGTCGTTCCACCGGCACCCTAGTGGACGCGGCCCACTGTGATCGACCGCCGGGGACTGGGGCGCGAGGAAACCCAGGGTAGGGGCCGCGCCGACAGCGGGGACACGACCGTGTGGGTGGTTCGTGCCCCGGCCCAACGGGTGCGCACGGGCGCGGTCACACCCGGAAGGCCGATGCCATTGGTCCGAACGGACCGAGGTCGAGTCGGTCAGGATGGCGCAGCTGTGAGCAGTTCGCCCGCCGTGGCCCAGTCCAGCTCCGGGCCGTCCCAGCACGGCAGCAGTGGGTCGAGTCGGCGCAGGCCGCACTGACCGACCCCGCACTGGATGTTGCGGTCCAGGTAGACCCGGATCCGGTGGGCGGGCACACCCCGCCGCAGCAGGGACTGGGCGGTGAACCGCGTCATCGGCTCCGGCCCGCACACGAAGGCCGTGGTCGTGGCGGGCTCCAGCGGCAGCCAGGCCAGCGGTTCGGTGACGAACCCGACCTGCCCTCGCCAACCCGCCGCCGTTATGTCCACTGTGGACACAACGGTCATGTCCTCCCGTTCGGACCACGCCGCCAGTTCGGGCCGGTAGACGAACTCGCCCGGGCTGTGCGCCCCGAGGACCAGGACCAGCCTGCGGTAGCGCCAGCGCTGGGCGAGGGCGGCCAGCACGACCGGGCGCAGCGCGGCCAGGCCGATCCCGCCCGCCACGACCAGCACGTCGCCCTGGGCCGCGACGGGCAGGTCCCAGCCCGTGCCGAACGGCCCGCGCACGCCGACCACCGCACCGGGCCGCGCGTGCCGCAGCGCCGTGCTCACGGGGTCGACCGCGCGCACCGTGTGCGCCAGCGTGCTGTCCACAGTGGAGGGATCGGCGCTGGTGGCGAGTGCGATCTCGCCGATCGACCCGGCGCGCACCATGGCGAACTGGCCAGGGTGGAACCGCGGGACGGCCCGGTCGAGCGGGGCGAGCCGCAGGGGCGCGGTGTCGGCGTTCTCCCTGGTGTTGCCGGTGACCACGTAGGGCGTGGGCGACAGGTGATCGAGGCTCACCGGTGCTGGCCGTACACGTCGAGCAGCCGCGCCCTGGTGGTCTGCAACCGGTCCAGCAGCACCGCGAGCAGGCACATCGCCAGGGGGTAGCCGAAGTTCGGGTCGTGGTCGGCGAGGGCGCGCAGCTGGCGGGTGTCCAGCGCGATCGCGGTGGTCGGGCTGAGGGCCACGGCGCCGAAGTGCCACTGGTGCGGCGGCACGAGCCAGGACCAGCCGACCACCTCACCTGGCCCGAGGGTCTGCACCACGACCGGTTCGCGGCCGGGCACCGCGGCGTCCACGGCCCGGTTCTCGAGTCCGTGTCACCAGCGGCCAAGTAACTCACGAGTAGAACGAGGCGAACTTCCCTCCTCCCTACTACTTCTGACACTCGTCAGTGTCAGAAGTAGACGATTCGACCGGCTCCGCCTGAGCATCGTGATCGACACTGCCGGGCGCGGACTCTCCTCCCTCAGCTGTCCAGTCTTCTGGGCGCGGGGGTTCGTAGCCCTGCTCGCGCGGGGCCGCCAGGATCGCGTCGACCGCGGCTTGCTGCATGGGACTGCCTCCTTCTGGGCTGATTCGACGCGCGCTTCGATGACGGCACGCTCTGCGGGAATGTCGAGCCAGCTCGTGTGCACCTCGGCGAGGGGGAGGCCGGCGTCTCGTGCCGTGCGCACGGTGAGCGAGAGATCGATCTGCGCGCCGAGGTAGGCCGCGGCCGCCTCCTTGATCATGGTGTAGGCGTGGTTCACCCTGCGGTTGACCGCCGCCAGTTCGGCGTGGTGGCGACTCACATGCGGTTGCGCGGTGAGGTCCATCCAGCGCAGGTCAAGGACGTCGCTCAAGGCGACGGCCTCGCCGATCTTCACTCCTATACGCGGCCACCAGCGCGCGGGTTGCTGTACATCGTCTCCCGCTGATGCCGAACTCGGTGGCCACCGCGGACTTCCCAGGGCCCCGGCAAAGTCACATACCCGCATCTCAGCGCCTTCAGATCGGGACGTGGCCATCAGCCCTTGCCCCTCCAAAGAGGACAGAGAGGTGTGCGGCCACAACCAGTTCCGAGGACAGCCATGTCAAGCTGCCATTGACAGCCTGAGACAGCGTCTAGCTGGCCGACCAGGTGCTCGTCCTGTCGTCGTCACCCGCTACCGTCGTCGAGACGCCGAAGGTCGACCGGCCTTCACCGCGGGACGCCGATCACCACTCGGGGCAGCGACGCCTTCGTCCGCCTCCGCACGGAGATCGCCCGCCCGATCCGCCGCTGAGGGGAATCCCGTGGACGACCTGCTGGAGATCGCCGCCGCCCTGCTGCCCGGCGTCCGCCTCGATCGAGCCGTCCCCGCGGTCGACGGCAACATCCACCACGTGCTGCTGATCCCCGGCGTCGCCGCCGTCCGGGTCAGCAAGCGCCCGTTGGCTGCGGCCGCCATGCCCCGGCGGATGGAGGTGTTGCGTCGGTTGGCCTCCGCCGGTCTGCCGTTTCAGGTTCCGGAGCCGTTGACCCCCGTCGCCATGTTCGGTGACCGCGCCGCTGTCGCCGTCTCGTGGATCGACGGCACCGCCCTGCCCGAAGGCGTCGGCTCCGTCGCCCAGATCGCCGAGGTGCTAGCGGCCGTCCGCGCTGTGCCTCTCGACGGTGATCTGCTGGCCGCACTCGACGGCCGCCCCGAGGGCCGCCACTGGTCGGAGATCATCACCTCGGACATCGTTCCCCGCCTGCCGGCCCGCTGGCAGCCCGAGGTCCTTCGCCGCCTCGACGCCGCACTGGCCCTGGAACCCGTCCCCGATGCCCTGGTGCACGGCGACCTCGGCGGCCCCAACGTCCACTGGTCGGCGGACGGTGGGTTGCTCGGCATCCTCGACTGGGACTTGGCCATGCCTGGCGACCCCGCCCTGGATGTGGCATTGATGGCCTGGCACGGCTGGGACACCGTTCGCCGGGCCGTCCCCGCCGAGGTGTTCCACCGGGCCCGCACCTGGGACGCCCTCCTCGGTGTCGGCCACCTTGTCGCGTGTATGAACGGCCGCCCCATGACGAACCCCGACGGCTTCGTCCGGGCCGTCGTGCCGTGGCTGGAGTCAGAAGCGAGCCGCCACCCCGAACGCCTCTCGTAGCCGGGCCGTCCCCCAGCGCCTGTTTCCGGACTTAGTGGGGGCGCGGGTCTGGAAGACGTGACAGAGGAACTCCTGGTAGATCGGACGTTGTCGAAGCACCGTTCCATCAGGAGTTCCGTTGCTATCGGGCCCGGTGCCTGCGGGTGACGCCACCGCGTGCGTCCCGTGCTGCCGGCTAGCCGCGACCCACTAACCCACGCGGCGTGTGCGCCGGTACCCATCGGATGTCACCGACGCGCAGTGGACGGTGCTGGACCCGCTGCTACCCGATCCAGCCTGGTTCGGCGGTCGTGGCGGCTGTCGGGGGAAGCACTGCCGCCGGGTGATTGTGGACGCGATCGTGTACGTGGTGGACAACGGCATCAAGTGGCGGGCCCTGCCGGCGGACTTCCCGCCCTGGCAGACGGTCTACAAACGGTTCGCGATCTGGGAGAAATCCGGTGCGACGCAACGGGTACTGGATGGGCTGCAGGACCGTGCCCGGCTGGCGGCGGGCCGGGTGGCGGCGCCGTCGGCGGCGGTGATCGACTCGCAGTCGGTCCGCGCGGCCGAGACCGTCAGCCGCGCCACTCGCGGGTGGGACGCGGGAAAGAAGGTCAACGCCCCGCAAGCGCCACATCGTGGTGGACACCGTCGGGTTCGTGCTGGCGGTGTTGGTGACGCCGGCCTCGATCCAGGATCGGGTCGCCGCCCGTGCACTGCTGCTGCGGCTGCGGGCCACGGTCGGTGACCGGATCCGGTTGGTATGGGCCGACGGTGGCTATACCGGCACCTTGCTGGAGTGGGCGCGGACAACGCTTGGCGTGGTGGTGGAGATCGTCAAACGCCCCGATCTGCCACGCTTCACGGTGTTGCCCCGTCGCTGGGTGGTGGAGCGGAGCCTGGCGTGGATCGTCGGTCACCGGCGCTGTGTCCGTGACTACGAACGACTTTCACACCACCACGAGGCGATGGTCCGCTGGGCCATGATCCGCATCACCAGTCGCCGGCTGACACAGAGCCCGTAGATCGGAAACGGGCACTGAGAACGTGAATTGCTCGTAGCTCGCTTGAACTGCCGAAACCCGACTTTGCCTGGGTTCTGGAGGTCTCTGGTCGTTGGGTTTCATCGGAATTTCATCGCTCGCCGCTAACTTTCGCCCCGTGATCTGGGCTGGTCCGGATGCCGCTGCAGGGCGGACCAGCCCAGGCCGATCGAACTGGGGAGATCGAGATGAAAAGGGCTTCAGTGCTAGTGGTCGGGTTACTGGTCGCCACGGGGGTGGCCTTGATCGAGGGGCCGCCCGCGCACGCCACCGCACCGTGTGAGGGGACCTACTCCATCGCGGTCGGCGGCACCGGCAGCCGGCCGAATACCGACCGCTTCCACAACCTGCAACTGGGACTACATCTGCGACTCCTCCGCGAATCCGTTGGACTACCCGCACAATCACATCGTCAACTACGACAACGACTGGGACGGCAACCACCACAACGACGTGGCCAACGAGTACTGGGGGAACAACCAGTGGTTCCCTAGGTAGCAGGCCAGTTCGGTGCCCCTGGCTCACCGCCGGGGGCACCAGTCTGTCGGCGTAGCGTTCGGGCAAGGGGAGTTGGGGCGCAAGCCGATCGAACCGGTTGCGTGCCGACCGCACACAGTGGTTCGGCCTGTGTTGTGTCGCCCTGCCGTTCGGCAGATCGGCGGATTCCGTCAGCGACAAGCCCGCCGCACGGCCGTGCCCGAACCTGCGTGTCCGCCGCACCAGCGTTCCGCCCGGGGGCCAACGTGATACGCGACGCCGCAGCCCCGGCGACCGTCCGCCCCCTCAGCCGAACTCATCATCGATGGCGGTGGCCACTGCGACTGGGTCCGCACCGCCGACGGCACCCTCTATCCCGCTCCCCAGGGCGAGTAGCGTGGCCTGGGGCCATGTGCCACACCGCCACACCACAAGATCATCGGTGGAACCAGGCCAAGACGGCTTGTCTGTATCGTTCACTGAGCCTTTTCCACCCTGGCCCGCGCCTCAGGTAGTGAGGTTGCCAAGCATGGGAAGAGTCGCTGGCAGGCCGGTCTGACCTGTGCTTCCAGTCCTACCCGACCACCTGACGGGCGTAGCGGAGCACGTGGTTGACCCGCGGAAACTGAGGTCGAAAAAGGTTCACTTTCATCTCGAATGTGATAGTTAATCCTTGATGCCGCTTTGATGCCGCTTTCCGACTTTCGTCGGGTACCCCGGGCCGACTCGGTCGCGTGACACTGAACTGCGTCTCATTTCCCCTGCATGCGGCCCTGTGTCGCGGAATCGAGCGATTGATGAAACTGATGAGACTGGGCTTTGCCGTGGTCGGCGCGGTGCTCGCACTGGCCGCACCGGCCGCGGCCTCAGGCGCCAACCCTGCCATCATCGGCGGCTCCTACGCCACCAGCGGGCCGTGGGCGGCCCGGATGTTCGTGGATGGCCAGCAGGCCTGCTCGGCCACCATCATCGCGCCGACCTGGATCCTGACCGCGCGGCACTGCGCCGAGGCAGGCAACAGCTACTCGTTCCGGGTGGGCAGCCTGGACCAGACCACCGGCGGGACCGTGGCCAACGGAGTGGACGCCGTGATCAACCCCAACGGCGCCGACCTGGCCCTGATCCAGTTGGACCAGAGTGTGCAGGCCACCTACTCCCCGCTGGGCGGTACCGGTGACGTGTCGGTCGGCCAGACCGTGCAGGTCTACGGCTGGGGCGCCACCAGCCGCTGCGGCTCGGAGATCAACTGCCAGTCGCGGCGGCTCAAGGTGGCCAGCGTGCGGGTGAACTCGGTGAACTCCCAGGACAACTTCGGCGGGGTCTCCGTGCAGGCCACATACGGCAACGGCATCACCGCGGGCGGGGACTCCGGCGGCCCGATGTTCAGCAACGGCCGCCAGGTCGGCGTGGCCTCCACCAGTGACCGGCAGAGCGTCACCGACTACACCAACATCACCCGGTACCGGACCTGGATCCGCCAGGTCGCCGGCGTCTGAGCCGATGGTGGGTGGCCCACCCCGGTGGGCCACCCACCACTTCAGTTCCAGTGGATCACGGCGTTCTGGTAGGCCCGTTCCCCGGGTTGGCGGCCTACAGCAGCCGGGCGACGTGCTCGGCGAGATCGATCAGCCGGCTGGTGTAGCCGCGCTCGTTGTCGTACCAGCCGAACACCTTCACCAGGTGCTCGTCGGCCTTGGTCAGCGAGGCGTCGAACACGCAGGAGGACGGGTCGCCGATGATGTCGCGGGACACGATGGGGTCCTCGGTGCAGCGCAGGTAGCCCTTGAGGTGGCTGGCGGCCGCGGTCGCGAACGCCCGGTTCACCTGCCCCACCGTGGCGGGAACCGCCAGCTGCGCGGACAGGTCGACCAGGGAGCCGTCGGCCACCGGCACCCGGATCGCCACCCCGTCCACCCGGCCGGCCAGCTCGGGGATCACCTCGCCCACCGACCGGGCGGCGCCGGTGCTGGTCGGGATGATGCTGATGGCCGCCGACCGGCCGCGCCGCAGGTCGGAGTGCGGGGCGTCGACGAGCACCTGGTCGTTGGTGTAGCTGTGGATCGTGGTCATCTGTGCCCGGACCACGCCGAACGTCCGGTGCAGCACCCGCACCATCGGCGCCACGCAGTTGGTGGTGCACGAGGCGTTGGAGATCACGTGGTGCTCGTGCGGGTCGTACTCGTCCTCGTTCACGCCGAGCACCACCGTGACGTCCACGCCCTTGCCAGGTGCGGACAGCAGCACCTTGCGCACCCCGTGGCCCAGGTGCCCGGCCGCGTCCTGCCTGGCGCGGAACCGGCCGGTGGACTCGATCACCACGTCCACGCCCACCTCGTGCCACGGGATGTCCTGCGGTTGGCGCTCGGCCCACACGCGGACGCTGTGCCCGTCCACGGTCAGCCACTCCTCGTCGTTGTCCACCGGCAGCGGCAGTGGGCCGTAGGTGGAGTCGTAGCGCAGCAGGTGCGCCAGGGTCCCCACCGGTGCCAGGTCGTTGACGGCCACCACCTCGACCACCTCGCCGCCGCGCGCCAGCGCGCAGCGCAGGAAGTCCCGGCCGACCCGGCCGAACCCGTTGATGCCGATCCGCTTCACCACGTCCTGTTCCTCTCAGCACTCGAAGGAGCCGAACACCTCGTCCAGCGGGCGCCGTGGCGTCGCGGGCAGCGGGGCGCTGCGCACCGGTGCCCAGCCCACCCGCAGCACGACCTGCGGGTAGCCGAACCCGCCCAGCACCCGGTCGCGGACCAGCGTCCTGGTGTCGGGCAGTTCGAACACCTGGCTCAACGGGCAGGTCGCGAGCCGGAAGTCGGTGGCCGCGAGCAGCACCGCGCTCATCGCCTCCCCGGCCCGCAGGCGCCACACCACGTCGTCGCGCGCCGTGGCCAGCACCAGCAGCGCGCCCGCGTCGGATTCCTCGCCCGCGGGCTCGGTGAGCAGCCCGTTGGGGAAGGCCCGCATCGTGGTGTCCTCGTGCCGACGGCCCGAGGCGGGGATGACGGTGGCGGGCACGCCCTCCACCACGAACGGGCTGCGGCCGGTCCACGTGGCCAGTTCGGCGGCGTACTCGCTGTCGGCCTCCTGCCGCAGCGCCGCCTTCGCCATCGCGGAGGCGAGCTGGAACCGGGCGGTGGCGTCCGTGGCCGCCACCAGTGCCGATCCCTGGTCGGATGCCACGATGGCCAGCTCGTCGAGCAGTGCGACCGGCACCTCCCAGGAGCTGTAGCCGCGGCGGTCGGTGTGCCGCCGCGGGATGGCCGCGGCCAGTTCGACATCGCGGCGCTCGGGCTCCTTGCTGTGGAACTCCACGGCCGCCAGGTGGTCGGGACGGTTGGGGTTGGGCAGTCGGTGCACCGTGCTCGCCCAGCCCTCGGCGGCCAGCGCGACCTGGAGGTGGTGCAGGCTCGCCCCGCAGCTGAGCAACAGGTCCCTGCCCTCCGGGTCGGTGGCGGGCAGCAGCCGCGAGGCGTCGGCGAACAGGTGCAGCGAGTGCTCAGCCGCCCGCCAGCGCCAGGGCTGCGAGTTGTGCAGGGACGGCGCCCTGGTCGCCAGCGCGACCGCCGAACGGATCGTCTGCCGGTCAGGACCGTTGGCCATGGCCGCTCACCTCTCCCGTGCCGAGCGCAGCAGCAGGCCGCGCTCGGCCGAACCGATTTCCGACCGGACCGCGCCGACCGCGTCCGGGTTGACCGACACCGAGGTGATGCCCATGCGCACCAGCCGCTCGGCGAAACCCGGTCTGGTGGACGGGGCCTGGCCGCACAGCGAGGTCGTCATGCCCGCCTCGGTGGCGGCGCGCACGATCCGCTCGATCATGTCCAGCACCGCGGGATCGGACTCGTCGAACAGCTCGGCACACAGCTGGGAGTCGCGGTCCACCCCGAGCACCAACTGGGTGAGGTCGTTGCTGCCGATGGAGATCCCGTCCACACCCAGCCGCGCGTACTCGGGGATCCAGTAGGCCGCCGAAGGCACCTCGGCCATGACCCAGCGGTGCAGGCCGCGCTGGGCGCCCAGCGGGCTGGCGTCCACGACGCGCAGGCACTCCCGCAGTTCCCAGCAGGTCCGCACGAACGGCAGCATCAGGTGCAGGTTCGGGGTCTGCTCGCGGACCGCGGCCAGCGCGTCGAGCTCCAGGCCGAACAGCTGCGGCTCGCGCACGTACCGGTAGCAGCCCCGGTAGCCGATCATCGGGTTGGCCTCGACCGGCTCGAACCGCTCGCCGCCCGCCAGCGCGCGGAACTCGTTGGTGCGGAAGTCGGTGGCCCGGTACACCACCGGGCGCGGGGCGAAGGCCGTGGTGATCCGCAGCAGCGCCTCGCTCATCCGTGCCACGAACTCCGCGTCCCCGCCCGCGGCCAGCAGCTGCCTGGGGTGCTCGCCGCCCAGGGCCTGGGTGAGGATGAACTCCGCTCGCAGCAACCCGACCCCGTCCACCGGCAGCGCGGCGACCTCCTCCGCGCGCTCGGGTACCGCGAGATTGACGTACACCTTGGTGCCCAACGACTCCGGTGCCCACCCGGCCGCGGTCGGACGGGGTTCGGTGCGGGCCGGCCGGTCCAGCCGGCCGGCGAGCACCTCGCCCGTGGAGCCGTTCACGGTGACCAGGTCACCGTCGCGCAGCCGGGTCGTGCCCTCCCGGGTGCCGACCACGCAGGGCACGCGCAGCTCGCGGGCCACGATCGCGGCGTGGCAGGTCATGCCCCCGCCGTCGGTGACCAGGGCCGCCGCCCTGCGCATGACGGGCACCCAGTCGGGACTGGTCATCCGGGCGACCAGCACCTCGCCGTCGAGGAACTGCCCGCCCTGGCAAGGATCCGACAGCACGCGCACCCGGCCGGTGGCCGTACCGGGGGAGGCCGCCAGCCCGCGGGCCAGCACACCGCCGTCGGTCAGCGTGGTGATCGGCCTGGCCTGGACCAGCCAGGTCCTGCCCTCGGCGATGGCCCACTCCACGTCCTGCGGGCAGCCGTAGTGCCGCTCGGCCTCGGCGGCCAGCCGGGCCACGGCGATCGCCTCGTCCTCGGTGAGCACCTGCTCCGCGCCCTCCTCCGGGGACAGGTCCACGCGCAGGTCGTGTCCGGAGGGGCCGCGCACGATCTTGAACCGCTGCCTGCCCGTCCGGGTGTCCAGCAGCCGAGGGCCGTTCTTGTCCAGCACGTAGGTGTCCGGCTCCACGGCCCCGCTGACCACGACCTCGCCGAGCCCGAACGCGGCCTCGACGACGATCCGGTTCCTGTCCTGAGTGGACGGATCGGCGGTGAACGCCACGCCGGACCGTTCCGAGTCCACCATCCGCTGCACCACGACGGCGATCGCGGGCTCCTCGGCCATGCCGCGGTTCGCCCGGTACGCCACGACCCGCGCGCCGAACAGCGAGGCCCAGCACTCGGTCAGCCGGGCCAGCACCTCCTGCACGCCGATGACGTTGGTGTACGTGGCGTTCATGCCCGCGAACGAGGTGTCCGCCCCGTCCTCGGAGGTCGCCGAGGACCGCACCGCCACGGGCTGGTCCGCGCCCAGCTCCCGGTACGCCCGCTCGACCTGCTCGCGCACCTGCTGGCTGACGCCCGCCTTGTGCACCAGCGCCCGCACGCGCTCGCAGGCCGCGGCCAGTTCGGGGGAGGAGGCCGCGGCCATGGCCTGGTCGAAGGCTGCGCGGACCTCCTCGTGCAACCCGGCCGACTCCAGCGAGTCGAGGTAGGCCCGCACGGTCACCACGAAGCCCTCCGGCACGGGCAGCCCCGCGCGGGTCAGCTCGCCGAGGTTGGCGCCCTTGCCACCGGCGATCGCGGTGTCCTCCTTGCCCAGTGCGGCGAATGCCTTGGTGTAGTGGGACATCTCAGCCTCGCACCAGGTCCCGCAGCCGCTGGTACTCCTGCTCGTCGATCTCACCCTTGGCCAGCCGTTCGGCCAGCACCTCCTGCGGGGTTCGCCGGGCGAACTGCCTGTGTCGCAGCACCACCACGATCACCGCGACCAGGCCGCCCCAGAACAGGAGCATGCCCAGGGTCATCGTCAGCGGCACCAGCCACCCGGCCTCGGACCCGTAGTACCAGGGCATCATCGTGCACCTCCGCTCTCGTACCTCCAGCCTCGCAGCGCACGAAGGTGACTTGGCAGAGCTGAAAGCCCTCGCCCGGTCCTGGACCGGTGAGGACTTCGGACCCTGCGAACCAGGTGCGGTCGCGAGCTAGACAGACAGGGCCAGTGCCGTGAGTACGAGGAGGAGCCATGCACGCGAGACCCGGCGATTGGCTGGTCGTCGACCGATCCGGCTGTGGGCTGCCGCCCCGCAGGGCGCTGGTCCTGGAGGTCCACTCCCCGGACGGCGCGCCGCCCTACCACGTCCGGTGGCTGGACACCGAGCACGAGGGCGTGGTGTTCCCCGGTGAGGACGCGCACGTCGAGCACGCTCCGAGTGCGGAGCGGCCCGCCAGCGGAAAGTGAGCACTGCTCAGAACTTGAACGCGCGGCACCGTATCGAAGATCGGACTCGGCGCCCAGCGCCGGGCAGGCTCGCGGCCGTCAGAGCCACCACGACGGCCGCGAGCCAGATCAGGGGAGTGACGGTGCACCCGGTGCCGGGCAGCCGCGGCACCTCGTGCCCGGCGCCCCCGACGTGCGCCCCGGCACCGGCTCCGTCAGGGGCGGCGTGCGCTCCCCGGCCGACACCGAGGTACGGGTCGGGTGGCGCGGTCGCGCCAACGTCCCCGAGTCGACCACGCTGCCGCGCAGGCGTCCCAGCAGGTCGATCACCTCACCGGCCACGTCCGTCATGCGGAGAGACTAGAGGGCGGGCCCGGTCCACCAGGAGTGTCCAAAGACCCCGTCGGACGGAATCTGCGGACCCTGGAGGCGGGGCAGCGGCGGGACCAGCATCGAGTCCATGACCGGATCCGATGTGGACCGTTCCTGGACCGAGCACGAGGCGAAGTTCTCACCTCCGCAGCGGTTCGAATTGCCGGACCTGACCGAGTTCGGTGCGGGCGAGGCCGAGACGCGGGTGCTGGACGCCACCTACCACGACTGCGCCGACCTCCTGCTGCTGCGCGCTGGGATCACCCTGCGCCACCGCACCGGGGACGGCGGTCCCAGGTGGACGCTCAAGGTGCCCGACTCGGTTGACGGCGCCGAACTCGTGCGGCGGGAACTGATCTTCCCCGGCGCCGCGGGACAGCCCCCGGCGGCCGCCGTCGACCTGGTGCGTGCGCACCTGCGCGGCCGCGCGCTGGCGCCGGTCGCCGCGCTGCGCACCGTGCGGACCCGAATCCCCTTGCGCGGCAATGGCGAAACCCCGTTGGCCGAGGTCGTCGACGATCTCGTCACGGCCACCCGCGGTGGGCGCCCGGTCGCCGCGTTCCGCGAGGTCGAAGTGGAACTGCTCACCGAGCTGCCCGTCGCGCACCGCCTGCTGGACGAGGTCGTCGACCGGTTGGTGCACGCCGGCTGCCTGCTGCGCTCTGCCCAGCCCAAGCTCGTGCGCGTGCTGGGCGCCGCACCGCCACAGCCGCCCGCACCGCGGTCGGGCGGCAAGCACCCGACCGTGCGCGAGGCGGCCCAGCAGGCCTTCGCCAGGTCGGCGGCAGCCCTGGTCCGGCACGACCTCGGTGTGCGCCTGGGCGAGGACCCCGAGGCCGTGCACCAGTTCCGGGTCGCGGCCAGGCGGTACCGGTCGGATCTGCGGACCTTCGCCCCCGTGCTGGAGGCCGACTGGCGTGCGCACGTGCAGGCCGAACTGGGCTGGCTCAGTGCCCAGGTGGGGCCCGTCCGCGACGACGACGTGCTGGTGCAGCGGCTTCGGCGGCAGGCCCGGTCACTGCCAGCCTGCGACGCCGAGGCGGTGGAACTGCTGCTCACCGAGCTGTGCGCACACCGGGCCCGTGCCCGCGAACGGATGCTGGACGCCCTGCGCGGCACCCGGTACGACCGCCTGCTCGACTCGGTGGAGAATCCGCGTCTCACCGAGCACACCGGCCAACTGGACGAGCTGGTCGCCAGTCAGTGGAAACGCCTCGCCCGGGTGGTCCGGGGCACCAGCGCGGAACCGGCCAACCAGGAGTTCCACCGCATCCGGATCCGCACCAAGCGGTGCCGCTACGCCGCCGAGGCCGCGTACGGTCGGCACAACGCGCGACTGGCCAGGGCGCTGGCGCGATTACAGGACGTGCTCGGTGACCACCAGGACGCCGTGCTCGCCGAGTCCTGGCTGCGCTCGATGGCCCAGGCCCTGCCGCAGTGCGCGGTGGCCGCCGGTGAACTCCTCGCCCTGCAACGCGGTGAACGCGCCCGCTGCCGGGTCGAGTGGGCGGCGGCCTGGCAGGACGCCGTGCACCACTACCGCCACCGCTGACCGGACCGACCACCGCTGGAAGGGGCACAACCGTGCGACAGAGCCAGGTCCAGGCAGTGAAGACCACCGACGGGGGCGTGATCCCGCGACAGGCGCCCTGGACGCAGTGGTGGACGTGGACAGCCTGCTGACCCACTCCCGTGCGAGCACGCACACCCGAGGCTGATGACCGTGAACGGAGTTGCCATGCGAACCCAGCGAGCAGCACAACCCGCGCCGCTGATCACCGTACAGACCAACGGCCTGGTCGACGAGCACACCGCCGAGCACGTGCGCGGCAGGATCGCCGAACTCGCCCGCTACGCGCACCGCCCCATCGACTGCGGGACCGTCTGGTTCTCCCAGCCCGGCGCTCGATCCAGGGCCGCGATCATCGGACACGCCACGCTCCTGGTCGGCGGCATCCAGCTCGTCGCCTTCGCCACGGGTGCGACGGTGCGACAGGCCGCGGACCAGGTCCGCACCGCACTGCGCAGGCAACTGGTCGACCTCGCACACCACCGGCGCGCCCGCGTCGGGCCGAGGACCGTGCCGTCCCGGGTGCTGGTCCGCCACGTCACGACCATGCCCGGCTGTGCCTCACCCGAGCAGGCCGTCCTGGAACTGGTGCGGGCCGGTCAGCGGTTCGGGCTCTACCTGGACACCTCGACCGACCGGGACAGCGCCGTGTGGCGCACCGCCGAGGACGGTTACGGGTTCGCGGCCAACACCGATGACGCGCTCGTGCTCAGCGAGGCTTGCGCGATCGAGCGGCTGGAGCTGACCGGCGAGCCCTCCCTGTTCTTCCGGGAGCGGACCAGCCAGCGCGGCCGCCTGCTGTACCGCAGGGACGGCGACTACGTGCTGCTGCACCCGGCAGCCTGATCACCGCCGACGGCCCCAGCGCAGGTACGCCAGCGGCCCCAGGAAGTTCACCGCGATCACCGCGGCCCACATGCCCTTGCGCCCGGTGACCTCCGAGGCCGGTCGCATGGCCAGATCCAGCCAGGCGACCCCGGCCAGGGTGAACTGCGCCGCGCCCAGCACGATCACCGCGCGCCGCTGTCCAGGTGTCAGGTCGTGCCAGCTCTGGTGCCGCACCACACGTGCTCCTTCCGCTCGGATCCGCTCACGAGCCCACTCCGGCCAGGAAGTCGACCTGCCTGGCCACCGCGACCGCGTGGTCGGCGTAGCGCTCGTAGTACCTACCGACCAGTGTGACGTCCATTGTGTTCTCCGCACGGCGGTCCCCGCACAGCACCGCTTCGTACAGCTGCCGCTGCAACTCGTCCATGCGGTCGTCGTCGCGGTCGGCCAGCTGGCCGCTGCGCCCTCCTGGGTAGCCAACGCAGTCGCGCACCTCGCTGACCAGGTGCTGGGCGACCACGCTCATCCGGCGCACCAGCGACCGCAGGTCAGCCGGGACGACCGACTCGGGGTAGCGCAGCAGGGCCGTCTCGGCCACGTGGCGTGCGAGGTCCCCCATGCGTTCGAGGTCCCCGCTCATGCGCAGCGCGGCGACGAGCACCCGCAGGTCGGCGGCGACCGGCTGCTGGGTGGCCAGCACCGTGAGCACCCGTTCGTCGATCTCCGCGCGCAGGGCGTCGATCGTGGCGTCCTCGGCGAGCACCTGCTCGGCCAGCGCGCGATCGGGGTCCAGCAGCGCGGCCGTCGCCCGGCCCATCGCCGCCTCGACCAGGTTCAGCATGCCGATCAGCTGCTCGTGGAGCTGGTCGAGTTCATGGCGGAAGGTGGTGCGCATGGGGCCTCCAGGTGGTGGAAGGGAGTGGCGCAGGCCAGGGCGGCCTGCTCGGCGGCACCCGCAACGGGGCCGCTGGTGTCGATGACCCCGGCCCGCGGCCAGGGGTGGAAGTGCGCCGCCATCACCCCGGCGATCCCGGTGGTCGCGTCGGAGGGGTCCGCGGTGCGAGTGCGGATGCGCGCGTCGGCGAGTGCCCGCGGCACGCGGCACTCCAGCTCCACGAGCGCGGCCGATACCGCGTGGGCGAGCTCACCGGCCCGCTCGCGCTCGGCCGCGTCGCGCCAGCTCGCGTCGAGGACAACGCTCTCCCCGTGGCCGAGCAGGTGTCGAGCACGCCGCAGCAACTCCTGGTACGTCCGCGCGGTGTGCGCGGGGGAGTACAGGCCCTGTTCCCAGCCCGATGCGCTGGGGGCCAACGGGTTGCGGTCGGCGATCTCCTTGCGGACCCGGTCCGAGCGCAGCAGCACCGCGCCGATCCGGTCGGCCAGCGCGCCCCCCAGCGTGGACTTGCCGGTGCCGGGCTGACCGCCGACGAGGACCAGCCTGGGCGCGGCCGCCCGCAGGTGCCGCCGCGCGATGTCGGCCAGCAGCCGCGCCTGCTCGGCCTGCCCCGCGGCGCCCTGGGCGTGGCGCAGGCAGGCCACCTTGGCGCGCACCACGGCCCGGTAGGCGATGTAGTGGTCGGTCAGCGAGGGTGGGCACGGCATGCCGCTGAATTCCTGGTACTGGGCCAGGAACCACGCGGCCAGGTCGCGGCGGTCCAGCCGCTCCAGGTCCATGGCGAGGAAGGCCGCGTCGTCCAGGCCGTCCACCCAGCGCAGCCGGTCGTCGAACTCCAGGCAGTCCAGGGCTCTCGGACCGTCCGGCAGGCAGAACACGTCCTCGGCCAGCAGGTCCCCGTGCCCGTCGCAGACGGCCCCGGCGGAGATCCGTGCCCGGAACAGCGGTTCCCGGCCGTCCAGGTACCGCTGCGCCAATGTGGTGATCTCCGCGAGCACCTCGGCCCGCAGCGGTTCGCCGGTGGCGGTCCGCAGCTCGGCCAGCGTCGAACCCCACCGCTCGCGCAGCGCCCGCACGGACCCCGCCTCCTCGATCCGCGGGCCGCGTTCGGCGCGGGCGTGGAACGCCGCCAGCTGACGCGCGAGATCGCGCAGTTGCCCGCGCACCTGCGCCCCCGACCTGACCAGCGCGGCAAGGCTGCGCTCGGCCGGCATGCGGCGCATCACCACCAGCCACTCGCACGGCGTGCCCTCGGTGTCCAGCACTTCCGCGACTCCGAGGTACACGTCCGGCGCCAGGCGTCGGTTGAGCTCCACTTCCCGGTGGCACACCGCGCGTCGTGCCTCGGGCGTGCTGAAGTCGAGAAAGCCCAGTGCCACCGGTTTTTTCATCTTGTACGCCCGGTCGCCCAGGAAGAACACCGTGGCGCAGTGCGTCTCCCGCACCTGCGTCGGGAACTGGGATGTGCTCTCGTACGCCATGCGTTTCACCGTGCCCGGTCCGACGGTGGTCCTGGCAGTGACTGCGGACTCCACGGGCAGGGACCAAGTCCCCTAACGGCCCGTCAGCCCCCGACCGGCGCGAGTCGTGCGCAGATCGTGTCGGTCCAGCGCGCGATCTCCGCCCAGTCCCGGAAGTCACCGAAGTGCCCGCCCGCCGCGCGGAAGGCCAGCCTGCCCCACCACGGCATCTGCTCGGGCCGCACCACCCCGGTGAACAGGGCGCAGTCCTCCGGGTGCACCGCGCTGGCCAGCCCCTCGAACACCTTCTGCTTCTCCCGCAACGCCAGCGCCCGCATCCGGCCGTGCAGCGCACCCGGCAGGCCCACCCCGAACAGCCACACCGGTCGTGCGCCCAGGGCGTCGCGATACTCCCGCAGGAAGCTGATCGCCTCCGGCAGCCACGCCTGGTTGTGGATCGCGCTGCCCAGCACCACCGCCTGGAACCCCGCCGGATCCGGCGCCCGGTCCGCAGAGCAGAGCAGCACCTGGTGCCCCTGCGCGCTCACGTCCGCCGCGATGTGCTCGGCTATCTCCTCGGTCGATCCTCCCTCGCTCGCGTAACCGACCAGCACCGTCATGACCCACCTCCTGCCCGACCCGCCTGGCTGTTGCTGGACCCAGGCTAGGAACCGCCGGACCACCACCGGCAGTGCCGGGATGCCCAGCGCGGCAGTGCCTTCCGACCCCGTCCGGCCATGGGCTCCGCCGCCAAGGGCCACTGGACTGGCTCCTTGTGTGCTCTTGCCGATGTGACTACGCATGTCTTGCGCGACAGAACGAGTACGGAGGTCAGCCGATGCCCGACTCGGCGAGTGGCAGACACCCGATCGACCTGTCCGGCCTGCGGCTGAACGAACTGCTCACCGAGCTCTCCACGCAAGTCGCCGAACTGAACACGGCCAAGGGCCAGGTGCAGGGCCTGCTGGACGCCGTGGTGGCGGTCTCCAGCGGACTGGAACTGGACTCGACCCTGCACAGGATCGTCGTGGCCGCGACCGAACTGGTCGACGCCGAGTACGGGGCACTGGGTGTGCTCGGCGCCGACGGCAGGCTGTGCACCTTCGTCACCGTGGGCATCGAGGCGCCGACTCGCGCACTGATGGGCCCGCTGCCCACCGGCCACGGACTGCTGGGCACGCTGATCGCCGACCCGCGACCGCTGCGGATCACCGGGCTGTCGACGCACCCCTCCTCGGCGGGGTTCCCGCCGCACCACCCGCCGATGCGCACCTTCCTGGGCGTGCCGGTGCGGATCAGCGGGGAGGTGTTCGGCAACCTCTACCTCACCGACAAGCGCGGTGGCGGGGCGTTCACCGCCGCCGACGAGCGGGTCGTGGAGGCCCTCGCCGCGGCGGCCGGGATCGCGGTGGACAACTCCCGGCTGTTCGAACAGGCCCAGTCCAGGCAGCGCTGGCTGGAGGCCACCACGGACCTGGCCACCGAACTCCTGTCCGGCGTGGCGCAGGGCGAGGCGCTGAACCTGGTGGCCCGCCGCGCGGTGGACCTGGCCCGTGCGGACGCGGCACTGCTGCTGCTGACCCCGCCGGAGCAGCGGGACCGGCTGGTGGTGCAGGCCTGGGCGGGGAACATCGACGGGGCCGTGGGTGGCCGCTGTCTGTCCAGTGCGGACGCGCTCATCGCGGAGGTCCTCGCCACCGGGGTGCCGGTGATCGAGACGGACCTGGCGCACAACCGGGCCGACAGCGCTCTCGGCGGCCTGCTCACCGACTTCCAGCGCACGATGGCCGTGCGGATGCGGTCGGGGGAGCACATCACCGGGGTGCTGATCGTGTTGCGGGGCAAGGGACGCCCGCCGTTCCGGCACGAACAACCGCCGCTGCTGGCCTCCTTCGGCAGCCAGGCCTCACTCGCACTGGAACTGGCGGTCAAGCAGAGCAGGGCACGCCGACTCGCCCTCGTCGCCGACCGCGACCGGATCGGTGGGCAACTGCACGGCCACGTGCTGCAACGGCTGTTCGCGGCCGGTATGCGGTTGCAGTCCCTGGTGCCGACCGTCACCGGTGCGACGGGCCGCCGCCTGACCGAGGTCATCCGCGAGCTCGACGACGTGATCATGACCATTCGCACCTCCATCTTCGACCTGGACCCGGCACCGCCGGCCGGTGTCCGGGACCTGCGGAGCACCCTGCTCGGCCTGGTGGTCGAGATGACCGCGCACACCGACCTGAGACTGACCACCCGCGTGCGCGGACCGGTGGACACCGAGGTACCCGGTGATGTCGCCGAGCTGATCTCGGCCGTGCTGCGCGGTGCGCTCGCCGACACGCTGCGCGGCGATCGGGCCACCGAGGCCGAGGTCCTCATCGAGTTCGGTGACGACCTCGTGCTGGAGGTGACCTGCGACGGGACCGCCACCACCCAGGACAGGCTGGCGGAGCTGCGGGGCCGGGTGGCTGAGGCCGGGGGTGGGCTCAGCCACGCGGCGGGTGCGGTGCGGCTGCTGGTGCCGCTGCCGAAAGCGGGTTCGTCTGCCGCGCCCTGAGCTGGATCCCGCCCGCGTCCCGGGGTTGGGCGGTCAGCGACGAGGCGCCCACAGCAGCTTGTCCGCCTGGGCGACCAGGTACGTCGCCGCGCCGATCACCGCCACCACCAGCCAGGCACCGGTACTCGGCGGCGCCGTGTGGAACAGCTCGTTGCCCACCGGCAGGAAGGTGATCGCGGCCTGGAGCAGCGCCATCAGGCCGACACCGCCGATCAGCCACCAGTTGCGGCCCACCGCGCGCAGGTGGTCCAGGCTGCGGCAGCTGAGCAGGTAGCCGATCTGAGCCACCACGAACACCGCCATCGCGGTCGTGCGCGCGGCAGCGGTGCTCGCCCCGGTCCACAGCTGCCACTGGAACGCCGCGAACGAGGCCGTGACCAGCAGCAGGCCGACCAGCACGATCCGGCGGACCAGATCGCCGGACAGCAGCGACCGGCCGGGTGGTCGCGGCGGCCGGGCCATCACACCCGGTTCCACGGACTCGAACGCCAGCGGCAGGCCGAGCAGCACGGCAGTGGTCATGTTGATCCACAACACCTGTACGGGGAGCAGGGGCAGCGTCACGCCCGCGAGCACGGCGACCATCAGGACCACGCCCTCGGCGATGTTGGTCGGCAGTGTCCAGGCGATGAACTTGCGCAGGTTGTCGTACACGGCGCGGCCCTGCTCGACCGCGGCCTCGACGCTGGCGAAGTTGTCGTCGGCCAGCACCACGTCCGCGGCCAGCTTGGCGGCGTCGGTGCCGGTCAGCCCCATCGCCACCCCGATGTCCGCGCGGCGCAGGGCGGGCGCGTCGTTCACGCCGTCCCCGGTCATCGCCACCACGTGCCCGCGCCGTTGCAGCAGTTCCACCAGCCGCAGCTTCTGCTCCGGCGACACCCGCGCGAGCACCTTCGCGGCCAGCAACTCCTCCTCGTCCGCGCGGCCGACCTCAGGCCCGGACAGCACGGTGTCCTCCGGGCCGAGGAGCCCGAACTCGGTGGCCTCCGCCCGCGCCGTCGCCGCGTGGTCGCCAGTGATCATCTTGACCTCGACGCCCGCCTCCCGGCACGCGGCCACGGCTGCGACCGCCTCCGGCCGCGCGGGATCGAGCATGGCCTGGAAACCCACCAGCACGAGGTTGTGCGGTATGAGGTCCTCGACGGATCGCGGCGTGAACCTGGCCAGCGCCAACACGCGAAGACCGCGGGCTGCCTCCTGCTCGGCCCGCGCGTACGCGACCGCGGTTCGGACCGGGCCGATGACCTCGTTCGGTCCCAGCTCGCGGTCGCACAGCGGCAGCACCCGCTCGGGCGCGCCCTTCACGTAGCCGACGAGTCCCGCCGGACCGTCGTGCACGGTGACCATGAGCTGGGCGCTTGCGTCGAAGGGCAGGCTCGCCAGCCGCGGGTAGCGCGCCCGCACCCGCTCGACGGACAGCCCCGCCGAGGACGCCGCACCGAGCAGCGCGCCCTCGGTCGGGTCGCCGATCACCTCCGCGTCCGAGCCGATCGCGGCGTCGTTGCACAGGACACCGGCCAGCAGGCACTCGTGCTCGTCCTCCGCCAGGACGGTCCGCACCGTCATCCGGTTGGCGGTCAGGGTTCCCGTCTTGTCGGTGCAGATCACCGTTGTGCTGCCCAGGGTCTCGGCGGCGGGCAGGCGGCGCACGATGGCGTGGCGGCCCGCCATCCGCACGACGCCGACGGCCAGCACGATGGTGACCGCCGCGGGCAGTCCCTCCGGGATCGCGCCGACCGCCATCGCGACGGCGGCGGTGAACACCTCGCCGACGGGCTGCCCGCGCAGCAGGCCGACCACGAACGTCACCGCCGCCAGCACCGTGATGGCGAGGGCGAGCTGGCGGCTGAACCGGGCCAGCTGACGGGTCAGCGGGGTGACCGGTGGCCGTGCCGCCGCCACGAGGTCGCTGATCGCGCCCAACTCGGTGTCGCCACCGGTCGCGGTGACCAGCACGGTCCCGTCCCCGCCGGTCACCAGCGTTCCGGCGTGCACCATGTCCGTCCGGTCGGCCACCGGCGTGCCGGGAGGCAGGTCGCCCGGCTGCTTGAGGACCGGCACCGACTCACCGGTCAACGCGGACTCGTTGACCAGCAGACCGGTGGCCGTCAGGACCCGGCAGTCCGCGGGCACCTGGTCGCCGGGGGCCAGCAGCACCGCGTCGCCGGGGACCAGGTCCTCGGCCCGCACGCGGGTGACGACACCGTCGCGCAGGGCGCGGACCCACGTCGGGCACATGCGGACCAACGCCGCGAGCGCGTGCTCGGCGCGTGCTCGCTGCACCTGCCCGATCACGGCGTTGACCAGGACGACGCCGAGGATCACCGACGCGTCGACCGGCTGGCCCAGCAGCACCGAGACGGCCGCGGCCGCCAGCAGCACGTAAACCAGCGGATCCCTCAACTGTTGGAGGAAACCCGCGAACGCGCCGGGACGCGGCGGGGCAGGAAGCAGGTTGGGCCCGTGCGCGGTCAGGCGCAGTGCGGCCTCCTGGCTGGACAGACCGGTTGGTGCCGCTGCCGCAGCCACCTCACGGCCACCGCCGCCGTCAACGATCGGCGACCCGCTCATGGCAGCCTCCTTCGACCCGTGCGCCTTGTCGCACTCGACTTATCGCACTCGACCGCGGGCCCGCCCAGCAGAGGACAAAGCCCCGGCGCGGTCCGGCCGAACGGCGTGAACCCTGCGGAGGGGCGAAGGTCCCGACTGGGCAGGGCCTGCCGCCGCTGTGCGCGGGGCACTGTTGCGGCCACTGTGGGACCGAATTCGGGAAGGGGAACAGTGATGGATGCCAAGGGAAAGGTCGTAGTCGGCGTGGACGGCTCCCAGGCAAGCGTGGACGCCCTGCGCTGGGCACTGGAGGAGGCCAGACGCAGGGACGCTGAGGTGCACGTCGTCACGGCGTGGCACACCGATCCGCCACCGGTCGAAGGCCCGCCACCGGTGGTCGGCATGCCCTACCACGCGGCGGAGGAAGCGCTGACGGCGCAGCAGGCCCAGCAGGACCAGGCCATGGCCTGTGTCGCGGGCGAGGCACAGGGCATGACCGTGTACCGGCACATGGTCAGCCAGTGGCCGCCGCGCGCCCTGGTGCACCTGTCGACCGGTGCCGACCTGCTCGTCCTCGGGCGGCAGGGCCACTCGTGGGTGGCGGAGAAGCTGCTCGGATCGGTGAGCGCGTACTGCCTGCGGCACGCGCGCTGCCCCGTCGTGGTCGTCCCGGCCCGCAAGCCGGTCCAGCAGGAGCGTCCCAACCCGGTGGTGGTCCAGGCAGCCCCGGAGCCGCTGTACTGATCGGAGGCCGGATGCGACCGGAACGCCTGGCCTGGGTGCTGCTGGCGCTGACCCTCGCCGCGGCTGTCGGCGGCGGCGTCCTGTGGGCTGCCGGGTCCCCGTCGGCCGAGGTGGCGTGGGCCGCCGGAGCGGTGGCGGCCCTGCTGCCCGCCGTCTGGTGGGCGGCGGCGGACCTGCGCGCGGGCCGCATGGGCGCGGACGTGCTCGCGGTGCTGGCGCTGGGCGGCACACTGCTGGTCGGTGAACACCTCGCTGGTGCGGTGATCGGCGTGATGCTCGCGACCGGCCGGGTCCTGGAGTCCGGTGCCGAGCGGCGCGCCGGTCACGACCTGACCGCGCTGTTGGACCGGTCACCGGCGCGGACCAGGCGCAGGGTCGGTGGGGACCTGGTTGCGGTGGACGTGGACCGCGTGGCGGCCGGTGACCGGGTGGTCGTGCTGCCCGGCGAGGTCGTGCCGGTGGACGGCTGCCTGGTGGGGACCGGCACGTTCGACGAGTCGGCGCTGACCGGTGAGCCGCTGCCCGTGGACCGTGCGGCGGGCGAGCAGGTCAGCAGCGGTGTGGTCAACGCCGGTGGCGCCGTGGACCTCGTCGCGAGCAGACCCGCCGCCGAGAGCACCTACGCGGGTGTCGTGCGGCTGGCGGGTGCGGCAGCGGCACGCGGTGCGCCGGTCGCGCGGTTGGCCGACCGGTTCGCGGCCGCCTTCCTGCCGTTCGCGGTGGCGGTCGCCGGGCTGGCGTGGCTGGTGACCGGTGATCCGGTCCGCGCGGTCGCCGTGCTGGTGACCGCCACGCCCTGCCCGCTGCTGCTGGCCGTGCCGATCGCCGTGACCGCGGGCATGTCCCGCGCCAGCAGGCAGGGCGTGGTGGTGCGTGACGGCCGCGCGCTGGAGGCGTTGGGCCGGGCCGAGATCGCGGTGCTGGACAAGACCGGCACCGTCACCGCGGGCGCGCCCTCGGTGACCGAGGTCCTCACCTCGCCGGGCTGGGACCGCGAGGTGGTGCTGCGCATGGCGGGCTCCGTGGAGTTGTTGTCGTCCCACGTCCTCGCGGGGGCGGTCGTGCGGGCCGCGCGGTCACTGGGCGGCACACCGGCCGTCGACGTCCGCGAGGAACCCGGTACGGGCGTCACCGGCATCGTCGACGGCGCGGTTGTCACCGTGGGCAAGCCACCGTGGACCGAGGAGCCCGCGACCGGGTGGGCGGCCTCGGCACTGCGGCGCGCCCAACTCGACGGCGCCACACCGATCTGGGTCACGGTCGACGGCGAGCCCGTCGCGGCCCTGCTCGCCCGGGACGAGATCAGGCCGGACGCCGCCCGCACGCTGCGCCGGCTGCGGGCGGTGGGCCTGCGGCGCATCGTGCTGCTGACCGGCGACCGCGCCGGTGCCGCGGCCGAGGTCGGCGGTCTGCTCGGTCTGGACGAGGTGCGGGCCGACTGCACGCCCGCGAGCAAGGTGCGTCGAGTCGAGGCCGAACGCCGCCGCGGCGTGACCGTGGTGGTCGGCGACGGCCTCAACGACGCACCGGCGCTCGCCGCGGCCGATGTCGGTGTGGCACTGGGCGCACGGGGCGCGACCGCGGCGGCCCAGGCCGCTGACGCCGTGGTGCTCAGCGACCGGATCGATCCGCTGGCCGGGGCGGTCGAGACGGCTGCGCGGGCCCGCCGGATCGCGGTGCAGAGCGCGGGCGCGGGGCTCGGGCTGTCCGTGCTCGCCATGGGGCTGGCCGCGTTCGGTGTGCTGGTCCCGGTTGTCGGTGCCCTCGTGCAGGAGGTCATCGACGTGGCCGTGATCCTCAACAGCCTGCGTGCCGTGCTGCCTGCCAAGGCCGTGCGCCTCGGTCAGCGCGACCAGGAGTTGCTGCGGCGTTTCGCCGAGGAACACCGGCTGTTGATGCCGGTGCTCTCGGCCGTGCGCAGTGCGGCCGACTCGCTGTCGGACGGGCCCACCGAGCAGGCCGAGGTCCAGGTCCGGCGGGCGTACCAGTTGCTCGTGGACCACTTGCTGCCACACGAACGCGCCGAGGAGCACGAGCTGTACCCCGCGCTGGGCGAACTGTTCGGCACCGCCGAGACCACCACGACCATGAGCCGCGGGCACGCCGAGATCGAGCGCCTCGTGCGCAGGCTTGCCCGGCACCTGTCAGCTGGGCACCTCGAACCAAGCCAGGTCGACGACCTGCGCGCGACGCTCTACGGTCTCGGCGCCGTGCTGGCCCTGCACTTCGCTCAGGAGGAGCAGGGCTACTTCAGCCTCACGCCCGGTTCGCCGAGCACCTCGTGAGCCGAGAACTCGGTCAGGGGGTCTGGTAGCCCACGTCCTCGTACAGGAGGCGGTCCACCTCCCGTTCGGTCGGACCGCGTCCGGTGAACCGGGCAACGGCCGTCACCCCCTTGGCTTCGAGGTGGCGGTGGTCCTCGAAGTCCAGCCCCGCCAGGGCCCGCGCGACCTCGGGGTCCTCGCTGGCCGGGAGCTCGCCGAGCAGTTCCTCCGCCCACAGCACCTCGCCGCCGCGGGCGAAGGACAACTGGGTGAGGGCGTTGACGTTCCAGAACATGCTGGCCGCCCTGCCGTTGCGGGACAGTGCTCGCAGCACCTCGTGGTTCGAGCCCTGGAACCCGTTCACCTCGACCGCGAAGACCACCCCGTCGCAGGCCTGCACGGCGACTGCCGGGGTCCAGTCCCCGGATTCCAGGCATTCCCACAGGGACAACGGGTCCTCGGGATCGGCGCCGAAGGCCGCCACGACCTCCTCCGCGGTCAACCCGTCGACCACGGTGACGGTGGCCGCCACGGACAGTTGGCTCTGCTCGATCCACCGGAACTCGGCCTCTGGCGCGAGCACGACGGGCGGTTCGGCCTCACCTCGCAGCCGGTGCCCGAGCCGGTCCGTGCGCTTGTGCACGATCGGTGGCGCGGCGGGCGCCGACCACACCACCACCTCGTACCGCTCCGCGTCGTCACCGTCGCGGCCTCGGGCGTGCACCCTGGCCCGGTACTCACCCGGCCACGGTGGCGCGCAATCCTCCTGCCGGCCGCCGGTGATCGTGGCGAACCCGGTGTCCGCCGTCCAGCTGACCTCCACGACCTCGTCCCAGATCGCGAGCATGACCTCGGACGGCGGCTCGGCCAGGACGCTCAGTCCGACCGGCACCCGGCCCGTTTCCGCGCCCACGCGGACCGCCAGCCCGCCGGGGATCGCCGCCACGAGGCCGTTCTCCGTGAAGTCCACCTCCGGGGGAACTCCGCGTTCGGCCAACGCGTAGCGGCTGTCGGTGATCTCCGCCTGCACGGTGGACATCCGCGGCACGAGGTACTCCGCCCGGCGCTTGTCGAGCATGGCCGCGGCGTAGGCGGGCGGTTCGGGTGCCTCGCGCAGCACCAGCACGGCCGCGCCGAGCGCCGTCCCGATCACCGCGGGGGAGTCGACGTCCAGTTCCCGCAACACCGCGCTGGCCGTGGTGACCGCCAGCGCCAGGTAGGCCCTGCCGTGTCGCGCCATGATCTCCTGCTCACCCGTGACCTCCGGGTCGACGGTGAGCAGTTCCCGGATGCCCGCCTCGCGCGCCAGGTACCGGGTCAGCTCGACCACCAGGTCGGTCGCGCCGGGATGAGTGATCTCCAGCAGGGACAGGGCCTTGGTCGTCTCGGGCTCGTCGTTCGAGGACAGGAAGGCGAACATGCCCGAGGTCCGCTGCACGAGACCGGTGGTGAGTCCACCAGGCGCTCCCATGTGGAGTTCCGCCACGGTCAGCTCCAGTGCGCCGAGCAGCCGGGTCGCCAGCAGCGGGCCCAGTGAACGCTGCGCCGCCTGCACGAGCGTCTGGTGCTGATCGTGCGTGCCGTCGAACCGGTGTCGGCCCAAATCCGCCGCTGGTGGGCCTGGAATCCTTGCCAGCACTGCGGAAAAGGCTTCTGCGACCGCTGTGGTCAACCCCTTGGGAACGCGCACGGCCCCATGCTGCCACGGGTCCGACCCGATGTCCGCCGAACGATCGGACAGGCACACCGGTGGCGGCTTCCCGCTCACTCAACGGGGATGACCACCTCGGTGAGGTAGTTCTCCGGCAGCGGGTCCTCGTTCGGCCCCACCAGGTAGACCTCGGTGGGATGCCCCACCGTTCGGTGCCCGGTGCGCTGTATCCAGTCGATGAGGGCCTGGTAGGCGCCCGTGATGTCCTCGTAGGGCCCCTTGTGGAAGACGTGCGCGACGATGCGTCCCGGCCGCCGCACGAGTCCACCGACCCCGGCGCGCACGGGGTCCGCGCTCACCGGCAGGTCCGCCTCGATCTCCGCCACCTCACCGGGGCGGAACTGCCTCAGGTAGGTCACCTCGGTCGGACCGACCGGATCGAGCCCGGCCTGCACGGCGGCGGAGGTGAGTTGGGCGAACGCGGTCCGGACCGCCTCACCGATCTGTTCCGCGGGCACGCTGCTGCGCACGCGCAGCACGACACTCGGCGGGAGTTCCTTGAGCTGCACCAGGTACGACACCACAACGTCCTCCACCAGTGCTCGGCTGACCCAGCGGTCACTTCGCGGAAATGGCGATGCGGTGCGGCTTGGCGACCTCGCTCTTGGGCACCCGGATGGTGAGCACCCCGTCCCGCAGCTTGGCGTCGATCTTGTCCGCGGCCAGGTCCTGCGGCAGGCTCACGCGGTAGAGGAACCGCCCGGTGCGGCGTGCCCGGCGCCGGTGTGCCCCGCGCCGCTCGGCCTGCTCGAGCATCCCGCTGACGGTCAGTTCGCTGCCTGCCAGGTCGATGGTGACGTCCTCGCGCCGAACCCCGGGCAGGTCGATCTCGATCAGGTAGTCCTCGGCGGTCTCGGTCACGTCGGCCAGCGGTGACCACGCGGTCTGCGAGATGTCCTCGCCCCGGTCCGTGAAGGAGTCCATCCACCGGCCCAGTTGGCCGTAGAGGTCCTCCAACTCGTGGAGGGGATCCCAGCTGCCGAAGGGACTGTGTGGCCGGACGAGGTGCTGTGCCATTGCGCTGATCTCCTGACGTCTCGAATTCGTGATGATGGCTCGGAATCCTCGGGGTGCCGGTCGCGGCGCCCCCACGCTCAGGACACTCCTCGCGCACCAGGGGCGCGAGGGTCACCCTTCCCTGTCCCGCAGGGACCAACGGCCCGGGTGCCGTGCCGCCCCCGACTCACAGCCGCAGATCCCGGCACGCCTTGGTGATCTGCGCCGCCGAGCAGCGCAACTGCTCGATCTCCTCCGGTGCGGGCACGACCGGTTCCACCGCGCCCGCACCGGCACGGCCGACCAGCCGGGGCAGCGACATGCAGGTCCCGGTGATGCCGTGGAAGTCCTCGACCAGGCTGCTCACCGGCAGGATCAGGCGCTGGTCGCGCAGGATGACCTCCAGCAGGTGCGCCATCGCCAGCCCGATGGCGTAGTTGGTGGCGCCCTTGCCCGCGATCACCTCGTACGCCGCGGCGGTGACCGCCCGCGCGATGTCCCCGCGCACCTGGTCCGTGAAGACCCGCACGCCCCCGGCCACCCAGTCCGACACCGGCACCGAGCCGATGTACGCCCCCGACCACAGCGGCACCGCGCTGTCGCCGTGCTCCCCGGCGATGTACGCGCGCACGCTGGGCACACCGACCCCGGCCCGCTCGGAGATCAGTGCGCGCAGCCGCGAGGAGTCCAGCACGGTGCCCGAGCCGATCACCCGGTGCGCGGGCAGCCCGCTGGCCTCGAGCACCGCTGTGGTGATCACGTCCACCGGGTTGGTGACCGGCAGCAGGATCGCCTCCGGCGCCACCTCCAGCAGGCGCGGCACCAGCTCGTGGCACAGCGCCACGTTCCTGCCCGCCAGCGCCATGCGGCTCTGCCCCGGCCGCTGCCGGGCGCCCGCGGTGATCACCACGACGTCCGCGTCCGCGCAGACCGCGACCCGGTCACCGCCGACGATCGTCACCGGCGGCGCGAACATGCTGCCGTGCCGCAGGTCGAGCACCTGGGCGTTGACCTTGGCGAAGTCGATGTCGTAGAGCGCGATCGTGCTCGCCACGGCGTGGATCTGGCAGGCGTAGGCGATGGTCGAGCCCACCGCGCCCGCGCCGACGATGGCGACCTTGCGCGTTGCCGTCAACTGGGACACACGGCGAAGGGTCCACGCCCGGGGCGTGCTCCGGACAGGGCCGGATTCCTCTGCCCGGCACCCTCCGGGTGGAGTCCGTCTCCACCCGGAGGATACGGCGCGGGCCCCAGGACAGCCGCCCGTCCCCACCCATAGCCTTGTCGGTGGTCCCGCATGTCGAGTTGGAGGTCCACCCCGTGAGTGTCAAGCTGGTTGTCGTCGACGATCAGGCATCGGTCCGTGAGGCGCTCGCGGTGATGCTCGGGCTGGCCGAGGACATCGAGGTGGTCGCCACGGCGACCAACGGTGAGCAGGCCGTCGCCGCGGTCGCCGAGCACGGGCCCGACGTGGTGCTGATGGACCTGCACATGCCGGTGCTGACCGGGGTCGAGGCGACCGAGCGCATCCGGGGCATCGCACCGCGGGTGCAGGTCCTGGTGCTGACGACCTTCGAGGACGACGAGTCCATCCTCGCGGCCCTGCAGGCCGGTGCGAGCGGGTACCTGACCAAGGAGGCCGACCGGGCGACGATCCTCCAGGCGGTGCGCAGCGCCAGCCACGGGCAGGCGGTGCTGGACCCCCAGGTGCAGCGCAGGCTGCTGCACCTGGCCACGCGTCGGCCGGCACCGGCGGCGGGGCAGGAGCAGCAGTTCGGCCTGACCGCGCGCGAGCAGGAGGTCCTCGGCCTCATCGGCGAGGGGCTGCGCAACCCGGAGATCGCCGCGCGACTGGTCATCAGCGAGGCGACGGTGAAGACCCACATCAACAACCTGTTCGCGAAGGGCGGGTTCCACTCCCGCGCCGACGCGGTCCGCTACGTGCTCAGCACCCGTCGGTGAGGTGGGGTTGATCTCTCGAACACCTTGGCGCACAACGACTTCGTCCTGACCCGCCGGGAACTCGACACCTGAACGCCCGATCACGCATCGCGCTCGGCGACCTCGATCGGCGCACCGTGCTCGCGGCGCTGCCAGCGCACCCCGGCCACGTCGGTGAACTCCAGCACCGCCCCGGCCTCGGCCACCTCGCCGCCGCCCGGCCACGCGCGGGCGCGCTCGAACGACTCGTCGGCCGACAGCAGCCGGACCTCGTCGATGTCGGTGCCCCTGACCAGCCACGGCCCGGTGCCGCTGTGCCAGCGGAGCCGGACCTCGCGGATCGGTTCCTGGCTGTCGTTGTAGACCGACACGGTGACCACACCCGACTTCGCCCCGGAGGATGGGCGCTCGCAGAACAGGAACACCCGCCGCGCCTGCGCCACGCGCTGCTCAGCGGCGTGCCGCCTGCGTTCGGTGGCGGCCCCGCGCAGCTCCTCGCGGTGAGCCACCAACACCTCCAGCACCCCTTCGGTGGCCTTCTTGCGGTCCGCCAACTGTTCCCGCACCATCCTGAGCTGGTGCTCGCACGTCTGCTGCTGGGTCGCGAGCTGGCCCTGGAGCACGGAGACCTGCTTGCGGTCCGCGTCCGCGCGCGCCGCGTGCCTGCGGACGAACCAGAAGCCGGTGACCGCCGCGGCGGCGAGGGTCAGCACCCCGAACCAGGTGCCCACCGCGATCCACACGGCCGTGGTGTCGTCGATTTTCAATGCCAGGACGGGGAATCTGATCACCGGGCGAGGCTAGCCGGGTCCTCCCGGCCGGTCATCGTTCCGACCTGGCCACAGCGCGCCAGATGGCGTCAGCGCGCACGACGCTGTGGAAGTTGGCGGATTGTTGCCACGGTGTTCTCTGTGTCGCAACGACACACGAGGTTAGCCTGGCCGGGTGGTCACGGGAGCGAGCTTCCCCTACGGCGTCGACCGTGCCCGTGAGCTCGCGCACCGACTGCTCGCGCGCATGGACAGCCGCTGGCGGCACACCGCGGGCGTGGCCGGTCGCGCCGAGGAACTCGCCCTCACCGTCCCGATCGCCGAGCGCGCCGTCCTGGTCGCCGCGGCCTGGCTGCACGACATCGGATACGCCGAACCGTTGGTGCTCACCGGGTTCCACCCACTGGACGGGGCCCGCTACCTCGATCGCCAAGGCTGGCCGCCGCGGATCAGCGCCCTGGTCGCCCACCACTCGGGCGCCCGGTTGATCGCACGGGAACTCGGCGTGTCGGAGCTGCTCAACGCCTACCCGCAGGAGTCCTCCGCGGTGGCCGACGCGCTCACCTGTGCCGACCAGACCGTTGGGCACCAAGGGGAACGCCTGGCGATCCGCGAGCGGCTGGCCGAGGTGCTGCGGCGGCACGGCCCGGATTCCCCGCACGCCCGGGTGCACGCGGTGCGCGGACCCTATCTGCTCGAGATCGCCGAGCGAGTGGAGCGCCGACTGGCGGAGGTCCTCGTTCCGGCGCCGGGGGAGTGCACCGGCTGGCAGGGTGTGGACACCGGCCGGAATTGGACATAGGTTTCTTCCTGTGGGGTGCTGATTCGAGCAGCGGCATTCGCTGTCGTGCGCCACTGTCTGTGGATTAATTCTGTGGGAACGTCCGAGGGCTGGAACTCGCGCGAAATGTTGTGTGAACTGTCAACGGGTGTGTGAGGCTCGCGCGCTTTCTGTTTGTCGCTTCTCGTTCGGTTGGGTACCACTCGGTGTTCGCCCACCTCCTCCACTCTGTGCGAACTCCGCGCCACCAGTGCGGTGCACTGCGACAGGAGGACCAATGCGAAACACATCCCTCGCTTGGCTCACCGTGGCATTACTGGGCATCGGGACACCCCCGATCGCCGCTCCGAACGACAACCCGACCGCGATTCCTTCCATTTCGGCCGAGGCCGAGACCCCCGCCCTGTTCAACGACCGTAGGGGCGGGTACGCCGATGCGGACGACATCGGGATCTGGGTGGACCGGGACCGTGGCGAACGCAGCCTCGTGATCGGTACCGCGAAACAGGGCGGCCTGTACGCCTACCGGCTGTCCGGCGAGCTCGTGCAGCACATCCCCACCCCGGCCGCGCCCGCCTCGGCGCGCAAGCCGAGCCGGTTCAACAACGTCGACGTGCTCCAGGGAGTCGCCCTCGGTGCCGGGGAGCAGGACCTCGCCATCGTCTCCGACCGGGGCCTGGACCAGGTCCGGATCTACCGGATCGCCGGGAAGTCCGAGGACGGCAAGCCGCTGACCGACCTCACCGCGCCGGACGTGCCGCTGGTCTTCTCCGCTGATCAGGGCCAGGTCGACCGGCAGCACACCGCCTACGGCCTGGCCGCCTGGTACGACCGGGCGCAGGGCGCGGCCTACGTGCTGGTGACCCAGCGGCACAGCACCAGGCTCGCACTGCTGCGACTGGTCGCCGAGCAGGACAAGATCGGCTACCAGGTGGTGCGCACCCTGGACCTGCCCGCGCGGTTCACGCTGCCCGACGGCACCACCTGGCAGCCCTGCGCCGATCCGGACGAGGGGCCCCAGGCCGAGGGCATGGTCGTGGACGCGCAGACCGGGGTGCTCTACGCCGGGCAGGAGGACGTGGGCATCTGGCGCATGTCCGCCCGGCTGGACGACACGCCGGTCCTGGTCGACAAGGTCCGGGAATTCGGGGTCTCGCAGACCTACGACCCGGAGAGCGGGAAGTGCGTCAACCCGCGCGATCCCGGTTTCGGTGGCCAGCACGTCTCCGCCGACGTGGAAGGCCTCACCCTGTACTACGGGCGGGACGGTTCCGGCTACCTGATCTGTTCCAGCCAGGGGGACAGCACGTTCGCGGTCTACCGGCGTGAGCCCGGAAACGCCTACGTTGGCTCGTTCCGGGTCGCTGCGGGAAAAACCGTCGACGGGGCCGAACACTCCGATGGTGCCGCGGTCGTCGGTGTGCCACTCGGTGACAAATACCCCAAGGGATTGCTCGTGGTGCACGACGGCGACAACACACCAGAGGTCGTCGCACCCAATGGCGGGAAACGGAACAACACGGACTTCAAGTTCGTCGGCTGGGAGCACGTGGCCGAATCGTTCCCGTCACCGCTGCTCGTCGACACCACCACGGGCCGATGAGGGCCTCGCGTCGTGCCGCGCTGCGGTTGCTGGCGGCAGGTGGCCTGGCCACAGCTCTACCTGTCGCCGCCACGGCCGAAGCCGCTGCCCCGGCTGACCTCGTCATGGTGATCAGGCACGGTGAGAAGGCCGCGCACAGCGGGCCGCCCTTCGGCGTCACCGCGGACGGCAGGCAGGACGGCTCCTCGTTGAACCCGCGCGGGTGGTCCAGGGCGGGCGCACTGGTCGGCCTGTTCACCGGTGCGGGGGCCGGGTTACGTGCCCCGACGGCTATCTACGCGGCCGCCCCGACCGCGGACGGCAAGCGCCACCGCATGGCGCAGACGGTGTCCCCGCTGGCGGCCCGGCTCGGCCTCCGGGTCAACACCACTTACACCAAGGGGGATGAGGTGGAACTGGTCGCCGAGGTGGCCAGGCTGACCGGCTCGACACTGATCTGCTGGGAGCACGGGGAGATCCCGCTCATCGGCCAGCTGCTGGGACCGGTGTCACCCGCCCCGCCGACGAGGTGGTCGGGCGACCGGTTCGACCAGATCTGGCTGTTCACCCGCACCGGGACCGGCTGGGGCTTCACCCAGCGGGCGCAGGCGCTGCTGGACGGGGACCTGCCCAGGACGTGATGTTCCACTAGGCAGTGCTGCGGGGCGCCGGGCTGTTCCGGCGCCCCGCACGCAGTGCAGCCACGCAGTTGGCCTCCTGGTTGTCGCGTGTTTTCCGGGCGTAGCCTAGAACATTACCGGCAATGGGTTCGCCAGTGGCGATCCCGGACATGACGGTGTAAATCGGAAAGTCAGTAGAAGGTGACGCGTCAAACCGATTGGTGCCCTGTATCGCCATTTCTCTGATGCGCGGATTCGCGTGCGGCCACCCCTTTCTGGTGCGGCTTCATCGCCTGTTCGACCTAGGCAACCGGGTTGGGGTGAGTGCGAGTTGAAGATGTGCTTCATTGTGGAGAACTGCTATCGGAACGACAGCATGCCAATCGCCGTGGCCAAACAGATCGCCAACTGGGGCCACCAGGTCGACATCCTGGAACCAGAACGGTCGGCCACCAGGATCACCGAACTGCTGTGGGAGAGCCAGCACGACGCCTGGGTGCTCAAGACGGTCTCCGGCGGGCCCGGCCTGAGCCTGCTCGAGGCGGCCTCGGTCGCCGGGCTGACGACGATCAACAAGGTCTCGGCGATCCGCAAGGTGCGGGACAAGGCGGTGGCCGCGGCGGTGGCCAGGCACCACGGCCTGCCCTTCCCGCTGACCTACTTCGTGTCCACCCCCGACCTGCTCTACGAGGTCCCGCTGGAGCACTACCCACTGGTGGTCAAACCCGCCAACGGCAGCTCCTGCCGCTCGGTCTACCTGGTGCGCGACCGCGCGGAACTGGCCAAGGTGCGGGGAAAGGTCCTCGGCGAGGGTTTCCTGCTGGCCCAGCCCTACATCACCAACCCGGGCACGGACATCAAGGTCTACGCGGCGTGCGGAACCCTGTACGCGACTGCCCAACGCTCTCCGCTGCACCCCGACGCCCCGGTCCGGGACCAGATGATCGCGCTGGCCGACGACGTCGCCGAACTGGTCACCGAGGTGGGCGCGGTGTTCGGGCTCGACCTGTTCGGGGTCGACCTGGTCGAGGGGCCGGAGGGCTGGATGGTGGTCGACATCAACGACTTCCCGAGTTTCCGCTGCGTCCCGGACGCGGTGGGCCGGGTGGCGCGGGGGGTGCTGCGGCTGGCCGCCGAGCGGCGTGTCGAGCTGCCACCTGTCCCGCAGCGGCCGGTGAACGCCCAGAGCGGGTGCTGACATGCACATCTGCGTACTGAGCGACACCAGGGACCACCCGACGCTGACTGCCTTCGCGGAGATCCTCGCGCCCACGGACACCGTGGAGGTGCTGGATCCCAGCCACGCCAACGAGTTCGCCGACCCCGTCCGGTTCGCCGACGTCTACCTGCTCAAGTCGCGCTCGGCGCGAGCTGTGGCCCTCGGCCACTCGCTGCGCCGCAGCGGCGGCGTGGTCGTCAACGACCCCGTGGGCACCGCCAACTGCCAGCACCGGCTTCGCATGGCCCGGCGCGCGACCGTGGCGGGTCTGCCGTTCGCGCCCACCCACGCCTTCACTCGGCTTTCCGAGTTCGTCCGCCAGGCGTCCAGTCATGCGTTCCCGGTCGTGGTCAAGAGCACGCGCAGCCGCCGCGCTGACCTGGTGGCCAAGGTGGACGACCTCCGCCAGCTGCGCTCGCTGGAAGCGCGGTGGGCCGGTGAACCCGTTGTGGTGCAGGAGTTCCTCCCCAACGACGGCTGGGACTACAAGCTGTGGGCGATCGGCGAGGAGGTGTTCCTGGCACGGCGCCGGAGCCGACTTGACCCCGATGCCCCGGCAACGACGCACCCGGTGGGGGACGAGGCGTTCAAGTCCGGCCTGCGGGCGCTGGCCCGCCGCATCGGCGAGGCCTTCTCCTTGCTGGTACACGGGGTTGACGTGCTGCTCACCGCTCGTGGGCCGATTGTCGTTGACATCAATGCCTTTCCCGGATGCCGTGGCGTGTCCGGAGCACCGCAGGCCCTCGCGGCGCTGGTCCGCGAGGTCGCGAGTCGGCGTGCTCAGCGGGCGGGGACAGTGCCCGTCGTACCGCCTCGAGTCGCCCCGACCGTCCTGCCCGCCCTGCACCGCGCGGTCGGCAGGCTGGTCAGCGACCCGGATGTGCGGCTACGGGTGTCCCGCGTACGGCGCAAGCCAGGGCAGGGGCTTGTGGTCAGCTACGCTGCGGGCTCGGCCCGGCCAGTGCTCCTGGCCTCGCTCGCCGAGCATGCCGCCGCCGACCCGGGGGTCACCGATCTGCTGGCCGGTGTCGGGTCCTTGGCGGTGCGAGGTGTGCGGCCAACCGTGGTGGAACTGCCCTCGATCGGCCTTACCGTGCGGTCCTTCCCTTGTGACGAGGGACTGCCCGGTCTGCCCGCCGCGCTCGGCCCCGTACCGGGCGACCAGTTGAGCACTCGGTTGGCCGACGCGTGCCGACTCGTCCTCGACGATCCGTCCGCGCGGGTGGTGTCCGTTCGAGCGACCCCGATCCGGTACAAGCCGGGGTCGCGGTGCGTCATCCGCTACCAGATCACCGCCGCCGCAAGGGATCGCGCCGACCTGCGCGAGCTCGTCGTGTACGGCAAGGTGTACCGGGACCTCGGCGTGGGGCTCGTGGCGCACCGGGTCGCGGAGGCGTTGTGGTGTACGGGCATGCCCTTCGTGGCCCGGCCGCTGGCGGTGGTGCGCGAGCTCGACCTGGTGCTGAGCGAGGCCGCTGGTGGCGCTGACCGCCAAGGCCAGGTCGACGGCAACAAGCTGCTGAGCCCGCACTGGGCGAGCGAGGATCCCCAGACGGCCGTGGCGGCGGTGGCTGCCTGCGCCACGGCCCTGGCCCGGCTGCACGTGGACTGCCCTGCCGACGGCCTGGCCGACCTGACGTGCGGTGCCACGTACGCCCGGCGCGCACGTGGGTGGGCGGCGGCGCTGGCAGGACACGCCCCCGGCTTCGCGGGCGAGATGGCGCGGCTGTCCTCCGCACTGGTCGAGGCGCTGCGGTCCGCGCCGAGCACTGTGCGGACCCCGGTGCACGGGGCTTTCAAGCCCAGCCAGGTGGTCTTCTGCGGACCCACTCGACCGGTGGTGATCGACTTCGATGGCACCGGCCTGGGGGACCCTGCGCTGGACCAGGGCTACTTCCTGGCCTACCTGCGGCCACGGGGCCGAGCGCTGCGGCAGGCGGAGAGCGGGGCGTGGTGCCACGCCGCCCGGCAGCGGTTCCTGGAGGTGCACCTCGACGGCCTGCTCGCCGGCGGTCTCGCCGAGGGGGAGGTGGACGAGGTGCGCCGACGTGCCCACCTCTACGAGGCCGCCGTACTGCTCAAGATCGCCTCACGGCACTCCCGCCGCGTCGCCAGCCCCCGGCCACGGGCGCTGCACGCCGCGCTGGCCGTGGCATGGGACTGCTTGCGGCGCTTCGAGAGCGGGGCGGTGAGTGCGGCATGATCGGGTTCCTGTTCCACGGCCTGCGCGGGCGCCGGGTGCTGGTGCTGACCGCGATCGGCCTGACCTTCGTGGGGGTGGCGGGCAGCGTGCTGGCCGCGTTCCCGCTCAAGTGGATACTCGACAAGATCATCAACGACCGTGATCCGAGCCTGCCCCCGCTCGCCCCGCTGCTCACCGCCCTGGACGGCCTGGCGCCCGGTGGGCCGCGGCCGGTGTCCCCGGGGCACTCGCAGTTCGCCGTCATCCTCGCCTCCGCGACGGTGTTGCTGCTCCTGGGGGCCGCCGAGGCACTGGTCGCGTTCGTCCGGCGGTCGGTGGCCGCCTTCGTCGGCCAGGACCTGGAGGCGGCACTGCGCACCCGCGTCTTCGACCACCTGGTGCGCACCCCGCTGGCCTGGCACGGCCGGCAGCGGCTGGGGGAGGTCGTGCAGCGGTTGAGCGGCAACATCTCCGACATCGGCAAGCTGGTCACCGACGGCCTGGTGGACCTGTTGTCCGGGCTGCTGACCCTGGTCGGCATCCTGGTGGTGATGCTGGCGATCAGCTGGCAGTTCACCGTGCTGTCGATGTGCGTGGTGCCACCGCTTTTCGTGATCGTCGCCTGCTACACGCACCACACCAAGCGAGCGTCCAAACAGGCCGCCCGGGCCGCGGGCCGGGTCGCCGAGGTGGCCGCCTCGATGATCGGCGCCATCGCCGAGGTCAAGGTGTTCACCCTGGAGCGGTGGGCCGGGCGCGTGTTCGCCGAGCGCGCCGAGGCGCAGCGCCGGCCCGCGCTGCGGGCGGGACGGCGGCAGGCGGAGTTCAGCCCACTGGTCATCCTCCTGCTGACGGTGAGCAACACGGTGATCGTCGTGGTCGGCGCGTGGGTCGCCGCCGGACACGACTTCACGCTGTGGCTGGTCACGATCCCGGCGGGCAGCCTGACCGTGGGCACACTGACGGTGTTCCTGGCCTACTCCAAGCTGCTCTACCAACCCATGCGTGACCTGTCCAAGCTCATGTTGCAGGTGTCGGCCGCCGCCGCGGCGGTGGAGCGGGTCCAGGAAGTGCTCGACCAGCCCAGGGAGGACCAGCTGCCGGGCGGGCCCGCTCGCGTCCTGCCGGGCCGGGCGCGGGGCGAGGTGGCCTTCGCGGGCGTGGTCTTCGGTTACCGGCCGGGCGAACCGGTGCTGCGCGGGGTGGACCTGGAGGTACCGGTCGGTACTCGGCTGGCGCTGGTCGGCCTGTCCGGGGGCGGCAAGTCCACGATGGTCAAGCTGTTGGCGCGCCTGCACGAGCCGTGGCAGGGCTCGATCACCGTCGACGGTGTGGACACCCGTGAGCACCCGCTGGAGTTCCTGCGCGGCAACATCGGGATGGTCCTACAGGACTCGGTGCTGTTCGAGGGCAGCGTCCGGGAGAACCTGCTGCTGGGCAGACCCGGGGCCACCGACGAGGAAGTGGTCGCCGCGGCACGCCAGGCGTGCCTGCACGACATGATCATGGAACTGCCCGGCGGCTACGCCGCTCCCGTGCACGAACACGGCGGCAACTTCTCCTGCGGGCAGCGACAACGGATCGCGATCGCGCGGGCCATCCTGCGCGACGCGCCCATCCTCGTGCTCGACGAGCCGACCGCGAGCCTGGACGTCGAGGCGGAGGTCGAGGTGATGCGCGCGATCGAACGGCTCACCGAGGGCCGCACGGTGATCATGATCTCGCACCGGCTGGCCATGCTCGGCCACGTGGACGAGATCGCCGTGCTGGACGGCGGCCGGATCGTCGAACGGGGGACCTACCGGCAACTCAAGGCGCGGGCAGGCGTGTTCGCGCGGCTGCTCGCCGAGCAGAACCGCTATGCGACCGAACCGGTCGAGCTGGATCTGGGTGATCACGCCAGTGCTCACCGGGAAGGCAGGGTGCGGACCACATGACAAACCAACGAACGGAACCAGAAGTACGCGGGCGCCACCGGGGTATGCGGGTGGCTGTTGTCGGCGTGGGCAACTGTGCGGCGTCCCTGGTGCAGGGCGTGCACTACTACCGTGACGCCGAGCCCGGCAGCAGGGTGCCCGGGCTGATGCACGTCCAGTTCGGTGACTACCACGTGCGGGACATCGAGTTCGTCGCCGCGTTCGACGTGGACGCCAAGAAGGTCGGCCGGGACCTGTCCGAGGCGATCGTGGCCAGCGAGAACAACACCGTCACCATCGCCGACGTGCCCCCGCTGGGCGTGCCGGTGCGGCGCGGGCACACCCTGGACGGGCTGGGCCGCTACTACCGCGAGACGATCGAGGAGTCCGACGAGGACCCGGTCGAGGTGGTGCGGGTACTGCGCGAGACCGGGGCCGACGTGCTGGTGTCCTACCTGCCGGTGGGCTCGGAGGACGCTGACCGGTTCTACGCCCAGTGCGCCCTGGAGGCCAAGGTGGCCTTCGTCAACGCCCTGCCGGTGTTCATCGCCTCCGACCCCGCATGGGCGGCCAAGTTCACGCAGGCCGGGGTGCCCATCGTGGGTGATGACATCAAGTCCCAGGTCGGTGCCACGATCACCCACCGGGTGCTGGCCAAGCTGTTCGAGGACCGCGGGGTGCTGCTGGACCGCACCATGCAGCTCAACGTGGGCGGCAACATGGACTTCAAGAACATGCTCGAGCGCGACCGGTTGGAGTCCAAGAAGATCTCCAAGACCCAGTCGGTGACCTCCCAGGTGGACCGGGACCTGGGCGCCCGCAACGTGCACATCGGCCCGTCGGACTACGTGGCGTGGCTGGATGACCGCAAGTGGGCCTATGTCCGGTTGGAGGGCCGCGCGTTCGGGGACGTGCCGCTGAACCTGGAGTACAAGCTGGAGGTCTGGGACTCCCCCAACTCCGCGGGCATCATCATCGACGCGATCCGCGCCGCGAAGATCGCCCTGGACCGGGGTATCGGTGGCCCGATCCTGTCCGCGTCCTCCTACTTCATGAAGTCCCCGCCCGAGCAGTACTCCGACGCCGAGGCACACCAGGCCGTGGAACGGTTCATCCGGGGCGAACTGGAGCGCTGAACGAGCAGGAAATGGGCGTGCGCGGCGGTTACGCCGCTGGCACGTGAATTGTTGCTACTTTCGAATACGGCGTGAATTGGTAATGAAAATCTAAAGCCGCCGAGTCGGGTGTTGATTCTGATCGTTTCGCGTGCGCCGACCAGTGGGCTGTCTGTCCGGCATGACTGCGGATTCAGTCGCGGCTTGTGCAGAAGGAGGATTGGTGACCGGGATCGAATCGACCACTCGGCTCGCGGAGCTGGTCCTGGTGGGCGCGGCAAGCGAGCGCGGGCCGCGCTGGCGACGCGGTGAACGACTGCACCACCTGTTCGAGCAGCGCTGCCGCGTGCTGCGCGCCAGCGGCCACCACGACCGCCTGGCCGTGGACGCCGACGGCCAGGCGCTCACCTACGACCAACTGGACCGGCGCGCCAACCAACTCGCCCGGCACCTGCTCGCCCTCGGCGCCCGGCCGGGGGACCGGATCGGTCTGCTGTTCGACCAGCCGGTGCACTGCTACCTCGGCATGCTGGCGGTACTCAAGATCAACGCCGCCTACGTGCCGCTCGACCCGGGCTTCCCACCCGACCGGCTGTCCTACATCCTGCGGGACGCCGGCGTGCGGATGGTGCTCTGCTCGGCGGACCTGCCCGAGCGCGCCGAAACCCGCACGGTGGTCAGCCTCGACCAGGCGCAGCGACTCGTGGACGAGCAGGACGACAGCTGCCTCACCGAGTCCGAACGCGGCGAACCGGTCGACGAGCTGTGCTACATCGTCTACACCTCCGGGTCCACCGGCCGCCCCAAGGGCGTGGCGATCCAGCACGCCAGCATCTGCAACTTCGTGCGCGTCGCAGCGGAGGTCTACGGGCTGCGCCCACAGGATCGCGTCTACCAGGGCATGACCATCGCCTTCGACTTCTCCGTGGAGGAGATCTGGGTGCCGCTGGTGACCGGCGCGACCCTGGTCCCCAAACCCGGTGGCGGCCCGCTGATCGGCGCCGAACTACACCAGTTCCTGACCGCCAGGGCCGTCACGGCGCTGTGCTGCGTGCCGACACTGCTGGCCACGCTGGAGGAGGACCTCCCGGACCTGCGGTTCCTGCTGGTCTCCGGCGAGGCCTGCCCACAGGACCTGGTCAACCGGTGGCACCTGCCCGGTCGCCGGTTCCTCAACGTCTACGGTCCCACCGAGGCCACGGTCACCGCGACCTGGACCACGTTGCACCCCAACCGGCCGGTGACCATCGGTGTCCCGCTGCCCACCTACTCCGTGGTGGTACTCGACCCGGTCGAGGACCGGGCGCTGGCCCGCGGCGAACTGGGCGAGATCGGCATCGCCGGGCCGGGCCTTGCCGAGGGCTACGTCAACCGTGAGGACCTCACCGACCGGGCGTTCGTGCCGGACTTCCTCGGCATCGGGAACAACCCCTCGGGACGGATCTACCGCACCGGTGACCTGGGGCGGGTCAACGACCAAGGTGAGGTGGAGTACCACGGCCGACTCGACACCCAGGTGAAGATCCGGGGCTTTCGCGTGGAGCTGACCGAGATCGAGTCGGTGCTGTCCCAGGCGCCGGGAATCGCGCAGGCGGTGGTCAGCACGTACGAGCCCGAGCCGGGGATGCCGGAACTGGTCGCCTACTACACCGCCAGCAGGAGCCGGGGCCGCGTCGACCCGGGGCTGGTCCGCCAGTGGTTGGCCGACCACCTGCCCGGCTACATGGTGCCCACCTATCTGGAGGAACTCGACGCCATTCCCGTGCTCGCCAGCGGCAAGGCCGACCGCAAGCGGCTGCCCGCGCCCAGCGGGGAACGCGGCGGCGCCGCGCCGCACCACCTCGTCGCCCCGGCCACGGACACCGAGCGGTACCTCGCCGCGGAACTCGCCCAGATCCTGCGCGTCGAGCAGGTGTCGGTGGACAGCCACTTCTTCGACGACCTCGGCGCCAACTCGCTGCTGATGGCACGGCTGTGCGCGCGGACAAGGGCGCACCGGGACCTCATGCCGGTGTCGATGCGGGAGGTCTACCTGCACCCGACCATCCGGAGCCTGGCCGCCGCACAGCCACCCGGCACGCCCGCCACCCCGGAACCCGGCGACCAGGCGGCCACCGAGCCGGCCGTCAGCACGCTGAGGTACGTCCTTTGTGGAGCGTTGCAGTTCCTGTTCTTCCTCGCCTACTCCTACGGTGTCGCGCTGCTCGCCGTCGGGGGGTACGCCTGGATCTCTCAGGGCGACGGACTGCTGGCCACCTACCTGCGCGCGGTCGAGTACGGGGTGGCCGGTTTCACCGGGCTGTGCGCCGTGCCGATCATCGCGAAATGGTTGCTCATCGGCCGCTGGAAACCGCAGCAGATCCAGGTGTGGAGCCTGGCCTACTTGCGCTTCTGGGCGGTCAAGGCGCTGATCCGCTCCAGTCCACTGGTGCTGTTCACCGGGTCCCCCCTGTACGTGCTCTACCTCAGGGCGCTGGGCGCCACGATCGGTCCACGGGTCGTGATCTTCTCCAGGATCGTGCCGGTGTGCACCGACCTGCTCACCATCGGGGCGAACACGGTCATCCGCAAGGACTCCTACTTCACCTGCTACCGCGCGAGGTCGGGGCTGATCCACACCGGGCCCGTCCACCTGGGCAGGCACGTGCTCGTCGGCGAGGCCACGGTGCTCGACCTGGGCACCTCGCTCGGCGACTGGTCCCAGCTGGGGCACAACTCCTCGCTCCAGACCGCCCAGACCGTGCCCGCCGGGCAGAGCTGGCACGGCTCGCCCGCGCAACCGTCCGATGTGGACTACCGGGTGATCGGCCCCGTCGGCTGCGGCTCGGTGCGGCGGATCGCGTTCTGCCTGGCGCAGTTGTGCGGCGTGCTGTGCCTGTACCTGCCGCTGGGCGTCGGGCTCGTGGTCAAGCTGGTGCAGCTGTTCCCGACCTTCACCGAACTGTCCGGATCCCCGGCCGCGGTGCTGTCGAACTGGGTCCTCTACCGGGATGCCGTGGTGCTGTCCGGCGTGGTGTTCCTCGGCGCACTGCTCCTCGGCCTCGTACTCGTGGGCACGGTTCCCAAGGTGCTGAACCTGGTGCTCCGCCCGGACGTGGTCTACCCGCTCTACGGGTTCCACTACTGGGCGCACCGCGTCATCGCGCGCCTGACCAACAGCCAGGCGTTCATGAACCTGTTCGGCGACAGCTCCTACATCGTGCACTACCTGATCTGGCTCGGGTACGACCTGGGCGTGGTGGAGCAGACGGGGTCGAACTTCGGGCTGGCGCTCAAGCACGAGACGCCGTTCCACGTCGCCGTCGGCACCGGCACGATGGTCTCCGACGGCCTGTCGGTGATCAACGCCGACTACTCGAGCAGCTCCTTCCGGTTGTCGCGGGCCAGGATCGGGGCGCGCAGCTTCCTGGGCACCAACGTCGTCTACCCCGCGCGCGCCACGACCGGCGACAACTGCCTGTTCGCGACGAAGGTCATGGTCCCGGTCGACGGTCCGGCCCGCGAGGGCGTCGGGCTGCTGGGATCACCCAGCTTCGAGATACCGCGATCGGTCCGCCGCGACGCGCGGTTCACCGAGCTGGCCGGCGGCCCGCTGCGACGACGCCGCCTTGCCGCGAAGAACCGGCACAACGCCGCCACCATCGGCATCTACCTGTTCGCGCACTGGGTCCATTTCCTCGTGCAGCTGCTGCTGGTGATGATCGCCGGTGAGCTCTACCCGGAGTTCGGGCCGACCACCTTCGCGCTGTACATCGTGGTCGCCCCGGTGGTCACGATCGGGTACTTCGTTTTCATGGAACGCGCGGCCATGGCCTTTCGGAAGCTCCGACCGCGGTTCTGCTCGATTTACGATCCCTACTACTGGCTGCACGAACGGTTCTGGAAGTTCAGCGCGTTGCAGTACCAGCGGGTGCTCAACGGCACGACGTTCAAGAACGTGGTGCTGCGGTTGCAGGGAGTGCGGACGGGCGGCCGTGTCCTCGACAACGGCTGCGTCATATCCGAGCGGTCCCTGGTCACCCTGGGCAGGGGATGCACCCTCAACGAGGGCAGCACGATCCAGGGCCACTCGCTGGAGGACGGCGTCTTCAAATCCGACCACATCACGATCGGCGCGGACTGCACGGTGGGCATCAACGCCCTTGTCCACTACGCGGTGAGGATGGGGGAGGGCGCCGTGCTCGACGCCGACTCCTTCCTCATGAAGGGGGAGGAGGTCGCCGCTGGCAGCAGGTGGCGGGGAAACCCGGCCAGGCAGATCGGTGCGCCTCCGGCACCAGCCATCGCACACGCCCCACTGGCCCGACCCCGGGAGCTCTCATGACCTTGCTCGACCACTCCGCGGCCCGACAGGGCCCGCACGTCACCTGCGACCTGCCGGGTCCCCGCTCGGCCGAGTTGCTCGCCCGCCAGGAGCGATGGGAATCCAGCGCACGGGCCTATCCGCGGCGTCTGCCCATCGCGATCGCCGAGGCCGCGGGCAGCTTCGTCCGCGACCTCGACGGCAACGTGTTCATCGACTTCCTCACCGGCGCTGGCGTGCTGTCCCTGGGCCACAACCACCCCGAGCTGGTCCGGGCCGTCACCGACCAGCTCGGCAGGCTCACCCACGGCCTGGACTTCCCCACTCCGGCCAAGGACGCCTTCAGCGAGGCCCAGCTGTCCATGCTGCCCCCGGGCCTGCGCGACCGGATGAAGGTGCACTTCTGCGGACCGACCGGCGCCAACGCGGTCGAGGCCGCGGTCAAGCTCTGCAAGACCGCGACCGGACGGGGCGACGTGCTCGCCTTCCAGGGCAGCTTCCACGGCAGCACGCACGCCGCGATGGCGCTGACCGGGTCGGTCGCGCAGAAGCGCCCGGTGGCCAACGGACTGCCCGGGGTGCACTTCTTCCCGTACTCCTACTGCGGACGGTGCCCGCTGGACCTGGTCCGGGACACCTGCACCACCAACTGCGTCAGCTACCTCGAACGATCACTGCGGGACGGCAACGCGGGCATCGCCTCACCCGCCGCGGTGATCCTGGAACTGGTCCAGGGCGAGGGCGGGGTCGTGCCCGCCCGCGGGGACTTCGTCCGGCGGGTCCGCGCGCTGACCAGCGAGCTGGGCATCCCGCTGATCGTGGACGAGGTGCAGACCGGGTGCGGGCGCACGGGCACGTGGTTCGCCTTCGAGCAGTACGACATCGAACCCGACGTGATCGTCGCGTCCAAGGCGCTGAGCGGGATCGGCTCCCCGGTGTCGCTGATCCTGTACCACCAGCGGCTGGACACCTGGGCGCCCGGCGCCCACTCCGGGACCTTTCGCGGCAACCAGCTGGCGTTCGCCGCGGGCACCGTGGCGGTGGGCATCGTCCGGCGCGACCGGATACTGGACAACGTGCGGCAACGCGGGGAGCAGATCGCCGACCTGCTCGCGGGACTGCGCGAGCACCCCTGGGTGCGCGAGGTGCGCGGGCGCGGACTGATGTGGGGTGTCGAGCTCGCCGACCCGGCCGACGGCCGCCCGGCGGGCGCACTGGCGGCACGGGTGCAGGCTCGTGCGCTGCGCAACGGGCTGATCGTCGAGCTCGGTGGCCGGGAGGACTGCGTCGTCCGGATACTGCCGCCGCTCAACGTCACCGCCGAGGTGGTGGAGACCGCCTGCGCCATCCTGATCGCGGCCGTGGAACAGAGCAGCCCCGTGGGGTCCCCGTGAAGCCCGTGCTGCCCTTGGTGATGAAGTTCGGCGGCACGGTGCTCGCCGACGAGGTCAGCCGCGCACTGGTGGTCCAGGACGTGGCGAGGGCGGTGCACCGCGGCATGTCACCCGTGGTCGTGGTGTCGGCCATGGGACGCCGCGGTGACGCCTACGCCACCGACACGCTGTTGGACCTGTTGCTGGCCAACGGCGTCCGGCCAACGCGACACACCCGTGACCTCATGCTGTCCTGCGGTGAGGCGATCGCCACGGCGCTCACCGCCCACCTGCTCACCGCCAGCGGCATGCCGGCGGTCACGCTGGCCGCGGGCAAGGCCGTGCTGTGCGCAGCCGATCGGCGGAGTGAGCCGTTCGTCAGTGCGGCCACCGCGCAGCGGCTGCGGACGATCCTCGCCGCGGGCACCATTCCGGTCGTCGCGGGCTTCCAGGCCGTGGACGGCACTGGCGAGATCATCACGCTCGGCCGGGGCGGCAGCGACCTGACCGCCGTCGCGGTGGGGGCGGCGCTGGGCGCCCGCGTGGAGATTGTCAAGGACGTCGACGGTGTGCTGACCTGCGATCCGGGCCTGCTCCCCGCGGGCAGGCGGCTGACCCGGGTCAGCTATCCGGCGCTGAGCCTGCTCGCCGCGTTGGGCAACCAGGTGGTGCAGGGCAGAGCCGTGTCCGCGGGGTGGCGCCACCGGGTACCGATGCTGGTGCGACGGGTCGGCGCGCAGTGCGGAACGGAGGTGACCGCGACCGAGGGGGTCCAGTTCAGCGACGAGTCCGGGGCCGGGGTGCAGGCGCTGGTCTGCACGACGGGGCTGACGATCGCGCCGCTGCCCACTTCGCGGGCGCTGTCCGCCTTGCCGCGGTTGGGCTCGGAGGTGGACAGCGCCGTAGCCGCGAGCGAGGTGGTCCTGGTCTGCCTCACCCGCGCTGGGGTGGAGCGGCTGGGCGAGTTTTGCTCGGACCTGCTCACCGGTGCCACCGCGAACTGTGCACGCTTGTCGGTTGTCAGCCAGGACGACGGGGACTGCGCACGACGGGTGCACGAGGGCCTGCGGGCACTCCAGGTTGCGTCGATCCCGGTACTGGCCGGCTTCGCGGGCGGGCACACGGCCAACTACCTCATACCCGGCGAACAGGTCGGCGCCGCAGCCGCGGTGTTGCTGGGTGAGAGGGGTGCACGAGTCACCGCCGCGTGAGGGCGGGAATCCCGGATTCGCTGCACTGCCACGAGATCAAGTGATGGACGGATTCCTCACCTGTGCGCGTTTCGGGGGAGACGCGGGGTGGCCATGGCACTGTTCGGCCAGTCCTCGCTCTTACTCAGCCCTGTTCGATTTCCCTTGTCTTACCTATGGTTGGCGTCATGTCGACCAGAGAGCGTCAGATTTCTGGGCCGCAAGTACTCGCCCCCCACGAGAAGCGGGTAGTCACCGAGCTGGAACGTTACGACACGGTGAACGGAACTGCACTGGCCGACAAATTCCGGGCAACGCTCGGATATGCCAGGCAATCGATACTGTGCCGACTGGTGTCAGCCCTGCTCCGGGAGCGCCTACTCGACCAGAACACGGCAGCAGAACACGGAATTCTCCTACGAGTAGCCCAGGCCACCAGCACGGGACGGTTGGTGCTGACCGGACCGGTGCTGGTCCGCGACGGGGCGGGCGCGGAGTCGGTGGTCACCGATCCGGTCCACCTGCTCGACGTGATCACCGATCTCGGCCTGGGGACGGGTGATCCCACTGGGTGGCAACGGATTCGGGAGGAAGTGGGCAACAGCGTCACTGGGCAGGCGCTGGCCTTGGTGGCCGCGGGGTGTCGTGCGGACCGCCTGCGCCGGTCTGCGCCACAGGTGGACCGCGGCGCGCCCTTCTCCGGCCTGGTCGCCGGGCTCCGTGCGGACGGCGGGCACGGCTCACTGCTGGTCTGCTTCGAACAACTCGTCGTCGACGGCCATCCGCTGCACCCGGGCGCCAAGATCAGGATTGGCATGTCCTCAGTGGACAGTGTTCGGTACGGACCGGAGTTCGCGCCCTCCTTCGGGGTCGGTCTCATCGCGGTGGCACGACACGCGGCGGTCGCCGTCACGGGCGAGGACGTGCACCCGGATGCCTGTCTGGACAGCGCTCGTGCCCTTCTCCGCATCGCCTTCCCCAGCGCGGTCGCGGCCGCTGAGGCCGAACTGCTCGCACTCGGCCTCGACCCGAACGGCTACGTGCTCGTCCTGGTCCACCCGCACCAGCGGGACAACGCGGTGCCCACGTTGCACAGCGATGCGCTGGCCGACGGCACCGTGCGCATCCTGACCACCACGATCCCGGCCGAACCGCTCATGTCGGTGCGCACCCTGTCGGTCCGTGAACCGGCCGAACCAGTTGGGCTGCACGTCAAGACGGCGCTGGAGGTCCAGATCACCGGAGCGGTGCGCGGGGTTTCCCAGGCGGCGCTTCGCAACGGACCCAGGGTTTCGGCCCTGCTGGGACGCATCGTCGCGGGCGACCTGGATCTTTCGCGCACGACCGCGGACGGCCGCAGGCAGTTCACGGTGTGCGAGGAACTCGCCGGAATCGGCTACGTCCCAACGGAAAGGCGCTGCCAGCAGTGGGAGTCCCTGGACGGGGAGAAGGCTCTTGCCCGGCAACGCTCGCTGTGCTCGGTGCTCCGCGAGGACGTGGAGTCCCAAGTGGAGCCTGACGAGTTGGCGCTGCCCGTCGCCGCGCTGCTGGCGACCTCCCCGCTGACCGGCAACTCCGTGGTCGCCGACCTGCTCACCGAGTTGCACGCCGAAACCGCGGACGGTTCGGTGACCCTGGCCGAGGTCGCCCAGGACTGGCTGCGCCAACACGTGGAACTGTGCGTTCCGCCGGCGCTCACCCTGCTGGTGCGATACGGGATCGCCCTGGAACCTCATCCACAGAACACCGTTGTCGTTCTACGCGGCAAGCGGCCTGTGCGCAGCATGCTCCGTGATCTCGGTGGCGCGCGGCTGTTGCTGCCCAGGCTGGCCCGCAGGGGGTTCTCCGTCGAACTGGCAACGGGTTCGGCGCTGCGGGCAACCGACGCGGAGTCCCTGCGTGCCAAGCTCTTCTTCCCGCTCTTCGGAAACCACCTCGGCGAGCTGATCGCCGCCATCGCCACCGCGGCGCAGTGCGACCAGGACCAGTTGTGGGCGGGCGTCCGGCAGTGCGTGGTCACGACGGCCAACCGGTTGATCTCCTCGGCCGCCTCCACCGAGGAACGCGCCGACGCACAGCAGGACGTCGACGCGCTGCTGAACCTGCCGTGGCGGTACAAGACCATGCTGGCGATGCGGCTGGCTTCGCTGGTGACCGACCAGCGTTACGTGGACGCGCCGAATCCGCTGCGCAACGCACGTCCGTTGATCGAATGCGCCGGACCCGACGTGCCGCAACGCGAGATGCTGGCGCGGCTGCTGGATACCGACCCGGACCTCGCACCGCGATGGCTGAACGAGTTGGCGGGTGCTGAACTGTCCACTGTGTACCGCTCGCTCGGAGCGCTGATCCGCGAGGGTGTTCTCGGCGAGGTGGAGCGGGTGCGGTGCTCGGCGTCCCAGGTGCCGGACTGGATGCCGCTGCGGCTGTTCCGCGCCGTGGCCGAGCAGGTTCAAGGTCGGACGAGCACAGTGTTGTGCCTGCGCCTCGTGGGCGGCGGGGTGCTGGTGGCCGGTGCCAAGGCGGACGCGGCGTTCGGGTTCAACGAGGTGACCGGGCCGGTACTGGTCGATGACGGCACCGAGGTCCGGACGATCGACACCGTCGGGGGACTGGTCGGCGCGCTGCCTGACACCTTCCCGACCGGAATCCACCAGGACCTGGCGGACTCCGTGAGGAACCTCGCCCTGTCCCGGGCCAGCGTGGCGCGCAGGCGCGAGGTGACCGGCCACCGCGCCGCGTGGTTCGAGCCGTTGTCCACGGGCCGCTCGGCCAGCGACACCATTCTCGACCTGGACGCGCTGTGCGCCGAGGGACACCTGATGCACCCGTGCGGCCGGGGCCGCGGCGAGTTCGATGTGGACGATTCCACGGCCTACGCGGCCGAGAACGCGGAAACCGTTGGCGTGCAACTGGTCGCCGTTCGCCGCGACCTGGTGCTGAACACCCCCGACGAATCGGGCCGTTCGGTCGGTGACCTGATCGGCGACCACTACCCGGGAGTCCTCGCGCAGGCGGTGAACGGGCTCCAGCGGCGCGGGTACGACCCCGAGCGGTACCACCTCGTCCCGGCGCATCCCTGGCAGGTCAGGAACGCGCTGCCAAGGCACTACGCGGACGAGGTGGCGCTGGGGTGTGTGGTTCCGATCCGCGAAGCACAATTGGCTTGTCGGCCAACGGTTTCCCTGCGCAGCCTGGTGACGGCCGCGCCCGGCCGCCACGGTCGTCGACTGACCGTCAAGACCTCGCTGGACGTGCTCATCACCTCGACCAGGCGGGCCATTTCCCCGGCCAGCACCCGCAACGGGCCGCGACTGAGCGCCCTGCTCGCCCGCCTGGTCGCGGACGAGCCGCTTGCCCGCGATCGGGTCGCCTGCGTGCCCGAGATCGCCGGATCCGCCTTCCGCCCACCGGAGGGCTCCCTCGCCTCCGATGCTCGCCTGCGCGGGCTGTCCTGCCTGCTCCGGGAGGACCCCGCAGACCTGCTCGCCGACGGCGAGGTGGCGTTCTCCGCGTGTGCGCTTCGAGCGATTTCGCCGTCCAGCGGGCAGCCCCTGCTCGCGGACCTGCTGGGCTGCCAGCGGACATCTGATCCCAGCCTTGCCGCACAACGGTTCTTGACCTCCTACGCGGATTTGCTGCTCTGCGCCGCGCTTCCGTTGTTGTCCCGCTACGGCATCGCCCTTGAGGCCCATCTGCAGAACACCTTGCTGGTGGTGCGGCACGGGCGGCCGGTTCGACTGCTGTTGCGCGACTTCGCTGGACTGCGCGGGCACCGCGGCCGGATGCGGCAAGCCGGTGTCGTGTTCATCCCGCACGAGGGGTCGGTCACCATCACCGAGGACCTGGGCGAGGTCCACGGCAAGCTCGCGCACGCCGTGCTCCAGGCCAACCTCGCCGACGTGATCGACCTGCTCGTGACCATCACGGACACGTCGGCCCGGCCGCTGTGGGACATCGTGCGCCAGACCATGCGGCGAGTACTCGCCGGAATGCCATGGGCAGGTGAGGACCTGACCGCCTTGCTGGCGCCGAGGCTGCCGCAGAAGGCGCTGGCCAGAATGCGGTTGGCCGGGGCGGGCGAAGCCCAGCACTGCTGGCTATCCAACCCGCTGCACCACAGCCAACCGTGACGGCCACGGGAACCGCCCGCACGGCGCTCGGTGTGTTCCTGACCGGGACAGCGGCCTCACGCGTGGGCGACAACGCCGACCTGCTCGCGCTGAACTGGTACGTGTTGGAGCGCACGAACTCCCCGGTGCTGCTCGGGTTGGTCAACGTGCTGCGCCTGGCCCCGATCGTGTTCTGCACGGCTCCGGCCGGGTGGCTGGCTGACCGCTACGACCGCAGGCGGCTGCTCGCCGGTACCCGGATCCTGTTGTTCGCCGCCACACTGGGCGTGGCCATCGCGGTCGCCGATGACGGTCCACTGTGGATTCTTCTGGCGGCCGTCCTGTTCCGTGCCCTGGCGGGCTGTGCGGAACCAGTGCTCAGGCAGACCATGTTGCCGTTGCTGCGGGGGACCCGGCCGCTGGCGACGGTTGTGGCCATGCACTCCGCCTGCCTGAACCTGGCGATGGTGGTGGGTCCGGCGATCGGGTCCCTGCTGCTGGCCTGCGGCCCCTTGACCACCGTCTTCTGGTTCAACGCCGGGTGCAGCCTGATCTCCTTGTGCTGTCTCACCATTGTCCCCGTTGGGGCGCATACGGCCGCGGCATCGAAGCCCGCAGGGGCAGCTGTCTCGGTGTGGAACTTCATCCGGGCCAACCCGGTGGTGCGGGCCCAGTTGGCGTTGGCGGTCGGCCCGATGCTGTTCGCCTTCCCCTACACCTCGTTGATGCCCCTGCTGGCCACGGACCTACTCCATGGCGACGCATCCACCGTCGGTGTGCTCCTCACCTCCGGAGCGGCCGGTGCCCTGGCCGCGTCGGTCAGCCTGAGCCGATGGCCCATGCGCAGACCCGGCCGCCTCGCCGCGGTCACCGGTGTCGCCCTCGGCGGCGCGCTGCTGGGTCTGCTGCTGTCTGCCTTGCTGGCACCGGAAACGGCCGCGGTGCCCGCGACCGTCGCGACCATGGTCGCCGTGGGGATCGTGGGCCAGACCTACCGCACCGCGAACCGCGCGGCACTGCAACTCGCGCTCCCCGAAGGGATCCGCGGCCGCATCCTGGGCATCGCCAACACCGACCGTGCCCTGATACCCGCCGGTACCGCGCTGCTGGCGCCCATCGCGCAGACCAGCAGCCCGCGGATCATGTTGCTGGTGATGGGCGTCGGGTGCGTGCTGCTGACCCTGGCCGCCACCCGGCTCAGCGCGGGGCGTCACGCCGAACGCCGACGCAGCCAGAAGGAGGTGTCCCAGCGCTGTTCCAGACCGTAGTAGTACTGCCGCTGCCGGAGGTAGGTCGCGAACCGCTGGCGGTTGCACCGGTCGTGGTCCTGGCGGGCGGCCGCGTCGGCGAGTTCGCCGGACACGATCGCCCGCCCGGCCGTCATGCCCGACCGCAGCGCTGCCAGGACACCGGCTGAGGACAGCGGATCGGCGGCCATCGCCGCGTCGCCGACCGCGATCCAGCCGTCACCGACGCACGGGGTCAGCACCTGCGAGTTCGCGGCTCGAACCGTGACGGGCCGTGGTTCGATCGTGTCGACGAGGCGGCCGACGTGGTGGGTGTCCCGCAACGCCCTGGCCAGTGCGGTCGGTTCGGCCCACCCCGCACGCCGCACGAGGTCACCGTCTGACAGCAGGACGACTTGCAGCCGCATGTCGGGCAGCGCGGCGGCGTACCACCAGCCGTGTGCCACGGCCTCGACCACGCTGTGGCCGAGGTAACCGGAGCGCGGGTGCACGGCGGCCACGGCGACCAGGTGGTCGGCGACCTGGCGTCGCGCGCCCTGACCAACCCCGAACGTGGACTTGCGCCCGGTGGCGTCGACGGCGAAGGACGCGGTCAGCAGCCCACCGGAGTGTGGGAAGGACCAGCGGCCGTCCGCCCGGAGCGCGCCGAGCGACCGGGTCCGGAGCAACCTAGCGCCCGCCAGCCCCGCGGCGTCCAGCATCGACCGGTCGAAGCGCGCCCGGTCCAGCTGCCAGCCGTTCCCGAGCCCGTCGACCAGGTAGTCCCGGTACGCCAGCTCGGGTCCGCCCCAGGCCGAGGCCGTGCCCAGGCAGTCCGCGTACCCCGCTGTCGGCGCCCCCAGTTCGTCGAGCAGGAGGTGGACCGCGGGTGGCGCCGACTCCACTGTGCGGTGCCCGTCCAGTTCCCCGTCCGGCGCCACCAGGGTCACGTCCCGGCCTGCCTGGCGCAGCACCAGCGCGGTGGCGGCACCGGCCGGGCCAGCGCCGATGACGGCCACCTCGGTGTCAGTCGCTGAGGTAGCCGTCACGGTGCAGGGTCCTCTGTACCTCGACGTAGTCGGGATCCTGGGGCCCGGCCGAGAGCGAGCGGTCACCGCGGCGCGGGGTTGCCTTGTGCACGACGAACCCCAGTTCACTCCACTGGGTCACCATGTCGAAGTTGTCGTCGAAGGCGACGTAGTCGTCGGCCCGCTGGTCGCGAGCGGTGCCGATCCAGGGCACGTGGTTCCACTCGGAGTCGACCGCGTGCCTCGCGTAGACGAAGATCGGGCGCTGCGCTGGCCACCACCACTGCACGTGGTCCTGGGCCACGTCGCCCCCGCAACCGTTGAAGTCCGCCTGCCACGGCACGGCCATCTGCTTGGTGGCGTCACCCGGTTCGAGTCCCGCGGACAGGTCCGATTCGAGGCTGAGCTGACCGGCCTGCGCCGGGAGCGGGCTGACCGGCTTGAAGCGGAACGGTTCGGCGTAGATCTCGCGGTCGCGGCACAGCCAACCCATCTCGATCCCGGGGGAGAACGAGCCGCCGACGCAGTTCTCCAGTGCCGCGATCGTCAGCTGGTGCCCGGCCGCGGTCTCCACCTCGGACCGCTCGTTCACGCCGCTGGTCCGGAAGTTCCCGTTGGCCCACTGCATCAGCAGGAAGTACTGGGTCTCGGTGACCGTCAGGTACCGCGAGCTCGCCTGGCTGCTCGTGTCGTCCCCGGCCAGGTAGGGCATCATCCGGTACCCCGTGGTCTGCGAACTCAGGGAGTTGGTCTTCTCCGGTGGCCGCACCGCCTCGAAGTAGTAGCCGCGGAGTTCGTCGTACTCGGCGCGCGGGTCCCCGAGTCGCTTGAAGTCGAAGGTGTGGACCTTCGGCGGCATCGCCACCACCCAGCGGTAACTCGACGCCCGCTCCAGGATGGGCCTGATCTCCAGGTCGAAGCTGGGCCGGTAGTCGGACTGCCAGTGCGAATCGCGGTACATCGCCGGCCGCAGCCCGGCATGGCGCACGTGCAGGTCGAACATCGTGTCGTACAGGCTGACCATGTTGAGGATCTGCGGTGCGTACGCGGGCGGCCCGACCAGTACCCACGCCGTGCCCGCGTCCACGCGGCTGCCGTCGGTGAAGACGACCGTGGCCGAGACGGGACCGTCGGAGGTGTCGTCCCACCAGCCGTCGTTGTTCGTGTCGCTGGTGAGCCGGGGCTTGGGGTAGCAGGACCCGGTGTGACCGTGCCCGCCGAGCACCACCAGCGTTCCGCTGCGGTCGGCGATCACCTCGCCGAGGGTGTTGATCTCGTCCGGCTTGGTGACGGGTGGGAAGGTGCCGCCGCCGGAACGGTGGAACTCCTTGGACTCGGTGCCGGTCTCGGTGCTGCGCACCGTGCGCGGACCGGGATCGATGATCAGCTTCTTGCGCGCCTGCGCACCGGTGACACCGAGGTTGCGCAGTGGCCGGTCCGGTGGCTTGCCCCGCTCGCCGACCAGCTGCTGGAACCGGTACCAGACCGCCTTCTTGTTGGCCAGGTGAACGGTCCACTCGATGTGCCGCACGGTCCTGCCGTCCACCGTGTCCCCGGGTTTCACCGGGAGGTCGCCGCCGGTGAGGTGGACCCGGAACCTGGCCGCCTGCCTGCGCAGCTTGCGGTCCTCGTCCCGGAAGTCGGCCACCGTGAACGGTAGTCCGTCCGTTCGGAGGGGCAGGCCGCCGGGGGTCTCGGGCGCGAGGTAGTAGTCCCTGGTGCCGTTCCCGACCCGGGCCACGCCGATCGCCGGGAAGACCTGGAACCTGGACATCGTCGTCACCTCCCGTGGTGTGTGGTCGTGCCGCCGGTCACGAGAGGCTCCTGAGCACCTTGTACAGCGCGGCCACGAGCGTGCTCGGAGCGCTGGGGTGCCGTCCCTCGGTGACGGCCTCGGCGAGCCGGTCGACTGCCCGGGTGATCTCCTGGACGGTCACGCCCGCCACGTACCGGAAGGGGGGCCCAGCTGCGGGATCGACACTGGTGTACCCCTTGGCGGCGACGGGGGTCTGCATCAGTTGCGTTGCCAGGACGGGCATTGCCGTGCGCATCAGCGGCACCGCGTGTGTGAAGAAGACCTCGGTGTCACCGTGCAGCGCCTTCTGGAGTTCGTCGACCATGATGCTGTAGCTGGCGTTGAACAGGTTGCCCAGTTCGACGGCAAGCTGGTTCTCGAACTTGTCCACCGAGGGGTTGGGGGCCATCGGGTAGGTCTCGGGAAGCGGGGTCGTGCCGTCGGCTATCGCCTTGAACTTGAAGTAGTGCGACATCTCCAGCGGGGTGCCCAGCACCGGGCCGTAGGTGCCGTCGGCCCGTGGACCGTAGTACTCGTACTGACCCCATGGTTGCCTGATCTGGTATTCGTCCGGATTCAGCTCCCGCGCCATGTCCGCGCCCTCTCCCTGCTCGACGATCTCATTGATCGCCTGCATCGCGGACTTCTTGTCGCGGACCTCGATGACGGTTCCGCCGTTGTTGCCGAAGTTCCAGCTCGTGGTCTGCCTGCTGGTGTCGTAGCCACCCTGGTAGTCCGCCAGCCTGTCCTTGATCGCCTTGTAGAGCTGGCCGATGGTGGAGAACTGCGCGGGCTGGGCGGGGGCGTCGGGCTGCGCGGGCTGTTCGATCCGCATGAACACCTCGCGGATCAGCTGCCGGGAGGCGGGCATCAGCTGGAGGTACACCCCGCCGCCGCTGGCCTCGTCCGACAGATGTGCGGGGTACCGCGGCGGGAACTTTCCGCTGATGACGAGTTCGGGCTTGCCGCCGATGGCGTTGAGCAGGTTGCACGCCAGGTTCAGGTGCAGCATCTCCTCCATGGCGACGCTACGGATCAGCTGGTAGGCGCGGGAGGTCTTGTCCGTGATCGAGTACATCGCCGTCAGGTACGGCGGAATGGCCGAGAACTCCACCTGCAAAGCCGTCTGGAGGAGCTTCTCCAGCGTTGTGCCCGCGTCGAAGACCGAGCTCGGCAGGATGACATTCTGGGCAGTGTCCGCTACGGGATTCATGAGGCTACCTCAATTTCGGTCCCGGTCAGCCTAGTGTCGATTTGGTGTCGCCCGCCAGGGTCCGTTCGTGGTATGCACTACTGAGTCCGAACAGGTGAATTGTTACACGGTTTTCCGGAGTGTGCGCTCTCGGAACGCGAACTGACTCCGCAGCTGATTCCTGATTAGGGGATTTCGGCCCTGGTGTCGTACAACCGGGCTGCGAACACTGTGCGGCGCACCGGGGCGCGGGTTCCACGCCGTGCTGATTTCACTCGCCTCACCCGGATTGCGCACCGGTGCCCTGCATCATCCGGTCGTAGTGGAGGGAAGTCGGTCGTGCCCGAACGCGGTGCCCTGCTGGCGGTCGAACGCTTCGACTTCGCGACCTCGGATCCCGAGGTCGTGCAGGCGAAGATCGGCGAGCTGTACGTGAAGAACCGGACCCACCACTCGAATAGAGGTGGCTTCACCTTGCGGGTGAGCCGTCACGCGGTTGGCGATCTGGGGATAGACCAGGTCCGGTGCCGCGGCTTGCTGTCGATGGACACCGAACCCTTCCGGGACCTGTGGTTCGGTTTCCTGCGGAGTGGCCGGTGGAGCGGCACCACCCGGCGGGAGGAACTGCGCGGCCAGACCGGGCTCACCTACACGCATCCGACGCGTGATGCGATTGCCTACACCCTGCGGGACCTGGACCAGTACGTCATGGCACTGCCCGCCGACGCGGTGCGGCGGGTGGCGGCCGAGCGGTTCGGCCACGACCAGGTTCGCTTCCTGGCCATGGCCCCGGTGAGCGCGCAGATGCAGGCCTATTGGAGGTCCGCGGGCGACTTCGCCCGCAGGCAACTGTGCGAGCCGGACAGCGTGCTGCGCGAGCCGCTGGTCCACGCCCAGATGATGGACCTGCTCGCCGGTCTGGCGCTCGCCACGTTCCCCAACTCCACCATGACCGCCGACTACCTGCCCGGCCCCGGTGGTGTCGGCCCGGCCACGCTGCGCCGGGCGGTCGCGTTCATCGAGGCCCACGCCGACCAGCCGCTCACGCTGTCCGGCATCGCCGCCGCCGCGAGGGTGAGCCCGAGAGCGTTGCAGTACGCCTTCCGGTCCCACCACAGCACCACCCCGCTGGGTTACCTGCGCAGGGTGCGCCTGGACCGCGCCCACCAGGACCTGCTCGCCGCCGACCCCGCGAGTGGCGACACCGTCCCGATGATCGCGCGCCGTTGGGGGTTCGGCACGCTCTTCCGGTTCTCCGCCCTCTACCGCGCGACCTACGGCCGGTCTCCCGGCCACACGCTGTCCTGCACCGTCCAGGAGCAGTGATCCGTGGCTGCCTCGCCTGCGCCGTCCCAGGACTTGCTGTTCCAGACCTCCGACCACGACCGCGCGGTACATCCTGCTGGGCCAGGTCGCCACCACTGCCGAGGCCCGTGAGGACACGCCGCTCCGGTTCACCGAGCCGCGCCCCAGCACATCGGCCGCCGCGGGCCCGCTGACAAGAATGATCGACTACCTGGACGGCGCCATGCGGGAACCGCTCGTGGCCGGTGCGGCCGGGCGGCTGCTGAGCGCGACAGTGCTGGCGATCTTCCCGAACACCGCGCTCACCGAGCCCACGATCGAGGACCGGCGCGACGCCCACCCGCGCACCCTGCGGTGTGCCATCGTCCTCATCGAAGACCACGCGCACCTGGACATCAGCGCCGCCGACATCGCCGCGGCCGCCCACGTCACCATCCGTGCGCTGCAGTACGCCTTCCGACGTCACCTCGACACCAGTCCGATGGGCTACCTCCGCCAGGCCCGTCTGCGGCAGGCCCACCAGGAGCTGCTGGCCACCGATCCCGGCACCGGGGTCACGGTCACCCAGGTCGCCGCCCGCTGGGGCTTCTTCACACCCCGGCCGCTTCGCCCACTACTACCGCGAAGCCTACGGCCGACCGCCCCACCAGACCCTGCTCCGCGACCTACCCTGGCCCGCCTCAGAGCAGACTCCGGACCGCGGCATGGAACCGTCCGGAGTCTGCTCTCCCGGGGGGCGGGGCGACGCGGTCCGGGGCGAGTTGCCCAGTGACCTTTACCGTCAGATGACAGTCTGCCGTCCCCGCGCGCTCCGGGCAGCACGCCAAACGAACCCGCGTCATGGCAGCCCAGCGGCCACACCATCCGCGAAACGAAACCCGGATCGGATCCACGGTTCTCGTCCGGGCCCCGCGTGCCGACCTCGAGCCACTGCCCACGCCAGCGCCACCTGTGCCGGAAGTCCTCTTCGGGCAGGTCCTCGAGCGAGGAGAACCTTCCGGCGGGAAGCCCTTACCGCAGAACAGGATGCGCGCGACCGGGAGGCGAGGGAACTACCCCAGGGGGCTCTCCGCTGCCAGGCTGGAGCGCGCCACGAACGGGAAGTCCTTGCTCGCCAACACCATCGCGCCGACACCGAGCCTGCTCGCCTGACATCCGTGTGCGGAGAACACCGCCCTGGACTGCGCCACTCTGACCCTGCCCATTGGACTGGGCGCACCCGGCAACGGGCACCTTCGGGCTGGCACGCACTGCCCTGCTGTACCGCCCAAGGGCTAGCGGGACGGAGCAAGCCCGCTCCGGGACATTGTTATTGCGCAAAGCAATCAGCGGTCAACGGTGTGTTACGACATTCGTGTGGACCGAGCCCAATGTCCTGCACGTCGACGGAGGCCCTGGCGATGCTGATGCCTTCACCGCCGCCGTCGTGAGGAGTGCACGTGCCCAGCGGTCAGGACCAACCCAGGGACGAGAAGGGAAGATGGGTCAAGGGATCTACGGCGGGGACGGTCGTCGGGGCGGCTGTGGTGGCCGGACTGGTCGCCACGGCGAGCGGCGCCGGGACCAGTGCCTCCATCGGGTCCGCGCTGGACGCCGGGGCGAGCGCGCGGTCGGGTTCGGGCAACACCGCGAAGAGCCGGGACGCCGCGGGCCGCGGGGACCGGCTCACCGCCTGGGAACGGGCTGGCCTCAAGGAGATCAAGAGGCAGGTCACCCATCAGCTCCGCTGTGGTGTCCAGTCCACCGGTGCGGTCCAGCGGTACTTCCTGGGACATCCCTGTGACAAGCTCGACCAGTTGCTCTTCCTCGTCAGTGACGGTCAGGGCAACGACATCCTCGGATCGGTCGTGTGGGTCACGATGCCCTCAACCGCGTCGGCCGCTGAGTTAAAGTCCATTGAGGACGTTGGCGGCAGCGGTGACGTGACCCAGTTCGGCACCGAGGCACTGGCGCTGGGCGGCATCAAGTTCACGGGAATGCACTACGCGTCCCGCTCCGACGGGCGGCTCATGGTTGTCGCGGAGACCGAGCCGGTGCACGGCAGTCCGTCGGACGCGCTGCTCAAGGACGTGGCGACCATCGCGGATCTGTTGCCCCCGTTGTGACCGCGTGCGCGGTCCTCCCAGGATCCGCCGCGTCCTCATCGCGAGTCGCGGGACAGTCCACGGCTCAGGTACTGGATTGTGCGCGTGGCAGTGTCGAAGGCGTCGGGATTCCCGGTTCGAGGAGATCCCACCATGTCCTGCTTCTTCGACCCTGCCACGGCACCGCGACCACGGTGGTCAACTGGCAGCCGCCGCACGGGGTTGCCCGGTCGATCGCGGTTGGACCGCGGCCTCAGCGACCGCGCGGACACCGTGATCACCCTGTTCCGCGCCGGAGCCACCCCGCCGCCGCGACCGACCTGGTGGTGGCGCGCACCGGTCAGGGCGTGCACGACCCGCAGGAGGCCCTGCTCATCGCCGGTCAGCCGCACGGCCTGCTGACCAGGCCGCTGCCCGGTGGCGGCGCGGCGATGGTGGCGCAGGACTGCACCGAGGCGGACCGGACAGACACCGCGTTCCTCCAGTACGTCCTCGGGGCACCGCGGTCATCGCCGCGCTGGTGGCACTGGTGAGCTGGCTGGTGCTGGGGCGGGCGCTGCGCCCTGGACGAACTGGTCCGGGGGTTGGTCGAGCTGGCCACCGACCTGCCCGCCGCGGCCGAGGACTCCGCGCAGCGGTTCCGGCACCGCACCGGCCGCACCGTCACCGTCATGGCCACCGACCCGGTCCCGGTGCTGGCCCGGCCGCGCGCGTCGCGGCGTTGAGATGCCGAGATCACCTGGCTGGAGTCGAGTTCGGCGAGGAATTCTCGCCTGCCATTGGTGTGCTGGCCATTTACCCGGCATGCCGGGCCGTCGCCCCACGGCAATCGAATCGTGGCCACTTCGTGCCAACTCGCACAACACCTCGCCGGGTGTTGGTGGAGTCCGTCGTCGACCGCCCTGATCTGTCCGCGAGAATTCCGCCGTGCTCGTCGAATCAACACCTGGAGATGTGGCGCGCATCACACTTACTGTACGGTGTTGGCGGAGCGGCGCGGCAGTGGTCCGGTTCGGCGCCCCAGAGGTCTGTCGCGCTGGGTCCGCGACTCCAATGGGTGCTCGAACTGCTCAACGGGCGGCCTCAGCCTGGCCCGGTAGATCACGATCTCGGTACGGTGGGGCCCGTGGAGCGGCGGTGCGTGCGGACCTGATGGGATTCTCGTCCTCTACGCTCGCCCAATCCGGTGATCAGCAGGCAGAAGGAAGGCTCGTTAGGTGGTTCCCGAGCAACTGAAGTACACCCCCGAGCACGAGTGGGTGGTCCTGGTCGGTGAGTCAGTGGTGCGCATCGGCATCACCGACTACGCCCAGAACCAGCTCGGGGACGTGGTGTTCGTCCAGCTACCGGAGGTCGGCGAGCGGGTGACCGCGGGCCAGACCCTGGGTGAGGTGGAGTCCACCAAGAGCGTCTCGGACATCTTCGCGCCGCTGGCCGGTGAGGTCACCGCGCGCAACGACGAGCTGGACGGCAGCCCCGAACTGATCAACACCGATGCCTACGGCGCGGGCTGGATGGTCGAGCTGCGGCTGGACGACGCGAGCGCGCTCGACGAGCTGCTGGACGGTGCGGGCTACAGGGAACTGGTGGACCAGGGCTGATGTCGATCTTTCAGAAGCTGTTCGGCTGGATGGGGAGCCGCTCCCGGCGCGATCAGTCCGGCACGGTAGGTTTGAGCGGTCCCGAAGGATCCACCAGCAGGAGGCGAGCTCAGGTGAGCACGAACGACGGGCCCGGTGTTCCGCCGGAGCAGTCCCCGGAGCGGACCACGATCTTCCGGGCCGACTTCCTCGCCGACGCCGAGGGCGTCGAGGCCCCGGTCCAGGAACCGGCTGTCGCCGGTGTCGACGCACTGCCTGCCGGGTCGGCCCTGCTGGTCGTCAAGCGCGGCCCCAACGCGGGTTCCCGGTTCCTGCTCGACCAGGACACCACCAGCGCGGGTCGGCACCCCGACAGCGACATCTTCCTCGACGACGTCACGGTCTCCCGCCGTCACGCCGAGTTCCGCCGTGAGGGCGGCGAGTTCCTGGTGATCGACGTGGGCAGCCTGAACGGCACCTACGTCAACCGGGAGCCGGTGGACCACGCGGTGCTGGCCAACGGCGACGAGGTGCAGATCGGCAAGTTCCGCCTGGTGTTCCTCACCGGCCCGGGTTCCGGGGGCCAGGGGGCGCAGTGACCTCGGCCGGGCGGCCACAGCGCGATGGGTTGAGCATCGGGGCGGTGCTGACGCAGCTCCGCCCCGAGTTCCCCGACGTGACCATCTCCAAGATCCGTTTCTTGGAGTCGGAAGGCTTGGTCCGCCCGGCGAGGACACCCTCGGGTTACCGCCAGTTCACCGAGGCCGACGTCGCTCGGCTGAGGTTCGTGCTGGCGGCCCAGCGGGACCAGTACCTCCCGCTGAAGGTGATCAAGGAGCAGTTGGACGCCGCGGACGGCTCAGCCCAGCCGCGGCCGTTGCGGGCACTGCGCGAGGGCGACGGCCTGCCCATCCCCGAGGACTTCGCAGGCGGCCACGAGGTGCGGATGACCCGTGAGGAGCTGTTCGCCGAGACCGGCGTGGACGCGCGCATGCTGTCCGAGCTGGAAACCTATGGCCTGGTCCGGCCCGGTGCCGCCGGGTTCTACGACGCCGACGCCGCGCAGTTGGTGCGCACCGCCGTCGCGTTGACCGGCTTCGGTGTTGAACCCCGTCACCTGCGGGCCTTCCGCGCCTCGGCGGACCGGGAGATCGGTCTGCTCCAGCAGATCGTCGCCCCGCTCTACCGCCAGCGTGACCCCGACGCCCGCCAGCGCGCCGACGAGGTCGTGCGCGAGCTGGCCTCGCTCTCGGTGGCACTGCACGTACTCCTGGTCAAGACCGGGCTGCGAGGGGCCGTCGGTGGGTGACCTGGTGATCTTGGCAACTGTATTACAGGCGAGCGTCGTGCCCGCATGGCGGGTAGCGTCGGATCACACGGTGGGGGATCCTCGTGAGTACGGGGACGCCACGGTCGTGCACTGAGGGAGGCGAGACCCGATGAGTGAGATGCGCGTTGTCGGCGTCCGGGTGGAGCTGCCCGCGAACAGCCCGATCCTGCTGCTGCGTGAAGCCAACGGCGACCGCTACCTGCCGATCTGGATCGGTCAGGCCGAGGCCACGGCGATCGCGATCGAACTGCAGGGTGTGCGGCCCGCACGACCGCTCACCCACGACCTGCTCAAGGACGTGATCGGCGCACTGGGCAGGCAGTTGCAGCAGGTCCGCATCACCGACCTGCAGGAAGGCACCTACTTCGCCGAGTTGGTCTTCGAGGGCGACATCCGCGTCTCCGCGCGCCCCAGCGACTCGGTGGCGCTGGCACTGCGCGTGGGCGTGCCGGTGCACGCCGAGGAGGCCGTGCTCGCCGAGGCCGGGCTGATCATCCCGGACGAGCAGGAGGACGAGGTCGAGAAGTTCCGGGAGTTCCTGGACTCGATCTCCCCAGAGGACTTCCGCGGCGCCGATACGTGACCCGCTGCGCTCTTGGCGATCCTCCGGATCGCGGCGTCTCCGCTTAGGTCCAGAGACCGGTGCGAAGACGCGGCCCCCGGGGCTGGCGGAGTGTGGTGCCCTCGCTCGTGACTGGTCTCTTTTGACTGCTGGACAGACGCGGTCGGCCTGACTCGGGGCGGTCCAGAGACCGGCGCGGAGACGGTGCCCGCTGCGCTCTTGGCGATCCTCCGGATCGCGGCGGGGCCCCCGAGGCTGGCGCTCCTGGCGGGGTGGGTGGGCTCCCGACTTTTGGGGGCTGTCGGGGTGGGGTGTGCTGGTTAGGCTGGCCGACCGCCATCGTCTAGCGAGAGGTCAGCAACCCATGCGCAGGAGCCGGGTCCTCGCCATCGCCACGCTCGCCATCGCACTGAGCGTGACCGGAGTCGTGTCCGCCAGCGCCGCACCCGCCACGGTCCAGTCGGGGCAGGCGGCCACGGCCGCGGCCGCCGACACGGCCTGCACCTACACCAAGGCGGTGCCCGCCGACCGGTTCAAGGGCATCCCGGTGTTCGACGCCGCCAAGGCCGCCAAGCCGTACACGGCCAGACTGCACACCAGCCAGGGCGAGATCGCCTTCCAGGCCCTCACCGACAAGGCCCCGTGCACGACCTTCTCCTTCCGCTTCCTCGCCGAGCACGCCTACTTCGACCGCACGCACTGCCACCGGCTGACCACCCAGCGGATCTACGTGTTGCAGTGCGGTGACCCGACCGGCACCGGCAGCGGCGGCCCCGGCTACTCCTTCCCCGACGAGAACCTGACCGGGGCGACCTACCCGGCGGGCACGGTGGCCATGGCCAACGCGGGCCCGAACACCAACGGCAGCCAGTTCTTCTTCGTCTGGCAGGACACCAAGCTGTCCCCGGCCTACACCCCGTTCGGCCGGGTCACCGCGGGCATGGACGTGCTGCGCAAGATCGCCGCGGCCGGTGAGGACGACCAGAACAATCCCGGGGACGGCTTCCCGAACCTCTCGGTGCGCTTCCGGCACGTGTCGATCTCGTCTCGGTGATCTTGAGGAAAGAGTTTTCCCGGTACTGGTTGACAGGGAAAACTCTTTCCTCACTCTCCGTAGATCGCTTCATCGATTCGGGGAAGCTCCACTGCGGAGCGTCACCATCAAGTCGACATTGAGGGTTTGGCCTCCCGCGCGTCGCGTTGACCCGTCCCATGGCCCGACTTACCGTCAGGGAGGAGTCGGGCGCGCGTCGTGGTCAGCCACCAGTGCGTCCCGTGTCGTCGCCGGTCGTCAGACCGGGCGAGGGGAGGCAGTCGTGGTCGAGCAGAGCCTCGACAATGAGGGGCCCAGCAGGGCCGCAGCCGGCGAGCAGGGTGCCCTGTTCCCGGACGCCTCGCTGCCCGACGAGATGGTCGGCTACCGCGGCCCCGCGGCCTGCCAGATCGCCGGTATCACCTACCGGCAGCTGGACTACTGGGCGCGCACCGGCCTGGTCGCGCCCACCGTGCGCAGCGCGCACGGCTCGGGCAGCCAGCGGCTGTACTCCTTCAAGGACCTGTTGGTGCTCAAGGTGGTCAAGCGGCTGCTGGACACCGGGGTCTCCCTGCAGAACATCCGGGTCGCCGTGGACCACCTGCGCCGCAGGGGAGTGCGCGACCTGGCCAGGATCACGCTGTTCAGCGATGGTACGACCGTGTACGAGTGCACGTCCCCGGAAGAGGTCGTGGACCTGCTCCAGGGCGGGCAGGGCGTGTTCGGCATCGCGGTCAGCGGGGCCATGCGCGAGATCAGCGGCACGATCCACGAGTTCCAGGCCGAACGGGCCGACGGGGTCGTCGAGGAGCTGGAGCCGCTGTCCCAGGACGAGCTCTCGCACCGCAGGCGCGCCCGCCGCACCGGCTGACTCACGGTGTTCGCTAGTCGTAACACTCGCGGGGTAGGCTTGCCCCGCAAGTCGTAAACCCCGTGCGGGAGAGTTCGGGCCGGTAGCCAGCCGGTTCGGCGCCGAAGGAGCAACCCCTCCCCGGAACCTCTCAGGCGGCCAGGACCGCACGGGTGAGACGCCTCTGGAAAGCGGGTCGGCCTCGTGCCGGCCCCGCCGACGGTGCAAGCCCGCTCGCGGGTGAAGCTCTCAGGCGCCCGTAGCCGGGCGGGGACAGAGGGGGAGGGCAACGGCAGCACACACCCGTGTGCGGCCTGTGCCCTGTACCCGGAGGCCCTGAATGACGATGGACCGCATCCCGCTCGCAGCGCTGGAGCACGGCACCCCCTTCGCCGACCGACACGTGGGACCGCGCCCCGCAGAGCTGGCCAAGATCCTCGACGTGATCGGCGTCGGCTCGCTGGAGGAACTGGCCCAGCGCGCGGTGCCCGCGGGCATCCGCGGCGGCGACGTGGCCCTGAACCTGCCCGCGCCGGCCACCGAGACCGAGGCGCTGGCCGAGCTGCGCGCGCTGGCCGACCGCAACAACCCGCTGGTGCAGATGATCGGCCTGGGCTACTACGGCACGGTCACGCCCGGGGTCATCCTGCGCAACGTGCTGGAGAGCCCGGCCTGGTACACCGCCTACACCCCGTACCAGCCGGAGATCTCCCAGGGCAGGCTCGAGGCGCTGCTCAACTTCCAGACGATGGTCGCCGACCTGACCGGGCTGCCGGTGGCCAACGCCTCCATGCTCGACGAGTCCACCGCGGCGGCCGAGGCGATGACCCTGGTGCGCCGCGCGGGCCGGTCCAAGTCCAGCCGCTTCGTGGTCGACGCCGACACCCTGCCGCAGACCATCGCGGTGATCGAGACCAGGGCCGAGCCGCTGGGCATCGAGGTGGTCGTGGCCGACCTGTCCCAGGGCATCGAGGGCCTGGGCCTGGGCGGGGACTTCTTCGGCGTGCTGCTGTCCTACCCCGGCGCCAGCGGCGTGGTCCGCGACCAGGAGGCGCTGATCGCCGAGGTGCACCAGGCCGGTGCCGCCGCGGTGGTCGCCGCCGACCTGCTCGCGCTGACCCTGCTGCGCGCCCCCGGTGAGATCGGCGCCGACGTGGTGGTCGGCACCAGCCAGCGCTTCGGCGTGCCGATGGGCTTCGGCGGCCCGCACGCCGGGTACATGGCGGTGCGCCAGGGCTTCGAGCGCCAGCTGCCGGGCCGCCTGGTGGGGGTGAGCGAGGACGCCGACGGCAACCGCGCCTACCGGCTCGCGTTGCAGACCCGCGAGCAGCACATCCGCCGGGAGAAGGCCACCAGCAACATCTGTACCGCCCAGGTGCTGCTCGCGGTGATCGCCTCCATGTACGCGGTCTACCACGGGCCGGAGGGGCTGCGCGGCATCGCCGAGCGCGCGCACCGCATGGCCACCGTGCTGGCGGCCGGGCTGTCCGAGGGCGGCGTGACCGTGGTGCACGGCGAGTTCTTCGACACCGTGCTGGCCGAGGTGCCCGGTGGCGCCGAGCAGGTCGTGGCCAGGGCCCGCGAGCTGGGCGTGAACCTGCGCCTGGTGGATGCCGACCACGTGGGCGTGGCCTGTGACGAGCTGACCACCCGCGCGCACCTCGCGCTGGTGTGGCAGGCGTTCGGCGTCACGGTGCCCGACGTGGACGCCCTGGACAACGACACCGCCGACGCCGTGCCGGTCGCGCTGCGCCGCACCTCGGAGTACCTGACCCACCCGGTGTTCCACCAGCACCGCTCCGAGACCGCGCTGCTGCGCTACCTGCGCTCGCTGTCGGACAAGGACGTGGCGCTGGACCGCAGCATGATCCCGCTGGGCTCCTGCACCATGAAGCTCAACGCCACCACGGAGATGGAGTCCATCACCTGGCCGGAGATCTCCCAGCTGCACCCGTTCGCCCCGGCCGCCGACGCCGAGGGCCTGCTCAGCATCGTCACCGACCTGGAGCACTGGCTGGCCGAGATCACCGGCTACGACGCGGTGAGCATCCAGCCCAACGCGGGCAGCCAGGGCGAGTTCGCCGGTCTGCTGGCGATCCGCGCCTACCACCGCTCGCAGGGCCACGGTGAGCGCGACGTCTGCCTGATCCCGGCCAGCGCGCACGGCACCAACGCGGCCTCGGCCGTCATGGCGGGCATGCGCGTGATCGTGGTCCGCTGCGACGACAAGGGCAACATCGACCTGGAGCACCTGCGGTCCACTGTGGACGCCCACCGGGACGACCTGGCCGCGATCATGATCACCTACCCGTCCACGCACGGGGTGTACGAGGACACCGTGCGCGAGGTATGCGGGCTGGTGCACGACGCGGGCGGCCAGGTGTACGTGGACGGTGCGAACCTCAACGCGCTGATCGGCCTTGCCCAGTACGGCAAGTTCGGCTCGGACGTCTCACACCTGAACCTGCACAAGACCTTCTGCATCCCGCACGGCGGCGGCGGCCCCGGCGTCGGCCCGATCGGCGTGCGCGCGCACCTTGCGCCGTTCCTGCCCAACCACCCGCTGCAGCCCACCGCGGGCCCGGCCACCGGTGTCGGCCCGATCAGCGGTGCGCCCTGGGGCAGCGCCTCGATCCTGCCGATCTCCTGGGCCTACGTGCGCATGATGGGCGCCGAGGGCCTGCGCCGGGCCACGCTGACCGCGGTCGCCGCGGCCAACTACATCGCCCGCAGGCTGGACGAGCACTTCCCGGTGCTCTACGTGGGCGAGGGCGGCTTCGTCGCCCACGAGTGCATCCTCGACCTGCGGCCGATCACCAAGGCCACCGGCGTCACCGTGGACGACGTGGCCAAGCGGCTGGCCGACTACGGGCTGCACGCGCCGACCATGTCCTTCCCGGTGGCGGGCACGCTCATGGTGGAGCCCACCGAGAGCGAGGACCTGGCCGAGATGGACCGCTTCTGCGAGGCCATGATCGCCATCAAGCGGGAGATCGACCGGGTCGGCTCGGGCGAGTGGTCGGTGGAGGACAACCCGCTGCGCAACGCCCCGCACACCGCGGCCTGCCTGACCGAGCAGGAGTGGCAGCACCCCTACACCCGGCACGAGGCCGTGTTCCCGGCCGGGGTCGGCGCGACGAAGATCTGGCCGCCGGTGCGCCGCATCGACGGGGCCAAGGGCGACCGCAACCTGGTCTGCTCCTGCCCCCCGCTGGAGGCCTACCAGTCCTGACCCGGACGCCATGAAAGTGCCGTTCCTCGCACTCAGTGCGAGGAACGGCACTTTCATGGCACCGAGTTAGGGGGCCAGGACCGGGAAGTAGGTCTGGACGGCCCCGGTGGCCGGGTCGTAGTACCCGGCCAGTTCCAGGTCACGCCACAGGCCGGACCAGGCGCCGGTCTGCTCGTCGTAGCGGGCCTCGGCGCTGTGCCACGCGCCGGTGGCGGCCTCCTGCACCTCCTGTGCCGACCAGTCGGGTGGGAAGTGGGTGCGGTCCACGAGCGCCGGACGGCCGCCGGTGGGCGGGGTGCGGTGCGTGGTCATCCGGCCCACCGCCGGGTACCCGTCCGGGCGGGCCAGCGCGGGGTCGGCGGCGGAGTTGAGCAGGAAGGCGCGCAGCCCGGAGAGCACGGGCCAGAACAGGGCCTCGGGCACGGGCAGCGGCTGCCACCGGTCGTACAGGCTGCCGATGAGCACCCCAGCGGGCTGGAAGTCGATCCAGCAGCCGTTGCCGTTGACGGTCTCCCTGTTGCTGGCGGCCTGCCGGAGCACTCGCGAGAACTGGTCGAGCGCCGCCAGGTTCGGCTGCACGTCGGTGTGCAGCCAGGCCGCGAGCGGCCGGTAGTCCGGCACCATGGTGATCCGCAGCCGGTGCCACTGGTCGTAGCCGAAGCTGATTTCCTCGCCGGTGTCGAACATCGCCTCAGATCACCTCCTACTGGTACTGGGCGGGGTGGTAGGTGGTCACGTACCCGTCCCCGTCGTACCTGCCGTTGATCTTGATGGGCATACCGGCGCCGGGGTACCCGGGCGGGATCGTGGCCGGGCCCGTCCAGCCACCGCCCGATCCGTCCCCGTTCTCCCAGATCCGGGCGTTGGGGCTGTTCCAGGCGTTGTGGCCCATCTGCTGGTTGCCCGGGTAGCTGATCCCCTGCGGGAAGTACGTGTGGTTGTCCGACTGCTTGGAGTGCCACCCGCCGGAGCCGTACTGCTCGTCGAACCTGACTTCCGGGTAGGCGGCGGTGTAGACGCCGTTGGGTTGCATGTTGTGCGTGCCGTACGCGGACGGCCTCGAACCGTGGCCCGAGGAACCGGCCGCGTAGCCCGCGGGGTTCGGGTGCGGACCCGGCAGATCGGTGTGCAGCATGTGCCCACCGGTCGGTTTGCCGGTGTTGTCGTTCCAGCCGCCGTAGGCCACGTGTTCGTGGACATCGCCGGGGATGTCGGGCTTGAAGTTGGACGGGCGCCAGCCGGGGTCCCCCGGCCGCAAGGGCGGCGGAGGCGGTGGTGGCTGCTGCGGTGGCGGCGGTGGTGGTGGCTGTTGAGCCGGTGGGCGCCCAGCCCCGCCGGACGGGCCGCCGGGTCGACTGGACCCACCGGAGGGGCCGCCGGGCCGACCGGACCCACCGCCACCTGGGCGGGCATAGGGATGGTGGCGCCCGGCGCCGGTCTGGTGCGGCCGGGGCGGCCGGATCGGGCGGCCACCGGCGCTCGTGCTCTGGTGTCCGCCCCCGCCGCTGCCCGCGGGCAGGGTGGGCGGTCCGCCGGACCGGGTGTGGATGCTACGGAGCTGGCCCGCGTGCTCCTCGTCAGCCGCGGTGAACCTGTCCGCGCTTTGGCGCAGCCGGTCGGACTGGCCGCGCAGCCGCTCGCCGGAGCGCCCCAGCGAGGACTGCATCCGCGAGACCAGCCGCTGGTGCGCGCCCGCGGTCGAGGCACCGACCTGGCCGAGCCCCTTGCCGGACAGGCCCGCGCTGCCCACGCCGCTGCCAGCCTGGGACACCTGCTCGGCCCGCCTGCTCGTCTTGCCCGCGTGCTCGTGCAGGGACGGGGCGTGTACGGAGAAACCCCCGCGTCGCATCACTGGCTCCTGTCCTGCGCCCGGCCGGGTTGCCGCTCACCGATGACCGAGGGCGGCAGTTCCTCGCCCTGCGGCTTGAAGAAGGTGTTGTCCCCCTTGATGTACCCGGGGGACTTGCGGGTCTGGTCCTCGCCCCCGCCACCTCGGCCACCCTGCATGCCACCCATGCCACCCATCGGCGCACCGCCCTGCTGCGGGGCGGTCGGGTGCTGCTGGGGTGCGGGCGCGGGCGCGGACTGCGGCGCAGGGGCTTCGGGCGCCGCACCGGTGACCGTGCCCGGGCTGGACGGGGACTGGCCGGGACCGCCACCCGGCATGGCCGGGCCACCGCCGTGCATGGCGGGTCCGGGTGTGGCGTGGGGCAGCGAGGTGGTGCCGCCAGGGCCAGGGTGGACCGAGGCGGGCGCGGGCGGGGCCGGGTCGGGCTGCCAGCCGGGGGTGGACTCGATCGCGCGGTTGACCGCCTCCTCCACCTTGTGCAGCACCTCGGAGTTGGGGCCGTCGGTGAAGCCCGGCATGGACTCGATGGCCTTGTCCACGGCCTGCTCCACCTTGTGCAGGGTCTCGTTGGTGAGGCTGTCGGGCTGCCTGGGTGAGCCGGAGCTCGGCGGGATCCGGGGCTCGGTCTTGTTGGGTGTCGGGGTGCTGGTGGCCGGGTCCGTGCGCGGCGGCGTCAGGTGCGGAATGGGCGGTGGCGTCGGCGAGGTCACGGGCTTGGGGGTGCTGTTCACCGGGGACGGCATGGGCGGCGCCGTGATCTTGGGCGGCGTGTAGGAGGCGGGGCCGGTGCTCGGCGGCGGGGCCGAGGGGGCCACGGGTGCCGTCGGGGGCGTGGGCATCGAGGGTGGCGTGGCGGCCGGGGTGCTGCTACTGGGCATGGTGGGCGCGGTGATCGGCGGGACGCTCACGCTGGGCGGGGTGTGGGCGGGAGCCGTGGCGCTCGGGCCCGCGCCGCCGGTCGGGGGCGGGATGGTGGGCATCGACGGGATCGAGGGCATGGTGGGAGCCGAGGGCGCAGGGGGCATGTTCGGCGCGGCGTGAGTGGGCGCCTGGGGCGTCTCGGGCGAGTTGCCGGCGTGTGCTGGCGTGAGGCTCTCGGTGCTCGGGCGGGTGACGGCCTCGAACGGCCGTGGGCTCACTGGTGCGGGTTGGTCCGTGTTGAACGGGCGCGGGCTTTCCGGCGCGGGGTGGTCCATGTTGAACGGCCGTGGGCTGACCGGTGCGGGCTGGTCCATGTTGAACGGCCGCGGGCTTTCCGGTCCGGGCTGGCCCACGTTGAACGGGCGCGGGCTCTCCGGTCCGGAGTCGTCCAGCTCGTCATCGAGGTCCTCGTCCTCGGGCCAGCCGATGCCACCCTCGGTCCCGATGACCCCGCCGACCCGGCCGATCGGGCCCTCGGGCCGGTCCTGCGGTCCGTCGACCTCGGCGCGGGGCCCCTGCTCGTCGGAGTCGGACCCGCCGTCGCCATCCCCGAACAGCTTGTCGGCCAGCTGCTCCACCATGTCGCCCAGGTCGTCCATGAACTGGCCGATCTGGCTCATGGCGTTCACCAGCTCGCTGATCTTGCTGGCGATCTCCATACCGACCTGGATGGCCGTGCCCAGCGCCTCGGCCACGAACACGACGATGGAGAAGCCGAAGGTCTCCGGGGCGGAGGCCAGCGCGGACAGCCCGCCGGGCAGCAGCCGCTCGACCAGTTCGCTGATCAGCTTGGTCACCAGGCTGCGGACTCCGCTGACCAGGCCGCCGGAGGCCTTGGTCACCTGACCCGCCCCGGTCAGCACCCGGCCCATGGAGGACAGCCGGTCGCTGGTGTCGCTGGCCACCTGGAAGTAGCTCGACGCGGCCTCGCCGTCCCAGTCCCCGCTCAGGGAGTTCGCGTCCTCGGTGTGCTCCTGGGCCAGCTGGCCGAGCGCCTGCGCGTGCTGGTGGAAGCCGTCGGCGGAGGACCCGACCTCGCCCGAGTCCACGTCCAGGTGTTGCAGGGGCTCCATGACCAGCTGGACCGCCCCCATCAGGAAGTCCAGGCCGAAGGAGATGACCGTGCCGACCGGGTCGGTCGCGAAGGAGATGGCGGTGGACACCGCGTCGGAGGGGGACTGGCCGATGAGGCTCTGCCCGAGCTGCTCAACGGAGTTCTCGATCTGGCTGACGGCCGAGTCGTGGTTGCTGTAGATCTTGCCGCTGACCTGGCTGCCGGGGCTCTGGTCGGCCAGTGCTTGCATGCTCACCAGGGCCTCTCATCGAAGTCTTCGGCCTCGTCGCGGGCCGGGCGTGCGGGTCGCGGCCGGGCCGCGGGGACCGGCGCCGGGCCGGGCCGCGGCGGTGGCGGCGGTGCGGCGGCCGGGGGAGGGGGCGGCGCGGGGGCGTTGTAGGCCGCTGGCGCGTCGTAGGCCGAGGGCCCCGGGCGGTCCTCGGGCTCCTCGGCGGGCATGAACCGGGTGAGCGCGTCCATCGCACTGGTACCGGCCCCGATCGGCGCGAAGGCCTCCGCCACCTTCTCGGCCGCCGCGCGCTGGCCCTGGGCCACGGTCTTCATCACCAGTGCCGCCAACTGGGTGTGGCTGTGCTGGCTCGCGCGCGGGCCGAACCGCAGGTCACGCAGGCTGCCGTTCGGGCCGATCGTGACCGTCACCGCCCCGTCCTGCGAGCTCGTCGTCACGGTCGAGGCCGCGAGGTTGTCCGTCACCTCGGCGGCGGCCTTCTTGAGCCCCTCCAGCTTCTCCGAGTACTGCTTGAGCCACTGGCCCGTCTCCATGCCTTCCTCCTCGCTCAGCGATCGCCCCCGGCCACCCGGTACCCGGACGAGGCTGGCTCACATCCACGAGAAGGGTGCAATCCTCCCTGGTAGCAGCCGGAAACCGGTCTGGACACGAGAGGTCCACCGGTGTTGCGCCCCACGGCCGCCACTCCCCCGAACACCGGGCCGCCCGACGCGAACAGCCCCACCCTCCAGCAGACACCATGCCGTTGCGGCACAGTCAACGGATCTTCGGGCCGAGGGATCTTCGGGCCGAATTCGCTGCCCCGCGACACACCGGTGCTTGCGGTGTCATGAAAGTGCCGTTCCTTGCACTGAACGCGAGGAACGGCACTTTCATGGCATGGGGTGGTGGGTCAGGGCAGCGGGATCCGCACGATCTGCGGGTCGTGGTCGCTGAGCTGGTTGGCGAACTCGGAGTTCACGTGCACCACGTCGTAGCTGTACGCCTTGGCCGACAGGCCGGGCGAGAGCAGGATGTGGTCGAGCACCTGGGAGTTGCCCTCGTAGACGTAGGTGTACCGCTCGGCGACACCCAGGGTGCGCGGCAGGTCGGTGAGCGAGCCGCCCGCGGTGAGGATGTCGGTGGTCTGGGAGTAGTCGAAGTCGTTGAGGTCGCCGAGCACGACCACACCCGCGTTGGCGTCCACGGCCAGGATCTGGTCCACGAAGGACTTCACCGCGGTGGCCTGGTTGTGCCGCTGGGTCTCCGAGGGGTGGCTGGGCGGCTGGAAGTGGCCGAACAGCGGCTGGTCCCCGCCCTTGGAGTTGAAGTGGTTGGCGATCACGAAGACCGTCCTGCCACCGAAGGTGAACTCACCGGCCAGCGGCTTGCGGCTGGAGTTCCAGGCCGAGTTGCCGGGGTCGATGCGGCCGGGGGAGTAGCGCAGCGAGGGCACCCCGCCGGTGTTGACCACGGAGTTGGCGGTGGTTGCGGTGCCACCGGCCCGGTCCACGAACGCCAGCCCGCGGTCGGTGCGGAACAGGAAGACCTGCCGGATGTTGCCGCCCGGCTCACCGCCGTCGGCGTCGTCGGTCGGGTTGATCTGCCGGTAGCTGTAGGCGGGGCCGCCCGCGGCGCTGATCGCGCTGATCAGCTTGCTCATCGTCTGGTCGCAGGCGACCGTGCCGTCGTCGGTGGCCCCGTTGTTGTCCTGGATCTCCTCCAGCGCGACGAGATCGGGGGAGCGCAGGTTCGTCACGATCTGCGCGGCCAGCCCGTCGAACTTGGACTGCGGGTTGGTCGGGTTGAGGTTCTCCACGTTGAACGTGGCGGTGGCCAGCTGCCCCGCACCCGGCGCGGCGGTGACCTCCGGAGCGATGCCCCCGCTGGCCGCGGTCGGGCTGGCGGTGACCTCCAGCTTGTAGTTGCCGAACGAGTAGTCGAGCACGCCCACCGTCGCACCGGTCAGCGTGTCGCCCACGTTGACCACCGGGGTCTGCGCCAGCGCGTTGGCCACCAGCACCCGCTCGGGGTTGGTGTCGCTGGCCTGGAGCACGATCCCGCCCCGGGCGGTGCGGGTGGTGCTGCCCGCGGGGACCGCCGGGATGTCCCCGTACTTGCTGCGCGGGCCGACCACGGCCGCGTTGTCCAGTTCGACGCGCATGCCCTCCAGGGACTCCCAGAAGTCGATGCCGTGCGCGGTGACGTCGAAGGTGCCGCTGGTCTCCACGTCACCGGTGGTGCCGTCCTCGATGACCGTCGCGGGCGGCACCCGGCCACCGGAGCCGACCAGTGTCGGCGCGGGCAGTGCGACGTTGTGCGCCACGGTGGTGATCGTCGGCGCGGTGATCTCGGTGGTGGTCAGGTTGGTGCTGCCCCCGCTGCCACCCGGCCGGTACTCGCTGACCGTGCCGCTGACGGTGACCGAGTCGGCCACGGCCACGGTGGGCGCGCTGGCGGTGTAGACGAACAGGCCCTCGCTGGTGGCCGGGTCGCTGTCGGGCTGCGGGTCCTGGAACCAGAACCCGGTGCCGCTGGTGGCCGTCACCACGCCGGGTACCGCGCTGACCTGCTGCCCGTTGCGCGGTGAGAGGTGGCTGGCGCCCTGGATGTCGTGGATGCGCGTGCCGCCGCCACCCCCGCCGGAGGCGGAGTTGCGCGGGGTCGGCGCGGTCACCGAGAAGTCGGCGGCGTTGTTGTCGGTGTCGGTGGCCCCGCCGCCGTTGCGCACGGCCGCGGTGGTGTTGGACAGCGTCCCCGTCGGCGAGCCCTCGGCGGAGCTGGCGCTGGACCCGTAGCCCACGAAGTCCCGCACCCCAGCGGCCGTGGCGCAGCCCGTGGAGCAGGTCAGCGCGGTGCCGTTGGTCACCAGCGCGACCTTCGCCGCCGTCGCGCTCATCGCGATCGTGCCCGTGGCGTCCGGGGTGGGCAGGGCCGTGCCGCTGCCCGCGCCCGCACCCTCCTGCACCAGGTAGTACCGGCCCGGCGCGATGCTGCCGGTCAGGTTGGTCCGCGACCAGGACGAGCCGCCCGCCGAGGCGTACTGCACCGTCCAGCCCGCCAGCGAGACGCTGCTGGCGCCCCGGTTGTACAGCTCCACGAAGTCGTTGGTGTACGGCGCACCCGAGTTGCCGCCACCCCCGTAGACCTGGCTGATCACCACGTCCGGCGACACCGCGAGCGCGGCCCCGCCGGTCGGTACCAGCAGTGCCCCGGCAACGACCGCGGCGGCGGCGACACCGGCGGATCTGCGTAACAGCATCGAATTCCTCCCAGCGGCAGGCGAACTCCCGGCCGTGAGGTGTACCAGGGCGAGCGCCGTCCCGGCAGCCGTTCGGGTTGAAGGCGGGACGAACAGCTGGCGAACCGGTGTGAAGGGGCAGCTCAGGCCGCCGAGGAGCCCAGTGCGTAGGAGAAGCGCCGGATCGGGGGCACCCAGACCTGGAAGTACCGCAGCTCCAGGTCGTCGGCGGACTCCGAGGCGCTGGCGATGCCCTGGTGCAGGCACCGCCACCGGCCCAGGTCCCGTTCAGTGATCGGGCCCAGGATCCCGTTGCCCCAGCCCAGTTCGGTCTCGCGGGGTGCCATGTCGGCGACGAACCGCGACCAGAGTTCGGTACGGGACCGGTGCGCCAGCCCCCCGGCCCGCTCACCTGGTGCCGCCTCGACCACGGGTCCGAACAGGTGCGGGTCGGCCGTGAGCAGGCCCAGCAGCAGGGCCACCGGCTGGTACTCCCCGGGCGACTCGTCCTCGCCCAGGAACCGGGAACTGCTGGAGAGGTCCCGGGTGGCACGGATCATCCGGTACAGGTTGAACAGTCGTTTGGCCGCACGCGGGGTGGCGATCAGCGGCTCCAGCGCCGCCAGCAGGTCCAGTTCCGGTTCGGTCAGTGGGTGTGGGGCGTGCCGGGCGGGCGCGGGCCGCTGCTGCTCGGTGTCCAGCTCGGAGCCGGGTTCGATGGTGATCGCCCCTGAGCTGGACCGCTGTGCCGGCAACGGGGTTCGCGTCACGGGCGCCGGGCCGACGGGGCGGGCCAGCGCGCGCAGCAGCTGCCCGAGGCCGCCCCGGGGCATCCGGGACAGCACGAACGGGATGTTGAGGATCTTCTCCAGGTAGTCCTCGGGACTGATCCCGTGCTCGGCGATGATCTCCTCGTAGTGCCTGCCCAGCGAGTGCAGCAGCAAGCGCGGGTTCACCCCGACCACCACCACGAACAGGTCGAAGGCCAGCAGCAGGTGCACCGCCTGCAGGACCTCCACCACCTGCTTGGGCCCGCACCGGTCCAGGTCGTCGATGTAGAGCACCACGCGGTCGATGGGCTTGACCCTGGGGTCCGGCTCCGCGCGCCAGCGCCGCATCAGCTCCACCAGCTGCCCGAAGTCCTTGCGGATGGTGGAGATCAGCCCCAGCTTGCCGGAGTAGTCGGGGCTGGCGGCCCGCTCCGCCAGGAAGGAGTACACCCGCTGCCCTGGTTCCAGCTGGGCAAGCTGCCTGCCCAGCTCCCCGACCTGCTCCAGTACCTGGGCCAGCTGGGCCTGTGCCACCTGCTGTTCGGCCTCGGCCTCGCGCAGGGGCGCGGACTCGGCCAGGTCAGCGCGCAGTTCCTCGCACAGGGCAAGCAGCTTGCGCAGCCCGGCGCGGGCGTTGGCCAGCACGCCGACCCCGGTGCCCAGCCCCAGCAGGCCCAGACCCGCCAGCCACGGTCCCAGCGCCGGGGCCAGCAGCGGGGCGATCAGGCCGCCGCCCAGCACCAGTGTGGCGGCGGCGAGCACGAGCTTGCCCTGGCGGGTGCGCGGCACGCGGCGCAGGGCCTCAGCCTCGTCCACCGTGCCGCGCAGCTGTTCGGCGAGCAGCCTGGCCTGTTCCACCTCCCCGCTGACGCCCAGTTGGCGCCACACCTGGTCCACCTCGGTCCGCACGGTCTTCGAGCGGCGCAGCGCCGTGAGCAGTTCCCGGACCGAACGGGAACGGCTGGTGTCCACCTCGGCCCGCAGCCGTGCCACGGTGGCGCGGGCCTGCTCGGTGGCGGCGGTCAGCCTCCGGCGTTCGTCCAGCAGGGCGGCCAGCTCCACGCGCAGCCGCTCGGCGCGGTCCTGCGGGCTCTGCCCGGGACCGGCCAGCCGGGTGAAGATCTCATCGGCGAGACTGGCCCACAGGTTGCTGTCGGTGTAGTGCCAGGCGTTGAAGCCGATCTGCACCACCTGCCCGCACCAGCGGCGCGGGTCGGTCCCGGCCAGCGCGTCCACCTGGCCGCGCAGCATGGCCATGAAGGTGCTCTTGCCCGAGCCCCAGTCGCCGAACACCCCGATGGACAGCGGCAGCGGCGTGTCCCGCGCCGTGATCACCGAGGCGAGCATGGACACGTACGGTGCGATCCCGAGCTGGTCCTCCGACAGCGGCAGCGCTTGGTTCGGGTCCACCAGGTCGGTGCTGATCCCACCAGCCAGCTCCGGAGGAGGCACGGTCCGCCACGCGGCGCGGACCGCCTCGGAGGCCTCCGCTTCCCCGCACAGGAAGACCAGGTCGCCCAGCGCCTTGTGCTCGGCGCTGTGCAGGGCGTCCACGGCCCCGGTCACCACGGCCAGCGCTGACTCGGTCACCGGGAAGCCCAGCGCCCCAGCCGCCAGCAACGAGATCCCGATCGACCGGGACCGGCTCGCCGCGAGGACACTGGCCCGCGCCGCTGTCCGGATCGAGCTGGCATCGGGATCCAGGCCGGGACTGGGCTTGGTCGAGGCCAGCACCGCCAGGTCCAGGCTGCGCCCCGGCACCTCGGGCAGCGGGAGCAACTCGGGTGCATCGGGCCGGATCTGGCCGTAGTCCACCCTGCCCCAGTCCACGCCCCGGTACTGGTTGGCCACGGCGGCGCCGAGATCACCCAGGCCCCTGCCCACCGAGAGCACGATGGCCTCGATGGGCAGGTTCCACGGCGTGCGACTGACGGCGATCCAGCAGTTCACCCCGCTGATCGAGCCCAGTCTCCGCAACCCGCTGTTGGCCTCGATCCCCATGCGGGGCAGGGTACGGGCGCAGACCGTCAGCTTGAGGATGTCCACCCCGCGCGGTCGGTGAACCCATGCGAAGGGGCGTCCACCGCGAGGTGGGCGCCCCTGGCCGGACCGATCAGAGGACGACGAAGGCGAACACGTCCGAATACGACTCGGCGTACAGCGAGGAGTCCGGGTGGAACACCCGCAACGTGAGCTCGGCCGAGACGTCGAAGCTGAGGTCGACGGAGAAGTTCCCGTTCGGCTGGCAGGGGGTTTCGGTGCCGCCCAGGTCGATCCACACCCCGGCCTGCAACCGCTGCACGACGAGCAGTTCCAGGTCCTCGGCCGAGCGCGCCGAGGGCTTGATGTCCAGGCGCCCCTTGACCTGGGTCTTCTCGTGTACCTTGACGTGGTCCTTGACCGGCTTGGCCGAGATGGTCAGGTGCTTCTTGGCCGGTGAGTGCACGGCGACCGGCGCGGCGGCGGCCGTGCCGGGAACGGCGAGGAGTGCGGCGCAGCCGACCAGTGCGGCGGCGAGCAGTCGGTGCGTTCGGGACCGAGGTGCGGTGTCCATGCCGGGAGTCAACCGCGCCACCCCCAGGTCAGTCAGCCGGAAAGCCTCCAACGGGTGAGCGGAACCACCTGGACAGGGAACGCTCAGACCATCAGTTTGAGGATGTCCACCCCGCGCGTGTGGTCGGCCACGTACACGTAGCCGTGGTGCCAGTACGGGGCCCAGGAGCTGGCGTCGGCGGGCCGGAAGTAGGCGATCTGCCGCGGGTTGGTGGGGTCGCTGACGTCGAGGAACCGCGTGCCCTGGGCGTAGAAGGACTGCACGAGCACGTGCTCGTCGATGTCGAAGTAGTGGGCGGAGCAGTCACCGGAGGCGGGGTCGCTGCCCTCCTTGCCCGCCACGCCCCAGGAGCTGAGGGCGCGCAGCCGGAACGGCTTGTCGGGCGTGGAGCGCCAGCCCTCGCCGTGGTAGGAGCCCTTGAGCGAGGAGATGGTCAGCACCCCGTCGCCCGCGCAGCCGTCCACGAAGTTCTCCTCAGTGGCGTAGATCAGGTCGCCGTCGTGGTAGCTGTTGTGCATGAACCTGGACGGCGCCGCGGTCTCGGCGATGCCGCCACCGGCGTAGGGCACGGGCTTGAGCGCGGTGGCCTCGCGGTCCACGTTCTGCACGGGATCGTGGTGCCAGCCCTGGGTCCAATAGCCGCGGACCCCGCCCCGGCCGGAGACCCAGGCGACCCCGTCCTCGTCCACCTGCACGTCGTGCGCGTAGTCGGTCTGCCCGTCGTTGCGGGCCAGTTCGATCGGCTCGGGGGACAGCACGGGGTGGCGCGGGTCGCGCACGTCGGTGACCCAGATGGGCCGCCCACCCCAGTCCGCGGGCTGGTTGTCGGCCTTGGCGGGGCCGCCGGTCCACAGGTACTGGCAGTCGTTGACGCAGCTGGTGGTGTGGCCCGCGGGCATCTGGGTGTAGCTCAGCAGTTCCGGCTTGTCCGGCTGGGCCAGGCTGACCACGTAGACCCCGGACTCGCCGGTGTGCGTGTTGCCCTTGAAGGCACGCGGGTCACGGGCCAGGAACACCAGCTTGCGCCGCGCGTCGACCTCGGTGTTCTCGGTCTCCCACAGCCCGGGCATCTTCCACTGGCCGATCAGCTTGGGCGCGGTGGGCTTGGCCAGGTCGTAGACGCGCAGCCCGAAGTCGCCAGAGACGACCATGACCTCGCGGCCGCCGTAGCGCAGGAAGTTCAGTGAGATGGCGCCCTGCGCGTCGGGCACGCTGCCCACGGTCTTGACGCCCCGCACCGCCCCCGGCGTCCCGGTCAGGTGCGGGGCGCTGTCGGCGGGTTTGTCGTCCGCACCGCATGCGGCGGCGGGGAGCGCGGTCGCCAGCAGCGTGACGGCAGCGGTGCCCATCACGAGGCAGGATCGGAGCAGTCGGCTGCGCACACGGACCTCCCTGAGAGACGTCCGCACTCTACGTTCGGTAGTCAGCCGCCTACAACCTGCTTTCGTCGGATGCTGTTGCTGCTATGACAGTTCCATGCGTCTGCGCGTCCTCGCCGCTCCGGTCCTCGCCCTGCTCCTGCTCAGCGGCTGCACCTCCACCGTGTCCCAGCCCGGGGTGCTCACCGCGGGTCTGCGCGAACCGGCCACCCTGCTGCCCGCCGAGGTTCGCGACCAGGCCGGTCGGCTGGTCACCTCGGCACTGTGGACCCCGCTGGCCGACTACGACCCCGCCAGCGGCAAGCTCACGCCCCGGGCCGCGGAGTCGATCACCAGCACCGACCAGGTGCACTGGGTGGTGCGGCTGCGTCCCGGTGGGCGGTTCCACGACGGCACGCCGGTCACTGCGAAGTCCTATGTGGACACCTGGCAGGCGATCTCCGCCAGCCACTGGGCCACCGCCGCCCTGCTGGCGGACACGTTGCGCGCCAAGGAGATCACCGCGCCCGACGACACCACGATCGCGCTCACCCTGGAGCGGCCGTTCGGCCAGGTGCCCGCCGTGCTGTCGGCGCCGGGACTGGTACCGCTGCCCGCGTCCGTGCTGACCTCGCACGACTGGGCGGGGTTCGCGCGCCAGCCGGTGGGCAACGGGCCGTTCCGGCTCACGGCACCCTGGCGGCCAGGGCAGGGCGGCACGCTGGTGCGGGTGGCCGACGTGCCCGGCAAGGCACACGAGGTGGACCTGCGCGTCGGCGACCCGTCCGCACAGTACGACCAGGTCAAGGCGGGCGAACTGGACCTGGCCACCGAGGTCCCCGGCGACCGCCACGGGGCGATGCACACCGACTTCCCGGACCGGCACGCGATGTGGGCGCTGCCGGAGGCGACGTACCTGGCGTTCCCGGTGGCGGACAAGCGCTTCGAGGACCCGACGGTGCGGCACGGGTTCGCGCTGGCGGTGGACCGCGCGAAGCTGGCGGCCGGCCCGCTGGGCAGCCAGGTCGACCCGGCGCGCGGGGTGCTGCCGCCCGCCGACTCGCCCGGCCCGGCCGGGGATGCCTGCCGGGCCTGCGTCTTCGATGGTGCGGCGGCCAAGGCGCTGGTGAGCCAGTCCGGGTTCACCGGTGCCGCAACGGTTCGCGTGGCCGCTGGCGACCAGGTGTGGGCCAAGCCGATGGGCGAGCAGGTGCACGGGGTGCTGGGTGTGCCGGTCACGATCGCCGACGCGGACGGGCCCTTCGCGCTGACCGTGTCGCTGGCGAGCCCGAGCCCGCACGAGTTGTTCGCGGCGATCGCCAAGGCCACCGGCTACGCCGACGAGGGCTTCGCCGACCTGCTCGCCGCGGCCGACGGCGCCGGTTCCCCGGAGGAACTGGGCCGCGCCTGCCGGGTGGTCGAGGCGCAACTGGTCCGCGACCTGCCCGCTGTTCCACTGTGGACAGCGCACGGTCACGCGGTGTGGTCGGAGCGACTGCACGACGTGGCGGCGACGCCGTTCGGCGGCATCGGCCTCGCGGGTGTGTCGGTGGCCTAGGAGCTGGCCTGGGAGTAGGTCGGGGTCTTGTTGCTGCCCAACAGGATCGCGGTCAGCCACGGCGGCAGGTGGTGCTCCACCGTGGACCAGACGTACTTCCACACGGCCAGCGCGAGCCCGATCGCGGCCACGGTCAGCGTGCCGCCCAGCGCCGTGGCCTGGTCCACCAGCGAGGCGGGCAGCAGCCCGTGCGCCACCAGCACGCCGAGCAGCGAGGCCCACAGGCCCGGTACGACCGTGCGCAGCCAGGCGGTGATCAGATCGGACATGGCGGTCCTCCTCGGGACGGCGTGCTCCTGCGCGACCGAGTCTGGGCGCCGACCGTCACCGCGGCATCGCCGCGCCGGTCAGACCCCGGGCGAGGAGGCGCCCGCGATCAGCTGTCGCGGGGCACCGCTGCCGTCGGCGGGCACGGCCCACACGTCCCCGCCCAGCCCGTACAGGACGGTGTGCTCGTCCAACCAGGCCGCCTGGTCGTCCACGCTGTGCGTTTCGGCGAGTGGGGTTTCGCGCATCGTGGCCAGGTCGAGTGTGTACAGCCGCCAGGGCTGGTCTCCTTCGGCCACCTTCTTCTTGAACACCAGGTGCGAGCCGTCCGGTGACAGCGAGGGGCATTCCACGTTGTCCCGCAACACCTTGCCGCGATAACTGGGGTAGTCCCCGCGCACCAGGTAGGTGGACCCCTTGCTGGCCATGGTCGCGTAGAAGGTGGCGTTGTCCCTGGCGAAGGTGATGCCCCAGTAGTTGACGTCGGCGGCGAAGTAGCGGCGCCCGTCCTTGAGCACCGGCAACTCCTCGATCGTCTTGACCAGTTGGCCGTCGGACAGGTCGAGCAGCCCGGCACGGGTGGAGAAACCCGTAGTGGCGTAGGAATCACCAGTGACGAACGCGGTCCACGCCACGATGCGGCCGTCGGGGGAGACCCGTGCGCGGCTGGGCGTGCCGGGGATCTCCACGCGCTGGCGCTCGTGCAGCTTCTCGTCCAGCACGATCACGTCCGTGGTCGGCGTCAACGCACCGGCCCGGACGCGCAGGCACACCGCGGTCTTCGCGGCGAAGTGGAACCGATCGCAGTGCAGGCCGGTCAGCGTCCGCTGGCCACCGGGATCGGTGCGCGGCGCGAGCGCGACCTGCCCGGACTTGTCCCGGAACGGCAGCTGCTCCGGCGTTATCACCGCTGTCACAACACTGTCCGCCTGCACCTCCTGCCGCGCGTTGAGCACGTACAGCGTGCCGCCGCCCACGAGCGCGAGCACCGCGAGCACCGCCAACAGGATCTTCATCACTGACCTCGCACCGGTCGGAGCACTGCCGTCACACCCACTGCCGCTGCCAGCGCCACCGCGATGACGGCCAGCGCCACCTCCGGACCCCACACCGTCCACGCGGCGCCGAACAGCACCGAGGACGCGCTGCGGGCGGCTGCCTGCACGGTCTGCACCACCGCCATGCCGCTGGCACGCTGCGACTCTGGCAGCAGCGGACTCGTCGCCGCCATCAGCACGCCGTCGCTGGCGGCGTAGAACGCGCCGTGCAGCAGCAGAACCGGCCAGCCCGCCCACGGGCCGAGCGCGAGCAGCAGCGCGGCGAGCAGGGCGAGGTGCCCGCCGAGGAACACCGGCCAGCGGCCGATCCGGTCGGCCAGCCGGCCCAGCGGCACCGCCAGCAGCAGGTAGGACACCGAGGTACCCATTGCCAGCAGGGGGAAGTACGTGGCGGCCAGCTCCCACCGGCGCTGCAACAGCAGGTACAGGAAGGAATCGCTGATCGTCACCAGCCCGAGCAGCGCCGCGCAGGCGCAGATCCGGCGCAATCCCTTGTGCCGCAGCAGGGACAGCAGCACGCGGGGTGCGGGGCGTGCCTGCCCTGGCTCGTGGTCGCGCACGGTCACGACCAGCGCCAGCACGCCCAGCGCGGCGAAGCAGAAGCTCACCACGAACACCGCGTCGTAGCGGCCGACCGCCACCCAGAGCACGCCCATCGCCACCAGCGGCCCGAGCAGTGCGCCCGCGGTGTCCATCGCGCGGTGCACACCGAAGGCCCTGCCGAGGGATTCGGGCTTGCTGCTCAACGAGATCAGCGCGTCGCGCGGGGCCGTGCGCACGCCCTTGCCGGTGCGGTCCACGGCCAGCACCGCGCCCAGCGCCACCGGGGAGGCGCCCGCGGCCAGCAGCCCGAGCTTGCTGACCGCGGACAGGGCGTAGCCGACCCCGGCGACGAGCTTGAGCCGCCCGAAGCGGTCGGCCAGGTGCCCGCCGAGCACCCGCACCAGCGCGGTCACCCCGGAGTACACCCCGTCCAGGAAGCCGAACTGCCACGGGCTCAGCCCGAGCCCGAGCACCAGGTACAGCGGCAGCACGGAGCTGACCATCTCGCTGGACACGTCGGTGATCAGGCTGACCAGTCCGAGCGCGAACACGGTGCGTGCGACCTGACCGCCGCCCCGTCCGGAGACGGGGCTGCGGGTCGATGCCAGGTACACCTCAGTGGTGGCAGGTGTAGGTCGGGCTGGCGTCCTTCACCTTGCTGTCCAGCCCCACCAACTGGGTGCTGAACGTGTTGTCGGTCAGCGTCAGCCGCAGCACGCCGAAGGTGTTGGCCAGCAGCTTGGCGGTGGTGGCGTGCTCGGAGTGCACCTTGTACGGGTCGGCCCCGCCGTTGCCCGCGACGATCTCCACCGGTCCGGCGGGATCGGGCTTGCCCTTGGCGTCCTGTGGCACGAACCGCTCGTAGTCGTGGTCGTGCCCGTTGAGGACCAGGTCCACCTTGCTGTCCACCAGGATCTGCCAGAGCTGCGCGCTGTCCATGTTGTCCCCGTGGTCGCCGGAGCTGAACCTGGGGTGGTGGTAGTAGGCGGCCAGGCAGTGCCCGGAGTTGGCGGCCAGGTCCTTGCGCAGCCAGCTGATCTGCGCCGACTCCGCGGCGCTGAAGTCGTCGTGGGTGACGAACTCGTTGGAGTCCAGCACGATGAAGTGCCAGTTGCCCAGGTTCCAGCTGTAGTAGGTCTTGCCCTGTGGGGTCGCGATCGAGCCGAAGTAGGCCTTGTAACCGGCTTCGGGGGTGTCGTCGTAGGACTCGTGGTTGCCCGGGGCCGGGTGCATGATCGACTTGAACTTGCCCCAGGTGGTGTCGAAGTACTTCTTGAAGTCGGACAGGTGGGCGTCGTCGTACTGGTTGTCGCCCATGGTGATCACGGCGCTGGGCTTCATGGCGCTGACCAGCGCGGCCGTCTTGGGGTGAATGCACTTGCTGTCGCTGGCCTTGCACCGCTCGGCGATGTCTCCGGCGGCTGCGACGGTGTAGGTGGTACCCGCGTGCGCGCTGGGTGCGGCGAGCGCGAGGGTCGCGGACAGGGCGGTGGCGAGTGTTCGCAGGGTCATGACGTCTCCGTACTGGCCGGGGCGGCGGCAAGTGAAGACTTACTGTTAGGAAACCTTCTTAACCAATTTTCGGCGGCCGCGCAAGCCTCACAGCAGAGTGGAGGCGCCCAGTTCCCGCACGGTCAGCGGGGAGCCGGTCAGCACCGCCACGGCGGCCAGGTGCTCGCTGCCCGCGTCCAGCGCGGCCATGCGCACCTGCTCCGGCGGGCGCGGCAGCGGCCAGCGCAGCAGGGCCGGTTCCTGGTCGGCCGGGCTCACCTCGACCTGGTCGATCGGCAGCCGCAGGCCGTGCCCGGTGGCCTTGAGCAGCGCCTCCTTGCGCACCCACAGCCGCAGGAAGTCGGTGTGCCGGTCCTCGGGCGCAGCCGCCAACAGGGCCTTGAGCTCCTGCGCGCTCAGCGTGTTCTCGGCCAGCTCCTCGTCGAAGGGCGGCCCGTCGGTGCGCAGGTGTTCCACGTCCACCCCGACCTCGCCAAGCCGGGTGATCGCCACGGCCACCCGCTGGCCCGCGTGGCTGACCGACAGGTGCACGCCCATGCCGGAGAGCAGCCGGGGCCTGCCGTGTTGCAGCCCGCAGTCCGAGCAGGTGCGGTCCAGCACGACCTGCCTGGCGTCCACCCCGAGGTTGGCCGCCAGCACGGTGCGCAGCAGCCAGCAGCCGGTCAGCGAGCGCAGCCGGTCCACCGGGCGGTGGTAGCGCTGGGCCCTCGCGCGCTCGGCCTCGCTCACCACGGCGAGCATGCGCTGCTCGTCGACCTGGTCGGGCCGTGCCCACCAGACCTGGCACTCCTCGTCGTGCAAGGGGCTGGAACTCACGATCACAAGGTACGGGACGGGCGGGCGACTATTCCGGTGACGTGCCGGGGGCATTCGGGTACCGTCTGACCAGTCGAACTCGACAGGTCGGAAAGGACTGGTGGGGGAGTGGCGCGAGGAGGCGCTCGTCGGCGCGCGATGATCAGCACCGTGCCGGACAGTGGGCTCACCGGCTCGGTGGACATCCCGGAGCCGGAGGAACCCAAGCAGGACAACGACTTGCGCTCGCGGTGGGCCCGGCTGCGGCAGTCGGTCTCGGCGGTGCTGCGCGGGCTGCCCCGGGTGGTGCGGCTGTCCTGGGAGGCCGGGCCCTGGCTGACCACCTGGCTCGCGCTGGCCACCGTGATCAGCGGCCTGAGCCCGGCGGCCACGGCCTACATGGCCAAGCTGCTGCTGGACTCGGTCACCCACGCGGTACTCGTGCACACCCAGCACCTGCCCGATCAGGCGGTGCTGGGCCCGTTCACCCTGGACACCGTGCAGATGATCATCGCGGTGGCGGTGCTCCAGCTGCTGCTGACCGCCGTGACCACCGTGATGAACACCGTGTCCCAGGTCAGCCAGGGGTTGTTGCAGGACAGGGTGTCGCACACCATCCAGTTGAAGGTGATGGACCACGCCAGCAAGCTGGACCTGGCCTTCTTCGAGGACTCCGCCTCCTACGACCTGCTGCGGCAGGCCCAGCAGGAGGCGCCCAGCCGCCCGATGTCCATGATGAACGGGGCGTTCGGGCTGATCCGCACGCTGATCACCTTCAGCAGCATGATCGCGCTGCTGCTGACGATCAGCCCGCTGCTGGCCGCGGTCGCGGTGCTCGCGCCGATCCCGGCGTTCATCGCCGAGTCCCGGTACGGGCTGCGCACCTACCGGTTCGCGCTGTGGACCTCGCCGATCCGCCGCCGCATGGACTACCTCGGCAGGCTGGTCACCACCGACGAGGACGCCAAGGAGGTCAAGCTCTTCGGGCTCGGGCCCTACTTCGTGGACCGGTTCCGCCAGCTGGGCAAGGTCTACTTCGCGCGGCAGCGCAAGCTGTCCACCGAGCGCACCCTGCGCAGCACCGGCTGGGGCATGCTCACCACGCTGACCGGCTCGCTGACCTACCTCTACATCGCGCTGGAGGCCGTCTACGGCAGGCTCACCCTGGGCGACCTGCTGCTGTTCACCCAGGCCACGAGCTCGGTCCAGGGCTCGGTGTCCGCGCTGTTCAGCGGGGCCACCGGCATGTACGAGAACAACCTGTACCTGGACAACCTGTACAAGCTGCTGGCCACCGAGCCGACGATCACCCGCCCCGAGCGGCCCCGCGAGCTGCCCAAGCCGGTGCGCGGGCACGTGGTCTTCGAGCACGTCTCCTTCAGCTACCAGGGCAGCGAGCGGCCCGCGCTGTCCGACGTCAGCTTCGAGATCCGGCCCGGCGAGACCGCCGCCGTCGTGGGCCGCAACGGGGCGGGCAAGTCCACGCTGTTCAAGCTGCTGTGCCGGTTGTACGACCCGACCGGGGGCCGCATCCTGCTCGACGGCGTTGACCTGCGCGAGCTGGACCCCGATGACCTGCGCCTGCACATCAGCGCCATGTTCCAGGACTACGTGACCTACCAGGCCACCGCCGCGGAGAACATCGGCCTCGGCGACCTCGGCCGGGTCGAGGACCGGCCCCGCGTGGAGTCGGCGGCGGCCGCCGGTGGCGCGGACGAGCTGCTCACCGGGCTGTCACGGGGCTACGACACCCCGCTGGGCCGGTGGTTCAACGAGGGCGCCAACCTGTCCGGCGGGGAGTGGCAGAAGGTGGTGCTCAGCAGGGCCTTCATGCGTGACGCCCCGCTGCTGGTGCTGGACGAGCCGACCTCCGCGCTGGACGCCCAGGCCGAGTACGACCTGTTCGCGCGGCTGCGCAGGCTCTCGCACGGTCGCACGACGCTGTACATCTCGCACCGGTTCTCCACCGTGCGCCAGGCCGACCGGATCCTGTTCCTCCAGGGCGGCGAGCTCGTCGAGTCCGGCACGCACGCCGAGCTGATGCGGGTCGACGGCCAGTACGCGCACCTGTTCACCCTGCAGGCCGCGGCGTACCTGGACGCGCCCGCCGCGAAGGAGGCGTGATGTCGCTGCGGCACGCACTGCTCGGGCTGCTCAACTTCTCGCCGAGCAGCGGCTACGAGCTGGCCAAGCACTTCCAGTACACGCTGCGCGGCATCTGGAACGCCCGCAGCCACCAGCTCTACCCCGAGCTGTCCAGGCTCGCCGCCGACGGGCACGTCGAGGTGGTCGAGGAGGGCGCCCGCGGGCGGCGCACGTATGCCATCACCGAGTTCGGCCGCGAGGAGCTGCGTCGCTGGCTGGTCGAGGTGGAGCCGGACCGCACCATGCGCAGTGAGATCTACCTGCGGGCGTTCCTGCTGTCCACGGTGCTCTGCCGTGACGACGCGCTCGCCGTGCTGGAGCGGGAGGTCCAGGTGTGGACCGAGCAGCGGGCGGGCCTGGTGGCGGTGATGGAGCGCAGTGCCCGCATGTCCCCGCCGCACGGCTCGCACAACCTGGCGCTGGACCTCACCCTGCGCATGACCGACGCCATGCTCGGCTGGAGCCAGGAGGCCGCGACCCGCATCGCCACCCGCCCCGACTAACCCCAGCGCCCCCCCGTGTCGGCGCTCCCGGTGCCGCGTGTCGGCGTTTCGTGTGGCGCGTGTCGGACGTTCCGGTCGCGCGTGTTGGACGTTCCGGTGCGGTGAGTTGCGCTCGCGGGGGTGTGAGTCCCGTCGACCGGCGCGTGAGTCCCGTGCTGAGGTGGACGAGTCCCGTTCTGGGGCACGCGAGTCCCGTTCACTGGCGCGCGAGTCCCGTTCACTGGGGCGGGAGTTCCGTTCGCGGCGGCGCGTGGGGCCCGCCCGCTGGGGCGTGAGTCCCGTCAACCGGCGCGCGAGTCCCGCCCATGGGAGGAGGAGCCCGTCAACCGGCGTGCGAGTTCCGTCCACGGGGGCGCGAGTCCCGGTTACTGGGGTGTGAGTCCCGTCGACCGGCGCGGGAGTCCTGGTCACTGGGGCGCGAGTCCCGTTCTTGGGTATGTGACTCCCGCCCGCCGTGCCCGAATCCGCTCACATGGGCCCGAGTCCCGTTCACCGGCGCGCGAGTCCCGCCCACGGGCGCGCGAGTCCCGTTCACCGGCGTGTGAGTCCCGTCCGCCGGGGCGTGAGTCCCGTTCACCGGCGCATGGGTCCCGCCCACGGGAGCAGGAGTCCCGTCCACGGGGCCGCGAGTCCTGCCAGCTGTGCCCCGAGTCCCGTTCACCAGGGCGGGAGTCTCGTTCTGGGGCGTGTGACTCCCGCCCCTCGGGCCGAGTCCCGCCCCCCAGGGCGTGCGAGTCCCGCCCATCGGCGCGCGAGTCCCGCCCACGTGGGCCCGAGTCCCGGTCACTGGGGTGTGAGTCCCGTCCACGGGCGCGCGAGTCCCGCCCGCCGTGCCCCGAGTCCCGGCGTACTGGGCGCGAATCCCACAGGCGGCGGCCGACTCCCGTTCTGGGCCACGCGAGTCCCGACCTGCCGTGCGCGGGTCCGCCCATCGGGGCGTTGCGGTCCGGCTGACCAGCACAACGAGTCCCGTTCCGCAGCACGCGAGTCCTGCCGACCGAACCCGCTCCGAGCTCCGACCCCGCTGAGCGGGACTCGTCGTCGGCTCGGCGGGACTCGCGTGCTCCTGAGCGGGACTCGCCGTACGGCCAGCGCCGACACGCCGTACCGGAAGCGCCAACACACCGTACGGCCAGCGCCGACACGCGGTTCCGGAGCGTCCGACACGCACGGGTTGAGTCGGGCCACAAATGTCCGTACTTTAAATGTATGGACAGGCACCGGGTCGTGATCGTCGGCGGGGGTAGCGCCGGCATGTCGGTGGCCGCGCGACTGCGCCGGGCGGGGCAGCGCGACGTAGTGCTGATCGAGCCCTCGGCCACGCACCACTACCAGCCGCTGTGGACCCTGGTCGGCGGCGGACGCGCCCCGGTGTCGGCCAGCGCCCGGCCGCAGAGCGCCGTGCTGCCACGCGGGGTGCGCTGGGTCCGCGGACGCGCCACCGGCATCGATCCCGAGGCGCGCGAGGTCAGCCTGGCCGACGGGCAGGTCCTGGACTACGACTACCTGGTCGTGTGCCCGGGCATCCAACTCGACTGGGCGGCCATCCCCGGTCTCACCGACACACTCGGCCGGGACGGCGTGTCCAGCAACTACACCGCCGAGCTGGCGACCAGGACCTGGCGGTTCGTGCGCGATCTGCGCTCGGGCACCGCCGTGTTCGCGATGCCGCCGGGGCCGATCAAGTGCGCGGGCGCCCCACAGAAGATCGCCTACCTGGCCGCCGACCACTGGCGCCGGGCGGGCCTACTCGACCGCATCGAGATCCACCTGGTGCTGCCGACCCCCGCCCTGTTCGGCATCCCCGAGTACGGGCGAGTCCTCGGCGAGGTCGTCCGCCGCTACGGCATCACCGTGCACCTGTCCAGTGAGGTCACGCAGGTCCGCGCCGACACGCGCCAACTCCTGGTGCGCGACAACACCTCCGGCGCCACCACGGCACTGCCCTACGACCTGGCCCATCTCGTGCCGCCGCAGAGCGCGCCGGACTGGCTCAAGGGCGGTCCGCTCACCGATCCGCAGGACCCCGCCGGGTGGGTGCAGGTCGACCGGCACACCTTGCGACATGTGCGGTACGCCAACGTCTTCTCGCTCGGTGACGTCTGCTCCGCGCCGACGTCCAAGACCGGTGCGGCCGTGCGCAAGCAGGCTCCGGTCGTGGTCGCCAACCTGCTCGCCACGATGCGGGGCGGCACACCGGTCGCCCGCTACGACGGGTACGCCTCGTGCCCGCTGACCACCGCACGCGGCAAGGTGGTGCTGGCCGAGTTCGACTACTCGATGCGCCCGCGGCCGTCCTTCCCGCTGATCAACACTGCCAAGGAGCGCACCGACATGTGGTACCTCAAGCGACACGGCCTGCCGTGGTTCTACTGGAACCTGATGCTGCGGGGTGTGGCGTGAACCCCTTGGTGTTCCGGCAGTACTACCTGGACTGCCTCTCGCACGCCTCCTACCTGGTCGGCGATCGCGGCACCGGCCGGGCGGTGGTGGTCGACCCGCAGCGCGACATCGGCCAGTACCTGGCGGACGCGCGCGAGAGCGGCCTGGACATCGAGCTGGTGCTGGAGACCCACGTGCACGCCGACTTCCTGTCCGGCCACCTGGAACTGGCCCGGGCCACCGGGGCGCGGATCTGCTACGGGGCCGAGGCCGAGGTCGACTTCCCGATCAGCCGGCTCGCGGACGGCGCGCGGATCGCACTGGGCGAGGTGGAACTGGAGATCCGGCACACCCCCGGCCACACCCCGGAGTCGATCTGCGCCGTGGTCTGGACCGGTGGGCCCGAACCCTTCGGCGTGCTGACGGGGGACACCCTGTTCGTCGGCGACGTCGGGCGACCCGACCTGCTGGGTGCTCGTGGCTGGTCGGCCGAGCGGCTCGCCAGGGCGCTGTACCGCTCGATCCACGACAGGCTGCTCACTCTCCCTGACGCCACAAGGGTTTTCCCCGCGCACGGTGCGGGCTCGGCCTGTGGTAGGAACCTGTCCGCCAGCACGAGCAGCACGATCGGTGAGCAGCGGCTCGCCAACTACGCGCTCGCCCCGATGACCGAGGACCAGTTCGTGCGCGCAGTGGGTGTCGATCAACCTGTTGTGCCGCAGTACTTCTCCTACACCGCGCAACGCAACCGCGAGAACCGGTCCACATTGGACGAACAGGAGCCGGTCGAGCCGGTGACCGCCGAGCGGGCCGAGGGCGCGGTGATCCTGGACGTCCGCGAGCCCGAGGAGTTCGCGGCCGGGCACCGCGCCGGAGCGGTCAACATCTGGCTCGGCGGCCGGTTCGCCGAGCTGGCCGGGCAGGTGCTGCGACCGACCGACCCGATCGTGCTGGTCGGGCTGCCCGGCACCCGGCGGGAGGCCCGCACCCGGCTGGCCAGGATCGGGTTCGACGGTGTACTGGGCCACCTCGCCGACGAGCTGGGGCCGGGCGGCCTGCGTACCGCCGACCGGACCACCGCCGAGGGACTGGCCGGTCGGCTGCCCGAGTTCCACGTGGTCGACGTGCGCGGCCTGGGCGAGATCGCGGGCACCGGCTCGATCCCCGGCGCGCAGCTGATCCCGTTGCCGGAGCTGACCTCCCGGGTCGCCGAGCTGGACCGTGAACGGCCGACACTGGTGTACTGCGCCAGCGGCAACCGCTCCTCGACCGCCGCGTCCTGGTTGCGCGCCAACGGGTTCACCTCGGTGACCGACCTGAGGGGCGGGTTCGGCGCCTGGCTGGACGCGGGGTTCCCGGTCAGGTGACGGCGTTGCTGCTGGCGCTGGCCGCCGGGGCCGTGATCGGGCTGGCGGTGGGCGCGCTCGGCGGAGGTGGCGGGGTGCTCGCGGTGCCCGCGCTGACCTACCTGGTCGGGGTCGCCCCGAACGACGCGGCCACCGCGAGCCTGGTCATCGTCTCGGTGACCTCGCTGACCGCGTTGTGCACCCACGCCAGGGCCGGTGCGGTGCGGTGGCGTACCGGCCTGGTGTTCGCCTCGGCCGGGCTGCTGCCCGCGGTGGCGGCCTCCGTGGTGTCGCGCCAGCTGCCGCACGCGGTGCTGACCGCGGCGTTCGCGGTGCTGGCAGGTCTGGCCGCGATCACCATGCTGCGCGGTGAAAGCCCGGCCGTACACCGCGCCGGCGCGCCGATGGCCCTCGGCGCGGGTGCCGGGCTCGGCGCGGTGACCGGGCTGCTGGGGGTCGGCGGCGGTTTCCTGGTGGTGCCCACGCTGGTCTCCGTGCTGTCACTGCGGATGCGGGCCGCCGTGGGCACCAGCCTGCTGGTGATCGCGGTCAACTCGGTGGCAGCACTGGGCGCCCGGCTCATCACCGCGCACACCGCGCTGGACTGGTCGGCGCTGGCCCCGTTCACCGGTGCCGCCGTGCTCGGTGCCTGGGACGGCAAGCGGCTGGCCGCCAAGCTCAGCGGTACCGCACTGCGCAGGGCCTTCGCCGTGCTGCTGCTCGCGGTGGCCGCGTTCATGCTGGTGGACGCGGTCAGGCCCCGGTGAGCCGGTAGCCGGTGGCCGCGGAGTACTCGGCGGTCAGCGCGAACCGGTCCCCGCGTACCACCGTGTGCCGCCACTCCACCGGCACGTCTCCGGCGCGGCTGAGTCGGTTCACCGCGAACACCGCCGTGCCCTGCGGGCAGCGCAGTTGCGCGCGCTCAGCCGCGGTTGGCAGCACGGCGCGCACGTCCTCACGGCCGCTGTCCAGCCGGATCCCGGTGCGTGCGGCCAGTTCCGCGTACAGGCTGGTGCGGGTGAAGTCGGCGCCGAGCAGGGGAGCGGCCAGCGCGGCGGGCAGCCACACCCGGTCCAGCGCCAGGGGTTCCTCCCCGGCCAGTCGGAGCCGGTCCAGGTAGACCAGCGGGGCGGAGGCCTCCAGTCCGAGCCGTTCGGCCACCAGTGCGTCCGCGCGCTGGTCGAAGATCCGCACCACGCTGCGCTGCGTCAGACCGGCCGCCTCCACCGAGGCGAACAGGCTGTACAGGGCGCCCAGCGGCTGGCGGATCTCCGCGGGCGGGGCGATCCGCGGCTGGCGCCCGCGCTCGGCGGTGACCGTGCCGTCGGCGCGCAGCTGGTGCAGGGCCTGGCGCACGGTGTACCGGCTGATGCCGTACTCGGTGGCCAGGGCCAGTTCCCCGGGGAACTGCTCGCCGAACTCGCCCGCGCCGAGCCTGCCGAGCAGGTCCTCGCGCAGTTGCCGCCACAGTGGCACCGAGCCGGTCCGGTCCAGCTGACCTGCCGCCACCACACCACCTTCCCGCGCGGGAACCTCTGCCGCCGCACAGCTTAGGTGCTGCCCCACGCCCGCCGCAGGGCGCATCTCTGTCCCATTCGGTCAACACGCTATTCGTGAATTCGCGCTTTGTGACAACAAAATTGGTTGTTGCCGGTCGCGATACGTGTTGGTAACGTCACTGCCATCGGTGAGATCGATCACTTCCCCTGTGCGTGGTTGAGGAGACACCTGTGTTCAGACATAGAATTCCGGTACTGGTTGCCGCCCTCGCGCTCGCCGCGCTGACCACTGCCGCCACCAGTGCCGCCGCACCAGTTCGGACCAGCGGGTCCGTCACCAAGAACCTCACCTACACCTGCAACTTCCCGCTGATCGGCCAGCAGCAGGTGAATGCCGTCCTGGCCATCACCTTCCCCGATTCGGTCGCGGTGGGATCGGTCATTCAGCCCACCGATTTCAGTGTCGGACTCACCCTGCCCGACAATGCCACCGCCGGTCTGCGGCTCATTGGCGCCACCACGGTCGAGGGCGACAAGGCCTCCGCCGGTGTCGACGTGAAAATCAACGACACCGAGATCGGGGTGACCCTCAACGGCCTGGCCATCCCGAACAGCCCGGTTCCCGAGACCGGCCCCACCTCGCTCACGCTGAGCGGACCCATCCCCGGCCTGACCCCGAAGGCGGCCGGTCAGGTGTCCTTCGCGCTCGGCAGCACCTTCGCCGCGCAGATCACGCCGAAGAAGGCTGACGGCACGCCCACCGGCCTGGGCACCTTCGACCCCCAGTGCTCCCTGGACCCCGGACAGGACGTCGCACTGGCCACCATCACCGTGAGCTGAGCCCCCAGCCAGCCCGCGGTGATGTCATGAACGTGCCGTTCGAGACACTAAATGTCTCGAACGGCACGTTCATGACTTGCTGGTGTGCGCGGGATGACCGGGTGGGTCCGGTACTGGACAGGATCCTTGACGGGGTGTTCGGTGGCTGGTTGTCTTCCCGGGTCGCCGCCAGCCGTCCTGACAACGTTGTCACCGTTGCTGAAGGGAACACCCTGGGATGCGTCGAACACTGGGGCTGCTGATCCCCGCGACCCTGTTGCTGGGGGCGGTCGCCGCGCCGGTCTCGGCGGACACCGAGGCCTGGCAGGACCTGGCGGCCGCGGTGAACCCGTTCGTCGGGGCGAAGGCGGGCGAGCAGGCCGAGAGCAACACCTACGCCGGGGACACCTTCCCCGGCGCGGACGTGCCGTTCGGCATGGTGCAGTGGAGCCCGGACAACCCGTTGCAGCCCAAGGCGCCGCAGGGCACGGGCCGGTACTACAGCCGGGACCGGGACGGCGGCTACGCCTGGGAGGACAACCGCCTGCGGGGCTTCAGCCTCACGCACCTCAACGGTGCGGGCTGCGGCGGAGCAGCGGGCGACCTGCCGTTCATCCCATACGCGGGCGAGGTGACGACCTCACCGGCGGCCGACCAGGCGCACTACTACGCCACGTTCTCGCACGACAGGGAAAGCGCCTCGCCGGGGTACTACAAGGTCACGACCGATGCCGGGGTCACCACCGAGCTGACGGCGACCACGCACACCGGGCTGGGGCGGATCGCGTTCCCCGCGGGCAAGACGGCGAACCTGCTGGTGGACGTCGCGGACTCGGCGATGGGCAGTGACGAGGCCGCGGTGACGATCGACCCCGCGAACCGGACCGTGTCGGGCTGGGTGTCCAGCGGGCACTTCTGTGCGGGGCCGAACAAGTACCGGGCCTACTTCACGGCGAAGTTCGACCAGCCGTTCACGGCGTACGGGGTGTGGCAGGACGGTGCCGTCAAGCCGGGCGCGACCAGCGCGCAGGGCGGCAACCTGAGCAAGGCGACCTGGGACAAGCAGGTGGTCACGGCGGACGGTGGCTCGGGTGCGTACCTGACCTTCGCCCAGGACAGGCCGGTGAACGTCCGAGTTGGACTGTCGTATGTGGACGCTGACGGCGCGCGGCGCAACCTGTCGGCCGAACAGGGTGAGCGCTCGTTCGACCAGGTCCGGCAGCAGGCGCGCCGCCAGTGGAACGATCGGTTGAACCAGGTGCGGATCGGCGGGGGAACCGCCGACCAGCGCACGACCTTCTACACCGCGCTGTACCACTGCCTGTTGCAGCCCAACGTGTTCTCGGACGTGGACGGGCGGTACACGGGGTTCGACAACAAGGTGCACCGGGCCGCGCCCGGCCACGCGCAGTACGCGAACTTCTCGGGCTGGGACGTCTACCGCGACGAGATCCAACTGCTCGCGCTGCTGGCCCCGCACGAGACCTCGGACATCTCCCAGTCGCTGTACAACCAGGCCACGCAGGCCGGGGGCATCTGGGACCGCTGGTCGCAGAACAACGATTTCATGGGCGTCATGGCGGGCGACCCGTACCACTCGATGATCGCGAGCTCGGTTGCCTTCGGCGCCAAGGACTTCGACGTGAAGGGCGCGCTGGCCTCGATGGTGCGCGGGGCGACACGGGTCCAGCAGGCGGGGGAGCGGGCACTGGAGCGGCCCGGGCTCTGGGACTACCTGACCCTGGGCTACCACCCGGACAACGTCTCGGACATGTTGGAGGAGACCAGCGCCGACTTCGGCATCGCGCAGCTGGCCCAGCGGCTCGGGCAGTCGCAGGTGCACCAGGAGTTCATGAAGCGGGCGCAGTACTGGGAGAACGTCTACAACCCGGCCAGCGGCTACCTGCAGACCCGGCTGCGCAACGGGCAGTTCCTGACCCCGTTCGACCCGGCCAACCACCAGGAGATGCGCTACCAGGAGGGCAACGCGGCGCAGTACACCTGGATGGTGCCCTACAACGTGCGCGGCCTGTTCGACGCGATGGGCGGGGACAAGGCGGCGGTGCGGCGCCTGGACACCTTCTTCACCAAGCTCAACACCAGCGCGGACGAGCCCTACGCCTTCATGGCCAACGAGCCCTCCTTCGAGGTGCCGTGGGAGTACGCCTACGCGGGCGCCCCGTATCGCACGCAGGACCTCGTGCGCCGATCGGCTGAGCAGTTGTTCAAGCCGACCCCGGACGGCCTGCCCGGCAACGACGATCTCGGCGCGACCTCGGCCTGGTACGTGTGGGCGGCGCTGGGCATGTACCCGGAGGCGCCCGGCCGGGCCGAACTGGTGCTGGCCAGCCCGATGTTCCCGCACATCACGGTGACCCGCGGCTCCGGCCAGCGCATCACGATCAACTCCGCAGGGGACGGCAAGTACGTGCAGTCCCTGCGCGTCAACGGCAAGAGCACCGGCAAGGCCTGGCTGCCGGAGTCCTTCGCGGTCGACGGCGGCACCCTGGACTACGCGCTGGCGGCCACGCCCAACACGAGCTGGGGCGCCGCCGCGGCCGACGCCCCGCCGTCCTTCCGCGAGGGCGAGGTGCCGGTGCGCGGCTCGGTCGGACCGGGCTCCGTGGTGCTCGACCCCGGCGGGCAGTCCACCAGCGCGACGGTCACCGCTGAGGGCATCACCGGCAGCGGAACCGTGACCTGGCAGGCGAATCCGCCCGCGGGCGTGACCGTGACCCCGAGCAGCGGCACGCTGACGGTCGGCTCGAACGGCAAGGCGCAGCAGGAGATCCACCTGCGGGCGAGTGCGGATACCAAGCAGGGCAGCACAACCGTGCCGGTGGCCTTCGGTGGGCAGCTCGCGGCGCGGCTGAGCGTGACGATCGGCAAGCCGGGCAGCATGATCGCCAGCTACGGCAACACCGGGGTCACCGAGGACAGCAAGGTCTGGCTGGGGGACTTCGGCACCACCGACCTGTACCCCGGTGGTTACGGCTTCTCCTACTCGGCGCAGGCCCTGGCCGCCGCCGGGGTCCAGCCAGGCAAGCAGGTCAACGCCAACGGGCTCGCCTTCACCTGGCCCGCCAGCGCCTCCGGCGGCAACCCGGACAACGTGGTCGCCGCCGGGCAGACGCTGACCGCCCCCGACTCACCGGGCGCCACCAAGCTGTCCTTCCTCGGCGCCGCGGTCGGCGGGGACGCGCACGGCACGGTGACGATCACCTACACCGACGGCAGCACGCAGACCGCCGACCTGGGGCTGTCCGAGTGGCTGCTGAAGGGCGGCACCGAACAGCCCCAGTTCGGCAACGCGGTCGTCGCCACCACCCCGTACGTGAACTCGGCGTTCCCGCGCTACATGTTCCGCCTGCAACGGCCTTACAAGGCCTACCTGTTCGCCACGGCGCCGATCACGCTGACGCCGGGCAAGCAGGTCCGCACGATCACCTTGCCCGCCACCACAACTGGCGGTGAGGCCCACGTGTTCAGCTACGCGCTGGGCTGAAGCAGCACCTTGCCCGTGGTCCGGCGTCCCTCCAGGTCCTCGTGGGCCTGGCGGGCGTCGGACAGCGGGTAGCGCGCGCCGATGCTGATGGTCAGCTCGCCGCGGGCCACCGCGCCGAGCACCTCCCCGGCCCGCCACTCCAGCTCCTCGCGGGTGCGCAGGTGGTGGCCCAGCGAGGGCCGGGTCACGAACAGGGACCCGCCGCTGTTGAGCCGTTGCAGGTCCACCGGCGGCACCTGGCCGCTGGCCGCCCCGTACAGGGCGAGCACCCCGCGCACCCGCAGGCTGTCCAGGCTGGCGTCGAAGGTGTCCTTGCCGACCCCGTCGTAGACCACCGCCACACCCTCGCCGCCGGTCAGCCTGCGCACCTCCGGCGCCACCTCGACCTCGGTGTAGCGGATGACCTCGTCCGCACCGGCCTCGCGGGCCAGCTTCTCCTTCTCCGCGTTGGACACCGTGCCGATCACCCGGCCGCCACGGGCCTTGACCAGCTGGGTCAGCAGCAGCCCCATGCCACCGGCCGCGGCGTGCACCAGCACGTCGTCACCGGCCTGCACCGGATAGGTCGAGGCGGTCAGGTAGTGCGCGGTCAGGCCCTGCAACATCGCGCCCGCCGCCACGTCCAGCGCCACCCCGTCCGGCACGGCCACCGCCTGGTCCTGCGGCACGGCGACCTTCTCCGCGTAGCTGCCCGGCGCGCTGGCCCAGGTCACCCGGTCGCCCACGGCGAAACGCGTCACGCCCTCGCCGACCGCCACGACCGTGCCCGCGCCCTCCAGGCCGATCGTGAACGGCAGCGGCAGCGGGTAGACCCCGGTCCGGTGGTAGGTGTCGATGTAGTTGACCCCGCTGGCCGCGACCTCCACCAGCAGCTGGCCCTCGCCCGCCACCGGATCGTCGACCTCGACCGCCCGCAACACCTCGGGGCCACCCGTGGTCTGGACCTGCACCGCCCGCATCCGTGCCTCCTCGTGACGAACTACCTGATCGGTGCCAACAGCGCTCAGGCCGCCGCTGTTCCCAGCGCCGCGCGGCGGGCCAGCCCCAGCGGCAGCGCCCCGGACCCGGCGATCCTGTCGTGGAAGGACTTGAGGTCACCCAGCCCCGCTTCGAGGTAGTCCGCGCGGATCCGGTCGATCTCCAGCGCCCCGGTCAGGTAGGACGGTGCCTGGGTCGGCCACGCGCAGTACCGGTTCACCTCCGCCTTGGCCATGCCCTCGTTCAGCGAGGACCTGCTGCCCATGTACTGCTCCGCCTGCGCCACGGTCATGTCCCCGCAGTGCAGCGCGGTGTCCACCACGATGCGCGCCGCGCGGAAGATCCGCATGTCCAGGTGCGCCAGTTCGCGGCCCGGGTCGGTGAAGTAGCCCTGCTCGCGCATCATCTTCTCCGCGTACAGCGCCCAGCCCTCGGTGAAGTACGAGGTGGTCAGCGCCTTGCGCACGGCCCTGGGGTTGCCCGCGAGCCAGGACAGGTGCCAGTGGTGCCCCGGGTACGCCTCGTGCACCGCCGCCGAGGTCACCTGCGCGCGGAAGTTGCCGCGCAACCGGTGAGTGAGCTGCTCCTGGTCGGCGTCCTCCGGGGTGAACGGCACGAAGTAGTGGCCGGTGCGGGAGGCGGTGAGCTGGCGCGGGGCCATGTAGAACGGCACCGCGAACAGCGGACGCAGGAAGACCGGCGCGGGCACCACGCGGCACAGCTCCCCGTCGGCGAAGCTCACCAGGTCGCGCTCGAGGAGGAACTGCCTGGCCCGCTCCGTTTCCGAGGTGCACTCGGCGAGCAGCTCCGCCAGCGTGGCCGGGTGGTCCTCCTGCAACGCGCGGATCGCCTGCTGCCAGTCGTCCCCGGCCAGCGCGCGTGCCTCGGCGGCCAACTCCTCGTAGGCGGCCAGCCCGCGCTCGTGCAGCTCACCGGCCCCGTAGCCGAGCATCTCGCACTCGGTGAGCAGGGTCGAGTACAGCTGCTCGCCCATCCGCCAGTCCCCGGTGGCTCGCTCCGCGAAGGACTCCAGGTAGGTGGCCAGCGACTCCGCCTCCTCCGCCGCCGACTCGCCCGCCTCGGCCAGCTTCGCCCGCAGGGACTCGTCGGCCACCTCACCAGGCAGCGTCACGGTGAGGAACTGCCGGGCCGTGCGCAGCGAGCTCAGCGCGCGCCGCACCAGCAGCTCGCAGGACAGCTCGGGATCCAGGTTCGCCCGGCAGGCCGCGAAGACCCCGGGCAGTTCGGCCAGCCTGGACAGCGCGGAGGCGACCAGTTCGGGCTCGGGCTGCTGGCGGTGCAGGAAGGTGCCGAACAGGGACTGGATCGGCGACCCGGCGTACACGGCGGGATCGCGGCGCCAGGTGGGCCACTGCGCGCGGGCCCGCTGGCCGCGCAGGTGCGAGACGATCAGGTCCCGGTCGATGGCCGCGTCCTGGTCTGCTGGCCGCACCGAGGCGAGCCGGTCCAGCCAGCCCGCGGACTGCCGCTCGCGGTCGAGCCAGCCCGACTCGCTGAGGTCGCCGAAGGTGTGCTCCTGCTCGGTGCGGCCCAACATCGCCGCGTGCATCGGGTTCGCGTCCAGGTACCAGGCCATGAAGTCGGCCACGAAGTCGGGCGTGTGCTCGGTCACGTGGACTGAATCTAGTCGTCGTCGACTAACCTCCGTGTCATGTCTGAGCAGACCGTCGCCGTCACGGCACCGGCCCGCGCGGTGGCCGCGGCCAAGTCCTTCGTCTCCGCGCACGGCACGCCCGCGCGCGCCGTGGTGGAGAACATCGGCCGCATGGGTGCCCGGGTGGTGCTGGTCGGGGCCGACGGTGCCATGGGCGACGTGGTGGTCGCCGACGTGGCCACCGGGGAGGCGCTCTGCGCGGCGGTCGCCGACCTGGAGCAGTCCGAGTGGGACCGGGACACCACCGCGGCGGCGAAGATCGGTGCGAAGCACCGGCGGCGCATGGCGGGGCCGAGGGCCCGCAAGGCCTGAGACCTCCGATCTTCACCCGTTCGTGCCATAGGATGCCTGAATCGGCTGGCCGTGCGGGTGTGGGGGACGTGGCGTGGTGTCGGGCAGGGTGAGCCCCAAGGTCGTTGTCGGCGTGGTCTACGTGTCCGCGCTGTTCATGACAATCCTGGACTCGACGGTCGTCAACGTGACCCTGTCCAAGATGGCCGCGGAGTTCGGGGTGGCCCCGGTGGACGCACACTCGGTGGTCATCGGCTACCTGCTGAGCCTGGCCGTGTTCCTGCCCGCCTCGGGCTGGTTCGGTGACCGCTGGGGCAGCAAGCGGGTCTTCCTGGTGGCGCTGGCGGTGTTCGTCGGCGCCTCGGTGCTGTGCGGGCTGGCCGCCAACCTGCCGCAGCTGGTGCTGTTCCGGGTGGTGCAGGGCGCGGGCGGCGGGCTGCTCACCCCGGTCGGCCTGGCGATGATGCTGCGCGCCTTCCCGCCGGCGGAGCGGGCCCGCGCCTCCCGGCTGCTCTCCCTGCCCACGATCTTCGCCCCGGCCAGCGGTCCGGTGATCGGCGGCCTGCTCGCCGACCGGCTGTCCTGGCGCTGGGTCTTCTTCATCAACATCCCGCTGGGCGTGCTGGCCTTCGCCTTCGGCGCGTTCATGCTCACCGAGCGCCGCGAGCCGGAAGCCGGTCGGTTCGACCTGCCGGGTTTCGTGCTGACCGGCCTCGGGCTGGGCGCCAGCATGTACGCGCTGAGCCAGGGCCCAATCAGCGGCTGGAGCTCCCCGGACGTGCTCGCCACCGGCCTGGGCGGCCTGGCGCTGCTGGTCCTGCTCGTGCTGGTGGAACTGCGCTCCGCCGAGCCCATGCTGCGGCTGAGGTTGTTCGGCAGCAGGCTGTTCCGGTCCAACTCGCTGGTCATCTTCCTGGCCACCGCGGGGTTCCTCGGCACCCTGTACCTGATGCCGCTGTTCCTGCAGAACGTGCGGGGCGCCTCCGCCCTGTCCTCCGGGCTGACCACCTTCCCCGAGGCCCTGGGCGTGCTCTGCTCGGTGCAGGTGGTCGGCCGGATCTACCCCAGGGTCGGCCCGCGCCGGTTGCAGCTGTTCGGCCTGACCGGTGTCGGGCTGACGATCAGCCTGCTCGGCACCGTGGACCTGGGCACCGAGCAGTGGCTGATCGCCGCGATGATGTTCGGGGTCGGCGTGTTCATGGGCTGGGTCTTCCTGCCCACGCAGACCGCCGCCTTCGCCGCCGTGCCCGTCGAGCAGCTGGGCCGCTCCGCCGCCCTGTTCAACACGGTCCGCCAGCTCGGGTCGGCCATCGGCGTGGCCCTGCTCAGCGCGGTCGTCACCGTGTTCGGGCCGGTACCCGACAGCGACTCGGGGCTGATCGCCTACCACGCGGGGTTCTTCACCGCCGCGACCCTGGCACTGCTGGCCGCGGCGGCCGCGCTGACCGTGCGCGACGTGGACGCCGCCGCCACCCTGCGCCAGCCCACCGGCGAGTCCCGCCCAGCCGCGCGCGAACCCCGCTGACCCGCACGCGAGTCCCGCTCAGCCGCGCGCGAACCCCGCTCAACCCCAGCGCGTGTCGGCGCTTCCGGTGCCGCGTGTCGGCGGTTTCGGTACGAAATCCCACGAATTGGGAAACCGTCCTCCGAGCGCCGACACACCGTGCGGGAAGCGCCGACACGCGCTGTTCTGCCGCGTGGCCACTCGCTCGCTCCGTAACCTCCGGTTACACTAGGACTTCAGTGTCGATTGAAGTCGATCTCAGGGGGCACCGGTGGTCCGAGAGAGCCAGCTTTCGGTCTGGATCGAGCAGATGGCCGCGCACTTCGTGCCGGAGGGCATCCCGCTGATCGGCGGGCGCATCCTGGCCTACCTGCTGGTGTGCGACCCGGTCGAGCGCACCGCCGCCGAGCTGTCCGAGGAGCTGGAGGCCAGCAGCGGGTCGATCAGCACCAACGTGCGCCTGCTGATGAACCTCGGCGTGGTGACCAAGACGACCCGCCGTGGGCGGCAGGCCGCCGAGTACAAGCTCAACGAGCAGGGCTGGCACGACATGGTCAACCGCCGGCTGCGTGCGCTCGCGCAGACCAGGGAGCTGACCTCCTCCGGTCTGCGCCTGCTCAGCGGGGACCCGCAGCGGGCGCTGCGCCTGCGGGCCATCGACGAGCTCTACGGCTGGCTGGCCGCGGAGCTGCCCGGGGTGTGGGAACGCCGCCCCGCGCCGCCGAAGTAGCCGCCGCCCGCTGGGCGGGACTCGGCCGCCCCAGGACGGGACTCGTCAGCGGCTCAGCGGGACTCGCCGTACCTGACTACACCGGGGCCGGTTCGGCGTGGTCGGTGGCGGGCTGGGTGACGGCTCGCGGAGCAGGGCCGCGGTCGCGGCAGGCGGTCCACAGGTTGGCACCGGCCGCCACCACCAGGCCGGCACCCAACACGTGCCCGAGCACCAGCAGGGCCGGCACCCCCGTCCAGTACTGGATCATCCCGACCGCGCCCTGGGCGAGCACCACGGCCACCAGCAGCCAGTACCGCCGCCACAGCACCGGGCTGCCCGAGGTGATCCGCAGCCCGAAGCCCAGCGCCACGATCATGCCGAGGAACAGGAACAGCAGGTCGGCGTGGATCTGGGCGAGCAGTTCCACCGGCACGTCCAACCGGGGCGTGCGCCGGTCCCCTGAGTGCGGCCCGGCCGCGGTCACCAGCGTGCCGGCGATCAGCAGCAGCACCAGCACCACGGCCTGCGCCGCCTGCAGGTGCAGCAGCGGGCGCGGCACGGTCGGCCGGAGCGGCTCGTCGCCCTCGTCCAGCGAGCGGTACAGGAGCACCGACAGCCAGATCAGCGGCATCGAGGCGAGGAAGTGCGGGGCCACCGTCCACCACTGAAGGCCGGCCAGCACGGTCATCCCGCCGATCACCGCCTGGGCCACCACGCCCATCGGCATCATCGCGGCCAGCACGACCACCCGCCGCCGACGCGGCCGGGCGGCCAGGGCCATCAGAACGCAGGCTGCGCCGACCACGCCGAGCAGACCGCCCAGCATCCGGTTACCGAACTCGATCCACTGGTGCAGCTGCCCCTCCAGCGGGTCGGCGATCGGCACCAGGCTGCCGGGGGCGCACTGCGGCCAGGTCGGGCACCCGAGCCCGGAACTGGTGACGCGGACCACGGCGCCGGTCACGGCGATGACCACTTGGCCGATCACCGCGGCCAACGCGAGCCCGCGCTCGGCACGACGGGGCAGAGCTGGCAGGCGGTCGATCCAGGCTTTCAGCGACACCCTTCGATGGTAGGTCGGGCTTGCTGAGAACCCTTGGCCGGGGCCCGATCCGGACGCGCGCGGGCGCGAACCAGTCGGGTTCGAGCACCGCTCTAGCGCGGAATTCCAGGCTGTGACGAGGAAACGCTACGCGGATCGCCGCACCAGGCTGGTGATCTTGTCCAGGGCGGGCCGCAGCTCGTGCACCCGCAGCAGGGCCATCATGCCGAAGGCCGCCAGCAGACCCAGGATCCCGCCCAGCAGCAAGGAGATCCACGCCCCGGCGGCACCGTGCACCCCGCCGGGCACGAACTTGGCCACACCGAGTTCGATCACCAGCGCTGCCGCGGCGCCCCACACGGCGGACACGGCGACCTTCACGTAGGTGCGGGCCACCCTGCGGCTGCCGATCCGGCCGAACCTCTTGCGCAGCCACAGTTCGCCGACCACCGTGCCCACGGTGAAGCTGATCGCGTCGGAGAAGGTCAGTCCGAACACGACCATCTGGGAGGGCAGCAGGTACGCGGCGGCCACGCAGATCGGGACCTTCACCGCGATCATGATCATGTTGATCAGGGTGGGCGTGCGCGCGTCCTTCATCGCGTAGAACACGCGCATCTGCAACATGGTCAGGCCGTAGGGCAGCAGGCCGAAGGCCGAGGCGGTGATCGCCAGCCCGAGCCGCCCCGAGTCCGCGCCCGCCTTGCCGAACACGAGCAGACCGGCCGCGATCGCCGGTCCCAGCACGGTCATCAGCGCACTGATCGGGGCCAGCATCACCGCGGACATGCGGCTGCCAAGGGACAGGTCCTCGATCAGCGCGGGGATGTCGCGCTGGGCGGCGGCCTTGCTCATCCTCGGCATGATCGCGGTCAGCAGGGACACGCCCAGCACCCCGTAGGGCATCTGCACCAGCAGCCAGGAGTAGGTGTAGATGGAGATGCCGCCGGTGGCGTGCCCGGTGGCCACGCGGGTGATGGTCACGTAGCCGACCTGGCTGACCACCACGTAGCCGACCACCCAGGCCGCCAGGCCGCCGAACTCGGTGAGCCTGGGGTCCCAGCCCCACCGCCAGCGCGGGCGGTACCCGCTGCGCAGCAGGGGAGGCACCAGCATGGCCGCCTGGGCCACGATGCCCAACGTGGTGCCGATGCCCAGCACGAGCAGCTTGACGTTGCCCATCTCCACCGGGTTGGTGGAGATCTCGCCGGGCAGCACGTAGTACACGCCGATGGTGACGAGCAGCACCAGGTTGTTGATCACAGGCGCCCAGGCGGGCGGCCCGAACACCGTGCGGGAGTTGAGGATCGCGCCGAACATCGCGAACAGCCCGTAGAAGATGATCTCGGGCAGCAGCAGGTACGCGAACGCGGTGACCAGCGCCGGGTTGGAGGTGTCGGTGCCGGACACGAACAGCTTGGGCACCAGCGGGGCGCACAGCACCGCGACCACGGTCAGTGCGGTGAGCAGGGTGAAGCTGACAGTGAGCAGCCGGTGGGTGTACTCCTCGCCCTCGTCGGCGTCCTCGTGCTTGGCGCGCACCAGCAGCGGCACCACGACACTGGTCAGCACCCCGCCCAGCAACAGCTCGTAGAGGATGTTGGGCACCGTGTTGGCCACGGTGTAGGAGTCGTTGACCGCGCCCGCGCTCAGGCCGATCACGTAGGCCAGCAGGAACTTCGACAGGAAGCCGGTGATCCGGCTGGTCAGCGTGGCGATCGCCATGGAGCCGCTGGCCTTGGCCAGCGAGGGCTCGTTCCGTGCGGTCATCGTCATGTCAGCCGGGTGGTCCTGGCGGCCAGGCCCGCACCGGCCACGCACCAGAACAGCAGCACCAGCACGGGCTGCACGCCGGGAGCCGCGCCGGTGGCGAGCACCGCGCGCAGCGACTCGGCCAGTGCACCCGAGGGCAGGAACTGCACCACGGCGGCCAGCCCGCTGGGCAGCGCGCTCAGCGGCACGACGATGCCCCCGGCCAGCAGCAGCGCGAACCACACGATGTTGGCCACGGCGAGCACGATCTCCGCACGCAGCGAACCGCCCAGCAGCACGCCTAGCGCACCGAAGGCCAGCGTGCCCAGCAGTGCCAGCAGCGCGGTCCAGGCGATGCCGCCCAGAGTGGGGGACCAGCCCAGCGCGAGCGCCACGGCACCCAGCACGACCAGTTGCAGCACCACGACGATCAACGCGGCGAGCAGGCGGCCCGCCACCAGCAGCCAGCGCGGGATCGCCGTGGCGGCAAGGCGTTTGACCACGCCGTACCGGCGGTCGAAGCCCAGCGCGATGGCCTGCCCGGTGAACGCGGAGGACATCACCGCGAGCGCGAACACGCTGGGCGTCACGGAGTTCACCCGCGGCTCGGGCAGCGCGACCACGTGCACCAGGGTCATGCCCACCAGCAGCGCCAGCGGGATGAGCAGGGTCAGCAGCACCTGCTCCCCGTGCCGCAGCGCCAAAGTGGCCTCGGTGCGGGCCTGCACCAGCAGCATCCGGCCCAGCCTGCCGCGTCCCGGCGCGGGCACGAACATGCCCGGTTCGAACGTGCTCACGGGACACTCCTCGCTGACGCTCGTCGGCCCGCGAGCGGGCGCCCTGTGCTCGATGGTGAGCTCACGACCTCAGCTCCCGTCCGGTCAGCTCCAGGAACACGTCCTCCAGGCTGCGCTTGGCCACCCGCATCTCCTCGGCGAGCACGCCCTGCTGCGCGCACCACGCGGTCACCGTGGAGATCACCTGCGGGTCCACCCGGCCGCCGACCAGGTAGGAACCCGGGCCGACCTCGTCCACCGTGCAGCCCTCCGGCAGCGCGGAGACCAGCAGGCTGGTGTCCAGGCCCGAGCGGGCGCGGAAGCGCAGTTGCTGCTCCCCGTCGGAGCCGCAGGTCAGCTGCTGCGGGCTGCCCCCGGCGACGACCCGGCCGTGGTCCACGATCACCACCTGGTCGGCCAGCGTCTCCGCCTCGTCCATCAGGTGCGTGGTCAGCACGACGCCCACCCCGTCACCGCGCAGCGCGGTCACCAGCTCCCACACCAGCCTGCGCGCCTGCGGGTCCATGCCCGCGGTCGGCTCGTCCAGGAACACCAGCTCGGGACGTCCCACCAGCGCGCAGGCCAGGGACAGCCGCTGCTGCTGGCCGCCGGACAGCCGCTTGTACGGGGTGCGGTGCGCGCCGGTCAGCCCGAGCACGTCCAGCAGCCAGGCGGGGTCCAGGGGGTTGGCCGCGCAGCTGGCGACCAGCCGCAGCATCTCGCCCGCGCGCACGCCGGGGTAGGCGCCGCCGCCCTGGGGCATCACGCCGATCCGCGCCCGCAACTGGGCGCCCTCGCGCACCGGGTCCAGCCCCAGCACCCGCACGCTGCCCGCGTCGGGCCGCAGGAAGCCCTCGCAGACCTCGACGGTCGTGGTCTTGCCCGCGCCGTTGGGCCCCAGCAGGGCCAGCACGGTGCCGCGTTCCACGCGCAGGTCGAGACCGTTCACCGCGACGGTGGAGCCGTAGCGCTTCACAAGACCCGACACCTCGACCACTGGGGCATCGGGGTGGGTAGTCACGGCACGGCAGCCTAGGCCGTCCGGGACGGGCGTCTCGATCCGGCTCACCCCACCGGCTCCGCGGTGACCGGGCGCACCTCGGCGTCCTTGCCACGCGGTTCGCGGGCGGGCAACCGGCCCCTGACCAGCAGCAACAGGATCGCGGTCAGCACGATCGCGGCCACGGCCGACTGCGGCAGCACGAACACCCGACCGTCGAAGGTGGACCCGGTCGGCGGGGTGACGATCGCCACCAGCGCGCAGATCACCGTGGCCCACAGCCGGAACCTGGGGTTGGTCACGGCGGTGGCCAGCGGGATGATCGGCCACAGCACGTACCAGGGCTGCACGACCGGCCCGAACACCACGAACAGCACCAGCACCAGGCCCATGCCGTACATGGCGGAGTAGCGGCCCTTGAAGCTGCGCCACAGCACCAGCGCGCTGCCCCCGGCGAAGACCAGCCAGCCCAGGAAGCGGATCGTGCCCACGATGGCGTTGGTGTGGTTGCCCAGTTGCAGCGCGATGCCCGCCCCGCTGGCGGCCAGCCCGACCAGGGTCACCGGGGACAGCCAGCTCAGCACGATCGTGCCGCCGTTGAGCGTGCCCGTCCAACCCCAGCCCAGCCCGCTGGCCACGGTGATCCCGGCGGTCACCAGCCCGGCGATGCCCACCAGCGCGGCCCCGGCCCACACCAGTTGCCGGAACGTGCCGCCCCAGCGGCGCGCGATCATCACCCCGAGGAAACCCAGTGCGACCAGCGCGGGGATCTTGATGCCCGCGCCGAGCGTGATGACCACGGCCCCGGCCAGCAGCCCGAGCAGCTCGTGCCGTCCCAGTGGCGGCACGGGGTCGCCCGGTTCCACCGCGGGCAGCCGGTGCAGGGCGATCACGAACCCGGCCAGCATCAGCCCGATGCCCAGCGCCTCGTTGTGCACGCCCACCACCAGGTGGAAGATCACCAGCGGGTTGGCGGCGCCCAGCCAGATCGCGCTGATCGGCGGCACCCCGAAGCGCCGCGCCAGGCGGGGCAGGGCCCAGACGATCAGCCCCAGCCCGATCAGCATCAGGACCCGTTCCAGCAGCACGCCGATGACCACGTTGGTGCCCGAGATCGAGGTCACCAGCCGGCCCAGCGTGAGGAAGAGCGGGCCGTAGGGGGAGGGCGTGTCCCGCCAGATCGTGGGCACGTTCTGCGCGAGCACGTCGTCGGGCCCGAGCCCGGCCGCCGCCCCGCTGGTGTACGGGTCCAGGCCCTTGTCCACGGCCCAGCTCTGCGCCAGGTAGCTGTACACGTCCTGGCTGAACATGGGCGGCACCAGGACCAGTGGCACGGTCCACATCACCAGCGTGCGGTCCATCTGCGCGCGGGACAGCAGCCGCGGCCTGCCTGGCCAGGTGAACCGGCCCAGCCACAGCCAGGCCAGCACCAGCATCGCCATGCCGGTGAAGGCGCTGGCGATGGCCACGGTGGGGATGCGCGGGAACAGGCCGAGCATCGGCACGCCGGGCAGCGGGTTGATCACCGGCGAGGCCCCGGCGCCGAGCCCGCCGCAGGCCATCAGCAGGGAGCCGACCGTGCCGAAGCGGCGGATGCCGTCGAGCTGGCGGCGCTCGGCGCGGTCCAACCGCACCGGGGTCTGTTCGACGGGGGTGAGCACGGGCTGCCGGGGATCCCCGGCCAGCCAGGTCACCAGGTGTTTGAGACGGGCCACCAGCACCGAGCGAGCCTATCGGGGCCGGGGTGGGGCCCGTGTACGCCTACGGGAAGTGCCGACACACCGCACGGGAAGCGCCGACACGCGGGGTTGACAGCGCGTGTCGGCGCTTGCGGTACGCCGTGTCGGCGTGTTGCGGATCGGTGGCGGTGATCACGGGGTGGAGTCGTGAGCTGGGCGGAAGCCGCCGCGAGGGGGACCAGGTGTGAGTCGAGTCACTGATCACCGGGACTCGCTTTGCCCCCCGCGAGGAAATAGGCAACACTTGTGTTGTGAAAAACGCCGGGACCGCTGACGAGCTCGCGGAGGAGGCCACGACCCGCACCGGGTCGGGCACCGCGACGCCCGTTGACGGGCGCACCCGCGACGGCGTGGCCCGGCTGCTGCTGGAACGGGGGCCGTCCACCGCTGTGGAGGTCGCCGAGGAGCTGGGGCTGAGCGTCGCCGCGGTGCGCAGGCACCTGGACGCACTGCTGGCCGACGGCCAGGCGTGCACCAGGGAGGCGCCGCAGCGCGGTCGCCGGGGACGTGGTCGCCCGGCCAAGCTGTTCCTGCTCACCGAGTCGGGGCGGTCCCGCTTCGGGCACGCCTACGACGACCTGGCCGTCGCCGCGCTGCGCTTCCTGGCGGAGAGCGGCGGGGAGCAGGCCGTGCGGGCGTTCGCCGAGCGCAGGGTCGCCGCGATGGTGGACCGGCACCGGGCCACCGTGGTGGCCAACGGTGACGCCGCCGAACGGGCCAAGGCCCTGGCCGTGGCGCTGACCCGTGAGGGCTACGCTTCCACGGCCCGCCACGTCGGTGCGGGGGAGCAGTTGTGCCAGCACCACTGCCCGGTGGCCCACGTGGCCGCCGAGTTCCCCCAGCTGTGCGAGGCCGAGACGGCGGCGTTCGCCGAGATGCTCGGCACCCACGTGCAGCGGCTGGCGACGATCGCCCGCGGTGACGCGGCGTGCACCACGCACGTCCCGCTGACCCCGGCACCCAGCACGACCCCGAACACGACAAGTACACCCACCCCGGACGGAGGGGAGCTCGCATGACTGCCGCTGCCGAGCAGCGCACGCCCACCACGGCACAGCCCGCGCTCACCCAGGAGGAAACCCTGGCGACGCTCGGGAACTACGAGTACGGCTGGGCCGACTCGGACGTGGCAGGCGCGAGCGCCCGCCGGGGCCTGAACGAGGACGTCGTTCGGGACATCTCCGCCAAGAAGAACGAGCCCGAGTGGATGCTGGAGCACCGGCTCAAGGGCCTGAAGCTGTTCGAGCGCAAGCCCATGCCGAACTGGGGCTCGGACCTGTCGGGCATCGACTTCGACAACATCAAGTACTTCGTGCGGTCCACGGAGAAGCAGGCGGCCTCCTGGGAGGACCTGCCCGAGGACATCAAGAACACCTACGACAAGCTGGGCATCCCGGAGGCGGAGAAGCAGCGTCTGGTCGCCGGTGTCGCCGCCCAGTACGAGTCCGAGGTCGTGTACCACCAGATCCGCGAGGACCTGGAGGCCCAGGGCGTGATCTTCCTGGACACCGACACCGGTCTCAAGGAGCACCCCGAGCTGTTCCAGGAGTACTTCGGCTCGGTGATCCCCAGCGGGGACAACAAGTTCTCGGCGCTGAACTCCGCGGTGTGGTCGGGCGGCTCGTTCATCTACGTGCCCAAGGGCGTCAAGGTGGACATCCCGCTGCAGGCGTACTTCCGCATCAACACCGAGAACATGGGCCAGTTCGAGCGGACGCTGATCATCGTCGACGAGGACGCCTACGTCCACTACGTCGAGGGCTGTACCGCCCCGATCTACTCCTCGGACTCGCTGCACTCCGCGGTCGTGGAGATCATCGTCAAGAAGGGCGGCCGCTGCCGCTACACGACCATCCAGAACTGGTCGAACAACGTCTACAACCTGGTCACCAAGCGCGCCAAGGCCGAAGAGGGCGCGACCATGGAGTGGATCGACGGCAACATCGGCTCCAAGGTCACCATGAAGTACCCCTCGGTGTTCCTGATGGGCGAGCACGCCAAGGGCGAGGTGCTCTCGATCGCCTTCGCGGGTGAGGGCCAGCACCAGGACGCGGGCGCCAAGATGGTGCACCTGGCCCCGCACACCTCCTCGACGATCGTGTCCAAGTCGGTGGCGCGCGGCGGTGGCCGCACCTCCTACCGCGGCCTGGTCCGGGTCAACAAGGGCGCGCACCACTCGGCCTCCACGGTCAAGTGCGACGCGCTGCTGGTGGACCAGATCAGCCGCTCGGACACCTACCCGTACGTGGACGTGCGCGAGGACGACGTGTCCATGGGCCACGAGGCGACCGTGTCCAAGGTCAGCGCGGACCAGCTGTTCTATCTGATGTCGCGCGGACTGACCGAGGACGAGGCCATGGCGATGGTGGTGCGCGGCTTCGTGGAGCCGATCGCCCGCGAGCTGCCCATGGAGTACGCCCTGGAGCTCAACCGGCTTATCGAACTGCAGATGGAAGGGGCCGTTGGCTGAGATGGCAGCGCCAACGACGCAGCACGGGCTGTCGGAGCACTCGCACGGCGGCGGCAAGGTCGTCCCGCTGGGTTCGCGCGGCGACCGCTTCACCTCCTACGACGTGGACGCCTTCGAGGTGCCCGGCGGTCGCGAGGAGGACTGGCGGTTCACCCCGCTCAAGCGGCTGAACGGCCTGCACAACGGCACGGCGGTCGCCAGCGGCACCGCCACCGTGGAGGTGCGGGAGTCGCCGGAGGTCCGCGTGGAGCGGGTCGCCCGAGACGACCAGCGCATCGGCGAGGGCGGGGTGCCCGTGGACCGGGTGGCCGCACAGGCCTGGTCGGCGTTCACCACCGCCACCCTGGTCACCGTGCCGAAGGAGACCAAGGCCTCCCGGCCCACCCTGGTCACCGTGACCGGGCCCGGCCAGGGCGGGGTGGCCTTCGGGCACGTGCAGGTGCGCGCCGAGGCCTTCGCCGAGGCCGTGGTCGTGCTGGACTACCGGGGCTCGGGCACCTACGCGGACAACGTGGAGGTCGTGCTCGGCGACAGCGCGCGGCTGACCGTGGTCACCGTGCACGACTGGGCCGACGACGCCGTGCACGTGGGCGCGCACCACATCAAGGTCGGCCGGGACTCGGTGCTCAAGCACACCGTGGTGACCCTCGGCGGGGACCTGGTGCGGGTCAGCCCCACCGTGACCTACGCCGACAAGGGCGGGGACGCGGAGCTGACCGGGCTCTACTTCGCCGACGCCGACCAGCACCTTGAGCACCGCACCTTCGTGGACCACGCGGTGCCCAACTGCCGCAGCAACGTGGTCTACAAGGGCGCGTTGCAGGGCGAGGGCGCGCACACGGTGTGGATCGGCGACGTGCTGATCCGCGCGGCGGCCGAGGCCACCAACACCTACGAGCTCAACCGGAACCTGGTGCTCACCGACGGGGCGCGCGCCGACTCGGTGCCCAACCTGGAGATCGAGACCGGTGAGATCGAGGGCGCGGGCCACGCCAGCGCCACCGGCCGGTTCGACGACGAGCAGCTGTTCTACTTGCAGGCCAGGGGAATCCCGGTGGAGCAGGCGCGTCGCCTCGTGGTGCGCGGCTTCTTCCACGAGGTGCTGCAGAAGATCACGGTGCCCGAGGTGCGCGAGCGCCTGGAGGCCGCGATCGAGGCCGAGCTGCAGGCCGTCGGAGCGTGAGCGTGCACAGGGTGTGTCCGCTGGCGGACCTGGACGAGGGCAAGCCCTTCGCGGTCGAGCTGGCGGACACCCCCGTGGTGCTCGTCCGCCAGGGCGAGCAGGTGCACGCGCTGCGCGACGAGTGCACCCACGCCGAGGTCTCGCTCTCCGAGGGGGAGCTGACCCGCAACGGCCTGGAGTGCTGGCTGCACGGCTCGTGCTTCGACCTGCGCACCGGGGCGCCGTCCACACCACCGGCCACCGAGCCGGTGCCCGTCTACGCGGTCACCGTGATCGACGGTGACGTGCACGTCGACGTGGACACCCGGACCAACTGACTTGTTTCGCACCGCCACACAGGAGAACGAAGGACCCATGGCCACCCTGGAGATCAAGGACCTGCACGTCTCGGTCGTCACCGACGACGCCCCCAAGGAGATCCTCAAGGGCGTCGACCTGACGATCGAGGCCGGTCAGACGCACGCCATCATGGGCCCCAACGGCTCCGGCAAGTCCACGCTGTCCTACGCGATCGCCGGCCACCCCAAGTACGAGGTCACCTCCGGCTCGATCCTGCTCGACGGCGAGGACGTGCTGGAGATGTCGGTGGACGAGCGGGCCCGCGCCGGCCTGTTCCTGGCCATGCAGTACCCGGTCGAGGTGCCCGGCGTGTCCATGTCCAACTTCCTGCGCACCGCGGCCACCGCGGTCCGTGGCGAGGCTCCGCAGGTCCGCCACTGGGTCAAGGAGGTCAAGGGCGCGATGACCGAGCTGGAGATCGACCCGTCGTTCGCCGAGCGCAGCGTGAACGAGGGCTTCTCCGGCGGCGAGAAGAAGCGGCACGAGATCCTCCAGCTGGCCCTGCTCAAGCCGAAGATCGCCATCCTGGACGAGACCGACTCGGGCCTGGACGTGGACGCGCTGCGCGTGGTCTCCGACGGGGTCAACCGGTACCGGGCCAGCGGCGAGGTCGGCGTCATGCTGATCACCCACTACACCCGCATCCTCAAGCACATCACCCCGGACTTCGTGCACGTCTTCGCGGGCGGGCGCATCGTCGAGTCCGGTGGCGCGGAGCTCGCCGCGCGCCTGGAGGACGAGGGTTACGTGAAGTACACCGGCAAGCAGGAAGTCACCAGCGCCGGCTGACGTTGTACCCAGCAGCACATCCCGACTGGAGAGGAGGCGTCCGGCAGTGACCACCACCGCTGCACCCCTGGACGTCGCAGCACTGCGCGCGGATTTCCCCATCCTGAGCCGGACCGTGCGCGACGGCAAACGGCTGGTCTACCTGGACTCCGGCGCCACCTCCCAGCGGCCCAAACAGGTTCTGGACGCCGAGCGGTTCTTCGTCGAGAACTCCAACGCTGCCGTGCACCGCGGTGCGCACCAGCTCTCCGAGGAGGCCACCGACGCCTACGAGGAGGCCCGCGAGAAGATCGCGCGCTTCGTCGGGACGCGGGCCGAGGAGCTGGTGTTCACCAAGAACGCCACCGAGGGCATCAACCTGGTCGCCTACGCCATGGGCAACGCGGCCACCTCGGGGGACCAGGCCGCGCAGCGGTTCGTGCTCGGTCCCGGTGACGAACTGGTCGTCACCGAGATGGAGCACCACGCGAACCTGCTTCCCTGGCAACAGCTCGCGCAGCGCACCGGCGCGACCCTGCGCTGGTTCGGCGTCACCGACGACGGTCGGCTGGACCTGTCCAACCTGGACGAACTGGTCACCGAGCGGACGAGGGTCGTGGCCTTCACACACCTGTCCAACGTGCTCGGCACGATCAACCCGGTGGCCCGCATCGTGGCCCGCGCCAAGCAGGTCGGCGCGCTGACCGTGCTGGACGCCTGCCAGTCGGTGCCGCACATGCCGGTGGACCTGTCCGCGCTGGACGTGGACTTCGCGGCGTTCTCCGGGCACAAGATGCTCGGCCCCTCGGGCATCGGCGTGCTCTACGGGCGCACCGAACTGCTCTCGGTGATGCCGCCGTTCCTCACCGGCGGCTCGATGATCGAGACCGTGTTCATGGAGCACTCCACCTTCGCGCCGCCCCCGCAGCGGTTCGAGGCGGGCGTGCCGATGAGCTCGCAGGCGGTGGCCCTGGGCGCCGCGGTGGACTACCTGTCCGAGGTGGGCATGGACCGCGTCGCCGCGCACGAGCACGACCTGGCCGCCGCCACGCTGGCCGGGCTGGCCGAGGTCCCCGGCGTGCGCATCGTCGGCCCCACCGACCTGGTGGACCGCACCGGCCCGGTGGCCTTCGTGGTCGACGGGGTGCACCCGCACGACGTGGGCCAGGTGCTGGACAGCCTGGGCGTGGAGATCCGCGTGGGCCACCACTGCGCGTGGCCGCTGCACCGCAGGCTGGGGGTGCCCGCCAGCGTGCGGGCCAGCTTCTACCTGTACAACGACCTCGACGATGTCACCGCGCTGGTGGACGCCGTGCGCGAGGCACAGAAGTTCTTCGGGGTGGCCTGAGATGCAGCTTCAGCAGATGTACCAGGAGATCATCCTGGACCACTACAAGAACCCGCACCACCACGGCCTGCGCGAGCCGTTCGGGGCCGAGGTGCACCACGTGAACCCCACCTGCGGTGACGAGATCACCGTGCGGGTCCAGCTGGAGGGCTCCGGCGGCGAGGCCAAGGTGCTCGACGTGTCCTACGACGGGCAGGGCTGCTCGATCAGCCAGGCCTCCACTTCGGTGATGACCGACCTGGTGATCGGCCGCACCGTGGACGACGCGTTCGGCACCATGGAGTCCTTCCTGGAGCTGATGCAGGGCCGCGGCCAGGTGGAACCGGACGAGGACGTGCTGGAGGACGGGGTCGCCTTCGCCGGTGTGGCGAAGTACCCTGCGCGGGTGAAGTGCGCGCTGCTGGGCTGGATGGCGTTCAAGGACGCGGTGGCGAGGGTGGCCGGGACCTGATGATCCCGCAGGCGGACCACCTGTTGGGCCTGGCGGAGTTCCTGGAGCTCCCCGAGGACAACAGCCGCCACTACGAGCTCCAGGACGGGGTGCTGATCGCGCGCCCCCACCCGGAGCTCGCGCACCAGCGCGCCGTGTCCGGCCTGGCGCTGGCCCTCAACGAGCAGCTGCCCGGCGCGTGGAGCTGCCTGTTCTGCGTGGAGGTCGTGACCAAGGCCGAGTACCCCGCCTGCGTGCGGGTACCCGATGTCGTGGTGTACGCGGAGGACCTGGTCGGTGCGGACGCGCCCGCGCTGACCGCGCAGCAGGTGCTGGTGGCCGTGGAGGTGCTCTCCCCGGGTTCGGTGTCCACCGACACCGTGCTCAAGCCGGTGGAGTACGCCCGCGCCGGCATCCCGAACTACTGGGTGGTCGACCTCGCCGGAGCCGGGTCGCTGACCGCGTACCGCCTGCACGAGGGCGCGTACCGGGTGGCGGCCAGGGCCGAGGGGCTGTTCGAGACCGACTACCCGTTCCCGTTGACTGTTGACCTGACCGCGTTGCACGCCTGCCACGCGCGCATGGAGAGGAAGGTGGACCAGTGACCACCACAGGCGAGTCCGAGCTGGACCGGACTGCCGCGAGCCTGCCCGAGCAGGCTCCTCGTGCCGACGTACCGTCGGTGGAGGACCTGGAGGAGGCCATGCGCGACGTGGTCGACCCCGAGCTGGGCATCAACGTGGTGGACCTCGGTCTGGTCTACGACATCCGCGTGGACGAGGACGGGGTCTGCACCCTGGACATGACGCTGACCTCGGCGGCCTGCCCGCTGACCGACGTCATCGAGGACCAGACCAAGGCCGCGCTGACCGGCGGACCCGGCGGCGGGCTGGTCTCCGACTTCCGGATCAACTGGGTCTGGATGCCGCCGTGGGGCCCGGAGAAGATCACCGACGACGGCCGCGACCAGCTGCGGGCACTCGGCTTCACCGTCTGAGGCATGGCCCATCTGGGACTGGTGGCCCTCCTCGTGCGCGAGTACGAGGAGGCGATTGCCTTCTACGTCAACGCACTCGGCTTCGACCTGCTGGAGGACACCCGGGTCGACGAGGTGACCCGGTGGGTGGTCGTGCGCCCACCGGGCACGCGGGAGACCGCCTTGCTGCTGGCCAGGGCCTCGACCCCCGTGGAACAGGCCAGGGTCGGGGACCAGACCGGCGGGTGCGTGGGCTGGATCCTGAACACCGAGTCCTTCGACCGCGATCACGCGCGCATGAAGGCGGCGGGTGTCGAGTTCGAGGAGGAACCCCGCCACGAGCCCTACGGCACGGTCGCGGTCTTCCGCGACCTGTACGGCAACCGGTGGGACCTGATCCAGCCGACTGACTGCTGAGCAACTATTCGCAGAAGCGCCCGGGACATCCCGGGCGCTTCTGTCGTACCGGGTGAACGGACCGGCGCGGCTGCTGGGGAACGGCCGCGCCGGTCCTCGTGTCGCCGCGCAGTCTGGGGGTGTGCGCTGGCGGACACGATCCCTCCCCCGGGGCTCGTGGGTCACTCGAAGGCGAGTGCCTGCAACAGCAGCGGATCGCCCGTGTCGAGTCCGGCCGCCGCCGCGTCGGTGAACCTGCGCATGGACTCGGCGAAGGTCCTCTCCCAGTCGAGTCCACTGGTCCAATATGGACTGGCGTGCAGGTTTTCTTGCGGTACGGCGCATTCGTGCAGCAGGTACTTGCGGATCTGTTGCGCGACGGCGTGTTCGGCACCGATCCACACCTGCGTGCCGGGGTCTGGCGGTCGCACCGCGTCGAGCAGTGCACCGCTGGCCCAGCGGGTGCGCTCCGGGAGCAGGCCGCGGTCGCCGGGGTCGGCCCGGGCCACGGCTTCGGCGCGCACACAGGACCGCAGGATCGTTGCCGCGGCGGGAATCCCGGCCGTGTCGGCGATCACCAGGTGGTGGGCGTCCGGCACCCGGTGGAAGTCCACCCGCATCCCGGTCAGGGACAGTTCCTCGCCGGGGCGTGCGGTGCGCAGCCAGCGCGCGCCGAAGCCCTGTGGCCGTACGAAGAGGTCGAACTCCAGCGTGGCGCTGTCCGGGTCGAAGCTCTGCACGGTGTAGCAGCGGACCGCGGGCAGCGCGAGCTTGAACGCGTCCCCGGGCAACGGGTCGCGGTAGCCGCGCAGGCCCTCGCCCCGCAGGGTGACCCGGTGGTAGTTCGCACTGATCTGCCTGCTGCCCACGAAGGTCACCGGACAGGTCAGCACCTGGTGCCCGCGTCTCGCCATGACCCTGCGGATGCCCGCGCTGATGCTGTGCACGCCTCAGCTCACCGCCTTGGCCAGCAAGGGCTTGAGCTGCTCCAGCAGGTAGCCGGTGGTCGCCGGGGTCGGGGTCAGCAGGGTCGTGGCCAGGTCCTGGTTGATCAGGTTCAGCCGACCCCTCGCCGCGAGCGAGGACTTCGCCACCAGCGGGATGCGGGTGAACTCCTCGCGGGCCCCGCTGCCGTACGTGCTGATCAGCGCGAGGTCGGCGCTGTCGAGCACACCGAGGTTCTCCGCGCTGGGCGTGACCATGCCCAAGGAGGCGGCGTAGCCCTCGGCCTGCCCGGCCAGCGCGGACAGCTGCTCCGGCACGCGCAGCCCGAGTTGCCCGAGCAGCCGCACCGACAGCGCGTGATCGCTGGCGGCCAGGTAGGTCTTGCCCCCGGTGTACTGCCCGAACGCCACCTTCCTGCCCGCCAGTCCCGGCAGTTCCCGCTTCACCGCCTCGATCGCGGCGTGCGAGCTCGCCACCAGCTCACGGGCCCGCGCCTCCTCGCCCGCGGCCTGCCCGATCATCGTCACCAGCTCGTCCCCGTCGTCCTGCAACAGCCCGTGCCGGTAGGTGATCACCGGCGCCATCGCGGCGAGCTTGTCGTACACCGCGCCGTACGCCGGTTGGGCCGAGGTGGCCAGGATCAGGTCGGGCGCCGCCGCGGCGACGGCCTCCAACCTGGGGTTGAGCGCGTCGAGGGTCAGCACCGCGGCGGGCAGCGGCTTGGCCAGGCCCGGCCAGTTGCCGTCGGCGCTGGACGGGCTGCGCACCGCCGCGACCACCGGCAGGTCCAGGGCCGAGGCGATCTGCGCGTCCGCCGAGCCGAGCACCACCACGCGCCGGGGCCGGTGCCCGACCGTGGCCGAGCCCTTGGCGTGGCTGATCGTCACCGGGAAGCCCGGCTCGGCAGGCGCCGACCCCGTCGCGGGGGAGGGGGCGCAGGCCGCGAGCAGGCCGATGCCCGCGACCACGGCCGTCAACCACGCGCTGCGCCGCACCGGATCCCCCTCGCACTCGATTAACGAGAGCGTCTCATAAACTCGTGTCGGTGACCAGGGGCCGGTGGCGGCGTACCTAGGATCCGGGCATGGGCAAGCGTGCTGTCGGCCGTCCGGCCAGCCTGGAGCTGGGGCGGATCCTGGACGTGGTGGAGGAGGTCGGCCTGGACTCGTTCACCGTCACCGAGGTGGCGCGGCGGCTGGAGGTGCGCGACAGCACGATCTACAACTACGTGCGCAGCCGGGAGGCCCTGCGTGTGCTGGCCGGGGCGCGCGTGTTGTCCTCGCTGGAGGTGACCGCGCCCGAAGTGGCGGACTGGACCGAGTACCTGATCACGGTCAACCTGCGGCTGCGGCGCATCGCCCAGCGCCACCGGGGGGCCGCCGCCTACTACCTGTCCGGGCCCTACGACGAGCAGACCCTGGAGATGTTCGACGGCCAGATCGCGCAGACCCGGCAGCGGCTGCCCGGCATCGACGAGGACTACGCCTTCGTGCTGGCCTCGCACGCCTCCACCACGAACCTGCTCTACCTGTCCTCACCGGAGATCGGCGAGGACACCGTGCGCGCCGTGCTCGGGGCCACCCTGCCCGCGCTGCACGGGGCGCTGCGCGGGCAGGCGTTGCCCGGAGTGAGCTGGCGGCAGCGCCGCGATGCGGGCCGCGCGCGCTGAGCCCTAGATCAGGTCGAAGGGCGCGGAGTAGCGGAACGGTCCGCGCAGTCCGGGCCGGTACGTGGTCAGCCGCCTGACCTGGAAGTGTGGCTCCCACTCGGCCTGCTGCGGGGTGATGCCCAACGGCACCGCGAGCTCGAAGCCGAACCGGCTGTAGTAGCCCGGGTCCCCGAGCAGCACCACCAGCGGCTCGCCCAGTGCGTCGGCCGCGCCGAGCACCGCGTGCACCAGCGCCCTGCCCACCCCGGACCGCTGGTGCCCGCGCGCCACCCCGAGCGGTCCCAGCCCCAGCGCGGGGGCTTCGCCCACGTGCCCACGGGTGCAGATGACGTGTCCGACAACGTGATCATCGACAACGGCCACAATGGACAGTTCGGGGATGAAGCCCTCGTCGGCGCGCAGCGCTTCGGTGAGATCGGCCTCCAGCGGCTGGCCGAAGGCCTCGCTGTGCACCGCGTGCACGGCCGCGTGGTCGGTGGGCAGTTCGCGACGAGTGATCATGGACCTATCTTGCGCCCCTCGGCCGACCAGCGCTGCCGCAGGTCCTCCGGGATGCACAGCGAGGTGGGCTGGCCCGAGGACAGGGTGCGTGCGCTGCCCGTCAGCAGCAGTTGCCCCGCCTTGTCCAGCACCGCGCGGGCCACGCGGCTGTTGTCCTCGGAGCGTTCCAGCAGCCGCATCAGGCGGGTCCCGGCACCGACCAGCCTCGTCCAGCCCCGCGAGTGCGGCACGCCCAGCCAGTCGGCGACCTCGGGATTGACCACCTGACGGACCATCGCGGGCACCACCCCGTCGAACGCCTTGCCCGGCACCAGTTTCTCGTACAGGTCGAGCAGGGAGCGGGTCAGCACAACGCCCTCGGGGGAGGGGCCGTAGCTCGCCTCCACCAGCGTGGCGCTCAGCGCGGCCGCCTCGGCGTAGGTCTTCGGCACGGCCTCGGTGCGGATGCCGAGCAGGGCCGAGGTGACCTGCCAGACGTAGTAGTAGTCCTCGGCTTCCTCCTCGGTGACCGAGACGCCGATGCGGCGCATGCCCTGCACCACCTGCACGGAGAAGATCAGCATCGCGCCGAGCAGGTCCAGTTGGCAGATGGGGACGCCCTCGGCGGCGGTGTCCCACTCCCCGGACTCGGTGATCAGGTGCCGCACCGCCGCGTGGATCAGCCGGGTCTTCTGGATGGTCGGCACGAACGCGCCGCCGGAGCCGAAGGGGTTGCGCCCCATCATGTTCAGCACGAACTGGGAGGTCTCCGACAGGCGCCGGTGGGGCTGGTTGAGCCGGTGCGTCAGCGTGAGCACCCGCGAGGGGCGGGGCTGCGCGTAGCAGTTGACCATGGCGCCGAAGGACAGCACGGAGGCCACGTGCACCCCGTCGTCCACGAAGAACTCGTAGGCCCGTGCCACTCGGTCCAGGTCGGCCCACTCCGGCGGGTCGTCGGTGGTGACCAGGTAGTCCCGCACCGAGGCGGGCAGGTCCTGTGGCACCGGCTGGTCGTTGTGCCGGAACTGGGCGAGGACCCGGTTGACCGCCGCGATCTGCCCGGTGGACACCAGGTCGGCGATCACGGCATCGGCCAGCGGGTCGCCCTCGAAGCGTAAGCCGTCCAGTGAGGTGGCGTCGTGGTTCACGGGCTGATCGTCCCGTGCCGTCGCCTGCGGGCACCACCGCGCGCCCGGGTGAACTCTCGACCTTCGCGCCCTGGTCGCCCACGCGTTCGATGCTCGGAGGTGCGCACTCAGCGGCAATAGCGGATGGTCGTTGTTGAGCGAATGACCGCTCGCGGCGACAAGATGTCAAACATCACCGATTGGCGAATAGCTGGACGATGGGTCCGCTGGCACACTGAAATCGCTTCACTTCCCTTAGATAAGGGAGATCGCTGGTGACGCACCCCCTCGCGCTGGACCCGAACGGCCACGACATCCACGCCGAGAACGAGCGGCTGCGCGAACACGGTCCGCTTGCCCGGGTCGAACTGCCAGGCGGTGTGGTGGCCTGGTCGGTGACGAACTACGAGCTGCTGCGCAGCCTGCTCAGCGACCCCCGCGTGTCCAAGGACGCCCGGCAACACTGGCCGGCGTTGGCCGAGGTCAGCAAGGACTGGCCGTTGCTCGTGTGGGTCTCGGTGCGGAACATGTTCACCGCCTACGGCGCCGACCACAAACGGCTGCGTTCGCTGGTGACACAGGCATTCACCGCGCGTCGGATCGCCACGCTGCAACCCCGGATCACCGAGATCGTCACCGACCTGCTGGCGGCGCTCGCGGCCATGCCCACGGACAAACCCGTTGACCTGCGCGAGAATTTCGCCTATCCGATGCCCATCGAGGTGATCTGTCAACTGTTCGGGGTGCCCGACTCCGCCCGCCCCGGGTTACGCCACGCCGTCGATACCTTCTTCCAGACCTCGGCAGGCCAGCAGACAGTGCTGGCCGCGTATCAGGACATCCACACGATCCTCACCGACCTCGTCGCCGCCAAACGCGTGACCCCCGGCGAGGACCTCACCACCGCGCTCATTGCCGCTCACAGCGAGGACGACGGCGCCCGGCTGGACGAGACCGAACTGCTGGACACCCTGATCCTGTTCATCTCTGCCGGCCACGAAACCACCGTGAACCTGCTCGACCAGGCAATCACCGCGCTGCTGACCCATCCCGACCAACTCGTCCTGCTGCGCGCCGGGCAGATCGGCTGGCCGGACGCGGTCGAGGAGACGCTGCGCTGGCAGGCGCCCGTCGCGCACCTGCCATTGCGGTACGCGGTCGAGGACATCCACGTCGCCGAGGTCGTCATCCGACAGGGCGAGGCGATTCTGGCCGGCTACGCGGCCGCCGGCCGTGACCCGGCACTGCACGGGCAGGACGCCGACCAGTTCGACCTCACCCGCACCGACAAGTCGCACGTCGCGTTCGGTTACGGCGTGCACCACTGCCTCGGCGCGCCACTGGCCCGGCTGGAGGCGGCGATCGCACTACCGGCGTTGTTCGAGCGGTTCCCGAACATGACACTCGCGATTGCCCCGGACGAGCTACGACACCTGGACTCGTTCATCTCCAACGGACATCGTGCACTGCCTGTGCTGCTGAACGGCCACCAGTCGTCCACCGCACCGTAAGCAAGCGACGTTGGCACAACACGGTTTGCCGTGTCAGTGGGGGATGACCGGCACGTACAGGTGTGAGGCGTGGTCGCCGCCGAGGTGGATGGTGGCACCGTGTCCGCTCTTGCGGTCGTCCGGGTCGTTGTGGGCGAGCAGTCCCATGTTGTCGTCCTCGGCTTGGACGCGCAGTTGGAGGCGTTGCCCGGGTTCGAGTGTGATGGAGGTGGGCCAGATCTCCACTTCGAGCAGGGTTGGCACGCCGGGTTCGAGGGGCTGGATCTCGTCGTGGCTGTGCCACGGGCGGTGCGGAAGGGTGCGTTCGGGGTCGAGTTTGCGGTGGGAGGCGCGCAGCCAGCCGATGCCCATCGGCACCGGTGTGGCCGTCCCGCCGGGACCGATCGCGGGGATGCGCTGGCCGTCGACCTCGTACTGTTCGAGTTGGACGAAGACGTCCAGGTCGTCGGCGATGTGCGAGACCCACAGCCGCAGGGCGAGCGGGCCGGTGAGTTCCAGCCGTTCGGTGGCGGTGAAGTCGAAGGTGGCCGGGTACGGCGTCCGGTCCTCGGCTGGCTGGTGCCAGCTGAGTTCCTTCTGCCCCAGGTAGAGCTGGCGCCATTGGGTGCGGGGAAGCGGCCAGTCCTGTTCGTCGCGCCATTCGACGTCGTGGCCGCGGCGGATCGCGAGCCGGACGGGTGGGACGCCGTCCATCGCGGTCTGGTCGCCGCCGAGGAAGCGTTGCAGGAACCGCAACTGGAGGTCCTTGGCCCAGTCCGCGTAGTAGGGGTCGATGTGGGAGCCGACGTGGACCACGAGCCATTTGTGCTCGGAGGCGGCGTCGAGCCACCCTTCGATGTTGCCGCGCAGGTGCAGGTGGATCGAGCCCCAGTTCCCCGCCGACAGCACGGGCACCCGCACCTGGGTGAGGTCGACGGTTCGCTCGCGGTACCAGTCGTCGAGCAGCTCGCGTGATCTGAGGTCCTCGGGCATGCTGGCGTGGTCCTCGCCGCCCAACTGCGGGATGATCTGCCGTTGCCACCAACTCTCGGTGGCGTTGGTGTAGATGCCGCCCTGGCGGCCCCATTCCCGGTAGAAGTCGGTGCAGCCCTCCCAGGCGACGATCGCGGCCAGGTGCGGCGGCTGGAGCGCGGCGACGTGCCAGCCCATCATCGCGTACCAGGAGATGCCGCTGCTGGCGACCTTGCCGGTCGACCACGGCTGCACGCCGCACCATTCGATGACCTCGTAGAAGTCCTCGGCGTCCTTGCGGCTGAGGACGTCGAGGCGGCCGGCGGACTTGCCGGTGCCGCGCGCGTCGGCACGGACGACGGCGTACCCGCGTTCGGTCCACCACTGCGGGTTCGGCGTCTCCCACACCATGTGCTCGCCCTGGTCGACCAGCTCGTACATGGGGTAGCGCTCCGGCCAGTGCACGTCCTTGCCATAGGGGCTCATCGAAGCGATCACGGGCACCGGTTGCTCGCCGTCGGGCCGGAACACGTCGATGACGATCGGTGTGCCGTCCCTGGTCGGGACGGTCACGTCGCGGTCGATTCGCATGGGTATCCCCCTCCTGTCGTGCGCCTGCGCCGGGCGACGGTGCCGCGCCAGATGTGAACGCAAATTATCATTCGCATCTGGGTGGCGGCCACCCGTCCCTCGGCGGGCAGTAACGTCACACCGGTGAGCCAGCAGCACGCCGACCCCGCCTTCCGCCCTCCGCAGCAAGCCCGCAGCCGGATGTCCCTGCGGAAGGTGCTGGCCGCCGCCGAGCACGTGCTGGCCACCAGCGGCATCGAGGAGTTCACGGTCGCGGCGGTCGCCGAACACGCTGGCGTGTCCGTTGGCGCGATCTACCGGCGGTTCACCGGCAAGGAGCAACTGCTCCACGCGGTCAAGGACCAGCTGCTCGGCCAGCTGGAAACCGGTGTCGCGGAGGCACTCCGTTGCGCGGAGTCCGGACTGGACGGCGTGGTCGCCGCGTTCACCCACGCGATGGCACGCACGTTCTCCCACCACGACCGGATCTTCCCCGACCTGCTCAGCGGCCAACGCGCGGAAAGGGTCGAGCGCGGCCTGCTGGCGCTCGCGGTCATCCAGGACGCCCTCGCCGAGGCCGCCGAGCCGTACCGGGACGACATCCGCAGGGCGAACCCCGGGTTGGCCCTGCGGGTGGCCGCCCGCACCATCACCAGCTCATGCGTGCACCGGGCCGCCACCTGCCAGTCCTGGCCGGACGGATTGACCTGGACCAGCTGGGCCGACGAGACCACCGAGATGGCCCTGGCCTACCTGACCTCCCCGCAACGCACGACGCACCAGTGATCGTGTCCACATCGCCCATGAGGCGGCGGCTGGTGGTACTGGTGGCGTGTCGCGTGCCCATGCGCCGGATCGCGGGGCCAGGATCCGTGGCTTGTGCCTCGGCCACACCTGTCGAAGTCGTTGCGGTGCTTACTGGACGCGTTCCAGCCGTGCTTCACCTTCGCCACGTTCGCCACGTTCGTCGTCGCGGCCCTCGTGGTCGAGTTGCCGTTCCTGCAGCGTCCGATCGCGCTGTCGGTGCTGTTCCGGTTGTGGCAGCCGGGCGGCCCGAGCAAGCCCGCGCTGGCCTTCCAGTTGGTCACCTTGATCGCCCGCGCCCGCCCCGACCGGCGTGTCCATGTGGTCGCCGACGGCGCCTACCTGTGCCGCACGCTGCGGCACCTGCCGGATAGCGTCACCCTCACCGGCCCGCCGCCGCGCCACGCCGGCCTCTACGAGGCCCACCCCGACACCGCCCAGGCACGGCCGTTGCGGCGGCGGGGCCGCCCCCGCGTCCGCGGCGAGCGGATCGGCACCCCGGCCGAGCTAGCCGCGGCAACTCCCGGCGTGCCAACCACGGTGACCCGCTACGGTCGGACCAGCACGGTCACCGTGCACGAACGTCGGTGCCTGTGGTACGGCGTGTTCCGCAGCCAACCGATCCGCGTGCTCGCCGTACGCGAACCCCGCAAACCCGGCTTCGCGTTGGTCACCACCGACCTCACCACACCCGCAGCGCGGATCATCGAGTGCTACGCCGCCCGCTGGGCCATCGAAGTCGCCCTCGCCGACGCCAAACACATCACCGGAGCAGGAGAGGCCCGCAACCGCACCCGACGAGCGGTCGAGCGCACCGCACCGTTTGTGATGCTCGCCCAAACCCTCGTCGTGGTCTGGTACCACCTGGCCGGGCATTCACCCAAGGTCGTCACCGAGCACGGACCTCGCGCCCGCTGGTACACCACCAAACCCCCCTAGCTACCAGGACATGCTCACCAAGCTCCGCCGCGTACTCATCGCCGCCCAATTCCGTGCCGACCTGACCGACGACCCCACCCCCGAACAAATCCAGGCGATCCGTCTGGCCTGGGCCGACGCCGCAGCCTGACCGCGAAACTCACGGTGAACTAGCATCCGGGGCATGTCGAACACAGTTTCGAGGAGCTGGCCGGAGCAGGTCGCACGGGACGAACTGCGGTTGCAGTGGGAGTTCCTGGACTTCCTGCGCGCCACCGCGGTGAACAAGCTGGCCGGGCTCAGCCGGGAGCAGGCCGCTGCCACCCCGCTGCCCAGTTCCCCGCTGTTCAGCGCGCTGGGCGTGATCAAGCACCTGACCTCGGTGGAGCGCTGGTGGATCTCGTTGGTCGGCGGCGGGGTCCAGCTGCCCAACGCCTGGGACAGCCCGGACCGCGACATCGACTTCCGACTGTCCGAACAGGACACGCCGGACTCCGTTGTCGCGGCGTACCAGCGGGAGTGGGTCCTGTCCCGCGATGCCCTGTCCGGCATGGCCCCAGAGGACCTGGCCCGGCGCGAGGTGCACGGGCAGCACCGGACGGTGCGCTGGGTCCTGGCCCACGTGTGCCAGGAGACCGCCCGCCACGTCGGCCACCTCGACGTCCTGCGCGAGTTGGCCGACGGACAGGTGGGGGAGTGAGCCCCGGTTGCGCTGACGCCTAGACCAGGTCCGCGGCGCCGGCGGTCTGCGCGGTCAGCAGGTCGACCACGTCGGTGAGCTTGCCTGTGCGGGCGTATGCCTTGCGCTGCCGGTGTGCCCCGCAGCCCTTGGCCACCAGCTCCGCGGCCGAGTCCAGGACGAGGTCGAGGTCCCCGGCCTCCTCCAGCGCCGGCCGCACTCGTCCGATCAACTGCTTGAGCAGCACCGGTGCGGGCAGGGTGTGCCCGGTGACGGGGTTGACGCAGTAGCCGTCCAGCCCGTCGCGGGCCGCCCGCCAGGTCGCCGCCCGCAGCACGTGCTGCGGCATCGGCAGGGGAGGCCGGTCATCGGCCAGCGCCGTGGCCACCATCGCCCGTGCCAGCGCCGCGATCAGCACCGCCTCCTCGGAGGTGGCCGCCACGTCGCACACCCGCAGCTCGATCGTCGGGTGCCGGTGCGACAGCCGCACGTCCCAGTAGGCCATGCCCCGGTCCATCGCCGCGCCCGCCTGTAGCAGTGCGCGCACGGCGTGCTCGTACTGGTCGGGCGACTCGAAGACCGGTGGCGGTCCCGCGCTGGGCCAGCGCGCCCACACCAGGTAGCGCCAGCTCGCGTAGCCGGTGTCCCGGCCCTCCCAGAACGGCGAGTTCGCGCTGAGCGCCAACAGGATCGGCAGCCAGGGACGCAGGTGGTTGCTGGCCTTGATGCCCGCCTCCTGGTCCGGGATGCCCACGTGCACGTGGCAACCGCAGATCGACAGCCCGTCGGTGACCGCGCCGTACTCCGCGGCCATCTGGTGGTAGCGGGGGTTGTCGGTCAGCGGTGGTGGCACCGCCCTGCCCAGCACCGGGGCTCCGACCGCGGCCAGTCGCAGCCCGTGCTGGCGCACGGCACTGGCCAGTTTCGCCCGGCTGGTGGACAGCTGCCGGGACACCTCCTCCATGGTGTGGCACACCGTTGTTGTCGTTTCCACCTGAAATTGGGTGATCTCCGGGTGCAATCCCGGCAGTTTGCCCGCGTTCGCGCTCAGCACCAGTGGTGCCCGTGCCGCGACCCGCCGGGTCCGGTAGTCGACGAGCAGGAACTCCTCCTCGACGCCCACTGTCAGTGCTTGGGCCACCCCCGTTCTGCTGGGCACCGCGCGCGGTGCGGGGACCACCGTCGGTCCCACTGGCGAAGCTAATTTCTCTCCGATCTTGCTGGTCTGCACTGGAACTCCCGCCCGTCCGCCTGACCGGACACCAGGAATGTGGCAGAGTGCGCTCTGTCACCGCGGCAATGCTAGGAGTGATCACCTTCTACGCGCGTCCGGCGTTGGTGTGGTCTGCTGCGCACTATCGGGGGCACCTGCTCCGCCCTCTCCCCGAACGGACGCACCGCACGCACTCGCGGTGTCTGCGGGGAAGCCGGACGGCGGCTGGTGACCAGTCCGCCGTGGTCCGAGTGCGCCGAGCGGGGTAACCCAGGGTCAGGACGGGGCTCCGCGCATTCACCGTTGACGCAGTGCGAACAATAGCCCTTCCTTTGCCCCTTGACGTTCGGTTGCGGCTTGGCATTTACTTCGTGAGGATCAACTGAATATGCGTCATAACACTTAAGAACAGTCCTTCGACGAGGTCCCTGCCCCTTCGCCCGGCAAGGAAGGACAGCTCCACAATGCCCGCACGTCGTTCGCCTCACTGGTTGTCGCACGTCGGTTCTGTCCCTTTTTTCGGACTTGGCCGTGTTGTCCGCTGCCAGCCTGACCTGGCCGTGACCACGGTGAACATCGTGCGTCGCCACGGGGAAACGCCGACTCGCGGGATGTCCGATTCCCAGCGGGTGACCTGCTCGAACTCTGCTGAACCGTTTCCGGTCCACCTGCGGCCAATTTCGCCACCTGGTGTGATCGGTGCAGTTCAAGAGGGATTTGTGCTCGTCGTGGAACGGGTCGGTGACCTGTCTGAAATGGTCTGTGCTTGAACCGCTTCGGGAGTTGACCGGACTCCGCTGCCGTGTTTCCCCTACGGCGGCCGGTCCGGGCGTGGCGTTCGGGGGTACCCGGCCGCCCGCGCCAGCCGTCGACTCCCGCGAGTCCCGAGTTTCCTCAGCCCTGCCCAGGAGGATCCTGTGAGAAGAGAAGTCCGTGCGATCGCGTTGGCGATCGCGCCCCTGCCGATCGTCGCCGCGGTGGCACTGGGCGGCGTCGCCCAGGCCGCGCAGGCCCAGGTCGCCGTGCCGGGCAACGTCAACCCGGCCGTGGCCACCAGCCACCGCGCCGGTGACCTGCCCGCCGACCGGCAGCTGTCGGTCGCGGTCGGCCTGAAGCTGCACAACACCGCCGAGCTGGACGGGTTCCTGGCCCAGGTCAGCAACCCGAGATCCGCCATGTACGGGCACTACCTGACCCCGCAGCAGTTCGCCGACCGCTTCGGCCCCACCAAGGCCGAGCTGGACCGCGTCAGCTCCTTCCTGACGGGCAAGGGCCTGCACGTCACCGGCACCAACAACCAGGTCGTCAACGCCACCGGCAGCGCCGAGCAGGTCAGCGCCGCGTTCGGCACCAGGCTCGGCGTCTACCAGGACCCGGCGGCCAACCGCCAGTTCTTCGCCAACGACTCGGCACCGCTGCTGCCCAGCGGCGTGGCCGAGCTGGTGCAGGGTGTGTCCGGTTTGGACAACCACGCGGTGCGCAAGCACAGCGAGGTCGCCGCGCCCAGCGCCAACCCGAACGCCTCGGGCCTGGCGCCCGACGCCCTGCGCTCGATCTACAACACCAACCCGATCGGCGGGGACGGCAGCGGGCAGACCGTCGTGCTCTACGAGTTCGACGGCTACAAGCAGTCCGACATCGCCTACTACGACAAGAACTACAACCTGGGCTCCTCGGCCCCGGTCACGGTTCCGGTCAACGGCCAGAACTACGACTCGAACCCGGGCGCCGGCCAGGACGAGGTGACCCTGGACATCGAGCTGGTGCAGGCGATGGCGCCCAAGGCGTCCACGCTGGTGTACGAGGCCGAGAACAGCGATCCCGGCGAGCTGAACATGGTCAACCAGATCGTGAAGGACAACAAGGCGTCCATCACGTCGATCTCCTGGGGCCTGTGCGAGAAGGACATGGCCACCTCGCAGATGACCAACGTGAACAACGCCTACAAGCAGGGTGAGGCGCAGGGCCAGAGCTTCTTCGCCGCCACCGGCGACGACGGCTCGCGCGGCTGCACCCGCAGCAACTCCGGGTCCAGCGTGGTCTCGGCCGGCTGGCCGGGGACCTCTCCCTCGGTGACCGGTGTCGGCGGCACCACGCTCACCGTGGGCAGCAACAACACCTACGGCTCCGAGCGGGGCTGGAGCGGTTCCGGCGGCGGTACCTCCACCGTGTTCGACGCGCCGAGCTGGCAGACCGGGGTCAACGGCAAGCGCACCGAGCCCGACGTGGCACTGGACGCGGACCCGCAGACCGGCTACGCGATCTACACCCAGGGCAGCTGGAAGCAGTACGGCGGCACGAGTTGCGCCGCGCCGATGTGGGCCGGCTGGGCCGCGCTGTACAACCAGAAGGCCGGTAAGAAGCTCGGCAACGGCAACCAGGCCTTCTACCAGATCGGTGCCGGTGCCGACTACGGCAAGGCGTTCCACGACATCACCTCCGGCAGCAACACCGACTTCAGCGCGAAGGCCGGCTACGACCAGGTCACCGGCTGGGGCTCGTACAACGGCAGCGGGCTGTTCACCGTGCTCAACGGCACGCCCACCGGCAACACCGTGAGCGTCACCAACCCCGGTGACCAGACCACCAAGGTCGGCGGCTCGGTGAACCTCCAGATCAAGGCCACCGACTCCTCGTCCAGCGCCAAGCTGACCTACAGCGCCAGCGGCCTGCCCGCCGGGCTGTCCATCGACTCGGCCAGCGGCCTGATCACCGGCACCGCCAGCACCGCGGGCACCTCGAACGTCACGGTGACCGTCACCGACGACACCAAGGCGTCCGGCAACACCAGTTTCAAGTGGACGGTCGGCGACACCCCGCCGCCCACCGGTACCGTCACGGTGACCAGTCCTGGTGACCAGTGGGGTTTCAAGGGGTACAAGCTGTTCCAGAACATCCAGGTGAAGGCCACTGCCAGTGACGGTGGTGCGCTGACCTTCTCCGCGACGGGTCTGCCCGCCGGTGTGACGATCAGCTCCTCGGGTCTGATCTCCGGTACGCCGACGACTGCGGGCACCACGACGGTCACCGTGACCGCCAAGGAGGCCAACGGCACCAGCGGTTCGGCCAGCTTCAAGTTCCAGATCTACGGCTTCTGATCCACGTCATGAAGGTGCCCTTCGAGACGTTGAACGTCCCAAAGGGCACCTTCACGACGGGAGGATCTCCGCTCGCTGGACCACTGCGATCTGACTAGTCGTCCAGGCGGTCTGCTGGCGCGGACGTGGTGTGATCCGCCCTCTTCCGGACGAGAAGCGGTCCTGCGCTACGACCTGTCACGAAGATGGCGACAACAGATGCTGTACCCGCGCCGAGAACAAGGCTCGCATGCAGCGCATCACCCGACTCTATGAGCCTTACAGAAACGGTGGAATAGACTACCAATGCCGTGAATCCGAGAGTGGCCATCAGTACTCTGAAGCCAAACCATGCCCATTCGAGCCGCCAGGTGTGTCGACTTTGCTTCTCGTCCATTTCGCGTTGAAACTTGAGCTGTTCTGCAGCCATTTCAAGTACTTTATCTGCGATATCTGGTGAGTAGTTGTGGAGCTGGCGCACATGGTCGAGAACGGTGGTTCCAAGCCACTCATCGCCCGGAATTGAGTTGATAGTGGCTCGATCCCTCACCTGTTACCACCTTTGTGGTGAGCTATTTTAGACTGCTCTTCGGTTGCTCGATTGATTACGCGGATTATGTGGCTATAGGCTTGGTTGACGGCGGCATTCGCCGCATCCTCCAGTTTTTCTTGCGTGGCGGCCAAGGGGCGTTTCGGTGGAGTTAGCCCGAGCTCCAGCAGGATTCTTTTAAGTATTCTCTTTAAAGAGATTCTTGCGACAGGAACCGCAACTACGACGGCGTAGCTGTCGTGGACCGCCCCTGGCGCTAAGGGGGAGAAGATTAGCTCTACAGCAACTTCACCCCGACCTTTGGTGAGCATCTTCGACTTTGCTACGCACTTGGGAAGCTTTCCTGTGAACAAGTCTCTCGGGTAGCCAAGCTCATGATCTTCGCTGCCCAGTAACAGTAGAGAGCTCAATTTGGTGTGCGTGAGTTCTTCTGCAGTGACTCCGGCCAGGTCGGTCCATGCGTGGTTGGCTTCAAGAAAATGCCCATCCTTGCCAAATGTGGCTGCGGCCTTGGGGTTCAGGTAGTTGACGGCATGCAGCCTGGTGAATTGATCATGTGAAACTCTTAGATGGGCGCTATGTAGCATCGACTGCTGGTCGAGAATTTCATCGCCTATCCTGTTTATGTAGCCTTGCGAAACCGCTGCGAGTACCGCTGTCGCGCGTTCGTGAAGAGCTTTTTGCTTGTGTCGTGGAGTACTATGCTGTATTTCTATCGCGATTGCCTTCAGGATTATCTGTAGTGAGTCCCTGCTTCCGATGCGCTGCTCGATCAACCATTCGCCGATCTCTACTGCGGAAGCTGTTTCAAAGGGCTCGCGTGAAGCTATCGAAGTCACTTTCTCGAAAAGCTCAAGAACGCCTTCTTTGAGTAGTTCTTGGGAGAGTGGGGTGAAGTATTTATGTGTGAGCTGCCATGTCAGATTTCGTGCGCGTTTTGCGCGTTGATTAGCTTCCTTTGTGAATTGGTGGGCGTAGGGTGTGCGCTCGGGGTCAATGCCCATCTGGTATAGGTTCTCCATTTTTCGAGATGCTCTCCGGCATGTGTGGATTTTTTGGCCGAGAGCCTTGGGGTGATTCTTGACCTAAGTTAAGCCTTGTTGCAATCACCCAGTGGTGTGGTGTCGCTAATTGAATAGTCAATGGTTTGGGGTTGTCTGTGTGGTTTCGGCTTAAGCCCAGTCTGTCCAGTGCGTAGGGCGTGCACCGCACGCGTCGGCCTGGTGGCAAGGCCATGAAGGTGCCCTTCGAGACGTTGAACGTCCCAAAGGGCACCTTCATGGCGAGGGCTTACGCGGTGTGCACCGCCAGGTCAGGACTGGTAGACCTGCCAGTCGGAGAGTTGGCCCGCGGGCCAGCCGGTGTTGCCGGTGAAGGTCAGCCGCAGGTAGCGCTGGCTCGTCGCGGGCACCGGGATGGTCACCGAGTTGCCGGTGGCCGGGTCGAACCGGTACCCGGCCGAGCCGAGCACGGTGCTGAACGAGGAGCCGTCGGTGGAGCCGGACACCGACAGGGTCTGCGTGCGCGCGCCCCAGGCCGAGGAGGGCGGCAGCCTCAGCACCATGCGGCCCACGGTCCGCGTCGAGCCGAGGTCGACCTGGATCCACTGCGGGAAGGCGTTGTTGGCGCTCTCCCAGTAGCTGGCGGCGTCTGAGTCGACGGCGTTACCCGGGCCGTAGACCTGGGTGGAACCACTGGCCGAGACGGGCTTGCCCGCGGCCAGGTTCGCGTTGGGCTCAGTCGTGGTGGTGGTCGGGGGAGTCGTGGTCGTGCCGCCATCGCCGGGGTAGGTGTAGTTCGGCGCGGGCCACGGTCCGCAGTAGGGAGTGCTGGTGTACCAACCGGAGTTGCCCGCACCCTGGTTGATCGTGAACGCGCTGCCCAGGCAGCTGTAGATCGGGTTGGACGCCCCGACGTGCGCCGCGGTGACCCCGGCGAACGTGGCCGAGCCGCCGGTCTGCAACTGCAGTGCGAACGTGCCGGTGCCGTCGATGCGCACGTTGGTGAAGTTGAGGTTGCTGACCGTGGAGCCCTCCACGGTCTGGATCGCCTCGTAGGAGCTGTCGATCAGGTCCGTGTCCGAGACGTTCACGGTCCCGTTGAGCGCGCCGTTCTGCGCGTCGAACCACAGCGCGCCGACCCCGAACTGCCAGTTGGGGTCCAGCACCCCGGTCCGGACCAGGGTGTTGCGCGCCAGGGTGGTCGTGCCCGCCAGCAGCACGGCGTTGAAGCGGTTGGCCACGTGCAGCCCGCCGCCCTGGGTCTGCGTGTCGCTGAGCAGGTTGTCGGTGACGCTGTTGTCCCGGCCGCCGTAGAGGGCGATGTTGTTGGCGAGGATGGGTAGTTCCACGGTGTTGAAGGAGAAGGTGTTGTCGTGGTCGGCGTTCTGCTCCGACCACATGGCCAGCCCGTCGTCGCCGAGGTTGCGCAGGAAGTTGTTGGTCACCGTGACGTGGCTGATCCCGTTGTGCAGGTTGAGCCCGTCCGCGGTCATGTCCAGGATCCGGTTGTCCCTGACGGTCAGCCCGTCGAACGGGCCGTCCAGCCACAGCCCGCACTTGGTGTGCTGCATCCAGATGTCGGCCACCACCGAGCCGCCGCCCAGCGCGCCGCCGATCGCGTTGACCTGGTCCCCGTCGTTGCGCTCCACCGTCTCGCCCATGATCGCGAAGTCGCTGAGCTTGACGTTGCCGCTGGGGTTGGGCGCGTAGTTGCCGTACACGCCGACCCCGAGCCCGTGCAGCACCGAGTACCACTGGCCCGCGCCCTGCACCGTCACGTTGTTGACGATGATGTGCTGGTTGACCGTGTAGGTGCCCGGCGGGATGTAGAGCACCTTGCCCTGTGCGGAGGCCGCGTTGACGGCGTTGGTGATGGCCTGCCCCGAGTCGGCGGCCCCACTGGGGTCCGCGCCGTAGGAGGTCACCGACAGCGAGCCCGCGGGCTGGCCGATCGGCGCGGCCACCGACTCGAAGTCGGCGGTGTCCACGGTGACCGGCACCGAGGAGGCGTCCAGTTGCAGCCGCACCCTGGTGCCCTGGGCGAGCGTGCTGCCGAACATCGCGCGTACGTCGTCGTACAGGTGGTGCTGTTTGCCCTGCCCCGGGTCGTTGGTGAACGGATAGCTGCCGTAGTACCAGCTGTACTTGTTGGTCAGCGTCAGGTCCTGGTTCTTGGCCCCGTTGACGTAGACCGCGAGCGGGCTGGTGTAGTTCGCCCCGCCCGCCGCGTCGGGAACCGAGTAGTGCACGGTCACCGCGTTCGCGGGAGCGGTCAGCGTGAACTCGACGTATTTGCCGTTTCCGGACAGGGTGACCGCTTTGCGCCCGGAGGCCTCACTGGCCAGCGTTCCCGCGGTGCGGTCCATGCCGATCACGGAACCGTTGGTGGCCGCCGATTCGGCCTCGTACTCGGTGAAGGGAACAGTGGCGCCGCGCCCGCCGGCGATCGCGGCCGATGCTGTGGGAATTGTCTGCGGAATCGCGGTGAACGCGAGTCCGGCCAATGCCGCCGCGCCGATGCCGAGTGCGGCCGCGCGCAGGGGAGTGGGATGTGCGGACATCATTGTCTCCAGTTCGGCTGCAGGGTGCCGTGAAACCTAGGCGCCCGCCGAATCTGGATGCAATAACTGAACACAAAGTCGCAAAATTACGCCAGGCTTGCGCAATTCTGTTGCGAAATTGCGCAAGCTTTCACGTAAGCGCCCGGTTCAGGCGCTGACCGCCCCACGCTGCGCTGGCGGCACCGCCGATGCGGGGGCGGTGCCGCGCAGCACGTCCATCCGGTCCGAGCCCGGCCTGCCCAGCACCCAACTGGACCCGCGCAGCGCCTTGGCCTGCTTCTTGAGCGGGGCGAGCAGCCGGGACACCTCGCGGTAGTCCGCGACGCTGCCCGTCGCGCAGACCAGGGTGGCCAGCGACATCGACACCGCCATGCCCCCGGCCGAACGCGGGGTGTCCAGCTGCCCGGAGGACAGCGGCACCAGGTCGTCCAGCCCGGTGACGAACACGAAGTCGTCTCCGCCGATGTGGCCCACCTGCACGGTCGGCAGCACCGCGGCAGCGTCGGCCAGCCCACGCCCGATCTCGCGGATCAGGTCGTCGCCCGCGGCGAAGCCCGCCGAATCGTTGACGATCTTGAACCCGTCCACGTCCAGCCAGCCCACCGCGAAGATCTCCCTGGCGGCGATGCGCCGGTCCACCTCGCGGGCCAGGGCGTCGTTGCCGGGCAGCCGGGTCAGCGGGTTGAGCGCGGCGGCCTGCTCCACCTTCATCTCCGCGATGCCGCGCACCACGTCGGAGACCCGCACCACGCCCAGGCAGCGGTCGTTCTTGTCCACCACCACGACCTCGTCGCTCATTCGCGAGCGCTCGGCGTGGGCCAGCAGGTCGAGCAGGTCCAGCGCGGTGGCGTCGGTGGGCACGATGTACGGCGGATCGGCCAGCCGCGCGGCCTCCCGCTTGGCGTGCAGCGCGTGCCCGTACGGCCCGGTCACCGCGAGCAGGAACCGGTTGCGGTCCACCGTCCAGCTCGGCCGCCCCTGCTCGTCGACCAGCACGACCCCGCTGACCGCGGCCTGGTTGGCGAACACCGCCCGCACCTCCTCGGCGGTGGCTTCCACCGACAGCGCGGTGGCCGGGTGCAGGAAGTCGGTGACCCGGGGGCCCGCCGCGCGGCGCACCGGCCCGGTCATCTCGTGCTCGGGCAGCTTGGTCAGCGTGGGGGAGATGGTCGCGTCCACCGCTGGCCGGCGGCTGGCCGGCGCCAGCAGGTTGCCCTGGGCCAGGCCGAAGCCCAGCCTGCGCACCGCGGCCAGTTGCAGCTCGGTCTCCACGCCCTCGGCGACCAGCTGGCCCTGGTTGTGCTCGCACAGCACGGTCAGCGCCGTGACCAGTGCCGCCTTGCCGGGGTCCTCGGCCAGTCCGGCCACCACCCGCCGGTCCAGCTTGATCATCTCAGGCGCCAGCTCGGTGTACAGGCTCAGCGGCACGTCCCCGTCGCCGACCCCGTCCAGCACCAGGTGGAACCCGCTCATGCGGAGCAGGTCCAGCCCGGTGAACAGGGCGTCGCGGCGCAGCCGGGAGAACGGTGTGCCGATCTCCAGCCACACGTCCTCGGCGCGGCGGCCGGTCTCCTGCAACGCCTCCAGCAACGGGCCGACGGCCTCGGCCGCCTTCGCCGCCGTCGCGGCCAGCAGGTTGATGTGCAGTGGTAACAGAGTGTCACGTTCGGCGGCCGCCCGGACGGCTGCCGCGGCCAGCGCGGCGTCCGTCTCGAGCAGCACGCCTGCTCTGGCCGCGTCCCGAAGGAGCTCGTACGCGGATCGGTCGGAGGGTCTTGCCAGCGCTTCGATCGCCACGACGCCGCCGGTGTGCAGGTTGAACAGCGGCTGGAACGCGAAGCGCACGTCGTCCAGCAGCGCGGTCACGGGCACGATCCTGCTGCACTCACGCGCAGTTGCCGAGTGCCTTCACCAGGTGTTCACCTAGTCGTAGCAGCGCGTGCGATCACGCCGCGTAACCGCCAGGGTGCTGCTCGCCATAGCGCCAGCATGGCGGCGGTAGTTCCGCTCGGGTCGGTCCTCCCGGAGAGGTAGGCACGCTGCAGGCCAGGCGGCAGCGTGAAGAACAGCTCGAAGAACAGCGGCACGTCCCGCGCGGGCAACCGGAGCAGCACGGCCAGCCCCCGCAGGCGCAGTGCGTGCACCATCTTGGCACGAAGTGGCCAGATGTTTCGCCGAACAGGTGAATTGGTCACGGCAATCGCCTCGGCCACCGAGGGCGCCGCGCCCAGGGCGGTGGCCACGCTGTAGCCGCTCGCCGGGTGCACCATGCCCGCCGCGGCCCCGAACGCCAGGCGGCCCCGCGGCGTCGGCACGTCCAGCGGGAACCGGACCAGCTCCTCCCTGCCTCCCGCGGACAGCCCAGCGGCGGCGAGCCGGGCCGCCAGGCGCTCGCGCAGCACCGGCAGCGGCAGGCCGGGCCGCCGGGCGAGTGAGGTCTCCTCGACGAGCACCTCGCCCCCACCCAGCGGCAGCGTGTAGCAGAACGTCGGCTCGCCGGGCGCCACCTGCCGCCAGTCCATGAACACGGCCTCGCCCGGCGCGAGCACTCCGCACGATTCGGGCAGCACCACGCCCACGGCCGTCTGCTCGGCGGCGCCGCGAGCGGCCGGTGCCCCGCTGGCGTCGACCACGGTGTGCGCGGGCATGCGGGTCCCGTCGGCGAGTTCGACCTCGCCGGGGCGCACGGCAACGACCCGCCCGGTGCGCAGGTCCACCTCGGGGTGGGCGAGGTGCGCGCGCAGTCCCGCGTTGTCCAGCACCACGTACTCGCGGGGCAGCACGTGCTCGGTCAGCGCCACGGCCCGCACCCGGCTCGCCCGCGCGGCGATGGCCGTGTCGGGCAGCGCGGGCAGCTCGTCGGCCCACGCGCCGTAGGTGGCCCGCCACGGCCGCTGCGGCGCGCGGTCCACCACGGCCGTCGCCAGCCCGACCCGCGCGCAGCTCGCCGCCAGCGCCAACCCGGCCGGGCCCGCCCCGACCACCAGCACGTCCAGCACCAGCTCAGGCTAACGTCGGTGCATGCACGAGGAGACGAGCCGTCAGGAACGCCGATCCGCCGGCCAGGACACCCCCGACCTGGCGGCCAGCCCGTACCGCGCGGACCGCGACCGGATCGCCAGCTCCCCGTTCTTCGCCCGGCTGGGTGGCGTCACCCAGGTGATCAGCCCCGGCGGCTCGGGCCTGCTGCTGCACAACCGCCTCACGCACAGCCTCAAGGTCGCGCAGGTGGCCCGCGCCATCGCCGAGCGGCTGGCCGCCAAGCCCGAGGTCGCGGCCACTGTGGACAAGTTCGGCGGCTGCGACCCCGACGTGGTGGAGGCCGCGAGCCTGGCTCACGACCTGGGTCACCCGCCGTTCGGGCACCTGGGGGAGCAGATCCTGGACCGCGTCGCCCGCAACCGCTTCGGCCTGGCCGACGGGTTCGAGGGCAACGCGCAGTCCTTCCGCATCGTCACCACCACCGACGTGCGCGGGCCCGGTGGGGTCGGCATGGACCTGACCGTGGCGGTGCGCGCGGCGATCCTGAAGTACCCGTGGACCCGGCTGTCCCACCCGGACCCGCACCCCAGCACGATGGCCCAGCCGCCGCGCGGGGCCGCCGAACCCTCGGACGCGCCGGGCAGCGGCTCGGCCAAGTTCTCCGCCTACGTCACCGAACTGGACGACTTCGTGCAGGCGCGGGCCCCGTTCCTGGGCCGGGTGGACGACTGGCAGCAGACCGTCGAGGCCTCGGTGATGGACACCGCCGACGACATCGCCTACGCCATCCACGACGTGGAGGACTTCCACCGGGTGGGCGTGCTGCAACACGCCACCGTCGCCGCCGAGCTGGGCACCTGGCTGACCGAGGCGCTCGCGCTGGCCGAGCTCAGCGACGCCGAACTGGCCGCCCAGTCGCGCAGGCCGGGCCGTTCGCTGGAGGCGCTGCGGCGCAGGCTGCACGCCAAGGACTCGTGGATCGTCGACGACGACGCGTTCGCCGCCGCCGTGGCCCGGGTCCGCGCGGAGCTGGTCGACGGGCTGCTCGCGGTGCCCTTCGACGGTTCCGCCGAGGCCGAGCAGACCGTGGCCGGGTTCTTCAGCCGGTGGAGCACCCGGCTCGTCGAGGGCGTGGAGGTGCTGCTCAACCCGACGACCAGGTCGGGGCACGTGGTGCTGGCCGCCGCACAGTGGCACGAGGTGGCCGTGCTCAAGTTCGTGCACCGGCGCTTCGTGCTGCTGCGCCCCGACCTGGCCCTGCACCAGCGCGGGCAGGCCAGGTTGCTGACCAAGCTGGTGGACGCCCTCGACCAGTGGATGTCCGACCGGCACGAGGCCGACCGGCTGCCGCGCCGCCTGCACGACCTGGTGGAACTGGCCGACACCGAGTACCGGGCGCTGGCCCGCACCGCACCGCACGTGCTGGCCGGTCCGGCCGGTGAGCCACCGACCGGCACCGACGCGGTGCGCGCGCTGGCGAGGGGCCGCGCGGTGGTGGACTTCGTGGCCTCGCTGACCGACGGACAGGCCGCCGCCCTGCTCGACGCGTTGTCCGGGCGCACGGGCCAGCTCTGGACCGAGAGCTTTGTGCTGTGACGCACTGTGACCGTTAACGCAGGTGAGCGTCACCCGCCCGGCTGATGTTTGTCACTGTACGAAAACTTTACGTTCTCCTCCTCGGTCGGTGATCACCGACCGCTGGGGCGTGCGTCGGGGGCACGCGGACTTGGGGAGAACGAGTGCGTAGACCCTCCAGAACCACCGGTCTGGCTGCTGCCGGGCTGGCCTGCCTGACCGCCATGCTGGGGCTGGCCGCCCCCGTCGTGGCCCAACCCGCCGCGGGGCCCGGCTCGCTGTCGGACAGCACGGCGGCCCAGATCGCGGCGTTGCAGAGCGTGAAGACCGCGGCCACCAAGACCGAGTCCAAACTGGACAGCCGCCTGCTCGTCGAGCAGAAGCAGCGCACCAACCAATCGAGCAACTCGGCGCTGGCCCGCGTGCAGTCCGGAATCAACGTCGACGCGAACGGCGGCGTGCTCGTCGACGTGCGCGCCACGAAGGTCAGCGAGGACCTCGTGGCCGCCATCGGCAAGGTGGGCGGCCAGGTCCGCGTCGTCTCCCAGCGCGGGGCCACCGTGCGGGCGCAGGTCCCGCTGTCGGCGCTGACCACGCTGGCGGGCCGGGAGGACGTGCGGCGCGTCGAGTCCGGTTCCGATGCGATGACCTCTCAGCAAGCCCCCGGCCGTCGCTCCGACGCGCCCGAGGCCGAGTCCAAGGCCGAGAAGACCGCGCGCATCGAGCAGCGCACCAAGGCCGCGATCCAGTCCAAGCAGGCCCGCACCGCGGCGGCCGCGGTCACCAGCCAGGGCGACCGCGTGCACGCCGCCGACACGGCCCGCCAGTCCAACGGGGTCACCGGAGTCGGCGTCAAGCTGTGCGCCCTGTCCGACGGTGTGGACTCGCTGGCCGCCTCGGTGGCCTCCGGCGAGCTGTCCCCGGTCGACGTGCTGCCCGGCCAGGAGGGCAGCGGCGACGAGGGCACCGCGATGCTGGAGATCCTGCACGACCTGGCGCCGGGCGCGAGTCTGGGCTTCGCCACGGCGTTCAACGGGGACGCCAGCTTCGCCGACAACATCCGCGCGCTGCGCACTCAGGAGCACTGCGACGTCATCGTGGACGACGTCTTCTACTTCAACGAGGCCCCGTTCCAGGACGGGCCGATCGCCCAGGCCGTCAACGAGGTGACCGCCTCGGGCGCGCTGTACTTCTCCTCGGCGGGCAACGAGGGCAACACCGGTGACGGCACCTCCGGCCACTGGGAGGGCGACTTCGTCGACTCCGGCCAGGGCGTGGCCAAGTTCGCGGGCACCGCGCACAACTTCGCGGGCGCGGGCGGCACCCAGATCTACGAGCCGCTGTCCGCGGGCTCGGCGGGCGTGCCGGTGACGCTGTGGTGGAACGACCCGCTCAGGGCCGCCACCGACGACTACGACCTCTACCTGCTGGACGGCAACGGCAACGTCATCTCGTTCAGCCAGAACATCCAGAACGGCACCCAGGACCCCTACGAGCGGATCAACACCACCTCGGCCTCCGGTCAGCGGCTGGCCGTGGTGAAGTTCAAGGGCGCCAACAAGTACCTGTCGCTGTCCGCGCTGCGCGGGCGGTTCGCCGACTCCGCCGACGGGCTGAAGAAGTTCGTCACCCCCGGCATGACCAGCGGCCACTCCGCGGCCAAGGACGCCTACAGCGTGGCCGCGGCCCCCGCCGCCGCCGCGTTCGGCCGTCCGCTGGAGCCCGGGGACCCGGCAAACCCCGCCGGTCCCTTCCCCGGCATGTTCGGTTCGGCCACGCAGATCGAGCGGTTCTCCTCCGACGGCCCCCGCAAGGTCTTCTTCAACGCCGACGGCAGCCCGGTCAGCGGTGGCAGCCAGGTGCGCCAGAAGCCGGACCTGACCGCCGCCGACGGCGTGGCCACCTCGGTCGCCGGGTTCGCGCCGTTCTTCGGCACCTCGGCGGCGGCCCCGCACGCCGCGGCCATCGCGGGGCTGGTGCTGTCGGGCAACCCCGGCATCTCGCCCGCCGACGTGCGTGAGGCGCTGACCAAGACCGCGGTGGACATCGGCGCCCCCGGCGTGGACTCCCGCACCGGCGTGGGCGTGATCCTCGCCGACAAGGTGCTCGCCTACACCGGCGCCAGCCCGCAGCCCTACGCCGTGGCGCAGGCGCCCACGGTGCGCTCCGCCAGCGGCGGCGCGTACCTCAAGCCCGGCGACACCGGCACGATCACCCTGCCGGTGTCCAACGGCGGTGACGGCACGGCCGCCTCCACCAGCGTGGTGCTGGACTCGCCGACCCCGGGCGTGACGATCACCCCGCGGTCCAAGCGGTACGGCACCATCGAGTCGGGCCAGACCGTGATCAACACCTTCGGGCTGACCGTGCCCGCCACCCAGCAGGTGGGCGTGCCGGTGGTGCTGCGCGCCAAGGTGACCTTCTCCGGGGCCCACTCGCCGACCACGGTGAGCTTCCCGGTGCCGGTGGGCCAGCCCTCCTCGGTGGTGCACGACTTCGCCTACACCGGCGCCCCGGTGGCCATCCCGGACAACAGCACGGTGGGCGCCAGTGTGCCGATCACCGTCAGCGGGATCGGCCGCGCCTCCAAGGTGACCTTCTCCATCGACGGCACGGCCTGCTCCACCGCGGTCGGGTCCACCACGGTGGGCATCGACCACAGCTACGTCAGCGACCTGGTCGGCACGCTCACCTCGCCCTCGGGTGCCTCGGCGGTGCTGTTCCAGCGCAAGGGCGGCACCGGGCACAACCTGTGCCAGGTGGTCTTCGACGACGGGGCCGGTGCGGCCTTCGCCTCGGTGACCTCCACGCAGGCGCCGTTCACCGGCACGTGGAAGCCGCAGACCGCGCTGTCCGGCCTGCTCGCCGACACCGCCGACGGCACGTGGACCTTCAAGGTGGTCGACGGCGGAGCGGCCGACAGCGGCTCGATCCGCGCGGTTTCCTTGCACCTCAACGGCTACGAGGCCTGATGTGAGCCGGGGTCACCACCACGGGTGTGGTGGTGACCCCGGGTACCACAGATGTGGTGATCTTGTACCCACCCATGAACATCCCCCGCCACTCCCTGGGGGGCGACCCCGATCCCAGCCTACCGCCCGCACCCCCTGGTTGATCTTGATACGGGGGCTGCTGTGGACAGGTCGGCGGCTGTGGACAACCATCTTCGCCCGCGCGGCAAAAAGGTGCCCTTGCCGAGGTCCAGCCTCGTCAAGGGCACCTTCGTGAACTGGTTGCTAGCGGGTCGGCCAGTCCCAGCGGATGCCGAACACACCCGGTCCGAAGCCCAGTGCCACCGAGTGCACCCCGCCGGACGGGTCCAGCGCCAGGTTGCGACGGCGCGAGGGACCTTCCTCGCCCGCGGGCACCGCGTACTGCTGGCAGCGCGCGGGCAGCCGGGACTGGTCGAAGCGCACCTCCAGCACGTACTCGCGCACCGGCAGCCGGAACTTGCGGCAGTAGGCGTTGCCACTGGCCGGGTACGGCGGTGCCGGGTGGGTCAGCTGGTATTCCATGATGACCGTGTCGCCGCGGGCCAGCGTGCGGTCGAAGACGAGCTCGGCCACCAGGATGCTGGCCTCCTCGTCCACGGCCGTGCGGCCGACCCGGCAGTTGCTCAGGTTGCCCAGCTCCGGGATGGTGCCCGGCGCCGACTCCGAGTCGAAGACCAGCACCCAGCGGTCGGCCCCGTCCTGCTCGGCGCGCAGCACCTGCCGCACCCACAGGGAGCGTTGCCCGCCGTCGGCGGCCACCTCCACCCGGTCGTGCTGGCTGAGTCTGCCCAGTCGGCAGTCGGAGCTGGTGTCCACCCTGGAGAGCAGGCTGGCCAGCCGCTCACGCCGCGACCACAGCGCGTCGATCGGCAGGACCCGGGTGGGCCTGCTGCGCCGACCCCGCGGCCGGGGCGGCCCGAGCAGTGCCGTCAGCGCGCTCGGCGGCACGCCCAGCACCGCCTCCAGGTGCCGGAGCGCCTCCAGCGACTCCGGCCGTTCGGGCCTGCGACGGCCCGACTGCCAGTAGCTGAGGGTCGCGACGCTGATGGTGATGCCCCGCAGGCCGAGCCGGTGCTGGATGCGGTCCAGGCTCAACCTGCTGGTCTTGATCGCGGCGCGCAAGGCATCGGGGAACGGGCCGGTGGCCAACAGGCCCACCAACTCTTCCCGATCAGCTGGCACGGTGTCGACGAACGACAGGTCCGTATGACCAGCAGCGATCGTCATAGTGACTCCTCGCTGTCAACTTGTCACGCAGGAGTGACACTACTGGGTGGGCGCTTGATCATGGCACCTCTGAACGGAGTCAGTAGCTACTCCTTCCGGCGTAAACTATTACACCGGGTTATCAAATGTCTAGCGTTGGTCGGTAAGACGGTCGCTCGACTGGGTGAGTTCACCAGTGTGCCGGATTTCTCCCGAAGGTGTGCCGGCGCCCCGGGGGATCACCCGATGTGACTTGTTCACGGGTCCGTACTGTGTGCGCGGTGACCGTTCCTGGGCCGCCACGCGAGGACGTCTTCGCCGACGTCGCCGCCGCCGTACTCGGACCCGGCCCGCACTCGGGGGCCGACCTGCTCGACGTGCTGGCGCAGATGCCCGCCCACCCCGTGGACGTGGTGCGCGCCGGTGACGACCTGCTGCCCCGGCTCGCGCACGAGAACGGCCTGGAGGCGGCGCTCAACGCGGCCCGGCTGGCGCTGCGCCCCGGCGGGCTGCTGGTGGCCGCCGTCCCCGAACTGGACCGGTTGCGCAGGCTGCGGCCCACCGCGCCACCGCCCCGCGTGTCCGGTCGTGGCGAGGCCCGGCAGGTCACCGTGCAGCTGTGGGACTGGGCCGAGGACGGCAGCTCCTACGGGCTTGAGGTGTTGCAACTGGCCCGCAGCGCGGGTCGCTGGGAGCTCGTCCGCTCGGTGGCCACCCGGCACCAGGTGCTGTCCAAGGAGCAGATCTCCGAGGCGCTGACCGGCGCCGGGTTCGCCGCCGTGCAGCGCCTGTCGCCCAAGGAGGCGGGCCACCCGCTGCCGGTGTGGGTGGCGGTCGCGCCGTGAGCGCACCAGTGAGCACGGTCCGGCTCGCCAGTGCGACGAGCGCCAGTGAGGTGAGCCGGTGAGCCGGGTCCGGTCCGTCGCGGGCGGCGGGCGGGCGGTGGAGGTCGCGCCCGAACGGGTCGCCGGGTGGTTCGAGCGGTTCGTCAGCCAGCACGGCGGCACGACCAGCACCGTGATCACCGGCGAGTCCGTACGGGTCCAGGCCGTGGACGGTGCGCTCGCCACCGCGGAGGTGCCGTACGGGCCGCTCACCGAGGGGCTGGGGGAGTACCCCGTGCTCGCCGTGTCCGCGCTCGTCGAGCACGTGAGCCGCTCGCGGCGGATCGGCCTGCTGCTGGTCCGGCTCGGCGGCCACAGCATCGGCGTCGCGCAGGACGGCCGCGTGCTCGTGTCCACGACCGACCGCAAGCAGGTGCACGGCCGCAACAAGGCCGGTGGCTGGTCCCAGCAGCGCTTCGCCCGCCGCCGCGAGGGGCAGGCCCGCGTCGCCCTCCAGTCCGCCGCCGAGGACGCCGTGCGGGTCCTGTTGCCCGTGGCCCACGAACTCGACGCCCTCGTGCTCGGCGGCGACCGGCGTGCGCTGGAGGCCCTGCGCGCCGACCGGCGGCTCACCGCCCTGCTGGACCGCGCCGAACCCCGCGTGCTCGACGTGCCCGAACCCCGCCGCACCGTGCTCGACGACGCCGCCGAGCAGGCCCGCGCCGTGGAGATCACCGTGCGGGACCCAGTCGCCTGAACCCGGCGAGTCCCGCGCAGGGGAGCGTGAGTACCTGCCTGGGAAGCGTGAGTCCCGCTCCGGCAGGTAGGTCGGGGCGGCGCCGGGCCCGCCGACATGTCATGAAGGTGCCGTTCGCGGCGTCCAACGCCGCGAACGGCACCTTCATGACACAAGCACGCCGCTAGCCGACCACCTCGCTCGCGGGCACGCCGGCGGCGAAGGCGTGCACGGGGACGTCGGACACACCGTCGATGCCGAGCCTGCGTGCGACGGCGCGGTCGTCGAAGGCGGTGCCGCGGCAGGTGCCGAGTCCCAACGTGGTGGCGCACAGGGCGAAGTGCTGCTCCAGCCGCCCGGCGTCGAGCAGGCTCACGCGGTACTTGGTCCACATGCGGTCGAGCGTGGCGGTCACGAACACGACGAACGCGGCCTGGTCGATGCCGGGCCAGCCGGCGCACAGGCGGGCGGCCTCGCTGTGGCTGAAGCCGTCCACGAGCTGTTCGAGGCTGTGTTCCTGCGAGTTGTAGTGGTATACGCCCGGTTCGACCCCGTCCACGGTGACCACACCGAGGTAGGCGTCCAGCTCCGATTGGCCGAAGACCTGCGCCAGCAGTGTGGACAGCACGGACAGTGCGACCGGGGCGCTGGACACCCCCGTGGTGCTGCCGGTGCGCGGCCCGGGAATGCGTGGCAGCAGGATGCGCGTGGCACGCGGGGGCTGCGGGGCGCTGTGCTCCTCGACGTCCTGCTCCACCAGCAGGCCCAGTTCGCGCAGTGTGCCCGCGGCCTCGGCGACGGAGGTGGGCCGCAGGTGGTCCAGCGCCTCGCTGGCCTCCTCGACCGTTGACCAGGTGTCGAACGCCGCGAGCACCTCCACCACCGCCGGCCGCACCCGGACCGGGCCGGGACCGGGATGGCAGTGCACCACGAAGGACCCGTCTTGCCAGTAGCAGGTCATGCCGCGCAGGCGTCGTAGCCGCACAGGATCCTCCCGGAAGGTCGCCACGGTGACGGGACCGACCACCTGGATCGGCCCCGACCTTGACCTGCGACCCTGCCGGACGGGCGATCCTTCCGGGTACTCGCCGAACGAGTGATCGCTGAGCGGCTCAGCCCATCGTGCCGGTGGCCAGCAGGCCGCCGTCCACGCGGACCGTCTCACCGCTGATCCAGCCGGCGCCCTCCGAGGCCAGGAACGCCACCAGCGAGGCCACGTCCTGCGGGGTGCCCAGGCGCTTGAGCGGGTAGGCCTGGCTGGCCTCCTCCTCGCGGCCGGTGTAGAGGCTCTCGGCGAACTTGGTCTTCACCACGGCGGGCGCGACGGCGTTGACCCGCACCTTGGGGCCCAGCTGCCAGGCCAGCTCCTCGGTGAGCCGGATCAGCGCGGCCTTGCTCGCCCCGTAGGCGCCGAGCACGCCGGAGGAACGCAGACCGGCCACCGAGGCCACGTTGACGATGCTGCCCCCGTGCTCGGACATCCACGCCTTCCACGCCAGCTGCACGAAGCCCAGCGCGCCGACCACGTTCACGTCGAAGATCTTGCGCACCGCGTCCAGGTCGGCGTCGGGCAGGAAGCCGAAGGTCGGGTTGATCCCGGTGTTGTTGATCAGCACGTCCAGTGAGCCGAACCGCTCCAGGGTCTCGGTCACGGCGCGCTCGCGGTCCTCGCCGTTGCCCGCGTTGCCGGGCACGCCCAGCACCCGCTTCTCGCTGTCGGCGACCTCGGTGGTCAGCTCCTCGACGGCGGCGGCCACGGCGTCGGGCTTGCGCGAGGTGATCGTCACCGAGGCGCCCCTGGCGAGCAGTTCCCTGGCGATGGCGTACCCGATGCCCCGGCTCGCCCCGGTGACCAGGGCTGCCTTGCCGACGAAGTCCTGTGCAGTCATGCGGCGGATGTTACTCGCTGGTAGCTCACCAGATCGAGCAGCACGCGGAAGCCCGCAGCGGCGAAGGACCGCTCCGAGGCGGTGTTGCCCAGGGCGATCGTGGCGCAGGCCGCGGGGCGCGGGCCGTGCTCGGCCGCCAGCGCCGCGAGCAGGTCGGCCACCAGTCGTGCCACGAGCCGCCGACCGCGGTGCCGTGGCTCGACGCCGACGAAGTCCACGAAGTACTCCGCCTCGTGCGCCCTGCCCGCCGCGTAACCACCTTCTTCGCAGATGACGGTTGTGCGCCCCAGGAGGTCCGTGCCCGTCATGTACGAATCGGGGAACAGTTCTTCGTGCAACTCGGTGACGGCCCTGCGCTGCCGCTCGGTCAGCACGGGCGCGGGTCTCGGCGTGCTGATCAGCTCGCGCAGTGCGTCCCCGTCCAGTTGGACCACGCTCACCGGCTTGCCCGTGGTGAACCCGTGCCGCCCCGCGAACTCCGCCAGCCGGGTGTGCCGCACGTGCCCGAACAGGTCGAACCGGTGCACGCCGCGCATCACCGGCAGGTCGCTGGCCGCCGCGAACAGCGCGTCGGCCAGTTCGGCCCACCCCGTGTCCACCTCCGCGTACGGCCCTTGCAGCCAACTGCGCCGCTGCTCGGTGTGCACGTCCACCGTGAGCAGCCCGACGAGCCGCCCGTCCCGCTCGGCGAGCACGGTGCAGGACGCCCAGTCCGGGCTGATCTCCGCCAGTTCCTGTGCCAGCTCCTCGGGCGTTTCCCCGTGGTAGCCGATCAGGTACTCCGGCCGCGCCTGCGACCGCGCCAGCAGCGCGATCACCGGTTCGAGGTCCTCCGCCCTGGCCACGCGAATGCTGTGCACGCCGTCAGCCTCGAGGGCGCGGCCCGGTGTGGCGAGTGCTTTTCGGGCAGTCGGCTGGGCGGGACTCGCCGCACGGCTCAGCGGGACTCGCGTGCGCCAGAGCGGGACTCGCGGGGTGGGGGCCAGCGGATGGGCAGGCTCTTCAGGCCGTTCTGGAAGGTCGAGCGCAGGCGTACCGGGTCGCCGGCCAGTTCGACCTGGCCGAGTTGGTCGAGCACGGCGGTGAACATCGCGCGCATCTGCACGCGGGCCAGGTGCGCGCCGAGACAGAAGTGCGGTCCGTACCCGAAAGTGAGGTGCTCGTTGGGGGAGCGGGTCACGTCGAAGATGTCGGGGGAGTCGAACACGCGCGGGTCCCGGTTCGCGGCGGAGAAGAACACCACGACCTTGTCGCCGCGACTGATCCGCACCCCGGCCAATTCGGTGTCCGAGGCGGCAGTGCGCCGGAAATGCATGACGGGCGTCCACCAGCGCAGCATTTCCTCGACGGCGCTGTCCACGAGCGACCGGTCGGCGAGCAACCGCCGGTACTGCTCGGGGTGGGTCAGCAGGGCGAGCATTCCGCCCGGCAGACCGTTGCGCAGGGTTTCGTTTCCCGCGACCGAGAACAGCCAGAACAGGTTCTCGAACTCCTCGATCGACACCGGACTGCGCATGAGGTTGCTCATGACGTCCTCGCCGGGCTCGCGGCGTTTGAGCTCGCCGAGCGAGTGCGCGTACGCGTACAGGTCCGGCATGCCCGCACGGGTGCGCGGATCGGGCATGGTCCCGTCGGGACCCGGTTCGGGTCGCAGTGCCAGCGCGGCCCTGGCAAGGTCGCTGACCTCCGGGCCGCGCACGCTCGCGCTGACGGCGTACTCCGGGTCCTGGTAGCCGATGACCCGGTTGCTCCAGTCGAACATCAGCCCACGATCGCCCGCGGGCACGCCGAACACCTCGGCCAGGGTCAGCAGCGGCAGGTCGGCTGCCACGTCCTTGGCGAAGTCGCACTCGCCGCGGTCCGCGACGGCGGCGACCAGTTCCCCGGCCCAGCGGCTCACCCGCTCGGAGATCGCGGCCACGGCCTTCGGGGTGAACGCCTTGGTGAGCAGCCCGCGCAGCCGCGAGTGGTCGGGCGGATCGGTGTTGAGCATCATGCGCCGCACGTAGCGCAGGTCCTGCTCGGTGGCCGGGTCGCGGATCTGCGTGGTGCCCAGGTGTGAGGAGTAGACCTGCGGGGTGCGCAGCACGTGGCGGACCTCGGCGTGCCGCAGGACGGCCCAGAAGCCGGGGCCGTCCGGCTCCTCGACCCAGTTCACCGCGGCGCGCTCACGCAGCAGCGCCAACTGCTCGTAGGGCACGCCGCGCACGTAGGTGTCGGGATCGAGGATGCCGGTCATGGCCCGACGCTAGCCGTCACGGCCCCGGTTCGGGAAAGATCCACCGCGTGGACGAACTGCGGGTACGGACTGGTGGCACCGGAGAGCCGAACATCGTGCTGCTGCACGGGCTGGGGGCCACCAGCGAGGTGTGGGACGGGGTCACCGAGCGGCTGACCGGCTCCTGGATCGCGCCCGACCTGCCGGGCCACGGCGGCTCGCGGCGACTGGCGGAGTACACCTTCGACCGGCTCGCGGACGCGCTGGCGCCCTGCGTGCCGCCGGACCCGGTGCTGGTGGGCCACTCGCTCGGCGGGGTGCTCGCCCTGGCGTTGGCCGCTCGGGTGCGGGCGCGGTCGGTGCTGGCCATCGGCGTGAAGGTCGTGTGGGCACAGGAGGAACTGGACAGGGCGGCGGCGATGGCGGCGCGTCCCGGCAAGCTCTTCGCGACTCGCGAGGAGGCCGCCGAGCGCTACCTGAAGGTCGCGGGGCTGACCGGCCCCGACGCCCCCGACGCGGGCCTGGTGCGGGAGCCCGGCGGCTGGGGGTTGGCGCTGGACAACCGCGCGTTCGGCGTGGGCGCACCGGACATGCGGGCCCTGCTGGACGGCGCGGGCTGCCCGGTGGTGCTGGCCGCGGGCGCCGAGGACCCGATGTGCCGCCCCGAGCAGTTGCGCGCGCTGGACCCGGAGGCGGTCGTGCTGCCCGGACTCGGCCACAACGCGCACGCCGAGGACCCGGCCGCCGTGGCGGAGTTGATCAGTCGGTGACGTACTTGTCCGTCAGGGCTGGAGTTGGCGGAACACGTCGTACTTGATGGGCGGGGCACTGTCCACGAAGTCGCAGTGGTGGGTGCGGGCCAGCGGCCACTGGGCCAGGTAGCGCACTCGCCGCCCGGTCTCGGCGATGGCGCGGCCGATGCCCTGCGCGGCGTTGGTGTCGTTGAACCAGGTCTCGCCGATGACCCAGTCCTGGGTGTAGCCCAGTTCGCGCAGCTTCTTGTCGGCGTTCACGAACTGTGTGTACTCATCCCCGTTGTGGGTGTCCCCGTACAGGTGAATGTCGAGCAGGTCCGGCGGGTTGTCCCCGTAGACCGCCCTCAGCTGGTTCGCGCGGTCGGCCAGCCACACGGTCATCGAGAAGCCCACGGTGTCGGCCCTGCCGAAGTTGGCGGTGTAGTCGGCCCACAGGCGCTTGGCGTACTCCAGCCGCACCTGCTGGCCGGTCATCGGCATGCCCTCGTTGAGCAGGTCCACCTTGTACGGGATGCCCGCCGCTGCGAGCACCGGGTGCACCTGCGCGACGAAGTTCCAGTTCTCCTGGTACAGCTTCTCGTCGAAGCGCGACCAGTTGCCGGGGTTGTTGGCGTCCACCGGGTAGTAGGAGAACTCCACCTCGGCGAACCCGGCCTGGCGCACGGCGGCGAGCAGGTCGGCCAGGTTGCGCTTGTAGTGCTCGGAGACCGGACCGGTGGAGTCGGTGACGGTGCCGGAGTCGCCCGCGTGGTGGTGGAACAGGCCGATGCGCAGCCTGCGCTGGCCCTGCTGGTACATCTGCGCCAGTTGCGCGGTGATGGTGGCCCGGCCGGTGTCGAAGGAGTTCACCACGCCGAAGGGCTCGCGGTCGCAACCGCTCTCGCCGTAGAAGTCGTAGTTCGAACCACCCGCGAGCGCGGTGGTGCCCATCGGCTGTGCGCTCGCCGCGCCGGTCAGCGCGGTGGTGCCGACCACGGTGGTCGTGACCAGGGCACAGCACAGGTGGGAGAGCCGCTTCATGGTTACCCCAAACTGGTCGCACAGAGTGACCGTGTCACCCGGTTGCTGTAACCCGGATGAGTGAACTGTGCGACGGTTGGGGCAGTCAACCCCTCATCCGATTAGGGGGTCACCGCGGCAGACGGCCGTAGGCCTCGAAGGCGATCGGTGCGGCCACGTCCACGTCGGCACAGGACCTGGCCCTGGTGAGCGGCCATTGCGCCAGGTAGCGCACCGTGCGGCCGGTCTGCGCGATGGCCTGCGCGATGCCCCGCGCGGCGGTCCGGTCGTCGAAGTACGCCTCGCCGATGATCCAGTCCTGGGTGTAACCCAGCTCACGCATCTTCCGGTCCGCGTCCACGAACTGCGTGCGCTCGTCCCCGTTGTGCGCATCCCCGTACAGGTGCACGTCGAACACCTCCGGCGGGTTGTCCCCGTACACCGCGGCCAACTGGGTGGCCCGGTCGGCGATCCAGACCGTCATGGAGAAGCCCACGGTGTCGGCCTTGCCGAAGTTGGCGGTGTAGTCCTGCCACAGCCGCTGGGCGTAGCGGCGCAGCGCGGGCTCGGTGCTCATCGGCGAGCCCTCGTTGAGCAGGTCGATCCGGTACGGGATGCCCGCCGCCGCGATGACCGGCCGCAGGTTGGCGACCAGGTTCCAGTTCTCCTGGTACAGGTCCTCCCGCCAGTGCGACCAGTCCGGGTGGTTCTCGTCCGAGGGCTGCATGGCCACCTCGACCTCGGCGAACCCGGCCGCACGCACCGCGGCGAGCAGGTCGGCCAGGTTGCGGCGGTTGGCGGGGGACAGGTCGCCGCCGGTGGAGTCCATGATCGTGCCGGTGTCCGGCCCCCGGTGGTGGAAGACGCCGATACGCAGCCTGCGCTGGCCCGCCCGGTACATCTGCGCCAGCTGGGCGGTGATGGTGTCCCTGCCCCTGGCGAACCCGTTGATGACGCCGAACCCCTCCCGGTCGCAGCGCCCGGCCAGGCCGTAGAAGTCGTAGTTCGAGCCGCCCGTCTCCCGCGTCCAGCCGAGCGGTTCGGGGCCCGCGCACTGGGTGGCGGTCGTGGCGGCCAGCGCCAGCACGGCCAGCAGCGCGGTGGCACGCGGCCGGGCGGAGCGACTCATGGGCGGCACACCGTTCTCCGTGCGGGAGCGGGGAGATCACGAGCATAGGGCCGTGTCCGGTCTCACCCGTCCACTACGCGCACCGTGGCGAAAACCGTTCGCAACGTCCCGTAGACTGGGGTTCGTGATCGTTCTCATCTGCTAGGCGGCGACGCCGCCCGTCGGCCGCGGCCGACGGGCCGAGAAGTCCTGCCCGCGATCACATCATCCCGGAGTCTGTCTTGATCACCGTCACCGATCTCGAACTGCGTGCTGGCTCGCGCATCCTCGTCTCCGGCGCCACGCTGCGCGTGCAGCCCGGCGACCGCATCGGACTGGTCGGCCGCAACGGCGCGGGCAAGACCACCTCGCTGCGCGTGCTCGCGGGCGAGGGTCAGCCCTACGGCGGCGAGGTCCGCCGCAGCGGGGAGCTGGGCTACCTGCCGCAGGACCCGCGCGAGGGCGACCTGTCGGTCACCGCCAAGGACCGGGTGCTCTCCGCCCGCGGCCTGGACCAGATCCTGCGCGACATGGAGAAGGCCCAGACCACCATGGCCGAGCTGGTGGACCAGAACGAGCTGGACGCCGCCGTGCGCAAGTACGGGCGGCTGGAGGAGCGCTTCGGCTCGCTGGGCGGCTACGCGGCCGAGTCCGAGGCCGCGCGGATCTGCGCGAACCTGGGCCTGGCCGACCGCATCCTGGCCCAGCCGCTGCGCACCCTGTCCGGTGGCCAGCGGCGCCGGGTGGAGCTGGCCAGGATCCTGTTCGGCGCCTCCGAGTCCAGCGCGGGCGGCAAGGACGGCACCACGCTGCTGCTGGACGAGCCGACCAACCACCTCGACGCCGACTCGATCGCCTGGCTGCGCAGCTTCCTCAAGAGCCACACCGGCGGCCTGATCGTGATCAGCCACGACGTGGAGCTGCTGGCCGACGTGGTCAACCGGGTCTGGTTCCTCGACGCCACGCGCGGCGAGGTGGACATGTACAACATGGGCTGGCAGAAGTACCTGGAGGCCCGCGCCACCGACGAGAAGCGCCGCCGCAGGGAGCGCGCCAACGCCGAGAAGAAGGCCTCGGCGCTGATGGCCCAGGCCGACAAGATGCGCGCGAAGGCCACCAAGGCCGTGGCGGCGCAGAACATGGCCAAGCGCGCCGAGAAGCTGCTGTCCGGGCTGGAGGACGCGCGGCAGGCCGACAAGGTCGCCAAGATCCGCTTCCCGGAACCGGCGCCCTGCGGCAAGACCCCGCTGATGGCCGAGGGGCTGAGCAAGTCCTACGGCTCGCTGGAGATCTTCACCGGGGTGGACCTGGCCATCGACCGCGGCTCGAAGGTGGTCGTGCTCGGGCTCAACGGCGCGGGCAAGACCACCCTGCTGCGCCTGCTCGGGCGGATGGACCAGCCCGACGCCGGGCGCCTGGTGCCCGGGCACGGGCTGCGGGTCGGGTACTACGCCCAGGAGCACGAGACCCTGGACCACGGGGCCAGCGTCTGGGCGAACATCCGGCACGCCGCCCCGGACACCGGCGAGCAGCAGCTGCGCTCCCTGCTCGGCACGTTCCTGTTCACCGGGGAGCAGCTGGACCAGCCCGCGGGCACGCTGTCCGGCGGTGAGAAGACCCGGCTGGCCCTGGCCGGGCTGGTCTCCAGCGCGGCCAACGTGCTGCTGCTGGACGAGCCGACCAACAACCTCGACCCGGCCAGCCGCGAGCAGGTGCTCGACGCGCTGCGCCGCTTCGAGGGAGCGGTCGTGCTGGTCACCCACGACCCGGGCGCCGTGTCCGCCCTGCAACCCGAGCGGGTGATCCTCTTGCCGGATGGTACGGAGGACCACTGGTCGGATGACTACCTGGAACTCATCGAACTCGCCTGATCCCCAGGTCCAGGTCACCGGCCGACACACGCACCCCACTGATCACTTCACCCACACCAGTGATCAGCCAGGGGTGACATGTCGATCACCCAGCGAAGATTTTGCTTGATCGCCTGGCGTTCCCGGCCGTCGTGTTCGATCATTGCGACGACAGGGGCCGCGAGCGGCCCGACCTGCACTCCCACGGAAGGCGGGACAAGGTGGCTGACCTGAAGAAGGGCGCCCGGATCACGGGGCCGACAAGGGACAAGCTGGCCGCTGACCTGAAGAAGAAGTACGAGAAGGGCGCCAGCATCCGCGCACTGGCCGAGTCCACTGGGCGCTCGTACGGCTTCGTGCACCGAGTGCTGTCCGAGTCCGGCGTGCAGCTGCGCGGTCGCGGCGGCGCCACCAGGACGAAGAAGAAGTAGGCCGGTCCAGGCCGAGGCACTGGCCCCGGACGACCCGTTCGGCCGTCCGGGGACCCAGAGTGGAGCTGCGGCCTGGCTCAGCCCAGGCCGCGCAGGAACGCGCCCGCGGTGTCCACCGCGGTGTGCGAGGTGCCCGCGTCCGGCATGAGCACCGCGAAGGCCAGGCCCTCGCGGTAGCCGACGAACCAGCCGTGGGCCTGTTTGCTCTGCCCGGCGCCGACCTCGGCCGTGCCCGTCTTGCCCGCAAGACCGGGGAAGCCCGCCAGGGACTTCGCCGTACCCGTGGTGCACACGTCACGCATCATCTGGCGCACCTGTGCCAGCACCCCGGGAGACGGCGCGGGTACCTGGCCGGTGACCTGCGTCTGCTTGCCGCGGATCAGGGTGGGCGTTGGCAGCTTGCCGGACTGCACGGTGGCGGCGAGCACCGCGAGCCCGAACGGGCTGGTGGTGTCGGTGCCCTGCCCGAAGCCGTCCTCGATCTGCTCGGCGGGGCTGGAAACCGGCTTGATGCTGCCGGTGTTGGTGGTGACTCCCGGGATCGTGAAGTCCACGCCGATGCCGAGCTGGCGCGCGGTCGCGGGCAGGGCGGAAGTGTCCAGTTTGGACGCCAGCGTGGAGAACGTGGTGTTGCAGGACAGGGCGAACGCGGTGCGCAGCGACACCGAGTAGTCCGGGGCCGCGCCGCCGCCGAACGGCGGGTTGCCGTCGTTGGGGATCGTGCGCTGGCCGATGGTGATCGTGGGCGGGCAGGACACCGTGGAGCCCCCGCTGACCTGTCCCTGCTCCAGCGCGGCCGTGGCTGTGACGATCTTGAACGTGGACCCGGGCGTGTACAGGCCCGTCAGCGGGCTCTCGTTGCGCGCGTCGTAGGCCGAATTCGTTGCCACGGCAAGGAATTCGCCGGCGGGGGAGAGCGCGACCACCGCCGCGGCCCCGCTCTGCGCCGAGACCGCGTCCTGCGCGGCCTTCTGCGTCCTGGCGTCGATGGTCACCGTGTACTGCTCCGGGGTGCTGCCCTTCTTCTCCTGGAGGGTCCTGCCGTCCGCTCCCGCGGAGTCCACCGCCACCACGCGCCAGCCGTCGGTGCCGTTGACCTCGCCGACCTCCTGGCGGACGCCCTGCAACACGCCCGCCGGGATGCCGCTGTCGGAGGTCACCGGCTTGCCCGCGCGGTCCAGCAGGCTCGACTTGCCCGTCTCCGTGCGCAGCGCCAGGCTCTGCCCCTTCGTCAGGTCCGGGTGCACCAGCGCGTCCGACCAGTGCACCTGCCAGTCCTCGCCGTTGCGACGCAACTGCATCGAATCCTGGTAGCTGAACGTGCCGCCACCCGGCAGCGTCCACTTCACGCCGAAGCGCGCCGTGGCCGACAGTCCGTCCTGCGCCGTCTCCGTCCCCCCGTCGCGCGAGGTGGTCAGCGAGGCCTTGCCCATGCCCTGGTACACCTTGGCCAAGGCCGCACTCGCCGTGGTCCGGTCGTCCGTCAGCGCTGCCGCGCCCTCGGTCGACTGCCCCGAGAACGCGGCCAGGTAGCTGGTCGCCACCGAATCCGCCGTCGCCTTCACCGGTGCGACGCCCTGCTGGCCGCCGCCGCCGCGCGAGGCAGGTCCCGGTGCGAACACCAGGTAGCCGGTGACCGCGATGATCGCCAGCACCGCCGCCCCGCCGCTGCCCAGGATCCAGCGTCTTGTCTTGGACTGCATGGACTTGTCGTCCCCCCTAGTCGAACCTCGTCAGGCGGACCGTAACGCCTGCGGGGCACGCTGTCCTGGGTAGTCCTACGCACAGCCGGTGTCGACTCGGTCACGGGTTTGTGGGGGTGTCGTGAAGGTGCCGATCAGGGCTTTTCCGAGGCGTGCTCACCACGTCGTGAAGGGCACCTTCGTGACGCGAGGGGTGCGGGCCTGGGTTGGCGGCCGAGTCATGAAGGTGCCCTTTGGGGCATTGGGCGTCGTGAAGGGCACCTTCATGACGTGGTGGTGCGGGGCGGGGCGGCGCCGGGGTCAGGCCAGTTCGGGGATGCGGGCGGTGTACTTGGCGAGCAGGGCCTTGTTGGCGGCGTCGCCGCCGACGACGTTGGCGCTGCGCCACAGGGGGAGTTCGACACCGGCCTGTACGGCGAGGTCGGACAGCCGCACGAGCGCGAGGTTCCACAGGAAGGCGTTGGCCAGCGAGGAGGAGGGCGCGGTGGCGGGGGCCTCGGGCGGGTAGGCGGCGTCCCCGGAGATGACGAGGTTGTCGAGCACGACGGTGGCCTCCTCGGCGAGCGTGGAGCCCGCACGCCGCGGGGCGACGGAGCTGGCGGTCACGGAGGTGAAGGCGACCACGGGCGTCCCGGCCGAGCGGGCGGCGCGCGCGAGTTCGACGGGGTACGGGTTGACCCCGGAGGTGGAGAAGACGACCAGCACGTCGTCCTCGCTGAGCTTGACCTCCTCGAGCACCTCGGCGGCGAGCCCGGACCGCCGCTCGGCGGTGGTGCTGGCGACCGCACCGTGCATGGGCAGCAACGAGGGGTGGTACAGCGGGCGCACGCAGGCGAGCCCGCCGGCGCGGTAGAAGGTCTCGGCCACGGCGGCCAGCGAGTGCCCGGCGCCCGCGGTCACCACGGTGGCGTCCGCGCGCACGCAGTTCAACAGCAGTTCGGCGACCTGGTCCAGTGCCTCGGCGTTGTGCTCCTCGACCTCGTGCAGCGCATCGCGCAGAAACTGGCCGTAGTCCATGCTGGGGTCCTCCCTGGGCGCAGTGTGGTCCATACCACTGCGGCACCCTATCGGGCTGGCGCTGCGAACAGGAAGTGTGTTCATATGAACGCGTGGACAGTGCGGAGCGACATGAGCTGATCCTGCGTGCGCTCCGCGACCGGGACCGGGTCCCCGTCGCGGAGTTGGCGGAGCTGACCGGCTGCTCGGAGATGACCGTGCGCCGGGACCTGGACCTGTTGGAGCGCAACGGCTTGCTCCGCAGGGTGCGGGGCGCGGCCGTGGGCGTGCTGACCGGGGAGGAGACCCCGTACCCGGCGCGCTCACGACACCAGGTGGCCGCCAAGCAGCGCATCGGCGCCGCGGTGGCCGACCTGATCGATGACGGCGAGTCGGTGGCGCTGGACAGCGGCACGACCACGCTGGAGGTGGCCAAGTGCCTGGTGGACCGCAGGCTCACGGTGCTGCCGCTGTCCCTGCACGCCGTGGACGTGTTGCGCGGCTCGGACCAGTTGCGGCTGGTCGTGCCCGGCGGTGACCTCCGTCCCGCCGAGCAGTCCTTCGTCGGCCCGCTGACCGAGCACGTGTTCGACGTGGTCCGGCTGGACACCGCCGTGCTCGGCTGCTGCGGGATCACCGCCCGCGACGGGGTTTCCGCGTACGACCTGGGCGAGGCACAGGTCAAGCGCGCGGCCGTGCACGCCTCGAAGCGGGTGATCGCCGCGGTGGACTCCTCGAAGCTGGGGCGCACCGCGTTCGGCAGGGTGTGCCCGGTGAGCGATGTGCACGTCCTGGTGACCGACAGCGCGGCGCCCGCCGAGCAAGTGGAACAGTTCCAGGCCCAAGGGGTGGAGGTCGTCCTTGTCTGAGAGTGTGCAGTTACGAGCGCCGCGAGCCGCCAGGTGGTCGACCACCGCCGTCTTCGCGCTGCACGCGGTGATCTTCGCCGCGTGGACCCCGCACATCCCCGCCGTCAAGCAGCACCTCGGGCTGACCGACGGCACGCTGGGCCTGGCCCTGCTGGGTGCGCCGTTCGGGTCGGTGTGCGCGATGTTCGTCGCGGGCCTGGCGGTGTCGCGGTGGGGGAGCAGGCCGGTCGTCGCCGTGTCGCTTGCGGGGTACGCCCTGCTCTCGGTCGGGCTCGGGCTGGCGGAGTCCTGGCTGGGGCTGTTCCTGGCGCTGGTGGTCTGGGGCGCCTTCCAGTCCACTTTGGACATCGCGATGAACGCGCAGGCCGTGGTGGTGGAGAACGGCTACGGTCGGCCGGTCATGTCCAGCTTCCACGCGGGCTGGAGCCTGGCCGGGTTCTGCGGCGCGGGCCTTGGCACGCTGGCCGTGTCCCTGGGCATCGGCCTGACCTGGCAGATGCTGACGTTCGGGCTGGTGATCGCGGCGTTCGCCTGGCCGCTGACCAAGCCCATGCTGCGCAACGACATCGCCTCCGAGGAGCACAAGTTCGCCCTGCCGTGGCGCAACCGCGCACTGGTGGTGCTCAGCGCGCTGATGTTCGCGGGCCTGTTCTGTGAGGGCGCGATGGGCGACTGGACCGCGCTCTACCTGCGCGAGTCCCTGCACGCGCCCGCCCAGCTGGCCGGTTCGGGCTACGCGGTGTTCGCCGTGGCGATGTTCGCGGGCCGGGCGATGGGGGACTGGCTCGTCAGCCGGTTCGGGGACCACAGGGTGGTCGGCGGCCTGGCCGGGGCCGGTGCCGTGCTGTTCGCGCTCGCGTTGGTGATCGGCAGCCCGTGGGCGGCGCTGGTCGGCTTCGTGGCCTTCGGGCTCGGGCTCTCGTGCATCGTGCCCGTGGTCTACCGGGCCGCCGCCGCGGTGCCCGGACTGCACGCGGGCGCCGCGATCGCCGGGGCGTCCACGGCGGGCTGGTCGGGCATGCTGCTCGGGCCGCCGGTGATCGGCCTGCTGTCCGAGGCGAGCACGCTGCCGTTGGCGCTCGGGCTGCTGCCGCTGCTCAGCGCCGTGGTCGCGCTCGGGGCGCGCTTCCTCAGGTGAGGTGGTCGGCCCACAGGTCGCAGTGGTGCTCGGCCCAGCCGTCCACCGGCCCGATCCGTTGCGGGGCAAGGGACTGCACGTACGGCCACTGCGGCCACGGGGTGTGACCGGTCCAGGCGTCGATCATCGTGTCGCCGAGTTCTCGTTGCGGCGCGGTGAGTTCGGCGTGCTGCGTGCCCCGGTAGGGCGCTCCGCCACGCAGGTCGAACAGGTATGCCAGTTCGGAGCCGTGTGCGGCCCCCGGTGGGCGCGGGCCGAAGTACTGGCTGTAGGTCGGCGCGTCCTCGTCGGCGAACTCGTAGCCGTGCACCCGTGTCACGCGGGCGAGTTCGCGGTTGGTGGCCAACTGGGGGCAGGCGAAGACCCGGTCGGTGTCCATCGTGGCGAAGGCCAGGCCAGGATCGGCCCCGGCCGGGTACGCGCCTTCGATCGCGGCGGCACGCTCCTCGCCGAAGGTGGTGCGCAGCAAGGAGGTGTAACCGTCCACTGTGAACGGACCGGCCAGCAGTTCGGAGTACATGGTGGTCAGCCGGGCCTCGTCACGGGTGTTGCCGGACAACACCGGCACCCGGTTCACCTCGCCACGCCGTAGCGCCAGCACTGGGTCCTGCGGGAGCGTGGGCGTGCCGTAGGCGGGGCCGAACCCGGCCTCGTAGCGCAGCAGGTCCTCGAAGTGCTTGTCGCGCAGGCATTCCAGCGTGCCGCAGCCGACCTTGCCCGCGACCTGTTGGCCGGTGGCCTCCCGGTCGGCGACCGGTCCCCAGAAGCCCGAGGTGCTCACGTGCACCGGCCCGCCGGGCGTGGCGTAGGTCGGCACGCGGGTCAGGCAGGAGCCGCTCTGCATGATCGCGCGGTCGAACAGGCCGCGGGCGCCGGGGGAGGTGAGCTGCGCGCAGACGTCCACGCCACCGGCCGATTCCCCGAACACCGTGACGTCCGAGGGATCGCCGCCGAAGGCCGCGGCGTTGGCCCGCACCCACCGCAGCGCGGCCTGCTGGTCCTGCAAGCCGAAGGTGCCGGAGTCGGGCAGCCCCGGGTAGCCGAAGAAGCCGAACACGCCGAGCCGGTAGTTGATCGTCACGACCAGCACGTCCCCGCGCGCCGCCATGCGGGCCGCGTCGAACTGCGCCCCGGTGCCCGTGGTGTTGCCGCCGCCGTGGATCCACACCATGACCGGCCGGTGCGTGCTCGCCCGTGGCGCCACGACGTCCAGGTACAGGCAGTCCTCGCTGGTGCCGGTCGCGTTGTTCTGAGCGCACGCCGGACCCGACTTCGTGACCGGACGGACCGCCGACCAGGGGTGCGGAGGCACCGGAGCGCGCCAGCGCAGCTCACCGGTGGGCGGCTGGGCGTAGGGAATGCCCTGGTAGCTGTCCACCGCGTCCAGGTGTGCGCCCCGAACTGGTCCACTGGTCGTGCGGGCGATCGGTCCGGCGTCGGCTGGCGGCGCGGCCAGCCCGAGCGTGGTCAGCGCCGCCAACGTCCAGTGCAGCAACCCCATTCGGCTCAGGCTAGGCGGAGGCGGCCGATCCTGCCGTGTTCTCCGGCGGCCCAGCAGACAGTCAACTGTTGACAGTCGACAGTGTCGAAGCTGCCGGTGTCGAACTGCTGCCAGTGCCTGCCCCCGTCCCGGCTCAGGTCACTGCCGGTGGGGCCGACCGCCACCACCGAGTTGCCGCGCGCCCAGGAGGCCCCGGACCGGTAGCCGTGCGGGGCCTGCGCCGGTACCCGCCAGTGCGCGCCGGTGTCCGAGGTCAGGGCCAGCGCGGTGCCGGTCGCGGTGGGCGTGGCGTAGTCCCCGCCGATGGCCAGCCCGTGCCGCCAGTCGCGGAACGCCACGGAGAAGACCCCGGCCGACTGGCTGCTGGCCAGCGGGGTGTCCACCGCGGTCCAGGTCCGCCCACGGTCCCCGGAGTGCAGCACCCGCGCGTGGGCGCCACCGCCCGTGCCGATCCACGCGTCGCGGTCCCCGTCGGTGCTCACGCACTGGCCGCTGGCCGCGAACTGCGCCTCGCCCGGCTGCGCGGCGGGCATGCCCTCGGCGGGCAGCACCTGCCAGCTGCGCCCGCCGTCGTCGGTGGCCAGCACCTGGATCCTGCCGTTCACCGGGTCGCCGACGACCAGCCCGTGCCGCTCGTCGAAGAACGCCATGCAGTCGTAGAACGCGGCGGGGTCGGTGTTGGTCCGCACGGTGGCCCAGTGCTTGCCGCCGTCGGTGGTGCGGTAGATCCGCGACTGGTCACCGGGCCCGATCGACAGCGCGAGGGCGCGGTGCTCGTCGAACGCCTGGATGTCGCGGAAGTCCAGCGCCGCGGTGCCTTCCGGCGGCACCGACAGCCAGGTGCGGCCCGCGTCCTCGGTGCGCAGGACCGTGCCCTTGCTGCCGCTGACCCACGCGATCTGCCCGTTCACGGCGGACAGCCCGCGCAGCCTGGCGTCCACAGTAGTGCTGCTCAACGTCCAGGTCGGCGCGGTCTGCGCCAGGGCCGTGGCGGGCACGGCCAGCGCCAGGGCGAGGGCGGTCAGCCCGGTGATCCACCTCATGGCGCGGCACGCTACCTCGTGCCCGCTCAGCGCGGCAGGTCCGATGGGCGGTCGACATCCAGCCCCGAAGCCACGTCCCCGCACGGCACGTCCAGCACGCGGTGCGCGCGAAGGTAGGCGCGGGCCCCGGCGTCACCGACCGCCACCTCGCGCACACCCGGCCAGTGCGCGCGGCCCAGCAGCACGGGGTGGCCGCGAACCCCGTCGTAGCTGGCGGCGGCCAGCGCGTCCACGGCGGCCAGGTCGACCACCCGCCGCACGGCCTCGGCGGTGACCCCGGGCAGGTCCACCGGCAGCACCACCACCGCGTCGGCCGCCACCTCCTCGGCGGCGGCCAGCCCGGCCCGCAGTGAGGAACCCATGCCGGTGGCCCAGTCCGGGTTGTCCACGAGCACCGCCGTACCGAGGTCGGCCGCGCGCACCTGTTCGGCGGCGGCCCCCAGCACGACGATCACCGGCTCGCACCCGGCGGCCCGCAGCACCTCGGCCGCGGACTGCACGAACAGCCTGCCGTTGTGGCGGACCAGCGCCTTGGGCTTGCCGTAGCGGCGGCCCGCGCCAGCCGCCAGCACCAGTCCGGCCACAACGGTCATGGCGTGCAGCCTACGTGTGCTTCGCCAACTGCTCGTTCATGATCAGGAACGCGCCGAGCCCGTGGAAGTCGTTGGTGGCCCTGGGCCGGTCCAGGTAGAACTTCGTGTCGCCGACGTTGGTGCCGATGCAGATGTCGGAGATGGTGGTCAGCCCGTCCGAACCCAGCGACACCTTGGCCAGCACACCCTGGTAGCCCTTGTCGGCCACCGCCTGGTAGCTGGGGTCGAGGTAGCCCTTCTGCACGGACTTGGACAGCATGTAGGTGAACATGGCCGAGCAGGAGGTCTCGGTGAAGTTGCCGCTGAGCGAGCCCTTCTCCGGCACCTGGAACCAGCGGCCGGTCTTCGGGTCCTGGTAGGTGCGCACGGCCTGGGCCAGGTTGCGCACGTAGTTGACGATCTTGGCCCGGTACGGGCTGGTCGAGGGCAGGTAGTCCAGCACGTCCACGCTGGCCATGCCGTACCAGCCGATGGAGCGGCACCAGAACTCCGGCGAGTGGTGCGTCTTCGGGTCCGCCCAGCTCTGCGTGCCCGACTCGTCGTAGGCGTGGTAGAGCAGTCCGGAGGAGTCGGCCAGGTGCGAGCCGTACACGGTGAGCTGCTTGCCCGCCTCGGCGTCGGAGTAGGCCGCGTCCTCGAAGGCGTGCCCGTAGCGCTCCAGGAAGGGCAGCACCATGTACGTGCCGTCCAGCCACAGCTGGTGCTCGCGGCTGGTGGCGTGCCAGAACCCGCCGTCAGCGGTCCTGGGGTAGCTGTTCAGCCGGTTGCGGATCTTGGTCGCCGCCGTCCTGTACCTGGGGTCCTTGGTCTCCTGGTACAGCAGCACCAGCAGGTTGCCCGACTGCATCGAGTCGAGGTTGTTGAAGCTGTTGGAGATGCCGCCCTTGCCGTCCACGAACCGGTCGACCCAGCTCCTGATGTAGTCCAGGTACGCCTTGTCCCCGGTGCGCTTGTAGACCAGGTACTGCCCGTACAGGTAGAGGCCGGTCTGGTAGCCCCAGCCGCCGAGTTTGGCCGGGGTGAACCGCTTCATCGTGGAGTCGACCACCGCCTTGGACCAGTCCGTCGGCGGCGCGGCGGCCGTGGCCTGGCTGGTACTGGGCAGCAGCAGGGCGAAGCTGACCAGTGCGGTCAGCACGAGTCTGGTGCGCGGGCTGAGCATGGTGCTCCTCTCGGGGTGAGCCCGCGGCGGTGAGGCTCGGTGTGTGACGACACCTCACGGTAGTGGAAAGGTTTTCATCGTCAAGGGTCACTCGCCGTCCCCGGTGTGCACGGTGAGTACCCCGTCCAGTTCCGAGAAGGCCGCGGCCAGTTGTGCGGGCGATCCCGCGCCGATCACCCGCAGCTCCAGGTCCACCACGTGTTCGTCCTGGCGGCGGTGCGTGTCGGCCTCGGCAACCACGAAGCCCTGCCCGGTGGCGGCGCTGAGCAGTTGGCGCAGCACACCGCGCCCGTCCTGGTAGGCCACCCGCACCGAGGAGGCCCGCTGCCGGGATCGCGTCAGCCAGCGCACCAGCGGCGGGTAGCCGAACAGGATCACGAAGTGCATCGCGGTGACCACCGTGGCCAGCAGGACCAGTCCCGCCCCGCAGGCCATGCCCACCGCCGCACTGGTCCACACCACCGCGGCCGTGGTCAGCCCGCGCACGGCGTCGCGCCGCACGAAGATCAGCCCGCCGCCGATGAACCCGATGCCGGAGACGATCTGCGCGGCAACCCGGGACGGGTCCAGCACGATCTCGCCGGAGGTCAGCACGTCGGTGAACCCGTACTTGCTGATCAGCATGATCAGCGCGGCACCCAGGCCGACCAGGGTGTGCGTGCGCAGGCCCGCGCTCTTCTGCCGCACTTCCCGTTCCAGCCCGATCAGCGTGGTGAGCACCAGCGCCGCGAGCAACTCGCCGACCTGCGTCCAGCCCTGACCCGTCGCTTCGCCGAACAAGCCCATCAGGGCAGTGTGCCTCAGCCCCGCAACACCTTGCCGAGCTTGGCCCGCGCCGCCTTGCGCGCCACCGGCCCGAGCCCGTCCAGTGCCTCGGCCAGCGCCCCGAGCCGGTCCAGCTCGCCCATCGCCAGTGCGCCCGCCGCCGGGTCCACATCCCCGTACAGCTCCAGGCCGATGAACGAGGCGGCCACCGCGTGCGCCAGCGCCGCCGGGTCGAACAGGTCCTTGAGCGGGCCCGCCGCGAGCACCCTGGCCAGCACCGGCTCGATCTCGGCCGTCCACATGCGCAGCGCCTGCGCGGTCGCCGCCCGCAGCGTGTCGTTGGCGTGCGAGGCGGCGAGCATGTGGGCCAGCACGACCACGTTGCCGCCCTGCTGTTCGCGCGCGTGCAGGTCACGGCCCACCGCGAGCAGTTCGCGCAGTGAGCCGGTCCTCGCGAACCGCTCGCGGTACACCGCCACCCGCGCCGCGCTCTCAGCCAGGCACGCCTGCGCCAACAGGTTGTCCACGCTGTCGAAGTGGTAGAACACCAGCGCCTGGTTGACCCCGGCACGAGTGGCCACCGTGCGCGCCGACACGCCGGTGACCCCGAGTTCGCGCACGGTCTCCAGCGCTCCGGCGATGAGTCGGTCACGGGTGTCGGCTGCGGCCATGGCGGTGCTAGGTCCTCGTCTCTTCCTTTGTCGGCTTCACCGAGGCCGGGGTCGGGATGACGCCGGTGTCCAGGTACCGGGCGGTGAACCCGCCCTGGTAGCCGAACAGCGGCCCGAACCGCCGGTTGACCACGCGCACCTCGATGCCGAAGCGCTCGGTGTCCTCGTCGAACCACTCTCGCACGGCGGCCGTTCCCGTGAGCATGGCGGGCACGCGGAAGTCCAGCCGTCCCATCCGGAAGCGCTGCTCGCCGCTGCGGATCACCAGTGCCCCGTCGGCGCCCGCGCGCAGGTGAAGCTGCACGCCGACGTGCTGGTGCGTGCCCAGGTAGTCGATCAGGCGGTTGGTGTGCTGCTCGACCACCATCGTCGCGTCGAACCTGCGCCGCACGCCGGGCAGTTCGAAGGTGCGCGTGAAGGTCACCACCTCGCGGCCCGCGCGGTCCAGGTAGGGCCAGTTCTCCATGGTGAACGGCACGTCCGTGCCCGTCTCCGGGAACAGGATGTGCCTGGTCTTGCCCAGGTGCAGGAACGGTTTGGTGAACGCGGCCCCGCACCAGACCTGGGACATCACGCCCGTGGCGATGCTCGCCGTACCGCTGCTCAGGCCCACTGAGAAGCGCTCGCGCACCATCGGGTGCAGCCGGCCGAACTCCGCTGTGCCCATCGCCCGTTCGAAGATCGATGTCATGGCTGCTCCAGGAGGTCGAGGGTGGTCGGGATGTGATCGGGGGCGCTGGGTTTTGGGTTGGTGCTTCTTGGGGCGCTGGCCTTGTCGCCGGCCTTCGGGGTGCTGCTTTTCGGTGCGCTGCGCAGGCAGCGGCGCGCGGCGGGGGTGGTCGTCAGCGGGGGGATCAGCAGGACGAGTCCGGCCACTGCCAGGCCCGCCAGCAGGCTGTGAGCACTGCCCACTGTTGTGAGCACTGCTCTCGCCAGCAGCTCGGCCAGTGCCTGGTTGCGGCTGCGCTCGGGCGGGATGCCCCGCTCCAGCCACAGCCTGAGCCGGTCGAAGGACCAGGCCGTGAGCCAGCCCATGAACGGCCTGACCAACAGGTCGGCGGCCTTGCCCCAGCCTGGCTCGTAGTCGTAGCCGGTGAGGAACCGGACCCCGGTCCGCTCCGGGACGTATCGCCAGTGCCCGGCGCCCCGGCGGATCGGCGACAGCGGGTTGGCGCTGCTGAACCGCAGCGCCGAGGTGCGCGTGCCGTCCGCCTTGTGGCGTTCGCCCACGGTGACGCCGACCCCGCCGACCCCGAACAGTGCGTAGGTGAAGCGCTGCGGGTCAGTGCCCGGCTGGTACTCGATTCGTCCGAACCTGCCGTCCCAGCGCGCGTGCGTCGCCGGGTCCTGCGTGTGCCGCCACAGCGTGTCCAGATCCGTGTGGATCCGCGCCTCCACGTAGAGCCTGCGCATCGTCCCCCCAAGGTTTGAGCGGTTGCTCAAATTGGACGGTAGCAGGAGTTTGAGCGATTGCTCAAGGTGGTTGCTTCGACCTGAAGCCTGCCTGAAAACTCCGATGAATCATGGCGCTCTGCCGGTGGATGGGCCAGGATGCGCGGCATGACAAGGATTTCTCTCCTGACTGTGGCGGCAGTCATCGGAGCGCTGATCCCGACGCAGGCGGCCAGCCCAGAGTGGATCACCTTGAGCGGCGGCAAGCTGGTCTACGGCGCCGACACCCAGGGCAACCGGGTGCCGGACTTCTCGCAGGTCGGCTACCGGGCGGGCGAGGCAGCGCCGCCGCAGATGCCGGTGGCGAACACGGTGTCGGCGGGCACCGGCGGCGACGACACCGCGCGGATCCAACAGGCCCTCGACAAGGTGGCTGCGACCGGCAAGCCGGGCGCCGTCCTGCTCGCCGCAGGCACCTACCACCTGGCCGGGACCGTGCGCATCGCGGCCAGCGGGGTGGTGCTGCGCGGTGCCGGGACCACGACGAACCTGGTCGGCACCGGTGCCGCGCACACGCTGGTCGAGCTCGGCGGCACGGGCAGCCGCAGCCAGATAGGCACCGCCCAGGCCGTGACCGACAGCTACGTGCCGGTCGGCGCGCGGATCCTGCACGTGGCCGACGGCTCCGGCTTCCACGCTGGCGATCACGTGATCGTGCAGCGCCCGCAGGAGAAGAACTGGATCCACGCGATCGGTATGGACGCCATCCCGCCCAGGCCGGACGGCACGCCGAGCACCCAGTGGACACCCAACACCGGGCTGCTCGCCGACCGCACGATCACCGTCGTGTCCGGCAACACGCTCACCGTGGACGTGCCGCTGACCAACGCGCTGGAAAGCCAGTACACCCACGCCACCGTGTGGCGCTACGGCTTCGCCGGGCGGATCACCGGCGCCGGGGTCGAGCACCTCGCGGGCAACGGCGCCGCGTTCGAGCAGGACCCGAAGTGGCACGACGGCGGCTACTTCGCCTCCGCACTGGTCGGTGTGGGCGCCGCGCAGGACAGTTGGGTCCGCGACGTCACCGCGACCCGTTTCGGCTCTGCCTTCGGCGTCGGCGAGAACGCGCTGCGAGTCAGCGTGCTCGACACCGCCGCGCTGGATGTGTCCGTGCCGCAGGACATCAGCGCCCAGCCGGTGGAGTACACCATCTCCGGCCAGCAGACCCTGATCGACGGGTGCCGGTCCACCGGCTCGAACTTCCACGCCTGGGCCACGCAGGCCCGGGTGCCCGGGCCGAACGTGGTCGTGCACTGCTCGGCCACCAACACCGGCAGCCGCAAACTGGACGCCGGCCCGCACCAGCGCTGGGCCACCGGAACCCTGTACGACTCGGTGAGCCTGAGCGGCAACGGGTACCTGGAGTTGCAGGACCGCCAGTGGATGGGCAGCGGCCAGGGCTGGGCCGGGGCCAACTCGGTCCTGTGGAACTGCGCCGTCGGCACGGCCCACGTCGAGAACCCGCCGACCGCGCACAACTGGGCGTTCGGCTGCACCGGCAAGGTGGACCCGCCCACCGCCGGGCACCAGCAGGGCGAGATCGTCTCGCCGGGCACCCACCTGGTGCCCGCCAGCCTCTACGAGCAGCAACTCGCCGAACGCCTGCACTCCTGACCCGGCGAGTCCCGCTCTCCCGACCGCGAATCCCGTTCAGGGGCGCGTGAGTCCCGTTCAGCCGTGCGCCCCTCGGGGCCCGGTTCGTCCGCGACGGAGCCACTCGTTGCCTTGCAGCGGGACTCGCGCGCCGGAGAGCGGGACTCGCGTGTGTCAGACCGGGATTCGCCCGCCCCCAGAGCGGGACTCGCGTGTGTCAGAGCGGGACTCGCGCTCCGCAGGGCGGGACTCGGGCACCGGAGAGCGGGACTCGCCCACGGCAGGACGGGACTCGCCAGCCCCAGGGTGGGACTCGCGCACGGCAGGACGGGACTCGTCCGCCCCAGGGCGGGACTCACCCACGGCAGACCGGGACTCGCGCACGGCAGACCGGGACTCGCGCTCCGTAGGGCGGGACTCGTCCGCCCCTGAGCGGGACTCGCGTGTGTCAGAGCGGGATTCGTGCGCCCCGGGGCGGGACTCGCGGGTCAGGCGTGGGCGAAGCGGGTGATCCAGCGGCGTTGCCAGGGGGTTTCGACGGCGCGGGGGTTGTGGTGGGCGCGGGTCCAGGTCAGGGCCGCGGCGGGGTCGAGTCCGGACAGGACCGCCAGGCAGGCGATGACCGTTCCGGTGCGGCCGACCCCGCCGCCGCAGCAGACCTCCACCCGTGCCCCGGAGCGGGCCCGGTCGTGCAGGGCGTGGATCAGCTCTACGGCGCGCTGGAAGTCGCGTGGCAGCAGGAAGTCAGGCCAGTCGAGCCAGTCGTGCGGCCAGCGCAGCACGGGGTCGTGCCGGGCACGGAGCCGGTGCGAGCCGAGGTACAGGCCGTACTCGGGGGAGGGGTCGCCCGGTGCGGGGTCGCGCAGTCCCCGGCCGCGGATCCAGGCCCCGTCGGGCAGCTGGATCGCGCCGGTGAGGTGTGTGCTGCTCACAAGAGGTTTCTACATGCCCACCCGCCCGTCCAGGGCCTCGCGCAGCAGATCGGCGTGACCGTTGTGCCGCGCGTACTCGGCGATCATGTGCACCAGGATGCGGCGCAGCGACACGGGATCCCCGCTGCGCCGGTGCACCCCGGTCTGCCCCAGCTCAGCGGCGGCGACGATCTCCCGCGAGCGGCGGCACTCCTCGCGCCACACGGCGAAGACCTCGTCCACGTCCCCGGCCAGGTCGTTGAAGTCCTGGTCGGGGTCGTCCCTGGTGTAGTACAGGTCAGGTAACTGCTGACCGGCGAACTGCTGGGCGAACCAGTAGCGCTCGACGGCGGCCAGGTGCCGCACCAGGCCGTGCAGGGACATCGTGGACGGCGGCACACTGCGCTCGGACAGCCGCCGCCGCGCGATGTCCGCGCACTTGAGCTCGAAGGTCTCCCGGTGCCAGTCCAGGTAGGAGGTCAGGACCTCCCGCTCGTCCCCGACCAGCGGGGGAGTCCTCCTGGTGTCCCCGGCCCACACCGCCGAGTAGGCGTCGTCGTCATCGCTCATGCCGGGAGCATCGCACCTACCCCTGACAATCCCGGACGCCGTCGAGGACCAGCCGGATCTGGTGGCGCGGCAGCTCCAGCAGCGAGGCGTCCAGCAGTTCGGCGCGCGGCACGGCCTGCTGGATCAGCGCGCGGGCCTGGTTCTTGGTCAACGGCCCGTCGGGCAGGTCGCGACCGGCCCGGACCAGCGCCTCGCGCCAGGCGTTGCCGACCTTGCCGTGCGCCCGTTCCAGCACCAGCGAGGGCTCCGCGACCAGCTCGGCCACCACCAAGGCGTACCGGGAATCGGGCGTGTTGCGCAGGAATCGCAGCGCGTACTTGCCCGCGACCAACTCCGACAACTCGCGCTGGCTCGCCGAACTGGCCAGGTCCGGGTGGTTGTTCGGCACGAGCAGTGCCACCCGGTCGGCGTTCACGGCGAGCAGCGCGCGCAGCAGCCACGCGCCGGGATCGGCAGACAGGTCCACGGCGACCCCGTACGGGCGGCGCCGGGCGATGCCGGTGGGCAGTCCGGAACCGAGCAGGGTGCTGAGCTTGACATGACCGAGCCCAGTGCTCGCCGGGTGCCAGCTCTCGGCGACGGTCACCAGCGGCAGGCCCCGTTCGCCCACCGCAGCCGCGGACATCGCCTCGACCGCGGCGGGGTCCAGCGCCTCGCCCGCGCCCTCCAGGGACTGCGGGCCGTGCGTGTAGATGTTCGGCCCAGTCCCAGAGCCGCGCGTGGGGTTGTCCAGGGCCTTCCAACTGCGTGCCGTGGGGCGGCACACGTAGAGGTCACTGGCGCTGCCCACGGCCTGCGCGCCGTCGTAGCGGCTGAAGTGCGGCAGGATCGCCTCGTAGGCCAGGTGCAGGTCCTGCACCGCCTCCTGCACCTTCAGCCCCAGCGCGGGCTGCCGCTCGCCGAAGCCGTAGGCCATGACCAGCCTGCCCAGTTCGCGGTCGCGCAGCCCGGACAGGCCGCGTGCCAGGAACAGCCGCACGCCCTCCGGGGTGTAGGGCGGGTCGGTGAACAGCAGGTCCGCCCAGCCGGTGACCGCGGTGGGCAGGCCGAACCGCAGGTCGGTGAACAGGCAGCGCACGTCCAGGCCCTGGCCGTCGATGAACTCCAGGATCCGCTCGTCCAGGTCCACCACGGTCACCGACACCGCCGGGTTGACCCGCTTGACGGCCAGCGAGGTCAGGTCGTGGTCGCCGACGCACAGCAGGTTCGCCCCGTCCAGGTCGAACGTGGCGTCCAGCCACAGCGCACGGCGCACGGCCGTCTCCGCCGTGGCCGACACGTGGTCCAGCGCCTGCCTGGACTTCGGCGCCGCGGCGATGAGCTTGGCCATCTCCTCGACCAGGTCCCCGTGTGCCGCCAGCCGGGCGGCCAGCGGATCGGTCAGCGCGGTGCTCCGCACCTGCTCGTACCGGAACAGCTCGCGGTAGGCCGGTACCCGTTCAGGTCGCAGCCGCACGCCCTGCGCCGACTCCACCAGGTCCTCCCCGGCTGCGGCCAGCACGGCCTCGACCGTGCGCCGGGACACGGCACTGGTCCGCACCAGGGAGGCCAGGTCGTGCGGGCGTTCGGTCAGCTCGGCGAGGATCTCGCGCAGCGGGCGCGCGTGCGCTCCGGCCTCGGCGACCAGTTCTTGCACTTGCTCGATGGGCACGGCGCAGCCTCTCACACCCGGTGCGCGAGCAGGTGTTCCATGATCATCCGGGTGAGCTGCTCGGGCGCCTCCTCCGGGATCCAGTGCGAGACCTCGTCCATGATCTCGAACCGGTACGGGCCGGTGACGTGCTTCTCGGTGGCCAGCGCCCCGGCCGAACCGATCGCGGCGTCCTCGGTGCTCCACACGAACAGGGTGGGCACCGACACCGGGGCCACCTCCGGCATCAGGTCCATGGCCCGGTACCAGTTCAGCGCCGCGGTCAGCGCGCCCGGCTCGCTGAACCGGCGCACGTAGTCCTCGACCCGCTCCTCGGGCACCTTCCACTGGTAGATCCCGCGCAGCGCCCGCGCATCGTCCTCCAGCAGCCTGCGCTCGGCCGCACCGGTCTGCCGGAACACCGAGATGTACCGGGAGCGCTCGGCCTGGTCCTCGTCCTCGGCACGGGCCGTGGTGAAGGCGACCGGGTGCGGCACCGACACCGCGGTCAGGCTGCGCACGCGCTCGGGCAGGGCGGCGGCCGTTGCCCAGGCCACGATGGCCCCCCAGTCGTGGCCGACCAGGTCGAACCGCTGCCAGCCCAGCTCGTCGGCGATGGCCGCCACGTCGCCGACCAGCTCGCTGACCTGGTAGTCGGTGACGTGCTCGGGCCGCACGCCGGGGGAGTAGCCGCGCTGGTCGGGGGCCACCGCCCGGCAGCCGCCCCCACCCAGGGCCCTGAGCTGGAACTCCCACTCGGCCGCCGCCTCGGGGAAGCCGTGCAGCAGCAGCACTGCGCGTCCGTCCTGCTCGCCGCAGGCCAGCGCGTCGAAGGTCCCGGCGGGGGTGGGGATGCGGATGTTCTCGATCACTTGGTCGACTCTAGCGCCCGGTCCTCGGTGAGCTGATCTTCGTCCCACTGCTGCCGCGCCGGGGGCAGCACGCGCTCGCGCAGGGCCAGGGTCGCGCCCCAGACCAGCAGCCCCGCGATGGTCGCCAGCAGGGCGCCCGCGGTGATGTCGGCGGGGTAGTGCACGCCCACGAACACCCGGGACACCGCGATCACCGCGGCCACCGCCATGAAGTACGGGCCCCACTTGCGGGAGACGAAGAACCACACCGCGATGGCCACCGCGAAGGAGGCGGTGGCGTGGTCGCTGGGCAGCGAGGTGCCCGGGGCGTGCTCGATCAGCTGGTGCACCTGGTGGGTCTGGAACGGGCGCAGCGACAGCCCGAGCATGCGGACCGCCACCGAGAAGGCGAACCCGATGGCCAGCGTGGCCCCGACCTGGCCGATCCGCCAGGCACCCGCGGGCCACCAGCCGTCCTCGCGGGCCCGCAGCAGCGTGACGGCCGCGGCCCCGGCGAAGAACAGGTAGATCAGGTACTTGGCGGCGAACACGCCCAGTGCGTCCAGCACCGACGACTGGCCCGCCAGCCCGTTGATCACGCTGAAGATCTCGTAGTTCACCCAACCGCCTTCCGTCGCCTCATGATCAAGAATGCCGCAGGCCGTGATTGGCCCTCGCGTCACCCCCTGGACACCTTCTCCACACTGCCACGACATCTGAACCGGTTCGGGTGACCGGACGGGTACTCGAAGTCACACTTGTCCCGCGCAACCTGCGGTGAACCGGAGGAAGGCCAGGCACGAAGACATTCACGTCACCCACTGCCGACCAGGACGAGGCCCGATGCCCCCGAGCCCTCGCACTCCCCAGCTCACCGAGTGGGCCCCTGCCGAGGACCGCCAGGTCACCGCGGTCGCCCTGCTGCTGCACGGCGGTCGCTCGCACAGCCACGGCGCCGCGAACCGGCGCCGGCTGACCTACCTGCGCATGGTGCCCTTCGCCCGCGACCTGCACCGGGCGGGCGGTGGGCAGGGGCTCGCGGTGTGGCTGCTCAGCTACCGGTACCGGGGCTGGAACGCGCCTGACCTGGACCCGGTCCGCGACGCGCGCTGGGCGCTGGACCGGCTGCACGAGCGGCACCCCGGCGTGCCCGCGGTGCTGGTCGGCCACTCCATGGGCGGACGTACGGCGTTCCGCGTGGCCGACGACCCGGCCGTGCGCGGGGTCTGCGCACTGGCCCCGTGGACCGAGCCGGAGGAGCCGGTCGAGGCGCTGGCGGGCCGCCAGTTGCTGATCGCGCACGGGGACCGCGAGCGGTGGACCGACCCCGCGCTGTCCTACCAGTACGCGCTGCGCGCCAGGCGGATCGCCGAGGTGGCGCGCTTCGACGTGCACGGCGACGGCCACGCCATGCTGCGCCGCGCCCCGGAGTGGACCAGGTTGGTCACCGGCTTCACGCTGGGCTGCCTCGGGTTCGAACCGATGCCCCCGGTGATCACGAACGCCATGTGTGAGCCCGCCCCGAACGGGCTGCGGGTACCGCTGAAAGGGGCTGTGCGATGACTCGTGGCAAGGTCGCGGTGATCGGCTCGGGGGTGTCCGGGCTGACCGCCGCCTACCTGCTGCAACGCCGCTACGACGTGGTGTTGTTCGAGGCCGACAACCGTCTCGGCGGGCACGCGCACACCCACGACCTGCCCACGCCCAGCGGGGGCTTCACCGCCGTGGACTCCGGGTTCATCGTGCACAACGAGCGGACCTACCCCAACCTGCTGCGGCTGTTCCGCGAGCTGGGCGTGGCGACCCAGGACTCGGAGATGTCCATGAGCGTGCGCTGCGAGGGCTGCGGCCTGGAGTACGCCGGGGCCCGGCAGCTGCCCGGCCTGTTCGCCCAGCGCGCCAACCTGCTGCGCGGGCGCTACCTGCGCATGCTCGCCGAGGTGACGCGGTTCCACCGGCACGCCCGCCGGGTGATCGACCGTCCCGAGGCCGGGGACGTCACCCTGGGCGCCTTCCTGGCGCTGGGCGGCTACTCCGACTACTTCGTGCAGCACTTCATGGTGCCCGTGGTCGCCGCGGTGTGGTCCTCCGGGGAGGGCCTGTCGCTGCGCTACCCGGCCCGGTACCTGTTCCAGTTCCTGGACAACCACGGCATGTTGTCGGTCGGCGGCACCCCGAGGTGGAAGACCGTGGTCGGCGGCTCCAAGCGGTACGTGGAGCGTGCGGTCAAGGGCCTGTCCGCGGTGCAGCTGTCCACGCCGGTGCGCGCGGTGCGCCGGGGCGCGGACCACGTGGAGGTCCGCGACGAGTCCGACCAGGCGCACGAGTTCGACAAGGTGGTCGTGGCCACCCACCCCGACCAGGCGCTGCGGCTGCTGGCCGACCCGACGGCCGCCGAGTCCGCGGTGCTGGGCGCCTTCCAGTACTCGCGCAACGAGACCTGGCTGCACAGCGACACCTCGGTGCTGCCGGTGGCCGAGGGCGCCAGGGCCTCCTGGAACTACCTCAAGCCCTCCTGCCGCGACGAGGGTGGCCCGGTGTTGGTCAGCTACCACATGAACCGGCTCATGCGGCTGCGTGAGCCCGTGCCGTACGTGGTCACGCTCAACGCCACCGGGCGGGTGGCCCCGGACTCGGTGCTGGCCAAGATGGTCTACGAGCACCCGGTCTACACCCCGGAGTCGCTCGCCGCGCAGCGCAGGCTGCCCGAGCTGGCCGACGGCACCACGGCGTTCGCCGGGGCCTACCACGGGTGGGGCTTCCACGAGGACGGCTGCGCCTCCGGGGTGCGCGCCGCCGAGTCGCTGGGGGCGCCGTGGTAGCCCCGGCCGCGCGGCCCACCGGGCGGGCCGCCGGCTACCAGGCGCCCGCGCTGTACGACGCCGAGGTGGTGCACGTCCGCCGCGAGCGCATCGACTACCAGTTCGCGCACAAGGTGTACCTCTGGCTGGTCGACGTGGACGCCCTGCCCGAGCTGCCCGCACCGCTGCGGCCCTTCGCCCGGTTCGAGGCCCGCGATCACCTCGGCTCGCCCGAGCGCACGATCCGGCAGAACCTGGACGCCTGGCTGGCCACGCAGGGCGTCGACCTGGCCGGTGGCCGGGTGCTGATGCTGGCCAACGCGCGGTGCCTGGGCTACGTGTTCAACCCGCTGACCGTCTACTGGTGCCACCGGCCCGACGGGGAGCTGGAGTGCGTGGTCGCCGAGGTGCACAACACCTACGGCGAGCGCCACTGCTACCTGCTGCGCCCCGACCAGTCCGGCCGCGCGCGGACCGAGAAGTGCTTCTACGTCTCGCCTTTCCTGGAGATGGGCGGCCAGTACCAGATGCGCTTCGGTGAGCCGGGCCCGAAGCTGTCGGTGACCATCGCGCTGCGCCAGGACGGCCGTACCCCGCTCACCGCGGTGCTGCGCGGACGGCGGCAGCCGCTGAGCAACGGGGCCCTGGTGCGGCTGCTGCTGCGCAGGCCCCTGATCACCCACCGCGTGTCGGCATTGATCCGCAGGCACGGAATCACGTTGTGGCTACGTCGGATCCCCATCCTTCGGCGCCCGAAGCACCAGCCCCAGGAAGGTGTCCAATGACCGCCAGCTCCACCCGCCGCAGGTCCCGGTCGGCACGGCACATCCCCATCCCGCAGCAGGGTGTGTGGCCGGGACTGACCGAGGTCCCGAACTCCCCGCTGCGCGCCAGAATCGCCGCCTCGCTGTTCCGCAGGGCCGTGCGCGGTCTGCCGGTGCGCGTGGTGCTGCCCAGCGGCCGCGTGCTCGGCGCCGGTGGCCCCGACGCGCCGGTGATGCACCTGCACCGGCCCGCCGCGTTCTTCCACCGGCTCGGCGCCGACGCCAAGATCGGCTTCGGCGAGGCGTACATGGTCGGCGACTGGACCAGCCCGGAGCCCGCCGACCTGCTCACCCCGTTCGCGGCGCGCATGTCCACGCTGATCCCGCGCCGCCTGCAGTCGCTGCGGCGGCTTGCCGAGCGCGTGCAGCCGGACACCGAGGAGAACACGCTGCCCGGTGCCCGGGAGAACATCCACCGGCACTACGACCTGTCCAACGAGCTGTTCACGGCGTTCCTGGACCAGTCGATGACCTACTCCTCGGCCCTGTTCGGCCCGGGGGAGACCGACCTGCACGCCGCCCAGCTGCGCAAGATCGACGGTGTGCTGGACTTCGCCTCGGTCGGCCCCGAGTCGCACGTGCTGGAGATCGGCACCGGCTGGGGCGCGCTGGCCATCCGCGCGGCCCAGCGCGGGGCGCGGGTCACCACGCTGACCATCTCCGCCGAGCAGCGCAAGCTCGCCGAGCGGCGCATCGCCGAGGCCGGGGTGGCCGACCGGGTGCAGGTGCTGATGCGGGACTACCGCGAGGCACAGGGCCACTACGACGCCGTGGTCAGCGTGGAGATGATCGAGGCGGTGGGCAGGCAGTACTGGCCCACCTACTTCGGCACCCTGGACCGGCTGCTCAAGCCGGGCGGCAAGGTCGGCCTGCAGGCGATCACCATGCCGCACGACCGGATGCTGGCCGCCGCCAACGCGTACACCTGGATCCACAAGTACGTCTTTCCCGGCGGGCTGATCCCCTCCGTGGAGTCCATCGGCGAGGCCGTCAGCGAGTACACCGGGCTGCGCGTGGTGCAGGACCGCGCCTTCGGCCAGGACTACGCACTGACCCTGCGGCTGTGGCGCAAGCGGTTCCTGGACAACTGGGAGGAGGTCGCGGCCCAGGGCTTCGACGAGACCTTCCGCCGCATGTGGGAGTTCTACCTGGCCTACTCCGAGGCCGGGTTCCGCGCGGGCTACCTGGACGTGCACCAGCTCTCGCTGGCGAAATAGGCGCCGTGAAGGTGGCTTTCACTGCGCCCAGCGCAGTGAAAGCCACCTTCACGCCACGGGGAGGCGCGGCCGAGCCGGCGCGTCAGTCCCATGTGGACGCTGGTGTGCCGGGCACTTCACGACTTGCGGGATCCCTTGCCGAACAGGAGCTTCCACGGGGTGAGGGCGGACTCCAACTGCACGCCCAGGCTCATCTTCGAGGCGCCCTCGACCCGCTCCTCGAAGGTGATCGGCACCTCGGCGATGCGCAGCCCCTCGCGGACGACCCGGTGGTTCATCTCCACCTGGAACGAGTAGCCGTTGCTGCGGATGGAGGGCAGGTCGATCGCGCGCAGGGTCTCGGCCCGCCAGGCCTTGAACCCGGCGGTGGCGTCCCTGACCCCCAGCCGCAGGATCGTGTTGACGTAGAAGTTCGCCCACGCCGACAGGGCCTTGCGGTGCCAGGGCCACTCGGCCGCGGTGGAACCGCCTGGCACGTAACGGGAACCGAGCACCACGGCGGCATCCCCGTCGAGCAGGGTCCGCACCATGGTGGGGATCACCGAGGCGGGGTGCGACAGGTCCGCGTCCATCTGGACCACCACCTCGGCGCCGTCCTCCAGCGCGCGGGTGAGCCCGGCCACGTAGGCGCGTCCCAGCCCGTCCTTCTCGGTGCGGTGCAGCACGGCCACCGAGTCGGGGGCGGCGGCGGCCAGCTCGTCGGCCAGGTCCCCGGTGCCGTCGGGGGAGTTGTCGTCCACCACGAGCAGGTGCAGGTTCGGCAGCTCCAGCTCGGCGAGCAGGCCCGCGAGCACGGGCAGGTTCTCCCGCTCGTTGTACGTGGGCACGACGACAACGATCTTCGGACTGGCTTCCACCATGATCGATCCTTGCTTGGTCCGGCGTGGCAGTGGCACGTCGAACGGGGCGCTGACCGTGACGGCGGTGGCGAGTCTAGCCAGTTCAGCACGTGTCCACCTGTGACGGGCGGCTCGGCGTGTCGCGGTGGGCGGCCTGGGCCGGGTTCGCCCGCACTACACCCGGAGCGGCGACACCCGGCTCTGGGACGAGCCGCCGGGTGTCGCCGCCGACCGATCTGGGCCGGGCCGTTCAGCTGGTGACCGCCCACTGGTGCGCCGAACCCCGGTGCAGGGCCGCGTAGATCCGGTCCCGCACCAGGTTCGCCTCGTGGTCGGACAGCGTCCGGTCCAGGTGGCGCAACACGATGCGCACCAACAGGTTGTGCTGCTCCGGGGTGGCGCCGAGCCGGGCCAGCGCGCGCTCGGGCAGGTCGGCACAGGGCGTCCGGTCCAGGATCCGCACCGACTCCACGCAGGAGGCCTCGGCGCCGAGCGCGTCCCGCACGCGATCACCCAGGTCCTCGGCCACGTCCTCGGCGGGCACCGCGATGGACAGGTCCCGCTGCACCGGTGGCATCGTCGACACGGGCCGGTACGGGCTGAGGTCGCCCAGCTGCTCGGTGATCCGCGGGTCGGCCGAGCGCAGCACCCGGATGTCCCCGATCCGCTTGAGCAGCATCACCACGCGGTCCAGCCCCATGCCCAGGGCCAACCCGTGCCAGGACCCGTCCAGTCCCGCACGGGCGAGCACCTCGGGGTGGGCGTGCCCGCACTCGGCGATCTCCACCCACTCCGCGCCCCGTGCGAGGTCCACCTGGAGACCGTGCCGGGTGTACGGGTGCGCCCGCGGCTGGCAGCGGACCGCCGTGCCGGGAAGCAGGGCCCCGGCCAGGATCGTCACCATCTCGTCCAGGTCGAGGTCGGCACGGCGGGAGATCCGCCACAGGTCGAGCTGGTGCGGTGTGCCGCTGTGCAACCGGTCGATGGCGTCCCGGCGGTACACCACCCCGGGGCAGACCAGCAGCACGTCCGGCGACGGGTCGGCGGCCAGCGCGCGCAGGGCTGCGGGGACGAGGGCGCTGGAATGGCTGCGCAGCACGGAGTCCGGCGTCACGTACCGGGTGTAGCGCGCGTCGCGGGTGACGTCCTCGGCGGCGTAGCCCAGGTTGTCGTAGTTGTCGGCCACGGTCACCACGCGGTCGCCGCGGCACCAGCGGACCTCGCAGCCCCAACGCTCGGCCAGCGCGGTCACCGCGCGGTCGACCACCAGCTGGATGGCGTGCGGCCCGGCGGCGGGATCGGTCAGGTCCCGGACGGCGAGGTCGCGGGCGAGTTGGTCAGGGCTGAGCAGAGTGGGCATGTCGGCCTCCTGGCACGAGTACGGGTTTGGGGGAGCACCCCCTGGCCCGTGGACTCGCCCGGCGAGGTCGGCTCAGCGCGCGCGGCCTTGACCCCGGTGGCGCCCGGAAGGGGCCAGGGGGCGGCTAAATCGCTGACTGCGCACGGCGGCAGCCTAACGTGTGCTACCGTCGAAGACGAGCCCCGGATGGGCCTACGCATGGAGGTAGCGGCTACTTCAGCCACCTGAGAACGGAACGGGTCCGTCTCTCCTGCGTTCAGGCCAGCGGGGCTTTGTCGTGCCTTCTCTTCGTGGCGTCCGCCCTCCGATCACCTCGGATCGCGAAAAGGACCACATGTCAGAGCACTTCGACTTCAACCAGTTCCAGCGCAACGTCATCGCGGAGTTCCGCGCCAACAGGGGCGAGGTCGGCGGCATGTTCGCCGGCGCGCGCCTGGCCCTGCTCACCACCACCGGCGCGCGCACCGGCCGGCGGCACACGGTTCCGCTGGGCTACCTGGAGGTGGCCGGGCAGCCGCTGGTCATCGCCTCGGCGGGCGGCGCGCCAGGCAATCCCGCCTGGTACCACAACATCCTGTGCGACCCGAAGGTCGTGGTGGAGACCGGGACCGAGACGTACCAGGCGGTGGCGGCCGTACCGGAGGGCGCCGAGCGCGACGCCCTGTTCGCCGCGGCGGTCGAGCAGGCACCGGGCTACGCGGACTACCAGGCGAGGACCACGCGGGTGATCCCCGTGGTGACGCTGCACCGCGTCAAGGGGCTGGGCGACTTCCTCGTGGAGGTGCATGCCTGGCTGCGCAAGGAACTCGCCGAGTTGCGCGCGCAGGCCGAGCCCGGACTGGCCGCACAGCTGCGGGCGCACTGCGCGCGGTTCTGCGGTGCGCTGACCCAGCACCACACCGGCGAGGACAGGGGAGCGTTCCCCATGCTGGCGGACCGGTTCCCGGAGCTGGCCCCAGTGCTGGACGAGCTGGGGGAGCAGCACGTGGTGGTGGCCCGCCTCCAGGAGCGGATCCAGCAGCTGGTGGACACCGAGTCCGACCCGGACCGGCTGCGGGCGGAGCTGGACCGGCTCAGCGCCGAGCTGGAGGCCCACTTCGACCACGAGGAGCGGACCGTGGTCGCGGCGCTCAATGCGCTGGGGCCCGCGCCCGAACTCGGTTAGGGTCCCGGGCGTGCTGACCGAGATCGAACCGCCCGAAGAACCGCCGATCCACCTCACCGCGCCCGGCGACCTGCTGGCCGGTTATCTCGACTTCTACCGGGATGCCGTGCTGCGCAAGGTCGACGGTCTGTCCGAAGAGGACCTGCGGCGCAGCCAGGTGCCCTCGGGCTGGACCCCGCTGGAGCTCCTCCTGCACCTGGCGCACGTGGAACGCCGTTGGCTGCAATGGGGTTTCGCCGCCGAACCGGTCGACCGGCCCTGGGGCGACCGGGATCCGGACCGCGATCGGTGGCACGTGCCCGCCGAGCAGAGCGCGGAACAGGTGCGGACGTTCTTCCTGGCGCAGTGCCAGCGGTCACGGGAGATCGTCGCGGACGCCGAGCTGACCGACCTGGCCCGGCTGGGTGGGCGGTTCACCAGTGAAGGGGACCGGCCCACGCTGGTCTGGATCCTGTTCCACGTGTTGCAGGAGTACGCGCGGCACGCCGGTCACCTGGACGTGGCGCGGGAACTCGCCGACGGGCGGATCGGCGAGTGAACCGTGGCCGACCGGCCAGCCCAGCTGGCCGGTCGGCGCTGGTGTCCCAGCCCGGCGACCAGGCACGATGAGCCCATGGTGCGGTCGCTCCGCGCGGTGGCGGGGGAGGCCCCGCTGCCCGGCACGGCGCAGGCCGTCGTGCTGGATCTCCCACGTGCCGGCTGATCCGCCTCCTATGCTGGGCCGCGTGATCCAAGTGCTGGTCGCCGCCGACGAGGCGCTCCTGCGCGCGGGCATCCTGGACACCTCGGCGGTGGCACGAGGCCGGGTCGGCGCCCTCACCGGCGCGGGGCGAGAAGTGCTCAGACACGTCGGAACCGGCTTGTCCAACGCGGAGATCGTGGCGCGGCTGGACCTGGGCGCGGGCACCGTGAAGGCGCACATCGGCCGGATCCGCACCAAGCTGGACTGCGCCAACCGGGCGCAGGCAGCCGCCACCCTGGCCCACGGGGCCGGACCGCGCACCGAGACCAGGGAGGCGCCGTGACCGCCGTGCTGCCGTACCACCGCATGGCGCACACCGGCCCGTACCGGTGGTGGCGCCCGTTGTTCAGCGCCCTGCTGCTGCTCGGCTTCGGCACGCTGCTGCTCATGGGCTCGGTGGTCGTGGCCTACGCGGTCGGCCTGATCACCGGGCTGGCCCGCGGCGAGGGCAGCGCGGTGTTCGCCGATCCGGTCGCCGACACTGCCGTGCAGCTGTTCACCCTGGCCATGTTCATCCCGGCCGTGCTGCTGGCCGTGTCGTTGGGGGAGCGGCGTCCGGCTGGCACCGTCTGCTCAGTGCGGGGCCGCCTGCGCTGGAACTGGCTCGCGCGCTGCGTGCTGATCGCGCTGCCCGCCGTGGTGCTGTTGCTGGCGCTGCACATCGGGCTCGCCATCGCCAGCAGCCAGGACACCTGGGACGGTGACTTCGGCGAGTGGCAGGGCTGGCCGCGTTTCCTGGCCGGTGCCCTCGTCGTGCTGCTGCTCTGCCCGTTGCAGGCCGCGGGGGAGGAGTTCCTGTGTCGCGGCTGGCTGGTGCAGTGGTTCGGCGGCTGGCTGCGCAGCCCGTGGCCCGGCATCCTCGCCAGCGGGCTGGTCTTCTCCCTGCTGCACGGCTTCGGCCAGCCCGGCGGCTTCCTGGAACTGATCCTGTGGGGCGCCACGGCCGCCTGGCTGACCGTGCGTACCGGTGGGCTGGAGGCCGCGATCGCCCTGCACGTGGTCAACAACCTGGTGGCCCTGCTGCTGGCGGCGGCCTTCGGTGGGCTGGGCGGGGAGGGCAGTGCCGCCGACGCCTCCTGGCCCGCGCTGGTCGCCGCCGTGCTGGTCATGCCCGGCTACGCCTGGCTCACCGCCAAGTCATATAACACTATGACTTCAGTGTCGACTAAAATTCAACCGAGCGGGCCCTGAGCCAGACCCGATCGGCCGCTCACACCACCGCGCGGCGGACAGATGTACCCGGCGTGGCAGACAGCACCTTGCACGTGGGGCCGCCGATCAGCACCGTCTTCTTCCTCGCCGCCGACGTGGAGAAGAGGGTGACGACGGAGGAGGAGGCCGTCGGGGAGATCCGCGCCAGCGGCGGCTACGCGATCAGCGAGGCCGATGTCCAGATCGCGTGCCGGGTGGTGCACGACGAGGACACCCGGGGCGCGGACTGTTTCATGTTCGCGAAACTGGTGCTCGTGGCGGCGGAGGCGGCGCACGGCCGTTCCCGCGACAGTCCGTGGTGGCTGGCCGCGGACATGTTCGTGTACTGCACCATGCGGTCGCTGCACAGGATGCCCGCGGGGGAGCGGCTCGCCGCGGCCCGCGCGGTGGTCGACGAGCAGATCAGCCTGCTGCGCGCCGATCGGGGACTGCTCGGCCGCCCGCGTGAGCGGGACGAACTCGCCGACACGCTGATGGCCGCCGCCCTGCTGCTGTACGAGCCGTACTACGCCAACCTCGACGGTCCGGACCACCTCGTGTCGCTGGAGCGCTGGCGGTTCCGGAGGGCGCAGATCGGCATGGGACGCCCCGAGGACGGCGACCAGCCACTCATGCCCGCTCCGATGGACGCGGCCAAGGACGCCCTGGACTACCTGGACCAGGCGGTGCGGATCGCGCGCGGACACCTTCGCGGCCTCTGCCTGGTCTCCCAGTTGTACGTGCTCGAGGTGCTGACCGTGATCGACCCCGGCGCGGGGGAGGTCCTGCGGGGCCGCAGGCGGGAACTCGCCGCTGAGGCGTTCCCCCTGCTGGACCGGGAGCGCGCGCCGGTGGAGTACCTCGACGTGCTCGCGGAGCTGGTGCGGGCCGGGCGGCTGCCCGCCACCCTGCCCGCCGACCGGGTGCTGCCCGCGGAGCCGGGGGAACTCGCCGCCAGGTACGGACCCGTCCTGGCGCTGAGTCTGATCTGCCGGACGATGGACCTGACCAAGGCCGGTACGCCACCGGCTGGCCTGTGGGCGGCGGGCGAAGCGCTGGCCGGGCAGCTGGGGTGGCCGGACGCCAGGCAGTTCTGGACTGTGGCGGTGCACAGCCTGCCCGGGGACCGCATGGTCTGCCAGCCCGGGACCGTCGCGGTGAAGGCGGTGCGGGCCCAACTGGAACAGGTGCACGCGGCGGGGGAGATGACGACCAGGCAGTTGGCGGCCACGCTGGTGCACGTCGCCGCCCACGTGGCCAACGGGCAGGAACGGGCGGCGATCGACGTCCTGGACCGCATCGAGATCCTCGACCAGGACTTCGCCGCGGACCACGCGTCCCCGCTGAACTACCTCGTCGTGACGCTCGCGTTCCGAGGCGGGGCAGCGCTGCGTGCCGCGGGGGAGCGGGAACAGGCCACGCTGCTCTATCTGCTCGCCTCACACGCGGCGACCAGCCTGGGTGTGAGCGTGCTCTGCGCGGAACTGGCGGAGCAGGGCCTGGCCTGCGTGGAGGAACTCGAACCGGACGAGGCGGACGCCCTGTTCACCATCGGGGCGGCCCTCTCGGTCGCCAACACCGCTCTGTTCCCGCTCGGGGCAGGGGCCTACGAGAGCCAAGCGGAGTTCGTCCGCCAGGTGGGGCAGCGCTTCGACCAGGTGCTGGTGCGACCCCCGCTACAGTCCCAGCTGCTCATGCTGCACCACCACTACCTGTTCAAGGGGGCCGACTTCGGCCTGCTGGTGGGTCAGCCGGGACCGCGCCAGTGGGACGGGTACACCGAGAACCTGCTCGCCGAGGTCGACCACGCCCAGGCGGCGGAGCCCTACCGGCCCGAGGCCGCCGACCAGTTCCCCATCGCACGCCCGAGCGGCATGCAGGTGCTGTGCTACGCCAGCGCGGACGAGGCCCAGCCGGGCAGCACGCGGTACGGCAGGGTCGCGAACCTCCGGCGCAGCGTGGACGCCAACCTGACCCGGACCATGATGGAGCAGGCCAGTGCGCACGGGACCATCGTGCGCCACGACCCGGGGCTGGGCATCGGGGACGCGCGGCAGTTGCAGGCGGTGCTGCCCCCGGACACCGTGCTGATCTCGCACTACCTCGGTGTGCACGGCGACGAGCCGACCGATGCCGAGAACGTCCGGGCCCGGCTGACGACGGTGCTGGTCACGGCCGAGGACTACGAGGTCACCGCCACGAACCTGCGGGCCGACGGCGGGATCCTCCGCCTCATCGCCCCCGGCGGCGGCCAGACGTTCACGGTCCACGGACTCGGCTGGCTGATCGCCGAACTGCGGGAGGCGGTCAACGCCGACCCCCTGCACCGGGAGGTCACCGCGCATGCCGCCCGCCAACTGGCCGACTGCTACTACAAGCTCGGCGGCCCGCTGCCCCAGTACCTGGGGAAGTGGCGCGCGGCGGGCAAGACGCACCTGTGCTTCTGGCCGCACGGCCCGTTGCACCTCGCGCCGATCCACCTGCTGCACACCGAGGGCCGCCCGCTCGCCGAGGACTGGACGGTCAGCACCGTGCCCTCGCTCACGGTGCTGACCCGTCCACCCCTGCCGCCGCACCCCTCGCCCACCCTGCTGGCGGCCGGGCTCAACGACGGCGGCAAGGCGTTCGGCCTGCCCGCGCAGCCCGAGGTGGAACGGCACGTCCGTGAGGTCGCCGCCGGTTTCGGCTCCGGCACGGTGCTGGTCGGTGCCGAGGCCACGCCCCGGCGGGTGCTGGCCGCCGCCCCGCGGGCGAGGTACCTCTACATCGCCACGCACGGCTCGCACGACACCGAGGCCGCCTGGTTCCAGTGCCTGTACCTGCATCCCGATCCGGACAACGACGGCCGGTTGTTCGCGCACGACATCCTGCGCGCCGACCTGCGCGGTGTGGACCTGGTCGGGTTGAGCGCCTGTGAGACCGCGCTCGGCCGGTTCGACCGCAACGACAACGTGCGCGGCCTGCCCGCCGCGCTCCTGCTGGCCGGTGTGTCCACTGTGGTCGGCACGTTCTGGCCGGTGGCCCCGGAGGTCGCCACCCGGTTCTTCTCCTGCCTGTTCGCGGAGTTGGCCGCGGGCAGGACCAAGCGCGAGGCGTTCCGGCACGCGCAGTTGGTCGCCCGCCAGGAGTTCCCCGCCTACCGGGACTGGGGTGCGTTCGTGCTGATCGGCGACTGGCGGTAGGGCGGCTACGCGGTGAGGGGCACGAGGGCCAGGTCCGGTGGCACCTCCGCGCGGTAGCTGATCACCCCGAGCAGGGAGTGCCGCACGGTCGCCGCCAGCGCGAGCAGCGCGCTGGTCTTCGCGCCCCGCGGCGACTCCACGACCATCAGCAGTTGGTAGGGGCCAACCAGGTCCTGGTGGTGGGTGGCCCGGAAGGACCAGGCCGGTTCGTGGGACCCGAGCCCGTCGGCGATCAGGAACGGCTCGCCGCCGGAATCGGTGACCCCACGGGAGACCTGCGGTTCGACGATGCCCAGCTTGGCGGAGATGCCGATGGTCGAGGTGCGGGCGCGGGCCCGCGCGAGCCGCAGCGGGTCGAGGGAGCGGGCGACCGGGGCGCTGCCCGGCGCGGTGTCGTTGCGCAGCACCACGCCGACGGTCGCGTCGAGGACCGGGTCCGGGTGGTTCACCGCGAAGTTCACCGCGAAGGCGAGCAGGCAGTACGCCCGGTCCTCGCCGCCCTCGTGGTGGCGCAAACCCAGGTCCGCCAACGCATCGGAGTCCAGGGCCTTGACGTGGGGCACGCCGAGGCTCACCCGGCCGACCAGCCGGTCCCGCCGCGCGCCGTGCATGACCTGGCGTGGCACCAACTCCACCCCGATCATCTCCTGGGGCGGCAGCGCCACGTCGAGGACCGGCTCTGGGGACTGCTCGTCGGCGGCCATGCGATCACTGTAGCGAATATGAAGCACTGTGACGTCAGTGGAAATTGAAGTGAACGCTCACGGACCCTGCCGAAGATCAATAAATCCCGGATAACAGGACTCCCTAACGTCGAGCGCTCAGACACACCACATGGGGGTTTTGACCTATGCGCAAGACATTCGCCGCACTACTGCTGGCCGGGCTCGGCCTGCTCGGCTGTGCAGGCAGTGCCCAAGCGGCCGGGGGACCGGGTCGACCGATCACCCTGCCCGGCTACCAGGGCGCCACCGCCACCGGAACCGTCAAGCTCGACGGCAATCCCGGCAACGGGATAGTCCTCGCCGAGTTGACGCTCACCAGCACACGAGCCCAGGGCTGCTTCTTCGTCGAAGCCGTGCCCGGCGGCAACTACCCGCCGAACAGGTCGGAGTCGCAGTGCGGGGTGGGCAGCAAGGCCATCAAGGTCTCCAGCTGGCCGCTCGTGTTCAGCCAGCCGTTCCGGATCTGCCTGAACGACTACGACCACTGCGGGGCCTCGGCCAAGTAGGGGCTGAAGTGGTCGGCCACCACCTCGGCGACCGCTGAGGCGTCCCGGGACCCGTCGACGGCCAGCACCCGGATGCCCGTCCGGTGCGCGCTGTCGACGGCGTCCTGGGCCACCAACTCGTCGCGGGCCAGCCTGTTGCGCTGCGCCCGGACCGGATCGCTCAGCTGCTGACCCAGGCGGCCGGCGCGGGGGAGGGTGCGGGCCTGGTGCTCGCGGAACTCCGGGGTGGGCACCATGACGATCATCCGGCGCGGCGAGTCCAGCAGCGGCGCCACCAACTCCGGCCGCAGGCCCCAGCCCTCCGCGAGCACCGGGCGGCCGGAGGTCAGCGCGCGCAGGTCGTCCAGCGCCCACGCGAACCGCTCCGGGAAGCCCGCCAGCGTCGCGGCCGCCATCCGCTCCGGAGTGGTGTGCACCCACACCTGCTCCGGGTCCGGACCGTCGATCGGCTCGCCCCGGCGTGCGCGCAGGGCGATCCTGCGGTCGTTGTGCCCTCGGGCGTCGTGGTAGTCGTAGTGGTAGGCCGTCAGCCCGTACCGAGCGGCGAGCAGCCTGGCCACCGTGGACTTGCCCGCCCACTGCCCGCCGCCGATCCACAGGGCGCCGCGAGTGGCGTCTTCGACCGTCATGGGGTGTCCTCCTGGTTCACAGCCGGGGAAGTATGGGGCTTGGCGTGGGCAACCGCCCGTCCGGTGCCGCGCACTGCGCGGCGATCCGAGCGGCTGCGTCGGGCAGGAACGGCGTGAGCAGATCCGCCAGCGTGCGGCAGGCCTCGAGCAACTGGCCGAGGGTGGCGTCGCGCTCGGCTGGTGGCAGTTGCCAGGGGCGGACCCGGCCGATGAGCCGGTTCGCCTGCTCCGAGACGGCCAACACCGCGGCGGTCGCCCGGCGGAAGTCGAACGCGTCCAGTGCCTCGTGCACGCGTTGCGGGGCGGCCCGGCACGCCGCGGCCAGTTCGTTCGCGCCCGCCTTGCCGGCCGCGGGCGGCTCGCCGCCTCGGTAGCGGTGGATCATGCTGACCACGCGGTTCACCAGGTTGCCCAGTCCACCGGCGAGCTCGCTGTTGGCGCGGGCCACGAGCCGGTCGGTGGTGAAGTCGGTGTCACCGACGAGGGGTACCTCGCGCAGCAGCCACCAACGCAGCGCGTCCACCCCGTAACGCCGCACCAGCTCCGTGGGGTCCACGGTGGTGCCCGCCGACTTGCTGATCTTGTGACCACCCACGGTGAGGTAGTCGTGCACGAGCACCTCGGTGGGCAGCGGCAGGCCCGCGGAGAGCAGCATCGCGGGCCAGTACACGGCGTGGAACCGCAACACCCCCTTGCCGACCACGTGGACCCGCCGCGACCGGCCCGCCCACCAGCGCTGGTAGTCCGTGCCGTCCTGGCCGTAGCCCAGGCTCGTGACGTAGTTGCCCAGCGCGTCCCACCACACGTAGACGACCTGTTCGGGGTCACCGGGTACCGGGATCCCCCAGCCGCGGGCACGTCCCTGCGAGCGGGAGATGCTGAAGTCCGGCAACCCGGCCGAGATGAGGCCGAGCACCTCGTTGCGGCGCACGGCCGGTTCGATCCGCAGGCGCCCGCTGCTGATCACCTCGTGCAGCCGGTCCGCGTACCGGGACAGCCGGAAGAACCAGTTCTCCTCCGACACGAGCCTGGGCGGCTCGCGGTGCTCCGGGCAGCGGCCGCCAGGCAGGTCGGCAGCGGTGTAGAACTGCTCGCAGCCCACGCAGTACTGGCCCTCGTAGTGCTTGCGGTAGATGTCACCGGCCTCCGCGCAGGAGCGCCAGAGCCGCTCGACACCCACCCGGTGGCGCGGGTCCCGGCTGGTGCGGATGAAGTCGTCCGTGGACAGCGCCAGCGGCTCGCGCAGCGCCGCGAAGGCCGCCGCGTTCCGGTCCACCAGTTCCTGCGTCGGCACGCCCTGGGCCTGCGCGGCGAGCACGTTCTTCAGCGAGTTGTCATCGGTACCGGTCAGCAGCCGCACCTGTTCGCCGCGAGCACGGTGGTGGCGGGCCAGCACGTCGGCCTGCACCAGCTCCAGGGCGAAGCCCAGGTGTGGTCGGGCGTTGACGTAGGGGATCGTCGTGGTGACGTAGAAGCGGGACGTGGTCATCAGAACCTCCGTGCGTGCGGCGGGGCTCCGGCATCCCTGTGGCGGGGCCCCGGTGTGTGGGGCCCGCGCATCGTCATCCGTGCAGCGTCAGCGGCCCCGCGAGCGGGGCATCATCGGCTGTGAGCTGGACGGGCGCATGACCTGGACGCTAGCAGGAGCCTCGCCTGGCCTCACCCGCATATCGCCTCCATGCCCCGCACACAGGCGACTCCCGCCGCTCGGGCCGCCGCCGACTCGGCCGCCGAGCCCGCGATCAGCACGCAGTGCTCGGCGGTCGTGGCCAGCGCGCGGATCGCCTGCTGCACCAGGTGCGGGCCCGGGAGCAGCCGTTCGGGGTCGGCGGTGACGCGGGCGCTGATCCGTCGTACCTGCCCGGTGAGGTCGCGCATCGTCAGGTAGCTGCGCACGCAGTCGATCCCGTGGTTGGTGATCACTGTCAGCGTGCAGCCCTTGCTCGCCAGGTGGCGCAATGCCTCCTGCGAGCCGGGCAGGTCCTCGGCCGCGAGCAGCGCCTCGGACTCGAGCCTGCACAGTTGGCGCTCCACCACGTTGGCCGCGGTCCGGCCACAGGACGCGGCGAATCGCAGCACCTGGAACGGGTCCCTGGCACGTGGGGCGGTGGGTCCCAGCAACACCTTGAGCCGCTCCGCGGCGGTCCGCCCGCGCTGACCGTCGAACAGATCGCCCACCAACGCGGTGAACCCCACCAGCACGTGGTCCCGCGCCGACACGTCCTCACCCATGCGTCCCCCCGAACGTCGGCCACCACCGATGGTAGCGGCGGTTGTCCGGCCACAGGGCCTCCCGGTGGCAACGGCCGAAAAACCAACGATGGTCGGTGCGCGGGAACTGCCGGAGATCCGTCATTGGATGCGGCAGTGGCTGGCCAACCCCAGTCCCGCCGGACTGTCGTCCGCGTCGTGTGTCGGCGCTGGTCCCGCGGTGGCGTCCTGCGGACCTCCCGGCCGGCCCGGTCCGCTGGGCACGGTCGCGTCGTGCTCGTTGCGGTGCTCGCCGAGGTTGTGGTCGAGCAGGGCCACTTGGACCATGCGGACCATGCGGACCGTGTCGTCGAGCGTGGCGATACCGGCCCGCACCCGTTGTGCGACGTGCTCGTCGGTGGTCAATGACTGGGCGCCCGCGAACCTCAGCCCCGCGTCGAAGATCCGATTGATCGTGTCGGCCAGGAGCTGGCTCAGCGCTGGCCTGCGCGGTGCCGGCTTCGCGTCCCTGGGCGCGGGGACACACGGAGCGCCAGGGGAGGTCCTGCGCAGGTGCCGCGCGATGACCTCGCCAGCGAGTTGGCTGTAGAGCCCCATGATCCGCAGGTCTCGATCGGCTGGCCGACCGGGGTGTGGCAGGTGGGTCGAGACCATGCCGATCATCCGGCCGGTGTGGTCGAGCAAGGGGGTGGACTGGACCGCGCGAACGCCCGCGTCGCGGAAGACGTTCCGGTGCGGTGCACAGGCCGGGTCCTCGTGGACATCCACCACGACCGTCTGGGTGCACTGCGATGCGGCTCGTCCGCAGACAGAACTGCCGTCGTCGACGACCGCGAAATGGTCCACGAACTCGGGGCCGAAACCGAGTTGGGTGACCAGTACCAGCGAGCCCTCGCGTGGATCCAGGAGCTGGATGTTCCCGGCCTCCGCGCTCATGAGCGACATCGCGCTCTCGAGGACCTTGGGCAGCACCGCGGCCAGTCCGGGGCAATCCTGCAGGCTTGCGGCCGCCTCGTGCATGTTCTGGACCGCCCGCGGTTCATCCAGGCTGAGATCGATGTAGCCGGCCAGTTGCGTGGCGCTCTGCGTGTGCGTTGCCGTGCGCATCAGGCGGGACCACGAGGCTGGATCGTCGTAGGAGGCCGTGACATGCTCCAACGGCCCCGGCAGGTTCTGGCCTGTGCTCTTCGACATGAGGACCTCACGCCTTCACATGGGCACACGCGGAAACGGCGCCTCAGGCTACCGGCCAGAACCTCCTGCGGACGCCGACCGCGAGGAGGTACGGCTCGACCTCCAGGCACCAGGCGACGAACTGGTCCCCGTCGGTGGACGAGGGCCCGGGGCGACCTGGCTTCCGTCGACCCCGCCGCAGCTCTGCTGACCAGCGCGGACACGGACACCATCAGCCTGGTGCCCGTCATTGACCACGCCGGTTCCGAGTGGCCCTCGGAGGATCACGGTGTGGTGGCCAGTCTCGGCCGCGGCGCCGCCTGGCCACGGAGTCCGGTTTGGGTTTTCGGCCTTGCCACCGGGAGGCCCACAGGGGCTCAGCGGTGGGTGACCTCGATGAGTTGGTCCAGCGAGGTCACCGTCATGATGCGCGCGACGAAGGGCGGCACCGCGACCAGGCGGACGCGGCGGCCGTGTTGGCTCGCCCGCTTGTAGGCGGCGATGAACACCGTGAGCCCGCTGGAGTCGATGCCGGTCAGCGCGGTCAGGTCGAACACCAGGTCCAGCCCCGTGTCGGCGAGGTCGACGGCGCGGGGCTTGAACTCGTCGGCGAAGCGGATGTCCAGCGGGCCGGTGAGGGTGATCAGCACGCAATCGGGTTCGTGCGCGGTGGTGTAGGAGAACTGGTTCACCGGGGGAGCCGCCTGGGGGCAGCCGCGGGCCGCGACCAGTGCTGGCCGCCGACGATCACCGAGGTCATGCCTTCGTGCGCCCTCTCGCCGCTGATTGGTTGCCCTGAGCGTACTACCCGGGAGTGCCGCCGCTGAGCCCGCACGGCACTCCCGGTACTTATATCACTATTGCTTCAGTGATGAGTGAAATCAATGCTTACCAGAACACTGACCAAGAACCGGCCCCGAGGCCGAGTTGGCGGCCTGCAAGTCCTGCGGTGCCGGGGAATTCGCCGTGCAGACCAGCGGGCCGTGCACGGTGGAGTTGGCGAAGATCGCCGGGTCGGCGGTGTGGCTGCCGAGCAGGCTCGCCGCGCCGAAGACCTGGGTGCCGAGCACCGTGACGTTGCCCGTGGTGCCGGCGATCGACACCGGTCCGCGCACCGTGGTGCTGAGCAACTGCACGGTGGCGGCCCCACTGGCGCTGACCGGGCCGTTGATCGATCCGCCGGTGACGACCAGGGACGCCCCGGGCGCGACGGTCACCGGGCCGGCGACCTCGGCGCCGTCCAGGCAGGTGACGCCGGACCCGATCACGAGCGGCCCGTCCCGGTGGCCGGTGACGGTGCTGGTGCACGTGGGCGGCGGCGGCAACAGGGTGACCACGAAGGAGCCCGCCGCGCTCGTGTTGCCGCTGGGGTCGGTGGAGCGGTACTCGACGGTGTGGCGGCCGTAGCCAGCGGGCGGGGTGTCCCAGGGGGAGAGCCTGGGCTTGCCGAGCTTGCCGTAGACCAGGTTGTCGATGACGGTTCCGTTGGCGGTGAACAGGAACGGGGCGCTGGCGTCGGTGGGCCAGCCGAAGTAGTTGAACCAGCCGTCCCCGTCGGTGCGGAACTCGCTGACGTCGTAGCCGGGGGTGTTGTCGCTGGCGGTGAGCCGCATGGTGAACGGGGCGTTGAACACGTACTCCGGGGGCTGACCCGGCTTGTCCACAGTGGACAGCGCCTTGGACAGCTGGAAGCTCGTGCTCGGCGGGGTGGCGTCCACCTGCCAGGTCAGGGTGTGCCCGGGCACCGAGGCGGTGACGGTGTGCGTGCCGGTCAGCCCCAACCGGCCCAGTTCCAGGTCGCGGTCGTTGCCCGGGGTGGGCACCGGCTTGCCGTCCAGTGCCCAGCTGATCGGGACGATCCGGTCCACGGGGTGGGTGGCCTCGGCGTACAGCACGTCCTGGCCGCCGACCGGCCGGTTGGTGGGGGTCGAGGCGGTGAAGTCGGGGGCGGTGGGCACGCGGGTGGTGCTGATCGAGGTGTCGATGGTCCAGGTGCGGGTGCGGGTCAGCGCGGCGGAGTCGCGCACGGCCGGGTCGCGCACGAACTCGGTGGGGTCGACGACCTTGGCGGTCAGGGTGTGCTTGCCCGCGGCCAGGTGCAGCGTGGTGAGGTCGAGGCTGCGGCTGCCGTTGGTGGTCAGCGCCTTGCCGTCGAGCTGCCAGCTGGTGGTGAGCTGGTGGCTGGCCGGGTGCAGTGTGTCGACCCAGACCACGCGGTCGGCGCCGATCGGTGCGGTCGTGGGTGTGCCGTCCTGCAGGATGTTGGTCTTCGCCGAGATGCGCTGTGTCATGCGCTCGCGGCTGACCTGGTCGAAGTAGTAGCCGAGGGTCTTCATCATGGAGTGCGCGCTGGGCCGCCAGACGTCGGTGCTGCTGTACAGGCCGCTCTCGTAGCGGCCGATGGTGCCGCCCGACTCGCTGGGTTCACCCAGCCAGCGCCACCACTTGGCGTGCTGTGCGGTCATCTGTTGCTCGGTGAGCAGGGTGTGGTGCAGCGAGTCGGGTTCGCCGCCGGTGTAGGCGGCACCGCGTTCGCCGCGGGCGTAGTAGTCGTACTCGTCGTCCAGCCCGCCCAGGGAGTGGCCCATCTCGTGCGGGGTGATCAGCGCGGACATGGCGTTGCCACCGGAGGCCGTGGCCCAGGTGCCGCCCGTGCCGCCGTAGGTGGTGCTGTTGGCGATGGTGAGGACCTGGCGGTTGCCGGAGTTGGTGCCGGTGACGAGGTTGGCGTACTTGGTGGCGGCGCTGTTGTCCACGGTCAGTGCCCGTTGGATGCTCGCGTCGGTGCAGCCGCTGTAGAAGCCCATGTGCAATGGGGTGTCGCGGTGTGGGGAGTTGAAGCCGGGGTCGCAGCTGACGCCCGAGTCGTGCGAGGGGATCTCGACCGCGTAGACGTTGAGGTAGCTGCGGTAGGACTTGAAGGGTTCCAGGGTCATCAGCACGTTGACGTGCCGGTTGAGGTTCTCCCGGAACTTGGGCATGTCGGCGGCGGTGTAGCCGTCGCCGATGATCACCACGTTGAAGCGTTTGCCGGGGTCACCGGTGATGCTGATCGGGACGACGGTGGCCGAGTCGGCGGCGGTGGCCGGTGGCGGGGTGGTCAGCAGGGGTAACAGGACCGCCGCGGCGGTCAGTGCTGCGCGTTTCCACATGTCTGCCGACGCTAGGAAGTACCGGACCTGCCCGGGCAGAGCCGAAAGTCGGGCCGGTGGCGTGCAGGTGGCTTTCGCTGCGCTGAAAGCGGTGAACGGTCCCTTCGCGGCAGCGGGGTGGGCTCAGGACCGGGCGGTGCGGCGGTCGGCCCAGGCGCGCAGGGCGCGGAGGAAGTCGATCTCGCGGAAGGCGGGCCAGTAGGCCTCGCAGAAGTGCAGGTCGGCGTTGGCGCTCTGCCAGAGCAGGAAGTTGGAGGAGCGCTGTTCCCCGCTGGTGCGGATGATCAGTTCGGGGTCGGGCTGGCCCGCGGTGTAGAGGTGGCTGGCGATGTCCTCGGGGGTGAGGTCGTTGGCGATCTCGGTGAGGGTCTGGCCTTCGGCGGCGCGTTCGTGCAGCAGGTCGCGCAGGGCGGTGGCGAGTTCCTGGCGGCCGCCGTAGCCGATGGCGAGGGTGACGACGGGGCCGGTGCGGTGGCGGGTGGTCTCGACGGCCTGCTTGAGGGCGTGTGCGGTGGTGTCGGGCAGGACGTCGAGCAGTCCGGCGACGTGCATGCGCCAGCGGGTGTCGGGGCGGGTGAGGTGTTCGGTGACGACCTGTTCGACGACCTGCATGAGGAAGGCGACCTCGTCCTCGCGGCGGCGGAGCAGGTTCTCGGTGGAGCAGACGAAGACGGTGACGTGGCCGATGCCGAGGGTTTCGCACCAGTTGAGTACGTGTTCGACGTGCCTGCCGCCGTGTTCGTGGCCAAGGCGGGTGTCGGCGATGCCCATCTGGCTGGCCCAGCGGCGGTTGCCGTCCATGATCAGGCCGACGTGCTGGGGGCGGGTGCGGGCCAGGACCTGCTTGCGGAGCCTGCGGGTGTAGAGCGCGTGGAGCGGGTCGGTGATCGGCACCGGTCCGAGACTACCCCTGGTGGGCGGGCGCCAGCAGGACTATCCCGTCGGGGTCGCTGATGAGCAGGTCGCCGGGGTGGAACACGGCGCAGCCGAGGGTGACGGGTGTGTCGAGTTCGCCGGTGCCGTGTTTGGTGGACTTGCGGGGGTTGCTGCCCAGTGCCTTGATGCCGATGTCCAGTGTGGACAGTGCGGTGGTGTCGCGGACGGCCCCGTTGAGCACCAGCCCGGTCCAGCCGTTGGCGCGGGCGAGTTCGGCGATGTGGTCGCCGACGAGGGCGGTGTGCAGGGATCCGCCCCCGTCGACGACCAGTACCTGCCCGGCGCCTGGTTGCGAGAGCACCTTCTTGAGCAGGGCGTTGTCCTGGAAGCAGGTGACGGTGCGGACCAGTCCGGTGAACGCCTGTCGTCGGCCGTACTGGCGGAACTGGGTGTCGCAGCTGCGGACCTCGGTTCCCTCGCGGTCGGCGAGGTCGGCGGTGGACCAGCCCACGGTGTGTCAGCTCCCGTCGTAGAGGTAGAAGCCGCGGCCGGTCTTCTTGCCGAGCAGTCCGGCGTCGACCATGCGCAGCAGCAGCGGGGGTGGGGAGTAGAGGGGTTCCTTGAACTCGGCGTACATGGATTCGGCGATGGCCTTGGTGGTGTCCAGGCCGATGAGGTCGGTCAGTTGCAGTGGGCCCATGGGGTGGGCGCAGCCCAGGACCATGCCGGTGTCCACGTCGGCGGCGGAGGCGAAGCCGGATTCGACCATGCGGATGGCGGAGAGCAGGTAGGGCACGAGCAGGGAGTTGACGACGAACCCGGCGCGGTCCTGGGAGCGGATGACCTGTTTGCCGAGGGTGCCGGTGACGAAGCCTTCGACGCGGGTGCGGGTGTCCAGGCTGGTGAGCAGGCTGGCGACGATCTCGACCAGGGGCAGGACGGGGACGGGGTTGAAGAAGTGCAGGCCGATGACCTTGTCGGCGCGGTCGGTGGCCATGGCCAGTTTCATGATGGGGATGGAGGAGGTGTTGGTGGTGAGGATGGCCTCAGGGTCGGTGAGGACCTTGTCCAGTCGGGTGAGTACCTCGCTTTTGACCTGTTCGTGTTCGACCACGGCTTCGACGACGAGTTGGCGGTCGGTGAACTCGTCGAGGTCGGTGGTGAAGCGGAGCCGGTCGGTGGCCTGTTGGGCCTGTTCCTCGGTGAGCTTGCCGTGGCGGACGCCGCGGCGCAGGGAGCGGTCGACGCGGTTGCGTCCGGCGAGCAGGCAGGCGGCGTCGGCTTCGGCGACGAGTACGTCGAGTCCGGCTTTGGCGCAGACCTCGGCGATGCCGGAGCCCATGAGTCCGGCGCCTACGACGCCGATGCGCGCGATGGTGGTCATCGGGTGCCTGCCAGGTGGGTCGCGTAGGCGGTGGTGGTGAAGAAGGCGGGTGGGGTCTCGGTGAGGGTGGTGTGCTCGAACAGGGCGCGGGCCGCGTCTCGGTGCTCGGGCGGCAGGTCGAGCAGTTCCTTGTCGACCAGTGCGCGGACCAGTGGTTCGGTGACGGTGCCGCCTTCGGCCAGGGGTGTGGTGTGGTGCAGCCACTGCCAGACCTGGCAGCGGGCGATCTCGGCGGTGGCGGCGTCCTCCATGAGTCCGTTGATGGCCACGGCGCCGGAGCCGTTGAGCCAGGCGTGAAAGTAGTGCAGTGCGACGGAGATGTTGTTGCGCAGGCCGGGTTCGGTGACGCGGCCGGGGGTGCGGTTGACGGCGAGCAGGTCTTCGGCGGTGGTGGTGACCTCGGTGCGCTGGCGGTCGAGTTGGTGGGGGCGCAGGCCGAGTACGGGGTCGAAGGCGTGTTCGCAGGTGGCGACGAGTCCGGGGTGGGCGACCCAGGAGCCGTCGAAGCCGTCGGCGGCCTCGCGCTGCTTGTCCTGGGCGACCTTGGCCAGTGCCTGGGTGTTGGTCTCGGGGTCGCGGCTGGGGATGAAGGCGGCCATGCCGCCGATGGCGTGGGCGCCGCGCCGGTGGCAGGTGGCGACGAGGTGTTCGGTGTAGGCGCGCATGAAGGGCACGGTCATGGCCACGTCGGCGCGGTCGGGCAGGACGAATTCGGGGCGGTGGCCGAAGTTCTTGATGACGCTGAAGATGTAGTCCCAGCGTCCGGCGTTGAGGCCCGAGCTGTGCTCGCGCAGTTCGTGGAGGATCTCCTCCATCTCGAAGGCGGCGGTGATCGTCTCGATGAGCACGGTGGCGCGGATGGTGCCGCGTGGTAGGCCGAGTTGGTCCTGGGCGTGGCAGAAGACCTCGTTCCACAGCCGTGCTTCGCGGTGGCCTTCGAGTTTGGGCAGGTAGTAGTAGGGGCCGGTGCCGCGGTCGAGGAGGCGGCGGGCGTTGTGCCACAGGTGCAGGCCGAAGTCGAGCAGGCTGGCGGAGATGGGGCGGCCGTCGATGAGGATGTGCTTGTCGACCAGGTGCCAGCCGCGGGGGCGGACCACGATCGTGGCGGGGTTGTCGGCGACCCAGTAGCGCTTGCCGCCCTCGGTGGTGAGGTCGAGGCGGTCGGCGGCGGCGTCGAGCAGGGTGAGCTGGCCGGTGATGATGTTGTGCCAGCTGGGGGAGGTGGCGTCCTCCAGGTCGGCCATCCACACCTTGGCGCCGGAGTTGAGGGCGTTGACGGCCATCTTGGGGTGGGGCGGGCCGGTGATCTCGACGCGGCGGTCGGTGAGGCCGGGGGCGGGTGGGGCGACGTGCCAGTGCGGGTCGGCCCGCACCGCGCTGGTCTCCGGCAGGAACCCGGGCAGTTCACCGGCGGCGAAGCGTTCGCGGCGTTCGCGGCGCTGTGCCAGCAGTTCGGTGCGGCTCTGCGCGAACTGGTCGTCCAGTGCGGTGACGAAGGCCAGTGCTTCGGGGGTGAGGACTTCCTGGTAGCGGTGGCCGATCGTGCCGGTGATCTCTGTCCTGCTGTGTGCGTGCACGGTGCGGGTTCCCTTCGGGTTCAGGCGAACTGGGCTTCCTCGGTGGACCCGCGCAGTGCGGTGGTCTCGGCGGTGGGGTTGAGCGTGGTGGAGACCAGGTCGAAGTAGCCGGTGCCGACCTCTCGCTGGTGCTTGACGGCGGTGTAGCCGGCGGTTTCGGCGGCGAACTCGCGTTCCTGCAGTTGCACGTAGGCGGTCATGCCGTCCTCGGCGTAGCCGCGGGCGAGGTCGAACATGGAGTGGTTGAGGGCGTGGAACCCGGCGAGGGTGATGAACTGGAACTTGTAGCCCATGTGGCCGAGTTCGCGTTGGAACTTGGCGATGGTGGCGTCGTCGAGGTGCTTGCGCCAGTTGAAGGAGGGGGAGCAGTTGTAGGCCAGCAGTTGGTCGGGGTACTGGGCCTTGACGGCTTCGGCGAAGGTGCGGGCGACCTCCAGGTCGGGTAGGGAGGTCTCCATCCAGAGCAGGTCGGCGTGTGGGGCGTAGGCCAGGCCGCGGGCGATGCAGGGTTCGATGCCGTTGCGGACGCGGTAGAAGCCCTCGGCGGTGCGTTCGCCGGTGATGAAGGGGCGGTCGCGTTCGTCGGTGTCGGTGGTGATCAGGGTGGCGGCCTGGGCGTCGGTGCGGGCGATGACCACGGAGGGCACGCCTGCGACGTCGGCGGCCAGTCGGGCGGCGTTGAGGGTGCGCACGTGCTGGGCGGTGGGGATGAGGACCTTGCCGCCGAGGTGTCCGCACTTCTTCTCGGCGGCGAGTTGGTCCTCCCAGTGCACGCCCGCGGCGCCCGCGGCGATCATGGCGCGCATGAGTTCGTAGGCGTTGAGCACGCCGCCGAACCCGGCTTCGGCGTCGGCGACGATGGGGGCGAGCCAGTCCAGGCCGGGGTCGGTGCCCTCGGCGGTGGCGATCTGGTCGGCGCGCAGCAGGGCGTTGTTGATGCGGCGGACCACGGCGGGTACGGAGTTGGCGGGGTAGAGGCTCTGGTCGGGGTAGGTGTGGCCGGAGAGGTTGGCGTCGGCGGCGACCTGCCAGCCGGACAGGTAGATGGCCTTGAGTCCGGCGCGGACCTGTTGCACGGCCTGGTTGCCGGTGAGGGCGCCGAGGGCGTGCACGTAGTCGGTGTTGTTGATCAGGTTCCACAGGCGCTCGGCACCGCGGCGGGCGAGGGTGTGCTCCTCCTGGAGGCTGCCGCGCAGTCGTACGACCTCGGCGGCGGTGTAGCTGCGGTGCACTCCGTTCCAGCGGGGGTCGCTGGCCCACTGCTGTTCGATCTCGGTGGCGCTGAGCATTTGTTCGGCTCCTCTCGTGTCCTGTTCGAATGGAGCCTGTCAGCGTGGAACCGTGGGTGTCGAGATACGTAATCGGCGAATTGTTGAAAATCTTCCTGGCCATTTTTGCCAACTTTGCGAAAGGTTGGCTTCGCAGGTGGGCGCTACGCTGGGTGGCATGGCGAAGACCTTCGCGGGTGCCCGGTTGCGCAGGCTGCGGGAGGAGCGTGGGGTGAGCCAGGTCGAGTTGGCGCGGCTGTTGGCGATCTCGGCGAGCTACCTCAACCAGATCGAGCACGACTCGCGGCCGCTGACCGTGCCGGTGCTGATGCGGATCACCGAGACCTTCGGGGTGGATGCGGCGTTCTTCGCTGGTCAGGACACCGCGCGGTTGCTGGCCGATCTGCGGGAGGCGTTGTTGACGGGGGCGCCTCGGGCCCGGTTGTCCGTGGCTGACCTGCGGGAGGTGGCGGAGTCCATGCCGGAGGTGGCGGAGGCGGTGATCGCGTTGCACCGGCGTTTCCGGCAGGTGGACGAGCAGTTGTCGGCGGTGACGGGGGACCGGGCGGCGGAGCTGGTGGCCAGTCCGCACGAGCAGGTGCGTGACTTCGTGTACCGGCACCGCAACTACTTCCCGGGGCTGGACGAGGCGGCGGAGGCGCTGGCGGGGCGGGTGCGGGTGCGTCAGGGGGAGGTGCGGGCGGCGTTGAGCCGTCACCTGGGGCAGCGGCACGGGGTGCGGGTGGTGACCACGCAGGGTGAGCTGTCGCACGCCGCGACGACTGGTGAATTGCACCACTACGAGCCGGGGACGCGGACCCTGCACCTGTCAATTCACCTGCGTCCTGGTCAGCAGGCTTTTCGGATGGCGACGCAGATCGCGTTGCTGGAATTCCAGGAATTGCTGGACGAGATCGTGGCGTTGGGGGAGCTGCCCAGCGGTCAGGCGCGGTCGCTGGCGCGGATCGGGTTGGCGCACTACTTCGCGGCGGCGCTGGTGCTGCCCTACCGGGTGTTCCACGAGGCGGCCGAGCGGCTGCGCTACGACATCGAGTTGCTGGCCGACCGGTTCGCGGTGGGGTACGAGACGATCTGCCACCGGCTGAGCACCCTGCAACGGCCCGGTGCGCGCGGGGTGCCGTTCTCGTTCGTGCGGGTGGACCGGGCGGGCAACGTCTCCAAGCGGCAGTCGGCGACGGGGTTCCACTTCTCGCGGGCGGGTGGCACGTGTCCACTGTGGAACGTCTACGAGGCGTTCGGCTCGCCGGGCCGGGTGCTGACCCAGGTGGCCGCGATGCCCGACGGGCAGCGGTACCTGTGGATCGCGCGGACCGTGTCGCGCAGCCGGGGTGGGTACGGCGGTCCTGGCAAGACCTTCGCGGTGGGGCTGGGCTGCGAGATCCGGCACGCGGGTCGGCTGGTGTACTCGGCGGGGGTGGACCTGGACGAGGTGTCGGCGGCCACCCCGATCGGGCCCGGCTGCAAGACCTGTGACCGGCCGCTGTGCCCGCAGCGGGCGGCCCCGCCGATCGGGCGGGCGCTGCACGTGGACGAGAACCGGTCCACGTTCGTGCCCTACCCGGTGGGGGATCCGCAGGGGTAGCGCGGGACGCCGGTCGTGGGTCTGCCCATGTGGGGTCAGCGCACGCGGCCCAGGCCGACGTAGACCCCTTCGGGGCTGGACTGTTGGGCGCCGAGCTCGGGGTGCCAGGAGGGGGCGCCGACGACTCCGGGTTCCACCAGGTCGAAGCCCTCGAACAGCGGCACGACCTCGGCGTGGCTGCGGAAGTACATGGGGTCGCGGCTGTTCTTCATGGCCTCGACGACCACCGCCATCTCGGCGGGCTTGTGGTCGGCGGTCAGGTGCGACAGCGCCATCATGCTGCCCGGGGGCAAGGCCTGGCGGTACTTGGCCACGATCTCGCGGGGCTTGCGGTCCTCGCCGACGAAGTGGAACACCGCCACCATGAGCAGCCCGATCGGCCTGTCGAAGTCGAGGACCCCGAGCACCCCGGGGTCGTTGAGGACCTTCTCGGGGCGGCACAGGTCGGCCTCCACCACGGTCGCCAGCGAGTTGCCCTGCAACAGCAGTTGGCTGTGCGCCACGGCGACCTCGTCGTAGTCCACGTAGACCACGCGCGCCTCGGGGTTGGCCTGTTGGGCTACTTCGTGCACGTTGCCCACGGTGGGGATGCCCGAGCCCAGGTCCAGGAACTGGGTGATGCCCTGCTCCAGCATGTACAGCACGGCGCGGCGCATGAAGGCGCGGTTGGAGGCGGCGACCTGCCTGCCGTCGGGCAGGGCTTGCAGCACCTTCGCGGCCACCGCGCGGTCGGCGTCGAGGTTGTGGCCCCCGCCGAGCAGGTAGTCGTAGACCCTGGCCGCGGCGGGCACGTTCACGTCGACACTGTCGGGGATCCACCCACCAGACCGGGCCACCGCACACCTCCGAAGTCTCCGCGTCACGCCTGGCGCAGCCTAGCGGCCCAGCGCGACGTGTCGAAGATCATTGACGCGTCAGGCCCGGTCAGTGCGAATGCCAGGATGTGAATTCACCCGATAGGTGCCAGGCCGGGGGTGAATCGTGACGAGCGGGGACGACGCGCCTTCCGGGGGTTGCTGGGCGGCACGCCCGAGGAACTGGTCGGCGCGATGCGCCAGCGTTCGCCGGAGATCTCCGGCGAGCTGGTCGGGGGAGCGTTCGGCGGGCCGCTGGCCGAGGACGGCTGGGGTGTGCGCTACGCCCGTGAGCAGGTCCGCCGCTTCGACCCGGCCGACTGGGCCGCCCTCTGGGGCGCGTACGCCACGCTGGACGTGCGGGGCAAGCTCGCGCACTTCCCCGGGCCGACCCTGGTGCTGGCGGGCGCCGCCGAGGTCTCGGCCACCCCGGAGAGCATGACCGGGCTGGCCGGGGCCATCAGCGGCGCCACCTACCGGGAGCTGCCCGGCACCCCGCACATGCAGACCCTGGAGCGCCCCGAGCTGGTCGCCCAGGCCCTGGGGGAGTTCCTACCGCGCGGCTGAGCCCAGCAGGGCCAGCACCTCGGCGGTGGTCCCGGTCTCGCCGAGCCGGGGGAAGATCCGCCGCACGCTGTTGTCGTGGGCGTCGAGGTCCATGTCGCCCATGGCGTCGGTGACCAGGGTGACGTGGTAGCCGTGCTCGTGCGCGGCGCGGGCGGTGGACTCCACACCGATGCTGGTGGCGATGCCCGCCAGCACGATCTGGCTGACCCCGCGGCGGCGCAGGTGCAGGTCCAGGTCGGTGCCGTGGAAGGCACCCCAGTTCCGCTTGGTCACGGTGATGTCCCCGTCGTGCCCGGACAACTCGTCCACGATGAGGTCCCACCCGGCGGGCCGCGGGCCGCCCGCGCCCTCGGCCTCGGTGCGTCCGGGGGCAGCGTCCGAGCCGTCCTCGGCGAGGCTGACCCGCACCAGGACCACGGGGGATCCGTTGGCGCGGAAGGCGTTGGCCAGTTCCACGGCGCGGGCGACCACCTCGGGCCCGGTGTGCGGCACGGTGGGTGCGGCGGCGATGCCGTTCTGCAGGTCGATCAGGACCAGCGCGGTGCGCGGGTCGAGCGTGGTGAGTGCCACGAGTGTCCTTTCAGTGGTGCTGCGCCGATCCGATGCGGCGCACTGAGCGGTCGAGCAGGGTCACCGCGAGGAACAGTGCGGCGACGGTGAGGGTGAACAGGCCCAGCTCGTGCAGGCCCGGGGTGTCCGCGCCCCGGCTGAAGAAGGCGCCGCTGGCCGCGGAGGCGATCATGGCGCCGAGGTAGGTGCAGGTCCGCAGCAGTCCGGCCGAGGAGCCCATGCGTGCCGGATCCGCTTGGTGGTACAGGGTGTTCTGGTTGGCCAACCCGTTGAGGCCCTGCGGGATGCCGATCAGCAGGGCCAGCCCGCACAGCAGCCAGATCGGGCTTGCCTGGTCGACCAGCAGCAGGGCGGCGCAGCCCGCGAGCTGGGTCAGCCCGCCGACCAGCAGCTTGCCCCAGACCTGTTCGTGGCGGCCCGTGACGGCGGTGATCGCCACCGCGGTCAGCGACATCGGCAACAGCACCAGGCCGGCCACCGAGGCGCTGAGCCCGCGGCCCTGTTCCAGCCACTGCGTGAAGCCGTACAGGAAGGCGTAGGCGGTGACGTAGGCCAGGACCTGCCGCAGGAACGTGGCCAGCAGCGGCAGGTTGCCGCCGAGCACCCGCAGGTCGATGAACGGTTCGGCCACGCGCAGTTCCCGCCAGGTCAGGCCGGCGCCCGCCGCGAGGGCCAGCACCGGCAGGTACCAGTGCCCGGCTTGCGGGCTCATCAGGAACAGCAGCAGCGCGGTGAGCATGCCCGCGAACAGCACCATGCCGATCAGGTCCACGCGGGTGACCGTGCGCCGCCGCGCGGCCAGCCTGGGCAGCCGCCGCGCGCCCAGCACCAGGCAGGCCAGCGACAGCGGGACGTTGATGGTGAAGATCGTGTGCCAGCCGCCCAGCCCGATCAGCAGGCCGCCGAGGGTGGGGCCGATGACCGAGATGGTCTGGTTGGCCACCGCCAGCGCCGCCAGCACCGCGCTGGGACTGTCCTGGCCGGTGCGCTCGGACTCGCCGCGGATCAGGTGCATCGAGGCCGGGTACGCCGCGCAGGTGCCGAACCCGAGCAGCACCCGTGCCGCGACCAGCACCGGCAGCGAGGGCGCCAGCGCGCCCAGCACCCCGGCGATGCCGACCAGGCCGGTGCCGATCAGGTAGAGCGGGCGCGGGCCGTAGGTGTCGACCAGGCGGCCGACCACCGGCTGCCCGACCGCGGTGGCCAGGTAGAGCGCGGAGACCAGCCAGGCCGTCTGCGAGGGCGGCGCCCCGAAGGCGGCCCCGATCGGCACCAGGGCCACGGCCAGCATCGAGGAGTTGACCGGGTTGAGCACCGAGCCGAGGATCATCGGCGCGATCAGTCGGCGGTCGAAGCCCTGCGCCCGTGCCGGTGCGCCGATCACGATTGTGTCAGCCGGTCCAGCAGGGCCAGCGCCTCGATGATCGTGGCCCGTTCGGCTTCGGTGTAGCCCTCCTGCAGGGCGCGGGCCAGCCACTCCTGGCGGGCCTGCCGGTCGCCCTGGACCCGCTGCACACCCGCCGCGCTGAGGGTCACCAGCTGCTTGCGGCCGTCCTCGGGGTCCTGGTCGCGCCGGATCAGCCCGTGCTGCTCCAGCGCCGCCAGGGTCGCCGCCATCGACTGCGGCCGCACCCGCTCCGCCGCCGCCAGCGCGCTGGCCGACGCCGCCCCGTCCCTGCTGAGCCTGCTCAGCACCGAGGTCTGCGAGGGGGTGAGCCCGTCAGCTGTCACCGGGACCCCGCGCAGGGCACGTCGCAGGCGGCTGAACACCGCCCGCACGTCCTGCGCCGCGCGGACCGCCGACTCCGAGACGCCCTCCGTGTCCTCCGCCATGTGCTCAGCCTAGACTTATCAGTTCAGACTGTCCAGTCTGGGCTGATGATCGGTCGTTCGGTAGGTTGCGCTGGTGGTGACCCCTCCGCTGCGCGGGCGCGCGGCCGAACTCGACCTCGTACTGCGCGTGCTGCGAGCGGGCTCGGCGGCGGTGCTCGTCGTGCGCGGCGAACCGGGCATCGGCAAGACGGCACTGGTCGACGCCGCCGCGGAGCAGGCCGCCCGGATGGGGTACCGCACCGGCAGCGCGGCGGCGCACGAGGCCGACAACGTCACGCCACTGGCCTCGCTCGGGCCGGCCCTGCGGCTCGGGCCCGATCCGCTGATCAGCTCGGCGGAGTTCCTGGCGCTGGCCCCACTGGCCGAGCAGCCGCTGTGGCTGGCCGAGCAGTTGGCGGCACTGCTGGAGGTCCGCGCGCGGGACCAGCCCGTGCTGCTGTCCCTGGACGACGTGCAGTGGGCCGACCCGCTGTCGGCGTTCGTGCTGCGCATGCTGCCGATCCGGCTGGCCGCCGCGCCGATCGTGTGGCTGCTGGCCAGCCGCGAGCAGCCCGGCGGGCCGGTGGACCAGATCGCGCAGGTCGCCGAACGGGGCGTGCCGGTGCACCGGACCACCCTCGGGCCGCTGGCCGAGGACGCGGCGCTGGACATCGCCGCCGACCGCCTCGGCCACGGCGCCGACCCCGCGCTGGCCCGGCAGCTGATCGCCGCGGGTGGCGTGCCGTTCCTGGTGGTGCAACTCGTGGACGGCCTGCTCAACCCCGGTGAGGACCTGCTCGACGGGGTTCGCCGCCGAGTGGCGGCCACCTCCGAGTCCTGCCGGGCGCTGCTGCGGCAGGGCGCCGTGCTGGGCGCCCGGTTCCGACTGGAGGACGCCGCCGCGCTGGGTGGCCAGGACCCCGCGCGGCTGGCCGATCCACTGCGGGAGGCGATCGACTCCGGGCTGCTGCGCGACGAGGGCACCGCGATCGCCTTCCGGCACGACCTGTTGCGCCAGGCCGTGTACGGGGACATCCCGCCCTCGGCACGGCGGGCCGCGCACCGGGCGGTCGCCGAGTACCTGCTCGCCGCCGGGCGGCCCGCCGCCGAGGCCGCCCCGCACGTCAGCGCGACCGCCACCTCCGGTGACGCCTTCGCCGTGGACGTGCTGCGCCGGGCCGCGCACGAGGTGCTGGACACCATGTCGATCACCTCGATGGACCTGATCCGCCAAGCGTTCGACCTGCTCACCCCGCAGGACCCGCGCTGGCCCGAGGTCGGCGAGGAGGTCGTGGCGATCCTGCTGGCCGCACGGCAGTTCGCCGAGGCCGAGAAGTTCGCCGACCACCTGCTGCAAGGGCCGCTCGACCCCGGTACGACCGCCCGCGTGCACCTGCGGCTGGCGCCCCGGCTGTGGCTGACCGGCCGCCACCAGGACCTGCTGCGCCACGCCGCCGACATCCCCGGCGCCGACCCCGAGCTGGCCACCCGGCTCGCCGCCTACCGGGCCTTCGGCGGCGGCGAGGTCCCCGCGGCCGCCGACCCCGTTGTGCTTGCCGTGCACGGAGAACGTGCCGAGACCGCAGGGGAGTTCGCCGCCGCCGTGCACTGGTACGCCCAGGCCCGTGAGGCGGCCACCGGGCAGGTCGGCGCCCCCGACCGCGGCCACCTGGAACTGCGCGAGGTCCTGGTCGGCGCCTACCTCGGCGACACCGACCGGCTCGCCGCCGTGCTGGACGCGGGGGCCGCCGAGTCCTGGCTGGCGCCCCAGGTCGCCTGGCTGCGGGCGCACCTGCACCTGGTGCGCGGGCGGCTCACTCAGGCCGCCGAGGAGGCGGCGCGGGCCCTGCGGTTGATGGACGACCTGCACGACGAGGTCGCGCGGGCCCACGTGCTGCTCGTGCTCGTCGTCACGGCGCTGCTGCGCGGCGACCATGCGGCGGCTCGTCAGTACGCCGGGGAAATCCCTGTGCTGCAAGCGTTGCTGGCCGACTCGCCCACGGATCTGGTGGCGCTGGCGGCAAGTACGCCGTGGCGGGAGGAGATCCTCGTGCACGCCTTGTGTTCCGCGCGCCGCAGCGGTGGGGACGAGGCCGCCGCGGAGCAGCTGGCGGAGTTGGCCGCGCGCAATCCCGGAGTGGCGGTGTTCGAGGCGACCCGCGCGCTGGCTCTGGGCGAGCACTCACGTGCGGTGGACTTGCTGGCCACTGCCGACCGGCCGCTGCTGCTGGCGCAGGTCCGTGAGGACTTCGGCCGCGCCACGCTGGGCGGCGCCGACCGTGAGGCCGCGATCGAGGCGCTGGACGCCGCGTGGGACGCCTACACCGAGATGGGTGCGGTCGCGTCCGCCGCTCGCGTGCAACGGCTGTTGCAGGGCGCCGGGGTGCGCCGCCGCCGCTGGGTGCCCGCGCCGAGCCGTCCCGAGACCGGCTGGGCGGCGCTGACCGAGATGGAGCGGACCGTGGCGCTGCTCATCGCCGACGGGCACACCAACCGCTCGGCCGCGCAGGAACTGACCCTCTCGCCCAGCACGATCAACACCCACCTGCGCGCGGTCTTCACCAAGCTCGGGGTCAACTCCCGCGTGCAACTGGCCAAGCTGGTGCTGCAACGCCCGGACTGACGCAACGTCCGGACTAACGCCGCGAAGGTGGCTTTCACTGCGCTGGGTGCGGTGAAAGCCACCTTCACGCCACCCCTCAGCGGGCGGCGCGCTCGATCGTGGCGGCGACCACGCCGGGCTGGGAGGCGGGCAGGTCGTGGGCGGCCGGCACCTCGGTGGTGCGGGCACCGGCCCGCTGGGCCATGAACCGCTCGGCGGCGGGCGGGATGGCCCGGTCCGCCGCGGCGACCAGCGCGTACTTGGCTGGTGCCGGGGGAGCGCCGTGCGCGGCGGGCTCGTTCAGCGCGGCCGGGGCGATCGGGCGCTGCCCCGCGGCGGCCACGGCTGCCTCCGCGGCGCCGCGGTCGGCGGCGAACAGGGTCCGGAAGCTGTCGGCCCTGACGTACAGGTCGGTGCCGGCCGGGTAGTCCACGGTCCGCGTGGTGTCCGGCCCCAGCAGCGAGCCGGGGTAGCGGGAGTTCAGCGCCAGCGCGCTCTCCCCGGCCCGCGGGATGAACGCCGCGACGTAGACCAGCGCCGTGACCGAGGGCAGTGCCGCGGCGGCCTCGCTGATCACCATGCCGCCGTAGGAGTGGCCGACCAGCACCAGCGGGCCGCTCACCCCGGCCAGTGCGGCACGCAGGTACTCCGCGTCCGATGCCAGGCCCCGCAACGGGTTGGCCGGTGCGAACACCTGGTAGCCCTCGCGTTGCAGGCGAGCGGTCACCCCGCTCCAGGCCGAGGCGTCCTCGAACGCCCCGTGCACCAGCACGATCGTCGGCTTGGCGTGCCGCTCGACCGGCGCCGAGGCGGTGGCGGGCGTGCCCGCGGCCAGGGCCAGCGCGCCGGTCAGCGCGAGGGCCGTGGCCAGTCCGGTGATCCTCATCGGGTCACCTTCAGCGCGGTGTCGATCAGGTCCAGCACGGCGTCGGGACGCGACACCGCGACCGCGTGCGAGGCGTCGACCTCGCGCACGGTGGCACCGATCCGCTCGGCCATGCCGCGCTGCGCCTGCGGGTGGATCGCCTGGTCGGCGGTGGCCACCAGGTAGTGGCTGGGCAGGGTCCGCCACGCCGCGGGACCGGCCTTCTCACCGAAGGCCGCCGCCGCGATCGGCCGCTGGCTGACCGCGAGCACCGAGGTCCGCTCGGCGGGCAGGTCGGCGGCGAACACCGCACCGAACGCGTCCTCGCGCAGGGACAGCACCACGTCCTGCCCGGGTAGTTCGTGCGGCACCAGCGCGGCGCCGAGGCTGCTGTCGGGGTAGTGGCTGAGCAGTTCCTGCACCGCCTCGCCCTCCTTCAGCGCGAAGGCGGTCACGTACACCAGGCCGACCACGTTCTCGGCGCGGGAGGCCGCCTCGGTGATGACCACCCCACCGTAGGAGTGGCCCACCAGCAGCACGGGGCCGTCGATCTCGCGGACCAGCGCCGCCACCCGTGCGCCGTCGGAGGCGCCGCCCCGCAGCTCGTTGGCCACCGCCAGCACGGGCACCCCGCGCTCACGCAGCCCGCTGACCACCACCGACCAGCTCGACGCGTCGGCGAACGCGCCGTGCACCAGGACCACCGTGGTCTGCTTCTCACTCATCGTCCTGCCTCGTTCCGGCTCGGTTGTTCTGCGACTGCGGCAATACAACCGCGCGGGGGTGTGCGGGCGCTTCGGGCGAACACGTGAGATCACACGAATCGGATGAGCAGTGCACGACCAGCCCCTGCGCGTGAACCTCACGTGAACGTATGAGAAGCATCGCGGACCTGCGGGATTGTCGGTCATGTCACAGCAAATCACGCCGTCGGCCGAACGAGTCTGTGTGTCGGCTGTGAGCGGCGGGCAATTCGCCTGTGTTGTCCGGGGAATTCCCAGCGAACTTTCAGTTGGCTGACACATCACGTTCAGGCTGTTAATTCCTGAAGATCTACTGAAGCCGAATTCGTAGTACAGATTGAATGCGTAACCCGCAGTCCGTGGAGGAAATGATGAGCGAGACGCTCTGGGGGGCGGACCGTTCGGTCGACTCGATCGACATCGGCACCCGCGCGATCTACCAGGGCCGCGAGGCGGCCGCACCCAGGACCCTGATCGACCTGCTGGACGCCACCGCGGCGGCCTGCCCCGACGCCGAGGCGCTGGACGACGGCACCAGCGTGCTGACCTACCGGGAACTGGTGGCCGGGACCGAGCACACCGCGCGGCGGCTGCGCCAGGCGGGCATCGGGCGCGGTGACCGGGTGGGGATCCGCATCGCCTCCGGCACCGCCGAGCTGTACGTGACGATCCTCGGTGTGCTGGCCGCGGGCGCGGCCTACGTGCCGGTGGACGCCGAGGACCCCGAGGACCGCGCCGAACTGGTCTGGGCACAGGCCGGGGTGTGCGCGGTGGCCGGTACCGGCGGGCAGCTGACCCGGCTGGGCGCCCCGACCGGGTCGGCGGACCGGCCGCGGCCCGCCGACGAGGCCTGGATCATCTTCACCTCGGGCTCCACCGGCACCCCGAAAGGCGTGGCGGTCAGCCACCGCAGCGCCGCGGCCTTCGTCGACGCCGAGGCCCGGCTCTTCCTGCCGCGCAACCCGATCGGCCCGGGTGACCGGGTGCTGGCCGGTCTGTCCGTGGCCTTCGACGCCTCCTGCGAGGAGATGTGGCTGGCCTGGCGGCACGGAGCCTGCCTGGTGCCCGCACCCCGCTCGGTCGTGCGCAGCGGCGCCGACCTCGGGGACTGGCTGACCAGCAGACGGATCTCCGTGGTGTCCACCGTGCCCACGCTGGCCGCGATGTGGCCCGTGCAAGCGCTGTCCGGGATCCGGCTGCTCATCCTCGGCGGCGAGTCCTGCCCGCCGGAACTGGCCGCGCGCCTGGACGGGCCGGACAGGCAGGTGTGGAACACCTACGGCCCCACCGAGGCCACCGTCGTGGCCTGCGCGACCCGCCTGCACGCCGGGCAGCCGGTGCGCATCGGCCTGCCGCTGGACGGCTGGGACCTGGCCGTGGTCGACCAGCGCGGCGAACCCGTCGGCTGGGGCGAGACCGGGGAACTGGTCATCGGCGGGGTGGGGCTGGCCCGCTACCTCGACCCGGTCAAGGACGCGCAAAAGTACGCACCACTGCCCGCACTGGGCTGGGACCGCGCCTACCGCAGCGGGGACCTGGTCCGCGCCGACCCCGAGGGGCTGGTGTTCCTTGGCCGCGAGGACGGCCAGGTCAAGATCGGGGGCCGCCGCATCGAACTGGGCGAGGTGGACGCGGCGCTGCTGGCACTGCCCGGGGTCGCCGCCGCGGTCACCGCCGTGCAGACAACCGAAGCGGGACAACAGGTCCTGGTCGGCTACGTGATCCTCGCCGACGGGGTCACCGAACTGGACCGCACGCTGATCACCCGCAGGCTGCCCGCCGCGGTGGTGCCGCTGATCGCGGTGCTGGACGACCTGCCCACCAGGGCCTCGGGCAAGGTGGACCGTTCGGCCCTGCCGTGGCCGCTGCCCGACACCGGCGCGGGGGAGCAGTCCTGGCTGGCCCAGCAGTGGACCAAGGTCCTCGGTGTGCCGGTCACCGCCGACACCGACTTCTTCGCCGCGGGTGGCGCGAGCCTGGCCGCCGCCCACCTCGTCTCCCTTGTCCGCCAACGGTTCCCAGCTCTGTCGGTGGCCGACCTCTACCAGTGCCCGACACTGGGCGAGCTGACCGCCCGCCTGGACGAGCTCGGTGCGACCACCGCCAGCGCGCGCGCCGTGCGCCCGGTGCCCCGGCACGTCGGCGTGTCGCAGACCCTGATCCTGGTGGCACTGCTGACCGTGCGCGGCGCCCGCTGGCTGACCCTGTTGGCACTGTTCGACAACGTGGTCACCTGGCTGTTCGGCGCGGACCAGTGGGCGCCCACGGCGCCGTGGCCGCTGGTCCTCGCGGGCTGGGCGCTGCTGATCACCCTGCCCGGTCGGCTCGCCACCACGGTCCTCGCGATCCGGCTGCTCACCAAGGGCATCGCCCCCGGCGAGCACCGCCGAGGCGGGGCCACGCACCTGCGGCTGTGGACCGCGGAACGGCTCGTGCTGCTGGGCGGGCTCGCCGAGATCACCGGCACGCACTGGTGCCTGCGCTACGCCAGGGCACTGGGCTGCCAGGTCGGCGAGAACGTGGAACTGCACGCGCTGCCGCCGGTCACCGGGCTGGGCAGCTTCGGTGACGGCTGCTCTGTGGAGTCCGAAGTGGACCTGGCTGGCTGGTGGCTGGACGGGGACGTGCTGCACGTGGGCACCGTGCGCGTCGGCGCGGGCGCCCGGGTCGGCACACGCAGCACGCTGATGCCCGGATCCGTTGTGGCACAGGGCGCCGAGGTCGCGCCGGGCACCTGCGTCACCGGCACCGCGCAGGACGAACCGGCTGGGACCTGGCCGCAGGCGCGGGCCGACCGGTCCACGGGTCTGCGCTGGCTCTACACCACCTCGCTGCAACTGCTGGGCCTGCTGCCGATGCTGGCCGTGCTGCCCGGCCTGCTGCTGACCTGGGTGATGGTCAACCAGGACAGCACGCTGGGCCAGGTCGTGGTCAACCTGCTGGAGTCGGTCGTGCCCGCGACCCTGCTCACCGTGCTCTGCTACGCCGCGCTGCTGGCGCTGGCGGTCCGCCTGCTCGGCAGGCTCGTCCGCCCCGGAACGCACCCCAGCGACGGTTGGACCGCCTGGGGCGCCTGGCTGACCACCAAGCTCACCGACACCGCACGGCAGACCCTGTTCCCGCTCTACGCCGGGCTGCTCACCCCGCACTGGCTGCGGCTGCTCGGCGCCAAGATCGGCCGCCGGGTCGAGGCGTCCACCGTGCACACCGCGCCCAGCCTGCTGCACGTGGCCGACGGGGCGTTCCTCGCCGACGACTGCCTGCTGGCCCCCGCCGAACTGCGCGGCGGCTGGCTGCGGCTGGGCACCGCCCGCGTGGGGCGGCGCGCGTTCGTCGGCAACTCCGGCATCGTCGGCGCCGACCGTCAGGTCGGTGACCAGGCGCTGATCGGCGTGCTGTCCACGGCCCCCGAGGCCGCGAACACGTCCTCCTCCTGGCTGGGCCGCCCGGCGATCCGCCTGCCCCGCACCGCAGAGACCACCGACCCCACCCGCACCTTCGAACCACCACGCGGCCTGGTGCTGGCCCGGGCGGCCGTGGAGTCGCTGCGGGTGCTGCCGCTGCTGCTGGCCGCCGTGCTCGCCGAGTCGGTGGCCATTGCCCTGCAGTCGGTCGACGTCCTGGCCGGGGGCGCGTGGGCGCTGGCCGCGTCCGGGCTGGTGCTGCTGGCCGCGGGCCTGGTCGCCTGCCTGCTGACCAGCGGCGTCAAGTGGCTGCTGCTGGGCAGGTTCCGGCGCGGCGAGCACCCGCTGTGGAGCTCCTTCGTGTGGCGCAACGAACTGGCCGACACCTTCGTGGAGGAGCTCGGCGTGCCCTGGCTGGGCCGTCTCGCCGAGGGCACCCCGCTGCTCACCGGCTGGCTGCGCACCCTCGGCGCGCGCATCGGCCGCGGCGTGTGGTGCGAGACCCACTGGCTGCCCGAGTACGACCTGGTCAGCATCGGTGAGGGCGCCAGCGTCAACCGGGGCTGCGTGGTGCAGACCCACCTGTTCCACGACCGGCTGATGCGCCTGGACCAGGTGGAACTGGGCCGCGGCGCCACCGTGGGGCCGCACAGCATCGTGCTGCCCGGATCCCGGGTCGGTGAGTCGACCACCGTCGGCGCGGTGTCGCTGGTGATGCGTGACGAGCAACTGCCCGCCCGGACCCGCTGGCAGGGCAACCCCGTCAGCGCCTGGCGCTGAGCAGCCGCGGTGTGCCGTCCACTGTGGACGGCACACCGCCGTTCGAGTGCATGCTCGTCGGTGAACCCCCTTTTGGCGCAACGGTTCTCATCCGCCATCCATGCAGCAGGTGAATTGCCCTGCCCGTGGCTGTGCTGCTTCAGTGAGGACCGTCGGGAGAGGGGCAACTGATGGGGAGCAGGAGCAAGCAGCCACGGCGCATCACGATGCTGGCCACATTCGTCGAGTGGCTTGAGGACTACACACGCTCGGAGGGTGTCACCGGCTTGGTCCAGGGTGTGCTCGGCGTGCTCGGTTTCGGTGGGCTCCTCAGCGTGTTGTTCGGGGACAGCGGCATCAGAGCCGGGATCCTGGTCGGCGCGATGCTCGGGGTACTCGGGCTGATGGCGATCCTGTTCGCCAGGCAGTCGCGCATGGGGCGCGAACTGGAACTGATGCGCAAGACAGTGCGCCGGTGCTACTCGATGCTCGACCGGCACACGCTCCCTGACTGGCGCATCACGAGTTGGCGCCATGTGATCAGGGTCCAGCAGAACGGCGACACCATCGAGACGATCAGTCTGACCGGGATCGTCGAGGGTGATCAAGTGGAGTCATTCGTTTTCTGGTCGGGCGCGGGGTGGCACTGGCCTCGGCGCCACCAGCGACGGTTCCAGGTCACCGCACGCACGGCGATGCGGGGCGATCAGGGCGGCACACGACCGGATCTGGTCCACTTCTGGATCTCCGACAACGCGGTCGCGAGTGCGATCCACCTGCCGAGATCGCTCCGCCACGGCGACGAGGCCAGCTTCGACATCAGCGTTTTCTGGCCAGCCAAGTGCCTGCCGCTGGCTCGTGGGGGCAGCGTTGAGGAGTTCGCTCGCAGTTTCGCCAACCCGCTGCCGAACCTCCGCTATTCGGTGGTCCTACCCGCTGGACTCGCGGTGTGTTACGAAGCGATCGGACTGGAGCCCGGTGGTGTGGAGCATGAACTGGCCACTGGGATTGACGACGACGGGCGGGTTGTGGTCACGCTCGCGGCACGCGATGTGCCAGCCGGTCATCGGGTGGGTATGCGACTTGACCCGGCGCCGGAACCTACTCGGGCCAGGGCGATTCCAGGATCGTGCTGACGAAGTCGCCCCGGGTGAAGCCGGGCACGAAGTGGGCCAGCACATCGGCCTTGACGTTGCCGAAGGTCGTCTCCGGCTTGGGGGAGACGCCCGCGGCGAACGCGGCCAGGATCCGGCGCTTGAAGTCCGGGCGCGGGTGCCGCGCGGTGATCTCCGCGCGCTGGGCGGCGCTGATGTCGGCGTAGCCGATGCCCAGCACGTCGTACTCCACCCCGGCGGTGACCAGGGCGACCTCCGGCTCCATGTACTCCGGCACGCCCGGCGTGGTGTGCAGGGCGATCGCCGTCCACACCCGGCGCACCGCGTCCTCGTCCACCCCGTGCGAGCGCAGGAAGCTCCGCGCCTCGTCGGCGCTGTCCACCTCGAACCGCCGACCGCTGCCGTGGAACCGCTCGGACAGCCCCAGGTCGTGAAACAGCGCGCCGACGTAGAGCAGTTCGGGGTCGAAGTCCAGGTCCCGGTTGCGGCCCCGTAGCGCACCGAACAGGTAGACCCGGTTGGAGTGGTGGAAGATCAGTTCGTCCGTGCAGTCGCGTACCAGTTCGGTGGCCTGCACGGCGAGCTTGCTGTCGGGAACGGGCACTCCGGCGACGTCAGTGGTCATGGCACTGAGCCTGCTCCGGTGCGGTGCGCACGGCCATGTCCACAGCGACAGGTACCCCACAGATCTGGACACGGCGGTTAGCCTCGACCCTGTGCACCAGGTGATCGTCTACGCCTTCGACGGGGTGCGGCTGCTCGACCTCGCCGCCCCGCTGGAGGTCTTCGGCACGGCGGGCCGCTACACCGTGCGGGTCTGCACCAGCGACGGCCTCGGCGTGCGCAGTTCCACGGGCCTGCGCGTGCACGCCGACCTCGCGGCAAGTGAGGTGGACCGGGTCGACACGCTTGTCGTGCCGGGGCCGGCGGACTGGGCTGGCTTCCTGGGGCGCGCTGACCAGATCGGGCTCGTGGCCGGGCTGGCGGCACGGGCCGGGCGGGTGGCCTCGGTGTGCACGGGAGCGTTCGTGCTGGCCGAGGCGGGACTGCTGGACGGGCGCCGCGCCACCACGCACTGGGAGCACGCCGAGGCGCTGGCGCGGCGCTACCCCGCGGTGGAGGTGGCCGCCGACGAGATCTTCGTGCGGGCCGGGCCGGTGCTGACCTCGGCCGGGGTCAGCGCGGGCATCGACCTGTGCCTGGCCATGGTCGAGCAGGACCACGGCCCCGACCTGGCCCGCACCGTGGCCCGGGACCTGGTGGTGTTCCTGCAACGCCCCGGCGGCCAGTCCCAGTTCGCCGCCGCCTCGCGCACCGCGCCGACCCGGCACCCCGTGCTGCGCCCGCTGCTGGACGCCGTGGCCGCCGACCCCGCCGCCGACCACGGGCTGGGCGCCATGGCCCGTCGCGCCGGGCTCAGCCAGCGCCACCTGACCCGGTTGTTCCGCGAGCAGCTCGGCACCACCCCGGCCGCCCACGTGGAGGCGGTCCGGTTGGAGGCGGCCAAGATGCTGCTGGAGGGCGGTGAGCCGGTCACCTCGGCGGCACGGCGCAGCGGGTTGGGCAGCGACGAGACCCTGCGCAGGGCGTTCGCCAGGCACCTGTCCACCACGCCCTCGGCCTACGCCGCCCGCTTCCGCACCACCGGCTAACCCCGCGCGAGTCCCGCCCAGCCGACGACGAGTCCCGCTCTGCGGCGCGTGTCGGCGTTTCCGGTACCGCGTGTCGGACGTACCGGTACGGCGTGTTGGCGGTTGCGGTATGGGTGAAAGCGGACTCGGTGACGGGAGAACGGGATTCGCGTGCGAGAGGGCGGGACCCGCGGACCGGAGAGCGGGACTCGGCGACCGGGATTCGCGTGCAGGTAATCGGGACTCGCGAACCGCTGACCGGGATTCGCGGGCACCAGGACGGGACTCGGCGACGGGAGAGCGGGACTCCCGCGCACCAGAGCGGGGCTCGGCGACGGGTGACCGGGATTCGCGGACTGGTAATCGGGACTCGCGGGCATTTGGGCGGGATTCGCGGACCGGCGACCGGGATTCGCGTGCAGGTAATCGGGACTCGCGCTCCGCAAGACGGGACTCGTGGGCACCTGGGCGGGATCCGGCGAACGGAGACCGGAGCCCGCGTGCAGGTAACTGGGACCCGCGTGCGCCAGGACGGGACTCGCGGACCGGTAACGGGGACTCGCGCTCCGCAGGATGGGACTCGTGGACCGCTGGGCGGGACTCGGCGACCGGGATTCGCGTGCGCCAGGGTGGGACTCGGCGACGAGAGAGCGGGACTCGCGCTCCCCAAGACGGGATTCGCGTGCGCCAGGGTGGGACTCGCGAACCAGTGAACGGGATTCGCGCTCCGCAGGACGGAACTCGCGTGCACCTGGGCGGGCCTCGGCGACCGGCGACCGGGACTCGCGTGCAGGAGACCGGGACTCGCGGACCGCAGGGCGGGACTCGCGCTCCCCAGACCGGGACTCGCCGACCAGTGACCGGGGCTCGCGTGCGCCAGACCGGGACTCGTGGCAAGGCGCGCTTAGCGGATCGGGGCTGGTCACGTCAACCCGACGACCGGATCTTCCGCTGATGTCCGGTGTGTGCCTAGCGTGAGCACCCGACCCGCTCACAGAAACCCTGCACTGGAGGCGGAACGATGAAGCGCATCTCCCTGCCCGTCGGCGTTGCCATCGCGGCGGCGGCCATCGCGGTCGCGGGCGTGCCCGCCGCGGCGAGCCCGACCAGCACGGCCAGCCCCAGCATCGTCGGCGGCAGCCCGGTCACCACGGCCCCGTCCTGGACGGCGGTGGTCGGCACCAGCGGCTCGGACATGTGGTGCAGCGGCACCCTGGTCGCCAAGCAGTGGGTGCTCACCGCGGCCCACTGCGAGGGCGGCAAGGTGATCCGCATCGGCTCGAAGAACACCACCAGCGGCGGCACGCTGGCCAACGTGTCCAAGTGGGTGCGCCACCCGAAGTACTCCACCGGCTACGACTTCTCGCTGTACAAGCTGTCGGCGCCGGTGTCGAACGCGCCCGCGACCCTGGCCAGCAGTTCGCCCGCGAGCGGGGCCTCGGTCACGCTGTACGGCAACGGCCAGACCTGCGCCACCCGCGGCTGCGGTGACATGAGCTCGGTGCTCAAGTCGGTGGGCACCAAGGTGGTCGCCGACAGCCAGTGCGGCGGCATCCAGGGCTCGGTGGAGCTGTGCTTCGACACGAGCACCAGGGCCACCGACTGCTACGGCGACTCCGGCGGCCCGGCCGTGGTCGACGGCAAGGTGGTCGGCGTTGACAGCCGCGGCGCGGACGGTCCCGGCGCGGACACCTGCGGCAAGACCAACTCCATCTACGGCGACGTGTCGACGGTGCTGGACTGGATCCGGACCACCACGGCGGGCTGAGTGAACCTGGGCCGGGGGCGTGGCGTCCCGCCCCCGGCCCGCGTTCACGCGAGCGGCAGGCTCAGCTGCCAGGACACCCCGAACCGGTCGTTGACCCAGCCGAACTTCGCGCTGAACCCGTAGTCGCCCAAGGGCATCAGCTCCTGGCCGCCCTCGGCCAGCGCGGCGAACAGGCGGTCGACCTCCTGCTCGGACTCGCACTGCACGAACAGCGAGATCGACGGCGTGAAGCCGAACTCGTGGTGGACGTCGCTGTCGATGCACATGAACCGCTGGCCCGCCAAGGAGAACACGGCGTGCAGCACGGTGTCGTCGGGGCGACGGGTCAGCGACACCACCTCCGCGTCGGGGAACAGTCCGGTGTAGAAGGTCAGCGCGGCCTGCGCGTCGCCCTCGAACATCAGGAACGGTGTGATGGTCTGCGGCATGGCCCATGCCTACCTCCCAGCGGGCGCCGGGCCAAGCCGACAGGCCGTCACGGTGTGGGGAACAGCGTGCGGTGCAAGGGGCCCGCGAACACCCCGTGCGGGTCCATCCGCTCGAACAGCGCGGCGGCCCGGTCCCAGTCGGCGCGCCCGTGCGCGGCGGGGATCGTCGTGGCCAGGAAGTGCTCGTCGGACCAGGCCCCGCCCGCGCCGTAGGCCCAGCCCTTGGACCACTCGGGACGGACCAGCGCGTAGTCGCCGCAGTAGTGGTCGACCGCCCACTCCTCCAGGTCCCGGAAGAAGTTGCCGCTTGCACGGGTCCCCGGCACGGTCAGCACGTCGAACCACACCGCCACGTCGAACTCCGGCCGCCCCGGGCACGGCTTGATCGCCGACAGCAGCGGGGGAGCGGCGTGCTCGTCCAGTTCGGTGACGCGGACCTCCAGCGGGCCGTTCATCGGGTACTCGCCCCGCTCGCGGTAGTCACCCAGCAACTGCTCCAGCGCCTGGTGGAAATCGCTGACCACGCGCTGGACCTCAGCGCGGCGGGTCAGCACGGCGTAGCCGTTGGCGGTGACGCGCAGGGTGGTCGGCCGCACGTAGAGCAGCACGTCCTTGGCCCAGCCCCACACGTCGAGCGTGCCGGTGGCCAGCAATCCCGTGGAGGCCACGGTGATCAGTGCGTGCATGAGGGCCGGGGTCAGCGCGCAGGCGCCCGCGGTGACCTGGCCGACCACCGCCGTCACGGAGTCGGGCAGGCTGTCGGAGAAGCCGTAGTTGTACGGAGAGGCCACGCGGCGCGCGCACCGCGGGGCCTCGGGCCGCACCGACCAGTACTTCGTCCAGGGGAACTCGGTGTAGGGGAACCAGATCACCTCGGCGGCCCCGGTGGCGGCCAGCTGGTTGGCGAAGCTGCGCTCGGTGGCGTGCTCCGGCGCGGCGAACACCTCCCCGACCGGCACGTCCAGCACGCTGCGGCACAGCAGCCGCCGGTTGGGCTGCACGTCCAGGGTGGCCTCGGTGATCAGGACCCGGCCCAGGTTCACCAGCAGGGCGGGCATTTCCGGGTCGCCCCGGCCGAACTCGCGCTCCCGGTAGCCCTGGCTGGCCGGGTCCCAGACGATCGCGCGCAGGGATCGCACGAGGTTGCTCACCGACCCGTACCGGGCGGTGTCGCCGGGGCCGGTGGAGATGCCGGTGCCGTGCCCGCCGATCGCCAGCACCCCGCCGATGGTCAGGTCCCCGGGAGCGGGGTGGGCGGCCAGCCCGAGACCGGCCCGCTCCAGGTCGGCGAGCAGGTCCTCCAGCAGCACGCCCGCCTGGGCCGTCACGGTGGGGGCGGCCGCCGGGTCCACCCGCCGCGCGGTGAAGTGCTCGCGCAGGTCGAGCAGGATCGTGCTGGCGCTGTGCCCGGGCGCCAGCACGAACGGGCTCCAGCCGTGTGCCTGCCCGCGTGGGCGCAGGGTCCAGCCGGTGGCGTGCGCCCAGTTGGCCAGCCGCACCACCTCCTCGGCGGTGCGCGGGCTGCACGTCCACGCCTGGTCCACGCTGACCTGCCCGGACCAGTTGCGGAACGCCCGCTGCCGGATCTCCAGCGACTGGGGGAACCCCGGCGGGGCCTGGAGCGTGGTCGCGGCCGAGGCCACGGGCTGCCAGGCCGTCGCCGAGACCACGGCCGCCGCTGCGGTCGCCTTCATCACCGAGCGCCGGGAGACCAGCCGGTGCCGACCGGTGCCCGCCGCCGGGTTTCCTCTGCTCACCAGGGAACTCCCCTCAGTGGTCGTGACCGGGCATCGGCGGCGAGTCGGTGTCGGCCTGTCCTGGGCAGAAGCCCTTGAAGGAGTGCACGTAGGCGCTGCGCACGAATTTCGTGTACTGCTCGGCGTCCGGGCCCAGCGCGGTCAGGTAGCCGGTGTAGATCGGGTCGAGCAGGTTCACCAGGGTGGCGTGCACCGGGTGCAGGGTGCCGATCGCCGCGGTGAACGGGCCCGCCGTGCCGCGTGCGGCCTCCTCCAGTGGGATCAGCAGGCTACCCAGGGTCCTGGTGCCCTCCGGGCCCAGCGCGTTGACCATCGCGGGTTTGAGGTTGTTCATCAGCGTGGACACGAAGGGCTGGGTGATCGGGCGGACCAGCGCGTTGTAGACCGGCACCAGCGGGGCCGCCAGCTCACCGGCGGGGCTGAGCACGCCGGCGACCAGTGCGCCCGCGGGCTTGGTCACCGTGCCCGCGGTGTCGCTGAGCACCTTGGCCAGCGGGGTGAGCAGCCCGGACAGCGCGTTCGCCCCAGGGCCCACCGCCTTGAGGATGCCCTCGCCGAACGGCTGCAACCGCCTGGCCAGCTCACCGGTCGGACCGGACAGGCCGTTGCCGGTGGCCGCGAAGGTGCCGGTGAGGTCGCCGATCGCGGTGCCCAGCGGGCGGGCCGGGTCGAGCAGGGCGTCGACCACCTCGCTGGTGCTGCTGCCCACGCCCGCGCTGAGCTGGTTGGGGCCGGTGAACAGCTGCCGCAGCGTGGCCAGCAGCGGTCCGGTCAGCGGGTCCACTGTGGACTGGCAGACCGGGCTGGAGCCGCCGCCCTCCACGACCTCGCCCGGGTCCGGCGGGGTGTCGCCCGCGCCGCAGCCCTCGGTGCCGGTCATCACCCCGCTGCGCGCGGTCACCGCGACGCAGTCCCAGTCCACGGTTCCGCCGGTGGCGTGCCCGCCCACCTTGGGGATCTGGGTGATCGCGCGCAGCTGGTAGGTGCCGCCCACCCGCAAGGCGTTGCCCGGTACGGAGAACCTCGTGGCCTTCCAGTCCTTGTGTGGCACCAGTTCGTGCCCGCTGTTCTGCGCGACCACGCTGCCGCCCTCGTCCACGACCTGGACCTTGAAGCTGCCGCCGGTCATCTCCTGGTCGGCGAACTTGTCCCGGTTGGCGCGCAGCCGGTACTGGATGACGTTCTCGGCGGGCTGGCGTCCGTCGTTGCCCTTGTACTCGAACTTCGGGGAGGTCCAGGTGTGAGTGAGCGTGCCGCTGGCCTCGCTGGAGCCGCCGAGTTGGGCGCGCAGCATGCCGTTGGTGCCCGCGAAGAACCAGAACCCGTCCACCGCGGAGCAGGAGATGGCGAACTGGCAGACCTCGTTGCTGCGGTCCTGGGTCCACTCGCCGGGGTAGCGGTCGAAGGTGCGCCCGTCCACCGGGTCCGGGTACACGTTGCCCACCCCGGTGCCGAACAGCTTGCTCGCCTTGGACACCGGGCTGCCGTGCTGGGGTGCGGCCGGGGCGGGCACGTCCTTGCCGTTGTCGCCCTCCGGGGCCGCCGTGGCGACCGGGCTCGGCTGGGCCTGCGTGGGCTGGGCCTGCTGGGACTGGCTGTGGTCCTCGCCCTGGTGCGCGGAGGCCACCAGCACGGGGCCGCCGATCAGGCCTGCCACGAGCAGGCCGCTGGCGGCGATGACTAGCCGAGGTTTCGCCATGAGTTGTTCCGATTTCTGCTCGAGGGTCCGAGGCCGAAACGGACGCTAGAGGTGCGGCGGTGAACGCCGGAATGCGCGAGGGCGAATATCCCCGGCGTGGGGTATCCGGGCTCCTGCGGAAAAGCGTGTCTGTCGGCTGGTGTCAACGCTGGACCTGGGGATCTGGCCCCGGTTGACAAAGGCGGCGACGATTGTGAGCTGGGCTACAGGCGGGGAAGATTGATTCGTCAACCGGTTTACCCGGGTGTTACCGGAGTCGGCGGAAATCTCGCTACGCAGGGGAGTGGCGCGGGGTTCATTCCGATCGCCGGAAGGATTCACTGGGCCGAACGGGGACGCCGGCCATGATCTTGTGAGCCCGGTCTCGCCGTTGCGGCAACCGGAGTACCGTGCTGCCTCGATGGCTGAGGACATGACGGGGCAGCTGATCAGTGACCGCTACGAGCTGGTGCGGCGCATCGGCGCGGGCGGGATGGGCGAGGTCTGGCAGGGCTGGGACCGGGTGCTCAAGCGGGTGGTGGCCATGAAGCGGTCCACCGGCACCGAGGCCAGGCAACTCGGCGACGAGGCGTGCATCGGCGCCGGTTTCCAGCACAACAACATCGTCTCGGTCTACGACCTGATCGACGACGGCCTGGGCAGCCCGTGGATCGTCATGGAGCACGTGCCCTCCTGCACGCTGTCCGAGTTGCTGCGCAAGCACCGAACCCTGCCGCCCGACCGGGCCGCGCACATCGGGGCGCAGATCGCCGCCGCCCTGCAGGAGGTGCATGCCCGCGAGGTGGTGCACGGGGACATCACCCCGAACAACGTGCTGGTCACCGAGAACGACGCGGCCAAGCTCACCGACTTCGGCGTGGCCCGTTCCAAGTGGAACGCGATCACCTTGACCGGCAACCACAAGGTGCGCGGCACCCCGCCGTACATGGCGCCCGAGGTGCGCTCGGCCCCCGCCGTGCCCGCCTCGGACGTGTACTCCCTGGGCGTCACCCTGTACGCGGCCGTGGAGGGCGCGGTGCCCTCGCCCGAGGGGGACCGCAAGCCGCTGCGCAACGCGGGTGACCTCGCTCCGCTGCTCACCGCCATGCTCGAAACCGAGCCCGACGACCGCCCCGACGCGGCCAACGTGCGCCGCATGCTGCGGACGATCGCGGGCAACTACGGCAGGACCAGCACCTTCGATCCCGTGCCGCCCAAGCCCGCGCGGCGACACGTCTCCGCCGCCACCATCGCCGGGCTCGCCGTGTGCGCGTTGGTGATACTCGGCTTCATGTCTGCCTCCCACGCGACCTCGCCCGCGGCCCAGAGCCCGCGCGCCGTGCTTGGCGAGCCGCGTGGCGCCGACCCGTGCTCACTGCTCGACCGTGCTGTGTTGTCGCGGTTCGGCGACACCGAGCTGGACACCGCCTACGGCAACTTCGACCGCTGCGACGTGTTGGTGCAAAACGGTTCCATGCGGGTCGACCTGGAGGTGCAGTTCCAGAATCCCCCCACCTCGGCCGATCCGCTGACCGGCGGCGCGCAGAAGATCGGCGCGGTCGGCATCGTCCGCGGTGTGCGCGAGAGCGAGGAGTGCCGCCGCACGCTCGTGCTCGCCGACGGCAACCTCGTTGTCGTCGTCGGCCGCCTGGGCCGCGACAGCGGTCCCGCCGACCTGTGTGCCATGGCCGACGCGGCCACGGACCAAGCCGTGGACCGGCTCAACGCCGGGCCGGTCGCTCGCCGCCCACAGCCCTTCGACGACAGGTCACTGGCCAAGCTGACCTCCTGCGACCTGCTCGACGCCCGGGCCCTCGCCAGGCTGCCCGAGGTGGACGCCGCGCACAGCCAGCCCGGGTTCGGCGACTGGCAGTGCCGCTGGGACAGCCCCTCCGCCAACACCTCCGTCGACCTGCGCTTCGACCGCAACCAGCCGCTGTCCGCCAACGACGGCACCCCTGTCCAGGTCGGCAGCCGCCCCGGCTACCTGTCCCCGGGGGAGGACGGCCCCAACAGCTGCGCGATCCGGGTCTCCTACCGCACCTATGGCAGCCCGCAGGGGCCGCCCACCGCCGAGCTTCTGCTGCTGGAGGTCACCGGCGACAAGGTGCGCAACCAGTTGTGTGGTACCGCCACCGATCTGGCCACCGCGGTCGCCGCCAAACTGCCCGGTTAGGCGGCCACCAGCCAGCCGGTACCGGCCGCTCAGCGCCACACGGGGAGCCCTCCCACGCGGCACGGCGCAGACTGTGGCCAGCAGGTGAACCTCAGCAGAAGGGGGTCCACAGTGGACTCGGACGGCCCGGTGCCGCTGCCCGCGCGGGGCAGTCTCGCCAGTGGGGTACCGGTGTCGGCTCCGGGCACGCTGTTCGCGTTGAGCGTGGCCGGAGGCATCGCGGTGGGCCCGCGCGAGGGGCGTTGCGTGGTGTTCGGCCGCAACCGGCCCGAGGTGCACGTGTGCATCGGCGAGGACGACCAGCGCGTCAGCAGGCAGCACGGCACGCTGACCTGCCGAGGCGGCCACTGGTGGGTCAGCAACACCGGGCGGCTGCCCGTGCGGCTGCCCGGCTCGCGCCTGCTGTTCGGTGACGACCAGGCGCTGCCGCTGGACACCGGCTACACCCCGGTGTTCGTCCGGGGCAGTCACGGCCGCGAGCACCTGCTGGAGCTCTACGTCGCCGGTGCGGACGGCCGCCGTCCGCCGAGCAGGCACGCGTACGTGACCCAGCCGCCCCGCGAGTGGCGGCTCAGCCCGGCCGAGCGGCTGGCACTGGTGGCGTTGGGGCAGCGCTACCTGTTCCACGAACTGCACCCGCAACCCCTGTCGTGGCGGCAGGTCGCGGACCAACTCGCCGCGCTGCGGCCGGAGGAGGGCTGGACCGCCAAGCGGGTGGAGCACACGGTGGTGGCCGTGCGCTCGCGGCTGGCACGCGACGGGGTGTCCGGGCTGACCCGCGAGGAGGTCGGCGAGCCGGTGGGCAACATGCTCAACCACAACCTGATCAGTGAGCTGTTGCTGTCCACCACGCTGGTGCCGCCGGACCTGGCGCTGCTCGACGACAACGAGGACGGGGCGAGCTGTGGCCTGCCCACCCCGCGCTGATCGCCAGTAGTGGCACCACACTGGCTTCCAGTGCCCCTTGTTACGAGTTAAGTATTCGGTACTGCCGGGTCTTGTCGCTTGCCTTGACCCGGATTTAACGTTCCCTCGCTCGACGGTCCGGAACGCCCCTGCACCGCCGTCCCGGCCGGACAACTGTTTTGTCCCTGCGTTTCCGGGAATCGCGCGGCAAGCGGTGACCGGATGAAGGAGCACGCCTTGACATCCCTTTCCCGACGCGCGCTCGCCGTGGGTGGCGCGCTGGCCGCGGGCCTGGTGGTCGCCGCGACCGCCGCCGTGCTGCCCAGCGCGGAAGCCACCACACCCGACGCGGTTCCCTCGGCGCGGGCGCAGGCCGTGAGCGCGGCCAACGCGCTGGTGGCCGCCCGCCCCGCCGCGCTGCACGCCAGCGCCGACGACAAGTTCGTGCAGCACGCGGTGATCTCCGGCCAGAACGCGCAGTACGTGCCCTACGACCGGACCTACAAGGGCCTTCCGGTGGTGGGCGGCGACTTCGTCGTTGCCACGGACAACGCCGGGCACCCGACCTACACCTCGGTCGCGCAGGACCAGGTGATCACGCTGGGCTCGGTCTCGCCGGTGCTGGGCGCCGACCGGGCCAAGAGCGTCGCGCGCGGCCAGCTCAAGCGGGTCGACTCGGTGGCCGAGCCGGTGCTGTCGGTGCTGGCCACGGGCAGCCCGCGACTGGTCTGGGACACCCGCGTGACCGGCAACAGCGGTGCGGAGCCCTCCAGCCTGTCGGTGTACGTGGACGCGGCGAACGGCTCGGTGCAGGGCACCAGGGAGCACGTGCTGCACGGTGACGGCAACGGGGCCTACAACGGGCCGTCCCCGCTGCACCTGGACACCACGCACTCCGGCAGCAGCTACTCCCTTCAGGACCCGAACATCGCCAACCTGTCCTGCCAGGACTACAGCAGCGGCCAGGTGTTCGAGAAGTCCACCGACACCTGGGGTGACGGCAAGGCCACCAGCAAGGAAACCGACTGCGTGGACTCGTTGTTCGCCGCGCAGACCGAGCACAAGATGCTCAAGGACTGGCTGGGCCGCGACGGGGCCGACGGCAACGGCGGCGCGTGGCCGATCCAGGTCGGCCTGGACGACATCAACGCCTACTACGACGGCAACTCCGTGCGCATCGGCCACAACACGGCCAACCAGTGGATCGGCGCGATGGACGTGGTCGGCCACGAGATGGGCCACGGGGTGGACGACCACACCCCCGGCGGCATCTCCGGCAACGGCACCCAGGAGTTCGTGGCCGACACCTTCGGCGCGGAGACCGAGTGGTACGCCAACGAGTCCGCGCCCTACGACACCCCCGACTTCACCGTGGGCGAGACGATCAACCTGCAGGGCAGGGGCCCGATCCGCTACATGTACGACCCGTCCAAGGCCGGGCACGCCAACTGCTACTCCAGCTCGGTGCCCAACTCCGAGGTGCACGCCGCCGCCGGTCCCGGCAACCACTGGTTCTACCTGCTCGCCGAGGGCACCAACCCCAGCAACGGCCAGCCCACCAGCCCGACCTGCAACAACACCAGCGTCACCGGTCTGGGCATCCAGAACGCCGCCAAGATCATGTACAACGCGATGCTGGTGAAGACCTCCAGCTCCTCGTACCTGAAGTACCGGACCTGGACCCTGCAGGCCGCCAAGACCGTGTTCCCCGAGGACTGCACCGCGTTCAACACCGTCAAGGCCGCCTGGGACGCGGTGAGCGTGCCCGCGCAGAGCGGGGACCCGACCTGCTCTGGCCCGACCCCGACGACCACCACCACGCCGCCGACCAGCACGACGACGGCCCCGCCCACCGGCACGGTGACGGTGACCAGCCCTGGTGACCAGTGGGGTTTCAAGGGGTACAAGCTGTTCCAGGACCTTCAGGTGAAGGCCACTGCCAGTGATGGTGGTGCGCTGACCTTCTCCGCGACGGGTCTGCCCGCCGGTGTGACGATCAGTTCTTCTGGTCTGATCTCCGGTACGCCGACGACTGCGGGCACCACGACGGTCACCGTGACAGCCAAGGAGGCCAACGGCACCAGCGGTTCGGCCAGCTTCAAGTTCCAGATCTACGGCTTCTGAGTCCTGAAGGTGCCCTTCGTGACGGTCAGCGTCATGAAGGGCACCTTCCTGACACCGGCATGTGGACCGGCGAGCCTGCTCTGGGCCGTGCCGCCATGCCAGGAAGGTGCCCCTTGGGGCGTTCAACGTCGTGAAGGGCACCTTCATGACATGGGGCCAGCGGGACGCGGCACCGCCGCGCCACTAGCCAGTTCTTGACTTGTGGTTACAGAACTGGCTAGCCTCGCTCCATGGCCAGGGCGAAGAGCTTCGACACCGAGGCGGCCGTGGACGCGGCGATGCAGGTCTTCTGGACCAACGGCTACGCCGGGACCACTCCGCAGCAACTCGTCGACGCGCTGGGCATTGGCCGTGGCAGCCTCTACAACGCCTTCACCAGCAAGCATGCCCTGTACGAGCGGGCGCTGCGCCGCTACCAGGAGAGCGAGACCGCGCGGCTGATCGAGGTCCTGGACGGCCACGGCCCGGCCCGTGACCGGATCCGGGCGGCGCTGGACCTGGTGGTGACGGCCTCGTTGCGGGACTCCGGCGGCCGTGGCTGCATGATCGCCAACGCGGCGGTGGAGTTCGGCGGCACCGACGAGATCGTCGGCCACCTGGTGCGGCGGGTGTTCGACCGCCAGGAGGCCGCCTTCCGCGGCGCCATCGAGGAAGGCCAGCTCGCGGGGGAGATCGACCGCGCGGCTGACGCCGGGGCGCTGGCCTCAGCCCTGCTCGCGACGATCAACGGCATCCGCGTGCTCGCCAAGGCCGATCCCGACCCCGCGCGCCTGTCGCGGCTCGCCGACACCGCGCTGCGCCTGCTCTGAGTGTGTTTTTTTACCCAAATCCTGTAACTAGAGTTCCAGAAAGGAATCATCGTGGACCTTCGGCTGACCGGCAGGACCGCCCTGGTGACCGGTGCGAGCAAGGGCATCGGGCTCGCCGTCGTGCGGCGCCTGGTCGAGGAGGGCGTGCGGGTGGCCGCCGTGGCCCGCACCGTGACGCCCGAACTCCTCGCGCTGGGCGAGCAGGTCACGGCCGTCCGTGCTGATCTGTCCACACCGGACGGTCCGGCCGCCGCCGTGACCGAGGCGCTGGCCGCACTCGGCGGGATCGACCTGCTGGTGAACAACCTCGGCGGGGTGCGCACCGGAATCAGGCACGGGGAGAGCTTCGCCTTGATCACCGACCAGGCGTGGCAGGAGACCTTCGAGCTCAACCTGTTCAGCACCGTCCGGGTCACCAGGTCCACAGTGGACAGCCTGGTGCGGCGGCGTGGCGTCATCGTGAACATCTCCTCGATCGGCGCGCGGTTCGCCCACCCGCCGATCGAGTACGGGGCCGCCAAGGCCGCGCTGACCAACCTGAGCAAGGCGCTGGCCGAGGAACTGGGGCCGCTGGGCGTGCGCGTGGTCACCGTCAGTCCCGGGCCCACCCGCACGCGGAACTGGTCGGACCCTGCGAGCATGGCCGGCGACCTGGCCCGCGAGCAGGGCCTCGACCTGGACACCTTCCTGGAGCGGTTGCCCGCCAGCATGGGCATCACCACCGGCAGGCTCGCCGAGCCCGAGGAGACCGCCGCGCTGGTGGCCTTCCTGGCCTCACCGCACGCCGCGAACATCACCGGTACCGACTACCTGGTCGACGGCGGCGTGATCAAAACCGTGTGAGCAGGCGCTCCAGCACCTCCGCCGGGGACGGCATCGCGCGGAGCTGCGCGCCGATCCCCGTTGCCGCGGCACGGAAGGACGTGTCGGCCAGGACCTGGCGGGCCGCCACGCCCACCTGGTCCGGACTCGCGTGCAGGCCCGCACCCGCGGCCACGACCTGGTCGGCCATGTCGAACTGGTCGGTGGCCAACGGGGACACCACGAGCGGCACACCGTGCGCCAGCGCACCCAGCACCGATCCCGCACCCGCATGGCAGACCACGAGGTCCACGTGGGGCAGCAACCGCGACTGGGGAACGAAGTGCTCGATGCGCACATTGCCCGGCTGGGCGCCGAAACGCGCGCGGTCCCCGTTGTGGCCGATCGTGACGATCACGTTGACCGGTTCCCCGTGCAGGGCCTCGACCATCGCCTCCAGCACACCGGGCCGGGTGTTGTGGGTGGTGCCGAGCGTGAGGTAGACCGTGCGCCGGTGCGGCAGTCCGTGCAGCACGGCGGGCCGGTCACCGGGCTGCGGCAGCACGGTGTCCGGTCGCAGCGGCCACCGGGTCGGGTACTCCCACTCGACCCCGGCCGGGCACAGGCCGTCCGGCCAGATGTCCAGGTACGGCACGGCATCGCGGCTGGGCTGCCCGTCCAGTCCGCGTTCGCCCACGAGCCGCTCGGCCACCTGCCAGGCCTCGGCCATCACGGCGGCGGTCTTCGGCGGGCCGATCGCGTGCATGGCGTAGGGGACCTCCGCCAGCGCCGCCGCCATGACCGCGGCCCGCTCGGCGAGGTTGGCCACCACGAGGCCGGGCCGCCACTCGCGCACGAAGGCCAGCATGTCGTCGAGTCGGGCAGCGGCGCCGATGCCGACCATGTAGTGCGCGACGATGTGCGACAGCCGCTGCTCGGCCGACATCTCGCCGAAGTCCGGAGGAATCGACCCGGCAGGCGGGGCCGTCACCGCCGAGCCGATGGCCACGGTGTGCAGACCGGCAGCCTGCGGGAACTCGACGGCGGTCGGCCCGGTCACGAACACCACCTCGTGCCCGGCGTCCCGCGCGGCCACGGCCAGCGGCAGCATTGGCACGATGTGGCTGTGCCCGGCACCGGAGGAGAACAGCAGGCGCATCGGGGAACCGTACAACCTGCCCGGTGAGGTCAAAAGCTACCCGGCCGGGCAGGCTGTCCGGGCCCCACCGGGCTACTCCCCGGTGAGCCCGTCCACCGATTCGCGCAGCAGATCGGCGTGGCCGACGTGCCGCGCGTACTCCTCGATCATGTGGAACAGGATCCAGCGCAGGCTGGGGGATTGCCCGTCGGGGCTGGAGCGCCGGGCCAACTGGTCCAGGCCGCCGTTGGCCAGCGCCTGCTCGACCAGGGTGCGCGAGCGGGCCACGGTGCCCTGCCAGAGGGCGTGGAGCTGCTCGGGCGTGTCCTCGGCGGCGGAGTTCCAGTCCCAGTCGCGGTCGGCCTTCCAGTCCACCGAATCCCATGGGGGCTGCGGGTCCTGGCCGTACAGCCAGTGGGAGAACCAGTGGTCCTCCACGTAGGACATGTGCTTGAGCATGCCGCCGAGGGTCATCGACGTCGGCGTGAGGCTCGCCCGCAGCCCGGCCGCGTCCAGGCCACCGCACTTCCACGCCAGGGTCGCGCGCTGCATCTCCAGGAAGCCCAGCAGGGTCGCGGTCTCGTCGCCGGCTGAGGGCGGGTGCGGGCGACCGTGCTCGTCCAGGTCGGTCATGGGCGGTGAGTGTAGGTGTTGACGCCTCCTGACCGCATGGTTCATGCTCTGACCGTGCGGTCAGACACTGAACCAGACGGTCAGACGTTCCTGGAGGCGGCGCGGCGGGCCCAGATCCTGCGAGCCACCGCCGAGGTGATCGCCGAACTGGGGTACGCGAAGACCTCGCTGGCGCGGATCGCCCGGCAGATCGGCGTCAGCAAGGGCGTGATCCTGTACCACTTCACCGACAAGGACTCGCTGATCCGCGCGCTGATCTGGGACGTCTACGAGCGCGGCGCGGCGGCCATCGGCGCGGCCGTCAGCCGCGAGCACTCCGCATCGGGCAAGCTGCGCGCCTACATCAGCGCCAACCTGGAGTTCACCGCCGCGCACCGGTTGGACGCCCTGGCGTTGGTGGAGCTCGGCAGCAGCTACCGCACCCCGGAGGGCCTGCGCCTGGACCAGCTGGCCGAGCAGGCGATGCCGCTGCCACACGGACTGGCCGCGCTGGACCTGCTCCCGATCTTCCAGGAAGGCCTGCGCAGCGGGGAGTTCCGCGAGTTCGAACCGGCGGCCATGGGCATCGCGGTGCGCAGCGCCATCGACAGCGCGGGCAGCTGCCTGGCCCGCGACCCCGGTTTCGACGTGCGCGCCTTCGCCGCCGAACTGGTCACCACCTTCGACCTGGCCACGAGGAGGCCGACATGACCCGCATCCTCATCATGACCAGCGGCAGCCACGGTGATGTCGCCCCCTACGCCGGACTCGGGGCACGCCTGCGCGCGGCCGGGCACGAGGTCGGCATCGCCGCGGCGGACCGGTTCGGGCCGCTGATCACCAGTGCTGGCTTGGACTTCCACCCGTTGTCGCAGCAGGATCCACGCGCTGTCGCCGCCACGAAACGCGGCCAGGCGGCCAACACCTCGGGTCCGCGCGGCACCGCCTCGGTCATGCGCATCGGCGTGGACGTCCTGCGCGCGCAGATCCCGGAGATGATCGCCGCCTGCTCCACCGCGGACGTGATCATGTGCTCGTTGTCCACGCTGCTGTTCGGCGCGCAGATCGCCGAGGCCCAGGGCAGCCGGTTCCTCGCCGTGCCGTTGCAGACCTCGGCGCCGACCCGGTACCTGCCACCGTCACCGTTGGGCGGGCGCGACCTCGGTCCGTGGGCGAACAAGGCCAGTGCCACGGCGTTCGGGCTGCTGGGGCAGGCGTTGTTCGGCGGGGTCGTGCGCGACCTGCGCGCCGAACTGGGCCTCTCCCGGCGCGCGCGGACAACGACGGCGCGGTGGACGGTGCTGCACGGGGTCAGCCCCACGGTGGTGCCCCGCCCACCGGACTGGCCGCGCGGCATGGAGGTCGTCGGCTACTGGTGGCCACCGACCCCGGCCGACTGGCGGCCCTCGCCGGAACTGGTCGACTTCCTCGCGGCGGGCCCGCCCCCGGTCTACATCGGATTCGGCAGCATGGGCGTGGGCCGCGGCGAACGGCTCGGCCAGGTCGTGCGGGAAACCCTGCGCAGCACGGGATTCCGCGCGATCGTGCACCGCGGTTGGGCAGAGCTGGCGGCGTCCGGCGAGAACGTGTGCACAGTGGACCACGTGCCGCACGAGTGGTTGCTGCCCCACGTGTCGGCCGTGGTGCACCACGCGGGCGCGGGAACCACCGCCGCCGGACTGCGAGCCGGTGTGCCCGCGGTACCCGTTCCGCTCGCGCACGACCAACCGTTCTGGGCGCGCCGACTCGTGGAACTGGGCGTGGCGCCCGCGGCGCTGCCGCTGCGAGGTCTGCGCGCCGACCGGCTCGGTGCCGCACTGGCCCAGGCCGTTGGCGCGCCCGCGCACCGCCGCCGTGCCGAGACCATCGCGCGGCGGATCGCCCAGGAGGACGGCGCGGGGCGGGTGGCGGAGGTCGTTGACGCCGCAATGGGTACGTGCCCTGTGTCCGCAACCCGCCGTTCGGGGGGTGTGTGACCGACTTTCTGCTCTTTGACAGTTGTCGGTGTTTACGGAGGATTCCCGCACGGGTCACGTCAGTTGACCTCCCTGCGGAAGGTTCCACCGAATGTCCTCCAGGAGAACGGCCGCGATCGCGGCCGCGTTGGCAGCCTCCTCGCTGATCGCGGGCGGGATCGGCGGTGCCGCAACGGCATCCGCGCAGACCGACCAGCTCAGCACCGACGGCTCGGGCCGCGTCATCGCCGTCGAGCCGACCACCCCGGTCGCCGCCCCACAGGGCGCGAGCACGGCCGGTGCCGCCCAGTCGCACACCGCGCGGCTGGCCAGGCAGTTCGGCCTGCCGGTCGGCGAACTGGTGCTGTCCGAGGTGCGGCAGCTGCCCGGCGGCAGCATCGCCAAGCTGCAACAGCGGATCGGCGGCGTGCCGGTCTTCGGCGCGCAGATCGTGCAGGACCTCGACGGTTCGGGCGCCCTGCTCGCCGCCGTCGGCAAGACCAGCCAGCGCAGCGAGGGCGGCTTCCCCGCCGACAGCACGGCCGCGAAGGCCAAGGCGGGCAAGGCCGCCGTGGACGCCGTGGCCAAGAAGGACAGCACCGCCAAGGCCCTGCGCGCGGACGCTGCCGAGAACTACTGGTACGACGCGAGCCTGGGCACCGACGGCACCAGCGCCACCGCGGTCCCGGCCTACTTCGTGCCGGTGCACGGCGCGGACCCCGAGGACAAGTGGACCGTGGTGGTGCGGGCCGAGACGAACCAGGTGCTGACCGTCTGGGGCGAGGCGCGGCACGCGACCAACCGCGTGGTGTGCGACGCCAAGCGCAAGATCGTGGACCTGGACACGGCCACGCTGGCCGACATCCGCTGCGGCACCGGGCAGGCGTTCGGCGTCAGCAGGGCCGAGGGCCAGGCCGCCGCCGCGACCGCCGACGTCAACAAGGTGTACGACTACTTCGGCTCGGCGCAGTCGTTCTACAGCACCTACACCGGCTACGACCTGACGGCCAACATCGGCGCGAACTACAACGACGGCCGGGGCAAGGCGCTGCGCGGCACCGTGCGCATGTGCGAGATCAGCACCGGCAACGACGGCCTGCGGCACACGCAGTGCCCGTGGGCCAACGCCTTCTGGGACGGCGAGCAGATGGCCTTCGGTGAGGGCGTGACCACGCTGGACATCACCGGCCACGAGCTGACCCACGGCGTCACCCAGCACGTCAACGGGCTCAAGGGCGGCTACGCGCAGGCCATCAACGAGGGCATGTCCGACGTGTTCGGCAAGTTCATCGCCATCAAGGCCAACGACCCCAACGCGACCGGGGCCAACCGCTGGCTGCTCGGCGTGGGCTCCTCGATCGGCCAGGTCCGGGACATGAAGAACCCGGCCAACTCCGGTGAGGGCCCCGGCCCGGACCGGGTCAACGGCAAGTACTGGGTCGGCCCGGACGGTGACGAGCACATCAACGCCGGAGTGGTCGGCAAGGTGGACTACCTGATCACCGACGGGGACACCTTCAACGGGCAGACCGTCCGGGGCCTCGGCGAGAACAAGTCGATCGCGCTGTGGTGGAAGGTGGAGAACCTGCTGCGCTCCTCGGCCACGTTCAAGGACCTGGGCAACGCGCTGAACACGGCGTGCACCACCAACGCCAGGACCGGGGTCGCGGGCACCACGACCGCCGACTGCACCCAGGTGGCCAACGCGGTGAAGGCCACCCAGCTGTTGCAGAACGCCTAGCAGGCGGGAGGATGGGGCGGCCACCGACCGGTGGCCGCCCCATCCACGTGTTCAGCGGAGGAAGACCGGTGCGGTTGCGGCGCGAGCTGGGCGTCGGTGACGCCGTGGTGATCGGACTCGGCGCGATGATCGGCGCCGGGGTCTTCGCCGCGCTGGCCCCCGCGGCGGCGGAAGCCGGGTCCGGGCTGCTGCTCGGCCTGGCGCTGGCCGCGCTGGTGGCCTGGTGCAACGCCACCTCCTCCGCGCGGCTCGCGGCGCGCTACCCGTCCTCGGGCGGCACCTACGTCTACGGCCGGGAACGGCTCGGCCCGTTCTGGGGCTACCTCGCCGGGTGGGGCTTCGTGGTCGGCAAGACCGCGTCCTGCGCGGCGATGGCCCTCACCGTCGGCGCCTACCTGTGGCCCGAACAGGCGCACCTGGTCGCGGTGGCCGCGGTGCTCGTGCTGACCGCGGTGAGCTGTGCCGGTGTGCAGAAGGCCGCCTGGCTCACCAAGGTGATCGTCGCGCTGGTGCTCGCGGTGCTCGCGGCGGTGGTCGTCGCCTGCCTGTCCGCAGGGACTGCGAGCCCCCTGCTGGGCGGTGGGACCGACCCGCTGGGCGTGCTGCGCGCCGCCGGGCTGTTGTTCTTCGCCTTCGCCGGGTACGCCCGCATCGCCACACTCGGCGAGGAGGTCCGCGACCCGCGCCGCACCATCCCACGCGCGGTGCCGATCGCCTTGGGCTGCACGCTGGTCGTCTACGTGGCCGTGGCGATCTCGGTGCTGCTGGTGCTCGGGCCGCAGCGCCTGGCCTCGGCCGTCGATCCGCTCGCCGAGGCCGTGCGGGCGGCCGGTGTGCCCGCGCTGGCCCCGGTCGTCCGCGTGGGCGCCGCGATCGCCGCACTGGGTTCGCTGCTCGCGCTGTTGCTCGGCGTCTCGCGCACCACCTTCGCCATGGCACGCGACCGGCACCTGCCCCGGGTCCTCGCCGTCGTGCACCCGCGGACCGGTGTGCCGCACCGCGCGGAGTTGGCCGTCGGCGCGGTCGCCGCCCTGCTCGCCGCCACGGTGGACCTGCGCGCCGCGATCGGCTTCTCCTCGTTCGGCGTGCTGGCCTACTACGCCATCGCCAACGCCTCCGCACTGAACCTCACGCCACGTGAGGTTTGGCTTTCGCGTTGTGTGCCCGTGCTCGGTATTCTCGGCTGCGTACTGCTCGCCGGTGCCCTGCCAATCGGTTCCGTGCTGGCCGGTTCCGCGGTTCTCGGACTGGGAGCAGTCGTTTATCGGCTGACCGCAAGCCGGGTGACGTAGGGGGAATTGCCGTGTTCGCACGCGCCGACGCACAGTTCGACACACCGGGGCCGCAGAGCTTCCTGTACCCGGAAATGCTTCCGGGGCTGACCAAGCCCGTGCTCCAGATCCTGCTCGCGGTGCTGCTCATCGGCGTGGTCTCGGTTCTCGTGTCCGGCCGGCTGAAATTCGTGCCGAGCCGGGTGCAGTTCGGCGCGGAATTCCTCTACGAATTCGTCCGCAACGGCATCGGCCGGGAGCAGATCGCGAAGGCCGACATGCTGCGCTACCTGCCGCTGCTGCTGACCATGTTCACCTTCATCCTGGTGAACAACCTGTTCGGATTCCTGCCGTTCTTCCAGTTGCCGACGATGGCGCACATCGCGTTCCCGGCGGGTTTGGCCGGGCTGGTGTACGTGCTGTTCATCGCGGTCGGCATCCGGCGGCACGGGGTGTTGCACTACTTCGGCAAGACCCTGTTCCCGCCCAGCGTGCCCAAGCTGGTGTGGCTCATCTACGCCCCGTTCGAGGTGCTGTCCACCTTCATCCTGCGGCCGATCACCCTGGCGCTGCGGCTGTTCGCGACCATGTTCGCCGGGCACATCATGCTGCTGGTCTTCGTCACCGGCGGGGTCTACTTCCTGGAGCAGTCGGTCATCGGGCTGAAACTGCTCTCGCCGGTGGCCTTCCTGCTCGCCGTCGGCCTGAGCTTCCTGGAACTGCTCATCCAGGTGTTGCAGGCCTACGTCTTCACGATGCTGACCGCGCACTACATCGGCGCCGCGCTGGCCGAGGGCCACTGACCCTGTAACGGGGTACTGCCCGGTTCCGAAGGGATGGCTGACTTCGTCCTGGAGGAGCACGCCCATGAACGAGAAGGTCCGCGTGAACTGGCACGGTGTCCTGGGTGTCGCGCTGGTGCTCGCCGCGGTGGGCATCGCGTTCGTCCGGCGATGGGACGTGCCCTGGCTGTACTTCCTCGCCGCCATCGTGGGCTACGTGGTGGCGGTGCTCGCACTGACCTTCGCGCTGCGCGGGAGCAGGGGGCAGTACGCCGAATTGGACTCCTTCGACCTGATGCGCGTCATGTACGGCGCGCACCTGGGTTTCCTGTTCCTGGTGGGCGGCCTGCTGATCCCGTTCGGCAGCTTCTGGGTCGGGCTCGGCGTGTTCATCGCCTCGATCGCCGCGGGCATGGCGATCCCGTTCCTGCTGGTGCGCAAGGCCTGACCGACAGTCCGTTGTGGACAGCGTGGTCCAGCCGCACCACCCGGCCGCCGACCAGACCGTCCACCAGGCTCGTGACCTGAGGGTCGGCCGGGGCCGGGTGGCTGAACACGGCGAAGCGCCTGCCCAGCACGCGGTTCGCCGTGTTCAACGATCGGTCCTGGTCACCGCCCCAGGCTGGTGAGCAGGTGGTCGACCTCGCGCTGCTTGGTGGGGCCGTCGTTGAAGTAACCGGTGTGCCCGACACCGTTCCACTCCAGCAGTTTCGCGCCCTGGATCTGGCTCACCAGCCCGAGCGCCCACGGGCGAGGCGTCGAGGGGTCGTTCGAGCCGGTGACCACGAGCACGTTGCTCGCGCCGCGCACGGGCGTGCTCGCCCACGGGTTCGCGGGCGGGACCGGCCAGCCCAGGCAGCCCGCCTGCACGTCCCAGCCCTCCGTGTAGCCACCGATGTTCGGCGCGATCCGGTTCACCTCGCGGATCCGCGCGGCGAGATCGGCGTAACCCCTGACGTCACTGGGGAAGTCGTGGCAGCCGATGACCCGGTAGGCGGCCTCGCTGGCAGAGGGCCCGGCGAAGAAGGCCGCGTTGGGCGTGGCCGCCACCGCATCGCTGATGCCTTGGGCCAGTTCGGCCCACCGCGCGGGCGGCGTCGCCAGGGTCGAGTAGGTCACGAAGCCGATCTGCTCCGCGTTGGCGCCCGCTGGGAAACCCTGTGCGGGCACGGGCTTGTGGCTGGCGCGGTTGAGCAGGGCACGGTACTCGCCGGTGAGGTCGCGGCCGTGCATGGCACAGCTGTCGGTGGTGCGGCACCAGTCGGCGAACTTGGCGAACACGCCCTCCGCGGACTTGGCCTCGTCACTGGCCAACCGCCACGAGCCGATGGTGTGGTCCACCGCCCCGTCGAGCACGGCCGAGCGCACGCGGTTCGGGTAGAACTGCGCGTAGGTGGCGCCCAGCAGCGTGCCGTAGGACAGGCCGAGCCAGCTCACCTTGCTCTCGCCCAGCGCGATGCGTGCCGCCTCGAAGTCCCGCGCCGCGCTGATCGTGTCCACGTGGTCGATCAGCGGGCCGGTCGCGCGCCGACAGCCCTCGCCGACCTCGCGGTTGTACGCCACGAGCCGGTCGTACTCCGCGCGGCTGCTCGGGAAGCGGCTGACCCGCGGGTCCGAGGTGGGCAGCTCGCAAGCGATCGTGGGCGTGCTGTCCCCGACCCCGCGCGGGTCGATGCCCACGATGTCGAACCGGTCCCGCAACTGCTGCGGGAAGACCATCGCCGCCCCGTCGCGCACGATCGGCATCGCGGGACCGCCCGGCCCGCCGAAGTTCACGAACAGTGTGCCGATCCGGTGTTGCGGGTCGGCGGCCCGGACCCGGCTGGCCGCCAGGGTGATCTGCGGCCCGGAGGGGTGGGCCCAGTCCAGCGGGACCTTCAGCGAGGCGCACTCGGCGCCGGAGTTCCCGCAGGCCTGCCAGGTCAGCGATGCGGCCTGCGCTGGTACGGCAGCGGCCACGGTCGCGGTCACCGCTGTGGCCAGCGCGAACGTCAGAACCCGTCTCATCGATCTCCCCAATCGAACGTCTTGGCGGCGGCGCTGATCATCTGCCGGGCGGGCGTAAGCCGTCATCAGACCCTGGGTTGACCTTGGCCCTACCCCAGGCCCATGGTCGCCGCCGCGTGGGGGACCGGCTCGTGCTGGCCCAGGACGCCGTGGACCCCGCTCGCCGTGTTCAGAGCCGGTTGACCGCCAGGTGGAACCGGCGCTTGTGACCGTCGTTCCACAGTGCGGACTCACGACCGCCCACGGCCTCGCGCAGTGCCTTCATCTCGGCTTGGCCGGTGATGCTCGCGCAGACCTGCTCGATGGCCCACATGTCGCCCTCGGAGACCCAGCCGTCCAGCAGGCGGTTGACCACCCTGATCCTCTCCGAGGTCGGCATCCTGCCGAGTTCGGGGGCGGGAGTCGCGGCGATCGTGGTGCGGAGCTCGGTGTCCGAGTCCAGGCGGTAGGTGGGGCCGGTGTCACGCCTGCTCAGGCCCTCGTACAGCGTGTTGGGGTTGTCCGCGACTATGCCGGTGGAGCCGCCGACCTTGCCGCGCATCGGTGGCAGGCTCTTGCCTGCCTTCTCGGCGATGAGGCGCGCGAAGGTCGTGCAGTTGAAGGTGCGCAGGTCGTACTTGGGCCGAGCCGTGCAGTGGAGTTGGGCGAGGGCGAGTGCTGCCTCGAACTCCTCCTTGGTCAGCGCGAAGCTCTCGCGGTAGTCCGTGCACCGCTCGTGTGCCGTGTCCGGGTGCACGACGCAGCCGTTGACCCGCGGGCGGAACATCGGATCGGGCATGCTGGAACCGTCGGGGTAGAAGCCGTAGGTGAAGCGGCGGCCGGTGGAGTCGCTGAATTCGACGTAGGTGTGGCCGATCGTGCTCACGGTGACCTCCTCCGCTGAGGGTGCCTCGATGTCGATCATCACCCGCAGGGTCCACGAGGTGGCCGTCGCCCCCGTGCCCGGGATCGGGGTCGGCGCACGTGGTCGAGGCACAGGTGCGTGGGCCACCGCACAGGTCCTCCCCAGCGCGCTGCACGAGCCCGGCGCCCGCCGATTCCCGCACCGGCTGGGCGGTCTCGCCCGCGAGCACGTGCTCGGCGGTGGCCGCTGCCTCGCGCTCCGACGGGTCGTCCGGGTGGCTGACCCGCGAACCACCCTGGCCGCTGCCGCGACCCTGTTGCAGGACATGGGTGAGTTCGTGGGCGATCAGCCTGGTGCCTGCCGGGGTGCCCAGCTGGAGCGCGCCCGAGCGGAGGACGATGTCGCGTCCAGAGGTGAACGCCAGTGCGCCGATCTCGCGTGCGGCGGCGTCGGCTGCGGGCCCGGTGTGCAGGCGGACCCCGGAGAAGTCGGCGCCGAAGGCACGTTCCATCGGGCCCCTGATCGGTTCGGGCAGCGGCGTGCCGCTGGAGGACGTGCTGTGGCGCACGTGCTCCGCCCGCTCCTCAGGTGCCCCGGTACGGGCCATCCCACCCGCTCGACCTGGCGTCATCGCACAGCACCTCCCGGAGCACCAGCATCAGGGAGGTGCTGTCACCGGACCGTTGCGCCCCGGGCCGCGGCCACGAACTCGCGGATCAGCCCGTGGTCCTTCACGCCCCGGCTGGACTCCACCCCGCTGGACACGTCCACGCCCCACGGTTGGGCGGCGGCGATCGCCCCGGCCACGTTGTCGGGGTTCAGGCCGCCCGCGAGCAGCCACTGCCCCCGCGGCCGTGCCTGGTCCAGCGTGGTGAGGTCCCAGCGCTCGCCCGAGCCGGCGACGGGGGAGTCGAGCAGCAGCAGGTCCTCGCCGTAGGCCCCGGTCCGCACGTCGGTGTCGGCGGTGAGCGTGGTCGCGCGCACGAGCCGCACCGGCAACCCGGCCAGCTCGGCGAACGCCTCCGGCGGGTAGTCCCCGTGCAGTTGCACCGCCCCGATCCCGGTGTCCAGCGCGATGCGAGCGGCCTCGGCGGCCTCGACCCCGGCGAAGACCCCGACGGTCAGCACCTGGGACGGGACCCCGGCCACGAGCTCGCGGGCCAGGTCGGGGTCCACCTGTCGTGGACTGCGGGCGAACACGAAGCCGACCGCGTCGGCACCGGCGGAGACGGCGGTGGCCACGTCCCCCTCGGTCCGCAGGCCGCACACCTTGACGAACATGGCGCCGACCCTAGCAAGCAGGCGCGCCCCGGCCCGCGCGAACGGGTCGGGGCGGACGGTCATGAAGGTGCCGTTCAGGACGTCTGACGTCCTGAACGGCACCTTCATGACATCGCCGGTGCCGGGCTCTCAGCTGAACGGGTCGAGCGTGATGAAGGCCTGCGCCGGGTTGCCGTCGTGCACCAGGGACTCGTAGTTGCCCACGTCGTCGAAGGCGAAGGCGTACGCCTTGCCGTCAGCCATCTGCGCGTGGATCTTGCGGGCGTAGTGGTTGGTCACCGCGTCCTTGTAGAAACCGCCGGGGTTGCTGTCCGGCTGGTTGGGGTTGACCAGCAGTGTGCCCCGGTTGTAGCCCGCGCAGAGCGTGCGGGAGATCGGGCCGCGCACCAGGTCGTTCGGCGCGTCCAACAGCTTGTAGCAGCCGAAGATGCTGTCGGCGTCGGGCTTCTGGAACGAGGTCACGACCGCGCCCGAGCCGTTGGTGAAGTTCATCGTGTTGCCGGAGACGCGCCCGTAGTACTTGGTGTTGGGCTGGTCGCCGAAGGGCGTCACCGTCAGCGTTGAGCCGCTGTACTTCGACCAGACCCGGTTCACGTAGTCGTCCATGACCGTCCTGGGCAGCGCACCGGCCTCGATGCCGTGCCCCGGCGCGAGCGCGCGCAGCACCGTGCCGTCGGAACGGGTCTGGATCAGGTTGGCCCAGCCGCCCGGCTGACCGCGCAGCGCCGAGTAGAAACCGTTGTAACCGCCCGGCTTCAGGTGACCAGTGGTGCGGGTGGCCCCGCCGGTGGGCTGCACACCCACGGCGTAGGGCGCCGAGAACATGTCCACCTGTGTGCTGTTGATCCACAGCCCGGCGTCGTTGAGCGTGTACTCGGTCCAGTTGAACAGGATGTTCCGGTTGGGGTCACTGGGGTTCTGCACCGCGGGCTGCACCAGGCCGCCCGTGGTCAGCTTGAAGACCAGCTTCTGCCCGTAGGAGAAGTAGAGGCGGCCGGAGAACTTCGGCATCCGGATGGTGATCGACTGGCCGTTGGCGGGGCCGGGGATCGAGGCGTCCGGCGCCGGTGTCGGCGGGTTGCCGCCCGCGGGCCAGGCGTGGAAGGTGCCGTTGGCATCGGCCCAGCCCTGTCGGCCGTTGGCCAGCAGGGTGCCCAGGTCGTAGAGGTAGACCGGGTCGGAGCGGCCCGAGTTGTTGGTGATCTTGAGCGGGATCGTGGCCGGTACGGCGGCGTCCGCGGCGGCGGGCAGGCCCGCGGCCAGTGCCGTTGTCACGGCGAGCAGGGTGAGTGCTTTCCGCAGAGCTGACACGTGCTGTCCTCCTCGGGAGCGGCAGGGTGGGAGGCGGAGCTGCGTGGCGGCGTGAGAGCGCTCTCAGAATCGCGTGGCCGGGCGGCCGTGTCAATGGTCGGAGGATCGGCGGCGGCGCAGTCGCAGCGCGGTCCACCCGGCGATCGAGTAGAGCAGCAGCCACAACGCGATCAACCCGGCGCTGACCGGGATCCACAGCGGTCGCGGGAGCGCGAGCACGAAGGTCCAACCGGTCTGCGAACTCTGCCCGGAGAACGCCTTGACCAACGACAGCACTCCTGCCAGCAGCGGGATCCAACCCGAACCCAGGCACAGCGCGATGACCAGCCTCGGGGCTCGTGCCCGCGCGAGCTTGGCTCGCGCGGGCTTGGCTGGTGCCACCACCGGTGGCGCCTTGACCGTGGTACCGCTGCGCAGCCGCAGCAACAGCTCGGGACCGCCCGTCTCCAGCCGCCGGTACGCGATCCGGCCGAGCCACCATGCGGCGAGCGCGCCGACGGCCACACCCGCCGGGACCCCGGCCCAGCGCAGCGCGGGGCTGTCCAGCAGCGTGCCCGCGAGCACGATCAGCGCCGGTGGCACCGAGGTCGCTGCGATCAGCCCGATCATCGCCCACGCCAGGCCGGTGAGGTTGCCGCCGTCCACCGCGGGGTTGGGGCTGCGCCGGTGCGCGTCAGGCAGGCGCGGCGGCGCGAACACCGCCAGCAGGGCCATGTGGCCCACGCCCGCGCCGATCGCCACGGCGTTGAGGGTCAGCGCCCAGGGCCAGGCCCAGCACCGTGATCACCAGGCTGGTCGGCGCCACCACCAGCAGCCACGCGAGCTGCCTGCCGCGCAGGTCCGCGCGCAGCACGCCGGGGGTCATCAGCGAGATCCACAGTGCGCTGCCGTCGGCGCTGTACAGGTTGACCCCGACCGCCGCCGCCATGATCGCCACCAGGCTGCCCGCCCACGGCAGGTAGATCGTCAGCCCGGCGACCAGCGGCAGCAGACACAGCGCCAGGCTGAACGCCAGCGCGAAGAACCAGTAGTACGAGCGCAGCATGTCACGGGACCAGGTCCGCAACTCCTTGGCCACGACCGCGCCGAGCGGAGTCCGCGGCAACCCACGGCCCAGCGCTGTGCCGCCGACGCGGGCCCGCGCCGCCAGCGCCCCCGTGGTCCGCCTGCCCAGCAGTACCGACCACACCGCGAGCAGCGCGAGGACCAGCACACCCATGCCCGCGAGCACCCCGAAGGCCAGCGGCCAGGCCGTGCCGCCCGCGGTCTCCACCGACACGAGCCCCCAGCCCGAGGGCAACGCCCGCAGCAGCGACCCCAGCCACGGGTCGAACCCGCGCGTCAGCACCGAGTTCTGGCCCAGGGCATAGAGCAGCACCCCGCCGTCGCACACCGCTGCGATGATCACTGCCCAGGGCACGGCGACCAGTGCGGCACCCAGCCGTGACCGCATCACCTCACCGAGCAGGCCCACCACCACCCGCGAGGCCAGCACGACGATCACCAGCTGGGCGAGGACCGCGGGCAGGGCCACCAGCACCGGCAGGGCGCCCAGCCGCGCGCCGAGCAGGCCGGTGGCCAGTCGTCGCGGCGAGACGGGCAGCAGCGCGAACTGCTCGGGGCGCAGGTCGCCCTCGCCGCCGCCCGCGAACAGCGGCCCGAGCAGCCAGCCGACCGCCCACACCGCGAGCGCGGCGGCGATCAGGTCGGCTGCGACGGTCGTCGAGAACAGGGCGGTGGCGCCCACCGCCAGGGTGCCCGCGGCCAGCAGTAGACCCAGCACGGCGCCGAGGACCAGCAGCCTGGCCCGTGGGCTGGTCATCGAGTGCCGCACGAGGTTGAGCTTCATTCGGACCAGGACACCGACCACGCCTGGAGGGTAGGCCGTGGGCCGTTGCCCGCGGGCGGTGTTGCCGGAACTCGGCGGTCCGGGGTCAGTGCCCGTCGAGTTCGATCGAGACCGTGAGCAGGGACGTGCCGAAGCGGCGGACCATCGCCACGTGCTTCTGGTCCTCGAAGGAGGCGAGCCGCGCGTCCACGTCGTCCTGGTCCAGCACGGTGGCGCGGGCGTCGTGCCAGCGGCCGTCCACCCGCACGCGGACCCGGGGCTGGCTGATCAGGTTGCGCACGTACCCGGCGTGCCGTCCCTGCTCGGCGACCACCCACAGGACCGAACCCGCGCGCTGGGCGCCGAGCACGGTGCGCCGCCGCTTGCCGGAACGGCGGCCGGTGGTCTCCAGGATGATGTGCCCGCGCAGCAACCCGAGCGTGGTCAGCAGCTTCGACGGCGGATTGATCAGGTACTTCTGCAACAACCGGGTGCGCGCCCTGCGCCTGGCCGCCTCCTGTGACCCGGTCACCACGCCACCTTTCCCTGGAGAACCCAACTCGCAAGCCGGAGTCTAGGTGGACGCGGTGCCATGAAGGTGCCGTTGCGGACGTTGAACGTCATGAACGGCACCTTCCTGACACCGGTGGCGGGCCAGTGGGGCGCGGCAGCACGGGGCGCGGCGCCGTCATGAAGGTGCCGTTGCGGACGTTGAACGTCATGAACGGCACCTTCGTGACGTCAGAACAGGGGGCGGCCGTTGTTCTTGGCGGTGACGTAGGCCTGCCAGTCGGTGGTGACCTGGTCGGCGTAGCTGGTCGCGAAGGTGCGGGTCTCCGACTGGAGCCCGGGCACCGAGGTGATCGCGCCGTCGATCGCGGCATCGGCCGAGTAGGTCACGCCGGTGCCCGCGATGTCCTTGTCCGCGCGGGAGTGCGCGGCGGCCAGCAGCCTGGCCACGTCGCGCACCGTGTCGTCCCAGGTGGCGGAGCTGGTCAGGTCGCCGATCGCCAGGTCCTCGGCGAACGGCGACTTCTCCTTGACCAGTACCGGGACCTGCCCGACGCTGGCCCAGCCCGCGAGCGGGTCGGACTGGTTGGCCAGCCAGCGCAGCGCCAGCGCGGACCGTTGGCCGCCGGTCAATGTGGTCGCCGAGGGCGCCAGCTGCTTCGGCGCGGGGTCCACCTGCTGCTTGATTTCCAGGATCCGGTCGTCGGAGGTGCTGCTGGTGTCGCCCTCGATCAGCGCGTACCAGCGGTAGCGGCCCAGGCTGCCGGTCCCGGCGTCCAGCCTGCGCCGGACGTCCTTGACCACGGCCTGGCTCGCCGACAGCGGGGCACCGGCGGTGCTGCGGTAGGCGGCCACGGCGTTGACCACGTCGGCACGGGTCGTCGCGGAGACGGCCTGCAACTTCGAGTCGGACTTGAAGGTGCGGGTCGAGCCGCTGACCGTGGTCCACTTGGACAGCAGGTCGGCGCGCTTGTCCGAGTGCGAGTCGGCGATGAGCTGCTTGACCAGGTCGGAGGTGTTGCCGGAGGTCAGCCGCCAGCTCAACTCCTCGTCGTTGCCGTGGAACTTGCCGATCCACTGCGCGTACTCGGCGACGAAGGTGTTCAGGTCGGTGGTGATCTGGCTCGCGCTGCGGCCGTTGGCCCGCTCGGCCAGCACGATGGACACCGCCTCACGGCGCAGTTCCCAGGTCCAGGAGCCACGCCAGGCGTCGTCGGTGTCGGTGATCGCGAACTGCTCGGTGTTGTCCGCGCCCCGGTCGGCGCCGGTGTTCTCCAGGTGGGCGTCGCCGGTGATCCACACGTCCCCGGCCGCGGTGGCGTACGCCGAGGGCGCCAGCTCACCCAGGTCCCGGTAGTACAGCGGGGAGGTGCCCCGGAAGAACGCCCACGCGCTGCCCGCGAGCACCCCCGTCCGGTACTGGAGCTCGTCGTCGGTGGCCCCGTTGTTGAGCAGGTGCAGTGCGTGGTCGTGGTCGTAGATCACGCTCACCGGGTCGCGGGTGAGCAGGGGAGCGGCCCCGGCGTGCGGGGCCGTGCACGCCAGGAGTGCGAGCACGGCGGCTGTGGCGGTCGCGGTTCTGCGCATTCGGTCAGGACTACGCGTCCGAGGTGAGCGTCGGTGGGCATGGGGGTGAAGTCTGGTCAAAGACCCATTCCTTCACAGGCCGTGCCTGCTGTCCGCCAGCACCCGCTCGCACACCTGCGCCTCGGCCCGTGCGGAGAACTCCGGGGCCATGGCCAGGTCGATGTCCTCGGTGATCAGGTCAGCGTTGATCATGGCGCCCGCCTTCGATCCGGCCGCGGCCGCGATGATCACCTGCGCCATCGGGTCGGTCACGTTGCCCGCCGCCCACACCCCGGGCACCGCGGTGGCCCCGCTGGCGTCGGCGGCGAGGTGGGTGCCCGCCGGGTTCTCGGACGGGACGAGCCCGAGCCCGTCCAGCCCGGTCAACCGCGGCGAGATGCGGGGCGTGACCACAACGGCTTGCCGTTCCACGAGTTCGCCCGAACGCAGTCGCACCCCGGTGAGCCGGTCCTCGTGCACCTCAAGCCCGCGCACCTCACCGTCCACAACGGACACACCGCGTGCGGCCACTTGGGCCGCCTGCTCCGTGGACAGCTCGGGGGCGGTGTGCCGGAACAGCACGACGTCGGCGCTCCACTGCCGCATCAGCAGGGCGATGTGCGTGGCCATGGGGCCGGTGCCGAGCACGCCGATCGGCTGGTCGCGCACCTCCCAGCCGTGGCAGTACGGGCAGTGCAGCACGTCACGGCCCCAGCGCTGCGCCACGCCGGGCACCGCGGGCAGTTCGTCGGTGACCCCGGTGGCGATCAGCAGCCGCCTGGCCCGCACGGTCGAGCCGTCCGCCAGGTCGATCGTGAACCGGCCGTCGGCCGACCTGCGGGCCCCGACCACTTCGGTCGGTGCGATCCGCACCCCGTACCCGGTGACCTCGGCGCGCGCCCTGGCCAGCAGTTCGGCCGGTGGCAGACCGTCGCTGCCCAGGTAGTTCTGCATGTGCGCGGCCGGGGCGTTGCGCGGTTGCCCACCGTCCACCACCAGCACGCTGCGCCGGGCACGTCCCAGCGAGAGCGCCCCGGCCAGTCCTGCTGCCCCGCCACCAACCACAACCACGTCGTAGAGCTTCTGCGTTTCGTGCATGTTCCGATGGTGTGCCACCTCCTGCGGACTTGACAAAAAAATTTGCCGGAGTAGCAATTGTCCTCATGACCGAGCAGAACGAGCAGACCGACCTGGACGGCGTCGGACCCCGCCTGCGCGCCCTGCGGCGGCGGCGCAGGGTCACCCTGGTCCAGTTGGCGAAGGACACCGGCATCTCGGTGAGCACCCTGTCCCGGCTGGAGTCCGGCGGCCGCAAGCCGACCCTGGAACTGCTGATGCCCCTGGCCAGGGTGCACCAGGTGACTCTGGACGACCTGGTCGGTGCCCCGGCCACCGGTGACCCCCGGGTCTACGCCCGGCCGATCCAGCGCGGTCAGATCACGATGATCCCGCTGACCCGTCGGCCGGGCGGGGTGCAGGCGTACAAGATGATCTATCCGCCGAGCGCGGCCAGCGGTAAGCCGGAGCAGCAGGTGCACGAGGGCTACGAATGGCTGTACGTGCTGTCCGGCCAGGTGCGGCTGCTGCTCGGGCAGCACGACCTGACCCTGGGCGCCGGGGAGGCCGCCGAGTTCGACACCCGCACCCCGCACTGGTTCGGCAACGCGGGCCCCGCCCCGCTGGAGATCCTCAGCCTGTTCGGGCCGCAGGGGGAGCGCCTGCACGTGCGGGCCCGGTCGACTCGGAAGTCATGAAGGTGCCGTTTGAGACACTGGGTGTCTCAAACGGCACCTTCATGACATTCGCGCGCAGGCTGATCCGGTCCGAGGTGCTCACCGTGGACGCCTGGGTGGGCTCGCTCAGCCGCTGACGGCCCGCTGGTAGGCGAGCAGGGCCGCGGGGTCGTCGATGCTCCCGTGGTGGTGGAACTGGCTCCAGCGGCCCTGGTCGTAGCGGAGGTACCGGGTGGTGCGGATGGCCAGCGGCACGCCGTCCCCGTACGAGCCGAGCTCGCGCCCGGCGAACACGGCGTGCCGCTCGCCCAGGTACTCCACGACCTCGCTGAAGGTGACCCGCACGCGCAGCGCACCGCGGAAGATCCGCGCGTAGAGCTCGTCGACCGCCTGCCTGCCGTGCAGGATGCCGCCGACCGGGTTGTTCAGCTGCACCAGCGGATTGTCGGCCCAGACCTGGCTGAGCACCGCGCCGTCACGGCTGTTGAGCGCGTAGTAGAAGGACTCCAGCGCGGCCCTGGCGCCCTCCGGCCCCGGCGCGGTGGCCTCGGTGAGCCGGTCGGTGGAGTCCAGGCCGTAGCGGCGTTCGGTCTGCTGGATCACGGTGCGCCCCCCTGAGTGTTGTACGACCATGATCGTACAACACTCACCTGCGCAGGTCGTCCCGGACGAGCGGGCGGCCGGGCAGCGGGGTGCCGGGGTGTGCGCGCAGGCCGTCGATCATGATCGCGATGCAGCGGTCGGTGGACAGCCTGCCGATCTCCGGGGTCTTGGCTGGCGGCCGCCGCAGTGCCATGGCGATCAGCACGGCGATGTCCCCGGCGCCGACGTCCGGGCGCAGTTGGCCCGCGGCCTGCGCCCGGACCATGAGCCGTTCGAGTTCGACGAGCAACTCCTCGCGCTGCTCGCAGACGGCCTCGTCCTCCTTGAGGATCTGCAACGCCTTGGCGGAGAGCATCGCCAGCTGCGCGGTCAGCTGGAGGTCCGTGGAGTGGTGCATGATCCGGACCAGTGCGTCCCAGGCGGTGGGCTCCTCGACGGCCGCGGCCCTGACCTCGGCGAGCAGGCGGGCGAAGCTGTCCACGGCCACCGCGCGGATCAGCGCGTCCCGGTCGGGGAAGCGCCGGTAGAGCGTGCCGATGCCCACCTTGGCCGCGCGGGCGATGTCCTCCATCGGCACCTCGGGCCCGTGCTCGGTGAAGATCGCGCGCGCGGCCGCGATGATCAGATCGCGGTTGCGCTGCGCGTCGGCCCGCAGCGGCGCCTGGGGATCGGCGGTCATGCCCTTCTCGTCCTCCCGGTGTGGCGGTGCCCGATTCTCGCACGCTCACCGGGAAGTGAGTGGACGACAACCCTCCGTTTCGGTACCGTGGCAGTGAAGCGGAATGTAAACCTCCACATACTTCCGCGCCACTGGTGAAGGGGACACCAATGACCACCACAGAAGAGCCCGCCCTGCAGTTCCCGCTGGTCCGCGAGTGCCCGTTCTCGCCGCCGGCCGAGTACCGCCAGATCCGCGAGGAGGCGCCGGTCACCAAGGTCCGGACCCCCGAAGGTAAGCAGATGTGGGTGGTCACCCGGCACGAGGACGTGCGGCAGGTGCTCAACGACCGCCGCTTCAGCGCCAACCGGTTCCACCCCGACTTCCCGGTGCTGGTCGAGGGCGGCAACGCCCTGCGCAACCGGCCGGAGTCCGAGCGCTCGATGATCGCGATGGACGCCCCGGAGCACGGGCCCGCCCGCCGCGCGGTGCTCGGTGAGTTCACCGTGCGGCGCATGGAGCAGCTGCGCCCGCGCATCCAGCAGATCGTGGACGAGCTGATCGACAACCTGCTGGCCGGTCCCAGGCCCGCCGACCTGGTCGAGGCCCTGTCCCTCCCGGTGCCCTCGCTGGTGATCTGCGAGCTGCTCGGCGTGCCCTACGCCGACCACGAGTTCTTCCAGGAGCACACGTCCAGGCTCATCAAGCGGACGACCAGCGCCGAGGGGCGTCGCGAGGCGTTCGAGACCGTCCGCGCGTACATGGGCGACCTGCTCGCCAAGAAGGAGGCGGAGCCGACCGACGACCTGCTCGGCAGGCAGATCGTCAAGCTGCGTGAGGAGGGCACCTACCGGCGCGATGCCCTGGTCAGCCTGGGCTTCCTGCTGCTGGTCGCCGGGCACGAGACCACCGCGAACATGATCTCGCTGGGCACGCTGGCCCTGATCGAGAACCCGGAGCAGGCGGCCGCGGTCAAGGCCGACCCCGGCCGCACCCTGGACGCCGTCGAGGAGATGCTGCGCTACTTCACGATCGTGGACGCCGCGACGGCGCGGCTGTGCGTGGAGGACGTGGAGATCGGCGGGGTGACCATCCGCGCGGGTGAAGGCGTGCTCGCGGTGGGCCTGGCCGCCAACCGCGACCCGGAGGCCTTCCCCGACCCGGACGAGTTCGACATCGAGCGCGGCGGTCGGCACCACGTGGCCTTCGGCTTCGGCCCGCACCAGTGCCTTGGGCAGAACCTGGCCCGCATGGAGCTGCAGATCGTCTTCGATACGCTGCTGCGCAGGATCCCGGACCTGAAGCTGGCCGTTCCCGTGGACGAGTTGCCGTTCAAGGACGACGCCTCGATCTACGGCCTGTACCGGCTGCCGGTCACCTGGTAGGAGGCCCACCACATGAAGATCATCGCGGACACCGGCAAGTGCGTCGGTGCCGGGCAGTGCGTGCTCACCGAGTCCGAGCTGTTCGACCAGAGCGAGGAGGACGGCACCGTGATCGTCCTCAACGACACCCCCGAGGGAGAACTGGTGGAGAAGGCGCGGCAGGCCGTGCACATCTGCCCGAGCCAGGCACTCTCGCTGGCTGAGTGAGCGCGGGTGGGATCCCATTTCTTGGGGGAGGAGTTGGGATCCCACCCGCTTTTTCACGCGTGCCGGGGCAGCACGCGTGAGTCCATAGTGGAGCGATTCGCCGTGGGAGCCGCGCCGCGTTGCGGCACCAGGACGATCGCGCAGTTGGAGCGCAACAGCACGCGCTCGGTGGCGGCCGTGACGGTCCCGTTCCTGGGGCCGAGCACCGTCATGCTGGCGGACTGTGAGTGCCAGCTCAGTGCCTCCAGCAGGGAACTGTCCCGGCTGTGCAGTCGTACGTCCAGCGCGCGGTGGTGCGCCGTCAGCGCGGTGACGGTGGTCAGCATCGATTCGCGAAGCTTGGCCGATTCGGTCGCCGCGGCCGGGCTGAACACCACCCGGACCCCGCAGCCGATGCAGTCTGCCGCGGCGAAAGCCCACTCCAGAGCGGGCTCAGAGCTGGCGGTGCCGTCCGTGCCCACCAGCAGTGGCTGGACCTTCTGGGTCCACCACGAGTCGGCGCCGACCGCCGCCACCGGACCGGCCCGCCTGGTGGCCAATCCGCGGATGGCCGACCACCGGTGCGCGTCTCGGTCGACCAGGACCAGGCCGGCATCCGGCACATCGGCGAACGCGCTGAACAGCGGGCGCGGGTCCAGGGTCAGGCGCAGGGGCGGCGCCGGGTAGCGGGCGCCCACACCGGCCACGGCGCTGCGCACCGCCCGCATGGCCGGGTCGGGGTTGCACCTGCCCGCCCTGCTGAGGATCACGCGCAGCGGGTTGCCGGTGCGGGCGGCGTATTCGGCGGCCCACATCACCATGGCAGGTGGGTGGTGCGGAAGTGTCATCCCCGCCAGGACGGTGTCGGTCACGGAGCACCTCCGGTGTCCATCACCAGGTCCGCCACGGGGCGCCGCTGTGTGGGCGGTGCGGGCTCGCCGTACCCGATGTGCAACACGACCTGCGGCGTCAGGGTGGGGTCCACCGCGCGGCGAAGTCGCGCCCGCAACTCGGGTACCTCGGTGGGCTGGGAGAGGAACGCGGCGCGCATGTCCAGTTCGGTCGCGGCCAGCAGCACGCGTTGCATTGCCTGCCCAGCCTGGAGCTCACCGAGCTGGTCGTCGAGGTAGGAGCAGAGCACCAGGAGCAGCGGCTCCCGCGGGGAAGGCTGCGCTCGCGTCGACGCACCGTGGTAGTCACGACGCGTGCGCTCGTTCTGGGTCTCCGGACCACTGGCCCCGTTCAGCGCACTCAGCCCTGCCATCTCCGTGATATAGGCGGGGTCGGTCACCTGTCTTTGGTGCGCCTCGCGCACCAAAGACAGCACCTCGCGCCGTTGCGACGGGTCGGTCACCACGTGCAGCCAGCACCGCTCGGCCCGGGCCGCGCGGGCCAGCGCGAGCACGTGCTCGGCGGGGACCGGCACGTCCTTGAACGGGCCGCGACAGGTCCGCCGCCGGCCGATCAGATCGAAGTGCCACAACGCCTTGCTGGTGGCCAGATTCCGCGTAGTGTGCCGCACGACCGCCAGCAACCCCTGCTCCCGCGTGCTCGGCGCGAGGGTGAGCACCGACTCCACACCGAGCGCCTCGATCGCCAGGCGCAGGTTCAGCAGCGCGGCGCCGCAGGCGATCCGCAGTTCGCGGTCGTGAGGATCGGTCACCGGCAGACTGCGCCTGGTGTCGGCGTGCAGTTCGATGCGGCTGGACAAGACCCTGAACCGCCACGGTTGCGTGTTGTGCAGCGAGGGTGCGCGACCCGCCGCCAGCAGTGCCGTCATCACCTCCTCGGGAGTGAGCCGGAGGGAGCCGGGGACCGAGCTGCTCATGAGTTCGTCCTGTTCGTCGTGCGCGTTGGTTCCACGGTGCGCCACGAGCGGGCGTCACGAACACGGCCGAAGGTCCTTATTGGACAGGGCCCTGCTCCACATCGGACTGGGGCGAATTCCGCGTTCCCGGCCTGCGCTGGGTGGTTGCCAGCGCCACGACCTGTGTGCGCCGTTGCACACCGAGCTTGGCGAAGATCTGCGTCACGTAGTTCTTCACCGTCTTTTCCGCCAGGAACAGGTGCTCGGCGATCTCCCGGTTCGTCATGCCCTCACCGATCAGGTCGAGCACCGCGCGCTGCTGCGCGGACAGTTGCCGCAACGGGTCCGCTGTCTCGTTGTCACGACGCAGCTTGTCCAGCAGTGCCTTGGTGGTTCTCGTGTCGAGCAGGGACTGCCCAGCGGCCACGGTGCGCACGGCGTGCACGAGGTCCACTCCGAGCACCTGTTTGAGCACGAAACCCGAGGCGCCCGCCAGGATCGAGTCGAACAGCGCCTCATCGTCCGAATAGGACGTCAGCATCAGGCAGCGCAGCGCCGGGTGCGCGGCGAGCAGGTCGCGGCACAGCTCCACGCCGTTGCCGTCGGGTAGCCGCACGTCCAGCACCGCGACATCCGGCCGTGCCGCGGGGAGCAGAACCATCGTCTCCTGCACGGAGGCGGCCTCGCCGACCACCACGAGGCCCTCCTCGCCCCGGAGCAGGTCCGCGATCCCGCGCCGGACGATTTCATGATCGTCTACGAGGAAGACACGTGTTGTCATGCCACTACGGTGACAGATGTCCGATAGGTCCCTCGGCAAAGGGGCCGGAGGTCCCTGGGGCAAGGGGCCGTTGTGCCAGGGCCTCCTGCGCACCTGGTCACCTTCGCACGTCAGGGGGCGCTTCACGACTCCTTCAGATTTCCTCAAGGCCCGATTCCCAGGCTGGGCAGCACCACAGAGCCCCACCCGAGGAGTTGAGCGATCGTGAGCACAACGGCCCCGGAGGTCGGAGCCCGCTCCAGGCTGCCCTCCCTGACCGGTATGCGGTTCTTCGCGGCCGCGGTCGTGTTCGTCTACCACGTCTCGCGGCAGTACGTCTTCCGCGACCAGGCCGTCAACAACGGTTTCCTGGACGTGATGGGCCGCACAGGTGGCATCGGCGTGTCCTTCTTCTTCGTGCTCAGCGGGTTCGTGCTCACCTGGTCCGCGCGGCGGGATGAGCCGCCGCGGCTGTTCTGGCGGCGCAGGGCCTGCAAGATCTACCCCAACCACGTGGTGATGTGGGCCGTCACGATCGTGCTGATGCTCAGCACGGGTGGCGTGGTCACCGTGGCCGCCGCGATCCCGAACCTGCTGCTCGTGCAGTCCTGGTCGCCCAACTCGGACATCTTCTTCAGCGTCAACCAGCTCGCCTGGTCGCTGTCCTGCGAGGTGTTCTTCTACTTCCTGTTCCCGTTCCTGCTGCGCGGCCTGCTGCGCCTGGACCCGCGCAGGCTCTGGCCCTGCGCGATCGCACTGATGGCCGCCATCTGGTGCGTGCCGTTCCTGGCGAACCTGTTGCCCCAACAGCCCGCCTGGCCCGAACCCGGCAACGACTCGGTGGCCGTGTGGTCGCTGTGGGCCACCTACATCTTCCCGCCGACCCGGCTGCTGGAGTTCCTGCTCGGCATGCTGCTCGCGCTGATCGTCCGCAATGGACGGTGGATCGGCCTGCGCCTTGGCCCCGCCGCCGGGCTGGCGCTGCTGGGCTACCTGCTGGGCATGGTCGTGCCCTACGTGTGGAGCCTGGTCGCCGCCACGGTGATCCCGCTCGCCCTGCTGGTGCCCGCCGCCGCCGTCGCCGACCTGCGCGGCCAGCGCTCGCCGCTGCGCAACCGGGTCATGACCTACCTGGGCGAGGTCTCCTTCGCCCTGTACCTGGTCGGCGGCCAGGTCACCGGCTACCTGCTGCTCGCCTTCGGCAAGGGCCCCGTGTGGAGCGTGCCCGGTGGCACGGCGTTCATCGTGGTCTGCCTGCTGGCCGCCGTCCTCGCCGCCGGGCTGCTGCACCGGTACGTGGAACAGCCCTTCATGACCCGCTTCGCCCGACCCCGTCCCCGACCTGTCCGGGAAATCGCAGAGGAGAGCACCAGCCGATGAACAAGCCTGCCGCACCCAAGGCGCTGCTGAACATCGTCATCGGGGAGTGGGCGGCCAGGACCGTCTACGCCGCGGCGAAGCTGCGGATCCCCGACCTGCTGGCCGGGCAGCGGCGCACCAGCGCGGACCTGGCCGCCGAGCTGGGCGCCGTCCCCGAGGCGCTGCGCCGCATCCTGCGCTACCTGGCCGGGCTCGAGGTGCTCGACGGGGACGAGCAGCGCGGGTTCGGCCTCACCGAGATGGGCCAGTTGCTGCGCACCGAGGTCACCGGTTCCATCCGTGACTTCGTGATCCTGTCCGGGGAGGAGTGGCACCGCTCCTGGTCGCAGGTCGTGCACACCGCGCAGACTGGCGGCCAGGCCTTCGAGCACGTGCACGGCACGAACCTGTTCAGCTACCTGGACAGCAATCCCGAGGCCTCGCGGACCTTCGACCGCGCGATGTCGGGCAGCGTCAAGCTGTTCAACGAGGTGCCCAACGCCTACGACTTCTCCGGTGCGGGCACGATCGTCGACGTGGGCGGCGGCAACGGCGAACTGCTCGGCACCATCCTCGCCTCGGCCGAAGGCCCGCGCGGGGTCGTGTTCGACCGGCCCGACGTGGTCGCCGCCGCCGAGGCCGAGCTCTCGGCGCGCGGCCTCACCGAGCGCTGCACCCTGGTGGGCGGCGACTTCCTGCGGTCGGTGCCCGCGGGCGGCGACACCTATGTCATCTCGCGGACCCTGCACAACTGGTCGGACGAGCACTGCCTGGCCATCCTTGGCAACTGCGCCGCCGTCACCAAGCCGGGCGACCGGGTGCTGGTGATCGAGCGGGTCATCCTGCCCGACACCGACCCGAGGCTGTCACTGGCCCAGGACGTGCTGATGCTGCTGGTGACCGGAGGTGGGCGGGCCCGCACCAAGGACGAGCACCGCGAGCTGATGGAGAAGTCCGGCTTCGCCCTGCGCGAGGTGCACGCCCTGCCGCAGGACTTCTCGATCCTCGTCGCCGAGCGGGTGTGAGGTCAGGACATGGGGGCGGACGTGGATCTGCACACGCAGGTGGAGATGTTCTACGCCAGGCACATGCAGTTGCTGGGAGACGAGGACTTCGAGGGCTGGGCGCGCACGTTCACCGAGGACGCGACCTTCGGCGGGTCCTCGCACAGCGAGCCGTTGCGCGGGCGGGCGGCCATCGCGGACGGCGGGCGGCGCGGCCAGCAGGTGCTGACCGACAAGGGACTGGTGCACCGGCGCTGGCTGGGCATGGTGACGGTGGACCCGAGGCAGGACGGCTCGCTCGCGGTGCGCTCCTACGGGGTCGTGGTGCAGACCGAGCGCGGTGGCGGCTCGGTGCCGGTGCGGCCAGCGGTGTTCGAGGACCTGCTGGTGCCGTCCCAGGACGGGTGGCTGATCAGCCAGCGGGTGATCAGCAGGGACGACCAGCCGTGACCGCGCCGGTACTGGTGGCCGGTGGCGGCACCGTGGGGCTGGCGGCGGCGTTGTTCCTGGCACACCAAGGGGTTCCGGCTCTCGTGGTGGAGCGGCACGCCGGGCTGTCGATCCACCCGAGGGCCACCGGCCTCGGCCTGCGCACGGTGGAGATCCTGCGGGCGCACGGGTTGGCGGCGCGCCTGCGGGAGGCGGCCGGGGAACTGGCGCGCAGCAAGGGGCGCGGGCGGTTCAGCGCGCGGACCCTGGCGGAGGCGTTCGACAGCGGGGCGCAGAACGCCAACCCGGCGGCCGACGCGCCGACCGTGGACCGGATCAGCCCGGCCAGCTGGGCGCTGTGCGCGCAGGACCGGCTGGACGAGCTGCTGCTGTCGGCGGCGACCGAGCGCGGGGCCACCGTGCGGTTCGGCACCGAACTGGTCGAGGTGGTCCAGGACGAGGACGGGGTCAGCGCCACGGTCCGCGAGGTGGCGACCGGGCGCTGCGAGGTCCTGCGCTGCGCCTACCTGGTCGCGGCCGACGGGGCGGGCAGCCCGGTGCGGCAGGCGCTGGGCGTGCGCACGGTCGGGCCCGGGGTGCTGGGCAGCCATGCGATCAACGTGCTGTTCCGCGCCGATCTCGGTGATCTGTTGCGGGGCAAGGAGTTCGCGGTCTGCGAGATCACCCACCCGGAGGCGACGGGCCGCCTGGTGGCGATCGACAACGCGAGCCGGTGGGTGTTCCACCTCGCCTACGACCCCGAACGGGGCCAGTCGGCGGCGGACTTCCCCGCGCAGCGCTGCGCGGAGCTGGTGCGCACCGCGATCGGCCTGCCGGAGCTGGCGGTCGAGGTGCTCAGCGTGCTGCCGTGGCAGTCGGCGGCACAGCTGTCGGAGACTTTCCGGGTGGGGCGGGTGTTCCTGGCCGGGGACGCGGCGCACGTGGTGCCACCGGTGGGTGCCTTCGGCATGAACACCGGGATCGCCGACGCGCACAATCTGGCCTGGAAGCTGGCGCTGGTGCTGCGGGGTGCCGCCGCGCCGGAGCTGCTGGACACCTACGACGCCGAGCGGCGGCCGGTCGCGCGCTTCACCGTGGACCAGGCCCTGCTGCGGGTGCTGCGCCCGGAGCTGCACTACGACCACACCCGGTCCGCCGAGCGCGAGCGGCTGGGCATGGCCAGCGCCATGGTGGTGCAGCTGGGCTACCGGTACGCGTCCGCCGCGGTGCTGGGTGGCTGCGTGGAACCGCCCTCGCGGCAGGACATCGAGCGCGACATCGACGGCTCACCGGGCAGTCGCGTGCCGCACGGCTGGGTGGACGGCACCGAGGTGTCCACAGTGGACCGGACCGGGTTCGCCCTGGTGACGGCGGAGTCGGGCGCCGACTGGGCGCAGGCGGCGGTGGACGCCTCGGCGCGGGCCGGGATCGACCTGGCCGTGCGGCGGGTCAGCGACGAGCGGTGGCGGCGCACCGCGGGCATCGGCGCGGGCGGCGCGCTGCTGGTGCGGCCGGACGGGGTGGTCGGCTGGCGCTCGGAGTCGGCGCCGAAGGACGTGCCGGGCACGCTCGACCGGGTGCTGGCCAAGATCCTCGCCCAGGACTGAGCGCGTCGGGGCACCCCCGGTGTCATGAACGTGCCGTTGCTGGCGCTGAATGCCAGCAACGGCACTTTCATGGCATGTGTCAGGCCGGGTCAGGCTGGTGAGGCCGTGCACTGCCGGGGCAGGTCCATGTACTCGGTCTGCCGCGTCAGCGGGATGTCGGCCTCGCGCAGCAGGCGGGCCATCGCGGGCAGCCGGTACCGGTGGCCGGTGTCCACGACCTCCTCCAGCAGGAACGAGTCGGCCAGCGCCTCCAGCAGCTGCTCGGCGTCGACCGGGTCCAGGCACAGCGCCCCGGCGAGCCACTGCGCCGTCACCTCGTCCGTACCGCGTTCGACGATCGTGCGGAACGCGCCGCGCGCGGCCTCGGGCAGGCTGGTGTAGTTGCCCAGCAGGGTTTCGCGCAGCGGCACGGCGCCCGCGGACACGCGCAGCGGCCAGTCGGGGTGTTCGGACAGGCGGAACACCATGCCCGCCAGCGTCCAGCGGGTGCGATAGGCCAGCCGCCCGCCGACGGCCCGGATGGCCAGCGGCAGACCCCGGCAGGCGTGCACCAGTTCCACGGCGCTGTCCAGCTCCGCCGCCACGCGCTGCTCGCCGATGATCGCCGCGAGCATGTGCACCCCCTCGGCCACCGGCAGCGGGGCCAGGTCCACCACGGCGGTGGCGCCGGGGGAGTGCAGCCGCCGTCGGCTGGCCACCAGCAACCCGCTGCCCGGTCCGCTCGGGTGCAGGCAGTGCACCTGCTCGGTGGACATCACGTCGTCGACCACGACCAGCACCCGGCGGTCCGCGCTCCAGCCGCGGAAGGCGTAGGCCAGCGCGGCGGGGTCGGACTCGCCCTCGGGCAGTGGCACGGCGGCGGCCCGCATGGCACCGGTGAGCACCTGCGCCAGCGTGGCCGTGCCGTTGTTCACCGGGGTCAGGTCGACGAACACCTGGCCGTCCGGGTAGCTCTGCCGCACCTGGTGCGCCACGGTCACCGCCAGCGTGGACTTGCCGACCCCGGGCGGGCCGGTGACCTCCGCCATGCGCAGTCCCGGCCGCCGTTCGGCCTCGGCCGGGCCGAACAGCCCGACCAGCAGGCCCAGTTCGGCCTGCCGTCCCACGAAGTGGAAACTCGCGGGCGGTATCTGTGCCAGTGTCGAACCGTTCTGCGGCGGTGCGGTGACGATTCTTGGGACTTGTGCCGGTTCCACCGCAGTTTCGGGTTCGGAAGCGGGCGACAGCGAATGATCGTCGGTGAGCACGCGCTGGTGCAGATCGTGCAACGCGGCCGAGGGTTCCAGCCCGAGTTGGTCCACGAACTCCGCTCGCAGCCGCCGGAACACCTCCAGCGCCTCCACCTTGCGCCCGCACCGGTACAAAGCGGTCATCAGCTTTGCTGAAAATCCTTCATGAGTAGGGTGTGACCGCACCACACCGGACAATTCGTCCACCACGTGACGGTGCCTACCGAGGGCGAGATCGGCCTCGAAGCACAGTTCCATGGCGCTCTTGCGGCTCTCCTCCAGGTGTGTGGCGTACGCGGAGAGCACGGGGCCCTGCACGATTCCGCCGAACGCCGGGCCGCGCCAGAGCCCGAGCGCCTCGCGCAGCAGTCCCGCGGCTTCGAGGTGCGCGCCGGCATCCAGGCTCTTGCGGCCCCTCGTGAGCAGGGCCTCGAAGGAGCGCACGTCCACCTGCGCGTTCTCCCCGAGCAGCAACTGGTAGCCCCGCGGCTTGGTCTGCAGGGCTGTGCCGCCACGCGATCCAGGTGTCAACAGCTTGCGGAGTTGGTAGACGTAGGTCTGCAAGGTGGTGGATGGGCTGCCCGGTGGTCGGTGCTCCCACAACTCCTCCACCAGTTGATCGAGGTGCACCACTGATCCGGCGTTCAATGCCAGCAGCGCGAGTACCGTGCGTGGTTTTGGCGCTGAAGGTGTGACGGTGCCGCACGTCAATCGCACCTCGAACGCGCCAAGCATGCCGACGAACAATTCGACCCCCCATGGTCGATTCAGCCTGTGGAAGTTTTCCCCAGCAATCAACTCCCAGTTCAACCATAGCAAGCCTGTGGCCCATTCGTAACCTCGTGACCTCGCCATCCGAATGGGCTACAACGCCCTGGGTGTTCGGGTGTGGATCGATTCAGTAAACCGTGCGGCCGACCGGAAACGGACATGTCGGGGTGCTGTCAAGGAGTGTCCCCGCCAAAAGGGGAACCAGGGCTTGCGTTTTGCCAGGTTGTGGCCCCGGGTACCCGGGGCGCGTGCTGGCATCGCGCCTGGACCGGTTCCAGCGGCGGCACCCCTGGGCCGCCGTGCCGCTGGCCGTCGTCTACAAGTTCGTCGACGACCAGGGCTACTACCTGGCCGCACTGCTGGCGTACTACGGGTTCCTCTCGCTCTTCCCGCTGTTGCTGCTGCTGGTGACCTCGCTCGGCTTTGCCTTGCAGGGCAACGTGGAGCTGCAACAGGCCGTGCTGCACTCGGCGTTGCGGGAGTTCCCGGTGATCGGCCAGCAGATCGGCGCCAACGTGCACTCCCTGGAGGGCTCGGGTTTCGGTCTGGTCGTCGGCATCGTGGTGGCCGCCTATGGGGCCCTGGGCGTGGCTGGTGCCGGTCAGACCGTGCTGAACAAGGTGTGGGCGGTGCCCAGGGTGCGGCGCCCCACCTTCGTCCTGTTCTACCTGCGCAGCCTGCTGCTGCTCGTGACGCTGGGCGTCGGTGTGCTGCTGACCACCGGCCTGACCGCGTTGACCACCACTGCCTCCATCGTCGGAGCCGAGACCAGCCCGCTGGTGCGGGGCGGGGCCACCGCGCTGGCGGTCGGCGTCAACTTCGCGCTGTTCCTGGTGGCCTACCGGGTACTGGCCGCGGTGGACGTGGCCCTGCGCGGACTGTGGCCCGGGGCGGCTTTCGCGGCCGTGTTGTGGCAGGTGTTCCTGGAGGCGGGCACCTACCTGGTCAGCCACCAGTTGCGCGGGGCCAGCGCCACCTACGGCGCCTTCGGTGTGGTGCTCGGTTTGCTGGCCTGGCTGTACGTTGGTGCCACCGTGGCGGTGTTCGGCGCCGAGATCAACGCGGTGCGGGTGCTGCGACTGTGGCCACGCAGCCTGCTGGCCCCGTTCACCGGCACCGGGCCGTTCACCAGCGCCGACCGGCGTGCGTACACGGCCTACGCGAAAACCGAACAACAAGTCGAGCAAGAAGAGGTGCTCGTGCGCTTCCCGCGCACCGAGTGAACGCCGTGGTGGAGGTGCCCTTGTCCCGAGGTGTGCTGCTCGTGCCCGGATTCGGCTCGGGCCCAGGCTACTTCGCGCCGACCGACGCCTGGCTGCGCTCCTGCGGCTACGAACCCGCACACGCCAGCATCGGCCGCAACCTCGGCTGCACCGACGAACTCGTCGCGCTGGTCGAACGCCAACTGGTCGCGCACGCCGAGGCCACCGGCGGACCCGTGGTGCTGCTCGGGCACAGCAGGGGTGGGGCGCTGGCCCGGCTCGTCGCGCTGCGCAGACCCGAGTTGGTGCGTGGGCTGGTCATGCTGGGCAGCCCGGTGCGCGACGTGCTCGGCGCGAACCGCTTCGTGGTCGGCCTTGCCCGCGGGCTCACCTGGCTCTCCGCGATCGGGCTGCGCGGGCTGCTCACCGCCGACTGCCTGACCGGCTCGTGCTTCCGCACCAACTCGCTGGCGCTGGCCGCACCGTTGCCGCCGCGGCTGCCCGCGCTGGCGCTGTACTCCCTGCGCGACCGCATCGCTCCGTGGCGACTGTGCCTGGACCCGTACGCGGAGTGCGTGGCCGTGCGCAGCTCGCACACCGGCCTGCGCGCCGCGCCTGACGTGTTCGCCGCCCTGGAGTCCCGGCTCGCCAACTGGAAGTGATACGCGCGTCTCGATAGAGATGTGAGTCTCACTTTACTTCTGTCGGTCGTAGCCGTCGAGCAGTCGCGCTGCTGAGCCGATCGGGTGTTCCGGTGTTGGCCCCACATCGGGGACTGGTTGCGGGCGTACCGTGGCCATTGACCACGGATACCGTGGTACCAGGGGGAATTCGGGGGGATTTCTTCGCTGGGACGGCCTGGGGGCAGGCCTGTCTCGGCGTGCCCGCGGTCAGCTGAGCGCTCCTCGGGTCGGTGCGATCCTCCCGCGTGCCCGCACGCACACCGGGGGGAACACCGTGTTGACAGTGCACTTCGGACCGGAGGACCTCGGGCGGACCAGAGTGGCCGCCGCACCCGATCCCATTGGCGAGACGCTGTTCAGCCTCCAGGTGCTGCACAGTAAAAGCGCGCACGCCCCGTTCCGGCACTGGCGGGCGCGGGCCCGTGAGCTGCTGGCGGCGATGCCCGACGCCCCGCTGGTACGACTCCTCCTGCCGCTGTGCACGGCGGCAGGTCTGCTCAGTGCCATCGGGCGCGGACAGGACGTCGAGCACGCCGCGCTCATGCTGACCGGCATGTCCCCGGCCACGGCGCACCTGGTGCTGCGTGAGCACCGGCCGCCGCCGAGCTTGCTGCGCGCACTGGGCGACGGTGACAGCGCCCCACTGGAGCGCATGGCGCAGGCGCTGCGGGATTACCACGCCCACGCCGTGCAGGCGCACTGGTCCACGGTGGCCGCGCGGGTGGACCTGGACCGGGCCGTGCGGGCGCGGACGCTGCTCAACGCGGGCCTGGACGGGCTGATGGCCACCCTGTCCCCGGACCTGGACTGGCGGCACCCGGTGCTGGGCATCGAGGGCGGGGCCGACCGCGAGGTCCACTTGTCCGGCAACGGATTGGTACTGCTCCCGGTGGTGTTCGGACCGCCGGTCCCACTGCTGGTGGTCGACACCGGGCGCGCTCCGGTGCTGCTCTACCCGGTGGACCGGGGGCCCGACTGGCTGCTGTGCGGCCCGCGGCCCGCGGTGGCGCGCGGCGGCCGATCGCTGACCCACCTGCTGGGCCGGACCAGGGCAACCCTGTTGCTGCTGGCCCGGGAGGGCGCGTCCACCGGGGAACTGGCGAGGCTGGCGGCGATCTCCGAGTCCTCGGCCAGTGAGCACGTCTCGGTGCTGCGGGCGGCCGGTCTGCTGAGCACCAGCCGCCGGGGCCGGACCAGCCTGCACGGCCTGACCCCGATCGGCGCCGCCCTGCTGCGGGCGAACCCCACCGCACCAGCCCACTTCGGCCCTGACCGAAAGGTCGCGCAGGCCGAGTCCGGCCCAGGGCAAGGTCGGAGGTAGCCAGCGGGCACGACGGGGGGAAGAACATGGCGGACTCGTTCACGGGTGGGCCGCTGGCCTTCCCGAACCTGGAGGCCCTCGTCACGACCTACCTCACCGGACGGCCGGAGCTCAAGGGCGTGCCGGTGGGGCCGGAGTTCCCGGGCAACCCGAAGGCGCCCGCGGTGTACCTGATCAGGGTGGGCGGGCGGTACGACGAGGACGAGCAGGTGGACCAGGCGTTCCTGCGCGTGGACACCTACGGCGCGACCAAGACCGCCGCGCACGACCTGTGCTGCGCGGTGCGCGGGGTCATGCCGCTGATCACGCAGGCCGCGCACGCCGGTGGCGTGGTGGTGAGCTGGATCACCGAGGACTACGGGCCGCAGTGGTTCCTGGACACCAAGCACGGGGACGCGCCGCGCTACCTGAGCAGGTACCGGCTGTTCGTCCACATCGGACACAAGAGCGCCTGAGACGCGAGGAGGAGCCATGGCAGGGCAGAACACCGGCGAGATCCGGATCGCAGGTGTCGGTCGCATCCTGGTCGCCGCGGTCAACGCGGTGCCACCGGCCGACTTCACCAAGAGCTGGGACAGCGCCACGTGGCACGACCTCGGCTTCACCACGCAGGACGGGGTGAAGCTGGTCAAGAAGGAGAAGTTCGACCCGGTGGAGACCTGGCAGGCGGTGGCCCCGGTCCGCCTGGTGCACGCCCAGCGCGACCTGTCGCTGAAGTTCCAGCTGGTTCAGCTCAACGCGGACACCGTGCCGTTCTTCTTCGGCGGCGGCTCGCTGGACACCAACCTCAACTACGTGATCTCCGGCCTGCCCAACGTGCAGGAGCGCGCGCTGGGCATCGAGTTCACCGACGGGCCCGCCGTGACGCACCGCATCGTGATCCCGCGCGGGGCGGTCACCGAGACCGAGGACACCGCGATCATGCGCACCGCGCCGATCAAGCTCGGGGTCACCTTCGTGGCGCTGCTCGGTGCGGGCGGCTCGCTGGCCACCTGGTCGATGAACACGCTCAGCCCGGCTTCGGCCTGATCGCGGGAGGAACGCGGACATGGGGCGGTACAACGTCAACGCGGTGCGGGCACAGCGCCTGGAGGCGGTCGGCGGCACCTGGGAGTTCGAACTGGACGGCGAGCCGTTCACCCTGCCCACCGAGCTGTCCACGCGGACGGTCCGCACGCTGACCGAGCTGGACCCCACCGACCTGGACGGGCTGCTGGCCGCGCTGCTGGGCGAGGAGCAGTTCACCCGGTTCAGCGGGCACGCCACCAGCGTGCAGGACGTCCAGGCGCTGCTGGAGGCCTACGGCAGGGACACCGGCATGTCGCTGGGGGAAGGGTCGGCCTCGACGGGCTCCTGACCGAGCACGCCGAGGCGATCGAGGCGGACCTGCTCCGGTTCTACGGGGTCGACCTGCTCGACCGGTACCGGGGCGGGCTCACCGCGCGGCGGCTGCTGGTGCTGATCAGGCACCTGCCCAAGGAGTCGGCGCTGGTCCGCGAGCTGTACGGGGACCAGGCCGAGTGGGGCCTTGGCGAGCACCTGCTGGCCACCGCCGTGGACCAGCTGGCGATCGGCAACTGGCTGTTCGTCAGCGCCAACTCCGCCGAGGATGCGGACCGGCCACCGCGGCCGGACCCGCTGCCGCGACCGGGCATCGACCCGGTGCCCGACCGGGAGCGGTCCGCCACCCCGGAGGAGATCGGCGCCTTCTTCAGCACGCTGTGAGACGGGGGAGCTCGTGATCAATCCGCGGCGGTTCACCAGCACGAGAATCGGCGCCGCGGTGCGAGCACCGGCGCGGTCGCGGAACGAGGCGGGCCGGGTGGTTAAGCGATGAACGAGGGGGTGTCCCGTGGCCGGTGCGGCGGCTGATCCCGCGGCGCAGATCCAGGCGCAGACCCAGGCCCTGGTGCAGAACGTGCAGGAGCAGGTCGTGGCGACGATGAACCGCGCCGCGCAGAGCATCCAGTCCAGCTTCGCCGCACTGGTGGGCACCCAGGTCAAGCAGTTGAGTGCCGGGCTGCGCGAGGCCTCCGCCGCCGTGCAGGGCATCGACCGGGACTCGCGGGTCGTGCTCGGCACGCTGCGCCAGTTGCCAGGCAGCGTCCGGGACTTCGGCCAGCTGCTCAAGAGCGCTGGCCCGGACCTCGCCAGGATCGGCAAGGAGGCCATGACCTCGATGAAGCAGGTCGGGGCCATGGGCAAGGAGCTCACCCAGCTGCCCAGGACCCTCGGCGCGCTCAAGGAGGTCACCAACGCCTGGAAGATCGCGCAGCAGGGCGTGAACGTGGCCTTCCGGTCCAACCCGATCGGCTTCGTGATCGCGATCGTGCAGAAGTTCCTGCCGCTGCTGATCAACCTGGTGATGCACAACAGCAAGGTGCGCGAGGCGGTGGAGAAGGCGTTCTCCATCATCCAGAAGGTCATCACCACCGTGATGGGCATCGTGGAGAAGGTGATCACCGCTGCCTGGCCGATCATCTCCAAGATCATCCAGACCGCGGTGTCGATCATCAGCACGATCATCGGCACCGTGTTCCCCGCCGTCCAGCGCATCGTGCAGGGCGTGATCACCTTCCTACAGGCCCTGTTCCAGAAGGTCTGGCCGGCCATCGTCGGCATCGTGCAGGGCGCCGTGCAGTTCATCCAGACCGTGATCACCACCGTGTTCAACGCGGTGCGGACGGTGGTCGAGGTGGTGTGGAACGGGATCAAGGCGATCATCACCGGCGCGGTGAACACGGTGATCGGCATCGTGCACGGCATCGGCCAGGTGTGGCAGATCATCAAGGACGCCTTCGGCCGGGCGGTGGACGCGGTCAGCGGGGCGCTGGGCGAGGTCGTGCGCTGGGTGGGCGGGCTGCCCGGCCGGGTGCTCGGCGCGCTGGGCGACTTCGGCAGCACGCTGTTCAACGCGGGCAAGGACCTGATCATGGGGCTGATCCGGGGCATCGGCTCCATGGCGGGCCAGCTGCTGAACTCGATCAAGAACTTCGTGCTCGACCACATCCCCGGACCCATCAAGAGCATCCTGGGCATCTCCTCCCCGTCCAGGCTGATGTCGGAGTTCGGGCACAACATCGGGGAGGGCCTCGCGCAGGGCATCGACGGCAGCGGGGACCTGGTCAACAAGGCGATGTCCAAGCTGGTGCCGGTGCCCAAGGCCAGTGTGGCGATCCCGGCGCTGGCGGGCATGGCGGCCTCCTCGTTCGGCGCGCTGGGCGCCCGGGTCGGGGCGCTGGGCGCGGCGGCACAGGCGGCGGGCGGCAGCCAGGTGGCCGTCTACGTCAACCCGCAGCCGGGGCAGTCCGAGTACGAGATCGGGCGGATCACCGCCCGCGAGGTGGCCTGGGCGGGGAAGCGATGACCTCAGCAGTGACGTACACACCCCTGCAACTGCCGGTGTTCGCCGTGGACCAGTGGGCGGGCAACACCGTGGACCCCGACGGGGTCGAGTGGTGGGTGACCAGGGAGGAGGGCTGGTCCAGCACCCCGGACATCCGGCTGGACCTGGTCAACAAGGCGCGGGCCGACGGGGCGTTCGACGCGCCGGGCTACCGGGCGCCACGGGTGATCACACTGGAGGGGGTGGCGCTGGCGCCGAGGTGGGAGGCCAGGGAGATGGCCAAGAACCGGCTGGCCGCCGTGCTGGCCGACGCCACCACGCTGGGCGTGCTGCGGGTACAGGAACAGCTGTTCACCCGCCAGGTGCGGGCGAGGTTGTCCGGTCCGGCGAAGATGGCCGATCGGACCCGCACCACTTTCCAGTGGTCCCTGCAACTGACCGCGCCCAACCCGGTGCGGTTGTCCGCGCAGACCTACCAGGCCAGCTGCGGACTGGCCCAGCAGGGACCTGGACTGAGCTTCCCAGCGCACTTCCCGCTGGACTTCGGCAGCGGCGCGGGAGGATCGCTGCTGCTGACCAACCAGGGCTCGGCGGTCTCCCTGCCGCAGTGGTGGATCTACGGGCCCTGCGACTACCCGGTGATCACCAACACCGCCACCGGCCGGTCACTGGCCTTCGACCTGACCCTCGGCGAGGGCGAGCCGCTCAAGGTGGACGTCGCGGCCCGGACCGTGACGCTGGGCGGGGCCAACCGCCGCGCGACCCTGCGGCCGGGCTCCATCTGGTTCGGACTGCCCGCGTACCAGCAAACACCCATCGCGTTCAGCGCCGCCGCGCCCAGCGGCACCGCCCAGCTCACCGCCTACTGGTCCGACGCGTGGATCTGACCGCACAGCAAGGGGGAACACACCATGGCCGAACGACACCCCGGGTGGGTCACCGGCATCACCGACTCCGACGCGCGCCTGGCCACCGGCCTGCTCATCGCCCCGGACGCCAGCCCGGTGCGGGCGCTCACCGGGCTGCGACCGGCACCCGGCGCACCCGGTCTGGTCGCGGTCAAACCGGGCAGCAACCCGGTGAAGCTGACGCTCAACCCGTTCCAGGCCGTGCTCCAGGACCAGGGCAGCGCCGCGGGCGGGGCGTACCTGGTGACCCTGGACTCGGTGGTGGAACTGACCCCGGACCCGCCCGCGGCCTCGCTGAACCGGATCGACCTGGTGGTCGCGGAGGTCACCACCACCGGTACCGGGTTCTCCGTGCACCTGGTCACCGGCACGCCAGCCAGCCCGCCGCAACGGCCCGCGCTGCCGAACCCGACGAGCCTGGTGCTGGCCCAGGTGACCGTGTTCGCCAACGGGTCCCAGCCCAAGGTGGACCAGCAGGTCCCGCTGACCACCGCCCTCGGCGGCATCCTGCCGGTGGCGGGCGCGGCCACCCGGCCGCAGGCGCCGTACCAGGGCATGTACCTGCACCGCCTGGACAGCAACAACCTGGAGTTCCACGACGGCACCCGCTGGCGCACCGCGGTGAACACCACCAACAGCGGGTGGGTCCCGTTGACCCTGAGCGCCAACTGGGTGCCCTTCGTTCCCGACCAGTTCCCGCCGCCACAGGTCCGTCGCGTGGGCAATCTGGTGCAGTTGCGCGGAATGGTGCAGCCCACGGTGGACTTCCCCGCGCTGAGCGACGCGAGCCCGCACATCGGCACCTTCCCCACCACGATGGCCCCCAGTTACCCGAAGCTGCTGATCGCGGCGGCGCAGCCGAGGGTGACCGGTGCCAGCACGGCGGACGGCGGCTGGATCCAGATCGCCGTGGTGACCAACGTGGTCCAGTTGCAGTTCAAGAACCCGCAGCCCGCGCCCAAGAACTTCTGGATCTCGCTGGAGACCTCCTGGCTGGTGGACGACCCGGCTGAGGCGTCGTGAGCTACACCTACCTGATCGCCGACGTGCGGACCGGCGCGATCGTGGACGAGTTGCCGCTGACCCAGGTCACCTTCGACAGCAAGCTCAACGAGACCGGCAGCCTGCGCGCCCAGTTGCAGGTGACCGACCCGCAGGTGAGCGTGCGCGACCCGAGGGCGCTGACCGAGCCCGGCCGCACCGCGCTCTACGTGGACCGGGACGGGACACTGGTGTGGGGCGGCATCATCTGGACCACCCGCTACGACGTGTCCACCGGCGTGCTGGAGATCGGCGCCTCGGACTTCCTGTCCTACCTGGAACACCGGTACGTGCTGGGCTACCCGGTGAGCAAACCCGTGCCGAACACCCCGCCGGTGGCCTTCACGGGAGTGGACCAGGTGGACATCGCACGTGAGCTCGTGCGGCTCACCCAGTCGCACCCGGGCGGGGACATCGGCCTGCGCGTGCTCGGGCCCGCGGCCTCCGGCGTGCCCAGGACGGTCAGCTACGCGCCGAGCGAGCTCAAGCCGGTCGCCGACGCCCTGCGTGACCTGGCCAACGCCGAACACGGCTTCGACTTCGTGGTCGACGTCCGCTACGGCAGCGACGGCCGCCCGCAACGCACCCTGCGGATCGGCCACCCCGCGCTCGGCCAGCCCGGTGCGCCCTACGTGTGGGAGTTCGGCGCCAACCTGGTGCGGTTCGTGTGGCCGCTGGACGGCTCGACCATGGCGACCCGGGTCTTCGCCCAGGGCGCCGCGGGGGACAGCAGCTCGGTCATGGCCCTCGCCCAGGAGGACGAGGCGATCAGGCTGGGCTGGCCGTTGCTGGAGGCCACCTCCAGCCAGCTGGACACCGCCAACCAGGACCTGTTGGACGCCTGGGCCGCCGGGTCGTTGGCGGCCCAGCGGCGGCCCGTGGCGCTGCCGGAGATCACCGTGCGGGCCGACCTGGACCCGCTGGTCGGCACCTACTCGGTGGGCGACACCGCGCGCGTCGTGGTGGACGACCTGTTCTTCCCGCACCGGCAGCTGGACGTGACGATGCGCATCCTCAGCCTGGAGGTCACCCCGGGGGACCAGGGCGAGGAGGAGGTCAAGCTGACCGTGGCCAGTGTTGAGGAGTCCTCATGAGCCGGGTCAACCACCGGGACACGCTGCTCACCGACCTGCGGGAGCTGCAACGGCGACTCAGGCTGCTCGAAGCGGCCAAGGTCGCCGCCAAACCCGCCGCGGCGCTGGCCCTGCCGCCCACCCGCCCGGTGGACTGGCCCGCCACCACCTCCCCGGACTGGGAGGACCTGTTCGACGCCACGACCCGGGGCGGGGTGCTGGAGCTGCGCTGGACCGCCGAGGAGGGCACCACCGGCTCGGTGCGCGTGCTGCTGGACGGCAGCCAGGTCGGCGGGGAGCTCACCGCGGGCGCCGAGCGCGGCACGGACACGGTGCCGATCGCGGGCGGTGCCGTGTCGGTGCAGGCCCGGCGCACCTCGGGCACCGGCCTGGTGCGAGTCGCGGTGTTCCTGACGGCCTGAGCCGTACGCGGGCGGGGCCCGGTGGTCCTCAGCGCAGTCGCCCGAGCAGCCCCGTGATCCGCTCGCGGGCCTGCTCGGGCGTGCCCTTGGTCAGCGCGGACCCGAGGCCACATGCGACAGCACCAGCCGCCAGCCAGTCGGGCACCTCGTCCGGGCCGATACCGCCGGTGGGCACGAGCGGGGCCTGGGGTACGGCCGCCCGCAGGTCGCGGACCCACTGCGGGGTGATCGCCGAGGCCGGGAAGACCTTCACCAGGTCGGCGCCCGCCTCCAGCGCCTGGACCACCTCGGTCACGGTGCCCGCCCCCGGCACGCTGACCGCGCCGTACCGGCTCGCCGTGCGGATCACCGCCGTGTTCAGGTTCGGCGACACCAGGAACCGGGCACCGGCCCGGATCGCCAGCACCGCCGCCGACTCGTCCAGCACGGTGCCCGCGCCGAGCACGGCCTCCGGGTAGCGCGCGCCGAGCTGCTCGATGGCCCGCAGCGCTCCGGGGTTGGTCAGCGGCAGTTCCACCGTGTGCAGCCCGGCGTCGAGCAGCACGGCGGCCGCCGCCACCGCGCTCTCCGCGTCGGGCGTGCGGACGATGCCGACAACTCCTTGGCGCACAACGGCTTGTGCCGTCTCGAAGCGGTAGCTCACGGTCGAATCCTAAGGCACCCGGTACCCGCGGTGGGGTACCGGGCGCGGTCGGTCAGGCCAGACCGGCGTAGAGGTAGCTGCCGGGCCGACGGGGATCGGCGACGAGTCGCACCTGGTCGCCGACGCGGGGGACCTGCAACTTCGACACGATCGCCTCCAGGTGCAGGTCCTCGTCGCTGCCCGCGGGCCGCACGACCAGAGCGGCGATGGGGTCGTGGTTGACCAGCCGCCCGGTGTCGGTGATCGACACGAGCACGGCGGGCACGACGGGGGCCCCGGCGGCGAGCAGGGCCTGGACCTCCATGCCGGAGTTGAAGGCGCCGATGGACTCCTGGACCTTGGCGAAGTCCTCGCCGCCGAGGAAGGCGCGGGTGGCGCGGCCGTAGAAGCCCTTGCCGCTGGCGACCTTGTTGGCGATCTCCCGGCCGCGCTCCTCGCGGCTCTTGCGGTTTCCGAACAGTCCCATGGTGTTCCTCCCAGTTTCAGGGGTTGGCGGGCAGGTGCAGGACGACTTCCTGCTCGCTGGCGGGTAGGTAGAAGACGGTGAGCACGCGACCCGGCTGCACGAACCCGAGGAGGTTGCCGGGGATGACCTTCTCCGAGGTCGCCTCGAAGGTGCTGCCGTCGGGGCGCTTGACGAGCAGTGTCAAGCTGAGCTCGCCGTTGCCCTCGACGATGCGTCCGGTGGCGCGGACGGCGGAGACCACGGCGGAGGACTTGGTGCCGCGCGCGGCGATGGCCACGGCGCGCTCGCTGCTCAGACCGGCCCTGATCATCACGCGGTCGTACACGGCCTGGACGGCTGCGGGGTCCCCGCCCTTGTTGATCTCCACCCGGTCGGTGCGACCGGGCAGGTAGCGCACCGGCAGCACGACACCGGGCGCGACCAGTGCGAGGTCGGTCATCGGCACGACCTGCTTGGCCACGGACTGGAAGCTCTGCCCGTCCTCGGTCCGCACGGTCATGGTGAGGGCCAACTGCGGTTCGTCGTTGATGTACAGCCCGGTCTGGCGGACCTCGGTGATCGTGCCGACACCGATGGGCGCCTCGCGGAAGGCCCGGCTGTTCAGGTCCGGCCCGGCCATGATGCTGATGAGCAGGATCGGTGCGCCCACACACCCGGCCAGTACCGGCAGCCACACGTAGTCGTCCCACGGGGTGGAGAACTCGCTGTCCGGGGTGTGCAGCCCGAGCCACACGTACAGGCCGACCGCGCCGACCACCCCCAGCAGCACGATCACGCGGATGAACGTCCTGATCACCGGTCCCACCTCCGTCTTCCTGTTGACGAGGAGGAAGTTATGGGCCCTCGGCCGCCTACCGGTCCCAGGTTCGCCACCGCGTAGGGTCGTGCCATGTCCGATCACCGCCGCCCCCGCGCGGCACTGGCCGACCTGGCCTGGCGCGAGCTCGGCCCGGGGCTGGAGCCGCTCAGCGGCCCCGGCGGCGCCCCCTTGACCAGGACGGTCAAGCTGATCCTGGTCCCGCTGGTGATCAGGCCCTCGCTGCGCCCCGAGCTGGCCGGTGACCTGCTGGACCCGGAGCAGGCGGCCCGGTTCGGGGAGTTGATCGCGCAGGCGGGACCCCGGCTGCGGGCCACGGCGTCCTGGTTCACGGTGTTCAAGCGGGCACGGCGTGCGATGGGCATCGTGGCGGGCAACCCACAGGACCTGTACTTCCAGCGCTGCTACGAGCTGGCCGCCGAGCACGGACAGCCGCCCGCGCACGCGGCGGAGCTGGCCAAGGAGGTGCTCCGCGAGCTGGCGGAATCGGTGGGCGGGCGCACGGTGGAGGCGCTGCGGCAGCACCTCGGTGACCTCGAACGGCAGGCCGAGCTGGACGGGGAACTGGCCGAGCGGTGGGCCCGCAGGCGGCGACCGGCAGGTGCGGTCACGGCCGCGATCGAGCTGGCGGTCCAGGTGCTCGACGGTGCCGACACCTACGAGCAGATGGTCGACGCCGAGTGCGGCAGCGCCGTGGGAAGTGCACTGTGGACAGACGCGAACCTCCCGTGGGGCAACGAAGGCGTGCCGAGCCACCTCGGGTTGACCGCGGAGCCGACCCCACCCCGGCCGCTGGTCGGCGACGGGGCGTCCACGGCGGCGATGCCCGCTCCGCTGGACCGGACGCTGTTCGAGCGGGTCTTCGTGGAGTTGCAGGCGTCCTCGGCGCGACGTGAGGAACTGCCCGAGGTCCCGCAGCTCGTGCGGTCGGAGGTCGGCCGCAGCTGTGCCCCGTTCGGCCTCGACGGGGAGAGCCTGCGCGTGGTCATGGTGCTCGGCGGTGGGCTCGCGGCGGGACTGGACCCGCTCGGCAGCGGCACTGCGGCGCCGACGGCCACGCACCGCGCGGTCAACCGGCGCTGGCAGCGCGAGGCTTCCGCGCTGCGGGCGCGGCGGATGACGACCTCGCCCGACCCGGCCGGTGGCCAACTGGCCGTGCTCGCCGAGGAACTGCGCAGCCCGTGGGCCGCCTACACGCGACGGCTGTGGGTGCGGCTGCACGGCCGGGATGTGCGGGCCGATCCGGTAACCGACCGCGAGCAGGCACGGGAGGTGCTGGACGGGGTGGCGCGTTCGGTGATGATGGACCACCGCGCGAAGGTCCGTTCGGCGCTGCGGGCGCTGGCAGGGGGTGCGTGATGGTGCGGGTCAGCCGGGTGGACCACGGGGCGGTCCGGATCACGGGTTCGGCAGGAGGCGGGGTGGACTTCACCCGTGCCGTGCTGGACGTGGCGGGTGCCGTGCTCAGCTGGCCCGATGTCACCGATCTCGGCGTGCCCGATGCGGAGATCGAGGACGTGGCCGACGCCCAGCAGTGGATCTGGGCGGTGTACGGGGAACCGGTCGCGCTGGCCGTGCAGGCGTGCGCCAGCGGCGAGATCGCGGAGGCCTCGGTCGAGTCCGAGCAGACCGGGCTGGGGCGGCTCGTGGCGCGACTCGCCTACGGGCACTGGGCCGCCCGCTGGTGGCCCGCGTCCCGCATCGACGCCATTCCCGCACTCGCGGAGGACCTGTTGGGGCTGGAGTTGGCCGCGCTGACTCACGAGTGCCAGCAACTGTTCACGGACTCGCCCGAGGCGGCCGAGCTGATCGAGCAGCACCAGGGCGCGCTGGAGCCGCTGATCCAGTGGTGGCGCGCTGGCGGATCGAGTGCGGCCGAGCGCGTGCTGCGGTCGATCGACGAGGCCGCCGACGCGGCAGGGCTGGACGGGGAACCGTTGCGCCAGCTTCGATCCGCGCTCGACGGACCAGGTACCACCGAGCTGGCGGCGTCCTTCCCCACACAGGAGGACTTCGCCCTGGCCGCGGGCGAACCGGGTACCGGTACCGGCCGGGTGGTGGTCAGCGGGGTGGGCGTGAACGACTGGCGCCGCTACCCGCCTGGCTTCGTGGACGCCGCCGAGGACGCGGTGACCTGGGCCGTGCGCGCGGTGGGCGCACGGCGGCGCATAGAGATCCTCGCGGCCGCGGGCGAGGTCGAGCCTGCGCCGGGCGTGCGGTTGGCCGCCGAGGTCCGGGTGGACGCCTCGCCCGTGGAGCGGGTCGTGCTCGCGCGCGGTGACGCGGAGTGGACTGGCGGCGCCGAGGTCCCGGCGACCTCTTCGTCCCAAGTGGATGTTGGGGTCCTGCTGCCGGGATTCGATCCTGGAAGTTCCGAGGATGGACGTGCCGAGCGCGCGGCCGTCCGCGAGCTGGCCAGGCGCAGGCTCGCCGCCGAGGACCGGTTCCTCGCCGAGATCGTGGCCGCCGACCGATGACCACCCTGGAGTTCGGCGAGCCGTTCGACAGTGCACTGTCCACAGTGGAACAGCACCTCCAGGCCGCGGAACTGCTTGCCGCGCGGGCGATCTACCAGCAGCTGCTGCCCCTCGCCGAGGACCCGTTCCTGCGGGCGTACCTGCTGGCCAACCTGGGAATGGTGCAGGTCGAGTGCGCCGATCTCGCGGCGGGCGCGGCCAGCCACGACGAGGCAATCGCGCTGCTCAACCGCATCGAGCCCGAGGACCCGCTGGCCCAGCAGTTCTGGCTGGACCTCATGCTCAAGGCCCTGATCGGCCGCGCGGACCTGTGCCGCAAGGCCGGTGATCTCGATTCGGCGCTGGCCGGACTGAACGAGGCCGCGGTGCTGCTGCCCGGGTTCGAGGGTGACGGCACGCGAGCCGCCGAGCTGGGCAACACCCGGGCCAGCGTGCTCATGTCGCGCGGGGAGTGGGCCGCGGCCGAGGAGATCGCCGCGCTCACACTGTCCACGACGGACTCAACCGTGTCGACCGTGCCCTACCTGCTGACCAACCTCGGGGTGATCTGCGCGTCCACCGGGCGCTACGACCTGGCCGAGGACTACCTCGCGCAGGCGGGGGAGCTGCTCGGTGACGCCCCGCAGCTGTTGGGGCACAGGGGTTTCGTCGCCCTTCGACGGGGTGAGTTCGAGGAGGCGGAACGGCTCTACACCGAGGCTTCGGTGCTGTTCGAGCAGCGCGGGCAGGCAGCCGACCTGGCAGTGTGCGAGCAGGCGCGCGGCCTGCTGGCCGCGTTGCGGGGCAATGCCGTGCGGGCGGCCGACCTGATGGCGCTGAGCATGGCGGCCTTCGAGCAGCACGGGCTGGCGATCGCCGCGGCCGACAGCGCGCTGTCCGCGAGCCAGCAGGCGTACCGACGCGGGGACGTGCACGAGATGGTGCGCTTGGCGGAGCAGGCCCGCGGGGTCTACGAATCGCGGGGCGTCTACGAGCGTTGTGCGCAGACGGACTTCATCATGGCCGCCAGCATCGAGGAGGGGCTTGCCCGCTCCGCGTACGGCGAACACGAGGCCCAGGCCATCGACTCGGCGCTCGCGCTGGCGATCCCCGCCGCGCTGGCGCTGGAGGCGATGCGGTGCGACTTCGCCACCGGGCACGCCCGCGCGCAGTGGCTCGCCTTCGCGGAGGAGGCCATGCGCCTGGCGTTCCGGCTCGCCGCGCGCCGCGGGGATCCGGGCCTGATCTTCGAGCTGGTGGAGTTCCGTTGCGCGGGCGTCCCACTGGATCGCGCGGTCGGCGTGGTCGGTGAACCCGGTGGGCTGCCCGATCCCGCGGCGAGGGTCGCCGACACGGCACCGGGTGCGACCGAGCTGTCCGGGGTCGCCGCCGACATCGCGGCGACCGTGGGACTGCGCGTCACCCTGCCGCCGAAGGTGCTGATGTCGGCGGATTCCGGGCGGGTCGCGCTGAGCGAGTACATCGAGGCCGCCGAGCAGCGCTACCGGCGGCGGATCGTGAGTGAGGAGTCGGTGGCCTCGTGGTGACCCCGATCGTGCAAGTCCGCATGGCCGATGCCGGGGACATGTACCTGACCTGGCGGTGGATCGCCGGGGTGCAGGGCTATGGCACCGGCCAGGTGCCGCGCGCCGACCTCACCCGTGTCACCGACCTGCTGGCCGGGGCGCTGCCTGGCAGTGGCGGCGCGGGTATGCGCCGGGCCTTCGAGGACAGCCAGCTGCGGGCGTACGACAGTGAGCTGCGCCTGGCGGACGCCCTCGCCGATGCCCTGTGGCCGGTGCAGCTCACCGAGCAGATCCGCCAGGTGACCAGCACGCTCGGTGCGCGCCCACTGGTCCGCATCCAGCCCTCGCCGCGAGTCGCGCAGGTGCCTTGGGAATTGCTCGCTGTGGACGCGGACACCCGGCTCGTCGACCTGGCTGAAGTCTCGATCGCCGTGCCGCTGTCGCTGCGTCGTGGCGCTGCCACCACGGGCTCGGACGAGGTCGTGCTGGTGCTCGACCCGCGCGTGCCCGGTGGCTCGCTGGGTTCCGTGCTGGGGCAGCCGGACGAGGACCTGCTGGCACTGGTCCGGCGGCACGGCGGTCGCGGCATCGGACTGTCCGATGTGGACCGTGACTGGCTCGGCGCCGAGTTGCGCAGGGGCGCGCGCCGCCTGGTGTACGTCGGGCACGTCAGCTCGGCGCCGGTCGAGGGCGGCCAGAGCGAGGACGCGCAGCTGCACCTGTCCTGCGGCCCGGCCACCACCGGGTTCGCCGAGGTGGTGCGTGGGCACCGGCCCTTGTCCGCCAAGGACTTGCTGCTCGGCACCCTGTCCGCACGGGCCGACGGGGTTGCCGGGGCGCGGATCTGGCCCGCCCCGCCGCGGGTCGCGCTGATCGCCTGCGAGAGCGGCGGGGACCTGCGCTTCGCCGAGCCCTTCGGACTGGCCTCCGCGATGATCCACAACGGGGCCGAGCTGGTCACGGCCACCCGCTGGCCGGTGCCGACCTCGCATGCCTTCCACCGGCTCGCCGGGCTGCCCGCCACGAGCCGCCCGCTGACCGAACTGGTCCTCGCCGTGGACTCCGCGCACGACCAGGCCGATCCCGTGCGGCAGCTCGCCGACTGGCAGCGCGGTCAGCTCGCCCGCTGGCGAGCCGACGGCCGGATCGAGCACTCCCCGCTGCTGTGGGGCGCCCTCAGCACACTGACCGTGTGACCTTGCCGAGCGCGTCGAGCACGCTGTACCTGGCCTTGGCGCACCCGGTCCGGCGGGGCGTCGCGCAGCTCCAGCCGGGCGCAGGCCGTGCCATGAAAGTGCCGTTCGTGGCACCTGACGCCACGAACGGCACTTTCATGGCACCGCAGCCTCGGACCGTGCCGCTGCGTGGGAACGGCTCAGACGACCACGACCCGGCGCCCGCGCGTGTGACCGGCTTGGCTGTCGATGTGCGCCGCCGCGGCTTCGGCGAGCGTGTACGACTTCTCGACTGGGATGTGCAGCTTTCCCCGCGAGATGAGGTCGACGGCCTCGGCCAGCGCGTCCGGCATGCTCCCGGCCACGCCGGAGAACCGGACACCGAGCTCCGGCGCATCGAGATCGGCGATGGAGACCACCTTCCGCGGATCCCCGGTCAGCTCGACAAGCTCGCGGATCACACCCGAGCCGGCCAGATCGAGAGCCGCGTCGACCCGGCCGAGCTGCCGCACCCGCTCCACCCAGCCCTCGCCGTACGTCGTGGCGACGGCACCCAGGCTGCGCAGATAGTCCTGGTTCGCGGCCCCAGCCGTGCCGATCACCGTGATCCCGCGGTCGCGGGCGATCTGTAGCACCGCCGATCCGACTCCGCCGGACGCACCGCTGGCCAGCAGCGTCTGTCCGGACCGCACTCCGACCTCGCCGAGGATGCGCAGCGCGGTCTCCACCACGGAGGGGTACCCGGCCGCCTCCTCGAACGTCAGCCCCTCGGGCATACGGGCCCAGGCCGACAGCACGGCGAACTCGGCATAGGCGCTCGAGCCTTCGCCGAACACGTGGTCGCCGACCTCGACCCCGTCGACGCCCTCGCCGACCTCGTCCACCACCCCGGAGGCGTCCTGCCCGACTCCGGCGGGCAACTCGATCGGATGGACCTTCTGGAACTGGCCTTCACGGATCCTCCAGTCGACGGGGTTCACACCCGCCGCCCGCACGGCGATGCGTACCTGACCGGGGCCCGCGTGCGGCTCCTCGGCGTCCACGAGTCGCAGAACGTCCGGACCGCCGAACTCGGCGAAGCTCACTCTCTTCATGTCGTCGACCATAACACTAACGGTTAGTGTTTAACAACAGTGATGACGTTGTAGCTGGTAGTGCTACGGGATGACCGTGCCGTCCGGACGCCATGCGCCCAGGAAGGCCGCGACCTGCCGGGAGATCGCCGACACCGCGCTGCGGCAACGACTCCCGCCGCACAGCGGAGGCGGGTTTCGAGGCTCAGGGTCGGTTACGCGGTCGGGGCGGTGGTGAGCATCCAGTGGCTGAACGCCGCGTATCGTTCCGCGGATTCCTCTGGGCCGTCGGCATTTGCGACCTCGTCCGCCAGCTTGCGTACCTGCTCGAAGCGCGGCATGCGCAGCTGTTCGTAGCTGGTGAGTGCCTCGCTCAGGGTCGGCGTGGTCTCGAGCGCGTTGCGGAGCACGCCGACGTCCTCGATGCCCAGGGTGCCGCCGGCGGCGATGTGCGGTGAAAGGCCGTGTGCGGCATCGCCGATCAGCGCGACGCGGTGACTCGTCCAGCGCGGCAGTGCCGGCACGATCATGATCTGGTTCTCCAGGATGTCCTCTTCGGGGGTGGCGGCGATCATGCGCAGCAGGTCCTCGTGCCAACCGTCTTCGGCGAGGTTGCGCGCGCGCTCGAGTGCGCGGTCCCGCTTGCTGCCGGTGAGCGTTCCGGCCTCGAATTGGTTGACGAACCACATGGTCTGGCTCTCGGTGACGCGGGAATACCCGCCGCGGGTGCGTTCCCGCCCGATCGTGAGAACGGTCCCTTCGGGCCGCTCGTCGCCCGCCGGAACTATTGCACGCCAGGCGAAGTTGCCCGCATGTGAGTGTGCCTCTGTTCCGGGCAGAAGCTGTGCGCGCACCCGGGAGTAGACGCCGTCGGCACCGATGAGCAGGTCCGCGGGTACGTTCTCGCCGTTGTCGAGGTGGGCCACGACCTCGTCCTCGGTCTCGGTGTAGCCACTCACCCGCGCGCCGAGGGTGATCCGGTTCCGGCCGATGGCATCGGCGAGCACGGAGTTGAGCTGTGGGCGGGGGACAAGCAGGTACCGGTAGGCGGAGTCCTCGTAGCCCGCGGACCGCAGCGCGCGGCCGGTGGGGTCGAAGAACCAGGCGTCGATCTCGTGGCCCATCGCCCGGACCTCGGCACCGATCCCGAACCGGTCGAACTCGCGAAGCGCGTTGGGCCACAGGCCGATACCCGCCCCAACGGCCCGGATCTCCGGAGCCTGCTCGAGGACTGTGACCTGGTGTCCGTTCTGGCGCAGCGAGGCCGCGGCGGTCAGCCCGACCAGGCCGCCTCCGACGATGACAGTACGCATGACCCTGCTCCTCCTGTTGTCGGTGCGATTCGGCGGCGGCTACGAGTCGCGGAGCGTCTGGGCCGCCGAACTCGGCGAGGCTCACTCTCCTCAGGCCGCCGACCGTAACACTAACGGTTAGTATTAAACAACCGTCACACTTTTGCGTCTGATAGCATCAGCGGATGACCGTGCCGCCCGGGCGCCGTGAGCGTAAGAAGGCCGCGACCCGCCAGAAGATCGCTGACACCGCCATGCGGCTCTTCCTGGAACGCGGGTACGACGCGGTGGGCATCCGTGACGTGGCCGCTGAGGCCGACGTGGCCGTCACCACGGTCTTCTCGCACTTCGCCTCGAAAGAGGCCCTGGTGTTCGAGCAGGACGAGGACTTCGAGCATCGCCTCACCCAGGCGGTCACCGGCCGGGCGCCGGACGAGCCGCTCATGCCCGCGCTGCGCCGCGAGATCCACGCCCTGGTGCGACACTGCACGGCGGAGGGCGCCGCCCCGACCTGGCGCATGATCGAGGAATCACCCGCCCTGCGGGAGTACGAGGAGTCGATGCGGCTGCGCCATGCGGAGTCGCTGGCAACGGCCATCGCCGCCGATCCCGACCTGCCACAGACCACAACGGCCTGCCGAACGATCGCGAGGTTCGTGATCGACGCCTACTCGCTGGCCCGTGAGGCGGCCGATCCGGAGGCCGCGGTGGACGAGATCTTCCGGATGATCGAGGCGGCCTGGGAGGTCGCCAGCCCTTCTCGACGTGCGCGAGGAACCGCTCGGGCTGCTACGAGTCGCTGAAACTCTGGTATCGATTGGAACCTGCGATCCGCTCGCACTGGCCAGCTACGGGTAGCCGCGGAGCAGGTCGCTCGCCTCGTGCAACACCCCGCCCAGCATCACCTTGCGGACCGCGGCCGCGGCGGTTATGTCGGTGAGCGGATCGCCCTCGACGAACACCAGGTCCGCAAGACTGCCCACGGCGACCGCGCCGAGGTCCTCGCTCGCCCCGAGCACTCGGGCCGCGTTGACCGTGGCCGTGGACAGGGCCGTGTGCGGGCTCATGCCGTTGGCGACCATCGCGTGCAGGTTGAGGTGCAGGCTCAGCGCGACGAAGTCGATGGGCGCGTCGGTGCCCGCGGCGACGAGCCCGCCGCCCTCGTGCACCCGGCGCAGCGTGTGCACGGCGGAGGCGAGGACCTCGTGCAGGGTCGCCCGCACGGTGGGGTCGGAGACGATCTCCGTGAGCTCGGCCAGCGCCTTGTACTCCCAGTGCGGCAACAGGGTTCGGATGCGCCGGTCGGCGAGCCAGGCGCCGTCGGCCAGCAGCACCGCGGCGGCGAACAGCGTCGGGGTGAGCGACATGCCGGTGGCGGTGAGCGCGGTGACCACGTCGGCGTAGGTGCGGCCGCGGCGGGTGATGGTCTGCGAGTAGCCCAATCTGGTTGACGCACCGAGGTGTTCGACCCCGTCCAGCCCCAGCCACGCGGCCGGGTGCAGGTAGTGGGAGCTCACCCGCCTGCCGGTGCGCCGCGCGGCCTCGACCAGCGCGCGCTGTCCGCTGACCGGCAGGCGCACGTACGCCTTCAGCAGCCCGTGCCCCAGGGCCTGAGCCCGTGCCAGTTCCCGGTCGACCTCCTCGGCGGAGGTGGTGGGCCGCATGAACCCGTAGTAGACGCGGCTGCCGTCGATCGGCTCTCCGGTGGCGAAGCAGCGCGGCCCCAACTGGTTGCCCGCGAGCAGGGCCTCCTGCTCCTGCAACGCCTCGTAGACGGGGTCGCCCGCCGAGCGGATCGTGGTGATGCCGAAGGAGAGCCAGAGCCTGCCCTGCCGCGCGCCGAGGAACCGCCCCTTGAGGCGGTTGTGCACGTGCATGTCGGCCAGACCCGGCAGCACCGTCAAGGCGGAGGCGTCCACGTACCTGCCGGGCCGGTCCTGACGGTGCTCACCGACCTCGATCACCCGGTCGCCCTCGACCACGATGTCCACGTCCTCGCGCAGCGCGGGGGAGCGGCCGTCCCACAACCGGCCCGCGTGGATCACCGTGTGGCCGGTGGTCCTGGCCGGTGCGCAGGTCAGCGGCACCTCGACGGTGACGGCCAGGCCGCTGCTCACCTCGACCAGGCGGAGCACTCCGTTGCTGAGGTAGAGGATCCGCCTGCCGTCCCCGCTCCACGAGGGGGCGTCGGCGATCTCGTCGACGACGCACCGCGGTTCAGCCAGCGGCTTGCCCTCGGCGTCCACGGCCAGCACGTGCAGTCGGCCGCCCGTGGTGAACGCCATGTGCGAGCCGTCAGGGGACCACACCGGGCCGTCCAGCCCGCGCGAGCTCAGCGACCGGTGCGGCGCCGGCTCGTGCAGCACGAACTCGCCGGAACGCAGGTCCAGCACCAGGATCTGGTTGGTGCCCTCGCGGAACCGGGTCGAGTACGGCCGGGCCACCGCCATGGCCAGCGCGGTGCCCGTCGGCGACCAGCTGACGCGGCCGGGGTACCACTGGGGGCCGAGCACCTGCTGGAGATCACCGTCCAGTGTGGTGACGAAGGTGGCGCCGTCCTGGTCCTGAAAGGCGATCCTGCCGCCGTCCGGGGACCACGCCGGGGCGACCGCGGCTCGGACCGGGTCGGTGATCCTGCGCTCGGCGCCGGTGGCGAGTTCGCGCACCCACAGGTCGGGATTGCCCAGCCGGTCAGTGGTGTAGGCCAGTTGCCGCCCGTCCGGCGACCAGGCGGGATCGGCCACCAGGAAGCCGTCCCGGGTGAGCCGCCGGGCGGGCGCGCCGATCGGCATCAGCCACAGCTCGCCCAGGGCGCAGAACGCCACCCGGTCGCCCGCGGGGGACAGGGCCGGGCCCGCGATGCCCCGCACCGGACGTGGCCCGGTCGGCGGCTGCCACCGGCTCGGGGTGGTGCGGCGCTCGTGCGGGGCGTGCACCTCGAAGCCGATGTCGGACACGGTGCCGGTGGCCAGATCGCGCCGACGGATGTGGCCGTCGGCGGTGTAGAGCAGTTCGGTGCGGGACAGCCAGTGCGCGCGGAAGCCGAACACGTCCTCGTCCGGTGTGGACACCACCCTGTCCCCGACGACCAGGTTGGCGGCACGCGCGTACCCGGCGAGCCTGCGGGGCAGCACGCCCTCGAACCGGGTGCAGCCCAGGCCGTGACCGTCCGGGGTCCAGAACGGCGCGGCGATCACGGCACCGGTCGGTTCGACCACCCGCTCCCGGTTTCCGTGCGCGTCAACGACGTCGACCGCCGCACCGTCCACTGTGAACGCCAGCCTGGTGCCGTCCGGGGACCAGGCTGGCGCGGCCTCCTCCGCGGCGCTGTCGGCCCAGGTCGTGATGCGCCCGGTGGCCAGGTCCAGCACGTGGATGCCGTAGCCGCGCCCCAGGTCCGCGGAGAACGCCAGCCGGGTCCCGTCGGGGGAGAACACGGGTTCGCGGTGGTCGTACGGGCCCGAGGTCAGCTGTCTGGGCTGCCCGCCGGGAGTGACGGTCCAGAGGTGGAAGTTGCCCGTGCGGTAGGACTGGAACGCCACCCGCGTGCCGTCCGGGGACCAGTCGGGTGCGGTCGCGTCACCCAGTTCCCCGGTCAGCGGCGTGGCCGGGCCGCCGGTGACCGGCAGGATCCACAGCCTGCTGAGCAGGTCGACCACCAGGGTCGAACCGTCCGGTGCGACGGCGGCGGAGAAGTTGGTGCCCTCGGTGATTCTGATGACGCCCCCCAATTTGTCCACTGTGGACCGGAATGTGAGTGCTGCTGCCGCCGACCGAGCCCAGCGCGGTGCGGGCTCCCGGAAATTCACCTCACCTCGCCCGGAGGTATTCCCGATGTCCGAGGAATGCTCGCGGAAGCGCACCGTGTTCGCGAATCACGAGGAACAGTACTCGATCTGGTTCGCCGATCGGGATCGGCCGCCCGGGTGGCGACCCGACGGGATGACCGGCGCCAAAGCCGAATGCCCGGAGCGCATCGGGCGGAATTGGGTGGACCTGCGTCCGGTGTGCCTGCGAGCCGGTTAATTGTGGTCACGGCCGTCCCAATAGGTGGGATGATCCGCCGATCTGCCTGAACGCTGCGTCCGGCTGGCGGAGCGTCCAGGCATTTCCGCAGTTCACGGCCTTGCGGTTGGCGGTGTCGGACCCATTTTCGTCCCTGGGACGTCACGCGGCGTCCCGAGGCGTGTGATGTCGCGTGTTAGGCTGCTCAGGCTGTACGGGGACTGGGTTTCAGGGGGTGACGGTCTTCATCATGGCTGTGGTTACCGAGCTCGCGGAATTCCTCGATCGGCTGAGCTGGTCGCCCGAGCGGCTGGCCAGGGAAGTGAACCGGCTCTGCGGGCCGGGAACGGTCAGCGCGAAGGCTCCTTATCATTGGCTGCGCGGCGCCTATCCCCGCAGGGGAATCCCGGAGGCGGTGGCCAGGGTGCTCTCCCAGCACCTGAGCGAGCCGGTCGAGGTCGGTTCGATCTGGCCGGGGGCCGGTGTGGTCGACACTGGCCCCGCCCAGGTCCCGGAGATCACCCCGCTGGTCAAGGACTCGTGCAGCTCGGCCAAGCTGGTTCAGCAGGTCTCGGAGACCAACGCCGACCACACCACCCTGGAGCAGCTCAACCGCGAGCTGAGCAGCCTGACCAGCTCCTACCTGCACGTGCCGCCCGGCCCGCTGGTCTACCGCGCCGCGATGCTGCGCGACCGGGTGGCCAGGCTGCTGCGCGGGCACCAGAAGCCGGCCCAGCGGCGTGAACTGCTGGGACTCGGTGCCAAGTTCTGCACGCTGCTGGCGTGGATGTCGGAGGATCTCGGCGACGGCAACGCCGCGTACAACCACGCCGCGGCGGCCTGGGACCTGGCCGACCTGGCCGAGGACAACCAGGCGCGCCGCTGGGTGCGCCTCGCGCAGTCCAGGCAGTCCTACTGGCTGCGCAACTTCGTGGAGTCCGCGCAGTTCGCCGTGGACGGGATGGGCTGGCACGCCGAGGACGAGCTCGGGGTGTTCCTCAAGCTCATGGCGGCGCGCGCGTGGGCGGCGGCGGGCATGCAGGTCGAGGCCAGGCGCGCGCTGTACGAGTGGAGCGAGCACCCGGAACGGGACCTGGTCTGCGGGATCGGGCTGTTCAGCCTGCAACGGGACCGCCAGTCCTACCTCGCCGGGCACACGATGCTGCTGCTCGGCGACCCGGCGGGCGCGCTGCGGGAGTTGCGCAGCTCGCTGGAGCTGATGGCCGTGTTGCCTGTGGAGCAGCGGTCGTACTCGCTGGAGGTGCTGGCGCGGATCGACATCGTGCGCGCACGGGCCAGGCTGGGGGACCTGACCGGGATCAGTGAGGTGCTCGTCCCCGTGTTCGGGCTCGAACCCGACAAGATGATCAATACGATCTCGATCGCGCTGCGCACCGCCACCGCGGAACTGCTCCGGGAAGCCCGCTGCGACGCACAGGCCCGCGATCTGGTCGGAAGAATCGAGGAATTCCTCGCCGCATCGGTTGTCGAGCCGATCGCGGGCCGGGCAGGCTGACTCTCCGCTCCGATAGGCCCGTTCACCTTCATTGGTGGGCGGGCCTTTCTGCTGTGCCCATTGGGGCAGTCCACCTGCCCGTTAGCGCGGTTCGTCGAAGTTAACCAAGCTGACTGGATCCTGACGAAGTTGACCCGAGTGCTGTTGTTCCTCAGGTGGTGCAGGCGTTGAATATTCCAGAAAGGCCGTTCGCGTCCGTGGGGGGCGTGTCACCGACAACAGATAGATCGGAGTGCGATGGATCGCGTGCTGTTCACGACCCGGGAAGAGTTCTCCCACGAGCACATTGTTTCGGTCGCGAAGAAGGAGAACTTCGCGGTTCTTGTCAAGGGATTCTGTCGGCCCGAGGTCCTCCAGGTCGCGCAGGAGAAACTCACCGCGTACCGCTCGCGGGAAAGGTCGACGACCGACGGCCAGTTCTGGCGGATGGGCTTCCCCTACTCCGAGATCGAGGACGAGGCCACGCGTCGCCGGTACCACGACGAGGCGTTGTCCAGCATCGCGCGGCTGCGCGAGATGTTCGCCCCCTACGCCTCCCCGGAGGACGAGCTGCGCCTGCTGCTCGACGAGCGGTGGCGCGCGGGCGCCGAGCTGATGCGGGTGCGGGGCGAGAAGTGCTTCGTGGGCGTGTGCCGCTTCCAGGGCAACAACGTGGACCTCGTGCCGCACACCGACAAGGTCGAGCGGTTCCTGCCCGCCGGTTACCAGTCCCGCCTACAGGCCCAGCTGTCCACCAACATCTACGTCAACATCCCCGAGGTCGGCGGCGAGCTGGAGATGTGGGACATGGAGCCCGCCGAGGAGGAGTACCAGCGGCTGGTCGCCGGGCGCAGCTACGGCATCGAGCGCGACAAGTTGCCCGAGCCCACGGCGGTCATCAAGCCCGAGCCGGGGGACCTCGCACTGCTCAACCCCAGGCTGATCCACGCCGTGCGTCCATCGGGGGACACCACGCGCATCACCATCGGCACCTTCATCGGCTACCTCGGAGAGGACGAGCCGCTCGTCTACTGGAGCTGAGCCGCGGCGTTCCGCACGTCCCTTCGCGTCCTTGGGGTGGACGCGATCCTCGCCATGCGTCGATTTCTGGGGTGACAGGTGACTTCAGTCCTTCCTCACGTACAGCGGTACCCGCTCACCAGCGCTCAGCGCGAGGTGTGGCTGGCGCTGCAACTGGATCCGGACAGAGCCGCGCAGCGCGTCGGCCGGTGCCTGGAGTTCGAGGGCGCGATCGAACCCGTGCTGTTCGAGGCGGCGCTGCGTCAGGCCGTGGCCGAGGCAGAGCCACTGCACGCGAGGTTCGGTGCGGACGCGGCCAACGAGCCACGGCAGTGGGTACAGCCCGACCCGGACTGGCAGCTGCCGGTGATCGACTTCTCCGCGGAGCACGATCCCGGTGCGGCTGCCCAGGAGTGGGTGCGCGCGGAACTGGCCCGCCTGCCCGATCCGGCGAGCCAGCCCCTGTTCGGCTTCGCGCTGTTGCTGCTGGGGCCGCATTCCTCCGTCTGGTTCCAGGGCGCGCACCGGCTGGTGGCCGACGAGGCGACCCTGTCGCTGCTCGCCCGGCGGGTGGCCGAGTTGTACGGCGCCCTGCTCACCGGGCAGGAGCCGCCCCGGCCGTGGTTCGGCTCGCTGCGGGCGATGGTCGAGGCCGACCACGACTACGCGCTGACCACGGCGCGGACCGACCGCCAGTACTGGCTGGACCGGATGACCCCGGCCCCGGAACCGGTGGGACTGGTCGATCGGCGGCCCGGCGCCGGGTGGACCCGGGTCGCCACCGGGTTGCCCGATCTGGCCACGGCCGCGCGCCGGACCGGGGTGCGGCCGTGCGACGTGCTGGTGGCCGCGGTGGTGGGCTACGTGCACCGGTTGACCCGCAGTGCCGATGTCGTGATCGGCGTGTCCCTGCCGGCCCGACCGGGCGAGGTGCTCGCCCAGTTGCCCGGCACGTTCGCGAACACGGTGCCGTTGCGGGTTCCGGTGCGACCGGGCACGAGCCTTGGCCTGCTCGTGCGCGAGGTGGCCGAACTGCTGCGTGAGGCCGAGTGCCACCAGCGGTACCGGGGCGAGGACGTGGCCAGGGACGCCGGGATCCACGGCGACATCAGGAAGTTCGCCGGTCCGACCGTGGTTCTGCTTGACGAGCAGGCGGAGTTGCGGCTGGGCGGCGTGCCGGTGACCTCCCGCGAGGTGTCCACCGAGGAGCCGGGCGACCTGCTCGTCACGATGTCCGGTACTGACACCGTGTTCGAGGCGCCCGGTGAGGTGGAGCCGCACCGGCGGCGACTTCAGCGGCTCGTGAGCGTTGTCGCGCGACAGCCGGGCACGTCACTGGAACAGGCGGGCCTGCTGGACGAGGAGGAACTGCGGCAGGTCCTGGAGGACTGGAGCGGATCCGCCGCCGAGGTCCCGACGGGCTTGGTGCACGAGTGGTTCACGGCTTGTGCCGCAAGGGAACCGGGGGCCGAGGCCCTCGTGTTCGGTGATCAGCGGCTGACCTACGCGGAGCTGGACTCGTGGTCGACCGAACTGGCGAGGGCACTGACCGCGCGCGGTGCGGGTCCGGAGGTCGTGGTGGGACTGGTCCTGCCGCGGTCGATCGACTTCATCGTCTCGGCGCTGGCGGTGCTCAAGTCCGGGGCCGCGTACCTCCCGATCGATCCGGACTACCCGGCCGAGCGGGTCCGGTTCATGCTCGCCGACGCCGGGCCCGCGCTGGTGTTGTCCGAACCCGAGCACGAGCAGCGGTTCGGTGACGACTCGATCCCTTGGCTGACAACACGTTCGCGCACCTCAGGTGCGGAGGGTCCGCCGCCGCGCCGTGCGGGCGCCGGGCACCCGGCGTACGTCATCTACACCTCGGGGTCGACGGGTGTGCCGAAGGGCGTCGTGGTGACGCACTCCGGCCTGCCCGGCCTGGTCACCGCGCAGGCCGCTCGGCTGGGCATCGGCCCGGGGAGCCGGGTGTTGCAGTTCGCCTCGCCCAGCTTCGACGCCTCCGTGTCCGACATCTTCCTCGCCCTGTGCACCGGAGCGACGCTCGTGCTCGCCGCGCCACACCAACTGCTACCCGGTCCCGCGCTGACCAAAACGGTGCGGCGCAACGAGGTCACGCACCTCAAGCTGCCGCCGACCGCACTGGCCGCGATGCCCCCGGACGGCCTGCCCACCGGCATCACGCTCAGCGTCGCCGGTGAGCCCTGCCCGGCCGCGCTCGCCGGGCAGTGGTCCACCGGCCGACGGATGATCAACGTGTACGGCCCCACCGAGGCCACCGTGTGCTCGGCGATGAGCGGGCCGCTGGACCAGGAGCCCGCAGGCGTCCCACCCATCGGGCGAGCACTGACCAACGCCCGGCTCTACGTGCTGGACGCGGGCCTGATGCCGGTCCCGGTCGGCGCGACCGGCGAGCTGTTCATCGCCGGCCCCGGTCTGGCGCGCGGCTATCTGGGGCGTCCTGGGTTGACGGCGGAGCGGTTTGTGCCGTGTCCGTTCGTTGCGGGGCAACGGATGTACCGGACTGGTGATTTGGTGCGGTGGCGTGCTGATGGTCAGTTGGAGTTCGTTGGGCGGGCTGATGATCAGGTCAAGGTGCGTGGTTTCCGCATCGAGCTGGGCGAAGTGGAGTCCGCGCTGGCGGCCTGCCCCGGCGTCACGCACGCCGCCGCGGCGGTGCGCCTGGACGCCGCCGAGGACAAGCGGCTGATCGGCTACGTCGTGCCTGGGCCAGACGAGTCCGTGGACCCGGTCGCGGTGCGCAACCTGGTACGGGACCGGCTGCCGGAGCACCTCGTGCCGTCCACGGTGCTGGTGCTGGACGAACTCCCGCTGACCGCGAACGGCAAGCTGGACCGGCGCGCGTTGCCGGAGCCTGCCTTCGGCGTGCACTCCACCGGGCCGCGCACCCCGGTGGAGGAGGTGGTCGCGGGCATGTTCGGCCAGGTGCTGGGGCTGACCGAGGTGGGGGTGGAGGACAGCTTCTTCGACCTGGGCGGGCACTCGCTGTCGGCGACCCGCCTCGCCGCGAAGGTGCGGTCGGTGTTCGGCGTGGAACTGGGCATCCGCGAGCTGTTCCAGGCGCCGACCGTGGCCGCGCTGGGCCGGTGGCTCGCGGGCGCGCGCAGCGCACGCCCCGCCGTGCGGCCGATGGCGCGGCCCGAGCGGCCACCGCTGTCGTTCGCGCAGGCGCGGCTGTGGTTCCTGCACCACATGGAAGGTCCCTCCCCGACCTACAACATCACGGCCGCCGTGCGCCTGACCGGCGAGGTGGACCTGCCCGCGCTCACTGAGGCGCTGGCCGACCTCGTGTGGCGTCACGAGAGCCTGCGCACGGTCTTCGCCGAGCACGAAGGCGTGCCGTGGCAGCAGATCCGCACCGGTGCGGCCGCACGCCCGGAGTTGCTGACCACCTGGGTGCGGGCCGCCGACCTCGAGGGTGAACTGCGCGCCGCGGCCCGCCACGCCTTCCGGCTCGGCGAGGAACTGCCGATCCGCGGCACGTTGTTCCGCGTGGCGGACGGCCAACCGGAGCAGGTGCTGCTGCTGGCGGTGCACCACATCACCGGTGACGGCTGGTCGATGGAGAAGCTGTGGCGCGATCTCGCCACCGCCTACACGGCCCGGATCACGGGCCAGGCCCCGCTCTGGACCCCGCTGCCCGTGCAGTACGTGGACTACACGTTGTGGCAGCAGGAAGTCCTCGGTGAGGCGGGCGCGTCCCAGCTGGACTACTGGCGGACGAAGCTGGCCGGGGCCCCGGAACGACTGTCACTGCCGACGGACCGGCCGCACCCCGAGGTGATGTCCTACCAGGGCGAGACGTTCCCCGTCAGGTGGGAGCCCGAACTGCACGCGCGGCTGTCCGAGTTGGCCAGGGAGTGCGACGCGAGCCTGTTCATGGTGGTGCACGCCGGGCTGGCCGCGCTGTTGTCGCGGCTGGGCGCTGGCGAGGACGTGCTCATCGGCGGGCCGACCGCTGGCCGCCTGGACGAGGCGCTCGACGACCTGGTCGGCTTCTTCGTCAACACCCTGGTGCTGCGGGTCGACACCGGTGGCGGGCCGAGCTTCCGCGAGCTGCTCGCCCGCGTGCGGGAGACCGACCTGGACGCCTACGCGCACCAGGACGTGCCCTTCGAGCAGGTCGTCGAGGCGGTCAACCCGACGCGTTCGCTGGCGCACCACCCGCTGTTCCAGGTCAGCCTGGCCTGGCAGGTGTCCCGTGGTGAACTGGTCGTGCCCGGTGCCGAGGTGACGCCGGTGTTCGTGGACAACGGCACCGCGAAGTTCGACCTGACCCTGCACTTCTTCGAGCACCGGGCGGACGGTGGAGAGCCGTTGGGGCTGGAGGCCCTGGTCGAGTTCAACACCGACGTGTTCGACCGGTCCACGGTCGAGGGCATCACCGATCGGCTGGAACGGTTGGTGCGCGCCGCCGTGGAGGAGCCTGACCGGGTGCTGGACCAGGTGGATCTGCTCACGCCCGCCGAGCGGCAGCAGGTGGTGCACGAGTGGGCGGGGCCGAGGGTCGAGCGGCCCACGGGCCTGGTGCACGAGTGGTTCCGGGCCAGGGCGGAGCAGTCCCCGGACGCGGTCGCCGTGGTGGTGGGCGAGCAGTGGATCTCCTACGCCGAACTGGACGCCGCCTCGGACGAGCTGGCCCGTGCGCTGGTGGCCCGCGGCCTCGGACCGGAACGCCTGGTCGCCCTGGTCCTCCCGCGCCGACCTGTGTTGATCGTGGCGCTGCTGGCCGTGCTGAAGGCCGGTGCCGCCTACGTACCGGTGGACCCGGACTACCCGATCGAGCGGGTGCGCTTCGTGCTGGACAACGCGGATCCCGCACTCGTTCTGTCCACATCGGACTTGGTCACCGGCTTCGGCGAGCTGGGTGCGTCCTGGTCGGTGCTGGGGGAGGACGGCGAGCTGTCCGGCCCGTTGGCACCGGTGCGCGTGGCGGCCCGCCCGGACAACCCCGCGTACGTGATCTACACCTCGGGGTCCACGGGGGTGCCGAAGGGAGTCGTGGTCCCGCACCGGGCGCTGGCGAACTTCCTCGGCTCGATGGCCGAGCGGTTCCCCCTCGTGCCGGAGGACCGCTGGCTCGCGGTGACCACGATCTCGTTCGACATCGCGGGATTGGAGCTGTTCTTACCACTGATCTGCGGTGCCGCGGTGGTGCTGGCCGACCGCGACACCGTGCGCGATCCGAGTTCGCTGGCCAAGGCGGTGGTCAAGCAGAACGTGACGATCATGCAGGCGACGCCCTCGCTGTGGCGGACGCTCGTCGGCGAGCACACCGCGACCCTGTCCCGGCTGCGCGTACTCGTCGGCGGCGAGGCGCTGCCCGCCGACCTGGCACAGGAGCTGTGCGCGGCGGGTGCGCGGGTGACCAACCTGTACGGCCCGACCGAGACGACGATCTGGTCCAGCGCGGCGCAGGTGCTGGCGGACCGGCCGGTGGTCATCGGCAGTCCACTGTGGAACACCCAGGTGTACGTGCTGGACAGCGGCTTGTCCCTGGTCCCGGTCGGCGTGGTCGGCGAGCTGTTCATCGCGGGCGAGGGCGTGACCCGCGGTTATCTGGGGCGTCCTGGGTTGACGGCGGAGCGGTTTGTGCCGTGTCCGTTTGTTGCGGGGCAACGGATGTACCGGACTGGTGATCTGGTGCGGTGGCGTGCTGATGGTCAGTTGGAGTTCGTTGGGCGGGCTGATGATCAGGTCAAGGTGCGTGGTTTCCGCATCGAGCTGGGCGAGGTGGAGTCCGCGCTGGCGGCCTGCCCCGGCGTGGCGCGCGCCGTGGTGACGGCCCGGCCCGACAGCTTCGGCGATCAGCGGCTGATCGGCTACGTCGTGCCGGGCGGGGACGGCGCGGCGGCCGAGGAGCAGCAGTCCCAGCAGTTGCAGGATTGGCAACGGATCTGGGACGACGCCTACCGGTCGGCCGACACGGCCGCCTTCGGCGAGGACTTCTCCGGCTGGAACTCCAGCTTCGACGACGCACCCATCCCGCTCGCGCAGATGCGCGAGTGGCTGGACCGCACGATCGGCTCGATCCGCGAACTGCGGCCGCGCCGGGTGCTGGAGATCGGTGTCGGCACCGGGCTGCTGCTGTCCCGGCTCGCCGGGGACTGCGAGCAGTACTGGGGCATCGACCTGTCCAGCGCGGTCATCGAGGCGCTGGAGCACCGGGTGGCCGCCGACCCCGTGCTGCGGGAGCGCGTTCGACTGAGCTGTGGACCCGCCGACCAGCTTGACGAGCTGCCGAAGGGCTACTTCGACACGGTGGTGCTGAACTCGGTCGTGCAGTACTTCCCCAGCGGTGACTACCTGGCCGGGGTGCTCCGTTCGGTGACCTCGCTGCTCGCGCCCGGCGGCCGGGTCTTCGTCGGCGACGTGCGCGACCTGCGGCTGGCGCCGCTGTTCCACACCGCGACCCAGCTGCACCGGTGCACCGGCGACGAAGACCCCGCGCAGGTGCGCAGGGCGGTGGAACAGCGGCTGCCCCGTGAGAACGAACTGCTGATCGCGCCGGAGTTCTTCGCGGCGCTGAGCCGTGCGGTACCCGGCATCGCCGCTGCCGAGGTCGCGCTCAAGCGTGGCCGGTACGACAACGAGTTGTCCCGCTACCGCTACGACGTCGTACTGCACACCGAGGCCCCGCACGTGGTGTCCACAATGGATATTCCCGAACTTCGGGTGGGCGGCATCGGCGAGCTGGTGGACTGGCTGGGCGCCGGGCAGCGTGGCGAGTTCCGGCTCGTCGGCCTGCCCGACCGGAGGTTGGCCGGTGACGTGGCCGCGAGCAGCGTGCTGGCCGAGGGGCGGCCGCTGCCCGAGGTGCTCGCGGCGCTGGCCCGGGTCGAGGGCGTGCTGCCCGAGGACCTGCACGAGGTGGGCGCCCGGTTCGGCTACCGGGTGAGCACCCACGTGTCGCAGGCGGGCGTGGGCCGGTTCGACGCGTACTTCCTCACCGAGCGGAGCGGGCCGGTCGCGGTCGTGGACGGCACCCAGCGGCACACGAACAGCCCTGCGGCGTCACAGGAATTCGGTCGGCTCGGGACCGTGGCGCGGGAGTTCGCCGCGCGGCGGTTGCCCGAGTACATGCTGCCCTCGGTGGTCGTGGTGCTCGACGAGCTCCCGCTGACGGCCAACGGGAAGATCGACCGCAAGGCGCTGCCCGCACCGGTGTTCGGCGCCACCGGGCGGTCGCGGCAGCCGCGCACCCCGGTCGAGCAGGTGCTGGCCGGGCTGTTCGCCGAGGTGCTCGGGCTGCCCTCGGTCGGCGCCGAGGAGAGCTTCTTCGACCTGGGCGGCCACTCGCTGCTCGCGACCCGGCTGGTGGACCGGGTGCGGGTGACCTTCGGCGCGGACATCGGGGTCCGCGCGCTGTTCGAGGCGCCGACGAGCGCGGCACTGGCGCGCAGGCTGGCCGCGGCGGAGGACGGTGACGGGCTGAACGTCCTGTTCGGACTGCGCAGCCGTGGCGAGCTGCCACCGCTGTTCTGCCTGCACCCGCTCGGCGGGTTGGGCTGGCCGTACGCGGGGCTGCTGCCGCACCTGGACCGGGACCGCCCCGTGTACGCCTTGCAGGCCAGGGGAATCACCGAGTGCGGGGCGGCCCCGGAGTCGATCGCCGAGATGGCCGCCGACTACGTGGCGCAGATCCGGTCCGTGCGGCCGACCGGTCCGTACCACCTGCTGGGCTGGTCCTTCGGTGGGGTGCTCGCCCAGGCCGCCGCGGTCCTGTTGACCAGTCAGGGGGAGCGGGTCGAACTGCTCGCCGTGGTCGACGCGGGACCTGTCGTGCGTGACCCGAACCGTGATCCGAACCCCGGTGACGAGGAGGTGCTGGCTCTGCTCTGCGAAGCATTGGGCGTGGACAGCACCGAACTGCCGCTGGGCGAGGCCGGGCTGGACGGCTTCGCACGGGCCGTGCGGGAGGCCGGTGGTGTGCTCGCCGACCTCTTCCAGGACGAGCGCACCCTCACCGCCCTGCTCGGCGTCATCCGCCGCAACTACCGCTTGCAGCAGGAACACCGGCCCGAGCGGTACACCGGTGACCTGCTGCTGTTCCGGTCGGTCACGCCGCCGGAGGCGGTCCGGGACCTGGCCGCCGAGTGGCGGCACCACGTGGACGGCCAGGTGCGCGCGCACGACGTGCCCAGCCCGCACGGGCGGATGATGCGGCCGGAGGCCCTCGCGGTGATCGGCCCGGTGCTCGCGGCCACGCTCGCCCAGAACAGTCCCGAGGAGTAGCCCGTGGCAGAGGACATCGCAAGCGGCGCGATCGGCGGTACCGTCGCCGATCCGCCGCGACCACCGGACAGTCGGCGGCCCGCCCCGCGCGAGGTCGTGCCGCTGCGGCACCCCGGCAGGTGGATCGCCGCGACGATCGCGTTGCTGTGCTGCGGGTTCGCGCTGCACTCGGTGCTGACCAACCCCAACTTCGACTGGCCGTTCGTGGCGCGCTACTTCGCCTCCGGTGCCGTGCTGGACGGCCTGGTCGTCACCCTGTGGCTGACCGTGGTCACGGTGGTCGTGGGCTTCGTGCTGGGCACGGTGCTCGCGGTCATGCGAGTCTCACGCAACCCGGTGCTCAGCTCGCTCAGCTGGGGGTACGTCTGGCTGTTCCGGTCGACCCCGCTGCTGGTGCAGTTGCTGTTCTGGTTCAACATCGGCGCGCTCTATCCCACGCTGTCCATCGGCATCCCGTTCGGACCGACCCTGCAGACCATCGACATGGTCAACCTGATCGGCCCGACCGCGGCGGCCGTGATCGGGCTGGTGTTGCACGAGGCCGCCTACGCCGCGGAGATCGTGCGCGGCGGCCTGCTGTCGGTGGACCAGGGGCAGACCGAGGCCGCGCAGGCACTGGGGCTCAGCCCGTGGCGCACCTTCCGCAGGGTCGTGCTGCCACAGGCCATGCGCTCCATCGTGCCCGCCGCGGGCAACATGCTGATCGGCACGCTCAAGGGCACCTCGATGGTGAGCGTGCTCGCCGTGGAGGACCTGCTCTACACCGTGCAACTGGTCTACAACCGCAACTACCGGATCATCCCGCTGCTGCTGGTGGCGACCCTGTGGTACGTCATCGTGACCAGCCTGCTCTCGGTGGTGCAGTACTACGTCGAACGCTTCTACGCCAGGGGCGCGCTGCGCCAGCTGCCGCCGACCCCGGTGCAGCGGCTGCGTTCGCGGTGGCGGGCCGTGCTGGCCGCACCGCGGCGACCGGCGCCCAGTGGGAGGGATGATCCGTGAACGAGACGGCACCGCTGATGGTGCGGGCGCGCGGGGTGGTCAAGAACTTCGGTGCGGTCCCGGTGCTGCGCGGGGTGGACCTGGACGTGCACGCCGGGGAGGTCACCTGCGTGATCGGCCCCTCGGGCTCGGGCAAGAGCACGCTGCTGCGCTGCCTGAACCACCTGGAGAAGATCGACGCCGGGGAGATCGAGATCGACGGTCGGCTGATCGGGTACCGCCGCCACCGGGGCCGGCTGCACGAGCTGAAGGAGTCGGCGATCGCCCGCAGGCGTGCCGAGATCGGCATGGTCTTCCAGGGGTTCAACCTGTTCCCGCACATGACCGTGCTGGACAACCTCGTCGAGGCGCCGATCGCCGTACGGGGCCGCTCCCGCGCCGATGCCGAGCGCACCGCGGCCGAACTGCTCGCCAGGGTCGGCCTCACCGGCCGCGAGCAGGCCTACCCGCGGCAGCTCTCCGGCGGGCAGCAGCAGCGCATCGCCATCGCGCGGGCGCTCGCGGTGGAGCCCAAGCTGATGCTGTTCGACGAGCCGACCAGTGCCCTGGACCCCGAACTGGTCGGTGAGGTGCTCGCGGTCATGCGGGACCTCGCGGCCAGCGGCATGACCATGGTCGTGGTGACTCACGAGATGAGCTTCGCCAAGCAGGTCGCCGACACGGTGGTGCTGCTCGACGACGGCGAGGTGGTGGAGAGCGGCCCGCCGCAGCGCGTGCTGGTCGACCCCGAGCAGCCCCGGACGCGCGCGTTCCTGTCCCGGGTGCAGGTCGACCGGTGAGGGGCCGTGTGCTGGCCGCCGTGCTGTGCACAGCCCTGCTCACGGCGGGCTGCGCGGGGTCGGGAGACACCGGTGCCGAGGGCGATCCGGTCGCCGACGTGGTGTCCGGGATCGCGCCGAACCCCGCCATCGCCGCGAAGCTGCCACCACAGGTCCGCGCGAGCGGCCGGATCCGGGTGGCGACCGCGGCCAAGGGCAGCCCGCCCATCCGCTACTACTCCGAGACCAACGGCAAGCTGATCGGCGTCGAGATCGACCTTCAGCAGGCGGTCGGCCGGGTCCTCGGCGTGCGCATGGACTCGCAGGACGCCACCTTCGACGAGATCCTGCCCGCGCTCGGGTCCGGCCGCTACGACCTCGGCCAGGGCAACTTCGGGGTCACCGAGGAGCGCAAGAAGCTGGTCGACTTCGTGACCTACTACGACGACGGCTTCGGCTTCCTGGTCAGGGCGGGGCGCCAGCAGCCGCCCATCCAGGGCCCCGCGGACCTGTGCGGCCTGCGGGTGGGCACCACCGCGGGCACCAGCTTCGAGCAGGTGCTGCACCAGCGGGTGGGCGAGTGCGCGGCGAGGTCCCGCGCGGACTACCACGTGTCGGTGTACCGCAGCACGGCGGACAGCATGCTCGCGCTGTCCCAGAACAAGATGGACGTGCTCGTCTCCTCCAGCGTGTTCCTCCAGTACGCGGCCGAGCGGCAGCGCGGGCGGATGACCTACGTCAACAAGATCTACGACGAACACGTCGGCTTCGTGCTCAAACACGACTCCCCGCTGAGCGAGCCCCTGCGCCTGGCGGTGCAGCAGCTGATCGACGACGGGGCGTACCAGAAGATCATGGCCAAGTGGGGCCTGGAGTCGGCCGCCATCCGGCAGTCCCAGGTCAACCCGCCGGGACTGCGGTGACGGGAGCTCGGGATGCGGACACTGGGCCTGGTGACCATCGGGCAGACACCGCGCGTGGACCTCGTGGCCGAGCTGCGCGCCCTGCTGCCGCCGTGCCGCATCCTCGAACACGGTGCGCTGGACGGACTGGCGGAGCACACCATCGCCGCGATGGCGCCCAGCCCCGGCGAGCCAGCGCTGACCACCAGGCTCGCGGACGGCAGGGCGGTGGTGTACCGGCACGACCTCGCCGAGGGGTTGGTGGCCGCGGCCGTGCGGCGCGCGGAGAGTGCGGGCGCCGACGTGGTGCTGCTGGCCTGCGGCGGGTCCTTCGGCGAGATCGAGCACCGAAAACCGTTGCTGCGCACCGAAGAACTGGCTCAGCACGCGGTGTCCGGGCTCGCCAAGGGGCTGCGGATCGGGGTGCTGCGACCGCTGGCCGATCAGGTCGAGCCCGCGCGCAGGGCCTGGTGCCGCGTGCTGGGCACCGATCAGCTCGCGACTGCGGTGGTCAACCCGTTCGACGCGGCGCCAGGGGAGTTGGCCGCCGCGGTGGCGGGCATCGCCGACCAGTGCGACCTGGTGGTGTTGGACTGCTTCGGTTTCGACGAGCAGATGCGCGCGGTCGCGGCCGGGGTGTTCGGCGGTCCAGTGCTGCTTATCCGGAGCTTGGCCGCGCGCCTGACGGCTGAACTGCTCGTGGGGGAATGAGATGGCAGATGTCGTTGTGCGGCAAGCGCGTTCGGCAGGCGTGGTCGCGCGGGGCCGGGTCCGGTCGTTGGCGGCCAGCGTGTTCGGCAACGCGCTGGAGTGGTACGACTGGAACGTCTACGCGGTGTTCGCCGCATACCTGGCCTCAGCCCTGTTCAACCAGGCCGACCACGTCTCGGCGCTGCTGAGCACCTTCGCGGTGTTCGCGGTCGGCTTTGTCACCCGGCCGCTGGGCGGGGTCGTGTTCGGCGTGCTGGCTGATCGGATCGGCCGCCGTGCGGTGCTGGTGGTCACGATGCTCACCACGGCGGGCAGTAGCCTGGTCGTCGGGCTCGTCCCTGACTACGGGCACCTCGGCACCTGGTCCTCGGTGATCCTGTTGCTGGCGCGGCTCGCTCAGGGCATGGGGCACGGCGGTGAGTCCTCGGCCGCCTACGCCTACGTGGCCGAGATCGCTCCGCGTGAACGCCGTGGCCTGTGGTCGAGTTCGGTGTTCCTGAGCGTCTCCGCGGGCACCCTGTTGGCCACCGGGCTCGGCGCGCTGTTGACCGCGGTGCTGCCACCGGAGCAGCTCGCCACCTGGGGCTGGCGCGTGCCGTTCCTGCTCGGCGGGCTGCTGGGCCTGTTCGCGCTGCACCTGCGCCGCACCGCCGTGGAGAGCGAGGTCTTCGAGTCATCGTCCGTAGTGGACAGTCCACAGTGGTCGCGAGCTCGGCTGCTCGGCTCCGGGGTGCGCATCGTGGTGATCAGCGCGGGCATTGGGGTCATGTACTACTCGTGGATCGTGTTCGGTGTCGGCAATGCGGTCAGCAGGCACGGCATGCCCGGTGGCACGGCGTTCCTCGCCGCCTTCCTCGCCCAGTTGCTCGTGCTGTTCGCCCTCCCGCTGTGGGGCCGCCTGTCCGACCGGATCGGCCGCCGACCGGTGGTGCTGGTGTTCGCCGTGGGCTCCGCGGTGCTCGCCTTCCCCATCACCGGGATCGTCACCGACGCGGGCTGGACGCTGTTCGCCGCCGAGTTCCTCGCCTCGGTGCTGTGGGCCGCGGTGGCCTCGGTCTACCCGGCGGTGGTCTCCGAGCTGTTGCCGACCCGGTCCCGCAGCAAGGGCATCGGCATCGCCAGTTCGCTGTCCAATGCGGTGTTCGGCGGCACCGCTCCCTACCTGGGTGAACTGCTCGAGGCCCAGCACCTGTCCTGGGTGTTCACCTGCTACATCATCGTGCTGTGTCTGCTCGGTGCCCTGGCCGTGCTCACCATGCCGGAGACCCGGGGCGCCGACCTGTCCGCCCTGGACTGAGCTCAGCCGGGCACCTCGACCAGTTCGGGCTCGCGCTCCCGCACCCGCAGGTACCGACGGCACACCAGCAGTGCGGGCACACCGAGCACGCTGATCCCGGCGGTGTACCAGGCGAAGGCGAGGTTGCTGCCGGTCCACCCGTGCAGCCAGGTGGCGACCAGCGGGGCGGTGGACCCGAACAGGACGGTGCACACGTTGTAGCTCAGGCCCGTGGCCGCCCCGCGCACCTCCGGCCGGAAGATGCTGATCATCAGCGCCGCGCTCGGGCCGGAGCCGACCACCACGCCGAAGGAGAAGACGGTCTCGGCGAGCAGGGTCCACCAGAACTGGCCGGAGTCCAGCAGCAGGAAGGTCGGCACGGCCGTGACGGCGAGGCAGCCCATGCCCAGCGCCATCGGGAACACCGGACCCCAGCGCCTGCCGAGTCGGCCGCCGATCAGCACCAGGGGGATGGACAGCACGTAGGTCAGGGTGCTCACCAGGAACGCGCCGGACTGGCCGAGACCGGCCTCGACGAGTGCGGTGATCACGAAGGTGGACAGGGCGAACTGGGCCACCCGCTGCTGGGCGGACACCCCGATGTAGGCCAGTATCGGCCGCCACTGCGTGCGCAGCGCACCGAGCAGCGGCAGCCGCGGCTCGTCCTGCCGTTCGGCCTTGATCCGCCGGAACTCCGGGGTCTCGTCGAGCCGCTTGCGGATGTACTGCCCGACCAGTGCCATGGGCGCGGTGAGCAGGAACAGGATCCGCCAGCCCCAGGTGCCGAAGGCAGGGCCCATGCCCGCGGACAGCGCCGCGGCCAGGCCGGTGCCGAGGGTGAGGCTGATGTAGTAGGTCAGCGAGATGTACGAGCCCAGCACCGGCCACCGCGCACGCGGCGAACTCTCCAGCAGGAAGGTCGTGCCCAGTGTCCACTCGCCGCTGGCCCCCACACCCTGCAACACGCGCAGCAGCACGATCAGTACCGGCGCGGCGATGCCGATCTGCTCGTAGCCGGGCACGAGACCGATCGCGAAGGTGGCGAACCCGGTCAGCAGGATGATCCCGGCGAGCACACCCCGGCGCCCGGCGCTGTCGGCCAGCCGCCCGAGCGCCACACCCGCGATCGGGCGCACGGCGTAGGCGAGTGCGAAGGACAGGTAGGCCCCCAGCAGGCTCACGGTGGGATCCCCGGCGGGGAAGAAGTGCTGGGCCAGCACCACGCTCAGGAAGCCGTAGATGCTGAAGTCGTACCATTCGACCACGGTGCCCGCGAGGGTGCCGAGCAGCACCGCCCGCTGAGCCGGATCGGGCGCCTCTGCGCCGCTCTGTCTGGGCACGGGTTCAGATCCGGGCGAAGGGGGCCCACTGCTTGATGGCGAACTTGCCGCCGTCGCGCACGATCTCGGCCCCACCCTGACCGCCCAGGTGCGCGGGCAGGACGAGCGCGTTGTTGTCCGCGGCCCAGCCGAGCACCTTGTGCCGGGTGGCCCTGGCCTCCGCCTGGTCCTCGCAGAAGCAGCTGTTGGTGTCCGGTTCCACGAACTGCAACGGGTTGTGCATCATGTCGCCGACGAACACCGCCCGGTCCGTGCCCGACTCCAGGGTCACCACCGAGGAGCCCGGGGTGTGGCCGGGGGCCAGGTCCAGCCGCAGGTTCTTGTCGATGCGGTGGCTGAGGTCCCACAGCCGCACCTGACCGGCGCGGTGCACGGGCGTGACGCTGTCCTCGAACACGTTCTGGTTGCCACCGTCGTAGTGCTCGCCCTCGGGGTTCCAGCGGTGGAACTCGCGTTCGGGGATCAGGTAGGTGGCGTTGGGGAAGGTCGGCACCCAGTCCGTACCGTCCAGCCGGGTGTTCCAGCCGACGTGGTCGGCGTGCAGGTGCGTGTTGATCACGATGTCCACGTCTTCCGGCCGGGCGCCCGCCGTGGCGAGGTCCTCCAGGAAGCTCGTGCGCAGGCCGGTCCACAGCGGGGAGTCCGGCCGCTCCTTGTGGTTGCCCACCCCGGTGTCGACCAGGATGGTGCTGCCCTCGCTGCGCAGCAGCCAGGTCTGCACGGCGGTCATGCAGTGGTTGGCGTCGGTGTCCCAGAAGTCCGGCGCCAGCCAGGACTTGTGGTCCAGCCACGCCCCGTCGGGTGCCTCCGGGAAGAACGCCTGGGGGGCCAGGTGCACCGAGCCGTAGTACTCGCCCACCCTGGTGACGCTCACGTCGCCCAGCACGATCTGCCGCACCATGATCCCCCCTGTTTGTTGTTGCCGCACAAACCTCGCCGCCCACTCTGCCGATCTTGCGGTGTCCCAGCCAGCCCCGGGTTTTCCTATCCCTGCTGGGGTGTGGCTGCGGGCAGTCCGCAGCGCGCATACTCGACGGATGGGTGGACCCGGTCAGCTCGGTGAGTTCCTGCAGGCACGAAGAGCCCAGTTGCGCCCCGAGGACGTGGGGCTCTGCCCGGCGGGCGCCAGACGCCGGGTACCCGGGCTGCGCCGTGAGGAACTGGCCCAGCTGGCCGGGATCAGCGCCTCGTACTACACCAGGCTGGAGCAGGGGCAGTCGCTCAACGCCTCGCCCGCGGTGCTGGACGCCATCGCCACCGCCCTGCTGCTGGACCAGGACGAGCGCGAGCACCTGCGGCGGCTGGCCGCGGCGGTCTCGCGCACGGTGGCGGCCAGCCGCCCGAGGCCGGAGCGGGTCAGCCCGGCCACACTGGACCTGTTGCGGCTCATGGGTGACGTGCCCGCAGTGGTGCAGGGCCGCCGCACCGACGTGCTGGCCTGGAACCCGTTGGGCCACGCGCTGCTCGCCGGGCACGTGGACCCGACCAGTCCCGAGCGCCCCTCGGATCGCCCGAACGCGGCGAGGATGATCTTCCTCGACGCGCACAGCCGCGAGCTGTACGCCGACTGGCCGCGCAAGGCCCGCGCCCTGGTGGGCAACCTGCGCCTGGCCGTGGGCAAGCACCCGGAGGACGGGCTGCTCGCGGCGTTGATCGGCGAGCTGACCGTGCGCAGCCCCGAGTTCGTCACGATGTGGGCCGACCACCGCATCCGGCCCTGCGACGCCGCCGACTACGAGCTGCGCCACCCGCTGGTGGGCCGGATCACCGTCACCCAGCAGGCGCTGGCCATCGCCCGGTCCCCGGAGCAGACCCTGATCGCGCACACCACCGAGGCCGGTTCGCCCTCGCAGAACGCGATCCAGCTCCTCGCCCAGGCGGGCACCTGGTGCACGGCCACCGAGGTGCACCCGGTGCGCGGGTGAACGCGGGAGGGCCGCCCGGCCGAGGGGTGGCCGGGCGGCCGGTACGCGGACCCGCCTCAGGAGGCGGGCAGGTCCGCAGGCTCCTCCTGGGCGGTCTCGGCGACCTGCCCCTGGTCGCGGCCGCGCAGCCGACCCAGCACGAAGATCGTCACCATCGCGACCAGCGAGGTGCCGACCAGCAGCAGCATCGCCGCCCGGTCCCCGGCGGCGAACAGCGAGTCCACCAGGTCGCCCGCGGCGGGTTGGCCCAGGCCCGCGTGCTGCTGGAGCAGGTCCGCCGCCGAGCCGGGCTTGGCCACGACCTCGGCGGTCCACGGCCCCGCGGTCGCGCCCTGTGTCGCCAGGCCACCGCGCAGGGCGCTCTCGCCGAACCCGCGGAACAGGGTCATGCCCAGGGCCAGGCCGACCGCCCCGCCGAAGTTGTGGAAGGTCCAGGTGGCACCCACGGCGAGCCCGGACAGCCGCTGGGGCACCGCGGACAGGGCGGCCACCGCGGCGGGCCCGAGCACGAACGCCCAGCCGATGCCCATCAGCACGAAGGCGGCGGCCACGTACCCGATCCCGCTGTGCGCGTCGAACTGGGACTGCAGGACGGCGGACAGGGTGAACGCGGCGAACCCGGTGGTCAGCACGATGATCGGACCGACCTTGTCGACCAGCCTGCCCACCAGCGGGGAGAGCACCGCCACGGTGGCGGTGGTCGGCAGCATCATCAGGCCGATGGTCAGCTCGTCGTAGTGGCGCACCGTGCTCAGGTACAGCGGCATCAGGAACAGCGCGGTGGTGTAGAAGAACGCGAGCGAGAACTCGGCGGTCACCGCGCTGAGGAACAGCTTGTTGGCCAGCAGCTTGAACGGGATGAGCGGGAACCGCTGCCTGCGGTCGACGATCACGAACACCACGAGGGCGAGCACGCCGACGGCCAGCGTGCCGAGCACCTGCCAGGAGCCCCAGCCGAAGGTGTCGTTGAAGGTGAAGGCGAAGATCACACCGGAGAGTCCGAGCGCGAGCAGCACCAGCCCCGGCCAGTCCAGTTCCACGTCGGTGTCGGCCTTGGACTCGGTCAGGCTGACCGAGCAGATCGCCAGGGCGATGACCACCAGCGGCACGTTGACCAGGAACACCCAGTGCCAGTTCAGTGCGCCCACGATCAGCCCGCCCAGCATCGGGCCGATGGCCAGGCCGATGCCGTTGACCGCGAACAGGGTGCCGATCGCCTTGCCGCGCTGGGACTCGGGGAAGGCGTTGGACACGATGGTGCTGGAGCTGGTGTAGAGCACCGCGCAGGAGGCGCCCTGCAGGAACCGGAACACCACCAGCAGCGGGATGTTGGGCGCGAGCCCCGCGCCGAGCGAGGCGAGCCCGAACAGGGCGGTGCCCGCGTAGAGCACCTTGCGCCTGCCCAGGATGTCGGAGAGCCGGCCCGCGGTCACCATGAACATCGACAGCGCGACCACGAAGATGTTGACGATGAGCTGCATCTGCGTCACGGTCGTCCGCAGGTCGCGGCCGATGTCCGGAGCGGCCGTGTTGACGATCGTCAGGTCGATGCAGCCGAGAAAGCTGACGATGCTGACCCCGGTCAGCACCCACCATTTCCTGCTGGCTTCGTTGATCACGCCGGTGTACTCCCACTGCTTGTCATCGGAATTCGGCTGCACGCACAGTCGCTCGGGAGATATTGGAGCGGGTCGTTCCGATTTCGGGAAAGAGGGGAGTTCGGTCAACTTGGTCAGGAGCTGGTCAACTTGGTAAGTGTGAATAACGGCGCGGACCGCTGGTCAATCCGCACTCGCGCCGGGAGTACGGTAACGAATTCCTGGACTTCGGTACCGAACGCGGTGTTCGGCAGGTGTGGGGGAGCTGATCGCGGACATGGCTGAGGCCACGGGACTGGCCGACTTCCTGGCCAGGCTCAACTGGTCGCCGGAGAAGCTGGCGCGGGAGATCAACCGGCTGCGCGGTGACGGCACCGTCAGCCCCAAGGCGCCCTACCACTGGCTGCGCGGCTCCTACCCGCGCAAGGGCATCCCGGAGACCGTGGTGGCGGTGCTGTCCGAGCACCTGCACGAGAACGTGGACATCGGGTCCGTCTGGCCGGGGTCCCCGCGCACCCCGACCTCGCCCGGCGCGGTGGGCCAGCGCAGGCTGACCCCGCTGGTGAGCGACTCCTGCGCCTCCGCCCGGTTGGTGCAGAGCGTGTCGCAGACCAACGCCGACGAGTCCACCCTCGCCCAAGTGCGCGGCAAGCTCCACGGCATCGCGCTGTCCTACCTGCACGTGCCGCCCTCGGCACTGATCTACCGGGCGGCGATGGGCCGTGACCGCGTCGCCCGCCTGTTGCAGGGTCACCAGCGGCCCGCCGAGCGCCGTGAACTGCTGGTGCTCGGCGCCAAGTTCTGCACCCTGCTCGCGTGGATGTCCGACGACCTCGGGGACGGCAACGCCGCCTACAACCAGGCCTCGGCGGCCTGGGACCTGGCCGACCTGGCCGAGGACAACGAGGCCCGCCGCTGGGCCCGCATCGCGCAGGCCCGCCTGGCGCACGGCGCGCGCCACCACCTGGAGGCGGCCCGCCTGGCGACCCAGGGGCTGGCCTGCCCGGCCGAGGACGGCCTGGACACCGTGCTGACCCTGGTGGCGGCCCGCGCGTGGGCGGAGGCGGGGCTGGCCGAGGAGGCACGTCGTGCGCTGGCCAAGGCCGAGGCCCTGCGGGAGCGCAACGAGGGCGGCCGACGGGGTGTGCCGCACCTGGACCGGGACGGGGAGGCGCAGCTGGCCGGCCGGACCCTGCTGGCGCTGGGCGACCTGGACGGGGCGCTGACCGAGCTGACCGACGCGCTGGACTGGTGCCACCGCCTGCCCACGAGCGGGCGGTCCTACGCGGTGGAGGCGCTGATCCGCATCGACCTGATGCGGGCGCTGCTGCGGGGCGGCGAGCTGTGCCGCGGGCTCTGCGTGCTGGGCCCGGTGCTGGACCTGGCCCCGGAGCAGCTGATCAACGAGGTCCGGCTCGGGCTGCGCGCGGCCAGGGACGAACTGCTCAGCGGCGAGCACCGCACGGACAACGCCCGCCGAGTGGCCGACACCCTGCGGGCGCGGTTGTCGGCGGCATCGGTGACGCCCGATCTGACCCCCTGAATTCAGGCTGGTTCACCGAATCTGACCAGCTTCACCTGTCGCTGACCAAGCTGACCGGAACGGCTCCGCCGTGCACGGCCCTGATTGCGTAACGTCCTCGTCCGGGAGAATTTCCGAACGCGCTTCGGAATGGGCTCCCGCTTCCCGTGTGGTGTCGATTCCCCTTCCCGGAAACCGCGGAGGACAGCGATGACCGAAGACCTGCCCGAGGTCCGTGCCCTGGGCGCGGAGCTGAGCAACTGGGGGCGGTGGGGCGCGCAGGACGAGCGCGGCACCACCAACCTGATCACCCCGGAGCTGATCGTCGCCGCGGCCGGGCTGATCCGCACCGGGCAGGTGTTCGACCTGGGCATCCCGCTGGACGCCGAGGGCCCCCAGCCGGGCGGCGGACGGCAGAACCCGGTCCGGCTGATGTCGGAGAACGGCCAGGAGCAGGACCTGCCCGGCGGTCTGACCTGGGCCGACGACTACGTGTTCATGCCGTTGCAGGCGGGCAGCCAGTACGACTCGCTGGCACACGTGCACTACGACGGGCAGCTGTACAACGGCCACCCCGGGCACGAGGTGACCAGCAAGGGCGCGGCCCGGTGCGGGATCGAGACCCAGGCCAAGGGCATCGTCGGCCGAGGGGTGTTGCTCGACCTCGCCCGGCTGCGCGGGGTGCACTGGATGGACGGCGGCGAGGTCATCACGCCCGAGGACCTGGAGGCGGCCGAGCGGGCCCACGGGGTCACCGTCGGCGAGGGCGACATCCTGCTGATCCGCACCGGCTGGTGGCCCAAGTTCCTGCACGACCGCGACCCGGTGGCGTTCACCGGCAACGAACCCGGACTCGGCCTGCGCTGCCTGCCCTGGCTGCGCGAGCGGGACGTGGCCGTGGTCGGCGCGGACAACTTCGCGGTGGAGGTCGTGCCCGGCGAGCGCCCTGACAGCATGTTCGAGCTGCACATGGTGCTCATCAGGGACATGGGCGTGACCCTGGCCGAGATCCTGGACCTGGAGGAGCTGGCCAGGTCCTGCGCGGCCGACGGCCGCTACGAGTTCTTCTACGCGGGTTCGCCGCTGAAGTTCACCAGGGCCGTGGGCTCCCCGATCAACCCGCTGGCCATCAAGTAGTCCCCTCGGTCGCACCGGAGGTCAGTCCCGATGAAGGTTTTCACCGACCCGATCGAGTTCCGAGCGCACAACGAGAAGCTGCGGGAGAGCGGTCGCAGCATCGGCATGTTCGGCACGCTCGGCGCCGTGCACCGCGGCCACCTGAGCCTGGTGGACCGCGCACGGGCGGAGAACGACGTGGTCGTCAGCAGCATCTTCGTCAACCCGTTGATGTTCAACGAGTCCGCGGAGGCCGACCGGTATCCCTCCGACGACGAGGGAGACCTGGCGAAGCTGGAGGCCGCCGGGGTGGACGCCGTGGTGGTGCCCCCGCGCGAGGCGGTCTACCCGCCGGGCCACGTCACCCGGATCACCCTGCCCGAACTGGAGGGCCGCTACGAGGCGGCCAGGCTGCCCAACATGCTGACCGGCATCTCCACGATCTGCACCAAGCTGCTGCACATCTGCGTTCCGCACCGCTGGTACTTCGGGGAGAAGGACGCACAGCAGGTGGCGGTGATGAAGCGGCTCGCGCGGGACCTGTGGTGGTCCTGCGAGGTGGTGCCCTGCCCCTCGGTGCGGGAAGCCGACGGCCTGCCGGTCAGCTCGCGCAACGCGCTGATGGACGAAGCCGAACGTGCGGCCGCCCTGTGCGTGGTGGACGCGGTTCGCCTGGCGAAGCTGCGCTACGACGCGGGCGAGCGCGACGTGCGCGCACTGACCGCGGTCGCCCGTGCCCGCATCGCCGAGCAGCCCGGGGCCAGGCTGGACTACGCCACGGTGGTCGACAAGGACTCCTTCGACGACCGGGAGACGGCGGACTCCGGCTCGCTCGTCGTGGTGGCCGCGGACCTCGGGCGGGTGCGGGTGCTGGACAACCACCCGCTGGGCCGTGAACTGCCACCGGAACTGGTCGCTCGTGGCTGAGCACGCCACGGCCGAGCGGGTGTTCACCGGTGCGGACGGTACCGCGCTGGCCGCGACGGTCCGCTCCGGGCAGGGGCCGCCGATCGTGCTGGTACACGGGGCGATCGCCGACGCGACCGGGTGGCGGTCCGTTGTGGAGGCGATCGTCCTGCCCAACCCGGTGATCGTGGTCAACCGGCGGGGCCGCCCGCCGAGCGGTCCACTCGGGACGGACTACACGCTGCGCACGGAGGTCGAGGACCTGCACGCCGTGCTCGACGCCCTCGGTGAGCCGTGTGTCCTGTTCGGACACAGCTATGGCGGCCTCATCGCGCTGGAGGTGGCCAGGTCGCGCACTGACCTGCGCGCGCTGGTCCTCTACGAACCCAGCGTGGGACCGTTCGGGGCGGACCGGTTCGCGGACCTGGTGTCTGCCTCGCGGCGCGGTGATCTGGTCGAGGTACTGCGCACGGTGACCCTGGACATCTCGGGCCTGTCCCAGACCGAGGTGGCCCCGATGCTGGCTGCCGAGCAGTGGCCCTCGGTGAGACCGCTGGTGGCGGCGGTGGTCGAGGAGATCGCCGCCATCAACGGCCACGAAGCGGTTCTCACCGACTGGGCCGGGATCTCCGTGCCGAGCACGCTGGTGGTGGGCGCGCTCAACGAGGGCAGCCCGCCCTTCGGCACGGACTTCGCCATCCTCGCCGGGGTGATGCCCGCCGCACGCGTGGTCCGGCTGGCGGGGCAGGGCCACCTCGCCCACGTGACGGCGCCGCACCTGCTCGCCTCCGTGATCGCCGAGGCAGTCGATTGAGTGTCCAATGTGGACTTCGGGTGCGGAGCCGCGCCCGGGAGGAAGAAGAGGAGGACACGTGGAAGCACAGGACCTCTACGAACCACCCGCGGTGGTGGAGATCGGCGACTACGCCGAGCTGACGATGGGCGGGGTCGGCACCGTCTTCGACACCTGGGGCCTCACGCCCATCCCGTAACCGGGACAGGACCTGTGTGTCCGGGACGGATTTGTCCCGGGCACACAGGTGGTTTCCGCGCACACGAGAGGGGAGCAGCAGTGCAGTCGCCGCGGGATTCCTGGTTCGCCGCGCTGCCCGACTGCGAGCGGGCGCGACCCGCCGCGCTGGTCCTCAGGCCTTCGGCCCGGTGCGTGCTGAACCACCCGTCGGGGCGCCCCTGGCTGCTGGGTTCCTGGTCCCCGCAAGAGATCCTGCACGCACGGACGCGGACCGCGGCCGTCGCCCTCCTCGGGTTCGCCGGGATCACCGGCGAGGAGTTGGCCAGGAAGCTCGCCCGCTGCGGCGACCCGAGCGCGTTCGACGCGGTGCCGGGCAGCTTCCACCTGATCGCCGCACTGGACGGGCGGTTGCGGGTACGGGGAACCGCCTCCGGGGTGCGCCGGGTCTGGCACGCGTGCGTCGCGGGCGTGACAGTGGCCGCTGACCGCGGCGAGGTGCTGGCCCGCGCGATCGGCGCCGGCATCGACGAACGAGTGCTCGCCGCCAGGCTCGTGGCGCCCGCGTTGCCGCACGGGCTGTCCGACCTGTCGCCCTGGCGGGGTGTGCACTCGGTTCCCGCTGACAGGTACCTGCTCGCCGAGCGGGATGGCCGCGGCAGCACCGTGCGCTGGTGGTCTGCCCCGGACCCGGTTCTCCCGTTGGGCGAAGGCGCCCGTGAGGTCCGTGACGCGCTCACCGCAGCCGTGTCGGTCCGCACCCGGCCCGGCGGCACCGTCAGCGCCGATCTCTCCGGTGGTATGGACTCCACCTCGCTGTGCGCCATCGCCGCACACGGCGCCGCGCGGGTGGTGTCGGTGGTGGAGGAACCTCGTGACCCCGAGCACGAGGACATCCTGTGGGCCGCTCGCGCCGCACGCCAGGTGGACACCGAGCACCGGGTGCTCGCCGCGGGCAGCCGCCCGATGATGTTCGCCGGGCTCGCGCCCGGCGCGGGGGAGTGGACCGATCCGGAGTTGCCGTTCCCCTGGATCCGGGGTCGGCAGAAGCTGGCTCACCTCGGCGAGGTGGTTGCCGGTTCCGGTGCCCGCGTCCACCTCGCGGGGCACGGCGGCGACGAGCTGTTCAGCCTGCCCGTCGCGCACCTGCACGGCCTGGTCGGTGACCGCCCGCTGGCCAGTCTGCGCAGGCTCCGCGGTTACCGGGCCATGGGGCGCTGGCCGCTGACCTCGGTGCTGGCCGGGTTGCGGGACCGCTCGACCTACCGGCAGTCGCTCCGCGTCGGCGCCGATCTGTTGGGTTCACCGTGGCCACGCGGCCAGCGACCCGACTTCGGGTGGTCGATCGAGGGGCGCATGCCGCCGTGGGCCACTCGCGTGGCCGTGCAGGCGGCGCGGGCCCTGTACGGGGAGGTCGCCGGGGAGGTCGAGGAGTTGGCCGCCGATCGCGCGCAGCACCGGGCCCTGCACGAGGCGCGGCTCGCGAGTGCGGCGGTTCGTCAGGCGGACCGGCTGATGCGGCGACACGGTGTACCGCTGGAGGTGCCGCTGCTGGACGACAGCGTCGTGGCGGCAGCGCTCGCCGTGCGCATCGAGGACCGAGGCGCGCCACACCAGTTCAAGCCGGTGCTGGCCGAGGCGATGCGCGGGATCGTGCCCGGGTTCATCCTCGACCGCAGGAGCAAGGGCGAGTTCAGCGCCGAGGTGTACGCGGGCTTCCGCGCCCACCGCGCGGGCCTTGCCGAGTTGTTCGCCGACTCGGTGCTGGCCCGACGTGGCCTGATCGATGACCGGCTCGTCCGCGAGTTGCTCGTCTCCGTGCACCACGCGCCGTCCTCGTTCATCCAGCTCGACCCCACGCTGGCTTGCGAGAGCTGGCTGCGCACCCTGGAGGAGCCGTGACCTGGACCTTGCGCGCCCACGTGGCCATGACCGAGACCGAGGACGGGGCGGTGCTGCTCGACGAGCACCTCGGCAAGTACTTCCAGCTCAACCGCTCCGCCACGCTCGTGCTGCGCCACCTGCTCGACGGCGGCACCGCCACCTCGGCGGCCAACTGCCTGAGCCAGTGGCACCCTGATGCCGCTGCCCGTGCGCAGGGCGACGTCACCCGCATCGTCGACACGCTCGTCAAGGCCGGTCTGGTGCACGCATGACGGTCCCGATGTCCTTGTCGCAGCAGAGGAAGCTGCCGCCCACTCGTCGTGTCCTTCCGTGGCTCGCGGTGCTCGCCGCCCGCGCCCTGGCCCGTACTTCTCCGCGGCGCATACGGGCCGTGCTGGGCTTCGTCCGCCGCCGCGCCGCGCCCGCCACCGCTGCGCAGGCCCTTGCCGCTCGCGAGGATGTCGTCGCGGTCAGCCTGCTGTGCGCTGGCCAGTTCTGCCTCCAGCGGTCACTGGCCACGGCCTTGCTGTGCCGCCTGCGTGGTGTGTGGCCGACGTGGTGCTCCGGCGTGCGCACCGCACCGTTCGGCGCGCACGCCTGGGTGGAGGTCGACGGCCAGCCGGTCGGTGAGCCGCACGGCTGTGCGGCCTACCGGCGGATCATCACTGTGCGCTGACCACCTGGGGCTTCTCGCGCAGCAGCAGGGCCGCGGTGATGAGCACCAGGACCGCCGCTGAACCGTGCACCGCCAGTGCGTAGCCCACGGTGCCGCCGTGCGTCATCACGGCCAGGCAGTCGCCGAGCGGGATGATCGCGTCGGCCAGCACGACCCAGCCCAGCAGGCGGCGCTGGCCGTGCAGCAGCAGGATCAGCGCGACCAGCCCGTAGGCGAGGTCGCGCACGCCCTTGACCACGAAGTAGCCGGTGGCCTCGCCCTGGGGCCACGGGGTGATGCCGAAGCCCGCGGCCGCCTGCGGGTTGAGCAGGAAGTCTAGGCCGAAGCCGAAGCCCGCCAGGACGACCAGCGCGGCGAGGACCGTGGTGACCCGCTTGAGAGACATGGTGTTCTTCCCCCGCTCGAAGGATCTAGCAGTGCTAGCTGCGCGAGCAACACTAAGCTAGCCGTGCCCGCATGTCTAGCAGTGCTAGCATCGGGGGCGTGGCCATCCAGCAGCGCCGGGAGCGCGAACGCGCCGAACGTCACCAGCTGATCGTCGACGCGGCCAGGCAACTCGCCGAGACCGAGGGCTGGGAGGCCGTCACCACCCGCCGCCTCGCCGAGCGCGTCGAATACAGCCAACCCGTGCTGTACAGCCACTTCAAGGGCAAGGACGCCATCGTGCGGGCCGTCGCGATCGAGAGCTTCGGCGTGCTCGCCGAGCAGTTGCGCGCCGCCCGCACCGCACACGCCGAACCCGCCGCGGCGCTGCGCGCACTGGCCGTCGCCTACCTGGACTTCGCCAGCGCCCGGCCCGCGTTGTACGAGGTCATGTTCGTGCGGCCGACCGACCTCGCCTTCGGCACCAGCGAGGCGCCCGCCCCACTACGAGCCGCCTTCGGGGAGATCCTCACCGCGGTCCAACCCCTCGCGGGCGGGCACGACCTGGAAACCCTCACCGAAGTGGTCTGGAGCGCCCTGCACGGCCTCGCCACCCTCACCAGCGGGCAACGCCTGCGCCCTGCCCAGCACCAGGCACGACTGGACCTGCTGCTGGGCAGGCTCACGGGGTGAGGGGCTCCCGCCGAACAGCCTCCAGCAGCAACTGGGACACGTCGCGCACCACGGTGTTCTTGGCCAGATCCTCGCTCTGCCGCTGCACCAGCCCGTCGGTGAGCATGACGCGGCAGAACGGGCAGGCGGTGGCGATGGTCCCGGCGCCGGTCGCGAGCGCCTCGTCCACGCGTTCGAGGTTGATGCGCTTGCCGATGCGCTCCTCCATCCACATGCGCGCGCCGCCCGCGCCGCAGCACAGGGACCGGTCGGCGTGCCGGGGCATCTCCTGGAGGGTGGCGCCGGTCGCGCCCGCGAGCTCCCTGGGCGGGGCGTACACCTTGTTGTGCCGGCCCAGGTAGCACGGGTCGTGGAAGGTGATCGGCTGCGAGGACTCGTCGGCGGGCCGGATCGGGGTCAGCTTGCCCGCGCGCACTAGCCGGTTCAGCAGTTGCGTGTGGTGCACGACCTCGTAGTTGCCGTCCAGCTGCGGGTACTCGCGGCCGAGCGTGTTCATGCAGTGCGGGCAGGTCGTCACGATCTTGCGGCGGGCCGGTTCGCGGTCGCCGAACGTGCCGTTGAGCAGGTCCACGGTCTCACCGGCCAGCAGCTGGAAGAGGAACTCGTTGCCGGAGCGGCGGGCCGGGTCGCCGGTGCACCGCTCACGCGTGCCCAGCACGGCGTAGTCCACCCCGGCGATGTGCAACAGCTCCGCGGTGGCCCGCACGGTCTTCTTGGCCTCGTCGTCGAACGCCCCCGCGCAGCCGACCCAGAACAGGTACTCCACGTCCTCGCCGAGCTGCCCGTCCACGACCGGCACCTCGAAGTCCAGGTCCCTGGCCCAGTCCAGGCGCTCGGAGTTGTTCTGGCCCCAGGGGTTGCCCTTGTTCTCCAGCCCGCGGAACATCGCGCCCAGCTCAGTGGGGAAGGCGGACTCGATCATGACCTGGTAGCGGCGCATGTCCACGATGTGGTCCACGTGCTCGATGTCCACCGGGCACTGCTCCACGCAGGCCCCGCAGGTGGTGCAGGACCACAGCACGTCCGGGTCGATCACGCCGCCCGCCTCGGCGGTGCCGACCAGCGGGGGCGGCTCCTGCCCGTTCTCGGTGCCGCCCAGCAGGTACGGGGCGCGGCTGAACAGGTGGTCCCGCAGGTCCATGACGACCAGCTTGGGGGACAGGGGTTTGCCGGTGTTCCAGGCCGGGCACTGGCTCTGGCAGCGACCGCACTCGGTGCAGGTGGCGAAGTCGAGCATGCCCTTCCAGGTGAAGTCCTCCACCTTGCCCCGGCCGAACAGGTCGTCCTCGCCGGGATCGCTGAAGTCCACCGGCTTGCCGCCGGACTCCACGGGCAGCAGCGGGCCCAGCGCGTCCGGCAGCCGCTTGGTGCTCACGTTGAGCGGGGCCAGGAAGATGTGCAGGTGCTTGGAGTGCACGACGAACACCAGGAAGCCCATGATCACGGCGATGTTGGCGAGCAGGAACACCGTCTCGAGCACCCCGTTGACGGCCGTGCCCAGCCCGGCCAGCGGCTGTGCCAGCAGCCAGGAGGCGAACGGCCACCCGCTGTCGCCGAACGGGAAGTAGCCGGTGTTGACCTGCGCGGCCCGGTACAGCAGCAGGGTCAGCACCACCGCGCTGATCATGGCCAGGACCAGCCAGGCCGCCCCGGTGTGCGAGCCGTAGAACCGGGAGGCGCGCTGCTTGCGCGCGGCCGAGTCGCGCAGCCGCAGCACCGCGAAGGTGACGATGGCCAGCAGCACGGCCACGGCGAAGAAGTCCTCGGCGAAGCCCAGCCAGGGCTCGCGCCCGATCCACCACACCGCGAAATCCCGTTCGAACAGCGCTCCCCATGCCTCCAGGATCGTGAACAACAGGAACACGAATCCCCAGAACGTGAAGAAGTGCGCTATGCCCGGTATCGACCATTTCAGCAACTTGCGCTGACCGAAGACCTCACGTACCTGTGCGAGCAGGCGGGTTCCGATCCCGTCCATTCGGCCGTTCGCCGGTTGGCCGCTGCTGATCAATCGGATCAACCACACCACGCGTCGACCGGCGACGGCCAGACCGACTGCGGTGATCAGGAGTCCGATGATGAGGCGAACGAGCACGTGTCCTCAGCTCCAGTCGCATCAGAACCAGCCGACGTAATACCTGCATGCCTTGCATGCGTAGCGCATCTTCCGCACCCGCCAGTACCGCTGGTACAGCTCCGGGTTGCGCAGCGGTACCGCCTGCATGCCCAGCAGCAGGTACTGCCGCTGGGAACTGCCGATCTCGTACTGCTCGGTGGCCCAGCCCAGGTGGGCGCGCCGCAGGACCAGCCCGTAGCCCAGGCAGGAATGCTCGTCGCCACAGTTCAGCCGTTCCAGGCAGAATCGGTGCAGAACGGGAACGTTGACCCGATCGGAATGGAGTGCATCCGCCGTCCGGCCCAGGTGGTCACCGATGGAGACGTGCCCCGGGTGCTCGGGTTCGTCGTTCAGGAGCACCGGAATTCCACAGTAGACACACGCAGGACCAAAGCGGTGGCACCGAGCCGCCAACACCGCTGTGATCGAGGACACGTGGGCAGGTTACTGACCGGTCAGAATCGATCGCTACGGCCATCCGAGGAATGCCCCTGGCCCCGCCTGCTCCGACAGGCCCAGGGGAATTGCTGCCTCGGCGGTATTTACCACCGGAATTCCCCACCGGATTGCCCAGTGCCCACCCCGGCTCGTCCCCGCGAACCTACTTGCCGGCCGACCGTTCACCGGGCTGCCGCGACCGGGTGCAACTGGTGATCTACGGCTTCGAGCACGGCGTCCGGCACTGGTGAGCAGGGCCGGGTTCGGCGATAACGAGAAGAAATCACCTGTTCGTACCCTCCGCCGTTGAGGTTGATCAACGTTGGGGGCGAGCAGGTGTCGGTTGTGCGCGCGCGGGGTCTCACCCTGCCCGAGGTGTTCCAGGCCCGCGTGGCGCGAGAACCGCGGGCGCGGGCGCTGGTGTGCGGCGCGAGCGCGCTGACCGCGGCCGAGCTCAACGCGCGCGCGAACCAGGTCGCGCACCACCTCATCGCGCGCGGGATCGGCCCGGAGGACGTGGTGGCCCTGGTGCTGCCGCGGTCGGTGGACCTGGTCGTCGCGCTGCTCGGCGTGCTCAAGGCGGGCGCCGCCTACCTGCCCGTGGACCTCGCGTACCCGGTGAGCCGCAAGGAGTTCATGCTGGCCGACGCGGCGCCAGCGTGCGTGCTGGGCCCCGAGGAGGTGCGTGCCGCCCGCGACCAGCCGACCGCCGACCCGTCCGACGCGGACCGCGTCCGGCCGCTCACCCCGCTCAGCCCGGCCCACGTGGTCTACACCTCGGGGTCCACCGGGCGGCCCAAGGGGGTGCTCGGACTGCACCGGGGACTGGTCAACCGGCTGGCCTGGATGGCCGAGTCGTACCCGTTCCACGCCGAGGAGCCGGTGCTGGCCCGCAGCTCGATCAGCTTCATCGACGGGTCCACGGAGCTGCTCGGCCCGTTGCTGCACGGAGCCCTGGTGGTGCTGGCCGACGCCGCCACCGCACGCAGCGCGGTGGAACTGGGCGAGGCCATCGCGCAGCACGGGATCGGCCGCATCACCGTGGTGCCGAGCCTGATCGCGGAGTTCCTGGAGGTGTGCGGCCCCGAGCAGCTTGCCTCGTGCGGGTTGTGGATCAGCAGCGGGGAAGCGCTGCCCACCGCGCTGGCCGAGCGGTTCGCCGAGCACCTGCCCGGCGCCGTGCTGCTCAACCTGTACGGGTGCTCCGAGGCCAGCGGCGACAGCCTGTTCGCCCCGGCTGGTGAGCGACTCGGCACGTCGGTGCACAACACCACCACGCACCTGCTGGACGAACGGCTCCGCCCGGTGGCCGAAGGCGAGGTGGGCGAGCTGTACCTGGCTGGCGCCGGGTTGGCGCGCGGCTACCTGCACCAGCCCGCGCAGACCGCCCAGCGCTTCGTGGCCAACCCGTTCGGCGGCGGCACGATGTACCGCACCGGCGACCTCGCGCGGCGTGGCGCCGACGGCACGCTGGAGTTGGTCGGTCGCGCGGACGAGCAGGTGAAGATCCGCGGCTTCCGAGTGGAACTCGGCGAGGTCCAAGCGGCGCTGCTGCACCACGAGGCCGTCAGCCGGGCCGCAGTGGTGGTGCGGCCTGGCCAGCAACTGGTCGGTTACGTGGTGGCCGAGGCCGACCCGGCGGCGATTCGCGAGCACGTGGCCGAGCGGTTGCCGGAGCACATGGTGCCCGCGGCCGTGGTGGCCCTGGCCGAGTTGCCGCTGCTGCCCAACGGCAAGGTGGACCGCGCGGCCCTGCCCGCACCCGACTTCGCGGCTCTGGCCCAGGGCCGCTCGCCCCGCACACCTCGCGAGCACCAGCTCTGCGGCCTGATCGCCGACCTGCTCGGACTCGCCAGCGTCGGCATCGACGCCGACTTCTTCGCACTGGGCGGGCAGTCCCTGCTGGCCACGCGGCTCGTCGGCCGGGTACGCGCCGAGTTCGGCGCCGAGCTCACCGTGCGCGAGGTGTTCGAGGCGCGCACGGTGGCCGAGTTGGCCCGGAGCCTGGACGGAGCCGGTGCGGCCCGCACCTCGCCGGTCGCCACACCGCGGTCCGGCCAGGTGCCGCTGTCCTTCGCGCAGCAGGGCCTGTGGTTCCTCAACCAGGCCGAGACCGCGGGGTACGGCGTGCCGCTGCTGCTCAGGTTCCGCGGTGAGGTGGATCGTCCCGCGTTGTGCGCCGCGGTCGACGACCTCGTGCAGCGGCACGAGATCCTGCGCACGGCGTTCCCCGCGACCGATGGTGTGCCGCACCAGCGGATCGTGCCGTGGGCTGGGGTGTCCACAGGTGAGGGCACCGTGCGGCAGGCGGCACGGCAGCCCTTCGACCTGGAACGTGAACCGGCCTTCCGCGCCGTGCTGTTCGAGGACGCGTTGTTGTTGCTGGCGCACCACGTCATCACCGACGGCTGGTCGGAACGGGTGCTCACGGCGGACCTCACGCTGGCCTACGAGGCGCGCCGTGTGGGGCGGGCGCCGCAGTGGTCGGCGCTGCCCGTGCAGTACGCGGACTACGTGCTGTGGCAACGGGATCTGCTCGGGGACGAGTCCGATCCGAGCAGTCTGACCAGTCAGCAGTTGGCGTACTGGCGGGCGGCTCTGCGCGATGCGCCGGAATGCCTGGTGCTGCCCACCGACCGTGCACGGCCGGAGGTCGCCAGCAACCGGGGCGGCGCGGTGCCAGTGGAGCTGGACTCGTTGCTGCACGGGGATTTGTCCGCGCTGGCGCGGTCCACGGACAGCACGGTGTTCATGGTGGTGCAGGCGGCGCTGGTCGCCCTGCTGACCAGGTTGGGCGCGGGCAGCGACATCCCGGTCGGTACCGCTCTCGCCGGGCGCACCGACCCCGCGTTGGACGGGCTGGTCGGCTTCTTCACCAACACGCTGGTGCTGCGCGTGGACAGCGAGGGGGACCCGACCTTCCGCGAGCTGCTGCGGCGGACCAGGGACACCGACCTCGCCGCGTTCGCCCACCAGGACGTGCCCTTCGACCGCGTGGTGCGGGCACTCAACCCCGCGCGCACGGCCGCGCACCACCCGCTGTTCCAGGTCATGCTCACGCTGGACGACGTGCCCGAGGGCCGATCCGCCTTCGACGCCGAGGAACTGCTCACCGGCACCGCCAAGTTCGACCTGGACCTGAGGCTGCGGCACGACCCGTCGGCGGGGCTGCGCGGGCACCTGGAGTACGCCACCGACCTGTTCGACGAGTCCACCGCGGCCGGGATCGTGGACAAGCTGCTGCGCGTCCTGCGCGGTGCCGTGGCCAACCCGGACCAGCCGCTGTCCGCGCTGGAGGTCCTGTCCGCGCAGGAGCGCCACCAGCTGCTGGTGGACTGGAACGCCACCGCCCACCCGGTGCCCGACACGACGGTGGTGCACCTGCTCGCCGAGCAGGCCGCGCGCACGCCCGAGGCCGTCGCGGTCGTGCACAGGACGGGCCAGCTCACCTACCGGGAGCTGGACGCCAGGTCGAACCGGCTGGCCCGCGAGCTGATCCGGCGCGGGGCGGCCCCGGAGCGCTTCGTCGCCGTGCGACTGCCCCGCTCGCTGGACCTCGTCTTGGCGCTGATCGGCGTGCTGAAGTCGGGCGCCGCCTACCTGCCGCTCGACCCGAGCCACCCGCCGCAGCGCCTGTCCGCGCTGATCGAGGACGTGGACCCGGTCCTGGTGCTGACCGAGCTCGGTGCGCTCGACCAGTCCGACGGGCCGCTGCCGGTCACCTGCCTGCCCGCCAACCCGGCGTTCGTGATCTTCACCTCCGGTTCGACCGGGCGGCCCAAGGGCGTCGTGGTCGAACACCGCTCGCTCACCCAGTACCTGGCCTGGGCGCGGTCGGCCTACCCGAGCACGGCGGGGCGGACCCTGTTGCACTCACCGGTCGCCTTTGACCTCACGGCCACCGGCCTGTTCGGCACGCTGACCACCGGCGGGTGCGTGCACCTGGTGGACCTCGCCGAGGGCCCCGAGCCGGTGGACCGGCCCAGCTTCGTCAAGGCCACACCCAGCCACCTGGCGCTGCTGCGCACCCTGCCCGCCGAGTACTCGCCCAGCGGGCAACTGGTCCTGGGCGGCGAGCCCCTGCCGGGCGAGCAGTTGCGGCAGTGGCGGTCCGCCAACCCCGGCGTCACCGTGGTCAACGAGTACGGCCCCACGGAGACCACCGTGGGCTGCACGGAACTGGTCATCCCACCCGGGGCACCGGACCGCACGGGGATCCTGCCCATCGGCAGGCCGGTCTGGAACACCAGGATGTACGTGCTGGACCGGGCGCTGCGGCCGGTGCCGGCCGGTGTGCGCGGCGAGCTCTACATCGCGGGCGAGCTGGTGACCCGCGGCTACCTCAACCGGCGTGGCCTGACTGCCACGCGTTTCCTGGCCGATCCGTTCGGCCCGCCCGGCAGCCGCATGTACCGGTCGGGGGACCTGGGCCGGTGGACCGCCCGCGGCGAGTTGGAGTTCCTCGGCCGGGTCGACAACCAGGTCAAGGTGCGGGGGTTCCGGGTCGAGCTCGGTGAGGTCGAAGCCGTGCTGCGCGGCCACAGCGGGGTGGAGCAGGCCGCCGTCGTGCAGCGCGCGGAACGGGTCGTGGCCTACCTCGTCGGTGCGGTCGAGGTCGACCGCGTGCGCCAGCACCTCGCGGCGGCCCTGCCGGACTACATGGTGCCCAGCGCGTTCGTGGTGGTCGACGCCCTACCATTGACCCGCAACGGAAAGCTCGATGTGAGCGCGCTTCCGGAGCCGGTCCTCGCCACGACGCACCGCGACCCGAGCACGCCGACCGAGCGGGTGCTGTGCTCGCTCATCGCCGAACTGCTCGACCTGCCCGAGGTCGGCGTGGACGACGGGTTCTTCGACCTGGGCGGGGACAGCATCACCTCGATCCAGCTCGTGGCGCGGGCCAGGGCCGCCGGGTTGGTGATCACCCCGCGCGAGGTGTTCCGGCACCGCACCGCCGCACGGCTCGCGGCCGTCGCGAGGCTCGCCACCACCGAAGTGTCCACTGTGGATGACGGGACCGGCCGGACCTCGACCAGCCCGATGATGCAGTGGCTGCGCGAATCCGGCGGTCCGATCACCGGGTTCCACCAGTCAGCGCGGCTACGCGTGCCGCAGGGGCTCACCGAGGACCAGGTGCACGCTGGCGTGCAGGCCGTGCTCGACCGGCACGACGTACTGCGCGCGCGGCTGACCGGGGACTGGACGTTGGACATCGCCCAACCGGGTGCCGTGACGGCGGCCCAGTGCTTCGGCGCCGAGGAACTGCGCCCGGAGGACGGCGTTGTGGTGCTGGCCAAGTGGGACCGCGCCGAACACCTGGACCTCGTGCTGCACCACCTGGTCGTGGACGGGGTGTCGTGGCGGATCCTCGCCGAGGACCTGGACTCGGCGTGGACCGCACTCGCCCACGGGCGGCCCGTCGAGCTGCCGCCGGTGGGCGTCTCGTTCCGCCGCTGGACCGAACTGCTCGGCGACCGGCCACGGCGCGAGGAGCTGCCGTTCTGGCGCGAGCTGCTCGAACGGGACGAGCCGCCACTGGGCGAGCGGCCGCTCGACCCGGCCCGCGACGTGTTCGCCACCGCGCGCGAACTCACCCTCACTCTGTCCACATCGGACACTGAACCGCTGCTGACCACGGCACCGGCCTGGGTGCACGGCGGGGTGGACGACGTGCTGCTCACCGGGTTCGCCCTCGCGCTGCGCGGGTGGCGTGGCACCGGAGCCGTGCTGGTCGACCTGGAGGGGCACGGCCGCGACGCCACGGCGGCCGAGCTGGACCTGCACCGCACCGTCGGCTGGTTCACCAACATCTACCCGGCGCTGCTCGACCCCGGTACCGGCGACGCGGGCCAGGCGCTCAAGCGCGTCAAGGAACAACTGCGGGCACTTCCCTCCGGCGGCACCGGGTTCGGCGCGCTGCGCCACCTCGACGAGCAGGGCCGCGCGGAGCTCGCGCCGCTGGCCGCCCCGCAGGTGTGCTTCAACTACCTCGGCCGGTTCACTGGTTCCGCCGGGATCGGCAGCGGCGCCGACCCGGACGCTCCGCTGCGGTACGCGTTGGAGGTCAACGCGATCACGCTGGACGGCCCGCGGCTGGCGGTGACCTGGACCTGGCCGGGGGAGTTGTTCGCCGAGCGGGAGATCCGCGAGCTGGCCGAGCGCTGGTTCACGGCGCTGCGTGAGATCGCCGCGGTCACCGGCGCGTCGAGGCCGCGCCGCACCCCCTCGGACCTGCCACTGGTCGGCCTGTCCCAGGGCGAGGTCGAGCGGCTTGAGGACGCGCACCCCGGCCTGGTCGACCTCCTGCCGCTCACCCCGTTGCAGGAGGGGCTGGTCTTCCACGCCCGCTACGACCAGAGCGCCGCCGACGTGTACGCGGTGCAGTACGACATCGCGCTCGAAGGCCGCCTCGACCCCGAACGGCTGCACCAGGCCGCGCGCACCCTGTTGACCCGTCACCCGAACCTGCGCGCGAGCTTCCACACCTCGGGGCTGGACCGCCCCGTGCAGGTGATCCCCGGCGAGGCGGCACTGCCGTGGCGGCACGTGCACCTGGCCGCGGGCGAGGTGGACCGCGCCGCCGCCGAGGAGCGCGCCCGCCCGTTCGACCTGGACCGCCCGCCGCTGCTGCGGTTCCTGCTGATCAGCCTGGGGGCGGATCAGTACCGGTTGATCTTCACCTGCCACCACGTGCTGCTCGACGGCTGGTCCACGCAGGTGTTCCTGCGCGAGTTGTTCGCACTGCACCGCGGTGAACTGCCCGAGCCGCCGAGCTACCGGACCTACCTGGAGTGGCTGGCCGCCCAGGACCGCGACACGGCAGAGCACGCGTGGCGGCACGCGTTGGCAGGTCTGGACGAGCCCACCCGGCTGGTGGCCGCCGAGCGCACTGGCGGGGCGCATCCCGAGCAGTTCCTCGTGACGCTGCACGAGGAACTTGCCGCGGACCTGACGGGGTGCGCCAGGCGCAGCGGGGTCACGCTGAACACGGTGTTCCAGGTGGCCTGGGCGCTGCTGCTGGGCGTGCACACCGGGCGGTCCGACGTGGTGCTGGGAGCGACGGTCTCCGGCCGTCCGCCTGAGCTACCCGGGGTCGAGTCCATGGTGGGCCTGTTCATCAACACGGTGCCGGTCCGGGTGCGGCTGTGCCCGTCGGAGTCGGTCGGGGACCTGCTGCGCAGGGTGCAGGACGAGCAGGCCGAGTTGCTTGCCCACCAGCACATCGGGCTCACCCAGGTGCACACCCTCGCCGGACACGGGGAGCTGTTCGACACCCTGCTCGTGTTCGAGAACTACCCGGAGGGCTTCACCACACCGGACGAGCTGCTGCGCGTCACCGGCGTGTCCGACCGCGACGCCGACCACTACCCGCTGAGCCTGATGGTGCTGCCGGGCAACGAACTCCGGCTGCGGATCGGTTTCCGCCCCGACCTGCTTGCCCGCGAGCAGGTGGACCGACTGGTCGAGCACCTGCACGCACTGCTGTCCAGCCTCGCCAAGGACACCGGGCAGCCGGTGAGCCGGATCGACCACCTGGCGCCGCAGGAACGCCGCGAGCTGGCCGAGTTGTGCGGCGCAACCGCGGACCCGCGCCCGGCGGACACGGTCGCCGACCTGTTCGAGCGGCAGGTGGAACGCACGCCGGACGCCGTGGCGGTGCTGGACGAGCTGACCTACGAGGAGCTGAACCGGCGGGCGAACCGCTTGGCGCACAAGCTGATCAGCCTGGGCATCGGGGCCGAGGACCTGGTGGCCGTTGCCCTGCCGCACGACGCCGACCTGGTGATCACGCTGCTGGCGGTGCTCAAGTCCGGCGCGGGCTACGTCCCCCTGGACCTGGACTACCCGGCCGCGCGCACCGAGTTCCTGCTCACCGACAGCCGACCCGCCCTCCTGCTCACCGACTCCGCTCGCGCCGCGCGGGTTCCCGACACCGGGGTCGCCCGGCTGCTGATCGACAAGGCGGAACTTCCCGAGCAGGACGCGAACCCGGTGGTGGCGCGGGACCCGCGGTGCCCGGCGTACCTGATCTACACCTCGGGTTCGACCGGGACGCCCAAGGGCGTGCTGGTGGAGCAGCGCTCCGTGGTCGCCTACCTGGAGCAGGCCAGCCGGTCCTACCCGAGCGCGCGCGGAACCGCGACCGTGCACTCCTCGATCGCCTTCGACCTCACCGTGACCGCCCTCTACACGCCACTGGTCTGCGGCGGCAGCGTGCGCATGGCCAGGCTGGAGGCCACCAGCGAGCGCGGGACCCTGCTCAAGGCCACCCCGAGCCACCTGCCGATGCTGGACGACCGCTGCTCGCCCACCGCGGAACTCGTGCTGGGCGGTGAACCGCTGCGCGGCGAGGCGCTGGCGGACTGGCGCCGCGCGCACCCGGACGTCACCGTGATCAACGCGTACGGCCCCACCGAGACCACCGTGAACTGCACCGAGCACCGCATCGAGCCGGGCACGCCCGTACCGGTAGGTCCGGTGCCGATCGGCAGGGCGATCCCGGGCAACTCCGTGCACGTGTACGACGCATGGCTGCGCCCGGTGCCGGTCGGCGTGGTCGGCGAGTTGTACGTGGGCGGTTCCGGACTGGCGCGCGGTTACCTGCGGCGGCCCGGGTTGACCGCGACCCGGTTCGTGGCCGCCGCCTCCGGTGCGCGCCTGTACCGCACCGGCGACCTGGTCCGGTGGACCCCGGGTGGGCTGCTGGAGTTCGTCGGTCGCGCGGACGGCCAGGTCAAGGTCCGCGGTCACCGCGTGGAACTCGGCGAGGTCGAACACGTGCTCGCCGAGCACCCGGCAGTGGAGCGCGCAGTGGTGGTCGTGTCCGGTGACGGGCGGATCATCGCCTACCCCGTGCTGCGCCCCGGGCGGGCCGCCGACCTCCGCGAGCACGCCAGGACCCGCCTGCCCGAACACATGGTGCCCGCGATCCTCGTGCCGATCCCAGCGGTTCCGCTGACCCCCAACGGCAAGCTCGACCGCGCGGCCCTGCCCGCCCCCGACTTCGGTGCCCGCTCCACTGGGCGCGCGCCGCGCACCGAGCGCGAGCGGGTGCTGTGCGCGCTGTTCGCCGACGTCCTCGGTGTGGGGCAGGTCAGCGTGGACGACAACTTCTTCGACCTGGGCGGACATTCGCTGCTGGCCATGCGCCTGATCGGCCGGGTCAGCGGCGAGTTGGGCGCTGACCTGCCAATCCGCGCGCTGTTCGACGCGCCGACGGTCCTGCAACTGGCCGACCTGCTGCGCGAGGGTGAGTCCGCGCGTCCCCAGCTGCGGCCGGTGGACCGCCCCGAGCTCATCCCGCTCGCGCCAGTCCAAAGTGGACTCTGGTTCCGCGACCGGCTGGGCGGCACCTACACCTCACCGGTCCTGCTGCGCCTGCGCGGCGCGGTCGACCGGGACGCGCTGCAAGCCGCGGCCAACGACGTGATGGGCCGACACGAGAGCCTGCGCACCCTGTTCCCGGCCGTCAACGGCGTGCCGTACCAACGGATTATGCCCGCGGAGCAGGCCGAGGTGGTGCTGGAGCAGGATCAGGACGAGGCTCGGCGGCCGTTCGACCTCGGTACCGATCTGCCGATCCGGTTCGCGCTGTCCGACGGACTGCTACTGATCACCGCCCACCACATCGTGAGCGACGGCTGGTCGCAGGGACCGCTGCTGCGCGACCTCGCGCGGGCCTACTCCGCCCGCGTGGCCGGGACGGCACCGGACTGGGAGCCGCTTCCCGTGCAGTACGCGGACTTCGTGCTCTGGCAGGGCCAACTGCCCAGCACCGGTACCGAGTACTGGCAGGAAGTGCTGCACGACCTGCCGACCAGGATCGAACTGCCCGGCGACCGCCCGCGCCCGGCCGTGGCCAGCCACCGCGGCGACTCGGTCCCCGTGCGGATCCCGGCCGGGCTGCACGGCGAGGTCCTGCGCCTGGCCAGGACCACCGGCACCACCGTGTTCATGGTGCTGCACGCGGGCTTGGCGGCGCTGCTGACCCGACTGGGCTCGGGCACCGACATCCCGATCGGCACGGTGACCGCGGGCCGCCCGGAGCCCGTGCTGGAGGAACTGGTCGGCTACTTCGTCAACACCGTGGTGCTGCGCACGTCCACGGACGGCCAGCCGAGTTTCCGCGAGCTGCTGGACCGCGTGCGGGAGACCGACCTCGGCGCCTACGCCCACCAGGACGTCACGGTGGAACGGCTCGTCGAGCTGCTGCGCCCCGCGCGCTCGCTGGCGCACCACCCGCTGTTCCAGGTGATGCTGATCCTCCAGCACGAATCCGCCCCGCTGACAGGCTTCACCGGGTTGAGCGTGGACCAGCTCGACTCGCCGAGCACCTCCGCCTGGTTCGACCTCGAACTGAACCTGCGCGACCACCGGGCCGCCGACGGCTCGCCCGCGGGCATCGAGGGCGTGCTGGACTTCGCCACGGACCTGTTCGACCGGGACACCGCCGCCCGCCTCGTCGAGCAGCTGGTCGACCTGCTCGCGCGGTTCTGCGCCGACCCGGACGCGGTCGTCGTGGCGGGGGAGCCGCTGCTGGCGGTCGAGGCCGAACCAGCGGAACCCGTTGTCCGGCAGGAGGTGTGGACCGAGGAGCACCGCGCGCTGAGTGCGCTGTTCGCCGAGGTGCTGGGTGTGGCGAGGATCGATCCGCTGGACGACTTCTTCGTGGCGGGCGGGCATTCGCTGTCAGCGATCCGGCTGCTCAGTCGGATCAGGTCGGTGTTCGGCGTGGAGTTGCCCGTGCGGGCGGTGTTCGAGGCCCCGACCGCGGCCCAGCTGCTACCACGACTGCGCCACGGCGGTCGGGTCCGGCCCCAGTTGGTGGCCGCGCCCAGGCCGGACCGGGTTCCGCTGTCCTACGCACAGCAGCGCCTGTGGTTCCTGTACCGCATGGAAGGCGCGAGCCCGACCTACAACATCCCGCTCGTGCTGCACCTGTCCGGGGCGTTGGACCGCGCCGCGTTGCAGGAGGCGATCCGGGACGTCATGCGGCGGCACGAGTCGCTGCGCACGATGTTCCCGGACGTGGACGGCATTGCGTACCAGCACATCCTGCCCGCGGACGGACCGCTGCTGGAAATGTCCGTTGTGGACGGTTCGGGTGACCTGGACGAGGCGATCCGGTACGGCTTCGACCTGTCCACCGAGTTGCCGCTGCGCGCGACGCTGTTCGCGCACAGTGCCACCGAGCACGTGTTGCTCCTGCTGCGCCATCACATCGCCAGCGACGGCTGGTCCTTCGCGCCGCTGGTCCGCGACCTGTCGGCCTGCTACGCCGCACGCCGCGGCGGGTCCGCGGCACACCTGCCCGAACTTCCGGTCCAGTACGCGGACTACGCGCTGTGGCAACGAGAACTGCTCGGTGACGAGCAGGACCCGGGCAGCGAGGCGGGACGCCAACTGGCCCACTGGGTCGAGGCGCTGGCCGGACTGCCCGACGAGCTCGAACTGCCCGCCGACCGGGTCCGCCCCGCCGTGGCCTCCTACCGAGGTGCCCAGCACGACTTCCTCGTCGACGAGGCCGTGCGCGGCGCGCTGGCCGATCTCGCGCGGGAGTCGAACGCCACGCTGTTCATGGTGTTGCAGGCGGCGCTGAGCGTGCTGCTCATGCGAATGGGCGCGGGCGAGGACATCCCCGTCGGCACCGCCGTGGCCGGGCGCACCGAGGACGCGGTCAGCGACCTGGTGGGCTTCTTCGTCAACACCCTCGTGCTGCGCGCGGACCTGTCGGGCCGGCCCAGCTTCCGCGAGCTGCTGGCCCGGGTGCGCGACACCGACCTGGCGGCCTTCGCCCACCAGGACCTGCCCTTCGAGCGGCTGGTGGAGGCCCTGCGCCCGGCCCGCTCGACCGGACGGCACCCGCTGTTCCAGGTCATGCTCGTGGTGCAGAACAACCAGGACGGCCAGCTCACCATGCCGGGCCTGGACGCGCGGATCCAGGAGGTCACGACCGGCATGGCCAAGCTCGACCTGTCGTTCGTGGTCGAGGAAGTGGCCGGGACCGAGCTGCGCACCTCGATCGAGTACGCCACGGACCTGTTCGACGCGGCCACGATCGAGGCGCTGGCTACCAGGTACCACCAGGTACTGATCGAGGTGTTGCGCGACCCGGACCGTCCGGTGACGGCGATTCCCGTGCTGAGCCCGCCGGAGCAGTACCGGGTGCTGCGCGGGTGGAACGGCGGGCCGGGTGCGGAATCGAAGACCCTGCCGCAGCTGTTCGAGGAGCAGGTGCGGCGTACGCCGGGCAACGCGGCGGTGGAGTGCGCGGACCGCGTGCTGACCTACCGGGAGCTCAACGCGCGGGCGAACCTGTTGGCGCGCGGCCTGCCCAGTGCCGGGATCGTGGCGGTGGCGCTGCCGCGTTCGGTCGAACTCGTGGTCGCGATCCTCGCGGTGCTCAAGGCGGGCGCCGCCTACCTGCCCGTGGACCCGGGCTACCCGGCTGAGCGCATCGCCCACCTGCTGGCCGACTCGCGGCCGGAACTGGTGATCACCGACCCCACCGGGGCCGCCACCTTGCCCGAGGACGGCACACCCCGGCTGCTGATCGACTCCGCGCCGACCCGTGGGCAGGACGGGGACCTCGGGGCGCGCGGGTCCGTGGACGACCTGGCGTACGTGATCTACACCTCGGGGTCGACCGGCCTGCCCAAGGGGGTTGCCGTCACTCACCGGGGCCTGGCCAACCTGGTCGGCAACCAGGCCCGCTCCTACCGGGTGGACGAGCAGGCGCGGGTGTTGCAGTTCGTCTCGCCCAGTTTCGACGTGTCCGTGGCGGAGCTGTGCCTGGCGCTGCTGCACGGCGGCTGCCTCGTGGTACCGCCCCGCCCCGTGCTCGGCGCCGAGCTGACCGCGGCCCTGGCCGAGCAGCGGATCACCCACGTGCACGTACCGCCCTCGGTGCTGGCCACGGTCCCGCCCGCCGAGCTGCCCGAGCTGCGAGTGTTGATCACCGGCGGCGAGCGGTGCCCCGAGGACCTGGCGGCGGTCTGGTCGCGGGATCGGCTGCTGGTCAACGCCTACGGCCCCACCGAGGCCACCGTGGACGTCACCTGGGCGGACCGCCCCGAGGTGATCGGCAGGCCGATCGCGGGCGCGCGGGTGCACGTGCTCGACGGCGAGCTGAACCCGGTGCCGCCCGGCGTGCCCGGAGAGCTGTACGTGGCGGGCGACGGCCTGGCCCGCGGTTACCTGGGCCGACCGGCGCTGACCGCCCAGCGGTTCGTGGCCAACCCCTTCGACGGCGGTCGCATGTACCGCACCGGAGACCTGGTGCGGTGGCGGGCGGACGGCCAGTTGGAGTACCTGCACCGCGTGGACGACCAGGTCAAGGTGCGCGGGTTCCGCGTCGAACTGGGGGAGATCACCGCGGCGCTGCGCACGCATCCCGCGGTCGAGCAGGCCGCGGTGGTCGTCCGCGAGGACCGGCCCGGTGACCGGCGGCTCGTCGGCTACGTGGTGGCCCGCGGCCGCACCGAACCCCGGCAACTGCGTGAGTACCTGGCGAGCACGCTGCCCGAGCACCTGGTGCCCTCGGCGGTCCTGGTGCTCGACGCGCTCCCGTTGACCCCCAACGGCAAGCTCGACCACGCGGCGCTGCCCGCCCCCGACACCACCGGCAGCCAGCCGGGTCGTGCGCCGCGGACTGAGCGCGAGCAGGTGCTGTGCGGGCTGTTCGCCGAGGTGCTGGGCTTGCCACAGGTCGGCGTGGACGAGGGCTTCTTCGAGCTGGGCGGGCACTCGCTGCTCGCGGTGCGGCTGATCGGCCGGGTCCAGGCCGCCTTCGAGGTGGACCTGCCGGTGGCGGCGGTGTTCGACGCGCCCACCGTCGCGGAGTTGATCGACCGGATCGACGGGGCCGAGCAGGCACGGCCCCGGCTGCGGCCGATGCCGCGGCCCGCACTGGTTCCACTGTCCTACGCGCAGCAGCGCCTGTGGTTCCTGCAACGGGTGGACCGCGCCGCCACCACCTACAACGTGCCGCTCGCGCTGCGTCTACGCGGCGAGCTGGACCGGCCCGCTCTGCTCGCGGCGCTCGGCGACGTGGTGGCCCGGCACGAGTCCCTGCGCACGATCTTCCCCGAGCAGGACGGTGAGCCGCATCAGCTCGTCCTGCCCCCGACCAGCCCGCGGCTGCACGACGCCGAGCCCGGCCACGCCTTCGACCTGGCGACCGAGCCGCCGCTGCGGTGCTCGCTGGTCCGGCACACGCCCACCGAGCACGTCCTGCTCCTGCTCGTGCACCACGTGGCCAGCGACGGCTGGTCGATGGCGCCGCTGGCCGGTGACCTGGCCCGTGCGTACGCGGCGCGGCGGGCCGGTGCGGCTCCACAGTGGACTGATCTGTCCGTGCAGTACGCGGACTACACGCTGTGGCAACGAGAACTGCTCGGCAGCCCGGAGGACCCCAGCAGCCTGATGTCCCGGCAGCTGGAGTTCTGGCGCGTCGCGCTGGCGGATTTGCCCGAGCTCGTCGAGCTGCCCGCCGACCGGCCCCGGCCAGCAGCGGCCTCACACCGCGGCGCGGAAATCGAGTTCGCCCTCGACGCCGGTCTGCACAAGGCCGTGCTCGACCTGGCCCGCGCCAGCGGCACGACGACGTTCATGGTGCTGCACGCGGCACTCGCCGCGCTGCTGGCCGAACTCGGCGCGGGCACCGATATCGCCGTGGGCGTGCCGGTGGCCGGGCGCTCCGACCTGGCACTGGACGAGTTGGTCGGCTTCTTCGTCAACACCCTCGTGCTGCGCGTGGACCTGTCCGGCAGCCCGAGCTTCCGCGAGCTGCTGGCCAGGGTGCGCAAGGCCGATCTGGCCGCTTACGCGCACCAGGACGTGCCCTTCGACCGCGTGGTGGAGGCCCTGAAACCGACCCGGTCCCTCGCGCACCACCCGTGGTTCCAGGTCATGCTGAGCCTGCAAAGCCAGCCCTCCGGTGAGCTGTCGCTGCCGGGGCTGGCGGTGGAACCGGTCGAGGTCGACGCCGCGGTGGCCCGGTTCGACCTGGAGTTCCGGTTCACCGAGCGCTACGCGGACGAGGTTCCGGCCGGTCTGCACGGGGTCATCGAGTACGCCACCGACCTCTACGACCGCCGCACCGCGTCCAGGCTGGCGGACCGGTTCACCGGCTTGCTGGGCCAGGTGCTCGCCGACCCGCGGCACCCGGTCGAGGCCGCGCCCCGCCTACCCGTGGCCGTCCTGCCCGAGACGCCCGCCGCACCGGTCGACACGCCGCAGGCGGAGATCCTGTGCGGGCTGATCGCCGACGTGCTCGGCCACGACTCGGTCGGCGCTGGGGACAGCTTCTTCGAGCTGGGCGGCCACTCGCTGTCGGCGATCAAGTTGCTGAGCCGGGTCCGCGCGGTGTTCGGCGTGGAGTTGCCGATCCGCGCCCTGTTCGAGGCGCCCACTGCCGCGGGCCTGGCCGCCCAGTTGACGACCGTCACCCGTGCCGCGAGCCCGGTGAGCCAGCTCCCTCGACCGGACAAGCTGCCGCTGTCGCACGCGCAGCGCAGGCTGTGGTTCCTGCACCGGCTTTCCGGGCCGAGCACGACCTACAACGTGCCGCTGGCCCTGAAGCTGACCGGTGCCCTGGACCGGGCCGCGTTGTGCGCCGCGGTGGACGACCTCGTGCGCAGGCACGAAACACTGCGCACGGCGTTCTCCGAGGTCGACGGCGAACCCGTGCAGACGGTGCTGGAGCACACCCCGGTGCGGACTTCCCTTGTGGAGACGGCTGATCTGGCCGCGGCGGTGCTCACCGAGACCCGGCACGCCTTCGACCTGGAGACCGAGGTCCCGTTCCGGCCAACCCTGTTCGCCGCCAGCGACACCGAACACGTGCTCGTGCTGCTGATGCACCACCTCGTCACCGACGGGTGGTCCGAGGCCGTGCTGCGGCGCGACCTGGTGACGGCGTACACCGCGCGGTGTGCCGGTCAGGAGCCGAACTGGCCGCCACTCACCGTGCAGTACGCGGACCACGTGCTGAGGCAGCCCGCGCTGCCGGACTCGGCTTTCGAGCGGTTGGCGAACCTGCCGGAACTGCTCGACCTGCCCACCGACCGGCCGCGCCCCGCAAGACCCAGCCACGAGGGCGGCACCATTGAGTTCACAGTGGACAGTGAGCTGCACGCCGCGCTGACCCGTCTCGTGCGCAGCTCGGGCACCACGCTGTTCATGGTCGTGCACGCCGCGTTGGCGGTGCTGCTGACCCGGCTCGGCGCCGGTGCGGACATCCCGATCGGCACGCCGGTCGCCGGACGCCCGGACGAGGCGCTGCACGAGGTGGTCGGGTTCTTCGTGAACACGCTCGTGCTGCGCACCGACACCAGCGGCGACCCGGGCTTCACCGAGTTGCTGGCCCGCGTGCGGGACGCCGACCTGGCCGCGTACGCCGAGCAGGACGTGCCCTTCGAGCGGCTGGTGGAGGTGCTCAACCCCGCCCGTTCGCTGGCGCACAACCCGTTGTTCCAGGTCATGCTCGTACTCCAGCACGACACCGAGCCCGATCCCGAACTGCCCGGCCTGAGCGTGCGGGAGGTCGCCCCGGCGAGTTGGGTGGCCAAGTTCGACCTGACCTTCGCGCTCAGCGAGCAGCACGGAGCGGCCGGCCTGCACGGGGAGTTGGAGTACGCCACCGACCTGTTCGACCGGCAGACCGCCCAGGAGTTGGCGGACCGCCTGATCCGCGTGCTCCGAGCCGTGTCCGCCGACCCGGACGCGCCCATCAGCCGTGCCGAACTGCTCGCCGCCACTGAGCGGGAACTCGTTGTGCGCGAGTGGAACGACACCGCGCGGCCGGTGCTGGACCGCACGATCCCGGAACTGGTCGAGGCCCAGCCCGCGGACGCCGTGGCACTGTGCGACGGCGAGGAGGAGATCAGCTACGGCGAACTCAACCGGCGGGCCAACCGGCTCGCCCATCACCTGATCGCGCTCGGCGTGACCGCGGAGCAGCCGGTGGCACTGCTGCTGGCGCCCTCCGTGGAGCTGGTGGTGGCGCAGTTGGCGGTCCTCAAGGCGGGCGGCGCCTACGTCCCGCTGGACACCCGTCACCCCGTCGCCAGGACGAACCTCGTGCTGACGCGGCTGGGGATCAGCCTGCTGCTCACCGACCAGCGGCACCGCCCCACCGAGGTCCCCGCACGCGTGGTGCTCGTGGAGCAGGTACCCGACCTGCCCGCCACGAGCCCGCAGGTGCCGGTGGCCCCGGCGAATGCCTGCTACGTCATGCACACCTCGGGGTCCACCGGCTTGCCCAAGGGTGTGACCGTCACCCACCGCAACGTCGTGCACCTCGCCGCCGACCGCCGGATGAGCGACCCGGGCAAGGTGCTGCTGCACTCCTCGACGGCGTTCGACGCCAACACCTACGAAGTGTGGACGACCCTGCTCAACGGCGGGCAGGTCGTGCTCGCCGCGCACACCGGGCACCCCGACGCCGCGGCGCTGTGGCGGCAGATCGAGCGCTACGGCGTCACCGACCTGTTCCTGACCACCGCGCTGTTCGCCGTACTGGCCGAGGAACCCGGCACGGCACCGCCCTCGCTGCGCCGGATCTGGACCGGGGGAGAGGCCGCCTCCGCGCACGCGATGCGTGCCATGCTCGCGCGCTGCCCGGACACCCGCATCGGGCACGTGTACGGCCCCACCGAGGCCACGACCTTTGCCACCGCCTTCGAGGTCGACCTGGCCGAGGCCGCACCGCCGATCGGGCGGCCGATGGACAACACCCGCTGCCACGTGCTGGACGCCTGGTTGCGGCCGGTGCCGCCCGGTGTCACCGGCGAGCTGTACCTCGCCGGTACCGGACTCGCGCGCGGCTACGCGGCCAACCCTGGGCTGACCGCCGAGCGCTTCGTGGCGGACCCGTTCGGACCGGCGGGCGAGCGCCTGTACCGCACGGGAGACCTGGCCCGGTGGAACCGTGACGGCGCCCTCGAACACCTCGGCCGGGCCGACCAGCAGGTGAAGATCCGCGGCTTCCGGGTGGAACCGGGCGAGGTCGAGGCGTGCCTGCTCGGCAGCGCACAGGTGGCGCGGGCATCCGTTCTCCCACGCCGGGACCACCTCGGTGAGCTGCGGCTGGTGGCCTACGTCGTCCCGGCGGCCGAGCCGGTCGACCTGGATCAGCTGCGCGCGCAACTGCGGGATCGGCTTCCGGAGTACATGGTGCCCACGAGCTTCGTGCCCGTGCCCGAGCTGCCGCTCAAGCCCTCGGGCAAGCTCGACCCCGCCCGGTTGCCCGATCCGGAGCCCGCTGTGGCCGCCGGTCCGCTGGGTGTGGCCTCGCCCCAGGAGGCCGTGCTGTGCGCGCTGTTCGGCCAGGTGCTGGGGATCGCCGAGGTGGGCCCGCGGGACGACTTCTTCCAACTGGGTGGGCACTCGCTGCTGGCCACGAAGTTGATCAGCCGCATCCGGACGGCCTTCGGCGTGGAAGTGCCCATCCGCGCGCTGTTCGAGACGCCGACCGCCGCGGGCTTGGCGCCCCGGCTGACCGGCACCGGAAGCGCCCGGCCCGCGCTGACCCGCCGTGCGCGCCCCGCGCGGTTGCCGCTGTCGTTCGCCCAGCACCGGCTGTGGTTCCTCAACCGGCTCGACGGTCCCAGCGCCACGTACAACATCGCGCTGGCCGTGTCGCTCACCGGTGACCTCGACGTGCCCGCGCTCGGCCTCGCCGTCGGCGACCTCGTGGCCCGTCACGAGAGCCTGCGCACGGTGTTCCCGCTCGACGGGGACACCCCGTACCAGCAGGTCCTGGACCAGGTCCCGGGCATGGTGGTGGTCGATGGCGGTCCCGAGCAGGTGGCCGAGGCCGCGCGTGCCCCGTTCGACCTGCTCACCGAGCCGCCGATCCGGGTCACCCTGTTCCGAACCGGTCCGTCCCAGCACGTGCTGCTCCTGCTGCTGCACCACATCGCCGGTGACGGCTGGTCCATGGATCCACTGTGGACAGACCTCGCCGCCGCCTACGCGGCCCGGGTGCAGGGCGCGCAACCGCAGTGGCCCGACCTCCCGGTGCAGTACGCGGACTACGCGCTGTGGCAACGGGAACTGCTGGCCGACGACCGGCAGTTGGCCTACTGGCGGGGCACGCTCGCGGGCCTGCCGGAGCAACTGGACCTGCCCACCGACCGCCGACGTCCCGCTGTCGCCTCCTACCGGGGCGAGCAGATCAGTCTGAACGTGGACGCGGAGTTGCACCGGGGCCTGCTCGGGCTGGCCCGCGACACCGGCACCACCCTGTTCATGGTGGTGCAGGCCGGTCTCGCCGCACTGCTGACCCGCCTGGGCGCGGGCACGGACGTGCCGATCGGCACCGCGGTGGCGGGCCGCACCGACGAGGCGCTGGACCAGCTCGTCGGCTTCTTCGTGAACAACCTCGTGCTGCGCACCGACACCAGCGGCGATCCCGGTTTCGCCGAGTTGCTGACCCGGGTCCGCGACACCGACCTGGCGGCCTTCGCCCACCAGGACCTGCCCTTCGAGCGGCTGGTGGAGGCCCTCAACCCGGCGCGGTCACTGGCCAGGCACCCGCTGTTCCAGGTGCTGCTGATCCTGCAGAACAACCGTGCCGCGGCCCTGCGGCTGCCCGGGGTCGAGGCCGCCGTGACCGATGTCGGCACCGGCACGGTCAAGGTGGACCTCGAACTCGACCTGGTGGAGCAGCACGCGGCGGACGGATCACCCGCCGGGCTCGACGGTGTCCTGCAGTACGCCGTGGACCTGTTCGACCGGGACACCGCGCAGGCGCTCGCGACGCGACTGGTCCGTCTGCTCAGCCATGCCGTGCTCAGCCCGGACACCCCGCTGAGTGGGCTCGCGCTGCTGTCCGATGTGGAGCGTCACGAACTGTTGGTGGCGCGGAACAACACCGACCGCGAGGTACCCGGCCTGTCCCTGCCGGAACTGGTCGGCCAGCAGGTGCGCCGAACCCCCAGCGCCCCGGCGGTGATCTGCGGCGACACCGTTCTGTCCTATGCGGACCTGGACCGGCGGGCGACCCGGCTCGCCCGGTACCTGATCACCCTCGGCGCGGGTCCCGAACGCGTGCTCGCACTGGCGCTGCGCCGATCCGCGCACGTACCGGTCGTGCTGCTGGCGATCCAGAAGACCGGCGCCGCCTACCTGCCGATCGATCCGGCGCACCCGGCGGAACGGATCGCCTACGTGCTCGGCGACGCGCGACCGCTGTGCCTGATCACCGATGCCCGGGTCGAGGCCGGTGACGTGCTGGTGGTCGACCCCGAGGACCCCGCCATCGAGCAGTACCCGGCGGGGGAGTTGGCGGTGCCCGCCGCCGAGAACCGGCTCGCGTACGTGATCTACACCTCGGGCTCGACGGGACGTCCCAAGGGCGTGCTCGTCACGGTGGGCAACCTGGTCAATTTCCTTGCGGCGATGCGTGAGGTCGTGCCGCTCTCCCCGGTCGACCGGGTGCTGGCGGTGACCACGATCGCCTTCGACATCGCCGCGCTGGAGCTCTACCTGCCCCTGATCTCCGGTGCCGCCGTGGTCATCGCCGAGGACGCGGCCGTGCGCGAACCCGCCGCCCTCGCAGCGCTCATCTCCTCGGCCGGGGTCACGGTCGCGCAGGCCACACCCGGCCTGTGGCAGGCGTTGCACGAGCACGGCCACGACCCGGTCCGCGTGCTGACCGGTGGTGAGGCGCTGCCCGCCGCGCTGGCCCGACGGCTCACCGCCTCCGGTGCGCCGGTGACCAACCTGTACGGCCCGACCGAGACCACCATCTGGTCCACCGCCGCCACGATCACCACGGAGAACGCCGACGCGCCCCCGATCGGCGCGCCCATCGCCAACACCCGGGCGTACGTGCTGGACGGTGCCCTGCAACCGGTGCCGACCGGGGTCACCGGCGAGCTCTACCTCGCCGGTGACGGGGTCGCGCGCGGGTATGCGGGGCAGCCCGGCCTGACCGCGACGCGGTTCGTGGCCAACCCGTTCGGTGGCGGTCGGCTCTACCGCACCGGGGATCTCGCCCGCTGGCGCGGTGACGGGCAGTTGGAGTACGTCACCCGCGTCGACGACCAGGTGAAGCTGCGCGGATTCCGCATCGAACTCGGCGAGGTGGCAGCCGTGCTCGCCCGCCACCCGCGAGTGTCCGCGGCGGTGGCCGTCGTGCGTGGTGGCGCGCGGCTGGTCGGCTACCTCCAGGGCACGGACGTGCCGGTGCAGGAGGTGCTGGCGCAGGCACGCGGGTGGCTGCCGGACTACATGGTGCCCTCCGCGCTGGTCGTGCTGGACTCGTTGCCGATGACACCGAACGGCAAGGTCGATCGCACCGCCCTGCCCGATCCGGAACGGGCCGAGACCTCGGGCCGGGCACCACTGACCGGGCGCGAGCAGGTGCTGTGCGGGCTGTTCGCCGAGGTGCTGGGTCTGCCCGAGGTCGGGGTGGGCGAGGACTTCTTCGCGCTGGGCGGCCATTCCCTGCTGGCCAGCGCGCTGACCAACCGGGTCCGCACCGCACTCGGCTGCGAACTGGCGATCCGTGACGTGTTCCTCGCCCCGAGCCCGGCTGCGCTCGCCCACCGCCTGACCGGGGCGGCAGGCGCCCGGCCGCGGTTGCTCGCCGGGCCGCGCCCCGACCGGGTGCCGCTGTCCTACGCCCAGGCCAGGTTGTGGTTCCTGCACCGGTTGGAAGGCCCCAGCAGCACGTACAACCTGCCGCTGGTGTTCCGGGTGACCGGTGACCTGGACCTGTCCGCACTGCGGTCGGCGGTCCGCGACCTTGTTGCCCGGCACGAGGTCCTGCGCACGGTGATCCGCGGCGAGGCTGAGGCCCGCCAGGTGGTTCTCGACGCCTCGCCCGAGTTCACCGTGGTGGAGACCGAGGACCTGGACCGCGCGCTCGCCGAGCACCTGGGCCACGGGTTCGACCTGTCCGCGGAACTGCCTTTGCGTGTCACGGTCTTCGCCACCGGCGGCGAGCACGTGGTGCTGCTGTTGATGCACCACATCGCCAGCGACGGCGGTTCGGAGGGACCGCTGGTGCGCGACCTGTCGACCGCGTACGCGGCCCGGCTCGGCGGCTCCGCGCCACAATGGACTGATCTGCCCGTGCAGTACGCGGATTACGCCCTGTGGCAGCGGACCGCTCCGGACCCCGACGTCGAGTTCTGGCGCACCGAGTTGGCCGAACTGCCCGAGGCGGTGACGCTGCCGACCGACCACCCGCGACCCGCCGTGGCCTCGCACCGCGGCGACCACGTGGAGTTCGAGCTGGGCGAGTCCGTGCACCGCGGGATCACCGAGCTGGCCAGATCCACCGGCAGCACGGAGTTCATGGTGGTGCAGGCCGGTCTCGCCGTGCTGTTGTCCCGACTTGGCTGTGGCACGGACATCCCGATCGGCACTCCCGTGTCGGGTCGCTCCGACGTGGCGCTGGAAGACCTGATCGGCTTCTTCGCCAACACCCTGGTCCTGCGCACGGACACCGCGGGCGATCCGCCGTTCGCGGAGTTGGTGCGACGGGTCCGCGCAGCCGATCTGGCCGCGTTCAGCCACCAGGACGTGCCGTTCGAGCGGCTCGTCGACCTCGTCAATCCCGAGCGCTCGCTGGCGCACCACCCGCTGTTCCAGGTGATGCTGACTGTCGCGCAGGACGGTCCGGCCAGGCTCGTGCTGCCTGGCGCCGAGGTGCGCGCGGTCGGTGTCGGCACCGGGGTCGCCAAGTTCGACCTGGCGTTCACCCTGTTCACCCGCGGGGACGGCGGCATGGGCGGGGTGCTCGAATACGCCACCGACCTGTTCGAACCGGCCACCGCGCAGGCCATCGCGGACCGGTTCGTGCGCGTGCTCACCGCCGTGGTCGCCGAGCCGGGCGCTGTGATCAGCGCGGTCGAGGTGTGTTCACCAGAGGAGACCCACCGGCTGCTCGTCGAGTGGAACCGCACTGATCGGCTCGTGCCGCGGGCGACCGTGGCAGAGCTGTTCGAGCGGCAGGTGCGCGCCACGCCGGACGCCGCGGCCGTGGTGTTCGAGCACGAGGAACTGTCCTATCGGGAGTTGAACCGGCGTGCGGATCGCTTGGCGCACTGGCTGGTCGCGAGTGGAGTCGGCCCGGAGCGACTCGTCGCCGTGTCCCTGCCGCGCGGGATCGACCTGGTCGTGGCGTTCCTGGCCGTGCAGAAGTCCGGTGGCGGCTTCCTCGCCGTTGATCCGGACTACCCCGCTGAGCGGGTCGACTTCATGCTGCGGGACGCGCGGCCCGCGGTCGTGCTCACCGAAATGCCCACACTGACCACTCCCGGCGGGAAACTCCCGAGCGCGGACCTCGCCAACACGGCGTACGTGATCTACACCTCCGGGTCGACGGGCCGCCCCAAGGGTGTTGTCGTGACGCACCAGGGCATCGCCAGCCTGGTGCGCGCCCAGGCCGATGCGTTCGGCATCGGACCGGGCAGCCGCGTGCTCCAGTTCGCCTCCGCCAGTTTCGACGCCTCGGTGTCGGAGTTGTGCGTGGCGCTGCTGACCGGTGCCTGCCTCGTGCTGGGTCCCGTCGATCGACTGGTCGGTGAGCCGCTGCCGGTGCTGCTCGCCGAACACGGCGTCACTCACCTCACCTTGCCGCCCTCAGCCTTGTCCGCGCTGCCCGAGCACAGCCTCGACCCCGGCGTCACCCTGGTGGTGGCCGGTGAGGCGTGTCCGCCCGCGTTGGCCGAGACCTGGTCGCGGGGCCGCCGCATGCTCAACGCGTACGGCCCGAGCGAGGCCACGGTCTGCTCCACCATCAGCGACCCACTGTCCAGTTCGGACACACCAATCGGTCGGCCCATCACCAACACCAAGGTGTACGTGCTCGATCCCGCGCTGCGGCTGGTCCCGCCAGGTGTGGCGGGGGAGCTGTACGTCAGCGGTCCGGGGCTGGCGCGCGGGTACGCCGGGCAGCCCGGCCTGACCGCGACGCGGTTCGTGGCCAACCCGTTCGGCGGCGGCAGGATGTACCGCACCGGGGACCTCGTGCGGTGGGCCGTGGACGGTCAGCTGGAGTTCCTGGGCCGGACCGACGAGCAGGTGAAGCTGCGCGGGTACCGCATCGAACTGGGCGAGATCGAGTCCGCGCTCACGCGGGCGCCCGGCGTGGTCCAGGCTGCCGTCACCGATCGCCTCGTGGCCTACGTGGTCGGCGAGGCGCGGCCAGCGGACCTGCGCGCACACCTCGCGCGCGTGCTGCCGAGCTACATGGTGCCCTCGGTGTACGTCCCGCTGGACGCGCTTCCGTTGCTGCCCAACGGGAAAGTCGACCGCAGTGGGCTGCCTGCCCCGGTCGTCGCGGCGAGTGGGGGAGAGGCGGGCACGCCCACCGAGGACCTGTTCCGCACACTGATCGCCGAGGTGCTCGGCCTGCCCGGCGTCGGCGTGGACGACAGCTTCTTCGAACTCGGCGGGGACAGCATCCTCTCGCTGCGGCTGGTGTCCCGGGCCCGTGCCGCCGGGCGGGTGATCACCGCGCGCGAGGTGTTCCTGCACCGCACCGCCCGCGGCCTGGCCGCCGCGGCCGACCGGGCACGTCCTGTTGTGGTCGAGCCCGCCGAGGCAGGGCTGGGCCCGGTGCTCGGCACGCCGATCTCCGAGTGGCTCTGGCAGCGCGGCGGACCGGTCGGCGGCTTCACCCAGTCGCTGGTGCTGCGGGTACCGGCAGACCTCGGCCGCGAGCGCCTGGTCACGGCGTGGCAGGCCGTGCTCGACCGGCACGACATGTTGCGCGCCGTGTTGCGTGACGGGCAACTCGTCGTAGCCCACCGGGGCGCGGTTCACGCCACCGAGCAGATCACCCGCGTGCCCGTCACCGCGCAGGACGTGCACGAAGTCGTTGCCGCACAGGGAATCGCCGCACGCGACCGGCTCAACCTGAGCGCCGGACCGCTCAGTCAGCTGGTGTGGTTCGACGCGGGCGCGGGCAAGCCCGGTTGGCTGCTCCTGGTCGCCCACCACCTCGTCGTGGACGGCATCTCCCTGCGGATCCTGGTCGAGGACCTGGCCACCGCGTGGCGGGCCGGTGACCTGGCCCCGGTGCCCACCTCGTTCCGGACCTGGGCCCGGCACCTGCACGGCCAGGCCCGGCGCCCCGAGCGGGTCGCCGAACTGGAGCGGTGGCTCGCCGTGGCCGCCACCCCCGACCCGCCGCTGACCACCCGGCCGTTGGACCCGGAGCGCGATGTCACCGGCACCGCCGCGGAACTGCGCCTGTGCCTGCCCGCGGCGCACGCGACGCCCCTGCTCACCTCCGTGCCCGCCCGGTACGACGCCGGAGTGCAGGACGTGCTGCTCGCCGGTCTCGCCCTCGCCATTGCCCGTTGGCGGCGTGCTCGCGGGATCAGCGCCGACAGCCAGGTGCTCGTGGACCTCGAAGGTCATGGCCGCGTCACCGGGATCGCCGAGGGAGTGGACCTGTCGCGCACCGTCGGCTGGTTCACCACCCTGTTCCCGGTGCGCCTGGACCCCGGCGAGCGGACCAGCACCGCCGTGAGCCTGGTCAAGGAGCAGGTCCGTGCCGTTGCCGACGACGGGATCGGTTACGGGCTGCTGCGCCACCTCAACCCCGCCACCCGTGCGGCACTGGCCGGTGCGCCGACCCCGCAGATCGGCTTCAACTACCTGGGCCGGTTCACCACCACCGACACCGCGTGGAGCGTGGCCGAGGACCTGTCCGGGCCGCCCGGCAGCGACCCCGGTATGCCGCTGGCGCACGTCCTGGAGGTCAACGCGCACGCCGAGGACTCCGCGGGTTCGCTCGAACTCGTCGCCACCTGGACCTGGCCCGGTGACCTGCTCGGCGAGCCCGAGGTCCGCGAGTTCGCCGAGCTCTGGTTCCAGGTGCTGCGCCAGCTCGCCGACTCGCCCGACTTCGCCCTGGCGCACCTGGACCAGTCCGAGATCGAGGAACTGGAGGCCGAGTTCGGACCTGTTGAGCCGTAGGTCCTCCTCGATCGGCTCGGGTCGCACCTTCCGCGCACCGGCACTGATGTGGAACACTGCCGTTCCCAACGTGGTCCACGCCACACCGCTGATGTCGGCCCGGCCCTCGGGAGGACCCATGGCAACCAAGGACAGTCCGGCAGCCGTGGCCACCGCCGCTGGTGGGCTCGTGTCACGGGCCTCGTGGATCCTGGTCCTGCTGTTCGCGGGAAACCTGCTCAACTTCTTCGACCGCGCGATCCCGGCGATCGTGGTCGAACCGCTCAAGGCCGAGTTCTCCCTGTCCGACGCGCAGATCGGCCTGCTCAGCACCGGCTTCACCGTGGTGTACGCGCTGTTCGGCCTCCCGCTGGGGCGACTGGCTGACCGGGGCTCCCGCCGGATGATCCTCGCCGTGGGCCTGGTCGTCTGGAGCCTGCTCACCCTGGCCAACGGCCTGGCGGGCAGCTTCCTGGCGCTGGTCCTCGTCCGGCTGCTGCTGGGGGTGGGGGAGGCCAGCTTCGCCCCGGCGGCCAACTCCCTGCTCGCCGACCTGTACCCCGCCGACCGGCGAGCTCGCGCCACCAGCCTGCTCCAGCTCGGCCTGCCCGTCGGCCTGGTGCTCGCCTTCTTCACGGTCGGGTCCATCACCAACGCGTTCGGCACCTGGCGGGCCCCGTTCTTCCTCGCCGCGGTTCCCGGCCTGGTCATCGGGGTGCTGCTGCTGTTCATCCGCGAGCCGAGCCGGGGCGCCGTGGACCCGGTCGGCACGTCGGCGGGGCGGGCCGACCGCCCGTTCCGGTCGGTGCTGCGGATCCCCACCCTGTGGTGGCTGATCCTCGCCGGTATCGGCTCGCAGATCGCCTCCTACTCGGTGTCGACCTTCAGCGTGCCGCTGCTCCAGCGCTACTTCGGCACGAGCCTGGCCGTCGGCGGCATGCTCACCGGCGTGACGGTCGGCCTCAGCGGCCTGGTCGGCCTGCTGCTCGGCGGGCGCATCGCCGACCGGGCGAGCCGGTGGTCGCCCGCGGCGCGCGTCTACACCGGGGCCTTCGCCCTGCTGCTGGCCGCTCCGCTCATCCTCGGGGCGCTGCTGCTGGGGCCCGAGGCGGTCGGCCTGTTCGTCGCCCTGTTCACCACGGGCTGGCTGTTGCAGTACATGTACTACACCGCCGCCTACCCCGCCGTCGCCGACGTGGTCGAACCCCGCCTGCGCGCCACCGCGGTCTCGATCTACTTCGCCGCCTTCTACCTGCTCGGCGGCGCGGTGGGCCCGTTGATCACCGGCGCGCTCTCCGACCGCTTCGCCGCCTCGGCGACCGGGCTGAGCGGGCCCCAGGCCGCGGCCCACGGCCTGCACCTGAGCCTGCTGATCGTGATCCCGCTGGCGGTACTGCTCACCTCGGTCGGCCTGTTCGGCGCGGCCCGGCACGTCACCCGCGACAACCTGCGGATGCGCACCTAGCAGTGGTGAACGCCTCCGCCGGAGATCGGGCAGCCTGGCCCCAGTGGCCACGGCTCGAGGGCGGAGTGCGAGGAAATGTCGCTTGTCGGTCGGGACCTGGAGCGTAAGCACCTGGCGGAGCTGATCGACGGGGTCGGAGATCGTGGCGGCGCCCTGCTCGTCAGGGGTGAGGCCGGGATCGGCAAGTCGGCGCTGCTGGCCGAGGCCTCGCGATCGGGTGTGCGGGTGCTCAGCACGACCGGGGCGGAGGCCGAGCAGAACCTGCCCTACGTCGGGTTGCACCAGTTGCTGTACCCGGTGCGGGCAGGTGTCGACGCGCTCCCCGCCCCGCAGCGCGACGCGCTCCGCACCGCGCTCGGCCTCGCCCACGGGGCGGCGCCGAACGTGTACCAGGTCGGGCTCGCCGTGCTGGGCATGCTGGCCGAGGCCGCGGCCGAGAGGCCACTGCTGCTGATCGCCGAGGACGCGCACTGGCTGGACCGCGCCAGTGCCGACCTGCTGGCTTTCGTGGCTCGCAGGCTGGAGTCCGAGCCCGTCGTGCTGGTGGCGACCGTCCGGGACGAGCCGCGCTCGCCACTTGAGGACGTGGGGCTGCCGACGATGACCCTCGATCGGCTGCCCGAAGACCTCGCCGGGGAACTGCTCGACGCGGTCGCGCCCGACCTGCCCCCGGCGGTCCGGGCCCGGCTGCTCACCGAGGCCGCGGGCAATCCACTGGCGCTGACCGAGCTGCCCGGGACCGCGCGCGACCTGGACGCCGCCGACCCGGTCCTGCCGCTGACGGACCGGCTCGAACGGGCCTTCGCCGGGCGGGTCGCGCCGGCCAGGACCAGTCTGCTGATCGCCGCGCTCAACGACAGCACCTCACTGGTCGAGACGCTCGACGCCGCCACGATCGCCCTCACGACCAGCGCCGACGTGACGACCTTGGCCCCTGCAGTCGACGCCCAGCTGGTCGAGCTCGGCCCCGGCACGCTGAGGTTCCGCCATCCGCTGATGCGCTCGGCGATCCCGTGGGCCGCCAGCCCCGGCGAGCGCCAGGACACCCACCGGGCGCTGGCCGAGACCCTGGACGGCCAGCCGGACCGGCGGGCCTGGCACCGGGCGGCGGCCACCGCCGGGCAGGACGAGGGCCTCGCGGCCGAGTTGGGGCTGGCCGCGGACCGGGCCGAGCGACGGGGTGGCGTCTCGGCCGCGACCGCCGCGCTGGAGCAGTCGGCGCGACTGAGTGAGGCCCCGGGCCGAGCGGCTGCTGCGGGCGGCTGAGCTGGCGGTCGAGTCCGGCCGCCTGGACGTGGTCGAGCGGCTACTGCGCGAGGTGCGGACGTGCGAGCTCACACCGCGCCAGCACGCCGTGGCCGCGTGGCTGGTGAGCAGCTTCGACGACGGGATGCGCGAGGACCCCTCAGGGTCACTGGAACTGGCCGCGCGGCGGAATCGGTCGCTGCGGACGGGGACACCGAGCTGGCGATGCGCATCCTCTGGGGTGCGGGCATGCGCTGCTTCTGGACCGAGCCCGGTCCGTCGGCGCGCAAGGCCCTGCTGGCGGTGGCCGACCGGCTGCCCAGCTGGGAATGTCAACTTGGGCAACCTAGGCGGGACCCACCTGGGTGCGGGTTCGGGCTGTCAGCGTGACATCGGTGTCGACTCGACTCGATCGAGACCGCGTTGAATCGTCCGGATATGCCGATGGGTGGATCGTGGCCGCGCGGCCCACTCGACAGCCCACCAGGGCAAGGGCCATATTGAGAGGCATGCCGGTCGCGCCTGAGCCAGACAAGGATGATCTGAATGAGCAGGACCGGCGGGCCTTGAGGCGCGAGCGGGAAGTGACGCTCCGCGAGGCGGTCGTCGCGGCGCGCGAGGCCGCCGCCGATGCCCGAGAGATCGCGCTTGAGATGCGGGAGACGGCTGTCGAGATGCAATCCGCGGAGGTCGGTCAACGTGACGTGCGGGCCGATCAACGCGAGATGCGGGCCGATCAGCGCGACGTGCGGGCCGATCAACGCGAGCGAACCGCCAACGAGCGCGAGGCCGAGTTCTCTCGACGGGACCCGCCTAGTACCGAGCGCGCGGCGGAGTTGGGCCGGGCGGGGCTCGATCGGGCGCTGTCCCAACTGCGGCGCGCCGAACAAGTCGTCGCGCGAGCACGCAGCCAGCTTGCTCTCGCTGAGGACCGTGTCCGGACCGAGCAGGGGACCGCTGGTAAACAGGAGGATCGCCCAGGACCTGTCAGTGAGTAGTGGCCTACCGATGGAGGTGCGGACAGGCCTCGGGACGCGCGACATAGCGCCCGTAGCCGTGAGGCGTGTACCGGTTCGGCGCGGTCTTGGCACCATCGCAGGGTGCTGTCTGTACTCGGCGACATCGCGCTTGTCGGCGACGGCGGTGTAGTCTGTAGTCGGAGCTCAGTGCCAGGCCGCGGCTTCGGATCGACGCTCCTGCTGGTCTTAGGTGTGGGCCAGGTGGTAGGAGTCGGTGCCGGTCTCGATGATGTTCCCGTTGAACATGAGCCGGTCGACGATGGTGGCGCACAGGCGTGGGTCGGTGAACGTCCTGGTCCAGCCAGAGAAGGCCTGGTTGCTGGCGATCGCGATGTTTGTCGATGCAGAGCAGGTCGACGCGGCCGTAGCGGGCGAGCATCTTCTCGTTGGTGGCCTCCACGAGCTCGTTCACCAGCCGGGCGTGGATCCGCCGAGCGGTATGCCGCTGCTTGCGCGGGGCGGTCGTGTCCTGGATCGGCATCGCGTCGATCGCCGCCTTGAACGGGTCCAGCCGCGGCGCCGTGTGCACCCGCGGCTTACGCGGAGGCGGTTCCGCCCTCGCCAGCGCTTGACGAACCGTGCGCCGCCCGACCCCGTGCCGGCGCGCCAACGCTCGAATCGAGAGTCCCTCGACCCGGGCATCGCGCCGGATCGTCGCGAACAGCTCCACCCGTGACGTCGTCCGCAACCTCCACCGCGAGCAACCAGACAGTTGCCAACCACGGTCGAAGGTGGGTCCCGCTCAGATTGCCCGGATGGGTCCAGCAGACGCTGCCACAGTCTCCGCCGCCGCGCTGCCCGGACTGCGCGCCCAGGGCAGGCTCGGCCTGCTGACCAGGGGCTGGCCGTACAGGCGTGGAGCCGGGTTCGCGCCGGCCAACCCGTCCCCGGCCCTGCACATCGGTCTGCGCCGCGTGCGGGCGGTCCTCGCTCGGGGCACGGAGGCGGAGGGGTTGTTCGAGGCGGCGCTGGGCGCGGACCTGACCGGGTGGCAGCTCGAACGCGCGCGGGTCCAGCTCGCCTTCGGCGAGTGGCTGCGCAGGCAGCGGCGGGCGGTGGAGTCCCGGACGCACCTGCGGGCGGCTCGCGACGCCTTCGACGCGCTCGGCGCGGTGCCGTGGGGCGAGCGGGCCCGCCGGGAGCTGCGCACCGCGGGCGAGGCGAGCCCTCGACGCGACCCGGACGCACGCGACCGGCTCACCGCGCACGAACTCAGCATCGCCCAGCTGGCGGCCGAAGGGCTGGCCAACCGGGAGATCGGCCAGCGGCTCCACCTGTCGCACCGTACCGTCAGCACGCACCTGCACCGGATCTTCCCCAAGCTCGGGATCAGCTCCCGCACCGAGCTCGGGGCGGCCCTCGACGTGGGGTGACTTACACCGACGGCGTCATCCGACGGTCGCCGCGTCCTGCGCCGGGCACCTACCTTCCCCTCCGTGCCACACGCAGGAGGAGTTCCGATGATCAGCAGAAGGCAGTTCTCCCAGGTCCTGGCCGCGGCGGCTGCCACGGCCTCACTCGCTGGCTGCTCCGCGCAAGCCATCCCGGCCGCCAGCCCCAGCACGGGGAAGAACACCTCCTTCGGCCCGCTGAAGCAGATCGACGCCGGTGAGGTCAGCATGGGCTACGCCGAGGCCGGACCCGCTGGCGGTCCAGTGGTGCTCCTGCTGCACGGCTGGCCCTACGACATCCACAGCTACGTCGACGTCGCGCCGCTGCTGGTCGCGGCGGGCTACCGCGTGATCGTGCCGTACCTGCGGGGCTACGGCTCGACGCGGTTCCTGTCCAAGGACACCTTCCGCAACGGCCAGCAGTCGGCGATCGCGCTCGACGTCATCGCCCTGATGGACGCCCTCAAGGTGGACAAGGCGGTCCTCGCCGGTTACGACTGGGGAGCACGAACCGCCGACGTCATCGCGGCGCTGTGGCCCGAGCGGTGCAAGGCCCTCGTCTCGGTGAGCGGATACCTGATCACCAACCTCGCCACGAACCAGCAGCCGCTGTCCCCGGCGGCGGAGCGGGGCTGGTGGTACCAGTACTACTTCGCCACCGAACGCGGCGTGCTCGGTTACTCGCAGAACCGGCACGAGTTCAACAAGCTCATCTGGCAGATCGCCTCGCCCAAGTGGAACTTCGACGAGGCCACCTACAACCGCAGCGCCGCGGCCTTCGACAACCCTGACCACGTCAGCATCGTCATCCACAACTACCGGTGGCGGCTGAGCCTGGCCAAGGGGGACCCCAAGCTCGACTCCCTGGAGCAGAAGCTCGCCCAGGCGCCGGTCATCTCCGTGCCCACGATCACCATCGGCAGCGACTTCGACGGCGCGACCGCCGACGGGGCCGCCTACCGGGCGAAGTTCTCCGGCAAGTACGCGCACCGCCTGCTCAACGGCATCGGCCACAACGTGCCGCAGGAGGCACCGGAGGAGTTCGCCAAGGCCGTCATCGAGGCCGACAAGCTGTGATCAGGGGATCGTGAACTCCACGGTCTTGCTGTCCATGACCTTGTGCATGGGGTTGGCCAGCCCGATCCACACCTTGTGCGGCCCGCGCGGCAGGCCCTGGATGATCAGTGGCTCCCCGCTGGCATCGGCCCAGTGCCAGGGCGCGTCGTCCACGGTGACGTGGATGTGGCCGATCCGCGGTGACACGTCGACGGCGTTGGTGCCGTAGACCGGGACGATGTGCAGGTTCTCGGCGCGGTAGCGGATCACCACGAGCCCCATGGCCAGCTGGTCGGCCAGCGGGGTGTCCACCACGAGGGACGGTTCGGGCTGGTCGGTGAGCGCGACCACCGGGGCTGGTGGCCACCCCGACTGGTCCGCCGCCGTCCGGCTCACCGCCGGTGCGTCGGCCGCGGCGCAGGACACGGCGAGGGCCGCACTCGAGGCGAGCACGGCGCCCTTGGCCATTCGGCGGACCAGCGGCCGGATTCGGTTTGCCTGGAAGGGGAATCGGGTTCGGAGTTGTCGCACGAGGGCGAGGTTAGGCGTCCGGTGAACCGCCCGGCGACCGTCGGGTGACGCTGTCGGTGTAAGTCGGACCGGAACGGAACACGCCGGTTCCAGATCGGGTGACGGGCTGGCCGGGTGGTCCGCCGATATGCTGTGCGACCGTAGCCAGTACGGGGACGGGTGCGCGGTGAACGAGCAGGCCAGGCGCGGGGACACCTACGGCGGGCAGTCGCGCGAGGAACGGGCGGCCCAGCGGCGGAGCCGGATCGTGGACTCGGCGGTGGAGTTGTTCGCCGCGCGCGAGTACGAGGAGATCACCGTCGCCGAGGTCTGCACGCGGGCGAAGGTGTCCAAGCGCTACTTCTACGAGCACTTCGCCGACCGCGCGGACCTGCTGCTCACCGTGCACCGTGAGCAGAACGAGTGGCTGCTGGCGGGCATCGCCGCGGCGACGCCGAAGCAGCCCCGGGACCTCGAGGAGCAGCTACGGCCGATGATGGGGGCGCTGGTCCGGATGTTGTTCGAGCATCCGGACCGCGCCCGCGTCATCTACGTCAACGCCCCTCGCATGGAGCTGCGCCGCCGAGAGGTCCTGCGCAGGGATGCCGAGGTGTTCGGCCGCCTCATCCGGCGCGCGGTGGGCAGGCAGCGCGACAAGCTCCGGTACGAGCGGCTGCTCCTCGCGCTGGTGGCTGGCGTGTCGGAGGTGGTCATCGACTGGCTCCACCGGGGCATGACGGACTCGCCGGACAAGCTGGTGGACCACTTGACCGACCTGTCCCTGTCGTTGCTCAGCGCTCTGGAGTAGCGGCCTGGCGCCCAGCCCCAATGAGACACGCTCGCGTTCCAGTCGCTGGTGGACGGTCCGCGAGGGGGGCTCACCACTGGACGGGGAATGTCTCCAGGCCGCGCAGCAGGACGCCGGTGCGCCAGTCGAGTTCGTTCTCGGGCACGGCGATGCGCAGTCCTGGGAAGCGGGTGACCAGGACCTCCAGGGTCACTTGCAGTTCCAGCCTGGCCAGGTGTGCGCCGGGGCACGCGTGCGGGCCGTGCCCGAATGACACGTGCTGCCCGCGGGGGCGGTCGAAGTCGATCCGGCTCGGCTCCTCGAAGACCGACTCGTCCCTGTTGGCGGAGGCCAGCTGGGCGAACACGGCCTCGCCAGCGCGCACGAGGCCGCCAGGAAGCCGCACGTCCTCGGTGGCCACCCGCACGTGGCCGCCGGACGCGCTGAGCGGCACCCACCGCAACAGCTCCTCGACCACCTGCGGGATGCGGGACGGGTCCTCGCACAGTGCCTGGTAGAGCCCCGGGTGACTGAGCAGCGTGTAGACGAAGTTCCCGATCTGGTTCGCGGTGGTCTCGTGGCCGGCGACGAGCAGGCCCAAGCCCATCTCGACCAGTTCCTTCTCGGAGAGCAGGTCCTGGTTGTCCTCGGTCTGCGCGAGCGCGCTGAGCAGGTCCTCGGCGGGGGCGCGGCGACGGCGCCTGACCAGTTCCGCCATGTAGCGCTCGGACTCGGCGTGGAGCTTGCCGACCTCCTCCGGGCTGAACTTGGTGCTGGACACGGCCGCCTCCGCGAAGGCGCGGAAGACCGAGCGGTCCTCGACCGGAACTCCCAGCAGCTCACAGATGACGGTGACGGGAACGGGCAGCGCGAGGAGGTTCACCAGGTCGGCCGGTGCTCCGTGGACGACCATCGCATCACAGCAGTTCTCAACGACTCCTCGTATCCGCGGTCGGAGTGCCTCGACGCGGCGCAGGGTGAACGCCTTGCCGATCAGGCGCCGCAACCGTGCGTGCTCCTGCCCGTCCTTGCCCATGAGGCCGTCGGAATTCATCGGCCAGGGCGTGCTCCGCGGCGTGTCCGGCTTGGTCGCGGCCGCCATGCTGAACCTGGGGTCCCCGAGCACCGCCTTCACATCCGCGTACGTGCTTGCCAGCCACACGACTCCGGTGCCGTAGGGGAGCCGGATTCTGGTGAGCGAGGAACCGGCCCGCAGGCGCGAGTAGACCGGGTCGACTTTCAACGCCCTCGCGACGCTGAAGGGGTAGTCCGGGACCTCGGTGGTCACCGTGGATGTGTTCGTGGACAAGGAATCCTGCCTCTGTTCGCGCCAGCTTCCCGAATTTTGTTCGTTACCAACAAATTCGACGCTATCACCGGCTGATCGGACGGCCACAGGGTCAGACAGACCAGGGCGGTTCCGCCAAACGGAGGGTTGCTCCGATCGGCTCGGCAGGAGCGGGGGCACCGACAGTCCATAGTGGACCTCGTCGGTGATCATACTGTGTCAAATGTCAACGGACACCTCGTCCGGGCTGCCGGTCAGGTAGTAGAGCGGCCCTCGTACTCCTGACCGAACCTGTCATGAAGGTGCCGTTTCAGACACTGGGTGTCCTGAACGGCACTTTCATGACACCGCTGGCCGTGCCGCCGGCCTGGAAGCCGCGCTGCGCCAGTGGGCTGGTTCCGCGAGCTAGGTCTGTTCCGGCTCGACCAGCTGCCAGCCACCCCTGCGCCGCAACACGAGTACGTAGTACAGCAGCGCGAGCAGGACCATCCCCACGGTCACGATCAGGCTGGGCCGGCCGACCTTCTCGTCCAGTGCGTTCTGGTACACCACGAACGCCAACGCGGCCAACGCGAGCACCGGCGCCACCGGGAACAAGGGCATCCGATACTGGGCATGCGCGGTGGCGCCGGTCCGCCGGCCGCGGATCGCCGACAGGCACAGCGCCAGGTAGACCGCCACGATCGAGGTGCTGGTGACGACCACGAGCAGCTGCTGGTCGACGTAGCACAGCGGGGCCGCGATCAGTCCGGTGCCCAGGGTGGCGATCCAGGGCGTGCCGAAGCGCGGGTGCACCGCCGACAGCGCCCGGTTCACCGCGGCCGGCCAGGCCCGGTCCCGTCCGCTGCTGAACACCAGCCGGGAACTGATCAGCACGATCGCCAGCACCGCGTTCACGATCGCCAGCGCGATGGCCAGGCTGATCACCGTGTCCAGGGTGCTGCCGCCCTGGGTGCTGATGAAGTAGGACATCATGTTCTCCGCGCCGAACAACGCGCCGAGGTCGGGGGCGCCCAGCAGCACCGCGGTCACCGGGACCAGTTCGGCCAGCACGGTGATGCCCAGTGCCAGCAGGATGGCGCGGGCGATGCCCCGCGAGGCGTTCTGAGTCTCCTCGCCGAAGTAGACCGCCGACCCGTAGCCGTTGTAGGCGAAGATCGCCACCGAGGTGGCGATCGCGATGGCCCCGATCGTGGCCGGGCCGGTGCTGGTCACCGGGTGGCTGACCAGTTCACCGAAGGCGCGGGCGGGGTGCAGCAGGCCGAGGGCGCTGACCACGCCGAGTGCCAGCAGTTCCACGGCCAGGAAGATCCCGGTCACCCAGGCGTTCAGCTTGATGTCGAACACGGCGACCACGGCGGCCAGCACGCAGGTCGCCGCGGCCACGGTCGGGCCGGGCAGTCCGGGCAGCAGCACCGACAGGTAGGTGCCCACGCCCAGCGCGATCACCGCCACGATCAGCAGCTGGGTGATCATCATCATCCCGAGCACCAGGAACCCGGGCAGCCTGCCCAGGGTCCTGGCGACGATGGCGTACTCCCCGCCGGACAGCGGGAAGGCCGAGGACAGCTCGGCGTAGACGAAGGCCATGAACACCCCGACCACGCCGGCGGCCAGGAAGCTGAGGAAGGCGCCCGAGCCGGCGCCGGCGAGTACTCCGGGGGCGATGATGAACACCGAGGACGCGGGGCTGATCGCGGACAGGGTGATGAGCAGGGTGCCGAGGGTTCGCAGTCCTCGGCGCAGGGCGGGCACGGCCACGGCTGGCCTCCAGGTGGGTAGTTGTTTGAAGCTCCTTCGAAAATCAGCGGTGGACGTATCAAAGGGTGCTCTTGCTCACAGGTCAAGGTGTCACTGGGTTACGGTTGGGTTGCGCCGGTTGCGTTCTCTGAACGTTCTTCGAAGAATTGGGGACATGGGAAGACCGAGCAGGGCCCCGCAGCGCCGGGCCGAGCTGGTGGCCGTGGCCCGCCGGGCCGTGGTCGAGCGCGGGGTGCTCAACCTGCGGCTGCGCGACATCGCCGAGGGCGCCGGGATGTCCTCGGGCTCGGTGCTCTACTACTTCCCGACCCTGGTGGACCTGCTCCAGGAGGTGCAGCGGGAGGCCGTCGAGCGGTTCTGCGCGGACCGCGAACAGGCCGCGAGCGCGCGGTCCGATCCCCGTGCGCGGCTGCTGGCGATGATCCGCAGCGGGCTGCCCAGCGGCCCGGAGGACGAGTTGTGCGTGCTGCTCTACGAACTGGGCACCATCGCCCGCCGCGACCCCGCCTACGCTGCCCGGCACATCGCGCTGTTCGAACGGCAGGTGCGGATCTACGCCGGGATCCTGGAGGCCGGCGTGGCCACCGGGGTGTTCGAGCTGACCGCTGAGGCGCTGACCGTGGCGCGCAACCTGGTCACCCTGGAGGACGGCTACGGCCTGCACCTGACCCTGGCCGTGCCGGTCATGGACACCGGCACGGCCGAGTCGCTGATCCTGTCCTACGCGCGCACCGCGACCCGCTGCGACCTGGAGGAGCTGTCATGACCCGTGCTCGCGACCTGGGCATCTCGCTGCCCGGCCAACCCGGCGCGCACAACGCGATCACCGATGTGCCCGGGGTACAGGTCGGCTGCACCACGCTGATCGAGGGCGATTCGGTGCGCACCGGGGTGACCGCGATCCTGCCGCGCGGCCGGACCGATTTCGACCTGCCCTGCGCGGCGGGCACCTACGCGCTCAACGGCAACGGGGAGATGACCGGCACCGCCTGGCTGGCCGAGACCGGATCGCTGACCCTGCCGGTGCTGATCACCAACACGCACGCCGTCGGCCCGTGCCACCGCGGCGCGATCGACTGGGTGGTGCGGGAACGCCCCGACGTGGCCGCCGAATGGCTGCTGCCGGTGGTGGCCGAGACCTGGGACGGCTACCTCAACGACATCAACGCCCCCACCGTGCGACCCGAGCACGCGGTGGCCGCCATCGACGCCGCCGCGAGCGGTCCCGTGCCGGAGGGTTCGGTCGGCGGCGGCACCGGGATGACCTGCTACGGCTACAAGGGCGGCACCGGAACCGCTTCCCGGCTGGTCCGCCATGGCAGCGACCGCTACACGGTGGGCGCTTTGGTGCAGGCCAACTTCGGCGCCCGCAGGGAGCTGACCGTCGCCGGCGAACCGGTCGGCAGGGAACTGCTCGCCGACAATCCGATGGAGCAACAGCCCTGGCCGGGGCCGCCCGGGGCCGGCTCGGTGATCGTGGTCCTCGGCACCGACGCCCCGCTGCTGCCCGGCCAGTGCGCCGCGCTGGCCCGGCGGGTGCCGCTCGGCCTGGCCCGCACCGGCACCACCGGCTCGCACTTCTCCGGTGACCTGTTCCTCGCCTTCTCCACCGCCAACTCCGGCGCGCTGAGCAGCCGGTTCCCCCGGTCCGCCGAGGCAGAGTACGAGAGCCTGCGGTTCGTGCCCTGGGGCCGGATCGACCCGTTCCTGGAAGCCGTGGTGCAGGCCGTGGAGGAGGCGGTGCTCAACGCGTTGGCCGCCAACCAGGAGATGGCCGGCCGGTACGGACGCCGGGTCCCCGCCCTGCCGGTGCGGCGCTGGCTCGACCGGTGATCAGCCGCGCACCGCGGCCAGGCACTCGTCGTAGAGGTCCATGATCTCGACCCACGTCGTTGATGCGGCCTCCAGGCAGGCGATCACCGCGCGGGCCCGCGGATCCGGGCTGCCGCCGGCGGTGTCCATGCGCGCCTTGACCAACGGCAGCAGGTCTTCCGGAAGCTCGCCGACTACCTGGCCGACAACCCGACCCGACAGAGGAAGATCGGCTGGGAACGGCTGCGGCAGATCCTGCGCAAACGCGGGATCTCCTTCCAGCGCACCCGCACCTGGAGGGAATCCAGGGGCCCCGGCAAGAACGCCAAACTGGACCGGATCGAGGAGGTGACCAGCAGGTTCCCCAACCGGTGTTTCACCTTCGACCAGTTCGGGGCACCTGCTGGACTCGTGAGAAGCACCCCGCCCGGGTGCCTGCGACCTACCACCGTACCCACGGCATCCGCAGCCAACGCCAACCACGCTGGGGCCGGCCCCGCCCCCACAGCAGCATGATCAAACCCGGTCAACGTGCGTAGTCAGCGTACTAGGCGGACTGCCAGAGCTCGATGCGGTTGCCCTCGGGGTCGGTGACCCAGCCGAAGCGGCCGACGCCTGCCATATCCTCGGTCTCGTCGGCTACGTCGGCGCCCTTGCCGCGGAGCTGTGTGAGCATGGCGTCCAGGTCGCGGACCCGGAAGTTGAGCATGGTCTGCTGGGAACGGGAACCGAAGTAGTCGGTCCCAACCTCGAACGGCGCGAAGACGGTGGGGCCCGCCTCTTGGTGCCACACGCCGTTCTCATCGGCATCGAGGCCGAGGCAGTCCCGGTACCAGGCGCCCAGAGCCGCCGGGTCCGAAGCGCGGAGGAAGTAGCCACCGATTCCGAGCACGCGTTCCATGCCGTGATCGTGCCAGTGCGGCGGCCAGACCGGGGCAGGCGACACGCGGACCGCCAAGCCGGTCCGCCCCGGCGTGCACGCCGGCGCCTCGCTCCGTTCTACGTCACGCAGAAAAATTTCGACACAGTGCAGATTTTTCTCTGCACTGTGTCATAGTGGTGTGATGGCAGCGAAGCGTCGGGACGCACCGAGCAAGGGCGACCAGCGAGTCCAGGCGATCCTGGACGCCGCCGAGGTGTTGCTCGAACGGGAGCGTGCCGAACCGATGACGGTCGAGTCGATCGCCAAGGGCGCGGGAATCCTGCGTGGCTCGCTGTACTTCTACTTCGGGTCGAAGCAGGAGGTGCTCGCGGCACTGGTCGCGCGCACCGTCGCCCAGTTGCACATGGAGGATCCAGCCGCCGACCTGGACGCGCCAGTACGCGACATCGTGCGACAGGCTGTGCGGAACACGGCCCGCACGTGGCGTGAGCACGCAACCGTGATGCGGGCGGCCGTCGAGTTCGGCCCAGAGGTGCCAGAGATCGGCCAACTGTGGCGCGACACCATCGCCAACAACACCAAGGTCATGGCTCGGGTCCTGGTCCGGGCCGGGCTACCCGATGAGGACGGTCCTACCGGTGCCGCGGCGCTCGCGCAGGCCCTGTGCTGGATGACCGAGCGCAACTTCTACCACGCGTCAACACAACCCGGCGGCCTGGACCACATGACCGAGACGATGGTCGAGATCTGGTGCCGCGTCCTACCTGGAGGAAACCCGTGCTCTTCCTGATCACCGGTGTCAGCAGCGGCCTCGGCCGGGCGTTCGCCCAAGGGGCGCTGGATGCCGGGCACACCGTCGTCGGCACGGTCCGCCGGCCCGAGGACCTCGCGGCGTTCGAAGCGCTCGCACCCGGACGCGCGCACGCGCGGCAACTGGATGTCACCGACGACGACGCGGTGTTCGCTGTCGTGGGCGAGGTCGAGGCGGGTGTCGGACCGATCGACGTGCTCATCGCGAACGCCGGTTATGGACATGAGGGTGTGTTCGAGGAGTCGCCGCTATCCGAGTTGCGAGCGCAGTTCGCCGTCAATGTGTTCGGTGTGGCCGCGACCGTGCAGGCGGTACTGCCGTTCATGCGCAAGCGCCGCGCGGGGCATGTGTTCGCGGTCAGCTCCATGGGTGGACTGATGACCGTGCCCGGGTTGGCCTATTACTGTGGCAGCAAGTACGCCGTGGAGGGCATCCTGGAGACCGTTGCCAAGGAGGTCGCGGGCTTCGGCGTGCGCGTGACGGTCATCGAACCCGGCTCGTTCCGCACGGACTGGGCGGGCCGCTCGATGGTACGCACGGAACGCTCCATCCCGGACTACGACGAGCTGTTCGAGCCCATCCGCGCGGCTCGGCAGGCGGCCAGCGGCAACCAGTTGGGCAACCCGGCCAAAGCGGCCGAGGCGGTCCTGAAGATCGTCGAGGCGGAGAATCCGCCTGTGCATCTCGTGCTGGGCTCGGACGCGCTGCGACTGGTCGCGGCCGGCCGCTCGGCAGTCGAGCAGGACCTGCAGGAGTGGGCGGAGCTGTCGCGCTCCACCGACTACCCCGACGGCCACCAGATCGCGTCGAACTAGTGTCGTGCGCCGGAAATCCGCCACATAAGTCTAGTCTGGGTTGATGGCGCGGATTGGACGTCCTCCTGCTGAGGTGACGTTGACCGAGCAGGAGCGGGTAACGCTGGAACGGTGGGCGCGGCGGGCGAAGTCGTCGCAGGTGCTGGCACAGCGGTGCAGGATTGTGCTGGCGTGCGCGGACGGCCTGCCAGGCAAGCAGATCGCCGAGGATCTTCGGGTTCACCCGTCGACGGTGACCAAGTGGCGCAGGCGATTTCTCCAGCATCGGCTGGAGGGCCTGGTCGATGAGGAACGGCCGGGCCGTCCGCCGTCGATCACGGTGGACCAGGTCGAAGAGGTGATCGTGGCGACTCTGGAGGAGACCCCGCGCAACGCCACACACTGGTCTCGGGCGTCGATGGCGGAGAAGTCCGGGCTGAGCAAGTCGACCATCGGCCGGATCTGGCGCGATTTCGGGCTCAAACCCCACCGTGCCGAGACCTTCAAGCTCTCGACCGATCCATTGTTCGTGGAGAAGGTCGTCGATGTCGTTGGCCTGTACCACAATCCGCCCGAGCGGGCGGTGGTGCTGTGCGTGGACGAGAAGAGTCAGATCCAGGCACTGGACCGCTCCCAGCCGGTGCTGCCGATGATGCCGGGTATGCCTGAGCGGCGCACACATGACTACGCCCGCAATGGCATCACCAGCCTGTTCGCCGCGTTCGACGTCGCCGATGGCACGGTGATCGCCGAGTTGCATCGTCAGCACCGGGCCGCCGAGTTCAAGAAGTTCCTCATCACGATCGACAAGACGGTCCCGGCGGAGCTGGCCGTCCACCTGGTCTGTGACAACTACGGCACTCACAAGACCCCGGCGATCAAGGCCTGGCTGGCCAAGCACCCCAGGTTCCGCATGCACTTCACCCCGACCGGATCATCGTGGATCAACCAGGTCGAACGCTGGTTCGGCTTTCTCAGCGACCAGAAGATCACCCGAGGTACCCACCGCAGCGTCCAAGCGCTGGAGAAGGACATCCGCGTCTGGATCGCTGACTGGAACACCCATCCACGGCCGTTCATCTGGACCAAGACCGCCGAAGAGATCCTCGAGTCACTCGCCCGATTTTGTAGGCGGATTTCCGGCGCAGGACACTAGTGGCGCGGCGCGCATCGTTGACCTGGTATCCGGGCCGAGGCTGCGGTGTCATGAAAGTGCCGTTCGGGACATCCGGTGTCCTGAAAGGCACTTTCATGACACGGACCGCGCCGCGGAACGAGCTGCGCAAGGATGCAGCGTGTAGCTACAGATCTTGAAAGATTGGGGTTGCGGTGGTGCCGGGTCGGGTGTCAGCCCGGTCTCGGGGACGCTAGGTCGTTCGCCCTTGCGTCCGTGGTGAACCAGGATCCGGTAGATCAACCGGCTGCGGCCACCGGACCGTCAACACACCAGCCCAGCGATCAACAGCCACGTCGGACGTTCGGCGAACGCGCTCAATGCGGCATGAGCGTTGGGTGGATTCGTACGGCTCGTTCCGCTGGCGGAGGCGCCCGCGGGTTCCGCGGTGGAAGGGACACCCCGCCAGCCGCGAACCTGAGGCTGGCTGGCCTGTCTATGACAGACAGGCCAGTTCCTCAGCGGCGGTAGTAGTCTGCGAGCGCAGCGAAGGCGGCCTTGGGTTCCCACGCCATGTCCGGGTAGGTCTCGCCGAGGCGGTCTTCGAACACCATGACCACGCCGGAGCTGGCCAAATCCAGGTCCGCACGTGGACCCTCTCGGTGTGGCAGGTGATAGCACGCGAAGGTGTTCATGAACGCGGAGTCCACGCCCTCAGCGTTGAAGATGTCCAGCAGTTCGCACATGTAGGTGGCCTGCTCGGCTTCGTCACGGAGGTAGTCGCCGTCGAGCCGGGCCGCGATGGGGCCTTCCCATTCGACGATCATCACGCCGTGCGCGCCCCGATCCGCGGCGCCGCGGTAGGTGCAGCACCCGAACTCCGTGACGGCTACCGGCTTTCCGCCCGCGACCAGGCCGCGGACAGCTGCGGGGAATGTGTCCGCGTACTCGATCGACCGATAGAGGTCGTAGGAGACGAAGTCGAAGGGCGTCCAGTCGACGCCCTCGAACGAGGGGATCGCGGCGTAGCTGACCTTTCCGCCGAACCGTTCGCGGACAGCCCGCACGGCCTGACCGAGGAAGTCGTTGAGGCGAGCGGGAACTCCCGCCATCGCCGCGCCCAGTCGCTCGGGTGTGGCCAGGATCGCGGACCGTTCGGTGATGGTCTCACCGGGCAGGAATCCGACGGTGAACATGCTCAGTTCCGCGCCGGTGAGCAAGACAACCTCGGCTCCTTGACGGCGTAATCGCTCCGCGCGGTGGGCACAGTCGGTGAGGAAAATGAGTAGTTCGTCGGTGGTCAGGTCGCAGGTGAACGGGGAGTACCAGACCTCGAGGCCGACGTCGGCCGCGTGGGTGGCGGCGATCTCCAGCCGGTCGAGATCGCCGCCGGTGACCCGCACCGCGGTGCAGTGCAGGTCCTCGCGGATGATCTGCATCTCGCGCTTGACGACCTCGGGGTCGAAGGGATCGTGGGTGATCATCCCGGCGTTGACGAAGCCAGTGTCGTAGGTGATGCCGTTGGCTCGCATGACCGCGACCATAAGGTACGTGCAGTACCTCATCAACCGATTAAGGTACTGCGTGTACGCAACTGGGAGGTGACATGGCTCAGGTGAGACGGCGCGGGGCCGTCCTGGAGCAGGCGATACTGCGCGCGGCGGTCGAGGAGCTCACCGAGTCCGGGTATCCCGGTCTGACGATGGACCGGGTCGCCAGGCGCGCCGGGACCAACAAGAACACGATCTACCGCCGGTGGCCCAACCGCGCCGCGCTCGGCGTGGCCGCCTACCGACAACTGGTCGAAGAGAGGCTGGGGCCACCCGACACGGGTGAACTGCGCGCCGATGTGCTCACGGTGCTGCGGCAGATGAACCGCGATCTGTCCTCGCCCAGGGCCGACATCGCCCGTGGCCTGATGGCAAGTGCCAGCGAGGATCCCGAACTGTTCGCTCAGTTGCAGGAACTGGTCGGCGACGGCGGGAGTGGGATGTGGCTGACCATGCTCGAACGCGCTGTGGCACGAGGTGAGGCACTGCCCGAAGCTTGTCATCCTCGGGTTGCCACGGTGGCCGTGGTATTGCTGCGCAACGAGTACGTCACACGCGGGATGCAGTCCGTGCCCGACGAGGTCATCCTCGAGATCGTGGACGAGGTGTACCTGCCGCTGGTGGGCGCTCGTGTCGCAGACCGGCGACCGGGCTGAAGGACATCGTCATCGCCCTGCCGAAGGAGATCACCCAGGTGAGGGCTCGGTTCGACCGGGCAGGACTGTTCGTCTGGCACTGTCACGTACTGGAGCACGAGGGCAACGAGATGATGCGGCCCTTTGAGGTGACCGATCCGTCATCGCACCCCTTCCGCCAACAGGATCCGCCGCACTTGACTACGACCGACCAGGATTCCCTCGCAGCGGGCCGCCTCGGTCAACGTGGCTTCGGCTGCGCCTGTGGCGGGGCCGCGCTGGTGAGCGGCTGCGGGTGTTCCGTCTGCCCTCTTACGTTCCCGACCTCAATCCAACCGAGGGGGTGTGGTCGCTGGTCAAACGGTCGTTGGCCAACTTCACCGCCGCCAACCTCGACCACCTGGTGCGGGTCGTGAAACGCAAGCTGAAGAAGATCCAGCACCGGCCACAGTCGCTGGCGGGTTGCCTGGCCGAGACCGGACTGATCACCGAGATACCGTCATGATCACACCAACCGCCATCACCAGTTCAAGTTCAGTAACTTCGAAGTGTCCGTATCTCATCCAGCATGTCATGCCAGATCCGCTGCTGCTTCTTCGCCAACCTGATCATGTTCCGATAGTACGAATCAGCTTCGGCGGTGACGGCCCCGACGAGCGTCTTGGCCACACAGAACCGTTGCACCGAGGCATCTCGACCGGAGAAGGATATCTTCGCGTTCCCTTCCGCCAGGTGAATCAACTCCAGTTCGTACGGCAATGTTGGCATCCCGACCTTCACGTCGGAGCCGTTGACGAAGTCCTTGGTCGCGGTCCACAGAACGCCCCAGAACCAGTCGACGTCATCCACCACGGTCTCGTCGATCACTGGCCGATCCTTGACCTGCAGCAAGACGACACCGTCAAAGTGCTCAGAGCGCCGCAAGCGCAGCTCAGGGGTGGCATCGTCCAGGCGAACCAGCTCGCCCTTCGACTCGACGAGAGTGCGGATCCGCACGTCCATGCCAACCACCTAGACGAGTAAGTCCTAAGTCCGGGCGGTGGCTGAAGACGGACGAAGGGTGTTCAAGATCAGTTTGTGAGGACCGACCTGAACACCCTTCTGACCGCACTCTACGTCAAGATCGATGACCACCTCGGCAGGCCCGCCCGGACCGGACGCCCGCCCAAGCTGACTGACGCCGAACTACTCACTCTGGCCGTGGCCCAGGCTCTGCTCGGCATCCGCTCCGAGGCCCGCTGGCTCCGGTTCCTGCCCCGCCACCTGCCCGGCGCTTTCCCGTATCTGCCCCAGCAGTCCGGCTACAACAAGCGGCTGCGCACCGCCGTCCCGCTGCTCAAACGGATCATCCGGCTGCTGGCCCTGGACACCGACCTGTGGACCGACGCGACCTGGATTGTCGACTCCACCCCGGTCGAGTGCGGCCGCTCCCGCGAGACCACCAAACGCTCTGAACTCGCCGGCTGGGCAGGCTACGGCTACTGCTCCAGCCACTCGCGGTTCTTCTGGGGACTGCGCCTACACCTGATCTGCACCCCGGCAGGACTCCCCATCACCTGGGCGCTGGCGCATCCGAAGCTCGACGAACGCCAGGTGCTGATGGCGATCCTGGACCACGACCCCACCGTGCTGGCCGACCGACCCGGTCTGCTGATCATCGCGGACAAGGGCTACGTCTCCCGCGAGCTGGACGCCTACCTGGCCGAGCGCGGGGTGCGGCTGTTGCGCCCGTCGTATCGCAACCGCACTCCGCATCCGGCCCAGCACCTGCTCAAACCCGTCCGGCAGTTGATCGAGTCGGTCAACGACAGCCTCAAAGGTCAGCTCGACCTGGAGTTGCATGGCGGCCGCACCATCGACGGCGTGACCGCGCGCATCGCCCAACGCCTGCTCGCACTGACCGCTGCGATCTGGCACAACCGGGCCACCGGCCAGCCCGTCACCCGATCCCTGATCGCCTACGACCACTGATCAGTTAGGACTTACTCGTCTAGGTCACCGGGGTGAATTGGCCAATCCTACTGCCGGTCTGCCAGCCGGCCTTGTACAGGCGCCCCTTACAGATCTTGAGCAGGCGCTGATCCCGGCGCGGGACTGGCTGCATGTGATCCGGTTGCCGGCCTACGCCCCGGATCTCAACCCGGTCCAGCGGGTCTGGTCGCATCTCGAGCGCAGCCAATATCGACCCGAGCTGGCTGGTGCCTTCTTCGCCCAGACCGGGCTGACACTCGACTCAGCACCGCCGTGACCCCGATCTTTCAAGATCGCTAGCTACACGCCGCATCCTTGCGTAGCTCGTTCCGGGACGCGATCGAGGAGTCTCCCGACGAGCGCACGGTGACGCTGACGAAGTCGGCGCCTGCGGTCCTGGCGGCTTGGTACGCGGCCTCGCACATGGCAAGCGCCGTCGCCGTGTCGCCCTTGTCGAGCATGGTCCTCACCAGCACGCCCTTACCGTCGACCGAGACCGCTTTTACCTTGTGGAACCACGGCGCCTGGCTGTTGGCGTCGTGGAACTTCACTGGCACCTCAGCACTCGCCGGTGTCTTCGCGGTCGTGGTGTTCGGTGCACCATCGGTTCTGATGACCGTTAGGTTGGTGCAGCCGGTGAGGACCAGGGCGGCGACGGCCGCGACGAGCGGCAGTGCGTGACGCATGTGCGAGTTCTCCCCCAGACGGTGAAGGGCGCCGACCCCTCGGGTGCGAGTCCCGCGGTCAGAATGTGGCGATCGGGTTGACCGGGCTGCCGGACGTACCGGCGAAGCGGACCGGCGCGACCGCGAGGTGGAAGTCCCACTGGCCGAGCTCGGCAGCCGTCCTCGCGCACACCTCCAGGTCGCAGTTGTCGAGCAGCCACAGACCCATCGCAACCAGGCTCACGGCGTGAACCGGCATCAACACGTCCTCGTACCCCGACGGCTGAACCTCCTGCGGGGTGTCAGCGCCGATCAGCGCGACCTGCCGTTCATGCAGCCACGGCAGGCAGGACGCGTGCCAGCCGGCCTGCGTGACACCGCTGGCCGCACCGGCCTCGTGCCGGAACCGGCCATAGCCGGTCCGCAGGAGTACCGCATCGCCGGAGCGCACCCGCACACCCTGGCGACGCTCGGCCTCCTCGAGATCCTCGGGAAACACACCCTGCCCCGGTTCCAACCACGGCACATCGCGGACCCTCGCGATGTCCAGCAGGACACCACGCGTGATGATCCCGTTCGCCGCCGCCGTGACGGCCGCCCACGCCGATCCCGTTGCGGCGTCGACCAACGAGTGCGACCGCCCGTTGTACATCGTGCCGTCCCAGAAGATGTGGCACGGCGAGTCGACGTGGGTCAGGGTGTTGCCGTGGAAGGTGATGCCGAGCCGCTCGTGCGAAAAGCCCCAGCGCCGGTCGTTGCGGAATCCGGGCAGCGGCATGTCCTCGGCACCGGGCATGTCGGCGGCGCACGGGCACGTCGTCGTCGACCGCTCCATGTCCTCCGGTACGGCAACCTCCCATGCGCACGACACGCTCCTGCCGTGGCGCACGGCCCGCGCCGCCGCCAGCCGGACGTCGTCGGTGATGTGGTTCAGAGTGCCGAGCTCGTCGTCCTCGCCCCACCGTCCCCAGTTCGACAGCGTGTCGAAGTACCCGAGCACGTCGTCCTGTGTGGGTATCGGTCGCCCTGCCGTCATCCCAGCATCGACTCCTCCGGTCACGCGGTTCGAGGCACCAAGGCCCGCTGAACTGGCATGACACTAGATCAGCGGGCCAGCAGTCGGCCGATCAGGAGGTAGGGTACTTTGATCGCGGCTCAGCGGATCATGGCCTCGGAGATGGCGGGGTCGCGTTCGTAGTCACGGGCCAGGCGGTGGTGCGGGGTCAGCCAGGCGAACGTCCGCTCGACCGCCCACCGGCTCGGGATCACGGCGAATCCTCGCTGGCCGCCGGTGCCCGCGGACCGTTCACGGTGAGTTCGTGCTGGCGGACAACGAGACCGATCGTGCGACCGCCTCCGGGATCACCTCGCCGGGCAGCAGCAGTTCGTCCCCGTCCATGCGGCCGTGCAGGTAGACGCAGTAGTACAGTTCCGTGCCCTCGTCGAAGACGTAGGACACCGCGGCCTGCCTGGCCTCGTCGGAGGGGACCTCGTCCTGGTAGAGGTGTACCCGCACGTCACGAACGGTCAGCCCGACCAACGCGCGCAACCAGGACGGCGCCCCGAGCTCGGACAACCGGTACCGGTCGGCGTACGGGTCCTCCGGCAGGGGACTGTCCTCGACGAGGAGTGAGAGCTGGCTCGGCCAGACCGCCAGGCTGTGCACGAGGCCACCGGAGAAGGTCAGCTGGGTCGGGCCGGAGAGCTTGGCCAGGTAGTCCGGCGCCGCACCACCGTCCTGCACGAACTCCTCCACCGGGGTCGCCGTCACGCGCTCGACCTCCACCAGGCTGCGGCCGATCGCCCTGCCGAGCAGCTCGCGCCGGGCCAGCGGCAGCCGGTCGGCGAGCTGTGCGTCCGTGGTCACGGTGCCTGCCCTTCCCTGCGCAGTCGCAGCACTCTGCGGAACCTGTTGATGATGTCGCGGATCTTCGGGCTGGGCGGCCTGCCCAGGGTGATCGCGACCGGGTCGTTGACGAACACCGCCCCGTCGGACTTGCGGATGATGAACTGGAAGTCACCGACGTTCATCGGTACCTCGCTGAGTTTCCGGTGGATGTTCTCCAGGTCCGCGATGGTCCGCTCGGTGACGTACTGGGCGTTCACCCGGGCCAGTTCGGGATCGGCCGCGGGCGAGCTGAGCCGTCCGATGATCTCCTTGCTGCCGACCCCGTCGATCCTGCGCAGGATCAGGCGCGGGGCACCGGTCGCGGTGCGTCCCTCCGCCACGTACACCGTCGGGATCCCGGCCAGCTCCAGCTCCACCATCGCCCGCGCCTCGTTGCTTGCCCGACCGGCGCCGAACTTGCTGGCCAGGTCGGGTCGGCCGCGTACCTCGGCGACCGAACCCGTGCCGCCCCTGCCGAACACGGTGCCCTCCTCCAGGTTCAGCGGGACCGGCGGCCGACTCCTCGCCCACCGGACCAGTGCGTCGAGCCGGGGAGCCCGCTGCGCGGCGGGCAGGTCCAGGGTCCGCTCCACCGCGGCCATGATGGCAGGATCGGCCTCGGCGAACAGCTGCCCCACCGGGGCGGTGTACAGCCCCTCCTGCTTGAACCGTGCACGCAACTGCTCGTGCGGCGACAGCACACCCGGGCGCGCGGCCCACGCCGCCGCGGCGGTCGCGCCCAGGGCGAGCACCGCCAGCGCGAACGCGACGGCGTCGGCCTCCGCGGTCATCCGCGCGAACTCCGCACTGCCGGGGTCGACCAGTTCGGTACCCGGCCGCACGGCCGTGCCCTCGGCGGCGGTCGCCGCCTGGGCCTCCCGGTAGCTGTCGAGCGCCTGCCAGCCCGCGGCCGCGGTGCCCAGACCCACCAGCAGCAGGGCCAGCACCGGGCCGGTGACCAGTGCGATGGCGAAGACCAGCTGCTCCCCGGCCTGCAACAGCTGCCGCACCAGCGCACGGTGCACGGCGTGCTCGGCGACGGTGTCGACCGCGACCTGGTGCCGGAACCCCTCGGTCCAGGTGGAACCGCCGACCGCGGCCTGACCGCGGTAGAGCTGCTGGTGCAGCGGGGTGAGGTCGAGCGGGTCCAGGTCGCCGCCGAGAGCCGTGCGGGTGGCGGCGATGTCGGCGAGGACCTTGCGCAGCGGTTCGGTGACCAGTTTCCTGGCCCGCGCGGGGTCGGACTCGGTGACGAAGGCGCCGGTCGCCGCGCTGGAGCGCTCGCGGGCCAGGCCGAACAGCACGGGGTTGGCGCCCACCAGCCTGCCGATCTGCTCGGAAGCCTCGGCGTGGCGCCGGTTCAGCTCCTCGTACGGCTTGATCCGGTACACCAGCACATCCCCGTAGGGCAGGTCCTCCGGCTCGACGGTCAGCGGTGGGGGCGCGCCGGGCTGGAACGGCACCTGGTACTTGACCTGCCGACCTGTCCAGTCCGCGTCGACCTCGCCGCCGTCGCCGATCCGCCAGCCCACCCGCGCCTGGCGAGCGGCCTCCTGGGCGTGCTGCAACCTGGCCACCGAGGCGGCGACCTGTTGCACAGCGCTGATCCGACTGGTCTGCTGCGGTCCGGGGCGCACCTCGCCTGGGCCCAGCGCGTCCAGTTCGTGGTGCACCAGCGTCTCGTTGCCGGACAGGTAGTGCCGGGCGAGCGCGGTGACGTCCTCACGGAACCGGTTCTGGATGGCGCGGTAGACGCGCAGCTCGGTCAGTTCGGCGCCGCGGTCGACGCAGTCGCGCCACAGACCCGGGTGGGCCGCGGTGAACCGGATCAGCCCGGCCTCGTCGAGTCCGTCCCACAGGCGTTCCAGCGCCGCCTCGTCGTAGGGTCCGACCCAGGTCTGGTCCAGCAGCACCTGGATGAGCTGGAACCGGTTGGCATCCGAGATCCCGGTGAAGTCCTCGACCCGCTTGACCTCCGCCGGGGTGGTGGCGGCGATGTCGGCCGCCGGGCGGGGCGGGAGGACACGGGAGAGCTCCTGGGCCATCCGGCTGGCTTCGTACGCGGAGGCCGGGGTGCGGGGTGTCCCCGGGGTGCCTGCTCGGAGGTGGTCGGCCGGTCGTGGTGGCTCATGATCAGGCACGGCGACTCCGACCTCCCCGCAACGCACTGGTGTCCGTCGACACGGGGGAGAGCGTTCACCGGGACCGTCACCCGGACGTCACCGCGAGGTCAGTGGCAGCGTTGGTACACGTGGGCCGGGTCGCCCGCCGCGACGAGCTTGCGGTCCCGCAGGATGGTCGCCTTCGGCGTGCCGGGTCGGCCGCACACCTGGCTGAACTCGCCGTCGAGGTTGTCCGTGTACTCGATGTCGATCACGTGGTCGCCGTAGACCTCGGTGTACGAACCGCACTCCTGGAACTGCACGCACTCCTCGGCCACCGCGAAGTCGAACCCGGCCTGCTTGCCTTTCGCACTGAACTCGGCGGCGTTCTTCTGCCCGATCGCCATGCCGTTTGCGTGCACGACCTGCGCCAGCGCCGTGGCGAGCGCCAGGTTGTCCTCGGCCCTGAGCTGGCCACCGGACCGGCTGTACGAGTCCAGGTTGTCGATCTCGACGGCCCGGAAGCCCTTCTGCGCGCACACCTTCACGCCGCGCTCGACCACCTCGACCAGTCGCTTGCGCTTCGCCTCGGTGGAGGTGTCCAGGATCAGCTCCTCGGGCCACTTCTCGTCGACGAGCGGCTGACCATCGACCCCGTTGACGACCAGGTCCCTGCGCTGTTCCAGCCAGTCCCGGCGGTCAGCGGGCTGGCTCTGGAACCCGTTGACGTAGCAGATGTTGTACAGCCCAGCAGCCGGTGTGGCCGTGCTGTCGCGCACCACCAGCTGGGTCCCGTAGGGCGGAGGGTAGGCCCCGCCGAGCTGGTAGTCGAACCGCGCGTCGCCGGGCAGTGCGAGTGGTGCCGTGGGTGCGGCGGGTGGCTGCGTTGACGGGGAACATCCGGCGAGCAGCCCCACCGCGATCACAGTGCTGGTCGACAACAGCGCGGCGCGTCTGTCCACCTGGGGCCCTCTCCGTCTGCTGCCTCGGGTTGTCCTCTCCAGGTGAGGATGATGCCATTGACGAGCCTGTGTGGTGCTCGTCCGTGACGCCAAGCCGCGGCGCCACGGACGAGCCGAACCAGTGCCTTCCCGACGGTTGCTCAGCAGAAGCCGAGCATCAGGTCCAGTGCGGCATACTCGGGTTCCGTGATCGACAGGCCGTAGACGTGTTTGACGTCGGTCCAGGCGCGGGAGTACTCGCACCAGTAGGCGGTGTTGGACGGCCGCCAGGAGTCCGGTGTCTGATCGCCCTTGGCACGGTTCGAGCTGGCCGACACCGCGATCAGCTGGGAGTGCACCAGATCGTTGGCGAAGGCCTTGCGGCGGTCGGTGGTCCAGGTGTCGGCACCGGAGCGCCAGGCCGCTGCCAACGGCACCATGTGGTCGATGTCCAGCTGCGAGGCCGAGGTGAGGGTCTTGCCGTCATAGGGACTCCACCAGGTGCCCGACACGGCGCGGCACTCGGCGTCGGTCCGCACGTCCTGCCCGTCCCGGGCGAGCACGACCTCGCGGGTGTCGCAGCGACCGCCTTGGCTGCTCCAGTGCGGGAACCGGCTTCGCGAGTACCCGGCCATCGAATGCGGCGGCTCGATCACCAACTCGGCCAGCTCCGTGCGCGCGGTGGCGGCGGGTGGGGGAGGTGGGAGCTGCCGGGTCGTTACTGGTGTCGTGGCGGCGGCGGGGTCGGCGTGCGCTGGTGTTGTCGTGACGGTGAAGGCAGTCGCGAGGGCCACGGCGGCGGCCGTGATCGCTCGGGCGAACCTGGTTGTCACCATGCGGATCCTCCTCACCACCGTCCCAGCAGGAATCCGGGACGTGTCGGCTTCACCCTGGCCGTCTCACCGGGAGCGTGGGGCGGCCAGGAGGTGGATCACCCGGAGCCGCAACCGAACAGCGCAGTCGATCACCCGCTGGTGATCATCCCTGCCTCACCGGACACCGGGCCGGGTGTCGAGCGCCAACCTGGACGGTGGTTGTGGCCCTGGCAGTTCCGGGAGTAGCGAGGCCAGTCGGCGGTAGGACTCCAGCCGCTCCTGCTGGTCGAAGGTCGACAGGGTGACCAGCACCTCGTCGGCACCGCTGCGACTGATCAGCCCGTCGAGCGCGGCGGCCACCGCCGACTCGGTGCCGTGGACCTGTCCGCGCACGGCCCCGTCGAGCAGTTCGCGTTCGCGGCCGGTCATCGGCGAGGCCAGGACCTCCCCGGCGGGCAGGAGCGGGGGGAACACCCCGTGGGTCCGCGAGTACACCGTGGACCAGGCCTCGGGCAGCAACATCCGCCAGGCCCGCTCGGCGGTGTCGGCCAGCGCCACCGAGGTGCTGACCACCACGTACGGCTGCGCCGACCACGGGCCGGGCCGGAACCGGTCGCGGTACTGGTCGATCAGTCGCAGCATGCGCGGCTCGTCGCCGACGGCGGCGATCACCAGCGGCAGCCCGAGCACGGCCGCGTGGTCGGCCCCGGCCCCGGTGGCCAGCACGAACACCTCCGGCGACAGCCCCTCGGCCGGTACCGCGTGCACGCCGGGATGGCTGCGCTGGTCGCCGGTGAAGTAACCCAGCAGTTCGGCCACCTGCGTCCCGAACTGCTCCGCCGCGGCCTTGTCCCGCCCCAGCGCGCGCCGGATCCCGTCCGTGAAGCCCACCGACCGGCCCAGCCCGAGGTCGATCCGCCCCGGGAACAGGCTCTCCAGCACGCCGAACTGTTCGGCCACCACGAGCGGCTGGTGGTTGGGCAGCATCACCCCACCGGTCCCGACCCGGATCGTGGCGGTGGCCGAGGCGACCGCCGCCGCGAGCACGGTCGGCGCCGATCCGGCCACCCCGGGCACGCTGTGGTGTTCGGACACCCAGAACCGGTGGTAGCCCAGGTCCTCGATCTGCTGGGCGAACCGCACGGTGTCGCGCAGGGCCTGCGCGGGCGGTTGGCCCTGCCGGACCAGGGACCGGTCGAGCACCGAGAACCGCGTTGATCTCACTTCCCGCTCAACAGCCGCGGGATCAGGTGGTATTCCCTGTCCGCCAGCGGCGGGCCAGCGATGCTAGGTCGGCCACTGGCAGTGCGCCGTTCTGCAAGGAGTTGCTGGGCGACGCCGACGGGGCCGCTGCCGCCCTCCAACTCGCGGCGCCGTGCTGAGCGCAGCCGAGGATCCCTCGGATACCGACCGCGTTGCCGTGATCACCGCGGTGGACCAGGACGGCTGACTCGTACCCGAGCCACTCAGGTTCGTGCCGCGGTGATCAGCACCGTGGTGTAGTGCATCGTGAAGCTGCCGCCCACCGCGTCGACCGCGGCCCCGATGCTCGCCAGCACCTCCGCCAGCTTGTCCGGCGGGAGTTGCGTGGCGGAGCCGTGGGTCGGGACCTGGTCCAGCCACTGGTCCCGGGTGTAGTTCTGCTCCCAGTCGAACCGCCACTGCTCCGGGGCGCCGAACCCGCCCGCCTGCCGCATCCCGTCGGCGGCCTTGTCGAGCAGTGCCTGGTACGGGTTCGAGTCTTGCCCCGCCGACTGGGCGTTGAACCTCAACGGTGAGTCGGGCACCACCCGGCGGTAGACCTCGGCGGTGGCCGTCACCACCTCGGGCGGCGGCTGGAACACGTTCCAGAACGCCGCCAGCCTGCCGCCGGGACGCAGCACCTGGGCCGCCTTGGCTGCTCCGGCGACCGGGTCGACCCAGTGCCAGGCCGTGGCGGCGATGGCCGCGTCGAACACGCGCCCGGCGGGATCCCAGTCCTCGAAGCGGGCGACCTCGACCTCAAGTCCCCGCTGGCGGGCGTAGTCAGCCATCCGCGCGTCGGGCTCGACGCCCAGTACCGTGCACCCGGCCGCTTGGAACTGCCGCGCGGCGATACCGGTACCGGCGCCCACGTCGAGGATGTCGGTGCCGGGACTGGTGGCGGTGATCCGCTCCACCAGTGCGTCGGGGTAGTGGGGACGGGTCCGGTCGTAGCGGTCGGCGTCCACCCCGAACGACTCCGCCATCTTCCGTGCGCGATGAGGCTCGCTCTCCATAGTGGGCATGTGCCCACTCTAGTGGGCGGATGCCCACTAGGCAACGGTCGGCGGGAACTCGTCGAGTGGCGGCCCGGGGCGGGTGTCGCTGGAATCGCCTCGGGTTCCGCTCAAACTCGCCATGTGTTCGAATCAATCACCCGCTTCCTTGACGAATCCTGGTCGGGCTAGTTCCGGAAGTCTGCGCTCGCGGTTGCGGGTGAAAGCGGTGGGTGCGGTTCTGGTACGCAATGTTCACCTCGGAACTAATAGTGGCGCTCATTCACCGTTGACGGGGTACAATTCCGAGTACTGCTCGTCATTGGTCGATGTCAAGTTGGCTTCATGTGACCTGCGCTGCACGGAGTGTCGCTGTGAATGCCTGCGGAGTCACTACCTGCATGGATGCGGTTTTCGTGCGATAAAACCACCCGACTGGAGCAACTTGCGTCGCGAAATCCTGAGATGTGCTATTCGCGCAGCGATTTCCACCGTTCGGCGGTAGCGCTCAAGGAAACGGCACGGGACTGTGGAAAGTGGACGGCGACGGTTGTGGTGGCCCCAACTGTCGGTAGTGCGGATCGCTGGGCATGAAGGCGTGAGGCGGACCGTTGGCGAGGTAATCGTCACGGCCGACGAGTGCCCTGGGGGTCAGTGGTGAATAGCTCACTGACTGTCCGGCGATTTGACCACCTCTTGGGGAAGGTATTCCGTGTTGTCGAACGTGTCATGCTCGGGCCTGCCCGCTGCCCAGCGGGATGCGGACCGTCCGGATGGAACCGACCAGGACCTCCTGGGCGCCAGACTCGCCGAGTTGGGCGCCCGGCACGGCGTGCCGGGCGCCCAACTCGCGGTGCTGCACGGGGAACGGCTGCGCCACGCGCAGTTCGGGGTCCAGGACCACGCCACCCGCCGCGACCTCGGCCGGGACGACAAGGTGCCGGTGGGGTCGATCACCAAGGCGCTGACCGCCACCCTGGCGATGATCCTGGTCTCCGACGGGGATCTCGACCTGGACCAGCCGGTGAACGGCCCGCTGCCCGAACTCGGCCATGGGCTCGGTGACCAGCTGACCCTGCGCCACCTGCTCGGCCACACCGGTGGGCTGGCCGGGGAACTGGACGAGCAGTTCGCACTGACCCTCTCCGCGCGCCGCTACGTCGCCGAGTGCTGTGAGCGCCTGCCACTGGTGGACCAGCCCGGCCGGTCGTTCTCCTACTCCACGGCCGGGTACGTGCTCGTCGGCAGGCTGATCGAGGCGGCAACCGGGATGAGCTGGTGGGAGGCGGTGGACACGATCCTGTTGCGGCCACTGGGAATTGACCCGGTGTTCATCGCCGGACCGACCGCGGCCCGGCCGACCGCGCCGATCGTGACCGGCCACTCGGTGAACCTGGTGACGGGCTCGGTCCGCGCCGTGGACCAGGTGCTGGCGCCCGCGGAGGCGGCCGCGGGCGCCCTCGCGCTCAGCGCCCTGGACCTGGTCGCGTTCGGGCGGTTGCACCTGGCCGACACCGACGGGGAACTGCTGTCCGCCGCGGTGGCCAAGGAGATGCGCGAGCCGGTGGAGCGGGCCAGACCGTTCGGCCTTGCCGATGGGTGGGGACTGGGGTTCGCCCTGTTCCGCCAGGGCGGCACTGAATGGCTCGGCCATGACGGCACCTCCGACGGCACCTGGTGCCACCTGCGGATCAACCCGGCCGCGGGCACGGTTGTCGCGCTCACCACGAACTCCACCACAGGTCTGGCCCTGTGGGAGGCGCTGGTGTCGGAGCTGCCGGAGCTGGGACTGCCTGCCGGTCGGTACACCGAGCCACCCGGACGGGGCCGTGCGATCCCGCTGCCCGTCGAGTGCGTCGGCCGCTACCTCAACGGGGACACCGAGTACACCGTGGTCGCCGAACCCGGTGGTCCGCCCCGGCTTGTCGTGGACGGCAACCCGATCGCCGAGCTGGCCGTGCACGACTGCCTCACCTTCACCCTGACCGAACTGGGCACCGGCCAACGCATCCCGGCCGGGCGCTTCCTGCGCGACCAGTTCACCGCGCGGATCACCGGCATGCAGCTCAGCGGCCGGCTCGCCCGCCGCCAGTAGTCACCCCCCGGTCCGTCCGTTCCAGCGGCTCAGGCGAGCCCTGGCGATCATTTGCGCCCGAAAGGTTCGAGAGCGATGGCTCCGCACGACCAGTGGAACGCGACCGACCGGCCGGTGCCCCCGGCGGTCCTGCCCGAGCTGGTGCAGCGCCAGGTCGCACGCACCCCGCAGGCCCCGGCGCTGGTGGGCGTGGACGGCGTGTTGAGCTTCACCGAGCTCAACACCCGGGCGAACCTGTTGGCGCATCGGCTGATCGCCCTCGGCGCCGGACCGGAACGCGTCGTGGCGCTGGCCCTGCCCAGGTCCGCGGGACTGGTCACCGCGCAGTTGGCCGTGACCAAGACCGGGGCCGCCTTCCTGCCCGTCGATCCGGACTACCCGGCCGACCGCATCGCGTTCATGCTGGCGGACGCCGCGCCGGTGCTGGTGGTGACCAGCGCCGAGTTCGCCGCTTCGCTGCCGTGCAGCACGCCGGTCCTGCTCGAGGACCCGGTCGACGGCCCCGAGCACGACCCGACCGACGCCGACCGGCTGGGGCCGCTGCTGCCCGCGCACCCGGCGTACCTGATCTACACCTCGGGCTCCACCGGGCGGCCCAAGGGCGTGCTGGTGCCGCACGCCGGGCTGGCCAGCTTCTCGGCCGCGGAGGAGGACCGGTACCAGGTGCGGCCCGGCGACCGGGTGCTGGAGTTCTCCTCACCCAGCTTCGACGCCTCGATCCTGGAACTGTGCATGTCCCTCCCGCTCGGTGCGGCCCTGGTCGTGCCGCCGCGCGGGCCCCTGCTCGGTGAGCACCTGGCCGAGGTGCTCACCGAGCACCGGGTGACGCACGCACTGATCCCGCCGGCTGCCCTGGCGACCCTGCCGAGCACGCCGCTGCCGTACCTGCGGACCCTGGTGGTCGGCGGGGACGCCTGCACCCCGGAGCTGGTGCGGCGCTGGGCACCGGGCCGTCGGATGATCAACTCCTACGGTCCGACCGAGTCCACCGTGGTGGCCACCTGGAGCCGTCCGCTGGTGCCCGGCGAACCGGTGACCATCGGTGGGCCGATCTGGAACACCAGGGTGTACGTGCTGGGCCCCGACCTGCGTCCGGTGCCGCCGGGGGTCGCGGGCGAACTGCACGTGGCCGGTTGCGGACTGGCCCGCGGCTACCTGGCGCGGCCCGGGCTGACCACCGACCGGTTCGTGGCCGACCCGTTCGGTGCGGCGGGGTCGCGGATGTACCGCACGGGGGACGTGGTCCGGTGGACCGCCGGGGGCGAACTGGAGTTCGTCGGCCGGGCCGACCACCAGGTGAAGATCCGCGGCTTCCGGGTCGAGCCCGGTGAGATCGAGGCGTTGTTGCGGGCCCGCGCCGAGATCGGGGACGCCGTGGTGATCGCCAGGGAGGATCAGCCTGGGGTCAAACGGCTGGTGGCCTACGTGGTGGCGCCCGGCACGGTCGACCCAGCCGGGCTCCGCGCCGCGCTGGCGGCCCAGTTGCCGGAGTACATGGTGCCCGCGGCCGTGGTGCGGCTCGACGCCCTGCCGCTGAGCCCGAACGGGAAGCTTGACCGGAAAGCGCTACCCGCGCCGGAATGGCGCGGGACGGGGTGGCTGGCCCCGCGCACAGAGGGTGAGCGGGCGCTGGCGCGGATCTGGTCCGACCTGCTCGGCGTGACCGGGATCGGCGTGGACGAGGACTTTTTCGAGCTGGGCGGGGACTCCGTGCTCGGCGCCCGGCTGCTGTCCAGGGTGCGGTCCGAGTTCGGCGTGGCCCTGTCGCCGAGAGCTGTGTTCGACGTCAGAACCGTTGCGGGGCTGGCAGAACTGCTGCCCCCGAAGCCCGCGGCCAGTTCAGGTGAACGGATCGTCGCCACACCGCACGGCGGGCAGCTCCCGCTCTCGCCGACGCAGCACCGGCTCTGGCTGCTGCACGAGCTGACTCCCGGCAGCACCGAGTACAACACCGGCATCGGGCTCAGGCTGTCCGGCCCGCTGAACGTCGAGGCGCTGCGTACCGCGTTGCACGGCCTCACCGAACAGCACGCCTCCCTGCGCACCACGTTCGACACCGTTGACGGGCAACCGGTGCAGCTGATTGCTGAGCACCCGACGATCCCGCTGCGCGAACTGTCCGTTGTGGACGATTCGGTGCTGGACCAGGTGCTCGCCGACGAGCTCGACCTGCCCTTCGACCTGACCGCAGGCCCGCTCACCAGGGTGCTGCTGGTCCGGTTGGCCGCCGAGGACCACGTGCTGTTGTTGGCGCAGCACCACATCGTCACCGACGGCTGGTCCGTCGGCCTGCTCGTCGACGAGCTGATCGCGCGCTACACCGGTGCCCACCCGCCGACCTTGTCCTTGCAGTACCCGGATTACGCGCGCTGGCAGCGGGAACACCTGGACGCCCGGCTGCGTGAGCGGCAGTTGCTGTACTGGCGGCGCAAGCTCGCCGGTCTGGGGCCGCTGGAGCTGCCCACCGACCGGCCCCGGCCGCAGCTGCGCAGCACAGCCGGTGCGGTCCACCGCCGCGAGCTGCCTGCGGACCTCGTCCGCCGACTCGCCGAGCTCGGCCAGGAGCAGGGCGCGACCCTGTTCATGACGCTCACCGCGGCCGTGAAGGTGTTGCTGGCGCGCTATAGCGGCCAGCAGGACCTCGCTGTCGGTACCGCGGTCTCCGGCCGGGGGCACGCCGAGCTGGAACAGGTGGTCGGCTTCTTCGTCAACACCCTGGTGCTGCGGTCGTGGGTGGACCCGGCGCGTCCCTTCAGCGAATTCCTTGGTGAGGTCAGGGAAACCGTGCTGGAGGCGTTCGCCTACGGTGAGCTGCCGTTCGACCAGGTCGTGGACGCGGTGCAACCGGAGCGCGACCCCAGCCGCACCCCGCTCGTGCAGGCCTTGGTGGTGCTGCAACCACGGATGGTTCACCCCGGGCAGGTCGGCGACCTGCGGATCGGCGAGCAGGACCTGCCCCGCCCGAGGAGCCGGTTCGACCTGGTGGTCGAGTTCCTGCCGCGCGGGGACTCGCTGGCGGTGGCCGTGGAGTACAACACCGACCTGTTCGACCCGTCCACGATCGAGCGGATGACTGGTCACCTGCTGACCCTGCTGGCGGGGATCGCCGCCGACCCGCACCGAACGGTCGGCGAACTGCCGCTGCTCGACGGCGCCGGGCTGCGCCAGGTGCTCACCGACTGGAACGGCACCGGCCTGATCGCGCCGTCGACAACGCTGCCCCGGTTGTTCGAGGAGCAGGTGCGGCGGACTCCGCACGCGGTCGCAGTGCTGTGCGAGGGCCGGGAACTGACCTATGTGGAGCTCAACCGGCGTGCGAACAGGTTGGCGCGGCTGCTGGTCGAACTCGGTGCTGGCCCGGAACGGTTCGTCGCGCTGGCGATGCCGCGCACCGCGGACCTGCTGGTGGCGCTGCTCGCGGTGCTCAAGTCGGGTTCGGGCTACCTGCCGGTGGACCCGAGGTACCCGGCGGACCGGATCGCCGTGATGCTGGCGGATTCCCGGCCCGTACTACTGTTGACCACCAGCGACGGGCTGGCAGCCGTGGACGGTGTGCCGAGGCTGGCCGTGGACGAACAGGTGCTGGACGACCGTTGCGACGGGGATCTGGGCGAGGTCGGGCTGCGACCGGACAACCCGGCCTACGTCATCTACACCTCGGGGTCGACTGGGAAGCCCAAGGGTGTCGTCGTCGCGCATCGCAGCGCGGTGGGCCTGGTTGCCTGGGCCGTCAAGGAGTTCGGCGCCACCGGACTCGCCCAGGTGGTGGCCTCCACCTCGCTGAACTTCGACGTGTCCGTGTTCGAGCTGTTCTGCCCGCTGATGTGCGGCGGTCGGGTCGAGCTGGTGCGCGACGTGCTGGCGCTGGGCGAGCGCCCCGGCACCGAGTGGCCGGCCAGCCTGGTCAGCGGCGTTCCCTCGGCCTTCGCCACGTTGCTGGCGCAGGGCACCGTGTCGGTCGCACCGGACACGATCGTGCTGGCCGGCGAGGCGCTGACCGCCCGCGCCGTGCGGGAGATCCGCGCAGCCCTGCCCGGCAGCAGGATCGCCAACATCTACGGCCCGACCGAGGCCACCGTGTACGCCACCGCCTGGTACTCCGACGGCGCCGACCTGGACCGGAACCCGCCGATCGGCCGCCCGCTGGGCACCACCCGCGCGTACGTGCTCGACGGCGGCCTGCGCCCGGTGCCGCCCGGGGTACCCGGCGAGCTGCACCTGGGCGGCCTGTCGCTGGCCCGCGGCTACCTCGACCGGCCGGGCCTGACCGCGCAACGGTTCGTCGCCGACCCGTTCGGTGCGCCGGGGGCACGCATGTACCGCACCGGGGACGTGGTGCGCTGGACCGCTGAGGGCGAGCTGGACTACCTCGGCCGCGCCGACCAGCAGGTCAAGATCCGCGGGTTCCGGATCGAGCTGGGCGAGGTGGAGAACGCCCTGCTGCGGCATGGGGAGGTGGCCGAGGCCGTCGCCGTGGCCAGGCAGGAGGAGTCCGGGCACAAGCGGCTGGTCGCCTACCTGGTGGCCACGCCGGGTGCCCGACCGGACTCCGCCGGGCTGCGCGGCTTTCTCGGCCAGACGCTGCCGGATCACATGGTGCCATCGGCGTTCGTGCTGCTGGACCGGCTTCCGCTCAACCCCAACGGGAAACTGGACCGGCGTGCGCTGCCAGCTCCGGACTGGGCCGCGGACACCCGCGCCGGTCACGTGGCGCCGCGCACCGAAGTGGAACGGGTTCTTGCCGACATCTGGGCCAAGGTGCTCGGCCTGCCGCAGGTGGGCGTTGAGGACAACTTCTTCGAGCTGGGCGGGGATTCGATCCTGAGCATCCAGGTCGTGTCCAGGGCGCACGAGGCGGGTCTGCGGCTGCTGTCCAAGGACGTGTTCCTGCATCCCACGATCGCCGGGCTCGCGCCGGTGGCCGTACCGGCCGCCGACCAGCGGGCGCCCGAGGGACCGGTCACCGGTGACGTGCCACTGAGCCCGGTGCAGCACTGGTACCTGGACGCCGAGCCGGAGCGGCCCGAGCAGTTCGTCCAGACGCTCGCGGTACGTCTGACCGAGGAGCCGGACGAGGCGGCGCTGCGGACGGCGTTGACCGCGCTGGTGCGGCAGCACGACGCGCTGCGGACGCGGTTCGAACGGACCGGTTCCGGCTGGCGGCAGGTCGTCCCGCCGTTCGAGCCGGTCGAGGTGCTGCACCGGCGGCACCAGGAGTTCGACCTGGCCACCGGGCCGCTGATCAGCGCTGTGCTGGTCGAGCCCGAGGTGCTGTCCCTGGCCGTGCACCACCTCGTGGTGGACGGAGTGTCCTGGCGCATCCTGTTGGCGGACCTGGAAAACGCCTACCGCCAGGCGGTACGGGGCCAGGCGGTCCAACTGGGCAGGCGGACGACATCCTGCCAGGAGTGGTCGCGGCGGCTGACGCAGCACGAGTCCACTGGCCTGGACCACTGGCGGGCAACCGCCGAGTGTGACAACACGGTGCCGCTGGACGGCACCGGACCCAACCTCGCCGGGTCCACGCGTTCGGTCTCGGTCCGGCTGACGGCCGAGGAGACGGAGGCGTTGCTCCACCAGGTTCCCGGCGTGTACCGGACCCAGGTCAACGACGTGCTGCTCACCGCGCTGGGCGGGGTGCTCCGCGACTGGACCGGGCGCGAGCGCGTGCTGGTGCAGGTGGAGGGGCACGGCCGCGAGGACTTGTTCGACGGGGTCGACCTGTCCCGGACGGTGGGCTGGTTCACCAGCATCTTCCCGGTCGCGCTGGAGATGACTCACAAGGACTGGGGCAGCGCGCTCAAAGCCGTGAAGGAACAGCTGCGTGCCGTCCCCGAGCGGGGGTTGTCCTACGGTGCGCTGCACTACCTGCACGGTGCGGCGCCTGAGGTGCGGCCCGCGGTCAGCTTCAACTACCTCGGCCAGTTCGACCTGTCGACCGGTCTGTACGACGGCCTGGCCCGGGAACTGGACCTGTCGCAGAGTCCCGACGCGGTCCGGCCGCACCAGGTGGAGGTGATCGGCCGGGTCGACCGGGGCTGCCTGGAGTTCACCTGGCTCTACTCCGACCGCCTGCACAACGCCGAGACCATCGACGCCTTGGCCGGGAACCTGACCGGGGTGCTGCGAGCGATCATCAGCCACTGCGCGCAGCCGGGCTCGGGTGGCCGCACGCCCTCTGACTTCCCGCTGACGAGCCTGGACCAGGCCGCCGTGGACCGGATTGTCGGGGATGGCCGGGCCGTCGAGGACGTGTACCCGTTGACGCCCACGCAGAGCGGGATGCTGGTGCATCGGCTGTCCCGGGACGGGCAGGGCGCCTACCTCCAGCAGTTGACCTTCGTGCTCGGCGGGGTCACCGACTCGGCGGTGCTCGTCCAGGCGTGGCAACACGTGCTGGACCGCACTCCGGCTTTGCGCAGCGAGGTCGTCTGGGAGGGCGTGGACGAGCCTGTCCAGTTGGTGCGACGCCAGGTTGAGCTGCCCGTGCGGCACCGGGACTGGTCCTCGCTGCCCGAGGAAGAGCGGCGCGCGGAACTCGCCGCACTGGTGGCGGAGGACCGGCTCGCCGGGCTCGACCTGACCACCGCGCCCCTGATGCGGCTCGTGCTGGCCAGGCTGTCCAGCACCGAGGTGCAGGTCCTGTGGACCTTCCACCACCTGGTGCTGGACGGGTGGAGCCTGTTCCAGGTGCTGTCCGACGTGTTCACCAGCCACGCGGCACTCGACCGTGGCGCGAAGCCCACGTTGCCCGCCCGGCGGCCGTTCCGCGACTACCTGCACTGGCTGGCCGGGCAGGATCAGCAGGCCGCCGAGCTGTACTGGCGCGGTGTGCTCGCCGACGGGGTGGAGAGCACGGCGCTGCCCTACGACCGCACACCGCTGGCCGATCACCGCGTCGAGTCGACCGCGCGGATCGAGGTCGAGCTGCCCGCTGCCCGGCTGCGCGAGGTGGCGCAGGGCCACGGGTTGACCCTGAACACGGTGGTCCAGGGCGCCTGGGCGCTGCTGCTGTCCCGGTACAGCGGCCAGCGCTCGGTCTGCTTCGGCACCACGGTTTCGGGTCGGCCTTCGGAGCTGGCTGGCGCGGGGGAGATCACCGGCATGTTCATCACCACGCTGCCGGTTCTGGCCACTGTGGATGCTCGTGCCAATCTGCTCGGCTGGCTGAGGGATCTCCAGCAGGGGCAGGCCCAGTCCCGGCGGTTCGAGCACGTCCCCTTGTCCCGGTTGCAGAACCTCAACGGCGGCAAGCTGTTCGACAGCATCCTGGTCTTCGAGAACTACCCGATCAACGATGCGGCCGCCGCCGAGTTCGGGCTGGAACTTCGCGAGCTGCGCGGAGTGGAGACCACCGACTACCCCCTGAGCGTGGTGGCCGTTCCTGGCGAACGGCTGTCGCTCTCCTTCGGCTACGACCCCGCGCTGTTCGACGCGGGCACGATCCAGCAGCTCGCCGTGCACCTGCGGGTGCTGCTGACCGAGATGGCCTGCGACCTGGATCGCCCGCTGGGGCGGGTGAACATGCTCACCGGTGGCGAACAGCGTCGGGTCCTGGTGGAGTGGAACGACACCGCGCGGGAGGTGCCCGCCGACACGATCGTGCAGCGCTTCGCCGAGCAGGTGCGTCGCGTCCCGGATGCCGTCGCCGTGGAGAGCGACGCCGGTTCGCTGAGCTACCGCGAACTGGATCGCCGGTCCAACCACCTGGCGCACAGGCTGATCGCTCTCGGCGTACGGCCCGAGCAGGCGGTCGGCCTGCTGGTGGACCGCTCGCTGGAACTCGTGGTCGCGCAACTGGCTGTGCTCAAGGCAGGTGGCGGGTACCTGCCGGTGGACGTGCGGTCGCCAGCCGACCGGATCCGGTCGCAGCTCGCTGGAGTGTCGGTGCTGGTCACCGACGAGAAGCGGGCCGACAGGGCACGGGAGGTCCACAGTGGACTTGTGCTCGTGGTGGACGACGGGGTCGCGGACACCTGCCCCGTGGTTCGGGTTCATGGTGGGAGTTTGGCGTATGTGATGTTTACGTCGGGGTCGACGGGTGTGCCGAAGGGTGTGGGGGTTCGGCAGTGTGATGTGGTGGGTTTGGCGTTGGATTCTGGGTTTGAGCGGTGTGGTGTGGTGTTGTTGCATTCGGCGGTGGCGTTTGATGCGTCGACGTTTGAGTTGTGGGTGCCGTTGTTGGGTGGTGGTCGGGTTGTTGTTGCGCCGTTGGGTGGTGTGGATGCGGGTGTGGTGCGGTGGGCGGTGGGGTGTGGTGTGTCGGGGTTGTGGTTGACGGCTGGGTTGTTTCGGTTGTTGGCGCAGGAGTCGCCGGGGTGTTTTGCGGGGTTGTCGTGGGTGTGGACGGGTGGTGATGTTGTTCCGGCTGCTGCGGTTCGTCGGGTGTTGGCGGTGAATCCGGGGTTGACGGTGGTGGATGGTTATGGCCCGACGGAGACGACGACGTTCGCTACGTCGTTTGCGATGTCGACTGTGGAGGATGTGCCGGATGTGGTGCCGATTGGGCGCCCGTTGGACAACATGCGGGTCTACGTGCTGGACGCCGATCTGCTTCCTGTGCCGCCGGGGGCGTGCGGTGAGTTGTTCATCGCGGGTAGCGGTGTGGCTCGTGGTTATGTGGGATTGCCTGGACTGACTGCTGAGCGGTTTGTGGCCTGTCCGTTCGGTGTTCCTGGTGGGCGGATGTATCGCACTGGTGATGTGGTGCGGTGGTTGCCCAGTGGTGTGGTGGAGTTCGTGGGTCGGGTTGATGATCAGGTGAAGATTCGGGGTTTCCGGATCGAGTTGGGTGAGGTTGAGGTCGCGCTGGCTGCTCATCCTGCGGTGGTTGAGGCGGTCGTGGTGGTCAACGAGGAAGGTGGCCGCAAGCGGCTGGTGGCCTATGTCGTGACCACCGGGTCGGCGGATCTCCGGGCGTACCTGGCGGGCCGTCTGCCGGACTACATGGTGCCTGCTGCCTTTGTCACGCTTGAGGCGTTGCCGTTGAGTGCTAACGGGAAGTTGGATCGGCGGGCGTTGCCGGTGCCGGAGTGGGAGTCGGCTGCTGGGTTCGTGGCTCCGCGTACCGAGGCCGAGCGGGTGCTCGCCGACATCTGGGCCGAGGTGCTGGGCGTGTCTCGGGTCGGGGTGGAGGACAACTTCTTCGAGCTGGGTGGGGATTCGATCCTGAGCATCCAGGTCGTGTCCAGGGCCCGCCAGGCAGGGCTCGGACTGATGCCCGGTGATGTGTTCAGCCACCCGACCGTCGCCGGGCTCGCGGCCAACGCGACCGTGGCGGCGGAGATCGCAGCCGAGCAGCGGCCGGTGACGGGTGCGGTTCCGCTGACGCCGGTACAGCACTGGTTCCTGGACCCGAACCCGGTGCAGCCAGAGCACTTCTACCAGTCGATGCTGCTGGAACTCACCGAGCAACCGGACGTGCCCGCACTGCGGAACGCGTTCGAGCAACTGCTCACCCAGCATGACGCGCTGCGGATGCGGTTCCAGCACAACGAGCATGGGTGGTCGCAGCACAACGCACCGGTCCACCCCACGCAGGTGCTGGACGGCTCGATGCCGGTAGACCTCGCTGATGGGCCACTGATCTGGGCGTCACTGCACGGGTCCGAACTGTTCATCGCGGTACACCACCTGGTGGTCGACGGTGTGTCGTGGCGAATCCTGTTGGAGGACCTGGAGACCACTTACCGGCAGCAGCCCCTGTCGGCGAAGACGACCTCGTTCCGCGAGTGGGCGAACAGGCTGGTCGAGCACGCGCAGGCCGGTGGCTTCGAGGACGAGTTGCCACACTGGCAGGCGATCAGCGGGGCCACGAAGATCCCGGTCGACGCCGAGGGCACGAACACGATGGGCTCCACCAGTTCGTTGACCGTGCGGCTGGACTCTGCCGAGACGCACGCCCTGTTGCACCAGGTTCCGGGCGTGTACCGGACGCAGGTCAACGACGTGCTGCTCAGTGCACTCGGGCTCGCGCTGGCGGAGTGGACCGGGCAGAGCCGGGTGCTGGTGGACCTGGAGGGCCATGGCCGGGAGGACCTGTTCGACGGGGTCGACCTGTCCCGGACGGTGGGCTGGTTCACCAGCGTCTTCCCGGTGGCGCTCGACGTGGCCGCGGCGGACTGGGGGAGCAGGCTCAAGTCGGTCAAGGAACAGCTCCGCGGTGTGCCACGGCGTGGCATCGGCTACGGCGCGCTGCGGTACCTGACCGGGGCCGCCCCGGCGATCCAGCCCCAGGTCAGCTTCAACTATCTCGGCCAGTTCGAGTGGGACAGCGCCCTGTTCCGACCGCTCGCGGAGGGCCTTGGCGGGTCGGCGGCTCCCGGGCAGCTCCGGCCGCACCTGCTGGACGTGGTGGGCAAGGTGGAACGCAAGCAGCTCGAACTGACTTGGCATTACTCCACGGCTGTGCACGCCGAGGCAACTGTGCGGCAGCTCGCCGATCGGGTGGTGCGGGCGCTCAGCGAGATCATCGCGCACTGTGCGCTGCCCGGTGTCGGTGGTCGCACACCGAGTGACTTCCCGCTGGCACGGCTGGACCAGGCGGTGCTGGACGGGCTCGTCGGCGGCGGACGGGCGGTCGAGGACCTGTACCCGCTGACCCCGATGCAGGCCGGGATGGTGTTCCACAGCCTGGTGGACGGTTCCTCGGGCGCGTACTTCAACCAGGTGCAACTCCGGTTGACCGGGGTCACCGACCCGGTGGCGCTCGGCACCGCGTGGCAGCGGGTGCTGGACCGGAACCCGGTGCTGCGCAGCCGAATCCTCTGGGAGGGCTTGGCCGAGCCGGTGCAGGTGGTGCAGCGCCAGGTCGAGTTGCCGGTCACCCACTTGGACTGGACCGGTCAGGAATGGCCGCCACTGCTGCGGGAACTGCTCGACCGGGACCGGGCGGCGGGCTTTGACCTGGCTGCCGCGCCACTGGTCCGGGTCAGCATCGCCCGGCTGGCGGCCGGGGAAGTGCTGCTGGTGTGGACCTTCCACCACGTGCTGCTCGACGGCTGGAGCGCAGCACAGGTGTTCGGCGAGGTGTGCGAGCAGTACGCGGCGATCACCACCGGCCGCCCGGTCTCCTCCGGGTACCGGCCGCCTTTCCGCGAGTACCTGCGCTGGCTCGACGAGCAGGACGGGTCCGAGGCCGAGCGCTACTGGCGCGAAGCGCTCGCCGGGTTCGCGGCGCCGACCCCGTTGCCCTTCGACCGGCAACCCGTCGAGGCGCACCGCGCGCGGTCCTCCGCGAGCGTGGAGGTCGAACTGGACAGCACGGTGTCCGCTCGGCTGAGGGAGGTCGCCCAAGGGCTCGGGCTGACCGTGAACACCGTGGTGCAGGGCGCTTGGGGACTGTTGCTGTCCCAGCACAGCGGCGAGAGCGAGGTGGTGTTCGGCACCACGGTGTCCGGGCGCCCCGCCGACCTGCCCGGGGTCGAATCCATGGTCGGCATGTTCATCAACACGGTGCCCACCCGCATCATAGTCCAACGTGGACAGACAGTGTCCGGGTGGCTGGCCGAACTGCAACAGGCGCAGGTGGAGTCGCGCGGCTTCGACTTCGTCTCCTTGGCACAGTTGCAGAACTGGGCAGGCGGCCCGCTGTTCGACAGCATCCTGGTCTTCGAGAACTACCCGTTCGACGAGGACGCGATCGCCGAACACGGGATGGGCATGCACGCGGTGCGTGACCTCGAACCGACCAACTACCCGCTCAGCGTGGTGGTCGCGCCTGGTTCGCGGCTGTCGGTGTCCTTCGACTACGACCCGTCGTTGTTCGACGCCGCCACTGTGCGCAGGATCGCCCAGCACCTGGAAATGCTGCTCGACGGCATCAGTGCGGCCCCGGACGGACTGGTCGGTGACCTCACGCTGCTCACCCCTGCCGAGCGGCACCAGGTGTTGTACGAGTGGAACGACACCGAACGGCCGCTCCCGGCAGGCACGCTGGCGAGCCTGTTCGAGGAGCAGGTGCGCCGGACCCCGGACGCGGAGGCAGTGGTCACCGAGGGCTCGACCCTCAGCTACGCTGAACTGGACCGCAGGGCGAATCAGGTGGCGCACCGGTTGATCCGGCTCGGCGTGCGGCCGGAGGACCGGGTGGGCGTGCTGGTGGAGCGCTCGGCGGACCTCGTCGTGGCCGAACTGGCCGTGGTCAAGGCCGGTGCTGCCTACGTGCCGGTGGACCTGAGGGCTCCTGCTGATCGAATCGCTCTCGTGCTGGCCGAGTCCGGGGCTGTGGCCACGCTGGTCGACACAGCACGGGAATCCCTTGCGAACGACGTCCACAGTGGACCTTGCTTGGTCGTGTCCGCCGAGCTGGACGAGCCCGAGACGTCTCCGGTGGTTCGGGTTCATGGTGGGAGTTTGGCGTATGTGATGTTTACGTCGGGGTCGACGGGTGTGCCGAAGGGTGTGGGGGTTCGGCAGTGTGATGTGGTGGGTTTGGCGTTGGATTCTGGGTTTGAGCGGTGTGGTGTGGTGTTGTTGCATTCGGCGGTGGCGTTTGATGCGTCGACGTTTGAGTTGTGGGTGCCGTTGTTGGGTGGTGGTCGGGTTGTTGTTGCGCCGTTGGGTGGTGTGGATGCGGGTGTGGTGCGGTGGGCGGTGGGGTGTGGTGTGTCGGGGTTGTGGTTGACGGCTGGGTTGTTTCGGTTGTTGGCGCAGGAGTCGCCGGGGTGTTTTGCGGGGTTGTCGTGGGTGTGGACGGGTGGTGATGTTGTTCCGGCTGCTGCGGTTCGTCGGGTGTTGGCGGTGAATCCGGGGTTGACGGTGGTGGATGGTTATGGCCCGACGGAGACGACGACGTTCGCTACGTCGTTTGCGATGTCGACTGTGGAGGATGTGCCGGATGTGGTGCCGATCGGGCGCCCGTTGGACAACATGCGGGTCTACGTACTGGATGACGATCTGAGGCCAGTCGCGCCAGGTATCGCCGGTGAGTTGTTCATCGCTGGCAATGGAGTGTCGCGCGGCTACATCGGGCGACCCGGTCTGACAGCTGAGCGGTTCATCGCGTGTCCGTTCGGTGGGCGGATGTATCGCACTGGTGATGTGGTGCGGTGGTTGCCGACTGGTGTGGTGGAGTTCGTGGGTCGGGTTGATGATCAGGTGAAGATTCGGGGGTTCCGGATCGAGTTGGGTGAGGTCGAGGTCGCGCTGGCTGCTCATCCTGAAGTGGTTGAGGCCGTTGTGGTGGTCAACGAGGAGGGTGGCCGCAAACGCCTGGTTGCCTATGTCGTGACCACCGGGTCGGCGGATCTGCGTGAATGGCTCAAGCACCGGTTGCCTGACTACATGGTGCCTGCCGCCTTTGTCGCGCTCGATGCATTGCCGTTGAGTAGTAACGGGAAGTTGGATCGGCGGGCGTTGCCGGTGCCGGAGTGGGAGTCGGCTGCCGGTTTCGTGGCTCCGCGTACCGAGGCCGAGCGGGTGCTCGCCGAGATCTGGGCCGAGGTCCTCGGCGTGTCTCGGGTCGGGGTGGAGGACAACTTCTTTGAGCTGGGTGGGGATTCGATCCTGAGCATCCAGGTCGTGTCCAGGGCCCGCCAGGCAGGGCTGAACCTCACGCCGCGCGACTTGTTCGCCCACCAGACGGTGGCGGACCTGGCCGTCAACGCCACCAAGGCCGCCATGACCACTGCGGAGCAGGGGGCAGTGACGGGTGCGGTTCCGCTAACGCCGGTGCAGCACTGGTTCCTGGACCCGAACCCGGATAGTCCGGAGCACTTCGACCAGTCGATGCGGATCGAGTGGCCCGACCCGGTGAACGTGCCCGCACTGCGGCGCGCGCTCGGCACCGTGATTGCACACCACGACGCGCTGCGCATGCGCTTCGAGCTGGTCGACGGCAGTTGGCGCCAGTACAACGCCGCCACCGACCAGGCCGATCCGCTCGCGGATGCCACCTTCGACCTGGCGGCAGGTCCGTTGCTCAGGGCGGAGGTGATCGCGCCCAACGTGGTGCTGCTGACCGTGCACCACCTGGTGGTCGACGGTGTGTCCTGGCGAATCCTGTTGGAGGACCTGGAATCCGCTTACCATCAGCGTCCGCTGTTGGCGAAGACGACCTCGTTCCGCGAGTGGGCGAACAGGCTGGCCGAGCACGCACACGCCGGTGGCTTTGACGACGAACTGCCTCACTGGCAACAAGTTCGTGACGTCGAACCGATGCTGCCCACTGACGGCCACGGCCCGAACCTGGTCCGGACGACCAGTGCGGTGACCGCACGGCTGGACTCGGCCGAGACGCACGCCCTGCTGCACCAGGTTCCGGGCGTGTACCGGACGCAGATCAACGACGTGCTGCTGAGCGCGCTGGGCCGCGTGGTGGGGGAGTGGACCGGGCAGAGCCGCGTACTGGTGGACCTGGAGGGCCACGGCCGGGAGGACCTGTTCGAGGACGTGGACCTGTCCCGGACCGTGGGCTGGTTCACCAGCATCTTCCCCGTGGCACTGGACGCCGCGGGCGGCGACTGGGGCGCGCGGTTGAAGGCGGTCAAGGAGCAGTTGCGCGGCATTCCACGCCGCGGCATCGGGTACGGCGCACTGCGCTACCTGACCGGCACCGCCCCGGCGATCCAGCCGCTGATCAGTTTCAACTACCTGGGGCAGTTCGCCAGCGGCGGCGGCCTGGGATCGAGCGTCAGCCCGGAGCAGGTTCGGGCCCATCAGTTGGAGGTCGTCGGCCAGGTGGTCGACGGACAGCTGGAACTGGCCTGGTACCACTCGCCGGACCTGCACCGCAGGAGCACCGTGGAAGCGCTCGCCGGGAAGCTGACCGAGGCGCTGCGGCAGATCATCCGGCACTGCGCCGAGCCCACCGCTGGGGGCCGCACGCCGAGCGACTTCCCGTTGGCCGGTCTGGCGCAGCACCAGGTGGACCGGATCGCTGGGAACGGCAAGTCCATTGAGGACGTACACCCGCTCACGCCCATGCAGGCCGGGATGGTGTTCCACAGCGTTTCCCAGCAGCAGCAAGGAGTCTACTTCGAGCAGGTCAGCTTCGTGCTCGGCGGGGTGCCCGATCCCGAGCTGCTCGGACGTGCGTGGCAGCACGTGGTGGACCGCACGCCCGTGCTGCGCGGGCACATCGTGTGGGAGGGAGTGGACCAGCCGCTCCAGGTGGTCAACCGGGCGGTGACCGTGCCGGTGACCTACCACGACTGGCGGGAGGCCGACCGGGCTGCCGCGCTGGCGGCACTGCTCGACCAGGACCGGGGCGTGCGCATCGACCTGGCCGCCGCGCCGCTGCTGCGGATCAACCTGGCCCGGCTGCCTGCCCAGGAGGTGCAGGTGCTGTGGACGTTCCACCACGTGCTGCTGGACGGCTGGAGCGTGTTCCAGGTGCTCTCCGACGTGGTCACCAGCTACACGGCGCTGCGCGCGGGCACCGAACCGGTGCTGCCCAACCGGCGTCCGTTCAGCGACTACGTGAAGTGGCTGCACGGTCAGGACGAGTGGCAGGCGGAACAGTACTGGCGCCAGGAACTTCTCGACGTCACCGAACCGACGCCGCTGCCGTTCGACCGCAGGCCGGGCAGCGCGCACGGCACCGGCTCCGCGCGGTGGCACTCCGCCGAACTGACCGAGCAGGCCACCCAGCGGCTCAACGAGTTCGCCAGGCGCCATCGGCTGACCGTGAACGCCGTGGTGCAGGGCGCGTGGGCGCTCGTGCTGTCCCGGTACAGCGGTCAGCGGCAGGTCTGCTTCGGCTCCACCGTGTCCGGCCGACCCGTGGACCTGCCCGGCGCCGACGACATCACCGGGATCTTCATCAACACCCTGCCGGTCAAGGTGCGCGTGGGCGACACCGCGGACGCCGTGAGCTGGCTGTCCCGGTTGCAGGACGCACAGGCCGACGCGCGGCGGTTCGAGCACGTGCCGTTGGCGAAGGTGCAGTCCTGGAGCGGGGTCGAGGGCGGTGTGGCGCTGTTCGACAGCATCGTCGTGTTTGAGAACTACCCGGTGGACAGCACGAACGAGTTGGCGCTGCGCGAGTTGCAGGCGTTGGAGACCACCAACTACCCGCTCACCGTGGTGGCGGCACCGGGGCGGCGGCTGTCGCTGGGCCTGGGCCACGACCCCGACCTGTTCGACCTCGCGACGGTCGAGCGGATGACCGACCACCTCGTCCGTGCCCTGACGGTGATCGTCGACAACCCGAGGCTGGGGCAGTGCGACATCCTGACCCAGGCGGAACGCGATCACCTGGTGGTCGAGCTCAACGCCACCGAGCATCCCGTCGCCCCGGCCACCCTGCCCGAACTGGTGCAGGCACAGGCCGAACGCACGCCGGACGCGGTGGCGGTGCTCTCCGACGAGGTCGAGCTGACCTTCGCCGAACTGGACGCGCGAGCCAACGCCCTGGCCCGTGAGCTGATCGCCAAGGGCGTCGGGCCGGAGCAGGTCGTCGCGTTGCTGCTGCCCCGCTCGGTGGAGATCGTGGTCGCGCAACTGGCCGTGCTCAAGGCAGGCGCCGCCTACCTGCCGGTCGACCCCGCGTACCCGGCGGAGCGCATCGCCTTCATGGTGGAGGACGCGAAACCCGCGCTGGTGCTGCGCCCCGGGGACCTGACCGGTGCGTCGGACACGCGGCCGGTCGAACCGCGTGCGCGGCTGGCCAACCCGGCGTACGTGATCTACACCTCCGGCTCGTCCGGGCAGCCCAAGGGCGTGATGGTCAGCCACGCGGGGCTGGCCGGTTTCTCGGCGGCGGAGGTCGCGCACTTCGACGTGCGGCCGGGGGACCGGGTACTCCAGTTCTCCTCACCGAGCTTCGACGCCTCGGTCCTGGAACTGTGCATGTCCCTGCCCGCCGGTGCCGCGCTGGTCGTGCCGCCCCCGGGGCCGCTGCTGGGCGAGCACCTCGCCGCGGTGCTGGCCGCCAGGCAGGTGACGCACGCGCTGATCCCGCCGGTCGCCATGGCCACCGTGCCCGAGGTCGACCTGCCCGCGCTGCGCACGCTCGTGGTGGGCGGCGAGGCCTGCCCGGCTGAACTGGTCGACCGGTGGGCACCGGGGCGCGCCATGATCAACGCGTACGGCCCCACCGAGTCGACTGTGGTGGCGGCTTGGAGCGATCCGCTGGTGCCCGGGGCCGTGCCGCCGATCGGCCGCCCGATCTGGAACACCGGTGTGCACCTGCTCGACGACCAGTTGCGGCCGGTGCCGCTCGGTGCCGTCGGGGAGCTGTACGTCGCGGGCGAGGGCTTGGCCCGGGGGTACCTGGACCGGCCGGGGCTGACCGCCGAACGGTTCCTGGCCCATCCGTTCGGCCCGGCGGGCACCCGGATGTACCGCACCGGCGACCTCGCGCGGCGCACGGCGGACGGGCAGTTGGAGTTCGTGGGGCGGGCCGACGACCAGGTCAAGGTCCGCGGGTTCCGGGTGGAGCTGGGTGAGGTCGAGGCGGTGCTGCGCCGACACCCCGAGGTCGCCGACGCGGCGGTGATCGTCCGCGAGGACCAGCCCGGCCTCCGGCGGCTGGTGGCCTACGTGGTGACGGCCGGTGCGCCGGAGCTGCGTGCGCACACCGCCACCAGCCTGCCCGAGCACATGGTGCCCGCCGCGTTCGTCACGCTGACGGCACTTCCCTTGACGCCCAACGGAAAGCTGGACCGGCGCGCGCTGCCCGAACCGGCTTCCACCGACCTGCCCGGCGCCGGGTACGCGGCCCCGCGGACCGACACCGAGCAGGTGCTCGCCGAGATCTGGGCCGAGGTGCTGCACCTGGACCGGGTCGGTGTCGAGGACAACTTCTTCGACCTCGGCGGCGACTCCGTGCGCAGCCTGCACATCACCTCGATGGCCAGGACCGCCTTCGACATCGAGCTGACGCCCAAGGACGTGTTGACCACCAGAACGGTCTCGGCACTCGCGGAGCTGATCGAGGAGAAGGTCCTGCTGGAACTGGAACGAGTTGCCCTCGGCGACGCCGACGACCAGGAAGTGTGAGACACCGCCATGACCTCGTCGAAGCAGGACCGGATCTCCGCGCTGCCGCCGCACCTGCGGGAACAGCTGCGCAAGCGCCTGGCCGGACGGGCCCGCGCGCAGACCATCCCGGCCGCCGATCGCACCGCGCCGCTGCCGCTGTCCTTCGCCCAGCAGCGGCTGTGGTTCCTCAACCAGCTCCACCCCGGCGACGTGGGCTACAACAGCGCGCTCGCCCTTCGCCTGACCGGGCCGCTGGACGTGGCGAGGTTGACCGCCGCGGTCGCCCGGTTGGTCGCCCGGCACGAGGCACTGCGCACGACCTTCCAGGACGTGGACGGCAAGCCCGTCCAGGTCGTGCACCCGGTTGGGGACTTCCCGGTCGTCACTGTGCACGCTTCGCCCGCGGACCTGGACCACGTGCTCACCACCGAGTACGCGACCCCGTTCGACCTGCGCACCGGGCCACTGTTGCGGGCGCTGCTCGTCCGGGTCGCCGACACCGAGAACGTTCTTCTGCTCACGGCACACCACATAGTCACCGACGGCTGGTCGATGGGTGTGCTCACCACGGAGCTGAGCACGCTCTACAACGGCGGCGAACTGCCCGACCCCGCTGTCCAGTACGCGGACTACGCGGTGTGGCAACGTGATCGCCTGTCGGGCAGCGCGCTGGACGAGCAACTCGCCTACTGGCAGCGGCAACTGGCCGGGCTGCGACCGTTGGAGTTGCCCGCGGACCGGCCGCGACCAGCGGTGCGGACCTCGGCGGGCGCCAACCACGACTTCCGCCTGCCCGCGGGGACCTCGGCCCGGCTGGAGGAGTTGGCCAAGGCCAACGACACCACGCTGTTCACCGTCCTGATCGCGGCCTGCCAGCTGCTGTTCGCCCGGTACAGCGGTCAGCGGGACGTGGCGCTGGGCACCGTGACCTCGGGGCGCAACCGCGCGGAGCTGAAGGAACTGGTCGGCTTCTTCGTCAACACGGTGGTGATCAGGTCCGAAGTGGACAGTGCGCTGACCTTCACCGGGCTGCTCGCCGCGGCGAAGAACACCGTGCTGGACGCCTTCGCGCACGACGAGGTGCCCTTCGACCGGCTGGTCGACGCCCTGCGCACCGAGCGCGAGGTCAGCCGCAACCCGCTGTTCGACGTCATGGTGCTGTTGCAGAACAGCCAGGGCGCGTTGCCCGAGTTCGCCGGACTGCACGCGCAGCCCGTGGACTTGGCGGGCAGCACCGCGAACTTCGACCTCACCCTGCAATTCCAGGAGCAGCCGGGCGGACTCGTCGGGTCGGTGGAGTACAGCACCGATCTGTTCGACGAGGCCACGATCCAGCGCATGGTCGGCCACCTGGTCGCACTGCTGACGCAGGTCGTGGCGACACCGGACCGGCGGCTCAGCACGCTGCCCTGGGCCTCGGCCGAGGAGCGGTACCAGGTGGTGACGGAGTGGAACGACACCAGCTGGGCGTTGCCGGGGGCATCCGTGCCCCAGGTGTTCGCCGAACAGGTGCGCCGCACGCCGGAGGCCGTTGCGCTGGTCGGCGCGGACGGGCCGATGACCTACCGGCAGCTCGACGCACGTGCCAACCGCCTGGCCCACGAACTGATCCGGCTCGGCGTGCGGCCGGAGGACCGGGTCGCGATCCTGGCAGACCGGTCGGTGGCGTCGATCACCGCGGTGTTGGCCGTGATCAAGGCTGGTGGCGCGTACCTGCCGCTGGACACGCGAGCACCACTGGACCGGCTTCGGTTGGTGCTGGCCGAGTCGGGTGCCGCACTGGTGCTCACCGACCACGTGTGGCGGGACACCGCGCAGAAGGTCCACAGTAGACTGCTGCTCTCGGTGGAGGATGAGTGCGGCGGACCGGACACCGATCCGGACGTGCCGATCCGGCCGGACAACTTGGTCTACGTCGAGTACACATCCGGTTCCACTGGCACGCCGAAGGGCGTGGCCGTCCGGCACCATGACGTGGTGGGTCTGGCGCGGGACCGCCGATTCGACGGCGAGGCGCACCGGTCGGTTCTGGTTCACTCGCCGTTGGCGTTCGACGCCTCGACGTACGAGCTGTGGGTCCCGTTGCTGCGCGGTGGTCGCGCCGTGCTCGCGCCGGACGGCGAACTGGGCGTGGACCTCCTGCAACGGCTGATCACCGAGCACGCGGTCACCGCGCTGTGGCTCACCGCCGGGCTGTTCCGCCTGGTCGCCCAGGAGCGGCCCGAGTGCCTGAGCGGGCTCGGTGAGCTGTGGACCGGTGGCGACGTGGTGCCCGCCTGGGCGGTGCGCCGTGTGCTGGCGGCCAATCCGGGGCTGGCCGTGGTGGACGGCTACGGCCCCACCGAGACGACGACCTTCGCCTGCGCGCACCGGATGAGCGGGCAGGTGCCCGAGCCGGTGCCGATCGGCCGCCCGCTGGACAACATGCGCGCGTTCGTGCTGGACGGCGACCTGAACCCGGTGCCAGCCGGTGTGCCCGGCGAGCTGTACGTGTCGGGTGCCGGGCTGGCCCGCGGCTACCTCGGTCAGGCCGGGCTGACCGCCGAGCGGTTCGTGGCCTGTCCGTTCGCTGTTGCGGGGCAACGGATGTACCGCACCGGCGACGTGGTCCGCTGGCGGTCCGGGGGCACGATCGAGTTCCTTGGCCGGGCCGACGACCAGGTGAAGATCCGTGGCTTCCGGATCGAGCTGGGCGAGGTGGAGAAGGTACTGGTCCAGCACCCCGACCTCACCGAGGCCGTGGTGGTGGCTAGGACCGACGAGGGGCACAAGCGGCTGGTCGCCTACGTGGTGGGCACCGGGTCGGCCGACCTGCGGGCGTGGGCCAAGCGGGTGCTTGCCGACTACATGGTGCCCAGCGTGTTCGTCCGGCTCGCCGAGCTGCCGCTGACCGCCAACGGCAAGGTGGACCGCAGGGCACTGCCCGCGCCGCAGGAGCCGACCAGCCAGTACGTCGCCCCCAGTGGACCGGTTCAACAGGCACTGGCCGGGATCTGGGCCGAGGTCCTTGGCGTGGAGCGAGTCGGTGCGCACGAGGACTTCTTCTCGCTCGGCGGCGACTCGATCCTCAGCATCCAGGTCGTCGCGCGGGCGGCCAAGGCCGGGTTGCGAGTCAGTTCGAAGGACATCTTCCGCCACCCGACGGTGGCCGAGCTGGCGGCCAACACCACAGCCGTCGAGCAGGAGAAGGCCGAGCCGGTGATCACCGGGCCGGTCGGGCTGAGCCCGATCCAGCACTGGTTCTTCGAGTCCGAATCGGACAGTCGCCACCACTTCACCATGTCCGTGCTGGTGGAACTGGCCGAGGAGCTTTGCCCCGACACGCTTCGCGGAGCACTGGAAGCCGTTGTCGCGCAGCACGACGCGCTGCGGATGAGGTTCACCTGTCACGACGGTGTGTGGCAGCAGGAACCAGCCCCGGCAGAGCGTGTTCACCTGACCGAGGCCGATCCGGAGTCCGCGGCGCTCGCCGCGCAGACCGGCCTGGACCTCGGTGCGGGTCCGTTGCTGCGCGCTGTAATGTCCGGCAACCGGCTGTTGCTGGTCGTGCACCACCTGGTCATGGACAGCGTGTCCTGGCGAATCCTGTTGGAGGACCTGGAATCCGCCTACCGCGGTGCTGCACTCGGTGCGAAGACCACCTCGTTCACCGGCTGGGCGGCTCGGCTGGACGAGTACACCCGGGCCGGTGGCTTCGACGCGGATCTGCCGTACTGGACCGAGGCCGCTGACACCCGTGCGGCCGCCTTGCCGCGCGATCATGACGGCCCCAACACCGTGGGGTCGACCAGGACGGTCACAGTACGGTTGGACGCCGAGGCCACGGACGCGCTGCTGCGCGAAGTGCCTGCCGTGTACCGCACCCAGGTCAACGACGTGCTGATCAGCGCACTGGGCCGGGTACTCGCCGAGTGGACCGGACACCGGAACGTGTTGCTGGCCATGGAGGGCCACGGCCGGGAGGACGTGCTGGAGGGGGTTGACCTGTCCCGCACGATCGGCTGGTTCACCACCCTGTTCCCGGTCGCGCTGACGGCCGAACCGGGGGAGTGGGGCCGGGTTCTCAAGTCCACCAAGGAACAACTGCGGGCCGTTCCGCACCGGGGGCTGAGCTACGGCGCGCTGCGCTACCTGACCGGCACCGCGCCCGAGGTGCACCCGGAGCTGAGCTTCAACTACCACGGCCAGTGGGACGTCGCGACCGCCGAGCGGGGTTTCTACCGCGCCCGCCTGGACACCCCTGGCCGGGACCTGCCCGAGGACCGGACGCGCGAGCACCTGATCGACGTGACCGGCGTGGTCGAGAACGGCCGGTTGGAGCTGACTTGGCTCTACAGCGCCAACCTGCACGAGGCCGGCACCGTGCGCCGCCTGGCCGACCGCATGGTCGCGGCGCTGCGGGAGATCGTCGAGCACTGCGCCGCCCCGGGGGCAGGTGGGCGGACCCCGTCGGACTTCCCGCTGGCCCGGCTGGACCAGGCTGCCGTGGACCGGATCGTCGGCGACGGCCGGTCAGTGGCCGACATCTACCCGTTGACCCCCTTGCAGACCGGCATGGTGTTCCACAGCCTGGTCGACAGCTCCTCCGGCGCCTACTTCGACCAGGCGAGGATCAGGTTGTCCGGGGTCAGCGACCCACGTGCGCTGGGGCTCGCCTGGCAGCGCGTGGTCGACCGGACCCCCATCCTGCGCGGCAGCGTGGTCTGGGAGGGCCTGGACCAGCCGCACCTGGTGATCCACCGTGAGGCCGTGGCCCCGATCAGTGAGCGCGGCGGGGACACCGCACTCGACCTGGCCAGCCCGCCGCTGATGCGGGTGGCCGTGGAACGGGTGGCCGAGGACGAGGTGCTACTGGTCTGGACCTTCCACCACGTGCTGCTGGACGGCTGGAGCCTCGGCCAGGTGTTCGCCGAGGTCTGCGAGCAGTACGCGGCGATCGTGCGGGACCGGGCGCCGGAGTTGGTGACCCGCCGGCCGTTCCGGGACTACCTCGAATGGCTCGCCGGTCAGGACCTGACCCAGGCGGAGACGCACTGGCGTGGCGTGCTGGCCGGGTTCGAGGTGCCGACCCCGCTGCCCTACGACCGGCCGCCGCAGGAGGCGCACCGCGCCGAGTCGACGGCATCGGTGGGCATCGAGGTCACCGGTGAGGTCAGCGCGATGGCCAGGCGGCACGGGCTGACCGTGAACACCGTGGTCCAGGGCGCATGGGCACTGCTGTTGGCGGCCTACAGCGGTGAACCGGACGTGGTCTTCGGCAGCACGGTGTCCGGGCGCCCCGCCGACCTGCCCGGTGTGGAGTCGATGGTCGGCGTGTTCATCAACACCGTGCCGACCAGAGTCCGGGTCGACCACGGCCAGAACCTGCTGGCCTGGCTGCGCGGGGTGCAGGCGGCGCAGACCGAGTCGCGGCGGTTCGAGTTCGTGTCACTGGCACAGCTGCGTTCCTGGAGTGATCTGCCCGCTGGCAGCAGCCTGTTCGACAGCTCCGTGGTGTTCGAGAACTACCCGTTCGACGAGTCCTCCACCGCCGCGGCCGGACTGCGGGTCCGCCGGGTCGACGCGGTCGACACCACCAGTTTCCCGCTGAGCGTGCGCGCCCACCTGGCCGAGCAGTTGCACGTGGACCTGTCCTACGACCCCAGGCTGTTCGACGCGGGCACCGCCCGGCAGCTGCTGGCCACGCTGCGCACGCTGCTCACCGAGATGATCAGCGAGCCCGACCGGCCGATCGCGCGGCTGCCGCTGCTCGACGAGGCCGACCGGCACAAGGTGCTGGTGAGCTGGAACGGGGCCGAGTCCACCCAGGTGGACATCTCGCTGCCGGAGCTGTTCCAGCGGCAGGTGCGCCGCACACCGGACGCGATCGCGGTGACCTGCGGGGACACGGCGGTCACCTACGCCGAGCTCAATGCGCGGGCCAACCGGTTGGCGCGGTACCTCGTGGAGCGGGGCGCGGGTCCGGAACGCTTCGTGGCGCTGATCCTGGACCGCTCGGTTGACCTGATCGTGGCCGTGCTCGCGGTGCTCAAGTCCGGTGCCGCCTACCTGCCCGTCGATCCGGGCTACCCGGCCGAGCGGATCGCCGCGATGCTGGCGGACACCGATCCGGTGCTGGTGCTGACCGGCGAGGAACTGGATCTGGACGGTTACGGGTCCCAGGACCTCACTGAGGTGCCGCTGCTGCCGGAGAATCCGGCCTACGTGATCTACACCTCCGGGTCCACCGGCCGACCCAAGGGCGTGGTGGTGCCGCATGCCAATGTGGTGCGGCTGTTCACGGCCACCAGCTACTGGTTCGGCTTCGACGACCGGGACGTGTGGACGCTGTTCCACTCCTACGCCTTCGACTTCTCGGTGTGGGAGCTGTGGGGGCCGCTGCTGCACGGCGGTCGGCTCGTCGTGGTGTCGCACGCCGTGTCCCGGTCGCCGGAGGACTTCCTGCGGCTGCTCGCCGAACAACGGGTCACGGTGCTCAACCAGACCCCGTCGGCGTTCTACCAGCTGATCGGAGCCGATCACGGTGCGGAACTGGCGCTGCGGTACGTGATCTTCGGCGGCGAGGCGCTGGACCCCCGGCGGCTCGCGCAGTGGTATTCGCGGCATGCCGAGGACGCCCCGCTGCTGGTCAACATGTACGGGATCACCGAGACCACCGTGCACGTCTCCTACGTGGCGCTGGACCGCGGCAGGGCCGCCAGCGTGATCGGCGTGCCAATCCCCGACCTGCGCGTCTACGTGCTCGACCCCGAGCTGCGACCCGTCCCACCCGGCGTGCCCGGTGAGCTCTGCGTGGCCGGTGCCGGCCTGGCGCGCGGCTACCTCAACCGGGCGGGCCTGACCGCCGAACGGTTCGTGGCCGACCCGTTCGGCGCGGCCGGATCGCGGATGTACCGCAGCGGGGACGTCGTGCGCTGGAACGCGGACGGCGAGTTGGAGTACCTCGGTCGGTCCGACGACCAGGTGAAGATCCGCGGGTTCCGGATCGAGCTGGGCGAGATCGAGGCCGTGCTCCGAGCACACCCGGCAGCCGCGCAGGTCACCGTGATCGCCCGGGAGGACGACCCGGGCCGCAAACGGCTGGTGGCCTACGTGGTCCCCAACGGCGTCCCGCCGACCACGGCGCAGCTGCGTGAGCTGGCCGCTGCCTCGCTGCCGGAACACATGGTGCCGCAGGCGTTCGTGACGGTGGAGTCGATCCCGTTGACCCGCAACGGAAAGCTCGACCGGGCGGCGTTGCCCGCCCCGGACTCGCCCTGTGCGACCGCCGGGTACGTGGCCCCGCGCAACGACACGGAGCGGCTGATCGCCGAGGTGTGGGCGCAGGCGCTGAAGGTCGACCGGGTCGGCGTCGAGGACAACTTCTTCGAGCTGGGCGGCGACTCGATCATCAGCATCCAGGTGGCCTCGCGGCTCAGGTCGGCCCTGGACGTCCAGGTGTCCCCGCGTGCGGTGTTCAGCCACCCCACGGTCGCCGGGATGGCGGGCCAGCTCGGCGCGGAGCGGGCCGACACGATTCCCTTGGTGGCACGGGACGCCGCGTTGCCACTGTCCTTCGCCCAACAGCGATTGTGGTTCCTGCACGAGTTCGAGCCGGAGAGCACCGAGTACGTCACCCGGTTCGCCGTGCGGTTGCGGGGCGAGTTGGACGTGGACGCCATGAACAGGGCGTTCACCGCGCTCACTGCACGCCACGAGTCGCTGCGCACCACCCTGGACTCGATCGACGGCCGTGGCGTGCAGGTGGTGCACCCCGCCGCGGAGTTCGTGCTGCCGGTGGTGGACCTGACCGGCCGTCACGAAGAGTTGGCCGCACTGCTGCTCGCCGACGGCACACGTCCGTTCGACCTGCGCGAGGGCCCGCTGCTGCGTGCCTCGCTGGTGCGGCTGGGGCCCGCCGAGCAGGTACTGACGATCACCCTGCACCACGTGATCACCGACGGCTGGTCGATGGGCGTGCTGATCGAGGAGCTCGGCGCGCTCTACGCGGGCGCCGAGCTGCCGCCGCTACCGGTTCAGTACCCGGATTTCGCCGTGTGGCAGCGGGACCAGTTGTCCGGTCCGGCGGTGGAGGAGCGGCTGGCGTACTGGCGGTGCAAGCTGTCCGGGGTGCAGCCGCTGGAGCTGCCCACCGATCGACCCCGGCCGCCGGTGCGCACCTCGGCCGGTGCCACCCAGCAGTTCGAGGTGTCGGCCGCGGTGACCAGGCAGCTGCGCGAACTGGGCACCAGGCAGGACGCCACCCTGTTCATCACGCTGGTTGCGGCGTGCAAGCTGTTGCTGCACCGCTGGTCCGGCCAGGACGACATCGCGGTCGGCACCGTCGTGTCCGGCCGGGAACGCGCCGAGTTGGACCGAGTCGTCGGCCTGTTCGTGAACACCCTCGTTCTCCGGTCCGAAGTGGACGGACGAGCCGGGTTCACCCAGCTGCTCAAGCAGGTTCGCAAGACGGTACTGGACGCGCTGGCACACCAGGACGTCCCCTTCGAACGCCTGGTGGACGACCTGGACCTGGAGCGGGACACCAGCCGCAACCCGCTGTTCGACGTGATGGTGTTGCTCCAGAACGCCCCCGGCGCCCCGCCGGAGCTGCCCGGGCTCGCGGTCGAGCCGCTGGAACTGCCGGTGGTCAGCACGACCTGCGACCTGTCCCTGGAGTTCCAGGAGTTCGAGGGCGGCCTGGTCGGCGCGATCGAGTACAACACGGACCTGTTCGACCCGGCCACGATCGAGCACATGTCAGCGGCCCTCGTGCTGCTGCTGACCGCCGTGGCCCAGGCCCCGGACCGGCCCGTCGACCAGCTGTCCCTGCTGACCGGGACCGAGGCGCGGCAACTCACCGAGGACTGGAACGACACGGCCACGGCGGTACCCGAGCTGGGGTTGGCCGAGGTCTTCGCGCAGCAGGCGGCCCGCACCCCGCAGGCCACCGCGCTGGTGTTCGGTGACACGGCACTGAGCTTCGAGGAGCTGGACCACCGGGCCAACCGGTTGGCGCACAAGCTGATCGCCGCCGGAGTCGGGCCGGAGCGACTCGTGGCGATCAAGCTGCCCCGATCGCACGAGGTCGTCGTGGCGATCCTGGCGGTGCTGAAGGCCGGTGGCGCGTACCTGCCGGTGGACACGTCCCTGCCCGCGGAGCGGATCGAGTTCCTGCTCAGCGACGCCAAACCCGTCGCGGTGGTGACGGACACCGCTGCCGAGGGCTGGCCGGACACCGCCCCGGCGACCCAGGTGCGGCCCTCGAACCCCGCCTACGTCATCTACACCTCCGGGTCGACCGGACGACCGAAGGGCGTGGTGGTCGAGCAACGCCAGCTGATCACCCTGTTCGCCGGGCACGAGTTGCTGCGCCGGAGCCGTCCCGGACGGATCAGGGGCGCGCTCACCGCGGCCTTCTCGTTCGACACCTCCCTGGAAGGGCTGCTGCTGCTCGCCGCAGGGCACGAGCTGCACGTGATCGACGAGAACGTCCGGCTGGACACCGAGGCGCTGGTGGACTACGTGGCGCGACACCGGATCGACTTCATGGACCTCACGCCGACCTACGCGCGGGAGCTGATCGACGCCGGGCTGCTCAGCGGCGACCGGCACCAACCGAGCCAGCTCATGCTCGGCGGCGAGGCCGTGGGGCGGGCGCTGTGGCGGGAACTCGCGGCGGTCGAGGGGACGGCGAGCCACAACTACTACGGGCCGACGGAGTGCACGGTCGACGCGCTGCGCTGGCCGATCCAGGGCGGTCAGCCGATGGTCGGCCGCCCGATGCCCAACGTACGGGCCTACGTGCTGGACCCGTGGGGAGGTCAGCAGCCGGTCGGCGTGCCGGGTGAGCTGTACCTGGCCGGTGACCAGGTCGCACGGGGCTACCTGAACCGGCCTGGGCTGACGGCCGACCGGTTCACGGCGAACCCGTTCGGCGAGCCGGGATCACGGATGTACGCCACGGGGGACCGCGCCCGGTGGACCCGGGACGGTGTGCTGGAGTACCTGGGCCGCGTCGACGAGCAGGTGAAGATCCGCGGCTTCCGCGTCGAGCCAGGGGAGATCGAAACGGCCCTGCTCGGGCACCCTGAGGTCAGCGCGGCCGTCGTGGTGGCTCGCGAGGACGGCGGGCACAAGCGGCTGGTGGCCTACGTGGTCGTCAGCGGGGAGCCGGACCTGCGTGGCTGGCTCAAGCGCGGGCTGCCCGACTACATGGTGCCCTCGGTGTTCGTCCCGCTGGACCGGCTGCCGACCAACTCCAGCGGCAAGGTCGACCGGCGCGCGTTGCCGCAGCCTGACTTTGGCGGCACCGACACCGGTTACCTGGCGCCCCGCACCGCGGTGGAGCGGGAACTGGCCAGGATCTGGGCCGAGGTGCTCGGCGTGCGGCGGGTCGGGGTGCGGGACAACTTCTTCGGCCTGGGCGGGGATTCGATCCTGAGCATCCAGGTGGTCGCCAGGGCCCGGCAGTCCGGCCTCCGGGTGACCTCCAAGGACATCTTCCAGCGGCAGACCGTGGCCGAACTCGCCGCCGAGACCCGGTTCGCCGAGGCCCCAGCGGCACTGGAGGTCACCGGGCCCGCCCCGCTCACCCCGATCCAGCGCTGGTTCCTCGAGACCTCCAGCACGCACAGGTTCACCATGTCGATGCTGGTGGAGTTGCCGGAGGACGTGGACGAGGCCGCACTGCGCACCGCGCTGACAGCCGTGATCGACCACCATGAGGCCTTGCGCAGCCGGTTCACCCTGGTTGACGGGCACTGGGTGCAGGACGTGGTCGGCTGCGCGGACGTCCTGGTCCGGTATGACGGGGAGGATCGGCAGGCCAGGGCCACCGAGGTGCAGGCGGGGCTCAACCCGGTTACCGGTCCACTGGTCGGGGCCGTCCTCTTTGGACACGAGCTGTTCCTCGCCGTGCACCACCTGGTGGTCGACGGGGTGTCCTGGCGCGTGCTGTTCGAGGACCTGGAAACGGCCTACACCCAGGTCTGTTCCGGCCAGCCCGTACGACTGGCCCCGTCGACGACCTCGTACCGCACCTGGGCGACCCGGCTCGCCGAGCACGTGCGGGCCGGACACCTGGACGGGGACCTGGCGTACTGGGCCGCGCTGGACCGCAACGTCCCTGCGCTGCCCGTGGACCGCAGCGGCCCGAACACCGTGGAGTCCACCGAGACGGTGTCGGTCCGGCTCACCAAGCGGGACACCGACGCTCTGCTGCACCAGGTACCGGACACGTACCGGACTCAGGTCAACGACGTGCTGCTCAGCGCGGTCGGCCGCGTGCTGGCCGAGTGGACCGGCGCGGCGCGGGTGCTCATCGGCATGGAGGGCCACGGCCGCGAGGAGATCATCGAGGGGCTCGACCTGTCCCGCACCGTCGGCTGGTTCACCAGCGAATACCCGGTCGCACTCGAGGTGCCCGGTGACGACTGGGGCGTGACCCTCAAGTCCGTCAAGGAACAACTGCGTGCCGTGCCGAGCCGGGGTCTGAGCTACGGCGCCCTGCGCTACCTGGCCGGAACCGCCCCCGAGGTGCAGCCGCAGGTCACCTTCAACTACCACGGGCAGTGGGGTGGCGAGAGCAGCGAGGGCCTGTACCGCCGGTGGCTGCCCGGTATCGGCCAGGACATCGATCCCGACAGCACCCGCACCAGCCTCCTGGACATCACCGGCATCGTGGCCGAGGGCGAGCTGGAGCTGGGCTGGACCTACTCCACCGCCGTGCACGAGCAGGCCACGGTCCGTCGGCTCGCCGAGCGGACGGTTGAGGCGCTGCGGGAGATCGTGGCGCACTGCGCGCGGCCCGACACCGGTGGCCGAACCCCCTCCGACTTCCCGTTGGCCCGGCTCGACCGGCGGCAACTGGACCTCGTGGCCGGTGACGGCCGGGACGTCGAGGACATCTACCCGCTCACCCCGCTCCAGGCGGGAATCCTGTTCCACGGGCTGGTCGACCCCGAGGCGGGCGCCTACTTCAACCAGGTCCACATGCGACTGTCCGGAGTGGACGATCCGGCGGCGCTGGCAGCGGCCTGGCAGCGGGTGGTGGATCGGACACCGGTGCTGCGCAGCCGGATCGCCTGGGCCGGCCTGGACGATCCGGTGCAGGTGGTGCACCGCGAGGTGGTGGTGCCGGTCGACCAGTACGACTGGCGCGAAGCGGATGTCGCCGCCGAACTGGAATCGGTGCTGGCCCGTGACCGGGCGCTCGGCCTGGACCTGGCCAAGCCGCCGCTGATGCGGCTGGTGATCGCCCGGGTCACCGAGGACGAGGTGGTACTGGTCTGGACCTCGCACCACGTGCTGCTGGACGGGTGGAGCACCGGGCAGGTCTTCGCCGAGGCCTGCGAGCAGTACGCGGCGGACACCAGTGGCCGGGCGCCCCAGCTGGCCCCGCGCCGACCCTTCCACGACTACCTGACCTGGTTGGACCGGCAGGACGCGGAGCAGGCGGAACGGCATTGGCGCGAGGTGCTCGCCGGGTTCGACGCGGCCACGCCGTTGCCCTACGACCGGCTGCCGCTGCGTTCGCACAGCACGGAGTCCGCGCAGGCGGTCCGCGTCGAACTGTCCGCAGAGGCGTCGGCGCAGGTGCGTGACGCGGCTCGGCGGCACGGGCTCACCCTCAACACCCTCGTCCAGGGGGCTTGGGCCCTGCTGCTGGCCCGGTACGGCGGTGAGCCGGACGTCGTGTTCGGCACGACCGTGTCCGGGCGGCCCGCCGAGCTGCCCGGCGTGGAGTCGATGGTCGGCATGTTCATCAACACGGTGCCCACTCGGGTCCGGGTGTCCGATCGAGCCGGGATCCTGTCGTGGCTGCGCGAGTTGCAGTTGGCCCAGACCGAGTCCCGCCGCTTCGACTTCGTCTCGCTGGCCCAGCTGCGGGGCTGGAGCTCGGTGGCCGCCGGGACCAGCCTGTTCGACAGCGCCGTGGTCTTCGAGAACTTCCCGATCGGTGCGGAGTCGGGCGGCGGGTCGATCGGGGTCCGCGAGGTGCACGCGCAGGACACCACGAACTTCCCGCTCATGCTCAGCGCACACCTCACCGACAAGCTGTGCTTCGAACTCGGGTACGACGCCACGCTGTTCGACGCGTCCACCGTCGAACGGGTCCTCGGTCAGCTGTGCAACCTGGTGCGGGTGCTGCTCCTCGAACCGGATGGGCTGATCGGTGACCTGCCTTGGCTGTCCGATGTCCGTCCGGAGTGGACCGGAACCGAGCTGGCAGTGCCGGAGTTGACCTTCCCCGAGGTGTTCCAGGCGCAGGTGGCCAGTACTCCTGACGCGACCGCGCTGGTGTTCCGGGGCGCCGAGTTGACCTACACCGAGGTGGAGCAGAAGGCGAACCGGTTGGCGCACAAGCTGATCGCCGACGGGGTTGGGCCGGAGCGAGTGGTCGCCGTGCGGCTCGCCCGCTCGGCTGACGTGGTCGTGGCCATGCTGGCGGTGTTCAAGGCGGGTGGCGTGTACCTGCCGATCGACGTGTCCCTGCCGCAGGAGCGGATCGAGTTCCTGCTGCGCGATGCGGGCGCCGTCGCGGTGATCGAGGACGTGGCGGCGGAGGACTGGCCCGCGTCGGCGCCGGTGTCCCGTATCGGTCCGTGGAGTTCGGCGTATGTGATTTACACGTCTGGTTCGACGGGGTTGCCGAAGGGGGTGGTGGTTGAGCATCGGAGTTTGGTGAACTTGTTGTGGGGTCATCGTGTGGGGTTTGTGCGGGATTTGCCGGGGCGGGCGCGGGTTGCGGTGACGGCGGTGTTCTCGTTCGACACCTCGTTGGAGGGTCCGGTGTTGATGGCTGCTGGTCACGAGTTGCATGTGATCGATGACGAGACCCGCCGGGACCCCGACGCTCTGGTGTCGTATGTGTCGGCGAACCGGATCGACTTCCTGGATCTGACTCCGTCGTTCGCGGCGCAGTTGGTGGCGGCCGGGTTGTTGGCCGGTGAGTGGCGGCCGAAGGTGTTGATGCTGGGCGGCGAGGCGCTGCCGGAGTCACTGTGGACCACTCTTTCCGCTACCGACGGTGTTGCGGCGTATAACTTCTACGGCCCGACTGAGTGCACGGTGGATGCGTTGTGGTGGCCGGTTCGGGGTGATCGGCCGCTGGTGGGTCGTCCGGTGCCGAATGTGCGGGCGTATGTGTTGGATGCGGGCTTGCGTCCGGTGCCGGTGGGTGTGGTCGGTGAGTTGTACTTGGCTGGTGGTCAGGTCGCGCGGGGTTATCTGGGGCGTGCGGGGTTGACGGCTGATCGTTTTGTCGCTGATCCGTTTGGTGGTGTGGGGTCGCGGATGTATGCGACTGGTGATCGGGTTCGTTGGACGGCTGATGGTGTGTTGGAGTATCTGGGTCGGGTCGATGAGCAGGTGAAGATCCGTGGTTTCCGGATCGAGCCTGGTGAGGTGGAATCCGTGCTGCGGCAGCATCCTGAGGTCCGTGACGCGGTGGTGATCGCTCGTGAGGACGGCGGTCACAAGCGGCTGGTGGCCTACGTGGTGGGCTCGACCGATGTGCGTGACTGGTTGCGAGACCGGTTGCCGGAGTACATGGTGCCCGCAGTGTTCGTAGTTTTGGAGCGAATGCCGCTCAACGCCAATGGCAAGCTTGACCGCAAGGCGTTGCCCGAGCCTGAGTTCACTGGTGCTGAGCATGAATACGTGGCTCCGCGCAATGGGATCGAGCGGCGGTTGGCGGAGGTGTGGGCCGAGGTGCTGGGGGTCGATCGCGTCGGCGTGGAGGACAACTTCTTCGAGCTGGGCGGCGACTCCATTCTGAGCATCCGCATGGCATCTCGGATCCGCACCTCCATCGGCGCCGACATCTCCCCGGGGGCAGTGTTCAGCACGCCGACCATCGCCGGGCTGGCCCAGGTCGTCCCGATGACCACGAGCACCACCGAGAGGATTCCACCCGCACAACGTGGTGAGGCGCTGCCATTGTCGTTCGCCCAACAGCGCCTGTGGTTCCTGAACGAATTCGAACCGGACAGCACCGAGTACGTGACGCCTGCCGCGATCCGGCTTCACGGCACGCTCGACGTCACCGCGCTCAGCGAGGCGTTCACTGCGCTGATCGTCCGACACGAGTCGTTGCGCACCACGTTCGGCTCCGTCGACGGAGTCGGCGTGCAGCGGATCCACGAGCCAGAACCGTTCCAGGTCGAGGTGCTCGACATGGCCGGACTGTCCGCTGACGCGGTCGATCGAGTGGTGGCGCAGGAGAGTACGCGGCCGTTCGACCTGGCCGCCGGTCCGCTGCTGCGAGTCAAGCTGCTCCGGCTCGGCGCCGAGGAGCACGTCCTCATCCTGGTGCAGCACCACATCATCACGGACGGCTGGTCCAGCGATGTGCTGACCGCCGAACTGGGCGAGCTCTACCAGGCCGCCGTGCGCGGCGAACAGGCCGACCTGCCTGCACTGCCGATCCAGTACGCGGACTTCGCGGTGTGGCAACGGGAGCACCTGTCCGGGCCCGAACTGGCCGATCGACTCGGCTACTGGACGAGGCAGCTGGCCTCGGTGGAACCGGTGGACCTGCCGACCGACCGGCCACGCCCGGCGGTACGCACCTCGGCAGGTGCCGTGCACGCGTTCCAGGTGCCCGAAGAGATCACCGGCGGACTCCGGGACCTGGGCCGTGCGCAGGACGGCACGCTGTTCATGACCCTGGTCGCCGCATGCCAGGTGCTGCTCGCCAGGTACACCGGCCAGCAGGACATCGCAGTGGGCACGGTGACGGCTGGCCGAGACCGGGCCGAATTGGAGAACCTGATCGGGTTCTTCGTCAACACCCTGGTCCTGCGGTCCGAAGTGGACCGTGGCCGGGGTTTCCGCGACCTGCTGCGCGCGGTCCGGGAGACGGTGCTGGCCGCGTTCGCCCACCAGGACGTTCCGTTCGAACGGATCGTGGACGAGTTGGACCTGGAGCGCGACACCAGTCGCAGCCCGCTGTTCGACGTGATGGTCACCCTGCAGAACGCGCCCGACCGGGCACCCGAGCTGGCCGGGCTGCGCGTCGAGGAGGTGGCGCTGCCGATGGTCACCGCCACCTGCGACCTGACCTTCGAGTTCCAGGAACGGGACGGCGTGCTGCTCGGGGCGGTCGAGTACAACACCGATCTGTTCGACCAGTGCACGGTCGCGCGGATGACCGGACACCTGCTCGCCCTGCTGGACGCTGTTGTGCGCGCCCCGGACTGCCCGCTCGCGCAACTGCCCTGGCTGTCCGATGTCCGTCCGGAGTGGACCGGCACCGCGCTGGCAGTGCCGGAGTTGACCTTTACCGAGGTGTTCCAGGCGCAAGTGGCCAGTACTCCTGACGCGACCGCGCTGGTCTTCCAGGGCACCAGCCTGACCTTCGCGGAACTCAATGCCCGGGCGAACCGGTTGGCGCACAAGCTGATCGCCGACGGGGTCGAGCCGGAACAGGCAGTGGCGGTCATGATGCCTCGTTCGGCGGACTTCGTGGTCGCGATGCTGGCGGTGTTCAAGGCGGGTGGCGTGTACGTGCCGGTGGACCCGGACCTCCCTGCTGACCGGGTCGAGTTCCTGCTGCGGGACGCGCAGGTCGCCGCGGTCTTGACGGACGTGAGCGCCGAAGACTGGCCCGACACGAACCCACCCATCCGTATCGGTCCGTCGAGTTCGGCGTATGTGATTTACACGTCTGGTTCGACGGGGTTGCCGAAGGGGGTGGTGGTTGAGCATCAGAGTTTGGTGAACCTGTTGTGGGGTCATCGCGTGGGGTTTGTGCGGGATTTGCCGGGGCGGGCGCGGGTTGCGGTGACGGCGGTGTTTTCGTTTGACACCTCGTTGGAGGGTCCGGTGTTGATGGCTGCTGGTCATGAGTTGCATGTGGTTGATGATGAGATCCGTCGTGATCCTGAGGCGTTGGTGTCGTATGTGTCGGCGAACCGGATTGATTTCCTGGATTTGACTCCGTCGTTCGCGGCGCAGTTGGTGGCGGCCGGGTTGTTGGCCGGTGAGTGGCGGCCGAAGGTGTTGATGTTGGGTGGTGAGGCGCTGCCGGAGTCGTTGTGGGCGACCTTGGCTGCCGCCAAGGATGTTGCGGTGTATAACTTCTATGGTCCGACTGAGTGCACGGTGGATGCGTTGTGGTGGCCGGTTCGGGGTGATCGGCCGCTGGTGGGTCGTCCGGTGCCGAATGTGCGGGCGTATGTGTTGGATGCGGGCTTGCGTCCGGTGCCGGTGGGTGTGGTCGGTGAGTTGTACTTGGCTGGTGGTCAGGTCGCGCGGGGTTATCTGGGGCGTGCGGGGTTGACGGCTGATCGTTTTGTCGCTGATCCGTTTGGTGGTGTGGGGTCGCGGATGTATGCGACTGGTGATCGGGTTCGTTGGACGGCTGATGGTGTGTTGGAGTATCTGGGTCGGGTCGATGAGCAGGTGAAGATCCGTGGTTTCCGGATCGAGCCTGGTGAGGTGGAAGCGGTGCTGCGGCAGCACCCGGAAGTGTGCGACGCGGTGGTGATCGCTCGTGAGGACAACGGTCACAAGCGGCTGGTGGCCTACGTGGTGGGCTCGACCGATGTGCGTGACTGGTTGCGAGACCGGTTGCCGGAGTACATGGTGCCTGCGGTGTTCGTGACGGTTGGTGAAATGCCTTTGAACGCCAACGGCAAGCTTGACCGTAAGGCGTTGCCTGAGCCTGAGTTCACTGGTGCTGAACACGAATACGTTGCGCCGCGCGATGAGATCGAGCGGCGGTTGGCGGAGGTGTGGGCCGAGGTGCTGGGGGTCGATCGTGTCGGCGTGGAGGACAACTTCTTCGAGCTGGGCGGCGACTCCATCCTGAGCATCCAGGTCGTGGCCAGGTGCCGACAGACCGGACTCGGACTGACCTCCAAGAGCATCTTCCTGCACCAGACGATCGCCGCGCTGGCCCCGGCCGTCACGTCGGCGCAGACCTCGGCGGTGAACAACCAGGTCGTCGTCGGCGAAGTCCCGCTGACCCCGATCCAGCACTGGCTGTTCGAGGCGTACACGGTCAACCCGCACCACTTCAACCAAGCCAACCTGCTGGAGCTGGCCGACCCGCTGAACGTGCCCGCGCTGCGGGATGCGTTGCAGGCCCTGGTGGTCCAGCACGACGCGCTGCGCATGCGGTTCGAGCAGGTCGACGGTCAGTGGCGTCAGCACAACGCCGCGATCGAGCCGGTGGAACTACTCGAAGTGCACGATCTGTCCACACTGGACGAACGCGAGCGGTCGACCGCGATGCGGAAGATCGCCGACGAGGTGCACGCGGGCTTCGACCTGGGGCGGGGTCCACTGCTCAAGGCGGTGCTGTTCGACCTCGGCGCGGACTTGCGGTCGCACCTGTTGCTGGTGGCCCACCACCTGGTTGTGGACGGGGTCTCGTGGCGGATCCTGGTGGAGGACCTCGACACCGGCTACCGGCAGGCGGCGGGTGGCGAGCGGATCGACCTCGGCGCCAAGTCCACCTCGTTCCGGGAGTGGGCGCGGCGCAGTGGCGTGTACGCCGTGAGCGGCGCACTGGACGGCGAGGTCGAACACTGGGCCGCCGCACTCGATGACGGCGCCCTGCCACTGGATCGCGACGTGCCGGTCCGGGGCGTGGCGTCCCGGGCGGTCTCGGTCGAACTCGACGCCGAGGACACGGACACGCTGCTGCGCAGGGCGCCCACGGTCTACCGCACGCGGGTGAACGACGTGCTGCTCGCCGCGCTCGCCTGGGCACTGACACGGTGGACCGGGCGCGACCGGATCAGCATCGACCTGGAAGGACACGGGCGCGAGGACATCCTCGACGACATCGACCTGTCCCGGACCGTGGGCTGGTTCACCACCGTGTTCCCGGTCGCCCTCGACGTGACTGCGGGGGAGTGGCGGGGACTGGTCAAGTCGGTGCGCAGGCAACTCCGCGCCACACCTGGTAACGGGTTCGGGTTCGGCGCGCTGCGCTACCTCGGTGCCCCACAGGTACGGGAACGGCTGACCCGTACCGGCCCCCGGCTGGCGTTCAACTACCTCGGGCAGTGGGACGCGACCGGGGACCAGGAGCTCGACGGGCTGTACCGGGCCTCGCTGGGATCCCTCGGTCAGGACCAGGACCCGGCCGACCGGGGCTCGCACCCGGTGGAGGTGGTCGGCGGGGTGACCGGCGGACGGCTCGGCTTCGCCTGGTACTACCAGCCCGACCTGTTCGACGAGGCCACCATCGAGGCCGTCGCCGCCGACTTCGCCACCGCGCTGCGGCACATCGCCGGTGACTGCCGGGGCGGTGCCCGATGATCCCGCTCTCGCGCAACCGCAACTACCAGGTGCTGTGGGGCAGCCAGGCGCTGGCCGAGCTGGGGTTCAGCGCCTCGGTGCTGGCTTTCCCGTTGCTGGTGCTGGCGGTGACCCAGTCCCCGGTGGCGGCTGGCCTGGTGATGGGCATCGACTCGGCGGCCCAGTTGCTGGCCGGTCTGCCCGCGGGGGCGCTGGCCGACCGCTGGGACCGCAAGCGGCTGATGCTGTGCTGCGAGGCGGCGCAGGCCGTGGCCGTCGCGGCGCTGGTCGTGGCGCTGTGGCTGGGCGTGGCCGACGTGCCGCTGATGGCCGGGGTCGCCGCGGTGATGGGGACCTGCCGTGCCCTGTTCGAACCCGCGGAGGAGGCGAGCCTGCCCAGGGTGGTGCCCGCCGAGCAGTTGGGGCAGGCCGTCGCGCTGAACTCGGCGCGCGGGTACTTCGGCCAGATGACGGGCAACGCGCTCGGCGGTGTGTTGTACGGAATCCGCGCGTGGCTGCCGTTCGCACTGGACGCCGTGACGCACACCCTGGCCTTCGTCGGCCTGCTGTTCCTGAAGATGCCGAAGCAGGAGCGTGCCCGCGCGCCCCTGCGCGAGCTGCACCTGGAGATCGCGGCGGGCCTGCGCTGGCTGGTGCGGCAGCCGCTGCTCCGCGTGATCGCCCTGTGCGCGGTCAGCCTGAACTTCTTCTTCTACGCCTACTACCTGGTCGTGGTCGCCCTGGCCCGGCAGCGCGGGGTGCCGGAGTTCGAGATCGGGCTGATGGCCTCCGTGCTCGGGGTCGGGGGCATGCTGGGCGCCCTGCTCGCTCCCTGGCTGCTCAAGGTGCTCAGCCCGTACCTGTCGATCATCAGCGTGTTCTGGGCGCTGGTCGCGCTCACCCCGCTGGCCCTCGTGCTGCACAACGGCTACCTGCTCGGTGCCCTGTTCTGCGGCATGTCCCTGCTCACCCCGACCGCCAACACGACGATCATGACCTACCAGTTGCTGCTCACCCCCGACGAACTCCGGGGCCGCACAGCTGGGGTGATGAGCGTCGTCGCGGGCATCGCCAGCACGGCCGGACCCGCGGTGGGCGGTCTGCTCGTGGAACTGGCTGGCGGGGAGGTCGCCGTGCTGGTGTGTACCGGGGGCATCGCGCTGCTGGCCGTGCTGGCTACGGCGAACAGGACGCTGCGCCGATTCCCCCGACAGGCCGAAGCCACACCACTGGCCGGGTTTCTGCCTCAACAAGAAAGGTGACGACAGTGCGAGACGACATCAGCTACCAGGTGCTGGTCAACGACGAGGAGCAGTACTCGCTGTGGCCGCTGGACAACGAGGTGCCCGCCGGGTGGCGAGCAGTGGGCAAGCAGGGCAGCAAGCAGGAGTGCATGAGCTACGTGGACGAGGTGTGGACCGACATGCGCCCGCGCAGCCTGCGCGAGCAGATGGCCGCCAACAGCTGACCAGCGCTGTGCCCGGGCCGAACCCGGCTCGGGCACAGCCCCCGGCCGCCGCTACGGCCAGGCCGTTCTGACCCGCGGCCTGTCAACTGCCACTGGTTGGCAGCTAGGCTGCCTCCGCCAGTGGTTCACCAGTTCCCCGCGAGCTGGTGAGGCAACAGGGAACCCGGTGTGAGACCGGGACTGCCCCGCAGCGGTGAGTGGGAACGACCGCCGTCATCGAGCACTGGGCCGCACGGCCTGGGAAGCGACGGCCAGTAGGACCGCCGGAGTGATCCGGCGGGTGCCCGCGAGTCCGAAGACCTGCCACCGGTGCGTGTGCCGCCCGGCGCGCGCGAGGTCCGGAGTCGCTCGGGCGGGCTCACGGTCGCGACCGGTCACCGGACCTCTCCCCACGCTCACGAGGAGAGAGCCGTGCGCCAGCCCCCGCTCGCCGCCACCCGTCCCGGAACGGGAGGCGGTCGGCATGTCCGCGACTGACCGCGCTCCCGCCCGCACCCCGATGCTGGGCACCCGGCGGGACTGGGTGCGCATCGGCGGGGTGTTCGCCGTGATCGCCCTGCTGCACGTGGTGGCTTGGGGGATGCTGCTGCTCGCCGTCATCCCCGGCCACTACGCGGTGGGCACCCAGGTGTTCGGCATCGGGTTGGGCGTCACCGCCTACACCCTCGGGCTGCGGCACGCCTTCGACGCCGACCACATCGCCGCCATCGACAACACCACCCGCAAGCTGATGGCCGACGGCAAGAAGCCCGTGTCGGTCGGGTTCTGGTTCGCCCTCGGCCACTCGACGGTGGTGCTGGTACTCGCGGTGCTGATCGCGGTCGGCACCCGCGTGGTCGGCACGCTCACCGACGAGGACTCCAGCACCCACCAGGTCCTCGGGCTGATCGGCACCAGCGTGTCCGGGCTGTTCCTGTACCTGATCGGCGCGCTGAACCTGGTGGCGCTGGTGGGCATCGTGCGGGTCTGGCGCTCGATGCGCCACGACCGCTTCGACGAGGCCGAACTGGAGGCCAGGCTCAACGAGCGCGGGCTGTTCAACCGCTTCCTGGGCCGGGTCACCCGCTCGATCAGCCGGCCGGGCCAGATGTACCCGGTTGGGCTGCTGTTCGGGATCGGCTTCGACACCGCGACCGAGGTCACGCTGTTGGTGCTGGCGGGCAGCGGGGCCGCCAGCGGGCTGCCGTGGTACGTGATCGTGGTGCTGCCGCTGCTGTTCGCCGCGGGCATGACCCTGCTGGACACGCTGGACGGCACGTTCATGAACTTCGCCTACCAGTGGGCCTTCGCCAACCCGGTGCGCAAGGTCTACTACAACATCGTGATCACCGGCCTGTCGGTGGCCGTCGCCCTGCTGATCGGCAGCATCGAGCTGATCGGCCTGCTGCGGGACAAGCTCGGCCTCACCGACCCGGTCACGGGCTGGATCGCCGACCTGGACCTCAACAACGTCGGGTTCGTCATCGTGGGCCTGTTCGTCGCGGTGTGGGCGGTGGCCATCGCCTACTGGCGGATCGCCGGGGTGGAACAGCGCTGGACCACGCGGTTCGGCCAGGGGATCGGCCACCAGTAGCTGGTCGGGCCCACCAACCAGGTTTCAGGCGCCGAGGCCCACGAAGGCGCCGTTGGCGGTGAAGGCCAGCTTGGCGAAGCGCTCGCCGATGCGGCGGTGGGTGGCGGCGTCCGGGTGGAGGTCGTCGGGCAGCGGCAACTCGGTGGAGTCCGACTCACCGTAGAGCGCGCGGCCGTCCAGGTAGTGCAGGTTCGGATCCTGGGCGGCCCGCTGCGCGACGATCCGGGCCAGTTCGTCCCGGATGACGCCCAGGGTCAGTTTCCCGCTCGCACGGTCCGCCGGATCGCCCGTGGCCCGGAACCGCAGTTGGCCGGTGCTGAAGTCCGGGGCGCTGGGACCCGGCGTGTCCTCGTGGATGGGGCACAGGATGGGCGAGACGACCAGCAGCGGCGTGCTGGGGTGGCCTTCGCGGATGGTGTCAAGGAAGCCGTGCACGGCGGGGATGAAGGCGCGCAGGCGCATCAGGTCGGCGTTGACCAGGTTGATGCCGATCTTGACGCTGATCAGGTCGGCGGGGGTGTCGCGCATGGTGCGGGCGGTGAACGGGTCGAGCAGGGCGCTGCCGCCCATGCCGAGGTTGACCAGTTCCACGCCGCCGAGCGAGGCGGCGAGCGCGGGCCAGATGGTGGTGGGGCTGGCGGCGTTGGAGCCGTGGCTGATCGAGCTGCCGTGGTGGAGCCACACCCGGCGGCCCCGGTCCGGTGCGGGCTCGACGGGCGAGTCGGTGCGCAGGGCGAGGAGTTCGGTGGTCTCGTTGTGCGGCAGCCAGATCTCGAGGTCCTTGACGCCCTCGGGCAGGCCGGTGAAGCGCAGGGTGCCGGCCGTGCCGGGCTGGTGCTCGGCGGTCCCGGTGGCCATGTCGATGGTCAGCGTGTTTCCGCCCGGAACGCTGCCCTGGCCGACCAGGCGGCCGTCGACGAGTAGGTCGTACAGGCCGTCCGGGAGGGGTGGGACGCCCACGTAGGCCCGCTTGGTGGGCCGCGCGTCCAGTTCGACGGCGGTGGCCCTGGTGCGGAAGACCAGCCGTACCCCGGAGGGCTGGGACTCGGCCATGGCCAGTTGCCCGTCGGAGTACTGGGCGCGGGCCCAGGCGGGCAGCCGGTGCGGCAGCACGCCGTGCTCGGTGCGCTCCACCTCGATGGCGCCGCGCAGGAGGTCCGCGGTGACGGGCGTGGTGATCCAGTCGTGCTTGCTGTGCATCGCTCTACCTGTTGGTCGAAGTGTTCGCGTGGTCCGGCTCCGCCGGTGCGGGCCAGTTCCGCAGCAGGGCGTCGAGGGCGTCCAGGATCCTCGTCCAGGTCACCTGCGAGTCCGGGGCGCTGTGGCTGAACCCGCCGGACAGTTCCAGGCTGACGTAGCCGTGGAAGACGCTGCCCAGCAGCCGGACCGCGTGCGTCTGCTCCGGCTCCGTCAGGTCGTAGCCGCGCAGGATCGCCCGCGTCATCTGTGCGTGCCTGCCACCGGCGCTGGCGGCCGCCGCCTCCGGGCTGAGCCGCAGCTGGGCCGCGGCATAGCGGCCGGGGTGCTCCCTGGCGAAGTCGCGGTAGACGTTGGCCAGGGCGGTCAGGGCGTCCTTGCCCGCCCGCCCGGCCAGCGCGGCGGCGCCCCGGTCGGCGAGCTCCTCCAGTGCCAGCAGGGCGATCTCGGTCTTGAGGTCCTGCGAGCTCTTCACGTGCGAGTACAGACTCGCGACCTTGACCTCGAACCGCCTGGCCAGCGCCGAGACGGTCACGTTCTCGAAGCCCACCTCGTCGGCCAGTTCGGCGCCCGCCTGGGCCAGGCGTCGCGTGGTCAGTCCCGGCCTGCGCGCGGTCACCCGAGCACCTTGCCCAGGAAACCGGCCAGGTTGGCCGTGGTCCGCTCGATCTGCTCCGCCAGCGTGATCGACTCACGAAGCCGCCCGCCGGGGTCGACCCGCTTCTTCCCGCGCAGGTACAGCGAACAGTCCAGGTCGGTGCAGATGTAGGCGCCCACCGAGTTGCCCTGCTGCCCGGTCTGCCCCGCTCGCCGCGCGGTCATCAGCGAGACCCCGTCCCCCGGGTGCGTGGTCAGGCACAGCGAGCACATGCTGCGTCGTCCCCGCCCGGCGTAGGGCGCGGCCAGCCGCAGCGCGACCCCCACGAACCCGTCGCCGGACTCGGTGACCAGGTAGGCCCGCTGTGGTGCGGCGGGCTCCCGCCACCCGAGGAAGTCCAGGTCCTCCCATGGCCGCGCGGCCAGGTCCCTGGGCACGGCCAGCCGCTTCGCCTCGCCCTTGGTGCAGTTGACGAAGGACGCGCGGATGTCGGGTTCACTGGCCGGTCTCATAGGCAGCAGTCTACAGGTGCTCGCCAAATGGGACCACCTATTAAGCATATACCTAAAGGTATTAGGCAGGCTGAGGGCGCGCGGGGATCAGTGCATGAGCCGCAGCGGCAGGCGTTGGAGGCCGCGGAAGCTGACGTTGGGCCGCCAGCCCAACTCCTCGCCGGTCAGCTCGATCTTGCTGTAGCGCCGCAGCAGTTCCGCCAGCACGACGGCGGTCTCCATCTTGCCGAGGGCTGCGCCGAGGCAGTAGTGCGGGCCGCCGCTGAAGGCCAGCGTCTTGATCCCGGTGCGGGTCACGTCCAGGCGCTCGGGGTCGGCGTAGCGCGCCGGATCGCGGCTGGCCGCCCCGAACAGCAGCATCACCTTGGCCCCGGCGGGGAGCACGGCATCGTCGAGCACGACCTCCTCGTCCAACAGCCTGGAGACGATCTGCACGGGTGCGTCGTACCGGGTGATCTCGTCGATGGCGCCGGGGATCAACTCGGGATCCTCGCGCAGCAGTTGGAGCTGGTCGGGGTGACGCAGCAGCGCCAGCAACCCGTTGCCGACCAGGTTCACCGTGGTCTCGTGGCCCGCGACGAACAGGAACAGCACGTTGGCGATGATCTCGTGGTCGGTCAGGCGCACACCGTCCACCTCGGCGTGCACGAGCAGGGACAGGATGTCCTCCCGGGGCGCGGACCTGCGCCGGTCGAGCTCACCGGTGACGTACTCGCGGAACTCGGTCTCCGCCCGGTTCATCGCCACGGTGTCCTCGGCGGTGATCGAGGGGTCGATCACGCGGCTGATCTGCTCGGTCCAGTGCCTGCACTGGTCCCGGTTGTCCGTGGGCAGGCCGAGCAGCTCGCAGGTCACGGTGACCGGCAGGGGCAGCGCGAGGCTGTCGATCAGGTCGGTCTCGCCCTCGCCCACGGCGTCGAGCAGCCGGTTGGCCTCGGCGGCCACGCGCGGCTGTAGCCGTTCCACGGCGCCGCGGGTGAACACCCTGCTGATCACGCCGCGGATCCGCCGGTGTGCGGGCCCGTCCAGCATGAGCATCCAGTTCCGCACGCTGCGCACGAGCGGGCTGTCCACGCCGCCGCGGCGCTGGGCCCAGGTCGTGTTCCGGTAGAACTCGCTGGAGACCCCGGGCGCGCGCAGCACCGCGTCCACGTCGGCGTAGCGCGAGAGCACCCAGTAGCCGAAGTGCGACTGGTGGATCGGATCGGTCTCGCGCAGCCGCCGGTAGATGGGGTACGGGTCGGTGCGCACCGCCGGATCGCGCGGATCGAAGAGTGCGGTCATGTCCATCCTGTCCTGTGTCGGTGGGTCCGTCCGCGGGCGGCGCCGGGACTGGGGAAAGCCCCAGAAAGCCTTTCGTGCGAACGGTGTCCGGGGCCGCTGTTGCTACCGTCGCGGGGTTTGCTCCTGCTCCCGAGCAGGACTCGTGCATGGCGCCCGGTCACCGCTGCCGCCGGAATTCCGCTGGCAGAGCTGGTTTCTCGACCTCGACCGAGAGGAGAACCGTCGGTATGCCGACACCTTCGTGCCCAGCGCAGAACCCGGGGTCGACCAGCCTGGTGCTGGACCCGGCCGATGGCGTGGTCCTGCTCGACGACAGCTTCACGGCCGACCCGTACCCCCTCTACGAGCTGCTGCGCACCCAGCGGCCGGTGACCAGGGCGCGGATGCCGCTGGGGCCGTCGTTCTGGCTGGTCACCCGGTACGAGGACGTCCGCGCCGGGTTGACCGATCCCCGGCTGGTCAAGGACGCCGGCAGGCTGGCCGAGGTCATCCGCCGCGCCTCGGGGATCCCCGAGGACGCCGCGAGCGCGGACATGGCGCTGCACGACCACATGCTCAACTCCGATCCGCCCAGGCACACCCGGCTGCGCAAGCTGGTCAACAAGGCGTTCACCGGACGGGCCATCGGCCAGCTGCGCCCGCGCATCGAGGTGCTGGCCACCGAGCTGACCGAGGCGATGGCGGCCAGGCTGGCGGCCGGGGAGCAGGCCGTCGACCTGGTCGAGGACTACGCGTTCCCGTTGCCCATGACCGTGATCTGCGAGATCCTGGGCGTGCCCGAGGGCCGGCGCAGGGAGTTCGGCAGCTGGTCGCACACGATCCTGTCCGCCGCCTCGCCCGAGCAGCACGCGGCGGCCTCGGCCGCGATGGGGGAGTACCTCAACCAGTTGGTGGCCGACAAGCTGGCCAACCCCGGCGCGGACATCCTTTCCGCGATCCTGGCTCCCGACGAGGACGCCGACCGCCTGACCCACGTCGAGGCCACCGCGATGGCCTCGCTGCTGCTGGTGGCCGGGCACGAGACCACGGTGAACCTGATCGGCAGCGGGGTGCTCGCGCTGCTGCGCAATCCCGGGCAGTTGGCGCGGCTGCGCGCGGACCCGGCGCTGCTGCCCGGGGCCGTGGAGGAGTTCCTCCGGCTGGAGAGCCCGGTCAACGTGGCCACCATGCGGTTCGCCGCCGAACCGGTGACCATCGGCGGCACGACGATCCCGGCCGGGGAGGTCGTGTTGCTGGGCATCGGTTCGGCCAACCGGGATCCGGAACTGTTCGAGCGGCCCGGGGAACTGGACCTGGACCGCGCCAGGGGCGGCAGCCTGGCCTTCGGCCACGGCATCCACCACTGCCTTGGTGCGGCGCTGGCCCGGCTCGAAGGGGAAATCGCCTTCCGCGTTCTGCTGGAACGGTTTCCCACGCTCACCCTCGCCGTGGACCCCAGCGAACTGAGCTGGCACAACAGCATCCTCCTCCGGGGTCTGGCCCGCCTGCCGGTCCGCGCGGACGGGTGAGCGGGACGGCGGGTGCTCAGATCGCGCGGATCCGGTGCACGAACTCGGTCAGGTCCGCACCGGCCGCGCGCCCGCCCGCGGTCGCGAAGTCGTCGACCAGCCGGACCAGCGCGTCGTAGGCCTCGGTGTGGTCGTAGGAGGTGGCGTCGGTGATCTTCATCGACCACCGCCAGTACCCCTTGAGCGTGTCCGCCAACGGCATCCGGAAGGTGGCCAGCACGTCCTTGATGTCGGGCACCGTCGCCGCGAGCCCGTGCCGCTGCACGTAGGCGCCGACGAGTTCGCTGTAGAAGGCGAAGTGCCTGGCCTCGTCCCTGGCCAGCCGGTGCAGCAGGTCGCGCAGTACCGGCTCGGTGACCACGGCCTTGAACCGCTGGTAGAACAGCTGCGTGGCCTTCTCCTGCACCAGGGTGTAGGTGAAGGCCTGCACCGGGGTCTCGTAGGGCAGCGCGAACTTCTTGCGCCCCTCCTCGGCCAGTTCCCACATCAGCGTGTCGGGATCGTTGATGCCCGCCTCCACCTGGTACCTGGTCAGCACCGAGGCGTGCCGCTCCTCCTCGTTGGCCCAGGAGATCAGGAACCGGAAGTACTCCCGGTTGAAGCAGAACTCCTCGATGGCCAGGTCCCCGCCGGAGACCGGGAACGCCTCGAGGAAGTAGGTCAGGTAGCCGGGGATGTGGTCCTCGATGAAGGTGATGAACCGGACCACCGAGCGATCGGTGTCGGTGAGCTCCTCCGGCCGCAGCGAGGCCCAGGGCAGTTCCTCGATCGACCACTGCCGGGTACTCGCGCGGCTGACGGCCCTGCTGGTCAGCTCGCGCATCCGCGCGGGGTCGATGCCCGGGTGCACCCGGTGCGCCGGGGGTTCGGCCAGGGGGTCGTTCATGGTGCCTCCGTCGGACCCATCCGGGATTTCAGCGCGCTCAGCGCGTAGTGCTTGGTGGTGTAGCCCCAGCCCGCGTTGGCCGTCCGCAGGTACCGGATCAGCGGTTCGCCCATACCTGGCGCCACCTGCTCGACGCGCTCGCGCTGCTCCTGCACCCGCTGCTCCCACTGCTCGATGGTGCGGTGGTAGTGCGCGGTGAGGTCGGTGAGCCCGGTGAGGCTGAACCCGGCCGACTCCACGGCCTCCACCAGCACCGAGACCGGCACCATGTCGGCGAACCCGAAGATCGCCTCGGTGACGTGCGTGGTGCCCGGCCGCCGGGAGAACTCCCGGTAGGTGGCGTGGTCGCGGAAGCAGCTCTCCGACAGGTACAGCGATCCGTTGCGCCGCAACAGCCCGTGCACCTTGCGCAGCACCTCGGTGCGGTTGGGCATGTGCACGATCGAACCGAGCATGGTCACCGCGTCGAACTGCCCGGCCACCTCCACCTCGGTGAACGAGCCCGGCCGCAGCGTGATCAGGTCGGTGACACCGGTCTCCTCCGCCCGAGCCCGGATGTAGTCCGCCTGTGGCCGGGACGGGGTGACGCCGGTGGCGTGGCAGCCGTATTCCTGCGCCATGAACAGGATCAGGCTGCCCCAGCCGCACCCGATGTCGAGCAGCCGTTCGCCACCGCGCAGGCCCAGTTGCCGTGCGACGAAGTGCAGTTTGTTCGTCTGCGCCTGGTCCAGGTCGGTGTGCTCGTCGGTGTACAGCCCGGAGCTGTACTTCAACCGCCGGTCCAGGTAGATGGCGAACAGCTCGGCAGGCAGTTCGTAGTGCTTGTTGGTCGCCTGGTACGCCTCCTGCGGGGTCAGGGTCATGACTTCGCCAGGTCCCCGCCGACGCTCTTCTCCACCAGTGCGACCAGTTCGTCGACGGTCTTCACGGCGAAGATGGCCTCGTCCTCGAACTCCACGTCCCACTGACGCTCCAGTTTGGACACCACGCGCAGCAGCTTCATCGAGTCGGCGCCGGGCAGGTCCCGGAGCGCGTCGGCGCCGCTGATCCCGTCGGCGGAGATCTTCAGCTCGGTGGCCAGGTACTCGGCGGTGACCGAGGCGATCTGCTCGCGGGTGGTGGACTCGGCGCTCATGATTCTCCTGTTCCGTGGTCGAAGTAGTGCCGGACGCGGCCGAACGCGGCCTCGTCCAGTTCCATCAGGTTCCTGGCCTGCTCGGAGCGGATCGGCTGGAAGGTCCCGCTGGCCATGACGTGCACCTCGCCGTCGGGCCCGGTGATCTCGGCCTCGGTGTGCAGCACCCCGTTGCCCCGGCCGGTGATCCGCGCGGTGGTCAGGTACCGCAGGCCAACCCGCAGTGGCAGCAGCATCTTGCTGCGCAGGGTCACCGAGAACGCGAGCATGCCGTGCACCAGCGCCAGGGTGTCGCCCATCACCTCGTCCAGCAGCACGTGCACGATGCCGCCATGCACGATCCCCGGGTAGGAGGCGTACTCCGCGGAGAACACCGTCTCGGCCGCGTGGTCGCCGTTGGGCAGCCGCCGCATGCGCAGCTTGAGCCCGACCGGGTTGCGCGGGGAGCAACCGAAGCAGTTGAAGGACGGTTCGGCGTGCCAGGGGAGTTCGATCTCCTCGCCCGCGGTGTGCGCGACGGTGCTCATACCGGGACCCCGCCTTTGAGCGACTCCTCGGCGATCGCCCGCCGCACGTCGGCCATCTTGGTCAGCTTGTAGCCGGTGAGCGCGGAGAAGTACTTGAACAGCTGCTCGCAGCACTTGGCCCACTCGGTGCCGCCCTCGTCCACCTCGGCGAAGTAGGCGAACATCTCGTCGATGGTCTCGTGGTTGGCCAGTTCGGGCAGGTTGCCCTTGAACCGGCTGACCGGGTGCCGGTACAGGTCGCGGGTGGTGCCCATGTAGATGTACAGGGTCTCCACCACCGAGGCGCACTCCTCGGGCCGTTCGGCCAACTGCTGGGCGGTGTAGTGCACGAACTCGCGCGCGTGCCGGGCCTCGTCCCCGCTGGCCTTGCGCAGGATCTCGGCGAGCACCGGCTCCTGCATGCTGCGCGCAACGCACTTGTACGCGTGGGTGGCCAGCACCTCGCAGATGACGTTGGTGGCCAGCGTCGCGGCCCTGGTCACGCCCGGCGGGTACGCCTCGCGCATCGAGGCGATCGTGCCGTGGTCGATGCTGTGCCCGGCCAGTTGCAGCCAGGTCTGGAACGCGAGGTGGTGCTGGATCTCCTGGTAGCCCCAGATGCAGGCGAACTGGGAGAAGTCGTAGTCCATGCCGAACTCGTTGAGCAGGCCGTGGGTCGCGGCGATGACGTTGGACTCGCCCACGATGGCGCCCTTGGCGAACACGATGTGCTCGGGCAGCACCAGGTCCGGCCGGAACTCCTGCCACGGGATGTGGTGCATCTCCCAGGTCGCGTGCTGGTAGCCGGCGAACACCCGAGCGCTGTGCATCCGCTCGTCCGCGAGCAGGGGCACTCCGGCAGGCGATGTCGTCTTGCTGTTCACACCCGTTCTCCTTGATCGGCACTTGCGGTGTTGGGGAACACCCCTTCGGCCTCGCCCGAGGTCACGCGCTGCGCGGCCAGCACGCGCTGCCACTTGCCACTGGTGGTGCGCGGGATCCAGCGCGGTTTCACCGCGTAGACCTGAACCTGGGACAGGTCCAGTTCGGCGGCCACCCGCCTGCGCACCTCCTCGCACACCGCGGCGGGGTCCTCCCCGGTCTCCACGATCACCCCGATCCGCTCGCCGCCCTCGGCGTCGAGGTCGGAGAAGGCCACGCAGCGGCGGCGGTAGACCCCCGGCACGGTGCGGGCGAGATTCTCGACGTCGTCGGGGAAGAAGTTCTGGCCGTGCACCACGACCATCTCCTTGCACCGCCCGGTGACGTACAGCTCGCCGTCGAGCAGGAAGCCCAGATCCCCGGTGCGCAGCCAGCCCTGGTCGAACGCCTCGGCGGTCGCCTCGGGGTTGCGGAAGTACCCGGTGGTCACCGGTTCCCCGCTGATCTGGATCTCCCCGAGCGCGCCGTCGGCGGCCACCGCGCCGTCCTCACGCACGACGCGCAGGTCGATGCCGTGCACCGGGCGGCCCACCGACACCACCGGCTTGGCGCCGGGCGCGGTCTCGGCCACCGCGCGCACCTCCCCGGTCCTGGCCAGCTCGTTGCGGTCCACGGCACGGATGCGCGCGGTGGCACCGGGTTCGGGGTAACTGATCGACAGGGTGGCCTCGGCCATGCCGTACACCGGGTACATCACCGACGCGTCCACCCCGCTGGGTGCCAGCGCCTCGGTGAACCGCCGCACGGTGGCCGCGCTGATCGGTTCGGCCCCGTTGAACGCCAGCCGCCAGCTGGACAGGTCCAGCGCGGCCAACTGTTCGGCGGGCACGTTGTCCAGCACGTAGTCGTAGGAGAAGTTGGGCCCGGTCATCACCGTGCCGCCGTGCGCCGCGAAGTGCTCCAGCACCGCGCCCGGTCGCCGCAGGAAGGTGGTCGGGGCGAAGGCGTGCACGTCGGCGCCGTTGAGCCAGTGCGACTGGAGACCGATCAGGCCCATGTCGTGGAAGGTCGGCACCCACTGCACGAACACGTCGTCGGGGCTGAAGGCACCCGCGATCACACAGGACCGCAACCCGGCCATGGTCGTCCGGTGCGGCAGCATCACGCCCTTGGGCAGGCTCGTGCTGCCCGAGGTGAACTGCACGATGGCCAGCGCCTCGGGGTCGACGGTGGGCAGGGCGCGCGGGTCGCCGGTGCCATCGGGTGCGGGCGGGGGCACCAGGGCCACCCCGGTGCGCAGTTCGCCGAGGGCGCGGGCGAGGTCGTCATGGCTGGGATCCAGTACGAGGTGGCGCATGTCGGCGGCGCCGGCGATGCGGGCCAGCCGGCGCGCGGTGCCTCCCACGTCGCCGAACCCGGCCTGGACCGGCAGCACGCTGATGGCGGCCCCGGCGCGCCAGAGCCCGTAGATCGTGGTGAGGAACCGGGCGGCGGTGGGCACCAGCACGCCCACGACCTCCCCGGGGCGTATCCCCGCGCGCAGGAATTCGTGCGCGGCTGCCGTGGCGGCCAGGTCCAGTTGGGCCGCGGTGATCTCGTCGCCCGCGGTGGGGAATCTCGCGCGCGAGTCCGGTGAGGCCTTGGCCAGCCGGGCGAGGCTCTCGCCCAGGGTCTCCCCGTCCAGCAGGGCAGGTCGCATGGTTCGCCGCACGCTGATTCCCCTCGGTGGTCGGTGGGGTTCGCCCTCGGATTTCCGGTGTGTTGGCGCGGACATCAGGGATCGAAGACCGGATTCGTGGGCAGCAGACCCTCAGTGAGGGCTTTGAGTGGTCAATTCGACTATTCGAGCCGGACTTCGTCTGTGCCAGAGATCCCACCATGGCATGAGAGCGCTTACCGTCGAGTGCCCGGTCGGTAAGACTAGTGGATTCACTAAAATGACTACTCAGCGTGGGTGAATGGCCTTGAAGGCATTTAATAGGCCTGACTAGGGTGGAAATCTCACTGCCCTTTGTCGGGGGAACGGGAAATGTGTGACATCTCCCGGAGATGACGTGTCCGCGGCACGGTTCGGCGCTTTTCGGCCGAGGGTGTATGACGACAGGACAGGTGGTCCAATGCGGTTCGGCAGCACCACGCCTCCCTCTTCGATCGCGCTGATCGGCATGTCGAGCGGCCCGTGGACCGTGCCGCCCGCCGAAGCGGCACGCCGTGCCCTGGAGAACGCCGGAATCGTTCCCGAATCGCTCGGGAACGCGACGGTCGGCGTGTTCAGCACGGCGCAGGCCGATCTGATCGCCGCTGAGATCGGTGTGCTGGGTCCCGTGCTGTCGGCTGATATCCAGCCCGCCGCGGTAGTACATCTGGCCGTACAGAGTGTTCACATGGGTGAATCCGAACTGGCGCTGGCCGGGGTTTTATCGGACGTGTGCGGATTCCTCGTACTGAAACGGATTGCATCCGCGATCGCGGACGGCGATCCGATCCACTGCGTACTCGACGGCAGTGCGCTGGGCCGGGGACCGGTCGTGCGGCAGGCCTGCGAGCGCGCCGGGGTGGACCAGGACGGGATCCACTTCCTGTGGCGGCGCGGGTACCACTCGGGCGAGGCCGTGCTGGACGGCCTGTTCGACGGCGAGCAGCCGCTGGACGAGGACGACGCGGCGGCCGCGCTGCTGGAACTGCCCGTGCTGCTCAACCGCAGGCAGATCCCGGTGCCCGGCGTGCCGCTGGACCTGGACCGCCGGTTGACCGCGGTGCTCAGCTCCGCTGACGGTGCCGGTACGGCCTGCGCGCTGGTGCTGTCCGAACCGCCCGCGCGCCCGCTGCCCCCGGCGCGGGCCTCGGTGCCGGTGCTGCCGCTGGTGCTGTCGGCCGACAGCGAGGAGACCCTGCGCGGCAAGGCCGAAACCCTGCGAGCCCACCTGGCCGGACCCGAAGCCCCGGACCTGCTGGACGCCGCGCACACCCTGGCGCTGGCGCGGTCGCACCTGCCGCACCGGGGCGTGGTCCTCGGCGGGGACCGGGCGGAGCTCGCCGCGGGCCTCGCGGAACTGGCCGCGGGCCGGGGCGGTGCGGTGCGAGCCGGGACCGAGCGCAAGGTGGCGCTGATGTTCCCCGGCGAGGGCGGGCAGCGGCCGGGCATGGGCCGCGAGCTGTACCCGCTGTTCGACGTGTTCGCCGACGCGCTCGACGAGGTGTGCGACCACCTGGACGCGGTGTCCACCTGGTCGGTGCGCGAGCTGTTGCTGGGTGAGGGCCGTCCCGAGGTCGCGCCCGCCGACGAGGCGCTGTACACCCAGGACGCGCTGTTCGCCTTGCAGGTGGCGCTGTTCCGGCAGTTCGAGCACTGGGGCGTGCGCCCGGACTTCGTGGTCGGCCACTCGGTGGGCGAGCTGGCCGCGGCCACGGCGGCCGGGGTGTACTCGCTGCCGGACGTGTGTGCGCTGCTGGCCGAGCGGATCCGGCTGTTCCGGGAGAAGACCCCGGTCGGCGGCGTGATGGTGGCCATGCGCGTCACCGAGGCCGAGGCTCGGGAGTCGCTGGCCGGGCTTGAGCACCTGGCCGCGATCTCCGCGGTCAACGCGCCCAACTCCGTGGTCGTCTCCGGTGACCGCGAGGCGGTGCTGCGCGTGGCCGGGCTGTGGGCTGAGCGCGGCCGCAAGGTGAAGCAGCTCCCGGTGGACCGGGCCTTCCACTCCCCGCACATGGCCGCGATGGCCGGGGACTTCGAGCAGTTCGCGCGCGGCCTGTCGGCGCGACCGCCGCGGATCCCGCTCATCCCGGTGCACACCGGGCTCGGTGCGGACCCAGCGGTGGTGTGCCTGCCCGAGTACTGGGGCGCCCAGGTGCGCGGCACCGGGCACTTCCTCAACTGCGTGACCGGCCTGGCCGCGGCGGGCGTGGACACCTACGTGGACATGAGCGCCAACGGGGTGCTCGCGGCCCTGGTCGAGGAAACCCTGCCCGAGGCCGCCGCAGGGGACGTGCTCGTCACCGCCGCGCTGCGCGGCGGCCAGTCCGACCTGCGCGCGGTGCTGGGCACCCTGGGGGAGTTGCACGGCCACGGGGTCCCGGTGGCCTGGTCGGAGGTGTTCCGCGGCTGGGGCGGCCGCCGCGCGCACCTACCCACCGAGGTGGCCCAGCCCGCCCGCACCGAATCCCGCGCAGCCGACCTGCCGCGGCTGATCCGGGCCGAGGCCGAGTCGCTGGTCAAGGCCGACTACCGGCCCGACCGGTCGTTCCTGGAACTCGGGCTGGACTCGGTGGCGGCCGTGGAGCTGGTGAACCGGCTGCGCAGGCGAACCGGGCTCAGGATCGCCGCGACCGCGCTGTTCGACCACCCCACCCCGAACCAGTTGGCCGCACACCTGGACGGCCGCGCGCCCCGGCCCGCCGCCGTCGTGCCGCGCCGCACCGGATCGGAGGAACCGATCGCCATCGTAGGGATGAGCTGCCGCTTCCCCGGCGGCGTGCAGTCCCCGGAGGATCTGTGGCAGCTGGTCGCCTCCGGCCGTGACGTCATCGCGCCGATGCCCGAGGACCGCGGCTGGGACCTGGCCGCCCTGTACGACCCGCAGCGGCAGCGGCCGGGCACCAGCTACGTGCGCGAGGGCGGATTCCTGCACGAGGCCGCCGAGTTCGATCCCGCGTTCTTCGGCATCGGCGGGCACGAGGCCCTGGAGATGGACCCGCAGCAGCGGTTGCTGCTCGAACTGTCCTGGGAGGCGTTGGAGCGGGCGGGCATCGACCCGGCCACGTTGCGCGGCAGCGATACCGGGGTCTACGCGGGCCTGACCCACAGCGACTACGGCACCGGTCCCGGGCACGCCGGTGTCACCGGGCGACCGCACCTGGCGATCGGGACCGTGGCCAGCGTGGCCTCCGGCCGGATCTCGTTCACCCTGGGGTTGCAGGGCCCCAACCTGTCCATCGACACGGCGTGCTCCTCCTCACTGGTGGGCGTGCACCTGGCCACCACGGCGCTGCGCCGGGGCGAGTGCTCGCTGGCACTGGCCGGGGCGGTGACCGTGCTGTCCTCGCCCATGGTGTTCGTGGAGTTCAGCAGGCAGGGCGGCCTGGCGCCGGACGCGCGGGCGAAACCGTTCGCCGAGGGCGCCGACGGCACCGCGTGGGCCGAGGGCGGCGGCATGTTCCTGCTGGAGCGGTACTCCGACGCACGCCGCAACGGCCACCCGGTGCTCGCGCTGATCACGGGGTCCGCGGTCAACTCCGACGGAGCCAGCAACGGACTCACCGCGCCCAACGGCGCCGCCCAGCAACGGCTGCTGGCCTCGGCGCTCGCCGACGCCCGGCTGCGACCGTCCGATGTGGACGTTGTGGAGACGCACGGCACCGGTACGCAGCTGGGCGATCCGATCGAGGCCGGTGCGCTGCTGGCGGCCTACGGCGCGCACCGGCCGCCGGACCGGCCGCTGCTGGTGGGGTCGCTGAAGTCCAACCTGGGGCACACCCAGGCCGCGGCCGGGGCGGCGAGCGTGATCAAGATGGTGCTGGCCATGCGGCACGGCACGGTCCCGGCCACCCTCAACGTCGATCGGCCCAGTTCCCATGTGGACTGGGCGGCTGGGCTGCGGTTGGTGACCGAGTCCACCCCGTGGCCCGATCAGGGTCCGATCCGGCGGGCCGGGGTGTCCTCGTTCGGCATCGGCGGCACCAACGCACACGTGATCCTGCAACAGCCCCCGGCGGAACCGGAGGCCCCGGCGGAACCCGGTGCCGATGTTCCTCCACTGTGGACTGTCTCGGGCGGGTCGGAGGCGGCACTGCGCGCGCAGGCGGCACGGCTGGCCGCGCACTGCGAGGCCCACCCCGAGCTCGGCGAGCGCGACCTGGGCTTCTCGCTGGCAACGGCCCGCTCCGCGCTGGCGCACCGGGCCGTGCTCACCGGCGGCGACCGCGACCAGCTGCGGCGTGCGCTGACGGCGCTGGCCGCGGGCAGGACCGATCCCGGCCTGACCGTCGGCGCGGTTGCAGAGGGCGGCTTGGCCTTCCTGTTCACCGGACAGGGCAGCCAGCGCACAGGCATGGGACGCGGGCTGCACGAGCGGTACGCGGTCTTCGCCGCGGCCTTCGACGAGGTGTGCACGGGACTGCACCTGCCGGTGCGGGACGTCGTGTTCGGCGCGGACCAGAACACCTTGGACCGCACGGAATTCGCGCAGACTGGCCTGTTCGCCTTCGAGGTCGCGCTGTTCCGGCTGCTGGAGAGCTGGGGCATCCGGCCGGATCTGCTGCTGGGCCACTCCATCGGCGAACTGGCCGCCGCCCACGTGGCCGGGGTGCTGTCGCTGCCGGACGCGTGTCGGCTGGTGGCGGCGCGGGGCTCGCTCATGCAGGCTTTGCCGCCGCAGGGCGCGATGTACGCGGTGGCGGCCTCCATGGACGAGGTCGAGCAGCTGCCCCCGGGCGTGTCCCTGGCCGCGGTGAACGGCCCCCGCTCCGTGGTGCTTTCCGGAACCGAGGAGGCCGTTGCCGCGCTGGCCGAGCGCTTCCGCGCGCAGGGGCGCCGGACCAAGCGCCTGCGGGTCAGCCACGCGTTCCACTCCGCCCTGATGGACCCCATGCTCGACGAGTTCCGTTCCGTGGCAAGGAGTCTGGACTACCAGCCACCCCGGATCCCGATCGTGTCCGACCTGACCGGTCGGCTGGCCACCGACGAACAGTTGTGTTCCCCCGAGTACTGGGTCGACCACGTGCGCGGCACGGTCAGGTTCCTCGACGGCATGCGGACCCTCCAGGACCAGGGCGTCACGACGTACCTGGAGCTGGGGCCGCAGACCACGCTCACCGAGATGGCCGCTGACTGCCTCACCGAAGCCATCGACTCGGCCGTGATCCCCGGCCTGCGCGAGGAGGACGTGCTTGGCGCCGTGGCGGCACTGCACGTGCGCGGCCACGGCCCGGACTGGTCGGCGTGGTACGCCGGGAGCGGGGCACGGCGGGTGGACCTGCCCACGTATGCCTTCCAGCGCAAGCGGTTCTGGCTGATGCCCGAGGAGGTGCACCACCCCCGCACCCCACAGGCCGACTCGGTGTTCTGGGAGGCCGTGGCGAGCGAGGACCTCCAGCGCCTGGGCGACCTGCTGGGCACCGGCGCCGACCCGAAGGTCACCGAGCTGCTGCCCGCGATGGCACGGTGGCGGCGCAGCCACGACCAGGACGCCGCGGTGGACCGGTTGCGGTACCGGATCACCTGGCAGCCCGTTGCCGACCAGGTTGCCCGCAAGCGGAACTGGATCGTCGTGCACTCCGCGGACCTGCCCGTGCCGGAGCCCATCCGCGCGGCGCTCAGCGCAGTGGTGCTGCCCGTCCAGGCCGGTGCCGGTCGCGCCGACATCGCCGAGTTGCTCGCGCCTTGGCGGTACGGCGAACCGGTCGACGGGGTGCTGTCCCTGCTGGCCTGGGATGAGCGGCCGCACCCGGGCGCGACCGAGGTGCCTGCCGGGCTCGCACTGACCACCGCGCTCATCCAGGCCATGGGGGACACCGAGTTCGAGGTGCCACTGTGGTGTGTGACGCAGGCGGCGGTGTCCACCGGGCACGGTGATCGGCTCGGTTCCCCGGTGCAGGCCATGGTGTGGGGGCTCGGCCGGGTCGCGGCGCTGGAGCACCCGCAGCGGTGGGGCGGGCTGGTGGATCTGCCTTCGACACTGGACTTCGCTGTGGCCGAACGCCTGGCCGGCGTGCTCTCGGCCTCGGAGGATCAGGTTGCTGTGCGCGCCTCCGGTGTGTTCGCCCGGCGCCTGCTGCGCGCGCCCGCCGGAACCCGAGGGGACCTGGCACCGCGCGAGTGGCCGCGGCGTGGCACCACGTTGATCACGGGCGCCTTCGGTGCGCTGGGCAGGCAGTTGGCGCGGTGGCTGGCCGCCGAGGGCGTGCAACGTCTGCTGCTGACCGGTAGGCACGCCAACGATCCCGAGTTCGTCGCGGAGCTGACCGCGCTCGGCGCCGAGGTCGACGCGGTCGCCTGCGACGTGGCCGACCGGCAGGCCGTGGCGGCCCTGCTCGCCGGGATCCCGGCGGACCGGCCGCTGACCGCAGTCGCGCACGCGGCCGGGGTGCTCGACGACGGCGTGATCGACGCACTGGACCCGCAGCGGCTGGCCCGGGTCCTGCACGCCAAGGTCGGCGGCGCCAGGAACCTGCACGAACTCGCGGGCGGGCTGGACGCGTTCGTGCTGTTCTCCTCCGCGACCGGCGCGGTGGGCAACGCCGGTCAGGCCAACTACGCGGCGGCCAACACCTACCTCGACGCGCTGGCCGACCAGCGGCGCGCCGAGGGGCTGGCGGCCACCTCGCTGGCCTGGGGACCGTGGGGCGCCGGTGGCATGGCCGTGGACGGGGCGGACGCGGCGGCCGTGGGCACCCGGCTGCGCCGCAACGGCATGACGGTGCTCGACCCCGAGCTGGGCATCGCCGCGCTGGCCGCGGCCTTCGCGCGCGAGGAGTCCGGCCTGGTGATCGCCGACGTGGACTGGGACCGGTTCCTGTCGGTGTTCGCCACCACCCGGCACAGCCCACTGCTCGCGGAGCTGCCGGAAGTGCGCCAGAGCAAGGAGGCCGAGCCGCGGGCGGAGGCGTCCGAGCTCGTGGCGCGGCTGGCCGGGATGTCCCAGGCCGAACGCGTCCGGGCGCTGCGCGAACTGGTGTGCCAGCACACCGCCCTGATCCTCGGACACGATTCGGCCGCGCAGGTCCAGCCCGGCAAACCCTTCCACGAACAGGGACTCAGCTCCCTGGGCGTGGTGGAGCTGCGCAACCAGCTGAGCTCGCGGACCGGGCTGCGGGTGCCCGCCAGCGCCCTGTTCGACCACCCCACGCCCACCGCGCTGGCCGGGTACCTGGACGCCGAGCTGACCCCGGACGCGCACCCCGAACCGGCACCGGAACCCCCGGCGGCGCAGGCTGAGGCGACAGACCTGGACGACGCGCTCAGCCGGGCCGAACGGGAAATCTCCCTGGCAGCGGAGGGTCTCCTCGATGGCTGACGACAAGGTGCTCGACACCCTGCAACGCCTGACCACGGCGCTGCGGGACACCAGGCAACGCCTGCGCGCGGCCGAGTCCGGTGCCCGCGAGCCCATCGCCATCGTGGGCATGGGCTGCCGGTTTCCCGGCGGGGCGGACGACCCGGACGCGCTGTGGCGGCTGATCGAGGCTGGCCGCGAGGCCACCACCCCGTTCCCCACCGACCGCGGCTGGCCGCGGGGGCTCACCGGCGCGGGCGGGTTCCTGTCCGACCCGGCCTGGTTCGACGCGGGCTTCTTCGGCATCGGCCCGCACGAGGCCCAGGCCATGGACCCGCAGCAGCGGCTGATGCTGGAGATCTCGTGGGAGGCGCTGGAGCGGGCCGGGATCGACCCGGCCACCCTGCGTGGTTCCCGCACCGGGGTGTTCACCGGGACCAGCGACCAGGACTACCGTCGACTGCTGAGCGCCAACATGGAGGAACACACCGATCACCTCGCGACCGCCACGGCGGCGAGCGTGCTGTCCGGCCGGGTCGCCTATTTGTTCGGGCTGGAGGGGCCGTCGGTCTCGATCGACACCGCGTGCTCCTCCTCGCTGGTGGCCCTGCACCTGGCGGTGCGGTCGCTGCGTACCGGGGAGTGCGACCTCGCGCTGGTCGGGGGCGTGGTGGTGATGTCCACCCCCGGCCTGTACAGCGCCTTCCAGCACCAGGGCGCGCTCGCCGCTGACGGCCGCTGCAAGGCCTTCGCCGAGGCCGCGGACGGGGTTGGCTGGGGCGAGGGCGGCGGGGTCGTGGTCGTGGAGCGGCTCACCGACGCCCTCGCGCACGGTCACCCGGTGCTGGCCGTGGTGCGGGGCACCGCGGTCAACTCCGACGGCGCCTCCAACGGGTTGGCCGCGCCCAACGGGCTCGCGCAGCAGCGGGTCATCCGCGACGCGCTGGCCAACGCGGAGCTGCGCAGCCAGGACGTGGACGCCGTTGAGGCGCACGGCACGGGTACCCGGCTCGGCGATCCGATCGAGGCTTCGGCCTTGCAGGCCGCTTACGGCCGTGACCGGGAAACCCCGCTGGCCCTGGGCTCGGTGAAGTCCAACATCGGGCACACCCAGGCCGCGGCCGGGATCGCCGGGGTGCTCAAGGTCGTGCTCGCACTGCGCCACCGGACCTTGCCCAAGACGCTGCACCTGGACCGCCCAACGTCCCAAGTGGACTGGAGTGCGGGCGGGGTGGAGCTGCTCAGCGAGAACCGTCCCTGGCAGGCGGTCGAGGGCCGACCTCGGCGCGCCGGGGTGTCCTCGTTCGGCATCAGCGGCACCAACGCGCACGTGATCATCGAAGAGGCGCCGCAGGCCGAGTCAGCCGCGTCCGTCGCGGTGGAGCAGTTGCCGTGGGTGCTTTCGGCGCGCACCGATTCCGCGCTGCGCGCCAGGGCCGGACAGCTGCTGTCGCATGTGGACGGTAGGGATCCGGCGGCACTGGCGTACGCACTGGTCACTTCGCGCGGCACGTTCGAGCGCCGCGCCGTGGTGCTCGACGCCGACCCCAAGCCCGGGCTGACCGCGTTGAGCCGGGGCGCCGCCGTGCCTGGCCTGGTGACAGGCGTGGCCGACCTGACCGGCAAGGTGGTGTTCGTCTTCCCCGGGCAGGGCGGACAGTGGGCGGGCATGGCCGGGGACCTGCTGGAGACCTCTCCGGTGTTCCGGGAGCACGTCGACCGCTGCGCTCGCGCACTGGCACCGCACGTCGACTGGGACCTGCTGGCGGTGCTGCGGCAGCAGCCGGACGCGCCATCGCTGGACCGGGTGGACGTGGTGCAGCCCGCGTTGTTCGCGGTGATGGTCTCGCTCGCCGCGCTCTGGCGGGCCAGCGGCATCGAACCGGAAGCGGTGGTCGGGCACAGCCAGGGCGAGATCGCCGCCGCCCACGTCGCCGGTGCGCTCTCGCTGGAGGACGCCGCGCTGGTGGTCGCCCGGCGCGCGAAGGCGCTGACCACGCTGTCCGGTCGCGGCGGCATGGCCTCGGTGGAACTGCCCGCCGACCAGTTGCGGCCCCGGTTGGACGAGCGGCTGGCGATCGCCACGGTCAACGGCCCGGAGTCCTCGGTGGTCGCCGGGGACCTCGACGCGCTCGACCAGTTGCTGGCGGAACTGGCCGAATCCGGTGTCCGGGTGCGCAAGCTCGCGGTGGACTACGCGTCCCACTCGCCCCAGGTCGAGCTGGTCCGCGAGAGGGTGCTCGCCGAGTTGGCTCCAGTGTCGCCCAAGGCCGCGGACATCCCGTTCCACTCCGCGGTGACCGCGACCGTGCTCGCCGGAACTGAACTGGACGCCGGGTACTGGTACCGGAACCTGCGCATGCCGGTGCGGTTCGACGAGGCCGTGGCCGGGCTCCCCGTGCCCGAGCACTCGTTCTTCGTGGAGGTCAGCCCGCACCCCGTGCTCGTTCCCGCCGTGCTGGCGGCCGTCGGCGACCAGGCCGTGGTCACCGGGACGTTGCGCCGAGCCGAAAGCGGCCGTGGCGCGTTTCTCGCCGCGCTCGCCGAACTCCACGTCCGCGGTCTGCGTCCGAAGTGGACCGTCTGGGCGGGGCCGGACGCTCCCGGGTTCGTCGAGCTGCCGACCTATCCCTTCGAGCGCAAGCGGTTCTGGTTGACACCGGGGGAGACCCGCACCAGTGGTCACCCCGTTCTGGACGCGCCGGTGGAACTGGCCGACAGCGAGGAACTGGTGCTGACCGGCCGCCTGTCGGTGCCGTCCTCGCCGTGGTTGGCGGATCACCGGGTGCTGGACGAGGTGGTCCTGCCCGGCACCGCGTGGCTCGAATTCGCCCTGCGCGCGGGCGCTGCCGCGAACTGCCCAGTGGTCGAGGAGCTCACCCTGGAGCGGCCGTTGGTGCTGCCGGACGACGCCGCGGCCACGGTCCAGCTGCGGGTCGGCGCACCGGACGGCACCGGGCGGCGCAACCTGCTCCTGCACGCCAAAGTGGACGGTGCGAACTGGGTGCGCCACGGTGAAGGCGTGCTGAGCCGCGAGCACGCCGAGCCCGAGCCGATCGGGCAGTGGCCGCCTGCGGGCGCGGAATCGGTGTCGCACAACGGTCTCTACCCGGCACTGGTCGGGCGCGGTCTGCGCTACGGTCCCACGTTCCAGGGATTGCGGGCGGTGTGGCGGCGCGACAACGAGGTCTTCGCCGAGGTGGCCTGCCCGGTGGACGTCCGCGGGTTCGTGGTCCACCCAGCGCTGTTGGACTCGGCGCTGCACGCCATCGGGTTCGGGGGTGAGGTCACGGCAACCGATGGAGCGGTGCTGCCGTTCGCCTGGACCGGGGTGACCGCGCACGCCACTGAACCGGCGGTGTTGCGCGTGCGGCTCCGGGGCTCGGTGGACGACTCGGTGCGGCTGACCGTGACCGATGGCACAGGTGCACCGGTGCTGTCGGTGGATTCGCTGGTGCTGCGACCGGCCGCCGCACGGGGTGACGCACCGCGGGACGCGCTGTTCCGGAGCAAGTGGGTCGAAGTGCGCGCCGCGAGCAGTACTGCCTCGGAAGTCGTTGCGGCCGTGGGGATCGAGACCGATCACTTCCCGGTGTTCGCGGATCTGGAGGCGCTGGAGAACGTGGTTTCGGCTGGCCTGCCCGCGCCGAGGGCGGTGCTCGTCGCCGGGTCCGGTGGATCGGTGCGGGAAGCCGCGCACCGCGCGCTGGCGCTGGTCCAGCGGTGGATCACGCGCCCGGAATTCGCCGCGTCCAGGCTGGTGTTCCTCACCTCGGGCGCGGTGGCGGCCGTGACCGGTGAGGACGTCGGCGACCTGCCGGGCGCGGCCGTCACGGGTCTGGTGCGATCGGCCCAGACCGAGGAACCCGGCCGCTTCGTGCTGCTGGACGCCGACGAGATCACCCCGCTGACGATCACCGCCGCGCTGGCCGCCGACGAACCCGAGCTCGCCCTGCGCGGCGGCCGGGTGCTGGCACGCCGCCTGGTGCGGGTCCACCCGCCCGCCCCGGCGAGGTTCGCCGGGGCCGAGGACCTCGTGCTGATCACCGGCGGCACCGGCACGCTCGGCGGGCTGCTGGCCCGGCACCTGGTGACCGCGCACGGGGTGCGACGGCTGGTGCTGGTCAGCCGCGGTGGCCGCGCCCCGGACCTGGTGGACGAGCTCGCCGAGTTGGGCGCCACCGCCACGACGGCCGCCTGCGACGTGGCCGACCGGGAGCAGCTGGCCCGGCTGCTCGAGCAACACCGGCCGACGATCGTGCTGCACGCGGCCGGGGTGCTCGACGACGGCGTGGTGCTGACCATGACCCAGGAGCGCCTGGACGCCGTGCTGCGGCCGAAGGCGGAGGCCGCGCTCATCCTGCACGAGCTGACCAGGGACCTGCCGCTGAAGGCGTTCGTGCTGTTCTCCTCGGCCGCGGCCACCGCGGGCAGCGGGGGCCAGTCGAACTACGCCGCCGCCAACGCCGTGCTCGACGGGCTGGCCCACCACCGCCGCGCCCAGGGACTGCCCGCGATCTCGCTGGCCTGGGGCCTGTGGGCGGAGCGCAGCGACATGACCCGCCACCTCGACCCGGCGGTCGACGAACTCTCCACAAAGGAGGCACTGGCGCTGTTCGACGCCGCGGTCGGCCTCGCCAACCCCGTGCTGGTGCCCGCCCGGCTCACCCTGGACGGCGCCCAGGACCGGCCGCTGCTGCGGGAACTGGTGGACCGGCGGGAAACCCCGGCCGGGAGCCTGCGCCCGCTGTTCGACCCGCTCACCGGTGTGGAGCGGGAACGGGCACTGGTGGACCTGGTGCTGGACAAGGTCGCGCTGGCCCTCGGGCATGACGGCACCGCGGAGCTCAGCCCGAACGCCGGGTTCCTGGAGATGGGGGTGGACTCGCTGGCCGCGGTCCGCATCCGCAACCACCTCGCCGAGGCGCTGGAACTGCGGCTGCGGGCCACCGCCACCTTCGACCACCCGACCCCGGTGGTACTGGCCCGATACCTGGCGGAGCTGCTGGCCAGGGGCGAGGACGACGCCATCGCGGCGGACGAGGGCGAGGACGTCAGGCAGCAGATCATCCGAGCCGGGACCTCTGACTGGGAGCAGTCGCGCGCCTGGTTCACCTCGCTGGACCAGCTGCCGCGACCGCCCCGGCCGGTCCGGTTGGCCACCGGCGCCCGAGGACCGGCGCTGGTGTGCGTCACCGCGGTTGTCGGCACCTCCGATCCGGTGCAGTACTCCCGCCTGGCAAGGCCGTTCCACGGTACGCGGGACGTCTTCGCGCTGCGGCAGCCGGGATTCCTCCGCGACGAGGCACTGCCCAGGACCCGGGACCTGCTGCTGGAGGTGCACGCCGCGGGACTGCGCGCCGAACTGGGGGACCGGCCCTTCGTGCTCACCGGGCTGTCCTCCGGCGGCCTGGTCGCCCACCAACTCGCCCGGCACCTGTACGAGCAGGGCACCCCGCCCGCCGGGGTGGCGATGCTCGACAGCTACATCCCCAGCGAGTACGAGCGGCTGGTCCGCCTGTTGCCCGGACTCGGGGAGGAACTCCAGCACCGGTTGGACGACCCGAACTACGCGTTGTCCGGCGACAACGGCTGGATCACCGCCATGCTGCACTACCAGAGGTTCGACTGGACGCCCACCGACCTGCCGATCCCATCGCTGTTCGTGCGTGCGGGCAGCCCGTTGGAGGGGTGGCCGCCGGACTGGGAGCCGGTGTGGCCCTTCGAGCACACTGCCGCCGTGACTCGCGGCAACCACTTCACCATGCTGGAGGAACACGCCCCGCACACGGCGGCTCTGATGGAGGACTGGATGCGCAGCGCCTTCGACTGAACGGCCAGGCCCGCGCTCAGTCCTGCGGGCGCGACCGGGATGCCCGCCACATGGTGTGCTCCCTGCTCACGGCTTCCTCGGAGTCGGCGACCTCGCCCGCCCAGCTCTGCTCGTCCTCGACCAGTTCCAGGCGCGAGTGGGCGATCGTCAACTCGTTGGCCGCGAAGGTGTAGGCCCGCGCGAGCGTGGCGTGCTGGCGCAGGTTGATCCACGCCGTGCCCGAGGCGATGAGTGCCGCGGCGACGCCCGCGAGGTCCAGGTCGATGAACCGGGCCGCCTTGGCCAACGCCGCCGTGACGCCGAGTATCTCGATGACCAGCAGCGCGGTGTGCCACCGGGCCGCGCGACGCTCGTGGAACTCGGCCTTGCGCGCGTACCAGGCTTGCTGGTCGCCGATGCGGAACCGCAGGTACGCGGCCTTGCGGGTGGCGAGGTCCCCGGCGCGCAGCTCGTGCATGGTCGCAGTGACCGCGGGCCGCCGCGACAGTTTGACGCTCGTGGTCGGTGCCTCGTCCAACAAGCGGGACAGCTGCTCGACCAGCCGGTGCTCGGCGTCCTTCTCGTTGTCCTGCTTGGCATACGGCACCCCGCAGACGCTGTAGCGCCAGGCGAGGCTCTTGGCGGACTCGGCGAGAGCCCGCCCGTCGTACCAGCTTTCCTCCGGCCGGTTGGTCTTGAGACTGAGCTGGGTCAGCGAGATGGCGGTCAGTGCTATCGCGGTGCACACCGCGGCCAGGTCGACCCCGGCCGGGCCCGTCCGCAAGCTGATCGTCCCCGTGATGGCGGCGAGGATCGCGAGCAGCAGGCGCAGCCGCACCGTTGCGGCGTACTGCCGCTGTCCGGCCAGCGAAGCGGAGTCCGCGGCCTCGAACAGTCCGGGCAGATCCGGGTTGACCAGACCTCGTTCCGTGGTGACCACGCCTCGCATCCCCTCCGCGCGCTTCGATTGAACGGGAGCTTATGACCCGTGACGGCTTGGGACAGGAAGGTCCGTGAAGTGGCGTGGAAGTGTCATCGATCCGCCTGCCCGGGCGGATGTCACTACCGTGTCCTAGCAATGGCACTGATTTGGTACTTGATGTGCAAATGGTGCGAGATGCAGAATCTGCCCACGAGTACGTATTTGCCATTCGCCTGGGGGATGCTATTTCTGGATCGTTTCTGGTCCCGTCCTGGCTGGCGCTGCACAACCCCTATCTCGGGTGGCGGCGCCGGTCGGTTCGGCAAGTCGCTTATTGGCCCACGGCGCGCTGGGCTGACGCGCGCGCCGGCCGTCGCGACGGCCGCAGGCGCATCGTGGGGGTGCCGGAAACCGCTCCCGAGGCAGGTCGGCGCACCGTGACCACGCCACGAGTGGCGGAACTGGTGAGCCTCACCGAGCAGCGCATGTCCTGGGAGGTGGCGCGGCACCACCGGGAGCAGGCCTGGATGCAGCGGCTGCGGTCGAAGCACCTCGCGCCGCTGGACGCGCAGATCGAGCGCACCGAGTTGGCCGCCCAGGCGCTTGCCGACCTCGAGAAGGACCAGGACCTGACCAGGTGGGCGCGTGGGGCGGATGTGCTGCATTCCGAGTGCTACGTGCGGCGACGGCGGCTCGCCGAGCTCGAACGGTGCCGGGTGGCGGCGGTCGAGCACTACACGAAGGAAAAGGAGCGCCTCGGCGAACTGCTCCAGCGGGTCGCCGCCGTCGAATCCGGAATGACGATCCTCGACGACGTGACCAGGAGCCGCGTCCAGCAGGCCTGCGCGCACGGAACGAGAAGGATCTTCAACTACTGGGCGTCCTTCGTCCGGAGCCATCCGCAGGGTGGTGAGGTCAACGAGCGATTCGTTCCGGCGGTTCCTTCGCCGACGGAAGTGGCTGAGCAAACATGAGAAAGCCGATGGCAATCATGAAATTTCCGCGCGTGGCGTTTCGTCGTGGTCGGCGTGCTGACTCCACTGGTGCGAGGGTGAGTGAGTTCGAGCCCGCGGCGGTCGGCCGCACCGCGGCGTACCGGGAGATCGCCGAACACGTGGACCGGCTGGCGCCCGGCGCGGTGGACGAGGCCAGCGGTGACGTCCTGGACTCGTGGATCGACGCGAGGACGGAGCAGCGGCTGGGGGAGCTCGACTGCGACTACCAGGACTACCGGCTGCACACGGAGGTGCGGGCCGGCCGGGCGAACGCGGCCCTGCCCAGGCTGGAGATCCAGCTCAGGCACGAGGAACTCCGCCTGGCAGAACTGAGGAAGGCGCGCGACGCCGCCGAGGCGAGGCTGCACGGCAACGCCTCGCCGGGAGCGCTCGCACCGCGTGCCACCGAGGAGCCCGGTGCCACGCAGGCACCGCCGAGCGTGCCGTACGCGGACTCCGGCTACGCCGACACGGCATTGCTGGCCGGTCGCACCAGGGGCAGCTACGCCTACCTCATCGCGCTGCTGTTCGCGGTGGGCGCCGACATCTCCGCGTTCTTCCAGGTGATCCAACTCGTGATGCGCGACCAGGCCCAGGCCGTCGCGCTGGTACTGGTCCTGGGGTTCACCGCGATCGTGCTCGCCCTCGCGCACTGCGCCGGAATGATGCTGCGCGACCGCAAGGCCGGGGTGCGGTGGGTGCCCGCGGCCGGTGCGCCGCTGTGCGCCCTGCTCTGGCTCCTGCTGGGCCTGCTCGCCGCCTGGGTGCGGTTGAAGTTCGGTAGTGTGCCGGTCACCTCTGGGGACTTCTCGCTGGGCGAGGCGGACCAGTCGCAGTCGGGGGAGTCCTTCGCCGTTCCCGCCGCCGCGACCTTCCTCGCCCTCTACCTGGGCAGCGGGCTGGTGGCCGGGGTGGGGGCCTACCTCACCACGAACAGGTTGCAGAGCGCCTACCTGAAAGCAGCCAAGGTGCACGATCGAGCCGTCCAGCGGGTCGCGGTGAGCACCGCCGCGTACCAGCGGCAGAAGGCCCTGGCGGAAACGCACTTGTCCGCACTGGCCGCCGCCGAGGACAAGCGCGACCGGCACCGGGAGATCGTTCTCGCGTTCGCCAAGGAGCTCAAGAGCTATGCGCGGGAACTCATCGCGGCCAAGGCACAGGACCCGGCGCTGACCGACGCGCTCATCCACCTCGTACCGGCTCCCGGTGGCCAAGCCCCTACCTATCCCGCAAGCGCGTAGACACAGGACAGGATCATGAAGCGCACCGCCGTGTTCTCCGCCGCCCTGCTGGCCGTTCTGCCGCTGCTGACGTGCGGCTGCGCGCCGGCTCCCTCCACGGTCCAGCCCGTCACACCGGCCTCGCCCTGCCCGCTGTCCAACTCGGCACCGCTGGCCGTCGCCGTCGGTGCGCGGGCCAACGTGCCCAAGCCCAAGCTGCCCCCGGAAGTCCAGGACCTGATGCGGGCGGCGGCCAAGAACCACCAGCGGCTCACCCTGATCAGGGTCGACGGGCAACCGCGGATCGTCTTCGACCAGGCGCCGCCGCCCACCGCGGGCAACCCCGAAGCCGAGAAGCAGGCCGTCACCAGCTACCTCGCCGCGGCGCAGTCGGCGTTCGGCAAACAGATCACGGCGGTTTCCCCGCAGGCGGACGTGCTGACGGCCCTGTCCGTCGGTGCCAGGACCACCCAGCCCGGCGGAACGGTCGTGCTGGTCGACTCGGGGTTGCAGACCGTCGCCCCGCTGGACTTCGCCAAGGACGGCCTGCTCCAGGCGAACCCGGCGGAGGTCGCCAAGTACCTCACCGAGGGCAGGCTGCTGCCCGACCTGCACGGCCGCACCGTGCTCCTGGTCGGACTGGGCAACACCGCCCCGCCGCAACCGGTGCTGGACAACAACCTGCGCGCCAAGGTGGTGGACACGTGGAAGGCCGTCGCCGAGGCCAGTGGCGCCTGCGTGGTCACGATTGCCCAGGGCAACACGGACAAGTCCGTCGGGGACAAACCCGAGGTCGCGGTCGTCGCGCCGCCACCGGCACCGGCTCCCCAGCTGTGCGGGACGGTGGAACTCGGTGAGCGGGACAACATCTCGTTCAACGCCGACACCGACACCTTCCGGGACCCGCAGGCGGCGCGGGAGACCCTGAGGAAGTTCGCCGAGGTACTGCGGGACGGCAGGCACCGCGCCGAGCTGATCGGGACGACCGCCACGGACGGCCCGATGGCCGGGCGGGTGGAGCTGTCCATGCGGCGAGCCGAGGCGGTCAAGGCGGTGCTGGTCGAGTTCCAGGTGGCGGCCGATCACCTGACCGCCCGCGGGGTCGGCACCGACTGGCCGGGTCACCTGGCCGACGTCGGTCCGGACGGACGGCTGCTGCCGGGACCGGCGGGCCAGAACCGCAAGGTGATCATGAACATCACCTGTTCGGCCTGAGGCGAGCGAGGGCCGATGACCTCCTACGACCCGGTGGCGCGCCTGGCGGACCGGTGGCACGGGTGGCGCGACGGCAGCGCGGGCATACCGCTGCCCGGTCGTGCACCGCTGTCCACCCCGCACCGCGATCGCCTGACCGGTTGGGCCTGCACCCAGTACGAGCAGGAACGCCTGCGCTACCAAGCGATCCACGCCGACTACCAGCGCCGACGTGCCCGCGCGCTGGACAGGCTACGGCAGGCCGAGTCCGTACTGGGGCGAGCCAGGGAACGGGCTCGCGAACTGGCGGTCCAGCCGGAGGACGGGGTGCTGACCCACCGCAGGCCGGGGGAGGAGCGCCGTGCCGCGCCGGAGATCCGGCGACGCAGGCTGCGCGAGCACGCACGCGGGTTGCTGACTGCCAGGCAAGCCGTGCGGGCCGCGCGGACTGAAGTCCAAGACAGCAAGCGGGAACTGGCGGCCACCCAGACGTGGCTCCGAAGACAGGCTGAGGGCGTGGGGGAGCGGGTACGAGTCGTGCAGGCGCGCTGTCACCGGCGACTCGCGTCGTACCGAAGCGAGCTGGTCCGCAGTCATCCCCGGGCCGGGCTGGTGGCGCAGGCGATGGACCTGCTCGAACCCACCCTGCCCGAATGGCTGCGGGAGCAGGCCGGGCTCGCCGAGCCAACCCCGTTGCCGCCCGCACCCGACCTGGCGCCCGCCGCGGACCAGGCGCCCAGACCCGAGCTGGACGGCGAAATCCACCCGATCCGCGACGGGCTGGTCATCGGATCCTGCGCGGACCACGCCGACCTGGTCGTGCCTGGCTACGGCGTGGCGGCAAGACATGCCGTGCTGACCAGGAAAGGCGATCGCACCCTGCTGCGTGACCTCGGTCGCGGTAGCCGGACCTGCCACGCCGGAAGGCCTGCGCGACGGGTCCACCTCGAACCCGGTTCGGACTTCTACCTCGCCGATCACCGCTTCCGGGTCAGCGCGGACGGCGAGCACCTGATCAGGACCCCGGTCGACCGGTTCGGGCTCCTCGTCCGCGCTCTGTCCAGCCAGGTGGTGCACGGCGACAAGGTGGTGCCCGAGCTGACCCGGGTGTCCTTCGCCCAGCGGGCCGGGACCGTGCTGGCGATCCTCGAACCAACCCAGCCCGGCTCGGTCGCGCTGTTCTCGGCCCTGCTGGGGGAGTCGCCCTCCAGCGGCGCTCTGCACTTGCACGGCCTGAACATGCGCACGCACCTGCACCAGATCAGGACCTGGACGGGGTTTGTGCCGAAACACCCCCGTCTGCGCGGGAAGTGGACGGTGCGCAGGGAGCTCGAGCACGCGGACCGCGTGCAGCGCCCGTCGGACATCCGGCCGGACCGGTCCGGGCAGCTGCGCGCCCCGGTCGCCCGCGTGTGCCGCCTGCTCGGCCTGGAGTCCTTTGTGGACAAGAGGGTGGATCAGCTCTCGAAGGGGCAGCGCAGGCAGCTGTCGATCGCGGTCGAGGCCCTCGCCGAGCCACGGCTCTTGCTGCTGGACGAGCCGATCTCCGGTCTCGGTCTCCGCATGTCCCGACCTGTCATGTCCGGCCTCCGCGAGGTGGCCGCCCTCGGCTGCACGGTGCTCATGACCGCGCGCTCCGTGGCGGACCTCAGGTTCGCCGACCAGGTGGTCGTGATCGGGACGAAGGGGCGCCTCGTGTTCAGCGGCGACCCGGCCGCGCTGCCGGGCACCCTCGGCGCACAGGACGACCGGGGATTGCGGAAGGTGCTGGCGCGATCCACCGGGGAACTGGCGCGGAAGTATGCCGCCGAAACAGTGTGCAATGCCTGTGGCACAACGGAGACACAAGAATGACAAACCAGTTCAGCGGCGCGTCTGGCGACTATGCTGCGTGCACACCGCTCGAAACGACTTATCGTCGACATTCCCTTGAGCGATCTCAGTGAACCCGAGGAATTCCATGTTCCAGCAAAGCCGGTTCCGTGGGAACCGAACACTGGTCGCTGCGATCCTCTGCGTCCTGTTGACCGCGGTTGCCGGGTGCACAGGTTCGTCGGTGCCGCCACCCGCGGGCAATCCCGCGCCACCCGCGGAGCCGGGATTCGTGCTGTCCTATGCGGCGGCCGCGGCACGGCTCGACGGGCTGGACCCGGCTACGGCCGAGGGCCAGCTCCGAGACTGGGCGCGCACCGGGCTCGCCTCGTACCTGGAGATGGACGCGGCTCGGCTGCGCGACGCGACCTACGACTCCCTGCCGGTGCGCGACCCAGGTCTGAGCGACCTGTCCCGGCAGCCCACGGGGCCGGGACGTGCCCTCTACGACGGCAAGGGCGTGCTGCACCTGCTGGTGCCGCGTGGTGACCCGCATCGGGCCCGGACCATCGGGTTGCTGGTGGACCAGTACAGCGCCGATGCGGGCGACGATCCGCCGCAGGTCCAGGTGCACGACTACGAGCTGCTCACCAGTCAGCGGGCTGTCTCGGTGTCGCTCGGCAAGGCCGTCGCGACGCCGGAGGTCCGGGCGGCCAACGGGTATGTCGCCCAGCGCGTCGACGAGGCGGGCGGGCTGACCGGCTTCCTGGCCAAGACCCGCCACCTCACCGGATTGTCCTTGCGGGGCAACGAGGTCTGGGCGGAGGGCTGGAACTGGCCGGACGTACCGGCCGCACCGCTGAGCGCCGAGGACGTCACCGTCATCCAGCGCGGCTACACCGCGACTTCCGGTCCGTCGCCCGGTTTCTCCCTGGATCCCGGTCCGGTGAAGACCGCGGCCGACGTGCTGGCGCTCGTTCCCGGGCTGAGCCCGAGCGTGGCGGAGGCGGTGGCTGCCAGGAGCGACACCCCCGCACTGAGCCAGCTCCGGCAGGAGGTCCTCGACGCGCTCTTCGGCGGCACACCGCCACCTGCGGGTCTGCCCGCGGACCGCACCCGGCTGTGGGCGCTCAAGCAGTTGCTCGACGGGCAGCCGGGCTATTCTCAGGCGCGGTACGACGGACCGCTCGCGGGCACCGAAGTCGGGATGACGCTCTACTACGGTGACTACATCGCCAAGCAGTGGTCCACCGGCGTGGGTGGCGGCGTGCCCGACAAGGCCGTCCCCGGATTCGTCGCCGACCCGGACGCGACGATCCCCTGGGGACACTGCCCCGAGGGCAGCGAACCCACCAGCGAGTCGGGAAGGCTGTGGTTCGGCCAGAACGAATCCGGGTTCGCCTACACCGCCAACCGCGTCACCATCGGAGCCCAGGCGACGCGGCTGTTCGCCAAGTCCAACGGCGACGCGGGCGAGGTGGAACCCAGCTACGCGTTCGGCCGCGGCCTCGGGTGGTGGGACCAGCACTACGACGCCGTCGCGAGCTACGAGCCCCAGTTCGAGCGCATCGATCAGATCATGCGCTGGAGCGGTGCGCTGGAGTGGCTGGTCACCAAGGCGGGCAAGCGACTTCCGGACTCGGGCGGCACGGCGGGCCCCGGGCTCAAGTTCGCCGACTGGTACGCCAAGCACACCGAACTGCGGGAACGGTCCGCGATCGATTTCGTGTCGCCCCCTTCGGCCGGCGACAGGGAAGCGGTCCTGTCGAAGCCGTCGAAGACCTTCGAGGAGTGCGGGTTCACGGCGATCAACGGCGGCGTCTCGCTCGGCAACCTGCTCACTCGGCAGGGCACCCGGGACCACCACCCGGACCTGCCCTCCTCGGTGGGCCGGGCCGGGGTGTACGATCAGGGATCCGCCTACGACCCCGCGACCGGGACCGGTCACCTCAAGCAGGTGTCGCTGGACGACGCGGGCAAGGCCGAAAGCTACCGCCAGTACACGTTCTCGGCACCCGCCCAGGGCGGGGCGGCAGTGGAGACCACCGCCAGCGGCCGCAAGGTGGGCTCGCTCGGCGGCGTGAAGGTCAACCTCGACGCGGGCACTCCTCGGCAGGTCCGCAACGACACGTCCGCCGACCGTGGGCACATCACGCAGCGGGTCGAGGTCCAGGGCAAGGAACTGGGCGCGCTCGACGTGCGCAAGGACCACGACTCGGTCACCCTCGCGTGGCAGTCCAGCGTCGTGGACAACGCACTGCGGCTGCTCAACGCGGAACAGAGCCGGCCGGGGGTGGAACCGGGCTCCGGTGCCGTGCTCAGCCACCAGGACGCGTCCGGGCAGGTCCAGTACCAGCTGGGTGGGATCGACGGCCCCTGGCTGGAGACCACCCCGGGGGCGAAGCCGCCGGGCAGCGAACTGACCTTCCGTCTCGGTGCCCCGCGCCAGCAGGGCGGTACGGCCGAGTTCAGCCAGGCAACCCTGCGCGGGCCGCCCGATCTCGGTGGGCCCGACCAGTGGTTGCGGGTCAGCCTGGCGACCAAGGACCAACCCGCGAGGATCTCGCCTGCCGGTGCACCCGACAAGAACGCCAGGCAGATCTCGGTGACCACCCCGGACGGCCACGGCTTCACCGTGTACCGGGAGGACGATCATTGGGCAGTGCAGCACAAGGACCTGGCGGGCAAGCCGGAGAACGCGGCCGCGCTCGCGAAGTTCGAGGTCATCGACGCGGCGATGCAGCAGGCGGCGAAGGCCAAGGACGGCTACTACCGCGCACTCGCGCTGGACGGCAACGGAGTGGCCCTCGTCGGTGCGGACCGGGTGGTCCTCGTCTCGAACTTCGAGCCTTGGGCACCCATCGCGCTCCACGCGATCGTCCCCGGTGAAGCGGCACCGCTGTTCCAGATCCAGGGCAAGAGCATCCTGCACGTCGGCCAGACGAAGGTCAGCACCGAACCCGGTGGACAGGTCAAACACGAGAAGCTCGGCGAAGCGCTGGGGCAGGACAGGGACGTGTACCTGCTGGAGAGCGCCCGTGTGGCCTACAGCCTGCGGGAAGGCTCGATCATGGCCGATGAGGTGTCCCGCGACGCGCAGGTGGTCGTCGTTCCGGCTGTGGCCGAGCAGACCGCCAAGGCCGTGGACCTGCACCCCGACCTCCGCGAGTACGCGGGCAAGCGGTGGCAGCTGGTCCGCGCCGGCGGTTCCGGCGGTTCTGGCCCGCCACTGCGCGGCACCACGGGCACCGTGGGCAGGGTCTCCACCAGCACGGTGCAGACCACGAGCCCGAGCCCCACAACTTCCGCCGCCGCGGGGCAGACGACCGGTGTCGTGCCGATCCTGCTCGTCTGCCCGGAGAACACCCCGGATGTCCCGGAGTGCAAGCAGTGACGGCACCGAGGACTCCGCGCAACGGAGGGCCGATCCCCATCGTGGAGGGCAGTCCGCTGGCGCGGGCGGTCACCGCGGCCAAGCTGGCGTGCGAGCGCAAGGACCTGCGCGGTGCGGACGACGCCTACCGCCGGGCCTGCTCCTTGGCCGCCGACAAGGAGCTGTGGACCGCGCTGGTCATCGAACACCTCGCGCAACTGCTCGCGCTCGGGGACACCACGCTTGCCCTGCGCCGCTGTGAGGAGCACCTCGGCCGCTCCGACCGGGAGCATCCCGTGATCCTGTTGGTGCGAGCTGAGATCCGCAGCAAGCTGGGCAGCCACGCCGCCGCCACGGCCGACACCCGGTCGGTTCGCGCCGCGCTCGGCGACCAGACCTGGCTGCTGAGCGCCGACAACCACGCTCGACTGCTCAGGGTCGAGGGTCTGGCCGCAGCCGACCGCGGGGACCTCGACCTGGCCAGGCAACGGCTGGATGAAGCGGAGAACGCCTTTGGTTCGGCGGGCAACCAGACCGGGGTCGCGCGGATCGACCACGACCGGGTCCTGATCGGACTGCACCAGGGCGAGACAACGGCATCGCCCGAGGAACTCCGGGACACGCCGCCGCGAACCGCCGCCGACTACCTGCGACTCGCTCTCGCGTTCAAGCGCGAGTTGCGCTTCGAGGAAGCCGCTGACGTACTTCGGCGCGGCGTGGACGATGCGGGTGTCGATCGAGCCCAGCGCTTGCCGGTGGTATGCGAACTCATCGTGCTGCTCCGGATGATCCGCCAGTACGCGGCGGCCGAACAGCTGTACGCACGGCTGGCGGAGGCCGCCGCGCAGGCACCCGACCGCGCGGCGGCGGAGGAGATGCTGGCCAGGGTGAACAGCACGGTCCTGCCTGCCACACCGCACTTCCACAGCGGCCTCTGGCATGCCCACCGCTTGATCGCCGAGACCCGGCTCAACGACCTCGAACACGATCGCCACCTCGGCGACGAGGACCGTGCCTCGCGGCTGGACGAGGCTGAAAGCACACTGCTACGGGTCCGCGATTGGGCGTGCGGTGACCGGGCTGTCACCAGTTGGCACCTCGTCGCGGGCGAACTCGAACTGGCCGGGTACAACTTCACCGGCGAACGCGTCCACCTCGTCGAAGCCGTCAAGCACCTCGCCACGGTCATGGACCGGGCCGAGGGTACCCCGCTGGCGGAGGTCAGGGCATTCGCACTGCGCCTGCTCGGCCACGCGTACTTCCGGCTGGCCGGGGACGAGGGAGGCGATGATCGCGCCGCACAGTGCTGGGACGAGGCGCACCGCATCGAGGAGGACGTGGCCGCCCGGCAGCGCAGTGAGGTGCGGGTCGAGATGCTCCAGGCCGCCCGTACCGAACAGGACGAGAAGGTCATCGCCGCCGCCGCGGCGTACCGGAGCCACGCCGGAACCTCGCCCCCTGGCGGGGAAGCGAGCCGCAACCGAGCGAGAGACGAAGCCGCGGCCGGTGTCGTCGTGGCCATGGAAGCGGCGCGGGGCGCGACGATCCTCAGCGCCATCGACCCCGACGCGACAGCGCTCACCCGGGGCCTGCCCCGGCCCAACGACCCCGTGGGCTCGTGGCGGTGGCTGTGCGGGACAACCCGTGAGCTGCCCGAATCCCAGGCCGTCTGGATGATGCACGTGACCCGGCGCCAGGTCCACCACGCGATTGTCAGCCGCGACCGGGTCGACTACGTCAGCGTTGCGGTGGAACGGAAAGACCTCGAAGGAGCGGTTGACAGCCACAAGGCCTTCTGGGGCGAGGAAACCCTGGACCACGCCATCAGCGATGGCAGCTTCGAACGCTCCCTCGCCGTGCTCGCCGAGAGGAACGGCGTCGCCGAGGTGGTCGGGCGGGTGATCCCGCCGGGGATCAGCCGGATCGCGATCGTGGCGGGTGGCGCGCTGTCCGACGTCCCGTTCGCGGGCTTGCCGGTGCCGGGCACCGGTGAGCGCCTCGGTCTGCGGTACGCGTTGTCCGACCTGCCCTGCCTTTCCGCGCTGGGCCCGCTCCGGCGGCGCGCCCAGCGGCAACGCGGTGACCGCCCGCTGCTGGTGCGGCCGCCCGCCTCCGATCTGACCAAGGCCAGCCGGTACTTCACCTGGAAGTGGTGGAACGTGCTGAAGGGCGAGAAGGCCACGCCGGGTGAGCTGCGGGAGCGCCTGCGAGCCCACCGCCACCACTGGGTGCGCATCGACAGCCACGGCAAGCACGCGCACGAGGACCCAGCGCAGTCGTACCTGGAGCTCGCCCCGGAAGGCCCGCAGGGGCACCTGAGGCCCGAATCCCTGCAGGGGATGGACCTGAGCCACTGTGGAACCGTGGTGTTCGGCGCCTGCGAGTCCGGCATGGCCAAGCGCCGCGGCCGGGAGGAACGCACTGGTTTGGTGCGTGCCGCGGTGGTCGCGGGTGCCGCCTCGGTGCTGGCGTCCAGGTGGGTCGCCGAGGACCGGGTGGCGGCCTTCGTGCTCGACAGGTTCGGGCGGTACATCCGCCACCTGCCGCGTGACGTGGCGCTCCAGCGCGCCCTGCTCGACGTCCAGGCGGGCGCCCTGCGCACCCGGACGGACCTGACCGCTCACGACCACCCTGCCTGGTGGGCCTGCTGGACGCTGCACGGCGACACCGGCCCGCAGACCGGGGTGGGCCCGACCCGCCTGCGCCTGCGGCGGGAACTCGACAAGTGGAGGAGCTTTGCCTTTCACCGCAAGGTCCGGCCGACCCAAGGTCTTCATCTCCTTCGCGGGCAACGATCGGCCGATGGCTGAGCGGCTCGGCAGGGAACTCGGGGAACGCGGTGTCACCCCGTTCGTGGACGCGCGGGACATCCTGCCGGGCCAGGACCTCGTGCTGACCATCAACGACGCCCTCACCCAGTCCGACTACTTCGTGTTGCTGTGGTCGCGGAACACGGTGGGCCGCCGCTGGGTGGACCTGGAGTGGACCGCGGCGCTCGCGCGCGACCTGGAGGACCGGCGCTGCTTCCTGTTCGTGGTGCGGCTCGACGACACCCCGCTGCCGCTGATCCTGACGATGCGCCGGTACCTGGACGCCTTCGGCAGCTGGGAGACGGTCGCGGACGAACTCGCGGGGGCCTGGCGCCGGGACCAGGCTGTCGGGCTGCCGGTGCTGCCCGCACCCGTGGGCGTGGACCTGGGCGAGGGCCCGACGAGCGTGCTCTACGTGCGCAACCGGGCCCTGTCCGTGGCGCACACGGTCGCGGTGCCCTCCTCGGCCACCGGCCGAGAACTGGAGAAAGCCGTGCGCACGTCGCTCGCGCTTCCGGACCAGGTGACCGAACTGGGCGGCAAGGTGGGCCTGACCTTCCACTACCAGTTGCGCCATCGCGGGCAGGAGATCGCCGACCAGCCGCTTCCGGCCTTGCACATCACCGAGGGCAGCATGATCGATCTCGAGGTCGAACTGGAGACCTGGGACAGCGACGGAACGGTCTGCCGGACCACCTACCGCACGAACGGGTACTCCGGACTGCCCCCGGAGATGATCCACAAGCTGGTCAACTCGGGGATCGGCCACCTGCGCCCCCGACGGGGCTGAGGTCCTGGCTCCAGGCGATCCCGTACGAGGAGCGCGGCACCAGGTCGGAGAACTCCGAGTACACCTCCCCGCACGGATCCGCGAAGACCTGCTTCCGGTTCTCCGGCGAGTCGCCGACCTCGGTCGCCAAGGCCTCGTGGAGCCGCCATATCGATCCCGGGACGCGCTCGGGGCCGAACCGGACGCGCAGCCGGAACAGGCGGCAGGGGTAGCTCGGGGTGCACACGTAGTACGGCGCGATCGGCTGGTTCGGGGAGAACCGCACGCGCACCGCGTACTCGTGCTCCTTGTTCCGGCCGAGCGGGTGGGGCAGTCGGAGCACGAACCCCACCCGCCTGGTCGACTTCATGACCCGTTTCGCGAGCAAGCCGCCGTACAGCACGTCCAGCCCGAGCTCCCGCGGCGATCCCTCCCCGGTCCACCCTGGCGGGGGTTCCAGGGTCATGGAGAGTTCGACCGCCTCCAGATCGTCCTGATCAGCGACGATCCTGCGCGTTTCGATCACCTCGGGCACCGGCAGGTCCAGCACCACCGAGGCCTGGAGCTCGGCCGTGTGCCAGGGACCGGTGGCACCAGGCGCTGTCCGCTCCGGTTCCGCCCGCTCGACCGCACCCTGCGCGAGCAGCAGGCATGCCTTGTCCAGCCAGCGCAGAACTGTGCGCTTCTCCCGGTCGACCTGGTCCTTGACCTTCGCGAGCCGCGCGTCCAGGTACGGTCCGCGCAGGGTGTCGTTGAGCCCGAAGGCCGCGACGGTGACCAGCAGGAACTCGTCGGGCAGGTCCTTGATCAAATTCCGCAGGTAGTCGACGAGCAGGCCGCGCACCCGCACTGTCCGGTCACCGGGCCCGATGCCGCAGAGCTGTGCCAGGTGCGGGCCGACCCGTTCGCCGATATCCGCGTCCTGCACCCCCCTTCCCCTGCACAAACCCCGCAGTTCGGCCTTGAGTTCGATGATTGTCGGGTCCATCGGCTTCCTCCGAATCGGAATTGGGAAGGATTCTAGGGGGTGCGTGTGTGCCGCGGTACCGGGGTGACCTGCCGCGAGTCGAATCGCATCGCCGCTGTTCATGGTGGTTTCCTGGGTTTCCACTCGTTCTGGAAACCCTCGCGCCCTGTGCTGGCGGGTACCTGGCGTGCACACTTGAGCCATCGGGACTGGTCCCGCGGGGTTCGGGAACAATAGCTACGAGGTCTTCGGGCCCAGGATCGTCACCGCCGAGGGTTTCCCTCGATTTCAGGTGGCGCCGAAAGGCCCCTCGGGGGAGGTGAACTGACCGTGCACACGCATTTTTTCCTGCTGTTCTGAGTTGAGTTCTCCACGTGGCTGAACGGGCATAATGCTGCCATGAGCGAGGGGGCGGGCGAGTTCGGCAGACGACTCCGGCGGGGGCGCGAGACCGCCGGGTACTCGCTGGCAGACCTGGCCAAGCGAATCCACTTCAGCAAGGGCCACGTGAGCAAGGTCGAGAACGGGCTCGCGCGGCCCAGCCGGGACTTCGCGGAAGCCTGTGATGCCGTGCTCGGTGCGGCGGGGGCGCTCTCGGAGCTGGCGCGCGTCGCGGCGCCGAGTCCGGGCGGCGGCATTTCCGGTTTGCCCATGGCGACACCGCACTTCACCGGCAGGCACGGGGAACTGGTCCTGATCGGCACGGCGCTGGCCCAGGCGACCGCGACGGGGTGCAGCGTGCTGACCGGCATGGCCGGCGTGGGCAAGACCGCGCTGGCCGTGCGCGCCGCCTGGAACGCCGAACAGGACTTTCCCGACGGTTGCCTGTTCTTCGACCTGCACGGCGCCGAGGTGTCCAGTGCTGAGGCGCTGGACCGGGTCCTGCGCACTCTGGGGGTGCCCGGTGCCGACATCCCGCCCGACCAGGACGGTCGAGCCAACCTGTATCGCGATCGACTGCGGGGCAAGCGGATGCTGCTCGTGTTCGACAACGTCCGCAGCACCGAGCAGGTCGCACCACTGCTACCCGCTGAACCGAGGTGCCGAGTGATCATCACGAGCAGGAACCGGCTGAACGCCCTCGACGACGCGGCACATGTGCCGATCGCCGAACTCTCCACGGCGGAGTCCGTCGAGTTGTTCAGATCCGTCGTGGGGGAGCGGCAACGCATGCCCACCGAGGACGAACCGGTGGCCGAGGTCGTCGCGTGCTGCGGTGGACTGCCGCTGGCGGTGCGGATCGCGGCCGCCCGGTTCCGGTCCAGTCCTACGTGGACGTTCGAGGAGTTCGCCAGCCGGCTCGCGGGCGAGGCCGCGCGGCTGAACGCCCTCGACGACGGCGAGCGCAGTGTCGCCGCCGCGTTCGCCCTGTCCTACCAGCGGCTGCCCGAGCAGTTGCGCCGCCTGTTCGGCCTGCTGGCGCTGCACCCCGGTCGCGACATCGCCACGCACAGCGCCGCCGCCCTCGCCGGGGTCGGGGTCGGGGAGGCCGAGCGGCTGCTCGACCAGTTGGCGGACGCGCACCTGATCATGCCGCGGCCCGGCGGGTACTGGCAGTTCCACGATCTGGTGCGGATGTTCGCGACTGAGCACGCGCTGAGCGAGGTGCCCAGCGCTGATCGCGACACCGCGGTGCGCAGGCTGCTCACGCTCGCCCTGTCCCGGGCGAGAGCCTGCGACGAACTGCTTGCCCCGCAACGGTTCCGGCCCACACCGGTGCCCGGGGTGGAACCGCTGTCGGCGGAGGAGGGGTTCCCCGAGTGGGACACCGCGCTGTCCTGGCTCGACCTGGAATGGCCGAACCTGGTCGCGATGTGCCGGATGGCTGCCGCCCGCGGCGAGCACGAACGCTGTTGGCGACTGGCCTTCCTGTTGCGGGACTTCTTCTTCCGCACCAAGCTGTGGGACCCGTGGATCGAGACCCACCGGCACGCCGCCGCCTCGGCCAGGGCCATCGGCGACACCACCGCCGTGGCCATGACGGTGAACAACCTCGGCATGGCCTACGCCGACCGCGGTGACCTCGGCCTCGCCCGCGACCACTACCAGCAGGCATTGGCCCTGTTCCGCGAGGCCGGCGACGACAACGGCACCACCAGCGCGCTGTCCAACCTCGCCTGGGTCAACCTCTACCTCGGCGAACACGAGGCCGCCCTGCGGGACATGAAGGTGGCCCTGGAGTCCTACCGGCGTACCGGTTCGGCGCGCAACGCCGCCATCACCCTGCGCGGGATCGCGTTGACCGAGGTCGAACTGGGCGCCTTCACCGACGCGCTGCGCCACGCCGAGCGGGCACACGAGGATTTCCGCGGATCCGACTTGGACTTGGCCATGTCCTTGAACTGCGTGGCCTGGGTGCATTTCCGCGCTGACCGGCATGCGGAGGCGGCCGCGCACTACGAACAGGCCGCCGAACTCGGCGAGCGCGGCCGCAGCCCCTTCGAGGTCGCTCGCGCCAAGACCGGTCTGGGCAATCTCGCGGCCGTTGCCGGTCGACCCGAGGAGGCCGCCGACCTCTGGGCGCAGGCCACGCGCCTGCACAACGGCCTCAACCCCGTCACGGTCGGCGAGGCCGCGGCCCGCCGCAGGTTGCAGGGCTGACCGGACTCCGTGCCAGGTCGACACGGAACCGCGGATGTCCAGGTCGGCCGACGAGCGGCCGACCTGGACACCGGGATCAGACGAGGTCGTACCGGTCGAGGTCCATGACCTTGTTCCACGCGGCCACGAAGTCGCGCACGAACTTCGCCTTCGCGTCGTCGCTCGCGTAGACCTCCGCGAGGGCACGCAGCTCGGAGTTCGAGCTGAAGACGAGGTCGACGCGGCTGCCGGTCCACTTGAGCTCGCCGGTGGCGCGGTCGCGGCCCTCGAAGGTCTCCGCGTCCGAGGACACCGGCTTCCACTCCGTGCCCATGTCGAGCAGGTTCACGAAGAAGTCGTTGGTCAGCGACTCCGGCGTGGCGGTGAGGACGCCCAGCGTGGACTGCTTGTGGTTCGCGCCGAGGACGCGCAGACCACCCACGAGCACGGTCATCTCAGGCGCGCTCAGGGTCAGCAGGTTCGCGCGGTCGACCAGCAGGTACTCGGCGGGCAGCCGGTGACCCTTGCCGCGGTAGTTGCGGAACCCGTCCGAGGTGGGCTCCAGCGCGGCGAAGGACTCCGCGTCGGTCTGCTCCGCCGAGGCGTCCGTGCGGCCCGGGCTGAACGGGACCTGGACCTCGTGACCGGCGTTCCTGGCGGCCTGCTCGACCGCGGCACACCCACCGAGCACGATGAGGTCGGCGAGGGAGACCCGCTTGCCGCCGGTCTGCGAGCTGTTGAAGCCCTCCTGGATCCCCTCCAGGGTGCGCAGCACCGTCGCCAGCGTGTCCGGGTCGTTGACCTCCCACTCCCGCTGCGGCGAGAGGCGGATGCGCGCCCCGTTCGCCCCGCCGCGCTTGTCGCTGCCGCGGAAGGTCGAGGCCGAGGCCCACGCGACGGAGACGAGTTGGGCGACCGACAGCCCGGAGGCGAGGATCTTGTCCTTGAGGGCGGCGAGGTCCTCGGCCCCGACCAGCTCGTGGTCCACGGTGGGGACGGGGTCCTGCCAGATCAGCGTCTCCTGCGGGACCAGCGGTCCGAGGTAGCGCTGGATCGGGCCCATGTCGCGGTGCGTCAGCTTGAACCAGGCCCGGGCGAACGCGTCGGCGAACTGGTCCGGGTTCTCCAGGAAGCGCCGCGAGATCGGCTCGTAGATCGGGTCGAAGCGCAGCGCGAGGTCGGTGGTCAGCATCGTCGGGGGACGCGTCAGCGAGCCGTCCTCCGGGTCGGGCACGGTGCCCGCCCCGGCGCCGTCCTTCGGCTGCCACTGGTTGGCCCCGGCGGGGCTCTTGGTCAGCTCCCACTCGTGGCCGAACAGGTTCTCGAAGAAGCCGTTGCTCCACCTGGTCGGCGTGGAGGTCCAGGTGACCTCCAGCCCGCTGGTGATCGCGTCCCGGCCCTTGCCGGTGCCGAAGGTGCTCTTCCAGCCCAGGCCCTGCTCCTCCAGGGGAGCGGCCTCGGGCTCGGGGCCGACGTGCCGGTCCGCGTCACCCGCGCCGTGGGTCTTGCCGAAGGTGTGCCCGCCCGCGATCAGCGCGACGGTCTCCTCGTCGTTCATCGCCATCCGCCCGAAGGTCTCGCGGATGTCGCGGGCCGCGGCGAGCGGGTCCGGGTTGCCGTTCGGGCCCTCGGGGTTGACGTAGATCAGGCCCATCTGGACGGCGGCCAGCGGGTTCTCCAGGTCCCGGTCGCCGGTGTAGCGCTCGTCGCCGAGCCAGGTGCGCTCCGGGCCCCAGTAGACGTCCTCGTCGGGCTCCCAGACATCCGCCCGGCCGCCGGCGAAGCCGAAGGTCGTGAAACCCATCGTCTCCAGCGCGCGGTTGCCCGCGAAGATCATCAGGTCGGCCCACGAGACCTTGCGGCCGTACTTCTGCTTCACCGGCCAGAGCAGCCGGCGCGCCTTGTCCAGGTTGGCGTTGTCCGGCCAGCTGTTGAGCGGGGCGAAACGCTGCATGCCCGCGCCCGCGCCGCCGCGGCCGTCGTGGATGCGGTACGTGCCCGCGCTGTGCCAGGCCATCCGGATCATCAGCGGCCCGTAGTGGCCGAAGTCGGCGGGCCACCACTCCTGCGAGGTCGTCAGCACCTCGTCGACGTCCCTGGCCAGGGCGTCGAGGTCGACGGTCTGGAACTCCGCGGCGTAGTCGAAGTCCTCGCCCATGGGGTTGGCCACGGCGGGGTGCTTCCGGAGGATCTTCAGGTTGAGCTGGTTCGGCCACCAGTCGCTGTTGCTCGCGCCCTCAGTCGGGTGCTTCAGGCGTCCGGCACCGACCGGGCACCCACCTGCGCTCTCGTCGTTCATCTCGCCAACAACGGCGTCAGGGCTGTCAGACACGGGAGTCCTTCCGGGATCAGAGTGTGCACTCAGGAACCGAGTGCGGCGGAGCAGTCGGGGCACTGGCCCCAGTAGATGACCTCGGCCTCGTCGATCGTGAAGCCGTGGTCCTCGGACGCGGCCAAACAGGGTGCGGTACCGACGGCGCAGTCCGCGTCGGCGATGGCACCGCACGACCGGCACACAACGTGGTGGTGGTTGTCCCCGACCCGTGACTCGTAGCGCGCCACGGAGCCCGCCGGCTGGATTCGCCGGACCAGGCCCGCCGCGGTCAGTGCTCGCAGCACGTCGTAGACGGCCTGGTGCGAGACCTCACCGAGATCCCCACGCACGACACCGAGGATCGAGTCCGTGTCGGCGTGCGGGTGGTCGTACACCGCGGTCAGCACCGCCACCCTGGGACGTGTCACACGCAAAGCAGCCCCGCGCAACATGCGCTCGAAGTCCGAAGTGGTGGGCACGTGCCGGAGTCTGGCCCAGTTTCTGGAATCAATCAAGTTGTCGGGCGAACTGGGCGTGTCGCGCTCGCTTGACCGGTCTGTCCGGTCCGGGCCGAGGCTGCGGTGTCGTGAAAGTGCCGTTCAGGGCACCCAGTGTCCTGAACGGCACTTTCACGACACGGCCCGTGTCGGCGCCCGCGGTCGTGGCTGGCGTTGCTCCTGTCGCGGTCTCGTGCACGGATCCGAACTCACACATTCACCCGAAGGTGTCTCAGGCGAACGAGGGTGCTGGCAGTGCGGCCGCGGTTCGTGGAATCGGCGGGCAGCGGGAATCCGGCCTTGGTTTGGGAAACTCAGGGAATGTCCCGGATGTGGCTGCCGTCGAGCAGTGCCAATGTGGACGAACGATCGTCCTGTGCCTGAGCGTTGTGATACTCGTTGAACTGAGGAGAGACAGTCCACCTTGACATCACCAGCTGAGCAACTCGCTTCTGCCCTCGCCGCGACCATTGAGGGCCACAGCACACGCCGCTCCCAGGTGGACCCGTACCCCGTGGAGGGATGGCATCCCGGTGCGCGGATCGGGGCCACCGCGGCAAGCGGATCACTTGTGGCCTACAACGACTCCGGGGCTGATGGCATCTGCATCCTGCAGGACGGTCGCGGTGTGTGGCTGAACGTGGAACCCCGTGGCCACAGCCGGGATTTCAGGCAGCGGCCGTATTCGGTCTGGCAGTGGATGCCGTCCTACAACGGCCAGCCCACTCGGCTGTTGGGAGCACTCGCTCCCGAAGCCGCCCGGGTGGAACTGGTCAGTGAGGACGGCGCGGTCGCCCAAGCCGAGGTCGTGGACCACACCTTCGCCGTGCAGATGGTCGTGGACATGGTGTGCCTGCGCAACGCCAGGGAAAGGCTGGAGGCCACTGAGAGCACCTCCGAGGAGGGCCGGGCCGAGTTCGAGAAGCTGATGTCGGAGTCGCGAACGGAAATGTCGAAGGTCAGGGTTCGGGTCTACGACAGCGCCGATGTGCTCCTCTACGAAGGACCATCGATCAACCCCGCCGACTAGTGTCGTGCGCCGGAAATCCGCCACATAAGTCTAGTCTGGGTTGATGGCGCGGATTGGACGTCCTCCTGCTGAGGTGACGTTGACCGAGCAGGAGCGGGTAACGCTGGAACGGTGGGCGCGGCGGGCGAAGTCGTCGCAGGTGCTGGCACAGCGGTGCAGGATTGTGCTGGCGTGCGCGGACGGCCTGCCAGGCAAGCAGATCGCCGAGGATCTTCGGGTTCACCCGTCGACGGTGACCAAGTGGCGCAGGCGATTTCTCCAGCATCGGCTGGAGGGCCTGGTCGATGAGGAACGGCCGGGCCGTCCGCCGTCGATCACGGTGGACCAGGTCGAAGAGGTGATCGTGGCGACTCTGGAGGAGACCCCGCGCAACGCCACACACTGGTCTCGGGCGTCGATGGCGGAGAAGTCCGGGCTGAGCAAGTCGACCATCGGCCGGATCTGGCGCGATTTCGGGCTCAAACCCCACCGTGCCGAGACCTTCAAGCTCTCGACCGATCCATTGTTCGTGGAGAAGGTCGTCGATGTCGTTGGCCTGTACCACAATCCGCCCGAGCGGGCGGTGGTGCTGTGCGTGGACGAGAAGAGTCAGATCCAGGCACTGGACCGCTCCCAGCCGGTGCTGCCGATGATGCCGGGTATGCCTGAGCGGCGCACACATGACTACGCCCGCAATGGCATCACCAGCCTGTTCGCCGCGTTCGACGTCGCCGATGGCACGGTGATCGCCGAGTTGCATCGTCAGCACCGGGCCGCCGAGTTCAAGAAGTTCCTCATCACGATCGACAAGACGGTCCCGGCGGAGCTGGCCGTCCACCTGGTCTGTGACAACTACGGCACTCACAAGACCCCGGCGATCAAGGCCTGGCTGGCCAAGCACCCCAGGTTCCGCATGCACTTCACCCCGACCGGATCATCGTGGATCAACCAGGTCGAACGCTGGTTCGGCTTTCTCAGCGACCAGAAGATCACCCGAGGTACCCACCGCAGCGTCCAAGCGCTGGAGAAGGACATCCGCGTCTGGATCGCTGACTGGAACACCCATCCACGGCCGTTCATCTGGACCAAGACCGCCGAAGAGATCCTCGAGTCACTCGCCCGATTTTGTAGGCGGATTTCCGGCGCAGGACACTAGTACGGCAGCCGCCTACCTGTCCAACGCGGCGACATCCTCGCGTGGACCGACGAAGCGGACCGCCTCGATTCCTCGTCGCCAACGAACCGGTTGCGGCGCCTCGGTGAAACGATGGCGAGGTCAGCACAACAACGGTGTGAGGGGCGGCGGGAATGCCGAAGGCCAGCCAGGAACTCCAGGTCCTGCTCGACCAGTGGGCGGCGGAGGCCGCCGTGCCGGGAGCCGTGGTGGGCGTCCTGCACGGCGGCGAGGAGTCGGTGCTGGCCACGGGAGTGTCCAATGTGGATACCGCGCTGCCGGTGGACGGCGACACGCTGTTCATGATCGGCTCGACGAGCAAGACGTTCACCGCGGCCGTGGTGCTGGCCCTGGCCGAGGACGGCCTGCTGGCACTGGACAAGCCGATCGTGGAGTACCTCCCCGACCTCCGGCTGGCCGATCCGCTCGCGCGGAAGACGATCACAGTGCGGCACCTGCTCACCCACTCGGCCGGATTCCTGGGGGACGTGGACATCGACACCGGCTGGGGGACAGGTGCCCTCGCCGCCGCCGTCGAGCAGTTCGACGTGCTGCCGCAGGTGTTCCCGGCCGGTGCGGTGTTCTCCTACAGCAACACCGGGTTCATGCTGGCCGGCCGGGTGGCGGAGGTGGTGGCGGACACCCCGTTCGAGGATCTCGTCCGTGCTCGGCTGCTGGAACCGCTGGGTATGGACGATTCGATGTTCCTGCCGTGGGAGGTGCTCACCCGCAGGCACGCGGTCGGTCACACGGTGCGCGAGGGGCTGCCCGCCGTCGCGCACACCGTGGGCCTGTCACGCGCGGCCGGGCCGGCCGGTGGACTGTGGTCCTCGGTTCGCGATCAGCTGAGCTGGGCGCGGTTCTTCCTGACGGGGCAGGCCAACGGCACACCACCGATCAGCGACTCCACCAGGGCCGCACTGTGGCGGCCGCAACGCAGGGCCGCACTCGGTTTCGAGGAGGTCGGGCTGAGCTGGCTGCGCACCCGGCACGGCGACGCGGAACTGGTTCGGCACGGCGGCAACGTGAGCAACCTCCAGGTGTCGGAGTTCGTCACGCTGCCCAGCGAGGAGTTCGCCGTCACCGTGCTGACCAACAGCGCCGGTGGCTCGGAGTTGGGGCCCAAGGTGGTCGACTGGTGCCTGGAGAACCTGGTCGGCCTGCCCCCGGTTGAGAGCCAGCCGACGCTGCCGCGGTCACCGGAGCGACTGGCCCACTACGCCGGACGGTACGAAACGGGGGAGCTGGCGTGCGAGTTCACCGTCCGGGACGGCTCGCTGTGGGCGCGGATGGTCCTGGGCGAGAACCTGGCCGACTCCCCACCCGCCTTCGAGGTCGCCTTCGTCGGCGAGGACGTGGTGGCCAGGGCGGCCGACACCCGCAGGCCCGGTACCCGCTTCCTGCGTGACGAGCAGGGCCAGGTGGTCATGGCGGAGTTCGGCGGCCGAACCGCCCTCAGGCGCCAGCTCACGCGATCCTCCTGAGCGGCTCGGCACCTGGGGCTGGCCCCCGGAGGAAGACGCAAGCTGGCCCCAGCGCGCGGCAGTGGAATCGCAGGCGATGCTCCTTCCCGAGTTCGCACACGCACGGTGAGGGGTAGACAGCATGGCTGGGAACCGGAAGCGCATCAGGCGGCGGGGACTGCTGACGGCGGCGGTGATCGCCGCGGGAGCGGTCCTCGCCCCGACAGCGGCCCAGGCTGCCCCGGTCGGCGGGGAGCAGAACCCGGTCCGCGCACTCCAGCGGGCGGCCCACCCGCTGCGCTCGACCGAGCCCGGGAGGAACACGGCCGACCTGCGCGCCCTGGGCGTGATGATCGGCGACGCCAAGGTAGTCGGCCTGGGCGAGGCCACCCACGGCTCGCACGAGTTCTTCACCATGAAGCAGCGGGTGTTCCGCTACCTCGTCGAGGAGAGGGGCTTCACCACCTTCGCCCTGGAGCTGAGCTGGTCCGCGGGCCTCCGGATCGACGAGTACCTCCAGACCGGCAAGGGCGAGGCCCGCGCGATCGCCAAGGAGACGCTGGCCAACTCCCCGTGGGACCGCGAGGAGTTCCTGAGCCTCATCGAGTGGATGCGCGACTACAACCGCCGCCACCCGGGCCACACCGTCCACTTCATCGGCGACGACGTCGGAGCCCCCACGCTGAGCGAGGAGTTCTTCGGCCGGGTGACCGGCTACGTGCGGCAGAACCACCCGGAGTCGCTGCCTCGGCTCAACGAGCTCTACACCGGTCTGCGCCCGATCGAGGACGTCTTCGCCTACCTGGGCAAGCCGCTGGTGGAACGACAGCGGCTCGCCGTCAACGCACAGCAGGCGCTGGAACTGGTCAGTAGCCAGCAGGGCTCCGACGCGGAGGCCTCCGAGTGGGCCGTGCAGAACGCCCGGTCCATCGCCCAGACCGCCAGGTTCCTCACCATAGACGTGGCCGACCCGGACTCGGTGGCCGCTGCCCAGCGCTTCCGTGACGAGGTGATGGCTCAGAACGTCACCTGGTGGCAGCGGCGGACCGGCCACAAGGTGCTGCTGTCGGCGCAGAACAGCCACGTCGGCTACCTCGCCAGCGATCCTGTGATGTACCCCAAGACGCAGGGGTCCTTCCTGCGCGACACGATGGGCGCGGACTACCTCGCCATCGGCCTCACCTTCAACCAGGGCTCCTTCCTGTCCAAGGACGCGGCCCTCGGCGGCGACTGGAAGAAGTTCACCGTGGGCGCCGCCGAGCCCGGGACGAACGAGTACACCCTGGACCAGGTCCGCTACCGCAACTACTACCTCGACCTCCGCAACGCCCCGGCCGCCGCGCGCGCCTGGCTGGACCTGGCCCGACCCACGCGCAACATCGGCACGATGTACCCCGTCGATCCCGCCGACCTCGCGCTTGCCCGCGCCTTCAAGGTGCTGATCCACCTCCACGAGGTCCGGGAGGCCGACCAGCTCAAGCCGTGACGGCACCCCTGTCCGGATTGTCTCGTTGCCGGCCGGGGAGGTGTGGCTCCGGACGGCGCACGAGCGGCCACTGACCAGGGCGGACGGGATGACGGTCACCTGCGCCGAAAACCCCGTCAAAGACCGGCGGCGCACCTCCGCCCGCACGTGATCGAGATCATCCTTTGGCGGGTCTCCACAAAATCCGGCACCCGACACGGTCGATTGCAGCATTCCGCTAGCGGCCGGTACACGAGAATGTTCACTGCAGGCGTGGGCGTGCCAGCCCACCACGTGTCTATCGCAGGAGGCTCGGTCGGTGTTCAGTCGTGTCGCCATCGTCAACCGCGGAGAGGCCGCGATGCGGTTGATCCACGCCGTCCGGGAGCTCGCCGCGGAGACCGGGACGCGGATCGAGACCGTCGCGTTCTACACCGACGCCGACCGCACGGCCACCTTCGTCCGCGAGGCCGACCTGGGTTACGACCTCGGCCCGGCCTCCGCCCGGCCCTACCTGGACCTGGCGGTACTGGAGCGGGCGTTGCGCGAGAGCGGCGCGGACGCGGCGTGGGTGGGCTGGGGGTTCGTCGCCGAGGACCCGGCGTTCGCGGAGCTGTGCGAGAAGGTCGGGGTCACGTTCGTCGGACCGAGCGCGGATGCCATGCGCAAGCTCGGCGACAAGATCGGCGCGAAGCTGATCGCCGAGGAGGTCGGCGTGCCGGTCGCGCCGTGGAGCCGCGGCGCGGTCGAGACCCTGGACGCCGCCAAGGCCTCGGCGGCCGAGGTCGGCTACCCGCTGATGCTCAAGGCGACCGCGGGCGGTGGCGGGCGCGGTATCCGCGTGATCACCAGTGAGGCCGAGCTCGTCGACGCCTACGAGCGCACCAGCCAGGAGGCCGCCCGCGCGTTCGGCAGCGGCGTCGTGTTCCTGGAGCGCCTGGTCACCGGCGCCCGGCACGTCGAGGTCCAGGTGATCGCCGACGGCCAGGGCACCGCATGGGCGCTCGGCGTCCGCGACTGCTCCGTGCAGCGGCGCAACCAGAAGGTCATCGAGGAGTCGGCCTCGCCGGTGCTCAGCCCGGTGCAGACGGCCGAGCTGAAGTCCTCGGCCGAGCGGCTGGCGGTCGCGGTCGGTTACCGCGGCGCGGCGACCGTGGAGTTCCTCTACCACCCCGGTGACAAGCTGTTCGCGTTCCTCGAGGTCAACACCCGCCTCCAGGTGGAGCACCCGATCACCGAGCTGACCACTGGGATGGACCTGGTGAAGGCGCAGCTGCACGTGGCCTCGGGCGGGCGGCTGGAGGGCAGGCCGCCCGCCGAGCTCGGGCACGCCATCGAGGCCCGGCTCAACGCCGAGGACCCGGACCGCGACTTCGCACCCTCACCGGGCCGCATCGTGCGGCTGGACCTGCCCGCCGGGCCGGGCATCCGGGTGGACACCGGCGTCAGCGAGGGCGACACCATCCCCGCCGACTTCGACTCGATGATCGCGAAGGTCATCGCCTACGGCCGCGACCGGGACGAGGCGCTGGGCAGGCTGCGCCGGGCGATGGCGCAGACCAAGGTGATCATCGAGGGCGGCGCGACGAACAAGAGCTTCGTGCTCGACCTGCTCGACCAGCCCGAGGTGATCGACGCCAGCGCGGACACCGGCTGGATCGACCGCGTCCGCGGCGAGGGCAGGCTCGTCTCGCACCGGCACTCCGCCGTCGCGCTGGCGGCCGCCGCCATCGAGGCGTACGAGGAGGAGGAGCGCGCCGAGCGGCAGCGGCTGCTGTCCACCGCGTTCGGCGGGCGCCCGCAGGTGCAGCACGAGAGCGGTCGGCCGCTGGACCTCAAGCTGCGCGGCGTCGGCTACCGCGTGCGCGTCGCACGGATCGGCGCGCACCGGTTCCGGGTCGGCCTCGAAGCGGGCGAGCAGGTCCGTACCGCCGACGTCGAGCTCGACCGCTTCGACCAGCACACCGGGCAGATCCTCGTCAACGGCGCCCGGTACGCCCTGCTCATCGGCACGCACGGGCCGATCCACCTGGTCGAGGTGGACGGCGTGGCGCACCGGGTCAGTCTCGACGAGGGCGGCGTGGTCCGCTCGCCCGCGCCCGCGCTGGTCGTCGCCACCCCGCTGGAGGTCGGCGCCGAGGTCGAGGCGGGCGCGCCGGTGCTGGTGCTGGAGAGCATGAAGATGGAGACGGTGCTGCGTGCGCCGTTCAAGGCTCGCCTGAAGGAGCGCGTCGTCTCCGTGGGCAGCCAGGTGGAGACCGGTGCGCCGCTGCTGCGGCTGGAGCCGCTGGCCGACGGCGCCGCGGAGGACACCTCGGCCGCCGAGCCCGTCGAGCTGGACCTGCCCGCCGCGCCCGCGCAGACCCCGGTGCTGGAGCGCACCACGCGCGGCCAGGAGGACCTGCGCAGCCTGCTGCTGGGCTTCGACGTCGACCCGCACGACGAGCGCCGGGTGCTCGACGACTACCTCGCCGCGCGCCGGGAGGCCATCGAGGACGGCCACCGGCCGCTGGCCGAGGAACTCGAACTCCTCGACGTGTTCGCCGACCTCGCCGAGCTGAGCCGCAACCGGTCCACGGGCGAGGACGGCGGCGCCGAGAGCCACGTGCACAGCGCCCGTGAGTACTTCCACACCTACCTGCAGAGCCTCGACGTCGAGCGGGCCGGCCTGCCCGAGGCGTTCCAGGCCAAGCTCGCCAAGGCGCTCGGGCACTACGGCGTCACCGACCTGGAGCGCACCCCCGAGCTCGAGGCCGCGGTGTTCCGGATCTTCCTGGCCCAGCAGCGCGCGTCCGCGGACGCCACCGTCATCACGACCTTGCTGCGCGCCTGGCTGCGGGAACTGCCGCCGAGCGAGACGCTGCGCGAGCCCGCAGGCCTCACGCTGGAGCGGCTGGTGGCCGCGACCCAGATCCGCTTCCCCGTGGTCGCCGACCTCGCGCGCGGCGTGGTGTTCGCCTGGCTCGGCCAGCCGCTGCTGCGCCGCAACCGCGCCCGCGTCTACGCAGGCGTCCGCAAGCACCTTCGCCACCTGGACGCGCACCCGCAGTCGGCGGACCGCGCCGAGCGCGTCGCCGAGATGGTGCGCAGCACCGAGCCGCTGGTGCGGCTGCTCGGCCAGCGGCTCATCCGGGACAACCTGGACAACGCGATCATGCTGGAGGTGCTGACCCGGCGGTACTACGGCAACAAGGGGCTCACCGGCGTCCGCACCAGCGAGGTCGCGGGCTGCACGTTCGTGGTCGCCGAGCGCGCGGGTTCGAGCCTGGTCTCCGCTGCGGTGCGCTTCGACGCGCTGGGCAGCGCGCTGCGCGGGCTCGCGGAGCTGGCCGGTGGCGAGGACGCCATCGACGCCGACATCTACCTGGCCTGGGAGAAGCAGCCCGAGGACTCCGGCGCGATGGCGGCGGCGCTGCAGGAGGTCGTCAGCGCGCACCCGCTGCCGACCCAGGTCCGCAGGCTCACCACCACCGTGGCGGGCAGCGGTGGGGCCGTGATGCACCACCACTTCACGTTCCGCCCGTCGACCACCGGGATGACCGAGGAGCGGCTGATCCGCGGCCTGCACCCCTACATCGCGCAGCGCATGCAGTTGGAGCGGCTGAACAAGTTCGACCTCACCCGGCTGCCGTCCTCCGACGAGGAGGTCTACCTCTTCCACTGCGTGGCGCGGGAGAACCCCTCCGACGACCGCCTCGTGGCGTTCGCGCAGGTGCGTGACCTGACCGAGCTGCGCGAGCACGACGGCAGGCTGGTCGCGCTGCCGACGGCCGAGGACACCATCGCCACCTGCCTGGACTCGATCCGCCGCGCGCAGTCCCAGCGGACCTCGAAGAAGCGCTTCAACACCAACCGGATCGTGCTCTACGTCTGGCCGCCGAGCGAGATCACCCGCGCGGAGCTGGAGATGATCGTCGGGCGCGTGCTGCCGACCACCGTGGGCGCCGGGCTGGAGGAGATCCTGCTCATCGCGCGGCAGCGTGACCGCAAGACCGGCGAGCTGACCAAGACCGCCGTGCGCATCTCCTTCGACGCCACCGGCGGCACCGAGCTGACCGTCGGCGAGCCCTCGGCGGAGCCGGTCGAGCCGCTCGACGGCTACCGGCAGAAGGTGCTCAGCGCGAGCAGCCGCAACACGGTGTACCCGTACGAGCTGACCGGGCTGCTCGGTGACTTCGTCGAGCACGACCTCGACGGTGACCACGTGCTGGTGCCGGTGGACCGGCCCAAGGGGCGCAACACCGCGGCGATCGTCGCCGGTGTGGTCACCACGCAGACCAAGCGGCACCCGGAGGGCCTGACCAGGGTGGTGCTGCTCGGCGACCCGACGAAGGCGCTGGGCGCGCTGTCGGAGCCGGAGTGCCGCCGGGTGATCGCCGCGCTGGACCTGGCCGAGCGGATGCAGGTGCCGCTGGAGTGGTATGCGCTGTCCGCGGGCGCCCGGATCTCCATGGAGTCCGGCACGGAGAACATGGACTGGGTGGCCGCGGCGCTCAAGCGGATCGTGGAGTTCACCCAGGACGGCGGCGAGATCAACGTCGTGGTCGCGGGCATCAACGTCGGCGCGCAGCCGTACTGGAACGCCGAGGCGACGATGCTCATGCACACCAAGGGCGTCCTGGTGATGACCCCGGACTCGGCGATGGTGCTGACCGGCAAGCAGTCGCTGGACTTCTCCGGTGGCGTGTCGGCCGAGGACAACTTCGGCATCGGCGGTTACGACCGGGTGATGGGCCCGAACGGGCAGGCGCAGTACTGGGCGCCGAACCTGACCGCCGCGCGGGACGTGCTGATGGCCCACTACGACCACACCTACGTCGTGCCGGGGGAGCAGGGTCCGCGGCACGCGGACACCACCGACCCGCACGACCGGGACATCTCGGACTTCCCGCACTCGGCTCCGGGCAGCGACTTCAGCACCGTGGGCGAGATCTTCTCGGCCACCGCGAACCCGGACCGCAAGAAGGCGTTCGACATCCGCACGGTGATGCGTGCGGTGGCCGACCAGGACCACCCGGTGCTGGAGCGCTGGGCGGGCATGGCCGACGCGGACACCGCCGTGGTGCAGGACGTGCACCTGGGCGGCCGGCCGGTGTGCCTGCTCGGGATCGAGTCCCGTTCGGTGCAGCGCCGCGGTTTCCCTCCCACCGACGGGCCGGACACCTACACCGCGGGCACCCTGTTCCCGCAGTCCTCGAGGAAGGCGGCCAGGGCGATCAACGCGGCCAGCGGCAACCGGCCGCTGGTGGTGCTGGCCAACCTGTCCGGCTTCGACGGCTCGCCGGAGTCGATGCGCAAACTCCAGCTGGAGTATGGCGCCGAGATCGGCCGGGCCATCGTGAACTTCGAGGGCCCGATCGTGTTCAGCGTGATCTCCCGGTACCACGGCGGCGCGTTCGTGGTGTTCTCCAAGGCGCTCAACCCGAACATGACGGTGTTCGCCATCGAGGGGTCCTTCGCCTCGGTGATCGGTGGCGCGCCCGCGGCGGCGGTGGTGTTCACCGGTGAGGTGAACCGCCGCACCTCCGCCGACAGCCGGGTCGCCGACCTGGAGGCGCGGCTGGCCGAGACCACGGGCGCGGAACGTGCCGAGCTGAACGCGAAGCTGGCCGAGGTGCGGACCTCCGTGCGCGCGGAGAAGCTGTCCGAGGTGGCCACGGAGTTCGACCGGGTGCACAGCGTGCACCGCGCGGTCGAGGTCGGCTCGGTGGACGCCGTGGTGAGCGCCGCCGAGCTGCGTCCGCGGATCATCGAGGCCATCAGCAAGGCCTGACCGCCGCTGGTCTGCCCGGGCGCCGCCGCCCGGGCAGACCAGCCACGTACGCGCCGGGATTCATCGAGATTTCATCGGCCCTCTGTAGGGTTCCCGCGTTCGAGGAACGCCTGGGCAGAGGGGGGACGGCTCGATGCCGCGCAGGGGGACAGGGAGCCGGCGGCTGCCGATGGCGGTCGCGGTCGCGGTGCTGGCAGTGACCGCGACGGCGGTGCAGGTGCTGCCGACAGCCGCCGCGAGCGGGCCGGACAAGCCGACGATCCGGTACACCGAGTACGGGATCCCGCACATCATCGCCGCGGACTGGGTGGGGCTGGGCGCGGGCTACGGTTATGCCGCGGCCAAGGACAACATCTGCACCCTGGCCGACACGTACCTGATGGTCAACGCCCAGCGGTCCCGGTACCTGGGGCCCGATGGCAAGGCGAGTCCCGGGCAGAACCAGAACACCACCACCAATCTCAACAGCGACCTGTACTTCCAGCGGATCAACGACAACCGCGTGGTGGAGCGGCTGGTCGACCAGCCCGCCCCCAACGGGCCGGAGCCGGAGGTCAGGGAGGCCATTCGCGGTTACGTCCAGGGGTACAACCGGTACCTGGCCGAGACCGGGGCGGACAACATCTCCGATCCGGCCTGCCGTGGTGCGGCCTGGGTGCGGCCGATCACCGAGCTGGACGTCTACCGGCACGCGCACGCCGAGATCATCATGGGCAGCGCCGATCCGCTGCTGGACGGCGAGGTCAACGCGGCACCGGCCGGGGCTTCGGCTGCTGCGCAGCAGCCACGTTCAGCGGACGAGGTGGGCGGGCAGATCGCCGACGCGATGGCTGCCAGCCACCGGGAGGGCATGGGCAGCAACGCGCTCGCGGTCGGTTCGCAGGGCGTGTCCGGGGGTACCGCGATGCTGCTGGCCAACCCGCACTTTCCCTGGCAGGGCAAGAACCGGATGTGGCAGAGCCAGCTGACGATCCCCGGGAAGATCAACGTGTCCGGGGCCAGCCTGCTCGGGTTCCCCGCGGTGAACATCGGGCACAACAACGAGGTCGCCTGGAGCCACACGGTCGCCACGGTGGCCCCGTTCGGGCTGTTCGACGTGCAGGTGGACCCGCTGCACCCGACCAAGTACCTGGTGGACGGCAAGTGGACGGACATGACCTCGCAGCAGGTCAGCGTCGACGTGCTGAACAAGGACGGCTCTCTCGGCAAGGTCACCAGGACGTTGTGGTCCACCCGCTACGGCCCGATCACCACCTCGGTGCAGGGCGTTCCGCTGCCCTGGGTGGTCAGCGCGCACGCGGTGCGCGACGCGAACATGGACAACCTGCGGGCGATGAACACCTGGTTCCACCTCGACCAGGCCAGGGACGTGAACGAGGTCGTGCACACCCTGGAGACCACGCAGGGCGTCCCCTTCTTCAACACCATCGCCACCGACCGCACGGGCAAGGCGCTGTACGCGGACATCCAGGCCGCCCCGAACATCACCGACGAGCACGCGAAGTCGTGCCTCACCCTGACCGGCCAGCTGCTGTTCAACCAGGTGCGGTTGCCGAACGTGCCGCCGATCTCCATCTTCGACGGCAAGCGCAGCGAGTGTGACTGGCCCAACGACCCGAACGCGGCCGCGCCCGGACTGCTGGACCCGCACAAGCAGCCACGTCTGATCCGCTCGGACTTCGTGGGCAACGCCAACGACAGCGCGTGGCTGGCCAACCCCGAGCAGCCGCTGTCCTACCCCAGGGTGATGGGCGATGCGGCGGCACCCCGGTCGCTGCGGACCCAGCAGCTGATCCTGACCGCGCAGAACCGGTTGAACGGCACCGATGGCCTGCCTGGCAAGGGCTTCACCCCCGAGAACATGCGGCAGTCGTTGTTCGCCGACCACAGTCGGGCGGCCGACCTGGCCCTGGACGCCACGGTGACGATGTGCAAGGGGCTGCTCGGTGGGCTCATCCTGGTGGACGGCACCCTGGTCAACGTGAGCGAGGCGTGCCCGATCCTGGCCGCATGGAAGGGCCACGACTACACGCTGGACAGCCGGGGGTCCTGGCTGTTCGAGAACTACTGGGCTTACCTGCTCGGCGGGAAGTCGATCGACAGCGCGCCGTGGCGGGTGCCCTTCGACCCCGCGGACCCGGTGCACACGCCCAACTCGCTGGACACCGGGAACTCGGCGGTGCGCGCCGCGTTCGGCCGAGCGGTCCTCGCGCTGCGCAAGGCGGGCATCCCGCTGGACGCCCCGCTGTCGGACGTCCAGAAGGTCACCCGCAACGGTGAGCAGATCCCGATCCACGGCTCGCTGTCCGAACTGGGCGTGCTGAACGTGATCGCTCCGGGGCAGGGCGCGGACGGCAAGCTGGACATCGTCTTCGGGTCCAGCTTCATCCAGCAGGTGCGGTTCACCGCCGACGGCCCGCCGCAGACCTCCTCGCTGCTGACCTACTCGCAGTCGGCCAACCCGAACTCGCCGCACCACGCCGACCAGACCAAGCTGTTCTCGGCCGGGCAGTGGGTGACCGAGCGGTTCACCGAGGACCAGATCGCGGCCTCACCGGCCCTGGAGGTCAAGGTCCTTGCCTGAGAACCACGTTGTGCGGTCACGACATCCGAAGGGGCGTTCCGCGATGAGCAACTCAGGCCGCTGGCGAAGGGCGGTGGCACTGCTGGCCGCCGCCGGGCTGGTCATGACGGCGGGCACGGCACAGGCCGCCGGCGACACGGCGCCGCCGCCACTGACGGACGGCTACGGTCTCACCCAGGTCGGGACCGCGACCGGGACCGCGACCAACTTCGTCCTCACCGTGACCACGCCCCAGGTGTCGGGGCAGCACCACATCAAGATCATTCTGCCGGGCGGCTACTACGAGGACCCGGCCCGGCGTTACCCGGTGATGTACTTCCTGCACGGTTCGCCCGACGACCCGGCCGCGCAGAACTACCCGGCGCTGAGCACGTCCAACTCGATGATCACCGTCATCCCGGACGGCGGTGCGCGGGGCTGGTACGCCAACTGGCTCGACCAGAAAACCGCGGTCGGTGCCCAGAACTGGGAGAACTTCCACATCAACCAGGTGATCCCGTTCATCGACGCCAACCTGCGGACCATCGCCAGCAAGAAGGCCAGGGCCGTGGCCGGGGTCTCCATGGGCGGGTTCGGGGCCCTGCACTACGCCCAGGACCACCCCGACCTGTTCGGCCAGACCGCCTCCCTGTCGGGGGACACCGATCTGTCGGTCAACTCCATGGACCTGCGCATGGCGGTCGTCGCCTCCCTCATCGACGCGACCGGCGCGCTCTGCGGCTCGGCCTCCGGTGCCTGCGATCCCGCCAACGACCCCTACAAGCCAGGGGTCAGCAGCGACGCCCTGTTCGGCACGCCCTACCCGGTGCTCAACGGCGACTGGCGGTGGAACGAGGCCGATCCCTCACAGCACATGGACAAGCTCGCCGGGGTCGGGGTCTCGCTCTACGTCGGCAACGGCGGTGGCAGGGCCACTGAACCGGAATTCTGGATCGAGGGTGCGGCCAAGCACACCAAGGCGGCCATGGACGCCCTGCGGATGCCCTACTACTACGTCGACTACGGCGACGGTTCCGCGTGGGGAACCCAGTGCAACGGTGGCCACAACAGCGGGTGCTGGGAACAGGACCTCCGTGACCTGATCCCCAGGCTGGAAAGGGCCTTCGCCTCCTGACCTCTCGCACGCACGAACTGGCCGACCGGGCTTGACCTCGAGCGCGCTCCAGTTCGTAGCGTGCGGGCATGACCACAACACTGATCACCGGGGCGAACAAGGGGCTGGGCTTCGAGACCGCGCGCCGACTCGTTGCCGCGGGGCACACCGTCTACCTCGGCAGCCGGGACGCCGAGCGCGGGCGCCGGGCCGCCGAGCAACTGGGTGCGCGGGCGGTCCAGCTCGACGTCACCGATGACGTATCCGTGCAGGCCGCGGTGCGGACCATCGAGGCCGACGGGGGACTGGACGTACTGGTGAACAACGCTGGCATCGCCAGCGAATGGCGGAGTGCGGACAACACCGTGATCGGTGCCGCGGAGGTGACCGCCGACATCATGCGGCAGACCTTCGAGACGAATGTCATCGGCATGGTGCGCGTGATCCACGCGTTTCTCCCGCTGCTGCACCGATCCGCTGCTCCGGTCGTGGTCAACGTCAGCAGTGGCCTGGCCTCGTTGACCCGGGTCACCAGCCCGGGCACTCCGGCCTACGGCTACACGGGTGTGGCGTACCCGGCCTCGAAGTCCGCAGTCAACATGATCACCGTGCAGTACGCGAAGGCGTTCCCGGCCATGCGGATCAACGCGGTGGAGCCCGGTTTCACCCGGACCGACCTGAACGGGAACTCCGGCACCCAGACAGTCGAGCAGGGCGCCGAGATCATCGTGCGCATGGCACAGGTGGGCCCGGACGGCCCGACCGGTGGCTACTTCGACGCCGAGGGCACTCTGCCCTGGTAGTCCGAACCGGGTGCCCGCCCAGGTGCGGGGCCTTGTCCGACCGGTGCGCTTCGTCCGGGCGGATGGACGCACCGTCGCGGATTCGTCGTCTCGAACGAACGGCCTTGCCGGGAGACGTCCTAGGGTGATCTCGAACGGGGTCGGCGAGGTTGCGGACGCGGCACCGGCGCGTTCGTGAGGAGACGAAGCATGCAGACGCTCTTGCGCGGTGGACGTGTTGTCGATCCGGGTACTGGTTTCGACGGGGTTGCCGACGTGCTCGTGTCCGAGGGCGTGATCACGGCCGTCGGCGCCGGACTCGCCCAGCCGCCGGGGTGCACCGTCCTCGACGTGACGGGCCTTGTCGTCGGTCCAGGGTTCATCGACCTGCACAGCCACGTGCACTCGATCGCGGGGCAACGGTTGCAGGCGATGGACGGCGTCACGACCGCACTCGACCTGGAAGCCGGCCTGATGCCCATCGAGCGGGCGTACGCCGAGGCCGCCGCGCAGGGCCGTCCGCTGCACTACGGGTTTTCCGCCTCATGGGGTTCCGCCCGAGCGCAGGTGCTCGCCGGGATCGAGCCCGACGCGAATATCGATTCTGGCCTCGCGGTGCTGGGAAACCTTGCGTGGCAACGCTCCTCCTCAGCACGTGAGCTCGCCGCATGGCTGTCCGCGCTGGACGGTGAGCTGGCCGCGGGGGCGCTCGGCATCGGCGTCCTGCTGGGGTACGCACCCGGCACCGACCCCAGCGAGTTCCTCGCCGTCGCGCGGTTGGCCGCGGTTGCCGGGGTCCCGACGTACACGCACGTCCGCGAGCTGGTCGAAGTGGACCCCGGCACCCCGGCCGACGGTTCGGAGGAGATCGCGATCGCCGCGGCCGAGACGGGGGCCGCGATGCACCACTGCCACGTCAACAGCACCTCGGGCCACCACATCGACCGGGTGCTCGGTGCGTTGGACCGCTCGCGGGCGGCCGGGTCCCGGGTGACCGTGGAGGCCTATCCGTACGGGGCGGGCAGCACGGCGGTCGGTGCCGCATTCATCGAACCGGATCGGTTGCGTATGAAGGGACTTTCCCCGTCAAGCGTGGTGATGCTCGAATCCGGGGAACGCATCGCGGACGAGGCTCGCCTGCGTCAGGTGCGGCACAGCGATCCGGGAGCACCCTGCATTCTGGAGTTCCTCGACGAGGAGAACCCGCACGAACGCGGAATGCTGCACCGGGCACTTGCCTTCCCGGACGCCATCGTCGCCAGCGACGCGCTGCCTGTCTACTGGCAGGACGGCAGTCGTGACAGCACTGAGTGGCCGCTGCCATCGGGCGGCAGGACGCATCCCCGCACCGCGGGCACCTACGCCAAGACACTGCGCCTGATGGTGCGCGAGAGCGGTGCCTGGACCTGGCTGGAAGCGTTCCGCCGGTGCTCCTACCTACCCGCGCGCGTTCTCGACGAGGTGGCGCCGAGCGCACGCGCCAAGGGACATCTCGCCGCCGGAGCGGACGCCGACCTCGTCGTGCTCGATCCCGCCGCCATCACCGACGCCGCCACCTACTTCGACCCCACCAGGCCTTCGGTCGGCGTCCGGCACCTGTTCGTCGCCGGTGTCCCCGTGGTCAGCGAGGGGCAGTTGCGGACCGACGCCCTGCCCGGTCGGCCGGTGCGGGGTGAGCCGCGATGACGAACAGTCCCGTGACGGATCTTGCAACGAATGCGGCAGACCTCGTTTCCGCGGCAGTGCGGGACGAGGCGATCGCGGCGGCGATCGCTGCGGCCTCAGCTGCGGGCGTGGAAATCCGGGAACTGACCGAGGTTGCCGACCTGACTGCGGTCGCCACCCTGTTCGAGTCGATCTGGCGCACGGATCCCGGCAGCGCGCCGGTGACCGGGGAACTGCTTCGGGCGATGACCGCGGCGGGCAACTACGTCACCGGCGCGTACGAAGGCGACGAACTTCTGGGCGCCTGCTTCGGGTTCTTCGGCCGACCGTCGAAGGGGAGCCTGCACAGCCACATCGCGGGGGTGGCGCCGAAGGCGCACGGGCGTGGACTCGGCTTCGCCCTCAAACTGCACCAGCGTGCCTGGGCACTGGCCCAGGAGGTCACCGTGATCACGTGGACCTTCGATCCTCTGGTGCGGCGCAACGCCCACTTCAACCTCTCGAAGCTGGGCGCCCGTCCAGCGCGGTACCTGCCCGACTTCTACGGCCCGATGCGGGACGGCATCAACGGATCGGACGACACCGACCGGCTCATGGTCGCCTGGGAGCTCACCGGTTCCCCCGTCCGCGCCGCCGCGCGGGGTGAACCGGTTCGCTGTGACGCCGCCGCGCTTCGTGAGCGAGGTGCGGCGCTGGCCCTGTCGGCCGCCTCCGACGGGCGACCGGTGATCGGCTCGGCAGACGGCCCCACCCTGCTCGTCGCCGTGCCACCCGACATCGAGGCGCTTCGCCGCACCGACCCGGCCCAGGGCAGGTCGTGGCGGATGGCCCTGCGGGAGGTGTTGGGCGGCCTGATGGCCGAAGGGGGCGAGGTCCTCGGATTCGACCGTGCCGGTTGGTACGTGATCTCAAGGGAGCGGTCCTGGTGAAACTCAGCGGTGTGGAACTCCGTCGTGTGCGGATGCCTTTGGTGGCGCCGTTCCGGACCTCGTTCGGCACGCAGACCGTGCGCGAGGTGCTGCTCATCCGCGTCGTGACGCCGGGGGCGGAGGGCTGGGGCGAGTGCGTCGCGATGCAGGACCCGCTCTACTCCTCGGAGTACGTCGACGCCGCCGAGCACGTGTTGCGGCGTTTCCTGGTTCCGGCTCTCCTGCATGTCGGGGAGGTCACCGCGAGTTCCGTCGCGGTCCACCTGGCGAAGTACAAGGGGCACCGGATGGCGAAAGCCGCCCTGGAGATGGCGGTTCTCGACGCCGAGCTCCGCACGCACGGCCAGTCCTTCGGCGCGGCGCTGGGGTCCACCCGCGACCGTGTGCCCTGTGGCGTCTCGGTGGGCATCATGGACTCGATCCCGCAACTGCTCGACGTGGTCGGCGGCTACCTCGACGCCGGTTACGTGCGCATCAAGTTGAAGATCGAACCCGGGTGGGACCTCGCGCCGGTGCGCGCGGTGCGGGAGCGCTTCGGTGACGACCTGCTGCTCCAGGTCGACGCGAACACCGCCTACACGCTGTCCGACGTGCCCCAACTGGCCCGCCTGGACCCGTTCGAGCTGCTGCTGGTCGAGCAGCCCCTGGACGAGGAGGACGTGCTCGGTCACGCGGAACTGGCCCGGCACATCCGAACTCCGATCTGCCTGGACGAGTCGATCGTCTCCGCCCGCTCGGCGGCCGACGCGATCAAACTCGGCGCCTGCCGGATCGTGAACATCAAGCCCGGACGGGTCGGCGGCTACCTGGAGGCGCGAAGGGTGCACGACGTGTGTGCGGCGCACGGGGTTCCCGTGTGGTGCGGCGGCATGCTCGAAACCGGCCTCGGCCGGGCCGCCAATGTCGCACTCGCCTCGCTGCCGGGGTTCACGCTCCCCGGCGACACCTCGGCCTCCGACCGGTTCTACCGGACGGACATCACCGAGCCGTTCGTGCTGGAGTCCGGTCACCTGCCCGTGCCGACGGGACCCGGCCTCGGCGTCACCCCGATTCCCGAGCTGCTGGACGAGGTCAGCACGGCACAGGAGTGGATCGGTTCGTAGCCGCGAACGAATCCGGTGCTAGATTTGGTCGGGCCGAACCAACGGGTTCGGCCCGACTGAGCCTACCGTCGGGTGGTGCTGACTCCGGTGCCTGGCAAGCCGCACACAAGTCTGGCGCGAGTGCTCGAAGACCTCGGGGAGGTCCTGCTCGAGTCGATCGCCGACGGCCGCAACGCGCGGCAGCTCCTCGGCGGTGTGGTGATCCACGACCCGCTGGACGAGTCGGAACTCCCGGCGCGGGCAGTCGTGCTGGGCGTGGGCGTGCACGATCCGGACGAGGTGGTCCGGCTCCTGCACGAACTCGGCGGGTGCGGCGCCGCGGCGCTCGTGGTCCGCGCACCGTTCGCCTCGACGCCGCAGATCAGGCAGGCCGCGACCACCTCCGGTGTTGCCCTGCTCGGCCTCGCCCGCGGCGCCTCCTGGACGCAGGTCGCCGCCATGCTCAGGACCCTGCTCGCCGAGGAGGACGTGGGCGACGTGTCGCCCCAGACGCTGGGCGGCATGCCCTCGGGCGACCTGTTCGCGTTGGCCAACGCGGTGGCCGCGCTGCTGGACGCGCCGGTGACCATCGAGGACCGCAGCTCACGGGTCCTGGCGTTCTCCGGCCGCCAGGACGAGGCCGACCAGAGCCGGGTGGAGACCATCCTGGGGCGCCAGGTACCGGAGCGGTTCACCCGGGCCTTGCAGCGAAATGGCGTCTTCGAACGGCTCTACCGCGACAACGTGCCCGTCTACGTCGAGCCGGAGTCGCAGGGCACCGAGGGGGTCATGCCGCGGGTGGCGCACGCGGTCCGTGCCGGGGACGAGGTGCTGGGCTCGATCTGGGCGGCAGTGCACGGGCCGCTGACCGAGGAGCGGACGCAGGCGTTCGTCGACGCCAGCAAACTGGTCGCGCTGCACATGCTCCGGCTGCGCGCGGGCGCCGATGTGGAACGGCGGCTGCGGGCCGACCTCGTGAGCACGGCACTGGAGGGCGGCGCGGCGGCGCCGGAGGCGATCGCCCGGCTCGGCCTGCTGGGCCAACCGGCGATCGTGCTCGCCATGGGACTGCTCGGCGGCTCGACCGGGGAGCCCTCGCCGGAGGAGGACCTACGCCGGATCGCCGACCGCCAGCGCATCGCGGACGCGCTGGCCATGCACCTGAGCGCGGTGCAACCGCGTTCGGCCGTCGCACTCGTGGGCGAGTTCGCCTACGGCATCGTGCCGATGCCAGGCAACCAGGCCGACTGCGGCGACAGGTCGCTCCGCATCGCATCGACGTTCCTGGAACGCACCGGCCAGCGGGTGGCCGCGGCGATCGGGATCGGACCGCTCGCCCTGGACGGCTCGGGCCTGCGCCGATCCCGCGAGGGCGCCGACCGGGCGCTGAGAGTGCTGCTCACCAACGGGGGACCGAGACGGGTCGCCACCGTGGAAGAGGTCCACATCGACGCGCTCATGCTGGAACTCACCGACCTCGCCGCCGCGCGTGGGGACCTCGTCGCCGGTCCCGTCGCGCGGCTGCTCGACTACGACACTCAGCACCAGTCCCAGTTGGTGCACACCCTGCGGTGCTGGCTGGACGCCTTCGGTGACGTGGTCGCCGCGTCCGCGATGGCTTTCGTACACCCCAACACCTTCCGGTACCGATTGCGGCGAGTGGCCGAGGTCGGCGAGATGGATCTGACCAACCCGGGGGAGCGGTTCGCCGCGATGGTGCAGTTGCGGCTGTTGGCTGGCGGCATGGCCCCGGCCGCGGGTGCGCGGCCAGCAGCGAGGAACGAGGGCTGAGCGCGGCCACACCAGGCCAGGTTCCGGTTGGTGGGTTCGGCCCGAAAAGCGACCAGAGGTTCGTGAAACCGCACGAACTCGCCAATTCTCCGGTTGCGCAGAATGAGACCTCAACGCGACGGCAGTCCGGCGCTGTCCGATCGTCGTGTGTGCCTGAAGTACCTTTCGCGCCAACCTATCAGCACGGAGGTTGCCATGACGGCGGGGACAGCGGACGTCACATGGACACCGCGGCGAATCAGGAAAACCGCACTGACAACGATGATCGTCCTGCTGTTCGCCTACGCGGTCGACTACATCGACCGGTTCTCGATCAGCATGGCGCTGCCGTCGATCGGTCAGGAGTTCGGGCTCGGCAAGACCGCACAGGGCTTGCTGGTCACGGTTTTCGCCTTGGTCTACATGGTCAGCCAGATTCCGGCGGGTTTCCTGGCCGACCGGTACGGCGCCCGCAGGCCGATGCTGATCACGCTCGTGCTGTGGTCGGTGTTCACCGCGGCGACCGGGACGGCCGGTACCTTCGGCATGTTGCTGGTGATCCGCGGCCTGTTCGGAGTCTGCCAGGGCTGTTTTCCCGCCGCCTCGCTCAAGGCGGTCTCGGAGCGGACGACCCCGGCCAACCGGGCGACGGCGACCGGAGTGGTGCTGTCCGCCAGCGGGATCGGTGCGGGTCTCGCGCCGCTGATCGTCGGCCCGCTGCTGATGGCCGTGGGCTGGCGGCACACCTTCTTCTGGATAGCCGGTTGCGGTGCGGTGATCGGCATCGCGATGTGGGCGATGCTGCCCAGAGCGCTGCCGGAACACCTCAGCCGGCTGCCCCGCGAAGTCGCGCCGACACCGGAGATCTCCCGCGTGCAGGTGCTGAAGTCGTTGCACGTGTGGAAGTTCGCCCTGCTGTTCTGCGTGATGAACATGCTCGGCTACGGCCTGGTCACCTGGGTGCCCAGCTATCTGATCGAGGACCGGCACCTGTCGATGGACCAGACCGGTGTGCTGGCCGCCATCCCGATGCTGGTCAGCATCGGCACGACCATCCTGGGCGGCTGGCTGTTCGACCGGTACTTCCACGACCGGGCCAGGTGGTACCTGGTGTCCATCGCGACGGCCACCGTGGTCCTGCTGGTTCTGATGGTTTCCGCCAGTAGCACAACGGAGTTCACCGTCTACGAGACCTTGGCCAGCGGTGTGTTCAGCATGGCGATGATGTGCATCTTCGGCCTCCCGTTCCGGGTGCTTCCGCCGGCGCTGATCGGGGTCGGCAGCGGGGTCATGAACTTCGGCGGCCAGGTGGCCGGTGTCATCGCCCCGGTGGCGATGGGGTGGCTGGCGGACAAGTTCTCCTATGGCGCGGCGTTCGGCTTCCTCATCGGCACCACCCTGCTCACCGTCGTGATCGCCTTCTGGGTCCCGCAGAACGCCGCGCAGTTCACCTTCCCCGGGGCACAGGGCGGCAAACCGGTCCTGGCACCGGCGGAGAACAGGTGAACGGCAACCACTTGACCCGACCAGAGGGGAGCGGCCAGACACATGGTCACTGAGACCGAGCTGATCCGGACGATCACCGACCGCGCCACCGAGGTGGGTGTGCGGGTCCGGTTGCACGCCGTGGACCTGGACGGATCGCGGCAGGTGGGCATCGACGCGACCACGCCGGTGGTCACGGCCTCGGTGTTCAAGGTGCCCGTGGCGCTGGAGCTGGCCCGGCAGGGGGCCGTCGGTGAACTGGACCTCGCCGAGCAGGTCAGGGTGGCGCCGGGCCATCCGACCGCGAGCCCCTACGGACTGGCGACCTTCCGGCACGCGGTCACGATGTCCTGGTACGACCTCGCCGTCCTGATGATCGGCATCAGCGACAACGTGGCCACCGACCTGATCATGGGCAAGGTGGGCAAGTCGGCGGTCGCGTCCCTGCTGCGGCGGCTCGGGTTCGCGCACACGGCGGTTCCCCAGGACTGCGGGGAGTTGTTGCGCACCATCGGTGAGGACCTGGGGGAGTGCTACGCCGACGACGAGCGGCAGCTGGCGGGGTTGCCGCCCGAGCGCCTCGCCGAGTTGCGTGCGCTGCGGCCCGAGCACACCTGTCGGACCACGGCCGCGGAGATCACCCGGCTGCTCGGCATGATCTGGCGGGACGAGGCCGCACCCGCGGCGGCCTGCGCGGACGTACGACGCTGGATGGGACTCCAGGTGTGGCCGCACCGGCTGCGGTCGGGCTTCTCCGCCGACGAGGTGCGGGTCAGCGGCAAGACCGGGACCCTGCCCTCGGTGCGCAACGAGGTCGGCGTCGTGGAGTACCCCGACGGCGGCCGTTACGCGGTGGGCGTCTTCACCCAGGCCATCGACGTCCGGTCGGCGGTTCCGCAGCGGGACGCCTTCATCGGTTTCGCCGCCGAGCGGGCGGTGGACTGGCTGCGACGGTGACCGGGTCTCTTCCCTGCTCGACCTCGGCGAATTTAATGATGTTAAAGGGTGGGTGCGGGAACGGTCACGCTGCGTAGTGTGCCGCGTGTAGCGAAACGGGTGAGCAGACCGATCAGGAATCGAGAAGCGCGTCCGCCGAGCCGCACCTAGTGTGACCGCCATGCACATGCGCCGGGATGCGCTGGGTCGCGGTCGGCCCCGCCAACCAGCCCGGCGCGTCCACCTCGGGGCTTCCCGTTCGTCTTCAGGAGTGACCATGACCGGCTCTTCCACCCAGGGCATCAAGACCGTGCTGCATCCCGTGTCCGACCTGGCGGCAGCCAAGGCGGTCTACACCGCCCTGCTCGGCGTGCCGCCGCAGGCCGAGGGCCCCTACTACGTCGGCTTCGATGTCGAGGGCCAGCACATCGGGCTGGTGCCGGGCGGTGGACCGCAGGGCATGACCTCGCCGGTGGCCTACTGGCACGTCTCCGACATCGAGGCGAAGCTGGCCGAGGTGACCGCGGCCGGTGCCACCGTGAAGGAGCCCGCGCACGATGTCGGCGGCGGCCGCCTGGTGGCCACCTTCACCGACCCCGACGGCAACGTCCTCGGGCTGCTCCAGGACCGATGAGGCCGACCCTCGCCGCCGCAGTGAACGACCTGCCGACCGCGAGCTGGTGCGCGACGGCAGCTGGCAACAGTATGGAGACACGATGAGCAAGGCCAAGAGGACGGACACGCAGTCGCCGGCGCCGCACGTTGCCGACAGCCACGACCTGATCCGCGTGCACGGCGCGCGCGTGAACAACCTCAAGGACGTCAGCGTCGAGATCCCGAAGCGGCGGCTGACGGTGTTCACCGGCGTCTCGGGCTCGGGCAAGAGCTCGCTGGTGTTCAGCACGATCGCCGCGGAGTCGCAGCGGATGATCAACGAGACCTACAGCGCCTTCGTGCAGGGCTTCATGCCGACCCTGGCCCGGCCCGAGGTGGACGTGCTCGACGGGCTGACCACCGCGATCATCGTCGACCAGCAGCGGATGGGTACCGACCCCAGATCCACGGTCGGCACCGCCACCGACGCCAACGCGATGCTGCGCATCCTGTTCAGCCGGCTCGGGCAGCCGCACATCGGCTCGCCCAAGGCGTTCTCCTTCAACGTGGCCTCGATCAGCGGGGCGGGCGCGGTCACGATGGAGCGCGGCGGGCGGACCGTCAAGGAGAAGCGGACCTTCAGCATCGTCGGCGGCATGTGCCCGCGCTGCGAGGGCCGGGGCTCGGTCACCGACTTCGACCTGTCCGCGCTGTACGACGACAGCAAGTCGCTCAACGAGGGCGCGCTGACGATCCCCGGCTACAGCATGGACGGCTGGTTCGGCCGCATCTTCAACGGCTGCGGCTTCTTCGACCCGGACAAGCCGATTCGCAGGTTCACCAAGTCCGAGCTCCGTGACCTGCTGTACAAGGAGCCGACGAAGATCAAGGTCGACAACATCAACCTGACCTACGAGGGTCTGATCCCGAAGATCCAGAAGTCGATGCTGTCCAAGGACGTCGACGCGATGCAGCCGCACATCCGCGCCTTCGTGGAGCGGGTGGTCACCTTCACCACCTGCCCCGACTGCGAGGGCACCCGGCTCAGCGAGACGGCCCGGTCGTCGAAGATCAACGGGATCAACATCGCCGAGGCCTGCGCGATGCAGATCAGCGACCTCGCCCAGTGGGTGCGTGATCTGGACGAACCGTCCGTCGCGCCGCTGCTGGGCACGCTGCGGCACACCCTCGACTCCTTCGTCGAGATCGGGCTCGGCTACCTCAGCCTCGACCGCCCGTCGGGCACCCTGTCCGGCGGCGAGGCGCAGCGCACCAAGATGATCCGCCACCTCGGGTCCGCGCTCACCGACGTGACCTACGTCTTCGACGAGCCGACGATCGGGCTGCACCCGCACGACATCCAGCGGATGAACGACCTGCTGCTGCAACTGCGGGACAAGGGCAACACCGTGCTGGTCGTGGAGCACAAGCCGGAGGCGATCGCGATCGCCGACCACGTGGTCGACCTGGGCCCGAGCGCGGGCACCAAGGGCGGCGAGGTGGTGTTCGAGGGCACCGTGGCGGGACTGCGGGCCAGTGGCACGCTCACCGGGCGGCACCTGGACGACCGTGCTTCCTTGAAGCCCTCGGTGCGGACGCCATCGGGCGTGCTGGAGGTGCGCGGCGCCAGCGCCCACAACCTCCGGGACGTGGACGTGGACCTACCGCTCGGCGTGCTGGTGGTGGTCACCGGCGTTGCCGGGTCGGGCAAGAGCTCCCTGATCCACGGCTCGGTCTCCGGCCAGGACGGGGTGGTGTCGGTCGACCAGGCGGCGATCAAGGGCTCGCGGCGCAGCAACCCGGCGACCTACACCGGACTGCTCGACCCGATCCGCAAGGCGTTCGCGAAGGCCAACGGCGTGAAGCCCGCGCTGTTCAGCGCCAACTCCGAGGGCGCCTGCCCCGGCTGCAACGGTGCCGGGGTCGTCTACACCGACCTGGCGATGATGGCCGGGGTCGCCACCACCTGTGAGGAGTGTGAGGGGAAGCGCTTCCAGACCGAGGTGCTCGGCTACACCTTCGGCGGCAAGGACATCAGCGAGGTGCTCGCCATGTCGGTCACCGAGGCTGCCGAGTTCTTCGACGCCGGTGAGGCCAAGACCCCGGCGGCCCACCGGATCCTGACCCACCTGGCCGAGGTCGGGCTCGGCTACCTCAGCCTCGGCCAGCCGCTCACCACGCTGTCCGGTGGCGAGCGGCAGCGGCTCAAGCTGGCCACCCACATGGCCGAGAAGGGCGGGGTCTACGTCCTCGACGAGCCGACCACCGGCCTGCACCTCGCCGACGTCGAGCAGCTGCTCGCACTGCTCGACCGGCTCGTGGACGCCGGCAAGTCGGTCATCGTCATCGAGCACCACCAGGCGGTCATGGCGCACGCCGACTGGATCGTCGACCTCGGCCCCGGCGCGGGCCACGACGGTGGCCGGATCGTCTTCGAGGGCACCCCCGCCGACCTCGTCGCGGCCCGCTCCACCCTCACCGGCGAGCACCTCGCGGCCTACGTCGGCACCTGACCCAGGCCCGGCTGCCCGCCGGTCCGCACCTCGCGGTCTGCTACTCCGACGGCAGTTTGCCGGGATTGAGCAGGCCGGCCGGATCGAAGCGGCGGGCAGCCGCCCTGGTGGCGGTCAGGTCCCCACCCAACAGCCAGGTGTGCGGGTCGTCGACCTGCACACCGAGTTCGCGCATCCGCTCGATGCCCGCGTACAGCTTCTCGGCGCTTTCGAACCGGCACAGCAGCATGCCCGCGAAGGTCGGCCCCTCCGCTCGGTCCATGGTGAACCCGTCCAGGTGCACCATGGTGTCCGGCAGCAGCGCGCGCAGCTCCTCGCCACGCGTGATCATGGCGTCACCGGCGATCTGGAGATGGCACAGCTCCGGCCGGGCCTTGCGCGCCCGGTGCGTGATGTGGTTGAACGACAGCGAGGCCAGGTAGGCGGCACCGTTGCCGCGCACGTCCTCGACGACCCCGCCGTGCGCGGTGACGGCGGCGCGGGCGGCCGTCTCGGTGGGCCGGTCGATCACCGCGCGCACGCTGAACCGGCCGAGCGGGATCGCCGGATCGGCCGGGAAGGTGGCCACCACAGCCGGTTCGTCCACCGAGAGGATGCGGGGCAGCGGGTCCAGCCGCATCAGCTCACGGCCCGCGGCCACCGCGCTCGCCTCGTCCCCGAACGAGGCGAGCAGCCCGATCCAGTCCCGCCGGGGCACCAGGCGCACGGTGGCGGTGGCGATCACCCCGGTCACCCCGTAGGCGTGCAGGTGCGGTCGGCAGTCGGCGCCCCGCACGGTGACCAGCTCGGGTCGGTCGGTGCAGGCCGCGATCCGCAGCTCGCTCACGTAGTCGTCCCAGATGAAGCCGTTCTCGATCGACCCGGTGCCGCCGGACCCACCGGCCAGGAAGCCGCCGATCGCACTGCCCACAGTGGACGGCAGGATCGCGATCTCCTGGTCCTGCTTGCGGGCGGCGGACTCGATGGCGACGAACGAGGTGCCCGCCTCGGCGTGCACCCAGCCCTCGCCCACCTCCAGCACCCGGTTGCACCGGCTGGTGTCCACGACCAGCCCGTCGCACAGCGGGATGCCCTGCCCGTAGTTGCCGGTGCCCTGGCCCCGCGGGGTCACCGGGATCCCGTGCTGGTGGGCCAGGTGCACGGCGGTGGCGATCTGCTCGGGGTCGGCCGGATAGGCCACCACGTCGGCCAGACCGGCGGGCAGCCGGGCGGCCAGGATGGGCGACATGTGCGCCCAGTCGGTCGAGGCCACCTTGCGGGCGGCCGGTTCCTCGGTCACGGCCTCGGCGCCCAGCGCGCTCGTCAGGTCAGCGACCAGTGCGGTCAGCGCGGAGGAGGTCCGCACGGCTTCTTCTGTCATGGCACGCCTCACGGAGCCAGCCCGATACTCGGATCGATGAACTCGGATGTCGCGATGTCGGCCGGGCCCAGACCCGGTCCGAGCGCCTTGCCCTGCGCGGCCAGGATCGGCCGCAGGATGTCGATGACCCGTTGCAGGCGGGCCTGGTCGAACCCGCCGAGCGTCCTGGTGCCCGGCTGGTTGCCCGCGATGTGCAGCGCGAGTTGCTGTTCGACGCTGAACTTGGCCTGCGCCGCGGTGTAGCTCTGCCCGAGGTTGTACTTGGCGGACAGGCTGGTGATCAGCTTGTTGGAGCCCTCGGGTGAGCGCAGGTAGTCCACCTGGGCGCGCTGGATGATCGGCACCAGCTTGCGCAGGCACGGCGTCTGCGCCGCCTTCTGCGCTGACCGGATCGACAGCGCCGGGTAGACCGGGTAGCCGGTTTCACTGACCAGCTGGAACTTCACCGGCTTGTGCCACTGCGCCAGCTTCTCCTGGTAGAGGTACGGCTCGTTGGTGGCGAAGCCCTGCTGGGCGATCTTGCCGCCCTCGGCCACGAAGGTCGAGGGCGAGCCGTCGTAGCTGCCATCGACCTGACCTCGGCGCAGGACGCCCGCGCCGAGCAGGTACTGCATGTAGGTGGAGGTCTGGAAGTACAGCACCTTGGTGTCGGTGCGGCCGATGTCGGCGATGCTGTGCCAGTCCGGGTGCGCGGCCGGATCCCACATGATCATCTGCGGGGACAGGTCCAGCGTGGCGAGCACGGCGGTGGTCGGCTGTCCTGCCGACAGGCTGACCGACTCGTCGGTGACCACCTGGCCGAGGGTGATGGACTGGTCCAGGTACAGCTGCGAGCTGACGGTCTGGAACCCGATCGCCGGGCCACCCGCGCGGATCTGCACCCGGACCCCGGTGTCCTGGCCCTGCGCGGCCAACGTGCCGGTGACCCGCTTGTGCTCGGAGTCCACGGTCGGGTCCGGTCCCAGCAACTGGTAGAGGCCGCCGTGCTCGGCCTCCGGCGACCAGTCGGTCTGGATGACCACCGTGTCCGGGCAGGCCCCCTTGAGCCGTAACGGCCCGTCCGGGGCCGCCGGTAACGCGGTGGCGGTGCCGGTGGTGGCGCCGCCGCCACAGGCACCCAGGGCCAGCGCGGCCACGGCGCCGACCGTGGCCAGGGCCAGCCGGCTACCGCGGTGAGCGTTGAACATCGATCTCCTTGTCTGTGGTCACCTGTCCGGCGAGTCCGCGACCGATTCGTGCCAGCTGCCCGCCACCCGCCGGGCCAGCAGGCCGAACGCCCAGAACACCAGGACGCCGAACCCGGAGGCCAGCAGCACCGCGGCGAACATCTGCTCGGACTGGAGGTTGGCCCGGTACAGGTCGATGAGCATCCCGATACCGGGCTCGCCCTGTTTGAAGAAGAAGTCCCCGACCACGGCGCCGACCACCGACAGCCCGGCCGACACCCGCAGCCCGGTGAAGATCGAGGGCAGCGCGCCGGGCAGTTGCAGTTTCCACAGCCGGGTCAGCCGACCGGCGCCGTAGAGGGTGAACAGGTCGTGGTGCACGCGCTCGGCCGACCGCAGGCCGTGCAGCGTGTTGGCGATCAGCGGGAACAGCGCGATCAGCACGCACACCAGGATCCGGCTGGGCAGGCCGAAACCGAACCAGAAGCCGAACAGCGGCACCAGGGCCAGGATCGGGATCGTCTGCAACACCACGGCGTACGGGTACAGCGACCGCTCCACCCAGCGCGCCTGGCTCATCGCCACCGCCGCCGCCACGCCGAGCACGAAGGCCAGCACCAGCCCGATCATGGCCACCTCGGCCGACAGCGCCAGGCCGTCCAGCAGCGGCGCCAGGTTGTCCGGGTCCAGCAGTCCCACCCGCAGCACCTCGTCCGGAGGTGGCAGCAGGAACCGGCGCTCCGGGCTCAGCCCGAGGTAGCTGACGGCGTACCAGGCCGCGAGCACGAGCAGGAGCACCACCAGTGGCGGGGCGTACCTGCGCACCCGGCTCATGCCGCCTCCCCGCGCAGGCAGGCCGAGACCGCACCGGCCAGGTGTGCGAACCGCTCGTCGAAGCGCAGTTCGGGCGGCCTGGGGTAGTCGAAGGGCACCGGGAAGTCGCCGACCACCCGGCCGGGCCTGCCCGAGAGCACGATGACCCTGGTGGACAGGAACACCGCCTCGGTCACCGAGTGCGTGACGAACACCGCGCCGAACCCGCGGGCGCCGAACAGCTTGGCCACCTCGTCGCCCAACCGTTCCCGGCTGATCTCGTCGAGCGCGCCGAAGGGCTCGTCGAACAGGAACAGCTCCGGGCGCAGGGTCAGCGACCGGGCCAGCGACACCCGCATCCGCATGCCGCCCGACAGCGCGCCAGGCCGGTGCCCGGCGAACTGTTCCAGTCCAACCAGTTCGATTGCCTGCGCGGCGAGACGGCGGCGCTCCGGCTTGGGCAGGCCGCGCAACTCGGCGGCCAGTTCCACGTTGGCGCGCACCGTGCGCCACGGCAGCAGCGCCGGGTCCTGGAAGACGTAGGCCACCTCGTCGGTACGCCGCAGCACCGCGCCGGAGGACGGCTTGGCCAGCCCGGCCGCCAGCCGCAGCAGCGTGCTCTTGCCGCAGCCAGAGGGGCCGACCACGGCGAGGAACTGGCCCGCCGAGACCTCGAGATCCACCTCGTGCAGTGCCGCCGTGCCGTCCGCGAACCGCATCCCGACCTCGGCAAGCCGCAGCAGCGGTTCGGCCGTCATCCGTTCTCCGCCAACAGTTCGTCTGTCCTGAGTAGTGGGAATTCCCGCCGTACCGAGGTGCGGCCGACCACCCGGCCGCGGTGCAGCACGATCCGGTCCGGGCTCGCCCCGGCCACCGCCTCGCCGACCGTGCTGGCGCGGATCGCCATCAGCTCGGCCGGGAACCCGGCGGCCACCCGCACCTCCGGCAGGCCCATCGCCGCCCGCGCCGAGGTGCTGATCGCCGTGTATGCCTGCTCCGGGAGCAGATGCCCGGCCGTGACCAGCAGGGAGGCCGTCTCCAGTGGATCCCCGCGACCGGCCTGGTTGAACGGGTCCTGCACGTTGTCCCCGCCACCGGCCACGGTCGCCCCGGCGGCCAGCAGCGCGCGCAGCGCGGTCAGCCCGCGCGGTGGCGCCGACGGACACGCCCGCGCCTGCAGGTACAGGTTGGTCTGTGGCAGGCACACCACGGCGATCCCGGCGGCGGCCACCCGTTCGGCCACGTCCTGGGCGACCTCCGGGTCCTGCACGCCCAGGCTCACGCAGTGGCTGGCGGTCGCGCCGTGCGGGAACCCGGTGCTGGCGACGAGCTCGGCGAAGTAGGGCAGGGTCAGCACCTGCGGGTCGATCGTCTCGTCGGTGTGCAGGTCGATCGGCACGCCGAACTCGGCCGCCAGCTCAAGGCAGATCCGGTGGCACTGCTCGGGATCCGGGTCCAGGTAGGGGCACGCACCGACCACGTCGGCGCCCAGTTCCAGCGCACCGCGCAGCAGGGCCAGGTTGTCCGCCCCGGCCGCGCCGGTAACCGGTATCCCGGTGAGCGCGACCAGTTGCAGGTCCAGTTGCCCGCGCACCGCCTCGCGCACGGCCAGCAGCGCCTCCAGGCACCTCAGCCCGACCGCGGAGTTGACGTCCACGTGGCTGCGCACCGCCGTGGCCCCATGCGACAGCGACAGCAGCACGGCCTCGGTCGCCCTGGCCACGATGTCCTCGTGCTGCATCCTCGGGCTGTAGCGCTGCCACGCCTCGATGGCCCCGGCCAGGTCCCCGCTCGGATTGGGCGCCGCGGTCAGGGTCAACGCCTTGTCCAGGTGGGCGTGCGGCTCGGCCGGTGCGGGCAGCAGCAGGTAACCGCGCAGGTCCAGCCACTGGGCGGCCGCGGGCAGGGTGCCCGGTTCGCCCACCGCCGCGATCCGGCCGTCGGTCAGCAGCACGTCGCCCAACGCCCCACTGGCCAACCGTGCCCCGCTGAGCAGCAGTGCCCCCGCGCTCACCAGGCCGCCTGGTGCTGTGCGGCGATGTGCTCGTCAAGCAACTGCACCTCCGGCAGGGCCGCCCACGGCTGCATCTGGTCGCGCAGGTTCCGCAGCCACCTGCTCAGCCGGGCCGAACTGTGCCGGGCCGCGAGGTCGGCGATCTCCAGGGCCACCGTGGCCGCCTCCGGGAACTCCCGCTGCGCGATCAGCGCGCCCGCCCGGTCCAGCAGCCGGAACCCGCGGTTGCGGGCCAGCAGCGGGTCGGTCAGCGCGATGGCGTCCGCGGACTCCACCAGCGCCCGCTTGGTCCGGTCCAGGCGCAGCCAGCAGCCCACGCCGAACCCGACGGTGAAGCCGCGGTCGACGAAGTACAGGTAGGGCGGGTCGGCCTCGCCCAGGGTGTCGGGCAGCAGCTTCTGCGCCCGCAGCATGGCCTTCGCGGTGGGCACTTCCCAGCCCTCCAGGGAGTAGGCCCACGCCGCCATCTGCTCGGTGTAGGAGGCCAGCAGCGGGCTGCCCGACTGGCTCGCCCACCCGCGCGCGGCGAAGGCGTGGTCCAGCGCGGTCGGGATCTCGCCTCGGAAGCAGGCCATGTGGGTCAGGCAGCAGTGGATGTAGGTGACCGTGCCGATGTCGCGCACCTCCTGCGCGGCAGCCAGTCCCTCCTGGAAGTGCCGGTTGGCGGCGGCGTAGTGCCCGACGTCGTAGAGCAGCCACCCGGTGAACTGGGACAGCTCCGCGTAGACCCGCACCAGGCTCTGCCACAGGCTGGTGCGGGCCGCGTCACGCAGCATCTCCGCGACCAGCGCCCGGTAGTGCAGCATGGCCCTGATCACCGTCTCCGGCCCGCGCGCGTCGTCGAGGTGGCGGCACATCTCGGTGAGCTTCTTGAAGATCTGCACGGTGCTCGCGTCGGCCCGCCTCGGATCCAGGGTCACCCCGGCCAGCCGGTCCCGTTCCTCCGGGCTGAGCTTGTGCACCAGCGGCAGCCCCGAGACGCCGCCCATGCCCAGGGCGAGCCGGAACAGCGTCTCCTGCCGCTGCGGCTCGGTCTCCAGCTGGACGACCGCGCGGAACAGTGCGACCGAGTCCTCGCTGGTCGAGCTGGCCAGCCGGGTGACCTCGTCGGACTCGGCCGCCTGCCCCGGGCCCAGCCACGGCCGCCGGGCCGACTCGTCCTCGCCGCCCTGCCTGGCGGGCTCCGCGGGCGGGGCGGCGGCCCGGCGCGGGTGGTTGGCGTCGAGGTGGCTGAAGTCGGCGGCGTCCAGGTTGCCCTGGTCGGCGGGGCCGTAGCTGGCGTAGACGGCGTCGGTGATCAGCCTGCGGGCCGAGGTCTGGTAGATCCTGGCCAGCACCGGCAGGGTCCACACCGAGGGCCTGCGCCCGCCGTCCGGCCACATCTCGTAGTCGTAGAGGCGCTGCACGCGCAGGGCCGCGGTGTTGGCCGGATCGCGCTGGTTGATCTCGTCCACCACGTCGGTGCCGCTGCGGTTGTGCGCGAGCCGGTGCAGCCGCAGCGGGCTGGCCTTGCGGTCCAGTGCGAGCACGTCCACGACCTGAGCCCAGGTGAACCCCTTCGCGCGGAGCTCGCGCGCCCGGTTGTGGCACCATGCCGCGTCGCCGCTGTGGCCATCTGTGGCCATCCGGTACTGCCCCCAACTGATTCGGACTGTCCTACGGGCTGCGGACATTCTCCTCCGTAGTCGCCCGGACACGCCAGGTTGGGTTACCCAGCGTGGACAGCTGGGGTAATCCAGCGCGCACCGAAGGGCATTTGCGCAGTTCAGAGCTGGGGTGACGGTGGGAATCCGGGGCGGGGAACTGGAGGTTTGCCGATTCGGGCACAAGGGCCAACCTGGGGCAATGCTCCAGCGGCCTGAGTACAGCCGGTCCACCCTCCTGGGTGCGGCGCTGTTCTACGCCCGCGGTATGGGGTGGCCGGTGATCCCGCTGACCCACCTCGTGCTGCGGCACTCCCTGGTAACCGGGTGCTCGTGCGGTCAGATCACGTGCGCGCGGCCCAGCAGCCACCCGGTCGACGTCGGAGCCAGCAGAGAGGCCGACACCCTGTCGGAGTGGTGGTCCAGAGCCCCGTACAACCTCGGCCTGCCCACCGGCCAGTTCGTGGACGCGCTGGAGGTCTCCGCGGAGGCCGGCGCCGCCGTGCTGCGTTCCCTGCGGACCGAGGGTGTCGCGCTGGGGCCGGTGCTGGGCCTGGCCGACCGCTACCAGTTCCTGGTCAAGCCGGGGGCGTCGATCTCGGTGTACGGCGCGCTCAAGGCGTTGGGCCAGTCCGCGCCCCAGCTCAAGCTGCGCTACCTGGGCCTCGGGGACCTGCTGGTCGCGCCGCCGTCCATGCTGCCCGACCAGAGCGTGCGCTGGGTGGTCGAACCGGACCTGGCCCTGCGCGAACTGCCCGACGCGTTGACCCTGCTGCCCGTGCTGGTGCGTGCCGCCAGCTCGCGGCACGGTGACGACACGGTGCGGGCCTTCTCCTTCACCCAGCACCAGGCACGGCGGATCTGTTCGTGAACAGGTGGTGGCGGTTGACCAGGCGCGACACCGGTCCGGAACAGGTGGCGTGCCGGGACGAACAGGGCAGGCGCACGCAGATCGAGGTGCACGCGACCGGGGGCGGGCGCGTCACCCTGCGGCTGCCCACCGGGGAGCTCTACGAGCTCGACCCACTGGAGGGCGTCGGCCGGCTGCGGGCCGTGTTGCGCGCCAAGGCGTTGGAGAGCTCCGCCACCGAGGGGATGGCGGAGCACAGCTGAGCGGCGCCTAGGCACCGGCCGCCGTGCACCTGGAGAGTTCGGCCAGGTACGCGGCGGCCGCCTCTTCTCCGGGGTAGCGCTGAGCCAGCACGGCGACCAGGTCCTGGGCGACCATCGACAGCGAGGGCAGTGACCTGCGCTCGAACCCGAGGGCGGTTCGGCCGTGGGCGAGCGCCTGCTCCAGGTCACCGGCCCGTGCCGCGGCCACGCCGAGCGTGAGGTGTGCCTCGGCCAGCCGCATCGGTGACCGCCCCGCCCCGGCGTCGGTGGCGATCACCTCACCGGCCAGCGCGGCCGCCCGCCGGTCGACGCCGACCCGCCGGTAGCAGTCCATCACGAAGAAGTCGTACTTCGCCGGATCGACCACGAAGTGGTTGCGGGGGTTCGCCGGGTACGGCAGGTGGTCCAGCAACCGCCGACCCTGTTCCAGCGCCGTCTCCATGTCCCGCCCGCGGCCCAGCCGGGCCAGCGCCTTCGCCCGCTGCGCGAGCAACTGTGCCGCGACCGAGTGCTGTCCGGCCACGGCCTGCCCCGCCTCGGTGGCGGCCAGCACGCCCAGGTGGTCGCCCGAGGTCAGCGCGAACCACGCCAGCATCTCGTAGGCCCACCCCTGGATCTCGCCGCTGCCGATCTCGCGGCCGATGTCCGCAGCTGCCCGGCGGCTCGCCTCGGCCGACACCCGATCGCCGAGGTCGTACTCCAGGCAGCCGACCAGCAGTGCCAGTCGCCCCGCCAGGTCGAGCACCTCGACCCGGCGGGCCGTGTCCCGGGCTGCCAGCACCCGGTGCAGCCACTGCCTGCTCGGGCCGATCAGCTGTTCGGCGGGCGCACGGCCGTAGTCGGTGCACAGCCGCTCCACGACCAGCCGCACGCCGTCCAGGGTGGCCTCGTCGACCGCGCGCCGGGCCAGCCGGGCCCGCACCTGGTCGAGGTCGGCGGAGGTGAGTTCGTGCTCCGGTCGGTCCGGTGGGAACAGGGCGGCCGTGACGGTGCCCAGCGCGGTGGCGATGGCCGACTGGTAGTGGCTGGGTGGTCGGGTGCCGCCGGACTCCCAGGCCTGCCAGGCACCAAGCAGTTCGGCCGCGGCGGGCAGCTCCTCGGCCACGTGTGCGCGCAACTGCTCAACGGCCGCGGCAGGGGACCAGCCGCGCGCCTCGCGCAGCGCCCGGAGGCGGCGGGCCGTGATCGCGGCGTCGGTCACATAGCCCATTCTGGCACCGATGCGGGGCGTCATCCGGGTCACGACCGGGCGGCCAAGGCCGTGACCAGGCGCGCCTACCTGCTGGGCGCCCGCGTCACGTGCTCGGGGCCGAGATCGTTCACCGAGGGCACGCCGAGCAGTTGCAGGGTGCGCCTGGTCTCGGCCGCGAGGATGCCCAGCGCGTGGTCCACGCCGCGCTCACCGCCCGCCATGAGCCCGTACAGGTAGCAGCGCCCGACCAGCACGGCGCTGGCGCCCAGTGCGACGGCGGCCACCACGTCGGCCCCGCTGAGCACCCCGGTGTCCAGGAACACCTCGGCCCGGTCGCCGACGGCGTCGAGGACCTCGGGCAGCAGCGCGAGTGGCAAGGGGGCCCGGTCGAGTTGGCGGCCACCGTGGTTGGACACCACTACACCGTCCGCGCCCGCAGCCACCACGGCCCGCGCGTCCTCGACGTGCTGGATCCCCTTCACGACCAGGTTGCCCTCCCAGTTCTCCCGCAGCCGCCGCAGGTCCGCCAGCGTGACCGAGGGGTCGAACATGTGGTTGACCAGCTCGGCGACGGTGCCTTGCCAGTGCCTGAGTGAGGCGAACTCGAGTGGCTCGGTGGTCAGCAGGTTCATCCACCACGCCGGGTGGCGTGCCATGTCGGCCAGGGTGCGCAGGCCCAGCTTCGGCGGAATGGTCAGGCCGTTGCGGGCGTCGCGCAGCCGGGCGCCCGCGACCGGCGTGTCCACGGTGAGCACCAGCGTGTCGTACCCGGCCGCACGGGCACGGTCGATCAGGTCCTGACCGGCCGCGCGATCCCGCCACAGGTAGAGCTGGAACCAGCGGCGGCCCTGCGGCGCGGCCGCGGCGAGGTCCTCGATCGAGGTGGTCCCCATCGTGGACAGCGTGTAGGGGATACCCGCCCGGGCCGCGGCGCGCGCGACGGCGGCTTCGCCCTCGTGGTGCATCAACCGCGTGAACCCGGTGGGCGCCAGCACCAGCGGCAGCTGGGCCGGGCGGCCCAGGATCCGCCGTTGCATGTCCACAGTGGACACGTCGCGCAGTGCACGGGGGTGGAACACCAACTCGCGGAACGCCTTGCGCGCCGCCCGGAGGCTGTCCTCACCCTCGGCGGCGCCGTCCACGTAGTCGAACACCGATCGCGGGGTGCGTTGGCGTGCGATCAGCCGCAGGTCGGCGATGGTGTGGGCGTTGTTCAGCCGCCGCCGCACCGGGTTGGTCTCGGGCAGTCTGGGGTTGAGCAGGGGACTGATCTCCGACCACCGGGGCAGCCGCCGCCGGGTCGTCGACGGCTTCTTCGTCCAGTTCGCGCTCGGCTCTGACACTGGCACAACGTCCCCTCTCACCCGCGTGCGGTCATGGTACACAATAGGTAGATACTTTGTGTCACAATCCTGAGGCGCCGGGCTCCGCTCGTTCCGGCGAGTCGACTGGACGGTCGGGAACCGAGGAGGGCGCGGGTCCGGAATCGGTTTCCGGAATGGATAGCCCATCGGACCGTTGATCGGAAACGGCGCGGTCCGAAAGTCTGCCCCTGAGTTTCCTTCGGCTTGATCTTTGGCGCGGAGGTCGACCGCTCACGCAGGAGTACTTGTGCGGGTTGGTAATGGGACTTCGGTGTGGTGGTATGGGATGCATGGCGGGCGGCGCAGATCACAGGCAGAACTCGACTACGCCGCTTGTGCTGGTTGGGAACGCGTGTTGTGATCACATGTGAGCAATCGTCAGAACCTGAGAAATTGTTGCTCCTCCACTCCGCGGGCTTGCTGGTGCCCGGGGCGTGCGGGGAGCGGAGTGTGATTGACACTGGGGTGGTTCGATTGACTGGTCACATCGCGTTCTTCAGTTTCCCTGTTTACTCGCACATCGCGCCGACGCTGCCTGTGGTCACCGGCTTGGTCGAACGAGGTCACCGGGTGACCTACGTCGTCGCCGACCACCACGCCGCGGCGGTGGCCCGGACCGGTGCCGAGGTCCTGGCCTACGAATCCGCCGTGCGGTGGGAGGACGGCCTGCCGTCCGGGCAGACGCAGCAGGGGATGAAGCAGACGGTCTTCAGCTTCGTGCGCGAGGGGCTCGCACCGCTGGAAAAGGCGCTGGCCCACTTCGCGGACGACGTCCCGGACCTCTTCGTGCACGACCTGGCCGCCTCGGAGACGGCTCGAATACTCGCCAAGCACTGGGACAGGCCAATCGCGCAGAGCTGTCCGAACCTGGCGTCGAGCGACACCTTCTCGCTCAACGAGTCCCAGGCCGAGCAGCCCCATGCGCACATCGAGGTGTCCGACCCCGAGGTGCTGGAATTCTTCGCCGCGCAGACCAGGTTGATCGAGGAACTGGGCCTGGCCGAGGTCGACATCGAGGGGTTCGGGGGCAACAGCGCGCCCAATCTCGTGTTCCTGCCCCGACAGTTCCAGGTCAATGGCGAACAGTTCCCGGAGCGCTTCGGGTTCGTCGGGCCCTGTGCCGCGCCGACCTCGTCCCCGGAGTGGTCGCCCCCGCAGGGCAAGGACCAGGTGGCGCTGGTTTCGCTCGGCACCTCGCACAGCCCCGACCGGGTTGAGTTCCTCGCCCGCTGCGTCGAGGCCCTGGCCGACACCCCGTGGCACGTGGTGATCACGTTGGGGGACCGGCTCGACGCGGAGGTCCTGGGGGAGCTTCCGGAGAACGTGGAGGTCCACCGCTGGTTGCCGAACTCGTCCGTCCTCCGGCACGCCAGCGTGTTCGTGACGCACTGCGGGATCGGGAGCGTGATGGAGTCGCTGAGCGCGGGCGTCCCGATGATGTGCGTCCCGCACCACGCTGATCAGGTCGTCGCCGCCGAGCAGGTGGTCCGCCTGGGCCTTGGTCGCATGGTGGACCGGTCGCGGGCTGGTGCCGAGACCATTCGCGCGGAGATCTCCGAGGTGGCCTCCGACGCGCGGTACCGGAACTCGGCCGAGACCATGCGCGACCACATCGCACAGGCCGGTGGCGTGCCGCGCGCCGTGGAACTGGTGGAGTCCTGGCTGGCGGCCTGATCCGCCTGGCACACCTGGATTACCGACAGGTGGGTTCCGCCCGCACCGAGGCGGAACCCACCTGCACCGGCGATCAGTTCAGAGCCCCTTGAGGAACTCCAGCAGACCCGCGTTCACCTCGGCCGGGTACTCCTGCTGCATCCAGTGCCCGCTGCCCGCGATGTCGCGCACACCGCGCAGATCGGTGAGCATCGAGGGCAGGTGATCCAGGAAGTCGGGGGCGCCGAAGGTACGCACCACGTCCCGCTCACCGGTGATGTAGTACGAGGGCACGGTGATCTTCGCGGTCGCCCAGGGCGCGGTCAGCTCCCAGTTCCGGTCGATGTTGCGGTACCAGTTCAGCGGACCGGTGAAGCCGTTGCGCGCGTACTGCTCCGCGAAGGTGTCGATGTCCTGTTCGGTCAGCCAGCTCGGCAGCGTCTCCACCTTCGGCATCCGATCCAGGAACCCGCCGCCCGCCGCGGCCGACGCCGAGACCTGACCGGTACCGGAGGCGGCGACGAGGAAACGGCGGAAGGTGTCGTGCCGGTCCCGTTCCAGTTCGGCGTCGGCGACCCCGGTACGCTGGAAGTAGATCTGGTAGAAATCCGGCCCGAACCGCTTCTCCAGCAGTCCCAGCGGCGGCGCGGGAGCACGACGAGCGGGCGGCACGCTCAGGCCGACCACGCCGCGCACGAGGTCCGGCCGCATCAGTGCGGTGTTCCACGCGATGGGCGCACCCCAGTCGTGCCCGACGACGACCGCCTGCTGTTCGCCCAGGGCGTCGATCAGCCCGATCACGTCGCCGACCAGGTGCATGATCGTGTACTGATCAACCGCGCTCGGCGCGTCGGTACCGCCGTAGCCGCGCTGGTCGGGGGCGACCACGCGGTAGCCCGCCTCGACCAGCGGCTGGAACTGGTGCCGCCAGGAGTACCAGCTCTCCGGGAAGCCGTGCAGCAGCAGGACCAACGGGCCCGTGCCCTGCTCGGCGATGTGCATGGTGAGTCCGTTGACTGACACCTCGCGATGGATGACCATGACGGCGATTGTCCCAGAAAGCCAAGGCGGGACACGCGAAGAGGTCGGTACCGGAGCCCCGGTGCCGCTGTTCGGTTGACTGCACCAGTTCCTGCTGGTGAGCGGTATGAGCGTGCACCCGATCAACGGGCCCGGCCGGGATGCGGGAGAAAGGGGCAACCCGGTGGTTAGGGAGCGCCCGCCAGTGCCTTGGGTCGACAGGTGCTACTTCTCGGCCGTGCCGGGTTCCCCGCTGATGGATTCCTGATAGATGTCCGCGTAGGTGCGCGAGTCTTTCACCAGGTCGTCGCAGAAGGCCGCGACGTCGTTGCCAATGAGCTCCAGGACTCCCTTGCCGGCCACAACGCCCTCCTCGAAGAAATCGAGGATCCCCGAGAGCAGGGACCCGTCAGCCAGCCCGACCGGCCCGACCTTGAAGAAGTACCTCTGCATCTCCCTGTAGACGATCTGGTAGTCCCGCGGGAGCGCCTTGACCCGGGCCATGTGCGCCCGCCACTGCTTCTTGCCCTCGATGATGTCCTGGATACCCACGTCAACCTCCTAGCTGGCCCAGTTTTCTTGCGACGTTCCTGTTCAACTGCTCGCGCCACCGGTCGCGATAGCTCGGGGCTCCTTCGCCGCCGGCCAGCGCCGCGCAGAAGCCCTCGATGTCGTCACCCAGCACCTCGTGAACGCTCTGCCCCTCGGACGCCGTCTCTTGGAGTAGTCCCAGAGCGCCGTCGAGAATCGGCACCAGGTTGCGGCCAGTGAAGTCCGAGTAGGAGGAAAGATGAACCTTGATCTTCTCCCACGCCGCCTGGTAGTCGGCCGGTAATGCCGCGGCCCGGGCTTCGAACGTCTTCCATTCCCTGGTGATATCGCTGCCCGTGATGGTCTCCCAGAAGTTCATTCCCCGCCCTCCCTGAGCTTGTTGATCCGTGATGAGATGTACTCCCATTTCGCCCAGAACGTCGCGAGTTCTGCGCGCCCCGCGTCATTGAGTGCATAGAACTTGCGCGGCGGCCCTACCTCGGACGGTCGTTTCGTGACCTGGACGAGCCCGTTCTTCTCCAATCGCAGCAGGATGGTGTACACCGTGCCCTCGATGACGTCGACGAAGCCGAGTTCGTTCAGTCGACGCGTGATGGCGTACCCGTAGATCTCCTCGCTGCCGATGATCTCAAGCACACAGCCCTCGAGCGTGCCCTTCAGCATCTCCGTCAGGTCGTCCATCCCGGCCCTCCTGGCTGTGCTAGTACTCTGTGGCACCGAGTACCACTATACGGTATCACAGAGTAGTGGGGGCGCTCAGCAAGCGGCGAGCGACGGCTGTTCCGGCGTGTGAACATCCGGACGGATTGTCCGCATGAGCAGGTCGACCGGACCCTCCAGTGCTTGCGGGACAAGCGGTCCGAGACCTGAGCACGGCGGAATCGCCCCGTGGGTCCGCGGTCAGCTCACGGGGCGGCTTCGGGCGCGAGCCCTTGACCCGGGCTACTGGAGATCGGCGAGGAGGTCGTCGAGCGCCTTCTGGAGAGCTTCGGAGTTGGCCTGGTCGAACCAGGTGGTGCGGATGCGTTCGTTGCTTCCGTTGGGGGTCTCGTGGTCGGCCGCGAGTTGACGCAGACTGCGGGTCTCGTCGTTCAGGGAGCGGCCGAGGCCCTGGAAGAGGCTGCGGACGTAGCGGTCGGCGTCCTGGAAGGCGATGCCCTGGCCGGCGGCCCACGAGGTGAGCGTGGCGAGATACCAGTAGTGGGCGGTCAGCGTCCCCGTCAGCGCGGAGAAGACGTTGAAGGCCGCCTCGTCCGCGACCGGCAGCACCCCGCCCAGGTGCTCGAAGAGGGAGTTCACCGCCGGTTGCGACGGGTACACCACCGTGACGGAGCGGCGTTCGCGTACGGCCGGCAGGGGGATGGCCCGGACCAGCGGGGCGTCGGTGGCCAGTGTCTGACGCAGGTCGTCGTTGCCGACGCCGGCCATGACGTTGACCACGATCTTGTCATCGTCCACCCGCAAGCTGGCCAGGGCATCGTGCCGGTCCTGGCGGCGCACGGCGATGATCACCAGCTCGGAGCGGTCCACCACCTCCTGGTTGTCGGCGCACACCTGCACACCCTCGTAGCGCTCGGACAGCTCTGAGGCAATGCGGGCTCCCCGTGGGGAGAGGAACACCTCGGTCGACTGGTCGTCTCCCTCGCACAGACCGGCCACGATGGCCCGGCCGATCTCGCCTACCCCGATGATGCCGATGCGCTGCACTGTGTTCCTCCGTGGTGCGTGGTGGTCGTGGCCCGTGTTGGCCCGGGTCTGTGTCAGCGGAGTCCGGGATGGTCGCCGCCCGTTCCGCACTTGCGGAGTCGGACGGGGCCGACGTCATGCCGGTCCTGCCGGAGGTGTCCTGGGTGGGCAACCCGGTTGGCCCGGCGCTTGTGCCGAGCACGAACAGCACGGTCGCGGACAACTGCGTGGGGTGAGGAGCGGATCACCGCCCCAACATGCGTGCGGCGTCCTCGGCGCGGCGCAGGGCTGCCAGCAGGGCCGCGCGTCCCCCGTGTTCGATGTCCTCGTCCAGCGCCTCGACCGCGGCCTCACCGCCCAGTTCAAGGCGTTCGACGAGCTCGCGGTGCAGGGCTGCCAGGCGCACGGCGTCGAAGTCCGGCCGGACGAAGGTGAGTAGCAGCCGAACCTCGTCCTCGCAGCGGTGGTAGGCGCTGAGCACGTGGGAGTTGCCCGCTGCGGCGACGATCGCGCGGTGGACGGCGCTGTGCGCTGCCGTGAGGTCACGCCACGAGGGGTTTGGCGACCGCCGTGCCAGCTCTTCCAAGCGCTGCACCGCCGCGCGCACCGGGGTCAGGTCCGCTCCCGCTGCCAGTGCCACGCGGAGCGCGCCCAGTTCGAGGATCTTGCGGTAGTCGAACACCTCGTCGATGCGGCGTTTGGTCAGTGGCGCGACGACGGCCCCTCGGTGGCGTTCGTGCACGACAAGGCTGTTCTCGACGAGCAGTCGCAGCGCCGCGCGGATGGTGTGTCGGCCGACGTCGAAGCGTTCGGCCAGTTCCTCCTCGCGCAGCCGGGTGCCCACCGGGTGGGCACCGTCGAGCAGTTCGTCCCGCAGGGCGGCGGCGACCCGCTCGGGCGCGGTCGACAGTCCGTTCGTTCGCGACGGTGCCAGTGCCATCTGATGCTCGCGCCCCCTGTCTGCCTGGGCCGCATCCTCCCAGTGCGGAACGCAGGGCGGCAACTTTGTAGCACAATCTGGCCGTGATCTGCGGCGTGGTGGTGGGAGCAGGCGGTCCTGCTCCCACCACCGCGCGCCGATCAGTCCCGCCCGGCGGCCACCGCCAGCTGAGTCCCGGACGGCGCCGCACCCGTGCGCGCACTGACCCCGATCACCAGTGCGGCCACACCGGTGAGCAGGCCGGTCAGCACCACCGCCGTCCAGCCACCGGTGCTCCAGGCCAGTGACCCGATCGAGGAACCGGCCGCGATGCCGGAGAAGCGCAGCACGAAGTACAGCGCGTTCAAGCGGTTGTGCGTGGCCCGTTCCAGGGTGAACAGCGCCGCCTGGCAGATCACCTGGCTGCCCCACATCCCCACGTCCAACAGCACCACACCCACCAGCAGCCAGGGCAGCACCTGCCCGCCCGGCCACAACACCAGCCACCCGGCCAGCACCAGCCCGACCAGCGCGGCCAGTGCGCGCCGGTGTCCGACCCGGTCGGCCAGTCGCCCTGACGCCGGGGAGGCCACCGCCGTGACCGCCGAGACCAGGCCGAACAGACCGACCACGCCCGCGCCGAGGCCGTAGTCCTGTTCGAGCAGGAACGTCAGCGTGGTCCAGAACGCGCCCAGCGAGATGCCCACCAGCGCACCGGACACCGTGATCCGCCACACCAGCGGCCTGGCCAGCAACCGGGGCAGCGAAGCCATCACCGCCCGGTACCCACCCGGCGCGCCCTTGGGGGCCGGATCGTCGGGCAGCGACCGCCACAGGACCACGGCCAGCGCGATCGTCAGCACGCAGGAAACCCAGTACACCGTGTGCCACCCGGCCCATTCCGCCAGCCAGCCCGATCCGGTGCGCGAGACCAGCACACCCACCAGCAGCCCGGCCTGGATGGTGCCCACGACCCGACCTCGCCGGACCCCGCCGTCCAGCGCGACCGCCAGCGGCACGACCAGTTGCGGGATCGGTGACAGCGCGCCAATCGCGAAGCTGGCGGCCACCAGCCACGGCACGTTCTGGGCGAGTCCGGCGGCGACCAGCGCCAGCGCGGACACCGAGGTCAGTGCGAGGATCAGCCGACGGCGCGACAGCAGGTCCCCGGCCGGGACCCACACCAGGATTCCGGCGGCACACCCGAACTGCACGGCCGTCGGCACCAGGCCGAGCACGCCCGGGGGCACCCCCAGCGCCGCCGCGGCCGTGCCCAGCAGGGGTTGGTTGCAGTAGATGTTGGACGAGACGATCGCGCTGGCGGTCGCGAGAAGCACGGTGACCCAGCGCGCCACCGACTGGGCCGTCTCGGTGGTCTGCCCGGCCCGGGTCGCGGTCACCGGGCGCCTCCGGCCACCAGCTGCGCCGGTTCGGCGATCCGGTCGGCCAGGTGCGCGCTCAGCCGCACCGAGTTGGCCAGGTTCGTCTCGATCGAGTTGGTGTAGAAGTGCACGCCCCTGGTCAGCGGGCCGATGAAGAACAACCGGTTCGAGCAGGTGCCGTCCGGTCCGCGCGCGGCCATGGTGTCGAAGTCGACGTCCACGCCGCCGAAGGGATGCGCGCTGAGGTGGTTGCGGCGCAACAGCGAACGCAGCAGCGGGGAGTCCACCAGCCACGGGTTCGCGCCCGTTCCGGTGGCGTTGACCAAGTGGTCCACGGTGCGCACCGACGGGGCCGAGGCGCTGCCGTGCTGCACGTCGAAACCGCCGGAGGTGGTGGCGTGGATGGCGCGCAGTCCGGTGAGCACCGCCAGGCGACCGGTCTCGGCGATGGCGGCCACCCGTTGCGCGTTGACCAGCGGCATGGGGTGGCGGAACCGGCTCCACACCGACATGTGCTTGTCCAGGAACTCCGCCTTGGCCTCGTCATCCAGGTGCCGCCACAGCGTGGGCGTCAGCTCGGAGGTCGCGTCCAGCGCCGAGTACCAGCGCACCTGCCCGGTCCGTGCGCGGTGGACGTCCTCGGCCAGCAGCTCCAGCGCGTCGGTCGCACCGTGCGCGTGCGCGGTGGCCAGGTCGACCGCGCCCAGCCCGTCCAACTCGCGCGCGAACAGCCCCGCGACCTCGCGCAGACTCAGTTTCCTGCGGTGGTCGTGGGTCATCGCGCGCACCGCGTCGTGGGTGAGGTGCCGCAGTCGGTGCGGTTGCAGCACTTCCGGTTGCACGGCGGGCAGACCCCGTTGCCGGGCAAGGCAGACGATCTCGCCCTGGTGTCCCTGTGCCCGCAGCGACAGCAGTACGTCGATCGCGGTGAGACTGGTACCCAGCACACCGACCCGTGCCCCCGTGGAGATCGAGGACAGCCCGGCCGCTCGCCACGGCGAGTGGACGTAGCTGGGGTGTCCCCGAAACCCTTGGTAGGAGGTGGAAGTCAGATCGCCCAGGCACAGCACCACCCGGTCGAACCGGGGTAGTGCGGTGTCGGCGACCAGTTCGAGGTGGGTCTCGTCGACCTCGCAGTCGGCCACCTCGGTGCGGGTGCGCACCACCTCGACACCGGACCGCGCGGCCTCGGCGAGCTTGTCCTCCAGGCAGTGCGACAGGTAGTGGCTGTAGTCCGAACGCGACACGTAGGCGGATCGGCAGCCCCCGAGCCAGTCGACGAAGTGATCGGGCCGCTCCGGCACCAGGCTCATCGTCCCGGCCTGCATGTTCAGGAGATGCTCGGGCAGCGTCGTGCCGTAGGCGACCCCCGCGCCCAAGCGTGTGTCGCGTTCGATCAGGTGCAGTTCCACCGCCTCGGGCATGCCTCGCCGCAGCAGTTCGTTGATCAGGTGAATGGTTGTCATGACGCCGGTGGCGCCCATTCCGACCACAGCCACACGCTCGCGGCCGGTTCCCCCAGTGAACACGGACCCTCCTCGGTGCGAACAGCACAATGCAAAGGATTAACCAGATGTTTGCAAAGAAAGTAATCTGATCGTATGTAAGCAAGCGCTCTTCGTGCCGTCAATAGCCGTTCCGGCTGGCGTCCAGTCGAGTGAGAAGTACTCGGAAAAAGTGACTAACAGCAGTCGTCAGAGGGGGTGACGAATACCGGAAAGCACTGTTGCACATCTGTGGCGACTGCAATACGGCCGGAGTAGTGGTCGCGTCCGCTCGGGTGCGGGCATTTCCATCGGAGCCAACAGGTCCAGTTGTTTACGACGAGACCGCCCCGCCCGGCCTGAGTCGGCCGAACGGGGCGGTCTCGTCGTCTTGTGGATCAGGCCAGGGTCAGGCCGTAGGACTGCAACTCCAACTCGAGCGGGTAGAAGTAGCTGGTCTGGGTGTCCCCGCCGGAAAGCGTGCCCAGGCCGACCGAGCCGCTGTAGGCCGGGCCGCCGGAGTCACCGTGGTCGGTGTGCGCCGTGGTGCCGAACTCGTGCTCCAGCACGCCCACGTCGAAGTTGACCGTCTGGTCCACCGAGGTGATCTGGCCGCTGCCGCCGCCGGTGGTCGAGCCCTGCTTCTGCATGCGCTGGCCCACGGTGGGCGAGCCGGCGCTGGTGATCGCCTGGCCGGTGTTGATCTGGCCGGGGCCGGTGCCGTTGGGCCGGGTCAGCACCCCGGAGTCGGCCCCGGGGCAGTCGCTGTGCACGACCTCCGCCCCGCTGACGTCCCCACCGGACCAGGTGCCGCCCAAATTGGTGCAGTGCCCTGCGGTGAGCATGTACGGGGTGCCGTTCTGCTCGACGTTGAAGCCCAGCGAGCAGCGGCTCCCGCCGTTGCGGATGGCGTCCCCGTCGGCGATGTGCAGGTCCAGCCGCCCCGCCTTGTGCTCGATGCGCGCGGCGTCGCCCAGGCGCTGGGCCGCGGCGGTCACCTTGTCGCTGCTGGACTTGCTGGCGGCGTCGTAGATCGTGACGACCACCTGGTTGCTCGCGGTGTCGATGCCCCAGGTGGTCTGCGGCACGCCGGTGACCGAGTCCATGCTGTTCTTGGCGCTGGTCAGCGCGGCGAAGCTGTGCTTGACGGTCCGGGCGACCAGGCCGTGGGACCGCACGACCTTGGCCGCGGCCGAGTCCAGCACGGTGACCACCGCGGTGGTGCCGTCGAGGTAGTAGCCGCCGGTGGCCGCACCGAGCGTTCCCGAGACCTGCTCGGCTTGGGCGATCGCGGAGTTCTGGGCCTGGGCGAACTCGGCCGTGCCGGGCTGGGCGGCGTTGGCGGCGGGGACGCCGAGCGCCGAGACGGCCAGTGCCGCGACGCCGACGAGTGCCTTCTTGCTGATCATGAGCTGTCCTCCTGTGCAGGGATGGCAGGACTGCGATGACAGGGATGATCCACAGTGGACTTGTCCGAGGAGAAGGGAAAACTGTTTACCTCACTTGGTTTTAACCTCGGATATACCGGAATATAGCGAGGGCGCGGGTGCGCGTCACCCGACGATCGGGGGGTTGACTCTCAAGAGTTCGAAGAGGGCGGTCTGCGGGCGCGCGCGACGGGGATCGTTGTGCTCCAAGGCATCCACGATCGCGCATGCGGGATTGTGAGGAGTGATCACCCCGAAGAAGTCGCCGCAACCGAGCGGCGCTCGGCGGTGAAGCGGGACCGGTTCAGTTGACGGCTGTTGTCCTCGCCGAGTGCTGGAGCAGCGTGGTGGTGGCGATCTCCAGGAAGTCGAGCAGTCGCCTTTCGCGCCTGTCCTCGGCCACGACCAGGCAGGTCTCGACGGGCATCGCGTCCGTGACGTGGAGGTAGACGATGTCGGGGCGGGAGTAGGACCGCGCAACACTCTGCGGGACGAGCGCGATGTTGTGCCCGGAGGCGACGAGTTCGAGTTTCTCCTCGATCGAGGAGGTCCGCCGCGCCTGCGCGTCGAGGAGCGGCTCACCGTCGAGGTCGGCCAACGTGAGCGCGTGACGGCGAGCCAGCGGGTGGGTCACCGACAGGCACACGACCTTGGGCTCGTGGCCGATGTGGATGGTCCGCAGCCCCGAGTCGTTGAACGGTCGCCGGAGGTATCCGACCTGGATCCGCCCGTCTCGCAGCGGAGCGTCCCGCTCCCACCAGTGCAACGGGACGAGGTCGATCTCCACCTCCGGGTGGCGCGCCGTGAACGCGCGGATCGCCTCCGACACGTGCAGACCGGGGGAGAAGGCGACGACGAGCCGTTCGACGCTCTGATCGACGTCGTGCACCCGCCGAACCGCCGCGTCCACGGCCTTGAGGATCCCCTGCGCCTCCTCGTGGAGCTGCTTGCCCGCGGGGGTCAGCTCCACGCTGCGGGTGGTCCGGAGCAGGAGCGCGCACCCCAGCTCCTGCTCGAAAGCCCGGATCTGTCGACTGAGGACCGGCTGCGCGATGTAGAGCTGTTCCGCCGCCCGACCGAAGTGCCGGTGATCGGCCACCGCGACGAAGTAGCGGAGCTTGCGCAGATCGAGATCCATGCCCTCAGGGTATCAATCCTCGGGGAAGGGTATTGGACGTCCAGCCGGGCCGCCCCGGAGACTCGAATCATGATCGTCATCACGACACCCACGGGCAACATCGGCAGCCAGGTGCTGCGTGTCCTGCTCGAGGGGGCCCCTCAACACGGCGAGGAACTCCGCGTCGTCGTGCGCGACCCCGCCAAGCTCGCCGACTCGGTCCGCGAGCGCGTCGAGGTCGTGTCCGGCTCGCACGGTGACCCCGAGATCGTCGACCGGGCCTTCGCCGGTGCGGACGCCGTCTTCTGGGTCGTCCCGCTGGACGCCCAGGCGCCGAGCCTGGAGATCGCGTACTCCGGGTTCACCCGCGCCGTCGCGCAGGCGTTCACGGCCCACGGCGTCGGACACGTGGTCGGTGTCTCCGCGCTCGGCCGCGGCACCGCCCTCGCCGACCGCGCCGGGCTCGTCACGGCCTCGCTGGCCATGGACGACCTCATCGCGGGCACGGGCGTGGCCTACCGGGCGCTCGCCCTCCCGTCGTTCATGGACAACCTGCTGCGCGAGGTGGGCTCGATCCGCGACAACGGCGTGTTCACCGACTCCGTGGCCGCCGACCGGAAGGCGCCGTCGGCCGCCACCCGGGACATCGCCGCGACCGCGGCCGGCCTGCTGCTCGACCGGTCCTGGACGGGGACGGGCAGCGTCCCGGTGCTGGGCCCCGAGGACCTCTCGCCGAACGACATGGCGCGCATCATGTCCGAGGTGCTCGACCGGCCGGTGCGCTACGAACGGCAGTCGCTCGAGGACCTCGGCGCCGCGCTCACCGGCCACGGCATCGGTGCGGCGTTCGTGCAGGGCATGGTCGACATGAAGCGGGCCAAGGACGAGGGCCTGGACGACGGTGTGCCGCGCACCGCGCAGACCGCGAGCCCGACGACCTTCGGCCAGTGGTGCGAGCAGGTGCTCAAGCCTGCCGTGCTCGCCTGAACACAAGTAGCCCAGCGTCGCCAGACGGCGGTCAGTCGCCTGGCGGCCTCTCTCGAAGCTTGATCCACAATAGGAGCAACATGACCGGCAGCACTCGCAAGACCGCCCTCATCATCGGTGCGTCCCGCGCCCTGGGGCTCGCCCTCGCCGCCGAGTACGTGCAGCGCGGGTGGGAGGTCATCGCGACTGTTCGCGGTAGCCAACGCACGGGCCTGCACGAGCTGGCCGAATCCGCCGAAGGCCGACTCCTCGTCGAGTCGGTGGACATGACCAAGCCCGAGGAGGTCTCGGCACTGCGCGAACGACTGGCGGGGCGCACTCTGGACCTGCTGTTCGTCAACGCAGCCATCGCGAAGGGCGACATCCCGATCGGTGAGGTTCCGACCGAGATGTTCGTCGAGGTCATGGTCACGAACGCGCTCAGTCCGATGCGCGTGGTCGAGTCCTTCCGGTCGCTGGTCGCGCCGACCGGGACCATCGGGGTCATGTCCTCGAGCCAGGGCAGCGTCTCCCTGAACACCGATGGCGGCCAGGACACCTACCGCGCCAGCAAGTCCGCCCTGAACCAGCTGATGCGCTGCTACGCCGCTCGGTACGTCGAGGACACGCGGACGCTGCTGCTCATCGACCCCGGCTGGGTGCGGACCGAACTGGGCGGGCCGGACGCCGACCTCAGTATCGACCAGAGCATCCCCGGTGTGGCGCGCACGATCGAAGGCCACAGCGGCAAGCGGGGTCTGCACTTCCTCGACTACCAGGGGCAGGTCGTGCCCTGGTAGCGGACCTGACGGCGCCCACCGCGGCATTGCTTGGCCGCGGTGGGCGCCGTCGGTCATTGGTCGGACCTGTAACGTGCCGTACAGGCAGTTGTCACCCGTTTGTCGTAAACCCGCTTGCTACGCGTCGTAGCGTCCGGCCCCGTGGCTGACGACGAGAGAATGCTTCCCCGGTGGGCCGACCCAGAGGTCGCACAGGACAGGCTGGACGCGCAGGGTGTCTCCCGGCGGGCGTTGCTGCGTGGGGCGGGCCTGTTCGGTGCTGGCTTCCTGGCCACCACGACGCTGGGCGCCGGCACCGCGAGGGCTGCCGAATCGACCGCGGACTGCGGCGGCGCACGGCGGTACGGCTACCTCGTCGGCGACCACCACGTGCACAGCCTCTACAGCCACGACGCGAAGTACCGGCTGCTGCAACAGACCGAGCACGCTGTTCAGTTCGGTCTGGACTGGATGGTGCTGACCGAGCACTCGAACTTCGGGCACGCCACCGCCGGTGGTGCCGCGCGGGAGCACGAGGAGATCCTGCGGGTGCGCGCCGCCCAGCCGCGACTGCTGGTCTTCCAGGGCCTGGAGTGGTACATCCCGGCCGCGGAACACGCCACGGTGATGTCCCCACCCGGCAGGCACGAGGTGGATCTGCTCACCCGCTTCGAACTGGCTCACGACGGCAAGCTCACCAAGCGCGACAAGTCCACCCCGGACAACGAACGGGCCGCCATCGCCGCCATCCAGTGGCTGGCCCGGCAGCGCCGCGACGGCTCCGTGCCCGACGTGCTGGTGCTGGCCAACCACCCGTCACGGCTGGGCATCGACTCCCCGCACGAGCTGCGCGCCTGGCGCGACGCCGCGCCGGAGATCTTCATCGGGATGGAGGGCGCGCCCGGGGCGCAGGCCGCCGCGATCGCCACCAACAGCACCCCGGACAGCGTCCGGGGCGAGTACCAGAACTCGCCTTCGGACCAGTCCTGGCCGGGTTACCCGGCCGAGGCGTACCGGACCTTCGGCGGGTTCGACTGGATGACGGCCACCGTCGGCGGCATGTGGGACGCGATGCTGGCCGAGGGCAAGCCGTTCTGGATCACCTCCAACTCAGACAACCACCGCACGGTGCGGGACACCTGGCACGACGGCGACTTCCCGCCAGGGACGGACTTCGACTCGGTGGGGCACAAGCCCGATCCGTACGACACCGGGACTCCGCAGAACGGCAGCGACTTCTGGCCCGGCCAGTTCAGCCGCACCCACGTCGGCGTGACCCACTTCGGCTATCGGGAGGTGATGGCCGGGCTGCGGGCGGGCCGGGTGTGGGTGGACCACGGGCACCTGCTCGACGGCATCGAGGTTCGGCTGCGCCGCGACGGTGTCGACCCGTCGGGGGTGACGCTGGGGCAACGGCTGCGCGTCCGGCGCGGGCGCCACGTCAGCCTGGAGGTGACGATCACGCTGGCCTCCCGCCGCAACCCGCGCGGCGACCTGCCCAAACTGGCCACCGTGGACGTGATCCGAGGCGCGGTGACCGGTCCGGTCGCCGACCGCGACTCGTGGCGCGCGCCGAACACCCGAGTGGTCGAACACATCGACGTCTCGCACCGGCGCGGCACCTTCACGCTGCGGATCCCGTTGGGGCGGGTGGACGCGCCGTTCTACGTGCGGCTACGAGGCAGCGACGGCAACCGCACCGGTGTTGGACCGTTGGGTGCCGCGATCGACCCCTGCGGGCCGCAGCGGCACGGTCCCGGCCAGGGCGACCCCTGGAGCGACCTGTGGTTCTACACGAACCCGATCTTCGTCGACGTGGCCGACTAGGCGTCAGACCACAACCCAGGCGAAAGGTCCGGGCTGCCCCGCGAACGATGCGGGTGCTTGTTCGTTGCGATAGGTACGGCGATTCGGCAATTGAATAGTGGTGCCGTGTCCGGGTTTCCGGCGCTATGCTGGAAATTCTCCGCACGAAAGACACGGAATGTCATGGCGCCGGATAGTCGAAGCGTTGTTTCGATTCGCGACCGCGCAACGGCACTGGTCGGCAGGGCTGCGGAACTGCGCACGATGGTGGCCGTCCTGGCCCGTCCGCCCTCGGTGCTGTTCGTGGCGGGCGAGGCCGGAATCGGCAAGACGAGGCTGGTGGCCGAGCTCATGCGGGCCACCAATCCGAGCAAGTACCGGTTCACGGTCGGTCGTTGCCAGCCGCTGCGCGAGCCGTTCCCGTACGGTCCGGTGTTCGACTGCCTGTGCGCACTGGCCGGTCGGCTGGCCAAGGCGGCCGACCTGAGCCCGGTCGCCGGTGTGCTGGCCGGTTACCTGCCCGAGCTCGCGGCCGTGTTGCCGCCACCGCCACCGCCACCGGCATCGGCTGACCCGAACCTCGAGCGGCATCGGATCTTCCGTGCGGTGCGCGCGGTGCTGTCGGCGATCGGGCCGGTGGTGCTGGTGATCGAGGACCTGCACTGGGTCGACGAGGACACCGCGCAGTTGCTGCGTTTCCTGCTGTCCGAACCGCCCGCCGGGCTGGGGCTGGTGCTGACCTACCGGCAGGAGGACCTGGGGGACCGGGCCGGGCCGCTGGGGGGTGCCTGGCGGCCCTCGGCCGCGATCTCCACCGTGCGGATCCGGCTGACCGCACTCGACGTGTCCGAGGTCCGGGAGCTCGCGACCGATCTGACCGGCGGGCAGGTGTCCCTTGGCCTGGCGGAGCAGTTGCACCAGGACACGGCGGGAATCCCGTTCGTGGTGGAGGAGGTGCTGCGGACCGAGGGCTCCGACGTGCCGGTGCCAGTGCGTGAATCCACCGTGGAACGGCTCAGTGCGCTTTCCGACGAAGGCAGGCGCATCGCCCAGGCAGCGGCGGTGCTGGAGGTGGCGGCCTCGGTGGAGCTGCTGGGCGAGGTGGCCGCGGTGGACCGTGCCGCTGTCGTCGAGGCGCTCGTTGGCAACGTGCTGGTCGAGGTGGCGGAGAATCGCTATGGCTTCAGGCACGTGTTCGCGCGGCGCGCGGTGCACGACACGCTACCGGGCCCCGAGCGAACCGAGTTCCACGTGCGCGCGGTGCACGCGTTGCGCGAGATCGAGCCGATACCGTTGTCACGGATTGCTCGGCACAGCAGGAAGGCGGGGCTGTTCGGGGACTGGCTGCGTTACGGTGAGGCAGCCGTGGACAGGGCGATCGAGTCCGCCGACTCCTCGGCCGCGATCGGGCTGCTCCAGGAACTGCTCGCCGCACCAGGGCTTCCCGCGGCCGATGTGGACCGGCTGGCCACCAAGTTCAGCCGCATCGCGGTGGTGGGGCACGCGCAACTGGATGTGACCGCGCTGCTGCAACGGCTGCTGGGCGACGGCAGGCTGTCCGACCCGGTGCGGGGTGAGATCCGGCTGACCCTGGGACTGTTTCTGCTGCGGCAGGCCGACGGGATAGAGGCCGCGCGCACCGAACTGGAACAGGCCGTCGCCGAACTGCACGAGCGGCCGAGGCTGGCGGCGAAGGGCATGTCCGTGCTGGCCACGCCGCTGAACGGCACGGTGCCGCTGAGCGAGCACGTCCGGTGGATGCGCAGGGTGGACCAGGCCATCGACCACACACAGGACAAGATCCTGCGGACGACGCTGCTGGCCAACCACCTCGGTGCCACGGTGCACACCGGCGACCCGGAGGTGTGGGCCCGCATCGCGCTGCTGCCCGGCACGTCCGACAGCATCGAGGAGCGCCGCGAGCTGGCCAGGACGCACTTGAACGTGGCGGACGCCTGCTCGTGGACCGGCCACTACGACAAGGCGCTCACCCACCTGTGGAAGGGGTACCGGCTGGCCGCGGACACCGGCGCGACGTTCATCGTCAGCTCGGGCCAGGCCACCCAGGTCAGGCTGGACTGGTACACCGGGAAGTGGGCGGGCCTCGACGAACGCGCGGCGGAGTTGCTGCACGCCAACCGGGAACTCTTCCCGGTGACCACCGAACTCGCGCTGGTGCTCGGTTGGCTCGCAGTGGCCAGGGGAGAGTGGAGCAGCGCCGAGGAGCACCTGGCCAGGACGGGGCTGGCCGCCCCGGAAAACGCGTTCACGCCAGTGGTGATCGCCGCGCAGGCGGCGATGGTCTCGATGTTGCTGGCACGCAACGAGATCAGCCCGGCGTGCGCTGCCGTGGACACCGGCCTCGCCATGTTGCGGCGTAAGGGGGTCTGGTCGTGGGGCGGTGAACTGGTTCCGGCCGCCGTTGCCGCGTACTGCGCCGGCGGGCGAGTGGCCGATGCCGAGCGGGCGATCGACGAGCTCCGCGTGGCGGTCGAGGGACTGGACACCCCGCTGGCCACCGCGGCGATCGGTGTCGCCGTGGGCCTGGTCGCCGAGCACAACGGAGACCACCTCGTCGCGAGGGATGCCTTCATCCGCTCCCGTCAGCGTTACGACCAGCTTGGGCTGATCTACCCAGCTCATCTGCTCACCGAGCGGATCGCGTTGTGCCGCCTGCGACTGCATGAGGAGGACGCGGCCGACACCCTGGTGGAACTCGCGCAGACCCTGGACGAGTTGGGTGCGTCCAGGGACGCCGCGCGGTGCCGACACGTGCTGCGCGGCCTTGGCACGCGCTGCCCCTCGAAACGGGGAAGACGAGGCTACGGCAACGATCTCTCGCCACGGGAGCAGGCCGTGGCCGGTCTGCTCGCGCGGGGGCACACCAATCGTGAGATCGCCGAGGTGCTGTTCCTGTCCCGGCGAACCGTCGAGCAGCACGTGGCCAAGGTGCTGCGCAAACTCGGCCTGCGCTCACGCCGGGAACTGCAATAGATGCGTACACTTACGGACCACCGCCTCGATTGTTCGGTCCGTATGGCTGCCCCAAGGTAGACCAACGAGTGGCTGTCCTTTTCATCCCACTCCTTGGAGGTAGACGACCATGCACAACAGGATACGAACGATCGGCCTCGCGATCGGTGTCGCGGTGGCCACCGCGGTCGGACTCGCCGGAGCGGTCCCGGCCTCCGCAGCGCAGCCGGAAGGCGTTGTGGTGCAGGCGAAGCAGCACTGGGGCGACCAGTACATCGTGGTGTTGAAGGAGGACACGCAGCTGGCCGCGAGTGCCGTCGGCCAGGCGGCGACCTCGCTCACCCAGCGGTACGGCGGTGAGGTCCGCTCGACCTACGTCAACACCATCCACGGCTTCTCGGTCAGGGCGATGAGCGAGCAGCAGGCCCGCCGTCTCGCCGGGGACCCGACCGTGCGCACGGTGTACCAGGACGGCACCGCGAAGGCGAGCGAAACCCAGGACGACCCGACCTGGGGGCTGGACCGGATCGACCAGAAGAACCTGCCGCTGGACAAGAAGTACACCTACAACAACGCCGGGGAGGGCGTCACCGCCTACGACCTGGACACCGGCATCAAGACCGACAACCCCGAGTACGGGGGCCGCGCCAGCATCGGCAAGGACTTCGTCGGCGGCCAGGGCGTGGACTGCAACGGGCACGGCACGCACACCGCGGGCACCATCGGCAGCACGACCTACGGCGTTGCCAAGAAGGTCAAGATCGTCGCGTTGAAGGTGCTGGGCAACGACTGCACTGGCAACGGCCCGGACTCGGCCGCGGTCGACGCGATGGACTGGGTGACCGGCAACGGCGTGAAGCCCGCGGTGGCCAACATGAGCCTGGGCATGGACCAGGTCGGAGTCGGCGACGAGGCGCTGAAGAAGTCCGTGGCCGCCGGATTCACCTACGCGGTCGCCGCGGGCAACAGCGGCGCGGACGCCTGCAACACCAGCCCGGCCCGGGTGCCCGAGGCGATCACCGCCGGTGCCACCGACAGCGGTGACACCAGGGCGTCGTTCTCCAACTACGGGTCCTGTGTGGACATCTTCGCCCCTGGGGTCAACGTCACCTCGCTCGGGCTGTCCAACGGCAGCACCTCGAACATGTCCGGCACCTCGATGGCGACCCCGCACGTGACGGGCTCGGCGGCGCTCTACCTGTCGGCGAACAAGGGCGCCACCCCGCAGCAGGTCCGGGACGCACTGGTGAACAACGCCACCGACGGCGCGGTCAAGAACCCGGGCAGCGGATCCCCGAACAAGCTGCTGTACACCGGTTTCATCGGCGGCGGCCAGCCGACGAAGTGTGGTCCGAAGACCAACTCCACCAGGCTGGACATCCCCGACGCCGGTGCCGTGGTGAGCAACGAGGTGCAGCAGTCCGGCTGCGAGGGCAGGGCGCCGGCCACCCTGTCGGTGAAGGTCGACATCGACCACACCTACACCGGCGACCTCGCCATCAGTCTGATCGGTCCCAGCGGAACCAGCTACGTGCTCAAGAAGTCCGGTGACATCGGTTCGGCCGCCGGTGTGCACACCAGCTACACCGTCAACGCCGCCGCCGAGAACGCCAACGGCACCTGGAAGCTCGCGGTCCAGGACGTCTACAAGTTCGACACCGGCACGCTCACGGCGTGGACCCTGACCTTCTGACCGTTCCCGGATCCCTGCACTCCGGAAAGGAAACACGACCATGAAGACACCACGTTCGGTGGTGGCGCTCCTGCTGGCGTTGGCGGCGTCCTCGCTCTCACTCGGCGGGCTCGCCCACGCCGAGCCCTCCGCCGCCGCGGCCCTGCCCGAGCAGGCGGCCCAGCCCAACATCATCGGCGGTGAGAAGACCACCGTGAACGCGTTCCCGTTCGTCATCGCGGGCATGCGTGAGGGTGGCGGCGGCCCGCAGGGGCAGTCCTGCACCGCCTCCGTCGTCGGCAAGCGCAAGATCCTGACCGCCGCGCACTGCATGATCGACGCCAAGGGCGCCAAGAGCTACTGGTACGGCAGCGACGACCTGAACGTCGTGGGCAGCGAGAAGTTCCGTACCAAGGTCACCGACTACAAGGTCCATCCCAAGTACGCTGGCGAGGGCGGCTGGCAGACCGGCTACGACGTGGCCGTGGTGACCGTCGCCGACGACCTGCCGGTGCCGCAGGACAAGTGGGCCAAGTTCGCCTCCTCCAAGGACAGCGCACTGACCGCGCCCGGCAAGGAGGGCACCGCGGTCGGATACGGCAAGAGCACCGGCACCGGGTCGGCCTCCGGTGTGCTGAAGACGACGAAGCTGCCGATCAACGACGCCGACAAGGTCTGCCAGGTCTTCAACATCAGGGTCAACCCGGACCTGATGGTGTGCGCCGGGTACAACGACGGCCACACCGGCACCTGCTCAGGGGACAGCGGCGGCCCGCTGCTGGTCGACGGGATCGTCGTCGGCGTGACCTCCTGGGGCGCCGGTCAGTGCGAGCGGTTCAGCATCTACGGCAGGCTCACCAACGAGATGGGCGACTGGGCCCATCAGCAGGTGGACGACGGCCCGCCGCCGACCGATGGCAAGTTCGCCATCGGGGTGAGCCCGTCGGCGGCGAAGGTCAAGGCAGGCTCCTCGGTGTCCACCACCGTCACCAGCACGGCCGGTGACCAGGGCACGGAGAAGGTCGAGCTGTCCGCCTCGGGGCTGCCCGCCGGGGCGACCGCGACGTTCCAGCCGACCACGGTCAACTCCGGGGACAACGCCAAGCTCACGATCTCCACGGGATCGTCCACACCGGACGGTGACTACAAGATCACCGTGACGGGCAAGGGAACCTCGGGCACCAAGACGGCCACCCTCACGCTCACCGTCGGCGACGGCGGTCCGCAGCCGGGTGATCTGAAGCTGACCGTGTCACCGGGTTCGGGCAGCACCCGTCCCGGCGGGTTCGCCCAGGCCACCGTCGGTGTGAGCGGTGGCAGTGGGACGGTCAAGTTGTCGGCCACCGGTTCCGGTCTGCCGTTCGCGCCGTACTTCAGCCCGCCGACCGTGTCGGGGTCAGGCAGCTCCACGATGCACGTCTCGGCGCCGTTCCAGGCGGGCACCTACAAGATCACAGTCACGGGCACCGACAGCGCTGGCAAGTCCGGCACTGCCGAGTACGTGCTCACCGTGGCTTGACCGCCGCCATGAGGGCACCCCGTGGGGCAGGGGTGTCCTCATGGCACACCTTCAGTCGTAAGGGGTCACTGTGTGTAGGGTGTGGCCAGCTGGACCCGGACACCCCGAGACGGCTCATCCGGTTCATCCGCGAGAGCCAAAAAAATTTTCGGACGGCGATGTCGAGAACCCGTGGCTGGCTCCGTCCCAGGGGTGAACGCGACCAGAACGGGTCGCACCAGTACCGAGGAGACACCCGATGGCCAAGTACCTGCTGCTCAAGCACTACCGCGGCGCTCCGGCTTCGGTCAACAACGTGCCGATGGACCAGTGGACCCCGGAGGAGATCTCGGCCCACATGCAGTACATGCGCGACTTCGCGGACCGGCTGGAGGGGACCGGCGAGTTCGTCGACAGCCAGGCGCTCGCCCCCGAGGGCAGGTTCGTCCGCTCCGACGGTGCGGGGCGCCCGCCGGTCACCGACGGCCCGTTCGCCGAGACCAAGGACCTCATCGCCGGCTGGATGGTGATCGACGTCGACAGCTACGAGCGCGCCGTCGAGCTGGCCGGGGAACTGTCGGCCGCCCCTGGGGCGGGCGGGGAGCCGATCCACGAGTGGCTCGAGCTGCGCCCGTTCCTGGGCTCGCAGCACACCACCACGGAGTGACCTCCCAGATGAACGAGGCCCTGCTCCGCAGCCTCACCCCGAGTGTGCTCGCCGTCCTCGTCCGCCGCGGAGCTCACTTCGCGGCGGCCGAGGACGCCGTGCAGGACGCGCTGGTCGAGGCGATCCGCGTCTGGCCGGCGGACCCGCCGCGGGACCCGAAGGGCTGGCTGGTCACCGTGGCCTGGCGCCGGTTCCTCGACTCGGCACGGGCCGACGCCGCCCGCCGTCGGCGTGAGGACCTCGTCGAGGAGGAGCCGGTGCCCGGGCCCGCGCCCGCGGTGGACGACACGCTCCAGCTGTACTTCCTGTGCGCCCACCCGTCGCTGACGCCGTCCTCCGCGGTCGCGCTCACGCTGCGCGCCGTCGGCGGGCTGACCACCCGCCAGATCGCCCAGGCCTATTTGGTGCCCGAGGCGACCATGGCGCAGCGCATCAGCCGGGCCAAGCGCACCGTCTCCGGCGTGCGGTTCGACCAGCCCGGCGAGGTCGCAACCGTGCTGCGCGTCCTCTACCTGGTCTTCAACGAGGGCTACTCCGGTGACCTCGACCTCGCCGCCGAGGCCATCCGGCTCACCCGGCAGCTCGCGGCCGCGATCGACCACCCCGAGGTGGCGGGGCTGCTCGCCCTCATGCTGCTCCACCACGCCCGGCGCGCCGCCCGGACCGCGCCCGACGGCAGCCTGGTGCCGCTCGCCGAGCAGGACCGCGGCCGGTGGGACACCGAGTCGATCGCCGAGGGCGTCCAGATCCTGCAGGCGGCCCTCGCCCGCGACCGGCTGGGCGAGTTCCAGGCCCAGGCCGCCATCGCGGCACTGCACGCTGACGCGCCCACCGCCGAGGAGACCGACTGGGTGCAGATCGTCGAGTGGTACGACGAGCTCGCGCGCCTGACCGACAGCCCGGTCGTCCGGCTCAACCGCGCGGTGGCGGTCGGCGAGGCCGATGGACCGCGCGCCGGTCTGGCGGCACTCGCGGCGCTGGACGACTCACTGCCCCGCCATACCGCGGTGGCGGCGTACCTCCACGAGCGCGACGGGGACCTGGCGACGGCGGCGCGGCTGTACGCCGAGGCGGCCCACAAGGCCCCCAACCTCGCCGAGCGCGACCACCTGACCCGCCAGGCCGCCCGGCTCAACGCCCGGCGGTGTCGCTGACGATTCGAGCCACGCGGCACTTGTGGGTGGCCGACCAGCCGCGTTCGAGCAGATCGAAGATCGGGTCGATCATCTGGGGTGCATCGGCGTACCTGCGCGCCAGCTGGACCGCTTCGAGGGCGAACCGGGCGAGGGCGGCGCACTTGACGTCGTCCTCCTGAACGCCGACCTCTGCGGCAATTGCCTGTGCCAGCGCGGTTTCGTGGCGTAGCCACATACGGCTGGCGTAGTCGCGCAGTGCCGGGGTCTGCTCGACCAAGCGTCGGAACGCCTCGATGTGCGGGTAGTCGGGGCGGTCGGCCAGCCGCGTCGCGAGGTGCTCGCGGAGGGCCTGCGGGATGGACTGGCCGGCGGCACGGTCGCGCACCGCGGCCACCAGCGCCGTCTCGACGTCCTCGTCGAGGTCGAAGACCAGGGTTTCCTTGCTGGGGAAGTACTTGAACAACGTGGTCACCGACACGTCCGCCGCGTCGGCCACCTCCTTGACCCCCACCTGGTCGTAGCCGCGGGCGAGGAACAGGTCCAGCGCGGCATCGGCCAGCGCCTTGCGGGTCTGTGCCTTCTTGCGCTCACGGCGCCCGAGCTGTTCGTCCACCTCGGCACGGTACCCAACAAAGGTGTAGTACTCAAATAGTTAAGTCGTTGCACGTTTGTAGTTGCTGTGCTTTTCTGGCGGGGAACCTCGATCTGGAAGGACCCATCCATGAGCTCGCCCCGCATCGCGGTCATCGGCGCTGGTGTCGGCGGCCTGGCCTGCGCTCGCGGCCTTCAAGTCCACGGCCACCCGGTGACCGTGTTCGAGCGGGAGGCCTCCGCGGCCGTCCGCTGGCAGGGCGGCATGCTCGACCTGCACGCCCCGACCGGTCAGGCCGCGCTGCGCGCCGTCGGCCTGTCCGAGCAGTTCCGCGTGGTGGCCCGCCCCGAAGCGCAGGAACTGCGCATGCTGGACCCGGTCACCGCCGCGATGGTGCACCACGAGCAACCCGCCGAGGACGAGTACTTCGCACCCGAGGTCGATCGCGGCCAACTACGCGAGCTGCTACTGGATTCCCTCACCCCCGGAACTGTCCACTGGGGACACTCGGTTGACGGGGTCACCGCACAGGACGACGGCACCGCCCGCGTGCATTTCGGTGACGGCACAACGGAAGTCTTCGATCTCGTGGTCGGCGCTGACGGCGCTTGGTCGCGCACCCGCCCGGCCGTGTCCGCCGCCACTCCTACCTACACGGGCAACACTCTGGTGGAAACGTTCCTCGATGACGTCGACACCCGCCACCCCGCGCTCGCGAACCTGATCGGCTCCGGCAGCATGGTCGCAGGAGCGGGTCCCTCGATGCTGGGCGCCCAGCGCAACAGCGGCGGGCACGTCCGCGTGTACGCCTCCTTCGAGGACATCCCCATCGACTGGCATGTGACCGCTGGCATCGACCTCGCCGACACCGAGGCCGTGCGCGAACACCTCCTGGCCCGGTTCGACGGTTGGCACGACAGCCTGCTCGACCTCATCCGCCGCAGCGACGGCGGATTCGTCAACCGCCCCATCCACGTGCTGCCGGTGGGCCACACCTGGGACCACGTCCCCGGCGTCACGCTGCTCGGCGACGCCGCCCACCTCCTGCCGCCCCACGGCATTGGCGCCAACCTCGCCCTGATCGACGGCAGCGATCTGGCCACGGCCGTCGCCACCCACGCCGATCTTGATGAGGCCGCCCGCGCCTACGAGAACGTCATGCTGCCGCGCTCGACCGCCGCCGCCCACGCCGACTCTGAGGTGTCCGCGCTGATGGACGAGGACCCGGTCCACAACGTCAGCACCGCGCGGCAGTTCCTCAACGAACGTCTGCTCAACCCGGGGACTGCCTGATCCGCCTCGCTGGGGGGCGGAGCAGGGCTGTTCACCGCACGCCCGAAGATGACCACTGCATCCACAGGTTGCCCGGTCGTCACGGTTCGTTCGCGGCCCGCTTGACGGTCCTGATCACTGGTGCCGTCTCGACGTGCGTGATGGCTGGCAGCGCGGCCACCCGGGTGGTCAGGTACCGGTACAGCTCGCGCTGGTCCGCGCACACCACGCTCGCGCACAGGTTCGTCGGCCCGGTCGTGGCGGCGGCGAACGCGACCTCGGGATGCTCGGCCAGCGCCGCACCGGCCTCCGCCAGATACGTGGGTGCGACCGAGAGCCAGAGCAGGGTTCGGGTACCGAGGGCGAACAGGCGCGGGTCGACGTCGATGTCCAGGTACAGCACCCCGCGTTCGCGCAGTTCCCGCATCCGGCGCCGGACCGTCGTCGGTGACCAGCCGGTCACCGCGGCCAACTGCTCCAACCCGGTCCGACCGTCGGTGGCGAGCGTGGCGAGTAGCTTCCGGTCGCTGTCATCGAGCCGCACCGGTCCCGGTCGGTGCGGCACCGGGGGTGGGCGCAGTCGCTCGATCGCCTTGTCGTCCAGTGAGCCGAGCTTGGCGATCAGGTTGTCCGGGCCGCCGTAGAAGGCGTGCAGCACGGAGTGCGCGGTCACCCCCTCCACGCGTTGGGTGCGGGGGAGCTTGGCCAGCAGCAGCGTCTCGCTGTCGGCCTCACTCTCGGTGCGGACCGTGCAGGTGATCTCGGTGCCGCCGGAGGTGAGGCTCACCCAGGACGTGTCCGGGCGTCTGGCCAGCGCCTCGGCGACCGGGACCGATACGGCGGGCGCGCATCGCACCCGCAGGAACCACAGCACCGCGCCCAACGCGGTCGGGTCGACTCCGCCGACCACTCGCACCGCTCCGGCCGACCGCAATCTGGCGTAGCGGCGGGCGATGGTGCGATCCGACACGCCAAGAACCTCGGCGATAGTGCTGAACGCGGCCCGACCGTCGATCTGCAGGGCGTGCACGAGCCGACGATCCAGCTCATCGTAGTCGGATTCCACCGATCTGAGGGTAATCAGCGACGGATACCAACGCAATCAAGCCGGTTTCTGGCCCAGGCGTGCTGGCGGGCGGAGCGTTGCCCCTGTCCTGATCGACACAACCAGGGGAGAATCCATGGACACCGAGGTGCTCATCGTCGGCGCGGGCCCGACCGGTATGACACTGGCCAACGAACTGCTGGTGGCGGGGGTGTCGACCGTGGTGGTCGACAAGCTGTCCCAGCGCAGCGACCTGTCCAAGGCAGGCGGCGTGCAGTCCCGCACGCTGGAGGCACTCGACCAGCGCGGCTTGCTGGAACCGTTGCTGGCCACCGGAAACCACCCGATCGGCACCGGCCACTTCGCCGGTATCGCGCTGCCGCCCAACCTCGTTCGGCACCGCCTGCCGTGGCGGTTCGTGCCCCAGGTGGTGATCGAGGGGTTCTTCGAGCAACACCTTGCCGCACAAGGCATTCACATTCGGCGCGACCACGAACTGGTCGGCCTCGTCCAGGACGGGGATCGGGTCACCGCGACCTTCGCCAACGGGGTCACCGTCCGTTCCCGGTACCTCGTCGCCGCCGACGGTGCCCACAGCATGGTGCGTTCGTTGCTGCGGGCCGAGTTCCCCGGTCGGCCGGGCACCTCGACCATGATCGCCTCCGACGTGCGGTTGAGCGGCATTGATCAGTTGATGTCGCACACCTGGAACGACGACGGGCACTTCGCCGCACTGTTCCCGCTCGGCACCGATCCGCAGGGCAGGGAGCTGCGCAGGCTCGTCCTGGGCGGGCCGGACCGGTCGCTGCCCAGGGAGGTCCCGGTCACCGAGGACGAGATCCGCGACGGCCTGCGCACCGTGTTCGGAGCGCGGGTGCGACTGCTCGAACTGCGCTACGCCCGCCGCATCACCAACGCGGCCCGGCAGGTCACGCGGTACCGGCACGGGCGGGTGTTCCTGGCTGGCGATGCCGCCCACGTGCACCTTCCGCTCGGCGCGCAGGGCATGAACACCGGGATGCAGGACGCGCTCAATCTCGGGTGGAAGCTTGGCGCCGCCGTGCACGGCTGGGCACCGGAGAACCTGCTCGACACGTATCACACGGAACGCCACCCGGTCGGGGCCGCCGTGCTGCGCAACGTCCAGGCGCAGAGCCTGCTGATGGACTGGGAGGGCACCCGCAACCCGGACGTGGCGGCTACCAGGGAGATCTTCACGGCCATGACGCAGCTGCCGGAGGTCCAGCACCATCTCGCCGACATGTTGTCCGGGATGGCCATCCGCTACCCGATGCCGGGTGCCGAGGCCCATCCGCTCGTCGGCCGTCCTTCGCCGGATCTGGACCTTGGCGCGGTCCGGGTGCACGAACTGCTGCGGTCCGGGCGAAGTGTCCTGCTCGACCCGGCCGACACGTTCGCCAAGGTCGCCGACCTCTGGTCGGACAGGGTGGACCGCGCGGGTCAGGGCGCCGACACCGAGCCGATGCTCATCCGGCCGGACGGCTACGTGTGCTGGGCCGGCAGCGCGGATGACCTGGAACCTGCGCTCGGCCGCTGGCTCGGTGAGCCCCGCTGATAGCGGGTACGGGCCGTACCGCTGGCCGCGGCACCACCAGTCGGCCAGCGACACCCGTCACCGAGTCAGCAGTCGTTGAGGCCACCAGGCCAGTTCACGTAGTCGACAGCGCTCCAGCCCGTCACGCCAGTGGTGTTATCGGTGAGGTAGACAAACCCATTCCAGAAGCAGCGCAGGGTAATCGTGTGGCTCTTGTACCCGAGCCCCAGAACGGCACAAGAGGTCGAGTCGCCGCTGCGGATGTTCACGCCATCATCGGCGAATCGGCCAGAGGTGTTGTTGTCGTTGTTCGCAGGCTGCCATCCGCAGTTGGCTGGACTGGCGACGGCCGTGGGCTTGGCGGCGGCGAGCGCTTGGCCGCCCGCCACTGTCAGCGCTGTGGCCGCCAGAACGACGGCGGTGGCGATCGTTGCGCGCATAGCGATTCCCCCTGTTCACTGCCTCGGTACGCTGTGTCTGTTCGCGGCTGTACCGATGTGCGGTTGCGTCGATGGCTCGTGGTGGGCGATGTCGACCTCGGTTGGCCGTCTGCGACGTGGTCAGGCTCGCGATCACCGCCCAGGTACTGGCTTACACCGCACAGGCTTGTTCAGTGTCGATCGAGCCGAACTGAACAACGCGACCTGAACAACGGGTCGGCACGCGACAGCAATACCAGCACCCCAGCGCGGGCCGCAGCATCGCGCGGTTTCGGCTGTGCTCCGACGAGCGATGGTCGTTGATCGGTCTCGTCAGGGCACGCTGTGGTGTTCGGAGTTCCTGAAATCGTTGCTGGCCAACGGATCGGGGCGGCACAGGAGGCTCGGGGTCAGGGGTGCAGGTCGGTGAAGACCTTGGTGAGGCGCTGGTCGACCTGCGCGTAGTGGTCGCTGGTGGTGCGCAGCCGGTCGGCGGCTTGGTGGGTGCGGCCGATGAGCTCGCTCAGGTGGTTCTGCCAGGCGGTGGCACAGTCGCGCAGTGCCGACGCGCTCTGCCAGGGGGCGGTGGCGGTGGCCGTGGTGAGGCTGGGGGCGAGTGAGGTGGTGACGCCACGGTCGGCCTGGTCGGTGGCATTGTGAAGCGTGCCGGCGATGCGCTTGACCTCACCGGGTTGCATGTCGATGGCCACGGTTCCCTTCCCACGGGTCAGTTGCAGTGCTTGTACAGCGGCAGCGACCCCGTGTGCAGGTCGTAGGCCAGCAGCGCGACTTGGCTGAGCAGCAGGACGACGAGGACCGCCTGGACGACCGCGCAGATCCGGACGGCTGGGTGGCCGGGCGTGGTGAGGGCGAGCCAGGTCAACCACGCCGTCCCGCCGGCGACCAGCAGGGCGATCCAGTAGGCGAGGTACACCTCGGTCGGCACGGTCGCGAACGCCCAGCGGGCGCAGTTGGTGGCGATCTGGTGTACCCACTGCTGGTAGGCGGGCATGGCTGCCTGGACCAGGCCGATCGTGATGGCGTCGCCGATGAGCGCCGCGGCGAGCAGCCGCGATGCGGGCCAGGTCGTCGGGTGGCGCAGCGCGGGCTGGGTGTCTACCGGTGCTGGCACAGGGCCCCCAGGTCGGTGATCTGCGTGGTGTAGGCGGACAGATCGGCGGCGGCGGTCGCGGTCGCGGTGACCGCGAGCGGCCCGAGCAGCAGCACGGGAGCCACCAGCACAGCGATCGCGGCGCGGGTGCGGCGACGCGGCCAGGCCAGCGCCACGGTGACGCAGGTGAGTACCAGTGCGGCGACCGCCCAGACGGTGGCCTGGGTGGACAGCTCGCAGGGCAGGCAGTTCGTGGCGCGGATCGTCGTGCAGCTGGGGCCCTGGGGGCCGAGGAAGTCGATGTCGGCGTGCAGCGCCCGGATGTCGGTGATCACCGCCATGGCCACCGACGCCAACGCGGTCACGGCCACGACGGCCAGGATCCATCCTCGCGTTCGGCTCACGATGCCGCCCAATCTGGTTTGACGCGGACGATGGCGATGTCGTTGGAGCCTTGGTCGTCGCGGATGGAGCTGGCTCGGCCGTCGAGGGTGCTGTCGGTGCGGCCGGGTGTGTGTTGGGTGTACTTGATGTCGCCGTCGGGGGTGACCGCGGTGACCATCGCGGCGTGGTAGACCTCGCCCTTGCCGTTGCGGAAGTAGATGACGTCCCCGGGTTTCGCCTCACCGCGGGGGACTTCGGTGCCGCCGTGGTCGAGCATGAAGTCGTGGGAGGCCTGGGAGTTGACCCAGGCGCGGGAGGGGTTGGTGAACGGCCAGTCGCCGCCGTCGTGCCACTGCGGTCCGAGCAGGGGATAGGGCCCGGCTGCGGGAATGCCTCCGGCGGACAGGGCGGTGGAGACGAACTGGGTGCAGTTGGACGGCCACTTGTCGATGCTGGTGTCCTCGACGTGGTCGAGGGCGTACTTCACCACGGCCATGCGGTCGTAGCCGTCGTGACCGCGCAGGTCGGCTTTCACCGTGTCGGGGATGCCGTCCAGGTCGCACAGTTCGGTGGGCAGCGCGAGCTGGAGTTCCTGGCGTTCGCGCTCGGTCAGGCCGTTCCACCACGCGGCGACCACGTCGGGGCCCTGCCCGTGGGGCAGCGTGAAGTGCAGGGCGTTGACCTGGGCCAGGGAGGCGTCTTCTTGCAGTGCCAGGGCTTGGTCGATGTCGTGGTCGCGGTCTCCGGTGATCGCTAGCTCGGTGCCATGTCGCAGTTTGTCCAGAGCCTGGGCGGCGGTCTGGTCGGCTTGGCTGGCGGCTTCGACGGCGTCACAGATCATCTTCTCGATCGTGGCGGCTCGCTTGGTGACCTGCTCGACTTCCGCGGGGGCGAGCGTCATGGCGAGGTCGACGTGCACGGTGCCGTCCTCGGTCACGGAGATCGGCCGCGCGACCAGCGAGAGCGCGGAGGTCAGTTCCCTCTGGGCGATCTCGACGGCGTCGGCCAGGCCGTCGAGGACGAGTTGGGCGCCCTTGACGACGTCAGCGGCCATGTCGTACTCGATGGCGAGTTTGTTCAGCACCTCGTAGGCGGTTTGGCCGACCTCGTCGCGCCATGCGTCGGAGACCGGCCCGGCTCCCTGGTCGCGGATGTCGAGTGCGGCCTGTCTCGTGTGCTGGGACAAGGTGAGCCATCCTCGGGCGGCGTCGCGCCACGATGTAAGGTTGACGTCCCGCAGTTGCGCCATCGTCACCATGGCTGTCCTCGGCTCGCCGCAGTCGAGAGCCGAACCTAACCACCATGTTGACTTACCGTATACCGAAAATCGCGGAAAGTAATGTCGCGTTCGGGTGATATGACCGGGGCGGTGAACCTCGGGCCGTCAACTCCCGCTGCGGTTCCCCGCGTGGGTCCGGTGTTCGGCGAACAACTCCTCGATCTGGGTGAACGTGATGTCGCTGGTGGCCAGCACGATCGCGATCCGCTCGAACGCGAAGAGGAACGCGCGGATGTCCTCGGGTGGCAGCAACGCGGTGTCGGCCATCAGTGACAGGTTGATCCGCTCGGGCGTGCCACGGGTGTCCAGGAAGATCGCCATGCCCTCGGAGTCCGTCTTCTGCGGCCAGTCGAAGGTCGTGGTCTCGGTCAGCCGGTCCAGTTCGGCCAAGCCCCCGGCGGGCCCGGCCGCCGACTTCGCCACTGTCGACCACATGTCGTTGAACTGGAAACCGGGTTCGAATTCGGTGCCGCGCGAGCTGGCGACGGTGCGGACCACCTCCTTCGCGGCGCGGCCGTCGTACCTGGAGTGGCGTCGGGCCGCGGCCATCACCGACTCGGACTGGCACAGCACCTCGCCGAAGGACCCCGCGGCCAGGTCCACCGCCGTGCGAACGGCCTGGTTCAAGCTCGACACGGTGGCGAACAGCTCGGGCGCGACCCGGTTGCTCTGCATGATGTCCAGCGGGTACACCGGTCCCGGGCAGAAGCAGCGGACCAGTGCGGTGGTGATCGACAGCAGCACGACGGAGGTGGTGCTGCGGTACCGGCGGGCCGCCGCGCGCACGGCCACCGGGATGGCGTCGGATTCGAGTTCGGCTCGGAAGAAGCGCGGCGAGGAGGGGACCGCCCGCACGGGCACCAGGCCGGGCGCCAGCCGATCCAGTTGCTGCCGCAGGTAGCGCATCGCCTCGACGTTGCACAGCTGTCCCTCCGGCGAGTGTTCCATCGTGGCCAGGTCCACCGGTTGCAGGGCCTGCCTGGCCGCCGGTGCGGCCGTGCCGTCCGCGCGGGCCTTCAGGAGAGCGGTGAGCTCGGCCGAGAGCAGGTCCGTGCTCATGTGGTCGGCGGACAGGTGGGAGACCCCGAACATCAGCAGTACGGGGATCCCCTCGTGGGTGGCGACGGAGAACCGGACGGGGAGCTCCTTGTCGTGGTCGAACCCCGTTGCCTTCATGCGCGCGATGCAGTCGTTGACGATGGTGGCAAAGTCCACCGGGTCCTCGGCGGGCCTGTCGAAGACCTCGACGGTGACCGCGCCCGAGGCCAGCACCTCCTGGGTCGCCTCACCCCGGTGGGTCGGGTGGTACAGGGTGCGCAGCGACTCGTGGCGCCGCACCAGCTCGCTGATCTGCTCCAGTACCTCGCCCAGCCCGAGCAGCAGCGGAACCGGCAGCCACCGGGTGAGGGTGAAGAACGACCGGTCCTCGTGCGGCCAGCCCCGCATGACGTCCCAGGTGGCCTGCTGCCCCCAGGCCAGGGCGGCGACCCGGGACCGCCCGCCGTGGAACTCGGCCGTGGCTGTGCTCTTGGTGATCACGATGAACCCTTCATGTCCAGTAACTCGCCGGTCACGGCGCTGTGCTCAGCACCGGTTCCGGGCGCGCGAACAGCACGCGGCGCAGGCAGAACAGGCTGTAGGTCAGCCCCGCCGACCAGCCCGCGACCACCGCCCACATGACGGCGTCGACGCCAACGGGCCCGTGCAGCAGGTAGGCGAACGGGATCTGCACCAGCACGAAGGCGATGATCGTGCAGATCAACGGCGCGGTGGTGCGGCGCGCACCGTTGAGGTAGCCGTGGGCGACCACCATCACGGTGTAGAGCACCAGGAACGGGTAGACGATCAGGATGTAGTGCTCGGTGAGCGCCTGCGTGGCCAGGTCGTCGGTGAACAGCCCGGCGATGGGTGAGCGCGCCAGCAGCACCACCCCGGCGACCAGTGCCGACAACCCGATGGTCAGCGCGATCGTGTGCAGCAGGCCCCGCCTGGCCCGCGCACTGTCCCCGGTGCCCAGGTTCTGGGCCGCGAACGTGGTCACGCCACCGGAGAAGTCCAGGAACAGCATGCAGGTGAACAGTTCCAGCCGGGAGGCGACCGTGAAGGCGGCGAGCACCACCGCGCCGTAGGACTGGATGATCCAGACCAGCACCATGATCCCCACCGAGAGGATGATGTGCTGACTGGCCAGGGGGAATCCCAGTCGTATGGCGTCGACGAGCTCACGCCGCACTGCCGGTGCGGACCCGGTCCGCGGCACTGGGTAGACCTTGGCCGAGTAGACCAAGCCCACGACCAGCGCCGCGGTGCTGGACACCACCGTGGCCAGCGCCGCACCGCGGACCCCTCCGTCCAGCACCGCCACGAACAGCCAGACCAGAGCGATGTTGGCCACGCTGCCCACCGCCTGCACCCACATCGCCGACCGTGAGTTGCCCAGGCCGCGCAGGTAGGCGCTGACGGCGGCCGTGCCGAACATGCCCGGGAAGCCGATCGACAACGTCGCGAAGAACTGGGCGCAGGAGACCGCAAGCGGACCGTGGATCCCCATCAGGGCGAAGGCGGGACCAGCCAGCGTGGTGGCCAGCAGAACGCAGCCCGCCGACCAGACGGCCGCCAGCAGGGCCAGCGAGAGCACCACGCCGCGCCGCTGCCCTTCCTGCCCGGCGCCCCGCAGGTGGGCCAGCCGGATGGTGAACGCCGTGCCCAGCCCGATGAACATCGAGTTCAACAGGTAGAACAGCGGCCCGCAGGTCCCCACCACGGCCAGCCCCTCCACGCCGAGGTAGTGCCCGACGACGACGCTGTCGACCAGCAGGTAGCCCTGCTGGAGCAGGTTGGCCGCGGTGAGGGGCAGTGCGAAACCCACGATGCGGCGCAGCGCGGGCCCGGTGGTCATGTCCGTCATGCCGTTTCCCGATCCGTTCGCGGCTCAGGCGGCGTCCGCCGCGAACTCGGCCAGGTCCTCGACGTGGTAGGCGATCTCGGCGATCGTCCGGTCGGCGAGCAGGTCCGCGACGTCGTACTGCACGTCGTGGTAGACCGCGATGTTGCCGGCCACCGAGGCGGCCATGATCGAGTCGCCACCCAGGTCGAAGAAGTCGGCCTCCACGTCCAGTGCGGGGTAGCCGAAGGCCAGCGCCAGGCACTGCGCGACCGACCGCTCGACCTCGCTGTACTCACCGTCCGCGCGGCCCGTCAACTCGACCTGCACCGCGGCGATGGTGACCTTGGTCTTCTCCTGCTCCTTGAGCAGCCGGGCCTCCAGCGCCTGCATCTCGTGCTCGACCTTGGTCCCGATCTCGGGCGAGAGGGTGACGTCGTAGGAGCGCAGCAGGTGGATCAGCTCGCCGCGGTAGTGCAGCTCACCGGCGAACAACCGGGACCGCCGCGACCGCAGGCCCGCATCCAGCACGTCCAGTGCCGCCGCCGTCGGCAGTGCCTTGAACATGGTGTCCCCGTTGGTCCCGTGGTCCACGGCCATCCCGATCTCCTTCCAGGCGACCCAGTCCAGCGCGATCACGTGGCACGGGCCGCCCGCCTGGGACCGGGCGAGGTTGTCCAGGTAGTAGTTGCCCGCCGCGTAGTCGGCCTGGCCGGGGGCCGGGAAGACCGAGGCCACCGAGGAGAAGTGCACGAGGAAGTCGGGCCGGTCGGCCGCGGTGAGCTGGTCGAGCAGGAACGCCGCGTGCAGCTTCACCCGGACCACCGCGTCGAACTCGTCCAGTTCGCGGAACATCACCGTGCTGCCACCGGGCAGGCCCGCGGCGTGCACGATGCCGTCGATCCGCCCGTGCTCGCGCTGGATTGCGGTGACCGCCTCGGTGAGCGAGGCCGGGTCCCCGGCATCGGCCTTGCTGACCACGACCGCGGCGCCCAGCTCCTCCAGCTCCCTGACCGCCCGGATCCGGACGGCCGCGGCCGAATCCGTTGGTGTGGCGAGCAGTTCGTCCCACTGCTCGCGCGGCGGCACACCGGAGCGGCTGAGCAGCACCAGGGTGATGTCGGGTTGTTTGGTGGCGAACGACTTGGCCACCGCCAGGCCGAGCGCTCCGGTGCCGCCGGTGATCAGGTAGGTCCCACCGGGCTTGAGGTAGGTCTGCGGGCCGTCGGCGGCGACCTCGGTGACCTCCACGAACACCTCGCGCATCCGCTGCTCACCCCGCAGCAGGAACAGCCCGTGCTGGTCGGAGAAGACCTCCGCCCGCAGGGCCGACGCCGCCGCCAGGTCCACGTCCACGTGCTTGACCTTGATGTACGGGTACTCCCGGCCGATCACCTTGCCGAAGCCGACCAGTGCGGAGTTCTCGGTGACGACGGTGCCGTCCCCCTCCTCGACGCTGAGCGCGGTGCGGGTCAGCACCGTCAGGTCCACCTTGGCCCCGGCCGCCATGAGGGCCTTGGACAACAGGAACAGGCTGTGCAGGTTCTTGCCCGTCCGCCGCTCGACCTCGTCGACATCGGTGGCCGGGGCCTGCTCGAAGGCGAGGGCGTGCACGATGTGCGTGACGCCGCCCTCACCGGCCAACCGGGCGATGTGCTCGAACGAAGCGGTGCTGTCGGCGGTGAAGGGGTCACCGCCGGGCTCGATCGGCTCGCCCAGGCGCAGGACCCGCACCTCGCCCAGTTCGGCGGCCGCCAGGAACGCCTCGGCCTCGGTGTCCGGGTCGACCAGGGCCACCACGCTCGCACCAACGGGAATCTCGGTTTCGGGGAGCGCCGCGGTGGGCTGGAACTCGACGTCGTGGGTCACCGGGTGGCGCTCGTCGACGGTCGTTAGGGACATCTGCGACCGCCAGGTCTCGGGGAACTGCATCCACGCGAGCGTCTCGTCGAAGGCGTAGCCGGGCAGCCGGACCACGCGGGGCCGGTGATCGCCCGCCAGCCGCTCCCAGTCCACGGGGGAGCCGCGCAGGTAGGACTTGGCCTCGACCGCCAGCGGACCGTCACCGAGTGGCGCGGGCTCGGTCGTCAGGAGGTCGGCCAACTGCCCGCGCAGGTCGGCCACGTCGGTGACCACCAAGGCGATCCGGTGCCGGTGCGAACTGCGCGAGACCTGGCTGGTGTAGCAGACGTCGGCGATGTCGGCACCCTCCAGGCCGGCGCCGTCGATGAAGCGGATGTACCGCTCGACCAGCCACGTCAGCGAGCGCGGGGTGGCCGCGCTCAGGGTGAACAGGAACTCGCCCTGCGGTGCGCGGGGGCGCACCGTCGTGTCGGTGTACTCCTCCACCACGACGTGCGCGTTCGTGCCGCCGAGGCCGAACGCGCTCACACCGCAGCGGCGGGGGCCCTCAGGCGAGTCCCACGGGCTCAGGCTGGTGGAGACGTACAACGGTCCCGAGGCGAAGTCGAGCTTCGGGTTGGGGTTGGTGAAGTTCGCCTGCGGCGGGATCATCCGGTTGCGCAGCACCGCGACCGCCTTGATCAGCCCGATCACCCCGGAGCCCTCGAACAGGTGCCCGACGTTGGCCTTGACCGTGCCCACGGCGCAGAAGCCCTTGTCCGAGGTGTGCTGGGCGAAGGCGCGCTTGATGCCCTCGTGCTCGATCGGGTCGCCCACCCGGGTCGCCGTGCCGTGCGCCTCCAGGTAGCCGAGGGTGCGGGGGTCGATGTCCGCGTTGCGCCAGGCCGACAGCAGCAGCTCGGACTGCGAGTCGGAGTCCGGGGTGGTGATGCCCTCGGTGTTGCCGTCGTGGTTGACCGCACTGCCCTTGATCACCGCGTAGACCTGGTCGCCGTCGGCCACCGCCCGCTCCAGCCGCTTGAGCACGACCGCGCCGGAGCCCTCGCCGAATCCGGTGCCGTCGGCGGCCTCGTCGAAGGTCCGGGTGACCCCGTCGGAGGACTCGATGCCGATGGCGGAGTGCGGGTGCTTGACCGGGGCGAACACGATGCGGGCACCACCCACCACGGCCATCTCGCAGTCGCCTGCCAGCAGGGCGTTCTTGGCCTGGTGCACCGCGACCAGGGTCGCCGAGCAGGCCGAGTCCACGACCAGGCTCGGGCCGCGCAGGTCCATCAGGTGCGAGATCCGGTTGGCCAGCATCGTCGGGATGTTCCCGGTGATCGCCTGCTGGCTGATGGTCGGGTCGATCCGGCAGAGGTAGTCCAGGTAGGTCGACCCCGGGTTGACCGCGAAGCCGACGAACACGCCGGTCCTGCTGCCGCGCAAGCGGTCGGCGGAGTAGCCCGCGTCCTCGAAGGCCAGCACCATGGCGCGCAGGACCATCCGGTGGTGCGGGTCCGTCAGCGTGGCCTGCCGCGGGTTCATCCCGAAGGCGGCGTAGTCGAAGGTGTCGACGGTGTCGAGGAAGCAGCCGTTGTGGTAGTCGATGTCGGGGTCGGGCACCGGCTCGACGCTGGTGGCGCGCAGGTAGCGGATGTACTCGTCGAGCTTGTGCCGACGGTCCTGCGGGAACGGCCGGTGCACGCTGGTGCCCGTGCTGATGATCTGCCAGAAAGCGTCCAGGTCGCGGGCCCCGGGGACGTCCACAGACAGACCGACGATCGCGATGTCCTTGCTCATCTAACCCATCTCCCAGTGATCCCGCGTACGAGCGAACTCAAGGTCTGGCCGTTGACCTCGTCGAAATCGGTGACGCCCGCGGCGCGCAGTGCCAAGACGGCGCGCGTCCACTCCACGGGCGCGGACAGTTGGCGTGCCAGCAGGTCCGGGCCGCTGGCGGGGTCGAACAGCTCACCGGTGATGCTGGAGACCACCGGCGTGTGGGGCTCCGCGAACCGGTACTCGGCCAGCACGGCCCGGAACCGCTGCGCGGCCGGGTCCATCAGCGGGGTGTGGAACGGGCCGCTGACGTTGATCGGGGTCACCCGGGCGCCGGGCAGGGCGCCGATCGCCTTGGCGGCCACGGCGATCTCCGCGCGGTCACCGGCGATGGTGGTCTGGGTGTCGGCGTTGAGGTTGGCCACGAACACCTTGCCCAGCCCCGTCTCGGCCAGCGCGCGCCGGACGAAGGCCGCGGGCACGCCCTGCACGGCCGACATGCCGCCGCCGGTGATCTCGGCCATCAGCTCCGCGCGCCGCTTGACCAGCCGCAGCCCCGTGGCCAGGTCGAGCACGCCACCGGCGACCAGCGCGTTGTACTCACCGAGGCTGTGCCCGGCGAAGTACCGGTAGCGGCCGGGGTGCTCGGTGAGCTGTTGCTGGCCCAGCAGCGCGTTGACGAAGAACACGGCCGGTTGGGCGTGCCGGGTGTCGCGCAGGCGCCGGTCCGGGTCGCGGGTGCACAGCTGCTCGATCGAGTAGCCGAGGACCTCGTCGGCCAGTGCCGTGGCCTCGGGGAAGCGGCCGAACAGTTCCGCGCCCATCCCTCTGCGCTGCACACCTTGACCAGGGAAAAGTAAACAATGCATGGCTGTTCTCCTACCGAGCTCGGCGCGGGGATTGATGGACCGACTCGAAGCGCACGGCCTGGGCGCCAGCACCGAGGCATTCGCGGGTGAACCGGCGCGCGCCGGGGCCGGGGCCGCAGTCCACCACGCGTTCGACCCGTGCGTCGCTGACCGCGTGCCCGGCCGCGAGCTCCCACTCGATCGGCCGCACCAGCACCTGGTTCAGGAACTCGTCCACCAGGTCGGTCGCCCGCTGGAGGTTGCGGGGCCCGTCGGTGGCGTACACCGGGAGCTCCAGCTGGTCGGCACGGGGCAGCGGCCCGATGAACCCGAGGTCCTCGCGGACCCGCTGCGCCGCCGGTGCGAGCTGGGCACTGTGGAACGGGATGGTGCCGGGCAGGAACGCCCAGCTCGCCTGGGACTGCACGAAGCGGGACTCGTTGGCGAAGTAGAAGCCGAGCAGGTCCTCGGTGGATCCGCTGAGCACCTGGGTGGTGGGGGAGTTGACCAGGCCCAGCGACAGCGTTCGTCCACCGTCCTGGTTGTAGCGGTGTACGGCGCCGTGCAGTTCGTGGCGGGACATCCCGGACAGCGAGGCCATTGGGCTGGGCGGCCGGTTCCGGCGGCCCAGCGCCAGGTAGCGCCGCACCAGGTCGGGGTCGGCGCCGTTGCCTGCGGCCAGTTGCTGGGCGCGGACCAGGCTCACGGCGACCAGCTTGAGCGAACTGGCTGCCAGCGCGAGGAACTCGTCCATCCGGCGCAGTCGCATCCCGGCGACGACCGCCGCTTGCAAGCCGATGCTGTGCCCGAGAGCCGCCACCGCACCGTCCGCACTGTTCCCGGTCGGCTGGAGGTGGCAGACCTGGTACGCGTGGACGCACACACCGGCCACGATCGAGTTGTCCAGCGGGCCCGGCGGTGAATCAGCGGACGGCTCCAGCCATCGCTTCATTGCGAGCCCGGCGGGCAGCAGGGCATTGCGGGCCTCGGTGCCGATATAAGTCAGGACCTCGTCGACAACGGCGAAAACGCGCTCGAAGTAGGCGTGGTTCTCAGGTCTCGCGTAAAGCGTGCGGAGTGCGGCGACCACGGTGTCGTTGCTCCCGCCAAGACCGTCGAAAAGTAAAAGGGTGCGCATCAAGACCTCGAAGAACTTTCCATGGTTGTTCACGGTGACCTGCGCCTGGCGCGCCGCTGCGCCGGGTCATCGGTATAGCGCTCACCTGGGGTAGGTGGTTGTCAAGGTCAGGAGGGGCACAGTCGTGTGGCCGGAGCCGATAGGTCGTCGATCGACCGCATGCGAAAATCCCCCATCGCAGGGCGCCCCTTGTGTGAGAGTCGGTCAAAAGTGTCTGTGCGAACAATTTTCAGACTAGCGGCGGGGGTCGTCAAAAAAATTAGTTCACAGTTGACAGTTGAAGGTTTGGCCCGTTCGTTGCTGCGAAAGACGGAATGATTTCGGTGTGGGATGACGGTCGAAATGCCGTGTTGTCACCGACTGTGCCTGTCCGCGCACCCAGCGCCCCGAGTCGCCGGGTGCTCGGCAGGGGGAGTGGCCGGTGGCACGGTGGTGGCCGCGGCCCTTCGCATCGTGTGATGTCATCTGGACGTGAGCCGTGTCGTGGAGGAGATCAACCGCCGCATGTTGCGGGCCCGCGACACCATGGACCGGGACTACGCCAAGCCGTTGGACGTGCCCACGCTGGCCCGGGTCGCGCACGTCTCGCCGGCGCACTTCAGTCGGACCTTCCGCGCCACCTTCGGTGAGACACCGCACCGCTACCTGCAACGCCGTCGGGTGGAGCGGGCCATGTTCCTGCTGCGCTCGTGCGACCGGGACGTCACCGACATCTGCATGGAGGTCGGCTTCACCAGCCTCGGGACCTTCAGCCGGACGTTCCGGGACATCGTCGGCGAGTCGCCGTCGGCGTACCGGCGGCGTGGGCCGCTGGCCGACGTGCCGACCTGCTTCGCGATGGCCTGGATGCGCCCCCGCGGCTGATCAGCACAGCAGTTTTGGATAAGCGTCGCGGTGGGGCCGGCACTATCGTCGGTCACGTGTTCAACGCCATCAAGATTTCCCAGATCTTCGTGCTCGACCAGGACGAGGCGCTCGACTTCTACGTCGGCAAGCTCGGCCTGGAGGTCAACACCGACGCCGACCTCGGCTTCATGCGGTGGCTGACGATCAACGTGCCCGGTCAGGCCGACCGCGAGATCCTGCTGGAGAAGCCGGGGCCGCCCAGGATGGACGAGGCAACGGCGGAGCAGGTCCGGGACCTGCTGACCAAGGGCGCGATGGGCGGCTCGCTGTTCCTCACCACGGACGACTGCCGCAAGACATACGAGACGCTGCTGGCCAAGGGGGTCGAGTTCACCGACGAGCCCACCGAACGCCCGTACGGAATCGACTGCGGCCTGCGTGACCCCTTCGGCAACAGCATCCGGTTCAGCCAGCCGCTGTCCGGCGCCTGACGGCCAGGGTGGCGCCCACACCGGGCGCCACCCGCCGTTCGCGGCGACCCAGCAGCGCGTCACCGAGCAGTCCACACTCGATGGTTACGCTCTGTGATGTATGCCGCATCTGGATCTGGCAGTTCTTCTTTGTCCTTCCCTCTCGGTTAGGTTGTGTGCCCGAAGAGGGGGATAAAGTGATGTTTGCTCGACTTCGAGCAGTAAGACGGCTGGGCGTGGCGGGTTTCGTCGCCGCGATTGTCGCGACTCTTCTGGTGGTGCCCGCTCCGGCGGCACAGGCGCTGTTGTGCGACCGGCACCCCGAACTGGAGTTGTGCAAGGTCGTCGACAAGGTCAAAGAGGACCCAGTGGCCGCCCTGCAACGGGCGCGCATGGGAGCTCGCGCACTGCTGAGCGGATTGGTTTCCGCCCACCTGCGCGAGGGCGTGCTCGCCGTCGTGGACGCCGAGTTGCGGGACGCGGCCGAGATCGCCGAGCTGGTGCGGACCACGCCAGCCGCGCAGGATGCCGCGCGGGTCGCCCAGCTCGTCGAGCGCCTCAAGCACGCTGCGGACACGCTCGACAAGCTCAAGATCGTGGTCGATGTACTCCGCGGGGCACTGCCCGTGGTGACCGACAGCGTTAAGCGGTTCGTGGACCAGGTGAAGGCAATTCCCGACCTGGACATCCACGTCGACGTCGCCGCGTTGGAGGCCAACAACCGCGAGATGGCCGCGTCACTGGGCAGGCTGTCGGTGTCCTTCGCGGGCATGGACGAAGCGTTCGAGCAGGCCAACGCTTCCTTCGCGCGGATGAACGCCAGCCTGGACCAGGTTCCGGCGACCATGGCCGCGATGAACGGCTCCCTGGCCGAGTTGCGGGAGTCGATGCGCGTGTTCCAGAACTCGCCGTGGTTCCGCGTCGGTGACCTGAGCCTCAAGGGCATCCACTTCGACTTCGACCGCGCGTTCGGCCAGCCGATCTCCACCAACCCCAACACGATGGACCCCGACCTGGCCAAGTCACTGTCGGTACTGACCGACTTCGTGCCGGGGGTCGGCACGGCGAAGAACCTGGTCGAGGCGGTGATCGGCAAGGACGTGTTCACCCAGGGCGAGCTGGATGGGTTCGACCGGTCCCTGCGTGGCCTGGCCGCCGTCCCCGTGGTCGGCGGCCCGCTGAAGAAGCTGGTCACCGGCGCTGAGGAGGCAGCCAAGACGGCGAAGGCGACCCCGCTTGGCCGGGGCTCGACCGGCCGGACCAGGGCTGACAACCTGCACGAGCAGCTTGCCATGGACCAGGCTCTGGCCCACCCGGAGGCGGGTAAGGTTCTGCCAATCAAGATGAACGACGCCCGGTGGCCCGCCGAGGACGGCTGGGTCAAGATGAGCCAGCAGCTCAAGGGCGCGTCGGGCCGCAAGGTCGATGTGCACTACGTGCGCAACACCCGGACCGGCGAGGTCGACGACTTCAAGTTCAAGGATGAGCAAGGCTGATGATCCTGCGTTGCCGCACGAATCGGGGCAGCACCCTGCCCGAGGACTACCGGGGGCTCCACTACTCCGAGCACACCGTCTTCCAGCTCACGCCAGGCAGGGACTACCCGGCCCAGGGCGTCGGGTACTTCAACGGCGGTGTGGTCGCCCTTGTCGCCGATGACGACGCGGAACCGTTGTGGTGCTCGATGGACTTCTTCGAGGTAGTCGACGGCAGCCTGGCCGCGGACTGGAAGTTCGCCCTGCGCGGCGACGGCCCGCACGGCTGGGAGGCCGTCATGGGCTATCCCGCGCTGGCCGAGGACGAACAGCACCACCAGGGCCTCAACGAGGAACGCGACGCGGACCAGCAGCTGTTCCGCGAACAGGTCGCCAGGACGACCCGGCAACCAGTAACCCGATCCCGTCCCAGGCGTGACCGATGAGCATCAGAGTGGGTTGAGGCGGGCCTTGAGCAGGCAGAACTCATTGCCTTCGGGGTCCGCCAGGACATGCCACTGCTCCTGCCCTGTCTGGCCGATGTCGGCCGGGCGCGCACCGAGCTTGAGAAGGCGTTCGAGCTCGGCGTCCTGATCGCGGTCGGTGGCGTTGACGTCGATGTGCAGCCGGGATTTCCCCTTCTCCGGCTCATCCCGGCGACTGAGGAAGAGCGTCGGCTGCGGGCCGCCGAACCCTTCGCGCGGCCCGATCTCCATCGAGCCGTCCTCCTCACGACCGAGCACGACGAAGTCCAGGACCTCGCACCAGAACCGCGCCAGCACCTCAGGCTCGCGGCAACCGAGCACGAGCTCACCGATACGACATGCCATGACGAAACCTGCTCTCAGCCTGGGAACTGCTGGGGAGGCCACACGCGAACCTCGTGGGCTGCCAGCAGTGAAAACAGTCCCGCGACCGTACCGGACGAGGCGAGCACGGGCGAAACGAATTCAGGGCCGACCCTGTCCAGGCAGCCGGGCAAGGCCGTTGGCCCTGTGTCAGAGGTTGCTCCTGAACCTGAAGTAGCAATGAACGCCGAGAAGTTGTAAAGTCGAGGTATCGGGGTAGAAACGTGCTCTGCGTTCAGTCAGGACGGGAGCGCGCGTGTACGCGGTATCGGACGATCCGTCACTCCTTCACCTCGAAGGAGTCTGCAATGCCTGCCCGCGTTCACAGCCGATCTGGCGCGAGTCCTCGCACGAGGCCCAGTCCGTCCCAGCCCCCTCGGTCGCTGGTTGAGGTGTGGCCGGCTCTGGCCGGGCTCTCGGCCGTGTTCCTGTTCGAGATGCTCGACAACTCGATCCTCACTGTCGCGTTGCCGACCATCGGCCGCGAGCTCTCCGCCTCGACGACCACCCTGCAATGGGTGACTGGGGCGTATTCCGTCGTGTTCGGCGGGCTGATGCTGGCGCTCGGGGCGTTGGCCGACCGTGCTGGTCGACGCAAGATCATGCTCCTCGGGCTCGTGCTGCTCGGCGTGGCGAGCTTGGCCACGATGTTCGTCACTGTCGCGTGGCAGCTCATCGCCGTCCGGGCTGTCATGGGTGTCGCGGCTGCGATGACGACACCGGGGTCGCTCGCCCTCACGTTCCGTCTGTTCACCAACGACGGGCTGCGTGTGCGCGCGACCACGCTGATCTCGACAGTGGGCTTGGTCGGCCTCGCCATCGGCCCCACCGTCGGAGGGCTCGTGCTCACCTTCGCGCCGTGGCAGGCACTGCTGCTGGTGAACGTGCCGGTCGCCGCGCTCGCGTTCATCGGCATCCGAGCCGGCATCCCCGCCGATGACCCCGCCGACCTGCACCACGATCCGATCGACCTCGCGGGCGCTGTCCTGGGAACCACGACGATCGTCCTCGCGCTTCTCGCCCCCACGCTGTTCATCGAAGCAGGCACCGCCTCGGCTCTGCCCTGGGTCGCCACCGCGGCAGCCCTCATCCTCGGAACCTGCTTCGTCATCCGCGAGAAGACCGCCCGGCACCCACTGCTCGACCTGACACTCATCGCCCGCCCCCTCGTGTCCAGCGGCCTGGCGCTCAAAGCCGCGACAGGACTGGCAACCGCCGGGCTCAGCTACCTCGTGACACTGCAACTCCAGCTCGATCTGGGATGGACACCCGCCCAAGCGGCCATCGGGATGCTGCCCCAGGTCATCGTCCTGATCGCCGGCGGTGCTCTCATCAGCCCGCTGATCACACGTGTCGGCCTCACCACGGCCGCCCGGCTCAGCGCCAGCACAGTCGTGTGCGGACTCGCCGTCTACACCGCACTCGGCGGATTCGGCTACGTCTGGATCGCCCTTGCTCTCGTCCTCGTCGCGACGGGCATGCGCGTGGTCGGTGTCGTGGCCGGCAACAACGTGATGCGCGGCCTGCCAGACAACCGCACCACCATCGGGGCCGCGCTCATCGATACCGCCAGCGAAGTCACCACCGGGATCGGCATCGCCCTCAGCGGCACCATCCTGGCGACGCTCTTGCCCAACGCGCTGACGACAGCCACCTGGAGTGCGCAGCAGACCGCCGAGTTCCGAGAGGCCATCACCTACGCCGGCCTCGCCCTCACCCTGTTGTCCGCGACCCTTGTGGGATGGGGCATTGTCCGCGGCCCTCATCCCAAGAACGACACACCCGCACCGTCCACGCCCGATGCGACAGCCGCATAGACGCAACAGTTGCGGTTGCTGAAGCCAGTTCTCTCGCAGCAGGAGCCCGGGTCCAGTGTTCCTTGCCGGTCAGCGTGCCTGTCGTGGGTGTCGCAGCGTCGTGCGGACTGGTGTGGTGGCCGCGCGGGGCGGGGCGGGCGGCCGGAGAAGCACCGCCGCCGGGTAGTGATCGACGCGATCCGCTATTAGTGGCGCGTCGCGCATCGTTGACCTGGTATCCGGTCCGGGCCGAGGCTGCGGTGTCATGAAAGTGCCGTTTGGGACACCGGATGTCCTGAACGGCACTTTCATGACACGGCCCGCGCCGGCGGGCGTGACCCGGTGGTCGCCGGCGAGGCACGGTCAAGGTTCCGAGGTGAGCCGCTAGGTTGCCTGGCATGCCTAGCAACGATCTTCCGGGCGAGGTCGGTCGGAGTGTGGACCTCTTCCTGACGGCCATGGACAGGGTGGCGCCGGGTTTGGTCACCGGCTTCTACCTGGTTGGATCGGTAGCCTTGGGCGATTTTCATCCCCGCGGCGCTGGTCGCGGTCGGCTCAGCACAGCCAGCGACATCGACTTCGTCGCGGTGACCGACCACCGCCTGGAGCCCGAGTCTCCAGAGATGGCAGCGTTGGCCAAGGCGCACGCCCACACCGTGGCCCGCTTCCCCCGGCCACACTTTGATGGTGCTGTGCTTACCTGGAGCGACCTTGCCGCCGGGCCGGATGGTTGTCCCGACGTTCCCTGTGCGCAGGAGAGCCGGTTCACACAGGCCGGACGGTCCGGCGTCAACCCTGTGATGTTCTGCGAGCTGGCCTGGCACGGGATCGCGGTGCGCGGGCCGCACCCGGCCGAGGTGGACCTGTGGGCCGACCAGGATGCCTTGCGCGCGTTCACCGTCGACAACCTCCGCACCTACTGGCGGCCGTGGTGGCAGCAGAAACGACAGCGCAGTGCTCTGTCCCTCGCCATCGGGCTCAGTGCGTGGTTCCCCGTGTGGGCAGTTCTCGGTGTGAGCCGGCTGCACCACCTGCTCGCCACCGGAACGATGACCTCCAAATGCGGTGCCGGCCGGTACGCCCAGAAAGAGTTCGACCCGCGCTGGCAGCGCATCATCGCAGAAAGCCTGAGCCTGCGCACCGAGGGCGCCGAAGGCCGCCGGGGTTACCGCAACCCGCTGGCCCGTCGCCGCGACACCCTCGCCTTCCTGGACACCACGATCGATGCCGCGCTCGCGCTGCCGGCCGCATCCTGACCGCAGGACGCCCCGGACCAGTCTGCATGGGCAGGCGAACGTGCTCAGCTGCCTCCGGTCGCGCGTCCTCGCCCCCGATCAGGAGGTCGACTCCCAGCCACCGGCCCAACAACCGCATCCAGAGGTCGGGCCAGGTTGGCTGTGGCGCAGCATCACGTGCTCGGGTCCCTCTCCCAGATCGACACGTGTTTGGTGCTCTCAGCAGTGAACTCCGAGCGGTCCCAGTCCGCCCAGCGGTACTTCAGGCGCATCCCGGCGATGCGCGCCATGAGGTCCATCTCGGCCGGCCAGGCATACCGGAAGGGAATACGGCGGAACTGCCCCGTCCCGTCCGGTGACACGGTGACGTGGTTCGACGTGAACTTCTGCGTGACGACGTCGTACTGGTCGAATCCGACATAGCCGCCGCCGTTGGCGCCGGGCGCTACCGCGAACGGGACGATGTCCTGCCCGGGTGGTAGGCGACGCAGGCCCGGCAGGCCCACCTCGACGAGGAACAACCCGCCCGGCCGCAGGTGCGCGGCCGCATTGCGGAAGACGTCGACCTGCCCGTCCTGTGTGGTCACGTTGCTGATCGTGTTGAACACCAGATAGACCATCGAGAACTGACCGACCACCCGCGTCCTCGTCATATCGCCGATCGTGACTTCGACCGCGTCGCCGCCTGGCTTGCTCGCGATCCGCGCCGCCATCGCCCGGCTCAGCTCGATGCCGCTCACCGGCACGCCGCGAGCGGCCAGCGGCACGGCGATCCGCCCGGTCCCGACGGCGAACTCGAGTACCGGGCCGTCCGCCAGGTCTTCGAGGACGTCCACCGCGGGCGTGACCACCTCGGGCAAGTTCGCGCCGCCCGGGGCGTCGTAGCCCGCGGCCACGCTCTCGGGGAACCAGCCGTCCGCCGGGTCATCCCCCGCTTTCGTCTCACCGATCACGGCCGCCGACGCTACGCCCGCGACCGTCCGCTCCTCACCCCATTTTCGTGGTGGATGCCGATGTCCACAACGTTCTCGTGCTACCGCAGGTCGGTGGAATGTGCCCGACTTCGTTGCCCTGGCACCTGGTCTACTCGTCCAGATCGGCGCGGATCAGTGCGGCGGCGAGCACTGCGACGCGGTCGTCGCGCACGAGCCCGGCGAGTTCGTCTGCGTTGTGGGGCAAACCTCGCTGGCGGGCGCTGTCGAGTGCCCGCTTGTCGAAGCAGGGGCGCAGCTCCGGCCACACGGCCTGGGCCTCGCGGCAGAAGATGTCGGCACCCACCTCGCCGATGCCGGGGAACTCCTGTAGGTGGGCGCGCACGCGACTCTTGTTGTCGCGGATCCGGCGCAGGTCCCCGCTCCACCGCGTGAGCAGCAGTTCGGCGCCGTCACCGAGTCGGGTCGCGGTGGTCTCGTCGTACCGGACGTAGCCGCCGCGACCGAGGGCGTCGACGCGCTGCTGCCAGGTGGCGTCCTTCATGTGCGCGGGAGTCCGGTACCCGGCGTGGAACAGTTCCCGGGCGGCCTTGGTGGCGGTCTCCGCGCGGATCGGCGCGGAGAGCAGGGTGCTCAGCACGAGCAGTTGGTAGAGCGGGGCAGGCTTGTCCCGCAACCGGATACCGGCTTGCTCGGCGTAGGTCGTGCCGTACTGGTCAAGCAGTTCCTCGACGGACATCCTGCCTCCGCGGAGTCAGTCCGCTTGCGCGGTGGGGGTGAAGCGGAACCGGAAGGCTCCTTCCGCGTCGCTGCTCACGTCCAGTTCCTGGTCCGCCAGGTAGCTCGCGGTCAGTGAGTCGAGCAGTACCCGTGAGCCGGTGGTCTCCTCGGTGACGACCTGGTCGGCCTCGTCGGGCAGGGCCGCGATCGACAGCGCGAAATTCGGAACGCTGCCGTTGGCCGACAGCGTGTCGATGCGCAGGCCGCCATCCACGGCGACACCGGCCTGTTCGGTCAGCGCCTGGATGGCCAGCCCGGCGTCCGGGGTGATGAGCAACATGAGGTTCTCCTCTCGTGCGGACCACTTGGTTACCCATGACACGAGGGAAAACACGGGAGGTGTGGCTGTGACGTGCCCACATCGGTTTGCAGTGCATCCAGGGCGTGGGTGGGGACTTCCGCTGCGGCCCCGTCAACGAACAGATCCTCGCCCCAGTTGCCAGGCAGACGCTGCACCAGTTCGTCCGGCCCTGGCGGTGTTAAGGCAGGGCCCAGACGATCCGATCGACGCCAACGAGGCCAGTACCGTGGTGGCGATGCTGTGCGGGGACAGCCCGAACCCGTCCAGCACCTGCTCGCGAGCGCCAGCTGGCGCGAACTCGCCAGGGACACCGAGTAACAGGACTCTCACCCCTGTGCCGACGCCGAGTGCCTCGGCCAGTGCGCTACCAACCCCGCTGGCCCGATTCCCGTCCTCCACCACCACGACCAGTGGATAGCGCCGTGCCAGGGCGAGGACCTCACGGCACACCGGTAGCACCCACACCGGGTCTACGACCGCCACGGCGAGCTGGTGGGCCTGGAGTTCCTCAGCCGCGGCGAGGGCACGCCGTGCCATTGGGCCCACGGACACGATCAGCACGTCCTCGCCTTCTCGCAGCAGGTCGAACCCTGGCCGCCGACATGCCGGGACCAGGTCCGTCCCCGGCGTCCCCTTGGGGAACCGGACCACCGTCGGGCCCGTGTCGGTCTCGACTGCGGTGGTGAGCGTGTCCACCAGGGTTGTGCCGTCGCGCGGGGCGGCGATCCTGATGCCCGGCACGACGCGCAGCAGCGCGAGGTCCCACACGCCGTGGTGGCTGGATCCGTCGGGACCGGTGACACCCGCCCGGTCGAGCACGAAGGTCACCGGAAGCCGGTGCAGCGCGACGTCCATGAGTGCCTGGTCGAACGCGCGACACAGGAAGGTCGAGTACACCGCTACAACGGGGTGCATGCCGCCCAGCGCCAGGCCCGCCGCCGAGGTCACCGCGTGCTGTTCTGCGATGCCGACGTCGAAGACCCGGTCCGGGTATCGCTGGGACAGTGCTGCCAGACCGGTGGGCCCGGGCATCGCCGCGGTCACCGCGACCAGGTCCGGTCGTCGTGCGGCCAGTTGGCAGAGTTGCCGCCCGAAGATCGACGTCCAGCTCGGTGGGGTCGGCTGGCCCGAATGGCTCGGCGGGGCCGCGGGTGCGATGGCGTGCAGGTGGTCGGCCTCGTCCTGCTCCGCGGGCGGGTAGCCGTGTCCCTTGTCGGTCACGCAGTGCACGACCACCGGTGACCGGCAGCGGCGTGCCTTCTCCAGTGCTGTCTGCACCGCCTCCACGTCGTGGCCGTCCACCGGACCGAGGTAGTCCAGCCCCAGCAGTTCGAACAGCGACTCGCCGGGAGACTCGCCCGCACGCAGGCGGGCCAGGTGACGAGCGAATCCGCCACAGGTGGGGGAGTAGGAGCGGCCGTTGTCGTTGAGGACGATCACGACAGGAGCGTTCCGCCGCGCGCCCAGGTTCTGCAGGGCCTCCCAGCACATCCCGCCCGTCATCGCTCCGTCGCCAACCACGGCCACCACTGTGTTCGCTTGGCGGCAGGTCAAGGCCGCCGCCTTGGACAGTCCGTCGGCGTGGGACAGCGCGGTGGAGGCATGCGAGTTCTCCACCAGGTCGTGTGGGGACTCGGCGCGACACGGATAGCCTGACAGTCCGTTGCGCTGGCGCAGCGTGGGGAAGTCCTTCCCCCGGCCGGTGAGCAGCTTGTGCACGTACGCCTGGTGGCCGGTGTCCCAGATGATCGGGTCGTGCGGCGAGTCGAAGACCCGGTGCAGTGCGATGGTCAGTTCCACGACCCCGAGATTCGGCCCCAGATGGCCTCCCGTCGCCCGCACCGTGAGCACCAGGAACTGCCGGATCTCGTTGGCGAGTGCGGGAAGTTGGTCGGCAGGCAGGTCACGTACGTCGGCCGGTCCGGTGATCTGGTCGAGCAAGGCCATGAAGACTCCACTGCGTCCGGGGCGTTCCTGCGGGGTTGCCGACAACCGACGCGTGAAACGCTGTGCTGTGCCCCTTTCTGCGGAACAGGGTTTCCGTGCGCGATGGTGGGTACAGGAGGGCATGGCCTCGAACCCGCCAAAGCGAGTACTCATCGTGTCCGCGGACATGGGGGAGGGGCACAACGCGACCGGACGTGCCCTGCACGCGGCCGTCAACCGGTTGTGGCCGCACGCCCAGGTGCACTGGTCGGACGTGCTCACCGAGATGGGCGCTGGGGTCGGGCCATTCTTCCGGCGCGTGTACCGCACCAGCGTGCAGCGCCTGCCGTGGCTCTACGAGGTGTTCTACGGCGCGGTGTGGCGTCACCGCTGGTTCGCCAGATCCGCCAAGCGGGTCATCGGCGCGTGGGCGGGACGGAAGCTGGCGTCGGTGCTGGACCGGATCGGCCCGGACCTGGTGCTGTCGACCTACCCGATGGCCAGCACCGGGCTGGAGTGGCTTCGGCACCATCGTGGGCTGACCACGCCGGTCGGCGCCTGGGTGTCCGACTTCGCTCCGCATCCGTCCTGGGTGCACACCGGAGTCGATCTGAACCTGGTGATGCACCCCGTGGCCGCCGAGGTGGCCACGCGAGACGAACCAGGCGCGGTGGTCGAGGTGTCCGCGCCGCCGGTGGCTGAGCGGTTCGTCCCAGGAGACCGCGAGCGGGCACGGAGGCGGCTCGGTCTGCCCACCGACCGGTTCGTGGCGCTGGTGTCCTGTGGATCGCTGGGATTCGGCAGCACCGGCCGTACGGTGACCGAACTGTTGGCGGGTGACAGCCAGGGTGTCGTGCTCGTCGTGGCCGGCCGCAACGACCAACTGCGGCGGGAACTCACCGCGCGGTTCGCCGACAACAGGGTGGTGGTGCTCGGCTGGGTAACGGACATGGCCTCGCTGATGGTGGCCGCCGACGTGGTGGTGACCAACGCCGGTGGCGCCACTGGTCTGGAAGCGCTGGCCTGCGGTCGTGCCGTGGTCCTGCACGAGCCCATCGCCGGGCACGGCCGCGCGAACGCGGCGCTGATGGCCGACGCCGGGTTGGCGACGGTGTGCGACCAGCCCGGTGAGCTGACGGCGTGGCTGCACGCCGTGCGCGCGGATCCGGATCGACTGCGGGAGCAGGAGGAGCGGGCGTTGCGCTACACGGCCGACCACAGGATCGAGGACGGGCTGCGCCACCTGGTCGCCGCCGGTCCGAGCTACCCGGTCGGTCGGGTCCTGCCCGCCGCTGATGCGCTGTTCCTGCACGCCCAGACGGCGGACGCGCCCCAGCAGGTCGGCGCCGTACTGATCTTCGAGGACACAGGGCCCACCTGGGAGGAGGTGGTCCGCTTGGTGTCGACCGTGCCCGGTGTGTTCGGGCGGCTCGTCCCGCCGACCGCCCTGCGTCGCGGCAGATGGGTGCGGGACCACGCGGTGGATCCAGCTGACCTGGTCGTTCGCCGGGCGGGTGACTGGCGGACGATCGCCGACGAGTTCTTCAGCGCGCCGCTGGACCTAGACCGGCCCGTCGCGGCGGCTTTGGTCGAGCCGCGAGCTGACCCGGACCGGATGGCCGTACTGATCAAGGCACATCACGCGCTGGGCGACGGAGTGATGGTGTTGCAGGCGCTGCTGTCGGCGACCGGCACTGCGACCCGCGCCTGGGCGGCGCCGCCGACCGCCCGCATGGGCACCGCCGCGCTGCCCTCGCTGTCCCGGCTGGCTCGCGGCCTGCGCCGGCTGGCGGCTGGCGGACGCGCCCCGGCCAGTGCCCTCGACCGCGCCGGGACCCCGCGACGCCACGAGTTCGTGACGATCCCGGGCGACCGGCTGCGGGCCGCGGCTCGCAGTGCCGGGTGCGGACTTGCCGATGCCGTGTACACCGTGGTCGCCGAGGCGCTGCACCGCGCGCTGCCAGACGCGGGGCACGGCACCTCGGCCATCCGCATGGTGATGCCTGTGTCACTGCGCCAACCGACGTCAATGCGCGCCGCCGGCAACTGGACGGGTGCCGTCCCGGTCGATCTTCCGATTGGGCCGATGGACGTGGCCACCCGGCTGCACGCGGTGGCCGAGGCGTTGCGCGAGGCCAAAAGCACCGACCTGGCCGAGGTGGCTCGTGCCGTGCTGCACGCGGTGGGCTGGCTGCCGCCGCTGGCTCATCGTGCCCTCGCCAGGGCGATGTACCGGCCGCCCTGGTTCAACGCCATCGGTACCGTGCTGCCCGGTCCGCGACACGAGATCCGTCTCAATGGCAGCAGGATCGGCCAGGCCCACCCCGTGCTCCCGCTGGCCCCGGGCAGCGGTCTGTCCTGGGGCGCCCTGTGCTGGGGAGATCAGCTGCACTTCTGCTTCACCACCGCACCCGGTGTGGACGGGCCCCGGCTCGCACAGGCGGTGCGGACCGCCGCTCAGGACTTGATCGACCAATCAGTGGGTCGGTATGGGTGACCTGCTGATCTCGGTACCCGCGGCGGTGGCCGCCGCGGCCTGCTTCGGTCTCACCGGCGCGCTGCAACATCGGGCGGCGCGTCGAACCGGTGAGCAGGGCACGATCCGGATCGGCCTGGTGGGGGAGTTGCTGCGGCAGCCGGTCTGGCTGGGTTCGCTGGTGGCCAACGGGCTCGGCATCGCCTTGCAGTGGCTGGCACTGGCCACCGGCCCACTCATCCTGGTGCAGCCGTTGCTGGTCACCGGGCTGGTGTTCGCGGTGCTGTTCAGCGCCGCACTCGGCAAACAGCGGCCGGACCGCGTGGTGTTGCTGGGCGCTGGACTGTGCGTGGCCGGGCTGGCCGGGTTCCTGCTGATCGCCAGTCCCCAGGCCGGCCAGGACCGGATGAGCGCGGATGAGGTGTGGCCGCTGGCTGGTGGACTGTGCGTGTTGCTGGTGCTGTGCCTGGCCGTCGCCTTCCACCGACCGGGACGGACCAGGGCACTGGCCCTGGCGACCGCCACCGGCCTGTTGTACGGCGTGACGGCCGGACTGGCCAAGCTGGCCACCGACGACCTGCGGCGCGGGCTCTGGGCCGCGCTCACGAACTGGCCGTTGTACCTGGTCGTGGTCTGCGGGCTGGTCGGGTTCGTGCTCAACCAGAACGCGTTCCGGGTCGGGGTGGCCCTGGCCCCGCGCTGGCGGTGATCGTGGTGCTCGATCCGCTGGTCGGCATCGGTATCGGTGCGTTGTGGCTGGGCGAACAGCTGCGTACCGGTCCCTGGCCGATCATCGGGCAGGTCCTCGCGTTGGCGGTACTCGTCGTAGGGGTGGCTGTTCTCAGCGTGCGGGCTCCGCACGCCGCCCGGGAGCAGCGATGAGGCGCCGACTCGACGGCGCCACCGCGGTGGTCACCGGCGCCACCTCGGGCATCGGCCTGGCGACCTCGCGGCTGCTGGCCGACCACGGCTGTCGAGTGGTGCTCGTAGGGCGTGACCAGGTAGCCCTGCGGCGAGCGGCCCGGCAGACCGGTGGGGTGGAGTGCCTGGTGGACCTGACCTCCCCCGACGCGGCCGACACGGTGGTGCGGGCGGCGGGCGGCCAGGTCGACCTCCTGGTGAACAACGCGGGAGTGGGCTGGGCAGGGCCGCTGGAGGCGATGCCCGCTGACCAACTGGGCTCCCTGGTGGAGATCAACCTGGTGGCGCCGCTGCGGCTGACCCGGGCGGTACTGCCCCGCATGCTGGCGCGCGGCGACGGGCACCTCGTCCTGGTCTCATCCATCGCGGGCTACATGGGCGTGGCTGGCGAGGCGGTGTACGCGGCGACCAAGGCCGGACTCCGGGCTTTCGCCGACAGCCTCCGCCTGGAGGCGGCCGACCGGGGGATCGGGGTGAGCCTGATCGTTCCGGGAGCTGTCGACACGAACTTCTTCCGCCGCAGGGGCCAGCCCTACTCGCGGCGACTTCCGCGCATGGCCTCGGCAGACGCGGTGGCGCGCGAGGTGCTGCACGCCGTGCAACGCGACACGGCCGAGGTGTTCGTGCCCCGCTGGCTGCGACTGCCGGCCCGGCTGCGCGGCGCGGTACCCAGGGCCGTCGACGTGCTCCAGCGGCGACTGGGCTAATCCGCTGGGCTAATCCGCGCTGCCCAGCCGCACCCGGACGCCGTCGCGGCGCAGCACCCGGCGGAACCACAACAGGGAGAACGCGGCGCCTGCGAGCACCAGGCTGTAGGAGCCCGCCGTGCTGACAGCGAGGAACTGTCCGATCGGCGCCGTCGCGAGCACCCACAGTGTCACCGCGCCGTTGGTCAGGAAGATCAGCGCCCAGAGCACCGAAGCCCGGCCGAAGAACAGCCTGACCCTGGGCCGTCCGGTGAGCACAGCGGGCAGCCCGCAGAACTCGGCCGCCAGCTTCCCGAGCATCGGCCGTCGCAGCCAGGCGGAGACCAGCAGGACCGTCGCGATGACGAAGTTCTGGGCCGTCGGCTGTAGGAAATACAGGACCAGGTCACCTGTGGCCAGCCCGACCGCGGTTCGCACCACGAGCAGTGCACTGGTCAGCCAGAGCACTGCCGGTACCGGGCGACGCCGCACGAGTCGCGCACTGATCGCCGCGAGCGACCACCCCAGTGCGGCCAGCAGGCCGCCGTCCAAGCCAGCCAGGGCGAACACCGCGGTGAACACCCCGAGCGGTACCACTGCGGCTTCCAACACATGTGTGCCAGCTCGCCGCAGCAGCGGCCACGGCGCGGGCAGATGGACTGTGCTGTGGTGGGTCACCTCGTGGACACCCTTTGCTCGGTAGCTGGGCCCCTCAGCGAGAATAACCTGGCGCGCGTGCCGGTCAGCCGCCGCGTACTGCCCGCAGGGACTCCCGCAGTGATCCCATGGTGGCCAGCACGGCTGTCGGCTCGTACCCACAGTGCGCCATGCAGTTGGCACAGCGGGGATCGCGACCCCGCCCGTAGGAGTCCCAGTCCGTGGTCTCGACCAGTTCTCGGTAGGACTTGGCATAGCCGTCCGCCATCAGGTAGCAGGGGCGCTGCCAGCCGTGCAGCGAGTAGGACGGCACGCCCCAGGCGGTGCAGCCGAAGTCGACCTTGCCCTCCAGGAAGTCCAGGAACAACGGGGAGTGGTTGAGCCGCCAGCGCCTGCGGTTGCCCGCACCGAAGGCCTTGCCGAACAGTTCCCTGGTCTGCGTGACGCCCGGGAAGTGCTCCTGGTCGGGTGCCCTGTCGTAGGCGTAGGCGGGCGAGATCATCATCTGGTCGACCCCCAGGTCGTCGTTGAGGAAGTTGAGCAACTCGATGACGCTGTGCGGGGTGTCGTCGCTGAAGACCGTGGTGTTCGTGGTGACGCGGAATCCCCTCTGGCGCAGTTCCGCCACTGCCTGTACGACCTCGTCGAACACTCCGTCCTTGGCGACGGACCTGTCGTGCCGTTCGCGAAGGCCGTCCACGTGCACGGCGAAGGCGAAGTACTTGGACGGGGTGAAGTCGAAGCGTTGCCACCGGGACCTCAGCAGCACGGCGTTGGTGCACAGGAACACGTACTTCCTGCGGGCGACCAGTTCGGCGACCATCCGGTCGATCTCCGGGTGCATCAGCGGTTCCCCGCCGGCGATGGACACCATCGGCGCCCCGCACTCCTCGACCGCGGCAACGGCCTGGTCCACCGGCATGCGCTGCCTGAGCACGTGCGCGGGCTGCTGGATCTTGCCGCACCCCCCGCACGCCAGGTTGCAGGCGAACAGTGGTTCCAGCTCGACGATCAGCGGGAACTTCTGGCGCCCCCGTAGTTTCTGCCCCAGCAGGTAGCGAGCCATGCGCAGGCTCTGGTGCAGTGGCATGCTCATGTCGGGTTGACCTCCTCGCACACGAAGCGGTGATCGTCGGCTGGCGCCGTGGTGATCTCCCGTACGGCGACCGGTCCCAGCCCGCACAGGGCATCGACGATCTCCACGACCAGTTCGGCCCGCGCCGCGGCCCCGGCGGACACGCCGACCGTCCACGCTCCGGTCAGCCAGTCGAGGTCGATGTCACTGACCTCGGTCACCAGGTGCACCGGTGTGCCGGTTCTGCGGGCGAGCTCGACCAGGCACCGGGTGTACGTGGAGTCGGCAGTCCCGGCAACCAGCACCACGTCGGCCCGTTGGGCGAGGGCCAGCGTCATCTGGGTGCGGGCGGAGATCCCGCTCGCCTTGGGTACCACCAGCCGGGCGGCCTCCTCGGCGCTGCTCACCAGTACTGGCCGATCCTGACCGTGGGCGAGCGCGCCGCCGCGCTTGCCGCGCCGGGTGCAGGGGCGTGCCTTGGTGCGGCGGGAGCGGGGCGAGGCGAGCAGGAGGGTGCGGTCACCGGTCGCCGCCGCCCAGCGGCGCAGCGGATCTCCGACACGGCTCAGCGTGCGCAGGGCGGTGAAGCCGGTGGCCAGGGTTCCCGGGTGGACCAACTGGTGACGTGGGGTGTCGGAGATGACGCGGACCACGGCGGTGGGGTGACCTTCGGTACGGGCGAGCAGGGTGGCCGATTCCAGGTCCACCGCCAGTGCGCCGTCGACCGCCGTTCGACGAGAGGTGAGCATAGCTCGACTTGCTTCGAGTACGGGTCCCACATGGACTGTGAGGCCCGTGTCGCGCAGCGCGGACGCGAGGAGCGGCGCAGAGGGGCAGCGACGTACTCCTTCGGTCGAGCGCACCTCGTCGGCCACCACGACCTGGCCGGGGCGAAGGCGGTCGCTGAGCGCGCCAGCGACGCCAGCGACGGCGACCGCGCTGTCGGGTTCGGCCAGCAGCGCCGCGTCCAGTCGGTCAGCGTGTCGGGCCCGCATTCCCACGTGCACCAGGCGAGCTCGCAGCGTGCGCGCGATCGCGCAGGACTCGATGCTCAGCGCCACGGCGATCAGCAACGGCGGTTCAGGGCTGCTGGGCATCGTTCGCCTCCAGGAATCGGGCCAGCGCGCTGATGGGGAACACCAGCCGGTACAGGTGGTAGTTGATGTAGAAGTCGCCGGGGAATCCCGTGCCGGTGAACTGCGGTTCGTCCCAGCTGCCGTCCGCACGCTGGGTGGCCACCAGCCAGTCGACTCCGCGCAGCAGCGGCTGCCCGCGCTCGCCGGTGGCCAGCAGTGCCAGCAGCGCCCACGCTGTCTGCGAGGCCGTCGACTCGCCTCGGCCGATCCAGTCCGGATCGCGGTAGGAGCGCAAGTCCTCGCCCCAGCCGCCGTCGGGGTTCTGGTGCTCGCCCAACCAGCGCACCGCGGCTCGCAGCGCTTCGTGCGAGGTCGGTAGCCCGGCGGCCACCAGGGCGGGGACGACCGCGCCGATTCCGTAGACGTGGTTGGCGCCCCATCGCCCAAACCACGAACCGGCGGGCTCCTGGTGCTCGAGCAGCCAGCGCACTGCCTGTCTGACCTGGGCGGAGCCGGTGTCACCGAGCATGGCCAGCATCTCCAGCACGTGTGCGGTGACGTCGGCGGAGGGCGGATCGATCACGGCTCCGAAGTCGCAGAACGGCAGCTTCTCGCACAGTGTCCTGGTGTTGTCGGCGTCGAACGCGGCCCAGCCGCCGTCGATGCACTGCATGCCCTGGACCCAGCGGCTCGCGCGGTGGATCGCCTGCGCCACCTCGCTGGGGTCCGGATGCCGTACTCGACGCAGCGCCAACACCACCTCGGCGGTGTCGTCGATGTCCGGGTAGGTGTCGTTGGCGAACTCGAACGCCCAGCCCGACGGGCGTAGGCCGGGGCGCCGTACGGTCCAGTCTCCGGACTTGCGGACCTCCTGGGACAGCAACCAGTCCACCGCGCGAAGTACCTCCGGCGCGTCCGGGGGAGTACCGGTGTCCAGCAGGGCCGTGAGCGCCAACGCGGTGTCCCACACCGGGGACTGGCAGGCCTCCAGCCGACGCACCCAGCCCTGGTCACCGCGCTCCCGGATGACGAAACCCTCCAGGCCGGACAGCGCGCGTTGCAGGACCTGGTGGTGCGGCGAGTAGCCGAGCAGGTGCAGCGCGAGCACCGAGTAGACCCATGGCGGCTGGATCCCGCCCCAGCTGCCATCGGCCTCCTGGCGGTCGAGGATCCACTGTTCGGCCTTGCGCAGGGACAGTCGCCGCAGCGGTTTGGCGGGCAGCCGTTCGTACGCGTGCAGTACCCGATCGAGGTGGTGGAACGCGCCAACCCAGCTCGGTAGCCGCTCGGCCTGCGGTGCGGGTGAACCGCTGCGCAGTTCCCGCACGCTGACGCCGAGGTCACGGCACGGGCGGGTGGCGGAGACGACGGTCAACGGGACCGCGGTCTGGCGCGCCCAGCAGCCCCAGTCATGGATGTTGAGCGGACACCACGACGGCAGCAGTATCATCTCCGGCGGCAGCACGGGCAGCCGGTTCCAGGACCACTCGCCGAACAACGCCAACCAGATGCGGGTGAACACGCGGCTGCGCTCCAGGCCGCCACTGTCGAGCACGAACTGCCGGGCCTGGCGCATGTGCCGGGCATCCGCGGGGTCCCCGGCCAGCTTCAGAGCCGTGTACGCCTCCGCAGTGGTGGACAGGTCGCCGGGACCATCGTGGAATGTCGCCCAGGTGCCATCCTCCCGTTGCTGGGAACGGATCCAGCGCGCCGACTCCGTGGTGACCTGCTCGTCTCTGATGCCCAGGAACTGGCGCAGCAACAGGTCCTCGGCATCCATGGTGACGTTGGTCTGCAGTTCTCCCTTCCACCAGCCCAGCGGCGTTTGCAGCGACAGCAGGCGGTTCCGAGCTCGGTGGACCGCTTCGAGCACGCGGGTGGACCTGCTCAACGGCTCGGCGGCCGGGTCGCCGAGTTCCTCCAGTTCGCTCATCGGTTCCGTCCTGTCACGAAGTGCGCCAGTTGGTAGAGGGCCGCGTGCGCCTGCGGCGCGGGGGCCAATCGCCCCAGACAGTGCTCGGCGCTGCGCACGTGGTGTCGCGCCTGCCGCTCGGTCCACGCGAGCGCCCCGGTGACGTCGATCAGTGCTGCCATGGCACGCAGGCACTCCTCGGAGTCGTCGTCTTCCGCGTACAGGCGCGCCAACGCGCGACCTGCGTCCTTGCCGGAGTTGAGCGCCACGGTGACCGGAACCGACTTCTTGCGTTCACGGAGATCCGCCATGACCGGCTTGCCGGTGACCGCCGGCTCACCCCTGATGCCCAACAGGTCATCGACCAGTTGGAAGGCCAGTCCCAGGTGCGCGCCGTACCTGCCGAGCAGCTCGACCTGGGCCGGTCGGGCGTGCCCGAGCAGGCCGCCCAGACGCGCGGCGCATCTGATCAGTGCCCCGGTCTTGCGCGCGGCCATTGTCATGCACTCCTCGACGGCGACCGTCTGGCGTCGCGGGAACGCCAGGTCCAGGCACTGCCCGGAGATGAGCGACTGCACGGCCTCGGCCAGGCATCGGGACGCGGCTGGCACGCCAGCGCGGCCCAGCACGTCCATCGCGAGGACGAGCAGGGCATCCCCGGCGAGGATCGCGGCAGGAACTCCGAACTGCCGCCACACCGTAGGGCGGTTCCGGCGCTGCTCGTCGCCGTCCATCACGTCGTCGTGCAGCAGCGAGAAGTTGTGCACCAGTTCGACGGCCACGGCGCCGGGCAGCGCGACCTGTGGCCGCGCGCCGACCGCCTCCGCGCTGAGCAAGGCGAGACTGGGCCGCACTGCCTTGCCGCCCTGCGGTTGGATCGGCCTGCCTTGGGCGTCGTTCCAGCCGAGGTGGTAGCCGATCACGGCACCGATCGCGGGGTCCAGTTCGTCGACCGCCTGACGCAGTGCGGGGGTGACGAGTCGGTTGGCCGCTGCGATCGGTTGGGGCATCGTCGCGGTCACCGGTCGCCGCCCAGGTGTCGCCTGACCAACCCCGCCGCCTCGTGCCCGCTGCGTACGGCGCCCTCCATCGTGTCCGGCCACCCGGTCGCGGTCCACGCGCCCGCCAGCACCAGTCCGGGCACCGAGGTGGCCGGTTCGGGGCGTAGCCGTGCGGTGCCCGGCCGCTGCTGAAAGGTGGCGCGTCGGTGCCTGGTGACGAAGAACCGGGTGACCGAGGTCCTGGCTGCCGCGGGGAGCAGCGTCCCCAGTGCGGGCAGGAACACCTCACGCAGTCGGCTGACCGGAGCGCTGATCCACCGCTGGGCCGCCGACAGCGAGACAGCCAGGTACTGGCCGTGCTCCAGACCGGCTGGTCCACTGCGGTCGAACAGCCACTGCACCGGTGAGGACACGGCCGCGGCGAACCGCAGATCGGTGACCGGCTCGCTGAACACGACGTGCACGTTGACGATGGGCGACGAGCCGAGTCGGTGCAGGTCGGCCGGGATCAGGTTGGCCTCGGACGGGCAGACCGCCGCCGCGGCGATCGGCGTCGTGGCCACCACGACCGCGTCGACGAGCAGGCGTCGCTGGTCGAGGAACAGGTGGAAGCCGCGGCGATCGACCCGGACCGCCCGCACCGGGCAGTTGGTGTGCACCGCGCCACCCCTGGCGGTCACGTACCGTTCCGCGGGCAGGACGTGAACCTGGTCCAGCGGGACGGTGGGCACGCCGATGTCGGCGGCTGCGGCGTGGTCGAGCAGTGCGGTGCGGAACACCATCGCCGCCAGGCCGAGTGAGGCGTGCTCGGAAGGGCAGTTCAGCGCCGCCACCGAGATCAGGTCCCACAGAGCGGCACGAGGTGCACCGCCCTGTCCGTGATCGTCCAACCACCGCCCAAAGCTGATCTCGTCGAGGGCGGGCTCGGCGGGATCCAGCCCTCGCAGCGCCGCGGCGGCGCGGACCGCGCGCAGCCGTTGCGGCACTGACAGGGCGCGGTACCGGGCCAGCGCGGTGAGCAGGTGCAGCGGGGCCGGCACTCGGGCTCGGCGCAACCGGGTGCGCCCCACGCCTGGTCGGAGCACGGGCACGTCGAACTGTCTCTGGACCTCCAGGGCGTGTGCCGATCCCAACCGGCGGAGCAGGTTCAGGTACTGGGTGTAGCAGCGGAGCACCACGTGCTGGCCGTTGTCGATCTCCAGGCCGTCCAGGTGGAAGGTGAAGGTGGCTCCGCCGAGACGGCGGCGCGCCTCGAGCACGGTCACGCGCAGCCCCTCGTCGGCGAGGTCGCAGGCGGCCGTGAGACCGGCCAGCCCGCCGCCGATGACCGCGACGTGCCCGGTCATGCGTCTCCTCCGGTCAGTGCCAGCGCGGCTACCGTGGCCTTCTCGACAGGTGGTAGACGCACGCGTTCGTGAACCACCTGCCACGGGCGCAGGGCGATGCGACGCAGCAGCCGGTGATAGATGCCGGCCATCGCCGCACAACAGGCTCGGCTGCGACCGTCCAGTTCCGGCAGCAGGCGGAGGCCGATCGCGTACCACTCCTCGGCCCGTGCCGCCTGGTACTCCACGAGAGCGGCGAGTGCGTCCTCGCCATCGGTGAACTGCCTGTCCTGGTCGAGTTCGAGCGTGCATCCGAAGCGATCGAGGTCCTCGGTCGGCAGGTAGATGCGTCCCATGCGGCGGTCTTCCAGGAGGTCGCGCAGGATGTTGGTCAGCTGCAAGGCCACGCCGAGGGCGTCGGCCAGTTCCTCGTGTCGCCGCTGCCGATCGGGGGAGAACACCGCCAGACAGAGCCTGCCGATGGAACCGGCGACGAGGCCGCAGTACCGGCGCAACTGGTCGAAGGTGCGGTAGGTGGCGCCGAGCACATCGGCCCGGCAGCCCTCGATCAGGTCGTCGAACGCCGACAGGGGCAGTCCATGGCGGTGCACGGCGTCGTCCAGCGCCAACAGCACCGGATCATCAGCATAGTGCGGCAGGTCGTGCAGTTGATCGTGGACAGCGGCCAACTCGGCCAGCTTGTCCCGGCCTGCCAGTTGGCCGTCGCCGATGTCGTCCACTCGGCGGGCGAACGCGTAGACCGCGCTCAGCGCTTGCCGTTTCCCTCGCGGAAGGAGCTTGATGCCGTAGGAGAAGTTCCTGGCTTGCTGCTCGGTGATCCGCTCGCACTGGTTGTAGGCGTCCTGCAGGTTCATCGCCGGGTTCCTCCGGTGAGCAGGTGCACGCAGTTGCCGACTGTGCCCACGACGCTGGGGGCGATCTCGGCGTTGAGGACGTCGAAGTGCCGTCGTGCCAGGGCCGCCGCGGTTGCCAGCCCGCCAGCCACGTACCCGGCGACGGCGATGCGGGCGGCGCCCCGCAGCTGGTCGACCAGCGAGCGACCGTCCTCCAACATGCGCACCGCACGCTGGACCTGGAAGCCGAGCAACGCTCGTGTCGCCCGGGTGGCCGACGGTGCGCGCAGCTCGCACTCGGTCACCCCGAACCGTGCGAGGTCCTCGGCCGGCAGGTAGACGCGGTCTCGCTCCAGGTCCTCTCGGACGTCCTGGCAGTGTTCCAGCACCTGTAGTGCCGTGCAGATCGAGTCCGACCACCTCGCCCGCTGCGTGGTGTACGAGCCGAAGACGCGCAGCACGAGGTGACCTACGGGGTTCGCCGACAGGCGGCAGTAGTCGAGCAACTCGGCGAAGGTCCGGTAGCGGTGGACGCGCTGGTCCTGGAGGTTGGCCGCGACCAAGTCCTCGAACGGCGTCTTGGGCAGTGCGCACTCGACGATGGTGTCCGTCAGGTGCTGACACGCCGCGGTCTGCGGGGGCTCGCCGCGGTAGAGCCGGTCCAGATCGGCTGCCACCGCTGCCAATGCCCGCGATCGGTCTCCGGAGGAAGTGTCACCGATTTCGTCAACTGTGCGGGCGAACCGGTAGAGCGCTGTCAGGTGGCGGCGATGTCGACGTGCCAGTACTGCCATTGCCACGGGAAAGTTCTCCTTGCGCGCGCTCGCCCGTAGTGCGGCCTCGGTCATCGCAGCCTCCTCGTCGGTCCCAGGTCGGTCTGCGCGTACCCAGCAAGAACTGTGGTAACCGCAGCGTTCCTGACGACTCGTTGGCAGAACCGTGCCTTCGTCGCTTGTTGGTCACGGCCTCGTGTCGCGCACAGACCTCGCGCGAACCAGGGGCGCTGCCACGCCGGAGGCCATGGCGAGAAGCCGGGAAAACCTGACAACTGCCCGCGTGGTGGGTACGTGGTTGACCGATCATCGCCCGGGTACCCAGCACCATGACCAGCACACAGGTCAGGGTCCAGCGTGTGTACGACACCCGGCGGGCGGACGGGGGAGCCCGGGTGCTGGTGGACCGCGTCTGGCCCCGCGGCATCAGCAAGAAGGATCTGCACCTGGACGACTGGAACTCCGATGTCGCCCCGTCCAGCGGACTGCGGAAGTGGTACGGCCACGACCCGGGCAAGTTCGCTGAATTCCGTCGGCGCTACCACGCTGAATTGCGGGAGCCCAATGCACGGCAGGCGCTGGAAAGGTTGCTTGACCAAGCCCGGGACGGGGTGTTGGTGCTGTTGACCGCGACCAAGGACGTCGAGCACAGTCACGCGGCCGTGCTTGCCGACCTGCTCCAGCGCTGATCGATCGGCCACCGGCAAGGCGGCGACCGGCTCACCGCGATCGATGAGTTTCGGTTACGGGAGTGGTCTCACGTCCGAAGCGACAACGAGGAGTGGTTCGCGTGGACTTGTACAGCATCGTGCCGGTGAGTGACCGGGCCACGGCACTGGAGTGGTTCGGCGCGTTCTTCGGGCGCCCGGCGGACGAGATCATTGGCGAGGAGTACCTGTGGCAGGTCGGCAAGAGCGCGTGGGTCGTCGTCGATGATCGCGACGTGCGGGCCGATCGGGTGGGCGGCGCCATGATCACGCTCGGCGTGACCGACCTGGACGACATTCTGACTCGCCTCGCCGCCCACGGCATCGGCCACGATCCGGTGGAGACCTACAGCAACGGCGTGCGACACGTCGTCGTGCTGGACCCGGACGGGAACAGCCTGTCGCTGGCCGAGGCGCCCGCTCGGTAGACCACGGGCTTACGGATCTTGCTGATCTTGACCCCGCCAAGCCCCTGGGTGGCTACGATCCAGGCACACTGCGACTGAGGGGGGCAGGAGCCATGAGCATGGCTGACGAGCTGGGGAAGCTCGAGCGATTGCGCCAGTCGGGTGCCTTGTCGAATGCCGAGTTCGAAGCGGCGAAGCGACGCGTGCTGGAACCAGGGGCCCCGGCCGAGGACAACACGATCGGCCGTGCCGCGAACCGCTACGTCAGCTTTCAGATGATCGTTGGCGTCATCGGACTGATCGTCTTCCTGGTCTTCCTGTTCACCGTCTTCCTGCCGATGATGAACAGGACGACCGACCTGATTCCCCCGTCGGGTCCTGGCATCAACCGGGCACCGGTCACCTTCCCCTAGGCAGCACAGCCCTCCTGCGGTTCACCCAGGTGAGTAACGCCGTTACCACCGGGCCCCGCAGCACTACCACACCCTGTTGCGCCGTCTGGGCGGTGCTCACCGGTTCAGCCTCGCACCGGCCCAGCCTGGTGTACACCGGCGAAATGGGTTCTGACGCGACCACGGTCTACGACGCAGTCCACGACGTGGTGGCCGAGGTCGCCAGAGAGGAACTGCCCCTCGTGACGGGGCTGGCCGGGTTCGACGAAGCCACAGTCATACGGCGGCTGAGTCGGCACGGCGGGCGGCGGGAGCCCCTGGGTTTCGGCTTGGGCGATGTCGCGGTGCTGGTGACCCCGGTGGTCTGGCTGGTGCTGGACCAGACGGCCAAGAAGGTGGCCGGTTCGGCGGTGGATGGCGCGACCAAGGGGACGAAAGCCCTGCTGCGCAAGGTATTCCGCAGGCGAACCGCACCGGCTGTCATGCCCGCGCTGACTCGTGAGCAGCTCGCCGAAGTACGGCAGCGGATCCTGGAGACCGCCGCGCAACGGGGCCTGCCGGCCGAGCGCGCGGAGACGATCGCCGACGTGGTGGTGGCCAGGCTGGTGCTCGCCGAGCCACCCCGGCCCGAGGGTGAGGCGGGGTGACCCCGGAGCCCGCCCAGCCCCGGTTCGACGAGCGGGTGGTGGGCGCGGGCACGACCGTGCGCTTCGTGCTGCTGGTGGCGCTGATGCTGGCGACCGCCGCCTCGATGACGCTGGACCTGGTCAACGGGCTCACGAACTCCAGTGTGCGGGGGTGCTTCCTCGCCGCCGGAGTCGACTTCGACAGTGGCAGCGACTCGTCCCTTTTCAGGACGAACCCCTACCCCGATGCGGTTCAGGCCTGCGTGGACCGCATCGCGCCGCCGCCACCGTGGTGGGTGCTGGCCGCCTGGCTGCTCCTGCTGTTGGTCGCGACCTGCGTCCTGTTCGCGGCCCTGCCCGCCTGGCGGGCGCGCCGCGGCCGGGTCGTCCCGCTGGCGGCGGTCGACCACGAGGACAAGATCCGGGCCGAACTGGCTGACCTGGTGCGGAGAGCGGAACTCTCCCGCGCGCCGCGTGTCGTGGTCGACCCGGCGGCGGCCTCGACCGGCGCGGTGGTCTTCGGCCGCAACCGCCGGCCGACGGTGTGCCTGCACGGTGGCCTGCTCGCCCGCAGGCACACCGATCCCGAGGGCTTCCAGGCGGTGCTGCTGCACGAACTGGCCCACATCCGCAACGGTGACGTCACCATCACCTATGTCACCGTCGCCGCATGGCGGGTCTTCCTCGCCCTGGTGCTCCTGCCCTACCTGGCCTGGTACCTCGTCAGGTTCGCCAACGGGATTCTGTGGCCGCTCTGGTCCAGCAACGCCCCGGCCGTGATCCGCAACCTCATGCTCATGGTCGTCCTCGTCGGGTTGGTGTACCTCGCGCGTTCGGATGTGTTGCGCAGCCGGGAGGTCTACGCCGACCTGGCCGCGGCGCGCTGGGGCGCGGCCCCGCACGGCTGGGCCGTCACAACGGCGCCGCCGCCTGCCAGGGGCGCACTGCGGCGGGCGCTCGACTCCTTCGTCGAGTTGTGGCGCACCCACCCGAGGTGGGACCTGCGCCGCGCGGCACTGACCGATCCCGAGGCGCTGTTCACCGTGTCGGCGCTGCCGATGTTCCTGGCCGGGGCCGCCGCCACGCTGATCAGCTCCCAGGTGTCCGAGGTACTGGCGACGTACAAGCTGTTCGACCAGTGGTTGCGGCTGTCCCTGGCGGTGGCCGCGGCCGGGCTGGTCACCGGGGTGGTGGGGATCGCGCTGTGGCGGGCGGTGACCCACGCCGTCCTCAGCTCGCGCCGGGTGCCCTCCGGGGTGCGGACAGGGTTGTGGCTGGGCGCCGGGATGGCCGCGGGCGAGCTGGTCACGAATCGGGTCGTCCTGCTCCAGTGGTTGCCCTCCGTGCCCGGGTTGCTGGTGCTGGAAGTGCTTGTGGGAGCGGCGTTCGCCTGGTGGGTCACCCAATGCGCCCACCTGTGGCTGGGTTCGTGGCGGGGCCGCACGATCCGTCCGGTGCTGCTGGCCGGTCTGCTGGCTGCCTGCCTGGGGCTGTCCGCGTGGTTCTCCTGGTGGGGGGACATCGGCGTGTTCCTCAGCCTGGGGGTGCCCTTTGACGGCGTGGCACGCGAGATGCTGGAACAGTCGTACGGGCACGGCGCGCTCGCGCAGCAACCCGAGCTGCTGACCACGCTCACCGTGGCGTGGTCGGGGATGAGCTCCGTGGTCGTCGAGCCGCTGACCCTGCCCGCGGTCGCGGTGCTGTGGGTGGTTCCGCTGCTGGCCTGGATGATCCGCCCGGCCACCGGGGAGCTCGCGCCGCGCGGGGCGGCGTTGCCCCCGCTACGCCGGGTGCTGCTGGCCGCGGTGTTCGGCGGGATCGGGTGCTGGCTCGCCGTCGCGGGCGTGATGGCCGCTCTGCACACGCGGCAGCCGCCGCCCAGCCAGCGAGTGGGCTTCTACGTGCTGACCTACCAGTCGGCGGTGTGCACGGCCCTCGTGGTGGTCGCCGCGGTGACGGCCTTCGTCCTCAGCGCGCTGGCCGGGCGTCTTCGGCTGATCATGGCGCTCATCGCGGCCCAGGCCACGGTGCTGGTGGGCTTCGCCGGGCTGTTCGTGCTCGCCTCGACGGACGGGTGCGTCGAGCCGCTGAACACGGTCCAGTCCACCTGTCAGTGGATGCCCGCCGTGATCATCTGGACGGCCTTCCAGTTCGTCCTGGGTGAGACCGTCGTGTTCACCGCGATCGCCGCTGTGGTCGCGGCCGCGGCCGGGGCGGCGTTGCGGAGGATGTGGCGGCCCGGGGCGGGTCGCCCGACCCCCGTGCGGACTGCCGGGACCGGGCGGGGCGCGCTGGTCGCCCGCCGACTCGGTGCGGGCGTGTTGTGCGTCGCGGCCGTGGGGATCACCGTGGTCGTGGAGATCCACTCACTGGGGACCCGCCCGCAGGCGCGTCAGCCCACGTCCACGCAGCCGGCGGCACCGACCACCCCGTCCCCGGTGTCCCGTGAGGCCATGGCGAAGCAGGTGGACGCCTGGCGGAGCAACGGCGGGCTCGCGCTGATGAACCGCTTCAACGCCGACATCCTCCGACTCGGTGCGGCGCTGCGGGAAGCGGGGAAGGCAGGCGGCCGTCAGATCGACGAGAACCTCATCCAGCCGCCCTGCGCCGACATCGACCAGCTCACCCGGGACGCCAACCGCTACCTCCCGGTCCCCGAGCCACAGGCCCAGTCGCTCTGGCAGACCTTCGTCGCGCAGGCGAGCAAGGCCAGCCAGGACTGCCAGCACTCCATCGAGCAGCGCAACGGCGACGCCGTCCTGACCGCGATCGGCGGGATCGCCCAGGCGGGGCAGATGCTCACCACCGCCGCCCACCGGATCGACACGGTGGTACGTGGCGGCGGCTGATTCGACGATCCTCCCGTCAGGACGTTGGTGATGTGGTCTGTTGGCAGATCAACTTGTGCGCGAGGTGCGCCGCCGCGAGGAGGTCCTCGCGGTCCGCGCCGAGGTTGGCCTGGACTGACAGCCCGTGCCAGAGGGACTGGATGAGCTTGGCCAGTACCGCCGCACTGGGCCCGGCGGCCAGTTCCCCGTCCTGGATCGCTCGTTCGATGCGCGCGCGGAGGGCCTGTTCGTTGAAGTCCTCGAGTTCGGCGAAGTAGGCGCTGATGTCGAGCGTGCTCGTGCTGTCGGTCATCACCGCGCTGCTGGTGAGGCATCCGGGATGCGTGTCGCTCGGTTGCGTGAACTCGTGGACGGAGCAGGTGAGCAGGCGCTTGACGACGGACGGGATGTCCTTCTCGGCGACGGCCCGCTGGTAGATCTCCCGGTACCGCTCGGTGTAGGTCCGCACCGCTTCCTCGAACAGTCCGGCCTTGCTGCCGAAGGCGGCGTAGAGGCTGGACGTGGACAGGCCAAGTGCCGTGGTCAGGGCTCGGGTCGACGTGCCGGAGTACCCGTGTCGCCAGAACAGTCGGGCAGCCGCGAGGACCGCGTCGTCGCGGTCGAAAGCGCGTGGTCGTCCACGGTGTCGCTCGAGCACGTTGCACATTGTAGAGCACTTGCTCCATAATTCATTTATGGAGCAATCGATCCAGAAGAAGCTGTCGGTCGGCGAGAACAGTTGGGTCGCCGTTGACGTGTACGGGGATCCGGACGCTCCGGGCCTCGTGGTCGTCCCTGGCGCGATGAGCGATGCGCACGCCTGGCGCCACGTCGCGCGCGCTGTCGACGCCTGGCCGTCGGTGGCGGTCGTGAACCGCAGGGGCCGCGCTCCCTCCGGGCCGTTGACCGACAGGTACTCGATGCGGAGCGAGGTTGAGGACCTCGGCGTGGTCCTCGACGAACTCGGCAGTGTGAAGACCCTCTTCGGCTGGAGCTACGGTGCCTTGATCGCGTTGCTGGCCACCAACGACCGTCCGATGCGCCAGGTGATCGCCTACGAGCCGGTGATGCGACCGTTCGGCGGCCACGCGCTACCGGACTTGAAGGTCGCCGCGGAGAAGGCGGACTGGGGCCGCTGCGTCGAGATCGTGAACCGACAGATCGTCGGCTTGTCCGCGGCGCACGTCGAGGCGCTGCGGGCCGACCACGACGGGTGGGCGACCTTGTGTCGTCTGAGTGAGCCGCTGTACGCCGAAACGGCCGTGATCAACACGGCGCCGGTACCGGACGCGTTGGCACGACAGGCGGACCGGGTCGACCTGGTCATCGGCCAGCACAACCGCGGCGCGGCGCCGTACGGCACCTCGTTTGAGGATGTCCGGCAGCGCATTGCCCACGCCAGAGTCCACGAACTGCCCAACCAGGGACACCTGGGCCACATCCATGCGCCAGCAGAGCTTGGCCGCCTTCTCAACGACCTCGCCGCTGGGTAACACGCGGTCGGCGTCCGGCAGGGCTTGCCGGCTTTTCACAGTCGCGCGGCCGTGCGGATGAGCCTGGCGAGGGCGGGGGAGCGGCTGTGCGGGGGCCAGGCGATGAGAGTGGTGACCAGCGGCGCGTCGGTCACGGGAACGGCGACGTGGTCGGTCCACAGCCAGGCGCGGCCGGAGGCTGGGATGACGACCATGGTGCGCCCAAGGGCGATCAGCTGGGCCAGTTGCGACTGGTCGTGGATCTCGGGGCCTGGGCCGGGTGGATAGGTGCCGTCGTGGCGGGGCCAGCGGGCCAGCGGCAGATCGGGGACCTCGCTGACCTCGGCCACGGACAGGGACGTGCGCGCGGCGAGGGGATGCTCGGCGGGCAGGATGGCGACCTGCTCCTCGATCAGCAACTCCTCGCTGTCGAACCCGGCTAGGCAGTCGAAGGGCAGGTGCACCAGCGCGGCGTCGGCACGGCCGTCGCGCAGGAGCCGTTCCTGCTCACCGATCCCACACAGCAGCACCTCGACCTCGGCCGCATCGGGTTCGGCGGCGTGGGCGTCGAGAAGTTTCCGCAGCAGTTCGTGGTCCGCGCCGCTTTTCACCGCCAGCACCAGGCGGTTGCCGGGGGACGCGGCGCGGCGGGTGCGGCGGGCGGCGGCGGTGGCCGCGTCAAGGGTCGCGCGGCCCTCGTGCAGCAGCACCTCCCCGGCACGGGTGAGGGTGACACCGCGGCGGTTGCGTTCCAGCAGGGGGACGCCGAGGCGCCGCTCGAGCTGTTGGATCGCCCGCGACAGCGGCGGTTGGGCCATACCGAGGCGCTCGGCGGCACGGCCGAAGTGCAGCTCCTCGGCGACGGTCACGAAGTACCTCAGCTCGCGGGTCTCCAGAAGGTCCACCGCTCCAGGGTAATGCGCTGTGATACCTGGTGAGTATCACAGCGCACCGTATCGGTGTTGGATAACCCGCTCGCCGACGGGACAGGATCGACGGCGTGAGTGAGCAGAAGATCGCGCTGGTGACCGGCGCGAACAAGGGAATCGGGTACGGGATCGCGGCCGGACTGGGCGCTCTCGGCTACCGCGTGGGGGTGGGAGCCCGCGACGAGTCCCGGCGCGAGGCCGCCGTGGAGAAGTTGCGCGCCGCTGGGGTGGACGCGTTCGGCGTGCCGCTGGACGTGACCGATGACCAGAGCGTCAGTGCGGCTGCGGAACTGCTCGAACAGCAGGCCGGACGCTTGGACGCCCTGGTCAACAACGCCGGCATCTCGGGAGAGTTTGGGCCGGGGTGGCTGCAGGACCCGACCACGCTCGACCTCGGCGTCGTCCGCACGGTCGTGGAGACCAACGTCATCGGTGTCGTCCGGGTGACCAATGCGCTGCTGCCGTTGCTGCGGCGTTCGGCGTCGCCCCGGATCGTCAACATCTCCAGTAGCGTCGGATCCCTTACCCGGCAGGCGGATCCGAACGTCGATGTCGGCCCGATCATGGCGGCCTACGCGCCGACGAAGACGTTCCTCAACGCCGTCACCGTCCAGTACTCCCGGCACTTCGCCGGCACGAACATCCTGATCAACGCCGCCTGCCCGGGCCTGGTCGCGACCGACTTCACCGGCCGCCAAGGGCCCCGCACCCCCGAGCAGGGCGCTGCCACCGCGATCCGGCTCGCCACGCTGCCTGACGGCGGCCCGACCGGCTCGTTCTTCGAGGACGCCGGTGTCATCCCCTGGTAACGCCTTCTGTGGCCATGAAAGTTGTCGGCGATCAGTAGGGGCGCGCGTTGTCGCTCGTTCAGGGCAGCTCAACGACTATCTTGCCCCGCACACCGCCCTGTTCCAGCGCGCGATGCGCGGCGGCGATGTCGGCCAGGGGAAACACCCGGTCGACCTGCGGGCGGATCACCCCGGCCGCGACCCAGCGGCCGAGTTCGGCGAACAGCGGCGCGGTCGGGTTGCCGCTGAAGAAGCGGATCCACCGGGTGCGGTGCATCGCGTGCGCCGCGAGGTAACCCAGCGAGCGGACCGGACGCTCGAGGTCGAACGCGATCGCGACCATCCGTCCGCGCGGGGCGAGCAAGCGGCGGAAGGCGGGCAGGTCGGTGCCGACCGTGTCGAGGATGACGTCGAAGCGGCCCAGGTCCCCAGGCGCGCGGTAATCGATCGCCTCGTCCGCACCGAGTTCGGTCACCAGGTCCAGATTGGCCGCGCTCGCCAACCCGGTGACGTGCGCTCCCATCGCCTTGCCAAGCTGTACGGCAACGTACCCGACGCCGCCGGTGGCTCCCCGAACGAGCAGCCGCTCGCCGGGTGCGAGCGTGGCCTTGTCACGCAGCGCGGTGATGGCGGTGGTTCCGGCGGGCAGCGCGGCGGCCCGCACCGGGTCGAGCCCGGCGGGGACGTGATCAAGGTGTTCGGCACGTACCGCGACGTACTCCGCGGCCGATCCCATCCGCCGCCCCGTCCCGCCCCAGACCAGCTCCCCGGCCGCGAACCTGCCGGTCCCAACGACGACCTCGCCGACCAGATCGATCCCCACCCGCTTCGGGAACCGCCTGCCGCTGAACGGGCGCAGCCGCCCGGTCCGCATCGCCAGCTCGCCGCCGTTGACCGACACCGCCCGGACCCGGACCAGGACCTCGCCGGGGCGCGGTCGCGGAACGGGCCCGGTGGTCACCGACAGAACCTCAGGAGGTCCGTACCGGTCGTAGGCCGCAAGCCGCATCGAAGTGGAAACCATGCTCCATTTCTAGCGGCGGAACCAGACGGGGTCGTCCACTTCCGTTGAAGTGAGAGAGGCGCCGACAACATCGCCTCACTTGCGCACGGACGCACCCGCCAACCGGACCAAGATCCTCATTTCCGATCAGCGGCGGGACAGCAGGTCCGTCAGCAGGTCGACTCCCGTGCCAGGGCGGTGAATCTGCGGATCTGCGTCTCCATGTCGTCGGCGGCCTGACGAACGGGCGGAGGCAGGTCGTTTCGATCCAGCGTGCCCGAGGACTCCGTGATCCACTGCTTGGCGCGGAAGTGCCGGTCGGCGTCGCGAACGGCATAGGCCTGTTGCGCGAGCTCGTCCGGGCCGAACAGGTCGATGAGACCGGCAAGCTGGCGCAACTCGGTACGCGCCGTCCAATAGGCGGTTTCCAGTGCCAGCACCTCCTCCTCGCTCACCTGCTCGCCGCCCAGTACCGCGCGGCGATGGGCGATGTTCAGCCGCATCACGCCGCATCGCGCGGCGGTCGCTGCCTCGACCAGGCGCGCGCACCGCTCGGCATGTTCCTGACGGATCCGGACATGCCGGGCGGCGCGCAGCTTCAACGGTTCGACGAGGGCGCCGGTGGTCACGCCGCCAAGAGCGGCGACAGCCGCGATCAGGGCGGGCAGCACGGTGGTCCACATGATGGGGTGTTGTCTGTCCGGGCGCCAAAACCGTTACACCCGTTGGCTTTCCATCGAACCACCGCACCACGACCTTGCAGCTCAGGTGGCGGACCTCCGGCGGACGGTGCGCTCGAGGATCCCGAGGGTGGCCTTGAGAGCGGACTCGGGAACCACCGGGAAGACGATGCGCTCCTTCCACTCCTCGTCGATCTCCGACCAGTCGTAGTAGGACGTGACGAGGGTGCCGCCCTCGGCGGGCTCCAGCCGGTAGCCGTAGATGTGGCGGGCGTGAGGCCGGATCCGGGCTTCGACGGTCCAGGCGATCTCCTCGTCCGGGGTGAGCTTGGTGATGACGACCTCGACGTCGTACTTGCCCAGGGGAACGTCCCCGATGGCTTCCCGGTCCATGTGGACCAGGAACCGGTCGCCGGGCTGCTTGACCGGTTCCCCTTCGGCGTCCATGAGCATTCCCGACGCGTCGATGTCCACGTGGCCCTTCGGGTCGGTCAGGACCGCGAAGATGGCGCTGGCGGGGGCGGGGATGAGTCGGGAGACCTCGATCCGTTCAGCGTCTTCGCCCACGAGCGGGGTTTCCGCCGTGGCGGTCAGGACCGCGCGACCGAGGATGTGCGAGGCCATGGTGAAGCCGAGAACGGCCGGAGTGGTGTCGGCCGGGACGCCGATGGACTCGACGTCGAGGGCGTGCACCACGATGAAGTAGCGGTGCGGGCCGTGCCCGGCCGGCGGGGCGGCGCCGATGAAGCGGGCGACGCGGGCGTCGTTGGGCAACTGGAAGGCGCCCTCGGGCAGACCCGAGCCGGTGTCGTCGCCGGCGCCCTCGGGCAGTTCGGTGACGGTGGCGGGGATGTCGGCGACCGCCCAGTGCCAGAACCCGGACCCGGTGGGGGCGTCGGGGTCGTAGACGGTGACGGCGTAGCTCTTGGTGCCTTCCGGGGCGCCAGTCCAGGACAGCTGCGGGGAGACGTCCTTCCCGCCGGGGACGCTGGAGGAGAACTGTTCGGGTGACCAGGCGGCGCCGTCGGTGATGGTGGTGCTGGTAACGCTGAAGGAGGCCGCCTCGGGGAGGCGGGCGAAGGGGTCGTTGGCGCTCATCGCGGCGCGTTCCTTTCAGGCCGTGCTGGTGGAGTGGCGGTGATGCGACGGGGCATCGCCGCCGACTTCATCGACCATAACACAGATAATCGATTATTAGCAGGATCGTCTATGCTGACGGCGTGACCCGGACAGCCCACACCTCGACCTCCTCGGGGACGCAGATGCTCTCCGAGCGGGTCTACGCACACCTGCGGGACGCGATCATGCGCGGGGACTACGCCCCCGGTGACGCCCTCAAACCGCAGGACCTCGCCAAGGAACAGGGCGTGAGCCTGGCCGTAGTGCGTGAGGCGCTCGTACGGGTGGTTGGCGAGGGCCTCGCCGACCGGCTGCCCAACCGCGGCTTCGCCGTCCCGGCCTTCTCCGATCGCCGCTGGCAGGAGATCGCGGAGGCCCGCCGGACCATCGAACCGGTCCTGCTGCGCATGTCCATCGAGCGCGGCGACCTCGACTGGGAGGCCCGGGTACGAGCCGCCCACCACCGTCTGGCCCGCACCCCGGCATTCGAGCCGGAGGGGGGCGACTACTTCAGCGGCGCATGGTCCGAAGCCCACCGGGTCTTCCACCGCGCACTGCTTGAAGGGTGCGGCAACCCCGTCCTGCTGGAGACCTTCGACCGGCTGTGGTCCGCGAGCGAACTGGCTCGCCGCTGGTCGGCGCACCGCACCCCCGACCGGGACTACCTTGGCGAGCACCGTCAGCTGGAGGAGGCGGCGCTGGCCCGCGACGCCGACACCGCGGCCGAGGCGCTGGCCCAGCACCTCACGCTGACCGCGGCCGGACTGGCCTGCCATACCCGCCACGAATCCGCGAAGGAAGCCTGACACGCCTGGACAACCTGGCCGTGGCGCGAATCGTCGGCAGAAAAAGGGTTGGGCGGGGCGACGCTCGGGGGATAGTGTGCGCGAAGCCGTGACACCACTCGAGGAGGTGAGACCCATGAACGTTGTACGCACGTGGGTGCTCCCTCGCCCCGTCACGGTTGGGCGATCGAGGTAGGTGTCGCCGGGAGCGCCTCAAGGCACTCCCGAAAGGCAACAACCTGTGAACTCTGCGCATTTCACCGCGGGCGTCGACGAGCCCGCGGTAGTGATCACGCGGGTCGCGGAGATGCAGTGGCACGCCGTGGCGGACGACCGGGTGGTCGGCCGCGGCGAAGCGTTCCGCCGACCCGATGGACGGATCTTCCTCAGCATCGACTCCTGGCGCGACACGGTGTTCGACCAACTCGCCGAGGCGATGCTGGCGATCTTGCCGACGCCGCTGCACACCGTGGTCGACGAGGCCGACCTCGACCTGACCTCCAGTTGGCGGCGGGTCGGCTTCAGCACCGGCCGCCGCGAGTGGGAGTACCACCTGCCCACCGACCCCCGGGTGACGGGGCTCGACACGGTGCGACCGCCGTCCGGGGTGACGGTGACGCCCATCGGCGCGGCGCGGCAGGGCCCGCTGCGCGAGGTGTACGACGCGATTCGCGCCGAGGTCGACGTCACCGCTGGCTGGGAATCGATGCCGACCGAAGTACTGGTCCGATCAGACGGGACCGCCCCGCTGGACCCGTCGAAGTATGCGGTGGCCGAGCAGGGCGGTCGGTACGTGGGACTGGTCCGCGTGGTGTCGCGGCGCCACCACGCACGGATCGGGCTGGTCGCGGTCCGCGCCGACGACCACCGCCGTGGTATCGCGCGGGCGCTGCTGGCCAACGTGTTGGGGGCATTGCATCGCGGTGGTGTCGACACGGCATCGGCCGAGGTGGACGAATCCAACGAGGCGGCCAAGGCGCTGTGTGCGGGCCTCGGCGCCCGGCGGATGGGAAGCGCCTTGGAGTTGGTGCGCCGCTGACACGTCACCACGGACGAACCAGTCATCGACCGGAGAAGCGGGAGAACATGGCACGAACAGCGAAGGGCATCGAAGTCGAGGGCACCGTCATCGAGTGCCTGCCCAATGCCACCTTCAGGGTGGAACTCGAGAACGGGCACAAGGTGCTCGCACACATCAGTGGCAAGGTGCGGAAGAACTACATCAGGATCGGGCTGCTGGACCGGGTGCTCGTCGAGCTCAGTGAGTACGACCTGACCCGTGGCCGGATTCGCTTCCGGTACCGGACGTAGTTCTGCGCCCTGGTGTGGTTGGCACGCGGTGTGCGACCGCGTGCCCACCCATCAGCCCTTGGCGGAGTTCCATTCGTCGGCGGCCGGGACCAACCCGGCCGCCGCCTTCGCCCACTCACCCGGTCAGAACCAGTGCAGGCAGTGCGGGGAGCGCTCGGCGCGGAAGAGGGCGTCAGCGAGGGCGGCCGCGCCCGGGCGGTGGGCTCGGATGTGTCCGGCACGCACGAGCGTGCTCGGGGCGGTGCCGCCGAGGTAGACCGAGCCCAGGTCGCTCACGTCCAGGGACAGGTCGGGCTCCCGGTCCGTCGGGACGCAGTCGGCCTTGCCGTCCCGGACGGTCAGCAGGTAGCGGCCTTGCTCGCCGAGGAACGGATCCTCGACGTCGAGGACGAGCTCGCCGTCGGTGAACCAGCCGCGCGCGGTCAGCGCACGCGGGACGTCCAGCAGCCGCACCCAGAGCCAGTCGGTGTCCTCGCTCACCTGGCCGGCGCGGAAGTCCACCAGCTGCCAGCGCAGCGGGTGATCCGGCGCGACGTGCTTGAACACGACCTGAGCGACCAGGTCGTGTCCGAGCAGGAACCGGGCCAGGGCCGTGAAGACGGCGTCGTCGGTGGCGATGGTCTCGTCGACCGTCAAGGTGTTGTGCTCGCCGACGGAGTAGCTGGCGTACCCGTCCGGGACCCCGTCGGCGTCCCGGTGGACGGCGACGTAGCGCGGTGCCGGACAGATCGGGGGCTGCCCCGCGCCCAAGGCCCACCAGCGGTGCGGCCGGGACAGCGCGCCGGGCTGTGCGCGGCGGTACCGGTCGTAGACCTCTTCCAGGATCTCCCCGCACTCGGCACGCCGCAGCAGCTCGACCGAGCCGGTCGCTGGGGAGTCGGCCGTTCCGCGCGCCCGGGGGAGGGCGAGGGCGGCCTGGTGGCGCGGCACCGTCAGCCGCTGGGTGTAGGTCGCCGGTCCGTAGCCGAACCTGCGGTAGATCAGGGCCTCGGAGGCCAGCAGTACGGAGAGGAACTCCCCTCGGGCCCGCAACTCGGTGAGCTGACGCCGCATCATCGCGGTGAGCACACCCTGGCGTCGGTGCGAGGGCAGGACGCCGACGGCGGTCACCCCGGCGGCCGGGACGAGGATCTCACCGGGCAGGGTGAGCTCGAAGGAGTACGCGCCGGCGGTGCCGACGGGCCGCCCGTCCGCCGTCACGGCGAGCAGGTTGCGATCCATTTCGAGCGCCGACCATCGAACCCTGCCGCCCTCGGCCGGGGTTTCCGGGAAGCGCCCGAACGCGGCATGGAGTGTGTCGACGAAGACGTCGAGGTCCTGGTCGGTCGTGGAACGGATCTCCATTGCTGCCGCTGCCTCCCCGGGATACTGGCACCACGACTCGTGGTGTCCCGCCACAGTGCAGCCTTGACCCGAGGCCAGATCAAGCGAATTACGGCCGGGCCTGGGGGTGAGTTGCGGTGATCCCCGCCGCCCGGGAGACCGAGTTGCTCAACACTGGGCAACCGCCCCGTGCGGTCATTTCCCACCGTCACAATCAACGGGGTCCCTCAACTCTCATAACGGCGTTCCAGTATCAGGGGCCACATCACCTGGATCAGCTCAGCGGGGTCATGCCAAAGCGTTCATATTCCCTATCTGGTATCCTCGGCCGGCCTTCGAGTCGGTGAAAACCGCCTATCCCGTCGCCGCGGACCGCATGGGCAGTTTTCGCCGACGCGAATCCTCGGGTGCCGCTGCCAGCCTCGACATCGTCAGCGAATGCCGAGGAGGAACCATGGCCACAACCCGGCAAGGCCCGCGCCTGTGGCTCAGACGACCCTGCTGGCTGCGGCCACGTTGACGATCACGGCGGCGGACATCGCTGGCGACCGCGATCAGTGCTCCGCTGTCCGGAGCCCTCGCCGACCGCTTGGGTGCGACGACGCCTGCTCGTCGGCGGCCTGCCGCTGGCCGCCGTGGACTGGAGGCTGCCGTTCGCGTTGCTGAGGCTTGGTGATGCACCACGCGCCGACAAGCTCTCGGCCGGCTCCGGAGTCGTGCGCGGCCCGGACGGTGTCGGCGAGGCTCGCGTCCCACGCGTGTCGCTTGATCTCCGCGCACACCTGAGCCTGGTAGCGCTCCCACAGGCTCGTCCCGGCCGTGTCCGTCGTCAGTCACCCGCAGCCGCTACAGCGCCCCAATCTGGTTAGAGATTATCACCGTCCCTATTGACACTCACCAAGTGTTGTTACAGAATTTAACTAGTGCGAGAGTCAATTGCTTGACTCGCCAGGCCGGCCGTCGAACGAGGAGAACAGCCGTGTCCGACATCCACCAGCGCACCTCACGACCCCGTCGCCGCCTGGGTGGCGCGCGTGCCGCCCTGCTCGCGATTCCACTGGCCACCGCCACGACCGGTCCTGCTGACCTGCGGGGGAGTGGGTGTCGCCCCACCGGCCAAGGTCCGGTCCCGGAGAGATCTTGAGCAAGGCTCCACTACGCGCCGTCCGACATGAAGCGCCTGGCCTCGGCCAGCCCCCTGGAACGCTGATGATCACCCCCCACCGTCTGGCAATGCATCCGGTGGACCGGGTCCGCGATCGGCGTGGGACTGCGCATCGACGGCGTCCGCGTCTGGAACTTCACCAGGGTCCGCCCAGGCCTCAGGGCCTGGCTGCGCGACCTCAACTCCGCCGCCGAAGCACGTCACTGCCACCCGTGGGACAACGACTGAGGCAGCCCGCCCTGTCTGTGCTCCGCCCTGGTTTCCAGGAGAAGACGATGCTCGCCACAACACCGTCCACTGAGACGCCGCCCCGCAGCCGCGCCACCTGGCGGCTCGTCACCATCTCGGTCTGGGGCACGCCGGTCCTCATCGTCGGCCAGTTCGCCATGACGTGAGGTCACGGATCACACCGCAGTGGTGGTGTTCTCGAGCGCGACGCGGTAGCCGATGGCGGGCTTACCGGTAGGTGCTCTTGGTACGGGCAGTTTCCTGGGGAGTCACATCATGAGCTGGGGCACCAGCAAGGCCGCCGAACTGGTCGGTACAAGCGTGCACGCGATCCAGGCCAACAAGGCGCACCGGACTTCGCCGTATGCACGATCCACCGGGCAAAGTCCGCTCGGATTGGCGCCCCCACCCGCCTTGTGCCTGCGGTGGTCGGCCGGGCTGCGCTCCGTCTTTCACTGACGCGCCCAACACACTCGAGACCAGCCTCAGTGAGCTGGGCTCGTAAGCAGCGCACCGCATCGCGGCCCATCCTGCGGGCGCGACCGCGGCGACGGAGCGGCCACCCACCTCAGTGACGCACCACTCGCGCACGTCCGCGTCCTGAAGAACAGCGGCACCTCCCTCTGCGCGCGATCGCGGTACCGCCTAGAGCCTCGGGCTTCCGGCGCGGTTCAACGCCTCGACGATTCTGGAGGGCTCTGGCAATGAACGAGGAATTTTCGAAACGTGGGGAAACCGAGGGAGTGCACAGGCCACGGGGGCAATCGCATGGTTTCGTCGGTCGACAGCATGAGCTACGACTGCTGGACCAGGCACGCCGCGACAGCATGACGACCGGTCTGGTGCGGTACGTGGTGGAGGGCGAGCTCGGCGTGGGCCGCACCGCGCTGCTGTACGCCTTCGCGCTCGCCGCCCGCCGCCTCGGAAGTACGACAGTGCACTTTCACGGTTCGAAGCAGCCGTGCGGCCTTCTCGTCCGGGCACTGGCTCGGAGCCTTCCGGCGGACAGCGTGCATGTCGCGGAACTTCACGCGGCGTCCGAGCGGCAGTGGGGGAGGCACACAGCTCTGCCGAACCTGGACACCGCGCTCGTGTCCGCAGTGCGCGCCGCGATCGTCCACCTGACCGTGACGGCTCCGCTCATCCTCATCATGGACCACGCTGACCAGGCCGACGACACCGCGCTGGCCCACCTGCGCAGCGTGGTGGAGGCGTGCGCCGACCTACCGGTGCTGCTGGTGGCCTCGCTACGCCTGGGTGAGCCCCCGCAGGCGCCCGCAGCAGTTGCCCAACTGCTGTCCGGCGCACAGCGGCTCACCCTTGACGGGCTGTCCCCGGCGGAAACGGCTGCCCTGCTGGGCATCCTGCTGCCGCGGTTGCGGGATAGCGCTTTCTCCGCCGCCTGCCACCGGCTGACCGCGGGAAACCCCTTCATGCTGGTCGAGCTGGCCCGCTGGGTTCGGGACAACGGTGGTGCGGCCGTGCGCCCGGAGCACCTCGACACCGCGGTACTGCCCGTCGTCGCGGATCTGATCACCGGGCGGCTGAGCCGGATCGATCCGGCGGCCGGGCGGCTGATCCGGGCCATTGCCGTGGCCGGCGGACGGGACGGCGCCGAACCGCCCCTGGTGGCTCATCTGTGCGGGATGACCACGGGGGAAACCCTCATCACCGCGGATCTGCTGGTCCGGATGCGACTCGTGGCGGATGACGACATGGTGCGACTGCGCCACCCCCTGCTGCGCACCGCCCTGATCGGCGGGATGAGCCGGATGGCTCGCAACGCGGCGCACCTGGCCGCCGCCACCTTTCTGCACGAGCGGCACGCCCCCGCGAGCCGCATCGCCGACCACCTCACCGCCTCCGCGGTCTCGCTGGACGACTCCTGGCCGGCCTCGGTGCTGCTCGATGCCGCTGCTTCCGCGCTGGCCGCGCAGGACACCACCGCTGCCGCCCGCTGCCTGGAACACGCCGTGCGGGTGGCCACCGGCGACGAGCGCCGGGAGGCTGTGCTGGCCCTGGTCGACCTGCGCATCCGGCTTGACCAGGGCAATGGCTTGGCGCAGGCGATCGAGGCGTTGGCCGAAACAGCCGACGCTGCCACCCGCAGCAGTCTGTTGCGGCGCATCGGATCGCTGTTGCACGGCGCGGACCGGCCCGAGGGCGAGCAACGGGTGCTGGAGGCAGTGGCGGCAGCCGTGGCCGGGACCGCCGTCGCCGAGTGGCCCCGTTTGCACCGGATACTCGCTGACCTCCACGACGCCCCGCCAGCCGTGACCGCTGAGCGGCTCGGCGAACTGCTTGAGGGCCCGCCGGGCGGCTTGCGCGCTGCGGCGACGGCCGCGGCGGCGTTCTGCCGGCATCTGACCGGTGACGACCCGCGGGCGGCCGTCGAGGGCGCGCGCGGGGCCCTGGCCTGCGGCACCGAGGAGCTGTACCTGCACCCGCTGGCCCTGGCGGCGGCACTGACCGTACTGGTGGACAACGGGTACCAGGAGGAGGCGACCGCACACCTGCGTCGACACACCGAGCCCGACTCTCCCGGGTCGCAGCCGCTGCACCAGGTGCTGCTGCTTCCGGTGGCGGTGCATCACGTCCGCACCCGGGGCCAACTCTCCAGCGCTCGTGATCAGTTGGAGGACTGCCTGGCTCACCTCGTCCGCCACGGCGTGAGCCCGGTTCACCCAATCCGTCTGGACGTGGTGGGGCAGCTGCTGGACGTCCTGATCTGCCAGGGCGAGCACAACCGGGCCAAGGAGCTGCTGCGGCAAGGCCGCTGCGCGCAGAACCTACCGCCGGGCTGGCGCTACCGGGATCTGCTGGTGTGCCGGGCTCGGCTGTGGGCCGCTGAGGGAGACCTGGCGCGCGCGGCGCGCGACCTCGCCGAACTGCGCGACCGCAACGAGGCCGCGGGACTGCGCGCGGTCTCGGCCGCGTCCTGGCGGGCGCATGGAGTGGAGTTGCTGGAGCAGGTGGGGCAGAGCGAACAGGCCGCGGAACTCGCCCGAGACCAACTGCGGTACGCCGAGACGATCGGCTCGCCGCAGGAGCGCGGCCGGGCCCGGTGGGTGCTGGGCCGGGTGTCCGGTGGCACGGAGGGCGAGCGCCTGCTGCGGACGGCGGTGCGGTTGCTGGAGGAGGCGAAGGGCGAACTCGACCTGGCGTATGCCCTTGGCGACATGGGCACCCTGCTGAACCGACTGGACCGGCCCAAGGAGGCGGTCGCCGAGTTGACCCGGGCGGTCCGGCTGGCCAGCTCCTGCGGAGCCCGGTCGCTGGCCGAGCGGGGACGGCAGCAGTTGGCGGCGGCGAGCGATCGCACTCACCAGGACTTCTCGCTGCGTGGCGTGTTGACGCTCAGCCCACGGGAGCGGCAGACCCTGATCGACGCAATGCGCGGCCGGACCAATGAGCGCATCGCTGCGGCCCGGCGGATCACCCGCCGCACCGTGGAACTGCACCTGTCGAGCGCGTACCGCAAGCTCGGCATCACCGGGCGCCGAGACTTCCCCCAACTGTTCCGCAATCCCGGGCTGTGGCCGCTGCTCACCGACGGCGTACCGGATCCCCGGTGAAACGTTCCACCACATGAGATCCTCCGGCTCGTCTCGGCCCGGTGCCCGTGGTCCTTCGGACCCGGACCGTGATGTGCGACCGCGCCACCCGGCTGGAAGCTGGACCGAGCCTACGCAACGGAGGCCGCCTTCCACTGCAGCGAAAGGTGACTCATGGATCAGGACAACAACACACCCGACTCGTTCACCGCGGTGGTCGTGCTGTCGGGCGGCATGGACTCCACCACGCTCATGGCGCACTACGCCGCCCTGCACCACGACCTCATCGCCGTGACGGTGGACTACGGGCAGCGGCATCGCCGGGAGATCGACTCCGCGAGCCAGGTCGCCGCCCACTACGGAGCCGAGCACCTGCTCGTGGACCTCAGCGGGTTGGGCGCCGTGCTCGGTGGATCCGCCCTCACCGACGCCAGCGTCCCGGTTCCCGACGGGCACTACGCGGAGCAGTCGATGCGTGCGACGGTCGTACCCAACCGCAACGCGGTTCTCGCGAACGTCGCCGTGGCAGTCGGGGTCGCGCGCAGGGCCGGGACAGTAGCCCTGGGGATGCACACCGGCGACCATTTCATCTACCCGGACTGTCGCCCCGAGTTCCACACCGCGCTTCGGCAACTGGTGGCGGTGGCCAACGAGGGTTTCCCCACCCCACAGCTCGAAGCGCCCTTCCTGAACTGGTCCAAGGCCGACATCGCCACGCACGGAACGCGCCTCAAGGCTCCGCTGGGCCTCAGTTGGTCCTGCTACAAGGGCGGTGAACTGCATTGTGGAACCTGCGGAACCTGCTACGAGCGGCGCGAGGCGTTCCGCGTCGCAGGCGTGGCGGACCCGACGCGGTACGTGGACGACGTGACACTGTTCGCCGCTCCGTGACGGCCCCCGCATCGCTTCTATGCCAAGGAGAACGCACATGAGCATGGGAACATCCCGGACAGCGGTGACTCCTCTCGACGCCGAGGGTGTCCGCACCCACCCCCTGTGCGGACCGCTCGACCGCATGCCCGCCCACTACCGGGGCCCGCACCAGCTCAGCCGTGACGGCTGGGTGGACTTCGCCGACCGGCTCGAACGCCGCGAGGAGATCGCGTTGGCCTGCGCCGCGACCGACGCCAACCACGCCGTGCTTGACGTTGGTGGCGGCACCGGCGAACTGACCCGTGCCATTGCCGAGCAGCTCGGCCACTGCACGACGGTCGAACCCCACGGCAGCCGGGTGGCCACGCTGCGCGGACCCGAGGTCGGTCGGACGGGCACGCTCGATGTCCATCCCGGCCGGGCCGAGGCGCTGCCCTTTCCGGACGAGTCCTTCGATGCGGTCCTCGCCGCGTGGATCCTGCCCTACGTCGACGATCTGGAGCGGTCCGCTCGCGAGATCGCGCGGGTCTGCGACCCCAGCCATCCCGAGGCCAAGATCGTGTTGATCGGCGGCGCCCCCGACAACGAGCTCGTGGAACTGCTCAACCGAACCTGCGTGCCGCTGGCGGACGAACCCCAGGACCACCAGGGTTTCCTGCTGGCCACAGCAGCCGAGGTGCTTGCCGACTACGGCTTTTCGCGCTTCACGGTGCACCGCACCGAAGCCGCGCTGCACTTCCCCGAACCCGACCTGGACGGCCGGGTAGCGGCGGCGGCGGCCGTCCTGGTCAACTTCTGGTTCGAAGGTCACCCCAGGGCCGAGGAGATGCGGCAGTCGATCGCACCCGCACTGCGCGAGCACTTCGCGCACCGCCCGCACGCCATCGGGGACCAGGGCGCCGTCCTGATCGCCCGCCCCCACACGTCGACGGCTTCGGTGCTGTGATGGCCTGCATCTTCGGTCTCAGCTCGTACTGACTCACACCCACCTGCCCCGCTACGGCAGAGGATCGCGGCGACAGCACGACGTCCCTGGGCGATTTGAGCGGGACTCAGCAAGTTCGGAACCGCCAGTCCTCGGAAGGTTGCCCGCATTCCTTCCGTGACAACAATTGTACGGCTCTCCTTCGTCGCGGTCGAGCCCGAAGTGGTCTTCGTCGCGCAACCGAAGTACGCGCCCCAAGAACCACCCACCGCCCGTTGAGGATTGCCCGATCCCACTGCTGGCCCCGGTTGGATCGACGACCTTCGGCGTCCGGTGGGGCCGCCTTCGGAGCGTGCCGTGATGTGCCGGGTGCACCAGGTCGACACGATGGATCCAGGAGGTCGGACATGGCGTATCGGATCAGCAAGGAATTCCACTTCTCAGCCAGTCACCGGCTCGACGGCCTGCCCCAGGAGCATCCGTGCGGGCGGCTGCACGGGCACAACTACGTCGTCGAACTGGAACTGTCCGCCGCGGCGGACGGCCTGGACGGAGTCGGCTTCGTCCGGGACTACGGCGACCTCGCGCCGTTCCGTCGGTGGCTTGACGAGGAGGTCGACCACCGACACCTCAACGACCTGCTCGCCGATCGCAACCCCTCGGCCGAGAACCTGGCGCGATGGCTGTACGAGCGATGGCTGCCGCGCTTCCCGGAGCTCAGTTCGGTGCGCGTCAGCGAGACCGCCAAGACCTGGGCGGAGTACCGACCGTGACACGGTCGTTCGCGGCCGGTGCGGCAGCGGGAGGAGGTGGTGCCGCGATGGAGTCGAAGCTCGTCGTGAACGAGATCTTCGGCCCCACTTGAGGGACCGTACAGGGAGAGGGGCCCTCCGCGGGACAGCGCTGCGCGTTCGTCCGGCTCGGGGGCTGCAACCTGTCCTGCCGCTGGTGCGACACCCCCTACACCTGGGACTGGACCGGGGTCGGCGACTCCGGGATCGCGCACAGTCCCCGTGCGGAGCTGCACCCGATGGCCTGGCGTGCGGTGCTGGAGCGGCTCAGCGGGTACGCGGTGCCGCTGGTCGTCATCTCCGGCGGCGAGCCGCTCAGCCAGCAGAACCGCCTGCTGCCACTGCTGCACGCACTCACCGGCACCGGCCACCGCGTCGAGATCGAGACCAACGGGACCATCGAGCCGTTGTCCGAGTTGGCCGCTCTCGGCGTCCGGTTCAACGTCTCGCCCAAGCTGGCGCACTCGGGTGATCCGGCGGCACGTCGGCTCGTCCCACGGGCCCTGGCCGCGCTCGCCGCGATGCCGGGGACCGCCTTCAAGTTCGTCTGCCGGAGCCCGGAGGACCTCGCCGAGGTGGCGGATGTCGTCGAGCACTACGGAACCACGCCGGTGTGGATCATGCCTGAGGGGCGCACGCCGGAGGAGTTGAGCCTGCGCCTGGCCGCGCTCGGTGACGCCGTGATCGCCCGGGGCTGGAACCTCACCACCAGACTGCACGTCGCCGTGTGGGGCGACAGGAGGGGGAAGTAGGCGTGACAACCAGCACGACATACCCGGACCCAGCCGGGGAGGGCCGGGACCCGTTGGAGGACGTGGCCCGCCAACTGCTCATCGCGATCGGCGAGAATCCCGACCGGGACGGCCTGAAGCAGACCCCGGCCCGATTCGCCCGCTGGTGGCGGGAGTTCAGCGGGTACGACGCGGGCGAGGTCAACACCCTCTTCTCGTTGCGCACCCAGCAGGGACAGACCGTCACCGTCTCGGACATCCACCTGTGGTCGTTGTGCGAGCACCACTTGCTGCCGTTCTCGTGCACCGTCACCATCGCCTACCGGCCCAACGGCGACGTGCTGGGCCTGTCGAAGTTCGCGAGGATCGCTCATCGCCACGCCCACCGGCTGCAGATCCAGGAGCGCCTGGTGCAGGACATCGCCGAGGAGATCACCGCGGTCAGCGGGTCGCCCGACGTGGCGGTCATCGCGCAGGGCGAGCACCTGTGCATGACCATGCGCGGCATCCGCACCCCGGCCCTGATGACCTCCTCAGTGCTCAACGGAGTCTTCGGCCAGGACGGACCAGCCCGTCAGGAGTTGATGGCCACCGCCTTCCCGGCCCTGTCGGGGCGACGGTGACGGCCCTGTCCTCCGCACTGATGGGAACCCCTGCGTGAACATCGCCTTCGTCCTGTTGACCCACGACCCGGACGAACCCGCCGGCATCGAGCGGGCCGTCGACTCACTCGCCTGCGGTCTGCGCGAACTGGGCCACCGTGCCCTGATCGTGGCCGCCGGTCCGGCCAGCCAGAACGACCCTCCTGACCTGGTGCGCCTGCACTCCATCTCACTACCTCGACCGATGCTGGTCGATGAGCTGTTGACCCTGCTGCCCGACCCGGCTCCCGTGGAGCAGGAGGTACGGTCGGTGCTGGCCGAGCACCAGGTCGATCTGGTGGTCTGGGCCGACGCGGTCGCGGGCCTGGGCTACCTCAGCCCAGCGCCGCCCGGCGTGCGCCGCGCCCTGATGGTCCACTTCCTGCGCGCCGACCAAGCCATGCAACAGAGCCTGAGCCACCGTCCCGACACCGTCCTCGCCGTCAGCGACTTCCTGATCGACCAGTCCAGGCGGGCCGGGTTGGACTGCGACAACTGGCAGGCGCTGCCCAACGCGCTGCCCCGGTTCGTCGATCCACCCGGACCGGATCGGCGCGAACAGTTGAGGCTCACCGGCCCGGTGCGGGTCGTGGCACGGGCCGATCCGCAGAAGGGGGTCGCCGAACTGTTGCGCGCCCATCCGGGCCGCGAACTGGGCCGACCGCTGGAGATCGTCCTCGCGTCTGCCCGGTTCGAGTGGTGGCGCGGCATGCAGGACCAGGTCCTCGACGAGTGCCGGGCGCTGGCCGACGCCCTTCCCGACGTCAGGGTCCTGCCGGCCGTGGACTGGCGGGAGGTCCAGCCGTTCTTCGCCGATGCTGCCGTTGCCGCCGTCCCCTCGACCGGTCCGGAGAGCTTCGGCAACGTCGCCGCCGAGGCCCTGTCGGTGGGCACTCCGGTGGTCAGCCACGGCCTGGGGTTCCTCGCGACGCTCACCGGTGAGGCCGGCCGGACGGTCGATCTGGCCGCCGGGGCCGAACAGTTGTGGTGTGCGCTGGCGCAACTGCTCGGCGACCGCGTGGCCTATCACGCCGCCGCACGGCAGGGGCCACAGCAGGTCGCCGCGCACACTCCGACCGCGGTGGCGCGGGAGTTCCTGCGCGCTACCACCGTCGGCACCCCGTGACCCTGTCGCGATGGTGGTGCACCAGTCCCGCCGCGCACCAAAACGTCCCTTGCATGGAGGCATAAATGATCGTTCTCGGACTGATCGGACGGCCCGACGTCCCGCTCTGCCATGACGCGGCCGCGTGTCTGGTGATCGACGGCAAGGTGATCGGCGCGCTGGAACAGGAACGCGTCAGTCGGCGCAGGTACGCACCGGGGGAGGGGCCGGAAGGAGCGGTTCGGGCCCTGCTCGATTCGCACGGGGTACACCCCAGCGAGGTCGACGCCATCGGGTACGCCTGGGCCGAAGACTCCGAGAAGGTGCTGGCGACGGAGACCGACATCCCGTGCGGTGTCCACGTCACCGACCGGCTCACCGAAACCATTCTGCCCACCCTGGCCGGTGAGCTGGGCACCCGGGAGATCATCTTCTTCGACCACCACCTCTGCCATGCGGCTCAGGCGTACTACCTCAACTCCTGTGCCAAGGCGGACGTCCTGGTCGCCGACGGCTGGGGCGGAGACGGATCGACCTCGCTGTTCCATGTCGACAACGGCCGTTTCCGTCTGCTGGAGCGCTACGACAAGTGCTGGTCGCTCGGCATGATGTACGGCGCCGCCGCGGTGTACGCCCGGCTCGGCTGGTTCGGCGCGGGCAAGTTCATGGGGCTCAGCTCCTACGGGCGTACCAGTGACATGCGGTTCATGAGCTTCGACCCGGTCGACGCCTCGTTCCGGCTCGATCCGAGGCTGCGCGGCTCGCTGGCCGCCGGGCGGGACTGGGACCGGCTGGGGGAGCAGTGGCTGGAGGCATACGAGGCCAGTGTCTTCCCTTACACGCCCTCCTCGGCGAACCCCTTCGACTACGCGCCGTTCGCCGCCGACGTGCAGTCCACAGTGGAGGATTTGGGGCTGGGCATCGCCCGTCGGCTGCGCAGCCTGTCCGGCGAGGACACTCTGCTGCTCTCCGGAGGGGTGGCCCTCAACGCCCATCTGAACCGCCGGATCGCGCTGGAGAGCGGATACTCCCGTGTCCTCGGCACCGTCGCGCCCAACGACGGCGGCACGGTCTTCGGGGCGGCGATGCTCGCGGAGGCCCTGCTGGGCAAGGCCCCGGCACCGCTGCCAGCCGATGAGCCGCCGCCGATCTTCTTCGGGCCGCCGGTCTCCACCGCGATGATCGAGACGGCGCTGGACGGGCAAGGGGTCACCGCGCGGGCGCTGGAGCCCGAGGAACTGCGGGCGACGGCGGTGCGCTCCCTGGAGCAGGGGCAGGTGGTGGCCTGGTTCGAGGGCCGCAACGAGTTCGGTCCGCGCGCGCTGGGTGCCCGCAGCCTGCTCGCCTCGCCCCGGTCGCGTACCACCTTGGACCGGTTGAATCGGATCAAGGGCCGCGAGTCGTGGCGTCCGGCCGCGCTGTCGCTCACCGGGGACGGATTCGGCAAGCTCGGTATGGAACCGCCGGTGAGCGGGCTCAGCGACTACATGCTGTGCATGCACATGGTCGGTCAGGGTGAGTGCGAGCGTGCCGTCGCCGGGGTCCACGTCGACCGCACCACGCGGGGCCAGTACGTCGCGGAGGACAGCGAGTTCGGTGCCCTGCTCTCGGCGGTGGGCGAGGCCTCCGGGCTGCCCGCACTGATCAACACCTCGCTCAACATCAAGGGCGAGCCAATGGTGCTCACCCCGGATCAGGCGGTCGGTCTGATGGCCAAGTCGCCGGACGTCGACCTGCTGGTCATGCCGCCGTACGCGGTGAGCCGCTCCTGACGGCGGTGGGAGCGGCTCACCACGTGGGGCCCGGTCACGATCGGTCCGCCAGTAGTTCCGGAGCAATTGTCAAGACCTGTGGATCAAGTACGAGATGCCGCTCACGCGATCCAGTTGATCGTGATCTGGGCTGGCGGTGGTCGATCCCCTTGGCATGTGATCCCTGCCCTACTGCTGCGGGGGAGGGATCACAGTCCCGCCATAATCGGCATATGGGGAAGAGCTACGAGCGGATAGACGGCAGACTGCGTGCCTTCATCGAGGCGCAGCACATCTTCTTCACCGCGACGGCGCCGCTGGACGGCGGCGGTACCGTCAACCTTTCACCCAAAGGCTTGAACGGCTCGTTCGCTGTGCTCGACGAACTCACCGTGGCCTACCTCGATTTCGCCGGCAGCAACGCCGAGACGATCGCCCATCTGCGCGAGAACGGCCGCATCACCCTGATGTGGTGCGCCTTCGACGGTCCGCCCAACATCGTGCGCGTGCACGGCCGCGGAGAGCCGGTCTTCCGCGACGATGCGCGTTGGGCGGAGCTGTTGGGGTACTTCCCGGACATCGACCCGACCCTGCACGGCCTGCGCGCGATCATTGTCGTGACCGCTGAGAAGATCCGCGACACCTGCGGGTACGCGGTCCCGTTCATGACCTATGACGAGGACCGCCCGCTGCACGCGTCGCGCTTCGCGCGCGAGTCCGATGAGTCGCTCGACGTGTACTTCCAGAAGAAGGAGCACATCGCGACCAGCATCGACGGCCTGCCGGGGTTGCCGTTGCCGCTGCCACCGCTTCCGCGCGCTGAATAGAACCCAGCCGCAGGGGCGGACACCATGGCGGATCTGTCCGGAAGGAAGTTACGCCACCAGAGTCTCCTCCCGTTCAACGAGGTGGCCGCGTTCGAAGCGGGCGCCGGCGCGGACGATCTCATCCAGCAGCGAGCTGCCACTTGGCGTGGTGCCGCCCTCGTTGACTACCGTAGGCGCGGGCGTGCCTTCCCGACCGACGCTGCGAACGTCGGCCTTGCTCGATGACCTATCGATCGATCCATTGGGAAGGTACGCCTCCCTCCGTCAGGCCGATCCACAGGTTCTGAGCATTGCTCGCAGTTCCGGCACGAAGGATCAGAACCAACAAGGGGCTGTCCCGTAGCTTGTGTACGGGACAGCCCCTTGCGGGAGACCTCGCCGGGTACCAGCCATTCTCAGGTCAGGTCGGTGAGGTCGCTGTGGGGATTTCGGCGATACGCCAAACGCCGATCGACTTGTCGGCGTAGCGGTGTTCGACCCGCACACCGTTCTCGGTGGTCACGTCGACCTCGGTGCAGCGCTCGTTGATCAGCCGGAAAGGCTCAGGCAGGCGGAAGGGCGCGAGTTGGAAGTTGAGCGGGCGCCAGGCTCCGGTCTCGATGACGTCGGCATTCTCGGTTCGCTCGGTGAAGGTGGTCATCGCGAGGAATGTCGAACCACTCCGCTTGATGTTGGCCAGCGCCCGGTGGACGTCCTCGTCGTGGAGGTGTACGAGGCAGTCGCGACAGAAGATCAGATCCACCCGCGGAAGCTGATCCCGAGTGAGGTCGATGACCCGGAACTCACGGTTCGAGTGCGCGAAGCGGTCCCGGTTCCGCTCGATCAGCCCGGGAACGATGTCGGCGCCGAGGTAGGCGTCGACACCGAGTTCGATCGTGGAAATCCAGAACAGGTCCCCGCAGGGTACATCGAGGAAGCTGCTGACGCCGAGATCGGCCACCAGGGCCGGCAGTTCGGTGCGAACCGCCGCGGTCTGGGCCAGATTCGACCCCGTGCCCGAACAGGATTCGGTGTCGTTCCCGGTGGTGCCGTTGTCGACCGGTGCGGGGACTCTGCTCTCGTAGATTCTCGTGAAAGTCTCCCGCATCGACCGGCGCGGCGCCCCGGCAGCTACCGGCACAATCGTGGAATCGGGTATCTCATCACACCTCCGCATGTTGTCGACCATACTTCCCTTTCGGTCTTCCATCCTGAGAGGCTGAATATCGAAACAGGTGGAATCCAGTATGTCGTGGCCCAGATCCGCTGTCAATGCCGCGTTTCCTGATTTCGTCGCGGTGGAACTTCGGTACCTCGACCACTTTCTCTCGGTACCGAGCCGTGATGTTTCCCGGAGCGCATTCCTTCACCATGGCCACAGGAAGACGCAGAGGCAGCCCGACGCGCCAGCCCACGGTCGTAGCAAGGAGCCAGGATGAACGTCGCCTTCGTCCTACTGACCCACAGTTCCGACGAACCCGCGGGAATCGAGCGTGCCGTCGCGTCACTCGCCAGCGGCCTGCGCGAGATCGGCCACCGCGCCCTGATCATCGCGGCCGGGCCGCCCCGCGCCGAGGACGAGCACGACCTGGTCCGGCTCGCATCGCTGCACCTGCCGCACCCGTTGCTGTTCGACGACCTGCCCCAGCTCTTCGCGGACCCGGAGCCGGTGCGCAGGGAGGTGCTGGAGATCCTCACCGCCCACGACATCAACGTGGTCTGCTGGGCCGACGCCGTTGTGGGACTTGGTTTCCTCAGCCCGGCACCGCCCGGTGTCCGTACCGCGCTGATGGTGCACTTCCTCCGGGAGGACGACCACATGCGACGCAGTCTGGCCCAGCGTCCCGACGCCGTCCTAGCGGTCAGCCCCTTCCTGATCGACGAGGCAGCGCGCACCGGACTCGACACAACCGGCTGGCACGCGCTGCCCAACGCCCTGCCGAGCACCGGCCAGGCCCCGTGCCACGACGAGCGCGAGCGCCTACGCCGCACCGGTCCGGTGCGGATCGTGGCCAGGGCTGATCCGTACAAGGGCATCGCGGAACTTCTCAACGCGCTTCCCGAGGGCTTCGGGCGACCGGTGCAGATCGTGCTCGCGGCGGCGGCCTTCGAACTGGGGCGCGGGATGCAGACGGAGTTGATAAACGCGTGCCGTGCACGTGCGGCCGCTTTTCCCAACGTCGAGGTGCTTCCCGCCATCCCCTGGCTGGGAGTGCAGCCCTTTCTCGCTGAGGCCGCACTGACACTGGTGCCGTCGACCAGGCCGGAGACGTTCGGCAACGTGGCGGCGGAATCGCTGTCCGTGGGCACCCCTGTCGTGGCCTACCGCTTCGGCCACCTTCCGGTGCTGGTCGGCGGCGCAGGGCGACTGGTGGACCTCGACGTACTCAGTGGGCTCGGCCGCTCGTCCCTGCTGACGGGCAACACACTGGAGGCGGTCGACTTCGCCGACAACGCCGCCCGCCTCTGGCAGGCCGCCGCTGAACTGCTGGACAACGCGGACGCCTACCACGCGGCATCAGCCCAAGCCCTGCACCAAGTCAGCGACCAGTCCTCCGCCGCGGTCGCGGAGAACTTCCTGCGCATCACCGCTGGCTCCCTGACTCCAGCCACAGCTCCAGGCAGGGCGTAGCGGTGCCGGCGCGCCGCCGTACCGGGGCTCAGGTCTCGGTGATCATCCCGACCTACAACCGCGCGGAGTTGCTGCGCGGCAGCTTGGCCGCCCTCGCCGCGCAGCAGCCGCCGGACGGGGGCGGCTTCGAGGTCATCGTCGCCGACGACGGTTCGGCCGACGAAACTCGGTCGGTCGTGCGGGACTTCGAGCACCGACTCGACCTCGGTTACTGGTTCCAGGAGGATCGAGGCTTCCGGGCTGCCGCGGCCCGCAACGCGGGGGCACGGCTGGCCTCGGCACCGGTACTGGTCTTCCTGGACGCCGGCGTACGGCCCGGGGCCGGCTTCGTCCGCGCCCACCTCGCCGCCCACGCAGCCCCGCCGGCCGGGCAGACCCGGGCCGTGGTCGGCTACACGTACGGCTATCGTCCCGACGCCGATCCGCTGCCGCGATCGGCCACCGGTCTGCCGAGGACTCCCGAGGAGATCGTCCGCCGCCACGGTCACCAGATCGGTTTCCAGGACGTACGCCACCTGGCATTCGAACGGTTCGGCTTCGACCTGGGCACCGCTGTCGTCCCGTGGCAGTGGTTCTGGTCCCTCAACTGTTCGGTGCGAGCGGCGGACTTCTGGGAGGTCGGCGGCTTCGACGAGGACTTCCGCAGCTGGGGCGGCGAAGATCTGGACCTCGGCTACCGGCTCCACCGCAGGGGCACGGCCTTCACCGTGAGCAGGGTGGCGTGGGCGCTCGACACTCCGCATGAGAGATCCGTCGAGGACGACCTGAGCAGCGGCGCCGAAAACGTGCTCATGATGGCCCGCAAGCACCCGGAGCCGGTGACCGAGTTGCTGTGGGCGTGGTTCGCCGAACCGCGCGACCACTTCGAGATCAGCCACGACTGGAACGTGGAGGACGAGTACCTCCTCGTCCTGCGCGCCGCCGAGCAGGCCCGCGGAAGCGTGGTCACGAACGAACTGGCTGCGCTCCGAGAGCTTCCAGCGGGCACCCGCGTCGCGGTGTTCGGATGTGGCCCCGTTTTCCCCGAAGGGCTGCCCAGCGCGGAACTGTTCGACTTCGACGGGTCACTCGCGGGGCCTTCCCCATCCGGCGGGAGGGTGCGCCACGCACTGGGCGTCCGCACTCCGCTCGCGGACCAGTCTGTGGACCACGTCCTCGTCACCTCCCGGCTGTCCGGCGTCTGGGATCGCTGGGGCAATTGGATCCTCGACGAGGCCCATCGCATCGGCCGCCACGTCGACACCCGCTGGCTGGCGGCCGACAAGGTTCGGACGGCCACCGAAGCATTGTTGTGAAGACCAAGGAGAACTGGTTGACGGCATGGTCGGTCTTGCGGGAGAGAACCTTCCGTCGGTTTTTCATCGGGGAGGCCACCTCCCTACTCGGTGACGGCATGACGGCCGTCGCTCTGTCGTTCGCGGTGCTGGACCTGACCGGGTCGGCCAGCGACCTGGGCTTCGTCCTGGCCGCGCGCGCCGTCCCCATGGTCGCGACCCTGCTGATCGGCGGAGTGATGGCGGACCGGTTCCCGCGCCGACGGATCATGGTGACGGCCGACCTCGTCCGCTTCGCGAGTCAGGGCACCGTGGCAGTGCTGCTCCTCAGCGGCGACGCCCAAATATGGCAGCTCGCAGCCCTCCAGGCGGTGCAGGGCATGGCGAGCGCCGCCTTCGACCCGGCCTCCGCCGGGCTCGTTCCCTCGCTGCTGTCTGGCGAGCTCCTCCAGCAGGCCAACGGATTGCGCGGAATGGCGTTCTCTGGTGGCGGCATCGCGGGTCCGGCGTTAGCGGGCCTGCTCGTGGCTCTGTCCGGACCGGGGTGGGCGATCGCCGTTGACGCGGCGACCTTCGGCGTCAGTGCGCTCATGCTCTCCGTGATACCGATCGAGAGACAACTGCCTACTACGAAGAACTCGTTCACGCACGACCTCCGCGAGGGATGGAGCGAGTTCCGCGGCAGGACCTGGCTGTGGATGACAGTTGCGAGCTCCTCGCTCGGCAACCTCCTGCTTTCCTGGATAGCGGTGCTCGGCCCGTTGCTCGCGAAGCGGGATCTGGGTGGCCCAGCGGCCTGGGCCTCGATGAACGCCGTTCTTGGCGTGGGGCTCTTCGTAGGCGGGATGGTCGCCATGCATGTCCACTCCGAAAGGCCGCTGCGCACGGGCATCCTGGCTCTGACGATCGGCGCGTTGCCCACACTCGGGCTGGCGCTTCAGCTCCCACTCCTGCTGCTGTGTGCCCTCGCGTTTGTCGCCGGCATCGGCGTTGCCATCTTCAGCTCCGTGTGGGCCACAACTCTGCAACGGAACATCCCCGGGGACAAGCTGTCCCGAGTGAACGCGTACGCCAACTTTGGCTCGGTGGCCTGCCAGCCCATCGGCCAGGCCTTGGTCGGCCCTGTTGCCGCTGCGATCGGCGTGTACTCAACGCTGTGGTTGGCCGCAGGGATCCAACTGCTGTCCGCGATGGTTGCGCTCAGCACACCGGCCATCAGGAAACTGCCGGCGGAGGCTGAGGTCACTCCCACCGAAGTCGGGACGCGACCGCGGACATGACATTCGCGCGCAGCCGTTTCCCGGTCGCCCGCACCACTGGCGTGTGTCCCTTGGGCGCCCACGACCGGCCGGGTGGGGCGGCATCCCACTGGTCGAGCAGGCCACCGCCGCGCCCAGCCAGCAGCACCCGCCAAGCGGAACTCACGCCGACGCGAACTCCGACAAAGGTTCAGTTACGGCCTGACGCCAATTGGACTCGTGACGTTCTGCATTCAACCGGTAGTACACGGTTTCCCGCCGATCTCCAGTCGGATCGATGAACTTTCCGGCTTCATGAGCAAGGAGATAGTGAGCGAAATACACGGATCCGGCAGCCACGGTCACCGGTACCGGATCCCCCAGTTCGATCTTCGGATAGGGTCCCTCATGCATCGCGTCCGTGTCCGCGATGGAATCGGCGCCGCGCTCTGCCAGGTACTCTCCAAATCGAAGATGCGTACCCGGCCAAACCAGCAGATTTCCGCTGGAGGAAAGCTCGTGCTGAGTCAGCCACACTCCTGCCAACAGGGAAAACGAGGTGGGTTCCCAAGTGCCTGGAATGAGCATTGGGCCGTCGAAATGAGGGACGCGCTGTGGTCCGTGACCCGGCCATGGTGGTACGGTCACCACCACTTGTGCAACACGGGGTTGAGTGCTTGGAATGTCGGACCGCAAAAGCTGGTCGGCAAGTTTTCCGATACCTGTTTCCGTGTACAGGTCAAGAAGGCTACGCGACTCCTGCCTTATGAATGACTGGTGCCAGATGTAGTATCCGCCGCGGCCCTCCCGCAGGGCCTCGACATCACCCTTCTGAAGGGTGTGCGTTTCGCTCCTTTCCATCTCGGCGAGAGCACGACGAGCTTTCGCGATTTGTGCCGTGCTCAAGACGTTCGGGACGACCAGATAGCCATCCTGTCGGAACGAGGTCCTCATTTCATCGGTGATAAGAATTGTACACCTCTTCTCGATCGGCCTTGGTAATGACTGCGTTCGGGGTGGGTGCCACCGTCGCCCGCACAGGCTGCTTGACGTGGTGGCCGGGGGAGGGGAGCGACTTCAGTAGCGGTATTAGCGGTCAGCGCAACCCGTTCGACCGGAACGGCAGCGAAGGTCAACGGGTCACATCCGCCAATTCTGGCCGTGTGGTGGCGGCCGCACATCACGGTTGGACCCGAAGTGGTCGTCGCCGCGTGCCGAAGCACTCACCCAGGAAGCGGCCACCCCTGGCTGACAACAATTTCACTACCTCGCCTTTGACACGCGCACAGCGATCATCGACGGTGTACGAAGGATCTCGTGGACAAGGCCCAACTCGCCGATCCCGTCGGCGAGCCATTCCGCATCCCGAACGAAACACGAGTCCTGAACATCAGCCTCGGCTTCCAAGCCCGAAAAGTCCGAGTCATGCTGAGCTGTGGCCACGAAACAGGCGGTCTCGCCGACACGTAGCGCCTCAGCCAGGATCTCGGACACATGATGCCACGGCAGTACGCGCCAAATATCGATGTTGATGACATCGGATGCCGAAGAGTCATCTGAAGGAAGCTGCGTCCCGCAGAAGCTTGGCACGGTTCGATCGCGCCAGTCACTGAGGTTGGAACGGCGACCTGCTGGTACGGTATCCCAACCTTGTACGTGTCCAGCGCTGAGTAGCCACGAGTTCCTGGACCGATCCCGGTCAACCCACTTCTCGATCTCCATAAGGTCAGGACTTCTCGTAATGGTCCGCCTCTGGATCTTTTCGGCAATCCGTTCGAGCATGATGATGCGAAGGCACTCCAGGCTCGGCGGCGCGAACCAATGCCCTTCCCAATGAAAGGACTTGTACGTCGCCAACAGAAACTTCTGGTTGGACTTGATTTCGTTGGAGTTGCGCGCGAAATCTCGCAAGTGGGGGACGTGGGCCGATCCGGCCCGTGGCGACCATCGAATCAGCTCACCATCTCGAAGTTGCTCTTTCACGCGGAAGCCAAATTCGAGATCTTCCAGCCCCCATCCGGAGAGCTTTTCATTGAACCCGCCGACCGCGGTAGCCACAGTGGTCCGCATCGCGACATTGTGACTGAAGAAGAAGCGGTAAGCAATGCGGTCGAAGTTTGCTTGAATCACCGGCAAGTTGATATCGGGAACGCGTGTGTCTTGCCATGCCTCCACGTGCAGTGCCGCAAACGACCCATAATCACCATGCGTAGTTGACGCCCGGTCGAACAGCGCTCTCCGCCTTGGTTCCCTGCGAGCTCCAAGACTTACCGCGGCCTGACCATCCTCGAGGGCCTCCAAATGCCGCCTAATCAGATCGACATCGGGTAGGGTGTCGCCGTCCAGAAAAAGAACATTGGGTTCGACAACCTCCGTGAGCCCTCGGTTTCGGGCCGCCGCCCTGGAGATGTCGTCTTCTAGCCGAATATATGTGAGTGGCAATGTGGAGTCGTAAAGCTGGGCTACCGGTTGCAGCGAAGGTGAGCTACCGTTGTCGACAAGGATGACCCGGAAGGAGCTTAGGGGAAGGTCCTGCTCGCGCAATCGCGCGAGAACCATATCGATATATGCCTGTCGATTACGTGCCAAAATGACGACTGCAATTACCGGAAGATTCATTGCCGGGCACCGTTTCGTCAAAGAAAACTGCCATTCTGTTAGGAGTTCTTGTAGGCCAAAGCTTCCACGGCAGTGCACCAGGCGGCCAGGTCGGCCGCTGTGTCCAGTTCGGCGGACCGGGCTTTGGCCCGCTTGGACGCCAGGTGGTACTCCGCGGCGGTGTCGAGTTTCCGTAGGACCGCCTCGTAGCCGGCGAGGTCGTCGCGGTCCACGAAGATCCCGCCATCGCCGAGGGATTCGCACAGTCCCGGCGTGGGGTGCGCCACCACGGGCAGGCCGGAGGCGAGGGCCTCCACTCCGGTGAGGCCCCACGACTCGTAGGAGCTGGGCATGAGCAGCACCCGGGTCCGGGCGTAAACCCTCTCCCGCATCTCCTCGCCCGGGACGTGCTCGAGGACCTCCACGTTCGGCAGGTCGGGAATGACCTGCCACCCGTAGGCGCCGGTCACGGCGAGGAACTTGGTGTCCGGCATGCGTTTGGCGAGCTGTTCCAGAACGTGGCCGCCCTTGTCCGGGTTGCAGTTGACGAGGGTGATCCGGTCGCCGGGCTTGTCCACCGCGTAGTCGGCGGCGACCACCGGCGGACGCACCACCAGTTCGTTGGCCGGGCGGACCGACGCGGGATAGTCGGCGAAGAACAGTTCCGCCTCCACCCGCATCCACTGTGAGTTGTAGACCGCCAGCGCGGCGCCTCCCGCGGCGGCTTCCCGGAACGTCGACCGGTGGGTGTTGTGGCACACCACGACCAGTGGTTTGCCGTAGCTGCGGGCCAGTGACCCCGTGGACAGCACGCACTCGAAATGCGAGATCAGCACGTCGGCCTGCCGGACGGCCGACGGGAAGTCCAGCCGTGCCTGCAAGGGCACCACCCGGATGCCCCGGTACTCGTACACCTCCGTGGCGGTTCCGAGTCGCGACAGCCACACGGTGACGTCATGGCCGCGCTCGACCAGAGGTCGCAGCATGTTGATGAGCATGTGCTCGCTGCCCGCGTTGAACTCCGGCGGAAACGCGTGGACCCGAACGACGACCTTGAGAGGGGCCACCGACTCGCCCGGCGCCGATGCTCGGGCACCCCCACTCAGTGGGACGCCGCCGGAGTGTCCGTCCCCGTTCCCGTCGACGGAGGCTACGTCCTTGGAGGTCCGCACAGTCATGTCCATACCCACCCCGACCTTCTTCGTCGTCATGCTCCTGATGCCGACGGCGAATGTGAACCGATGAACCCGGTACCACCGGTGACCAGAACGTCGTCCGCAGCCGTGCGCCGCCCCTGAAGCTGGAAATCGGATAACAGATCTCCAACACATTCTCGCCATTGGTCGTGCTCGCGCACATCTCGGTAGCACCCGAAGTGTTCGCCCGATCAGACCGAGATTGCGACCATGCGCCAGACTGGTGGGCGTCGCCGCCATCCGTTGTCCGAACTGACCTTCGGAGGCCAGTAGCTGGAATCTCGGTCGGCACCGTGATGTGCCCCCAGCGTGCGGACGGGAGTATGAATCCAGGAGGATGCGGTATGTTTTCCGGTTACATGGCCACGACCGCCGGAACACCTCGCGTGCTGGCTGTACGAGCGCTGGATTCCTCAGTTTCCAGAATTGAGCGTAGTCCGCTTTTTCGAGACGCCGAAGACGTGGGGGAGTACCGGCGATGATGTCCGGGGCAGCCAGGCAGGAGCTCATCGCCTTCGCCCGCTGACCAGCTGCACTGGTGGAGCGGCCATGAACACGACACACCAGATCGGTGTGGCCTACCGGACCGATGTGAGCGTGGAGGCAGCGTGCTGACCGAGCGGAGTGCGGACCTGGACTTGGTGCGACGCGCGTGTGCCGAGGTCGGCCAGACGGTGGCGCGGCTGTGTCCCGGCCCGTCCGACCCGCTGCATGCGGCTGGTCTCGCGGTTGCGCAGAGCGCGGAACTGATCGCCCGCGCCGCGGCCGAACCGGGCGCCACGGTGGCCAAGGAGGTGCTCCAGGACGCGCTGAACGCTATCCGGGCCGCGTCCCTGGCCCTCCGGTTCGCCGTGGTCGCCGCCGACGACATCGTCCGGCAGCCACCCACCGAGACCGTTGCGGGCATGTCGTTTCGTCACACCAGCCACGCCGCAGGCCTGGCATCGGCGTCAGGTCCGGAACACCCATACGAGACACGTACTAACCGGTGAGGATTTCGGGTTGGTTGGCTGGTGACGCGATCAGGCAGCGAAGCCGCTTGGGGAGCATGTCACCCATCGGTCATGGGTATTGACTGCGCTGCTTCCGGCTGACCGTCGAGGATGTCATGCACCGTGAACCGTTTGAGGGAGGTCGCCACCGCGTCGGCGACCGTACGGTCGAGCGCGGTGAGTGCCTTCTGCACGTTACGGCCTGTGGCACACGTCGGGTCGGGGCCGTGCAGTCCGAGCACCGGTTGCGTGCCCTGTAGTGGCCGCCAGACCTGTTCCAGGGTGATCTGCCGGGCATCGACCGCCAACTCCCAGCCCCCGTTGACTCCCGAGCGGGAGCGGACCAGTCCCGCGCGGCGCAGCGGTCCCAGCACCCGACGCACGTAGACGGGGTTGACGTTGGCGCTCTTGGACAGTTCGTCCGAGCTGACGGCGTGCGCGTCGGTGACGCCTGCCAGGTAGGTCAGCACGTGCACGGCGACGGCGAACTGGGTGTTGGTGGATCCGGCCATGCGAGCATCTTGCCATTTCGTAACTACCGTGGCTACACTCGCCGACATTCGTAGTCGCGATAGTTACAGTTAGGCAGTGATGATGATCGGTATCACGGGTGCGTCCGGTCCGCTGGGGCGCGCCACCGCGGAAGCTGTTCTGCAGATGGTCGACCCGCGCGAGGTCGTGCTCACCACGCGCCGGCCGGAGGCGCTCGCGGACCTCGCCACGATCGGCGCCCAGGTCCGGCACGCGGACTTCGCCGACGCCGCCACCGTCACGACCGCGTTGTCCGGGGTCGATCGGCTGCTGCTCATCTCCACCGACAGCGTCGGCTCCCGGCTCGATCAGCAGCGGGCCGCCGTTGCGGCGGCGGCCGCGGCCGGGGTGTCACACATCGTCTACACCTCGGTTCCCGAGCCGGTGCCCGCGAACCCGGCCCTGGTGGTCGATGACCACGCCGGCACCGAACAGGCGCTGCGCGAAAGCGGATTGCGGTGGACGATGCTGCGCAACCACCTGTACGCACACCTGCAGGTCCCCGTCATCGAGCGGGCACTGACCTCGGGGCGCCTGGTGACCAACAGCGGCAGCGGTGCTGCCGCGTACGTCAGGCGGGAAGACTGCGCGGCGGCGGCCGCTGCGGTCCTGTCTCAGGGTGGATACGAGAACACCGTCTTCGACATCAGCGGTCCCGAGGCGATCAGCGCCGACGATCTCGTTGTCCTCGCAAGGGAGATCGGTGGCCGCGACGTCGAGCTCGTCCACGTCGACGATCTCGAGTTCGCCGACGGCCTCAGGGCCGCAGGCTTGCCGGAGGCCGCGGTGCAGTTGGTTACGTCGTTCGGCGCGTCGACACGCAGCGGGTTCCTCGCGAACGTCTCCAGCGCGCTGGCCGACCTGACCGGCCACGCACCCGTCTCCCTCGCCGCAGTGGCGCGCGCGGCACTGAACTCCTGATGCGACAACGAGTCACTGAACCGACTACCGCGGCGGACGGCCGTACAAGGAGGAACACCATGACCACGGACACTCAGGACACCCCGGGCACCGCGACCGCCACGCTGGGTTTGCGGCGCCTGGGCTGGGCTGGCGTCGAGATCCGACTGGACGACACCAGGGTGCTGATCGACGCGCTGGAGAATGTCGAGCCCCTGGAGCCCGCCCTCGGGCCGCCCAAGCGTCCGCTTCCGCCGATCGAGGCGCCTGCGGGAACGCACGCTCTGATCACGCACCTGCATCCCGACCACTACGACCGCGCCCTGATGACGCGTCTGGCCGGTTCCGGCACCATCGGCTGTCACGCGCCGATCGCGCCGGCGCTGGCCGAGGACGGCATCGAGGCGGTCCCGCAGAAGCTGGGGCAGTCCCGCCGCATCGGCTCGCTGACGGTCACACCGGTCGTGTCGCTGGACTGGCGGGGCACGGATTCCGACCAGGTCGCGTGGATCGTGGAGGGCGCAGGGAGGCGGATCATCCACTGCGGAGACACGATGTGGCACGGCAACTGGTGGCAGATCGCCCGCGATCACGGACCGTTCGACGTCGCGTTCGTGCCCGTCAACGGCGTCATCGCCCAGTTCGAGGGCTATGCGGCGAACGTGCCCGCCACCATGACTCCCGAGCAGGCCGTCGAGGCCGCGGTCGCGCTGGGCGCGTCCGAGGTCTGCGCGATCCACTACGAACTGTTCAACAACCCTCCTGTCTACGTCGAGCAGCCCGACATCGTGGGACGGTTCCGCCACGCCGCCGAGGCACGGGGTATCAAGGCCCACCTCGTGGCCGACGGAGAGGCGGTGCCGCTGACCGGTCCCCGCACGGAGAGCTGAGCAGGCCTGCCATGAAGTTCGCAACCATCGAGCACACGTCGGGCCCCGCGGCGGCGGTCGCGGTCTCCGAGGACGAAGTGGCCGTTCTCCCAGCAGAATTCACCGACGTTGAGGCCATCCTCCGAGCGTCCGAGGCACAACGACTGGCGGCGATACGCGAAGCCACGGAGGTGGGCGAGCGCCTGCCCGTGGCCGAACTGTCGTGGCTGCCACCGGTGCTGCGCCCGGGAAAGGTGCTGTGCGTCGCGCTGAACAACAGCGCGAACCCGGAGCGAATACTGTCCGGCCCGGACACGCCCGCGATGTTCCTCAAGCCATCCTCGTCACTGGTCGGTCACGGCCGTCCGATCCGCCTGCGCGAGAACGACGGGCGGGTGCATCCCGAGCCGGAACTGGCCGTCATCGTAGGGCGGGCCGGCGCGGACATCGCAGAGGACGCTGCGATGTCGCACGTTTTCGGCTACACGATCCTCAACGACGTCACGTCCCCGACCCTGCGCGGCGAAGACACGTTCCACTACCGAGCCATCCACCCCGATCCGGAGACGGCCGACGGGGTGCGCTTCGTGGAGAGCTGGGTGAGTTACCCGGCCCGCTACAAGGGAGCGGACACCTTCGGACCCCTCGGCCCGTGGGTGATCACAGCGGAGGACATTCCCGATCCGCACGACCTGCGGATCACGTGTTCGCACAACGGAAGGCTGGTCACCGACGACACCACCGCGAACCTGAGGTTCGGGGTCGCCGAGGTGATCTCGTTCGCGTCCCGGTACCTCACCCTGGAGCCGGGCGACGTGATCGGCATGGGCACGGCGCTGCGCAGCTCGCCCGGGGCCGGGAGCGCGGTACAGAACCTGGACCTGAACCGCTTCGGTGGGTTGGTGGAGGTGTCGATCGACCGGATCGGCACCCTGGCCAATCCCGTGCAGCTGCGATGAGCGTTGGTGCGGCGACCCGCGCGGCGATCGCGGATCTCAACGCCCGCTTCGCCTGGGCACTCGACTCGCACAACTGGACCGCCCTGCGGGACGTGCTCACCGCGGACGTGCACTACGTGAGCGTGGGACGCGAATTCCACGACGCCGACTCGGTGATCGCTTCCTTCCAGGCGCGCCCCGCGACGCGGACCACCCGGCACGGCCTGGGCAACCTGCTGCTGCGGGACGGCCCCCAGGGAAGCATCCTCGGCTGGAGTAGCTGGCACACGTTCGCGAGCAACGACGCCGCGGCGCGGGACGTGCCCCTGTTCATGGTCGCGGACTTCCAGGACACCTACACCAGCGACGCGAACGGCGCATGGCGGATTGCCGAGCGGATCATCGTCCCGGTCTTCCGCAACGACACCCTCGCGCCACCTTCCACACCCGGAGTGAGCCGATGACCACCGAACCGACACACGACCTGGCCCACCTCGGCCACCACGGCCTGTTCACCCCCGACCCGGAAGGCACACTGCACTACTTCGTGGATCTGCTCGGCATGGACGTCGTCGCGCAGGACGGGGAGGCGACCTACCTGCGAGCGTACGGTGACTACGAGACGTGGTCGCTCAAGGTGATCGGCTCCGACCAGGCCGGGCCGGCCTGGGTGTCGTGGCGGGCGACGAGCCCGCAAGCACTGCACCGCCGGATCGACTGGCTGGAGGCACACGGACACGCCGGCCGCTGGACACCGCGGGATCGCGGGATCGGGCCGTCCTACCAGTTCACCGATCCCGACGGGCACGTCTTCCGCTTGTACTACGACACCCAGCGGTACTCCGCGCCGGAAGGGCAGCGGCCCGCGATCCCGACCGGCTTCCAGAGGTACGCCGGACGGGGCGCGAACGTGCGGCGCCTCGACCACGTCAACCTGCTCGCGCGCGACGTACCGGCCTGCCGGAAATTCTGGGAGGAAGGATTCGGGCTGCGCACCTACGAAATCGTCCGGTCGGCGGACGGAGGCGACGAGAGCGCCGCCTGGATGAGCAGCTCCATCCAGGGCCACGAACTGATCTACACCCGAGAGCACACCAGCGCCAACGGGCGCCTGCACCACTTCGCGTACGTCGTGGACAGCCGGGAGGAGGTGTTGCGCGCAGCGGAGATCTTCGCCGACGCGCGGATTCGGATCGAGGCCGGACCTTCCCGTCACACCGCCATCCAGGGGTTCTACCTCTACACCCGCGAGCCGGGCGGGAACCGTGTCGAGGTCGCCCACGGCGGCTATCTCGTGTTCGCTCCGGACAGCGAGCCCTACATCTGGAACCCCAAGGAATGGAAGGGAAAACCAGGCTGGGGCGCACCCCTGCCACCCGAGTTCCACGTCTACGGTACCCCCGACACGGTGCGGTAGGCCGCGGTGGACACGACAGGACCGGGGCGGTTCCAGCCGCCTCCGCCGACCGGGCTGGACGCCAGCCAATCGGCCTTCTACCGCCGACTCGTCGATGGCCCCCGGGGACGCGCCGGTGACGTTCCTCTGGTCGATGCCAGCGGTGCCCTCGTCGGCCCGTTCGCCCTGATGGCCATCGCTCCCGACCTCGGCGAAGCGGTACAGCAGGTGGGCGCCGCGGTGCGATACGCGTCCGCGCTGGACCCAGTGGTACGTGAGGCGGCAGTGCTTCTGGTCGCCTCGCATCACCGCTGCGCCTTCGAGTGGCACGCCCACGAAGACAGCGCCCGCAAGCTCGGCCTCGACGACCGGCAACTCGACCAGTTGCGGGGCGGCACCCCACCTTCGGGCCTGCCCAAGGCGGCGACGCGCGCGCTGCTCACGGTGAACACCATGCTGCGCACGGCAAGCCTGGACGACGACGCCTACGCCGACACCGTCGCGGAACTGGGCGAACGCGGCCTCGCAGAGCTGGTCTGGCTCACCGGCTACTACTCGATGCTCGCGCTTGCTCTCGCGGTCTTCGACCCACCCAATCCTCTCGGCCCAGAACGGTAAAAGACCAGACCGCCCCACGCCACCAGGAAGGATGGCGCCGTCATGCGCACCCACTTCGTGGTTCACGAAGCGTTCGAGGGCCCCGGCATCATCGAGGATTGGGCACGTGCCCGAGGCCACGACATCAGGTGGTCTCTCCTCTATGACGCCGACCCGCTGCCGTCGGCCGCAGACGACATCGATCTGCTGGTCGTGCTGGGTGGTCCCCAGCAGACCACCACTACTCGGACGGAGTGTGCCTACTTCGACGCCGCCGCGGAGAAGGCCCTGATCCTCTCCGCGATCGAGGCCGACAAGGCGGTCGTCGGCGTCTGCCTCGGTGCCCAGCTCATCGGGGAGGCCCTTGGCGCCGCCGCGGAACCCAGCCCGTACCGAGAGATCGGATGCTTTCCCGTCAGGCTCACTGACGCGGGGAAGAGGCACGAGTTTTTCGCTGACTACGCAGCGAAATTCATCGCAGGCCACTGGCATGACGATATGCCCGGACTCACGCCTGATGCCGCCGTTCTGGCCACCAGCGCAGGTTGTCCCCGTCAAATTGTCGCGTACGGCAAGCGCGTGTACGGGTTCCAATGCCACATGGAGTTCACCCCCGATCTCGTCAAGACCTTGATCGCGCAGGCGGAGGAGGACCCGACTTCTCCCGAGGGTAACCCCTTTGTGCGGCCGGCCGTCGTACTACAAGGCTACGACTTCACCGCTATGAACAACCAGTTGACAGCTTTCCTCGACCGGCTCGTGTCGGAGTCCCCGACCGCAGGGGCTGGCGGCCGGCGAGAAACCGGAGCGTGAAATGACACCCCTCTACTATCTGTCCGCCAACGAGGCGCTACGACTGTTTCGGACTCGGCAACTGTCCCCAGTGGAGCTGATGCGCGCAATCATTGAACGCGCGGAACACGTTGAACCAACGGTCAACGCCTTCGCCGAGCAGATGTTTGAACAGGCACTCCGGGCCGCGGCCGCCGCCGAGACGCGGTACCGGCCACGCGGTGAACCCAGGCCCCTCGAAGGGCTGCCTGTGGCGGCCAAGGAGGAGCAGCACATCATCGGTCACCCGGTCACCGACGGCACGCTGCTGCGTTCGTCGTATCCCGCGGGGGAGACCGCGGTGGTGCTCGCACGGATCGAGGCCGCCGGCGGCATCTTGCACGCCCGCACCACGACCTCGGAGTTCTGCTGCATGCCGCTGTCCCACACTCGACGGTGGGGAGTGACGCGCAACCCCTGGAATCCGCACGTCTCCGCGGGCGGATCGTCCGGCGGCTCGGCAGCCAGCCTGGCGGCCGGCACCGCCATGCTCGCCACCGGATCGGACATCGGTGGATCGCTACGCGCGCCTGCCTCGTTCACTGGAGTGGTCGGGTTCAAGCCACCACACGGCCGTAATCCGGTTCTCCCGCCAGCAGGACTGGATCCGTATTTTCATCACGGTCCGATGGCGAGGACTGTGGCCGACTGCGCGCTCCTCCAGAACGTGATGGCAGGGGAGGATTCGCGAGACCCCGCCTCCAGCCTTCCGCCAGTGACGATCATCCCGCCGCATCTGGACGATGTGCGTGGTCTGCGGGTGGCTTTCAGCGCCACCCCAGGCGACTTTCCCGTCGACCTCGAGGTGCGCGCCAACACCCGGGCCGCTGTGGGGGCTTTGGAATCCGCGGGGGCCGTGATCGAGGAGGTCGAGATTGCCTGGCGTCTCGACGAGATCAAGCAGGCCTTGTGGGCCCACTTCGGAAGTGGTCTCGCCGCCGAGCTCGTGGAACTGGACCGACAGCACCCGAACACGATCACCCCGTATGCTCTGGCATTCGCCCGCAAAGGAGTGCAGACGGCCCCGCATGTGGACGGCGAAACCGGTCGTGCCCTTGAGTCAGCCATCCAGGGTCACCTCGATGCTGTTTTCGCCCACTTCGACGCCTTCATCGTCCCGACCGTCGGTGCCACCGCTTTCGCGGCCGGCGAGGACTACACCGACACTCAGCTCATGGTCAACGGTGTTGCTCTCGAACACTTCTCCGATGCCTCACTGACCCCGGCATTCAACATCAGCAGCGCGAATCCGGTGATCGCGGTGCCTTCGGGTTGGGCGCGCAATGGCGTGCCGACCGGTGTGCAGGTCGTCGCGGCCAAGTATGACGACACCACCGCATTTCGTGTCGCATCGGCGATCGAGCGGACCCTGGGAGCAGGTTTCGCCGGTCGACGCACTCCAGCCCTGCCGACGTGACCTGTCATGACACTGGAGTCTGTCCATGCCGCGGCCTGCGGTGGTCGGCCTGGGCGCCCGCTACGGCCTTCCGACCGCGCTGCGTCTGCTGCTGCGTGGTACGAGCTGTACCAGGATGGCCTGTAGCTCCCGCCATGCCGCCCAGAGGCCGAGCATCGAGTTCATGAACAACGCACTCACCCTTGCCGACGACCTGGTGCTGAACCGGATGGGCTACGGCGCCATGCAACTGGCCGGACCGAACGCCTGGGGTCCGCCGCGGGACCGCGCGGAGGCGGTGCGGGTCCTGCGCACCGCCGTCGAGCTGGGGATCACGCACCTGGACACGAGCGACTACTACGGCCCGGTGGTCACGAACGAGATCATCCGCGAGGCCCTGCACCCCTATCCGGAAGACCTGCGGATCGTGACGAAGGTCGGCTTCCGGCGGGGACCGGAGGGCAGCTGGGATCCGTCACCGCACGACCTTCGCAAGCAGGTGCAGACGAACCTGGAGCACCTCGGACTGGACGTGCTCGACGCCGTCAACCTCCGCGTCGACGGGACGGGATCGATTGCCGAGTCTTTCGGCGAGCTGGTCGAGATGCAGAAGGAGGGCTTGGTACGGCATCTCGGGCTGTCGAACGTGACCGCCGACCAGGTCGCCGAGGCCCGCTCCATCGCACCGATCGTCCTTGTCCAGAACCTCTACAACCTGGTTGCCCGCGGCGACGACGCTCTGATCGACGTCCTCGCCGCCGATGGCATCGGCTTCGTGCCGTTCTTCCCGCTCGGCGGATGGAGTCCGCTGCAGTCCGCGGTGCTCGACGAGGTGGCTGCCGCCCTCGGCGTGACGGCGCAGCAGACCGCACTGGCCTGGCTGTTGCAGCGCTCTCCCGCGATCCTTTTGATCCCAGGCACTTCGTCGGTCTCGCACCTGCGGGCGAACGTCGCCGCCGCGGCGTTGGCGTTGCCCGCCGAGGCCGTGGCCCGACTGGACGCCCTGGGCACTGGGGCGGGCCATCGCGGCCTGTGAGCGCAGCCCATTGGGTGTCCTTGCAGGGGGTGCGTAAGGACGCGTACGTGGGTCAGTTCCATACCTGTCGTTCCTGGCTGCGGGGGTCGTCGACCTGGGTCCACTCGGCGTCGATGCGCATCGTGGCCCTGCGCTCGGTGTCGTACGGGTCCCAGCCGGGGTCGCCGGTCCTGGCGAACCGCACCCAGGTCTCGTGCACGCGGGCGGCGAGATCCGCGGGTGGCTTGTCGGGGCCGAGTAGGGCTGTGGGGCCGTGCAACTGGGGGAGGTGCGCGAGATCGAAGACGAAGGGCAGTTCGACCGCGTGGGTGGCGCCGAGCTCTCCGTGCAGAGCCTGGGAGCGCCAGGCGAACTCGTAGGCGTAGGTGGCGGACTGGGGATGGGCGGCATGTACGTCGACCAGTGCCCAGCTGCCCGCACTGAACAGCGCGTCGCCCATGATGGCGGAGCGCAGCTCGCCGAATGACGCCTCGGGGCGTGCCCGCCGGTAGGTCTCGATGAGTTGCGCTGGATTCGGGTGTGAGCGTGCCGCCGCGTCGCCGACATCCCCGGCGGTCGAGGTGGCGTACTTGTCCACGGGGACCAGGTAGAGGTTGCCCTCCTCGGTATTGGTCCCGACGAGCAGGTCGATGTCGGAGCTGAGGCCGACGGCGACGGACTCGGCGGGCTGCGTGTCGAGGACCAGGCTGAAGGGGCTGAGGCCGATCAGCGGGTCGCGGTGCGTCTCGGTGTGCAGGTCCATGCCCGTGAGCCGGGCGGCGGCCTCGACGAGACGCTCGTCGGAGATCTCCGCGAAGGCGTTGACATGGGGCTCGATGCCCAGGAACTCGGCCGCCGCCCCAGTGACGCGGGCGGCCTGTTCGGTGGTGAACGCCCCCAGGCCGCTGCCGCTCTGGACGATCGCCCGGCGGAACAGGCCCGTGGCTTCGAGGGTGCCCAGGACGCCACCGACGATGGTTGCCCCGGCCGACTGGCCGAAGAGGGTGACGTTGTGCGGATCACCGCCGAAGGCGGCGATGTTCTCCTGGACCCAGTGCAACGCGGCGAGGACGTCGAGCAGGCCGCGGTTGGCGGGCGCACCGGGGAGGTCGAGGAACCCGGCGATGCCGAGCCGGTAGTTGAGGGTGACGAGGACGACGCCGTTGCGGGCGAAGGCGGAGCCGTCGTACAGCGCGGACCGCGTCGATCCGGCGACGAATCCGCCGCCGTGGACGAACACCATGACAGGCAGGTCACCGCCGCCGGCGGCGGGCGTCCAGACGTTGACGGTCAGGTAGTCCTCGCCGCGACTCCAACCGGTGCCGAAGTAGGGGGACATGTCCACGCTGCCGAGCTTGCGCTCGGATTGCGGCGCGTTGGGCCCCGGCACGGTGGCGTCCCGAACGTCGTCCCACGGCTCGTGCGGCTGGGGCGGCGCGAACCGGCTGGCGCCGCGGGGTGGGGCGGCGTAGGGGATGTTCCGGAATGCGGCGGTGTCACCTTGGCGGATGCCTCGGACGGCTCCCTGCGCCGTGGTCACGATGGGGTTGGGGTGATGGTTCACAGTGATGCCTCTCCGCGGGCCTCAGGCCTGTTCGGTGTACGGGGCGAAGGGGGCCCAGCCCTTGATGGCGAACTTGTCTGCCTCGCGTACCACTTCGGCGGCGCCGTGACCGCCCAGGTGCGCGGGGATCACGAGTGCGTTGTTGTCGGCCGCCCAGCCCAGCACCTTGCGGCGGGTGGCGCGTGCGCCTGCGGGGTCCTCGCAGAAGCAGCTGTTGGAGTCGGGTTCGAGGATCTGCACAGGGCTGTGCAGCATGTCGCCGACGAACACCGCGCGGTCTGTCCCGGAGGTGAGGGTCAGCACTGCGGAGCCGGGGGTGTGTCCGGGAGCCGCGTCCAGGCGGAGGTCGGCGTCGATCTGGTGGCTGTTCTCCCACAACAGCGACTGGCCGGCCTGGTGCACCGGGGCCACGCTGTCCTCGAAGACGTTCTGGTTGCCGCGGCCGAGCAGCGGCTTGTGACCGTTTTCGGGATTCCAGAAGTCGAAGTCCTCCTTCGGCATCAGATAGGTGGCGTTGGGGAACGTGGGCACCCAGTGGCGACCGTCCAGGTACGTGTTCCAGCCGACGTGATCGATGTGGAGATGCGTGTTGATCACGATGTCCACGTCCTCTGGTCGGACGCCGGCGCGTGCGAGATTGGCCAGGAAGTCCGTTTCAAGGTGGCTCCAGACCGGCGCGTACGGGCGCTCCTTGTGATTTCCCACGCCGGTGTCGACCAGGATGGTCTTGCCCCCGCTGCGCAGCAGCCAGGTCTGGATCGCGGAATTCACGATGTTGGTCTCGGAGTCCAGGAAATGTGGGGTCAGCCAGGGGGAGTCGTCGTTCCAGACTTCCTTCGGGCTGTCGGGGAAGAAGGCGTCGGGCGTCATTTCGACGGAACCGAAGTATTCCCATACCCGGGTGATGGTGACGTTGCCGAGCGTGATTTGTTCCATGGGGCGTCCTGGGGAGTGCGGAAGAGGATTCCCTGGAACCGTACGAGTGGCTCGGCGCGCGCGGTATCCGTAACGTGACTGCATCTGCACCTACGGCCCGGCACGCTGGGCCTGGCGGCTTGTAACCTGGGTGGGCCAAGGTCGAAGAGCCACAATTCCTGGAGACTCCGTGGACGAGCACACAGGCGACCTCGGTGCGGTCCCGAGACCGGAGCCGGATCCAGGGGAGCCGATCGTCGGCCGGGACGCGGAGCTGGCGCGCCTCGTTCGTGCGATGGACTCGGCTTCGGCCGACCCGGCTGCGGTGCTGGTCGGTGACATGGGCACGGGGAAGAGCGCGCTGCTGGACCGTGCGGTGCGTCACGCGGAAGCTGGCGGCGCTCGCGTGTTGCGCGCCGAGGGCAGCGAGTTGGAGTCGAGCCTGGCGTTCTCTGCCCTGCATCAGTTGCTGCGGCCGGTGCTGTCCGAAGTGGACAGACTGCCCGACAGGCAGCGCGCGGCAATACTGGACGCCTTCGGCACGGGGCCGGCCATGCCCCGGTATTCGAGCGCACCCGATCTCATGCTGATCGGGGTCGCCGTCCTGAGCCTGTTGTCAGCCCTGGGCGACCAGCGTCCCGTGCTCGTGGTGCTGGACGACGCGCAGTGGTTCGATCGTGCTTCCCTGGATGCACTGTCCTTCGCAGCCAGACGGTTGGAAGGCGAACCGGTCACGATGCTGATCGGGGCCCGTGGCGGCGATCACCTCCCGGGATTCGACCGGCACGTACCGACGCTCATCCTGGGGCCGCTGGACAACGCCGCGGCCAATCAGCTCCTTGACCTGCAACCGAAAAGCCCCACCGGCCACACCAGGACGCGAATCCTTGACCAAGCGGGCGGCAACCCACTGGCACTGGTGGAACTGACAAGGACAGCCACCGCCGCCGACGCGGCCACCGGGCTGCCGACCGCAGGTCCGCTCCCGCTCAGCGATCACCTGGAGCGGATCTTCGCCGCTCGCCTGAACGGCCTGCCCGCCGCCACTGCGCGGGCCCTGCTGCTCCTGGCCGCCATGGACAGCGTCGACTTCACGATCGCCGCCTCTGCCGGGCTGCCGAACGCCGAGGACGACGCCTGGCTGCCCGCCGAGCAGGCCCGGCTGATCCGGCGGACTGGCCGTGACGTTCGGTTCCGCCACCCACTGGTCCGGTCCGCCGTGTATCACGCCGCGTCCTTGGGTGCCCGGCGCGAGGCTCACCTCGCGCTCGCCGCGATGCTGCGGGACGAACCGGATCGGCGTGCCTGGCACCTGGCCGCCGCCTGCCCGCGCCCGGACGCGGCCGTATCGGCGGAGCTGGAGCGGACCGCCGCCCGGGCTCGCCGACGCGGCGGCCATGCGGCGGCGGCCAAGGCCCTGCAACGCGCCGCGGAACTCGCACCGCAGCGAGAGAACAGTGCCCGGCTGCTGGTCGAAGCCGCTGCGGCGGCCGTGTTCACCGGGGACATCGCCTGGGTCAAGGAGCTGGCCGCCGCAGTACGCGCGCGCACGGATGACGCGAAGCTGCTGGCCGCTGCCGCCGTACAGGCCGGACGGCTGGCGGTTCTGACCGTGCGCCACTCCGTGGTCTTCTCCCGACTGGCCGACACCGCCGAGGAGTTGGCGGCCCGCCAGCCCGCCGCCGGGCTGGAACTCCTGGCCCACGCCGCCGTGGTCCGCTTCTACTCCGGAGCGGACACCCAGCGGCACCGCATCCAGGACATCCTGCGGAGCCTAACCGAGGATGCCTCATACACAGGCTTGCGTACCTGGGTGAGGGCCGTGTGCGATCCTTTCGGCGACCGGAGCGAACTCGTCTCCCTCCTCCCACAGTTGGCCGCCGAGGCGCAAGCCCGACCGGAGCAGCTCACCACCGTCGGGATCATGGCGTGGCTCCTGGACGAGACCCCGCAGGCCGTCCGCGCCTTCGACGAGGCCTTCGCCAGCTGGGAGTTGCAGGGAACGCTGCCGGAGGGGCTGGGCGGCGCGGTCGCCTGGGCCTATGTGGAACGAGGAAGGTGGGAACAGGCCCGCGAGGCCTGCGCCCGCACCATCGCGGTCGGCCGGTCGGTCGGCCTCGACCACGCCGTGGCCTGTGCGGCCACCGTGGACGCCGCCGTGCTGGCCTACCAGGGGGACGCGACGGCAGCCCGGGCCGAGGAGGCGCTCGCCCTGATCGATCCGCTGGAAAGCCGCTCGGTCTGCGTCTATGCCCGTCGTGCGCTCGGCGCCGCGGCAGCCGCGGAAGGTGCGTACGAGACCGCGTACGACCAACTCCGCATGGTCTTCACGGCAGATGGCGCGCCCCTGCACTACCACGCCTCCTACCCGGCCGTCGCGGATCTGGCCGCCGCCGCTGTGCGCTGTGGCAGACGTGAGGAGGCTGCCGCGATCGTCGAGCGTTGCGCACGGGCGCTCGCGGAGAGCGCTTCCCCCCGCCTGCGTGCGCTGATCAACCGAGCCCGTGGCCTGCTGGCGGACCCCGAGGACGCCGAGCCGCACTTCCGGGCGTCCCTGGCGGACCCGGTACTGGCGCACTGGCCCTTCGAACGCGCACAGATCCTGCTCGACCTCGCCGAGTGGCTGCGACGCCGTCGGCGCATCGCCGAAGCACGGACGCCGCTCACTGAGGCGCTGGAGACCTTCCGCCGCCTGGGCGCGCACCCGTGGATCGAGCGCGCCCGGGCCGAATCGCGCGCCGCCGGCCTCGACGTCACGGACACGGCCCCCGACGCGCTTGCCGCACTCTCCCCACAACAGCAGCAGATCATCAGGCTCGCCGCCCGCGGGCTGACCAACCGCGAAATCGGCGAAAGACTCTTCCTCTCCCCGCGCACGGTCAGCTCGCACCTCTACCGCAGCTTCCCGAAGCTGGGCATCACCGCCCGGTCCCAACTGCGTGACCTCATCGAGGACACCCTCGCGACGGCCGGTCACTCGTAGCACGGCTTGTGGTGAATTGGTCTGCATGGTGCTTCCTACCGCCATCACCGAAGCCGTGCTCGCCGAGCTGGTCGAACGAGGTTATGCGCGGCTGTCCATGGAAGGCGTGGCCAAGCGCGCCGGTTCGGGCAAGAGCGCCCTGTACCGCCGGTGGCGCACCAAGCAGGAGATGGTGCTGGCGGTCCTCGCCGGGATCGGCGTACCGATGGCTGATGTCGCGGACACCGGCACGCTGCGCGGGGATCTCCACGCCACGGTGGTGGCTGTCGCCGAGTGGTTGACCGAACCGCCGTTCTCCCGGATCGTCCCCGACCTGGTAGCCGAGGCCACGCGCACGCCGGAGCTGGCCGAGGGCATCGCGAGGACCATGCGGACGCGCTGGTCTACTGGCGGATGGTGGTGCGCCAGGCCCCGGTCGAGCCGGACTACCTCGACCGGGTCACCGACACCATGTTGCGCGCACTGGGTGCGGCGTCCGCCTGAAGCGCCTTGAACACGAGATGAGTCAACGGCGCCGTGCTGTGCCGGAGTGGGTGCGTTGCGCCAGGCCATCGATGATCAGCGCCAGCCCTTGGTCGAACGCGGACGCGGGGTCCAGGCTGGGGTGCCTGGCCAGTTGCGGGGCGTGTCCGTCGTGTTCGGCGCCGGCCTGTTCTTCCAGCACGCTCCCGACGGTGAAATGGCTGGTGGTGAGCATCGCCATCTGCGCGTCCTGCTCGGACAGTCCCGCGGCGACCAGGAAGTCCACCTTGTGGAGGGCGCGGGAGAGTCCTGCGCCCTGGGGACTGGTGCCTGCGTGCAGCCGTGCCCCGTCACGGTGCGCTAGCAGCGCGCGGCGGAAGCTGCGGGAGTTCTCCCGGAGCCAGTCGCGCCAGTCGTCTGACGGCGCGGGCAGGGGAGCTGTCGCGTGGGGTGCCATGGCGGCGTCCGCCATGGCGGTGAGCAGCGCGGCTTTGCTGGGGAAGTGCCAGTAGAGCGAGGGCTGTTCGACCCCCAGCCGTTTCGCCAGGCGTCGGGTGCTCACTTCATCGAGTCCGAGTTCGTCGAGGAGGGCGAGTGCCTCGTTGACGATGGTCTCGCGGTCCAACTTCGCCATCCCAGAACTCTATCACCGATAGGGTTGACAGCCTATCGGTGATAGATGATGCTGACCGCATCGCCTATCACTGAAAGGGAGATGGAGTCATGGCAGTCACGACAGGCGCGAAAGCACTGAAGGTTCTCGTGTGTGGGGGTGGCATCGCCGGTCAAGCGCTCGCCTACTGGCTGGTGCGAGGTGGTCACCAGGTCACAGTCGTCGAACGCCACCCGGTGCTGCGGGCCACGGGCGCGCAGATCGACCTGCGCGGACAGGGCATCGAGGCGATCGATCGGATGGGACTGCTCGACACGGTGCGTGGCATCCGCGTCGACGAGCCGGGTGTGGCGTTCGTGGACGGACGGGGCCGCCGGTGGGGCACCGTGCTGGCCAACACTTCCGGCAAGGGCCGCCAGACCATGACCTCGGAGTACGAGATCATGCGCGGAGACCTGGTGCGCGTCCTGCACGGGGCAACCAAAGATGACGTGCGCTTCGTGTTCGGGATGGGTGTCGAGAGCTTCCAGCAGGACAGCGACCGTGTCCGCGCGCACTTCTCCGATGGCACGTCGGGGGAGTTCGACATACTGATCGGCGCCGATGGGCAGGGCTCGCGCATCCGCCGGGACATCCTCGCGGCCGACGCCCCCACCCCGTACTGGCCGGTCGGCATCCACATGGCGTACTGGTTCATTCCACGCGACGCGACCGATGACAGTATTCGCGAGACCTACAACGCTCCCGGCGGACGCATGATCATGCGCCGCAGCCACAACCCCACCCAGACCCAGGTCTACTTCGCGCTGTGGGAGAACTCCGAGGAAGCGACCGCGGTGCACCGGCAACCGGTCGAGCAGCAGAAGCAGTTCTGGACTGACCGGTTCCGCGACGCCGGCTGGCAGACCCAGCGGTTCCTCGCCGGCATGTGGGAGACCGAGTTCTTCTACTCCCAGGAGGTCGTCCAGGTCCGGACCGAGACCTGGTCACAAGGCCGGGTCGCGCTCGTCGGTGACGCCGGATACTGCGGCTCCCCCTACAGCGGCATGGGCACCTCCGCCGCCCTGGTCGGCGCCTACGTCCTGGCCGGGGAGATCAACCGGCACCCGGGTGACATCCCGGCCGCGTTCGCGCAGTATCACGCGACGCTGCAACCGTTCGTCGATCACGTTCAGGGCGAGGTCAACCCGAAATTGCTGCGCTTCGGGTTCCCGCAAGGCAAGCTGGGAATCAACGCCATCCGCACCATGGGCGCGGTAGCCACGTTCCTGCGGCTTCCCGAACTGGCAGCACGGTTCGCAAAAGAAGACCGTGGCGGCGACTGGCAGCTTCCGAACTACTCCCACACCCTCAAGGCCTAGTGCTGCGTTCCTCAAAGCCGGTAGACAAACCTGCGTCGCAGCTTCCGGGGCCGCGGATGCGGACGCCCCCAAATAGCGGTACGGCGGAACAGTCGCCACCGCCCCTGCTGAAGGTTCAGCCAGCACGCGGCGACCGGGATGAACGCGTGCTGGATCCGGGGATGATCGACCAGCCATTCGCGGGCGGACTTGCTGTTGTGACTGGACAGGTTGTCGGTGACGATCACGACCTCACCCTCGGGATCGGCGTCTTCTACCAGTTGCAGAAACCGTTGGTAGTTAACGCTGTTCCGCAGGGAACGCTCGGGGGATGACTGGGCCCAGCTCGTCGACGCAGACTACCGTGGTGTCGGGCGTCGGATCCGTGTAGAGACTGACGATCCGTGTTCTTGTGGGGCGAACTCGGGATCCCTGCTGATGGTCCAGGAGCGCGTGCGTCTCCAGCGCACTCCCTCGGCCAGCAGGATCCGCCGCACCTGGCTACGGCCGATCTCGATTCCCTCCGCGCGGGCGGCTTCGGTCAGTGCGTCCAGTGTCCAGTACGCCGGTCCGGTCTCATCGGCCGCGACCAGGCCCTCCTCCCATCAACGGGGCCCCAGCCGGCCTGGCGGATCACGATCAGGGGCCAATCGCCACCCGCATTCAGGAACGCAGCACTAGTCCGTGGCGGCGGGTTCCGACTGGATGGCCGACTGTCGTGCCTCGCGCCTGCCCAGCGCCGCGAGGATCAGGGTCACGGTGACGGATCCGGCCGCGATCAGCGTCATCGCCGTTGCCGGAGAGGCCAGTTGGGCCAGCGTGCCCGCGAGGGCAGCGCCGACGCCCTGCAGGGCGGTCATGCCGGTGGCGTGCAGGCCGAGTGCTTGGCCCGCGAGGTCGTCGGGGGTGAGGGACATCAGGCGTTCCTGGAGGACCAGGGTCGCGGCGAAGCCGACGGAGGCCACGGTGACGGCCACGGCTGACAGCTCCACTCCCGGCCGCAGGACGAAGAACAGGTAGGGAACCGCCAGCAGCAGACGCAGCGGGGTCGCGAGACGGGGGCGCACCGCGGGCGGTACCAGGCGGCCCACCGCCATGTCGCCCACGAACATGCCCAGCGCCCCGAACGCGTACAGCATGCCGGCGGCGTGAGGCGCGTAGGAGACGTAGAGCGAATCGCTGCCGACGATCAGGCCGTTGGGGACCCACAGGCCCAGGTACGTCAGGCGGCGGGTGCGTGAGGACCACAGGAAGGCGTTGGTGCGCCAGGTCGCCGACACGGACGGGCGGCCGGCGGAGCGCGGTGGGCGGGCCGTGAGGCCCAGGCGGGTGCCCAGGGCCGCCAGCACGTACAGCGCCGCCGCGAGGAGCAGGCAGGTCTGTGGGGACAGGAGAGCCAACAGTGCGCCGCCCGTCGCGAAACCGGCCATCTGCGTCAGGCCCCAGAGCATGTTGTACACCGAACGGCCAAGGACGTAGCCATCCTTGGACAGGATCTCGTTCAGCAGGCCCCCACGCACTCCGCTGCCCAGCGACGCGACCAGGCCCTGGAAGAGTAGGACGGCGAAAACCGCCCAGACCGGCAGACCAGGCAGCGCCAGCACCGCCGTACCGGCCGCGAAGGCAAGGGCGAGGCCGGACAGGATCGCGCGCGGGGGCAGACGGTCGGCGCCCGAGAGCAGGAACGTGGCCCCCATCAACTGTGCCAGCTGCGGGCCGAACATGCTCACCGCCGACAGGAGGGGGGAGCCGGTGGCCCGGAAGACCAGCGTGCCGAGGGCCAGGCCGCTGATCGTCTGGGCTGCGGCAGAAGCGGCGAAGGAGAGCAGGAACGGGGTGAACTCCGGGGTGCGGAACAGGGAGCGGTAGCTGCGCATGCGTCGAATTCTCGGAGCGGCCCGGGGCCGTGTTCACTGTTTCGCCGACACGCGAAAGGGTTGTCACGCAGGGGCTCATGGCATTTCGACACCGACACCCTCGCCCGTAGCCGTGGCCCGGGTGCGGCCACCCGGGACCCGTGTCCGACAGCGGGCGACAACCTGGCGGCCGGTGAGGCAACCTCGCCTCGGGTGACGCGTCTTGCTGGCAGACAACGGTGATCAACGAACGGAGTACGCGGTGGCGGTAGTGGGGGAGGCGGCCAGGGGAGGCCGTCGAAGGGGGATCAGGGGGACGGCGTGTCTGGCCGCGGTGTGCGGGGTGGTGCTGTCGGCGTGCTCGACCGCCGCGCAGCAGCCCACACCGGGCGCTTCGGCGGCATCACCGTCGGCCACGGAAACGCGGACCACGGCGCCCGCAGCTGGGGTGGGGTCGAGTGCGATGTCGCGAACGGGCGCCGCGGACACGAGTGTGCTCGGTCCGGACGGGTACGGCGCGCTGAAACTGGGGATGAGCCGCTCGGCCGCGCTGGCCAGTGGCGTGTTGTCGCCGGCCAAGCCGGTCGCCTCCGACCCGGCCGGATGCACCGGGCACGACATCGTCGGGCACGCCACCGGCGCTGATTCGGTGGGTGTCTACGTCTCGCCGACCCAGGGCGTTGTGCAGATCGCCGCGGCCGCCGGATGGCACACTCCCGAGCGCATTGGTATCGGCGCCAGCAAGGCTCAGGTCAGGGCCGCCTACCCGGACTTGGTGGTCAACACCAACGGCGCGCACGCCTCGGTGCCCGGCAACGCCCGCGCGGTGTACCGCTTCAACCTGGACCCGGCCGGGAAGGTGACCGTGTTCGAGTTGGCCTTGGCACACCAGGAATGCACCAACTGACTCGCCCAGGGACCGGGTGCTGTGTGCCGCCGCTGGAACGGGAACCCGAACGGTGGGGCCAGTGTCCGCGGGGTCCGGCAACAGCACCCGGGTCCGCTGCGGGTAGGAGTTCGACTCGGCATTCGTGGCTGCCACACGGTGCCCGTCCTGCTGGGCGTAGCGCCAGCAGCATCACTCGGGAACTGGGTGCGCCGTCCTGAGTTCCCGGAGCAGCCGAGCTGGGGCGACTTTGGTCACGGCCGTCGTCCTGTCCAGCTGCCACCCCTTGCGGTACGCCGCGGCGAAGGTTTCCTCGCCCAGCGCGGCCCGCCCTCGGCGGGTGAGCTCGCGAACCTGCTGATCGGTGCGGTCGTGAGCGCCGCGCAGCCGGGAGGCGGCGCCGAGCAGGACGGCCGACTCATGATGGCACCCGTGCGCCTCGGCGAGCGCGGCCGCATTCACCGCCACCAGCGACAGGATCGGCAGGTCCCTGGTCTGTAGCGCCGCCGCGTACGCCTGTTCCAGCGCCTCGTCCGCGCCGGCCAGGTCGCCCAACTCCAGGCATAGCGAAGTCCGCACGCTGCCGAGCAGCGTCCGCGCGTGGTCGCCGGGGAACGTGGTGTCCTCGTGCAGACCCCGTTCGGCGCCGTCGAGCAGTTCCCGCGCCCGGTCCAGGTCGCCGAGCCGCAGCCAGAAGACGGCCTCCCACGTGTCGACCATGACCAGCATGTGCTGCGAGTTCGCGCGCAGCGCCCGCTCCCGGGCCGAGCCGATCGCCGCGGCCGTCAGGTCGGTGTCGCCGCGCCGCAGGTACAGGTCGATCCAGCGCAGGTCCACGAACACCTCGTCACCGAGGCTGATCACGCCGAACTCGGCGGCCAGCGACCGGGCCTCGCGCAGGTCGGCCAGCGCGCCGTCGAGGTCCTCGTACCTCCGCAGCTGAGCGCGCATCGGCAGGGTGGTGGCCTGGCCCCAGCGGTCGTCGGTCTGCCGGAAGCAGGCCAGCGCCGCCTCCACGTCGGTGCGCACCTCGTCCAGCTCGCCCGCGTTCTCGGCGATCTGGGCCCGGAACACGCGGGCCAACCCGGACAGCCAAACGTCGTCGCCGTCGACCAGCCGCTGGATGATCACGAGCGCGGTCTCCTCCTCCCGCAGGATCGCGAGCGGTAGCGCGGCGAGCGCGCTGGCCCGCCCCGGCAGCGCCGGGTACGCGAGCAGTCGGTCGGCCAGCTCGCGTATCTCGGCCCGGTCCTCGGCGGCGTCCTTGGCGGTCATGCCCGGCCGGATGTCGGCCCGGTTGAGCAGGTAGAGCGCGCGGGCGCAGTCGCGGTCGGGCGTGGGCTCGCCGCCAGGCACCGCCAGCGCCTCGCCCAGCCAGTAGGCCGCGTCGGATTGCCGGCCCAACATCACCCAGTACCAGGTCAGGTCCAGGGCGAGGGCGACCGCGCCGGTGGCGTCGCCGGTATCGCATCGCCAGCGCAGGGCGGCCAGCGCGTTGTCGTACTCGGCGCTGATGACCCGCATGGCCGCCAGCTGGCCGGACCCGCGCAACTGCGGGTCGTACCGGGCCATCAACTCGGCGAAGTACCCGGCGGCCAGGTCGCGGACGGTGCCGAGGTCGCCGGTATCGGCCAGGCGGTCGGTGCCGTACTCGCGCAGCGTCTCCAGCATGCGGTAGCGGCCCGGGTCGGGCGCGAGCTGCAACAGCGACCGGTCGACCAGAGCGGCGAGCAACTCGGGGATCTCAGCGGCCGGCACCGCGGTACCGGCGCAGACCGCGGTGGCCGAGGCCAGCGTGACGCCGCCGGGCAGGGGCGAGACGCGTTCGGCGACCGTGCGCTCGTGCTCGCTCAGCAGGTCCCAGCTCCAGGCGATGACCGCGCGCAGCGTGCGGTGCCGGGGCAGCGCGGTGCGGCTACCCGTGGTGAGCAGCCGAAACCGGTCGGAGAGCCCATCGGCGAGCTCGGGCAGCGACAGCGTCCGCAGCCGGGCCGCGGCCAGCTCCAGTGCCAGCGGCATCCCGTCCAGGCTGCGGACCACCCGCCGGACCTCGGGCAGCGTCGCCTCGTCGACCTCGAAGCCGGGGCGCACGGCCGCGGCCCGCTCGGTGAACAGGCGTAGCGAGGCCGCCCGCCGGGCCTGCTCGACGTCGTCGTCCGGGCCGGGCAGCGCGAGCGGGCCGAGCGGCACCAACGCCTCGCCGTCGACCGCGAGGGGTTCACGGCTGGTGGCGAGCACACGCAGCCCGGAGCAGTGGGACAGCAGCGCCGCGACCAGGTGGGCCACGGCGTCGATCAGGTGCTCGCAGTTGTCGACCAGCAGCAGGCTCTCCCGGCCGCCGAGCTGGTCGACGAGCACATGGAACTCGTCGCCATCGAGGCGTATCGGGGCCTCGAACCTCGCGCCGCCGCGCAGCCCGATCCCGGCGAGCACGGCCGCGCCGACCTTGGCCGGCTCGGTGACCGAGGCGAGGTCGATCATCCAGGCGCCGTCGCGGTACTCGTGGCGGTGGCGGCGGGCGGCCTCCACGGCGAGCCGGGTCTTGCCGGCGCCGCCGGGACCGAGCACCGTGACCAGGCGCCCGGCGGCGAGCAGCGTGTCTATCCGAGCGAGGTCGTCGTCGCGCCCGACGAAGCTGGTCAGCGGCGCGGGCAGGTTGCTCGGGCTGAGCCGCGCGACGTCCGGGGCGGGCCGGTCGGCGCGCAGCAGGCTCAGGTGGCGCTCGCGCAGGGCGGTGCCCGGGTCGGTGCCGAGGTCGTCGGCCAGGGTTTCGCGGACCCGCTCGTACAGGGCCAGGGCCTCGGCCTGGCGACCTTGGGCGGCGAGCGCGTCCATGAGCAGCGCGGCCGCCCGCTCGTGGACGGGGTGCTCGGCGAGCAGTGCGGTCAGGCGGGCGGCGGCCGCGTCGGCACGGCCCAGCGTCAGCTCGGCGTCAGCGAGGTCGGTGACGGCCTCGATCGAGGCGTGGACCAGCCGGGTGGCGGTGGCGGGCGCCACCGCGGCGACGCCCGCGGGCTCGGCGCCGGGGCGGTCGCCCCACAGCGCCACGGCCTCGCCGGGCACGGCTGCCGCGGCGTTCGGGTCACCGGCGCGCAGGCGGTCACGGCCGGCGGCGGCAAGCTGCTCGAACCGCAGTGCGTCCACGTCGGCCGCGTCCACGGCCAGCCGGTAGCCGCCCGCGACCTGCGCGACGTCGCTGGCCGAGCCGAGGGTCCGGCGCAGCCGCGAGACGAGAGCCTGCAAGGCGTGGGCGGGGTCGGCCGGCGGGTCCTCGGCCCAGATCGCGTCGATCAGGACGCTCTGGTCGACCGCGCGCCCGCCTGTCAGCGCCAGTCGTGCGACCAGCCCCTGCAACCGCGCGCCCGGGACGGGCAGTGCGGCGTCACCGCGTGCCACCTGAAAGGCACCGAGCAGCGTGACGCAAAGCCGCGCACCCCCGTCCATTCCACGATCTTCGCGTACGCACCGTCGGGTCCCCACATCAGGGCAGCGCCGGTGCATCCCCGTGTCAGCGCCATGTGTGCCCCGTGTGAGCGGCCCGCAGCAATCTTGGCGCGACTTCGGAAGGGGATTTCTCGTGCATGACGTGGTGATCGTGGGCGCTGGCCCGGTCGGTCTGTTCCTTGCCTGCGAACTCGGCCTCGCGGGCTGCTCTGTCCTGGTGCTCGAGCGGGAGCCGGAGCCCGGCTCCCCGTGGCGGGCGGACCCGCTCGGGATGCGGGGCCTGTCCGCCGGGTCGGTCGAGGCGTTCTACCGCCGCGGGATGCTGGACCCACTGCTGACGGCGTCGGGCGTCAGCGAGGATCCCGGCCCGAACCCCGATGCGGACGAGCCGTCACCTCCTCTGGGCGTGGGCCACTTCGCCGGCATGGTGCTCGATCCTGCCAAGGTTGACCTCGCCGCCCTGCCGTTTCGGCTGCCCAGCCCCGCGATGGACGGCGTGCAGACGAACCTCGAAGCGGTCGAGACGGTGCTGTCCGAGCGGGCTGCCAAGCTCGGCGTGGAGATCAGGCGCGGCGTCACGGTGGACGCCATCGCGCAGGACGATGCGAGCGTGGTCGCATACGCCGGCGAGCACGAGTACGCGGCGCGCTGGCTCGTCGGCTGCGATGGCGGACGCAGCGCGGTGCGCAAGCTCGCGGGCTTCGAGTTCGTCGGCACCGAGCCGCTGTTCACCGGCTACGTCATGCTCGCCACTGCCCCCGATCTCGACAAGCTGAACCCCGGGTTCAACCTGACGCCGACGGGGATGTATCTCCGGCTGTTCACCGAGGGGCACCTCGGCATGATGGACTTCGACGGCGGCGCGTTCGATCGCTCGCAGCAGCCGACCCGCGACCACCTCCAGGCGGTGCTACGCCGTGTCTCCGGCACCGACGTGACGCTGAGCGAGGTCCACCTCGCCTCGAGCTTCACCGATCGGGCGATGCAGACGACGACCTACCGGCTTGGGCGCGTCCTGCTCGCGGGCGACGCCGCGCACATCCACTCTCCCCTTGGCGGACAGGGACTCAACCTCGGCATTGGCGACGCCTTGAACCTGGGGTGGAAGCTCGCGGCGACCGCGCGCGGGCACGCGCCGGACGGGCTTCTCGACACCTATACCCGCGAGCGGCATCCGATCGGCGCTTGGGTGCTCGATTGGACGCGCGCCCAGGCGTTGGTGATGAGGCCGGACTCGCATGCGCAGGCGCTCCAAGGAGTGATTCGCGAGCTGCTCTGGACCCGTGACGGAACGACCCACGTGTTCGACAAGGTGTCGGGATTGTCGATCCGCTACGACCTCGGCAGCGAGCAGCCACTGGTCGGCCGCAACGCCCCGGACCTCCGCCTTGAGGACGGCACTCGCCTCGGCGAGCTGTTGCAGGACGGACGAGGCGTCGCGCTCGATTTCAGCACCGACCGATACCTGCGCGATTCAACGATGGGCTGGGAGAGCCGGATGCGGTACGCGGCAGGGCCGGCGCGAAACGACCTCGGATTGGGCGCCGTGCTTGTCCGACCTGACGGCGTAATCGCCTGGGCTGGTGATCGCAACCCTGATCGTGACGGGTTCGAGCGGGCCGTCAGCCAATGGTTTGGCAGCCCGGAAATCCAGATCTGAACAGCTACCCCGTAATCGAGTTCCAGGAGCACACATGACGATCACTCTTCGCCCGGGAACCACCGTGATGTTCACCGGCGATTCGATCACCGACTGCCAGCGGTTGGAGAGCGAGGACGGCCTCGGGTTCGGCTACCCGCTGCGCATCGCGGGCGAGTGGGGACTCCAGCACCCGGACCGGGCCGTGACCTGGCTGAACACCGGGATCGCTGGCCACAAGGTGATGGACCTCGAAGCCCGCTGGCAGGCGGACGTGCTCGACGCGCGCCCGGACGTGGTGTCGATCCTCGTCGGCGTCAATGACATGGGCTGGCACACGTACGACCCGGACGGCTACGTGATCCCCGCTGAGGACTACGCCGCAGGTTACGACCGCCTGCTCGCGCCGCTGGCCGAGGCGGGCACGGAGCTGATCCTCATCGAGCCGTTCCTCCTGCCGATCCGCGTCCTGATCCAGGTCGTCGACACGCACGTTGGCGAGACTGAGCGGAAGGAGTGGCGCGCCGACCTGGACCCGAAAATCCAGGCCGTGCACGAGCTCGCCCGCAAGTACGGCGCGCACCTGCTCGCCGCCGACGACATGTTCGCCGAACTCGCCGTGACGACCGGGCCGGAGTACTGGGCCGCGGACGGCGTGCACCCGACACCGGCCGGTCACGCCGCCCTCGCGGCGGCTTGGCTGCGCCTGGTCGCCTGAGGCGTTGCCTGGTGTCAGTGAAGGTTGTCCCGCTGCCATCGACTCCTGTTCCGACATGGGTTTGAACCTCGACACGTCGACGATCTCCATGGGCAACAGACAGATCTGATGCGGACGGGTGAACTCCGGTGTATTCGGCGCACTGAGGGTTCCCCTGGAGGACCCTGGACGCCTGGCGCCCAACATGATCGGGGGTGGCGGTGAACCAGCCGCAACGGCCGAACGAACCCGTGCCCGGCAGTGCACCGCAGGTCCACAAAAACGTAGCCGCCCACGTGACCGGCCCGGTGATGCAGGCCCGCGACGTGTACGGCGGCGTCAACTTCCACACCGGGCTAACCCCCGGCATGAAGAGGACACTGCTCATCGCCGCCGCCACCGTCATCGTGGCGCTGACCGTCAGCAGCGACACCGCCATCCCCGCGCCGGCGGCACTGGCAGACGGGCAGCGCCGGTCGTGCGGTGGGCCGTGGCTGGCCCACGGGCCGATTCTGGAGAAGTACCTACAGGAACGGGCGCGTAAAGATGCCACACTTGGCTGCCCGCTGGGGCCCGTGACCGCCACCGCGGACGGCCGTGGCCAGTTCGCGGTCTTCGACACCCCCGACACGCGGTACTCCGACAGGATCTACTGGAGCCAGGACACCGGCGCGCACACCATCTTGGGCGAGATCGGCCTGAAGTGGGCTGCGCTGCAGGCAGAGATCGGACAACTCGGATTCCCGACAGGCGACGAGGAGCGCAACCCGGACCAGGATGGCCGCCGCCAGAAATTTCAGCACGGCCAGCTGTACTGGCACCCGCAGCGTTCCCACGGAGCGCACCCGATCTCCGACGAGTTCTTCGCGACCTGGGCAGCGAGGAAAAACGAGACGGGACCGCTCGGCTATCCCGTCAGCGACGTGCAGGCCACCTCAGACGGCGCCGGCCGGCACCAGGACTTCCAGGGCGGAACGATCATCGCTCACCCCGCGCGCTCGAACGGAGCACATGCGGTAATGCTCAAGATCTACGAGAAGTGGCAGCGGCACGGCGCGGAGGCCGGTGACTATGGCTACCCGGTCGCCGACGAGGTCGAGGACGGCCGCGCCTATCATCAGGTGTTCGAGCGAGGAGAAATCGTCTGGGACGACGCCATCCAGGACTACCGCTGACCGAATCGACAGTCGCACCGAGTCTGGCTCAGCCATCGGGCTGGCCTGCGCTGATGCCGCGTCCATGGCCAAGTGGGTCACGCGGGTGGCTGGATCCAGGCTGTTGGTGGCCTGCGCTGAGCGCGGACCACTAGGAGCACACCGCCGCCCAGGGCCAGCAGGAGACCGCCCGCGAACAGGGTGGCGCCGAGCGCGCCGAACCCACCAACCACAGCCACTGCTACCACCACGCCAACGCACTCGTGAGCCTGGGCGTCCAGTACTGGGACAAGGGCGATCACCCGACCGGTACCGCCCGTCAGGCTGAGCGGCGGGTTGCCTCATAGTGGGTTGGGTGTCGTGGTGAGCAGATGTCGACGATTGTGAGGTTCATGGCGCGGCCCGCTCTCGCACCAACCGACCTGCCGGGCCGGTCAAGGGCGTGCCGCACTGTGCTGCTATACCACGTCCACGAGGTAAGCAGCCGCCAGTTTGGAGGAGTTCTCGATGATCGCGCCCCGGCCACTGAGGTTCGTCCCAGGCGACGACCCAGTCAGCCGCGTGCGCGAGTTCGTCAGAAACCCGGCGCTGCGCGGGTTGGTCGAGCAGTTCGGGGGCACCTGGCCAGGGGGCGAGCTGCCGGAGGTGCTGGCGACATTGGTCGAGTTCTCGGCTGTGTGGGACCGCCGCCAGGGAGCCAGTCGGCTGGACATCCAGGACGGCGGCGGCTTCGACAGCGAGCGCGCCATGGTGGCGGTCGAGCAGCTCGGCCTCTGCGACCACGCACTACCGGCGGAGGCGCACTACGACTGGGTGTTCGTCCTCGGCGGCCTGGCAGCGGGCTGCCGCAGACGAACCGAGCACCTGTCCAGGCTACTGACGGAAGCCCATATCGAGACAGGGGGCATCTGCTTGCTCGGATCGTTCCGCGACCTGCGGGAGGCGGAATTCGCCGTGGCGGCTGAGTTCGCGCCGAACGCCACGACCGAAGTTGACCTGTTGCTTGAGCTCGCCACGCGGGAGTTCCCGTCCGAACGGGCGTGGACCATCGAGCTCGACGGTGATCGGGCATCAGCGCCGCGTTTGGCTCAGCTGCACGCTCGGCGAACCGGTCACCCTGAGATGCACGTGTTCGCTGCTCGCAGCAGCCAGCCCGAGCAACGCGTGGCCAATACCGCCGACACCTACCAGCAGGCAGCAAGCGTGCTGGCGTTCCCCCCGAAAGCACGACTGTTGGTGGTGACCACGCACCTGTACGCGACGTACCAGCACTTCGACGCTGTTCGCGTGTTGGGTCTGCCGCACGAGTTGTGCGTCGAAACCATCGGCGCACCGCCGAAGGTCGGGGGCCGGATCTGGTCTACCGCCGTGTACCTGCAGGAGGTGCGCAGTACTCTCCTGGCAGGCCTGCGGCTCGTCACCGCGGTCGAGTCAGGAAGACCAGGTCGATAAGCGATCCTGCGGTCAACCAGTTACGTCCTGCCCAGTGCCCTGCTGCATCACGGGCGTATGGCCGAAATGCGTCATTGTCGTGTCTGGTTCCGGCAGCCTCCTCGGAGTGCCGGAACCAGACACGTGATGAAAGTGATTCCCTGTCGTATGCGGCCCCGGCGCCCCCTCGACGCGTCGGGACCAGCAGCATGACGAAAGTGATCCACTATCACATTCGGCCCCGGCGTACCCCTCATCACGTCGGGACCAGTGACACCAGAGTGCTGTTGCGCCGATCGGCGGTCCACAGTATTGAACGAGGTGGAAAACTCGGTGGCCACAACGCGACACGGAGGCGAACCGAGGGATCATCATGGCGCTGCGGCTGCATTTCACCGCCGGCGATCTGGCACGTACCCGCATCGCCACCCACCCACACCCAACCTGGGAGCTGGTGCTCAGCCTGCATGTCATCCAGCACCGCCACATCCCGGCCCGCCACAGTCTGTGGCGAACCTCGGCGCTCGAACGCCTGAACCACCATCCTCACAGCCGCCATCACCTCACGCTGCTCACCGAACTGACACCGGCACGGGGATCCTTCCCGGACTTCCTCACGCCGTACCAGGACACCGACGACTTCACCACCTCACTGGACACCGTGCTCAGCACCCCGGTCAGCCGGCTGGCCGTCGAACTGACGTCGCCCTACCTCGGCCGACAGCCATCAGCCGAGGTCTGCCGGCTCGGCACCGGCGATCTTGACGCGGTGCACGCATTGGGAGACGCGATGTCCTGGTACCACGACCTGGTCCTGGCCCCGCACTGGTCCGGCATCGACCGAGTGGTCCGCAACGACCGGACCCTGCGGTCTCAGGACATCGCAGCCAAGGGCATCGAGGGGCTGCTCAACAACCTGTCGGAGTGCATTTGGTGGGTCCCGCCCGTCCTGCACGCCGACTACCTCGTTGATCGCGAGATCCAGTTGGGCGGGCGCGGCTTGACGCTCATTCCCTCGTACTTCTGCTGGGGCGCTCCGGTGGCCTTCATCGACCCCGAGCTCCCACCCGTGCTGGTCTACCCCATCACCGACGCCGCCGCCCCAGCCGAGGATCCGGCAGCACTGGCCAGTCTCCTCGGCGGTACCCGAGCGCAGGTCCTGCGGGCACTGCGCGTGCCGCGCTCCACCACGGACCTGGCCGAGTGCATTCATGCCTCACCCGCCGCCGCGAGCAAGCACGCCACCGTGCTGCGCCACGCTGGCCTGATCTGCAGTGTCCGTCGCGGCAACCTCATGCGCCACATCGTGACCGAGCTCGGCGAAAAGCTGCTGGATGCCTGCCACGAACGAAGAAGCGGCGGCTCGCGATCGCCCTCGGCCGTCTGGCACCCCGGGCGGCTACCGGAAACATGATGAGGGCTGTTCACCGTACTTCCGCTGTGTCAGCTGGTTCCCGACTCAGCCTTCTTGCGGTGGGCAGGGCAAACGGCTGTGCTGCCTCCCGCGAAACCGAGTAGCGCCTGCCAGCGGTCATGGTTGACAGTGGAGCAATGCGGGCGGACGGCGGCAAGGATCTCCTCGCCGGTTACGTGACCGGGCCAGCGGCGGCGACCGAGGCGACGGCTGTGGCGCTGGCTCGGGCGGAAAGCGCCCGTGTCGTTGTGCTTGTCGAGGGGGTGAGCGACCAGATCGCCGTCGAGACTCTCGCCGGGCGGCGTGGCCGGGATCTGGCGGCCGAGGGCATCGTGGTCCTGCCCGTCGGCGGAGCCCATGGCGTCGCACGTTACCTGCGGCGATTCGGCCCTGAGGGGACCGGTGCACGCCTCGCCGGGCTCTGCGACGCCGGCGAGGCACACATCGTCCAGCGGGGCCTAGCTACGGCCGGCCTCGGGACGCCCAGCTCGCGCGCCGACCTGGAGCGACTGGGCTTCTTCGTCTGTGTCGAGGACTTGGAGGATGAGCTCATCCGCACCGCCGGACCCGCACAGGTCATGGAAGTCCTCGCCGCGCACGGGGATCTCGGGGCGTTCCGCACCATCCAGCGGCAGCCCGCGTGGCGGGGAAAGGACGAGGCGGCGCAGTTGCGGCGCTTCCTCGGTGCAGGCTCGCAGCGCAAGCTCCGCTACGCCCGCCTGCTGACCGAGACGATCAACCTTGACCAGATGCCGCAGCCGCTGGACGCCCTGCTCTCCGCGGTCTGACGCCTGGTGCGGCAGGCGCCAGCGACGGTGTGAGGGCCGCAGCGCGGCCTCCACCTCGGCCACCGACCGGCCAGTCGCGATGCAAGGGCGAGGCGGTCCCCGCTGCGTACAGCCTGCTGATCGTTTACGGCGGCTGAGCATGCAGTCCGCCTGACCTGTCCCGGCGGAGTCATCGATGGGTTGAGATGCCGCTTGACCTGTGCGGATGCGGTTTTCGGCATGCGCGACCCACCCGTCGACGTCCCCACCTCGCTGCTGTGATACGTTCCGCACAACTCGGTACTTGCGAAATTCTTTAAGTCTTGGGATCATCGGGCGGTCGCGTCGGCGGATGCCTGCGCGTCTGTTGGCAGCAAGGGGTGTGGAGATGACAGGCGAGTTCGCGGCGGTGCTGCGCGACAGCATCGAGACCACCGCACGTTCGCTACGGGCCGCGCCGCTGGCCACCGTGAGCGCCAACCGCGGATGATCGGGACGCTCTGCCAGGCCATGACCACACCCTGCTGCACGTGGAGGCACTCGGTGCCGGACCAGCTCACCGCACGAACGATGGAGCCGACGTCATGACGGTCCCATTGATTGTTTACGTGGGGTCTCGGTCCGGTTCTTCTGGCGCGATCTCTCATTTCGGCTCCACTCGAGTCTAAGGGACCGATGCTCGCTGGAAAATGCGAGTATGGGCCTCTCGTCGTTTGTTGGGTGGAACCCGCCCCCCGATCTGGGGGCACTGCCCCAGGCTTCTGACATGGAGTTTTGGCCCGACCCGTCGGTCGAGCGTTGTGGCGCCTCGCCATGTCCGTTGGTTGTCTGACACCAGACTCGCGGTTCACGGCAAATCAGAAGTATTCAGGTTGTGTCTGAGGTAGGTAGTCGGCGACAAGTCAGTCGTGAATGTGTTACCCGAACTGAATTGTTCACCCGATCGTGTAATGCGCAGATGGGAAGTAACGCTCGTGGTAGCTTTTTCGATGAAAGGGTAAACGCGATTAAATGACCAGTTCGCTGGATGTCCCCGTTCTGTAGACCTCGAGTTTGCGCGGAGGGCCCTCTGAGACGCGACTATCGAGCCACATTCGATGCCCTGGCACACGCTTTGGCGGAGTACGGCCCCGGCTCGCCCGGAGCGGAGACGCTGCTGCTGCGCTCGGGCAGGATCGGTGAGGGGGAGCAGAACAAGGTCTGCGAGCGAGCGTCAGGACGCGGCCCCGTCAAGCGGCGCTTGTCATCCGCGGTACCGTCGCGTCCACCGAACTTCAGATCCTTGCCGTGGCGGCAGTGCGGGACGGGACGTTCGCCACCGCAGCCGGCGACATCAATGAACACGTCGTCGTCGAATTCATCGATGTGCTGCCGTCCGCAGCGGACGACGTCGCCCCGGCCCTGCTACGGGGAACATCACGCCTGCTGGACGCACTTGCCTCGCCTCTGTTTTCCTCGTCGTTTTACCGGGAATGTGTGGTGCCCGCGTGTGGGGTGGCGGGAGAGCATCGCGCATGTGTTCGTCTTTGATTCTTCGCTCTCGTCGATGGCGCTGTCTGCGCCGAGATGTATCAGTACGCGGTCGAGGTGTGGCGTGTTTTGCCGCGCCGCCTCGACCGCCAGTTGATTGAAGGAAGTGACGTTTGATGATGAACATCGATACGGCATTGAAGGAAGCCATGTCCATCGCCGGCGCTATCGGTGTTGCGCTGGTTGACTATGAAAGCGGAATGTCGCTCGGCGCCAGTGGCGGAGGTGACTGGCTGAACCTGGAGATCGCGGCGGCCGGCAACACCGAGGTCGTTCGGTCGGAGCTCCGGGTGATGTCCGCGCTCGCGCTCAATGACAGCATCGAAGATATTCTGATCACGTTGCACCGTCAGTACCACCTGGTCCGGCTGCTGGACAACGTGAAGTCCAGAAGTTCACTGTTCCTGTACCTGGTGCTGGAAAGAGACTCGGCGAACCTCGCATTGGCTCGGCATCACCTCAAGCGCATCGAATCCGATCTGCATGTATAGGTGGCATTGACACCGCGGAACCTCCCAAGCGTCGGGCTCGGCTGGCTGCGGTGCGGGGCCTGACCGTGCTGTCCCGTCGACGTACAGGCAGGGTTCGATTCCCCTCAGCTCCACACGAACCCCGGGATCCCCATGTCTACGAAAAGCGCAGACATGGGGATCCCGGTACGTGCCGAGAAATATGTCCGTCCAGCTCGCGGGCGACCTGCCGCAGCGGATGATCCGAGGAACGAGCGAGCTCGACCGCGTCCCTGCGGAACTGCTCGGCGGGGTACTTCGACTTGCCTGCCCCAGCCGCTGCGGGGGTCCTGAACCATCGTTGTGCGGGTGAGCCTGCGCCCCAGCACACTAGTTGCCATGGGGCGTGGGGTGGGGAAGCGGACTCGTCAGCTGTTGGTGTTCGTGCACGTGGCGGTGTCGGTGGGCTGGATGGGCGCCGGCGCCGCGAACGTGGTGCTGGCGATGACGGCCGGGTACACCGCCAGTGCCGAGGTCCGACAGGTGTGCTACCAGATGATCGACCAGGTCGATGGGTTCGTGGTCATCCCGATCGCGTTCGCTGCGCTGGCCAGCGGGGTGTTGCTGTGCCTGGTGACGCCGTGGGGACTGGCCCGGTACTGGTGGGTTCTGGTCAAGCTGGTGCTCACCGTGGCCGTCATCGGCTACAGCACGTTCGGCTTGGGGACCTGGGTGGAAGACAGCATCGCCGCGAGCACGCGGGGAGTGGAGAGCCCGGTCGCCGGTCAACTGGCCTACGGCGCAGGCTTGAACATCGCCGCGTTTCTGTTCATGACCTGGCTGTCGGTGGCCAAGCCGTGGGGCAAGACCCCGTGGGCACCGGCCTCGCCTCGACGCGGACACCGGCCGGTGGCGCCGCGACTGGCCGCGGGCTAGTGAGGCGACGACCGACATCTTCGGCGACGCGATCGCGGACACCACCGCGTTGAGGATCCTGCACCCGTGCCGACACGGGGACGTGCGGCTTGCGTTGGGGCCGAACAGGATCGCGGAGGGTTGGCGGCCCGAATGGTGCGCTGGGTGCGGGTGAGCCAGTCGGCGTCGTCCAGGGCAGGCAAGCGGGGTGGCGAGGCCGTGGGGAAACTCGCAGGTGCTGACTGGGTTGAACTGGTCAATGCGATGGGGCAGGGATTGCGAGTGGATGCCGGGCACCAGGATCGGCTGCAGGTGCGTCGCCTGATCGGGTGTGGGTGCCTGGGCCAGTACACCCCAACACCACTACGTGAGTTTGAAAACGAGATGTTCACCGGCTACGGGCGATTCGCCTCTCGGTGACATGCGAAGTGAGCTGACTTGGCCAACGAACCAGGCGGCCTGTTGCGGCGGCTGGCGCCAGCCGATCGAGTCGGCAAAGGAAGGTGAACCAAGCCCGAGGCGAGCTCCCTCCAGGTGAAGGAGAATTTGGAGAGGGGCCAGGAAGGCGGCTTCTTGCCGTGTGGCCACCTCGGCGAGAAACTGGAATAGGCGTGCTGATTTAGCGAGGAGTAATGACAGTGGGATGGGCGTTGCGAACGGTGCGGTTGGCCGGCTGTTGTCGACAGCAGGGCTCGACCGGCGTCCTGGAACCACTGCGATCGGACTGGCTCGGCTCGCGGCGGTGATGGTCGGTACGCCCGGGGATTCTGTGGGGCGAGAATACGATTTCTCCCGGTAGGCACGGTGGCCGCCATGGGCGCCTGAGCTGCGGGGGAGCACGTGCGCGTCTTCGGTGCCGCCTGGACTCTCCTGACTTGCGCTGCCAAAGCCAAGGTGTCCGCAGAATTTCAAGAAACTTTCCAAGTGTGCTCTAGGTGCCCGTGAGTTCAGTGCTGGGCGCCCACTTTTTCTGCTGCGTACGGCCGCAAGTAGCGTGAGAATTTTCTGGCCGCAGATGATGGCATGGCAGATGATGACATGGACGGGTGGTATGAACTATCGAAGCGTTATTGTTGCGCGCATCGTTCCGGGTAGCGAGGACAAGGTTGCCGAGGTCTTTGCCCACAATGACAGGACGACGCGACCGCAGGACTTCGGTGTGATTGGGCGTGCCCTGTACTCGCTGGATGACCTCTACGTGCACGTGATCGAGCGCAACGTAGACCCGAAGACCTCGTTGAGCAAGGCCCGCGGGCTACCCACCTTCAAACAGATCGGCGAGGCCATCGCGCCGTACGTGACGCCGTACTCGAAGAACTGGAAAGTGCCGGCCGACGCCGTCTCCAAGGAGTTCTACAACTGGGTTCCTGCGACGAAAGCAGCACCAGGTCCCACATTTCAAACGGTCATCGTGGCACGCATCAAACCCGGTGCCGAGCCCGATGTCGCCCGTATCTTCGGCGAGTCCGACGCCGGGCCGCTGCCGGTCGAGATGGGTGTCGCCGGACGCTGGCTGTACTCGCTGGAGGACGTCTACCTGCACCTGATGGAGCGGACCGACGCATCGCTCGCCCGCGCCGTGCAGGACAACCACGGCAAGCCGGCGTTCGCCAAGATCGTGGACGACCTGAGCCCGTTCATCAGCGCGTACAACCCGCAGAGCTGGCGCAGTCCTGTGGACGCGGTGGCCAAGGAGTTCTACCGCTGGCGCGTTGACGGCTGATGACCATGGCCACGATCGAACTTACCCCCGCGCCTGAAGGGCTTGCGGAAAGCCGACAGGTGCTCCCGGGCCGCCCGAGGTCGCTCTCACGCAACCAGGGCGACGAGCACACGGTCCATCTCGCCGACGCGAGGGCGACCCAGGAGAAGGAAGCTGCGGCACCATGAGCGCGCAACCGTTCCACCTCGAGGACCTGATGGACATCCTCGAGGACAAAGCTGGGCTCCCGGCAGCCGACCGCACCACGGACGCGAGCCTGACACTCGAGGCGGCCGGGCTGGATTCGCTGGCATTCCTGGCCGTGCAGGCAGCGCTCGAGACGCGATACGGGTTCGAGCTGCCCGACGAGGGCCTGCAACACGCCCCGTTCGCCGATCTCGTCGCCGCCGTCAACGAGCGGCTCGACCAGGTGAACGTGGCATGAGCGGACACACCGACAACTCGGTGCTCATCAAGGCACCGATCGACGTGGTCTGGTTCATGACCAACGACGTGGCGTCCTGGCCGAACCTGTTCACCGAGTACGCCTCGGCGGAAATCCTTGCCCACGAGGGAAACACCCTGACGTTCAGGCTTTCCATGCACCCCGACGAGAACGGCACCGTCTGGAGCTGGGTGTCCGAACGGACCATGTATCCCGAGCAGTACAAGGTGGTGGCGCACCGGGTCGAGAAGGGGCCGTTCCAGTACATGGACATCGAGTGGATCTATCAGGAAGTCGGTGGGGCAACCCAGATGCGGTGGGTGCAGGACTTCGCGATGCGCCCGGACGCACCGCTCGACGACGCCGCGATGACCGACCGCATCAACAAGAACTCCCGGATCCAACTGGACATCATCGCGCGCAGGGTCGAGCGCGCCGCGGGACGGGCCTCATGAGCACCACTCCGCCAAACAAGGCCAACCGGGCCGATGACATCCGCATCGTGTCCCGTCACGACGTCCCACCGAACCGGCGCCGTGGCGGCGACATCAGGACCCTGCTGTCCCCCGCCACGACCGGCGCCACCTCCGGCTTTCTCGGCACCCTGACACTCGACCCCGGCGAGGTGGTCACCGAGCACTGGCACCCGTACTCCGAGGAGTTCCTCTACTGCGTGCGTGGCGCGATCACGTTGCGGTTGGACGGGAACCCGCGGCAACTGGGGGCCGAGGAGGGCGTGCTCATCCCCGTCGGCGTCCGGCACCGGCTGGTCAACGACAGTGGTGCCACGGCATTCCTGGTGTTCAGCCTGGGCCCGCTCGCGCCCCGGCCCGAACTCGGCCACGTCGACACCGAGCCCCTGCCAGGCGAGGTCTCGGGATGACCAGGCGCGGGCGGGCGTCAGTGATCACTGGCGTCGGTGTGGTGGCCCCAGGGGGCAACGGGTGCAAGGAATTCTGGCAGTTGATCACTAGTGGCCGGACCGCGACCCGCCGGATCTCGTTCTTCGACCCGGACCCGTTCCGTTCCCAGATCGCAGCCGAATGCGACTTCGACCCACTCGCGGCCGGGCTCACCCCACAGGAGATCCACCGCAACGACCGCTTCATCCAGTTCGCGCTGGTCGCCGCGAGCGAGGCGGTCGCCGACAGTGGGCTCGAACTCACCAAGGGCTCGGTCGACCACAACCGGCTGGCCGTCGCCATGGGCAGCGCCGTCGGTGCCACCACCCGGCTCGAGGACGAGTACGTGGCGCTTTCCGATGGTGGCCGCAAGTGGCTGGTGGATCCCCGCTACGCCAGTAGGTTCCTGTACGAGGCGCTGGTGCCCAGCAGCATGGCGGCCGAGGTCGCCATCCGGTTCGGCGCCAACGGCCCGGCCGCCGTGATCTCCACCGGGTGCACCTCCGGCATCGACGCGGTGGGATACGCCCACCAGCTGGTCGAGGACGGCGATGCCGACGTGGTGATCGCGGGCGCGAGTGACGCACCGATCTCCCCGATCACCATGGCCTGCTTCGACGCCATCAAGGCGACCTCGGCGCGCAACAGCGATCCGGCCCACGCCTCCCGCCCCTTCGACGCCACCAGGGACGGGTTCGTGATGGGGGAGGGCGCCGCGGTGCTCGTGGTCGAGGACGCCGAGCACGCCAGGCGCCGCGGTGCGCACGTGTACTGCACAATCACCGGGTACGCCAACCGCTGCAACGCCTTCCACATGACCGGGCTCCGGCCCGACGGCGCCGAGATGGCCGAGGCGATCAGCCGCGCACTGGGTCAGGCGCGGATGCGGGCCGAGGACATCAGCTACGTCAACGCACACGGATCCGGCACCAGGCAGAACGACGTGCACGAGACCGCGGCGTTCAAGCGCAGCCTTGGGGAGCACGCCTACCAGGTACCGGTGAGCTCGATCAAGTCCATGGTCGGGCACTCGCTCGGCGCGATCGGCTCGATCGAGCTCGCCGCGTGCGCGCTCGCAATCGAGAACGGGGTGGTCCCGCCCACCGCCAACTACGAACAGCCGGATCCGTTGTGCGACCTGGACTACGTACCCAGGACAGCGCGCGACCAGGCGGTTGACGTCGTGCTGTCCGTGGGCAGCGGCTTCGGCGGCTTCCAGTCGGCGATCCTGTTGGCCAAGCCGGGCTGGTCGCGGTGAACGCGACGGTGATCACCGGAGTCGGTGTCCTCGCACCCAGCGGCATCGGGACCGAAGCGTACTGGCGGTCCACCATGGGCGGCGAGCTGCACGTCAGCCCGATCGAGGCATTCGACGCGAGCGGGTACGACACCTGCATCGCAGGTCAGGTGCACGGTTTCCGCGTCGAGGACTACATCGACAACCGCCTCGCCGTGCAGACCGACCGGTGGACCCAAATGGCACTGGCCGCCACGGAGCTCGCCCTCACCGATGCCGGCTACGACGTGGCCGGACAGGACCAGTACGACATCGGTGTCGCCTTCGGCAGCGGCTCCGGCGGGGTGGAGTTCGGCCAGCGGGAGATCCAGGCGCTGTGGGCGCAGGGCCGGCGAGCGGTCAGCGCCTACCAGTCGATCGCCTGGTTCTACGCGGCGAACACCGGGCAGGTGTCGATCAGGCACGGAACCAAAGGTCCGTCCAGTGTGGTCGTCACCGACGGCGCGGGCGGACTGGACAGCGTCGGCCAGGCGCGCAGGTCCATCCGGCGCGGTACGTCGGTCATGCTCGTCGGCGGCACCGAGGCACCGCTGTGCCCGTACTCGCTCGCCTGCCAGTCGGCCAGCGGGCGGATGACCACCAGCCGCGATCCGCGAGGCGGCTACAAGCCATTCGACGTCGAGGCCAACGGGTACGCGCCGGGAGAGGGCGGCGCCGTCCTGGTTCTCGAGGACGCCGCCGAGGCCAAAGGCAGGGGCACCGCGCGGGTGTACGCCGAGGTCGCCGGCTACGCGGCCACACACGACGCGCACCACCTCTGGCGCCCGGCCGAGGACAGCACGCAGTTGACCAGGTGCATGCGGCTGGCCATCGAGGACGCCGGGCTCTCGCCGGAGGCCGTAGACCTCGTGCTCGCCGACGGAGCGGGCAGCCCTGACCTCGACGCACTGGAGGTGCGCGCGATCCGGGACACCTTCGGCCCCCGCGCCGAGAGCGTTCCGGTGACGGCGCCGCAGGGCCTCATCGGGCGGCTCTGCGCGGGCGGGTCCGCGCTGAACCTGGTCGTAGGGGTGCTCGCCATGCGGGACGGCGTGGTCCCGGCAGTCGGCAACCTCACCAACCCCGTTCCCACCTACGGCCTCGACTTCGTTCGCGAGCCTCGCCGGATGCCCGTCGACGTCGTCCTGGTCACCGCGCGCGGCTACGGCGGGTTCAACAGCTCCATCGTGCTGCGCAGGCCATCTGAGGAGATGTCATGATCAGGGCAGTGCTCAGGGTGCGCGCGCGTCCGGGGTGCGAAGACGCCGTGCGAGCGGTGTGGCGTGAGGTCGCCGGGCAGATCGGCGTGCTTGCCGGCAACCTCACCCGCAACGCGCTCCGCGACGCCGTCGATCCGCGCGTGTTCGTCCTCGTCACTGACTGGACCGACGAATCCGCATTGCGCGACTACCAGAACGGACCGGTCGCCGCGTGCCTGGCCGACGCCGTTCGTCCACTGTGCGAGACCGATGAAGCCCCGAGCTACCAAGTGATGCGCGCTCTCGACGGCAGCGGATCGGCAATCTGCGTGGATCTCACGGTCGCCGTACCGACACCCAGGCGCCGGGAGTTCGAACGCGGGTACGCCGAAGTCGCCGCCAGGATGGGCGCCGTCCCCGGACACGTTCACGAGGAATTGCTGCGCGAGGCCGATGCTGACGCTTACCACATCTTCGCCGAGTGGGCCAGCGAGGCGGCGTTCTCCGAGTGGGTCGACGATCCAGCACACGCCGAGCAGGCCCAGCCGATCGCGCCGTTCCTCCGCGAGTTCCGGCGCCGCATCTTCCACCTCGCGGCTCAGCCCGTGACCAACCGAGTGCCCCAGGCCAGGGAGACCGACGTGCACAGGACAACAGACGTACTCGTCGTCGGGGCAGGCCCCACCGGGCTGACCACCGCCATCGAGTTGGCCCGGCGCGGCATCGAGTGCCGAGTGGTGGACAGGCTGGCCGCACCGCCCGCGCAGGCCGACAAGGCGATCGGCGTGCACTGCCGCACCATGGAGATCTGGGAGGACCAGGACATCGCGCGGGAGGCGATGGACGCCGGGACCTGGCTGACCGGCCAGGCGGTGTTCGTCAACGGCGTGGAGGTCCACCGGATGAGCTGGGAGCTGCCGGAGCTGCCCTATGCACACCTCGGCCTGCCCCAGTACGAGACCGAGCGCATCCTCTCCGAACGGCTGGCCACCCTGGGAGTGCGCCCGCAACGCGGTGCTGAACTGATCGCGTTCACCCAGGACGAGGACGGTGTGCTGGCCACGCTCGCGACAACCGGTGCCGGGCTGGAGACGGTTCGGGCGAAGTACCTGGTCGGGTGCGACGGTGCGCACAGCAAGGTCCGCGAGTTGCTCGGGTTGACCTTCGCGGGCGGTCTGGGCCGGTTCCCGCAGCTGTTCCTGCTCGGCGACGTGGACGTGGAGTGGGACATGCCCGACGGCCACTTGCTGCGGTTCATCCGCGAAACCGACGGCCGGATGGACAACATGCTGGTGTGTGTCCCGCTGCGCGGTGAGTCCCGGTACCGGATCGCGACGATGGCGCCGCCCCGGTTCCTCGAGCAGACCGGCGGGCAGGACGCCCCGCCAGGGTTCAGCGAGGAACTCGCCGAACCCACCCTCGCCGAGGTCCAGGCGGCGCTGGACCAGCTCGCTCCGACCGGCACGCGCGCGTCCAACCTGCGCTGGTCCTCGGTGTTCCGGATCAGCCACGGGATCGTGGACCGGTACGGCGACGGGCGGGTGTTCGTCGCCGGCGACGCAGCGCACCTGCATCCCCCCGCAGGCGGCCAGGGCATGAACACCGGGATCCAGGACGCCTACAACCTGGCCTGGAAGCTGGCACTGGCGGTGCGGGGGATCGCCGCGCCCGGGCTGCTGGACAGCTACGAGATCGAACGGCGCCCGGCGGGCCAGGAGGTGGTCGGGCGTGCGGTGCGCATGGCCTTCACCGACGAGCTGGACCGCGATGACCTGAAACGCCAGTTCCTGCAAGAGATGTCCTTGCTGCTCAGCTACCCCGACAGTCCGCTGGTCGGCGAGTCCGTGTCCGCCCCCGATGCGCTGGGCAGCGGCCCACGGCCCGGTGACCGCGCTCCCGATGTCGGCGGTCTGCACCGGCAGGGTGTCGGGCACCCGCTGCGGTTGCGCGACCTGCTCCGCGGCACCAGGCACACGCTGCTGATCTACGCGGACGGCTCGGCCGACGAGTCCACGGTGGTCGCCGCGGAGAAGCTGTGCGCCGAGGTCCGTGAGCAGGCGTGCGGGGAACTCGACACGTACCTGCTGCTCAGCCCGGATGTCCGCGTGCCGCAGATGCTCAACCCCCCAGTGCTGCGCGACAACGGGGAGGAGTTCCGCGTGACCTACGGTGTCACGGGCACAGCCCTGTACCTGGTCCGTCCGGACGGACACGTTGGGTTCCGCAGTCACCCGATCGACGCCGACGCGCTCAGGAGCACCCTGGGCCTGGTCTTCGCAGGTGCGCGATGACCAGGGTGCGTACCGTGCTCGCGATGCGCACCAGGGAGGGCTGCGAGCAGCAGTTCGAGGAGGCGTGGCTCTCGGCGGCCACCCAGATCGGCACCCTGGACGGATGTCTGCGCCAGGACCTGCTCCGCGACATCAACGACCCGCGCAGCTACCTGATCATCAGTGACTGGGCCGACCGCGAACGGCTGGACGCCTTCGGCCGCAGCGAGCACCGCGACCAGTTGCTGCGCGTGGTCCGTGAGCTCCGTGACTCCGCGCACCGGAACACCTACCACGTCCTGCACAGCCTGCGAGGCGACACCGAGGAGCCCAGGTGACCGAGCACGCCGTACCCGCGTCAGAGCTCTACACCCACGAATTCGCCACCGATCCGTATCCTGCCTACGCGCGGATGCGTGACACGACACCGGTGTGCCTGGTCGGCTCGCCCCGGTTCGACTCCTACCTGATCACCGGGATGGACGACGCCAAGGCGGCGCTGACCGACCCCAGGCTGTCCAAGGATCTCTACGGCCCCGGTGAGCACTACCTCCGGATCTTCGGCCCGAACTCGGCTTCGCTGAACAAGAACATGCTCAACTCGGATCCGCCCGAGCACAGCAGGCTGCGCCGGCTTGTGTCCCAGGCGTTCGCGGCGCGCCGGATCGAGGCGCTGCGGCCCCGTGTGGTGGAGATCGTGGACGAACTGGTCGACGCGTTCTTCCCACACGGCCGGTCCGAGCTGATGAGCGAGTTCGCCATACCCCTGCCGATGATGGTGATCTGTGAACTGCTCGGGGTACCGGAAAACGACCACAAGCAGCTCATCGGCTGGACTGAAGTGATCAGGAAGTCCGGAGCGAGCCGCAGGCCCGAGGATGACAGGGCGGCGGTGCAGCAGGCCCAGCTGCGACTGCACCACTACCTTGCCGACCTGGTGCGGGACAAGCGCGCACACCCAGGTGACGACATCATCAGCGCGCTGGTCGATGCCTGTGACCGCGATGGGACGCTGTCAGAGCAGGAACTCGTGGCCACCACGTTCCTGTTGCTGTTCGCCGGGCACCAGACCACGGCGGACTTCCTGGGCAACGCGATGGTGGCGTTGCTGTCCAACCCCGACCAGCTGGCACTGCTTCGGGCCAACCCGGAGTTGCTGTCCTCGGCGGTCGAGGAGCTCCTGCGGTTCGACGGACCGCTCCCGGTGGCCAGTCCCAGGATCGCCACCGAGGACGTCGAGTACCAGGGAGTGCGCATCCCGCGTGGTTCGATCGTCGGTGTGGTGATCAACGCGGCCAACCACGATCCCGCGCACTTCGCCGACCCTGACAAACTGGACCTGTGCAGGCAGGGCGGCTCGCACGTCGGCTTCGGCTACGGAGTCCACTACTGCCTCGGCGTCTCGCTGGCCAGGATGGAGGCACAGATAGGCATCGGGGCGCTGCTGCGCCGCCTGCCTGGGCTGCGGCTCGCGGTGGCGGTCGACGAACTCCACCGGCTGCCGCCGGCCTCACCGTTTCGCGGCCTGGTGGAACTCCCAGTCCAGTTCACCACGGGCTGATCGGCAGCGACAGTGACGAAGTGCGGGGGAGGGGGACTGGGCTGGTGCGCCGCGGTCGATGGGGTGGCGTAGGTTGCCGTCGTGGCGAAGCCGTCCGCGTCGCCGAGTACCGTCACTGGCCGCACCTTGAAAAGTGCTACGCCACTTCTCGAACACGACCTGTGTCCAAAGAAAGCTGGGGCAGAACATGACTCCCACCAGGTACGACGGAGACACCTGGGACCTGGCATCCAGCGTCGGCGCGACCGCGACCATGGCCGCGATGACCCGGGCGATAGCGACCCGCGCGGATCGTTCGCTCATCGACGACCCGTTCGCCGAACCGCTCGTCCGGGCGGTCGGCATCGACCTCCTCACCCGGCTGGCGACCGGTGAACTGCCCCCCGAGGACTTGGTCGAGCAGGTGGCGATCGACGGAGCCAAGGTGCGTACCAAGTTCTACGACGAGTTCTTCCTCGATGCGACGAACTCGGGCATCACGCAGGTCGTGATCCTGGCCTCGGGGTTGGATTCCCGCGCGTACCGACTGCCCTGGCCGACCGGGACCGTGGTGTATGAGGTCGACCAGCCACAGGTAATCGAGTTCAAGACTCGCGCGCTGGCCGAGTTGGGTGCTGTGCCCACCGCCGATCGGAGGGTGGCCGCGGTCGATCTGCGCGAGGATTGGCCCACCGCGCTGCGTACCGCCGGGTTCGACCCGGCCCGGCCGAGCGCGTGGAGCGCCGAAGGCCTGCTGGGCTACCTGCCGCCTGAGGCGCAGGACCGCCTGTTGGACACCATCACCGAACTCAGCGCGTCGGGAAGCCGGGTGGCCACCGAAAGCAGGCCCAACCCACGACCGGGCGACGAGGACAAGACGAAGGAAGGCCTGCATCGCATCTCCGAACGCTGGCGTGCGCACGGTTTCGATCCCGACATGGCGAGGCTGCGTTATTTCGGTGAGCGCAACGAAGCTGCTCCCTATCTGACCGACCACGGCTGGGCGCTGAACGCAATCAGCACCCGAGACCTGTTCGCCGCCAACGACCTTCCACCCCTCAAGAACGACGACTTGCGCATGGGCGGCCTGCTCTACGTCAGCGGCACCCTCGACAAGGCCACGAAGTAGCAGCTACCCAGCCACGAGGACCGACGAGGCACGCCATCGGCCGCGCGGCGGTAGGACAGCCTGGCCCGAGACGGCGTTGACCCTCGCCGGCTGGCACTACTGCCCGCACGCCGCGCTGACCGCCCTGTTCCTCCTGGTTGACGAGGGAGTCTCGGCAGACGAGGCAACCCGCGTCGTCCACATCCTCCCGGCCGTCGGCGAGCACCTGGTGCGACGGGCACAGCAAATCCGTAGCCGCTCGGGCCGATCACTGCTCGCGCAGGTGGACGACTTCTTGCCCGTCCGGGAATCTCAGCTGTCCTGACTGCCAGAGCCAGTGCGGGCCAGGGCGGTCCGCTCAGCTGCTGGGAAGGCTGTGGTCGCGCCGCGCCGGAACTCGCTCGGGTTGGCGCCTCGGATCCGTTTGAAGGCTGCACTGAACGCGAACGGGTCGGAGTAGCCCACGCTGCGGGCAACGTGAGCGATGGTCGAGGACTTCTGCTCGACCAGTAGGTCTGCCGCGAGCGTCATACGCCAACGGGTGAGGTAGGCCAGCGGCGGTTCGCCGACCAGGTCGGCGAACCGTTTGGCTAGTGTCGAACGCGACACCCCGGTGCGTTGGGCCAGCGCGCTGACCGTCCATGGTGCCGCTGGTTCGGCGTGCAGCAGGCGCAATGCGACTCCGACCACCGGATCTCGCTGGGCGGTCCACCAAGCGGGGGGCTGTCCACCGGGCCGGTCCAACCATTCGCGCAGCGTGCAGACCAGCATCCAGTCCAGCAGCCGATCGAGCACCACCTGCTGACCCGGTGTGTCGAGGGAGACCTCGGCGGCGAGATGGTCCAGCACCGGGTCACCCGTGCCCCCGGCGTCCACGCGCAACACGACGGGCAGTGCGTCCAGCAGCCGACGGCTGATCTCGCCGCGGACCGGATAGGCGCCGACGATCAGGGTCGTCGCGCCGTGACTGTCACCGGTGCCCCCGCCCGAGTCGTGCCACCCGCGCCGATGCCGGGTCCCGCCCTGCTCGGGCGTCGCGCAGTGCTCACCGCAGGCGATCGGCGCGGCCCGGGTCCCGAGCTCGTCAACGAAAGTGAACGTCGCAGGCCCGCGCACAACGATCGTCTCGCGGGCGCGAAGCGGTTCGGGCTGATGGTGTTCGGGCACGATCCAGCCCGCCCCAGTGAGGACAGTGCACAAGGTCAGCGGTGCGCCGTCCACGAAGTGCAGTGCCCAGGGCGGGGACAGGGTCGAGCTACCGAACAGCGAGCCGTGGGCTCGTACCCCGCGGATCAGGTCACTGAACACGTCCACCTCAGCCAGGTTAGACGACTGCACAGGTATTCCGGCTTCTTACCCATGGAATCGTCCGATCCGGCCGTGTTTCATCGGTGCCATGAGCAAAGACGCCACTCTCGTCCTCGGCGCGACAGGCAAGACGGGCCGAAGGATCGCCGCCCGGCTGCGGCTGCGCGGCACACCGGTGCGTACCGCGTCCCGATCGAGCCGGACCCCGTTCGACTGGTCCGATCCAGACACCTGGGATGCCGCCCTTCAGGACGTCGCCCTCGCCTACGTGGTAGCCCCGAGAGTGCCGGGCCCGGTGCACGAATTCGTGGTACGGGCTGAGGCCGCCGGCGTGCGCCGGCTGGTCCTGCTCTCCGGGCGCGGCGCCGACACCTGGGGCGACTCCACATTCGGACTGGACATGCGGTCGGCCGAGGAGGCCGTACGTGGTTCCTCGCTGGAGTGGACCGTCCTACGGCCGTCGAACTTCGCTCAGAACTTCGACGAGGACGTCTTTCACCCGCCGCTGATCGCCGGTGAGCTGGCGCTTCCAGCCGGGGAGGTCCCCGAGCCGTTCATCGACATCGGGGACGTGGCCGACGCCGCGACCGCGGCATTGACCGAGAGCGGCCGACACGCCGGACGGATCTACGAGCTGAGCGGACCACGTGCACTCACCTTCAGGGAGGCCGTCGAGCTGATCTCCCGGGCTTCCGGACAGCCCATCGCCTTCCGGCAGATCACCCCGGCCGAATACGCGGCGACGCTGGTCGAGGAGGGTTTGAGCAAGGAGGACGCCGATCACGTCTCCGAGATGTTCGTGCTGATGGAACGCGGGCTGGCCGCCGAGACCACGGATGACCTTGCCACCGTGCTGGGACGCGAGCCCCGAACCTTCGAGGAATACGTCGTACGGGCCGCGGCTGCCGGAGCGTGGCAACGGCGGTGATCGCCTGGCGGTTCAGCCCGCAGGACGCCTCGTTCAAAGACACGAACCATTTTCTTCAGATACCGGAAGGACTGTGATGAGCACCGCCACCAGCTCGCTGACCTTGCTAGTCGCCGCGAACCCAGACCCTCAGTCCCTGACACATCACGTGCTTGGAACCCTCAAGACAGCACTACACCCTCGGGCGGTCGAGGTCGCCGACCTGCACGAGGAGCAGTTCGACCCCAAATTCACCTTGGCGGATCGCCGGACATATCAGGAGGGTGGCAACTACCCAGCCGAGATTGTCCGTGAGCACCGTCGTCTCGAACGCGCCACCGATCTCGTATTGATCTTTCCTGTGTACTGGTGGTCAATGCCCGCACTGCTGAAGGGCTGGATCGATCGTGTTTTCATCAACGGCTGGGCCTTCGATTACTCCGTTTCTTCGGGTCTGCGACCGAGGCTTCAGGGGCTCACTACACATCTTTTGCCCGTCGCCGGCGCCGATTCTGGAGAATTCGAGCGCCACGGGTACGAGAAAGCCCTACGAACACAGATCGAGCATGGCATCATCGACTACTGTGGCAGCAGGCGCGGCGCCACCGCGTTCATCTACGAATCCGAGCAGGCTTCCTCCGAAGCGACATCGCAGAGCGTCGAACGCGCGGTGCGCATCATCAGTGAAGCCATCTTGGCTGACTCGACACGAGCGTGAAGTTGCATGCAGACGCGCGCCGAGTACCGCCGGGGCGGCGCACACTGGTGGAGGACCACACCGACCTTGAGCCCGCGCGCTGGGTGGACCGCACAGGTTCTGGGCGTACTCCGGCCGTCCCCTACTGGGGCTGGGCCTCGTCCATCGCCTCGGTCTGCTGACCGGTGTCTGCCCGCAACAGCGCTCCGGCGCACTGCTCGAGCAACCAGCGCTCGGCCTTCGCGAGCGGCCACCCGTTGTCCTCGGTGAGGCACAGGTAGCCGCTGTACCCGAAGTAGAACCACAGCACGTCGGTGGCCTGCCGGGCGTCCAGGCCCTCGGCGAGTGCGCCCAGTCCGTGCAGGTGCTCCGCGACCGCGGCCAGCGTGCCCCGGTAGCGCTTGGTGGTGCCGTGCAACCCCTCGGCGGCCGTCTCGTCATGCGGGGCGGCCGCCAGCAGCACGCGGATGACGCTCCCGTGGTCCTCGCGCACCGCGCGGCTGGCCGAGGCCACCAGCGCCAGCACCTCCCGCGGGTCGCTCAGCTCGGCCAGTCGCGTCCGGCTCTCCCGCAAGATCGGCGCGGTGCCCCACTCGTTGACCAGGATCCGCAGCAGTCCCTGCTTGCCGCCGGCCGCGTAGACGGTGCCCGCCGCGACGCGGGCCAGCTCCGCGATCTCGTCGACCTTCGTGCCGAAGAACCCCTTGCGGTCAAACAACTCCCGGGCCGCATCGATGATCGCTCGACGGGTCGCCTCCGCGTAGTCCGCCCGCCGTCCCTGCGTGCCAGTAGCCATGGGACGACATCGTACAAGCTCACCTCACTGAAGTCGGACTCATCTGAGATGAGCTACGCTTCAGCTCGTTGACCGAACTGAATGAGGTGACTGGACGTGATCCGAGACATGCCTACGGATGCGGACTTCGTCGTGGTGGGGGCTGGCGCGGCCGGGTGCGTGCTGGCGGCCCGGCTGAGCGCGGACCCGCGCTGCCGGGTCCTGCTGCTGGAGGCCGGGACGACCACCGGCGAGGAGCCCGAGGCCATCACGCCGGGGAACGCGTTCCAGCTGCTCACCGGCCCCATGTCGTGGGGCGACCTGACCACGCCGCAGTCCGCGCTCGGCGGGCGCCGGATCGGGCTGGCGCAGGGCCGCGGGCTGGGCGGCGGCAGCAGCATGAACATGATGGCGTGGTTCCACGGCCGTCCCGAGGACTACGACGCCTGGCTGACCCAGGGCGCGACCGGCTGGGCCTGGGACGACGTGCGGCCCGTGCTGCGCGACATCGAGGACAACGACCGCGGCGGCGACGACCGGCATGGCACCGGTGGGCCGATGGCGATCAGCTCGGTGCGCGACGCCGGCGCTCTGCCGCTCACCTTCGTGGCGGGCGGGGTCGAGCACGGGCTGCCGCTGGTCGAGGACTTCAACGGCGCGTTCGACGAGGGCGTGGGCCTCGCGCAGAGCAACACCCGCGACGGGCGGCGGCACAGCGTCGTGCACGGCTACCTCAAGCCGGCCCGCAGCCGGGAGAACCTGGTCGTCGCCACCGGCCAGCAGGTCACTTCGATCATCCTGGACGGCGAGCGCGCCCTCGGCGTGCGCGTCGGCGACACCGAGGTCCTCGCCCGCCGGGGCGTGGTGCTGTGCGCGGGCGCGCTGCGCAGCCCGCAGCTGTTGATGCTCTCCGGCCTCGGCCCGGCCGGCCACCTTGCCGAGCACGGCATCCCCGTGGTCCGCGACCTCGCCGGCGTCGGCGCCAACCTGCAGGACCACCCGATGGTCACGCCGGTCTGGCCGGTCCTCGACGGCAGTCCACTGTGGAACACCCTGACCGAGGCCGATGTCCGTGACTACCAGCTGCTGCGCCGCGGTCCGCTGGCCTCGCTCACCCAGGCGGCCGGCCTGCTGCGCAGCGGAGCCGACCGCCCGGTGGCCGACATCCAGCTGACGCTGACCCTGCTCGGCATGACCGCTGAGATGACCCTGATCGAGGACCCGGTCGTGACCTGCGCGGTCAGCCTGCTCGACCCGGACAGCCGGGGCACGGTGCGGCTGGCCGACGCCGACCCGGCCAGCGCCCCGCTGGCCGACCCCGGCTTCCTCACCGAGGACAACGACCGGGCGCGGCTACGGGCCGGGCTGCGGCGGGCGCGGGAGTTGTTCCGCACCCCCACGCTGGCCAAGGCCACCGGTGGCGAGCCCCGCACCCCACAGGACTGGTCCGACGACGACCTCGACGCCTGGATCAGCGGCAACGTCGGCAGCGAGTGGCACCCGGTCGGCACCTGCCGGATGGGCACCGACGCCGGCGCCGTCGTCGACCCGCGGACCATGGCCGTGCACGACGTGGCCGGCCTGTTCGTCGCCGACGCCTCCGTCATGCCCACCATCACCCGGGGCAACACTCAGGCGCCGACGATCATGATCGCCGAGCGGGCCGCCACCCGCATCGTCGGCGCCACGGCCTGACGAGCGCCTGGAAGCGGCGAGGACCCGTTGGATCTGTCCGCGGTGATCGGGAGGAGATCGGTCACCGGCAACGCGTGCTCGTAGCGCTGAGACCAGGAACCGTTGTCTCGCCTGCCTCGACGCGGGCGGCTGTCCGGCGGACACGGCGCGCCGAGCGCATCGAGGAATCGGAGATCCCTCGACACCGTGACCGGCTTCTTGACGACAAGATCTGTGTCATGCAGGAGATTGTCAACGTGGAGGGTTCGAAGAGCCCTCAGCTGCCGTGCTGGCGCATCTGGGCTTGGAATCGGCCGTGTCAGGCTGCGGGGTGGCCCTCATCCCAGCTTGGCCGGCCAGCCCGCAACGTCCCGACGTGGTGGGAACGGTCGATCAGGTGCGCGATGTCCACGTAGGGGTCGGCATCGAGCAACAGCGCGTCGGATGCCGCGGCGACTGGTCCCGCATTCACCGAGGATCAGGTACCCGACCGCCGGTCATGACCAGGCGGCAAGCCCCAGCCAACGGGCGCTCTGAGATCGTCCTCAATTCGGCATGACAAGGCGTTGCCACAGCAAACCTCAGGTCCGGCGCTGCTCGCGCGGCGAGGGGTCGAACGGGCAAACATGACGTCTTCCGATCGGGGACGGTGAGAGTCGAGCGTGACCAAGATGCCGGTGGCGTCGAGTTCTTGGCGTAGCAGGGTGTTGTCGTGGTGCAGGGCCGCGATCGCGGTGGCGGCGGCGTCCAACTGACGGTGGAGGTCGGTGCGTTCGCGGGTCCGCTCGGCCAGTTTCGTGCGCAGTTCGGTGATCTCGTCGTGTTTGCGCCTCGCCCTTGGTGAGCCCGCCGCATTCGGTAACTCGGGCGTCCCACTCGGCCAGGAGCTGGTGGGCGCGGTTCATGGTGGCCCGGCTGACCTGGGCTTCCTTCCAGAGGTGTCCTTGATCAGCCTGCGGTCGGTGCGGTGTGGGCACCAAGGTCGTGGACCCGACGGTTGACCTCGGCGATCTCGGAGATCATGTCGGTCAGCGCCTGGTGGACGTGGGGCCTGATCGTCGCGGTGTGCACCAATGCGGTCACTGACGCCAGGTTCCTGGCTCGGGACAGGTCGCCGGGTGTGGTCGAGCCAGACGTGCAGTCGGGCTTTGAGCTGGTTGATCGCCATAGTGCGGCGCTTGAGGAGGTCGGTTCGGTAGTCGACCAGGACGCGCGGTCAGACGGGTGGGAACCTAGACCACCTCGTGGCCGGCGAGCCCACGCTCGCCAACTGTGGTGCGGTCAGCAGCTCACACGACGTGGCGCGTGCATACGTTGCCCAGTACCTCGGGATCACGGTGGGGGAGAAGGGGCGCCCGGCGACGGGCTCGAGCCGGGCTGGCGCGCGAGGACACTGGCGGCAGTTGGTGGCGCGAGAACGTGTACGGGCCAGGCCTGCCGCGCATACTTGCTCAGTCGTCGGGGTGGGCGGGGTGAAAGGTGTAGGGCGCGCTGCGGTACCCGGCCGGTAGCGGCCCGGCGAACCTGTCGTAGGGCAGCCGGTTTCCCAGCTCGTCGGTGAGCATCTCCAGCACACCGATCAGCTGCTCCCGCAGCCCTGGGCCGTCCTGCGGCAGCGTCCCATCGTCCAAGCCCGCGAGCCCGTGCGCGGCCAGCGCGTCATGGAAGTGGTCCGGTCGCACTCCGGCGCGGGTGTCGTACCCCTCGCCGATGCTGAAAGAGGTGACCCATTCGCGGTCTCGGAAGTAGTTGACGGTTCCCGGGCCCTTGATGGTGCGGGCCACCGTCACCGCCTCGGTGCCGCGGGACAATTTGCAGCCGATGTTGCCCAACCAGCCGCGTAGTTGCAGGTACTCGATCCCGACCGCCCAGTCCCCGACCTCGGCCACCCGCACCCAGAACGGGCCCGCGTCGAAACCAGCGTCGACGAACAGCGGGTCGGCGCACAGCTGGTCGTGCGTCATCTCGCGCGCGGTCCGCGGGTCGATACCGAATCCGTCGAACACCTGCCACGCGGACCGGCCGCGCACGAAGGTCAGGCATCCGGCCAGGCTGAACAACGCCCCGTCGCTGGCGTCCAGGACCCAGCTCCACGCCGACTCGGACGCGGTCATGGCACGGTCACCACCATCCAGAACGGATCGTTGTTGGTAAGCCGGTCGGAAGGTCAGCTTCCCAGGGACATGCCCACGCACGCAGCACCTCGCCGATCCGGTGGGGCGCCCAGGGGCGACCGGGCTGGCCCGGTCGCCCCCGTCGCACATGCGCCGATGACGGTATCGGTGAGCCGACAGGCACCAACCATGCGCACGACAGCGTCGGCGTGCGCGTGTCTGACAACGGCCCGCTGTCCACGCCAGGGCGCAGCGCCTCTGAGGAGAACGGCAGGCCAGACGACGCGACCGAGGTTCCCACACCGAGTGACTACGCCCGCCAGATCGACAGACATGATCAGCAGCCAGCACCGGTCCACACAGGACCGACACGCCGATGGGGCTTCTCGGTGTGGTCGGTCAAGGCAGGATCTCGACGTACCCGTCGGTTCCGTGCACGCGGATCCGCTGCCCGTCCCGGATCAGCCGGGTGGCCTGCTCCACGCCCACTACGGCAGGCAAGCCGTACTCCCGGGCGATCACTGCGCCGTGGGTCATCAGGCCGCCCACCTCCGTCACCAGGCCCGCGATTCCGACGAACAGTGGCGACCAGCTGGGGTCCGTGAAGGTCGTGACCAGGATGTCGCCCGCTTCGAGATCGGCCTCCGCCATGTCAAGGATGACGCGGGCCCTTCCCTCGATGGTCCCTGCGGAAACCGGTAGGCCGATCAGGGCGCCGGCTGGCACGTCCTCGCGCCGGTACGCCCCGGTGACGGCCTCGCCATCCGAGGTGAGCACCCGGGGCGGCGTGAGCGCGTGGTACGACCGGAACGCGTCCTTGCGCTGTTGGATGAGCTGGCCATCCACCTGGTTCGAGCGCACGACTTCGTGGAGCTCCTGGAACGTGAGGTAGAAGATGTCCTCCTTCTCAGCAACCACGTTGGCCCGCACGAGGCGTTCGGCCTCCTCCAGCAAGGCCTGCTTGTAGACGAAGTAGCGGCTGATGATGCCGTACTTCGGGTACTCCCGGTACCCGATGAAGGTTCGGACCCGGTCGATCATCCGCTTGGCCTCGTCGGCTTTCTGGTCCCCGTCCGGCAGGGCCCGCAAGCGTGACAGCACCTCCTGTTCCTTCTGCTGCGCCTTCTGCCGCCCTTGCTCGAAGCGCCGCTCGGCGGCGCCCGGCTCGAAGTTCCTGACGTTGTCGAGGATCGCGGGCACGAGTGTGGTGGGGCGCTCGCGCCAACGCGGCCTCGTGATGTCGATCTCGCCGACGCAGCGCATGCCGTACCGGTCGAGGTAGGCCTCTATGGCGTCGCGCGCTTCGGTCCCGCCCGCGAGCTTCGCCAGCTCGTCCAGGAAGCCCTCGTCCTCGACGCCCTGCAGGAACGCCACCACCTCCGGCTGCGGGCGGATCACGTCCGCGACGTCGAGCAGCGCCAGTCCCATCTCCGACGTGACGTTGTCGGGGGCGGACAGCGTGAGCGTGTCAGCCGCGTTCTTCTCGCCAAGCCACTCCTGCAGCTTGTCGTTGAGCCACCACGTGGCCTCCATCCCCGCCATGATCGCCTGCAGGCTCAGCGGATCACTGAGGACTCGCTTGTGCTCCTCGAAAGCCTCCAGCAGGAAGTCGAACAGCGCCGGTCCGGTCAACGTCCGGATGTCGCGTTCCAGGGCGGCGATGGACGCCTGGCTGCGCTCGATCAGCTCGGTGACGATGGCCGGATCGGTCTCGATCGGGGCGGGCGCACCGCTGGCCGGCCGCCCGCCGGGACCCGCGTCCGGGAGCGACGGGACGAAATCCTCGCGGTCGAGGACGGTCTCCAGAGCGTCCCTGATCAGTGGATCGCCTCGCCCCATGACGTCCAGGAGGCTGGCGCGGCTCGCGGGCGAGGCCAGGCGCCGGGTGACGTCGACGAACAGCCTCCCGCCGGCCTCGTGCATCGGCGCCATGGCCGTCAGATGCCACACGGACAGCCCCAGGGGCTTCATGGGGTCGGTCATCATCTGCCCATGACCAACGGAGACGTAGACGTGATTCTCCTGGTCGCCGGTCTCGGGGATGGGGAACAGCGTCGTGATCGGCCGACTCTGAACGATCTGGAAGCCATCATCGACCAAGCACCATTCGATGTCCTGCGGGCGGCCGAAGTGCGCTTCGATCCGCCGCCCGAGCTGCACGAGCCGCACGACCTGCGCATCCGTCAGCGCCGGCTGCTCCTGCCGCTGCGAGTCGATCACCACTTCCTGCGTACCGCCGGCCGGCAGGGCGTGAACGGCACGCGCTTTGGCGGCGATCGCCTTGGTGAGGACTTCGCCGTGTCGCACCTTGAAGACGTCCGGGTTCACCAGGCCGGAGACCAGCGCCTCGCCGAGGCCGAAGCTGGCGTCCACGGTGGCGACCTTCCGGTTGCCCGTGACGGGGTCGGCCGTGAACAGGATGCCGGCCGCATGCGGGAAGACCATCTGCTGCACGACCACGGCCATGTGGACCGTACGGTGGTCGATGCCGTTGCGCTGGCGGTAGGTCACGGCCCGCTCGGTGAACAGCGAGGCCCAGCATCGGCTGACGTGCTGGAGGATCGCAGTCGGCCCCACGATGTTCAGGTACGTGTCCTGCTGGCCGGCGAAGGAGGCCGTCGGCAGGTCCTCTGCCGTCGCGCTGGATCGGACGGCGTAGGCGGCTTGCTCGCCGAGCTGGGCGAGCGCGCGGGTGATCGCCGCCGCGAGATCGCCCGGGATGGCGATCCCTTCGATGGTCCGGCGAATCTGCGCGCTGAGCGTGCGGATCGCCTCCCGGTCGTCCGGGTTCAAGCGTGACAGCTGATCGAGCCGATCGTCGATCGACGGCGCTTCCGCCATGATCCGCCGGAAGGCGTCCGTCGTCACGCAAAAGCCACCCGGCACGCGGATGCCTTCGATCCGCGACAGCCCGCCCAGGTGCGCGCCCTTGCCGCCAACGACCGCGACCTGCTTCTCGTCGACCTCTTGAAGGTCCAACACGTACTGCTCAATCATTGCGATGCCTCCAAGGCAGCCGTGCTCTGTTGCACTGCGGTGGCCGATCGGATCACCGGCGCACCTCCGCACCTCCGACCCGAGCACCCGCAACCGCACTGCTGGTCCCACCACTGGTTCGACGTCACCGCGCCCCCCATACGTCGACAACAACACATGAACGTCGTGCCCTCATTTCCGCAGGTTGTGGCATCGGCCGACGATTCTGCGCCGTGACCCGGGTCTTGCGGCAAGCCCCCCAGCGCGCTATATATTGAAAGTGGCAAGGAGAGGGCTCTCCTTGCCTTTGCCTTTTGCAGCCCGATGGAACTGACGAGCTTCTCACGAAGCGGTGGCGCGGCTGTCTCCCAGGCCGGCGGGCAGCAGCGCGTTGCCGATCGCGACTGATGGGCTGTGGGCTCAGTCGGTGATGTGGCCGACGACTTCGGGGATCTCGAACAGGTTGCCGGTGTCTCCTGTGTGCAGGAACGCGACGTTGCTGTCGACGGGGATCCGTCCGCTGCGGGCGTGGTCGAGCAATCCCGCGAGTCCCTTGCCGGTGTAGACGGGGCCGACGAAGATGCCCTCTGCCCTGGCCAGCTCGCGGATGGCGGCCGAGCTCTCGGGGGACGCGACGGCGTAGTCCTCGCCGATGAAGCGTTGGTCGATGTCGATCTCGGCGCGGATAGTCGCGTCGTCGGGCACGGGAGCGCCCAACGTGGCCAGAACGGCCTTGGTCCGCTCCACGATCACGCCGGGGTTCATCCAGTCTCCGTCGTTGTACTGCTGGATCGAGATCGACCGGAACTTCACCGGGTGACCCAGACTCAGCTTGGCGGCCAGCATCCCCGGTAGCGCGGTCCCGGTGCCGATCGTGTGGTAGACGAAGTCGAGGTCGACTCCCGCGGAACCGGACTGCTCCAGCATCTCCCGGAACGTCAGGGCGTGCGCGATGAAGCCGTCGGGGTGCGCACCACCGGTTCCGACGACGAGGACCTTGTGCCCCTGCGCTTCAAGTTCGGCCTTGCGGCCGGTGATGGCGTCGGTGATCCGCGCGGCCGCTTCTGGGACCGTCCAGACGTTGCCGCTGACGTTGATGACGTGGGTCTCCACACCCATCGTCTTGTTGAGCAGGTAGTTGCCGCGGAACTCGGCTAGCTCACCGTGCCGGGGCACGTTCCGCGTCAGGACCAGGATCGGCGTGATCCTCGCGCTCAGGCAGGCGGCAGCGAACTGTAGACCCGAGTTGGTCAGGTACGCGCCCTGGGTGATCAGGTGCGTCACCCCCTCCTCGACGGCCCGCCCCAGGATGAACTCAGCCAGACGCGTCTTGCTCCCGCTGATCGCGCTGGGGCCGGCCAGGTCCTCGCGCTTCATGAAGAGGTTGATCCCGTACGCCGCCGACAGGTTGGGCAAGGCGTGGAACGGAGTGGGATAGAACCCGACCCGACGTCGGGGGAGTTTGTCGATGGCGGTGTCGAATTGCGTGAAGTCCATGCGGTCCAGCGTCAACCAGGCCTTCAGATAAGCACAAGCGATGATTTCTTCTTGGTCGATAAGTTAGGCTTAACTACATGTCCTGGCTGTTCGACCCGCGCCATCTGCTGACCCTTGCGGCTGTCGTGCGGCTCGGCTCGTTCGCCGCTGCTGCGGAGGAGCTGGGCTACACCCAGTCGGCGGTCTCGCAGCAGGTCGCGGAACTGGAACGAAGGGTCGGCGCGCGAGTCGTGGTCCGGCGTCCCGTCCGTGCGACCGAAGCCGGACAGGTCCTTCTCGACGCCGAGGCCGCGATCAGCGCCTCGATGAGCCGCGCTGCCACCGAACTTGCGGCGCTCGCGGAGGGCACCGGCGGCGAGGTGCGGCTCGGTGCGTTCATCTCGGCGGCAGCCTCGATCGTCCCTCCTGCGCTCGCACGCCTGCGTGCGAGCCATCCGGCCGTCCACATCACGCTCCGGGAACTGGAGCAGCGCGACACGCATGCCCTGTTGTTCCGGGGTGAGATCGACCTGGCCATCACCTTCGACTACGAACACGCTCCCGAGTCAGCGCCAGCCGGGCTCGTGCAAGAACACCTCATGGACGATCCGATCTTGATCGTCCTTCCCGTCGGTCACCCCCTCGCGGGAGCCGACAGTGTCGCCCCGGCCGACCTACCGTCGGACGCGTGGATCAACACCGAGGTCGACGTCGCCGGCTTGACAGCGTCAGCCGCCGACGGCGACCGGGGAAGCGGACATCGTCTGGACTTCGACGGTACGGACTTCCGCACCGCTCTCAATCTCGTAGCGGCGGGCCTCGGTGTCGCGCTACTGCCGCGGTTGTTGTTGCTGGACGCTCCCCCAAGCGTGGTGGTCCTCCCCATGCGGCAGCCCGAACTCCTCCGTCGTCTCTACACCTGCCGACTCGACACGACAGGCGTATCCGCGTCGATCAGGAGGCTGGAGGTGTACCTGCGGGAGGCAGTGGCGGAACTCTGAAATACCGCACCGAGCCTCCGCAGAGCCATGGCAGCGCCGTGCAGCAGCGTGAGCCGAGTTGGAAGGAATGCCTGCGCCGAACGCTCTCACGGTAGCCGAGGTGCACGCGATGATCGACTCATTGGGTGATGTGAGGAGGGCTCTGAAACAAGAAACCCCGGAGAACCTGAGTCGGCTCTACCGGGATCTTCGGCTGGAGCTGAGCTAACACCCTGCTGAGCGAACCGGCGGTGTGAAGGTTTCGCCTCGTATGGTTAGCGAGTGTGTCCGAGGAGGCCAACCGTGCACATGTCCAGCTCCGCGGGCCGGGCGAACGCACCAACGCTCAACTCAAGACCTGGCGCGTGCTCCGCAAGCTGCGGTGCGGCCCGCACCGTGCCTGTCACCTGGCCAAAGCCATCCGCGTCCTACAGGACCGCGAGCTCGCCGCAGGATGAAAAAGGCTCAGTTATAACCCCGCCGTTCGGCCGGTGCGGGCACGGCTGCACCAACGGGTACACCCTTCTGCCCGTTCTCCGCGCGACAACGGCCCTGACGTATTCGCTGGGTAGGGTGATCGTGAACCACTGCAGTATCCTAGGAGGTCAGGTGCTCGACATTCAGGAAATTTCCGACCGGCTGGAGATCCAGGAGCTGCTGGTGGCTTACGCGACCGCGATCGACAGCCAGGATTTCGACGCCCTGGACCAGATATTCACCGACGACGCCTACATCGACTACACGACATTCGGCGGCATCGCGGGTGTCCGCGCCGAAATGAAGCAATTCCTCGCGTCGAGCATGGCGCAGTTCACCGCTTGCCAGCACCTGATCGCCAACCCGGAGATCCGCTTCGACGGCGACCGCGCGACGGGGCGGGTGATGTGCCTGAACACGCTCGTGTTTCCGGTCAAGGACGGCGACCCGCGGATCGCGTTGCTGGGCATGTGGTACATCGACGAGTACACCCGCACGCCGGAGGGCTGGCGGATTTCCCGGCGCAGCCAGGAGCGCAGCTGGACGCAGGGGCTCGGCGACCTCGCCGAACACACACGCTGACCCGCGTTCCCGAGCGGCGGGGAGCCCACGACGAACGTGGGCTCCCATTTGTCCAAGTCCCGGAGCGCACCACTGCGGGACGATGACGTCATGGGCATCGACTACGCATTCGCAGGTGCCAGTCGCGCATCCGCCCGGAGCCGACCTGTCACGGCACCCCTGCCGGAGCCGTTCGGTCCCGGCGAGTAAGTGAGCGCTCGCTCGCATCGAGACCGCGGGGCGTCGCGCTCGGGGCTCCGCCGCCCACAGGCCAACATGCCGTCCGACACCGACCCGCACGACTTCCCCGTCGGTCAGCGGCTCGGGCCGCGGTCCATTGCGGACACTGAGCCGCCGCCCTTCGAGCGCGAACCCGGCGGGGAGCATGGAGCGGCCGTCGGGGTGGACGTCGGCATCGGCCGCGTCAGCCGACACCGACAGCTCGAACCGCACGCGTGTCATGCGCCGGATGCATCTGAGTGATGCGCAATTTGCGTTGGTGACGACGTGGTCGGCCAGGGAGGCTGAATTGCATGACGCAGTATGAGGGCATCAGCAGACGTGGGCTGCTTCGTGGCGGAGACCGCCATCATGGTGGCCGCGGTGGCCACCGGTGAGCTGACGCGCAACCGGAAGCAGCAGCTGGCCGACGCGCTGCGGACGATCGCCGTCACCGGACGGGAAGCCGTCGCCGAACTGAGGCGGATCCTCGGTCTGCTGCGTGAATCCGAGACCGGCACAAAACCTCAGTCGGGTGTCGGCGCGCTCGGCGAGCTCATCGGCAAGGTACGCCCCGCCGGGCGCCCGGTGTGCAGGCGACCGAGCGGATCTGCTGGCGGGATCCGACGGTGAAGGTGCTCATGCGGACCGCCTTCGACCCCGACGAATACGTCCTCGCCGCGACCAGGGCGGGCGCGGGTAGGTTCCTGCTCAAGGACGCGAGCGGCGAGGAGGTGCTCATCGCGATGCGTGCTGTGCTGCGCGGCGACCGCGTGCTCGCGCCGACGGTCGTCGACCGGATGATGCAACGCTACCTCGCCGCGCACCCCGTGCCCTCGGACGACCGGCGTCTCACCCGGCTCACCGACCGCGAACGAGACGTGCTCGTCGCGCGAGGACTCAACAACGCCGTGATCGCCGAGCGGCTGTTCATCGGCTGGACCATGGTGAAGACCCATCTCGGTCAGGTACTCGACAAACTGGAGCTGCGTGACCTGCTGCAGGCCGTGGTGTACGCCTACGAACTCGGCCTCGTCACGCCGTCGAGCACCGTGAACAACACCGCCACGGAACGGCTAGCCAAGCACAGCAAAGATGACGGGTTCCTGGATTGCTGAGGGTATTCCGCCGTACCGGCGCGACAGGATGGGCGGTATGCGCGTGGCGGATCCACCGATTCCCGACGGCGGGGGACCGACCCGCACCACGACAGAACTCAGCAAGGAGTGAACCATGTTGAAAGCCATGACGGAGTCGTACTGGCCTGCCGACCCTAGCGCACCCGTGTTGGACTTGACCACCGGAGACCTGTTGCGTGAGGCCGTGCGGGACGCCGGGTCCCAGACCGCCCTGATCGAGATCGCGCCGCCGGATACCCGGTCGCTGTCCGGCGCTGAACGCACCGACCGCCAGTGGACCTACCGGCAGCTGCTGGCCGAGGCCGAGCAATGCGCGCACTGGTTGCTGACCCGGTTTTCTCCGGGCGAGCGGATCACCGTCTGGGCTCCCAATATCCCCGAATGGATCATTCTCCAGTATGGGGCGGCCTTGACCGGCCTGGTGGTGGTGACCGCCAACCCAGCGCTGCGGGCTGTGGAGCTGCGCTATGTGCTCGAACAATCCCGCTCGGCCGGGCTCTTTCACACCGCGGCGTTCCGCGGCAGTGACATGACCGCGATCGCTCAAGACGCCGCGCGCGGACTCCCGCACCTCAGAGCGGCCGTCTGTTTCGCAGACTGGCAGACAACCGTGCGTGCCCATCAGGACAGCGGGTCGCTGCCGGAGGTACGCCCCGGTGACCCTGCCCAGATCCAGTACACCTCCGGCACCACCGGGTTTCCCAAGGGAGCGTTGCTGCACCACCGCGGACTAGTGACCAACGCGAAGTTCATGATCGACCGGGCCCAACTGCCCGAGCGGGGCACTATGGCATCGGCCGCGCCGCTCTTCCACACGGCCGGCTGCGCGATGGGCGTGCTCGGCAGTGCCCACCAACGGGCTTCCTACGTCTTGTGCCAGCTGTTCGACCCCACGCTCGTGCTCACCGCGACTCAGGATCATCGGGCGGACCTGCTTGGCGGGGTCCCGACGATGCTCACGGCGATACTGAACCACCCCGACTTCGAGCAGTTCGACATGTCACACCTGTCACAGGTGCTCTCCGGTGGCAGCCCCATCCCGCCCGAGTTGGTCCGTCACGTCGAGGACCGCTTCGGCGCCCGGTTCACCGCCGTCTACGGCCAGACCGAACTCTCACCGGTGATAACACAAACCAGCCCCGACGATTCGCCCAAGGACAAGGCCAACACCGCTGGACGTCCACTGCCGCAGGTCGAGATCACTATCCGCGATCCGCAGACCGGAGACATCGTCCCGGTTGGGCAGCCTGGGGAGATCTGTGCCCGTGGTTACCAAGCCATGCTCGGTTATTTCGAGATGCCCGAGCGCACGGCCGAGACCATCGACCAGGCGGGCTGGGTGCACACCGGCGACCTGGGCACCTTCGACGAACGTGGATACCTCAAGGTCACCGGACGGCTCAAAGACATGATCATCCGGGGCGGGGAAAACATCTACGCCACCGACATCGAGCAGGTGCTATTCACCCATCCGGGGGTGCGCGACGTCGCCGTCATCGGCCTGCCAGACCCTACCTGGGGCGAGATCGTCGCCGCCGTGCTCGTGCCTGCCGAGCCTGGCCAAGCACCCACGGTGACGGAGCTACACGACTTCTGCCGCGCACAACTGGCACCCCACAAGACACCGACTCGCTGGTTCCAGACCACCGAACTACCCCTCACCGGCTCCGGAAAGGTCCAGAAACACCGACTCCGCGAGCAAGTCGATCACGTCGGGCTCCAGGAACTACAACGACAACCCCGGACACCACCGGCTCAGACAGCGATCCGCTGACGGACGGGCTCCGAGCCCTTGCGAGGGTGTCGCTCATCCACAGGGGCCGGTATCCGGTAAGGCCGAGTAGGGCGAGTTCGCCGGGACTGGCGGAGCCCGTATTGGCCGTGGTCGCGCGGACACCGTCAGGTGGCTCGACAGCACGGGCCTGGTGCCAACCACCGGCGCCGATCGAGCCGGTGGAGGTGTGCTGGATGAGTTGGTGAGGGGTCTGCGGCTTGGCCGATCAGAAGAGGGAGCTGTATCAGACGTTCCAGGCTGACAGCTCCAACCAGCTCGATAACGAAGGTGTTGTCAGGTTCCTAGTCGGCGCGTGCCATGCTGCGCCGTCTAAGATTTTTCCAACAGCGTTTTCGGTGGACAGCATGATCTACGTACGCGTTATGGCGTTCTAGGAGGACAAATGCTCAACATTCAGGAGATTTCGGACCGGCTGGAGATCCAGGATCTGCTGGTGGCGTACGCGACCGCCGTCGACAGTCGAGATTTCGACGCCCTGGACCAGATAATCGCCGACGATGCCCACCTCGACTACACGGCGTTCGGTGGCATCGCGGGCAATCGCGCCGAGGTCAAGGAATGGATCGCGCGGAGCCTGGCTCAGCTTCCCGCGATCCAGCATCTGGTCGCCAACCCGGACATCCGGGTCGACGGTGACCGGGCAACAGGGCGGGTGATGTGCCTGAACTCGCTCGCACTGCCAGTTGAGGACGGCGATCCATCGGTCGCGCTGCAGGGCCTGTGGTACCTCGACGAGTACGTCCGCACACCGCAGGGCTGGCGGATTTCCCGACGCAGCCATCAGCGCAGTTGGTCACAGGGACTCGGCGACGCCGCACCTCTACATGGCACTGGTTCGCCCAGTGATTGAGGAGTTCGCCGGGGACCTACTCGGCGGTTCGCCCGTCGTGACCAGCGGTCCAAAGGGGAGCTGTATCTGCGTGGGCTGCTGATGGACGGCAAGCGCAAGTCGATGCAGCCCATGGCGGATGTACTGCGGGGCGTTGAGCAAGCGGGGTAACTGTCAGGTCGGGGTGAGTGTGCACGCGGTGACCGACTGGGCGTCAGCGGCGCTGGACTGGCGGTTGTTCCTGCCCAAGTCCTGGGACGACCACACGACCGCCGACGAACGGCAGGACGAACGAATCCGTGCTCAGCGAAGGCGGTGCGCGATCCCAGACCAAGCGCGGCACCGGGAGAAGTGGCGGCTGGCACTGGACATGATTGACGAACTCAGGCAGTGGGGGCAGCCAGCGCGGCCGGCGGTGGCCGACACCGGCTACGGCGACGCCGCCGGTTTCCGTCAGGGGCTGACCGAACGCGGCCTGACCTAAGTGGTGGCCGTGAACCCGATCGCCACCGTTCACCCCCGACTACGGCGGCATCGGCCGACGACCCGAACCCCGCTACCCCGATCCGCCGACCGACTGAAGACCCTCGTGATGGCCGCGGGCCGGTTCGTGGTCTGGCGCCACGGCTCCCACACAAGCGCGGGCAACCCCACCGGCCGGATGCGATCCCGCTTCCTGGCCCTGCGGGTTCGCCCGGCCGACCGCCACCTCCCCAAATCCGCAGACGGCAGTCCGCCCGAATGCTGGCTGCTGGCCGAGTGGCCCACCGGCACGCCCGAACCCACCGACCAATGGCTGTCCACCCTGCCGATCGACATCGGACTACCAGACATGGTGAAACTGGCCAAGATCCGCTGGCGCATCGAGCACGACTACCGCGAACTCAACGACGGCTTGGGGCTGGACCACTTCGCGGGCCGATCCTGGACCAGTTGGCACCGCCACGTCACCCTCGCCTCCGTTGCCCAGGCCATCTGCACGAAGCTCCGCCGTACCCCACAAGCCCCTGCGGGGCTTGAGCCTCTACGCCGTCCTGCGCCAACTCCAACGATTACTCGCCGCCTGGACCGGTATCCGCCACACCTGCCGACAACCCGTCCCCACCTGGACACCAACCGCCCCACCGCAACTCAACAGCACCTGACAAAGTCCTATTATCAGGTGTTCCGGAAACGCCTCTACAGCAGTCTGGACTACTCGCCCACAGCTACCGCAACGTGATCAACATTCAGAGGGCCTGTCCGAGACTCCCGAACCACCCCACTCTGACCAGCACCGGCAGCAGAGGACAAAGCCCTTGTCCGCCTGGTCCGTGCGCCTCTGAACCGGTGAACTCACCGGACCTAGCGTGCTAGTCGCGACATTCGTTCTCAACAGACGGGCACCGGGTCATGGGCGTTGCACTTGCGGACTTCCTCGAACGGTTCCGCCCGGCCGGGACTCCTGGCGCACCCGTGCCTGGCGCGGTGCCTGCCACACGACTGCCCGAGTCCGAGACTGAACTCGCTGAACTGTTCGATCAGCTCGCCGACGCTCAGCTACAGGCGGACCACATCTGGGCGGGCGCCGCAGAGCAAGTTGAGTTGCGCCGGGGCGAGACCGCCGTCCGTGTGAAGGAGATCATTGACCAGGCCCGGTCGCGGGCAGGGACGGTCCGTGCTGAGAGCATGCAGGCTCTTCGAGCCGCGGCACGCTCAGAGCTGTCTTCGGTGCTCGTCGAGGCACAAGCCGCGCGTGAACGCCTGCTCGCGCGCGCCGGAAAACTCATGCCGAACTACCTGGACCTGGTCGTAGCCGAGGCAACCTCGGGACTGCGCTGATGCGCGCACAGTGGGTTGCGGGGTGCACACGGGCCAAGTCCTTGCTCAGCCGCCGCGTCGGGCCTGACGGTGCCCGCAGGCTCGCTGCCTCGGTATCGCTCGAGGAGGCGGTACGCACGCTGACCGGGACGGCGTACGGGCACGACGTGCGCGCCGGACACGGCCTTGAGCAGGCACAACACGCGGTGTGGGCGAGCCTGCTGTGGCACATGCGGGTGTTGGCCGGCTGGCAGCCACGTGGCGGCGCCGCCGTTGTGCGGGTACTGGCGGCCGGATTCGAGATCGCCAACGTGGACAACGACATTCGGCGGCTCGCGGGCCCGTCGACTGGCCCTCGGTTTGACCTGGGCATCCTCGGCACCGCCGAGACACGGCTTGCGGCGGCCGACTCACTGTCCTCGCTGCGACGGGTGATGGCCGCGTCGGCATGGCGTGATCCCGGAACCGATTCGGCTTCGGGGATCGCGGTGGCGATGCGGTTGGTCTGGGCCCGCAGAGTCCTCGCCCGCGTGCCCGAGGCCGCCGAGTGGGCGGCCGGCGCTGCCGCGCTGCTCGTCGCCACCGAGACTTTCCTGCTCAGGCGCCCGTTGACCGACCGGCAGAGCCTGCTCGCACGGCGGGTCATCGGCGGCGCCGAGAGGACGGGCAGCCTCGTCGAGTTCTCCCGCGGCCTTCCAACGTCCGCCCGATGGGTGCTGACTGGCATCTCCCAGCCCGCCGACCTGTGGCGGGCCGAACGTGCCTGGTGGCGTCGGGTCGACCGGGATGGGTACACGTTGGTGCACGGCGCCAAGTTCGGTGCGGGCCCGGTGGTGGGACTGGTCGGCATGCTCGCGGTGGATGCCTGGCGGGTACAGGCTGCGCTGGAGGTCGCGGCACGGGGCGGCAAGCCGTTGGAGGCGTTCGATGCCATTGACTGACATGGTGTTCCCGGTGCGCATGGAACGCATCGCCGTGGCGGCGCCGCTGGCCGCACTGCGGCCGGTCCTCGTCGCCGTCGCCGAATTCGGGGGTGTCGACTTCGATGACGACGCCGACGCGCATGCCGACCAGCGGCGCGCGCTCAGCCCTGGTGAGCCTGACCTCGAGGAACTCCACCGTGCCGGTCGCACCGATCTCCTGGCGGGGGAGGAGGAACTGCGCCGCCGCGCCGACGCGGTAGTACGCCGTGGAGCGGTCTTCGCCACGGCGGGGTGGTGCCCCGCGGACCGGTGCCCGCAGTTGAGGCAACGGCTGGCCGGGCTCGGCGGCGCCGTGGTGCGGCTGGCCAGACCCCGTGGCATCGATCCGCCCAGCCTGCTGCGCGAGGCAGCGTTCACTCCTCTGGTTCGCACGTATGGCACGGTTGCCTATCCCGACGTCGATCCCAGCCTGTTCGCGGGCGTCGCCTACGTCGTGATGTTCGGGATGATGTTCGGCGACGCCGGCCATGGCCTGCTCCTGCTGGCCGGTGCCCTCGCGCTGCGGACCGGCTGGTGGCGCCTGCCGGCCAGGCTCCGGAGGGTGTGGCCGTTCATCGCGGGCGCGGGGCTCGCCAGCGCCCTGTTCGGTGCGCTCTACGGTGAGTTCTTCGGACCGACCGGTGTGCTGCCGGTCCTGTGGATCGCCCCGATGGAGCAGCCGCTGCGGCTGCTGATCTGGGCGGTCGGCCTCGGCGCGGTGCTGCTGTCGCTGGCCTACGTGATGGCCATCGTCAACAGGTGGCGCGAGGGCGGAATGCGGACCGCGCTCTACGCCTCCTCCGGGATCGCTGGAAGCTCGGTGTTCCTGGGTCTGGGTCTGCTCGCGGGCGGCGCACACCTCGGTGCGGGCTTGCTGCTGGTGATCGGTGCCTGCACGGCCGGGATCGGCCTGGTGCTCGCGGCGATCGGGTTGTTCGCGGGTTCGGGCGGCGGGGCGGCGGGCGTGCTCCAGACCGCGGTGCAACTGTTCGACCTGGTGATCCGGTTGGGGGCCAACCTCGTGTCCTTCGCCAGGCTGGCGGCGTTCGGGCTCACCCACGCCGCACTGGGATTGCTGGTGTGGCAGGCCACGGCGGCGTTGTGGACAGGTGGCGTGGTGGCGGCGATCGCCGCGGTGCTGGTGTTCGTGGTGGGGAACGCGGTGGCCTTCTCGCTGGAGGCGCTCGTCGCTGGGGTGCAGGCGCTGCGGCTGGAGTTCTACGAGCTGTTCTCACGCATGTTCGAGATCGAGGGTCGACCGTTCCGGCCCTGGCGCGTGCCTACCTTGGAGGAGCGATCGTCGTGAACGCATGGCTTGTCATGCTGCCGGTTTTGGTGCTGGCGACCACGGCATCGGTTCTGCTGCTGTGGCGTCGCAAGCGGGCCGCGGTGCGAGTTCTGACGGCGGTCAACGCTCTGCTGGCCGTCGGTGCACTGGTGGTCGCGCTGACGGCCTTCAACAGCGGCACCGGCATCGTGCACGCCGCGGAGACCACGAGCACCGCGGCCGGGAACGGGAACTGGTCGGCGCTGCTGGGGGCGGCGATCGCGGTCGCGGGCTCGTCGATCGGCGCTGCGGTGGCGGTGGCCTACACCGGGGCCGCGGCGCTGGCGGCGCTCAGTGAGCGCCCCGAGTTGTTCGGCCGGGCGATGGTCATCGTCGGTCTGGCCGAGGGCATCGCGATCTACGGGCTGATCGTCGCGATCATCCTGATCGGAAGGGCATGAGCGATGGGATCACTGTGCGCCATAGGGGAACCGTTGCGGGTTCAGGGCTTCGCGATGGCCGGCGCCGTCGTGCTCCCGGCCACGGAACCCGAGCAGGTGCGACGTGCCTGGCAGTCCCGGCCCGCCGGGGTAGAGGTCGTCGTGCTCACCCCGGCCGCGGCCGCCGTACTCGGTACGGCCGTCGATGAACCTGGTGGACCGCTCTCGGTGGTGCTGCCGTCATGACCGCGGCCACCGACGAGCTCATGCCCGTGCAGGAGGCGCTGCTGCGTGGGGCACGCGCCGACGCCGCGCGCACTCTCGCCGAGGCCGAGACCAGTGCCCAGGACAGGATCGCCGAGGCCGAGCGGGTGGCCGACGAGATCCTGGCCGAGGCCCGTGGCCAGGGCGAACGAGACGCGGCCACGGCACTGGCCGCTGAGCGGGCCCGAGCCCGGCGAACGGCACATGGCATTGTCCTCTCCGCCCAGCGGGAGATCTACGACAAGCTCAGGAGCAGCGCCGTCGCCGCGGTGCGCGCCATCCTGCTGTCCGGCGACCACGCCCTGCGGGACACGATGTGTTCCCGAGTCCGAACCGAGCTCGGGCCGGATGCCGCCATCACCGAACTGCCCGGCGGTGGCGTCCTGGGGCAGGCTCCGGGCCGACGGGTCGCGTACACCGCCGAAGCGCTTACCGACGCGGCGCTCGGTCGCCTGAGCGGACGGCTGTCGGAGCTCTGGACGTCATGACGACCGGACGTGTCCGTCGGGTCGCCGGGCCACTGGTCGAGGTCGAGGATCTCGGCGACGCGGCGATGTCCGACCTGGTGGCACTGGGCGATCACGCACTGCCCGGTGAGGTCGTGTCGATCCGCGGCGGGGTGGTGACGGTTCAGGCCTACGAGTACACCGGTGGCCTCCGCCCCGGTGCGCCCGCCGCCACCCGTGGTGAGCCGTTGTCCGCCAGGCTCGGGCCAGGTCTGCTCGGCAACGTGTTCGACGGCCTGCTGCGACCGTTGTCCGGTGCGCCGACCTGGCTGGTTCCGGGAGCCGCCGACGCGAAGGCCCCGGATCGCACCTGGTCCTTCACACCGTCGGCCCACTCCGGCGACCAGGTCTCGGCCGGCGACTGTGTCGGCATCGTGGGTCATGGCGGCCTGTTGCCGCACCGGGTGCTCGTGCCACCGCAGGCCGGTGGCACGGTTGACACGATCGCGCCACCTGGCAGCTACAACGAGGACGAGCCGGTCGCGAGGATCAACGGGATCGATGTCGCGATGGCGACCAGCTGGCCGGTGCGGCGGCCACGGCCCTGCCGGGCCCGCACCGACATCGGGGAGCCGCTGCGGACCGGTCAGCGCATCCTGGACCTGTTGTTCCCGGTCGCCAAGGGCGGCACCGCGGCGGTCCCCGGCGGGTTCGGCACCGGAAAGACGATTCTGTTGCAGCAGCTCGCGAAGTGGTGCGATGCCGATGTCATCGTGTACGTCGGGTGCGGCGAGCGCGGCAACGAGATGGCTGAGGTGGTCGCCGAACTGTTCGAGCTGGCGGATCCGAGGACCGGTGGCCGCCTCGCCGACCGCACGGTGGTCATCGCCAACACCTCGAACATGCCCATGATGGCTCGTGAGGCCAGCGTCCACACCGGGATCACCGTCGCGGAGTACTTCCGCGACATGGGTTATCACGCGGTGGTCATCGCCGACTCGACCTCCCGGTGGGCGGAGGCGTTGCGCGAGTTCGCTTCCCGGACGGGGGCGCTGCCCGCAGAGGAAGGCTACCCGGCCGAACTCGCCTCCGCGCTGGCCGCGTTCTACGAGCGCGCGGGCAAGGTGGTCACGCTGGGCGGCCGACACGCCTCGGTGACGGTCGTCGGTGCGGTCTCACCCCAAAGCGGGGACATGACCGAACCCGTCACCGCGCACACCGAGCGGTTCGTACGCTGCCGGTGGATGCTGGATCGCGATCTTGCCTATGCCAGGCACTATCCGGCCGTTTCGTGGTCGGGATCGTTCTCCCGGGACGCCGCCGCGATCGGTGTGTACCGGGCGAACACCGGCCATCCCGGCTGGGTCTCCATGCGGGCCACCCTGGTCAGCCTGCTCGGCGAGGCCGACCGGGTGGGCAGCCTCGCCGAGCTCGTCGGGATCGGCGCACTACCCGATCACGAACGGGTCGCGGTGCTGGCCGGACGCCTGATCCGTGAGGCGGTGCTCCAGCAGAGTTCACTGTCTACTGTGGACTCCTTCTGTTCTGACGAGCGGGCCGAGGCCCTGGTGTCGTCCGTGCTCGCGGTGATCGAGGGCTGCCGGCGTGCCGTCGGCTCCGGAACCGCCGCGCAGGCCGTCGAGAAGCTCGACTTCGGTCCGCTGCTGCGCGCCCGTGAGGAGGCCCGCACTGCCGACGAGGTGTGCGAGCGCCGGGACATCGTGCTGGCCCGCTTGGCGGAGGCGGAGGTGTCGTAGACGTGGAGTACACCGGCGTCGGCGAATTGCGGGGACCGCTGGTCGTGGTCGACGGGGTGCGGGGCGTCGGATGGGATGATTCCGTCAGCATTCGTCTCGATTCAGGGGAAACCAGGCATGGTCTGGTACTGGAGGTCGATCGGGGCACTGCCGTGGTGCAGGTGCTGGAGGGCACCGCGGGCATGAGCCCCACCGGCACCGGGCTGACCTTCGTGGGCCACCCGATGCGCATTCCGGTGGGGACGGGGTGGCTTGGCCGGGTGTGCGACGGGCGCGGCGACCCGATCGACGGTGGCCCGCCGGTGCTCAGCGCGACCACGGCGCCGGTGTCCGGGTACCCGCTCAACCCGACGTGGCGGGAACCGCCCAGTGAGCCGGTGCTGACCGGTGTGTCGGCCGTGGACGCGCTCACCACCCTCGTCCGCGGCCAGAAGCTGCCGATCTTCTCCGTGCCGGGGCTGCCGCACCTGGAGTTGGCCACGCAGATCGCCGCCAACGCGACCGCGGGTGGCGCGCCGTTCTGCGTGGTGTTCGCCGGGATGGGCCTGACCCACGCCGACGGCTCGCTGGTCCGTGAGGCGCTGGAGGCACGGACGGCCGAGGGTGAGGTGGTGCTGCTGCTCAACCTGGCCGACGACCCGGTGATCGAGCGCGTCATCACCCCGAGGCTGGCCCTCACCGTCGCCGAGGAACTGGCGTTCACCGGTGGCAGGCACGTGCTGGTGGTCATGACCGACATGACCAGCTACGCCGAGGCGCTGCGGGAGGTCTCCGCCGCCCGCGGCGAGATCCCGGCCCGCCGGGCGTATCCCGGTTACCTCTACAGCGATCTCGCCTCACTGTACGAGCGCTGCGGGCGGATCAGGGACCGGCCTGGTTCGGTCACCGTGCTGCCCGTGTTGACGATGCCCGCGGGCGACATCACGCATCCGGTCGCGGACCTGACCGGGTACATCACCGAGGGGCAGATCGTGCTCTCCAGCCAGGCGCACGCCCGGGGCGTCTATCCGCCGGTGGACGCGCTGGCCTCACTGTCACGGCTGATGCGCAGGGGTGCCGGTGCCGGCCACACTCGCGCCGACCACCTGGACCTCGCCGCGCAGTTGCTCTCGGCGCTGGCCAAGGCCCGGCAGGTGCGGGAGCTGGCCGATCTGGTGGGGCAGGCCGCGGTCAGCGAGCGCGACCTGCCGTACCTGAGCTTCGAGGAGGCGTTCGACCGCGAACTGGTCAACCAGCGGCCGGACGAGACCCGGGACATCGACGACACCCTGGAACGGTGCTGGCAAACGGCTCTCGTGCTGCCCAGGCGTGAGCTGGCCATGATGCCGACGGCACAGGTGGATGCCCGCATTCGTGCGAAGGGAGGTGCTCAGCATGCGGACACCGCCGGGGCGGGCGGGCCGTCTGTGGTTGCGGGACAGACTGGACCTCGCCACCAGGGGCGCGGCGACGCTCGAACAGAAGCTACGCGTTCTCCGTCGTGAACAGCAGCGGTTCCTGGACCGGGAACGGCGGACAGCGGCGGCCTGGCGGGAGCGCGTGGCCGACGCCGAGGCGCTGATGCTGCGGGCTTCGCTGCTCGGCGGCCAGCGAACGCTGCGCATGGCCGAGCTGGTCGCGCCGACCGAGCTGACCGTGCAATGGGGTGCCACGATGGGAATCCGCCACCCCGACGGCGTCCGCTGGGTGAGCCCGTCGTGGCCGTCGCCGCGGACCCCACCCTGTGGCGCCGCGACCGCGCAGGCGGGTTCGGCCTACGCCGCCGCAGCCGTCGCTGCCGTGGAGCACGCCGTAGCGCGTGCGGCGTGCGAGCGGATCACCACCGAACTGGCCATCACCCAACTGCGGGTCCGCGCACTGCGGCAGCACTGGCTGCCACGGCTGCGCCAGGAACTGGCTGCGGTCGAGTTCGAACTGGAGGAACTGGAACGGGCCGAGGGCGTCCGCCGCCGCTGGGCGCAACACCGGCCGGGGCCGTCCACGCGTGCCGACTCGCTATGACGCGCGGGCGGTTGCGGATCTACCTCGGTGCCGCGCCCGGTGTCGGCAAGACCTACGCCATGCTGGCTGAGGGGCATCGTCGTCTCGATCGCGGCACCGACGTGGTGATCGGCTTCGTCGAATCGCACGGTCGCAAGCTGACGATCGCGATGGCCGAGGGGCTGCGGACGGTGCCCCGTCGTGCGCTGACCTACCGCGGGGTGGACCTGACCGAGATGGACCTGGCCGCGGTGCTCGCCCGCCGCCCCCAGGTCGTGCTGGTCGACGAACTGGCACACACCAACGTGCCGGGGTCGGTCAACGAGAAGCGCTGGCAGGACGTCGACCAGTTGCTGGCGGCCGGTATCGACGTGGTGAGCACGCTCAACATCCAACACCTGGAGTCGCTCAACGACGTGGTCGAGGACATCACCGGAATCAGACAGCGCGAGACCATCGCCGACGAGGTCGTCCGGCGGGCCGACCAGATCGAACTGGTCGACATGACCCCGGAGGCGCTGCGCAGGCGGATGGTGCACGGCAACGTCTACCCGCCCGACCGGGTGGACACCGCGCTGACCCACTACTTCAGGCCCGGCAACCTGACCGCCCTACGGGAGCTGGCGCTGCTGTGGGTTGCCGACCGGGTGGAGGAGGGGCTGCAGCGCTACCGGGCTGAACACGGCATTGCCGGGACATGGGAGACCAGGGAGCGGGTCGCTGTCGGGCTACTCGGTCACCTCGAGGACGAGGTGCTCATCCGCCGGGCGGCCAGGATCACCGCCCGGATCCCCGGTAGCGACCTGCTGGCGGTCCACGTGGTGAGCGTGGACGGGTTGACCGAGACGGATCCGGCCGTGCTCGCGACGCTGCGCGAACTGGTCGAGGACCTCGGTGGAAGCTATCACCAGGTGCTTGACGAGGATGTCGCCGAGGGGCTGCGGCGGTTCACCAGGTCCGAGAGCATCACCCAGCTGGTGCTCGGCGCGGGGCACCGAGGTCCACTTCGGTCACTGCTTCTCGGAGAGGGCGTCGGTTCACGGGTGATCCGCCTGCTGGGCTCGGTCGATGTGCATGTGGTCACGCACGGACATGCGGCCGGCTCGCCGGGGCGCAGCACTCGCTGGCGGTGGTACGGCGCGGCGGCGATCGGGGGACTGCTGCTCGCGGTCGCGGTGGCATTGGGCCCGCAGTCCTTCCTTCCCGCCGCGCTGACCGTCCTCGCCGTCGGCATCGCGGCGTGGCAGGCCAACAGCGCGGCTCGCTCCCGACTGGTGGCCAGTGCTCTGACCACCCTGGCGGCCGGAGTGCCCCGGGGCCAGGTGGAACTGCCCGCGCTGCTCGAACTCGTCCGCGAGACGGTGGGTCTGGCCGCGGTCAGCCTGCTGGAGCCCAGGCCTGGTTCGCCGGACTGGTACGTCATCGCCAGCGCGGGCGACCGGCCGCCCGAACGACCCGACCAGGCCGACGTGCGGGTCCCGGCCACCGGCTCGGTGATCCTCGCCGGACGCGGCCGGATGCGTGGCACCGGCGACCGGCAGGTCCTGCTGGCCTGCGCGACCCAGCTCGCCGCCGACCTCTCGCACCAGCGGATCACCGAGCACGCCGCCGAACTCGACGAGCGAGCCGCGGCCGACCGCACCCGTGGCACGCTGCTGGCGACTGCCACCCACGACCTCCAGACCGCGCTCAACCAGGCCCGCGACGCGCTCGCGAAACTGGCCGACCAGGACGGCGAGCACGTTGCCGCCACCAGCGCAGCGGTGGAACGGATCGGCCTGCTCGTCGCCGATCTCCTGGTGCTCACCCGACTGCGTGCCGGCGCACTGGACCTGTACCTGCGCGCCGTGGACGTGGACGAGGTCATCGCCGCCGCACTGGAGGCGCTCGGTCCTGGTGGCCCGGACATCGAGCTGCGGATGGCCGAGGACGTACCCGACGTGATCGCGGATGCCGCCACCCTGATCCGCGCCGTCACCACGCTCACCGCTCGTGCGCTGCGGCACAGCCTGCCCGGCAGGCCACCGTCGATTGTCGTGACCACACCGCCGGGGCATGTGGAGATCCAGATCCTCGACCACGACTCCGCGGTCGATCCCGCGACTGTCGCCAGCGTCGCGCTCCGGGTGGCGCGCGGACTCATCGAGGCGATTGGCGGCCAGCTCCGGTGTGCGCGCACCGAGGGCGGTGGGCTCCGCGTGATCGTCCGGTTGCCCTCGGCACGGTGACGCGGTGTCTCAGGGGCGGTGGCCCCTCCCGCACAAGGGCTTTCAGATCTGTTCACCGCGTGTGCCCGTTGGTCAGGCTGAACGCGTCAAGCTGGGAAGGTGCGCGATGACTCCATGGTGCGGTGGACCCAATGGCGGTTGGCTGGCGTCGGTGACAGCGGCGTTGGGAATGCTGCTGTTCTGGGCAGGTTCGCTCGCGGTGGCCGTGTACATCGGGCAGCGGGATCTGCTGAGGAGCTGAGGCTGGCGTGGAAATCCTCGACAGGGACGGCCTGAACCACCTCGTCGATTCATTGCTCGCGACGGGCCACCGCGTGATCGGCCCGACCGTACGGGACAGCGCGATCGTGCTCGATGAGCTGTCCGGCGGCGCGCAACTGCCCGACGGCTGGGGCGTCGAGGTCGCGCCGGGCAGCTACCGACTGCGCCGCAGGGAGGACATGGCGGTGTTCGCGCACAGCGCCGGTCCGCAGTCCTGGAAGCAGTTCGTGCATCCAGCGCGTCGCAAGCTCTGGCAGACCGACCGGGACGGCGAATACGTGCCTGCGGAGGAGGACCGCACACCGCTGGCGTTTCTGGGAGTGCGTGGCTGCGACCTGGCCGCGCTCGGCATCCTCGGCCAGGTGCTCGGCGATGGCCCGCGCCCCCTGGTCATCGCGGCGAACTGCACGGAACCCGGTGGGCTGTGCTTCTGCTCCTCGATGGGCACCGGGCCTGCGGCGGGACCGGGCTACGACCTGGTGCTCACCGAACTCCTCGACCCGCACCGATTTCTGGTGGAGGTGGGCACGCCGAGGGGTGCTCGTGCGCTGCTACCGGTGCCCCGCCGGTCGGCCCGCGGCCCCGAGGTGGCCAGCGCGAGGTCGCAGGTGGCCTCGGCCACGGGGCGGATGGGACGGGCGATGCCGGAGGTGGACCTGCGCACGCTGCTGCGCGATTCCTCGGCGGCCGAGCGGTGGAACGACGTCGCCCAGCGCTGCTTGACCTGCGGCAACTGCACCATGGTGTGTCCGACCTGCTTCTGCACCAGTACCGAGGACGTCACCGACCTGACCGGTCAGCACGCCGAGCGTTGGCAGCACTGGGTTTCCTGCTTCGAGATCGACTTCTCCCACCTGCACGGCGGCAGCGTGCGCACCTCCGCGGCCAGCCGGTACCGGCAGTGGCTGACCCACAAGCTGAGCAGCTGGTACGACCAGTTCGGCAGTTCGGGATGCGTCGGCTGTGGGCGGTGTATCGGCTGGTGCCCGGTCGGCATCGACATCACCGAGGAAGCGGCGGCGTTGGCCGCCGAGAGAAGCGGATCCGATGCGCGCGCGTGACCTGTTCGGCGAGGGCACCCCGTTCGCGGGGCTGGCGGAATCGCACCTGGAAGTACTCGCTCGCGCCGCCCGCGAGGTGAGTTTCGCCGAGGGCCAGCGGCTGTTCGAGGAGGGCGCACCCGCGGTGGGCTGCTGGGTGGTCCGCCGGGGCTGTGTCGCCGTGGACACGGTGCTCCCCGGCCAGGCTCCCGGTGTGGTGCAGACCCTCGGACCCGGCCAGGTGGTCGGCTGGTCCTGGCTCGTCCCGCCGTACCGCTGGCATTTCGGCGCGGTGGCCGTCACCCCGACGCTCGCGGTGGAGCTGGACACCGAGCAGCTGCGGGCCTGGGCAGAACACGACCCGTCCTTCGGCTACCCGGTGGCGATGACACTACTGGCCACGCTGCTGGAACGCCTGCAGGCGACGAGGGCACGGCTGCTCGACCTGTACGGACGCCCCCATGAGCGGTGATCCTCTGCTGCCGCTGCCGTACGTGGTCACCGACAGGGCCCCGGAGACCGATGACACGGTCACGCTGCGGTTGAAGCCGGTGCGCCTGACCATCCCCCGGCTCCGGCCCGGCCAGTTCACCATGCTCTACGTCAGGGGCGTCGGCGAGATCCCGATCTCGATCAGCGGCAACCTGTCCGTTGTGGACGGCTCGTTGACGCACACCGTGCGCGAGGTCGGCGCGGTCAGCCGTGCCCTGTGCGCCGCGCCCGTCGGCACGGTGATCGGGGTGCGCGGACCCTTCGGCACCGGCTGGGACCTGCCCAGCGCCTGCGACACCGACGTGCTCGTAGTGGCTGGCGGGCTCGGACTGGCCCCACTGCGCCCGGTGGTCCTCGCCGCGCTGGCCCAGCGGTGGCGCTACCGCCGGCTCATCCTGGTGGTGGGCGCGCGCACACCCGATGACCTGTTGTATCGCCGGGAGCTCGACGAATGGGCGCGACGCGAGGACATGGCCGTGGTGCTGACGGTGGACCGTCCCACCCAGGGCTGGCGCGGACAGGTCGGCTTCGTCACCGAACCCCTGTCCTGGCTGGCGCTGGATCCCTCCGCGACCACGGCGTTCCTGTGCGGACCGGAGCCGATGATGCGGTTCTGCGCCTCGGCGCTGCTGCGCAGAGGCATCCTGGCAGGCCAGATCCGGCTCTCCCTGGAGCGCAACATGCAGTGCGGCTTGGGCCAGTGCGGGCACTGCCAGCTCGGCCCGCTCCTGGTGTGCTGGGACGGCCCGGTGGTGAACTACGCCGCCGTCGGTGCACTGCTCACGATCAAGGAGCTGTGATGGGCACACCCAGTCTCGCCGTCTGGAAGTTCACCTCCTGCGACGGCTGCCAGCTCACTCTGCTGGACTGCGAGGACGAGTTGCTCGCACTGGCCGGTGCGGTGCGCATCGCGCGGTTCACCGAGGCCAGCAGCACGGTCATCCAGGGACCGTACGACGTGTCGCTGGTCGAGGGCTCGGTCACCACGCCGGAAGAACTCACGAGGATCCAGCGAGTACGCGAGCAGTCGAAGATCCTGGTCACCATCGGCGCATGTGCGACCGCGGGCGGCATCCAGGCACTGCGCGAGTTCAGCGACATCGCCGAGTACCAGTCACTGGTCTACGCCAGCCCCCAGCACGTCGAGACGCTGGCCACCTCCACGCCTATCTCCGCCCACGTGCCGGTGGACTACGAACTGCGCGGCTGCCCCATCGACCGCCGCCAACTGCTGGAGGTCCTCACCGCGTTCCTGGCGGGGCGCAAGCCCAACCTGCCCGACACCAGCGTCTGCACCGAGTGCAAACGGCGCGGGCTGACCTGTGTGATGGTCGCCGACGGCATCCCGTGCCTCGGGCCGGTCACCCACACCGGCTGCGGCGCGTTGTGCCCCGCGCACAATCGTGGCTGTTTCGGCTGTTTCGGCCCGATGAACCAGCCCAACATCACCGCGCTGGTGGACCAGTTGCGGGCTTGCGGGCTCGACGAGCGGGCGATCGACCGCGCGTTCCGGACGTTCAACGCGACGGCACCGGAATTCCGGCGGTGACCTCGACGCGCGTCGGGGGCTTTCGCCTCTGCACGCGGGTCTGAGGTGGCGCTTCGATGAGGTGGTACCCGAGCGAACGACATGGAACGGGACCACCATGGAGGCAGCTGAGCGCGTGTGCGCACGCATCGAGGTGTACGGCCGCGTGCAGGCGGTCGGCTTCCGACCGTGCGTCTACCGGTTGGCCACCGAGCTCGGCATCGACGGATTCGTGCGCAACGCCGGTGGGCACGTGGTGATCTCCGCGTCCGGCTGCCGCCAGAACCTGGACGAGTTCGTCGCCCGGCTGGAGCGGACCGCGCCGCCGCACGCGCGGATCGACCGCGTGGACGTCACTCCGGATCCCTCGACGCACCTCGGTGCGGGGTTCGCCATCGCGGGCAGCAGCGTGGACCACAGCGCCGGTACGGTCACTCCCGACCTGGCCACCTGCCAGGACTGCCTGCGCGAGCTGTGGGACCTGGCCGACCGTCGCTACCGATATCCGTTCGTCAACTGCACGAACTGCGGGCCGCGCGCCACAATCATGACAAGCCTGCCCTACGACCGGAGCAGGACCTCGATGCGCGGTTTCTGGATGTGCGCGCGATGCACCACCGAGTACCACGACCCGGGGAACCGGCGGTTCCACGCCGAGCCGATCGCCTGCCCGGACTGCGGACCACAGCTGGCCTGGGACACCGCACGCGGCGAGGACGCGCTGGGGGCCGCGATCGTGGCCGTGGCCGACGGCGGGATCGTGGCGGTCAAGGGCATCGGTGGGTACCAACTCGTCTGTGACGCCACTGACGATCAGGCGGTACGGCGACTGCGTCGGCTGAAGGCCCGTCAGCGCAAGCCGTTCGCCGTGATGACGGGATCGGTGGCCGAAGCCCGACGACTGACCCCGCTCACCGAGCCCGAGGCCACCGTCCTGGCCTCGGCGGAGGCGCCCATCGTGCTGTGCGCGGGAACGTCTGCGCGGCTCGCTCCTTCGGTTGCCCCCGACGTGGCCGAGTTGGGGCTGTTCCTGCCCACCAGCCCGTTGCACCACCTGCTGTTGGCGGGCCTTGCCCGGCCGCTGGTCGTCACCAGCGGCAATGTGGCCGGCTCACCGATCGTCATCGACGACCTCGCGGCCACCACCGAGCTCGGTCCGTTGGTGGACGGCGTCCTGCGGCACGATCGCCCGATCTGGTCCCGCTGCGACGACTCGGTGGCAAGGGTTGTGTCGGGTCGTACCACACTCCTGCGCCGTGCCCGGGGATACGCTCCGGACTTCCTCCGGCTGCCCTGCGCGACCACCGCGCCGGTGCTCGCGGTCGGGGCACAGCTCAAGCACACCACCACGCTCGCGGTCGAGGACCGCGCCTACCTCGGACCGTACCTGGGGGACCTGGAGAACGCGGAGACGCTGGCCGCCTTCGAGCGGGGGGTGGCGCGGACGCTGCGCCTGCACCAGGTCAGTCCCGAGTACTGCGCGTGCGACCTGCATCCTCAGTACCTGTCGACCAGGTTCGCCGAGCGGTGGCCGGCCGGCCGGCGAATTCCGGTGCAGCACCACCACGCCCACGTCGCCGCGACGGCCGCGGAGCACGGGGTGGACGGCCCGTTCATCGGTATCGCCTACGACGGGCTCGGTCTGGGCGAGGACGGCACGTTCTGGGGCGGCGAGATCCTGCTGGCCACGTTCCGCGAGCACCGTCGGGTGGGGCGGTTCGGTCTGGCGCCGATGCCGGGCGGGGCAGCGGCCATCCGCCGACCGGCTCGGATGGCGCTCGGCTACCTCTACGGGGCGGAAACCCGCGCCGAGCCGCTGCACGCCGCGGAGGCGGCGGTGCTGCTGGACAGACTCGACCCGATCGAGGTGCGCGGCATCCGGTCGGCGGTTGGCAAGCGGCTCAACTGCCCGGTCACCTCCAGTGCTGGCCGGCTCTTCGACGCCGTGTCCGCGTTGCTCGGAGTATGCGACAGCGCCAGCTATGAAGGCGAGGCGCCGGTGCTGCTGGAGGCGGCCGCCGCCGGGCATCCCGACGGCAAGGTGCTGCACTGGTCGCTGCGCAGGCAGGAGGACCTGTGGGTCTTCGACCCGGTACCGACCCTGCGCCACTTGCTCCAGGCAGCCATCGACGCGCCACCCGGGGCTGTCGCCGCTCGGTTCCACACCACCATGACCGAGGTGACCGTCGCACTGGCCGAGCAGGTCGCCAGCGACAGCGGCGTGCGCACGGTGTGCCTCGGCGGCGGGGTCTTCCAGAACCGGCGGCTGCTCACCCAGGTGCTCGACGGCCTGCGCGAGGTGGGACTGCACGGGCTGGTCAGCGCACAGGTCCCCGTCAACGACGGGGGCATCAGCTACGGCCAGGCCGCGGTGGCGGCGGCCCGGCTGGACAGGAGGTGAGCACGGATGTGTCTCGGAATCCCCGGTCGCATCGTCGAGATCCAGCCGGACGGCCGCGCGATGGGAACCGTGGACTTCGACGGCGTGCGGCGCTCGGTGTGCCTGGCCTACACGCCCGAAGCACGGCCCGGCGACTACGTGGTCGTGCACGTGGGCTTCGCCATCAGCACCGTCGATCCCGATGAGGCGGCCCGCACCCTCGCGGTGATCCGGGCCATCCCGGACGCCCTGGCCGCCGAACTGGGGACGGCATGAGGTACCTGGACGAGTACCGCGACCCCGAGCTGGCCCGGCGACTGCTCGACGAGCTGCACCGGACGGCGACCAGGCCCTGGACCATCATGGAGGTCTGTGGTGGCCAGACGCACACCATCGTGCGCCAGGGCATCGACGAGGTGCTCCCGGCTGGTGTCCGGATGATCCACGGACCGGGGTGTCCCGTGTGCGTGACCCCGTTGGCGGCCGTGGACAAGGCGCTTGCCATCGCCGCGCGGCCGGAGGTGATCTTCACCAGCTACGGTGACATGCTGCGGGTTCCAGGCTCACACGGCGACTTGCTCGGGCTGCGCGCCCGAGGCGCCGACGTGCGCGTGGTGTACACACCACTGGACGCGGTGCGCCTGGCCGAGCAGAACCCAGGGCGGCAGGTGGTGTTCTTCGCGGTCGGCTTCGAGACGACCGCTCCGGCCAACGCGATGGCGGTGCTGCGCGCGGCCGAGGCCGGGTTGACCAACTTCAGCGTGCTGGTCAGCCACGTGCTGGTGCCGCCGGCGATCACAGCGATCATGGACTCCCCGGACAACCAGGTGCAGGCGTTCCTGGCTGCGGGGCACGTGTGCGCGGTGATGGGGTGGACCGAGTACGAGCCCATCGCCGTGCGCTACGGCGTGCCGATCGTGGTCACCGGTTTCGAGCCGCTGGATCTGGTCGAGGGCATTCTGATGGCTGTGCGCCAGCTCGAACAGGGCCGCGCCGAGGTGGCGAACCAGTACGTGCGTGCCGTGCGCCGCAACGGAAATCAGGCCGCGCGGGAGGTGATGGCACGGGTCTTCCGCGTAACCAGGAGAACATGGCGGGGTATCGGCACCATTGACCACAGCGGGCTCGCGCTCACCGAGCGGTTCACCGCCTTCGACGCGGACCTGCGCTTCGCCACCGCCGAGCTCAGCGTCGCGGAGAACCCGCAGTGCATCGCGGGCGAGATCCTGCGCGGTACGAGGCTGCCCACTGACTGCCCCGTCTACGGCACGGCCTGCACGCCACGCACACCACTGGGCGCTCCGATGGTGTCCAGCGAGGGCACCTGCGCCGCGTTCCACAACGCCGGCCGCACCCGAATGTCCACTGTGGAGGAATGATGAGTGGTGATCCGCTCGCGGCGACCTGTCCGGCTCCCACCACGGAGCACGAGCGTGTGCTGCTTGGCCACGGCTCCGGCGGCCGGCTCATGGCCGAGTTGATCGACCAGGTGATCGCGACCGAACTGGGTGTGACCGCGCCGCCGGAGGACGCGGCCCTGGTCGGGATCGCCGACCTGGACCTGGTGTTCAGCACCGACGGCTACGTGGTCACGCCGAGGTTCTTTCCCGGCGGCGACATCGGGTCGTTGGCCGTGCACGGCACCGTGAACGACCTCGCGATGCGCGGCGCCCGCCCGCTCGCGCTGAGCCTGGCCTACCTGGTTGAGGAGGGACTGCCGATCGAGGAGTTGCGCCGCGTGACGCGCTCGGTCGCCCGGGCCGCCGCCGAGGTCGGGGTCCCAGTGGTCACCGGCGACACCAAGGTGGTCGGCAGGGGGGCCGCGGACGGCTTGTACGTCACCACCACCGGGCTGGGGGTGCGGCTGCGCGAAGCCTACCCGTCGGCGGGATCCGGTCAGCCCGGCGACGTGGTGCTGGTGTCCGGCCCGCTCGGGCAGCACGGCATGGCGGTCCTCGACGCACGGGCGGAGCTGGGCATCGACAGCGGGATCATCTCCGACAGCCGGCCGCTGCACCGCCTGGTCGCCGCCATGATCGAAGTCGGCGGGGCCGCGGTGCACAGCCTGCGCGACCCCACCAGGGGCGGGTTGGCCAGCGCGCTGAACGAACTGGCGGCCGCCTCGGGTGTTGGCGTCGAGCTCGTGGAGCAGCACCTGCCCGTGTCGGCTCAGGTCGCCGCCGCCTGCGAGCTGCTGGGCCTCGACCCGCTGCACGTGGCCTGCGAGGGCTGCCTGGTCGCCTTCGTCGCCCCCGAGGCAGCGGATCGAGTGCTGACCGCGATGCGTGCCCTGCCCGAAGGTGAACAGGCCCGCCGCGTGGGAGTGCTCACCCAGGGCCCGGTCGGCCGGGTGCTGGCCCGGACGCTGATCGGTTCCCACCGGGTGGTGGACATGCTCGTCGGCGAACAGTTGCCCCGGATCTGCTGACTCACGACAGGGAGCGGACCGATGAGTCACCGCGCACGTCAACTGCGGGTCAGCGCGTTGGCCAGGGTCGAAGGAGAAGGCGCGCTCAACGTAGTGCTGCACGAGGGCGCGGTGGAACGAGCCGAACTGCGGATCTACGAACCACCCCGGTTCTTCGAGGCGCTGTTGAGGGGCCGCGCGTACACCGAGCCCCCGGACATCACCGCCCGCATCTGCGGCATCTGCCCGGTCGCCTACCAGCTCAGCGCCTGCCTGGCCATCGAGGACGCCTGCGGCGTGGCGGTGTCCACCGAGGTCGAGGCGCTGCGCAGGTTGCTCTACTGCGGCGAGTGGATCTCCAGCCACGCCCTGCACGTCTACCTGCTGCACGCGCCGGACTTCCTCGGCTATCCCGACGCGATCGCGATGGCCGCCGAGCACCGGGACACGCTGGAACGTGGCCTGGCGCTGAAGAAGGCGGGCAACGCCTTGCTGGCGGCCATCGGCGGACGGGCCATCCATCCGGTCAACGTCCGGGTGGGCGGCTTCTACCAGGCCCCGACTCGCGCCACGCTGGCGCCGGTCGCCGAGCAGCTGCGGTCCGCCCTGGACACCGCTCTGGCCACGGTCGACTGGGTCGCCAGCTTCGAGTTCCCCGATCTGGAACTGGATCACGACCTGCTGGCGGTACACGCGGAGAGCCAATACGCGATCACACGAGGCCGGCTGCGCTCGAGCAGCGGCCTGGACTTCCCGGTCGCCGAATTCCCCGACCACGTCGTGGAACACCAGGTACCCCACTCGACCGCGCTGCACGCCGAGCTCGACGGACACCGCTACCTGACCGGCCCACTGGCCAGGTACACCCTCAATTTCGAGCAACTTTCGCCGATCGCCCGGCAGGCCGCCACGGCGGCGGGCTTGGGGTCCTCGTGCAGAAATCCTTTCCGCAGCATCGTGGTGCGCGCGGTGGAGCTGGTCTACGCCGTGGACGAGGCACTGCGGTTGCTCTCCGAGTACGAGCCGTTCCAACCGGCCCACCACCCGGTGCCACCCCGCGCGGGGATCGGCCACGGGGTCACCGAGGCGCCGAGAGGCGTGCTGTACCACCGATACGGCATCGGGACCGACGGGCTGGTCACCACGGCCACGATCGTGCCGCCCACCTCGCAGAACCAGGCCGCGGTGGAAGCCGACCTCCGTGCGTTGGTAGCGGCGAACCTGGCTTTGCCAGATGAGCAGCTGACCCCGTTGTGCGAACGGGCGATCCGCAACTACGACCCGTGCATCTCGTGCTCGGCGCACTTCCTCGACCTGACTCGGACCGAGCGGTGAACGTCCTGATCGGGGTGGGCAATCCCTACCGTCGCGATGACGGGGTCGGGCCGTTGGTCGCCGACCAGGTCGCCCGCAGGGGCGGCAACGCGGTGCAGTCCGACGGCGAACCCGCAGGCATGCTGCTCGCGTGGGAGAACGCCGATCTGGCGATCGTCGTCGACGCCGTCGTCTGCGAACCGTCGACTCCCGGCCGCGTCCATCGCACCAGCGTCGACGAGTTGCCCCTGGCCGGTGGCGCACCCAGTTCGCACGGCCTGGGCATTCCCGAGGCCGTCGCGCTCGGCCGTGCGCTCGGCCGGATGCCGGCCCGGCTGGTGGTCCTGGCCGTCGAAGCCGCCGACATCAGTCTCGGGACGGGCTTGTCGCCCGCTGTCGCCGCTGCCCTGCCCGCACTGGTGAGCCAGGCGATGGCCGAACTGTCCGGTGGCAGGGCGTTTGGTCCCTGCTGACGGGACGGGGTTCGCTCACCACTGCCGCCCGATCGGACCACCGAGCACTGTGGATGCCCTGGCGGGCGAAGCGGACGTTCGGAAAACGCGCCGCGCTATGGTGTCGTTCCTCGCCCAGTACCAGGACACGGTAGCTCGCATATCAGAGCAACGGCCCCGGAGTCAGCGGTGTCTCCTGCTCGGTCGCCGGTGTGGCCTGGTCCGGCGCCACCGGACTGGGGATGACTACGATCGGGCAGGACGCGTGCCGCAGGCAGTACGTGCTGACCGAGCCCAGCAGCTTCTCGGTGAGCCAGCCGTGCCCGTGCCTGCCGACCACCAACAGGTCGGCGTTCCGAGCCTGCGCCACCAGTGCCTTCTGGGGCCACCCGTCAACGAGCACCTCACGTACCGGCACCCGGGATGTCCTGCCGCAGACCTGCTCGACAGCTTTGCTCAGCCGCTCGCCCTGTTCAGCCATCGCCTCGTCGGGCGACTTGTAGGCCGACCCAAGCAGCGGCGGATCGGTCTGCCAGGCGGTCACGGCCTCCACGGCGCCGTCGATCCGCTCGGCCTCCGCCACCGCCCAACGCAGCGCGGCGAAACTGGCCTGCGAGCCGTCAACCCCGACAACGATCTTCCTGACACGCATCAGGAGGCCTCCTTCACTTGTCCAGCAGGGGAGGAGGCAGCTCCGCGCTGTCGCCGCCTCGACCAATCGGCGAGGAGCTCGGTGAGCGTGCGGCATTCCGATCTCTGCCTGGCGAGCCAGTCGGCCCCCTGGAACGGCGAGGACTGGGCCCACTCCGGCATCACGTCGCTCCAGGATCGTGTGCTACCGCCTCCTGGTAGGCAGATTCCCAAGCCGCTGCACCGTCGGGCGAACCGTCCGCGCCGACCACGACCGTGCCTGCCATCTCCGCACTCCCTCGACTGCCCACCGATCCACGGTCGGTCGCGCAGCGTGATCGCTTCTCTCCTCATTCCCAGTCTGTTCGGACCGCGCTGCCGCCCCTAGGGTCCCGGTCCCTTGCTGTGCAGGGACTTCTGCCCCGCCGCGCGGGCCAGTGAATCGGTACAGCCCTACGACCCGAGGACTCTGGTCCGTATCGCCCAACGCCGACTCGGCGAGTTGGTTCACCGCATGACCACGGCCGATGCCCGGCCGGTCCGCACTCGTGGTCGTGAAGGCAGTCGCAGCGCGGATTCAGTGGGTAGCGGCGTGCGTTCCCGCACACGCCGTACCTGAGGTCGCCCTACAGTGCACCGAGCCAGGGTGGACTTTCGCCTCTGTAGCCCTCGTGCGGGAGGGCTGGACACTCGTTGCCGGGGAGTGATGCCCTGGGAGGCTGATCATGCCAACGACGAAAGCGTCCGTCTTCGATCACGCGGTGCAGGCCGCGAACGAGTGGGTGCGCGATGTGGCCAGCGAGTTCGACACCGACGACCGGAAGTTCGCCTACCGGGTCCTTCGCGCGTGGCTGCACACCCTGCGTGACCGGCTCACGGTAGAAGCCAGCGCGCACTTCGCCGCGCAACTGCCCGAACTGCTGCGCGGAATCTATTACGAGGGGTGGGATCCCAGTTCGGTCCCACAGCGGTACGACGCCAGCGCCTATGAGTCGCGTTTCGCGCGGGATGCCAACATCTCCCTGCAGGACGTGCACCGCGCGGCACCGGCGGTGACAGCGGTCGCGCAGCGCCATCTATCCCCAGGTCAGGTCAGCAAGGCACTCGACCGGTTGCCGGACGGCATACGCGCACTGCTGCGGCCGCAGGTGTAGCGATGCGCTCATGGGGGAGCAGAGGACCGCTCACTTCTCGGTCGACGGTGTGCACAAATCGCGCCAGACGGCGGGATGGGCATCTTCATTGAGCGGTTCGGCAGGCTCTGGTTCACGCACATAGCCTGGCCGGTGTCGGCGACGAGACCCCGCTTGACACGATCCAGGCGGAGTTCGCCCCCGCTGACCACGCTACGTTCGCCACTCACGATGCGGTCATTCCAAGCGGCGACAACCAGGTCACCACGCAGCCGTCGTGGTCCGCGCGGGTGATCGAGGGCCTCGTCCTCACCGATGCGCAGCACCTGCTGGAGATCGGTACCGGCCTTCGGTGTCCAATCGATCGGCCCTGGTGGCCAGGAAGAGGTCGTCCTATTCCAACTCACCCGGTTTGTCCAAGTACCCTGCGCCGTTCAAAGTCGCTCGCGGGACCATGGTTGATGACAAGGGCACCAGCAGATCCGCACTGCGCCCGATCCAGTTGATCGCTGGCGCTCTGGCTGCTGTCACCGCCGCGCTTCTCGGCTCTCTGTTCGGTGTCGCCGGCACAGTGATCGGCGCTGGTCTCGCCAGCCTGGTCTCGGCGGTCGGTGCTACCGTCTACCAGCACTCACTGGATCGTGCATGGCAATCACTGCGTTCGCGGCAGGCGCCGCGACCTGGTTCCAGTGATTCCGCAGACCGACCTGCGCTGGACAAGCGCTTGTCAGCCATGATGCCTGAACCGATCAACATACCGACGGGCAACGGATGGCGCGGGCACCAGTGGCCGACACTGATCGTTCTGGCCGTAGCGGCGTTCGTGCTGGGTATGGGTTTGTTGACCGGCGTGGAGTTGCTCCATGGTGGCCCGATCTCCGGAGGCAACGCGGGGACCACGGTGGGCAGTCTGTTCGGGCGGCCCACGCAGCGCCCAACCCAAACGCGAACTCCGGGCCCGACCAGCACACCGAACCCATCACCGACAACCACGACGCAAGCAAGCAGCACCCCGGCCAGGTCCACCACAACGACGGCGTCAGCCTCCACCGCCCCGTCGACGACCAGCAACGGCAGCGTTACGACGGCCCCGACGGACGTGGCGACCAGCACTCCAACTGCGGGTCGCCACCCGTGATCAACGCTATGGGCAACCAGCCTGATGCCCGCTGAAGACCAACGACTTCCGGCATGTCCGGGTCAGGACCTTAGGCACTGCGGCTGTTCGGCTCAGAGTGAGAGTGTCCTAGCCGAGGAGGTCTCATGCACCGGGTGGAACCGATCTCGCCTCAGGACGTGCAGGTAGCAGTCGGCAAGGCGATACCCGAGGACGTCGTGCAGTACGCGCGGGACAAGGTTGCCCGCGTGACCCGGCGCGTCCGATATCGCGTTCTGTACGCCAAGGTGAGACTGACCACGCATCGCGATCCCGCCGTGGCGCGGCCGGTCGTAGCCCAGGCGACCCTCGATATCAGCGGAAGAATCGTGCGCGCCCAGGTCGAAGCGCCGACCGCGCGGGAGGCGGTGGACCTGCTCGAGACAAGACTCGCCCACCGGCTGGAACGGATCGCCCAGCACTGGGAGGCCAGGCGCGGCAGGATGTCCACCCCTGTGGCCCACGAGTGGCGGCACGACACTCCGCGCACATCCCGCCTTACCTACTTCCCCCGGCCAGCGGGTGAACGCGAGATCATCCGCCACAAGTCCTACACGCTGTCCAGGATCGGTATCGACGAGGCCGCGTTCGAGATGGACATGATGGACTACGACTTCCACCTGTTCACCGAGGCCGGAAGCGAGCAGGACAGCGTGCTCTACCGGACGGACCCCACCGGGTACCGGCTGGCCCAGGTCAACCCGGCGCCCCGCGAACACCTGACTCCCTTCACCGTGTCACTGACCATAAGCGACCAGGACGCGCCGGTGCTGAGCACGACCGAGGCCATCGACAGGCTCGACCTGTCGGGCCAGCCGTTCGTGTTCTTCCTCGACGCCGAACACGCGCGCGCAGGGGTGCTCTATCGCCGCTACGACGGGCACTATGGCCTGATCACGCCAGCCGAGTAGGGGAAGCGATGACCACGCCGATCACCCCCACCACTCAGCACACCCTCACCGAGCTGCCGCGGACCGGCCACCAGGTCGCCTCGGTCTACACGGTTCCAGCTGTGGCGGCCTCCTTCGCGGCCGACACCGGATGGCAGGCGTGCTGGCACATCGATGTCACGCTCGGGCACCACACCGGCGATCAGGTACCGATCTGGATTGACGCCAATGGTGAGCTCACCAGTGCGCCACTGGCACCGGACGACGCATACGCGCGCGCTGAACTGGTCCTGTACGGGCGGTACCGGCTGCCGCGCTGGCCCCTCAACCGCTGGCGAGACTGACAGTGGACTCGGGAGTGGCGCCGCACCGACATTCGGTGGAAGCAGGGGAGGTTCTCGGTGGCCGCTGGTGGGGAGGAGTTGGCGATGAGGCGGTGGACCCGCAAACAGCGGGCTTGGCTGGTCGCCCAGGTGCGGCGTGCTCCGATGCTCTCCCAGGAACCGCCCTGGCTGCTGGAGTTCGATGGTCGGGCAATCGACTTGGTCGACCACGGCGGACACGAGCGGCACGACAGCGCGGGCTTGGACCGGTTGTTGTCCTGTGGTACGACGCTGGCCGAACTCGTCTGTGCGCTGCAGGGCATGGGGTTTCAGGCGGAGATCGAGTTCGATCCCGACCCGTTGCGGTCCGACCTGGTGGCCAGGGTCGTTCCGCATCGCGTTACGTCACCAGCGCTGCCCGACTGTCTGCGAACGGCCCGGCTGGAGTTGGTCACCGACCAGCAGCAGACCGCGTCCCTGGCCCGGCTGCTGCTCGACGTCAGCAGGCAACTGGACGGTGACCGCCGCTGCGCCGCTGAGATCGCGCCCTGGCACAAGCCCTCGGTGCAGGCGCTCGTACCCGCGCGGACGCGACGCCTCGTGCCGCCATACGACGACGCGGTGCGCGCTGTCGCGGCCAGGCTGTTCGCCCACCCGATGATCATCGTGGTCACCGATGGTGACGATCGGCGTGACCACGTGCTGGCGGGAGCCGCCATGGGGCTGGCCGAACGACAGGTGCGTCAGCAGGGCGTGCGCCTGCGCCCGGTGATTCGGCCGATGCACCTGCGTGAGATCAGGCTGCGACTGATGGCCGAACTGCGACTCGACGGGGTGCCCCAAGCCATGTTCGGCGTCGAGCGGTGAGGAGGCTATCCACAATGGATGATCTTGGTCTTCGGCCAGTCAGGGTATGAAGTCCTGGTGTCTTCAGGGCGCATGCCACTGGTCGGCTGGGCGGGCGGGTCCTACCGTTGAACCTGCGGGATATGGAGGCCGCGATGAACCAGCGAAAGATCGAGAACGTGATGACTGCGGATGTGGCGACGGTTCAGGAGGGCCCCTCCCACAAGGACATCGTGCGCGTGGGTATCGCCGGAGTGGTTGCGACGCGACTGGGAACGTGACCGTTTCGAGGCTACGACCGCTGGTGAGTTGATGACCGCACTCGCCTGCACGATCGGTCCCGGAGCAACGGTGGTCGAGGCCGCCAGGCTGCTCGGCATCCTCAGTTGGCGCGACGTGCTCAGTGTCTTCTCCCGCAAGGACGAGGGCACGTGGCGGAGATCGTCCAGGGCGTCCTTGAACGTGAACTCGGCGTGGTGACCCTGCACGGGGAACTCGAACCCAAGAGCAAGACCCGCTTGGCGGAGACGCTCACCAGCAGGGTCAACGGCGTAGTCGACACACAGATCCATCTCACCGATCCGATGCTTGTCACCATTACCCGCGAGCCACGACCGGGCAACCGATCGCGTGCGATCGCGGAGGCAACCGGTTTCGGGAAACACTTGCAGCACAGGGCACAAGGCGTTCTCGGGAGGTCGCCAGATGACCGGGACAGGTTTCGGTCCGCACTCGCTCGCACTGGCCGGCGGCACCTTTGCGGTCGCGCTGGTCCTCGGCACACCGAGTTCCGCTGCCGTCGCTACGGCGACCAGGACACCGGTGGAGACTTGCGCCACGAGCAGTCTCAGCATCGTCCTCGGTGAGGGCAACGGTGCCGTGGGGCACTTCTACCGGCCGATCGTCCTCACCAACATCAGCAACAACCCATGCGGCATCACCGGCTACCCCGGCGTGTCCTACGTCGCCGGCGGTGACCGCCACCAGATCGGTGATGCCGCCTCCAGGGAGGCAGGTCCGAAGCCGGAGGTGGTGCTCCAGCAGGGGCAGTCGGCGCTGGGGTGGCTGAACCAGGTGAACGTCGACAACTACGACTTCACAGCCTGTGAGCCAACCCCGGTCGACGGCCTGAGGGTGTACCCGCCCGACAACACCGAATCGGTGATCCTGCCCGTACCGCACGCCCGGGGGTGCACCAGGCACATGTCCGGCCAGAGCCAGCTCACGGTCGCCCCGATGCGCAGCGCATATCCGTGAGAGCACGCCTTCCCCGACGGCAGGCGGGTGACGTGGATTCGCCAGCAGCGAGGTGCTGGTCAGCGGAAGCCTCGGCCCAGGTGCTCCGGGGCCTTTCGCCTCTTCGCACCCTGGTGCGGGTGCGGTCGGATGGACTGGCAAGGCAAGCAGGCGAGGAACACCTGGACGGGACACCCCATGGCTGACCGACGCGATCTGAACCAACTCGGGCTGAACGCCGGCAAGAAGGCTCGCTTGCACCGCATCCTGCACCACCACGGACTGCGCAACGGTACGGCGCTCTTCCTTCCTTATGACCAGGGGCTGGAACACGGTCCGCGCGACTTCTTCGCCAACCAGGAGGCCAGCGACCCGCACTACGTGCTGCGGCTGGCCGTGGACGGACACTTCAACGGTATTGCCATCCAGATCGGGCTCGCCGAGAAGTTCTACTGGGACTACGCGGGCGAGGTACCGCTGATCCTCAAGCTCAACGGCAAGACCGACATCCCGCCGTCCGACCATGCGCTGTCCCCGCTGCACGCCGGCGTCGAGGACGCCGTGCGGCTCGGCGCCGACGCGGTCGGGTACACGCTGTACGTCGGCACTCCTGCACAGAGTGAGGATTTCGCCCAATACCGGCAGATCAGGGCCGAGGCACAACGAGCGGGCATGCCGTTGGTCGTGTGGGCCTATCCGCGGGGGAGTGCGGTGGGCGCCAAAGGTGGGCGGAGCTCCTTCTACGCCGTTGACTATGCTGCCCGCACGGCCAGCGAACTGGGCGCTGACATGGTGAAGGTGAACTTTCCACACCCGGAGATGCGCACCGGGGTTCCGCCCTCCTACGACGCGGAGTTCAGCGCGCAACAGGCCATTGACGCTGTCGTGCGGTCGGCGAACAGGACGCTCCTGCTGGTCTCCGGCGGAGAACGGGCAGGGGACCAGGCCATGCTCGACAAGGCTCGAGCCTCGATCCGGGCGGGCGCGACCGGACTGATCTTCGGCCGCAACGTGTGGCAGCGTGGGCTCGCGGAGTCACTGCGGTTCGTCGAGCGGCTGCACGATGTCCTGTCAGAGGCGAAGCCGCGAGCTGGCGCGACCGACCCTGCTCGATGACGTGCAGCACCAGGCGGTCCGGCTCCGACAGGACGGCAGGCAGCGGGCTGAACGGTTCGTCCGAGATGCCGCCCGGTGGGTCGACAGCTGGTGGGGACTGCGTAGCAGCCCTGCGCGTGGAGGAAGCCGTTAAGGAGCAGGCAACGTAGGCTGAGCGCATGCCCGGGATCTGACCTCGACCGACAGCGGGGCGGAGGGGCCTTGCTGGGCCGTGACAGCAGGCCCTACATACCAGCTCGGCGTGGTGGCCACTGCTTGGTTCAGGCTTGCCACGAAGCGAGTTGACCTCGTTGTTGAACGCGCGATTGCGATGGTCCAGGTGCCGCCAGGTCAAGCCGGGCGTCTGTGCTCGCACCATCGCCCAGTGCGGCGCCGATCTGCTGGAGCAGAAGGCCGTGGCATCGCGCTCGGAGCAGTGTCGCCTGGACATTCGCGGCACGCACTGAACCGTAGTCGGAGAACAGGAGCACACCGAAGGCGGTGCGGCACCGATGGACGATCGAGTACCGGGCGAAGTGATCAGCCTGGCCCGTCAGGGACGTCTACTCGCGCGGCGGTATGCCTACTCGAAGCGGTACTTCAGCGATGGGAAACAGTGACCTTCGTCCCTGTGCTCCGCCACCGATTCTCGCGATGCTCGAAGGTGGGAACTGGAGGTGACCAGCGATGGCGGAAGTCATTCACGAGAAGGGATGCTCCGCAGCACCGCACAACCTCACCGACTACGACACCGCCCGACGGCAGTTCTCCTGGCCGATCGCGCGGGGCTGGCTGGCTGGCCTGCCCGGGGGCCGCGGGCTCAACATCGCCCACGAGGCGGTGGACCGCCACGCCGCTGGCACGCCCGATGCTGTGGCACTGCGCTGTCGTGGCCGTGACGACCGGACAACACTGATCAGCTACGGGCAGTTGCGGACCGCGACCAACAGGTTCGCGAACGTGTTGCGCCAGCTCGGTGTCGGCCGGACGGATCGCGTCTTCTCCCTACTTGGCAGGGTGCCCGAACTGTATATCGTCGCAATGGGCACACTGAAGAACACCAGTGTGTTCGCCCCGTTGTTCGCGGCATTCGGGCCGGAACCGATCAGAGAACGGCTGCGGCTGGGCGATGCGCGCGTCCTGGTCACCACACCGGAGTTGTACCGGCGAAAGGTGGCGGCACTGCGGGCGGAGCTGCCGCACCTCGAGCACGTTCTGCTCGTCGGAGGCGAGGCGGTACCCGGCACGATCGACATGGCATCGGCTTTGATGTCGGTCGGCGAGCAGTTCGTGATTCCACCAACCGATCCCGAATTGATGGCTTTGGTGCATTTCACCAGTGGTACCACGGGAATGCCCAAGGGTGCCGTGCACGTACACGAGGCGGTGGTCGCGCACTACGCCACCGCGAAGCTCGCCCTGGACCTGCATCCTTCGGACGTCTACTGGTGCACAGCCGATCCCGGCTGGGTCACCGGGATGTCGTACGGGGTCATCGCGCCGTTGACCCATGGGGTCACCACGATTGTGGACGAGGGCGAGTTCGATCCGCGGCGCTGGTATCAGATCCTGCAGGACGAACGGGTCACTGTCTGGTACACCGCACCCACGGCACTGCGCATGCTGATGCGGCACGGAGCCGAGCTGGCCAGCAGGTACGACCTCTCAGCGCTGCGGTACGTCGCCAGCGTCGGGGAACCCCTCAACCCCGAGGTCGTCGTGCGGGCCCAGCAGGTGTTCGGGTTGCCGGTCCACGACAACTGGTGGCAGACCGAGACCGGGGCGATCATGATCAGTAATTTCGCCGCGATGGACATCCGCCCTGGATCAATGGGGCGACCGCTGCCCGGTGTCGAGGCGGCCCTGCTGCGGCGCGGCGGCGACGGGCGTGCCGCGGTCGTCGACGACCGGGTGCAAGTGATCACCGAAGCGGACACGGTCGGCGAGATCGCGCTGCGCCCCGGTTGGCCTTCCCTGTTCCGCGCCTACCTGCACGACGAGCGGCGTTACGCCAAGGCGTTCGCCGACGGCTGGTACCTCAGCGGGGATCTGGCCCGCCGTGACGCCGATGGCTACTACTGGTTCGTCGGCCGCGCCGACGACGTGATCAAGTCTGCGGGCCACCTGATCGGTCCGTTCGAGGTGGAGAGCGTCCTCATGGAGCACCCCGCCGTCGCCGAGGCCGGTGTCATCGGCAAACCGGACCCGGTGGTCGGCGAAGTGGTCAAGGCTTTCGTGTCCCTGCGACCCGGGTACAACCCGAGCGAGCAGTTGCGCACCGAGCTGATCGCCCTCGGGCGACGCCGACTCGGCGCGGTGGCACCCAAGGAACTCGCCTTCGACCAACACCTGCCGCACACCCGCAGCGGCAAGGTCATGCGCAGGCTGCTCAAAGCCCGCGAGCTGGGTATGCCAGAGGGTGATCTATCCACAGTGGAGGGCCCGGGATGAGTTCCACCGAGACCCAGCCGGAGGACACACCGATCGACCACCGAACCGACCTGCTGCGACAGATGCTGCGCATCCGCCGGTTCGAGGAGCGCTGCGCGGAGCTGTACAGCGCGTCGAAGATCCGCGGATTCCTGCACCTCTACGTCGGCGAAGAAGCAGTGGCGGTGGGAGTGACCCACGCACTGAGCGAGGACGACGCACTGGTCTCGACCTATCGGGATCACGGTCACGCACTCGCTCGTGGAGTTCCGATGGACGCGGTGATGGCCGAGATGTACGGCAAGGCGACCGGGTGCAGCCGGGGGCGCGGCGGGTCGATGCACCTGTTCGACGTGCGACGCCGTTTTTACGGTGGCAATGCCATCGTGGCCGGTGGCCTGCCGCTGAGTGTGGGACTGGCTCTCGGTGACGTGATGGCCGGAAGGCGACGGGTGTCCGCGTGCTTCTTCGGCGACGGTGCGGTGGCCGAGGGCGAGTTCCACGAGTGCCTGAACCTCGCCGCGCTGTGGCAACTGCCAGTCCTGTTCTGCTGTGAGAACAACCTGTACGCGATGGGCACCGCCCTCAACCAGGCACAGGCGGTGACCGACCTCGCTCTGCGCGCCAGCTCCTACGGCCTGACCTCGTGGCCTGTGGACGGAATGGACGTGGTAGCGGTTGCACAGGCCGCACAGCGTGCCGTCGAGGGAGTGCGTGCCGGAGCCGGACCGTGTTTCCTGGAACTGCGCACCTACCGCTTCCGCGCGCATTCGATGTACGACCCGGATCGCTATCGGGACAAGGAAGAGATCGAGCGCTGGAAGCAACGCGATCCCATCGACGGCTTGGCTGCCGACCTGCGCGCCCACGGTGAACTCACCGACGATGAGCTCTCTGGGATCGAGGAGGGCATCAAGAAGGAGCTGGACCAGGCCGTCGCCATGGCGGAGACCGCGCCGGTCGAGCCGGTCGAGGACCTGACTCGGTTCGTGTACGCGGAGCGGCCGCGATGACCACCACTCGGAAGACCACTTACCGCGAGGCCGTGCGGGAGGCGCTGCGCGATGCGCTCACCCGGGATGAGCGCGTGTTCCTGATGGGGGAGGACATCGGCCGCTACGGTGGCTGCTATGCGGTGAGCCTCGGCTTGATCGAGGAGTTCGGGCCCGAGCGTATCCGCGACACCCCACTGTCAGAATCGGCATTCGTCGGCGCCGGCATCGGCGCTGCCCTCGTCGGCATGCGGCCCGTCGTGGAGATCATGACGGTCAACTTCAGCCTGCTCGCACTCGACCAGATCGTCAACAACGCCGCGACCATGCCGCACATGTCCGGCGGCCAGTTCAGCGTTCCGCTGGTGATCAGGATGACCACGGGGGCTGGCCGGCAGCTGGCAGCCCAGCATTCGCACAGCCTTGAGGGCTGGTATGCGCACATCCCGGGGCTACGGGTGGTTGCGCCGGCCACGGTGGCCGACGCGAGAGGAATGCTGTGGACGGCGCTGTGTGACCCGGACCCCGTACTGATCTTCGAACACGCCTCGCTCTACAACACTGCCGCCACGCTCGCCGAACAACTGGCACCGGTGGATATCGACCATGCCGCGGTCCGGCGAGCCGGTACCGACGTCACCGTGATCACCTACGGCGGAACCCTGGCCAAGTCGCTCGAGGCGGCAGAGGAGGTGGCCGCCGCCGGCGTCGACGCCGAGGTGATCGACCTGCGGGCACTGCGTCCGCTGGACGACGCGACGATCATGGACTCGGTGCGCCGCACCCATCGGGCGGTGGTGGTGGACGAGGGCTGGCGCAGCGGCAGCCTCGCCGCCGAGATCAGCGCCCGGATCACCGAACAGGCATTCTACGATCTCGACGCCCCGGTGGAGCGGGTCTGCACCGTCGAGACGCCGATTCCCTATGCCCAGCACCTCGAACGGGCGGCCCTTCCCCAGCAGTCGGACATCGTCGCCGCGGTGCGCCGGGTGGTGGCCGGAGGTGGCTGACTTCCTGATGCCCTCGCTCGGCGCTGACATGGACGAGGGAACGCTGACCCAGTGGCTGGTGAAACCGGGCGACACCGTTCGCAGGGGAGATGTCGTCGCCGTGATCGACACCGACAAGGCCACCGTCGAGGTGGAGTGTTTCGACAGCGGCGTGGTTGAGCGGATCATGGTGCCGCAGGGCGAGCGGGTGCCGGTGGGCACACCGTTGGCCACGATCACGACCGAGCCGGCTCAACTTCCGCAACCCGCTGCTCCACGGCCTCCGTGTCCGCCAGCGCTGGCAAGCCCACCGGTACGCGAGTACGCCAAGCAACTCGGGGTCGACCTCGCGTCAGTATCGGGCACCGGCCGCAACGGTGCGATCACCAGGGCGGACGTCCGCCGCGCCGCACCGGTGGTCACGCCCGAGCCCCGCGGCGCACCCGCCGCACAGGTGGCCACGCCCAAGGCCGTAGAGGGTGGCCGAACCCAGGTCACGCCCTACGCACGCCAACTCGCCAAGCAACTCGGAGTCGACCTGGCGGCCCTGACCAGCGACTCCACGGGCACGCCGGTGCGGGCGGCACAGGTCCGAGCCGCCGCGACCCACCAGCCATCGACATCGGGTGAACCGACCACCCAGTCGCCCCAGGAACCGGACCGGTTGACGGCCATGCGACTGGCCACCGCACGCCTGATGGCCCGATCGAAGCGGGAGATCCCCCACTACTACCTCAGCACTGAGATTGACATGACCAGGGTCAACGCGCTGTTGCGCGGGCGCAATCTGGAACTGCCCGTCGAGGACCGCGTCCTTGCCGCCGCGGCACTGCTGAAGGCAACCGCGGTGACAGCCAGGAGGGTACCCGCGTTCAACGGTCACTGGCTCGACGACCAGTTCGCGCCCGGCACAGCGGTCCACCTCGGGGTTGCGATCTCACTGCGCGGCGGCGGCCTGATCGCGCCGGCCATCCGCAGCGCCGACGAGCTCGACCTGGCGGAACTGATGCGAAGGCTGGGGGACCTGGTGCGGCGAGCCCGCAGCGGGCGTCTGCGGGGCACCGAGCTCACCGACGCGACCATCACCGTGACAAATCTCGGCGACCTGGGCGTGGAGTCCGTGCACGGGGTGATCTACCCGCCTCAGGTCGCACTTGTCGGCTTCGGCAAGCTCAGCGAGCGCCCATGTGCGGTCGACGGTCTGCTCGGTGTGCGGAGCATGGTCACCGCGACCCTGTCCGCAGACCACCGGGCCACCGACGGCCATACCGGCGCCCGGTTCCTGAGCACGCTCAACGAGTTGCTGCAACGACCGGAGGTGTTGTGACCCCAGAACAATCACGTGAGATCGTCGTGGCGGAACTGCTGCGTGTCGGGCCAGATGCCGAGATGGACGGCCTCGCGCCGGACACTGACCTGAGAAGCGCGCTCGAACTCGACTCGCTGGACTTCCAGAACCTGGTGGCCAACCTGAGTCGCAGGACCGGGCTGCGCATCGAGGAAGAGGACTACGAGCAAATGTCCACGCTGGACCGGTGTGTCAGCTTCCTGGTTGGTCGAAGCCAGCAGGGACACAGTTAGTGGCTGCTTCGGAACATGTGGCACCCATGCGTCCAACGGCGGGCTGCTCGCTGTCACGTACGACGAGGTTCGGCGCTTGTCCTGCGCTTCGGCGTCGGCTGCACTGGTGGCAAACCGAATCTGGTTAGCGCCGAGACTCGGACGGAGGACCCCATGCCGTTCAAGAACAGGTCTGAGGCAGGAAAACGCCTAGCTCAACGGCTGGCAGGCCTGCGCGGTCAGAGCGTACTGGTACTCGGTGTTCCCCGTGGTGGTGTTCCAGTCGCCTTCGAAGTCGCGCGACACCTCGACGCGCCGTTGGACGTGATCGTGGTCCGCAAACTCGGTGTTCCGTTCCAGCCCGAACTGGCGATGGGAGCCATCGGGGAGGGCGGTGTTCGGATTCTCAACGAGTACGTGGTGCGTCGGTCCGGTGTCACCGACGTGGAACTGCGGGCTGTGACCAACCACGAACTCGTGGAACTCGCCGCCCGCACGCGGCGTCTGCGTGGAGATCGTCCCCAGCTGTGCCTGGCTGACAGGAACGTCGTCATCGTGGACGACGGGATCGCCACCGGGGCTTCCGCACATGCCGCCTGCCAGGTTGCCAGGAAACAAGGTGCCATGCGGGTGGTCGTCGCGGCCCCGGTCTGCGCAAAGGACGCGGTGGACAGTCTGCGGACCGTCGCCGACGAGGTCGTTTACCTGGAGTCCCCACGACAGTTCTGCGGTGTGGGGGAGTGGTATGTCGACTTCGGACAGACCAGTGACGGGGAGGTTGTCTCCCTGCTCGCTCAAGCCTCTGCCGCTGATAGGGCGACAGTCGTGAACCAACGGTCCGACGCCGAGCCCGACCCACCGGAGATCTGCGAGCGGGACATCCGGCCCACCGCGGGTACGACGGCACTTGCTGGTCGCCTGGCAGTGCCGACTGGAGCGAACAGGCTTGTGGTGTTCGCCCACGGCAGCGGGAGCAGCCGCCACAGTCCGCGCAACCGGTTCGTGGCCTCCGCACTCAACCAGAAGGGATTCGCGACCGCGCTGCTCGACCTGCTCACTGTGGAGGAGGAGGGTGATCGCACGATGGTGTTCGATGCGGCATTGCTGGCCAGCAGGCTTGCCGCCGCGACTCGACAACTGCGGGAAGGGTTCGCGCAAGTGGGCTATTTCGGCGCAAGCACTGGGGCGGCAGCAGCGCTGTGGGCGGCAGTCGAATCGGACACAGGCGTCGGAGCCGTTGTGTGCCGTGGCGGGCGGCCTGACCTCGCTTGGGGTCGGCTTCCGTTGGTCAAGGCCCCGACGCTGCTGATTGTGGGCAGTCGAGACCGGACCGTCCTTGACCTCAACCACAGCGCGCAAGCCCGAATGCGCTGCACGACCGAGTTGGCCGTCATCCCGGGAGCCACGCACCTGTTCGAGGAACCCGGTGCGCTGCAAGCGGTAAGTGGTCTTGCCAGTGACTGGTTCGGCACGCACCTCATGGTGAAACTGGACAACACGTTCGGTTGACCATCCACAACGCCACTCCCGGCGGGGTGTCGGCCACAAGGCGCAGTTCCACGTTGAGGGCGTGAGCCGCACGGCACAAGGTGAGCAGCATTGGCAAACAGGATACGTGAGGTGAGAACATGTATGCCGAAGCTGGCGACATGCTGGTCGTCGAGAGTTTCAGCATCGGCCGTCCCGGAAAGCGAGGACTGATCCTCGAAGTGCGCGGCGCGGACGGTGCACCCCCGTACGTCGTACGTTGGCTCGAGAGCAGCCGTGAGGCCACAGTGTTCCCGGGACCTGACGCGCGCGTGGTTCGGGCAGCCGGCGCCGCCCCGCGTGGATGAGGGAACACGCAGGTACAAGATCGCGTCCACGATCACCTGGCGGCAGTGCCTCGCTCGAGGTCCGCATCGACCGTGAAGCCACCGGTTCGCGCTGGGACGGTTGAGGTCCCGGCGGGCTGCGGAGCCTGACACGCACTCCGCCCGAGGGGCTCAGGCCACCACGGTGATCTCGTACTCCGGTGCTCGCTGCCGGAGCCACGCCTGGGCACCGGGTCCGTGGGCGAACGCCGCGGTGGCGTAGACGTCGGCCCACAGCAGGGACGGACCGGATACCGTCACCGACAGCAGACCGGTGGCCGGCATCCCACGGTGGGGGTCGATGATGTGCGGGCCGCGAGCGGCGGTGCCGGACGTCGCGACCGCGCCGGTCCGGATCGTCCGAACGCCGAGCAGGGCGTGCGGATCGCGCGGATCCTCGATGCCCACCCGCCACGCGGGCCGGGACGGCGACGCGACGTGCAGGGCGATATCGCCCCCCGCGTTGAGACAGTGGTCGACGTCGTCAAGAGCATGCAGCGCGGCCGCGGCGCGCTCGACCGCCCAGCCCTTCACCAGACCGGAGGGATCCAAGCCGCCGGGAAGCCAGGGGTCGAACCAGCCTTCGGTGCGGTCCCGGGCTTCCAGGCACAACGCGAGCACCTCACGGACCAGCGGATGGCGGCCAGGTCGGCCGCGGCGGATCGCGCTGATCTCGCTGTCCTCACGGTAGGTGCTGAACAGTTGGTCGACTTCGCGCAGGAAGGTGAACACGCCGGTCGCGGCGGCGACCGCGCGTGGATCGTCGCGGATGCCGGGGCCGCGCAGGTGCAGGCTGACTGGCATGCCCATGACCTGCTCCACCCAGGCGCGTCGGTCAGTCACCGGTGCGCCGCGTCTATCGCGGACTGCAGGGACTCGATGTAGCCCTCGGAGGTGTAGGTGGCGCCGCTGACGGTGTCGATCTGGGCGCTTTGCGCCTGCAGAGTTTCCTGCACCAGCACGGGCACGGCCATGTCGTTGATCTCGATGTCGCGGCCGCTCCCGCTGGGCACCTGCAGGGCCTGGGCGTTGGTGATCCGCCCACCGGACAGCGTGATCCGGACCTGCACCGGACCGTAGCGGGTCTGGACCGCACCACCGTCGTACCTTCCGCTCACACCAGCGCCGCCTGTCGCCGAAGGGGCGCTGCCGGGCGTCGCCGGGGTGGACGAAGGGCTCGGCGCGGCCGTGCCGGCCGACACCCGAGTCCGCGGTCCGGTAGCGGCGAGTGCGTCCGGGTGGGTGCTGGTGCGGTAGCTGAACAGCAGCACCACCACCGACACCGTGGCCGCGAAGACCAGGGCGATCCTTCGCATTCGTCGGTCCTTCCTACCAGGCGAAACTCTCGGTGTGGATGCGGCTGCGGGCCACGCCGGCAGCTCGCGCCGAAGCGACAACGGCCGCGGTCCACGCCTCGGGGCCGCACACGTAGATGTCGTGTTCGGCGATGTCCGGGACCAAGTGCCGCAGAACGTGCGCGTCGGAGGCGCCCCGGTAGCGGTCTGGCAGCCAGGACGTCCGCGCACGGGACCGGCGGCCGTACAGGTACGCCAGGTGGACCCCGCGCTGGGCGGCAATCGCGTCGAGTTCCCGGCGGAACACGACATCGCCGGGGGAGCCGGCGCGGTAGAGGAGCACGGCGTCGCCGGGCCGGTAGGGCATCGCCTCCAGCAGCGCCCGCAACGGCGTGATGCCGATCCCGGCGGCGATCAGGGTGACCTTCGGGCCGCTGCGCACCGAGCCGAGCCGACCGTAAGGGCCTTCGAACAGCGCTCGGGTACCCGGCCGCAGCCGTGCCAGGCGGGCACTGCCCTCGCCCAGGTTCTTCGCCGTGATCCGCAGGTGGACACCGTTGGGCGCGGCCGAGAGCGAGAACGGGTGGCCGCGGGTGAACCCAGGGCCGTCGAGGAACCGCCACACGAAGAACTGACCTGCCGCGACCGGGAGCCGCCCGGGGTCCCGCCCGCGCAGGTACACCGACACCACACCGGGTGCCTCGTGGACCACGCGGTCGACGACCAGTCGGTGCCGCAGGTTGCTCACGATCGGCACGGCGACCCGCCAGACCAGCAGCGCCCCGACGGCCAGCCCGTAGGCCGTCCACCAGAACACGGTCGCGACCGGGGACGCGGTGAAATCCGCACCGGTCCACAGCTGGTGCGGCAGCGCCAGCCCGACGCCGAGATAGGCGTAGAGGTGCAGCAGATGCCAGGACTCGTACCGCAGCTTCCGCCGGGCGGCGCGCATCGAGGTCGCCGCGACCAGGACCAGGGCCGCCGTTGCGGCCGTGGCCAGCAGCATGCCGGGATAGGTGGTGACCAGGTCCCACACTTCACGCAGGAGTCCACTGTGGTCGGTCGCGGCGTAGCCGAGGCTGATCAGAGTGATGTGCGCGAGCACCAGCGTCACCGAGCCGAATCCCACCATCCGGTGTCGGCGGGCCAGCTCGTCCTGGCCGTATCCACGTTCCGCCCACGGGATCCGGGCCATCAGCAGCACCTGGAGCAGCAGCAGGTCCGCTGAGACCAGACCGGTCAGCCGTCCCAGCGAAGTCAACGGGTCCGCTGCGAGGTCCTGCACGCCGCGGCCGGACACCCACAGCGCCAGCACGAACAGCACACTGAACCAGGCCGTCAGCCCGCAGACGTCGCGCCACCACGCCCGGACGGGACGCGGCCGTCTCGGCGCGAGTGGTGTGGCGGCGCGGTGGGTGACGGTCAACGAGGGCTCCTGAGATCGGTTTCCCGCCACCCTGCCCTCGCCGGGTGAGGAGCGAGCTTGGCGCGGTTAAGAGTCCGGTGAGAGCCGGTCGTCGGCCACCGCGAACCCCACCACGGCACCGCCGCCGGGCCGGGCCGTCACGGTGACCTCACCGCCGTGCGCCAGCGCGACCTGCCGCACGATCGCCAGGCCCAGCCCCGATCCGGGCAGGGCACGTGCGGTGTCGGCGCGGTAGAACCGGTCGAACACGTGCGCCCGGTCGGCCTCAGCGATGCCGGGCCTGCGGTCGCGCACCTCGACGTGGCCGCCACGCAGCACGACCTCGACCGTCCCGGTGCGGTCGAACTTCACCGCGTTCTCCAGCAGGTTGGTCACCGCGCGATCGAGTGCTCGGGCCCGCCCGAGCATGCGCACTGGTTCGGCGTCAACACGGATTTCTCGTCCGGAGCGCCGCCGAACCCGCTCCGCGGCGCGTGTCACGACCTCGGCGAGGTCCACCGGCTCCGGCGGTTCCTCCTCGTAGCGGCGGGTGGCCAGTTCGACCAGTTCGTCCACCAGGTGTGTCAGCTCGCGGGTCTCGCCGTCGACGTCCTCGAGCAGCCGCTCCTGCGCGCCAGGGTTGAGTTCGCCGAAGCGGCGCAGGACCCGGGCATTGGTGCGCAGGCTGGTCAACGGCGTCCGCAGTTCGTGCGCGGCGTCCTGCACCAGGCGTTCCTGGTCGTCGCGTGAGGTGGCGAGGCGGCTGAGCATCGCGTCGAACGACGTGGCGAGCCGGCCCACCTCGTCGCGGCCATCGACGGGCACCTCGACGTCGAGCCGGCCACTGGAGCTGACCTGCTCGGCCAGCCTGGTCAGCCGGACCAGCGGCCGGGTGACGCGGCGGGCGATCAACCACCCGGCGGCCGCCGCTGCCACCAGCACCAACGCGCTGACCAGGGTGATTCGGGTGGCCAGCGAGGACAGGACGTGCCGCGTCCCGTCGACGTCGATGCCCAGCTGCAGTGCGCCCTGCCCGGAGCTCAGGGCGACGGTGACGACGCGGTAGTCGTCCGGGCCCGCGGTGACGTCGTAGTAGAGGTGCTCGCCGGGCTTGCCCCGCACGGCCAGGGCTCGTTCGTCCAGGGTGATCGGCAGGGCGGCCAGGCGGCCGCCAACGCGCTGGACGCTCCCGTCAGGGACGATCCGCTGGGCGACCATCGGCTGCGCCTGGTCATGGTCGTTGCCCGGGCCGGTGATCGCCGGGTTCGGTGCGAGCACCGCGGTCGCCCCAGTGGAGATCGCCGCGGCGGTGGTCAACAGCGTGCGGTCGAGTTCCTCGTGGATCCGGTCGGACGCGGTCTGGTAGCTGAACACGCCGACCAGAATCGCGACCACCGCGCCGACGGCGGCGAAGGCGAGCGCGAGCCGGGCAGCGAGATTCACGTCGATCGCACCGAATAGCCGACGCCGCGCACCGTGTGGATCAGCTCAGGGGCACCCGCCTCCTCGAGCTTCCGCCGCAGGTAGCCTATGTAGACGGCCAGGTTCTTCGACTCCGGGCCGAACTCGTAGCCCCAGATGCGCCGGTAGATCGTGGCTCGGTCCAGCACGATCCCGGTGTTGCGGACGAGCAGTTCCAGCAGGTCGAACTCGGTCTTGGACAGGCTGATCTCGGTGTCGAGCCACCACACCCGCCGCGCACCGGGATCGACGGTCAGCCGGTCCAACCGCAGCCGCTGGCCCGGCCCACCCGCGGCGTCCGGGGCGGCGCGCCGCAGCAGCGCCCGCAGCCGGGCGAGCAGTTCGTCCAGCTCGAACGGCTTGGGCAGGTAGTCGTCGGCCCCCGCATCGAGCCCGGCCACCCGATCGGTGGTCTCCACCCGCGCGGTGAGCATCAGGATCGGCGTGCCGTCCCCGTCGGCCCGCAGCACCCGGCACACGCCGAGTCCGTCCACGGACGGCATCATCACGTCCAGGATCAGCACGTCGAACCGCTCGCGCCGGGCCGTGGCCAGTGTGTCGACACCGTCACTGACCTCGACTACCTCGTAGCCCTCCAGTTCCAGGGCGCGCACCAACGACTCACGGATCGCCCGGTCGTCGTCTGCGACCAGCACTCGGTACGGCACCGCACCATGATGCCGCCACGGCGCCCAGTCGGTGCGGTGCCGTACCGGTTCGCGTGCCGCGGCGTCACTCCCGCCAGGTCCGTGCCCGGTGTGGTCGGGCTCGCTGCTCTGTTCGGGCACTTCGGTCAGTGGCCGCCGCGGGGAGCGGGCTCGGAGCTGAACCGACCCTGCCAGCTGGCCTGCGCACCCGAGTCGCCGATGCGGTAGACCTGGTAGCAGGCCGCACCAGCGACCAGCACGGCGAGGACCGCGATCACCGTGGTGACCGCCCTGGAGGCCGGGGCCAGGAAAGTCCTGCGACGCACAGCTGTCATGGTCATCGTCGACGTGCCGCTACCCGCGACTTCGTCCACACCGAACTCGGCAGACGGCTGCGACGCGATGGCACTTTCGCGCTGGCGCCACCACACGACGAGCACGAGGACCGCCACTGGGATCGCGACAAACAGGGCCGTGTCACCCAATTCGGTGTGTGCGTGCAGCAGCGACGTGCGGGGGACGCGTCGCTCCAGCCATTCACCGGCATCGGTGGTGATCGGGACCAGGATCAGCACGAGCACGGCCAGCAGCGCGTTCGGCAGGGCGAGCATGCGCCGCGCCTTGGCCCAGACGGCGCTCAGCACCAGCAGCAGGGCGCTCAACGGCAGCAACACGACGATCGCGTGCACGAGCAGGACATGGGCCGGCAGACCGTTGATGGTGCTCATTACTTCCCTCGTGGATCGATCCGGAACCAACGGTGATCACCATTGCCTAATCGGGTGAGGGCTTGATGTGACCGTGGTGAGAATGCGGTAAGAGCCGGAAGGCGTGGCTGGCACGGACAGGTCGAGCGCGTCAGCGAGGCTGTTGGCAGGTTGCCGGCCCTCGCCGAGCTCACGTCGTCTGCGCGGCAGATGGTCGAGCGAGCACGGCTTGGATCGGTCGCATCATCTCGTTGTCCTCGTGGTCCAGGATGTGGCAGTGCAGGACGTAGCGTCCGGGGATGTCGAAGCGCGCGGTGAACCGGGTGAACTCGTTCGGGTAGGCGATCACCGTGTCCTTGAGCCCGGTTTCCCAGCTCTCCGGCGGACGGGGTGATCCACCGAAGGGCTGTCGGTTGGTGATCTGGAACTGCACCTGGTGGATGTGGATCGGATGCGCGTCCGCGGTGAAGTTCGCGATCTCCCACGTCTGCGTGGCGTTCACGACCGGGGTCTCGGTGACGGGGGCTCCCCATCGCAGCGGATTGGCTGTGCCGTCCGCGTGGACAGTGCCCAACATGGCGGTGGCCGGAGCCTGTGGGTAGGACCGCGAGCGCATCTCGTTCAGCGAAATCTTCCAGGTGTGGTCGGAAGCCGTCGCAGGCCTGGGCGCGGGCAGGGTCAGGTGCGCTGGCGGCACGCTGGTGTCCGGCGAGGTCAGCGGTGTCACGACGAACTTCATCACCTGCCCCGTGGTGGCAGGGTCGGCGGGCGTGGCGTCGGCGGCCCCGTTGAACGCCATGTCCGGGCCCTCGTTGATGAGGTACAGCTCGGTGCCGACCGTGAGGCCGGTGAAGTCGACGATGACGTCGGCGCGTTCGGCCGGTGCGCACAGCAGTTGCGCGAGCTGTACGGGAGCGCGCAGGAAGCCGCCGTCCGAACCGATCTGCCAGAACGGCAGTGCTGATCGCGCAGGCCTGGCGGCGAGCGGATTGTGTGCGATCTTGAGGATCAGGGTGCGGGCGTTGCACGCGTTGAGGAATCGGAACCGGTACCTGCGTGGCTCGACCGCCAGTACGGGCCAGGCGCGGCCGTTGACCACCATCGTGTTGCCGAAGGACTCCGGGTTCCAGATCGGCGGCACGTCGCTGACCGGGATGAACGTGGCATCCGGTGGCGTGTCACCGAAGAAGCCGCGGCCGGCTGGGAAGAAGATGGATCCGTCCCGGTTGAACGAGCGGTCCTGGACCACGAGGGCGATCTCGTGGTGACGTGTGTCGGGCAGGCCACCGTGTCGGGGGGCCGGCTCGGGCAACGTGCCGGGTGGGAGGTCCCAGTCGCCACCACGGATCAGGTAGTAGCCGGCCAGTCCGGCGTGGACGTTCACCCGGGTCATCCCCAACGTGTGGTCGTGGTACCACAGCGTGCTTGCGGGCTGGTCGTTGGGATACTGGCAGACGGCGGTGCCGGGCAGCCAGTTCACGGCCAGACGGTCCGCTGCCTGGGCGCGGTGGCGGTCGTAGAACGAACCGACCGTCGCGTACCCGGCGGGCAGGTCGCGGGCGGCCGGGAGGTACCAGGCCGACGGATAGCCGTCGTTCTCCTCGCTGCAGTGCGCACCGTGCAGGTGTGCCACCACCGGCACGGGGCCGGTGTAGGCGCCAGGTGTCGTGGTGAACATGGGGCAGCTGTCCCGGCCTGAGACGCCACCAGCGGGATTGGCCCAGTGCAGCGTCTGGTCGACCGGTAACAGGTGGGGCAGGAAGTGGCCGTCGCCGTCGACCAGCTGGTTCACCCAGGTGACCCGGACGGGACGGCCGGCGCGTGCCTCGATGGTGAACCCGGGACTGTGGAAGGTTGTGGCGTCGAATGTCGAACCATAGCCCCACACGAGCGTGCTGGGCAGCCCGGGCGGCAGGATCTGTTGCCGGAACTGGCGCACTCCGATCGTGTAGTTGTCGATGCCAGGCACGGGCTCGCCGGGCGGCATCACTGGTAGGACCCGCACGGCGGTGGCGTACTTGGCGATCCGTGCCGGGTCCAGCGTGCCGCCTGTTCGCGCACCGCGGTCAGCGAGGGCCGGTCGGCGCGGTCCAGAGCCTCGGGCTTGGGCGTGCGAAGGCATCGACACCGCGACGAAGCCACCTAGTGTGGCCGCGCGCAGAAGGGTGCGGCGGGTCATTCGAGTTGCTGCGCATGCGTGCACGGGCGTTGCGCCGGTGCTGTCGTCCATGAACTGTTCCCGTCTCCGCAAGGCGTAGCCGAATGGCCTCCAGAGCACGAGCGGGGGCATCAGTACCGGGGGCGCTTCGGCATTGTTGGTCGGCACCACGAATGCATGCTCGATCGGCGAGTTGAGGGAGCCGCGCGTTCGTGGACATGTCCTTCCGGCAGACGCAGGTACGACCGTCCCGGTTCACGACCGCTGGTGGTAGCACCCGAGTGGGTGAGGACGTGTGGAAGATCTCCAGGTACTCGTCTCCAGGTAACGGCACGAGCCCGGAGTCCCTGGCACGCCTGGTGAATGCCCATGATCCGAACTGCCCAGGTTCAACCGATCCGTCGGGGCGCCGGCTGTCGATGGCCGTGCCGCCCGCTCAAGATCGATTGGCACAGGAATCCAACAACCTGCCTCACTGGTCCGGCCGCCAGGAGTGCAGTGACTGCAGCAAGGCGTTCTTCTTGTAGTGATGCCTCGACATGCGTCGCAGCACGTTGTCCAGCGTGCTGACGGCCTCTTCGATGTAGGGCCCCTTGTTCAGCATCACGCACTCGGCGCGTTCGCTCATCGCCGCGTCACTGATCTCGGCCCGCGACGGCCGGCCACGCCTGGCCAACTGCTCCAGCACCTGGGTCGCCCAGATCACCGGCAGGTGCGCGGCCTCGCACAGCCACAGGATCTCCTCCTGCAGCTCAGCCAACCGCTCGTAGCCGCACTCGACGGCCAGATCACCGCGCGCGATCATCACACCGACTCGAGGCCGTCGCATCGCGGTCAGCAACACCTGCGGCAACCGCTCGAACGCCTGCTTGGTCTCAATCTTCAGCACGACCCCGACTCGGTCGTCACCCAGCCGGTCCAACTCGCCGAACAGCTGTTCGACGTCAGTGGCGTCGCGCACGAAGGACAACTCGACGACATCCGCCAGGTCGAGCACAGTCGGCAGGTCAGCCAGGTCCTTGCTGGACAGTGCCGAGACCGGTAGCCGCGTCTCGGGGAGGTTGACGCCACGGCCGCCAGCCAGCCGGGAGCCATTGGGTCCGGCCCGTGTGATCCGGACCTTGAGCAGTTCCGGTGTCCTGGCGATGACCCGGCCGCTGATCTTGCCGTCGTCGATGTGCACCGGCTGCCCCACTTCGGCGTGCTCGATCGCCTCCGGCAAAGTGCAGCCGATGCGTAGTTGACCTGGGCCAACCGGTGCGGGAGCGCAGTCCTTGGTCAGTTCCAGCACGTCACCGGCGCGCAGCAGCAGGCGCTGCTCGACCGCCGGCAGTTCCCCGACGGTGCAGGAGTCGGCGAGCGGGGTGCCAGTCGCCAAATAGGTGGTCCGCTCGACAGTGGCGATCATCCCGTCGCCGCACCTGGCCAGCACAAGTGCCCGGTTGGCTCCACGGGTGTCGCGCACCGTGACGGTCTCGCCATCGCGCCGGGCGAGCAGCCAGGCCATCGGCACTGGTACGGATGTCATCCGCGGATCGGGCGGCGCCATGCGCCGTTCAGCCGGGGTCAACCAGCAGCGTGCTGGCGCGGTGACCCGGCCGAGCAGGTCGCGGGTTGGCCGCAATCGGACGACCTTTGGCCCCGGCGCAAGTGGCCCTGTGCGCAGTTTCGGACCGGCCAGGTCCATCACGATCCGACAGTCCCCGCTGGCCGACCGTGCCGCTTCCCGGACGTTGTGTGTCATCCGCCGCCAGGCATCCGCGTCGTCGTGTGCGCAGTTGATCCTGGCCAGTCTCATTCCCCTGGCGAGGAGCCGCCGTGCCAGATCGGGGTCGTCAGCTGCGCTGGACGGCAGGGTGACCATCACCCTGGCCCGGCGGCCGGGGGCAACGGGGCCGAGCAGATCGGCGGCTCGATCGGTCAACCACCGCGATCCTTCCCCCGGTTGGGCCGCGGCTCTGCGGCAGGAACGCCAGGGCATGCCGGACAGCGCGTACACGGCGCGTTCGACGGCATAGAGGGTGGCCGCGACATGCGGTTCGCTGCGCCCGAGCGAGGACAACCCGAGGGCTGCGAGCCGGAGTTGCAGGTCCCTGAGGTCCCGTTGCCGGATCGCCCAGTAGTGCACGAGGTTGCGGGCACTACCCAGCTGCCCAGGTTCCACCGCGGCCAGCCACGAGGACCACTGCTCCTCTGCGTCAGCCAACGCGACGGTCAAGGCCTCCAGGTCCGAGCGCAGCCGCACCCACTTGTCCGTGTCGGAGCACATCTGCCCAATTCCAGCTATCGTCGATACCGAGTCCAGTGCCCAAGCAGGTAGACGTGCGACCGATAGCAGATCACCTGCACCTGGCCGTAGACCTCGATGCGGGCGCACGCGTGCTCAGGTGGCTTCAAGGCGTTGTCCCCGCGGCCTCGGGGCGATCAGCTCTCCTTCTCGTTCTGGACCTGGATCTTGCGCTGTTCTGTGGCCGCCTCGTCGAGCGGCGCTGTGACGGTCAGGATTCCCCTGTTGTAGGTCGCCGTGATCTCGCTGTCCTTGGCGTTGGCGGGCAGCGTGATGGTCCGCGAGAAGGAGCCGTAGCGGAACTCGGATCGGCCCGACTCGGTGGTTTCCTCGGCGCGCTCGGCCGAGATGGTCAGCAGTCGACCGTCAACCGTGATCGTGGCGTCCTCGTCCGGGTCGATGCCTGGCAACTCCGCCCGCACCACGTACTTGCCGTCCTCAATGCGGTCCTCGATCCGGATGCCCTGGATGCCTGGTGTGGGCTGGAGCCAGAGCAGCGGTGGAAAGGACTCGGCCCAGTCGATCAGGTTGGGCAACAACCCGTGCTGGGGCCTGTGAACTGGCACCGCCATCGCTACCTCCTCGGTTTGGTGGTCTGGTACAACTTCATGGGACCGCCCCGGCCAGCCTGGTTGCAGAGGCGAAAGCCCTCCCGAAACCGGGGCTGGTGTGAGGCCGGAAGCCCCTGTCGAGTGGACCGGACTTGAGATCCGGTTCCTGGCACTGCTTACCCATGGTCCTGGATGGTGAAGGACCCGAGCATGCCGCGTCGGGCGTGGTCGGCCACGGCGCACAGGTAGGTGTATCGCCCGGGTGTGCCGGCGGTGAAGGTGATCGTGGCGGTGTGCAGGCCCGCCGAGGTCGATTCGCCGAGTGCGAACAGCCCGGCGCCGGGAAATGCCGGGCCGGCGGCCATCATCGGCATCCACGATGTGGGATGAGCCATTGTGACGACCACTCCGTGGGCCATGTCGTCGTCGGCGTTGATCACTTGGATGCTCACGCGCGCTCCGGTGGGGACGGTCACGCTCGGGTTGGTCATTCCGGCGATCTGGAAGCTGTACATGCTCGACTGGCTGGCCACTGCTGCGAACGACACCGCCGAACCGCTCAAGGTGACCTGGCGGGCCGTGCGGTCCACGCTCGCCCCCGCGGGGATCTGTTGGGCCAGCTCGGTGGCCTGCGCCGCGCTCACCCGTGGACCGGGCGCATCGGCAAGCGCAGCACCCATCGCCGTGCCGGGGTCACGGCGGCCGTCGCCCATCATCCTGCCGTGCCCCCACAGGCCGGTGGTGCCCGGCATCGGGATGCTCGATCCACCACCGATCGTCAGCGCGACCCCAACGAGCAGCACCGTGGCGGTCAGGAGAACAACGAGAATCTTGACGCTCATCAGGAGATCACCTCGCAGTGGACGCGGACGTGTCTGAGTGGGGGCAGGGGCCCGGGCCGGTAACGGCGTAGCCGGTTGGCGTTGCCGACCACCGACAGCGCCATCGCCGCGGTGGCGATCATCGGCGATGAGTCGTAGGTCGAGCAGTGAGTGGAGCGCTCCGGCGGCCACCGGGACGCCCGCCGTGTGGACGTCGGTGATGGTGCTGGTCTTGTCCAGCACGATCGGGTCGAACCGGTGCGCGGTTTCCAGGGCCTGGGTGGAGCGGATCAGGATGCCCGCGCGGGCGCCAGCCAGTAGCCGGCGGCGAACTCGTGCTCACCTCGCTCTCACGTCCGCTACCACTCGGCGATTGGGATGGTGCTGTCCCGACCTGGTATGCCCTCCACCCTCGCACGCATACCCGCCTCGGGTAGGGGCCTCGGCCACCGTGCAGTGGGGCAGGAGGGCCCTGTCCGCAGCGGCGCAGCCAGCCGACGGACCCCGGGTGGCACACCGTCAACATCACCCGCACGGAACGGGTAGGCCGGGTGCTGCCGGGCGCGGCCGTGGCGTGCACGGTGCCGACTACACCAAGCTGTTCGGCGTCGAACCAGCCAAACGCCGTCCCGGCTACGCCAACTTCGCCGTCACCGAGCCACCGTTGAAGCTGGTACTGCTGGCGGGCGAGCCAGGCCAGGAGACGGTGATGGACCACCTCGGGGTGGAGGTCGAGTCCAGCGAGCAGGTCACCGAGGCCAGCGAGCGGCTGTCCGCGCTCGGGCTGTTCACCGACGTGGGGAACGACACCACCTGCTGCTACGCCGTGCAGGACAAGGTCTGGGTACACGGCCCCGGCAAGGAGCCCTGGGAGGTCTACGTCGTCAAGGCCGACTCGCAGGCGAACAGAGCGCGCCGCCACACAGCGTCCGCTGCTGGAGAGTGGCCAGTGTCATCGGCTGAGCATGAGGGACAGCCCGTAGGCCACGATAGCCACGCAGGCGGTGAAGCACACGATGGCGGTTGTCAGGCTGAGAACGCCTGACGCGCCGACGCGCTTGGCCTCGCTGCGCTGCGCCAAGCCACGGATCCCCAGCGCGAACAGACTCACGACCGTGATGCTGAAGCTGAATTCCACCAGGACCATTCCACCGAGCAGGCCCGGGTAGTCACCCATCGCCGCGCTCGGGCTCCGTCAGGCCCGACTTGCTGGCGGCCTGCTCGCGTACGCTCCACAGTGTGCCAGTTGGTACGAAGTCCATCCGGCGGGCGACGGAGACAGCGTGGTCGGCGTAGCGCTCGTAGAACCGCCCCAACAGCGCGACATCTACCGCAACCTGGACACCGTGGTTCCAGGCCTTGCTGTTGATCGCCGTGAACAGGCTGCTGTGCAAGGCATCGATCTGGTCGTCGGCCTCCGCCAACGACTGTGACAAGGACGGGTCGCTGTCGCGGATGGCCTGCTCGGCGCCAGCGGCCATCTGTACCGCAACGCGGCCCATGGTGGCGAACGCCGACCGAAAATCGTCCGGTAGCACTGGCTCCGGATGCCTCAGGCGGGCGACCTGCGCCACATGCCGGGCCAGGTCTCCCATTCGCTCCAGGCTTTCCGCGACCCGCAGCCCGGCGAACACGACACGCAGGTCGGTGGCCACTGGCGACTGGAGCGCAAGAAGTGATTGGGCGTGATCTTCGGCGGCCGTACGGGCTTTGTCAATCGCGAGGTCACCACCGATGACCCGCTCAGCAAGGGCGAGGTCTGCCGCCAGCAGGGCGCGGGTCGCCTGTTCCATCGCCTCGCTGACCGTGTGGCACATGAGGGCCAACTGCTGGCCGAACTGGTCCAACTCGGCGTGGAAGATTTCGCGCATCCGGACAGCTTATGACCCTGCGTGTCTGGGCTCCAGGGGCCGATACGGCGTACCGCCGTGGGCTCGACCAGGTACACGCCTTTGGCGTAAGCCCGAGCGGCTCTACCCGGCTGGGTGCCTCCACCCGCGTGGGCGTTCGGCTCGTTTTCGGTCCGGTCCAGCACAACGGCTGGGGCACCACGGTGGGGCAGGGATCGCTCGTGCGACGCGGCGAGACAGAGACGCCCGCCTGCCCAGAGTTCAGCGAGTAGTCGTGAACGCGCGGGTCGACGGGCAGCCTTGCGCCCTGCCACCAGGCCCATGTGCTCGGTGCTGAACCGACGCCACTCTGGTTGCCGTCCCGCCACTCGGCGCGGCGGGGTATCCGAACCGCAACCATCTCGGTGACCGGTGGCGCCGTCGCGGCGAACGCATCGCTTCGCGGAGGCTGGATCGCGGCAAGGGGATCCTCTTGACTCGTTCGGTGCAAGTGCCTGTTGGGCAAGGGCCGGACCGCAGCTTTGGCATCCACGAACGCAGTTCGTGACGGGCAGTTGTCCGTGGCGCATGTACGTCAAGAGACCGTTGTGGACACCAAGTGGGACGGTACAGGCATGCCGACAGGTGGACGTCACATCGGCCACCTAGCCAGCCACATGGCATACGCGCAAAGAAACCTGTGGCGGCCACATGCTGAGTATCGATCACGTACTCAGTTCCCTCTGGGGTCTTTGGCCCCTGCTTCTCGTGGGTGGGGGGTGCGATTGTGTGCCGGAGGAGGTGTGCCATGGCGCGGAACGGAACCACCCGGACACATGACACCGCGCGCAGTCAAGCGTGCACCGACGGGCGGTCGATCGCCGCGCTGCTTGCGCAGGACGGGATTGGGCGGCGGTCGTTCCTTCGCTGGTGCGGTTACATCGCGGGGATGCTCGCTCTGCCCGTTGAGCCTTTCGGTGCGCGGATAGCCGACGCACTCACCACTACGCCGCGGCTGCCCGTTCTGTGGCTGAACGGGCAGGACTGCAATGGCAACATCGAGGGCTTCCTGCGAGCGGCTGACGGCGGAAATGCGAAGCTCCCCATAGCCGGTCTGGTTGTCTCCCCGCTGGCGGACAGCGGAGCTCCCCACTGATGGACTCGTGATCCTTTTGGTGTCTGACCGTCCGGTTTGTTCCAGTAACCGGTTGTGAAGACGAAGGAGGAGATCATGGAGATTCTGGAAGCCTACGACCTCACCGGGAGTTACCGCGCGGCCGCCGACCTGGCCGGCTGCGACCATCACACCGTCAAGCGCTACGTCGAGTTGCGCGGCAAGGGCACCGACCCGACCAAGCGGCAAGACAGACCCAAGATGATCGACGAGTTCCTGCCCAAGATCGAGGAGCTCATCGAACGCTCGGGCGGCCGGGATCGGCGCCGACCGAGTCCACGAGAAGATCACCGCGATGGGGTTCACCGGCACCGACCGCACCACCAGACGCGCGGTGGCCGCGGCGAAAGCCTCCTATCGCGCCGGCCACCGGCGAGTCTTCCGTCCCTGGATTCCAGAGCCAGGACTCTGGTTGCAATGGGATTGGGGCGACGGCCCGACCATCGCCGGACGCAAGACCTGGCTGTGGTGCGCGTGGCTGGCCTGGTCGCGGTTTCGAGTGGTGACGCCGGTTCTGGACAAGACACTACCCACGATCGCCGGATGCTTGGACGCCACGTTACGACAGATCGGCGGGGCGCCGACCTACGCACTGACCGACAACGAGCGCACGGTCACCACCGACCACATCGCGCGGATTCCCGTGCGCAACCAACAGATCGTCGAGATCGCGCACCACTACGGACTGACCATCCGCACCTGTGTCCCCGCTGACCCTCAGACCAAAGGTGGTTCGGAGGCCACGGTGCGCATCGCCAAACGAGACCTGGTGCCCACCGACGTCAACCTGCGCCCGGCTTATGGCGAGTTCGTCGAGCTCGTCGCAGCCTGCCAGGAGTTCACCACACAGGTCAACGACAAGGTCCACCGCGCGACACGCCGCCGGCCCCTGGAGGCGTTGGCCGAGGAACGCCATCGGCTGCATCCGTTGCCCGCCAACCCGTTCACCGCCGCGTTGGGCACCACCCGCAAAGTCGCCGGCGACGCGACGATCTCGGTGGACTCGGTGCGCTACTCGGTCCCGCACGCGTTGGTCGAGCAGACGGTCTGGGTCCGCTTCCACGGCGACGAACTGGTCGTCACCGCCCTGGGCGCCGCCGGCGCGGTCGAGGTGACCCGCCATGCGCGGTCCACACCGGGCAACCCCGCGATCAAGGACGAGCACTATCCGCCCCGCCCGGACGCGCACAGCGATCGCACTCCCAAGGCCACCTCCGCCGAGGAGGCCGCGTTCCTCGCGCTCGGGCCCGGTGCTGGGGCGTGGTTGGTGGAGGCCGCCGCGGCGGGGGCACGGCGGATGCGACCGAAGATGGCCGAGGCCATCGCGCTGGCCAAACTGCACGGCGTCAACGAGGTCGACCGGGCGCTGGGCACCGCGGCCATCGCCGGCCGGTTCGCCGAGAACGACCTGATCTCCATCCTCGACCACCATCTCGGCCGCACCCTCACGGAACCGACCCGAGCGTCGGAGAACCACAGCCTGCAACCAGGAACCTCGGCCTGGTCCCGTTTCGGCATCGCTCCTGAAGGAGACATGAACTGATGGCCGCTCCACTTCGCACCATCACCGGTTCCAGCGGTGATCCGCTGGCTGAGGCCATCGAACTGACCAAACGGTTGAAGCTGCCCCACATCCGCCGGGCGTTGACCGACCTGATCCCCACCGCCAAGGCCCAACGCTGGGACCCCGCCGAGGTCGTCCGTGTCCTGCTGGCCGAGGAAGCCGCCGGCCGCGACGGGGCGAACCTGCGGACCCGCCGCAAACGTGCGGGGTTCCCCGCCGGCAAGACCTTCGGCGATTGGGACGAGACCGCGTCCTCGATCTCTCGCCAGGTCCAGGACTCGCTCAAGACCCTGGAATGGGTCACCCGCAAGGAAAATCTCTGTGTCTGCGGCCCCTCGGGCACCGGCAAGAGCCACTTCACCGAGGCGTTGGGCCAGGCCGCTGTCGAGGCCGGGATGACGGTGGCCTGGTTCGCCATCGAGGACCTTGGGGCACTGGTCCGCCGACACCGCGTCGATGACTCCCTGGCTCGGGCGATGACCCGGCTGATCCGTTCCGACCTGATTATCGTTGACGATATCGGCCTGTTGCCGGTGTCCACCGACGCCGCCGAAGGGTTCTTCCGTTTGGTGGATGCCGCCTACGAGCGTCGGGCGTTGGCGGTCAGCTCGAACCTCCATCCGTCGGGATTCGACGAGATCATGCCCAAGACACTGGCCACCGCGACCGTCGATCGTCTCCTGCATCACGCTCATGTCGTGGTCACCCAGGGTGATTCGTTCCGGCTGACCGAGGCCACCTCCGGCAAGGGGGTACGGCCCCTGCACTGACCCGCCCCACACGGAAGATCACGCCCATCAGTGGGGACTTCTCGTGTCCGCCAGCGGGGACGTCCGTTTTCCGCGACCGGGGAGCTCCCAATGACCGTTGACAAGCGGCCAACCCCACTCCGTCCGAACTCGTTCTGGACCGACTGTCGATCGACTACGTCGAACTGCTGATGGCACCGTCCGGCAAGGCCGCCGAGGCTCGGATGGCCGACACCATCGCCCGCTACTCCCGCCGGTACGTGCTCGTGGTCGAGGGATCGGTGCCCACCGCCGCCAACGGCGCCTTCTGCTGCGTCGGGGGCAAGGCGTTCACCCAGATCCTGCGGGAGGCCGCAGCCGACGCACTGGCGGTCGTCGGCGTTGGCAGCTGTGCGTTCGACGGAGGACTGCCCGCCGCCGAGGGAGGTGTGACAGGTGCCATCGGTGTCCGGGAGTTCCTCGCCGGCAGCGGGAAAACGATCATCACACTGCCGGGCTGCCCGATGAACGTGGACAACCTGACGGCCACCATCGTGCACTATCTCACCTTCGCCAAGTGGCCAGAGCTGGATGACCTCGGGCGGCCGGAGTTCGCCTACGGCGGCTGCCTGCACCGCTCGTGTGAGCGACGGCAGCACTACCAGGCTGGGCGGTTCGTGTTGAGCTGGGGCGATGCTGGCCACCAGCAGGGCTGGTGCCTGCTGAAGATGGGCTGCCAGGGACCGGGAACTCCGGCCAACTGCGCGACGGTGCGGTTCAACAGCGGAACGAGTTGGCCGGTCGCCGCGGGCGCACCCTGTCTGGGCTGCACCCGGCCAAGGTTCTGGGACAACCTCAGCAACGCCTTTCCCACCACCGCCTCCCCCCTTGCCCTGCACGTGGTCAGCGGCGACACAGGAGGTGCGCGATGAACCGCACGGCCATCGACCCCATCACCCGCATCGAAGGACACATGCGCCTGGAGGTCGAGCACACCGACAACATGGTCCACGACGCCTGGAGCACCGGCACCATGTTCCGCGGCATCGAGCTGATCCTGCCCGGCCGCGATCCCCGGGAGGCATGGGTGATCGCGCAACGCGCCTGTGGAGTCTGCACGCACGTGCACGCCATCGCCTCGGTACGCGCCATGGAGGACGCGTTGGGTATCACCATCCCACCCAACGCCCGGATCGTGCGCAACCTGTTGAGTGGCAGCCAGTTCGTGCACGACCACGTCATCCACTTCTACCACCTGCACGCCCTGGACTGGGTCGACGTCACCTCCGCCCTGTCAGCCGACCCCGCCGCCACCGCACAGCTGTGTGCACGGACGAACATCGGCTGGCCCAACAACAGCGCCGCCTACTTCGGCGAGGTACGCACACGAATCCAGAAGTTCCTCGACTCGGGGCAACCCGGCCTGTTCGGAGGTGGCTACTGGGGGCACCCCGCCTACACGCTCCCACCGGAGTCCAACCTGCTCCTGCTCGCCCACTACCTGGAGGCACTGGAGTGGCAGCGCGAGTTCATCCGGGTGCACGCGATCCTCGGCGGCAAGAATCCGCACCCACAGACCTACGCGGTGGGTGGCATGGCCCTGACCCTGGCCCCGGACGCCCCGAGCGGGATCAACACCGCGGCGCTCATCCAGCTGGAACGGTTGCTCACCACGGGGAAGGATTTTGTCGACAAGGTCCTCGTCCCCGACGTGGGACTGCTTGCCGCGCATTACAAGACCACGTGGGCCGTACTGGGCGTGGGGCCGGGAAACCTGTTGTCATACGGGGATTTTCCCGAGGACGACACGGGGCCAGGCTCGTTCTTCCTGCCCCGTGGCCGGATCACCGGGCGCAGGCTGGACACCGTTCTGCCGGTCGACCAAACCGCGATCGCCGAGACAGTCGCCCGCTCCTGGTACACCTACACCGAGGGCGATGCGACACTCAAGCACCCCAGTGCAGGTGAAACCCGTCCGAACTACACGGGGCCGCAACCGCCGTACGAGTCCATCACCAGCGTCAAGTACAGTTGGCTCAAAGCCCCGCGTTACCAGGGCGAGGTGTACGAGGTCGGACCGTTGGCTCGCCTCGCTGTCGCCTACGCGGCCAGCGGCGGTGCGGTCCGCGAAGCGGTCGACAGGTTCCTCACCGGAGCGGGACTTCGCCCCACCGACCTGTTCAGCACGCTTGGCCGGGTCGCGGCGCGTGCGATCGAGACTCAGCTTCTCGCGGCGCGCCTGCTGATCTGGCTGCGTTCCCTGCGAGAGAACATGGCCCAGGGAGACCTGCGGGTAGCCAACAACGGGAAGTGGGATCCGGCCACCTGGCCGCCCACCGCGGACGGGTGGGGTGCGACCGAGGCGCCCCGCGGGGCGCTCGGCCACTGGGTCCGCCTGTCCGACCGCACGATCGCCGCCTACCAACTCGTCGTCCCCACCACCTGGAACGGTTCCCCTCGAGATGCTGAGGGTAAGCGCGGCGCCTGGGAGGAAGCGCTCATCGCAACCCCGCTCGCCGACCCCGAACGCCCCGTGGAGGTCCTGCGTACCCTGCACTCCTTCGACCCGTGCATGGCCTGCGCGGTACACGTACACGATCCGTCCAACGGTGCCTCGGTCACCGTCCGCGTCGGATGACCAGCACGCACACCGGCGGCGCGCGGCATCCCCTGCTGGTGCTCGGGATCGGGAACATCCTGCTCAGCGACGACGGGATCGGGGTGCGCGTCGTCCAGGCGCTCGACGGCGCTACCGGCCTGCCACCGGAGACCGAGGTCGTTGACGGTGGAACACAAGGACTGGAACTGCTCCCACTGGTCGCCACGGCGCGAGCACTTGTGGTCGTCGACGCCGTGGACGTCGGCGCACCGCCCGGCAGCCTGCACACCTACGCGGATGACCTGCTGCGCGCCACCACGGGCACCCACGTGACGGTGCACCAGGTCGGGCTCGCCGACATGATCGGTGCCGCCCGCCTGACCGGCGTTCTGCCCGCTCATGCGGTCCTGATCGGGATACAGGTTGCCACGACCAGCCTCGGCCTCACACTCAGCCCGTCCGTCGCACGGACAGTGCCCGCGGCCATGGCCGCTGTCCAGGCGTGGTGCACTGATTTCCACCACAAGTCCCTGGTCAACAGGCACAGCTGAACCTCCCTGGTTCCGGACTGCGGATCGGCGTGCTGGGGCCGCTGGTCGTCGAGTACGACGGCCAGGTGCTGTCGCTGGGCGACACCCGAGAGGCGCGGCTGCTGGGTCTGCTCGCGCTGTCGGCCAACCGCCCGCTGTCGCTAGCCAGCGTGGCCGACGCGCTGTGGACCGGCCGCCCGCCCGCGTCGCATGGCGAGCTGGTGAACCGCTACGTGCGGCGGCTGCGCCTGCTGTGCGGCCCGGAGCTGCGACTGTCCGCCGTGGGCCGCGGCGTCTACCAACTGGACCTCGCCCCCGAGCAACTGGATCTCCTGCAGTTCGGCCGACTCACCGCGCAGGCGCGGGCTGACTATGAGGCCGGCGACCTGGAAGCCGCGTACGACACCTACCAGCAGGCCCTGGACTGCTGGCGTGGTCCGGTGCTCGCCGGCCACGAACAGACGGGGCCGGTCGTGGACGTGCTGTCACGGCAGCGGCTGTCCGCGACGCTGGCCCTGGCCGATGTCGGCCGGCTGCTCGGCCGGCACGAGCAGACCATCGTTCGGCTGGAAGCCGTGCGGGAGGACGAGCCGCTGCATGAGGGCCTGCACGCGCGGCTGATGACGGCGCTGGCCGGCGCGCTGAAGCTGTACGAGAACCTGTCGACCCGGCTGTCCGCGGAGCTGGGCATCGAGCCCGGCCCCGAGCTCCGGGCCGCGCAGCTGACCGTGCTGCGGCAGGAGGTGTCGCCCCGTGATGCCCCGGCCGGCCACAACTTCCTACCCCGCGACGTGCACGACTTCGTGGGCCGGGACATGGAGACCGACCAGCTCGTGGAGAGGCTGCTGACCACGAGCGGCAACGGTGTGCACGCGCTCAGCGGCATGGCCGGCATCGGCAAGACCACACTGGCCGTCCGCCTCGGCCACCGCCTGGGGGAGTGGTTTCCCGACGGCCAGCTGTTCGTCGACCTGCGCACGCACAGCAAGCACGCGCCGCTGACCGCGCAGGCCGCCCTGCTCCGGCAGCTCGGGGTCAACGGCCACCGGATCCCCGACCGGCTGGACGAGAGCGCGGCGCTGTGGCGGTCGCTGCTGGTCGGGCGGAGCATCCTGGTCGTGCTGGACGACGTCGCCGACGCCGCCCAGGTCCGCCCGCTGCTGCCGGGCGGCGGCGCCGACTGCCGGCTCCTTATCACCAGCCGCAGCCATCTGACCAGCCTGGACGCGGTCGGCATGACGCCGCTGGGCGTGCTGTCCGGGCCGGAGGCAGTCGACCTGTTCGCCCGTGTGGCGGGGAAGCGTCGCCTCGCCGGGCACGCCCACGAAGTGCACGAGATCGCCGCGCTGTGCGGATTCCTGCCGCTGGCTCTCAGGATTGCCGCCAGTCGGTTCCGTGACCGTCCACTCTGGACGGTTGAGCACCTGCTGTCGTTGCTGCGGGACGACCACCGTCGGCTGCCCGCACTCAGCGCCGGCGACCGCAGCGTCGGCAACGCGCTGACCCTGTCCTACCGCCGGCTCAGCCCCGAGCACAAACGGCTGTACCGATTGCTTGGCGACTTCCCCGGCGTGGACATCGCCCCGGCTGCGATCGCCGACGCCGGCATCGAGCGGACGACCCGGCTTCTGGAGGACCTCGTCGACGTGAACCTGCTCGGCCAGCCGGCGCTGGGCCGGTACAGGTTCCACGACCTGGTCCGTGACCACGCCCGGGAGACCGCCCGATCCAAGCCCGCGCGGCGCTCGACCACATCTGCGAGGGGGATGAAGACCAAGCGAGCATCGATCGGACCGGAAGTGAGCTGGTAATCCCCGATGGGGATAACGCGCACTTTATGGATCGGTGTTCGCACCGGTGGTGATCGCCGCGTCCAACTCCGCGTGCTCTTGGGGATGCTCGTCCCACCAGCGCTGGAAGTGCGGGTTCGCCGCCACGCCGGCCCGGTAGGCCAGTGCGGCACAGTGGAAGAACCGGTCGGTCGGGTCCAGTGTGTCGTTGGCGCGCATGGCGAACAGCACCTCGGCCCGCAGCGGGTCGCCGCGCAGCGGGAAGGCCGAGACACCGCCACTGGACCGGAAACTGGGCGCCGCCATGCACACGCAGCCCGCCTCGACCATGGCACGCGCGGTGACCGCGTCGGAGGTGTAGTGGCGGACCTTCGGAGTGAACCCGGCTGACTCGCACGCGTCCAGGAACCGGATCCGCGCGGCGTTCTCGTGCGGCGGCGGCAGCACCCACTCGCAGCCAGCCAGGTCGGCCAGGTCGATCATTCCGTCGCGGACCGCCGGGTGGCCGTCGGCCACTCCGACGAAGACTGGCTCGGTGACCATCGTGCGCACCGACAATCCGAGCAGGTGATGCGGTTGGATACCGTCGAATCGCTCCAGCACCGCTAAAGGTTGTCCCGTAACGCCGTCTCGGCAAGATCGATGATCGTGATGTGGAGCAGGTGATCAGTGCGGACCGGCCGGAGTGGGTGCCGGTGTTCACGGGCGTGTCGGTGCGGGTGTTTCGCAAGCTCGTGCGGATCGTGGCCCGTCGGGGTGGTGAGCAGACCGGCACCGGCCGGCGGTGGGGCTTGTCGCTGGCGGATCGGGTGTTGCTGGTGGCGGTGTACTACCGGACGAATCTAACGTTTCGGCAGGTCGCGCTGTTGTTTGGGATCTCGAAGTCGGCCGCGAACCGCGTGGTGGATCACCTGGCGCCGCTGCTGGCGCTCGCGCCGGTGACCCGCGAGCACGGCCCGGACACCGTGCTGATCGTGGACGGCACGCTGGTGCCCACCCACGACCGCGGCATGTCCGCCTCGTCGAAGAACTACCGCTATTCGGTGACCATGCAGGTCGTCATCGACGCCAATACCCGCCTGGTGGTCGCGGTCGGCGAACCCACGCCGGGCAACCGCAACGACTGCCGCGCCTACACCGACTCCGGCGTCGATGAGCAGTGCCGGGGCGCGAACGTGCTGGCGGACGGCGGCTACCAGGGCAACCCAGGGGTGATCATGCCCTACCGCAGGCCCCGCAAGGGACAACCACCGCTGCCGCAATGGAAAGAAGACCTCAACACCGTCCACAAGAGCGTCCGCGCACGGGTAGAGCACGCCCTGGCACACATGAAGTCCTGGAACATCCTGCGCAACTGCCGCCGCACACGCGACGGTGTCTGGCACGCCACCCGAGGCATCGCGCAGATGCGCAATCTGTCCATGACGGCCTGAGCGGCCCCCGACAGCAGACAAGGCCGCTGTCACCCATGCCCGCCAACACTCTTGATCAATACGGGACAACCTTTAGATCAATTCGTTTGGTGGCCAACAACTTCAGCAACACCGAACCAGAGGGTTCGACACAGGTGCGCACGTCGAGTTCGGGTGCGGCCAGGTGCAGATGCCGGAGGAACCTGCCGAGCATGGTGAGCGGGATGCTGCCCACCCGCAGCAGTGTCCGCTGGTCAGCCCCGCTGCGCTGGCGCGCGTTGACCACCAGCGCACGCAGGTCGGCCAGCACCGCGTCGGCCCGGTTGAGCACGAAGCTGCCCAGCGCGGTCGGCTGAGCGCCATCCGGGCCGCGCTTGAACAGTTCGCCGCCCAGGACCCGCTCGATCCGCTTGAGCTGCGCGGTCAGTCCGGGCTGGCTGATCCCGAGTTGGGTGGCGGCCCGGTTGACGCTGCCCGCCTCGGCGACCGCGCGTACCACCCGCAGGTGGCGAAATTCGAGTTCGGCCATGAGATGGTGTCATACCCCCAAGTGCGAACACCGGTACCAGCAGCGACGGTGCACCGGCGGAAAGCGCATTCCAATCTCAGCCGCGCGTAGTCGGGCGGTCTTGTGGACCACCTGCTTGGCTCCGGCGTGGCGAACTCGGTCCCGCCCGGTCGGGGCGGTCGGCCTCGGATCGCTGCCGGTTGGTCGGCGAGTAGGTGACCGACCGTCCGGTCACTATGTCGGGAACCGGAACTTCCGGAACAATCTCAACTTCCCATAGGCTCCACTTATGGCTCTGGAGTTCCCGGTCGTACCAGGCAGGCCGAACTCGGCGGACTGACCTGCGTGCTGGTCGGCAACGGCACACCCCGCCACGGCCCGGTGACGCACACCGGTTGCGGCGCGCTGTGCCCCGGCTTCGACCGGGGCTGCTTCGTGCCGGTTGCACAGCCCAACATCGTCGCTCTGGTTCCCGCCTGCGTGTGTGCGGCCTTGACGAGCAAGCCATCGGCCGAGTGTTCCGCACGTTCAGGGTGACGGCGCCGGAGTCCCGGCGGTGAGTGTGCCGCGGCGATGCGCGTCCCACCCCATCAGTTGTGCTTGTGATGTACCGAAAATGTGCCTGAGATGTGCCAACGGCGCATAGCCTTCCTGAACCGGGTCGGCCGGCCTCGCGTCCTGACAGCCCCTCACCGTACATTTCAGGGAGGTTCTGATGCCTTATCCCCAAGGCCCAGCGAACCAGATCGAAGACATCAGGCAGCTGCGTGAACTCGTCCTCGGAGCACTGAGCGTATGGGTTGGCTTCGTGGCCCGGGTGCTCGGGCTCGCTCTGATCATCCACGGCGTGGCGACCGTCATCCGGACGCTCAACCGCCACAGGCTTCCCTGCGCCCCGACTGACTCCCTCGCGGACGGCAGCACCGACTGACGAGATGCCAAGATCGCGACAGGAAACGCACTACGCCGCGGCGGCCCACAACCGCCGGCCACCGGACGCGGCACAGTCATGTTCTCAACCTTGCGACACCTCGACACGGCCTCCTGCGGCGCTCCAGCTCACCACGAGGGCTGGCATGCCGTGGGAGGCCAGCGGCTTGCCTCCTCTCCTCAATAGGACCGTACGTCCCGTCCGGCCGACAGGGACTTCCTGCCATGCACTCAGGCCTGGCCGGCAGTTCGATGGAGTAATACACGACCGTTGAACCGAGGTGTCAATGTGAGGGCTCAGGACATACTTGACCGTTTGTCGTCAGAAGATGCTTGACTTCGTCGCGGGGCGATCTCTCCGCTGGTGACGTTGAATCGAGTGATGGGCCCAGGGTTGCGACGGGGGCGGACTGCCAGTTCTTCCTCACCGTGCGGGATGCGGAAGTGGGTGTCCTCGATGACGACGGTGACGAGCTTGCCGACGTGCCGTTGGCCGGGGGCACCTGGGGTTGACCCGATTCGACGGACAGGGTCGATATGCGGTCAGGCTACTGCAGATCGAGGAGCGGGCGACTGCATGGCTTCGTAGGCGGCGGGGCTGAGGTAGCCCAGGCTGGAATGCCGTCTGCGGGTGTTGTACCAGCCCTCGACATATTCGAAGATTGCCTTGTGTGCCTTGGCTTTGGTGGGCCAGGGCTGCCGGTCGAGCAGCTCAGTCTTGATGGTGGCGAAGAACGACTCGGCGACCGCATTGTCCCAGCACTGCCCTTTGCGCCCGACCGACAGACGGACTCCGATCTCTCCGGCCGCCCGGGCGTACTGCCCGGAGGTGTATTGCTCAGGTTCAACCGGTCGTCGCAACACCGGCTTACTGACGCGAGAGTATCAGCTCGTTCAGTGCTTCGGCTGGTGTCTTCCAGTCGAGTGTCTTGCGTGGACGACTGTTGAGCGCGGCGGCAACGGCATCGAGCTCGTCCCGACTCCAGCGTGACAGGTCGGTTCCCTTGGGAAAGTACTGGCGCAGCAAGCCATTCGTGTTCTTGTTCGTGCCCCGCTGCCACGGACTGTGAGGATCAGCCGGGCGATGCGTTTGCGGGAGTGCCGGTGGCCCTGGGCCCGCAGTTCGGCGTGCACTCGTGGCGTGCCGTAGGTTCCCCGGGACTCGTCGTGGATCTTGACTCTTCTCGGTCAGTGCGGTGTCGTCGCGGACACGTCGGCAGGGGCCGGTGGTGTGGTGGGCGTAGTAGGCGGCGCGGGAGACCTTCAGCAGTTCGCAGGCACGCTTGACGTTGCCGCGATCGCTGGCGTTCTCCGCCTCGATGAACGGGTAGACGTTCACCGGGTCTCCCGAGCGAAGAAAGCCGTCTTAGATTCAACCGGTCAGAGCAACAGTGCTGCTTGAGGTGGGTGCGTGGCGCGACTGGGCAGGCCGGGCATGTCGGACGAGATGAAGGACGAGCTATGGCGGAGGTGGCGGGCGGGCGAGTCGATCAGCGACATCTCCCGGGGAATCGGCAAACCACCTGGTTCGGTGTTCACCGTGCTGAAGCACCATGGCGGGATAGCTCCAGCACAGCGCACGGCCCGTGCTGGGTGCTTGACCATGCGCGAGCGGGAAGAGATCTCCCGTGGCCTGCATGCTGGCCAGTCCTACCAAACAATCGCCACGCTGCTGGGCCGCGCGGTCTCCACGATCAGCAGAGAAGTGCGTAGGAACGGCGGACGCGACGGGTATCGTGCCGTCACTGCGCAGGAGCGGGCGCACGATCAGGCGCGGCGTCCGAAGAAGTGCGTGCTGAGCCGTAGCCCCGCGTTGCGCAAGGTGGTGGTGGCGCTGCTACAGGGTGAGTGGTCGCCTGAGCAGATCGTCGGGCACCTGCGTCTGCACCACGGGGACGACCCTGCGATGAGAATCAGTCACGAGACGATCTACCGGTCGATCTACACCACCCGCTGGAAGGTCGTCCCCAGAGAGTTGTGCAAACGGCTGCGGACGGGTCGGCCGATCAGGAAGAACAAGCGGCACACTGTAAAGGGGCAGTGGCGCTCGCAGATCATCGACGCCCGCTCGATCGAAGAGCGCCCCACGACCGCGGAGGACCGGAGTGCGCTCGGGCACCTCGAGGGAGATCTGGTACTCGGGTCGAACACCAGTCAGATCGCGACTCTGGTCGACCGCAAGTCACGGTTCCTCGCGATCGTGAAGTTGGCCAGCCGTCACACCACGGTGGTCGTCGATGCGTTGATCGCGGCCTACGCCGGTCTCGATCCCCGCCTACACGGGACGCTGACTTGGGACCGAGGCATGGAATTGGCTGCACATAAGAGGTTCACAGCGGCCACCGGTGTGGATGTGTTCTTCGCTGCGCCGCGGAGCCCGTGGCAGCGGGGCACGAACGAGAACACCAACAAGCTGTTGCGGCAGTACCTGCCCAAGGGTACGAACCTGGCGACACTGAGCCAGGACGAGTTGGACGCGATCGCATGGAAACTCAACACCAGGCCACGAAAGTGCTTGGGGTTCCGCACACCCGCCGAGTGTGTTGCCTTGACCGGTTGAATCTAAGCCACAGCACCTGGCCGACCACCGCAATCAGGTTTGGCCTCAACCACAGGTCCTCACGCCGCCACCGCCGCTCACCAGTGCGTATGTCGAGTGACATCAGGCCGGTGACCGGGCCGAATCCCTCGCCGACCAGTTGTTCGCCCACCACCAGGGTCGGCGACAGGGAGACAGGGCTGGTCCACGCGATTCGCCCGCTCGCCTCATCGATCAGTTCGGTCCGTGCCCACGACTCGTCGAAGCTCGACGAGAGCAGGCGACCGCCGGGCAGTCCCACCACGCCGAGCTCGTCAGGGTGGCGATTCCCGCGCCATACCGGCACGGGTGTCCGCCCAGGGGTGAGCCGGTATACCGTGCCCGACTGGTCGACCAGCATCATCTGCCCTGAAGACGCCGAACCCGCTATCCGCACCGGGATCGGCCACAGGTCCGAGCCGAAGTCGGGCGGCGCGGCACTCGGTGTCAGCACACCGTTCTCGGGGGAGATCAACACTGCCACGCCCGCCACCGACTCCAGCCGGGTCGCGCGCGCGTGGAACCCGCTCAGTGGAACCTGCCACACCACTTTCAATGGATCGCCCACCGGCTGGTCGACGACAGACTGCCCGAGATCGTAGGTGGGTACCGCGATGACACCGGTCTGCATCCAGGCACCGTATCGACAAGATGATCTCACTGCTCGCCAGTTGAACGGGAAAGGATCCTCCTGTCACAGAACGTTCATAGAGTTCGAGGAGCGTCCGCACGCGCGGCACCAGCCACCAGGGTCACTGCCCCAGTGCGTAGGTCAGCACCACCGCGCCGTTGCCGATTTCGGTCACTCGCGTCAGGTTCATAGGGGTCGCGCTGATGCCCGCCAGCAGCGACTCTCCGGAACCGGCGACGAACGGGGAAATGCTCAGATGCAGCTCGTCCAGCAGGCCTGCCTCGATGAGCGCCCGGCTGAACGGGCCGTTGCCGTACTTCACCAACGTGCCGTCGCCGGACTCCTTGAGCTGGGCGACGGCTTCGACGGCGTTGCCTGGGAGCACCTCGGCGTTCCAGGTGGTCTCGGTCAGAGTGGTGGAGGCGACGTGCTTCGGCAGGGAATTAAGCTTGTCGGCGAGGTCGCCGGTCATGGTCGGCCACGTCGCGGCGAAGCCCTGGTAGGTCGCCCGTCCGAGCACGAGACCGGTGGCGTGCTCCAACAGCCGGAGTTGGTAGGCGAAGTGGTTGTCGTTCGGGGCGACCTTCATCTGCGCGGTCCAGAAGTCGTCCCCGGTGAAGCGCCCGTCGATCGAGAGGTGGTCGTACTCGACAAGTTTTCGCATTCCAGAAGTGAACCATCCCGTCGACCGGCCGGTCTTGTATCGAACCGAACCCCGCCGGGCCGGCGGTCAGAACGCGAGGAACGGGATGCCGGACCTCAGCTCGCCCGGGGTGTGGCCGGTCGCCCAGCGCATCGCCCGCGCGAGCTGTGGCTGGTCGTAGTAGCCGCAGCCGGTGACGACGTCGGCGATCAATTCCCCCGCCGAGAGGAGCTGCGCGGCACGTTGCGCCTGCTCGATGCTGACGAGCTTGCGGCGCGATACCCCCACGGCACGGCGGAACCGGACTTGCGCCGTCCGCTCCGACAGGGCTCGCGGTCGTTCGCCTTGACGGATCTCGTCGACGAGCGGATCGAAGAACAACAGACCCGCCCGCACGAGCCTGTTGACGAAGACGTCGACGTTCTGCTCGGTCGGCATCTCCCAGTCTCGGTTGTCCAGCAGAATCCGGTTGCCCGACGGGGTCGGCAACAGAGCATCGTTGAGGTCGGCCAGACCGGAAGGCGGGAAGAGGGGGAGGTAGGCACCGAGCCGCAGCTCGACGCCGAAGAACTCCCAGTCCTCCGGACAGGTCAGCCGAGTGGCTCTGGTCTCCGGTCCGCGCAGGTGCACCGTCACCCTGCCACCGTTGCGCGCGAACGCAATCATGGAGGAGCCTTTGGCCGCCGAGGTGAAACCGGTCGCGGCGTCACAGCTCGCCGACCACACGCGCCGCACCAGCGGCAGTTCACCGGCGACGGCGCCGAAGGTCAACCCCATGGCGGGAGTCTAACCGCGGCCCTTCGTCGAGCTGGGGAACTCGACCGATTCTCCGCCGCCGCTTCGGTTGTCGAGGTGCGGACCGTTGTGGACGCGGCGCCGGCTGCGTGAACTCGCCGCGGAACCGGAAGCCGAATAAGCCATCGCACGTGCCCGCGCCGTGGGCACCGTCCTCGGTGTGGAACCGGCGGTAGGTGCCGGGGGAGACGGGCGTCCAAGCGTTGTTCGACGGCGACGAGATCGCGCGCGGCCAGTGGTGGCGCCAGCTCGAAGCGGTGCTCGCGGGCACCGAGCATCCGGTCCCTGGCTGGATGTGCCGCCAGCGCGGCGATGCGGTCGCGTGCTCCTGTCCAGCTGCCTGCCATGGCGCAAGTGTAGGAAGCCGCGACAGTGGTACCCGCAGTGCGGAAGCGGCGTCGGCGGCGCCCCGGGGCAGTCGTCCACGGCGGTGGCCGGTTCACCCGCACCGAGGTCGAGGTGACTGGTGATGGTGGCGCGCGGTGTGCCCCACGGTGTCGTGGCGAGCGTGTGCTCGAGGGTCCAGGCTGGCGCCTGCGCTACCGCGTTGTTCGGGCGCGGACCCAGTCCGCGAATGCCCTGTCCTGGTTCTGGTGGGTGGGAGCGGTGTTCTGTGTCGCGGTGGTGAGGGCCTGGTCGAGCTGGAGGCTGGGGCCGAGTTCGGCCAGCAGCAGTGCCTCAGCCCGGGCGAAGTACGCGGGGGAGTGGTCAGCCTGCAGGAAACCCAGGTCTCCGCAGCGGATCTGGTCGAGCATCGCCTCACGGTGGAGCAACTGCCTCAGGATCGGCCAGCCGTCCGTGGCGAGTTGCGTGACCATGTCGGTCGCCGCCGTCCGGGCGTCGTCGTCGCCGGTGATCTCCCACCAGCCGTCGCGGGCGGCGGGTGTGCCGGTGGGATGCAGGCGGCGACGGTAGAGGCCAAGCGACTCCGGGACCGCTTGGGGGAGGGACCCGAGGGACTGCTGTTGCCACGCCAACCACGGCGCTGGGGCGACCGCGGTGTTGAGGACGCAGTGCAGTGAACTCGCGGTGCTGTACCGGGAGGTCTGCACGGAGACGACCGCCCAATCCCCGAGCGCGTTGGTCATCCGCCAGGTAGGCGCACTTCCGCTGAAGCCCTCGCCCCGTGCCGCGGGCCCGACCACCTCGCGCAGCGCCGCCCGCAGTGCTGCCTGTGCCGTCATGCGGACACCCTGCCACGCCACCCACGACCGCCACAGCACGCGCGGTCGTCCTCACCTCGCGCCACAGTGGCCAGCCCAGAGCGCGGTGTGCGCCCGCAGTGAACTCCCCGACCTCGGCGAGGATGCTGTGCTGACATGAGATGGTGGCGTCGGAGAGCAGCGAGCACAGGGCACGGATTCACCGTCTGCTGCGCGGCGAGATCATCAACGGCGAGGTGGGTATCACGCTGCGGGGCGGCCCGTTCGACGGCAAGATCCGCATCATTCGCCTGGACCACGAGGGACGGCCACCGGCCCGCACCGGCGGGTGGCGGGGCGGCATGTGCCACCGCTACGTTCTGGTGTCCGAGGAGGGCAGTGCCCCGGCCTGGTACTACCAGTACGAGGGTTCCCATCCCGAGCAGCCACCACTATGACCACGCCGTCGACCCCGTGTGCGTTGCTGCCCGCGCAGTGCGACTCGGGCAAGGTCGGCTCTGACCAGGATGGGGCGGCGGCTCGCACAGTGCACGCACCGCCCTCCTGGCGTGACCGGTTCACGTCATCGGAGGCTGTGGCTGCCCCGGTTCGCGGTGCTGAGTCGATGTGCTCGTCCCGTGGCTGGTGTGACGGTGGGAGACGCAGCGCGCTCGGCGCTATTCGGCTTGGAGCGCCCTGAGTTCCTGTCCTGGCAGGGCAGCGCTACCTCGCTGCCCTGCCAGGCAGGCGTCGAGGTCGGGCGCGGCGAGCGTGTTGGCAGGCCTGCGGACGGGACAACGCCGACCACAGGTGAGGGGCTCACCGGCCGACCTGCGTGCGCACCCGGCCAGCCGAGACGCCCAGTCACAGCGTGGTGGGGATACCGCCGGTCGAGCGGATGCTGATTTGTCACCGTGACGATGAGTGGACGGATGGTTCCTTGGCCTTGTTTCGCCGGTTCTCGGCACTTCCGCGCGCCGGTCTCCAACAGCGGCAATCTTCGGCAGACCAACCCGACGTAGTGCACCACGGCACGGTCCTCGGTGGCCACGTGCACTGCGCGAATGACCTCGGCGGGGGCTCGGTCATCGAGCTGTGTCTGATCGGGGTGATGATCGCAGCGCGGGAGCCCATGTCGATGCCGACCGGATTATCGCGCTGTGGCTGGCCGATGTGGGGAGTGTGAGCTGTCAGCGGTCCAGCACCTGGTGGTCGGCCAGCTCTCTGGCAGTCGCCGAGCCCACTAGGAACCTCCGGCTCGGCCTTGTTATTGAGCCGAAACTGTTTGGTTGCCTACATGATCGCGTAGCGGACGTGGCGTGCCTGGAAGTAGCCACGGACGAGGTGTGGCTGGCGCTGGCGGCGGTGCAGGAAGCGGCGCGTGTCCCGGGCGAGCCGCTCCACAGTGCGAGCACGACCGGCAGGCATGTTGCGTTTGAGGTCGGCGTTGAGCAGCTCGTCGGGGTTCAACTCGGGGCTGTAGCCGGGCATCAGGTGCAACTCGATCCGGTCGGTGTTGGCTTCCAGCCAGGTACGCACCACCCTGCTGCGGTGGACCGGGTGCCGGTCGGCGATCACGTACACCTTCCGCCCGGCCTGCCGGGCCAGCCGGGCCAGGAACGCGGTGAACACCGGCGCGGTGAACCGGCCGGTGAACACGGTGAACCACAACGCACCCCGGGACGCGACTGCGGACATGACGTTGACCCGCAGCCGTTTCCCGGTCACCCGCACCACCGGCGTGTGTCCCTTGGGCGCCCACGACCGCCCCGGCGGGGCCGCATCCGAGCGCAACCCGCACTGGTCAACCCAGGCCACCACCGCGCCCTCGGCCTTGGCTCGCGACGCGATCGCCGGATACTCGGTGTCCAGCCAGGCCCGCACCGCGGCCGGTTGCTGCTCGTAGGCGCGCCGGGCCGGGCGCTGCGGGGTGAACCCGTGACGACGCAACCACAGCCCCACGCCCTGCTCGGTCATCACCACCCCGGTGACCAACCGGATCAACTCGACCACCGCCGCCCGGGTCCACAACGGGCCACCGATCAGCAACTCCTCGGGCGTGTAGTCGGCCATCGCCATGAATAGCGTGCCCCGCTCGGCGGCAGTGATCAGCTCGGCCGGTCCAGGGCGGCGCACCCGCCGCACCGCCAGCGCCTCACGGCCACCATCCCGATACGCCCGCCACCACGCGCCCACCGACCGCTCGGCCACCCTGAACACCTCGGCCGCCTGCCGATAGCCGGTGACGGTGCCGGACTCCAACGCGGCCACTACCCGCAACCGCAGCACCTCCCGCTCAGCGGGCGACAGACGACGCGCGTCCTCGACCTCGATCACAAGTGAGCAACATACAGGCAAACGATCACTTTCGACTCAATATCCAACGGTGAGGGCACGCGGACCGTGGTTAGCGGGCGCAGCGCCAGGAGTAGGCGTTGTGTGGGTCGAGCACCACCGGGAACGCGCCGCTGCCGTACTGGTTCACGCACGCGGCGTTCATGTTCACGCTGTAGTAGTTGCCCGTGTAGGGCGAGTAGCACCGCCACGAGTAGGGATTGCCGGAGTCCAGCAACCGCACCTCCAGCGGCCGCCGCTCCTGTACCTGGCACTGCCGGGCGACGTCGATGCCGCCGATGATCGTCGCGGCCGAGGCGGGTGCGGCGGTGGCGATCACCGCGGCTGTGCCCAGGCCGAGCGCCCCGATGGCCAACAGGGCCGCCTTCCTCATGCGGTGTGTCGTTGCGGTGCTAAGTGTGCGAGCAGTATGCGTTGTCCGCATCCGTGCAGAGCCAGCAGGCCGTGGGGTCCGGTCAGCTCTACCGGACCCAACAGCCGACTATCGGCCACCATCCGGCATCGCCTGCCTGCCTCGTCCTCCCCAACCGCGCCCGGCGGCAGCCAACCGATCCGGTCGCCTGCAGGACGGGGGACTGCTGGCGTGGCCAGAAGGCGACCGGGGGCGCGGAGCCGCCGGTTCTGCTCGCGCCACACGGGAAGTCAGCCAGTACCAGAGCCTGGCCAGTGGCAGCCATTCGGCAACAGCGGACGACGCGGTCTGGTAGCTCCTTACCGGGAGCTGGCGAGTTCTCCGGCTAGTTTCAGTGTCCTGGCCTTCTCGGCGTCGTCGCCGACGAGGCTGAACAGCACATCGGTCGCACCCGCCTCGGCATACGCGTGGACCGCAGCGGCGACGGTGTCCTCGTCCCCGGCGACGATCGTTTCCGCGACGTTGCGCTGTCCCTGGTGGTCGAGGAGTGTCCGGTAACTGGGGAAGTCCGACGCGAAGCCGAGCATGCCGGCGACCTCGTCGCGCACGGCGTCCGGCCTGGTGGTCACGCTCATCATCACGGCCGCCACGACGCGCGAATCCGTTGCCACGGCGTCGATCCGTGGCCGGATGTGGTCGGCGATCGTGGCCGGGGTCGCCCACACCGTGACCGTGCCGTCGGCCAGTTCGCCCGCAATGCGCAGCATCACCGGGCCGAGCGCGGAGAGCAGCACCGGCGGGGGCTGCGCGCCAGGCACGTGGACGTGGCCGGCGCCGGAGAGTTCGGTGCGCAACGCGGTTAGATACTCGCGTGTGTGCTGCGCGGGCCGGTCGTAGGACAGGCCGTACACGCCCTCGATGAACTGCTTGTGGCTCGGCCCGACGCCGAGGGTGAACCGGTTGCCGGTGGCGACCGCGACCGTGAGCGCCTGCCCGGCCAGCGAGATCGGGTGGCGCGGGTAGGTCTGCACGATGCCGGTGCCCAGCTCGATCCCCGGCACGGCCGCCCCGGCGAGCGCCGCGACGGTGACCGGGTCCCACGCCAGGACCTGGTTGAAGAACGCGCTGGCCAGGCCGTGTTCAGCCGCCGCGCGCGCCTGTCCGATCTGGGACTCGAGACCACTCTGGTCGCCGACGTACAGGCCGATCCGCATCGCCCCTCCAAAGGTGAATTCGGCATTCCGCTTCTGTGAAGGTAGCATAAGCTGAATCCAAGATTCCGCTTGATGGGAGGTGCGGGTGCGGGCGGACGCGCGGCGCAACCGGTCGGCGATCACCAGTGCCGCCCTCCTGCTGGCCCGAGAACGGGGCGAAGCGGTGTCGATGGAGGACATCGCGCGGGCGGCGGGAGTCGGCGTCGGCACGCTGTACCGGCACTTCCCGGACCGACGCGCCCTGTTGGAGGACATCGCGGTCGACACGCTGCGGGAACTGTTGGACGCCACGCGCGCGGAAGTCGGCCGGACGCCCGCGTGGGCGGCGCTGCTGCGGATCGTGGACCACTGTGTAGCCCTGCCGCTGGCGCTGACCAAGTCCCTGATCACCAGTGAACCGGAACGCCCCGAACTGCCCGAGTTGGAGGTCGAGATCAACGCGCTGATCACCAAGATCGCCGCGAAGGCTCAACGCGAGGGCGACCTACGCGCCGACGTGCCGCCGACGGAGGTGGTGCGCGTACTCAACGTGGCGGTCTGCCGCTGCGGCGCCCGCGCCGACGACCACCTGACCCGCGTCGTACTTGACGGCCTGCACACGCCGAAGAACTAGAGCGTGCCTGACAAACATCGCGGTGGTGTGCTGCGACCCTGGCGGTCAGGACACGGTTCCCACTGCTGTCCGACGAGCAGTGGGCGTTGATCGAGGACCTGTTACCAGCGCGGACGCATCGGCAGGGCAGGCCGTTCGACGATGCGCGGTCGATGGTGGAGGGCATCATCTACCGCTACCGATGCGGGATCGCCCGGCGGGACGTGCCGGCGGTGTTCGGGCCGTGGCAGACGATCCGGGGCCTGGCACTGTCGGCTGTCGGCCACCGGCACGTGGGACATGGTGCTGACCCGGCTGCTGGCGGCGGCCGGGGTGGCGGTAACCGGTGCCGCCGGCGGTGGAGCTGACCAGCACCACGCGGTCACCCACACTCACCGCCGCGACCTCGTGGTTGAGCCGCCCACGGGCCATGGGCGCCCGGTCCCGGTCGGGGCAACGCAACAGACACAGGTGACACAGGGGAGCACGGTGATCACGGCCGGTGACTGTAGGCAGTGGGTGCCACGCTGGGGCCGACTTCGCGCGGCTTCACCCCAACAGAGCAGTCCGCGCCCACGTCGGGCAACAGCCGCCACGGGTGGGTCTGGCGGTCCCCGGGTGGTGCGGCGGGTGGCGCGAGCACCTCGCGACCACCGAGGTACGCGGTCTCGCGGGGGATCGAGCACAGACGATGGCGCCGGCGACGGTGAACAACCATCTGGCCCACCTGTTGGCGCTGTTCACCTGGGTCGCCGCGCACGCCCCCCGCCGAGACCCTGTCCCAGGGCGATCCGACCAGGGGCGTCGACCTGCTGCCGCTGCCCGCGCCGGTGCCCCGGGCGTTGTCCGAGGCGAAGGTGCGCACGGTGAAGAACGTGCTCGACCGGCTGAAGGGGTTACATCGGCGCCAACCACCTCAAACCCAGCTACCTCCGCCGCCACCTCGCCACGCCTCAGGGAAGCTACGGGCCGATCCAGCCCGTCCAGCTCGCCGCCGTGACCGAACGACCTGACCGGCTTGATGCACGCCCTACCGGACCTTGCCGAGCGGCCACGCCGGCGCGGCACCCGACGCAAGATCGAGGACGGCAAGCACCGGCTGGACCGGTGGTCTCCTGGGCGTGCGTGGCCGGCACTGCGGGCTCTGCCGTTGTCCCTCGGTTCGTGGTGCCCCGGGCGGCGAGGGTGCCCGCCGTGTGCGGGATCGCGTGTGGAGGCGGCGCGCACCGGCCAGGCACGCCAGGAGCGCCAGCCCCGCGGCGGCCAGGGCTGGATACCCATGCGCGGCGGCCACGCCTGCCACCACCATCCACACCATGATCCTCATCCCGCGAGGCTAGGTCGGTACGCGGCTGGCCAACATGCCACGTGGCACACACACCTGATCACCGGCGCCGGGCGGACCGGTTCGAGCCGCGAGCGGACGTCGGCACGCGGAGCGCTCACCGCCTCGCGTCGCTGACCGACCCGCCCGCGTCCGGGGGCAGTAGTGCCGTCGCGTCACGGCGGGGGACAGGACGCGAGGAGTCCGGTGCGCGGTCATAGGGACCGAGGGCGACAACCCGCGTCATCGCCGCGTCGAACACGGCCAACGCCGTGGAATACCGTCACCCCGACGGTGCGCGCGACACACCGGTCCGCCCCCGGGTGGGTCAGGCCGTCAAGTCCAGCGGAAGCTGCTGCTGCACACACCCAGCCGCGGCGATTCTGTGCTGTGCGGCGGAACCGGACCGGGGAGCCGCTCGGTGGGCGGTGCGGGACGCGGCACGGCAGGCCGCCCGGCCGCAGGACACTGGTGTGTCGCTGGGGCGTAGCGAGTCCAACCTCCGTCCGGAGACCCCGACATGGCAGGCCGGGACCAGCACCGTCACTCCGCCCAGCCAGGCGGCCTCGGTGACCGCGTGCACCACCGACGAGCGGCCGATGACGCCGTTGAGCCGGGTGGCGGGGTCGGTGCCGAACCGCAGCAGTTGCCGCCTGCTGACCCCGAGCAGGAAGTCCCTGGCCGGGATCAACTCCAGCGGGTCCGCCGAGGTCGTCGCGTCCACGCCCTCACTGTGACACCCCCACACACGTAGCGCCGATACCTGATGACGGTGCGTTGAGCACGCCACACCCGGCAGCCACCCGCTCCGACCGGCGCACAGGCGCCGTGCTCACGAAGGCGCCACACCGGGACACGCCTGGCATCGCAGTGGGCCGCACCGAACACCGGCCCAGACGCCCCCGAGCGGGTTTGCCAGGGCCACCGCGATCCCGACCATCCATCACGGAGAACCCCATGTCAGACCAGAACATCACCCCGGTGCCACACCCGCACCAGCGTCACCACGACATCAGCGATCGAACCAGCACCAGCGCGTCAGAGCCCGATCACCGCGCACTGGACCTCACGCCCACTCCCGCACGCCAGCCGGTCGGGGTAGCCGTAGCATCCGCCGAAAATCGGGCGGATATGGCTCGCTAGGCTCCTGAGCTGGGGGTATTCACGCTCTGGCGGAAGGTGGCTGTTGGCCGCGCAGGTGTTCGCGGACCAGGAGCTGGAGGCGCTGCGGAAGTTCCCCGAGATCGGCCGCGAGGAGCTGTTCCGGTACTTCACTCTGACCCCGGCGGACATCGCGTTCATCGACCCCGGCCGAGGTCGCGGCCCAGCAGACCGTCCTGGGCTGGCGGTGGCCCTGTGCACGTTGCCCTGGCTGGGATTCGTACCAGACGAGATGGCGGCCGCGCCGCGTGCCGCCGTCGCGCGGCTGGCTGAGCAACTTCATCTCGATCCGGAGCAGGTCCGTTCCTATGGACGCCGGGCGAAGACCCGGACCGAGCATCTGCGCTTGGTGGCGCAGTATCTGGGTTGGCGTGCGCCGACGACGCTGGAGTTGAAGGAGCTGGACGAGTTCCTGCTGGCGCGGGCGCTGGAGCACGACTCACCGCTGCTGTTGTTCCGGTTGGCGTGCGAGTATCTGACCTCGGCGCGGGTGATCCGGCCCGGCCCGGTGACGGTGGTCGAGCGGGTCGCGCACGCCCGCGAGGAGGCCCGGCGGGAGACCTACGACCGGCTGGAACACGAGTTCACCAAAGCGCGCTGCGCGGGACTGGACGCGTTGCTGGTCAACGATCCCGAGGTCGGCATGACCCGGCTGCGGTGGTTGGCGACCGGCCCGGTGGAAGCGTCCCCGGCCGCGGTGAAGGCCGAGGTCGTCAAGCTGGAGTACCTGCGCGGGCTGGACGCGCACACGCTGGACCTGTCGGTGCTGCCCGCGGAGCGGCGCCGTTTCCTGGCGACCGTGGGCCGGCGATTGACGGCGCAGGCGTTGCAGCGGCGCGAGCCGCAACGCCGCTACCCGATCCTGCTCACGCTGCTGGCACAGTCCGCCACCGATGTGCTCGACGAGGTCGTGCAGCTGTTCGACCAGGCCGTCTCGGCACGGGAGAGCAAGGCCGCGCACCGGATGCGAGACTACCTGGCCGAACGGGCGAAGTCCGGCGAGGCCCGCCACGAGCTGCTGGACGCGATACTGGCCATCGTCGCAGACCCGGCGATCCCAGACGAGGACGTCGGCGCGCTACTGCGGGGCGAGAAGATCGGGTGGGAACGTTTACGCGCGGCGCGGTCGGCCGCGCTCCCACCACTGCCCCGCGACCACGGGCACCTGGCCGCGCTGGATGGTTCCTACGGGTACCTTCGCCAGTTCACCCCGCAGGTGCTCGACGCGGTCGAGTTCGCGGGCGGCACCGCCGCGACCGAACTGCTGGAGGCGATTCGCATCCTGCGGCACCTCAACGCCACCTGCGCGCGCAAGGTCCCCGACTACGCGCCGACCGGGTTCGTGCCCACGAAGTGGCGCGGCTACCTCGACACCGCGGCCAAGGCCGGCAACACCAGCGCCTACCGGCACTACTGGGCGCTGTGCGTGCTGCTCGCGTTGCGCGACGGGCTGCGCACCGGCGACGTGTTCGTGCCGGGCTCGCGCCGCTACTCCGACCCTGCCGCGTACCTGCTCACGCCGTGCAAGTGGGCAGATCACCGGGTGGAGTTCTGCCGCCTGGTTGGCAAGCCCGTCAACGCGGATGCGGCACTGAACCAGGTGGGCGAGGAGTTGCACACCGCGTTGGGTGAGTTGGAGCAGACGCTGGCCGGGGAGAACGGCCCGGTCCGGCTCGACGAGGACAGCGACTTGGTGATCTCGCCGCTGTCGGCCGAGGACGTGCCGGGCGAGGCGGTCGCGCTCAAGACCGAGCTGACGGAAATGCTGCCCTTCGCGCCGATCGTCTCGCTGCTGATCGAGCTGGACAAACGCACCGGCTACCTGGACTGCTTCACCCACGCCGGCGGCAAGCAAGCCCGCAGCAGCGAGTTGAAGCGCAACCTGATTGCGGTGCTGCTTGCGCAGTCGACCAACCTCGGGCAGACCAGGATGGCCGACGCCTGCGGGATCTCCTACGACGTGTTGTCCTGGACCGCCGAGTGGTACGTGCGCGAGGAGACGCTGCGCGCGGCGAATCTGGCGATCATCGACTACCACGGCCGGTTGCCGCTCACCCCGGTGTTCGGCACCGGCACGCTGTCCTCCTCGGATGGCCAGCGGTTCCCCACGCGCGGCAAGTCGGTCACCGCCAGGGCGTTGAGCAGGTATTTCGCGCACGAAGGGCTTTCGACGTACACGCACGTCACCGACCAGCACACCACTTACGGCACGAAGATCATCGTTGCGACCAAGCGCGAGGCTCATTACGTCCTGGACGAGATCCTGGGCAACGCCACCGACATTCCCGTCGCCGAGCACGCGACCGACACGCACGGCGTCACGCTGGTGAACTTCGGACTGTCCGACCTGCTGGGATTGCGGCTCTCGCCGCGCATTCGGGACCTGGGCAAGGTCACCCTCTACCGGGCAAGCGCGAAGACCGAGGCCGAGTCAGCCTTCCCACTCGCCGGTCCGCTGCTGACCCGCCGCGCGAACATGGGCTTGATCGCCGCGCACTACGACGATCTGCTCCGGCTGGCCGGGTCGCTGAAGTTCGGGCACGCCACCGCGTCTCTGCTGGTCGGCAAGCTCTCGGCGTCGAGCCGCCAGAACGCGCGCGCGGCCGCGCTCAGGGAGTACGGCGCGATCCGCAGAACTATCTACGCCGCCCGATATCTGGCCGATCCGGCCTATCGTCGCAAGATCTCCCGCCAGCTCAACAAGGGCGAGTCCCTGCACGCGCTCAAGCGGGACCTGCTCTATGCCCACGAGGGCGCGGTCCGCGCCCGGCACCTGGAAGCCCAGACCGAACAGGCATGGTGCCTGACCCTGGTCACCAACGCCGTCGTGGCCTGGACGACCGAGTACTACGGGCTCGCGGTGGACTCGATGCGCTCGGCCGGGCGCCGCATCGACAACGAGGTCCTGGCGCACATCTCGCCCGCGCACAGCGAGGACATCAACTTCTTCGGCGCGATCGAGGTCGACATCGAGGGCGAACTGGCTCAGCTCGGCCCGACCGGGTACCGGCCGCTGCGCGTACGCGACACCCTGTTCTGAGCCGACACCTCGATGGGGCGTTGTCAGCGGCCGGCATTCCACCTACGGCACGAAAGTCATCCCGGTCGCCGGCGCAGGCCCTGACCTCCTCGACGCGCCGGGGCAGGTGCTCCAACGCCGCCGCTAACACCACTTCGCGGGTCTGTTCGGCCAGCGGAATGCGAGGTCCGCTGTTCAGTGAATAGCTCTGACGTTCGGTGCGGAACGTTGCGTCGTAACCGGCCACTGTCTGCGACTACTGGTCGATGACTGGTCAGCGGAAGAGGCGGAAGAACCCGCGCACCTGCTCGACCAGCGACTCCGGCTGCTCCAGCGCGGCGAAGTGACCACCTCGCGGCAGTTCCTCGAACCAGCGCAGGTCGGTGAACCGCAGCTCGGCCTCCCGCCGAGAGGGGCGGGTGATGTCCCGTGGGTAGATCGACAGCCCCGACGGCGCGGTGACCTTGTCCCGGAAGTTGGTGAAGCTCTCCCAGTACAGGCGCGCCGACGACGTGGCCGACGCGGTGAACCAGTAGACCGAGATCTCGTCGAGGATCTGCTGCCGAGACACCGCGTCCTCGGCGTGGCCGTTGTTGTCGGTCCAGGCCCAGTACTTCTCGGCGATCCACGCGGCTTGACCCGCCGGGGAGTCGGTGAGGCCGTAGCCGAGCGTCTGCGGCCGCGTGGCCTGCTGCGCCGAGTATCCCCGGCCGGTGCGCTGGAACTCCTTCTGGGCCTCGAGGCTCGCCCGTTCAGCGGGCGTCGGGTCGTCGAAGTTGCCCAGCGTCACAGAGCCCAGGTTCAGGTGCACGCCGGCGACCCGCTCGGGCGCCACCTCGCCCAGCGCGCCGGACACCGCAGAACCCCAGTCCCCGCCCTGTGCGCCGTAGCGCTGGTAACCCAGCGACACCATCAGCGTGTCCCAGGCGCGTGCGATGCGCGTGACACCCCACCCAGTCGTCGTCGGCTTGTCACTCCAGCCGTACCCGGGCAACGACGGCGCGACCACGTGGAACGCGTCCGCCGGGTCCCCGCCGTGCGCGCGCGGGTCGGTCAACGGGCCGAGGACCTCCAGGAACTCGAGCACCGAACCCGGCCAGCCGTGCGTGAGCACCAGCGGGAACGCGTTCGGCTCCGGCGAGCGGACGTGCAGGAAGTGGATGCCCAGCCCGTCGACGGTGTCGCGGTACTGCGGGAAGACGTTCAACCGCTCGGCGAACCCGAAGTCGTAGTCCTCGGCCCAGCTACGGCACAGCTCCTGCGCATAAGCCAGCGGTACCCCCTGCGACCAGTCGTCCACTGTCTCGGGCTCGGGCCACCGCGTCCGTCGCAACCGGTCACGCAGATCCGCGATCTCGGCTTCGGTGATGCTGACCTCAAAGGGCTCGGGGGCCACAGCTGGCTCACTTTCTGTCAGGACTTGCCGGGCTGAAAGTCGACGGCGTCGTGGGGTTCCGCTGGATATCGGGCGCCGGGGCGTCGGGTCACGCCAAGGACGAGTCCGGCCAGGGGAAGTACCGCCAGCACGGCGAGGGCTACCGGCACCGACACGATGCCGGACAGGCCCGCGACAGCGGCCGGACCGATCCCGCCACCCAGATTGACCATGAAGGTGAGCAGGCCCTGTGCGGTGTCGCGATCGTGTGCGGTGACCAGTTCCGGTGCGAGGCCCACCAGCACGGCCTGGGCGCCGGCGAACCCGCACACGGTCAGCGCCACGCCGACGACGACCGGGATCGGCCCGTTGAACACCCCGACCACGAGCACGCCGACGGCGGTGAGTGCCGCAAGCCCGGCCGACACCTGCCACGCGGTGAACCGTGCGGTCACGGTGCCGGCCAGCCGCCCTGCCAGCACTGAGCAGGCGGCGGCCGGGACCAGCAGCGCGCCGGCTTCGAGGGCGTCACCGCCCGTGGCCTGCTCGATCAGGGACGGGGCGAGGAACAGCACCCCGTAGTAGCCGGCGAAGACCGCCCCACCGACGAGCCCGGCCGCCGGGACGCCGCGGGCCGCGATCACCCGCCGAGGCACGAACCCGTCGGGCCTGCGCCGCACGCGCCACCACAGTCCCACCGTGGCGAGCACCCCGGCGGCAGCCACGGCAAGCGTGACCGGAGCGGGCAGGCCGACCGAGTGCGCCTGCAACACCGTGATCAGCGACCCGGCGAGTACCGACAGCACGGCCGCGCCGACGACGTCGAGTCGCCCGGCCGCACCGTCGCGGTCACCGCCACCGATCCGCGTGAACGTGCGCCGGTCTGCCGACGCGGCCAGCAGGAGGGGCAGCGCGAGGACCGGGATCGCGAGCACGGCACGCCACCCCAGCCACGCGGTGACCGCCCCGCCCACCAGGGTGCCGCACGCCGACGCCGTCGCGCTGGCGGCTGCGACCGTTCCCAACGCGCGCAGCCGGTGCTGCCCGGGAAGGGCGGTGGCCGCAGCGAAGACGGCGATCACGGTCGCACCCGCCCCGGCACCACCGATCAGTCGACCGATGATCACGACCGGCAACGTCGGGCCTGCCGCCGCGAGCGCGGAGCCCGCGGTGAGTGCTACGACCCCGACGACGAGGACCCGGAAGGGGCTCCACCGCGCCAGCAGCCGACCCGCGACCGGCATCGCCAGCGCCGAGGTCAGCGACCATGCGGCGAGGATCCATGCCGTGGCCCCGAACGGCACTCCGAGCGCACGGCCGATCGCCGGCAGCGCCACCGACGGAGCCCCCAATGCGACGTACATCGGCAGCACCAGCATCCCCAGGACCAGTCCCAGCCGACGCCCGTCCGGGCCGTGGGTAGATCCCCCGCTGAGGGGCCCTCCCGACCGGATCGTCTGCGGCATCGTCGTCTCCACCCAGGTATGTTGTGACATGTGAAAGCCAATATGGGTGTCACCGTACGAATGGTGAGGAGGCACGTCAAATGCTAGATGCGTGTTACATCTCATCGGCGGTGGAGGCGGCCGTCGATCTCGCCAACACCTGGAGGCCGATCAAGGGCGAGGACGCGCTGGAGACCGTGGAACAGCTCCAGGACTTCTTCGCCGACCATCCGCCTGCCGGACCGGGCGAGCCGTCGAGCTCGGCCACGGACCGGGGGACCGGTCCCTCGCGGCGTCTCACCCGCGCCGACCTGACGGAGGTTCGCGCACTGCGCGAAACGGTGCGCGGTGTGCTCGAACGAGCGAGCACCGACGCGGTCGCAGCTGCGGCCCTGATCAACGACGGTCTGCGCCGCAGTCGCGCCACTCCGGTGCTGCGCCACGATCACGACCGCTGGTGGACCGAGGTCACCGCCGACACCGACCGCTGCGCGGCACACCTGGCCGCGACCACGCTCAGCGCGCTGGCTTGCGTGATCGCCACGCTCGGTCCGACTCGTCTCGGCGTATGTGCCGGGCCCCAGTGCCGGGCCACCTACGTGGACCTCTCACGCAACGGCTCAAAGCAGTACTGCACCCGAACCTGCGCGCACCGCGCCAGCGTCGCGGCCTACCGGAGTCGGCACAGCAACAGCTGAGCGTCGGAACATGACCCTCTCAGGGGCAACTCCGATGACGTTCGCCAGCGGCACCGCGGCCGCCGAGCTACTCAGCGCGGTGGAGATCCTGCGCGCATTCCACACCAGCGGCGCCCGCCAGGTCCCGGCCGGTGCCCGACGGGGTCGTGCCGGCGCGGTGTGGCTGCCTCAACCTGGCTGTGCACAACCCCCGAACACCACCGATCGCCAGTTGTCAGATAATTGCGTGTTATCTGACAATCAGGCCGATCGTTCCTGGGGCGACGTCCCCCGCGGCGGCACCCCTTCCCGCGTGTTATCTGACATTGGAGGGTCCGGTGGACGTCGAAGTGTTCGAGCCCGGCACCGTCACGGTCAGCGTACGGGCCATCGACAATGGCGACTGGCGCGAGATCGGCCGCCACACCGACGTCGTCGACGCCCTCGACGTGGTGAGCACTTGCGGGTTCCTGGTCCGTGCCGTCGACTACGGCATCGAGCCCGGCACAGCCGTGCGCGTGACCATCCTCGGTGAGGCCAGCGAAGCAACCGACTCGTACGTCACCCATGCGCAGTGATCGACCAGTCTCCCCCAACCGTGAACCGGCGTCGCCGACTGGCGTCCCGACGGCCGAGGGGCTGGCGTCGTTCCTGCGGCATCTGGCCGGTCGGCGTGGCCGGTCCGGCCGGGTCACCTCGCCGCAGACCGTGCGCGCCTACACCTCGGCCCTGCCGACCGCGTTCGCCGGCATCGCCGACCTCAGCCAACTGGCCGGGCCCGGCCTCGAACAACTCCACACGAACATCCGCACCGCCTGGGGTGACGCGGCGCCCTCGACGTTCAACGCTCGCCGGGCCGCGGTCGGCTCCGCGCTGGACTACTTCGCCGGACAGGACTGGGCGCCCGACGCGGCTACCGTGCTGGCCGGGCTCAATCGGGAACATCAGCCCAAGCCGACCGATGTGCGCGTGCGCGGCCGCGACCAGATCGACCGCCTCATCGCGGACAAGCGCCACCCGCTGGCCGACCGGACACTGTGGGCGATGCTCTACGCCACCGCGGCCGCGCCGACGAAGTACTCCACCTGGACGTCGACAAACTGGACCGGGCCAACCGCCGCGCCCGCACCGTCCGCAAGGGCGGTAAGGACGACGACCTGCTCTACGACGTGCGCACCGCCCGACAGCTCGGCCGCCGACGCAGCGGCCCGCTATTCTTGTCGACCCGCCGCGCGGCCGAAGACGGCACCTCGCTGGACGGCGAGTTCGACCCGGCCACCCGGCGACGCCGGATGAGCTACCGCACCGCCGAGCGCCACCTCGGTACGGCCACCGGAGGCTGGGACCTGCACGATTTGCGGCACTCCCGGCTCACCCACGCTGGCGAGGACGGCGCCACCGAGTCCGACCTGATGAACCTCTCCGGCCACGAGGACCGCCGTACGTTACAGCGATACCTCAAGCCCTCCAAGGAAGGCACCCACCGCCGCCTGGACGAGATCGACGCTCAACGCGGTACCCGGACCCCCAGCGCGGATGAACTCGCCGCCCGCATGGCGACGAGTTGATCGGGCCGTCGCCTACTTCCGCACCGGTCCTTTCCCGTAGCCATCACCGCAGGTCAGGCAAATCCGCCCGATTTTCGGCGGATGCTACGGCTACCCCCGGTCGTGCCCGACAAGCCCAGCTCCAGTGCCGTAACCACACCCGCCACGTTGGCCGTCACCGTCGAACCGGTGTACCGCACCGAGCTGGTCATCGGTGACGGCGCTCTGCGCTGGGCCGGGCGCGGGCTCGGTGACCGTGATGTCCCGACCCTGTGTGTCACCGACGGCACCTCCCTGTCCGCGCCGGTGCTGCGACGGCCATGCGGGCAGTTGTGCCTTCTGGCGGAGCGCGCCCATGCCCTGCGCCTGAGGCGGTCACGCCACATCACACCGGCCCGTGAGCCCGCCACGGTGATGTTCGGGGCCGGCCGGGCCATCGACATCCGGTGCGCTGACCGGACTTCCAGCTCACCGACTGCACCGTGTGGACAGGCGTGAACGGAGTGGATGTGGTCCACGCGGTGCCGGACTACCTCTGGATCGCCACTGCCCACCCGGTCCCGCTCGATGACCCAGTTGGGATCGACGCATTGGCCCGAGCGCTGGCCGCTGTCGCCGCTGTCCCCACGCCCGCGGCCAGAGCGCGCGGTGTCGGCCTCGGGCGTCGAGGACGCCTGCATTCCGGGGGTCGTGTCGTCGGAGACGGTCTCGGATGCTGTGGGGGCGGTGGCAGAATCGGTGATCACGGCGGGGTTCCCGTCCAGTGTTCACAGCACCCGGTGGGGTCGCTCTCTTCACCTGCGAGGTGGCGGCCGAGCCACGCTCAGCTCGGCGCGGGTCGCATCCAGGCGTCGGCGAGCATCGCGGTGGCGCCCGGTGTGCCGGTGTGGCTTCGGGGGTGGTGGGTCCGCGGGACAGCATCCGTGGACCCACCATGCTCATGTGGTCGCGTCGGAGGGCGCCAGCGGGTGTGGCTCGTTGGTCAGCGCCGCGACGGACGCGGCGATCTCGTGGATGGATGCGCGGGTGTAGATCGAGGTGGTGGCCGCGTCGCGGTCCTTGGCGTGCCCGGCGAACGCCTGCGCGACGGCGAAGCCGAAGTTGCGCTCGACCCAGGTCAGCGTGGTGTGCCGCAGCCAGTGCGCACTGACCTGTTGCGTGGCCACCCACGGCAGGCACTCGCCCAGCCGGGTCCAGATGTAGTCGTAGCGGCGCCGGGTGATCGGCTCACCACTGCGATAGCGCAGCAGTTGCTCGTCGCGGTCCCCGGTTCCCCGGTTGCTGACATGGTCGAGCAGCGCATTCATCAGCGTGGGTGACACCGGCTGCCAGCGGCTCTTCTCGCCCTTCTCCCGCAGATAGACCAGGCAGTCGTCCTGATCCAGATCGCGGGGCTGCAGTCCCAGGGCACCGCCCCGGCGGCAGGCCGTCTCGGTGTGCAGGCGGACGATGAGGGCGTCCAGGGCAGGGTCGTCCCCGGTCGTGGACACCGTCTCGTTGATTTCGTCCAGGCGGGTGTCGGTGATCGCCCGGCGCAGGGATTCCGCCCGCCGGGGCTTGGGCACTTTCAGCGCCGGGTTGAACGACTCGGGAATGAGCCCGTCGTTGCCCGCGTGCCGGTATAGGCACCGCATCGCGCCGATGAAGTTCTCCACCGCACCCAGGCCCCCATGCGCGTTGCGGCGGCGGACGGTGTTGGCCTTGACCCATTCGGCGAACTGTTTGATCTCGGTCGGGGTGGGTTCGTCGATCCGCCGCGGCCCCCACCGCTCGACGACCCGATTCCAGTACGAGCCATAGGTACGCAGGGCGCCGCTGCTGACCGCACCGGCCACCACGGGCACGTACTCGGCGAACGTCGGCGCGGTCGAGGTGACGGTGGTGGCGGCGAGGTCCTCGGGCGTGATTCCCATGCTGGCCAGCAATTGCTTGGCCGCCTGGATCTGCGCCGGGGCAGGGGTATTAGCCATGGCCCACGCTCCACCGGTCGAGGATCGCCTGGAAGTGATCGGTGAGCGCGTCGTGTACCAGGCGGACGCTGGTGACGATCATCAGTTTCCGGTCGGGGATCGCGGTGAGCACCACGGTGTCGCCGGGCTGGATCTGGCACCGCTGCCGCATCCGTGAGGGAAGCGTGAGGTACGCCTTGCGGGTATGGCAGTAGAGCCCGTCGGGCGCGGAACGGATGACCACGGCCTCGCCGACAACGGTGATGTCGAGTGGTTCGCCGGGTTTCCAGGACAGCGCGGACGCCAGGACCAGGTCGGCGACGCGTCCGGAGTCATCCACCTTGGCGATGGAATACAGCGATGCCATCGGGGGCGGATCGCTATCGACGGGAATGTCCGCCACCGGCAGGGAAGTACCGGCTGAGGGAAATGCGGAGGCCGCGTCAATACCGCTGGTGGGAAGGTGGACGCCGGGCACAATCCGGTCACTCACAGCGACCACCGTCCGAGGGGTGGTTCGCCGGGCTGCGTGCTCGGGATGGGCACGGAACGCTGTGCCCGCGTGACCGTGAGTGCGGCGACACCACAGTGACCAGTGATGCTGTGGAGTGGGGTAAAAATGCGTGTCTGTGTGTCCGAGGGGGGCGTGCACACTAACCACACGCCTCCAACTGCACGACGTCAGTCAATAGAGTTGCCGGTCCAGCCTGCTCCAGCTGTCCCGCTGCGCCGTACCCGCATTGAGCGCCGCAGTGCGCCAACCGTGCCTACGCGACACACGGCTGCTGTTGGTCGGGGGACGATCTTCGCACGCCCCCATTGGCTGAAGAGAGGCCTGGGCACGATGGCGGTGGCTGAATCTTCCTTGGAAACAGCCAGTCACGCAGGTCACTCGTGCCCGGCTCACCCCAACCTGTCAGCACGGTCCGATGCTCCGCAGCCGAGCAGAGTTGTCGGTCGCAACGACCGTCTCAACTCACATGGGCATCGCTGTGGTTCGGCTGGCATGTCGAAGCCGACTGCGAGTCGACAGAACTTTACCTGCCAGGTGACCATTGAGCGAATTTTCCTTCGCTGACCAAAGTTGGCCTATTCGACCTCATGTGGAAGTTGACGATTGAACTCAGCAGCCGCTTCCGTGAGCCATGGAAATCTTGCAGCGTCCCGATGCTTCTTTTTGGAGCTAGTTCCCAGTGATGCATCCAGTAGCTCAAGAAATAGGGCATTACACTCCTGAAGATTGAGACTATACTTTCCCTTTATGTATAGGTAGACGGCAGCTATTCGCTCCCACAGGTGAACTTCATTCTCATACTCTTTGTCTCGGCGAATCTCATTGATGGCACCTTCGAGCGTCTCAGGGAATACTTCCTTGAGCGCCTCATGAGTAAGGCGAACTCGCCACGCATCTACCTTAGGCAGATGGTCATGAAAAAAGGACGGATTTCTTGCAAGTTCGTTAAGGGGGACTTCAACTGTCGGTAGAGACCTGCGATACTCCGTGGCCAACTGGACCCGGCGAAGGGTTTGATATATTTCCGGCTTGACGACAGCAAGGATCTCGGCTGCAATCTCGTTTGAGTCCTTGTCGCTTGTTACAAGCGCAACCTTGTCGGCAAGCCATGCGCTATACTCCAACACGTCATCTCGTGAAACGCCATGCCAAATCGGTAGGACGACCTTCTCTTTGCCCACTTCCCGCGTTAGCAGAGAGCGGTATTCATACTCCGGCCATGCTTTCTTGAGGAAACTCTTCGTTATAACTAGCAGTCCAAATTTGGATTCACGAAGACCTCGATCAATACTCCCAGACAGGCTATCGCCAACTTGCAAAGAATGTTCGTCGTACCAAACGCTCACATGAAACCGATTGAGTCGAGTTACGAGTGGGCGAACAAATTCTCCCTTGTCTTCATAGGCATGAGAGATGAACAGATCGTACTTGAAGCTCATATGCACCTCCGACTTAGGTCAGTTTATGAGTGAGACGTTGACGATAATTGTCTAGTAGGATTTGACGAGCTTTATTTGCGGTTGATTCGTGAATATGTGGCATCAAAAGTCGGTGGGCAGTTGTGATTATCACACTGGTCGGCGCTTCGCGGGGGTGGTAGATGTCATGCCCTCCGATAACTCAGTCGCCCTGTTGCTCTGGACTAATTCTCGCCCAGTCGTTTCTAAAATCTCGATCCTCCCGTCTGTCGCGAGCAGGCTAGGCGACCGGCAGTGCGCGTGCCCGACGTTTGTGCTCCGCACGAAGTGCTCTGAGCGTTGCGTAGTACGGGCTGCGTATGTTGTGACTGATGTTCAAGGGAAATATTTCCTTGCTGATGAGCGCGTGCTCCAATTTCCACGGCTCGTCGTGGACGGTGAAAGCCACGCGCGCATGGGCCGCCATCCACTCGGAAAGCATATCCTCTCCCAGTTTCGTGAAGGTGAGCCGGGTGCCGCTCCTCCCAACCCGACGAAGCTCGATGTCCAGTTGCTCGGTTAGGTGGCAGCCAAGGGACAGCCGTAGTGTTGAGCCAAAAGCGTTGCCCCTGAAGTGGTACCTGATGCGCTGGCGGAGGTGCTGGCGGCTCGGCGGCTTGCCGTTCGCCGGTGGTGCTTTCGGCGCGATTCCCACGTAGAGCAGCGTGCCGGCATCTCCCACGCGGCAGCCCTCGGTCAGCACCCCTGGTAGGGCCTGATCGAAGTACCAGGCGTAGACACCAGGGCGAGAGGGAACGACAGAGTCCCGCACCGCCACCTCGTCGCGCGAGTACACCCGTACCGGATTCAACAGCTCGTCGACAGCCTTAACGTAATCGGCGTCGTCCCGCTTTTCTCCGAAGTCGCTCATGCGGCTACCTGACCTTACGCGTCGTGCTGAGCCGAAGCGGGCACGAGGCTACTCAGGAACCGCTGGGTCTCTGCGTCGGTGGAGTGCAGGACGGTGCCGACCATGCCGCGGGTGAGTAGGACCTTGTAGGTATGCCGGATGAGGCGGAAGTAGTCGGCCGGCTCGGCGCGGGCGACGACGGTGTCCTCGCTGGCCTTGGCGTTGGCTTCCCAGCGGTCGTTGCGCCAGACCAGGTCAGGGCCGAGGATCACGCCGTTCCAGTCGTACTCGAAGCCCTGAGCCGTGTAGATGCAGCCAACCTGGCCGAAGCCAGCGGGGTCGGTCGCCCACAGCTGGGAAGGCGGGGCGCCATCTACGCTGCGGTCTCCCTTGACGTTCCAGGGCCGGCGCCAGTCACCGATGACGATGTCGGCGGGTAGTTCGCTGCCTGGGGTCGCGTCGCTCCACGGCCAGCAGAACCCCGCCGTCATCCTTGCTCCGTAGCCGCGATCGGACTCGGTTGCCAGCTGGTGCTCCAGGTCGGCGGGGCTGCTGGCGACCCGGAGGGTGAACCGGTCCTCTCCGTCCCAGGCGACGGGGCCGCCCTCGATCAGGCCGAGCAGTCGCAGCACCCACTGCTCGTACTTGCGGCTGCCGCCACAGCGGAACTGGCCGTTGAGGTCCACCCGGAGCACTTTGAGTTCCTTGGCCTCCGCTGCGGCTTCGATCTCGGCGACGGTGCCCAACTCGCCCGGGCGCACCACCTGGTGCTCGTCGAGCAGGAACACCGGCACCCGGGCCGCGTCGAGCAACTCCACGACCTGGGGTTTGTCGCTGCGCTTGGCGGCGGGGGTGTAGCGGTTGTTGGAGGTCTCGCGGATGCGGTGCGCCTCGTCGCAGATCAGCACGGGCAGCCCGTTGCGGTCGGCGCGGGCGAAGCTGTTGAAGTACTGGAACAGCTTCTGTACCCGGGTGATGCCCTTGCCAGCGACCTTGCGCAGCGTGGTGGTGAACGACTTCGACCCGGTGGCGTGCAGCGCGGGGACCTTGCGGCGGTAGAGCTCACCCAGCACGCTGAGCGCGATCACGCTCTTGCCCGAGCCCGGCCCACCGGTGATCACGATGACTTCCTTGTGATCGGCCTGCTGTGCCCGGGTCACGGCCCGCAGTACCAGTCGGTAGGCGATCTGCTGCTCGTCGAGCAGCACGAACGCCTGCCGCTTGGTGATCTCCTCGGCGGCGACGGCCATCAACTGCCGGCTCGGCGCGATCAGGCTGGTTGTCAGCAGGTCGCCGGCTGCGGCCCCGCTGGCCGGGTCGAGCAGCGACTTCAGCCGGGCCAGCAGGTCGCTGCGGCTGGTCTGGGTGAACAGCTCACCGTGCTGGTCGGCGGGCAGGTCGAACAGGGAGGCGACCTGGCTGTCGACGGCGTTGTGCAGGTAGGCGATCCCGGCCACCGCGTCGGGCCGGTCGGCCAACACTCGGGTGAAGTCGACCAGGTAGTCGCAGTACCGGCGGACCTGGGCGATCGGGTTGAGCAGGACCCGGTTGGGTATTCCCGGCACCGTGCACAGGTCGGGGGCGTCGTCCAGGGCCGTGGCCGAGGTCCACTGCTTGAGCTCGACGACCACGTAAGAGCTCGCACCGGTCCGGGGGTGCGTGCCGGCCAAGACGACGTCGGCGCGCAGGCTGGACAGCGGCAGCGGGTACTCGACGAACATCTCGACCGCGCCGAGCCCGGCATCGATTAGGTCCTGGGCCAACATCGGCAGGCTGGCCTTCCACGCGCCGCGCTCGCCGGGGTTGGGCCGGTGCCCGTAGGTGCGGAAGAACTGGTCCGCCAGATGACCGGCTAGGGTGCCGGCGCCGCTCATCTCAAGCACGGCCTGCGCGGACTTCCGCAATAACGACATGATGAGAACTCCTTACAGCTGGGTGGCTGCCCTCCGCCGATGGTGGGAGCCAGGCGTACTGCAAAGCGGGGTAGAACGTTATCAGGGCGATCAAGGTTTCTAGTGGCGGCTCGGTGGGAGAGGTCACGTTGCGGCAGCGGTGCCGCAGCACTGCCGGATCAGCGCCGGGGTGAGCGGGCCACCGACGGGGTTGCGGACTACCGCACGGAGTTGTTTGTCCTTCACCGCCTTGTGCAGGTCGTGCGGGAAGTGGTCGGCACACCACAGCGGCTCGATGATCCCCTCAATCGCCTCAGGCTTGTTCTGCAGCACGTCCGTGACCGCGGGCCAGCGGGCCTTGAGCACCGCCCACAGCGCCAACGTCTCTGGGGGACTGGACTGCCTTCCAGCCTGCGCAGCATGCGGAGCACGCTGTATGTGTTGGTGAACAGCTTGATGCCACGCGGGTTGCCGTGCAGCAGGTGGGAGAACTTGCTCAGCATGTGCTGGGAGTACTTCTCCGCCTCGACGGCGGCCAACCGTACGGCCTCGGGCGCGATTCCACCCAAGTCGTCCGCTGCCGATTCGGCCTCCGGTGTGGCTTCCTCCTCCGGCTCCTTCTCGTCGTCCTCGCCCGGCGACACCCCCAGCAGACCAGCGAGGAAGTTCTGCCGGGGCTCCTCGCCAAGCACCGGCACGGGGATGTTGAGCTGGAAGAGCTTGTCCAGGAAGAGGTGGCCGAGGGAACTGCGGTCGCGCAGGGCGATGGCCTTCGTGTTGTTCGGGAAAGCCGGTGGGGTCGAGCCCCACAGCCGAGCCACTCCCTCCGGGAACACCCGCCTCGGGTCGGCGAGATCCGAGCCCAATGCGTTGGCGTACTCGTCCAGCCGAATCCCTTGTTCCACGGACAGGACGAAGTTCGCTGGGCCGTTGTACGCCGCCGTGCCGCGGGGCTGTAGCACGAGCTGAGGATCCGCCAGGTCCGGCAGCGTAGTAACCACCACCGACAAGCCGGCCGCACTCCCTGTTCAGCCCCGAACCAGCCCGGTGAGGTACTCCTGAGTCTCCGGATCGACCGAGTAGAGCCGGCAGCCGCGGGTCGCCCGGGTCGCGAGCACCCAGTACGTGTTGGCCGCCAGCCGGAGGTATTGCTGCGGATCGATCGCGTCAGGGATCGCCGGATCCTCGTTCGCCTTCGGGTCGGCCACCCAGCGATCGCCGCGGCGGACCAGATCCCGCCCGAACACCACCGCCCCGTACTCGTACTCCAACCCCTGCGCCGTGTAGATACAGCCGACCTGGCGGTGTCCGCCCTCGTCAGTTGCCCAGTACTGACTCTTGGGAATGAGGCCATCCCGATCCTGGAGCGCGGTCATCGCGTTCCACGGCCGGCACCAGTCGCGTTCGACCCCGTCCGGTCCGGTCCACCGGAGCGAGACATCCCCAACCAGCGAGCCCGTGCTGTCCGGTTTGGTCGTCCACGGCCAGCAGAAGCCGGCTGTGATGCGGGCAGTGTGGCCGTTGTGGGTGTGCTCCCCAATCCATTCGCCCAGCGCATCGGGGTCGAGCGAGACATCCAGGTCGTACTCCGACGCTGCCCACTGAGTCGCCGTTGTGTGTCCGAAGAGGAGCTGCTCGAGCCAGGTTACGTACCGTTGCGAACCACCGCACCGGAACTGGCCGACCAGTTCGATGTGTGTGGGCACGGCATCGAGGTCATGCGCCAGCTGCTTCAACTCGGCGACCGTATAGCCCTCGTTCGGCCTGATGACCTGGCGTTCATCGACGAACAGCACGCACACTCGCGTGCGCTTGAGCATGCGCTCGACGTGGCGTGCATTGCGGCGTAGCCGGTGGGCCTCATCGACCAGCGGCACCACAGGCTTGTCCGCATGCCGAGCGAAGCCGTCCACATGCAGGAACAACCCATCCGCTGCCGGCACCGTGACAGCGCGTTTGAGCTGCTGGTTCAATGTCCCTGATTGCGTCAGGTAACAACCGAAGACGGCACCGCCGATGGTGCGCTTGATATCGGCGACCAATCGCGCCGCGATCACCGTCTTCCCTGTCCCTGGACCACCCGACACGATGATCAGTTGCTTGCGGTCGTCGCCCCGCGCCTTCAGCACCGTTTCCAGGACGTGCAGGTGCGCCCGCTGCTGAGCACCGACCAGCCGGAACGCGGGGTTGTTCGACAGCGTTTCGTCCAGCCGCGCGAGCAATCCGTCCGATGGACGGTGTCGCACCGAGCGGAAGCGCTGAACTCGCGCGTCCTCCGGCGGTCGCAGGTCTGCAGCGGAGAACATTCCAGCCAAGTTTGTCGGCTGCTTGGCCGCCGCGACGTCGTCCCGCCCGAACAGGAACACGTCCTTGCTGCCCGGACTGGTCGCCACCACCGACCGCAGCTCATCCACCAAGTCACCCCTGGCGCTGTGCAGGTACGTGACTGCACGGGTCTCCAGGTCCAGGTCCGGCGCATCGACCCAGTCGTCGAAGTAGGCGAGGTAACCTGCGGCCTGCCGGCATGGGTGCGTGTACTGGGTACCTTGCACCCAAGTCAGCCTCGGCGAGGTCGAGTCGACCGTCGACCACTGCTTTAACTCCACGACAACCGCGGTCAGGCCACCATCCTTGCGGGCGCCGAGGAGCAAGGCATCGACCCGGTGTCCGCTGCCCGGCAGCTCGTACTCCAGCAGCAGATGCAGACCCCCGAGCTCCGCCCGGACCAGCGCCCGCAGCAGCTCAGGCCAGCTGCGGTCCCAGCTTGCCTGCTCCGACTTGCCTGGTGGCTTCCCGTACAGGGAGATGTAACGCTCTACGCACGCGGCGACGAACGCCTTCGGCGCGGCTTCCAGCGCAGCCGCTGCGTCGCTGACAGTTCCCCCGTAGACGACCATGTCCAACAGGTACCAGACACCACTGACAGTGCTGCGCCACTTGAGCGCTGCTGGTCTGTGCTCCGGCATCAGCGGGGACTACCGTCCACTTGCCCGATCCGGACTACGCTCCGTGGAAAAAGTGGTGAGGACCTGCTGTGCCCGAGATACTTTTCGTAGTTCCATGCGGACGCGCGAAACTGCTTCACGCTGCACCCGCGCGGCTGCTCTACACCGGATCAATGTTCCAGTTCGTGCTCACGGTCATCATGGAGGAGGTCGACCTCGCGAAGGCTGCCGGCCACCATGCGACCGCCACGATCTTGTCAGCCAAGCACGGACTTCTCGATCCCGACTCAGTTGTCGAGCCTTACGACTTGGCCATGACCGACCGCGGCAGTGTCCCTGCAGCAGTCGTTGCCGACCAGGTGATGGCGCTAGTCTCCATGCAGAGCCTCAAGATCCACGCTTTCCTCCCGCACTCTTATCTGTCCCGATTGCAGCTTGCCTGCAGCCTGGCCCAACGGCAGGGTGGCATGCTTTCGATTAACAACCACTACCGAACGGTCCGAGGCATCGGCGATCAGAAGCATGTGCTGTCACAGCTTCGCCAATCTCGCTCTCTCATCGATAGCCAGGTTTCCTGGCGTCAGCTGCTATCCGGTGAATCAACGGCCGACTCAACAGGCTCCAAACCTACATGACCGACAGCGCTAGTGTGCGACATTTGCGCGCCAAGCGGTAACCTGAATGCCCTGCAGGACGGGGCAGCGTGAAGTGTGCACGGACTACGCCTGTAAACAGCGGCTGGTCAGAACCAGATACGAAAAATGGGGTTCAAGTCCCTAGCGACTTGAACCCCCACGTGTCCGAGGAGCGACTTGTTCTTTATCCCTACGCCTTGAGCTGGACTGAGCGTTGTCGCTCGACCTGTCCCCAGCCATCACCCGTACATCAGCGTGGGGACAGGTTCGAACTAGGCTTCCACCTGCGCGGACAGGTCATCTTCTAGAGTGGGACGGGGTGACAAACCCCGTCCCACTCGGCACTTTCTAGTCTCTGACAAGCGCCATAGCACCACGCCAGTTGGGACGGGACGGCCTACTTGGCCCGCGCCAATCGCGTGGCTCCACGCACGGCAACGTTGGCCCGATCGGGTGGAATCGACTCGACCCGTCCGAGTAGGACGTAACGCATCGAGGCGCGTTAGCGCTCTCCAAACACAAGCAGCGCGGAAGCAAGGAGGCGCGCGCATGCCTCGACCGAAGAGATACTGGCCGATGATCGAGGCGTCTCGGTCCGAAGCGTGCCTCGCTGCCAGGCTGTGCAACGACCCATCTGAGGCGCGTGCGTTCGAAGGTTTCGTTGTTCACATGCACCTCGCGTACCTGTACCTGTTGCATGCGATCTTTACCCGTGATGGCGTTGACTTCCGCTACTGGAGGCGAGATCGACCAAACCGCCTAGAGAAGATCGATGGCGAGCCGAAGCGCTGGGAGTTGGCGCGGTATGTGGTTGAACGATGGCCGTCCGTCGATCCTGTCCGGAGCAATATCGAGTTCTTCGTCGGACTGCGGAACAAGATCGAACACAGGTATGCATCGCAGTCACAACTCAGTCTCCAAGCTGCTCTCGGAGGACTCGCACAGGCGCACCTGCTGAACTACGAGGAGGAGTTGGTCGCGCAGTTCGGCCAAGAGGTGACGCTTGCCACCAAGCTGAGGTTCCCAGTGTTCATCGGTACGTTCACCGATTCTGGCGAAGCTACCTTGCTGCGGCTGCGTTCGGCGTTGCCGGCGCCGTTGCGGACCTTCATCTCCGAGTACCACTCTGGGTTGTCGGATGAGATCACCAGCGATCGGCGCTACGAGCTGCGATTGCGGCTCGTCAACGAGTTGGTTGCTCGTGACCCTGACGCGTTGGCGTTGCAGTTCACGAGGTTCGATGATCTGACGGAAGAGCAGAAGGATGCAGTAGAAGCGTTGGGGCGCAAGGGCTTGGTCATCATCCGTGAGCAACGCCGTGGCGTGGTCAACCCGGAGTTGATGAAGCCAAACCGGGTAATTTCGGCCGTTGCCGCCGCACTGCCGTTCGTCTTCCATCGTGGTCACTTCATCAGGTCCTGGCAGAAGCTCGGCGTGAGGCCGACTGTCGGTTCCATCCACCCCGAACGAACGGATGAGCGATACTGCTTGTATGACGAGATGCATGGGGACTACGGGTACACGAAAGCTTTCGTCAACAAGCTGACAAAGCTCTTGGCCACAGACGAAGGCTGGCGGGAGTTCTTCGGTGAGGACCCGCGCGTTAAGGAATCGTCCGAGGTGCTTGAAGATCTTGCGGCAGGCTAGGAAGCGCCTTCCGCTCAGATCGGCCGGTTCGGTGCCGCTAGTACTCCAGCCCGACTTCGTAATCTTGGCTGGCCAGAGGGCCTCGGAGACGGGTGCGGCCACCAGGTGATCATGAACGGTTGTGTGGACTGTCCAAGATCGTGTGGTGGCCGCCGGTCACAGCGTAGATCCCGCCCGGTGGCGGGAGACCTTCGACGGGCTTATGGCCCGGATAGCCGGCCGGTTCAGACGGGTGGAACCCCGCCGACGAGCCCGCGCGTTCGTGCTCGGCCTGTTAGCGGACCTACCACGCAAGAACTGCTGGACCATCGCCGAGCACGCCGGTGACCGTGGGCCGGCGGGGATGCAGCACTTGCTGCGCAAGGCGGTGTGGGACACCGACGCCGTCCGTGACGACATCCGCACGATCGCCGTGGAGCACCTGGGCGACACCGACGCGATCCTGGTCGTCGACGAGACCGGCGACGTGAAAAAGGGCGTGTGCAGCGTCGGTACGCAGCGTCAGTACACCGGGACCGCGGGCCGGATCGAGAACGCCCAGGTCGGGGTGTTTCTGACCTACACCACCGCTGTCGGGCACACCCTGATCGACCGGGAGCTGTATCTACCGGCGTCCTGGACCGGTGACCCGGCCAGGTGCGCGGTGGCCGGGTTACCCGAGGACACGGTGTTCGCGACGAAGACCGTGTTGGCCCAGCGCATGATCCTTCGCGCGTTGGATGGTGGTGTCCGGGCTGGTTGGGTGACCGGGGACGAGGTCTACGGAGCCGCGTCTCGGTTGCGTACCGCGTTGGAGGAACGTGGCGTGGGGTATGTGCTGGCGGTCGCCTGTGATCATCAGGTGCGGACCGCGACTGGCTCCCATCGCGTGGACGCGGTGACGGCCCGACTGCCGAAACGGGCGTGGCAACGGCTGTCCGCGGGCGAGGGAGCGAAGGGACACCGGTTCTATGACTGGGCCTGGGTCGGTCTGGTCGATGGGCCCGATGAGCCGGCCGGACATCGGTGGCTGCTGGTCCGGCGTCACCGGCGCACGGGCGAGTTGGGCTACTTCCGCTGCTACGCACCGGGACGGGTTGCGTTGGCGATGCTGGTGCGAGTGGCCGGGCGACGGTGGACCGTGGAGGAGTCCTTCCAGACGGCGAAGGGGTTGGCTGGTCTGGACAAGCATCAGGTCCGGACCTGGACGTCGTGGTACCGCTGGACCACGTTGTCAAGTACCGGGTTTGATGGAGGGTCTGATCATCCGCTCGGTGTCGACGCGGGTGTGCTTACGCGGTGATGGTTGGCTTCGTGTTCCACCGGTGGAATCAGGCCGAGTTCGCCGTGGAGCCGGCGGTGGTTGTACCAGTCGATGTACTCCGCGACGGCGATCTCGACATCGTCGATGCCGCGCCAGGGGCCCATGTTGCGGATCAACTCGGCCTTGAAGATCGAGTTGAACGCCTCGGCCAGGGCGTTGTCGTAGCTGTCGCCCACGGATCCGACCGAGGCCACCGCGCCGGCGGCGGCCAGCCGTTGGGTGTAGCGCACCGCCCCGTATTGCGCGCCGCGGTCGGAGTGGTGGACCAGGGCGCGGGTGTCCTGTCGGTCCCGTCGACGGGTCCACAGGCCCATCTCCAGCGCGTCGAGCGCCAGGCCGGTGCGCAGGCTGGTGGAGACCTGCCAGCCGACCACACGGCGGGAGAACACGTCCAGCACGAACGCGGCATACACCCAGCCGGTGAACGTGCGGATGTAGGTGATGTCGGCGACCCACAGCCGGTTGGGCGCCGGGGCGGTGAAGGTCCGTTTGACCAAGTCCGGGCGCGAGTCGTTCCCTTTGCCCGGTCGGGTGGTGCGTGGTGTCCTCAGTCGGGAAACCCCTTGCAGGCCACCCGTTCTCATCAGTCGAGCGACGGTGCAGCGGGCGACTGTTCGGCCGTGGACCCCGCCCTGGCGGACCAGTTCGGCGTGGACCTTGCGGACCCCGTAGACGCCGTAGTTGTCCTGGTGGATCTGGGTGATCTTCGCGGTGATGGCGATATCGCGGACCGCGCGGGCTGACGGCGGGCGGGACCGGGCGGCATAGTAGGTGCTCGGAGCGATCTTCATGCCGGCCTGGGTGAGCACGGTGCAGATCGGCTCGACTCCGAACTGGTGCTTGTGGGTGTCGATGTAGTCGACGATCAGCGGGAGGGGCGGTCTAGCTCCGCCGCGAAGAAAGCCGACGCGGACTTGAGGATCGCATTGGCTCGACGCAGCTCCTGGTTCTCGCGTTCCAGCTGGGCGATGCGCTCGGCGTCGCTGGTGGTGGTGCCCGACCGGTCCCCACTGTCGATCTCGGCTTGTTTGACCCAGGTCCGTAGCGATTCGGGGTGGATGCCCAGTTGGTCGGCGATCCGTTTGATCGCGCCTGGCGCGGTGGCGGGGTCCCGGCGGGCGTCCACGGCCATCCGGGTCGCGCGTTCACGCAACTCGTCGGGGTACTTCTTCGGCGCGGGCATCGTGATGGTTCCTTCCAGGTTTCGATGTCTCCATCAAACCCGATACGGAACACGTTGGTGTTGGTGGCGCATCTGTTCCTGGCCATCACGACCGCCGCCGAGCGTGCCAGCCCGGCGCCGGCGGGGATGATCCCGTTGACCCGCAACGAGATCCGGCACCTGTTCGTTCGTCTGGCGATCGTTGCGGCCAGTCATCCCCTGGACTGCTTGCGCTGGTCGGAGTGGCGCCGACGGCATCAGTACCGTGCCCGGCAGGCTCACTACCAGCGCCAAGCCGACCAAGAACGGTGAAGATCATGATCTATTATTAGAGTGCCAGCGGGAGGAATTCTCGAAGTGCCCACGAAGGAATCTGACGACGCCAAGGTGAGACTGGGCAGTCGCTTCCACAGACTTCTCGGCGCCACGCTCGTGTCGGCCATCGGCACCGGCATGCACGCCGCCGCGTTGCCCCTGCTGGTCCTGCAGAGCACCAGCAGCCCGATGGCGTTGAGCTTCGTCGTCATAGCCGCCGAGATTCCCTGGGTGCTGCTCTCGCTGCACGCCGGTGTCGTGGTGGACCGGCTGGACCGCCGGTGGGTGATGGTGTGGGCCGACCTGGGCCGGTTCGCCGTCCTGGTCGCTCTCGCGGTGCTGATCCTGACCGCGCAGGTGAACCTGGTGTGGCTGGTGCTCGCGGCGTTCCTATTGGGCGTCGGTCAAGTCTTCTTCGACCTCGCTGCCCAGTCGGCCATTCCCGACTTCGTGTCGCGGGATCCGCGGAGCCTGGCAACGGCGAACGGGAGGATCGTCGCGGCGGAGAGCAACGGTGAGGACTTCGTGGGGCCTCCGCTCGGCTCCGCGCTGTTCGGCGTGTGGAACGTCCTGCCGTTCGCCGGCAACGCTCTCTCGTTCGTCGCCAGCGGTCTGTTGATCTTCTCGATCCGGACGGGCGCCAAGCCGAAGAAGACGTCCAAAGCTCCGCGCACGAGCGTGCGGAGCGACATCGTCGAGGGCATTCGGTGGTTGTTCGGAAACCGGACCCTGCGGGCGCTGGCCACGGTGTCCTGTCTCGGCAACGTCGCCGCCACCGCTCAGTTCGCGATGCTCGCGCTGCTGGCCAAGGAGGTCCTCGAACTTCCGGATTTCGGTTTCGGTCTGTTGCTGACGGCCACCGCGGCGGGCGCGACGGTCGGGGGACTGGCCGCCGCGGCCGCCAGCAAGCGATTCGGCCCCGGCACGGTGATGCTCGCGGGCAAAGCCGGTGTGGGCACGGCCATTCTGGTTCTGGGACTGGTCGCCAATGTGTGGGTGGCGGCCGCGATGATGATGGTGACCGGTGCGCTGATGACCGCGGAGAAAGTCGTAGTGAGCACCTTGCGACAGCAGATCGTGCCTGATGAACTCTTGGGGAGGGTGCTCTCGTCGAGCAGGCTGGTGGTAATGATTGGGGGGCCGGTTGGTGCGGGACTCGGCGGTGTCCTTGCCAACTTGTTCGCCGTCCAGGTCTCGTATGTCACTTGTGGTATTTTTCTCATCCTGGTGACGCTGGTCTTCTATCCCGTGCTGAACAACCGTGCCCTGGCAAGCGCTACGGACAAATCGGCCAGGTAAGCGAGAAGATCCGCGGCCACGCGGAAGGTGCCGCTCCGCACCGTCAAAGGCCCTCTGGCCAGCCAAGATTACGAAGTCGGGCTGGAGTACTAGGCTGTGTCATTCTGAGGTGCGCAGCGTTGAGATTAAATTCGTTCAGGAATGTATCCAGGTGGTAATGCATTTGCGGGCGTTGTATCCACTTCCGGGCATCCCACACTCTTTAAACTTTAGGATCTAGTCTTATCCATGCAACGTGTCGGCTGCAACGTCGGAATCTATTGACCATAACGTGATTTAACGATGGGATACTACAGGCGACAAGACCGCCACGTCGGCAGTGGCACTCCGTCGCTTAACGCGCCACCCGCTTGGCCGCTCACTTCCCTCTAATGCTACGTATCTTTCGAACGGGCGATAGTTGACGCTACGTTCAGTTACCATCGCTGGGATGGCGCGTCTCCTCGGCAGTCGCAGTGAACTGTCGCGAGATGGAGCAGGTGGCAGGTTAGGTGCGACATCAAACCACGCACATGCCTTAAGCATCGTGATGCGCCGATCGGGTGGAAGGTGTAGGAAAGGCACCCGGCGTCGGAGTAGTTGTGCTCCGATGTTCGGCGTCGGCCACGAGGTCGAAAGATCCGCCCTCACTTGGGAGTCGTCGGTCTATGGATCCGTTTTCGTTGTCCGCGCTGGGAGCCGTCGGTCTGGGATACGCCGTCAAGTTCCTGTTTGACCGAGCCAATGCTGCTCTTGACCGTCGAGCACAACGCCGCGCCGCCGTTGTGTCGGCATCGGCAGATGCTTCGACTACGGCGACTGTCGGTGGCACCGCAGTAGCCGAGGGAGCGCACAACCTGGAGGTAAGCGGGGACGTCGCAGACGAGGACGCTGTGGAGAAGGAGGTGATCAGCGCGATGCGGGTGCTGGAGGTATACCGCGCCAAGAACCTCGCACTGGAACCGGGCGATGCGGTCCTGCTGGACACTGTGCAGCGGCTGCATACCGCTCTGGAGCGCATGGAGGGCGTCCCGGTCGACCTGGGCGCCGCTGTGCGCTCATTGATCGAGGTCGACCAGAAGGCTGAACACGTCCGCGGCGTGATGACAGGTGCGGATCTGGGCGTCTCGCCGCCGAGCGGGGCCACTCACGTCCGACAGCAGGTCGGCACCGTGCATGAGGGTGGCGAGGTCACTGGGTTTCGCGCAGGCGGTGCTCGTTGAGCGCCACCGGTGGCAGTTGGTTCGGGCGCCTTGGCGCGCGCGGCGACTCAAACCCTGCCAAGGGGACTGACGATGGGTCTGAGATCGGGGGCAGCTCCGGGTTCGAAGCGAGCCACGAGCCAGGTGCTCCGGACGCGGGCGTCGCTGCTGCCTCGGCCGAACCACTGCTCGGACCCGGGCCGGACCCGAGCCAGGCCCCGCCGCCCGACACGGCGAACGTCGAGGTCACCGCCGGAGTCCACTTCAGCGGAACTTCCGTTCCAGGTGGAGGCTTCGACGACGGCGTCGTCGAAGCCAAACCCGACGTCGCCCGTGGCTCTGTGCCGGACGCCGTCGCGTACGGGGTCGCCGGCGGCGAGGTCCCAGACGCTGCTCACCCCGAGCCCGATGCGCCACAACCGCCGACCTCACCCGGTGTGCCGTGGGCGAGCGCATCGATCAAGGTCGACACAGTTGCTAGTGGCGGCACTGTCACCGGCATGACGCTGGTGAACTACGGCGTAGTGCCGCTGGACCAGGTGCCGCTAAGTCGGGCTCATCTGAGCCGTGCGCTAAACACTCACGCTGGCGCGAAAGAGTTTGACCGCCTGGTGGACATGGTTCGCCACCAGACGAGGATCGTGGTGTTTGACATCGAGGAGAACGCGGGACGTACTGCCCATGCCGAGGCATTGGCGGCCCGTCTGGCCGGCCTGCGTGCCGCACGCGACCGGCCGACAGCGACCCTTCCGCACGGCGCGCAATCCACAGAGTCCTTTGGCACGCCATCGATCGACTCCGACACCGCCGGTCAAGGTTCAACCGGATGGCCGCAGCCTCAAGCGGGTGCCTCCGTTGATCTGCACGCCTCGCACCCAACAGCTCGGCTTGCTGGCGGCCAGCACGCTGCGGCGCCCGAAACGTTCCAGGGCGGCTTGGATAGGACACAAGAACCGGTGTTCGATGTCGCACGGCTGCTGTTCGGTGGATCACCGTACTTCCCGGCGGCCCGACTGCCGACCGAGTGGGGCCGAGTGTGGCTGCTGGAGATACCCACGGACGAAGAGGATTTCCAGGTCGACAAGGACTTCGGCGACTGTCTGTCTACTCTGGACCAGTTGCTGGCCGAACGACGAGGACGGCTGATCATACTCACCCGGCCCGACCACTGGCGTCGTATCGGTGGCAGCCCGTCCATCCGGTGGCTCAGCGCACGCGACCTGCTCACCAGGGTCGGACCAACAGCGGTAGCACACGCGCAACTTACCGGCCGAATGCCCAGCATCGACGTGGACGGGTGGCTGCAAGACCGCGCTATCGAGAGGATGGTTGAGCAGAGCAACACTGCCGGCGTTTTCGAGCTCACCGAAAAGATCCTGGCCGCCGAGCAGACGCCGCCGCACCTGCTGCCTTCCGACTCGACCTCGACCGACACCGCAGACGTCCCGCTTGACACCCAAGCCCTGCTTGCCCGCCGGATTGCGATGGTCGTGGACTCGCGTGGTCTGTGGCGACGACAACTGTTGGCCTGGCACCGTGATCCCTCCCGTACCGCCTTCGAACGCGACTTCCAGCTCGCTGCTGCCGTGCTGACTGGTCTGTCGGTGACCCACATCTACTACGGGGCAACTCAGCTCAATGCAGAATTCGGCGGCCGCGGTACGGTGGAGGCCAAGGGACAGGACGCCCCGGGCGTGATCGCGATGCTCGACGCCGTGGGCGGCGAACTCGTCGCCGACGACCGCATCCGATTTCCGCGGCCGGGCTGGGCCGAGTCCATCTTGGAGTACTTCTGGGTGGACCGACCTCTGGCACGCGGCAAATTCCTGGATTGGTTAGCCAAGGCCCCCGGCTCCCACACGGGCGATGCGTTGGAGGCCGTCGGCGATGACCAGCGGCGCGCTGCGGCACGCCGCATCACGCGGTTCGCGTTGGGCTGGGCCGCGCGACACCAACGAGAAACGCCGCTGGCCAAACTCGCATCGGCCTGGAGCGAGTCATCCCGCCCCATGTGGCAGGAATTGGTCGAGGTCCTCTCGACTGTCGCATGCGCCGATAGCGCGGACCCGGCAGAGGTCGGTCCCGACGACGCACCCCTCGCGGTGCATCAGCGCTACGTGCACCAACTGCTGCTGGACTGGGCCAAAAAGCGCCATCTCGCCCCTGTCGTCCTGCAGGTCTGCGTGGGTCCCTTCGCCAAGCTGTACACCAGCAAGGCCCTGGTGCGGCTCAAGCACGCGGGCGGCCACGACAACGACGAGGTCCTGCCCGTCCTGGAAGAGGTTATCGTTGGGCTGTGGCGGGAATCCTCCGCTCGCACGACTCTGGTAAAGGAGATTGCCGGCTGGTGCGACGCCACCAAGCACGCCATGTCCGGCAGTGTTGCCTTTGCGCGCCTTGCAGCCATCACCGACACCGCTCTACCGCACGTCGATCGTCCGGCTTATGCCGACGGCGCCGCCGCAACTGCAGATGAGATGAACGAAAACGCACGCGGTCGAGGGGTGGCGTTGCTGCGGAAGACGGGTGACTACACGCCCGACCACGCGGTGCTGGCTCGATGCTGGAGCGTCCACCTGCACGTTGCAGAGGACGCAAGCTCAGATCTGGTCACCCTCTGGCTCGACGCGGCGATCAGTGATCCAACCCAACGTCAGGCTGTGCTGAATGTGCTGCGCCTGGCCGTCCGCGGAAACACCGCTGAGAACCGCAAGACCCGCGACGTTGTCCGGGGCATTACTCGGAAATGGTCCACCGGCGTCCCGGAGCGCGATGCGCTCTATCAGGAGCTGACCGCCGCGCTAGACACCGATATCCACCAGAACATGAACAGCCGGCGCTATGAGGGAGTCGGCTCGTGACGCTGTGGCGCCGAGGCCGGAAGCCACCGCCGCTGGAATACAACTGGACCGATCGAGTCAACAGCGTCGACGCTCATCTCGCGTTCTCCGCACACATCTATCTGACCGTCCATCCTGACCCCGAACGCCGAACTGGCGAGGCAGACGCCGGCGGGGCCGTCGTCGTGCCACCGTCGGTCTCGCAGGCGGCGGTCTGGGCCCGGTCGGAGGTCGAGGAGGTCACTCGTGAGTGGGACGTGTTGCACCGTCACGCCGCACAACACAGTGTCAACGAACGGGTAGGCCAGCACCTGCCGCACACCTTGTACGGCGCAGTGGTGGGCTCGGTAACCGTTGCCCTGTCGGTGAGTGAGGACGACACCCGCGCGGCGCACGCCCTACAGCAAGCTCATCGCGAAGCGCACTTAGACGAAATTGCCCGCCGCCAGGCTGCCGCCACTCTTCGGTTCCTACGTGAGGAGTGCTTCGACAACCCCGCCTCGGCACGGCTGTTCCTGATGCTGAATACCAACACGCGGCTCGGCGTGTTCCCCAGTGCGCAGCAGGCCGACGAGGTCGTTGCGGAGGTCACCCGTTGGCATCCCGACAGCCTGTGGGTGCAGGTCGCCAAGACGCTGCACACCGTCCTCGGAGCCCTGACTCCTGGCCAGACCGAGGAACTACTGCGGGTACTGGCTGCCGCCCTGCACAGTACCGGGCACTCCGAGCAGGCCCACAACCTCGACGACCTACGCTCCAGGGCCGATCGCGGTGAGGATGGCGAGGCTACCGGGTCATGAATTATCTGCCTGTTACGCAGCCGCGTGAAGCCGGTCAACTACGCCTTATTGGCTCATTACTTTGCTTGGAACTTCGACCAGAAGTTTCAACGTGACTGAAGCGTTCGAAGGATCAACGCGCGGCTACCTGTTCGAAAATCAACTTTGTTGCGACGGTGGCGGATACGTCGACATGCGAACGCAATCATGCGTGGGCAACGAAAAAGGGTCCACCTGATAGGGGGGGGCGACCGAATCATCTAACGGAAATGATTTCCAGTGTCCGAGGAGGGTCGTGCACACTAACCACACGGCTCGTGCTGCGAGACGCCATGTAGAGGCTGCGACATGAGATGTCCCGCCCGTCCTCCGATGCAGCGCGGTGCGGGACGGCTCGGCAACGTAGCGTAGGGCGCATCGGCCTGCGGAAACTCAAGATGTGGGCGAGATGGGACAGTACGCCGACAGGCGTCCCGACTGTCCCAACCCATCGGTGCCGAGTCGTTCACCAAGACCTGCACCGAGGGACGGGGCGCTCGACTCGGTTGCGTACTTCTCTGGTGGAGACTGAGGTCCCAAGCTAGCGATCTTGATCGGGGACTGTTTCCGTACTGCTACCCGGCTGACACCATCGGCTCGATCCGACCTCATCTCGTCGAACCTGTGTTCGACACGTCGTTCGGTAGGCTCTCCTCCAACGCGAACCGACGGGAGGCCATCGTGGCGGGCTTTGAGATTAACCGTGGCGAGATGAAGCGGATGGCGCGACAAATACAGCAGGAGTTCGACAAGCACGCGATCAGCGTCCCGATCTACGCCGAGAGGCTAGCAGTTCCGTCAAGCTCTCCCGCGACGACGGTCATCTATAACGGCCCAGTGATTTACGGGCACGCCAATGGTGTGCAGCTTGCATGGAATAACAACGAGGTGACGCAAAATAGGCTCACGAGTCAGCAGATCGCTCCGGACTTTGAGTCTATCGCTCAGGCAGTTGCGAAAGACGCTAGACCAATTGGCGAATGCCGGGCTTGCTCCACAAGACCAACAAGACGCCGAGGATGCCGCCAAGGAGATTCTGGTTGAGGTAACCAAGTTCGAGCCAGACCGAAGCAAGATCCGACGTGCACTCTCTAACCTCAAGTATGTACTGACTCCCTTGGCAACAGGGGCAATAAGTGGCGGGAGTCAGGGGCTGCAGGATTGGGCGAAAACTGCCATCGAGCACCTCAGGGTCAGCTTCTGAAGTGAAACCCCTCGCACTCCTTTCTGTCACAAGTTAACTCGCTTTAGTTCGCGCGAAATTTGGTGCTCCGCAGCAATCTGTGCAACATTCTTCATGCCTCGCATCGAGATCTTACTTTTCAAGAGTACAACTCTCAGTCGATCAAGTTCAGTCAACTGCGGAACTAATTCTGCAGAGTGCACTTAGATCACCAGCTAGCAGGCTCGTGTCCGGCGAAGGGCCGGACGCCCATTTTTGTATGCGTTCGATGTTATCCAGTGCAGACCGATCTAGGGCCAACCCTTGTGCTTGACATCGGATGGTAGTAATCAGCGTCCTAAACGACTCAGCCAGTTCAGAATCCCCAATGCGCTGAGATACTTCACGCAGGCGACGAAGTTGGGCAATTGAATGCGGGAAATTTTCGTTTGCAGCCTTCGCGGCGCGCTCGACAAGTACGCGACGACTTATAGCTCTCGGCATAACTAGGCGCCCATTAAGGGTCCACTCGCCGAGTATCTCGACAAGACCGACTACTTGGTCAGCACCAGGCTGATAGTAACGAACCCAAGGTGCTACAGACCCGATCAGCTTATATTGGCGACGCATGGAGTCGGTTAGTGTTACTTTAACCTCTTCGATGGAGTCCGGAATCTGATGGGGCACTATCGACGCTAGGGGTAGAAAAATTTGGACACCGTCGTTGACGACGGCTTCAATTGAAAGTGTTCGATTGTCGAAATTTAGCGCAGTGACATCCCATTCCCAGAGCTGTAAGATGAAGCTGATAGACTCCGATTCACTCAATCCGAGCGCGCCCAGCCCACGCGGGTCGAAGAGATTTACTTGCTCACAGGCCGCCGCTGCCAGTAAGCCAATGTAATTTGCGTAGACTACCTCCATTTCGGACAGTAGTAGATCGACCAATTCCGAAGGGGTTAATCGCACTGGTCTTGGGCTAGCTGGAGCGAGGACAATTTTGCCGTCCGATACTGAAAAATCCTGATGCGCAGAGGCGTTCCGGAGTGCCAAGTTTAATCCTGTCAAGGCATCTCCATAGCGGCCTTGCTGCGCGGCTGGAAGTATCTTGCTGAGTTCGCGTTCGCGCAATTGAGAGTACCGCTTATTTGTCTGGACTGCATGCAGGGCGGCGACTATTCTTTTTCCTAAGCTCTCAATGAACGTTCGAGCGAGATCGAGTAGCGACGTAATATGCGCATGGTCAGGCAGTGCTGCCGCTCCCAGGGTGGCGGCAATTAAAGATCCGGACATTACGTGAGCATTGGCGTCAGTTAGATCGGCCTGCAGGTGCTCGTCGTTGATAAGTTCTTGAAAGCGGGTCGCCGACGACCGATACGCCTTGAATGCGGATCTTGCAGTCGAATTGAATGTGTCTTCATTGAATGCCGCCCTGCTAACTGACATAAGAATTAAGGACTGTATGCCCAGGCCGAAGACCTGTTGCACTTCCGCACTAAACAGTTCCTCTATCGCGCGGTGGCCGTACATGTCGAGCTCAAGGGGATGGCGACTTCCAGCCACGCGTTCCGTTTCGCGTAGAAAGTAGAGGGCTACTGTCGGCGCAGAAATAGCTTCGACATCAATATCAAGCAGGGTTCTACATTCTCCTAGCTCGCCGATTCTCGCGGCTGCTAAATCCAGATGTTCTTGGCCCAAGTTTGCAGCTTGCTGCGCTGCGATAGGACTGTCAGCGCGGGCCGCTTCCAGGAAGCTTCGCATGCTTGAGAGCAGTTCTTCGGTAGCCGCTTTTGCAAGAGAATGAAGCTTAACCCAAGGGCGTTGTGGAGTCATTCTATTCGCCTGCGCAGCCGCATTCCGAAGCTCGATCAATGCAGCCTCTAGTTCCTGGGTGTTCGCCGCGTTTTGGATCGCCAACTGAAGGCCACCAAACACTCTATTTGGTAGGCCATTAATGCGGTTAAGTAGATCAGTAACTTCCGTGCGCGCGTCCCGTCCTGGCTGTTGGGGTGGCAGCGAGGTGTTCGGCTGCGACCCTTCAAGCAGGGCGAGTGCGTCCCGGATAACTCGCTGCCTCCGCTGCAGGTTGGGGTCAATCTCGTGAGCAGCAGGTCTCGCCCCACAGTCTGCACATACGAGCCCGCGTGGTCGACGGCATCCACAGCCGCTGCACTCGATCAGTGACCAGCTTAGAGAGAGCCTTAGCATGTAGCTACCATCCAGTGTTCTACTTGCCGCGAATGATCGACCCGTCGAGCCCCTGCCCGTCCTCTGTCGGACAACTGCGTGTTCGTTACGTCGCAACACCTGGCCGTCATGTTAGCCAGAATCTGCCATAACTGACTGCTGGATACTCGACACGAACAGTAGTCGTTGGACGAGCCGCTTATTGGCGTCTACAAGATCATCGGGCAATCCGGATGAAGTGGCTGGTGAAGACCATCACTGGCTAGCAGGCTCACGGGTGCATGTTGCTGCGCGTACAGATGGCTCTGCTTTGGGCAAATTTTGGCCCTCCGGGTCGGGGCAGTACTGTGCGGCCGATGCCGTGAACGTCTGGTCGCTGGGCACGGGCGGCTCCTTTGAGGTGTCGTCGGCGGTGCCAAGGTCAGGGCCACGCAGGAGCAGGCGGGCACCAGCGGCGTTAAGGGAAAGGTGGGTGGTGCCGCCTGGATGGACGCAAGCCGCAGTGGCCGGGAGACCTGCGATGTCGTCGAGCAGGTCAAGGGCGACGCGGGCGGTGGACGGGCCGTCGTGCCAGTCGAGGGCGAGGACGCCGGGGTGGTCGGCGGACGTGGTGACCTCGGGCGGGGTGGGGAACAGGCCGATGCGGCGCAGGATTGCGCTGGCGGCTGCGGCGTGGGGCTTGGGGTGTGTCAGTTCGAGTTCGACGGGGCGCAGGGGAGTGGGGTCGTTTCCCATCCAGCGCAACAGGTTGGTGGCAGGTTCGAACTTGTCGAGCGCGGTGGACCAGCGGCGGTAGGAGACGGCGGGCAGTAGGACGGTGGCGGTTGGGACGCTGTCGAGCAGGTACAGCTCGACGTGGCGGCGGTGGACGCGAGCGCGCAGGCCGGCGATGCCGTGTAGGCCGTCATCGGCCTCGCGGGGAAGCAGTTCGCGCAGCAGGGCAGCGAGAGCTTCGTGGTGAGGGTGGAGAGCGATCTCGTTAGTGCGCGGGCGAACCATCCACACGACTTGTGGCTGAGTGATGGCGGCTCGGCTGAGGGCGTCGAGTACTGACGCTTCAAGGTGGAGCTGAGCGGGACTGCTGGCGGCCGGGATCAGCGTGGACCTCAGGTGCTGGGGGAGCGGGTCGGTGGTGCGGCCCTTGAGGGTCTCCAGCAGGTGAGTGCGGTCGTCGGCGGTGAGGTCAACGAGGTAGTCGCGGATCGCGGGCAGCACGGCGGACAGGGTCTCGCCGGTGTAGTTGCGGCGCAATTGGGCCATGCGAGTGGTCAACGAAGAAGTGTTAGGCATGGCGACCTCGCAGTGCTGGGCGCGGGCGGTGCAAGAGGGTCGGGGACCTGGTGCACCGCCCGCGCGGGTGTCCGGCGGCGGTTGAGGCGGCGCGGAGCCACGCCGCCGGACGGCTCGGGTGACCGCGGTGAGGCGGTCCGTGTCAGACTGAAATCACCATGTCATCAGCGCATCGTCGGCGGAACGATCTCCAGGCGACACGGTGACGACATGGGACGACAGCCGAGCGGGAGGCTCACCGATGCGCACGTTTCGGACCGTGCTCGAACAGAAGATCTGGGAACGGCGCCAGACACTGGAGGAGTTCGCGGAGTACGCCGAGACGTTCGCCCGCGAGCAGCGCGAGCCGGGAACGCTCGGCGTGCGGCACCTTCAGCGGCTCGCTTCAGGCCACGGTCCGAAGGGACAGCCGCTTGGGCCGGTCAGGCCAGCGACCGCCCGATTGCTGGAGAGCATCTTCAACCTGAGTGTCGAGGAGCTGCTTTCGCCACCGGATCTCGGTGGCTCGGTGCGACAGTCCGATGGAGGCGCTGCGGACCTTGGTGCTGCGTTCGAGTGGCTCGACGAGCGCGGCGGTTGGTCGTCGGGGACGGCACAGCGCAAGGTGGAGGCACTGCTCGGCGGCGCAGGCGCGTTCCACGATCAGCAGGTACGCCGGGCGAAGGTGAGCCGCAGCCAGCTGGTCGGAGCCCTCGCCGAGTACTACGTGGACCAGGTTCCTGGTCACGGCTTTTACGGTGTCAGGTGCGGTTCGCGCGACGTCGTCACGAGCATTCTGGCGAAGCCCAGTTGGCTGGACCTTGCCCGCCCACTCGGGGAAGGCGACCAACTGACGCTGGTTCCCGCGACTTCAGGTGGTCCCGAGGTCGACTTGCCTGCTGCCGTACGCAGGCTCGCCGAGGCTGCGGCGCTCGGCGTGCGGATGACGAATGCCCAGCTCTACCGGCTGGTTGACCTTGACGCGCAGCCAGGGAAGATCACCGGCTCGATGGGCGTGACCCGATTCGTCGAGTACGCGTTGACCATGGACCTGCTCGAAAGCGAACTCGTAGACTCGATCGCGACGGCGAGTTCGGCCCTGCGGCTCCGGGACCGGTATCTGCCGGACCTCGCTTCGGTGTTGGACGTCTCCAACCGCCTCTGTGTGGGTGGAGTCCTCGCGTTGTGCGCGATCGCGCGTCCAGCCGATCCGTACCGGGGCGCTGCCGACTACGCCCTCTTGGTCCAAGAACGTTCCGGGCATGTTCTCAACGCGACCGGTCGGCTGGCGGTGATCCCGAAGGGTTTCCACGAGCCGATGACCGACGTTCGGGCCGAGGTGCAAATCGGCTCGACTCTGCTGCGTGAGATGGAAGAGGAGCTGTTCGGGCGTGGCGAAGTGGACAGCACGGCCGGAGTCCGTCGTGCCGCTGCACCGATGCATCCTGCGCGCGTGTCTGAGCCGATGCGTTGGCTGCTGGAGCGGGCAGATCGTCTCCGTATGGAGTGCACAGGGTTTGGCCTGAACCTGGTGAGCGGTAATTATTGAGTCGAAAGTGATCGTTTGCCTGTATGTTGCTCACTTGTGATCGAGGTCGAGGACGCGCGTCGTCTGTCGCCCGCTGAGCGGGAGGTGCTGCGGTTGCGGGTAGTGGCCGCGTTGGAGTCCGGCACCGTCACCGGCTATCGGCAGGCGGCCGAGGTGTTCAGGGTGGCCGAGCGGTCGGTGGGCGCGTGGTGGCGGGCGTATCGGGATGGTGGCCGTGAGGCGCTGGCGGTGCGGCGGGTGCGCCGCCCTGGACCGGCCGAGCTGATCACTGCCGCCGAGCGGGGCACGCTATTCATGGCGATGGCCGACTACACGCCCGAGGAGTTGCTGATCGGTGGCCCGTTGTGGACCCGGGCGGCGGTGGTCGAGTTGATCCGGTTGGTCACCGGGGTGGTGATGACCGAGCAGGGCGTGGGGCTGTGGTTGCGTCGTCACGGGTTCACCCCGCAGCGCCCGGCCCGGCGCGCCTACGAGCAGCAACCGGCCGCGGTGCGGGCCTGGCTGGACACCGAGTATCCGGCGATCGCGTCGCGAGCCAAGGCCGAGGGCGCGGTGGTGGCCTGGGTTGACCAGTGCGGGTTGCGCTCGGATGCGGCCCCGCCGGGGCGGTCGTGGGCGCCCAAGGGACACACGCCGGTGGTGCGGGTGACCGGGAAACGGCTGCGGGTCAACGTCATGTCCGCAGTCGCGTCCCGGGGTGCGTTGTGGTTCACCGTGTTCACCGGCCGGTTCACCGCGCCGGTGTTCACCGCGTTCCTGGCCCGGCTGGCCCGGCAGGCCGGGCGGAAGGTGTACGTGATCGCCGACCGGCACCCGGTCCACCGCAGCAGGGTGGTGCGTACCTGGCTGGAAGCCAACACCGACCGGATCGAGTTGCACCTGATGCCCGGCTACAGCCCCGAGTTGAACCCCGACGAGCTGCTCAACGCCGACCTCAAACGCAACATGCCTGCCGGTCGTGCTCGCACTGTGGAGCGGCTCGCCCGGGACACGCGCCGCTTCCTGCACCGCCGCCAGCGCCAGCCACACCTCGTCCGTGGCTACTTCCAGGCACGCCACGTCCGCTACGCGATCATGTAGGCAACCAAACAGTTTCGGCTCAATATGAGTTCGCCAGCGTCGTAGTCATCGAAGACGAGGAATTCTGGGTGCAGTACGGCGGGCAGATTGAAGCCAACTGGGAGTCGGCGGGGCTTCGCCTGTACTCCAGCCTCGACCGCGAACTACTGAGCGAGTTGGTTGCGGACGAAGCTTGGAGCAACGAAGGGCTGTTCGCGTTCTGCCAAGGGCTGCGGCGACTGGGACAAATCGGCGGCAACCGCGTGAATGTGCCAGCTATGGAAGCGACGGCCAGCGAACAGTGACAACCGTGGCGTCGGTCAACGCTTCCCAGGAGTGGTCGATCCCCGGCCCCCAGGTGACGTAATCACCCTGGCGTTCGAGGACGATGCTGCCTTCGGTCAGGTCGAGCTTGAAGCGGCCCTGGACCAGGAGCAGCAGCGTCGTGCGCTGGTCGTCTGAGGTCCAGTCGGCACGCTTGTCCCCGGCTGGGTGGACGCCCCACTTCACCTCGACATCCTTCGTTGAGCGAACACCCGTCGATGGGTCCATGAAGTGGCCCAGGATCCAACCGCGGTTGTCCTGCCCGTCGTCGGCGGCATTTCCGTGGTACCAGGTGGGGGCCACTATTGCACCTTCCAGTCGATCGCAGGCAGGTTCACGCGGTCCCCGCCGATCTGCGACAGCCTTCGGAGGCCCTGCAACAGTGCAAAGAGCCCTTCGTTGCTCCAGGCTACATCACCAATCAGCTCAGTCAGCAGTTGGGGGTCGAGGCTGGAGTATTGGCGCAGGCTGGCTGATTCCCAATTCGCCTCGATTAGTCCGCCGTAGCGCGTCCAGAATTCCTCGTCCTCGATCACGATGAGGCCAGCGAACTCGAAGTTGCCGCTCACCATGTTGAGACCGAACCCTGTGCACTCCATCCTGAGGCGTCCCGGTGTGTCCATCAGCCAGCGCATCGGCTCGGAGAGCCTGCTCGGGTGCATGGGGTCCGCGCGCAGCCAGTCAGTGGTCGTGCTGTCCGTGTCGTCGCGGCCGAACAGTTCCTCTTCCATCTCACGCCGAAGCGTGGCCCCGATCTGCGCGTCAGCTCGGACATCCGTCATCGGCTCGTGGAAGCCCTTGGGGATGACCGCGAGGCGGTGCGCAGCGTTGAGGACGCGGCCGGAGCGCTCTTGCACCAGCAGTACGTAGTCGGCTTCGCCACGGTAGGGGCTGGCTGGCCTGGCGATCGCGCACAGGGCGAGTGCTCCGCCAGCGCAGAGGCGCCTGGACACGTCGAGCACCGCTGCGAGGTCCGGCAGGTACCGGTCTCGCAGCGGGAGCGAGCCTGGACGAGGTGCGATGCCGTCCGCGAGAGCGTCAGTCAGCTCGTTCTCGAGCAGGTCCATGGTGACCGCGTACGCCACGAAGTTCGTGATTCCGACCGAACCTGCGACCTCGCCCTTGTGCACATCGATGCCGAGCAGGCGGTACAACGGCGTGTCGATGAGACGAATGCCCATGGCCAAGGTCCCTGCCAGCCGCTGAACGGCGTGCATCGCGGCTTCCTCGTCCAAGGTGATGTCGACGTCCGCAGAGGCGGGAACAACTGACAGCCGGTCGCTGCGGGCAACGAGTGGGCAATCCAGGTCCAACCACTCTGGACAGGTCAGGACGCTAGTAACGGCCTCGTCGCGCCCGCCGTACACGGCGGTGTACCTGCCGTGTGGCTGGGTTCGGGCACCGTAGTACTCGGCGAGTGCGTCCGCGACGCGGCGCTGATCTACTCGGCTCCGGCGGCTGGCGGCGTCGCGAAGTGCGTGCAGGTCCAGTTGGGCAAGTCGCGTCGCGACCCTACGGCGGGCGTTACCGGGCTCCCAACTTGCGTGGTGGTCGAGCCAGTCCAACGCCGCGCTGATGTTCGGGTCGTCGGCAAGGCGCTGCTCGGCGTCGTCTGGCTCAGGTGTCCGGCCGGTCGTGAGCTGTTCGAATCGAGCCCTTGCCGCTGGTGTTGCCCGGTCCAGAGCGGCCTCAAGGAGTTGCTGCATCCCCGACTGCGGCTTGGTGTCGGGCTTCTTGTGCCAGTCAGCAACAGTGCGGACACCGATGCCGAGGTGCCTGGCGAACACCTCGTTGCTCATCTGCAAGGCGGCTTGCAGTGCGCACGCGGTCTTGCCTGTCCAGCTCGCCGAATCCATCGGGTTGGCGTCTCCAGGGTCGTCTTCCGCACTGCTTCTGCGCTGGTTCTGCACTGCTCGCGCATGATTTCCGCGCGGTTTTCACGGTGGAATTTTCGACATGGAAAACACCGAAAACCGCAGCTCAGCGCTACTCGTCCGGTCGGACGTGCTCGATCACTGTCGAGATGCCGGACTGCAGGCCGTCAAGCCGCTCGGTGATCTCGACAAGTCGCTGTTCGAGGGCGTCGAGCCGGGACCACAGCGAGTCGCTGACGTCGGAGACCGGCTCGTCCAGCTCTGGGGGCGTCCGGCTGTGCAGCACGGCATCGAGGTGCTTCGGGTGCCAGCCCAGCGTCGTGGACAGCGACTCCAGCGTGCGAGTGCTGCGCCGTCGCTCGACGGTGTGGTGCTGCACCTCGCGGACGATCGCCTGCGAGACGTGCGACCGCTCCGCGAGCTCGCGTTGACGCCATCCGAGCTCATTCACCCGCTCGTTGATGGCCTTGGCGACTGCCGCCCAGTCCTCCGACACCTATTCCTCCGCGCTCCGCCTCAGCGCCGAGATTAGCGGTTCCAGGTCAATTCGAGGGGTGACACGTCGCTTCGGCCGGAGCGATTGGTCGAACACGCCCTCATATGCGCTGATTTCGACACTCCATTGCTGAAATCATCAAACAAAGGACTTCTGTCATGAGCACTGTTATGCCCAACTCCGGACGACCGGCGCACTACTCCATCCGCGAAGCTGCCTGGCTGCTCGGCGTCGAGCAGGCGACCATCTCCCGTGTGGTTCGTCTCGGCACGCTGCGTGCCGTACGGCGGCACGGCCGCCTCGTGATTCCGGCGAGCGCGCTCATCCGGTTGCTCAGCCAGCCCGGCGGTGCACCGTGAACGACCTCTGGCTGATCACCATCGCTTGGCGGCTGGACCGCCTGCGCTGGGTGCCGCGCACCACCCTCGCCGAGATCGTGCAGCGAGACGGCTCGTGCATGTCGGTGACCACCACCGACGAGCCCTCCTGGCAGGGCGAGCACCTGACGAATCGTGAGCTGGCGACACGGCTGTGCGAGGGCTGCCCGGTTCAGGACGAGTGCCTGGAGCTGGAGCTACGCACTGCCGGTGAGCACACGGTTGGCGTGTGGGGCGCGCTGGCTGAGGACGACCGGCAACAGCTCCACCCGTACTGGCTCCAGCGCGGCGACCGCGTTGACGGCCGCGAGGCTGACGGAGGGCTGAGGCCATGACCGCACTCAGACTCACGCCCACCGAGATCATGGCCGGTCTCGGAGTTCTCCTGGTCCTGGTGCTCGTCTGGCGTGCTGGTGCGCGACGGGCGAAGGCTGCGGCCAACGCTGCGCGGACCGGTGCTCGGCTGGTGTCGCTGGCCGGAAGGGTGCTGTTCAACGCTGCGCTGATCGTCGTCATGCAGTGGGTTGTGATCACCCGCAGCGGCGACAGTTGGCTGACGCTCGCCGCGCTCTGCCTACCAGCGCTGTTCGCCTCGCACGCGCTGACACGAGCTTTGACGGTGACCACGTCCGAGGAACCACGGCGCCGGGGTGGTGGTCGGCAGTGAAGGACGTCGACCGGTTGTGCTGGGCCGGGATTCTGCTCGGGCTGGCCTTCACGATGACCAACGTCCAGCAGTTCGCTGCCGCTGGCTCTCCTCTCTGGTCCTTGGAGTGGTTCGCGGCGTGGCTGCTCGACCCGATGGTGTCGCTCGTGCTGTTGGCGATCCTGCGGGCCGAGCAGGTGGCAGCTCGCCGCGGAATCCGGATGGGCGGGTGGGTCCGAACTGCGAAGTGGTTCACGCTCGGCGCCACGTACGTGATGAACACCTGGGGCGCGTTCGCGGTCGCTTCGCCTGCGCTGGTCGTGCTGCACTCGGTGCCGCCACTGGTGGTCTTCGTGGCGGCGGAGGCGGTGACCGAGCTGCGCGACAAGCTCGGCACGGTGTTCACGAACGCGTCAGCCGGGGCCGAGCGTCCGCCAGCACGGCGGACCTCGTTCGCGGACTACCTCGCGGTCGCGCGAGCGGCACGAACACCGGACGTCACCGTGACGCCAGCCTGGGTACGGGAGGTCACCGGCTGCTCGCGAGGGTTGTCGCCTCGGTTGGCTGCCACGTTGAGGGCCGAGCGATGACCGTCGAAGAGGAGACGTTGCCGGTACCGGTCGGCCCGGTGCTTGACGGTGAGCTGGTCGACGATGAACCTCCGGTGGTCCGTCGCCGGTTCATGAACTGGTGGATGCGTTCACAGCGGGTGCCTGCGGCGTTGAAGTCGCGGAAGGCTGCCCGGCAGGCTTGCCGGGACGCTGTCGTGTACCTGCTGCGATCGCCGTTCCGGTTCGCCGGGGCCGTTGGCAGGGGCGCTGTCGTGGCTGCTCGCGGCTGGCGGCGCTGGGTTCGGGTTCACGACTACCGCGAGGCTGCGGAGCAGTCCGAGAAGTTGGCGGACAAGTTCGCGGAGATCCGAGCCCTGACGTTGTTCCGGTGGAAGGTCACTGGACTCGTTGTGGCGGGATCGACGGCAGTGCTGACCGTGGCGGACCTGGTGTACGGCGCTCCGGTGCTGTGGATCGCGACCTCCGCAGCTTCGGTGGCGCTGGCAGTGGCGGGGCGTCGCAAGGACGGTTCACCAGGGCGAAAGGCTGTGCTCGCAGGTCCCCGAACGCTGACGTGGACGATGGACCCACAGGTGCTGGTGGACGCGTTCCGGGACGCGAAGCTCGTCGGCAAGGACGAGACGCTGCGCCTGGTCGAGCGGGCCGCCAGGGTCGGTGACGGCTGGGCCATCACCGTCGACCTGCCAGCCACGCGCAAGGCGGCCGACGTGATCAAGCACCGGGACGCGCTCGCTTCGGCGCTCGCGGTCGACGAGGTGCAGCTGATCGTCGAGCGGGTTCGGGGCAGGGGCGGGCACGCGGGCCGGGTGTTCCTGTGGGTCGCTGATGAGGACCCGTACGCCGGTCCGCCGCTGCGGACGCCGCTCGTCGAGGTCGAGTGGTGGGACGCATGGCGTCCAGTGCCGTTCGGTCGCGACGCGCGCCAGCGTCGGATCGATCTTCCGCTGGTGTGGACTTCGCTTCTCGTCGGCGCGATTCCAAGACAGGGCAAGACATTTGCCACACGTCTTGTCGCAGCAGGGCTGGTGCTGGACCCGTACACGCGGCTGTACGTGTTCGATGGAAAGGGCGGCAAGGACTGGGAGGCAGCCGAGGGGAACGCGTACCGGTTCGTCTGCGGTGACGAGGTCTCGCACGCCGAGGCCGTGCGTGATCACCTCGTGGAACTGGTGGCAGAAGTCCAATCCAGGTACGCGCGAATGGCCACTTTGGACGACGAGGTGTGCCCGGAGTCGAAGATCACGCCAGCCATCTCGCGAGACCCGAACCTCGGGATGTCGATCACCGCGGTGATCATCGACGAGGTCCAGGTGTTCCTGGAGAACCCGACACGTGAACAGGTCGGCGGCAAGAAGACCACGCTGGGCGAGTACATCGCCGACCTGCTGAGCTACCTCGCCCGCAAGGGACCAGCCGCTGGGATCGTCGTCATCCTGGCCACTCAGCGGCCGGACTCGAACACGATCCCGTCGAGGTTGCGGGCAGTGCTCGGGTCGCGGTTCGCGCTTCGGGTGATGGACTGGCGGGACTCCAACATCGTGCTCGGCGAGCAGATGAACACCCGTGGCTACGACGCGTCGACCTTGCTGCCGAGCCACAAGGGTGTCGGCATCCTGCGACCTGACGGCGAGGTTGCTGCCGGGGCGGACGTGCTGGCCATGACTGTGCGGACCTACTACATGCCCAACCCGGAGTGGCGGACGATCTGTGCGCGCGGTCGAGCACTGAGGGAGGCGGCCGGGACGCTCGCCGGGCACGCGATCGGTGACAACGAGCGGCGCGCGATCGATTCGGCGGCCGTAGTCAAGGCGTTGGGCACGGGCGGCCCGGGGCCAGGTGCTTCGGTGGAGCTGCCGGAGCCCTTGGCGTCGGTGGTGCAGCTGCTCGGCGTGGAGCTGGACGAGCGTGAGTTCGTGCCGACAGCCGAACTGGTCGAGGCGCTGGACGTCGAGCCGACGACGTTCGGCCGGGAGATGGGCGAGCTGGGGTGTCGTCCGATCCGGCAGTACGTGCCTTCCGAGGACGGGACCACGCGGCGGGTGCGTGGCTACCTCACGGCCGAGATCCGAGCTGCGGTTGATGAAATCGGCTCACGCGCGGCATTTGAAGTTGATCAACGATGAGCGCAGACGAGGAGCCGCTGACGGTTCGCGTTCCAGCCGAGCTACCTATGCTCAGCAGGTCAGTTAGCCGCATACTGCTAGCCGTACTGGTCGAGCTGACAGAGGTCCCGATCTTGGACGGGCCTCTGGAGAGGGGGAACGAGTGACTGTTGAAATCAGCCAGGACCCGTGGTCGACGCTCGACGAGTTGCTGGGCGTGGAGGTCGTCGACACGCCGGACCTGGGCATCGGCCCACTGGCGTTCTACGGGCGGTGCTCAACCGAGGACAACCAGGACCCGGAGACCTCGCACGGCTGGCAGGTGGGCAACGCGCGCAAGTTCGTCGAGCCGCTCGGCGGCACGGTCGCTGCCGAGTTCTTTGACGTTGGGCAGTCGCGGTCGGTGCCATGGGAGCGAAGGGAGGCGGCCAGCAGGCTCCTCGCGGCGTTGAAGAACGCGAACAGGGGCTGGAGCGCTGTTGTGGTGGGCGAGGGCACACGGTGCTGGTTCGGGAACCAGTTCTCGTTGATCGCCCCTCGGTTTGCTGCCTACGGCGTTGACCTGTGGGTGCCTGAGCTGGGCGGCAAGTTCGACGCTCGGAACCCGTCGCACAAGATGCTGATGAGTGTGCTCGGCGGCATGAGTGAGTCCGAGCGGCAGCACGTACAGGCCCGGGTACGGGCAGCCATGGACGCGCAGGTGGTCAATGAGGGTCGGCACCAGGGCTGCCGGGCGCCGTACGGGTACGTGGTGGTTGATGGCGGTCCGCACCCGAATCCGAGGAAGGCTGCGGAGGGGTACCGGCTGCGGGTGCTGGTGATCGAGCATGAGACGTCCGTGGTGGTCCGGCGGATCTTCGCCGAGTACCTGGACGGCAGGGTGGCGTGACCCCGTTGGGTTGATCCAGCTCGAGTGAGAGTCTTGCGGCCCACGCTGTGGGCAGGAAGGCTCGATGACGATGAGTACCAGGAAGCGGCACACCCCCGAGCAGGTCGTGCGGAAGCTGGCCCAGGCCGACCGGCTGCTGGGCGAGGGCAAGGACATCGCGGATGTCTGCCGGGAGTTGCAGGTCAGCGAGCCGACCTACTACCGGTGGCGTAACCAGTTCGGCGGTCTGAAGGCCGATGACGCCAAGCGGTTGAAGGACCTGGAACGAGAGAACGCCACCCTCAAGCGGCTGTTGGCCGACGCGGAACTGGAGAAGGCGGCGCTCAAGGAGATCGCCAAGGGAAACTTCTAAGCCCGGACCGCCGGCGGGCGGCCGTGCACCACCTGATGCGGGCGCTCGGGGTGAGTGAACGGTTCGCCTGCCGGGTGACCGGGCAGAACAGGGGCACCCACCGGCGGGCGCCGGTGACCCAGACCCCGGCAGATCCGGACGCGGCGTTGCGGGCCTGGCTGCGGGACTACGCGAAGGCGCATCCGCGATGGGGGTTCCGGCGGGCCTACCACGACGCCCGTGGCGAGGGCTGGACGGTCAACCACAAGAAGGTCCAGCGGTTGTGGCGCGAGGAGGGCTTACGGGTGCCCCAGCGGCGTCGCCGCAAGCGTCTGGGCACCTCGACCGCGAAAGACACTCCGAAGGCGGACGCGCCGAATCGCGTGTGGGCGGTCGACTTCCAGTTCGATGCCACCACCGATGGCAAACCCGTCAAGATTGTGTCCATTGTGGATGAGCACACCCGGGAATGTCTGGGCGGTCTGGTCGAACGCTCGATCACCGCGGAACGCCTGATCGATGAGCTGGACCGCATCGCTGGCGATCGGGGCTACCCGGCGGTGCTGCGCAGTGACAACGGTCCCGAGCTGGCCTGCGCGGCGATGAGCGACTGGGCCGGTGAGCGTGTCGGGTTGGCGTTCATCCCGCCGGGCCAGCCGTGGCGCAACGGCTATGTCGAGTCGTTCAACGGCCGGCTCCGTGACGAATGCTTGAACATCAACCTGTTCTGGTCGCTGATCCAGGCCCGGGTCGTGATCAGCGACTGGAAGGACGAGTACAACCACCATCGCAGGCACTCCGCGCTGGGCTATCAGACCCCGGCCGGCTACGCTGCGGCCTGCATCCACCGATAACCGACTCTCACAGACGGTGGGTCACTTCACGGGGTCCCGTCAAGGGGTGATCGGGCGATCGCCAACGGGCTCAATCGGGACCGAATCCCGTGTCCGTCAGCTCGACGGCCGGAGCAGAACCGGCACCGGCTCGCGGACGGCTGGCAAGGCAGCACGATCAGGGCGATTCTGGAGAATCCGCGCTATACCGGATACGCGATCTTTGGTCGGTGGACGAAGCAGGAGACGCTTCTCGACCCGGACGACGTGGCAGCCGGGCACGTGGTGAGGTTCCGCAGGTCGAGTCCAGACCGAGTGGTGCGGTCCAGGCGGCCAGCGCATCCGAGGATCGTGTCAGTGGAGGACTTCACCCAGGCCCAGCTACTTCGCCGGTCGCGGGCTGCTGGCGGAATGCGTGGCTTGGCCAGGCTGGAGCGCACTCGGAACACGGGAACCCGCCCGTATCTACTCCGAGGGCTGGTGCGCTGCGGAATCTGCACTCGCAGGATGCAGGGAGCGACGATTCGCAAGGTCGACACCTATTACCGGTGCCTGGCGCGGACGCTTGCCCCTGGCTCCGTGGTGCTCGCTGACCACCCGCGAACCGTGAATCTGCGAGAAGAAGAGGTTCTGGACCCGTTGAATGGCTGGCTCAGTCAGCTGTTCGAGCCGAAGAGCCGTGATCGAACTGTCGCCGCGCTGGTCGGCTCGCAAGACGACACGAATGGGGGACTGAACGCGGCGGCGGCGAAGAAGCGGGTCGCTGATGCGGAAACGCGGCTGCGTCGGCTCCAGGACGCCATCGCGGCCGGGGTCGATCCCGCTGCGCTGGTCGAGGCGATCAACGAGGCGCAGGCACAACGCGCAGCAGCGCGAGCCGAGATGGAAGGGATGCCTGCGCCGAACGTCATCACAGCGGCTGAGGTGTACGCGAGGATCGACTCATTGGGCGATGTCGGAAAGGCCCTGAAAGAACGAAACCCGGCGAACCTGGAGCGGCTCTACCGGGATCTTCGTCTGGAGATGAGCTACCACCCTGGGGCACGAACCGTCGATGTGAAGGTTTCGCCTCGTGTGGTTAGCGAGTGTGTCCGAGGGGGGACTTGAACCCCCACGCCCTTGCGGGCACTAGCACCTCAAGCTAGCGCGTCTGCCATTCCGCCACCCGGACCGGGTCTGTCAGCCCGTTGCTCGCTGACAGGACAGAGAGTACATGATCCACATGAGGGATCCCAAATCGGGGGTCCGCAACGGGTCGGCGGGCGGCGCGCAGTGGTAGAAATGCCTGGTGAGCGAGCAGACGGGCGGGCTGGAGCTCGCCGAGCGGGAAGCAGTGGAGCTGACCAGCGAGCTGATCCGCATCGACAGCACGAACACGGGCGACCCGGCGACGGTGGTTGGTGAGCGGGCGGCGGCGGAGTTCGTGGCGGAGAAGCTGGCGGAGGTCGGCTACGAGACCACCTACGTGGAGTCGGGGGACCAGGGGCCGGGGCGGGGCAACGTCATCGCCAGACTGAAGGGCGCGAACCCGGATCGGGGGGCGCTGCTGGTCCACGGGCATCTGGACGTGGTGCCTGCGGACGCGGCGGAGTGGTCGGTGCACCCGTTCTCCGGCGCGGTCCAGGACGGCTACGTGTGGGGCCGCGGCGCGGTGGACATGAAGGACATGCTGGGCATGACCCTGGCGACGGCCAGGCGGCTCAAGCGGGACGGCATCGTGCCGGACCGGGACATCGTGTTCGCCTTCGTGGCCGACGAGGAGGCGGGCGGCCACCAGGGCGCGAGCTGGCTGGTGAACAACCGGCCGGAGCTGTTCGAGGGCTGCACGGAGGCGATCAGCGAGGTCGGCGGCTTCTCCATCACCGTCAAGGACGGGGTGCGCGCCTACCTGGTGGAGACGGCGGAGAAGGGCATCGCCTGGCTGAAGCTGCGGGTGAAGGCCCGCGCGGGGCACGGCTCGATGGTGCACGAGGACAACGCGGTCACGAAGCTGTCGGAGGCGGTGGCCCGGCTGGGCAGGCACCGGTTCCCGTTGGTGCTGACCGACTCGGTGCGGGAGTTCCTGGCGGGTATCACGGAGCTGACGGGCTTCGACTTCCCGGAGGACGACCTGGACGGGGCGGTGGCGAAGCTGGGCGGCATCGCGCGCATCGTGGGCGCGACGCTGCGGGACACGGCCAACCCGACCATGTTGAACGCGGGCTACAAGGCCAACGTGATCCCGTCCACGGCTGAGGCCACTGTGGACTGTCGTATCCTGCCCGGCCGCCAGGAGGCGTTCGAGCGGGAGCTGGCGGAGATCCTGGGTCCGGACGTGGAGCGGGAGTGGGTGAGCCTGCCCCCGGTGGAGACGACCTTCGACGGGGCGCTGGTGGACACCATGCACTCCTCGATCCTGGCGGAGGACCCGGCGGCGAAGCTGTTGCCGTACATGCTCTCCGGCGGCACGGACGCGAAGTCCTTCCAGCGGCTGGGTATCCGCTGCTTCGGGTTCGCCCCGCTGAAGCTGCCCGCGGACCTGGACTTCGCGGCGCTGTTCCACGGCGTGGACGAGCGGGTTCCGGTGGAGGCGCTGGAGTTCGGCACGCGCGTGCTGGACCGCTTCCTGCGCACGGCCTGACCCCTGCGGGGGTGCGGCCAACCGCCGCACCCCCGCAGTTTTACGCCGGGACCCCGGTCAGCTGGTCGCGGTTGAGCAGGTAGCGCTCCACGCTGGCCCAGGTCGTGGTGGTCAGCAGGTACAGGCCGGCCGCGAGCGGCACGAACATGGCGAACACCACCGAGAGGTACGGCAGGTAGCGCAGCACCGCGCCACCGGGTACGGGCTGGTCGGCGGACTTCATCGACTGGGCGGCCCGCATCGAGTTCCACGTGGCCACGGCTGCCATCGCGGCGAACAGGCCCACCTGGACCAGGGTCGGCCCGGTGAGGAACAAGTGGCCCAGCGGAACGCCGAACAGGGTGTTCGTGAGCAGCCCGTTGGGCTGGCCCTGCACGGTCGGGGACAGGAACAGCTGGTACATCACGCTGAAGAACGGCAGCTGGACCAGCATGGGCAGGCAGCCCGCGAACATCGTGCCGCCCTCCGCGGCGTACAACTTGCCGAGTTCGGCGTTGAGCTTCTCAGCGTTCGTGCCGTGCTTGTCGCGCAGCTCCTTGATCTTCGGGGTGAGCAGTGCGCGCTTGCGCTCGCCGCGGACCTGGGCCCGCACGAGCGGGTGCAGCAGCCCGCGCACGGCCATGGTGAACAGCACGATCGCGGCGGCCGTGCTGACCGGTCCCATGAGCGGTTCGGTGATCGACGCCAGCCAGGTGACCACGTGGTAGGCGGCGGTGATGAACGGGTCGAACAGGGTCGAGAACATGGTTGGGTGAGCCCTTCACCGGGCACGCCCGCACTCGCGGTGGGCGTGCGCGTACGACAGTTGCCTGGGGTGATCAGGCAGGTGAAGGTGCTCGTGACCGGGTGCGCCCTGCCGCGTCCGGATCGCGTTGCCGCAGCACCCGGCCGCGACCGGCGCGTTCCTGGGTGGCGATGCTGGCGAAGCGGGTCGCGGTGACGTCGGCGTGCCGGACGCTGGCCAGGGACAGTGCCAGCGCGGTGACCAGGATGCCCGCCACGGCGAGCAGGGCGACGACACTGCCGGGACCGGCTGTCATCACAGTGACGAAAAGGGTGGCGAAGTCCTGTGCTGTCATGAGCATCCTGGCCGCCCCCTTTCGCGAGATCTCAGCAAGCATACGTGCCGGGAGCCGATCTGTGGTCGGCTTGGGCGCACCGTGCCAGGATGCCCGGGTGAGTGAAGCCTTCCCAGTGGACGACGAGGTCCGGCTCAACGTGGTGCGGGCCGGTGACCCGGACGCCGAGACGACCGTGGTGCTGGCGCACGGCTACGCGCTGGACCACCGCAGCTGGCACCGGCTCGTGCCGGAACTGGTCGGCGCGGGCGTGCAGGTGGTCGCCTACGACCACCGGGGTCACGGCCAGTCCAGCCCGGCGACCGCGGAGACCGCGACCATCGAGCAGCTCGGTGACGACCTGGCCCTGCTCATCGAGCGCGGGATCAGCTCGCCGAAGGTCGTGGTGGTCGGCCACTCGATGGGCGGCATGGCGGCCATGGCGCTGACCGAGCGGCACCCCAGGCTGTTCGCGCAGCGTGTGTCGGGCCTGGTGTTCGTGTCCACGGCGGCGGGGCGGCTGGCGGAGTCCTCGCTGGCCTGGCCGCAGGCGGTCGGCAGGCTGGTGGAGGAGCTGGAAAAGGTGTTCGGGCCGGTGGTCCGGCACATCCGCGGGCGCATCGAGCCCGCGAAGGCCGCCGGGCTGCGCTGGTGGCTGTTCGGTGACGAGCCGAATGCCGAGGACGCCGAACTGACCGCCCAGATGGTGGCCGACCACTGGCCGGGGACCGTGGCGCTGTTCCGGCCCGCGTTCGACAAGTACGACCGCAAGGCTGCGCTGACCGTGGCCAGGGGCAAGCCGGTGGTCGCGGTGATGGGGGAGAAGGACCGGCTCTGCCCGGCCTCCCACGCGCAGGCGGTGATCGACGTGGTCGGCTCGGGCGAGGCAGTGGTGCTGCCGGGCGCGGGCCACATGGTGCCGCTGGAACGGGCCACCGAGCTGGCCGACCTGGTCAAGGGCCTGCTGGCGGGCTGAGGCCACCGGGCGGGGAATCGGGAACTGTCCCGTTCCCCGCCGAACGGCAACCTAGGCGACCGGCCGGTAGGTGCACACGTGCACGCCGGTGGGGCTGATGGTGGTGGCGGCCAGTTCGAGCGTGCGCAGCGCGCCGTCTCCCGGCCAGATCGTCTTCCCGCCGCCGAGCAGCACCGGCATGACCATGAGGCGGAGCTCGTCGACCAGGCCCTCGTGCAGGAGGGCGCGGGCGAGTGTGGGGCTGCCCATGACGAGCAGGTCGCCGCCCTCGGTCTCGTGCAGCTTGCGGATCTCGGCGACGGCCTCACCGCCAGGGATGCGCGTGGTGTTGTTCCAGGTCAGCTCGTGCTCGCCCAGCGTCGAGGACACCACGTACTTCGGGATGGCGTTCATCTGGTCGGCGAACGGGTCCCCGGCCCGCTCGGGCCATGCCGCGGCCATCGTCTGCCAGGTGCTGCGCCCGAACAGCAGTGCCTGGGCCTTGCTCATGGCGTCGGCGAAGGCTCCGCCCACCACCTCGGCGTCGAAGAACGGGTGTGTCCAGCCGCCGTGGGCGAAGCCGCCGTCGGTGTCCTCCTGCGGGCCGCCCGGCGCCTGCACGACGCCGTCCAGGCTGATGAAAGCGCTGATCACGATGCGCATGGGTGCTGCTCCTCGATCTCGTTCCCAGTGTACGGGGGAAGAGACCTCATCGCCGCCGGAAAGTCATCGCTGACGACCGGTACGGCGTCGAGCAGGCCGGGGTGCTCCTGGTCAGGTGATCACGCCGGGGGCCAGCGCGGTGGTGCGCTTGCGGCGCAGCCACACCTTGCGCGTGCCGTCGCCGAACAGCAGGGTCCTGGCCAGTTCCCAGCCCGCGAACTCGGCGTGGATGGTCAGTTGGGTGGTGGCGGTGCGGCGGGACACGCCGGGGGGCAGGCGCAGCCCGCGGTACTCCCAGTCCCCGTCGATCACCTCGTCGGTCACGGTCATGACTTGATCACCTGAACTCCTCCGCCGGCAGCGGAGGCCACGAGCACGGCTCCGCTGGTGGGATCGACCGCCACCGAGTTCGGCTGGCGGACGGTGGCGTAGCGGTGGCGTTCGACCGGCTCCCCGCCGGCGACGTCGTAGCCCACCACCTGATTGCGTTCGGTGAGCGTGACCCAGACCAGGTTCCGCTTCTCGTCGTAGGCGATCCCGTACGGGGCGCCCGGTACCGGGTAGCGCTGAAGCATGATCATCGTGTCGGGCCGGAACACCAGCAGTTCCCCCGCCCTGGTGTCGGTGACCAGCACACGGCCGTAGATGTCGGTGACCGCGTTGGTGGCACCGTCGCCCGCGCGCAGCCCGGCGCCGAGCTTGCCGGTGCCCGCGTCCAGGTCGTACACGGCGGTGTGCAGCCGGTCCAGCACGGCCGCCTTGCCCCCGTTGAGCAGCAACGCCTGATCGGCGCTGGCCAGGCCGCCCACGGTGTGGATCAGCTTGTCCCCGTCGAGCACCGCCACCGACTTGCTGGCCGCCAGCGCGACCACGGTCCGCCCAGCGCGCTCGCTGGCGGCGACCGGGCCGCCGTCGAGCTTGGTGGTCTGCACGGTGGCGGCGGGCAGCGTGACGCGCAGCAGGGCGTTGGCCGTGCGCACCGGGGCGAGCACGGTGGCGCCGTCGGTGCTGAGCTGGTCCACGCGGCCGGGCAGCGGCACGGTGCGCGGCTCGGCCGTGGGCTGGCCCAGGTCGTACAGGCGCAGCGCGGGCGGGTCGGCGAGGGCGACCACGGCGGTGCGGGCCGAGTCCACGACGGTCACGGCGGTGACCTGGCCGTCCAGCGGGAGCACGGTGCCCTCGGGCGCGACGCCGGGCACGGGCGAGCTGGCGGGCTGTGCGGCCGTCACGGTGTCGGACACCTGCAACTCGTCCTGTGGCGACTGGCTGTTCCCGCAGCCCGTGACCAGGGCAGAACCCGCCAGTAGGACGATCACCAGCCGACGCAACAGCAGCCTCCTCGCACGAACCACTCGTTCCAGCATCCCTGACGAGCCCCCGGCGGTCACGTGCGGGTCACCTGCGAGTCACCAGCGACCACCCGTGCGGCCCAACTGCCTGCTCAGGCCAGGGGCCGTTCCGGGTAACCCAGTTCGATCCCGCTGACGTCGTCGAGCGCCGCGCGGATCGCGGGCGGCAGTTCCAGCTGCTCGGCGGAGAGCGAGACCTTGAGCTGCACGGCGTCGCGGGCGCCGACCACGGGGGCGACCACCCCGGGCCGGTCGCGGACCCAGGCCAGGGCCACCGCCAGCGCGGTCGTGCCCAGGCCCTCGGCGGCGGTGGACACGGCCTGCACGATGCGGGCGGCCCGTTCGGTGCGGTGCTGCTCCACGTACGGGGCGAAGTGCGCGGAGGCGCCGCGCGAGTCGGCCGGGGTGCCGTTGCGGTACTTGCCGGTGAGCACACCTCTGCCCAGTGGGGCCCAGGGCAGCAGGCCGATGCCGTGCTGCGCGGCGGCGGGCCGCACCTCGCGTTCGATGCCACGTTCCAGCAGCGAGTACTCGACCTGGTTGGAGACCAGCGGCTCGTGGCCGGGGCGGGCGCGCTGGAGGGTCGCGGCGGTGCTCAGCTGCCAGCCGCAGTAGTTGGAGACGCCCACGTACCGGACCTTGCCGCTGCTCACGGCGGAGTCCACGGCGGACAGCGTCTCCTCGATCGGCACGGAGCAGTCCCAGGCGTGCAGCTGCCACAGGTCGACGTGGTCCACGCGCAGCCTGCGCAGGGAGCCCTCCAGCGCGCTGAGCAGGGCTCCACGCGAGGCCCCTCCGCCGAACGGGCCGTCATCCCGTCGGGCGACCGCCTTGGTGGCCAGCACGATCTGGTCGCGGTCGACCACCTCGCCCAGCAGCGAGCCGAGCAGGCGTTCGCTCTCGCCCTCGGTGTAGACGTCGGCGGTGTCCACGAAGGTGCCGCCCGCCTCGATGAAGGTGACGAGCTGTTCGGTGGCCTGTTCCTCGCTGGTGTCCCCGCCCCAGGTCATCGTGCCCAGGGCCAGCCGGGACACCCGCAGGCCGCTGCGGCCGAGCTGTCGGTGCTGCACCCTGTCGAGGGTATTCGCTGGCCGGGCGCGGAGCCGGTTGAACACACGATGTCACCGAGGTCACACCGGTTGTCGGTTTGGTTACTCGCCGGTAGGGTCTGCCCGTGCGACTTGGGCTGAACGTGGGATATTGGGGCGCGGGCAACGACGCCGACAACCTTGAGCTGGCCAAAGAGGCCGAGCGGCTGGGCTTCTCGGTGGTGTGGGCCGCCGAGGCGTACGGCTCGGACGCGGCCACGGTGCTGACCTGGATCGCCGCGCACACCGAGCGCATCGACGTGGGCAGCGCGATCTTCCAGATCCCCGCCCGCACCCCGGCGATGGCCGCGATGACCGCCGGCACCCTGGACACCCTGTCCGAGGGCCGCTTCCGGTTCGGCCTCGGCGTGTCCGGCCCGCAGGTCTCCGAGGGCTGGCACGGGGTGCGCTTCGACAAGCCGCTGGCCCGCACCCGCGAGTACGTGGACATCGTCAAGGCGGCACTGCGCCGCGAGAAGCTGCGCTACGAGGGCAAGCACTACACGCTGCCGCTGCCCGACGGCCCCGGCAAGCCGCTGGCGCTGACCGTGCACCCGGTGCGCGAGGAGATCCCGATCTACCTGGCCGCGGTCGGCCCGAAGAACCTGGAGCTGGCGGGCGAGATCGCCGACGGCTGGCTGGGCGTGTTCTACTCCGCCGAGTACGCCGCCGAATCCCTGGCCCACGTGCAGGCGGGCCGGGCCAAGGTCGGCAAGACACTCGAAGGCTTCGACGTGGTGCCCACCAGCCCGCTGGTGGTCGGCGAGGACTGGCAGGAGGCCGCCAACGCGGTGCGGCCCTACGCCTCGCTGTACGTGGGCGGCATGGGCAGCCGGGAGAAGAACTTCTACAACAACCTGGCCTGCCGCATGGGCTTCGAGCAGCAGGCCGCCGAGGTGCAGGACAAGTTCCTGGCCAAGGACTACCAGGGCGCGATGGCCGCGCTGCCGGTGGAGTTCCTGGACGCCACCTCGCTGCTGGGCCCGCTGGAGCGCATCGCCGACGGCATGCAGGCGCTTGCCGGGGCCGGGGTCACCACGCTGACCCTGTCCCCGATGCACTTCGACCTGGACCAGAACGTGGCGGCCCTGCGCACCGCGGCTGAGGCGCTGGACAAGGCCGGGGTGGCGTGAGGCCGTAGGCTTCAGCTGTGGCCACACTGATCCTGCTGCGGCACGCGCAGTCCACCGCCAACGGTTCCGCCGTGCTCGCCGGGCGCAGCCCCGGTGTCGAACTCGCCGACACCGGGCAGGCCCAGGCGGGCAAGCTGGTGGACCGGCTCGCCGGGGTGGAGCTGGCCGAGGTGGTGGCCTCGCCGCTGCTGCGCTGCCAGCAGACGGTGGTCCCGCTGGTGTCCGCGCGCGGCATGTCGGTGACCACCGAGGACGACCTGTCCGAGGTGGACTACGGCGGCTGGACCGGCCGGCCGCTGGCCGAGCTGTTCAAGGAGCCGCTGTGGAAGGTCGTGCAGCAGCACCCCTCCGCGGCGGTCTTCCCCGAGGGCGAGGGCCTGGCCGAGGTCCAGTCCCGTGCCGTGCGGGCGATCCGGGCGCACGACGCACGCATCACCGCCGCGCACGGCGAGGAGTCGGTCTGGCTGGCGTGCAGCCACGGGGACGTGATCAAGTCGGTGCTGGCCGACGCGCTCGGCGTGCACCTGGACGGGTTCCAGCGCATCGTGGTCGACCCGTGCTCGGTCTCGGTGGTGCGCTACACCGAGACCCGGCCGTTCGTGCTGCGCGTCAACGACAACGGCGGTGACCTGGCGGGCATCATCCCGGCCAAGCCCGCACCGGAGCAGTCCGCCTCCGACGCCGTGGTCGGCGGGGCCACCGGCCGGTAGCCCGGGGTCCCGCCTCCGCAAGACGTCATGAAGGTGCCGGTCGAGGCGTTGGGCGTCCCGAACGGCACCTTCACGGCGGATGGGCGGGTTGGTCAGCGGGGCGGTGTGGGGCTGAGGTGGCCCCACATGTAGACCTCCCCGCCCTTGAGCACGAGGCGGTGGTACTCGCCCGCGCTGATGCCGGTGACCCCGGACTGCGCGGCGGCGGGCACCAGGCAGTCCGCGTTGAGGCTCGCGGCCCAGCCGAGGACCCGATCACCCTTCAGCCCGTAGGTGCAGGAGTGGTCACCGGTCACCGAGCTCAGCCCGGACTGCGCCTCGGCGGGCACGGCGGCCCCGCGGATCGAGATGGCCTTGCCGTTCTTGACGGCGTACACGTCGTGGTCGGTGGCGTAGATCGCGCTGACCCCGGACTGGGCCTCGACCGGCACCTTGCTGCCTGCCTCGCCCCAGGCGATGACCTTGCCGTTGCGCAGCGCGGCACTGGACAGACCGGCCGCCGCGATGGCGCTGACCCCGGATCGGGCCTCGGCCGGGACGTTGAGCTGACCGCTGAAGTTGCCGCCCCAGGCGAGCACCTTGCCGTTCTTCAACGCCAGGGTGTGGATGTTGCCGGTGGCGATGGCGCTGACCCCGGACTGCGCCTCAGCGGGCACCTCGTTCTGCTTGTTGTCGTTCGCGCCCCAGGCGATGACCTTGCCGTTGCGCAGCGCGGCATCGTGGCCCCACGCGGCGCTGATCGCGGTGACACCCGAGGACGCCTCGGCGGGCACGTCCAGCTCGCCGTAGTGGTTGTCGCCCCAGGCGGTGACCTTGCCGTTCTTCAGCGCCAGGCTGACGTGGGACCCCGTACTGACAGCGCTGACCCCGGTGCGCACCTCGGCGGGCACGGTGATGTTGCTGTACGCGTTGTAGTCGCAGTTGTCGGTGTCGGCGCAGATCCGCACCTGGGGTTCGATCGTGGTCCAGTCGTTGGGCTTGGTCACCGTCACGGCCCGTGTGCCGGGCCCGCACTGCCGCTCCGAGGACGCCCAGTAGACGGGGTGCCTCGGGAGGAGCGGTTCCACCACGCCCACCTGGACGAAGTAGCACTGGCCGGGCGTGGCGTCGGTGACGGAGATCGTGCCGGTGACCGTGGCGAGCTTGTCCACGTTGCCGACCGTCCCGTGGCCGCTCGCGCCAGGCACGCTGAGGTCCCAGGGCTTGAGGTCGGCCGCCGCGGCGGTGCCCGCTCCCACCAGGAGCAGGGCACCGACCGCGATGCAGCTGAGAAGTCTTCGCATGTGGTCCGAGATTAGGCAAAAGCCTTATCGCGGACCTATCACGCGCTGGGAGCCACCACCTGGCAGCGCACCGGCTGGGCGTGCGCGGGATCCAGCCCGTTGGCGACCAGCGCGGCCACGTTGGGGTCGTGCGGCAGGCCGAAGTGGCCGATCGCGTCCAGCGGGCAGGTGTCCTGCACGAACCGGGTGGCGGTGTTCGGCGCCTCGGGGTACCGCAACAGCTCGGGCGGGATCTGGTCGGTGCGGCTGCCCAGGGACAGGTAGTCGGTGCCGGGGGAGATGCCGCCGCCCGCGTTGAGCGCGGCCCAGAACCGGCTGTCGGTCAGCCCGACCAGCCCGGGCAGGGTGACCTTGGCCAGCTGGGCGAGCACCTGGTCGGCCCCGGGCAGCAGGTGCACGCCCCGGTAGAGCAGCGAGGCGTAGTTGAACCCGGCGTCCAGCCGGTACGGGCTGCCCAGCGTGACCACCGTGCGCACCTTGGCCGCTCCGCCGAGCACCTGGGTGTAGTAGCGCACCATGATCCCGCCCTGCGAGTGGCCAACGAGGTCCACTGTGGACGATCCGCTGCTGGCGATCACCTTGTCCACGAACGAGGACAGCTCGTTCACGGACTCGGTGGTGGCCGCGAGCCCGACCAGGCCCGGCCACACGTAAGGCCGTTGGCCGTAGTTGAGGCTGTAGACGCAGTAGCCCTGATTGCGCAGGTACGGGGACAGCGCGGAGTAGTCCATGGCGATCGAGGTGAAGGTGGAGGGCACGAGCACCACCGGCCGGGGGTGTGCCGCGCTCGGGCGGCAGGTCCAGTCGTTGGCGCCTGCCGGGTTGCCGTTCCAGTCGGCGATCCCGGCCGCCAGCCCCGCGCCCAACCCCCAGGTAATCGGCAGGGCGCCCGCTGGCGAACCGGTCAGCAACACCAGCGCCAGCGCCGATGCCAAGCAGATGAGTCCTCGCATGTGCTGCTCAACGACCCGGCCCAAATGCGGATGCGTGCATTACCAGATTTCTACGGGGCGACCCGGTAGTGCGTGCTGAGGCGACCGTCCTCGTGCAGCACGTGGAAGGCAACCATCGGCGGGGCCACCAGGTCGATGTGCCCGGCGCGCTCCCAGGGCAGCAGCACGGTAGAGACCACGCCGGGCGCCACCAGCACCGGACGGCCCGCGAAGGTGGTCGCGGCCGGGGTGTGCGCGTGCCCGCACAGCAGCGCCACCACGTGCGGGTGGGCCCGCACCAGTTCGGCCAGCCGCTCGGTGTGGAACTGCCGGATCCGGTCCAGGAAGGGGATGCCCAGTTCGGCGGGCGGGTGGTGGAAGCACACGAACACCGGGGAGTCGGTGCCGATCAGCACGCCCTCCAGCCAGTCCAGGGTCTCCGCCTCCAACGCCCCGTCGTCGCGGCCGGGGATGCTGGAGTCGCACATCGCGAAGACCGCCGCGCCCACTCTGCGCACCTGGTTGATCGGCGCGTCCCCGCCGGACTGGCCGAGCAGCACCTGCCGGTACGGGGCGCGCGCGTCGTGGTTGCCGGGGCAGTGCAGCACCGGGAACCCCGTGGGCAGCAGCTTGCGCACCAGTTCGTACTCGGCGGGCAGGCCGCGGTCGGCCAGGTCCCCGGTCAGCAGCACAGCGTCGGGCGGGGTGTCCAGCCCGGTGAGGTAGTCCAGTACGCGGGCGGTGCGCTCGGTCGCCCGGTCCCCGCCGTCGATGTGGATGTCGCTGATCTGGGCTACCACAAGCATCCCGCACGCCCTCCCGTCGGACTTCGGCGCCATCGACGCTACCCCTGCGAACAAGGGTCTGGCCCGTCCGATTTCGGACGGGCCAGACCTGGTGCGGTGTGGAGGTCAGCTCACTTGACGTTGACCCCGGCCCACGCCTTGTTCACGGCCGCGTACTCGGCGCTGTTGGCGCCGTAGAGGTCGGCCGCGGCGGCGAGCGTGCCGGTGCGCGCCTTGGCGTAGTTGGTGGTGGAGGTGAACTTCGTGGTCAGCGCGCGGAACCAGATCGCGGCGGCCTTGTCACGGCCGATGCCGGTGACGGTGGAGCCGTCGGCGGTCGGGCTGTTGTAGGACACGCCGTTGATCGTCTTGGCCCCGCTGCCCTCGGCGAGCAGGTAGAAGAAGTGGTTGGCCACACCGGAGGAGTAGTGCACGTCCTTGTTGCCCACGGTGGAGGACCAGTTGTCGGCGGACGCGCCGTCCTTGGAGGGCTTGTCCATGTAGCGCAGCGGCGTGCCGTTGCCCCGGATGTCGATCTTCTCACCGATCAGGTAGTCGCCGACGTCGGAGGAGTTGTTCGCGAAGAACTCGACCATCGTGCCGAAGATGTCGCTGGTGGCCTCGTTGAGGCCGCCGGACTCACCGGAGTAGACCAGGCCCGCGGTGGCCGAGGTGACGCCGTGCGACATCTCGTGGCCGGCCACGTCCAGCGCGGTCAGCGGGTGGTTGTTGCCCGAGCCGTCGCCGTAGGTCATGCAGAAGCAGGAGTCGCTCCAGAAGGCGTTGACGTAGGAGTTGCCGTAGTGCACCTTGCTCAGCGCGCCGACACCGTTGTTCTTGATGCCGTTGCGGCCGAAGGTCTTCTTGTAGAAGTCCCAGGTCTGCGCGGCACCGTAGGCGGCGTCGGCCGCGGCGGTCTGCGTGTTGCCCGGGGTGCCGTCGCCCCACACGTTGTCGGCGTCGGTGTAGAGCGTGCCGGTGCCCGACCCGTGCTTCAGGTCGTTGACGGCCTGGTTGCCTCGGGTGCCGTCCTTGAGCTGGTAGCTGCTCCCGGACTGGGTGGTCTCCAGGGAGACCGTGCCGCTGTACTCGGTCTTGCCGGTGCCGGTGGCCTCCTCGATCCCGTCGTAGGAGTACAGCACCTTGCCGGTGGCGGCGTCGGTGAACACGTGCTGCTCGATCGGGGTCTGGTCGGCCTTCACGCCGGTCAGCACCGTCTCGTAGGCCAGGACCGGGCTGCCGTCCACCGCGTAGACCACCAGCTGCGGGGCGGACTTGCTCACCGAGGTGCCCGCCAGGGACTCGGCCGCCTTGTCGGCGGCGAGGTTCGCGGCCATCTTCGGCGTGGTCGACAGGGTCAGCTTGGCCGGGTTGGCGAAGTCGACGCCCTCGATCTTGCCCGAGGCGCTCTCGTGGGCGATCAGGTCGCCGCCGATCACGCGCAGACCGTTGTAGGTGCGGTCGTAGCGCAGGTGCTGGGTGCCGTTGGCGTCGGTCACCACGTCCTTGACGACGAGCTTCTCCTCGCCGCCCAGACCGAGGGTCGAGGCCACGGTGGCGGCCTGTGCCTGGGCTGACTGCAACGCCGCCTGCCTGGTGAGCAAGGGGTTGGCCGGACTGCCGACCGCCTGGACGCCGACACCGCTGAGCAGTGCCGTGGACAGTGCGGCGACGCAGCACAGGGTCACGCGCTTCATCGGTTCTCCTCGTTCCGTTTGCAGGGAGGCCCGCCCCCACCGCTGGTGGAATCGGACAACGTGGAACGAAACCGATAGTGCGGGACGCGGGCCCCTCGCGTAATGGGGTAATCCCTTGACGCTGTGATCGGGCGCTCGCGGGGAGTGTTCGTCGTTGCTGCGAACGGAGCAGTCGGGCGAACTTTGTGTGAATCATGCAAAAACGGCAGCTCCAGCCGGATTCGCCGGGATGAGATCGGGCGTCGGCGCTGGGCCGTTCGGCCGTGTCTGTTGCACCGTTCTACCGGTGCTCGACTCACCAGTTCTGTTGATAGTTAAATCGCAATGCGTGCATGGAACGTCACCGCGTGGCATGCTCCCCGGTCCCGAAACCCGGTCGACGGCCGACTGCCGGGCGGGGTAGACAGGTGATCATGGGGAAGCACTTCGCGTTTGTCGTACCGCCCGCGCACGGCCACCTGAACCCGACCCTGCCGCTGGTGGAGGAGCTGATCTCCCGAGGGCACCGGGTCACCGTGGTCACCGGCCAGGCCCTCGCCGGGCAGGCCGCGCGCAGCGGTGCCGCGGTGGTTGGCCTGGACTGGCACCTCGGCACGGTCAGCACGCAGGACGGCCAGTACAGCACCGACTCCCTGGTCGACGTGCTGGAGCCGTACTTCGACCAGGTGACCGCCACGTTCCCGCAACTGGTCGAGCACTTCGCCGCCGATCCGGTGGACCTGGTCTGCTTCGACCCGATGGGCTACGCGGGCGCGGCACTGGCCGACAAGCTGGGCGTCCGGTCCATCACGCTCTGCCCGAGCATGGCCGCCAACGAGCACGTGGACCTGCGCAAGCTGTGGGCGCCCCAGGACTTCACCATGGACCACCCGCGACTGGCCGCGTTCTGGGACAAGGTGGCCCGGTTCTCCGCCGACCAGGGCCTCAGGGAGGAGCTCGGCGCGATGGGCGGCCCGCAGACCGACCTCACCCTCGTGTTCGTGCCGCGCGACTTCCAGCTGCGTGGCGAGACCTTCGCGGAGTCGTTCAAGTTCCTCGGCCCCTCCGTGCGCGTGCGGGGCCGTTCCCGGGACTGGCAGCCGCCCGCCGACGAGCGGCCGGTGCTGCTGATCTCGCTCGGCACGGCGTTCAACAACCGGCCGGAGTTCTTCGCCACCTGCACCGAGGCCTTCGCCGACTCGGCGTGGCACGTGGTCATGTCCGTGGGTGAGGAGGTCCGCCTCGACTCGGTGCCCGCCAACTTCGAGGTGGCTGCCCAGGTGCCGCAGCTGGCCGTGCTGGAACACGCCTCGGTGTTCGTCTCCCACGCGGGCATGGGCTCCACCATGGAGTCGCTGCACAACGGCGTGCCGCTGGTCTGCGTCCCGCAGATGGCCGAGCAGGCGCTCAACGCCGACCGGGTGCAGGCGCTGGGGCTGGGCAGGGTGCTGGGCAGCACGGAGGTCACGGCGCAGGAGCTGCGCAAGGCCGTGGACGAGGTGGCCGCCGACCCGGCGATCAGGGCGGCCGTCAAGGACTACTCCGCGCGGCTGCGCGCCGTGGACGGTCCCACGCTCGGCGCCGACGCACTGGAGGAGTACCTGTCCCGGTGATCACTAGGCTGGGGCCGTGACTGTGCAGATCCTGAGCCCCAGGACGCGGGCCTACCTCCAGCAGCCCGGCGGCTGGTTCCTGAACAACGCGGGCTGGGTCCTCGGTGAGCAGCGGGTCCTGCTGGTGGACACGCTCGCCACCGAGGCCCGCAGCCGGCGGCTGCTCGACGCGGTGCGGGCCGACGCCGGCGACAAGCCGGTGCTCGCGGTGCTGACCCACGCGCACGGCGACCACGCCAACGGCGCGCGCCTGGTCGTGGAGCAGGGCGGGGCGGTGCGGGCGACCCCGCACACCGCAGCGACTGTGCACAGCGGTCCGCACACCTACCCGATGGCGTTCCAGTGCAGCACCTGGGGCGACATCACCCCGCCGCACATCACCGACACGATCACCGCGCGGGAGGAGGTCGACCTCGGCGGTATGCGGGTACAGCTGCTGCCGGTGGAGGGCGTGGCCCACACCGACGGGGACCTGATCGTCGTGGTGCCCGAGGACGGCACCGTGTTCGCCGGGGACCTGGTGTTCGCCGGGGTCACCCCGCTGGCCATGTCCGGTTCGGTCAGCGGCTGGCTGGCCGCGCTGGACCAGATCGCCGCGATCGAGCACACCCGGCTCGTGCCCGGTCACGGGCCCGTGCTGCCCGCGCACTCCGAGGAGGTCGCCGAGCTGGGCGGCTACCTGCGCTGGCTGCTCGACACCGCCGCCGACCCCGGCTACGACCGGTCGGCGGCCATCGCCGAGGCGGGTCGGCGGTGGGCGCACTGGAGCGAGGGCGAGCGGCACGGCGCCAACCTGGTCGTGGCCGAGGCCGAACTGCGCGGGCAGCGGGCGGAACTGGCCGAGGTCGCCACCGTCATGCTCGCCGCCACCGGCGGACCGATCGCGCTGGACCTGTGAGCTGAGGGTGGCGTGAAGGTGGCTTTCACTGCGCTCAGTGCAGTGAAAGCCACCTTCACGGCGTTGTTGGCACACACAATCCGCACACGGCATGGCATGGTGTGCGGTGTGGTCGTCGTCTTCGCCGAGATCGTGGTGCGTCCAGGGCAGAGCGAGCCGTTCGTCACCGCCTGCCGCCGGGGCTTCGACCACGTCATGGCGGTGCCCGGCTGCAAGTCGGTGCGGCTGACCAAGGACCTGACCGATCCCGACCGGTTCCACGTCATCGCCGAGTGGGAGAGCCTGGACGCGCTGCACAACGGGTTCTACGGGTCGGGGGCGTTCACCCGGTGGCGCAACGAGGTCAGCGAGTACTTCGCCGAGCTGCCGCTGGTGGAGCACACCGTGGACGTGGACTGACCAACAGCGGACCCGGTGGGCGATAGCCTGGTTCCGGAACGACTGGGACGAAGGCGCGGAGACAGATGAGCGAGACCGATCCGCACATCCACGTCGAGCAGAAGGTGCTGGAGGCCGGCCCCACTGTCCGCAACCTGGTCTCGTCGATGCTGGGCCGCGTGACCGACGCACCGAGTGTCGTCACCACCGGCTGCGGACTCCAAGTGCCCTACGCGATGACCTCTCCCCGTCCGGAATGCGTCACCTGCCTCGCCTGCCGGGAACACGCTCACCGGGAGTACCTGCGCTTCGCCGGGCGGATCGAGCGCCTGGGCCGAGGCCCGATGCCTGGCGTGAACATCACTGGCGACCAGGTGGCCGAGGCGGTGGAAAGGCTCCGGGACCTGGCGAGGAGGTTCTCCGGCTGATGCGGCGCCTCCAGGAAGGCGCCTACCGCATGGCGGGGAAACCTGGGGCACGCCTCGAAGTCCCCCGCGCTACGGGCCGACCGGCCAGCGGGCGAGCACGCCGATCTCCAGCGCGGTCCACACCGCCCCGTCGGGGCCGACGGCCAGGCCGTGCGGCTCGGACTTGGCCACCGGCAGCTCGTGCAGCTCGATCTCGCCGTCCACGCTGATCCGGCCCAGCCGGTTGCCGCCCCACTCGGTGAACCAGCAGTGACCCGTGCCGCCGGCGATGATGGCGTGTGGCCGTGCGGCGCGGTCGGGCAGCGGGTACTCGGTGACCTTGCCGTCCACGGTCATCCGCCCGATCTGACCGGCGCCGATCTCCACGAACCACAGCGCACCGTCGTCCCCGGCGCAGATGCCCACGGGAGCCGCGGCCTCGGTGGGCAGCGCGTGCACCACGACCTGGCCCTCGGTGTCGATCCGGCCGATGGCGTTGGCCTGGTTGAGGGTGAACCACAGGGCCTGGTCCGGCCCGGCGGCGATGGCCGAGGGGAACGCGCCGCGCACCGGCAGCGGGTACTCGGTGACCTGCCCCTCGACGGTGATCCGCCCGATCCGGTCGCTGGCGGTCTCGGTGAACCACAGCGCCCCGTCCGGGCCCGTCGCGATGCCGAACGGCCCGGCCTGCGGTGTGGTGAGCTCGAACTCGGTGGCCTCGCCTTGCACGGTGATCCGGCCGATGCGGTGGCCCTGGTACTGGCTGAACCACAGGGCACCGTCCGGCCCGGTGGTGATCACCGTGGGGCCGGAGCCCTCGGCCACCGGATACGTGCTGAGCTCGCCGTCCACGGTCAGCCGACCGATCCGTCCACTGTGGACGAGCGTGAACCACAGGGCCCCGTCGGGTCCGGTAGTGACGCTGTACGGGCCGCTGTCGGCGTCGGACACGGTGAACTGCTGGAACGGCACTGGTTTCCCCCTGGGATCGGCAACCCGGATGCTAACCCAGCTCCGACACGACCCGCTCGCGCATTGATCGCCGCTCCAAAGCGGCCAGCGCCTCGTCGACGAGCCTGCTCAGCGGGTACGGCAGCTCGGCGTCGAACTCCCGTGCCGCCGCCGAGGTGGCCGCCCACTCGCGGTCCAGCACCGGCAGCAGCCGCTCGCCGGTCGGCGTGAGCCGGACGATGCGCTGCCTGGCGTCCTGCCCGGGGCTGAGCGCGACCAGGTCCTGCCTGGCCATCTGCGCCACGGTCTGGCTCGCGGCCGAGTGCGTGACGCCCACGGCCTCGGCCAGCGCGCGGATCGAGGCGGGGCCGTCGGCCGCGAGCGCCCGCGCGAACGGGGTGAAGCGCGGGCGGAACCCGGTCAGCCCGAGCTCGGCGTACACCTCGGCGACCCCGTCGTCGAGCAGGTCCAGCAGGTGGCGCAGGCGGGTGCCGAGCAGCTCTGAGGAATTCACGAGCAGAATATAACAGCGCTGTTGTATTCTCCGGGCATGAGCGACCCCTACCCGCCGATCGAGCCGTACGAGCACGGCATGCTCGATGTCGGCGAAGGCAACCACGTCTACTGGGAGGTCTGCGGCAACCCCGAGGGCAAGCCCGCGCTGGTGGTGCACGGCGGCCCCGGCTCGGGCTGCTCCATCGGCCACCGCCGTGCCTTCGACCCGCAGCGCTACCGGGTCGTGCTGTTCGACCAGCGCGGCTGCGGGCGCAGCACCCCGCACGCCGGGGACCCGGCCACCGACATGCGGCACAACACCACCGAGCACCTGCTCGCCGACATGGAGAAGCTGCGCGAGCACCTGAGCATCGACAAGTGGCTGCTCTACGGCGGTTCCTGGGGGTCCACGCTGATCCTGGCCTACGCCCAGCGCCACCCGGACCGCGTGTCGGAGGCGGTCATCTGCTCGGTGACCACCAGCAAGCACTCCGAACTGGACTGGCTGTACCGGGGTGCGGGCGCCTTCTTCCCCGAGCAGTGGGAACGGTTCCGCGACGCCGTGCCCGAGGCCGAACGGGACGGGGACCTGCTCGCCGCCTACGCGCGGCTGCTGGAGGACCCCGACCCGCAGGTGCGCGCCGCCGCGACGACCGCGTGGGCCACCTGGGAGGACGCGGTGACCTCTGCGGAGCCCAACGGCAAGAAGAACTCGTTCAGCGATCGGCCCGAACACGAACTGCGTGCGTTCGTGCGGATCTGCGCGCACTACTTCGCGCACCGCTGCTGGCTCGAAGACGGCGTGCTGCTCCGCGAGGCGCACCGGCTCGCCGGGATCCCCGCCGTGCTGATCCACGGCCGCCTGGACATCAGCGGGCCGGTCGGCACGGCCTGGGAGCTGGCCAAGCGCTGGCCGCAGGCCCGGCTGGAGATCGTCGACGACTCCGGGCACACCGGCAGCGACGCGATGCGCGACCGGGTGCTGGCCGCGCTGGACGGGTTCGCGAAGCGCTGAACCGTGCGCTCAAGATGGTGGGCCGCCTGCCTCGCCCGAGGCGAGGCAGGCGGCCCGCTCATTCAGCTGACGGCGGCGCCGAACCACTTGGGTAGCTGGCTGATCAGCTCCTGCTGGTCTTCGCCGACCCACGCCACGTGGCCGTCCGGCCGCAGCAGCACCGCCGGTATGTCCAGTTCCTCGCTTATGTCGACGACGTGGTCGACCCGATCCGCCCAGCCCACCACCGAGAGCTGGCCGGTCTGGTCGAGCAGCAGCCCGCGGCCGCCGTGCATCAGCCCGTAGAGGCGCCCCCGCTTCAGCCCCACGTCCCGCATCCGCCTGCCGAGCAGCTCATGCCCCTCTCCGAAGTCGTAGCGGACCCCGATCGCGGTGATCTTCTCGATCAGGTACCGGTTCACGACCTCGAAGTTCATCAGTTCCGACAGCAGGCGGCGCACGGACTGGGGGCCCGGCTCGGTGGACAGCAGCTCCATCTGCGCGCGGGTGTTGTTCAGCACGTCGGCGGCCACCGGGTGCCGTTCGGTGTGGTAGCTGTCCAGCAGTCCCTCCGGTGCCCAGCCGCCGATCTCGGCGGCCAGCTTCCAGCCGAGGTTGAACGCGTCCTGGATGCCCAGGTTGAGCCCCTGCCCGCCGGTCGGCGGGTGGATGTGCGCCGCGTCGCCGGCCAGCAGTACCCGGCCGGACCGGTAGCGCTCGGCCTGCCGGGTGGCGTCGCCGAAGCGGGACAGCCAGCGCGGTGAGTGCACGCCGAAGTCGGTACCGGCGAACACCCGCAGCTGCCGCTTGAACTCCTCCAGGGTCGGCGGAACCGAGCGGTCCTCGGCCAGCCCCTCGGCGGGCACGACGACGCGGTAGATCCCTTCCCCGAAGGGCCCGACACCGAACAGCTTGTGGGTCTTGCGGATCTCGGCCACCACGGCGACCACCGTCTCCAGCGGCACGGCCACCTCCATCTCGCCCACCAGCGTCTCCACCCTGCTGGGCTCGCCGGGGAAGCCGACGCCCAGCAGCTTGCGCACCGTGCTGCGGCCGCCGTCGCAGCCGACGAGGTAACGCGAGCGCAGCTGCGTGCCGTCGGCCAGCTCGACGGTCACCCCGTGGTCGTCCTGGCTCAGCCCGACCAGCTCGCAGCCAGGCCGGATCTCGGCGCCGAGCTCAACGGCGCGCTCGGCCAGCAGGCGCTCGGTGATGGGCTGCCGGATGCCGAGCACGTAGGAATGCGCGGAGTCCAGCCCGTCCGGGGTGGGCGCTTCGATGGCGGCGAAAAAGCCGCCGACCGGGGACTGCTTGCCGTGCGCGAGGAACCGCTCCAGCAGACCGCGCTGGTCCATCACCTCGATGCTGCGCACGTGCAGGCCGAGTGAGCGGACGAACGTGGTCGGCTCCGCCTCCTTCTCCAGCACGAGCACGTGCACGCCGTGCAGCCGCAACTCGCTGGCCAGCATCATGCCGGTCGGTCCGCCGCCGGCAACGATCACGTCAATCATGAACCGCCCATTCACTGAGGTTGCATTTCGGCCAGCCGCTCCGCATTTCCGCAGGTTCTGGCTTCGGCCGGAGATTCTGCGGCACGACCCGGGTCTTGCCGCAAGGCCCCCAGTGCGCTATATCTTAGAAGTGGCAAGGAGTGGGCAATCTCCTTGCCTTTGCTTTTTCCTCGTCCACTGTGGACGGACAAGCTCCTCCCGAAGCGGTGCGGCGGACATCGCCGGGCCCGGTGCGGTCTGATCTCGCCTCCTGGTAGCAACGGCCGGAAAACCAACGATCGCCACCGAGCCGGTGCCTGCGCGTTGTGCCGTGACACGCCCTCCGCCGCAACGCGGCACCTGCCATTCACCCTGGGCTATCGTGGGCCTGGGCAATGCACAGACCCCTCCCCGAGCTGACCCAGCCCCCACGCGGCCGAGGACAAGATGGCACCGCCTCAGTGCGAACGGCACCCGACGTGATCACCTGTTGTCCAGGGCTGACCTCGCGGGGTGCGAGGGACCTCGCTGGAGGACAACCTGATGGCACGCCACAACCACACCCGACGCCGGGACGTCCGCGCCTAGCGCACCTGTTCCATCCCAGCACACTGCCCGCCGAGGTGGTAGAAATCATGACCGCCGAGTGCGGGGTCGACGGGTTGCCCCGCAATGTCGTATACGGCGACGGCGAGCCCATCGAGGATGAGGTGATCACCCTGATCAAGCAGGTGTACGACGAGGCGCGACTGCGTTTCCCCTGGCAGCGTGCAGATATGCTGATCGTTGACAACTTCCTGGCCACCCACGGCCGCGATCCGTTCGGCGGTGACCGGCGGGTCCTGGTCGCCACGTCCGATCTGTACACCGCGGGGGCGCTGTGCTGATCCGCCACGCCACGGCGGCTGAATTGTCCTCGCCTCCGGCGTTCATCGTCACGGACCCGGTCGGCTTCGTCGACGATGATCAGCTGCGGGTGGAGGCGGCCGAGAACCGGATGCGCCCGGAGTGGACGTGGTTCGCCCAGGACGGCGACCGGATCGTCGGCCGCGCCGTGTGGTGGGGACGGTCGGACAGCGAGCAGCCGATCGTCCTGGACTGCCTGCACGTGCTGCCCGATGTGCCCGATCGCGTCGGGGTGGCCGCCGCGCTGCTGGACAAGGGACACGCCGAGTTCGGCGTGTTGCCCAATTACCGGCTGATCCTGCGAGGCGGTTGCGCGGTGGACGCGGTGTCGTGGCGCTCGGCCGCCGCGTCGGCCTCGGGGCTGACCGATGTGATCGAGCGGCTCCGCTTCGAGTGGACGCCCGCCGACGGCTTGCCCGTCGGCTCGGGGCGGCTGGTGTTCCGCCCAGCCGAGGACGCGGAGTTCCTCGCGGTGTTCCGCCGGGTCGCGATCGGCAGCCTGGATGTGGCCACGCAGCGGGACATCGAGTCCGGCGGGGTGGACGCGCAGGCTCAGGGCGATCTGGAGTTCTACCTGTCCTGCCCGGGTGAGCGTTCGTGGTGGCGGATCGCCGAGACTTCAGACGGCTCGCTCGTCGGATTCGCGATCCCATCGGCGACCCCGCATTCCCGGAATGTCGGATACCTGGGCGTGCTGCCGGAACTGCGCGGCCGGGGCTACGTGGACGATCTCCTGGCGGAGGTCACCCGGGTGCACGCGGCCGACGGCGCGGACCGGATCACCGCGACCACCGACGTGCCGAACAAGCCGATGGCCGCAGCCTTCCGCCGGGCCGGTTACCAGATGACCGAGCAGCACACCGTCTTCGGCCCACCCCGTAGCTGACCGCGGTCAGGCTGGGTTGGCGCGCCCCGGGCGGTCGGATCAGCGGGCTCGGACAGCGGCCTGCAGGGGGCCACCGCCAGGGGCACCGCGTGCACCTCGTCGGGCACGAACCCCAGCCAGGGCAGCGTGCACAGCTGCACGGCCACGCCCAGCACGTTCGCCGGGCCCCGGTGGGAGCGGGCGAACAGCTCGTCGGCGTCGGTGAGCGTGAAGAACCGCATCAGCTCGTCCCGGCTGATCTCGGGAAACCGGCGCAGCCGGTCCAACTCCTCCTCGTTCGACGACTGGTCGACCACGCGCTCATCGCACCAGCGACCGCTGTGTCAGGAGGAGACGGTGACTCCGCCCTTGGGGGAGTCGGTGGACAGGCTGAGGTCCTGCCAGGTGTCGATGTCGTCCTGGACCCGCTGGCGACCGGCCGCGACCAGGCGCAGCGCGTCCGAGCCGAGCAGCAGGTGCACGGGAGCGGTCTCGGCGTCGAGCACGGTGAGGATGGCCTGGCCGGCGCGATCGGGGTCACCAATCCCCTGACCGGCCAGGGCCTGGCGGCGGGCGCGGATCGGATCGAACAGCTCGTCGTAGTCGGGGATGCCTCGTGGCGCGCGGGCCAGCGACCGGCCCGCCCAGTCGGTCGCGAACGCGCCGGGGGCCACCGCGGTCACCCGCACCCCGAACTGCGCGACCTCTTGTGCGAGTCCCTCGGTGATGCCCTCCATCGCGTGCTTGCTGCCCTCGTAGAACGACAGGCCGGGGAACGTGGTCATCCCGCCCATCGAGGTGATCACGAAGATGTGACCGCCGCGCCGTTCGCGCATACCGGGCAGCACGGCCTTCATGGTCGCCACCGTGCCGAACACGTTGACCTCGAACTGGCGGCGCAGGTCGGCCATCGGGGACTCCTCGAAGGTGCCCTCGACGCCGTAGCCGGCGTTGGCCACGAGCACCTCGATCGGCCCCAACGCGACTTCGGCGGCGCGCACGGTCGGCTCGATCCGGTCCTCGTCGGTCAGGTCGAGGAGGAAGGCCCGGGCGCGTTCGGCGTCCAGGGCCTGGAAGGCGGCCGCGTGCTGCTCGGTGCGCACCGTGCCGGCCACCCGGTGCCCGGCCGCCAGCGCCCGCCGGGCGATCGCCAGTCCGAGCCCGGTGCTGACACCGGTGACCAGGAACGTCTTGCTCATCAAGGATTTCCTTTCAGTGACGGCCATCGAGGCCGCGATCGAGCGCCGGCTGGCGCGTGCGCGGCGCAGTCGTGTCTGGGTGATGGAGGTGGCCGAATGCCGCTGGGGGCTGTCAGGAGTCGGCGTCGGCGCCCCGGGGTGCCGTGGCTGTGTGCTCGCTTCCCCAGCTGGCGAGCAGCCGCAGGCGCTCCTCACTGGGGGAGCCGGTCGGGGCGGAGTAGACCAGCATCGACAGACTGGGGTCGGCGACCGGGGTGAAGATCTCGAATTGCAGTTCGAGGTCGCCGACGATGTGGTGGTGGATCCGTTTCCTGCCGGTGCTGCGTTCGTGAACGCGGTGCTCGGACCACCACGCTGGGAACTCCGGTGACCGCACCATCAGCTCGCCGATCAGGTTGGTGATGCGCTGGTTGCGGGGCTGGTCCGCGGCGGCCAGCCGCAGCACGTGGACGTAGTCGCGGGCCACGCGCTCCCAGTCGCACCACACCAGGCGCGCGCGGGGGTCCAGCAGCGTCCAGCGGACCATGTTGCGTTCCCGGCGAGGCAAGGTGGCGATATCGGGGAACACCAGTGCCCACAGCGCGTTGCCGGCGACGATCTCGAGATTGCCGTCACGGACGTAGGCAGGGCACAAGTCCATCGACTCCAGCACCTGTCGCATGGCCGGCCGCAGTCGCGCCGAGTGCTCGCCGCGGTCCCGCGCCCTGGATGCGGTGCCGGCGAGGGTGAACAGGTGCCGCCGCTCGACGTCGTCCAGCCGTAGGGCATCGGACAGGGCAAGCAGCACCTGCTCGGAGGCCTGTCCGGCGCGACCTTGTTCAAGCCGGGTGTAGTACTCGGCGCTCACCCCGGCCAACCGGGCGACCTCGGCGCGTCGCAAGCCGGTGACGCGGCGACCGACACCGAGCTCGACCGGGAGACCGATCTCCTCCGGTGTGAGTCCGGTGCGGCGGGCGCGGAGGAAGTCGCCCAGTTCCTTGTTGGCCATGCCTCAAGTCTGAACTCGCTGTGATCACCCGCCAATGGGGTAGGTGGCCCTGCGCGGACCCCCCAAGCAGATCCGCAGGCCGGGAGCTTGACTGCGGAGACCAAGCTCCTCGCCTGGGTTGAGCGGATCAGAGCCCGAGCTTGGTGACCGCGTTGTCGTCCAACGGGTTGGCCGTGCGGATGTAGCGGTGCACGGTGCGCGGGTTGGTCCACCGGCCCTGCCGCATGATCTCGCGGTCGGTGGCACCGCCCAGGGCGGCCTGCGTGGCGAAGCCCGCGCGCAGCGAGTGCCCGGAGAACAGGTCAGGGTCCAGCCCAGCCCGTTCCGCGTAGCGCTTCACCAGGTCGGCCACGGCACGACCGGTCATCGGCCGGTCGCCCAGGTGGCCGTGCCTGCTCACCGAGGGGAACAGCGGCTGCGGCCAGGTCGGCCCCGTGCGGTAGCTGTGGCAGCGGTGCACCTGACGGGCCGGTTCCTCCCGTTCGGACAGCCACTGGGCGAGCGAGCCCCCGGCGTGCGCGGCCAGCAGGTCCGCCCACTCGGCGAAGGCACACACCGCGCAGGTGTGCGGCCGTTGCCCACGGGGCAGCACGACCCGCTGGTGGTGCACGCCGGTCGGATCCGTCTTCGTCACGCCCAGGTCCACGATCAGCAGCGGCTCGCCGGTGCGCGCGTCGGTGTCGACCTGCACCGAGTCCAGGTGCAGGCCCGCCAACTCGCTGCGCCGCAAGGCGCCCGCGAAACCCATCAGCAGCAACAGGGCGTCCCGTCGGCGGGCGATGCCCTGCGGCCAGCCGTCCGCGGGCAACTCCGCGAGCAGGGCCTCCAGCGTGCCGAGCAGTACGGGCCGCTTGCGCGTGGGCTGGGCCTTGCGGACCCGCCGGATCCCGCGCAGCGTCAGGCGAACCACGTCGGCGCGGGTGGGGGAGGGCAGACCGTTCGCGGCGTGCACCGCGGCGATCGCCGCCGCCTTGCGGTCCAGGGTCGCCGGGCTGAACGCCCACTTCGTGCCGCCGTCCGCCGCGATCCGCGTCGCGTCGGCCGCCGCGGCCAGGTACACCGCCAGGTCCAGGGGTTCCGCGGGCAGGGCTTGCCGCCCCTCGCCCGCACACCACGCCGACCAGGCCAGCCAGTCGGTGCGGTAGGCGCGCAGCGTGTTCGCCGACTGGGACTCGCTCAGGTAGTGCGCCAGCGACTCGGCCTGGGCCCCGTCGAACCGGTCCCGGACGGCGGCCAGTGCGGCGCTGTCCACCAGCACGCTCTTGGTGCCCCGGCTCAGCGCGGCCCGAACCGGCTCCGGCAGTGCGACCTCCACGGTGATCATCCTAGGCGGGGTGTGGCGTGAAGGTGGCTTTCACTGCACTGGGCGCAGTGAAAGCCACCTTCACGGCGTTCTGGTCGCCAGCCGGGCGGCCCGTTCCGCCAGGTAGCGCTGCTCGGGCCCGCTCGTGGTCCGGCTCGCGGCGAGCAGGTAGGCCTCGCGCGCGTCGGCGTGTTCCCCGGCCAGCTCCAGCAGGTGTGCCCGCACGGCGGCGAGCCGGTGGTGCGCGGCGGTCCGGCGGTCGGAGTCCAAGCCCGCCAACAGGTCCAGTCCTGCCCGCGGACCGTCCACCATGGCCAGTGCCACGGCCAGGTTGAGCGTCACCACCGGGTTGGGCGCCATGCGCTCCAGCAACCGGTACAGGGCGAGGATCTGCGGCCAGTCGGTGTCCTGCGCCCGCACGGCCTCGGCGTGCACCGCACTGATGGCCGCCTGCACCTGGTACGGCCCGAGTGCGCTGCCGGTGAGCGCCTCGGTGATCAGCGCGACGCCCTCCTCGATCAGCGGGCGGTTCCACAGCGTGCGGTCCTGCTCGTCCAGCGGCACCAGCCCGCCGTCGGGGCGGGTCCGCGCGGCGCGACGCGAGTCGGTGAGCAGCATCAGCGCGAGCAGGCCGGTGACCTCCCCGTCCTTGGGCAGCAGCCGGTGCAGCTCGCGGGTGAGCCGGATCGCCTCACCGGTCAGGTCGGTGCGCTGCAACTGCGGGCCGGAGCTCGCGGTGTAGCCCTCGTTGAAGATCAGGTACAGCACGTGCAGCACGGCGACCAGCCGTTGGCCGCGCTCCTGCTCCGGAGGCGGCGCGAAGCGGGCACCGGCCGCCTTGATCGCCGACTTGGCCCGGCTGATGCGCTGCGCCATGGTCGATTCCGGGACGAGGAAGGCGCGGGCGATCTCCTTGGTGCCCAGCCCGCCCACCGCGCGCAGGGTCAGCGCCACCTGGGACGGGGCGGACAGCGCGGGGTGGCAGCACAGCAACAACAGGGTGAGCGTGTCGTCCTCGGCGACCGGCTCCGCGTACTGCTCGGCCGGGGACATGGCGGCCACGGAGTCCTCGCGGCGCTGCCGTGCCGAATCGCTGCGCAGCTGGTCGGTGAGCCGCCGCGCGGCGACGGTGATCAGCCACGCCTTGGGGTCGGCGGGCACGCCCTGCTCCGGCCACTGCATGGCGGCGGCGAGCAGCGCCTCCTGCACCGCGTCCTCGGCGGAGTCGAAGTGCCCGTACCGGCGGACCACCGCGCCGAGCACCTGCGGGGCGAGTTGGCGCAGCAGGTCCTCCGGCGGGCTCATGCCGACCAGACGCCGCGTCGTGGCCGGTCCAGCACGGCGAAGACCTCGCGCAGCGCCTCGGTCGCGGTGCGCAGGACCTCCGGAGGCAGGTCCGCGAACACCTCCTCGTGCGCTGCGGAACTGGCCTTGACCGCGGCCTCGGCCAGCCGCCCGCCCTGCTCGGTGAGGCAGATCAGCGTGCCGCGGCCGTCGTCCGGGTCGCTCTCGCGGGTGACCAGCCCGCGCGCGGTCAGCCGGTTGACGATGTTGCTCGTGCCCCCGCTGGACAGCAGCAGCGCGCGCCCCAGCTCACCGGGCTTGAGCCGGTACGGCGGTCCTGACCTGCGCAGACCGACCAGCACCTCGTACTCGGCCGGGGTCAGGTCGAAGGCGGGCAGTTCGCGCCGGGTGGCCGCGTCCAGGTCGGCGGCGAGCACCAGCACCCGCTTGACCAGCTCGGTGCCCGGCCCGAGCACCTCGGGCAGCTCCGACTGCCAGGCCGCGATCAGCTGCTCAACCCTGTCGGTCACGGCGCCAGGGTATTGCACAGCGTGATAGCTTTTCCGAAAGCTTTCTGAAGGGGGATCCGTGCGCCATCTACTCATCCGCAACGGCCTGCTCATCGACACCGACCCGATCAGGGTCTTGGCGGGTCACGACCTGCTCGTGACGGACGGCCGCATCGCCGCGGTCGGGCCGGGGCTGACCGCCGAGGGGGCCGAGGTCCTCGACGCCACCGACCGGATCGTGCTACCCGGTTTCGTGGACGCCCACCGGCACACCTGGCAGACCGCCCTGCGCGGGGTCGCCACCGACCTGGACCTGGGCGGCTACCTGGACCTGGTCGCCAAGCGGTTCGCGCCGCACCACCGGCCCGCCGAGGTGCACACCAGCACCCTGGCCGGCGCGCTGGAGGCGCTGGCCTCCGGCATCACCACCCTCCAGGACTTCGCGCACATCCAGTTCAGCCCGGAGCACGCCGACGCCGCCGTGTCCGCGCTGCGGGCCTCCGGCATCCGCGCCGTGTTCGCGCACGGCAAGCCCGTGTTCGGCCCCGACCTCGGTGCCGAGGAGGTCCGCCGCGTGCACCGCGAGCACTTCGCCTCCGGGGAGGACCTGGTCACGATGGCCCTCGCACCGACAGGACCTTCTTACGCCCCAATGGATCTGGCCCGCCGAGACTGGCAGCTGGCCAGGGAGCTGGGGCTGCGCATGTTCGTGCACACCGGCAGCGGCCCGGTCGCCGAGCGTCCCGTGCACGCGTTGCGGGACGCCGGACTGCTCGGTGCCGACATCACCTTCGTGCACGCCAACTCGCTGCCGGACGAGGAACTGGACCTGATCGCGCGAGCAGGCGCGGCCGTGGCCATCACCCCCGCCGTGGAGGCGCGGATGGGGCACGGCGCCCCGATGATCGGCCGGTTGCTCCGGCACGGCATCAGCACCGGCCTCGGCGTGGACGTGGTGACCTCGGTGGCCGGGGACATGTTCTCGCTCATGCGCGCCGCGCTGCTGACCGGCCAGTTCGGCGCGGGCATGCGGCCCACCCCCGCCGACGTGCTCCGGCTGGCCACTGTGGACGGTGCGGCGGCGGTCGGGCTCGCCGACCGGGTGGGCTCGCTGGCCCTGGGCAAGCAGGCCGACCTGGTTCTGTTGCGCGCCAACGACGTCAACCTGCTCGGTGGACTGCACGACCCGGTCGGCACGGTGGTCACGGCAGCGCACCCCGGCAACATCGACACCGTGCTCGTCGGGGGCCGTCCGGTGCGGACCTCGGTCCCCGACGAGCTGGTGCTGGCCGTGCGCGAGTCAGCCGCCCGCCTGGCCGCGGTGTAGCGTGGGGGAGCCGAACCACCGGCTCGCCGCCTCGGTCAGCTCGGCGAGGTCCAATCGAGGCGCCGAGCAGGCCCAGGCCACGTAGCTGTCCGGGCGGATCAGCAGCGCTGTCGCGTCGATCGGGGTGAGCGACCGCGCGCTGACCACGTCGACCTGCTCATCCAGCCCCGGCACGGCATCCCCGCCGGTGAGGTCCAGCAACAGCGGACGGCCGGTCCGGCACAGCTCGGTCAACCGGACCGGTCCGTCCGCGGTGTGCAGGTCCAGGTCCGGCGCGAACCAGCCCACCAGCGGGTGCGGATCCGGCAGGCCCATGTCGTAGCGGATGTCGGTGCCGGACATGAGGTCGGCGATGCGCTGCACGCTCTGCTTGTCTCCCAACAGTTCCGTGAACAGCTGGCGCAGCGCGGTGACGTCGTCCCCCGGCGCCACCAGTGCCTGCTGGGCGCCCGCGAAGACGATCGTGCGCTCGGCGGCCTGGCGGCGCTCCGACTCGTAGGTGTCCAGCAACCCGTCCGGGGCGGTGCCGCGCAGCACGGCGGCCAGCTTCCAGCCCAGGTTGACCGCGTCCTGCATCCCGAGGTTGAGCCCCGCGCCGCCCGCGACGTAGATGTGCGCGGCATCGCCGACCAGGAACACGCGGCCGCTCCGGAACCGGTCGGCCACCCGCGTGTTGCCCTTGTTCCTGCGACGCAACAGGTGTGGCCCGTCCCCCTCGGGCGGGCCCAGCGGGACGTCCACGCCGAGCACGCGCCGGACACTGGCCCGCAGTTCGTCCAGGCTCATCGGTTCGTCCGACTCGGGCTGGTCCCACTCGGTGGTCGCGATGGTGGGGGACTGGCCGGGCAGCGGTGCGTAGGCGAACCCGCCGCGCTCGGTGCGGTGGCTCAGGAACGGCAGCACCGTGCCGTGCCCGGGCACCTCCAGCGCGCCGGTCGCGGGGTTGATCCACTCCGCGGGCACGGTGGCGTGCGCGGTGCGCAGAGTGGTCCGGTCGTAGCTGACGCCCGGGAACCCGATGCCCGCCTGCTTGCGCGTGACGCTGCGCGCCCCCTCCGCACCCACGTGGTAGCGCGTCTGCAGCCGGTACGGCCCATCCGGACCGGTGACCTCCAGCGTGACCCCGTCCTCGTCCTGGGCCAGGCCGGTGAGCTCGTGCCCGCTGCGGATCTCCGCACCGAGTTCGAGTGCCCGCTCGGCGAGCACGCGCACCAAGTGCTGTTGGGCGGCGGGCAGGACGTAGAGCGGGCTCTGGTCGAGCAGGCTCAGGTCCAGGAACAACGCTCCGAACATGAAGTACCCGGAGTTCGGCCGCGGCGGCTCGACGCTGCCACTGAGCCGTTCGTACAGCCCGCGCCGGTCCACCATGCGCACGACCTGGCCGATCATGCCGTTGGCCTTGGGCTCGTCACTGGGCTCCGGCAGCCGTTCCAGCACGATCGGCCGGACCCCGGCCAGCGCCAACTCGCAGGCCAGCGCCAGGCCGTTCGGCCCGGCCCCGGCGATCACCACGTCAGCGATCATCGTTGTTGTCCCCCTCGTTCGGGCAAGACGAATCAGCCCGACCCACGCCGGGCGATCGTCCGCAGATGTCCTTACCTGGCCGGGAATCCGGCCCTGAGCTGGCCGAAGGCCTCGCGCAGCACCGGCCCGATCGGCATCGGCGACTCCGCCCGCAGGCTGTGCTCCGTGGCCGCCGCGATCGCGCCGGTCACCGCCGCGGCCAGCAGCTTCGGGTAGAGCTCGCGCTCCAGGTCGGTGCCGGTTCGCTCGGCGATGGCCTTGGCCAGTTCCACCTGAGCCGCCGCGTTCGCCTTCAGCGCCTCACCCTGCACGGCCGGTTCGCTGAGCAGCCGCCACACCGCGGCGTGCCGGTCCGGGTCGGGCGGCGCCTGCCCGAGCTCGAACTGGGGGAGCACCGCGTTGGTGATCGCCTCCCACAGTGGCTCCTCGGCCGGGCGTGCGCACAGGTCCTCACCGATGCGCAGCATGCGGTCGAAGTGCGTCGCCGCGACCGCCTCGGCCTTGTTCGCGAAGTAGTTGCGGAAGGTCCGCACCGAGACGTTCGCCGCCTCGGCGATGTCCTCCACCGAGACGTTCTCCCAGCCGCGTTGCAGCCCCAGGCGGATCGCCGCCAGGCTCAGCGCCGCGCGCGTCTCCCGCTTCTTGCGTTCACGCAGCCCGAGGCCCTCTGTCATGGCACCACCGTAGCAAAACTTGCCAAAAGTGCAATGTTGCCGGTGCGGCAAGTTCAGGGGGCTATCGCCGCCAGTTCGTCCACCGTGCCAGACATGATCGTCCGCACGTGTTCGGTGATGTGCTCGGCTGGCCAGTCCCACCACGCCAGCTCCAGCAGCCTGGCCACCTCGGCCTCCGGGTACCGGCTGCGCACCACCTTCGCCGGGTTGCCGCCCACGATCGCGTAGTCCGGCACGTCCTGCACCACCACCGAGCCGGTGGCGATGATCGCCCCGTTGCCGATGCGCACACCCGGCATGACCGTCACGCTGTTGCCGAACCACACGTCGTTGCCCACCACCGTGTCCCCGCGGCCCGGCAGGCCCGTGATCAGGTCGAAGTGCTCCGCCCAGGAACCGCCCATGATCGGGAACGGGAAGGTGGACGGCCCGTCCATCCGGTGGTTCGCGCCGTTCATGATGAAGCGCGTGCCCGCACCCAGCGCGCAGAACCGGCCGATGCGGAGCTTGTCCGGGCCGTAGTGGTAGAGCACGTTGCGGGTCTCGAACTCCGTCGCGTGCTCCGGGTCGTCGTAGTAGGAGTACTCGCCGACCTCGATCAGCTCACTGGTGATCAACGGCTTGAGCAGGACGAGCCGGTCCTGGCCCGGCATCGGGTGCAGCACCGTGGCATCGGCTGGCACAGGACTCACGGCGGCACCCTCTCGTCGGCGACCCGCCCATGATCACACCGCCCCAGCGGCCCCGTCGCGCCGATTTCCCCGCTCCGCCCTTCCGTGCGGCGGGCCGAGCGTCATGAAGGTGCCGTTCAGGACGTTGAGCGTCAGCAAGGGCACCTTCGTGGCACGGGGGGCGGGGCACGGCAGCACGAGGCGCGGCGCCGTCAGGAAGGTGCCGTTCGCGGCGTTAGACGTCCGCAACGGCACCTTCATGGCGCTCGGGGGACCGGGCGGCCGCGTCAGGGGTACCCAGTTTTTCGGCGGTTGGGGTGGGCGGTCCTCGGTGGTCGATGGCGGCTCTCCGGACCGTTCACGGCCAGATTCTGACTTCCGATAATGTTCACTTATCGGAAGTCAGCACCATCTGATTGAGTAGCGTTGGTAACGTTACTAATGACGTTAATACTGCTACGATATTGCTCGTGACCACCACGGAAGCCACCTGCAACTACCCGGGCTGTGCTCGGCCGGTACTGGCCCGCAAGGGCCCGGGACGGCCGTCGGAGTACTGCGATCTGCCTGGTCACGTGCGCTGGCGAGCGTGGCGCGAGCGGCAGCGGCTCAACCAGGAGGGCGATCAGGGGGCCGCGATCGTCACCGTGACGAATCAGCCTGGCCCGACGACCTCCGCGCGGATCAAGGCTGACGAACTGCTCGGCCAGTTCCGCGGGCTGTCCGAGCAGCTGACGCAGACCCTGCGCCAGGCGGTGGGCGAACTGGCCACCCTGTCGGACCCGAGCGTGGCGGAGGCACAGGTGCAGGCCGCGCAGGCGGAGGCGGCTCGCCGGGTGGCCGAGGCGGAGCAGGCGACGCTGGCGGCGGAACGGGGCCAGCGCGAGGCGGAGCGGGCGGGCCAGCAGGCGGAGGCCGCCGCTGAGGACGCGGCAGAGGCGGCGGAGCTGGCGGAACAGCGTGCCGGGGAGGCGGAACAGGCCCGGTTGGCGGCCGAGGAGGCGCTGACCCGCACGGTCGAACGCGCCGAGACCGAACTGTCCGTCATGCGCGAGCACGCCGCAGCGGAGATCGACTCCGTGCGACGGGAAGGCGCCGAACAGGTCGACCGGGTCCGGGCCGAGGCCGCTGAACAGGCCGAACAGGTGCGACAGCGTGCTGCCGACGAGCTCGATCGGGTGCGCAAGGACGCGGCGGCCGAGGTGGACCGGATCCGCGCGGAGTGCGCACGGCAGCTCGCGGCGGTCGCGGCCGAACGGGAGGACCTGCGGGCGCGGGCGGAACGGGCCGAGGTGGCCGCAGAACGGGCCGAACAGTCGGCCGAGGACTCACGGGGTGAGCTGGGCCGGGCCCGGGAGGAGCTGTCGGCGGTCCGGGTGCAGGCCGGTGAGCAGCAGGCACGGGCGCGGACCGAACTGGCGGCGGTGCGGGCCGAGGCGACCCTGGCCGTCGAGGAGGCGCGGCAGATCGCGGGCGAGCGGGTCGCCGCCGTCAACGAGGCGAGGGCGCAGACCCTGGCCCGCGCCGAACGTGCCGAGGCGCAGCTCGACCGGGTGCTGGCCGAGCTCGATCGGCTGCGCCAGGCTGCGCCGAAGCCGGAAACGCCGTAGCACCCGCCCGGTCGAGCCGGGGCGCCGCCGACCAGTCAGGTCGCGGTGCCCGGGTCGATCCCGTGGACCTCCGCGTTCGCGAAGTCCACGTCTCGCAGCCAGACCACCAGCCCCGGTCATTGCCGAGTCAGCGGCCACCCAGAGCCGCTGCGTCTGGTCATCATCCCCGTTCGCTGAGCCCTTTTCAGACTGGCCGCCGCCCGGCTCGGTTGGACCAATGCCGAGGCCCAGGACCGGGCCTGTGACGAGAATGGTGGTATGAGCGACCTCGGAGACCAGTTATGGAACACCACTGTCGGCGACGACGACTTCGCTGGGCCCGGTGAGCGGTACCGCGCGACGGTGTTGGAGCAGTACAAGCTGTGCGTGGAGATGGCCGACCGGGTCAGCGCCCGCCGCAACGCCACCAACACCTATTTCCTGTCGATCAACAGCGTCCTGGCCGCGGTCCTGGTCACCGTCGCCGGCGGCAGGCTGGCCGGGACCTCGGTGTGGGTCCTGGCCGCCGGCCTGGTGATCCTGCTCGCCCAGTGCGCCGCGTGGTTCGTCATCGTGCGCTCGTACCGGCTGCTCAACTCCGCCAAGTACGCGGTGATCGGGGCGTTCGAGGAGAGGCTGCCAGCCTTCGCCTACTCCCGCGCGGAGTGGGGGGAACTGGGCGAGGGCCGCGACTGGCGACGCTACCTCCCGCTCACCCACATCGAGCAGTGGGTGCCCGCCATCTTCGCGGCGGCCTACGTCACCGGGTTCGTCGCGCTGATCAGCTGAGCAGGACCACGGGGCGCCTGGCTGCCGCGTTCACAGCGGTGCGGGCTCCCCATTCCTCACACCGCGTTCTGGACAGACCCGTGGGTCTGCCACGTGGTGATTCGCCTCATGATGAGGATGATCAGCGCGCCGGCCACCAGGTAGAGCACCGTGAGCACGGTGGACATGTTCGCGTTGGCCAGCACGTCCTGCTCGGTGGCCTCCTGCATGGCCATTCGCCATTGGATCGGCTTGACGAGCATGCCGGCCACGAACAGCGCCCACCAGGCGTTGACCAGGGTGACGGGGGCGGGCCGTTGCGGGGCGCTGGCCTGCCAGATGTCCGACACGACCTGGTACGGGTACCACAGGTTGGCCACCGGCATGATCCAGGCGCCGACCACCCAGCCCCGGGACCGGCGGTGCGCGGCGGCACCGCCCATCAGCTCGGCGTTGATCCGTGCCCGCCACAGCCAGACGAGGAACGCCACGCCGCCCCCGATCCACACCAGCAGCGTCGGCAACGACCCCACCGCCGTGAGGACATCGGAGTCGGCGGCATCGAGGTCCGCGTCCGTCGCCGTTCCGGCCAGGTAGGCGTGGACGACGAAGTAGTCGCGCCAGTTGCCCACCGAGACCAGTACCTCACGCACGAGCTCCAACAAGATCAGTACTGTCGCGGCGGTGGCCGCGCCGGTCACCGGCCTGTGCGGTGGCGCGCTGGCTGGGCTCGTGTCCGTCGGCGTGTCCTGCTGTGGACCGTCCATGATTCCTCCCAGTCGTCGCGGGCTGCTCGGCGTAGCGGCCAGTCACGTAAGAGAAGTGACTGTTCCCGGCGGCGGGATAGCGGCCGTTCGGCTGGTCTGTTCCCGCCCGGGCGGTCGGAGTGGCGCTATCCGAGGCCGAACAGTTGCAGTGCACGGAACACAAGCCAGCCCAGCAGGCCCAGGGCCGTGATCAGCATGAGGCCTTTCCACAACGACACCTGCAAGACCATGTTGGCCCGCACGGCCATCGTCCGTTTCCGAACCCCCACCGACGCCAAAGCGGCCTTCATCGCGCGGGCCACGTTGTACGCGGAGGTGTGCACACTCATGGAAGTCAGAGCGAGCGCGTTGGCGCGAGCCACGAGGCGCGCGAGCGCACCTCGCCGGATTTTGGTGCTGGCCCCCACCTGCTGTACTTGGGGCGTCCACTCAGGATCGAAGACGATGACCGCGGAGACCCAGGGATCACCCGCGGTCGCCTGGTCCAGTTGGGACGGCACCGGCAGGAGCCTGTTCAGCCGCTCGGCCACGCCCGGCTGCCCGCCCGGCGCCAGCAGGACCAGCTTGCGCGCGGGCTGGCATGCGCGGGCCTGCTCGACCTCCCACCACAGCCCCTCGCCCAACCCCAGGCGTAACACGATGAGCTGGGACAGCTCCATCAGCCGCAGCACCACGGGCTGCCAGTCATCGCGCGGCAGGTAGAACCGCGCCGCCCCCAAGTGCGCCAAGGGTTCTCCAGGCCTGCCCACCGCGATCACGGGGCCGACCGCGCCCAACGCCCCCGCGAGCTGCTCCTCCCGCGAATGCAGGTTGACCGGCGCCCCGTCCTCGACCCGGGCCGCGGAGTCGTCGTCGGCGAAGCTACGCAGGTAGAGCACGGGTTCCCGGCCGTCGGCCAGCAGGGCCTGGGCCGCGCCGCGCGCCGAACGCGGCCGGGAGTAGCGCAGGACCAGGAACCCGGCCCCCAACGCGGCCAGCCCGCAAGGCAGGAGGAGCACCTGCGTGGCCACCGGCAGCTTGTAGCCCTGTCGTTGAGCCATGGTGACCGCGAAGAAACCCGCCGCGAACAGCCCGTACCCGGCTCCGCTTGCCGCCAGGAACACCGGCCGCCGCCACCATGGCCGACGCGGGGTGAACCGGCTGACCAGGTCGACGATCTCCGCCGCACCCGACCGGCGCCGATGCCGCAGCCACAGCGCCGGCACGACGAGCACCCCAGCGGCCACCGCCCACCACAGCGCGACCATGCCTGACGAACCGAGGTCCCGGTCAAGCGCCGCCTGATCCTGCTCGACCTGTGCCGCCAGCCCGGCGACACGCCCGTGAGCGAGGGAGATCCTGCCCTCCTGGGCGTCGCCGGCGGCGGAGGAGACCGTGGACCGGCTTTCCCCCGACGGGGCGTTGTCCTCGAACCACGCGTCACCCTCGCGGATCCCAGCCCGCGCGGACACGTCCCCGTCGGCGTAGCGGTCCAGCGCGGTGACGAAGGCGGCGGCCCGCGTCGGGGCGTCGCGGAAGCGGTCGCGGGCCCGTAGGTCCACGCCAGCGGTGACCGCCAACTGTAGTGCGACGTAGGCCGTGACGACCGCGATCGCCGTGACCAGCCGAGCGAACGCCCGTAAGCCAGGGGACACCTCGCCCCACCCCTCACCTCGCTGGTGCACCACCGTCAGGCACAGACCTCCTCCCGCCTTACCATCCCGCCCCACAGGCTGTGGCCAGTTTCCGGCCACAGCCCCCAACCGGACCACACCGCGAGTGCCCGGGCCCTGATGTGCAACTGTTCAGTCGAGGATCGCGGTGGCCTCGATCTCGACCAGATGCTCGGGGACGTCCAGTGCCGCAACACCCAGCAGCGTGGCCGGTGGGACCGGAGTGCTGCCCAGCTTCGCGGCCGCCGCGGAGATCCCCGCCAGGAGCGAGGGCATCTTGTCGGGAGTCCAGTCGACGACGTAACAGGTCAGTTTCGCCACGTCCTCGAAGGAACCGCCGACCTCGGCCAGGGCGGTACCGATGTTGAGGTAGCACTGCTCGACCTGTGCGGCGAGGTCGCCTTCGCCGACCGTGCTCCCCTCGGCGTCCCAGGCGACCTGCCCGGCGATGAAGACCAGCTTCGACCCTGAGGCGATCGACACCTGCCGGTAGACATCGATCGTGGGCAATCCGTTGGGGTTCACCAGGGTGATGGCCATGGTTCCTGCTCCCTACCAGACCGTCGTGGTCTCTTGTGGTTACTCAGGAACCGTAGGAGAGTGTTTGCTGACGTGGAAGAACGCACTTTTCAGTGACTGGGGAACCTGATGGTGATCAAGCAGTTCAGGGGCTCACCCGAGGAAGCGGACCTGAGGCGCGCGGACTCCCTGGCGCGGGAGATCTTCTCGGACGTGGCCAACAAGTGGGCGTTCCTGATCATCGAGACTCTCGGCGAGCGCACCCTGCGCTTCAGCGAGTTGCGGAACGAGGTCGAGGGCATCAGTCACAAGATGCTCACCCAGAACCTGCGCATGCTGGAGCGCAACGGCCTGGTCGAGCGAAAGGTGCACCCCACCGTGCCGCCGCGGGTCGAGTACACCCTCACCGAGCCGGGTCAGGCCCTGCGGGCAACGGTGGATGGAATGTGCGGCTGGACCCACCAGTACCTCGGTCACATCGAGGCCTCCCGCAGCCGCTTCGACGCCTGACCAGTACCGGAGCGTTGAGTGAGCCAGCATGCCGTGGTCGTGACCGTCCACGTACGGTAGTGCCATGGAGGAGTCGGGACCGGGCCTGCGGGAGCGCAAGAAGGCCGCCACCCGCGAGGCGCTGAGCTGGGCCGCGGTCCGGCTCACCGTGCAGCGCGGTCTGGACAACGTGCTGGTGGAGGACATCGCCAACGAGGTGGGCGTGTCCTCGCGGACGTTCAACAACTACTTCGCCAGCAAGGCAGACGCGATCACCTGGCGGCACCTCAACCGGATGCGGCAGATCCTGGCCACGCTGCGGGAACGCCCCGCTGACGAACCGGTGTGGCAGTCGGCCACCGAGGCGGTGCTGGCCCACTCCGGCGAGGAGGACGTCAGCCCCGATCCACAGTGGACGGCCGGGGTGAAGGTCATGATGTCCGATCCCGGGTTGCAGGGCGCTGTCCTGCGCGCGGTGGCGGTGGCCTCGCGCGAGTTCGCCGAGGTGATCGCCGAGCGCACCGGCACCGATGTGCGGCGCGACCTGTACCCCGCACTGGTGGCCGCGGCGATCGGGGCCGCGAGCCAGGTGGCACAGGACAGGTGGGTGCACGCCGACCCACCGGTGCCCCTGGTTCCGCTGCTGCGCGAGGCGATGGCCCAGTTCGGCGCCGGTCTTCAGCAGCCGCCCGGCTGACCGAACCACCGGGTCAGCGCCTCCCGCAGCCCCTCCTCGGTCGTGCCCGCCCAGCACACGTAGCCGTCCGGACGCACCAGCACCGAGGCGTCCTGCCCGGCGCAGCGCGCGCCGACCACGTCGACCCGGTCCCGCCACGGCGCCGCGATCTCACCGAGCGAGCCGTTCAGGTCGACCAGCAGCGGGCGCGCCCCGCGCATCAGTTCGGGTAGCCGCACGGAGCCCCGGTCGGTGTCCAGCTTGAGCGCGGGCGCCCAGCGGCCCAGCAACTCGTGTGCGGGTCCGCCCATCTCGTAGCGGATCTCCGCCCCGGACATCAGGTCGGCGACGTGCCGCACGGTGCTGTGCTTGCCGAGCAGTTCGCCGAACAGGGTGCGCAGCGCGGTGACCTCACTGCCCGGGGAGAGCAGCAGGCCCTGCACCTGGCTGTGCATCATGACCCGCTCACCCAACGGGTACCGCTCGCGGTGGTAGGTGTCGAGCAGGCCCTCGGGCGCCCAGCCGCGCACCGTGGCGGCGAGCTTCCAGCCGAGGTTCACCACGTCCTGCATACCGAGGTTCAGGCCAGGGCCGCCGACCCCGGCGTGCACGTGCGCGGCGTCCCCGGCCAGCAGCACCCGGCCCTCGCGGTACCGGTCGGCCTGCCGGGTGTTGTGCCCGGTCAGCCTGCGCAGCAATGGCGGGGTGTCCATGTCCGGCACGGGGTTCATCGGGACGTGCGCGCCAAGCACGCGCCGCACGCTCTCGCCCATCTCCGCCAGGGTCATCGGCACCTCGTCCTCGGGCTCGGGCCCCCACTCGATGGTCGTCACCAGGTGCACGTCCGGCCGGAACGCGGCGTGGATGAACACCCCGTTGTCCAAGCGGTGGAAGGTGAACGGCGCGAGCCTGCCGTGGCCGGGGACCTCCAGCGAGCCGTCGGGCTCCAGCGGCAGCAGCACGTTGGCGCTGCGCGAGGTGGACTCCGCGCCGCTCACGCCGGGGAACCCGATGCCCGCGGCCTTGCGCACCGTGCTGCGTCCGCCGTCGCAGCCCACTGCGTACCGCGCACGCAGTTCGTACTCCCCGTCCGGGCCGCTGACCTGGAGGCTCACCCCGTCCGCGTCCTGGGTCAGCTCGCGGACCGAGTGGCCGCGGCGGATGCGGGCGCCCAGCGAGAGCGCGCGCTCCTCCAGCGCCGCCTCCAGTTCGCGCTGCGGCACGGGCAGCACGTAGAGGGGGTTCGGGTCCAGTTCGCGCAGGTCCAGCGGCAGGCCGCCGAACATGTAGAACGGCACCGGTCGCGGATCGGTCGCACCGCACAGGTCCCGGTGGTCCAGCAGTTGCACGACCTGGCCGACCAGCCCGTTGGCCTTGGGTTCCCGGCTGCGCTCGGGCAGCCGCTCCAGCAGCACCGGGTCGAGCCCGGCCAGCAGCAGTTCACACGCCAGCATGAGGCCGTTCGGGCCGCCGCCGACGATCACCACGTCCACGTCCGTCATGCGGCCCACTCTAGCCAAACTTGCGCGCCACGAAACTTTTCTTGCTGAGAAAGTTTTCAGCCGGGCTGTTCACCCAGCGCGCGCAGCACCTTGCCCATCGCCTCGGTCACCGTGCGCGCCTCGGCCTCGGTGAGGTGCTCGGAGAACCGGCCGCGCACCTCACCATGCAGTGCGGGCGCGCAGCGGCTGAGCACCTCACGGCCCTTGTCGGTGAGCACGGCGAAGATCGAGCGCAGGTCGTCGGGATCGCACTGGCGCTCCACCAGGCCCTGGCTGACGAGTTGGTTCACGGCCTGGCTGATCCCGCTGCGGGACAGGAAGACCTGCCTGCCCAGGTCCTGCATGCGCAGCCGGCCCTGCGGGGCGGCGCCCAGGGTGGACAGCACCTCGCAGGAGGTCAGGCCCGCGCCCACCGACTGCTTGAGGTCGCGGTCCAGCGTCCTGGCCATCGCCGCCTGGGCCTGGAACACCGCGACCCACGCCCGGAAACCAGCATCGGGCAGGTCGCTGTCGCTCGGCACGGGTGCCGATTCTAGTGACCGAAGACCCTGGTGGGGGTCGTGGATGTTCGTCCCCAAACGTCTGAAAGGCTCATCCCGTGTCAGCACTCAGGGTGAGTACCCGCAACGCGCGTTTTCAACAGTGGGAGTCCCTGCTACTCAACCGCACCAAGCGGCAGCGCAACGGGGAGTTCCTCGTGCAGGGCGTCCGGCCGATCACCCTTGCGGTGGAACAGGGTTGGACCGTGCGCGCCTGGTTGTACCCGTCCGGGCGCAAGCTGTCCCGCTGGGCGGGGGACCTGCTCGACCGGGTGGCCGCCCAACGCGTGGAGATGGACCCGGAGCTGTTGCGGGAACTGGGGGACAAGGTCGAGCAGGCGCCCGAGCTGATCGCCGTGGTGGCGCTGCCCGCCGAGGACCTGGGCGATGTCGTGGTGGCGTCGGACTTCCTGGGCGTGGTCTTCGACCGGCCGACCAGCCCGGGCAACGTGGGCACGCTCGTGCGTTCGGCCGACGCGTTCGGCGCGCACTGCGTGATCGTGTCCGGGCACGCCGCCGACGTGTACGACCCCAAGGCGGTGCGGGCCAGTACCGGCTCGCTGTTCGCCCTGCCGGTGGTCCGCGCCGAGTCGGCCGCCGCGGTGCTGGGCTGGGTCCGCGCGCAGGACGTGGCGGTGCAGGTGGTCGGCACCGACGAGCACGGCACCGTGCGGGTCGACCGGCACGACCTGACCGGCCCGACCCTGCTGGTGGTGGGCAACGAGACCGCGGGCATGAGCGCGGCCTGGCGCGAGGCGTGCGACACCGTGGTGTCGATCCCGATCGGCGGGGCGGCCAGCTCGCTCAACGCCGCCACCGCGGGCAGCGTGGTGCTCTACGAGGCGGCCCGTCAGCGCGGATAGACGTTGGACAGTTGTTGGACAAACAGTCCAGTCTGGACGTAGTGTCCAAGCCATGTGGTCAACGGTGTGCGAGGCGATCGCACGGCTGCTCGGCCCGCACGCCGAGGTGGTGCTGCACGACCCCGTGACGGACCGGATCACCGGCATCTGGAACCCGGTGTCCGGCCGGGTCGTCGGCGACCGTTCGCTGCTGGGCGAGCTGCCCGAGGGCGAGGACGTGCTCGGGCCGTACGAGAAGCTGCTGCCCGACGGCAGGCGGCTGTCCTCGGTCAGCGCCGTGCTCCGCGACGAGTCGGGCCGACCCACCGCCGTGCTCTGCGTGAACCTGGACCGCACCCCACTGGACCAGGCCGTGGCCCTGCTCAGCGCGTTCGCCGCACCGGTCACGGCCCGCCCCGAGTCCCTGTTCGAACACGACTGGGTCGAGCGGATCAACCTCGCCGTCGGCGCCGCCGTGCGCGAGCGCGGCAGGCCGGTGGACCAGTGGGACCGCGCCGACCGCGTGGCGGTGCTGGCCGAACTCGACCACGCCGGGGTGTTCACCGTGCGCAAGGCCGTGCCCGTGGTGGCCCGCGCGCTGCACGTGTCCCGGTCCACCCTGTACGCCCTGCTCGCCGAGTTGCGCTCCGGAGGTGCGCCCGCATGACCGTGCTGCCCGAGTTCCGGCTGGAGACCTACTTCGCCCGCTGGGAGTTCACCGCCCGCCACCACCTCACCGCCTCCGACGCGCAGACCCGCACCGTCACCGACCTGTTGGCCCTGGCCGACGAACAGGACCTGGCCGCGTGGCGCGACCTGGACCTGGGCTACCGCGAGACCTGGGGCGACCCGCTGCTGCGCGAGGCCATCGCCAGCGGCTACACCGGGTTGGACGCGGGCGAGGTGCTGTGCTTCGCCGGGGCCGAAGAGGCCATCTACCTGGCGTTGACCGCACTGCTCGGCCCCGGCGACCACGCGGTGGTGGTGACGCCCGGCTACCAGTCGGCCGAAACCGTGCCGCTGTCGCGCTGCGAGGTCACCGGCGTGGCGCTGGACCCCGAGCGGAACTGGGCGTTGGACGTCGACGCCGTCCTGGACGCGGTGCGCCCCAACACCGTGCTGGTCGCCGTCAACTTCCCCAACAACCCGACCGGCGCCCTGGTCGAGCCCGCCGAGTTCCGGCGCCTGGTCGCCGAGTGCGACGCCCGCGGGGTGCGCGTGTTCAGCGACGAGGTGTACCGCGGCCTGGAACTGGACCCCGCCAGGACGCTGCCGCAGGCCGCCGAGCTCTCCCCGCGCGCGCTCTCGGTCGGCGTGACCTCCAAGTCCCTGGGGCTGCCCGGGCTGCGCGTGGGCTGGATCGCCTGCCAGGACAGGGAGTTGCTGTCCACTTTGGAGCGTGCCAAGCACTACACGACGATCTGCAACGCCGGGCCCAGTGAGGTGCTCGCCCGGATCGCGATCAAGGCCCGCGAGCGGATCCTCACCGAGAACCGCGCGCTGATCGCCGCGAACCTGCCGGTGTTCCAGGACTTCTTCGCGGAGTTCGCCGAGCTGTTCGAGTTCGCCCCGCCCGAGGGCGGCTGCGTGTGCTTCCCGCGCTACCTCGGCACCGAGGGCGCCACGGAGTTCTGCCGCCGCGCCGTGGAAGAGGTCGGCGTACTGCTGGTCCCCGGTGAGGTGTTCGCCTCCCGCCTGACCCCGGTGCCCGCCGACCGGTTCCGGATCGGCGTGGGTCGGCGCGATCCCGAGCCCGCACTGGACGCGCTGCGGGGATGGATCAGGTCAACCAGGAACGTCCAAGCGCTGCGTGCCGACGACGGAGAGCAGTCGCAACGCCTGCTCGGAGGATGAGCCGGGGGCGGTGGTGTAGATCACGAGGTGCTGGTCCCGGTCGGTGATGTGCAGGACGTCGCAGTTCACGGTGATCGCTCCGACCAGCGGGTGCTGGAAGGTCTTGCACAGGGTGGGCTCGGCGCTCACGTCGTGGGACTCCCACAGCTGGCGGAACTCCTCGCTCCCGGCGAGCAGGTCGTCCACCAGTTCGGTGATCTCGGGGTCCTCGGGGTAGCGGGCCGCGGTGGCGCGCAGGCTCTGGGCCGAGGTGCGGGCGAACTCCTCGACGTCGGACACCCCGTACATCCGCTGATCCCCTGTGCGCGGCCCGAGGAACACACGGCGCACGAGGTTGCGGTCGCGCCGGGGCAGCGCCGAGAAGTCCTCCATGAGCGCGGCGGCCAGGTCGTTCCAGGCGATCACCTCGTGCGTCGCGGACAGCACCATGGCCGCGGCCTGCGGCAACCGGCTGATCAGGTCGAGGATGCTCTGGCGCACCTGGCGTGAGGGCCCGGGCAGTGGACCCGGCGGGACACCGGCCAGGTGGTGGGCGTGGGCGCGCTCGGCGTCGGTCAGGCGCAGCGCCCTGGCAAGACCGGCCAGCACCTCCCGCGAGGGGCGCGGACCGCGGGCCTGCTCCAACCGCGTGTAGTACTCGGTCGAGATGAACGCCAGCTGCGCCACCTCGTCACGGCGCAGCCCTGGCGTGCGTCTGCGCTGCCCGGCGGGCAACCCCACGTCGGAGGGGGCGATCCGCTCGCGCCTGCTGCGCAGGAAAGCAGCCAGCTCTTGCCTGTCCACATCCCCATTGTGAAAGCACAGGTGGGTGCTAGCCAGGTACGACCGGTACCTGGCTAGCACCCACCAGCCCGCTCGAGGGTTGAGGTCATGAACAACACCGTGAACAGCCTCGGCCTGCTGACCGACAAGGTCGCTTTCATCACCGGCGCGGGGCGTGGCATCGGCGCCGCCGCGGCGCGGCTGTTCGCCCGTGAAGGCGCCCGCGTGCTGCTCGCGGCCCGGACCGAGGACCAGCTCAGGACCGTGACCGAGGAGATCCGGGCGGCAGGAGGGACCGCCGACTACATCGTGTGCGACCTTGCCGAGGCCAACAGCGTGCGCGCCGCCGTCGACCAGGCCGTGCTGCTGTACGGCCGCCTCGACGTGGCCTTCAACAACGGCGCGACGATCGCGCCGCCCGGCCCCATGGACCAGGCGCTGGAGGCCGACTTCGACCGCCTCTACGCCGTGAACCTCAAGGGCCCGTGGCTGGCCATGGTCGCCGAGGTCGCCGCCATCCGCGCCACCGCGGGTACCGGGGCCATCGTCAACAACTCCAGCGTCGGCAGCCTGATGGGCAACCCCGAACTGCCCGCGTACGGCGCGATGAAGCGGGCCGTCAACAGCCTCACCGAGTCCGCCGCCGTCACCTACGGGCCCGAAGGCATCCGCGTCAACGCGATCGCCCCCGGCAGCACGCTCACCGAGATGATCCAAACCTGGGAGTCGCACTCGCCCGGTGTCGTCGAACAGATCGCGGCGCGGACCCCGCTGCGCCGTGCGGCCGCCCCCGAGGAGATCGCCCAGGCCGCCGCCTGGCTGCTCAGCGACAGGTCCTCCTACGTCACCGGCACCGTCCTGCGCGTGGACGGCGGCTTGCAGGCGTGAGCGCGATGCCATGAAAGTGCCGTTGCTGGCGCTGAATGCCAGCAACGGCACTTTCATGGCACGATCGGCGCGTGATCGAGTCGATCAAGGACGAGCGGATCGCCGCCGCCCGCGCGCTGACGACCAGGGCCGGGCGGCTCGCGGCGGGCCGCTGCCTGGTGGAGGGTCCGAGCCTGATCCGCCAGGTGCTGGCCGCGGGCGCGGAGGTGGACCACGTGCTGTGCGCCGAGCCACCACCGGCCGACCTGCTGGCCGCCGGCGTCGCCGCGCACCAGGTCCGTGACGGCCTGCTGCGCAAGGTCACTGGCAGCGCCAAGCCGGTGAGCTGGCTCGCCGTGGTGCGGCTGCCCGTCGAACTCGGCGCCGACGAGCCGTACGGGGACTTCGCCGTGGTGTGCGACCGGGTCGCCGACCCGGGCAACCTCGGCACGATCGTGCGCACGGCCCGCGCCCTGGGCGTGCGCGACGTGGTGCTGACCGACGACGAGACCGACCTGGGCTCGCGGCGGGTGCTCGACGCCTCGCGTGGCGCCGTGCTCGGTGCCGCGGTGCGCCGGTTCGACAGCCCGGTGGCGGCGGTGAAGTCGTTGCAGGCCAAGGGGTTCCAGGTGGTGGTGACGAGCCCGCGCGGCACCCGGTTGCAGTCGCTGGCGCCGCTGCGGGGCGGCCGGGTGGCGCTGGTCGTGGGCAACGAGACCGCGGGTGTTGATCAGGCCACTGTGGACGCCGCCGACCTGGTGGTGCAGATCCCCATGGCGGGGGCGGTGGAATCGCTCAACGTCGGGGTGGCGACCGGCATCAGCATCTACGAGCTGCGCATGAGGATGGTGCTGGCCATGTTGACCGACCGGATCCGCGACACCCTGGGCCGCGAGATCAACGTGGCCGGGGCCCTGGTGCGGCAGGCGCTGGACACCCGGCTGCGCGAGGTCGGCGACCTGGACAGCAGCCAGGTCGTGCTGCTGATGGTGCTGGCCTGCGAGCGGTCCACCCCGCTGGCGCAGCTGCGCCGCGACCTCGGGGTGGACGCGGGGGAGTTGGCCGCCGCGCTGTCGCCGATGGCCGAACTGGGCTACCTGAGCTCCGACGAGGAACAGGCGGTGATCACCGGGCACGGGGAGCAGGCCATCGCGGCGCTGTGGGCCGTGCAGGAGCGGGTCGAGGAGGACCTGCTGGCCGGGTTCTCCGCCCAGGAGAAGGACATGCTGCACGCGCTGCTGCGCCGGGTCCAGGACAACGCCCAGCGGATCGTCACGGCGAAAAACTGAGCTGCGCCAGCCGGTTTCACCGTGCACCATGGCCCGATGCGTGATCAGTTCCTCGCGGACGGCTTCGTCAAGGTCGAAGGCGCCTTCCCGGTGGACACCGCGTCGGCCTGCGCCGAGATCCTCTGGCGGCAGACCGGCTGCGATCCCCAGGACCCCGGCACGTGGACCAAGCCGGTGCACTGGGTGTTCGACCGCACCGAACCCCCGTTCATCGAGGCGGCCAACACCCCGGCGCTGCACGCCGCGTTCGACGAGTTGGTCGGGCCCGGCCGGTGGCTGCCACGCCGCTCGCTCGGGTCCTTCCCGCTGCGCTTCCCGCACGAGGAGGAACCCGACGACGCGGGCTGGCACATCGAGGCCAGCTTCCTGCCCGAGGGCGCCACGCAGTACCACGCCAACGTGTCCTCGCGCGAGCGGGCGCTGCTGATGCTGTTCCTGTTCAGCGAGGTCGGCCCGCAGGAGGCCCCCACCAGGATCCGCGTCGGCTCGCACCTGGACGTGCCGCCGGTGCTCGCCCGCTTCGGCGAGACCGGCGCCTCCCCGTTCACCATCGCCGCCGAGGTCGACCAGGTCTCCGCCCACCGGCCCACCGTGCTCGCCACCGGCTCCCCTGGCGACGTGTACCTGTGCCATCCCTTCCTGGTGCACGCCGCCCAGCCGCACCACGGCACCCGCCCCAGGTTCATGGCCCAGCCCCCGTTGCAGCCCGCGGGCCCGTTCGACATCGCACACGGCTCGTCCCCGGTCGAACTCGCCATCCGCACCACCCTCACAGGGCAGGCGTCATGAAAGTGCCCTTCCTGGCGTTCAACGCCTCAAACGGCACTTTCATGGCACGTCCTGGTCGCGCTGCCCGCTAAGGTGCGATCATGGGATCCCTGTCGCGCGTCGCAGTCTTCGTCGGCTCCTCAACGGGCAACTCCCCGACGTACGCCCAGGCCGCCGAGGACCTGGGCACACTGCTGGCCACCGAGGGCCTGGGCCTGGTCTACGGCGGGGCGCGGGTCGGGCTGATGGGTGTGGTGGCCGACGCGGCGCTGGCCGCGGGCGGCGAGGTGCACGGGGTCATCCCGCAGTCGCTGGTCGACCTGGAGGTGGGCCACTCGGGGCTGACTCGCCTGGAGGTCGTCGGCTCCATGCACGAGCGCAAGGCGGCGATGGCCGAGGCCGCCGACGCCTTCGTGGCGCTGCCCGGTGGTGCGGGCACGCTGGAGGAGCTGTTCGAGGTCTGGACCTGGCAGCAGCTCGGCCTGCACGGCAAGCCGGTGGCCCTGCTGGACGTGGCGGGCTTCTGGCAGCCGCTGGTGAAGGCGGTGGACCACATGGTGGACACGGGGTTCATCCGTGCCGGGTTCCGCGAGGCGCTGCTGGTGGTCGACGAGGTCACCGAGTTGCTGCCCGCGCTGCGCGACTGGCACGCCCCCGACCGCAAGTGGCTCAAGACCACCAGCTGAGTCCCGCCCTCCGGCGCGCGAGTCCCGCTCAGCCGACACCGAGTCCCGTCCAGCCGGGGGCGGTACCGCCGCGGTGAGCGGGACTCGGCCGCCCCAGGACGGGACTCGCGCGCCGGTCAGCGGGACTCGTGTGCGTGTGAGCGGGACTCGTGGTGGGGCGTGGCAGGATTGCGGGGTGTCACGGCTCGGGGTGGTGTTCGGACCACTGGTCAGCGGCTCCACCTACCGTCGCTGGGTGTACCTGCTGCTGGGCGCCGCCCTGCTGTTTTTCTACCTGGCCATCGAGTTGACCGTGAACACCGTGCTGCACCAGCAGTTGCCCGGGCTGCCGTACCTGATCGTCACCCCGTTGCTGTTCGTGCTGCCCCCGGTGCTGACCGCGTTCCTGTCCGCCGTGCGCATCGTCGAGGCCGCCGCGGTGCGGGCCCTGCTCGGCTTGTCGTTCACGGTGCCCACGGGCGGGGGCTACAGCTGGGAGGTTCGCTGGCGCACCGCCACCTGGTACGTGCTGCACCTGCTACTGGGTGGCGTGGCGGCCGCGGCGGCGCTGTTCGCCGTGCCGATCGGCATCGGGTTCCTGCTCACCCCGCTGGCCGACGTGCCGGTGCTGGACGTGGGCGTGGCCCGCTGGACCCTCCAGCACGGCTGGTCCAGCGCCTGGATCCCGCTGCTGGGCGTCACGCTGATCGTGTCCGCGATCTACCTCGGCGCGGGCCTTGGCGTGGTGCTCATGCGCGCCGTGCCCGCGCTGCTCGGGCCCACGCCCAGTGAGCGCGTCGCCGAGTTGGAGCGCCAGGCCACGCTGCTCGCCGAGCGCAACCGACTCGCCAGGGAGCTGCACGACTCGGTGGGCCACGCGCTGACGATCACCACGATCCAGGCCGGTGCGGCCCGCCGGGTGCTGGCCACCGACCCGGAGTTCGCCGACCGCGCGCTGCTGGCGATCGAGGAGGCGGGCCGCGCGGCGCTGGCGGACCTGGACCACGTGCTGGGACTGCTGCGGGAGGCCAGCACGAGCACCGCGCCACAGCCCACATTGGACGAACTGCCACAGCTGTTGGCCACCACGAGGTCCGCGGGCGTCACGGTGCACGAGGAGCTGGCCGGTGAGCTGTCCTCGGTTCCGCTCGCGGTGTCCAGGGAGGCGTACCGGATCGTGCAGGAGGGGCTGACCAACGCGCTGCGCCATGCCGGTAAGGTCCCGGTGACGCTGCGCATCGCGGTGCTGCTGGGCAACCTGGAACTGGAACTGGTCAACCCGCTCGGCACCGCGGGCGGCGCGGACCGGGACGGCGGCGGCAGGGGGTTGGCGGGCATGCGGGAGCGGGTCACCGTGCTGCGCGGGCGGTTCAGCGCGGGCGCCGAGGACGGGCAGTGGCGGGTCTGCGTGCGGCTGCCGCTGCGGGCCGGGGCATGACGACCACGGTCGTCCTGGTCGACGACGAGGACCTGATCCGCACCGGGCTGCGGGCGATCATCGACGCTGAGCCGGACCTGTGCGTGGTCGGTGAGTGCACCGACGGGGCCGAGGTGGCGGCCGTGGTGGCCAGGCTGCGGCCGGACGTGGTGCTGATGGACGTGCGGATGTCCGCGGTGGACGGAATCCAGGCGACCCAGCACCTGGTGTCCACCATGCAGTCACCGCCGAAGGTGCTGGTGGTGACGACCTTCGAGAACGACGACTACGTCTACGACGCGCTGCGCGCCGGGGCCAGTGGCTTCCTGCTCAAACGCGCGCGGCCCGCGGAGATCGTGCAGGCGGTGCGGACGGTGGCCAACGGGGACTCGCTGCTGTTCCCGGCCGCGATCCGGGGGCTGGCCGCGCACCGGACGCCGCACCGGGACACGGCGCTGCGCGGGGTGCAGCTGACCGACCGCGAGGCCGAGGTGCTGCGGCTGATCGCCAAGGGCATGTCCAACGCGGAGATCGCCGAGCAGTTCGTGGTCAGCGTGGAGACGGTCAAGACGCATGTGGGCAACGTGCTGACCAAGCTGGGTGCGCGCGACCGCACCCAAGCCGTGATCACCGCCTACGAATCGGGCTTCATCACCCCGGGCTAGGCTGCCGCCATGGGCCGCGCCGGGCAGGTGATCACCGTGCGCGCCGAGCACGAGCGGGCCACCACAGCGGTGTTGACCGCCTGGCAGCGCGGCGCGGGCTGTTGGCGGCGTGTGCTGGACCCGGTGCGGGCCTTCGTCGGCAGCCAGGGCATCGGCCGCGCGAGCGAGTCCAGTGCCCGTACCCCGGCCGGGGTGTGGCCGCTGACCGAGGGCTTCGGCCACCTGCCCGTGCGAACCCGGCTGCCCTATCGGGAGATCGACGCCGCCGACTGGTGGGTGTCCGATCCGGCTTCCCCGCTCTACAACACCTACCAGCGCTGCCAGGCGGGCGGGTGCCCGTTCGACGAGTCGGCCGGTGAGGCGCTGGGCAGGTCGGGTGCCGTGTACGACCACGCCGTCGTGATCGACTACAACCGGAGCCCGGTCGTGCCCGGTGCGGGCTCGGCCTTCTTCCTGCACGTCACGGGCGGCGGGCCGACGGCGGGCTGTGTGGCGATACCGGTGGCCGAACTCAGGACACTGCTGGACTGGTTGGACCCGTCAGAGCACCCGGTCATCGACATAGCGGTGCGCTGACCGGACCGAGCACGCGTTTCGCGAATCCTGCCACAACATGCCCGCCCACCACGAGGTACCGATGGGCATCCAGTAGGGCAACAATGGGCGTCGTGCCGTTTGACCTACACCCGAAGGGCGCATTGCGCGGATCCCCGTTACCGGTACCGTCATATGAGCCGAGGTATGACTGGGGAGTCACAATAGTTTCCGTCCTCGGTACGACTCGCGTTTGTATTCGCACGTCCGCGCCTGTCAGTGACGACGATCCGGAAGCTGGTGTTTCCCGCATGCCGTTCCTGCACGATCTGCTGACCGCACAGGCCCAGGGCACACCACAGGCGACCGCCGCCGTGCTGGGTGAGGCGAGCACCGCCTACGGCGAGGTGGACGCCGCCGCCGACCGGGTGGCAGCCGGGCTGGCCGGGCACGGGGTGCGCCCCGGTGACCGGGTCGGCCTGCACCTGTCGCGCTCACTGGACCTGCTGCCCGCGCTGTTCGGGCTGCTGCGCTGCGGCGCGGTCTGCGTGCCGGTCGACCCCGAGGACCCCGACGAGCGGCGTTCGGCGATCCTGGAGTTCTCGCAGGCCCAGGTGGTGCTGACCGAGCGCGCCCTGCTCGGCGCCCGCTACCCGGCCGGGGTGCGCACCGTGGCCGTGGAGGACCTTGCCGAGGCCACGACCGGCTTCGTCCGGGTGGACCTCCCGGAGGACGCGCTGGCGTTCGTCTTCTACACCTCCGGTTCCACCGGGACGCCCAAGGGCGTGGTGCTCAGCCACCGCGCGTTGCTCAGCGGCCAGCGCTGGTTGCAGTCCACGTTCCCGCTGGAGCCGGGCGACCGGCACCTGCTGCGCACCACGCTGAGCATCACCAACCTGGTCCGCGAGGTGTTCTGGCCGGTGCTGTCCGGCGGAACCGCGGTGATCGTCCCGCCGGGTGAGCACAAGGACCCGGACCGGTTGGTGAGCCTGGTCAACAGCGGCCGGGTGACCACGTTGATGGTGGTACCGGCGTTGTTGTCGGGCATGCTGGACAGTGCCGAATTCACGGCTAACACCTCGCTCAAATACGTCTTCTGCAGCAGTGACGGCATGCCGGGCGACCTTCCGGAGAAGTATTTCGCGACCGGTCTTCCGGCGAGGCTTTTCAACGTGTATGGGCTCACCGAGGCGCTCTACGGCGCCTACTGGGAATGTTTACCCGGAACGGCGTACGAGGGATTCGTCCCGGTGGGTTTCCCGGCCGAGCTGACCCCGCGCGTGCTCGACGAGCAGTTGCGTGAGGTGCCGCAGGGGCAGACCGGGGAGCTGTGCCTGTCCGGGGTGGGCATCGCCGAGGGCTACGACCGGCTGCCCGAGCTGACCGCGGCGAAGTTCACCGACACCGCGCAGGGCAGGGTCTTCCGCACCGGGGACCTGAGCCGGATCGCCTCGGACGGGCGGATCGAGCTGCTGGGCAGGCTGGACGACCAGGTCAAGATCGCCGGGTACCGGGTGGAGCTGGGCGAGGTGGAGGCCCGGCTCAAGGAGGTGCCCGGGGTCACCGGGGCGGTGGCCTCGGGGCGCCGCGGGGTCGGCGGCCACCAGCGGCTGGTGGCCCACCTGACCTGTGCGGGCACCCCGCCGACGGCGGCGCGGCTGCGCGAGCACCTGGCCGGGCGGTTGCCGGAGTACATGGTGCCCGCGAGCTTCCTGGTGCTCGACGCGCTGCCGCTGACCCACAACGGCAAGGTGGACCGGCAGGCACTGTCCGAACTGGAGGGTTCGCGGCTGGAGCTGGTGGAGGACTACACCGCCCCGCGCACCGAGCTGGAGACCAGCCTGTGCCAGTTGTGGGCCGAGGTGCTGTCGGTGCCCAGGGTCGGCGTGCACGACAACTTCCTCGCGCTGGGCGGGGACTCCATCCAGGGCTTCATGATCAGTGCGCGGGCCAACCGCGAGGGGCTGGGCCTGACCGCGACCCAGGTGTTCGCCACGCCCACCGTCGCGGAGATGGCCGCGCACATCGAGGGCGCCCGGCGCAGCGGGGCCCAGGGCACGGACTTCACCCCGACGGGCTTCGCCACCACGCACGAGGACCACGAGGCCATGCTGCGCCTGGCCGAGGACCCGGCGGGCATCGAGAAGGTCTACCCGCTCACCGAGATGCAGAAGGGCATGCTGTTCCACTCGCTGCTCGACCCCGACTCCGGGGTCTACGTGGAGCAGTTCCTGTACACGCTGACCGGGGAGCTGGACCTGGAGGTGTACCGGCGGGCCTGGCAGCAGGTCGTGGACCGGCACGAGATCCTGCGCATCTGGATCGCCACCCGAGGGCTGGCCAACCCGGTGCAGGTCGTGCAGCGGCAGGCCGAGCTGGAGTGGGTGGTGCTGGACTGGACCGACACCGAGGACCCGGCCGAACTGCGCGCCCGCCTGGTGGCGCACCTGGCTGAGGACCGGGCGCGCGGCTACACCTACGAGCACGCCCCGCTGTTCCGGCTCACCGTGATCCGCACCGGACCGGCGCGCTGCCAGCTGGTGATGAGCTACCACCACCTGATCCTGGACGTGTGGTCGCTGTTCCTCATGCTGCGCGACTCGCTGGAGAACTACCGGGCCGAGCGGGACGGCGTGTCCGCCGAACTGCCCACCACCCGGCCGTTCAGCGACTACGTGTCCTACGTGGGCCAGCAGGACACCGACTCGGCCCGCGACTACTGGCTGGCCCATCTGGCCGGGTTCCAGGGCCCGACCTCGATCGGCAGCGCGGTGCCGCAGGGCCTGTCCGCGAGCAGGCAGGACATGCACGCCGCGGCCAGGTACCCGATGGGCGAGCAGCTCACCGAGCAGCTCACCGCGTACGGGCGGGCCAACCAGCTGACGCTGAACTCCCTGGTGCAGGCCGCGTGGGCGGCCGTCATCGGCGGCATCAGCGGGCGGCAGGACGTCTGCTTCGGCATGACGATCACGCACCGGCCGGTGGCCCTGCCCGGGGTGGAGGAGATGGTCGGCATCTTCGTCAACATCCTGCCGATGCGCCTGCCGCTGGACCCCGAGCAGTCGCTGGGCGCGTGGCTGCGCCAGGTGCAGCGCACCCAGGTCGACGCCCGCGCCAACGACCACTACCCGCTGCCGCTGATCCAGCAGCACCCCGACCTGCCCAGCGGGCGCCCGCTGTTCGAGTCGCTGCTGATCTTCGAGAACATCCCGCACGGCATCGGCTGGGAGGCCCACGCCGGGGTCGCGGTGCGGCACGAGGAGAACTTCGGCTGGACCAACTACCCGTTCACCGTCGGCGTCACCGCGGAGGGTCAGCTGTCCTTCCAGGTGGAGTACGACACGGCCTACTTCGACGCCGCCTCGGTGGACGCCGTGATGGGCGCGCTGCGCGAGGTGCTGGCGGCCATCGCCAGCGGCGGCACGGACTCGGTCGGCAAGCTCACCGGGCTGGTCGCCGAGGCCGTGCCCGGCCGGGAAGTGCCCGCGCCGCAACCGGTTCCGGCCCGCCAGGCCGGTGAGCCCGTGGCGCCGCAGACCCCGCGCGAGGTCGAACTGGCCGCGCTGTGGTCGGAGGTGCTCGGCGTGGCGCAGGTCGACGCCCAGGCCCCGTTCCTGGAGCTGGGCGGCAGTTCGCTGGCGGCGCTGAAGCTGGTGGCGCTGGCCCAGGAGCGGGGCTTCGCCTTCACCCTGCGGGAACTGTTCACCGAGGACGGCACGGTCCGTCAGCTGGCGACCAGGTAGCGGACATGGGCACACGGCGCTACGGCCTGCTCGGCATCGGCTTCGGCCCGTCCCACCTGTCGCTGAGCGCGGTGTGCGACTCCACCCGGCCGTCCTCGGTGCGGACCAGGGTGCACTGCCTGGAGTCCAGGCCGGAGTTCGCCTGGCACCCGGACATGCTGCTGGACGGTGCGCGCATGCAGGTGGCCTTCCTCAAGGACCTGGTCACCCCGCACGACCCGACCAGCCCGTACACCTTCACCAACTACCTGGTCCGCAAGGGGCGGCTGGAGCAGTTCCTCAACCTGGGCACGCTGCACCCGACCCGGCGGGAGTACGCCGACTACTTCCGCTGGGTCGCCGCCCAACTGTCCCCGTACGTCTCCTACAACTGCACGGCCCAGGCGATCCGCCCGGTCCTCGGCCAGGACGGGTCCGTCGGCCACCTGGAGGTGGACCTGCTCGACCCGGCGGGCCGCCCGCGCACGGTGTCCGCCGAGCACCTGTCCCTGGCACCGGGCGGGCGGCCCGCCATCCCACCCGGGGTGGCGCCCGCCGCGCTGGAGTCCGGGGCGGTGTGGCACAGCAGCCGGTTCCTGCGCGGCATCGAGCCGTACCGCGGGCGCGGCACCGCACTGCCCTACCGGTTCCTGGTGGTCGGCGCCGGGCAGAGCGCCGCGGAGATCTTCCAGTACCTGGTGGCCGAGTTCCCCGCGGCACAGGTCACCCTGGCGCACCGCGGGTTCGCGCTGATGCCCGCCAACAGCAGCCCGCTGGCCAACGAGATCTTCAACCCGGAGTCGGTGGACCTGTTCCACGGCGCGGGCCCCGAGCAGCGCCGGGCGATCCTGGACCAGCTGCGGATCACCAACTACGGCGCCGTGGACGAGGAGGACATCCAGGCCATCGCCCGGTTGCTCTACGACCAGCGGGTGCACGGCGGGCTGCGGCTGCGGTTGAGCAGGTTCACCGAACTGCTCAGCGCCAGCGTGGACGACACACTGGTCTGTGTGGCCGCGCGCGACCTGCTCACCGGCCACACCGCGCACGACCGCTACGACGGGGTGGTGCTGGCCACCGGCTACGACTTCCGCGAGGCCCGGGACCTGCTCACCGACCTGGATCCGCACCTGGTGCGCGAGGCCGACGGCACGCCCAGGGTGCGCCGGGACTACTCGGTGCAGACCACGGACGGGTTCCGGCCCAAGGTGTTCCTGCACGGCGCCGCCGAGCACAGCCACGGGCTGACCAGCACCCTGCTGTCCCTGCTCGCGCACCGCGCCGTGGACATCCTCGACGCCACCTTCGGCGCCGGGGCGCTCACCCCCGTTCCCGCACACCTGGAAGGAGCCGACGCATGAGTGAGTTCAAGGTCCAGCGCCGCGCCGAGTCGCAGTTCCAAGACGTGTACGGCTGCGCGTTCCGCCGGATCCTGCCCTGGGGCAGTTCCGAGCCCTCGGACACCGGCATGGGTGTGTGCGTCGTGGCACCCGGCTCGGTGTCCACCCCGCACTCGCACGTGGACCACGAGCAGTTCTACGTGGTGCGCGGCAGCGGGGTGGCACACGTGGACGGGCAGGTGGTGGACCTGGGGCCCGGGGACGCGCTGGTGGTCGGGTCCGGGCAGGTGCACTACTTCGAGAACGGCTCGCCCACCGAGGAGTGGGAGCTGGTGTCGGTGTGGTCGATGGGCCCGCTCGGGGAGGCCTCGTGAGGCGGTTCCTGGTGACCGCGACCCCGCCGACCACCAACGGGGACCTGCACGTCGGCCACCTGTCCGGGCCCTACCTGGGCGCCGACGTGTTCTGCCGGGCGCAGCGGCTGTTGGGCAACCAGGCGCGCTACGTCAGCGGCGGAGACGACCACCAGACCTACGTGGTCACCACCGCGCAGGCCGTGGAGCAGGCGCCGGAGGTGCTGGCGGCGCGCTGCACCGAGCAGATCCGCGAGACGCTGCGCCTGGCGGAGATCGAGCTGGACGCGTTCACCAGCCCCGACCGGGCCTACCTGCGGCATGTGCGCGGCTTCTTCACCGAGCTGTACCAGCGGGGCAAGCTCGTGCGGCGCACCTGGCGCTTCCCCTACTGCCAGCGGACCGGGCGGTACCTGCTGGAGGCGTTCGTAACCGGGTACTGCCCGGAGTGCTTCGCGGCCACCTGCGGGGCGATCTGCGAGACCTGCGGGCACCCCAACGACGTGGACTCGCTGCTGTACGGGCAGAGCACCGGGGTGCGCGCCGCGGCCGAGGTGGAGCAGCGCGAGGTGCCGATCCTGGTGCTGCCGCTGGAGGACTACCGCGAGCAGTTCGTGCGGTTCTACGCCGAGCACCGGGACACGATGCGCCCGCGCGTGCTGGGTTTCGTGCGGGAGATGCTGTCCCGTCCGCTGCCGGACTTCCCGGTGACCTACCCCGCCGACTGGGGCGTGTCCGTGCCGTTGGCGGGCTTCGGCGGGCAGGTGTTCAACGTGTGGGCGGAGATGCTGCCGGGCCTGACCCACATGGCCGGGATCGCGGGCGCCGACTGGCAGGCCGGCTCCGGGTACGAGCTGGTGCAGTTCCTCGGCTACGACAACACGTTCTACTTCTCGCTGGCGCACCTGGGGCTGGCGCTCGCGCACGGCGGGCTGCTCACGCCCACCGCGATCATCACCAACGAGTTCTACCACCTGGACGGGTCGAAGTTCTCCACGAGCAGGCGGCACCTGATCTGGGCGCGGGACCTGCTGGTCAAGCACGGGGCCGACAGCGCCCGGTTCTACCTGGCGCTGCACAACCCCGAGCAGCAGACCGCCAACTTCACCGAGGCGGAGTTCGTCAAGGCCGTGGACGCCGGACTGCGCGAGCCGCTGGCGCGGGTGGAGGCCGCGCTGGCCGGGCACCACCCGGTCGACGGACCCGAACCGGCCCTGCTGCGCCGCTATCGTCATCGGATGCGACGTGCCTACGCGCTGGAGACCTTCAGCCTGCGCCAGGCCGCGCAGTCCACCGCGAACCTGCTGGCCCTGCTGGCGGCCCGGGCGGCCACCGACCCGGACCTGGCCTGGCACGGGCTGCGGGCCATCGCGGTACTGGCCGGGCCGCTGCTGCCGGGCCTGACCGAGCGCCTGCGCACCAGGTACGCGACATGAGGCTGTTCTGCGTGCCCTACGCGGGCGGTTCCGCGCGGATCTTCGACGACTGGCAGGCCGACCTGCCGGAGCAGATCCGCGTGCACCCGCTGGAGCTGCCGGGTCGGGGCGGGCGCTACCGCGAGGCGCCCGCCACCGACCTGCCCGCGCTGGCCGACGAGCTCACCGAGACCGTGCTCGCTCAGGCCGAGGAGCCGGTGGCCCTGCTGGGCTACAGCTTCGGCGCGTTCCTGGCTTTCGAGGTGGCACTGCGCCTGGAACAGCGGCACGGCCGCACGGTGCGGCACCTGGTCACGGTGTCCGCGCGCGGGGCGATGCGCCCGCCGAAGCTGCCGCCCGGCTCGGAGCAGGACGAGGCGCAGTTCCGCGCCAGGCTGTACGGCATGGGCGGCACACCGCAGGCCGTGCTGGCCAGCGAGGAGCTCATGGAGTTGCTGCTGCCGGTGCTGCGCGCGGACTTCGGCATGTCCGACCACTACAGCTACCGGCCGGGTCCGGTGCTGCGCTGCCCGATCACCGCGTTCGGCGGCAGCGGGGACACGGCGGTGTCCTGGCCCTCGGTGCTGGCCTGGCGGGAGTGCACGATCGGCCCGTTCGTCGCGCACCAGCTGCCCGGCGACCACTTCTTCCCGCGTACCGCGCGGGCACGGTTCCTGGACGTGATCAGCACCGCGCTGCGCGCGCACCGCACACCTGAGGGGCAGCGATGACCCGGCCACCGGCCACCGGAAAGCAGCACAGGGCGCACGACAGGGAGATCCTGCGGCTGGCGCTGCCCGCGTTCGGCGCGCTGGTCGCCGAACCGCTGTTCCTGCTCACCGACTCGGCCATCGTGGGCCACCTGGGCACCGCCCCGCTGGGTGGTCTGGGCGTGGCCAGCCAGGCGCTGGGCACGCTGATCAACGTCTGCGTGTTCCTCGCCTACGGCACGACCGCGGCGGTGGCCAGGCAGGTCGGTGCGGGCAACCTGGCCGCGGCGATCCGCCAGGGCGTGGACGGGGTCTGGCTGGCGGTGGGCATCGGCCTTGCGGTGATCGCGGTGGGCTGGCCACTGACCCCGTGGATCGTGGAGGCGTTCGGCGCCTCGGCGGCGGTCGCCCCGCAGGCGGAGATCTACCTGCGGATCAGCCTGTTCGGCGTGCCCGGCATGCTGGTCACGCTGGCGGGCACCGGGGTGCTGCGCGGCTTGCAGGACACCCGCACCCCGCTGGTGGTCTCGGTGGGCATGTTCGCCGCCAACGCCGCGCTCAACGCCGCGTTCGTGTTCGGCTTCGGCTGGGGCATCGCCGGGTCAGCGCTGGGCACGGTGCTGGCGCAGAGCGTGGGCGGGCTGGTGTACGTGCTCGCGGTGCTGCGCGGGGCGCGGCGGCACGGGGTGCCGGTGTGGCCGGACGCCGCCGGGCTGCGCGCCAGCGCGAAGGCGGGTTTCAACCTGGTGATCCGCACGCTGTCGCTGCGCGTGGTGCTGATCGTGGGCACCGTCGTGGCCACGCGGATGGGTGACGCCGACATCGCCGCGTACCAGGTGAGCTTCCAGGTGTGGTGGCTGCTGGCGCTGGCCCTGGACGCCATCGCCGTGGCCGGGCAGGCGATCACCGGCCGGTTCCTTGGCGCGGGCGACGTGGTGGGCACCCGGTCGGCCACCTGGCGGATGACCCAGTGGGGCCTGGCCTGCGGTGTGCTGTTCGCGGTGCTGCTGCTGGCCACCCGCGGCCTGCTGCCCGCCCTGTTCACCACCGACCCGGCCGTGCGGTCGCTGCTGCTGGACGCCCTGATCGTCGTGGCGCTGCTGCAACCGCTGGCCGGTCCGGTGTTCGTGCTGGACGGGGTGCTGATCGGCGCGGGGGACATGCGCTACCTGGCCCTGGCCGGGGTCGTCACCACCGTGGTGTTCCTGCCCGCGGCCCTGGTGGTGTACCTGCTGGGCGGCGGGCTGGTCACCCTGTGGCTGGCCATCGGTGTGTGGGTGCTCGCCCGCCTGGTGGCGCTGGTGTGGCGCGCGCGGGGCACGACCTGGTTGGTCACCGGCGCGGTGCGCTGACCCCCGGGTGAGCGGGGCTCGGCTCCAACGGAGAAGATGAACCTTCCACCACTTGGGGAGGTTCCACCGGATGAGCCACCGCCGGCTGCTGACCTGCACCGCCCTGCTCACCGCCGCGGCGGTCACCGGGAGCACCGCCCTCGCGCAGGCAGGAGCGCCGGTACCGAGCGCGGGGCTGGCCGAGGCGCTGCGTGCCGCGATCGACGCCCAGGACTTCAAGAACGTGCTGGACACCACCCCGCCCGGGTCCTCCTCGGCACTGGCCCGATCCGGTGCGCGGGACAAGTACGACCCGGCCCCCGCGGAGCTGGCTCGGCGGCGCGGCCTGGCCGCCGAGCCCAAGCCGCTGCACCAGACGCCGAACATGGACGCCGCGGTGATCGAGCTGGACCAGGCGGGACGCCCGGTGGCCATGGCCGACGTACTGCTCAGCCCGCAGTACCCGCACGGGGTCGTGGTGCCGCTCAACGCGAAGAGCCTGTCCACCGACCAGGTCCGGTACCGGTGGTGGGACGACACCGAGTGGGACACCAACGGCGGCAAGGGCACCCGCGACGTGCTGCCCGGCCGGGAGCGGGCCCCGATCGACTTCTCCTCCCCGTTCCCGGCCTCGGTGCTCAAGCTGATGGTCGGCTTCGGCGTGCTGCGCCTGGTGGACCAGGGCAAGGTCGACCTGGACGCCGACTACGCGTACCGGCCCAGCACCGTCAGCGAGACCTGCGGCGGGCCGGAGACCAAGCCGGTACGGCAGTTCCTCGACGAGATGATCACCATGTCGAAGAACGAGTCCTCCTGCGCTCTGATCAAGATGCTGCACGACCTCAAGGCCGTGGACGCCATGAACAAGGGCTTCGTGGACCTGGGCCTGCCCACGCTGATGCTCACCGGCACCGACCCGGTCACCGGGGCGCACTGGATCGGCGCGAACATGAGCGCCATCGACACCGCCAAGCTGTTGCTGGCCGTCAACGGCGGGCCCGGCACCCTGTGGACCACCCCGGCGGGCAAGGCGGTCACCCGTGAGGTGCTCAGCGCGAGCTCACGGAAGTTCCTCCTGAAGACCCTCGGCGAGCAGGGCCACAACGAGATGCTGTCCACCACGAACTGGTGCGGCCGCGGCTACCCCGCGCCGGGCATCCCGCAGCTGACCCCGCAGCGCTGGGTCAACCCCGCCGACGGCACCATGACCGTGGGCGACGCCGTGTACGGCCAGGACACCCGGCCCTGCGATGCCGCCGCGGAAGTGAGCTTCGCACACAAGACGGGCTGGACCGACACCACCGGCAGCGATGCGGGCATCGTGCACTCCCTGCCCGGCAAGCCCGGACGCCACTACGTGGTCGCCGTGTTCTGCAACCTGGGCACCGACTACGTGGACGTCGACCGGCCCGCCGACCCGCCGGGCGTCATCCCCGTGTTCTACACCGAGAAGTACGGCCGACTCGGGCTGGCCATCGACAGGATCGTCACCGGCAGGCACTAGCCTCGGGCTTTCCTGAGGCGGGCCGTCCAGCGCTTGATCAGGAATGCGAAAAGTGCTCCTGAGCTGGGACACTGGCCCTGGACCGACATCATCACCAGGATGAATCCGCGCGGCGCCTGTGAAGAACTGCGCAACATGATCCGTACGCGAGGACAGGGTGACCACGATGCCTCTTGAGGGCGAGTACGAGCCGAGCCCAGCGCAGTGGGTGCGCGACCAGGTCGAGCTGTATGAGAGTTCGGGCGGCAGGCAGGGGACGACGCTCTGGGACACGGGCCTGCCCGTCGTCATTCTCACGACGCGGGGCGCGATGAGCGGCAAGATCCGCAAGATCCCGCTGATGCGCGTGGAGCACGAGGGGCGGTACGCGGCCGTGGCCTCGAAGGCCGGCTTCCCGCGTCACCCGGTCTGGTACTTCAACGTCAAGTCCGACCCGCAAGTGGAGCTCCAGGACGGACCCGTACGCCAGGACATGACGGCCCGTGAGATCACCGGAGACGAGAGGGCCGAGTGGTGGGAGCGCGCGGTCGCCGCGTATCCGCCGTACGCCGAATACCAGGAGAAGACCGACCGTGTGATCCCCGTCTTCGTCCTGGAGCCCGCGTCCGCGGCAGGGACGGCAGACGCCCCACCGTCGTGAACGAGGACCTGATCCGCGCGGCGCACGACCTGCTGCGCAACAGGGTCCGACAAAGCTGCCGGACCCTCGCGCAAGATCGAGGCTAGTGGTTCAGTTGCGCGTAGAGGCGCTGGCCCTCGTCCACGATGGCGGCGGTCCGCGGGCAGTTGTCGAGCGCGGGCTCCAGGGCGCCGAGGGCGTGGGGAATGGTGCGCAGGCTGATCTCGCGGCTCAGGCGGACCTCCGCGGTCCACGCCAGGAACTCGGTGAACAGGCCGGGCTCGTCGAGGTAGACCGCCGCGGCGAGGAAGTCGAGGGTGTGGCTGAGGTCGTCGACCGCCGTGTCGTAGCGCGGGTCGTCGTCGCTGGTCAGCGGGAAGTAGGCGTCGAGCGCCGAGAGCGCGGTGGAGAACAGCTCGCTGCGCATCGCGCGCAGGCTCGCGTACTCGGTGTCCGCGCCTCGGGCGCTGCTGGGGGAGGGGGACCAGTCCGCGTGGATCTGGTCGATGACGCCCAGTGCGTTGAGCGCGTCGGCCGCCCAGGTCGTGACCTCCAACGAGCGGGCCCACTGACCTTGTGAGCCGAAACCGCGACCGCCCACGAACACGGCCATGCCCAGCTCGCCGCAGGCGGTGATCGCCTTGTGGGCGCGCGGCAGGTTGCTGGACAGGGTGCAGCTCAGGCCGACCGCGGACGGGCGGTTCTGCTCCACGTAGGTGACGAGGTAGTCGGTGGGCATGCTGGCGCCCAGGAAGGTCGTGTGCCAGCCGTGCACCCGCAGGACCTCGGTGAGGATGCGGGCAGGCATGGTGTGGAACTCACCCTCCACACACGCCACCACCACGTAGCCCCGGCTCGGACTGGCGGTGGTGGAGTCGGCCGGGATCGAGGCGAGGGCGATGACGCGTTCGCTGATCAGCGTGGCGACGTGCTCCTCGGCGATGCTCAGCCTGGCCTCCTGCCACAGCTTGCCGATGTCGTCCTGCACCGGTGCGATGACGTCGAGCAGCAGCGCGGACAGGCTCATCCCCCCGTCGATCAGCCGCCGGGCCTCCGACAGCGCCCGGTGCTCGTCGGCGGTGCGCAGGGCGGCGAGCAGTCTGCTGCGGGCAGCGAGTAGCGCAAGCATGGGGTCACCCCTTCTGAGGACGGTCCGTCGTCAGCGAGGAGGACATCGCGACACGGGTTCACCACGTCGGGAACCGCGGCGTTGTGCTTGTGACGAAGCCGTTTGCCGACTCACGCTCCTCGCCGCAACCGCAAGCTACCACTGCGTCCTCAGTGCACGCGGCACCCAAGTCCGCGACCGAACTTGGCTCCAGGCAAGGGAAAACCCCGAAGACGCTGCTTTTCCCCGCCACCGGCAGGTCATCGTCAGTGACCAGAGGTGGACATGCTGCTCAGTATGCGAGCTCCTCTCAGCAGTTCGTCAGCAGGTGGTCGAGCACGCGAGCGCCGAAGTGCAGGCCCTCCACCGGAACCCGCTCGTCCACCCCGTGCGCCATGCCGCGGTAGTCGAAGCCCTCGGGCAGCCACAGCGGGGCGAAGCCGTAACCGAGGATGCCGAGCTTGTCGAACGCCTTGGCGTCGGTGCCGCCGCCAAGGCAGTAGGGCACGACCACCGCCTGCGGGTCCTGGGAGCGCAGCGCGGCGGCCATCGCCTCGAACCAGGGCGAGTCGATCGGCGCCTGCACGGGCCCCTGCGGGCTGATCGCCGCCACCTCGACCCCGGGACCGGCCAGCCTGCGCAGCTCGGCGAACAGCTCCTCCTCGGTGCCCGGCAGCACCCGCACGTCGATCTCGGCCTCGGCGGTGCTGGGGATGACGTTGGTCTTGTACCCGGCGCGCAGCACGGTGGGCGTGGTGCTGTTGCGCACAGTGGATTCCACCAGCGGGCCCGCCTTGCCCAGCCTGGCCACGGTACCGTCCACATCGGACAGGTCGACCTCGACGCCCAGCGCGGCACCGGAGCGCTCCAGGAAGGCCCGCACGGCCGGGGTGAGCCGGATCGGCCAGCGGTGCTCGGCGATGCGCTGCACGGCCCCGGCGAGTTTGGTGACGGCGTTGTCCTCGTTGCGCCGTGAGCCGTGCCCGGCACGCCCGCGCGCGGTCAGCCGCACGTGCGAGGTCCCCCGCTCGGCCGTGCCCACGGGGTACAGGTGCACGCCGCCGACGTGGTAGGTGTAGCCCCCGGACTCGCTGATCGCCGCCCCGCAGTCCGCGAACAGCTCGGGGTGCTCGGCGACCAGCCAGTGCGCGCCGTAGTCCCCGTTGTCCTCCTCGTCGGCGACGAAGGCCAGCACGACGTCCCGGCGCGGACCCCGGCCCTGCGCGTGCCAGTCGGCCAGCACGTGCAGCAGCATGGCGACCATGTCCTTCATGTCCACCGCGCCGCGGCCCCAGACGTAGCCGTCCCGGACCTCCCCGGAGAACGGGTGCACGGCCCAGTCCGCGGGCTCGGCGGGCACCACGTCCAGGTGGGCGTGCACCAGCAGCGGCTCGAGGCCGGGCTCGGACCCGCTGACCCTGGCGATCACGTTGGTGCGCCGGGGCTTGAGCTCCAGCAGGGTGGGCTCCAGCCCGGCCGCGGCCAGGTGCGCGGCCACGTACTCCGCGGCCTCGCGCTCACCCTCGCTGTCGCCACGGCCCCGGTTGGTCGTGTCGAAGCGGATCAGTTCCGAGCAGAGCTGTTCGACCGGGATCATCCGTACACCTTTTCCACCGCGCCGGAGGCGATTGCCGTGACCACCTTGAACGCCTTCATCGCCTCGGTCATGGACACCGCGTCGAATCCCACGCGCAGCAGGGAGACCTGCTCCACGGTGGGCACGATCGCCGCGGCCGCGGCCAGGTGCGCGGCGTCGAACTCCACCTCGATGCGGTGCGGCCCCGGCGTGCCGGGCACCCGCCCGGCCCCTGCCATGGCGGCGGCGGCCTCCCGCTCGATCAGTTCGGCGGTGCGCTGGGGCGGCAGGCAGATCGCCGAGTACCGGCTGACGCACTCCTTGACCGCGGCCTGCCGGGCTCCCGGCGCGTAGTCGGCGGCGTCGGCGCAGGTCAGGTCGTCCCCGGTCACCAGGAGCACCGGTACGCCGTGCTCGGCGGCCATGGCGGCGTTGAGCCTGCCCTCGCTGGCCAGCACCCCGTCCAGCCAGACCCCGGTGATGGAGTTGCCCAGATAGGTGTGCGACAGCACGCCCTGCGTGCCCGCCGCGGTGTGGTAGCCGAGGAACACCACACCGTCCACACCGGAGTTCACGCCCTGCATCATCGACAGCGGCTTGTGCTTGCCGGTGAGCATGGCGGCCCGGCCGTCCAGGTCCTCCAGCAGCAGGTTGCGCTGGGTGTCGTGGGCCTCGTTGACCAGCACCTCGGTGGCGCCGCCCTGGCACAGGCCCCGCACGCAGGCGTTGACGTCCCCGGTGAACATCCGGCGGAACCGCTGCCACTGCTCGGTTCCCGGTTCCACGTCGGCGGGCCACGTGACTCCGGTGGCACCTTCCATGTCCGCTGAGATCAGGATTCGCACCCTCGGTACGTTACGGGTTGGTACGAGTTGTCGACAATTGTTGACACACTGCCGTGACTGGTGGTTACTTCTTGCCAACCATGGGGAAGGGGAGTGCGCGATGCGCATGAGGAGAATCGGAGTATGCCTTGCCGTGGCTGCCTGCGCGGCACTCGGCACGCCGGTGGTCACGGGGGTGGGTGCGCCTCAGGCGCACGCGGCGGACAGCAAGGTGCTCCGGGTGGCGGTGACCACCGCCGTCGCCTCGCTCAACCCGTTCCTCGCCTACCACCAGGCCGACACCGAGATCGGCCGCATGATGTACGAGTTCCTCACCGCCTACGACCAGACCGACCAGCACCCCGTCCCGGGCCTGGCGGAGAGCTGGCAGGTCGGCACGGACAAGCTCACCTGGACGTTCAAGATCCGCCAGGGCATGAAGTGGTCCGACGACAAGCCGATCACGGCCAAGGACGTCGCCTTCACCTACAACCTGATGCTGACCAACGCCGTGGCCCGCACCGCCAACGGCAACTTCGTCAGCAACTTCGACACCGTGACCGCACCAGACGACACGACGCTGGTGGTCAGGACCAAGCAGCCCCAGGCCACCATGCTGGCGCTGGACGTGCCGATCGTGCCCGAGCACGTGTGGGCATCCAAGGTGGACAAGCTCGTCGACTACACCAACCTGGACTTCCCGGTGGTGGGCAGCGGCCCGTTCACGCTGGTCGACTACAAGCAGGACCAGTACGTCAAGTTGAAGGCCAACCCGAACTTCTGGCGCGGCAAGGCCACCGTGGACGAGGTGGACTTCTACCACTACGACAACACCGACGCCGCCGCGCAGGCCCTGATCAAGGGCGACGTGGACCTGGTCAGCAAGCTCACCGCCGCCCAGTTCGACACGCTCAAGGGCAAGGACGGCATCACCACCAACAAGGCGGTGGGCCGCCGCTTCAACGACCTGATCATCAACCCGGGCGCGCAGACCAACACCCGCCAGCCCATCGGGGACGGCAACCCGGCGCTGCGTGACGTCAAACTGCGCCAGGCCATCGCGCAGGCCATCGACGCCAAGACCCTGGTGGACAAGTCCTACGGGGGCTACGCCGAGCCCGGGTCCAGCTACATCCCGCCGGTGTTCAGCAAGTGGTCCACCAACCAGCAGCGCACCTTCGACCTGGCCGCGGCCAACCGCACCCTGGACGAGGCCGGGTACCGCAAGGGCCCGGACGGCAAGCGGCTGGACAAGGAGGGCAAGCCGCTGACCCTGCGCCTGATCGGCGACAGCGGCCAGCCCACCGACAACCCCAACGGCCAGTACCTCAAGAGCTGGCTGGGTCAGCTGGGCATCCCGGTGGACGTGCAGCTGGTGTCCGGGGACAAGCTCGGTGACGTCACCACCGCGGGCAACTACGACCTGTCCTTCAGCACCTGGGGGGTCAACCCCGATCCGGACGCGGTGCTGACCCTGCAGACCTGCGCGGCCCTGCCCGACGCCGAGGGCAAGAGCGGCACCACCGAGACCTTCACCTGCGACGAGCAGTACGACCAGCTCTACAAGGCCCAGCTGTCCGAACTGGACGAGGGCAAGCGGGTGCAGGAGGTCAAGCAGGCCCAGCAGCGGCTCGCCGAGCTGGCCACCTCGGTGACCTTCGCCTACCCCGACCAGCTGGAGGCCTACCGCTCCGACCGGTTCAGCTCCTTCGCCGTGCAGCCCAACCCCGGCGGCGTGATCACCGGCCAGAACGGCTACTGGGGCTACTACAAGGCCGTGCCCGCGGCGGCCGGCACCAGCTCCGGCGTCACCCCGACCGGGCTGGTGATCGGCATCGTGGTGGCCGTCGTGGTCGTGGCGGGCGTGGTGCTGCTGGTGGTCAGCCGCCGCCGCAAGAGCACCGCCGACGAGAGGGAATGATCCGGCGATGACCAACGCGCTCAGCCCCGAGGTCGTGGAACCGACCCGGGGCGCCGGTCGCGGCACGCTGCGCTACGTGGCCACCAAGGTCGGTGGCGCGCTGGTCAGCCTGGTGCTGGTCGTGGTGCTGGGCTTCTTCCTGTTCCGCGTGCTGCCCGGCGACCCGGTCAAGACCATCACCAGGGACGCCCCGGTGGACCCCGCCCGGCTGGCCGAGCTGCGCGCGCAGCTCGGCCTGGACGACCCGCTGCCGGTGCAGTTCCTGCGCTACCTCGGCGGGTTGCTGCGCGGGGACCTCGGCCAGTCCTACAACTACCGCCAGCCGGTGCTGGACCTGATCCTGGACCGGGTCGGCCCCACCCTGCTGCTGGTCGGCACCGCGACGGTGATCGCCGCGGCGCTCGGCCTGTGGCTGGGCGTGCGGGGCGGGTGGCGGCGCGGCAGCCGGTTCGACCGCGCCTCCACCGGTATCGCCCTGCTGCTGTGGTCGGCGCCCACGTTCTGGCTGGGCATGGTGCTGCTGACCGTCACCGGCACGCTGTTCCCCAGCCAGGGCATCATCGACCCGGCCACCCCGCCGGGGCTGTTGCCGCAGGCGCTGGACCTGCTGCACCACCTGGCCCTGCCCTGCCTGACCCTGGTCGCCGTCATCTACGCGCAGTACCTGCTGGTGATGCGCTCCTCCCTGCTGGAGGAGATGAACGCCGACTACCTGACCACCGCCCGCGCCAAGGGCCTGCGTGACGACCTGGTGCGCCGCCGCCACGCGGTGCCCAACGCGCTGCTGCCCACGGTCACGCTGATCTTCCTCAACCTGGGCATGGTGGTCTCCGGGGCGGTCACCGTGGAGACGGTGTTCTCCTGGCCCGGTCTGGGCCAGCTGACCTTCAAGGCGATCAACTCCCGTGACCTGCCGCTGTTGCAGGGCACGTTCATCGTGCTGGCCGGTGCGGTGCTGGTGATGAACCTGGTCGCCGACCTGCTGTACCGGGTGATCGATCCGAGGGTGCGTGCCGCATGACCAGTACTACTCCGGCCGCCATCACCTGGCGGCGGCGCCGTGCGGCCGCCGCCACGGTGTGGCGGCAGTTCCTGCGCGACCGCGGCGGGGTCGTCGGCCTCGTGGTGCTGGTGCTGATCATCGGGCTGGCCCTGCTGGCCCCGGTGCTGACCGACGCCGCGGGCCTGGACCCGACCCAGGCCACCGGCGGCCGGTTGCAGCCACCCAGCGGCACCTACCTGCTGGGCACCGACGAACTCGGCCGGTCGGTACTACTACAGCTGTGGTGGGGTGCGCGGATCTCCCTGCTCGTGGGCGTGCTGGCCACCCTGGTGTCGGTGGGCATCGGCACCCTGTTCGGCGTGGCCACCGCCCACTTCGGCGGCTGGGTGGCCGCCGTGTTGACCCGGGCCACCGACTTCTTCCTGGTGCTGCCCTCACTGGTGCTGGCCATCGCACTGTCCACAGTGCTCGATCGCGGGATCTTCGCCATCGTGCTGGCCATCGGCGTGACCTCCTGGCCCACCACGGCCCGGCTGGTCCGCGCGCAGACGCTGAGCGTGGAGTCGCGGCCCTACATCGAGCGGGCCTGGGCACTGGGCGCCGGGCACCTGCACGTGATCGGGCGGCACGTGCTGCCCGCGGTGCTGCCGCTGGTGTTCGCCAACACCACGCTGACCGTGGCCAGCTCGATCATCGCCGAGTCCACCCTGTCCTTCCTCGGCCTTGGCGACCCGAGCGCCGCCTCCTGGGGAACGATGCTCAACAGCGCGATGCTCAGCGGGGCGGTGACCTTCGGGGCCTGGTGGTACCTGCTGCCGCCGGGCCTGGCCATCGCGGTGATCGTGCTGGCGTTCATGGTGTGCGGGCGTGCCCTGGAGAGCGTGCTCAACCCGAGGCTCAGGGAGCGCTAGTGAGCGAGCTTGCGAGCGAACCATTCAACACAGGGCCGGCGCGCAGCGCTGCGCCGAGCGCTAGCGAGGTGTGGCGTTGAACGACCCCTTGCTGGAACTGCGCGAGGCCACGGTCTCCTACCGGACCGCGCAGGGCCTGGTGCCCGCGGTGCGCGGGGTGGACCTGCGGCTGGAGGCCGGGCAGACCCTGGGCCTTGCCGGGGAGTCGGGCTGCGGCAAGTCCACGCTGGCGATGGCGGTGCTGCGGCTGCTGCCGCGCAACGCCGAACTGGGCGGCCAGGTGCTGCTCGCGGGCGAGGACGTGCGGGCGATGAGCTGGGGCAGGCTGCGGGCGGTGCGCTGGGCGCAGGCCTCCGTGGTGTTCCAGGGCGCCATGCACGCGCTCAACCCCGTGCAGCGGGTGGGCGAACAGATCGCCGAACCGATCCGCCTGCACTCCTCCCGGCCCGACAACAAGGTCTCCGCACGGGTGGGCGAACTGCTGGAGCAGGTCGGGCTGCCCGCGCGGCGGGCCTCGGCCTACCCGCACGAGCTGTCCGGCGGGCAGCGTCAGCGGGTGATGATCGCGATGGCGCTGGCCTGCGAGCCGGGGCTGGTGATCGCCGACGAGCCGACCACCGCGCTGGACGTCATGGTGCAGGCCCAGGTGCTGACCCTGCTGTCGCGACTGGTGGACGAGCTGGACATCGGGCTGCTGATGATCAGCCACGACCTGTCGGTGCTCGGCTCCACCTGTGCCCGGCTGGCGGTGATGTACGCGGGCCGCATCGTGGAACTGGGCCCGTCCGAGCAGGTGCTGCGCCACCCCGCGCACCCGTACACCAAGGCGCTGGCCGCGGCGTTCCCGACGATCGGGGACCCGGCCTCGCGGCTGGCCCCGCGCGGGCTGCCCGGTGATCCGCCCGACCCCGCGCAGCTGCCGGGCGGCTGCCCGTTCCACCCGCGCTGCCCGTCCGCGCTGGAGACCTGTTCGGACACCGACGTGCGGCTGCGGGCGGTCGGCGACCGGTCGGTGGCCTGTGTGCTGGAGGTGGAGGCGTGACGGCGTTGCTGCGGGCCGAGGGCGTGTCGGTGAGCTACGGCTCGGCGCGCGCGGTGGACGGGGTGGACCTGGACATCGCCGCTGGCGAGATCATCGCGCTGGTCGGCGAGTCCGGCTGCGGCAAGACCACCCTGGCCAGGACCCTGCTCGGCCTGCAACGGCCCACCGCGGGCCGGGTGCTGTTCGAGGGCGAGCCGCTGCCGTCGGGCACCCGTGGGCTGCGCGCCTACCGCCGTCGCGCGCAGCTGGTGCTGCAGGACCCGACCGGGGCGCTCAACCCCCGGCACAGCGTGTACGAGTCGGTGGCCGAGGGCCTGCGCATCCACAAGGTGCCCGGGGACGAGCGGGAGCTGGTGGCCCGCGCGCTGTCCCAGGCCGGGATGCGCCCGCCGGAGCGGTTCTTCGACAAGGTGCCGCACGAGCTGTCCGGCGGGCAGCGCCAGCGCGTGGTGATCGCGGGCGCGCTCGCGCTGGACCCCGGCGTGCTGATCGCCGACGAGCCGGTGGCCTCGCTGGACGCCTCGGTGCGCGGGGAGATCCTGGCCCTGTTGTTGCGCCTGCGCGAGGAACTGGGCCTGGCGGCGCTGGTCGTCACGCACGACCTGGGGCTGGCGTGGAACATCGCCGACCGGGTCGCGGTGATGTACCTGGGGCGGATCGTGGAGACCGGGCCGGTGGAGCAGGTGCTCACCGCGCCGCGCCACCCGTACACCCAGGCCCTGCTGTCGGTGCTGCCCGAGTCCGAGCGCGAGCCCATGGTGCTGGCGGGGGAGACGCCCGACCCCTCTCGGGTGCCCTCGGGCTGCCGCTTCCATCCGCGCTGCCCGCTGCTGGCCGCCGGCCTGGACGAGCAGATCGGCCACCGCTGTTCCTCGGTGGACCTCGCGGTGCTCGGTGGCGGCCGAACGCCTGCGGTGGCCTGCCACGCCGTGACAGGTTAGGCGGCATGGACTCGCCCGGCGCTGCACCGAGATCCTCACCCAGACCGAGCTGCTCCTCGCGCACGTCAGGGACGCGCGCAGCCTGGAGGTCGACGGGGACCAGGCCCTGCTGGGGGTGGGAACCGACTACGCCAGAAAGGGGCCGCGGCGAGGTTCCGGTGCTGGTCAGGGCCGGTCTGTGGTGAGGGCGGCGGGGGTGGCTAAGGTCTTGCTGTCCGGGTTGTGATCTTGCTGGGGTGGCGGGTGTGGCGTCGATCGATCGGACTGCCTACCCGCGGTTCAAGCGGATGGTGTCCGGGCGGGAGCTGGTCGAGGCGTTCAGCCTGACGGCGGGGGCACGCGGCAAGACTCAGGACGATCAGTCTGGTGGTGCGGCTGAAGTCGTATCAGCGGCTCGGCTACTTCCCGAAGCTGACGGACGTGCCCGCTGTGGTCGTCGACCAGGTCCGCAGCGTGTTGGGGCTGCCGGACGAGGTGGCGGCGGAGACTGACGCGGATCGGACCGCGAAGCGGCATCGGCAGTTCGTGCGTGAGCACCTGGGCGTGAAGTACGAGGCGGCGAAGGTGCGGGCGGTCGCCGAGTCGGCGATCCGCACGGAGGTCAACTCCGGTCATCTCGTGCACGGTGAGGATGACCGGCTGGTCCGGTGCGGCGGTCTTGATCTCGTGGGCGAGCGTGAGCGCCTTCTCCAGCTCAGGGCGGAACTTGATGCGGGTGCTGATCTTCTCGGAGAACACCCGCGTGCGCTTCGCCGCCGCCAACGCGTCGAGCTGGCTCTGCAACTCCTGGGTGGCCGTCGAGCAGCGGGCGTAGCCGATCCGGATCGGCGCCCCGGTCGTCTCCGGTGCTGCTGCGGCGACCTCCGCTCCCTGCGCCCCCTTCTTGCCCGGCGCGCGATCGGCCGGGACGGGCACGGTGAGCTCGTCGCGTAGCGCGGGTACGAGGATGAAGCGGGCGGTGTGGTACTTCGCGGCGGTTTTCCCGGCGCGGGTGCGGCAAGCGCTGCCGACAGGGACGTCGCATTGCGGGCAGGGGTGGCGTTCGACCGCGGCCGCGGCATCCTTGGGTCCGAGTCGCATACCTCCAGTCTCTCAGAACTCTGTCAAAACCAGGGGAAGTAGTGAGAGGTGTTGTGCGAATCGCGACCTGGGGATCCTCGGCCCGGATCAAGCGGTTCGCAGAACTGTCACAACTGGTCATTTATGAGAATCACGGTGCGCGGCAATCGTTGGTTGGGGTGGGTGCCCGTGTCATATCGCCATCGATCGGGGCGCTGGGGCGCCTCCGTCGTGACCATCTCCGTAGGTGTGCCAGGCCGCCGCGCGTCGCCACGGCCAGCGGTCGGGCGAATTGTCTGTGGCCGGAGAGCAACATGATGAGTTGAGACGTCTATCCCGTTGCGCGAAGCGGCATTTTATGACCTGCTTCAGAGGCCTCTAGGGTCGGATTCATGGAGTGGAGTTTTCAGACGGCCGAAGAGTTGGCGGCCGCGTTGCGTGCCGGTGACGTGACCTCGGCGGAACTGACCGATGAGGCGATTGCCCGTATCGAGCGCGACGACAAGGTGATCAACGCGATCTGTGTGCCGGACTTCGACCGTGCGCGGGCCGCCGCGCGCGGTGCCGACCAGGCGCGCGCCCGTGGCGAGGTCCGGCCGCTGCTCGGTATTCCGGTGACGGTCAAGGAGTCCTACAACATGGCTGGGCTGCCCACGACCTGGGGCATGCCGCAACACCGGGACTATGTGCCGGCCGAGGACGCGGTACAGGTGTCGCGGCTCAAGGCCGCGGGCGCGGTGGTGCTGGGCAAGACCAATGTGCCCTTGGGGCTGCAAGATATCCAGAGCTTCAACGAGATCTACGGCACCACCAACAATCCGTGGGAGCACGATCGCACGCCGGGTGGATCCTCCGGTGGATCAGCGGCGGCCCTGGCGTCCGGATTCGGCGCGCTGTCCATCGGCTCCGACCTCGCCGGTTCGCTGCGCACCCCCGCGCATTTCTGCGGCATCTATGCGCACAAGCCGACACTCGGACTGGCGGCAACCCGCGGCATGGTCGCGCCTCCCGCGCCGGCATTGCCGGTCGACCTCGACCTCGCCGTCGTCGGTCCGATGGCGCGCACCGCCCGCGACCTCACGCTCCTGCTCGACGTCATGGCCGGACCGGACCCACTGACGCTCGGCAAGGCGCACAACGTGGCGCTGCCGCCCGCGCGCCACGAGCGGCTCGGCGACTTCCGGGTCCTGGTCCTCAACGAGCATCCGCTCATTCCGACCGGGTCCGCTGTGCGGGCGGGCGTGAACCGGGTGGCCGACGCGCTTGCCGACGGCGGCGCCCGCGTCGAACGACACACTCCGCTGCTGCCCGACCTGACCGAAGCCGCCATGCTTTACACGCAGTTGCAGTTTTCGGGCTCCGTCGCACGTTTTCCCGTCGACTCCTACGAGCAGCTGGTGACCCGCGCCGCCGGACTGAGCGCGGACGACCAGAGTCTCGACGCGGCGCGGCTGCGCGCCATGGTGTTCAGCCACCGCGACTGGATCGAGGCGAACAACCGCCGCGAACTCCACCGCCACGGCTGGCGGCAGCTGTTCGCCGAGTTCGATGCCGTGGTGTGTCCGATCACGCCGACTCCCGCGTTCCCGCACGACCACAACCCCAATCCGCTGGAACGCCGGATCGACATCGACGGCGTCGAGTACCCGTACTTCGACCAGCTCGTCTGGGCCGGTCTGGCCACCATGCCCGGCCTGCCCGCCACCGCCATACCAGCGGGCCGGTCCCCTGAGGGCCTGCCGGTGGGGGTGCAGCTCATCGGCCCGATGTTCGAGGACCGCACCCCGCTGCGGCTGGCCGAACTGCTCGAGCAGAAGATCGGCGGCTTCCAGGCACCGAGGTAGGGCGTACTACCGGATGTCCGTCGAGGACGAGGTGCGGATCACGAGCGAGGGCCGGGGCCTGGCCCTGACGCCCGCGGCCTGGCACGCGGGACCGGACATGCCGGCTGTCCAGTCGCCTCGACAGCCGGATCGTGTTGGCATCAGACGCGAAGCCTTCGCGTCTGATGCCAACACCGAAGGTCCACCAAGGATAAGGATGTTGTCTTTCGCCACAGCCCCTTTCTGGCGTATTCGGTTCCCACCCCTGCTGGACCTGTGGCTGAGCCACGTGGACTTCAACTGACGTCGCGTGAAGGTGGCTTTCACTGCGCTGGGCGCAGTGAAAGCCACCTTCACGCGACCGGTGGTGTGCCGCTGGCCCTGGTGATCCGCTCGGCGAAGGCGCGCATGTGCGCCACCAGCTCCGGCGGGTCGAGCACCTCGAAGCCGAAGCCGAGCAGTCCGATGTAGACGGTCAGCCCGTCCAGCGAGTTGCCGCCCGCGTGCAGCAGGCAGGTGTTCTCGTCCACCGGCTCCAGCATGCCCGAGGTGGGCGTGACCTTCTCCGCCACCCGCTCCAGCGGGGCGTGCACCAGGAACCGGCCCTGGTACCGGTAGACGCCCTGGCTGACCCCGCGCGAGACGTGCGTGGCCACGTCCTCGGGCGGGGTGCGCGGGCTGAACCGCGGGCCGGTGGGCGTGCGCGGCTCGACCCGGTCCATGCGGAAGGTGCGCCAGTCGGCGCGCTCGGTGTCCCAGGCGAGCAGGTACCAGCGGCGGCCGGTGTGCACCAGGCTGTGCGGCTCCACCAGCCGACGGCTGGCCTGCCCCTCGTGTGAGCGGTAGTCGAAGCGCAGGCGCTGGTGGTCCCGGCAGGCCCCGGCCACCAGCGCCAGCGCGGCGGCGTCCACCTTCGGCCCGTAACCGGTCACCGGCACCACCGCGGACTGCAGGGCCGCGACCCGGTGCCGCAGCCGCGAGGGCAGCACGTGCTCCAGCTTGGCCAGGGCCCGGATCGAGGTCTCCTCGATGCCCGAGACCCCGCCCACCGCCGCCGTGCGCAGCCCCACCGCGACCGCCACGGCCTCCTCGTCGTCCAGCAGCAGCGGGGGCAGCGCCGCGCCCGCGCCGAGCCGGTAGCCGCCCGCGACCCCCGGCTCGGCGTGCACCGGGTAGCCCAGGGAGCGCAGCCGGTCCACGTCGCGGCGGATCGTGCGCACGTCCACCTCCAGCCGCTCGGCCAGTTCCGGGCCGGTCCAGTCCAGGCGTGCCTGCAACAGCGACAGCAGTCGCAGCAGCCTCGCGGAGGTCTCCAACACGGGCGCCAGTGTGTCAGTAATTCAGGACAGTTCCGGTCCTGGACCCTGTTACGGTCGGTCGGGTGGCACCCCAGCTGAACGCGACCCGCCTGACCACCATGGACCCCGACGCCCCGCTGGACGACCTGGAACCGCTGCGTGAGCTGATCGACACCGCCCGCGTCGTGGCCGTCGGTGAGAGCGCCCACTTCGTGCGGGAGTTCAACCACGCCAGGCAGCGCCTGCTGCGCTTCCTCGTACAGCGCTGCGGGTTTTCCGTGCTGGCCTACGAGTACGGCTTCAGCGAAGGCTTCGCCGTGGACCGCTGGCTGCGCGGCGAGGAACCGGAACTGGACGAGACGGCCGTGAAGTGGGGCGCGGGCGAGCTGATGCACTGGCTGCGCGATCGCGACCTGGGTGTGCGGTTCGCCGGACTGGATCTGCCCGCGGCCGGTGGCACCCTGCTGCCCGCGCTCGAACCGGTCGCCGACTACCTGCGCGAGGTCGATCCGCAGGCCGTGCCGATGGTCGAGGGCGCATTGCGGACCGCCCGCGAGTTCGCCAGCGGCTCCGCGGCGGCGGCCGGTCCCGCGTGGCTCAAGCTGGACAAGGCGGTGCGGGACGACCTGTCAGCCAGGCTGGGGCGGCTGCACCAGCGCCTGCTCGCCGTGGAGCCGCTGCTCGTGGAGCGCGGCGGCCAGTACCGGTTCGACCAGGCCGTGCACCACGTGCTCGGCGCACGGCAGACCGACTACATGTTCCGCGCCATCTCCGAGGTGCGTGGCGGCGCCGGGTTGACAGCCGACACCTCCGCCCGCGAGGTCTACCTGGCCGACTCGCTGGACTGGCACCTCGCGCACGCCGAGCCCGGCGCCCGGGTCGTGCTGTTCGCGCACAACGTGCACATCCAGAAAACCCCCGTGCACTACGGCGGGGCGCTGGCGACCCTGCCACTGGGCCAGCACCTGGCCCGCCGGTACGGGTCCGACTACCGGGCCATCGCGGTCACCAGCACCGCCGAGCAGGTGCCCGACATGGAGTTGGACCCCGACTCACCGGTCGGCTTCCGGGTCGAGGTCGTGCCCGCCGCGGCGCCCGAACCCGGCAGCGTGGAGGCCGCTGCCCTGGCGGCTGGACTGGGGCTGAGCCTGTCCGACCTGCGCCACCAACCCGAGGACCTCGTACTGGACCGGATCCGCGCGCAGCGCGGCACCGTGCGGACCCCGCTGCGCGAGGCCTTCGACGCCGTGCTGACCGTGCCCACGGCGACGGTGGAGCCGACCGTCACGCTGTGAGCAGCAGTTCCACCGTCGCGTTCACAGATCGAGGACGAGCCGGGGCGACCGGGAGCGGGACACGCAGGCGGCCACCTGGCTCCGGTCGGCACCGATCTCGTCGCGGTGTTCGGGCTCGCCCTCCAGGACGGTGAGGACGCAGCTGCCGCACACCCCTTCCCGGCAGCCGGAGGGCACCGGGAGGCCGGCGTGGTTCAGCGCGTCCAGCAGCGACTCGTCCACGGGCACCTGCACCTCCCGCCCCGAGCGGGCGCAGACGGCGGTGAAGGCCGTGTTGGGCGCGAAGGTCCTCCTCGCGGGCCGGAACCGCTCGGTGTGCAGCTGACCGGGGTCGAAGACGGACTCGGCCGCGGCGATCATGCTCGCCGGACCGCAGCAGTAGACCACTGCCGACGGCCCGAGACCGGCGCTGAGCAGGCCCAGGTCCGGGCGCTGCTCGCGCTCGGTGTCCACGATGGTCACCGAATCCCCGTAGCTGGAGCGCAGTTGCTCGACGAAGGGCATGGTGGCGGTGGACCGCCCGACGTAGACCAGTCGCGCGGGCGTGCCGCGCTCGTGGGCGGCACGCAGCATCGGCACGACGGCGGTGATGCCGATGCCCCCGGCCAGGAAGAGGTACTCCCGGGCGGGAACCAGGGGGAAGTTGTTGCGCGGCAACGAGATGTCCAGTTCCCGCCCCGCCTTGAGATAGCGGTGGATGTAGTCCGAGCCGCCACGGCTGAGCCGCTCGTGGCGCACGGCGATGCGGTAGTGCTCGCGGTCGGCCGGGTCCCCGCACAGCGAGTACTGGCGGGTGAGCCAGTTCGGCAAGGACAGGTCGATGTGGGCACCCGGTTCCCAGCGGGCCAGCGGGCCGCGCGCCCCGCGCAGGGTCAGCGAGAGCACGTCCTCGGCGACCCGGTCGAGGTGTTCCAGGACGATCCGTTGGGTCAGCGTCATGGCGATCCGATCAGTACAGCTTGCGGTAAGCCTCTTCGAGGCTCTGTCCGAGCAACTCCGGGGCGATGTCCACCTTCATCTGCGCGGCGGCGATCTCCCCGGCGGGCGGCAGTTCCTGGGCCAGTGCCTGGCTGGCCGGGTCCCACAGCCGGGAGCGGACCAGTGCCCGCCCGCAGTGGAAGTAGGCCTCCGCCACCTCCACCACGATCGCCAGCTCGGGTTCGCTCGCCTCGGTCTGCATCCGCGCGAGCACCTCGGGCTCGTCGGTGGCGTAGCCGCGGCCGTTGACCCGCAGGGTCTCGCGCAGGCCGGGGATGAGGAACAGCAGGCCGACGCCGTCGTTCTCGGCGAGGTTGCGGAAGGAGTCGGCGATCTTGTTGCCGGGCCGGTCCGGGATCGCGAGGGTGTACTCGTCGAGGACCTTCACGAACCCGGGGTAGTCACCGCGCGGGGAGCAGTCGGCGCGGCCGTGGGCGTCGGCGGTGGCCATGGCCAGGAACGGCGCGTGCGCGATGAAGAGGCGGACGTACTCGTCCACGTGGTCGATGATCTTGTTCGCGACCATCGGCTCGGGCTCGCCCAGCCGCTGCCGGACCTGGGCGGCCGACAGCCTTCTCGGCCGACGGGTGAGAGTATTGGTGCTGGTCACAGGGTTATTATGAGCAATAGCTCGCTTCGTGGGCTACTCGCTTTTCACGGCCGGGACAGGGAGGTCCACGATGACCGGACGACGGGCGCTGGACCCGCGCAAACAGCCCAAGCAGGTCCGGGGCGAGCTGACCCGGCAGCGCATCCTCGCCGCGGCTGCTCAGGTTTTCGCCGAGCACGGCTACGCCGCGGGCACCACCAACCGCATCGCCGAGCGGGCCCGGGTGTCGATCGGATCGCTGTACCAGTACTACCCGAACAAGGACGCCATCCTCGTCGAGCTGGTCTCGCGCCACCTCGACACGGGCGAGGCCGAGCTGCGCCGCCACCAGGCCGGCGAGCTGCCGGACACCATCGAGGGCGTGCTGCGCGTGTTCGTGCACGTGGCCGTCCAGAACCACCTGGACGCACCCCAGCTGTTGCGGGTGATGATCGAGGAGACGCCGAACTCGCCCGAGCTGGTCAGGAAGATCGGGGAGTACGAGCGGGAACGCGTGGCCTACGTGAGCGCCCTGTTCGAGCGGTACCCCGAGGTCCGCGTTGGCAACCCGCAGGTCGCGGCGCGGATCGTGGTGAACACGGTGGAACTGGTCGTGCACAAGGTGATCGCCGGACACGAGCCGGTGGACCTGGGGCAGTTCGAGGAGGAGCTGGTGGCCATGCTCACCCGGTACCTGGCACCGCCGACGGACTGAGGCGGGGCGCCGGTCAGCGGCAGGCGGCGAGCAGGGCGTTGCCGAGGTCGCCGAGCCGGGAGTCGTCGTGGCTGTCGGTGGCCGCGACCAGGTCCTTGCCCGCCTGGGCGCAGCCGGTCAGCGCGCTGACCTTGGCCTCGGCGGCGGCCTTGGCGTCCAGGGCGGCCTGCAACTTCGACTGCGCGTCCTGGGCCTGGGCCTTGGCCTCCTGGATCTGGGTGAGGGCGGACTGCGCCTGGGTCTTGGCGTCCTCGGCGGCCTTGTTCGCCGTGGCGATGGCCTTGTCCTTGTCCGCGGTGGAGCGGTCCTTCTCGGCCAGCTGGGCGGTGAGCTGGGCGGTGCGCTGGGTCTCGTTGACGTAGAGCAGTCCGACGCCCACCCCGCCGACCAGCACCAGGGCCACGACGATCACCATCACGATCATGCCGGTGCGCTTGGGCTGCGGCGGCTCCACCGGCAGGTACTGGGTCTGCTCGTTGCCGAACAGCGGCTGCTCGCCGTACTGCCCACCGGGGTAAGTCATCAGTTCTCCAGCTCTGTGTGACGACCAGTGCACCATGCCAGTGTGCCAACCGGACCGCCCTCGGCTGGAACCAACTCGTTACCGCCAGTTTTTTGCGGTTTCGGCAACGAAGTTTGTCAGTGACGGCCTGTGGGGTGCACGCTCGCCGCATGACCGACACCAAGTTCAACTGGGATCAGATGGCCGTCATGATCGAGCGCGAGGGCGAGGTGTACGAGAGCGCGGTGCGGCAGGCCGCGCAGTGGCTGGCCGAACGCGAGGTGCCGGTGCGCCGGGTGCTGGACGTGGGCAGCGGCCCCGGTGTGGCGACCTGCGTGTGGGCCGAGGTCTTCCCCGAGGCGGAGGTGGTCGCCGTGGACGGCTCCGCCGCGCTGCTGGAGCGCGCCCGGACCCGGGCCGACCGGCTCGGCGTCACGATCGGCACGCTCCACGCCGAGCTGCCCGAGGGCTTCACGGAACTGGGCGAGGCGGACCTGATCTGGACCAGCCAGGCCATGCACCACCTCGGCGACCAGCAGGGCGCACTCACGGCGCTGGCCAAGCTGCTGCGGCCCGGCGGGGTGCTGGCGGTGGCCGAGGGCGGGCTGCCCGCGCGCTACCTGCCGCGCGACATCGGCATCGGCCGTCCCGGGCTGCTGACCCGCATCGCCGCGGCCACCGACCTGTGGTTCACGCGGATGCGGGTGGAGTTGCCGAGCCACAGCGCCGAGGTGGAGGACTGGCAGGGCATGCTGGCCGCCGCCGGACTGGGCTCCGGCGCCACCCGCAGCTTCCTGGTGGACCTGCCCGCCCCGGTCGACACCAAGGTCCGTGAGCACCTGCGCGACTGGCTGGACCGGGTGCACCACAAGATCGCCGACGGCCTGCTCGACGAGGAGGACCAGGCAGTGGTCGCGCGGCTGCTCGACCCCGAGGACCCGGCCGGGCTGATGCGGCGCCCCGACGTGTTCCTGCTGGCGGCCCGCACGGTGTACGCCGCCCGCAAGGACTGATCAGGCCAGGGCCGGTGGCGTGCCGGGCAGCCGACGCAGGTCGCGCAGGCCCGCCACGCCCAGGGCCACGGCCAGCACCGCCATCGTGACGGCCTGGGGCAGCACCACCGAGAACTGGGACAGCAGCACGAGTCGTTCCGGCAACAGCAGGAGCAGGCTCGCCGCCACCGCCAGGCGCGCGGCCGGACGCGGGCGCACCAGCAGCACGAGCCCGGCAAGCGACAACGCCCAGCCGGGCGCCACACCCAGGTCGACCTGCACCCACAGCGCCGAGCCGTCCCTGGGCAGCAGCGACAGGGCACCCCACCACGCGGCGCCGAGCCCGCTGGCCAGCGCCGTGGCCGTCAACCAGGGCCGGGCCTTCGGCAGGGGCGCCTCGCGGTGGTAGCCCAGCACCAGGCACAGCGCGGTCGCCCACTCGGGCAAGGCGTTGGCGATCGCCCACAGCGCCGGGTGCGAGGCCAGGCCCAGCAGTGAGGGCACCAGCGCGACCAGGCCGAGCACGAGCCCCTGCACGCGCCTGCCGGTGGCCAGCGAGGCCAGGGCCCCGACCGAGCCGACCGCCAGGAGCAGGTCGAGCACCAGCGCCAGGAGGTCGGCGACGGGGGACAGGACGATGTTCACCGCGTAGGCCGTGCCCAGCCCCACCTGGACCAGCAGGCCGATCAACGCCACCAGTCGCACCGCGTCGCCCAGCGCCGCCGAGCGGGGCGGGCCCGACAGGCGGGTGCGCAGCGCGAGCCCGAGCAGCGACCGGGTCTCCGCCCAGCCCGGCCAGCCGTACTCCAGGTCCAGCTCGTCGGTGCGCTCGGCCAGCCAGACCGCGAGCATCTCCTGCTCGCGTTCGGCGCGGTACCACTCGGGCAGCGCCCGCAGCAGCACCCGGTAGCGGTTCTCCAGCCTGCTGGTCATGCCAACCCCCCGACAGCTCGCAGCACGGTGCTGGCCGCCCGCACGGTGGCCTCCAGCCGAGTCACCTCGGCGGCCAGTGCCCGCAGGCCGTCCCCGGTGAGCCGGTAGTAGCGCCGCAGACGGCCCTGGTGCACCTCTTCCCGGTCACGCTCGGCCCAGCCGTCGGCGACCAGCCGGTCCAGCACCCCGTAGAGCGTGCCGACCCGCAGCTCCAGCCGTCCCCCGGACAGCTCATGCACGGCCTTGACGATGGCGTAGCCGTGCAGCGGCTGTTCGGCCAGCGCGGTCAGCACCAGCAAGGTCTGCTCCGACATGCCCCGCACACTCATGACCCGAGTATATATCGCGCCGCGATACATCGGGTCGAGTGAACTACTCGGGCCACTGCCCCCGCGAGCGCAGCACCTCGCGCAACAGGTCGGGCCGGTCGGTGACCAAGCCGTGCACACCCAGGTCGAGCAGCTCACGCATCTGCGCCTGCTCGTCCACGGTCCACACGTGCACCTCCAGCCCGCGCGCCACGGCCGTGCGCACGAACCGCTCGTCCACCACGCGCAGCGGCCCCTGCCGCACCGGCACCTGGGCCATCGCGCCCTGCACGAACCGGCCGGTGCCCAGCCACGACGCCCAGCCGCTGGACCACAGCGCGGCCACCGTCAGCGGCCCCATGGATGTGATCAACTTCTCCCCGGCGTGCCTGCGCAGGGTCGCCAGCCTCTTGTCGGAGAACGAGGCCAGGCACACGCGGTCCCAGGCGTTGGTCCGCTGGAGCACCTCCAGCACCGGCCACACGGCGTTGTCCGCCTTGACATCGATGTTGAACATCAGCCCGGGCAGCTCCTCCAGCGCCGCCTCCAGCCGGGGGATCTCCTCCCTGCCCCCCACCTTCGCCGCTCCCACCTGCGCCCAGGGCAGGTCGGGGATCCGCCCGGTGCGGTCGGTGGTCCGGTCCAGCACCTCGTCGTGCTGCACCACGACCACCCCGTCCGAGGTGGCCTGCACGTCGGTCTCCACGTAGCGGAACCCCTCGTCAGCCGCGCGCCGGAACGCGCTGAGCGAGTTCTCCATGCCGTGCAGCTCGTCGAGGTGCCAGCCGCGGTGGGCGAACGCGCGCGGACTCGGCCCGGACAGGTAAGGATGCTGATCTCGCACGCGCTGAGTCTGCACCAGCGGCGTGGCGTTGTGATGACCAGCCGGTAGCCGGATAACCTCGCCGCCCATGGAGGTCACAAGCGCCAGGCGGCGCAACTCCGTACGCCACTGCGCGTGGTGCGGACGCACCCTGCCCGAGGACGGGCAGTACGGTCGCAGAAGGCAGTACTGCGCGCAGACCTGTAGGCAGCGCGCCTACGAACGGCGTTCGGCCGTGCAGCGCGGCGGCCTGCCCGAGGACGCCGTGGTGCTCTCGGCCACCGAGATCGCCGACCTCCAGGACCGCCTCTACCTGCTGCGCTGCGCCGCCGAGGACATCGCCACGGCGGCCGCCGACGGCGCCTCCCCGGCCGAGTTGCACGCCATGGCCAGCGAACTGGCGGGCACCGCGAACGGGTTGGAACGTCTGCGGTGACCTACTCGGGCTTGCCCAGTGGCCGGTGAACCGACAACGATGGCGCCGGGTGGCGAGGAGGAGCACGTGGTGGACCACGGCGCCGTGCACAACCACGTCCTGCACTGCGCGGACGTCGGATTCGGTGTCACGGACCTGCACGGAAGACTGCACTGGGCGAACCCAGCGCTGGGCACTCTCGTCGGCGTGCCCGCGGACCAGGCGATCGGCCGCTCGCTGACCGCCCTGCTCCCCGGCGCCCCGGAGACCCCGCAGACCGGGCTGGTGCTGCAGACCACCACCGAGGACGGCGCGCCGCACCGCTGGCTGGAGATCAACTGCACCCCGCTGCCCCCGGGCGGGGAACTGCTCTACCGGATCATGGACGTCACCGCGTGGCGGGACCGCGAGCTGGAGGCCACCCAGCAGGCTAACGCCCTGCGCAGGGCCCAGGTGCTCGGCCGGATGGGCAACTGGGAGTGGGACATGGCCACCGACCGGGTGCTCTGGTCGGACGGCCTGCTGGAGCTGTTCGGCCTGGAACCGGGCACCGAACTGGACTACGCCGGCTACATCCAGCTGATCCACCCCGACGACCGGGGCATGATCGAGCACGCACTGGGCGTCGCGGGGGAGAGCGGGGACCGGTTCGCCTACACCCACCGCATGCTCGTCGGCGGCGCGGAACGGGTCTTCGAGTGCTTCGGCGAGGTCATCTGCGACGACCGGGACCAGCCAGTGCGCATGATGGGCACCTGCCACGACGTCACCCAGGACCGCAGGCTCCAGGACGAACTGCGCCAGCTCGCCGAGGAGGACCCGCTCACCGGGCTGCCCAACCGGCGCGCGCTGACCCGTGAGCTGGAGCGGCACCTGGCCACCGGCGGCACCGGCTCACTGCTGCTGCTGGACCTGGACAACTTCAAGGACGTCAACGACCTGCGCGGACACGCCGTCGGCGACCGGGTCATGCGCACGATGGCCTCCGCACTGCGCGAGCGCCTGCACGAGGGGCAACTGCTGGGACGGCTCGGCGGGGACGAGTTCGCCGTGGTGCTGCCCGGCTGCCCCGAGAGCGAGGCCGCCCACGTGGCAGCACGCCTGCGGGACGCGGTGGCCGGGCTGCCGCTGGTCGCCGGGGGCACCACCACCCGCATGACGGTCAGCACCGGCGTGGCCGGGTTCTCCTCCGGCGAGGGCTGGGAGGCCGTGCTGGCCAACGCCGACCTGGCCCTGTACGCGTCCAAGGCGGCCGGGCGCAACCGGGTCACCGTCTACGACCCCGCGCACTACGCCGACACCGCCAAACGCGTGTCGGTGCAGGACCGGCTGCGCAAGGCACTGGACCGCGGCAACCTCGCGCTGCACGCGATGCCCATCGTGGCGCTGGACTCCGGCCGCACCCTGGGCTACGAGCTGTTGCTGCGCCTGGAGGACGGACAGCTACCCCTGCTGGGCCCCGCGGACTTCCTGCCCGCGGCCGAGAAGAGCGACCTCGTACTGGAGATCGACCGCTGGGTGTTCGGCAAGGCCATCGACGCGCTGGTCGCCCACCCCGACCCGAACCTGCGCTTCGACGTCAACGTCTCCGGCCGCACCCTGGAGGACGAGGACTTCGCCGACTTCGTGCTGGACCGGCTGGCCTCCTCCGGGGTCGCACCGGGCAGGCTCGGCTTCGAGATCACCGAGACCGCCGCGGTGACCAACCTGGACGCCGCCCGCAACCTGGCCAACCAGGTCCGCGCCACCGGCTGCCGCATCGCCCTGGACGACTTCGGCGCCGGCTTCGGTTCCTTCGTGCACCTCAAGCACCTGCCGATCACCGGCCTGAAGATCGACGGCGAGTTCGTGCGCGGCATCGACACCGGCGGCCGGGACGCGGTGCTCGTCTCGGGCATCCTGGAGATCGCCCGCGGCTTCGGGCTGTCGGTGGTCGCCGAGTGGGTCGAGCGGCCCGCGCAGGTGGAGATGCTGGCCAAGCTGGGGGTCAGCGTGGGCCAGGGCTTCCATCTCGGCAAGCCGCGACCGCTGCGCAACGTGCTGCCCGCGACGGATGGACCGGATGGAGCATTGTCCGGGCACACCGTGACGGCAGAGGATGGTCGGCGCTTCCAGTAGCACTCCAGCGCGGCCCGCCGCCGCGCGCGATCGCAGGGGGACCCGACCGCAGTGGCCGAGGACGGACCAATCAGGGGCTTGCGCCGCATCGAACTGCGGGCCACCGACCCGGCCTCGGCCGCCGAGCACTACCGGCAGCTGTTCGGCTGGATCGTGATGACCGCCGAGGACGGCACACTGCGCTGCTGGGTCGGTGACCGGCTCGCCGTGCTGGTCCGCCCGCCCACCAGCTGGGAGACCACCGGCTGGCACGCGGTGTTCGGCGGGCGCCCCAGCGCCCTGCTCACCGATCCGGCCGGGATCTCCGCCACCCTCGACCCCGGCCGGGTGCGGCACGGACCGTTCGCGCCGCCGCCCCGCCACGGTGAGCCCTGCTGGATCGAGCTGATGACCGCCACGGCCACCGACGACTACTGGAACCGCGAACTGGGCTGGGCCACCCGCGCCGCCGGGCAGGCCCGCGACATCAAGCCGTTCGCACTGCACACCGTCGCCAGCGACGAGGACACACCCGGTGAGCGGGCCATCGCGGGCAGGCTGCTCATCGACGCCGCCACCGCCGCCGGGGTCGGCACCACCTGGATGACCTACTTCGCGGTGAGCGACATCGAGGCGGCCACCGACGCCGCCGTACTCGCGGGCGGCACCGTGCTGATCGAGCCCCGCGAGGTGGAGACCGGCCTGCTGGCGGCCATCGCCGACCCGTTCGGCACGGTCAGCACCCTGTTGCAGGACCCGATCGGCTGGGGCGGGGCCTGGGCCAGCTGACCCGGGTCAGGCCAGCCGCGCGGGGAAGCCACCGGTCGCGATCGGGCCCCAGCGCAGCGGCTCCACCCGGATCAGGCACTTGCCCTGGCGCCGCATGGCCGCCCGGTACTCGTCCCAGTCCGGGTGCTCGCCCGCGATGCCGCGGTAGTAGTCCACCAGCGGCTCCATGGCCTCCGGCAGCTCCAGCACCTCACCGCGCCCGTCCACGTGCACGTACGGGCCGTTCCAGTCCTCCGACAGCACGCAGACCGACACCCGCTCGTCACGGCGCACGTTCGCGGCCTTGGCCCGCTCCGGGTAGGTCGACACCACGATGCGGCCCTGCCCGTCGACCCCGCAGGACACCGGCGAGGACTGCGGGCTGCCGTCCGCCCTGGTCGTGATGAGAATGGCGCGGTGGCGCACCCGCAGGAACTCCAGCAGGGCCTGCCGGTCGACCTCGGTGCTCGTGGCGATGGTGGGCATGCACCAAACCCTACGGCCACCGATGAGTTCCAGCGCGCCGCGTGGTCTGCACACCGACGGAAGGGAACACACATGGGCACGATCACCTCAGCGGACGGCACGAAGATCGCCTACGAGACGCACGGGCACGGTCCCGCGCTGATCGCGGTCGACGGCGCCAACTGCCACCGCGCGTTCGGCGGCATGCTGCCGCTAGCCGAACTACTCGCACCGCAGTTCACCGTGTACGCCTACGACCGGCGTGGCCGAGGCCAGAGCGGGGACACCGCGCCCTACGCCGTGCGGCGCGAGGTCGAGGACATCGCCGCGCTGATCACCGAGGCCGGTGGCTCCGCACACCTGTACGGCATGTCCTCCGGCGCCATCCTGGCCATGGAGGCCGTCGCCAGCGGCCTGCCGGTGACCAAGCTCGCCCTGTACGAGCCACCGTTCACCAACGAACCGGACGGCGACCTCGCCGCCGCCGCGAAGTTCAACCGCGACCTCGACGCACTGCTGGCCGCCGACCGCAGAGCAGACGCCGTCGAACTGTTCATGACCCGGGTCGGCGTGCCCGCCGTCGCCATCGCCGGGATGCGGCGTTCCCCGGCCTGGCCCCAGTTCGAGGCCATCGCCCCCACCCTCGCCTACGACATGGCCATCGTCGGCGACGCCCGCGTGCCCCGCGAACGCGCCGCCCGCATCACAGTGCCCACCCTCGTCCTCACCGGTGCCGACACCTCACCCGAGCTGCACGCGGGCAGCCTCGCCGTGGCCCAGGCCGTTCCACACGCCCGCCACCAGGTGCTCGACGGTCAGAGCCACCAGGTCGACCCCGCCGTGCTGGCCCCACTGCTTGCCGAGTTCTTCGCCTGATCGGGGGCGGCTTCCTCGTCCTGTTGCCGGTCGGGGCTGGCCGCCACTCACCCCACCACCCGCCACACCGTCGTCACCAGCTCACGCACACCCTCGAGCTCACGAGTCACCGGCACCACGTACTCCGCGACCGCCACACACCGCCGCCGAGGCAGGTACGGACGATTGCTCGGGTCACCGACCAGCACCGCAGCGCCGCCAGCAGCGACCCGCGCCAGGAACGGCCACACGCGCTCAGCCATGTCGCGGTCGTAGAACACGTCACCGGCCACCACGACCTGGGCGTCCACCGGCCCGTCCAACACATCGGCGACCTGCACACCCACCGCGACCCCGTTCGCCGCGGCGTTGACCCGCGCCGCGACCCCCGCCAGCGGATCCACGTCGCAACAGACCACCGACTCGGCCCCAGCCACGCTCGCCGCGATACCTACCAGCCCCGACCCGCACGCGAGGTCGAACACCGACCGCCCGGCCACCGCCGAGGGCGAGTCCAGCAGGTACCGGGCCACCCCCTGGCCCCCAGCCCACGCGAACGCCCAGAACGGCGGCTCGTCCCCGCCGGTGAGCTGCCACAGGGCCTCGATGTCCACGGCGAGGTGCAGCGAGACCTCCGGCACCAGCGGGGTCGGCGTCAACTCGGTGTTGGCGCGCAGGAACTGCTCGGCCGGATCCACCGGCGCATCCTAGTCGGGCAGAACGCCCGTGCTAGACATTGCTCATGCGAGCAAAGGACGGGGCGAAGGACGGGCGGACCTTCACCGAGAGCGCCCGGCGCGCGCAGATCGTGCGCTCCGCCATCGAGGTGATCGCCGAACAGGGCTACGCCGCGGCGACGTTCGCCCGCATCGCCGAGCACGCCGGGCTGAGCAGCACCGGCATGATCTCCTACCACTTCAAGGGCAAGGACGACCTGATGCGCGAGGTCGTCGCCGAGGCGATCGCCGTGGCCGACCGGTACATGAGCCCCCGCATGGAGGCCGCCAAGGGCTACGTCGAGATCATGCGCGTCCGCCTGGCCTGCAACATGGACCTGGTCCGCGCCCACCCCGAGCACGTCCGCGCCCTGGTGCAGGTGCTGGGCAACGCCCGCACGATCGCCACCCCCAGCGAGATCGACGACCGGCTCGAGGAGTTCACCAAGCACCTGCGCGCCGGACAGGCCGCGGGGGAGTTCGGCAAGTTCAACCCACACGCCATGGCCCTGGCCGCCGTCGGCGCCATCGACGCCACCGTGAACCGGCTCTGCGCCGACCCCACCCTGGACGCCGAGGAGTACGGCCGCCAACTCGCCGACACCTTCACCCTGGCCACCCGCCCATGAGCCCCGAACACCCACTGCACCTCGACGAGCTCACCCTGCGCCCCTGGCAGCCCACCGACCTGCCCGCACTCGAAGCCGTCGCCGGCCGCCTCGGCCCGTGGATGACCTGGCAGCCCACCGCCTTCCTCGACCGCGCACTGCGCAACTGGGCCACCGGCAAGTCCTACAACTACGCGATCCTCACCACGGGACACCCGACCCCCATCGGCAACGCCTGCCTGATCACCACCGAGAACGCCACCGAACTGGCCTACTGGCTGCACCCCGACCACACCGGCCGGGGCATCGCCACCCGCGCCACCCGCGCACTGCTCGACCAAGCCCGCCGCATCGGCGCACCGCACGTCGACCTCCGCCACCATCCCGACAACACCCGCAGCGCCGCGCTCGCCGCCCGCCTCGGCTTCCAACCACTCGGCCAGCACGGAACCGAACTGCTGTGGCGGCACCGACTGCTAACCTCACAGCCATGACGTACTGGCGCGCTGTCACCCCGCCTCTCGCCGCCTGACCGGGCGCACGAGCAGGCACCACAGCACTCGCTGACCAGCCGCACTCGCGGCACACCCTCGCGCGCCCGGAGACGAATCCCCGTTCGGAGTCGATTCGCCCCTGGAGCGCACACCCGTGTCCACCCAGTCGTCACAGTCACGCCCGTCCGCGACCGCCGCGATCCTCATCGCCTCGGTGCTGTGGGGCACCACCGGAACCGCCAGCTCACTGGCACCCGCCGGAGCCCCAGCCCTGATCGTCGGCGCGGCCGGGCTCACCCTCGGCGGCGCCCTACTGCTGCTCACCTCCCGAGCAGGCCTGCGCCTGCTACTCACCCGCCAGCCACTCGTCCTGCTCGGCGCCGCAGCCGTCGCCACCTACCCGCTCAGCTTCTACCCGGCCGTGGCCAGCACCGGAGTCGCCGTGGCCACCGTGCTCACCCTCGGCAGCGGCCCCGTCTTCACCGGCCTGCTCGCCCGCGTCCTGCACGGCCACCGGCTCACCGGACACTGGGCACTGGCTACCACTGCCGCCGTGCTCGGCTGCGCGGTGCTGGTCATCGGCGCCGAGGGCAGCACACACCTGAACCCCACCGGCATCCTGCTCGCACTGCTCGCCGGACTGGCCTACGCCGCCTACACCGTCATCGGCGCACACCTGATCGACCAGGGCGCCGACGCCCGGGGCGCGGTCGGCTCCATGTTCGGCGGAGCCGCCCTGCTCACCCTGCCCGTCGTGCTGCTGTCCCAGCCCGTCTGGCTCACCACCCCCCGAGGCGCCGCCGTGGCCGCGCACCTCGCCCTGATCACCACCTTCCTCGCCTACCTGCTGTTCGGCCACGGCCTGCGCCACACCACAGCCGCCGTGGCCGCCACCCTCACCCTGCTCGAACCCGCCGTCGCCACCGTGCTCGGCATCCTCGTCACCGGCGAACACCTGCCAGCCCTGTCCTGGACCGGGCTGGCCGTGCTCGGCGCGGGCATCCTGGTACTCGCCTTCGACTGATCACGGCCCAGGGGAGCGGTCGGCCACCTCGTCCAGCACCCGGTACGTCCGGTTGCTGGCCGCGGCGGCCCGCTGCTCCCTGCCCGTGGCCTCGATGTAGTTCTGGCTCGTCGCCAGGCTCGCGTGCCCCAGCAACGCCATGATCTCCGAGGCACTCGCCCCGTCCTCGGCCAACCGCGTGGCGAAGGTGTGCCGCAACGCGTGCAGGTTCGCCCCCACCGGCACCCGGTCGTTCAACCCCGCCCACCGGTAACAGGACTTCACCAGGTAGTCCAAGGCCCCACGACCGATCGGCTCACCCGACCGGTCCCGCAACAACGGGGAACTACGCCCGAACCGCTCACGCGGGAACCGGCGACGACACGAGTCCAGGTACCCCTCGATGAGCCGCTCCATCGCGGGCTGCACCGGGATCGACCGGTCCCGGCTGCCCTTGCCGTGCACGTGCAACCGCATCTCCCCGGACCGCCCCACCAGCGAGGACGCCGACAACCGCCGCATCTCCGCCGACCGCAACCCCGCCACCAGCCCCAACGCCAGCACCAGCACGTCCCGCTCCGGCCACGGGTCCCGCGCCTTGCGCTCACCGGCCGCCGCCGAGGCCAGCAACCGCTCCGGCGTGTCCTCACCCCGCAACGGCTTGGGCACCAACGGCGGGGTCTTCGGCCGCGCCACCGCACCCATCGGGTTGCCCGCCAGCAACTCGTCGGCCACACAGAAGGTCAGGAACTGGTTCCAGGTCGACCACGCCCGCAGCACCGAACTCTTCGCATGACTGTCCGCGAACACCCCGAACACCGCACGCAGCGCGGGGGCCGTCAACTGCTCGACAACCAACTCCTCGACCGGCACCCCGGTCTCGGCCACCAGCAACTCGGTGATCACCGCCAGGTCACGCCGGTACGCGGCCGTCGTGTGCGGCGAGTCCTTACGCGGACGGCGGGCCGCGAAGAACTCCAGCTGGGCATCCACAACCTTCATGTGGATCTTGTACCGCACACCCCTGACAAGTCAGTCCTGGATACGCCGCCAAGGACGTGCCGCCTCCAGCTCGAAGGCCAGCTCCAACAGGGTGCGCTCCGCCCCGTGCACCGCCGAGAACTGCACCCCAACGGGTAGTCCCTCCGCCGTCGCACCCATCGGCACCGAGATCGCCGGACCGCCCGACACGTTGTTCAACGGCGTGTAGGCCACATAGGACTGCAACCGCGTCAACAACTCCTCGAACGGCACAGTCGGACTCAGGTGCCCCAGCAACGGAGTCACGTGCGCCAGCACCGGCGACAGCACCAGGTCCACCCGCTCGAACATCCGCGCGTAGTCCCGCCGCACCCGCGACAACCGGTACAGCATGCCCGGCGCCGCCAACAACCTGGACCGGAACAGCCCGCGCAGCCCCTGGCTCAACCCGTCCATCCGGCTCGCCTGGAAGGACCGATCCAGCACCACCTTGCCCGTCACCGACACCAGGAACGACAACATGCCCCAGTACGCCGTGAAGTCCGCCACGAACCGCCCGTCGATCGGGACCACCACCGGCTCCACCCGGTGCCCCAACCCCTCCAACACCGAAACGGTCTCCGCCACCACCTCAGCCGTCCGAGGACAAGCCCGCACACCAGCGGGGGAGTCGACCACCAACCCGATCCGCAACCGCCGCCGCCCAGGCCCCTCCACCAACCCCAACTCCGGCAACCGCGGATTGCGCCAGTACCGCTCCGCAGCCGCGTAGAACGCCGCCTGGTCCCGCACCGACCGCGACACCACCCCGTCCGACACCAGGTCGATCGGCAACGACCTGCCCTGCTCGTTGGCCACCAACCGGCCCCGAGTCGGCTTCAACCCCACCAACCCGCAACACGCCGCCGGAATGCGGATCGACCCACCACCGTCGTTGGCGTGCGCGATCGGCACCACCCCGGCAGCCACCAAAGCCGCGGCACCACCCGAGGACGCCCCCGCGGAGTACGCCGTGTGCCACGGATTGCGAGTCGGCTCAGCACCAGCGAACTCCGTCGACGCGTTGAACCCGAACTCCGGCAACCGGCTCTTGCCCAGCACCGTCACACCCGAACTCAGGTACTGCCGCGCGAAACCGGCGTCCCGCTTCGCAGGCCCGGGCCGCAGCGCCGCCGAACCATGCCCCGAAGGCAGCCCGCGTACATCGGTGTTGTCCTTCACGAACGTCGGCACCCCAGCCAGCAACCCGCCAGCCGCCGAAACCCGGTCATAGGCAGGGAACGCCACCGCCCGCAGCTTGGGGTCGACCAGCTCGGCACGCGCCACCGCGGCCCCGGCCACCTCAGCCGCACTGACCTCACCGGACCGCACCAGCTCGGCGACCCCCACCGCATCAAGATCACCCAGCACGTCACCGGTGAACGCATGTACTCGCTCGGATGTCACATCGGGCACTGTAAGTCAGAAGATCCAGTCAACCCCGAACGGCCGAGTAACAACCCCATTGCCGCGCGCGACGATCAGCCTGTCGCACACAGGGGGAGTAGATGACCGAATCATCCGCATCCGAACAGTTCGTGCTCACCCTCGGCCGAGGCATCGTCACCGAACTGGCCCCCGAGGAACTGGCCCTGTTCGAGCCGATCAGCCAGGCATACCTGCACGACCCGCGCAAGGTCCTCGCCGACCGCGGCCGACCCGGCGCCGTGCTCGGATCAGGCATCGACACCGCCGTACTGGTGCTCTCACCAGTAGCACTGGCCGTAGCCACCTCGATCTACGAGCACCTCGTCGACAAGGCGGGCGAACTCGCCGTCACCAAGGCGGGCGGCCTGCTCAAACGCCTGCGCCGCAAGAAGACCGAAGACCAGCCCGTCCCCGAACTGACCCCCGAACTGTGCGAGGAGGCCAGCGAACAGGCCCGGCAGGCTGTCGAGAAACTCACCAAGGACCCGGCACTGGCAGGCAAGGTCGCCGAGGTCGTGCGCATCCTGCTCGACCAGGGGCGCTGAGCCCGTGGCGGCGGACAGACCCGCGGCCACGGCGATCCTACGCGTGCCCTCCGGCACCACCCAGCGCTTCGCCACACTCGTCGTACTGACCCTCGCCTCCACCCTGCACATCTACGGGGTCTTCGCCACGATCTGGCCCGTCGCCACCTTCACCGAGGACGCGCACTGCCAGGTCCGCGCCAACCTGTACCTCACCAGCGGGGCCACCCCCGACCCCGACGAGTCCAAGTGGAACACCTACCGCGAGTGCATGTCCGCACTGTTCCTCCCCAGGCTCGGCTGGCTGTTCACCGGACTACTGCTGCTCGCACTGGCCGCCGTCGCGATCTACTACGCCCGCCCAGCCTGGCGCGTGCGCCGCTCCCGCCTCCAACGCATCGACCAGCTCCCCGCACTGTGGGACAAACTCCGCGAACCGCTCACCGAACTCGTCGCCACCGCCGGACTGGCCAAACCTCCCGAGTTCCTGCTCGACGCCAGCAGCCTGCGCGCCGGGGGAGTCGCCTTCGGACACCGCCGCCGCCCACGGGTCTGCCTGGACGCCGGACTGGTCGCCCTGCTCGACCACGACCGCCCCACCTTCGAGGCCGTCGTCCTGCACGAACTGGCGCACGTCCGCAACAACGACATCGCCACCACCTACGCCACGCTCGCCACCTGGCGCGCCTTCCTGATCATCGGCCTCCTCCCGTACCTGCTCGTCACGATCGACCCGTTCCTGCTCTCCGCCGACCCCTGGCACCCGCCCACCCTGCTGCCGCTGACCGGACCCGTCACCCTCGGACTGGCCGTCCGCCTGGCCGCACTGGTCCTACTGGTCTACCTCGCCCGCACCGCCGTGCTCCGCTCCCGCGAGCGCTACGCCGACGCGCTCGTGGCCACCTGGACCGGCACCACCGACCCGTACCGCGCGCTGGCCGAACAACCACGCCGCCGCCGGGTGCTCAGCTGGATCGCCACCCACCCCAGCCGGGCCGCCCGCGAGGCCGCCATGCGCGACCCGAAGTCCCTGCTGCGCCCCGGCTTCTGGGAGGTGCTCGCCAGCGGCCTGGCCATCCAGCTCGCCTGGGCGCACCTCGTGTCCGGGCTGAGCTCCGTCAGCTGGTACCACAGCGGCAACGAGTCCTTCACCGTCATGCGCTACGTCTGGGGCATCGCCGTCGGCGCCCTGGTCTGCGTCATCGCCTGGCGCGGCGCCGCCCACCTCCGCGCAGGCGGTACCGCACGCGGGGTGTTCGCCCTGCCCGGCGCCGCCATGGGCCTGGGCCTCGCGCTGGGCATGTACCTGCAACTACAGGAAGCGGGGGAGTACGTCCTACAGCCCTCCCTGCTCAAGCTGGCGGTCTCCGCGGTGCTGATCGGTGTGTCAGCGCTGGTCTGCGTGTGGGCAGGCCACTGCGCACGCCTGCTCGGCGAGGGAGTGCGCACCTGGCGCGGCCTGGCCGCCGCGGCGGCTGTGCTGCTCGTCTGCGTGAGCTGCCTCGGCTGGATCCGCGTCGCCCAGGCCGGGGACGTCCTGTGGCAGTCCTACGTGCAGCCCGCGGTCGCCCTGTTGGAGGGCTACGCGCATGGCACGGCCTGGTCCCTGCTCGACGCACAGGTCATCGACACCGTGGTGGTGCCGTTCCTGCTCAACGAGGACCGGATCCTCACCGCCGCCGCGCTGGCCGCCCTCTGGCTCGTGCCGCTGCTGCTGGCGTCGGACCCCGGCCGCCGGGTGCGACTGGGCCTGCTCGCGGCAGGCGTCGGCACCCTGTCCTGGGCCGTGCTGGTAGCGGTGCTGCGCCTGGCCGCCACGGGCCGGGGCGGCGCCGAATTCGCCCTCGTCCTGACGGCCTGGGAGATCGCCGCGGCCGTGGTCGTTCAGTTCGTGCTGGCCCTGCTCGTGCTGCGACGCGCCGACTGGAGCACGGCCGCGCTGGCAACGTGGACGCTCGGGGTTCTCGCCTGCCTGGGGATCTGGGCCCTGCACTGGACCGCTGGCGGCCAGGTCGACAGCATCGTGGCGGCCCGCCCGCTACAGGTGCTGCCGTTCGCCGGTACGGCCGTGACCGTACTGGCCGTAGCGCTGGTACGACCGCGCCGGGACCGCCCGGTGCGGGCGGCTCGCCCGGGACGGCTGGTCCTGGCCGGGGTCGTGGCGGTGTCGGCCTTCGCGGTGATCTGGTGGCCGACCGCGAACGGGGCCGCACCGCTGCTGCCGCCGGAACCGACCAGCCTGGCCATGAACGAGACCGAGGCCGTCAACATCTGGATCTACGGCGGCGGCATGGACACGTTCACCGCGGTGGGCACGGCGAACAACACGGCCTTGCAGAACTTCAGCACCGAGAACCTGGAACGGATCGTCTCGGGCTGCGCCGACCTGCAACCCGTGCTGCGCAGGGCGGAGGAGTTCCCGAAGCCGCCCGTAGCGCGGTTACGGGGGAGTTGGACCTCGGCGCTGACGGAGTTGACCACCGCGGCAGGGGAGTGCGTCAAGGTCTACCGCGACCAGACGGGGAACTCCGCGCTGATGACGAGCAGCTTCCGTGACGGGGTGGCGCACCTGGGCGAGACGCTAGCGCAGATCAAGCAGGCAACCGAGCACGCGGCCGGGTGATTTGTCCGGTTCGATGCATAATGGCGATTATCCATGAAATGTCCGGACAGCTGGGGGCTGACCTGCGGCGATACCTCACGTGAAGCCGCCGCCGGGGGCCACCCGATGCCATGAAGGTGCCGTTCAGGGCGTTGAACCGTCCCAAACGGCGCCATCGCGAGCCGGCCAGCCCGCCCAGGGACGCCGTGAAGGTGGCTTTCGCTCCGTTGAGTGCAGTGAAAGCCACAGTGATGATGTGTGTGGATGGCGAGCGTGGGGAGTCTGTCCCGGAAAGCCACTGACGCCGGCCCCCTGCGGGGGTGGGCTGTCTTGTGAGGGATCCGCCGACCCCCGTGCTCGCCCTCCACGCACGTCACCAGACCAGGGGATGTGACCTGATAGGAGCCTGTGCCAGCAGGACACCCATCACTGTGCCGTCCACCCCACCGGCCCGGTGCGTGCCACCCCGAACCCCACACAGGGATGGCAGAGACCAGAATGACCGACCAGCACACCCCCGTCGACACCAGCCACACAGACCTGGTGACCGGCGGAGTCGACACCCACAAAGACACCCACACCGCCGCCGCGCTCAACGCCCTGGGCCAACTCCTGGGCACCCAGACCTTCCCCGCCACCCACACCGGCTACACCGCCCTGACACGCTGGCTGACCGGCTTCGGCACCCTGGAAGCGGTCGGGGTGGAAGGCACCCATTCCTACGGCACCGGGCTCACCAGCCACCTCACCGACCACGGCATCCAGGTGATCGAGGTCAACCAGCCCGACCGGCACACCCGCCGCCGCAAGGGCAAGACCGATACCCAGGACGCGATCAACGCCGCCCACGCGGTCCAGTCCGGCAGGGCCACCACCACCCCCAAAACCAGCACCGGCCCCGCCACCAGCACCGCCGTCCTGCGCACCGTGCTCACCAGCGCGGTCAAAGCCCGCACCGCCGCGCTCAACCAGCTCGACAGCCTGATCGTCACCGCCCCCACCACGCTGCGCGAACACCTGACCGGCCTGCCCCGGCGGGCACTGATCACCACCTGCGCCCGGCTCCGCCCCACCCACGACCTGACCTGCCCCACCGCGGCCACCAAGACCGCGCTGCGCCGCCTGGCTCACCGGATCCACCGGCTGACCACCGAGATCGACCAGGCCAAGGCCGAACTCACCGCCGTGCTCGACCGGGTCCTGCCCCGCACCACCGCCCTGCCCGGAGTCGGCCCCGACACCGCGGCACAACTGCTGATCACCGCCGGGGACAACCCCCACCGCATCACCACCGACGCCGCCTTCGCCCACCTGTGCGGCACCGCCCCCATCCCGGCCAGCAGCGGCCGCCGCGACCGTCACCGCCTCAACCGGGGCGGTGACCGCCAAGCCAACGCCGCGCTCTACCGCGTGGTCATCGTCCGCCTGCGCCACTGCCCCCGCACCCGCGCCTACCTCGCCCGACGCACCGCCGAGGGCCTGCCCAAACGGCACATCATCCGGTGCCTCAAACGCTACGTCACCCGCGAGGTCTTCCACGCCCTGACCACAGACATGACCCACCTCGCAACCACCACTTGACTTCTATAGGAGCATCCTTCACGGCACCCGCACCCAGTCGGCTCACCGCGAAGTGCACCGCAGCGGCGGCAACTCCGGGTCGTCACCCAGGGCCGAACCCACCAACCCGAAACTCGTCGACCCGTGCGCGGCCAGCACCGCGTTCCAACTCGCGTTGCGCACCGTCACCACCGACCCGCGCTGCACCACCTGACCGTTCCACAGCGAGCTGATCCGGTGCCCACCCGGCAAGGTCCAGCTCACCTCCCAGCCCGACAACTGCTGCGCGCCCCGGTTCGTCACGACCACCGCCACCTGGTAGCCGGTCGACCACGAGCTCTCCTGCACATACCGCGCCTCACACCCCGCCGACACCGGCCGCGCCACCGAGGTCGTGGTCGCGCTCGCCGCAGCGGGCAAGGTCACCACCGAGGGCGGCGCGCCCGACACCGCCGAGACCTGCACCCGAACCAGCGACCGCGCCGCCACCACCACACCCGCCGCCACCACCAGACCACCAATAGCCGCCGCCACCCGCATCGACGCACGCCGCTGCCGCGGGATCCGCGCGGGCTCCGGAGCCGGCATCGGCTGAGTGTCCGCGGGCAGCGACAACTCCAACCGCCGGGCCACCTCCGCCATCGACGGCCGCGCCAGCGGATCGGCCCGCAGCATCTCCATCAGCAACGGCCCCAGGAAGCCCGCCCGCCGCGGCGGCGCCACCTCACACGCCGCCACCACGTGCAACAACGCGATCGCGTTGTCCGCCATACCGAACGGCGGACGCCCCTCCAACGCCGCGTACAGGGTCGACCCCAGCGAGAACACGTCCGCCGCGAACCCGCCCTGACCGCCCTTGGCCACCTCCGGCGCCAGGTACGCGGGCGTGCCGACCAGGATGCCCACCGCCGTCACCGAACTGTCGCCCGGCACCCGCGCGATACCGAAGTCCGCGATCTTCGCCGTACCGTCCTCGGTGAGCAACACGTTGTCCGGCTTCACATCCCGGTGCAGCACCCCGGCCTCATGCGCGGCGGCCAAGCCCGCGGCCACCTGAGCACCGATCGCCGCCGCCCGCCGAGGAGACAACACCCCCTCCGCCTCCACCACCTCGGACAGGCTGCGCGCGGGCAGGTACTCCATCACCAGGCACGGCCTGCCCCCGTGCTCGGTCACGTCATGCACCGCGATCACGTGCGGGTGCCGCAACCGCGCGGTGAGCCGCGCCTCGCGCACCGCCCGCGCCGACGCCTCCCGACTGGCCTCCGGCGAACTGCCCTCGGTCAGCAACTTGATCGCGACGACCCGGTTCAGCCGCTCGTCCCGCGCCCGCCACACCACACCCATGGCGCCACTGCCGAGCACCTCCGTCAGCCGGTACCTGCCCCCGATCAGCTCACCGCATTCGCTCACGACTGTGCATACGCACGCCACGCCCGTCCGGCTCAGACCCCGAACCAGCACTGCGCGAGCTGCTCCAGACCAGCACCCGCGGGCACCGGCACCTCACGCAGGAACCAGGCAAGATCGCAGTACCGGTGCACCAGCGTCCAGGCCAGCAACCGGCGCGACAGCTCAGGACCCAGCTCGCCAGGGGAGTAGCCGTACGCCGACAACAGGCACCGCAACGCCGCCGCGTCACCCCGCGTCACGAACAACCCCACCGCCACGAACTCGTACTCCCGACCACCTCCCATCGCAGGCTCGAAATCGAACAACCCCGACAACCGCCAGTCCTCCGGCGACACCAGCAGGTGATCGCCCATCACCTCGGTGTGCAGCAGCACCGGCGCCCCACCCGGCACCACCACCTGCTCCAGGAAAGCAGGTACCCCCGACAACAACCGCTCGTCCGCGCCCAGCGCCCGCTGCCGCGCCACACACCCCGCCCGCTGCTCCGCCAACCACCCCGACCAGTCCGCGGGCCCCAGACCGTCCACAACGGGCACCTCGTGCAACGCCGCCAGCGACTCACCGACCTGCGCCGCAACCGAGGCCCGCTCGGCAACCCCCAGCGAGGACCACACCGCCGACAACGCCACACCCCGCAGCCTGCGCATCACCACGTAGGCCCACCCGGCCACCTCGCCCACCGCGACGACCCCCGGCGTCGGGACCGGCAACCTCCCCGCCACCGCACCCAGCACCCGGCTCTCCACCCCGGCCTCACCGGCGAACACCGGCGGGTACAGCTTCAGCACCAGGTCCTCGCCCACGGCGTACACCGGCAGCGACCCCGACTCGAACCGCTGCACCGCACCCGATAGCCCGGCCTGGGCACACACCGCCCCGACCACCGGCCGTAGCGCCACCTCGTCCCTGGCCACGACACGGAACCGCGCCTCGGTGTCCGCCAGCGGAAACCCACTCATGCGCACTCCGACCTGCCTACCCTCAGGTGCTTCACGAAGAAGTGGTCCCGGTACGGCTCCGAGGCGAACGGCTCCACCTCCACGTAGCCCTGCCGCGCGTACAACGCACGCGCCTCCACCAGGTCCTTGCGGGTGTCCAACCGCACCGCGCTCACCCCGAGCCGCAAAGCCTGCGCCTCCACCTCGTCCAACAGGGCCGCACCACCACCGGTCCCACGCGCGAACGGCCGCACGAACATCCGAGTCACCTCGGCGACCTCGGGGGAGTGCGGCCGCAACCCGACACAGCCCGCCGCACGGCCCTCGAACCAGCCCACCAGGAACACCGGCAGACCCTCACTGGGATCCACCGCCAGTTGGTGATCGACCTCCGCCTCTGTGGCCGGACGGCCGAAGTAGCGCCCGATGATGTCAGTGAAGTACTCCCGCAGGAGTCCCGCCGCCACCGGATCACCCACCGGCACCACCCGCACCGACCAGCTCACGACCGAACCCCCTCCAGCAGCCGCAGTGCGTGCTCCACACCCGGCAACCCGTCGATCTCCACCCGCAGCCGCTCCGCAGCGAACCGGTAGCCCGGCTCCGACAGCACCGCCGACACGGCCGCACCGACCTCCGCCGACGAAGCCAGCAGCGCGTCCAACACGACCCCGACACCCAGGTCGGCACACCGGTCCGCGTTGTGCGGCTGATCCGCGCCCATCGGCACCAGCACCATCGGCAGCCCGTGCGCCAGCGCCCCGATCACACTGCCCGAACCGCCATGCGACACCACCGCGTCGCAGCGGGGCAGCACCAGGCCCTGCGGCACGTACCGCTCCACCCGCACATTGGGCGGCTGCGGCCCCAACTCCGCGGGGTCGAACCCCGACCCGACCGTGGCGATCACGTTCACCGGCAGCTCCGCCAACCCCGCGAGCACCCGCTCGTACAGGTCACCGCACTCCAGGTTGAAGATCGTCCCCAGGGTGAAGTACACCGTGGGCTGGTCCGGCAGCCCGACCAGCCACGGGGGAGCGGCCGCCCCTTCGTCCACCGCCAACTCCGGTCGAACAGCGTGCACTGTGGACGGAGCGGGATGCGCCGGATGCCGGAAACTGGGCGGGAACGGGGCGAGCACGAGGTTCCGGTGCAGCATCCTCAGCTCGGGATCGGGCGGCAACCCGTGCACGGCGCGCAGCTCGTTCAGCGGCTCAACCAACAACTCCGTGCGGCAGAACGCCCCGGAGGCCGTCACCTCGACGCGGGCATAGGGCAGCCCCAGCCGCTCCGCGGCGATCACGCTGCCGAAGTCCACCTCCTCGATCACGAGCAGGTCCGGCCGCCACTGGGCGCACAACTCCAGCAGACCGGCAGCCCGCAACCCGGCGCGGCGCCGCGCGAAGTTCTCCGTGAGCACCCGCTCCTCGTGCGCCACATCCAATGCCACCAACGGTGTGCGCTGCGGCTTGTGCGAACCGCCGACACCGATGCCGTGCACGGGGAACTCGGTCACGGCACCGGTGAACCAGGGCTCGCCGGTGAACGCCACGGTGTGGCCAGCCGCCCGAGCGGCCCGCGCGATCGGTACCAGGGGTTGGTAGTGCCCGTTGCCGCCGACAAAGGTGAAAAGGATGCGCACCGGCCAGAACCTAGCCGGACACGGGGGAGCGGTTCACCCCAATTCCCGCCCGGCGGTGGGGTAGTGTTGCCAGCGAGAACGGATCTACCTCAGGAGGTGAGACCCATTACTGCTCGTGCAGGCAGGGTGCTCTCGCCTCGAGTGTTCCGATCCAGGTGAGCACGAGAGCGCCCGAAGGCATTCGGAAAGGCGCTCCCATCATCGCCACGATCATCGCGAGGCTTCGTGCCGTCGGCTGTGTCTTCGCCGAGGACGAGGCGCAGTTGCTCGCCGGGGCCGCGCGGACCCCGGAGAACCTCGCCGCCATGGTCGACCAGCGGATCTCCGGTCTGCCGCTGGAACACGTCCTGGGCTGGGCGGAGTTCTGCGGCTTGCGCGTCGCCGTCGACCCAGGGGTCTTCGTGCCTCGTCGACGCACTGAATTCCTTGTCAGACAAGCAGTTCAGCGAGCGAGTGCAGTGTCATCACCCGTTGTGGTGGACCTGTGCTGCGGCTCCGGGGCCGTGGGCGCCGCGCTGGTGGCGGCCCTGAGCCGGGTCGAGTTGCATGCCGTGGACATCGATCCCGTGGCGGTGCGGTGCGCGCGCCGCAACCTGCAAGGCCACCAGGTGTACGACGGAGACCTGTACGAGCCGTTGCCGAGTTCGCTGCGTGGTCGGATCGACGTGCTGGTCGCCAACGCGCCATACGTGCCGACTGGTGCGATCGGGCTGTTGCCGCCGGAGGCCCGGGAGCACGAGCCGCTGGTGGCGTTGGACGGCGGCGCGGACGGGTTGGACGTGCAACGGCGGGTGGCTGTCGAGGCCGTGTCCTGGTTGGCCCCGGGCGGGCACCTGCTCGTGGAGACCAGCGTGCAGCAGGCTCCGCAGTCCGTGCGCATCTTCGCCGACTGTGGACTGGCGCCGAGCGTGGCCGTCTCCGAGGAGCTGGGGGGCACCGTCGTGCTGGGCCGGAAACGCACTACTTAACATAATGTAGATTATCGGTCATTCGGGTACCTGGGAGAACGTGCCTGCGAGAGGGCCTGTTCAGGGCTTGTCCGGCGTGGCGTGAAGGATGCTCCTATAGAAGTCAAGTGGTGGTTGCGAGGTGGGTCATGTCTGTGGTCAGGGCGTGGAAGACCTCGCGGGTGACGTAGCGTTTGAGGCACCGGATGATGTGCCGTTTGGGCAGGCCCTCGGCGGTGCGTCGGGCGAGGTAGGCGCGGGTGCGGGGGCAGTGGCGCAGGCGGACGATGACCACGCGGTAGAGCGCGGCGTTGGCTTGGCGGTCACCGCCCCGGTTGAGGCGGTGACGGTCGCGGCGGCCGCTGCTGGCCGGGATGGGGGCGGTGCCGCACAGGTGGGCGAAGGCGGCGTCGGTGGTGATGCGGTGGGGGTTGTCCCCGGCGGTGATCAGCAGTTGTGCCGCGGTGTCGGGGCCGACTCCGGGCAGGGCGGTGGTGCGGGGCAGGACCCGGTCGAGCACGGCGGTGAGTTCGGCCTTGGCCTGGTCGATCTCGGTGGTCAGCCGGTGGATCCGGTGAGCCAGGCGGCGCAGCGCGGTCTTGGTGGCCGCGGTGGGGCAGGTCAGGTCGTGGGTGGGGCGGAGCCGGGCGCAGGTGGTGATCAGTGCCCGCCGGGGCAGGCCGGTCAGGTGTTCGCGCAGCGTGGTGGGGGCGGTGACGATCAGGCTGTCGAGCTGGTTGAGCGCGGCGGTGCGGGCTTTGACCGCGCTGGTGAGCACGGTGCGCAGGACGGCGGTGCTGGTGGCGGGGCCGGTGCTGGTTTTGGGGGTGGTGGTGGCCCTGCCGGACTGGACCGCGTGGGCGGCGTTGATCGCGTCCTGGGTATCGGTCTTGCCCTTGCGGCGGCGGGTGTGCCGGTCGGGCTGGTTGACCTCGATCACCTGGATGCCGTGGTCGGTGAGGTGGCTGGTGAGCCCGGTGCCGTAGGAATGGGTGCCTTCCACCCCGACCGCTTCCAGGGTGCCGAAGCCGGTCAGCCAGCGTGTCAGGGCGGTGTAGCCGGTGTGGGTGGCGGGGAAGGTCTGGGTGCCCAGGAGTTGGCCCAGGGCGTTGAGCGCGGCGGCGGTGTGGGTGTCTTTGTGGGTGTCGACTCCGCCGGTCACCAGGTCTGTGTGGCTGGTGTCGACGGGGGTGTGCTGGTCGGTCATTCTGGTCTCTGCCATCCCTGTGTGGGGTTCGGGGTGGCACGCACCGGGCCGGTGGGGTGGACGGCACAGTGATGGGTGTCCTGCTGGCACAGGCTCCTATCAGGTCACATCCCCTGGTCTGGTGACGTGCGTGGAGGGCGAGCACGGGGGTCGGCGGATCCCTCACAAGACAGCCCACCCCCGCAGGGGGCCGGCGTCAGTGGCTTTCCGGGACAGACTCCCCACGCTCGCCATCCACACACATCATCACTGTGGCTTTCGCTGCGTTGAGCGCAGTGAAAGCCACCTTCACGGCGGGGTGGCGCTGCCCCGTGGGCTCGTTAGAACAACCTCTCCTGTTTGGGCTTGCGGCGGCGAGGTACGGCCTCGCCGAGGCGTTCGCAGTGTTCGGCGCCCACGTCGGTGAGGAAGGGTGAGGGTGCTGCCTTGCGGGTGGCGCCGTGGCGGCTGCGTTCGGCGGCGTGACTGAGGTAGAGGTGGCGCTGGGCGCGGGTCATGCCGACAAAGAACAGGCGGCGTTCCTCGTTGACCTGTTCGGGCTCGGGCTGCTCCCCCGGCCAGCGCATGGGCAGCAGTCCGTCCTCGCAGCCGACGAGGAAGACCACGGGGAACTCCAGGCCCTTGGAGGCGTGCAGGGTCAGCAGGGAGACCCGGTCGGCGCGGGGGTCCCAGGTGTCGACCTCGGCGCCGAGGGACAGTTCGGTGCGGAACTGGTCGAGGTCCTCGCCGCAGCGTTCGGCCAGGGGCATGAGCAGTTCGAGTGCGGTGTAGGCGTCCTCGTCGGTGTCGGCGATGGCCTTGGCTGCTTGGCGTACCCGGTCGCGGACGGTGCCGGTGGTGCCGACCAGGTCGAGTTCGCGTAGGAGGCGGCGTACGCCGGAGCGGTCGGTGAGCCGGTCGTGGGAGCGCTTCTGCACGGGGATGCCCGCGCGGGTGAGGGCCTCGGTGAGGGCGCGGGCCTGGGCGCTGGTGCGGTAGAGCACGGCGAAGTCGTCGAAGGACAGGCCCTGGGTGCCGTCGCTGTCCACGCGGCCGGTGTCCAGGGAGTGGAAGGAGGAGCCGCCGAGCAGTTGGTCGATGGTGCGGGCGACGAAGGCGGCCTCGGCTTGTTCGTCGACGGCGTGGTGCAGGCCGATCAGGGCGTGTTCGGGGTGGCTGCCCGCGGGGTGTAGTGCGCGGTCGGCGACGAGGGTGGTCGGGGTGATGGCCTGCACGGCGGCGGCGAGGATGTGCTTGCCGGAGCGGTAGTTGCGGGTGAGCTGTACGCGGTGGGCGGCCGGGTAGTCCTCGGTGAAGCGCAGGAAGAAGCCGACGTCGGCGCCGCGGAATCGGTAGATGGCCTGGTCGGGGTCGCCGATGGCGGTGAGGTTGCCGTGTGCGGGGCTGAGCAGGCGCAGTAGCTGGTACTGGGTCTCGTCCACGTCCTGGTATTCGTCGACGGAGATCCACTGCCAGCGGCGGCGGTAGTGCTCGACCAGTTCGGGGTCGGCGCTGAGCAGGTGCACGGGTAGTTCGACCAGGTCGTCGAAGTCGACCAGGTCCTGTTCGTGCAGGTGCTTCTTGTACAGCTCGCCGTGTTCGGCGCGTAGTTGCTCGCACTGTTGTTCGTCGGCGATGGCGAACTCGGCGGTGAGTCCGGCCTTGGCGTGGTGCTCGCGCAGGATGCGTACGCCCAGTGCGTGGAAGGTGGCCACGGTCAGGTCGCGGGCCTGCTCCCCCACCAGTGTGGCCAGGCGTTCGGTCATCTCCTCGGCGGCGCGGCGGGTGAAGGTGATGGCCAGGCACTGGTTGGCGGGCACGCCGCGTTCGGTGACCAGGTGGGCGATGCGGTGGGTGAGGGTGCGGGTCTTGCCGGTGCCGGGCCCGGCGATGATCAGCAGAGGTCCGCCGGGCACGGCCGCGGCGGCGCGCTGGTCGGGGTCCAGGCCGTCGAGCAGGGTGCCGGTGGGCTCGGGGGCCGGTGCCGGGAGCGGTGTGGGTTCCTCGGGCTCCACGGCGACCGGGGCGACGCGCTGGGGTTTCGGGGCGGGTTCGGGCGTGCCGAACAAGGTGTCGTCGAACAGGCAGGCGGTGCCGCTGGCCTTGCCGATCTCGCCGGGTTCGAACAGGCGGATGACCCCGTACTCCCCGTCGTAGCCGGCGTCGCGGATGACCTTGCCCTGGCGTAGCCGGGTGATGGCCTCGCCGAGCAGCGGGTTGCTGGCGGCGAGGTCCTCGGTGGGGACCGATTCGAGGATGGCCAGTTCGGGGCCGTGCACGGCGGTGAGGTCGGCGACCTGGCCGAGTACCTTCTTGCTCTTGGGGCCGACGCCGAGCAGTTCGCTCATGATCTCCGGCAGGGGCACGAGGCTGGAGTAGGCGGTGGCCTGGGCGGGCCGGTGGTCGGCGGGGCGGTCGGCGAGTTCCTGGATGCGGCTGAGCACGCCGACGGTCAGCGGCTTGCCGCACTCGGGGCACAGTCCGCGGTGGGCGATGGTCTCGGTGGGGTCGAACCGGACCTCGCACTTGCGGTGGCCGTCGGAGTGGTACTTGCCCTCTTCGGGGAAGAACTCGACGGTGCCGCCGAAGCCCTGGCGGGTCTCCAACGCGCGGCGCACGGCGTAGTAGTCCAGGTCGGTGTCGAACACGGTGGCCTCGCGGCCGAGCATGGGCGGTGAGTGCGCGTCGGAGTTGCTGACCAGGGTGTACTTGTCCAGGCTGGAGACGCGCCAGTTCATGGCGGGGTCGCTGGACAGGCCGGTCTCGGCGGCGAAGACGTGGTCGGCGAGGTCGGCGTAGCAGTCGGCGATGGCGTCGAAGCCGGACTTGGAGCCGAGCACGGCGAACCACGGGGTCCACACGTGGGCGGGTACGAGGTAGGCGCCGTCCCCGCTCTCCAGGGTGATCTCCAGCAGGTCGCGGGAGTCCAGTCCGAGGATGGGGCGGCCGTCGCTGCCCAGGTTGCCGATCTTGCCGAGTCTGCGGTTGAACTCGGCCGCGGCGGCGAAGTCGGGCATGTAGATCAGGTGGTGCACCTTGCGGGTGCGGTCGTCGCGCTTGTAGATGGTGGAGATCTCCACCGACAGCATGAAGCGCACGTCGGCCACGCAGCTGGGCGGCAGGGTGCGGGCGATGTCGCGGTCCAGCTCGGGGCGTAGCCGGAACAGGCCGGGCTCGGCCGGTTCCAGGGTTTCGGTCAGGTGGTCGTACCAGGCTGGGTGGGTGAAGTCCCCGGTGCCGACCAGGCTGATGCCCTTGCGCTGGGCCCACCAGGTGAGGTGCTCCAGGTCGCAGTCCCGGCTGCAGGCCCTGGAGTACTTGCTGTGGATGTGCAGGTCGGCGTAGAAGCGCACCGGTCCGATAGTGCACTACGGCCTGCTCCCCCATGCTGGCGGCCCCAGCAGTTCGGGTAGCAGCCGGTAGGCGTCGTGTACCCAGTCGCAGAGCAGGGCGCGGGTGTCGCGGGGGTCGATGAGGTCCTGCACGCCGAAGTGCTCGGCGGTGCGGAACGGGGAGGCGATGGCGCTGAGCTGGGCGTGGATGCGGTCGAGCTCGGCGGCGGGGTCGGGGCTGGTGGCCAGTTCGGCGCGGAAGGCGGCCTCGATGCCGCCCTTGGCGGGCAGTGAGCCCCAGTCCCCGGAGGGCCAGGCCCAGCCGCGGTGGACGCGGTGGCGGTTGACGATGCCCGCGCCGCCGACCCCGTAGACGCGGCGCAGGATGACCTCGGCCTGGGGCACGCGGGCCTGGTAGACGGTGGCGATGGCGCGGGCCCCGGCGCGCAGGGTGCCCGCGCGTTCGGCGGCCGGGCCGATGGTCATGCCCGCCTGGTCGGTGAGGCTGACGATGGGCAGGTGGAAGGTCTCGCAGAGCTCCACGAGCCGGGTGAGGGCCTGGGCGCCGGTGGCCGAGAGGGTGCCGCCGCGGTAGGGGTCGGTGGCGAGCACGCCGACGGGGTGGCCGTCCAGCCGGGCCAGTGCGGTGACGGTGGCGCCGCCGTACTCGGCGTAGCGGAACACCGAGCCGGTGTCGAACACGGCGTCCAGGATCGGCTGGATCCGGTAGGGGCGGCGGGGGTCGCGGGGCACGGCGGAGAGCAGTGACTCCTCGCGGCGGTCGGCGGGGTCGGCGCCCGCGGTGGCCGGCGGCAGGGCGTGCACGCTGTCGGGCAGGTAGGACAGGAACTGGCCGATGACGGTGAAGGCCTCGTCCTCGCTGGTCACGACGCGTTCCACCGAGCCGTTGCGGCGGTGGATGTCGGTGCCGCCGAGTTCGTCCTTGCTGACCTGCTCCCCTGTGCCGCCGCGCACCACGGGTGGTCCGGCGACGAAGAGCTGGGCCAGGCCGTCCACGAAGACGCACAGGTGGGACATGACCGCGCGGGCGGCGCCCAGCCCCACGACGGGGCCGAGGCAGGCCGCGACCACGGGCACGGTGGACAGGTTGTGCACGACGTGGTCCCAGCCGGGGTTGACCGGGACGTAGGTGAAGCCGGACTGGGCGGCCATCTTGACGCTGCCCCCGCCGCTGGCCCCGTCGAGCAGGCGGATCAGCGGCAGCCGGTACTGGCCGGCGAGCTGTTCGGAGTAGATCTGCTTGGCGTAGATCATGGCGTCGCCGGAGCCGCCGCGGACGGTGAAGTCGTCGGCGCCCAGCACCACCTTGCGGCCGTGCACGCGGGCGGTGCCGGTAACGAAGTTGGCGGGCTGGATGGTGTCCAGGCTGCCGTCCTCGCCGTAGGTGCCGAACCCGGTGAGGGCGCCGATCTCCTGGAAGCTGCCGGGGTCGGCGAGCCGGTCGATGCGTTCGCGCACGGTGCGGCGTCCGCTGCTGTGCTGGCGGGCGATCTTGTCGGGTCCGCCGAGCTGGGCGGCCAGTGCGCGGCGGCGCTCGATCTCCTCGACGGCGGATGTCCAGTCCTCGGTCACGCCGTTAGTTTCGCTTGGTGACCTATGACGTGAGCAAGGTTCGTGCGGGATATCCGGCGCTGGCCGACGGCCACGCGTACCTGGACGGGGCGGCGGGCACGCAGCTGCCTGGGTCGGTGATCGAGGCGATCGCGGGGGCCTACCGGGCAGGTCTGGGCAATGTGGGCGGCGTGTTCCCGGCCAGTGGGCGGGCAGACCGGATCGTGGCGGACTGCCGTGCGGCGGTGGCCGATCTGGTCGGTGGGCGGCCTGAGGGGGTGGTGCTGGGGCCGAACATGACCACGCTGACCTACCGGTTGGCCAACACGCTGGCGGCGGGCTGGGCGCCCGGGGACGAGGTGGTGCTGTCCCAGTTGGACCACGACGCCAACGTGCGGCCGTGGGTGCAGGCGGCGGCGCGGGCGGGTGCGGTGGTGCGCTGGGCGCGGATCGACCCGGTGACCGGTGAGCTGCCGGTGGAGCAGTACGCCGACCTGGTCGGCGAGCGGACCCGGCTGGTGGCGGTGACGGCGGCCAGCAACGTGTTGGGCACGCGGCCTCAGGTCGCGGCGATCACGGCGCGGGCGGCGGCGGTGGGTGCGCTCAGCTACGTGGACGGGGTGCACGCGACCCCGCACGCGCCGGTGGACGTGGCCGAGTTGGGCGCGGACTTCTACGCCACCAGTGCCTACAAGTGGGCTGGGCCGCACGTGGGCGCGGTCGTCGCCGACCCGGAACTGCTGGCGGGCCTGCACCCGGACAAGCTGGCCAGTTCCGCCGAGGAGGTGCCAGGCCGGTTCGAGTGGGGTACCACTGCGTTCGCCGACCTGGCCGGGGTCACCGCGGCGGTGGAGCACCTCGCGGCGCTGACCGAGGCCACCGGGTCGCGCCGTGAGCGGGTCCTGGCCTCGATGGCCGAGGTGGAGCGGTACGAGCAGGGGCTGTTCGCGATGCTGCTCGAGGCGGTGTCGGGCATGGACCGGGTCCGGGTGTACGGGTCGGCGGCCTCGCGCACCGCGACCCTGTACTTCACCGTGGCGGGCCGCACCCCGGGGCAGGTCGCGCGGGAGTTGGCGCGGCGGCGGATCAATGTGTGGCATGGCCACAACTACGCGTGGGAGACGACCGGGGCGCTGGGCATCCGCGAGGCGGGCAGCGCGGTGCGGGCCGGGTTGGTCCACTACAACGACCGGTCGGAGGTGGACCGGCTGATCGAGGCCCTGGGTGAGCTGTGACCTGTCATGAAAGTGCCGTTTCGGACATCTGATGTCTCGAACGGCACTTTCATGACAGGGTCCCCGCGGACTTGTCGGTGTCCGTCACTCGCTCGGCGGTACCCTCCGCAGGATGGGTGAACTGACCGGCACGTGTTCGGCGCTGTCCCAGACGCTGGGCGAGCCGCAGGCGGGCACGGCCGCGGTGGCCAGTACCTGGCTGTGCCTGGAGCAGCCTGGGCCGTGGGGCGCCGAGGCGTTGCACGAGAGCCGGTTGGACTCGGGGCTGGCGGCCGAGTTGGCCGCCCGCGCCAAGGGCACCGGGGTGCGCATCGCGCTGATCCGCCGCCCTGGTGGCCGTGGCGAGCGTGAGGACGTGCGGCAGGTGCTGCTGGCCTGCACGCTGCCCGGGGCGAGTTGGCTGGAGCGGGTGGAGCTGTCCGAGCCCAAGCAGCTGCTGGACCTGGACTTCGAGGCCGCGGGCAACGGGGAGCCGGTTGGTTTCGGGCAGCGCTGCGCGGAGCCGGTGCTGCTGGTGTGCACCAACGGGCGCCGGGACGTGTGCTGCGCGGTGCGCGGGCGGCCGGTGGCCCGTGACCTGGCCGGGGAGTTTCCCGGCCAGGTCTGGGAGACCACGCACACCGGCGGTCACCGGTTCGCGCCGACCGGGGTGCTGCTGCCCACCGGCTACGCCTACGGCCGCCTCGACCAGGCCGCCGGTCGGCGGTTGCTGGTCTCGGCGGCCCAGGGCGTGGTGGAACTGGCCGACTGCCGTGGCCGGTCGGCCTTCTCCCGTGCGGGGCAGGTCGCCGAACTCGCGGTGCGCGCACTTGTCGGTGAACGCAATCCCGAGGCGCTGGACGTGGATTCCGGCACGGTGGTGCGGCACGTGGACGGACGGCATTGGCGGGTGCACATCAGCTCGCGCGAACTCACCCCGGCGCGGTCGACCAGTTGTGGCAAATCGGCCGCGGTGCCGGTGGCATTCGAGGTCGAGGCGATCGAGCGGATCGACTAGCTAACCGGCTCGCAACCATTCGGTTCCGTCTCCGTCACCGGAAATCAACCCGGCGGCGTCGCGCACGTCGGTGACCAGCCGAAGAACCTGTTCGGGTGGTGCTCCGAGTTCGATGGCGGACTCCACGATTTCATGCATAATCTGCTGTGCGACACCCAGCAGAGCCGCGGCGGCGGTCAGCCGCTCGGCCACCTCGGGGGCCAGTGCCGCGTTTGTGCACACGACATCGCCTCCGAGCACGTAGACCACGTCCACCAGCACGGACGTGCTCGGCACCTGGTCGTCGACCATAGTTTCGAGGATCGCACAGGACACACCGAAATCTCTCGCCCGAATGGGTGAAATGCGGTGAGTCAATTGACGACTGGGTCCCCGAACCAGGTGAACAACGCCTTTTCCAGGCCCACCCACTCCCCTGTTCCCGCCCAGGCCACGTAGCCATCCGGGCGGATGAGCACTGCGGTCTCCACCGCGGAATCGACCCGCAACTCGACACGATCGGACCACCCGGCGAGGTGTTCACCGAGTTCCGCCGGACCCACCAGTACCGCCTTGCCCGCACTGAGATCCCCGCACACGGGAGCGAATCGCCCGGCGAGTTCGTGCGAATCGGGGACTCGCGGGTCGTGCCGGATGTCGGCGAAGGCGAGCATCGAACCGAGTTTCACACACACCTCGGGCAGGTCCATCAGCTCCGACATCAGTTCGCGCATGGCGAGGTGGTGCGGATCGGGGTTCATCATGGCCAACTGCGCGCGGGTGTTGCTCAGCACGCGGGCGCCGACGGGGTGCTGCTCGCTGGTGTAGGTGTCCAGCAGCTCGGCGGGCGCCCAGCCGTGCACCGTGGCGGCCAGCTTCCACCCGAGGTTGACCGCGTCGTGGATGCCCAGGTTCAGCCCCTGGCCGCCCCAGGGGGCGTGCACGTGCGCGGCGTCCCCGGCCAGCAGCACGCGGCCACGCCGGTAGCCGGGCACCTGGCGGGTGTTGTCGGTGTAGCGCGAGAGCCACTTGCCCTCGGTGATGCGGGCACGCACCCCGGTGACCCGCTCCAGGCTGTCCTCCAACTCGCCCGCGGTGACCGGGGCGTCCCGGTCGGTGGGCGGGCCGTCGAACTCCACGGTCAGCAACCGCGGGCCAGGCCCGTTGACGAACACCCCGCGCGGGGTGTGGTTCCAGCTCTTGGGCAGCGACTCCGCGCCCTCCAGCGTGACGATGCCCTGGCGGCAGGTCACCGTCGGGTCGGTGCCGGGGAACTCGAACCCCGCGAGCTTGCGCACCGCGCTCCGCCCACCGTCGCAGCCGACCAGATACCGCGCGCGGATCGTGCCGCCGGAGGTGTGCACCCGCACGCCCTGCTCGTCCTGGTCCAGACCGGTGACCTCCTGCTCGCGCCGCAGGTCCACCCCCAGCTCCAGTGCGCGGGCCTGCAACATGCGCTCGATCTGCACCTGCATGACGATCACCGCGCCGGGCTCGCCGCGCTCGGGCACCTCCAGCTTCGTGATGCCCGCGAAGTGCCCGGCCACCCCGGGCGGCAGCGGGATCACGCCCTCGACCCGGTGCAGCAGCCCTCGCATGGTCAGCACCTGCATCGTGCGCAGGGTGATCGACCCCGCCTTGAGCTGCTCCACCGGGGCGGGCTCGCGCTCCACCACCGTCACCGCGACCCCGTTCAGCGCCAGCTCGCAGGCCAGCATCAGGCCGACCGGTCCACCCCCGGCCACCACCACGTCCACTGTCATGAGCCAAACTTAGACTGAGTACAAATTTATGACAAGTACATGCGTTGACCCGACCTAAGATGAACCGGTGGACCCCGACCTGCCGCTGCGCGAGCGCAAGAAGCTCCAGACCCGCAAGCACATCTCCGACGTGGCCACGCGGCTGTTCGTGCAGCACGGCTTCGAGGCGGTCACCGTGGCCGAGGTGGCCGCCGCCGCCGAGGTGTCGAAGATGACCGTGTTCAACTACTTCTCCAGCAAGGAGGACCTGATCTTCGACGACCTGCCGCTGGTGGCCAGGCGGGTCGCCCAACTGGTCCGCGACCGGCCGCGGGGGCAGTCGGTGGTGGAGACCTTCCGGCAGGACTTCCTCGCCTCGCTCGAACCGCACGACCTGGCCGAGGGCGTGCGCCGCAACAGCGTGCTGCATCCCGACACCGTGCACTTCTGGCGGACCGTGCAGAACAGCCCCGCCCTGCGCGCCCGCGAACGCGAGTCCGCCGAGCAGATGGTGGAGGTCGTGGCCGAGGCACTGGGCGGCACCCTGGCCGACCGGCTCGCCGCCGCCCAGATCGGCGCCGTGCTCGGCGTGCTGCACGGCGAGATCCGCCGCCTGCTGCTGGCGGGCCAGGACAGCGAGCAGATCCGCGCGGTGATCGTGCCCGCCGCCGAGTCGGCCTTCGACACACTGGCCCGGGCCCTCAACTGACCGACTGACGGCACTACCTGACAGGGGACGTGAACCGATGTACGAGAACACGGCGGCACTGGGGTTCGACAACAACTCGGCCGAGTCGGTCAACCAGCACCGGGTGCTCAGCGAGATGCTCGACGCGCACACCACCTCCGCCCTGGCCGGTACCGGTGTCGGCCAGGGCTGGCGGTGCTGGGACATCGGCGCGGGCGGTGGGTCGATCTCACGGTGGCTGGCGGCCCGGGGTGCCGAGGTGCTGGCCACCGACATCAAGCCCCAGCACGTGACCGGTGACTTCGAGATCCGGCAGCACAACGTCCGCGAGGACCCGATCCCCGTTGCCGAGTTCGACCTCATCCACGCCCGGTTGGTGCTGATGCACCTGCCCGAGCGCGAGGCGGTGCTGCGCGCGCTCACCGGTGCGCTCAAGCCCGGCGGCACACTGGTCCTCGGGGAGTTCCTGTGCCCCAGCGACGACCTCGTCCGGCAGGCGCCCGACGAGCGCTCGGCGCGGTTGGTCCGCAAGTTCAACGCGGCGATGCGCGTGCTGGTCACCGCGGCTGGCTGCGACTGGTCCTGGGCCGCCAGGGTGCCCGAGGCCATGCGGGAGGCCGGGCTCGAACGGGTCGAGGTCAGCGAGTACCGGGAGGACGTGGCGGGCGGTAGCCCGGCCATGCTGCTCAACTTCACCAACAGCCACCAGCTGGGCGATCAGCTGGTGGCGGTCGGCGAGATCACCCAGGACGAGCTCACGGCCCTGCGTCCGCTCCTGCTGGACCCCAGGTTGGTCGCCAGGTCCTACCTGCTGCTGACCACGGTCGGACGCCGTCCGGCAGCTGAGACCCTCACCCCGTCAGCGTGACCGGCAGCGCGGTGAGCCGACTGCCCTGGATCCCGCCCAGGTGGACCTCGCGCAGGTCCTCGAACGGCACGGCGAGGCGGGCCCGCGGGAACTCGGTGCGCAGCACGTGCAGCACGGCGCCCAGTTCGGCCAGCGCGAGCTGGGCGCCGACGCAGTAGTGCTGGCCGCCGCCGAAGGTCAGGTCGTGGCCCTCGGCGTTGAGGCCCGCGATGTCGATCAGCACCGCGGCGCGTGCGGGCAGCGGCACACCGGCGAGTTCGACCTCGGTGCTGGTGAACCGCCACAGCGTGAACGGGGCGGGCGGGTGCTGTCGCAGGGTCTGCCCGACGAGGTCCTCCTCGCCGATCCGACCGTGCAGGGCGTGCGCGAGCAGGTAGCCCAGCGCGGCCTCGGTGGTGACCTGCCCGGCGAAGATCAGCCCGAACAGCAGGTAGTGCAGCTGCGGGTCGGTGATCCGCTCCGGCAGCCGCTCACGCAGCTCGGCGGCCAGCCCGGCACCGCCCGCGGCGGCGGCCAGTTCCAGGTACGAGGCGATGGCGGCGCCGCGCTGGCCGGGATCGCCGCCGACCAGGAGCTGGCTGGCGGCGGTGGCCTGGTCGAGCCGGTCCAGTGGCACGCCGAGCAGTTCGAGCAGCACGGTGAGCGGGTAACGGCTGGTGAAGTCGGCGACCAGGTCCACCGTGCCGGTACCGAGCCCGGTGAGCAGCTCGCGGGCGATCTCGGTGATCCGGTCGGCGTGCGCCCGCACCCGGCGGGCACTGAACAGCGGGGCGTGCGCGCGGCGCAGGAGCACGTGCTCCGGACCGTCCACAGTGGTCAGTGAGAGGTGCTCGGCCGCGGTCGGTTCGAGGCCGACCTCGCGCGGATCCCAGTGCGGCGGCGCGTATGCCGGGTCCTTGACGATGCGCGGATCGATCAGCACCTGCCGAGCGAGGGACGGTTCGGTGACGATCCACACCGGACCGTCGACGCACACGACGGGGCCGGCGGGACGGGGCTGGGTCAGACCGCGAGGAGTGGACATGCCCGCAGTGTCAGGCCGCAGGCAGGTGCAGTAGTAGCGTTCCGAGATCGTCTCGTGATGATCTCGTTATCCTTCGCGGCTGCGCGGGGCCTCGTCCTCGGCCGCGCGCTTGGGCACGGCGGCGGCGAACACACCCAGGCCCAGCGCGTACGGATCGTCCAGCCCGATCTGGCGCAGCACCTGCGGCGGCAGGGCCAGCAGGGAGAGCGAGAGCCCCAGCAGGTAGGCGTCGAGCACACCCACGTCCCGCCCGGTGGAGGGCAGCCCGGCCACCTGGTGCAGGTCGGCGGCGGACTCGGCGTTGGCCAGGGCCATCTCGCCCAGCGCCGTGCGTACCCCCGGCCGCCGCACCGCCTCCAGGTACAGCTCCGCCATGGCCAGCATCTGCGTGGGGTCGTCCACCGCACGGTGCAGCAGCGCCGGGTACAGCTCGCTGACCTGTCCCGCGGTCACCGAGGACGGGGTGGTCAGCCGCAGCCGTTCCACCGCGGCCCGGTGTTGCTCGGCCATGCGGCGCGCGGCGGCCTCCAGCAGGGAGTCGCGGCTGGGGAAGTAGTTCTTCGTGGTCCCCATGGGCACCTCGGCCTCGCGGTCCACCGCCCGGTGGGTCAGCCCCCGGCCGCCCTCCCTGGCCAGCACCGCGATGGCCGCGTCACCCAAAACCGCACGTCGCGAGCCCCGAGACCGTTGATCTTCAACCACGGGTTCACCCTAGCTGTGGTACCACGCCTGTGGTGACTCGGGGTCGATCTTGTGCTGTCATGGGTGAGTGGACTTCTCCCCTTACGGCGGTGTGGGCGCGCGGCTGGCCGCCGAGCTGGCCAACGCCACCCCGGAACGGCTCGACGCGGTGGTCGACGCGCACTACCCCGCGCACGAGCTGACCCACGCCGAGGTCTGGCAGCTGGCCCGCTGGGCGCAGCGGCTGCGCGAGGTGTTCACCGGGCCCGACAGGGTGGAGCTGGTCAACGCGCTGCTGGCCGAGTCCGCGTGCCGCCCCTACATCTCCTGCCACGACGGCAAACCACCGCACCTGCACTACGCCCAGGAGACCGACGACCTGGTGACCCGGATCCGCGGGTTCACCGCGGCGGGCCTGGCCCACGTGGTGTGCGAGGACGCCGGGCGGCTGGGCGCGTGCGGGCGGGCCGGCTGCGCCGAGGTGTTCGTGGACACCTCCCGCAACGGCCTGCGCCGGTTCTGCACCACCCGCTGCGCGAACCGGGTCTACGTGGCCGCCTACCGCGCCAGGTCCGGGGAGTAGGCCGCCAGGTCCAGGCCCGGGTCCTCGCCCACCGCGAGCCGCGCGGCCAACTCCCCCGCGTACGGCCCGACCGTCAGCCCGGTCGCGCCCATGCCGGTGGCCACCACCACGTCACCGATCCGGCCCAGCACTGGCAGTCCGGTGTCGCTGGCGGGCCGGAACCCGACGCGGGTCTCCAGCAGTTCGGCAGCGGCCAGTCCCGGCGCCACGTGCAGCGCCTCGGTCAGCACCTGGGCCTGGCCCGCGACCGTGACCCGGTGCTCGAAGCCCGCCCCGGTCTCCCGCGTGGCACCGGCCACCACCCGCGAGTCGGGGAACGCCAGCAGGTAGTGGTGCCGTGGCGCCTGCACCACCGGCCACCGGTCGGTGTCCACACCGGACAGTCGCAGGTGGCTGATCTGCCCGCGCTGCGGGGAGACCGGCAGCGCGGGTACCAGCTCGGCGCTCCACGCACCGGCGGCCACCACCGTCACGTCCACCGGCTCGCCCAGCCGTGCCAGGCCCTCGCGGCGCCGTGCCCCGTGCCGCACCGCCGCGCGCAGCAGCACGTCCCGCACCCTGCGGCCGTCCACACGGGACACTCCGGTGGCGTGCACGGCGGCCCACCGCTCGTGCAGCGCCGGGAACAGCGCCCGCGCCTCGCCCGGTCCGAGCCTGCTCACCTCACCGACAGGGTCGGCCGCCGCCCGGCGCGCCAGGCGGTCCGCCACCGCGTCCAGCACCGCGGGGTCCTGCTCGACCACCATGCCGCCGACCCGCGTGAAGCCCAGATCCGGTTCTCCGTCCTCGGCCAGCACCGCGGCCAGCTCCGGGTAGTACCGCGCACCCGCCGAGGCGAACCGGTACCAGTCCGGGTCCTCGTTCGCCGACAGCCACGGGCCCACTATGCCCGCTCCCGCCGACGTGGCCTGCCCGCGATCACCGCGGTCGGCCACCTCCACGTCCACTCCGCGCACCGCCAGGTGGTACGCCACGCTCGCGCCGACAATGCCCGCGCCAATCACCAGTACACGCATGCCACCAGCCTGCCCGGACCACCGTGCCCGGCGTGTCAGTACCTACTACATCAGACCCCTTACCGTTGGTGGTGTCCGCTGACCACCCGCGGGAGGCTGTTGTGCGGCGAGCCCCACTGGCGTTCATCCTGCTCACCGCAGCACTGACCGTGCCGGTCGTGCTGCTCGGCGGTGCTCCACTGCCGATCGACGTGAACGTGCCGGTCGCCTCGCTCGCGGCGTTCGTACCCGCGACGGTCGCGTTGCTGCTACTGGGGCGGGAACACTCCCCGGTGGGCGCGTTCCTGCTGCGCTGTGTGGATCCCCGCGTGGTGCGCCCACGTCGCTGGCTACTGGTGGCGCTACTGCTGCCGGTGCTGCTGCTCGCGGTGTCCTGGGTGTTCTCCCCGCCCGCGCCGACACCCGCGCTCTCCCCGGTCCTGCTGCTGCTCGCGGTGCTGTTCTTCGCCTCGGCTGTCGGTGAGGAGACCGGGTACACCGGCTACCTGCTGGCACCGCTGCGCGAGCGGTTCGGGCCGGTGCGGGCGGCGTTGCTGATCGGCACGTTCTCCGCGCTGCTGCACTCGCTGGGCTGGACCGTGCAGACCGGGCACAGCCTGACCTGGGCAGCCGGGATGGCGCTGAACACGATCGCCTCGCGGGTGCTCATCGTGTGGCTGTGCGAGCGGGGTGGCCGCAGCGTGCTGCCCGCGGTGCTGTTCCACCTGATGGTGAACATGACCAGCCTGGTCTTCCCCGAGCAGTTCAACCCGGTGGTGTCCGGGGTGGCCGCGACCGCGCTCGCGGTGTTGGTGTCGATCCGAGGTGGCTGGCGCGGGCGGACGAGGAGCGGCGCGTGACCGCGCGGTCAGCCGCCCTGCCCCAGCACGGCCGGGTTCACCGGATCCCCCAATTCGTCCACCGGGCCGCGAAGGCGCTGGTGGAGGTCCTCCATCCGGGAATCGAGGTGGGCGGCGAGCCCGGCCGCGTTCGCCAGTTCGGTGGCGAAATCGGTCGGCACCTGGCTCTCGTACTTGTAGAAGAGCTTGTGTTCCAGGGTTGCCCAGAAATCCATTGCGATGGTGCGCAACTGCACCTCGACCTTGACCCGTTCGACGCGATCGGAGAGGAACACCGGAATGCGCACGATCAGGTGCAGGCTGCGGTATCCGTTGTCCTTCGGCGTAGCGATGTAGTCCTTGCGGCGCAACAGTTCGACGTCATCCTGCCGGGTGAGCATCTCCGCGACGCTGTAGACGTCGGAGACGAACGGGCACACCACCCGCACCCCGGCCACGTCGTCGAGGCCCTCGGCAATCGCCGCCAGGTCCGGGGCCAGCCCGCGCCGACGTGCCTTCACCTCGATCGCCTCGGGACGCTTGACCCGGCTGGTGATGTGCTCGATCGGGTCGTGCCGGTGGGCGAGGTCGAATTCCTCACTCAGGATCCGGAGCTTGGTCATGAGCTCCTCGATGGCGAACTTGTACAGCATCAGGAACCCGGGACGCTGCCGGACCAGGTCCGCCAAGCCCTCGTGCTCCAACACCTCGCCACTCATCGCGCTTCGTTGCCCTCCACTCCAGCCGAACACCAACAGTACCCGTTGGCCCAGGTGCGAATGCCCAGCCCCAATTCGTCGTGGGTTTCAGCCGACCTCTGCCTGTGCCCTGTCGATGTGGAAGTACGTGTACGTACTGACGAGTGCGCACACGACAGTGGTGGCCAGCAGGAGTTGGGCGCCACTGGTCACCACGGCGAGAATCCCGCCCACCACCGCTCCGACGAGGAACGAGAGATAGACGAGGGCGTAACCGAGCCACTCGAAGACACCGCCACCGCTGATGTGCCGCTCGATGCCCTGACCGAGTTTCACCAAGGTGCCCGTGACGTAACTGAGCGGGATGGACACCTCGCCGTTTCGCACGAACGAGACGTTGAGCGCTCCCATACCGAAGGAGATCAGCAGGATCGGGGTGAACGTGACCTCACGCCCGGTCCAGCCGTTCACCTCCAGATCGATCATGGTCGAGAGCACCAGTGCCGCGGTGGTCAGCACGCTGGCCCCGTGCGGATGGCGTTTCCACAGGTGACGGCGCAGCAGCGAGGCGACCACGACGCCGACGAGGAATGCCGCGATCAGCGACAGCGAGGCCAGGGCCAGCTGGGGCGCTTCGGTGAAGTACCCCAGAACGGCACGCTCCGTGTTTCCTGTCATGAACGTGACAAAATATCCAGAACTGTGGGTGAACGCGGTCGCACCCGTCATCCCGGCAAGTCCGGACAGCACCCAGGACAGGGTTGTTTCGCTGTCGAAACGTCGAAGCATGGCGCGACCCTACTGGATAAGATCAACAAACCGCCGAGTGGAGGAACCGCCGTCACGACATCGCCGGGCGCTGGTCCGCCCACGGCCGGGCCTGCTCGACCTGGGCCGCCAGCGACAGCAGGGTGCACTCGTCGTGCGGGCGGCCGACCAGCTGCACCGCCAGCGGCAGGCCCTCGGGGCTGAACCCGGCGGGCACCGAGGCCGCCGGGTTGCCCGCGATGTTCCACAGCGGCAGGAACCCGGTGTACTGGTTGGCCAGGACGAGGGCCAGCGGTGTCGGCTTGTCCTGCCACTCGCCCACCCGCAGCGGCAACCGGGTCAGCGTGGGGGTGAGCAGCACCTCGGCGTGGTCGAAGACCCGGTTGGCGGTGGCCGACAGCCGTTCGCCGAACCGCCGCGAGCGGGCCACCAGGCCCCGAGGCAGCAGGCGGCCCAGCGCGGCGACCTGCCGGGTGCGCCGTTCCAGCGACTCGGGCCGGTCGAGTGCGGCCACGCCCTCGGCGGCGCTGCCCAGGTAGCGCGGCGCCAGGCCGAACAGGCTGGTCGGGTCCAGGTACTCCGGGTCGCGCGGCACCACCTCGTGGCCGAGCTCGGTGAGCAGCCGCGCGGTGTCGACCACTGCCTGGCGCACCACCGGGTCCACCGGCACGCCCACGCCCCACGGCTTGAGCGACAGGGCGATGCGCAGCCTCGGCGGTGGGGTGTCGGCGGCGGTGACGAAGCTGGTCCTCGGCGGGATCGCGGCCACCGGGTCGCTGGGCAGGCTGCCGCGGATCTGGTCGGCCACCAGCGCCCAGTCCCGCACGTGCCGGGTGATCGGCCCGGCGGCCACCATGCCGGTCCACTCCTCGCCCAGCGGGTGCAGCGACACCCGCCCGCGCTGCGGCTTGAGCCCGAACAGGCCCGTGCAGGCCGCCGGGATGCGGATGGACCCCGCCCCGTCCGTACCGATCGCGGCACCGGCCAGGCCCGCCGCCACCGCTGCCGCCGACCCACCGCTGGAACCGCCCGGGGTGTGCCCCGTCGACCACGGGTTGCGCGTGGCCCCGGCGGAGGCCGACTCGGTGAACGGCCACAGCCCCAGTTCCGGCATGCGCGTGCGGCCGATGATCACCGCTCCCGCCGCGCGCAGCCTGCGGACCACCTCCGAGTCGGCGGCCTCCACCGTGCGCACCGAGTCGGTGCCCGTGGTCGTCGGCAGCCCGGCCAGCGCCAGGTCCTCCTTGACCGCGATCGGCACGCCCAGCAGTGGGGCGTCCTCGCCGTGCGCGCGGCGCTCGTCGGCCTCGCTGGCCGCCTGCCGGGCCTGGTCGGCGAACACCAGTCGGTAGGCGTTGAGCTCGCGGTCGTGCCGTTCGATGCGGGCCAGCAGCGCATCGGTCAGTTCGCGGGCGGACAGCTCGCCCGAACGCAGCAGTTCGGCCTGTGCGGCCGCTCCGGCGAAGCACACCTCGACCAGGTCCATGCCCCGACCCTAGGGCCCGTGCGGGGACCTCGGGTGAGGTCCCCGCACGGGTCTCAGGCGAGCTCGGCGCTGAGCGTGATCGTGGTACCGGCCAGCGCCTGGCTGACCGGGCAGTTCTTCTTCGCGTTCTCCGCGGCGCTGACGAAGCCCTCGGCGTCCAGGCCGGGGACCTCACCGCGGACGGTCAGGTGGATGCCGGTGATGCCCTCACCGGGCTGGAAGGTCACCTCGGCCTTGGTCTCCAGCCGGGTGGGCGGGGTGCCCGCACCGGTCAGCCCGTGCGAGAGCGCCATCGAGAAGCAGCTGGAGTGCGCCGCCGCGATGAGCTCCTCCGGGCTGGTCTTGCCGTTGGCCTGCTCGGCGCGGGAGGGCCAGGACACCGGGTACTGGCCGATGCCCGAGGACTCGAGGGTGACGACGCCGCTGCCCTTGAGCAGCTCGCCCTCCCAGACGGTGGTCGCGACGCGGTTCGTGGCCACAGCGGAACTCCTCGCACTCGTGAGTGGATCACTACCGCCCGAACAGTACTGGCGGCAGCGCTCACAGGCCGCGTTTGGTCAGCTCGTCGAGCAGTTGCCGGTCGGCCACGTGCCGGGACTTCACGCCCTCCAGGTAGGAGTTGAACGCGTCCTGCCGCCCGGTGCGGGTGAACAGGGTGCGCAGCTGGGCGAGCAGCTCCACCACGAGTTCCTCGTTGTGCCGGTGGTCATCCTTGACCAGTTCCTGTTCGACCAGCCCCCGGTAGACCGCGATGGCGTCGCGCGGGTGGCTGGCCGAGCGGATCCGCGCCAGCTCGGCCCACACCGCGTCGGTGCAGCCGTTGTCCATGGCGGCCTGCCAGGCGGCGTCGTCCTGCCCGTCCTGGATGAGCACGCGCACCAGCAGCGAGTTGACCTCCACGTCGGTGGCGCCCTCGCGCAGTCTGCGCAGCACGGTCTCGCGGTGGTCGGGCCAGTGCCCGCCGTGCTCGGCGACCGCGCGCAGCCGCAGGTAGCTGTCCATGCCGGGCTGGCTGGTGAAGATCCGCATGCGCAGCGAGACGGCGCGGTCGAACCAGCCCATCCGCACGCACTCGTCCACGGCCACGTCGACCAGCCGGGCGGCGGCGCCGCGCCAGCCGCTGGCGGCCAGGCCCCGCCCGACCCACTCCAGCACCTGCTCGGAGCGGCCCGCCTCCTGCAACAGGGTGGCGATGCGCAGGTAGTGCCAGCCCGAGGACAGGTCCTTGCCCAGCGCGAGCACGTGCAGGTCCACATCGCCCAGGTGTTCGGCGAGGTCCTCGGTGACCCGCAGCACCGCCCACCGGTACCGGTCGAACCAGGGGGTCCGGCCGAACTCCACCACGTCCAGCTCGGCGCACATCGTCTCGACCAGCGCCCGGTAGTGGGCCAGTCCCGGCGAGCCCAGCGCGCCCGCGTAGTCGGTCAGCCGCACCTCGGGGCCCTCCGGGTGCTCCAGCTGCAACCGCACCAGCCACTGCGCGAGCCGCTCCGGGTCGCCCTGGTGCAGTCGGCAGGCCACGGCGTGGGCGGCCAGCGCGCGCTGGGCCAGTTCGCGCAGGCGGGCGTCGCGATCGCTCAGCCGCACCAGTGCGCCGGCCAGGGCCTCCACCACGTACTCCGACAGCTCAACGCCCTGCGCGGCACGGGCGGCGCGCACGATGCCCTCCAGCGCGGCCACCACCTCGGCCAGCGCCTGCCACGCTGTGTCACCACTGGTCAGCGCCGCCTCGATCGCACCGCGCGTACGAGCCAGATCCCCATCCGTCGCACCGGGTTGGCCGCCGATCATCAGATCATCAAACCCTATTTCACACCGCAGGTGCACGGACAAGAACCATTCGGAGCAACGCGGTCACCGCGAGGATGCAGTACGGCGCGCACAGTGACGCCCCTGCGTGACCGCGAATGCCGTGCGCCACCTGGGTTCATAGTCAGTCACGCATCGATTGCGGACGCGTGCCTGATGTGACAGTGAATTGCATGTGTGGAGCAGGGCGGAAAACTTTCCGCAAACACCTCTCAACTGGTAAGGTAAAAGAACGTTTAACAAAACACCGTTCCGTTCATGGGTAAACGTGAGAATACGCCCGTCACCCTTCCGGAGCAGTGCGGGCACATAATCCGATCTCTAAGGTTGGCGCATGCATATCCACGTTGATTACGACGAGCGGCTGCATGCCGTGTACGAACGTGGGCGGGTTCTGCCGCCCGAGACCGTCGCCACGTGGATGGCCGCCCTGACCCGCAACGCCCCCGCGCGACGCCCGCTGACCGTGCTCGACCTCGGCTCGGGCACGGGCCGGTTCAGCGACGCCATCGCCGAGACCTTCAGCGGCCCGGTCTACGGGGTCGAGCCCTCGGCGCGGATGCGCGCCCAGGCCGAGCTGTCCCACCCCCACCCGGCGGTCAGCTACCTGGACGGCAGGGCGGAGTCGGTGCCGCTGCCCGACGCCAGCTGCGACCTGGCCGTGATGTTCCTGGTCCTGCACCACGTGGACAACCGGGCGCTGGCGGTCAAGGAGCTCACCAGGGTGCTGCGACCGGGCGCCCGGCTGATGGTCCACAGCGGATTCTCTGGTCAGATGCACGACCACCTGTGGTACCGCTTCTTCCCGCGCGGCCGGGAGGTGGACGACTCGGTGTTCCCCGAACTGGCGGAGGTGGTGGAGCAGTTCGCCGAGGCGGGGTTGGCCAGGATCGCCATGGACTCGGTGGACCAGCTCGTGGCGCCCAGTCTGCCCGCCTATTACGAACGATTCCGCCACCGCTCGTTTTCCACTCTGCAGCTGATGAGCGAGCAGGAGATCGCCGAGGGCATGGCGGCGATGCGCGAGGCGGCCGAACAGGCGGCGGGTACACCCCCGGTTCCAGTAATCCAAACGGCTGACCTGCTGGTGCTGGAGCGCACCGGGCGGTAGCCGCACACGCACCCAGGGTGCGTGTTCACAGAATAGAAACAACATTTTCCGACACGGTTGGCGGAATACGCCGAACATGGCGGTGGCCTCGACCGCCAGGTCGGGGCCACCGCCATGGGTGGTCAGCTGCCCTGACCGTCCGACAACTCAGTGTTACCGGCCGGCGGGGTCACCGGGTGCGCGGGGTCGAGCGGGCCGGGCACCGGGGTGGCCGCGACCTGCTCGGCGGCCCGCACCGCCTTGGCCACCTCCGGGTCGGGTGCGGTGTCGAACCAGTCCGCGATCGACGCGTCGTCCTCCTCGGGCGCCTTGGCCGGGCCGGTGTCGGCCGGGGGCTCGTAGCGGAACACGCCGTCCTCGCCGGGTGCGCCGAGCATCCTGGCGAAGCCCTCCAGGGCCTTGCCGTAGTCGCTGGGCACCAGCCACACCTTGTTCGCGTCGCCCTGCGCCATCTGCGGCAGGGTCTGCAGGTACTGGTAGGCGAGCACCTCGGGCGTCGGCCGTCCCGCCTTGATCGCGGCGAAGACCTTCTCGATGGCCTTGGCCTGGCCCTGCGCCTGCAGGTAGCGGGCGGCCCGCTCACCCTGCGCGCGCAGGATCCGGGACTGCCGGTCGGCCTCCGCGGCGAGGATCGCGGCCTGCTTGGCGCCCTCCGCGGCCAGGATCTGCCCCTGCTTCTGCCCCTCCGCGGTCTTGATCGCCGACTCCCGCTGGCCCTCGGCGGTGAGGATCATCGCGCGCTTCTCGCGGTCGGCGCGCATCTGCTTCTCCATCGAGTCCTGGATGGAGGGCGGCGGGTCGATCGCCTTGAGCTCCACCCGGGCCACGCGGATGCCCCAGCGGCCGGTGGCCTCGTCCAGCACCCCGCGCAGTTGCCCGTTGATCTGGTCGCGGGAGGTCAGCGTCTCCTCCAGGCTCATGCCGCCGACCAGGTTGCGCAGGGTCGTGGTGGTCAACTGCTCCACGCCGACGATGTAGTTGGAGATCTCGTAGACCGCCGAGCGCGGGTCGGTGACCTGGAAGTAGACCACCGTGTCGATGGACACCGTCAGGTTGTCCTGGGTGATCACCGGCTGCGGCGGGAAGGAGACCACCTGCTCGCGCAGGTCGATGCGGGCGCGCACCCGGTCGAAGAAGGGCACCAGCATGTTCAGGCCCGGCGCGGCCGTGGCGCGGTAGCGGCCCAGCCGCTCGATCACCGCGGCGGTGGCCTGCGGGATCACCAGCACCGACTTCACCAGGATCGTCAACAGCACCAGGATGATGACGATGACGACGATGACCGTGGTCACAGCTGCGGCCTCCATCAGTTCTCCGCCCACACGACGGCGGTCGCTCCCGAGATGTCCATGACGATGACCTGCCTGCCCGGTTCGAAGGTGTGCGTTGCCTCGTAGGACCGCGCGGACCAGACCTCGCCGCCGATCCGCACCTGCCCGCCATGTTCGTCCACAGTGGACAGCACGATGGCCTTGGCCCCCTTGAGCGCCGCCACGTTGGTCCTGCTCTCAGGGGTGTCCGCGCCGAGCCTGCGCCGCAGCACCGGGCGCACGCCCAGCACCAGGCCGACCGCCACCACGGCGAACACCACGAGGTCGGCGACCAGGTTGCCGGTCAGCGCCTCGGTGATCGAGGCGGACAGACCGGCCACACCGAGCATCACCAGCACGAAGTCCCCGGAGAGGACCTCGGCGATGATCAGCGCCACTCCGAGCAGGAGCCACAGCACAGCGGCCATGGCCCCATCGTGTCAGATGGTGCCGACCACCGATGGGTGACGCCCCCGGCGTGATCTTGACGTGACCTGCGAACTCGGGGCTGCGACTGGGCTGCGGCTCAGCCGAGCGGGACGTCGGTGGAGCGCGACCGGACCGCGTCCAGCTCGGACAGGGCGGCCTCGTCCAGGGCGATCGTTGCGGCGGCGACGTTGGCCTCGAGGTGGCCGGTGTTCGCGGTGCCGGGGATGAGTAGCACGTTGGGCGCGTGGCGCAGCAGCCAGGCGAGGCCGACCTGTTCGGGGGTGCGGCCCAGGGACCGCGCGACCGCGGCGACGGCCGGGTCCTCGGTCACCTTCGGCATGCCGGGGAAGGCGCCGCCGAGCGGGAAGAACGGGACCCAGGCGATCTGCTCGGCGGTGCAGAGCCGGAGCATCTCCTCGTCACCGCGCGCGACCAGGCTGTAGGAGTTCTGGACGCAGACGATCCCCGCGGGAAGGGCCCGGCGCAGTCCGTCCAGGGTGACCGCGCTCAGACCGATCGCACCGATCTTGCCCTCGTCCCGCAGCGCGGTCATCACCGCGAGCTGGTCGTCGAGGTCGACGACCTGGTCGCCCTCGGCGCGCAGACCCGGCCGGGTGTCCAGGCGGCGCAGGTTCACCACCGGGATCTGGTCGAGGCCAAGGGATGTGAGGTTGTCCTCGACACTGGCCCTCAGCTGTTCGGGCCGCTGGGCGGGACGCAGCGGGATGGCACCGCCGGGGTCGGGGTCGGCGCCGACCTTGCTGACGACCACGACGCCGTCCTCGGGGCGCAACGCGTCGCGGATGAGCCCGTTGACGAAGCCGTCGCCGTAGAACTGGGCGGTGTCGACGTGATCGATGCCCAGCTCCACCACGCGGCGCAGCAGGGCGATAGCGGCGTTGCGGTCGGCGCGCAGGCGCTCCAGCTGCATCGCGCCGAATCCGATGCGGGAAACCGTGTGACCGGCGATCGTCCCGGCTCCCCCGGCGCGCGGAACCCCGGTGGTGGTGAGCTCAGCGGAGGACGTGCTGTTCGTGGTCATGGGGAGTCCTTCAACATGAAACGATACGATAAACGGAGTGGCCTCCGCTCCACTGACTGTAACACTTTAACGGAGGTGCCTCCGCTTTGAGCTCCGACACCGGGAAGAAGGCACGTGGCGTCCGCGCCCCGCGCGCCGACGCCCTGCGCAACCGCGACATGCTCATCCAGGTCGCGCGGGCCGCGTTCGCGGCCGCCACCGACACCGTCTCGCTCGAGGGCATCGCCCGGGAGGCCGGGGTCGGCATCGGCACGCTGTACCGCCACTTCCCCACCCGTGAGGCCCTGGTGGAGGCCGTGTACGCCGCCGAGCTCGACGAGGTCACCGGTTGCGTTGCCACCCTGCTCGCGGAACTCCCGCCGGACGCGGCGCTGCGTGCCTGGATGGGGCGCTACGCCGCCTTCGTCGCGACGAAGCGCGGCATGGCCGAGACGCTTCGCGCCGGCTGGGCCTCGGGGCGGATCGCCACCCCGAGTACCCGGGAACGCATCACCGCCGCGATCGCCACGATCCTGGCCAGCGGGGCCCAGGCCCGCTCGCTTCGTGGTGACGTCGCCCCGGACGACGTCACCGCGCTGCTGCTGGGGATCTTCCTCAGCACCGCGGCGGCCGAGACGCCCGAGCAGACCGAACGACTGCTCGACCTCGTCATGGACGCACTGCGGGAGCCGATCCCCTGAGGGTCTGGTCGGCCTGGGTGGATGCAAGAACCCTCTGGTAACCGGCGCCAGGGGTACTGGTCGTCTATCGGAGGGTTGCGATACCGGCCAGGAAGATGTCGACGCCGGCAAGGAATTGTTCGCGGTCGTCGTGCTCGCGCAGCTGCGTCGCCGCCTTGTGCACGAACGGGTACTTGTCGGGGTCGAGCTGCGACCAGTGTGCGGCGGCGGTGGCCAGGAAGACCGATCGGTCCGCCTCGCCGTGGGCGAGGGCCCGGGCGTTCGCGGCGTTCTGCCCGGCGACGCCGAGGACATAGTTCACCAGCGCGCCCGCCGCATCGAAGAGCGCTCGCTCGGGCACGTGGAGTGCGTCGAGCAGTCTGCCGATGCTCTCGTAGATCTCCAGGAGCGCGGGGCGCCACGGTTCGCGGGAGAGTTGGGCGCCGACCCAGGGGTGTGCGTCGATGGCGTCGAACAGGCCGAGCGCGAGGGCACGCAGTGCTTCCCGCGGCGGCGCGTCGATGACCACGCCGGTCATCACGCGGGCGATGACCTCGTCGGTGGCCGCCGCGAGTACGTCGCTCTTGTTCGCCACGTGGTGGTAGATCGCCCCGTAGCCGGTGTTCAGGCGAGTGGTGAGCACCCGCAGGGTCAGCGCGTTCTCGCCGTCGGTGTCGAGGATCTCGGTCGCGGCCTCGATGATGCGCTCCTTGGAGAGCGCGTCCGTGCGCCGCGGGGTCCGTTGGGCCTTGGCCGCCATGGGTCCCAGTCTCGCACCTGTGGAGCGACGATCCAAATCGGTGGTAGCGTATTGGAGCGACGATCCAACGAGTCTCTGGGAGGCACCATGACGACACCGGTCACGATCATCGGAGCTGGCCTCGGCGGCCTTGTGCTGGCCCGCGTCCTGCACAAGCACGGCACCCCGGTCACGGTCTACGAGGCGGAACCCTCGCCGACCGCGCGCCGCCAGGGCGGGCTGCTCGACATCCACCCGTGGAACGGCCAACCGGCGCTCGAAGCGGCCGGCCTGACCGAGGGGTTTCGCAAGCTCATCCTGGCCGGCCGCGAGTCCTACCGGGTCCTCGACCGGAAGGGCACCGTTCTGCTCGACCGACCCGACGACGGCACCGGCGAGCGTCCCGAGGTGCCGCGCGGCGAGTTGCGGCAGTTGCTGCTCGACTCGCTTCCGCGCGGCACCGTCCGATGGGGGCACAAGGTCACCGGCGTACGGGCCCTCGATGAGGGCCGCCATGAGGTGAGCTTCGCCGACGCCAGCCCTGTCGTCACGAGCCTGCTCGTCGGCGCAGACGGTGCGTGGTCGCGGGTTCGCCCGTTGCTCTCCGACGCCACCCCCGAGTACATCGGCGTCGCGGTCATCGAGACTTTCCTGTTCGACGGCGACACCCGCCATCCCGACACCGCAGCGGCGGTCGGCGCCGGATCGCTGTTCGCGCTCGCGCCGGGCAAGGGACTCCTGGCTCACCGGGAGCGCGGCGGGACCCTACACACCTACGCACAGCTGATGAAGCCACAGGACTGGCTCGCCGATATCGACATCACCGATGCCGCAACCGTGACCGCGCGGGTCGCCGAGGAATTCGACGGCTGGGCCCCCGAGCTCACCGCCCTGATCACCGACAGCGACACCCCACCGGTCCTGCGCCGCCTGTGCACACTGCCGACCGGACACCGCTGGGACCGAGTACCGGGAGTGACCCTGCTTGGCGACGCCGCTCACCTCATGCCGCCCAACGGTGAAGGTGCCAACCTGGCCATGCAGGACGGCGCCGAACTCGGTCAGGCCATCCTCACACACCCTGACGACGTGGCAGCCGCCCTCGCCGAGCACGAGCAGATCATGTTCACGCGCGCAGCCGCTCAAGCGGAAGACGATGACATCTACAAGGTCATGTTCGGTGAGGACGCACCCCACAGCATGGTCGCCATGCTGACCGGAGCCGAGCAGGCTTCATGACCCGCGGCACATGCGCCAGCACCTGGACCGGCGACTCAACCTCACCACCGCCACCAACCGCGACGCCCGCCAGAGAACACGTGGCAGTTGATTCCGCGAGGCCACCAATTCCTGATACGAATTACCGTCGAGTTCCGGCGGGGCCGCGAGCCCCTGTGAGGAAAAGCGTGACGACGCGTTCTATGTAATCGGAACGGCTGTCGAGCGATTTTGGTTGTTCAATTCCCAGGAGCAGTCGTTCCCGTGGGTCGAACAAGATCATGCCGCTGAACATGCGTGCCGCCTCAAGCGGGTCCGAGCACTGCAGGAGCCCGCGCGCGGCGGCGGCGCTGAGGATAGCGGCAACAGCGTTGTCGAAGGGTTTGATCCCCTCGTCGTAGACGAGCCGCCCCAGCTGGGGAAACCGACCCGATTCAGCGAAGGTCAGGCGTTGCATTTTCAGGCCTTCGTCGCTGGTGAGAACGTCGAAGAGTAGTGTGCCAGCGCGCGTGAGCGCCTCTTTGAGATCGCGGTCGGTGGCGGGTGCGGCGGCCGCTTTATGCAAGGGTTCAACTATACGTTTCCGGAAAGAATTGACCAGTTCAAGGAACAGGGCTTCCTTGTTTTCGAAGTGCCGGTACAGCGTTTCCAGGGAGCAGCCGGCCTGCTCGGCGATGGCTCGGATCGACGTGCCCGCGTAGCCGCGATCGAGAAGAACGGCCAAGGCCGCGGCCGCGATCTGTTCTCTGCGGACAGGGCCTCGACGTGGCCGTTCCCGGAGTGTCATCATTTCAGCCTACCAATCATGAGGTGGCGACGCGGACGCGCGCTGGGATGTGCTCGACGTTCTACGAGTCGACTGACGCCGCGGCGGTTGTGAGATCCTCATCGAGCTCGCGGACACCGTTCAACGAAGCCCGTACCGCCTGGAAACCGTCACGTCGGAGCAGGTTCTCGTAGCCGCCGATCGCGTGTTCCCATGCCTGGGCGCCGGCGTGCACGGACAGGATCGCGTCGGCCAGCCGGCGCGCGTCCTGCAGGGCGGAGTTGGCCCCTGAGGCCCTGGTGGGCAACATCGCGTGGATGGCGTCTCCGAGCAGGGTGACCCGGCCCGGTGTCCACGCGGGGACTTCGCGGGAAGTTCCCATTGCCAGGCCGTGGAACTGGTCGGGAAATGCCTGGTCGAACAGGAGCTTGAACACAGGGTGGGCCGTCGCGGTGACGCTCCGCAGATGGTCGGACAAGCCGGCGGGTGATCGGCGGGTGAAGTCGCGGTCGAGGTCCCCGAGCTGGTGCCGTCGCAACAGGAGCCCCCACATGACATAGTCATGCAGGTCACCCGGATCGAAACCAGGTATGAGCCGTTCCGCGGCGGCAGCGGGTTGTTCTCCGAAGCGGACCGCGCCAATGATCGCCTGCACGTCGCCGATCGCGGTCAGGGTGAAGCTGCCTTCGATCCGGTCGATCACACCGGTGGCGATCAGCTCGGGCGTGATCGGCGTTTTCGCCTGCAACAGTCGCAATCCGCTGTCGCTGACCGTGGCCCCGGGTAGCCGTAGCTGGCGCACAGCGGATCCGATGCCATCCGCCCCGACGAGAAAATCGGCTTCGTCCACCGTCCCGTCGGCGAATCGGACGGTGACTCCTGCCGTGTGCTCAGTGTAACCGGTCAACGCCGAACCGAATCGGATCGTGTCGTGCACGCCATGGGCGAGAAGCCGTCGCACGATACGACGACTCGCCGACGCGCCGGGTCGTATCGCGTTGGGATTCCCCTCCCGGCCGATGGACTTCCGGCGCTTCACGATCGCGAGATCGGATTCATCGAGGATGGTGACGTACTCGTCGGGCTGCCCCAGGGTGGCGTCAAGGAATCTGCTTTCGGATGCGGTAAGGCAGGCGTGCAGCGCGCCGATCCCACGCTCGTCGAGGTGGATTCGCGCCCCCTGCGGCCGTTGCTCAAAGGCCTCGTCACGCTCATGGACGGATACGTCGATATCCGCGCGGCGCAGAAATCGGGCAAGCGCAAGGCCGCCGAGTCCCGCGCCAACGATGATGACACGCATTCGTACTCCAGTTCCGAGGATATCAATCACAGGTTCGTCGCGGCGTGGAGGTGCCATCACTCTCTCCCCCCAAGGCAGACCACGAGTCTCCGGAGAAGCCGAGAACCCCAGGGGGCGTGCGCGGGCGGTTCACGACGACGAGAGGACGTCCTTCATGCCGGCGCCTCTACTACTGAGGCGGTGACGAGCCCGCAATTGCCGAGCTACGGATGACCCGCCCCCTGGCGCGGCCACCAACGGCAAGCTAACCAGAACGATCGATTCGGATCAAGCTGACACGTTGCGCGGGTCCGGTCTCCGCAACGAGGCCGCACAGCACTCTGCGCGTGGCGGCTCGTACCGCAAGCCCCGGCGTCTGTGATCGCCACGATGCTCGGGCACCACCGACCACACTGCCAGTGAGCTTCACTATCAGTCGGATGTCGCGGCGTGATCGCGAAACGCGAGTCAGGACGGGTCGGTGACGAAGTCGATCAGTCGTTCGACGGCACCGATCAGCGGGGTCTCCAGGTCGCGGAAGGACCGCACGCCGGAGAGCACGCGGCGCCAGCCCGCCGCGGGCTCGCCCCAGCCCAGGGCCTGGCAGATGCCCTCCTTCCACGGCACGCCGCGCGGCACGACCGGCCACTGCCGGATCCCCACCGAGGCGGGCTTGACCGCCTGCCAGATGTCCACGTACGGGTGGCCGGTGACCAGCACGTGCTCGTCACGGATCGCCGAGACCAGCCGGGACTCCTTGCTGCCGGTGACCAGGTGGTCCACCAGCACGCCCAGCCGCCTGCCGGGGCCGGTGCCGAACTCGGTGATGCGCTCGGCGAGCACGTCCACCCCGTCGAGCGGCTCGACGACCACGCCCTCCACGCGCAGGTCGTGACCCCAGACCCGCTCCACCAGTTCGGCGTCGTGCAGGCCCTCCACCCAGATCCGGCTGTCCTTGGCGACCTGCGCGCGCACGTCGGCCACCCGTACCGAGCCGGAGGCCGACCGGGTCCGCGCGGGCGTACCGGTGGCCCGCGGGCGCACCAGGGTCACCGGCTTGCCGTCGATCAGGAACCCGGCGGGCACGAGCGGGAACACGCGGTGGCGGCCGTGCCGGTCCTCCAGCACGACGGTGCCCGACTCGATCCGGACCACGGCCCCGCAAAAACCCGTGGCCGGGTCCTCGGCGACCAGCCCGGGCTCGGCGGCCACCTCGGGGACCTGCTTGCGACGTTGCCCGCCGGCGAGCACGTCACGGCCGTAGTCGTGGGAGCGCATGGTCGCCGACCCTAGCTGAGGATCTTGCTGTCGCCGACCGCCAGGTCCCACGGCAGCGCGCGGTCGGCCGGTCGGTAAGGGTCGGCGGCCACGTGCGGTGCATGAGGTCGTGCCTCGCACGTGGCCGTCGAGCCCTACCGCGGCGTGGTCAGCCGCACCTCCACACGGTCGGCTGGTCGAAGCCGCCGGGGAACTTCCAGCTGCGGCCCGCGATGCTGCCGTCGTCGCTGGAGACGTGCAGCTCCAGCCCGTGGTCGGCGGTGTAGCTGATCGTGGAGTCCAGCTTGCCCGCCTTCCAGACGCCGAACTCGTGCCTGCTCGGGTCGTCGGTGCGGCCCACGAGCTGGCCGTCGCGGTTGATGCCCTGAAGGTCAGCGGCACGCGGCGGCACCGAGGGCTTGCCGTCGCGGTCCCACAGCAGCGGGCCGTCACCGCCCTTGCCGTAGCTCACCTGGCCGATGACCCTGCCGTTGGAGATACCGCGCAGCACCACGTCGTAGGCGTCCTCGGGCATGGCGAGCTCGTGCGCCGTGCCGTCCTTCCACAGGTAGCCGACCCTGCTCCTGGTCGGGTGGTCGTACGAGACGAGCAGGGTGCCGTCCTTGTCGATGCCCTCCACGATCGAGTTCCCGCCGGTGGGCAGCCCGGTCAGCCTGACCACGGTGCCCGGCTTGTCGGCGGGCCAGATCACCGGCTGCCAGATCTGGTCCTCGGTGAGCACGCCGCCGACGATGTCACCGCGCTCGTTGACGGCCTGTGCGGTGGACCCGATGGCCTTGGGCAGCTCGGGCAGCGCCGCCAGCTTGCCGTTGCGGGACCGGAACGCGGTGGGCTCGCCGAACCCGGTGTTCTTCGGGGCCGAACCGACCACGGTCCCGGCCTGGTTGACCCCGGTCACCGACACGTACTTCTGGTGCCCGGCAAGCAGTCCGAGGTTGGTGATCTTGCCGTTCTTCCACAGCACCGCGGGCTCGCCATTCGCGGAGTCCGCGCCGAAGGAGACCGTGCCCGCGTAGCCGCCGTTGTTGTCGCTCGCCCACACCTCACCAGTGGGCGCCCCGCTGGGCAGCGGCAGGATCGTCTGCTGCCACGTGCACGCCGCGGGCGCGGCCATGGCCGTGGGCGCCAGCCCCGTGGCCACCGTCAGCGCGAGCGAAGCGGACAGCACAGCACCAGCCACGCGTTGAGTGCGTCCCAAGATTCCTCCCCCATGCGTCAGCCGGGGCCCTCCCCCGGCCCTGCGTGGACATTAGGAAGATCCTTTATCCGTTCACTATCGGCCCAGGGCTGCGCGGCCCGCCTCGGTGAGCGCCTTGGCCACCGCGGTGACGGTGGGCGAGTCCTCCTCGCCCGCGAGCAGCAGTACCGGGTGGCGCGGGCATGGGTGCAGCTCGCGGACCACCACCCCGTCGCCGTCTCGGGGGCGGAGCAGGCCGGGCACGAGCGCCACGCCGAGACCGGCGGCGACCAGCCCGAGGGTGCTGGCGTGGTCCCTGGTGCGCATGCTCACCCTCGGCCGCGCCGAACCGTCCGTGGCGATCCGCGCGAGCGTGGCGGCGCACACCGCGTCCTCGTTGAGGATCCACGGTTCGGCGGCGGCCTCGTCCAGTGCGACGGGGCCGGGGCCGTGCAGCCGGTGGCCGACCGGCAGGCAGAGCCGGACCACCTCCTCGCCGAGTTCGGTGACGGCCAGCCCGGTCAGGTCCAACGAGGCGGCGCCGAACAACGCGGCCACCAGGACGAGGTCCCGCTCCCCGCGCCGCACGGACTCGACGGCCTGCTCGGCGTCCTGGTCCGCCACGTGCAGGCGCAGCCCGGGGTGGGCGCGGCCCAGTGCGCGGGCCGCCGCGGGCAGGATCGAGGCGGTGGCCGAGGAGAACGAGCCGATCCGCACGGTCCCGGCCTCTGCGCGGGCGAGCGCGGTCAGGTCCTCACCGGCGCGCTGGACCCGGTCGGCGACCACGGCGGCGTGCCCGGCGATCAGCTCACCGGCGGCGGTCGGTCGCACCCCGCGGGCGTGCCGCCGCAGCAGCCGCGTGCCCGCCTGGCGTTCCAGCGCGGCGATCGCCTGCGAGACCGCGGCGGGCGAGAACCCCAGCTCCTGGGCGGCCGCGGTCATCGACCCGGCGCGCACCACGGCGTCCAGGACCAGCAGCCTGCGCGGATCAAGCATGAAGCAGAGCTTAAGGCAGCACGGCAGAGACTGGCATTGCTGTGAACGCTCGGCAGACCGAGGCTGGGCTGGTGACCAACCACGACAGCTGGTGGCGTGAGCGCCCCGACTCCTCGTACCTGACCGCCCCGCACTGCTACACCACGGTCCCGGTCGCCCCGGAGGAGTTCGCCGCGACCATCGCGTTCTACGAGCGGGTCCAGGGCGTTCGACAGTCCGCGAACCTGCCGCTGGAGACCGGGCTCACCGTGGCGACGGTCGGCGGGTTCTGCCTGCTCACCGGGCCACCCGAGGTGCTCGCCGAGGTCAGTGCCGTGCGGGCCGTCGTGCTGCATCCCGACCTGGACCCGGTGCCCGGCCGCCTGCTTGCCGCAGGCGCGGACCTGCTCCGCGGCCCCGACCCGGCCCCGGTCGGCCGGGCGCTGTTCGCCCGCCACCCGGACGGCTCGGTGGTCGAGCACGTCGAGCATCGGGCCTCGGCGCGGGACCGCTCCCGCTGACCGCACCCAAGCCGGATGACTGTGCCCTCCGGCCCTGCCGGAGGGCACAGTCGCAGATCAGTTGATTTCGTAGGAGTCCCCGTACACCTTCCACTTCAGCGGGGTGTGCAGGTCCAGGTTCCCGGCGTTGAGGAAAACGCGCTGTTCGGTGTCGACACGCGAGGTGTCCGCGTGCGCTTCCTCCTTCTTCATGACCACCTTGCGCGCGTCCAGGAACGCGTTGAGATAAGCGGTCTCATTACCGCCCTGAGCGGGCGTCTTCGCCTTCTTCATTGCCGCGGCCCGGATTCCGCCGAAGCTGTCGCCATCGGTTCCGGGGCCGTGCATGACGACGGCGTCGTAGTAGATGAACTGGCCGAGCGCGCCGAGCTTGTCGGACTTCGCCTGGTTGACGGCCGGGTTGAAGTACACCCGGTCGCGCTCACCGTCCTGCGCGCTGCGGAACGCGCTGTCGGTGGCCGCCTTCTTCCAGTCGGAGACGAAGGCGTTGCCCAGTCCCGCGTGCGAGTCCGACCCGTTGACCTTGCGCAGCGCGGGCAGGTACTTGGCCAGCACGTTGCCCGGCTTGGCGTTGGTGTAGCGCTCCACCAGGTCGAGCATGTCCCCGGTGCCGGAGCAGAACCCGATGATGCCCGCGGTGTAGCCGCGGCCGTCACCGATGTCCTCGATGTAGCTGTACTGGGCCTTCCAGTTCAGCGAGGAGTTCTCCGCGCTGGAGACCAGCTCCATCGCGATTTCCTTCTTGGCGGGATCCGTGAGGTCCCCACCGGAGGCCGCGGGTGCCGCGACCACCTGCGGTGAATCAGGTGACACCACGCCCAGGGGCGAGGCGAAAGCCGGAGTTGCGATGGCGAGTGCGAACACTGATGCAATGCCGAGGCCGCACCGGAGAGCCGTCGTGGACCGTCCGTTGCGACAGGGAGCCCCGTTTCGCATAACTGTTCCTTTCCCACTTCTGGGGGCGGGCCAGCCTTGCAGCCGCGGCGACGGTAGCGGCTACGTTAACGGTCAGCGAAACAGTACACAAGGCTTCCTATTGAGTTCATGGGGCTGAACTCAGAAGGCGGGCCAGGGGATCGCGGGCCAGTCCCCGCTGGGCTCGGGGAACACCCCGGCGGCCAGCAGCAGGTCGGTGCGGGTGGCCAGGGCGCCGAGCTCGCGGATGGTCAGGTGCTCGGCCAGTTGCTCGCCCAGTTCCCCGTCCAGCCCGGCGCGCAACTTGTGCAGCGCCTCCACGGCCTCGGGCGGCAGTTCCTCGCCCAGCCAGCCCCACAGCACGCTGCGCAGCTTGGTCTCGGCGTGCAGGCAGATGCCGTGGTCCACGCCGTAGACCTCGCCGCGCTCGGTGTGCAGCACGTGCCCGCCCTTGCGGTCGGCGTTGTTGACCACCACGTCCATCGCGGCCATCAACCGCATCCTGGGGTGGTCGGCGTGCGCCAGCACGGCCGGGTCCCCGTACCGGTCCTGCGCGTGCAGCACGGCCCGCCAGCCCTCGGGCAGGTCGGCCGGGGCCAGCACGTCGATCAGGCCCGCGTCCTCGTCCACGTCCACCCACAGCTGGACCATGCCGGGACCGAACGGGCCGGGGCGTAACACGGTGGGCGGCACGAGGTCGAACCCCGCGCCGCGCGACACCAGGTAGGTCGCCACCTCGCGACCGGCCAGCGTGCCGTCGGGGAAGTCCCACAGCGGGCGCTCGCCGTTGACCGGCTTGTACACGCAGTGCGCCTGCACGCCCTCGTGGCTGATCGTGCCGAACAGGGTGGCGTTGGAGGCGTCCACCAGACGGCCGGTGATCTCGATGCGGCCTTGCTCGATCAGGTCGAGCGCACCGGGGTCGGTGGGCAGCAACTCGGGCTCAGTTCTCCGCGAGGGGGGTCGTGCGGCGGTAGCCGTTCTGCCGGGGGCACACGTGCCCTGCCGGGTCGAGGGGCTCCTCGCACAGCGGGCAGGGCTTGCGCCCGGCGTTGACCACGAGGTCGGCGCGGCTGGCGAAGGCGCGGGCCTCGACGGGGCTGAGGAACACCCGCACGGCGTCGGGTCCCTCCTCGGTGTCGTCGAGCACCACCGCCTCGTCCACCTCCTCCTCGGTGGCCGCGAGCAGCTCGACCACGACCGCCTCGGACTCGGCGTCCCAGCCCAGTCCCATCGTGCCGACGCGGAACTCCTCCTCCACCGGCACGGTCAGCGGTTCGGTGTCCAGCTCCTCCTCGGGCGTGGTCTCGGGCACCTCGGCGCCGAAGCGCCTGGCGACCTCCTCCAGCAACGAGCCGATGCGCTCGGCGAGAACTGCGACCTGGGCTTTTTCCAGCACCACGCTGACCAGCCTGCCCTCCTGGGCGGCCTGCAGGTAGAAGGTGCGCTCGCCTGGTTGCCCGACGGTCCCTGCGACGAACCGTTCGGGCTGGCGGAATACATGAATGACACGGGCCATGGCGAACACGACCCTAAGGCACGCGGCCCGCGCCAGCCGAGCGATCCCCTCAAGTGGCGTGTCCCGGACGGCCCCGGGCTGTCCGCAACGCCCGCTTCGCGAGGTGCGGGTGGTTCACAGTTTTCCCTGGGTGTCAGGGAGTTGCGCGTGATCATGCGGCGGCTCGGGGTTAGGGTCGGTTCGTGGTGAAGATCGCACCGTATGGGACGTGGACCTCGCCGGTCGGCATCGACCTGGTCGCCAGCGCCGGTGGCTCCGTGCAGTGGGTGGCACTGCACGGCACCGAGGTGTGGTGGGCCGAGACACGCCCCGACGAGGGTGGCCGGGTGGCGCTGGTGCGCAGGCGCGCCGACGGGTCGACCGCCGACGTGCTGCCGCTGCCCTGGAACGTCCGCAACCGGGTGCACGAGTACGGCGGGCGCCCCTGGACCCTGGTGGACACCCCGCAGGGCACCCGGCTGGCGTTCACGCACTGGGTGGACCAGCGGGTGTACCTGGTCGACCCGGACGACCCCGCGGCCACCCCGCGCGCGATCAGCCCCGAGCCGCAGCGGCTGCACGGGCACCGCTACGCCGACCTGGGCCCGAGCCCGGACGGCACCGAGGTGTGGTGCGTGCGGGAGACCCAGGTCTCCGACGCCGCGCCCGACGTGCGGCGCGCGCTGGTGGCCCTGCCGGTGGACGGCTCCGGCGCGGTGCGCGAGCTCGCGGCGAGCCACCACTTCATGACCGGCCCGAAGGTCTCCCCCGACGGGCGCCACGTGGCCTGGATCGGCTGGGACCACCCGGCCATGCCCTGGGACGGCTCGCAGCTGTGCGTGGCCGCGGTGACCGACGGGGAGCTGGGCCCGCACCGGGTCGTCGCGGGCGGCCCGGCCGAGTCGGTGTGCCAGTTCCGCTGGGAGGCCGCCGACTCGCTGCTGGTGCTGACCGACCCGCAGGGCTGGTGGAACCTGCACCGGGTGGACATGACCGGTGCCGTGCGCAACCTCGCGGCCTGCGAGGCGGAGATCGGCGGCCCGCTGTGGCGGATCGGGTCGAGCTGGTTCGCCCCGCTGGGCGGCGGGCGGCATGCGGTGGTGCGCTCCGGGCGGCTGGCGGTGCTCGACGAGCGTTCGGGCACGGTCACCGAGGTGGACAACGACTTCCCGATCTGGTCCGGTCAGCTGGCCGCGCACGACGGGGTGGTGGTCGGCGTGGCGGCGGGCCCGGACCGGGAGGGCGCCGTGGTGCGCCTGGACCTGTCCACCGGCGGGCACGAGGTGCTGACCTCGCACTCCGCGCCCGAGGTGGACCCGGCCTACCTGCCGACCCCGGTGCACCGGGTGTTCACCGGCCCGGACGGGCAGACCGTGCCCGCCTACGTGTACCCGCCGACCAACCCCGGTTTCGCGGCGCCCGAGGGTGAGCTGCCGCCGTTCATGGTGCACGTGCACGGCGGCCCGACCGGGGCCGTCTCCGGCGGCATGGACCTGGAGTTCGCCTACTTCACCAGCCGCGGCATCGGGGTCGTGGCGGTGAACTACGGCGGGTCCAGCGGTTACGGCCGGGCCTTCCGCGAGCGGCTGCTGGGCCAGTGGGGCGTGGTGGACGTGGCCGACTGCGCCGCGGTGGCCCTGGCGCTGGCCGAGCGGGGCGAGGCGGACCCGGCGCGGCTGGCGGTGCGCGGCGGCAGCGCGGGCGGGTTCACCACCGCGGCGGCGCTGACCTCGGTGAGCACCTTCGCCTGCGGCACGGCCATGTTCCCGGTGATGGACCTGGTGGCCTTTGGCAGCGGGGAGACCCACGACTTCGAGTCGCAGTACCTGACCGGGCTGATCGGGCCGCTGCCCGAGGCACGGACGCACTACGAGGAGCGCTCGCCCAGCAACCGGGTGGGCAAGCTGGCCGGGCCGATCCTGGTGTTGCAGGGCCTGGAGGACCAGATCTGCCCGCCCGCGCAGAGCGAGCGGTTCGTGGCCGCCGTGCGCGGCAGCGGCACCCGACACGCCTACATCGGCTTCGAGGGCGAGCAGCACGGATTCCGCAAGGCGGAGTCGATCAGGGTCGCGGTGCAGGCGGAGCTGTCCTTCTACGGGCAGGTGATGGGCTTCGAGCCGCCCGGGGTGCCGGTGCTGGACCTGGCCACGTGAGGACCCGCCCGCCACGGCTGGTACCGGGCGACACCGTGGCCGTGGTCGCGCCCGCCGGGCCGGTGCCCGAGGAACTGCTCACCGAGGGCGTGCGGCTGCTGCGCGGGTGGGGCCTGGACGTGCGGGTCGGCGAGCACGTGCTGGACCGGCACGAGGTGTTCGGCTACCTGGCCGGTTCCGACGCCGACCGGGCCGCCGACCTTCAGCGTGCGTGGTGTGACCCGGCGGTCAGCGCGGTGCTGGGCGCCCGCGGCGGCTACGGCTGCCTGCGCGTGCTCGACCAGGTGGACTGGGCGGCGATGCGCGCGGCCGGGCCGAAGGTCTTCGCCGGGTCCAGTGACCTCACCGCGGTGCACGACGCGTTCGCCGCGCACCTGGACGTGGTGACCCTGTTCGCACCGATGATCGGGTCGGCGGCCTTCACCGGGGACCCGGTCGCCGCCGAGCACCTGCGGCGCACCCTGTTCGAGCCCGAGTCGGTGCGGGTCCTGACCCGGCCGGGTGCGGGCGCGCTGGTCGGCGGGCGCTGCACGGGGTTCACCAGCGGGGGCAACGCCAGCCTGGTGGTCTCGGCGCTGGGCGCGCACGACGCGCCGCCGCCACCGCGCGGGGCCGTGGTGCTGCTGGAGGACGTCACCGAGGAGCCGTACCGGCTGGACCGGATCCTGACCCAACTGCTGCGGGCGGGCTGGTTCGAGGGGGTCGCGGGCATCGCGCTGGGCTCCTGGTCGCGGTGCGGCGACCTGGCCGACGTGCGGGCGCTGATGGCCGACCGGCTGGGCGGTCTGGGTGTGCCGGTGGTGTGGGAGCTGGGCTTCGGGCACTGTCCCGGGCAGCTGACCGTGCCGCTGGGGGTGGCCGCCGAGCTGGACGCGGACGCCGGGACGCTCACCTGTGTGCTGCCCGCATTGCTCTGAGTGGGTGGTTTGCCGCCGAGATCGCGAATCAGCGGCACCGGTGCACGGGTTGGGGCCATTATCGAACAGGCTCCCTCCCGAAAGGATTCTCATGGTTCTCCCGGTTCTGACCGCGCAGCAGCGTGCCGAGGCATTGGCCAAGGCCCAGGTGGCACGCAGGGCGCGAGCCGATCTGCTCGCCGGGCTCAAGGCAGGCACAGTGCGCCTGGAGGAGGTCTTCAAGCTGGCCGAGTCCGACGAGGTCGTGCGCAAGACCAGGATCCTCGCGGTGATCAAGGCGTTACCAGGGGTCGGTCCGGTGCGCGCGGCCGAGCTGATGCGCGGCTGCGAGATCGCCGAGTCCCGCAGGGTCGGCGGGGTCGGTTCCGCCCAGCGCTCCGCCCTGCTGGCCGCCGTCAACTGATCGCGGTGTGACGAAGCCCGGTCCGAACCGGCGGTTGCGCGTCCCGTGTGGCGGCTACGGTGGGAACCGTTGATCATCGCTGGAGACAGGGGTACCCGTGGACCTGGAGCGGCGCCGCACCGAACAACGCCCCGGCTACCTGGTCAAGCGGGTGCAGCAGATGCTGCGGCACGCCTCGGACGAGGAGTTGCGCCAGTCGGGCCTGTCGATCTCGCAGTACACGGTGCTGCGGGCGGTCGCCGACCACCCCGGGGTGTCCTCCGCGGAGCTGGCCAGGCTGTGCTTCGTCACCAGGCAGTCCCTGCAGGACGTGTTGTCCGGGCTGCGCACGCACGAACTGGTCGTGGTCGCCGAGCAGCCCACCGGTGGCCGGGCCCGGCCGGTGCGGCTGACCCCGGCCGGTGAGCACCGGCTGGAGTTGGCCGACAAGGTGGTGGACACCGTGGAGCGGCGCATGCTCGCCGGGCTGAGCCCCGACGACCGCGGCCGGTTGACCATGTTGCTGACGCGCTGCGCGGAGAACCTCACGCACCCGCACTGACTGGGCCGCGGCGGGCGGCCACCAGCGCGAGCACGCCGATGATCAGCACCAGCCAGAAGCCGGACACCGGCAACAGCACCACTCCGACCACGCCGATGCCCAGCAGCCAGCCGCCCAGCCGGGCGGGCAGCGTGCCGGTGCGGCGCACCGCCCAGCGGGCCAGCTCGCCCAAGGCGCTCAGGTTCGGCGCGGCCACGAGGAACCAGAACGCGGCCTGGCGGTCCAGGTGACCGCCGACCGCGTTGACCAGCCCGGCGCCGAGGATGTCGCCGATCACCGGGGCCAGCGTGGCCGCGCCGTAGAGCAGGTGCAGCACGCCGGTCGCGGTGAGAAGGCTCGGGATCCAGCGGGTCGGTGTCATGGTTTTTCCCCCTCCAGTACCAGGTCCCACAGATGGCTGAGCTGCGCCGGTTCCAGCGCTGGGACGACGTGGCTGCCCCCGACGAGCACCAGGTAGACCAGGTCGCCGATCTCCGGCGCGCGGCCCAGCTGGCGTTGCAGCCCGCGCAGGTAGTCCACGCGAGTGCGGTCCACCCGCTCCTGCACCGCGCGGACCTCCGCGTCCTGCAACGCCCAGGCGCGCATGGCGATCTCCAGCGCGGGCGTGCCGTGCTCGGCGAGCACCAGTTCACCGAGCCGCCGCAGCCGCCGGTCGGCCGGGGCGTCGGGCTCGGACTCCACCTGGTCGATGAACCGGGTGGTGCACTCGGCCTCGAAGTGCGCCAGCAGCGCCGTCCGGTACCCCGCCATGCCCGCGAAGTGGTGGTAGAACGAGCCCTTCGTCAACCCCAGCCGCGCGGTGAGCCGGTCCACGGTCAGCGCGGGCGCCCCTTTCGCGGCGAGGATCTCCAGCCCCGCCGTCAACCAGTCCTGTCTGCTCGCCACCCCAGGAACGTACCATACGGTATGGTATGTTGAAGTGTACGAAACCATCTCGTACACTTCAGGGGTGGTTCGAGGACAACAACGCGAGGACGCCCTGCTGGTGGCCACCATCGAGGTGCTGGCCGAACGCGGTTACGCGGGGCTGACGATGGATGCCGTGGCCGCGCGGGCCCAGGCCAGCAAGGCCACTATCTACCGCCGCTGGCGCAGCAAGGCGCAGCTGGTCAAGGCCGCGCTGGACGCACTGGACGCGCGCGACAACGCCGCCGTGCCCGACACCGGCACGCTGCGCGGCGACCTGGTCGCGATCGTGGAGGCCTTGCGCGCCAAGGCCTCGCAGTCCTACGTGTCGATGATCGGTGACCTGGCGCAGGCCATGCGGCACGACGAGGAACTGGCCCAAGCGCTCGCCGAGCACATCGCCAACGAGGAGCTGTCCCCGTTCCACGACGCGCTGCACCGCGCGATGGACCGCGGCGAACTGCCCGCGGACACCGACACAGAACTCGTGCACGACGTGGCCGAGGCGATGGTCCAGCGCCAGTTGCAGACCAGCGCCCCGATGGACGACCGGTTCATCGTGCGGCTGGTCGACGACGTGCTGCTCGTGCTGCTCACCAGAGGGGGTAACCAGCAATGACCGTGCTGATCGTGGGCGCCGGGCCCACCGGGCTGACCCTGGCCTGCGAGCTCGCCCGTCGGGGCGTGGCCTGCCGGGTCGTGGACAAGGCGCCCGAGCTGTTCATCGGCTCGCGGGGCAAGGGGCTGCAACCGCGCACGCTGGAGGTGTTCGAGGACCTCGGCGTGCTCGACGCGGTGCACGCCGGTGGCGAGCCCTTCCCGAAGTTCCGGCTGTACCAGGGCAAGGAGGTCGTGTGGGAGCGCGCCGTGCACGAGATGCTCGGCACGCCGGAGCCGACCGCCTCCCCCACCGTGCCCTACCCCAGCCCGTGGCTGATCCCGCAGTGGCGCACCGACGAGATCCTGCGCGACCGGTTCGTCGAACTGGGCGGCCAGTTGGAGCTGGGCACCGAGGTGCTGGGCTTCGAGCAGGACGCCGACGGGGTGCTGGCCCACACCAACCGCGGTGAGATCCGCGCGAGCTACCTGGTCGGCACCGACGGCGGGCGCAGCACGGTGCGCAAGGCGCTGGGCGTGGGCTTCGCGGGCGAGACCTTCCAGACCGAGCGCACGCTGGTCGGCGACGTGCGGGCCGACGGGCTGGACGGCCGGTTCTGCCACATCCTCACCGACGCCGGGGACATCACCAAGCGCTTCTCACTGTGGAACCTGCCGGGCAGCGAGCACTACCAGTTCGTCGCCTCCATGGCCACCGAGAAGGTGCCCGAGCTGAGCCTGGACGGGGTGCGGTCCCTGCTGGACGAGCGGACCGGCCGCACCGACGTGCACCTGCACGACCTGCGCTGGATCTCGCTGTACCAGGTGAACGTGCGCATGGCCGACCGGTTCCGGGTGGGCCGCGTGCTGCTCGCCGGGGACGCCGCGCACGTGCACTCCGCGGCCAGCGGCCAGGGCCTGAACACCAGCGTGCAGGACGCCTACAACCTCGGTTGGAAGCTCGCCTCGGTGCTGGGCGGGGCGGACGAGTCGCTGCTGGACAGCTACGAGGCCGAGCGCATGCCGGTGGCGGCACACGTGCTGGGGCTGAGCACCCTGTTGCACCAGCGCAACTTCCGGTCCGGGCCCGCCCCGTCCATCCACCAGCTCGACATCACCTACCGGGGTGGCCCGCTCGCCGTGGACGACCGCGCCGACCCCGGTGAGCTGCGGGCCGGGGACCGCGCCCCGGACGGGCTGCTGCCCGACGGCACCCGGCTGTTCGACGCCTTCCGCGGGCCGCACGCCACGGTGCTCGCGTTCGGCGGCACGCGCGAGACCTTCGCCGTGCCAACCGTGTCGCTGGCCCCGTGCGAGGGCTACGACGTCACCGAGGGCACGTTCGTCCTGGTGCGGCCGGACGGCTACATCGGCGCGATCAGCTCCTCGGCGGAGGTCATCCGGCGCCACCCCGCGGCGACGTGCTAGCCGTCCGCGAGGCGGTCACCGAGCTCGGTGCGCCGGTACACCACCCGCTTGCCGACCCGGGTCCCCGCGATCAGCCCGGCCTCGCGCAGCACCGCGAGGTGGCCGCCGACCGTGCCCAGTGACTGGGCGAGCTGCGCGGCGAGTTCGCTGGTGGTCGCGGGGCGTTCGAGCTCGCACAGGATCGCCGCACGCCCCGCGCCCAGCAGGCGTCCCAGGGCGTGCGGCGGCCTGGGGTGCTCGGCGTCCACGGCCGAACCCCGGGCCGGGTAGACCAGCGCGTACCGGCCGGTCGGGCCCTCGCACAGCCAGCTCCCGCTGGACATGCTGACCGGTACGAACAGCATGCCCTCGTCGCCGACGACGCGGTCGGGCCCGGACCGGTTGGTGAACCGGATCGCGTCCGTGCCGACCCAGGCGCTGCGCCGGTTCATCCGGTGCAGCGCCCGCGGCCAGCCGTAGGCCGCCAGCAGGCCCGCCCGGTAGGTGACGTCGCGTTCCAGCAGCGCCCGCCGCCGGGGCCAGTCCGGGGCGACGTGCTCGCGCCACACCGAGTCGAGCAGCCGCGCGGTCCGCGGTGCCCAGTCGCCGCCGGACAGCCAGGACATGTCGTGCTCCTGCCAGCTGTGCTCCAGGGAGGCGCCCAGTTCGGCGCGCACGTCCTCGTCGGTGAAGGCGGCGACCTGGGCCAGCTCACCGGCCAGCGCCGTGCGCATGCCCCCGGTGGGCGGCACGACCACGTAGGTCGGCAGCCACTTGGTGGAGCTGAGCAACCGGACCAGGCCCCTGGCGAACGGGTCGGCGTCCAGGGTGCGGTCGAAGGCTGCGTGGTGGCGCTCGTGCCAGGGCGTCAGCCAGGGGTCCACGCAGGTCTTGCCCAGCAGGATCATCGAGGCCAGCGTCTCCGCCAGCGGGGACAGCGCGAACCGGGACCGCGACAGGGCCAGCGAGTTCAGCCGCAGCAGTACCAACTTTCGCCTCCTGCCGAAACCATAGCGGCCGCCCGCTCGGGTCCGCAGACTCCCGCCGGTGCGCACCGCTCCCCTGACCCACACCGGTTTCCGCGTGTTCCTGGCCGCCCGCCTGGTGTCCCTGCTCGGCAGCTCGATGGCCCCGGTCGCCCTGGCGTTCGCCGTGCTCGACGCCTCGGGCAGCGCCGGTGACCTCGGCGTGGTGCTCGCCGCCCACATGCTGCCGCTGCTGGCCCTGCTACTGGTGGGTGGGGCGGTGGCCGACCGGTTCCCACGGCGCACGGTGCTGGTGGCCGCGAACCTCGGCTCGGCGCTCACCCAGGGTGCGGTCGCGGCCCTGCTGCTGACCGGCCACTACTCGCTGCCCGCCGTGGCGGGGCTGGAACTGCTCAACGGGGCGCTCGCCGCGTTCACCACCCCGGCGCTGCGCGGGGTACTGCCGCAGCTGGTGGACAAGTCCCAGCTGCGGCAGGCCAACTCGGCGTTGGCCACCACCCGCAACCTCACGAAGATCCTCGGCCCGGGACTGGGCGGGCTACTCGTCGTGGCGGCGGGCAGTGGCCCGGCCATCGCCTTCGACGCCGCGACCTACCTGATCGCCGCCGGGCTGTTCCTGCGACTCCCGCTGGCCGGGACCGCGTCCCGAGCGGGCACGGTCCGCAGCGACATCCGCCTGGGCTGGCAGCAGTTCGCGGGCATCCGGTGGGTGTGGGTGGTCACCGCGTGTTCCTGCCTGCTGAACCTGGTGCTGACCGGCACCTGGCAGGTCCTGGGCCCCGAACTCACCCGTCAGGTCAGCGGCGAGGCGACCTGGGGGTTCGTGCTCAGCGCCCGCGGGGCCGGCCTGCTGCTGATGAGCGTGCTGCTCTACCGGTTGGCCGTACGGCGCCTGCTCGCGCTGGGGCAACTGCTGAGCGTGCTGGTCGCCCTGCCCCTGCTGGCCATCGGCGCGCAGGCGGTCGCTCCGTGGTTGATCGTCACGGGGTTCGCCTCCGGGCTGGGCATGGCCGCGGCCGGGATCAGCTGGGACACGTCCTTGCAGGAACACGTGCCGTCCCACGTGTTGTCCCGGGTCGCCTCCTACGACGACCTGCTGTCCTACCTCGCCATCCCGATCGGCCAGCTCAGCGTGGGCCCGCTGGCGCAGACCTTCGGCGGCTTCCCGGTGATCACCGTCGCCGGGGTCCTGACCGTAGCCGTGGCCCTGCTCCCGCTGGCCTCCCGCGCCGTGCGCCGCCTGCCGCACACCGCAGTGTCATGAAGGTGCCGTTTGAGACGTTGAGCGTCGCGAACGGCACCTTCATGACGTTCGGCCCCAGCGCGCCACCACGTCAGCCGCGCGTCCCGAAGGTGCCCCTTGTGACGCCCACCGTCGCGAGGGGCACCTTCGGGACGGCTCTGGGCGCGCGCCTCGTCCCGCCCCCATGCCACGAAGGTGCCGTTCAGGACACCCACCGTCGCGAACGGCACCTTCATGACGTACCCGGAGCGTGACTCGTGCGCCCCGGAGCGTGACTCGCCGTACCCAGGGCGGGACTCGGGGTTGTTCCGGATGTGTGGGCGCACCGGGCTCGACAGCATTGGCCGGGACGAGTTTTGGGGGAGGACACATGTGGGGTAAGGCAGCGGCGTTGGCCGTGCTGGCGGCGACCGCGCTGGTGGTGCCAGCCTCGGCCAGCGCCGGGGACGTGGTGCGCACCGAGTACGGGCCGGTGCGCGGGGTGGACGGCACGTGGCAGGGCATCCCGTACGCGGCACCACCGGTGGGCGAACTGCGGTGGCGTGCACCGCAACCGCCCGTGCCGTGGCAGCAGGTCCGCGACGCGAACACGCCGGGCAGCCCGTGCCCGCAGGACGCCGACCCGGTGGTGGGTACGCCGGCCAGCATGGACGAGGACTGCCTGCACCTGGACGTGGTCACGCCGCACGCCCGCGCGAACCGGCCCAGGCCGGTGATGGTGTGGGTGCACGGCGGCGGCTTCCGCACTGGGTCGGGCAGTTCCACGCAGGTGGACCGGCTCGCGCGGTCCGGTGACGTGGTCGTGGTGAAGGTGGACTACCGGCTGGGCGTGTTCGGTTTCCTGGGCTACCCGGGGCTGGACGGGTCGGGCACCTTCGGTCTGCAGGACCAGCAGGCGGCGCTGCGCTGGGTGCGGCACAACATCGCGGGTTTCGGCGGGGACCCGCGCAACGTCACGGTGTTCGGCGAGTCCGGGGGTGGGGACAGCATGTGTGCCCTGCTGGCCTCCCCCACCGCGGCGGGCCTGTTCGACAAGATCATCGTGCAGAGCAGCGCCTGCGGCCACGTCAACGCGGTGGACGCGCTGATCCCCGGGGTCGGCGCGGGCGGGGACACCTGGAAGCCGCTGGCGGTCGAGCAGGACCTGGGTACCGCGGCGGCCCACCAGCTCGGCTGCGCGGACCTGGCCTGCCTGCGCGGCAAGCCGACCGCCGAACTGCTGCACGCCACGGTGCCGCCGGTCAACCTGGCACCGTACTGGAGCCCGGCGATCGGCACGCCGGTGCTGCCGCTGCACCCGGCCGACGCGCTGGCCAGTGGCCGGTTCCACCACGTGCCCACGGTGCTGGGCACCACCCGGGACGAGGCGACCCTGCTCACCGCCGCCCTGGACCAGCCGGGCACACCGTTCAGCGCCCAGGACCTGAGCGCCTACGCCACCCGCGCCTTCGGTGACCGCGCCCAGCAGGTGCTGGACCGCTACCCCGTCGGTGACCAGGCTCCGAGCCGGGTCTGGGCCTCGATCGTCACCGACCGGGTCTACGCCTGCCCGGCGCTGGACGCTGACCGGGTGCTGGCCAGGCAGGTGCCGGTGCACGCCTACGAGATGGTCGACCGCACGGCGCCCGCGATCTTCCACGTGAACTCGCTGTACCCGCTGGGCGCCTACCACGGCTCGGACGCGGCCTACTTGTTCGACCACTCGACGGTCCGGTACACCCCCGCGCAGGCAAGGCTGTCCGCGCAGATGATCGGGTACTGGACGCGATTCGCGGCGATCGGTGATCCGAACACACCAGGTGTTGCGCACTGGGCTCGATTCGGCGGTGACGCCCGGGTGCAGGGCTTGGCCCCGGACGCCGTCGGACCGGTCGACCTGGGCGTTGAGCACCAGTGCGACCTGTGGAGCTCCGGCACGGTCGGCTCCTGACCGTGCCCCGCGGTGCCCCGGACTTCGGCGGACCGGGGCACCGCGGAGTGCTCAGCGGTAGCGCTTGAGCTCGCGGCGGGCCAGCGACATCTTGTGCACCTCGTCGGGGCCGTCGGCGATGCGCAGCATGCGCGCGGCGGTCCACAGCAGGGTCAGCGGGAAGTCCTGGCTGACCCCGCCGCCGCCGTGGGCCTGGATGGCCTTGTCGATGACCCACTCGGCCATCACCGGGGTGCCGATCTTGATGGACTGGATCTCGGTGTGCGCCCCGCGGTTGCCCACGGTGTCCATCAGCCACGCGGTCTTGAGCACCAGCAGGCGGGCCTGCTCGATGCGGACCCGGGACTCGGCGATCCAGTCCTGCACCACGCCCTGCTCGGCGATGGGCTTGCCGAAGGCCACCCGGTCCAGGGTGCGGCGGCACATCAGCTCCAGCGCGCGCTCGGCCATGCCGATCAGGCGCATGCAGTGGTGGATGCGGCCGGGGCCCAGCCGGGCCTGGGCGATCGCGAAGCCCTCGCCCTCCCCGGCGATGATGTTGGACACCGGCACGCGCACGTTGTCGAAGATCACCTCGGCGTGGCCGCCGTGCGCGCCGTCGGTGAAGCCGAACACGTGCATGCCGCGCTTGACGGTGACGCCGGGGGTGTCGCGGGGCACCAGCACCTGGCTCTGACGGCGGTGCCGCTCAGCGGTGGGGTCGGTCTGCCCCATCACGATGAAGATCTTGGCGCGCGGGCTCATCGCCCCGGAGGCGAACCACTTGCGGCCGTTGATCACGTAGTGGTCGCCATCGCGTTCGATGCGGGTGGCGATGTTGGTGGCGTCGGAGGAGGCGACCTCGGGCTCGGTCATGCAGAACGCCGAGCGGATCTCGCCCTCCAGCAGCGGCTTGAGCCACTGGTCCTGCTGCGTGGGGGTGCCGAACATGGCCAGCACCTCCATGTTGCCGGTGTCCGGCGCAGCACAGTTGAGCGCCTCGGGGGCCAGCGCGGGGCTGCGGCCGGTGATCTCGGCGAGCGGGGCGTACTGGAGGTTGGTCAGCCCCGCACCGTGCTCAGCGTCGGGCAGGAACAGGTTCCACAGCCCGCGCCTGCGCGCCTCGGCCTTGAGCTCCTCGATGACCGGGGGCGCGTCCCAGGAGGTCGGGTTGGCCAGCACGAACTCGTCGTGTGCCGCCTCGGCCGGGTAGACGTGGCTGTCCATGAACTCGGTGAGGCGGCCCACCAGGTCCTGGGTGCGCTGGTCGTACTCGAACTCCATCAGTCCTCCTTGACTTCGGACAGGGCGGCGTTGCCCGCGGCGACCAGGGGGGCGACCAGGGTGCCGATCCGCTCGAAACCGGCGCCGACGGTGCCGCCCTGGGTGAACCGATAGTGGATGCCCTCCAGCACGACGGCGAGCTTGAAGTAGGCGAAGGCCACGTACCAGCCGAGGTTGCCGACCTCGATGCCGGTGCGGGCGGCGTAGCGGGCGACCAGCGCGTCGGTGCTGGGGAAGCCGGGGGTGGCCGAGACCCCGTTGGTGATCGGGTCGTCCGCCCCGCCGAGGCCCTGCCAGTAGACGACGAACAGGCCCAGGTCCGACAGCGGGTCACCGAGGGTGGACATCTCCCAGTCCAGCACCGCGCTGATGCCCAGCGGATCGGTGGTGACCAGGGTGTTGTCCAGCCGGTAGTCCCCGTGCACGATCGTGGCGCGCTGCGCCGTGGGCACGGCGGCGCCCAGCGCGGTGTGCAGCTCGTCGATGCCGGGCAGCTCACGGCTGCGCGAGGCGTCGAGCTGCTTGCGCCAGCGCGCGACCTGCCGGGCCATGAAGCCCTCGGGACGGCCGAAGTCGCCCAGCCCCACCGAGTCCGGGTCCACCTCGTGCAGGGTGGCCAGCACGTCGATGAGCCGCTCGGCGACCGTGGCGGCCTGCTCGGGGCGCAGCCCGGCGGTGTCGGCCCGTGAGCGCATCGGCGTGCCCGCGACCTGCTCCATCAGGTAGAACGGGGCGCCGATCACCTCGGGGTCGGTGCACAGCAGCTCGGTGTGCGGCACCGGCACGGCCGTGCCCGCCAGCGCGCTGATCACCCGGTGCTCCCGGGACATGTCGTGCGCGGTGGCCAGCACGTGGCCCAGCGGCGGGCGGCGCAGCACCCAGCGGTGCGTGCCGTCGGTGAGCCGGTAGGTCAGGTTGGACCGCCCGCCGGGGATCAGTTCGGCGCTCAACGGCCCGGTGACCAGCTCGGGCCGGGTCGTGTCCAGGTGCGCGGCCAGCGCGTCCAGGTCCAGGCCAGGCAACTCCGTCACAGATCCACCCCGATCAGTTGAGCCAGTTCGGCCTTGGTGGTGGCCGGGTCCAGGTGCCGGATCGCGCGCATGCCCACGGCCTGGGCACCCAGCACGTTGCCGACGAAGTCGTCCACGAACACGCAGCGGTCCGCGGGCAGGTCCAGCTGGGTGAGCAGGTGCCGGTAGATCCGGGGGTCGGGCTTGCGCAGCCCCACCTGCTCGCTGATCACCAGCAGCTCGCACAGCTCCCGCAGCAGCTCCAGCGGGTACTCGTTGCCCCAACTGTTGGACAGCAGGGCCACGCGCAGCCCGGCGGCGCGCAGAGCGCGCAGCAGGTCGACCATGTCCGGGTCGGGGCTCATCCCGGCGAACAGCCTGCCCAGCAGGCCCGGCGCGGACACCGGCCCGCCACTGGTGGTGACCAGTTCCGCGGCGAACAGCTGCTCGAACCGCTCGGCGGGCAGCTCCCCGGTCTCCAGCAGGTGGATCGGGTTGCCCGGCTCGGCCTCACGGCCCAGCCAGCGGCGCATGACCTGCGCGAACCGGTCGGGGTCGACCTGGTCGGCGGCCAGCCACTGCCCGGTGGACTGGCTCAGCGGGGTGGTGAGCACGCCGCCGAAGTCGAACACGACGGCGTCCACGACGCGCTCGGGGGAAGTCGGCACGCCGCGATAGTACCGACCGGTTGGTATGTCGACAACGTCACGGCACGCGCACGCTCACCGTGGACTCGAACAGCACGAAGCCGAGCCGCTCGTACACGGCCCGCGCCGGGTTGCCCTCGGTGACCGCCAGACCGATGGCGGCCAGCCCGGTGGCGTGTGCCTCGGCCACCACGCGGCGCAGCAGCAGCCCGCCCAGCCCGGCGTAGGCGGGCGCGGGGTCACGGAACACCTCGGTGATCCACGGGTCCGAGGTCCCCTCGGTGACGATCACGCACGCCACTACCGACTCGCCCTCGCCCTCGACCATGACCGCGCTGCACGGCAGCACCGGGCCCAGCACCTGACCGGCCAGCAGCCGCCGCATGGGTTCCAGCGAGCCGTCCGCGTGGTGGTCGACGTGGCCCGGCGAGTAGGCCGCGTGCCAGGCGGGAGCCAACTGCTCCGCGGTGTGCGCGAGCGGGACCACCCGCAGCGGGTCGGGCGGCCGCACGGTGGCCCAGTCCGCGGGCGGCGGGTCGGCGCGCAGGTCCCGGCGCAGACCGTGGCCGTGCCGCCGCAGGCCCGCGCCCAGCTCCACCAGGCGCGTACCCAGCTCGACCGGGGCCATCACCACGTGGCCGGGCAGCTCCCGCAGCACCACCTCGGCCGCACCCTCACCCAGCACCACCACATCGCGCGCGGCGGGTACGCCCTCAATGGTGCCCGGCAGGTAGCTCAGCACCGGCCGCCCCGCGGGGTCGCTCAACTCCACACGTTGTTGATCAGTCACCCGATCTGTCTACACGTGGACCGCCAGCACCGGGCACAGGGCATGGTGCAGCGCCTCCTTGGTCACCGTGCCCAGCCGGCCGCCGGCACCGGCGCCGACCACCAGCAGGTCGGTGCGCCCGCACGCGGCCACCGCCTCGTAAGGCAGCCCCGGCACCGCGACCAGGTCCACGGAGATCCTGGGCTCGTGCAGCGCGAGCAGGTCCCGTGCCCGGTCCAGCACGTCCTGCGGGTCCTGGCCGTCCACCGCACCCGGCGGCTGGGCGTGCACCACGCGCAGCACGCTGCGGGACGCGGCGGCCATCGCCGCGGCGCGAGCCAGCACCCCCCGGTCGGTATGCACGCCGCCGATCAGCGCGGTGACCGAGCCGTACCTGCCGTGCACTGCCTCGTCCAGCCCGCGCACCACCACGGTGTCGCAGTGCGCGGCGGCCACCACGGCCAGCACCCAGCGGCCCAGCCCGAACGAGCGGTGCTGTTGACCCCGGCAGCCCAGCACGACCAGCGCGGCGTGTTCGCTGGCGGGCACCAGGGTGCGCAGCGGGTCCGGTCCCGCCTCACGCACGCGCACGGGCAGCGGGTGCAGCGTGAGCGGGCGGTCCGATGTGGACGGTTCGGCACCGGACTGGTGCACCACGAGTTCCCTGCCGGTCAGCCAGGCGTGCCTGGCGGCCCAGCCCAGCGCGGCCGATCCCCAGGGGGAGCCGTCCGTGCCGACAACCACACCACCCAGGCCGGTGCCGCGGCGTTCGCCGCGGACGGTCGCGGACGCGCTGACTCTCGCCATGCGGAACCTCCTGGCGGCAACAGGGAATCCGGGATTTCGGCGCCGCCGAACACTCTGCTCCCCCGACCCGATGATCGCCAGGGGCACCGCCCGAACAGGTCAGTCAGCTCCTGGTGATCAACACCGGGCAGCGCGAGTGGTACAGCGCCGCCTTGGTCATCGGGTCCAGCCGCGTGCGGTCCCCGTGCAGTGCCGAGCCGACGCCCAGCACCAGCAGGTCGGTGTCGGCGCACGCGGCCGCGGCCTCCAGCGGTTGCCCCGCCATGGACCGCAGCTCCACGGTCATCCTGGGCGCCGACTCGGCCAGCTGCACGCGGGCCCGCTCCAGCGTGCTCGCCGGGTCCTCGGCCTGGATCACCGTCGGCGGGCTGACCTGCACCACGCGCACCCTGCCCAGCAGCACGGTGGCCAGCCGCGCCGCCCGCTCCACCACCGAGGCGTCCTCACGGCTGCCGCGCACGACCGCGGTGATCCACCTGCTGCGCCCGCGCAGCGTGGCGGGCAGCCCGCGCACGACAACAGTGTCGCAGCGGGACCTGGCCACCACGGGAATCACGCTGTGCCCGAGACCGAGCGTGCCGTGGTGGTGGCCCCGGCAGCCCAGCACGATCATGTCCGCGCTCGCGCTGGCCGACACCAGGGTGCTGATCGGATCGGGGCCACTGCGCAAGATGCGGACAGGAAGATGCGGCATGGACCGCAACGTGTCCCCGATCCCGGCGTCCACCGGGATGTCGGCGGGGATGTCCATGAAGCGCGGATCCGCTTGGTGCACGTCCAGTTCCGCGCCGATGGCGCAGGCGTGCTGCGCAGCCCACGCCAGGGCCGCATCACCCCAATACGAGCCATCGGTGCCCACCGCGCAACGGGATCGTGTGCGCGGAGCGGCTGCGGCAACGGAAACGGGGCGGGTCGCGGCGATTGGCTGCGCCATGGTCGTGGCCTCCTGGCGCCGAAGGGCTGGTGCTACTGACCACCTTGGCCCCACGGCCTGCTCGATTCCAGGGGCCGAACGTTACTGCTTGTTTAAATCTCCCGGTGGAACGGGGGTTGCACCGTCCGAAGTGGACGATCTGGTACGGGAGCGGTCACATCCCGGGCGCCGTCCCCAGTGGACGCGCCGGGCCGCCGAGTCGTGACCGCTCCCGTCCGCCGCACTCAGGTGACCGGCCGGTTGCCGATCCACACCGCGTTCCAGGTCTGCCGGCCGAGCTGTCCGGTGACGCGGATGTCGTTGGCGGCCTGCACGTCCTTGACCGCCTGGTAGGTCCACGAGTCGTAGCAGCCGTCGGCGGCCAGCTGGTAGCCGAACTGGTTCACCCGCCGCTGCCACACCGCCAGCTCCGGGGCGCAGTCCCCCTCCAGGTAGACCCGGCCCGGCCAGATCGGCACCGCGATGTAGGCGGAGTCCGCCCGGCTGGGGGCCCGCCCGCTGCCCGCGTCCGCGTCGGGGGCCAGCCCCAGCTTGCCCGCGCACTCCCAGGGCTGCCAGCCCCGCATCCGGTACAGGTACAGCGCGCGGTAGTCCTGTTCGGACTGACCGGCCTGGCTGGGTAGCCCGGCCCCGCCCACGCTCCGCCAGGTCGGCAGGTCGAACTGGTAGGCGCCGAAGTAGCGGCCGTCCGCGGAGACGACCGTGTAGGTGTCGGTGGACTCGCACATACGCAGCCGCGCCCAGTCGGCCACGCTCGGATCGGCCCACGCCACGGGGGCCGCCACCAGCAGCCCGGCGGCGACCAGCAGGGACACCGCGGCGCGCATGGGCAGACGGTAAGCAGCCGATCACAGGGCCACAACTCGAACCAGCCGGTTGGTGAACGTTCGGACTCGCTGTGGCATCAGCTGGCGGCCGGTGCTGTGCGCTGATCTTGGTCACAAGTAGTCTCCGCACACCCGACGATCACGAGAGGCCCGCGGATGACTGACGTGGCGGTCAAGCCCACTCCCGATCCGGCGCTGCGGCGACTGCGGTTCGGGTGGTTCGCCTACGGCTGGGCAAGCCACACCTTCGAGGCCACGGTGATCACCGTGTTCATCAGCCGCTACCTCCCGGCCACCGCCAAGAACGCGGTCGGCGCGGACGGCAGGCTGCACGTGCTGGGCATCCCCATCGCGCCCGGCTCGCTGTTCACCTACACGATCTCGCTGTGCTCCATCCTGCTGGTGGTGCTGATGCCGGTGGTGGGCGCGATCGCCGACCGCACCGGCCGCAAGCGGGAGCTGCTGCTGGGCTTCGGCTACACCGGGGCGCTGGCCTGCTCGGCGATGATCTTCATCGGGCCCACCGACTGGCAACTCGGCGCGCTGCTGCTGATCGTCGGCTACCTCAGCTACAGCTGCGCGAAGGTGGTCTACAACTCGATCCTGCCGCAGCTGTCGGGCCCGGAGGAGCGGGACAAGGTGTCCTCGCAGGGCTGGGCCGCCGGCTACATCGGTGGCGGCATACTGCTGGCCGCGAACTTCGTGATGTCCTTCTTCATCGCCGACACCGCGCTGCTGGCCCGCCTGTCCCTGTGCACGGCGGGCCTGTGGTGGGTGCTGTTCAACCTGGTCCCGCTGCGCATCCTGCGCCACCTGCCCCGCAGCGAGTCCCAGCGCGCCGCGCACGGCGGCTCGGTGCTCACCCAGGGCTTCCACGAACTCGGCGACACCCTGCGCCACCTGCGCCGGTTCCCGCTGACCCTGCTCTTCCTCGTCGCCTACCTGGTCTACTACGACGGCATCTCCACGGTCACCACCCTGTCCGCCGACTACGGGCAGCACGAGCTGGGCCTGGGCGACTCCACCCTGCTCTCGGCGATCCTGCTCGTGCAGTTCACCGCGTTCGGCGGGGCCCTGCTGCTGGGCAGGCTGGCCGACCTGTGGGGCGCCAAGCGGGTGGTCGCGGCCAGCCTGGTGGTGTGGATCGGCCTGGTGGTCTCGGCCTACTTCCTGCAGGCGGGCAACGCGGTCCAGTTCTACGCGCTGGCCCTGGTGCTGTCGATCGTCATGGGCGGCAGCCAGGCCCTGAGCCGGTCGATGTTCTCCAGCATGATCCCCAGCGGCAAGGAGGCGGAGTACTTCAGCCTCTACGAGATCTCCAGCTCGGGCACCTCCGCGCTGGGCCCGCTGGTGTTCGGCCTCACCCTGCAGAACACCGGCAGCTACCGCGACGCCATCGTCTCGCTGATCGTGTTCTTCGTGGTCGGGCTGGGTCTGCTGCTCGCGGTCAACGTCCGCAAGGCGATCGTCGCGGCGGGCAACACCCCGCCCTCCACCCTGCGCCGTTAACGATCACCGGCCCGGACCAGTTAGGGTCTGCCGCCGTGACCACGCCAGGATCCTTCGACGACGCCTTGTCCTCGGTGCCCCGCCGCGTCGCACCGGCCACCGGCAGGCTGCGCTGGTACTTCGGCCCGATGGACTGCGGCAAGTCCACCCTGGCGCTGCAGATCGACCACAACCACGCCCGCCAGGGGCGGCACGGGCTGGTGCTGGTGCGCCACGACCGCTCGGGCAGCCCGCAGATCTCCAGCCGGATCGGCATCACCCGGCACGCCACCGAGCTGGAGGAGCTCACCGACGTGCGCCAGCTGGTGCGCGAGCGGTGGGCCGCCGGGCTGCGGGTGGACTACCTGATCGTGGACGAGGCGCAGTTCCTGTCCGCCCCGCAGGTGGAGCAGCTCGCCGAGCTGGCCGACGACGCCCAGCTGGACGTGTACTGCTTCGGCATCGCCACCGACTTCCGCAGCATGCTGTTCCCCGGGGCGCAGCGGCTGTTCGAGCTGGCCGACGAGCTGCACCCGGTGCAGGTCGAGGTGCTGTGCTGGTGCGGGCTGCCCGGCCGGTTCAACGCCCGCGTGCAGGACGACCGGATACTGCGCGAGGGCGACACCGTGCTCGTCGCCGACACCGACGCCGCCGAGGTCCGCTACCAGGTGCTGTGCCGCAAGCACTTCCGCACCGGCGAGCTCGACCCCTCCCCCGTACACCGCGGCCAGCTCAGCCTCACCTGACCCCCGAGTCCCGCTCTGGGCACCGCGAGTCCCGTCCTGGAGCACGCGAGTCCCGCCCCCAGCTTCGCCCACCCCGCGCCCCGCGTCTTCGCGCCGGTCCCGCGTCTTCGCGCCGGTCTCTGGACCGCAGGCCGAAGATGATCACATCTGTCCAGTGATCATCTTCGGACAAGGGAAGAGACCGGACCCAAGCGAAGACGCCGCGCCCCGGAGGGGCGCCAAGAGCGCAGCGGGCACAGCTACCCCCAGCCGACACACCGTCCCGGAACGCCGAACACGCGCGCCGCAAAGCGCCGACACGCGCGTCCGCAACGTCCGACACGCAGGGGGTGAAGCACCGACACGCGCACCCAGCGCAGGACTCGCGCTCCCCAGCCTGGGACTCACGCTCCCCAGCGCGGGACACGCCGACACAGGACCGCCGACACACCGCACCGGAACGTCCGACACACCGCACCGGTAGCGCCGACACGCGCCGGAAGACGGGACTCGTTGTCGCCAGGGCGGGACTCACGTGCTCCAGACCGGGACTCGCGCTGCCCAGGACGGGACTCGGCGGGGTGTGACGGGGGTCTCACTCGGTTCGCGTAAGCGCCGCTCGGTAGGTGCATCTTCACTGCGACTGTCACCAGCCGCTGGGAGGCGCCTGTGCCGGAGTCGGTACCCATCGTCGGCGACACCGAGCTGATCGCGGCCGTGCGCGCGGGCTCGAGCCGTGACTTCGAGCTGCTCTACCAGCGGCACAGTGGGGCGGCGCGGGCCTTCGCCCTGCACCTGACCGCGAACTCGGTGGAGGCCGACGACCTGGTCGCGGAGGCGTTCCTGCGCGTGCTCACGGCGCTGCGGGCGGGGCGAGGGCCCAACGAGGCGTTCCGCAGCTACCTGCTGGTGACCCTGCGCAACGTCTCGCACGAGCAGTTCCGGCGTGGCCGCAGGGTGAGCGTGCACGAGGACATGTCCGAGTTCGACGGGGGCTACCAGCCCGACGACGTGGTGCTGGTGGCGGCGGAGCGGTCGATCGTGGCGCAGGCCTACGCGCAGTTGCCGGAGCGGTGGCGCACGGTGCTGTGGCACACCGAGGTGGAGGGCAGCAAGCCGACCGAGGTGGCGGAACTGCTGGGGCTGACGCCCAACGGGGTGGCCGCGCTGGCCTACCGGGCGCGGGAGGGCCTGCGGCAGGCGTACCTCCAGGCGCACCTGGCGGCGGCGGAGGAGCGGTGCCGGGCGACGGTGGCCCGGCTGGGTGCGTGGGCGCGGACCGGGCTGTCGCGGCGGGAGAGCGTGCAGGTGGAGTCGCACCTGGACGGCTGCGAGCGGTGCCGCCAGCTGGCGGCGGAGCTGTCGGACCTGAACTACACGCTGGCCGCGCGGATCGGCCCACTGCTGCTGGGGACGGTGTTCTGGCAGTGGAGCGGCACGCCCGCCCCGACCACCACAGCGGTGGTGGTGCCGCCCCAGCCCGCGGCGGGCCCGTCCTGGCTGGGCGCGGCGGGCTCCTCGGTGACGCTGGCCGTCGCGGTGACGTTCGGGCTGGTCACGGGCATGTCGGAGGAGCGGGCCGCGGCGGCCGAGACGGCTCGGGCCACCACGCTGCGGCCCACGGCGGAGGCCACCACGAGCGCGCCCGCCACCAGCACGACCACACCGGCACCGAGCTCGACGGCGCCGTCGAGCACGAGCACAGGGCCGCCGACCACCACAGCCGCGGTGGTCCCGCCGACGACGGCCAGCGCGCCGGTGACCACTCCGCCCACGACGACCACCACCTCCCCGCCCCCGGTACGGCCGAACTGGTCGCTGACCGGCTCTCGATCGGTCGCGGGCCTGGCGGTGACGGCGACCAACCAGAGCGGGCAGGCACGGGTGATGACGCTGGAGATCACCCCGCCGCGGGGTGCGGTGATCCAGTCGGCGGACGGTCGCTGCAACCTGCTGACGAGCCTGCTGGGCGGCACGGTGCGCTGCGTGGTGACGGTGGCGCCCGGGCAGAGCTTCACCACGCACGCGTGGCTGGTCGGCGACGGTCACCAGCACGCGCGGGCTGTGCTCCGTTCGGATGAGGACGTGCTCACCTGGTCGGTCTGACTCAGCGCGGTGGCGGCAGCACCGCCAGCACCTTGTCCAGCGCGGTCCCGGCGTGCTCGGCCAGCGGGGTGCCCGCCAGTGCCTTGAGCGCGGTGGCCACGGCCAGTGCCTCGCCGGGGGTCAGGGTCAGCGGGGGCAGGCAGCGGGCGTGGTCGAGCACGTAGCCGCCCGCGCGCCCGGTCTCGGCGTGGATCAGGGTGCCGGTGCGCTGTAGCGCGGCGATGTCGCGCTCCACGGTGCGGGTGCTGACCCCGAAGCGCTGGGCCAGCCAGCGCGCGCTGCGTGGCCGGGGTGCGCTGGTCCGCAACTCCAGGACCAGTGCGCCGAGCCGGTCGTTGCGGTTCACGAGGCGGCGACGGTGACCGACACGGCGGCGGGCACCAGGGTCGACAGGTTGCCGTCGGCGGACTCGGAGTAGGAGTAGCCGTCGAAGGCGTCCACGCCCTGGCCGGTGTCCCCGGTGCGGTAGGTGGCGGCGATGGTGACGGTGCCGCCGGGCGGGATCGAGCTGGAGCCGCCCGCCGTGGCGTCGTTGTCCCCCCACCTGCCGCAGTTCGAGCAGGACACCAGGGTCCAGGTGGTGTGGTGCGGGGCCGCGGGGTGAATGCCCAGCCAGAGGAAGGTCACCGTGCTGGAGCGGGTGTTGGTCCAGGTCTCGGTGATGGTGACGGCGCCCCCGTTGGGCACCACGGCCTGGTTGGCGGAGAACACCGCTGGCGGGGTGTCGGCCTGCGCGGTGGCCGGGCCGCCCAGGACTGTGGCGACCAGGGCGAGCAGCAGGGCGGTCAGGACGGGTCTGGACAGCGGTCGCGGCATCGGCGGGTCCCCGTGGTCGGCGGCTGTGAACGCAGGGACGCTACTGGCGGGGGTGTGGCGCTGGGCACGGACGGGCAGGCAAGGGTGCCCGCATTCGTGCAACCCGGTCCCCACGGGCGGGCGACCACCCGCTATGCTACGCTCCGTCATCAATACGGGAAGAAATGTCACTCACAGATGGGGTTGCATCTACGGACGGTTTCGCTCCGCAATCACTTTGCCGGATCCACACCGTTCACAGATGGTCTCTCTGCTCCATTAGAGTGACATTGCCACTCGGTAGCGCGATAACGCGTCACGTTGGCGAACCGATGGCATCTCTGAGATGGAAGCTCTTGGTTGACGGGTGAATAACGTCACCCAGGGCTACCGAAACCCCTCGCCGGGGAACGATTGGACCAGTCCCGTCGTTGCACTCGGTAAGCGCAACCCCGGGGCCCACGCCCTGAGCCGAGCGAAAGGACACCGTCATGGCCGACCGCGTTCTGCGTGGTAGCCGGCTCGGAGCGGTCAGCTACGAGACTGACCGCAACCACGACCTCGCGCCGCGCCGGTCGGTGCGGTACGCCTGCCCCAAGGGCCACGACTTCGAGGTGCCGTTCTCCGACGACGCCGAGATCCCGTCGGTCTGGGAGTGTCGACTGCACGGCACCGAGTCGAAGATGATGGACGGCAGCGAGCCCGAGCAGAAGAAGGCGAAGCCGCCGAGGACGCACTGGGACATGCTGCTGGAGCGGCGCAGCATCCCGGAGCTGGAGGAGCTGCTCACCGAGCGGCTGGAGGAGTTGCGGGGGCGGCGCACCCGCACCGCCTGAGCGGCTGCCCCACGGCACCCACCACGAAGGCCGCCCGGCCCAGCCGGGCGGCCGTTTCGTGTCCCCGCGCCCCTCGGCGGCTACCTGCGGCGCAGGCCGAGCTGCTCCAGGCGGCGGCGCACACCCCACTTGGTGACCCGCCACAGCGCCTCGCGCACGATGTTGCCGCTCATCTTGGACACGCCGACCTGGCGCTCCACGAAGGTGATCGGCACCTCCACGACCTCGAACCCGGCCTCGATGGTGCGCCAGGCCAGGTCGATCTGGAAGCAGTAGCCCTGTGAGGCCACGTTGTCCAGGCGGATCTTCTCCAGCACCTCGTGCCGGTAGGCGCGGAAGCCACCGGTGATGTCGTTGACCTTGGCGCCCAGCGCGAGCTTGGAGTAGATGTTGCCGCCCCGGGACAGCACCTCGCGGCGCTTGGGCCAGTTGACCACCTTGCCGCCGGGCACGTAGCGCGAACCGAGCACCAGGTCGGCGTCGCTGAGGGCGTCCAGCAGCCGGGGCAGGTCCTCGGGGGCGTGCGAGCCGTCGGCGTCCATCTCCACGACCACGTCGTAGCCGTGCTCCAGCGCCCAGCCGAACCCGGCGATGTAGGCGGCGCCCAGCCCGGCCTTCTCCGTGCGGTGCAGCACGTGCACCCGCTCGTCGGCGGCGGCCATCTCGTCGGCGAGCTGCCCGGTGCCGTCAGGGCTGCCGTCGTCCACGACCAGGGCGTGCACGGAGGGCAGCGCCTCGTTCAGCCGCTTCACGATGGGTCCCAGGTTCTCCCGCTCGTTGTAGGTCGGGATCACCACCAGCACCTTGCCGAGCTCCGCGCGGCTGCTCTGCTGGTCCGCCATGCAAGTCCTCCTCGCCGAGCACCCTCTCAGGGGTGTCGGACGCCTGTTCGTCGTGTTCTCGTGACCGGCTGGTCACGCCCTGCCCGTGCGGGCACGGCGTCGCGCGATCCGGGTGCCGGTGGCCAGCACCAACGCCGCGAGCCCGAGGGCGGAAACCACCCACTCGGGCCACGCCCCCAGCCGGGTGGCAAGCGTAGCCGTCGACCGCAGCGGCACTCGCGCCACCAGGGTCTGCGCGGTGAACAGGCTGGTCTGCTGGCTGACCGAGCCGTCCGGCTCCACCACGGCACTGACCCCGCTGGTGGCCGCCACCGCCACCGCTCGGCCGAATTCCACCGCCGAGACCCGGGACATCGCCAGCTGCTGGTAGCTCATCTCCCCCGGCCCATACCAGGCGTTGTTGGTGGGCACCAGCAGCAGCTGGGCGCCAGCGGCCACCGTCTCGGACACGACCTGCTCGTAGGCGATCTCGTAGCAGATCGCGGCCCCCACCACGGTGCCCGCGGTGGGCAGCGCGCCGGGACCGCTGCCGGGGATCATGTCGCGGGTGTCGGCCACGAACGGCGTGACCGCAGCCGAGATCGAGCGCAGCGGCACGTACTCGGCGAAGGGCACCAGCTCCTGTTTGGCGTAGCTGGGGCCCGGCCCGGTCACCGGGTCCCAGACCTGCACGGTGTTCTGCACCGTGGTGGGGTTCAGGTAGTGCCTGGCCCCGACCAGCAGTGGCACGCCCAGCTGGTGCACCAGGTCGGCGAGCTCGCTGTCGCGGGCGGAGTCCGGCGGCAGGTCGACCACGGTCTCCGGCCACACCACCAGGTCGGGCTTGGCGATCTTGCCTGCCTTGATGTCGGCGATCAGCGTCCGGGTGGCCGCCAGGTGGTTGGCGCGCAGGATCGGGGTGTCGTAGAGCAGGTTCATGCCGTCGTTGGGGGCGTTGCCCTGCACGATGACCACCGTGCGCGTGCCGTTCTGCGCGTCGGTGGTCACCAGTGGGGCCGCCGCCAGACCGGCCAGTACCGGGGCGAGGGTGAACACCAGCGGCGCGATCAGCGCCCGCCGCCCGGCCCGTGCGCGCAGCCGGGCCACCAGCTCCGCCAGACCGGTGCCGGTCAGCACCACCGCGAGCCCCAGCAGCGCCGTGCCGCCCAGCGCGGCCAGTGGCAGGAACGCGCCCTCGGGCTGGCCGTAGCCGACCTTGCCCCAGGGGAACCCGTTGAGCGGCCAGCGGGTGCGCAGCACCTCACCGGCGATGAACAGCGCCGCCATCCACACCGGGCCGCCGCGCAGCGTGCTGACCACTGCCATGGCCGCACCCGAGACCGCCATGTAGAGCGCCACCACCAGGGACAGGCCCGCCCAGGGCAGCGGCCCGAAGTCCGCGCCCAGGAAGTCCTGCAACCAGGACAGCAGCGGCAGCACGAACGCCAGCCCGAACACCAGCCCGTAACCGAAGCCCGCGCGGGCCCTGCGGTGCCGCAGCACGGCAGCCAGCAGCGCGAACGCCACCGGCGCCAGCCACCACGCGGTGCGCGGCGGGTAGCTGACGTACCACAGGCCACCGGCGGCAGCCGCCACCAGCACGCGCGCCAGCACCGGCCAGGGGCGGCGCCGGTGGGTGGACGGGACTGGTTCGGGACCGGGGTGTTCCGGCGTCACGGCGGGGGCGACCACCCGTTCAGCCTACGGGGCCGCCATGAAAGTGCCGTTGCTTGCGTTGGACGCAAGCAACGGCACTTTCATGGCATAAAGCCCGGGCCCCGTAGAGCGGGACTACTCCGGTGCGGGGACCGGGACGACGACGGTGCCGGTGGCGCGGGTGACGACCAGCGGCGGGTCGAGCACGTCGGCGGCGGACGGGCCGCGCTCGGGGGCGGCACGGCACACGACGCGGGCCTCGAAGGTGATGCCCCGCGAGCGGGTGCCGACCCGGGTCAGGGTGGCGGTGGCCTCGACCACGTCACCGGCCCGGATGGGCGCCAGGAAGTCCACGGCGGTGTAGCCCGCGAACAGGCCCTCGTCCCCGTCGGTGCGCACGCACAGCTCGGTGGCCACGTCACCGAACAGGCCCAGCCCGTAGGCGCCGTCGACGAGGCTGCCCCCGTAGTGGGCGTGCGCGTGCGGCACGTACCGGCGGTGGGTGACGGAAAAACCCTCGTACAGGGCGGAACTCACGCGGCGACGCCTTTCTTGACGGTGTGCACGAGGAAGCTGGCGACCTCACCGGGAGTGGTGCCGCGCCCGAAGACCCGGTCCACCCCCAGGTCCCCGGCCATCAGCGGATCGAACCGGGGCCCGCCGGCGACCAGGGTGGGACGCCGGTCCCCCATGGCCTCACGGAAGGCAGCCGACATCTCCTGGGTGTTGAGGATGTGCGCGTCGCGCTGGGTGACCACCTGGGACACCAGCACCGCGTCGGCCTTCTCCGTGCGGGCCCGCTTGACCAGCTCGGGCACCGAGACCTGCGCGCCCATGTTGATCACCTTGAGCTCGCGGTAGTACTCCAGGCCCTTCTCCCCGGCGAAGCCCTTGATGTTGAGGATCGCGTCGATGCCCACGGTGTGCGCGTCGGTGCCGATGCACGCGCCCACCACGACCAGCTTGCGCCCCAACGACTCCTTCAGTTCCGAGTTCACCTCGTACGGGGACAGCAGCGGGTACTCCCGCTCCACCACCCGCACCTGCTCCAGGTCCACCAGGTGCTGCACCGAGCCGTAGACCACCACGAAGGTGAAGTCCGCGCCGATGGCGTGCGAGTGCACGACCATCGCCGGGTCCATGCCCATCTTGTTGGCCAGCTGCTGCGCGGCGCCCTCCGCGCGCGGGCCGTGCGGCACCGGCAGCGTGAACGACATCTGCACCATGCCGTCACCGGTGGTGTCCCCGTAGGGCCGCACATACCGCTTGTCCTGACTCACTGCCCTGCCTCCAGCAGCTCGCTGGCCGGGTTCACGTACCCGTCCGCCTTCTCCACCACTCCGTCGGCGCCCTTGCCCGCGTCCGGCGGGCGCTTCATCAGCCCGAACGTGCCCTCGGCGATCGCGGTGAGCAGCCCGTCCCGGCAGATCCGCTCCAGCAGGTCCACGGCCTCACCCAGCACCTGGTGGGCCCGCTTGACGATGAACCCGTCCGGCGCGGGCCGGAAGTCCTCGTGCAGGTTGCCCGCGGCGTTGAGCACGTAGCGCACGTTGGCCAGCGCCAGGTCCCGGTCGGACAGGAACGGGGTCACCACGGCCTCGGTCATCATGCCCACCAGCAGGATGCCCTGACCGGTCAGCGCGCCAACCAGGTTGAAGAACCCGTCCAGCAGGTAGCCCTTGAACACGTCCCCGGTCATGTGCTTGGTGGGCGGCATCCACTTCAGCGGGGCGTCCGGGAACAGCTCACGGGCCAGCAGCGCGTGCGCCAGCTCCATCCGGAACGAGTCGGCCAGGTCCGGGTTGATCTCGAACGCGTGCCCCAGGCCCAGCAGCTCGTCGGGCAACCCGGCCTCGTGCGCGAACCGCTCGTTGAGCAGCTGCGAGACCGTCACGGTGTGCGCCGCCTCCACCGCGTCGGCGGTGGTCAGGTAGTTGTCCTCACCGGTGTTGATGATGATCCCGGCACGGGCGTGCACCTGGCGGGAGAACCGCTGGTCCACGAAGGTCCGGATCGGGTTGATGTCGCGGAACAGGATGCCGTACATGGAGTCGTTGAGCATCATGTCCAGCCGCTCCAGCCCGGCCAGCACCGCGATCTCCGGCATGCACAGGCCCGAGGCGTAGTTGGTCAGCCGCACGTAGCGACCGACCTCCTTGGACACCTCGTCCAGCGCCGCCCGCATGATGCGGAAGTTCTCCTGCGTGGCGTAGGTCCCCGCGAACCCGTGGTGGGTGGCCCCCTCCGGCACGTAGTCCAGCAGGGACTGCCCGGTCGAGCGGATCACCGCGATCACGTCGGCACCGGCACGCGCCGCGTTGCAGGCCTGCACCACGTCCTCGTCGATGTCCCCGGTGGCCACGATCAGGTAGATCCACGGCCGCCGCGCCGGATCGCCCAGCCTGGCCACCAGCTTGTCGCGCTGGGCCCGGTTGCGGTCCACCGTGCGCAGCCCCTTGGCCACCGCGGTCCGCGCCGCCCTGCCCGCCCGCTCGGCCTGCTTGCCGGTGGGCACGGTGAACCGCACCTGCCCGGCCGCGGTCGCCTCGGCCAGCTCGGTCAACGAACCCAGGTCGTGCTCGCGCAGCGCGTGGAACGCCGGCAGCACCGCCCCGTGCTCCAGCCCGCAGTGCTCACGGATGGTGTCCACCACCCGGTTCACCCACGGCACGTCACCGGCCCGGTGCGTCGTGTCGGCACCGGTGATGCCCGCCAGCCGCAGCGTCGCCCGCTCCACGGCCACCGTGGTGTGCGCCCGCGCCAACGTGATCACCGGCTCGGCAGCGCGCGCCGCCAGCGCCCGCGCCCGCCCGACGACCTCGCCATCCAGGTCAAGCAGGGCCATCCAGTGCCCCCTCCCGATCGAAGATGATCTGTCCACCCAACACCGTGCGCAGGCAGGTCGGCAGCGCCGCGCCCGCCTCGAGCACCGGCAGCGCGGGCACCCGCGAACGCGGGTCGGTCGACCACCGCTGCACCCGCGAGTCCGCCGCCCCCACCACCAACTCCTCCGCACGCCACACCGCGTAGGTCGCGGGCGCACCCGGCACCAGCGTGCCGGTCAGCCCGTCGTCCACCCCGGCCGCCCGCCAGCCACCCCGGGTGTGCGCGGTGAACGCCGCCCGCGGCGACACCCCGGACCCGTCCGTGCGGTGGTGCACCGCCGCCCGCACCGCGGCCCACGGGTCCACAGTGGTCACCGGTGCGTCCGAACCCAGCGCCAGCACCACACCGGAAGCCGCCAGCCGCGAGAACGGGTTGAGCCCCGTACCGCGCGCGACGCCCAGCCGCTGCGCGTACATGCCCGACTCCCCGCCCCACTCCGCGTCGAACAGCGGCTGCACCGAGGCCGCCACGCCCCAGGCCGCCAGCTTCGCCGCCTGCTCCGCGCTGACCATCTCCAGGTGCTCCAGCCGGTGCCGGCACCCCGCCAGCGCGGGCCCGCCCACCACCTTCTCCGCCAACTCGAAGCCCGCGACCACCTCGGCCACCGCCGCGTCACCGATCACGTGGAAACCCGCCTGCACCTCGGCCCGCGTGCACGCCACCACGTGCTCGGCGATCGCCGCCGCGTCCAGGTACAGCGCCCCGCTGGTCCCCGGCTCGTCCGCGTAGGGCGCACACAGCGCGGCGGTCCGCGAGCCCAGCGCGCCGTCCACGAACAAGTCCCCGGCAAGCCCCCGCGCACCAACCGACCGCGCGGCCTCCAACGCACCCAGCTCACCCCAGTAGCCGACCACCTTCGGCCCACCGGTGCGGCCCAGCAACTCCGCCAGGTCCGCCAGCCCGGAGATGTCCGGCCCCGCGCACTCGTGCACGCTGGCGATCCCCCGCGAGGCCGCGTGCCGCAGGAACCCCTCCTGCGCCGCGGCCCGCTGCGCGGCACCGATCGACTCCTTGGCCGCCCGCCGCACGTGGTGGTGGGCCTCCCGCGACAGCGGCCCGTCCTCGGAGAAGCCCGCCGCCGAACGGGCCCCCGGAGCCGCCGCCAGCAACGCGGTGGACACCAGCGCCGAGTGCACGTCGATCCGCGACAGGTACACCGGACGGCCCCCGGCCGCTTCGTCCAATTCGGACCGGGTCGGCGCACGGCCCTCCGCCCACCGCGTCTCGTCCCAGCCGTGCCCCCACACCGTGGCCCCCGGCGCCTCGCGCACCGCCGCCAGCACCTGCGCCACCGACCGGCACCCGGTCAGGTCCACACCGGTCAGCAACAACCCGGTGGACGTGGCGTGCACGTGGGCGTCCACGAAGGCCGGGGCCACGAACGCGCCGTCCAGGTGCACCACCTCGGCGCCCTCCCCGTACAACGCGGTGCCCGGTGTGTCCTGGCCGACCCACACCACCACGCCGTCGGTCACGGCCATCGCCGTGGCCTCGGGGGAGGCCGGGGAGTAGATCCGGCCACCCAGCAACAGAGTCGTCCTCGAAGCAGCACTCACGGTTTCGCAGTCTGCCTCTCCCGCGCCTCGAACAGCGCACGCACCCCCGGCGTGGTCCGCAGCAGCCCCAGCGCGAACTCCGCGTGCCCGGGCACGTAGCCGTTGCCGATCAGCATCTCCACGTCCGCCGCCAGGCCCTCCGCGCCCAGGGCCGCCGCGGAGAACGAGGTCGCCATCGAGAAGAACACCACCGTGCCGCCCGCGGCCGTGGCCAGCACCGCCCCGTGCTCGCAGCCCGCCACGTCCACGCACACCACGGTCACCTCGACGGGCTCACCCACCGCCTGGGCCACCGCCAGCGGGTTGCGCGCGTCGGCGATGACGACCTCGTCGGCCAGCCCCGCCGCCCGCACCGCCTCCGCCTCACCCCGCGTGGGCACCAGCGCCACGACCCGGCTCGCACCGGCCGCACGCGCCGCCGCCAACGACAGCGACCCCGACTTGCCGCCACCCCCGATCACGCACACCGACCGCGCGGACTTGGCCCGCACGACCCGGTCGGTCAACGCCGGGGCACCGCACACGTCCAGCACCGACAGGGACAACTCCTCGGGCAGGTCCTCGGGCAGCACCGCCGCGATCGACCGTCCGAACAGGACAGCGGTGCCCTTGCACGGCACCTGCTCACCCAGACCGTCCCAATCGGACAGACCGTCAGTGATCACCAACGGGGTCAGCGTCAGCGACACCAGGGTCGCCACCCGGTCCCCCACCTTCAGCCCCAACGGCGAGTCGGGCCCCACCTCGCGCACCGTGCCCAGCAGCATGCCGCCCGACCCGGTCACCGGGTTCTGCATCTTGCCCCGCGCCGCCACGATCTCCAGCACCGCGGCCCGCACCGCCGCGCCATCCCCGTGCCGCTCACGCAACTGCCGGTAGGAGGCCGCGTCCAGGTTCAACCGCTCCACGTCCACCACGACCTCGTCCGGCCACGGCACCGGCGAGGCGTCCAACCGCAGGGCCTGCTGCGGCAACACCCCCTCCGGCTCCAGCACCCGGTGCAAGCCGATGGCCGAACCTCCCGCACGCGACACGGTCACAGTCCTCCTCCTGGAACTGACATCACCCGAACGTGCCCGAACCGGCACTCAACACGCCGCCGGGCCGAGTCGATCAACACCCTGTGAGCACGACACCGCACCACAGCCTGCGCTGCCCGCACTGCCGAACCCCGCTGCACCACACTCCCGTGCCCTGCCCCGCCCTGCCCGGCAGACCGTTCGGCACCCTGGACTGCGGCACCCACAGCTACCCCGTCATCGACGGCATCCCGGTCATCAGGCACGGCCAGGTCCCCGTCCAGGACCACACCACCGACACCGTCGAGGTCACCGGCCCCACCGTGGCCACCCTGCTCGCCGACGTGCGCGCCGGCCGCGGCCACCGGGCACTGGTCAGGCTGCTCGCCTTCGACCCCGAACTGCCCTGGCCACTGCCCCGCATCCCCGTCCTGCGCACCGCGCTGACCACCGGCCCCGCCCTGCCCCTGGCCCGCTGGCACCGCAGGCGCACCGTGCGCCGCCTGCTCACCGAGGACACGGCCAGCCAGACCGCCCAGGACTGGATGCAACTGTTCTACCTGCGCTCCCGCGGCATCGACCGCGAGCAGTACACCTACTTCTTCCACCGCTTCGCCCAGCCCCGCACGCTCGCCGCGCTCGCCCTGCTGGGCACGCTGCCCCAGCACGACCCGCGCCCCGTGCTCGACCTGGCCTGCGGCTTCGGCCACCTCACCCACGCCATCGGCCACCGCGGCCACGAGGTCCTCGGCACCGACCGCAACTACTTCCAGCTCTGGGTCGCCCGCCACTTCCTCGCCCCCAAGGCCCAGTTCGTCTGCGCCGACGCCGCCGACCCGCTGCCCTTCGCCGAGGGCGCGTTCTCCGCCGCCCTGTGCGCCGACGCCTTCCACCTGCTGCCCGGCAAGCAGCACCTCGTCGGCGAGCTGCGCCGCACCACCCCCGACGGGCCACTGCTGATCACACGAACCGGCAACGCCCTGGTCCAGCCCAACGAAGGCCGCGAGCTGAGCCCCACCGGCTACACCGACCTGCTCGGCGACCTGCACCACCAGGTCTTCGACGACCAGGAGCTGATCAGCGCCTACCTCGCCAACACCGCACCCCGTCCGCTGGACCAGGCCGACACCCGGAAGTGGATCACCATCCTGGCCACGCCCCGGCCCGTCACCGCACCCCGCCCCCGCCCGGACGGGCACTGGCCGCACGCCGCGGGCACGCTCACCGTCAACCCGGTCTACCACCGCACCCCGACAGGCACCGGCGAGCAGTTGCTCTTCCAGTTCCCCTCCTGCTGGTACGCCTTCGAGAACCACGCGATGCTCGACTACCACCTGCCCGCCACCACCGTGGACGCGGCCACCCTGGCCGACCTTGACGCCGGCCGCGGCCAGGCGGCCGTCCGCGAGCTGATCAGCGGCTTCGCCGTCATCGGCGTACCCGACCGGTACGCGCGCGCCCGCTGACCAGCAGCCGCTGGCACCGACTCGCTCACGCACCACCACCGAACTCCTTCGCCCTCAGTCACGGTCGGACCGGAAGATTTACGGGCGGCCGACACTCTGGCAGCATATATTTACGCAACCCTGAGGGCGAGAGGTGGAGTTGGATGACTGCGCTGTTCGACACCCGTGCCAGCGGCACCCCCGTCTCCGAGGCCGTCGACCGACAGCCGTACGAGTACGTGAGGCGGGAACTGGCCGAGCCGGACTGGCGACGCTTCCCCGGGTGGCGGGAGATCACCGAAACCCAGTGGCGCGACGCCCAGTGGCAACGTGTGCACTGCGTCAAGAACCTCAAACAGCTGCGCGCCGTGGTCGGCGACCTGCTCACCGAGCGCTTCTACGAAGACCTGCTCGACGACCAGCAGAACCTGGCCACGATGTCCATGCTGCTGCCACCGCAGATGCTCAACACCATGGCCATCGACGCCGCGGGCGACCCCGAGGCGTTCACCGAGGCCTTCTACGCCGACCCGGTCCGCCGCTACATGCTCCCGGTGGCCTCCGACCGCGTCCGCGGCTGGGCCAGCCACCCCCACTCCTCCCGCGACTCCCTGCACGAGGCGGAGATGTGGGTCGTCGAGGGACTGACCCACCGCTACCCCACCAAGGTCCTCGCCGAGATGGTGCCCACCTGCCCGCAGTACTGCGGCCACTGCACCCGCATGGACCTGGTCGGCAACTCCACCCCCCAGGTGGACAAGCACAAACTCAGCCTCAAGCCGGTTGACCGCCAGGACGCCATGATCGGCTACCTCAAGCAGACCCCCGGCGTGCGCGACGTGGTCGTCTCCGGCGGGGACGTGGCCAACATGCCCTGGCCCCAGCTCGAGTCCTTCCTCATGCGCCTGCTCGACATCGACACCGTGCGCGACATCCGCCTGGCCACCAAGGCCCTCGCGGGCATGCCCCAGCACTGGCTCCAGCCCAAGGTCGTCGAGGGCCTGGAACGCGTCGCCCGCACCGCACGCCGCCGCGGGGTCAACCTGGCCATCCACACCCACGTCAACCACGCCCAGTCGGTCACCCCGCTGGTCGCCGAGGCCGCCCGCACCGCACTGGAGGTCGGCGTCCGCGACGTCCGCAACCAGGGCGTGCTCATGCGCGGGGTCAACGCCACCCCCGAGGCGCTGCTCGACCTGTGCTTCGCACTCCAGGGAGAGGCCAACATCCTCCCCTACTACTTCTACATGTGCGACATGATCCCCAACGCCGAGCACTGGCGCCTGGCCGTCTGGGAAGCACAGGAACTCCAGCACGCCATCATGGGCTACCTGCCCGGCTACGCCACCCCGCGCATCGTCTGCGACGTGCCCTACGTCGGCAAGCGCTGGGTCCACCAGCTCTCCGAGTACGACCGCGAGCTGGGCATCTCCTACTGGACCAAGAACTACCGCACCGGCATCGAACGCGAGGACGCCGAGGCGCTCACCCGCCGCTACCCCTTCTACGACCCGATCTACACCCTCGGCGAGACCGGCCGCACCTGGTGGTCCGAGCAAGCCGAGACCAACGACTGACCCAGGTCGTGCTCGCGGCTGGCGACCGCCTGGTCGCCAGCCGCGTGAGCAGTGCGTTCGACCGCTCTCAGCCGCCGTCCCTCCGGATGAACTCGACCAGACGCGCGTAGCTGTCGTTGCCGTGTCCGGCCGCGATCGCCCGCCCGGTCAGCTCCTTGACCAGCTCCGGCAGACCGGAGGCCACCCCGCGCAGCTCGCTCGCGTGGGCGAGGATGTCCATCGTCTTCTGGTGCAACTCCAGGGTGAATTCCCCACCCGGATACTGCCCGGAGTCGACTTGCGGCGCGTAGGAGCGCATGAAGGCGCGGACGGTCTTCATCCACCGGTCGGCCACTGTCGTGTAGGTCGTTGCCGTCACGTTGCCACCGGGTCCGTCGGCGCCGATGAGGGCCACCCCGTGCAGCCAGCCGGTCAGCGTGCCCCACATCAGGCTCAACAACGCGGTGTCATACACCGACGCCAGAGCGGCGTCGGCGCCCAGGTACACCGGATGGCCCAGGGCCACGAGGATCCCGCGACTGCCGTCGAAGGCGGCCTGCGAACCGGCGTAGAGCAACAAGAAGTCCTGGTTGCCGATACCGGACGGAACCGTCATGATCACGCCGTCGAGGTAGTCGGCGCCCTGCCGCTCCACCCAGGCGGCCGTCTCCCGAGCGTGCACCGGCGAACCCGAGGTCAGATTGACGACCGTGCGGCCCACGAGCTGGTCGGCAATGGGCACCAGCACTTCGTGGACGGCCTCGTACGTCGCCAGGCAGACCACGACCAGCGGGCTCGCGTCCACAGCCTCGGCGGCCAAGGCGACCTCCGCAGCGCCCCTCACGGCCAGGTTGCCCGCCCTCCCCGGGGTGCGGTTCCACACGGTCGTCCGGTGACCAGCAGTCAGGAACGCCTTGGCCAGCGTCGTGCCCATCGGCCCCAGGCCCAGTACGGTCACTTTCTCACTCAAGTGATTCTCCCAACTCCGTGGACGAATGCGAGAAACCGGCGCACCTCCCGTGAATCACAGATGCGCCATCTCAGCGGCGTCCATTCGGCGGTGGGGCCTGAATAGGCACCCTCACCACTCCACTGCTGGCCAGTGGCCGCGACCTCCAAGTCTAGGGACTGATCTGCCAATCGGGGAGGGGGCCACCTGGCGTCGCACCGCCGACACCACCTCGCCCGAAGGCGGGAGTATATTTCGCCACTGTCCAGGTGGCGGCTACGACTTTCGGGGCGGTCCAGCGAGAACCACCGGGCGCGGATCTGCGACGCATTGGCAGCGGAGGCTGAGGGGTGATCAATGCACAACGAGGAACCACCGGCGGACACGGGACGCCACAAGGCCGTTCTCGCCGTGCTGTGCAGCGGATTGCTGCTGGTGACGATGGACAACACGACACTGAATGTCGCACTGCCCGAGATAGCCGAGGAGTTAAAGCCAAGCAGCACCGAAATGCTGTGGATAGTCGACCTCTACTCCCTCACCGTGGCCGGACTGCTGGTCACCGGAGGAACCCTGGGAGACCGGTTCGGACGCCGACGTTTCTTCCTCATCGGGATGGCCCTGTTCGGAGTCGCCTCGATCACCGCCGCCTTCGCGGGAACACTTCCCGTCCTGCTGGCCACCAGGATCCTGCGCGGCATCGGGGGCGCGATGATCATGCCAGCCACTCTGTCAATCATCCGCAACGTGTTCACCGACGCCCGGGAAAGAGGAGTGGCCATCGGGATCTGGGCCGCCACGGCCGCGGCCGGAACCGCACTCGGCCCGGTACTGACCGGACTCGCGCTGAAATGGTTTCCCTGGGGCTCGGTGTTCCTGCTCAGCCTGCCGATCGTCCTCGCGGCCATGGCGCTGACGATCATCGTCGTCCCCGAGTCCCGAGCCCCCTCACCCCGCTCGTTCGACGTGACCAGCGCCGCGCTGTCGATGGCAGGCCTGGGCAGCGTCGTGTACGGGATCAAACAGGTCGCCAACCACGGCGCCGACGACCTGCTGTCACTCGCCGTCCTGACCGTCGGCCTGCTCCTGATATGGATCTTCGTACGCAGGCAGACCCGAATGCCCGAACCACTGCTCGACCTGTCGCTGTTCACGAGCCGACGCTTCACCGCGGCGACCCTGTCAGTGCTGCTGTCGTTCTTCGGGTTCTTCGGCCTGATGTTCTTCATCACCCAGTACTTCCAGATCGTGCGTCACCTCAGCCCACTGGAGACCGGCCTGTGGATGCTGCCCCTGGCCGTGGCCAGCTTCGTGGCCTCCCCGATGACCGGCACCATCATCCGCACCCTCGGCACCCGATGGACCCTGACCGGCGCCTTCATCCTGATCGCCCTGTCACTGGGCCTGTTCGCGATGCTCGGCGGCGGCGCGGACCTAGTGATCATCACCCTCGGCTTCCTCGCGCTGGGATTCGGCTCGAGCGTGGTCGCCACCACCGGATCCCAAGCGATCATGTCCAGCGCGCCACCGGAACGCTCCGGCGGCGCCGCCGCGATCCAGGAAACAGCGTTCGAGACCGGCGGCGGACTCGGAGTCGCCGTACTGGGCAGCGTCATGACAGCCGTCTACCGGGCCACGCTGAGCGTCTCCCACGACATCCCCTCCACCGCACTCGACAGTGCCGCCCAATCCCTGCCCGCCGCCGTCACCGCCGCGGCCGACCTCCCTGACCCGGCAGGCGCCGACCTACTGACCGCCGCCCACACCGCCTTCTTCCACGGCCTGTCCATCGCCTGCATCACCGGCGCCGCGCTCATGCTGATCGTCGCGGCCATCGCCGCGGCCTGGCTTCCCCACCGCCGAGCAGAACAAGCCGAAGAACCCGTCGTTTGAGACACCACATGTCCGCAACGGCACCTTCATGACAACCCGCAAACCCGTTCGCATACAGCACCGGATCCGGATACAGTCCCGCATGTGAGCCCGCGCCCCACCCGCGAGCAGACCCAGCGCCAGACCCGCGCACGCCTGCTCGCCGCAGCCGCCGAACTGATCGCCGACCACGGGGTCAACGGCACCTCCATCGAACAGATCGCCGACCGGGCCGGGTACAGCCGAGGCGCCTTCTACAGCAACTTCAAGGACAAGTACGACCTCGTCCTGGAACTGCTGCTCGACCAGACCCGCCAGGGCATCGACGAGGTCAGCGCCCTAGACCACAGCACACTCGAACCCCTGCGCCAGTACAACCGCGACCGCGCCCCGCACATCACCAGCTGGCTCACCCTGCGCATGGAACTGTTCCTGCACGTCCTGCGCCACCCCGAACTACGCCCCCGGCTCGCCGAACGCGAACACCTCGCCCGCACCGCACTGCAAGCGGGCATCGAACACCACTTCGCCAGCACCGGCCGCACCCCACCCGCCGATCCCGCCCAGCTCGCACTGATCGTGCACGCACTGGAGGACGGCCTGCTCATCCAGAAATCCCTCACCCCCGACGAGCTGCCCGACGACCTCGCCGTGGACGCCTACCTGCTGCTGATCCGCTCGTGGACCGCGCTGTCCGACAAGGAGAACCCGACATGACCTACCGCGTCCGAGTCCAGGGCGTCTTCGACGGCCTCACCGAGGACCAACGCACCGAACTGCTCGCCGAACTGCCCACCCTCACCAGCGGAGGCTTCAGCCCCGAGGGCGGCCTGGTCTACGACAGCGCACTGCGCGCCTTCACCTTCCGCTACGAACTCGACCTGCCCGAGGACGCCACCGAACGCCTGGCCTGCACCGAAGCCACCGCGCTGGCCACCGCCCGGCTGCAAGCCCGGGGCTACGGCCACCGCGCACTGCGCGCCAGCGCCGTGGACATGTCCCAGATCAAAATCCGCCGACGCTGATCCGGCCGATCCGGAACAGTCCCGCGTTGCGTAGACTCAGCGGTGATGCGGGACTTCCTCCGGCGGTTCGGGATCGTCGTCATCCTGATACCGGCACTCGGCCTACTGCTGCTACTCAGCGACAACCCCTTCACCACACCACCGGGACCACCCGCGACCGCCGAGCGCGCCATCGTCGCGCTCGGCGACAGCACCATGTCCGGTGAGGGCGCGGGCGACTACACCCCCATCACCAACGGCCAGGCCGACAACTGGTGCCACCGCTCCCCCGCCGCCATGATCGACCAGATCACCGCACCGGACGTGCCCCACCTGATCAACCTCGCCTGCTCCGGCGCCGGCACCGACCGGATCACCCTGAACACCACCACCAAGGGCGTGGAACCCCAGCAGACACGGCAACTCGGCGAGGTGGCCAAGCGGTTCCGCGTCACCGCCGTGCTGGTGGCCATCGGCGCCAACGACGACCCGCAGTTCGGCGGCCTGATCAACCAGTGCGTGCAGGCCATCCTGCACCCCAGCGACCCGGGCTGCGGCAAGCAGGTCGACCCGCAGTGGCCGGGACGCGTCAACGCCATGGTGCCCAAGGTGGTGCGGGCCCTGCACGACATCCGCAAGGTCATGTCCGACAGCGGCTACTCCGTCACGGCCTACACCCTGGTGCTCCAGTCCTACGCCGCACCGGTGGCCCCCAACGTGGTGCGCAACCTGCAGAACCTCAACGGCTGCCCGTTCCGCTCCGACGACCTGCACTGGGTGCAGGACCGGGCCGTGCCCCTGCTGGACGCGGGCATGCGCAGCGCCGCCGAGCAGGCCGGGGTCCGCTTCCTGGACCTGGCCAAGGCGGGCACCGGACACGAGGCATGCTCGGGCAGCAGCGAGTGGTTCACCCGGCTCACCGTGAACTGGAACGACTTCCAGGACAACGCCAGGTACAACCACGCGCTCCAGTCCTCGTTCCACCCCAACGCCAAGGGCTACACCGCCTTCGCGGGCTGCATGAGCAAGTTCCTGGCGACCGACCAGAAGTCGGCCGCCTGCGTACCCGACGGCAAGGGCGGCCTGCGCCTGGGCTGAGCACGTGTCGGCGGCCACCGACACGTCCCCGACCTACGCTGCCAGGCATGCGCACCGTACAACTGGCCGAAGTCGCCGCCGTACTGGCCGACCCCACCCGCGCCGCCATGTGCCTCGCCCTGCTCGACGGCCAGGCGTGGACCGTGGGCGAACTGGGCCGGGCCGTGGGCGTCGCACCCTCCTCCGCCAGCGAACAGGTCGGCAGGCTCGCCGCGGCCGGGTTCATCAGCACGGTGCACCAGGGCAGGCACCGCTACGTGCGGATCACCGACAGCCGGGTCGCCGAACTGGTGGAACGGCTCGCCGAGCACGCCGAGCACCGGCCCGCCACGGGACTGCGCGGCACACTGAGCCGCAACCGGCTCGCCTTCGCGCGCACCTGTTACGACCACCTGGCCGGGCGGCTCGGGGTGGCGATCCGCAGCCGCATGCTGGCCACCGGCCTGATCGACACCAGCGACGGGCTCGCGCTCACCGAAGCCGGTCGCACCGCCCTGCACGAACTGGGCGTGCCGGTGCCCAGCGGCACCCGCAGGCCGCTGCTCAAGGAGTGCCTGGACTGGACGGAACGCCGCGAGCACCTCGGCGGCGCGCTGCCCGCCGCCCTGCTGGCACACGCCGTGGACCGGCACTGGCTGGAGCGCGGCACCGACCGCAGCGTCCGCCTGCTGCCTGAGGGGCACGAGCCCCTGGCCGTCCTTGGCGTTCGGTCTGTTGATTTGAGTTTGGAGCATTGATTTTAGTCGCCACTGAAGTCATAGTAATATTTTTCACGGCGACAAGCTGGCCATCAGCTCCTCCCGGCCGGACACCCCGGTCTTCCGGTAGATCGACTTCAGATGGTCGTTGACCGTGTGCGGGGACAACCCGAATCGGCGGGCGATGCCGCGTGGCCGCTCCCCCTCCAGCGCGGCCTCCAGTACCGACCGCTCCCGAGCGGTGATCCCGTACCAGGCCGCGATCGCGGGCAGCAGCAGTTCCGCGGTCGGCGACACCACGGTCAGCACCACCTCTCCCCCGGCGATCCGCTCCCCGCCCATGGCGATCCAGCCGCTGGCGGAGGGCAGCCTGGTCAGCACGGGCCCGGTGCTGCGCCGAGCCAGGTAGGTGGTGTTCGACAGCGAGCCGAACAGCACCTCGTCGGGCACCGGCGCACCCCACGAACTTCCCAGGATCGCCCGCAGCGAGGGCGTGATCGTTCTGATCGTGTCGTCCGAACCGATCACTGCCACACCCGAGTGCCACTCCCCCAGCCGCACCGGGGACATCGGCAGCCCGGTGACGTACCTGCGCAGCTCAACGGCCAGCGAGGCGGACACCTCGAGCGCCAACTCCTGCTCACGCGGGGAGAACGGCCTGCCGCCACCGCGGACCAGGACCAGCGCGCCGCGCACCTCGCCGTGCTCGACCAGACTCACCCTCAGCTCACTGGTGAACCCGTGCTCGATCATGAACCGCCCGCGCACCGGCAGCCGCGCCAGGTCCTCCCCCGGCGTCAGCACCCGCACGGCGCCCAGCGCGGACAGCCCGCCAAGCGCTGCGGCCTCGCGTTCGATCGCGCCGCGCACCTCGGGCCGGTAGCCCTCGCGCTCGGCGTGCAGGCACACTCCCCCGCTGAGCGGGTCCAGACCGATCAGCATGTACGTGTCGTGCGGGATGAGCCGGTGCGTTCTCGCGGAGAACTCGTCGCCCAAGTCCTGCATGGTCCCAGTATAGTTTCTTTCATTCACCACTGAAGTCACAGTGACAAATCGTGGAACGCCTGGACCCGCGCCCGGTGGTAGTCGACCTGCTCGGCGGTGTGCACCGCTCCCCTGCGCGCGGCCAGCTCGAAGTACGCCGCCTCGCGCCGCAGCTTGTGCCTGATCAACTGGGTCAGCGCCTCGTCCTCGGCGATCTCGGCGGGGCCGCCCTCCGCCCGGTACGCGGCGAGGAAGGCCCGCGCCGGGGCGAGGTCGCGCACCAGGTCGTCGCCGAACTCCAGCGCGGCTGCGGCCAGCTCGAACTCCGGCACGCCCAGGACCGCCTCGTCCCAGTCGATCAGGGCGATGATCCTCCCGTTGCGCGCCAACAGGTTGCCCGAGTGGTAGTCCCCGTGCAGCGGCTGCACGGCCCTCCCCCGCCGGTACCGCTCCAGCCACCGGTCCAGCGCGGGGTCGGGCAGCACCCCCTCGTCACCGAAGCTCGGCGTCGGCCGGGGCCCCGGCCGGAACCCGGCGAGCGAGCGGTGCACCCGCGCCAGCAGGCGGGCCGCCTGCTCGCACTGCGCGGGGTCCTGCTCGTCAGCCCACTCCCCCGCCGCGTAGGGCCACAGCGTGATCGGCCGACCGTCCACCCGCAGCACCGTCGTGCCCGCGCGCGTCATGACGGGCGCCAGCACCTCGGGCACCTCGCGGGCCGCCCGCAACGCGATGGCGTGACACCACTCGACCTGCTCGTCACCACGCCAGGGCGGTCCGATGCGCAGCACCAGGTCCCCCAGCCGGTACGCGGCCGACTCCTCTCCCCCGTACAGCCGTTGCGGCTCATCCCGTGACACGGAGGTATTTTGACCACATGGCGTTGCGCGTGACCGACATCGACGCACCGCGGGAGCCGTTGGACCGCAGTGACGCGTACCTCAAGTTGTCGGTGGACTGGCGGCCAGGCGCGCTCGGCCTGGAGCCGCTGCACTACTACCTGCGCGACCGCGCCGGGGCCACCCAGGGCTACGTGGAGCTGAAGGTCTCCGCGCACACCGGTGAGGTCTGCGCCCTGGTGCTGATCACCGAGCCCAGGGCCCGCACCGCCATGCCCCCGCTGGACGTGCCCGCCAAGCCGGGCACGGTCTGGGTGGACGTGACCGCCTGGATGGGCTTCGACCAGATCGACGAGGTGGGCGATCTCGCGGTGGCAGAGGGCGAGGGCAGCACCTACTACGCGTTCAGCCGCGCCCAGCCGGTGAAGTGGGTCGTGGCCGGGTTCGTGCGGTTCGGCGTGGGACTGGGCGAGGAACTGGTCGGCGTGCTGGTGGAGCAGGACCGCAAGGGCCAGCACTGGTGACGGTGCTGCGCTCGATCGCGCTGTTCGGGCTCGCGGCGCTGCTGGAGATCGGCGGAGCCTGGCTGGTCTGGCAGGGCGTGCGCGAGCAGCGGGGCTGGGCGTGGATCGGCGGCGGCCTGATCGCGCTGGGCCTCTACGGCTTCGTGGCGACCTTGCAGCCCGACGCGCAGTTCGGCCGGATCCTCGCGGCGTACGGCGGGGTGTTCGTGGCAGGCTCACTGGCCTGGGGCATGGTGGCCGACGGCTACCGGCCCGACCGCTGGGACGTGCTCGGCGCGCTCATCTGCCTCGCCGGGGTCGGCGTGATCATGTACGCACCGCGGGGCTGACGCGGCTGGGCTGCCGGACTGCCAGCAGGTACGCGATCCCACCGAGCAGGAACCACGGGTTCCACCGCACCAGACTCCAGAACCGCTCCCCCTCGGACACCTCCGCCGCACCGGTGAGCAGCAGCAACGTCACGCCGACCGCCCGCACCAGCAGCAGACCGGCCACCGCCCAGCACGCCAGCAGCAGCAACCGGTTCGGCCACCGCCGCATGGCGACCGCCAGCACCGCGATGGCCAGCAGGCAGGCCGCCGCTGCCCACAGGCAGCCCAGCACGAACCAGGTCGGCCGCTGGGCCGCCAGCTCCGGCCCCGCCGAATCGGCCAGCCCCAGGTCGCCGCCCAGTGCCCAGTACACGTGTAACGCCGCGAACAGCACTGCCCATGCCGCGGCCAGGATCCCCCACTTCACGTGCTCGAGCGTAGTGGTCGCGGGGGCTGGAGGCATGAACTTCAGTCGTCACTGAAGTCACAGTACTAACAGTCCCGTGGTGTCCCCAAGGCCCCCGTAAGATCACCCGGTGCGGATCGGGGTCTTCTACGACGGGACGTGGTTCGCCCACGTGAGCGAGTACTTCGCCACCGCCCACCCGCAGGGCTCGCCGATCGCGCTGGAGGGGCTGCACGACGCGCTGCGCTGGCGGGCGCACACCAGCAGCGGTCAGCCGCTGGCGGACTGCCAGGTCAGCGAGGCGCACTACGTCCGGGGCCGCCGAGCCGCGCCCTCACCGGCGTTCGACGCGGTGCTGGCCAACGCGGGCGTGCTGCGCCACGACCTGGAGCTGTACCACGGCCGGGAGAAGGGCGTGGACGTGTACCTGGCGTTGGAGGCCTGGGATCGGGCCACCAACGCGCCGCTGGACCAGGTCGTGCTGATCACCGGTGACGCCGACTTCGTGCCGCTCGTGCGGCGGCTGACCGGACGTGGCATCGCGGTGCTGGTGCCGGTGGTCGACACGCACCCGGGCGCGCTGGCCGCCGACCGGGCACAGCTGAGGACCGCTCCCCTGCTCCAGTCGACGGCCAGTGACGCGCCCAGCTGGCACGAGTTGTTCGCGCCCTGCGAAACGGTGGGCTACCCGCTGCGCTCCCCCTGGCTCGGCGGCGCACCCGGCCAGCGCTGGCGCGGCACGGTGACCGGGTGGCGGCCCGGTCAGACGCACGGCTTCATCACCGACACCGAGGGCGGCTCCTGGTACGTCTCCCGCGAGGACATCCCGCGCGGCTTCGACGCGCTGCCGCTGAACGCGCGGGTGTCCTTCGCCGGGTCACCGATCCCCTCACCGGGGCGCGACTACCCGAGAGCGCACTCGATCCGCTTCGGCTGAGGCCGGTCAGGGGTAGCTGACCAGGTTGCTCGGCACGGTGCCGGACGGGGTCGTGGCGCCCGCGTCGTTGATGACGTGCGTGATGGTGCCCTTGTAGTTCAGCGACACCGTGAGCAGGTCGTGGAAGCGCACGCCGGGATTGTTGGGCACCTCGAAGGCGTGGTAGGCGCTCACCGAGGGGTTGGTGTTGAAGAAGTTGTAGCTGCCCAGGCCCCAGGCCTCGTGACTGGTGACGTTGTCCCCCACCTTGTAGGCGGCGTAGCCGTTGCGCCCGTTCGGCGCCATCCAGGAGCCCTGGTCGGGCACGTCGTAGGGCATCTCGTTCTGGAAGAAGATCGTCCTGCCGTGCTGCCCGTTCCAGACCACCTGGTACTTCTGGTAGTGCTCCACGAACAGGCCCGTCGCCAGCACGTTGTTGCCGTTGACCAGCACCCCGGTGTCCGCGGTGTTGGTGTTCCAGCCGACCGTGCCGCCGTTGCCGTGGTCGGCCCGCCAGGCCCAGGTGTGGTCGATGATCACGTCGTTGCTGTTGACCACCAGGCTGTTCGTGGCCTTGCCCGCGACCTGGCCGCCCACGCGGAAGAACACGTCCTGCAGCGTGGTCGGGTTGGCCGCGTGTCCCGCGCTGGAGCCGGACGGTCCCACGGTGAGCAGGGCCTGCGAGTTGGTCGTGCCCGCGTCGAACAGCAGGCCCTTGAGCCGGACCCCGTCCACGTCGGCGACCTGCATGGCGTTGACCCCGTTGTCCGGGACCAGCGTCGGGTAGCCGATGCCCAGCACCACCGTGTTGGCCCTGCTGACGTTGAGGGTCTGGTCCAGGTGGTAGATGCCGGGGGTGAAGAACAGGTTGCAGCCCGCGGACAGCGCCGCGTTGATGCTGGCGGCGGTGTCCCCGCCCTTGACCACGTGGAACTGGCTCATCGGCAGCGAGTTGCCCGGGGTGCTGCCGCTGGCCCAGCTCGGGCCGGAGGCGTTGGTGCGCAACGAGGGCAGGAACACGCGGTACCTGCCGGAGCCGTCCACGTACAGGTAGGGCACGTCGCGGGAAACCGGGGTGGTGGCCAGGGTGGTCTCCGGCGGGTTCGGGAAGGTGTTGGCCGGTGCCCCGTTGGTACCGGAGAACACCATGTTCCACACGCCGCCGTTCCAGCTGCCCAGGTTGCTGTCCCGGGTGTACCACTGCTGCTGGGAGATCGAGGCCGCTTGTCCGGAGACCTTGCTGTCGGCCACGTAGCCGCCGCTGGCCCACCCGTAGCTGGCCGGGTAGAGGGCGAGGCCGCCGTGCACGTCGATGCGCCGGAACGGGGCCGCCTGCGCCACCGCCCAGCGGTTGGTGCCGCTACTGGGGTTGATGGCCAGGTTCTCCGCGGAGCGCCAGAAGTTCTGCGTGGCGTTGCCCGCGTCGGAGGCGTTGAAGGCGTCCACCGTGACGTCCCCGTTGATGGTCACATCGTCGGGGTTCTGCCCCAGACCGGCCACCGAGGTGTAGAAGCCCACGTCGTCGTGCACCGAGTAGGTGCCCGGCTTGAACAGGTGCGCCACCCGCCGCTGCGCGAACTGCGCGGTCAGCGTGTCCTTCTGGGCGTTGAAGTCGGCGTCGAGCCGGGACTGGATGCTCGCCGAGGACATGCCGGGGTCGAAGATCCGCACGTTCGGCCCGAAGTCGGGCGTGTCGGACTGGCCGGTGCAGGCGGTCGGGCCGGTGGTACCGCCGTTGTCGCCGCCCTGGGTGTAGGTGTAGTGCGGGGTGTCGTACTGCGGCCCGTTGCGTTCGTAGGTGAACCAGTAGTCCAGCACCGAGCCGGTGCTCAGCGAGCCGACCGTGCTCTGCCAGGTGCCTGAGCTGTTGTCCATCCGGACGTTCTGCTGGCCCGCGCCGCCGACGAGGTAGTGCACGTCAACGTAGCGGGCGGGAACCGTTGGGGTGAAAGAGATCCGCGCTTGGGACGCGGTCAACTGCGTCGCGTTCTGCGCGTAGTCGGCCTCGGCGGCGGCCGCCGGGCCGACGCTGAGCAGGGCGAGGCCGAGGGTGACGATCACAGGCAGGGTGAGGCCGCGATCCACGTCGATGCACCTCCAGGCAGGGGAAGTGAGATGAGAGCGCTCTCATCGCGTGAGCAAGATAGCACCTGCCGAACGAACTTGTTCGTTACGAACATGTTCGTTAGAGTGCGGACATGCCCCAGAGCCGCCGTGACCGCCCCGCCAAGCCCGCACTGAGCCGTGCGGGCATCGTCGCGGTCGCGGTCGACCTGCTGCACAGCGAGGGACTCGACCGCGTCACCATGCGCAGGCTGTCGGCCGAACTGGACACCGGACCGGCCTCGCTCTACGTGTACGTCCGCAACACCGCCGACCTGCACGCCGCCGTGCTGGACGAGCTCCTCGGCACGGTGGACCTGGCGCCGGACTCGACCGCCGACTGGCAGGACCGGCTCGTGCAGGTGCTGGCCTCCTACACCCGCGTGCTGTTCCAGCACCCGGGACTGGCCCGCACCGCGATGCTGACCTGGCCCAGCGGCCCGCACTACCTGGCCCTGCTGGAGCAGTTGTTGGGGCTGCTCGCCGAGGGCGGCGTGCCCACCGACCGCGCGGCCTGGGCGGTGGACCTGCTGATGCAACTGGCCACCGCGACGGCAGCCGAGCACAGCACCCGCGAGGAGACCAAGACCGGAGCCGAGTTCGAGGCCCTGCGCGCCGCCGCACAGGGCGCCGACCGGCGGACCCACCCGCACCTCACCGCCGCCGGAGCGGAACTGTTCTCCGGTGCCGGACCGGACCGGCTGCTGTGGGGGCTGCGCGTGCTGATCAACGGCGTGCTCGCCACCCCGCGACCCGAATGAGGAGAAACCCCTCCGTGGCAACACATCCCCGCATCACCATCGTGGGCGCCGGGCTGGGCGGACTGACCCTGGCCAGCGTCCTGCACACCCGGGGCGTGCCCTGCGCGATCTACGAGCTGGACGCCTCGCCGACCGCCCGCGACCAGGGCGGCACCCTGGACCTGCACCCCGAGTCCGGTCAGCGCGCACTGGCCGAGGCCGGTCTGCTGGAGCGGTTCCAGGCCCTGGCCCGCGCCGAGGGCGAGGAGCTGCGCCTGCTGGACCAGCACGGCACCGTGGTCCTGCACGACCCGGCCGAGCAGGGCGGCAACCGCCCCGAGATCGACCGCAGCGCGCTGAAGTCCCTGCTGCTGGACTCGCTGCCGCCGGACACGATCCGCTGGGGCAGCAAGGTCGTGTCGGTGACCGCGGGCGCGATCACCCTGGCCGGCGGCGAGGTGGTCGAGTCCGACCTGGTCGTCGGCGCCGACGGGGCCTGGTCCAAGGTCCGGCCCCTGCTGTCCGAGGCGAAGCCGGTCTACTCCGGACTGTCCTTCGTGGAGTCCCACCTGTCCGATGTGGACGCGCGGCACCCCGGTGCCGCCGAACTCGTCGGCCAGGGCACGATGTTCGCGCTGGGCACCGGCAAGGGGATCATCGCCCAGCGCAACGGGGGCGGCCGGATCCGCGTGTACACCGCGGTGCGGACCACCGAGGACTGGGTCCGCTCGGCCGTGATCACCAAGGAGCACCTGCTGGAGCTGTTCACCGGCTGGCACGAGCCGCTGCGCGCGTTGATCACCGACAGCGAGGACGAGCTCGTCCCCCGCCCGATCCACGCCCTGCCGGTGGGCCACCGCTGGCCGAGGACCCCCGGCCTCACCCTGCTCGGCGACGCCGCCCACCTGATGTCCCCGTTCGCCGGGGAGGGCGCCAACCTCGCCATGCTCGACGGGGCCGAACTCGCCCGCGCGATCACCGAACACGAGGACCTGGACACCGCGCTCGGCGTCTACGAGACGGCCATGTTCCCGCGCAGCGAGGCCTCCGCCGCCGAGTCGGCGGACAACCTCCTGCTCTGCTTCAGCCCAGGATCCCCGCAGCCCTTCCTCGACAAGATGCTCAGCTACGGCGTAGGAGGCCCGGACCATGAGTGAGCTCGAACTGACCCTGACCGAGGCCGGTGCGGGCCAGCCCGTGCTGGTCCTGCACGGCGGCGCCGGGCCGGGCAGCGTCGCCAACCTGGTCGAGCACTTCGCCGCCGACTCGCACGTGCTGGCGCCGACGCACCCCGGCTGGGAGGACACGCCGCGCCCGGAGTGGTTCACCGGCGTGGACAGCCTCGCCGTGACCTACCTGGACCTGCTGGAGGACCGGGACCTGAGCGAGGTGCTGGTCATCGGCAGCTCCTTCGGCGGCTGGGTCGCCGCGGAGATGGCCGTGCGCGACCGCGGCCAGCGCATCGGCCGCCTGGTGCTGATGGGCGCCATCGGGCCGGAGATCCCCGGCCACACCGTGCGGGTCCCCGGCGGGGGTGGCGGGGGTGGCGCCCCGCAGGGCCGCGGCCCCTCCCCCGCCGCACTGGCCACGATGCGCGCCTACGCCGGGACCTCGATGAACGACCCCAAGCTGCTGCGCAGGCTCGCCCGCGTGCGGACCCCCGCCCTGCTGGTGTGGGGCGAGCAGGACCAGGTGGTCAGCCCCGAGTTCGGCCGGGCCTACGCCGCCGCCCTGCCCAACTCCCGGTTCGAGGTGATCGCGGGCGCCGGGCACATCCCGACCCGGGAGGCCCCGGAGGCCGCGCTGGCCGTCATCGACGGGTTCCTGGGCCGCTGAGGGTCGGGACCGGCAACGCGTGCCCCGGGCACACCACGTCGCCCGCTGGCACGGCGCCGCGCAGGAAGTAGTCGGTGGCGTAGCCGTCGACGCAGGAGTTGTGCACCTGGGGCCGGTTGTACAGGCCGTGCGAGCCGCCGCCCTGCTCGGTGACCAGGTGGGAACTGGGCAGCAGGGCGTGGGTCCGCACCGCGCCCTCGAACGGAGTGGCCCCGTCCAGCGTGCCCTGCAACATCAGGATCGGCGGCAGGCCCCGGCCGTCGATCCTGGTCGGGCGCTGCCCGGTCACCGGCCAGTAGGCGCACGGCAGGTTCAGCGCCACGTTGGCCCAGGTCTCGATCGGTGCCTTCACGGCGTAGGCCGAGTTGTCCTGGTCCCAGCGCGCCCACGACCGGGGCCAGCGCGCGTCGTTGCAGCTGACGGCGGTGTAGGCGGCGGTGGAGTTCTCGGCGGCGGCCGAGGTCGGGTCGGCGTCCTTGGCATCGGCCACCAGCGCCGAGGAGTCCCCGCTGACCAGGTAGTCGCTCAGCGCCCGCGCGTTGGCCACCCAGTTGGTGTCGAAGTACACCGAGTTGACGATCACGGCGTCCAGTTCGGCGGGGCCGAGCACGCCGATCGGCCCCGCCTTGAGCTGGGCGCGCGCCTTGAGATAGGCGGAGTACACGGCCTGCTGGGACGTGCCGAGGTGGAAAACCCCGTCGTACCGGGCGATCCAGCCGAACCACTGCTCCGCCCGGGTCTGGAACGCCACGTCCTGGTCCAGGTTGCCCTGGTACCACACGTTGGCCGGATCCGCGTTGGCGCTACTGTCCAGCACCATCCTGCGCACCCGGCCGGGGAACAGCTGCCCGTAGACCGCGCCGAGATAGGTGCCGTACGAGGAGCCGTAGTAGTTGATCTGCCGCTCCCCCAGCGCCTTGCGGATCTCCTCCACGTCCCGCGCGGTGTTCGGCGTGTTCAGGTGCGCCAACTCGGCCCCGGCGCGTTGCGCACAGCCACGGGCGAACTGCTGGGCGCGCTGCTGGAGCCGGGTCTTGTCGGCACCGGTGGCCGGGTTCGGGTCGGCCGCGGGCTGGGCGTAGTACTGGGCGCCGTCCACGCAGCTGATCGGGCTGCTCGCACCGACACCCCGCGGGTCGAAACCGATGTAGTCGTAGGCCTGACGGACCGCGGCAGGCAGGTTTTTCGCCCGGTACAGGCCGCTGCTGCCGGGTCCGCCAGGGTTGTAGACGATCACACCCTGGCGTTGCGCCGCCGTGCCGGTGGCCCTGAGCCGGGACACCGTGATCGACAGCTTCGGGCCCCACGGCCGGTGGTAGTCCATCGGCACCGCCAGCGTGCCGCACTCGTACTCGGCGTGCCCCGGGCAGGGGTGGGTGAACACCGGGCGGGCCGCGGCGGCCGGTGGTGCGGTGACGAGCCCGGCGAGCAGGGCCGCCGCGACCGGTAAAGCTGACCACATAAGGATTTCCTCCCGTGACTCGACCGACCGCGGCGGCGCGCGTCAGAGCGCCAGCTTGAAGCCCAGGTGGCTGGCGGTGAACCCGAGCTGCTCGTAGAACCGGTGGGCGTCGGTCCTGGCGGTGTCCGAGGTCAGCTGGACCACCGTGCAGCCCCGGGACCGCGCCTGGTCGACCGCCCAGGTCATCAGCTGCGAGCCCAGGCCGGTGCCGCGCTCGGTGCCGCGCACGCGCACGCCCTCGATCTGCGCGCGGGTGGCGCCCTTGCGGGACAGCCCCGGCAGGAAGGTCAGCTGCATGGTGCCGACCACCTCGCCCTCGCGGTCGGCCACCACGAGGTACTGGTTCGGGTCCGCCTCGATGTCCTTGAACGCGGCCAGGTACGGGCTGAGGTCGTCCGGGGACTCCCTCGTCGCGCCGAGCACGTCGTCGGCCAGCATCGCCACGATCGCCGCGACGTCGGCCTCCCTCGCCCGCCTGAACTGCACTTCACTCACGCTGTTCTCCACCTCGTTCACCTCGTTCTCAGGCCGTGGCCCCGATGCCCCCGGCCCGGACCGAGGGTACGGACACGATCAGCCTGCACTGCGCGACGGCTTCGTGAGCCCTGCGCACGGCGGTGTCCGGGTCGGGTCCCTCGGCCCGGGCCCACAGCGGACGCGAGCCCGAGTCGTGCAGTTCCCGCACCGGATCGCCCGGGTTGACCGCCAACTCGACCCGAGCGCCACCGGCCCGCGCCTGCTCCACGCCCTCCACCGCCACCAGTGTTCCGGCGCACGGTGCGGAACCGAACCAGATCGCCTGCGCAGGGCCGCCCGGTTCGGCCAGCCGCCGCCGGAGTTCGGGCAGCACGGACTCGCCGAGGGTCTGCGCCACGACCAGCCCCACCAGGTCCACCCCGGTGGCATCCTTTGCCAGGTAGGGGATTTCGTCCCCGGCCAGGCGCAGGTGCGTCTCGATCGTCCTGGGTCCCCGCTCGGTCAGCACCAGCTCGGTGTGGCACGGTCCGTCGCGCACGCCCAGCGCGGACAGCACGCGCCCGGTGTGCCGCCGCACGGCCTCGGTCGTGTCCGGGTCCAGGTTCGCCGGGATCACGTGGCCCAGTTCCACGAACGTCTCCGGGTCGGAGAACTTCTGGGTCACCGCGACCACACAGTGCTCGCCCTGCTCGGAGAAGGACTCCACGCTGATCTGCCTGCCGTGCAGGAACTCCTCGACCAGCACGCGCGGTGCGCCGAACCGCCCGGTGTGGGTCGAGGCCACACAGCGCGCGTAAAAGGCCGCCGCCTGCTCAGGATCCGCGACCACACCGACCCCCGCGCTGCCCGAGCCGTCCAGCGGCTTGACCACCCAGGTGCCGGGGTTCTCGGCGATCCACCGGGCCAGTTCCGCCGGGCTGTCCACGGTGTGGCTGCGCACCTGCTCGACGCCCGCCTCGGCGAGCACCCGTCGCATCCTCGCCTTGTCGTGCACGGCGGCCACCGTGTCCGGCGAGTGGGTCGGCAGCCCCAACGCCAGCCCCACGGCCGCGGTCCGGTCCTGGTCCCGCTCGCCCAGCGTGGCCAGCCGCGTGATCGGGTCGCTGGCGTGGATCAGCGCCGCCGCGTCGATCCAGTCCTGGTCGGTGCTGTGCGGCCCCAGCGCCACGACCCGCTCGTGCGCGGTCGGCTCCCACAGCCTGGGCACCAGCGCGAGCTGGCACAGCACGGAAGTCCGGACTCCGGGCCGGTGCGCGCGCAGCAGGCCGGGGATCTCCATCCCGCCGCCCACCACGAGCACGTGTTCCTGATCGCTCACAGTTTCAGTTCCTCCTACGACCGCACGAGGTCGCGTCGTCGGCTGCCGACCACCATCAGACCGGTGCCCACGGCGAAGGTGGCCGCCAGCGCCAGCCAGCCGACCGGGCCCCGCAGCACCACCGCGGTCATGAACGGCGGCCCGAAGCACAACTGGGCCGCGATGCCGAGGTTGAACACACCGAGGTAGGCCCCTGCCGAGTGCTCCGGGGCCAGCCGGTGGGACAGCTCGAACCCGGCCACCGTGTGCAGGTTCTCGCCGATGGTCAAGGCGATCACCGCGGCGGCGGCGAAGCAGGCCGCCAGGGTCGGACCGGTCTGCTCCGCGGCCAGGAACAGCAGGCAGGCGGTGACCAGCGGCAGGGCGGCCCTGATCACCGTGCGCGTGGCCGCGGCGATGCCGATGCTCCACTTCGTCAGCGGCACCTGGAGCACCACGGTGAGCACCGTGTTCAGCGCCAGCAGCGGCCCGACCAGCGCGGGTGGGGCCGCCGACTTGGTCACCAGCCAGAGCGGGATCAGCGTGAACAGCACCGAGTCGTGCAGGGTCAGCAGGGCGTTGCCCACCGACACGAGCAGGTACCGGGCGTCGGCGGTGGGCAGCGTGGTCGGCGGGCGCTGTTTGAGCACCGGCTTGGCGTCCTGGGCCAGCGAACGCACGGCCAGCAGCAGTCCCAGGTACGACAGCGCGTTGACGGCGAACCCGAGGTGGTACGCGGTGACCGTGTTCATCGCGATCACCACGCCGGACACGAGCAGCCCGATGCTCATGCCCGCGTTGCGCATCGTGCGCAGCACCGCGATGGACCGGCTCCGCTCGTCCACCTGCTCGACCTGCACGACGAACACCTGCTGCACCGGGGTGCTGCCACGGTCGAGCAGGCTGACCACGCAGGTCAGCACCACGTACGCGGCGAAGGAATCCACGAACAGGAACCCGGCGTAGCCGATGGCCCTGGTCAGCAGCAGCACGCTCCAGACCCGGCCCGCGCCGTAGCGGTCGGCCAGCCAGCCAGCCGGAATCGGGGCGAGCAGTCCGAGCAGGTTGGCCAGGCCGAGCGCCACGCCGACCTCGACCGGGTCGATGCCCACGTGGGTGACCACGAAGACCGGGATCAGGGCCAGGAACAGGCCGCTGCCCATCGAGTCCACCGCGGCCGTGCCGGCCAGCAGGCGACCGGCACGGGTGCGCGGGGCGTAGGCCTCGTACAGGCGGCGGAGGTTCACGGCGAGGTCGAGACGGGGTCGAGCACGCCGGTCACGTCGGTGACCCAGTCGCGGTGGGCGGGCAGTTGACCGGAGATCGCCTTGTCGAACTCCGCGCGCAGTGCGGTGAAGACCGGGCCCGCGGTGCCCTCGCCGACCGGGAGACCGTCCAATGTGGTCACCGCGACCAGTTCCATCGCGGTGCCCGCCAACAGCACCTCCTCGGCCATGCGCAGTTCGGCGGGTGCCAGTGGCCGCTGTTGGGTCGGCACGCCGAGGTCGGCGGCCAGGTCCAGCAGGGCGTCACGGGTGATGCCGGGCAGGATGCCCTCCTCCACCGGCGGGGTCACCAGCACGCCGTCGAGCAGCGCGAACACGTTGGCCGCCGAGGCCTCGGCGACCCGGCCCGCCTGGTTGAGCAGGATGGCCTCGTGGTCCCCGCCGCGCACCGCCTCCAGCCTGGCCAGCGAGGGGTTGATGTAGCCGCCGGTGGACTTGATGCTCGGCGGCAACTGGGCCGGGCCGCTGCGCACCCAGCCGCTGGTGCGCACCCGGATGCCCTTGTCCGCGTCGGGTAGGTAGCCCGACCAGGCCCAGCAGCCGATCGCCACCTGCACGTCCGTCAACTGGGCGGCCACCGCCATGGCGCCCGCGCGCAGGAACACCAGCGGGCGCAGGTAGCCCGAGGACAGGCCGGAGCGCAGGGCCAGGTCGGCGCAGGCGCGGATCAGCTCCTGCTCGGTGTAGGGGATGCGCATGCCCAGCGCCCGCGAGGAGTTGAACAGCCGCCGGATGTGCTCGCGCAGCCGGAACACCAGCGGCCCGGTCAGCTCCGGCGTGCCCGAGGGGTAGAACCTGATGCCCTCGTAGGCGCCCCAGCCGTAGTGCAGGCTGGGGTTCATCACGTGCACCAGCGCGTCGGTGCCGTCCACGACCTGGCCGTCGATCCACACCGGACCTGAGGTCACGTCCATTGGTCTTCTCCCCTGTTCACAGGCCGCATTGCTCGATCAGTCGGGCACGTTCCCCGCTGTCCTGAAGACGCAGGGCGGTGCGCAGTTCCCCGTGCCCTGGCAGGTGGAACACCCCGAGCCTCGGCTCGAAGTGGCAACCGCGGGTGCGCTTGGCCGGGTAGCTGGCCAAGCCCAGTTCCAGCCTGCGCACGCCACGCGGCAGGCCCCACTCCAGCGCGTCGTAGTAGACGAGGTTGAAGTAGCAGAAGTCGTGTGGCCCCAACCGGTCGTAGTCGAAACCGGCGGTCCTCGCGTACAGCGTGTCCCCGCGCCGCAGGCAGATCACGAAGCCCACCGGTTCGCCCGCGCGCAGGGATCTGATCACCACGAGGTCCTCGCCGCACCAGCGGGACAGTGCCTCGAACTCGGCGATCGTGCGGTCCCGCTGGTCGGGCAGGCCGTACCGGGTGCGCAGGTTGCAGCGCAGGTCGACCAGGTCCTCGCCGATCGAGTCGGGGCCGGTCGCGATGTGGCTGCGGTCCTGCCCGGCCAGGTAGCTGCGGCGTTCGTGCAGCACCCGGCCACGGCGCCGCGAGGACAGCGAGGCCACGTAGTCCTGCCAGTCCTCGCCGTCGCACTCCAGCACGCTCTCCGCACCCAGCATGGCGATCTCGTGCTCAGGCCCCAGCGCCGGGCGGATCCAGTCCAGCAGGCCCTCGCTCAGGTAGAGCAGGCCGTGGCTGGTGCAGCCGAAGTCCGCGGCCACCGCCGCCACCGCCTCCGGCAGCCCACGGCACAACTCGATCCGCTCGTCCTTGTCCAGCGAGGGATCCAGCACGACCCCGTGGTGGGCGCCGTGCGTGCCCAGTACCAGGCTCGGGTACGCCGCGGCGCGCCGCACGGTCAGGTCCAGTGCGGTGAACTGCTCGGACTGTGCCTCGGGCAGCCGCTTGTGATCGCCGAAGGCGCCCTCGTCGCCGATCATCGCGGGCAGGTCGTAGAACAGCAGGCCGCCGGGCCGTTCGGTGCGCAGGACCGGCGCCATCAGCACCGGCTTGCCCGCCCGGACGCCGAGCAGGTTCACGACCGGGTGCTGCGGCAACTCCTCGGTCACCCGCCGGAACCCTGGCGAGGACCAGACCGGGGTGTGGCCGACCGGATCCACCCAGTCGGCGGTGTCCACTTCGGACAGTTCGACGAGCTCCCAGTTCACCGGGCACCCCCGATCGGCACCGGCTCGGGCTGCCAGCGGACCAGGCCGTCCAGCAGGTCCGCGGACTCCTGGACGCGCTGGCGCAGCACCTGTTCGTCCGGGGCGGTCACCGTCCAGGTCAGCACGAAGTCCCCGGACTTGCGGGCCTGGTAGCGGGCCTGGTCCCAGACCTCGCCGGGCTGGGCGAGCACCGCCAGGTCGTGCACCCACTCCGGGGCCGCGCTGGCGGGCACCTCGGTCAGCCGCCCCAGCCTGGGCGGCAGGCCGAAGTTGGCCACCGGCCCGGATTCCGCCGCCGCGCGTGCGATCTGGTCCACGTCCACCGGCAACCCGGCGGCCACGCGCAGCCAGGTCTGCCGCAGGTCCAGGCCCAGCGCCCGGTTGATCATGGGCGGGATGGGGTGCCCCGGCAGCCGGGAAGCGATCTCGCACAGCACCGGACGCTGTCCCTCCGCGACGAAGAACTCCGCGTGCAGCAACAGGTCCTCAGCCGGGGGCAGCGCCTCGACCACCTGCCACAGCTCCTCGGTGAGCGGGCCGTGCCAGGGGTGCTCGGCGGTCAACAGCAGACTGCCGCTACCACTGTCCGCCCAGTGCGCGAGGCAGGCCAGATCGGTGTAGGCCGCGGGCAGCGCGAACACCGGTCGGCCGCCGACCAGCAGGCCGTCCACGTGCACGACCTCGCCGGGCACGAACTGCTCGACCACGTGATCGGTGAGGTCTCCCTCGATCTCGGCCAGGTCGGCCGCCGACCGCAGGATGTGCACCCCGACGCTGCCCGAGGCCGACCGGGGCTTGAGCACCGCCGGGAACCCGTACTGCGCAACGAACTCCTGCACGCCTTCGATCGACTCGACGGTCTGGTGGGCAGGACCCGGCAGCCCAGCGGCCTTGGTGTGGCCGCGCATCAGCGCCTTGTCCCGGTAGGCAATGGCGCTGTCCGGTCGCTGACCGGGCAGCCCGAGCCGCTCCCTCAGTTCGGCCGCGGCCAGCACGTCGGCCTCGGCGAAGGACACCACCCGCTCGATCTCGTACTGCTTGGCCAGCTCCAGGCCCGCCTCGACCAGGGTCTCCGTGCGGTAGTCGGCCACGGTGACCACCGTGTCGGCCCCGTCGGGCACCTGGCCGCCGGTGAGCACCACACAGCCCTCGACCTCGCTCAGGTCCAGCCCGCGCTGCCGGGGGCTGACCAGGACCAGGATCACGGGTGCTCACCCCCGAGCCGGTCCAGCAGCGCGATCGTGGCCGAGTCCAGCTCGATGCCCTCCCGCAGCTGCCGTTCCCGGTGGGCGCGCTGCGGATCGCCGGGGATGAGCACCGGGCTCGCCGGGTCCGCGGCCCGGTTGCCCCGCACCGCGCTGATCAACCGGTCCAGGGCCGCGGTGGCCTGCTCGGCGCCGCCGAGGGCCTCCGGGTCCAGGGCCAGCAGCAGGTGCGCGACGTTGCGGCCCTCGACGGCTGTGCCGATGTGCGGCATCTCGAAGTCCAGCGGCCCGCCGACCAGCACGGCGGTCAGCACCGTGACCATCATGGCCAGGCCCTGCCCCTTGTAGCCGCCCAGCGGGGACAGCGAGGTGGCCTGCTCGGGATCGGTGGTGCCGCGGCCGTTGGCGTCCACGGCCCAGCCGGGTTCCAGTGCGGTGCCGGTCCGCCCGCGTTCCTTGATCTCGCCGAAGCAGACCTGGCTGGTGGCCATGTCCAGGCAGAACTCGGGGCCGTAGGCCACCGCGACCGGGTTGGTGCCGAACAACGGCTCGGTGCCGCCGTAGGGCGCCACCCGGCTGGCCGCCGAGGTGGTGACGAAGCCCAGCAGCCCGGCCTCGGCGATCCTGCGGGCGTAGCACCCGGCGGCCCCGAAGTGGTTGGAGCGCTGGACGCCGACCACGCCCACGCCGAACCGCCTGGCCCGGTCGACCGCCAGCTCCACGCCCCGCAGACCGGCGACCACGCCGAGCGCGTCCCCGGCGTCCAGCTGCACCACCGGCCCGGTGTCCTTGCGGACCACCAGTTCGGGCTCGGCCTCCGCGACGCCCCTGCGCAGTTCCTCCAGGTAGGGGCCCAGCAGCCGGATACCGTGGGTGTGCACGCCCAGCAGCGAGGTCTCCACCAGGACCTCGACCACCTGCTCGGCCTCGGCAACGCCCGCGGCGGCCAGCGCGGCGGTGGCCACCCGGCTCACCTCGGCCGGGCTGGTCCACCGGTGAGTGTCCACAGTGGTCATCGAACGCTCCGCTCGGTCGTCAGGTGGGCCGGGGAGGACCAGTCCGGACGGAACCCGGTGCCCGTGCCGGCGGCCAGCCGGATGTGACCGGTCTCGTCCAGCCGCACGCCCGGCCCGGTGTCGATCGCCAGCAATGCCACGGTGTCCAGGTCCACGTGGTCGGCCAGCCCGGCGAGGTGCGCCGCGGCGCTGGCCCCCGCCGAGGACTCGGGCAGGCAGCCCAACATGCTGGCCACGCCCAGTTCCCGGCACTCGCGCAGCATGGCCAGGGCCGGGGTGAGCCCGCCCGCCTTGAGCACCTTGACGTTGATGCCGTCGAAGACGCGCGCGGCCGGGCGGACCTGGTCGGGGGTGGTGACCGACTCGTCAGCGAAGATCGGCACCGGGCAGCGCTCGCGGGCGGCCCGCTGACCGTCCACCTCGGTGACGGCGAACGGCTGTTCCAGGGCGATCACACCCAGTTCCGGCAACTGGTCGAGCACCTCGAACAGGTCCCGCGGCTGCCAGCACGCGTTGCCGTCCACCCAGAACGGGGCCTCGGTGTGCGCGCGCAGGGCCCGCAGCACGTCCAGGTCGTCGGCCTTGGCCAGCTTCACCTTGTACAGGCCCCAGCCCGGGGTCCGGTTCAGCTTGTCCACCATCACGTCCACGGTGTCCAGGCCGATGCTGTAGCTGGAGGGCCGCCCGCCCGGGTCGGGCAGACCGAGGTGGGCGAACAGCGGGACGCCCGCCAGCCTGGCCGCCAGGTCGTGCCCGGCCACGTCCAGTGCCGCCAGCGCGAACGGGCAGTCCGCCAGCAGCGGTCCCAGCCGCCGCCAGGTGTCCTCCGGCCGGGTCGGATCGGCCTCGGCCAGCTGCGGCGCAACCGCCCGCAGCCGATCCAGCACGGTGTCGGTCTCGGAGTTGTAGGTGGCGGTCATGAACGCCGAGGCCTCACCCCAGCCCGACTCGCCCTCGGCGGAGAGCTCGACCAGGACGGCGCGGTGCTCCGGGATCTCCTCCCGGGCGCACCGCCACACGTCCTGGTCGGTCATGCGCACCAGGTGCGTGCGAAGCCTCATCGGGCCGCCCCGGCGAAGAACTCCCGGTCGTGCTCGCTGTACGGGCGCAGCTCGTCCCACCACTGCGCGACCGGGTCGAACACGGCGTGGAAGGGCCGCCCGACCAGCTCCGGGTCGCGGTGTTGCAGGAACCGCAGCGCGAACGCGGGTCCCTGGTGCAACTGCACGACGCCGTCGATGGCGACCTTGCCCGGCGAAGCCGACATCACCGGCCCCCGCGCGCTGCGCCCGAGCCCGGACAGCCCCTTGACCGCGCCACGGTAGATCTCCAGCGCGCGGGCCAGCGGCAGCCCGAAGTACCGGCGCGCGCCCGTGTCCCGCTCGACGAACATGTAGTACGGCACGATCCCGTTGCGGACCTGGTCCTTCCACAACCGCGCCCACACGTCCGGGTCGTCGTTGACGTGCCGCACCACCGGGGCCTGCGAGCGCAGCACGGCCCCGGTGTCGGCCAGCCTGCGCAGCGCCCGGCGGGCGGCGTCGGTGGCCAGTTCGGCCGGGTGCGACAGGTGCAGCATCAGCGCCACGTGCTTGCCCGCGTCCACCAGTTGCGACAGCAGCGTGAGCAGGTCCTCGGCCTGTTGACCGGCCAGCACGCGGTGCGGCCAGAACGAGACGGCCTTGGTGCCGATCCGCACGGTCTGCACGTGCTCGTGCTCCGGGCGCAGCAGCGGGCGCAGGTACTGCTCGATCAGCTCGGTGCGCATCACCAGCGGATCGCCGCCGGTGAGCAGCACGTCGGTAACCTCGGGGTGGCGCAGCAGGTGCTGGGTCATCACCTCCGGCCCGGACACCGCCAGCCGCAGGTCGCTGCGGTCCACGAACTGCGCCCACCGGAAGCAGTAACCGCAGTAGCTGTGGCAGGTCTGTCCCTGGCGCGGGAACACCAGCAGGGTCTCGTGGTACTTGTGCTGGAGCCCCCACCCGTCGGTGTCCTCGGACTGCGGCACGTTCAGCGCGAGCTGATCCCCGGGGTGCGGGTTGAGCCGGTCGCGGATGCCGTCCACGGTGGCCCGCAGCCCGGCCCGGTCCTGCTCGCGCATCGCCTGTTCCACGGCGGCGAAGTCCTCGGGCGGCAGCATGTCCCGGTGCGGGAACAGCAGCCGGTACATCGCGTCCTCCGGCGCCTGCCCCCAGTCGATCAGCTCCTCGACCACGTAGGAGCTGACCTTGAACGGCAGCACCTGCGACACCACGTCCACCTCGTGTGCCAGCGAGGAGTCCCCGGTGCGGTCCAGCACCAGGTCACGCAGCCTGCGCCCGGAGATCGTCCGCAGCGTGGGCTCGGACTCGACGGTCAGCGTCACTTGTTCACCACCGACTTGCCCCAGTCGAAGTCGACCTGGTCGAGCACGTCCATCTCCGTCATCAGCGAGTGCAGCCCGGTGTAGTCGCGGACCAGGCGGGCCCTGCTGGTGTCCTCCCTGGTCTCCTGGACCATGCGCTGCCAGTCCGGCACGTTCTCGATCTCGAGGATGCGCTCCCAGGTGGTGTAGTCGGTGGCCACGAACGCCTCCAGACCGGCCACGAGCATGTCCACGAAGAACCGCTTGCGGTCCGGGTCCAGCACCTCGTAGACGATCTTGCCCAGTTCGTCGGAGATCGAGGCGTGGCAGTACTCGTCGCGGTTGTGCAGCTTGGCGGTGGTGGAGTTGATCACCTGGATGTCCTGGTCCTCGGCGAGCAGGTCCAGGTAGGCGTTGATGGAGATCTCCGAAACCGTGGCGAAGGCCAGCGTGGTGAGGCTGCGCTGCCAGCGCTCCGGGTAACCGTCACGCAGCCGCCGGTGGGTCCGCGCGGTGTGCGACTCGGGCAGCCAGGCGTCGGGCAGTTCGGCCTGCCGCTTGCGCCGCGTGACCGCGCTGGCGTTGATGTGCATGAGCGTGTGGTACTGCTCGTCCACCATCGCCTGGGCCAGCGCGATCTCCATGTCCTGGCCGCCGAGGCCGGGGAACTCCCCCTCCATGACCAGCGCGAACGCCGGGTTGGCCACCCGCTGCTCGGCGAGCACGGTGTGCCGGTTGTAGGCGATCCAGGACCAGCTCAGCAGTCGTGACCGGGTGTGGTCGGGCAGCCCGCGCCAGCTGTCGTGGTCGCGGAAGGGGATGATCCCCTCCGGGTAGTCCGACCGTGAGAGGTCGAACAGCTCGTCGAGATCGGGCTCGTCGCGCTTCACGGTGGCCCGGCGGCGCCAATTGCCCGCGAGCCGGGAAATGACCGCGCTTTCCGCGAGGTCCTCGGGATCGAATGAAGGCAGCCCCGGGATGTGGACGAAATTGTCCTCCACAGTCACGCCGCCCTCCTGTCCGAAATCCAGAAGCGGGTGAGGTGACGACCCTGGTCGACATAACTCGACCGCGCGTGCAGCATGCGCTGGTTGTCCCAGATGAGCAGTGCGTCATCGGGAATGAGAATGCTCGTGCGGTTTTCCTGGAAGCAGTCGCTGACGAAGTGGGCCAGTTCCCGGCCCGCCGCGCCCAGCGGCAGCCGCTCCTCGGCGGGGGCGGAGTCCAGCGGCGGGTCGTAGTCACCGCTGGTGAGCAGGTTGAAGCTGAACCTCAGCAGCCGCTTGCCCTCGGGGTCGGTGCGCAGCATCGGGGTGCGCACCGGCCGCGGCCCGGTGCCCGGGAAGTCCAGTTCGGCCTCGGTCAGCAGGGCCAGCTGGTCGGGGTCTAGGCGGGGCAGCAGGGATTCGACGTCGAGCAGGTCGGTGTGACCGCCGCCGCAGCGGGCCTGCTGGTGGCAGAACAGGGCGAGGTAGGCAGGGCTCGGGTCCCAGCCGGGCGCCTCGGTGTGCGCCAGTATGGTGTTCACGCTCTGCGAGTAGGAGCGCCCCTCGTTGCCGGGCCGGTAGGTGACCTCGTGGGTGAGCGTCCCGTGGTACTGCGGGATCAGCTCACCTATTTCGCGCAGCAATCCTGCGGCCGATTCCTGGCCGCCGACGTCCTTGATCAGAGCATATCCGTGTTCATCGAGAACAGCCTGCGTGAGCCCTATCGACGCAGGGGCGAGAAGAAATGGCTTGGTCACGACTATCCCCAGTCATCCGCGTTTACCGCTCCCCAGTAGCCCACCGGCGACAGGACGCCCGGCGAGCACGGTCAAGCTTGGCGAGAACAACAAGATACCCTCAATGTGACCAGGATCACAATCTACTGTTTTACAGGCAGGCCTTGTATCAATAACACGGGAATGATAAAGCGGGTGTGATCCAGGTCACTTCTGCGCAACCATACGCCACCGTATGGTTGCGCGATCACTTCCGGTGAGGCCCGGTCAAGTGTGAAACCCCGACCGCCGTGCACGCGGAGTCACCGCCTGGGATCGTCCGATGACCGGCTCGCGCTGGGATGTCTGCCCCTCCGCACACCACACCGAGGTCAGTCGGGCAACGCGGCACTCCCGGCGGGCCTGGCGCTGGGCAAACAGAAAGCCGCCGTTCTCGTGGACCCCCATCCACGAGAACGGCGGCCCGTTCCCCGACCATAACCACTCTGCCCGTTACGCGGCGCAACCACATCGACCCAACGAGTGATGATGGGATGTCAGAGGCCCGGCGGGCGGTCCTCGTACGGAGTGGACAGCACCACGGTGGTACGGGTGGACACGTGCGCCAGCTCGCGGATCTGCCGCAGCAGCTCCTCCAGCGCGGTCGGCCCGGCCACCCGGACCTTGACCACGTAGGAGGCGTCCCCGGCCACCGAGTAGCACGCCTCGATCTGGGTCAGGTGCTCCAGCCGCTGCGGGTAGTCGTCCGGGGCGGCCGGGTCGATCGGCGTCAGCGAGATGAACGCCGTGAGCGGCAGGCCGATCTGCTCGCCGTCCAGCACGGCGGCGTAGCCCTTGAGCACGCCGCGCGCCTCCAGCCTGCGTACCCGCTGGTGCACCGCGGACACGCTCAGCCCGACTCGCTCGGCCAGGTCGGTGAAGCTGCACCGGCCGTCCACCGTGAGCTCGCGCAGGATCGCCCGGTCGATCGGCTCAAGCGGACTGGCGGTCACGCGGGAAGCACCACCAGGCCGTGCGGCTGGTTGTTCAGGTTCAGCACACCGTCCTCGGTGGCCACCACGATGTCCTCGATGCGCGCGCCCCAGCGGCCGGGCAGGTAGATGCCGGGCTCGATGCTGAACGCCATGCCCGCCTCCAGCACCAGCTCGTTGCCCGCCACGATGTACGGGTCCTCGTGCACGTCCAGCCCGATGCCGTGGCCGGTGCGGTGCACGAAGTACTCGCCGAAGCCCGCCTCGGTAATGACCTCCCGCGCGGCGGCGTCCACCGATTCGGCGCTCACCCCGGCGCGCACCGCGTCCACCGCGGCGCGCTGGGCCCGCTGCAGCACCGCGTAGGTGGCGGCCACGTCCTCGTGCGCGGGCTCACCCAGCGAGTAGACCCGGGTCGAGTCGGAGTTGTAGCCCTCCGGGGTCATGCCGCCGATGTCGATGACCACCACGTCCCCGGCCGCCAGCACCCGCTCGGAGACCTCGTGGTGCGGGCTCGCCCCGTTCGGCCCGGAGCCGACGATCACGAACTCCACGGTGGCGTGCCCCTCGGCCAGGATCGCGGCGGCGATGTCCTGGGCCGCGGCGGCCTCGGTGCGGCCGGGGCGCAGCCACTCACCCATCCTGGCGTGCACCCGGTCGATGGCCTCTCCGGCCCGGCGCAGTGCCGCGATCTCCGCTGCGTCCTTGCGCATGCGCAGCTCGCGCAGCACCGGCCCGGCCAGTTGCTGGTGGGCCCCCGGCATCGCGTCGCGCAGGTTCAGGGTGTGCAGCGCCGACATGCCCTCGGTCACCGCGATCCGGCCCGGCGCGTCGAGCAGCCCGGCCACCAGGCCGTACGGGTCCTCCCCGTCCACCCAGGTGGCGACCTGGACCCCGAGCTCGGCGGTGGGCACCTCGGCGTAGCCGGGCTGCTCCAGCTTGGGCACCACCAGGGTCGGCACGCCCTGCGCGGGCAGCACCAGGCAGGTGAGCCGCTCGAAGGAGGAGCCGCCCGCGCCGAGCAGGTAGCGCAGGTCCGCACCTGGCGACACCAGCAGGGCGTCGACCTGGGCGGATGCGGCGGCCGCGGCGGCGTGGGTCAGCCGCGCTTGCAGGGCCTGGACATCCAGGCCGGCGGAGGTGGCAGACATGGTCTCAGAGCGTAGTCCGCTGATCGACTTGACCATCCGGGGTGGTCGAGAGGCGTCCAGATGGCGGATGTCTTTTACCGCCCGCGCCCTGTTAACTCCATCTATGTCACCCGATTGGGTGCTCAAGTTTTCAACCAGCAGGGAAAGTTGCACGCAGAGTCACCGCAAGGGGTACGCCATGCACGTACTGTGGATCTCAGCCCTCGGGTTGGTCGCGGCTGGCTGCTGGGTGCGCATCCTCAACCCCGCCCCGGCGCGCGTGCTGACCAGACCGCTGAGCCTGTGGCGTTCCCGGCGCACCACCGAGCGCATGCTGCGTGAACTGGCCGAAGCCGGGCAGCTGGCGCCCCCGCTGCCCAGCCCGCGCGCGGAGGACGACGCGCTGCGCTCGGCCAACGTCACGATCGTGCGGCGCAGCGCGCCCACCAAGCCCGAGCCGTCAGGTGACCGCACCCCCGACGTGGTTGCCTGACGGCTCGTCCCACCTGGTTGACTTGTCCGGTGACTGCTCCCCTGGTGCTGATGGACTCGGCCAGCCTGTACTTCCGGTCGTTCTACGCGTTGCCGGAGTCGATGACCGCTCCCGACGGCACTCCGGTCAACGCGGTGCGCGGGTTCACCGACACCGTGGCCAGGATCCTGCTCGACCGCGGGCCCAGCAGGCTGGTCGCCTGCCTGGACGCCGACTGGCGGCCGGAGTTCCGGGTCGCCGCCCTGCCCTCGTACAAGGCGCACCGGGTCGCCGAGGGCGGCGCGGAGGAGTTGGTGCCCGACACGCTGACCCCGCAGGTGCCGATCATCCTCGACGTGCTGGACGCCGCGGGCATCGCCACCGCCGAGGCCACCGGCTACGAGGCCGACGACGTGATCGGCGCGCTGGCCGCCGCCGAGACTGCCGACCCGGTCGAGGTCGTCACCGGGGACCGGGACCTGTTCCAGGTCGTGCGCGACACGCCCACGCCCGCCGTGGTGGTCTACGTCGGCCGCGGCTGGGCCAAGGCAGAGGTGATCGGGCCCCGCGAGCTGGCGGAGAAGTACGCGCTGCCCGCCGAGTACGCCGGGGTCGCCTACGCCGACATGGCCGTGCTGCGCGGCGACCCCTCCGACGGCCTGCCCGGGGTGGCCGGCATCGGGGAGAAGACCGCCGCCAAGCTGATCACCGAATTCGGCTCGCTGGAGGCACTGGTCGCCGCCGTGTACGACGGCAGGGACCGCAGGCTCAGCGCCCGCGTGCGGACCAAGATGACCGAGGCCGCCGGCTACCTCGCGGCCGCGCCGACCGTCGTGCGTGTCGCCACCGACGCACCGGTGGTGCTCGACCGCGCCGACGCCGTGCCCGCCGCCCCCGCCGACGAGGCACGCCTGCTCGACCTCAAGCGCCAGTGGGGCCTTGGCACCTCCGTCGACCGACTCATCGCCGCCCTACGCCGGAACTGACCCACCCCCAACCCCGCGCGTGTCGGCGCTTCGTGTACCGCGTGTTCGCGCTCGGCGGGCGTTTTCCCAGCGGGTAAGACGGTGTACCGGAACGTCCGACACGCGGTACCGGAAGCGCCGACACGCGCTGCCCTGGTCGGCACGGGGTGGGTCAGCGGGGCTCGTCCAGCACCGCCAGCGCGGCGAGCACGTGCTGGGAACACGGCGTACCGGGGGTCGCCAGCCAGCATTCGACGGCCACCCGGATCGCGCTGAACGTCACGGCCACCGCCAGCCGGGCACGCAGGCGCTCCTGCTCGGTCGCCGACCTGGGCACCAACTGCTCGGCCAGCTCACGTTCCTGGGCCGCGGACCGGTCCAGGCTGGTCGCCCGCAGCGCGGGTGTGGCGGCCACCAGCTCCTGCACGCGGCGGGACCGACCGTCCTGCCCACCTCGGTCGACCACCGCGAGCAGGGCCCCGCGCAGGTCGCCGGGGCGGGTCGCAAGCTCGGTGAGCAGCGCCTGGTACTCCTCCTCCTGCACGGCGAGCACGGCGCCCTCCTTGGCGGTGAAGTACCGGAAGAAGGTGCGGGGTGAGACCTCGGCGGCGGCGGCGATCTCCTCCACGGTGGTGGCCTCGAAACCCTTGCGCTCGAACAGGTCCAGTGCCGCGTCGACCAGGGCGGCCCTGGTCCGCTGCTTCTTGCGCTCGCGCAGCCCGCACAGGTCCTTCACCCGCCCAGCATAGCCACCAGCCTGTCAGTTGACGCCATGTGACAGCGTCTGCCATTTTTGACGGGTGACAACCTGGATCCCCGACCTGACCGGCAAGACGGCGCTGATCACCGGCGCGAACAGCGGTATCGGCCTGCACACCGCGCGCCACCTTGCCGCGCACGGGGCCCACGTGCTGCTTGGCAGCCGCAACGCCGAGCGCGGTCAGCGGGCGGTGGCGCGCATCCTCGGCGAATCACCCTCGGCCAAGGTGGACCTGGTGCTGCTCGACCTGGCCGACCTGGGCGGGGTCCGGGAGCGGGCCGCCGAGTTGCTGGCCGCGCACGAGGGTATCGACCTGCTGGTGAACAACGCGGGCGAGAAGTTTGTGTCCAAGCGCAGGCTCACCAAGGACGGGTTCGAGGCGCAGTTCGGCACGAACCACCTGGGCCACTTCGCGCTGACCGGTCTGCTGCTGCCCGCCCTGCTGCGACGGCCGGGCGCGCGGGTCGTGTCGGTGACCAGCATCGCGCACCGGCTCTTCGGTTTCGACTTCGCAGACCCGCAGCAGACCGACTACAACAGCAGCCGCGCCTACAGCCGGTCCAAACTGGCGAACCTGCTGTTCGCGCTGGAACTGGACCGCAGGCTCGCCGGGCACGAGGCGATCAGCGTGGCCGCGCACCCGGGTTTCGCCATGGACACCACCGGCAACGCCGTGCTGGACGTGCTGACCAAGCCGCTGATCCAGGACATGGCGGCCGGGGCGCTGCCCTCCCTGTACGCGGCGACCGTGCCCTCGGTGCGCGGCGGCCAGCTCTACGGCCCCGGCAACCTGGTGCGCTCCAAGGGATCGCCCCGCCTGGAGCGGCCATCGGCCCGGGCGAGGGACCTGGACAGCGCCCGCAGGCTGTGGACGCTGTCCGAGGAGCTGACCGGCGTGGGCTACCGGTTCACGGCAGCCTGACCAGCTTGCGCGCCAGGCGAAGTCCCTGGCGCGCGGTCAGGTCGGGCAGGTAGGCGCGGCCGATGGCGTTGCCGATCGCGGGCAGCGCGGACGGGTCCGGGTAGGCCATGTAGAGCGGCAGGTACTCGGGCTGGAACTTCGCCTTGAAGCTGAGCAGCGAGCGGAACCCGTACACCGGTTCCAGCGCCTTGCCCGTGACGTCCAGGATCCGTTGCAGCGCGGTGACCTGCTCGCCCCGGTCCAGCCGGGCCAGCGGGGCGCCGGACAGGCTGAGGAACTCCGCGCCCTCCTCCTTGACCAGCTGCGCGGCCGAGGCGATCAGGAACTCCATCACGCCCTTGAACGTGCTGCTGCCACGCCTGCGCATGAAGTCCAGGGTCCAGCCGACCACCTGACCGTCCCGGTACACCGGCAGCCAGCTGGTGATGCCGTGCACGGTCCACTGCTCGTCCACCGCGACCAGGCAGCGCACGTCCGGGTCGTTGAGCTCGTCCATGCCGCCCAGGGTGAAGCCCATCTCCGGCATGCCCTTGTCGGCCACCCACTCCTCGGAGATGGCCCGTACCTGGTCGGTGATCGACAGCGGCGCCCTGGGGTAGTTCACCCACTCCGCGCGGATCCCGGCCTTGCCCGCCTTGTTCAGCGCGGTGCGGATGTCCTGCCACTTCTTGCCGGTGAACTCCAGCTCGGCCAGCGGCACCACGGTGTCCTCGGCCACCTGCACGGCCTTCCAGCCCAGGTCCACCGCCGTGTCCCGCAGTCGCTCGGTGACGCTGTACAGGCACGGGGTCCAACCATTGCGGCGGCAGAACTCCTCGAACCCGCGCACCGCCTCGGAATGCACAGCCGGGTCGCCCAACGGGCCGCCGGTGGTCAGCGCCACGGTGGCCGCGACCCGGTAGGCCAGTGCCGAACGTCCGTCCTCGGTGAACCAGTAGTGGTTGCCCGGCCAGGTGGTCATGTACGCCAGCGAGGAGCCACTGTTGGCCACCATCAGCGCCCTGGCGCGGGCGGTGGCCTCGTCGTCGACCGCGGTGCGGGACCGCCAGAAGCTGATCAGCAGCCCGATCAGCAGCACCACCCAGAACACCGCTCCGCAGAACTCCCACACCACCAGCGCGATCCCGCCGGTGGGCAGGAAGTCCACGCTGTTGAGGAACGCGTAGGCGGGCGGCAGGTACCGGCTGGGCAGGTCGCCGAGCAGCCCGCCCAGGTCGGGCACCGGCTCGAAGTGCGCGCGGTCCCAGTAGCCGATCAGCAGGTACCCGCCCGCGGTCAGCACGGCGGTGGCCACCAGTCCGAGACCCAGCCGCAGGTAGGTGGCCCGCGGGGCGGTCACGGTGAAGAACCGCCGGGTGGCCAGCAGCAGCCCGATCACCAGGCAGGGCACCACGACCGGGGCGACCAGCAGCAGCAACTCGTTGGAGGTCGGCTCCCCCGCGGCGGCCGACTCCTCGGCCCAGCTGAGGGAGAACAGGGCGCAGGCCACGGCGAGCACCAGGTTGAACACCAGCGCCAGCCACCAGGCGAACCGGCGTCCCCTGCGCAGGCCCTCGGCGGCGGCCAGCAGCAGCAGGGCGGGCCCGATCGAGGTGATCGCCGAGCCGAAGCCCGTGCCCAGGGTCTGCGACCGGGCCAGGCGGCACTGAGCGGCCAAGGCCGGGTCGTTGCAGGAGTTCTGCACCTCGTCCGGTCCCACCCCGGGTGAGGCGAACATGTACTGCATGAACTGCAACGGACCGTACCCGGACTTGGAGAACAGCGTCAGGATCGGGCCGAAGGCGGTGGCGGCCACCACCAGGGCGACCAGCACCTTGGTCTCCGAACGGGAGGAGGCGCCTACGGTGGCGGTGGAGCGGCCGATCAGCACCCGGCCCAGCGCGAGGCCCAGCAGTGCGTCCACCACCCGCATGACGTCCAGCAGGGTGCCGGAGTACAGGGCCAGCACGAGCACCCCGGTGAACAGGAACAGCCGCAACCGGCGCCGCCACAGCGCGGACAGCTTGTAGGTGAGCACCACGCCCAGACCGACCAGCGCGGGCGAGGGGCCCACGTCGTAGGTCTCGCTGAGGCTGACGAGCCAGTAGTCCCCGGTCCGCGCCAGCAGTGCGACCACGCCGACGGTGAGCAGGCTGCCCACCACCTGGCCGAGCACCAGCACCAACCCGGTCATCCGGCGGCCCAGCAGGCGTTCCGAGGGCACGCCGATGGCCAGCACCAGCAGGCTGACCACGATGTAGGAGGGCAGTGTGGAGCACCAGAACGCCGAGGACAGCGGGGTCCACCAGTAGCCCTCGGCCAACTGCCCGGCACCGATGGCCACGTACTCGTTGAGGTTGTCCGACGGGCCGGTCAACAGGGTCCCGGTGGCCGCGCCGACCACCCACAGGACCAGCACGAACCCGGTGGACACCGGTGACCGCCGCAGCAGCCCCAGCAGCCGCAGAGCGCTGTCCCGAGTCACTTGATCAGCTCCATCCGCCGCACGAGCCACGGCACCACCACCGAGGCGAGCGCTTCCCGCCACAGGATCCACGTGTGCCCGCCCGGCATCTCCTTGTACTGAATGTCCATGCCCGCCTGCTTGCCCGCCGCGAAGATCTCCTGCTGCTGGGGTTTGTACTCGGCGTCCTGCGCGCCGACAATGAGCAGTGCATGGGTGTTCGGGAACTTCTGCCTGGCCATGATGTCCTTGGGCGTGCTGCGCAGGTAGGCGGACTCGTTGCCGCCGAACAACCTGTCCACGGTTTCCTTGCGGCTGGCCAGCATCGGCTCGCGCTGGCCGGACAGGTCGAACAGGTTCGGGTAGGTCTGCGGCGCGCGCAGGGCGACCAGCAACGCGCAGGTGGCACCGGAGGAGCCCCCGCCGATCGCCCAGCGGCTGCGGTCGCGGGACACCTGGAGGTTGGCGGCCACCCAGTCGGGCACATCCTTGGCCAGGTAGGTCTGTGGCTTGCCGAGCGGGGAGTCCAGGCAACTCGGGTTGTCCTCGGTGACGCCGACGTGGTCGGCCATGACCACCACGGGGGCCAGTCCCTTGTGCTGTGCGGCGAACTGGTCGAGCGTCTCGTTGAGGTGCCCGGCGTCGATCCACTGCCGGGGCGAGCCGGGGTCACCCGGGATGACCACCAGTACCGGCAGTTCGGCCCGGGGCGTGCTCAGGTAGGCGGGCGGCAGGTAGATCAGCGCCTCCCGGGGCTTGAAGCCGCCCGAGGACGGGATGCTCGCCTTGACCACCTTGCCCTCGCGGGGCATGTCCGCGGGCGGCTGCCACACCTGCTCCAACGGCGTGCCCGGCGGGCTGTGCACCGAACTGGTCACCGTGGCGCTCACCGAGGACAGGTCGTGGGAGGGGTCCAGCAGCGGGCCGAGCAGCGCACGTGTCGTGGTGTAGGCCCCGTAGTGGATGTTGGCCTGCGCGGCCACGACGACCAGCGACCACACCACGCCCAGCACCATCAGCGCCCGCAACGGCCAGCGGGCCAGCCGCATCCTGGCCACCGACAGGCACAGCACGAGCGTGGCGGCACCCGCCCAGGCGAAGATCACCAGCGGGATGACGTCCGGGTAGGGCTGCCACACGTAGTTGACCACCAGGTAGCCGCCGAGGCCGACCACCAGCGCGACGGCCACGCTGATCGGCACCGCCCGCAGCCACCACGAACGCCTGCGCACCCACAGCAACGCGACCAGCAGCACCAGCACCGACGCCGCCAGCAGCACCTGTGCCGAGACACCGATCAGCGACCAGTCCAGCGGTGACTTCATGCCCACTCCGCTCCGTTCCGCCACGAGCATCCGCCACCCCGGCGGTCACCGACACCGCTGCTGAAGATCGTCACCCGACACGGTGATTCAGAAGTAGGTGCCGCACCAGGCGCGAGGCTTGCTCGCGAACACCGTATCGGCCCTCGGCAGCGCCGCCGGGTCGAGTACCCCCACGCGGCCCGCCGCGGCCAGCGCGGATACCGGCACGTCACCGAGGTAGGCGGCGGCCAGCGCGTCCACGGGCAGCACGAGTTGGGCGGCCCGCCCGGTGCGCTCGGCCCCGTCCGGCCCGACCAGGTAGCGGCCCTCGTTGCCGGGCAGGAACCGGTCGGTCACCGCCACCACCACGGGCTCGGTGCCGCCGTAGGTGCGGGCCGCCAGCGCGGCGGGCACGTCCACCAGCCGCAGCCAGGTCTCGTCGGACACCCGGTCCACGGCGCAGGCCCGGCTGTCGGCCAGCAACAGGGTCAGCGGCTGGTCCAGCGGGCCGCCCTCGTAGCTGATCCGGTGCACCAGGTCCACCCCCAACAGGTAGCGCCACAGCTCCGCCAGCGCCGTCCCGTCGGCCGCGAACAGGTTGGTGATCTTCATCTCGTGGCCGAAGTCGGCACCGTCCAATGTGGACACCGTGTAGACCGCGAAGGCGTTCTCGGTGCCGTCGGCCGCGGTGTGCACGGCGCAGCGCGGGAAGCCCTCCTTGGCGGCGCGGCGCACGATGAAGTCGCGAAAGCCCTGGGGCAGCTGGATTCCCCCGAGGTGCTCGCCGGCGAGCGCATGTTGCAGCCGCGGCACCGTGCTGACGAGTTCCTCGCTGTCGGTGATCTCCCGCACACGCCCGCCCGCGGGGGCGTCGGCGTGCAGCACGGCCCGCCCACGGTCCACCACCACACGCTGGAACCGGGTGGCCACCCCGTAGCCGAAGCGCCGGTAGATCACGCCCTCGGAGGCGCGCAACGTGGCCACCGGCGCGGTGGAACCGGTCAGCTGAGCACGCATCAGCGCGGTGAGCACGCCCCGGCGGGTGTGGTCGGCGCGCACGCCAACCCGGCTCACCGCCTGCATCGGCACCAGCGCACCGCCGGGCACCCGCAGCCTGCCGTGCAGGCCGACCGCGGTGCCGACCATGCGGCCGTCAACGAAGGCGCCGAGCGTGTCGGCATCCTCGTAGGAGCGCTGGGCGAGCTGCCAGTCCTCGTCGCTGATCGGCGCGACGTGCAGCGCGGCGCGAAAAAGCCCGTTGGCAGCGCGGAGCTGCTCGGACGCCAGCAGCCGGATGTCAGGTTCCTCCACACGGGTGATCTTGCCTGGCCACCCGGCCTGCTGTCACATACCGCCCGGTCGGGCTATTGCGGCTGCCCGACCTCGTAGTGCCCGTCGTCGCTCTTGACCGTGATGGTCACCGACTTCTCCTGGCCGTCCACGGTGGCCTTGCAGGTGAACGTGGTGCTCGCCTTCACCGGCTGGTCCGCCGGGCAGGTCACCGAGCTGACCTTGAGCTTGTAGTCGTTCTTCAGCACGGTGCTGACGCCCTCCTGCACCGCGTTGTTGTCGAAGACCTTCTTGTTGAAGAAGCCCGGGGTGACGAAGCCCAGGAAGGCCACCACCGCGATGAGCACCACCACGATGATGATCAGGATCACCAGGGTGGAGGACTTCTTCTTCGGCGCGGGCTGCTGACCGAAACCTCCGGGCTGGCCGTACTGGCCACCGGGCTGCGGCTGCTGCCCCCACTGCGGCTGCTGGCCCGCCACCGGCTGGCCCCACTGCGGGGCCTGCTGCTGGGGCTGCTGTCCCCACTGCTGCTGGCCAGGTTGCTGCTGCCCCGGTTGCTGTGGGTAACCACCCGGCTGTTGCTGCGGGTAACCGCCGGGCTGGCCGTACTGCCCCGGCTGCGGTTGACCCGGCGGCTGTTGTCCTGGTTGCTGCTGGGGGTAACCGCCGGGCTGCTGGCCCCACTGCGGCTGTCCTGGCTGCTGGGCGGGCGTACCGCCGGACGGCGTGCCGGGGTACCCGCCCCCCTGGGGCTGCTGGCCCCACTGCTGCGGGTCGTTGCCCCCGGACGGTCCGTACGGGCTGGTCATCATCGCCTCCGTGATCTTCCCCAAGCGGCCTCTCGGCCGCGATCAAACCACACCGGCACCCCGTTCGGGATGGCCACTCGTACCGCGTGCGGCAGTCGTGACTACATGGTTGCCATCGCGATCACGCCCCTGCGCAGCGCCCGCACCGCCTCGGCCGCCGTGCCGCCCACGACGGTGTCGCCGCCCATCACGTCCCGCAACTGGTCGAGCAGGTCGATCACCTGGCGGCACCAGCGCACGAAGTCACCAGCGGAAAGCTCCTGGCCGTTGGTCTCCGCCGAGGTCAGCACCTTCTCCAGGGACTCACCCCTGGCCCAACGGTAGACCGGCCAGGCGAAACCCGCGTCGGGCTGTCGGGTGCGCTCCACCTTGTGCCTGCGCTCGTCCTCCTCCAGGCCCGCCCACAGCCGCATGGTCTCCAACAGTGCCTGGTTGACCGCCCCGGTGGGCATGCGCACCTCGGTCTGGCCGTCCCGGCGCGCCTCGAACACCAGGGCCGAGACCACCGCCGCCAGCTCGGGCGCGGTCAGCTGCTCCCACACACCCTCGCGCAGGCACTCCGCGGCCAGCAGGTCCGACTCGCTGTAGATCCGGGCCAGCCGCCGCCCGGACGGGGTGACGGTCTCCCCGCCGGAGGCCAGGTAGCCGCGCTCGCGCAGCAGGGCGCGCAGCCGGTCGAAGGAGCGGGCCAGGGAGTGCGTGGTGGCGGCGACCTGGCGCTCCAGCCGCTCGGTCTCCTGCGCCAGCCTGGCGTGCCGCTCGGCCCACCTGGCATGCGCCTCCCGGTCGTCGCAGCCGTGGCAGGGGTGCGCCCGCAGCGCCCTGCGCAGGCTCGCCAGCTCCGAGTCGTCGTGCGGGTCGCTGCGGCGGCGCTGCCGGTGCGGGGCGCTGATGCCGGTGTCGCGCAGCGCGGAGGCCAGGTCCCTGCGCACCCTGGGCGAGCGCCAGTCCACGTTCTTGGGCAGCCGCATCCGGCCCAGCGGCTGCACCGGGGCGGGGAAGTCGGTGACCGACAGGGTGCCCACCCAGCGGTCCTCGGTGAGTACGAAGGGCTTGGCCTCGCCCAGTGGGTCCAGCCCGGGATCGATCACCACGGCGATGCCCGAGCGGCGGCCCGAGGGCACCGCGATGACATCGCCCTTGCGCAGCCGCTCCAGCGACTCCGCGGCCTCCGCCCGCCTGCTGGCGCTGTTCTGCCTGGACAGGGCCTTCTCCCGGTCGCCGAGCTTGCGGCGCAGCTCGGCGTACTCGGCGAAGTCCCCGAGGTGGCAGGTCATCGACTCGGCGTAGCCCTCGAGGGCCTGGTGGCCGCGCTCGATGCGCTTGGCCAGGCCCACCACCGAGCGGTCGGCCTGGAACTGCGCGAAGGACTTCTCCAGCATCTCCCTGGCGGCCTGCGCGCCGACCTGCTGCACCAGGTTGACGGCCATGTTGTAGCCGGGGCGGAAGGAGGAGCGCAGCGGGTAGGTGCGGGTGGAGGCGAGGCCGGCGACCTGCTTGGGGTCGACCCCGGGCTGCCACACCACCAGGGCGTGCCCCTCCACGTCGATGCCCCGGCGGCCCGCCCGGCCGGTGAGCTGGGTGTACTCCCCCGGCGTCAGGTCGACGTGCGCCTCGCCGTTGTACTTGACCAGCTTCTCCAGCACCACGGTGCGCGCGGGCATGTTGATGCCCAGCGCCAGGGTCTCCGTGGCGAACACCACGCGGACCAGGCCGCGCACGAACAGCTCCTCCACGGTCTCCTTGAACGCGGGCAGCAGCCCGGCGTGGTGGCTGGCGATGCCACGCTCCAGCGCCTCGCGCCACTCCCAGTAGCCCAGGACCACCAGGTCGCCCTCGGGCAGGTCCCTGGTGTGCTGCTCGATGATCGCGCGGATCTGCTCCACGTCCTCGGGCCCGGTCAGCCGCAGCCCGGCCCGCACGCACTGGGTGACCGCGGCCTCGCAGCCCGCCCTGCTGAACACGAAGTCGATCGCGGGCAGCAGGTCGGCCTGGTCCAGGCGGGTGATGATGTCCACCCGCGAGGGCGGCCGGAACCGGGGGGCGCCGCTGCGGGCCCGGGCCGCGCGCGGGCCGCGGCCCCGGCTGAAGGGCACGTGCTGGCGGCCCATCTCCTCGGCCCTGCGCAGCAGCTGCGGGTTGATGTGCGCCTCGCCGCCGTCACCGGGATCCCCGGCGAACAGGTCCATCACCCGGCCGCCGAGCATCATGTGCTGCCACAGCGGCACGGGCCGGTGCTCGTCGACCACCACGGTGGTGTCCCCGCGCACCGCGACCAGCCACTCGCCGAACTCCTCGGCGTTGCTGACCGTGGCGGACAGGCCGACCACCCGCACCGCCTCGGGCAGGTGCAGGATGACCTCCTCCCACACGGCGCCGCGGAACCGGTCGGCGAGGTAGTGCACCTCGTCCATGACCACGTAGCCCAGGCCGCGCAGGGTGTGCGAGCCCGCGTAGAGCATGTTGCGCAGCACCTCGGTGGTCATCACCACCACGGGCGCGTCACCGTTGACGGAGGTGTCGCCGGTGAGCAGCCCGACGTTGTCCGCACCGTGCCGCGCTGTCAGGTCGGCGTACTTCTGGTTGGACAACGCCTTGATCGGCGTCGTGTAGAAGCACTTGCTGCCGCCCGCCAGCGCCAGGTGCACGGCGAACTCGCCGACGACGGTCTTGCCCGCACCGGTGGGAGCGCAGACGAGCACGCCGTGCCCGTCCTCGAGGGCCTCGCAGGCGCGCAGTTGGAAGGGGTCGAGGTCGAACGACAGCGCCGAGGTGAACTCGGTCAGCTGCGGACGGGCGGCGCGGCTCCGAAAAGCGGCGTACGCCTCTGCCGGGGACTGGGAAGGGCTGGGTGCCACGTCATCAGGCTTTCACATCCCCCCGACAAATGGCGGGCACCTGCGTCACTACGCCGTGGCGTGGACGAACTGGTGCACCTCGGCCCGGCCGCCCTCGGGCGCGGCCAGCGGCACGTCCCGGTGCTCCAGCACGGTGAACCCGGCCGACTCGACCACCGCCAGCAGCTGCTCGGTCGGGTAGGCGCTGACCCGCAGCGGGGTGCCCAGGAAGTCGATCGGCTCGGCGTCGAACTCGCCGAGCACCATGCCCAGCACCAGCAGCTTCGGCCCGCGCAGCCGGGCGCGCAGGTCCGCCAGCACGGCGGGGATCTCGGCCCTGGACAGCATGAGCAGCGCGAAGAAGGCCGTGACAGCCTCGAACTCACCCAGGTCGGCGCCGAGTTCGCGCAGGTCGCGCCGGTGGAAGGTGGCGCGGGGTGCGGTCTGGCGGGCCAGCTCCAGCATGACCTCGGACTCGTCCACCCCGACCACCTCGAACCCGCGCTCGGACAACTCCCGCGCGGTCGGCTCACCCGAGCCGCAGCCCACGTCCAGCACCCGCGCTCCCGGCGGCAGCCGATCCGCCAGCCAGGCGTCGGCGGCCCGCTGGGCGCCGCGGTCCTGGCGGGTGTCGTCGTAGCGGGACCCGATGTGGTCGAAGGGCGTGCTCACCCGGTCGACTGTAGTGAGCACCGGGCATCGACGGCGACGCACCCGTGACGGGGGGCTCAGCAGACTCGGCCACCACACCCAAGAACGACGAGCGGCGTGGGCCGCTCCGAGGGAGGTGACCATGCCGACCGTGCTGGCCTACGGCGCCGACTACAGCGACCGCGAACTGGGCCCCGAGGAGCTCGACGCCTACGACCGGCAGCACCCGGACGAGCAGATCTCGGTGCTGCTGCGCTACATCGGGTACCCGGACAACCCGAAGTGCATCAGCTGCTACCCCGGGGCCTACCAGCGCCACGTGGACGCGGGCCGGACCGTGCTGCTGGTCGCCCAGCAGGGGTGGCACGACGCCGCCGAGGGCTACCAGGGCGGCCAGGCCCGCGCGCGGCTCGCGCTGGAGGACGCCCGCCGGATCGGCTACCCCGAGGACCTGCCGATCTTCATGGCCTCGGACCGGTGGCTGGGGCCGAACCCGGAGCGGGGCTGGCCCGCGATCCCGCTCGGCACCGCGATGGCCTACCTGGACGGGGCGGCCAGCGTGCTGGGCAGGGAACGCACCGGCGCGTACGGGTTCCGCGACTTCGTCTACCCCGCCCAGGACGGGGCGCACGCCTGGTGGCTGTGGCTGTGCGGGGACGAGGCCGGGGTCCGTGACGGCATCCAGTTCTACCAGTGGAACGGCGGCACCCTGTCCATCGGGGGCGTACCGGCCGATCTGAACAAGGTCTACGTGGACCTGAGCAACGGAGGTGGCTTCATGTCCCTGTCCAACCAGCAGCAGGCCGCACTGGCCGCGATGGCCGACCAGTACCTGCCAGGTGAGGACGGTGTCCGCGGCGCCGGACGCATGGTGCTGTGGCTCAACGACCGGTTCACCGAACTGTCGGCGCAGAACGCGGCGCTCACCGCCGCCGTGCAGGCAATGGCGGGCGGCGCCACCACCGATCAGCTCCGCCAGTACATCGACGAGGCGGTCGCCCGGCACGTGCAGGTGACGGTGGAGGTCGCGGGCAAGCCCGGCGCGTAGCGGTGGCGGGGGTCAGTCGGCGGTCAGGAACAGGTACTGGTGGGTCTCCAGCCGGCCGGCCTCCTCCGCCTCCAGCACGGCCTCCTTCTTGTCCAGCACCCGGAAACCCGCCGCGGTCACCACCTCCAGCAACTGGTCGGTCGGGTAGGCGGTGACCGGGATCCACACTCCGAGGAAGCTGATCGGGAACGCGTCGAAGTCCCCGTAGACCATGCTCATCACCAGCAGCTTGGGCCCGCGCAGCCGCGAGCGCAGGTCCGCGAGCACCTGTGCCACCTCGGCCCTGGACACCAGCAGGAGCGCGAAGAAGGCCGTGACCGCGTCGAACTGGCCGAGGTCCTCGCCGAGGTCGCGGAAGTCGCGCTGCAGGAAGGTCGCACCCGGCACTCCCGCGCGGGCCAGGTCCAGCATCACGCCGGACTCGTCCACGCCGACCACCTCGAACCCGCGCTCGCACAACTCCCGCGCCGTGGGCTCACCGGAACCACAGCCCACGTCCAGCACGCGGGCGCCCGGTGACAGGCGGTCCGCCAGCCACGCGTTGGCGGCGTAGTGGGCACTGCGGTCCGCGCGGGAGGCGTCGTAGTTGGCCCCGATGCGGTCGAACGGCGCTGGCTCAGCCATGGCGCAGGACTGTATCGGTCAATGCCCGAGCCACCTGGTGCTGAACTCCGTTCCGTAACGCAAATCGGTGGTTTCGGTCTTCGGGCCACCCCCGCCGAGCTGGATCTCGGTGCGACCGTGCGTCACCCGGTCCAGTGGTGCGTGGTTCACGCTGATCCCGGCGAACCCGACCTGGCCGAAGTCGGCAAGCGGCAGCTGCGTGCCCACCATGGGCGCCTCGGACACCACCTCGGCCGAACTCAGCGGGGCCTCGGGCACCCTCTTGCTCACCGTGTGCTCCCAGCGCTGGGTGGTGTTGCGCAGGGTCATCACGAAGGTGCGGTCCTCGCCGACCGTGATGAGGGCCTGGAAGTGGTCGCCCGGCGCCACCGGCTCGGTCAGCGGGGTGGCCGCCGCCGGGAACCACTCGTACCAGGCCGAGTAGCGGGGTCTGCCCGCCTCGCAGTCCACGGCGGTGCCCAACTGCTCCAGGTCGGGCGTGCCGTAGCCGTCCAGGCCGATCCAGAAGCTGGCCGCCGAACGCTCGCCGGGGGCGCAGGTCACCTCGGGCTCCGTCCACTCGGCACTGATCTGCGCGTAGTGCCCCGAGTAGGCGACGTAGCCCGCCCACATGCCGTTGTCCACGGCGGGAGCCGCCGAGGCCAGCACGAGCAGTGCCACCGAACCCAGCGTTGCGGCCATGGCCGCAGCGTAACCGGGTGGTGACCGCGCCGTCGCCGGAACTTGTCAGGGGTGTCCAGCAAGATGTCGGTGTGCGGGTTGCGGTGGTGCCGACACCGGAGGGTGGGGCCGGGTTCCAGGAGCTGACCGAGGACGGTCGGCCGGTCGGTGGGCCGTGCCTGGAGGACCTGGTGGCGGGCGTGCGGCGCAGGGAACTCGCGCACGCCCCGCGCTGGGTGTGGGCGAACACGATGGAGCTGTACCCGAGGCTGCTGGCGGCGGGCGTGCGGGTGGAGCGCTGCCACGACGTGGAGCTGACCGAGGCGCTGCTGATGGGCCACGCGGGCCGGTGGGGCGATCCGCGTGGGGTGCTCGCGGCCTGGGCGCGGATGACCGGCGGCCCGGTGCCCGCCGACCGGCCGCCGCGCTCGCGGGACACCCAGCCCACCCTGTTCGAGGCCGAGCAGGAGACCGAGTCCCTGGACGTGCTCGTCGCCGTGCACGCCGAGCAGCGCCGCCGCATGGGGTCCGCGGAGCACCCGGCCCGGTTCGGCATGCTGGTGGCCGCCGAGTCCGCCGGTGCGCTGGCCGCCGCCGAGATGGGGCACAACGGGCTGCCCTGGCGGGCCGACGTGCACTCGGCCCTGCTCACCGAACTGCTCGGGCCGCGCCAGACCCACGGCCTGCCCCCGCAGCGGCTGGGCGAGCTGTCCGAGCGCATCGCCGAGGCGCTGGGCGACCGGCGGTTGCGCCCCGACTCTCCCGCCGAGGTGCTGCGCGCCTTCGCCCGCGCGGGCATCCGGCTGCCCTCCACCCGGTCCTGGGTGCTCAAGGAGGTCGACCACCCGGCTGTGCCGTTGTTGTTGGAGTACAAGGAGCTCTACCGGATCTACACCGCGCACGGCTGGTCCTGGCTGGCCTCCTGGGTGCGCGACGGGCGGTTCCGGCCCGAGTACGTGCCCGGCGGTGTCGTGTCCGGACGGTGGGCCACCCGCGGTGGCGGCGCGCTGCAGATCCACCGCACCGTGCGCCGCGCCGCCATCGCCGACCCCGGCTGGGTGCTCGTCGTGGCCGACGCCGGTCAGCTCGAACCCAGGATCCTGGCCGCCCTGTCCGCCGACGAACGGCTCGCCCTGGCCAGCCGCGACGGGGACCTGTACCGCGCCCTTGCCGACGAGGCCTTCGAGGGCGACCGGGCCCGCGCCAAGATCGGCATGCTGGCCGCCCTCTACGGGCAGACCAGCGGCGAGGCCCCCGCGCTCGTCGCCGCACTGCGCAAGCAGTTCCCGCGAGCCGTCGACTACGTGGAACGAGCCGCCCAGGTCGGTGAGTCCGGTGGCCTGGTCCGCTCCTGGCTGGGCCGCACCTGCCCGCCAGCCACCTCCTCGGTGGCCAGCCTGGACCCCGAACCCGCCGAGGACGCCCCCGGCACCAGCGCCGCCAGCCACCGCGCCCGCGGCCGGTTCACCCGCAACTTCGTCGTCCAGGCCAGCGCCGCCGACTGGGCCCTCGCTCTGCTCGCCACCCTGCGGACCGGCCTCACCGCCCTCGGCTCCCCCGCACACCGCCCCGAACTCGTGTTCTTCCAGCACGACGAGGTCATCGTCCACTGCCGTGCCCAGGACGCCGACGCCGTTGTCGCCCTCGTCGAACACGCCGCCGTCCGCGCCGGCCACCTCGTGTTCGGCGCCACCCCCGTCCGTTTCCCGTTGGACGTCACCGCCGTCCAGTGCTACGCCGACGCGAAGTGAGGGGATGTGGCTTTCCTGTCACTGGTTGACGATCCCGAAGGGAACGTGCACGCAGGGCACTACGAGCGAGGCAGGTTCGAGGTGCCGCGACTGGTCGTCGAAGAACATGTGCGGCCGCAGGACTTCGAGCACCAGTCGCTTCTCCACGCCGCCCAGGAAGAACGCGTCGTTGACCAGCACACCCCAGTGCTTCAGGCTCGCCATCGCGCGCTCGTGGGCCGGGGCGCCGCGGGCGGTCACGATGGAGATCCGGACGCGGATCTGGTACTCGGGGCAGTCCAGCTTCCGTTGCTGCTCCACGCGCTGGATCCTGTTGAGGTTCCTCAACAATCCCAGCAGCGGTCCGGGATTGTGCGGGACGCGCGCGTTCGCGGTCTCGTAGTTCTGGAAATCGTCCACCGATCCGCGTTGCGTCACACGCTCGGATTCGTCGTCCGCGAGCACGCCGTCGAAGTCGAACGCGATGCGGAGTTCCCTGTCGGTGTGGTCATCCTCGAACGCGGCGGCGCGCAGCACCCGCCCGCCCGGAAACCCGAGCCGCACCGCCTCGCGCACGTCCTCCTCGTTCGCCGAGAGGAACAGCGACATGTTCAGTGCTGGGATGAACCGGTACGGGGACCGCCCCTGCATGAAGATCGCCCTCGTGATCGGCAGGTCGTGGGTGGCGATCGACCGCATGACGCGCAGGCCGGTGTCGGGATCGTTCCTCGACAGCACGATGACCTCGACCAGTGGGTCCTCCGGTGCGGCCAGATCGTTGAGCGACAGGAGCCTGCGTACCCAGCCGAGCGCGACGCCGGGCTCCAGCGCGCGATCGAGGTTCTGCTCCTGGTAGCGCCGGTACTCCTGCTCGCCGCTGTCCCGGAACACACGGTCGGACTCGGCCAGGTCGAACAGCGCGCTCGACGCCACACCCACGACCAGGCGGTTCTCCAGCTCGTAGGACATGTGAACTCCCCTCGCCGAGGTACACCCTCCATGCCGCACCGGACGGCGGTCCGTTACGCGTGGTCGTCAGACCGATGCCGACTCGTGCCGCCGATCAGGCGAATCGGGTTGCGGTCGCGGGGCTGGAACCGGTAGGCCGTTGCCCGTGATGGACGGCTCCTCCGTGTTGCGGGTACTGGCCGTGCTCCAGGCGGCCGACGTCGAGGTGTGGATCGGCGGCGGCTGGGGCGTGGACGCGTTGGTGGGCAGGCGAACACGGGCGCACCGGGATCTGGACCTGATGCACAAGGCGGAGCAGGAGCCGAGGGTGGTGGCGGCGCTGCGGGCGAGCGGGTTCGTGGTGACGCTGGACGAGCGGCCGGTGCGGTTCGTGATGGCGGACGACGCGGGCGTGGAACTGGACCTGCACCCGCTGGTGTTCGCCGAGGACGGGTCGGCGGTGCAGGCGGCGGACGCGAGCGGCGGGCGGTTCGAGTACCCGGCGGACTGCTTCGTGACGGGCAGCATCGAGCAGGCGAGGGTGCCCTGCCTGTCGGCGGCGCAGCAGGTGTACTTCCACCAGGGCTACGAACCGGCGGGACGGGACCTGCACGACATGGCGCTGCTGCGTGACGAGTTCGGCGTGGCCACGCACTTCTGATCGGACCCGGTACCTGACGCCAGCTGTCAGGTATGGCGGGCAGGATGGGCCCATGATGGTTCCTCCGATCAGCGATGAGCGCAGCGGGCTGCTGACGTTCCTGGCGAAACAGCGGGCGGCGGTCCGCGCGACGGTGCGCGGGCTCAGCGAGCAGCAGGCCCGCAAGGCGGCCAGTGCGAGCGACCTGTCCCCGCTGTCCGTGTTGCGGCACGTCAGCCGCAGCGAACGGCGGTGGGTGGTGGCCGGGCTGGCGGGCCGCCCGCTGCCGGGGCTGTGGCCGATCACCGACTGGGAGAACGAGTTCGTGCTGGACGAGTCGGACACAGTGGCCCGGTGGCTGGCCGACTACGAGGAGACGGCGCGGCTCACCGAGCAGATCGTGGCCGAGTTGCCCAGCCTGGACGTGCCGTGCGCCTTGCCCGAGGCGGCGCAGTGGTCGGCGCGCTGGGTCCTGCTGCACCTGATCGAGGAGACGGCACGGCACGCCGGGCACGCGGACATCGTGCGCGAGTGCCTGGACGGGGCGAAGGCGCACCAGCTAGTCGATCAGTAACCCCGCCAGTGCCTCGGGCAGCGGCTGGTCGGCGTCGAGCGGGCGAGGTCCCGGCTCGGCACCGAGCACCGCGCGGGCCTGCTCGGCGGGCAACTGGTTGAACCAGTGGCCGATCAGGTGCCGCCTGCCGTCCTCGGTGGGCCGCCCGTGCAGGCGCAGCCGGGCCATGCCCCCGTCGGGGTAGACGTCCAGCCGCACGTGGGTGGCGGGGCGGTCGCCGCTGAGCGGGAACCGGTGCACGGTGTCGGGTTGCAGCCGGGTCCTGGGCAGCAGCGTGAACCAGGCGTCGGGATCCTCGATCGCGCCCAGGCAGCCGCTGAGCGAGGCCCAGCCGGGGGCGTTGCCCTTGAAGTGGCTGGTGTCCAGCTCGGCCAGCCGCACGACGCCCTCGGTGGCCAGCCGCAGCAGCACCCAGTCGTTGCCGGAGTCGCGGCGGCGGGCGGTCTCCCAGCCCTCGCCCATGACGGCGGCCGGTCCCGGGGCGATCAGGTTGGACGGCCGCGAGTAGAACATGTTGCTGCAGTCCAGGGCCTGCCCGCCGTTGGCCAGTGCCGCGAGGTCCAGGACGGCCCCCGGCAGCAGGCGGGGGTCGGCCACCGGGCCGCCGTGCACGCGCAGCCGGGCGACCCCGCCGTCGGGGTGGATCGTGAGGCGGACGTGGGTCCAGCGGCGGTCGGAGTCCACGTCGAAGGCGTTGGCGTGGTCCCCGCGCAGGGCGGAGCGGGACAGGATCGTGTGCCACTGCGCCGAGGCCAGTTCCTCGGGGCTGGGGTAGCCCTCGACCCCACACGCCTCCACGGAGGCCTCGGGCGGGTAGTTGCCGGTGAAGAACGCGGTGTCGACCACCACCCCGCGCACGACCCCGGGCACGCCCAGCCGCACCACTGCCTGGTCCACCCCGGGTTCGCGGCGCCGACGGGTCTCCCACCCGTCGTAGACCTGTCCCTTGTGGCCGAAGGTGTAGGTGTCGAACCGCGGCGCCTCGGGCTTGATCAGGTTCTCCCGCTCGGCGAAGAACTCGTCGTTGGCCCACAGCACGGCTCCGCCGAGCCTGCGGGAGGCCAGGTCGGGCAGTGCGGTCCAGGCGGGCGCGTCGGTCATGCCTCTCCTCTGCTCAACAGCCGTCCGTGCGGGTGATCACCGGTGACCGGCACGCCGCGCAGCCAGGTGCGGCGCACGACTCCGGTCAGGTCCAGGCCGTGGTACGGGGTGACGGGGTTGCGGTGGGCCAGCGCGCGCACGTCCACGGTGAAGCGCGCGTCCGGGGCGAGCACGCACAGGTCGGCGTCGGCTCCGACCTCGATGCGGCCCTTGCGGCGCAGCCCGGCAAGGTCGGCGGGGCGCTCGGCCATCCAGCGCACCACCTCGGTGAGGTCGTGCCCGCGTGAGCGCGCCTCGGTCCACACCGCGGGCAGGCCCAGTTGCAGGCTGGCGATGCCGCCCCAGGCCTGCCCGAAGTCCCCGGTCTCCAGCCGTTTCAGGTCCGGGGTGCACGGCGAGTGGTCGCTGACCACGCAGTCGATGACGCCCTCGGCCAGCCCGCGCCACAGCGCGTCCCGGTTGGCCTGCTCGCGGATGGGCGGGCAGCACTTGTACTCGGTGGCCCCGTCCGGGATCAGCTCGGCGGCGAAGCTGAGGTAGTGCGGGCAGGTCTCGGCGGTGATCGGCAGGCCCTCCTCCTTGGCCTGGGCGATCAGCGGCAGGGCCTCGGCCGAGGACAGGTGCAGCACGTGCACGCGGGCTCCGGTGCGCCGGGCCAGATCGATCACGGCGGTGATCGCCCGGTTCTCCGCGCGGCGCGGGCGGGAGGCCAGGAAGTCCTGGTAGCGGCGCCCGCACGAGGGTGGCGCGGCGTCGATGGTCTCGGCGTCCTCGGCGTGCACGATCATCAGCGCGTCCCGCTCGCGCAGCACGCGCAGCGCGTCGGCCAGCTCGAAGTGGCTCAGCGGCGGGAACTCCGGCACCCCGGAGTCCAGCAGGAAGCACTTGAAGCCGAACACCCCGGCCTCGTGCAGTCCGGGCAGCTCGCCGAGGTTGCCGGGCACGGCCCCGCCCCAGAAGCCCACGTCCACGTGCACCTTCTCGCGCGCGGCGGCCCGCTTGACCACCAGGGCCTCCCGGGTGACCGTGGGCGGCAGGCTGTTCAGCGGCATGTCCACGATCGTGGTCACGCCCCCGGCCGCGGCGGCCCTCGTCGCGGTGTCGAAGCCCTCCCACTGGCTGCGGCCCGGGTCGTTGACGTGCACATGGGTGTCCACCAGCCCAGGCAGCAGCACCTCGTCGGCGGCCAACTCCACTGTCGCGGTGGCGTCCACCGGGGCGTCGGCCGCCTCGATGGCGGCGATGCGGCCGTCCCTGACGCACACGGCCAGGCCCCGAACCCCCTCAGCCGTGACCGCGCTGCTCGCGCGCACCACAAGGTCCATTGTGGACATTGGAACCTCCTCACGCCCGTTCAGCAGCATAGGTGATCCTCAACAATGCGCCCGGCGATGATCTCCAGCAAGGGTCCGGGCGCGGACAGGCACCGTGACCGATCGGGTTCCAGGTCGGTCAGGGCGTACGCGGCGGCGAAACCCGCGCCACGCAGCTGCGCCGTGCTCAGTTCGCAGCGGCCGGTCACGGCCACCACCGGCACACCGCGGGCCGCCCGCGCGAGGCCGACCGGGGCCTTGCCATGCAGTGACTGCTCGTCCAGCGCGCCCTCCCCGGTGACGACCAGGGCCGCGCCGCGAACGGCGTCGGCGAAACCGAGCAGGTCGAGCAGCACCTGCACGCCGGGTCGGCGCTCGGCGCGCAGCACGGTCAGCGCGGCGAAGCCCACTCCCCCGGCAGCGCCCGAACCGGGTGCGAGCGGGTCGCCGCCGAGCACCTCGGCCCAGCGCCGCAGGCCGTCCGCGAGCAGCGACACCTCCAGCGCGGTGGCGCCCTTCTGCGGGGCGTAGACCGGCGCGGCCTCGCGCAGCGGGTTGTCCACGTCGCTGGCCAGCACGAACCGGGTCGTGCGCAGCCGCGGGTCCAGCCCGGACAGGTCGACCCCGGTCAGCTCACGCAGCGCAGCACCGCCGGGCCCGCGCGCGTTGATCAGTCGTGCGCCCAGGGCGTGCACCATGCCCGCGCCACCGTCGGTACTGGCGCTGCCGCCCACCCCGAGCACGATCCGCCCGCAGCCCCGGTCCAACGCGAGCCGGATCAGCTCGCCCACGCCGTAGCTGGTGGCCGTCAGCGGGGCGGTGCCGTGGGACAGGCCGGCGGCCTGCGCGAGTTCGATCACCGCGGTGGGCCCGCGGACCGCCAGCGCGGCCCGCACCGGCAGCCCGAGCGGGCCGGTGACGGTGGCCGTCACGCGGTGGTACCCGGCGGCGCAGGCGGCGTCGACCGTGCCCTCGCCGCCATCGGCGATCGGCAGTTCGCGCAGGTCCAGGCCCGGTGCCGCACGGCGCAGACCGGCCGCCAGGTGGTCGGCGACCGCGCTGGCCGTCAGCGAGCCCTTGAACTTGTCCGGGGCGAGCAGGACACGCATCAGCTGACCGGTTCGAACTCGACCACACTGTCCAGGGCGCTGCCCATGGACGCGTTGGCCGCGCGGTCGATCATGACCTCCACGAGCACCGGCCTGCTCGTCCGCCGTGCCTGCCCGCGCGCCCACTCCAGGGCCCCGGCGATCTCCCCCGGCTCCACGACACGACGCCCGCTGCACCCGTACGCCTGCATGATCCGCACGTTGTCGGTGCCGTGCTCGTCGTAGTGGATGTCCACCTCGCAGTTCATGCCGTACCCGGTCTCGGCCTGCCGGATCAGGCCCAGGTACTCGTTGTTCAGCATCACCAGCACGAACGGGATCTCGTACTGGGCGGCCACGGCCAGTTCCTCGACCAGGAACTGGAAGGAGTAGTCGCCGACCACGGCCACCACCTCGGCGTCCGGGCGGGCCGTGCGCACCCCGATGGCGGCCGGGATCTCCCAGCCCAACGGCCCGGCCTGGCCGCAGACCTGGTAGTGCCGGGGCCGGTGCACAGTCTGGAACTGGCCGGACCAGATCTGGTAGAGGCCGATCGCGGTGACGAAGTAGGTGTCCGGGCCGAAGGTGCGGTTGAGCTCGCGGAACACCCGCGGTGCCTTGATCGGTGTCGTGTCGAAGTCCTCGCGACGCGGCAGTTCACGGCGTAGTTGACCGATCCGGCGGACCCACACGGCGTGGTCCGGTCGCTGTGCACGGTGGCGTGCGGCGTCCAGCAGGGCGTGCAGGAACAGCTTCGCGTCCGAGACGATGCCCAGGTCGGGGCCGAAGACCCGGCCCAGTTGGGTGGGCTCCACGTCCACGTGCACGAACTTGCGCCGCCCCCGGTAGACCGACAGCTCACCGGTGTGCCGGTCGCCGAAGCGGGCGCCGACCGCGAGCACCAGGTCGGACTCCAGGAACGCGGCGTTGGCCCAGCGCTGGCTGGTCTGGATGCCCGCCATGCCCGCGAACAGCTCGTGGTTCTCCGGCAGCGCGCCCTTGCCCATCAGGGTGACCTGCACCGGCACGCCGAGGTGTTCGGCCAGCTGCCGCAACGGCTCCGCGGCCTCGCTGAGGATCACGCCGCCCCCGGCCAGGATCAGCGGGCGCTCGGCGGCCAGCAGCAGGTCCAGCGCACGCTCCACCCGCGGCGGGTGCGGGGCGGGCACCTCCACCGGCAACGGGGCGTCGATCGACGCGTCCCACTCGATCTCTTGACGCTGCACGTCAAGTGGCAGGTCGATCAGCACCGGGCCGGGCCGTCCCGAGCGGGCGAGGCGGAACGCCTCGCGGAAGATCCACGGCGCCTGCGCCGCCTCCCTGACCTGCACGGCCCATTTCGTGACGGGTTCGGCGATGCGCACGATGTCCACGGCCTGGAAGGCTTCCTGGTGCAGCTTGGTGCTCACGGCCTGGCCGGTGACGCACAGGATCGGCACGGAGTCGGCCTGCGCGGTGTAGAGACCGGTGATCATGTTGGTGCCCGCGGGGCCGGAGGTGCCCACCGCGACGCCCACGTTGCCGGTGGTGCGCGCCCAGCCGTCGGCCATGTGCGTGGCGCCCTCCTCGTGCCGCACGATCAGGTGCTCGATCGGGCTGTGCTCCAGCGCGGCGTAGAACGGCAGGATCGCGGCGCCCGGACAGCCGTAGACGGTGGTCACGCCCTCGGAGGCGAGCACGTCCACGACCGCCTGCATGACGGGGACCTTCGGCATCACGACCTCCCGGACAGGGCTTCGACAACGGTGAGCAGGGCGGAGTGGTCCAGTCCGCCGTGGCCCATGGCACGCGCTGCGGCGACCAGTTGGGCCACCAGCGCGGTCAGCGGCAGCGCGACCTCAGCCTGCCGTGCGGCGGCCAGCGCGATGCCCATGTCCTTGTGGTGCAGGTCGATCCGGAACCCCGGCTGGAACTGGCGGGCGATCATCGCCGCCCGCTTGAGGTCCAGCACCCGGTTGGCGGCCAGGCCGCCCGCGAGCACGTCCAGTCCCGCCACCGGGTCCACCCCGGTGGCCTCCAGCAGCACGATCGCCTCGCTGACCAGCCCGAGGATGCCGCCGACCACGAGCTGGTTGGCCGCCTTCACCACCTGCCCGGACCCGGTCGGTCCCACGTGCACGATCGTCGCGCCGAGCACCTCGAACAGGCCGCGCGCCGCGGTGAAGTCGGCCGCCGACCCGCCCACCATGATCGACAGCGCGGCCCGCTCGGCCCCGGCCTGCCCGCCGGAGACCGGCGCGTCCAGCACCCGGATCCCCTTGCGGTGGGCCGATTCCGCCAGCCAGGTGGCGGTGTCGGGCCGTACCGTGCTCATGTCGATCAGCAGCAGCCCCGGCTCGGCCTCGGCGATGACCTCGCCGCCGACCTCGCGCACCTGCTCGTCGGCGGGCAGCATCGTGATCACCACCTCGGCCCCGCGCACGGCCTCGGCGGTGTTGGCTGCCGCGATTCCGCCGGCCGCAACGAGTTTCTCCACGGCGGGCGCGCTGCGGTCGTAGCCGCGCACGGTGTGGCCGGCGGCGGCCAGGTGGGCGGCCATCGGTGAACCCATGATGCCCAGCCCGACGAACCCGATCGTGGTCATGGCTTCCTCCAGAACGTGTCCAGCCAGCCGAAGCTGTCCGCACTGGCCCCGGACGGCCGGTACTCCACCCCGACGTGGCCGCGATAGCCGTTGCGGTGCAGGGCTTCCAGGTGTCCGCGCAGGTCGATCACGCCCGAACCCGGCTGGTTGCGGCCCGGTGCGTCGGCGATCTGCACATGGCCGACGCGGTGGGTCAGCGCGGTGGCCAGCGCGTCCAGGTCGTCCCCGTTGACGGTGAGGTGGTACAGGTCGGCGAGCAGCCGCACGTTGTCGGCGCCGACCCGGTCGGCCACGGCGAGCGCGTCGGCGGCGGTGCGCAGCGGGTAGTCCGGCGCCGCACTGAGCGGTTCCAGCACGATCGTGCCGCCGATGGCCGCCACGGATTTGGCCGCCGCCGAGAGGTTCAGCAGAGCGGTCTCGTCCTGTTCGGACGGATCAACACCAGCGATCCTGTTGCCGTACAAGGCGTTGAAGGTGCGACACCCGAGCCGATCGGCTATCCCCACGGCGATCGACACGCTGTCGGCGAGCTCATCGCAACGGCCGGGCGCCGACACGATGCCGCGCTCCCCCGCCGCCATGTCCCCGGCGTAGAAGTTGAGCGCGGCCAGCCGCAGTCCGGCCCCGGACACGGCGGCCACGAAGCGGTCCACCTCGGCGTCCGCAGGCGTGGCGGTGGCGAAGGGCCACCAGAACTCGACGGCGCGGAAGCCCAGCCGTGCGGCGGCTTCGGGTCGTACGAGTAGCGGCAGTTCGGTGAACAGGATGGAGAGGTTCAGGTCGAAGTCCAACACGGGAAGCTCCGAATTTCGTATTGTGGAAGTTAACTTCCGACTAGTGAGAGACTAGGCGAGCGGCCCGCGAGCGGTCAACGCCCGCGCTACGGTGCGAGGCGTGGATCTGGAGGCCGAGTTCACCACCGAACCGTTCCTCGCCGAACGGCACGGCGAGCCGCCCGAGCACGCGACCCGGGCCAAGCAGGCAGCGCTGGACGCGGGCCTGGACACCACGTTCGGACCACTCGGTACCACCGTGCGAGCGGAGGACGAGATCCTGCTCGCGGCGCTGCCGGAGATCGTCCGCGCGGCCATGCGGGGCGGCGCCACCAGGGTCACGCTGCGGCTCAACGTGCTGCCCGCACAGGAGGTCCCGGCGCGACATGGGCTGGCCAGCGCACTGGAGCAGTTGCTCGGCGAGGTCGCGGCCGAACTGGGCGGGGACCTGGCCGACTTGACGCGGGCCGACAAGCAACGGGCGGTCCGACTACTGGAGGAACGCGGGGCTTTCAGCCTGCGCAAGTCCGTGCCCGCGGTGGCGGAAGCCTTGGGCGTCACCCGCTTCACCGTCTACAACTACCTGAACCGGGAAGACACATGATCGACTTCAACAAACTGTTGACATCGCCGAAGCGCCACTCGTAGCGTGCAGGCGCATGGACCTCAACAGCGCGCCCGAGATGGATCTGGCCGAGCGGTTGACGACCTGCCTGGCGGTACCCCGCTGGGTGCGTGAGGTGCTGGCGGGCCGCCCGTACGCGGACGAGCAGGCGGTGCTGGTCACCGCCGAACGGGCCGCGGCGGAGCTGACCGACGAGGAACTCACCGCCGCGCTCGCCGGGCACCCCAGGATCGGCGAGCGCGCGGCGAGCGCAGACCTGGGCGCGGCGTGGTCGCGCTCCGAACAGTCCGGAGTGGACGGTTCGGCGGCCGAGGAGTTCGTGGCCGCCAACGAGGTCTACGAGCGCAGGTTCGGGCGGATCTACCTGGTGTGCGCCTCGGGCCGCAGCGGACCGGAGTTGCTCGCCGACCTGCGCTCGCGGCTGGACAACGACCCGGTCACGGAACTGGCTGTCACCAAGGACGAACTGCGCAAGATCGCCTTGCTGCGGCTCAGGAAGGTGCTCGAATCATGAGTGCGATCACCACGCACGTGCTGAACACCACCAGCGGGCTGCCCGCGGCGGAGGTGGCCGTGCGACTGGAATGCGACGGCCAGGTCATCGGCGAGGGCGTGACCGACGCCGACGGGCGCTGCCGCGAACTGGGGCCGGACCGGGTGCAGGCCGGGGTGTACCGGCTGGTGTTCGACACCGACGGCTACTTCGCCCGCACCGCCACGGAGGCGTTCTTCCCCGAGGTGGTCATCACGTTCCGGATCACCGACCCCGACCGGCACCACCATGTCCCGGTCCTGCTCAGCCCGTTCTCGTTCACCAGCTACCGAGGGAGTTGACCGTGGGCATCACCCTGGGCGCCAACCAGTACGGCAAGGCGGAGAACCGACTGGTCACCGTGTCCCGACAGGGCTCGCGGCACGAGATCCGCGACCTGACGGTGAGCACCGCGCTGCGCGGGGACCTCGCCGACACGCACCTGACCGGGGACAACAGCAAGGTCCTGGCCACCGACACCCAGAAGAACACGCTCTACGCCTTCGCCAAGCAGCAGCCGCCCGGCCAGATCGAGGAGTTCGGGCTGCGCCTGGCCCGGCACTTCACCGGGTCCTTCGAGCAGATCACCGGGGCGCGGGTGATCATCGACGAGCACGCCTGGCAGCGCATCGACGACCACGACCACTCCTTCGCGCGGTCCGGCGAGGAGAAGCGCACCACCACCGTGACCGTCCACAACGGACAGGAGTGGGTGGTGTCCGGGCTGCGGGACCTGGTGGTGCTCAAGTCCACCGGCTCGGAGTTCCACGGGTTCCCGCGCGACAGGTACACGACCCTGCCGGAGACCACCGACCGGATCCTGGCCACCGCCGTGACCGCCCGCTGGCGCTTCGCCCACCTGGATGTGCCGTGGGACAAGAGCTTCGCCGAGGCGCGGCAGGCCATGCTCGCGGCCTTCGCCGACACGCACAGCCTGTCCCTGCAACAGACCCTCTACGCCATGGGCAAGGCCGTGCTGGAGGCTCGCGAGGAGATCGCCGAGGTGCGGTTGTCCCTGCCGAACAAGCACCACTTCCCGGTGGACCTGAGCAAGTTCGGACTGGACAACGACAACGAGGTGTTCTACGCGGCCGACCGCCCGTACGGCCTGATCGAGGGCACTGTGCTGCGCGAGGAGGCCCCCGAGCCCGGGCCCGCCTGGGACTAGAACTGCCTGATTGTCACGCCATGGGTCGTTTCAGCCGCCCAGCTTGATCGCACGGTGTACGTCGCCGACGTAGGCCTCGGGCTGCTCCCAGGCTGCGAAGTGGCCGCCGGCCTGGTGTTCCACATAATCACAAACGTTCAGGAACACCTCGGCGTAGCTTCGCGGCTCCGGTTTGATGTCGCGCGGGAACACCGAGAGCACGGTAGGGGTGTCGATCCGGTCAGGCAGGGCGACCGGTTCGACATAGGTGGCGAACGAGGTGCCGATCGTGCCGGTGACCCAGTAGGCGGTGACCCAGGTGAGCAGCTCGTCCGCGGTGAAGGCCGACTCCTCGGACCAGGACTCCAGTTTCTCGATGATCCACGCCGCCAGGCCGGCGGGTGAGTCGCCGAGAGCGACGGCGAGCGTGTTCGGCCGCGTCGACTGCTCCGCGATGTACCCGCCCTCGGCCCGGAACCACCGCGCCGACCGGTCGAGGTAGGCCGCCGCGTCCGGCGCGAGCTTCGCCGGGTCCGCCGAGAGTGCACGCTGCGGGGCGATGTTCGTGAGGTGCAGGGCAACCACCCGGTCCGGGTGTTCGGCCGCAAGAAGTTCCGCGATGGTGCCACCCACATCGCCGCCGGACACCGTGTACCGCGAGTAGCCCAGCTCGTCGAGAGCGTCCGCGACGATCCCAGCGATCCGGTTGGCCGACATACCGGCAACGGTGAGCGGAGCCGCGAACGGGAAGCCCGGCAGCGCGGGCACCACCACGTGAATGTCCGCGAGCAACGGCAGGACGCGCTCGAACCGCAACACCGAGTCCGGCCAGCCATGCAGCAGCACGACAACCGGGGCGCCGGGATCCACGGACCGCTGGTGGATCACCCGCAGTTCGGTGTCGCCTGCCCGCACCGTCACCCAGGGACACTCGCCGATGCGGCGCTCGTGCACGCCCCAGTCGTACCCGTTCGCCCAGCGTTCGAGCAGTTCGTCGAGGCGGGTGCCGCTGATGCCGCGCGTCCCGTCCGCACTCCACGGGGTCCTGACACGCCGTGTCTGTTGAAGTCGTTCCCGCAGATCATCGTTCATGTGTATCAGCGTACACATGATGTGTATGCTCGTACACATGACCTCGCGCAATGCGGCCGCCACCCGGCAGCGGATCCTGGAGCACGCACAACGCCAGTTCGCCCAGCACGGGTACGCGGCGGTCACGGTCAAAGGCGTGGCCGACGCCGCTGGCGTGTCGCCCAACCTCATCACGCGCTATTTCGGCGGCAAGGACGGCCTTTTCCTGGCGGCGACCCAGGTGGAGATCCCGGTCGCCGACTCCTTCGACGGCGACCGCTCCGCGCTGGGTTCACGCCTCGCGGCGAGCATCGTCCAGCGCTGGTTCGGTGCACCCGGGGAGGATCCGCTGCTCGCGCTGCAACGCGCGGCCGGCGAACGCCCGGAGGCAGCCGAGGCGCTGGCCACCTTCCTCGACACGAACTCGCTGGAGCCGCTGCACCGCTACCTGCGCGACAGCGGGTTGGACGACGCCGACGCCCGCAGCCGAGCCGCAGCGATCGACGCTTTCGTGCTCGGCGTCTCCACCCGCCGCCGGATCCTGCGTTCCGAACTCGGCGACCCCGCTGATCTCCAGGCCTGGCTGAGCGCCACCATCCAACGCCTCGCCGACGGGTGACGCACGACGGCAAGAACTACGCCAACTTCCGACGCTTCGCGCTGACCTGCACCATTGGGCGAACGAACCTGGTCTGCCCTGCCCAAATGAAGCTCTTGGGTCCCGTTGTTTCCCACTCCGAATCAGGGGCTGACGGCCTGGCTTACCCCCGTGCGAGCCGAGAAGGCGACTGGCGGGCGATCTCCAGCCCGTCCCGACTGGGACCCAGCGGGTGTGGGGAAGACGGACGAGCCGATCGTCGCGGCGATGTCCTGCTGGGGACCACCCCCGCGTACGCGGGGAAGACACTGAGCCCGATTCCGCAGAGCGTCGGCGGGCCGGACCACCCCCGCTGTACGCGGGGAGACGCCCCGGTGGCGCCCCTGGCGATCCACGCTGCCGGACCACCCCCGCGTGTGCGGGGAAGACCCCTATAGCCAGCGCCAACAGCCAGTGTCTCAAGGACCACCCCCGCGCATGCGGGGAAGACTCTTCTTGACCTGCGAGGCTACAGCGGCGGTCCCCGATCTGGCATCACTTTCCTCGTGCCGACTCACCGGCAATGCGATGCAGTGAAGTCTCCTCCATGGCAGAGACATCCTGCCATCCCATCACCCTGAGGCTCTTGCGCCCACGCTGGCCGCAACCTCTCCCGATCCCACGACCCCGACACCGCTACTCAGAGCGTGGCGCGAGCCATGCCACGGATAGCAGGGGTGCGCCCCCTGGTACCCCGCAAGCCAGCAACGCATTTCCTCCACAGGGGAGGGACCTTCGCGTCATCTACAAGGGGGCCGTCTGCCATCGACCGGTAGCCCTGACAGGGCTTCGGCTGCCGCTCTACCGTGGGCGGGTGGCAGTGATCCTGGTGACGGGCATGTCCGGCACGGGCAAGTCGACCGCGCTGAACCAGCTGGAACAGCGGGGCTATCGCGTGGTGGACACCGACTTCGGCGGGTGGATCGAGGAGGTCCCCAGCCCGGACGGCAGCGGCGGGGAGCCGCAGTGGCGCGAGGACCGGATCGAGGCGCTGATCGCGGACCACGAGCGTTCCGGTGAGCCGCTGTTCATCGCGGGCACGGTGTGCAACCAGCACAGGTTCCACTCCCGTTTCGACGAGATCGTCCTGCTCAGTGCGCCCTTGGCGGTGGTACTGGACCGCATCGCCAACCGGGACAACAACCCCTTCGGCAAGACCGCCGGGGAACGCGACCGGATCGTGGCGGACACAGCCGAGATCGAGCCGCTGCTCCGGTCCTCGGCCACCGTGGAAATCGACACCCGCACGCCGCTCACCGAGGTGGTGGACCAGCTGGCGGCGCTCGCCGGTCCACCGGCGCCCTGAGCCCTGGGGCCCGAAGTCACGCGCGGGGTGGGGCTCAGCGCAGGGACTTCGCCACTGCTTCCAGGTGGTCCATGGACTCCTGCATGCCGACCTCCATGCCGGAGTTGATGTGCGCGTCACGGTGTTCCCGCTTGGCGTGCCGCACGAGGATCTCCAGCGTGGTGCGGCCCTCCTTCTCGGTGAGGGTCAGCGTGTTGAGCGACTCACCGTCGGGCGCCCCCTCGAACACCTCGGTGGACACGATCAGCTCGTTGGGCACGATCTCCCGGTAGACCCCGTGGAAGCCGACCTCGAACCCGCCGTTGGCGGTCATCACGTAGCGCCACCGGCCGCCGACCCGCAGGTCGACCTCGACGCTGGTGACCTCGCCGCGGTCCCCGCCCCACCACCGCTTGATCAGCTCGGGCGTGGTCCACGCGCGGTAGACCAGGTGCGCGGGCACCTCGAACTCACGGGTGATCAGGACCTCGGTGTCACCGGGGAGCGTCACCACTGCCTTGCCCATCTTCGTCCTCCTGGAGTTCGGCCAGCACGACGTCCAGCCGGGTGAACCGTTCGTCCCACAAACGCTCATAGGTGCTCAGCCATTCGTGCAAGGGCTTGAGTGGCTGTGGATTGAGGCGGTACAGCCGGTTCCGCCCCTCTTCACGCACCTGAACCAGCCCGACCTCACGCAGCACGCGCAGGTGCTTGGACACCAGCGGCTGCGCCAGGCCCAACTGCTCGACGAGTTCGCTCACGGCGCGTTCACCCGTCACAAGCAGGTCCAGGATCTGCCTGCGCCGAGGTTCGGCCACCGCGTTGAACGCGTCCGTCGTAGTCGCCGCCCTTGCCACGGCCCCATCATATACCCATATGGACATGAGTCAAGGGTGGTTCAGATTCGGGCCAATCTCACATTTGTTGCCCGCGCACCCGTCCCGTATCTAGCGTTGACCGCATGTCGACCAGCACGCCGCCCGACGTCCTGGCCAATCACGAGGCGCGAGTAGCAGAGGAGCTGTCACAACAGGACGCGGAACTGGCCGCACAGTTCCGCGCACAGCTGCCCGGAGCGCGCCGTTCCGTGCTGAACAGACTGGTGTCCGCACTGGTCCGCGAGCGGCTGCTCAGCTCCGACCGGCTCAAACCGACAGTTCGTCAGGTCACGGCCACCGGGCGGCTGGTCGCCGACGGGCCGGTGGTCTTCGAGGACAGGACCGTCGAGGACCCGGTCGACCTGCTGCGGCTGATCGCCGAGCACGGGCTGGGCACCGGCGCGCCCGGCGAGTGGCTGCGGGTCGCCGAGGAGATCGGGCACAGCGTCACCGGCCAGGCCCTGGCGATGGTCGCCGCCGAGCACCGCCGCCGCCCGTCCGAGGTGGACGCCCCGTTCAGCGCCCTGGACGCGGCCCTGCGCGCGGCGGGCGGGCACGGCTGCCTGGCCGTGGCCTTCGAGCAACTGGTGGTCGACGGGCACCCGATGCACCCCGGCGCCAAGATCAAGATCGGCATGTCCGCCGTGGACGCCGTGCGGTACGGGCCCGAGTTCGGCGTCTCCTTCGACCTCGGGCTGATCGCGGTGCGCCAGGACTGCGCGGTCGGCTCCCCCATCGCCCGCGCCGTGCTGCGCGAGGCGTTCCCGCGGGCCGTGACCGAGGCCGAGGCCGAACTCAGGGCGGCCGGACACGACCCGGACGGCTACGTGTTCGTGCCGATCCACCCGCACCAGCGCGAGCACGCCATGCCGCAGCTGCACAGCGACGCCCTCGCGGACGGCACGGTTCTGCCACTGCGCGCGAGGATTCCCGCCGAACCGTTGATGTCGGTGCGGACACTGGCCGTGCGCGAACCTGGCAGCCCGGTGGGACTGCACGTCAAGACCGCGCTGGAGGTCCGCGTCACCGGGGCGGTCCGGGGTGTGTCGCAGGCCGCGATCCACAACGGGCCCAAGGTGTCCGAACTGGTGGAGCGGATCGCCGCCGGTGACCTGGACCTGAGCCGCACCACGCAGGACGGGCGACGGCGGTTCGCGATCTGCCGCGAGCTGGCCGGAGTCGGCTACGTGCCACCGGAGGCGCGCGGCGAGGGCTGGGACACCGGTGACTCCGAGAAGGCACTGGCCAGGCAGCGCTCGCTGTGTTCGGTGCTGCGCGAGGACGTGGCGGCCGGTGTCGCGCCCGGCGAGCTCGCCATGCCGGTGGCCGCACTGCTGGCCACCTCACCGGTGACGGGCAACTCCGTGGTGGCCGACCTGCTCACCGAGTTGCACGGCGAGGTCGGCGGCACGCTGGACGAGGTCGCGCAGGAGTGGCTGGGGCAGCACGTGGAACTGTGCGTGCCCGCCGCGCTGACCCTGCTGGTCCGGTACGGGATAGCACTGGAACCCCACCCGCAGAACGCGGTCCTGGTGCTGGCGGACAAGCGGCCACAGCGGGTGCTGGTCCGCGATCTCGGTGGCGCCCGGTTGCTGCCCCAGCGACTGGCCCGCCGGGGCTTCGAGATCGAGCTGCTGCCCGGTTCGGCCCTGCTCGCCGAGGACCCGGAGTTGTTGCGGGCCAAGCTGTTCTTCCCGCTTTTCGGCAACCACCTCGGTGAGCTCATCGCCGCCGTCGCCGAGGGCACGGGCTGCCCCGAGGACCAGTTGTGGGCCGTCGTGCGGCGGTGTGTGCTGCGCACCTTCACCCGGTTGACGGCCGCCGCGGTGAGCCAGGACGAGGTGGACGACGCGCGCGCCGACGCCGAGGCGCTGCTGCACAAGCCCTGGCGGTACAAGACGATGCTGGCGATGCGCCTGGCCTCGCTGGTCACCGACCAGCGCTACGTGGACGCGCCGAACCCGTTGCGAGACAGCGAACCGCCCGCCATGCCGGAGGACCTGTCCTTGCCGGAAGAGCAGATGTACCACCAGCTCCGCGAGAGCGATCCGGAGTTGTTGCGGGGCTGGCTGACGGAATTGCCCGGCGCCCGTCTGTCCACTGTGTACCGTGCACTCGGTGCGATGGAACGTGAGGACGTGGTCGGCACGAACCGTCCGGTGCACACCATCGACGAACTGGTCGACCTGGTGCACCCGGCACAGGTCCGCGCGGACCTGGCCGACTCGGCGCGCAACCTGGCGCTGTCCCGCGCCGGGGTGGCGCGGCGCCGTCGGCGGCTCAGCGCGGACCAGTCGGTCAGCGACCTCATCCTGGACCTGGACGCGATGTGCGCCGAGGGCCACCTGCTACACCCGTTCGGGCGCAGCCGCGGCGAGTTCACCCCCGCCGACTCGCTGGCCTACGCCGCTGAGACCGCGGACACCGTTGGCGTGCAACTGGTTGCCGTCCGCCGCGAGCTGACCATGCTGACCCCCGACGAGTCGGGCAGGTCCGTCGGCGACCTGATCGCCGAGCACTACCCCGAGGTGGCCGCCCGCGCCAGGGCCGGGCTGGAGCGCCGCGGGCACGACCCGGGCCGGTACGAGCTGGTGCCGGTGCACCCCTGGCAGGCGGCCAGGGCGCTGCCCCGCGAGTACGCCGCCGAGCTGGCCTCCGGTGAGGTCGTACCGATCCCCGAGGCGCAACTGGCGTGCCGTCCCACGGTGTCGCTGCGCAGCCTGGTCACGGCGGCACCGGGACGGCACGGCCGCCGCCTGACGGTGAAGACGGCCCTGGACGTGCTGATCACCTCCACGCGGCGGACGATCTCGCCCGCGAGCACCCGCAACGGGCCCGCGCAGAGCGCGCTGCTGACTCGGCTGGTCGGGAACAACGACCGGGTGCGGGTCGTGGCCGAGCTGGCGGGTGTGGCGTTCGCCGGGGCCGCTGACACGCCGGGCCGCAAGCGCGGGCTGTCGGCGCTGCTGCGCGAGGACCCGGCCGACCAGGTGGGCCGGGGCGAGTGGGCGTTCTCCGCCTGCGCGCTGCGGGCCACCTCGCCCGCGACGGGGCGACCGCTGCTCGCCGACCTGCTGGAAACCCAGTCGCCGCAGGAGTTCCTCACCGAGTACGCGGACCTGCTGTTCTCGGCGACCCTGCCGCTGATGTGGCGGCACGGCATCGCGCTGGAGGCCCACCTCCAGAACACGGTGCTGGTGGTCCGGGAGGGGCGGCCGGTCCGGCTGCTGCTGCGCGACTTCTCCGGTATGCGGGGCCACCGCGAGCGGATGCGGCTCAGCGGTGCGGAGTTCACCCCGCACGAGGGCTCCGTGACGATCACCGAGGACCTGGCCGAGGTGCGGGCCAAGCTGGCGCACGCCGTGGTGCTGGCCAACCTCGCCGACGTGGTGGACCTGCTGACCACCGTGGCCGAGGTGCGGGCCGAGTCGCTGTGGGAGCTGGTCCGCGAGGTCCTGCGGCGGGTGCACGAGGGCATCGACTCGCCGTGGGCCGAGGAGGAGTACGCGGCGCTGCTCGCGCCGACCCTGTCACAGAAAGCACTGGCGAGGATGAGGATGGCCCCTGTGGACGGTGTCGTGCACTGCCCGCGTCCCAACCCCCTGCTGTCGTGAGCGGCCGCAAACCCCTGACGCTGTTCCTGACGGGCACGCTGGCCTCCCGCATCGGCGACAACGCGGACCTGTTGGCGCTCAACTGGTACGTGTTGGAGCGCACGCACTCGGCGACCATGCTCGGGCTGGTCAACGTGCTGCGTCTGGCGCCGATCCTGTTCTGCACGGCGCCCACGGGCTGGTTGGCGGACCGCTTCGACCGCAGGCGATTACTCGCGGGCACCCGGTTGGCCCTGTTCGTGTCCACGCTCGCGGTGGCGGCGGCCGTGGTCGGCGAGGGCCCGATGTGGGTGCTCTGCGGTGCGGTGCTGGTGCGGGCGGTCGCGGGGTGCGCCGAGCCGGTGCTGCGGCAGTCGATGTTGCCGCTGCTGTGCGGGGGCAGACCGCTGGCCAAGGTCGTGGCGATGCACTCGGCCTGCCTGAACCTGGCGATGGTGCTCGGCCCGGCGATCGGCTCGGTGCTGCTGGCGACCACCCCACTGGTCACGGTCTTCTGGTTCAACGTGGCGTGCAGCGTGCTTTCCCTGTGCTGCCTGACGATCCTGCCGGAGAACTCGCGGCGCGCGGAGCGCGGGCCGAGCACCCCGCTGTGGCCGTTCGTCCGGGAGAACCCCGTGGTGCGGGCCCAACTGGCGCTGGCCGTGGGGCCGATGTTGTTCGCCTTCCCGTACACCTCGCTGATGCCCTTGCTGGCCAAGGACCTGGTCGGTGGGGACGCGGGCACCACCGGGCTGTTGCTGACCTCCGGCGCGGTGGGCGCGTTGGCGGCCTCGCTGAGCCTGAGCCGCCGGGCACCGGCCAGGCCGGGGGTGCTGGCGGCGGTCACCGGGGTGGCGCTGGGCGTCATGTTGTTGGGGCTGCTGGTGTTCCGCTCCTTCGGGGTCGAGGCGGCGGTGGCGATGATGCTGCTCGTCGGGGTGGTCGGCCAGTGTTACCGCACGAGCAACCGCTCGGCGCTGCAACTCGCGCTGCCCGACGAACTGCGCGGCCGGGTGCTGGGCATCGCCAACACCGACCGGGCGCTGATCCCCGCCGGAACCGCCCTGCTGTCCCCGATCGCCGAACTGTTCGGCACCGCGACCATGCTGCTGGTGATGGGGGTGGGCTGCGTGCTGGTGACCCTGCTGGCGGCCCAGTTGGGCACTCGCGAGCGTGTCATGGCGTGACGAGCCTGGCCATGGCGCGCAGCACGCCGGGGCACAGGCGGCTGAGCACCAGCGCGAGCCTGGCCTCCGCCGTGACCGGCACGATCGGCCGGTTGCGGCGCACCGCGCGCAGGATCTGCTCGGCCACGCGCTCCGGCGGGAAGTCGCGCCGCCGGTGCAGCCGGACGGCACGGGCCCGCTGCCGTTCCTGCTGTTGCGCGTCCTGCCCCGAGAAGGTCATGACCTGCACGATGTTGGTGCTGACCAGCCCCGGGCAGATGGTCGACACCCCGATGCCCGCGGCCGACAGCTCCGCGCGCAGGCAGTCCGAGAGCATGTACACCGCCGCCTTGCTGGTGGCGTAGGCGCCGAGCGACCTGGCGGGCACGTAGGCCGCGCCCGAGGCCACGTTGACGATGTGCGCCGGGCCGCCACTGGCCACCATGCGCACGCCGAAGGCCCGGCACATGTGGATCACACCCCACAGGTTGACCTCCAGCACCCGCGCCCACTGCTCGGTGCTGGTGTCCAGGACCCCGCCCACGTGGCTGATGCCCGCGTTGTTGACCAGCACGTCCGGCACGCCGTGCGCGGTGCTCACCTCCGCGGCGAAGCTCCACACGGACTGTTCGTCGGAGACGTCCAGCCGGTAGGCGTGCACCCCGGACCCGCCCGAATCGGCCGTCGCGCGGGCCGTGTCCCCGTCCTGGTCGCTGGCGATCACCTCGGCCCCGCGCCGGGCGAAGGCCAGTGCGGTGGCCCGGCCTATGCCGCTGCCCGCACCGGTCACGACCACGAGTCTGGCAGCCATGGAGCCTCCCCGTCGGCGGACAGCGGCCACCAGTGTCAGGCGCCGTCCGGGTTCCCGCCGGGCATGTCCCCCCGATGGCCCAGTGCGGTGTCCGCGCTAGAGCGCCGCGATCACCCGCTGGCTGCGCGCGATCATGTCCGAGGCCGTCTGGGCCGGGTGCTGCTGCCACCAGCGGACCATGGCGGTGACCACGCCGAACCACACCTGGGTGAGCAGGGACTCGTCCTTGGCGTCGTACCCGCCCACGTCGGCGAGTACCTCGCTGACGCCGACCGCGCCGAGCCGGTTGAGCGCGCGCCGGTACTTGCGGGCCTGCTGCTCGATCGGGCTGCCCGCGGGCACGGTCGGGTCGTAGACGATGGACCAGTCGTGCGGCCTGGGCTCCAGGGTGGTGAAGATCGCGGCCAGGGTGTCGGCCGCGCGCTGGCGGCCGGGCACCGGGTGCTGGGCGGCGGCCACGGCCTGCACCAGCGGTGGGCCCGCGCGGTGCAGGCAGGCCAGGAACAGGCCGTCCTTGGACTCGAAGTAGCTGTAGACCAGCGGCTTGGAGATGCCCGCGCGGTTGGCGATCTCGGCCACCGAGGCGTGCGCGTAGCCGTGCGTGCCGAACTCCGCCGCGGCCTCGTCGAGGATCTGCCGCTCGCGTTCCTCCCTCGGCACGCCCTTGGTGCCCGCCCTGCCCGTCATGCGCCGAGCCTACCGCGCGAATTGACTCTGAGGTAACTTACCCGAGAGTCAATTCGAGGAGGCGACGTGACGCGCTCGTGGTGGGGCTGGGGCAACACTCAGGACGCCGTGGCCGGTCAGGAGCTGGCCGAGCTGACAGCCCGGGTCTCGGCGCTGCTGCCCGACCGGGACCCGACCGTGCACGAGCCGCCCGAGGTGGCCGCGCTCGACCTGCCCACCCCGCGGGTGACCCCGCCCGCCGCGCTGGCCCACCTGTGCTCGGTCGAGCCCGAGGACCGCGCCGCGCACAGCCACGGCAAGGCGTACCGGGATGTGGTGCGCAACCTGGCCGGGGACCTGCGGCACGTGCCGGACCTGGTGGCACGGCCACGCACCGAGCAGGACGTGGTCGACCTGCTGGACTGGTGCACGCGCGAATCAGTGGCCGCCATCCCCTACGGCGGCGGCAGCTCGGTGGTCGGCGGGGTCGAGCCACGCTTCGACGGGGAGTACGCCGGGGCCGTGACCCTCGACCTGGGCCGACTCGACCAGGTGCTGGAGGTCGACCGGGTGAGCAGGGCCGCGCGGATCCAGGCCGGGGTGCTGGGCCCGCACCTGGAACAGCAGTTGCGCCCGCACGGGCTCACCCTGCGGCACTACCCGCAGTCCTTCGAGTTCTCCACGCTCGGCGGCTGGCTCGCCACTCGTGCGGGCGGCCACTTCGCCACGCTGCACACCCACATCGACGACCTGACCGAGTCGATGCGGGTGATCACCCCGACCGGCGTCAGCGAGTCCCGGCGGCTGCCCGGCTCGGGCGCGGGCCCCTCCCCCGACCGGCTGTGGCTCGGCTCCGAGGGCGCGCTCGGCGTGATCACCGAGGCGTGGCTGCGGTTGCAGGACCGTCCACAGTGGAGGTCCCGCGCCTCGGTGCACTTCGGGGAGTACGGCCGCGCGGTCGCCGCGACCCGCGCCATCGCGCAGTCCGGGCTGTACCCGGCGAACTGCCGCCTGCTGGACGCGGGCGAGGCCTTCCTCAACGCGGGCGCCTCGGTCGGCGGCGCGGTGCTGGTGCTCGCCTTCGAGTCGGCCGACCACCCGGTTCGGGCCTGGCTGGACCGTGCGCTGCAACTGTGCCGCGACCACGGCGGCACGGTGCACGACGACGCCGAGGACCCGGGCACCGCCTGGCGGGCCTCCTTCCTGCGCATGCCCTACCAGCGCGACGCCCTCGCCCGGCAGTCGGTGCTCGTCGAGACCTTCGAGACCGCCTGCACCTGGGACCGGTTCGAGCAACTGCACGCCGCGGTGCTGGCCGCCGCCCACGGGGCGCTGCGCCGGGTGACCGGCGGCGGCCTGGTGACCTGCCGGTTCACCCACGTCTACCCGGACGGCCCCGCCCCGTACTTCGGCGTGTACGCCCCGGGCCGGTGGGGCAGCCTGGTCGCGCAGTGGGACGAGGTCAAGGCTGCGGTGTCCGAGGCGTTGATCGCCAACGGCGGCACGATCACCCACCACCACGCGGTCGGCCGCGACCACCGGCCCTGGTACGACCGGCAGCGCCCCGAGCCGTTCGCCGCCGCGCTGGCCGCGGTCAAGTCCACTGTGGACCCTGCCCGCATCCTCAATCCCGGCGTGCTGTTGCCGGGCTGAGCCAGCTCAGCGTGACGTCACCGCGCGCGAGGCGGCGAACTGCGCGGCCTCCTCGGGCGGGCAGTTGAGGTCCCGGTAGCGGGCGAGCAGGTCGTGCCGCGCGGCGTAGGCCACGGCGTGCACCCGGCCGCGCAGGCCGAGGCGCGCCTTGAGGTCGCTGATGAACCCCTTCACGGAGCGCTCGGAGTAGCCCAGGACGCGGGCCACCACCGTGGTCGGCGTGCCCTCGCTGAGCAGTTGCAGCAACTGGATCTCCCGCTCGGACAACGCCCCGCTGCGTAGCAGGGCCAGCTCCCGGTTGCGCGATTCGATGCCGCGGATCTGAGCGATCAGGTTGCCCTGCACCGAGTTGGGCCGCTGGATTCGCAGCACCGCCTCGTACACCTGCTCGAGGCTGGTTTCCTGCCGCCACAGCACGGTCACCACCCCCGCGTGCACCGCCTGCTCGGCCTGGGCGAGCTCGATCTGGTTGACCACGAGCAGGGCGGGCAGCCGTCTCGGTCTCGCCAGGGTGGCCGCCGCGCGCAGGCTGGTCAGCAGTTCCGGACTGAGGTCACCACCGAGGGCCACCACCACCTGGCACCGCTCCGCCGCCTCGGCGCCGCAGTACGCACGGACCTGGTCGAAGCCGTTCAGGTAGCTCACCGTGCCGTCAGCGGTCAGCGGGTCGTCGGCGATCACCGCCACCTTCACCACAGGCGTCTCCGTTCGCGCGAGGAGTTGGCGAAACCCATCGCGGGTTTTCCCGCCGACGGTACGCACGGCCCAGCATTTCTGCCCGAGCGGACGCCGGTGGCGGACCTAGACTCCGAGAACACCATTCTCAGGGTTTCCACGCACGAGAGCGGATCATGCCTGCCAATTCGACGAGTCTCCCGGCCGCTTCGGTGTCACTCAGCGGGACATCCGCGCACGTCAATCCACAATCGTCAGGACATCACGGCCCCTACCGCCCAGGCACGACCCGTTTCAGCATCAAAGAGTGCCCGAATCCCGCCCGGCCCGGTATCGGAGTTCCGCACAGACGGGCATTGACCTCGTGGTTGTCAGTGCCCGTTCGGTCATCCCCGGTCCAAGTGACTCCGCCTGCCGTTCACGGCGGAAAACCCGCAATCAAGCCACACGGGTGCACAACGGTTCACAACACGTGACGCATCGACGTGAGACTTACGCCAACAACACCGTCTTCAGCCTGGACATGCAGAGGTGACACCTTGTCTCCGCACCACTGTGCGCCGCCGTTCCTCCCTACCAGCCTCGTGGGGAAGGTGGAACGGAACCGGACGGTCCGCGCGCACAAGCTGCTCGAACTCTGGGGCTACCTGCTGACCAGGCCCGAGCCCGAGGACGTCGAGGAGATCCGCACGGCGACCGGGGCCACACTGGGCCTGGCCACCAGGCAGAGCTTCCACCTGTACGTGCGCGCACTGGCCGAACTCGAGATGGTGGTGATCCTGGAGTCCACCTCGGGTGCGCCGCGCAAGCTGTACTCGGGCGCCTTCCCGCGCACGCTGTCCGAACTGGACCGCACGATGCTGCGCAGCTGGACCGCCACCCTGCCGTGCCGCCCCTGCCGCGGCGAGGTCCAGCTCCGGCTGACCGGCGGTTGTCCCGCCGACGCCGCCGACCACCGCGCGCTGCCCCCACTGCCCGTTTCGGCGCGGGAACTGCTCAGCGGGCTGGACGGTCTCTACGAACCGAGGGTGCGGGCGATCTGGGCGGAGATGCTGTCCATCGACGAGGACTACAGCCTGTTCCAGATCCTGGGGCTGGCCAGGAACTCGATGCCCATCAGTTCCTCGCAGACGGTCGGCCGCTACCTGCGCGGCATGCGCAAGGCGGGCCTGATCCGGTCCTCGGACTACCTGCACGGGACGGGAAAGGTCTACCAGGGTTGTTTCCCGCGCGCGGTCACCGACGAGGATTACCTCCGGCTCCAGCCCTGGCTGCGGACCCTGCCCCAGGAACGGGCCAGGGTGGTGCTGCACAGGTGGTCGACACGGCCGAGGCCAGGCGTGCCGATCACCACCTGAAAAGTACTTCTCCAGCACCGCGTACCGCAGGACGGCCCTCGTAGATGATCCGCTTTGTCCGTTTCCGTCGCACTCCCGCACAACTCGGTGCCCTGTGCCGATGAATTCGCCGGCCACCGCGTTGTTCGGCAAACAGCACCTGATCGAGCAGTTGCTCGGCTTCCTGGACTCGAAACAGACCGCCCCGGTGCTCGTGATCGGCGGCCCGGCCGGTGTCGGCCGCAGCACCGCGATGGCCGCACTGGGTGCGGCGGCCCGCGCGAATGGCGTGACAACCCTGGTCGTGCGCATGCGCGAGTCCGACCGGAGCCGTCCCCACCGGGGAGTCATGCGGGTGGACGACGCGCTGAGCGAGGTGGCCGCCGACCCGGCCCAGCAGGATGCCGAGCAGCGCACGGTCACGCGGACCGCGACGCGGCTGGCCGACTCGCTGCTGGGACTGGGCCCGGCGTTCGTGCTGATCGACGACGCGCAGTGGGTGGACGGGCACTCACGGGCCGCGCTGACCACGGTGGCCCGGCGGCTGGTGGGCAGCCCGGCGAAGCTGGTGCTGAGCCTGCGCACCCCGCGCCCGGCCGAGCTGCCCGCCTGCACGCAGGAGGACGCACTGGTGCACGCGGTTCGGTTGCCCCCGCTGGATCGGGCCGAGTCACGAGTACTGCTCGGCCAGGTGCTGGGCGCACGGCTGACCCCGCGCCTGGCCGACCGGCTGCACGAACTCGGCGGCGGCCTGCCCGGTGCGCTGATCGCGGCGGCCAGGGGCTACCAGCGAGCCGGTGCCGTGCGGGTGAGCGACCACCACGCGTACCTGGTGCACGAGCATCTGCCCCCACAGGTCGACTTGCAGGACCCCGTGCTCGCCGATGTGCGCAGGCTGCCGCCGCACACCCGCGCGGTGGCACTGGGCATGGCGGTGCTGGCCCCACTGGGCGAGGCGGCGACCGGGCTGCTCGCGGGCAGCCTGGACCGCCCGGAGCAGGAAGTGCGCCAGGCCCTGGACGAGCTCACCGCGCTCGGCCTGCTGACGGTGGGCCCCGACCGGCGGTTCCGCAGCCCGCTGCTGGCCGAGGTCCTGCCCGCCAAGCTGGGTCCCTACGCGCGGCGCAGGCTGGCGAGTGCGGCGGTGCGGGCGGTCTGGCAGGGCGCGGCGCGCAGCGCGGACCCGTTCTACCTGCCCGAACAGCTCGCGATCTCCGCAGGCATGGTGGATCCCGAGCGCACCGGTGCGGAACTGCTCACGCACGCCGAGCAGGTCGTGCTGATCGACCACGCACGGGTGGTGCCCTGGCTGCGCGCGGCCGCGGAACTGCCGCTGGGCAGGCAGGAACAGGTGCGCAGCCTGCGCCTGCTCACGGTCACCTCGCTCTACGACGGACAGTGGCAGCGCGCCGCGGAGAGCGCCGAGCGGTTGCTCGCCGAGCACGCCGACCTGCTGACCGCGGACCACGTGCAGTGCCTGCAACTGATGTACGTCACCGCCCTGCTGGCGCTGCGGGACTTCGGCACCCTGGACAACCTGATCGCCGGGGACTGGGGCCAACTGTCGGGCGGGCCTGCCCAGCGGATCGTCAGCTCGGCCTGCGCCCTGAGCATGCTCGACCGGTTCCGGCAGGCGCACGAACTGCTGGAGTCCACCCGCTCCACGTGGCAGGGTGCGGAGGGCTTCACCAGTGTGCTCGGCGAGATGTTCGCCGACCAGGCGGCGCGGCTGCTCGGCCTCGGTGGCCCACTGTCCACAGTGCTCGATCGCACCGCGCGGCTGCTGGCGCCCGTCGAGGAGCTGAACCGGCAGGCCGTGGCCGCCGCCTACGCGCGAACCTCGTTGACAATCAACGACTTGAGCTCAGCACGCGCCGCCATGTCCAGGCTCGCTCTGCCCGAGCAGGCACTGAACGAGGTGGACCTGGCGGTGCTGCGCTTCCTGGCGGGCCACTGGGACGAGGCGCTGGCGATCTCCCAGCTGGCGATCGTGCGCGGCACGCCCACCGGGAACCCGTTGGGCCACACCGGCATGTACCGCGCGATGGCCCGCATCCACCTGGCCAGGGGCAGCCTGTCCGAGGCGCGGTCGATCATCGCGAAGGCCCGCGCGGAGCAACAGGTCGCGGACCACCTTCTGTCCTCGGTGGACGCTGACGTCGAACTGCTGCTGACCAACGTGCCGCAGGCGGACCGGCTGCTGCGCGAGGGCCTGGCGGTGGCCTCGCGCAGGGGCGTGCTCGCCGGTACCGACGACCTGTTGCTGGGGCTGGCCCAGCTGCGCTCGCTGCCCGGAGCACTGCCCGAGGACCGCGACCTCGTGGCGTGCACGGGACGGGTCGCCACCGCGGTGGACACCCGGGCCGCCTGGCTCAACCACCTGCTGACCAGGGCGCTGGTGCTGGCCGACCCGGACTCGGCGGCCAGCGCGCTGGCACTGGCCAGGGCCTCGGGGCAGCCCTTCGAACTGGCCAACACGATCTTCCGGCTGGCCGGGGCCGGGTTCGTCACCGCCAAGCTGGTGCACGAGGGCTACGCGCTGTACGGCCAGTTGCGGGCGCTGCTGTCTCGCGCGCGGACGCGCCACCTCATGCGGGAGCTGAACATCCCGGTCCCCGACCGGCGCGCGGCCACCGCGGAGAACGAGTACCTGCTGGCGACCCTGGTCACCGACGGGCTGAGCAACCGCACGGTGGCCGCCGTGCTGCACACCAGCGAGCGGTCCGTGGAGAGCAGGCTGAGCCGGTTGTTCAAGCACACCGGCTACCGGTCCCGGGTGGAGCTGGCCACGGCGATGCTCGCGGGTCAGTTCGAGTTGCAGCTCTAGTGCGGTGTCCAAGACCGTCGTCGGGTACACCGCACAGCGGCTCGCCTCGGGACCTTGACCGTGTCTCGCCGGCGACCACCCAGCCACGCCCGCCGACGCGGGCCGTGTCATGAAAGTGCCGTTCAGGACACTGGCTGTCTCGAACGGCACTTTCATTGCACCGCGGCCTCGGCCCGGACTGGATACCAGGTCAACGATGCGCGACGCGCCACTAGCGGCGCGGTACCGGGATGCGCCCGTCCAGGCTGGCCGTGACGAGCTCCACCCGGGAGCGGAACCCGTTCCTGGCAAGCATCTTCGTCACGTAGCTCTCCACGGTCTTCTTCGCGACCTGGATGCTGCCCGCGATCTGGTGGTTGGTCCAGCCCTCGCGGATCAGCTCGATGATGCGCAGTTCGGTGGGCGAGAACAGCGCGCGCGGGCTGCGCGCCCTGGGCACCGTGACCCCGCGCGCCCGCATCACGGCGGTCACCCTGCCGCGCAGGCAGGACGAACCGAGCCGCTTCGCGATCTCGTAGGCCTCGCGCAGCCACGGGGTCGGGTCCTCGGCCAGCCTGCCCGCCACCAGGCAGGCACGCGCCAGGTCGGGCAGGCGCCCCCGCTGTCTGGACAGGCTCGCGGCGGCGCGCGCGCACAGCATCGTGCCGTCCACCACCGCGTGGGCCAGGAACAGCACCTCGTCCCCGTTGTCCAGCTCGCGGTCCTGGTGCAGCCGCACGACCTCGGCGAGCAGTTCCCTGGCAAACTCGCCCCGGTCCACCCGCACCGCCAGCCCGATCGCCCTGCCCAGCAAGGCATCCAGGTCGGATCGGACGCCCGCCGCGAGGGCGGCGCGGTAGCCGTCCACCGCCGTGCCCAACGCCAGCCCGAGGTCCCCGGCCCGCGTCGCCACCCCACTGTCCACCCAGGACCGCAACGCCGCCGTCGAGCCGTCCAGCGGGGTCAGCGCCAGCCAGTCCAGTGCCTGCCGCTGGTCCCCGCGCGCCGAGCAGATCTCCGCGGCCAGCAGCCAGGCGCGCCGGTTCACCAGGGTCGGCGGCCCCTGGGACAGCGCCAGTTCGCGGGCCGCCGACAGCGCGCGCGACCACCGCCCGCTGTTGTAGCACCGCAACACACGCCGGTAACGCGCCAGCACACCGCTGACGGGCAGCCGGTAGCGCGGCCCGAGCGCGATCGTGAACACCGTGGCGAGGTCACCAAGGCGGCCCGCGCGCAGTAGTCTGTCTACTTCGGACTGTTGCGCCCTGGACATGCGCGCGGCGCAGTCCGCGTACCGGCCGGTGAGCGCCAGGTGGACCAGTTCCAGCTGCGCGGCGGTCGGCAGCGAGGCCGCGACGCAGGACTGCCCGGACGCGGGCGCGGCGCCCAGCTCCTCGCGCGCGCCGAACCACCAGTCGCAGAACGCCAACGCGAAGTTCTCTTGCTCGGTGCCGCCCTCGAACGCCGCGCGCACGGCCGCACCCGGCGGGCGCCCGGTGTGCACGGCCGCCAGCACCGCCGCCACCGCGAGGTCCTGCCTCAGGTGCGGATGGCCCGCCGCCGTGGGACAGTGCCGGTCGAGCGCACGGGCAAGCACGTCGTAGCGGGCGGCGCGGACCGCGTTGTCCAGCAACTGCACCACGAGCCCGCTCCACCGCGCGTGGTCGGTGGGCAGGTGGTCCAGGGCGGCCTCGCACCACTGCGCCGCCTGCCCCGGCGAGTCCGCGGCGACCGACCGGGCGAGGTCGATCAGCCACTCGATCCGCTCCGCCGGCGAGTCGAGCCGATCACCGGCGTGCACCAGGTGCTCCGCGAGCGACTCGGGTCGCAGGGCGCGGGTCCGCTCGGTGTCGCGGAGCAGCACCAGGTCCGCGTGCACCGCACTGATCGGCCCGGCGCCGAGCTCCTCCGTCAGCGCCTGACGCAGCGCTGGGCACACCAGTTCCACGTGGCCCACTGCGTCCACCAGCAGCAAACCCTGTTCCACCAACAGGTCCACGGCGGCGCCAAGCTCCTCCGCGCTGGTACCGGCCACTGGCGCCAGGTCAGCCAGCTCGCGTAGCCGCACCTGTCCCAGCGCCACCACGACGTGCAGCAGCCGCCGGGCCGCGTGCCCCGCGAGCCGCGCCCTGCGGACCAGCACGTGCTCCCTCGCCAGTGCGATCGGCTCCTGGGGGTCGGCCAGGCACAGGTGGTTGGCCACCTGCGCGATCCGGCCCCTGCCGAGCAGGTCCTCGACCGTGCCCAGCACTGTGCCCGGGTTGCCCGCCAGCGGACCCAGCGCGGTGGACAGCGCGGGCATCAGCGCGCCGTCCAGCGGTCGCCCGGTCGCCCGGGACACCAGCCGCTGCACCGTGTCCGGGGCCATCGGCCCCAGCGTGATCACCTCGTCGGCCGAGTCCACCAGCCCCAGCACGCCCGAGGGCGGCTCCGGTTCGTCACCGCAGGTGGCCACCGCGAGGAACCCGCCACGCCTGGCCGCCTCCAGCACCAGGGTCGGGTCCGCCACGTCCGCCGCCCTGTCCAGCAGCAGCACGCCCGGCCGCCTGGCCGCGATCCGCGCGAACAGCGCCAGCAACGGCTGCCGCAGCCGCGCGTACAGGTCCCCACCCTCGGCGGAGATCCGCGCGATGGCGCTGACCGTGTCCACCAGGCCCGGTTCCGCGAGGTCCTCGAACCGTGCGCGGACCGCCCGCAGCAGCCCGTCCAGCCCGTACTCGCCCCCGGCCTCCACCTCGAGGAGCACGGCACCGCCGGCCCGCCACCTGGCCGCCGCCGCGTGCAGCAGCGCCGTCTTGCCGATCGACTCCGCGCCACGCACCAGGACGAGCCGCCCCGGGGCCCCGGAAGCCGGCAACAGCGACACGAGGCGGTCCTGTTCGCCGCTCCTGCCGTAGAGATCCAACCAGCTTCCTCCGTCCAGTGATCGGCGGGCTTCCAGCAGAAGACCCTTTCACCACTCCAGACAGCGGCGAAAAACCACCTGGAAACACTACACCGTCGATCAACTGGCCCCACGAGCGAAAGACACACCGTCCCCGCTCCGAACACTTCTCGGATTCGCGACCAGCGACGTACCAGCAGGTGGAACGGCAGGGCCTACAACTCCGCGTGTCCCGCTGGGCGTTTCCCCGCCAACACCACAATGGCGGAGAACCACCCCGGTCCGGTATCCACACGGTCCGAGACCGCCGTGCGGAATTGCGGGTTTCAGCCGACCCGCCTGCGCGCGTAGCCGTCCAGCACCGCCCGCGACACGCCGACCGCCGACTGCACCTCGTCGGCGTCCAGGGCACCGCAGTCCAGGCCGCGCACCAGGGCGGCGCACAGCCCCTGTGCCGTCGCGGGCTCGTCCAGCACCGATCCGCCCGCGTTGCCCAGGTAGGCCTTGAGCCGCGCCGCGGCCTGCGGGAACGCCTCGCGGAAGAACGCGAAGGTCGCCAGGTACCGGGTGGGCAGCTGGTGGGCGTGCAGGTCCCAGCCCTGGTAGTACCCACGCCGCAGGGAGCGCTGGACCAGGCCCGCGTGCAGGCGCCAGGCCGCGTGCACCTGCTCGCCGATCGGCAGCACGTTCGTCGAACCGTCCGACAGCCGCACACCGGTCGCCGCCGCGGCCAGCAGCATGACGGCCTTGGCGTGGTCGGCGACGGGGTGGTCCATCGCCTGGTGCGCCGCGGTCACCCCGCACGCGGCGCTGTAGTCGTACGTGCCGTAGTGCAGACCCGTGCAGCGCCCGCCGCTGGCGTGCACCATCCTCGCGACGGTCGCCGTGCCGTCCGCGCCGAGCACGGCCTGGGTCGTCTCCACCTGCAACTCGAACCGCAGCCGCCCCGCCGCCAGCCCGGTCTCGGCCTCCAGTTGCTCGCAGAGCCACACCATGGCCTCGACCTGCTCCACCGAGGTCACCTTCGGCAGCGTGATCACGAACCCGGCGGGCAGGTCCTCCGCCAGCGCGTCGAGCAGCAGGCTCAGGGTCCGCACGCCGCGCCGCCGCACGGCGGGCTCCATGCCCTTGACCCGGACCCCGCAGAACGGGGTCGCGCCCGCGCGCAGCACCGTCGCCGCGGCCAGCACGTGCGCGTCCTCGACCTCCTCGCCGGGATTGCCGTACCCGTCCTCGAAGTCGATCCGCAGATCCTCGATCGGCTCGCGCACCAGCTTGGCGCGCACCCGCTCGTACACCGGCCCCGCGTCCACACCGGTCGCGGCGGTCAGCGCGGCGGCGTCGGGCGCGTGCTCGTCCAGCGCGGCCAGCGCCTGTTGCCCCCAGCGGGTGACCAGGTCCGGGGTGGCCCTGTCGGCGGGCACGTACACCGTGTGCACCGGCTGCCTGCCCCCGGGATCGCCCGGGTACAACCGGTTCCGCTGTTCGTCCACTTCGGACAGTCGCAGGTCGAGTGCCGAGGTGAGCCGATCGAGGTCCGCCATCAGTCGATCTTCGCGTACGCGGGCACGGTCAGGAAGTCGGGGAACTCGGCGGCCAGCGCGACCTGCTCGAACAGCTCGCAGGCCGTGTCCAACTGCGCCACGGGCGCCAACTCGGCGCGGACCTCGGCCAGCGTGGCGCGCACCAGGTCGGCGGTGACGGTCCGCCCGTCGTCGAGCACCACCTCGTTGTGCACCCACTGCCACAGCTGCGAGCGGGAGATCTCCGCCGTGGCCGCGTCCTCCATCAGGTTGTGGATCGCGGCGGCCCCGTTGCCCGACAGCCAGGACACCAGGTACCGCACACCCACGTCCACGGCCGCGCGCAGCCCCGCCGCGGTGGCCGCGCCCGGGGTGGACTTCACGTCCAGCAGCTGCGCGGCGGTCACCGACACCTCGTCCCTGGTGCGGTCCAGCTGGTTGGGCCGCTCCCCCAGCACCGAGTCGAACACCTCCTGGCAGACCGGGACCAGGTCGGGGTGGGCCACCCACGAGCCGTCGAACCCGTCACCGGCCTCCCGGCTCTTGTCCGCGCGGACCTTCTCCAGCGCGGCGGCCGTCACCTCGGGATCGCGCCGGTTGGGGATGAACGCGGCCATGCCGCCCATCGCGAACGCCCCGCGCCGATGGCAGGTGCGGACCAGCAGCTCGGTGTAGGCGCGCATGAACGGGGCGGTCATCGTGACGCTGTTGCGGTCGGGCAGCACGAACTCCGGACCGGCGTCCCGGAAGGTCTTGATCAGGCTGAACAGGTAGTCCCAGCGGCCCGCGTTGAGCCCGGAGGCGTGCTCGCGCAGCTCGTAGAGGATCTCGTCCATCTCGAAGGCGGCGGGCACGGTCTCGATCAGCACGGTGGCGCGGATCGTGCCGTGCGGGATGCCCAGCCGCTCCTGGGCGCGGGTGAACACCTCGTTCCACAGCCGCGCCTCCAGGTGGCTCTCCATCTTCGGCAGGTAGAAGTACGGCCCCGCGCCGCGGGCGAGCAGTTCGCGGGCGTTGTGGAAGAAGTACAGGCCGAAGTCCACCAGCGCGGCCACGGCGGGCCTGCCGTCGAACTCCAGGTGCCGCTCGTCCAGGTGCCAGCCGCGCGGACGGACCACGATGGTCGCGGGCCGCACGTCCGAGCGCAGCGCGTAGTGCTTGCCCTCGGGCGAGGTGTGCACGATCGTGCCGCGCACCGCGTCGTACAGGTTGACCTGACCGGAGATGACGTTGTCCCAGTGCGGGGTGTTGGCGTCCTCCAGGTCGGCCAGCCACACCTTGGCCCCGGAGTTCAGCGCGTTGATGGCCATCTTGCGCTCGGTGGGCCCGGTGATCTCCACCCGGCGGTCGGTCAGCGCGGGCGGGGCCTGCGCCACCCGCCAGTCACCGGCCCGCACCTGCGCGGTCTCCGGCAGGAAGTCCAGTCCGCCCGAGGCCGCGGCGGCCGCGCGACGGCTCGCCCGCAGTGCGAGCAGCTCGTCACGGCGGGCGGCGAAGGTCCGGTTCAGGTCGGCGACGAAGGCCACCGCCTCCGGGGTCAGGATCTCCTGCGGCACGGCGAGTCCTCCCAGGCATTTCCACATCGTGGAGTTTTGCTTCCAAATCTGACGGTTGTCACGCTACCCTCACCCGGTCCCCCGAGTACAGAAGGACGGCTGGGTGAGATGACTCCTGCCGAGCGCGGCTCCGGCGGGGTGCAGTCCGTGGACCGCACCTTCGAGCTGCTGGAACTGATGGCCGACGCGGGCGGCGAGGTGGCGCTGAGCCAGCTCGCGGCCGGGTCCGGACTGCCGCTGCCGACCATCCACCGGCTCATGCGCACCCTGCTCGCGGGCGGTTACGTGCGCCAGCAGCCCTCCCGCCGCTACGCGCTGGGGCCCCGGCTGATCCGGTTGGGCGAGACGGCCAGCAGGGCGCTGGGTTCCTGGGCGCGGCCCTACCTGGCGGAGCTGACCGAGGCCACCGGGGAGACCTCCAACATGGCGGTGCTCGACGGGGACCAGGTGGTCTACGTGGCGCAGGCCCCGTCACGGCACTCGATGCGCATGTTCACCGAGGTGGGCCGCCGGGTGGACGCGCACTGCACGGCGGTGGGCAAGGCGGTGCTGGCGCAGCTGCCCGAGGAGGCGGTGGGCCAGGTGCTGGCCAGGGCCACGATGCGCCCGCAGACCGATCGCAGCATCACCACCGTGGCGGCCATGCGCGCCGAACTGGACACGATCCGCGCGCGGGGTTACGCCGTGGACGACGGCGAGCAGGAGGTCGGGGTGCGCTGCCTGGCGGTGGCCGTGCCCGGTGCGCACGCCAACGCGGCGATCTCCATCAGCGGGCCGGAGGCGCGAATGGGCCTGATCTCGGTGGACGAGGTGGTGCCGCTGTTGCACCGCGTGGCCCAGTCACTGGCCCACGAGCTGGACCCGGGCTGAGCGACCCGGGCTGATGAGCCGGGCGCCCGCTTCTGGGGGGTGCGAGCGCCCGGCCACTCACCACCAGGATGTACCGCCCAGGGTCTGGGGTTCCCTGGCAACGCGGGGCCTGGCGGGCTTCCTGTCTACGCCGATCGGGTTGTTCACGGTCGGTCGGCCTGACCTGAACAGACCTCCCTGAACAACCCTGCGTAGTGATCGGCCAGTTGCTCGGTGCGGCCGGTGGGCCACGGGCAGCGGATGTCGCCGTGCACCCCGGCGAAGAACAGCTCCAACTGCGTGTGCCACGCGGCGAGTGCGGTCGGCGCCCGGTCGGCCAGCCGGGCGGGCACGGTCTGGGTCAGTTCCACCCGTGAGCCGAGCTGCGCGTCGAAGGCGAACCGCCAGCGGACGAGGCCGACCGGTTCGCCCTCGTGCAGCCAGCGGTACTCCAGCAGGGTCGGCGCCTCGGCGGTGACGACCTCGCCCGCGGTCACGTACTCGTTGGTGGCGCGCAGCGGGGCGCCGCCCCCTGGCTGTACCGACTGTTCCTCAGTGATGAAGTTCCAAAGTTCTTTAGTTGACTTCCAGACTAGATCTCGGGCGAAGCGGAGTTCGCAGCCCGAATCGGTGGGCACGACCTCACCGGCGCCGAGGCCGAACACCTCGATGTAGCGCTCCATCTTCGGCAGCCACTCGAAGGTCCCCACGGAGCCACCGTCGAGTTGCGTGAGCAGGGCGTCCAGGCAGTGGTCCCAGCCCGCCGCGTTGCGGCCCGCGCCGAGCCTGCCGAGCGGGCCGCCGCCGAGCACCTGGGAGAAGTGCAGCACGCAGCCATCGCCCTCGGGCACGAGCTCGAACCGGAGCACGTCGTTGTTCCAGCGGAAGGCGTACACCCTGGGCGGGTCGTACTCCAGCACCTCGCCCTCGCCCGTGCCGTCCACCGGGGCCTGCTCGGGAAAGGTGAACCGCATGCGCGCCCCGACCGCCAGCTCGGTCTGGATCGCGGCGGGGAACCAGTTGGCCATCTCGGCCGGGTCGGTGACCGCCCGCCAGACCTTCGCCACCGGGTGCGACAGCCGCCGCTCGAAGCGCAGCACGGGGTTGCCGTTGATCGTCTCCAGCCTCGCGTCCACTACCGGCCCCCTTCCTCGGGCATGGCGTCCAGGTGCCGTTCCAGGGCGTCCAGGTGCCGTTCCCACAGGTCCCGGTAGGGGCGCAGCCACTGGTCCACCTCGACCAGTGGCTGCAACCGCAGCCGGTACCAGCGACGCTGCGCCTCCTGCCGGACCTCCACCAATCCGGCCGCGCGCAGCACCTTCAGGTGCTTGGACACCCCGGGCTGCGGCATGCCGAGCCGCTCCACCAACTCCCCGACGTGCCGCTCCCCTGCGTACAGCAGGTCGAGGATCTCCCGGCGGCGCGGCTCGGCCAGCACCTCAAAGGTAGATACCATGTGAGGAATATACCCCTACCGGTATATACGCTGGCAAGGGCTTCACTCAGCCGTTGCGCAGCGCGAATGCGTTCGGGCGGCCCGCGCGGGCGCGGCCAGCGCGCCCGCCAGAGTCAAACCCGTTGGGACAGAACGAAGTGACATGGGAGCAAGACTGGCAGTCGGGCAGAACCGGGCACGAGTGGCAGGACCGACGAAGATCGATAGTATTCCGCCACATGATCGAACACCGGGTCCTCGTGCTGGTGCTTCCCGGGGTGCGGGCGATGGAGCTGGGCATGCCGGGCCAGCTGTTCACCTGCCTGCGCGACAACCGGTACACGGTCGTGCTGTGCGCGGAGCGGCCCGGCCCGGTGTGGACCGCGTGCGGGTTCACGGTGCAGGTCGAGCACGGTCTGTCCGCACTGGCCGAGGCGGACACGATCGTCGTGCCCGGCTACGCGCCACACGACCAGGAGCAGTCCCCCGAGGTGCTCGCCGCGCTGCGGCAGGCGCACGGGCGGGGCGCCCGGGTGGTGTCGATCTGCACCGGCGCGTTCACCCTGGCGGCGGCTGGGCTGCTGGACGGCCTGCGGGCGACCACGCACTGGACGCTCACCGGGGACCTCGCGCGATGGCACCCGGCGGTCCAGGTGGAGCAGGACGTGCTCTACGTGGACCAGGGCCAGGTGATGACCTCGGCCGGGGTGGCCTCGGGCATCGACCTGTGCCTGCACCTGATCCGCCAGGACCACGGGGTGGCGGTGGCCAACCAGGTGTCCCGGATCGCGGTCGCCGCCCCGCACCGCGAGGGCGGGCAGGCCCAGTACGTGGCCCGGCCCGTGCCGCAGGAGCAGGGCTCGAACTTCACCGCCACCCTGGACTGGGCCAGGGCCAACCTCGCCGAGCAGTTGACGGTCCGCCAGCTGGCCAGGCACGCGGGCATGTCCGAGCGCACGCTCGCGCGGCGGTTCGTCGCCGAGCTGGGCATCACCCCGCTGCGCTGGCTCACCGCGACCAGGGTGGCGCTGGCCCGGGAGATCCTGGAGCGGCAGGACTGCGGGGTGGAGGAGCTGGCCGAACGGGTCGGCATGGGCACGGCTACCAACCTGCGCAACCACTTCCGCCGACTCGTGGGCACCACGCCCTCGGCCTACCGCAGGACCTTCCTCCAGCGAGGCGGACAAGCACCGGACAGGATCGGCGCGGGCATTGACAGCGAAAAGCCCGTCTTGGTCTAGTCCTCTGGCTTGCCGACCACGGGGGAGGAACGCTCATGCGGGCATCCATCAGGCGGGTCACGGCGGTGCTGGGCACGGGCGCGCTGATCGGTGGGCTGCTGTGCGGCCTGACCGGGCAGGCCGCGGCGCGGACCCCGGCCGCCGATCCGACCACGCTGGTCAACCCCTTCGTGGGCACCCAGAACTCCGGCAACACCTTCCCCGGCGCGAGCGCCCCGTTCGGCATGGTGCAGGTCAGCCCGGACACCGGTGGCCAGGGCGGCTACGACTACCAGCAGGGCACGATGTACGGCTTCAGCCAGACCCACCTGTCCGGGGTGGGCTGCGGGGTGGGCGGTGAGCTGCCGGTCATGCCGACCACCGGCGCGATCACCACAGTGGACGCGGACGGCTACAAGTCGGCCTACTCGCACACCGACGAGCACGCCGAGCCGGGCTACTACCGGGTGGGGCTGTCCCGGTACGGGATCAACGCGGAGCTGACCGCCACCGAGCGGACCGGGTGGCAGCGCTACACCTTCCCGGCCACCGGCCAGGCGAACGTGCTGTTCAACACCGGCCGCTCCAACCAGACGGTGCTGGACTCCGAGGTGCACGTGGTCGGGGACCGCACGGTGGAGGGCCGGGTGCACGCCGGGCACTTCTGCGCCGGGCACGACGAGCACACGGTGTACTTCACCGCCACCTTCGACCACCCGTTCACCAGCTTCGGCGCCTGGCGCGGGACCGCCACCACACCGGGCACCCGCGACGCATCCGGTACCGGGGCCAACGGCGCGTGGGTCACCTTCGACGCCACCACCCAGCGCTCGGTCACGGCCAAGGTCGGCCTGTCGTACACGAGCCTGGACGGGGCTCGCCGCAACCTGACCCAGGAAACCGGCGACTCCTACGACTTCGAGGCCACCCGGGCGAAGTCGCACAACACCTGGGTCAGCCGACTCGGCTCGATCGGCATCACCGGGGGCAGCACCGAGCGGCAGACCGCCTTCTACACCGCGCTGTACCACTCACTGTTGCACCCCAACCTGGCCGGTGACGTGGACGGCTCGTACGCCGGGTTCGACAACAAGGTGCACGTGGCCAAGGACTACACGCCGTACCAGAACTTCTCGCTCTGGGACACCTACCGGCCGCAGAACCAGCTGCTGGAGATCCTCGAACCGGCCGTGGCGCGCGACGTGGCGCTGTCCCTGGTGGCGGCGGGCCGCGACGGGGGCTGGCTGCCGCGCTGGGCGCTGGCCAACAGCGAGACCAACATCATGACCGGCGACCCGGTGACCCCGTTCCTGGTGGAGGCGTGGTCCAAGGGGCTGCTGGCCGGGCACGAGCAGGAGGCGTACGCCCTGCTGCGCGAGAACGCCACGAGCACTCCGCCCGCGAACTCCCCGTACAACGGGCGTTCCGGGCAGCGGTACTACGCCGATCGCGGCTACCTTCCCTCCGGCCTGGTGCTGGGCAAGGACTGTGCGCACAAGGGCGGGGACAACGACTGCGAGCACCCCGCCTCGGCCACCCAGGAGTACGCGGCGGCCGACGCGGCGCTGGCGCTGATGGCCGAGGGCCTCGGGCACCGCGAGGACGCGCGCACCTTCGCCGCGCGCGGGCAGTGGTACCGCAACCTGTGGGACAGCTCGACCGGCCAGTTCCGGCCGCGCACCGTGGACGGCACCTGGCTCACGCCCTACGACCCGGTCGGCGCCGACCACCAGTTCCACGAGGGCGGCGCGTACCAGTACCAGTGGCTGGTGCCGCAGGACCCGGCCGGGCTGGTGGACCTGATGGGCGGCAGGCGGGAGACGGAGAAGCGGCTGGACTCCTTCTTCGCCTACCCGAGCCTGCTGACCGACCCGGCCGCGACCGTGCGCAGGGACTGGATCGCCAGCCCGTACGACTACTACTCCAAGCCGACCTACAACCCGAACAACGAACCGGATCTGCTCGCGCCCTACCTGTACCTGTGGGTGGGCGCACCGGCCAAGACCGCCACCGTGGTGCGGGCCGCGATGACCCTGTTCACCACCGGCCCGGACGGCATGACCGGCAACGACGACCTGGGCACGATGTCGGCCTGGTACGTGTTCTCCTCGCTGGGGCTCTACCCGACCATGAGCGGGTCGAACTTCCTCGCGCTGTCCAGCCCGCAGTTCGAGTCCGCCACAGTCCACATCGGACGGTACGGCACGCAGGGCGGCACGCTGAGGATCACCGCCCCCGGCGTGAGCGACAGCAACCGCTATGTGCAGCGGATCACGCTGGGCGGGCACGAGGTTCGGCGCAGCTGGCTGGACTGGTCGGCGCTGGCGCACGGCGGCACGCTGGCGCAGACCGTCGGCAGCACGCCCTCGGCCTGGGCCACCGGCCACGAGGCGGAGCCGCCCTCGGTGAACGAGGCCGCGGCCGACTCGCGCAGGCACGTCGACTCCGCGCTGCGACCGTCCACTGTGGCCACTGGCCCGGGACGGCAGGCCACGCTCACCCTGGACGTGCTCGGCCAGTCCCCCGGCGCGCTGCCCGTGCACGTGTCGGCCGAGGTGCCGACCGGGTGGGGCAGCAAGGTCAGCGCGCCACTGCTGGTGATCCACTCGCAGCGGCTGCCCGTGCAGCAGACCGTCACGGTGACGGTGACCGTGCCAGTGGGAACGCCAGCGGGCCAGTACCCGGTGCGGATCACCGCCGACGGGGTGGGTGCGAACTCGGTGGCGCGGACGGGAACCGTGACGGTGTCGTGAAAGTGCTTGCTGTCACCCGGCCGTCGGCGTGCCGGGCTGGTCGTGGGTCGAGCAGTGGATCCCACCGCCGCCGGACGCGATGGTGTCGATCCTGACGGGAACGACCTCCCGGCCGGGGAAGTGATCGCGCAGGATCTGCTGTGCGCGGTCGTCGGCCGCGGCGTCGCCGAACTTCGGCAGGAACACGGCCTTGTTGCCGATGTAGAAGTTCACGTAGGAGATGACGCTCTTGCTGCCGTGGACGGTGACCTTGTCCGGATCCGGCTGGGGAAGATCGATGACCTGGAGGGGGTTGCCGCTCGCGTCGGTAGCCTCCTTGAGCACGGTCCTGGCCTGCTCGGCAGCCTGGGACCAGATGTCCGCGGGCGTGCCGGGGGCCGCCTTGTCCAGCAGCACGACCCCCGGGGCGACGAATCGCACCAGGCAGTCGACGTGGGCGTCGGTGATGTCCTTACCGCGCACACCGGCGAACCAGATCACCTTCTTGACGCCCAGGATCTGCCTGAGTTCGTCCTCGATCTGCTGACGCGTCTTCCCGCTGTTGCGGTTGTCGTTGACCAATGAGCTTTCGGTGGCCAGCAGTGTGCCCTTGCCGTCGGTCTCGAACGAGCCACCCTCGGCGACGATCGAGGTCCGCACCCGCTCGATCCCGTACTTGGCCAGGACCGCGCGGGCGACACCGGCGTCGTTGCCGTGCGGCTGCTTGTTGCCCCAGCCGTTGAAGTTGAAGTCGACGCCCATGATCTTGCCGGCCTCTTCCACGAACACCGGCACGGTGTCGCGAGCCCACAGGTCATCCACCGGGATCGCCACGACCTCGACACCGCTTCCGCAGGCACGCTGCGCGTCATCGGCGTCCTCGGGGCGGGCGAGCAGCGCCACCGGCTCGTGATCCGCGACCGCGCGAACCAGGCCCGCGATGTCCCGGCGAACGGCTGGCAGGTCCTCCTCCCAGATCCTCGCCGTCGGCCAGGACATGAACGTCCGCGCGTGGCTCTCCCATTCAGCACCCAGCCGACGGGTCCCACCCGAGGAGGTCAGCGCTGCCGCGGGAGAGGGCACGGCAGACGAGGTCGCGGGCGCGTCCGGTCGGGAGCACGCCGCGCCCGCGAGAGCTGCCGCACCGATTCCGGCCAAGGTCCGGAGCGCGGTTCGACGGGACAGCGGGGAATCAGACACAACACACTCCGTGGGTGGGGGTGGGCCTTGGGCCGTGGGGGTGGCCCCACGGCACCCATCATGACGCTGACTGAAATTTCAGTCAAACTGAGCGCGCTGCCGTACCGGCTGGGAAACGGGAAACGGGCAGTGCGCCGATGGCCAGGCTGGTCAGTAACATTCCGCTGACTGAAACATCAGTCAGTCAGCGAATCCGGGGATGAGACACCGTGTCGGAACGCCAGAAGTCGATCTTAGATGCCGCCGTTCGGGTGATCGCCCGCGCCGGCGTGCGCGGGCTGCGCGTGGAACAACTCGCCGCCGAGGCGGGCATCTCCACCGCTCTGATCTACTACCACTTCGGCGACCGCGCCGGGCTGCTGCGACGGACCCTGGAGCACATCAACGAGGACGCGGCCGGTTACACCCAGCAGGCGGCGGCCAAGGCCACCGACGCGCGCGGTGAACTCGAACTGCTGTTGCTGCTGGAATTGCAGGACACCGAGTCGGTGCGCACGAACAGCACCGCGTGGGGCGAACTCCGCGCCAGCGCGGTCTTCAACGAGGACCTGCGCGAGCCGCTGGCGGAGTCGACCCGCGTGTGGGTGGACGAGGTCGCTGAGGTCATCCGGCGGGCCCAGGCGTCCGGCTCGGCCTCACCTCTGGCTGACCCCCTCGACGCCGCCGAACGCCTCACCTGCCTGGTTGAGGGGCTCAGCGAACGCTGGCTCAGCGGGTCGATGACGATCGCCCGCGCGCGGAAGTTGCTGCGCGGCGCGATCGCGGCGGAGTTGGCCGAACGGTGAGTCGGCCGACGGCATGGTCAGGGCGTGGGTCGCCCGCCTGACACACGGACCACCCAGACCGCCACACCCGGCAGCATCGGCGTGGGCGTGTCCGCGGGGACCTGCCACAACACGAGCCTGCGCAGGCGTGGCAGTGCTGACAGCGCGGCGAGCTCGGCCTCGTCGGGGACCCAGTCGAGCAGCACCGAGTGCAGGCTACGCAGCCCGGCGAAACCGATGCGGCGTCCACCCGCGGCCAGGGTGAGGTGCCGCACGCGCAGGTCGGTCGGCAGCCGGGGCGAGCCGGGCAGCCGGACGCTCAACCGCAGGCTGGTCAGCTCCACCCCGTCGAGGCTGTCCAGGTGCACCTTCGTGGTCAGCCCGGACACGACCAGCCTGTGCAAACCGAGCCGCCGCAACGGGGACAGGTCGATCGGCGCGACCCCGGACCGCGAGGAGCAGCGCTCCAGCAGCACCACCCGCAGCGACTCGGCCGCCGCCAGCGGGGCCAGGGCCGTGGTCGTGTTGTCCCGCAAGGTGAGTCGGCGCAGCCGGGGCAGCTGCGCCAGCGGGGCGAGGTTGAACACGTTGTTGCGCAGCACCAGCGTGGTGATCGTGCGCAGGTACCCGATGTGCTCGATGCGGCGGCCGTTCTGCAGGTCCACCGTGAACCGGCTGAAGTCGATCTCGCTGAGCACGTCGCGGGCGTAGGCCTCGTAGTCACCGGGACGGCCCCACGCCTCCAGCAGCTGGCTGATCGTCCCCGTGGAGGAGTCCCCGGTGAACTGGAGGATCTTGTCCAGGGCCCCGGGCGGGTTCCACTGCGCGGCGATCCTGGCCGCCGCCCGCACCACCAGCGCCGCCTGCCTCGGGCTGAGGTCCTTGGGCCCCGGCATCAGGTCCAGCACGAACGGGCCCGCCGCGGCGAGCTGGTCGGCGGCGGCCGCGGTGCGCGGCGGCATCAGCTCGGCCATCGCCTCGGCGACCAGTTCCCGCACGTCCGGGGTGCCGGGATCCCTGCGGGGCAGCACCGCCGTCTGCTCCAGGATCGCCGCCGCCAGCAGGTACAGCGCGTCGCGGTGCTCCTCGTCGCCCCGGCCCCGTTCCAGCAGTTCCACCAGGATCCTGGACCGCTCGGCAGGGCGGGCGTGCGCCCCGGCCATCACCACCACGTCGTGCCAGTGCGGCTTGTCCGCGTTGTCCAGCATCAGGCTCAGGTTCTCCTCCTCCACGACCTCCTTGGCCGCGAGGTGGTCGCGGAACGTGCGGTGCACGAACTCCAGCGAGCCGTCGGCCAGCTCCCGGAGCAGACCGCTGGTGTGCGCCAGGTAGTGCACCACCCGGACCGGGTCCTCCGCGCTGTTGCGCAGGCCCTGCATGTACGAGCGGACCCGGCGGACCGCGACCTCGGGGGCCAGCACCAGCTGGCGGTTGGTCACCAGCCAGTAGGCGATGCGCTGGAACAGCTTGAGCAGTTCCTCGTCGTTGAGCGGGGAGTCCAGCCCCGGCTCCGGCTCGGCGGGCTCGTGCTGGCCGGTGGCGCGGCGCCGGCGGCGCAGGTGCCGCCAGCGCAGCAGGAGCAGGTCCAGCGCCGCGTCGTAGACCTGCTTGCGGCTCTCCGGCAGGTGCTCGCCGCGTTCCAGGTGCAGGGCGCAGAGCAGCCCGCACAGCAGGGGGTTCGCGCTCATGCCGCGCAGGGCGGGCCGGTTGGACAGCGTGCTGAGCAAGCCCTGCTCGCACCGGGTCAGCTCCGCGCGGACCGCCTCCCCGTCGGCGGTGTCCGGCTGGTCGTCGCGGGCCGTGTCGTGCCAGCCGCGCACGTACTGCTCCACGCTGTTGCGGCTCATCGGCAGCAGGTCGAACCGCTCGAAGCCGCGGTCCACCCACCACTGCTCGGCCACGATGGACGGCCGGGTCGTGACGAAGCAGCGGGTACCCGGATAGGCCTCCAGGTGCTCCTCGATCCACTCCTCCAGGTGCACCCGCTCCCTGGGCCGGATCTCGTCCAGCCCGTCGAGCAGCAGCAGCACCCGGTCCTCGGCCAGCACCTGGCCGACCCAGTCCTCGGGCATCGACCTGCGCAGGGTCTGCGCCACCAGCTCCTCCAGCGCGGGCGGGCGCCCACCGTCCAGGCGCCCCAGCTCCAGGATGAACGGCACCGCCTGCACCCCGTCCGCACCGGCACCCCGCGCGGCGTCCACCCCGATCCAGCGCAGCAGCGTGCTCTTGCCCGAGCCCGCCACGCCCCGCACCAGCGCGCGGCGGCACCTGCCCAGCGCCTGGTCCGCCCTGGCCCCGACCGTCACCAGCACGTCATCGCCCAGGTCGCGCTGGTTCAGCGTCAACGGCACGTAGCCCGCGCCGAACCGGTGCCTGCGCGGCACACCACGCGGGTCCACACCGAAGAACTCGAACCCGTCCAGCGCCCGGCCGAGGAAGTCCCGGTACCCGGCGGTGAACGCCTCCACCGAGCGCCCCGCGGGACGGTGCACGTGCACCCCGCCCTGGATGGTCCCCGCCTGGATGACGATCCCCGAGGACTCCCCCGCCTCGTTGACCACCCGGTCCCCCGGTGTGTCAGCCCCCATGCCCCCAGTATCACCCACCGGTCCCGGGAGATCACCCGGTCAGGGGAGCTGTTCGTTGCCCTGAGCCACGTGAGTCACCGACCACACCTCGTGCAATTTTCCCTTCACTGGATTATTCTACTGTCTAGAAGTTCGGCCGAGGATGCGGGTGAGGCGTGCAGGAGTCACGGCGGGAGCGCAAGAAGCTGCTGACCAGGCGCAGGATCGCCGACGCGGCGATCGCACTGTTCCTTCAACAGGGTTACGACCAGACGACGGTGGCGCAGATCGCCGCGGCTGCCGACGTCGACCCCAAGACGTTCTTCAACTACTTCGGCAGCAAGGACGAAGTGGTGTTCGAGGACGACCGGTACGAGGAGGTCCTGGCGGCGATCAGGGATCGCCGCCAGGACGAGGGGCCGGGGCAGGCACTTGCCCGACTCGTCGACGGCTACGACGCGCGTGTCGTGCCCACTCGATCCTCGCGCGATCCCGCCGAGCAGGCGGCGCTTTCCCGGCTGATCCTGACAACCCCCGCCCTTCAGGCCAGGTTGCAGTCCCTGCTGCACGAACTGCAACGCAGGATCGCCGACGTGCTGGTGGAGGAGTTTCCCGACGAACTCGACGAGGTGGCCGCGGCCGCGATGACCGGATCCCTCATCGGCGCGTTGTACCAGGCCGCCTTGGTGAGCATCGAACGCGGCCAATCCCGGCAACAGGCACAGCAGTCGATTCGGCGGGCGCGCGACATCGCCCTGCACGGCCTGCGGTCCGTGCCGCAGGCCGCTCAGCGAAAGGAGCGATCATGACCGACACCGTGCGAGGGCTAGGTCGCGACGCGCGGCAAGCCCTGCGGGAGGGTCCAGCGGGCATCGCGCGGCGACAGCGCACGAGGCTGACCGAGGCGGTGGCACACGCCCGTGCCAACTCGCCGTTCTACCGCGACCTGTACCGGGACCTGCCGGACCGGGTCGATGATCCGACCCTGCTCCCGGTGACGGACAAGAAGCTCCTGATGGCCCATTTCGACGACTGGCTCACCGACCTCGCCGTGACGCGGGCGAAGGTCGACGAGTTCCTGGCCGATCCCGGCCTCGTCGGACATCGGTTCCAGGGCAAGTACATGGTCGCCACCACCTCGGGCACCACGGGTGTCCGCGGTCTGTTCCTCAGCGACGACCGGTACGCGGCCGTGCACCTCGCCCTCGGATCACGGGCCAACAGCGGACTGGGGCCGCGCGCCACACTGAGGGTGCTGACTCACGCTGGGCGCACCGCCGTCGTCGCGGCGACCGGTGGCCACTTCTACTCCGTCGCTTCGACGGCACGATTTCGCCTCGACCACCCGTGGCTCGGCCGGATACTGCGGGTCTTCTCGATCAACCAACCGCTGCCGGAGCTCGTCGCCGAGCTCAACGACTACAACCCCGCCAGCATCGCCGGGTTCCTGAGCCTGCTCACGGCGCTGGCCGGGGAACAGGAGGCCGGCCGACTGCACATCCGTCCGGCGATGGTCCTGCCCGGGGGTGAGACGGTCAGCGACCAAGCCCGCCAGCGGATCGCCACTGCCTTTGGCGCCATGGTGCGACCCGCCTACATGGCAACCGAATGCGCGCTGCTCGCCTTCAGTTGCGGACACGGCTGGTACCACGTCAATGCCGACTGGGTTGTGGTCGAGCCGGTTGACGCCGACCACCGCCCGGTTCCGCCCGGGCAGCCCTCGCACACCGCGCTGATCAGCAACCTGGCCAACCGGGTTCAGCCGATCCTGCGGTACGACCTCGGCGACGGCATGCTCGTCCGCCCCGATCCCTGTCCTTGCGGCAGCCCGTTGCCGGCGATCCGGGTGCAGGGCCGGGCCGCCGACCTGGTCACCCTGCCCGCCGCGAGCGGCGACACCGTCGGCCTGTCGCCGATGCTGTTCGGCACCCTGCTCGACCGGGTGCCCGGCGTCGAGCGGTACCAGCTGGTCCAGACGGCGCCGGACCGGCTCCGGGTCCGGCTGCGGCCCAAGATCGGCGCCGACGGCGATCAGGTCTGGCGGACCGTGCAGGAGGAACTGAGCCGGCTGCTCGCCGAGCACCGGGTAGGTGGTGTCCGGCTCGAACGGGGCGAAGAGGCGCCCGAACAGGCGAGCAGCGGCAAGGTCCGCCGGATCATTCCCCTGGTCAAGCCCTGACCGCGAAACCCACCAGCGCGGGCCAACCCGCTCAGGCCAGTCGCAGCGCCAGGTACAGGTCCACCCGGTCGGCGAAGCGGGTCAGGTCGCGGCCGGTCAGCTCCTCGACCCGGCCGATCCGGTACCGCAGCGTGTTGACGTGCAGGTGCAGCTGGTTGGCCGCCTGGGTCCAGGAGCCGGAGCAGTCCAGGAACACCCGCAGCGTGTCGAGCAGCGCGGACTGGTGCGTGCGGTCGTAGTCGAGTACGGGACCGAGCAGGCGCGCGCTGAACGAGCGGCGCAGTTCGTCGGGCAGAGCGCCGAACAACACCTCGTGGGAGGCCAGCTCACTGCCCGCCACGACGGCGGCCTGGGTGCCGCGGTGCCCGGCGACACCCCGCGCGTACCGGGCCTCCTCCACGGCGGCGCGCAGCCGCGTGGCGTCCACCGGCCCGCTCACGCCGAGCTCGAACCGGCTCGTGCCCAGCCCGGCCGCCAGCAGGCCGACCGCGTCCCGGACCTCCTCGAGCAGGCCCTCCCGGTCGGCGACGAGCCCGAACGCCTCGCCGTCCACCTCGGTCACCACGCACCGGCCCGGCAGCACCTCCTCCAGCACGGGCACGGCGGGTGCGCCCTCACCGGTGAGCACCGCCGACACCGCGCGGACCTGCTCCCGCGCACCGAAGCCCGCGGCCACCAGCCGGGCGGCGATCTCCGCCGCCGGTGCCGCCTCACCGGTGGCCAGCCGCAGCAGCTGGCCCGCGGTGCGCCGTTCGGTGACCCGGCCCGCCGCGAGCGCGGACCGCTCCAGGCCGACCAGCGTGGCCAGCTCGGCGGCGACCTCGTGCAGTTCCGCGGGCCAGTCCTCGTGGTCCCCGGCGACGACGAGGATCCACGCGGCCAGCCTCGGACCGGAGCCGGCCGCCAGCAGGGTGCACCGGGGTTCGGCGTGCCGGGCGGGCAGCCGGGGCGCGGTGAGGAAGCGTGCGGCCAGGCGGGCGGCGTGCGGGGTGGCCGGGCCGGCGACCACCCGCCCGGTCGGGGTGATCACCCAGCAGTCGGCGCCCAGCTCGGCGGCGCCCGCGGCGAGCAGCCCGTCGAGCCCGCCGCCGACGGCCACCGCGGCGACCAGTCGCCGGTGGTGGTCCAGCAGTGCGCTGGAGCGGCGTGCGTCCTCCGCGGACACCCGCTGCGCGATGGTCATGAACGAGACGTCCAAGGGCACCTCGAAGGCCCGGACCCCGTGTTCGCGGCAGGCCTCGGTGACCGCCCGCAGGGCCTCGGGCGTGGCCAGTTCGGCCGTGCCAAGGCCGACCGCCACCACCCCGGCCTGGGCCAGGGCCGCGACGAAGGCCGTGGCGTCGGCGGGCTCGTGGTACCAGAGCATGCCGGTGAGCACGACCTCGCCGCCGCTGAGGTAGCGGCGCGGGTCGCGCAGATCGGTGGTGTGCACCCAGCTGACCTGCGGGTCCGCGCTGAAGTCCCCGGCGAGCGGGCGCAGCCGCAGACCGGGGTCGGCCATCAGCTCGGCCAGCCGCATTGGAGGATCCTACGAAAACTGCCCACGAAAGGGGACGCGTTTCGTGGTCCGCGCCGCTAGCGACCCCGGCACGGCCGCGTGTCTACTACCTCACAACCACGAGCAGCCGACCCCGAGGAGCCCTGCGCAGTGGACTTCCTGCGGCCAACGAGCCTGGCCGACGCCCTGTCGGCCAAGGCGGACCAGCCCGAAGCGGTGCCGATCGCCGGGGGCACCGACGTGATGGTGGAGCTGAACTTCGACCACCGGCGGCCCAGCGCCCTGCTGGACCTGACCCGCGTGCCCGAGCTGGCGACCTGGGAACCCACCGCGGACGGCGGCACCCGGCTGGGCGCGGGCGTGCCCTACACCCGGATCATCACCGAACTCGGCGCGCGGCTGCCGGGGCTGGCGATGGCCGCGCGCACCGTGGGCTCACCGCAGATCCGCAACCGCGGCACCGTGGGCGGCAACCTGGGCGCGGCCTCGCCCGCCGGGGACACCCACCCGGTGCTGCTCTCCGTGGACGCCGCGGTGGAGCTGCGCTCGGTGCGCGGGACACGGGTCGTGCCGGTGCGCGAGTTCTACACCGGGGTCAAGCGCAGCGTGCTCGCCTCCGACGAGCTGATCACCGCCGTGCTGCTGCCAAGGGCGGGCGGCCCGCAGCAGTTCAGCAAGGTCGGCACGCGCAACGCCATGGTCATCGCGGTCTGCTCGTTCGGGCTCGCGCTGCACCCCGGGGACGGCACCGTGGGCACCGGTATCGGCTCGGCGGGCCCCACCCCGCTGCGCGCCACCGAGGCCGAGTGGTTCCTCACCGGGGAGCTGGCCGACGGCGATTTGTGGGAATCTCCGAAGCCGCTGACCGACTCCGTGCGACGGCGCTTCGGCGAACTGGTGGCCGAGGCCGCCGCACCGATCGACGACGTGCGTGGCAGCGCCGCGTACCGGCGACACGCGCTGTCCGTGCTGGCCCGGCGCACACTGGGGTGGGCGTGGCAGGACTACCGCACCGGAGGTGACCAGCGATGCGCCTGAACGTGACGGTCAACGGCGAGCCGCGGCAGGCCGAGGACGTGTGGCCCGGGGAGAGCCTGCTGTACGTGCTGCGCGAGCGGCTGGGCCTGCCGGGCTCGAAGAACGCCTGCGAACAGGGCGAGTGCGGGTCCTGCACGGTGTACCTGGACGGCACGCCGGTCTGTGCCTGCCTGGTCGCGGCCGGGCAGGCGGAGGGCCGCGAGGTGCGCACCGTGGAGGGCCTGGCCGAGGGCGAGGCGCTGGACCGGGTGCAGCAGTCCTTTGTGGACGCCGGGGCGGTGCAGTGCGGGTTCTGCACCCCAGGGCTGGTCGTCGCCGCGCACGACCTGCTGGCCCGCGTGCCGGAGCCGACCGATCCGGAGATCCGCGAGGCGCTGGCGGGCAACCTGTGCCGCTGCACGGGGTACGAGAAGATCCTCGACGCGGTCCGGCTGGCGGCCAGGCGATGAGCCGGCTCGTCATCGACAACGCCGCGATCGCCACCGTGGACGCGGCCGGTACCGAGCACGCGAGCGGGCACGTGGTCGTCCACAACGGACTGATCACCGCCGTGGGCCCCGGCCCGGCGAGCCGTCCCGCCGAGCCGCACAGCTACCTGGACGCCGGCGGCTGCCTGGTCACCCCGGGGCTGGTCAACACCCACCACCACCTGTACCAGTGGGCCACCCGCGGGTTCGCCCAGGACGCCACCCTGTTCGAGTGGCTCACCGCCCTGTACCCGGTGTGGGGCGGGCTGGACGCGGAGATCACCGCGGCGGCCTCGGCGGCGGGCATGGCGCGGCTGGCGCTGACCGGGTGCACCACGGTGGCCGACCACCACTACGTGTTCCCGCGCACCGGCGGGGACCAGATCGCCGCGCTGGTGGGCAGCGCGCGCCGGATCGGGGTGCGGCTGCACGCCGTGCGCGGCTCGATGGACCGCGGGCGCTCGCACGGCGGGCTGCCGCCGGACGAGATCGTCGAGGACACCGAGCAGGCGCTGATCGGCACCGAGCAGGCCATCGCCGAGCACCACGACCCGGATCCGCTCGGGCTCGTCCGCATCGCCGTGGGGCCGTGCTCGCCGTTCTCGGTCAGCCGCGAGCTGATGGAGCAGGCGGCCGTCCTGGCCCGGCGCCACGGGGTCCGGCTGCACACGCACCTGGCCGAGACCCTGGACGAGGAAGAGCAGTGCCTGGCCGAGAACGGGTGCACGCCCGCGCAGTACGCCGAACAGCTCGGCTGGCTCGGCGAGGACGTGTGGCTGGCGCACACCGTGCACCTGTCCGAGGAGGCGATCAAGCGGTTCGGTGCGACCCGCACCGGTTCCGCGCACTGCCCCAGTTCCAATGGGCGGCTCGGCGCGGGCACGGCCCCGGTGCGCCAACTGCTCGAGGCCGGGGCACCGGTGGGGCTGGGCGTGGACGGGGTGGCCTCCAACGAGTCCGGCGGACTGGGTGAGGAGCTGCGCCAGGCGTTGCTGGTGGCCCGGCTGCACGGTGGCCCGAAGGCGCTGACCGTGCGCGAGGCCCTGTGGCTGGGCACGATGGGCGGCGCGCACTGCCTCGGCCGTGCCGAGGAGATCGGCTCGATCGAGCCGGGCAAGGTCGCCGACCTGGCCGTGTGGCGGCTGGACGGCCTGGACCACACGGGCATCACCGACCCGGTGGGTGCGCTCGTGCTCGGACCGGCGCCACGGGTGGACACGCTGCTGGTCGGCGGGAAAACCGTGGTGTCCCAAGGCGAATTGCGGACGGCGGAGGTCGGCGCCGTGGCGGCTGACCTGCGCGCGGCGTGCCGCAGGATCGTGGAGGTGTCGCGATGACCAAGCCCGCGGAGGTCACCAGGTCCACGACGGGCGGTATCGGTGAGAGCCCGCTGCGCCCGGACGGTGCGCTGAAGGTCCGCGGCGAGTTCGCGTACTCCTCCGACCTGTGGCACGAGGACATGGTGTGGGGCGTCACCCTGCGCAGCCCGCACCCGCACGCGCGGATCCGCTCGGTGGACCTGACCGAGGCGCTGCGGGTGCCCGGGGTGCACGCCGTGCTGACGCACCAGGACGTGCCGGGCACCAACCGGTACGGGCTGGAGCACGCCGACCAGCCGGTGCTGGCCGTGGACCTCGTGCGCTACCACGGGGAACCGGTCGCGCTGGTGGCCGCCGACCACCCGGAGACCGCCCGCCGCGCGATGAAGCGGATCAAGGTGGACTACGAGGTGCTGACCCCGGTCAGCGACGCGGAGCACGCCGTGCACGGGGACGGCCCGAGGCTGCACAGGGACGGCAACGTCGTGCGGCACGTGCCGATCCGGCGCGGGGATCAGAACGCCACGGCACCCGTTGTGGTGCAAGGGGTCTACGAGGTCGGCATGCAGGACCAGGCCTTCCTCGGACCCGAGTCGGGGCTGGCGGTGCCCGCCGAGGACGGCGGGGTGGACCTGTTCGTGGCCACCCAGTGGCTGCACGTGGACCAGCGCCAGATCTGTTACGCCCTGGGCCTTCCCGCCGACAAGGTGCGGCTGACCCTGGCCGGGGTCGGCGGCGCGTTCGGCGGTCGCGAGGACCTGTCCATCCAGGTGCACGCCTGCCTGTTGGCCCGGCACACCGGCAAGCCGGTGAAGATGGTCTACAACCGCGAGGAGTCCTTCTACGGCCACGTGCACCGGCACCCGGCGAAGCTGTACTACGAGCACGGCGCCACCGAGGACGGCAGGCTGGTCTACGTCCGCTCCCGGATCTACCTCGACGGCGGCGCGTACGCCTCGAGCACGCCCGCGGTGGTGGCCAACGCCGCCACGCTGGGGTTCGGTCCGTACAATGTGGACAACGTCACGATGGACTGCTGGGGCGTCTACACCAACAACCCGCCGTGCGGGGCCATGCGCGGATTCGGTGCCGTGCAGGCAGGTTTCGCCTATGAGTCGCAAATGGACAAACTCGCCGCCGCGCTGGGCATGGACCCGGTCGAGGTGCGGGTCCGCAACGCGATGAGCGAGGGCAGCACCATGCCCACCGGCCAGGTCCTGGACTCCGCCGCCCCCGTGGCCGAACTGCTGAGGCTGGTGCGGGACAGGCCGATGCCCGCCGAGCGCGGTGAACTGGACCTGCGCGCCATGCCTGGCGGGGTGTCCAACACCACGCACGGCGAAGGCGTGGTGCGGGGCGTGGGCTACGCCGTGGGCGTCAAGAACATCTGCTTCTCCGAGGGGTTCGACGACTACTCCACGGCCCGGCTCCGGCTGGAGGTCCTCGGCGGGGAGCCCGCGGCCACGATCCACACCGCGGCGGCCGAGGTGGGCCAGGGCCTGGTCACGATCGAGCAGCAGATCGTGCGCACCGAACTGGGCATCCAGCAGGTGACCGTGCACCCGGCCGACACCACGGTCGGCAACGGGGGTTCGACCTCGGCCTCGCGCCAGACCTACGTCACCGGCGGCGCGGTCAAGGCCGCCTGCGAGGCGGTCCGCGAGAAGCTGCTGAAGCTGGCCGTGACCAGGTTCGGCGAGCCGCGCGCGAACCTGACGCCCGCGGAGATCGTCTCGGTGCTGGGTAAGGAGGTGATCGAGGAGACGGTGGAGTGGCGGCACCGGCCGACCACGGCGCTGGATCCCGAGACGGGCCAGGGCTTCGCGCACGTGCAGTACGGGTTCGCCGCGCACCGCGCGGTGGTGGACGTGGACGTGGAGTTGGGCCTGGTCAAGGTGGTCGAACTGGCCTGCGCCCAGGACGTGGGCAAGGCGTTGAACCCGCAGGCCGTGGTGGGCCAGATCCACGGCGGCAGCGTGCAGGGCCTCGGCCTGGCCGTGATGGAGGAAATCCAGGTCACCGAAGGAAAGGTCCGCAACCCGTCCTTCACCGACTACCTGATCCCGACCATCCTGGACACTCCCCCGATGCCGGTGGACGTGCTGGAGCTGGCCGATCCGCACGCCCCGTACGGGCTGCGCGGGGTCGGGGAGCCGCCCACGATCTCCTCCACCCCGGCCGTGGTGGCCGCGATCCGCGCCGCCACCGGACTGGCGCTGACCCGCGTGCCGGTCCGGCCCGAACACCTGACCTTGGAGGAACCCCGATGACCAGGACCGTGACTTCGGACCAGGAGTGGCTGGCCGAGGCCGTCCGGCTGGCCACCGAGAACGTCGCGGCGGGCGGCGGCCCGTTCGGCGCGCTGGTGGTGCGCGGGGACGAGGTCCTGGCCACCGGGGTCAACCAGGTGGTGCCGACCAACGACCCCACCGCGCACGCCGAGGTGACCGCGATCCGGGCCGCCTGCCAGGCCCTGGGCGACTTCCGGCTCACCGGCTGCGTGCTGTACTCCTCCTGCGAGCCCTGCCCGCTGTGCCTGTCCGCCTCCCTGTGGGCGCGACTGGACCGCGTGGTCTACACCGCCGACCGCGAGGACGCGGCCGCGGCGGGCTTCGACGACAGGGCGTTCTACGAGTTGTTCGAGCGGCCCCGTTCCACCTGGACGGTGCCCGTGCTACAGGTGGCCACCACGGAGCACAACACCCCGTTCTCCGCGTGGCTGAACCGAGCGGACCGCGTCGAGTACTGACCCTCGCGTGGTGCTGACCGGAGCGCCGAGTCCCTGAAACGTCCGCGATCAGGCCCCCGCTGGGGAGGGGCCTGCTCGCGTACGCCCACCGGCATGGGAGTACGTCATGACCCAGTTGCGCGACCCCAGTCCGACCCGGTTACCCCGCACCTCCCCCGTCGACCGCCTCTTCCGGATCACCGCCCGCGGCAGCACGGTGGGCCGCGAGCTGCGCGGCGGGCTGACCACGTTCGTGTCCATGGGCTACATCGTGCTGCTCAACCCGCTGATCCTCGGTGCCTCCGCCGACATCACCGGGGCCCGCCTGTCGGCCGCCGAGCTCACCACGGCCACCGCGCTGACCGCGGGCGTGATGACCGTCCTCATGGGACTGATCGGCAACGCCCCGCTGGCCATGGCCGCCGGTCTTGGCGTGAACGGGGTGGTGGCCTTCCAGATGGCCCCGCAGATGACCTGGGCCCAGGCGTTCGGGCTGGTCGTGCTGGAGGGGCTGTGCATCGTGGCGATGGCCCTGTCCGGGGTCCGCGAGCGGATCATGAACGCGATCCCGGCCGCGCTCAAGACCGCGATCTCGGTGGGCATCGGCCTCTACATCGCGCTGGTCGGCCTGGTCAGCGCGGGCTTCGTGACCAGGACCCCGGACGCCGCGCACTCCACGGTGCCGCTGCGCCTTGGCGTGGACGGCCACCTGGTGGGCTGGCCCGCGCTGGTGTTCTGCGCCGGGCTGCTGCTCATGGCGGTGCTGATGGCACGAGGTGTGCCGGGGGCGGTGCTGATCAGCATCGTGGCGGCCACGGCGCTGGCGATGGCCCTCAACTCCGTGTGGCCGGGCCAGGACTGGGGACTGGTCAGCCCGAGCCTGCCCGCGCGGCTCATCGCCGCACCGGACTTCGGGCTGTTCGGGCGGGTGGACCTGTTCGGCGGGTTCGTCTCGGCGGGCGCGATCGGTGCCACGGTGTTCCTGTTCACCTTGGTGCTGTCGGGTTTCTTCGACGCCATGGGCACGATCACCAGTGTCTGCGCCGAAGCCGGGCTGACCCGCGAGGGCAAGGTCCTTGGTCTCGGGCGGATCCTGCTGGTGGACGGGCTGGGTGCGGTCGCGGGCGGGGTCAGTGGGTCGGCGCCGAACACGGTGTTCCTGGAGTCGGCGGCCGGGGTCGGTGAGGGCGCGCGCACTGGGCTGGCCAGCGTGGTCAGCGGGCTGCTGCTGGCGGCCACCCTGCTGTTCACCCCGCTGGCGGCCGTGGTGCCCGCGCAGGCCGCCGCCCCGGCGCTGGTGCTGATCGGCGGGCTGATGATGGCTCAGTGCCGCCACATTCCCTGGCAGGACAGCGACTTCACCATCCCGGCCTTCCTGACCCTGGCGGTGGTGCCCTTCACCTACTCGATCACCAACGGGGTCGGCGCGGGCATCGTCAGCTACGTGGTGGTCAAGCTGGGCAAGGGCCAGTGGCGGCAGGTGCACTGGCTGGTGGCGTTGATCGCCGTGGTGTTCGTGGCCTACTTCGTGGTCGGCGGTCTGGAGGTGGGTCGTGCGGGAACTGGCTGAGGACCTGGCGGGGGCCGGGCGGTACGCGGTGGCCAGCGTGGTCGGCCTGCGGGGCAGCGCACCGCGCGGGCTGGGCTCGGCGCTGGCCGTCACCGAGGCGGGCGCCGTGTTCGGCAGCGTGTCCGGGGGCTGCGTGGAGGGCGCGGTGTACGAGCTGGCCCACCAGGTGCTGGCCAGCGGGCGGCCGGTGCGCGAGCGGTTCGGCTACTCCGAGCAGGACGCGTTCGCGGTCGGGCTGACCTGTGGCGGGGAGGTGGAGGTGTTCGTGCAGCCCGGTAGCGCCGAGATCGAGGCCGCGCTGGCCGAGCCGCCCGGCCGCCCCGTGCTGCTGGCGCGGGTGGTCGGCGGCCCGGATGCCTTGCTGGGCAAGGGCATCACCGTGCTCGGCGACCGGGTGGTCGGCGACCTGCTCGACCCGGCAGACCTGGCACAGGCCCCGACCGGCACGCTGTGGCTGGACGGTCTGGAGGTGTTCGTGCAGCGCTGGGACCCGCCCGCACGGATGATCGTGTTCGGTGCGGTGGACTACGCGGCGGCGCTGACCAGGATCGGCAAGTTCCTCGGTTACCGGGTCACGGTCTGCGACGCGCGCCCGGTTTTCGCTACGGCGCAACGCTTCCCCGAGGCCGACGAGGTCGTGGTGGACTGGCCGCACCGCTACCTCGCCGCGACCGACACCGACGAGCGGACAGTGGTGTGCGTGTTGACCCACGACGAGAAGTTCGACGTGCCGGTGCTGGTCGACGCGCTGCGCCGCCCGCTGGCGTACGTGGGTGCGCTGGGCTCGCGCCGCACGCACGAACGCCGGCTGGAGCGGTTGCGCGCGGCGGGCCTGTCCGGGGCCGAGATTGGGCGGCTGCGTGCCCCGATCGGGCTGGACCTGGGCGCGGCCACCCCGGAGGAGACCGCCGTGTCCATCGCGGCCGAGGTGGTGGCCCTGCGCCGGGGCGGCAGCGGGGCGGCCCTGTCGATCACGCAAGGTCCCATTCATCGGGATCTCGTTACGACATCAGGGTGAACGCGTGCGAGTTTGATAACAGGACGGAGGGTGATCGCTACTTTCCCGGTGGTTGTACGCCGCCACTGGGAGGGACCCATCGTGATCGAGGAGCAAGCCCAGCCCATGCCGGGCTGGCGAGGGGGCGACGGCAACGCCGCCTACCTGGACAAGAACCTGCGGCACCGGCCGATGGACCTGTCCCTGGACGACACCGTGAGCTGGCGGGTGGTGTTCCAGCTCTGGTCGCGCGCGGCAGTGGTCTCGGTCGCGGTCTGGCTGGTGTTCGCGCTGATCGCCTTCCTGGTCGGCCTGGGCAGCGTGTCCTCCAGCCGGCTCAGCAGCTCCGGGCTGGGCGCCTCCGCGGTGCTCTACTCGATCGGCACCCTGCTGGCCATCGTGGCCTTCTTCGTGGTGGTGCTGCTGACCAAGCTGCCCGAGCCGGTCGCCGAGTGGCGGGTGCTGCTGGCCGACCGCGCCGAGTTCGCGCCCGCCGTGTACAGCCAGATCGCGGGCACCCTGCGGGAGCGCCAGCTGCCCCTCGGCGGCGGCGCGCGGCGTATCCGCACCGGGTTCGGGCCGACGCATCACAGCAACCGGCTGGTCCTCACCGAGGGTGATTTCCGGGTGTACGTCTCGGTGTTCAGCTACGGCACCAGCCTCTACCTGGGCTGGCTGATGTGGCGCTCGCGGCGCGGGGCCACGCTGATCGGCCAGTTCCTGGTCGGCATCGTGCGCGGCCTGGCCGGCCACAACGACCCGGAGGTCGCCATGCTGCGCGCCGAGCGGGCGCGGGCCATGCGCGAGGCCGTGCACGCCGCCTGCCGTGAGGGCCTGATCGTGGCCGTGGACGGCCTCGAGGTGCCTGACCAGTACGGCTTCCCCTACGGCATGCCGCCCGTGGAGGACGGGCAGTTCGCCAGCGCGCCGGTGCCCGGGGTCTACCCGCAGCAGGCGCCGCAGCCGGTGCCGCCGCCGGACTCCGGACGGCACACCACGCCTGGGCCGCAGGCGCCGTGACCGCTCCTGGCGTGCTGCTGGAGAGTTCGGCGCAGATGAGTTGGGCGTGGATCGGCCTGCGGGTGGGCCCCGCCCCGAAGCTGGCCGACACCCGCGCGTACGCCGACGTGGCCGAACCCCAGCGGCGCGCGCAGACCACCGCCCGCGAGCGTGCCTGGCTCGCGGGCCAGTGGAACACCGAGTCGCACGCCCGCTGGGAACTGCGGTTCAGCAACGACCCGGTGACCCGGCTGGTGTCCTGCACCCTGCTGGGCCGGGTGCAGGACCCCGACCCCCGGATGGCCGAGCAGGCAGCGGTGCGGCTGCGGGACCGGCTCGCCGCCGCGCCCGCGCACGTGCTGACCGAGCCGCTGCTCGACGAGCACGAGATCAGCCACCGGCTCGCGCCCAGCCCATTGGACGGCCGGGGCAGCTTCGAGGTGCGCAAGCGGCTGAGCTGGGCGCCGTGCTCGCGGCGCGACACGGGACGGCAGGTCTGCTTCGCCGTGTCCCCGCTACTGCCCGAGGACCGGTCCTGGGAACCGCTGTGGCACGAGCTGGCACGGATGCCCCAGCCCACCGTGCTCAGCGTGTACCTGGAACCGTACGCCCCCTCCCCCGGCCTGGTCGGCGGGCTGCGGCGGCTGGTCGAGGAGTACGACCACCTCGCCCGGCCCGGCTTCGCCAACCCGATCTGGCCCGTGCCCCCACCACCCGACCGGTTCGCCGTGCGCGCGGCCCCGCTCTACGTCCAGGCCGCCGCCCGCTACACCGCCGGGCTCTGCTTCCGCACCCGCATTTCCATTGCCTCCCAAGGACCTGTGCCCTACGGCTTCGCCGACCTGCTCGCCGACACCGTGGGCGGCGGGGTGGTCCGCCAGACGCCCTCCGCCGAGCTCGACGCCGCCTGGCGCAACCTCGCCGCGCTCAACCGGGACTGGCTCGACCACAGCTACCGCCAGGGTTGTCCGCCCGGCAGCCTGCGGGACACCGAGCGCATCCTGTGCGACCTGTGCGACCTGGACGAGGCCGCCGCCACGTTCCGGCTGCCCTACGAGGTGCCTGGCCACCTGCCGTTGTTCGAGACCGCGGGGCGGCGCCGCCGTCCCGGTACCACCGCCGCCGAAAGGTGACCGCAGTGCACGAGGTCCTCTTCGAGTTCGAGGGCACCCCCGCCGACCGCGACCGCGACGCCCGCGACCTGGCCGCCTGGCTGGAGGAGGACCTGCGGGGCAGCGTCAGCCTCCGCATGGTCGGCCCCGCCGAGGGCGAGCTGGGCGGTGCCGCCGACGCCGCGGTCGTGCTGGCCGCCACCGCCCCGCTGGCCCGGCCGTTCTTCACCTGGCTGACCGAGCGGGTCAAGGCACGCAAGATCAGTCTGCGGATCTCCGCCAGCCACAAGGGAGAACAGCTCAAGATCGACGTCGAGGCCCCGCAGGACGCCGAGGCGCTGCTGGAGCGGATCGTGCGGCTGCTGGACGAGGACTGAGTGCTCGACTCCCGTGCCGTGCTGGTCGGCACCTGCACCTACACCCAGGGCCTGCCCCAGTTGGACCAGGCCGCCGCCAACCTCACCGACCTGTTCGACGCCCTCGTCGAGGTCGTCGACCCCAGCGGCATGCACGCGGTCACCGACCCGACCACCGCCCAGCTCGTGCTCGACCCGCTCGACCGGTGCGCCTCGTCCCCAGCGGACCTGCTGCTGTTCTACTACGCCGGTCACGGCCTGCGCGACCAGGACGACCGCCTGTGCCTGGCCCTGCCCGGTTCGGTGGACACCCCGCGCGACGCCCGCCGCACCTCCCTGCCCGTTGACTCCGTACTGGAGATCATGAAGCGCGCCCCTGCCCGGCACCGGGTCGTCATCCTGGACTGCTGCTACTCCGGTCTGGCCATGGACTCCCCCGCCGCCGCCGACCTGCACCTGTTGACCGCCACCAACCGCACGGCCAAGGCCGCCTACCGGGTGGACGACCGCAACACCGAGTTCACCGGCGAACTCGTGCGGCTCCTGGTCGACGGTCCCGGGCCGGTCGACCTCGGCGGGGTGTACCGCCACCTCGACCGAGCGCTGCTCGCCCGCGGCCTGCCCCGTCCCCGGCAGCGCTGCGTGGACCACAGCGCCGAGATCGTGCTGCGGCCGTAGCCGGTCGCTAACGCCGTCCGAACTCGACGCGATGCACTGCCCTGAGACGACCCGGTTGAGGAGAGCGGTCAGCCCATGAGCACACCCAAGATCCTGGTTCGAGTCCCCGACGACCTGGTGCCCGAACTCGTCGCCGCCGGTCTTGCCGAGCAGGCCACGACCCGGCGCAGCGGCAACTGGGAGGTGGTCGCGAGCTGGCTCACCGGAGCGGGCACCGTGATCAGCCTCCTGCAGGGGCCGGAGACCATCGGTTGGCTGGCCAAGGCGTTGTTCAAGCGCAAGAAGGACAATCCGCGAGCCTCGACCCAGTACCTCACGGCCAAGGGTGAGGCGGGCGAACTGCGCATCCCCATCACCGAGTCCACCTCGGTCGAGGACATCGAGCGCCTGCTGACCGCGACGCTGTTCCCCGCGGACCGGGACAAGCGGTAGCCCTCCGGTGCCCCATTTCGAGCGGGCTCGCCGAGCCCTCGGCCGGTGGGCGCTGAGCCGGGCGGCAGCGGTCGACCTGGCGCGACTGTCCGATCGCGACAGTGGTGACCTGAGGTCGGTGACGACGCTGTTCCAGTTGCTCGGCAAGCGACCGGTCTACACCGCGACCCTGGACCACTGCCTCGACGTGGTGTCCCAACTCGCCAATCCCGCCGAGATCACCCAGGTGGTCCTCGGGGCTCTGCTCGGTGACGTCGCGGCCGAATACCGGCGCATGGGGTTCGACGAAGGGGCCGACCGGGCCAGCAGCCTCGAGCAGTCGCTGGGCGGTGCGCGCAGGCCTGACCTGCGGGTGCTCGATCTCGTGTCGTGCCTGCACAATTCGAGCTATGGCCAGGTGAACGCCAAGGTCGTTGAAGCCGTGATCAGGGCCATGTTGTCGGACTTGGACCGCGCGCCAGCGGTGCGGCGCGTGAAGCCGGTGGTGACGGCCCTGGAAGCCGCGAACGGAGCGGGCAACATCGCCCTGCTCGCCACGATCGTGAGACGCGCGGGATCAACGGCTGTCCTCGACGGTGTGCTGGAACAGTTGAGGCACCGGATCACCGAGACGAGGACCGCCGAGGACGCACTGACCCAGGCCACCCGGTTGACCAACATCGCGCAGGTGATCGCCGAGTTCGATCCCAGCTACGAAGCAACTTGGCAGGAGGCACAGCAGACCGAACTCGCAGCCAACGCCGCGCTCAGGAACTCCGGCGAAGGGCCGAACCTCTTCCAGGCAGGTATTGAGGCCGCACAGCGCGGTGATTGGCTGAAGGCCGCACACTACTACGAGGAGTTCGCCCGGATTCGCGAGTTCTCACCGGCCATGCGCGCGGCGATGCTGGTCTACGCCGACGCGGCCAGGCTCAACGCGGATGCGGTCACCGACGAGGACTCGATGAACCGACTGGTCCAGCGGCTGGTCGAGAACAGGGTGCTACAGGCCAGGTCGATCGTGGACCTCCCGTTGTTCCTGACCTTGCTGATAGCCCAGTCGATGGCCATCCACGAGAACAGCGCGACGGCCGAACCCGCGCTTCGGGCGGCGGAACTGGCCGCGGAGTGCCGGGCCGGTGTCGCCGTACAGCGGGGAACCCGCGCGATCCGCACGAGCGAGGACGAGGCGGTGGCGCTGGTGGACCTGCTCAACCACGACGCCGCGGCCTTCAGCCCGTCCGGGCTCGCCGCGCGCCACGCGGATCTCGTCTTCCTCTGGGTGAACACCTTCACCACCGAGGACGACCACAACGGTCTTCTCCTCTGCGGCCTCGACTGCGCCACCGGCCGCACCTGGGCCGCGAAGCACGTGCTCACCGGGGAGTTGGCGGCCATCATGGTGGACGCGCTGGGTGAGACCTCGATCGACCTCACCGAGGACCAGGCGGCTTCGCTGTCCCGACTGCTCTTCGCGGGCATGCCGGACACCGGACCGGTCAAGCTCGTGGTGGTCCCCGACGCGGTGGCGTGGATCATGCCGTGGAACAGGCTCGCCCCCGCGACCGCGCTCGAAGTCAGCACAGCGCCTTCGGCCACCGCGGTCGACCGGACGCGTGCTGCCTCGTTCGGCTCGCCTCGGCGCATCATCGGCCTGTTCGACCACGATCTGCCCGGTGCGGTACTGGAACGGGCAGCGCTGCTCGACCTGGCGAGTGCGGACCTCATCGAGTTCCGCGAGGTCCACTCGTACGCGGAACTGGCAGATGAGCTCGCGACCAACGACTACGACCTGCTCACCGTCGCGGTGCACGGCACCTCGAACGACGGCTACGAGTACCGCCTGCTGTTCCCCAGCGGCAGGACGTCCCCCGCGGCGCTCTTCCAGCTCCGCCTGCCGCCGGTCGTCGTGCTCGGGTGCTGCTGGTCGGGTCAGAGCACCGAGCACCCCGACATGGTCGCCACCTCCGTTGGCTGCCTCGCCGCTGGCGCCGAACTCATGGTCGGCGGGCTCTGGGCCATCGACGACAAGGTGTCAGGACACCTGCTCGCCGAGGTCTACCGGCGCTGTGCCAGCGGTACGCCCTTCGCCCAGGCGTTCCGGACGGCCTACCAACACCTTTCGGCTGAACACCGCGCGGAGGCCGCGGGGGTGGCTCTCATCGGCGCGCCGCCGACCGGGGACGGGACTCCGAGCTGACGACGGCGGCGGTGAGCCCGTGCACAGCTCGGTCCCCTTCACTCCACGCGGTACTTCACCTACTGCGGTGTGAATCCGTCAAGAACACGACCGCCATGGCCGCCGCGGCGACCAGCAGCGCGGCGAAGGCGGGCCACGACTCACCGGTGAGGTGCAGCGCCAGGGTCGTGACCGACACGCCGAGTGTGGTGCCCAGGCCACGGGCCATGTTGACCAGGCCGCCGCCCAGGCCCGAGCAGCGGGCGGGGATCGCCGCCATGACCAACGCGTTGTTGGCGGGCGTGACCAGGCCCAGGCCCACACCGAGCAGGGCCAGTGCGCCGACGAGCGGGCCACCGGCGCACAACGTGGCCAGGGCCGCGCAACACAGCAGCGAGCCGAGCAGGCAGCGGCGCCGCTCGGACCACGTGGCGGGCACGAACCGCCCGCCGAGGGTGGCGGCCAGGGCGAACCCGGCGGGCAGGCTGGTCAGCGCCAGGCCCGCCCGCAGCGGTGAGCTGATCATCGCGGGCACGAGCACGAGCGGCCCGAACAGCACGAGGTAGCCGAGGGTGGCGGCGACCAGCCCGTACCGGGTCGCCTTGTGTCGCAACAGGTCCAGGTCGATCAGCGGTGAGCGGGCACGGCGCTGCCGCCACACGAAGCCCACCGCGGTGAGCACACCGAGCACGAACAGGGCGCCTACCGCGGTGGGCGGCAGCGGCAGCCCCGAGGCGGAGGACAGGGCGAGCAGCAGCGCGCTGGCCGAGGTCGCCAGCAGCGCGACGCCCCACCAGTCCGGGGCACCGGCCGGGGTGCGCTGGCGGGTCCTGGGCAGCAGGTAGCGCCCGGCGATGATCGCCACGATCCCGATCGGCACGTTGACGCCGAACACCCAGCGCCAGCCGACCCCGGCCACCAGCAGGCCGCCGACGGTCGGTCCCAGCGCGAGGCCCAGGGCCTGTGCCGCCGCCTGCACGCCCAGCGCCAGGCGCATCCGTTCGCGAGGCGCGCTCGTGGTGACCAGCGCGACGCTGTTGGCCTGCAACATGGCGGCGCCGATGGCCTGGACCACCCGGAACGCGATCAGCGCGGGCAGCGAGTCGGCCAGCCCGCAGGCCGCCGAGGCCAGCGTGAACACCCCGAACCCGTACAGGTAGACCAGCTTGCGCCCGGCCGTGTCGGCGAGGCGGCCGACCGGCGCCAGCAGGGCGACCAGGGTGAGCAGGTAGCTCAGCGAGACCCACTGCACGGCTGCCAGGGTGCTGCCGAACTCCGTGCCGAGCGCCGGGAAGGTGAGCGTGACGATGCTCGCGTCGAGCTGGCCCATGAACGCGCCCAGGCAGACCGAGCCGACCGCGAGCCAGTGCGCGTGCGGCCAGTTCGCGATCCACCTGGGCCGGGCGGGCTCGGCGCGCAGCGACTGGATCAGCACGGCCCCAGATTACCTCGGACACCGACATACTCGATATACGACGAACCTGTGGCGGTGACCACCTACTACGCTGGTCGGATGTCGCACGAGGCAGCCCCGTCCAGCCCCGCCACCGACGCGCGGACCCTCACCGAAGTGGTGACCAGACTGCGCCGCGCCCTGCGCACCAGCATCCGCACCGACTACCCGTGGGAAGCCCTGCCCATGGCCCAGGTCGAGCTGCTGATGGCGCTGGCCGACCACGCCCCCGCCCGCATCGGGCAGCTGGCCGCCCTGCAACGCCTCGCCCCGAACACGGTCAGCGGCCTGGTCCAGCAGCTGGTCGAGTCCGGGCTGGCCATCCGGGAGAGCGATCCCAGCGACCGGCGGGTCGCCAGGGTCACGCTCACCGCGGCCGGTCACCGCCAGCTCGCCGAGTGGCAGCAGGCACACGAACGGCGGATCTCCACCGCCCTGGACAAGCTGCCCGCGGAGTCCCGCGAGGCCGTGGTCGCGGCCCTGCCCGCGCTGAACCTGCTGGTCGACCACTTGTTCACCCCCTGATCGAACCGCTGGCGCCCCCGCTGCGAACCCGGTATGGGTCAGCAGACCCGTACGTGCGGCAGAAGGGGCCTGGAGTGGCTGGTTCGACTGGTATCGCGCAAACCCTGGCCGGACTCGTGGAGCGGTTCCTCGGCGCCGAGCTGCCCGTGCGGCTACGCGCCTGGGACGGCAGCGTCACCGGTCCGGTCGACGCCCCTGTCGTGGTCGTGCGCTCGCAACGGGCGCTGCGCAGGCTGCTGTGGGACCCCAACGAGCTGGGGCTGGCCCGCGCCTACGTCTCCGGGGACATCGACGTGGAGGGTGACCTCAAGGAGGGCCTGTCCCGGTTCTGGCAGCTGGTCCGCAGGGAGGGCCTGGGCAAGGTCAGGCTGACCGCGAAGGACCGCGTGGACATCGTGCGAGCCGCGCTCAGGCTCGGCGTGCTCGGCAAGCGGCCCGCTCCCCCGCCGGAGGAGGCCCGGCTGTCCGGGGCCGAGCACACCAAGTCCCGTGACCGGGACGCGATCTCGCACCACTACGACCTGTCCAACGAGTTCTACCGCACCCTGCTCGACCCCAACATGGCGTACTCCTGCGGGTACTGGACCTCTGACGCCCCGGACTACACCGTCGAGGACTCCCAGCGGGACAAGCTGGACCTGATCTGCCGCAAGCTGGACCTCCAGCCGGACATGCGGCTGCTGGACGTGGGCTGCGGCTGGGGCTCGCTGATCCTGCACGCCGCCACGCACTACGGGGTGCACGCCACCGGCGTGACCCTGGCCGCCGAGCAGCGCGAGTTCATCACCGCGCGCATCGCCGAGCGCGGGCTGGGCGACCGCGTGCAGGTCCGGTTGCAGGACTACCGTGAGATCCCCGAGGAGGGCTACGACGCCATCGGGACCGTGGAGATGGGCGAGCACGTCGGGCTGGGCAACTACCCGACCTACGCCGCCCAGCTGTTCCGGCTGCTCAAACCCCAAGGCAGGTTGCTGCTACAGCAGATGTCGCGGGTGGCCAGCGCGCCCAAGGCCCCGGGCGGCGGCTCGTTCATCGAGCGCTACGTGGCCCCCGACATGCACATGCGCCCGGTTGGCGAGACCATCGCCATGCTGGAGCAGGCCGGGCTGGAGGTGCGTGACGTCGAGGCGCTGCGGGAGCACTACGTGTGGACCGTGGACGCCTGGGCGCAGACCCTGGAGGAGCGGGCCGAGGAGCTGACCAAGCTGGTCGGCGAGGGGCAGCTCCGGGTGTGGCGGCTGTACCTGGCCGGTGGTGCGCTGGCGTTCAAGGAGAACCGGATGGGCGTGGACCAGATCCTCGCCGTGCGGCCCACCCTCAACGGCGCCAGCGGTATGCCCCGCACGAGGCGGACCTGGGAGGTCGTGGCGTGAACCTGAGCGGTTTCCTGCTCAACCTGTTGATCAGCGCGGGCGCGGTGCTGGTGGTCATGCTCATCGCGTTGGGCCTTGCCGTGCGCCGTGGCCGTCACGACGGCATCGATGCGGTGTGGGGCCTGGGTTTCGCGGTGATCGCGCTGGTGACGCTGGCCGTGTCCGACGGGGACCTGGTCACGCGGCTGGTCGTCACCGGGCTGACGGTGGTGTGGGGCGTGCGGTTGGCCGTGCACATCCACCGCCGCAACCACGGCAGGCCCGAGGATCCGCGCTACGTGGCGCTGATGGGCCGGGCCACCGGCAACCCGGTCTGGTACGCGTTCCGCAAGATCTACCTGATCCAGGGCGTGATCATGTGGTTCGTCTCCATGCCGGTGCAGGCCGCGCAGTACGAGACGGGCGCCTTCGGCCTGCTGGGCTGGCTCGGCGTGCTGGTGTGGCTGGTGGGCCTGGGTTTCGAGGCCGTCGGCGACCAGCAGCTGGCCCGGTTCAAGGCCGACCCCGGCAACCGTGGCAAGATCATGGACCGGGGTCTGTGGCGCTACACCCGCCACCCCAACTACTTCGGTGACGCCTGCGTCTGGTGGGGCCTGTACCTGGTGGCCTGCCAGCACTGGATCGGGGCGCTCACGGTGCTCTCCCCCGTGGTCATGACCGCGTTCCTGACCAAGGGCACCGGCAAGGCGCTCACCGAGAAGAACATGGCGAACCGCCCCGGTTTCGCCGAGTACGTCAAGCGCACCAGTGGGTTCTTCCCGCTGCCACCCCGAACGGGAGGTTCCCGATGAACGTCGGCGACCAGGTCACTGACTTCGAGCTGCCGGACGACACCGGCACCCCGCGCAAGCTCTCGGAGTTCCTGGCCAAGGGCCCGGTCGTGCTGTTCTTCTACCCGGCCGCGATGACCGGGGGCTGCACCGCGGAGAGCTGCCACTTCCGCGACCTGGCCGCGGAGTTCGGGGAGGTCGGCGCCCAGCGCATCGGCATCAGCCCCGACCCCGTGGACAAGCAGGCGCAGTTCTCCCAGATGCACTCCTTCGACTACCCGCTGCTGTCCGATGTGGACGGTGCGGTGGCCACCCAGTTCGGGGTGCGCAGGCGGTTCGGCCCGCTGCTGACCCGCAGGCAGACCTTCGTCATCGGCGAGGACGGCAAGGTCGTCGAGGTGGTCAAGAGCGAGCTGCGCATGGCCGTGCACGCCGACCGGGCCCTCGCCGCCCTCCGCAAGTCCTGACCCACCCCGGAACAGCGCGTGTCGGCGCTTCCGGTACCGCGTGTTCGCGCTTGCAGCCCGAATTCCCACGAGTTGGGAAACTGCCCGCCCAGCGCCGACACGCCGCACGCGAAGCGCCGACACGCGCCGGGTCCTCGGCACCGCGGGTCAGGTCGGCCAGCGGTCGGCGCGGACCACGGTGGCGCTGCCGGAGCGGACCGGTTCCCCGCAGCCGGCGCACACGGTCTTCGGCGCCAGCACCTCACCGCACTCGTGCCGCCACACCGTGGGCGGCGGGCCCTGTGTGACGTACCGGTCCCCCCAGTCCATCAGCGTCAGCAGCACGGTGTGCAGCGCACGGCCGGCCTCGGTCAGCACGTACTCGTAGCGTGGCGGGCGCTCCTCGTAGAGCTGGCGCTCCAGCACCCCGGCGTCCACCAGCTTGCGCAGCCTCGTGGTGAGGATGTCCCTGCTGGCGCCGGTGTTCTGCACGATCTGGTCGAAGCGCCGCACCCCGAAGAAGACCTCGCGCAACGCGAGCAGGCTCCACCGCTCGCCGACCACCTCGAGCGCGTTGGCGATGGAGCACTCGCGAGCCTGTCTGCCCATGTCACGAGCCTACGCCGGTGCATCCGGAATTCCAACGAACCCCAAAACCCGGTAGCCGAGCCCCGCCGCGCTGCCTAGGGTCTGCGGACGTGGATCGTGAAGTACGACTGAGGGAACTGCTCATCGGCGTGGAGGGGCTCGCCCTGCTGCGCGGCCTGTACGACGGGCCGGTGGAGCAGGCCGACCAGCGGCTGGCCGAGGTGCGGCGCATCCTGGACGAGCCGGAGTTCGCCAGCGGGGAGCTGACCAGCGAGCAGGACGCCCGCGTGGGCTACCGGGCCTGGTCGGCGCGCTACGACGAGCCGGGCAACCCGATGATCGACATGGAGCAGCCCGCGGTCTGGGGCCTGCTGGCCGACATCCCGCCGGGCGAGGCCCTGGACGCGGCCTGCGGCACCGGGCGGCACGCCCGCCACCTGGTCGAACTGGGCCACCGGGTGACCGGTGTGGACCTGACCCCGGAGATGCTCGACGTGGCGCGCGAGTCGGTGCCGCAGGCCCAGTTCACCGAGGGCGACCTGTGCGAGCTGCCGTTCGGCGAGGACAGCTTCGACCTGGTGGTGAGCGGCCTGGCCGTGGCACACGTGGCCGAGCTGGACAAGGCCATCAGCGAACTGGCCCGCGTGCTGCGCCCCGGCGGGCGGCTGGTGATCTCCGCGCTGCACCCGTTCCAGGCACACCTCGGCTGGCACGCGCCGTTCCAGGACGCGGCGGGCAACCGGGGTTTCGTCCGCGAGCACGCGCACAGCCACGCCGACTACTTCGCCGCGTTCACCGCCGCCGGGCTCCAGGTGCGGGCTTGCCTGGAGCCGAGGCTCGATGTGGACCAGGTGCGCGCGAAGCGGCGCGCCTACCGGGCGGTGCCCGAGGCCGCGCTGGCCGCCTACCTCGGGCTGCCCGGCGCGCTGGTCTGGGACGTCCAGCGCTAGCACGGCATAGCGTGAAGGTGGCTTTCACTGCGTTGAACGCAGTGAAAGCCACCTCATCTTGTGCAATGTCGCTGGTATCGGCCTTGCTGGGCGCGGGGCCAGTTGAGTGACCCCTTGTCGAGGAAGAGTGCGCAAGCGGATGCTGGCACTAGACCACCACCAGTGGCGAAAGTTGAACATCTATTCCGTTTTCCCTGATCACGTTCATTCCCTGGCCGTCAATTTCGCCTCCCGAGACGGCACTCGATGTCATGGCGACGACACTACTCGTGAACGCGAAGGAAACGGCGCACATGCAGGCCATTGGCTTTACCGAGGCCGACTGACGGACTGGTTGTCACGAAGCCATTGACCAGGCGTTTCGATGGTTCTTCCGTCGCCGCAACCGACACCCCGACACACGCGGGGGCTTGGATTGACACACCAACCAGTTTCGTTAGCGCGAAGGAATAAACTCATGATGAAGCGCATCATCGTTGCCGCTACCACGGTGCTGGCTGTCTGCGGATTGGCCGGTGGACCCGCGAGTGCCGCCAGCCCGACCATCAAGCCCATTGACGGGCCTGTTATGCGCTCCACCCTGTTCCTGCTCCCGGAACCCAACTTCTCGGGGAGCCCGCAGCGGGTGGTCGCTCCGGTGCCGTTCCGGTGTACGCCCGTGGATCCCAACATCCTGCCGGATGGCGCACACTCCGCATTCAACGACACCCGCCAGTACATCGCACTGTTCGCAAAGCCGCCCGCCGGAAAGGCCCCGTGCGAGGCGACTCCGGTCATCGAACTGTCGCCCAGCAACCCGGCCGCGGAATTCCCGGAGCCGGTTTTCTATTTCAAGGCGTTTCTCAGGTAACTCGCCGGTGATCGACCCCAGGTAAGAGCGTCCGAGGCGCGCTCTGGGGCGACGCGCGCTGATGTCCCGCGACCCGAACCGGTCGCGGGACATCGACGCGCGTGCCGTTCGTACGGTTGGCCGCGCGTGCTGGTCCTCGATCTTCTCCAGGTCCCTGGTGGAGTCGATCACGAACCGCGGGCCACCGCCGCCAGCGGGAGTAGTTCTCCCGATCCGCTTGTGGCCACGGGGTGCTCGCGGGACAGTACTGACCGTGTTGGCCGGACAGGTGATCGCTGGCAGATATCGGCTCGAGGAACAGGCTGGCTCCGGGGGAAACGGGGTTGTGTGGCGCGCCACCGACGAACAGCTGGACCGGCAGGTGGCGCTCAAGCGGGCGATCCCGGGCGAGCCCAGCCAGTACGCCGAACAGCTCCAGCAGTTGCGGCGCGAGGCGAAGTTGTTGGCGCAGTTGAACCACCGCAACATCGTCACGCTGTACGACGTCCTCAACGACGGGGACGAGTGCTGGCTGGTGATGGAGTACGTGCCCGCACAGAGCCTGGCCGAGCGGGGTGTGCTGCCCGCCGAGCGCGTGGCCGAGTTGGGTGCCCAGGTGGCCGGGGCGCTCGCGGCCGTGCACGCCAAGGGCATCCTGCACCGTGACGTGAAGCCCGCCAACGTGCTCATGATCTCCGAGCACGAGGCGAAGCTCGGCGACTTCGGGATCTCGCGGATCCTGGCCGGTGAGGAGACGGTGACCGGTTCCTCCGTGCTGGCCGGGACCCCCGGCTACGTGGCCCCGGAGGTGGCCAACGGCAGCGACCCGACGGCGGCCTCCGACGTGTTCTCGCTGGGCTCCACGCTGTTCGCGGCGGTCGAGGGCGTGTCGCCGGTCGGCAGCACCACCGACAACGCCTTCCTCCGGCTGCGGCGCGCGGCCCAGGGGCAGATCGCCCCCTGCCGCAAGGGCGGTCCGCTGGCGCCGGTGCTGTCCGAGTTGTTGCGGGTCGATCCCGCGAAGCGCCCCACCGCGGCCCAGGCGCAGCGCCTGCTCACGGAGGTCGCCGAGGGCGTGGCGCACTCCCGTCGGCCGCGCAACGCCACCCGCCGCTGGCTGCTCGCGGCCGGGGCGCTGGCCGTGGTGGCGGGGCTGGCCGCCTGGCTGGTGCTCGGCGGTCAGCAACCGGCCGCACGGACCGGCTCCCTCATGGGCAAGGCCAGGACCGCCGATCCCTGCTCGCTGGCCGCCAGCATCGGCGGCCTGGACCGGTTCGGCACGGTCAACGTGGTCTCCGACGAGTACGGTTTCGACCAGTGCAACGTGCTCGTGAAGGTGGAGGACAACAAGCGGCAGTCCGACGTCACGATCCAGTTCATCAGCCAGACCGCCAGCGCGAGCCCGCTGCCGCCCGCGGACAACAAGCGCACCTTCAGCATTGTCCGGGACGCGCCGGGAGACGGCGTGTGCGCCCGGCACCTGTTGTTGCCGGACCACTACGAGATCCTGATCCACGCACACCGCGTCTCCGTGCCGGAAGCCGACTTCTGCGGCATGGCCGACGTGGTCACCGACTCGGCGGTGGCCGTGCTGGACAGCGGCCCGATTCCCCCGCGCGACGAGTCCAGGATCCTGCCGCAGTCCCTGATCAACAAGAGTGCCTGCGAGACGGCCAACTCCCCGAACTTCCCCGCGCTGCCCGGAATCGACCCGAGGACTCCCGTGATCGGGTTCGGGGACTGGCGTTGCACCTGGAAGAGCGCCACCGACTCCAGGGAGTTGAAAGTGGAGTTCGCCCGACGCGAGGGGCTGCTCGAGAGCGCCCAAGGCGCGCGGACCCAGATCGCCGGTCAGCCCGCGGTCGTGGACGAGATCAGCACCGAGGACCCGAACACCTGCGAGGTGGAGGTCCTCAACCTCAACTACACCGCTGCCGACAAGAGCACGCGCAGCGAGGTCTGGTACGCCTACGCCACCGACAGGGACAAGTCCCAAGCCGAGCGCTGCGCGCTGGCGAAGGACCTGGCCACAGCGGCGGTGACGCCCCGGTGACGCCCCGGTCGGCCTGCCCGGCCCCCTCCTCCGGGCAGGCCGACCGGAACCCGACCCGTTCTACTCCTGCCGCTCGGGAACATTCCCGGGCCACCGGGCACAAACTTGCGATGCCAATCAGCTGAGGTGCCAGGAGGCGGAGATGAGGGAGCGTCTGACGGCCCCGGGGAGCCAGGTGCTCTCCCCCACCCACCACAGCCTGGCCTGGGGAGTGCCCGCCGGGGTCGTACCGGGCACGCTGCACGTACTGGCGGTGACCGGTGGCATCACCGTGAGCCCACAGGAGGGGCGTGCCATCCTGTTCGGCCGCAACCGCCCGGACGTGCACGTGTGCGTCGGGGAGAACGACCGGCGGATCAGCAGGCTCCAGGGCAGGCTGACGCACAGCGCCGACCGGTGGTGGGTCAGCACGACTGGCCGCCTGCCGCTGCGGCTGCCCGGGTCCAGGTTGCTGTTCCACCAGGACGAGCCGATCCCGCTGGCCACCGGCTACACCCCGATGTTCGTGCGGGGCTCCAGCGGACGCGAGCACCTGATCGAGGTGCACGTGCAGTCCGGTGAGGCCGAGCGGCCACCGACCGCGCACGAGGCCGCGACCCAGCCGCCGAACACCTGGGCGCTCTCCCCCGCCGAACGGCTTGCCCTGATCGTGCTGGGCCAGCGGTACCTCCTGCACGAGGTCTACCCGAACCCGCTGTCCTGGCGGCAGGCCGCCTTGCACCTCAACGAGATCCGGCCGGACGAGGAGTGGACGCACAAGAAGGTCGAGCACCTCGTACTGGGCGTCCGTACCAGGATGAGCCGAGGTGGTGTCACCGGGCTGACCCGGGAGGAGGTCGGCGAACCGGTTGGCAACACGCTGAACCACAACCTGATCCGGGAACTCCTGGAGACGACCACCTTGGTACCGCCGGACCTCCGGCTGATCGGCTACGAGGAGTGAGACAGCCGAGCACGGGAGGAACACGATGACGAGGATCACTCACAGACACGCGGCCGTCGGGGCCGTGGTCGCCGTGGCGGTACTCGCCCTGGGCGCCGTCAACGCGGTGGGAGCGCCGGGTGAGGTGCCGACCGACAACGCCTGCGCCAACCCGGTGCTGGCACAGGACCTGGGCGGCTGGGGGCCGTTCGACGGTCCCGTGGTCAGCCGGGACACGGTGGGCGACCACCCCGTGGCCAACCTGCACGGCGCGGGCACGGCACGGGTCGCGGCCGACTGGTACGGAGCCTCGGGCAACTACCTCGGCCAGTCCGAGGGACCGGCGGTGCCACTGCCCGCGTCCACGGCGACCGGCGAGTCGTGGACGCGGACGGCGTGCGGCTACCGGCTCGGCGGCGGGACCAGCACGACAACTCCGCCCACGGACAGCCGGGCCTCGGACCGGTACCACTGGGGTGCGGCGAACCCCGAGGAGTCCGACGAGTTCAACGCGGGCTCGGTGGACCTGGCCAAGTGGGGGCTGTTCGGCGCGAGCGAGGGGCAGTCGACCGGCTGCTCGCCCGGGTTCAACGGGCACGGGCAGCGCTGCGCGAGCCAGACCACCGAGGGCGGTGGCCTGCTGTCGGTGGTGGGCACCGCCGACGGGGTGACCGGCGGGCTGTACAGCAACCACAACGGGTTCAAGTACGGTCGCGTCGAGGTGCGGGAACGAGCAATGCCGTTGGAGGACAACGGAGGCGCGGCCTACCACGCGGTCCCGCTGCTGTTCCCGGTGACCGCGGACTACACCCAGGCCGAGATCGACTTCGCCGAGCGCGACGTGGCCGACCCCGGCGTGGACCTGTTCGTACACCACGACGGCACGCAGGAGCACTGCTCGGCCACCGTGGACTCGACCCAGTTCCACAACTACGCCGTGGACTGGGAACCGGACTCGGTCACCTGGTACGTAGACGCCGAGCAGGTGTGCAGGGTCGAGGCGTCCATCGACTACTTCGACAAGTCCAACGGCGGGGCGCAGCTGGACATGTTCCCCGACACCGGGACCCTGATGCGCCCGGCACGCGAGGACGTGGACTGGATCCACATGTACCCCAGCCCGTCCACGGTGTACGGCCCCTGACGTCATGAAAGTGCCGTTCGAGACACTAGATGTCTCGAACGGCACTTTCCTGTCACGTCAGCAGGCGCCCAGGTCCTGCCAGACACCCCATTGGCCGGTGCTGCCGGGCTCGTCGCCCTGGGTCCACCACCTGGCCTTCCACTGGTGGCCGTTGTGCGAGACCGTCTGCCCGCCGGTGTAGACCGTTGCGCTGGCCCATTCCGGGGCCCCGCACGGGTTGCTGGTCGTCGTCGTGGTGGTCGTGGTGGTGGTCGGCCCGGTGGTGGTCGAGGTCGGCTGGGTGCCGCCCGAGCCACGCGGGTTGTCCGTGGACAGCGCGTAGGACTTGCCGCCGAAGGTCAGCTTGTAGTTGCTGGGCGTGGCGATCGGCATGTAGTACCGCACCGTCACGTCCACGCTGCTGCCGGACGGGATGGACTGCCAGCTCGGGATCGTCACCGACACGTGCTGGAAGTCGCCCTTCAGGCCGCCCACGTTCGGACCACTGTGGCCCTTGCTGGTCACCGACAGCCCGAAGCCGGACTGGTCGCTCATGCTGCCGGGCGCGCTGGTGCCGTAGTCGAACTCCAGCTTCGCCCCGCCGGGGATCGCCTGCCCTGAGTTGTTGGCCAGGTGCAGCTTCGGCGTGATCGGGTAGTTGTTGTCGCCCAAGGCGAACCCGGTGTACGACACGTCCACGTTGAGCACGTCGGACGGGGTCGTGTCGTTGGACTTGGTCGCACCGTAGGGCGCGGAGCCCCGCAGCCCGTCGTTGATCTTGTCGATCAGCGTGGTGCCGAAGGTGTACTCCCCCTTGCCCCCGTTGGCCGTGGCGCTCCAGCCGTAGTCGCCGGCCAGCTCCCAGATCATGATGCCGCCGAGGCCCTTGTCCGCAACGTACTTGGACTTGGTCGCCAGGGAGTTCTCGTCCTCCGTGGACAGGAACACCTTCTTCTGGTCGTTCCACAGCCAGGGCGCGGCCAGCGTGGAGCTGTAGTTCGCCGCGTAGGTGCCGCTGATCTGGTTCTTCGGGTCCTTCGGGTCAAGGCCGTAGGCGGCCAGGTAGTCCGGGGTGACCCCCTTCTCCAGGTTCTTGGCGTGCCACATGGGGTTCACGCCCGAGGGCACCTCGTCACCGGCGGCGGAGCTGTCGTGCCAGAGGTTGTCGATGCCCACCGCGCCGTTGCCGCACGGCACCTTGGAGTTGACGGTGCCGCCCGTACCCGGCGGGCACTTGCTCTGGTCGGGTAAGGCGGCGGTACCCCACAACCCGTTCGTGCCACCGGTCACGCCCTGCCAGCCACGGGTGTAGAACCCCACGCCGAGGTTGATCCGCCCGGCCTGCATGGCGCCGCGGAAGTAGTGGTAGGCCCAGTCGGAGTTGAGGTAGCCCATGCCCTCGTACTGCGGGGTCGTGTAGACGCTCCAGAACGCCAGCTCCGCGTCCTTGCCGTCGTCGTACAGCGCCGCGTTCGGCCCCACGTACTCGTTCCACGACCCGTGCAGGTCGTAGCTCATCATGTTGGCGTAGTCCAGGTACTGGGTCACCTGGTAGGTCTCCACCCCGCGCAGCAGCCAGCCCGAGGCCGAGACCGCGGCGGTGAGCATGTAGTACTTGCCGTCCGCGGCGCTGGCCGCGTCCAGCTTCTCCCGCAGGGTCTTCATCAGCGCGACGTAGCCCTTGACCAGATCACCGCGGTGGGCCTGGGAGATCGTGTAGTCGTCCGGGTTGCCAGCGAAGTTCGCCGAGGTGGCGTACTCGTAGTCGATGTCGGCCCCGTTGAACCCGTACTTGCGCAGGAACGCCACCACCGAGTCGGCGAAGGTGTTGATGTCGGCCTGGCTCTGGGTCAGCTTGTAGTAGCCCCCGGTGGCGTCCCGCTTGCCGTCCGGGTTGAGCACGCCGCCGGTCTCCGCCCAGCCGCCGATGGAGATCAGCGTCTTGACGTCCGGGTGCTGCGCCTTGTACTTGGTGAGCAGGTTGAAGTGGCCCTTGTAGGGCAGCTTCGGGTCCAGTTCGGCCCCGGGCACCCCCGGCCAGTCCATGCCGGTGGCGGGGTTGTCCGGACCGTCCGGGCCCACCGAGACCTTGCTGTCCTTGTCCACGTGGGCGAAGGCGTAGTTCAGGTGCGTGACCTTGTCCCACGGGATGTTGTTCACCAGGTAGGAGGGGGCGCCGTTCTTGCCGGTGCGCCAGCTGGTGAAGTAGCCGATCACCCGGCGGGAGTGCTCAGCGCCGAGCTTCTCCCGGCCCGCGGTGTCGTAGTTCTGGCAGTACGGGACCTCGGCGCCCGCGGTGCGGGCCAGGCCGTCTGGGCGGCAGTCCTCGTTGCTCGCGGCACTGGCCGTGGGCACCGCGCCGGGCAGGGACCCGGCGGTGACCAGCAGGCCGGCGACAGTGGCCGCGGCAAGCAGGAGAGGGACTGTTCTTCGTGACAAGTCGACCTCCTTGGCGTGGCGGCCACAGGGGGTCAACACAACGTAAAGTTGGTCCAGACCTGTCGTCAACAGGTCTGGACCTTTTCACAGTTGTCCGCGGCTCACTGTCCGCTGAGCACGTCCTGGGGCACCGCGGCGTCGGTCTTGAGCGCCCCGAACAACCGGGTGGTCTTGTCCTTGTCCCAGATGACCACCGAGCCCACGTTGGTGCCGCGCGAGCCGGAGATCGGCACCGTGGTGGTGACCAGGTCCTTGCTGCTCAGGGCGAAGGCCATGCTCATCAGGTGCCACAGGTGGTCGCCGTTGTTCACCGTCAGCGCCGAGGGCACGCTGGAGACCAGCGGCACGGAGCGGAACGGGTTGGCCAGCACCGAGGCGCTGGTGACCTTGGACAGCACGGCGGCCAGGAACTGCCGCTGGTGCACCACGCGGTCCAGGTCGGCCGCGGGCGTGGCCCTGGTGCGCACGTAGCCCAGGGCCTGCGCCCCGGTCAGGTCCTGGCAGCCCGGCTTGAGGTCAAGTCCCGCCTTCGGGTCGACCATCGGCTTGTCGATGCACATGTTCACCCCGCCGATGGAGTCCACCACGTTGGCGAACCCGGCGAAGCCGATCTCCATGAAGTGGTCGATGTGCAGCCCCGTCGCGCCCTCCACGGTCTGCTGCAACAGCGGGGCACCGCCGAAGGCGAAGGCGGCGTTGAGCTTGTTCTTGCCGTTGCCCGGGATGTCCACATAGGAGTCCCGCAGCAGGCTGACCAGGGTCGGCTTGCCCGAGCTGGGCAGGTGCAGCAACAGGATCGTGTCGGTGCGCGCACCCTCGCTGTCGCCGGTGGCCAACTGGTCCTTCTGGGCCTGTGTCAGGCCCTCACGGCTGTCCGAGCCGATCAGCAGCCAGTTCGTCCCCGACCCGGCCGCTGGCCGTCCGGAGTAGTCGGGCAGCGCGTTGGTGCGCTTGAGCGAGAAGTCGGCATAGACGAACATGCCGACGACCAGCAGGAGCAGGATCACGATGATGATCCCGATCGTCCGGCCGAGGCCACCCCTGCGGGCACCTGCCCTAGTCACTCGTTACCTCCACAGCTGGATCGAGACCGAACCACACAATAGAGACGTGCCGCGGCGGGCGCCGGTTGCCCCACCGGTAGGTCGCGCCGTGGTGACTAGGGCAGCCGCTGCGACACGAGCAGGGCAGCGCCCGCCGCCGTGATCGTGGCCAGCGCACCCAGCGCCACGAAAGGCTTGCTCACGTCGGTCTGCTGGGTCTCGTAACCGATCTGTTCGCCGAGGGACTGGTAGATCTCGCGCAGCTTGTCGCTGGTGTCGGCCTTGTAGAACTCGCCGCCGGACATGTCGGCCAGCTCGTGCAGGGACTCGTCGTCCACGGGCACCGGCACCTGCTGGCCCTCCAGGTCCACCACCCCGTCGCTGGTGCCGTAGGAGATGGTGCTGATCGGGATGCCGCCCTCCTTGCACTGCTTGGCCATGGCGAACTCGTCACGGCCCGCGGTCTGCTTGCCGTCGCTCATCAGCACGATGCGGGCGGGCGGCGCCCCGCTGGGTCCGCCGAGGCCCTTCTCGAACTGCTGGATCGCCTGCAACGCGGCGGCGATGGCCTCACCGGTGGCCGTGGCGGGCTGGAGCTTGATGTTGTCGATGGCGTCGGTGACCGGCTTGCGCGCGGTGGTCGGGCTGACGTCCACGGTCGCCGAGCCGCCGAAGGTGACCAGGCCCAGGTTGATGCCCTCGGTCATGTTCTGCACGAAGTCCTTGGCGGCCCCCTGCGCGGCCTTGATCCGGCTCGGCCGGATGTCGGTGGCCTCCATCGACGGGGAGACGTCGATCACCAGCATCACCGTGGCCCGGTTGCGCGGCACCTTGGCCTGCGCCTGCGGACCGGCCAGGGCCACCGTGAGCAGCACGAACGCGACCAGGAACAGCACCGGGGGCACGTGCCGCCAGCGGTAGGACCCGGTGGGCGCCACCTGCTCCAGCAGCGGCAGGTTCGCGAACCGCACCACGTGCCTGCGCCTGCGCCGCGCACGCCAGAAGTACGTGCCGAACACGGCCAGGATGACGGCCAGCAGCGCGAACCACAGCGGCGTCGAGAACCCGTCGATGCCCACGAGCCCAGTCAACCGCACACCGCGTTCACACAGGGTGAAGTCAGGACAGACCTCGCAGACCGATCGTGGCGCTGGCCCGGCGCACCATGGCGGCCTGGTCGCTGGGCAGCACATCGCCGAGGAACCCGTAGTCGGCCAGCTCACCCGCGTCGCGGCGGCCCAGGTGGCGCCACCAGCTGGCGATGTCGTGCCAGCCCGGCGCCGAGAGCGAGCCGCCGAAGTGCTGCACGGACAGGGCCGCGCACAGGTTGGCGAAGTGCACCCGGTCGGCCAGCGGCCACCCGGCGAGCGTGCCGAACACGAAGCCCGCGCCGAACACGTCCCCGGCCCCGGTGGGGTCCAGTGCGGCCATGTTCAGCCCGCGCACGTCCACCGTCTCACCCGTGGCGGAGTCCACGGCGAAGGCCCCGTTGCCGCCGCGGGTCACCACGACCACCGGGACCAGCTCGGCCAGCTTGACCGCGGCGGCCTCGGGGGTGTCCTCGCGGCTGTAGCGCACGGCCTCCACGGAGTTGGGCAGGAACACGTCGTAGCCGTCGAGCTTGCGCAGCATGGAGGGCGCCCACTGCTCGGTGGGGTCCCAGCCGACGTCGGCGAACAGCAGCGCACCCTGGGCCTTGGCCTTGGCGACCCACTCCTCCTCTGTCAGGTCCACGTGCACGAAGCAGGCGCGGGTGACCGGCGGCGGGGCGAGCAGCTCGTCGGCGGTCACCGGGGAGGGGTGCCCGTGGGTGACCATGCTGCGGTCGCGGTCCACCGCCATGGAGACGGTCAGCGGGGAGTGCCAGCCGTAGAACCGGCGGCTGCACGACAGGTCCACGCCCTCCTGGTTGGCCAGCACGTCCCAGCAGAAGTCCCCGTAGACGTCCTCACCGAAGGCCGCGGCCAGTGCCGTGCTCAGGTGCAGCCTGCTCAGTGCCACCGCGAGGTTGGCGATGCCGCCGGGGCTGGAGCCCAGCCCGGTGGACCACACCTCCGTGCCCGCGGCGGGCTGGTGTGCCAGCCCGGTGAAGATGATGTCCAGGAAGACCGTGCCGGACAGCAGCACGTCGAAGCCCGCAGGCTGTTGCTCGGTCCCCACAGTGCTCCTTCCGCCGGGGCAGACCCAGACAGTATGCCGTGACCAAGATCAACACAGATCGCGACACTACTTTCGTCCGGTTTGGCCCCTACGTCTGGAGGATGGCTCACAACCGCACGCCGTGTGATCTTCGGTGCACACCGTTCCCCCTGTGAAAGGAACAGTCTGGTGAACCCCCTGCACCGCGTCACCCGTCTGGCCGCCATCGGGCTACTGGCTTCCACCTGCGTGCTGACCGCGACCACCACCGTCTCGGCGGCCCCCGCCTCACCCACCATCGTCGGCGGCACCGCCGCCAGCACCGCCGACCACCCCTGGACCGTGTCGCTCACCCTCCAGGGCGGCAAGTGGTGCGGCGGCACCCTGGTCGCCCCGACCAAGGTGGTCACCGCCGCGCACTGCACCGAGGGCTACGGCGCCTCGGACTTCGGCGTGATCGCCGGGCGCACCGACCTGCGCACCAGCGAGGGCACCACGGCCTCGGTGACCAAGCTGTGGCAGCACCCGGACTACCGCGGCGCCGATGCCGGGGACGACGTGTCCGTGCTGACCCTGGACAAGGCACTGCCGTACAAGACCCTGCCGCTGCCCAGCGCGGGCGACACCGCGCTGTACGCCCCCGGCACCCAGGTCACCACCCTGGGCTGGGGCGATGTCAAGGAGGGCGGCCCCGACTCGGACACCCTGCGCAAGGTCACCGTGCCGGTCACCACCGACCAGGTCTGCTCGGCGGCCTACAACAGCCGCTACGTCGCCGACAAGATGGTCTGCGCCGGGCTTGACGCCGGGGGCAAGGACTCCTGCCAGGGCGACTCCGGCGGCCCGCTGACCACGGGCGGCAAGCTGGTCGGCATCGTGTCCTGGGGTGACGGCTGTGCCAGGGCCAAGACCCCGGGCGTCTACACCCGTGTGATCAACTACCTCGACGTGATCAACGCCCAGCTCCGCTGAGGCGTGCGGCACCGGCCCGGCGTCACCCGGGCCGGTGCTTGTCGGCTCCCCCGCCCCGGACTTGGATGAGTCCATGACTGACGCGCTGACCCTGGACCCGGCCACCACCGCGGTCGTGCTGATCGAGTACCAGAACGACTTCACCAGCGAGGGCGGCGTGCTGCACGGTGCGGTGTCCGAGGTGATGGACAGCACCGGGATGCTGGCCAACACCGCCGCGGTCGTGCGGGCCGCCCGTGCGTCCGGGGCCACCGTGATGCACGCGCCGATCACCTTCACCGAGGGCTACAACGAGATCTCCGCGCACCCGTACGGCATCCTCAAGGGGGTCGTCGAGGGCAACGCCTTCGTCAAGGGCAGCTGGGGCGCAGCCATCGTGGACGAACTCGCCCCGCAGGACGGGGACATCCTCGTGGAGGGCAAGCGCGGGCTGGACACCTTCGCCAGCACCAACCTCGACTTCATCCTGCGCAGCAAGGGCATCACCACCATCGTGCTCGGCGGCTTCCTCACCAACTGCTGCGTGGAGTCCACCATGCGCACCGGCTACGAGAACGGCTACCGGGTGATCACCCTGACCGACTGCGTGGCCGCCACCTCGCAGGCCGAGCACGAGAACGCTCTCACCTACGACTACCCGATGTTCTCCGTGCCCGTGACCTCCGAGCAGGTCGTCGCCGCCCTGTCCTCGTAACGCCAACACGTCGTGACCTACCCGTGCTCGAAGACACTCTGCCCGGCGCGCTCGTCGACGAGTACCACGGCTGCTTCCTACACCTGGGCGAGTGCGAACAGCGCACCGAGGGCGGCGACGCCGAGCACGGTGGCGTCGCGGTCGATCAGACCACCGAAGCCGGGGACCGAGCCGCGGTCGGTGTGCTGGTGGATCGCCACCGCGGGATCGGAGTATTCGGCGTTGCCGGGGCCCCGTTCCAGTTCGCCACCCACAGCCACGTTGAGGGGTTGGCCCAGCGGACGGGGTGCAGGCGCGGGTGCGGAACCAGTCCAGGGAGGCGTAGACGAGCAGCCCGACCCCGGTACGAGCGCGGAACACTTCCAGGAACGCGTCCACGAACCCGTCCGGGCCGCCGTCACCGAGGTCCGGGTCTTCGATGCCCAGCATCGGCAGTAGGCTGCCCGCGCCGAGCAGGCCCCGGAACTCCAGTTCGGCGGCGAAGTGCGTGACTTGGCCGGTGATGTCACCCGGCCGGCGAAGTGGTAGCCCCGTGCGGCGACCCCGGCCAGACGCGCCTCATTGGCCTGGGCGTTGGCGCAGCGGTTGGTGTACTCGGTGCCCTCGTCCGCCGATTCTCTGCGCTGCCGAACTCGCTGACCAAGTCCCTGACCTGGGATCAAGGCTGCGAGATGAGCCGCCACAACGAATTCACCGCGGCCACCGGCGTGCCGGTCTACTTCTGCGAGCCAGCCAAACCCTGGCAACGCGGCTCGAACGAGAACACGAACGGCCTGCTGCGCCAGTACTTCCCGAAGGGCACCGACTTGTCCGTCCACACTGCGGCCGACCTGGCCGCCGTCGCCGCCGAACTCAACGCGCGCCCTCGCAAGACCCTCGGCTGGGCGACACCAGCACGCGAGTTCGATAACCTCATCGCAACACTCGTACCCCCGAACGTTGCGATCATCGCCTGAATCCGCCCGGCCCGGAAGAGGCCAAATCAAGCCGGGGAGGCTGGCTTGTCGGTGCTCGGCCTAGTATGCGGAGCATGACGCGGTATGTCGACGAGGATCTGCACGGTGCGGAGTTCCGCGAGTGCGATCTGACCGGGGCACGCCTGATCGGCGTCGTCATGCAGGATGCCGTGATCGACGGGCTCATCACCAACCTCGTGGTGAACGGTGTCGAGGTCACCGAGTACGTCGAGGCAGAGCTCGACCGGCGTCATCCGGTGCGGGTGCTGATCCGCTCCGAGGACCCTGCCGATCTGCGCGAGGCATCGCGTCAGCTCCATGCTGGCTGGGCCGCCACGATCGAGCGAATCCGTCGTACGCCCGGCATCGAGCGCCGCAGCGTGAACGACGAGTGGTCGGCGGTGCAGACGATGCGCCACTTGGTCTTCGTCCACGACTCGTGGTTCCGCCGCTGCTGCCTGGGCTCGACGGAGCTGTTCACGCCGATGGGCATCGGGACGACCGTCGAGCCCTACCGTGGAGCGCACGGGCTTGACCTCTCGCTCGATCCGGCCCTCGACGAGATCGTGAGCGTGCGTGACGCACAGACCGCCGAGCTCGAGGCCTGGCTCGACGAGGTCACCGCTATGCAGCTCGCAGCGCGAGCGCCGGTGCCCGACGACGATGTCTGGCCGCCGTACGCCCGGGGCCGCTTGGTGCGGCAGTGCCTCGGCACGGTGCTCAACGAGACCTTCGAGCACCATGGCTTCTGCGTCCGCGACCTCGACCTGATCGAGGCACAGGACGCTGAGTAGGGCCGGCTACGGACTCAGCATCTTACGGATGCGGGCATCGCTGACCGTCTGCGCGGTGCCGAGCTGCCGCAGACACAGGCAGAACCGCTTACATCAAGACGATCTTGCTGAGATCACCTCAGTGTCTCGTAATTCTCTTTGGTTTACGCAGGTTTGATGGGGACTGGTGTTGGCTGGCGGGGTGGAGTTGGCAATGGATCAGCGGGCTGAGTTGCGGGGCTTGGTGAACAGCCCGGACGTGCCGGCACCGGTGCGCGCCGGGAAGGCTGATCTCATGTGGGAGGCCACTGTTCTGTCCCGGCCATGGGTAACGCTCGGCACAGCCCCGGCGTGGCGTCCATTGAGGACCGAGAATCCCGCGGCGTCGTAGACGTTCCAGCTGTATCGCCCCGCAGGGCTTGGCCACGCCTTCACAGCCCACTGGCAACAACGCTCGTGGTGGAACGACCGAGCTCAGCTCAGCCAGCACCGGCCGCGAGACGAGGGGCTCTGTTCAGCGAGGAGCAGTACCGTCCTGGTGTTCGGCTTCCAGGAGTGCGAGCAGTCCGGGAAACCTGCTCTCGACGTCCGTGCGTCGTAGACGGATGCCCTTGCGGTTGCCGTAGTCGATCTCGTCGATGAGGCCTGCTTCGCGCAGGACCCGGAAGTGGTGGGTCTGGGTCTGCTTCGAGATCGGGAGATCGAACGAGTTACAGCCTCGCTCGCTGTCGGTGCGGTCGGCGGCCAACTCCGTCATCACCGAACGACGGTGCCCGTCAGCGAGAGCGCGAAGCACCACGCCCAGCTCGAGCGCATCGACCTCTGGACCGACCAGGTTCGTTCCGGCCACGGACACCTCCTTCAGGTACGTCTTGCATCGTACCTCAGTGGCGTGTTCCACTCGAGTACGAAATCAATCGTACCTAGACGGCCGGGAATGTGGTCGTCGACGCTCCGAGAGGTCTTGTCATGAAGAAGCCCGAGGTGCTGATAGTCGGTGCCGGAATCGCCGGGCCCGCGCTCGCGTACTGGCTCGCCCGGAATGGATACCGGCCGACCGTCGTCGAGCATGCCCGGCAGCTGCGCTCCGGTGGCAGCGCGATCGTCGTGAAGGGGCCCGCGATACCGGTCGCCGAGCGTATGGGCATCCTTCCGCAGCTGCGCGAGCTCGCCACCCGCAATCGGTCGCTGACCCTGCTCGACCCGGCCGGCAAACGAGTCCTGCGACTTCCCTCCTCCTCGGGAGGGTCGCCGACGGTCGAGGTGACCCGGGCCGACCTGTCCGAGGTACTCCACCGGTCGGCGCGGGGCGATGCTGAGTTCGTGTTCGACGACACGGTCACCGCACTCGATCAGGACGAAGGCGGGGCCGACGTCACCTTTCGACGGTCCGCGCCACGGCGTTTCGACTTGGTGGTCGGTACCGATGGGATGCACTCCACCATACGGCGTCTGGTGTTCGGGCCCGAGCGGCAGTTCGTGAGCGACCTGGGTCTATACGGCGCGACCGTCCCGCTGGAACCCGACGCCATCGACGACCCGAGCGAGCTGACGATGCTGACCGTGCCGAACCGGATGCTGGTCGTCCACCCCTCGCGCACCACGCCGCTCGCGATCTTCACCTTCCGGGCCGCACGGCCGGCGCCCCACGACCGCAAAAACATCGCTCTCCACAAGCAAACCGTGGCCGACACGTACGCCGACGTGCGGTGGCGGGCGCCGGAACTCGTGGCGGCGTACCTCGACCACCCAGCCCCGTTCTTCGACCCCCTGACGACCGTCCGGATGCCCTCGTGGTCCCGCGGACGGGTCGTACTGCTCGGGGACGCGGCGGCGGCCACAGCCCTGCTCGGCGACGGGTCCAGCATGGCGATGGCAGGAGCGTATGCCCTCGCGGAAGAACTCGCCTCCCACCACGGCGATCACGCCCGCGCCTTCGCCACCTACGAGTCGCGGCTCCGCCGCGAAGTGCGACCGCGGCAGCGACGCGTCGGCCTGCTCTCCAGACTCATGGTGCCCAGCACCCGACCAGGCCTCGTGGTACGCAACACGGTGGCCCGCGCGGTCGGTCGCACGAACCGGATCACCTCTCGCGAAACCGCAAACGGAAAGACCGTGTAGCAGCTGGAACCCATGACGGATGACGGCGGCGCATCGCAAGTGGTCGAGCGGCGCTACTACGTGCCAATGTATGTGTTTGCAGGCTCATCTGGGAAACGCGGCGCGTTTGCGGCGGGCGCGCAGGTTGGCTGCGTCCCGACCGGCGGTTTCTTCGGCTGGCAGCACCCGCACTACTTCGGCGGGGTCCCAGCGTTGGGCCTTGGCGGTGGGGACCAGATCGGTCAGAGCGTGCCGCAGGTGCGGCAACTTCAGCCGGCGTGTCAGCTCGGTCGCTTCGGCCAGCCGGACGCGATCACCGCGGTCTGGCCGGCGACGATCACCCAGACCTGCATCGTGCACTTGCTGCGCACCAGCTTCCGCTACGCGGGCCGGCAGCACTGGGACGCGATAGCCAAGGCGCTCAAGCCGGTCTACACCGCGCCGACCGAGGCCGCCGCCCGGGAGCGGTTCGCCGAGTTCACCCAGGAGTGGGGCGCCCGGTATCCGGCGATCATGCGGTTGTGGGACAACGCCTGGGCGGAGTTCGTGCCGTTTTTGGCGTTTAACCCGGAGGGCCGGCGGGTGATCTGCTCGACCAATGCGATCGAGAGCGTCAACGCCCGCATCCGCCGTGCCGTCAAGGCCCGGGGGCACTTCCCCAACGAGCAGGCCGCGCTCAAGTGTGTCTACATGGCGGTGATGAGCCTGGACCCGACCGGGACCGGGCGCAAACGGTGGATGATGCGGTGGAAGCCGGCCCTCAACGCGTTCGAGATCGCGTTCGACGGCCGGCTTGCCGCTGGGCGTAGGTAGGTTCCTTCAACCCTGAGTTACACCGAACGTTTGACAGACCCTCACACTGCTCCCTGGTGGCCTCTTACTGGGGGCTAACGTGGGTTTGACCAGGGAAAACACAATCCTGCTCAGATCAGCAGGGCGGCTCGCAGGGCGGCGGTGTCCAGGTGCAGGCCCTGGTCCAGGTAGCCGGTGAAGGACCCGTACCGCTTGTCGGCCTCGGCGAACCCGTTGTCCAGGTACTCGGCGCGGGAGTCCAGCTGCGGGCGGATCACCTCGCGCTGGTCGGCGGGGGCCTGGGCCAGGATGGCGGCGTTGCGCGCAGCGAGGTAGGTGTTGCTGTCCAGGTAGTCCTGGTACACGGTCGCGCGGGGCACGCCGAGTGCGGTGAGCAGCACGGCGCTGGCCCAGCCGGTGCGGTCCTTGCCCGCCGAGCAGTGCTGGAGCACCCCGGTGCCGGTCATCGCGCCAAGCGTGCCGCGGTAGGCCACCAGCGCGCTCGGGGCGCTGACCAGGTACGCCTCGGCGTCGATCATGTAGCGCACGGACTGCTCAGGGGTCTTCGGCAGCGGGCCGGGGATACCCGCGCCGAGCACGTTCTGCTGGGTCACGGTCGCGCCCCGCGGCACGCGGTCGGGCGTCTTGACCAACTCGGCGTCGGTGCGCAGGTCCTCGATCACCCGCACGCCCAGCCGGGTCAGCGTGGCCAGGTCGGACTCGGTCGCCCCGCCGAGGTTGCTGGAGCGGTAGACCGCGCCCATCCGCACCCAGTGCCCGTCCGCAGTCCGGTAGCCGCCCGCGTCCCGCAGGTTCGGCACGCTGGCCAGGTGCAGGTCCCGGTCGGCAACGGTCAGGCCCTCGCCGCGGTCGGGCACGAGCCTGAACCAGCGGCGGTCGGCCGCGCCGAGTCCACTGACGGTGATCGCGGCGCTGCCCTCGCCACGGGCCACGGGGTGGCTGTAGTCGATACCGTCCTGGGTGGCGCCGGTGTACACCGACACGCGGCGCACCCCCGGCGCGGTCCAGTTGAGGGCGAACGAGCCGCCCTCGTGCTGGGTCACCGACGCGGTGGTGAACGGGATCGTGCGCGGACAGCTCACCGGGGCCGCCTGGGCGGTGGTGGTTCCGACGGCGAGCAGGATCAGGGCTGTCACCGACTTGATAAGCATCCGGCCAGCCAAGCACAGGTCGGGGCGGTCCGAAACGCCCGTTCCCGTGACCGCGCGCGATCACTGCCCCACCGTCCGGCTCGGCGATCACCTGGCGGGCGGCACCGCGGAACTGGTCACGAGCTCGGCTCGGTCCCACACCCGGTGCAGGCCGAGCGCGGTGACCAGTGCGTCGGTGAACGCCCTGTCCACCGCCCCGGCGACCAGCACCCCAGGGGCGTCCAGGTCGATCCCGGCCTCGAGCAGGATCTCGCCGTCTCCCCAGGTGCCGATCGGCTTGAGGTGCCGGAATGCCTCCTGCAACAGCAGGACGAGCTTGATGTCCCGGGTGGGCACGGTGCCGCCGGCGACCAGGACGGCGTCGAACTCGATCGAGCGGGCGGTCAGCAGGGTCCGCTCGACGACCTGCTCGCTGCGGCCGTGCTTGAGCATGCCTCCTGCGGGGGCGATGACCAGCACCTCGGCGCCCAGCTTCTGCACCGCCTTGCGCAGCTTGGTGATCCCCGACAGGTCGGCGGCGGCGTCGGCGACCACACCGATCCTGCGGCCCGCGACAGGTCCCGGTTCGGTCACCACCTGGGACAGCGCCGGGGAGATCGGCACGGCCCGCACGGGCTGGCCCGTCGGCGCGGGCAGGCCGAGCCCGTCGGCCACCTGGGCGCAGAGCTCGGCGTCCACCTGGGCCAGCACCGCCAGTTCACGCTCCTTGACGGCCTGCACGCAGCACTTGCCCAGCTCGAAGGTGAACGCCTCGACCAGGTGGGCCCGCTCGATCGGCGTGAGGCTGCGGTAGAACATCGCGGGCTGGGAGAAGTGGTCCTCGAACGAGGCGGGGTTGGCCCGCACGGCGTTGCCCTCGATCCGGCGTGGGGTCTGCACGTAGCCGCCGTCCTGGGCACCGGCCAACACCGGTGCGCCCCCGTCGAGGCTGTTGGGCCGGTACGGGGCGATCCCGGTGTGCACGACGGTCTGGTGCATGCCGTCGCGCAGCATGTCGTTGACCGGGCAGTGCGGACGGTTGATCGGCAGCTGCGGGAAGTTCGGGCCGCCCAGCCGGGTCAACTGCGTGTCCAGGTAGGAGAAGAGCCTGGCCTGCATGAGCGGGTCGTTGGTCACCTCGATACCGGGCACCAGGTTGCCGGTGTGGAAGGCGACCTGCTCGGTCTCGGCGAAGTAGCTGGTGGGGTTGCGGTCCAGCCGCAGCCTGCCGATCGGCTGCACGGGGACGAGTTCCTCGGGCACGATCTTGGTCGGATCGAGCAGGTCGATGCCCTCACAGCTGTCGGTGCCGTCGTCGAGCATCACCTGGATGCCCAGTTCCCACTCCGGGAACGCTCCCGCCTCGATGGCCTCAGCCAGGTCACGGCGGTGGAAGTCGGGGTCCACCCCGGCGGCGATCTGCGCCTCCTCCCAGACCAGCGAGTGCACGCCCGCGACCGGCTTCCAGTGGAACTTCACCAGCGCGGTCCCGCCCTCGGCGTCGACCAGCCGGAAGGCGTGCACCCCGAAGCCCTCCATCGTGCGGTACGAGCGCGGGATGCCCCGGTCGCTCATGGCCCACATGACGTGGTGGGTGGCCTCGGTGTGCAGGGAGACGAAGTCCCAGAACGTGTCGTGCGCGGACTGGGCCTGCGGGATCTCCAGGTCCGGCTGCGGCTTGCCCGCGTGGATGACGTCGGGGAACTTGATGCCGTCCTGGATGAAGAACACCGGGATGTTGTTGCCGACCAGGTCGAAGTTGCCCTGTTCGGTGTAGAACTTCACCGCGAAGCCGCGGGTGTCGCGCACGGTGTCGGCCGAACCACGTGAGCCGAGCACCGTGGAGAAGCGCACGAACACGGGGGTCTCCCGGCCCTTCTCGGCGAGGAAGTGCGCCCGCGTGACGGACGCGGCGCTGCCGTAGGCGGTGAACACCCCGTGGGCCGCGGCACCACGGGCGTGCACCACGCGCTCCGGTATGCGCTCGTGGTCGAAGTGGGTGATCTTCTCGCGAAGGTGGAAGTCCTCCAGCAGGGACGGGCCCCGCTCCCCCGCCTTGAGCGAGTGGTCGGTGTCGGGCAGGCGCACGCCCTGCGCGGTGGTCAGGAACCGGTCGCGCTGGTCCCCGGTCGGCTCGGGCACGTTCGTGGCGGTCATCGGACCTCCAGGTGTGGTGGGGGCAACCGCACGGGCGGCTACCCCCAACGACCCACACCAAACGGATCCGAGCCGGACTCACCGGCCCCGAGGACGGGTCGACCCGGCGCGCCAGGCCCTGGGCCTGCTGCTGGCCGCACGCAGTGGGCGCCAGCCGCGGCTCGGGGGCGGCGCGGGCCTGGCCGCCGCCGCGAGCGCCGCGCCGAGGTCCGCCAGCACGGGCAGGGACCGGTCCAGGCAGGTCAGCCGCAGCGGGCGCAGCACCGCCCTGGTCGAGGCCACCAGCAGCACCCGGCACGGCCAGTCGCGCAGGGTGGACAGCAGCTCCAGGCCGCAGGTGCCCAGGAAGCACACCGGACTCAGGTCCAGCACCACGGTCCCGCCGCGCCCCGCGAGGAGCATCGCCTCGGCCAGTCGCTGGCCCAGTTCGTGCACGGTGAGCATGTCGACCTCGGCCGGAGCGGTGACCACGACCGTGCTGTCGAAGAGGGGGGATCCGCTGGACGCGTTGTGGTGTGCGAGGGTCATACGCCTTTCCTGGCAACAAAAGTAGGGAGTGCGCGCACGAGCTGGCGCGGACTCCCATCGTAGATCACGGTTACCCGCGGCGGCATGCTCTACACCTGATCGGATGACCGGACCTGAATGTCCACTGTGGACACAGTGTTTGCCGGGACACCTCGGGGGTAGCCGCAGGACATGACCACTCCCCCACGGATCCTGGTTGCGGGCGGCGGCTACGTCGGCCTGTACACCGCGTTGCGCCTGGAGCGGCGGCTGGGCCGCGGGCAGGCCGAGATCACCCTGGTGGACCCGGAGAACTACATGGTCTACCGCCCGCTGCTGCCCGAGGTGGCCTCCGGCACGCTGGAGCCGCGTCACGCGGTGGTGCCACTGCGCGCGGCCCTGCGCCGCACCCGCGTGGTCACCGGCCGGGTCACCTCGCTGGACCACCAGGCGCGCTCGGCCACCGTGCTGTCCAGGGCTGGCGAGCAACTGCACCTGGCCTACGACCACGCCGTGCTGGGCTTCGGCAGCATGGCGAAGCTGCTGCCCGTGCCCGGGCTGACCGAGCGCGGCATCGGCTTCAACTCCGTGGCCGAGGCGATGTACCTGCGCGACCACGTGCTGCGCCAACTGGAGATCGCCGCCGCCACGACCGACCGCGAGCTGCGCAGGCGGGCGCTGACCTTCGTGTTCGTCGGCGGCGGCTACACCGGGGTCGAGGCGCTGGCGGAGTTGCAGGACATGGCCTGCCACGTGGTCGACGGCTACCGGGACCTGCACCGCACCGAGATGCGCTGGGTGCTCGTGGAGGCGACGGACCGCATCCTGGCCTCGGTGCCGAAGGACCTGGCCGACCGGGCCACCGACGAGCTGCGCCGACGTGGCATCGAGGTCCGCCTTGGCACGCAACTGAAATCGGCCGAGAACGGCGTGCTGCACCTGTCGGAGGGCCCGGACTTCGCCGCGGACACGCTGGTCTGGATCACCGGCACCAAGCCCAGCCGCGCGGTCTCGAAGCTGGGCGTGCCCACCGACGACAAGGGCCGCATCAAGGTGGCCGAGACTCTCGCCGTGAGCGGCATGCCGGGCCTGTGGGCCGCCGGGGACAACGCGGCGGTGCCCGACCTGGACCGCGGCGGACTCTGCCCGCCGACGGCGCAGTATGCCGTGCGGGAGGCGAAACACCTGGCGGACAACCTCATCGCCACGCTGAACGGGCGACGTCCCGAGCCGTTCCACTACCGCGGCCAGGGCGAGTTCGTCACCCTGGGACGGCACAAGGCCGTGGCCGAGGTGATGGGCGTCAAGCTGCACGGCCTGCCCGCGTGGCTGGCGCGCCGCACCTACTACGTCACGCAGATCCCCACGCTGAACCGCAAGCTGCGCATCCTCGCCGACTGGACGGTGGGCATGCCCTTCGGCCACGACGTGGTGGACCTGGGTTCGCGCGAACACCCCCACGCCGCCTTCAGGGACGCTGCCGAGGCCGAGTGAGCGGTCACGGCTGCGCCGCAACGACGACCGGTGAGCGGCGGTAGGCGCGGGCCACGGCGAGCCACCAGGCGCACTCCTCGGCCAGGCCCGTGCCGTCGGCGGCGGCGCCGTCAGGTTCCCGCTCCCGGGTGGCGGTACTGGACAGGGCGGCCTTCAACTGCGCGGCCTCCACCACCACGGCCAGTTCCTGCCCGCCCAGGCCAGCCTGCCGCCCGAGGCTGTCGGCCGCGTCCCGCACCGCGGGGTCGAACCGGGAGGTGAGGGCCCAGCGCCACTCGTCCAGTTCCAGCACCGCGCGCCGGACCCGGTGGTGCGGGTCGAACCACTTGCGGCGCGACACCAGCACGGCCTCGGGGTTGACCTGCCGCAACGCCCGGTGCAGCGGGCGCAGCCGCAGGTACGCCCACCACTGGTCGAACCAGGACCACGGGACGCGTCCCAGCAGAGCGATCAGCGGTGTGGTGGGCACGAACGCCTCGGCCAGCCGGTAGCCCAGCGCGGCCAGGGCGAACGCCCCGACCAGGCAGGCCAGCCACGACCGCGACACCCGCCAGCAGCGGTGCACGAACACGGCCGTGCCGAGCAGGGTGGGCAGCAGGTAGAGCAGCACCCAGTACGCCCCGGCCGGGTTGACCGCGGCCAGCCTGGTCATGAGGGCGGCGGCCAGCACGTTGGCGATGTCGAAGCAGCCGAGCACCCGCAGCGCCCGGTCCCAGGACGGCCTGGGCCGCCAGTAGTACGGCGTGGCCAGCGCGACCACCGCGGACACGACCACCGACCAGATCAGGACCTGGGCGGCGGCAGGCGCGAGCGGCATCCGCCCGTTCAGCATCACCAGCAGGGTCACGGCATTGATCGAGGCGTAGACCGTCCACGCCCAGGGCTGTCGGCGGCGGGCCCCGAACGCGGGGAACCGGAACAGCAGGGTCAGCATGCCGAGCAGGCAGGACGCCAGGTAGAACACGTTCACCACCCCGGCTCACGGGAGTGCTCCGGCCCCAGCAGCTCCGCGAGCACCGCGTCCGCGAACTCCTCGGCCTCGCGCTCCTGCGGGTCGGTGAAACCGCTGCGGCTGAAGGAAATCCAGTCATGTCCCAGCACGACGTGCGCCAGTTCGTGCACCAGGACGTGCAGCCGGTGGTACCAGCGCGGTGAGTCGGCGCAGACCACCAGGTAGCTGCCGTCGGCCAGGGCGGTGGTCACCCCGCTGAGCCGGGTGTCGGCCATCGGCACGAACCGCACCTCCAGTGGGGCGCCCAGCCGGTCGCGCATGACCTGGCACACCCGCAGGGCGATGGCGCGGTGCGAGGTGCCCGGCCGCACGTCCAGGTCGGCGAGTAGGTCCGCGATCACTCGGGAGCGCCGAAGTCCCACCGCTCGCCCTCCTTCGTCCGCAGCGCCTCGGTCACCGCGCGGATCGCCGCCGAGCGGGTCTTCGGGGTCAGGTGCGGGGCCCGTTCGGCGAGCCGGGTGGCGAACTCGATGACCCCCAGTTCCCGCAGCGCCGCCAGCTCGCCCTGGTCGACTTCCAGTTCCTCGTCGAAGAAGTAGGCGGGCGGCACGCCGAAGTACTCGGCCAGCCCGAGGATGTGCCGGAGCCGGGGGTTGTCGCTGACCCCGGTGAGCAGCTCCCGAATGTAGCTGCCGGAGATCGACCCGATCGCCTCGGCCACGTCCTCCGGAGAACCCTCGAACAGGCTCCGCAGCGCCGCCGGGCGCCAGCCGGGCCGTTCGCCGGGCCGCAGCTCGCGGCGGCCGCCCACAAAACACGCCGGGTGCACGCCCAGCGCCCCGGCCAGGTCCTCGATGGTCCTGCGGGTCGGGTTGTCCTTGCGCCCCCTGCGCAGCTGGGCGATGTAGCCGTGGCCGATCTCCCCGCCCCTGCGGTTGACCTCGGCGGCGAGGGCGACGTTGGTCCAGTCCCCGCACAGCTCGTCGAGGACCTCAGCGAAGCTCACCGAGGGATTGTACTGCTGTGAGACAGCGCTTCCACAACAGTTGACTCGGTGCTAGCGTCGATTGCACTGCTGTGAGAACAGGTGGCCACACGAGTACAAGGAGCACCGATGCGAGGTGGTCTGCATGCCCGGCCGACACCACCGGTGGCACCAGCTGGCGGGCACCCCGGACCTGTCGAACCGGCGGCTCGTGCTGGCCGTGGCGGCCTCCACCGTCGTCCCCCTGCTCGCCGCGGTGTGCACCTTCGTGGCCGAGGAAGGAGGTGGCGACCCGGCGGTCACGACCAGCCCGCCTGCGGCCTCCCGTTCCGAACGCCCTGGTGGCGACTGCACCTCGAGGGGCCCCTTGCGGTGTCCGCGGCCCTCTCCGCCCTCGCCCTCGCCGGGGTTGTCGCCGTGATGACGGCCGACCTGCCCTCAGGTCAGGTGCCGGTGCCCAGCCCGAGTGCCGCGCCCTCCACCGCGGTCACGTCACCGGGAAGGCGGTGATCGAGGATCAGGACGCCTTGATCCACTCGCAGACCGCACGCCAGCAGTACAGGCCGAAGCCCGCCACGGCGATCCCGAAGCCCGCGAAACCCAAGGTGGCGCTGCCGGTGATGATGCCCAGCACCAGCATGCACACCCCGCACACCCCGGACACGAGGATCAGCCAGCGGTACCTGTGCAGCACGCCGCGGCGCAGGGCCGAGGCCAGTTTGGGGTCCTCCTCCGTGAGCGCCTGCTCGATGGCCTCCAACTGCCTGCGTTCGTACTGGCTCAGCATGAGGGGTTCTCCACTTCTCGCGCCGGGTCGGGATCGCGGTGCAGCACGCAGAACTCGTTGCCCTCCGGGTCGGCCAGGACCGTCCACGGCTCCTCCCCGCTCTGACCCACCGCCACCCGTCGCGCCCCCAGTGCGATCACCCGGCGCACCTCCGCCGCGGGGTCGGCCCCTCCCGGGTCCAGGTCGATGTGCAGCCGGTTCTTGGCGGTCTTCGGCGCCCCGTCCGCGATCTGCTCGAACAGCAGCGTGTCGCGATGGCCGCGCTCGGTGCCGGAAGGACCGATCTCCACGTAACGGGTGCCATCGGAGTTGATGCCGGAGTCGGTGACCCGCAGCGCCAGCACAGCGGACCAGAACTCGGCCAGTGTCTCGGGGTGTGCACAGTCGATCGTGACAGCGGCGATGGTCGTGGCCATGTTGCTGGGTTACCGCCTCCGGAGCAGGTCAAACCACCTCAACGGTCGCTGCGCGGGTCCTCGGCCACCGAGTCCTCCGCCACCTCGGCCCAACGCCCGTCCCGCACGGCCTGACCGGGCAGCTCCTCGGGTTCCTCCTCGGCCAGCCGCTGGTCCAGGGTCTCGCCCTCGGCCTGCTCGCGGGCGGTCATGCCGTACCTGTCGGCCTCCGCCCAGCGCTCGGGCGGTTCCACCCCACGCTCCAGCGGGTCCACGCCCAACCGGTCCTCGTCCAGTTCCTCGGCCGGGGTCTCCAGGTACGGCTGCTCCATCCGCGGATCGCTCATCGCTGCCCCTTCCCGCCCGCGGCCGCCCGTTCGGGCAGCCGGGGCCTGCCGCACCAGTTCGCGTGCACCGAACCCCTCGCTGGACACGCCGTACCTGATGCTCACCACGTACCCACGGGTACCGCTCGGAGCCAGGCCGAAACATGCGGAGTTTCGCGGCGCCCCGGCAGGGCACCCGTCAGGAGTGATCAGGGTGGCGATGGTCCAGGGGTGCACCGACGCGCGTCGCGACGGGGTGGCCGACTACTGCCGCCAGCTGGCCTGGGCGCTGCGCGAGCAGGCGGTGGACGTGGTCCAGTTCGAGCACGACACCGCTCGCGCCACCACGCGGGCGGTCCGCGCGATGCGGGCCGACGTGGTGCACGTGCAGTGGGCGCCCGCGGCATACGGCTTCAGCGGGCGGGTAGGCCTGTTACCGCTGCACCTGCACCAGCGGCCGCGGATCGTGACGACCTTGCACGAGTACGGCGGCCAGCAGTGGCCCGCGTGGGTGCCGCCCCGCCTGTGGGATGCGTTGGAGCGCCTGAACTTGTGGGACCGCGAGACGGGGCGCCTGGTGCCCGCCAGCGACGTGGTGGTGGTGACGAACCAAGCGCACGCCGAGTTGCTGCGCTCGCGGTCGCGCACGACGTGCCGGGTGATCCCGTTGGCCCCCACCGTGTCCGAGGCCGGGGACGTGCCGGGTGCCGCGCGGCCAGGACCGCCGACCGCCGTGTTCTTCGGCTTCGTCCACCCGGGCAAGGGCACCCGCCGCCTGCTGGAGGCCCTGCCGCTGGCGCGCCGGGACCTGCGCCTGCGGGTGGTCGGCGGCTTCACCTCGCTGGCCATGCCCGAGCGGGCGGCCAGGGAACACCTGCGCGGGCTGACCCGGTTGGCCGAGGACCTGGGTGTCGCCGACCGGGTGCAGTTCACCGGGTACCTGCCCGCGGCCGAGGTGTCCCGGCTGCTGCACGGGGCGGACCTTGCCGTGCTGCCGCTGGCTCACGGGGTCACCACGAGGAGCGGGGCCCTGCTGTCGGTGCTCGCCCACGGGCTGCCCACCCTGGTCACCGCCGCGGACCCGCCCGATCCGGAACTGGTGGACGGCAGCACCGTGTCGGTGATCCCGGTGCGAGGCGACGCGGCGGCCATCGCGTGCACGATCAACGGGGTTCTCGCGGACGACCGGTTGCGCGCGCGGCTTTCGGCGGGCGGGCGCGAGGTGGCGGCCCGGCACAGCTGGCAGCGGGTCGCGCGGTCGCATGTCGAGCTGTACGAGCAGATCCTGCGAAGGTGAGCCGGGCGCACATCGGCACTCGGCAGCCACGATCGGTTAGTCGCGATGTCGCCGGGTACCCGGGGCCATGGGCGAGGACGAGCTATGGCTGTCCGGTCGCTACCGGCTTACCCGGGTGCTGGGCAGCGGCGGCATGGGCCGGGTCTGGCACGCCTGGGACGAGTTGCTGGCCCGCGAGGTCGCGGTCAAGGAGCTGACCGTTCCGCACGCGGAGCGAGCGCTACGCGAAGCCAGGGCGGCGGCCAGGATCAGCCATCCGAACGTGGTGACGGTCTTCGACGTGGTCGAGGAGGACCACCGGCTGTGGATCGTCATGCAGCTGGTGCAGGCGCGCAGCCTGGCACAGGTGGTGGCCGCCGACGGCCCGCTGGACGCCGAGCGGGCGGCCGCGATCGGGCTGGACGTGCTCCACGGCCTGCGCGCGGTACACGAACAGGGTGTGCTGCACCGTGACGTCAAGCCGGGCAACGTGCTGATCGACGGCACCGGTTCGGCCTGCCTGACCGACTTCGGCATCGCCACGTTCGAGGGGGACAACTCGCTGGCGGCCTCGGGGACGATCGTGGGCGCCCCCTCCTACATCGCGCCGGAGCGGGTTCGGGCGCACTCCACCGAACCGGCCTCCGACCTGTGGTCGCTGGGCGCCACGCTGTACTTCGCGCTGGAGGGCCGCGCCCCGTTCGACCGCAGCGACCCGCTGAGCACGATGACCGCGGTGCTGGTGGACGAGCCCACCCCGCCTCGGCACTCGACCCCGCTGACCCCGCTGGTGCTGGCGATGCTGGGCAAGGACCCCGCGCGGCGCCCCGACGAGGACCAGGTCGAGACCGAGTTACGGGCCGTCGCGGGGATGAGCACGGCCACGGTTCAGCTGTCCAGGGCCAGATCCCGGCGCGCACCTGCCGCGCTGATGGGTGTGGCCTCGATGGCGGTGGCTTTGGTGGCGGGCCTGGTTGTGCTGTCACACCAACCCCCGGCGCCGGGCCCGGTGCCGCAGCAGCAGGGCGACCACCCCGCGGCGACCAGCGTGGCCCCCTCCGAGGTCGAAGCGCCCAAGCCCGCGGTGGTCAACCAGCCCCCGGTCGTGCAGCCCCCGGCGAGCACGACGACCACCACGACTGCGACGACTCGCCGATCCAGTCGTGACACCGCATCGACGAGCACGTCCACGACCAGGAGCACCCCCAGCACGACAACTTCTTCCGTTGTGCCGGAAACGACTTCGAGCCCCAAGCCGTCGAGCAGCACCAGCACCGACCCCGCCACCACGCCTGAGGTCACACCTGACCTCACAACCACAACTACCGTGACGCCGTAGCGCCGTCAGTACAAAGTGGCCAGCGGCAGGCGGTCCAGGTCGGCGCGCAGCGCGGCGAGGTCGTCGTAGACGCGCACGGCCCCGGCCCCGGACAACTCGTCGGCGCTGAACCCGCCCGTGTGCACGCCGATACTGGGAATGCCCAGCCGCTGGGCCGCCCGGCAGTCCCACACCGAGTCGCCCACGGCCACGGCACGATCGCCGTCGACCCTGCGGGCGGCGACCTCGACCAGATCGGGAGCCGGTTTGGTCCGCGCCACATCGGCGGAGGAGGTCCAGGCGTCGGCGATCTCCCTGGCCCCCAACAGGTCCACGTAGTGCTCCACGTGCTCGGGCTTGCCGGAACTGGCCAGCACGAGCCGGTAGCCGCGGCGCTTGACCTCCACGAGCAGGTCGGCGGCGCCCTCCAGCGGGGCGATCTCCGCCAGCATCGGGGCGAACAGCTCGCCCCACAGCGCGCGGACCCGTTCCCCGTGCTCGGCCTCGACCTGCTCCCCCGCCACGGCGGCCACCAGCAGGTCACCGCCCATACCGATGGCGCGGTGCACCCGCCACGCGGGCACTGTCACGCCGCACGCGCGGAACGCCCGCACCCAGGACAGCGCGTGGTGGTAGTTGGTGTCCACCAGCGTGCCGTCCACGTCCGTCACGACCACGTCCCCGGTCATCGGGAATCGCCTCTCACCACATCAGCGCTTGCCAAGCACATCGCGCTTGACCCAGCCGACGACCGCGGTCACGACGAACAGCACGGCACCGACCACCAGCAGCCAGACCATGCCCTTCACCAACGCGCCCACGACCGCGCACACCAGCCAGACGACCAGCAGCAACACGACCAAACCGAGCACAGCACACCTCCACCTCGAAACCGCTTACCGGACAAGGGGATTCCCGAACCACCCCGTGCGCAAACCAGGACGGTCAGGTGTGTGCCAACTCCTGCGTGGGGGCCGGTGCCGCGCGGCAGCGGGCGTAGACCCGCGCGGTGTCGGCGGCCACCCGGTCCCAGGAGTAACGGACCACCGCCCGGTCGCGCCCGGCGGTGCCGTACGCCTCGCGCAGCGCCGGGTCGGCGAGCAGCCCGCGCAGCACGTGCAGCAGCTCGGCGGGTTTGCGCGGCGGCACGTGCACACCGGTGACCCCGTGCACCACCGTGTCCACCAGCCCGCCGACCGGGGTGGCGACCACCGGCACTCCGCAGCCCATCGCCTCCAGCGCCAGCAGGCCGAAGGACTCCCGCCACGGGGTGCACAGCACGAGGTCGGCCGAACGCACGAGCTCGGGCACCCGTTCGTGCGGCACCCAGTCGAGCAGGCAGACCCGGTCGGCCACGCCGTAGTGACGCGCGCAGCGCCGCAGCCGGGACACCTCGGCGTTGCCCGAACTGGGTCCACCGACGATCACCAGCTCGGTGTCGGCCAGGCCGCGCAGCGCGCTGATCACCAGGTCGAAACCCTTGTGCGGCACCAGCCTTCCCGCGGCCAGCAGCCGGTGCGCCTGCCCCACCGGTGCCCTCGGGCCTTCCAGGGCGAACCGCTGCACGTCCACCCCGTAGGGGACGACACTGGTGTGCCTGCGCGGCACGCCCATGTCGACCAGCCGCTGCGCCTGCGCGGTGCTGGTGGCCAGCACCCGGGTGGCGTGCCTGCCCACCAGCCGCTCCAGCGTGGCGCGATCGCGCGGACCGGACCGGTCCAGCACCCCCAAGCCGTGGAAGGTCTGCACCACGGGAACCCGCGTGCCCTCGGCGGCGAGCACGGCGGCCAGCCCGGTCGTCCAGTGGTGGGCGTGCACCACCTCGGGACGCTGGTGCCGCAGGAGTCGCGCCAGCTCGGTGGTGAACCCGCTCAGGTCCTCGCCGGGGGTCCAGCGATGCGAGCACACCCGGTGCCCCCGCCTGTCCAGCGCGGCGGTCAGGTCCGCGACCTGCTCGTCCTGTTCGGTCCCGCGCTCGGACACCATGATGACCTTCACCAGCGACACCTCCTCTGCGCTGAAGGCTTTCCCCTGTTGAGCGGCGCAAAACCCACCTGTGGTGGCGACTACGCCTGGTCACAGCGGTACCTACGCGTCTTGGAGCAGCGGTACCTGCGCCAACTGCGCCAAGTGCACACGAACGTGTTTCGCCCTGGCCCGACCGGGCACTCCGCCGCCGTCAGGCCAGGCAGAGAGGAGGAGGCCATGTCGACCACGAGCATCGTGATCGTGGTTGTGCTGGTCGTCATCGTGCTGGTGCTGGTCGCGCTGCTGGCGAGGGCCTACCTGCGCGGCAGACGGCTCAGGCAGCGGTTCGGCCCCGAGTACGACCGGGTGGTGCGGGAGAAGGGCGACCGGCGCGAGGCCGAGCGGGAGCTGGGCGAGCGCGAAAGCAGGCACAAGCGGCTGGAGGTTCGTCCACTGTCGGAGGACCACAGGCAGGCGTACCTGCGGGACTGGTCCTGGGCGCAGGAGCAGTTCGTGGACGACCCGTCCGGCGCGGTGCGCCGTGCCGACCAACTGATCATCATGGTGATGGCCGAACGCGGCTACCCCACCGAGGGCTTCGAGCAGCAGGCAGTCGACCTGTCCGTGCGGCATGGACAGGTCCTTGGCCACTATCGGACAGCGCACGGCATCGCCAGCCGCGGCGACGGGCGCACGCCGTCTACGGAGGAGCTTCGCGAGGCGATGGTGCACTACCGGGTGCTCGTCGAGGACCTGATCGGCCAGCCCAATCAGGAACGGAGGTGACCGCGGTGGAGGTCGACCACATCGCGCAGCGGTGGCACGAGGTCAAGGCAACTTTCGTCGACGACCCGACGCTGGCGGTGCGTGAGGCCGACCAGCTGGTGGAGGACCTGCTCAGGGCGTGGAACGAACGCAAGCGCAGGCTCAGCGACCGGCTCACCACCGGGAGCGAACCGCAGACCGAGCAACTGCGGCAGGTGCTGCGCGACTACCAGCGCATGGTCGACGCCCTGCTGCCGGTCGAGGAGGAGGAACCGAGGACCGCTCACCAGCACAATCGTTCCCGGGACGAATTCTCCGCGACGGACACGGTAGATCCATTGGACTGAACTGTCCGTGTTCTCAATCACTGCGACCTCGCGCGGCGCGGCTGACAACTCCAGACGAAGGCGGACAACAGCGACGAACACCGACAGCTCGGGATGATCCGCCCAGTCCCAGGCGCTGCGCCGGGAGCACTGAGCCCGCACGGACCAGCGCAACCGCGCTCGCCCTCCCGGCGCAAGAGGATTCGGTACCCAGGACTACCGACGTTGAGCCCTGCTCACACCCGCACACCCGGTCAGACGATGGCGGTGCCGCTCAGCCGGCTTGCACGATGATCAAACCGGCAACCGCCGGTAATCGGGCAAGAACGAGGACCGGGGTGGTACTCCAGATGAACTTCCTCACGCGCCTGGCCGTAGCAGGTGCCGCAGGCGCGGCACTCGGCACGCTCCTGATCGCACCGGCGCAGGCCGCACACCTGCCCAGTGCGGCGACCGCGGCCGCGCACAACGCGCCCAAGTTCGCCGACGACACCTACTACTTCCAGCGCGGCAGCTACCTGGAGGTGAACAAGGCCTACTCGAACAGCCACGGCACGCTGGTCTTCCAGTCCGACGGCAACCTGGTGGTCTACAACGAGTACGGCAGAGCCCTGTGGAACGCGGGCACCTACCACCGCGGCAAGACCGCCGTGTTCCAGGGCGACGGCAACTTCGTGGTCTACGACGGCTTCGGCACCGCCGTCTGGGACGCGGGCACGACTGGCCGCGGAAACACCCTGGTGTTCCAGACCGATGGCAACCTGGTGATCTACGACTTGGCCAACCAGGCGGCCTGGAACAGCAGGACGGGTCACTGACCGAGAGGTCGGTGGAGGCGGTGGGGCCGCGCGCCCGGCCTCACCGCCGCAGGCCCGGCACGCTGTCCAGGAACTCGCCCATGGTCGCGCGGGCCAGCTGGCTGGCGTAGGTGCCCCAGCGGAAGTCGAAGATGTGGTCCGCGTACGGGATGCCCACCAGCGTGTGCGGCACGCCGCTGCTGGTCAGCACCCGGTCCAGCTTCAGCGACTGCTCGTAGCGCACCACCACGTCGTGCGTGCCCGCGGCGAGGTAGGTGGGCGGGGAGGTTGGGCTCACGAAGGTCATCGGCTTGACCAGCGGCTCCGCGTTCGGGTCTCCCCCGGTGTAGGCCAGCGAGTCGCCGGCGTTCTCGGTCAGCGAGCCGGACAGGTCGGTGGGGTCGGTGCCCGGGTACAGCGCCAGCACGGCCCGCACCGAGGTGTCCCGCGCGGGACAACTCGGCGGTAACCGGTCGTCCCCGGCCGAGTAGGCCGCCACCAGCGCGAGGTTGCCGCCCGCTGACCCACCGGCCAGCACGAGCCGGTTCGGGTCCACGTGCAGCCGCTCGGCGTTGGACCGCACCCAGCCCACGGCACATTTGACGTCGCCGGGGGCCTGCCGCCAGCGAGCGGGCGGGGTGAGCCGGTAGTCGATGGAGAACACGGCGAACCCGCGCTGGTTGAGCCACTGGTACCACTTGGCGGCCTCGCCGCGCTGGCCGGTGGCGAATCCCCCGCCGTGCACCCACACCACCGCCGGGTGCGAGCCCTCCCCCTGTGGCTGCCACACGTCCAGTCGCAGCTGCTGACCGTCCACAGTGGCGTAGGTGGTGCTGCGCCGGGAATCCGGGAAGGTCTCGTTGTCCTTGACGGCGGAGTAGTCCCACGGCGAGATCGTCACGCCGCGGCTCTCCGCAGCCCCTAGCACCGCGGCGATCGGTACGACCGCCAGCACCACGCAGATCGCGCTGGCCAGACCCGAGCCGACAGCGCTGTGCCGTGCCCCGTGCCTGCCGGCCAGCACCGCGAGCAGCACGCCGAAGACCGCGGCCAGGACCAGGTAGGGCCCGTACGGGTTGATCAGCAACGAGACGAGCAGCCAGGGCTGCCACGGCACCAGCGGCAGCACGTACACCAGCACCGCCACGCTCAGCAGGACCGCCCACAACACGGTGACCACGAGCAGGACTCGACGAACGACAATCCGCACGTGATCAACCTACCCACAGGTGGACGCGGTCAACCGCAGGACAGCTCAAGCGGGGTAGGGCGCGTCCCGGAGCAGGTTGGCCAGGTGCACCGCGTTGCTGGCCAGGGTCTTGGTGGTCGAGGCCACCGAGTCCGGTGCGCCGTCCAGGTCCTTGTAGTCGGTACTGCCCATCGCCTCGCCGACCCAGTAGGTGGCCCCACCGGCCGGGATGGTGAACCCGCAGTCGTTGAGCGCCTGGAACAGGTCCGCGCTGACCTTGTGCGCCCCGTCCTCGTTGCCCACGATCGCCACCGTCGCCACCTTGCCGTAGGTCAGCGGCTTGCCGTTCTCGTCGGTCTCCGACAGCTCCGCGTCCAGCCGCTCCAGCGCGCGCTGCGCCACACTGCTGGGGTGGCCGAGCCAGATCGGGGTCGCCAGCAGCAGGATGTCCGCGCCCAGGACGCGCCGCCGCACCTCCGGCCACGCGTCACCCGAGCCCATGTCCGCCTGCACACCGGGTTTCACGTCCAGATCGACCAGCCGGATCGCCTCGCCGCGCACCCCGTGTCCGTCCAGTTCGGACAGCACCTGCTCGGCGAGCACGTGGCTGCTCGACACGGCCGGGGAGGGGGTGAGCGTGCATACCAGTGCCAACGCCTTGAGTGTGGTCATGCGGCACGGTTACCCAGGGCGCGGCCGCCCACACTCACTCCGGTTCCAAGCCCACGGTGACGCCCGCGGCGAGCACCCCGGCGTTGGGCAGCAACAGGGTGCCGTTCTCGGCGGCGAGGGTGACGTAGGTCAGGCCCAGCGCGCGGACCCGGCCGGTGAAGGGGCCGTTGAGCGCACCGGAGCGGACCTCGATGGTGTCGCCGATGCGGAACGGCCGCACGAGCAGGATCATCATGCCCGCGAATACGTTGCCGAGGGTCTGCTGGGCGGCGATGCCGAGGATGACACCGGTGACGGCGCCACCGACGACCAGTTGTTGCAGGGGAACGGCGATCAGGCTGAGCACCGTCAGCACCACCACGCAGTACCCGGTGGCGGTCAGCACTGTGCTCAACACAGAACCTGCGGCCCCAAACCCCTTGCCACGCAAGCGGGTCGCCACCTCGGTGGCGGCCGAGCGGGTGGCCGCGATGCCGCCGATGGCGAACAGCGCGGTGCCGCCCAGCGACAACCCCTTGGTCAGCAGCTTGTCCTCGAGCACGGTGTTGGCCACCACCACCCCGGCGACGGCAACGAGCAGCCAGCACACCAGTCGCAGCGGCAACTTCGCCTTCAGGTCCTCCGTTCTGGTCATGCTGCTGGCCTACCACCAGTTCGCGGAGGACAAACGCGCTGCGCCCCGATCGGCGAGGGCCTACCTTCGTCCCATGGCGGACATCACGAGCCTGATCCTGGACGACCACGACAGATTCCGGCGTGAGTTCGCGCGCATGGACGACGTGGTGGACAACGAGGAACTGGGGCGGATCTGGCGCGCGCTGGGTGATCTGCTCGACGTGCACGCGGCTGCCGAGGAAGCGATCTTCTACCCGCAGCGGATGCGGCGCGGGTCCGAGGCCGAGGACGAGACGCTGGACGCGGTCGGCGACCACAACGACATCCGGGACGGGGTGCACGACGCGGCGCTGCACCCGGTGGGCAGCACGGCGTGGCGCGCGGCGGTGCACCGGGCGCGCATGGCCAACAGCGAGCACATGGCCGAGGAGGAGGACGGGGCGCTGGCGGACTTCCGCAGGCACGCCGATCCAGGACTGCGTGAGGAACTGGGCCGCAGGTTCCTGGAGTTCAAACAGGAACACGCGGGTACCCGGGGTCTGGACGTCAGCGACGTCGACCCCGAGCAGTACGTCGAGCAGCTCGCGCGGGCGCGGAAGCGAGACCCGGAACCGGACCCGTCCCTGCGCATCGGCGGCTTGAAGGAGCGGTGATGGACCACCTGACACGCGAACTCGCGCCGATCTCCACCACCGGGTGGCAGCGGATCGACGAGGAGGTCCGCGAGCGGCTCACCGTGCACCTGGCCGCGCGGCGGGTGGTGGACGTGGCCGGACCGCACGGCTGGCAGCACTCGGCGACCAACCTCGGCCGGGTGCGGTCGATCGGCACCGGCGGTGACGCCGTGCTTCGCCAACGACAGGTGCTGCCGCTGGTGGAGGTCCGCGTGCCGTTCACGATCGACCGCCAGGTGCTGGAGGACGCCGACCGCGGAGCCGAGGACCTGGAGTTCGACGACCTGGACCGGGCCGCCAGGCAGGCCGCGCTGATCGAGAACCAGGCGGTGTTCCACGGCAGCGCGGAGGCCGGGATCTCCGGCATCGCCGACCGGTCACCGCACGGCCCCCGCCCGGCCGGGGGCGGAGGCCGGGAGCTATCCGGGTGTGGTCGCCCGGGCGGTGGACACCCTGCGGCAGGCGGGCATGAAGGGCCCATACGCCCTGGCCATCGGCCCGGAGGGCTACACCCGGATCGTGGAGAGCACCGAACACGGCGGCCTGCTGGTGCTGGACCACCTGCGCCGCATCTTGGACGGCGGCAAGGTTGTGCGCGCGTTGGGCGTGCGCGGCGCGGTGGTGGCCAGCCTCAGTGGGGACAACTTCGTGCTGGAGCTGGGCCAGGACCTCTCGGTCGGCTACAGCCACCACGACCGCGAGTCGGTGTCGCTGTACGTGGAGGAGAGCTTCAGCTTCCGCGTCACCGAACCGGACGCCGCTGTGGTGCTGACCGACTAATGGCGCGTCGCACATTGTTGACCTGGTATCCGGTCCAGGCCGAGGCTGACACTGCCCGCGGCGGCGGGCGTTGCTGGGTGGTCACCGGCGAGACACGGTCAAGGTTCCGAGGCGAGCGGCTAGCGCCGGTCCGCACCTCACCGGAACCGGGCAAGGCTCGGCTGCGCTACCCTCAGCACAACCCGGTCCAGCAGCGTGGCCGGGAGCACCAGCGCTCCGCCGTGCTCCCCGTGTGAGTAATCCTCACCAGCTCCCCGGACAGGAAGATCCCGATACCGTCCAGGTTCCCGGCGGCCCGCTGCCGGTGTGCCCGCGTGGTCGGCGGGCCCTGAGGACACCGGCTGGCGGGCCGCCACCCCTCACAGCTCCACGTCGGGGTGCAGCCGAGCCGGTGTCCACATGCGTTGGCGCCGCACGGTGAGCGAGGTCAGGCCGAGGAACAGCACGAGGACACCGGCCAGCACGAGGAAGTCGCGCACCAGGTTGGCGGTCAGCCCGCCGGAGGTGGTGATGCGCAGCCCGTCGATCAGGTAGGTCATGGGCAGCACCGGGTTGAGCACCTGGAACAGCCCCGGCGTGGTGGGCATCGGGTACAACCCGCCGGAGGAGGTGAGTTGCAGGATCAGCAGCACCAGCGAGAGCACGTCACCGGGAGCGCCCAGGGTGGTGCGCAGGAAGTGGTCCACGGCAACGAAAGTGGCGGCACCGAGCGCGAGCAGGGCGACGGTCAGCACCGGGTTCACCGGATCCAGGCCCAGGCCGAGGTCCACCACGGTGAACAGCAGCAGCGCCCCGGCGACGCCGAGCACGGCTGCGGGCAGCCAGCCCGCGACGGCCACGGTCAGCGGGCTGATCCGGCTGGCGAGGGCGCGCGGGTTCACCGGGCGCAGCAACAGGTAGGCGAACAACCCGAACACCCACAGCGCGATGCCGAAGAAGAACGGGGCGAACCCGCGCCCGTACACCCCAGCGGGGTTCAGGTTGTCGCGGTAGATGCGCACCGGCGTGCCCAGCACCTCGGCGGCGTGCGAGACCTCGTCCGGGCTGGTTGCGGGGATCTGCCTGAGCCCGTCGTCGACGGTGCCCGCGATCTCCGCGGCCCCGCTGTGCGCCTGGTCGGCGGCCGACTTCAGGCTCTGCGCCCCCTGGTCGGCGGCATCGGTGGCCTGCGACAGGGTGGCCGCTCCCCCGCTGACGTCCCGTGCGCCCGCGTCGATCAACCGGACCGGGGCGGTGGCGGCGAGCACGCCCTGGCGCGCGTCGCCGACGTTGGCCTGCAACTGCCTGGCCTCGCTCAGGACTTGCTGGGCGTTCGCGTCGGCGGCAGCCGCCTGCCCGTCGATCTGCCCTGCCACGGCGTCCACCTGCTCGGCGTCGTGCACCGCCCGCTGGTAGACGGGGTTGCCACGCAGTTGCGGGGCTGCGTCCCCGAGCTGGTTGAGATCGGTGACGGCCCGTGCCGTGCCCTGTTTGACCTGGCTCGTCCCGGTGTGCAGCGCCGAAAGTCCCTGTGCCGTCAGGTTCGCCGCCGTGACGAGGGTGGCCGCCGCGCCGGGCAGCTTGTCGGCCACGGCGGTCGCCGCCTTGCTGACGGCGTTGTCCAGGGTGCTGGTGGCCTGGCTGATCTGCCGTGCGCCCTCGGCCAGTTGGGCCGTGCCCGACCGCAGCGCGGAGGTCCCGGAACTCAGCGCCCGCGTGCCCTGCTGGGCCGTGGCCGTGGCGTCGACCAGCCGGTGCGCCCCGTCCGAGGCCACGCCGAGCTTGTCGCGGACCTGGGACAGCTCACCGTAGATCGCCCGCACGTAGGCGGCGTGCGCCGCGGAGTTGACCTGGTCCTGCAACTCGGGCTGCACGGCCTCGCTCATCACCCCGATGACGTAGTTGTTGGCGTCGTTGAGCTGGATCGTGATGGAGGCCTGCTCGGGTTGGGTGTTGGCGGCGGTGGCGAGCTTGCCGCTGAGGTCCTCGGGCACGGTGATCGTGAAGTAGTAGCGGCCGTGCTCCAGCCCGTCGCGCGCTTCGTGGTCGTCCACGAAGTGCCAGTCGAAGGTGCCCGCGACCTTGAGCTGCTGCACGAACTGGTTGCCCGCGTCCACGCGCTGCCCCTGCTTGCTGTGCGCCACCCGGTCGTGGTTGACCACGGCGACCGGGATCTGCTTGAGCTTACCGTACGGGTCCCAGTTGGCCCACAGGTACATCGCCCCGTACAGCAACGGGATCAGGCACAGCGCCACCGGCACGAGCCGACGCAGCGGGCCGCGGAACCGGCGCAGTTCCAGCAGCGCCAACCTGATCGCGGTCACCGCCGAACCTCCAGCCGGTCGACACTGCGCCTCGGCAGCTCGACCAGCACCGGCTCACCACCGGGACCGGGCGGATCGCAGCACCCGGCAAGCACCGTGCACCCGTTGTGCCGCAAGCGGTCCAGCGCCTGCCAGACCTCGGTGACCTGCTCACGTGGACAGTCCCGGTCCACGTCGTCGATCACCAGCGCGCGGGGCCGCTCGGCCAGGGCCAGCGCCACGGCGAACAAGGTCGCCGTCCACGGCGGCAGGTCCTCGACCAGGTCGCGGCCGGGTGCTCGCACGCCAACGAGGTCCATCGCCTCGTGCACCCGCGCCGGGGTGACCTCCCGGCCGGTCCAGCAACGCTCCCGGACCAGTTCGTCTACGCGCAGGCGTTCCTCCAGTGCCACGGCCGGTTCCGCGCGGGCCACGCCAACCAGTTCCCGCACCGCGCGTTCGTCACCCGGGAGCCGGTGCTTCCCCACCGCGATCGCGCCCGCCGCCAGCCGCATGCGCCCGGACAGTGCCAACAACAGCGAGGTCCGCCCCGACCCACCAGGTCCGTGCACGGCGAGCAGGCCACCGGCAGGCAGGTCCAGGTCCACTCCGTCGAACACCGAGCCCCGTGATCCGGCCACGGCCAGTCCCCGCGCGTGCAGCGCCACTCCCGTCACCCGCATTACTGAACGGTAACCGGGCTGACCGCGCCCCGCGCGCCGTCCAGGTGCTTGGCCCGCCGGGCCCGGGTTGACCTGGTGGACTGCGGTTCGAAGTACGAGCTACTGATACGCGAGGCGGGCGCGCGGGACTCTCGGCGCACAGAACGTGAACGGGGGCAGCACGGTGACCGGGGTCGAGGACAGACGAGCGGGCTTGCTCTCGCGGCCGGGAACCGGGCCGCCCGAGCGGACCCCCGGTGGCCCACAGCGAGGACCTGGCCTCCGCGACGCTGGGCATCCGGTCCCTGGTGTCCACCGCACTGCCGCCGGACTCGATCAACCCCTGACAGTCCGGGGCGCTCACCGTCCACTCCCGACTGCACGCGGCTTTCACCGCCGCCGAGCGGTTGTTCCGGGCACTGGACAGCCGGGACGCCACCGGCCAAGCCAACGGCATCCTGATGGCCCGGAGCGGGATCAGCGCGAAGGGGTCAGGCGATCAACCTCAAACCGCGCTACCTCGCCGAGACGGTGACCTCCCGTTTCACCGAGATCGAGGACCTCGTCGACCACCGGTTGAAGCCGCACAGCCACGGCTGCGCGGCACCTCGGCACCGACCGCGGGATGATGGACTCCCGCCAGGGCGGCCCGACCGAGGGTTGTAGTCGGTCGAGCGCGGAGGTAACAGGCGGTGGACGGACAGCGCCGGGACCGGCTGTGGCAGCGCGTAGCCGAGCGTGCGGGTGACCGCGACTTCTCCGGCTGGGCGGGGGGCGGTGTGCGCTGTCGCGCTGATCAGATCTCGGTGGACGCCGTGGCGATCGGCACCGGGCTGGCAGCGGCGTTCGCCTTTCCCCTGCGGGGCGGCGCGATCCAGCTGGGCACGCTCAGCCTGTACCGCAGGCTGCCGGGACCGCTGGCGCAGGACGAACTCGCCGACGCCGCGGTGCTGGCGGAGTTGGCGACCACCGCGCTGCTGACCGACGCCGCGGAGGAGGCCGCGGACCAGGCCGAGTGGATCAAGCAGGACAACCCGGGCCACTACGACGCGGTGAACATCGCCACCGGCATGCTCGCGGCCCAGTTGCACATCAGCATGGAGGACGCGTTCCTGCGGCTGCGCGCGCACGCGTTCAGCCACAACCGCCCGCTGCTCGAGGTCGCACAGGACGTGCTGAACCGCAGCCTGCACTTCGAAACGCCACAGGAGTGAGGAATGACCGCTCTGCGTGAACCACGCGCGGCGCCGCATGCTGACTTGGTGAGGACCGCGCCGGAAGTGTTCAGCGACTGCGTCGCCGCCATCACCGCGCGACTCGCCGCCCGTCACGACAGGCTGAGCGTGCTCGACGCGGTCATCACCGCGTACGGGGACCTGCTCGCCCCGGCCGTCTCGGGGACCCTGATCGCCGATCCCCGCGGCGGGTACGCGCTGCTCTCCGCCTCCGACGATCGGGTGCGGTTCATCGAGTTGCCGCAGATCCAGTTCGACCAGGGCCCCTGCCTGGACAGCATCACCGGCAACACCCTGGTCGACAGCCTCGACCTCGAAGCTGACCGCGTACGGTGGCCGCGCTTCGCCAAGGCCGCCGCGAACGAGGGCATCCGGTCCGCCTACGCGTTCCCGCTGAGCCTGGACGGCCGGGCGGTCGGCGGCATCAACCTGTTCTTCACCCGCCGCACGGAGCTGGTCGGCTGGCAGCTGCGTCTCGGGCAGTCGCTGGCGAACCTCGCGACCCTCGGCCTGACGCAGGAACGCGACCCGCGCCGGGTGGAACGGCTGGCCGAGCAGACCATGACCGCGCTCAACGACCGCGTGCACATCGGGCAGGCCATCGGGGTGCTCGCCGGCGACCTCGGGCTGACGCCCGAGGTCGCCCGCCACTGGCTGTACGAGTACAGCTCGCGAACCGGTCGCTCACCGCGCGAACTCGCCCAGGCGCTGACCGACGGCTCCCTTGCTCCCGCCGACCTGGTCGCGCAGGACGGCTGACCGCTGGAAGTCACTCCCAGCCCGCGTCGGGGTCGCTCAGCCCTTCCGCCGCGGCGTCGACGGCGCCGATCATGCGGATCGCCTCGGTGCCCTGGCTGTGCAGCGCGTGCATGTCCGCCCGGGCCTGCTGCTGCCCGCAGGATTGCCAGACCTGCAGGATTCCCAACCCCTCGCTACGAGCTGTCCGCAGCGCGACCAGGAGCAGGAGGCGTCGTGCCGCTGCCTCTTGGCGTGGTCCGAATTCAGGTGTGAGGGGCACACCGACCACCCTCCCCCACGAACCAGGTGAGTACCAGCCTCCGCTGACAACCCCAGTGGCAGAAGTGCGAGGTTGGCCAGTCGACGCCAGCGGCCGCGCGGGCGCGGGTCAGGGGCTGCCGGGCCGCTGCAGCACGAGCACGGCGATGTCATCGTCCTTGCCCTGGCCGAACTGGGCCAACAGCCTGCCGCACAAGGCGTCCGGACTCTCGTCACCGAGCATGCCCGCCCGCAGGACCTCCAGGTCCTCGTCCAGCGGCACCCCGCGCCGCTCGACCAGTCCGTCGGTCATCAGCACGACCGAGGTGCCCGGTGGCAGCGGCAGCACGGTCGAGGGCGGCCTGGGCACACCGATGCCGAGCAGTGCTCCGGGCAGGGGCACGTACCGAGCCCCGTCGGCGTCCACGAACAGCGGCGGGATGTGTCCCGCGTTGGCGATCTCCACGGTTCCCGCACCGGGGTCGACCACCATCAGGCAGACCGTGGTGAACCCAGTGGGGTGGAACCGCCGCAGCATGGCGTCCAGCCGGAGCAGGATCTCCGCGGGACCGTGCCCGTCCACGGCGTAGGCCCGCAGTGCGTGCCGGACCTCGCCCATCACCGTGGCCGCCTCGATGGAGTGGCCGGTGACGTCGCCGATCGCCACGAGCAGGCGGTCCCCCAGCTCGGTGACCTCGTAGAAGTCCCCGCCGATCTCGGCGGCGTCGGATGCGGGCACGTAGCGGGCGGCCATCAGCAGGTCCTCGCGGTGCGGCAGGCCTCTGGGCAGCAGGCTGCGCTGGAGGGTCAGCGCGAGGGTGTGCTCGGCGGCGTAGGCACGCAGCCCCTGGGCCGCGACCGCGGTGGCCTGCCCCAGTTGCAGCAGCAGGTCGTGGTCCTCAGGCAGTGCCGCAGCCTCGGCGGGCAGCGCGATGCAGCAGGGCGGCTGGTCCAGCTTGGTGCGCACCACCACGGCCACCGCCTGGTCACCGGTGGGGCTGTCGGCGGCGGCGAGCGTGACCAGTGCCGCGCCGACCTGACCGTCGAAAGCCTGCTCCGCCAGGCGTTCCAGCAGACCGGACTGCTCCTCGTGGGTGCTCACCCGCTGGTCCGGTCCCTCGGTGGTGGCCTGCCACTCCCGGCCGTCGGAGAGGGCCAGCAGCACCGAGGTCCCACTGTCGAAGATCGTCGCGGCACCGCGTACCGCCGCCGTGATCAGCGCGGAGAAGGTGGTCGCCGCGTTGACCAGCAAGCTGGAGCGGGTGAGCTGGTTGAGCCTGCGGGCCAGCCGTTCGGCGGCGGAGCGGGCCCGGTAGTAGCGCAGGGCGGCGGTCACCGTGGCGAGCAGTTCGGTGGGATCCACCGGTTCACTCATGAACGCGTCAGCGCCGCGCGTCAGCCCCTGCGCGCGTTCGGCGGGGTCCACCAGCGTGGCCGAGACGTGGATGACCGGCAGCACCGCGGTGGCCGGGTCCTCCTTGATCCGCTCGCAGACCTCGAACCCGCTGATGTCGGGCAGGTTCACGTCCAGCACGACCAGGTCGACCGCCTGCTCGCGCAGCACTGCCAGCGCGCTGGTGCCGTCCGCGGCCTCCACGACCTCGTGCCGGTCGCGGCGCAGCCAACTGGCGGTGATGTAGCGGCTGGCCTCGTTGTCGTCCACGACCAGGATCCGCGCGGGCAGGTCCGCGGAGATGTGGCGCAGGTGCGGGCTCACGACCGGTCCACGAGCAGGCCCAACGCCCGGCGCAGAGCCTCGCCCACCGTGTCCGGGGACAGCCTCGACTTGTGCAGCACCGTCACCAGTGGGGCGGTGGGCGCCTCCACGGCGTCGGCGGCGGTGAGCACCACGGCCGGGACCACGGCCAGCTCGCCCTCCCGCCACGCGGACAGCCGCTGCCAGCCCTCGGCCTCCTCGAACACCACCACGTCCGGGTGCGCCTGCCGTGTGGCGACCAGCGCGGACTCCACGTCTCCCGCCTCCAGCACCCGCTGCGCCAGCGGCACGATCAGGTGGCGCAACCGGGTGCGCAGGGTGTCGTCGTCGACCACGAGCAGGACGGTACCCACACCGGGCTCCGGCGACACCTCGGCGGGCAGCCGGAGCACGACCTCGGTGCCCGCGCCGACCGTGCTGGACAGGGTGAGCTCCCCGCCGAGCACCTCGGCGAGCCTGCGCGCGTAGGGCAGGCCGAGCCCGGTGCCCGCGCTGCGGGCCTGCAACGGGTTGGGCACCTGGTGGAACTCCTCGAACACCAGGTGCTCCTGGTCGCTGGGGATGCCGATGCCGGTGTCGCTGACGGTGAACCGCCACCAGCCGGTGTCCGGCTCGGGCTCGGCGGTCAGCCGGACCTCACCGCGCTCGGTGAACTTCAACCCGTTGGACAGCAGGTTGCGCAGCACGTGCACGAGCATGGTCTCGTCGGTGACCAGGCACGCCGGGTCAGCGGGCGGTTCCACGCGCAGCGCCACCGCCGAGTGCGCCGAGGTGGGCCGCAGCGTGTCGTGCAGCCCGGCGAAGACCAACCGCAGGTCGACCGGGGCCGCCTTCACCTCCAGCCGTCCGGACTCGGCCTTGGCCACGTCCAGCAGTTGGCCGATCAGGGCGAGCAGGTTCTCCGCGGAGCGGTTGATCAGGCTCAACTGCCGGTGCTGCTCGGGGCCGAGCGGGTCGCCGCCGGGGCCGAGCAGCAGCCTGGCCAGGCCCACCACCGAGTTGACCGGGGTGCGCAGCTCGTGGCTCACGCTGGACCAGAACCGGGTCTTGGCCTCGCTGGCCTGGGTCAGCTCGCGGGACTTCTGGTCCAGTTCCGCGTAGAGCGCCAGCACGCCCTGGTTGGTCTGGTCCAGTTCGCTGGACAGCTCCGAGTACAGCGCCAGCACGCCCCGGTTGGTCTCCTCCAGCTCCTCGTTGAGCCGGACCAGCTCACGCTGCTTGCGCTCCAGGTTGTCCAGGGTGACCAGCAGGTCCTGGTTCTGGGCCCGCAGCTCGTCCAGTGCGGAGGCGGGGCGCAGCTCGGACAGCTCGGCGCGCAGCCGCTCCAGCTGGGGCACCGTGGGCGGCAAGCTGTCCATGGGCAGCTTCTTGCGCAGGGTCAGCACCTGGAACTCAGCGCGGGCCGAGGGCACCACCTCGTCCAGCAGCCGGGTCGCGGCGGCCCAGCCGGGCAGTTCCGGGCACACCCGCTCGCCCGGCCAGACCAGCTCGACGTCCAGTGCGGCGGGCCGGTCCGCGCTGAGTCGGAAGGTGGCGGTGACCTCGCTGCTGCCGCCGAGCAGGATGCGGCCCAGGTCGGACAGGGCGGTGGCGACCCGGATCTGGTCCTGGGCGTCCAGTCCGGCCGCGCGGGCGACCTCCCTGCCCCGCTGGCGGAGCAGGAACACGTCGGAGTCCTCGTGCAGTTGCAGGGCGAGCAAGGTCTGTCCGGTCACGGCTGCCCCACTCGTGCCACGAGCACGCACGCGTCGTCGCGGCGCACTCCCGCCTCGCGCAGCAGCGCCCCGGCGACCAGCAGCGGTGGCGCGGCCAGCAGTCGCTCGCGGCCGTCGACAGACCACCGGTCGGTGAGCCCGTCGGAGTGCAGCACCACCAGTGACCCCGGTGGGGCCTCGTAGTCGAAGCCGCGGAACGTGCGCGCCTGGTAACCGGCGATGCCCGGTAGGGACACCATGCCGCGACGGCCCTGCTCGGAGAGCACGCTGCCCACGACGTTGCCGATGCCCGCGAACCGCACGGTGCCCGCGGCCTGGTCGATCCGGGCGACCGAGACGGCGCCGCCCCGGGTGCCAACCAGCGCGGTGTGGATGCGCTGCACGGCCACCTCGGGGGCGCACGGGTCACCCTCGCAGAACACGGCGACAGCTCGCTGCGAGGCGGTGGCCGCCATCGGTCCGTGCCCCGAGCCGTCGCACAGCATCAGCGTGAGCTGGTCGCCGTCCTGGCGCACGGCGTAGGCGTCCCCGCAGACCGGCTCGTGCGCCAGCGCACGGGTCAGGCCGGCTGCCGTGGTGCCCGGGTCGACGGGGTGCCGGGTGGCGTGGAACCTCGTGGCGAAACCGGTGCCCAGGCCCACCTCGGACAGCACCGCGAACGAGTCCGCCAGCCGGGTCACCGCGCCAAGGCCGATGCCCAGCGTGCCCGTGGTGGACTGGCCGTCGCGCAGGCACGTCTCCGGGTCGATCATGCCCGGTCCGCTGTCCACGGCGAGCAACTCGACCAGGGGCTGATCCGCCTGCACCGAGCGCAGCAGCACGACACCGCGCACGGCGTGCTTGCACAGGTTGGTAGCCAGCTCAGTGGCCACGATCCCGATCTCAGCGACCCGGGAGGGCGGGAACCCCAGCCGCTGGGCCAACGCGCTGACCCTGCGGCGCACCGCACCCACCGCAGCGGGGTCCTCCACCGGCAGCCACGCCTCGTCCTGCACTGTGGGCAGGCACCCCGTGGCGCGCGTGGGCTCGGTCATCCGGGTTACCGCGCCCATTTGGTGATGGTGACCGCCGTGCCGCGGCCCACTTCGGTCTCCAACTCGAACTCGTCCACCAGGCGGCGTGCCCCGCTGAGCCCGAGCCCCAGCCCGCTGCCGCTGGTCCACCCGTCGGTCAACGCCAGTTCGACGTCGGAGATGCCCGGTCCGTCGTCGGCGAAACGGGCCCGCACGCCCACCCGCCTGCCGTTGCCGACCAGTTCGACCACCGCTTGACCGCCGCCCCCGTAGTTGACGGCGTTGCGGGCCAGTTCGCTGGCCGCCGTGACCAGCTTGGTCTGGTCCACCAGCGAGAGCTTGGCCCGCAGCGCGAAGCCGCGGACCACCTGCCGCACCCGCACCACGTCCTCGTCACCGGCGATCACCAGTTCGTCCCGCTCACCGGTGGGTGCGGTCACGAGTTCGCCTGAACGGGCTCGTCGAGGTCGTCCAGCCCCTCGGCCAGCTCCCGCTCAGCGGCCAGCTTGCCCAGGATCGCCAGCCCCTTCTCCAGGTTCAGCGCGGTGCGCACCTGGCCCAGGGTCAGGCCCAGCTCCACCAGGGTGATCGCCACCGCGGGCCGCATGCCGACCACCACGGTGTCGGCGTCGAACAGCCGCGAGGTGGCGGCGATGGTCGCGAACATGCGGCCGATGAAGGAGTCCACGATCTCCACGGCGGAGATGTCGATGATCACGCCGTGCGCCCCGGTGGCGCTGATCTGCTCGGCCAGGTCCTCCTGCAGCGCGAGCACGCTCTGGTCCTGCAGGTCGATCTGGATGGAGACCAGCAGCACCTGGCCGATCTTGAGGATGGGGATGCGGTCCATCAGCCCACCTGCGCCCGCTTGCGCACCACGTCGACCCCGGAGCGGCGCATCGCGTACAGCAGCGCGTCGGCCAGGCTCGCCTTGGTGGTGATGTCGCCGAACTCGATGCCCAGTTCCACGATGGTCTGCGCGATCTGCGGCCGGATGCCGGAGATCGTGCACTCCGCACCCATCAGCCGGGCGGCCATCACCGTTTTGAGCAGGTGCTGGGCCACCTGGGTGTCCACCGCGAGCACACCGGTGATGTCCACGATCGCCTGCTCGGCACCGGTCTCGACCAGCGCCTCCAGCAACTTCTCCATGACGACCTGGGTGCGCGCCGAGTCCAGGGTGCCCACCAGGGGCACGGCCAGCACGCCGTCCCAGAGCCGCACCACCGGGGTGGTCAGCTCCAGCAGCTGCTCGGCCTGCTGGGCGATGACCTCCTCGCGGGCGCGGGCGTAGCACTCGAAGGTCCACAGGCCGAGGGTGTCCAACAGCAGGGTGAACTCGATGACCTCGCGCAAGCCGGTGTCCCCGGTGCGCTGGCCACTTGTCTCCAACATGGCGCGCTTGAGGGCGAACACCCCGACCACGGTCTCCGAGGGGGTGAACCCCAGCCGCGCCCTGTTCCGGGACAGTTCCTCCAGCGCGGCCCTGACCTCGACGAAGGCCGGGTCCTGGAAGTCGCGGCTGCCGGTGGACACCGCGGCCACCAGCGTGTCGAACAGCTCGCGGCACTCCCTGGTGAGCTCAGCCTCGCTGACCTTGCCGCGCAGCGGCGCGCTGGTCAGGGCGACCCACCGGGCGATCAGGACGTCGGCGTCCTTGCTCAGCAAAACTGCCAAGCTGTCGGTATCGCCTGCGTCGACTGACATCCTGCCTCCTCGAAGCTGCTGACTCGCGGTGAACCCTACTTGCGCACCGCACCGGCCGTACGAACGAGCCGCCGACCGGCTGGGGTATCACGAGATCAGACCGGCCAGCAGGTCGGCAACCCCACCGGTGGCCCGCCCGTGCCGCCGGGAACTGGTCAGCACTGGCGCCGCGACGCCGGTGACGAGTATGTGCCCGGCCAGCCGCAGGCGGTCCCAGAGGTCCTGGTCCTCACCGGTGGCCAGGGCCGCGAACCCGCCGACCGCCAGGTAGGCGTCGGCCCGCACGCCCAGGTTCGCGCCGTAGACGTGCTCACGGCTCGGATCACCCGCGACCGCCAGGTACCGCAGGCGGGTCCGCTCGGTGTGGCCCGCCCAGTCGGTGATCTCGGTCGCCCCGGCGTAGCCGCACACCCCGCGCGCGGCCTGGGCCAGGTGATCACGCACCCAGCCCGGCCGCACCACGGAGTCGGCATCCGTGCTGAGCAGCCAACTCCGCCGCGCGGGCACACCGAGGGCCGCCAGCGCGGCGCGTGCACCGAGGTCGCGGAGCGTCCCCAGCGGGAGATCGGCCCGGTTGACCAGCAGCCTGGCCCACGGGGCGCTGCGGCGGGCGATCCGCTCGGTGTCGTCGGTGCAGCGGTCCAGCACCACGCACACCGCCGACCGCACCTCACCCGGCAGTGCGACCCGGATCGCGTCCAGGCAGGCCGCGATCGTGTCCTGTTCGTCCCGCGCGGGCACGACGACGGCGACCCCGCGGATCACCGGCGCCTCAACACGTCCAGCAGGAACTGATCGTCCACATGGGACACGACCTTGACGAGCCCGGGGCGTGCGGCCACCCGCTCGTGTGCGGCGGCGCCATCCCGCACGGCCTCCGGCGCCCACGGCCGCCAGTGCACGAGGAGCAGATCACCGCCCGGTTCCAGCACCTCGGTCACCGCGTCCAGCGTGCGGTCCAGCTCATCGTCGGACAGGTAGTACAGGATCTCGCTCAGCACGACGAGATCCGCCCGCTCGGGGCCGAACCCCTCGGGCAGGGTGGCTTGGCGGACAGCGACCCCGCTGTGCCGACGTGCCGCGGCCACCGCCTCGGCAACGGGGTCGAAGGCGTCCACACGGGTGCAGCGGGCCGCCAGCTCGCGGGTGAGCGCGCCGGCGCCACACGCCGGTTCGACGGCGAACTCGTAGTGCTGCCTTGGCAGTGCGGCCAGCACGAGTGCCCGCTTGCGCTGTTCGTACGGGCTGGTCGCCGTGCGCCACGGGTCCGGGTCGGCGGCGTACAGGGCGCTGAACCGGGCCAGCGGCGCGCTCTCCCGTCGCGGCTCGCGGAACAGCACCTCCTCGTCCCGCTCGAAGTGGGCCAGGACCTCTGGCGGCAGGATGGGCGGCTCACCGTTGGGGCCGCGCACCAACTGGGAGTCGAACGCCCGCAGCGCGGCGGACTTGCCCTGCCGCACCGGGTCCGTGAGCGGCACACGATGGGCACGCTGCCAGGGGATGGCCGGATCGGTGGTGGACATCCAGTGCCACATCCAGATCGGGTACGACCAGCGGTGTGCCGTCACCGGGGCGGCTGCCAGTGCGGCCCCGGCCACGGCCCGGTGGTCCGGGTGCGGGTCACCCGGCCAGGGCAGCAGGCAGCAGTCCGCGTCCGCCAGCAGCTCACGCAGCCGTTCGGTCAGTTCCGCTTCGTGGTGTGCCAGGCCGGAATCCGGCAACCCGAGCCAGTGCACCTCCGCGTCGTGCACCCCCAGTTCGGCCAACGCCTCGGCCAGTTCACGGCGTCGCCGACGTCCCAGCTCCGCGCGGTCCTCCGCCTCAAGCTCGGGGAACGCCGCCTCGCCGTCGCTGGCGACCACCAGCCGGATCGAGGCGCCGAGTTCGTGCAGTTGCCGCAGAACACCGCCGGCACCAAGGGTTTCGTCATCGGGATGGGCCGCGACCGCGGTCACGCGCCGGTACCCGGTGGGGTCGAACACCGGCAGGACACGGCGGTCCTCGCCCCGCACGACCGCGCCGCCCAGCGCCGCCAGGTCCCGCTCCGCGTGGTGCTGCCGCACGTAGACCTGGAGGTCCGCCAGCCGCTGTGCGAAGCCCGCGTCCCGGCACAACGGTGTCGGCCCGGTGATGCGCGGTACCCGGTCGAGCACCTCCCACGCGGCCCGCTCGGCAGCGGCCCGGCACGTCCACACCAGGACTCTGTGGTCACCGCGCGGATCGTCGTCCACGATCTCGGCGGCCTGGTCGAGCAGGGCCTGGGTCGACCGCAACGCCGTGTGCAAGGCGCCCAGGTGCGCCAACTGGTGCTCGTCCGGGGCGCGCAACCCGGCCAGCACTGAGTCGACGACACCCGCCGCGCCGCCCAGCCACACCGCGGCCACGCCCCCGCCGCCGAGCCAGAACCCGGGACGCTCCAGGTAGAAACCCGGTTCGCCCACGATCTGGTCGGCGTGCACGGGCACCTCGTCGAGCACCACGTCGGGGCTGTCCGAGTCCGCCATGCCCAACGCCTGCCAGGTGCCCTCCACCGGCCGCACCCGGTCCTCGCGAAGGTCCACCTCGACCAGCACGCTGCGCCGCTGCTCATCCAGGGCCACGACCAGCGCCCGGTCGATGCCGTGCGCCCCGGAGCAGAACCGTACCGTGCCGGTCAGCCGGTCGCCGCGCAGCACCGCGCCGGTACCGCCGGAGCGCGCGGCCCACACCCCGTAGAGCGCGCCCGGAACGGATTTGCGGTCGGCCTCGGCCAGGATCGCCACGGCATCGCAGTGCCCCTCGGCCACCCGCGCCAGGGGCAGGTCGGTTCTGCCGAGGCGAGCCAGTTCCGACCACCTGCGCCTGGTCGCACCGGATCCGGGCAGGGGCAGGTCGAGCGCTCCCTCGGCGAGCTTCGCGCGGAGGGTCTCCGGATAGTCCAGCATGGACTCGAAATACCCGCGCCAGATACTTCCAATCGTGGTGTTTGAGCACCACTCATCCGGGTATTCCCCAGTAGGTCCCGCGATCCTAGGGAAGGGAAAACACGGACATGAGCACTGGCGACAAGTTCGAGAACAAGGCCGAGGAGCTCAAGGGCAAGGCCAAGGAAGCCGCGGGCAACGCGACCGGCAACGAGCAGCTCCAGGCCGAGGGCAAGGCCGACCAGGCCGCGGGCGGCCTCAAGCAGGCCGGCGAGAAGGTCAAGGATGCGGTCAAGAACGTGTTCAACAAGTAGCGCTCGGCGCCGCGGTACCGGTGCGTCCTCCGCTTCCGGCGGAGGACGCACCGGCTTTTTTCGTGTGCGGGTTGGCCGCGCCGATCAGCGCCGCGCCCACAGCGGAACGCCGAACCACAGCAACAGGTAGAGCAGCGCGATGGCGGCGGAGAGCAGTCCGCCGACCAGGCCGCCGAAAATAGTGTAGCCGATCAGCAGCACGGCACCGGCCATCGCCAGCGCCAGTGCCGTCAGGCCGAGAACGGTCAGCACGGAGCCCCGGTTGACCACGGCTTCGCGGCGGCCACGGCGGAACAGCACACGGTGCCAGGCGACCGGGGCGATCAGCAGGCACACCGCCACCGCGGCCAGCATGACGGTGGTGATGTGCACGATGTGCAGGAAGCCGTCGGCGTGCGCGTAGCGCTCGGTGAAAGCCAACGACAACAGGAAACCGAACAGCACCTGCACTCCGGTCTGGGCGACCCGCAACTCCTGCAACAACTCGTTGAGGTTGCGGGCCAATCGCCGTTGCTCGGAGGCCTCGGGTTCACTCACGTGCGGCGGACCTCACGTGCGGGTAGTGCAGATCAAACGCGGGCCGCTCGGAGCGGATCCGCGGCAGGGCTTGGAAATTGTGCCGCGGTGGCGGGCAACTGGTCGCCCACTCCAGGGCATTGCCGTAGCCCCAGGGGTCGTCCACGGTGACGCGCTCCCCGAACCGGTAGCTGCGCATCACGTTCCAGATGAACGGCAGCATGGACAGGCCCAGCACGTACGAGCCGATCGTGGAGATCGTGTTCAGCGTGGTGAAGCCGTCGGTGGGCAGGTAGTCGCCGTAGCGGCGGGGCATGCCCTCGGCGCCGAGCCAGTGCTGCACCAGGAACGTGGTGTGGAACCCGACGAAGGTCAGCCAGAAGTGCAGCCTGCCTAGCCGCTCGTCCAGCATCCGGCCGGTGAACTTCGGGAACCAGAAGTAGACCCCGGCGAAGGTGGAGAACACGATGGTGCCGAACAGCACGTAGTGCAGGTGTGCGATGACGAAGTAGCTGTCGGTCACGTGGAAGTTCAGCACCGGGGAGGCCAGCAGCACCCCCGACAGGCCGCCGAACAGGAAGGTCAGCAGGAAGCCGATCGACCACAGCATCGGGGACTCGAAGGTCAGCTGCCCCTGCCACATGGTGCCGATCCAGTTGAAGAACTTGATGCCGGTGGGCACGGCGATCAGGTAGCTGGTCAAGGAGAAGAACGGCAGCAGCACCGCCCCCGTGGCGAACATGTGGTGCGCCCACACGGTCACCGACAGGAACGCGATGGCGATGGTGGCGAAGACCAGCCCCCGGTAGCCGAACTGCGGTTTTCGGCTGAACACCGGGAATATCTCCGACACGATGCCGAAGTAGGGCAGGGCAACGATGTAGACCTCGGGGTGGCCGAAGAACCAGAACAGGTGCTGCCACAGGATGGCGCCCCCGTTGGCGGGGTCGAACACGTGCGCGCCCAGGTGCCGGTCGGCCTCCAGACCGAACAGCGCGGAGGTCAGGATCGGGAAGGCCATCAGTACCAGGAACGAGGTGAACAGGATGTTCCAGGTGAAGATCGGCATCCGGAACATGGTCATGCCGGGCGCGCGCAGGCACACCACGGTCGTGATCATGTTGACCGCGCCGAGAATGCTGCTCAGGCCGCTGACGATCAGCCCCGCGGCCCACAGGTCCCCGCCCACCCCCGGCGAGTGGGCGAGGTCGTTGAGCGGGGCGTAGGCGAACCAGCCGAAGTCCGCCGCCCCGCCCGGTGTGGCGAACCCGGCGAGCACGATCAGCCCGCCGAGCAGGTACAGCCAGTAGGACAGGGCGTTCAGGCGCGGGAAGGCCACGTCGGGCGAGCCGATCTGGATGGGCAGCACCAGGTTGGCGAAGCCGAACACGTTCGGGGTCGCGTAGAGCAGCAGCATGATCGTGCCGTGCATGGTGAACAGCTGGTTGTACTGCTCCTGGGAGAGGAACTGGAGACCCGGTGCGGCCAGTTCGGTGCGCATCAGCAGGGCCAGCACCCCACCGACGAGGAAGAACCCGAACGTGGTGGCCAGGTACAGCATGCCGATGCGCTTGTGGTCGGTGGTGCGGAAGTACTCCCCCAGCGCGGATCCGCGCGGGGGCCGCCCGAACCCCAGGACCGTCGGCGCGGTGGAGGTGGCCATCAGCCCCGCCCGGGCAGGAACTCCTGGACCTTGGTGCGTACGCCCTTGGTGAGCAGGTTCCACGCGTCGGGATCGCCCTTGAGCACGGATTCGGCGGCGGACTTGATCTGCTCGAAGGTGGCGTGCGGTGGGATCGGCGGGATGTTCGGGTCGCAGTGCACGTCCAGCAGCACCGGCCGGTCGGCGGCCAGCGCCTCGTCCCAGGCGGCGCCCATCCGCTCGGGATCGGTGACGGTGACGCCGCCGAGCCCGAGCGAGCGGGCGAAGTCGGCGTAGGAGATGTCGGGCAGCACCTGGGACTCCTCGAACTTGGGCGCACCGCCCATCGCCCGCAGCTCCCAGGTGACCTGGTTGAGGTCGTTGTTGTGCAGCACGCAGATCACGCACCGCGGATCGCTGAACCGCGGGTAGTACCGCTTGAGCGTGATCAGCTCGGCCAGCCCGTTCATCTGCATCGCCCCGTCGCCAACCAGCGCGATCGCGGGGCGGTCCGGGTGGGCGAACTTGGCGCCGATCGCGTAGGGCACACCGGGCCCCATCGTCGCCAGCGTGCCCGAGAGGGATCCTCGCATGTTCCCGCGCATCCTGAGTGTGCGCGCGTACCAGTTGGCGGCCGAGCCGGAGTCGGCGGTGACGATGGCGTTGTCCGGGATGCGCGCGGACAGCTCCCAGGTGATGCGCATCGGGTTGATCGGATCGGCGGGCACCATGGCCTCCCGTTCCATGACCTCCCACCAGCGCCGCACGCCCCTCTCCACGCGCTCCCGCCAGGACCTGTCGGACTTCCTCTCCAGCAAGGGGATCAGTGCATCCAAAGTGGACGCTGCGTCGCCGACCAGATTGACCTCGGTCGGGTAGCGCATCCCGATGAACTTGCCGTCGATGTCGATCTGGACCCCACGGGCCTTGCCGAAGGAAGGCAGGAACTGCGAGTACGGGAAGTTGGAGCCCACGATGAGCAGGGTGTCGCAGCCCTCCATCAGCTCGTAGCTGGGCCGGCTGCCCAGCAGCCCGATGGAGCCGGTGACGAAGGGCAGGTCGTCGGGCAGCACGTCCTTGCCCAGCAAGGCCTTGGCCACCCCGGCACCGGTCAGCTCGGCCACCTGGACCACCTGGTCGGCTGCCCGCCGGGCGCCCTGCCCGACCAGGATGGCGACCCGCTCCCCCGCGTTGAGCACCTCGGCGGCGCGCTCGATCTCGGCGGGGTCGGCCGTGGTCACCGAGTGAACCGTGCTCGGCGGGCTGGAGGGCACGTGCTTGAACACGTGCCGCGGCGGGTTGTAGGGCTCCTCCTGCAAGTCGTTGGGGATGATCAGGGCGGTGGGCGCGCGCTCGGCCTGTGCGACGCGGATCGCCCGGTCCAGTGCGTTGGGCAACTGCTCGGACACGTTGACCTCGACGAGGTACTCGCTGGCCACGTCCTTGAACAGGCTCTGTAGGTCCACTTCCTGCTGGTAGCTGCCGCCCATGGCGCTGCGGGCGGTCTGTCCCACGATCGCCACCACCGGCACGTGGTCGAGCTTGGCGTCGTACAGGCCGTTGAGCAGGTGGATGGCCCCCGGCCCGGAGGTCGCCATGCAGACCCCCACCTCGCCGCTGAACTTGGCGTAGCCCACCGCCTGGAACGCCGCCATCTCCTCGTGCCTGGCCTGGATGAACCGGGGCTGGTCCCCGGCCTTGCCGAAGGCGGCGACGATGCCGTTGATGCCGTCACCGGGGTAGCCGAAGACCTGTTCGACGCCCCAGTCGCGCAGCCGTCGCAGCAGGTAGTCGCCCACGGTCTCGCTCATGTGCTCCGCTCCTCGTCCAGTATCGACTCGATCAGGTGGCGGGTCACCGGGTCGCCCTGCCCGATCCAGCCGAGGATGTCCTGGTAGGTCGTGACGACCACGCGCCGGGCGACCCGGTTCTCCTCCACCACGCGGTCCGGGTCCAACCGGTCCGCCCCGTCCGGGCCCTCCTCGGCCACCAGCGCGTTGGCGTCGAACTCGCTGTGCCCGCCGAGGTCGTTCAGCCGCCGAGCGACCCGCAGCGCGTACTCGATCTCCCGGCGGGCGTGCTCGCGCAGTCGCGCGGCGAACTCCGGCCGTCCGATACCGGTCAAGGCCATGGCTTGCCGGTTGTAGCGCAGGAAGCAGGCAGCCTGGATCGCCAGGACGGTGTCGAGCACCTCGGCGAGTTGGCCCTGCATCGCGGCGGCGTGCGCACGAGTCCAGTGCTCGTGCACCTTGGCCTCGAACTCGGCGGCGGTCATGAGGCCCGGATACCCAGCCGGAACGGTTTCACTCACCACCTCGCGGGTAGCTCAGCAAGGAGGCTCGACACGACTGGGAGGACAGATGGCCGACAGCGATTTCCGCCGTGAACTGGCACAGCAACTGCGAGTGGACTCCATCCGGTGCAGTGCCAAGGCCGGGTCCGGGCACCCGACGTCCTCGATGTCGGCGGCCGACCTGCTGGCGGTGCTGCTCGACGGCCACCTGCGACTGGACTACCAGGCCCCGGACGACCCTCGCAACGACCACCTGATCTTCTCGAAGGGGCATGCCTCTCCGCTGTACTACAGCGTGCTCAAGGCGGCGGGCGCGATCACCGATGAGGAGCTGCTCACCTTCCGGCGGCTGGACAGCAGGCTGGAGGGCCACCCGACCCCGCGCATCCCGCCGACCGACGTAGCCACCGGCTCACTGGGCCAGGGGCTGCCGATCGGGGTGGGCATCGCGCTGGCGGGCAGCAAACTGGACCGGCTGCCGTACCGGGTGTGGGTCCTGTGCGGGGACTCGGAGATGGCCGAGGGCTCGATCTGGGAGGCGTTCGAGCACGCGGCGCACGCCGGACTGGACAACCTCATCGCGATCGTGGACGTGAACCGGCTGGGCCAGACCAGGGAGACGATGACCGGCTGGCACCTGGAGCGCTACGCGGAACGGGCGAGGGCCTTCGGCTGGCACGCGATCACGGTTGACGGCCACGACGTGGACGCGATCGAGGAGGCCTACCAGGGTGCGGAGGCGACCACCGGCAAGCCGACCGTGGTGCTGGCCAAGACGCGCAAGGGTCGCGGGGTCAAGGCCGTGGAGGACCTGCCTGGCAAGCACGGCAAGCCGCTGGACGACCCGGAGGCCGCGATCGCGGAACTGGGCGGGGTCAGGAACCTGACCGTGCGGGTGACCAGGCCCGAGGTCAGGGCGAAGCCGTACGCGTTCGCCGTCACCGGCGCGGAACTGCCCACCTGGGCGCTCGGCGAGCAGGTGGCCACCCGCCAGGCGTACGGTGACGCCCTGCTGGCGGTGGGCGAGCAGCGCGGGGAGGTGGTCGCGCTGGACGGCGAGGTGTCCAACTCCACGCACAGCGACCTGTTCGCCAAGCAGCTCCCGGACCGCTACTTCGAGATGTTCATCGCCGAGCAGCAGATGATCGCCGCGGCGGTGGGCCTTCAGGTGCGCGACTGGGTGCCCTACGCCTCCACGTTCGCGGCCTTCCTGTCCCGCGCCTACGATTTCGTCCGCATGGCCGCGATCTCCCGTGCCGACCTGCGCCTGGTCGGCTCGCACGCCGGTGTGTCCATCGGTGAGGACGGGCCCTCGCAGATGGCCCTGGAGGACATGGCGGCACTGCGGGCGGTGCACGGCAGTACCGTGTTGCACCCGTCGGACGCCAACCAGACGGCCCAGCTCGTGGCGCAGATGGCCGACCGCAAGGGCATCTCGTACCTGCGGACCCTGCGCGGCAAGACGGTGGTGCGCACTCCGTCCACTGAGGACGTCCACATTGGAGGGAGCAGGGTGCTGCGCTCCAGCGACGCGGACGAGGTGGCCCTGCTGGCCTGCGGCATCACCGTGGGCGAAGCCGAGGCCGCCGCCGATCTGCTGGCCAGTCAGGGCACCACCGCGAGGGTGATCGACTGCTACTCGATCAAGCCGCTGGACGAGGACACCGTGCGGGCCGCCGCGCGGGACACCGGGTTGCTCGTCACCGTGGAGGACCACTGGCCCGAGGGCGGTCTGGGCGACGCCGTGCTGGCCGCCGTCTCGGACCTGGCCCGGCCGCCCAGAGTGCACAAGCTGGCCGTGCGGATCATGCCCACCTCCGGCACGCCCGCCGAGCTGCTCGCCGCCGCCGAGATCGACGCCCCGGCGATCGCCAAGGCAGTGGGTTCGCTGCTGGGCAGGTAGACCGCCCCCGCGCGTCAGCAGTGCGATCAGCCGGACACCGCAATCAGTTCGATCACAGACTCTCCGGTCCTTGATTGTATGAGATCGAACAGTTAGCGTTGCGACTATGGACGGTCGGGACAGCACGTTGGCCACCCTTGAGCTCATCCGCTGGATCGCATGGGCCAAGCACAAGGGCGGCGAGGACTGGTTCCGGAGCCGAGAGCTCAGCTTCGAGCAGGGCTTTGTGCTCGGATACGTGATCCAGCAACCCGGGGCGATCCAGCGCGACATCGCGCAGAAAACGCGCCGGGGCGCTGCGAGCGTCTCGAGTTTGTTGCAGGGGCTCGAGCGCCGCGGTCTTGTCGAGCGCCGCATGGAAGGCGGCGACGAACGCAGTAAGCGCGTCTACGCGACGCCGGTCGGCATGGAGCTGATCGCCGGGATCGACAGCGCGATGGCTGACGTGGATGAGGCGATCCTCGCCCCGCTGGACCCCCTCGAACGGACCGCCCTGCACACCCTGCTCGAGAAGATCACCGCTGAACTACCGAAACCAACCCGGTCATAGCCCCAGATCGACACGTCCCGCCGCGCAACAGAGGTCACCTCATGAATGACAGCTCCCTGATTCTCATTCCCGGCGCGCAGCACGGCGGCTGGTGCTGGCGCAGGACGCTCGGACCGCTGCGGGCCCGGGGCCACGACGTGCACGCGGTCACGCTCACCGGCCTCGGCGAGCGCATCTACTGACCCCGGACGTCGACCTGAACACGCACATCACCGACGTCCTGGCGATGATCGAGTCGGAGGAACTGACCGGCGTGACGCTGGTCGGGCACAGCTTCGGTGGCATGGTCGCGGCCGGCGTCACCGCCCGGCTGCGGCACCCGGCCGTGCGCCGACTGATCTGTCTGGACAGCCCGGTGCCAGTCGACGGCGACAGCATCATCACCGTGACCCCCTTCGGCGACCACCTCCCCGAGATGCGCACGGTGATCGACGGCGTGGGCGTGATCATGCCGGGCGACGCGGCCGCGATGGGTGTCCACGGCGAGGACCTGGCCTGGGTGCAGCGTCGGCTGACCCCGCACCCGTACGCCACGGTCACCACGCCACTGCACCTGCCGGACGGCTGGAACGACGGTGTCGAACAGGTCTACATCCGCTGTGTCACCGGACAGGACCACGGACCGTGGGCCGACATGTCCCGAGTCGACGAGTCTGCTGGCTGGCGCTCCTTCGAGCTGCACAGCGGCCACGACGCAATGATCGACCAGCCCAGCAAGCTCGTCGAACTGCTGGATGAGGTGTGTACCACCAAGCAGGCCGCCTGAGGTCCGTCGCGTGGATCCTTCCAGATCAGGGACGGGACGCCGCGAGCCCAGCAAGGATCCAGCAGCCCCCGGGGCAGGCGCGCGGGTCGTGCCACGGCGCCTGACCCCGGTGGGTGGGTCACTCCCCGGCGAGCTGCCTGACCTCGGCGGTGATCGTCCAGTAGTCCTCGTGCACGGCCAGGAAACGCTCGGCCCACTTGATCGCCTCGGCCATGTTCTCGGCCTGGACGATCGAGTACCCGCCGATGACCTCCTTGCTCTCGGTGAAGGGCCCGTCGGTGCGGCTGAGCTGGCCGCCCGACCAGGTGACCCGAACCCCCTCGGCGGTGGGCCGCAGACCGTTGGTCTCCAGCATGACCCCGGCCTTGGTGATCTCCTCGAACAGTGCGTCCATGCGCTGGTGGAGCTCGGGGCTGGGGCCGCCCTCGGGCACGTTCTTCTCGTCGATGCGGATCAGCGTCATGAAGCGCGGCATGGTGACTCCTCGGTCGCGGGGCGGGGTCGCTCCCCGCCTCTCACCACTGCGTCGAACGGGCGAGCGCGGGATCGACATCTCCCCCGAAGATTTCTTCCGGGATTTTTCCGGCCGCGCCGGGACCTCACAAATCGGCGAGCACCTGCCGGGCCGTGCGCCGCCCGGACACCAGCGCGCCCTGGATGGAGCTGGTGTCCCGGTGGTCCCCGCACACGTACAGCCCGGGCCGCACGCGAACGGGCCGCCGCACCGGGTGGGTGGGCGTCATGGCGGGCACGGCGCGTGGCACCGGGTAGACGGCGAGCAGCTCCCAGCGGCTGGTGTCGGTGCCGTAGAGCTGGGCGAGGTGGGCGCGCACGGCGTGCTCGTCGGCGCCGCCCAGCACAGAGGCGCTGATCAGGCTGGACCCGGCTGGCGCGTAACCCGGTGCGACCTGGCTGGGCACCAGGGTGTTGACCACGGGCCCGCGCGCGGCGTCCACGGTGATCACCGGCAGGCGCAGAGGCGGTTGGTCGGCCCGGTAGTACAGGGTGGTGACGCTGCGCCAGCCCGGTTCCCGCACACCGGGCAGCAGGCTCGCGGCGGTGGACCCGTCGGTGGCCACCACGACAGCCCGGCAGGACAGGCGGCGTCCGTCGGCGAGGTGCACCGAGTCGGGTCGCACGTGCCGCACGGGTGTGCCGGTGACCAGCGTGCCGCGAGGCAGCCGGTCGGCGAGTTGGCGCGGCAGCGCGGCCATGCCGGTGTCGGGCAGCACCGGGGCGGCCCGCAGGAAGGCGCGCCAGATCAGGTGGAACGCCCGCGAGGACGTGGCCAGGTCGGCGTCGAGCAGCACTCCGCTGAGGAACGGCCGCAGGATCCGCTCCGTGGTGGCCCGGGACAGACCGGCGCAGTACAACTCACCCAGGGTGTCGCGGTCCTCGGCGGTGGCGATCCACCGACCGGGCAGCAGGAGGTCGCGGGCGGACAGGGCCGCCAGCGCGGCGAGGTCGCGGACGGGGAACTGGAGCGCGGAGCGCAGGCGCAGCAGGTGGACGTGGTCCCCGTCGCGGACACGCAGCGCGCGCAGGAACCGGCCCGGGCGCAGTGCGGGCAGATCGACCAGGTCGCGCACGGCGGGGTAGGCCGGGTTGAGCACCTGGAAGCCGCGGTCCAGCCGGAAGCCGTCGAGCAGGTCGGTGCGCACCCGGCCGCCCACCTCCTCGGCGGCCTCGACCAGCCGCACCGACCGCCCCGCGCCGGTCAGGCCGATGGCCGCGGCCAGCCCGGCCAGCCCCGCGCCAACCACGACCACCTCGGTGTCGGTCACCAGAACAGCTCCGATCCGCCAGTTGAACCGATTTCGAATCGATTCTAGGCTGGGTCGCCACACCGGACAACGCGAGCTGATCATCCGGCGCCGGGTGTCCCGCTATCGTGTCCGGACCGAGGTGGGAGGCGGAGTCGGATGGCGGAGTGGAGCCCCGGCGCGCTGGCGCGCATGCTGGGCGTCTCGCCGACCACCCTGCGCACCTGGGACCGCCGCTACGGGCTCGGTCCGAGCACCCGCGAGCAGGGCAAGCACCGCCGGTACACCGATGTGGACGCCGATCGCCTACGACGCATGGTGGAACTGACCGCGCAGGGGCTCACCCCGGCCGCCGCGGCGGCGAGCGCGCTGGGGCAGCCGGTGCCCGAACGCCCGCGCGACGGCGGTGGCGGCCAGGCCGTGGCGGTGGGCTCGCACGCGGCCGAGGCGCGCGGGTTCGCCAGGGCAGCGGCACGACTGGACGCGCCGCGCATGCGCGTGCTGGCCACGGACCTGATCGCGCGGCACGGCGTGGTGCCCGCCTGGCAGCAGGTCTTCATGCCGGTGCTGATCGAACTGGGCCGCAAGGTCGGCGAATCGGGCGCGGGCATCGAGGTGGAGCACATGGCCAGCGCGAGCGTGCTGCACGCGCTGCGGCAGGTCCCCGACCCACCGGAGCGGGGCAGGCTGCCCGCGCTGCTGGCCTGCGCACCGGAGGAACTGCACACCCTGCCACTGGACGTGCTGGCTGCGGCGCTGGCCGAGCGGGGCTGTCCCACGCGCAGCCTCGGGGCCCGCGTGCCAGCGCAGGCCCTGCTCCAGGCCGTCGACAAGCTGCGCCCGCAGTTGACCGTCGTCTGGGCGCACGGCGCCGAGCAAGCCGAGCAGGTGCCGCTGGCGGACCTGCTCGACGGGTACGGCATGCTCGTGCTGGTCGCCGGTCCCGGCTGGCAGTCCGTTGCGGTTCCCGAGGCCGTACGGACCCTCGACTCGCTGCCCCAGGCCGTGCGCGTCCTGCTGGAGCTGACTGGCAGGAGGTGAGCCAGCCCGCGAGGTCATCGGCACCCTTCAGCGGGGCTGATCGCGCTCGTTCCGCACGGCCTCGGTGGCCGCGTTGATGACCCGCATCAGGTCCCCGTGCAGGCGCATCAACTCGTCCAGCCCCATACCGAGCCGCGCCACGATCGCGGGCGGGATGCGCTCGGCCTGGGCCCGCAGCGCACGACCGGACTCGGTCAGGGTGACGGCCAGCAGCCGCTCGTCCTGGCGGTCCCGCTCGCGGCGCACGTAACCGGCCGCCTCCAGCCGCTTGAGCAGCGGGGACAGCGTGCCCGGGTCCAGTTGCAGCAGCCCGCTCAGATCGCGCACCGACAGCGGGGAGTCCTCCCACAGCGCCAGCATCACCAGGTACTGCGGGTGGGTCAGGCCCATCGGTTCCAGCAGCGGCCGGTACACGGCCAGCACGCTGCGCGAGGCCACCGACAGGGCGAAGCACACCTGCCGTTCCAGCGCCAGGGGGTCGGCGTCCACGTCAGTCACGTCACAGATCGTACCAATGATTTGTGCACCAACGATTGGTGTACGATCGACCCATGCGGCCCAACCCTGTGCAGTGGATCTGGTACGTCTACGGCGGCCGGTTGCCCCAGCGGTGCCGGGAGTGGGTGCTGCACGACGTCACCTGCCGGACCTGGGCGCTGCGGCACCTGCTGCGCGCGGTGGTGCAGATCCTGCCCGCGCTGCTGGCGCTGTTCGTGTTCTTCACGCTGCTGCGCGGCCCGCTGTGGGTGGTGCTGATGGCCACCGGCCTCGGCGTGATCGTCAGCGTCTACTACTCGCTGTCGTACATGACCGAGTCCTGTGACGTGCGCCTGCAGAAGTACGGCTACCCGCCCCGGCACGCCCAGCACGTCCGCGAACAGCGGCTAGGCTCCGCGGGTGCGTGACAGGAAAGACCTGGGGCTGACCTCCGACTGTTCGAACTGCTTCGCCCTGTGCTGCGTGGGCCTGGCGTTCACCGCCTCCGCCGACTTCGCCATCAGCAAGGACGTGGGCACGCCCTGCCCGAACCTGCGGCAGGACTTCCGCTGCGGCATCCACCAGCAGTTGCGGCCCAAGGGCTTCCAGGGCTGCACGGTGTACGACTGCTTCGGCGCGGGCCAGAAGGTCTCGCAGGTGACCTTCGGCGCCCGCGACTGGCGCCAGGCCCCCGAGACCGCGGCCAGCATGTTCGCCGTGCTGCCCGTCATGCGCCAGCTGCACGAACTGCTCTGGTACCTGGCCGAGGCCCTGACCCTGCCCGCCGCCAAGCCCGTGCACCGCGAGGTGGCCGACCTGCTGACCCGCACCGAGGACCTCACCAGGCAAAGCCCTGAGCAGCTGCTGGCCCTCGACGTGGCAGCACACCGCCAGCAGGTCAACACCGTGCTGCTGCGCACCAGCGAACTCGTCCGCTCCGGCGTGCGCGGCAAGCGCAAGGACCGGCGGGGCGCCGACCTGATCGGCGCCCGGCTGCGCGGCGCCGACCTGCGGGGCGCCAACCTGCGCGGGGCCTACCTGATCGGCGCCGACCTCAGCGGGGCGGACCTGCGGCTGGCCGACCTGATCGGCGCGGACCTGCGGGACACCGCCGTACCCGGGGCCGATCTGTCCGCGGCGATCTTCCTCACCCAGTCGCAGGTCAACGCCGCCCGCGGGGACTCGGCGACCCGCCTGCCGCCCACCCTGACCCGCCCCGCCCACTGGTAACCCCACCCAGCGAGTCCCGGCCTGGGGGGCGCGAGTCCCGCGCTGGCGAGCGCGAGCCCCGGGCTCGGGGACGCGAGTCCCGCTCTGAGGAGCGCGAGTCCCGGCCTGGCGAGCGCGAATCCCGGCCAGCGGGGCGCGAGTCCCAGCCTGAGGAGCACGACTCCCGCTCTGGGGCGTGCGAGTCCCGGCCTGAGAAGCGCGAATCCCGCGCCCGGGACCGCGACTCCCGGCCACCAGCACGCGAATCCCGCTCTGAGGAGCACGAGTCCCAGGCTCGGAAGCACGAGTCCCGGCGACCCACACACGAATCCCGCCCAGCGGAGCGCGAGTTCCGGCCACCCGCACGCGACTCCCGGCCTGAGAAGCGCCCCCGCCTGCGGCGCGAGTCCCGCTCGGACCTCGTTTCGCCATGAGCGATACCCGGCGCCCACCCCAACCGTGATCGATAACGTGTGCACCATGCCCAGCACCCAGGTCACGATCAACACCGAGGACGGCGCCTGCGCCGCGACACTGCACACGCCGTCGAGCAGCGGCAGCTGGCCAGCAGTCATTCTCTACCCGGACGCGGGCGGCGTGCGGGAGACCTTCTCAGCGATGGCGGACCGGCTCGCGGGGCTGGGCTACGCCGTGCTGCTGCCCAACGTGTACTACCGAACCGAGTACGCCCCGTTCGACCTCGCCACGGCGTTCGGCGACCCGGACGAGCGCAAGCGCCTTGGTGAGCTCATGGCGACCTTGACCACGGAGCGGGTCGTGCGCGACACCGCGGCGTTCCTCGATTTCCTCGCCGACCGCCCCGAGGTGGCCGGGACGAAGGTCGGCACCACCGGGTACTGCATGGGTGGCCGCATGTCGCTGACCGCGGCCGGGCACCACCCGGAGCGGATCGCGGCCGCCGCCTCGTTCCACGGTGGCCACCTCGCCGCCGCCGAGGATCCGGACAGCCCACACCTGCTGGCCGACCGGATCCGCGCCGCACTGCACGTGGCCGCGGCCGAGAACGACAGCTCGTTCCCGGCCGAGCAGTTCGAGCGACTGGAGCAGGCCCTGGTCAGCGCCGGGGTGCGGCACACCATCGCGACCTACCCGGCCGCGCACGGGTTCGCCGTGGCGGACAACCCAACGTATGACGTCGACGCCGCCGAGCGCCACTGGACCGCGTTGACCGAGCTCTACGGGGCGAACCTGCACAGCTGAGGATCAACCAGGCTCGCCACGGCGCTTGCGGTGCACGACCCAGCACAGGTCCACCAGCGCCGTGGCGGCCAGCACCACGAGCAGCACACCGGCCCAGACCACGCCGAGCCACAGCGCGAACACGGCGGCGGCCACACACAGCACCATGCCGATCGAGGCAAGCCAGATACGCGGGGTCAGCGCGCTCACGGTAGGCGCGGCCCCACCCAGTTCGGCGGTCGGGTCGTGGTAGCCGTAGAGACCCCGCTCGTACTCGGCGCGGGTCGGCTTTCGCTTGGTACTCATGAGAGTTCTCCTCGCTTCAACCACCGCAGGCGCTTCGGCTTGGCGGCCTTGCGCCACACGGCCGGGAACTCGGCCTCGACCTGCTCGGCGCGCTGAGCCTCGGCGGCGTGCAGCAGGCCGTAGGTGAAGCCGTTGTCCCCACCCAGGTGCGCCTGCACACCCAGTGTCCGCAGTTCTCCGCGCGCCGCAACGGTGTCCTGGTGCTCACCGAGCAGCTTCTGCACGGACTTGGCCCTGCGCACGGACTTCTCCGCGGGCTTGCCAACCGCGGGCACGACTGTCTCGGCGGCGTACCGGAACCGCTTGGCGGCCTTGCGCACGTCGTGCAGCGACTTGTCCCCTCCGCGACGGGCCCGTTCGACGCGCCGCCATGCCTTGCGCACCAACGGGATCAGCACCTTGGCCGCGGGGCGGCCGGCCAGCGGTGGGGTGGGCGGGTCGGCCACCAACCGGTCCAGGGCGTCCCGGAGCGCGAAGTACCGGTCGCCCGCCAACTCCGGCGGGCGGCTGGTGAAGTGCTCGGTGAGCCGCCCGCGCACCCCGCCGAGCACCAGCTCGTCGGGCAGTGCGGAGACCTGCTCGGTGAACCGCTCCAGCAGCACCTCGCGGTCCCGCGACTCGCCCAGCACGGCGCCGAGCCAGCGCAGTTCGCCGATCAGCACGCGCTGCCCCGGCACGACCTTGCGGAAGGCTTGCAGCGCACTGCGAGCACGCCGGGTGGCCACGCGCATCTGGTGGACCGAGTCCTCCTCCGACAGTCGCACGCGCACGTCCTGCGCGGCGATCGTCGCCACCTGGGCGCGCAGGTAGGCCAGCACGACCTCGCCCGCGGTCTTCGGCTTGCGGATGACGCGGGTCGGCAACCGGTCGCCGAGCACGCGCGTCAACTTCGCCGGTGCGGACGAACGTTCGATGCCCGCCTCGGCCAGCGCGGAGCCGATCCGGTCGAGCAGGCCCGGGTCGCCCCCGAGCAGTTCCACCTCGACCTCGCGCCAGCCCATCAGCGTGGCCGACTCACCCAGGGTCTGCGCGGACACGTCGTCCACCACGACCTCGGCCAGCGCGCGGCCTGACTTCCCGCTGAGGGTCCAGCGCTGCCGGTGCGTGCGGATGTGCGCCACCGGGGCCAGCGCCGCACCCCGCGTGTAGCCGCGCACGGCCTCGGCCAGCGACTCGGGCAGCTTCTTACGCAGCGGTTCACGCAGTTCGGTGCGGTGCTCGGTGTCCACGCCGAGCTTGAGGTGCCAACCGGCGTCCTCGCCACCGGTGCGGCGGCGCAGGGTGATGCCCGCCCTGGCCAGCCGCAGGTCGGCGGTGTCGTGGTAGATCGCGTCCAGCACCAGCTCGTCCGGCCCGTGCCGGACGGTGCCCGGGACCTGCGGCAGCTCCGCGGCCTTCGGCATCTCGTACTTGCGTTCGATCTCCAGGGTTCGGGAAACCATGTCGTTCGGGTACCCGAACCTGCCCGGCTGAACCTGCGGTTGGCACGGCGCGGGCACGGGTAGCCAGGTGTGGTGGAACGCAACGAGCTGGGTGTCCCCGCGAACACGGCCGCGCTGCTGTTCGATCTGGACGGTGTGCTGACCAAAACGGCTGTTGTGCACGCCAAGGCGTGGCAACAGGTGTTCGACGAGTTCCTCGACGGCCGCGGCGAACCCTTCGATCCCGTGCACGACTACGAGGAGTACGTGGACGGCAAGCCCCGCGCCGACGGGGTGCGGGCCTTCCTCGAAGCGCGCGGGTTCCACCTGGACGAGGAGCAGGTGCGGGAGATCGGCGACCGCAAGAACGACCTGGTGCTGCGGCTGATCGAGCAGGACGGGGTGCGGGCCTACGAGGGTTCGCGACGGTACCTGGAGGCCGCGCGCGAGGCGGGGCTGCCCTGCGCTGTCGTGTCCTCCAACGCGAACTGCCAGGCGGTGCTGGACGCCGCGGGCATCGCGGACTACTTCAGCGTGCGCGTGGACGGGAACACGCTCAAGGAGCGCCACCTGAAGGGCAAGCCCGCACCGGACACTTTCCTGGCAGCGGCCGAGGAACTCGGGGTGCCCGCGGATCGGGCCGTGGTGTTCGAGGACGCGCTGGCCGGGGTCGAGGCGGGCCGGGCCGGGCACTTCGGCTACGTGGTCGGGGTCGACCGCACCGGTGAGGCCGAGCAGTTGCGCAGGCACGGGGCGGACGTGGTCGTGCGGGACCTCGCGGAGTTGGTGAGCCGGTCATGATCCCGCACGAGGCGTTCGCGGTGGACCCGTGGTGCCTGCGCGAGCACGCCATGCTCGAGGAGCACCACGCGCAGGCGGAGTCCCTGTTCGCGTTGTCCAACGGGCACATCGGCTGGCGCGGCAACCTGGACGAGGGCGAGCCGCACGCGCTGCCGGGCAGCTACCTCAACGGGGTGCACGAGATCCGGCCGCTGCCGCACGCCGAGAGCGCCTACGGCTATCCCGAGTCGGGGCAGACGGTCATCAACGTCACCAACGGCAAGGTGATCCGGCTGCTGGTGGACGACGAGCCGCTGGACCTGCGCTACGGCGACACCACGCGGCACGAGCGGGTGCTGGACTTCCGCGCCGGGGTGCTGCGCCGCGAGGTGGACTGGGTCTCCCCCGCCGGGCAGACCGTGCGGGTGCGCTCCACCCGGCTGGTGTCGTTCACCCAGCGGGCCATCGCCGCGATCTGCTACGAGGTGCGGGCCGTGGACGACCCGGCGCGCGTCGTGGTGCAGTCCGAACTGATCGCCAACGAGGCGATGCCCTCGCAGTCCGCCGACCCGCGCTCGGCCGCGGTGCTCGACCGCCCGCTGGTGGCCCAGGAGCACGCGGCCTTCGGCGCACGGGTGGGGCTGGTGCACCGGGTGGACCGCAGCGGGCTGGGCGTGGCCGCCGCCATGGACCACGTGGTGCTCGCGCCCGCGGGGCTCGAGACGCACGCGGAGAGTTCGCCGGACCTGGGGCGGGTCACCTGGGCCACGCTGCTCCAACCCGGCAGGACCCTGCGGCTGGTGAAGTTCGTGGCCTACGGCTGGTCCAGCCGCCGCTCCGTGCCCGCCCTGCGCGACCAGGCCGACGCCGCGCTGACCACCGCCGTGCAGACCGGCTGGGACGGGCTGCTCGCCGAGCAGCGCGCGTTCCTGGACCGGTTCTGGTCCGACGCCGACGTGGAGGTGGAGGGCGACGCGGAGGTGCAGCAGGCGGTCCGGTTCGGGCTGTACCACGTGTTGCAGGCCGGGGCGCGGGCCGAGCGCAGGGCCATCCCCGCCAAGGGGCTGACCGGTCCCGGCTACGACGGGCACTCGTTCTGGGACAGCGAGATGTTCGTGCAGCCGGTGCTGACCTACACCTTCCCGGAGGCCGTGGCGCACGCGCTGCGCTGGCGGCACGACACGCTACCGCTGGCGTTGGACCGCGCCGCGCAGCTGGGCATGTCCGGGGCGGCCTTCCCGTGGCGGACCATCACCGGCGCCGAGTGCTCCGGTTACTGGCCAGCGGGCACGGCCGCGTTCCACATCAACGCGGGCATCGCCGCCGCGGTCACCCGCTACGTCTGGGCCAGCGGGGACGAGAAGTTCGCGCGGACCACGGGCATCGAGCTGCTGGTGCAGACCGCCCGGCTGTGGCGCTCCCTGGGCCACCACGACAACGAGGGCGGCTTCAGCATCGACGGGGTCACCGGTCCCGACGAGTACAGCGCCTTGGCCGACAACAACGTCTACACCAACCTCATGGCCAAGAAGAACCTGCTGGCCGCCTACGAGTACGTGCGCCGCTTCCCGGACCGGGCGCGCGAGCTGTCGGTGGACGAGGAGGAGGCCGCCGCCTGGCGGGACGCGGCGCTGGCGGTGGTGGTGCCCTACGACGAGGTGCTGGGCGTGCACCCGCAGGCGGAGGGCTTCACCCGGCACCAGGCGTGGGACTTCGCGGCCACGCCCGAGCACGGCTACCCGCTGATGCTGCACAACCCCTACTTCGACCTGTACCGCAAGCAGGTCTGCAAGCAGGCCGACCTGGTGCTGGCGATCATGCAGTGCCCCGAGGAGTTCGAGCAGGCGCAGAAGGCCAGGGACTTCGCCTACTACGAGCGCATCACCGTGCGCGACTCCTCGCTGTCGGCCTGCGTGCAGGCGGTGGTCGCCGCCGAGGTGGGCCAGTTGGAACTGGCCCACGACTACCTGGCCGAGGCCGCGCTGATGGACATCGCCGACCTGGAGCACAACACCTCCGACGGCCTGCACATCGCCTCGCTGGCCGGGGCCTGGACCGCGCTGGTGGCTGGGTTCGGCGGCCTGCGGCAGGACGGCAGCTGCCCGCGCCTGGCGCCCCGGCTGCCCCCGGCGCTGACCCGGATCACGTTCTGCCTGCGGCTGGGCGGTGGGCGGCTCAGTGTCCGGATCCGCCCGCAGCGGGCCGAGTACCTGTACGAGGGCGAGCGGTCACTGGCGATCACCCACCACGGGCGGCGTGTGCTGCTCGACCCCGGCGGCAAGGTCGAACTGCCCATCCCGCCCTGCCCGCCACAGGAACACCTCGAGCAGCCGCCCGGCCGTGCCCCGCGCCCCCGCTCCGCGCGCGGGGGCGAGTAGTCAGCGACCAGCAGTTACGCGAACTCCGCGAATTGATCAAAAGGCGCGAGGACCTGTCGTTTTCTCCTGCGGGGGCACGGTTGAGCCGATCGGGCCGGACGGACACCACCGTGAAACTGGTACACCCGCTCGGAGCAGCACAGAGCTGGCCCCACGCACTGCGAGTACCACCCCGTCACCATCAAGGGTGAAGCAGCTCGAATTCCGCCGATAATCGCGAGCCACAATCCCTTCACTCCTCCGGGCGACTGTCGGTCGAACAATTCCGATGCTAGCTTCGTGGTTGCCCGGCAATGGTTGACATGAATTTCTCGGCAGCAATTTCGCAATTCACCTCGCCTTCTTCGCGGCGGTCATCCGCTGTGCCCAATTCATGAGGAGCTGTTGGTCGTGACGGAGACCTTGGAACCGGGTGTCGGCACCGAGAGTCAGTCCCAGCTGAGCCTGGGGACCGCCGCCGCGCGGAACCTGTCGACCACCACCAAGTCGGTCCCCCAGATGCAGGGGATCACCTCGCGCTGGCTGCTGCGGGTGCTGCCCTGGGTGCAGGTCAACGGTGGCGTGTACCGGGTGAACCGGCGGCTGAGCTACACGGTGGGTGACGGGCGCATCGAGTTCGTGGCCACCGGCGCCGAAGTGCGGGTGATCCCCGCCGAGCTGGGCGAGCTGTCGATCCTGCGCGGCTTCGAGGACATGGCGGTGCTGACCGCGCTGGCCGGGCGGTTCACCCAGCGCGAGTTCAGCGCGGGGGAGACCATCGTGGCGGCCGGGCAGGCCGCCGACCAGGTCGTGCTGATCGCGCACGGCAAGGTCAGCAAGGTCGGTGCGGGCAAGTACGGGGACGAGACCGTGCTGGGCACCCTGGCCGACGGGGACTACTTCGGCGACCGCAACCTGGTGGAGACCGAGGGGGCGTGGGAGTTCACCGCGAAGGCGGCGACCAGCACCACCGTGCTGACCCTGTCCCGCGCGGCGTTCCAGGAGGTGTCCACCTCCTCCGAGGCGCTGCGTGAGCAGCTGGTGATGTTCCAGGCCAACGCCGCGCTGGGCACCGACGAGCACGGCGAGGCCTCGATCGAGATGTCGGCGGGCCACACCGGTGAGCCGGACCTGCCGGGCACCTTCGTGGACTACGACTCCGCGCCGCGGGAGTACGAGCTGTCGGTGGCGCAGACGGTGCTGCGGGTGCACTCGAGGGTGGCCGATCTCTACAACGAGCCGATGAACCAGACCGAGCAGCAGTTGCGGCTGACCATCGAGGCCCTGCGCGAGCGCCAGGAGCACGAGATGGTCAACAGCCGGGACTTCGGGCTGTTGCACAACGCCGACTTCAGCCAGCGCATCCCCACCCGGTCCGGCCCGCCCACCCCCGACGACATGGACGAGCTGCTGTCCAAGGTGTGGAAGGACCCCTCGGTCTTCCTCGCCCACCCCAAGACCATCGTCGCGTTCGCCACCGCCTGCACCAGGGCGGGCATCTACCCGGACACGGCCGAGTTCAACGGCCACCAGGTCCCCGCCTGGCGCGGTATTCCCCTGTTGCCGTGCAACAAGATCCCGGTCACCGAGCAGGCCACCTCCTCGATCATCCTGATGCGGACCGGTCAGGAGGGCCAGGGCGTGATCGGCCTGCAGCCCACCGCGATCCCCGACGAGTACAAGCCGGGGCTTTCCGTGCGGTTCATGGGAATCAGCGAGAAGGCGATCATCTCCTACCTGGTCAGCGCCTACTTCTCGGCCGCCGTGCTGGTGCCCGACGCGCTGGCGATCCTGGAGGACGTCGAACTGGGCCGCACCGACTGAGACGGAGTTCCGAGTCGTGACCGAGACCCTCGACAGCCGGCAGTCCGCGCAGAGCCTGGGCACCGCCGCGGCGCGGAACCTGGCCACCACAACCAAGACCGCGCCCCAGATGCAGGGCATCAGCCCGCGCTGGCTACTGCGCGCCCTGCCCTGGGAGGACATCCAGGGCGGTACCTACCGGGTCAACCGCCGACTCACCTACACCGTCGGCGACGGATGCATCGAGTTCGTCCGTACCGGCGCCCAGGTACGGGTGATCCCCGCCGAGCTGGGCGAGGTGGCCGCGCTGCGCGGGTTCGACGACAGCGAGGTGCTCAGCACCCTGGCGAACCGGTTCACCCAGCACGACCTGTCGGCCGGGGATCTCGTGGTGGAGTCGGGACGTGCCGCCGACCAGCTCGTGCTGATCGCGCACGGTCGCGTGGACAAAACCGGCGCGGGCAAGTACGGGGACCAGACCGCGCTGGGCACGCTCGCCGACGGGGACCATCTCGGCGAGCAGGTGCTGACCGACCAGCCGGGCACCTGGCCGTACACCGCTCGTGCGAGCACGCGGTGCACCGTGCTGACCTTGTCCATACAGGACTTCCACGCGGTGGTCGACCAGTCCCCCGCGCTGCGCGCGCACCTGCGAGGGTTCCGCGAACGTGGCGCGCAGGCGCAGAACAAGCACGGCGAGGCCGCGATCGAGCTGTCGGCGGGCCACACCGGCGAACCGACCCTGCCGGGCACGTTCGTGGACTACGAGGAGTTCCCGCGGGAGTACGAACTCAGCCTCGCGCAGACGGTGCTGCGGGTGCACTCCCGGGTGGCCGATCTCTACAACGAGCCGATGAACCAGACCGAGCAGCAGTTGCGGCTGACCATCGAGGCCCTGCGCGAGCGCCAGGAACACGAGATCGTCAACAACCGCGACTTCGGGCTGCTGCACAACGTGGACCCCAAGCAGCGCGTGCACCCGCGCACGGGTCCGCCCACCCCTGAGGACATGGACGAGCTGCTGGCCCGCCGCCGCAAGACGCGGTTCTTCCTGGCCCACCCCAGGACGATCGCCGCGATCCGCAGGCAGTGCACGGCCCGGCGGCTGTACCCGCCCACAGTCGACTACCAGGGCCACCAGGTGCAGTCCTGGCGAGGCGTGCCGATCCTGCCCTGCGACAAGATCCCGATCACCGGGCACAACACCTCCTCGGTGCTGGCACTGCGCACCGGCGTGGACGACGACGGGGTGATCGGCCTGCGGCAGGTCGGCCTCGCCGAGGAGCGCGAGCCCGGTCTTTCCGTGCGGTTCATGGGGATCAGCGAGAAGGCGATCATCTCCTACCTGGTCAGCACCTACTACTCCGCCGCCGTGCTGGTGCCCAGCGCGCTCGGCGTGCTCGACGATGTCCAGCTCGGGTGACCACACCGGACTGAAGGAGTTCCTGCACATGACCACTACGGACCAGCCCGTCCTGCGCACCCCCTACCAGCGCTCGATCGCGTCCTACTGGAACAACGAGAAGGACCCGGTCAACCTGCGCCTGGGCGATGTCGACGGCCTGTACCACCACCACTACGGGCTCGGTGACTACGACCCCTCGGTGCTGGAGGGTCCGGAGAGCACCAGGGACGAACGGATCATCGCCGAGATGCACCGGCTGGAGACCGCGCAGGCCGAGGTGCTGCTGGACCACCTGGGCCAGGTCGGCCCCGAGGACGCGCTGCTGGACGCCGGGTGCGGGCGCGGCGGCACCAGCATCATGGCGAACCTGCGCTTCGGCTGCGAGGTCGACGGGGTGTCCATCTCCCAGCAACAGGTGGACTTCGCCAACGAGCAGGCCCGCAAGCGCGGGGTCGACGACCGGGTCCGGTACCACTTCCGCAACATGCTCGACACCGGGTTCGAGTCGGCTTCCCGCAGGGCCATCTGGAACAACGAGAGCACCATGTACGTGGACCTGCACGAGTTGTTCGCCGAACACGCCCGCCAACTCGTTCAGGGCGGGCGCTATGTGACGATCACCGGCTGCTACAACGACCTCACCGGGGGCCGCTCCCGCGCCGTCAGCCAGATCGACCAGCACTACATCTGCAACATCCACCCGCGCAGCGAGTACTTCAAGGCCATGCAGGCCAACAACCTCGTGCCCATCGCCGTCACCGACCTGACCGCTGCCACCATCCCGTACTGGGAGCTGCGCGCCAAGTCCTCGGTGGCCACCGGCATCGAGGACCCGTTCCTGACCGCCTACCGTGAGGGCAGCTTCCACTACCTGCTCATCGCCGCGGACCGGGTCTGACCACACACGCCAGGGGCGGTGCGAGGATCACTCGCACCGCCCCTGATGTGTTTCCGCGGTCAGGCCGCGGTGGTGGCGTGGTAGCGCCTGCTGGTGGCGTGCCACTCCCGGCTGCCGCCGCACCAGGCCCAGGTGTCGGCCAGGAAGCGGTGCAGCATCGGGGAACCCGTCAGGCTCAGCGCCGCGGCCTCGGCGACGAAGCCGCGCATCAGCTCGTTGTGGATCTCCACCGTGCGCTTGACGGCCTGCTGCCGCGAGCAGCCCTCCTCCTCCATGAGCGCGATCGGCAGGCTGATGTCGTCATCGGCCTCCTTGTCCATCGAGTGCAGGTCGTTGAGCAGCACCGCCGCTGTGCCCGCCATGCTGTACGCCCTGCGCACCTGCGGGTGGAAGAACTCCTGGGCGGGCAGCTCGTACCCGGCCACCACGTCGACCAGGATCATCGGCGGCAGGTAGCTGTTGTGCGAGCGGTGCATCAGGTACTCCCACACCCTGGGGCGCCTGCCGGTGTGCCGCCAACTCGCGTTCTGGTCCAGTGCGGTGAACAGGATCGCCATCTGGTGCTGGAACCTGGCCATCTGCGGCACCGTCGTGTACCGGGCGAGGTGTTCCATGCCGCTGCGGAAGGCCAGCGCGATCGGTTCCTCCTTGATGAACCGGTCGAGCTCGTGCCGGTAGCGCTGGGGCAGGGCCACCGGGTCCACCACCCCGTAGAGCACGCCGAAGCGGGCGGCCGTCATCTCCGGGTCGGCGCCCATCTCCGCCTCGTCCAGGTAGTAGTCGTCGGAGGCCCACTCCGCCACGACCACCTTGGTGGCCGCCAGCAACCGGTCCGGGTCCTCGGTGCCCGGGTGCGTGAGCATCATCAGCCGCCCGAACCCGCAGGACCGCAGGTGCTCCAGCCGCCCGTCGTAGATGCCCACCTGCGCGGCCCACTCCACCATGCGCTCGTTGACCTCCTCACCCAGCGCGGGGTTGTCCCGCACCGGGCCGGGGCAGAACAGCTCCGGGACCTCCTCGGAGTCCTCGGGCTCGGGCTCGGCAAGCGGCGGCGGCTCCCCCGGCCTGCCCGCGAGCAGCAGCGGCAGCCTGGCCGCGGACATGCCCAGGGTGGTGGGTTGCTCGGACAGGAACAGCAGGCTGGACGCCTGTTGCGGAGCCAGGCCGGGGTCCCCGCCGAGCAGGGCGGACAACTCGCCCGTGGGAGCAGCTCTCATGTCCGCCACCAGGGTGGCAGCCCGTTGCGCCAGGTCGTCGGCTGCGAGCGGGGTGAGTGGACGAGACATCACGGACATGCTGCACTGACCGCCTCTCCGTTGTCCTGTCCAGCCAGTAAGCCACAACGGGTGCGGCCGTAGGCCGAAGGTCACCCGGACGTGCGACCACCGCGACCGGGTTGCTCCGATCGTGGAAGTCCTTGCGGCGCAGCAAAGATCAGCACGGCGGCGAGTAGTCCACACCGGGCAGGTAGGTGTCCCACTCGGCGCGGCTCAGGCCGGGGCGGGCCAGCGCGCAGATGCGGGCGGCGGCGTGCTGCACGTCAGCCTCCCACAGCCGCGTGGTGTGGTCCGCGCCGCCGGTGGCCACCGTGTGACCGTTGGGGCTGAACGCGATCCCGTACACCGCCCCGGTGAGACCGGAGATCGTGCCCGCCTCGACCGGGGCGCGCGGATCGGTCACGTCCCACAAGCGCACGGAGCGGTCGGCACTGGAGGTGGCCGCCAGGTGGCCGTCCGGGCTGAACACGATGCCGTACACCGTGTCGGCGTGCCCGGCGAGCGTGCCGGTCCGCTTCGGCGAGGCCGGGTTGGTGAGGTCCCACAGCAGCATGGTGTTGTCCGGACCCGAGGTCACCAGCGTGTGCTCGTCGGGGCCGAAGGCGGCCGCGTTGACCGTGCCCACGGTGTGCGAGGGCACGGTGGCGAGCCTGCGCGGGGTGGCCGGGCGCGAGATGTCCCACAGGCTCACGGTGCTGTCGTCCCCGCCGACGGCCAGCAGGGTGCCGTCGTGGCTGAACGCCGCGGACAGCGACCGGCTGGTCAACCCGGTGAGCGCGCCGACCCGGCGTGGGTGCGCGGGATCGGCGCTGTCCACGAGGGTGACGGTCGCGCCTGCTTCCCGGTTCGTCACGGCGAGCAGTTTCCCGTTGGCGCTGAACGCGGACAGCTGCACGCCCTCGGCCCGGCCCAGGGTGACCGGCTCGCCCTGCACGGCCCGCGCCGGGTCGCCGTCCGGCCAGCTCCTGATCGCCACGCCCGTGCCCTGGTCGGTGAGGAAGTCCAGGGTGTGGCCGCGGAAGGCCAGGGCCGCCAGCGCGTCAAAGGTCCACTGCCCGGTGTCCGGCTTGAGCATCACCGGTGCGCTGCCCGGCTTGCCGAGGTCGCGCACCTGCACCCCGCCACCCCCGGTCAGGCCCACGAGCAACTGCCCGTCCGGGCTGAACTGCACCGTGCCCATCGGGGTGTCGGCCCGCCACGGGTGCACCTGGTCGGCGACCTGCTCCAGCCTGATCGTGCGGTCGTGCGAGGCGACGGCCAGGATCCGCCCGTCGGCGCTGAACCCCAGCGAACTCACCGCGCTGCCGGTGGGCACCTCGGCGCTGGTGTCCGCCGCGCCGCCGAAGGGGATGTGCCAGAACCGGACCTTGCCGTCGTCACTGCCGGAGGCCAGCGTGTGGCTGTCCGGTGTCCAGGCCAGCGCGCGCACCACGTCGGTGTGCCCGGGGAAGGCGTAGACCTGCCGCGGGCGGCCCGAGCCGGACAGGGCCCACACCCGCACGGAGTTGTCCAGCTCGCCCGTGGCCAGGTACTTGCCGTCCGGGCTGAACTCCACCGCGTACGCGTCGCACCCCTGGTCGGCCAACGGGGATTGCAGCCGGGGAACACGCGGATCGCCGACGTCCCAGAGGAACACGTTGTGCACGTCCTGGGGGCTGACCGGGTCCGTGCCGGTGGCCAGCGTGCGGCCGTCCGTGCTGAAGGCCAGGGACCTGACCACCCCGCCTTGGCCGGACAGCGCCCCCAGCGGGCCGGGGTGCGTCGGGTCGGTGAGGTCCCACAACTGCGCCGCGTCGTCCTGGGTGCCGCTGCCGCCGGTGGCCAGCAGGTGGCTGTTCGGGCTGAAGGCCAAGGCGTACAACAAAGTTGTCTTCGTGGTGAACCTCGACAGCTGACGGGGGTGCGCCGGGTCGGTGACCTCCCACAGCCGCACCGACCCGTCGTTGGCGCCCACCGCGAGCAGGTGGCCGTCCGCGCTCCAGGCCAGCGCGGCGATCCCGGCCGTGGCCTCGGGCAGCACGGCCAGCTGCTGGGGGTGGTCCGGGTCGGCGACCCGCCACAGCCGCACCGACTTCACGTCGTCCCCGCTGGCCAGGGTGTGGCCGTCCGGGCTGTACGCCACGGCGCGCACCATGCCCGTGTGGCCGACGAGCCCGGACGCGTAGGGCGCGGTGAAGGCACTCAGCACGGCGTCGCGCGCGTCCGGGGTGGGGTCGAGCCGGTAGGCGGCCAGGTCCAGTTGCGCCGACAGCGCCGGGTTGCCAGGGCGCAGCTGAGCGGCCTGCCCGAGCACCTTCTGCGCGATGGCGCGGTTGCGTTGCTCGGCGGTGGTCTGCTGGGCGCGGATCGCGACGAACACCGCTGTGGAGGCCACCAGCAGCAGGCAGGACAGCATGGCCACGAACACGCGCAGCCGCGCGGTGTGCGAGCGGGCCGAGGCCTGCTCGGCGTCCTCGGCCGCGATGCTGGCGTCCAGGAAGGTGCGTTCCCGCCCGGTGAGCAGCCGCGGGTTGGCCTGAGCCCAGGCCCGGGCAATGGCCAGCCGCGCGCCGCGGTAGAGCGTGCCGGGATCGCGGTGCAACGACTCCCAGCCCGCGGTGGCCTCGGTGAGGTGCCGATGGGTGCGCAGCCCCTGGCGGTTGTCCCCGACCCAGCCGCGCAACCGGGGCCAGCAGCGGATCAGCGCCTCGTGCGCCACCTGCACGGTGTTCTCGTCCAGCGTGATCAACCGGGCCACCGCCAGCCGGTCCAGCACCGGTCTGGCCTGCTCGTCCAGCTCGTCCAGGGTGATCCGGCGCGCGGTGTCCTCCGTGCCCTCGCCGGGCGCGACCAGCCGCAGGAAGATCCCCCGCGCCACCTCGCGCTGCTCGGGCGAGAGCTGCTCGAAGGTCTGCTCGGCGGTGCGGGCGATGGCGTGCGCGATGCCGCCGGTCGCCTCGTAGCCGGCGAGGGTGAGCGTGATGCCCTGGCGGCGGCGCCAGGTCTCCAGCAGGGCGTGCGAGACCATCGGCAGCACCGCGGGCTGGCCCGCCGCGTCGGCCATGATCCGCGCCACCAGCGCGGTCTCCACCGTGCATCCCACCCGCACCGCGGGGCGGGTGATGACCTGGCGCAGCTCCTCGGGGGCCAGCGCGCCCAGCAGCACCTGGCCGTCGGCGAGCGCCTCGACCAGCTCCGGGTACTGCCCGCAGTGGCCGAAGAAGTCCGCCCGCGCGCCCAGTACCACCCGTGTCCGGCTGGTGGGCTCGCCCGCGGCCCGCACCAGTGCGGCGATGAAGCCCGCGCGCTCGGCCGGGTCCTGGCAGAGCGTGAAGACCTCCTCGAACTGGTCCACCACCAGCACCAGGTCGATCTCCGGCCGCTGCTCGAGCAGGAACTGCCGGACCACCAGGTGCAGGTTGCCCGGGTCGGCGGCCAGCTCGGCGCCCAGCACGCCGAAGGACTGCCCGGTCAGTGCCGCCAGCCGCACGGCGCACTCCTCCAGCGGGCGCGCCCCCGGGGTGAACGCCAGCACCGGCGCGCCCCGCTCGGTCAGCTCCGCGATCAGGCCCGCGCGCAGCACGGAGGTCTTGCCCGAGCCCGAGGCCCCGAACAAGCCCAGGAACCGCCGCTCCCCCACCCTGGCCAGCAGGGACTCGACCACCCGCTCCCGCCCGAAGAACCGGTCGGCCTCCTCCGCGCGGAACGCCGCGAGCCCCACGTACGGCGCGGTCTCGGTGAGCGCGGCCGCGGGCACGTCCCCGCTGAGCTCGCGCCAGCGGGCCTCCCACTCCTGCTCGTCCCCGCCGCAGGCCCGCACGTAGGCCAGGGTCACCGGCAGGGTGGGCAGCCGCCGCCCCGCGGCGGCCTCCGACAGCGCCGCCGTGGAGTAGTGCGCCAGCTTGGCCAGCTGGCGGTAGGTGGGGCTGCCCGCCTTCTCCCGCAGGCGCCGCAGATCGGCCGCGAACCGCAACAGGGCGCTGTCCTCGGAGTTCAGCGGCCGTTCGGGCCTGGGCATCGTCCCCCTCTCCAGGTCGTCCGGACCAGTCTGCCGCACACCCGATCGCCGCCGTGGGCTTTCGGCAGCCCGCTACCCGGACTCGACGGCGGCGCGCAGGGCCTCGGCGACCCGGGCGGCCGGTTCCGGGAGCGGGCCGGGCAGCCGGGCCAGCAGGATGCGCCGTCGTTCCCGCGGTCCGCCGCGCACCGGCAGGACCCGCACGCCGGGCGGTGCGGCGGCGGCCAGCGAGGCGGACACGGTGGTCAGCCCGCACCCGGCGGCGACGAGCTGGAGCTTGGCCAGCCAGTCGCGGGCGGTGTGCGCGATGCGCGGCCGCTCGTCCAGTCCGGGCCACACGCCCATCAACTGGTCCGCGCCGGTGGACTGGGCGGCGATCCAGCTCTGGCCGTGCAACTGCGCGAGGTCCACGGAGTCCCCGCTGGCCAGCGGGTGGCTGACGGGCACGGCGAGCAGCAGGCTGCGCTCGGCCAGCACTTGCAGGGCCAGCGGCGGGGATTCGGCGTCCGGTGGGCGGAACGGCGGGGCCGAGGAGATCAGCGCGAGGTCCAGGCTGCCCGCGCGCAGCGCACGCACCAGCGCTGGCGTGGTGCCCTCACGGGTGGTGACGGTGATCGCCGGGTGGCTGCGGCGCAGCGCGGCCACGGCCCTGGGCAGCAGCACGGCGCCCGCGCTGGCGAACCAGCCGAGCCGCACCGTGCCGCCCTCGGCGGGCAGGCCAGCCAGTTCCCGCGTGGCGGCGTCGATCTGGTCCAGGACCGCGGCGGCACTACGCAGCACCACGTGTCCCGCGCTGGTCAGCCGCACGCCCTCGCGGCGGCGTTCCAGCAGTCGCGCGCCCGCGGCCCGCTCCAGCGCGGCGATCTGCCGGGACACCGCGGACTGGGTGTAGCCCAGCGCGGCGGCGGCCGAGGTGAGCGTGCCGCGCTCGGCCACCTCGCGGAACACCCGCAGTCCCACCAGTGACGCCTCCTGCAAGTCCATGACAATCACGCATACCACAGATGCTCAACTCTCGTTGGACGCATGGCTGTGCCGCTCCTAGCGTTGCTGTCATGACAGCTCCACGCACTGCCCTGGTCACCGGGGCCAATCAGGGCCTGGGCTTCGCCCTCGCCGAGGGGCTGGCCGCCAGGCTGGGACCGCGGGACCGAGTCCTGCTCACCGGGCGCGACCCCGGGCGGGTCGCCGAGGCAGCCGCGCGGGTCGACCAGGCGCCCACCACGCGCAGCCAGGTCATCGGCCGGGTGCTCGACGTGACCGACGCCGGGGCCGTGGCCGCGCTCGCCGCGGAACTCGGCGCGGTGGACCTCGTCCTGTCCAACGCCGTCGCCCGCCTCGTGCCGGACGAGCCGCAGGCGCAGCAGGCCGAGGAGTTCATCGCCGTGGCCAACGACGGCACCCACGCGGTGCTGCGCTCGTTCGGCCCGGTGCTGCGCCCCGGCGGGCGGCTGCTGGTCGTGGCCAGCTCGCTCGGCACGCTCGGCCACCTGGACCCCGCACTGCACCCGCTGTTCGACGGCGTCTCGCTCGATCAGGTCGAGCAGGCCGTCCAATCCTGGCGTGCGGCCCTGCGCGCCGGTACGGCCGAGGAACTGGGCTGGCCGCGCTGGATCAACGTGCCCTCCAAGGTGGCGCAGGTCGCCGCGGTGCGGGCCGTGGCCGCCGAACGCCGGGACCGCGACCTGGCCGAGGGCACGCTGGTCGCCTCGGTCTGCCCCGGCATGGTCGACACCCGTGCCTCGCGGCCGTGGTTCACCGACTACAGCCAGGCCCAGACCCCGCAGCAGGCCGCCCGCGCCGTGCTCGACCTGGCCCTCGCCGAGCGCGTGGACCCCGCCACGCACGGCGAGCTCGTGCGCTTCGGCCGGGTGGTGCCCTGGCGCAGCGGCAGCCCGCTCACCTCTTCGAGCATCAGGGAGTTCGCGCAGTGAGCACGATCCAGACCCCGTTCGGCTTCGCCAGCACCGCCGCCGAGGTGGCCGCGGGCGTGGACCTGTCCGGCCGCCGCGCGGTGGTCACCGGTGCCTCCTCCGGCCTCGGCGTGGAGACCGTCCGCGCGCTGGCCGCCACCGGCGCCGAGATCACCCTCGCCGTGCGCGACCTGGCCGCGGGCGAGCGCACCGCGAAGGAGGTCACCGCCGCCACCGGCAACGAGGCCCTGCACGTGGCCCAGCTCGACCTGGCCGACCCCGCCTCCGTCACGGCGTTCGTCGCGGCCTGGCAGGGGCCGCTGCACCTGCTGGTCGCCAACGCCGGGGTGATGGCCTGCCCCGAGCAGTACACCCCGCAGGGCTGGGAGATGCAGTTCGCCACCAACCACCTGGGGCACTTCGCGCTGGCCACCGGCCTGCGTCCCGCGCTGGCCGCCGACGGGTCGGCCCGCGTCGTGGTCCTCAGCTCCAGCGGTCACCAGCTCTCACCGGTGATCTTCGACGACCCGAACTTCGCGTTCCGCCGGTACGACCCGTGGCTGGCCTACGGGCAGTCCAAGACCGCCAACGTGCTGTTCGCGGTCGGCGCCACCCGGCGCTGGGCCGCCGAGGGCATCACCGCCAACGCCCTCATGCCCGGCGCGATCTACACCAACCTCCAGCGGCACACCGGCGGTGGCGGCAGCGGAACGGTGCCGCCCGAGTTGATCAAGTCCGTGGCGCAGGGGGCCGCGACCTCGGTGCTGCTCGCGGTGTCCCCGTTGCTGGCGGGAGTCGGCGGGCGGTACTTCGCGGACTGTAACGAGGCCGAGGTGCTCGACCGGCGCGGCGACAGGCTTCAGGGCGTGGCCCGCTACGCACTGGACACCGCCAATGCCGACCGCCTGTGGGACCTGTCGGAGGAACTGCTCGCGGCGGCGCGGTGAGGCCGCGAGGCGGCTGTCCCACCACGGGGTCAGGGCAGCCGCCTCGCCTCCCTCCACTCAGGTCCGCTGGCCGGGAGTCTCCTTCTCGGCCTGCGCGGGCTCCGAGCGCTGGAGTTCGGCCTCCTGGATGTGCGAGTCGATACTGGAGGCCAGTTGCTCCTGCCTGCGGCGGCTGAGCATCATCAGCGCCACGCCGTAGGCCAGTGCCAGCACGATGAGCAGGAAACCGATGCGCAGCAAGAAGTTCTGTTGCAGGTCCCCGTTGAAGGGCAGCACCGCGATCAGTGCCACCAGGCCCAGGGTCACGAGGTGGAACAGGGTCGAGACCAGGGCGGCCGCCGATCCGGCCGAGCCATGGGCGCTCGCCTCCGAGGTGGCGAGGTAGCGCCGCCCGCTGTGGACCAGCAGGCGACCGACGACCGCGACCACCAGGACCCCGGCCACCAAGAACAACACGCGCTCGGTGTCCATCTCCGACCAGCTCCCTCCGCCAGCGTCGGACGTCGGGTGCCACCGCGCGGTCACGGCCAAACCTGCGCGGTGTGAAGTGCGCCGATCGGGGTAACCGGGACACCGGCGACGATCGTGGCGTGCTGCCGAGTGGCCGAGGACTTCGCGCGGAGCCACCCGGAGCAGATAATGTCCACAATGGACCGAACCAGATGTGCGGGCCGCGGGCCGAACGCACGAGGCGTTCTCCCACCTTGCCAGGGCTGGGTTAGCTCCTGGCACATCGGGTAGCCACGCCTCATGAGCCAAGTCGTTGTCATCACCGGAGCCTCGGGCGGAGTGGGACGCGCGACGGCCAAGCAGTTCGGTGCCCGCGGCGACCACGTCGCACTGCTGGCGCGGGGCAACACGGGGCTGAACGCCGCCGCCGAGGACGTGCGCGCCGCCGGTGGCGTGCCGCTGCCGATCGAGGTGGACGTGGCCGACCCCGGGCAGGTGGACGCCGCCGCCACGCGGGTGGAGGCGGAGTTCGGCCCGATCGACGTGTGGGTCAACAACGCGTTCAGTTCGGTGTTCGCGCCGGTCTCGCGGATCAGCGCCGAGGAGTACCGGCGCGTCACCGAGGTCAGCTACCTCGGCTACGTGCACGGCACCCAGGCCGCCCTGTGGCGGATGCGCCCCCGTGGTCGGGGCGCCATCGTGCAGGTCGGGTCCGCTCTGGCGCACCGCGCGATCCCGCTGCAATCCGCCTACTGCGCCGCCAAGCACGCGGTCAAGGGCTTCACCGAGGCGCTGCGCTGCGAGCTGCTGCACGAGCGCAGCGGGGTGCACGTGACGATGGTGCACCTGCCCGCGATGAACACCCCGCAGTTCGACTGGCTGGTGAACCGTCTGCCGCGGCCAGCACAGCCCGTGCCACCGGTCTACCAGCCCGAGGTCGCCGCGCGGGCGATCGTGCACGCGGCCAGGCACCCGCGACGGCGCGAGTACTGGGTTGGCGCCTCGACCGTGACCACCGTGCTCGGCTCGCGGTTCGCGGGCGGCCTGGTCGACCGCTACCTGGCGCGGACCGGTTACGACTCGCAGCAGTGCGACCGCACGCCCCCGGCGGACGAGGGCAACCTGTGGCGCCCCGCCGACGGGCCGACGGGGCAGGACCACGGCGCACACGGCGCTTTCGACGCCACCGCACGGCCCGGCAGCAGGCAGTGGTGGTTCTCGGCGCACCGCGGGGCGCTGATCGCCGCCGGAACCGTCGCGGCGGTACTGGCGCTGATGTGGAGGGTTTCCCGATGAGCGAGCACGAACAGCTGACCGCGTCCGACCGCGCCGAGCGCAGCCGGGTCGACCTGAGCCGGATCGTGCTGGCGGTGGAGGGCGTGCTGCTGCTCGTGGTCGGCCTGATCGGGCTGGCCACCGGGCAGGTCGCCTGGTTCCAGTTCACCGCCTGGCAGGCAGTGGTCGTGCTGGTCACCGGGGTGCTGGCCCTGCTGGTGATCCTGCGGCGCAGGCTGGTGCTACCCTTCGCCGCGCTGCAACTGGTCGGCTACCTCGCCCTGTACGTCTCGGGCATCGCCCAGGGCTCCACCGGCCGGGCCACGCACTGGCTGTTCCTGGGGATCGCCGTGCTGGGCGTGGTCGTGGCCATGACCATCTGGGCCGGTGGCCGCCGCGTGCTGACCCGCAAGCCCCCGTACTGACCCTTACCAGGCCTGGCCGTCCAGGACACGGGTGCCCCGGACGGCCAGACCTCGTACTGATCGGTCACGAACCAGCCATGGCGTCCAGCCACCGGATGACGATCGGCTCACCGAGCCCGGTCACGTAGTCCCAGCCGGGACCCGCGGCCTTGCCGTTGTTGCCGGTGGTGATGTCGGTGTAGACGGCACGGTCCACGGAGTACACCTTCGGCCCGATGAACCCCAGGCTCGGGTTCTTCTCCCGCACCCTGGCGAGCAGCCCGGCGACCACCGGGGTGCTGGCCGAGGTCCCGGCCACGGTGTTGTCCCCACCGTTGTCGATGATCTTGTAGTTGGTCGCGGCGAAGGACAGGTCGGGCAGGCCGCGCTTGGTGCCGGTGAACGCCCCGCCCGCGTTGTCCTGCCAGGACGGCTTGTCCAGCAGTGCGCTGTTGCCGCCACCGGACCCGTGCCAGCCGGTGACCTTGTGCCCCGTGATGTCGGTGATCTCGGTGCCGCCGACGGCGATCGCGTGCGGGCTGGAGGCCGGGTAGGACCGTTGGTCGCGCACGCCGCCGAAGCAGTTCGTGCCGTCGTCACCGCTGGCGGCCAACAGGGTCTGGCCCTGGGCCTCCGCCTTGCGCAGCACCGGCTCCAGCGCGCCCACCCAGTCCTTGGCGTTCTGCTCGCAGTCCCCCAGCGAGGCGCTGCCGACCGGGTAGGTGTTCTCGTCGGCCCACTTGCCGAAGGCGGTGGTCAGGTCCGAGTTCTCGTTGGACCTGGCTGCGTAGACGTGGATCTCGTCCAGGCCGGGGGCCATCGCCGTGGCGTACTGGGTGTCCAGGTCCCACTCCATCTGGTCGTTGACCGAGTCCGGCTTGCCGCTCACGTAGTCCACGGTCATCGGGACCCTCGGCAGGTGGTAGCGGTCCTGGAAGGCGGCCAGGTCCCGGACCACCCCGTCCATGGCGGTCCAGCCGAGGACGGCGATCTTCTGGCCCTTGCCGGTGGGCGTCGTGGGCATGGCGTAGAACTTGGCGAACTCGTCGGGCCCCATCGGGTGGAGGTCGGCGGGCGCGGCCACGCGATCCCCGTTGAGCCGCAAGGCTGTCTGCGCGGGCAGTGCAGCGGCCAGCCCGACCAGCCCGGCGGTGGCCGCGGCGACCTGGCGCGGTAACCGGCCTGGCCCGGTGGAACCGAGCACCTCCAACCCGGACACTCGGAAGCGGTGCACGCTGGTGTGGAAGGCGCCGGCCATCACCGGCGCCGCTGCCTGCAACGAGAAGACCTGACTGCCGGGCCGGTGCGCCACCTCGAGCCCGGCGCCGCGGGCCCAGTCCAGGACGGCGCGCTCGGCGGCCGGGGACGGACCGAAGGCGGCCTGGTACTGCGCGGAACTGAGCGTCGCGTGCCGCGGGTCGGCCAGGAACCGTTGCAGGCCAATCTCGTCCTGGGATCGCAGGGTCAGCGCCACCCGCTGCTGACCGGAGGCCGGGCCCAGGTCCTGGGCCCCGGGCAGGGCCTGGGCGGCCAGGCCCGGGACCTCGCTGGTGGAGTCGGGAGCGGCGATGGAGGTTGCCGTGGCGCACAACAGCAGCGCGGCAACGGGAACAGCAAGGCGGACGAACATCACGACCTCCTGAATCGGAGAATGCCCGGATGTTAGGCAGCGGGACAAGCAGGGCAGTACCTACCGAAGGCGGTGTCGGTTTCCGTTCCCGTAAACAGTATTGAGCGGTGTCGCGGCCGATCCCGCGTTTGCCCCGGCGCTGCACGGGTACGCCCCGGCATGAGGAAGGAGGTCACATGAACCTGTCCGAACTGGGCGAACTGACCGCCGCGCCCGGCGCGTTCGCCTCGTTGTACCTGGACGCCTCGCACGATGCCGAGGACTCCGCACACGCGCTCGGACCGCACTGGAAGGCCGCGGAACAGGAACTGACCAGGCAGGGCGCCGACCCGCCGACACTGCGAGCCCTGCACGACGCGCTGACCAGCGGACCGCGGCCGGTGGGCCGCGCGGGGCGGGCGCTGATCGCCTCGGCGGGCCGGGTGCTGGTGGACAAGTGGCTGCCGGTGCCCCCGCCGCTGCCGATCGCGCGCTACTCGGAACTGCCGCACCTGCTGCCGCTGGTGGCCCAGGCCGTACCGCCCATCCCGTACGTCGTGGCCATCACCGACCGGCTGGGTGCGGATCTGCGCGGCTACGGCCAGGAGGGCGAGTTGGTCGGTGTGGTGAGCGTGCGCGGTGAGGACCACCCCGTGCACAATGTCGGCGCCGTGGCCGCCGAGGTGGTCTCGATGGCTGACGACCTGCACGCCGAACTGATCATCCTCGCTGGCGAGGTGCAGGCCCGCACCGCCTTGCAGGAGGAACTCCCCCAGCGCTGCCAACGGATCGCGGTGCAGGTGGCGAGCGGTGGACGGGCGGATGGCGTGGACGAGGCCGCCCTACAGGTGGAATTGGCCACCATCGCGCAGGACTTCGCACGGTCCATTCAGGACGACCTGGTGGACCGGTTCACCGAGGAGCTGGCCGCCGGACGGGGCGACGCGGTGGACGGACTACCCGCGGTAGTCAGCGCACTGCGCGAAGCCAGGGCGGAAACCGTTGTGGTGAGCCAGTCCCTGGTGGGCGACCGTCCGTTGTGGACCGGTGACGAACCGGGTCAGGCAGCACTGGAGCAGGAGGAGCTGGCCGCGACCGGTACCACGAAGCTGCGCCGGCGCAGGCTGGACGAGGCGTTGCCGTGCCTGGCCGCGGCCACCGGGGCCGAGGTGGTCGTCCCCGACGGCCACGTGGAGCTGACCGACGGGGTCGGTGCACTGCTGCGCCACGCACAGGTGTGAGCGGAGCTCGGACGGGTAACCCCCGAGTACACCAAAGGAAGAGGAATCACCCGATGACGACCATTGAGAAGTCCGTCGACGTCCACGTCCCCGTGCGTACCGCGTACAACCAGTGGACCCAGTTCGAGTCCTTCCCCTACTTCATGGAGGGCGTGGAACGGGTCGTGCAGGTCGACGACACGCTCACGCACTGGGAGACCAAGGTCGGCGGCGTGCACCGCGAGTTCGACGCGCAGATCACCGAGCAGCACCCCGACGAGCGGGTGGCCTGGCACACCGTGGAGGGCCCCGAGCACGGCGGCGTGGTGACCTTCCACCGCCTGGACAGCGACACCACGCGGGTGACGCTGCAAATGGAGTACGAGCCGGAAACGCTCACCGAGAAGGCCGGGGCCGCACTGGGCATCGTGGGCAACCGGGTCAGCGGTGATCTGCACCGGTTCAAGGAGTTCATCGAATCCGAGGGCCACGAGACCGGGGCGTGGCGCGGCGAGGTCCAGCCCTCTCCGCAGACCGGCGGCGGCCTGGTCGACCAGCCCGCCCCGCCGGAGACCGACCCGGTGATCGGTGACGCCCCGATCTACCCCGAGCGCACCGGAGGCGTGATGGGCGCCAAGACCCCGCCGCCCCTGCACGAGGCGTGAGCGGGCAGTCCGGAAGGACTTTCGGGCACGGCCCGAGCGTGCACCGGCGCGAGCGGGTAGACCCACGTCGGTGGCCACCGCAGGCCCCACTGGCTAGCCTGCTCGCTGGAGGTCTGGTGGACGAAGACGTGGAGGCGGACCTGCTGTCGCTGGCCTTCCCCGGCGACAGCGCGATGGCCGCCCGGATGCGTGAGGTGGACTGGGCCAGTTCACCGCTGGGACCGCAGCGGGACTGGCCCGCCGCGCTGCGCACGGCCTGCCGGATCTGCCTGACCTCGCGCTTCCCCATGATCGTGTGGTGGGGCCAGGAGCTGCGCTTCCTCTACAACGACGCGTACCTGCCGCTGCTGGGCAGCAAGCACCCCGCGCTGGGTAAGCCGGGTGACCAGGTGTGGACCGAGATCTGGCACATCATCGGCCCGATGCTGCGCGGGGTGCTGGCGACCGGGCAGGCCACCTGGTCCGACGACCTGCTGCTGCCGATGGACCGGCACGGGTACTGGGAGGAGACGTACTGGACGTACTCCTACAGCCCGCTGCACGACGAGGACGGCTCCGTGGTGGGCGTGTTCACCGCGGTCAGCGAGACCACCGAACGGGTCGTCGGCGAGCGCAGGATGGCGATGCTACGCGGGCTCGGCGCCAAGGCGGGCGGCCTGCGCAGCGCCGGGCAGGCGTGCCGCGCCGTGGTGGACTCGCTGGGCCCCGACGTGCCGTACGCGGCGATCTACCTCGGCGGCCCGCCCGAACTGACCGCGGCCAGCGGCCCGGCCTTCGCGGGCTGGCCGGTGGCGGAGGTGCTGGCCACGGGCAGCGCGGTGCACGTACACGAGGTGCGCGAGCGCATCGGCGAGCTGCCCGGCGGGGCCTGGGACAGACCGCCCACCGAGGCGCTGGTGTTCCCGCTGCGCAACGACTCCGGCGGTGAGCCGCTGGGTGTGATCGTGCTGGCGGCCAGCGCGGGACGGGCGCTGGACGAGCCGTACCGGACCTTCCTCGCGCTGGCCGCCGACCAGAGCGCCGCGCTGATCAACGGGGCGCTGGCCTACGAGTTCCAGCAGCGCAGGGCCGAGGAGCTGGCCGAGCTGGACAAGGCCAAGACCGCGTTCTTCGCCAACATCAGCCACGAGTTCCGCACCCCGCTGACGCTGATCACCGGACCGCTGCGGGAACTGCGCGAGGCCGCGCGGGGCGCCGAGCGCGAGCAGCTGGCCGTGGTGGAGCGCAACGCGCAGCGGCTGGGCAAGCTGGTCAACTCCCTGCTGGACTTCTCCCGCATCGAGGCGGGCCGGGTCGAGGCCGCGTACGAGCCGGTGGACCTGGGCACGCTGACCGCCGAGCTGGCCGGGTTGTTCCGCTCGGCCATCGACCGGGCGGGGCTGCGCCTTGCGGTGGACTGCCCCCCACTGGACCCGCCCGCCCACGTGGACCGGGGCATGTGGGAGAAGATCGTGTTCAACCTGGTCGGCAACGCGCTGAAGTTCACCTTCAGCGGGAGCATCCGGGTGGACCTGCACCCCGTGGCCGGCTGCGCGGTGCTGACCGTGGCCGACACCGGGGTGGGCGTGCCGGAGGAGGAGCTGCCCCGGCTGTTCGAGCGGTTCCACCGGATCGAGCAGCCCCGGTCCCGTTCCACCGAGGGCAGCGGAATCGGCCTGGCCCTGGTCCGCGAGCTGGTCGGGTTGCACGGCGGCGAGGTCGAGGTGAGCAGCGAGGTGGACGTGGGCACCACGTTCACCGTGCGGATCCCGCTGGGCAGCGCGCACCTGCCCGCGGCGAACCTGGGCGCCAGCACCGTGCGGTCCGACAGTGCCGCCCCGTTCGTCGAGGAGGCCGAGCAGTGGCTGCCCGGCACCGAGCCGACGGCCCCGCGCGAACCGGCCCAGGTGCTGATCGCCGACGACAACGCGGACATGCGCGGCTACCTCACCCGGCTGCTCGGGGCCCGGTACCGCACCGTCGCCGTGGCCGACGGGGTGCAGGCGCTGCGTGCTGTCCGCGAGGCCGCGCCGGACCTGGTCATCAGCGACGTCATGATGCCGGGCCTGGACGGCCTTGGGCTGGTGGCCGCGCTGCGCGAGGACCCGCGAACCGCTCGCGTGCCCGTGCTGCTGCTGTCGGCACGGGCCGGTGAGGAGGCCTCCGCCGAGGGGCTGACCGCGGGCGCCGACGACTACCTGGTCAAGCCGTTCTCGGCGCGCGAGCTGCTGTCGCGGGTGAACGCGCACGTGCGGTTGGGCCGGGTGCGCAGGCAGGGCGAGCAGCGCTTCCGCAGTATGGCCGATGTGGCACCCGCCCTCATCTGGGCCGCCGATCGTGCGGGCGACCGGGAGTTCGTCAACCGAGGCTGGACGGAGTTCACCGGTACCGGTCCGACCTACGCCCTGGGCATGGGCTGGCAGCGGCTGGTGCACCCGCAGGACCTGGACCGGTACCGGGCCGCGCTGGACTCGGCCGTGGACACCGGCGGGGCGCTGTCCATCGAGTACCGCCTGCGCCGCGCGGACGGGGCCTACCACTGGATGCTGGAGCACGCCGTGCCGATCGGGCAGGGCGCGGAGTTCAGCGGGCACGTGGCCAGCTGCGTGGACATCAACGCCCGCTACCAGGAGACCGAGCGGCAGCGGCTGCTCGCCCAGTTCGGCGCCGAGCTGGACGACACCACAGGTGTGGTACCACGCCTGGACCGGTTGACCCGCCTGATGGTGCAGACCCGGTTGGCCGACCAGTGCACGGTGCGGCGGACCGACCAGGCCGACGGCCCGCGCCGCAAGGGCACCGAAATGGTCGTACCGCTGCGGGCACGGGGCAGGACGCTGGCGGTGCTCACGCTGCGCCGCGACACCGGGGCCGCCGACTACACCGACGCCAACCTGGCGCTGGTCACCGAGATCGCCAGCCGGGCGGGCATCGCGCTGGACAACGCCCTGCTGCTGGCCGAGGAACAGACCACCGCGGCCAGGCTGGCGCTGTTGCAGCAGGCCACGGCCGAGCTGTCGGCGGCAACGACTCCGGCGCAGGTGGCCCGCACGGCCGTGGCGCACGGGCTGCGGCTGCTGGGCGAGTGCGAGATCGGCGTGTTCGAACTGCGCGATCCCGAGGTGCTCGAACCGCTGACCCCGCCGGGACACCAGCGCTCGTGGACCCGGATCGACCTGACCGACCGGTCCCCGGTGACCGACGCGGTGTCCACCCACCGGCCGGTCTGGATCGAGCGGCTGGAGGACTGCGCCGCCGAGCACCCCGCGTTCCCGGACCTGATGCGCGCCACGGGTTTCGCGGCCGGCGCGGTGGTACCCCTGATCGTGGCGGGCCGCTGCCTGGGCGTGATCACGGTGGGCGCGCCGGTGGAGCGGGTGTTCGACCCAGGGGACCGGCTGGCCGTGCTGTCGCTGGCCGAGCAGTGCGCGCAGGCACTGGACCGGGCGCGCATGTACCGGGCCGAGCACGAGATCGCCGAGGTCCTGCAGCGCAGCCTGCTGCCGAAGAGCCTGCCCGAGGTGGACCGGCTGGCGCTGGCCACCCGTTACCTGCCCGGGGCCGAGGGCACCAGGGCCGGGGGCGACTGGTACGACGTGCTGCGGCTGGACGCCGACCGGGTGGCGATCGTGGTCGGGGACGTGGTCGGTCAGGGGCCGACCGCCGCCGCCGTGATGGGGCAGTTGCGCAGCGCCGTCGCTGCCTACCTGCTGGAGGGCCACTCCCCCGCCGAGTGCCTGCGCCACCTCAACGAGTTCGCCGAGCGGGTGCCCGCCGCGCTGGCCAGCACGGTGGCCTGCCTGGTGATCGACTGCGGTACCGGCGAGCTGTGCTGGGCGCGGGCCGGGCACGTGCCACCGGTGCTGGTCCGCGACGGGGAGGCGAGCCTGCTCACCGGAGCGGTCGGCACGGTGCTGGGCCTGGGCGCGGAGCTGCCGCTGACCGAGGAACGGCGGGAGATCGCGCCGGGCGACACCGTGCTGCTCTACACCGACGGACTGGTGGAGCGGCGCGGCGAGGACCTGGACCTGGGCCTGGACCGGCTCGTCGCGAACGCGCGGGAACTGGCCGGGCTGCCCGCGGAGCAGGTCGCCTCCGACCTGGTGACCCACCAGCTCGCCGACCAGGGACCCAATGACGACGTGGCACTGGTCGTGGCCCGGCTGCTGCCCGTGACGCTGCGGGAGCGGTTGCCCGCCGTGCCCGCCGTGCTGGCCTCGATGCGCACCGCCGTGCGGGCCTGGGCCCGCAGCGCCAACCTGGCCGCCGACCTGCTGGACGACCTGCAACTGGTGCTCGGCGAGGCCGCCGCCAACGCCGTGGAGCACGCCTATCCCGGTGTGCCCGACGGCGAGTTCGAGTACGAGCTGCGCGCGCTGCCCGACGGGGCGGTCAGCGGCCGGGTGCGCGACTTCGGCGCCTGGCGACCGGTTCCCGCCGACAAGGGCAGCCGGGGCCGGGGCCTGGAGCTGATCGGCAAGCTGGCCAGGGACAGCTCGGTGTGCCGCGGGGCCGATGGGACGGAGGTCACATTCGTCCTGTCCGCGAACAGGGTTGAGGTGTCGAGGTAGCGGGTAAACCGGACCGTTGCTGTCCCTGCTGACAGGTGAGGCGCCGGGAGATGACCATCGATCCGCACAGTCAGAGCGCGTTGGGCCTTGGCTGCTACGTGGCCGCCGTGGCCGAGGCACTGCAGATCCCCGAACACGCCGTCGGCTTCGAGGTCTGCGAGCTGAGCAGCGCCTACTTCGCGCTCTCGGTCCGCAGCCCCAACTTCCCCGAGCACGATCTGATGCTGCTGTGGGACGAGCGCTACGGCTGGTCGATCGGCGTGGAGACCGATCCCGCCGCCCTGCCGGTCACCCTGGCCTACCTCGGCGGGGACCTGCTGCCCGATCCCGAATCGGTGCGCGAGTTCGTCGAGGACCTCGTCCACAGCCGCTATCCCGGGCAGCCTGACCCGCCCCGGTTCACCGAGCGGGCCACGCTGCCCACCCGGCTCACCCGGTACGCGGTCGGCGTCACCCGCCCGCCGCGCTGATCCGCTCAGTCACACCCGATGCTGGCGCACGCCTGCCAGGCGCCCCAATCACCGTGCGGGGTGAGCTGGACGGCGTGCCAGTAGTCCTCGGGCGCGCTGCCCGAGGATCCCCACAGGATCGCCACGGCGTCCAGCCTGCCGTCGGGCAACTGCCGCACCTTGCCGGGTGCGGTCAGGACCCGGTTCGGCGGCAGGTTCTGGAACTGGTCGAGCGCACGCTTCGAGCCCCATTCGCCACCCGGCACTTCCTGAAGGATGTGCACGATCCTGTCATTCGAGTCCGAGCTGAACAGGTCCAGCCGCCCGTCGAATTCCCGGTAGACGAATGGGCCGCCGAAGTACGGGATCTTGCCGATGCCGAATTCCTCCGTCCTGCCCCAGTGCCCGTCGCGGTCCTGCCGGACGTGGAACAGCCCGCCCTGGAACACCGCGAAGACCTCCAGCGTGCCGTCCACGTCCTCGGCCGCCGTCAGCCCCCAGTCCTTGGGGCCCACGTAGTGGTCGGTGACCTGCTCCCAGTCCCCGGCCCCGCCGCGGTGCCAGATCGTGGCGTGGCTGGTCCCCGAATCGCGGACCTCGAACTCCTCGACCCCGCCGCCACATCTGGTCACCGACACGTGCGGCCCGGACACCGGTTGCCCCAGACATTCCAGCCCGGTGTCGGCGACCGCATTGGGCGCCGCGACAATTCCCGCCGCCAACAATGACGCAATTCCCACGACCAGCACACGCATCATGATCCGAACGTACCGCCTGGCAGCCAGGGCCAGATCAGTTGACTGTTGACCAATCGGGAGTTCCTCAGCGTGAACCCGGAATTGTCGAACTGGTCGCCTCACTGATCAATCGAGGGCCTCGAGCGCCAACGCGAGGTCCGGATCCCGCCAGCGACCGCCCACCCGGCGAGAAAGAGTGATCATCGCGGCGCACAGCACAGGAAAGGCGGTCGCGATGCATGTGGTACCCGGTTTGAAGGTGTTGTACTTCGGCACGCCGGTGGTGGTGATCAGTTCCCGCAACGAGGACGGCACGACGAACCTCGCGCCGATGTCCTCGGCCTGGTGGCTCGGCCAGCACTGCATGCTCGGCATGGGCAACAACAGTCAGACGGCGGCGAACCTGCTGCGGGAACGGGAGTGCGTGCTCAACCTGCCCTCCTCGGCACTGGTGGACGCGGTGGACCGGTTGGCGCTGACCACGGGCAACCCGGTGGTGGCCGGGTACCGGGTGGAGCAGGGCTATCGGTACGTGCCGGACAAGTTCGCCGTCTCGGGGCTGACCGGCCAGGAGTCCGAACTGGTCGCACCGCTGCGCGTCGCGCAGTGCCCGATCCAGTTGGAGTGCCGGATCGTCTCGGCCCGTCCCTTCGGCGGCGCGGACCTCGCCACGGCCTTCGAGGCGGAGGTGCTGCGGGCACACGTGGATCAGGACCTGGTCATCCCGGGGACCCGGTACGTGGACCCGGTCGGCTGGGACCCGCTGATCATGAAGTTCTGCGAGTTCTTCGGCGGCGGGCACACCCTGCGCCCGTCCCGGCTCGCCGAGGGCTGGCAGATGCCGCACGCGGTCTCAGTACAGGCTGGGTGACACGGGCTCGGCGGCGGGTTCCAGGCAGTAGACGGCGTAGGCCGCACGCAGCACCGGCTGGGCCACGTTGCGGACCCGCACCCCGCCCGGCGTGCTGCCCGACTCGGTGCCGAAGTGGGCGTGCCCGTGCAGGGCGAGATCGGTCCCGGCGGCGTCGATCGCCTCGGCGAGCAGGTACGAGCCGAGGAACGGGTAGAGCTCCGGCGGCTCGCCGTGCAGGGTGTCGGCGACCGGCGAGTAGTGGGTCAGCGCGACGCGCACCTCGGCGGACAGCCCCAGCAGGGCGGCCCGCAGCCGGTCGGCGATCTGTTCGGTGTGCTGGATGAACCGCTTCATCTCCCGCTCGCCGAACGCGCTGGCACACTTGCCCGCGAACCCGCCGCCGAAGCCCTTCACCCCGGCCACGCCGACCCGGTGGCCGTCCGCCACCAGCACGGTCCCGGTGCCCTCCAACACGGTGATGCCGTTGTCCTGCAACAAATCGGTGATGGGCCGTTCGGCGTCACCGTGGTAGTCGTGGTTGCCGAGCACGGCGATCACCGGTACGGGCAGGTCGCGGAACTCCCCGGCCACCACCCCGGCCTCCGCCACGGTGCCGTGCCGGGTGAGGTCCCCGGCCAGCAACAGCACGTCGGCCCGGTCCCCCAGTTCCTCCAGCGCCGGGCGCAGCAACCCGGCGTTGTCCTCGCCGAGGTGCACGTCACCCACGGCGGCGATCCTGATCACAGCAGTTCCTCCCGCCCCTCGGGCGCGCCCGAGGGAACGACCCTGATCTCGTTGCGCACCAACAGTTCCGGCGCCAGCTCGGCGACCACCTCGGTCAGGTCGTCCCGCCTTGCCTGGCAGGTCACGTCCCCGCGCAGGAACACCTGGTCCCCGCGCACGGTCACCCGCACCCCCAGTTCGACCGTCCTCGGGTCCTCGGCGATGGCCCGCTGCACCCTGGCCACCGCGTACTGCGGTGGCTCCCGTTCGCTCACGATGCTTTCTCCATGCCGGAACGGGTACCCAGCGCACGGCCGGTTACCACCCGTGTTGCCCGAACGGGCACCCAGTCGTACTGTGGAGGTGCAGCGGTTGAGCACACAGCCGTGCCGGTGAGGCGGTGTACGCCGCCGATCCGGGCCGCATTGCGAGGCGACCTGTTCACATGGGCCGTTTCCGCTGCACCTGGCGGTCTGGGTCATCCGGGCTCGAAACACGATGCCCACGGGAGACACGACAATGACCATGCCACAGTCCGAGATCGGCACCGAGGCCAGAGCCATCGCCGAGCAAATCGAGATCGTGCTCGACCAGCCCTCCACCATGCTGTCGGTGCTCACGGTCAGCGGCGAGGTGGACATGCTGACCGCTCCCCTGCTGCGCACCCGCGTGCTGGACCAGCTCGCCACGACCTCCGTCGTGGTGCTCGACCTGAGCACGGTGAGCTTCTTCGGCTCCGCGGGACTGGCCGTGCTGGTCGAGGCCCGCCGCGCCGCCACCGCGCACCGCAGCGACCTGCGCCTGGTTGCGGGCAACCGCATCGTCACCCGCCCGATGGCGATCTCCGGCATCGACCAGGCGTTCCGCGTGCACTCCGACCTGGACGAGGCGCTGACCGGGTGAGTTCCGCTCTCCCGTGACGAGAATCCGCTTGCCCGGCAAGGGACCGCTGCGGTGCGGCACACGAATCGTGCCGACCGTTCAGCCATTCAGGTGGGGACGGACCCACCTGTACACCACCAAACGACACATGCGCACGCACGGCGAGCGTCAGCAGGCCTAGTCGGTCAGCGAGGCCACGTGCCTGCGCAGCGCCGGGATGTCGTCGGACTCGGTCGAGGGGTTGGCGAAGGAGTCCCCGCAGGGCCACAGGGCACGCACGGTCTGGTGCAGGGTCATCACCTCGATGTGCCTGCCACAGGCCGTGCAGGGGGCCTGCCCCATCGGGATCACGGCCAGCACGGGGCCGAACGCCTCGGCGGAGACCACTCGTCCCGAGCCGGGGCAGAACCGCTCGCCGTCCTTGTGCGGCACCAGCCTGCCCGCGGCGACGTCCACCCGCCACTCGCAGCTCGGGCAGCGGAACCTGTCCATGCGCACCATCGGCACCTCCTCGTCGGTTCAACCGTAGGCGCGGGGGTACCCGCCTGGACACGGGTTCCACGGTGCGTCAAAAAGTCAACGAGCTCAAGGCGTGCGCGATGCGAGAGATCCTCCGGTGACGGCGGGCCGCGGCAATCCGTGCACAAGCAAGGAGTTCACCGCGAACCGAGGAGCTGATCGGACATGACGACAACCGAGCGCAAGGCGCTGGCCAGGCAGTCCGTGACGGAGTGCCCGCCGCACCAGCTGCGCCGGGCCGCCCGCTACGTGGCGGCCAGCGCGGACAGCCCACAGGAGTGCGCCCAACTGCTGGACATGCTCGGGCTCAGCGCCGAGGACGGTCGGCACCCCGAGGACCTACACGGGCGCTGAACGGCCTTGCGGCTGCACGAACATCAGCTTCCACGGCGTGGCGAGCAGGACGTAGGCCAGGACCCCGGCCACCGGCACGACCACCAGCAGGGGCGTGGACAGCGCGCCGAGCCACGCGAGCCAGTCCGGCCGGAGCGGCAGGTGCAGTGCCGACTGTTCGACCAGGTGGATCCGGTACACGGCGGCGCTGGCCACCGAGGCGGTGTACACAGCGCCGACGCCGACGACGATCTGCGCGCAGCGGGCGCGCAGCACGGCGTCCACCTCGGGCTCGCCGACCACTGTCCGCAGCATGGCCAGGACGACCGTGCCGTAGACCAGGAGCAGGCTCACCAGGACCTCGGTGATGATCACCCAGGGCAGCGCCTCGTCGCGGAGCTGCGCCTGGGTCAGGTCGAAGCCCGCGCCAGTGCGTACCAACGGGTCCAGCGAGGCGGCCGCGCGGTCCGCCCAGGGCTGCGCGGCCAGCACGGCGAGTGCGAGTGCGATGGCCACACCGGCCAGGACCAGGTGGGTGGCGATCACCCAGCGCGGCACCAGTCCGCGCAGCGTGCGCCGGGTCAGGCTCGCCACCCGCGTGGCGCCACGCCGCGGCAGCACCGCCGAGACCAGCTCGGCCAGCAGCAGTGCGACCAGGACCGAGCTCACGCTCACCAGCGGGCCCGCGAACATCCCGACGCTGAGCTGCACGCCGACCGGGCCGATCACCAGCACTGACACCACAATCAGCCAGTACCGCCTGCGCAGGTAGGGCAGCGCCTGTGCGCCCTGCTCCTCGGTGGGCTCGGCCACCCCCCAGTTCCAGAGCAGCTTCCTGCTGCGCCGCGGCGTGGGCGAGAAAAGCGAGCATGCCGCGACGAACACCGCCAGAACCCCTGCCAGCACGAGGTAGTGCACGATCGCTCCAGGTTTGTATCGAGTCGTTGATACAATGCTGGCACGGCTGTCAAGTGGCGCCGGCGTGTCCACGACGGTGCCGCCCGTGTTGCGGATGTCGGTGCGGTCGCTTCTCCCTCCCGTTCGGACCAGGGTCATCCGGCTACCCGGACATCCCACGGTTAGTCGCCACCCGTTACGGGTAGTCCCGAACTCACAGTGGAGAAATCACCAGGGGGTGAAGCCGTGCACCGGCTGTTCCGTGACCTCACCGCACGCACGTGGTGAGCGGTGCGCTGGCTGTGGAGGTGCGGACCCGGGGCAGAACGGCACTCGTCCGGCCGCACGGCACGCTGGACGCGGTGGGGAGCCAAACCCTGCGGGCCGCGCTGCTGAGGTGCGTGGCCGAGGAGCCGAACGGCGTGGTCATCCGCACCGACCGGCTGCACGTACCCTCCGGCGTGGCGCTGAGCATGTTCACCGCCATCGCCCAGGAGGCCGCCGACTGGCCGGGCGTGCCCGTCGTGCTCGTGGCCGACCAGCCGCTGGACTGCGGGCTGCGCTGCTTCGCGACGGTCACCGCGGCGGTGGGCAGCCTGCCCGCCAGGGCGCACGGCGGGGTGGCGACCCTGCACCTGACCCACTCCGTGTCCGCCCCGCGTGCGGCCCGCCGCTTCGTGGCCGAGACCTGCCGCAGGTGGGGCCTCGAACACATGATCGCGGACGTGGAACTGGTGGTGTCCGAGCTGGCGGAGAACGCGGTGCGGCACGCGGAGTCACGGGCCCGGCTGCGCATGGCGCTGCGCGCGGACGGGCTGGCGGTGGCCGTGCGCGACGACAGCCCGGCCATGCCCGCCTACCGGGAGCCCGACGTGGGTGCTCCCGGCGGCCGCGGGCTGGTGATGGTGGCCGGGCTGTCGAAGGTGTGGGGGTGCCTGCCGACCTGGGTCGGCGGCAAGGTGGTCTGGGCGGTGCTGCGGCTGGCCGCCTGAGCTCAGGCCGCGGCGGCGCGCAGTGCGGGCAGCAGCTCGTCCTCGGCGAAGCCCAGGAACCCGTCCTGGTGCTCGCCACCGATCTGGACCAGGGCGACATCGGTGAACCCGGCCTGCCAGTAGGCCGAGACCGCCTGGACGATCTTCTCGGTGTCCGGGCCGCACGGGATCGACCCGGCGAGGTCCTCGGGCCGCACGAACCGCGTCGCCCCGGCGAACCCGGCGGGGCCGGGCAGCTCGGCGTTGACCTTCCAGCCGCCGCCGAACCAGCGGAACTGCTCGTGCGCCCGACGCACGGCGGCCTGTTCGTCGGGGTCGAAACAGATCGGGAGCTGGCCGATCGCCCGGTTGGCGTCCGGGGCGGCGATGGTGCGCCAGCGGCCGCACAGCCCGGCGTCGGGCTCCACCGCGATCAGCGCGTCGGCCCGCGCGGCGAACAGGTCCACCGACTGCTCCCCCGAGACCGCCACCGCCAGCGGCACACGCTGCCCTGGCAGGTCCCAGAGCTTGGCCGAGTCCACCCGGTAGTGCTTGCCCACGAAGTTGAGGTACCCGCCGTCGAACAGCCCGGAAATGATGTCCAGGGCCTCACCGAGCATCTCGTGGCGCACGTTGACCGGCGGCCAGCCGCTGCCGACCACGTGCTCGTTGAGGTTCTCCCCCGCGCCCAGTCCCAGGGTGAACCGCCCCTGGCTGAGCAGCTGCACGGTCGCCGCCTTCTGCGCGACCACGGCCGGGTGGTACCGGATGAGCGGGCAGGTGACGTAGGTCATCAGCTCCACCCGCTCGGTGGCCTGGGCGACCGCCCCCAGCACGCTCCACGCGTAGGGGGCGTGCCCCTGCTCGGTCAGCCAGGGCGAGTAGTGGTCGCTCATCACCGCGAAGTCGAAGCCCGCCCGCTCGGCGGAGACCGCGTGCCGCACCAGGGCGCGCGGTCCCGCCTGCTCGGTCAGCAGCGTGTAGCCGAACCTGACCCGAGGGCAGCTCATCACTTGTCCGCGACGCTCTTGACCGAGTCCCTGACCTTGTCCTCGGCGGACATGACCGCTCCCTTCACTGGGGTACCGATCACTTACCCGAGCCGGTCCCCGGTGAAACACCCGCCCACAGCGCGCAGTGGTGCTCGGCGGCGATGTCCTCGGCGTGGACGCCGCCCGCACCCTCGGGCGCCAGCCGCAGCCCGGTGGTGCCCGGCCAGTCGGTCAGGCCCGGCCCGTTGGGGTCGCCACCGCGGGCGAAGTTCGTCCAGTAGGCGATCATGTCCTGGGACAGCCGCTGCTGGCCGGGGTCCAGCGGCAGTGCCTTGCCGCCCAACTCGAACAGGTAGGGCAGTTCCATCGCGTGTGCGGCGCCCAGCGGGTACGAGGTCGGCTGGAACTTCGTCAACGGCGAGTGTGGGTCGGCGAAGTCGTAGGCGTGCACCGGTGCGTGGCCTGCGATGTCCCGTTCGGCGGCCAGCTGCGTACAGGCCCAGATCCGGTCGGTGGTCACCGCGCCCCAGGCCAGCGCGGGCGAGTCGTAGCCGGAAACCGGGTAGGCGTCGAGGATCCGCCGGGCCGCCGCCTGGTCGCCGTGCACCACGCCGGTGACGAGTTGCTCGTACCGCGCCGCGTCGATGGTGCCCTTGTCGAACGCCGCGAGCCAGGCCCGGTTCTCGTCGTGGTTGGTGCCCGACAACACCGGCACGTGGTGGAACTGCCCGTCGCGCAGGGCCTGGGCCGGGTCGCGGGGCAGCACGGGGTTGCCGTGGGCGGGCCGGATGAAGTTGGTCGTCAGCGGGGCGAGCACCTCCGGGGCCAGTCCGCGCAGGCAGGGCAGCACCTCGGCGGGCGCCCTGTCCGGGCACAGTTGTGCCGCCGTCGCGGTGCCGGTCCGCTGCACCTCCTGCTCGGTGGACCAGATCGAGGCCGCCCGCTGCCCCGGGTACTGGCCGTTGTCGGGCCAGTTGAACTCGCAGGACCCGCTCTGCATGATCGCCTTGTGGAACAGCCCGGCAGCACCGGGTGAGGTCAGCTGCGCGCACACGCTCATGGCGCCCGCCGACTGCCCCGCGACGGTGACGTTGCGCGGGTCCCCGCCGAAGGCCGCCGCGTTGCGCTGCACCCACCGCAGCGCCGCCTGCTGGTCCAGCAGGCCGAACGAGCCGGAACCGGGCAGGCCCGGTAGCCCGAAGAAGCCGAAGATGCCCAGCCGGTAGTTGACGGTCACCACCACGGCGTCGCCGCGACCGGCCAGCCCCGTAGCCCCATAGCTGCCGCCCGCGCCCATGTAGAAGCCGCCGCCCGGGATCCACACGAGCACCGGCCTGGGCCTGCCGGTGTCGGTGGTGGGGGTCGTCACGGTGAGGTAGAGGCAGTCCTCGGCTGTGCTGCCTTTCGGCGCCTCGGGATTGGCCGGTTGCGCGCAGGCGCTGGCCGCCGTCGTGGCATCGCGCGGCTGGGTCCACGGCCGCACGGGTTGCGGCGCGCGCCAGCGCAGCTCGCCCACCGGCGGGGCGGCGTAGGGAATGGCCTGGAACTGCCGGTACTGGGCGGTGACCAGTCCGTGCACCGGGCCGCTGTCGGTCCACACGGTCGAGGGATCCCGCTGCGGGGCGGCCTGCGCCGAGGAGGCCGCCAGCAGCACTGCCAGCCCTGTTGTCAGCATGTGTTTCAGCACCAGGTCAGCGTGTCCGGCCAGCGGGTCCGCCGGGATCACCTGACCTGTCAGACGGCGGTCAACCGATCGGTTGATGGGGCCCTTTGCCGGGCTCGACGGCAGTTGATCGCGATAGCGGGCGCCGGACCAGTTCTTCGCCCCCTCCCACTTTCACCATGACCCGCCCGGCAAGCCGAAAACATCGCACCACGGGTCGATTTTCCGCCGCCGTTGCCTGACTATCGTTGCGACCATGCCAGAACTGAAAGCGCTGAATGTCGGCCCGTCCGGAATCGAGATCGCCTACGAACGTTTCGGCGACCCCGGCGCCCCGCCGGTCCTGCTGATCATGGGGGGCGGCGCACAGATGACCAACTGGCCGGAGGGGTTCTGCCAGGAACTGGTGGACCGGGGCATGCAGGTGATCCGGTTCGACAACCGCGACGCAGGCCGGTCGACGCATTTCTCCGACGCGCCCGTACCGGATTTCACGGCGGCTTTTGCCGGTGACCTCTCGACTGCCTCCTACACACTGTCGGACATGGCGGCCGACTCCGTCGGTCTGCTCGAGATGCTCGGAATCGACAGTGCGCATCTCGTCGGTGCCTCTTTGGGCGCAATGATCGCCCAAATGGTCGCGATCGAACACCCGGACCGGGTCCGTTCACTGACCTCCATGATGTCCAGCACCGGTGAGCCAGGTGTGGGTCAGGGTGACACCTCGGTGTTCGCCAAACTGGGCAGGCCGCCGCAGGACCGGGAGTCCTTCGTCGAGTGGCACGTGCGAGCCATGCGCATCGGCGCGTCACCGGGGTTCGAGTTCGACGTTGCCGCCGCGACCGAGCGAGCCGGGCGGATCCACGACCGGGGTTACGACGTCCTCGGCTTCCAGCGCCAGGGCATCGCGGTACTGGCGACGGGCGACCGCACGGAACGACTGAGGTCGCTGCGGGTGCCCACGCTGGTGGTGCACGGCGCCGCCGACACCTTGTGCGACATCAGCGGCGGGCGGGCCACGGCGGCAGCCATCCCCGGCGCCGAACTGGTGGTCCTGGAAGGCATGGGGCACAGCCTCCCGCGGGAGCTGTGGCCCGTGTTCGCCACGCACATCGCCGGTCTGGTCGACCGCGCCGACACTAGCGGGGCGCGGTCAGCAGCTGGGTGAGGAACTCGGCATTGGTGCTGGTCTTGCGCAGGCCCTCCAACAGCACCTCGATGCCGTACTGACCCTCGCGGCCGTCCAGCGCACGGCGCAGGGCGCGGGTGGCCGCGAGCTCCGCGGGGGACACCAGCAGTTCTTCCTTGCGGGTACTGGACTGCGCCAGGTCCACCGCGGGGAACACCCGCTTGCCCGCGATCTTGCGGTCCAGGCGCAGTTCGGCGTTGCCGGTGCCCTTGTACTCCTCGAAGATCAGTGTGTCGCCCGCGGACCCGGTCTCCACCAGCGCGGTGGCGAAGATCGTCAGTGAGCCGCCGTTCTCGATGTTGCGGGCGGCGCCGAGGAACCGCTTGGGCGGCACCAGGGCCGTGCTGTCCACACCACCGGACAGGATCCGGCCCGAAGCGGGGGCGGCCAGGTTGTAGGCGCGGCCCAGCCTGGTCAGCGAGTCGAGCAGCACGACCACGTCGCGGCCCATCTCGACCAGCCGTTTGGCGCGCTCGATGGCCAGTTCGGCCAGTGCCGTGTGCTCGGCGGGCGGCCGGTCGAAGGTCGAGGCGATCACCTCGGCGGGCACGGCGCGGGCCAGGTCGGTGACCTCCTCGGGCCGCTCCCCCACCAGCACGAGCATGAGGTGGCACTCCGGGTGGTTCTTGGCGATGCCGTGCGCGATGTCTTGCAGCACAGTGGTCTTGCCCGCCTTGGGCGGCGCGACGATCAGCGCCCGCTGCCCCTTGCCCACCGGCATGAGCAGGTCGACCACGCGGGCGGTCAGCGCGTGCGGCTCGGTCTCCAGCCGCAGCCGCTCGTTCGGGTAGAGCGGCACCAGGTCGGTGAAGGCGGGCCGGTTCCTGGCGTGGCGCGGGTGCTGGCCGTTCACGGTCTCGACCTGGGTCAGCGGCGGCAGTTTGTCGCCGCGGGCCGCGGTGCCGACCGTGCCGGTGACGGTGTCGCCACGGCGCAGGCCGTACTCGCGGACCAGGGCGGCGGGCACCTGGAGGTCGCGCGGTCCGGGCAGGTAGCCGTCCACGCGCAGGACGGTGCGGTCCCTGTGGATGTCGATCATGCCAGTGATGGCGGGATTGTCGTTGCTGGACATGGGAAGTACTCCTGACTGGGAAGGTTCGGCCGGGCGTGGACACGCACCGGCACGGGCCGTCAGGACCTCAGCGCGAAGCGAGGTCAGCTGGCGGAGCAGAGGGATCTGAAAAGTCCTGGCGGGCGGCTTGACGCCGACATCCGCGAGAACGAGACGCCACTGATGATACGCACGCTCCGCGCAGATGTGCAACAGGGATGTGGTGACGCCCGACAACGCCCCACGAACCCAATGGTCGAGCCTTGCTCATATTCCGGCGTTTTCGCTCACACAAAAGGGGAATCGCCGTTCCACGGTCGCGCAGACCCGTGCTCGTGCTCGGCGAGCTCGATCAGGGCCGAAGCGGTGCCGCACAGTGGCACGCTCCCCCAGTCCAGCAGGCGGTCGCCACGGACCTCCAATCTGGTCTAGACCAGCTGCGTCCCACCGGCTATCGTGACCGAGGGCCGCCCCCACCCGATGTTGGGAGTTGCCTCGTGTTCGGACGGATCTCACGTGTGCTCGGCGCCGTGCTGGCCGCCGCACTGGCCGTGCCACTGGCCGGTCTGGTCCCCGCAGGCGCGGCACCGCGCGCCGACACCTGCGCGGTCAAGTCGCGACCGGCGGGCAAGGTGCTCCAGGGCTACTGGGAGAACTGGGACGGCGCCTCGAACGGGGTGCACCCGCCGCTGGGCTGGGTCCCGATCACCGACAGCCGGATCGCGGCGCACGGCTACAACGTCATCAACGCGGCCTTCCCGGTGATCCAGTCGGACGGCACCGTGCTGTGGGAGGACGGCATGGACTCCACGGTCAAGGTGGCGACCCCGGCGGAGATGTGCCAGGCCAAGGCCGCTGGCGCGACGATCCTGATGTCCATCGGCGGAGCGGCGGCGGGCATCGACCTGAACTCCAGCGCGGTGGCCGACCGGTTCGTGGCCACGATCGTGCCGATCCTCAGGAAGTACAACTTCGACGGGATCGACATCGACATCGAGACCGGGCTGGTCGGCGGGGGCAGCATCGGCACCCTGTCGGCCTCCCAGGAGAACCTGGAGCGCATCATCGACGGGGTGCTCGGGCAGATGCCGGCCAACTTCGGGCTGACCATGGCCCCGGAGACCGCCTACGTCACCGGGGGCAGCGTCACCTACGGCTCGATCTGGGGCGCCTACCTGCCGATCGTGAAGAAGTACGCCGACAACGGGCGCCTGTGGTGGCTGAACATGCAGTACTACAACGGAAGCATGTACGGCTGTTCCGGCGACTCCTACCAGGCGGGCACCGTGCAGGGCTTCACCGTGCAGACCGACTGCCTGAACAAGGGGCTCGTCGTGCAGGGCACCACGATCCGCGTGCCCTACGACAAGCAGGTGCCCGGTCTGCCCGCGCAGCCGGGGGCAGGCGGCGGCTACATGTCCACCGGGCAGGTGTCCCAGGCGTGGAACACCTACGGCAACGGGCTGAAGGGCCTGATGACCTGGTCGCTCAACTGGGACGGCTCGCGGAACTGGACCTTCGGCAACACCGTGAAGTCGCTGCAGGGCAGGTGATCGGCGCGGAAAACGCGTGGACAGCCTCGCCGGGGAACGGTGTGGCAGGCCCCGCACACCGGCCCCGGCGAGGAGGCGAGCGTTGGCAGAGGTGCGGCTGCGGCACGGGCAGCGGCAGGTGCGGCGCGAGCACCGGGCGGCCACCTCCGTGTACGAGCAGGCGCTGGCGGCGCCGGCCTGGGACGAGCCCCCGATGTGGGTGCACGGTGATCCCGCGCCGGGCAACCTGCTGTGCTCCGACGGCCGGTTGAGCGCGGTCATTGACTTCGGCACGCTGGCCGTGGGCGATCCCGCCGTGGACCTGGCTCTCCCCCGAGGCACGGCAGACCTTCCGCACCGCCATGCCCGTGGACGACGCGACCTGGGCCCGTGGCAGGGCGTGGGCACTGACCGCTGAGCGCATCGGGGTTGAGCTGGGCCTCCTCCGGGTACCCGCAGGCCGTGGCACGGATGGTCTGGACCAGCAGGCAGCTGGCCACGGCAACCCGGCCGATCGAGTCGACGAGCGGGCTTCGGCGGCCGGAGTCCTGCCGCGACACCTTCACCCGCAAGGTGAACAAGCTGGTCGAGGGCGAGCGGAGGGTCCGTGCGGTGGTGCAAGCTGAACCCGCACCGGAGGCGAGCAAGGCGGACCTGCCCGCGATGACCCGTCAACCGGACACCCCGGGCAGGTCGAGGACGAGCCGGGCCGAGTCGGCCAGGGCCGTGGTACGAGGAGCGAAGAAGGCATCATGACGGCAGCCATCGCGTGTGCCGAGTGCACCCAGCACCGCAGCCACTGTCACGGCACGCTGATCGTGCACGGGGACGGCTCGCGGGAGTGCGTGGAGCCCTCCTGCCGCGACGTGCACCGACACCGGCACGACCTGGTGATCGACTGCCGGGCGGTGCACGGCGGCTGCCGCTGCTCCAGGTGATACCGGCTCAGCTCTCGTGGCGGACCACGAGTTCGGCCACGGCGGCCATGCCCGTGGGCGTCGGGTGGTAGCCCGCGCGTCCGTTCGGCGGGGCGTACTTCTCGATCCACGGGCTGGCCGAACAGGCGTCGTGCGTGGCGCTGGCCGAGGCGGCGTCGATCACTGAGGCCCCGCTCGCCGAGGCGGCCTGCGCGGTGGCGTCCCGCAGGCGGCTGGCCACGCCGCGTTCGAAGTCGACCTGGGCCTGGGTCAACGGCACGCCGGTGCAGGCCGGGCCGGTACGCGGCAGCACGGTCAGGTAGTTGACCAGCAGCACCTTGGCCTGCGGCGCCCTCCTCCGCACCGCGCTGACCACGTTGCCGATCTTGGTGTGCACCGACTTGAGCGCCGTGTCCATGGCCGCCTGGTCCACGCCGGCACACCCCGAGCCGCCGCTGGTCTGGCAGGAGTAGGCGTACAGGCTGCCCACGTAGTTGACGTCGTTGCCGCCGATGGTGACCGTGACCAGCTTCGTGTCCGCCGTGACGGCCTCGATCTGCGGGCCCTGGCCGGACTGCGCGGTGGTGAGGATGTTCGCCGTGGTGGCGCCGCTACAGGTGACGTCGGTCAGCGCCAGCTTGAGCTTGGCGGCGACCTGGCTCGCGTAGTTGTTGGCCGACCGCGCACAGGCGGGCGGGCTGCCGGGCTTGGTCGGGGGGATGCCCGGCCCTGCTGCGTACGAGCTGCCCAGCGCCACGTACTTGGCGCCGGACGGCACGGCCGCCGTGGCTGCCTGGGCCTGCCAGGAAGCGGCGAGTGTGGCAGCTGCGACAGCACCGGACAGGACGGCGGCACGCCAGACGAACCGCACCCTGCTCGTGTTCCCAGTCATGGTCAGGAGGCTAGGACCTCACGGGCCTGGGAAACAGCCGCCGACGGATGACGATTCAGAAGGCCGCCGAACGGTGCCCGTACGACCCGTCCACTGTGGACGTGCGGCTCCAGTGCGGCGCGGCGAACCCGGGCAGCGGTCAGCCGTCGTTGTTCTTCTTGTCCCCCTTGTCCTTCTTGGGCTTGCCGTGCTTGGTGCTGGCGGCTGGTTCCTCAGCCGTGCCGCCCTGCGGGGCGGGGGCCGAGGAGGGCACCGCTGTCGTGGCAGCAACGGTGGCCGGGGCGGAGGTCACGGCGCTGGTGGGGCTGGCGCCCACGCTGGTCGTCGTAGTCGGCGGCGAGGCCGGATCGGCCGTGGCGGGGGCGGAGGACTCGCCGCTGGGTTGTAACAGCGCGAAGAGCCCAGCGACGGCGGCCAGGGACAGACCGCTCGCGGCGGCGGCCCAGCGGATCCGGGCCGTACGGGGGCCGGTGGCGGTGCCGGGGTCGTTGGCGGCCCGCTCCAGCAGCGCGGCGCAGGCGGCGGCCTTGGGCCGCGCGGCACGGCGCAGCCGGGTCATCGCGGCGAGCACGTCGGCCAGCGCGACGGGCACGGAGGCGGGGATCTCCGGGGGCCTGCTCAGCCGGGCCAGCGCCGCCTCGACCGGGGTGCCGTCGTACTCCTGACGGCCGGTCAGGCACTGCAACAGCACCAGTCCCAGCGAGTAGACGTCGGCCTCGGCACCGACGCGTTCGCCGCGCACCTGCTCCGGCGCGAGGTAGGCGGCGGTGCCGACGACCTCGCCGGATCGGGTGAAGCCGGTGCTGTCGATCAGCCGGGCCAGCCCGAAGTCGGCCAGGTGCGGGTGGTTGTCCTCGTCCAGCAGGATGTTGGACGGCTTGATGTCGCGGTGCACCACCCCGCGGCCGTGCACGTACGCCAGGGTGGCCGCCAGGTTGGCGCCCAACTGCGCGACGGCGGTCGGCGGCAGCGGTCCCGCGCCGAGCAGTTGCAGCAGGGTCGGGCCGTGCACCAGTTGCAGCACCAGGTGGACGGTGTCGCGCTCCTGGAACGCGTCGTACACCGCGACCAGCCCGTGGTGGGTCAGCCCGGCGAGCACCTGCGCCTCGGTCTCGAACCTGCGCCGGTCCACCGGGTCCCCGCCCGGCCGGAACCGCTTGACCGCCACCCAGCGGCCCAGCCGCAGGTCGTAGGCCCGGTACACCTGGGCCATCGCACCCCGCCCGAGCACCCCGCCCAGCCGGTACCGCCCACCCAGCACCACCTGGTCGGGTGAACCTGTCATGCCGCGCGCACCTCCTGGCTCCCGAGTCTTCACCGAGACGACATACCGGGCTACCCCCGAAGTGGATCAGTCACACCTGCCCCCGCGATGTCATGAAGGTGCCGTTCACTGCACCCAACGCAGTGAACGGCACCTTCATGACACACCTGCACCGGTGATTGGGCGCACCCGCCATTGGGCTACCCGGTTGTACCGACTTGTCCGGTACCCGGCAGGATCAGTGCTGAGCGGAGATACCGCTTCCCTGCCCGGTTCCTCTGGGAGGACCACCCCGTGAAGACCACCCACCACAAACTGGTGCTGGTACTCGCGTTGCTGCTCGGATTCCTCGGTACCACCTGCTCCGCGAGCGCCAAGCAGGCGCCGGTGGCCGACACGACCGCCGCGAAACCGGCGGTGAGCAAGGTCAGCGTGCACACCACCGGCGGCTTCGCCGGGATCGACGAACGGCGCACCGCCACCGCCGCCACCCCGGGCCACCGCGAGCTGTTCGACCTCGTGCAGCGGGCCGACTTCGAGGGTCTGGCCGACTCGTACGTGCCCAAGGACCAGTGCTGCGACCACTTCCGGCACACGGTGGACGTCGTGTACACCGACGGCACGCACAAGACCGTGGAGACCCTGGACTCGTCCGCGGCCCCGCAGGTGTTGTTCCAGGTCATCGAGCTGACGCGCAAGATCGGCAGCTGATTCCCGTCCCGTGTGCCCGGTTTGACCGACCGGGCGCACGGGCACCCGTGCTCGTGAACGCGGTGACCTTCGGGGTCGAAGAGGAATTCCTCGTCGTGGACGGGCAGGGACATCTGTCCTACCTCGGCGAGGAACTGGCCGCTGGCCAGGACAAACACGAGGGCGAGTTGCACCGCGAGCTCTCCCGCTGCCAGGTGGAGTCGGCGACCGGGGTGTGCACGATGGCCGACGAGGTCCGCGCCCAGCTGACCGACCTGCGCCGCAGGCTGGCCGAACGCGCACACGCCCGTGGTCTGCGCCTGGTGCCCTCCGGCACGCCGCTGCTGCCCGAGCGGGCGTGGCCCGATGTCACGCCCGAGTCGCGCTACCTGCACATCGCCGAGCAGTTCGGGCCGATCATGACCGCGGGCAGCACCTGCGGCTGCCACGTGCACGTGGCGGTACCGGACCGGGCGACCGGGGTCGCGGTCAGCAACCAGCTGCGGCCCTGGCTGCCCACCCTGCTGGCGATCACCGCCAACTCCCCGCTCAGCCGGGGCACCGACACCGCGTACGCCAGTTGGCGGCACGTGCTGTGGTCGCGCTGGCCCTCGGCGGGTCCGCCACCGCTGTTCGACTCGCTGGACCACTACGAGCACAGCGTGGACGCGCTGCTGCGCTGCGGGGCGATGGTGGACGACCACATGGTGTACTGGGACATCCGGCTGTCCGCGCAGCACCCCACCCTGGAGTTCCGGCCCTGCGACGTGGCGGTGACCGCCGAGCACGCCGCGCTGCTCGCGGTGCTGGTGCGCGGGCTGGTGGGCCGCGCCGTGCACGACCTCGCCGACGGCCGTCCCGCCCCGCGGCTGCCCCACGAGGTGTTGCGGGCACACCTGTGGCGAGCCGCGCGCGACGGCATGACGGGGCAGCTCGCCCACCCGGCAACCGGCGACCTCGTGCCCGCGCACGAGCAGGCGCTGCACCTGGTGGGGCACATCCGCCCGGCGTTGCGGGGCAGCGGGGACCTGGACTTCGTGCGCGAGCAGCTCGCGGACCTGCGCGAGCACGGTGGCGGGGCCGAGCGGCAGCGCCGAACACACGCCCGCCGCGGCCGGATCGAGGACGTGGTGGACGGGCTGGTGACCGGTCAGCTGAGCGTGAAGGAGACCGCCTCGTAGGCAGTTCCGTTGACCTGCAACGAGATCGTGTGCTCGCCCGGGTAGTAGACGCGGGTGGAGATCGGCCTGAACGAGTGCGAGCGCGTCACCGCCACCGAGGCCCCGGGGTCCAGCACTCGGGTGGTCAGCTTGAACACCTTGGGGCTCAGGGTGCCGTTGGCCTTGCGGTGGCCGATCACGTAGTCAACGGCCAGGCGCACGCTCTCGGCGGTGGTGTTGGTGAGGCTGAAGCTGAAGTCCAGCCTGCCGCCCATGGCGACCTCGGCGGCGACCAGTTCGGGACCGGTGACGGTCAGGCCGGTCACCGGGCGGAAGCCCAGCAGGGCCAACGCTTCGGGGTCGCCCTGCTTGACCAGGGTGCGCAGCGCGTGCCGGACCACCGCCGGGCTGGTGTCCTGCCAGCGGCCCGCGGTGCGCACCGCCAGCGCGGGGTCGCCGCGACTGATGTCGTTGAGGTGGTTGGCCACCGACCGGCGCACGTACTCCGACTCGTCGGCGTGCAGCGCGTCCAGGACCGGCACCGTGCACTCCGGGCGGTCCAGGATCGCGCGGACCCGCCGGGCCCAGGGCAGTCGCGGGCGGGTGCCCTCACTGGCCAGCCGCCGCACGTGCTCGTCGGGGTGCCCGGTCCACTCCAGGGCCCTGGCCAGGCCGCGGTCCAGGTTGGCGTCCAGGAAGGTGCGGATCGCGAACTCGGCGGTCAGCCGGGGCGTGAGCGCCGCGAGCAGGTCCATGCCCGCGTCGAAGGAGTCGGGCAGCGCCCTGCGGGCCACGGCCTCGGTCACCGGCCAGATCATCCACCCGGTGAACTCCGGGTCGGCCAGCGCCGTGCGCAGCAGGGCGTCCACCTCGGCGTAGCGCTCGGGCAGGTCGGCGAGCAGTGCGTCGCGCACCAGCTGACCGCGTTCGCTGAAACTGGTCCCGGGCAACGCCCGCACGCTGCGTCGTACGGCGGTCGGGGTGCGGCCCGCGCGGCGCAGGCACCGGGCGAGCCCGGTCACCGCCTCGGCGCTGAGCATCTCGTCCGCGGTCGGCATGGTGGCACCAGCATCCCAGTCCAGCTCGCGGAGTTCGCCCGCAGGGTGCCAGACTCGCACCCGCCACAGTGGCCGCCACCGCAGAGGAGACGCACAGTGTTGAGCACGGACTTCGTCATCGGCGCACCGAGTTGGCTCGACCTCGGCAGCCCGGACATCCCCGCCACGGCCGCGTTCTACGGCGCGACCTTCGGCTGGGAGTTCCAGTCCGCCGGACCCGAGGCGGGCGGGTACGGCTTCCTTCAGTACCAGGGCCGTGCGGTGGCCGCGATCGGCTCGCTGGACGACGGGGCCAGCTCGGCGTGGACGGTGTACTTCCACACCACCGACGCCGAGGCCACCACCAAGGCCGCCGAGCAGGCCGGTGCCACGGTCCGCGTCGAGGCGTTCGACGTGATGGACGCCGGGCGGATGAGCTGCCTGACCGATCCCGCGGGCGCCGAGTTCGCGCTGTGGCAGCCGGTGGCCTTCCCTGGCCTGCAAGCCACCTGGGAGGAGAACACCCTGTTCTGGGTGGAGCTGCACACCGCCGACCCGGCTGCCGCGCAACAGTTCTACGGCTCGCTGTTCGGCTGGCGCACGCAGCACATGGACGTGCCCGGCATGACCTACACCGTGCTGTCCACCGCCGAGGGTGACGTACAGGACGCCAGCTTCGGCGGCATCGCACCCAACGCGGGCGAGCGGTCCCGGTGGGTCCCGTACATCCACGTGTCCGGGGTGGACGCCACGGTGGACCGGGCGCAGGCCGCGGGCGGCTCGGTGGTGATGCCCGCCAGCGAGGTGCCCGAGGTGGGCCGGATGGCCTGGCTGGCCGACCCGTTCGGCGCGGTGTTCGCGGTGATGACCCCGAACCCGCGGCAGGGCTGACCGCGCGTGCGGATCGATCCGTCCAATGTGGAGCAGCTGAGGGCGTGGGACGGGGCGGACGGCGAGTTCTGGGCCGCCCGCGCCCGGCGCCTGGACGAGGGCGTCGCGGCCTACCAGGGACACCTGCTGGCGGCGGCGGGGATCGAGCGGGCCGACCGGGTGCTGGACGTGGGCTGCGGCAGCGGGCAGACCACCCGTGACGCCGCACGGCGGGCGGGTGCGGGCTCGGCGCTGGGTGTGGACCTGTCCGCGCGGATGATCGACCTGGCCAGGCGGCTGGCCGCGGACGAGCAGCTGGCCAACCTGTCCTTCGAGCAGGCCGACGCCCAACTGCACCCGTTCCCGCAGGGGCAGTTCGACCTGGTGGTCAGCCGCAGCGGGGCCATGTTCTTCGGGGACCCGCCCACCGCGTTCGGCAACCTCGCGCGCGCACTGCGTCCCGGCGGGCGGCTGGCCCTGATGGCCTGGCAACCCTTGGCGCACAACGAATGGCTGAGTTCCTTCCGGGCGGCCCTGGACGCCGGGCGGGACCTGGCCCCGCCGCCACCGGTGGGACCCGGCCCGTTCGGCCTGAGCGAGCCGGACCGGGTGCGTGCGCTGCTGACCTCCGCCGGGTTCACCGAGGTGCGGATCACCGGACTGAGTGAGCAGATGTACTTCGGCCGCGACACCGAGGACGCGTTCGGGTTCGTCTCCGGGCAGTTCGGCTGGATGGTCCGCGACCTGGACCCACCGCACCGGGACCGCGCGCTGGACACCCTGCGGGCGGTCCTGGCCGAGCATCGGACCGACCGCGGTGTGTTGTTCGACTCGGCGACGTGGATCATCCAGGCCCGGACTTGACCTTCACATCAGTGTGAGGGTTTGAGCATGGGCGCATGGACAACGCACTGTTCGACTACAGCCCGATCACCGAGCGCCCGCCGGTCCAGTGGCCCGGCGGCGCTCGGGTGGCGTTCTACGTGGGGCTCAACGTGGAGCACTACCAGGTGGACCTGCCCTCCACCAGCATCTTCGCCGGCACCTCGGCGCTCAAGCCCGACCCGCTGAACTACGGCTGGCGCGACTACGGGCCCCGGGTCGGCATCTGGCGGGTGATCGAGAGCCTGGACCGGCACGGCCTGCGCGCCAGCGTGCTGCTCAACTCCGATGTCTGCGCCCGGTACCCGCAGATCATCCAGGCGGGCCTGGCCCGGGACTGGGCGTGGCTGGCGCACGGCAGGAACAACTCGATCCTGCACGCCGACATGTCCGTGGAGCAGGAACGCGCCTACCTCGCGGAGGTCGTGGGCACGATCGAGCGGGCCACCGGCCGCAGGCCGCGCGGCTGGATGGGCCCCGGGTTGACCGAGACCTTCCAGACGCCCGCCCTGCTGGCCGAACTGGGCCTGGACTACGTGCTCGACTGGTGCAACGACGACCAGCCGTACCCGCTGACCGTGCCGGGGATGCTGAGCGTGCCCTACTCGATCGAGGTCAACGACATCAGCCTGTTCGTCGGCAAGAGCCTGAGCGGGCCCGAGTTCGTGCGGATCGTCAAGGACCAGTTCGACCAGTTGTACGCCGACTCGGCCGACAGCGGCCGGGTGATGGCACTGGCCCTGCACCCGTTCGTCGTGGGCCAGCCGTTCCGGCACAAGTACCTCGACCAGGCCCTGGAACACATCGCCAACCACCCCGGCGTGTGGCTGACCACCAGCGACGAGATCGCCGCCCACTACGCGGGCGTGAGGCGGTCAGCCCCGCGCTGACAACTCGCCGGCCAGCCGCCAGGTTCGCTGCTGGGCGAGGGGGCCGCCGAGGCCGGTCTGGGTCAGGACCACCTCGGTGGCCCCTGCCTCGAAGTACTGCCGAATCCCCTTGGCGACCGCCTCCTCGTCACCGATCAGCGCCAGGTCGGCGGCCCGCTCGGCACCGGACAGGGCGATGACGCGCTGGTAGGACGGGATCCGTTCGTACAGGGCCATCGCGGAGTTGGAGGCCTCGCGGACGGCAGCGGTGTCCTCGGTGACCACGGCGGCGACGAGGGCCACCACGCGGGGACGTGGGCGACCGGCCGCCTCGGCCGCGGCGGTGAGGGTCGGCACGATGTGCTCGCCAAGCGCCCGTGGCCCGGCGAGGAAGGGCAGGGTGCCCTCGGCCAGTTCGCCGGTGGCCCGCAACGCCTGCGGGCCCATCGCGGCGACCAGGACGGGCACGCTGGGCCTGGCCCCGGCCAGCCCGGCGGGCAGCGGTGTGACGGCGGTGATCGTCTCACCGCGCAGGTCCGCCGAGCCGGTGTCGAAGATCGAGCGCAGCACGTGCAGGAACTCCCGCAGCCGCTTGATCGGCCGCTCGTTGTCCACGCCGAAGGCCGGGCCGAGCAGACCGGCGGCGCCAAGCGCGATGCCCAGCGTGTAGCGGCCGTGCGTCGCCGCCTGCGCGGTCTGGGCCTGTGCCGCCAGCAGGATGGGGTGCCGCCCCAGGATCGGCACCGCCGCGGTCCCCACCCGCAGGTCCGGTACTTCCCGTCCGACCAGCCCGGCCAGGTCGATGCCGTCGTAGTCGAACCGCTGGCCGAACCAGACCGAGCCCAGACCGGCCTCCCGTGCCGCGCGGGCCTGGGCCACCACCTCGTCCACCGCGTTGACCCCACCGGCCTCGACCGAACTGGGCTGCAAGCTCACACCGATCGTCATACCTGTGCCGACACCTCGCGGACCCGAACTGTTCCGCGTCCCAGCAAGTGGGAACCGGTGGCCTTGACCTCAAGTTAGGTCGAGGTTCGAGACTGGGCCCATGCGAGCGATCATGGCTACTCGATTCGGCGACCCGTCCGTGCTGGAACTGGTCGACCTGCCCACCCCGGAGCCCGCGGCCGGTGAGTTCCGGGTGAATGTGGCGGTGGCCGGGGTGGGCTGGCTGGACACGGCGCTGCGCACGGGGCACGGCCCCGCGGTGTTCCCGGTACGCCCGCCCTACGTGCCCGGCGGTGGTGTGGCGGGCACGGTCGACGCGGTCGGCCCGGGGGTGGACGTGGGCTGGCTGGGCGCACGCGTGGTCACCAGGGCGGCCGGTGGCGGGTACGCCGACACGGCGATCGCCAGGCCGGAGCAGAGCTACCTGGTGCCGCCGGGACTGGACCTGCGCGATGCCGTCGCGCTGCTGGACGACGGCAGCACGGCGCTCGCCCTGCTGGAGCGGACCCCCGTGCACCGCGGCGACCGGGTCCTGATCGCACCGGGGGTCGGCGGGCTGGGCAACCTGCTGGTGCAACTGGTCCTCGCCGAGGGCGCCACCGCGATCGCCGGTGTGCGCGGCCCGGAGAAGGCCGCCATCGCAAAGGAACTCGGCGCCGAGGTCCTCGACTACTCGGTCCCGGACTGGGCCAGTGCGGTGCCCGCGCTGGACGTGGTGTTCGAGGGCATCGGCGGCACCGTGGGCGCCGCGGCGGCGGGCCTGCTCCGCGAGGGCGGCCGGTTCTCCGGGTACGGCATGACCAGCGGGGCCGAGACGGCGCTGGACGAGTCGGACCGGCGGCGGCTGACCGTGGTGGACATGGCGCAGCTGCCCGAGTTCTGGCCGGAGACCCCGCGCCGGGTGAGGCGGGTGCTGGACCTGGCCGCGGCGGGGCGGCTGCGGCCCGTGATCGGCCGCACCTATCCGCTGGCCCAGGCCGCCGCCGCGCACGCCGACATCGAGGCTAGGCGTTTCCTTGGCAAGAGCCTGCTGCTGGTCTGAGCGCCTACACCTTGTGCGGCACGCGGGCAGGGGCGTGGTTCCTGAGCTGTGCTCGCCTGCCCACGCAGGCGAGCAACAGCACGACGCAGACAGCCAGCACGGGGTGGCCAGCGGCAGCGCCGAGCGCGGCCGCGACTACCCACACCACCTGTCTCATGGCGGAAGGTTAGCGGGAAGTCACGGCCACGCCCATCGGATTTCAGATGCCGAGCACCGACTTGGCCGTGGTCCAGTCGGTGAGCATCGCGTGCTGGGCCGCGCTCAACGTGGCCTGCCCCGCGCAGACCGCCTTCTTCACGGCGTTCTCCACCGAGTCCTTGCTGTAGGAGTTCTTGTCCCCGCTGTGCGGTTCCGGCCACAGGTTGCGCGGATCACGAGGCGCCCCACCCAGTTCCAGCGGCAGGAAGTGGTCCTCCTCGTAGTCGGACATGTTCGTGTCGGAGTAGCCGTAGTCCGCGATGCCCTGCTTCTTCAGGGCGTTGGTGTACGAGGTCGGCGGACGCACGGTGGCGGTCCAGCCGGACACGCAGATCGTGGAGTTGATGGTTGCCTGCGTGACGTCCGGGTTCGTGGCGCCCGGGGTGCAGTGCGGGTCGGGCAGCGGCAGGTACGAGGTCGAGCAGGACGCGGCGGGCGCCGTGGGTGCGGCGATGGCGGTCGCGGCGGGCAGGGTGGCCACCGCCGCCCCCACCGCCACACCGATCACGAGAAAACGGTTGAAGGACAAGGAAAAGGACATGTCACGCCTTTCGGATCGGGGCCAGGGATGATCCGAGGGGCACGCTAGGCAGGTCACGGGTCCGTTGTGAACCGCCAAGCATTCACAGGGGCCGTACGACTGTGAAGACCAGTCCAGGGTTCATCGGGCGTTCAACTCCAGGAGTGCACGCGGACATCGTTGGTGCGCAACAATCTGGTCGGCCTCACCCGGTACGGCGAGGCCAGCACCACTGTGCACGGTCCGCGAGGAGCACACTCAGGCACCGCACTCCACCGACCGCTGAGGCTTGCGCGCCAACAGGAATCCCTGCGGCCCCGCCTCGTGTTCCTCGGGTTCGCGCAGCAGCCGGGCGACCTCGACCAGCCCGGCCCGCCGCGCCAACCCCACGACCTGGTCCAGCGGCAGCCAGTAGACGTCCAGCGCCAGGTCGTGGCCGTAGGCGTGCGCGAGCTGCCGCCGCTCGTCCCCGGCCTTGAACGCCAGCAGGATGTGCCCGCCCGGGGCCAGCACCCGGTGGAACTCGGCGAACAGCACCGGCAACAACTCCGGCGGCGTGTGGATGATCGAGTACCAGGCGATCGCGCCGCCCAGCGAGCCCTCCGCCAGGTCGAGGGCGTTCATCGAGCCCACCTCGAACCGCAGCCCCTGGTGTCGCTCGCGGGCCACGGCGATCATCCGCGGGGACAGGTCGATGCCGAACGCGTCCAGCCCCAGCGAGTGCAGGTGGGCGGTCACCCGGCCCGGGCCGCAGCCGAGGTCCGCGACGGGACCGCTCACGAGTTCGGCGAAGGCCGCCAACATGGCGCGGTCCAACGGCTTGGTCTGGAGCTCGGCGCGCAGCAGCTCCTCGTAGTCGACGGCCACCGTGTCGTAGGAATCCCTGGTGGTACTGAGGTAATCGGGCTCGGTCACGCACAGGACCGTAGTCGATCAAGCTGACGCACGGCACCGCATGATCACCAGCAGCAGGGCCGTTGCTCCGGCCAGGTGCCAATCGAGCGCACCCCTTCCCGCACTACTACAAATATGTAGTATAGGCTTGCCTCAGTGAGGTGAGGCTTGCCGAACAGATGGAGTTGCGGTGTGGGCTGACGGTGTGCCGAACCTGGTCATCGGCCTGAGAGAGGGCCTGGAGATCGGACTGGTGGTCAGCATCCTGCTGGCCGCGGTGCGCAAGGCCGCCCCCGGCCGGTCCACCGCGCCGATCTGGCTCGGCGTGCTCGCCGCCGCCCTGCTCTCGCTGGGGTTCGGGGCCGTGCTGGCCTTCTCCCGCGCCGAGCTGACGCTGACCGCCCAGGCGGTGTTCGGCGGCCTGCTCAGCCTGGCCGCGGTCGGCCTGGTCACCTGGATGATCTTCTGGATGCGGCGCACGGCACGCGGGCTGTCCGCCGAACTCCGCGAGCAGGTCGGCCAAGCGCTCAGCGTGGGCACCGGGGCACTCGCGCTGACCGCTTTCCTCGCCGTGGCAAGGGAAGGGCTGGAGACGGCCCTGTTCCTGTGGACCACGGTGCAGGCCTCCGGCGACACCGTGGCACCGCTGGTCGGCGCCGCGATCGGCCTGGCCGTGGCCCTGCTGCTGTGCTGGCTGATCGTGCGCAGCAGCGTGCGGCTCAACCTCGGCGCCTTCTTCTCCCGCACGGCGGTCCTGCTCGTGGTCATCGCCGCCGGGGTGCTGGCCTACGGGCTCGGCGAGTTGCAGACCGCCGGGATCATCCCGGGCCGCAACTGGCTGGCCTTCGACCTGTCCACGGTGCTGTCCACCGACAGCTGGTGGGTCTCGCTGATCAGCGGGATCACCAACCTCTCGCCCCGCATGACGGTGCTGCAGGTCGCCACCTACCTCGCCTACGCCGCGATCGTGCTCTACGCCCTGCTGCGACGCCCCTCCGCAGAACACTCCACTGTGGACAAGGCAGAGCCGGTGGCCCGCAAGCCGTTGCCGCGCTGGGTGTACGTCGGCGCGGCGGTCGGTGTGCCGGTGCTGGCCGTCGGCGCCTTCGCCCTGCTGACGAGTTCCTCGGAGGCGAGCACGAACCAGCAGGTCACCGTGACGGCCACCGGGTGCGCCAGCGACTGGACCGGCACCGCGGCGGGCCGGTCCACGATCACGGTGCTGAACAAGTCCGGGCACGGCGGGGAGATCTACCTGATCCGCTCCACCGACGGGGCCGTGATCGGCGAGATCGAGGGGCTCGGCCCGGGCACGAAGCGGTCGATCACCGTGGACCTCACTCCGGGCCAGTACGCCTGGCGCTGCCTGGTGCCCGGCGAACTGGACCAGGTCTCCCCCGCCGCCTCGGTCAACGGCGGTTCCGGGCAGGCGGCGGTCCCCGCGGTGGTTCCGGTGTCCGAAAAGGACCTGCAAGGCCCGACCGAGTCCTACACCGCCTACGTGGCGGACAAACTGACCGCGCTGGCCACCCAAACCGACCAGTTGCGGGCGAGGCTGGCCGCCGGTGATCTGGACGGGGCGAAGGCGGCCTGGCTGACCGCACAGCTCACCTGGCAGCGCATCGGCGCCGCCTACGGCAGTTTCGAGGACCTGGGCAACGCCATCGCGGGGCTGCCACAGGGCTTGCCGGAGGGCACGGCCGACCCCGGCTTCACCGGCCTGCACCGGGTCGAGTTCGGGCTCTGGCACGGACAGGGTGCGGCCGAGCTGACCCCGATCGCGGCCAAGCTGCACGAGGACGTCCTGGCCCTGCAACAGAAGTTGCCGACGATCAAGACCGATGTGAAGGACCTGCCGCTGCGGGCGCACGAGATCCTGGAGGACTCGCTGCGCCGGGGCCTGATGGGCCTGTCCGACCAGGGCGCCGGTGCGGCCTACGCGGAGACCGCCGCCGACGTGGAGGCCACCAACGCCGTGCTGGACCGGCTGGCCGACCTGCTCACCGCCCGCCGCCCCGACCTGCTGCCCAAGGCCCGTGCGCAGCTGTCCGAACTGGCCGAGTCCTTGCAGGGCAGGACGAACAGCGCGCCGCTGGCCGATCGGCAGCGGGTGCAGTCCCGGCTCGGTGCCGCGCTGGAGACCCTGTCGGCCATCCCCACCCTGCTCGAAGTCCGCGCCGCCTGAAGGAGATCACTGTCATGTCGTTGAGCAGGCGCAGATTCCTGCAGGGCACCGGCGCCGGAGTTGCCGGTACCGCGCTGGCCGGCGGCCTGGTCGCCGTCGGTGCGCGCGCCGACGCCGCCGGTACCGCACCGTCCACAGTGGAGTCCTACCCGTTCCACGGCCCGCACCAGGCCGGGGTCTTCACCGCTCTCCAGCCCGCGGCCACCTTCGCGGCCTTCGACGTGACGGCCAAGGACAGGGCCGGACTGGTCGAGCTGTTCAAGGCGCTCACGGTGCGGGCCCGGTTCCTCACCGCCGGGGGCACGCCGCCCGACCTCGGGGTCGGCTCGCCGCCCTCGGACAGCGCGGTGCTCGGCCCCACCGTGCCCGCCGACGGGCTCACCGTCACCGTCTCCGTGGGCGCCGCCCTGTTCGACGACCGGTTCGGTCTGGCCGCGCGCAAGCCCGCGCGGTTGAGCGCCATGCGGACCTTCCCCGACGACGCCCTGGACCCCGCCTGGTGCCACGGGGACCTGATGGTGCAGGTCTGCGCGAACAACGCCGACACCGTGCACCACGCGCTGCGCGACATCGCCAAGAGCACCCGGGACTGGATGCAGCCGCGCTACCGGCTGGACGGCTTCGCCTCCCCGCCACGGCCCAGCGGCACCCCACGCAACCTGCTGGGGTTCAAGGACGGCATCGTCAACCCCAAGGCCGCCGAGGGCGACGCACTGGTGTGGGTGCCCGCGGGCGGCCCGGAACCGGCCTGGACCGCGGGCGGCACGTACCAGGTGGTGCGGCTGATCAAGATGCTGGTGGAGTTCTGGGACCGGATCTCCATCAGCGAGCAGGAGCGCATGTTCGGCCGCCGCCGCGACAGCGGTGCCCCGCTGGACGGCAGCGCCGAGTTCGACAACCCGGACTATGCCAAGGACCCGGAGGGCAAGGTCATCCCGCTGGACTCGCACATCCGGCTGGCCAACCCGCGCACCGCCAAGACCGAGCCCAGCCGGATCCTGCGCAGGCCGTTCAACTACGACCGCGGCTTCGAGGTCAACGGCAACCTGGACGCCGGGCTGATCTTCTGCTGCTTCCAGCAGGACATCGCCAGGCAGTTCGAGGCCGTGCAGGAACGGCTCAATGGCGAGCCGCTGACCGACTACGTCAAGCCCTTCGGCGGCGGCTACTTCTTCGTGCTGCCCGGGGTCCGGGACAACAACGACCACTACGCCAGCGGGCTGCTCGCCTGAACCGTCACCTCGTGCAGGTCCACCGCGGCGTCGGTGACCAGCGCGAGCGCGAGCCCGAGCAGCAGCAGGGCCAGCACCGCCCAGATCCCGGCTCGTGGCGCGGGCCCGGTGTCCAGCAAGGCCTTGACCCGGCGCGGCACCGGCCCGGTCGCGGCGGCCAGGGCCACCGGCGAGCCCCAGCTCGCGCCCAGCCCGACCAGCGCCGCCTTGGCCACCGCGTGGGCGACCGCCCGCCGGTCGCCGACCTGCTCGGCGGCGGCCTCGTCGGCGGACCGTTCCACGGCGTAGCGGATGGCCGCCCGCAGCGGGCTCACCAGCGGGTTCACCGCGGCGGCGAGATCACCGGCGATGACGAGCCGGTGGTGCCTGCCGACCAGGTGTGCCCGCTCGTGGGCCAACAGCGCGCGCCGTCCGGTGGCGTCCAGCGCGCGCAACATGCCCGAGGACACGACGACCCGACCCGGGCGGCCCGGCACGGCACAGGCGAAGGCCCGCTCCTCGGCCAGCACCTGTAGATCACCGTGCACCGCGCTGCCCCGCAACGCCTTCGCGCACCGGGCCAGCGCCCGGCCACGATCCACGGCGACCACGGCCAACCGCCCCAGCAGGACCACCAGCACCACGCAGGCGGCACCACCGGGCACCAGCGGGACGGCCCCGACCACCACCGCCACGGCGAGGGCCGTCAGCGCCCCGGTGCTGGCCAGGGCCGCCAGCAGCGCGACGGCCACCAGCACGCGACTGGCCCGGCGCGGGTGCACCCGCGCCGAAAGCCGTTGGGACACCGGGACGGCCACCAGTGACAAGAGCAGCGCGGCGGCCAGGTCGAGGTACAGGTCAGTGCTCATCCGCCCTCCCCCAACAGCTGGCGCAACACCTGCTCGTCGTGCTCGGACAACTCCGAGACGAAGCGGGCCAGCACCACCTGTCGGTCCACTTCGGACTCCAGCACCTGCCGCATCCGCCGCGCCGCCATGCCGGGCTCGTCGGTCACCGGCCGGTACGCGTAGGCCCTGCCGACGGGCACGCGGCTGAGCACTCCCTTGGCGTGCAACCGGGACAACGCCGTGACCACCGTGGTGTAGGCCAGTCCCGACCCCAGCGCGCCCAGCACCTGGTTCGCCGTCAGCGCCTCGTCCGCCGCCCACAGCGCGGCCAGGACCTCGGCCTCCAGCTCGCCGTGCCCACGCCGCTGCCGCTCAGCATCCACGGGCTCGAATCTACAGCTGTTCGAGGTCGATGACGGCCCCGAGCGCGCCCAGCAGTGCCCCGACGCACATCTCGCGCAGTTCGGTGCGGGAGAACGCCTCGGCGCTCAGCCAGTCCACGCAGAGCGCGCGCACGAACACCAACCAGCTCATCAGCGCGGCCGACACCACCTCCCTGGCGTGGTCGGTCAGCCCCGTGGCGTCGAGCATCCGTCCCCGCAGCACGCCCAATTCGTCGGTGATGATCGCCTGGATCACCGGGTCGCCGACCAGTTCCCGGTTCGCGGCGAGCACGGCGTGCCGGTTGGCCTCGAAGTAGTCGATGTGTGCGTCCAGGGCCGCCCGCACCTGCTGCACGATCGGCCCGGCCGGGTCGATCTCCGACTGGGCCAGCAGCCGGTCGGCGGCCTGCTGGTAGATCCCGGCGAACAGGTCGCGCTTGCCGGGGAAGTGGCGGTACAGCAGGGCCCGCGAGACCCCCGCCCGTTCCGCCACCTCCTCCATGAGCACCTCCTCGTACGGCTTGGCCGCGAACATGCGCGCGCCGACCTCGAGCAGTTGCTCGCGGCGCGCTGCGGGGCTGAGCCTGCGGCGAGTGGTCACCGGGACACGCTACTTGACACGTGTCCACCCCGTTAGTAGACACGTATCTACTAAAACTCCAGGGGGCGAACCATGGCCGCACTGTTGAAATGGCTCATGCTGATCATGGGCATCGCCTGTGCCGCGATCGGCGCGTACCACCTCGTGCTTGGCATCGACTCGATACCGGGCGAGACCACGGCCGGTGCCACGGTCGACAGCCGGGAACGGTTCTACAACGCGATCTTCCTCGGCTTCGGGCTGGCCTGGGTCTGGGCCGCCCGCCAGTCGCCCATCCCGGCCTGGGCCGTACGCTGGCTCGCGGGCATCTTCCTACTCGGCGGCCTGGGCCGACTGCTGTCCCTGGTCGTACACGGCACGCCGCACTGGTTCCAGGTGCCGCTCACGGTGCTCGAACTCGTCCTGCCGCCGGTCTTCTTCTGGCTGGCCACCGCCGACGAACGGGCTCAGAACCGGACCTCGGCCAGCACACGGTAGCGCCACTAACGCCGACTGCCAACACCGCCGTGAAGGTGGCTTTCACTGCGCCCAGCGCAGTGAAAGCCACCTTCACGGCACACCCGGGCGGGCCCTCAGCGGGTGGCGCGCAGCCAGCGCCGCATGCAGTCCAGCAGCTCGTCCACGTCCACCGGCTTGGTCACGTAGTCGCTGGCGCCCGAGGCGAGGCTCTTCTCCCGGTCGCCCTGCATGGCCTTGGCGGTCACCGCGATGATCGGCAGCTCGGCGAAGCGCGGCATCTCCCGGATCGCCGCGGTGGTGGCGTAACCGTCCAGCTCGGGCATCATCACGTCCATCAGGATCAGGTCCACCGGTTCGTCCCCGAGCAGCAGCTCGATCCCCTTGCGCCCGTTGGGGGCGTGCAGCACGGTGAGCCCGGCCAGCTCCAGCGCGCCCGCGATGGCGAACACGTTGCGCACGTCGTCGTCCACGACCAGCACCCGGCGACCGGCCAACTCCTCCCCCGTCGGTTCGGGACCGGCGAGCAGCTCGCCGAGACCGGACCGCACATCGTCCACAGTGGACAGGATCTGCACGGGAAGGCGCTGCGCGTCCAGCAGTCGGCGCTGCGCGGGGCTCAGCTCGCGGGTGGCGTGCGCCAGCACTGGAACCCCTTGTGCCACGGGTGATTCAGCCAATCGCTTGAGCAGGGTCAGCGCGCGGGCGTCAGGCAGGCTCAGGTCGACCAGCACCGCGGTGCACGGGCCGCCCGCGACCAGCCGCACGGCCTCGTCGGGCGTGGTCACCGCCGCGACGCCCACCGGGCGGGCCGACTGGGCGGCCACGGCCTTGGCCAACAGCCCCAGCACCCCGTCCTTCTCCGCCTCGACCACGACCAGCCGCTGGCGCCCGTCCCCGCCCTCCGGCTCGGCGGCCACCACCCGGCCGGGACGCGGCTCGACCACGTCCTCGGCGGCGAGCGTGGTCGGCAGGTGCAGGGTGAAGGTGCTGCCCACTCCCAGTTCGCTCTCCGCGCGGATCTCCCCACCCAGCAGGTAGGCCACCTCGCGGCTGATGGACAGGCCGAGCCCGGTGCCGCCGTAGCGCCTGCTGGTGGTGCCGTCGGCCTGCTGGAAAGCGCCGAAGATCGCGTCCAGGTTGCCCTCGGCGATGCCGATCCCGGTGTCGCGCACGCTGAACACCACGGTGTCCGCGCAGGCGCGCACGGTCAGCTCCACCCGGCCGGACTCGGTGAACTTCACCGCGTTGGACAGCAGGTTGCGCAGCACCTGGCGCAGCCGCGGCTCGTCGGTGACCAGCTCCTCGGGCACCGTGTCGGCCACGTGCACCCCGAAGCCCAGGCCCTTCTCCGCGGTCAGCGGCTGGAAGGTGGACCGCACGTAGTCCAGCAGCTCGCGCAGCCGGAACCGCTCCGGGTGGATGTCCATCTTGCCCGCCTCGACCTTGGACAGGTCCAGGATGTCGTCGATGAGCTGGAGCAGGTCGGTGCCAGCCGAGTGGATGACGTTGGCGTACTCCACCTGCTTGCCGGTGAGGTTGCGCCCCGGGTTCTGCGCCAGCAGCCTGGCCAGGATCAGCAGGCTGTTCAGCGGGGTGCGCAGCTCGTGGGACATGTTGGCCAGGAACTCCGACTTGTACTTCGAGGCCAGCGCCAACTGCTGGGCCCGCTCCTCGATCTCCCGCCGGGCCTGCTCGATCTCGACGTTCTTGACCTCGATGTCCCGGTTCTGCCTGGCCAGCTCGGCGTTGGAGCGGCGCAGCTCGGCCTGCTGCTCCTGCAACTCCCCCGAGCGGGCCTGCAGTTCCCTGGTCAGCCGCTGGGACTCCGCGAGCAGCGAGTCGGTGCGCACGTTGGCGATGATCGTGTTGACGTTGACCCCGATGGTCTCCATCAGCTGTTCCAGGAAGTCCTTGCGCACCGGGGTGAACGGTCCGAAGGAGGCCAGTTCGATCACGCCGAGCGCGGCGTCCTCGAACACGATCGGCAGCACGATCAGGTGCGCCGGATCGGCGGAGCCCAGGCTGGAGGAGATCGTCAGGTAGTCCGCGGGAATGCGGTCCAGCACGATCGGCTTGCGGGTACGCGCGACCTGCCCGACCAGGGACTGGCCCAGGTCGAAGCGCTGCGGCAGCGCCCCGTCGGCGTGTCTGCCGTAGGCGGCGACCAGCACCAGGTGCTCGCCGTGCTCGTCGGAGCCGGTCAGGTAGAACGTGCCGTGCAGCGCACCCACCAGCGGGGTGAGCTCGTTCATGATCAGCTCGCCGACGGTGCGCAGGTCCCGGTGGCCCTGCATGAGCCCGGACATCCTGGCCAGGTTGGTGTTGAGCCAGTCCTGGTCCTGGTTGGACCGGGTGGACTCGCGCAGGGAGTGCACCATGGCGTTGATGTTGTCCTTGAGCTCGGCCACCTCGCCCTGGGCCTCCACCGAGATGGACCGGGTCAGGTCCCCGGTGGCCACGGCGCTGGTCACCTCGGCGATCGCCCGCACCTGCCTGGTGAGGTTGCCCGCCAGCTCGTTGACGTTCTCGGTCAGCCGCTTCCAGGTGCCCGACACGCCCTCCACCTCGGCCTGACCGCCCAGGCGGCCCTCGCTGCCCACCTCCCGGGCCACCCGGGTCACCTCGGCCGCGAACGAGGACAGCTGGTCCACCATCGTGTTGATCGTGGTCTTGAGCTCCAGGATCTCCCCGCGCGCGTCCACGTCGATCTTCTTGGACAGGTCGCCCTGGGCCACCGCCGTGGTCACCTGCGCGATGTTGCGGACCTGGCTGGTCAGGTTGTGCGCCATGGAGTTGACGTTGTCGGTCAGGTCCTTCCAGGTGCCCGCCACGTTGGGCACCCGCGCCTGGCCGCCCAGCACGCCCTCGTTGCCCACCTCGCGGGCCACCCGGGTCACCTCGTCGGCGAAGGCGGACAGGGTGTCCACCATGGTGTTGAGCGCCTGCGCCAGGGCGGCGACCTCGCCCTCCGCCTCGACGGTGATCTTGCGGGACAGGTCGCCCCTGGCCACCGCGCTGGCCACCTGGGCGATGGACCGCACCTGGCTGGTCAGGTTGGAGGCCATCACGTTGACGTTGTCGGTGAGGTCCTTCCAGGTGCCCGAGACCCCGCGCACGATCGCCTGGCCGCCCAGGTCCCCGTGCGTGCCCACGTCGCGGGCCACCCGCGTGACCTCGTCGGCGAAGGCGGAGAGCTGGTCCACCATCGTGTTGATCGTTTCCTTGAGCTCCAGGATCTCCCCGCGCGCGTCCACCCGGATCTTCTGCGTCAGGTCGCCCCTGGCCACCGCCGTGGTGACCTGGGCGATGGACCGCACCTGGTCGGTCAGGTTGTCGGCCATGACGTTCACCGACTCGGTCAGGCCCTTCCAGGTGCCCGACACGCCCTTCACGTCGGCCTGACCGCCCAGCCGCCCCTCGGTGCCGACCTCGCGGGCCACCCGGGTCACCTCGTCGGCGAAGGAGGACAACTGGTCCACCATCGTGTTGATCGTGCTCTTCAGCTCCAGGATCTCCCCGCGCGCATCCACCGTGATCTTCTGCGTCAGATCCCCCTTGGCCACCGCCGTGGCCACCTGGGCGATGGACCGCACCTGCGCGGTGAGGTTGCCCGCCATGAAGTTCACCGAGGTCGTCAGGTCCCGCCAGGTGCCGCCCACGCCGGGCACCTGGGCCTGGCCCCCGAGGCTGCCCTCGGTGCCGACCTCGCGGGCCACCCGGGTCACCTCGTCGGCGAAGGAGGACAACTGGTCCACCATCGTGTTGATCGTGCTCTTCAGCTCCAGGATCTCCCCGCGCGCATCCACCGTGATCTTCTGCGTCAGATCCCCCTTGGCCACCGCCGTGGTGACCTGCGCGATGTTGCGGACCTGGTTGGTCAGGTTGCCCGCCATGAAGTTCACCGAAGTGGTCAGGTCCCGCCAGGTGCCGCCGACCCCGGGCACCTGGGCCTGACCGCCCAACCGGCCCTCGCTGCCCACCTCCCGGGCCACCCGGGTCACCTCGGCCGCGAACGAGGACAACTGGTCCACCATCGTGTTGATGGTGTCCTTGAGCTCCAGCATCTCGCCCTTGACGTCCACGGTGATCTTCTGCGTCAGGTCCCCCTTGGCCACCGCCGTGGCCACCTCCGCGATGTCGCGCACCTGACCGGTCAGGTTGCCCGCCATGGCGTTCACCGAGTCGGTCAGGTCCTTCCAGGTCCCCGACACGCCCGGAACCGCGGCCTGGCCGCCCAGCTTGCCCTCGGTGCCCACCTCGCGGGCCACCCGTGTCACCTCCGAGGTGAACAGCGCGAGTTGGTCGACCATGCCGTTGAAGACATCGGCCATCTCGTCCATCAGCACGTCGTCCACCCGGGGCAGGCGTGTGCTGAAATCCCCGTCCCGTACCGCTTTGAGCCCCTCCAGCAGTTGCTGGAGACGCTCGTCGGCCATGCGCCGGGTGTGTGCGTTCTCGCCCTCAACCATCAACGCGCTCCCAAGAATGAGACCCGGTCGGAGAATCTACTGGTGCGCGGCGCGCTCGGGCAGGTGCGACAGGCTTGCCCCGTTGCTCCTACACTCGGCCGATGGCAGTGGACCGTGAGGTGCGCCGGCTCAACGAGGTGATCCGTTGCCAGCAGCGGGAACTGGTCCAGTTGCGCGCCGGTGCACAGGCCGAACTGGTGATGGCGCAGGCCAGGGGCGTGCTGTCCGAGCGGCTGGGCTGCGACGGACTGTGGGCGGCGGAGCACCTGGCGGCGCTGGCGCGCCGGGCCGGGGTGAGCCAACTGGAGCTCGCGGCCGAGGTGCTCGGCGGCCAGCCCGGCAGTGCCCAACTCGGCGGGGCCCAGGCGGGTGTGCGGCTGCGACTGGCCGAGGCCGGACTGCTCAGCGTCGAGCACGGTACCGGCATGGCGGCCACGGTGTTCACCGAGGTGCTCGCCCCGCTGGGTGCGACCGCGCTGGGCATCTGGGCCCTGCGGCCGGACGGGGCACTGCACCTGGTCGGGCAGCACGGCCTGGGCCCGGCCGAGGCCAGCCGCTGGCACCACCTGCCGCCACAACTGGACTCCTCGCACCAGTTGGCGGTGCGCACCGGGCGGGCGCTGTGGCTGGACCGCACCGTGCTGCCGCTGCAGACCGGGCGCCGGACGTTGGGCGTGCTGGAGGTCCGATGGCCCGAGGGGCGCACGCCGCAGCCGGGGCTGCGCGGTGAGCTGGTCGCGCTCGCCGAGTTGTGCGCGGGCACCCTGGCCATGGCCACCGAGGACGGCACCGACCCGGGCGGCCCCGAGTTCGCACTGCTCGACCAGCTGCTGGACCTGGTGCTGATCGCCCACGCCCAACGCGGGGAGGACGGCCAGGTCGCCGACTTCGTGGTGGACCACGTCAGCGCGGGCTTCGTCGACAGCGAGGGCCGCGGCGCCGATCAGCTCGTGGGCAGCTCGCTGCTGGCCAGCTACCCGCACCTGGCCGTCGCGGGCGGCCTGTTCGACAGCGCGGTGCAGGTGCTGGCCACCGGCCAGGCACAGCGCCTGGACGGCCACGCGCTGACCGACGGGTCGGTGGTGGACGTGCGCATCGCACGGCTGTTCGACGGGGTAGCCGTCACCTGGCGGCCCGGGGACCGGCAGGCGGACCTGCTGGCCCACGCGCAGCGGCTGGCCAGGGTCGGCGGCTGGCGGCAGGACCTGGCGACCGGCGAGGTGCGCTGGACCGCCGAGATGGCCGAGTTGCTCGACACGAGCCGTCCCCGGCCGCTCAACGAGGTGGCCGAGCACGACGTGCAGGCCCTGGACCGGCTGTTCAACGCCGCCATCGCGCAGCGCAGGGCGGCGACCGCCGTGCTACGGCGCAGCGGGGCCGACGGCACGGTCCGCCACCTGCGGGTCTTCGCCGAGCCCGCGCTCGGGGCGGCGGGCGAGGTGGCGGCGGTGCACGGGGCGGTGCAGGACGTCACCGCGCAGTACCACCCCGAGTACGTGCTCTCGGCCACCGAGGACCAGCTCACCGAGCAGCGGCGGCTCGCGCTGCGCCTGCAACACGCGATCATCCCGCCCAGCCCGCACCGGATCCAGGTGGACTCCGTGGAGGTGGCCGTGCGGTACCGGCCGGCCGGACACGAGCACCTGGTCGGCGGGGACTGGTACGACGTGGTGCGGTTGCCCGACGGCCGGGTGCTGCTCGTGGTCGGGGACATGGCCGGGCACGGCATCGGCGTGGTCACCGGCATGATCTCCATGCGCAACGCCCTGCGCGGGCTCGCGGTGACCGGGGAGTCGCCCGCCAGGCTGCTGCACTGGCTGAACATCGCCGCGCAGGAACTGTCCGAGCGGGTGAACGGCACCGTGGTGTGCGGGCGCTACGACCCCGACACCGGCGAACTGCTGTGGGCTCGCGCCGGGCACCTGCCGCCACTGCTGATACGCGACGGGGCCTGCACCGTGCTGCCGCTGCCCCGCGGCGCCATGCTCGGCGCCTTCACCGAATCCGTGTACGAGGAGACCTCGACTCCGCTGCGCGAGGGCGATGTGCTGGTCATGTACACCGACGGCCTGGTCGAGCGACCGGGCGCCGACCTGGACGAGTCCATCGACCAGTTGGCCGCCACCGCCGGGCGCACCGTCGGCGACATCGAGCGCTACGCCGACGACCTGCTCGACCACGCCGACCTCAACACCCGCGACGACACCTGCCTGCTGGCGCTGCGCATCGGCTGAGACCGCCGCTGGGCAGGTGTAGCCCGTGGACCGGCGGGTATCCGCAGCTCATGACGATTCCACCGATAGAGCCCGAACCGCAGCCCGACGAGGAGCGGCCGATTGGTGACCCGCACTTCGGGGCGCCCGAGCCGCTGCACGGGTCGGGCCCGGGCGGGCCGGACATCGAGGAGCCGCCGCTGGACGACCCCGAGGACGAGTACCCGAGGCAGGACTGATGCGTGTCCTCGCCGAGGGCCCAGGTTTCAGTGTCACACGATCGGGTGCAGTTCTGCGTCGAGGCCGAGAGCATCCAGCAATGCGAGGTGACACTCACCGGCCCCGAGTTGGCCAGGGAGAGGGCGGTGACCGCGGACGGTAGCCCTTCTGCTGTCCCGGGTCAGACCAAAGTAGGAGACACGCCGATACCAGGAAACGATGTTCGACCACCCCAGGACTACCTACCCTCCTGCAATGCGGATCTGGTGGCTTGCGGGGGTGCTGATCACGGTGGTCACCGCCGTGGTGGTCGGCCTGGGCATCAGCGGGCTGATCGACCTGCAGGTCTACCGGGCGGGCGGCTGGTCCTGGATACACGGGGTGGAGCTGTACGGCCCCGGTTTCCCCAGCCCGGTGCCCGGTCCGCACGTGCCCGACATCGACTCCCCGCTGCCCTTCACCTACCCGCCGGTGGCCGCCGTGGTCTTCGCCCCGCTGGCCTGGGCCTCCTGGCCGGTCAGCATCGTGGTGATCACCCTGGCGGGCCTGCTCGCGCTCAGCGGCAGCACCCTGCTGATCGCGCGGGAACTGGGCCGTCCCGCCGCGTGCGGGCTGCTCGCGGCCACCCTCGGCCTGCTGACCGGCCCGGTGCGCGAGACGCTCATGCTCGGCCAGGTCAACCTGCTGCTGATGGCCCTGGTCCTGGTGGACTGCCTGCTGCCGGTGCGTCGCTGGCCGCGCGGGCTGCTGGTCGGCCTCGCCGCCGCGATCAAGCTGACCCCGGCCGTGTTCGTCCTGTACTTCCTGGCGCGCAAGGACTGGCGCGCGGCACTGACCTCGGTCGGCTCGTTCCTGGTCGCCACGCTGGTCGGCTGGCTGGCCGCGCCCGAGGACAGCCTGCGCTACTGGACCGCCACCCTGTTCGACTCCACGCGCATCGGCAGGCCCGAGTACAGCGCCAACCAGTCCCTGCGCGGGGCACTGCACCGCCTTGGGCTACCCGATCTGGTGGAGACCTCGCTGTGGATCGGCTTGATCGCCGCGGTGCTGGTGGTCGCGTGGATCGCCATGCGCAAGGTGGACCGGCTCACCGCTCTGCTCGTGGCCGCCGCGGTCGCGCTGCTGTGCTCGCCGGTGTCCTGGTCGCACCACTGGGTCTGGGTACTGCCCGCGCTGATGATCGGCTGGTACCGCGGCGGCAACCGCTGGGCCCTTGGCCTGGTGACCGCCGTGTTCCTGATCGGTCCACAGTGGATGCTGCCCACCTTCTACGGCAGGGAGTTCGCCTGGAGCTGGTGGCAGCACCTGCTCGGGGACAGCTTCGTGTTGGTGGGGCTGGGTTTCATCGCCTGGGCGGCCACCCGGCCACGGTCCACACCGGACAGTCCGAGGATCGTCCTGGACCTGGGGCCAGCAGTCCGACGCCTGTCGGGCAGCGGGGTCGCGCCCGTGGGCCGCGAGGACCCAGGGCACTCCGATGCGCTCGTTCACCCTCCGGTCCGGGTGGGCGAGTCGCCCAGCACGGCCGGGTCGGACCGGAACCCGGCCGCCTCCGGCACCTGACCTCCTGACCACCGAGGGCTCAGCGCGCCCCGGTGGTCCTGGCCACCAACCGGTCGGCCAGGTCCCGCACCTTGATGTTGTCCCGCTGGGACTGCTCCACCAGCAGGGTGAACGCCTGCTCGGCGGTGACCCGGTGGTTGGCCATCAGAATGCCCTTGGCCTGGTCGATCACCGCCCGCGTGGTCAGCGCCCTGCGCAGTTGCGCGCTGCTCGCCTGTGCCTGTTGGTAGCGTCTGGCGCTGCGCAACGCGGCCTCCACCGCGGTGGTGTAGAGCTCCAGCAGCCGCGCGTCCAGGTCGGCGAAGCCCCCGGCGTGCCTGCTGTAGCAGTTGAGCGCCCCGGAGTAGGCGTGGTCGACCACCAGCGGGGCGGCCAGCACGCTGCTGATGCCCGCTTCACGTGCGGCGCGGGCGAAGCCGGGCCAGCGCTCACCCGACTCGCTGATGGCGGCCCGCACCAGCTTGCCGGTGCGGGCGGATTCCACGCAGGGACCCTGCCCGGTGCTGTACTGCTGGCGGTCCAACTCGGCCACCCGCTCGTCGGTGATCGCGGCGGTGTGCGCGCCGGTCTGGCGCACCAGGGTCAGTGATGCCGCGTGCACCCCCGGCACGGCGTGGGTGACCTGCTCACAGGCCTGGTGCAGCAGCACCTGGAAGTCCTCGGTGGTGTCCAGCGCGGCCGAGAGTGCCTCCAGTGCGCCGGTGACCTCGTCCAGTACGACCGGCCACGAGGCAGGCGCCTCCGGTGCGGGCGCGTCGGCGGGCTCGGTGCGGTCCATGTCGCCTCTCCTGATCGGGTGATCGAGTGAGGAGATCGCGTCCAGAGCGGCACAGGAAGGAGCCGACACCGAACACCCTGCCGCGGTGTCGCGACAGGGCGGGATGCCGTTCCTTCCGGCCACTCTGCTGGACCGGACGACAGTGCGCGCCTTTCGGCGGTACTCCGTGCCCCCGCGCGGTTCACGCGCAAGGGCCGGACCAGCTTAGAGCACCTGCGCGCATGATCAATCAGAGAGGTCGGCGAAGCGCAGCCGCCCGGCCACCACCTCGGCGGCCACCGCCAGCAGCCTGCGGTCCTGGCCGAAGGCGTGCGCCCGCAACCGGCTCAGCGCCTCGGCCACGCCCACCCCGCCCTGCGCGGCGAGCATGCCCGCGGCCAGGTTGACGTCCTGGTAGTGGCCGGGCCGCTCGCTGAGCCGGTGCGCCGCGCCCTCGTCCAGCAGCGAGGCGGTGGCGACCTGCGCCAGCACCGCGGCGTCGGCGGACTGCTGGCCGTCCAGCAGCCCCGGTCCGCGCGAGTACAGCCGCACCGTACCCAGTGGCGCACCGTTGGCCTGCAACGGGAAGGCGAAGACCGCGACCGCGCCCATCGCCAGGGCCGCGTCGGCGAAGACCGGCCAGCGCGGGGCGTCGGACAGGTCCGGGGCGAGCGCCGGGCGGCCGTCGAGGAAGGCACTGACCCCGGGCCCCTCACCGAGCGCGTAGTGCAGTTCCTCCAGCCGCTGCGCCCACTCGTCGGTGGCGGCGAGCAGTTCCTCGACCCCGTCGGGGGTGCGCAGCGACAGCGCGGCGGCGTCCACGGAGTTCAGGCGCTGCACGGCCGCGGAGCACACCGCCTCGGCCAGGCCGAACCAGCCCGCGAGCGGGTCGTCGGCGGCCAGCGCCTGGTAGGCGCCGCGGTAGCAGGTCGCGATGATCTCGTTGCGCCGTGCGGACTCGGCCAGGGCGGTGACGTCCTCGGCGTGGTGCAGCACGCCGACCACCCGGCCCGCCTCGTCCAGCAGCGGGGAGTTCACCAGGCTCCAGGTCCTGCACACGAACTCGCCCGTGCCGCCGGGCGGCGGGATGTCGTAGGGCTGCACGCCCATCGCGTCCGGCCTGCCGTACCGCAGCACGCGCTCCAGCGAGGCACGGAGGTTGCGCACCCCCTCGGCGCACGGGTCGGCCGGGAACACCTCGAACAGGAGCAGGTCCAGCAGTTCCTCGCGGGTGCGCCGGGTGGCCCGCAGGTAGGCGGAGTTCACCGCACGGATCCGCAGTCCGGCGTCCAGCACCAGGTACGGGGCCGCGGTGGCCTCGAACAGCGCGCTGTCGGCCACCGATCTGAGCGACTCGTGCATCGCAGCCCTCCAGCGCGCTCCCGGTGGCGCATGACACTGCCACCGTAGGCCACGGGGCGTTCAGGAGGCGCCGCACGGCGGCCTCCAAGTCGTCCACGTGCCAGTACAGCACCGTGCCGGACGCGCCGGTGGACGGCCCCGCTGAGGCGTACCTGGCGTCGACCAGGCCGAGTTCGTGCTGGTGGTCGCGGTACGGAACCCGTGGCCCGCTACCGGTCCTGAGCCGCGAGCGAGCGCAGTTCCCTCGCCAGGTTGGACTTCGCCGCCGCCTCCCAGAGTTGACGGCCCGCTTCGGTGGCGTACAACGGTTCCCGCGACACGAGCTCGGTCAGGACCTTCGTGCGGCCCGCCCGCCAGGCGGCCTCGTCGTACGCGGAGTACTCCTGGCGCACCGCGGCACGGTACTCGTCGTAACCGGCCTCCTCCGCCGCGAGGATCGCCAGGTCGGCGTCCAGCAACGCGAGCGCGGTCAGGTCCCCGGCCGGTGCCGTGTGCGCCGCGGTCGCCAGCACCAACTCGGCCGCGCGGGCGGCGTGGACCGCGGCGACCCTGGCCCGGGTGAGCCAGTGCTCGACCCAGTCGGCGCTGCGCTGCTCATCCTCACCCGGACGTCCGTCGTAGACCACGTCGTGCGCGCAGGCCGCCACCACGAGCAGCGCCCGCTCCACCTCGGCCAGCCCCAGTCGGTGCGCCAGCCCCGTCGCGTCCCGGACGACCGCCTCGACGTGCACCAGGTTGTGGTACCGCCGGTGCGGTTGCGCGTACCGCCGCACGAGTTCGGCCGCCGCCTCGTCCGCCACCTGTCCGTCGCCACCCAGCGCGAGCACCGCGCACCGCCATGCCTTCCGCACAGGGCCATACTGCCTGGTTCAGGCGCCGCACTGCTGCTCAGGTGCTACCGTGAGCCGGAACCGGGGGGATCACGTCGCGGCGCCGGTTCCACACCGACGCACAGAGGACGAACGTGAACGAAGGCACCGAATTCGGGCACATCCCGCCGACCACCCTGGCCGACCTCCTGGGCCGCGAGCAGGTCATGGACATCGGCATCCGTCCACTGTGGACACCCGCGCGCCGGGTCGCCGGTCCCGCGTTCACCGTTCGCTGCCCACCCGGCGACAACCTCATGCTGCACGCCGCCATCTACCGGGCTGAGCCCGGCTCGGTCATCGTGGTCGAGTCCGGTGACCTCGACTACGCCCTGGCCGGTGGCAACGTGTGTGCCGTCGCCCAGCGTCGCGGGATCGCCGGGTTCGTGCTCGACGGGCTGATCCGCGACCTCGCCGAGGCCCGCGCGATGGACTTCCCCGTCTTCGCCAGGGGCGTCATCCCCATCCCCGGGGCCAAGTCCGCCGTCGAACCGCTCAACACCCAGATCCGGTGCGGTGGGGTCACCGTGCACCCCGGCGACATCGTGGTCGCCGACGAGGAGGGCATCGTGGTCGTGCCCCGGGCCCGGCAGGACGAGGTGCTGCGCGGCGCTCAGGCGAAGTTGGCCAAGGAGTCCGACGAGTCCCTGGACGACTGGGAGCAGGCGCATCGCACCCGCGTCAACAAGATCCTCGCGGAGAACGGGTTCACGGGCTGAGCCGTGCCAAGCCCGGCCGCGTCAGCCGACGGCGGTCAGCTGGTTCGCCACGGTCTCGCAGGTCAGGCGCACCACGGCCCGCAGCTCACCGTCCGGGATCCCGGCGCGGCTGAGGACCGCGAGCGATTGGTTGACCGCGAGGACGTAGGTGGCGAGATCGTCGAGCGTCCCGGGATCGGCGTGCGAATCATCCAGTGCGGCCCTGATCCGTGCACGTTGGCGGTCGAGCAGGTGGCGGACGTGGGTCGCACTGTCGGCGGTCAGCACCTCTGATTGGGCCGCCGACTGGGCGACCAGGCAGCCCTTGGGCACAGCGGGGTCACCGATCCTGGCCAGGACTACCTCGAAGAACGCTTCGACGGCGCGGACCGGATCGCCCGGGTGTGCGGTGAGCGCGTCCTCGTAGCGGGCGCCGTACGTCGCGCAGTACCGGTCCAACGCCCGACGGAACAGCTCGTCCTTGCCGGTGAACGTGCCATAGAGGGAGCCGCGGCCCAGGCCGGTGGCCGCACTGAGCAGATCGAGCGAGGCGTCGGCGTACCCACGCTGCCAGAACACCGCCATGGCCTTGTCCAGGGCCTCGTCCACGTCGAACTGCTTGCGGCCCGTCATGCCCCGCCTCCTGTCCGCACCGGCGGTGTGAGTCTACCTACTTCCTGGAATGAACAGTACAAGAATGATGGACTGATCGTTCCAAGATGGCCTACGGTGGGCGCTGTGACAGAACAAGAGAACAACCCGACAGGTCGCGGCTCGGTGCGCGGCGCCCCGGGGTTGCCCGACGGCTTCGCCGACACGTTCCGCAGCGCCTGGGTCCAGGTCGGCGACCTGCGCCTGCACGCCGTGACCGGTGGCGACGGACCGCCGTTGTTGCTGCTCGCGGGCTGGCCGCAGACCTGGTACGCGTGGCGGGAGCTCATGCCCGCACTGGCAAGGGATTTCTCGGTGGTCGCCGCCGACCCCCGGGGCGTGGGACTGTCCGGCAAGCCGGACCAGGGCTACGACACCGGGACCCTGGCCGCCGACATGGTGGGACTGATGAGCGCCCTGGGCCACCACCGCTTCGCGATGGTCGGGCACGACGTCGGCATGTGGACCGGATACGCACTGGCCGCGGACCACCCGGAACGGCTGGAGCGGCTGGCGGTGGCCGAGGCCGTGATCCCCGGCCTCGCGCCCTCCCCACCGCTGTTCGCCCCGCAGGAGGCCATCGAACGGTTGTGGCACTTCGGGTTCAATCGACTCGGCTCGCTCAACGAGCAGCTCGTTCAAGGCAGGGAACGACTGTTCTTCGGGCACCAGTTCACGACCAAGGCGGCGCAACCGCTGCCGGAGCACGCGGTCGAGCTCTACATCGAGACCCTGGCATCCGACCGCGAGGCGCTCCGTGCCAGTTTCGAGTTCTACCGCGCGATCGACACGACAATCGAGCAGAACACCCTACGCAGGCAACAAAAGCTGACCATGCCCGTACTGACCATTGCCGGAGCCCGCTCCGTCGGCGAACTGGTCGGCGCGACCATGGCACCGGCCGCCGTGGACGTCACCAGCGTCGTGCTGCCCGACTGCGGCCATTTCCCAGCCGAGGAAGCCCCGCAGGACATGCTCGCGGCGCTGAGCGAATTCCTGGCCCCGTACCGCAGGTCTGCGCTAGCCAGCGGCTGAGGTATCGGCCGGTCACGCCAGCCGCCCGGCCAACTCCGTCAGCGCCTGCCCCAGCGGCAGGTCGACCCGGACCGCCGCGTGCGGATCTCCCCGCGTCACGCCCTGGTTGACGATCAGCACGGGCTTGCCCGCCTTGGCGGCGTAGCGGACGAAACGCAGGCCGGACATGACCGTCAGCGAGGAGCCGAGTACGAGCAGGGCGCTGGCCTGGTCCACGAGCTGGTAGCACTGCCGCACGCGGTCGGCGGGCACGTTCTCGCCGAAGAACACGACGTCCGGCTTGAGCACGCCACCGGCACAGTCGGCGCAGTCCACGAGGGTGAAGCCGTGCACGGCCTCGGCGGGCAGTTCCACGTCGCCGTCGGGGTTGACCTGGGTCGCCTCGGCGGAGAAAGCGGGGTTGGCGGCGCGCAGACGCTGGTCCAGTTCCTCACGGGAACTGGTGCGACGGCAGCCCAGGCAGACGACCCGGTCCAGGCTGCCGTGCAGCTCCACCACACCGGGTGTGCCCGCGGCCTGGTGCAGACCATCCACGTTCTGCGTGAGGACCCCGTCGAGGTAGCCGCGGGCCCGCATCTGGGCAACGGCCCGGTGCCCACTGTTGGGCTGGGCGCGGGCGATGGTGCGCCAGCCCAGGTGGCTGCGCGCCCAGTAGCGGCGTCGCCCGTCCTCGCTGGTGGCGAACTCCTGGTAGGTCATCGGGGTGTGCCTGCGCAGACTGCCCGTGCTGCCGCGGTAGTCGGGGATGCCCGACTCCGTGGACAGACCGGCGCCACTGAGCACCAGCACGCCACCCGCGGCGACCACCTCGGTCACCTCGTCGAGGCTGGTGGTCCGCGGGAGCGGCTCCCCCGCGGGCGTCCAGGTCAGGGTCGGCCGCATACGCACGCGTGCAGCCTACGTGTCACGAGCCCAGTCGTGCCGTGAACAGCCTGCTGGCGTGCATGGCCTTGAGCTCGGGACCGAACGGCCGCCCGTAGGCCTCGCCCAGCGAGTCGGCCTCGTGCACCCGCACGGTCCACCCGTTGTCGGCGAGCCAGCCCGTCGGCTCGTACTGCTTGTCGGCGGGCCACATTTCCGTGATGTCGAACCCGAACTGCTCCACCATGTAGCTCATCGGCGGCTGTTCGGCGAGCGCGGTGACGTCCCCCTCTATGTTCTCCGCCGCGATGGCACTGCCGGGCGCGGACAGTGCGTGCATGTTCGCGAACAGCCGGGCCGTGGCGTCGTCGGGCAGGAACGGCAGCAGGCCCTCGGCGAGCCACGCGGTGGGCCGGTCCCGGTCGTACCCGGCGGACAGCAGCGCCCTGGGCCAGTCCTCGCGCAGGTCGATGTGCACGGGCCGCAGTTGGCATCGCGCCCTGGCGTGGCCCTCGGCGAGCACCTGCGACTTGAACTCCAGCACCTTGCGCACGTCCAGCTCGTACACCACGGTGCCGGTGGGCCAGTCGAGCCGGTGCGCACGGGTGTCCAGACCGGCCGCGAGCAGCACCACCTGGGTCAGCCCCGACTCGGTGAAGTACGTGTCGAAGAAGCGTGACCGCACACCCAGGTAGGTCCCCATGGCCTCCCAGGCGGCGCCCGGCGCGGCCTCGCCCGGCCTGGTGGGCATGGGCGGCTCGGGACGCGCCGCGCGCACGAACGACTCCGCGTACGGGTCGCTGACCAGCGGGTCCGGCCGGTAGGCCTCGATGGATCGCGCCGCGGACACCGCGAGCGCCGTGATGCCGACACCGCTGACGATGTCCCAGTCCGCCTGGTTCGCCACCCGCATCTCCTTCGACAGTGCGTAGCCACCCCGACACCGAATGTAGCCCAAAAACTTCGCTATGCTAAATAGTGACCTGGGCCACACCCCCTCGTGCCGTTTGCCGCGCGACCGCCCCGGGTATCCCCGTTTGTCAGCAACGCCAACCGAGGGAGCCGCTGGTGAACGAGACCCCGTCGGCACTGGTCAGCGTGCGCACGCAGCACCTCGACAACGCGGTGGTGGTCAGCGCGTCCGGTGAGCTGGACATGGCCACCACCTCCGCCTTCGCCGACGCGCTGGACAGAGTGGTCCTCGACGGCATGCACGCCATGGTGGTGGACCTCAGTGAGGTCGTGTTCTTCGGCTCCGCCGCGCTCAGCGTGCTGATCCGCCTGCACCGCGCGGCCACCGACCGTGGGCTGCAACTGCGCGTGGTGTGCGGCCCCCTGGTGGCCAAGCCGCTACAACTGACCGGTGTGGACCAGTTGCTGAACCTGTTCCCCTCGCTGGACGAGGCGCTGCACAACCTGACCCCGAACCCGCTAGGTAGCTGAGTTATTCGGGTTGAGTGCGGGGCCAGGCTGGGCAAGACTGCGCCGCATGAACCGCGCACCCCTGGTCGGCGACGAACGCTCACAGCTCGACGGCACACTGGAGCTGCTGCGGGCATCGGTGGTGCGCAAGGCCACCGGCCTGAGCGAGGAGCAGGCCCGCCGGGTGCTGCTGCCCTCGGAGCTGACCACGGTGTCCGGTCTGCTCGGGCACCTGCACCAGGTGGAGAACTACTGGTTCGGCGTCGTGCTCGGCGGCATGCCGGACGCGTGGAAGCAGTACTACGAGGTGGATGACGACGCCGAGTTCCGGATGTCCCTGGACAAGCCGGTGTCCCGGCTGATCGCCGAGTACCAGAAGCAGTGCGAGATCAACCGGGGCATCACCGCCGGGCTCGACCCGGGCGCGGAGATTTCTTTCAACGGCAAGCAGTACACGGTGCGGTGGGTCTACCTGCACGTGATCAAGGAGACGGCTCGGCACGCCGGGCACCTGGACCTGTTGCGGGAACTGCTGGACGGCGCCACCGGCGAGTGACCGGCGGCGCCGCCGGGATCAGCCCCAGGTGGTGCCCGCGGGCTCCTGGATGGTGACGTTGATGCGGTTGAAGAAGTTGGTCGTGGCGATGGTCAGGATCACCCCGGCCAGTTGCTGCTCGTCGAAGTGCTCGGCGGCGGCGTGCCACACCTCGTCAGGCACGCCGTCCCCGGTGCGGTCGGCCAGCCTCGTCGCGGCCTCGGTCAGCGCCAGCGCGGCCCGCTCCGCCTCGGTGTAGAACGGGGCCTCCCGCCAGGCGGCCACGTTGTCCAGCCGGTCATCGCTCTCCCCCGACTTCCTCGCCAGCTTGGTGTGCCCGTACACGCAGGCGCTGCACCCGTTGATCTGGCTGGCCCGCAGGCCGACCAGTTCACGCGTGCCCTCGGGCAAGCCGCTCTGGTTGATCGCCTTGATCAGGTGCTGGATGCCGGTCATCGCCTCGGGCAGTACGAGGGCGGGGTTCTTGGTCCGGGACTGCATGGTGGTGTTCTCCTCTCGTCACAGCACTGACGGATCGGGAACACCAGTTGTGACAACAGCTGCCGCGCTGCGGGATTAGGGTGCTCGGATGATCGAGGTTCGTCGCGCGGGCCCGGACGACGGGGACGCGCTCGGTGAGATCCACGCCGCGGCCTGGGAAGCGGCCTACGCCCCCTTCTTCGAGCCGGGGTTCGCCGCGCGGGCCGTGCGGGATCGGCGCACGCGATGGCACCGGCGGATCGAGGAAGGCACAGGGACGATCCTGCTCGCCGTGCTCGACAGCCGTCCCCTGGCGCTGTCCTTGGTCCTCCCGTCCTCGACCCGGCCAGGTCTGGCGGAGATCTACAGCTTCTACGGCCACCCCGACGGCTGGGGCAGCGGTGCCGCCGCCGCGTTGATGACCGGGACGCTGCGCTGCCTGCGCGAGGACGGATTCGCCCGGGTACACCTGTGGACGCTGCGCGGCACCCCGCGCTCTCGCCGCTTCTACACCAAGTGCGGCTTCACCGAGACCGGTGCCGTGCGCACCCACGACTTCGGCGACGGCAACCCCCTCGACCAGGTCGAGTACGAGCGAGCTTGTTGACCCACAAGGCAAGTACGTGCCTCGTTCTACTCGAAGCGCGACACTCGGATCGGTATCGTCGCCGTGTGCCCGAACTGATCGCGCCCACCACCCGCCTGCACACCGCCTGGCTCCAGGCGCACGAGGAGTGGGGTCCCGGCGTCCACGAGGATGGTTTCGGGCTGCTGCCGTCTGATGATGTCGACTCGCCAGCAGGGTTCGAGGCCTGGGTGGCGCGGCTGGCTGAGGAGTCGGATCCAACCAAGCAGCTGCGTTGTACGTACCGGTGGATCGTCGAGGACGAGCAGGTGCTCGGCGGGATCGCGCTGCGGCACGGGATCAACGACTTCGTGCTGCGGGCCGGCCACATCGGCTACGGAATCCGGCCGTCCTCGCGCAGGCGCGGGCTGGCCACCTGGGCGCTGGGCCAGATGCTCGAGGAGGCCCGGGTGCTCGGCCTGGGCCGGGTGCTGATCGTCTGCGAGGTCGGCAACACCGCCTCGGCGAAGACGATCGAACGCCACGGCGGCCTCCTCGAAGGCGTCCGGGACACCGAACTCGGCGCCGTCCGGCGGTACTGGATCACGATCTAGTGGCGCGTCGCGCATCGTTGACCTGGTATCCGGTCCGGGCCGAGGCTGCGCCGAGCCACTAATAGCCGACCAGCCGCCGTCCCGGGTTCTCACGGCCGCCAGATGTCGATGGCGATCTCGCGTGTCCGTTCGCTGAAGACCCCGCTCGGGCTGGCGCTGTGCAGGAGCCGTCGAAGCTCGGCCTCGAACTCGGCGCGGCGCTCGCCGAACAGGTGTGGCGCCGAACTGGACAGGGAGAAGACGGCGGCCACGATGTCATCGGTCACGCGAGTGACGACGCGGCCCGGCACCTCGATCCGCCGCGGTCCGGTGAACCCGGCGGCCCGGTAGATGTCCGCCTCGCCCGCGACCGTGCCTTGCGGCAGCAGGCTTCGGCCCGCGCGTCGCACCGGGCCGAGGTGGCTGCGCACCAGTTCCGCGATTGACGAGTGCGGCGGCCGAGGATGCGGCAGCGCATCCCCACCCTCGGCTCCCTGATGCGTGGTGGCGTGGACGTGCACGCACGCTCCTGCGGGGTCCAGCATGCCGCGCACCGCCGCGGCGACCCGGGGCCGGTCCATCCAGTGGAACGACTGGGCGAAGCTGATCAGCCTGAAGCTGCCGAGCCCGGCGGGCAGGTCCTCACCGCGCAGGCACAGCCACCGGGTGTTCGATATCCCCGCCTGGGCGGCGAGCCGACCGGCTTCGTCGATCATGTCCCGGTCGGCGTCGAGCCCGATCGCCTGCTCGAACAGGGCGGCCAGCGGCAGGGTCAGCGAACCGGGGCCGCACCCGACGTCGAGGAGGCGACCAGAACCGTCGAGGTGCAACTCGGCGGCCAGGGCGTCCGCGAGGGTCTTGGGGTAGGCGAGGCGTCCTCGCGTGTAGTAAGCGGCACTGCCGGAGAACAGCGACGGGTCCCATTCCCACGTGTTGAGAGCCACAGTGGTGAGCATAGGCCGACGCACACCCCGCGAAATTGACCGCGTTCAAGTCAACCCAGCACTGCCGGGATTGCGCGGTGCCGCGCCCGGCGGGTGCAATGACCCTGTGACGCCATCGTGCCCGGAATGCGGAGCTCCCGCCCTGCCGAACTCCTGCGATGCCCTGTACCAGCAGTTGCTGGCACTGGACCATGCCCGGCAGGCGCCGTGGGGACCGCTGCACGGCGTCGCGATGGCCTGCTTCTTCCTCCAGCACTCTGCGCGTCAGCCCGCTGGGGCCCGGCCGGTGCACTGGGGGATGCTGCACGCCTACCTCCGCGACGGTCAGGTCGGGGTGGCCGCCCTGACCCGGCGTGTCCGCAAGCTCAACTCCCACCGCTCCGGGGGAAGGCCCCCGCGGGCCGAGGACTTCGCCGGGGCACCGCCGTTCCCCGACGTCGACCCACCCTCGGCCTTCGACACCACGATCGCCGATGTCGCCGGGGACGGCGGATTCCCCGCTGAGCGCTACGAGGACTCGGTCCGCGCCTGGGTGGCGGACACCGTCAAGGCCTGGCGGGACGCGCGCTGACCGACCTGGGCCGCGCAAGGTCCTCTAGACGAGTAAGTCCTAACTGATCAGTGGTCGTAGGCGATCAGGGATCGGGTGACGGGCTGGCCGGTGGCCCGGTTGTGCCAGATCGCAGCGGTCAGTGCGAGCAGGCGTTGGGCGATGCGCGCGGTCACGCCGTCGATGGTGCGGCCGCCATGCAACTCCAGGTCGAGCTGACCTTTGAGGCTGTCGTTGACCGACTCGATCAACTGCCGGACGGGTTTGAGCAGGTGCTGGGCCGGATGCGGAGTGCGGTTGCGATACGACGGGCGCAACAGCCGCACCCCGCGCTCGGCCAGGTAGGCGTCCAGCTCGCGGGAGACGTAGCCCTTGTCCGCGATGATCAGCAGACCGGGTCGGTCGGCCAGCACGGTGGGGTCGTGGTCCAGGATCGCCATCAGCACCTGGCGTTCGTCGAGCTTCGGATGCGCCAGCGCCCAGGTGATGGGGAGTCCTGCCGGGGTGCAGATCAGGTGTAGGCGCAGTCCCCAGAAGAACCGCGAGTGGCTGGAGCAGTAGCCGTAGCCTGCCCAGCCGGCGAGTTCAGAGCGTTTGGTGGTCTCGCGGGAGCGGCCGCACTCGACCGGGGTGGAGTCGACAATCCAGGTCGCGTCGGTCCACAGGTCGGTGTCCAGGGCCAGCAGCCGGATGATCCGTTTGAGCAGCGGGACGGCGGTGCGCAGCCGCTTGTTGTAGCCGGACTGCTGGGGCAGATACGGGAAAGCGCCGGGCAGGTGGCGGGGCAGGAACCGGAGCCAGCGGGCCTCGGAGCGGATGCCGAGCAGAGCCTGGGCCACGGCCAGAGTGAGTAGTTCGGCGTCAGTCAGCTTGGGCGGGCGTCCGGTCCGGGCGGGCCTGCCGAGGTGGTCATCGATCTTGACGTAGAGTGCGGTCAGAAGGGTGTTCAGGTCGGTCCTCACAAACTGATCTTGAACACCCTTCGTCCGTCTTCAGCCACCGCCCGGACTTAGGACTTACTCGTCTAGTGCTCCGTTCCTCAATGTGCGTGCGATTGGCCCCTGGTCGTGATCTTCGGCTAGGGGCATCGTGCATGGTGAGGAGGCGCTGGCTATGCCGAAGTTGTTGTTCGCGCGTCCGCCGCGCGGGATGTCGAGGAAGAACGCGTGGTTCGCAAGCTTGCCCGGGCGCGGCACGCACCCGGGGATTGGATCCAGCGAGCCCGGATCATCGTGTTGAGTTGGGACGGGGTCCGTGGCCCGGCGATCGCCGCCCAGCTGGGGTGTCACCCCGAGTCGGTGTGCCGACGGCTGCGCCGGTTCAACGCCCAGGCCCTGGGCGGGCTGGGAGTATCGACCCCGGTGTGGACGTAAACGCCGGATCACCGAGAATGAACGGTCCCGGATCATCGCCTTGGTGAAGCTCACCCCACCGGGGCGGTTGCTTCCCCGCACGTGGGAGGAGGGCCTGGCGGCCTCCGATGAGGACGGCCCGCCGGTGGGTACGCTGGACTCCCTGGCCGAGACCGCCCGTGGCTTGGGGATCCAGGTCGGCCGCAGCCAGGTCCGGCGGATCCTGCTGGCCGAGGGGGTGCGCTGGCGGCGTACGAGGTCCTGGGTCACCAGTAGAGACCCTGACTTTGTCCCACAAGGACACGGATCCTCGAGCTCTACACTGATCCGCCGGACGATACGACTGTCGTCTGCGCCGACGAACTCGGCCCGGTGATCCCTCGCGCGTTCCCGTCCGCGCCAGGCTGGTCACCGGATGGGCATGGGGTCAAGTCTGACGTGGACTACTCTCGCGGCCCGGAGAAGACCTGGGTGTACGGCGGGCTACGTGTCCGGGATGGACAGGAGATCACCTGTACCGCGTCCTCGCGTAACAGTGTGTGTTACCAACGGTTTCTTCAGCTGGTCGAGGATGACAACCCTGAGGGCGAGATCGTGATCGTCACCGACAACCTGTCCAGCCACAACGGCAAGTCCACTCGCGAGTGGCTGGTTGATCATCCCCGGATCCGGCACGCGTTCATCCCTGTGGCCGCCTGCTGGCTCAACCTCCAAGAGAGCTGGTGGCGGCTGTTCCGCCGTGCCGCCCTGGCTGGCCAGTCCTTCGCCGGCCCCGATGACATCGACCACGCCACCCGAGTGGCAACCGCGCAGCTCAATTCCCGTGCCAAGCCGTGGGTTTGGGGGCGTCCGCCTCCTCCACCCGGGAAGCTGAGACGCCGGTTTGGCTATCTCCTTTGAGGAACGGAGCACTAGCCACCAGAACAACCGAGTAATAGGGCGCCGGAGATCGCTACCACCGCAGCCACCACCGTGGGTACCAGTCTCGTTGGTAGCGGAGGCAGTTTCGCCTGCTCCGGCACGGTCGGCGAGGGCTGTGCGGTCGAGTCGCTCATGCCGAATACCTCGCGTGACGGCTCACGGGTGCTACAGCCTGCGCGGTTGCCCTGCCCATGAGCGGCCAGGACGAGACAAATGATCGAACTGGACTACTTGTGGTCGAGCGGCTTGATGAGGTCGGGTGCGTCGTTGCGGATGTTGTTGACGCGGCTGGAGACCACCCTGCACGCGGCGGAAGAGTGCTGTTCGTGGCGTGGACGTGTGCTATGCCAGCGTGTTTGGCGTGCCGTCCGAGCGTCGTCTCCCCAGGCTGGGCCCCAAGCACCAGAAATACGGGTCCTGGTCAGAACGCCAGGGTGATCATCGACCAGACAGCGAACAGAAGTAGTGACGAGCCAGCCCCCACTCCGGTAACCGCGCTGATCGTGAGGTTCCAGCGTCGGGCGAGGGGAACCGCGAGGAGTGCCCCAACCGTCAGGACCGTGGCGAGTACGTACAGGCTGGCGTACTGGAGTACCGAAGCCATCGGATAGAAATGTATCCCGACCACGAGACAGATCCACGGCGCCAGGTACTCGGGTTTGCGGCGGATCACCAGCAAGACCGCCCCAAGAGCCGCCACCCCGAACTCGATGCCCAAGATGATCAGGTAGGCCCGAATCGCGCCGTCGTTGGCGAGGACCGACCCACTGTGCCAGTTCTGCCAGGCGAGGATGCCACCCGAGATCGCGGTGATCACACTGAGAACTGAGCCGGTGATCAGCGCCGCCTTCCACGCCGCCGGTGGCCGCTCCTGAGCCCACCCGAACCATACGGAGGCGAAGAAGCCAAGAATGGCAGCCGTCATCGCACCATCACGTAGGAACATGTGGTCCAACGGGTGGGCCTCCCTAGGACAGGAACACGCGCAGGCAAGTCTCGCACCTGAAGGACAACGCCGCTCGCGTCTCGCCATCGCCGGTATGACCGGGCGACCAGGCCAGAGATCTCTTCCCGTTCAGCCAGCGACAACTGTAACTCCCACGAACTGTTGAGGGATGCAGCCGCATCGCCCGTGTCAGAGCCTCAACTGCCTGCCCTGACCACCATCGCCGCCAGACCTCATCGATCTCCGCCGGCAACAACGCACTCCTCACCATGATCCACCACGTCCTCTCTACCTGGAGAAACGCGGTGTTGGGGTGACCCGTTGAGACCGCAGTTACGGGACGGCTACGTGCCAGTGGCGGTCTTGCGCCACAGCTCACGCCCGGCAAAGGTCGTCACCGCCACTCGACTACGTGACGCACCATGGTTCATGGCGCACTTTGGCCGTTGGCCAGCCTTGTGCTTGTCTACATTGGGTGGTTCAGGGTGGACACTGCGTGGACTTCTCCGTGCATAGCGGCATTGAACCGAGACGCATGGATCGGCCGAGGAATCGCGGCGGCACTGACGAAGATGCGTTACGCAACGGCGACTTCCACGCCTCGTTCACATGATCAGATGACAGTGCCGGCGGTAGCGACCCGAGTGGCGTTGGACGAGTTGGTGTGGGAGCGGTGCGAGCTGCCCCGGCCACCACCACTCTGGACAAGAGGGTCACCTCGATTCCGGTGATGAGGAGGACTTAAGCGCGTGGCGCAGGAGGTCAGTGGCGGGGGCCGCGCAGCCGGACTGGGCCGCGCGGTGGTCGGCGCGGGCGTGGTGGCCCTCGCGCTCGGCGCAGGCACCGGGATAGGCACTGCCGTCACCGACGCGTTGGGTATCACTGGATTCGGCGCGCGGCTGCTGCCCGCGCTGCTGTGCAGCTCCATCGCCGTTCCCCTCGTGCTCGTCCTGCGCGTGCGATGGGATCACAGGTCCCTGACCGGAATTGGTCTCACGGGTCCGCGCGAGAGCATGGCAGCCTTGCTGCTCGGCGTCGTGGTCACCGGGGGCAGCGCTGCTGCCGTGCTCGGGGCCGGCACAACCATTGGCTGGGTGCGCTGGGGTCCGCTCGACCTCACCGCCTTGTTGGCGTTCGTGCTCACCAACGGTGTCATCGCGCTGCTGCTCGAAGCGCTGCCGGAGGAAGTGACCCTGCGCGGCTACGCCTGGACCTCACTGTGCGAACGACATCGGGCCGTCCTCGCCACGCTGCTGACGACCGCACTGTTCCTCGCCATCCCCGGCGCCGCCAGCGTGGTGTCCGCGGCGGTCACCGCGGTCCTCGGTGGCGGCCCGTCTCCGATCGGCATCGCCCCGGCAGGCGAGGACCCGTTCTCCTACCTGGTGCTGCTCACCGTGTTCGGGTTGACGTTGGTCGCGGCGCGCACGGCCACATCGTCGGCATCGCTGTGGACCTGCGTCGGCACGCACCTCACATTCCTGACCATCAACCGTGTCACTCTCTTCGGGCAGCAGCGTGGGGCCGGCTGGTCCGCCGAATTCACCACACCCGACGCCGTCCTCCTCATCCCCGCATACCTGATCGTCGCCGCGCTGACGTACCTCACGGTCGCCCACCTACGCAGGCAACGCTCGAGGTGATTCGCGGTTCCGCTGCCGCCGCAACTCCAGCCTGACGGTCTACACTCGGTGGCTACAATAGGAGCACACTCACGAGAATGCGCTTGTTCAGCGCAGACCAAGTAACCGAGCCTGTCAGCTGAGGTGGGTGTGACCGCTGGCCGTATATTGCGTGGCCTGGTTCGTACCCATCCCTTCATCGAGGCCGAATGCACTCAACAGGAGAAACATGTGGGCGGCGTCCGGCCCGCCGTGGGGAAATACACCACTCGGCAGCCATCCAGATCTACCTCGACCCCGGCCAGCAAATATACTGTTCCCTCCCCCAGTGACAACGTTGTATCGTGATGTAATAAAATCGCAGCTCTTCATGATCGACTGTCTAGACAACAGTCATGATCACGAAGAGCTGCGCGAGCCCTGCGCGATGGGTTGCACACCCAGATTCCATCACAAAGCGTCACCTTCGGCATCGACAGACCCCTCGTCCCGCCAAGTTCGTAAGACGCGCCAATTAGAATTGAGGCCGTCGCGCGCACGTAATATTAACGTTCCTATGGATTCTTGCAGAGGCCGTTACACACATACAAGCCCAACGAGCCACACCCCTTATGGCGTTGACAGTTGTTGGTTTTTCCACAGTACTGATTGTTACTGCACCAGTTGTCCCGATCGGAGCACTGACACGACGGCTTATCCAGAAGCGAAGCGCGCGAGGCGGCCGACTCGTCGGGAGGTCCAAGTGTTGCAATCAGCGCGCGGGCCTCGTTGTATCCAAATGCCTCCACTGCGGCTTCTTTGAGGTCGCCGAGGCGTCGTGACATATCAGGGTCGAGGGTTCGTTCAAATGTGGACTGTGTGCCCGCAATCGCGGTGGCGCTGTCGAGAACCTTCACCTGTTCTGCCGTGAGTCCGGGATGTGTCGTACAGTAGCGGTTCAGGTGCTCCAACCAGAACCGGCTCTTAGATTCCGTCGACAGCGCCGAAAAGATGGCCATCCGATATTCCATAGGGTAAGCAATGATAGCGTCGTAGTGCTCCGGGAGGCGCTCTTTGTTCGCTTCAATCCAGGAATCTATGGTGGCGCATTTCCGCTCCGCAAAGGCGGTAGTTCTGCCTGCGAGTATCATTCCTGCCACTACTGCGATACCGGTGCCGAGCTGAAGAAATTTCTTTCGTCCCACCGTCCTCTCGCCAGCTCCTTCTTCGGACGGGTGCTCGCCCGCCTGGCGGCGCAACTGCCCCAAGGAACGCAACACGCGCATTGTTGATCGTGGGCCTAGCCGACAGGCCAAGGGGATTCCCATCGCCGTTCCAGTCCAGGAACGAATCTTGTCAGCTTGGACCTTTATTAGTGTTGGCGTCCATGGCGCTTGAGAACCTAGACTTTGTTCCCGCCACCGACCCACATCCGGATGAGCTAGTGGAAGTAACTCAAGTTTTCCGTCGCACGCTTGTGCGACCGCGCTAGAGATCTTGAGGCATTTCTCGCACGACGCATCAAAAGCGAGTATCCAACGCATTTCCGGGACGTTCATCCTAAAACTCCTAAAACTGTTAAGTGAAACGCCCGTCGGGTGCGACATGAGGGCGCGAAGCGCGCACACCGACCACCATTCACGCTCAGCGTTCCCGCAAGGCCGCATCAATAAAACAGGGGGCGGCAAGGTGCAGGAACGATCGTGATTGGCCGCGTGGCATCGAATCCATGCCGGTCACCTTGGTGAGTAGCATGCATGTTCGCGATGGGCGGTTTGTAATGCTATCAGCAACGCGTCCCACTCAGGTGGCGAAAATCCGTCACTGACAAAATTCGGCCGCGCCCTGGCTTGCCGACCTCAGGAGCTGGGACCGTCAGAACGCGTCGTCGAAGCCTTGCAGGGCAGGAGGCATCGAATTTTGTCGGAGCTTGATGGCTGAAGCGACCGCCTTATCGTCGACGTCCCGGAGCGCGCGGACTCGCCTTCGCGTCTAGCATCGGCGCCTCGATCGAGCCTGCCACCTGATCCACGGCCTGCTGCTCGTTGTCCGTCACGAACGCAGGTGTGTTGCAGCCGCAGCCGGAGTACCAGGGCCATCGGTTGGCGCCACTCACACGGAGCACCTGCGTGCACTAGTGCGGTGGTCATTTAGGTTTGTCGGGTTGGTCAAGCCGCTCGGGGACGGCCTCAGCGTTGCTGGCGTTGGCTACGGACTCGTGCTCGTTCGCGGCGTGAGGCGGCCAGGACATCGGGATGGCGGGCGTTGGCGTTGCGCCATCGCAGGTACGCCTGGAGTTCACGGGCCAGCACGGTGTGGTTCGGGTGAGTGGAGTTGCCGATGGTGCAGGTGCGCAGTGGGCCGAACTGGGCCTCGACCGGGTTGGCCCAGGAGGCGTAGGTCGGGGTCAGACAGAGTTCGACCTTGTGGCGTGCGGCCCAGACCCTGATCGTCGGGGTCTTGTTCGCCGACAGGTTGTCCATGATCACGTGGACGGGTGCGCCGTCCGGTCTGGCCGCCCTGAACGACTTCAGAGCGGCCGGGCTGTGATTGGCGCCTTTGCGGCGCCGGGTCACGCCCCACAACCGATCGTCCACGATGGAGTAGCAGCCGTGGAAGTAGCGGATGCCGTGGGTGCGCCGGTAGGTCGTCGGTAGTCGATCCGGGTGGCCACTCGGTGCCCAGCCGAGGCCGTGGTGCGGGCGGATGGGCAGTGGTCCGAGCTGGTCGAAGGCAAAACACCGCTGTGGGAGCGGGTCAAGACCTCGTCGATGCGGTCGAGCTTGGCGTCGAAGTCCGGGTCGTTGGATTCCTTCCAGGTGCGGGTTCGCTGGAAGGAGATGCCCCGCTCGCTCTGGATCTGCCGGAGTCGTTCCCGGCCGATGCTCATTCGCCGTCCGGGAGTGTTTCCCAGGTGGGCGGCGAGCTTGCGCAGGCTCCAGTGGGTGAAGGGCAGGCCCAGCCGTGTCGGGCGGGCCTTGGCCGTCGCCACAATGAACTCGATGTCGTCATGGCTGATCAGGCTGGGACGGCCTCCCGCCCACCGAGGGTCCAGAGCGACCAGCCCAGCAGACGAGGTGTGTACCACCGAGCAGGCCGCCTGAGGTCAGCCGACCAGGTCCTGGCAGCGCTGCACAGCTGACCTCGCCAGAGCTGCGACAGGCCACGAGACGCGCCTCAGCCATCACGCGCGACGGCTTGCCGCGGCGCCGAACGCGGCCCAGGCCAGCAGCACGGCACCGAGCACGCCGATCACCCAGGAGATCCAGGTCGGCGCACCGAACAAGCCGATCAGGATGCCCGAGACGCCGAACGAGGTGTGCCACAGCACCTCGGTCAGCGCGGAGCCGAAACCCTGCACCAGGCAGAGCAACCCCACGATCCACAACGCCGACCGGACGTTCTTGCTCGTCACAACAGCCTCCCCACGTAGTGATGCACTTGCATCAGTACGCTAGCATGGGTTCCGATGCAGATGCATCACTACAGTTGTGGAGGCCACCCATGCCGAGGCAGATCGACCACGAGGCTCGGCGCAGCCAGATCGCCGAGGCGGTGTGCGCGCTGATCGCCGAGCGCGGGGTGGAGGCGGCGACCCTGCGCGAGGTCGCCGCGCGCGCCGAGGTGTCGATGGGTGCCGTGCAGCGCGCCTTCCCCAAGGACGGCGGCATGCTGCGGTTCGCGCTGGACCACCTCATCGCCGAGGTGGAACAGCGCGGCACCGAGCGCATCGCGGGCTCCTCCTCGGCCAGGGTCCTGCTCACCGTCACGCTCCAGGAGATGGCGCTGGCCGGGACCGATCAGGGCGCCCAGGCCAGGGTCTGGCTCGCGTTCCTGGCCCACGCGGGCGTGCGCCAGGAGTTCGCCGCCGTGCTGCGCGAGCACCATGCCAAGGCCCTCGACCTGCTCGTGTGGATCATCGACCACGGCCGCCGCACCGGCGAGATCCGTGCAGGGCTCAACTCTCGCCTGGAGGCCCGCACCCTGCACGCCGTTGTCGACGGACTCACCCAACAAGTCGTGATCGGCACCGTCACGGCCGAAGATGTGCACCAACTACTCGATCATGCTGTGAAGCCTCTCTGGACCTAGGCGAAAACCGGTATCTTCGCGCCGAGCCAAGGGGGTACTTCGATGAAGGTCTACGCCGAACGCCCGACCCGATTCGCCTTACAACTGGCCAGCGATCTGTTCGCCGTGGCGCTGATGATCACGGCGGGGTGGCTCGCCTCCGACCTGTACGACGAGGTGATGCGGCTGCGCGCCCCCGGCGACGGCCTGGTCAACGCCGGGACAAGGATCAAGGGCACGTTCGACTCCGCGGCCAACAGCGCCCTCGACGTGCCGCTGATCGGCCACTCGCTGGCCAGGGCGCTGGACAAGGGTTCCGACGCCGGGGCCACGCTCATCGCGGCCGGGCGGGAGCAGATCGCCGGGATCGCGGAACTGGCCTCGTGGCTGACCTTCGGGTTGATCGCGTTGCCGCTGCTCCTGCTGTTGCTGACCTGGCTGCCGCTGCGGGTGCGCTACCTGCGCCGGGCCAGCGCCGCCGCCCGGCTGCGCGCGCTCGGCGAGCCTGGACTGGACCTGCTCGCGCTGCGCGCGCTGGTGAACCGGCCGATCGCCAAGCCCTACGCCACCGAGGGCTGGCGTGAGCGGGACCGCGAGGTCATCGCCGAACTGGCCACCCTGGAGCTGCGCCGCCACGGCCTGCGTCCCCGACCAGTTCCGCCGCCGAGCGAGTATTGATCACCTGCTCGGGCCGGATCCCGCAGCGCTCGGCGCGCTCACAGCCGTAGGCCAGCCAGTCCAGCTGGCCGGGGGCGTGCGCGTCGCTGTCGATGGCGAAGGTGCAGCCCAGGTCCACGGCGAGGTCCAGCAGGCGCATCGGCGGGTCCAGCCGGTCCGGCCTGGAGTTGATCTCCACGGCCACCCCGTTGTCCCGGCACGCGGTGAACACCGCCTCGGCGTCGAAGGCGGACTCCGGGCGGCGGCGCCCCGTCAGCCGCCGACCCGTGCAGTGGCCGAGCACGTCCACGTACGGGTTGGCCACCGCCGCCAGCATGCGCCGGGTCAGCTCCGGCTCGGGTGCGCGCAGGTCCGAGTGCACACTGGCCACCACGACATCCAGTTGTGCCAACAACTTCTCGTCCTGGTCCAGGGAGCCGTCCGCGAGGATGTCCACCTCGATCCCGGTCAGTACCCGGAACGGCGCCAGTTCCTCGTTGAGCTGGGCCACCAGGTCGACCTGCCTGCGCAGCCGGTCGGCGGACAGCCCGTTGGCCACGGTCAGCCGTGGCGAGTGATCGGTCAGCGCCACCCACGAGTGGCCCAGTTCGCGCGCGGTCCGCGCCATCAGCCGCACCGGGCTGCCCCCGTCGGACCAGTCGGAGTGCATGTGGCAGTCCCCGCGCAGCGCCGCCCGCAGATCCGCACCGCCTTCGACCGGCGGCTCCTGCTCCGCCAGACGTGTGAGGTACTCGGGCTCCTCACCCCGCACGGCCTGGCTGATCACCCCGGCGATGGCCGTGCCGATACCGGGCAACCGGGTGAGCGTGCGCTGCCGGACGTAGCCGCGCAGCTCCTCCTCCGGCAGGTCGGCGACCTTGGCAGCGGCACGCCGGAACGCCTGCACCTTGTAGCTGGACTCCCCCGCCCGCTCCAGCAGGAACGCGATCTGGTTGAGCGCTCGCACAGGTTCCACCACGATTGGGTACCCCCTTTCCACCGGTACTGATCCCGCGTGCCCTCGCACACGGGACCAGGTTCACCCGGCCAGGGGTTTGCCCTCCGGAGGCGGCACCGACGCCCGCCGCGCAGCCTCGGTGAACTGCGCGGCCAGGTACGCGTGGGTGAACTCCGCAGCGCTCCCGTTGAGCAGGTGCACCGTCCGTGGCAGCACACCCGCGTCCCTGATCTGGTCCATCAGCTGGTCCACCCGACTGCGTGCGTCGAGCACACCAGTGGCCGTGAATTCCTGTCTCCTGCCCAGCGATTCCACGCTCACGCGCCACGTACCGCCGTTGTTGCTGTAGTTCGCGGTGAGCAGTTCCATCTCTCTCCCTCTGCAGCGACCTCCGTCCGCAACCACAAGCTACCCACGAACGAAGCCCCCAAGCGGGTCAATCCGGATTACTACCCGGATTTCGGTATGCATTCGGGTGGAACCCGTTGTGGCGCAACACGTTTGGCCGAATCGAAGGCTGCTCGGCGATGGCCGCGCGCATGCCGATGCTTCACGCGAACAGGTGAAACCGGCGGCTTGGGCCAGCAGGCGGCAGACTGGGCCGTACGGTGCAGCCGCCCAGAGAGGAACACGTGATGGCCAGCCAGACCGTTGCCGAACAGTTCGTCGACATCCTGGTGCAAGCGGGGGTCCGGCGGTTGTACGGGGTGGTGGGCGACAGCCTGAACCCGGTGACCGACGCGGTGCGGCGCAGCTCGCGGATCGAGTGGGTGCAGGTGCGGCACGAGGAGACCGCCGCGTTCGCCGCCGGGGCCGAGGCGCAGGTCACCGGGCGGCTGACGGCCTGCGCCGGGAGCTGCGGTCCCGGCAACCTGCACCTGATCAACGGCCTGTTCGACGCGCACCGCAGCATGGCCCCGGTGCTGGCGCTGGCCGCGCACATCCCCAGCGGGGAGATCGGCACCGGCTACTTCCAGGAGACGCATCCCGACCGGCTGTTCGCCGAGTGCAGCCACTACTCGGAGATGATCTCCCACCCCGGGCAGATGCCCCGCGTGGCGCAGACCGCGGTGCAGCACGCGGTGGGCCGCTCCGGGGTCGCGGTGATCAGCATGCCGGGTGACGTGGCTGGCCAGTCGGTGCCGGTGCGGCCCGGCAGGTCGGCGCTGGTGAACCGGCGGCCGACCGTGCGGCCCGGCGAGGCCGAACTGGACGAGCTGGCTCGGCTGGTCGACGGGGCGGAGCGGATCACGCTGTTCTGCGGCAGCGGCACGGCCGGTGCCCACGCGGAGGTGATGGCCCTGGCCGACCGGGTCAAGTCCCCGGTCGGACACGCGCTGCGCGGCAAGGAGTGGATCCAGTACGACAATCCCTTCGACGTGGGCATGTCGGGGCTGCTCGGCTACGGTGCCGCCTACGAGGCGATGCACGAGTGCGACCTGCTCCTGTTGCTGGGCACGGACTTCCCGTACAACGCCTTCCTGCCCGAGGACGTGCGGATCGTCCAGGTGGACATCCGGCCGGAGCACCTGGGCCGACGGTCGCGCCTGGACCTGGGCGTGTGGGGCGATGTGGCCGAGACCCTGCGCTGCCTGACGCCGAAGGTCCGGCGGCGAACCGACCGGAGCTTCCTGGACCGTATGCTGCGCAAGCACTCCAGCGCACTGGAGCACGTGGTGTCCGCCTACACGCGGGAGGTCGAGCGGCACCGTCCGATCCACCCCGAGTACGTCGCGTCCGTCCTGGACGAGGTCGCCGCCGAGGACGCGGTGTTCACTGTGGACACCGGCATGTGCAACGTGTGGGCGGCGCGCTACCTCACGCCGAACGGCCGCCGCAGGATCATCGGCTCGTTCACCCACGGGTCGATGGCCAACGCGCTGCCGCAGGCGATCGGCGCGCAGGCGGTGGACCGGGGCAGGCAGGTGGTCACCCTGTCCGGGGACGGCGGCTTCTCCATGCTGATGGGCGACTTCCTCACCCTGGTGCAGTACGACCTGCCGGTGAAGGTGGTGCTGTTCAACAACTCCTCGCTGGGCATGGTGGACCTGGAGATGATGGTCGCCGGCATGCAACCGCACGCCACCCGGTACCAGGGCACCGACTACGCGGCGATCGCGCGGGCCGCCGGGGCGCACGGGATCCGGGTCGAGGACCCGCACGAGGTGCGCCGCGCACTCGAGGAAGCCTTGAGCCACAAGGGTCCTGCGCTGGTGGACGTGGTCACCGATCCCAACGCCCTGTCCATCCCGCCGCACATCACCGGCGAGCAGATGGCCGGATTCGCCGTTGCCACCAGCAAGATGGTGCTCAACGGCGGGGTGGGCAGGATGATCCAGCTCGCCCGCGCGAACCTGCGCAACATCCCTCGGCCGTAGGGGTGGCGGCCAGGTTGCTCCGAACGGTCCGTTTCCGGACCCGTGCCCGGGCTATCCCCTTCGCAACGACGAGAACCGTGAAGGAGTTGCTGAAGACATGATCACCTTGGGTGTCATCCTGCTGATCGCCGGATTTCTCCTCCAGATCCCCGTCCTGTGGTCGATCGGCATCGTGCTGGTCGTCGCCGGACTGGTGCTGGCGCTGCTCGGCAATGCCGGGCGCCGGATCGGTGGCCGCGCCCACTGGTTCTGATCGTTGCGACACCACGCGAGCCTGGTGCGTCCCACGGCCTGGGACACACCGGGCTCGTGCCGTGCGGGTGGCTTTGGTGCCGCCTGAAAGGGTTGGTACGGATGGAACTGCCGATGACACGGCCGTTCAGCGCGCTGCATGCGCCGCATCCTGCTGACGGGTTCGGCGCCGTTCTCAGGGAGTCCACTGGGAATGCCCGCGGTACTGCTCGTCAGCTGGTGGCCTGGGCTCTGCCCCGTCCGCCTCCGGAGCACGCGGCGCGGGCCCCAGGTCCACGAACAGTCGTCCGTCGCTTCCCTCGAACCAGGTCAGCCCGCTCAGCCGCGCCAAGCGGTCGAAGATGGGTGTCTGCACGATTCCCCCTTGGAGGAAGTCAGGCGACGGCGACGGTCGCGGCCAGGTGGTCATGCACCTCGGCCGGGGTCGTCACGAGCACCGCGGCGATCTGCTGGAACGACAGCTCGAACTCCTCGCGCAGCAACTGGCACAGGCCCTGCCGCGGCGGGAGGTGGGCCAGCGCGGAGCACCCGGCGAGGACCGCGCGGTAGAGCCAGCACGAGACCGCGCCCTCCTCAAGGAGGTGGACCTGGCACCGCCACGCGTCGATGAGGGCCTCGGACACCACGTCCTCGGCACGGCCGGGCTCGCCGAGCAGGCGCAACGCCAGCCGGTAGAGCCTGTCCTGGTAGCTGGACGCCAGTCGCTCGAAGGCATCGAGCGACTCTGAGAACGGCGCGTCGACCACGCTTGACTCCTCGGGGACCGCTCGGAACGGGCACGTGACCAGTCAACGGCCATCGTGGACTGCTCGTAGGTCAGTACCCCCAACCCAAACCGCAAAACCACCCGGAAGGGGCGAACAGCGGTCAGCGCCAACCCGCAGCGCGCGCCACGGCCTCGGCAACCTCGGCAACGGCCCGGTCGGCAGCCACGACGAAGTCCTCGACCTGGGCGCGATCGAAGATCCTGTCGAGTTCCCGCGAGCGTTCCAGGTGCCACCGCAGGCCCTCGGCGTCACCGTCGTGTCGCTGGACGAGCCGATCGCGGATGACGGCCAGGTCCGCGCTCAGGCGGCACACGGTGAGGCCAACGCCGAGCGCCTCGACGTACCGCTGCCGGTCGGCGCGGCTCTCGACCACACCGGCCAGCACCAGTCGCCGCGCGCCCGCGTCGAGGTAGTTGCGCGCCACCGACCCCAGGTTGCGCAGTTCCAGGCCGAGGTTGAAGGGGTCATCTGACGGGCTGGGCCAGCTCCAGCGCAGCCAGTCCAGGTCGATCACGGCGTGCGGGACCCTGGCCTCGGCGAGCAGGTCGCCGACGGCCTCCGCCACCGTGGTCTTGCCCACCCCCACCGGGCCGGTGATGAGCAGTGCTCCGTCTTCGTAGGCCACACCGGGATGGTAGATCGGGTGCGGGTCTCCCTGGCTAGCTACTTGACCGCCGGGCACCGCCGGCCGAACGCGCGGGTGCGATCCGGTTGACCGCTGGGACGGTGGGTACCCGGAGTAGGTGAGCACACCACCGGATCCAGATCCCGCACGCGCCCCCACCGCCACACCCCTCGCCGTCGGCCTGGTGTCACTGGCCACGGTGCTGCTCGTGGCGCTGATGGTGATCAACCTGATCCGCAACGGCTGAGAGGAACACACACGATGCCGACCATCTCCGAGCACGTGGACGTCCAGGTCCCCGTGCGGACCGCCTACGAGCAGTGGGCGCACTTCGAGTCGTTCCCCTCCTTCATGGCGGGGGTGGACCGGGTGCGGCGGCTCAACTCCTCGACCATGCACTGGGAGACCAGCATCGGCGGTCTGCACCGCGAGTTCGACGCCCGGATCACCGAGCTGAGTCCCGGCCGCATCGCCTGGCGCAGCGAGGATGGCGCCGAACACAGCGGCGAGGTCACCTTCGAGTCCACATCGGACAGCAGCTCCCGGGTGAGCCTGCGCATGGAGTACGAATCGCACGGCCTGACCGAGAAGGCCGGTGCCGCCCTCGGTGTTCTCACCCGCCGGGTGCACGGCGATCTCCAGCGCTTCAAGGAGGTCGTCGAGCGGGGCGGCACCGAACAGGTCACCGGCCCCGAGGACATGCCGAACTTCTACTCGCACACGGTGTTCCCCGGCCCGCTGGGCAACCCTCCGTTGCAGGGCAGGCGCATCGAGGAACCGTAGGGGCTTGCCCGGGGCGTGACCATCACGGACACTCTGCTGAACCAACTGGTCCCACCCTGCGAGGACACGATGCGCCTGGCCGCGCCCTTCGGTTCAGCACCACCGTTGCCCCACCGCGAACTGCACGAGGCGTTGCAGCGCGGACCGTTCCACCGGGCGCTGTCCCTGGCGATCGACGCGAGCGGGCTGAGCCTGCAACGCCTCCAGCACCGGCTCGCCACCACGGGCACCCAGCTCAGCAAGAGCACGCTGAGCTACTGGCGCACCGGCCGCAGCCGCCCGGAGCGGGCGAGTTCACTGCGGGCGCTCGCCGTCCTGGAAAGCGCTCTCGGGCTGGCGTCCGGCGCGTTGAGCGCACTGCTCGACACGCCGCGCCCGCCGCGCAGACAACCGCGGGCCAGGCGCCCGAAGTCGTTGTGGGCCAACGCACCCGCGGCCGTGTCCCTGCTGGCCGAGGTCGGCATGCGCACGGAGGAACGGCTCTTCCGGCTGAGCCTGCACGAGACGGTCCAGGTCGGGGTGGACGGGGTGCAGCACGGGGTGCACGTGCGCGAGGTCGTGCGCGCCACGCACGGGCCGGTGGACCTCGCCTACGCGCTGCTGTACGGCCAGCCAGGCGGCGACCCGCCCGAACTGGTCATGACCCGCCATTGCAGCCCCGTCGAGGTGCGCTCCCTGCCCGAGCAGTGCCTCACCGTCTGCGAGTTGGCGCTCGACCGGGTCATCGCCCAGGGCGAGACGGCGATCATCGAGTACCAGTTCGCGTTCCGCGACACCGCACAGGACCTGCGCTACGAGCGCAGGTTCAGCTACCCGGTGCACGAGCACCTGCTGGAGGTGCAGTTCGACCCGGGCGCGGTTCCGGCCGCCTGCTCCTCGTACCGGCGTGACGCGCTCGACAGTGCCGAACGGGACCTTCGTCCGCTCACGGCGAGTCCCTCGGGCTCGGTGCACCTGGCCCAGGCACCCGTGCCCGCCGGTGTGTACGGGATCTGCTGGCACTGGGACTGATCGCACGGCTAAACTCTTGAAACACACTGAAGGAAACCACTTCCCGTTAGCAGCACGCGCCGTTCGGCGCAATACCCCCGGAAGTCGGGTCCTGTCCAGTTGACGCCCACCCCTCCTGCGTCGGATTTCCGGCGCGCGCAGGTCACCTAGATTCGTGGGGTCCCTGCTGAAAGACCCGGAACCCCCTGCAGCACCACCTCCGTTCCGGGTCCTCCTTGCTAGGAGAAACCCATGCGTGACAACAGTCGTGGGCCCCTGCGCGCCCTCGCACTGCTCGTCGGCTCCTGTGCCGCGCTCGGTTCGCTCGCCCTGGTCCCCGCCACCGCGAGCGCCGCGCCGGTGCCGAACACCGCCTCGCCCAGCATCATCGGCGGCAGCACCGCCCAGAACCCCGGCTACATCGCGCGGTTCAACGGGCACGCCAACGGCTACACCTTCTTCTGCACCAGCACGCTGATCTCCGCGCGCTGGGTGCTGACCGCCAAGCACTGCATGCACGACAACAACGGCGACGTGCTGACCGACATCGACCTCTACATCGGGTCGAACAGCGCCAGCGGCGGGGTGCACGCCAAGGCGGCCAACAGCTACCTGGACCCCAGCGGGGACCTCGCGCTGATCGAGCTGGACACCGACGGCGGCAGCACCTTCGCCAAGCTGGCCAGCTCCAGCAGCGACGCCAAGCGCGGCGACCGGGCCACCGTCTACGGCTGGGGCGCCACCCAGTCCACCGACGAGGGCCACCACCAGTCGCCGGTGCTGAAGAAGGCCACCGTCACGGTGTCCAACACCAACACCACCGACAACGACGGTGGCCCGGCGATCAGCGCCAGCACGCCCAACGGGGCCGTGGCGGGCGGCGACTCCGGTGGTCCGATGGTGGACAACGGCGTGCAGGTCGGCGTCTGCTCCACCAGCGACCGCTCCAGCACCACGACCTACGGCAGCGTCGCCGCGGGCCGCGACTGGATCCGGCAGACCTCAGGCGTCTGACCGCGTCCACCCCGGCGGGCCCGCACCGAGCTGCGGGCCCGCCATCAGCGGCTGGGGCCCCCGCCGGTGGCGATCGGGCAGGGCCAGCCCAGGTAGACCTGGGTGCCCCCGGGTTCGGGGATGAGCTCGAACTCCGGTGCCAGCCGCTCGATCAGCAGCAGGCCGCGCCCCCGCACGGACCTCGCATCCGGCCGGGGCGCCCGCCACCGACCGTAGTCGGTGACGGTGACCGTGACGCGCTGCTCCTCCCGCTCGTAGACAGCGTCCACGTCGAACCGGCCCGCGGTGTCCGGGTAGGCGTGGTCGATCACGTTGGCCACCGCCTCGTAGCTGGCCTGCACCAGGTCCGCGACCTGGTCGGCCGCCAGCCCCGCCCGCACGGCCCACTCCCCCAGCGCGTGCCGGACGGCCGCCAGCCACTCGGGTGCGGCGGGCACCGCGTGCACCCGCAGGTCCGCCACTGGGGTCGGGGCACTCCCGTCGCCGCCCGGGGGCACGGTCTGATCTGCACCGGTAGTCACCCAGCGGGGATACCCCGGTGTGACCGCACCAACCCGGTCGTCATCCCTCCGGGTGGACGAAGATCACTGCGGAGGGTCACTGATCGACGGCACAGCGCTGCCTGGCGTGGGAAGATGGGCGCATGCTGACCCAGTCCGTGCTCCACCTGTCCGCGCTGACCGAACACGTCGTGGCGGCGAACTTCCTCGAGGTGGTTCGCAACGCGATCCTCATCTTCCTGCTGGTCGTGTTCCTCATCGGAGGGATCATCGGCTTCTTCATCGGCCGCGCCTTCGGTCGCAGGCGCCCGTAGCGCGAACCCGCCCGGGGCAATCCACCGTCACCGGCAGGTCGGCATCCGGCAGCCCGCACCTGAACACCGGTCCCTGTTCAGACCGTGCTGTTCAGCGTTCGACCCCCGACCGTGAACAACGCATCAGCCCTAGCTTGACCTGGCCGGCCACCTCGGTCGGCCACATCAAGGGGAGTGATGATGCGATCACCCATGGGCAAGATCGTCGCGGTGCTGACGGTCGTGCTGCTCGCCCTGCTCGGCGAGACAGTGACGGCCTCGGCGCAACCGACCTCGCCGCGCACCGCCGACCTGACCCTGCGCGGCGGGGTCACCGGCCGCTGCATCGACGACAGCAACGACGGCGGGTTCCGCACGTTCAGCTGCAACGGCGGGAACTACCAGCGGTGGGGCGTGGACGACTGGGCTGACAACACCCACCGGCTGATGAACAGGGTCACCGGCCGGTGCATCGACGACAGCGACTACGCCTTCCGTACCAACACCTGCAACTTCTCCCAGTACCAGAGCTGGTACTTCATCGGCCACGGCGGCGGGGTGGTCCTGAAGAACCAGGCCACCGGTCGCTGTATCGACGACAGCAACGACGGTGGGTTCCGTACGTTCACCTGCAACAACGGCGCCTACCAGGACTGGTACTACTAGGCCGAAGGGGGCGGTGCCACCCCTGCCAGGTGGCACCGCCGTATTCGGTCAGCCGTAGAAGTGGATGTAGCGGAAGTCGCCCTTGTTCACGTTGTGCCGCAGGTAGTGGCCGGTCCCGTCCCAGTTGTAGTCCTCGACGGTGACGGTGTTGCCGCTGGCGCTGTCCACGATGGCCACGTGCCCGTAGGTACCGCGGTCGGTCTGGGCGATGGCCCCGGGCGTGGGGTTGTTGTCCACCTGGTAGCCGTGCTGGCGGGCGTTGTCGTCCCAGTACTTGGCGTCCCCGTAGTTCGAGGCGCTCTCGCCGTGCCGGTCGATGTTGAACGCGGCCCAGGACACGCACTCGCGGTTGTACATGTTCCAGTCGTCGACCACGCTGTCCTGCGGGATGTTGCGCCACTTGGCCGGGTAGATGTCACCGATCGTGGCTGGCGAGGCGGACTGCGGCAGCACGGTGCCGAACGCCGCGGCCATCGAGCCGGGCACGGCGTGCGGGGTGGCCGTGGCGGTGCTCGTGGTCGTGGCGGCGGTGGCCGGGCTGGCCATCAGCAGGGCGCAGGCGCAGGCGGCCAGAGCCGCGCTGGTCAGGCGGGTGAGGTTCACTGTGGTGCCTTTCGGTGCAGGGATTGTCAGAACACGAACCAGTAGAAGGAGGCCGTGGCCTTCTTCCCGGCCGAGTCGGTGACGGTCACGGTGACCTGCTTGTTGTCGAATCCCCTTGGGGTACCGGAGATCACGCCCGTGGACGCGTCGATGGACAGGCCGCCGGGTAGGGCGGAGGCCGACCACTTGTACGGGGTGCTGCCGCCGGAGGCCTTCAGCGGCAGGGTCACCGGCTGGCCCGAGCGGCTGGTCTGGTTGCCGGGGTTGGTCAGGGTCAACTCGCTGGGCGTGCCGCCGGTGACGGTCAGCGAGTAGGTCGTCGTCTGCGTGGACTTGGGCCCCTTGCCGCTGACGGTGACCTGGTAGGTACCGGCCGGGGTGTCCGCACCGGTGGTGATGGTCAGCGTGGACTTGCCGCCGAGGTCCACACTGGACGGACTGAACGAAGCCGTTGCGCCGCTGGGCAGTCCGGCGGCCGACAGGGTGATCGCCCCCGTCTGCGGCGGGTTCGGGCCGTCGGGCAGGTGCGGTGCGATGTCGGCGGCGTAGGTGGACACCCTGGCGTAGACGGCGTTCCAGTCGCACTGCGTGGACATCCACGAGAACACGCCGACCACGGTGTTGCCGACCAGGTACGGTCCACCGCTGTCACCGACGCAGGCCGCCGCGTGGTGGTCGGGATAGCCGGTGCACAGCATCGCCGGGGTCTTGTACTCCTCCTGGCCCTGCGGGTCGGTGAACCGGCCCTTGCAGGCGCTGTCCGCCTGGATCGGGACCTCGGCCTGGCGCAGGACGTTGCTGTAGGTGTTGGCGGCGGTCTGCCCCCAGCCGATGGTCAACCCCTTGGTACCGGGGGCGTCCAGGCTGGTGTCGGTGGCCAGCTTCGGGTAGGTCGTCCCGGCGGGCACCGGCATATCCCTGTCCAGGGTGACCACGGCGATGTCGGCGCCCGCGGACCAGTCGGTGTAGTCGGGGTGGACCCACTGGCTGGCGATCTCCGCGGTGGTGCCGGTGTCCTTGGTGAGGTCATCGGCCCCGTAGACGAACCACTTGTGCCCCGGCTTCTCCAGCAGGCAGTGCGCCGCCAGCAGCACGGTGCGCGGGCCGAACAGGGTTGCCGTACAGGACTGCTGGCCGGGGAAGGCGGAACCCTCGCGGCGCATGGAGACGATGAACGGGTGCGCGGCGGTGGTGGTCGGGCTGCCGCCGACCACGGAGGGCTGCGCCGCCGCGGTGGCCGAGGTGGCGGTGATCGTGGTGCTGACCGACTTGCCCGCCTCCACCGTGCCCGAGGAGGGCGCGGCGGAGAGCGTGAAGTCCTTGGCGGGCGGCGGGGTGTCGCCGCCGGTCAGCTTGGCGCCCAGGGCGTCGGCCTTGGGCGAGCCCCAACCGGTGCACAGGTCGTAGCCGGTGCCCGCGTCGTAGGTGCCGTTGCCGCCCGAGGTGACGTCGTGGAAGGTGCTCGGGTAGTCCGCCGAGCCCGCGATCTTGTAGATGCTCTGGTTGAGCTGGCCGAGCCTGGACTTGCCGCCCGCCAGGGACTTCTGGTTGAGCATCGCCACGTAACCGGCCCACAGCGGGGAGGACAGGCTGGTGCCGCCGACGTCCTGCCAGCCGCCGTTCATGTACACCGAGAGCGCGCCAGCGCCGTAGTCGGCGACCAGCGAGACGTCGGGCACCGAACGGTACTTGTTGCTGCCGGGCTGCCAGTCGGGCTTGGCGTAGATCTGCGAGTAGGCGCCGCCGGACCGGGTGTTGCCGCTGCCGCCCTGGTTCCAGCAGGACTCGGACTGCCAGGTGCCCGCGCTGTCGGAGGTGCGCAGCTGGGTGCCGCCGACCCCGGTGAACAGCGGGTCGCTGGGCGGGTAGTCGGCCTGGATGGTGCTGTTGTCACCGTTGTAGCCGCAGCCGGTGGCGCCCCAGTCGCCGGAGGCGGACAGCATCGTCACGCCCTGGGCGGCCAGCTGCGTGTACGAGTCGTGCGAGGACGGGATCGGGTCCGCCTCGCACTTCTCACCGAGCAACCAGGAGTTGGACAGCACGGTGATCTTGTTGTCCGAGGCGATCTTGGCCATCTCGTGCACCCACGCCTCGTCGGTGTTGGGTGCGGAGTAGACGATCTGCGCGGCCTTGGGCGCGGTCGCGGCCACGGCCTGCACGTCCAGGGTGACCTCGAGCTGGTTGGAGCTGGGCGAGGGGAAGCCGCCGTCGACCTTGACCACCTGCGGGGTCACGCTGGGCTGGTTGAAGTACTTGGTCCAGGCGTCGATGTCGGACTGCTTGAAGGTGTCGAACTCGGTGAGCCCGACCGTCTCGCCGGAACCGTCGTAGGAACCGGACAGCCCGGTCATCGAGTACGCCGTGCGCAGCTGCGCCGGGGTGTAGCCGCCGCCGGGACCGCCCGGACCGGCGGGTGACCCGGCCCGGTGCGCGGCGGCCCGGTCGGTCAGACCGGTGACGCCACGCACCACGCCCGCGAGGTCCGCGGGCAGTGAAACGCCCTTGGTGGCGTTGAAGAAACGCTCGCCGGAGGTGGCGCGGAAGCCGGACAGCGCGGTGCTGAAGGCGTGTCCCACCTGGTCGGGCGTGCCGGTCGCCGTGATGACCTGGCGGTTGCCGGTGACCTCGGTGACGCGCAACCCGCTGCCGGACAGGTACTTGCTCACCTGGTCCACCGCTGCGGGGGTAGGGCCGAAGCGCTCGGTGTACTCCGCCGCGCTCAGGAAGTGGTGGTAGTCGGGGGAATTCGGGTCGGCCGTGGCGGCGACGAAGCGTTCGGCACCCGCCTGGTCGCGGGGCTTGAGCGCCACCGCCACGGTCAGTTCGGCGGGCAGGGCCGAGCTGTCGGCGGTGGCGCCGGACGGCAGGGCGGGTGCGGTGCCCAGCGGCACCAGCGGTGGCGGCGCGGCCGAGGCCAGCGGCGCCGAGATGACCGCGGCCACCGTGACGGCGGCCAGCAGTAAGGGACTCCTTGTCATGCGCTGCTCCGGGGTTGCAGGGAACGGAACAAAGCAACGCGGACGGTAACCAGGACAGGACAGCGGTTTCCAGGGCGCTGTGAAAACCCCGCGCGCTCAGCGGTGAACCCGCTGGTGGCGAGGGTGTGTCAACAGAATTGGCTACCAGTCCCAGCGGGCGCCGAGAATGCCCGCCCTGGCATCGCGGGCACTGAGGGTGACGGCGCGCGTCGCGCCGACCGGCAGCTCGCCGACCCGCCTGCGCGGGCCGTCCAGGCCGCGCTGCTCGTAGCGGAACACCCGCCTTGGCAGGCGCAGGCCGAACTGCACCTGGCAGAGGTACTGCGGGATCGGCCGGGTGAGCCTGCGGTGGTAGGAGTCGATCGGATCGCCTGGCGGGAACACCAGCTCGTACTCCACCGCGGTGACCTCGCCCGCGGCCAGTTCCCGGTCCAGCAGCAGTTCGCCGACGATCAGGCCGGTCGCCGGGTCGGTGCGGACCCTGCCGAGGCGGCAGAACCGCACGCCCCCGTAGCGCGGGGCCTGTCGCGCGAGATCCTCGGTCTGGTAGTAGGTCATCAGCCGGGTCACACCGTCCACAGTGGCCTCAGCGACCATGCGCACCCGCAGCGCCCGCTCGCGGCCCTGCTCGTCCACCAGCAGGTGGTCGTGCACCGACCAGAACGTGAGCTGCCCGTCCGGCGGCGGCTTCAGCTCCGCCGAGACCGGCCGCAGCGAGGGCCACAATCTGCGGCGTTCCAGCGCGTCGGCCGGGCGGCCCAGCCAGCGCCCGCGCGGAGCCCTGGGCCCGAGCAGGGAGGTCAGCGTGCCCGGAGACAGGCCAAGCACCTCCTCCAGCTGGCCGACCGCGTGCAGGGAGGACTCGCGCTCCGGTTGGGAACGACCGTGCCGCCAGTAGGACAGTGCGCTGCGGGACAGGGTCACGCCGCGCGCAGCCAGGTGCTGCCTGATCCGGTCCAGGCTCAGACCGGCGTCTTCGATGGCCGCGTCCAGCGTGATCGCGAACGAGCCGGTGTGCAGGGAGGACACCGGCCCACTGTCCCGCCGATGGGCCGTTCAGTCCAGCCCCCGGGCGTCGGCTGCACGGGAACTGCTCCCCCGCCACTTGTTACGGTGCCGCGGATAGCTCAACGAGAGGGGATGGACGTGCGGACATCGACTTCGGTCGCCGTGGTCACCGGGGCGGGCCGCGGGGTGGGTGCGGCCACCGCGCGGGAACTGGGTCGGCGAGGCCACCACGTGATCGTCAACTACCGCAGCAGTGCCGCCACGGCACAGGCGGTGGTCGAGCAGATCGTGGCCGAGGGTGGAGCCGCCACCGCCATCGCGGCCGACGTCTGCGAGCAGGCACAGGTGCGGGCAATGGTCGCCGCGGTGCTCGCCGAGCACGGGCGCATCGATGTGCTGGTGTGCAACGCGAACACGGTCAACCCCCGGTTCGGCCCGCTGTCCGAGCTGCCCTGGGAGGAGTTCATCGGCAAGGTCACCGGCGAGCTCGCCGGGGCCTTCTTCGTCACCAAGTCCGTGCTGGAGGTGATGCGCGGCCAGCGCGGCGGGCAGATCGTCTACGTGTCCAGCACCGCGGCCGATCACGTCGGCGGCGGGCGGCTGTCCCACTCCACGGCCAAGTCCGCGCTCAACACCTTCAGCAGGCACGTGGCCGCCGAGGCCGCCGCGGACGGGATCACGGTCAACACGGTCTCGCCGGGTCTGGTCCGCACCGAGGCCAGCGCCCCCGCGCTCACCGCCGAGCGCCAGGAGTACACGAGCGAGAACTCGGTCCTGGGCCGGATCGTGGAGCCGACGGACGTGGCCTCGGTGATCGGCCTGCTCACCGACCCGGGTATGGGCGCGGTCTCCGGTGCGATGCTCCGCGTGGACGGCGGTTTCGGCGTGCTGGTCGGTGGCCCCTCGTCCTCGGCCTGAGGCCGCTGGCCGCGAACCCGGGTCAGGGGCGCAGCAGGATAAGGCAGGAGGAGGTCGGGCGGTCAGCCCTGACGCGGTTCGGCCTGGTGGCTCGCGCCGTCCAGGCGTGCGCGGTCGGCGATGGCCTGTAGGGCCAGTACGTGCCCGCCGAGGGCGCGCCGCCCGCCGCCGGTGAGGTTGAGCCAGGTGCGCGGGCGCTTGCCGACGTACCCCTTGCGCACCTCCACGTACTCGGCCTTGCCCAGCGTGGTGACCTGCTTGGACAGCGCCGAGTCCGAGAGCCCAGCCGAGTCGCGCACGTAGCCGAACTCCGCCCACTCTACGGCGGACAGCAGGGACACGATCGCCAGCCGGGTCGGGTCCAGCAGCAGGGGGTCCAGTCCGTCCACGGCTCAGTCCCGCGCCTTCGCGGCCAGGATCCAGGCCTGCGTCCTCGGCCCCAGCAGGCTGAGGTACACCCCCACCACGACCCCGTAGACGATCATCATGTGCGGCACCTGGAGCAGGTGCAGCACGAGCATGAGCAGCCCGGTGCAGACCAGCAATCCGATCAGGTAGAACACCCTGGGTCGCACCGGGACCGAGCCCAGGTTCGCCCGGGCGGACTGGCCCATCAGGGTCGAGGCGAATCGACTGCGCACACCAAGGGCGTAGACGAGCATCACCGCGGCGAACGCCCAGCTGACCCAGCCGCGGGCGTCCTCGGGGAGCAGGTCCATGGCGGCGAGGTACCCAGCCAGGAACGCGCCGGCCAGGACCCACACCCAGCGGGGGTGCACCGTGCCGCGCAAGCCCTGCGCGCGGCGGTCCGACACCTCGCGCAGCGCCCTGGCAGCTTCTTCCGGCGTGGGTTGGGACACCGTGCTCAGACCTTCCTGTTCAGCGTGCGCAGCACCAGCCACTGATCAAACCACGCGCCCACCGAGGTCAGCACCACCATCACCAGTCCGATGACCAGGTGCGCGTAGCTGTGCAGCGGGGCCACCGAGTCGGTCAGCGCGCCCAGCCCCCACTGGAGCAGCAGCCGGACCGCGACCAGCGCGAGCACCAGCACGCGGGCGCCCGGTGAGCGCCAGACCGCCCGGATGTACTCGCGCCTGCGCGACAGCAGGCCGAACCACAGGCTGAGGTGCACCGCCGTTATCGTCAGCGGCAGCAGGCTGACCAGCGGGTACTCGGCGCTGAACTGCTGGCTGATGTCCAGGCTGCCCACGAGCAGCCCGACCAGCACGAAGTACCACGTGGGCAGCCCCTTGACCTGGGTCTGGTGCTCCACCATCAACATGTTGCCTCCTCGCGACTACTTGCCTGAAGAGAAAGTAGTACGCACTTTCTCTTCAGGCAAGTACTGTCGCGAAGGAAGGGGACTACCTCACTTCGCCCGCGGATCACCCTGCGCGCTGCCGGACTGGGCGGAGTGGGCCAGCCCTTCGGAGGGCGCGGGCATCCCGGCGATGTGCGCTTCGGCGCGGATGCGCTCACGCATGTGCGGGTAGTGCGACTCGAAGGCGGGCCGCTCGGAGCGGATCCTCGGCAGCGAGGTGAAGTTGTGCCTGGGCGGAGGACTGCTGGTGGCCCACTCCAGCGAGTTGCCGTGGCCCCACGGGTCGTCCACCGCGACCACCTCGCCGTACCGGTAGCTGCGGAACACGTTCCACACGAACGGCAGGACCGAGGCGCCCAGCACGTAGGAGCCGATGGTGGACACCGTGTTCAGCGCGGTGAACCCGTCCTGTGGCAGGTAGTCGGCGTAGCGGCGCGGCATGCCCGCGGCACCGAGCCAGTGCTGCACCAGGAACGTCAGGTGGAAGCCGATGAACGTGGTCCAGAAGTGCAGCTTGGCCAACGGCTCGTCCAGCATCCGGCCGGTGATCTTGGGGAACCAGAAGTAGATGCCCGAGAAGGTGGCGAACACGATGGTGCCGAACAGCACGTAGTGGAAGTGCGCCACCACGAAGTAGGTGTCGGTGACGTGGAAGTCGATCGGCGGTGAGGCGAGCAGGATGCCGGTCAGCCCGCCGAACAGGAAGGTGAGCAGGAAGCCCACCGCCCAGAGCATCGGGCTCTCGAAGGTCAACTGCCCCCTCCACATCGTGCCAATCCAGTTGAAGAACTTCACACCGGTCGGGACCGCGATCAGGAAGGTCATGAAGGAGAAGAAGGGCAGCAGCACCGCCCCCGTGCCGAACATGTGGTGCGCCCACACGGTCACCGACAGCGCGGCGATGGCCAGGGTGGCGAAGACCAGTCCCTTGTAGCCGAACAGGGGTTTTCGGCTGAACACCGGGAAGACCTCGGAGACGATGCCGAAGTAGGGCAGGGCCACGATGTAGACCTCGGGATGGCCGAAGAACCAGAACAGGTGCTGCCACAGGATCGCGCCGCCGTTGGCCGGGTCGAACACGTGCGCGCCCAGGTGCCGGTCGGCGGCCAGGCCCAGCAGTGCCGCGGTCAGGATCGGAAAGGCCATCAGCACCAGGATGCTCGTGATCAGGATGTTCCAGGTGAAGATCGGCATCCGGAACATCGCCATGCCCGGCCCGCGCAGGCAGACCACCGTGGTGATCATGTTGACCGCGCCGAGGATGGTGCCCAGCCCGCTGACCACCAGGCCGGTGATCCACAGGTCGGCGCCGACACCGGGGGCGTGGATGGCGTCGGACAGCGGGGTGTAGGCGAACCAGCCGAAGTCGGCCGCACCACCCGGGGTGAGGAAGCCGCCCAGCACGATCAGCCCGCCGAGCAGGTACAGCCAGTACGCGAAAGCGTTGAGCCGGGGGAAGGCCACGTCCGGTGAGCCGATTTGCAGCGGCAGCACGTAGTTGGCGAAGCCGAACACGTTGGGGGTGGCGTAGAGCAGCAGCATGATCGTGCCATGCATGGTGAACAACTGGTTGTACTGCTCGGGCGAGAGGAACTGCAGACCAGGTGCGGCCAGTTCGGTGCGCATCAGCAAGGCCATGAACCCGCCGACCACGAAAAAGGCGAAGGAGGTGACCAGGTACAGCATGCCGATCTGCTTGTGGTCAGTGGTGCTGAACAGCCGCAACAACGCCGTGCCCTTGCTCCGGCGTCGCACCGGGTACGGGCGCACCGCCACCGGCTCGAGCGAGACCGCCATGAGAGAACTCCCGTCTGACCGCGCGCAAATGACCGGGGCTCGACTACCCGGTCGATCGCGGATCATCTCCGGCGAACGGGTGAATTCCGACCAGCCTGGGTGATCTGCGGGAGAACCGCTCGCGGGCGGGTACCACCTTCGCCATGTCGGAACCGGAACCGGCCTTCCTCAGCACGGCCGAGCGCGAGCGGTTGGCCAGGGCTGAGCTGGCCATGGCCGAGGGCTGCCCCTCGGTAGAGCAGGAACTGCTGCTGATGGCGGCGGGCAGCACCGCGCACCGTGCACGGCGACACCCCAGCATCCGGCACCCCAGCATCCGGCACCGCGGCCGTCATCGCACGGGGCCGCGGTTCCTCACCGCACTGGCGGTTGCGGCCGCACTGCTGCTGTTCGTGGCCGCACTGCTCCAGGCGGTCGCACCGGGCTGACCGTCCCGCGTCACTTCTTCGGCCACTCCCCGGTCGCCTTGCGGTACCCGGCCGCGCCGCCGCGGTCGATGGCCGCCTTGACCAGTCCGAACACGGCGCCCTGCACGGCGGCCGCGGCCAGCACCTCACCCCAGCGGCGCTGCTCGTCGGTGGCCTCCGGCGCCTGCTTCTCCCCCGTGAGCAACTTCCACACCTGGTTGAAAGCGGCACTGGCCGCCAGCCCGCCGAGCACGCTGACCACCAGCCCGAGCGGCTTGTAGAGCAGTTTCAGCACGGGATTCACCCCTTCCGGCCGCGACGCAGCAACAGTCCCAACGCGAGGAGCACGGTGACCGCCACGGCGATGGACGGCCCCGGCCGCCGCTGCACGGTGTTCACCAGGTGCCGCACCCGCGGCCGCACCTGCTCCTTGACGCGCGCGGGGACATTCACCTTGTGCGCCAAGGCTTCCACGGTGTCGCCCAACTCGGACCTGGTCAGTTCGATGTCGGCGCGGAGCGTGGCTTCGTCCAGTTCGGACTGGTTGCGCGGAGCGGTGCTCATCGGTGCAGTCCTTCCTTCACGGCTTCGACGTCCTTCTTGACCCCGTCCACAGCCTCCTCCGGCACAGGCGGTACGGCGGCCTGGATCTGGCTCTTGCCGATCAGTGCGGCGATCCCGGCCGCGATCAGCAGCAGCGCGCCGACGATCAGCGCGGCCAGCCAGGGCTGCACCACCAGTGCGAGACCGAGCACGCCCGCCGCGATCAGCACGGCGACCCCGTAGAGCGCGAGCACCCCGGCCCCGCCGAAAAGCCCCGCGCCCGCGCCGGCCCGCTTGCCCTTGTTCCGCAGTTCCACCGCGGCCAGGCGCATCTCCTCCCGCACCAGCCGCGAGAGCTGCTCGGAGGCGTCGTGCACCAACTGGGCCACCGACTGGTCCTGCGGTCGTGCCTGACCAATGTCGCTGGACATGATCTCCTGCCTTCCTGTGCCGCTCGGGTGTTGGTCTTCCCGTTCCGCCGCGACCTGGGCGTCCAGTTCGGCGCCCAGCAGCACGACGAGATTGGAGATCCACAACCAGACCAGGAACACGATCACGCCTGCCAGCGCGCCGTAGGTCTTGTTGTAGGAACCGAAATTGGCCACGTACAGGCCGAACCCCGCTGAGGCCAGCGCCCACAGCAGCACCGCGAGCAGCCCGCCGGGGCCGAACCACGGGCCGCGAGCCGAGTCCGGGCTGAGCCGGTACAACAGGGCCAGGACCAGCCCGACCAGCGCGGCGATCACCGGCCACTTCGCGGTGTCCCACACCAGCACGGCGGTCTCGCCGAAACCGAGCAGGGCTCCGAGCCGTTCCGCGAGCGCGCCGGAGGCCACGGCACCGGCTGAGCACAACGCGAGGACCAGCACGGCGACCACCGTCAGCGCCAGGCGCAGCCCATAGCGCTTCAACACCGGGCGCGATTCGGTGGCACCGTGGATGGTGTTGCTGGCGCGCATGAACGCCCCGACGTAGCCGGAGGCCGACCACAGCGCGGCCAGCACACCGACCACCGCCAGCGGGCCCGCCAGCCCCGAGGAGCGTTGCAGGTCGTCGATGGTTCCGATCAGCAGGTCACGGCTCTGCCCGGGCGCGAGCTGGTTGATGCTGTCGACCAGGGGCTGCGTGGACCGCGGCCCCAGCAGGCCCAGTGCGGCGGTCAGCACGACCAGGCCGGGGAAGATCGACAGCACGCTGTAGTAGGTCAGGGCCGCGGCCAGGTCGTACAGGTTGTGCTGCCCGAAACCGCGCGCCGTGCGCTTGAGCACCTCGGCCCAGGACATGCCACCACCTCCGTCCAGGCTGTCCGACTGGGACGTACCCGGTTCGGGTGGCGGTTATGCGCCCGCGTGGCCGCCGGTGAGCCGCTAGCGCTGCACGTCGGCGGCCAGCGCCTCGTCCCGGTCGGCATCGACCACGCGGCGCCGACGTGCGCGCAACTCCAGTACGGCCACGGTGATGGCCACCAGCATGAACCCGATCGCGCACAGCATCGCCACCGACACGGCCACCGGGTACCTGCCCCCGGTGGCCGAAACGGTGGTGTAGTAGGCGGTGGCGAGCACCGCGGTCCCGATCGCGGTGCCGATCCGCTGCCCCGTCTGCAACGCCCCGCCCGCGGCGCCGGCCACCCGGTTGGGCACGCACTCCAGGGTCAGCGTGGTGTTCGGCGAGATCACCGCCCCACCGCCGACACCGGCGAGCAGCAGCGGCAGGGTCAGTGCCCAGCCCAGTTCCCGCTCGGGCACCAGCAGCACCACCACCGCCACACCGATCAGCCCGAGCGTCACCAGGCACAGGCCGGTGAGGGTGAGCCCGCGGCCGAACCGCGACACCAGCCGCCCGGCGACCACGGCGGTGATCGCCGAGCCGAGCGCGAACGGGGTCACGGCCAGCCCGGACTGCAACGGGGTGTACTGCAAGCCCTTCTGCAGGAACAGCGACATCACCAGGAAGATCCCGGTGAAGCCGCAGAAGTACACCGTGCCCAGCACGAGGCCGGGCGGATAACCCGGTACGGCGGTGAACAGGGTCAGGTCCAGCAGCGGCTTGCCGCCGCGCCCGGCGACCCGCTGCTCCCAGCGGACGAACGCGTAGCCGAAGGCCGGGGCCAGCAGCACGAGCAGCCAGAGCCACGGGGTGCCGCCGCCCTCGGACTGCACCAGCGGGAACAGCACGCAGAGCACGGCGATCCCGAGCAGCAGCGCACCCCGGTAGTCGATCTGGTGGCGCAGGGTGCGCAGGCCGGTGTCCGCCCTGGGCAGCCACAGCCAGGCCAGCGCGAAGGCCAGCGCCCCGACCGGCACGTTGACGTAGAACACCCAGCGCCAGCCGGAGTCCGCACCGAACGCGGCCAGGATCAGCCCGCCCAGCACCGGTCCGGTGGCCGTGGAGATGCCCACGGTGGCACCGAACATGCCGAAGGCCCGGCCGCGCTCCGCCCCGCGGAACATGTCCTGGATCAGGCCCGAGTTCTGCGGGGTGAGCAGACCGGCGGCAAGACCCTGCGCGAGCCGGGCCGCCACCAGCAGCCCCTCGTTGGGCGCGGCCCCGGCCAGCGCGCTGGTCAGCACGAACCCGGTCAGCGCGATCAGGAACATGCGCCGGCGCCCCAGCACGTCACCCAGCCTGCCGCCCGCGACCAGCGACAGCCCGAAGGTCAGCGCGTAACCGGAGACGATCCACTGCACGCCGCCGGAGGACGCGCCGAGCCCCTGCTGGATGGAGGGCAGGGCCACGTTGACGATGCTGACGTCGAGCAGGCTCATGAACCCGGCGGCCAGGCTCACGGACAGCGCCCGCCAGCGCCGTGGATCGGGAGAGGTCACCAACTCATCTTGGCCTCGGCGGGACCGGGCCGCTCGTCAGCCCAGCCAGGGCTGCGCGATCCGGTCGTACGTGCCGTCGTTGCGTGCCAGGTGCAGCCACTGGTCCACGTACTGCTGCCACACCACGTCCCCGCGCGGCAGCAGGTACGCCTTCTCCGCGAAGGTGAACGGCTGGTCCGGGTGCACCGCGCACAACTGTGGGTGCTGCTTGGCCTGCCAGCGGGTCTCCGTGGCGTCGGTGATCATCAGGTCGGCGCGGCCCGCCACCAGCTCCTCGAAGATCGTGTTGTTGTCGGCGTGCGGCACGATCGTGGCCCGGTGCAGGTTCTGCCTGGCGAACTGCTCGTTGGTGCCGCCGGGGTTGACCACCACCCGCACCCCCGGCTGGTCGACCTGCGCCAGGGTCTGGAAGCGCTGGACGTTCTCGCAGCGGGTGATCGGGGTCTTGCCGTCACGCAGGTAGGGCTGGCTGAAGAAGGCCCGCGCCGCCCGGTCCAGCGTCACCGAGACCCCGCCAACGGCCAGGTCGCAGCGCCGCCCGATGTCCTCCGGCAATGTGGCCCAGGTGGTCCGCACCAGGGTCAGCCGCACGCCCAGCCGCTTGGCCAGGTCGGCCGCCAGGTCGATGTCGATGCCGGTCCACTGCCCGGTGGCCGGGTCGAGGTAGGTGAAGGGCCGGTAGTCCCCCGTGCTGCACGCGGTCAGCTCCCCGCGCTGGCGCACCGAGTCCAGTCTGCTCGCCGCCACGTGGTCGGGTGCGGCGCCCGCGGTACCGAGGCCCACCAGCAGCAACAGCACGAGTACCGGCAGCCACCTGGAGAAGGTCGTCACACTTGCGGCAGCGTAGCGGTGCGCCGAGGTTTGGCCAGTCACGACAAGGGGGATAATACGGACATGGCCTCCCTGATGAGCAAGCTGACCGACTTCCTGCGCAGCCCCCAGGGCCGCAAGCTGACCGAGCAGGTCAAGCGGGCCGCCCAGGACCCCAAGAACCAGCAACGCGTCCGCGAGGCCGTGCGCAAGCTCCGCAAGCGCTGACCGGCGGCGACCCCGTCACGAAGGTGCCCTTTGGGGCGTTCAACGTCGCGAACGGCACCTTCCTGACGTCCCGGGGTCGGTCAGAACTCGTTGCCGGTACCGGCCAGGTCGCCGCCCGCCTCGATGGTGGCGTCCGGCGGGTAGACCCAGGCGATGGGCAGGCCGCCGAGCCCGATGGACACCAGGTGCTCGCGGGCCTGCGACTCCGAGCAGCCGCCGTAGATCAGGTGCGTGATCAACTCGTCCCGGTCCTCGGTCGCCGGGAAGCGGATGGCGCACAGCGTGCCGGTGTGCACGGGCTGCTGCTCGATCACCTGGTCGCCACGGCCGTACTCGGTCAGCAGGGCCGCCAGGTACCGGTCGTCGCCCGCACCCAGTTGCAGGAACAGCTCTCCGGTCAGCATCTTCACCATGGGTCGCTGACCGTGCCAGTGGTGGATCACCGGATCCTCGTTCACGGCGCACCTCCCGTTCGCAGTGCACCAGCTATCCCCCGATCGGTTGGGGGCTAAACCCGGGTGCCCGCACTTGAGGCGGGCGGGCCAGCCCGCCACGGGCTCAGCGCACCGGGCCGGTGGACTCGCGCACGACCAGGGAGACCCCGACGGTGCGGCGCGGCGACCCCGCCGCGCCGCACCCGCGCTCAGGCGCCCTTGAGCCGCTTCTCGGTGGCGATCACCATCGACACACCGATCACCACCAGCAGCACGGCCACCCCGATGGCCGCGTACTGGGTGCCGCCCTCGGGCAGCAGGATCTTGCCCTCGGTGAACACCGCCAGACCGAGCACGTTGAGGGTCTGCGCCCACCCCAGTCTGCGGTTTTCCGCCGAGCCCTTGGGGGCCTTCTTCGACACCGAGCCCACTCCGAACGCCGCGCTCAGCGTCCACAGCAGCAGCCCGAGCAGGATCACCCCGGCCACCCCCGCCGCGATCAGCTGCCAACTCGCCACGTCACCACTCCTCAGCACTCAGGTCCGATCAGGACTGGCTGGTACCCGGTGCGCGGCCGGGGGAAACGCCTACCTCACCCGTGCTGGGGAGATCCCCACAGTCTCAGGTGGACTGACCGCTGGCGCGCAGGTAGTCCAGGCACAGGTCCAGCGCCGCCTCCAGGTGGTCCGCGGAGCCCGTGGACATGAGGATCGTCACGCCGCCCTGGATGGCGGCGATCATCGCGGCCGCGGTGCGCGCGGGATCGACCCCGGGCCCGACCTGGTTGTTGCCCTGCATGGCTTCGATCCCGGCTTGCACCTGGCGCTGCCACTGCTCGACCAGCTGGCCGGTCAGCGCCTGGGCCGCCGGGGTGTGCCTGCCCAGTTCGGTGATCAGCACGCCCATCGGGCAGTGCACACCCTGCCTGCGGTAGCGCTCGACCACCACGTCGCGCCACCGCTGCCAGGCCGTCCAGGAGGTGAGCTGCCCGAGATGCGGCTGCTGGTCCTCGATCACCCGCCCGGCCTCCAGCTGCGCCACCGCGAGCAGGAGCTGCTCCTTGCCCTCGGGGAAGTAGTGGAACAGCTGGCTCTTGCCGGTGGCGCTGCGCTGGCACACGTCCTCGAGCTTGGTGGCGGTCACGCCCCGTTCGCGGATCTCCGCGGCGGCCGCCTCGATGATCCGCTGGCGGGTCGCCGCACCCTTCGCCGTGAGCACTCGGCCTCCCCCTTTTTTTCTGTACTTGCGGGTCCATTTTCATCGGACGACAGTGGCCTCGTCAACCAACGGAAGGACGGAACACCATGCGAGCCATCGTCGTCGAACAGCTCGGCGGACCGGAGGCGCTCGTGCCGAAGGAGGTTCCCGCACCGGTGCCGGGGCCGGGCGAGATCCTGGTCGAGATCACTGTCGCGGGCGTCAACTTCATGGACACCAGCACGCGACAGCACGGCCGCGCCGGTGCCGAGGTGCCCATCGTGCCCGGTGTCGAGGGCGCCGGTGTCGTGCGCGGGCTCGGTCCCGGCGTCACCGATCTGGCCGTGGGCGACCGGGTCGCCTGGGTCTTCGCCTACGGCAGCTACGCCGAGCAGATCGTCATGCCCGCCGCCGACGTGGTGCCGGTCCCGGACGGGATCAGCGACGAGGTCGCCGCGAGCGTGATGATGCAGGGACTCACCGCCCACCACTTCGCCACCGAGGCCTACCCGGTGCGGCCGGGCGACACCGCACTGGTGCACGCCGCCGCGGGCGGCCTGGGCCAGTTGCTGACCCAGCTGGTGAAACTCCGGGGCGGCACGGTCATCGGCCTGGTGTCACGGGAGGAGAAGGTCGAGGTCGCGCGCCGGGCCGGTGCCGACCACGTGCTGGTGTCCCGTGACGACGACTTCGTCGACCAGGTGCGCGAGCTCACCGGCGGTGCGGGGGTCGACGTGGTCTTCGAGGGCGGCGGCGCGACGACCTTCCAGGGATCGATGAAGGCGTTGCGGCGCAACGGAACACTGCTCTACTACGGCGTGCTCATCGGGCAGGCACCGACGATCGGCATCCGCGAACTGCCGAACAGCATCAAGGTCTGCTACCCGGTCTTCAGCGACCACATCCCCACCCGGGAGGCGCTGCTGACCCACTCCGCCGACCTCTTCTCGATGATCGCCGACGGCCGGTTGGCAGTGACCATCGGCGGCCGGTACCCGCTCGCCGAGGCGGCCCGCGCCCACCGCGACATCGAGTCCAGGAAGACCACCGGCAAACTGCTGCTGCTCACGGGGCAGCACGCCAGCTGACCGGCTCCACGCCAGCGCCGGGTCAGCGGTTCAGCGCGGGCTCAGCCGTCCAGCGCAGCTGCCGGGGCAGGGCGGCGCCACTCGTGGCGCTGCCCTGGCGGCACGCCGATGGCGACACCCAAGCCCCAACGAGCCGCACCTTCGCACGCCAACTACATATCTCTCAGTTCTTGCAGGAATTCAGATCAATTCTTCCGAAAGCCTCGACGATCTCGGCGCTGTGTTCGATGGCGAAGCGGACGATCTCGCAGACCCGGTGGATGTCGGAGGAGGTGGTGGCCGGTCCGGTGGGCAGGGCGATGACCTGTTCGGCCAGGCGTTCGGTGTGCGGGAGGGTGACGGGGTGTTCGCTGCGGTAGGGCTCGAGTTGGTGGCAGGCGGGTGAGAAGTACATCAGGGCGTAGACGTTCTCCGCGCGCAGCACGTCGAGCAGGACGTCGCGGTGCAGGCCGGCGTGGTCCTGGTCGACCTTGACCACGACGTACTGGAAGTTGTTGCGGTGGCGTGGGTCGTAGGCGTGCACGGTCAGGCCGGGGAGTCCGGCGAGCAGGTCGCGGTAGAGGTCGTAGCCGGCCTTGTTGTGGGCGACGACCTCGTCGAAGACGTCCAGGGAGGTCAGGCCCATGGCGCCGGAGGCCTCGCTCATCTTGGCGTTGGTGCCCAGGCCGCCGATCAGGCCGGGGGCGATGAAGCCGAAGTTGTGGGCCTGGCGTACGCGCAGGGCGAAGTCGTCGTCATTGGTGACGATGGCGCCGCCCTCGAAGGAGTTGACGACTTTGGTGGCGTTGAAGCTGAAGACCTCGGCGTGGCCGAAGCCGCCGATGGGGGTGGGGCCGTGGCTGCAGCCGATGCCGTGGGCGGCGTCGTAGATGAGGGTGAGGTTGTGGCGGTGGGCGATGTCGGCGAGGCGGTCGACGTCGCAGGGTTGGCCCCAGAGGTGGACGCCGATGATGGCGGTGGTGTGGGGGGTGATGAGGGTTTCGACGTGGTCGGGGTCGATGGTGCCGGTGACCGGGTCGATGTCGGCGAAGACGGGGGTGGCGCCCATGTAGCGCACGGCGTGGGCGGTGGCGATGAAGGTCATCGAGGGGATGATGATCTCGCCGTGCAGGTTCTGGGCGCGGATGATGACTTCCAGGGCGGCGGTGGCGTTGCAGACCGCGATGCAGTGGCGGGTTCCGGCCATGTGGGCGATGCGGTCCTCGAACTCGCGGACGAGCATGCCGCCGCCGGTGAGGCGGCCGTTGTCCAGTGCGCGGTCGAGGCGTTCGTAGAGTTTTGTGCGGTCGCCGGTGCTGGGGCGGCCGACCAGCAGGGTCTGGTCGAACTCCGCGTGGCCGCCGAACAGGGCGAGGTCGTCAACTCCGCGCTTCATGGCCGTCCTTCGAGTCTGGTTTGGATCAGGTCTGCGGCTCGCTCGGTTCCGCCTGCGGCGCGGGTTTGTTCGGCGAGGTCGTGGATGCGGGTGCGGGCTCGGTCGTCGCTGGTGAGTTCGAGTACGGCCTCGCGTACCGCGTGGGCGGTGACCTGGTCGCGGGGCAGGAGGCGGGCGATGCCCAGTTCGGCGGCGCGGCGGGCGACGAAGTGTTGTTCGGGTGTGTGCGGTACCAGGACCTGGGCGACGCCGTGGTGCAGGGCGCGCATGGTGGTGCTCATGCCCGCGTGGGCGACCAGTGCGGTGGCGTGCGGCAGGACCTCGGCGTGGGACAGGTACTGGTGGGCCTCGACGTTGGCGGGCAGGGGGCCCAGGTCGGCCACGGTCATGCCGCCGCCGAGGGTGAGGACCACGTGCCAGGGCAGGTCCGCGAAGGCCTGGGCGCAGTCGTGGAAGAACCTCGTGTCCTTGTTCTTCTCGGTGCCCAGGGACACGACCAGGACGGGGTGTCCGCTGGCCGGGGGCTGCCACGTGCCGCCGCTGTTGGTGGGTAGGCAGGGGCCGAGGAACTCGTGCCGGTCGTCGAAGAACTCGTTGCCCAGTTGGAAGAACTTGGGCAGGAAGACGAGGTTGTGGTCCTCGCAGGGGGCGTGGAACCGTTCCAGGTCGATGTCGTCGAGTCCGTAGCCGGACAGCAGTTCGCCCATGCAGTAGAAGAACTCCAGCAGGGCCGGGTGGTGCTCGTCGATCTCGGGGGCGAACTCGTCTTTGATCCAGGGCCCGAGTTGCCACTTCTCGTTGCTGGCGAAGGTCGGGAACATCTGGATGGCGGGGCGGGACCAGGTCAGGGCGGCGACTCGGGCGGCGGCGTAGGTGCTGGAGTCGTAGACCACCAGGTCGGGGGGTTGTCTGTGCTGGAAGTGGCTGCGGATCGGGGGCACGGTGGCGATGGCCTCGATCATGGCGCGCAGGGGTTCGCGGGCGAGGTAGTCGGGGTCGAAGACCTCCGGTAGTGGGCGTCCGGCCAGGGCTGAGGCGTAGGGCAGGACCTCGGCGCCGGTGGCGGTGACGGCCTCGGCGAAGCGTTCGGTGGTGGCGACGGTGACGTGCAGGCCGCGCCGGACGAGTTCGGCGGCCACCGGCAGCGTCGGGTCGACGTGGCCGTGACCTGGGAACGGCCACAACAGAACGTGGGGCGCGGCACCCTTGCCTGAATTGTCCATTGTCCATTTCCTCCGTGTTTCACGCACAGGCCCGCACCAGTTCCCCGATCCGGTGCGCCACGTTCACGGGGGACGGCATGTCGTGCATTTCCGCCCGCACCTCCCGGGCCGCACCGGCCCAGTCCGGATCGCCCAGCAGCCGGTCGATCAGCTCGGGGGTGATCTCCTCGCTCTCGACCGAGGCGCCCAGACCCCGCGCGGCCACCGCGGCCGCGGTCAGGTCCACGTCCTGGGGGACCACCAACTGCGGGATGCCCGCGTCCAGCGCCGTCATGGTGGTGCCGGACCCACCCTGGTGGATGACGGCGGAGCAGGTCGTCAGCAGCGCGTTCATCGGGATCCAGCCCATGGCGTGCACGTTCTCGGGCAACTGCCCCAGCCCCGAGGTGTCGGCCTCCCCCATCGCCAGCACGAACTCCGCGTCGACCGAGCGCGCGGCCCGCACCACCCGCTCGATCGGCCCCAGCCCGATCCGGTGCGGCGCGTAGGTGCCGAGCGTGACGGCGACGCGCGGGCGGGATCCCTTGCGCAGCAGCCACTCCGGCACCATGCCCGCGCCGTTGTATGGCACGTACCGCATCGGCCAACCGCCGTGCACGGTCCCCATGCTCGGCGGGCTGACGTCGATCACGGCGGAGGGCTCGGGCAGTCCCCGCACCCCGAACCGGCCGAACAGCGGCAGTTGCGGGGTGAAGAAGTCGACCATGCCGGAGACGTCGTGCGCGACACCGAGACCGTGCGCGATCGAGGGCACCCCGGCGTTGATCGCGGCGAGCGAGCCGATCGGCAGGGTTTCCTCGTGCAGCACCACATCGGGCCGCCAGGAACGCACGAGGTCCACCAGCCCGTCGACGAGCATCTCGGCCATGAAGCCGAAGAAGTGCGCCCACAGGTGGTCGGCCGGGTCCGCGCCCTCCTCGACCTCGGGTGTGCGGCTGCGCGCGGGCGAGTCCTCCTCGGTATCCGGGGCCGCCATGCTGAAGCCGGGCGCGATGTCCACACCCTGCAAGCCGGTCCGTTCCACCGGGGCCAGGCCGCCCGCGGTGGCGATCAGCACCTCGTGACCGGCGGCGCGCAGCGCCCACCCGGTCGTGATCATCGGGAACATGTGGCCGTGCGCCGAGATGCACGCGATCAGCACTCGCATCGCTCAGGCCGCCCCGTCCCACGGGAGGCAGGGCACCACGAACAAGCCGACACGATCGGTTTCCACGATTGCGCCTCTCATTGTTCACAGGAAATAACTGCGACAAAACAAACGTGACAGCGAGTCACGCCCAGGGTCAACACAGCGACAACTTTGTACGCGCACCAGACAACTTTCGTTGACGTCCATCAAGAGCAAAGTGACGAAGTCTCATGGGACGAATTGCGGCAATGCGACAACGGCTCCGCGCGCACCGGAGAGGTCCTGAGCAACGGGACCCGGGGCACCGGCGTCTACCCTGCACCAGTCACAGCGGCACGAGAGCGGAGTTGGGTGTTGGACGAGGCGGCGTCCTTCGACGAGTTCGTCCACCAGCACCAGCAGGCGCTGGTCCGGTACGCGGTGCTGCTGTCGGGCGCCCGCGCGGACGCGGAGGACCTGGTCCAGGAGGTCCTCACCAGGGTCTACCCGCGCTGGGCCGAGGTGAGCGGGTCCGCAGGATCGGCCTACGCCTACGTCCGGCGCGCGATCACCAACGAGTACCTGTCCTGGCGGCGGCGCTGGAGCACGCGGCACATCTGGCCCGCCGGGTCCGAGCTGCCCGAGCGGGAACACCTGGACCCGCTGCGCGACGAGCACGACGAACGGCTCTGGCAGCTGCTGCGCGAGCTGCCCAGGCAGCAGCGCGCGGCGGTGGTGCTGCGCTACTACGAGGACCTGGACGACACCGAGATCGCTGGGATCCTGGGGTGCCGGCAGACGACCGTGCGGGCGCACGTCAGCCGGGGGCTGGCCGCGTTACGGTCGGCGATCGCGATGCCGGAGCGGGCGTGGAGGAACCATGAGTGAGCCGGAGGACCAGCTGCGGCGCATGCTCGCCGCACGTGCCGACCAGGTCCGCTCGAACCTGTCCGGGCCGGCGATCCGCGCGCGGGCCCGTTCCCGTTCGGCCGTGCGCCGGTACGCCCCGCTGGCCGCCGCCGCGGCGGTGCTGGCGGTCCTGGTGGTCTGCCTGGTGCTCGTCCCGCGCGGTGGCTCCGAGCAGCAGCCGCCGGCGGCCCCCGTGCCGACCACGCAGTCGCCGACCACGCTGGAGCCGACGCCGCGGACGGGGCTGACGACCACGGTGAGCCCGACCACGGCGCCGGCGACCTCTCCGTCGGCCACGCTGGCGACCACCCGTCAGACGACCAGCGCGGCGGGGGCCGCGGGCTGATCCGGAGAAGTCACGGCCCCGGTGCAACAGATCGGCGGGGTGCCGCGTGGAAGTGGTGTGAGAACACCGGACGAGCCGTGGCAGACGCGGTCCGGTGCTGTGACACCGAGGAGGAACTCCATGCGAATCCCCACTGTGCTGAGCTCCCGTCGAGCCCTGGTCGCGGCGGCTGTCGCCGTCGGCGTGCTGGGCACCGGGGGGCTGGCGGTGGCGGCGACCTCGCTCGCCGACGGCGCCGCCACAGTGGCCCCGACCACCAGCACCACGAAGGCGCCCGTGACCGTGACCACCTCGAAGGCGCCGAGCGTCACGCCGACGACGATGACGACGTCGAAGGCACCCAGCGTCACGCCGACGACAGTGGCGCCCAGTGTCACGCCGAGCACGATGACCACCTCGAAGGCACCCAGCGTCACCCCGAGCACGACCAAGGCGCCCGAGCCGACGCCGAGCACCACGAGGGCGGTCGCGCAGGGCTGACGAACTCGCCCCTGGCAGCGCCACCGCTGCCAGGGGCGAGTCCTAGCGCCCGGCCCCGTGCGCGAAACCGGCGGCCTCGGGGCCCCGCTGTGGGCCGCTCCGCTGCTGCAACCGGCCAACCACCCGTTCCAGGTCGTCCAGGAACAGGTCGGCCAGGTCGTGGCTGAAACCGTTGCGCACCACCAGGCGCAGCACCGACAGGTCCTCACGATCGGGCGGGAAGGTGTAGGCGGGCACCAGCCAACCGTGCTGGCGCAGCTCGGCGGACACGTCGAACACCGAGTAGCCGGTGACCTCCTCGGCGAGGGTGAAGGCGACCACCGGCAGCTGGCTGCCGTCGGTGATCAGCCGGAAGGCGCCGAGCTTGGCCAGGCGCGCGGCCAGCGAGGTGGCCACCTCGCGGCAGCTCTGCTGCACCCGCCGGTAGCCGTCGAAGCCCAGGCGCAGGAAGTTGTAGTACTGGGCGACGACCTGCGCCCCCGGCCGGGAGAAGTTCAGCGCGAAGGTGGGCATGTCCCCGCCGAGGTAGTTCACCCGGAACACCAGGTCCTCCGGCAGCGCCTCGGCGTCGCGCCACACCACCCAGCCCACGCCCGGGTACACCAGCCCGTACTTGTGCCCGGAGGTGTTGATCGAGGCCACCCGGGGCAGGCGGAAGTCCCAGGCCAGGTCGGGATCGCAGAACGGCGCCACCATCGCCCCGGAGGCGCCGTCCACGTGCACCGGCACGTCCAGCCCGGTGCGCTCGTGCAACTCGTCCAGCGCGGCGCAGATCTCCGCGACCGGCTCGTAGCTGCCGTCGAAGGTCGAGCCCAGGATCGCCACCACGCCAATGGTGTTCTCGTCGCACAGCTTGACGGCTTCCTCCGCCGACAGGGTGAACCGCTCCCCCTCCATGGGCACCAGCCGGGGCTCCACGTCCCAGTAGTTGGCGAACTTGTCCCAGCACACCTGCACGTTCACGCCCATCACCAGGTTGGGGCGGTCCGTCGGCTTGCCCTGGGCGCGGCGGGCGTGCTGCCAGCGGCGTTTGAGCGCCAGCCCGGCGAGCATGCAGGCCTCGCTGGAGCCGGTGGTGGAGCAGCCGGTCGCGGTCTCGGCGGGCGGGGCGTGCCAGAGCTGGGCGAGCATCCGCACGCAGCGCATCTCCAGCTCGGCGGTGCGCGGGTACTCGTCCTTGTCGATCATGTTCTTGTCCGCGCACTCGGCCATCAGCCGCGCCGCCTGGGGTTCCATCCAGGTGGTCACGAAGGTGGCCAGGTTGAGCCGGGAGTTGCCGTCCAGCATCAGTTCGTCGTGCACCACCTGGTAGGCGGTCTCGGGGTCCAGCTCCGCGTCGGGCAGCCGGTTGCGCGGCACGGACAGCGGTTCCCTGGTGAAGATCGGATTGATGGACAGCTCGGGCCGGCCCGAGTCGCTGTGCTGCGAGGGGTGCGAGAGCGGCATAGGGTCCACGCTAGGAGACCTGGGTCGACCGCGCAGGGGAGGTGGCCACGGATGTGCCGATTGTTCGGGATGTCCGCCGCCCCCGCCCGGGTTCGCGCCACCTTCTGGCTGCTCGACGCCAACGACAGCCTTGCCGAGCAGAGCAGGCACAACCCGGACGGCACCGGTCTGGGCACCTTCGACGCCGACGGCACGCCCCGGGTGGACAAGCAGCCGCTGGCGGCCTACGAGGACACGGAGTTCGCCGCCGAGGCCAGGCAGTGCGAGTCCACCACGTTCCTGGCGCACGTGCGCCACGCCACCACCGGGGCGCTGACCGTGGACAACACCCATCCGTTCGTGCAAGACGGCCGGATCTTCGCGCACAACGGGGTGGTGCGGGACCTGCCCGCGCTGGAGGCGCAACTCGGGCCGTACCGGGAGCAGGTGCACGGGGAAACCGACTCGGAGCGGCTGTTCGCGCTGATCACCAAGCACATCGCCGAACACGGCGGCGACGTGGCCGCGGGCATCCGCACCGCGCTGCGCTGGGTCGCCGGGCACCTGCCGATCTACGCGGTGAACCTGCTGCTGACCATGCCGACCGAGCTGTGGGCGGTGCGCTACCCGGACACCCACGGCCTGTACGTGCTGGCCCGCGAACCCGGCGGCGGCACGGGACGGCACCTGGAGCACGCCAGCCCCGCGGGCACCGTGCGCGTGCGGTCCGGGGACCTCATCGACTCCCCCGCCGTGGTCGTGGCCAGCGAGCGCATGGACGACAACCCGGCGTGGCGCCAACTCGCCCCCGGCGAACTACTGCACGTGGACGGCCAGCTCCGGGTCACCAGCCACGTGGTGCTCGACCGGCCACCGGCCCACCAGCTGACCCTGGCCGACCTCGGCGCGGCGGCACGGGCGCAGCTCAGCCACTAGCCGGTGGTCGTGCGGCTTCGCCAGCAGATCGTCCCCGAGCAGACTTCACTTTGACGGGACATTGGCGTCACCGGCCATGGGGCGCAGGTACTCCTGCGCCCACCCGTCGAAGCTGGTGAGCGGGATGCCGAGGTCCCTCGCGTACTGCGGGCGGGCCGGTTGGCCGGCCACGTTCATCCACTCGTGCGAGGCACCCATCGCCGGCATCCCGGCGGCAAGTGCCTCCGCCACGGTCATGTCCGGCGCGGACAGGTGCGTGTCCAGAGCGCGGGAGAGGACCTCAGCGATCTCCGCCATCGACAGGTAGTCGCTTGCCAGTTCCAACTCGACCCCGTCGAACCGCTCCGGCGCGGATATGGCCGCGGCGGCCGCCCTGCCGATGTCGTCCACCGCGACCAGGGACAACCGGGTATCGGGTTTGACGACGCTCACCAGACCGCCCTCGATGCCGCGCGGGAACAGGAATGCCATGGACGGCAGGAAGTTCTCCATGAAGAAGCTCGGCTTGAGCAGCGTCCAGCGGGGGAAGCCAGCCGTGCGGACCCGGTCCTGGATCGCGCTCTTGGCTCCCAGGGTGGCTTCCATCGAGGCCCAGCGGCCTTCGGCCCAGCCGGGGGTTTCGGTGTGCTGACCGGCGCCGCTGACGGAGGTGTGCACGAACTGCGGTACTCCGGCGGCCTTCGAGCCCTCGATGAGGTTGATGCCCTGAGCCACCTCCCCTTCGAAGTCGAAGCCTTCCGCGGTCATACCGGGCATCTGCACGGAGAAGACGGCTCGGGCACCTTTGGCAGCCCGGATCACGGAATCGCGGTCGTGAAGATCGCCGGTGACCAGCTCGGCGCCGAGTGCTTCGACGGCCTTGGCCCGGGCGGTGGCCGGAGCGCGCACCAGGGCACGGACGGGTATCCCTGCCGCGAGCAGGGCACGGGCGGTGGCGCCGCCCTGCCTGCCGGTGGCGCCGGTGACCAGGACGGGCGCGGGATCTGTGGACATGCTGCTCCTCGAAGGCTCAACGCATTAAACGGCGGGGCCCGCCGTTTACCTTCGAGTACGATATGGCGGCCCCCGCCACTTAGCAAGCTTGGAGCTGCCGCCATGGTGGATCGCCAGCGCGCCGACGCCCGGCGCAACTACGCGCGCATCCTCGCCGTGGCCGAGGAGGAGGTCGCCACCCACGGTGCCGGCGCCTCCCTGGAACAGATCGCCCGCACAGCGGGAGTTGGCTCAGCGACCGTGCGCCGACACTTCCCCACCCGCCAGGCACTGTTGGAAGCGGTCTCCCGGAAACGGATCGAGGCCCTGCGCGTCCGCGCGCACAGCTTGACCGGTGACAGCCGCGACGCGCTGCTGGAATGGCTGAGCGAGGTCCTCGCCTACTGCGTCTCCGCCCGGGGACTGGCAACCGCGCTGGCCTACGACGACGCCGGGTCCGACCCCGTGCACGAGAACAGCTGCTCGGCGGCACTGGAGGAGGCGGCAGAGCCCCTGCTGCGCCGCGCCGTGCAGGACGGCGTGGTGGCCAGTGGCGTCACTGTCTCGGATCTACTCACGCTGCTCGTCGGCATCGCCCTGGCCACCGAACACTGCCCCGAACCCGCCGCCCGGGCGGACCGGCTGTTCCAGTTGGCCGTGGCGGGACTGAGCCCGCAGAGCTGAACAAGGAGCCACCGGGAGCTTCGTCAAGGCGCCGGCGGCACGGTGCGTACGCCGTTCCAATACTGGCCGTTGCCGAGCAGGGCTCGGTGACGGCGGCGGCGGAGCTGCTGCACCTCGCCCTGATGGCGGCGTGCGAGCAGTCCCCCGCCGACGCCCACCACCTCGGCGACGAGGAGTTCGTCGTGGTGCTGGGCGCCGCTCGCCGCGGACCGGGTTGAGCCGCGCGAACTGCCAGCGGAGCCGTGGTGAGGTTCGACCGCGACAGCGCGCTCGACGGCGTGCTGTTGGACGTGCTGCGGCGCAACGATCTGACCCGACCACGGTCGCCCGCGTGTCCCAGCCCGTCATCGCCGTGGTCCGGCCCGGCGCGGGCCCGGGCGAGACGGCCCTGCTCGAACTCCTGCGTCAGGAGACCTGGTCCGAGTCCGCTTCCTTCTCACCGGTGTCCTGACGGCCGAGAAGGAAGCGGATCGAGGCGACCGACAGCACCCCGGCCTGCCTACCTCCGCAGAGGTGTCCACATGCGACAGTCGACTGGCGGGACCTGTGCGGTCACCAGGGCATCGGGCCGTCCTCCTCGAAGAAGCCGCCAGTCGGGGCGTCGCTGCCGACAGTGGCCCAGTGCACCGAGACGCGGGCTCCCACGTCCGTGGTGCGCACACCGGCGAAGTTGTTCAGGTCAGTGGCGACGTAGCCCGGGGTGACGGCGTTGACCTTGATGTGCCTCAGCGCCGGGTCGGCGAGGAAGGCGTTGGCGTACTTGACGGTCAGCATGTTCACCGCGGCCTTCGTCGCGGAGTACACGAACGAGTCGTGCGACTGGGCGAACATCGAGCCCGGATCGGTGGTCTTGGAGAACAGCGAGGAGTCGCTGGAGACGTTGACGATCCGCGCCGCCGCGGACAGGCGCAGCAGCGGCAGCATGGCGTGCACGACCCGGACCAGGCCGAACACGTTCGTCTCGAACTCGGCCCGCATGTCCTCGGCCGACACCTCCAGCGCGGGCTTGCGGACGAGCAGGCCGGCGTTGTTCACGAGCACGTCGAGGCGGCCGAACTCGCTGCCGATGAACTCGGCGGCGTTGCGCACCGACCGATCGTCGGTGATGTCGAGCTGCACCGGCCGCGCCCCGACCTCCCGGGCGGCGCGTTCGCCTCCTTCGAGGTCGCGGCTGCCGAGCAGCACGGTGAGGCCGCGTTCGACCAACTGCCGGACGGTGGCCAGGCCGATGCCCTTGTTGGCACCGGTGACGAGAGCGATCGTGGTCATGACTTCCTTACAGGGTGACGGTTTTGTATTCGACGTACTGGGTGAGCCCGACGGCCCCGTACTCGCGGCCGATGCCGCTGGCCTTGAAGCCACCGAAGGGGCCGTCGAAGCCGATCGGGGCGCCGTTGACGGTGACGGTCCCGGTCCGCATCCGGCGGGCGACGCTCAGCGCGTGCGCCTCGTCGGCGGACCAGACACCGCCGGACAGGCCGTATTCCGAGTCGTTGGCGATGCGGACCGCGTCGTCCTCGTCCTCGTAGGCGATGACGACCAGCACCGGCCCGAAGATCTCCTCCTGGGCGATGCGCATCGAGTTGTCCACGTCGGCGAACAGGGTCGGCGTGACGTAGTTGCCCTTCTCCAGCCCCGCAGGCACCTCGGCGCCGCCGGTGACCAGACGCGCCCCCTCCTCGACGCCGAGCTCGATGTAGTCCCGGACCCGCTGCTGCTGGTCGGGGCGGACCATCGGGCCGATGAACGTGTTGTCCTCGGCCGGATCCCCGACCGGCAGCGACTCCATCATGTCCTTGAGGCCGGCGACGACCTCCTCGTAGCGGTCGCGCGGCGCGAGGATCCGGGTCTGCGCGATGCACGCCTCGCCGTTGTTGAGCAGGGAAGCGAACTTCAGGCCCTGGACCGCCTTGGCGATGTCGGCGTCGGGCAGGATGACCGCCGCGGACTTGCCGCCCAGCTCCAGGCTGACCCGCTTGAGTTGCTCCCCCGCCAGCGACGCGATCCGGCGGCCGGCCCGCGTCGACCCGGTGAAGGCGATCTTGTCCACGTCCGGGTGCTTCACCAGGTGCTCGCTGGTCTCCCGGTCCGCCGCGAGCACGCTGATCACGCCCTCCGGCAGGCCGATCTCCCGCAGCATGTCCGCGAACAGGTTCATGCTCAGCGAGTTCTCCGGGGACACCTTGAGCACCACGGTGTTCCCGGCCAGCAGCGCTGGCACGATCTTGGCAAGCGCCGAGGAGAACGGCGAGTTCCACGGGATGATCGCGGCGACAACGCCGATCGGCTCACGCCGTACCACCGAGCGGATCGGTTCCGCCGTCGGCAGCGCCTGCTCCCAGTCGAGTTCCTCGGCGGCCTTCAGGTACGCGGCGACCTGCCGGGACATTCCCTGCTGACCGCCGCGCGCGAACCAGATCGCCTGGCCGTTCTCCGCGGAGACGAGCGCGGCGATCTCCTCCGCGCGCTCCAGACGGAGCCGGTCGAAGCGGCGGATCAGCTCGATCCGCTCCGCGGGTGTGGTCCGCCGCCACGGCCCCTCGTCGAAGGCCGTGCGGGCGGCGGCCACCGCGCGGTCGATGTCCGCCGGCAGCGCCTGCGCGGCGCGGCCGATCACGGACTGGTCGTGCGGCGACACGATGTCGAGCAGGTCCGCGCTGGTCGGCGCCACCCAGGCGCCTCCGATGAACAGCTTGTCGTACGTCAGCACTTGCCCACCCCTCCGGTTGATCTGTCACATCACTGTAGCACTTGTGTCGATTAGTGCGACGATCATGTGCCAGTAAGCTCGGTTACAGTCACACCGAGGTGGTACCTTCACCTCGTGAGAGCCGACGCCGTGCGCAACCTCGAAACCGTGCTGACCACCGGCGCACGGATGCTCGCCGACGATCCGACGGCGAGCATCAGCGCGATCGCCGCGGCCGCCGGCGTCGACCGGCGCACGGTCTACCGGCGCTTCGCCTCCCGGGACGAACTGCTGTTCGCGATCTACGACGCGAGGTTGGCGGCGGTCGATGCGGCCATCGAATCCGCACGGCTGCGGGAGTCGCCCGTACCGGTGGCACTGCACCGCTTCGCCGAGGGCATCATCGAGGTGAACCGCAGGTGGCCGGTCGAGCTCACCCGGCTGCGCACCGAGCCGACGATCCAGGAGCGGCGCGGCCGGTCGACCGCCGAGGTGGCGGCGTTTCTCCAGCGCGCCACCGAGGAGGGCTTCCTGCGCGCGGATCTGCCGGACGGCTGGGCGCTCCGACTGCTCATCCAGTTGCTGCACCTCGCGTCGAACGAGGACATGAGCGCCCCCCAGGCCGCCGACCTGCTGGTGCACACCCTGCTGACGGGCGTCGGCACCTGAGCGGTTCCGCAACGGCACGACAGTCCACTATGGACGAAGTCGGCAGCGGTCGAGCCGCGACCGGCACTGCTCCGGGCGGGTGTCGTCAACATCCGTTGCGGTGACGCTCGATCGAACCTCTGTTCGACACCTCCGCGCTGTCGGTAGGAAACTTGAGTTTCGCGGTCAGGCTGCGGCGTCTGCCCAGGCCAGACGTATCGCGTGGATTTGTTCGAGGGTGGGATCGCCGGCCAGGTCGGCACGATAGTGGGCGGCGATGAGCACGCGGCGAAGCTTGATCAGCATGTCCTGGTAGCTGGGATGCGTCTTGGTCGTGTACCAGCGGGCGCGGCGCCGGTGCTCGGTGACCACCTTGGGTGAGTGGCCAGCCAGGTGGTACCAGAGCACGACGAGGGTGTGGACGAGTATGACGAACGGCGCGGTGCGCTCGACGGCCCGCCGGGTGCGGTTACGGGCCTCGCCTGCTCCGGTGAGGTGTGTGGCGTCGTGGAACGCGATCTCGATGGCCCAACGGGCGGCATGGCGTTCGATGATCTGCGCTGTCGAGGAGGTGAGGTCGGTGGTCACCACGGCGAAGCCGGGTGTGCGGGGTTCGCGCACGGCGATCACCCGAACCAACTGGGCACGGACGCGGGGACGGCCCCTCCGCCGCGATTGCTGCGCCTGGGCACTGTCGGGGTGGAGTTCGTAGAGTCCGGCGTGGCGGGGCGGCGGGCCGGTGAGGGTGACGTTGCTTGGTAGGTGGCGCAGGGTGCGGCACAGGGAGGCGCCGTCGGTGACGACGTGGACACGGCGGTCGGGCCGAATGCCCGCGATGAGAGTGATCAGTTCCTGGGCCAGCGTGGGTGTAGTCGGCCCGCCCGGCCGCCACAGTCGGTACAGCACCGGTAGGGCGATGGGGCGTTCCAGGAAAGGAAGCTCGACGACGAGGGCCGCGACCACGAACGTGGTGCCGCGAGACAGTTTCTCTTGGCCAGCGGCCACTTTCCGGGAGCCGTCGTTGGCCCAGAACGCGCCGTGGACCTTGCGGCCGGCGCGCCGGAACAGCGTGTCGTCGACGGCGACCACTAGCGGTGCGCCAGCGGGAGTGAGCCAGCCGACCACCAACCCGACCATGGTCAGCCCGACCTGGTCCAGGCTCCATTGGGCGGTGGCGAAGAACCGGTGCGCGCGACCGTGGTGCCACACCCCGGCCATCCGTGCGGCGGTGAGCATGCCGCACACCGTCCGTCGCGCGGGCGCGGCGATCAAACCGGTCACCAGCGCGACGAACGTGGTGTAGGTCCGCGCGGAGAAGCAGGGCCGGAACACCTCCAGCAGTTGCGACACGGACTTCGGCAAGTACGGCATCCAGACCAACGCCTTCCGTGGCAGGCAGTACGCCCTGCGATGGGAACTCACCAGCCGGGCATGATCACGTGACACGCTGGGCTACGGATGCGCTGGGGAGCCGTGCGCGGGGACGTCGAAGGACACCAGTGGCGTAGCGAAGTTCGTGCGGAACGTGCTCGCATGTCGAGTTGAGGAGGTCTCGACGATGCCGGGCAGACAGTGACGACAGAACGGGGGCGTGTTGACGGCAGCCCAATGAAGGACTTAAGGCCCTAGTGCCGATTACCAGGCTACGGAGATTGTGTCCCCGGCATCGTGCGAGGGGCTCACCCTGCCATGCCCCACATCCCACCCGGTTGGCGCGCCGCTGTCCTGCCCACCGGCATCGCAGCGAAAGGGAACGCGGCCGTGCCCGCACACCATGCTCTACTCCCGGTCGACCACTTTGATCTCACGACCTCAGATCCCGAGGTCGCGCGGGCCACGCTCAACAAACTGTCTGTGCCGAACCGAATCGTCTACCCGGACACGGAGGGCTTCACGATGCGGTTGCGCCAGTGCGGGGTCGGTGAGCTGTGTGTGCACCAGGTGTGGGTCACCGGTTCGGTGTCGCTGGACACCGATCCCTTCCCGCGTGGGGTGCTCGGCTTCCTGCGCGCCGGCCGGTGGAGCGGCGCCACCCGACGGGAGGAGCTGCGCGGCCGGGCCGGACTGACCTACGCGCTTCCACCGCAGGACGCGGGCGTCTACACCCTGCAAGAGTCGGACTGCTACCTCCTGATGCTGCCCGCCGGCACGGTACGGCGGGTGGCATTCGAGCAGTACGGCCAAGACCAGGTGCACTTCGCGGGCATGGCCCCGAGCAACACCGCCATGCAGGACCACTGGTGGGCCACCGGCGAGTTCGCCCGCCAGCAACTGTGCGCCCCGCACAGTCCGCTGCGCGAGCCGCTGGTGCACACCCAGCTGGTGACCCTGCTGGCCACCATCGCGCTGGCCACCTTCCCCAACACCACCATGACCCTGGACTACCTGCCCGGCCCGGGCAGTGTCGGCCCCGCCGCGCTGCGCCGGGCGGTCGCGTTCATCGATGCCCACGCCGACCAGCCACTGACCCTGTCCGCCATCGCCGCCGCCGCCCGGGTGAGCCCACGCGGGTTGCGGGACGCCTTCCGCCGCCACCGAGGCACCACCCCCATGGGCTACCTGCGCCAGGCCCGCCTGCACCACGCCCACCAAGACCTACTCACCGCCGACCCCACCCGCGGAGACACCATCGCGGCCATCGCCCACCGCTGGGGATTCACCACCCCCGCCCAATTCGCCGCCCGCTACCACGCCACCTACGGCCACCCACCCCACACGGACCTGGCCCAGCCCTCTCCGAGCACAGCACGAGGACCATCATGGGCATAGTCTTCCAAAGCACCCACCTGGACGAGATGCAGGAATACCTCAGCGCGCACTACGCGCCGATGCGGCTCAAGGCCCGCCTCCACGATCAGCTCCAGTTCCGGCTCATCCGGAATCCGTTGGGTCCGATCAGCCTGGACCTGGTTGACTGCGGTTTCGCGCTGGACTGGGCCGTCAACCCGCCGAGCTACCTCGGTCTCGTCGGGGCGAAATCCGGCACCGTTTCGCGCGGGGAAGTCAAGGGCGTGCTGGACCGTTATGGTCCGGGTGAGGTGTTCCTGGTCGCTCAGCCCGATCGGCCCTACGTCGTCCGGGTATGCCATGCGCGCTACAGCTTCACCATGCTGGAGCCTGCGTTGTTGTCGCAGGTGGCCGGGACCGCGCCCGGCCACATCGAGGCCCCGGTGCGGTTGACCAGCTACCGGCCAATCTCCCCGGCTGCGGGCCAGCAACTGCTGCGCACCATCACCTTCCTGCGCAACCACGTCGCGACCGCCCCGGCGCTGCGGGGCGCGCCGTTGATCGCCTCCACCGCAACCCAGTTGCTGGCGGCCATGGTGCTGGCCACCTTCCCCCACACCGCGCTACTCGATCCCACCATCGAGGACCGCCACGACGCCCACTCGGCCACACTGCGACGGGCGATCGCGTTCATCGACGACCACGCCCACCACGACATCAGCCTCGCCGACATCGCCGCCGCCACCCGCGTCAGCATCCGCGCCTTGCAGTACGCCTTCCGCCGCCACCGCGGCACCACCCCCATGGGCTACCTACGCTTGGCCCGGCTGCACCACGCCCACCAGGAACTCGTGGCCGCCGACCCAACCACCGGGACCACGGTCACCGAGATCGCCGCCCGCTGGGGCTTCTTCCACCCCGGCCGCTTCGCCTACTACTACCGCCGCGCCTACGGCCAGCCACCGTCGCGGACCCTGCTCGGCCACGCTCGCTGACCCGTGCCTCGGCGCGGACTCCGGGCGTCGGGGGCAGGCCGCCAGGGACTGGGCGGCCTACCCGGGCGGCTGTGAGGGCCAAGCACCAGCCTGCCTGCCAGGGAACCCACCGCACTGCCCACCGCGCGCCCCCTCGTCATGCCTGCTCAGCGGGCACGCAATCCGGAAAACGACACCCCGACCGGGTCCCCAGCCCTCGAAGGACCCCCGGGTACGGCCCGAGCCGCCTTCCACCGCCGGGGCCATGCGGGCAGCGGCGCGCATCCGCACATACCGCATCGAGCGCGATGAGCGGACTTCCAGCGACTTGAGCTCGTGGTGAACACGCATTCGACCACAACGCGAAAGTCGAGGTAGGAAGGGATCTCACTGGTTGTCCCGCGACTGCGCGAAGGAGTTCTTGTGCGGTTTCTGTTTCGTGCCAACAAGGTTGACCTGTCACAGGATCCGTTGAGCGGAACCGACGACGAGCTCGTCGCCCCGGCGTGGCGGTCGGTGAAGCTGGAGCGTCAGGCGCACGCGGCCTCGCTGTGGGCGATGCTGCGGCGCCTGCCGTCCACCGCGCGCTACCTGTTCGGCCTGGCGTGGCAGGTCTCGCCGAGCATGACCCTGCTGGTGGTGGGCGCCAACGTGGTGTCCGGTCTCGCGGCGGGGATCAGCGTCTACTCCACCACCAGCGTGCTGCGGGAACTGATCACCGAGGGTCCGACCGCGGCCCGGCTGGTCGCTGCGCTGCCCGCGCTCGCGGTGGTCGTGGCGGCCCTGGCGGTGCAGCGCGGGCTGACCATCCTGGGCGGGTACGGCAGCCAGGTGATCGGGGCCGGGCTGGAACGGCTGGCCGAGCGCCGCGTCGTGGACGCCGCACTGCACGTGGAGCTGTCGGCCTACGACGAGTCGAGCTGGTTCGACTCCCTGGAGTTGGCCTACCAGTCCGGTGTCGCCCACGTGGACGGCGCCTTCGACCGGCTGGCCACCGCACTGGGCTCGCTGGCGGGACTGCTGGCCACCGCGGGCACCGTCGCGCTGCTGGACCCGCTGCTGCTGCCCGCGCTGGTGCTGTCGGTACTGCCCGACGCCTACGCGGCGCTGCACGTGGCGCGCCTGCTGTACACCTCGATGCGCCGCACCTCCACGCTGCGGCGGCGCCGTTGGCTGAGCACCCGCATGGCCCGCGACGACTCCCCCGCCGCGGAGATCCGCGCCTACCAGGCCCAGCCGTGGCTGCTGGCCGACCTGGACCGCATCGCCGGACTGCTCGTGGCCGAGGAGACCCGCCTGGCCCAGGTGCAGGCCCGCACCCGGGCGATCGGCCGCGCGCTGGGCGGGGTCGGGCTCGGCGCGGCGTATGTGCTGCTGGGGGTGTTCCTGGCCACCGGGCGGGTGCCGCTGGCGGTGGCCGGTGGCGCCTTGATCGCGATCCAGGTCGGCCGGGCCCGGCTGGAGGACGTCATCCTCTCGGTCAACCGGATCTACGAGGAAGGCCTGTACGTCAACGAGTACCAGCGGTTCCTCGACGATGCCCACACCCGCACCCGACCCACCACCGCCGTCACCGCGCCGGTGGCACCCTCGCGCTACCGGGTGGAGAACCTCAGCTTCCGCTACCCCGGCGCCGAGCGGGACAGCCTGCACGAGGTCAGCCTGGAGTTCACCGCAGGGCAGGTCATCGCGCTGGTCGGGGAGAACGGCTCGGGCAAGTCGACCCTGGCCAAGCTGATCGCGGGCCTGTACCGGCCCTCGGGCGGCCGGATCCTCTGGGACGGGGTGGACATCGCCACCGCCGACCCCGACAGCGTGTTCGACCGCGTGGCCCTGGTGATGCAGGATCCCATCCACTTCCCCACCTCGCTGGCCGACAACATCCGCCTGGGCCGCCGCGACCGCACCGACACCCAGGACACGGCGCTGCGCGCGGCCGCGGCCGCGGCGGGAGCCGATGAGGTCGCCGCGCAGTTGCCCCGTGGCTGGGAGACCTTGCTGTCGCGGCAGTTCGTACACGGCACCCGCCTGTCGGGTGGGCAGGAGCAGCGGCTCGCGATCGCCAGGGCGCTGTACCGGGAGGGCGATCTCCTCATCGCCGACGAGCCGACCGCCAACCTCGACGCCAAGGCCGAGGCCGCGGTCTACCAGTCCCTGGCCCACCTCGCCCAGGGCCGGACCTGCGTGATGATCACCCACCGCATGGCCAGCGTCCGCACCGCCGACCGCATCTACGTCCTCGACCACGGCCGCCTCGCCGAATCCGGCACACACCACGAACTGATGGAGCTCGGCGGCATCTACCACACCCTCTACACCATCCAGGCCGCCAGCTACCAGGACGCGCCAACACCCGCGAAGCAAGGCAGCACTCGTAGTCCTTCGGTATGACCTGCACTCGTCGTGAGACTGATGTGCGGCCGAGCAACCACCCCTAGTGTCGGCCGCAGTGCTCGGTCGAGAACTGAGAGGTCGTCAATGTCAGCTAGTAGGTTGAGTCGGTGGGCCTGCGCCAGCGTGAGCGTGCTCGCCGCGATGGCGGGAACGGCACCGTCGGCGCTCGCGGCCCCGGCCGCGAAGGTGCCCGCGGGCCTGGCGGAGTTCTACGGCCAGCAGCCCAAGTGGGAGCCCTGCGCCAAGGACGGCCAGCTCGCGAAGTTGCAGTGCGCCACGCTCGTGGTGCCGATGAACTACCGCAAGCCCGGTGACGAGCGCATCTCGGTCACGATCAGCAAGCTGCCCGCCAAGGACACCGCCAAGCGCCGCGGGGTGCTGTTGATCAACCCCGGTGGTCCCGGTGGTCCCGGCCTGAGCATGCCGCTGGCCTTCGCCGACCGGCCCATCGCGCGGACCTACGACCTGATCGGCTTCGACCCGCGCGGTGTCGGCCGCTCGACCCCCTTGCAGTGCGAGGTCTCCGACCCGCTGGGCGAGCTGCCCTCGCGGCCGACCGACAGCCAGTTCGCGTTGTTCACCGCGCAGGCCCAGACCGGCGAGTCGGACTGCGAGCGCTCGGCTGGCGGGCTGCGGCCGTACGTCAACACCCCGAACACGGCGCGGGACATGGACGTCATCCGCGGCGCCCTGGGTGAGAAGAAGATCAACTACCTGGGCTTCTCCTACGGCACCTACCTGGGCGCGGTCTTCGGCAGCCTGTTCCCGGCCAGCCTGGACCGCACTGTCCTGGACTCCTCGGTCAGCCCGGACTGGATCTGGCGCGAGCAGTCCAAGGAGCAGGCCGTCGCCACGCGCGCCAACGTCGACGCCCTCTACACCTGGCTCGGCGAGCGCAACTCCGTCTACGGCCTGGGCAAGTCCCACGACGAGGTGTTCGCCACCACCGAGGCACTGGTCGCCAAGCTGACCGCCAAGCCGGTCGTCGACCCGTTCTACGGCAGGGTGGACGGCAGCACCTACGACGGCGTGCTGGGCACCCTCGCCTCCTACCGCCCGACGTGGGACACCACCGGCAAGATGATCAAAACCCTCAAGGCCGCCGCCGACGGCACGGCCGCCGCCGACTCCGCCCAGGTCGTGGACGCGGGCAGGGCCGCCAAGCTGGTCAACGACCTGGGCATCGCGCGGACCATCAACGGCGTGTTCCAGACCGTCACCTGCGAGGTCGACTGGCCCAAGGACCTGTCGATCTACTACAGCGACATGAAGCTGTACCGGGAGAGGTACCCCTTCGGCTACGGCGTCTCCAATGCCGCGGCCAACCAGTGCACCTTCCGCAACTTCGCGCTGACCGACAAGGTCACCGACCTCAAGCGCAACGGCTACCCGACCGGGCTGGTGATCCAGGCCGAGGGCGACTCGCAGACCCAGTACGACGGCGGCCCCGCGATGGCCACCAAGCTGAACGACCAACTGGTGTCGGTCTCCGACGACGGCACGCACGGCCTTTACGGCCGCAACGCCTGCGCCTCGGACATCATCGACCGCTACCTGGTCGACGGCGTGCTGCCCGGCACCCGCACCACCTGTGCCGGTGACCCGCGCCCGAACGTGCCCGCCGACGGCAAGTCCGCGCTGGCCCCGCGCGCCGAGGCGGAGACCTCCGGCACGCCGCTGACCGACTCCGTGCAGCAGTACATCGCCGCGAAGAGGCTCACCACCGGCGTGTTCTGATCCATGCCGCGTGCCGTATGGGACACCTCGTGTCCCATACGGCACGCGGCGTCAGCGCCAGGTCACCTCGAAGACCCGAGTGTGCTGCTCTAAATCGAAACCAGCCAACCGCCGAGCCGGATGAAAACCAGCTTTTGACACCCGCGGGCTCGATCGGGCGTGCCATCAATACCCGATGAACGCGATGTCCCACGCGGAGCCGCCTCTTCCGCCGCGGTTGGGCTTATCGGATGGCGGGGAGGTCGCGGAGTTGACGTCGCGAGGTGATGGCGAGTTTGCGGAAGATGTTGCGGAGGTGGGCGTCGACGGTTCGTGGGCTGAGGAACAGTTTGGCGGCGACTTCCTTGGAGGTGGCGCCATCGGAGACCAGACGGGCGATGTGTACTTCCTGCACCGTGAGTATGTCGGAGGCTGAGGAGGAGCGGCCGCGTGCGTGTTCGCCGGTGGCTCGCAGCTCGTTCGCCGCCCGGGCCGCGAAGGCTTCCGCGCCGAGCCCGGACAGCAGCTCGTGGGCGTGCCGTAGTTCGGTCCGGGCGTCGCGGCGTCGCCCCTGTCGGCGCAGCCATTCCCCGTAGATCAGGTGGGCGCGGCCGCAGTAGATCGCCATCGTGGTGGAATCCAGCAGCGAGATGGCCTGCTGGTAGGCGTCTTCGTCCTCGTACACCAGGGCCCGTGCGTAGGCTTCGATGCCCAGCCCCCACGGTTGTCCGCCCGCGCTCGTGCGTTCGGTCAGTGCCGCGAGCGCGGAGCGCGCCGTCTGTTCGTGGCCGCAGCGCACGGCGGCTTCGACCAGTTCGGGCAGGGCCTGGCCGACCACTCCGAGATCGCCGGTTGCGACCGCCTGCGCAGCGGCGTGCATGGCAGCGGGATAGTCGGCGAGGCCGTTGTTGAGGACGGCTGTCGCGTACTGCACGCTGAGGGTCATGTTCGGGCCGACTCGGGAGAACAGTTCCTCAGCTTCCTCGCGCCGCCCGTGCAGGGCGGCCAGGTGGAGGCGAGGGTAGACGATGGGGGCGGCGCCGGTGGCCTCCGCGATCGCCTCCTCCTCGGAGATCATCTCCTTGGCGGCGCCGAAATCCCCGGTGTAGGCGGTGACGGTGGCGAGCATGGCCAGCCCGATCGGCAGCATGTGGAAGGAGCCGGACTCACGGCCGGACGCGGTGCACCGGACGGCGATGTCGTGCGCGGCGTCGGCATCCCAAAGTTCGACGGCGAGCAGGAAACCGAGGGTCGGCCACCGGGTCCACGCCTGGTCGCCGCTGTCCGCCACGACAGGGCGCAGGAGTTCCGCGGCAGCCTGGTGGCCCCGGTCGGCCAAGGCGACCATGCCGTCCAGGATGATGTCGGCGCTGCGGGGAAGGTCGGGGGCGGGAGGTGCTGTCCGCGCGGCCTCGAGCACCGTGGCGAGGCTGCCGGTCTGCATGCCCATCTCGATGGCGTCCACGTAGATCGTCCGCGCATCCGCCGGCTCCTTGTCCGTCAGCTTGGCGGCGGCGCTGAGGAGATGATCGGTGGGCAGGTTCCCGCCCCGGAAGCGGGCGAAGGAGATCTGGCCGCGCAGCAGGTCGACGCGGGGATCGTCAGGTTCGAGGGTGGACAGCAGTTCGGCGGCGGCGTCGAAGTCGCCGGCGGACATCTTGGCCTCAACCGCTGCCAGTACCCGCTCGATCCGCAGCCCAGGTTCGAGTGTCAGCGCGGCGGAGCGTTCCAGGAAGGCCGCCGCGGCGGCTACCCCGCCACGGGCCTGCGCGCGAGAGGCCGATTCGGCGAGTGCGGCGGCCACGTCCTCGTCGGGGCCGACGCTGGCTCGGGCGCGATGCCAGGCAACGCGGTCCGGATCGGCGAGCGGGTCGCTGACCAGTGCGAGAGCGCTGTGCGCGCGGCGCCGCTGCGACTCGGTCGCGGCCCGGTAGACCGCCGAGCGGGCCAGCGGGTGCACGAATCGCACTCGGGTACCGAACTCGACCAGTGGTACGTCCTGTGCGGCGGTCTCCTCGACGCCCAGCAGCGCCGCCGCCCGCCACAGCAGGCCCGGATCGCCCACCGGCTCGGCGGCCGCCACGATCAACAGCAGCCGGACCTGGGGCGACAGCCCTTCCAGGCGGGCGCGGAAGCTCCGCTCGGCGGCTGCCGGAGCGGGCAGGTCGAAGCCTCCGGCCATCCCGGTCAGCCCCGCGGTTCTGGCCAGTTCCAACAGGGCCAGTGGGTTGCCCCGCGCCTCGGCGAGGACACGATCGCGGACCCGTTCGTCCAAGGGGGCGCGGATCTCGCGGGCCAGCAACGCGCGCGCCTCGGGCTCGCTGAGCGGCTGGACGTCCACCTTGGGCAGGTGGTCCAGTTCGTGCAGGCCCTCGCGGGCGGCGAAGACCATCGCCACCCGCTCCGCGGTCACGCGGCGGGCCACGAACGCCAACGCCCGAGCCGAGGCGTGGTCCAGCCATTGGGCGTCGTCGATCAGGCACAGCAGCGGCTGGTCGTGTTCCAGCAGCAGGCCCAGCGTCGCCGCGCTGGCCAGGAACAGGTCGGGGGTACCGGTTTCCATGCCGAACGCGATCCGCAGCGCTTTGCGGTGCGGGGCCGGGAGCACGTCCAGGTGCGCCAGAACCGGAAGGCACAGTTGGTGCAGCGCGGAATACGGCAGTTCGGTCTCGAACTCGGCACCGGAGGCCCGCATGGTCAGGAAACCGGATGCCGATTCGGCAAGGTGGGCCATCAGCGCGCTCTTGCCGATGCCCGGCTCCCCGCGCACCAGCACGGCACCGCCCCGAGATCGCCTCGCATCGTCCAGCAGTATCTGAAGCCGCGAGGTCTCGTTCCGCCGCCCGAGCAAGCCATCCATATGTAATGGATCCTGGCCGACGAACCGGGATAGTTCCAGCTTCAGCGGGGACGGAATAGCTGCCCTTCGCCGCCCTGGCACCGACACAGCCCCTGGTGGTACTGGGGAGACGCCGTGGGCGGTGGTGGATCGGTGAGCAGCAACTGGACGACCCGGACGCCGAGTTCCCACCACCAACGACCACCGCGCCGCAACGCCCAGCCACGGACACTGGATCCCCGACCCCGACTGACCTGCCACCGCCCCGCGGGTAGGCAATGTTCACCGACGCGAGCCGCACTCACTCGGCGGCATCGTGAGCACCGTGAAGAGCACGACCGACGGCCACCAGACCCGGACGCTCCACACACCGAGGTTGTCATGGAGCCGAACACCCGCACGTCCACCTCGGCCATGAGCGACACCAGCACTTGTTCGACGAGCCTCACGACCTCCTCGCCCAGGCAGGTCCGCGCCGGTGAATCCGGTTTGCTGAGGTAGGAGGAGCAGCGCCCACAACAGTTCAGAACCTTCAAATCTGTTTGGTCACCCGTGTGGCGGCGGCGCAGCCTCGCAGCTGGACGGGTTCTTTGGCGTGAACTTTTTGACTAACGGGGCGTCGCACAGCGTGATTGGTCCAAAAGGTGTATTGATGCGGAGATCCGCTACCGATTACCGTTAGTTCGCCATGCGAAGTTGTAGTGTCGTGTGAGATAGTTATTGAGAAGGACCCCGCCTGGGTCCACTCATTATGAACGCGGTGCCGCGCGGGGGTGCGACATCGCCGAGGTGGTCGTCGAAACCGGATGGAAATTGGGGGCGGCATGGACGGCGCACTGAGCCCGTATGACACATTGCCCTTCTGCGGGTTTCACGCGGGTGACGCGGACGGCCAGCTGGAGATGTGCGGCGCCGAGAGCATTCCGGACGTGGTGGACACCGTGCTGGCAGCACACGGGCGCGGGCCGTTCGCCGGGCAACGCCGGAGCGCGGTGGCGATGGCGGAGCCATCCCCGTGAGGCGCAGCGAGGGCGGCGAGCGCCCCCTTGGCCGCGGCGACACCACGCTGGCTGTCCTGCCGCTGCGCGCCAACCGGGACTTCACCGTGTTCTGGCTGGCGCAGGCGCTGTCGAACCTGGGCAGTTCGTTCTCGTTCGTGGCGCTGCCGCTGCTCGTCCTGGAGACCACCGGATCGGTCGCGCAGATGGGCCTGCTCACCGCGGCGGCCAGCGTGGGCGCACTGTCGACCGGGTTGTTCGCCGGCATGCTCGCCGACAACGTGGACCGCCGTCGGCTGATGATCACCTGCGACCTCGTCCGAGTCGTGCTGATGGGCCTGGTACCGGTGCTGTGGCTGGCCGGCTCCCAGATCTGGTTCCTGTACGTGGTCATGGTCCTGACCTCCGTGTGCAACACGATCTTCGACGTCACCTACGTGACCGCGGTGGCCGGACTGGTGCACAGCAGCCAGCTCGTGGCGGCGAACGGGCGCCTGCAAGGGACGTTCGGCGTGGCCAACGTCCTCGGACCGGTGGTGGCCGGGCTGGTCGCCGCGGCGTCCGGCCCGGCCATGGCGGTGGGATTCGACGCGGCCAGCTTCGCGGTGTCCGCCGCCGGACTGACCATGATCACGTTGCGTATGCCGGCCGACCAGAAGCCGATGCGCGGCGCCACGTGGCGGGACCGGCGCGCCGAGTTCTTCATGGGTGTCGTGTTCCTGTGGCGCGTTCCCGTGCTGCGTTGGCTGACCGTGCTGCTCTCGGTGATCACGTTTCTCAGCCTCGGACTGACCGACGTTTTCATCTACTACCTGCGCTCCGGCCTTGGCCAGGACGACCAGGTGGTCGGTGTGGTGTTGGCGTTGGTCAGCGCTGGCGCGGTGGTCGGCGCGGTTCTCGCGGCGCCGCTGCGGAGGTCCTGGGGGTTCGGGCTGTGCTGGACGATTTCGTACGCCATCTGCGGTGTCGCGGTCGCGTTGCTCGGGATGTCGGAACAAGTCGTGGTGGTCGCCCTGATGGCGACCGCGTTCAACTTGGGGACGACATTGGCCGGCGTCTGCAACATGTCGTTGCGGCAGAGCATGACTCCGAGTCATCTGCTTGGCCGGGTGACGTCTGCGTTCTGGACCATTCACGGTGCGGCCGGCCCCATTGGTGCGGCCGTGCTCGCCGCGTTGGTGCAACACGTGGGGGTCCAGACGCCGCTGCTCGTTGTCGGCGCGCTTTACCTGGTGATCGTGCTCGCCGCACTGGCCACCCCAATCCGGCAGGCTCACCCGGAAAACGCACCGGGTCTACTGACGCCAGCTGATCATTGTTGAAAAGCAGTCGACAACTCGCACTGAATGAAATCCGGGGAAGAAGCGTCCTAGTTGGGGGATCAGATGACGCCGGACCAGATGGAATCGTGGCTGATCGACCGGATAGCCAGACACGTCGGCCGGGCCGCGGCCGACATCGACCCCGACGAGCCCCTCGCGTCGTATGGCCTGTCCTCGCGGGATGCCGTCGGGATGATCGGGGAATTGGAGACGGTCACCGCCCGTACGCTGTCCCCAGCGCTGATCTGGGAACACCCGACTATTCGCCAGTTGAGCCGGCACATCGCCGACGTCCCAGTCCCAGCACCGGCCGTCGAAGCCAGCGAACCACCGGCTGGCGCCCAGGAACCCATCGCGGTCGTCGGTGTCGGCTGCCGGTTCCCCGGCGCCGACGGGCCCGAGGAGTTCTGGCGGCTGCTGGCTGACGGCGTCGACGCTGTCGCCGCCAGCCCACGCCGCACCCAGCTGCCTGGCGCCCACGGTCTGCTCGAGGACATCGAGACCTTCGACGCGGAGTTCTTCGCCCTCTCCGCTCGGGAGACACCGTACGTCGATCCGCAACAGCGGCTGCTGCTGGAGGTGGCGTGGCGAACGCTGGAGTCCGCCGGCACACCACCCGACTCGTTGGCTGGCAGCCAAACCGGTGTCTTCGTCGGGATCAGCGTCGGTGACTACACCAGAGTCCAGACCAACACGCCCGAGCGGCTCACCGAATACAGCGGTACGGGGTCGGCGCTCAGTGTCGCGGCGAACCGGATGTCGTACTTCTTCGACTTCCGCGGGCCGAGCGTGGCCGTGGACACTGCCTGCTCCTCGTCCCTCGTGGCAGTCCACATGGCGTGCGAGAGCCTGCGCGCGGGCGAGTCCACCCTGGTGCTGGCCGGTGGCGTGAACCTGATCGTGCTGCCCGAGGTGACCGAGATCCTCACCAAGGCCGGGATGATGGCACCGGACGGCAGGTGCAAGACCTTCGACGCCGCCGCGGATGGGTACGTCCGGGCCGAGGGCTGCGGCCTGCTCGCCCTGAAAACGCTCAGCGCGGCCCGCCGGGACGGCGACCAGGTGCTGGCCGTGATCCGCGGCTCGGCGGTGAACCACGACGGCCGGAGCAACGGCCTTGCCGCGCCGAACGGGCAGGCCCAGCGAGAGGTCATCCGGAGCGCCCTGCACCGGGCCGCGATCACCCCGGCCGAGGTGGACTACGTCGAGGCCCACGGCACCGGCACGGCGCTCGGCGACCCGATCGAGATCCGAGCCCTCACCGACGTGCTCGCCGAGGGCCGTGACGCGGAGGAGCCCGTGCTGGTCGGGTCGGTCAAGACCAATATCGGCCACGCCGAGTCAGCGGCCGGCATCGCGGGACTGATCAAGGTGATCCTGATGCTGCGGCACCGGCAGGTGCCACCGCACCTGCACCTGTCGCGGATCAACCCGGACGTCGCCGCCAAGCCGGTCAGGATTCCGCTCCGCCTGTCCGACTGGCCGCGGCGCCTCGGTGCCCGGACCGCTGGGGTGAGCGGCTTCGGGTTCGGTGGTTCGAACGCGCACGTGATCGTCCAGGAGGCGACCGAAGAACCCGCGACACCCGACGAGGTCGACGGCAGGACCGTCCACGTGTTGACCCTCAGCGCCCGCACCGAATCCGCACTCGACGCGGCGAGGACCGCCTGGGGCGAAAGGCTTCGCGGAGCCACCGACGTCTCGGTCGAGGACGCGTGCGTGACCGCGAACACGGGCCGACAGCACTTCACCCACCGGCTGGCCGTGGTCGGCGGCGACCGTGCACAGCTGGCCGATCAGCTGCTGCGTCGGTCCACATCGGATGTCCACAACGGAATTGTCCGTTTAGGACAGTCTGGCAAATTGGCCTTCCTCTTCAGCGGCCAAGGCGCTCAATTCGCCGACATGGCAAGGCAGCTCTACACCACGAACCCGTGGTTTCGTCGGGAACTGGACCAGTGCGACGAGGTGCTCGGCGAGTACTGGGGCCGGTCGCTGTCGTCCGTGCTGTTTCCGGACCCCGCCGACCGTGGACTCCTCGACCAGACGCGGTACACGCAGCCGGCGTTGTTCGCGATCGAGTGCGCCCTCGCGCGGCTCTGGCAGTCCTGGGGAATCGAACCGGACTACCTGCTCGGGCACAGCGTCGGTGAGCTGGCCGCCGCCTGCGTGGCCGGGGTGTTCGACCTGGAACAAGGCCTGCGGCTGGCCGCCGAGCGCGGCCGCCTGGTCCAGGAACTGGTGCCGGCGGGCGCGATGCTCGCGGTGTTCACCGAGGAACAAGCGGTCCGTGCGATGCTCGACGAGTGGCCAGGGCTCGCCGTGGCCGCCGTGAACGGATCCCGCAACGTCGCGGTCGCCGGAGCGTCGACGCTGGTCGCCGCGTTCGCCGAGGTCCTCGCCGCGCGAGGCATCGACACCCGCCCGCTCAACTCCACGTACCCTTTCCACACCCCGGCGATGGCCGCCGCGGGCACCGCCTTCGGCCGGGCCGCGAGGGCCGTACCGCACTCTTCGCCGCGGATCCCGCTGGTCAGCGACCTGGATGGCCGGTTGTTCGACGCCGAGCACGTCCTGGATGCCTCCTACTGGGAGCGGCACCTGACCCAGCCCGTCCGGTACGCCGACGGGATCCGGCTGCTGGCCGGTCTCGGGTGCGACACCTATCTGGAGGTCGGTCCAGGTCGGACGCTGATCGGCGCCGGGCAACGCGAGGTCACCGGGCGGCTGTGGTTGGCCTCGCTGCGCCCCACGATCGACGACTGGGCCGTGCTGTCCGACAGCCTCGCCCAGCTGTACGTCAGTGGTCGACCGGTGGACTGGGCTGGCCACCACCGCGGACAGCGCGCCCGCAAACAGCCGATGCCCGGCCACCACTTCGACCGCCAGCGCCACTGGTTCCCGCTCCCCGGCGACCCGCACCACGAACGGCCAGCAGAAAGGGCTGAGGTCCCCGTGCTCACCGCGCAGCCATCTCGTGATGTCCACACCGTGCTGGCCGAAACCGTGGGCCGGTTGTTGCACCACCACGGTCCGGTCGACCCGCACGCCTCGTTCCTGGAACTGGGCGCCGACTCGATGACACTGTTCCAGACCCTGCAAACGGTCCAGGAGACCTTCCAGGTACGGCTGCCGGTCAGCAGGCTGTTCGAGGAACTCAACACCGTCGACCGGTTGGCCGCGTACATCACCGAGAACGCGCCGAAACACGTACTGGACCAGCTGATCACGCCGGCACCTGTGCCGGTGGCGGCGCAACCGCGCACGGCGCCAGCTCCCGCCAACGGAGCAGCTCCGGACGACGCGGTCGGCCAGTTCCTCAGCGTGCACGAACGTGTGATGGCCCAGGCATACGAACTCCTGCAAGGCCGCAAGACGCCCCTCCCGCCCCGACCGGCCGAGCCGCAGACCCAGCAGACCAAGCAGCGGGAAACCTACGTCGCCTTCCAGCAGACCGAGGCCAAGCGGTCAGGGGCCTGGAACGCCGAGCAGCACGCGTTCGCCGAGGAGTTCGTCCGCCGGTTCTGCGCACGCACAGCCGTTTCCAAGCAACAGGCGATCCAGGAACGCGCGTACCACGCTGACGTACGACACGCGCCCCAACCCCACATCGACCTGCGGGAGACCCGCTACCCCATCGCGGTGACCCGTTCGCAGGGCGCGCGGATGTGGGACGTGGACGGCAACGAGTACCTCGACCTCACCATGGGGTTCGGTGTCAACCTGTTCGGGCACAACGAATCCTTCATCAACGAGGCCATCACCGGTCAGCTGGACCACGGCATGCAGCTCGGCCCGCACCCGCTGCTCGCCGCCGAGGTGGCCGAACTGGTCTGCGAGATGACCGGGAAGCAACGGGCGGTGTTCTGCAACACCGGTTCCGAGGCGGTGATGGTCGCCGTGCGACTGGCACGAGCCGTGTCCGGACGTACGAAGGTGGCGCTGTTCGCCGGTTCCTACCACGGTTCCGCGGACCCGATCCTGGCCAGGCAGGACCCCAACGGCCGCACCGGTGACGCGGCTCCACTGGCGCCTGGCGTGCCAGCCGCCGTGGGGCAGGACACGCTGATCCTGCCGTACGGGGAGGACGAAGCCCTCGCCATGCTCCGCGACCACGTGCACGAACTCGCCGCTGTGCTGGTCGAACCGGTGCAGAGCAGGAAGCCCGAACTTCAGCCGGTGGAGTTCCTACGGCAGCTGCGAGAGATCACCGCGCAGGCCGGGGTGGCGTTGATCTTCGACGAGGTCATCACCGGGTTCCGGGTGCACCCCGGTGGCGCGCAGGCCCTGTTCGACGTGCCGGCGGACCTGGCCGTGTACGGCAAGATCATCGGGGGCGGCCTGCCGATCGGCATGGTCGCGGGCAACAGCGAGTACCTCGACGCGATCGACGGCGGCGCCTGGGGGTTCGGCAACACGCCGTACCCGCAGTCGGTCAGGACCTTCTTCACCGGCACGTTCTGCAAGCACCCGCTCGCCCTGGCCGCGAGCCGGGCCGTGCTGCGGGAGATGCGCCGCCGCGGCCCGGGTCTGCACGCCGAGCTCAACCAGCGGGTCGAGGGCATGGCCGACCGGCTGAACGCGATGTGCCGCGAGGCCGGTGTGCCGATCGCGGTGGTGAACTTCGGCTCGCTGTTCCGGCTGCGGTTCCCGGAGGAGCCGATGCTGTCGGAGACCGTGGAACTGTTCCACCTGATGCTGGTGGAACGCGGCCTCTACATCTGGGAGGGCCGCAACTGCTTCCTGTCCACGGCGCACACCGACGAGGACGTGGACCGGATCGTGTCGATCTTCGCCGACACGGTGAACGAACTGCGCGCACACGGGTTCTTCCCCGGCTCGAAGGCGGTGGCCGACCAACCCGGCGGGTACCCGCTCACCGACATGCAGCGCGAGTTCTGGCTGCTCAACCAGATCGGCCCGGAGCAGGCTCGGGTCTGCGTCGAGACGGCCTTGCTGGAACTACGCGGCGAGTTGCGCGTCGACGCGCTGCGGGAGTCGTTGCAGGACCTGGTTCGTCGACACGACACCCTGCGAACCACATTTGCCGCAGACGGTTCCGAACAGCTTGTCGCGCACTCGCTCCAACTGGACGTCCCGGTCCTGGACTTCTCCGCCGATCCGGCCGCCCGGGCGCAGTGGCTCACGGCACAGACCGAGACCACGTTCGACCTGACAGCCGCTCCCCTGGTCCGCGTGGCCGTGCTCAAGATCGCCGACGACCGCCACCAGTTGCACGTGGCCGCGCACCACACCGTACTCGACGGTTGGTCGTTCGTCGTGCTCTTCAACGAGCTCGAGCACCTTTACAACACCCGCGTGTCCCTGGGTGCCGAGCGGCTTGCGCCCGCCCCGCGCTACCAGGAGTTCGTTGACCGGCGACTGCGCTATCTCAGCGGTGAGGACGCGGCGCGCGACCGGGCGTACTGGCTGAACCACTTCCCCAACGGCGTACCGACCCTGCGGCTGCCGACGGACCGACCACGTCCACCGCGAGTCACCTACCACGGTGGACAGGTACCGATGGTGCTGGGGCAGGACGTGGCCACTCGGCTCGCGAAGACCGCGCGGGAACTGGGAAATACCCCGTTCACCATCCTGCTCGGCGCATACGCGCTTCTGCTGCACCGCGTCACCGGTGACCAGGACGTCGTCATCGGCGTTCCCATCGCCCTGCGCGAGGACAAGGGTGCGGACCGGCTGGTCGGCAACTGCGGCAACATGGTCCCCGTCCGCAGCCGACTGACCGGCGCCATGACTGTGGCGGACTTCCTCACCTCGTTGCGACAGGACCTGTTCGCCGCGCACGACCACGCGGCCTACCCGTTCGCCGAACTGCGCACCGAGATGCTCGCGGGCGTCGACGGAACCCGCGCCCAGCTGATCAATACGACGTTCAACCTGGACAACGCCGTCACGGCGCCGCAACTGGACGGTCTGTCCGCGACCCTGCTGACCGCCGAATCCCACTACGCCAAGGCGGACATCGAGGTCGACATGGTCTCGATGGGCGATGAGATCAGGGCGGTATTCAAGTACAACGCGGACCTTTTCGACGAGCCGACGATTCGCGGTCACGTCGCCACGTTCGCACTGCTGCTGGACGCGTTCCTGACCGAGGCGGACCAGCACGCCAAGCGGATCCCGATGATCACCGCTGCGGCAAGCGCGACCTTGCACCAGTGGGAAGACGGTGGTACTGCCACGATTTCGGACACGACCCTGCACGCGTTGTTCGAGGAACGCGTGGAGCGGGCACCGGATGCGCTCGCGGTGCTGTTCGAGCAGGAGAAGGTCACCTGTGCCGAGTTGAACGCCCGCGCCAACCAGCTGGCGCGGCTGCTGGCCGACCAGGGGGTGGCACAGGAGAGCGTAGTCGGCCTGATGGTGCCGAGGTCGATCGACATGGTGGTCGCGGTGCTGGCGGTGTTGAAGGCTGGCGCCGCGTATCTGCCGATCGACATCGCGTACCCCGACAAGCGTGTCAAAACGATCGTGTCCGACGCACGGCCACGACTCGTCGTGACCACCAGCGAGATCGCGTCTCGGTTGGGACTGGACTGCCCGGTGGTGGCACTGGATGAACAGCCCCAGGCGGAATACCTCACCGAAAACCTCGCCCGGACGGTGACCCCGGCGAACCCCGCGTACGTGCTGTACACCTCGGGCTCCACGGGCAAGCCCAAGGGCGTCGTGATGAGCCACGAAAGCTTGGTGAACCTGTTCGACTGGAGCCACAAGGACATGGCCGTCGAACCTGGTGCGGTTGTGGCCCAGTTCGCGTCGTTGGGGTTTGACGCGTCCGCGCATGAGATCTTCTCGGCCCTGCTGTACGACAAGGTGCTCGCGGTGCCGACCGAGGAAGTACGGCGGGACGCCAGGAAGCTGGCGGAGTGGTTGGAGCTGTTCGGCGTTGGCGAGCTGCACGTGCCGAACCTGGTGCTGGAGGCAGTGTGTGAGGCCGCCGAGGAGCTCGGCGTGGTGCTGCCCGAGTTGAAGGTGGTGGCGCAGGCCGGCGAGGCACTGACCCCGAGTGACCGGGTGCGGCGGTTCTTCGATGCGGTCGAGGACCGTCGGCTGTTCAACCACTACGGTCCCAGCGAGACACACGTGGTCACGACCGCGAAGCTCGCGGCCGAGGTCGCGGACTGGCCGGTGAACGCGCCCATCGGAAGGCCGATCAGCAACACCCGCAGCTACGTGCTGGACGAGGAGATGCAGACGGTACCGCCTGGCGTCGTGGGCAACCTGTACGCGGCCGGAGTTGGTTTGGCGCATGGCTACCTGAACATGCCCGCCCGTACCGCGGAGGTGTTCCTGCCCGACCCGTTCGGTGAGCCTGGCACGCGGATGTACCGGACTGGTGACCTCGCGCGGTGGTTGCCCGACGGGCAGTTGGAGTTCTTCGGGCGGGCTGATCGTCAGGTGAAGGTCCGGGGAAACCGGGTGGAGCCGGGCGAGGTGGAACTGGTGCTGGAGCGCCAGCCGGGAGTCTCCCAGGCCGCAGTGGTGGGACGTGGAGACGTCCTCGTCGCCTACATCGTCGCCGCAACTGGCAGCCAGGTAGACGCCGCAGCACTGCGCGACGCGGTACGCGACAGCCTCCCGGACTACATGGTGCCGTCACTGTTCGTGCCACTGGAGTCGTTGCCGCTGACACAGAACGGAAAACTCGACACCAGGGCACTGCCCGACACCCTCGAAGCTGCCCGAGTCAACCAGACCGAATACCTCGCCCCACGCACCGACACCGAGACCACACTGGCTGCGATCTGGGCGGACGTGCTGGGCGTAGACCGAGTCGGAGTGTCCGACGACTTCTTCCTCATCGGCGGCCACTCCCTGGCAGTCACCCGGGTGATCAGCAAGATCCGGGCGGAACTCGGCAGCGAGGTCCCGATCCGCTGGCTGTTCGACGCGCCCACGATCGCCGGCCTCGCCGCACTGCTCGACGGCCCGCACACGACCAGTGAAACCCGTCCGGAGCTGTGCCCACGCGTACGTCCCAACGAGATCCCGCTGTCCTATGCGCAGTCGCGGCTGTGGTTCCTCAATCGGCTGGAAGGCCCGAACCCGACCTACAACATGGCCCTGCCGGTGCGCCTCACCGGAGAGCTCGACCTCGCCGCGTTGACGGCGGCGGTCCAGGACGTGGTCGCCCGGCACGAGACCCTGCGCACGCGGTTCGTCGAGTTGGACGGCCAGCCGACCCAACAGGTCCTGGACAGCGCGGAGGCCACGGTCGACGTGACGGTCCAACGGGTCGACCGCGATCAGGTCGAGCAGGCGGTGGAAAGGGCCTGCGAGTATCCCTTCGACCTCACGACCGACCTGCCGTTGCGGATCTGCCTGTTCCAAGTGCGGCAAGACGAACATGTGCTCGTCATCGTGGTGCACCACATCGCGGGCGATGCCTGGTCGGCCAGCCCGCTGGCCCAAGACCTCGGTACCGCCTACGCGGCCCGCCGAACGGGCACCTCGCCCGCCTGGCAGCCGTTGCCCGTGCAGTACGTGGACTACACGCTGTGGCAGCGGGAGTTGCTGGGCTCGGAGGAAGATCCGGGGAGCGTGGTCTCACGGCAACTGGCGTTCTGGCGCGAACGGCTGGCTGGCATCCCGCTGGAGATCAGCCTGCCGGTGGACCGCCGTCGGCCTGCCGTGGCGAGTTTCCGGGGCGATTCGGTCGGCTTCGTGGTGCCTGCGGAGGTCCACGCGGGGTTGGCGCGGATCGCCGCCGAGTGGGGCGCCTCGTTGTTCATGGTGGTGCGGGCTGGCCTGGCGGTGCTGTTGTCGCGGTTGGGCGGCGGGACTGACGTGGTGGTGGGCAGTCCGGTGGCTGGCCGGCTGGACGAGGCTGTGGCGGATCTTGTCGGGTTCTTCGTGAACACGTTGGTGTTGCGGGTGGACGTGTCGGGCGACCCGACCTTCGGCGAGTTGGTCGGTCGGGTGCGTGACGGCGACGTGGGTGCGTTGGAGCACCAGGACGTGCCGTTCGAGCGGTTGGTCGAGGTGCTGAACCCGGAGCGGTCGTTGGCGCGGCACCCGTTGTTCCAGGTGATGCTCGCCTTCGACAACACCAGCGACTTCCAAACCCAGCTGGTGGACCTGGATGCGACCGAGATCCCCCGCGGCAGCACGGCCGCGAAGGTCGATCTGGTCTTCCAGATGCGCGAACGGCGTGGCTCGGACGGAACGCCCGCGGGCATCGTCAGCTCCCTCGAATACGCCACGGACCTGTTCGACCGGTCAACGATCGAGCGGATCACGACGTACTTCCTCCGAGCCCTCACGGCAGTCGTGGCCGAACCGGACATCCGCTGCGGTGCGATCGACCTGCTGTCCCCAGCGGAACACAAGCAGTTGAGCGAGAGCTGGACCGAACTCGCACGCCCGGTACCGGTCGACACCATCCCGGACCTGTTCGAGGCACAGGTGGAGCGCACCCCCGACGGGGTGGCCGTCGTGTGCGGCACGGACCAGGTGACGTTCCGGGACCTCAACGACCGCGCCAACCAGGTGGCGCACCACCTCCGGCGGTACGGCCTCAGCAACCAGTCCCGTGTCGGCGTGCTGATGGACCGGTCGACTGAGATGATCGCCGCGGTAATCGGGATCTGGAAGGCCGGCGCCTCCTCGGTTCCGCTGCCCTCGGACATGCCGGTGCGGCGCCGGGATGCCATCATCGCCGAAGCTCGCGTCACACATGTGCTCGCACACCGACGCCTCGCCGAGGACTTGGACAACCTCGACGCGACAACGGTTCTCGTCAACGGGAACCCGAAGCTGGACAACGAGCCAACGGACAACTCGGGCGTGGTCGTGCGGCCGCACGACATGTTGACCACCGTGTTCACCTCGGGGTCCAGCGGTACACCCAAGGGCGTCATGTTCGAACACCACAACCTGGTATCCGGTTTCGCGGCATATGACGAGACCTACCGCCTGCGTGGCCGGGTCACCTCGATACTCCAGATGGCCAGCGAGGGCTTCAGCGTTTTCACCTTCGACCTCGTACGGGCCATCCTGTCCGGCGCCAGGCTCGTACTCTGCCCGCAGGACCTGCTGCTGCGCCCCGCCGAACTGTTCGACCTGATGCGCCGCGAACGGGTCGACTGCGCCGAATTCGTGCCCGCGGTGATCAAAGGCCTGGTGGCACACCTGCGGTCGACCGGTGAACGGCTGGACTTCATAAAGGTGCTGATCGTCGCTTCGGACACCCTCTACGCCGACGAGCTGGCCACGATCAAGGAACTGACCGGGCCGGATTGTGTCGTGGTCAACCAGTACGGCATGACCGAGTGCACGATTGACAGCACCTTCCACCCAGCGCGTGGGCACGACAGCGAGTACGAACGCCGGAACCTGATCGGCAAGCCGTTTCCCAACACCGTCGTCTACGTCCTGGACGAGTCGATGCGGCCGGTCCCGCAGGGTGTCCCCGGCGAGTTGTACGTCGGCGGCGAGGGGCTCAGCCGCGGCTACCTCGACCGGCCGGACCTCACCGCCGAACGCTTCCTGCCCGACCCGATCACGCCACTGCCCGGCGCAAGACTGTACCGGACTGGTGATCTCGGTCGGCAGCTCGTGGACGGCAGCCTGGAGTTGTTCGGGCGGGCTGATCGTCAGGTGAAGGTCCGGGGAAACCGGGTGGAGCCCGGCGAGGTGGAACTGGTACTGGAACGCCAACCGGGAGTCTCACAGGCCGCAGTGGTGGGACGCGGAGACGTCCTCATCGCCTACATCGTCGCCGCAACTGGCAACGAAGTCGACGCCGCAGCACTGCGCGACGCGGTACGCGACAGCCTCCCGGACTACATGGTGCCGTCACTGTTCGTGCCACTGGAGTCGTTGCCGCTGACACAGAACGGAAAACTCGACACCAAGGCACTGCCCGACACCCTCGAAGCTGCCCGAGTCAACCAGACCGAATACCTCGCCCCACGCACCGACACCGAAACCGCACTGGCAGCGATCTGGGCAGACGTACTGGGCCTCGACCGAGTCGGAGTGTCCGACGACTTCTTCCTCATCGGCGGCCACTCCCTGCTGGCGACCACCGTTCTTGCCGCCGTGCGCGACCACTTCAAGGTCGAGATTCCCCTTCGTCGGCTGTTCGAGAATCCGACGGTCGCCGCACTCGCCCGCGAGATCGCGGATCAGTTGACCCAACCTGACGAAGTCGCGGACGAACTCGACGACCTCGTCACGATGGTCGAACGGTCGGTGCACACCGAGCAATGACAATCCATTCGGACAATGGAGGACAACGTGCCGTTGGACACGGATGAGAACCAGGACAGCACGCGGTACAAGGTCGTGCTCAATCACGAGGAGCAGTACTCCATCTGGCCGACCGACCGGGACAACCCGGCGGGTTGGCGGGATGCCGGCAAGGTCGGTGACAAACGCACCTGCCTGGACTTCATCAACGAGGTGTGGACCGACATGCGGCCGCTGAGCTTGCGGCGGCAACTCGACCAGGAAAGGCCATGAGCGGGTACAGCAAGGGCTACCCACTGCGGGAACTGCGAGCCTTCGACGGGTGGACCACGGGTCCGCTCGACAGCTCGCTGGGCGAGGACGACATCGCGTACCTGCGAGACGACCTGGCAGTGGTCCGCGACCCGGTGGTCGCCGACGCCGCCGTGATCTTCAGCTCGACCACAGCGCAGTGGCGGGACTTCTGCGCGTTCACGTTGGGATTCCCAGCGGTGGAGGGAAGGACAGATGGTGACTGACTCGCACCCGGTGCGGCGGGAAGCAGCCGTGGACACGTTGGCGACGATGATCCAGCGGCACGCTTCGCGCACCCCCACCCAACCCGCGTGCGTCATGCTGGGCCGCGAGGGCCAACCGGTGGAGACCCTGACGTACGGCGACTTGGACCGGAAGGCGCGCGGCGTCGCGGCAGCGTTGCGGCGGCGAACCACCCACGGGGACAGGGTCCTGGTCTGGCAACCGTCCGGTTTGGACTTCGTCGTCAGCTTCTTCGGCTGCGCGTACGCCGGACTGGTCGCGGTGCCCATCCCCTACCCCGAGTCGTTGACCGGCGGGACGCGGTTCCTCAGCCGCGTGCAGTCGATCGTCAAGGACGCCTCCCCCGTGCTGGCGCTGACCACCCCGGCCGCGGCGGAGTTGCGCTCCCAGTACGACCTCGGCGGCCTCGAACTCGCCACGGTCGACCAATTGACCCGCACCCCGGCGGAGGAGTGGACGGCCTCGGACACCGCTGCCTCCGACCTCGCCTTCCTCCAGTACACCTCCGGGTCGACCAGCGCACCGAAGGGGGCGATGATCGCTCACGAGAACGTGCTGGAGAACTTCGCCGCGGTCGCCGGCGCCATGCGGGTCAGCACCGATCCCGCGATCGCGGCGAGGTTCCGGACCGTGAGCTGGCTGCCGCTGTTCCACGACATGGGGCTGGCGAAGCTGCTGCTGCCGATGTACCTCGGCGGCACGGCCGTGCTCATGGCACCGACGACGTTCATCATGCGGCCGCTGGTGTGGCTGGAGGCGATCGATCGGCATCGCGCGGTCATGTGCAGCGCGCCGAACTTCGCGTACGACCTGTGCGTCACGAGGACAACGCCCGAACAACGCGAACGACTGGACCTGTCCTGCTGGGAGTACGCGCTCAACGGCGCCGAACCGGTACGCGCGGAGTCCCTGGAGCGGTTCCGGCAGGCGTTCCGGCCGGCGGGGTTCCGCGACACGGCGTTCATGCCGTGCTACGGGCTGGCCGAAGCGACGGTCTACGTCAGCGGTGGACGGCGGCCGGAGGACCGCCGGCTGGTGACCGTCGACAGCGACCTGTTGGAGGACAAGGGAATCGTCAGGGAAGACCCAGGCGCTCAACGGAAACTGGTGCCGTGCGGGCGGGTTCCGGAGAACCTGACCGTGCGGATCGTCGATCCCCAGACGTGCGAGCCGTGCCCGCCGGACAAGGTCGGCGAGATCTGGGTCGCGGGCGCCAGCATCGCGCAGGGGTACTGGGGTCAGCCGGAGGCGACCGCGGCGAAGTTCCACTGGAAGGTACCCGGGGTGGCGGGCTCGTTCCTGCGCACCGGCGACCTGGGCTTCTTCAGCGAGGGGCACCTGATCATCCTGGGCCGGCTGGACGACCTGATCATCATCGACGGTCGCAACCACTATCCGTCCGATGTGGAGCTGACCGTCACCGCGAGCCACCCGGCCCTGGCGTCGAACCGGTGCGCGGCCTTCCGGTACGAGGTGGACGGTGAGTCCCGGTTGGGGGTGGTGGCCGAGGTCGCACGCCGGTTCCGAGTCGTACCGGACGGCCCGGCCGAGTCCCGGAAGTCCGGCGAGGTGACCGAGGCCGAACTGCTCCAGGCGGTTCGCCAGCGGGTGGCCGAGGAGCACCAGCTCGGCGTGGCCGCGGTCACGTTACTCAAGCCGGGCGGCCTGCCGACCACTACGAGCGGGAAGGTGCAACGCCGGCACAGTCGGCAGCTGTTCCTGGAAGGCGCGCTTCGCACCTGGTAGCGCACGGTTGAGGGGAAACCGAGGGGGTGTCCTGATGACGGACCTGGCGGCGCGGATCGCCGAACTGCAACCGGGCAAGCGGGCCGAGCTACGGCGACGGCTCTGGGAGAGAGGGATAGTCGCACAGGCGCTGGACGGCGAGCAGGAGTACGCCCCGCCCTCGTTCACCCAGCGTCGGATGGTGTTCCTGCACGAGATGGATCGGCACAGCACCGCCTACGTCAGTTCGGTCCCGTGCCGCCTCACCGGGCGGGTGCGACCCGACGCCCTCGAACACGCCCTGAACGAAATCCTGCTTCGCCACGAGGCGCTACGGACAGCACTCGTGGTGCACGAGGGCGAGATCAAGCAACGGGTACGCCCCGCCGAACCACGCCAGCTGCCGATCATCGACCTGACCGGGCTGTCGCCGACACAGCGGCAGCAGGAGCTGCGTCGGCTGATGGCGACCGAGGAGTCGGCCCCGTTCGACCTCGCCACCGACCCCCTGGTGCGGTTCCACCTGCTGCGGATGGACTGGCACGAATCGATCCTGCTGTTGACGTTCCACCACGCGGTCGTCGACGGCTGGGCGCTCGCGGTCTTCTCCCGTGAGGTCGCCGCGTTGTACGACGCCTACCTGGCCGACAAGCCCAGCCCGTTGCCCGAGTTGCCGTTGCAGTACGCCGACTACGCCCGCTGGCAACAGGACTGGTTGGCGAGCGAGGAAGCCGCCGACCAGATCGGGTACTGGACGGCGCAGCTCGCGCGGGCACCAGAACTGCTGCGCCTGCCCACCGACCGGCTGCGGCCCGCACACGCGAGCTATCGCGGTGCCGCGCACAACTTCGTCGTTCCGGACACGGTACTGGACCGGATCCACGCGGTGGCCCGGGAGACCGGCGCCACGCTCTACATGGTGCTCCTGGCAGCATTCCAGACCGTGCTGGCGCGTTACAGCGGGCAGGACGACATCCTGGTCGGTACGGCCGTGGCCAACCGCAGGTTCACCGAGTTCCACTCCCTCATCGGGTTCTTCGCCAACTCGGTGGTGCTGCGGGGCCGCCCGTCCGGGCACGTGCCGTTCCGGGAGTTCGTCCGCCACACCAGGACGACCTGCCTTGCCGCCTACGAGCACCAGGACATCCCGCTGGACCTGCTCGTGCAGACGATCCAGCCGGAGCGCGACCTCAGCCGCAACCCCGTCTACCAGGTCAACTGCGTGCTGCACAACCAGCCCGAGGCGGTCGAGATGGCGCCGGGCATGGTGATCACCCCGCTCGAGGTCGAGCAGACCGGTGCCCGGTTCGACCTGGACCTCAGCCTCGTCGAGACCCCAGCCGGGCTGGAGTGCCAGCTGATCTACGCGACGGATCTGTTCGACCACTCGACGGTGGCGCGGATCGCGCGGTCGTTCACCGTGCTGCTCGAAGCCGCGGCCCACGCGCCCGACACCCTGCTACGCGATCTCCCGATGATGACCGAGGATGACCAGCGGCGACTGCTCACCGAGGGCAACGGCACCGACCGCGCCGTCCCGGACACGACGGTGGTCGAGTTGGTCGAGGCACAGGCCCGGCGCACGCCCGACGCCATCGCCGTCACCGCCTCGACCGAAGAGCTGACCTACGGCGAACTGAGCCAGCGGGCCAGCGCGTTCGCCGAACACCTGCGTGGGCTCGGTGTCGGACGTGGATCACTGGTGGGCGTGCTGCTTTCCCGGTCGCCGGCGTTGCCAGTCACACTGCTGGGCATCATGAAGGCCGGGGCCGCCTACGTCCCCCTGGATCCCCAGCACCCCGACGCTCGGCTGCGGTGGCTGCTCGACGACAGCACCGCCGGGTTCCTGGTCACCGAGTCCCAGTTCGCCAACCGGTTGCGGCCCGAGACCGCGCGGATCGTCCTCGTGGACGAGTGGTCCGCGGACGGCGCCTTGAGCGAGGTTCGGTGCCGGCCGGACGACCCGATGTACGTGATCTACACCTCGGGTTCGACCGGCGGCCCCAAGGGGGTGATGCTGTCACACCGCAACCTCGTCAACTACCTGCTGTGGGCGGTGGAGGCGTTCGCGGTCGCGGAGGGCGACGGGGTGCCGCTGCACTCCTCGCTGAGTGCGGACATGACGGTGACGAGCGTGTTCGCGCCGTTGCTGGTCGGACAGCGGTTGATCCTGCTGGACGAGTCCGGCGCGCCCGGGGAGGCGTTGCGGACCTGTGCGGAGCGGATGACCAACCTGAGCTTGGTCAAGCTCACGCCATCGCACCTCCAACTGCTCGCCGATGCCGCCGTCGACAGTCAGTGGGCCCGGTCTCTGGTCGTCGGCGGTGAAGCCCTGTACGAGGAACAACTCCCCCAGTGGCACACGGCCAGGCTGTTCAACGAGTACGGGCCCACCGAGACAGCTGTGGCGTGCGCGTGTTACGAAACCGCCGACCAGGTGGGTTCGCGGGTGCCGATCGGGCGGCCGATCCACAACACGTGCTGCTACGTCCTCGACGACCGGATGCGTCCGGTTCCGGTTGGCGTGGCGGGGGAACTCTACGTCGGCGGTGCCGGTGTCTCGCACGGGTACTGGCGGCGGCCTGACCTGACCGCGGAACGGTTCGTGCCGGATCCGTTCGGGCAACTGCCCGGAGGGCGGCTGTACCGGACGGGCGACCTCGTCCGGTGGCGCGGCGACGGCGAGCTGGAGTTCCTGTCCAGGGTGGACGACCAGGCCAAGGTGCGCGGCCATCGAGTCGAGCCGGGAGAGATCGCAGCGGTGCTGGAGGGGCACCAGCACGTCCGGCAGGCCGCCGTCGAGGTCGCCGACCGCCCCTCCGGTGCCGAGCTGGTCGCGTTCGTCCGGGTTGAGGCGGGCACGCCCGATCCCGGTCAGGCGGAGAACGTGGTCGACCAGTGGGAGATGCTGTACCAGAACCTGTACGGGGACCTACAAACCTCGCCGACGCCGTTCTTCGACCTGGCCGGTTGGACCAGCAGCTTCACCGGTAGCCCCATCGCCGAGGACGAGATGCGGTCCTGGCTGGACAACACCGTGGCCGCCATCCATGCCCTGCGGCCCCGCCACGCGCTTGAGATCGGCTGTGGCACCGGAATGATCCTGGCCCGCGTCGCACCCGAGTGCGTCAGCTACCGGGCGACGGACCTGTCCGCTTCGGTGGTCGACCACGTCCGGGAGGCGTTGGCCCAGGCCGTGCCGGACCTCGTGGACCGGGTCGACCTGCGGGCCGCACCGGCGCACCGGAGCATCACCGAAGGTGATGAGTACGACACCGTGATCATGAACTCGGTGGTCCAGTACTTCCCGTCGGTCGACTACCTCACCGACATCATCCGGCAGGCTGTCGCCGCGATCCCGGTACGCGGCCACGTCTTCGTCGGGGACGTCCGGAATTTCGCGATGTTGGACCTGTTCCACACCGACGTCGTCATGCACCAGGCGGCGAACGGGGACACCGCCGGCACCCTGCGCGCCCGCGTCCGGCGCGGTGTCGACGGCGAGGAGGAACTGTGCGTCGACCCGCGCCTGTTCACCGACCTGGCACAACGCTGGGAGCGTGTCAGCGCTGTGCGGGTGGTGCCAAAACCCGGGCCGTACCGCAACGAACTGGTCTCCTACCGGTACGACGTCGTCATCGAGGTCGGCGGGAACCGACTTGAACAGTCCGAATGGGACAGTCACAACGCGGTCGGCATGGACCTCGCGGCGATCGAGAACCTGCTGACCGGGCGCCAGCCGCGACGGATCCAGCTGCGGAACCTGGCCAACTCCCGGCTGTCCGAGGCGCTTGGCGGGCGTGTCGCGCTGGCCGACGCACCGGCCGGAGAAGTGCCGCGCGCGAGTGTGGCGGCACCAGCGGGAATCGATCCGGACGAGGTCCGCGCGCTGGCCGAGCGGCTGTCCTACGAGGTCGACCTCAGCTGGGCAGCTGGCGCCCCCGACGGCTCGTACGATGTGCTCCTCCAGCCAACATCTGCGCCCGCGGTTGCCAACCCCGCCGCGCCCAAGGCTGCCGGTTCTGGCGAGTACGCGAACGACCCGATGTGGCGAACGACCGCCGCACGAAGGCTCACCGCGGTGGCGGCGCACGCCAAAGCACACCTGCCGGCACACATGGTGCCCGCCCGTTACGTGCTGCTGCGCGAGTTCCCCTTGACGCCCAGCGGCAAGGTGGATCACCTGGTGCTGCGGGAGTTGATGGCGCTCGACGACCGATCACACGCGCACGGCCGGGACACACGGCCGCTGACACCGACCGAGCGGACGATCGCCGACATCTGGGAGGAACTGCTCGTCAAGGACGGCATCGGGTCGGACGACCACTTCTTCGAACTGGGCGGCCATTCGCTGCTCACGTTCCAGCTGCTGTACCGGCTGCGCGACGCGCTCGGGGTCGACATCCCGATACGCACCCCCTTCGAGAAACCGGTCCTGGCCGACATGGCGGCAGCGGTCGAGGAACTGTGCGCTCAGGCCTCGGGTTCCACCACGCCCGCGCTGGCACCTGTGCCCCGCACTACCTTGATGCCCACTTCCCGCGCGCAGGAACGCCTCTGGTTCCTGCACCAGCTCGCGCCCGACAATCCTCGGTACAACGTCCCCCTGTACGTCCGGCTGACCGGGGACCTGGACGTGCCAGCCTTGCACCACGCGCTCAACGAGATCGTCCGCCGGCACGAAGTGCTCAGGACGGTGCTCGTCACCGAGGACGGCCGGCCCTACCAGTCCGTACAGCAGTACCAGCCGGTCGACCTGGTCACCGTGGACGTCAGCACCGTCGACGATCCCGAGGCCGAGGCGATGCGATTGGCGCTTGCCGAGTCCGTCCGGGCGTTCGACCTGGCCAACGGCCCCGTGATGCGGACCCACCTGGTCCGGCTGTCCGCCACCGAGCACTTGCTGCTGGTGAGCGTGCACCACATCTCGTTCGACGGGTGGTCCACCGGCGTGCTGCTGGACGAGTTCAGCGAGCTGTACGCGGCGCGGCAGGAGAACCGTCCGCCGGTGCTGCCCGATCTCCCGGTCCAGTACGCGGACTACGCCGTGTGGCAACGTTGTCTGCTCGACGAGGGCCACCTGGCGAAGGCCCGGGACTACTGGCGCGACCAGCTCGCGGGCATTCTGGAGATCCCCGCGCTGCCGATGACCCGTCCCCGCGAGGCCCCGGCGCAGTTCGTCGGCCACCGGGTGGAGTTCACCATCCCGAGCACGACCGCGGACAAGATCCACGCCCTGGCCCGGCAGGAGGACGCGACCCTGTTCATGGTCCTGCTCTCCGCGCTGTACGCGCTGCTGCACGAGCGGACCGGCTCGACCGACCTCGCCGTTGGCGCGAACCTCGCCAACCGGTCGGACCCGGCGGTGGAGAACCTGATCGGCTTCTTCGTCAACCAGGTCGTGCTGCGCACCACTGTGGACGGTGAACCGACCTGGCGGGAGCTGGTGTGCCGGGCACGTGCCACGACCTTGGCCGCGTACGCGCACCAGGACCTGCCGTTCGAGGAGGTCGTGAAGGTGGTGAACCCGCCACGCGACCGCGGCCACAGCCCGCTGTTCCAGACCAACCTGATGCTGGACAACACCCGGCGCGGCAACCGGACGCTGCCTGGTGTCCGCCTCGATCCGCTGGAGTTCGACCTGGACACCACCCGGTTCGACCTGACCCTGCTGATGGCCGAGGAAGGTACGACGATCGTCGGCGCCTGGGAGTACGACGTTCAGGTGTTCGACCGGGATGCGGTCACCCTGCTGGCGGCGGACTACGTGCGGCTCGTGACCGCCCTCGCCGAGCAGCCAGACCACCGGGCCGAGCTGTCCCGCCCCCGACCGGAGCGGGGCAAGACGCACGGAATGGACAGGAACAGCGTGCGGGGCCGCCTGCGCGAGCTGAAGCGAACCGCGCCGAAGAAGGTCATCGCGAACTCCGCGGACCTGGTTGGCCTGGCTCCTCTCGCACCGGGGACCACCCTGCCGGTGGTGGCCACACCGAATCAGGAACAGGTCGACCTGGTCGCGTGGGCGCGGAATAACCGAGCCATGCTGGATGATGCGCTCCTCACCAGCGGGGCGCTGTTGTTCCGCGGCTTCGAAATCACCGAATCCGAGGAACTGGAACGGTTCGCCTCCGTCTTCGTGACCGATCTGTTCGTCGACAACGGCGAGCACTCGCAGTCCTCGCTGAACGGCCGAGCCTACCCGCCCACGCTCTTCCCACCGGAGGAGAAGCTGCTGTGGCACAACCGGGACTCCTTCAACGACAGCGGCCCAGGACGGATCTGGTTCTGCGCCAAGTGCCCGGCGACATGGGGTGGGGAGACGCCGATCGTTGACAGCCGGGTCATGTACCGGACCCTCCATCCGGACCTGCGCGCGGAGTTCGCCGCGAAGAACGTGATGTACCTGCGCGGGTACGGCACCGGCCTGGGCCTCGACTGGCGCACGGCGTTCCGGACCAACAGCCGTGCCGAGGTCCAGGCGCGGTGCGTCGCGCAGGGCCTGCGGTACGAGTGGCGGGACGACCGGCTGTACACCTCGGCGGTACGTCCTTCGGTACTCCGCCATCCGGTGTCCGGCGAGTGGTCGTGGTTCAACCAGGCGCAGCACTGGCACCTCTCGTGCCTCGACGAGCGGACGCGGAAGTCGATCCTGGCGACCTTCGATCGTGACGAACTCCCCCGGGACTGCCGGTTCGGCGACGGCACTCCCATCCCGGACGACGCCATGGCCGAGATCTGCCGGGTGTACGCGGAGTTGGAGGTCAGCTTCCCGTGGCAGGTGGGTGATGTGCTGATGCTGGACAACATCTCGGTCGCCCACGCCCGCAACCCGTTCGGTGGCAAGCGGAAGCTGCTCGTGGCCATGGGCGACATGATGAGTTTCGGCTGATCCACTGGGATCAGCTGCTCGAGAACGGACGAGGTCATGGCGGTTCAGGTCGAGGGATATCGGCTGTCTGCACAGCAGTTGCGCGTGTGGCAGCAACGGCAACGCGGCCGGGAGTGCCGGGCGCAGGCACTGGTCCGGATCCGTGGCCAGCTGGACGTGGACCGGCTGGCGTCCGCCTTCGCCACAGTGGTTCGGGAGCGCGAGATGCTGCGCACCTCGTTCCATCCGGTACAGGACGGAATGACCGCGGTCCAGGTGGTGTCCGATGAGGCACCTCTGGTCGCGGTGCGTCGAATTGTCCTTAATGGACAGTCGCATCTGGAGCGGATCCGGCGCGCGGAGTGGACCGCGCGTGGCGACCTCCACACGGGATCGCCGCTCAGGGTGGTGCTGATCACGCGTGGACCCGACGACCACGCACTGCTGATCACGACCACGGCCCTCGTCGTGGACAGCGCGGCATTGCGCACGATAGTCGCCGATCTGGTGTCGGCCTACCGGCAGGATCCGTTGGACCATGTCGGTCTTCGACACAGCCAACTCGCGCAGTGGCAACATGAACTGGGACAGGAACCGCAGGAGGAGGCCGTCGCGCTGCTGCGCCGCCGGTCCGTGAACACCCTGCTGCGTCTGCCACTCGCGGGCGGGCATCAGGAGGGCGCACTGACCGACGGCCGGTACGTGACCGTCGAGATGCCCCAGGCGCTGCACAGCTGCGCCGCCAGGTTGAACACGTCGGTGGAATGCGTTTTGCTGGCGTGCTGGCAGGTCCTGCTGTCCCGGGTCTCCGGCCGGCCAGACCTGACCGTCGGCACCTGCTTTCCCGGCCGGGACCTGGACGAGTTGCGGGACTGTGCCGGGCCGCTGGCCCGGTGGGTCGGCGTGCGCAGCGAGATCGGCGAGGACACCAGGTTCAACGAGCTCGTGGCAAGCACCGAGGCCGAACTGTCCGAAGTGGACGAGTTGGCGGAGTGCCTGCTCGACCCCTACGCCACCGAACCCGTCGCATGGGAAGCGGCCTTCGAGTACAAGACCGCGGTCGAACCGCTGGCCGCCGGAGCGGTCACCTTCACCTTGGACTGGGAGGACGTCGAGGCCGAGTCGTACGACCTCAAACTGGAGTGCGTGGTCGGTGCGGACACGGTCCGATTCGTCTGGCACTACGTACCGGACCGCTTCGCACACGACTACGTGACCGTCTTGGCCCGGCAGTACGCCACCGTTCTCGCCGAGGTGACCGGTGACCCGACGGTCCGGGTGGCCGACCTCGACCCACTGGACGCGCCGACCCGGCACGACCTCGTGGTCCGCTTCAACCTGACGGCCAACACCGAACCTGCCCGCTGCCTCCACGAGCTGTTCGAGGACCAGGCGGCCGCGACCCCGAACGCGGTTGCGGTGCACAGCGGTGATGAGCGGTTGTCGTACCGCGAACTCGACGAGCGGGCGAACGCCCTCGCCGGGGTGCTGCGGGCGCGAGGCGTCGGCCCGGAGGTCCTGGTCGGGGTCGGCGTGCGGCATTCGGCGAACCTCGTGGTGGCGTTGCTCGGCGTCCTGAAGGCCGGGGGCGGGTACGTGCCCTTGGACGTCGACCTTCCCGCACACCGGGTGGCCACGTTGCTGGGTCGGGTCGGCTCGACGCACCTGGTCACCGACGACCCCGACCGGTGGGTCGGCGGCTTCGAGGTGCTGGACATCACCGAGAGCAGGCCGACCTGCCCTCGCCCCGACTCCGGGGTGACACCGGACAACCTGGCGTACGTGATCTTCACCTCCGGGTCGACGGGTGTCCCGAAGGGCGTCATGATCCCGCACAGCGCCGTGGCCAACTACGTGCGGTGGAGTGCCGCCGCGTACGGAACAGCCGACACGGCAGCCGTGCTGCACTCCTCGGTCGCGTTCGACCTGACCGTCACCAGCCTGTTCACACCGTTGGTGGCTGGCGGTTCGGTGCGGATCAACCCCGCGTGGCGGGACGTGCTACGGCTGGCCGAGGGCCTGCCCACTCTGGACGAACCCGCGATACTGAAGTTGACCCCGTCGCACTTGAAGGTACTGAACCACAGCTTTGACCAACTCGCCGGTCGGGTGCGGGCGCTCGTCGTGGGCGGTGAGGCGCTGACCGCGGACGTCGCCCGGCCGTGGCGCGATGGGCCGACCAGGTTGTTCAACGAGTACGGGCCAACCGAAGCCACCGTCGGGTGCAGCGTCCACGAGGTCACCACCACGACAGGACCGGTGACGATCGGGCGGCCGATCGCGAACACCCAGATCTACGTGTTGGACCAGCGGCTACGACCGGTCGGCGTCGGTGTCACGGGCGAGATCTACATCGGTGGTGCCGGGCTGGCCAGGGGCTACCACTCGGCCCCCGGCCTGACGGCGCAACGGTTCGTGCCGGACCCGTTCGCGAACACCCCCGGCGGCCGGCTCTACCGGACTGGTGACCTGGCCTGCCACACGCCCGGTGGAGGCCTGCACTACGTGGGCAGGGTGGACGACCAAGTCAAGATCAGGGGTGTCCGCGTCGAACCCGAGGAGGTACGCGCCGCCCTCCTGGAGCACGAGGCTGTCCGCGACGCGGTTGTGGTGGCGAGCAACGACGAGAACCGCGGCACACGCCTGGTCGCGTACCTCCTCGCCGACGCCCCGCCCGAGGCGGAGATCGACGCGTTCGTCCGCGAGCGCCTCCCGGCGGAGCTGGTCCCGGAGGAGTACCACCGGATCAGCGAGATCCCGTTGACCACGAACGGGAAGGTCGATGTCCGCTCGCTGGCCGAGCAGTCCACGACAGCCCGGTCGCGCCACCTGGCCCAGCCCGTCGACACGGTGGAACTGGTCATCCTCCACTGCATGGAGGAGTTGCTCGGTACCCAGGTCGGTGCGGACGAGGACTTCTTCGACCTGGGTGGGCACTCGTTGCTCGCGGTGCAGCTCATCGCGAGGATCAACGAGGCGATGGGCCTGAGCCTGCCCGTGACCGTGCTGTTCGACGCGGATGACGATGACAGTGGCCATCGGCTGGCCTCCGCCACACGCCTGGCGCGGCTGGTGCGCACCGCCAGCTCGTCGGTCCGACTGGGCAGTCTGGTGCGTTTGCGCAGGGACGGTGCCGGGCTGCCATTGATCTGCGTTCACCCGGCAGGGGGCGATGTGCTGGGGTTTCGTTCGCTGTCCCTGCGGCCGGAACTGGGCCGTCCGGTGTACGCCCTGCAAGCTCCCACCGAACCGGACGCCGGTCAGGACGTGACCGGCCTGGCCGACCGGTACGTCGCGGAGGTCGCCGGGGTCCCCGGACCGCACGTGCTGCTCGGCTGGTCGATGGGCGGCCTGGTCGCGCTGGAACTGGCCCGCCGGTTGGCCAGCGCGGGTGAGCGCCCCGCCATGGTGGTCCTGGTGGACACGTACCCGCCCGAGCTGCTGCTCGATGGCGATCCGGTGACCATCCAGGACGTCACCGGCCAGGACCCGAGCGAGCTCTCGGCGGTGGCGAGGGAGCACCTGCAACGACGCCTCGAGCTGTACCACGTGCACTCGCTGGCGGCCAGCAGGTACGTGCCAGCGCCGTGGTCCGGACCCGTTGCCCTGCTACAGAGTGCTGACACCGACCCGGCTGTGCGGGAGAAGGCCAGCGCGAGGTGGCGGGAGTTGTGCCCGGGTCTGGTGGACACCCGGGTGATCGCGGGCGACCACTTCTCGCTCTTCCAGGAGCCCCAAGTCGGGGCGATCGCGGAATTCCTGGCGGAGATGGCAACCCAGGGCCATTGAGCCCGCACCAACGGAGGTGCAGCCGATCGCACAGGGCGACGCCGCGTTCAGTCAGTACCACTGGTGCAGATCACCAGGGTAATCACCGAGAGATTGTCGGGGGAGAACATGCTCACCGATTCGCAGTTCGCCACCTACCACACCGAGGGGTTCGTCGTCGTTCCCGACGTCATCCCGCCCGCGGATCTCGCGCTGGTGCGGGACGATGTCGAGACGTTGTTCGCGCTGGACCACCCCGGCCGCATGCTCGAGACGGACGGCACGACCGTGCGCGGCGTGCACGGCTGCCACCAGGTCAGCTCGCTGTTCGACCGGCTCACCCGGCTGCCGAGGTTGCTGGGGGCGGCGGAGCAGGTCCTTGAGAGCAAGGTCTACGTGTACCAGTCGAAGGTCAACGCCAAGCTGGCGCTGCGTGGCGACGTGTGGCCTTGGCACCAGGACTACATCTTCTGGGAGCGCGAGGACGGCATGCGCACCCCGCGGGCGATGAACATCGCGCTGTTCCTCGACGACGCGACGGACTTCAACGGTCCGCTGCTGTTCCTGCCTGGTTCGCACCTGCTGGGCACGGTGCGGACCGAGCGGCGCAGCGCCGGGGATGACTGGGCCGCGAACCTCAAGGCCGACCTCAACTACCAACTGAGCCCGCGGCAACTGGCCTCGGTCGCGGCGGACCTCGGTATCCGCGCGGCCACTGGCACCGCGGGCAGCCTGCTGTTGTTCGATCCGCGGCTCATCCACGGGTCCGGTACGAACATGTCCCCGCAGGACCGGCGGCTGCTGTTGATCACGTACAACAGCGTGGACAACGCGCCCGTGCCGGTCCCCAATCCGCGACCGGAGTTCCTGGTGTCGACGGACTCCACCGCGCTCACCGCGTGGGAAGCGGGCCTGGGCGCATGAATCCGATCGAACGGCGAACCGCGGCCGCGCGGCCTTGCGCCGCGTGTCGCTGACCGGGCTGCGAGCCAGTCCCGGTCGCGGTGCGCCCGGTCAGGGTCCGGCGACCTGTCCGACAGGTGGCGGCACTGACCGGGCGCACCGGATTTGTTGCCCTTGCGGACGCCTGGTCTGTACAGGGACCGGCCCGAGGGCTACCTTCCGGCGCCACGAGCGGCAGAAGGAGTGTGCCTGGTGCACTGGTCAAGGACTCGCGCTGTTGTGTTGGGCTGTGCGCTGAGCACGCTCGCGACCACCGCCACCGCGCTGCCCTCGGCCGCGGCCCCGCGGTGCGGCGCGTTCTTCGACGACTTCCAGTACTCCTCCACGGCCGACCCCGCCTTCTCGGCCAACGGCTGGCAGGCCCGCGGCGGCTCGGGCGGTCCCGGCGTGCCTGGCGCGACCTGGTCCCCGGACAACATCGCCTTCCCCGACGCGGACGGGGGCAAGGTGCTGCAACTGAGCGTCTCCACCGACGGGTCCGCGGGCGGCACCACGCAGGCCGAGCTGTCCCAGGGCAGGCGGCGGTTCTACGAGGGCACCTACGCGAGCCGGATCCGCTTCACCGACGCCCCGTCCGAGGGGGCCGACGGCGACCACGTCAACGAGACCTACTTCGCGATCAGCCCGCTCAACGGGGACTACGACCCGCTCTACAGCGAACTGGACTTCGCCGAGTACCTGCCCAACGGTGGCTGGGGCGTGGGCGAGGCCACGAACTACCAGACCAGCTACCACACCTACCGCCCGGACCCGCTGGACCTCACCCACCGGGCCTACAACACGCAGACCCGGTCCATGGCGGGATGGCACGAGCTGGTCACCCAGGTCGCGGAGGGGCACGTGAAGTACTACATCGACGGCGAGCTCACCGCCGACCACTCGCTGGACCCCGACGGGGAGAGCGTGGCACCCCGGCAGCCCATGTCGTTGAGCTACAACACCTGGCTCATCGACACCGAGGCGCACCAAGGCGGCCGGAGCACCTACACCCAGCAGGTGGCCTGGACCTACTACACCCGCGACGAGGTGGTGTCCCCGGCCGAGGCCGCGGACCGCGCTGCCCGGTACCGGGCGGCGGGGACCCACCACGAGGACACCCTGGACACGGGCTGCCGCGTGGCGCGCTGAGGTCCTCAGCGGCACCGGCGATCCGGGAGGATCAGTCCCCCGCACAGGGCTGGACGGCCGCGGACCGGTCCACGTTCTCCTCCACCCAGGAGCGCAGCTGGCCCAGGGGCACGGCCGCGCTGCGCCCGAGCTCGGTCAGCGAGTACTCCACGTGCAGGGGCACCGCGGGAATGACTGTGCGGTCGAGGAAGCCGAAGGTCTCCAGCCTGCGCAGGGTCTGCGTGAGCACCTTGGGGCTGACGCCCTGTAGGCAGCGCTGCAACTCGCCGAAGCGCAGCGGCCCCTCCTCCAGGGCCCCGATGGCCAGCGCGGACCACTTGTTGGCCAACAGGTCCAGCATGGCGCGGCAGGGGCACTGCGCCGCGTACACGTCGTGGTCCGAGTGCTGACCGGTCGTGCAGGCGATGGTCATCCTCACGCTCCTCACCAGGCTACTTCCCAATGGGAAGTAGCAACCCTTGCGGGTAACTATATCCCCGGAGATACGGTCGGCATCGTACAAGGAGAGGCCACGCAACGGTCTTGGCCGATATTTCTCTGAGGAGTTGTCATGTCCGCATCCCCAATGCGCGCGGTGGTCCAGCACGGCTTCGGCGGCCAGGACGTGCTGCGGCTGGAGCGGGTGCCCCGGCCCGAGCCGCTGCCGACCGAGGTCCTCGTGCGGGTGCACGCCGCGGGCGTCAACCCAGTGGACTGGAAGACCCGTTCCGGCGGCGGCATGGCCGGGGTGCTGGGCGAGCCGCCGTTCATCCTCGGCTGGGACGTGTCCGGGGTGGTGGAGCAGGTCGGCTTCGGGGTGACCACGCTGGCCCCCGGGGACGGGGTGTACGGCATGCCCTGGTTCCCGCGTGCCGCGGGCGGCTACGCCGAGTACGTCACCGCACCGGCCCGGCAGTTCGCCCGCAAGCCCAGCAGTGTCAGCCACGAGCAGGCGGCCGCCGTGCCGCTGGCCGCGCTCACCGCGTGGCAGGCACTGGTGGACACCGCCGACCTCCAGCCCGGTCAGCGCGTGCTGATCCACGCGGCCGCGGGCGGGGTGGGGCACTTCGCGGTGCAGTTCGCCAAGCACCTGGGCGCCCACGTCATCGGCACCGCGAGCGCCAAGCGGCACGACTGGCTCACCAAGCTCGGCGCCGACGAACTCGTGGACTACACCACGACCCGGTTCGAGGAAGTCGTCCAGGACATGGACCTGGTCATCGACCTGATCGGGGACGGGCAGGACAGCACCAGCACCCGGTCGTTGCGGGTGCTGCACCCCGGCGGCCTGCTCGTCGCGATCCCGTCCGGGGTCTCCCCCGAGCTGCATCAGGCCGCGCAGGCTCTTGGGGTGCGGACGAGCCCGTTCCTGGTGGAGCCGGACGGCCCCGCGCTGACCACGATCGCCGACCTGATCGACACCGGTGCGGTGGCGGCGGAGGTGGCGGAGGTCTTCCCGCTGGAGCAGGCCGCCCAGGCCCACGCCCGCGGTGAGAACGGCCACACCCGGGGCAAGCTCGTGCTGAGCGTGACGGGCTGAGACCGGCACCGGGTGGCCCTCGCCGGGCGCGAGGGCCACCCGGCGCGCGTCCTTTGTCCAGCGTCTCAGCGGAAAAAGGGGAAAACACCTAGACGAGTGCCCGTCCCGAGCAGTGTGCTGCTGGTTCGGGAAAGGAACCAGCAATGCACCTTCGACGAATCCTCTTCGCACTGTGCTCCCTGCTGCTGGCCACGATCGCCGCCGCTCCGGTGGCCCACGCCCGCACCCAGCACACGGTCACCTTTGTCAATGGCACCAAGCAAACCCTGTGGATCGGCAGCACGGTCAACGCCGACGGCTCGGTGAACTTCGCCAAGCTGCCCAGGCTCGCACCGGGCCAGTCGGCCACCGTGACCATCCCGGAGGCGTCCGCACCCGGCCACTGGCGCGGCAAGTTCTTCGCCCGCCAGGGTTGCACCGGCCAGTCCGGCAACGGCTTCCACTGCCAGATCGGCGACTGCGGACCGGCCGCCGACCACTGCACCACCGGCGAGCAGCCCGCCAGCCTCGCCGAGTTCAACTTCGACGCGGGCGACTCGCTCGCACCCTGGTACGACGTCAGCTACGTCAACGCCTTCTCCCTGCCCATCACCATCTCCCCGCGCAACGCACCCGCGCCTCCCCCGGGCGGTGGCAGCTGTGAGCAGATGGGCTGCCCCGAGAACCTGTTGCCGTACTGTCCCAGCGGAGACCTCACCGCGGGCGGGAAGCTGTGTGTGAACCCCAACCGGGACGCGGAAACCAGCTACAGCCGCAACCTGACCTCCCACTGCCCCAAGGCGTACACCTGGTCCAAGCAGGACACCGTGCCCGGCAACAGGGTGATGCGCCAGTGCTCCTCCTGCTCCGGGTTCACGGTCACCTTCCACTGAGGGGGAAACTGTGCGCACTTCCACTCGACTCGCGGCGCTCGGCCTCGCGCTGACCCTGCTCGGCGCCGTCCAGCCCGCACACGCCGCCACGGGCCCGCGCAAGGGAGTGAGCGCCGAGGCGTTCAGCGGCGCGAGCCAGGACCTGATCGATGTCGGCGCCTCCTGGTACTACGACTGGTCTTCCACAACGGGAAGCATCACCAAGCCCGCGGGCGTGGAGTTCGTGCCGATGATCTGGGGTGCGGCCTCGGTCAACCCCACGGAGTTGGCCAACGCACGCCGTGCGGGCAGCACACTGCTCGGCTTCAACGAGCCCGATCTGCCGGGACAGGCGAACATGTCGGTGCAGCGGGCACTGGACCTCTGGCCCCAGCTGGCGGACACGGGGCTGCGGCTCGGCGCGCCCGCGGTGGCCTTCGGCGGGGCCACGCCGGGCGGCTGGCTCGACCAGTTCATGTCCGGGGCGGCGGCGCGCGGCTACCGGGTCGACTTCATCCCCCTGCACTGGTACGGCGGGGACTTCTCCGCGCAGGCCAGCAACCAACTGCGCGGCTACCTGCAAGCCGTGCACGACCGCTACCACAAGCCGATCTGGCTGACCGAGTACGCGCTGACCGACTACTCCACCGGCACTCCCCGGTACCCCAGCCAGCAACAGCAGATCGACTTCGTCAGGGCGTCCACGGCCATGCTGAACGGCCTGTCCTTCGTTGAGCGCTACGCGTGGTTCACCCTGTCCGCCAACGCCCACCCCACCGGCCTGTACCAGGGCACGGCACGTAACGCCGTCGGCACCGCGTACCGCGCCGTGCGGTGACGCCAGCGGTCACCAGCACGCGGCCGGAGGCATTGGTCAAGGCCTCCGGCCGCTTCTGACTGGTTGTCAGGGGTTGAGGCTCCACACCGCGAGGTTGAGCGCGGCGGCGAAGGTGGTCCACAGCCAGTACGGCACCAGCAGGGCGGCCGCCCCGCGGTGCAGGCGCGCGAAGAGCCCGGCCGTCACCCCGATGGCGATCCACAGCAGCACGATGTCGGCGAAGGCCACCCCGAACTGGCGCGCGCCGAAGAAGATCGGGGTCCACGCGGCGTTGAGCAGGAGTTGCACCCCGTAGACGGTCAGCGCCGCCCGCCCGCGACCGGTGCCCGCGACTCGCCGCCAGACCAGCCAGCCCGCGACCGCGATGAGGGCGTAGAGCAGCGTCCAGACCGGCCCGAACAGCCAGGAGGGCGGGGCCCAGGACGGCTGTCGCAGGGCGAGGTAGTCCTGGGCGGTGCGAGTGCTGGACAGCACCCCGGTGCCCGCGGTGAGCACGACGAGCAGGGCGAACACGGCTCCGGCGCCGGCCTGGCGCCGCAGGGGCAGGGTGGTCATGCACACTCCCGGTCAAGTTGAAACGGTTTCGAATCGATTCTAGAGTGGGTCTCCCCGGCGTGCCCGATGACCGCGAAGGAGACGGCCATGCCCGAACTGAGTCGACTGCCCACCCCCGTGGCCGAGTCCTGGGACTGGCAGCTGCGCGCGGCGTGCCGGGGGCGGGACAACGCGGTGTTCTTCCACCCGCGCAACGAGCGCGGCTCGCACCGCGAGGAGCGGGAACGGCACGCCAAGGCCATCTGCGCGCACTGCCCGGTGCTGGCGCAGTGTCGCGAGCACGCGCTCACCGTCGAGGAGACCTTCGGGGTCTGGGGTGGCCTGGGTGAGAGCGAGCTGCGCGACCTGATCGCCTACCGCCGCCGCACCGCCCGCCTTTCGCCGTGACCGGCCCCGCGGTGTGGACACCCGGGGCGCTGGCCCGGTCGCTGGGCATCTCGCCGACCACCCTGCGGACCTGGGACCGCCGCTACGGACTGGGCCCCAGCGCACGGCAGGACGGCAGGCACCGCCGCTACACCGACCAGGACGCGGCCCGCTTGCGGCGCATGGTCGAACTGACCGCCATGGGCATGGCCCCGGCATCGGCGGCGGCACTCGCCCTGGGGCAGCCACCGCGTGACGGCGATGTCGGGCCCGCCGCCGTGATCGGGCCGCACGCCGCCGCCGTGCGGGGATTCGCCAGGGCCGCGACCCGGCTGGACGAGCCCCTGCTGCGCGGGCTGAGCCAGGACCTGATCAGCGAGTACGGCGTGGTCACGGCCTGGGAGCAGGTGTTCATGCCCGCGCTGATCCAGATCGGGGAGCGCGTCGCCGACCGGAGCAGCGGCATCGAGGTGGAGCACATCGCCAGCGCCACGGTGGGGCACGCCCTGCGCCAGGTCCCCGCGCCGGAGCACCGGGGGCGGCTACCGGTGCTGCTGGCGTGCGCGCCCGAGGAACTGCACACACTCGCCTTGGACGCCCTGGGCGCCGCCCTGTCCGAACGGGACTGCGCGCACCGCGCCCTCGGGGCACGCGTACCGCCGCGGGCGCTGCTGGACGCGGTCGGCAAGCTGCGCCCCGCGGTGGTCGTGGTGTGGGCACACCGCGAGGACCTGGCACGGTCGGTGCCGTTGGCGGCGTTGGTGGCCGAACCCGGGGTGGCGGTGGTCGTCGCCGGACCGGGCTGGTCGCAAGTGGGGACACCGCAGCCGGTGCGGGCGGTGCGGACGCTGCCCGGGGCTGTCCGGACGGTGCTGGAACTGATCGGCAGGAGTTGGGATCGTGCACACGGCTGAAGCACTCGCGCACCGCGTCACCCGCCTGATCTGGACGGTGCTGACCAGGTGCGGCCGCACCGAGCTGGCCGACCTGGTCGTGGACCACGCCGCGGGTCTGCGCGGCACCGACCTCCGCGCGCGGGCCGTGCTCGCGCTGCGGCACGTGCTCGCCGACCAGGCGGACCAGCAGGCGGTGGACGCCGCGATCCGGCACGCCCTCACCCGCGACGAGATCGACCTGCTGCCCGGCCCGGACAGGCACCTGGTCGAACTGTTCACCTCCGCCGGCACGAGCGGTGCCGCGGGCTGGACGCGTCAGCGCGCTCGGCAGGTGGTCACGGCACTGATCGCGCGCGTCGCCCAGGCGGCAGGCCCTCGCCCGCCGGAGGGCCGTGCTCACCGGCGCAACAGCTCGGGGACAACGCCTTCGCAGCTGCGCACTCACCACTCCGGGGCGGTGTCGCGGGCCCGGTGAACCGCGGCACTCAGTCGGGTGCGATGCGTTTACTCACCGTATTGACTAGCGAGTTTTTCCCGCCTCCACCAGGAAAGCATTTACCATTCAGGTAAGCCTCACCTAAATCGCTCCGGTTGCCGACCTCGCAGGTCAGTGGCACCGTGTGAATTCCACGAACCGCATTTCACGGGAGCGTTCATGACCACCACCGAAATGCCCGCCGTGCACGAGTGCACCGTCACCGGCTGCTCGTACAACCACGACGGGTGCCACGCATTCGCGATCACCGTGAACGGGGCGAACGGGACCGCCGACTGCGGCACCTTCGTGCCGCTGTCCACCAAGGGCGGCCTGCCGAAGGTCGTCGCCCAGGTCGGCGCCTGCTCGCGCGCCGAGTGCACGCACAACTCCAACCTGGAGTGCACCGCCTCCGGGGTGCGCATCGGGCCCGGCGGCGGGGACCACGCCGCCAACTGCCTGACCTACTCCAGCAGCTGATCTCCCGGCCGGGGCGCCACCGCGCGCCCCAACCCTCAGCGGCACGCCTCAGCCCGGCCGCTGCTCGCGCAACTGGCCGGTCAGCTCGACCATCGCCCTGGCACGGGCGAACTCGTTGCCGGTGAACGGCATCCGGGGCCGCTCGAGCACCAGCACCTCGCCCCGGTAGCACAGCCGGATCCTCGTGCCGTCCACCTGGTCCACGGGACCGGCGCCCGCGGGGTGCGCCGACACCCGGGCGGCCAGCAGCCGGGACAGCACGCCCGGCAGGCCGTCCGGATCCAGGACGAGGTCGCCCGCCAGGCCGATGGCTGCGGTGGCGGCGTCCATCAGGTCGTGGGTCTCCGCGGGCAGCACCCTGACTTCGCGGCCACCCGCTCCGTGCAGGGCACGGACCAGGGACTCGGCGCTGATGTCCGCCGGTGCGTGCACCAGGAACTCGTCCACCGGCCCCTCCTGCCCGGTGTGCACGTGCAGCGCCCTGATGTCACAGCCCAGCCCGCCGAGCACTCCGGTGAGCACGGACAACTGGCCGGGCCGGTCCTCGACCGCGGCGCGGATCAGCCACAGCGACGGGTAGTGACGCCACGCCCTGCCGCTGCGCGCCTTGCCGCGCGGCCTGGTGCTCGCGGCGAGCTGGCCCGAGGGTCCGGAATCGATTCCGACGACACGTCTTCTGGTCACCCGGCCATGGTTGGGGCGGGGTGTTGCGGGCCCACGACCCGTGGTGACGGCCGGGTAAAGCCTGCACGGAGGCCATCCGATTGGCCGATGAGCGCGGTCACACACACCCGCTCGTAGCGGTGTAGTGGCGGTGTAGCGGGGGCCGCCAGGCTCTGCCTCGTTCGAAGTCGCCGGGATCCCGGTCCCGGAACCAAAGGGAGGAACCCATGCTCACCAAGACCGCGTGCCAGGTGGTCGCCATCTCGGCGGCACTGCTGTTCGCGGGCGGGGCCGCCGCCTCGGCCGCGCCGTCCGATACCTACGCCGAGATCTCCGCCGCCGACATCGCCGACCCCGGTGCCCTCATCGCCGACTCCCCCGCCGACCTGGCCCTCGCGCGGACCGCCGACCAGGCGATCGCCTGGTACTCCAGCCGCAACGGCAGCACCGCCTACCAGGGCTACTGCGAGAAGGCAGCGCGCCTGGCCTGGGACCGCACCACCCACCACGCCAGCGCGATCGAGCACTGGCGCTCCTCCGACGGCGTCCGGCACACCACCGGCACCCCGCCGAAGGGCGCCTTCGTGTTCTGGGACATCTCCGCGTACGGCCACGTCGGCATCGCCGACGGTGCGGGCGGGGTGTGGGCGACCAGTGTCAACGGCCGCATCGGGCACGCGAAGCAGAGCTACTTCAGCCACTACCTCGGCTGGAAGCCGGGCAACAGCAACTGAGCCACCCCGGGCACGGTGGCGGCGGGACCCCGTCGCCGCTGTGCCTGTTCCAGTAGGGCCAGTCCGGTCGTCTCCCCCTGCCGGTTGCCGGTCTCCCGGAAGACCCGTAACGCTCGGTCGCACACACCGCGGGCCTGCACCGGTTCACCGGAGGCGAGCAGGGTCTGACCGATGCCCAACAGCGCGTAGGCGCTGCACCGCTCGTCCGCCAGTTCCTCCAACGTGCTCAGTGCGCGCCGCAGGCAGTTCAGCGACTCCGGCAGCCGCCCGCAGTCGCGGTGCAGGGTGCCCAACTCGGTGAGCACCTTCGCCTCGCGGTGCGCGTCGCCGATGCCACGGGCCAGTTCCCGGGCCCGGTCGAGCCAGTTCTCGGCCTCCGCGAACTCCCCGCACAGCGCGTGCGCCGAGCCGATGGAGCTCAGCATCTGCGCCACCCCGCTGTGGTCCCCCGCCCGCTGGAGCCCGTCGAGCGCACGCCGGTAGAAACCCAGTGCCTCCCCCGGCTGGCGCTGGACCCTGGCCGCGGTGCCCAGTCCGGCCACGGCCAGTGCCTCGCCGCGGACATCGCCGAGTTCGGCGAACAGCGCAGCCGATCTCCGCATGTGCCGCACGGCCTCGGTGTACTCGTCGTGGTAGAGCTGGACCTGGCCCAGGCCGCGCGCCAGCACCGCCTCCCCCGTCCGGTTCCCGGCCGCCACGACTGCCTCCAGCGCGACCTGGTGACTGCGCCGCCAATCCTCGTAAGCCCCGCTCAGGTCGTAGAACGGCACCGCGGTCGCCGTGAGCTGCCAGGCGATCTCGTCCAGCCCCGCCTCGGCGGCGATGTGCACAGCGCGGGTCAGCATCGTGCGCTTGGCCGCGAACCAGACCGGCGGATCGGCCACCAGCCGCCGCGCCACCGCAGGCTCGAACTGCCACCCGATCACGGGCCCGGTCATCGCGCCGAACGCGGGCGGCAACCCGGCCGCCGCCACTTTCGCCAGCGACAGCAGCCCGGACAGCACGCGCTCCAGTGCCCGCAGGCGGTCCTGCGGCGGTTCGGCCTCCAGCAGTTCCGCCGCATAGCACCGTAAGAGGTCGTGCAGGCGGTAGCGCGGGTGGCCGGCGGCGTCCACGCCGACCAGGGAGATCAGGTTCGCGTCGACGAGCAGGTCGAGCACCTCGTGGGTGTCGCGGCGGTCGAGCAGCGCGTCGAGCACCCAGCTCGGGAAGTCCTGCGCGCCCAGCAGCGCAGAACGGCAGAACGCCGTGCGCGCGGGCCCGGACAGCTGGCGCAGGCTCAGCTCGAAGCTCGACCGCACACCGAGATCGCCGACGCGCAGCTCGCTCAGCCGGTTCGACTCGTCGGCCAGCCTGTCGTGCAGGGTGCGCAGGCTCCACGCCTGGCGCCCGGCCAGGCGGGCCCCCGCGATGCGGATCGCCAGCGGCAGGTACCCGCAGCACCGCACGATCGCCGCGGCCTCAGCCGGTTCGCCGAGGACCCGGTCCGCACCGGCCACCCCGGCGAGCAACTGCTCGGCCTCCCCCTCCTCGAACACCGCCAGCGCGAGGTGCTGTGCCCCGGGCAGCTCGGGCAGTCTGCCACGGCTGGTCACCAGCACGGCGCAGCCCGCACCCGCGGGCAGCAGGGGCCGGACCTGATCGGCGCAGGCGGCGTCGTCAAGCACCAGCAGCACCTGACGGCCACTGAGCTGGGACCGGAACAGCGCGGCACGCTGGTCGAGCCGCACCGGGACGAGGTTGCCGGTGACGCCCAACGCGTGCAGGAAGTCGGCGAGCACCTCGGCCGGGCCCCGCGCCACCCCGGTACCCGCGAGGTCCACGTAGAGCTGGCCGTCCGGGAACCGGTCCGCCAGCCGGTGCGCGACGTGCATGGCCAGCGCCGTCTTGCCGGTGCCCGGCGAACCGGTCAGCACCACCACCGGCGGGGTTGCCCTGTTCGCGGCGAGAATCTGTGCCAGCTCACGGACGTGGTCCGCGCGGCCGGTGAAGTCCGGGAGATCGGCGGGGAGTTGCCGCAGCGGCGGCGGAGGGCTGGCCGAAACCGGGCCGCTTGGCAGGTTTTCCCCGTTCAGGACCGCGTCCTGGATCGCGCGCAGCTCGGGCCCCGGCTCCACACCCAGATCGGCGACCAGCCGTTCCCGCGCCGTCGCGTAGGCGTTGAGCGCCTCGGCCCGGCGCCCGGCGCCGTTGAGCGCGAGCATGTACTGCTGCCACAACCGTTCGCGGTACGGGTGCTCGGCGAGCAGCACCGTGAGCTCGGCTATCACCGGGTCGTGCTCGCCGAGCAACACCTGTAACGCCAACCGCTCCTCGACGGCGGCCAACCGCTTCTCCACCAGCCTGCCGAGTTCGGCGTCCCAGGCAGGAGCGGTCGGCAGGTCCGCCAGCGGGTCACCCCGCCACAACGCCTCCGCCTCGGCCAACAGCGCCAACGCCGATCGCGCCGCGCCCTTCCTGGCTGCCCGCGCGGCCTCCTCGACCAGCCGGGTGAAGCGGTGCGCGTCGAGGTCCTCGGGGTCGACGGCCAGCGAGTAACCGGAGCCGCAGGTGCGCAGTCCAGGCATCCCCGGCGCCGTGGGCAACCGCCGCCGCAGCCGCCACACGTAGGTCTGCAGGTTCGCGGCGGCCGAGGCGGGCGGTTCACCCGGCCAGAGCGTCTCGATCAGTTGCCCTGGCGAGACCAGCCGGTTCGCGTTGAGCAGCAGGTGGGCCAGCAACACCCGCTGCTTCGTACCGCCCAGCGGCACCTCCTTGCCGTCCACCAGCACGGCGAGCGGCCCCAGTAGGTGGAAGCGCACCACACCTCGACCTTGACAGTCCCCCATGTGAGTACCCCGCTTCCCCGGCCGAAGGCAGCCCGGGAACGGACTCTAGGGCGGACAAAGCGGTTCTGGTGGGCGGTTCACGCAGTTCGCGTTGTTCGCAACGGAATGCACGCGGCGCCCACACCGCCCGCTACCGGCCGTCCCGGAGGGCCTTGATCAGCTGCTCGTCGATGTGCCTGACCTGGTCCCGGTACGGGTGCAGGGTCGCGTCCAGGTCCTTGAGCTGCCAGTCCTCGTCCACGTCCTGCTCGGTGATGACCAGTTCGAGGTGGTCGGGCAGGGTCCGCATGTGCAGGCCCCGGAGCACGTCGAGCAGTTGGGCGGCACCCCGGTTGCCACCACGGGTCCCGTAACAGGCAACGGTCGCGGGCTTGTCCCGCCACTCGTGGTACAGGAAGTCGAGCGCGTTCTTCAGCACCGCCGGGTAACCCCAGTTGTACTGCGGGAAAACGAACACGAAGGCACTGTAGGAGCTGACGGTACGGCTCCACTGCCGGGTGTGCTCGTGCTCGTAACGCTGGAGCGCGGCCATCAGCGGCTCGTCGAGCAGGGGCAGATTGGCCTCGGCGAGGTCGAGCAGTTCATAGCGCAGCGGACTGCCCTGCTGCGCGAGGTCCCGGATCCACTGGGCGATGCCGGGGCAGATCCGGGCCGGGCGGGTGCTTCCGATGACGACCGCGACCCGGTCGTTGTTCTCCATTGCGGTGGACCCCTTGTTATGAGAGGCGCGAACGGCTCAGTGCCGTGCACGTGGTGCGGCGGAGGTTCCGGCCGTCAGGTCGATGCCCTGGCGGTCGGCGTGGTGGTGGACGACCTGACTGGCCAGCCGGGACAGGCGTGCACGGTTGGTCTCGGTGAGGTCGGCGGCGGCTTCGTTCAGGCGCAGCGCGACCTCGGCGGCGAACTCCTCGGCGAGCCGCTTGCCCTGTGCTGTCAGCACGACACGCACGGCCCGCAGGTCCTCGGGAACCGCGGTGCGCCGCACCAGTCCCCGCCGCTCGGCGCGGGTGACCAGGCCGGTGGTGCTGGACTTGTCCAGGTCCAGCACGCCCGACAACTGGGCCATGCCCAGTTCCCGGTCGCGGAGCACACCGAGCAGGCGCGTCTGCTGGAGCGTCAGGTCGTGCGTGTCGGCGACGCGGCCCAGGATGCCCTGCACGAGGAAGGACAGTTGTACAAGCCCGTCCACGATGCCCAGGTCCGCCACCTGCCGAGGACGGTGCGATGCGGTCATGGCCCTACCGTAGCCGCTGTTAGTACGTGCCACCAACTACTTTGGACGTGTCACAAACCAAATCCTCCTGTAGCGGACCTCACACTCACCCTTCGTGAGTAGAGCAGTACCCAACGTATATTTAGCTATGGTAAGTATCTGTTCGTGGGACCAACGTCGTTCCCCCTCATACACGGCGCGACCGATGGGAGGCTGACAGTGGTGACGACGGGTTCGTGGTCTGAGACCAGTGAGGTCCACGGGGTGTCCGGCCCCCGGGAGGAACGTCGCGCCGCGCAGCTGCGCGCACAGGACGAGCAGGTCAGGGCGGCCGCACCGCTCGACGCGGTCAACGAGGCGACGAGCAGTCCCGGGCAGCGGCTCACACAGGTGGTGGCCGCGATCATGGCGGGCTACGCGGACCGGCCCGCCCTCGGGGAACGCGCGCGGGAACTGGTCACCGATCCCGGCACGGGCCGGACCTCGATCCGCCTGCTGCCATGGTTCGACACCATCAGCTACCGCGAGCTGTGGACCCGCGTCGGCGCGATCGCCAGCGACTGGCACCACCACCCGGACCACCCGCTGGCCGCGGGCGAGTTCGTCGGCATCCTGGGCTTCACCAGCTGCGACTACACGACCTTGGACCTGGTGTGCCTGCACCTGGGCGCGGTCTGCGTGCCGTTGCAGTCCAGTTCCCCCGCCTCCCAGCTCAGGCCGATCATCGCGGAGACCGGCCCGAGCATCCTCGCCACGAGTGCCGAGCGCCTGGACACCGCCGTGGAGCTCGCGCTGGGCAGCCCGACGGTGCGGCGGCTGGTCGTCTTCGACTCCCACCCGGAGGTCGACGAGCAGCGCGAGGCACTGGAGTCGGCGCGGCAGCGGCTGACCGAGGCCGGGCACCCGGCGGTCGTGGACTCGCTGGCCGCGGTCCTCGAGCGCGGGCGCGCACTGCCGCCCGCTCCCCTGTTCACCCCCGGGCCCGACGAGGACCCGCTCACGATGCTGATCTACACCTCCGGCAGCACCGGTACGCCCAAGGGCGCCATGTACCCCGAGCGGCTCGTGCACTCGCTGTGGGACGGGCTCTGGCGCGACAAGAACGCCCTGCCCGTCATCGGCATCAACTACATGCCCATGAGCCACCTCGCCGGGCGCATCTCACTGCTCAGGGCGCTCAGCAGCGGCGGAACCAGCTACTTCGCGGCCAAGAGCGACCTCTCGACCCTGTTCGAGGACATCGCCCTGATCCGGCCCACGGAACTGAACCTGGTCCCGAGGGTCTGCGACATGCTCTTCCAGCGCTACCAGAGCGAACTGGACCGGCGCGCGCCCGGCACCAGCGACCTGGACGCGGTCGACGCACAGGTGAAGCAGGAGCTGCGGGAGGGCTTCCTCGGCGGGCGGGTCGTGCGCGCGATGTGCAGCACCGCACCACTGTCCGCCGAGATGGCGGCGTTCGTCGAGTCCTGCCTGGACCTGGAGCTGCACGACGGCTACGGCTCGACGGAGGCCGGTGGGGTCGTCATCGACAAGCACGTGCTCCGGCCGCCGGTGCTCGACTACAAGCTGGTCGATGTCCCCGAGCTCGGCTACTTCCGCACCGACACGCCGCACCCGCGTGGTGAGCTGCTGATCAAGACGCGGACCATCATCCCCGGCTACTTCAAGCGCCCCGACGCCACGGCCGAGATCTTCGACGCGGACGGCTACTACCAGACCGGCGACATCATGGCCGAGATCGGGCCGGACCAGCTCGTCTACGTGGACCGCCGCAAGAACGTGCTGAAGCTGTCCCAGGGCGAGTTCGTGGCCGTGTCGCGGCTGGAGGCCGTCTTCGCCACCAGCCCACTGGTCCGCCAGGTCTTCGTCTACGGCAGCAGCGCGCGAGCCTACCTGCTCGCCGTGGTCGTGCCCACCGAGGAGGCGCTGCGGCGGACCGTCACGGACAACGCGGCGTTGAAGTCCTCGATCAGCGAGTCCCTGCAACGGATCGCCCGGGAAGCCGAGCTGAACTCCTACGAGATCCCGCGCGACCTCCTGATCGAGACCGACCCGTTCAGCACCGAGAACGGCCTGCTCTCCGACGCCAGGAAACTGTTGCGCCCCAGGCTGAAGGAGCACTACGGCGAGCGCCTCGAACAGCTCTACGCCGAGCTCGCCAAGGGGCAGGTGGACGAACTGCACGCGCTGCGCGTGACCGGTCGCGACCGGCCGGTGCTGGAGACGGTCACCCGGGCCGCCCAGGCGCTGTTGGGGTGTGCGAGCACCGACCTGAGCCCCGACGCGCACTTCACCGAGCTCGGCGGCGACTCCCTCTCCGCGCTGTCGCTGTCCAACCTGCTCCAGGAGATCTTCACCGTCGAGGTCCCGGTGGGCGTGGTCATCAGCCCGGCCAACGACCTGCGGCAGTTGGCGAACTACGTCGAGACCGAGCTCAGTTCCGGGGCCAAGCGGCCCACGTTCGCCACCGTGCACGGGCAGGGCAGCCTCGAAGTGCGAGCCGCCGACCTCACCCTGGACAAGTTCATCGACTCCGCCACCCTGGCCGGGGCGAAGGACCTGCCGGGCCCGAGCGGTACCGCGCGGACCGTCCTGCTGACCGGCGCGAACGGCTACCTGGGCCGGTTCCTCTGCCTTGAGTGGCTGCGACGCCTGTCGCAGGACGGCGGCAAGCTGGTCTGCATCGTGCGTGGGAGCAGCGCGGAAGCGGCCAGGCGGCGGCTCGAGCAGGCCTTCGACAGCGGCGACGCCGAGCTGCTCCGGCTCTTCCGGGAGCTGGCCGCCGAGCACCTGGAGGTCCTCGCCGGGGACATCGGCGAACCGGACCTCGGCCTGGACGAGCAGACCTGGCACCGGCTGGCCGACAGCGTGGACCTGATCGTGCACCCGGCCGCGCTGGTCAACCACGTGCTGCCGTACCAGCAGTTGTTCGGGCCGAACGTGGTCGGCACCGCGGGGCTGATCCGGATGGCGATCACCAAGCGGCTCAAGCCGTTCGTGTACCTGTCCACAGTGGGCGTCCTGTCCGCGCAGATCGCGCCCTCGGCGCTGCGCGAGGACCTGGACATCCGCGACACCAGCCCCGTGCGCCGGCTCGACCAGAGCTACGCCAGCGGCTACGGCACGAGCAAGTGGGCGGGCGAGGTCCTCCTGCGGGAGGCGCACGAGGCCTTCGGCCTGCCCGCCGTCGTGTTCCGCTCGGACATGATCCTCGCGCACAGCCGGTACACCGGGCAGCTCAACGTGCCCGACATGTTCACCCGCCTGCTGCTCAGCCTCGTGCTGACCGGGATCGCGCCGAAGTCGTTCTACCGGACCGGTTCCGACGGGGGCCGTCAGCGGGCGCACTACGACGGGCTGCCCGCCGAGTTCACCGCCGAGGCCATCACCGAACTCGGCGCGCGGGCCGCAGCGGGGTACCGGACCTTCAACGTGCTCAACCCGCACGACGACGGCATCTCGCTGGACGTCCTCGTCGACTGGCTGGCCGAGACCGGTCACCCGATCCAGCGGATCGAGGACTACCAGGAGTGGTTCGCCCGGTTCGACACCGCCCTGCGGGCCCTGCCGGAGAAGCAGCGCCAGCACTGCCTGCTGCCGCTGATGCACGCCTTCGAGCAGCCCGGGGTGCCCGTCGCGGGTTCGGTCATTCCCGCGGACGAGTTCCGGGCCGCCGTGCGGACCGCCAAGATCGGACCGGACAAGGACATCCCGCACCTGTCGGCCTCGCTGATCACCAAGTACGTGCGGGACCTGGAGCAGCTCGGCCTGGTGTGAGGCGGACGGCGGAACGGGAGGTCCCGCACACGGCAGCCGTGTGGCTCACCGCGGACGAGGAGGTCTCCGCGTCCGGGTCCACACGGCTGCCCGCTCATCCCGAGTCATGGGGCGTCGGAGCCACGCCCCGAGGGAGGAACGTCGCGGCGATGAGCCCGGCGAGCCCGATGGCGGCCAAGGTGATCATCGCGGCGATGTACGCCCGGGAAGTGGGGTCGGCGACGAGGATCGTGCCGGCGATGGCCGTGCCCAGTGCGGAGCCGAGGTTGGACACGCTGCGCGAGAGGCCGGAGATCTCGCCCTGCTGTTGCTCGCCGAAGCTGGACTGCACGACGTTGACCGACGGGGTCAGCATGACGCCGAGTCCCAGTCCGATCAGGAGCAGTCCGGGGGCGAAGGCCCAGGGATTCGGGGAGGCACCGACCATCGCGAGCAGCACACCGATGCCCACGATGGTCAACACGAAGCCGACCACGATGAGGGTTCTCTGCGCACGGCGTTTCGCCAGGCGCTCGGCGGCCAGTGAGGACACGAGCAGGCCCAGGGTGGCCGCCGTGAAGATCACACCGGTCTGGATCGCGGTGTACCCGCGCACAACCTGGAGGTATGCGGCGACGGTGAACGAGGTCCCCATGAGCAGCAGCCACTGAATGTTCTGCGTGGCGAGACCGAGGTTGGACGTACGATTGCCGAACACGCTCGGTGACACCAAGGGCTCGCCGCCAGCCTTGTCCTTGGCGTGGATCCAACGGAAGAACCACAGCAGGACCAGCACGCCGAGAGCGAGCAGGGCGAGCATCAGCACGATGTCGTTGTCGGCCGCCAGGATTCCCGTGACGAGAAGGAACAGGCCGACTGCCGACAGGACGGCCCCGCCGAGGTCGAAGGGGTGAGTCGGGTCCGGCGGCAGGGGGTCCTTGATCCGGCGGCCGAGCAGGATGATCAACAGGGCCACGAGGGCCTGGAAGACGAAGGCGGCCCGCCAACTGAGCATCGCGGTGATGAGCCCGCCGATCAGCGGTCCCGCCGCGGCGCCGATGCCGCCCATCGCCATGATGGCCCCGAACGCGCGGGCACGGGTGGTCAACTCGGTGAACAGCAGCGTCGCGAGGATGTAGACGGGCGGGATGAGCATGGCCGTGCCGAGGCCTTCGAGAATCGAGTTTCCGAGGATGAGCACGCCCAGGCCTGGCGAGACCGCGCTCAGCACGGCACCGACGCCGTACACGGCCAGACCTGCCATGAAGCAGCGCTTGCGGCCGTATCGGTCGGTCACTGTGCCGCCGGGAATCATCAGGGCGGCCATGACCAGCAGAAAGATCGTGATCGTGACCTGCACACCCTGCACCGTCGTGCCGAGATCGGTGCTGATGTCGTTGATCATGACGTTCATGTTGGAGCCAGCGAAGGTGCACAGGAATTGCGCGAGCGCGAGCGGGACGAGCACCGCTCGCAGTGCGCTGGACGTCCCCGCTCCAGCCATCAGCGTTCCTCTCGCCTCGGGGCCAGGTTCTCGCCCCGCCCACTGGGCCGGCGCGGAGCGTCGAGTCCCCACTGGCACGTGAGCTACCAGGTTCACTCCCCGGCAGGGCAACCACATCGCCCGCAGCGGGTGATGCGGTTCGCGCCGTACCGCTACAGGGTTTCCAACAACAGGCAGTACATGCAGGGAGTCGGCATGGCGACGTTGACGGTGTGGCGGTTCGAGACGGCGCAGGGTGCGCATGCCGCGCTGGAACTGCTGGAGCGGCTGGCTCGCGGGCAGCTCGTTCAGGTCGACGATGCGGCACTCGTGACTTGGCCGCGGGGGCGGGAGAGTCCCCGTACCGAGCAGGTGCACGGCAGGGCGGGTGCCGGTGCGCTCAGCCGGAGCCTGGCGCTCGGCGGCAGCTTCTGGGGTCTGCTGTTCGGACTGGTCTTCTTCCTGCCGCTGGTGGGCATGGCGGTCGGCGCCGGAATGGGCGCGGTGGCAGGCTCGCACCTGTCCGGTGTGGGCATCGACGATCAGTTCATCGACCAGGTGCGGAGGAAGGTGACCCCAGGGACCTCCGCGCTGTTCATCCTGTCCTCGCACACCGTCGTGGACACGGCGGTGCGGAAGTTCCATGCCACAGGGGCTGAACTGGTGTCGACGAGCCTTTCACAGGAGCAGGAGAGTCGGCTGCGGAAGGTGTTCGCCGAGGACGAACCTTGAGGCGTGTTGCTGAACCTGTGAGCGGGGCTCGCGGTGAGTCTTGATGCGTGTCGAGTGCGGTGATCTCGGACGAAGCGTGGGCGGCGATCGGTCCGTTGTTCCCGGTCGCGAAGGCGACGGGGCGGCGTCTGGGCGTGGGTGCTCGAGTGCGTGCAGGAGCTGGCGAACGCGTCCGAAACCGTCTGATCACGCGATCGGCCGTTCCCGCGGGGGCCTGACGACCAAACGGAACAACCTTGAGAGCGGTGCGGACTCAGCCGTGCTGGGCGACCGGCTCGGAATCGGCGTCGAGCGCATCGAGCACCGCGTCGCCGTTCGCCCTCGCCCACTCGGTCAGCACGTGGATCGGATCGATCAGCGTCGCTCCGAGAGGGGTGAGCTCGTACTCGACGCGGGGCGGCGCCTCGGCATACGCGTGGCGGCGGACGAGTCCGTGCGACTCGAGCCGGCGAAGCGTCTGGGTGAGCACCTTGCGGGAGATGCCGCCGATCAGCTCGATCAGCTCGCCATGGCGCACCGGGCCCTTGCTGAGGCCGGCGAGCACGACCACCGTCCACTTGTCGGCGATCAGCTCGACCGCCAGACGCGCCGGACAGTCGGCGAGAAAGGAATCACCGGGACCGAACCCTCTCATGACCTCGAAGGGTACCTGCTGGTTCCTATCGGAAACCTAATCTGGGGTTCTCCCATCCAGAGCCAGGAGAGTCATGCGAGTCATCACCCAGCAGAAGCTCGGCGGTCCCGAGGTGCTCACCATCGTGGACGCGCCCGCGCCCCAGCCCCTGCCGACCGAGGTCCTCGTCCGTGTCAAGGCGATCGGGCTGAACCCGCTGGAGGCGCGACTGCGCGCCGGCGAGTTCCCGCTGCTCGGCCAGCCGCCGTTCATCCTCGGCTGGGACATCAGCGGCGTGGTCGACGAGGCGCCGCAGACATGGCGGTTGCGGCCCGGCGACGAAGTGTTCGGAATGCCACTGTTCCCCCGGGCGGCCAACGCGTATGCCGAAATCGTGTCTGCTCCGGCATTGCACCTGGTGCGCAAGCCGACGTCGCTCTCGCACGTCGAGGCGTCGGCGCTGCCGATCGTCGGACTGACGGCGTGGCAGGGCCTCGTCGACCTCGGCGGCGTGACCGAGGGCGACCGCGTTCTGGTCCACGGCGGTGGTGGCGGGGTAGGCCACGTCGCGATCCAGATCGCGAAAGCGCTCGGCGCGCACGTGATCGCGACCGCCAGCGGGAGCAAGCGGGAGTTCGTCGAGGGGTTCGGCGCCGACGAGGTGATCGACTACACGGCGGTCGACTTCGCCGAGGCGGTCCGCGACATCGACCTCGTGCTCGACACGATCGGCGGCGACACCGTCGAGCGGTCGCTCGGAGTGCTCCGCCCAGGCGGTCACCTGGTGACGGCGGTCGCCGAGGAGGACTCGGCGCTCGCCGCCAAGTTCGAGGCGGCCGGCATGCGCTTCAGCGGCATCGCGGTCGACCCCGATCCGGTCGCCCTGCGAGGTCTCGTCGAACTCGTCGAACAGGGCAGGCTCCGGGTCCACGTGCAGGAGACGTTCCCGTTCGAGCGCGTCGCCGACGCGCACCGGCTGCTCGACGGCGGTCACCTCCAGGGCAAGCTCGTCCTCACCATCTGATCCCGTCGTGGGGCCTCGTGTGAGCGAGGCCCCACTGATGAACGGCATCGCCGACAAGGGCTACAGCTACCTCCGCTGCCGGCGCTACCTGCACCGGCGCGGGATCGAGGTCCGCATCGCGCGTCTTGGGCCGCCTACTGATTGACTTGCTCCGACTCGTGCAGCAAGAGTCGTGAGACCAGGATTCGTGACAGGAGACTCTGATGGGTTCGTTCGATGTGCCGCTGGACGACGAACGAACCCAGCTCGATGCGTTCATCGAGGAGTATCGCAGTGCCATCGAGGTGACTCTCGACTGCCTCACCGAGGAACAGGCCCGCCGCCAGCTCGTCTCCTCGGCGACGACGTTGCTCGGGCTGCTCAAGCACGTCACGTGGATGCAGCGGGTGTGGTTCGAGGAGTGCGTCGGCGGCACCTCCCGCCGGGAGCTCGGCCTGGTACGGACTCCGGATGAATCCTTCCGGCTCTCCGAGGACGACACCGTCGCCTCGGTCACGGCAGCCCACCGGGAAGCCTGCGCCACGGCCCGGAGGACGGTCGCAGACCTGTCACTGGACGCCGTCGTGACCGGCCACCGGGCAGGACCGCGCACGCTTCGCTGGGTGTACCTGCAAGTTCTGCGGGAGCTGGCCCACCATTGCGGACACGCCGACATCCTGCGCGAACAGGTACTTGCCGACTGAGTTCTGAGACCAAGTCCCAGCGGGCTGGCGGTTTGGTGCCGCCGTCGGCCAACGGTCACCACGCTGGCCGCGGCGGTACTGGTCAGGACTCGCCGTGCCGCTGGAGCTTGGCCAGGGTGAGGACCTCACCCCGGATGCCCCAGCCACCGTCGGCGACCTCGTCCACGAGCACCATCGTGTTGTCCCGCACCCGGTCGCCGAAGGTCTCGGCGTACAGGTCGGTGACCTTGGTGATCAGGTCCTCCTTCTGCTCGGCCGTGAGCAGACCGGCGGGGACCTTCAGGTTGGCGAACGGCATCGTGTCTCCAGTGCTCTTGTGCTGTGCTGCGGTGTCCACCCTGAACCGGCGAACGCCGGGCAACCAGGGGGTGCCGTCCCCTGGCTGCGCCCGCCGCGGGCCGGGATACTGACCGGGTGAACCTGCCTGAGCTCGGGGCCTTCCTGCGGTCACGGCGTGCGCGGATCAGCCCCGCGGAGGTGGGGCTGCCCACCGGGTCCCGCCGCCGGGTGCCCGGTCTGCGCCGCGACGAGGTCGCCCAGCTGGCCGGTACCTCGGTGGACTACTACACCGAGGTGGAGCGCGGCCGGGGAGCTCAGCCGTCCACGCAGGTGCTGGCGGCCCTGGCCCGCGCGCTGCGCCTGGACGCCGACGAGCGCGATCACCTGTTCCGGCTCGCGGGCCGCGCGGCACCGGAGGCACACGGCACGGCGGTGCACGTGCAACCGGCCATGCTGACCCTGCTCGACCGGCTCGACCAGACCCCGGCGCAGATCGTCACCGACCTGCACGAGACCCTCGTGCAGAACCGCCTCGCCGCGGCGTTGATGGGCCCGCCCGCACACACCGAGGGGCACGCGGCCAGCTTCGTGTACCGCTGGTTCACCGAGCCCGAAAGCCGGCTGCTCTACCCGGTGGCCGACCACCCGCACCACTCCAGGGTCCTGGTCTTCGACCTGCGGGCCGCCGTCGCACGCCGTAACCACGACGCACGGTCCACGGAGTTGGTGCACCTCCTGCGCCGTGCCAGCCCGGAGTTCGCCGCGCTGTGGGACACCGGCGACGTCGCCGTCCGCCGCGGTGAACGCAAGCGCGTGATCCACCCCGTGCTGGGCGTGGTCGACATCCAGTGCCAGAACCTGTTCAGCGAGGACGGTCGGCAGCGGCTCCAGTTCTTCACCGCCCCGGTGGGCAGTCCCGCCGTCGAGCAACTGCGCAGGCTCGCCCGCATCGGCGACCGGGAGCTCACCCCTGCGAGGTGAATCGCGCAGGACGTGCATGACCTGCGCATGAGGTGGGTATTCGGCGCCCATGTGGATCTCGCTGCTGGTGCCCGTACTGCTGATGGTGCTGACACTGGGCTTGGCGCGCGTCGAGGAACGGGTCCTGCCGCAGTCCTCCGGCGCCGCCCCGCTCGACCCCGTCCGACATCGCGGGCACAAGCTCCCGGTGGGGCGCTGCACGTGCGGCGGGCCGGTGCGCCGTTCCGCCTTCCCGACGGCCAATCGCAGGCCCGCCAAGGCGAATCGCCGGATGTGCCGGTGCCGCCAGAGCCGACCGGTCGGCTGCGGGGTGGGTCCGGTCGGGCCGACCGCCGCGCTGCCCCTGGCGCGCTCCCTGGACGCGAGGGCCCGCACGCACCGCAGCCGCGAACGGCGCGTGCTGGTTCGGCCAGCCGGGTAACACCGGGAGTCGGCACCTGGTCGGCCGGGTACCCCCGTGGTGACGGGAAGTGCTTGCCGCGAAGGGGTTGGTGGCCATGACCCAGGTGATGAGTGATCGACAGGTCCTGCCGCTGCCGCGGACCGGTCCTCCCCCGTTGCGCCAGGTCCGCTCCTGGACCGCAGCCCTGCTGGACGAGCACCCGGCCGACACCCGCGACGACGTGGTCCTCACCGCGAGCGAACTGGTGCTCAACGCCTACGAGCACGGCGAGGCGCCCGTCGAACTCGCCCTCGTGCTCGGCGAGGGCAGCACGGTCCGGGTCGAGGTGAGCGATTGTTCGGCCCAGCCACCGAAGGTGCGGTCACCTCGGCCCGATGAACACCGAGGCCGGGGTCTGGTCATGGTGACCGCGTACGCCAGCCGCTGGGGCTGGCGGCCCACTGCCGAGGGCAAGGCGGTGTGGGTGGAGTTCGCGCCACACCACGCCCTCAGGAGTCCTGGGACTGGCCTCGGGTGAGCGGGGGCGTACCGGTCAGGAACCCCAGCGTGCCGGTGATGTCCAGCAGGCGCTCGAACGCCCGCGAGCGGTTGTCCAGGCTCAGACCGGCGTTCGCGGCCAGCAGGTGACGGCGGATCTGCAACAGCACGGCCAGTCCCCACGAATCGCACACGCCCAGCCCCGCGCAGTCCACGCGCAGCTCACGCAGCGCGGGCCGGTCCTGGATGTGCCGCACCGAGGAGCGCAGGAGTTCGTCGGCGCTGTCGTAGGTGAGCTCGCCCTCGACCACGACCTGGCAGGTGTGCTCGTCCGGCGCGGTCCAGGTGCAGGTCAGTCGGTGGGACGTGGTCATGCGGGCTTCCCGGGCTCGGCGACAGCGGCGGTGTGGCGGCCCACCTGCGCGCGGGCCCGGGCGAGCATCTCGGTGGCCCGGGGGAAGTCGCGCAGTTCGACCTCCAGCAGGCGCACCGCGGGTACCAGGGACTGCACGGGTACGCCGCGGGCGGTGAGGATGTCGGCGGTCCAGGTCAGGAAACCGCCGAACAGCGCGGGATCGCCCACGTAGAGCGCCGTGGCGAGGAACTCGACGATGTGCGCGAGGTCGTCGGCGGTGTGCTGGCGCTGGAGGTCGGTGTCCTGGCGCATCGCGGACGTGTCCCGCTCCAGCCCGGTGAACACCGCCTTGACCAGTTGGGCGGAGTTGCGCGAGACCATCGTGTACTCCTGGTCGGCCAGGTGCGGCAGGTGGTCGAGCACCTGGTGCCCGCCGGGACCGGGACGGGGCAGCGGTTCGGCGCTGAGCCGGTCGGCCGCCGCGCGGGCGTCGGGCTCCCAGGCCTCGGCGCCCAGCAGCCGGGCGTACCGGCCGTCGGGTCCGAACGCGGCCCCGCCCGCGATCACCGGCACCCCGGCCGCCTGGCAGGCCGTGATGGTGGCGTGTGCGGTGGGCAGCCGGGTCGCGATCGAACTGGACAGCGCGACCGCGTCCGGTCCGGTGCGGTGCAGGTGGGCGATCAGGTGCGGGGCCGGCACCTGCGCTCCGAGGTAGTCCACCGCGAAACCGCGCAGGGTCAGCACCTCGGCCAGCAGCCGCGCGGGCAGGGCGTGCCACTCCCCGTCCACGCAGGCCACCGTCACCCGGCCGCGCGAGTCCGCACGGCGACGGCCGGGGCGGTGGGCCAGCGCGGCGATCACGCGGTCGTTGATGGCGGTGGCGGTGTGCTCCTGGGCGACGGTCAGCCGGTTGGCGGCCCACTCCTGGCCCACGGTGCGCTGCACCGTGCCGATGACGTCGAGCAGCAGGCTCTCCTCGTCCAGCCCGGCCGCCAACGCCGCGGTGGCGACCTCGCCCGCGGCGTGCTCGTCCCCGTCGCGGACCGCCGCCCACAGGGCGTCCACGTACTCGCGCAGCTCGGCACGGGGTGGTGCGAGGCTCATGCGGTGTACCTGCCGCGCCCCTGCCCGCCCACGGCCGTCAGGTGCTGCCCGCGCGGCGCGGTGATCGCCAGCACCGCCATGTCGTCGTGCCCGCCCCGGCCGATCCACTGCGCGGCCAGCATGTGCACCCGTTCCACCACGGCCTCCGCGGGCATGCCCCCGCACTCGGCCAGCACGCGGCGCAGGCGGTCCTCGCCGAACATCTCCTCGCCCAGCGGGCCGCCCACGGCCTCGGTGACGCCGTCGGTGAACACCAGGCAGGTCTCCCCCGGGGCCAGCGCGATGTGCGCGGTCTCGACCACGACCTCGGGCAGCACCCCGATCAGCGGGCCGCGGGTGGGCACCTCCTCCACCTCGCCGGTGGCCCGCACGATCAGGGGCGGCGGGTGCCCGGCACTGGTCACCCGCAGGTGGACCTCGGGCCCTCGGCGGACCGCGGAGGCGAGCACGAGGGTGACGAAGCGCGTGCTGTCGGCGCTGAGCAGCGCGTCGTTGAGCAGGCCGAGCAGACGGGAGTGGTCCTCGGCCATCGGCAGCAGCGCGTGCAGGGTGGTGCGGATCTTGCCGGTGAGCACGGCCGCCTCCAGGCCCTTGCCCGCCACGTCGCCGAGCACGGCCAGCGACTCCACGTCCTCGTCCGTGCCGGGGTGCACGTCGTAGAAGTCCCCGCCCACGCGTTCGCTGTCCAGCGAGGCCCGGTACCTGCCCGCGAACTCCACCCCGCGGATCTGGTGCAGGACGGGCGGCAGCAGGTCGCGCATGAGGGTGTCGGTGATCGAGACCTGCTCGGCGAACATGCGCGCGGCCGACATCGCGGCGCCCGACCGCGCCGCGAACAGGCGGGCGAAGACCTCCTCGTCCTGGCTGAACACCGCGTGCTCGGCGGCACGCAGCAGGACGAGCGCGCCCGCGGGAACTCCGTGACCGGGCAACGGGGTGACCACGATCGAGCCGACCTCGCCGAACTCCCCGGGCACGAGCCAGGCCGGGGCCGCGGCGGGGTCGATCCACCGCGAGGGCACGGGCGGGAAGCCCTGCAACGCCTCGGCCAGACCGGGGACCTCCTGCGGATCGACCTGGAGTTCCACGTGCGCGGGCTCCTCGCCGCGCAGGCAGCGCACCGAGGGGAACACGCGGCGATACGAGGGGGCGATCACGAACGCGGCATCGGCCAGGTGCTCGGCCGCCAACTGCGCGACCACCTCCATGCAGCGCCGCAGGTTCAGCGAGGACAGCAGCGCACTGGACGCCTCGGTGAGGAAAGCGGTGCGCGCACGTTCCAGGCCCAGGGCGTGCCGGGCCAACTGGGCGTCGGTGTCCTCGACGAGCCACCACACCACGCTGTCCCCGGCCAACCGCACGGGGTGGGCCTCGAAGCTGCGCTCGCCGATCCGCCCGGTGGGCTGTGGTCGGCCGCCGGTCCCGCGCTGGTCGAGGAACCCGTGGTGGGCGTCGGTCAACCACGAGGGCAGGCCCTCCTCCAGCGTGCTGCCCGCTTCGAGGTGGGCGAACACCGTGCGGGCTGCCTGGTTGGCCGCGTGGACCGATCCGGCGGCGGTCACCACGACAGCGGCCAGCGGTGCCTGGTCCACGGCCGGGGCGAGGGCCGCGGCGGACAGGGGCAGGACCTGTTCGGTCTCAGTCACATGGACAAGGCTCGCGGTGCGGGCCCCTCACCTCTCACAACTCGACTACAGAACTGAGCAATCCATTGTCCCTGGCCCCCGGAAGGCGTGCAACCGCGCCCCGGACGGCCACCTGCACACCCTTGTACAGCAATTTGTCATCTCGGCACCCGAAACAGCGGTGGCAGGTAGCGCAACATCAGCGTGGACCACACCAGGTGGGTCACCACCGGTGCCAGCACACCACCGGTGACCCGGCGCTGCACAGCGAACAGCGCGCCCATCACGAGCGAGGCCAGCACCAGCGCGGGGTTGCGGGTCGCCGCCGTGGCCAGCGCGTACAGGGCCGTGGACAACGCGACCGGGTGCTTGTCCTGAACGGCCTCGTAGACCGCTCCCCGGAAGAACAGTTCCTCGGCGAGCCCGTTGGCCAGGGTCGTGGCCAGCACCCACCGGTCCGACCCGCGGTGGGCGTAGCTCAGCACGCCGGTGATGGCCCGGTCGAGCACCGGAACCCGCCGGGCGAGCAGCGCGCAACCGTAGAACGCCGCGAAGGCGCCCACCCCGAGCAGGGCCGGGCCGACCACCGGTCCGCGCAGGGAGTTCGCGCGCACCGAGCCGGAGGCGAGCCCGCCCGCGGCCCACACCCCGGCCACCCCTGCCGTCATGCCGTAGAACCGGGCCGTGCCGGGTTCGGTGGACAGCGAGGCCCCGAGCAGCGCGGAGCCCGTCACCAGGGTCGCGGCGACCAGGCCGCGGCGGCGTCCGGCCCTCACGCGGACCGCTTCTGCCTGGCGCGCTCGCCCAGGGCCAGCAGCACGGCGCTGTCGTAGTCCATCGGTTCGAACGGCACCAGCTCGCGGATACCGTGCTCCGCCACGACGACCTCGTTGCTCATCGAGTCCACCAGGGACCGGCCGGTGCGCGCGTCCACGTCGGTGACCAGGGCCAGCCACAGCGAGGACAGCCGCGGGGACAGCAGCGGCACGGGGACCACGACCAGCGGGCGCCCCTGGATGGCGGCCACCCGGCGCATCATCTCCAGGTAGGTCAGCACGTCCCGGCCGCCCACCTCGAAGGTGCGCCCGGTGGCCGCGGGGTCCTCCAGCACACCGACCAGGTAGCGCACCACGTCGTCCACCGCGATGGGCTGGGTCCGGGTGTGCACCCAGCGGGGCGTCACCATCACCGGCAGGTGCTCCACCAGTTGGCGGGTGATCTCCCAGGAGATGCCGCCGTGCCCCACGATGATGCCCGCGCGCAGCGTGGTCACCGGCACCCCCGCCTGGCCGAGCAGGTGCTCCACCTCGCGGCGGCTGCGCAGGTGCGCCGACAGCTCGTCGGAGTCCTCGCCGAGCCCGCCGAGGTAGATGATCCGCCGCACCCCCGCCTCGGCCGCGGCGTGCGCGAAGGTCAGCGCGGCCTCGGCGTCCTGCCGCTCGAAGTCCACGTCGTCCAGTGAGTGCACCAGGTAGTAGGCCGCGGCGCAGTCGCGCAGCACGGGCACGAGCGAGTCGCCGTCGTGCACGTCCCCGCGGACCGGCTCGCCAACTCCTCGGTACGCACCCGGCTTGCGGGTCATGGCGCGGACCTGGTGGCCCGCCGCGTCCAGTGCCACGCACAATCGTGACCCGACGAACCCGGACGCCCCTGTCACCACCACTGGCATGCCACGACGATCCCCCACCCGCGCGGGGTGCGCGACCTGTCCTGGCCGGTGGTCCACTCCCACACCGCCTCCTCCGGGTCCGGCTCGGTCCTCTGCGGCCGCTGCGCCGCCGTGGTCGTGCACGGCTACCCCGCCCGGCGCGACCGAAAACACGTTCGACGCGGGCCTCGGTGCTCACCGCTGGTGCCAGGATGGGTCGTGCAGGTGAGCAGGAGCGGACTTCTGGAGTGTGGCTGTGGGCAACAACGGTGACCTGGTCGCCGAGCGCTACCGGCTGGTGTCCCGCGTGGGCAGCGGGGCGATGGGCGTGGTCTGGCGTGCCGAGGACACCCTGCTGCACCGCGACGTCGCGGTGAAGGAACTGCTCGTGCACCCGGGCATGAGCCAGGCCCAGTCCGACGAGGCCCGCCGCAGGGCCATGCGGGAGGGCCGGATCGCGGCGCGGCTGCACCACCCGAACGCCACCGCGGTCTACGACGTGGTGCAGCACGAGGGCCGCCCCTGCCTGATCATGGAGTACCTGCCCTCGCAGAGCCTGGCGGACCTGCTGGCCGCGCAACCGGTGCTGCCCGCGGCGCGGGTGGCCCGGATCGGGGTGCAGTTGGCCGCTGCGCTCGCCGCCGCCCAGAAGGCCGGGGTCGTGCACCGCGACGTCAAACCGGCCAACGTGCTGCTCGCCGCCGACGGCACCGTCAAGCTCACCGACTTCGGCATCTCCCAGGCGACCACCGACGGCACGATGACCGGTACCGGTCTGCTGGCGGGCACCCCCGCCTACCTCGCCCCGGAGATCGCCCGCGGGCAGGAGGGCGGCTTCGCCAGCGACGTGTTCTCCCTCGGCGCCACGCTGTACGCGGCCGTGGAGGGCGCACCCCCGTTCGGCGTGGACAGCAACCCGATCGCCCTGCTGCACCGGATCGCCACCCAGGAGGCGACCGAGCCCGCGCAGGCCGGGCCGCTGACCGCCCCGCTGGTGGCCATGCTGCGCCAGGACCCCGAGGACCGCCCGACCGCGCAGCAGGTGCACGAGGTGCTCAGCGCGGTGGTCGAGGCCGCCGCGGCCGAGGTGCCCGCTGCCGCCGCACCGGACCAGCAGCGGCGCAGGCGCGTGCTGCTGCTCGCCGCGGCGGCCGTGGTCGTGGTGATCGGCCTGGCGGTCGTGGTGGTGCTGAACACGCCCAACCAGAGCCCGGCGGCCGACGGGCAGCCCCCGGCGGTCACGACCGGTTCCGCCAAGCCGACGACCACCGCGCCCACCACCACGACGACCACGACGACGACCACGCAGCAGCCGCCCCCGTCCACCACGACTCCGTCGACCACGACCGCCGCCCCGCAGGACCTCTCGGCCCAGCTCACCTCGGCGATCACCAGCTACTACGGGCTGGTGCCGCACGACCTGGCCCAGGGCTGGAACCGGATGACCGCGGGCTACCAGCAGGGCCACGCCGGTGGCTACGCCGGTTACCAGGGCTTCTGGCAGCAGTACACCAGCGCCAGCGCCTCCGACGTGGTGGCCAGCCCGCCGGACCGGGTCACCGCCACCATCGCCTACGTGCACCGCGACGGGCACGTCACCCAGGAGCGAACCCAGTTCGGCCTGGTCCAGCAGGACGGCCAGTGGAAGATCGCCAGCTCGGCGGTGGTGGGCTGAGGCCGCACCGCCCTGTTGATCATCAGGCTACGGTGGTCGGGTCGTCGAAGCTGGAGGCAGGCATGCCCGAGTGCGCACGTCCGGACCTGTCGCGGTTCGACCCCTTCTCCGCAGATTTCCAGCAGTGCCCGTCACCCTGGTACCGGGCACTGCGCTCGGCTGCTCCCGTCCACCTGGTACCCGAGTACGGCCTGTGGTTCGTGACCTCCCGGGCCCTGGTGCAGCACGCGCTGGAGCGCCCGGAGGTGTTCTCCTCGCGCTTCGGGCAGCCGCAGTCGGCGAGTTCGCCCGCGGTCGCGGGGCAGGTCGCGGCGATCCGTGCGGAGGGCTGGCCCACCGTGCCGACGATCCTGACCGAGGACCCGCCGGCGCACCACCGGTTCCGGCAACTGGTCGCCCGTGCGTTCACGCCCCGACTGGTGGCCAGGCAGGAACCGGGCATCCGTCGGCTCTGCGCGGAGTTGTTCGACACCGTCGCCACCGGGGAGGAGGTCGAGTTCGTCAGCCGGTTCGCGGTGCCGTTCCCGATCGCGGTGATCGCCGACGTGCTCGGCGTGGACCGGGACCGGCTGCCCGACCTGACGCGCTGGTCGCGGGCGCTGGCCGAGAGCATCGGGGCCCGCGTTGACGACGAGAGCGAGCTCGCCAACGCGCGGTCCACGCTGGAGTTCCAGCGGTTCTTCGCCAACCAGCTGGACCAGCGGCGCACCGACCCCCGGGAGGACGTGCTCACCGGTCTGGTCAACGCCCACCGCGACACGGCGCAGGTCACCGACGAGGCGCTGTCCACGGCCGAGAGCCTGAGCATCATCACGCAACTGCTCGTCGCCGGGAACGAGACCACCGCCAAGCTGCTCACCAGCCTGCTGCACGAGCTGGGCCGGTCCCCTCGACTGTGGGCGTGGCTGCGGGAGGACCCGCTCACCCGCGCCGATCCGCTGGTCGAGGAGGCCCTGCGCCTGCACAGCCCGGTGCAGGGCATGTTCCGCGTCCTGACCCGGTCCACGGAGTTGGGCGGGGTGGAACTGCCCGCCGGGGCGAGGGTGGTGCTGTGCTTCGCCTCGGCGAACCGGGACGCGCCGGACTCCACGCACCCGGACGTGCTCGACCCCGAGCGCGGTGACGGCGCCGGGCACCTGGCCTTCGGCCACGGCATCCACTACTGCCTCGGCGCGCCGCTCGCCCGGCTGCAAACCCGCGTGGCGCTGCGGGAACTGGCCGCCCGGGTCGACTCGATCAGCCTCACCGGCCGCGATGACCGCTACACCCCGAGCTTCCTGTTGCACGGGCTGAGCACCCTGCACTGCCGACTCACCCCATCGGACTGATGGTTCGACTAGGCCAGTCGGGCGATCAGTGCGGGGTGGCGGTCGACGCCCGCGGTGGGACGTGTGACACCATCGCTGACCGACAGGCGCTCACAGTAAGTGACCATCGGCGACGGGGTGGAGTCAACTTGGGAACGCGCTCACGACGAACCGCGCTCATCGCGCTGACCTCGCTGACGCTGGCCCTGACCGCGGTACCGGCGGCGCACGCGGCGAGCGCGTCCTGCCGGGAGGTCGACCTGCCGGTCAGCCTCACCCGGGGCCAGGCCGCCGGTGAGCACGTGCACGGGCGCCTGTGCCAGCCCGCGGGCAGCCACCCCCGCACGGTGCAACTGCTGCTGCCGGGGCTGACCTACGACCACACCTACTGGGACCTGCCCGACCGCGAGGACACCGGCCGCTACTCCTACACCCGCGCGGCCACGGCGGCGGGCGCCGCGACCTTCGCCCTCGACCGGATCGGCACCGGGGCCAGCTCGCACCCCACCGGGCTCGCCGTCACCGTGGACAGCAACGCGTTCGTGGTCCACCAGGTGGTGGCCGCGCTGCGCTCCGGGGCGGTCGACCCCGCCGGGTTCGGCTCGGTGGTGCTGGTCGGCCACTCCTACGGGTCCTGGGTGAGCTGGTACGAGGCCAGCGACTACCAGGACGTGGACGCCGTGGTGTTGTCCGGGATCAGCCACCAGATCAACCTCACCGCACCCGTGCGGCTGCTGCCGAACTTCTACCCCGCCGCCCTGGACCACGCCTTCACCGGGCGCGGCCTGGACCCGACCTACCTGACCAGCCAGCCGGGGCAGCGCTACATGATGTTCGCCGACCCCGCCCCCGTGGACCCCGCGCTGCGGGCCTACGACGAGGCGCACAAGCAGACCGTGACCGCGGGCGAGATCGCCAACTTCCCGCTGATCCTGGTGCGCCCGCTGGACATTCGGGTGCCGGTGCTGCTGGTCAACGGGACCGAGGATCGGCTGTTCTGCGGGGTGCCCGGCGGAGCGGACTGCTCCAGCGCGCAGGCGCTGACGGCGGCCGAGCGGCCTCGCCTTGGCGGGCGGGTGCCCTCGGTGGACGCCTTCGTGCTGCCCGGCTCGGGCCACGACCTCAACGAGGCGCCCAACGCCCGCGACTGGTTCGCCGTCGCGCAGCGCTGGATCGCCAGGACAGCGCCGTGAGCCCGGAGTTGTTCCCGGACGACGCCGCACTGCGCGAACAGCCCTCGGTCGCGCGCATCTACGACTACGTGCTGGGCGGTGGCAACAACTTCGCCGTGGACCGGGCCGCCGCCGAGAAGATCCTGGCGGTGTTCCCCGGTTACCGGGAGTTCGCGCTGGCCAACCGGGCCTTCCTGCTGCGCGCGGTCAGGCGCCTGCTCGACCTCGGCATCCGGCAGTTCCTCGACCTGGGCTGCGGGCTGCCCACCGTGGGCTCCGTGCACGAGATCGCCCACCGCACCGCGCCGGAGAGCAGGATCGTCTACGTGGACCGGGACCCGATCGCCGCGGCGGCCTGCTCGATGCTCACCCTGGGCGACGACCGGATCGGCGTGGTCGAGACGGACCTGCGCGAGGTGGACTGCGTGCTGAAGTCCCCCGCCGTCACCGAACTGCTCGACCTGGACGAGCCGGTCGGGCTGCTGATGGTCGCGGTGCTGCACTTCCTCACCGACGACGCGGAGCTCACCGACACCATGAACGCCTACCACGAGCGCCTGGCCCCGGGGAGCTGGCTGGTGGCCTCGCACGCCACCGGCGACAGCCTCGGGCGCACCTCGACCGCGGCGGCCGAGGAGCTGTTCGCCCGCTTCGGCGTCCGCGTGGCCGCACGGACGCAGAGCGAGTTCGCCTCGCTGGTGCCGCCGTGGCAGGCCACCAGCGAGGGCGTGGTGCCCACCAACACCTGGCGGCGTGACGGTCAGCTCGACAAGCTGCCCACCGCCAGCCTCGGCTACGCGGTCATCGCCGCGCACGGCGGGTCCGGGGGCTGAGCCTCAGGGACGCGTCCTCACACGACGCCCGCGATAACCGTGGTCACGACCTTGCGGACGGCCTCAACCCCCGGCGGGGCGCTTTCCCGGTCGGCGAACAGCAGGTGCCCGGCCCCGATCAGCGTGGGCGCGAGCGTGTCGAGGTCGGCGTCCGCCGCGATGCGGCCCAGGTCGCGCTCCGCCGCCAGGTACGAGGCGATCATGGCTGCGGCCTCTGTCACGAGCGGGATGCCCGTCGGCCAGTCCCGGCGCAGTCGGGCGCGCAACTCGTCCCGGAAGATGAGCAGGGCCACGATCGCCACCGCGACCGAGCCGAACAGGGCCGTCAGCGCACCGGTGAGGTTGTCGACGACCGTGCCGGTCCCCGCGGACTCGCGCAGAGCGGCGGCCTGGCCGTCCAACCGGCGCACGCGGTCCAGCACGAGCTCGGCGAGGAAGGCGTCGAAGTCGGTGAAGTGCCGGTGCAGTACGCCCTTGGCGCAGCCCGCCTCCTCGGTGACCGCCCGGCTGGTCAGCGCGCTCGGCCCAGCCCGGAGCAGAACGCGCTCGGCGGCGTCGAACAGCTGCTCGCGCACGTCCCGGATGGCCACCCCTGTCGGCACCGCACCTCCACTCGCCCGGCCGCACCCGGTTGCCGAGTGGGCGCGCGCCCACCATACCGTCGTCGCGAACGCCCTCCCCGCACGCGACGGAATGGAGCTGATCTGCCATGGCCAAGTACGTGATCGGTCCGGACGTGGCCCTTCGCCTGGCCCGCGACCAGGCCGTGATCGCGGAAGGGCACCGGATCCTGGCCCCGACGCTGCTCCGCTCGCAGGCGCTGTCGCTGCTCTACCAACAGGTGCACCGCGGTGAGTTGACGAAGCAGGAGGCCGCGCGAGGCTTGGACTACCTGCGCGGGCTGCGGATTCGACTGCTCGGCGACCGCGTGCTCCAGGCCACCGCCTGGCAGGTCGCCGACCGACTCGGATGGTCCGACACACTTGTCGCCGAGTACGTCGCGCTGACCCAGCTCCAGGCAGACGCGTTCATCACGCTCGACGCACAACTCGCCCACGCCGTGCAGCAGCTGGTGACGGTCGCACCGATCGACGTCCTGTTCTGACGCGCTCATCGGGCAGCAACCCGCACCTGGGGCAGCGCGGGTTCGGGCAGGGTGCGGAACAACAGCCAGGCCAGGGCGGGCAGCACGACCAGCGGGGCGAGGGCCACCTGGAGGGAGGTCGCATCGGCGAGCCCGCCGAGCACCGGACTGGCCAGGCCGCCGATGCTGACGGTCAGCCCGAGGGTGATGCCGCTGGCGGTGCCGACCCGGCTGGGCAGGTAGTCCTGGCCGAGGGTGACCTGGAGGGAGAACGGCACGTAGAGCCCGGCGGAGGTGAGCGCCACGAACAGGTAGAACGCCGGACCGGGCACGAACACCACCCCGGCGACGGCGGCCACGGTGAGCAGGTACGACCGGCGCACGGTGGTGACCCGGTCCCAGCGGTTGGCCAGGCTGCCACCCAGCACCGTGCCCACCGCCCCGCCGAGGTACAGCACGAACAACGCCGCCACGCCCGCCGAGGTACCGCCCCCGGTGCGCTGCTGGGCGTAGAGCGAGATGAACGTGCTCAGCCCGACGAACACGACAGACCGGCAGACCACCGCCAGCGACAGCTTCACGAACGAGGCCGTGTCGTCGGGGACGATCGGCGCCGCCGTGCTCGAACTGGTGCGTGTCGACCGGCCGAGTGCGTGCAGCACCGGCAGGCACAGCACGCTGCCCGCGAGCGCCGGGATCACCAGCAGCGGCGTGAGCCGCAGACCGCCGGTGGCGACCACGGCCGCGACCAGGACCGGCGCCAGGGCGAAGCCGATGTTGCCGCCGAGGGAGAACCAGCCCATCGCGGTGTGGCTGCCCTGGCTGGCGATGCGCGCGACCCGGGCGGACTCGGGGTGGTAGGCGGCGACACCGATCCCTGACACGGCAACGAAGAGCAGGGTCAGCGGGTAGGAACCGGTGATGCCGCTCAGCGCGATGCCCACCCCGCCCAGGACCGTGCTCACCGGCAGCAGCCAGGGCAGCGCCCTCTTGTCCGTCACCGCGCCGAACAGCGGCTGCGCCACCGAGGACAGCAGTGAGGCGGCGAGCACGATGCCGGACGCGGCGGCGTAGGTGTAGGCGCGTTCGGCGATGAAGAACGGGATGAGCGAGGCCACGGCGCCCTGGTAGACGTCAACGCAGGCGTGCCCGACCGACAGCAGGATGATCGACTTGTTGCTCCGCACCCCGTCATGCTGACCGGCGGGCCGCCTGTCGCGCTTCCGATAAACTGCCAACCAATGCAGCAAACCCGCCACCAACCCGTCGCGCCGACCGACGCCCGCCTGCTGGCCCCCGGGGACGCCATCGACGCGCACCGGCACGACGACCACCAGATCGTCTACGCCGCCCGAGGGGTGCTCGCCGTCACCACCGACGCCGGGTGCTGGGTCGCCCCGGCCACCAGGGCGATCTGGGTCCCGGCCGGGACCGTGCACGCCCACCAGGCACACGGTGAGCTGGAGCTGCACCTGATCGGCCTGCCCGCGACCGAGAACCCGCTCGGCCTGGACCGGCCCACGGTCCTGTCGGCGGGGCCGCTGCTGCGCGAGCTGATCCTGGCCTACACCCGCGCCCCGCACGAGGAGAGCCCCGAGCGCGGACGCCTGCGCGCGGTCCTGCTCGACCAGTTGCGCGCCGCGCCCCAGCAGCCGCTGCACCTGCCCACGCCCACCGATCCCCGGCTGCGGGCGGTGTGCGCGGTGCTGCGCGCGGACCCGGCCGACCCTCGGACCCTGGCCGCACTGGGCAGGCAGGTCGGCGCCAGTGACCGGACCCTGGCCCGGCGCTGCAAGGCCGAGCTCGGCATGACCTTCCCGCAGTGGCGCACCCAGGTACGCCTCTATCGCGCCCTGGTCCTGCTGGCCGGGGACACCCCGGTGACCGCCGTGGCGCACGCCTGCGGGTGGTCCTCGGCCAGCGCGTTCATCGAGGTGTTCCGCCGCGCCTTCGGGCACACGCCCGGCGTGCACCGATAGCGGGCTCAGCCACAGCGCCAGTACGTGGCCTGGCCGTTGCGCCTGCCCGCGATGGTGCCGTCCTCCCCCGCGGTCCACAGCTCGGCGTCGGCGCCCAGTTCGCTGTCGAAGGTCCCCAGCCGCCACACGGCCGAGCGCTGGGCGGTGTCCTCGCCGATGATCAGGCCGGAGCTGGTGATGTCCCTGGCGCTGTTCGCCCTGGGCAGCAGGGTGATCGTGCCGTCACGGTCCCACAGCACGCCGTGCTGCGTTCCCGAGATCGTGGCGCTGCCGACCACCCGGCCGCCCGCGATGGCCTGCACGCTCAGACTGGTCGCCCCCGCGGGCCTCGGCAGCGCCGTGACCACTCCGTTGCGCCACAGGAAACCCGGCCTGTCGTCACCGAGGTTGCGGCTGAGCAGCACGGTGCCGTCCGCGTCCATGTCCACCGCCGCGGCGTTGAGCCAGTCGGCGGGCAGACCGGGCAGCACCTCCATGGTGCCCGGCCGGTCCGCGGGCCAGCGCACCGGCAGCAGCCGGTTCTGCCCGGAGGAGTCCGGGACCGAGCCGAAGCCCACGATGTCCCCGTGCTCGTTGATGGCGTAGGCCCTGCTGATCCCCTTGCCCGGCAGCAGCTCCACCTTGTCACCCGTGGACCGCAACGCCTGCGGCACCGGGTAGTGGCCGCGCACGCCCTCGGAGCCGACGAGTGTGCCCGCGCTGTTCACCCCGTCCACCGAGTGCATGCTGGAGGTGTGCCCGACCAGGTTGCCGAAGTCGGTCAGCTTGCCGTTCTTCCACAGCACGAAGTGGTACTCACCTCGTTCGGCCACACCGGCGTAAATGCCGTGGCCGTCCGTGGCGTACACCGTGGAGCCGGACACATCCGTGGGCACCGGCAGGGCGGTCGGCCGCCACGTGCAGGCGGCGGCCGAGGCGTTCGGCGCCGGAACGAGCACCGCGGCGGCGGTCAGCAGGGCGACGAGCGGCAGTCTCATGTCAGGTTCCCCCAAGGTCGATGACACGCACAAGCCTGCTCGTGATCCTCTCAGTGCTTTTCCCATACCCGTTAGGCCGGAAGGGTGCATTCACACCGCGTTGAGCATCCAGTGGCTGAAGGTCGCGTAGCGCCGGGCGAACTCCTGCGGGGTGCGGTACGCCGCCACCGCCTCGGACAGCGCCCGGACCCGTTCGTAGCGCGGGATCCGCTCCAACTCGTACGCCGCAAGGGCTTCCGGCACCGCCCGCGCCGCCAGGTGGCGGGCGAGTGCGGCGGCGTCCTCGACCCCCAGCGAGGCGCCCGCGGTGACGTGCGGGGACATCGCGTGGGCGGCGTCCCCGGCCAGGGCGACGCGCCGCGAGGTCCAGCGGGACAGTGGCGGCACGACCATGATCGGATTGTGCAGGACCTGTTCCTGCGCAGTGGCCTCGATCAGGTGCAGCAACCCGTCGTTGACCTGCCGCGCGCGGTGCAGCGCTTCGGCTTTGGGCGTGCCGGTGGGCGCGGGCGAGCCGAACTGGGACACCAGCCAGTACACGCCGCCGTCGTGGGTGCGGGCGTAGCCGCCACGGCATCCGTGGCGCCCGACGGTCATCACGCCGTCCCCGACCCACACGGCGCCGGGAGGCAGCACGGCCCGCCACACGTGGTGGCCTGGATGCGGTTGGGCGCCCGCCTCCGGGACCAGGTGCGCGCGCACCGCCGAGTGCAGGCCGTCCGCGCCGACGAGCAGGTCGAAGGCCTCGCTGGCCCCGTCGGCGAAGTGCACGGTGACCCCGTCGGCGGTCTCCTGGTAGCGCGCGACACGCGTACCGAGCCGGATCGTGTTGCGTCCCAAGGCACTGGCCAACACCGCGTTGAGGCGCGGCCGGTCGACCAGCAGGTAGGTGTGGTCCTCGACGGCGAACCCCGGCGTGTCGATGAGCCGCCCGGCCGCGTCGTGGAAGCGCATCGAACCGGGCCGCCCGATCACTGCGATCTGGTCGGCGACACCGAGGTGCTCGAAGACCGCGAGCGCGTTGGCCCACAGCCCCAGCGAGGTGCCCGTGGCCCGGATCTCCTCGGCCCGCTCGGCAACCGTGACGTCGAAACCGTTGTGGCGCAGGGCAAGGGCGGTGGTCAGCCCGACAATGCCGCCGCCCGCGACCAGGACCCGACTCACCGACCACCGTCCACGATGGACAGAGCGAAGGGCTTGCGGCCGCGGTTGCGCAGGATCGAGGGCACCAGCAGCACCAGCGCTTCCGTGCCGCGAGCGGTCGTGATGTCGCCGAGGTCCTCGATCCAGGCTGGCGGCCAGCCGAGGTCGGCCAGCAGGCCGCGCACGACGGCCTTGGCGGCGGGGTCGTTGCCGGAGACGAAGGCCGTTGGCGGGGAGCTCAGGGCTCGGGGGTTGGCCATGACGGTGAAGAACATCGTGTTGAGCGCCTTGACCACGTGCGTGCCGGGCAGGGCTTGCTGGAGGTGCTCGGCCAGGCTGCTGCCGGGGTAGACCAACCCGGCGGGCATGCCATCCGGTCCGCGCAGGGTGGCATTGGAGACGTCCACGAGTACCTTGTCCCGCAAGGCATCGCGCAGTGCCTCCAGTCGCCGCACCGAACTGTCACCCGGTGTGGCGTTGATGACGACCGCTGCGCGCCGGACCGCCTGTTCGGGTTCGGCGAACTCCACGGGTCGACCGGTCCAGTTGGCCGGGGCCTCGGCGGGGTTGCGGGTCCCGACAAGCACGGTGCGCCCGGCCTCCGCGAGCTTGTCGGCCAGCACGGCTGCGACCCGACCCGATCCCAGGATGGCGGTGGTGTTCATTGCTGGCCCCCTCAGGCGATCGTGGACAGGACGTCGACGGCGGCGGGGTGCACACCCGGTGCGGCGGCGAGGAAGTCCCGGCTGGCCGGGGTCCAGGGCTCGCCCCGGGTGTCGGTGACCACTCCCCCGGCCTCGGCCACCAGCAGCGCGCCCGCCATCAGCCCGGAGCGCACGTCGCTGTACTGCCAGAACAGGTCCATGCGCCCGGCGGCCACCTGGATCAGCAGCAGCGTGGCCGGTACCGACATCTTGCCGACCAGCGCGGCGTCGAGCATCGCGGTCACCGACTGGCCGATGCGCCGGAAGGTCTCCGCGCCCTCCCCCGGCTTGGCCTGACCGGTGCCCACGAACGCCGCCTCCAGCCCGGTCTTCGCCGAGGTGCTCAGCCTCGTGCCGTTGCGGAAGGCCCCGCCGCCGCGGACCGCCGTGTAGGTGTCCCCGGCCAGCGGCAGGTGCACCACGGTGAGCACCGGCTCGTTGTCCCGCACCAGGGTCGCGGTGACCGACCAGTCCGTCATGCCGTGCACGTGGTTGATGTTGCCCTCCACCGGGTCGGTGACCCACCACTCGCCCGCGGGCAGCGGCCCACCGGCCAGTTCGTCCTCGGCCCACCGCGCACCGGGCCGTGCGGCGAGCAATCCCTTGCGCAGCACCTGGAGTGAGGCCTCGTCGTTGGCCTGGAGCGCGGCGAGCACCGCGTCCAGGTCGCCGGGGCGCGAGCCGGGGGTGAAGCGCTCACGCAACCGCGCACCAGCCGCCTGCACCACGGCGCGGACCTCGGGCAGCAGTGTGGAGTCCACAGACATGGGATTTCCCGTTCTTCCAAAGGGGTTTTCGGTGATTCCCACGCTAGGAGCGGCGCGACATGACGTCAAATGCAACTTTGTAAGGTATCACCTTACTCAAACGCAATTCGCTGGAACAGCTCGCGCAGCGCCCCGACCACCTCGGCGGGCGCCTCCTCAGCCATGAAGTGACCGCAGGACACCGTGCGGTGGTCCAGGTCGGGGGCCCACGCCTGCCACCGGGCCCTGGCGTCGAAGCCCAGGGCTGCGCCCCAGTCCTGTTGCAACACGGTCACCGGCATGCGCAGCCGGTTCCCGGCCTCCTTGTCCGCGGTGTCGTGCTCGAGGTCGACGGTGGCGGTGGCCCGGTAGTCGGCGACGATCGAGGTGACCGCCCGCGCCGAGGCCGCCAGGTAGGCCGCGCGGACCTCGGCGGGAATGGCGTTCGGGTCCCTGGTCCAGCTGTCCAGGAAGTGGCCGAAGAACGCGTCCGCGCTGTTGGCGATCATCAGCTCGGCCAGGCCCGGCGGCTGGGCCATCAGGTACAGGTGGAAGCCGACCGCGGCCGAGGTGCCGTGCATCACCTGCCAGGTGTCCAGGGTCGGCAGCACGTCCAGGCAGGCCAGGTGGGTGACGTGCGCCGGGTGGTCCAGCCCGGCCCGCAGGGCGACCAGGGCGCCGCGGTCGTGCCCGGCCAGCGCGAACCGCTCGTGACCGAAGGCCCGCGCCAGCGCCACCACGTCGGCGGCCATCCTGCGCTTGGCGTAGGTCTGCCCGTCCCGGTCGGCGGGCTTGTCACTGTCCCCGTAGCCGCGCAGGTCGGGCACGATCACGGTGTGGTCGGCGGCCAGGTCGGCGGCCACGTGCCGCCACATCAGGTGGGTCTGCGGGAAGCCGTGCAGCAGCACGACGGGGCTGCCCGAGCCGCCAACGGCCGCGGTCAGCGCCACGTCCTCGGCGACGGGCACGCGCTGGTAGTCGAATCCGGTGATCCTCGGGGTCACGGTCAGGCCTCTCTGCTGAACTCCGCTTGCCGCCCGGCAGCGTGCCCGGCCCCGATCAGCAACCAATCAGCACCGGCTCACCACGCCACCTTCGCGGCTCCTCTCGGCGACGTCATGAAGGTGCCGTTCGCGACACTGGACGTCTCAAAGGACACCTTCATGGCGTCGGCCGGGCGGGCGGCTAAGGTCGGTGCCGTGAGGTGGACGGGCCGGTGGTGAGCTTCGGCGTGCTGGGGCCGCTGGTGGCCCAGGACGGGCGGGGCCCGATCGGACTCAAGGGCCCGCGGCACCGGGCGGTGCTGGCCCGCCTGCTGATCGCCAGGCGCCGGGTGGTGCCGGTGCGGCTGCTGGTCGAGGACCTGTGGCCGGACCCGCCACAGGGCGCGGTCGGCGCGGTCCAGACCTTCGTCGCCGCACTGCGCCAGGCCATCGAGCCCGACCGTCCACCGAGGACACCCGCCACCGTGCTGGTGACCGAGGGTGCCGGTTACGCGGTGCGCGCCGCCGACGACTCGGTCGACGCGTGGCGGTTCGAGTCCGCGCTGACCGAGTCCGCCGACCTGCTCGCCGCTGGCCGCGCCGGGACCGCACTGTCCAGGTTGGACAGTGCGCTCACCTGGTGGCGCGGACCCGCCTACGCGGAGTTCGCCGAGGAGCACTGGGCGCGGGCGGAGGTGGACCGCCTGGAGGAGTTGCGGCTGCTCGCGGTGGAACGCCGTGCACAGGCCGCGCTCGCGTTGGGGCGGGCCGACGCCGTGGCCGCCGACCTGCGGGCACACGTCGCCGACCACCCGTGGCGCGAGCACGCCTGGCACCTGCTGGCACTGGCCCTGTACCGGGCGGGCCGCCAACGCGACGCCCTGGACGCCCTGCACACGGCCAAGTCCGCGCTCGTCACCGAACTGGGTGTGGACCCCGGCCCGCAGCTGCGGCAACTGGAGGCCGACATCCTCGCCCAGTCACCCCGGCTCGACACGCCGGTCCAGCAGGGGCCAACCCCGCCGAGCCTCGTGGGCCGCGAGCGAGACCTCGCCCGGTTGACCGCACTGGCAGTGTCCACACGGGACACGCCGAAGCTCGGACTGGCCCTGGTTTCCGGTGAAGCCGGTGCGGGCAAGACAACACTTGCCGAGACGCTGACCGCGACCCTCGCGGCGCAGGGCTGGATCATCGCCTGGGGGCGCAATCCCGAGCACGAGGGCGTGCCCGCGGCCTGGCCATGGACGCAGGTCCTCGACGCCATCGCCACTGCGGTCCACACACCTGCGCCAGCAACAACTGTGCCGTCGGACAGCACAGAGGACCCTGCCACAGCAAGGTTCCACGTAAACCGATCCGTTGTGTCCTATGTAGACAAAGCGGCTGGAAGCGGACCGCTGCTGGTGGTGCTGGACGACCTGCACCGGGCAGATGAACAGACCCTGGCACTGCTGGCCGCGCTGGTCGCCGAGCCCCTGGCGCGGCCGGTGCTGGTCGTGGGGACCTTCCGGGCCGATGAGATCACCCCTGGCCTCACGGCCCTGCTCGGCCGTGCCGCTCGCCTGGAGCCGGTCCGGATCTACCTCGGCGGCCTGACCGAGACAGCGGTCGGCGGACTGGTGCGGGCCGCCGCCGAGCGCGAGGCGGACGAGGCCACGGTGCGGGTCATCCACGAACGCAGTGGCGGCAACCCCTTCTTCGCCCGCGAACTGGCAAGGCTGTTCGACGCCGAGGGCGAAGCCGCGCTGTCCGCCGTGCCAACCGGCGTCCGGGACGTGATCCGGCACCGGCTCACCGCCCTGCCGCGGGCCGCCCGCACGGTGCTCAGCCAGGCGGCGGTGATCGGCAGGGACGTGCACCTGGACCTGCTGATCCCGTTGGCCGGAGCGGAGGAGCTGGTGTTGGACGCGCTGGACTCCGCACTGCTCATGGGATTCCTGGTCGAGTCCGGGCCCGAGCAGGCCCGGTTCGCGCACGCCCTGGTGCGGGACACCCTGTACGAGGACGTGTCACAGGCGCGACGGGCCCGCTGGCACGCCGTGGTCGCGGAAGCCCTGGAGCAGGTGCGCCCCGGCGAGGTCGAGGTCCTGGCCCACCACTTCCTGCTGGCCGGGAGCCCGCGCGCGGCCCACTACGCGGCGTTGGCCGCCGGGCTGGCGGAGCGCCGGTTCGCGCCGCACGAGGCCGCGCGGCTGTGGCAGGCGGCGATCACCGCGCACGACCGCTCCCCCGCCGCCGACCCGCGGACCAGGCTGGAACTGGTGATGGGCCAGGTACGTGCGCTCGCCGTGACCGGCGACCTGGCGGGCGCGCGGCGGCACCGGGCCGAAGCGATCACCGTGGCCGGGGACCTCGGCGACCCCGAACTGACCGCCCGCGTGATCGGGGCCTTCGACGTGCCGGGCATCTGGACCGCGAACGACGATCCCGCGCTGTCCGACCGGGTCGTCGCGGTGACCGAGCGCACGCTCACCGCACTGCCCGAACACCTGCCCGCCGAACGGGCCCGCCTGCTGAGCACGATCGCCATGGAACTGCGCGGCACCCGCTCGGCACGCGGGGCCGAGGCAGCGCGGGAGGCCGAGTCGCTCGCACGGGGGCTGGCCGATCCCGTCCTGCTCGCGTTCGCGTTGAACGGCCGGTTCATGCACACCTTCGACCGCGCGGGCCTCGCTCCGCAGCGGGCGGCGATCGGCCGGGAACTGGTCGAACTGGCCGCCGAGCACGAGCTGGTCACCTTCGAGGTGCTCGGCCACCTCGTCCTGGTCCAGGCGCACTCGGCGCTGGCCGAGTTCGGCACGGCCGACGAGCACGCCGCTGCCGCCGACCGGCTCGCCGCGCGCCACGAACTGCCGCTGGTGGGCGTGTTCACCGAGTGGTACGCGGCGCTCCGGCTGGCCGCGACCGGGCCCGCCCAGGCCGCGCGGGCCGCCTACCGCGCTGCCGCCGCCCGGCTCGGCGGCACCGGGATGTGGGGCCTGGAGCGGGGAGCCCTGCCCTTCGCCCTGCTGTGCCTGAACATCCAGCACGGGCGACTGTCCGAAGTGGACCTGAAGGCCGACTGGGGCCCGCACCTGGACTGGGTCCGTCCGCTCGGGCTGCTGGCGGCCGGGGACCGCGACGGGGCGCTGGCCGCGGCACGGGCCGTGCCGGAGTCACCCCGCGACCTGCTCTACGAGGCCCGCACCTGCCTGCTGGCGGTGGCCGCGATCGAACTGCGGGACCGACCGCTGATGCGGCAGGCGCACGCGCGACTGCTGCCAGCGGCCGGAGAGCTGGCCGGGGCGGGCAGCGGACTGGTCACCCTGGGCCCGGTGTCGCGCTACCTCGACGCGCTGCATCCATGATGTGGGACAGCTTGTTCGGAAGTGTTTACACGGAGTTCTGATTTCTTGCCGCGTCAGCCGGGGCGTCCCTAGTTTCGGGAGTGGTGGCGGAGCAGGGACGAGGAGGCGGACGTGACCGTGCAGGCAGAGGTAGCGGCCAGGGTGGTACGGCTGGGCGAGCACACCGGCGCACGGATCGACGGCGTGCGGCTGGGCGGGGACCTGGACGCGGCCACCGTTGCCCGGATCCGGGCCGCGCTGCTGACGCACAAGGTGATCTTCTTCCGGGGCCAGCAGCACCTCGACGACACGGGACAACTCGCCTTCGCCTCCCTACTGGGCACGCCGACCCTGGCCCACCCCACGGTGCCGGGACAGGGCAACGCCGCCGTGCTGCCGATCGACTCGGACTACTCCAAGGCCAACAGCTGGCACACCGACGTCACCTTCGTGGACCGGGTCCCGGCGATCAGCGTGCTGCGCGCGGTGCGGCTGCCACCCTACGGCGGGGACACCACCTGGGCGAACACCGTTGCCGCGTACGACAAACTGCCCGAGCCGCTGAAGGCGCTGGTGGACCGGTTGTGGGCGGTGCACAGCAACGCCTACGACTACGCCGCGAGCGTGGACGAGGCGCGGATCGGCGGTGTGGACGTGAAGTTCCAGTCCTACCGGGACACGTTCGAGTCCACTGTGTACGAGACCGAGCACCCGGTGGTCCGCGTGCACCCGGAGACCGGTGAGCGGGCACTGTTGTTGGGGCACTTCGTGAAACGGCTCGTCGGGCTGACCAGCGGCGAGTCGCAGGCGCTCTTCCAGTTGCTGCAACAGCGGGTGACCCAGTTGGAGAACACCGTGCGCTGGCACTGGCGCGAGGGAGACGTCGCGATCTGGGACAACCGCGCGACCCAGCACTACGCGATCGCCGACTACGAGGACAACCCCCGTCGGCTGCACCGGATCACGCTGGCCGGTGACGTGCCGGTGAGCGTGGACGGCACCAGGAGCACCACCCGGATCGGCGACGCCTCGCACTACTCCGCCCTGGCCTGAGCGGCTACTCCTCGATCGCCCCGTTGATCCGCCGCAGGTGCTGCCGGAAGGTGTAGGCCGGGTCAGTGGCCCGGCGGGCCAGGAACTCGGCGAAGGACGTCTGCTCGCGCAGGGTCCGGCCCGCCTGGATCTGCTGTGCCTGCTCGCGCTCGGTCAGCCAGATCCGCCGCGCGGCGGCCAGCACCTGCTCGACCTGGTCGAGGGCGAGGAACAGCACCCCGTCCTGGTCACCGAACACGGCGTCCGCGGCGCTGACCTCGTGCGGCCCGAACCGGGCGGTGGTCAGCGCCTCGGGCTCCCGCTCGTCCAGCCGCACCGGGCCGGGCGGGTAACTGCCGTAGCTGAACACCGGCAGCCCGATCTCGACCAGCTCCGGGCTGTCGCGGTGCAGGCCCCACACCACCAGCCCGGCGACCCCCGCCGACTGGGCCTCCAACGCGGCCAGGTCGCCGACGCAGGCCTCGTCGGTGCGCCCGCCGTTGTCGACCACCAGCACGTCACCCGGTTCGGCCTGGCCGTAGGCCTCCAGGAACACGTCCACGCTGCCGTAGTGCCGCGCGGGCAGCACGCGACCCGCGACCCGGTGACCGGGCACGACCGCCGCGATACCGGCGGGCGCGACGCGCAGCGGCACCCCGGTGCGCAGGCACGCGTCGGCCACCAACGGCGTGGACAGGTCGGCGAAAGCCTCCAGCATGACCCTCTCCCTGGCTCTGCCCCGCCACCGGCGAGTGCGCCATGATCCTATCCGCGAGGGCCTGCGCGCCAAGGGGAAACGGTCGGCTGCTCAGCGACGGCGACCACGACGGCGACGGGGGGTCGGCTCGCTGATCCGCTCACCCAGGCGCACGATCCGGTCCCCGAGGCCGTCGCTCCACCGGGCGACGGCCGCCGAGGCCCGGTCACAGGCCTCGCGGGCGTAGCTGCCCGCGGCGTCGGCGGCGTTGCGGGCGAGGTGCGCCGCGCTGTCGCTGGCGCTGTCGGCCAGGTGCGCGAACCGGTCACTGGCCTCGTCGGTCAGCCCGGCGGAACGCCCCGCGAGCTGGGCGAGGTGCTCGGTGGCCTCGGACTGCCACCGGCCAAGCAGCGAGGCGGTCTCCCGCTTGGTGCTGCCGAGGAACTGGGCCACAGGAGCGGGCAGGTTCATGGTCGGTGTCCTTCCGGGTCGGACCGGCCGATTTATGTGTAACTCGCGGTAACAGATTATGGCCACGCCGAGTTCACCCGCAAGCACGGAACGCTCGATTTGCGTGGGCGCCAGACCGGAGTAGGATTACAGGCGTCTGCAACAAACAGCGCTTGCAACTATTGCTCACGCACGGAGGAATGCCCAGCATGTCCGAGATCCCCACCGTCAAGCTCACCAACGGCGTCCAGATGCCGCAACTGGGCTTCGGGGTGTTCCAGGTGCCCGACGAGGAGACCACCGCCGCGGTCGGCGCGGCACTGGAGGCCGGGTACCGCAGCATCGACACGGCCGCCATCTACGGCAACGAGGCCGGGGTCGGCGCCGCCATCGCCCGCAGCGGCCTGGCCCGCGAGGACCTGTTCATCACCACCAAGCTGTGGAACAGCGCCCAGGGCTACGACTCCACCCTGCGCGCCTTCGACGAGAGCATGGCCAAGCTCGGCCTCGAACAGCTCGACCTGTACCTGATCCACTGGCCCACCCCGGCCCGCGAGCTGTACCTGGACACCTGGCGTGCCTTCGAGAAGCTGTACGCGGACGGCCGCGTGCGCGCCATCGGCGTGTCCAACTTCCAGCCCGCCCACCTGCGGCGCGTGCTCGAGGAGGGCTCGGTCGTGCCGGTGCTCAACCAGATCGAGCTGCACCCGCTGCTGCAACAGGCCGAGCTGCGTGCCTTCCACGCCGAGCACGGCATCGCCACCGAGGCGTGGAGCCCGCTGGCCCAGGGCGGCGAACTGCTCGCCGACCCGACCATCGCCGCGATCGCGCAGCGCCTGGGCCGCACCCCGGCGCAGGTCATCCTGCGCTGGCACCTGCAACTGGGCAACGTGGTCATCCCCAAGTCGGTCACGCCCTCGCGCATCCGCGAGAACTTCGCCGTCGCCGACTTCTCGCTGACCGAGCAGGACCTCACCGCACTGTCCACCTTGGACAAGGGGCACCGCACCGGCCCGAACCCCGACGAGTTCAACGCCGCCTGAGGCAGCGGCCCGCGGGGAGCGCCCCGCGGGCCTGCGGGGCTCATTTCGCCAGCGGGCGGCCCTCCGCGTCGAGGGCGGACAGGGTGAGGGTCCCCGACCTGGCGAACTTCGGCGCGGTGTCCGGGTCGAACCAGTAGAGCACCACGGTGCGATCGGTCGACCAGGTGGTGGTGTGCGCGGTGACCTCACCCTCGTCCAGCTTCGCGACGATCCTGGCCGCGGGGCCGGTGTAGATCCCGTAGGTGGCCAGTCCCCGCTCCTCGTTCTGGCACAGGTCGAACACGCCCTCGGTGAAGCTGGCGTTACTGGTGGTGTCCGCGGTGATCCGGCCCTGCCCGTCCCGGTGCGCGAGGGTCAGTCCGTACCCGCTGTAGCGCTGCGCGGCGTTGATCGAATTCTTCACCCGGTAGTCCCCGGACACGAAGTACAGCAGCACCTGCCCCCGGTCGTCGCGCAGACCCGTCTCGACCACGTCGCTGACCGTGGTGGAGCCCGGGTCGGCGGGGTGGCTCTGGCTGAGCAGCACCGGGGCGGCGGGCGGGGTCGACTGCTGCTGGCTGATCGTGCTGACGGAGATCAGCACGGCCGCCGTCACCCCGAGCACGGCCGAGGCCCGCAGCGCACGCCGCCGGGTTCGCATCCGGCCGCCGAGGGCCATCACCCGCTGCACGTCCACCGGCGCGAACCCGTCAGGCGGCGGCGTGCGCAGGGCCCCACGCAGCGACTCCAGGTCGTTCACCGGGCACCCCCGCTGGCCGGTACGGGCTGCCCGGTGGACACGCGCAGCTTCGCCAGCGCCCGGGAGTTCGTGCTCTTCACGGTGCCCAGCGAGATGTTCAGCTCGGCGGCCACCTCGGCCTCCGGCAGGTCGTGGTAGTGGCGCAGCACCACGATCGCCCGCTCACGCGGGGTGAGTTGGTCCAGCAGGCGGGCCAGTTCGCCCTGGTGGTCCAGCCCGCGGGTGAAGTCCTCCGGCACAGGCCGTTCGGGCACCTGTTCGTACGGGTCCTCGCGCAGGGGACGCCGCCAGCGATCGATCACGAGGTTGACCAGCACCTTGCGCGTGTAGGCGTGCGGGTCCCTGTTGCGGATCCCCGACCAGGCGGCGTAGGTCCGCGCCAGCGCCGTCTGCACATCGTCCTCGGCCTGGTGCCGGTCCCCGCTGAACAGGTACGCGGTGTGCAGCAGCCGTGGCGCGCTGCTGCCCACGAACTCGGCGAACTCGGCGTCGCTCCTCACCCGGGGGCAGACGACCGGGCAGCGGGAAAGGTTGTCGGCCCCGGACCACAACTTTTCCGGCGACCGGCCCGTCGGGACCGGCATGAGGATCAGACTGGAAGTGCTGGCCGCCTGCATGCTGCTGACGGGCTGCTCGACGACGGTCGCACCGCCGGTGCGTGTCGCCGAAACCGTCACACCCCTGACGACCACCAGCACCCCCGCGCCGACCACCCAGGCCGTCCCGGTGGCGCCGTGCACCGCTGTCGTCACCGGGGCGTGCGTGCGGTTGTCCACCAGGCAGGCGTGGCTGCTGCGCGACGGGGCGGTGGTGTACGGCCCCGTGCCCATCATGCCCGGTGCCCCCGACACACCGACCCCGACCGGCACGTTCGCGGTCGCGTGGAAGAACAAGGACCAGTACAGCAGCGAGTACGACGCGCCCATGCCCAACTCCGTGTTCTTCGCACCCGGCGGCATCGCGTTCCACGAGGGCAGCCTCGAACAGGCCTCACACGGCTGCGTCCACCTCCGCGCCGAGGACGCCCAGCGCTTCTTCGACACCCTGGCCAAGGACCAAACAGTCCAGGTCCTGCCCTAACCCCGCGAGTCCCGCTCTGCGGAGCGCGAGTCCCGCTGAGCCGCTCGCGAGTCCGGGAGGCCAGCGCGTGTCGGCGTTTTCGGGACGGTGTGTCGGACGTTCCGGGCTGGCCTGGCGGGTGCGGGAGAGCGGGACTCGCACGCGGGAGAGCGGGACTCGCGGGGTGAGCGTGAGGGTTGGGGGTCGGGCGTTCGGGGTAGTCGGGAGGATGCACGGAGCCACCGGGGAGGGATCGTGACCGAGGACTGGACCAGGTCGCACCTGCGGGACGCGGTCTGCCTACTGCGCGCGGAGGACCCGCAGGGCGCGATCATGGCGCTGGAGAACCTGTACCAGACCGAGGAGGACACCGGTCTGGACAACCTGCGGGACGCGGCGAACGAGCTGGTCAGCGCCTCGGCACAGATGCTGCGGGCGCTCTCGGAGCACGCGGGGGCGGGCGGCGAGCTACAGATGCACCTCGGCGACCTGGAGGGGGCCCCGATCCCGGTGGACGAGGTGGAGCCGCCGCTGCGGGCGACCTACCGCTCGCTGCTGGCGGAGCTCAACGAGGACCACGAGTCGGCGGCCATCCAGTTGGACCTGCTGTTCGCCAGGGACGAGCCGCAGGAGACGGTCACCGCGCTGCTGCACCTGCTGCTGTGGGCGGCCAGCCTGCTCGACGACTGCGAACGCGGCGGTGCCCGGGTACCGGCCTGGCTGTCACCGCACGGGTGACTCACTCGACAGGTTGAACCAAGACCAAGTGGGTAACCGCCGGTCATGAACCTCGACCCGGACAGTCAGGCAGCGCAGGGGCTTGGTGCATACGTCGCGGCTGTGGCGCACGCACTCACCGTGCCAAGACACGCTGTCAGCTTCGAGATCGCGGAGTACGCCAGCGCCTACCTCGCGCTGGCCGTGCGCAGCGGCAACTTCCCCGACCGCGACCTGATGCTGGTCTGGGACGAGCACCACGGCTGGTCGGTGGGCGTGGAGACCGATCCGGGCGAGCCACCCGTGGTGCTGTCCTACCTCAGCGGGGACCTGCTGCCCGAGCCGTCCCAGGTGCGGGCCTTCGTGGACGAAGTCGTTGCGGGCAGCTATCCGGGCGAACTGCACCCGCCGCGGTTCAGCGGCGCCGAACTGCCCGGACGGCTCGCGAGGTACGCGGGCGAGTCCATCGTGTGAGCCCAGTTTGGGCGTCCCCCACACCGGGTATGCCCAAACAATGGTGAAGCTCGCCGCGGAGCAGCAGGCAGCGCTCAAGGCGCTGGTGACCGAGGGAACGATCTCCAACGGACAGGCCGAGGCCGTGCTCGGCGCGCTGGAGACAGACCGGGGCCCTGCCCGCGCACGGCTCGCCGAGGTGCTGGGCTACGTGGGCGCCGCACTGCTGCTGGCGGGGGCCTCGCTGGTGATCAGCCTGTCCTGGAGCGGGTTCACCCACGCGGGCCGCGTGGGCCTGCTCGCCGGGGTCACGGTGGTGCTGGCGGTCGCCGCGCTGGCCAGCGGGGTGCTGCGGGGCCGGGTGAACCCGGTGCGTGCCCGCGCCGGGTCGGTGCTGCTGGCGCTGGCCGCCGTGACGGGTGGGTTCACCGGCATGATCGCCGCGGAGAACCACCAGCCGGCGCTGGTCGGCGGCGGGGTCGCACTGGTGCTGGCCGTCATCGGGTACGTGCTGGCTCCGGCGATCCCCTCACTGCTGGTGGCCGCCGTGGCCAGTTTCACCGCCGCGCTGGGCCTGGTCGACCTGTGGGGCTACAACCTGCCGCGCGCCGGGCTCATCCTCGTGCTGGTGGGCATCGCGTGGTCCGCACTGGCCCTGGGCCACACCATCGAGCACCGCTCGGTGGGGCTCGGTGTGGGGGCGGCGATCACCCTGATCGGCACCCAGTTCCCCATGGGCGAGCTGCGCGACGTGTGGATCGTCTACGGCGGCACGCTGCTGCTCGCCATGATCTGCTTCGTGCTCTACTTCGTCGACCGCACACCGGTTCTGCTCGGCGCGGGCGTGGTGAGCGTGACCGTCGCGGTGCCGGAGGCGGTGTGGGACTGGACCGGTGGCACGGTCAACGGCGCGCTGCTGGTGCTGCTGGCCGGGCTGGTGCTGCTCGCGGTCGGCGGGCTAGGGATGCGGCTGCACATCGGTCGTCACGCGTAGCCGGACCAGGGTGCCGTCCCGCTCCGAGGAACGCAGCTGTACCAGGTCGCACAGCTGGTGGATCATCCACATGCCGCGGCCGCGCGCCTGCCCCAGCGTGGGGCGCGCGCGGCCGACCAGCGGGTCGGTGAGCCATCCGCTGTCCCGCACCTCGCAGACGAGCTGCCCGCCGTCCTGCCAGATCCGCAGCACGCCCTGGCCCCCGCCGTGGTCCACGCTGTTCATCGCCGCCTCATGCACCGCGAGCGCCAGGTCCTCGGCCAGCTCCTGGCGGGCCCCGGCCTCGGTCGCCAGCCGCACGACCACCTGCCGCGCCCCGGCCAGCCGCCCCGCGTCGAACCGGTACTGCTCCACGGGACCGGTCGGCTCCGGCAGGGACTGCGCCAACAGGGCGAGCGGCTCGGGCTCCCGGTAGCCGGTGTTGACCTCCGCGGCCAGGTACGGGTGGTTCGCCAGCGCCGTGTCGATCACCTCGGGGTCCAGCCCCGACACGTCGTAGGGGCACATCAGCTGCCAGGACGCCAGCCCGTCGAAGACCAGGTTGAGCAGGGACTCGTGGTGTGCGCACTCGGTCAGTTCCTCGGCCGAGCGACCGGGCCAGGCGGGCTCGCCCACACCGCGGAACCCGCGCACCCCCGTATGCTCCCCCACCCAGTCGCGCCAGGCGGGGATGATGCGCGCCGGGTTGCGGCCCACCTCGGCCATGTCCACGAAGCACACCCGCTCGGCGTCGGCGCCCAGTTCCGCGCGCAGCAGGGCGGCCTTGTCCTCGGTGACCGCGACCAGTACGGCCTCGTCGGCGCCCAGCCCGGACCGCACGAAGGACAGCACCCCGTCGCAGAACTGGTCCGCTCCGTCGTACAGGAACGCTGAGTGCTGGAAGGCGGAACTGGCCACGGCCTCACTCCCGGTGGGATGCCACCACGGTACCGTCAGCGAGCGGCTCGCGCGTAGTGCGCCGGGGTCGTGCCCAGGGTCCGCCGGAAGTGCCGGGTCAGGTGGGACTGGTCGTAGAACCCGGCCAACACCGCGGCCTGCGCGGCGGACTCGCCCGCGAGCAGGTGCCGCCGGGCCAGGTCCACGCGACGTCCCGTCAGGTACAGGTGCGGGGGCATGCCGTACTCCCGGCTGAAGGCACGCACCAGGTGCGTCTGGTGCGCGCCCAGTTCGGCCGACGCCTCCGCCAGGGACAGCCCGTCGGGGACCCGCGCGTCGAGCAGGTCGCGCAGGCGCCGGGCCAGGCTGGGGTCGCGCACGGCGCGGGGTGCGCGCACGGCGTGCCGCAGGTGCTGGTCGAGCCGCTCGGTCACCAGCGCGAACCTGCTCTGCGCCTCCAGGTCCTCGGTGCGCGGGCCCAGCGCGTCGTGCAGTTGCCGCACCCGCAGCCGCAGGGTCGGGTCGTGCAGCGCGGGCACGTTCACGGCGGCGCCGATCAACCGCTCGTCCAGCACCGCCCGGTCCAGGTACAGCACCCGCTTGCGGAAGCCCTCCGGCAGCACCGAACGCCCGTTGTGCGGCACGTCCGGCGGCAGCAGCGTGACGAAGGAACGCTGCGCTCCGTGCTCGTGCCGGTCCATCTCGTAGCTGACCACCCCGGAGTCGATCAGCAGCAGGGTCCAGGCGTCGTGGGTGTGCGCGGGGTAGGCGTGATCGGTGAACCGCGCGTGGAAGACCTCGTGGATGCCCGGCACCCCGGGCCGCCACGCCGTGACCTCCGACCTGCCCACCACGTCAAGAACGTACAAGCCGTGACCGGCCACTGTCGACAGACTCGACCGCGTGCACTTCACCACCAAGATCGCCGTACTGCTGCGCGAGGACCTGCTCACCTGGCAGCGGCTCAACGTGACCGCGTTCCTGGTCAGCGGCATCGCGGCGCTGAACCCCGACCTGGTCGGCGAGCCCTACGTGGACGCCGACGACACCACGTACCTGCCCATGTTCGGCCAGCCGGTGCTGGTGTTCGAGGGCGGCAAGGAGGTGCTGACCTCGGCTCACGGCAAGGCCGTCGCCCGCGGCATGGCGCTGTCGGTGTTCACCTCGGACCTGTTCGCCACCGGCAACGACGCGGACAACCGCGCCGCCGTGCGCGCGGTCGGCCGGGACCAGATGGACCTGGTCGGCATCGCCGTGCACGGGCCCAAGAACGCGGTGGACAAGGTCCTCAAGGGGGCGCGCATGCACCCGTGACAACGGCTCGCGCAGGCAGTTTCCGGGTTACTGGTCGTCCTACTCCGCCGGCTCCCAGGCGCGGAGCAGGTCGATCAGACCCGCGTCCCCGTCGATCCGCAGGGAGTCCGCCGGGATACGGTCGTACATGAACAGGACCAGGTCGCTGGCCGTGCCGCGAACGGAGACGCCGGCCGCTTCCGGGCCCTCGTCGGCAGCGGTGCCGGGCGCGGGGAGACGGGTGGAGCGCGCGCCGTCACCGTCGACGGTGAGGCGCCAGGACTGGCCCTCGGTGGTGCGGAAGTCGAAGGCAGTGGGCTTGTGCGGCCAGGCGCTCGTCGTCGCGCAGCAGGTGAACAGGAACTCCTCGACACCGTCGAGTGCCACTTCGTCCGGTAGCGGCCGCGGGGCGCCCAGGATGAGCTGGGCGTCGTAGGTGTGCACCGCGATCTCCTGGAGCTGGTGCCGGGCGACGGCACCGCAGGTACGCGGCGACTGCGAGGCACCCCACCACGTCCAGCAACCGCGATCCGGGCCGGCCTCCCGCAGTGCGTCCAGCAGTTCCTGCGTCGATGCGGCCAACCAGGCCGCCAGGGCCGCGCGCTCCCGAGGTGCGGCCGGGTCGCCCTGCGGTGCGGACTTGGCCGTGGCGGCGGGCCCGGCGGCGATGGTGGCGGCCCAGGAGCGGCGCCCCTGCCCCAGGTGCCGCACCAGATCGAACAGCGTCCACTCGGGGCAGGTCGGCACCTGCGCGTCGAGGCTGGGCGCGGCGGCGACCGCGGCCCGGAAGGCCGTCGATCGATCGTCGATCAGCCGCAGCAGAGCGGGGAACTCCAGGGTCTTCTCCACTCAGGATGCCTATCACTGTGCTCCGGCAACCGAACAGCGATTTTCCCAGCCGACGCGGCGGGCGCAGGCAGTTTGCGGGTTAGAGTCGCACCATGGTGTCCAGTGCCCCGATCGTGTGGCTCCTCGACTCCGATCCGGCACTGCGCTGGCAGGTCGAGCGCGATCTCCTGGGCGAGCCGGCCGCGGTGTGGCAGGCGACGCGGGCGAGGATCGCGACCGAGGGGTTCGGCGCGCGCCTGCTCGCGCTCCAGGACCCGGACGGCCAGTGGGCGGGCGGCGCGTTCTTCCCCGCGGACTTCGACTTCCACGGTCCAGAGGCGGCAGAAGGTGCCGGGCAGCCCTGGACGGCCACGACCTGGACGCTCAACTCGTTGCGGGAGTGGGGCTTGCGGTCCACGGTCCTGCGCGAACGCCGCACGGCCGAGCTGCTCGCCGAGAACAGCCGCTGGGAGTACGAGAACCTGCCGTACTGGGGTGGCGAGGTCGACTGCTGCATCAACGCCTGGACGGTCGCCAACGGCCAGTGGCTCGGCGCCGACATCACCGGCATCGTCGACTGGTTCCTGGAGCACCGACTACCCGACGGTGGCTGGAACTGCGAGTGGGTCGAGGGCTCGACGCGATCCTCGTTCCACTCCACGCTGAACTCCCTCAAGGGACTGCTCGCCCACGAGTTCGCGACCGGGGGCACGGAGGCGACCCGCGCCGCTCGGTGCTCCGGCGAAGAGTACCTACTGCGGCGCGGGCTCTTCCGCCGTCTGTCGACGGGTGAGCCGGTGGCACCATGGGTGGACCAGTTCGCCTACCCGTTCCGCTGGTCCTACACCGTGCTCAACGCGGCCGAGTACTTCCGCCAGGCCGCACTGCTCGACGGCACGCCTCCCGACCCGCGCATGGCCGACGCGATCGAGCTCATCCGTGCCGCCAGGCAGCCCGACGGCACCTGGCTCCAGGCACGGCCACACCCCGGACGGGTGTGGTTCGAGGTCGACGCGCCAGCGGGCGAGCCGTCGAAGTGGCTGACCCTGTTCGGGACGCGAGTGCTGAACTGGTGGGACTCCCAGGCGTGAGGCCCTAACCCTGCTTGGCGGCCGCCAGCGCCGCGGCCCAGGCCGCCACGGTCGGCTCCTCCACGAGCTGGGCGAAGGACAGGCTGAGCCCGCGCTCGTGCCAGGACTCGATCAGCGCCATCACCCGGATCGAGTCCAGGCCGTGGTCGGTCAGCGGGTCATCGTCCCCAATGGACTGCGGCTCCACCTCGAGCAGTTCCGCGAGCTGCCTGCGCAGCTCCTCCGCGCCCTCACTCACCGTCGGTTCCCTTCAGCTGATCGATCAGTCGTGCCGTGGAAGTGACCACCCCACAGCGGTTCGCGGCGTAGCGCACGGCCATCTCGTGGTCGGCGCGGGAGAAGTCGGCCACCGCGTCGGCCACGAAGAACGTCCGCACGTCACGCATGAACGCGTCGGCGGCGGTCATCAGGCAGCCGATGTGCGCGTAGATGCCGGTGATCACCAACTGGTCGCGCCCGCCGAGCAGCTCCGCCAGCTGCGTGCGGTGGAACGCGTTGTAGCGCCACTTGGTCATGCGCACGTCCCCGTCGGCGGGGGTCAGCGCCTCGGTGATCTCCGCGGCGGCGGGGTCGGCACCGATGCCCTCGCCCCACATGTCCAGTTGCAGGCCGCGCTGCTCGTGGGTCTGCCCACCGGGCTGCGCGGAGTAGACCACCGGGATGCCCGCGGCGTGCGCGGCGGCGCGCAGCTCGGCGATGTTGGCCAGCAACTCGACCACCGGCGACTGGTCCACTTGGAACGGTGCGAGGAAGTGGTTCTGCATGTCGTGGATGAGCAGCACCGCGCGGTCGGGCTCGCAGCGCCAGGACACGCGGCTGGCCGGTAGCTCGGTCTCGGTGGGCATCGGGTACGGGTCGATGCGGGGCAGTCCCACGGTGCTCAGGTCCTCCAGTCAGCGGGTGAGGTGCTCGGTGAGCACGCGGCGCAGGTCACGGCGGCTGGTCTTGCCCACCCCGGTGTGCGGGAAGGACTCGACCACCTCGATCCGGTCCGGGATCTTGTACCCGGCCAGCCCGCGCTCGCGCAGGAACGCCCGCAGCTGTGCGGCCGTCGGCGCGTCCTGGCCGGACGGGATGACGAACGCGCAGGTGCGCTCGCCCAGGTAGGTGTCGGGCACCGCGACCACGGCCGCGTCGTGCACGGACTCGTGTGCCAGCAGATGGTTCTCCACCTCCTCGGGCGCGACCTTCTCGCCGCCCCGGTTGATCTGGTCCTTGACCCGGCCCTCCACCACCAGGTGGCCCGATCCCAGTCGCCGCACCACGTCCCCGGTGCGGTAGAAGCCGTCCTCGGTGAAGGCCAGCGCGTTGTGCTCCTCGGCCCGGTAGTAGCCGCGGATCGTGTAGGGCCCGCGGGTCAGCAGCTCCCCCGGCTCGCCGGGCGCCACCTCGTTGCCCGCCGGGTCGAGCACGCGGATCTCGTCGTCCACCGAGATCGGCCGGCCCTGCGAGCCGTGCACGACCTCCTCGGGGTCCTCGTCCCGGGTGTAGTTGACCAGTCCCTCGGCCATGCCGAACACCTGTTGCACCCGGCAGCCCAGTGCCTCGCGCACCCGGACGGCCGCCTCCCGCGCGAACTTCGCCCCACCCACCTGCAGAACGTCCAAACTGGACAGATCGTGCTGGTCGCGGGCGGAGCTGGCCATCCAGGCCAGTGCGACCGGCGGCACCACCCCGGTGATCGTGACCCGTTCCCGCTCGATCAGCGGGAAGGCGGTGTCCGGGCTCGGCGCGGGGCACATCACCACGCGACCGCCCGCGTGCAGCACGCCCAGCACCCCGGGTGAGCTCATCGCGAAGTTGTGCGCCACCGGCAGGCTCACCAGGTAGCTGGTCCCGGTGTTCAGGCCACAGATCGCAGCGCTGTCCCGGACGCTGTAGAGGTAGTCGTCGGCGGTGCGCGGGATCAGCTTCGGCACGCCCGTGCTGCCCCCGGACAGTTGCAGGAACGCCACCTCGCCCGCGGCCGGCCCCTGCGGCAGCGGTCCGCCCTCGGGCAGCTCGTCCAGCTCGGAGATCGCCAGGACGTGGCGCAGCGCAGGGCAGTCCGCCCGCACCTGCTCGGCGAGGGCGCGGTAGTCGAACCCGGCGTGCCGCTCGGCGATGACGTAGGCGGCGGCCTCGGTGAACCGGCAGAAGTAGCCGATCTCCTGGCTGCGGTGCGCGGGCAGGGCGAACACCGGCAGCGCGCCGAGCCGGAACAGGGCGAAGATCACCTGGAGGAACTCGGCCACGTTGGGCAGTTGCACGACGACCCGGTCGCCGGGGACGATGCCCAGCGCGTGCAGGCCCCGTGCGGTGCGCCTCGCCCGCTCGTCCAGTTCGCGGTAGGTCCAGCGGTTGCGCTCGTCGCACACCGCGAGCCGATCGCCGTACTTGGCGGTGATCTCGTCCAGCCACTGCGGGAAGTTCTGGCCCTGCCAGTACCCGGCGGCCCGGTAGCGCTCGGCGAACTCCGGCGGCCACGGGGTGAACTCGGCACCGGTCATCGCGCGCCCCCGTCCAGTTCCTCGTGGGCGAAGCCCAGCGCGGTCAGCAGCGGCCGGAACTTCGCCGAGGTCTCCGCCACCTCGTCCGCCGGCCGCGAACCCGGCACGATGCCCGCACCGGCGAACAACCGCACGGTGTTCGCGTCCACCAGGCCGCACCGGATCGCCACGACCCACTCCCCGTCACCGTGCTCGTCGCACCAGCCCACCGCGCCCGTGTAGAAACCACGATCGAACGACTCGATGTCCGCGATCGCGGCACGGGCCGAAGCGACCGGCGTGCCGCACACGGCCGGGGTCGGGTGCAGCGCCCGCGCGAGGTCCACAGAGGACACATCGGGGTCGGTCAGTTCGCCGGTGATCCGCGTGGACAGGTGCCACAACGCCGTGGTCGGCAACAACTCCGGCTCACTCACCTCAAGCTTGCGCACGAACGGCCGCAGCCCCTCGGCCACCGCCTCCGCCACCAGCCCGTGCTCCAGCCGGTCCTTGGCCGACCCCAGCAACCGGGTGGCCCGCTGGCCGTCCACCACCGGATCACGATCCCGCGGCAGCGTGCCCGCCAACGGGTTGGCGAACACCGTGCCGCCCTTGCGGGACACCAACAACTCCGGGCTGGAGCCGACCAGCGTGCCCTGCCCGGTGTCCACCGCGAAGGTGTACCCCACCGGGTCCAGGTCGATCAGCGAGCCCAGCAACTCGGCCAGGTTCACCGGTTCGCCCAAGGTGACCTCCAGCGCGCGGGCCAGTACCACCTTCTCCAACTCGTTGCCCCGCATGAGCTCCAGGGCCGCGCGTACCCCGTCGGCGTAGACCTGCTGACCGGGCACGGCGCGCATCGCCAGCGGGCGGCGGCGCGGCCTGGGCACCGGGCTGGGCGTGACCACCGGCGGCGGTCCGTGGTGCACCGCCTCGGGCACGACCAGGCTGGCCGGTGCGCCGGGGGCGAAGGGCAGGGCGCCGACGACCACGGACCCGGGCCGGGCCGCGGCGAGCACCGCGCGCACCGCCTCGGCGGGATCGGCCGCGTCCGGCGCGCGGTGCGCGACCCCGTGTGCGAGCAGGGTGCCCGCGCGGGAGGCCAGGAAGAACGATCCCGGGCGGTAGGCCGCCACCAGTTCACTCCCGGCCGTCCTGCCCGCCAGACCCGTACTGTCCACAATAGACCCCAACTGTTCGGTCGCTGCCATCACGCGCGGAGGGTCGCTCCGCCGTCCACGTACAGGTCCTGCATCGTGATGTGCCTGGCCCTGTCCGAGGCCAGGAACACCACGGCGTCCGCGATGTCGGCCGGATCAGCCAGCCTGCCCAACGGGATGCCCACCTTGAACGTCTCCGGCGAGCCCGCGATCACCCGCTGCGCGCCCTGCTCGTCGGCCCACATGTCCCGCTGCATCCGCGTGTCCGTGGAACCGGGATTCACCACGTTGCACCGGATCCCGTGCGCCGCGAGTTCCAGGCCGAGACAGCGGGTGAACATCACCGAGGCCGCCTTCGACGCCGCATACGCGGCCATGCCCATGCGTGGCACACCCGCCGAGTTCGACGCCACCGTGACCACGACCCCGCGCCCGCGCGGCACCATGCGGCGCGTCACCGCCCGCGAGAGGTGGAAGACCCCGTCGGTGTTCACCGCGAAGGTGTGCCGCCAGTCCGCGTCGCTGATCTCGGTGATCTGCGCGGTGTGCAGGACCCCGGCCACGTTCACCAGCACGTCGATCGGGCCGAGCTCGCGCTCCACCCGATCCACCACCGACTCCACGGCGTCCACATCGGACACGTCGGCGGCGTAGCCGTGCACGCCGTCCGGTTCGGCCAGGTCCACGGCCGCGACCGTGGCGCCCTCCTTGGCCAGCGCCTCGGCCACCGCGGCACCGATCCCCCGCCCGGCCCCGGTCACCAGGGCCACCTTGCCCCGCATCAACTCGTCCACCTCATCCAGTCCGTTCCGCCAGCAGCGCCCGCCGGGTCCTGCTGGCCCCGGCCAGTGTCCGCACCAGCTCCTCGGTGACCCGCCAGCCCATGCACGCGTCGGTGATGCTGCGCCCGAACACCAGCGGCCTGCCCGCGGCCCAGTCCTGGCGCCCCGGCTCCAGGAAGCTCTCCAGGAGCAGCCCCCTGATCTGCTCCTGCCCAGCGGCGATGCTGCCCGCCAGTTCCAGCGCGACCTCGTGCTGGCGCAGGTGGTCCTTGCCGCTGTTGCCGTGGCTGGCGTCGATCACCACGCGCCGCGGCAGCCCCGCCTCGGCCAGCAGCGCCATCGCCTCGGCCACCTCGGCGGGCCCGTAGTTGGGCCGTTCGCCACCGCGCAGCACCAAGTGGCAGTCGGCGTTTCCGCTGGTGTGCACCACAACGGGCCGCCCACGGGCGCCGACCCCGGGGTAGACCTGCGGTCGGCTCGCGGCCACGATCGCGTCCACGGCGTGCCGCACGTCCCCGTCCACGGCGTTCTTCAGCCCCACCGGCATGGGCAGGCCGCTGGCCAGCTGCCGGTGCACGGGGCTGGTCACCGTGCGGGCCCCGATGGCGCCCCAGGACACCAGGTCGCCGAGGTAGTCCGGCACCGCCGGGGAAAGCCACTCGCAGGCCGCCGCGACGTCCATTTCGGACACTTCGAGCAGCAGCGCCCTGGCCATGCGCAGGCCGTCCTCCAGGGCGTAGCCCCCGTCCAGCCACGGGTCACTGAGCAACCCGGGCCAGCCCACGCGGGTGCGCGGCTTCTCGAAGTACGTGCGCAGCACCAAAACCACGTCCTCGGCCAGCTCCCGACCGAGTTCACGCAGCCGCCTGGCGTACATCAGCGTGGCGTCCAGGTCGTGCACCGAGCACGGCCCCAGCACCACCAGGAGCCGGTCGTCCGTGCCGTCGAGCACGGCGGTCACTGCGGCGCGGGCCGCGGCCACACCGGCCAGCACCTGCGCCGAGGCGGGTTGCTCCTGCCTCAGCTCCTCCGGGGAGAGCAACGGAACGGACTTGCACTGCCCGCCAGCCACCAGTACTCCTGCCCTTCCCTCGCGGGTAGGGCGCCCAGTGCGGGCACCCCACCCGTCCTGCTCAGGATTGCTTGAGGATCTTCTCGATCTCGTCCTGGAAGGCCATCGCGGCCTTGTAGTGCAGCGCGTAGAAGTTGCCGGTCGGGAATGACTTGCCCGCCTTGACCGCGCGCAGGCCCTGGTACGCGGGCAGGTCGATGATCTGCTGCGTGTCCGGCCCGGCCTTGCCCTGGTAGTCGGCCTGGTAGAGGATCACGTCGGCCTCGTTGAGCTTGTCCAGGTTCTCGATGGAGAACTCCGGGGTGTTGTTCTTGGGGTCGGTGATGCCCGCCCGCGCGAACTGCACGCCCATGTCGTGCAGGATGGTGCCGCCCCAGGACTCGTCCAGGTTCAGGTACCACTTGCCTCCGCCACCGTTGATCAGCGCGAACTTGAGCTTGGCCAGCTTGTCCGCGTACTGCTTGCGGATCTGCGCGGCGCGGTCCTCGTACTGCTTCTTGAGCGCCTCGGCCTCGGCCTTCTTGCCCACCGCGTCGGCGGCCTGGATGACCCACAGCGGCCAGGCGACCCCCGGCTCGCCGGGCGCCCCACCGAGGATCGCCGTGGGCGCCAGCTTCTGGTAGTCCTCGACCTTGTGCTTGTCCAGGGACAGGAACTTGTTGCCCAGGATCAGGTCCGGCCCCTGCACACCGACCTGTTCGATGTCCACGTCCAGCGAGTTGCCGACCTTGGCCACCTTGTTGTACTCGTCGGCGTAGGGCGGGAACACCGCGAAGCTGTCGGTGTAGCCCGAGGCGGTGGCCTTGGGGTGCACGCCCACGTCCAGCAGCCCGAAGTAGCTGTACTGGTCGAGTGCCACGACCGACTTGGGGTTGGTGGGGATCTGCACCTTGCCGCTGGGTGTGTCGAAGGACCGGGTGCTCCCGGCGGCGCCGGCGTTGTCCGCGGTGGAACCACACGCGGCGATGCCCAGCGTCAGCGCGGCCACCGAGGCGGCCACGACCGCCCTGCGCCACGTACTGCCCCGAAGACCCTGCTGGAACTGCGTCGTCACGACGCGCTCCTCCCTGTATGTCAGCGAACGGCGGATGCCCTGGCCCCCACTAAGGGCAGGCTACCCTAACCCATCTTCTCGGCCCCTGCGGTCACCAACCGATCAAGATTGGCCGTCCAGCTGCTGGCAATGCGCGTCACCACCTCGTCCGGGAGCACTTCCGGCAGGTAGGACCACTGCGCGGTGAGCACTCCCCCGCTGACCGAGGCGTTGATCGACAGGGCGTGCGTGGCCGGTGCGTCCGGGTTCACATCCCCGCCCAGCGCGTTCTCCCCGCTGGTGACCAACCAGTCCTCGTCCCGCGCACCGCCCACCTCGAACTGTCCGACGTAGTTGAACAGCACCTCACCCGAGGCCAGCGGCTCGCCACCGTGGTAGCGCAGCACGCCGTAGCCGATCCCGTTGTCCGGCAAGGACTCCCGCTGCCGCTGGGCGTTGCGCGCGGTCTGCGCAAGATCCTCCGCCACGTCCACACGGACCGGGAACAGCGAGGTGAACCAGCCCACCGTCCGGGACAGGTCGGCCTCGGCGAGCAGCCCCTCCTCGCGCCCATGTCCTTCGAGGTCGATCAGCAGCGTGCGCCCGCCCCGGTGTTCGGCCACGGCCATCGCCAGCGCCGCCACGAGCACGTCCTGCACCCCGCAGCCCAGTGCCGCCGGGACCTCGCCCAGCAGCGCGGCCGTCGTCTCCGTGGTGATCGTCACGGTGTTGTTGCGGCCACAGCTGATCGTGTCCCGGCTCGGGTCCAGCGGGCGGTCGCCCAGCCGGACGTCCGCGTCCCGCACGACCTCCCGCCAGTACGGCAACTCCGCGCTCTTGTCCAGGCCGCGCAGCCGCAGCGCCCACTCCCGGAACGGCACCTCCACCGGCACCAGCTCGGGCCGCTGACCGGCGTCCAGCGCCCGGCCGATCACCGCGATGTCCTCGAACAGCGCACGCCAGGACACCGCGTCGACCACCAGGTGGTGGATCATCAGCAGCAGGCGGCCCGGTCGCCGCTCGCCCCCGTCGAACCACACCGCGCGCAGCACGTCCCCGGCGAACGGGTCCAGCTCCAGCACGGTGCGCTCGAACTCCGCGAGCTCGGTGCCGAACAGGTCCTCGTCCGGGCGGTCGCCCAGATCCACCCGCCGCAGCAAGGAGTTGACGTCCACGGCACCGCGTTCGGGCACGTGCACGGTCCAGTCGGCGCCGAGCCTCGCGCGAAGCACCTCGTGCCGGTCGAGCAGTGCTGTGAGCAGTTCGGTGAGCCGGGGCAGCCCGACCGCCGCCGGTACGCGCAGCACCGCGAACTGGCTCAGCCTGCCGATCGGCCCACCGCGTTCGCGCTGCGCGAGCATGATCGGCGTGGCCGGGAACTCGCCCACCGCGGGCACGACCGGCCGGGTGCTGCCGGTGATTTCCTCGGCAACCAACGCGAGCGCGGCCACGCTGCGCTCCTGGAACACCTTGCGCGGGGTGATCCGCAGCCCCGCGGCCCGCGCCCGGCCGACCACCTGCATGGACAGGATACTGTCCCCGCCCAGCGTGAAGAAGTCGTCCTCCACACCGACAGCCGGCAGGCCGAGCACCTCCGCGAAGATCGCCGCGAGTTGGTGCTCGCGGGGCGTGCGCGGGGCCGTGCCGCCGCTGAGCGCGCCGAGGTCCGGTGCCGCCCAGTCCGCTGTGGACAGTGCGATCCGGTCCACCTTGCCGTTCGGTGTGACGGGCAGCTCCGACAGCAGCACGACGGCAGCGGGAACCATGAAGTCCGGCAACGCCTTGGCCACGTACGCCCGCAACGCGACAGCGTCCACACAGGACTGATCGGCCACGGCGTAACCGACGAGCCGGTTCCCCCGCGCCACCACGATCGCGTCGGCAACCTCGGGGTGGCTCGCGAGCCGGGCCTCGATCTCACCCAGTTCCACCCGGTGACCGCGCACCTTGACCTGGTCGTCGACCCGGCCTAGGAACTCGATTCGGCCTTCCGCAGTCCACCGCGCGAGGTCTCCGGTGCGGTACATCCGGCCGCCGCCAAAGGGATCGGCCACGAACCGGCTCGCCGTCAGACCAGGTGCGCCCAGGTAGCCGCGCGCCAACTGGGCACCGCTGAGGTACAGCTCGCCGACCACGCCAGGGGCCACCGGCATGAGCGCGTCGTCCAGCACGCGGATCCGCGTGTTGGCCACAGCCCGGCCGATCACCGGCTGCTCCGAGTCGCGCATGCGTGCGATCACCGTGTCCACGGTGCACTCCGTGGGCCCGTAGAAGTTGTAGCCCTCGGTGGTGGAGCTGGCGCGCAGGTCGGCCCACAGCCCCGGTGGCACGGCCTCGCCGCCGACGCCGACCACCGCGAGCGGGCAGTGCCCGTCCCGCACCAGTCCAGCCGCCGCCAGTTGCAGGAAGTGCGAGGGCGTCACCTCGACGAAGTCGATCCGCCGCCGCACGAGGAACTCCGCCAGCGCCTCGGCGTCGGCGCGCACCTCGTCGGTGGTGACGTGCAGCTCGTGCCCGCCGAGCAGGCCCAGGGTGGGCTGCCAGGAGGCGTCGAAGGCGAACGACCAGTTGTGCCCGATCCGCAGCGAGTCCCGGCCGACCCGTTCGGCGGCGGGCCGCAGCACGTCGCGATCGTGACTGTGGAACAGGTTCACGATGTTGCGGTGCGGCACCAGCACGCCCTTGGGCTTGCCGGTGGACCCCGAGGTGTAGATCACGTAGACCGGGTGCTGCGGCAGCAGCGGCGCGTGCCGGTCCGCGTCAGTGACCGGTTCCGCGGACTGCGTTTGCCAGCTGGGCCAATTGTCCTCGTCCAGGACGAGCAGGGGCCGTGCATCGGCGAGCATGTCGGCGGCGCGCTCCGCCGGGTGGCCGGGGTCCAACGGCAGGTAGGCCGCTCCGGACTTGAGCACCGCCAGCATGGCCACGAAGAACCGCTCCGAGCGTCGCAGCCGCAGGGCGATGATCCGCTCCGGACCGGCACCCCGTTCGATCAGGGCCCGCGCCAGGCGGTTCGCCCGCGCGTCCAGCTCGCGGTAGGTCAGCGCGCGGTCCTCACAGGACAAGGCGATCGCCTCGGGCACGCGCCGCACCTGGTTGTCGAAGGCTTCGACCACAGTGGACTCCGGCACGGTGAGCGCCGTGTCGTTCCACGCGTCGAGCACGAGCGCCCGCTGCCCGGCCGGGAGCAGGTCAAGCCGTCCCACCGGCGTGTCCTGGTTGTCCGGCACGCTGGCGAGCAGGTCCACGAAGCACTCCGCGAGTGCCCGCGCCTGCTCGGCGCTGAACACGTCGGTGCGGTACTCGAAGATCAGCTCAAGGCGCGGGCCGGGGGCGACGACGATCGTCAGCGGGTAGTGCGTGGCGTCCTCGCCCTGCACGCCGGTGACCTGGACCCCCGAGCCGCGCTGGCTCTCCCGCAGGGCCTCGGCGTCCACCGGGTAGCTCTGGAAGATCACCAGCGTGTCGAACAGCTCCCCGGCCCCGGCCTGGCGCTGGATCTCGGCGAGGCTGAGGTACTGGTGGTCCAGCAGCTCGGCCTGTTCGGACTGGACCCTGGCGAGCAGGGCACCCAGCGGTTCGGCCACCTCGGTGCGGACCCGCACCGGCAGCGTGTTGATGAACAGGCCGATCATCCGGTCCGCCCCGGGCAGGTCGGCGGGCCGTCCGGACACCGTGGCTCCGAACACGACGTCCCGGCGGCCGGTCCGCCTGCCCAGCAGCACCGACCACACGCCCTGCACCGCGGAGTTCAGCGTGACCCCGGCGGTCCGGGTCCACTCGGTGAGCCGGGCCGTCTGCCGCTCGGTCAGGCCGAGGGTGAGCTTGTCCGGCAGGCTCTGCCCGCGCCCGATGCCCGGCGGGGCGACCAGGCTCGAACCGTCTAGTTCGGACAGTGCGGCCCGCCATGCCTGCCGCCCGCGCTCGCGATCCTGCTTGCCCAGCCACTCCAGGTAGTCCCGGTACGGCCTGGCCTTCGGTGGGGAGTCGGTCCGGTACAGCTCCAGCAGCTCCTGGCCCATCAGCGGGGCCGACCAACCGTCCAACACGACGTGGTGGCTGGTGATCAGCAGCCGGTGGCCGCGCTCGCCGAGGTCGAACAGCACGAACCGGATCAACGGCGGGTTCGCCAGGTCGAACGGCCGCAGTCGTTCCTCGGCGACGACCCGCTCGACCTGGTCCTCGCTGAGTTCGCGCCAGTCCAACGGGGCGGAGTCATGCACGACCTGCACCGCCCGGCCCGAGGACAGGTAGCGGAACGCCGCGCTCAGGTTGGGGTGCCGGTCCAGCAGCCTGGCCGCCGCGGCACGTAGGCGGGCCGGATCGGCCTCGCGCAGGTCCAGCAGTTGCTGCGTGACGTAGACGTCCAACGCGTCCTCGTCGAAGGAAGCCAGGAACAGCATGCCCTCCTGCAACGGAGACAGCGGCCAGACGTCGACGACTCCCGGTGCCGAGACCTCGTCCACCTCGTCCTGGCTCAGGTCGAGCAGCTCGAAGTCGGCGCGGGAGAACCCGCCCGCGCCCTCCGTGGCCAGGTGATCGGCCAACTCCTCGGCGGCCCGCACCCACTCCACGCCGATGGCCAGTACGTCCTCTTCGGACAGAACACTGGGCAGGAACGCCAGCGAGGCCCGGAGCCCGTCCGGGGTGACCGAGCAGTTGACCTCCAGCGGGTGGCTGGCCGGTGCCGCCGGGTCCAGGTCGCCGCCGAGCCCGCCGTGCCGGGGCCCCGGCTGCCAGTCGACCTCCTGCCCAGCACTGTCCACACCGAACCGGCCGAGGTAGTTGAACAGCAGTTCCGGCTTGCCCAATCCGGCCAGCTCACTGGTCAGGTAGCGCAGCAACGGGTAGCCGGAACCGTTGGCGGGCAGGCGAAGCCGCGTGTCCTTGACCTGCTTGAGCTGGCGGCCGGGATCGCTGCCAAGCGAGATCCGCATCGGCGCCACGTTGGTGAACCACCCCACCGTGCGCGACAGGTCCAGGCCACTGCCGTCGTCGCGGCCGTGCCCTTCGGTCTCGACCAGTACCGAGTCGACGCCGCGGACCCGTGCCACCGCCGTGACCAGCGTGCTGAGCAGGGCGTCCTGCATCCCGGCGCGGAACAACCTCGGTACGCCGGTCAGCAGCGACTCGGTCACCTCCGCCGACAAGGAGACGCTGGTTTCCCGCGTGCTGCCAACGGTGTCCGTCCTGGGATCGAGCTCGCGGCCCGGCTCGCCGAGCACCGAGCGCCAGTACGGCAGCTCCGAGCGGTGTGCCGCGGCGCGGGCGGCCAGTCCCGAAGCCCAGGCGCGCAACGAGGTCGGCACCGCCGGGAGCTGCCCCCGTGCGGCCCGCGCCAGGTCCTCGAAGATCACCCGCCAGGACACGCCGTCCACCACCACGTGGTGGATCACCAGCAGCAGGCGGCCCGGCTGTTCGCCCGCGTCGAACCACACGGCACGGACCATCACCCCGGCCGAGGGGTCGAGCGCCGACTCGGCCAGCGCCGCCTCGCGGTGCAGCAGTTGACGGTCCGGCTCGCCGTCGACGGCCACGCGGCGCACGACGGTGGTGGCGGGCACGCTGCCGGGCGGCGGGATGCGCAAGGTGGTGCCGAGCGTGGCGCGCAGCGCGTCGTGCCGGTCCAACAGGGCCTGGACCACCGCGTGCAGCTCGCCCTCGGTGAGCCCGCGCGGGGTGCGCACGACCGCCGACTGGCTGAACCTGCGGGGCACGCCGCCGCGTTCCAGCAGCGCGGCGATCATCGGGATCTGCGCCACCTCACCGATCGCCGGGACGGCGGCCGGTTTATCCACAGTGGTCAGTGGCTCGGCGAGTTCGGCCAGCGCGGCCACGGTGCGGGCCTGGAACACCTGGCGCGGGGTGATGCGCAGCCCCGCCTGCCTGGCCCGGCTGACCACCTGGAGGGACAGGATGCTGTCCCCGCCGAAGCCGAAGAAGTCGTCCTCCACGGCGATCGAGGGCAGGCCCAGCACCGCGGCGTAGGCCTGCGCGAGCACCTTCTCCTTTTCCGTACGGGGCGCGGTCTTGCCAGTGAGCCCACTCAGGTCCGGGGCGAACTCCGGGGCGCTGGCCAGCGAACCGCGGTCGACCTTGGCGTTCACGGTCAGCGGCAGGCGGTCCAGCACGACGATCGCCGAGGGCACCGAGTAGTCCGGCATCCTGGCGGCCAGCGCGGCACGCAGCTCACCGGGAACCGTTGTGGCGCCGGGTTCCTCGGTGACGTAGGCGATCATGCGACGGACACCGGGCTGGTCCTCGCGGATCACCGCGACCGCCTCGGCCACGCCGGGCCGCTCGCACAGGGCCGCCTCGACCTCGCCCAGCTCCACCCGGAAGCCGCGGATCTTGACCTGGTGGTCCACCCGGCCCAGGAAGTCCAGCTCCCCGTCGGCGGTCCAGCGCACCAGGTCGCCGGTGCGGTACATGCGCTCGCCGGGTGCGCCGTACGGGTTGGCCACGAACCGGGTCGAGGTCAGCCCGGGCAGCCCGAAGTAGCCGCGCGCCAGGCCGCCCGCGATGTAGAGCTCACCGGCGAAACCCGGTGGCACCGGGCGCAGGTCCGCGTCCAGCACGTAGGCCTGCTTGTTCGGGTCGGGCAGGCCGATCACCACGGGGCGGCCCGCGCGGCAGCGCCACAGCGTGGAGTTGACCGTGGCCTCGGTCGGCCCGTAGGCGTTGAACATGCGGTGCTCACGGCTCCACCGGGCCACCAGCTCCGGGGTGAGCGCGTCGGTTCCGGCGATCACCGTGATGCCCGCGGGCAACTCGCTCTCCGCCAGTGTGGCCAGCGCCGAGGGCGGCACGAACATGTGCGTCAACCCCTTGGCGGCGACGAACTCCGCCAGCGGGGCGCCAAGCCTGCTCTCCTCGGGAACGACCACCGCCGTGGCGCCGACCAGCAGTTGCGTGGACAGCTCCGCAAGGGACACGTCGAAGCTCGGCGAGGCGAACAGCAGCACGCGGCTGCCCGGTCCACTTCGGACGGAGTCGGCGAACATGGCCACGAGGTCGGGCACGCCGCGGTGTGGCACGAGCACACCCTTGGGCCTGCCGGTGGAGCCCGAGGTGTAGATCAGGTACGCCGAGCTGTCCGGGTGCGGGAGCACGAGTTCGCCCGGTAGCTCGGGCAGGTCCTCGTCCACGACCAGCACCGGGACCTCGTGCTCGCACAGCTTGTCCACAGTGGAGGGTTCGGCGACCACCAGTGTCGGCCGCGCGTCGGCGAGCATGTGCGCGATCCGGTCCGCGGGGTACTCGGGGTCCAGCGGCAGGTAGGCCGCCCGCGCCAGCTGCACGCCCAGCATGGCGGTGAGGAAGCCCAGTCCGCGCTTGATCGCGATGCCGACGATGCGCTCCGGCCCGGCGCCCCGGCTGATCAGCACCCGGGCCAGGTGGGCCGCCCGCTCGTGCAGTTCCCGGTAGGTCACCGCGGACTCGCCGTCCTCCACGGCGATCGCCTCGGGCCGGGCCTGTACCTGCTGGGTGAACAGCTCGATCAGCGACTCGCCCGCCCGCGGCAGGGTCGCGCTGTTCCACTTGTCCAGCACCAGCTCGCGTTCGGCTGCGGTGACCAGCTCCACCGCGCCGACCCGTCGTCCCGGCTGGGTGGGCAGCGCGGTCAGCAACTCGGTCAGCATGCTCGCGACCCGCTGCACCAGGTCGGGCCCGAGCAGGTCTTCCCGATACACCAGGGCGATGGCGAACACGTCCCCCGGCAGGGCCACGGCGGTCAGCGGGTAGTGCGTGACGCTGCGGGTGGCCACCGCCTGCACGTGCAGCCCGGCGGCCTCGTCCGCGCGGCGCATGCCCTGTTCGTCGGCGGGCGCGCTCTGGAACACGGTGAGCGTGTCGAACAGTTCGCCGTGACCGGCCTCGCGCTGGATCTCCGCCAGCCCGAGGTACTGGTGGTCCAACAGCGCGGCCTGGTCGGACTGCACTTGGGTGAGCAACTCGGTCAGGGTCTGCGCGGGGTCCAGCCGCACGCGCACCGGCAGCGTGTTGATGAACAGGCCGATCATCCGGTCCACGCCGGGCAGTTCGGCGGGGCGGCCGGACACCGTGGTGCCGAACACCAGGTCGCGGCGGCCGGTGAGCTTGCCAAGCGCGATCGCCCACAGGCCCTGCACCACGGTGTTCAGCGTGACCCGGTGCTCCCGCGCCCACGCGTTGAGCCGTCCGGTGTCCTCAGTGGACAGCCGGATCTCCAGTTCCGCCGGGAACTCGGCCGCCGCGCTGGCGTCGGGCGCCAGCAGGGTCGGCTCCGCCAGTCCGGCGAGCGAGTCGCGCCAGGCGGCACGGGCCTTGTCCCGGTCCTGGCGCTTGAGCCAGGCCAGGTAGTCCCGGTAGGCCGGGGCCGGGGGCAGGGCGCCCTTGCCGTAGAGGGTGAACAGCTCCTCGCCGAGCAGCGGCCCGGACCAGCCGTCCAGCAGCAGGTGGTGCGCGGTGATCACCAGCTTGTGGTGCTCGGCGCCCAGCCGCAGCAGCCGGAACCGGATCAGCGGCGGGCTGGCCAGGTCGAAGCGCTGTGCCCGGTCGGCGTCCAGCAGGGCGTCCACTTCGGACTTGGCGACCTCGTCGACCCGCCAGGGCACCGGCACGCTGTGCGGGATGAGCTGCACGGTCTCGCCGGTCTTGCGCGGGCGGAAGGCAGCGCGCAGGTTGGGGTAGCGCTCCAGCACGGACTGGGCCGCCGCGCGCATCCGCTCGGGGTCGAGTGCGCCCCGCAGGTCGAAGACCTGCTGGATGGTGTAGACGTCCGTGGCCGAACTGTCCCAAGTGGACAGGAAAAGCAGGCCCTCCTGCAACGGGGACAGCGGCAGCACGTCCTGTACGCCACGGGCGGTACTCACGAAACGCTCCAATCACCGGAGAACTCGGCGAACTCGTCCTCGTCCAGCTCGATCAGCGGCTGCTCGTCCACGGGCGGCTGCTCCTGCGCGACCGCCTCGGCGACCTCGGCCAGCGCGGCCACCGTGCGCAGCTCGAACACCTGCCTCGGCGTGATCCGCAGGCCCGCGCCGCGCGCGCGGCCGACCAGGTGCAGCGACCGGATGCTGTCCCCGCCCAGGGCGAAGAAGTCGTCCAGCACCCCCACCCGCGCCAGGTCCAGGACCTCGGCCGTGCAGGCCGCGAGCACCCGCTCGGTCTCGGTGCGGGGCTCGACCGCACCGACCTCCGCGGCGTGATCGGGCTTGGGCAGCGCCGCGCGATCCAGCTTGCCGTTGGGGGTCAACGGGAACTCGTCCAGCCACACGAAAGCACCCGGCACGAGCTGTTCCGGCAGGGCGGCGCGCAGGTCAGCACGGATCTCGGCGGCCGGGCGCCGGTCACCGGTGAGGTAGCCGACCAGTCCGGTGTCCCCGTCGGCCAGGACCTCGGCCCCGGTCACCCCCGGCAGGACCGCCAGCGCGGCGGCCACCTCGCCCAGCTCCACCCGCAGGCCGCGGATCTTCACCTGGTCGTCGGTGCGGCCCAGGTACTCCAGCACCCCGTCGGGCCGGCGGCGCCCGAGGTCACCGGTCCGGTACAGCCGCGTGCCGTCCGGTCCGGCGACGAACCGGCTCGCGGTCAGGCCGGGGCGCCGCAGGTAGCCGTGCGCCAACTGCACGCCGGACAGGTACAGCTCCCCGACGCACCCGCGCGGCACCGGCCGCAGCGCCGGGTCCAGGACCTGCACGCCCGTGTTCCAGACCGGCCGGCCGAGCGGCACCGGCCTGCCCGGGTCGTCCTGGCTGGTGTCGTGGTAGGTGACGTCCACGGCGGCCTCGGTCGGCCCGTACAGGTTGTGCAGTTGCGCATCGCGCAACATGTTGCGCACAGCGCCTACGAGGTCGCCAGGCAGCGCCTCACCACTGCACACCACTCGCCGCAGCGGCAGGCCGTCAACCGCGGGCTGCGCCAGGAACGGCCGCAGCATCGAGGGCACGAAGTGCACGGTGTCGACCCGCTCGGCACGGATCAGTTCGGCCAGCCGCGCCGGGTCGCGATGTGCCTCAGGATCGGCCACCACGAGCGTGCCGCCGGTGATCAGCGGCAGGAACAACTCCCACACCGAGACGTCGAAGGAGATCGGCGTCTTCTGCAAGGTCCGCTGCCCCGCGCCGAACCCGTACTCCGCCGCCATCCAGCGCAGCCGGTTCACCACCGCGCGGTGCCCGACAACCACGCCCTTGGGCTGGCCGGTCGAACCCGAGGTGTAGATCACGTAAGCGGGCGCCGTGTCGGGCACAGTCACCAGCGGCTTGCGCTCGGCACCGGCCAGCAGCGCTGGCAGGGTCTCCGGGGTGACGAGCACGGCCGGGGCCGAGTCGCTGGCCAGGAACTCGCGGCGGGCCGCCGGATAGCTGGGATCGATCGGCACGTATGCCGCACCGCAGCGGTGTACGGCGTACAGCACGGCCACCATCTCGATCGACCGCGGCAGGCTCACCCCGACCAGGCTGCCCGTGGCCACGTCCAGACCTGCGGCGATCCTGCCGACCAGGTCCTCGAACTCCGCGTAGGTCAGCGACCGCCCACCGGAGGTGATCGCCACGGCCTGCGGAGTGGCGGCCACCTGTGCGGCGAACAGCTCCGGCAAGGTCGTCGGCTCGACGGAGACCTCGGCGCCCTGCGGTTCCCCGGGGATAGTCAGCGGGATGCGGCCCACGAGCACGCCGGGGTTGGCGGTGACCTCGGTCAGGACCTCGGTGAGCCTTGCGAGCACTGTTGCGGCATCCGCAACACCCGGCCGGTAGTCCAGTCCGAGCGAGAGCCGCTCCCCCGGCACGACCACAAGCGTCAGCGGGTAGTGCGTGGCATCGGTGCCGGTCACGGCGTCGACGGTGATGCCAGCGGCGGCCTCGGTGCTGGCCAGTTGGGCGTTGTCCACCGGGTAGCTCTCGAACACCACGAGCGTGTCGAACAGCTCGCCGGTACCGGCCCAGCGCTGGATTTGTGTCAGGCCCACGTGCTGGTGGTCCAGCAGCGAAACCTGCTCCCCGTTGGCCCGGCGCAGCAGCGCGGCGAATGGTTCGGCCAGGTCCACCCGCACGCGCACCGGCACGGTGTTGATGAACAGGCCGATCATCCGCTCGGCACCGGGCAGGTCGGCCGGGCGGCCGTGCACGGTGGCGCCGAAGACCACGTCGGAGCGGCCGGTGAGCTGGCCCAGCACCAGGGCCCAAGCCACGTTGACCAGCGTGCTCGTGGTGGCGCCGAGCCGACGGGCCAGCGCTTCCACGCGGGCGGTCAGTTCCGGGCTGAGCTCGGTGCTGGCCCGCTCCGGGCGGGTGACGGCGCGCGGCTCGGCGGCCGGTACCAGCAGGGTCGGCCCGTCGAGACCGGTCAGTGCCTTGCGCCACGCCTGCTGGGCGGCCGACGGGTCCTGGGCGGCCAGCCACCGCAGGTGCTCCACGTAGGGCCGCACCGGGGGCAGCGCCCCTGTTCCGTAGAGCGCGAACAGTTCCTCAGCGAGCAACGGCCCGGACCAACCGTCCGCCAGGATGTGATGGTGCGCCAGCAGCAGCCGGTGCCGCGTGGGGCTGATCCGGATCAACGCCATGCGCAGGGCCGGGGCCTGCGCGAGGTCGAACCTGCTGGTGGCGAACTCGGTGGTGAACTGCTCCACGTCGACGTCCTGCACGACCTGCCAGGGCAGGTCCACGTACTCCGGAACCACCTGCACCGTCACCCCGGACCGCAACTGCCGGAACGACACGCGCAGGTTGTCGTGCCTGGCGAGCAGGGCCTCACCGGCCGCCCGCAGCCGCGCGGGGATCACCGGCCCGGTCAGGTCGTATGCGTAGGCGACCGAGTAGACGTCCTCGCCCTCGGTGTCGAAGGAGGCCTGGAAGAGCATGCCCTCCTGCAAGGGGGACAGCGGAAGCACGTCAGCCACACCGAGCAGTTCGTCCACATCGGACTGATCGATCTGGACCAGCGGGAAGTCCGAGGGGGTGTGGAACGGCTCCCGCACGGACTCGGCCAGCTCGGCCAGCGCCGACTGCCAGCCCTCAGCCAGCTCACGGATCTCCTGCTCGGAGAACAGGTCGCGAACGAAGGCGAACTCCCCGTGCAGCCGGGAGCCCTCCTCGTGCCGCACTGTCACAGCGTTGATCTCCAGCGGGTGACTGACCGGGGTCACCAGGTCCGCGCTGCCGTCCAGCAGCCGCGATTCCTCAGCAGGCGCCCAGTTCTCCGCCGCGGCGCCACCGCCGAGCCTGCCCAGGTAGTTGAACAGGATCGTGCGCGGGCTCGCGTCGGGCAGGTCGAGCACACCGAAGGTGATGGCCTCGGGCAACGAGCGCAGTTGTTCCTTGACCGCCTTGAGCCAGGCCACCGCGTCGCCGCTCACGCCACCGATCCGCGCCGGGTAGACGCTGGTGAACCAGCCGACCGTACGGGACAGGTCGGTACCGGGCACCAAGTGCTCGTCACGCCCATGCCCCTCCAGGTCGATGACCAGACCGTCCGCATCGGACAGTCCGCGCGCGGCCCGCCAGCGCGAGACCGCGAGCGCGAGAGCGGTCAGCAACACGTCCTGCACACCGGCGTGCGCTGCCGCGGGCAAGCTGGTCAGCAACTGCTCGGTCAACTCCACTGGCAGCTCGACCGAGCACTTGTCCACAGTGGACCGCTTGTGCACAGCGGGATCCAGAGCGGACTCGTTGCCCAGCAAGGCGTTACCAGCGAGGACTTCCTGCCAGCGCTCGGCGTGCTCCGCCCAGCGCGGCTCACGCAGCGCCTGCGCCCAGTCCAGCAGCGAAGTCGTCGCGGGCGCCAGTGCGGGCAGCCCGCCACGCTGGATGGCCGCCCAGCCCTCGGCGAGATCGTCCATCAGGATCCGCCACGACACGCCGTCCACCACGAGGTGGTGCGCCACCAGTAACAACCGGCCGGGCTCGCGGCCCGCGTCGAACCAGACCGCGCGGAGCATCACGCCCCCAGCCGGGTCCAGCTCCTCGATCGCGGCGGCGAACTCCTCGCGGATGCCCTGGTCGGCACGGCGCAGCAGGTCGGCGGCCGACACGCTGCCCTGTGGCCGGATCCGGTACACCCAGCCCGGCTCCAGCCGCGCGCGCAACGCGTCGTGCGCGTCGAGTACGGCGTCGAGCAGGCTGGCGATCTGCGGCAACGTGGCACCGGCCGGGGTCCTCAGCAGCATCGACTGGCTGAACCGACTCGTGTCCCCACCGAGATCGCGCAGCGACTCCATCACCGGCAGCAGCGGCACCACGCCGGTTCGCGCGCTGGTCCTGGCCGGGGCCTCGCCGGTCGTGCGGGCGATGACTGCGAGCGCGGCAGGCGTGCGGTGCTCGAAGACCTCGCGCGGAGTGAGCTGATAGCCCGCCTTGCGCAGCCGGGCGATGAGTTGCAGCGAGGAAATGCTGTCCCCGCCAAGTCGGAAGAAGTCGGCGGTGGCGCCGACCCACTCCAGGTCGAGCACCGCCCCGATCGCGGCGGCAATCGCCGTCTCCACCGGCCCGCTCGGCGCGAGGTCTTCGGCGTGTGCGGCGAAGTCGGGCGCTGGCAGGGCCTTGCGGTCCAGCTTGCCGCTGGGTGTCAGCGGCAGCTCCGCGAGCACGATCACCGCTGCGGGCACCATGGCACTGGGCAGGTGCTCCACCAGGTGGGCGCGGACCTGCTCGCCGTCGACCAGTCCGGTCACGTAGCCGACGAGCTGAGACTCGTTGTGCACCAACACTGCCGCAGCCGTGACGTCCTGGACTTGGCGCAGCGCGTGCTCGACCTCACCGAGTTCGATGCGCTGCCCGCGCAGCTTCACCTGGTGATCGGTGCGGCCCAGGTAGGCCAGTGTGCCGTCGGCGTTCCACATCGCGAGGTCGCCCGTGCGGTACATCCGGCCGCCGCCGAACGGGTTGGCGACGAACCGTTCCGCGGTGAGCCCGCTGCGGCGCAGGTAGCCGCGCGCGAGCTGGCTGCCCGCGAGGTACAGCTCCCCGGGCACACCGGGCGCCACCGGTCGCAGCGCCGAGTCCAGCACGTACGTGCGGGTGTTCCACACCGGACGACCGATCGGCACCGGCCGCGACCCGTCCTCAGCGGCGGTGTCCCAGGCTGTTACGTCCACAGCGGCTTCGGTAGGGCCGTAGAGGTTGTGCACCGCAACACCGAGCACGTCACGGGCCCGCAACGCGAGGTCTGCGGGCAGGGCCTCGCCACTGCACACGACCCTGCGCAGCCCGAGGCCGATCGCCGAGGGCTCAGCGAGGAAGGCCGCGAGCATGGACGGTACGAAGTGGACGGTGTCCACCCGGGCAGATCGGATCACCGCCGCCAGCTGTGCCGGATCGCGGTGTGCCTCGGGGCCGGCGACCACGAGCGTGCCGCCGGTGATCAGCGGCAGGAACAGTTCCCACACCGAGACGTCGAAGGAGGCCGGGGTCTTCTGCAGGGTCCTGGTGTCCGGGCCGAACCCGTACTGCTCGGCCATCCACAGCAGGCGGTTGACGATCGCGGAGTGGCTGACCATCACGCCCTTGGGCCGCCCCGTCGACCCGGAGGTGTAGAGCACGTAGGCCGCGCTGTCCGGGAGGACCCGCACCGGGGTGAAAGCTGACCATCCGTCCACATCGGATAGCCATTCCGGAGTGACGACCAGCGCCGGTTCGGCGTCGGCCAGCATGAACTCGATCCGATCAGCGGGCAGGCCCGCGTCGATCGGCAGGTAGGCACCGCCGCACAACTGCACCGCATGCAGGGCCGCCACCAGGTCGACCGAGCGCGGCAAGGCCACGGCGACGACCGTCTCCGGTCCCACGCCCTGGGCCTGCATGGCAGCCGCGAGTTCGTGGACGCGTGCCGCGAACTGCGCGTAGGTCCACTCGCCCTCGCCAGCGACCAGTGCGACGGCCTGCGGCGTTCGGGCCGCCTGTGCCGCGAACAACTCTGGCAACATCGCCGTAGGCACCTCATGTGCCGTGTCGTTCCAGGCGTGCACCACGGACGCGCGTTCGTCGGCGGTGAGGAACTCCGCCCGTCCAACGGCCGTGGTGCCACCCTGTGGCAGCCACTCGGCCACTGCGCGCAGGCGGCTCGCGAACCGAGTGACGTCCTGCCGGTACCGCAGGGTCACCGCCAGCCGCTCCCCCGGCGCGACGAGCAGGGTCAGCGGGTAGTGCGTCTCGTCCCGTTCGGACAGTCCGGTGACCGCGAGCCCGGCCTGCCGCTCGGCCTCGGCCAGCGCGGCATCGTCGATCGGGTAGCTCTCGAAGACCACCAGCGTGTCGAACAGCTCGCCGGTCCCCGCGGCGCGCTGGATGTCGGCGAGTCCGGCGTGCTGGTGGTCCAGCAACCGGGCCTGTTCCACCTGGATCCGCGCCAGCAGCTCCGCCAGTGGTTCCTCGGGCCGCAGGCGGACGCGGACCGGAACGGTGTTGATGAACAGGCCCACCATGCGCTCGGCCCCGTCCAGCTCGGCGGGCCTGCCGTGCACGGTGGTGCCGAACACCACGTCGCTGCGGCCGGTCTCGGCGGCCAAGGTGAGCGCCCACAGGGCCTGCACCACGGTGTTGACGGTCAGCCCGTGCTCGCGGGCCAGCTCGCCGACCCCTTCGGGCAGCTCCAGCCGGAGCTCACGCACAGGTTGGTCGGAGGCGCCGACCAGCGTGGGATCGTCCACATCGGACAGTGCGTCACGCCACGCCTTCGCGGTCTCGGCGCGGTCCTGCTTCGCGAGCCAGTCCAGGTAGTCCCGGTAGTCCGGTGCGGGCGGCAGCACTGCTGTGTCGCCACCGTTTCCGTACAGGACGAAGAGCTCACGTCCGAACAGCGGTCCGGACCAGCCGTCCATCAGGATGTGGTGGTGGGTCAGCACCAGCCGGTGCGTGCCGTCGGCGAAGCGCACGGTGGTCGCCCGCATCAACGGCGGATTGGCCAGGTCGAAGCGTTCGGCGCGGTCCTCGGCGAGCAGCCGCTCGAACTCCACTTCGGACAGTTCGAGGTGCTGCCAGGGCAGGTCCACCCGCTCGGGGATGAACTGCACGGGGCGTGAGGTCTCGCTGAGTGTGAAGCCCGCGCGCAGGTTCGGGTAGCGCTCCAGCATCGCGTGCAGGCAGCGCCGCAGCAGCTCGGGATCCAGTTCGCCCCGCAGCGTGAAGACCTGTTGCACCAGGTAGACGTCGGATTCGAGCTGGTTGAGGTAGAGCAGGCCCTCCTGCAACGGGGCGAGCGGCCACACCGTGCCGTGCTCGGCGCGGGGCTGGGGCGCGGCCTGCGGTTCGAGCCGTTCGGCCACGGCGGCCAGCTCGGTGATCGTCTGGTGCTCGAAGACCTGGCGGGCGGTGATGCGCCAGCCGCTGGACCGCAGGCGGGACACGACCTGGATCGAGGAGATGCTGTCCCCGCCGAGGGCGAAGAAGCCCGCGTCGGCCCCGACCTCGGTGAGCCCGAGCACGCCGCGGAAGGCCGCCGCGATGGCGTGCTCCGCCTCGGTGTCCAGCGCACGGCCCGCGCTCTCCCGCGGTGCCGACCAGTCCACAGTGGACAGTGCCCGGCGATCGATCTTGCCACTGTTGTTGAGCGGCAAGGTGCTCAGCGGCACGATCGCCGCGGGCACCAGGTAGTCCGGCAGCGTGGCGCCGAGTTGGCGGCGCAGCTCGGTGCCGTCCGGTTCGTGGTCCTCGGCGGCCACGACGTAGCCGACCAGTCGCCGGGGGCCGCCGTCCTCGCGGGCCACCACGGCGGCGAGCGAGACCCCGGGCAGCGCCGTGAGCGCGGCCTCGACCTCGGCGGGCTCGATGCGGAAGCCGCGGATCTTCAGCTGGGCGTCGACACGGCCCAGGAACTCCACGTCCCCGTCAGCGGTCCAGCGCACGCGGTCCCCGGTGCGGTACATCCGGCCGCCGTCGAAGGGGTTGGCCACGAACCGCTCGGCCGTGGCCTTCGGTGCACGCCAGTAGCCCAGCGCGAGCGCGTCACCGCCGACGTAGAGCTCACCGGTGTGGCTGGGGCGCAACTGGTCGTCCAGCACGTACAGGGTGCGCGCGGTATCCGGCCGTCCAATGAGGACTCGACCGTCGAAGGACGCCGGGCAGGCCCAGACCGTGGCGTTCACAGTCGTCTCGGTGGGGCCGTACGCGTTGAACAGCTCGCGACCCGGCGACCAGCGGGCAACCAGCTCGGCTGGCACCTTGTCCGAGCCGACCACGATGGTCGTCGTGGCGGGCAGCCCGTTGTCCGGCAGGGCTTCCAGGGCAGCGGGCGGCAGGTCGACGTGGGTCAGGTCGTGGCGTCGCGCGAACTCGGCCAGCGCGGCGCCCAGGCGTTCCTGCTCGCCGGGGATGTGCAGGGTGCCACCGGAGAGCACGGACATGGCCAGCTCTTCCAGGTACACGTCGAACGCGGGCGAGGTGAACTGGAGGACTCGCGCGCCGGGACCGGCACCGTAGGTGTGCACCGCCGTGTGCACCAGGGACTCGACGCCCGCGTGCGACACGAGCACGCCCTTGGGCTTGCCGGTCGAGCCCGAGGTGTAGATCAGGTACGCGGCGGAGGGCGCCGGGCTCGACCCGCCGAGCGCTGTCACGCCCCCAGCGGTGATCTCCACGATCGGCTCGGCGTCGGCGATGATCTCGGCCCGCCGCGCGGCGGGCGCGCTCGGGGCCAGCGGCAGGTAGGTGGCGCCCGTCTTCGCCACGGCGAGCAACGTCACGACCGCGTCCACACCACGGTCCAGCGCAACGAGCACGCGCTCCCCAGGTACAACGCCGTGACCAGCCAGTTCGGCCGCCAACTCGGTGCTGGCCGCGTCCAGTTGCCGATACGTCAGCGCGTGATCCGCGCCGCACACGGCGTCCACGTCCGGGTATCGGGTCACGGCCTCGGCGAACAGCTCGCTGATCGTGCGGCGCCCCGTGAACGGCTCGCCGCGTCCCTGGGACAGCAGGAGATCACGGTCCGTTGTGGACAGCAGCTCCACCGAGGCGATCGGCCGGTCCGGGTTGGTGGCCAGCTCGGTGAGCAGGCGCACCAGCCAGTCGGCGATGCGCTGAGCGGCGGGGCGGGTGAACAGGTCGGTGCGGTACAACACGGCGCCGCTGACCCGGCCGGGGCCGAGGGTGACGAACTCGAAGTCCAGGTCGAACTTGGCGACCGGGAAGTGCACGCGGTGCGGGGCCACGGTCAGCTCGCCGTACCGCTCGGCCTCCACTTCGGCGTGCTGATAGGCAATGCCGACCTGGAACAGCGGGTGGTGCGCCAGCGAGCGCTGCGGCTGGAGCCGGTCCACGAGGCGGTCGAAGGGCAGGTCCTGGTGGGCGAACGCGGCCAGGTCCGTGCTCCGGACCCGGTCGATCAGCGCGCGGAAGGTGGGGCGTCCGGCGAGATCGGTGCGCAGCACGATCGTGTTGGTGAAGAACCCGACCAGCTCGTCCAGCGCGCTGTCGCCCCGACCCGCGACCTGGGTGCCCAACGGGATGTCCTCGCCCGCGCCCATCAGGTGCAACAGGGCGGCGACCGCGGCCTGGGCGAGCATGAACTGCGTGGCACCGGACTGGGTGGCCAGCTCACGCAGCCGCTCGGCCACCTGCACCGGCAACTCGAACTCCACGGCGTCGCCGTGCTGGCCGGCCACGGGCGGGCGGGACAGGTCGGCGGGCAACTCGATCCGCTCGGGCAGACCGGCCAGCTCACGCACCCAGAACTCGGCCTGCTCGGTGATCAACTGCTGGTCGTCCTGCCACAGCGCGAAGTCCGCGTACTGCACGGGCAGCACGTCCCACTGCGGCGCCCCGCCCCGCAGTCGCGCCTCGTACGCGGCGAACAGGTCGCGGCGCAGGGGGTGGGACGACCACTCGTCGCCCGCGATGTGGTGCAGCAGCAGGACGAGCACGTGGTTGTCTGCACCGAGGCGGAACAGCGTGGGCCGCATCGGTGGCTCGCTGTCCAGCGCGAACCCGTACCCGACCGCCTCGGTCAGCCTGCCCGGCAGGTCCTCCTCGGTGGCGTCCACAACCGGGCAGTTGACCGGCGCCGGGGGCAGCACGTGCTGGTACGGCACGCCGTCCCGGTCGGGGAAGATCGTGCGCAGGACCTCGTGCCGCCCGGCCACATCGCCCAGGGCGCAGCGCAGCGCCTCGTGGTCCAGCGGCCCGCGGAGCCGCCACACCAGCGGCAGGTTGTACGTGGCGTTCGGGCCGTCGACCCGGTGCAGGAACCACAACTGCCGCTGCGAGGCCGAGAGCGGCACGAACTCGGGGCGCGGCCCGGCGACCAGCGCGGGTCGGGCAGCGGGGGCCTCGTCCAGCGCCGCCGCGAGCGCAGCGGGCGTCGGGTGGTCGAAGACCGTGCGCGGGGACACGTCCACGCGCAGCGCGGAGCGCAGCCCGGCGACGAGCTTGATCGCGAGCAGCGAGTGCCCGCCCAGTGCGAAGAAGTCCTCGTCGGCGAACACCCTGGGCACGCCGAGCACGGCGGCGAACAGCTCGGTGATCAGCTGCTCGGCGGCCGTCCTGGGCTCGCGCCGGACCCCGCCCAGCGCACGGCCCGGCTCGGGCAGTGCGGCACGGTCCAACTTGCCGTTGGCCGTGACGGGCAACGCTTCCAGCGCGACAATGACCGAGGGCACCATGTGCGCGGGCAGAGACTGCGCAAGCTCACGACGCGCACCCTCGGTGTCGACCCGTTGCGGGGTCACGTAGCCGACCAGCGTGTCCTCGCGGACGATCACCGCTGTGCTGTCCACATCGGACACGGCGAGCAGCGCGTGCTCTACTTCGCCCAGTTCCACGCGGAAGCCGCGGACCTTCACCTGGTGATCAGTGCGGCCCAGGTAGGCCAGTGTGCCGTCGGCGTTCCACATCGCGAGGTCGCCCGTGCGGTACATCCGGCCGCCGCCGAACGGGTTGGCCACGAACCGCTGCGCGGTCAGTCCGGGACGGCCCAGGTAGCCGGTGGCCAACTGGGTTCCGGCCAGGTACAGCTCCCCCGGCTCGCCGGGCGCCACCGGTCGCAGCGCCGAGTCCAGCACGTACGTGCGGGTGTTCCAGACCGGGGCGCCGATCGGCACCTGCCGGCTGCCGTCCTCGGGCGTGGTGTCCCAGGCGGTGACGTCGACAGCAGCCTCGGTCGGGCCGTACAGGTTGACCAGGTTCGCGGCGGGCAGCACCTCGCGTGCCCGCAGCACGTGCTCGGCGGGCAGAGCCTCACCGCTGCACAGCACGGTCCGCAGGGACTTCGCGCGGGAAGCCGTTGGCTCGGCGAGGAAAGCGGCCAGCATGGACGGCACGAAGTGCAGCACCGTGACGGCCTCGCGCTCGACCAGTTCCGCCAGGTAGGCGGGGTCGCGGTGGCCCTCGGGGCGGGCGATCACCAGCGGCTGGCCGGTGTACGCGGGCCAGAACAGCTCCGGTACCGACACGTCGAAGGAGATCGGGGTCTTCTGCACGAACCGGTCAGCGGGGCCGGGGCGGCAGGCGTCGGCGAACCAGCGCAACCGGTTGGCGATCGCCCCGTGCGGCACGACCACGCCCTTGGGGCGGCCCGTTGAGCCGGAGGTGTAGATCACGTATGCCGGGTGCTCCGCGGTCACCGGCGCGGACCGCGTGACCGGTTCTGCCCGCTCAGCGAGGAATTCCGGGGTGACGACCAGCGCGGGGCGGGCGTCCTCGATCATGAACTGCACGCGCTGCGCCGGGTAGTCCGGGTCGATCGGCAGGTAGGCCGCGCCAAGGCGGTGCACGGCGTACAGCACGGCGATCAGTTCGGCCGAACGGGGCAACGAGACCGCGACCAGGTCCCCGGCGGACACACCGCGGGCCGCGAGCGCACCGGCGAAGCGGGCGACCTGCTCGTCCAGCTCGGCAAAGCTCCAGCGCGCGGCCTCAGCCAGGACGGCGGGCGCGTCCGGTGTGCGGCGCACCTGCTCGGCGAACAGCTGCGGCAGGGTGGCGCCGGTCAACTGGTGATCGGTGTCGTTCCAGCTGGTCAGCACCGTGTCGGCCAGCTCGGCGGGCAGCAACGGCAGGCGTCCCACGGCCTGGTCGGGGTTGGCTGCCAGCGCCAGGAGCACGCCCGCGACGCTGTGCAGCAACTGCTCGGCCCTGGCCACCGGGACAAGATCGGCGCGGTGACCGCAGGCCAGTTCGAGCTGCTTGCCGGGCACCACGATCAGGCTCACCGGGTAGTGCACGGCGTCCTGCGTGGTGACCGCCCGGACGTCCAGCCCGGCCTCGTTCTGCTGGCGGACCAGCTCCTGCTCGTCCACCGGGTAGCTCTCGAACACGACCAGGCTGTCGAACAGCTCCCGGCCGCCGACGAGTTGCTGGATCTCCGCGAGCCCGAGGTGCTGGTGGTCCAGCAGCCCGGCCTGCTCGGACTGCACGCGCCGCAGGAACTCACCGACCGGTTCGGCCGGACGCAGCGTGATCCGCGCGGGCACGGTGTTGATGAACAGGCCCACCATGTCGTGGGCCCCGGGCAGGTCAGCGGGCCTGCCGTGCACGGTGGCACCGAAGACCACGTCGTGCCGTCCGGTCGCGCGCCCGAGCACTAGCGCCCAAGCCGCCTGCACCAGGGTGTTGAGCGTGACGCCCCGGCCGCGCGCGAAGTTCGCCAGCGACTCACTGTCCTCAATGGACAAACTGTGCCGGATGCGCTCGGCGGCGACCGGGCTCTTGCCAAGGCCTTCCGGCGCGAGCAGCGTCGGTCCATCCACTTCGGACAGAGCGGCGCTCCAGGCCGCGCGGGCGGCTTGCTTGTCCTGGGCGTTGAGCCACGCCAGGTAGTTGCGGTACGGCCGGACTCTCGGCAGCACCGAGGGATCGCCCTTGCTGCCATAGAGCGCGAACAGGTCACGTCCCAGCAGCGGCCCCGACCAGCCGTCCATCAGCAGGTGGTGGTGGGTCAGCAGCAGGTGGTGCTCCTCGGCGCCCAGGTGCACCAGGGTGAACCGGATCAGCGGCGGGGTCTCCACGTCGAACCGGGTGTGCCGGTCCCGCTCGACGATGGCCTCCACCTCGGCCCGGTCCGCGGCGTGCAACTCGGTGAACGGCACTTCGACCCGCCGCATCACCAGTTGCACTGGCCGGTCCACCCCGGTAGCGGTGATCGCCACGCGCAGGTTCGCGTGCCGGTCGAGCAGTGCCTGGGCGGCGGCCCGCAGCGCGGCGGCGTCCACCGCCCCGGCCAGCTCGAAGCGGAGCTGGACGGTGTAGACGTCCCGCTCCCCCCGGTCGAAGGAGGACAGGAAGAACATGCCCTCCTGCAACGGAGTCAGCGGGAGGACGTCTTCGAGTCCCGCGCGAGTCATGCCTTGCCCCATTTCGCTTCGAGCAGGTCGATTTGCTGCTGGCTCAACGACACCAGCCCCAGGTCGGACGGGGTGTGCCCGCCCGCGCCTTCGCCGGCGGTGTGCTCGGTGATCGCGTCCAGCACGTCGAACCAGGTGTCGGCCAGCGCCACCACCTCGGACTCGGCCACCGCCCCGGGCGCGTAGAGCCAGTCCACGGTCAGTTCGGGTTCCCCGTCGTAGTCGGTGACGACCACGGTGATCTCCAGCGCGTGCGCCATCGGCAACTTGGGCTCGGTCGCCCCGTTGACCCCGGTGGAGTCGGGCGCCGCCGCCCACGGGCGTTCGTCCTCGGCCGCGGTGAACCGGCCCAGGTAGTTGAACCCGAGGTTGGGCGTACCGAGCGCGGCCAGTTCCTTGCCAGCACTCGGATCCAGGTAGCGCAGCACGCCGTAGCCCAATCCCTGCTCGCCCGGCACGGCCCGCAACTGCTCCTTGACCGCCTTGACGGCACGCCCCGCCGACTCACCGGCACGCAGCGCCTCGGCCACGTCGATGCCGTCCAGCTTGAGCCGCACCGGATAGGCGCTGGTGAACCAGCCCACCGTCGCCGACAGGTCGGCGCCTTCGAGCAGTTCCGTACGGCCGTGCCCCTCGATCTGCACCAACAGGTCACGCGGTCCGCGCTTGGCCACGGCCAGCGCCAGCGCGGTGAGCAGCACGTCCTGCACGCCCGCGCCGTACGCGGCGGGCACGCTGGTCAGCAGCGGCTCAGTGCTGTGCGCGGGCAGCACACGACGCACCCGCTTGGCAGTACCGACCAGGTCCCGTGCCGGGTCGGGTTGCGCGAAACCGGGCAGCACCGGCGCGTCCTCCAGCGCGGCATGCCAGTGCGACAGCTCGTGCGCGAACTCGCCCTCGGCACCGGCCTTCGCCAGACGGTGGGCCCAGGCCCGGAACGAGGTGCCGACCGGGCCGTGCTCGCCCGCCAACTCCGCGGGCAGGATCCGCCAACTCACCCCGTCCACGGCCAGGTGGTTGACCAGCACCAGCAGGCGGCCCGCCCGGTCCTCGCCCCGGTCGGCCCACACGAACCGTGCCTGCACCCCGTTGTCCGGGTCCAACCGGTCGGCAGCCGCCGAGAGGTCCACTGTGGACGTGTCTACCCGGGTGATCAGGTCGGCGGCGGACACGGCGCCCGCGGGCGGCACGTCCAAGGTCCAGTCCTCGCCGGTGCGGATCAGCTTGGCCCGCAACATGTGGTGCCGATCAAGCACGGCCTGGACGCGCTCGGTCAGCTCGGACAGGGTCAGGCCAGCCGGGGTCACCAGGGTCTGTGCCTGGCTGAAGCGGGCGATCGGTCCATCGAGTTCGCGCAGCCAGTGCATGACCGGCGTGATCGGCACCGTGCCGGTGGCTGCCACCTCCTCATCCACAGTGGACTGAGTAGGCGTGCGCGACTCGGCCAGTGCGGCGAGGTTGGCCACGGTCTTCAGGTCGAAGATGTCCCGGGGCCGCAACTCCAGTCCGGCCGCGCGGGCTCGGCTGGCCACCTGGATGGACAGGATGCTGTCACCGCCCAGCGCGAAGTAGTCGTCGTCCAGCCCGACCGCGGGCAGCCGCAGCACCTCGGCGATGATCGCCGCCAGGGTCCGCTCGGCCTCGGTGGCACCGGTCAGGTCACCGGTCGCCGTGGGCTCGGGCGGCGCGGGCAGCGCACGCCGGTCCAGCTTGCCCTGCGAGGTCAACGGCAACGCGTCCAGCTGCACGAAGACCGCGGGCACCATGTGGTCCGGCAGCTTCGCCAACGCGGCGGCCCGCACCGCCTCGGTGTCCAGGTCCCCGTCCCGGCCCACCACGTAGGCGACCAGCCGGTTGCCGCCCCGCGCATCGGGCACCGCGAGCACGGCCACCCGCGCCACGCCGGGGTGCGCCGAGAGCACGGCCTCGACCTCACCCAGTTCGATGCGGAACCCGCGCACCTTGACCTGGTGGTCGGCGCGGCCCACGTACACCAGCGCCCCGTCAGCGCGGCGCCGCGCGAGGTCACCGGTTCGGTACATCCGGCCGCCGTCGAACGGGTTGGCCACGAACCGGCTCGCCGTCAGCTCCGGCGTGCCGAGGTAACCGCGCGCGAGTCCGGTCCCTGCGGCGTAGATCTCGCCGACGGTGCCGGGCGGTACTGGGCGCAGGCGCTGGTCCAGCAGGTAGACGGCCGTGTTGTGCACGGGGCCGCCGACCGGCACCGCGCTGGACCCCGGCTCGGGCACGCACTCCCACAGCGTGATGTCCACTGTGGTCTCAGTGGGCCCGTAGGAGTTGAACATCCGCCGCTGTGCGGCCCATTCCGCGACCAGGGCAGGGGTGCACGCCTCGCCCGCGGCGATCACCACGAGGTCGGCGGGCACCTGCTGGGGCCGGATCGAGGCGAGCGCGGCGGGCGGCAGGGTCGCGTGCGTGACGCGGTGCTCGCTGAGGAAGGCCGCGAGCGGGTCCCCGGCGCGCTGGTCGTCGGGGATGATCACCAGCGCGGCCCCGGTGAGCAGGCCCATGCACAGCTCCCACACCGAGGTGTCGAAGCTGACCGAGGCGAACTGGAGGACGCGGCTGCCCGGCCCGACTCCGAACGCCTCGACCATGGTGTGCACTAGGCTGGCCACGCCCGCGTGGCTGACGATCGTCCCCTTGGGACGGCCGGTCGAACCCGAGGTGTAGATGATGTACGCCCCCGCACCGGTCGAGCAGACGCGGCTCAGCGGGTGCTCGCTCGGCGGCAGGTCGGTACCGGTCACCGTGAGGACGGGCGCGGCGTCGGCGAGCATCGCCTCGACCCGGTCCGCCGGGTAGTTCGGGTCGATCGGCAGATAGACCCCGCCCGCCTTCTGCACTGCGAGCAGCGCCACGATCAGCTCGACCGACCGCGGCAGAGCGACGGCCACCACCTGCTCGGGTCCAACACCTTGTGCGGCAAGGGAGTGCGCCAGCTCCGTCGATCGTCGGTCGAGTTCGGCGTAGGTCAGGGCGGTGTCCCCGTCGATCACCGCTTCCCGGTCCGGGTTGGCCCTGGCCACGCGCTCGAACAGCTCCGCGATGGTCAGGTCGTCAACGGCGTGGCCCGTGTCGTTGGCCGCCACCAACAGGTCGTGCCGTTCCTGTGTGGACAGAACCTCCACGTTGCCGGTGGCGCGGTTCGGGTTGTCGACCAGTGCCCGGCAGATCCGGACGAACCGCTCGCCGAGCTGCTCGACCTCGTCGGCGCTGAAGGGCGTCGCGGAGTACTTCCACGTGATCCGCAACTGCTCGCCGGGCTCGGCCACGAGTGCCAACGGGTAGTGCGTGTCGTCCAGGGCCTGGACCGAGCTCAGCGCCAGCTCGCCGGAGGCCGCCCGCACGGACGCGCTGTCCAGCGGGTAGTTCTGCACGACGAGCATGGTGTCGAACAGCTCGCCGGTGCCGGTGATGCGCTGGATCTCGCCGAGTCCGAGGTGCTGGTGGCCGAGCAGCGCGGCCTGCTCGGCCTGGACACGTCCGAGCAGCGCGAGCAGCGGCTCTTCGTGCCGGGTCAGGACGCGCACCGGGATCGTGTTGGCGAACAGGCCGATGACCTGGTCCGCACCGTCCACCTCGGCCGGTCGTCCGGACACGACGGTGCCGAACACCACGTCCTCGCGGCCGGTGAGCCTGCCCAGCAGCACGCCCCACACGGACTGGATCAGGCTCGTCACCGTCAGTCCGGACCTACGCAGCAAGGCAGTCAGCTCGCTGGTCAACTCCTGTGGCAGCACCGTCTCGTGCCGACCGGCGGACCGCTCACCAGCGGCCGTGGGCGCCAACAAGGTGGGCTCGTCGAACCCGTCCAGGGCGATCCGCCACGCCTGCTCGGCGGCCTGCGCGTCCCGGGAGGCCAGCCACGCGAGGTGGTCACGGAACGGCCGTGAGGCGCGAACCGCTGCGGCGTCACGGGTGTAGGCGTCCAGCAGGTCACCGATGATCAGCGGTCCGGACCAGCCGTCGTAGAGCAGGTGGTGCGCCGTGAACAGCAGCACCGACGTGCCGTCACCGCGGTGGATCAGGGTGAGCCGCAGCAGTGGGGGCTCGGCCGGGTCGAACCGCTCCGCCAGGTCGGCGGTCACGAACGGGGCCACGTCCTCGGCGGAGTGCTCGGCCCAGCGGGGTTCGAGCGACTCTGGCACGAACTGGATCGGCACACCCGCTGCGGTGTAGCGGAATCCGGCGCGCAGTGCGGGGTGGCGGTCGAGCAGCGCGGCGGCGGCGCGGCGCAGTCGTGCGGAGTCGACCGGCCCGTCGAAGTCCAGGCGCAGCTGCATCAGGTACGGATCGGGTCCGCTGGTGGCGAAGCCGGTCAGGAACAGCAGGCCGGTCTGCAACGGGGTCAGCGGCAGCACGTCCCGGACAGCGGGCAACGAGTCCACATCGGACTGTTCCAGCCGGGCGAGCGGGAAGTCCGAGGGCGTGTGGAAGGGTTCGTGCACGGCCGCGACCAGCTCGGCGACGGCCTGCTGCCAGCGCAGGGCCAGCGCGCGGACCTCGGCCTCGGTGATCACCTCGGGCACGAACGCCCACGAGGTGCGTACCACCGAGCCGTCCACGGCCGCGTTGATGTCCAGTGCGGAGGCCACGGCCGTGCTTGGATCGGCACTGCCGCCCATCGGGCCGATCGGCGTCCAGTCCCCGTCACTGCCGGTGAACCGGCCCAGGTAGTTGAAGCCGATCTCCGGCTCGGGCAGGCCGGGCGCGCGGTCCAGGTAGCGCAGCCGTCCGTACTGGAGTCCGGCCAGCTCGCCTCCGGGCAGCCCGCGCAGGGTGTTCTTGACCCGCTTGAGGGTGTCGACCGGGCCGTCACCGAGGTGGAGCGGAACCGGGTAGCGCGAGGTGAACCAGCCAACGGTGCGGGAGATGTCCAGGCCGAGGTCAGCCCGTCCGTGCCCTTCCACGGCGACCACTAGCGGGTGGCCCACCGCCATCGCCAGCGCGGCGAGCAACACGTCCTGCACGGTGCCGTGTGCCCTGGCGGCGACCTCGGTGAGCCCCTGCCACGGCAACTCCGTCTCGATCTTCACCGCGGAGCCGACCAGGTCCGTCGCCGGATCCACCGGGCGGCGGCCGATCCGCTCGAACGGCCCGTCCAGCAGGTTCCGCCAGGCCGTGAGGTCGGTGTCGACCTGTGCCGCCGCCTGCGTCCAGCGGGCGAAGCTGCTGCTCGTGGCGGTCTCGCCCGCCAGGCTCTCGATGAGGATGCGCCAGGACACGCCGTCCATGACGAAGTGGTTGGCCACCAACAGCAGTTGGCGCTTCTGCGGGCACCACACCGCGCGCAGCATGACCCCAGCAGAAGTGTCCAGTTCGGACAGTGCTCGCTCGCGCTCACCTGCCAGGTCGGCGACGACGCGAACCGTGGGCGCCCCGGTGCTGCCGGGGATGAGACGGCCGTCCTCGGTGAGCCGTGAACCGAGTTCGGGGTGCCGTGCGTAGAGGTCCGCGAGGAGTTGCTGGAGACGTGCCAGGTCCAGCCCGGCAGGGGTCCGCAGGAGCATCCATTGCGCGAACCGGTTGTGGTCACCGCCTCGCTCGGTGGCCCAGGCCATGATCGGCGTGCGGGCGATCTCGGCGGGCTCCGCACTGGGGAGTTGCCGCACCTCAACGGTTCTGCTGCCGATCCGCTCGGAAAGGGCCAGCGGGGTGGCCAGTTCCACCACGTCGCGGGCGCCGATGGTCAGACCGGCCGCACGGGCCTTGCCGACCACGCGCAGGGACAGGATGCTGTCCCCGCCAAGGCTGAAGAAGTTGTCCCGCTCGCCGACCCGCGGCAGGTCCAGCACCTCGGCGAAGATCCCGGCCAGCAGCTCGGCCGTCACGTCGCCCGTACCGGCCTCGTCGACGGCCGCGACCGCACCCGGCTCGGGCAGGGCCGCACGGTCCAGCTTTCCGCTGGGGGTCAACGGGAACTCAGTCAGCGGCACGAGGGTAGTCGGCACCATGTAGGCGGGCAGCCGCGAACGGCAGTGTGCCAGCACTTGCTCGAAGTCCACAGTGGACTCAGTGGTCACGTAGCCGACCAGGGCGCTGCCCGAGCGCGCCAGCACGGCGGCGGCCGTGACACCGGGTGCGCCGGTGAGCACGTGCTCGACCTCACCGAGTTCGATGCGGAACCCGCGGACCTTGACCTGGTGGTCGACCCGGCCCAGGTAGTCGATCTCCCCGTCGGCGGTCCACCGCGCGAGGTCCCCGGTGCGGTACATGCGGCCCCCGTCGAACGGGTTGGCCACGAACCGCTCCGCGGTCAGCCCGGGACGGCCCAGGTAGCCGCGCGCGAGCCCGCCCGCCAGGTAGAGCTCACCGGCGACCCCGGGCGGCACCGGGTTGAGGTCGCGGTCCAGCACGTAGCAGCGGCAGCCCGTCAGCGGGGCGCCGATCAGCACCCGGCCGTCCTGGGCCACCGGCCAGCTCGTGGCGTACACGGTGGCCTCGGTCGGTCCGTAGATGTTGACCAGGCGGGCCCCGGGCAGCGCGGTGCGGATCTTGCGCACCAGGTCGGCCGACAGCGCCTCCCCGGCCAGGGCGAAGGTGTCGACCGCCAGCCCGGCCAGGTTCTGCTCGAAGACCCCGGCGATCGCGGAGGGCACCCCGCAGACCAGGCTCAGCCGGCCGCCCTCCCGCGCGTCGGCCAGCGCGAGCACGTCGGGGACCACGTCGATCCGGCCGCCGCTCAGCAGCGGGGTGAAGATCTCGAACACGGACACGTCGAAGGTCAGCGGGGTGGCCGCGAGCACCCGGGACAGCCCCTGCGGGCCGAAGGTGGCGCGGCCCCACCCGACCAGCCCGAGCACGCTGGCGTGCTCCACGACCACGCCCTTGGGCCGTCCGGTGGAGCCCGAGGTGTAGATCACGTAAGCCGCGTTGCCCGGCCGGGCCTCGATCTCGGCTCCGCCGGTCAGGTCCAGGCCGGTCAGGGACAGGTGCTCGAAGCCCTCGAAGTAGGCGTCGGTGGTGAGCACCAGTGCGGGCTTGGCCTCGGTGAGGATGCCCGTGATCCGCTCGGCCGGGTGGCCGAGATCGATCGGCAGGTAGGCGCCGCCCGCCTTGTGCACGGCCAGGATCGCGGTGATCAGCTGGACCGAGCGCGGGATGGCCAGGGCTACCAAGGATTCCGCGCCGACTCCGCGCTCGACGAGCAGCCGCGCCAGTCCGCGAGCCGCCGCGTCCAGCTCGGCGTAGGTCACCTGCGTGTGCTCGTCGGTGACGGCGATGGCGTCCGGCGTGCGCCGCACCTGGGCGCGGAACTCCGCGGCCAGGGTTCGGTCGGCGGCGAACTCGCCGGTCCGGTTGAACTGCCGCAGCACCAGGTCCTGTTCGGCGGGGTCGGCGATGCCCAGCGTGCCGACCGGGGCCGAGGGCTGGGCGATCACCAGGCGCAGCACGCGGACGAACCGGTCCAGCAGCGCTTCCGCCTGCGCGGCACCGAATCCCGGCTGGAACTTCAGCCCCAGGTAGAGCCGTTCCTCGGGCGCGACGATCAGCGTCACCGGGTAGTGCGTGGCGTCGACCGGCGGTCCCCCGGCCACGTGCAGGCCCGGCCCGGCGTCGCACTCGGCGGCAGCCGGGTAGTTCTCCACCACGAGCAGCGTGTCGAAGAGCTCGCCGACGCCCGCCGCGCGCTGGATCTCCGCGAGCCCGATCTGGTGGTGCGCCAACAGGTCCGTCTGCTCACGCAGCACTCGGCCGAGCAGCTCGTCCACGGTTTCCCGCGGGCTCAGGCTGATCCGCACCGGCAGCGTGTTGATGAACAGCCCGGCCATGTCCGTGACGCCTGCCAGCTCGGCGGGCCGCCCGGACACGGTGGTACCGAACACCACGTCGGACCGGCCGGTGAGCCTGCCCAACAGGATCGCCCACACGGCCTGCGCGACAGTGTTGACGGTGTAGCCGCCCGCGCGCGCCCGGTCCACCAGCGCGGCGGTCAGGTCGGCGCCGAGTTCGCGGTGGATCTGCTCCGGCCACTGCACTCCGCTGGCCTCCGGCACCAGCACGGTCGGCTCGTCCAGTCCGGCCAGCGCCTCGGCCCAGGCCGCACGGTCCGCATCGCGATCCACTGTGGACAGCCACTGGAGGTGGTCCCGGTGCGGGCGTCGCACGGGTGCGTCGGCACCGCCGTAGGTCGCGAGCAGTTCGCGGGCCAGCGCGAGTGAGGACCAACCGTCCAGCAGGACGTGGTGGTGGCAAATGAGCAGGCGGTGCTTCGTCGGCCCTTCGCGCAGCAGGGCGAACCTGATCAATGGCGCCTCGGCCAGGTCGAACCTGGCACGGCGGAACTCCTCTGCCACTACGTCCTCGTGCCAGGACAACTCGGGCTCGGCCGCGATGACCTGGATCGGGTCGCCGTTGTCCCGCAGGTGGAAGGTCGCCCGCAGCGCTGGGTTGCGACGGACCAGGTCCTCGGCACACGCGCGCAGCCGCGCCGCGTCCAGTTCCCCGGTGAGGTCGAAGGCGAGTTGCACCGTGTAGACATCGGTCTCGGCGTCTTGCACGCTGGACTGGAACAACAGACCAGCCTGCAACGGGGACAGCGGCAGCACGTCCTCCACCGCGCCCAGTTCGTCCACTTCGGACTGAGTCAGTGCGACGAGCGGGAAATCCGAGGGCGTGTGCCCGCCACCGCTGGTCAACGCGGTCAACGCGGCTTGCCAGGCGGTCAGCAGCGCCTCGATGTCGACACCATCCACAAAGGACCAGCGTGCCTTGAGCACCCCGTCCTCGACGAGCGTGGAGACCTCGACCGCGTGCGAGGCAGCCAGGCCCTCGTCCACGCCACCGGCCAGGAAGCCCAGCCCGTCGACCGGAGCGAAGTCCGCGTCCTGCTTCGTGGCACGGCCCAGGTGGTTGAACAGGATCGGCCGCGGCGCACCGGGCACCTGGTCGCGCAGCAGCCCGTACCCGGTGCCGTCACCAGGCACCGCGCTGAGCGTTTCCTTGACCCGCTTGAGGATCTGCTCGGCCGTGCCCGCCAGCCCGATCCGAACCGGGTACAGGCTGGTGAACCACCCCACGGCGGACTCGGCGCCGACCACGTGGTCACGGCCGTGCCCCTCCAGGTCCGCGCGCAGCTCCGACTCACCCCAGACCTCGCGGGCGGCCAGTCCGAGCGCGGCGAGCAGCACCTCACGGGTACCGGTGTGGAACGCGCGCGGGATGTGCTCGGTGACGGCCCGCGACAGGTCGGCGGGCAGCTCGACCACCCGGTGGGCGAGCTCGCCGACCGTGCCGGTGGCCGACAGTGTGCTGTTCCCGGCCGACATGTCCTGCCAGAAAACGATCTGCGTCTGGTCGGCGGCCAGGGACGCGGCCCAGGCGCGGGCGGCGAACTCGCCGGGTCGCGCCTGCCCCGCCCAGTCGGCGGCCAGGTCGGCGCCGATCACCCGCCAGGACACGGCATCCACCGCCAAGTGGTGTGCCACCAGCAGCAGACGGCCCGGCTCGAAGTGGACCGCGCGCAGCATGATCCCGGCGCGCGGGTCGAGCGCGGTGACCTCCCGTGCCAGCTCGGCCACCGGGTCGGCGTCCGAGGGCACGGCGCGGACCGTGACCCGCACGTCCTGAGCGGGCAGGATCTCCAGCGACTCACCGGTCAGCCGGGACCGGAGGAACTCGTGGCGTGCCACCAACCCGGCGAGCAGTCGTTCCAGGTCGGCGGTGCTCACCGTCACCGGCACGCGCAGCAGCGTGGCCTGGCTGTAGCGGTCGATCGGCCCGCCGCGGTCGAGCAGCCAGCGCAGCATCGGGGTCGGCGCCACGAGTCCGGTGGACTGCTCGGCGGAAACCCTTGGTGCGTCGGCGATCGGCTGGGCGCGGTCCGCCAGCACCGCGACGGTCCCGGCCTCGACCACGTCCTTCGGCGTGACGCGCAGACCGTCGCGGCGCAGTGCGGCCACCAAGTGGATCGCGAGGATGCTGTCCCCGCCGGAGGCGAAGAACCCGGTGTCAGCACCGACCTCGTTCAGGCCCAGGACCTCGGCGAACGCCTCGGCCACGGCCGTCTCGCGGGCACTGCGTGGGGCCACGAGCACTGGGGCAGCTGCCCCAGCGGGCTCGGGCAGGGCGGACCGGTCCAGCTTGCCGTTGCGGCTGAGCGGGAACTCGGTCAACGCCACCAGCGCGGAGGGCACCATGGCAGCGGGCAGCGTGGCCGCCAGCCCGGTGAGCACGGCTGTGGTGTCCACAGTGGCCGGTACGCAGTAGGCGACGAGCTTGTCCCCGCGCTGCACGACCACCGCGCCGTCGACCTCCGGCAGGGCGGTGAGCCGGGACTCGATCTCCCCCAACTCGATGCGCTGGCCGCGGATCTTGACCTGGTGGTCCGTGCGCCCCAGGTACTCCACGGCCCCGTCCAGCCTGCGGCGCACGAGGTCGCCGGTCCGGTACATCCGTCCCCCGTCGAACGGGTTGGCCACGAACCGCTCCGCGGTCAGTCCGGCGCGGTCGCGGTAGCCGCGTGCGAGCTGGACCCCGCCGAGGTACAGCTCGCCCGCGACGCCGGGTGGCACGGGCCGCAGCTCGGCGTCGAGCACGTGCAGGCTGGTGTTCCAGACCGGCACGCCGATCGGGACCGGCCGGGTGCCGTCCTCGGCCGAGGTGTCCCACTCGCTGACGTCCACGGCGGCCTCGGTCGGGCCGTAGAGGTTGTGCAGCGGGGCGCCGAGCACCTCGCGGGCGCGCAGCACCAGGTCGGCGGGCAGCGCCTCGCCGCTGCACACCACGCGGCGCAGCGAGCCCAGGTCGTGCCGGGTCTCGGCGGCGAGGAAGGCCGCCAGCATGGACGGTACGAAGTGGACGGTGGTGATCCGCTGGGACTCGATCAGCGCGGCCAGCCGCTCGGGATCGCGGTGGTCACCGGGTTCGGCGAGCACCAGCGTACCGCCAGTGACCAGCGGCAGGAAGAACTCCCAGACCGAGACGTCGAAAGAGGCCGGGGTCTTCTGCAACACGCGGTCGGTGGCGTCGATGCCGTAGCGCTCACGCATCCACAGCAGTCGGTTGACGATGGCCGCGTGCTCCACCAGCACGCCCTTGGGCCGCCCGGTGGAGCCCGAGGTGTAGATCAGGTACGCGGAGTTGCCCGGTGTGAGCGCGGCCTGGACGAACAGGCCACCCGCGGCGGCGGTGTCGGCGGTGATCACGGCGGCGGGCTGTGCGTCGGCGATCAGCTCGTCAACGCGCTCGGCTGGGAGCTCGGGGTCGACCGGCAGGTAGGCGCCACCCGCGCGGAGCACGGCCAACAGTGCGACGACCAGCTCCGGGGAACGCGGCACGACTACAGCCACCACCGACTCGGGGCCAACGCCCTGGGCCTGCAATGCGGCGGCCAACTGCTCGCTGCGCTCCCCCAGCTCACGGTAAGTGAGACTTGAGTCGCAGAAGACCAGCGCCTCGTTGTCGGCGTGCTCGGTCAGGGCCTGCTCCAGCAGGGCGGTCAACGTGGTGTCCGGCAGGACGTGGGTTGTGTCCGGCTGGACGCGCTCACCGGGCAGCAGCACGGGAACGGCGCCGATCGGCTCGTCGGCGGAGGCGAGCAAGCCGACCAGGAACTGCGTGAACCGGTCCGTGAACAGCGCGGCCTCGTCCAGGTCGAACAGGTCGAGCGCGAACTCCAGGAACCCGCTCAGGCCGGTGTCCGACTCGGTGAGGTTCAGGGTGAGGTCGAACTTGGCGGTGCCTGTGGTAATCAGCTCGACCTCGGCGTCCAGCCCGGCGAAGCCCTCCGTGCCGCCAGCGGTGTTGCGGTAGGCGAACATCACCTGGAACAGCGGGTGCCGCGACGGGGAGCGCGGCGGGTCCACCCGGTCGAGGACCTGCTCGAACGGCACGCCCTCGTGAGCGAGCGCTGCCAGGTCGGCGCGGCGGACCCGGGCCAGCAGTTCGCGGAACGTGGGCCGCCCGGCCAGGTCCGTGCGCAGCACCACGGTGTTCACGAAGAAGCCGATCAACCCGTCCAGGGCCTGGTCGTGCCGCCCCGCGACCGGCACGCCGACCGGCACGTCCGTGCCCGCCCCGCAGCGGGACAGCACGGCGGCCAGCGCGGCGTGCAGCACCATGAACACGCTGGTGCCGGTCTCCGCGGCCAGGGCACGGATCTGCTCGAACACCCCGTCCGGCAGCTCCAGGTCCAGCACGAGCCCCAGGCCGGTCGGGCGGGCGGGCCGGGCACGCCCGGTCGGGACGGCGATCTCCTCCGGCAGCCCGTCCAGCTCACTGGCCCAGAAGTCCAGGTCGGCCGCAACGGGCAGGTCGCGATGCCACAGGGTGTAGTCCGCGTACTGCACGGGCAGTGGCGCCCACTGTGGCTGCTCGCCGCGAAGCCTTGCCGTGTAAGCGGTTTCAAGGTCGGCGAGCAGCGGCCGCAGAGACCACTCGTCGGTGGCGATGTGGTGCGCGGTGATCAGCAGCAGGTGCTCGTCGGCGGCCAGCGCGAACAGCACTGCTCGGACCGGCAGCTCCGACTCCAGCGCGAACGGGCGGCGGCTGTGCTCACGGACCAGCGCGGGCAGCTCCGCCTCGCTGGCGGTGATCACCCGGCAGCGCATCGCACCGATCGGCAGGACGTGCTGCCAGGGCTCGCCCCCGTCGTCCAGGTAGACCGTGCGCAGGGACTCGTGCCGGACCACCAGGTCGTCCAGTGCGGCGACCAGTGCATCCCGGTCCAGTGCCCCGTGCAGGCGCACGGCCAGCGGCAGGTTGTAGGTCGCGCTGGCACCCTCCAGCGCTTGGAGCAGCCACAGGCGGCGCTGGCCCGCGGACAGCGGGATCCGCGCGGGACGGTCCACAACGGACAGTGCGGGCCGGGTGGGCGCGGAGTCAGCCAGGTGGCGCACCAACGAGCTGGGCGTGGGCGCGTCGAAGATCACCGCGATGGGCAGTTCCACGCCGAACTCGGCGCCCAGCCTGGTGCTCAGCCGCATGGCGAGCAGGGAGTGCCCGCCGAAACGGAAGAAGTCGTCCTCCGGGCCGAACTGCCCAACGCCGAGCACGTCGCCGAACAGTGCGCAGAGCCGGGCCACCCGTGCGTCCGTTGTGGACACACCGGAGCCGGAGTGCGACCGGGCGGCCAGTGCGAGCCGATCCACCTTGCCGTTGGGGGTCAGCGGCAACTCGTCCAACGGCACGATCAGCGCGGGCACCATGTAGTCCGGCAACTGCCGCGCCAGGTGCTCGTGCAGGTTGCCGACCTCACCGGTGGCCACGTAGTAGGCGACGAGCCCGGCGCCCACCGCGACCACCGCGCAGTGGCCCACGCCCGGGGCCTGGCCGAGCACGGACTCGATCTCACCCAGTTCGACCCGGAACCCCCGCACCTTGACCTGCTGGTCGGTGCGGCCCAGGCAGTCCAGCTCGCCGGACTCGGTCCAGCGGGCGAGGTCGCCCGTGCGGTACATGCGGCCCCCGTCGAACGGGTTGGCCACGAACCGGGCTGCGGTCAGCGCGCCGCGGCCCAGGTAGCCCAGTGCCACGCCAGCTCCGGCCAGGTACAGCTCACCGGCCACACCGGGCGGCACCGGGCGCAGCGCGGAGTCGAGCACGTAGGCGTTGGTGTTGTGCAGCGGGCGGCCGATCAGCGGCCGGTCTGCGTCCGCCGTGGTGATCTCACGGGCAGTGGACCAGATCGTGGTCTCGGTCGGCCCGTACAGGTTGGTGACCTCGGCCGCGACCGCGGTCAGCGCGCGGGCCAGCGCGGGCGGCAGCGCCTCGCCGCCGACCAGTGCCCGCACGCCCCGCAGCGACCGTGGCGCCAGCTCGACCAGTGCCTGCCACAGTGCGGGCGTGGCCTGCATGGCGGTGATCCGCTCACGTGCGAGCAACGCGGTCAGGCGAAAGGGGTCGCGGGTGTCCTGCTTGTCCGCCAGCACCACGGTGGCGCCGTCGAGCAGGGGCAGGAACAGCTCCAGTGCGGCGATGTCGAAGCTGATCGTGGTGACGGCCAGGAACCGGTCGCCGACACCGAAGGCGAACCGTTCGCGCAGCGAGGCCAACAGGTTGGCGAGGTTGCGCCGGGTGACGACGACCCCCTTGGGTCGCCCCGTCGATCCCGAGGTGTAGAGCACGTACGCGGGCGCGTCGGCCGGTACCACCGGAAGCGACTCAGCAGGTTCGCCGCTCTCGTTGGCGGCCAACCACTTGCCGTCGACCACCAGCACGGGCTTGGCGTCGGCGAGCATGAACTCCACGCGCTCGGCGGGGAATTCGGGATCCACCGGCAGGTACGCGGCACCCGACTTGAGCACCGCCAACAGGGTCACGAGGAGATCGGTGCTGCGGGGCAGCACCACGGCGACGAGCTCGCCGGGCTGGACACCGCGTGCGAGCAACAGCGCGGCGAGGCGGTCGGACCTGTCGTGGAGTTCCGAATAGGACAGTGCATGATCCCCGGCGCGGACTGCGACCTCCGCTCCGGAAGGGATGGTCGCGAGCAGGTCGAGTTGATCGTGCACTGTGGACACCGTGCGCCCCGCCGACAGGGCGTGGCCGATCTCCTCGGCCGTGGCCACCTCGAACCGGCCGACCGGGGTTTCCGGCTCGGCCTTGGCGAGGGCGTCGAGCAGTGCGACGAAGCGCCGTGCGTGCCCGCGCAGCTCCGATTCGGTGTAGGCGGCCGGGTTGGCGTCGATGTCCAGCACCAGCCCGGCGCTGGTCGGCCCGCCCTGCACGGTGATCGACAGGTCGTCCACCGGGCCCGCCGCGAGGTAGTGCGTGGTGCCGGGCAGGCCGCCGAAGGACAGTTCCCCGTCGAAGGGCTTGATGTTGATCCACGGTCCGACCAGCCGACGGCCGGAGCCGAGCAGGCCGAGGTCGCGCCGGATGTCCTCGCCGCGGTACCGGTGGTGCGGCCGGGTCAGCTTGAACTCGGCGCCCACCGTGGCGGCCAGCAGGGCCACGGTGCTCGACGCGGTGACGGGCACCCGCAACGGCACCACGTTGACGGTGCTGGCCGGAATCCGCGCCGCCGCCGAGCCGAGTCGGCCCATCACCGGCAGGCCCAATACGACCTCCGGCGCCCCGGTGGCGCGGTGCAGGTACAGGGCGGTGGCGGCGGTGATCAGCTCGGCCCAGCCCACACCCAGCCGCTTGCCGAGAACCCCCAGCGCGGCAACGGTGTCCGCGCCGACGGTGGTGTGCTCGCGCAGGAAGTGGTGCGAGGCCGGTGCGGGCTCGGCCAGGGACACGACCTCCGGCAGGTCCACCAGCCGCTCGCGCCAGAACCGGCGGTCGCGGTCGAACCGCTCGGATCCGCGGTAGGCGGCCTCCTCCGCGAGCAGGTCCGCCACCGGCCGGAACGGGTTGTCGGCAACCGGGTCGCCGCCGACCAGCGCGGTGTAGACCTCCGCCACGCGGCGTGCCAGCAGGCCGTAGCCGTAGCCGTCGAGCAGGATGTGGTGGCAGCGCAGGAACCAGTGGTACCGGTCGGGCGCCACCCGGTAGAGGACCTGGGTCACCAGTGGACCCGTGGTGAGGTCACGGGCCAGGGCCAGCTCCGCCCGCATCGCCGGGACAGGATCCCCGTATATGTCCACAACGGACAGTTCGGGGAGCGGGGCGGCACCGGGGCGCTGCCACGGACCCGACTCGTCGTGTCCGAACAGGACGGTCAGGCCCTCGGCATCGGCGCAGGTCCTGCGCACGGCCTCACGAAAGGCCGCCGCGTCCAGGTGGCCGCGGATCTCCACGTACTCACCGGTGTTGTAGGCCGGGCTGGCCTGGTCGATGCGTTGCCCGTACCAGACGCCCTGCTGCGCCGCGGTCAGCGGCTGGCGGTCGTCCCCTCGCACCGATGACACTGCTGGTCCTCTCCCCGTCACTTGACGATCAATGCCCGCCGTGCCCGCCGTTGGGTGGCAGCTCGTGGTCCATGGACATCGCCACGGCCAGCACCTCCTTGGGCTGCACCAGGAACGGCCGCATCATGCTCATGTCCTCGTGCTCGAGCATGTGGCAGTGGTAGACGAACTTGCCGGTCACCTCGGCGAAGTGCGCGATCACGTCCACCGACTCGCCCGCGGCCACGTTGACCACGTCCTTCCAGCCCTGCTGGGAGGCCACCACCGGCTTGCTCTCCTGCCAGAACACCGGCGTGGCGGTACCGCCGCCGATACCACCGCCGGGCAGGTCGATGAACTTGAAGCCGTCGATGTTGTAGAACCCGCGTTTGACCGGCTGGAACGCGCAGACGTGCACGTGCATCGGGTGCGGCCAGCCCGACCAGTCCAGGTTCAGGAACCGCCAGCGCTCCCACGCGCCGGTCCGCACCGTGTACTGCGGCGGGTCGGTCCACCGGTAGGCCATGCGTTGCCAGGTGGTGACCGTGCCGTCCTGCTCCTTGACCTGCACCACGCCGTCGATCGGGAACGGCCCCTTGGGCGCCTCGATGCGCTGCATCTCCCAGAGCCGGGCGTGCGAGACGCCCACCGGGGTCAGCATGACCATCCGCTCGGCGCTGACCGGCTGCTGCTCGGTGACCTTGGTGAAGGACTTCGCCAGGGTCTTGGGCAGTTGGAAGCCCGAGGGCCTGCCGTGCTGGGACACCCGGAACTGCAGGAAGTCCGGCCACGGGCCCGGGTCGTAGTTGATGTTGCGCAGCACCAGCTTGCGCCCGGCGAACCGGCGGAAGTCGATCAGGATGTCCGCGCGCTCGGAGGCGGCGAGGCTGAACCCCTCGCGCACGTCCACGGGTGCGCCCAGCAGCCCCGAGTCGGTGCCGATCAGGTAAATGGTGCCCTCGGGTGCGGGCTTGCCGTCCTCGGTGACCAACTGCACGTCGTACGGCCTGGTGTTGGAGGCGTTGGCCATGCGGAACCGGTACCAGTCGGGCGCGACCTCCTTGTGCGGCCAGATCACGCCGTTGACCAGGGTGTAGGGCCCGGCGAAGGACCGCACCTGGCGCAGCGGGTCGGTGCGCATGACGGTCGTCTTGTGCAGCATCGTGCCAGTGAGCCGGTTCTGCGCGTCGGTGTCGAAGTTGCGGTCGCAGATGACCAGCGGCACCTCGCGGTCCCCGGCGGGCAGCCGCAGCGACTCCTCCTCGTCATCGCGCAGCACGTACATGCCCAGCAGCCCGGACATCACGTTCCAGCGGGTGATGTGCATGGCGTGGTCGTGGTACCAGAGCGTGGTGGCCGGCTGGTCGTTGCGGTACTCCACGAGCTGGCTGCGCCCGGCGAGCACGGCGTCCTCGGCCCAGCCGTCGCTGCTGCCGTCGCTGAACTGGCCGTGCAGGTGGATGGAGGTCCAGCCGGGCAGCGCGGCCACGTCGGCGCGCGGGGCGACGCCCTCGCGGCCGGGCAGGTCCCACTGGTACGGGTTGGCGTTCTCGTCGAACGGGATCTCCACCACCGGCAACGGGTAGGGACCGGTCAGCTCGTTGGTCCACACCACGCGCAGCGGTTGTCCGCGCCGCGCCTCGATGATCGGTCCCGGGAACTGGCCCTCGAAGCCCCAGATTCGCGTCGGCGGCAGCTGCGAGTGCAGCCGCACCGTGGCCGGTCGCATTCGGATGGTCAGCTGCTGCACACCGTCCACACGGGACCCGCGCACCGAACGCAGTGCTGGCAACGGATCCCGGAACGCCTCCAGCTTGGTGACCGTGCCACGGGTGGGCGGGGTCGCACTCACGGACTTGGCGGCCACCGGCTCGACCGGGTCGCCCTGGGCGCGCGGTGCGCCGTGCACGTGCGGGTTGATCGTGGTGATCGGCTGGGCCGCGTCGGCGGCCGTGCGCCGCACCGGGAGGGACTGCGCGGTGACCGAGCCTACGCCCAGCACCAGTGCCCCGGCCGCGCCCGCCTTGAGCAGGAAACCCCTGCGGTCCACGCCTTCTCTCTCGCTCAAGACCGCTCGGCCCCGGCTGTCCCCATGGCGTCGATGAGGCTCTTGGGCCGCATGTCGGTCCAGTTGGCCTCGATGTGGTCCAGGCACTCCTGCCTGCTGGACTCGGTCTTCACCACGGTCCAGCCGCCGGGCACCTCGGCGAAGGCGGGCCACAGCGAGTGCTGGTTCTCCTCGTTGACCAGGACCAGGAAGCGGCCGTTGTCGTCGTCGAACGGGTTGGTCATGTCGTCTCCCCTCCAAGAGCTTAGGGCAGGCTAGCCTAATTTCTGCGAGCTGCCTATGCGCCGAAGATGTGACGACGACTGCGTTGCCCGATCAGGCAAGCCCCTTGCGCGACTCCCCCACGAGCAACCAGCCGAGGTACAGACCGCCCAGCACCACCGTGGCCACCCCGACGGGCAACTGCGCGGCCGGGAAAAGCCGCTGTGCCAACAGATCCGCAACGGCCAGCAGGCACCCTCCGGTCAGACCGGAGATGGCCAGCGAGGGACCGACCGAGCGCGCGAGCCGTTTGGCGATCTGCGGTGCGGCCAGGGCCACGAAGGAGATCGGTCCGGCCGTGACGATCGCCACCGCGCTCAGCAGCACCGACATGGTGATCGCCCAGCGGCGCAAGGAGTTCACCGGCAGCCCGAGCGAGGTGGCCGCCTCGGGCCCCAGCTCCAGGGTCAGCAGCGGATTGCTCAGCGCCAGCGACGGCGGCAGCACCAGGACCAGCACCACCAGCAGGATCCACACCTGGTCCCAGCCGCGCCCGTTGAGGCTGCCCACCATCCACACCTGGGCGTTGAGCGAGTCGGTCAGCTCGGCACGGCTGAGCAGGTACGCGATTCCCGCGCTGAGCAAGGCGTTCACCCCGACCCCGACCAGCACCAGCCGGTAGCCGCGCACCCCGCCCCGATAGGCCAGCAGGTAGACCAGCACGGCGACCGCGGCCCCACCACCGACCGCCCCGACGCCGGTGGCCAGCAGGCTGGAATCGTGCATCAGCAGCATGCACACCAGCGCCCCGGCCGCCGCACCACCGTTGAAGCCGATGATGTCCGGGCTGCCCAGCGGATTGCCCGACAGGCTCTGGAAGATGCCCCCGCTGACGCCGAGCGCGGCGCCCACCAACAGGGCCACCAGCACGCGGGGCAGGCGCACGTCGTTGACGAAGTAGCGCTGTTGCAGCGTGCCCTGACCGGCCAGAGCGCGGAACACGCCCTCCACGGTGATCGGGAACTGCCCGGACAGCAGGCTGGCCAGCACCACCACCAGGCACAGGACCACCAGCACCGCGGCGATCCAGGCCGTGCGCCGGTGCAGGCGCAGCGAGATGCCCCCGCTCCTGCTGCGCAGCGTCCACTGAGGACTCTTCTGGGGACTCTCGGTGGTGGTCACAGCTTCGCCAACTGCTTTCGACGGACCAGGTGGATGAACAGGGGTGCGCCGACCACAGCGGTGATCACACCGGCCTCCAGCTCGCCGGTGGGCAGCAGCACCCGGCCGAGCACGTCGGCCCCGAGCAGCAGCAGCGGGGCGGCGATCATCGAGTAGGGCACGACCCAGCGGTAGTTCGGGCCGACCACGGCGCGCACCGCGTGCGGCACGGCCAGCCCCACGAAGCCGATCGGCCCCGCGGCGGCCGTGGCCCCGCCGCACAGCAGCACGATCGCGGTGGCGGTCAGCACACGGGTCCGGCCGATGTGCGCGCCCAGCGAGCGGCCCACCTGCTCGCCCAGCGCCAGCGCGTTGAGCGAGCCGGTGACCGACAGGCCGATCAGCGCGCCGAGCACCAGGAAGGGCAGCACCTGCCACAGCACGTCGTAGCCCCGGTTGACCAGCGAGCCGATCGTCCAGAACCGCATGAGCTGCCAGGACTTGGCGTTCATGGTGGTGAACGCGGTGATCACACCGGTCAGCACGGCGGTGACCACCGTGCCCGCCAGCGCGAGCCGCACCGGGGTCGCACCGCCGCGGCCGGTGGCACCGAGCACGTAGACCACCACGCTGGCCGCGGCGGCACCGGCCAGCGCGAACCACACGTAGCTGGACAGGCTGGTCAGCCCCAAGGCCGACACCGCGACCACCACCGCCACGGCCGAGCCCGCGTTGACCCCGAGCAAACCCGGGTCCGCCAACGGATTGCGGGTCATGGCCTGCATCAGCGCACCCGACACGCCCAGCGCCGCACCCACCGCGAGCCCGAGCAGGGTGCGCGGCATGCGCTGGTCCCACACCAGGTTCGCGTCGTAGGAGCCGTCGAAGTGGAACAGCGCGTTCCACACCGCGTCCAACGGGATGTGCTTGGAGCCCACCGCCACGCTGATCAGCACGGCCAGCAGCACCAGCCCGGCCCCGAGGAGCAGTCCGGCGGCACGCAGCACCGCGAGCCTGCGCCGGTTGGCCGCACGCGGCTGGGGCGGCCGTAACTGCGTGACGGTGGCCATCAGCTGCTCACCTTGGTACGACCGGCTTCCAGCCGGACCGCGTGCGGGAGCCGGTCTATTGTGGACTGCCGGTGCGCGATGACGATCAGCGACCGGTCGGCGTGCAGCCGGTCCAGCGCGCGCTCGATCCGGTCACCGGTCACCGGGTCCACGTCGGCGGTGGCCTCGTCCAGGATCAGCACGGCCGGGTCCACCAGCGCGGCCCGGACCAACCCGATCAGCTGCCGCTCGCCCGCGGACAGCGTGTCCCCGGTGGCGCTGACCGGCGTGTCCAGCTGTTCGGGCAGCCCCTGCACCCACTCGCGCAGCCCCAGCTCGCCCAGCGCCCAGTCGATCCGATCGTCGGTCGGCGGGCTCGGCACCAGCCGCAGGTTGTCCCGCAGCGTGCCGGTGACCACGTGGACCCGTTGCGGGATAAGCATGATCCGGCTACGCAGCTGCTCGGGGCCGATCTGCTCCAGGGGCACACCGCAGTAGCGCACGCTGCCCCCGTCGGCGGTGTAGAGCCCGGCGAGGATCTTGGCCAGGGTGGTCTTGCCCGAACCGGTCGGCCCGACCAGCGCCGAGCGGGACCCGGGCGGGAAGGCACAGGACACGTCGGTGAGCACGGAAAGCCCGTCCACGTAGGAGAAGTGCAGCGAGGAGGCCTCCAACGCGCCACGGGGCGGCACGCTGACCCCGTTCGAGCCGATCTTCGGGCGGGCGGTGGTGTCGAGCAGGTCCAGCAACCGGGCCAGGCCCACCCGCGAGGTCTGCAACTGGCCGATCAGGCTGGTCAACTGGTTGGTGGAGTCGAACAGCTGGCGCATCGCCAGCACGAACACCGCCACCGTGCTCAGCGGCATACCCCAGGCAAGCACCAGGCCGCCGCCCAGCACGAGGATCGTGGCGTCGGCCACGGCCTGCGCCACGGTGACCCCGCTCGTGCGCAGCACCACGAACTCCGAGACCAGCGTGGCACGCCGCAGCCTGCCCGCGTCGCGGTCGAAACGCTGCCGCCACTCCTGTTGCGCCCCACGGGACACGAGCAGCTCACGGGCCTGCACGCCCTCGCGGTAGGTGGCCGCGATGGACGCCTTCTCGGCGGCCTCAGCCGCGAAGGCCACGCGGGCGCCCCGCTGGAACCAGCGCATGGTGAGCACCGCCAGCGGCAGGAAGACGAACACCAGCACCAGGGTCAGCTGCCAGGAGTAGAACAACAGCATGACCGTGGTGAAGATCAGGTAGCCGCTGACCGAGAGCAGGTCGGGCAGGTCCGAACGGACGAACGAGGCCAGGTCGGCGATCTCGGCCGTGCTGCGGCGCAGCAGGTCACCGGAGCGCTGTGCCTCCAGGAACCGCAGCGGGGCCTCCGCGAGCCGGGTCACGGCCAGGTCGCGCAGCGAGGCGACGACCCGCTCACCGGCCCGTGCGAGCCAGAGTTCCGCACTGCGCAACAGGACCATGCGCGCCACGACCAGCGCGGCGAAGGTCCCGGCGGCGGCGTACAGGCCGGTGAGATCGCGCTGCTCCACGCGGTTCACGGCCCAGCCGATCACCGAGGGGAACAGGGTCATGGCCAGGGTCGCGGCCACGCTGAGCATGATCGCCAAGGCCAGGATCACCTTGTGCGGCTTGAGGAACGGCCATGCACGCCGGAGCACGGCGGTCTGCTTGGGGCGCTCGCTGAGCACCAGGGCCTCAGCCACCGTGCACACCTGCCATCTGCTCCTCGGCCCGGGTCCGCGCGGGCAGGTCCACGGTGCGGTCCGCCTCGGCGACCACGGCCGTGCGGTGACTGGCGAACACGATCGTCCTCGTTCCGTCCACTTCGGACAGCCAGGCGCGCAGCCCGGCAAGGATTCGCCGCTCGGTCCCCGCGTCCACCGCCGAGGTGAGGTCGTCCAGCACCAGCACGTCCGCTCCGTGCAGCAGGGCGCGGGCCAGGGCGATGCGCTGCAACTGCCCGCCGGACAAGGTGGTTCCGCCCTCTCCGGTCTCGGTGTCGTAGCCCTCGGGCAGGCCCGCGATGTGCTCGTGGATCGCCGCCGCGGAGCACGCCGCGTGCAGCTCCTGCTCGGTCAGGCCGGGGCGGCCCAGCACCAGGTTCTCCCGGATCGTGCCCGAGATCAGGTCGGGGCGCTGCGGCACGAAGGCCAGCCGCCTGCGGACCTCGCTCAGCCGGGTCTCGCGCAGATCGGTCCCGCCGTAGCGCACGCTGCCCGCGTCCGGGTCGTCCCAACGGGTCAGCAGCCGCAGCAGCGTGGACTTGCCCGAGCCCAGCGGTCCGGTCACCACGAGGAACTCCCCGGGCCGGGCGGTGAGGTCGATCGGCCCGACCACCCTGCCGTGCTGGGCGTGCACCTCGACCCCGCTGGCCACCAGTTCGCCCCGCGCGGGCAGGTCCACCGGCCGCGCCGGGTCGGCGACCACGGGTTCGGTGCACAGCACCTGGTTGATCCGCTTCGCCGCGGTGAGCGCCTCGCCGAGCTGGGTGAACCGGTGGGTGAGCACGCTGATCCAGTTGCCCAGCATGGTCATCCAGCTGGTGAAGGCCACCAGCCCACCGATGGTGAGCGAGCCCGCGATCACCGCCTGGCCGCCGACGAGCAGGCCGACCGCGGTGGCCAGGCCGGGCACGAACGGCCCGCCCGCGGCCCAACTCGCGGCCACCCGTGCGGTGGCGATGGTCTCCTCGGTGACCTTCTTGCTGTGCTCGGAATGCCGCTCCAGCAACGGTCCTTCTCCGCCGATGCCGCGAATGGCCGCGCTGGCGGTGAGCAGTTCCTCCACGGTGTCCGCACGTGCCCCGTGCGCGGCGGCGAGCCGCTCGTTGGCGGCGGCGAACCGCTTGGGCAGCACGATGTTCAGCGCGATCAGCAGTGGGACGGTGCCCAGGCCGACCAGTGCGAGCAACCCGTCCTGCGAGCCGATCAGCACCAGGATCACCGTGAAGCCGACGAAACCGGTGACCATCGAGGCGGCACCGGCCAGCCAGTTGTGCACGAAGTCCACGTCACGGGTGCCGCGGGTGGCCAGGTCCCCGCGTCCGAACCTCGCCAGCGAACGGCGGTCCAGCCGCATCGCCCGGTCCAGCAGGGCACCACGCAGGTCGTTGGTCGCCGACACCGCGGCGAGCGTGATCTGCCACTGCATCAGGGCGAGCCCGGCCACCAGGGTGATCGCCGTGCCCACGATGGCCAGCGCCCAGCGCAGGGTGGCCGCCTGGTCACCGGGTTGGATGCCCTGGTCGATGGCGTACTCCACGCACAGCGGGAAGACCACCGAGGACAGCTGGAACACCGTGCCCCCGGCGACCGCCGCCAGCACCCGAACCCAGTTCCGGCGCAGGCAGTCCGCCAGCAGCCGGGCCGCCCCCTTGCGCCCGTGGCCGAGCGTCATCGCTTCTCCCCTGTCCCAGACCGGCTTCTCGGGTGATCAGTCCTCGCTGCCGACCGGTTCGTGCGGGGCGTCCTCGGACTTGCCCTGTCGCCAGTACCCGCAGAAGTAGATCCGCTTGCGGTCCACCCCGCGCTCGCCCACCAGGTGCCTGCGCAGCCCACGCACCAGGCCCGACTCACCGGCCAGCCAGGCGTAGCCGGGGCCCTCGGGCAGTTGCGCGGCACGGACCGCCGCCAGCAGGGCGGACCCGCCCCCGGCGTGCACCCCGTTGCGCGGCAACCAGGTCACCGACACGTCCCCCGCGGTCTGCCACTGCTGGCGGTCCGCCTCGGTCGGCACCTCCAGGAACACCAGGGCCCGCTCGCCCTCGGCCAGCCCCTCCACGATGCCGCCGATCGCGGGCAGCGCGGTCTCGTCCCCGGCGATCAACTGCCAGGTCGTGTCCGCGGGCGGGGCGTAGTCCGAGCCCATGCGCGAGCCCTCGGCGTAGTCGGTGAACCGCGCGTTGGGAGCCCAGATCACGGCGCGGTCCCCCGGCGCGGCGCCGCCCGCCCAACTGGAGGCCGGTCCGGTGTCGCCGTGCCGCACGAAGTCCACGTCGATCTGGCCGGGGCGCGCCGAGCGGATCGTGTAGGTCCGCATCACCGGCCGTTCGCGTTCGGGCATGTCCCGGTAGCGCGCGTACCAGTCGGGGCCGGTGGGCACGCGCGGGCTGGTCTCGCCCGCGCGCGGCAGGAAGATCTTGATTCGTTGGTCCGGGCCGCAGGTGGTCACCTCGCGCAGCCCCGGCCCGCCGAAGGTCACCCGCACCAGGCTTTCGCCGATCGGCAGGGTGGCCAGCACCTCCGCGTCGAAGTGCAGGAAGGGCTCGACCTCCAGGGTGGCGGACTTGCTGGCTGCCATGCGTGGACCATCTCTCGTGATACCGGACCGTTGAGGCGAAGGTTAGCCTAACCATAGTCCGTACCGCGAGTGCCGATCAGGGTCAGAGTGCCACGAAGGTGCCGTTCGCGACGGTGAACGCCGTGAACGGCACCTTCGTGACATGGCGGGGTGGGCGGGCCGGATCGCGTCGCACTGCCATGAAGGTGCCGTTCGGGACACCCAACGCCGTGAACGGCACCTTCAGGACATGGCGCCACCGAGACGCGCCGCGAAGGCGGCCGTGGCAGGCCCACGTGGCCCACCCACCACGCCGTGAACGGCACCTTCAGGACGCTACGACGGCCCGATCTCGTAGTCGCGCACCCGCGGCGGGATGTCCTCGCGGCTGCGGATCGGGTCGCCCGCCGCGGCGAACTTGGCGTAGATCCGGCTCAGGTGGGTGCGCACGCTGCCCACGCTGATGCGCAGCCGGTGCGCGGTCGCCTCCAGGGTGCAGCCCGTGCCGTACAGGTGCAGCACCTCCACCTGGCGCTCGGTCAACCTGGGCGGTTGCAGGGTGATGATGAACGCCAGCTCGGGGGTCATCGCCAGCTCACCGGCGTGCACGGCACGGATGGCCTCGGCGAGCTTGTCGGTGTCGTCGTCCTTGAGCAGGTAGCCGGAAGCCCCGGCACGGATCGTGTCGCGCACGTGGTGGCGGTCGCCGTGCACCGACATCACCAGCACCCGAGCGCCGGTCTCCCGTATGGCGGCCACGTTCTGGCTCGGGTCCCGGCCGTCCTCCAGGATCAGGTCCAGCAGCACCACATCGGCCGACAGCCCCGCCCGCAGGTGGTCGTGCACGCTGGTGCTCGTGCCGACCACCTGGATCCCGGGCACCGGCGCCAGCATCGCGCGCAGCCCGGCGGGCACGAGCTTGTCGTTGTCGACCACCGCCACGTCGATCACCCGGGCCACCTCAGCTTGATCCTCGTGCCCTGCTCCGGCGCGCTGTCCACCTCGGCAAGGCCGCCGACCTCGCGCATCCGCCCCAGGATCGACTCCGGCAGGCCGCGCCCGGTCACCGCGCGCACGGGGTCGAAGCCCACCCCGCGGTCAACGATCTCCACCACCACGCCGCCGCCGGAGGGCAGCGCGGTCAGCCAGGCCCGGTCGGTACCCGCGTGCGAGGCCACGTTGTTCAGCGCCTCGCGACTGGCCCCGCTCAGCGCGCCGACCACCTCCGGGCTCAGATCCGCGGGCAGGTCGGAGAACTGGTAGTGCACCCGGACCCCGCGCGCGGCGTGGTCCGCGCAGGCCTCGGTCAGCGCCAGCGACAGGTCGGTCAGCGTGCTGTTCGGCTCGTCAGGTGTCAGTCCCCGCAACAGGTTCGCGTTGACCGCGCACTGCCTGCGGATCTCCGCGTCCGGGTGCGCCACCGGCCCGCGCCCCGCCAGCGCCGTGAGCAGGGACAGCGGCCCGTCGTGCAGCGCCCGGTAGCGGCGGCTCTGCTCCTCGAAGTGCCGCGCCCGCTCCTGCTCCAACGCGTGCCGTTCCCGGCTGGCCACCAGTTCGCTGGTCGCCGCGTCGACCTGGGCCGCGGCCTTGCGCAGCGCGTCGGCGACCATGCCACCGAACCACGAAGCCCCCAACTGCCAGCAGAGCACGCTCAACGTGGCCATCACGTCGTAGCCCTGGAGCTGGGTCGCCGGGACCTGCGCGACCCAGTACGCCCCGGCCAGCACCAGGCAGCACACCGCGGCCCGCTTGGGCGGCAACAGGATCGCCGTGGACAACGAGGACGCGATCGCCAGCGCCTCCAGGTCCGAGTCGCTGATCGTGCTGAGGAAGAACTCCGGCGCCACCGCGAGGCTCAACGCCAGCAGGCAGATCGCGACCAACGCCGTGTCCACCAGCGCAACCCAGGCGGGCAAGGGATCCCGGCACACGGCAAGTACCAGGAACACCACGCTCCAACCCAGCGCCACCACGTAGCAGGCACCGGCCAGCACGGGGTTGGTGTACAGGTGCTGACCTGCGCCGAAGACCACGCTCAGCGCCACCTGGGGGAACACCAGCACCCGCAGCAGCACCAGGCCGACCAGCACGACCGCGCGGCGGTGCCTGCGCAGACCTGCCTCCCCCACGCCGTTCACACCTCCAGATCTTGGCTCACCAGGCACGTTCACGGTGTCAGAACGCCAACTTCGGCCGCCAGGTCGCGCAGGTGCGACCTGGCGGATCGGCCGCTCGTGGCGCCAAGTGCAGGTAGGTGGCGAACACCTGCGATACGCTCGAGGATCAAGAATGCGTGAGGTACTGCTGTGGGGGACAACAGCCAGGAGCTGTTCAGCGATCCGCCGACGTCCAACGAGATGCCGGTGTTCAACGGCGTGACGGAACTGGTCGACCTGGTCGAGCAGCTGACGCGGCGTCCGAAGTGGGGGGACACCCCGAGCGAGCCGGTCAGCAGGCGGGAGAGCAGGGTGCGGCGGGGCCTGCCGCTGCTCTGCCTGATCCGCACTCAGCCACACGACGGGCTGTTGCCCGCGCTGGGCGACAAGTTGGCGACGGCCAGCCCGTCCCGCATCCCGCACGCCTACCTACGGCTCAACGAGGAGTTCGGCACCGGGACGCGCACCCGTCTCACCGATCACGACCCGTTGGACCACGCGGACGTCGAGGTGCTGCGCGCGCTCCTGCTCGCCGTCGCCGCCGAGTTGAGCAGGAGCGTCAACTCGCGCTGGGGCCGGTTCCGGTTCCCCGCGCTGTTCCTGATGACCGGGCTGATGGAACAGGACCTGGACGAGCTGGCCGAACCCGGGGAGCGGACCTCGAAGCTGCGATCCTGGTTGCGCCAGCGGGACATCACCTCGAGGCTGGAGAACTCCCTGGGCGCGGCCACCTCGGTGCCCAGCGACGGCCCGACCTGGCTGGGCTGGGTGGCCAGGGCACTGCGCCTGCTGCCGCCACTGCTGTTCGCGGCCAAGGTCACCGGCCGGGCACCGGGCCTGTCCGGGATCTACCGGTGGTTCCTGCGCCAGCCCTACCTGTCCCCGCAGATCCCCGGGGACTTCATCGGTTTCGCCGAGCGGCTCACCGCCGGTGAGTGGGCCCGCGAGGACCCCGAACAGGTGGCCAGGCTGCTGGTCAACGCGCTGCTGGAGGACCTGCGGCGGTCCTACCGCTGGCGGCCGTGGCAGTTGCGCGGCAAGCGCAGGAGCACCTACACCGCGCTGCTGCTGGACAACATCACCCGGGCCAACGGCGGGTACACCCTGCTGCGCATGATCAACTCTGTGCGCAACGAGATCGGTCGCTTCGACCCGCTGCTGGTGATCAGCGCCAGTCGCAAGGTGCCGCCCAGCGCGGTGGAACCCGGGGACCACACGCACAAGCCGGTGGTCTACAACGCGGACAAGGCCGCGGTGGGGCACGGGCACTGGCGCGACTCGCTCGCCAACGACAGGAGGGCCAGGAGGTCCACGGCCTGGTACCTGCGGGTGCTGGTGCCCGGCGCGCCCACCGGGGAACAGGTCGAGGAACTCAGGCAGACGTTCCGCCCGCGCGAGCGGTACGTCGTGCCCCCGGCGCCCTGGCTGGTCTCCCGGACCACACGTGTGCTGCTGGTGGTCGCGCTCGCCGCCAGCGCGGCAGTGGGCGCCTGGCAGTGGACCGACCACCGCTGCGGGGATTGGGGCGCGCTGCCCTGGTACTCACTTGGCCTGACGCGCACCGTGGACGGCTGCGCCGGGGTCACCGACGGCTCCGCCGACATCTTCGAACCGACCTCCGGGCCGTTGCAGTTCAGACAGGTGCTCGACGCCGTGCTGGCGAACAACCGCGAGGCCGTGCAGTTGCACGCTGATCATCCGGACTGGCCTTACCTGACCCTGGTCAACATGCAGGCGTTCACCGCCGCCGACGACAAGGCCGACAGCCTGACCGCGCAGCGCGAGGGCCTGGAGGGTGTCGCTGTCGCGCAGAGGGCCCAGTTGACCACGGCCAGCAGGACCGAGCCGATCGTCCGCGTGCTGATCGCCAACGCGGGCCGGAACATGCTCCAGGGTCCCGCGGTCGCCGCGCAGCTGGGCCGGATGGCGGTCAGCGACCCCAGCATCGGCGGGGTGGTCGGGCTGGACATGAGCAGCAAGCCGACCCAGGACACCATCGACGCGCTGACCACCGCGGGGCTGCCGATGGTCGCCTCCACGCTGTCCGCCGACTCGCTGGTCGACAAGAACCCGTTGTACTTCCAGGTGGCCCCGCAGAACCGCCGGGAGGCGGCGTTCGCGGCCGAGTTCGCCAGGAACACCGGAGCCGTTCCGCACGGGCCCGGCACCAAGGTCCGCGTGTACTACACGGCCGATCCCCAGGACACCTACAGCACGAACCTGGCCGATGACGTGGCCACCGCGTTCACCGACCGGAACTTCGTGGTGGACAAGGTCCAGTACGACCCGGCGGGCAAGGACGGCAAGCCCGCGAACGCCGCTGGTCGCGACACCTGTGGCTTCCGGGGAATCGTCTACTTCGCGGGCCGGGGCGTGCCGGACTTCCAGGACTTCCTCAACGGCGCGCAGCAGTGCGAGGTCACCGCGACCTACCTCGCCGGGGACGACGTGACCCGCTACGTGGCCGACACCGCCAAGCGACAGGCCAACAAGGCGGTTCCCTTCTACTATGTGTCCTTCTCGGTGGCCAACGAGAGCAAGGCGGCCGCCGGTGCGCCGGAGGGGACCAACGGCACCACGTTCGGGCTGTCGGACCAGTTCGGCTTCGAGAGCCCGGACAACCTCGCATCGCGTTCCCTGGACGGCCACGCGGCCCTCTCCTTCGACGCGACCAGGGTGCTGATCAGCGCGGCCAGGTACCTCGCTCAGCACGACATCCCGATCACCCCGGCCGGGCTGTGGCGGGAGATCGGGCTGATCAACCGCGCCACTGACCTGGCCGACCAGGGCAACACGGCCCTCGCCGGGGTCACCGGCGACATCGACTTCGGCGGCAGCCTGACCCACCACGTACCGCAGAACAAGGCCATCGCCATGTTGCGGGTGGTCTCCGGCGAGGTCGTCAGCAAGGTCGTCGCCGCCTGCCCGGCGGAGAAGTGGTGCCCGCAGGACAACGGCCGCTAGTGCCGTCCGCGCGGCGATGAGTTCTCGCGCCCGCCCGAGTCCAAGCTCGTACAGTCCGTGCACCGTAGGAGGAGGACGCAGTGAGCACAGGTCTGACGGCGGCGGGGATCGAGAAGCTGCGCGAGACCGCAGCCGAACACGTGGGCGACACGCAGGTGCCCGGCCTCGTCGCGCTCGTGGCAAGCGGCGAGCAGGTGCACGTCGAATCCTTGGGGCACTTGACGATCGGCGGTGCCCCCGTGGCACGCGACTCGCTGTTCCGGATCGCCTCCACCACCAAGCCGATCACCGCCGCGGCCGTGCTCCGGCTCGTCGACGAGGGCCTGGTCGACCTCGACGAGCCGGTCGACCGGCTGCTGCCCGAACTGGCCAATCCGCGCGTGCTGCGCCGGCCGGACGGGCCGCTGACCGACACCGTGCCCGCGCGGCGCGCGATCACCGCCCGCGACCTGCTCACCTTCACCGGCGGCTTCGGCATGGCCATGGAGATGTTCGCCGCCGCGACACCCTGGCCGGTGGACCAGGCTCAGCGCTCCCTCGGGCTGGCCACCTTCGGTCCGCCCGAACCCGCCGTGCAGCCCGACCCCGACACCTGGATCGCCAACCTCGGCAGCCTGCCCCTGCTCGCCCAGCCCGGTGAGCGCTGGCTGTACAACACCGGTTCCTCCGTGCTCGGCGTGCTCGCTGCCCGTGCCGCGGGCACCCCGTTCGCCGAGGTCCTGCGCAGCCGCCTGTTCGAGCCGCTCGGCATGCGCGACACCCGGTTCTGGGCCGCCGACAGCTCGCGGCTGGCCACCGCCTACGTGTCCGGGCCCGGTGGGCTCCTCGTCTGGGACCAGCCCGATGGCGCGTGGAGCCGCCCGCCCGCCTTCGGTGACGGCGCTGCCGGGCTGGTCTCCACCGCCGAGGACCTGCTCGCCTTTGCCCGGATGCTGCTGCGCGGCGGCTCGCCCGTGCTGTCCGCCGAGGCCGTGCGTGGCATGACCACCGATCAGTTGACCGCCGAGCAGAAGGCACGCGGTGGCCTCGGGCCGGACTTCTTCACCGGACGGTCCTGGACGCTTGGCCAATCCGTGCTCGACAGCGGCGCCTACGGGTGGGACGGCGGGCTCGGCACCTCGTTCCTCGTGGACCCCGGCCGGGACCTGATCGTCATCGTGCTGACCCAGCGCATGTTCGACAGCCCCGAGCCGCCGCCCGTGCACCGCGCAATCCAGGCCGCCGCCTACGCCGCACTCGCCTGACCACACCCCACATGTCATGAAAGTGCCTTGGGTTCAGGGGGTGGTTGCAACATCCCTGGTGACCGAGTGGAGTGGTGATGACTGGACGGGCCCGCCAGGCTGGGGCCTCGCGCCGAAGCCAGCGGCTCCGCGTACCCCAAGGCGGGACTCACGCCCCACGGAACGGGACTCGCACAACCCAGAGCGGGACTCGCACCCGCCAGACCGAGACTCGCGGGCCACGGGACGGGACTCGCGCGTCCCAAGACGGGGCCGCGCCCGCCAGACTGGGGCTCACTCGGAACCCAGCGGCTTCACACACCCCAAGGCGGAACTCCGGCGCCACATAGCGAGACTCGGGCACACCAAGGCGGGACTCACGCGCCCTAAGGCGGGACTCACGCGCCGCAGAGCGGGACTCGCGCCGAAGCCAGCGGCTCCATGTACCCCAAGACGGGACTCACACCCGCCTGAGCGGGACTCGCGGACCACAGGACGGGAATCGCGTTCGCGTGAGCGGGACTCGCGGGGAGGGGGCGGCGGCTTGGTCATTCAGAGCGGGGCTCGCGGGAGGGGGGAGGGAGGGGTTGCGGAGGGGTCGGCAGCGATCTACAGTTCTTTTATTCTAATGTTCTTTAGAGCTTGAGTTCTTGGGGGATGACGTGTTCTGGATCTGCCCGACCTGCGGGGCCCACTACCCCGACACCGAGCAACCGCCTGCGGAGTGCGTGTTGTGCGAGGACGAGCGTCAGTGGGTGCCGCCGACGGGGCAGCGTTGGACGACGCTGGCGGAATTGGCGGCGGCGGGGCACCGCGCGGACATCCGCGAGGTGGAGCCGGGACTGCTGGGCATCGGCGTGACCCCGGACCTCGGTGTGGGCCAACGGGGCCTGTTGCTGCGGACCGACCAGGGCAACCTGCTCTGGGACCCACCGGCCTACCTGGACGAGCAGGCGAAGCAGGCGGTGCGCGAGGCGGGCGGCCTGGCCGTGGTGACCTCCAGCCACCCGCACATGTACGGCGCGCTCGCCGAGTGGAGCCACGAGTTCGGCGCCGAGGTGGTGCTGCCCGAGGCCGACGTGCACTGGTTGCAGCGCACCGACGTGCGGGTCCGCACCTGGTCGGGCACCGAGCAGGTGCTGCCGGGGGTGACGCTGGTGCAGTGCGGCGGCCACTTCCCGGGCAGCACGGCGCTGCACTGGGCGCACGAGGGCGGGGTGCTGCTCACCGGCGACACGATCATGGTCACCCCCGGCGAGGACCGCTTGACATTCATGTGGAGTGCGCCCAACCGCCTGCCGCTACCGGAGAAACAGGTGCGCGGCATAGTCGCGGCGCTGCGCGACTACCCGTTCGAGAGGGTCTACGGCGGCTGGTGGACCCCGGCGCTGAGGTCGGGTGGCAGCCGGGTGCTGCACAATTCGGCAGAGCGGTACATCCAGTTCCTGCGCGGTGAGGTGGCGATCGATGGGGGCGTTCGTTGAGGAGCCGATCTACGCGCAGCTGGCGCGGGTGGGCAAGGCCCTGGCCAGTCCGATCCGGCTGCGGCTGCTGGACCTGCTCGACGGTGCGGAGCTGACCGTCGAGGAGCTGTCGGAGCAGGCGGGGGTGCCGCTGAAGAACACCTCGGCGCAGTTGCAGCAGTTGCGCGCGGCGAACCTGGTGGCCACCCGCAAGGAGGGCACCCGGGTGCACTACCGGCTCGCCGACGGGTCGGTGTCGGTCTTCCTGGGCCAGGTGCAGGAGTTCGCCGAGGCCAGGCTGGCCGACCTCCGCGAGGAGGTGGCGGCCAGCCTGGGCGATCCCGAGGTGATGCGGCCGGTCACCGTGCGCGAGCTGCGCACGCGACTGGCCGATCCCGGGGTGCTGGTGCTCGACGTGCGTTCCGCGGCCGAGTACGAGCGTGACCACGTGCCGGGCGCGGTGTCGCTGCCCGCGTCTCAGCTGCGGCAGCGGCTCGCCGAGCTGCCCACCGACGTGGAGATCGTTGCGTACTGCGGTGGGCCGTACTGCGTGGTGTCGCCGAAGGCGGTGCGGCTGCTGCGGGAGCACGGCCACCGCGCGCGCCCACTGGACGGCGGGTTCGCGCGGTGGCGCAGGTCCAGGCCGCTCAAGCCGTAGCGGGCAGCAGGTGCTCCCTTCGGTCCAATGTGTACAGTGCGAGCGTGCAGGCCAGTCCGAGGCACGCCAGCGCGGCCCAGGGCAGTGCGGGAACCCCGGCGGCACGGGCCAGGTCGAGCGCGCTGCCGGTGACCAGGTTGCCGAGCAGGATCCCCGTGCCCACAACGGTGTTGTAGAGCCCGTAGTGCGTGGCGACCAGCCGGTTGCCCGCCAGTGCGACGATCGTGTCCATCTCGAACGGGAACACCACGCTGGTGGCCAACGCCAGCAGCGCCGCCGCGAGCACCAGTGCCGCCATGGCCCACACCGTCTCGTGTGGACTGATCGCGGGCGGCAGGAAGGCCAGTGCCATCAGTCCGAGCCCGAGTACCAGGCAACGCCCGGAGCCCCAGCGCTGACGGCACCAGTCGGTGATCCGCAACTGCCCGGCGATGGCCAGCCCGCCGGTCACCACGAACAGCGCGGTCACCAGGGCCGTGCCCCCGGGTCCGTCACCGGCCAGCCTGCGGGCCTCCAGCGGCAGCGCCAGGTAGATCTGGAAGGACAGCACGTAGGAACCGACCATGGCCAGGGCGAACAGCAGGAAGGACCGGTTGGCCAGCACCGACCGCCAGTCCGCGAGCACCGACCCCACCCGGGCCGAGCGACTGTCCCGTGGCAGGGCGCGGACCTGCAACACCGTCAGCGCGGCGAACACCGCGGCGGCGACCCCGCTGGTGAGGCGGAAGTCCACTGTGGTCAGTGCGAGGCCGACCACCGGCCCGAGCACGATTCCCGCCTGGTAGAACACGTTGAACAGGGCGAAGGCCTCGACCCGACGCTCCCCCGCGTCCTGCGCCACGTAGGCGCGCACGGCCGGGTTGAACAGGGCACCGGCGAATCCCGTTGCCGCGGAGGCGATCAGCAGCGCGGGCACCGAGTCGGCGAAGCCGAGCAGCACGAAGCCGCCGGTACGCAGGGTGCAGCCCGCGACGATCATCGGCTTGTGGCCGAGCCGGTCGGCCAGCGTGCCGCCGATCAGGAACATGCCCTGCTGGGAGAAGTTGCGGATGCCCAGCACCAGGCCGACCGCCCAGGCGGCGAGGCCGAGCTCACCGGACAGGTGCGCGGCCAGGTACGGCATCAACATGTAGAAACCGAGGTTGATGGTGAACTGGTTGAGCAGCAGCAGGCGCACCGGCAGGCCGAAGGACCGGTACTGGGCGAGGATCCGGTTCACGCGATGCCCACCCGCACCGGGTCCTGCACCGCGGCACACCGGGTCCAGCTGGTGACCACCCGCTCACCGGGGTGGGCGATCACCTCCGGTTCCTCCGGTGGCGGCCCGGTCAGCAGCTCGTGGCGTGCGCAGTACTCGTCGTTGTAGACGGTGTCGAAGTAGCGGTGCGGCGAATCCGGGAACACGGCGGCGATCCGCGTGTCCGGGTCCAGGGTGCGCGCGGCCCAGCCCGCGACCAGCGCCACCGCGCCGACGCTCCACCCGCCGCTGGCGTGCCGGGAGGCGGCCAGCGCGCGACACGTCCACACCGCTTGGGCCGGAGCCACCCAGTGCACCTCGTCGAAGGCGGAGTAGTCCACGTTGCGGGGGAAGATGCTCGATCCCAGGCCGCGCATGAGGCGCTGGCCCGCGGGCTGGCCGAAGATCGTGGAGCCGATCGTGTCCACTCCGATCAGGCGCAGGTGCGGGAAGTGCCGCCGCAGCACCCGGGACACGCCCGCGGAGTGCCCGCCGGTGCCCACCGAGCAGACCAGCACGTCGATCCGGCCCAACTGGGCCAGCAACTCCACCGCGAGCGGCTCGTACCCGGCCACGTTGTCCGGGTTGTGGTACTGGTCGGGGCAGTACGAGCCGGGGTGCGCGGCCATGACCTCCCGCACGCGCAACCGCCGTGCCTCCTGCCAGCCGCCCACCGGATGCGGCTCGGTGACCAGTTCCACGCGGGCGCCGTGCGCGGCCAGCAGCCGCCGCATGATCGGCTCCATGCCCGGGTCGGTCACCAGGGTCACCGGGTGACCGTGCACGATCCCGGCCAGCGCCAGGCCGAGCCCGAGCGTGCCGCTGGTCGATTCGACGATCATGGCGCCGGGGGCCAGTTCCCCGCGCCGCGCCGCCTGCGTGACCATGTGCAGTGCGGGCCGGTCCTTCATGCCGCCGGGGTTGAAGCCCTCCAGCTTGGCCCAGAACCCGCGTCCCCTCGGGGACAGCGGCTGGTCGATCCACAGCACGGGGGTGTTGCCCACGGTGGCCGCGGGCGTGGACGAGTTCGGGTCGGGCAGTGTCGCAGTCATGCCGCTGCTTCGCTTTCCACGTCGGTGGTCTCGGGTGACGGGGTGGGGCGCGTGGGGCGCCCGGCCCGGTCAGGACCTGGCGACGCAGAGGTCGACGAGCAGCGCTCGCCCTGCCTGACATCGGCTGGGCGTCGAATTCCTTGCGGGAGAACCGATCGCGTGCGTGAGCGGTGCCGGCAGGTCCAGCGCGGTGGCCAGCAGTGCGAGCTCGTGCTGCCACAGGTCGGGGGCCGACCAGCCGGTCTGGACCCGGTCGTGCACCAGCGGGCAGTCCGGGCCGTCGCAGTCGGCGGGCGCGGTGTGCACGCTCACCGAGTGCACGCCGACGGAGCCGTCGTGCTGGTGGAACACCGAGCAGCAGGCGAAGTGCGCGAAGACGAGCACGACCAGCACCACCGCGGCCAGCAGGCCGCGGTGACGTGAGGTCGTCAACCCATCGCGCACGGTGAGGAGAGTATCCGGTTTAGCCGATTTGGCGGGCGGCGGTGACCCGGGTCACGTTTTTGCCGGTTGCCGCACGGAGTCCCCGGTGGCCGGGTGCAGGCGCAGTGCGCCGACCATCGCGACCAGCGGCAGCACGGTGATCAGCGCGAACGCGATGCCGTACGAGGTGGCCGGGGATGTGTTGCCGGGCAACAGGTCCCCGGCACGCAAGGCCACGGTGGCCGCCGCGACACCGAGCCCGGCCGCGGTCTGGGTCGCCGTGGCCGAGAGCGTGTTGGCGTGCCGCAGGTGCTCCTCGGTGACGTCGCTGAAGGCGATGGTGGAGTAGCCGGTCAGCCCCACCGAGCGCGCCGCGCCGCTGATCAGCACGATCGCCGCGATCAGCACCAGCGGGGTGGAGTCGGTGATCAACGCGCAGGCGAACACGCTGGCGGCCATGACCGCGGCGGAGGCCGCCAGCAGCTTGCGGTAGCCGAACCGGTTGAGCAGGTACGTGGTCGCGGGCTTGATGCCGATGTTGCCCGCGAACACGAACAGCACCACGGCGCCGGACTTGACCGGGCTCCAGCCGAACACGTCCTGGAACAGCAGGGGCAGCAGGAAGGGCACGGCCCCAACGGCGATCCAGAACAGCGAGCCCTCCAGCACGGAGGCCCGCAGCGAGGCGAATCTCAGCGTGCGCAGCTCCACCAGCGGGTGAGCGGTGCGCAGCAGGTGCCACGTGGCCAAAGCCAGCAGCAGCAGGGAAACCGCCCCGGCAGTCACGGCGAGCGCCCAGCCCGTGCTCGTCTCCGACACCAGGTGTGCGGTGTAGGTCAGGCCGCCGAGCCCGGTGGACAGCAGCAGCACGCCCAGCCAGTCCAGGCGCCGCACGGCGGAGTTGCCCGCGCCTGCCGGGATCAGCCGCCACGCCACCAGAAAGGCCACGAGCCCCAGCGGCAGGTTGATCAGGAACATCTACATACACGCTGGTCAGCGAGCCGGAGCTAGCCGGAGCTGGCGGGTTTCGGAGCTTGATCGCTCCTGCGGAACCGGCCCACTCCGGCCCGATCGGGAGTGGGCGGGTCTCATAAACGGTGGGTAAGTGGTGGTGTCGATCATGGCCTGATGGCAGGGTCCTGACACGTCGGTGCCCCGCCCGCCGAAGCGGACGGGGCACCCTACCGAGCGGTAACCAAAGGGTGTGCGAAATCCGCACACACGCATCCCGCTACCTGTGCGCCGCCCCCGGGAGACAATCCGAGTAGCCCGCCGTGTTCACGCTGCCATCCGGCAGGAACGTCGGCGTCGTCCCCGGCTCGGCCGCGGCGACCTTCCCATCCACGATGACCGTGCACGACACGGCGACATCACGGACGCTGCTGTTCCCGCCAGCCGACAAGTGCTGGAGGTCGGTCTGCAGGTCGTTGACATCGAACTGAACCGTGTATGGGAACACGAGGGGCTTCGAAGGGGAGCCAGTGACCTCAGGCGGTAGCTCATGCCGGCCCGTGTTCGGGTTGTTCCAGCCGAGCCCAATCTGCTGCCAGTCATCACCGTGGAGAGGCTTGCTCACGTCGAACTGGTAGATGACGTGGTGTGCCGCGGGCGCCTTCGTCGGGGCGGGCGCGGCCGTGGCGGTAGTTGTCGTCGGAGCGTTCCGGGATGTGGTGGTGGTCGTCGAGGCTGGCGTCGCGGATGTAGTGGAGGCCACCGGGCTCGTCGTGGCACTCGCAGCTGACGCGGTCACAGCATCCTGCTCGGGTGTCCTTGGCGCGAGGAGACCCATCGTGATGACGAACACGAGGAACGCGGTCACCCAGATCCACCAGCGTCTCCACCACGGCTTCCGACGACCGGGCGTGGGGATCGGGTTGGTGGGTGGCTCACTGGTGGACACGTCGCACTTGTCTCACCGCGGCGCGGGAACGTTACGGGCGTGACCTGATCGGTGTCAGCGGCTGGCGGTGGCTGTGCGATGCATCCGGCACGGCCACTTCTCACCGCACCCGTCACAGTGACCGGTGTCAGCCGGCTGGTGGGCGTCGGCGACCTCAACCCACGCTGCCTCGATCGCGGCGAACAATCTTTCCACGGTGAGTTGAGTCCTGGTCGGGGTCATGTGCACCTCCTGTGGCGTGGTCGGGCCTCCCCGCCCCTGGTGTCGGGGTCACGGGGGCGGGGAGGCTTCCGGTGGGGCGCAATGTCCGGGGGAACCTGCGCCCCGTCACTCCGACGGTAGAACCGCTGGAGCAGTCCTTCTCGCCATGGCGGGCAAGGTCAAAAGGGGTTACCGGGTGTCCATAGCAAGGGTGCGGATGCACGGACGAGCGTGGGGGCATTGGGCGCATCCGGTGCCGGGAGCTCGATCAGCTCGGCGATGACGTCGGTAAGCGCGCCAGTCCGCGTCCACACGATCCCGTTCTCGCCGGACAGGATGCGGAGCCCGATGACGTCGGTGGCGGAGTGGATGCGGATCGCGTCGGTGGCGGTGGGCCAGCAGCGGAAGCCATCGAGTTGGGTGAGATGCCCCTCGTCGTCGAGGACCCGTTGGAACACCCAGTTGTGGTCGCGGATCGCCATGAGCCCGGCGAGCTCGGGGAAGGCGCGGATCGAGGCTGCGTCGGTCAACGGATCCACGGGGCCTCCTCGGCGTGGTGACCCTGGTCGCGGTGGCCACCTGCCGAGGTGCGATCCACCGCGACCAGGTCGGGGTGGGCAGTTCCCGCCCCCGTTTTTGCCCTGGCAACGTCCATGAGGAACCCAGACGTCGCCAGGAACCGGGGTCGGCCGCCGCGGGGCACGTGGTGCCCGCCCGCGTCGCCCGACAACGTGGCCCGGGCCAGCACGCGGCGGCCGATCAGCACACCCACGATCGCGCTGGGCGGCATGACGGCAGCGATCTGCAACAGCTGGACTGCTGTGATCGTCTCCCCGGGCATGTATTAACGATCGACCACCCAGTTAAGCGACTCGAGTTCATCTCGGTGTCAGCCCGTGTCATCTTGGTGTCGTCTGGAGTTGGTCACACGCGGCCCATGAGCGGTTCGGCGTACCGTGTGGCATCGAAAACGAGAGGTCACGCGATGGATCTGCCGGCGCGAACGCGACTTGAGCAGCGTGTCCACGAGGCGCACTTGTCGATCGAGGACTTCGTGAAGCAGTTCGCTGAGGCCGCTCAGTCCGTACGGGAGTCGGCGACGACATCGAAGAGTCAGGCGCTGCGATGGCTCGCTGGGACATCGCGCCCGTATCCGGCTAGTCGCCGTGTTCTGGCCAGCTGGTTTGGTGAGCCGATCGAGGTGCTGCTGGGGCCGCCGCGTGCTCTCTCGGTTTCCGCCATGTCGCCCGCCACCTCGCAGGAGTGGATCATGCAAGCCGGTCGTGAGAGCACCGAGCATGCCCGCGCCGCGGCCAGCTCGGTCAGCCCATCGGTCCTCGAGCAACTGCATGTCGAGGCACAACGGGCCGCCCGTGACTACCTCACAACGCCATCCACGGTGATGCTGCAGGACCTCGTCGTCCTCCGTAATGACGTCTACGAGCAGCTGAACAAGACCCGGAAGCCTCGACAGCAGGCCGAGCTGTATCTGCTGGCGGGGCAGGTGTGCGGTTTGCTCGCGTCGGTGGCGTGGGACCTGGGCTACCCGGATGTTGCGGAGGACCAGGCGCGCAGTGCCTACATTTACGGCACCACGGTTGACCACCCGTCGTTGCAGGCGTGGGCGCGCGCGTTGCAGGTGACGATCGTGTTCTGGTCAGGATCCCCGCGGCGGGCCGTGAAGCTGGCGAGCGACGCGCTCCATGCCGCCCCCACGGGCACACCGTCAGCCAGGCTGCAATCGGTGCACGCACGGGCCCTGTCGATGATCGGCGCCCGGGACGAGGTCGATGCCGCATTGAACGCGGCAGCGGACGAACTCGACCGGGCAGGTGACGACTGGGCGGATGAGATCGGTGGTGAGCTGGCGTTCGGGCGGAGCAGGCACGCCCTGTGTGCCGGTGCCTCATATGTGCGACTGGGTGACGGCGACCGCGCCGAGACAGCCGCGACCCGAGCGATCGAGTTGTTCGCGATGCTCCCAGCGCAGGCCCGATGGTCAGCCGGTGAGCTCGGTGCCCTGGTGGATCTGGGGACAGCCCGCACGCTGCGCGGTGACCTCGCAGGCGCTGAGGACGCGCTCCGGTCGGTGTTCGCGATCGGCCCGGAGTGGCGTACGGAGGCTCTGTCGAGGCGGCTGCTGAACCTTGGGCAGTTGCTGGGGGTGCGACGCTTTCATGGCTCGATCGAGGCGCGGCGGTTGGGTGAGCAGGTCGAGGACTTCACGTCGTCCTCGCTGGCGCGGGTGACCGCACGGCCCGCATTGGCGCCAGGCGTGTGACCTGCCGGCCGGGCCCAACGTGAGGGCCCGGCCGGTACTTGCTTCTACTCCCCGCCGCACCTGTCAGCTTCACGGGCACGCCACACGCCGAGGATCGCCTGTTCCCGGTCCGGGCTGATGCCCAGTTCGCCAGCACGCTCATGCTCCACAGGCTTCCCGGTGGTGAGCCACTCCCACGTATCGGCGACGGTGTGGTGCAGTGGCCGGGTCACGAGCCCCGCCTGCCGGGCCCTGGTCGAGTCGACCGCCCAGGTGCCTGGGTAGGTCCTCCACAGGGGCAGGCCAGTCCACTGGCGCACGCCCTGGTCGGCGAGCCACTGCTCATCAGTAATCCAGGTGATAGCGGCATCGGATCCAGTGGCCTCCCGGCACGCGCTGAGGAACGCGCCCATGGTGCTGCCCGTTCCGGTCACGTTGAACACGCCGGATCGGCCGGCGGCGCAGTGCACTGCGAACTCGGCGACGTCACGAACATCCACTGGCTGGATGAGGCGATCGGGGCTGCCGGCGGCGAGGATCTCTCCTCCACGTTCCATACGCCACAGCCACCACGGGAGTCGGCCAACGTATTCGTGTGGGCCGAGGATGACACCAGGTCGGAGGATGGTGGACCGGTCGGAGCCAAACGTCACGGTGACGGCACGTTCGCACCCGGCTTTGCCGAACCCGTAGGTCGACGGGCCCGGGTCGCCGTCGTAGCCGGGGTTGGGTCCGGCGTCCGGCTCGCACTCCAGCACCGCGGAGTCTTCGGTCAGCGGCTTGATCGGCCAGCCCTCGTAGACACTGACGGTGGAGATCATCACGTACCGGGCGGTGACCGGCTCCAGGGTGCGGGCCACTGCCAGCGTCTCCCGTGGGGTGTACGCCAGGTTGTCCACGGCAGCGTCGTAGGGTCCGGCGGCGGCGAGCCGCGCCACCGCGTCCAGGTCGGCGTAGTCACCTCGAATGGTGGTCACACCGTGTGGGTCGTCGCCGGACTCGGGGCGCCCGCGCCGGAACGTGGTCACCTCCCACCCTGCGGCCAGGGCCGTCTCGGTGACGGCGCGACCGAGGAACCAGGACGATCCGAGTACGAGTAGACGCATAGCGTCATCCTGCCAAGGTGGGCCTTCGCTGAGGTATCCGGTGGTCGCCTCAGAGGATGGCCTCTCCGGCGCTGGCCACGATCGAGCGACAGGGTGGCGGCAGGCCAGCCGGATGGGGCAATCCTGCCGCTGACAGCGACGTGGGGCTATCGTGGGCCGCATGACCGCAGCCGCCGCCGAACCCACCCCCAGAGACTCCCATGAGTGATGACGAGGAACTCCAGCGCCGGGTGCGTAAGCTCGTGGTCGAGCACGCTGAAACCCGCTGGTTGGCGCTCCACATGGACAACGACATCCAGGAGATCCGCGGTGAACTCCGCGAGGTCAGAGCCACCCAGCAGATACACACGGGGCTGCTGCAGGCGCACACGGGCCGGTTCGACTCGCTGGACGCCCAGCTGCGCTCCCTCACCCAGATGGTTGGCGAGCTGGTACGCAGGCTGCCCGAGCCCGGTGAGTAGCTAACCGAATACCGCAACGAAGGCCCTGCCAAGGCGACTTGACAGGGCCTTCGTGCGTCAGTGGGCTGGGCTCAGTCGGCAGCCTCAGAGATGACCTGCCGATACAACAGCTCGTACAGGTGTCCGCCCTTGACCATGACAGATGCCTCTACAGGTGTCCTGTTGTCGGAGTAGATGACACGGAACTGGCGAATGACCGGCACGTCGGCGGGCAGGTCGAGGGCTTCAACCTCTTCGGTGGTGGGTTGACGTACAGAGACCCGGTCGGTGAACTCGCGCTGCGGGTAGCCGAGGTCGGCGAGGGCCTGCGGTGCGCCGCCCTTGATCTTTTTCTTGGCGGCAAGGGGGGTGTCGGCGGCGATGGTGAGCGGGTAGTACGACCAGCACAGCTCCACGGGCTCGCCGTCGTGGAACGTGACTCTGCGGCGCAGTACGACGTGGTCGTTCTCGGTGAGCCCTAGGGCGGCGGTGACGTCGGCGGGCGGCCTGATCTCGCTGACTTCTGGAGCGCTGTACGAGTAGCCGCCTGGAGCTGGCGCGAAGTAGGCAGCCACGTTCACCACGAACGGCTGTCGCGCTCTGACGTACACGCCCCGGCCTTGCTGGCTGTCGATGAACCCTTCGTCCCTGAGGATTGCGAGGGCTTTCTGGATCGTCGTGTTGGCCACCTGGAACTGTTCGATGAGCTGCGGCATGGACGGCAGCTTGGTTCCCGGCTGCAACTCCCCCGACATGATCTGTGCCCGCCAGGTGGCGGCGATCTTCTGGGACGAGGGTCGCGAGTCATTCGGCTGCGGCATCGTCGCCTCCGATCGTCAGCTGGTACGCGAGGTGACGGTTGGCGGCGAGCATCGTCATCACGCTGACTTCGACGGGTGTGCCGTCGTCTGCTTTGGACGTCCGGGTCAGGACAAGCACGATCTCAGGCGCGTCCAGGCCGAGAAGTCGCTGTTCGTCGCTGGTTGCGAGTCGCGCCGACACGTCCTCTTCGACGTGGCGGATTCGGTGTCCGAGTTCAGCGAGCAGGGTGGTAGCGCCTCCGCGGATCTTCTTGTGCTCGGAGAGGCGGGTACCGCGGGCGATGGCTACCGGGTAGTAGGAGTTGGTGAGCTCGACGGGCTGTTCGTCGAGCAGCATCATGCGGCGACGGACGATGACAGGTTCGCCGCTAGGCACCCGGAGCGCTTCGGCGATAGCTCTAGATGGAAGGGTCTCGGCAACTTCCTGGAGCAGCTGCGTGCCTGCTTGGTCGTGCTGAGCGGCTTCCTGCGCCCATGCTGTTTGCTCCCCATCTGTACGGGGTTGCAGGTAAGGCGTGGAGACGCTTACCCACGCGTTTTCGCTGTTCAAGACGTCCTCCTGGCGACAATGGGCGCTCGTAGTGCCTGCGTCCACCTGTAGGGCTTAAGGGTAGAGGCGGCAAGGTTGGTCGGTTGCCGTAGGGCGGTGCGACGCGCCGACGGCACTAGCACTCTAAGTCGCTATGCCTTAGAGTTGCGGCAGATGCGACGGATGCGAAGCCGCCGCAGGCAACAGAAAGCCCCGACCAGTGCGGACACACCAGTCGGGGCGCACATCGAGGCCCTGAGGAGCCAGCCGATGCCCAACCAGGCTACCCAGCACTACCGAGTATCGAAAGTCGCAAGCATGCTCGGCCTCCACAAGAGCACCGTCTACCGACTGGTCGCTTCTGGCGCACTGGAGGGAATCCGAGTCGGTGGCAGCATCTGCATCCCGGCCGACGCCTACGACACCTACCTGCAACAGTGCGAGCAGGCCGCCGTCACCGCAGCCGCCACCGAGGTGGCGTGATGGACGTCGACACCCGTGTTCTGGCTATCGATGACGGCATCCGTGCTCTCGCTGAGCTCGGCGTGACCGCAGTCCAGACCCGCTCTCCCGTCCGGATCAACTGGTCCGAGATCCGTGATGGCCACGTGTGGGCGCTGATTGGTTGCACCCACCGCACCCCCACCGGACACGTGTTCGTCGAGGTCTTCGCCGGGGACACTCGGACGGCCCGGTACGCCCTGACCCACGCCGAGCAGTTCCTGCTGACAGGGATGTGGACGCAGTGGATCGGCTGCTGGTGGCCGGTCGAGTGGGCGACTGAGTTGCAGGCGTGGCTGGACGTCCGCGACGAACTACTGGCGGGTGCCTGATGAACGACTCCTGTGCGCAGTTGGACCAGATCACCGACCCTACGCCCGTCGAGATCGGGAGCACGCGATGACCGCCGACCACACCGTGTCCAGCGAGCAGGTGCTGGAGTTGCTGGCCAGCGTCGACCCCCAGCGAGGGAAGCCGGGCAGCCGGGCCCTCGGCCGCTTCTACCGGTCGTTGGACGAGCACGCAGAGCCTGCGAGGGCGACCGTGATCCCCGGGACGGACCTGACCGTTGGGTTCGTCGCGGATGTCCTGGCCGTGCTCGAGCAGCACGAGGCGACCCGGGTCCCCCCGTTGACCGCTGAGTCGCTGGGCGAGGTGCTGGAGCGCATGTCGGGTCTACTGGCGGCGTACCGCAGCAGTGCGTGATCACCGTCAGTGGGCTGCCGGGTTCTAGCACGCACACGCGTATGCAACTGGGTGTATCGACTGCTCCGGTCGGAGGATGTTTGACCCATCCAAGTGTGTGGGTATGGCAAACGGGGCAGGGTGGGGATTTACGCCTGCCGAGGTGACCTACTACCGACACAGCCCGAACGGGGGCTGTTGGGGAGGAACCGATGCCTGACGCGGAAACCCCGAAGTGTGGAACACCCCGGCAGCAAGGCCACGACACGCTCGAGTTTCGTGCGGTACGGGACGCGGCCCTGGCGCAAGGGAGGGTCGGCTCCGATGAGCTCGTGACGCATGGGGTCGCGAGCCTCCTTGTGCGTACCCGGCAGGGCGGGGAGCGGGTGGAGACGGTGCCGTTGGGGCCGATTGATCGGGAGACGATGCGGGGGATCGTGGATGAGGCAGCGGAGTCGCTGCGGCGTCCACCCCAGGATCGTCGCCGTCCGTGACGCCAGCCTCTAGCCCGTTCGAGTGCAACTGCTCCGTTAGGCCGAGTATCTGCTAACGCGCATGACAGCAAGTCGGATGGTTGCTGTAGGAAAACAACAAGCGACGGGATCGTGAACACGGGAGGCGCCATGGACCTGGACACAGGCCCCTCACTAGCCGAGGCCATCGGCTCCATGCCGCTCCCCGAGGGCGCGGTCGTTTGCAGCGCAGTGGTCATCATGCAGGTCGCCCGAGTCCGTGACGGGCAGCTGGTCACCGAACCGCTGGTGCGGTTCCCGCTCGGCGGCGAGTCCCGCATCAAGCTGCGGGGCATGCTCGCTGGCGTCATGGACGCGCTGCGCTCGAACTAGCAAGCTAGTCGACTGTTCGAGGCCCCTGGTGCGCGCTGCCGGGGGCCTCAGTCATGCGTGCCTCAGCCGGGTCGTACACGGTGGTCTCCCCCAACGAGAAGCCTTCGTCGGGCAGTGGTGCTGGGCTGCCGCGCCGTGCCGCGGGCACCCCGTCCGCCTCGGCCGACTCGGTTTCCTTCCCGATCGGTGGGAGTACGCCTTTCGCGCGGAGGATAGTGTCGACGAGGACCTCGAGCGCGGCGAGCTCCTGCGGGTCGAGGAGCTCCTTCTTCTTCTCGATCCGAGCCCACGCGACCGTAGGCCGACCACCGAGCTTGTCTTTGTGGAAGGCGGGGTCGATGCCGTAGACGCGGAGCGCCTCAGCGGGGTCGATACCAACCACGTCAGCAACGCTGGCAACTACTGCGGCCTCGGGGCGGAAGGGGTTGCCGTCGGGCCTGGCGCCGGCCTCGAACATGGCCCAGTACTTGTCGGAGATTCCTGCGGCTTTCGCGGCCTTCACCTTGCTGAGGCGTCGGTCGTTGCGCAGCTGTTCGATGCGTGCACCGAACTCGCGCAGGCTGGCAGAGGAATGCTCCTGTGGAGTCATGTGCCGCATGATCCCCCATGAGGCTGGCTTCGGCCAATCTCGCGGGGTGACATTGATGAACCTCACGGTGACGAGTTGTTGACAGCTTCACGCCGTGTTGCTCGTTCGAGGTTGTTCGCGTACAGTTCGAGACATGACACAGGAACCCACCTTCAAGCCAGCCGAGCTGGCAAAGCTGGTGCGGGACGCCCGTCTCAAGCTCGGCCTCTCCATGGTCCAAGTCGCCCGGGCCATCAGGCTGTCCGACCGGTGGCTCGGACTGCTCGAAGCTGGAGACCGACCTGACGCGCGCCCTCGCCAGCCGAAGCCTGAGAACATCCGTGCCCTTGCCTTGGTTCTTCGCCTAGACGAGGAACAGGCCCTCACTCTCGCCGGGTACAGCGCCGACGTCCCTGTTGCAGCCCTTGGTGGCCGCCCCAGCTGCTCCGAGGCCCTGTTCAACGCGAACGTGAAGCGGCTCTCTCCCCCGCTGCGGTCCCTCTTCATGGAGCTTGCTGCCGTGCTCGCCGAGCAGGACACGACGAATGACTCTCCGAACGGGAGGGCAGCATGAACAGCACGAACCCCGATGCCGTGATGTTGCTGCTGAAGCGGTTCCTTCAGGACCCAGACGACCTGCCGGTCTTCGGGTTCGACACCTACCAGGTTGCCGTCATGTTCGGGTACCTGACGAAGGACGTTAAGCGCGGTTCCGCTGCGGCCAAGCTCGCGACGGACCGGGTTCGGGCCCTGATCAAGTCGAAGAAGTTGAAGGGACTGAAAATCAACGGGGAGTGGCGTGTCTTCACCCCGGCGATCGCGGAGGTCGCCTACAGCTACACCGATCCGTCCACTGGTGAGACCAGGTCTCTGCGGAGTGCGGCATGAACGCCTGGTCGGGTTCGTCCGTGGTTCGGGTGCGTGAGGTGGCGGTGGACCGACTGCCGTTGTGTGAGGAGCACCCGACGGTCAGCAGGCATGTCGCCGGAGACCTATCAATCACGTGGGAGCCATCAGAGACTGGGGCGGGACACCTGTACTCGTGTGCGGAGTGCGCGGATGGCCCGTTCGGGCGTGTCGCGAGCGCCCTGGACGACAGGGTTCCCGGAACGCAGGTGACGGTCGAGGTCCTGGTGCTGGCTGCGCCCACGCAGATCGCGAGGGCAGCGTGATGCCGCAGCGAATCCAGCGGAAGCGCAAGCGCGGATGGCGCAAGCCACCAAACACGGTCATTGTTGATCGAACCACCGGCTTCGGGAACCCGTTCAGGATTTCCGACGCCATCGAGACCGGCCATGAGGACCCCCGTGGCGCTTGCTTCGCGCACTACGTCGCATGGCTCGATGGCGACCAGTCCTACCGGGACGTCTACACGGTCGGCCGCCGCACCTTCGATCGTCGATGGGTGCGGGCCAACCTTTACAGGCTCCGAGGCAAGAACGTGTGCTGCTCGTGCGGCCTGGACGAGGTTTGCCACGCCGATGAGATCATGCGCCAGGCCAACGGGGGTGCGGCATGAACCCGATCGCTACCCGGTTCGAGGTGTGCCCCCGCTGCCAGCAGGGCGTCACCGTCAACGTGTACTCGTCGCCCCCGAAGACGATCCTTCGACCAGTCACCGCGACCGGCCGCGTTCCGGTTGAGACGGTCGTGCGCTTGCGGACCGAGCCCATCAACCACGACTGCCTCGACCCCGGTCCCGGCGACGGCGAACCGGTCATGGAGAGTGCTGCATGACCGCACCCGATGTCCCCCTGAGACTCGACCAACTCATCCCCGACGTCGTTGCCTGGGGTGTCGCGGTTCCCGCCACCGAGCCTGGCGCGTACGTGGTGATCGCCGAGAAGTCCCGGCGCGAAGCCGAAGACGCCCTCTCGGTCAGCGCGGAACACGAGGACCCCGATCAGGTCCACCGCCTCACCTACTACCACCCCACCCGCGAATGGGTGTTCCACGGCACCGGGCAACCGGTCCGCATAGGCACCGCCGTTCTCTGAACATCGCTTTTCCCGCCACACCGCTATTCGTAGAGGGGTACCCCCATGCCTAAGCAGCCCACGGTCGGCGTGCAACGCGTCGACACCCCGAAGAGCCACTACTACACGATCAACGGCAAGCGGGCCGTCGGGGTCACCACCGCACTCAACGCCCTCCCCAAGGACCTCACCCGGTGGGCTGCCCGCACCGTCGCCGAGCACGTCGTCGAGAACGTCCGCACCGTGTCCTCGATGGTTGCCGAGGGCGGGAAGCAGCCGACCATCAACTACCTCGCGTCGCTGCCGAACCAGAAGCGTGACGACGCTGCTGTCCGCGGCACCTACGTTCACGAACTCGTCGTGCCCCTTGCCAATGGCGAACCTGTCGATGTCCCAGAGCATGTCGCACCGTACGTGCGTGGCGCCTTGGCCTACCTGGACGACTGGCAGCCGACCACGGTCCTCGCCGAGACGGTCGTCGCGTCCTACACGCACCTGTACTGCGGGACCCTGGACTCCATCCAGGACGTTCCAGGGCTGGGCCGGGTCTTGGTGGACTGGAAGACCTCCAACGGGATCTACGGCAACCACGCGCTCCAACTGCCCGCGTACCGGTTCGCTGAGGTGTACCTCGACGAGCACGACGTGGAGCACCCGATGATCCCGGTCGAGGGTGCGTACATCCTGCACATCAAGCCTGACGACTACGAGCTGATCCCGATCACAGCCGAGCGGGAGCAGCACGACCTGTTCGTTGAGGTGCTGGACGTGTACCGGCGCGCGGTGCAATCGGACAAGCTTCGGAAGCTGATCGGCCAGCCCCTGCCCCACCCCGTTCACGAGGTGGCGGCATGAGCGGCAACGACAACTGGCTTCCGGTCGAAGAACACAAGGAACCGTGGCCATGGGAGCAGACGCGGGACGAGGCGGCACAGTTCCTGAACGCCGCCGCTGACCGGCTTGAGATGGCCGCATGTGACTTTCAGTCCGAATGGTTCTGGCAGCGCGAAACCCGACGTGCGGACCTCAGCGTCGGCGCAGCGAACTGGGCCAGGATGGTCGGCCCCGCGATCGCCCCGTTCCTGGTCGGCCAACTTCGCGCGGCGGCCAGCTCGATGGCCAGCGTCTGCATGGCTGACGAGATTCCAGCATCGACTAACCCCAACGTCTTCGGCCTCGCGTCCCACATCATGGCGGTGCGGTCATGAGCGAGACCAGCAAGGAACTGCCGACGGTCATCCAGTCGCTGACCAACGTGATGCGAGACGTCCGATCAGTCAGCAAGAGCGACACCAACACGCACTTCGGTTTTCGATTTCGTGGGATTGACATCGTCCTCGAACACGTCGCCCCCGCCCTGCGTGAGCACGGTGTCGTGGTCATCCCCGAGGTGCTGGAGCAGACGTCCGAACTAGTCGGCAAGAACAATCGGGTCGTCGTCAAGGTGGCCTACACGTTCTGGGGTCCCGCTGGCGACAAGGTCACCGCCGTTGTACCTGGCGAGGCAATGGACGCACAGGACAAGGCCAGCAGCAAGGCCATGTCCGTCGCGTTCCGCACCGCCCTGATCCAGGCGCTCGCGATCCCCACTGGAGAACGCGACCCGCACGCTGGTGAGCCAGTCGGCCGGAAGTTGATCCAGTTGCAGCAGCAGGTCAAGGCGGCTGGCGCAGTCAAGGGGTTGGCCACCATGCAGGCGCTGCGTGAGGACTACGCGCTCTGGTCGCAGGGAGCGGAAATCGAGGCGGCGGACGAGAAGGACCTCGCCGACTACCTGAAGCACCTGAAGCCTGCGGCGACGCAGACCATGCAGCGCCGCCAGTCCGCCGGGGGTACGCGATGAGCAACATCTACAGCGACCCGGACCACTTCGGTCTCTCGATCGTCAAGAGCCACAACGCCAGCCCTGCCTACCAGTTCAACACGATCGCCGTGTTCCGTTGGGATGGCTGGGAGCCGGTCAGGTACTTCGTCGCGCACGACAGCGGGAACTCGTGCTTCCCACCTTTCGAAGACATCAAGTTGCCTCACCTAATCGCTGTTCACACGCTGGCAGATGTCGACAAGTTCGCCCGTGAGAAGTGGGCTGATTTGGACTTGCACCGCTACTTCGAAGAAGAGGGCAGCGCTGTTGACTCAGCAGTTGCGGCGTTGATGGATGGCTTGGACCTGAGCTTCCAGCGCGGGGGTGCCCGGTGACGAACACGCCGACCGTGAACCAGGTTGTAGGCCGCCTCGTCGAGTTGTCGCGGATGTTGGACGAAGCGACCAACGAGTATGCCGAGCTTGATGAGGCTTGGGTGCGCGCGAAGGCGGCCCACCGGGTTGCGTACGCGCGGTCGTTCCTGACCACCGAGGGATCGGTGGGGTTCCGGGAGCAGACCGCCGTCCTCAAGGTCGAGGACGAGTGGTTCGCGATGGAGATAGCCGACCAGAAGGTACGTGCCTGCAAAGAGCGGATAAGGACCATTCGCGACCAGATCGAGGTGGGTAGGTCCCTCAGTTCTGCGATCAAGGCCGAGTTCGCGGCCGGAGCGGTAGGGCAGCCATGAGCGACGAGGACATCCGCATGGTCCAGGAGCACCTCGTGTTCCTGGACTTTGAGGCCGAGCGGGATCAGGCCGTGCAGCTGCTCGCCGACGCCGCCAACAAGTTGACGAAGCTGGGATCTGCCGCAACCCCAGGCCAGTGGTGGACACACGACACGCACCTCGGCGTTGGCGGTCACACTGCGTCTGTTCTCACTGGCGAAAGTGGCACCTCCAAGGTGGAGTTGCTGGCCTGGTTGCCCACGTTCTCGAACGAGCCGTGGGACCAGTCGAGGAACGTCTGGAACAACGCGCAGTGGATCGCAGTCATGGGCCCGACGATCGCCCCGTTCCTTGCAGCCTGGCTGTCGCAGGCCGCACAGATCGCTGCCGCCGCACCAAACCGTGGCGAGTTCAGGGTGAGTGTGGACCGCAAGGCCCTCGGGCTCGCCGAGTACGTGATGCGTACGGGCGGGGCCGCATGAACGCCCGCCCGCACATCGTGGTCCTCTGCGGCAGCCTCGCGTGGCCTGAGGACCTCATGCTCGCCGCGATGGCCGAGTGGCGACAAGGCCACCAGGTGTACGGCCCCACCTCCCAGCCGCACATCGCCAGCACCGAACACGACCGGCGACACCGCGCACAGATCGACCTCGCCACCGAAGTCGTTGTTGTGGCCAGACCGGACGGTTCCCTCGGTGACGCCACCCAATCCGAGATGGAGTACGCCCTCAACACCGGGAAGCCCGTGAGGTTCTGGCCACCCGAAGCTGACCTCAAGTACCTCGTGAACCGGATCAAGGCAGTCGTCCATCACACCCTCGACGCACAGGAGCGTGGAGCATGAGCACTGACCAGCCGTACACCGCTGAGACTCAGATCGTCGCGTCGCTGAAGCAGGCAAAGGAGTGCCTGGACAAGCAGCTATCGGCCCCTATCGAGCAGTTCGACCTGGCAAACCACCGGCTGTACTGCGCCCAGTTCAGGGTGGCAGTGCTGCTGGAGACCCTGCGACGCCAGAACCCTCAGCAAGCCGATGAACTCGTGGCCTGGATCAACGACCGACTGGATGACGGCGAAACCGCAGCCGAACTGACCGACTTGTGGAACGAGCAGGTCTCGAGCCAGCACCAGCTCACTGACCTTGGCCCCTTCAAGGAGGAGCAGCCGCCAGCACCTGCTGACGCTTTCACTGTGGCGAGCCCGCTGGAGAACGGCACGACCGTTGATGTGCTCGCGGTCCACACGAACATCCCAGGGCTGATCATCGCTCAGGCAGTCAAGGCGACCGTCGTGGAGCAAGGTGAGCCATCAGGTTGGGAACCTCGACCCGGCGCCTGGAAAGTGATGCACGAGCCGTCACTCCGTGTCATCGCGCAGATGGCGTTTCCGCTCGACACGGCGCGAGGAATCGTCGAGAAGCTCGGTGAGCTGGACATCGACTGGACTCAGGACAGTGACGCACTCCTGTCGAGCGTCGACCAGACCCGCAAGAGCGGGATCGGAGCGGCGTTTAGCGTCCAGTACTGCCACTACTGCACCGACGCCGACCACGCACTGCTCCCCGAGTTCCGGTTCCCCAGGCCTGTCGAGCGTGCCGCATGACGTTCGATGAGGAAACCACCGCTCTGTTCGACTCGGCACTCGCTGAGTTCTGCACCGCCCGCGGCATCGACTACACCGCCCTCCCCACTGACGCGCACATCGCGATGCGGGAACTTCTGCACATCGGCCAAACCTACGGCTACTCCGTGGCCGACGGCATCAAGCAGCAGCTGATCGACGGCATCCCCCCTGGTTCACGAGTCGCTGCGCCCGGGCTACCAGTTCGCGATCCGTGCAATCGCTGCCACTACGTGGGAGACCAGCCAAGAAACCCCGTCCTCACCCGCTGACGCCTACTGAGGAGGCCGCCATGACCATGCCCCTGTACGGAGAACCCCTCACCAGCCGGGAACGCGAAGTGCTCGCCCTCGCCGGGGCCGGCGCCAGCAACAAGGAGATCGGCGCCATCTTGTTCATCGGGGAGAACACGGTGAAGACGCACCTGCTGCGCGCCTCGATCAAGTTGGGCACCCACGATCGCTATGCAGCCGCTGCTGCTGCCGATGTGGCGGTGTCGTGATGGACGCGACCGATCCCTGCGAACTCGTCCGCAGCGGGCAGCACGTGGACGCCCTGTTCCTCACTGGTGGCGTCTACGGCAGTGGCCGCGTCATCGGCTACTGCGACGCCCCCACCTATGTGATCGAGCGCCCGGACGGAACCCAGTTCTCGTGGCGCGCCGACCTGACCAAGACCACCAACGACTGAGGAGGCCGGCCATGGCCAAACACTGCAAGAACTGTGGCTATGTCATCAAGCAATCCAGCCAGCACGGAGGTGCACACATCCACGCGGGCACCAAGATGGTCCGCTGCTCTGTCGGTATCGAAGCCGAGATCACGGTTGCCGAGCCAGGCGATAACAGCTCTCCGGTAGCGGAGATCATCCAGGCTGGCCTGATGGAGGTGGAATCATGAACCTCCGTGCCCGCATCGAACACCGGCACCTCGCCGACGCCATGTCCTGGACCGCGAAGCGCGCCGACGGCTTCGGCCTCTCCCCCATCCTCGCTGGGGTACTGATCGAATCGGTCGGAGATGAACTGCGCTTCTCCGCAAGCGGAGCAGATGTTTCCGCAGTCGCCACCGTCCCAGCGATCATCGACACGCCGGGGCGCGTCCTCGTCTCCGCCAGGCTCATGGACCGCATCGTAAAGGTCGCGCCGACTGGAACCGTGGTCCTCAACGAACTCCCGGACGGCCAACTGCGCATGACCGCGGGCGGCACGTTCGGGCTACCCACCATGCCCACCGAGGACTATCCGCAGCTTCCTGAACTTCCGCCAGTAGTCGGCGAGATTCCCGAAGCGGACTGGGCAGCAGCTGTACGACAGGTCGCGATCGCGGCAGGCGGTAAAGACTCTGCTCCTCACTGGCTCGCCTGCATCCTCATCGAACTCGGCGACAACCTCACCATGGTTGCCACCAACCGCCACCAACTGTCCACCATCGACCTACCCTGGCAACCCACCCTCGACGGAGCACCCGGTACCCGGCTGCTGATCCCGGCAGCCACTCTCGCCGACCACGCCAAGGCCCTGCGCGGCGACGGCAATTTGACGCTTCACCACTCGGAAGGTGCCGGGGTCCTTGGGATCAGCAGCCCCGGGCGGCACGCCACGATCAGGCTCGCGGTCGATGAGTTCGCGCAGAACTGGCGGCGCATTATCCCCGCGAACCCACCCATCAACATCGCTGTCCCGGCCACCGACCTTGATGCTGCACTTCGCAGGGCCGAGGCCCTCGGCGACCAGCCTGAAGGCAACATCCTCATCGAACTCGAACCCGGCGAACTGCACGTCGTAGTCGACCAGCCTGCCGTCACTGGGGGAACCGGTCGCGAAACCCTCCTCATCGACTACGACGGCGAACCCGTCGAAGCGCGGGTGCGCATCGGATACCTCCGCAACGCCGTTGCCCAGGTCGGCAACAGCCAGACCGCGGTTCTCGGCATCACCAACTACAAGACCGCTGTCGTAGTTCGTCGGCTGCGCCCGGACGGAACTCAGGCCACGACCTCGACGCAACTGGTGATGCCGATCCGCCTGGACGCGCCGCCGGTGCAAGTAAGGAGGGCGGCATGACCCCCAATCAGTCTTTCGGTCTGCGACTCCTTCCCAACCTGTTCGACGCTCTCCGCAAGGAGGAGTGGCAAGACTACGGCGTTTGCAACCAGACGGACCCCGAATGCTTCTTCCCGGAAAAGGGCGGCTCCACGCGGGAGGCCAAGCGGATCTGTCAGGGCTGCGAGGTGCGCTCCGAGTGCCTGGAGTACGCACTGGTGCACGGCGAGCGCTTCGGCATCTGGGGCGGGCTGTCCGAACGGGAACGCAGGAAGCTCAAGGCGCAGCAACGACAGGAAGCGGCATGAGTACCTCCCTCACCGGTGACCCGCTCACCGACGCAATGGTCCCAATCGCAGTCAACCTCGCCTGGTCGGTGCACATGATGGAGCGCAGCGAGGTACTGGCCGCCTTCCGGCAGGCACGGAATCTCCTCGCCACACACAAGGCCCAGTCACAGGGTGATGCTGCTGCGGCAATGGCTCTCGCGGTGCTACTAGCCGCGATGGTCCCAGTCGACCGGAGCCTGCGGTCGATGCTCGCGTGGCTTGACGGCACAGAGAAGGCGGCGGCATGAACACTCCGCCCATCCAGCACGGCACTCTCGCCGCGGTGTGGCGGCACCGTCGTCACCGGACCCGCTTGTGCCCGCCCTGCTCGAAGGTCCGGATCGAACGGGACATCGCCTGGAAGATCCGCACCGGCCGGAAACCCACCCTGGCAGTGGACATCGCCGATCTTCAGAAGGCCCTGACCGGCGGGGACCTGGCGGTGATCCTCGCGGATCGACACGGCGCGCTGGTTGTCGATGCCATCCGCGCACGACGGCCGCACCTGTCCAGTTCGGTCAGTGGGGTGAGCGCGCGTGGATAGCGCACTCGTGGTCGTGATCGCGCTCGCCACGGTAGGTGAGGCCGCGTGGTGCGCGGTACTGGCCCGGCGCCTGTTTGGTCTCACCAGCCCCGCCCACGCGGGCTGGGAAGGCCGCGAGGAGGAACTCGCCCGGATCGTCGCCGAGCACCGGGCACTCACCCGCATCACCCAGGACACCGCTCGCCTCCGCCGTGCACTCCCGATTGGAGGTTCCCTGTGAAGCGCTCACGAATGGCAACGATCCGAACACTCCGCTGGGACGAACCGCTTCCTGAAGCAACGCCAAGGCGTTACCGCGATGGCCGGGGCTACATCCGACTGCGCTGGCTCGTCGGTACCCAGCAGTACGTCGAGGAGTACGAGCACCGCCTCGTAGCCGGTCGTCCACATCCACGGTTTCACGTCCACCATCGCAACGAGGTGAAGGACGACAACCGACCCGAGAACCTCGAAATTCTGACGCCGGGGGAGCACGAGGCACGCCACGGCAACCTCAAGAAGAGCCCAGGCCGCACCCCCGGCGTACGTCGATTCGCACCATACCAAGGACGCGCCGCCATGGAGAAGGCTCAGCGTCGCCTTGCGCGCGAAGCGCAACGCCGAGACGAAGTCAATCGGATGCGCGACCTTTACGAGTCTGGTCTGACGACAGTTGAAATCGCTGGAATCGTAGGCATTGACGCCTCCAACGTATACCGGCGGCTCGCCGCTGCTGGCGTGGTCATGAGGACGTCCACCGACTACGCCACCGTCCTCAACGACAGAGAGATCGGAGATAAGTACCAGACGGGCCGAAGTCTTCAGTCACTCGCGCGGGAATGGCGTGTCACCTCCGGACGAATCGCTGAGGCACTTGATAGGGCCGGCGTACCGCGACGGAAGCCAGGCCGTTCGAGCAACCGCGCCCATGAGGGCGAGAACCGGGCACGCGAGATCGTTTACGCACGTAGCGGGCGCGTGTGTGAACGCTGCAGCAACGCTCGCGCCACCGAGTGGCACCACCGCAAGAACCGCTCCCAAGGCGGCAAATGGTGTGCCAACAACGGCTTGGACTTGTGTGCTCCCTGTCACCTTGATGTCACCAACACGAACGGCAAGCGTGCCGAGTATGAAGACAAGGGCTGGATCGTCCCATCCCACCGCGACCCCGCCGCGGTCCCGGCCCTGATCTACCACCCGAGCATCGGCCACGACTACGTGCTCCTCATGGAAGACGGCAGCGTCCAGCTCGCTCCGTGGCCCAACAGCTCGATTGGTCACCCCGATGACCTGCCGACCAGGCAGCCGGACACCACGGCAGGTGCCGCGTGAGCATCGACCGCAGTAACTGCCCAGCCTCCAAACACGGCACCATGTCCGCCTACACCTACCACGGATGTCGCTGCGCAGAAGCCCGCGAAGCACGACGCCTGCACCGCAAGAGGCACCGTGAAGGACGGGCCGAAAGGCGCATCGTCGACTCGACCGGGACCCACCGTCGACTCCGCGCCCTGTGCAGGATGGGGCACAGCATCCAGCACATCGCACTGCTCCTCGGACACAGCCACGGCCGCAGCCTCCACAAGGTCTTCGGCCGCTCCACCGTTTCCATCAAGACCGCACAGTCAATCGCTGCCCTCTACGACCAGCTCTCAATGACGTGTGGCCCGCACGCTCGCACACGTGAGCTCGCTGAACAGGCTGGGTGGCCCCCGCCGCTGGCGTGGGACGACGACACCATCGACAACCCGTCAGCACAGCCTGACCTCGGCGCAACCGCAAGCAGGCGGGGCATGCCGAAGATCGACGTTCAAGACGCCCGAGCGCTCCTGTCGTACGGCGTCCAGCACGACCACGTCGCCGAACTCTTCGGCGTCACCGAGGCATCCCTCGATACGGCGCTCCGTCGATCCAGCCAGCACAACCAGTCCACCGCGGCTTGACAACCGCCTCCAGCCCTACCTGCCCAAGGAGGCCAACATGAGCGTGAGCAAGCGCCTACGCTTCGAGATCTTCCGGCGTGACAGCCACTCTTGCCGCTACTGCGGCGCGACAGCCTCCAACACCAAACTGACCATCGACCACGTCACGCCTGTGGCGCTCGGCGGCTCCGACGAGCCAAGCAACCTCGTCACCGCCTGCCGTGACTGCAACTCAGGCAAGACCTCATCTAGTCCCGACGCTCCCTTCGTCGCCGATGTTGCCCAGGACGCGCTCCGCTGGGCCCGTGCGCAACAGGCTGCTGCTCAGCAGATGCTCCGACAGTTCGAGACCCGCTCGATACACCATCGAGCGTTCGAGGAACGCTGGAACCAGTGGCCCCGCGGAGGACAGGCAATCGCCCTACCCGGGGGGTGGGAGCACTCAGTTGACAACTTCGTGGCTGCCGGCCTACCGGTACCGATCCTGCTTGACTGCATCGATAAGGCAATGCCCGTCAATCGTGTCGCCAACGAGAACGTGTTCCGATACGCATGCGGGATCGCCTGGAACCTGGTTGCCAGCCTTCAGGAAGAGACACGACACCTGGTTGATGCAAACCTTGAAAATCAGAAGGAAGATGCCATCCGCGAGCCGAACGAGCTTGCCAACCTACTGCTTGGTTACCTTGACATTTCTCATGACGATGAACTGCGCGAGATTGAGCTCAAGACCAGGATCAGCTACCAGGAAGACGGGGAGCAGCCGAACCTCTCAAGCACCGAATGGGGAGTACTCGGGGCCATCGGTGAACTAGCCGACAAGGCGTCGACGCTTGAGAACGCGGCCAGCTCACTCCTACTGCAGCTGTCCCCCGAGACCCTCAAGCGGCTACGTCAGCAGATCATCAACGAGCTGTCCGCACACCTGGGCAACAACTGGTCGCAGGGCGACCTGCTGAGCTACATGATCAGAAGCCTGCAGGTCATTGGGGCCAGGGAGACCGAGTACACCTACTCCTACATCGTCCCCAGCATTGGCAGCGACCCGTGGACGGTGGACTGATGGCCCGCTCCTACGCCCGTCTCATGACGTCAATCTGGCGCAACCGCGAGTTTCGCGGGCTCGACTCGGCCGCGCAGCGCATGTACCTGCTGCTCGTCACGCAACCAGACATTAGCGCGGCCGGCACGCTCCCCTTGACCGTCCGCCGCTGGGCGGACCTCGCCGCAGATACGGACATCCAGGGCGTTACCTCGGCCTTGACCACGCTTGCCGCCAAGCGGTTCATCGCGTTCGACCGCAACACCGAGGAGCTCCTCGTGCGCTCGTTCGTGAAGTGGGACGGCGGCCACCGCAACAGCAAGCGGCGCCCCGTGATCTTTCGGGCCGCCGAGGAACTCGTCTCGCCAGCCCTGCGCCGGGTGCTGGCCGACGAGTTCAGCAGGCTCGACCTGCCCGTCAACTTCCTGACGGATAGCCCATCCGATACGGCATCGGATGGGCTATCCAGGGCGGCGAGCGACCCGACCAGCGTCCAGATCGACGAACAGATGCCAAGTTCAGCGTTTCCCCAGGTAGATAGGCTATCCGATGCGCTATCGGATAGCCCAGCCGATGCGCCAAGCCAATTTGAGGGGGTTGTACTACGTACAACCCAGAAGAAAGAACAAAAGACTCCACCTACGGTGGGGCGCGAGGCGCCCGGCACCCAGCAGATCGTTGGCGCCTGGATCGACACCTGCCGCAAGCGCCCACCCGGCAACGTCATCGGGCAGATCAGCAAGAACGTCAAAGCGATGCTCGAAGAAGGCATCGACCACAGCGACGTCCAGGCTGGCCTGCTCGAGTGGGCACGCAAGGCCCTCCATCCCTCAACACTGCCCAGCGTCGTCAACGAGGTCATGAACCGGCCAGCAAGCCCCGCCCGGCCAGTTGGCCCAGTCGGGAGCGGCTCGAAGCGCATGGACAAGGCACTCGCCGCACTAGCGCCCGATGACCCGTTCCGCGCCCAGTACGCCGCCGCTCAAGCCGCAGCAGCCGAGCAGACAGCCTCGTCCGCCGAGACCTGGCTCGTCATCGAAGGAGGCAAGACCGCATGAACGCCAACGAGGCCGGGCGAATCCTGCTCATGGCCATCAGCCTCGATCCGAAGATGCCGCAACCCGATGACGCCGGGTTCATCCGCAGCGCTTGGGCGGCAGCGTTGCACGACGTCCCTGTCGAGGCTGGCCAGCAGGCAGTGATTGCCTACTACCGGTCCGACCGGTACACCCAGACCCGGGAGACGATCGCCCCCGGCGACATCGTCCAGTGGTGGAACGCGCGCCGCCGACCGAACGAGCAGGAGCGGGCCGGTGGTGATCGGCGTGCCCTGCCGGCGCCCCCGATGGATCCACAGCGGGTCATGGCTGGCGTGTCGCTGGTGCGGAAGTCTCTGGCGATCGCGAAGGGCGTGGACCCAGACGAGGCTGAGGGGGAAGCCGAGGCGGCACGGCTGCTGCGGTCGGTGCGCTGCCCGCATTGCCAGGCCGAGGTCAACCGGCCCTGTGTGGGGATCCGCGGCGTGCCACTGTCGGATGGGGTGGTTCATGACTCGCGGCAGCAGGCTGTTGATGGCCAGGCACCGGCCGTGAGGCCGCGGTCTGAGGTGGCCGCGCGGTCGGAGATCGGACGCATGGGTGTCAGGGGCGCTGAGAGCGCCTGAGCACCCACCTCCGCTGTAGTCCGTCTGACTGGATGCGTTGGACGGGCGTGTGAGCGAGCTGGGCGTCAAAGCGGTGGAGCGGTAGCCGCCTGGTCAGGGTCAGGTGTTGCCGGGAGTTTCAAACGAGGGACATCCACCTCTCGACAGTTCGAGGTTGTTCGCGTACAGTTCGAGGCAGCGAACACCGAGTCCCTCCCCACCTTGGGAGCCCAAATGACCACCACCATCCCCGCCACCGAGCTGGAGATCGTGACCCGCTACCTGGCGCAGTTCACCGGGATCCGCTCCACCCTCCTCCGCGACGGCATGACCGGCCCGAAGCTGGCCATCAGCAACGTCCACCGCGTCTGGCTCGACGGTGTCGAGCACGTCCAGTGGACCAACGGCTTCGGCCACGACCAGTGGTCCCGCGTCGAGGACGGCTGGGTCGACGTCAGCACCGAGTGCGTCACGCACACGGTCCGCATCGACCAGCGCCCCGACTACTTCATGGGCTGCTACACGGGCAACTCCAGGAACACGGCGTACTGCACCGGGTGCGGCTGGGAGTCGGACGAGACGTTCTCCGGGTTCATGGCCAACCGCTGGGCTGTCGAGCACGAGCAGGCCAACCCGGCGGTGACCCGATGACCACCACCACCGTCCAGGCCCCGTCGATTGAGGAGCGAGTCGCCCGCGGCGCCGCCCTCCTCGACGAGAAGCAGCCCGACTGGTTCCAGCAGATCGACCTCGACAAGCTCAAGCTCGACTGCCCCGCGCGCTGCGTCCTCGGGCACCTGTACGGCTCCTTCGACCGCGGCGCCTTCGTGTTGGGGATCGCTTTCAAGGAGGCCGCCTACGGTTTCGATGGCTTCGAGGAGCACAGCGAGCTGTCTGCTCTCCAGGCCGAGTGGGTGCGTGTGATCACCGCTCGCCGTGAGCAGGTGACCCGATGACCACCACCATCCGTCGCCTCACCGACATCGGCTGGCAGGACGACTGCGAGACCCAGACCCCCGCACACGACGTTCCCAGCGGTGTCCTGCTGGCCGCCGTGTTCACCCGACTCCGTGAGGGCGACCGCCCCAAGGCTCACTACAGCCTCACCCACAAGGGTTGGGGTGTCATGGGCTGGTGGAACGGTCGCGGACTCCTCGTCCGGTCGCTTCACCACCCCGACCACTACGGCTGGTTGATTGCCGTGAACGACGGTCTGGCGACGATCGAACTGGAGATCGACGACGACCTGGCGACGGTGACGGTGCCGACCGGGCACATGATCTCCGCCTGCTACGAGTGCACGAACCCGGTCGAGTGCACTGCCGGTCTGGCGGTGACCCGATGAGCGCCCCGGTTCCTGGCCGTCAGGTGTGGCACCGGTTCTCGGGTGAGTCCGCTGTGGTGGTCCGCGTGAAGCGGGACGGCACGGTCCTGGTGACTCGTGACGGCGAGGAGTTGTTGCCGTTCAGCCCGGATCTGTTGGTGACCAGCCCCACTGAGGTCGAGTCCGCTGGGGGTGCGCGATGACCGCGATCGTCCCGTCCAACGACACCCCCGTAACCGTGGATGGCCAGATCATCGGCCGGGTCAGTTTCCACTGGGACGCGTTCCGTAACGCCCCGGCGTACGAGGCGTGCGTGTGCGGCCCCGAGGGCGAGAAGTGCTTGTGCGGCGACTACAAGGCCGGCCCGCTCGCGTTCCCCACCGAGGATGCCGCTAAGGCCGCGATCAAGGCAGCACATGAGAAGGCGGGTGCGTGATGTCCCGTTTCAGTGGCCCCCAGGGCAAGGGTGCTCTCCGCGCGCACCGCGCGACGGTGCGTGCCGAGGCTGAGCAGCTCGTAGCGGACAAGCAGGCCCACGCCGAGATGTTCGCCCAGGCCGTACGGGAGGAGGCGGCCACCAACAACCTGAACCGTCTTCGCCGACTCCACTCCGAGGGTGAAGTGCCGTGGGACACGGCGGTCGACTCGATCGCCAAGCAGCTCGGCGTGTCCCGCCGCACTGCGAAGAGGCTCCTCGACCAGGAAGCAGGTGCGTGATGGCTGACATCGACGCTCTCCGCGGGCACGTGGAGACGCTGGCTGGCGCCATGGAGACCTGGGCATTGCGGGACGACAGCAAGGCCCAGCCTGGTGTCCGTCAGGCCGCGAACACGGCGGTCGACTCGATTGACGCCCTGTCACGGGAGCTGCACGAGATGCGCGACGGCCTGATCACCGGGATCCGTCAGTACGACGACGCCACCGCCGCACGAGCGGACGCCCTGATCGCCAGGATCAACAAGCACCTGAAGGCCGGTGCGTGATGGCTGACACGACGACGTGCGCCCACGGCGTGTCCCTGGACGCCACGTGCGGGGACTGCATCCGGGTGGGACAGGAAATGGACCGAGCAGCAAGGAGGCAGCGGTGAGCGCGATCGAAGAAGCCGCGAACTACCACGGGACGCGGCGCCACTACAGCAGCACCCTTCAGCCGATGCCAGGTCTCCGGCCTGGACGGTTTGGCCTGGCGCTGTGCAACAGCGAGTCGACCCCGGTCACGGTGTACGACGGTCTAGCCCTGCTCGGGATGGCGTTCCCGGGGCAGAAGAAGCGTCGCAACGACATCAGCGAACTGCCGCTGTGCAAGCGGTGCGAGCGGAAGGCGGCGAAGCAGTGAACGCCCACACTTCCCCGATGGCTGGCCGTGTCCAGTCCCGCCGGGACGTCAACCACAGGACCCCGACCCGCAGCGCGAAGCGGGGGCAGCGACACAACTGGCGGCTGGAGATCCGTGACGAGCTCGCAGCCATGGGACGGAGGATGCCGTGACCGCCTTGCGTCACACCCCGCTGCGACACCGGATGCTCGCTGAGGTGAACGCTGGGACCGTTGCTCAGTTGAACAATTACTGGCAGTGGGATGACCCTTCCGGGTCTATGCAGGTTGGCGAAGTTCTCGCCCTGCAAGCGTTAGCCGAGGCGGGTTTGATCTTCGTTGAAGGAATTCCTGGTGACGGACTGTCGTGGCGCGAGGTTTATGCCCGCGCCGCTGGTCGCGCCCGCCTGTACGAGTGGGACGTCACCTACGGGGAGATGCTGTGAACGGAATGAAGTGGACCCAGACCCGGCACATCGTGCTCCGTCTCGTCGAGCCTGGGACAACCGTGATCTACGTCAGGGTGAACCCTCGCCACGGCATCTGGAAGTACCGGTTGGTCAACTCCTCTTCGATCGGTGGGCCTGAGGCTCGCGCTCTCGGCGAGCTGGAGTTGGCAGGGTTGATTGGGCATCGCGTTTTTGAGCGGTTCTCCGCCCGGCGACCGGTGTCACTGACCGCAAAGGGCCAGGAGCTCCTGTCCGTTTGGAACGCCGAGCACGGGGAGCCGCAGTCGTGAACGCGGAATCCGCCAGCAAGTACTTCGCGATCTACCCCGACAACTGCAAGGACTGTGGGGGCCCGTTCTACGACACTGCCTGTGACGCGCCGGGCTGCGTGGGTCGCGCATGCCTGTCGTGCGGTGTGGGTTGCGACTGGGAGCTCGCAGAGGGCTCTTGCAGACAGAGCGTTGCTGGCGAGTCCAATGAGGACAGGGTCGCGCGGGTCAACGCTGAGCGCGCCGCGTTCGGGCTTTCACCCGTGAGGGCCGACGGGGAGCCACAGCCGTGACCGCCCCGGCCGCCCCCACCAACCACAAGCAGTGAAAGGCAAACAGATGAGCAACGAGACCGTGTGGGACATGCAGGACCAGTTCGACAACGCCACCACCGACCAGGAGCGGGAGCAGGTTCGGCAGAAGATCGCTGACGCTGGCTTCTCCGGTGTCGCCAAGACCATCGGCCGCAGCAAGAACTGACCCCGTGCCGTCGGCCACGTGACCAACCCGTGGCCAGCACCACCAGCCCGAGGAGGGCAACGAGATGAGCGAGTACCACGTCCCGAACGCGGCGTTTATGGCCGCTGCTGAAGTGAGCGCGGTTGACGACGACACGATCGAAGCGATTCTGGATGCGGCAGCGTCGGTGATCTTGTCCGCCGATCGGGCCGAGTTTGCAGCTCTGCTGCGGCGACAGAAGTTCGAGTCAGTCAACAAGCCGATGAGTGGCGAGTTCCGCGCTGGAGTTGACTGGGCACTGAAGGCGATCGCGTCTTGGTCTGATGCTCGTGCCAACGAACTGGATGCTGCGGACGGTGTCCGGTGAGCCTCTCCGACCAGATCCGGGCCAAGCTTGAAGACCGGCTGTTCCTGTCCCCGGAAGTCGACACGTACATCAACGCACTCAACGAGATCATGGACATTTGCGAGAACTACGAACACGGCAGGGTTGTGCCGTTCCGCGAGCTCCAGGAAGCCATCGCCAAGTCCTTGGGTGTCGAGGGCGGTGAGCAGGGTGAGTGAGCAGCCCCCGACCGTCGACGACACGCGTCGCGCCCTGGAAGCGACCGGGCTGCGCTCGTCTGACTGGTACGACCTCACCCGTGCCGCCCTGGACGCCTACAGCGAAGTGTTCACGCCGAGCCGCAAGGAACAGCGCCACCACGAACAGGGCCTGCTCGCCGCTATCGCTGCCACGGCACACTTCCTCACCGCCGCAGAACTGGAACGGCAGGCCAACGAAATCTGGCAAGAGCATGGGGCAGGCAACGAGACGGACGAGGACTACGTCACCGGCGTTGATGATGCGGTCGTGAGGATGCGTGCCCGTGCCGCCGAGTTGCGGGGTGAGTCCCGGTGAGTCTCCGTGCCCGCATCGACAAGTGGCTCGCCGCCAGCCCGCCTCCGAAACCCGTCCACCGTGAACAGGTCGAGGCCCTCGCCGAGTTGTTCGGTCCAGCCTCGCAGGCCGCAGACGCACTCAAGATCGCTGCCTCAATGCAAAAGTCCAGGTTCCATCACGAGCCCGGCGGGATCACTGTCGAAGACAAGGGGAAGAAGAAGTGACTCCGAACGAGCACTACCACGAGGCTGAGCGGCTGCTGTCCATCGCCAAGGTCCCCCGGTGGAATCTGACCAGCGCAGCCATCGACTCCGTGAAGCACCTGCCGACCACAGCCGATGTCCTGGCCGCAGCAATGGTGCACGCCAGGCTGGCTACCGCATCCGACGAGCGTGATCAGCCGTGACCGCCACCGAGGTCCCTGAGGCGCAGCGTCTCCGCCGCGAGAACCAGAACCTTAGGGGTGTCATCCGGGCCCTCATCGCCACCAGCCCCACACCAGACCAGACGACGAAGACCGCCCTCGACGCGATCAACGGGAAGCGAGGCAGGCAGTGAGCGACTACGCCAACGAGTACGGCCACCACGAGGCCAAGGCGCTGGAGTTGCTGGCCCCCGACACGTCCACGCCGTACGCAGCCACCCTCCAGACCGCTGACACCGGGTTGCAGGTGGCGGCCCGTGCCACCGCGCACGCCGTCCTTCAGATCGTTCAGGAACTCCGCCTCATCCGCGAAGCCCTCAACGCCATCCAGGCCGCGATCGAACGGCGGGACACGTGATGGTCATCTACTGCACCGCCTGCAAAACCGTCCACGCCGCCCCCGCACACGAATAGGAGCAGCCGATGACTTTCCGGAGCGAGTTCGACTCGATCGCGTGGCTCCGTGTCCTCGCCGACCACACCGAGAAGCACAACCTCAACCACACCATCAGCGCCGTCGCGGGCTACTACCCGCGTATCCACATCAGCGCCACCCACTGCCTCACCGACCTCACCTACCCGGTGTTCACTCAGTGGGCTAACAGCATCGACGCCGCCACCGTCCGCGCCATGGTGGTCGATGACCAGATCCACGTCACCACCACCGGAACCCTCGGCACGTTCACCATCGAGATCGTTGCCGTCCTCGTCGGCGACGAAGCAGAACAGTTCAGGGCCAGCCGCGAGTTTCCCAACGGCACGGCCACGATCCATCTAGCCGGGACGGAGGCTGTGTTGTGAACCTCGCCGGGAAGCTCGCCGCTGGCGCCGCCTTGGTCGCTGTCACCGCTGTCGCTCCGGCTGCCTGCGACAAGTCCACCAGCCCCGCACCTGGCCGCCCGCAGGTCACGCAGGACCGGAACCCGATCGTTGACAGCCACACCGACGACACGCCTTTCGAAGCCGAGTGTGACGTCCACACCGGACACGCCCTCACCGTCAACCCGCCGTCCGCGCGGGCTGCTGCCGAAGCAGCGTGCATGAACTCCCACAGGAGCATCCATGACCTGACGGGGTGGGAGTGATGGCCAACATCGAAATCCCGCCCGCCGCCGTGAACGTCGCCGCGGAGCTCATCGTCCACGCACCACACACGTCCACCACGGACCTGGCCGAGGAAGTCCTCGCAGCCGCACTCCCGTACCTGTGGGCCGCATGGGAGCAGGAGTATGCCAACGCCGACTACCCGCTCAGCTCCGAAGACTGCGACTGGTGCCACGACGTAGGCAACCCCTGCGCCTACCACCGAGGGCAGGACGCAGGCGTCACGTGGCTGGCCACAGCATTCAAGTACGTGGCTGTCGAAGCCCTGGAAGGCGACGCCAACCTCGCCGCCATGGTCATCGAAGCAGCTCAGGACTACCCCGACCTGGCGGACACGCTCAACGGAAAGGACGCATGATGTCGACCATCACTTTCCCGGAGATCACCTACAAAGCAACCAAGCATGTCCCTTGCACCGGATGCGGCAAGAAGATCACCAGGCGGCAGACGTTCAGTCAGACCGTCAACCCCTGGAACCGCAACGGCGCTGGTGACCAGAAGACGGTCGAGGAGATCCGGGTCGAGCTACACGCGAAAGCCGCCGCGTGGACACCGACCGCCACCTGCCCCGCCTGCACCCCCGTCGTCCCGGCCACGCCGATCAAACTGCGCACCATCACCGCCACGCAGACCGAAGACCTGCTCTCGGCCCTCGACACCGTCATCGCCGTCATGCGGAGCCACAGCCTGGCCGCGAGTGGTGTGCATCCCAGGGGAGGCGGCGACCGCTTCCACATCGACCTGGACCTGGATGGTGACCTGCCGATGCTCCTCCGCTGGGCCACACACCTCAACGTGGACACGATCAACGTGGAGCGCGGAAGCGGCAGCAGGCAGCTCACCATCCGCGGCGACTACGAGAACATCCGGCTGCGCCTGTACGCCTCCGTGTACCGGCCGGAAGGTGACCCGCTGCCCGGTATCACGATCGACTGGAAGCGCACCTCGAACGGTCGTCGTGGGAACGTGGCCACGATCACGGCAGAAGACCTGCGGGCCACGCTGATCGCGATGGGATACCCGCCCGAGGACGCGGACTGATGTCCGGGGATCTGCCTGCTAGACGGGAGCTCGCGGCGGCTGGGCACCGCCTCGTTGCCGCGGGCTTCCAACGCATCACCCTCCCCGGCATCCCAGGCACATGGATCTACCAGCACCGCCGAGGCCTCACCCGGATCCGCGTCATCCTCCGCGCCGACCGCGGCCACCAGATCGTCAGCCGCACCGAGTGGGACGGCACCCAGTGGGTGATCCGCAGCTACGACGGCTACGACGCCGAACAGCAGCCCTACACGATCACCACCGCCACAGACACCGGTATCCGCCTCGCGACCGGAGAGAGGAGCGCAGCCTGATGGACACCTGGCCCGACGGCACCCCAGTCACCATTGACCCAAACATGGCCCCCGAAGACGCCACCAACCCTCAACCCAGCGTGTGCCTCCGGGTGCAGTGGATGAAAGACAACCCCGCGGAAGCCGTCCGACAAACCGTCGACAGCATGACCAGCTGGCTCACCGCGGGCAGCCGCGAATCCGCTGCATGGTGGAAACTTTCCCGCCCATCCCGACGGGCACTCGAAGCGATCTACGCCGGCGACCAGCCCCACCTGCACCCAGCCACCCGAGCCTGCCTACAACGCCACGGCCTGATCAACGACCACGCCGTGGTCACCCTCTGGGGCCGGCAGGTAGTGGCGGAAATGCGGCACTCGATCCGCATCGCAGTCGAAGTGACCTGCCAGGACTGCGCATGCGCCCGTCGATCCGTGTGGCGCCGCAAGCCTGTGTGTGGCTGCCGCTGCCACAACGACGTGATCCGCCCCGAGGCCGAGCACGGGAAGGCAGCCTGATGCACCGCCTCCACCAGCCCCGCCAGCCAATGCCCCTGTGGCGCCTCGGACTCTGGACCGCGCTCCTCTACACCGCGGCGTTGATCGGAGTCCTCGCATGACCACCGTCGGCTCACTCTTCTCCGGATGCGGCGGCCTCGACATGGCAGTCCGGTCCGCACTCGGCGGCGACCTCGCCTGGTACTCCGAGATCGACCCCGCCGCCAGCAAGCTCCTCGCACACCACCATCCCGGTGTTCCCAACCTCGGCGACATCACCGCCATCGACTGGGACCAGGTCGAACCCGTCGACATCCTCGCTGGCGGTTTCCCCTGTCAGGACGTCAGCAGCGCCGGCCTCCGCGCTGGCCTCGCCGAGGGGACCCGGTCCGGGCTGTGGCTCCACATGGCCACCGCAATCCGCACACTACGGCCACGCCTGGTGGTCGTTGAGAACGTCAGGGGAATCCTCAGTGCCAAGGCCCATTGCGACCTGGAACCCTGCCCGTGGTGTCTGGGAGACAGCGACGTCGTCCCTCTGCGGGCACTCGGATGTGTACTTGGAGACCTGGCCACCCTCGGGTATGACGCGGTCTGGTGTGGCCTACGAGCTGCCGAAGTGGGAGCCCCCCACAACCGGTACCGCGTGTTCGTCGCTGCTGCCGACACCGCGGGCGACGGACGGGACGAAGGGTGGCCCGAATCAGCGAGGCTCGTCGGGGGACTTGATGCTGCCCTCGGCGGTGCAGCTGTTCAAAACACCAACTGCGCAACTGGCGGTGAATGGCGGTTCGCAGCACCTGGACAAGCGCAAGGCGGGTGGGCATGGGCCCACATTGGCCGACGAGGTGGAACATCTACTGCCGACGCCGACCAGTGTGAGCGCTGCGGACACCCAGAGTGGCAGTACGACGAGGGCGGCTTCTGCACTGCCTGCCCCACCGATAGGCAGTGCTACTGGGGAGAAGCTGCTGCCGACACCAACGGTGGCGGACAGTCGTGGAACACGGAATGCGACAGCGCGCAGGTCCGCGAAGAAGGGCAGCACCAACCTCGGTTGGACACTGACCGACGTGTTCTGGACTGGGGAGCCTACGAGCCCGCTATCCGCCGCTGGGAGTCTGTCCTCGGCCGCCCAGCCCCAGAGCCCACCGAGCCCGGACGGCGAGCCAACCGAGTCCTGAGCCCGCGGTTCGTGGAGTGGTTGATGGGCCTCCCAGCTGGCCATGTCACTGGCGTTGAGGGAGTCTCCCGGAACGATCAGTTGAAGCTACTGGGGAACGGTGTCGTCCCCCAGCAAGGCGAGGCCGCCCTACGACACCTGCTGCCACTGCTCTCGACCGCGGGGAGGTGTGCGGCGTGACCCCCGAGTGGATCGCCCTCGCGCCCGTGATCGCCGCTGGGATCGCCGTCCTCGCCATCACCATTCACCGCTGCTACCCCAAGGAGACACCGTGAACGCGACTTGCGGCACGTGCAACGACTTCCGGTGGGTGTGGATCGCCGGCCAAATCACCCGCTGCCCCGACTGCTAACCGTCCAAGGAGGACGACATGACCGAGCACATCGAGCCCGTAGTGGATGGTTTGCGGCAGTGCGTGGCTGAGTCCATCAGTGCCGCCGACCCGATCGACAGCACGTGGGAAGACTGCCTGAACCTCGCTGATGCGGCGCTCGCCACGATCCAACCGATCTTCGAAGCGAAGGACGACGAGATTCAGCGGCTCACCGATGAGAACGCACGCCTGGCCCAGTCGCTGGAGGCACTGCGGATCCGCATCGACAACCTCCGCGCCGAGATCTGGCAGCTCCAGCAGGCAGAGAAGAACGCGCTCGCCATCGCCGAGACCCGCGACGGAGGGGACTGACATGGACTGGCGTGACCGGGCGAAGTGCCGGAGCAAGGCAAAGTCGATCTGGTTTTCCCCTGACCGTGGCTCGATGTCGCCGGATCAGGAGGCGTACGCGAAGGGCATCTGCAACAACGCGTGCCCAGTCACCGCGCAATGCCTGGAGTGGGCGCTACAGCAGGCGATCCCGTGCGGCATCTTCGGCGGCACCACGCCCGCCGAGCGGAATGAAATCCGACAGGCGAGGGTCTTGGCCGGTACCGCGGCATCCGGGGACCTGATCGCCGCGCCATACACCAGGCGAGGCAAGACCAGTAACGCTGGCACAGTCGTCTGGCACGTCATGGTCGATGGGTTCCCCGCCTGTGGGCACACCAGCCCGGACGTGTCGAAGGCGATCCCGGCCCGCGAGGTCCCGGACGCGAAACGGTGCACAGCAGCCGGGTGCAAGCACCGGTTCCGGCGCTTGGACGAGACGCAACTGGAGGTGGCGTGATGACCGAGCCACTGAATACCGGTCACTGCCACGTGTGCCGATCCGACATGCCCAGCGTGGACCTACTCAACCACCTGCGGCTCCTGCACCCCGATGTGTGGGGTGCGTTGGAGACGTGGCCAGACGGGCACGTCGTGATCTTCGACGACAGCGTGGAACCCAATGACTTCAAGGAGAAGCGGTGAGCGAGCATCCGATTGACGACCCGGTGGGCACGATCCGGGTGTGCCCGGAAACCGGCCGGTGGGCGATCCGTTTCACCGAGGGCGACAACACCGGCAAGGGCCAGCACGCGTGGCTGTCCCCGCCTGGCGTCGTGGCTTCTGATGCCCGGTTCCTGCATCACGTAGAGGTGCACGCCTGGGAGATCGGCGAGGCCCGACGCTGGACGATTGCCGAGGAGGGGCGGTGAGCGAGCAGCGGACCGGTCGGGACGCGGCGGTGGAACTTCTCGCCGCCGCGTTCCGGCCCGACCGGGACAGCAACCCGGATCTCCCGGACGCAGAGGACCTCAACTGTGTCGCCGCGGCTGGCGACAGTTGGCGGCCAGTGACGGTCGGCGAAATCGCGGACACGCTCCTCACCGCTGGATGGCAGCCGCCCACGGAGCCCGCGCAGGGCTCGGTGTACGTGCACCTCCGGGACGCCGATGTGGACCGTACCGAGTGCATCACCGCGTCGATCAACATCGACCGGGACGCGAACGGCGGTCTCGTTGGTGTCGAAGTGCTGGGCTCAATCCGGGTCGTGGTGGACGGCAAGCCTGTCACCTCCAACCAAGGAGTCATCAACGAACTCCCAGCCCCCTACGGACTCGACCTGCCTACAACCACACCCGAAGAAGATCCCGTCGGCAGCCTGCGCATCGCCACCGATCACCTGTACGTGAAGCTCGCCGAACCCGACGACGAACCGTGGCACCTCGTGTACTGCCCTGGCCAACAGAACATGTCCGGCTGGCAGTCCAACGAATGCATGGAGGGCACTGTCCCGGCTGGACGGATCCCCGTCGAGCTGGCAGTACCGGAGCCCGGCAGTGACGTGGTGGAGGCAGTGGCGCGGGCCATCCACGAAAGCCGCAAGCCACTCGATACGTGTCGCGGTCACTGGCATACGTGGGAGGCGCACACGGCGGAAGCCGCCGCCGCGATCCTCGCCCACTACGCCGCCCACGACACCCCGTACGTCAACGAGCAGCACAAGGGCGGGAACCTCCTCGATGCACACATGAAGCTCGCCGCAGAGAATCGGAAGCTCGTGGTGGATGTCGAGTTCCTCACCGCGAGCAGCAGCCTGTACGCGGAGCAGATGGCGATCCTCCGTAATCATCTCGGCCTGCCCGACGGCGAAGGCGTCACCGTCGCCGACATGATCGACGCCATGCCCAAGCCGGGCGCACTGCCGGAGCAGGCCAAGGAACTGGCGCACGTCACCGTCGAGAACGGGCGACTCAAAGCCGCGCTCGCAGATGCCCTTGAGGGACTCGAAGACATGCTGCCCTACGTCAGCGAGTACTTCGCCGAGAAGTGGAACCACGCTGGCTACATCCAGCGCGCCAAGGAAGCCCTACATGCCGCCGGCATCCCAGTACAGGACGGAGACCAGCCGTGAGTGTTCTGCACCGCAGCAACGACGACGAGCCGGACCGTGACGGCTACGTCTATGGCGCACTCGGGATCGGAGTTCCCAAATCCTGCGTGCAAGCCGTCCTGAATAGGTGGGCAGCTATCAGCCCAAACGGCAGTGCCGCGCAAACCCTGGAGTGCGTCGACAGTAGCTTCATCCACGAGGTCAACAACCTCGCACGCCTCGCAGTCGAAGCGGCCCTCCTGGAGCTGGAGCGGCAGCCATGAGCTTCGAGACACGCACCTTCTACGTGCTGCGCTGCGACGGCCGCACCACCAACGGCCAGTGCCCCACGATCTACGAGATTCCCGAAGACGACGAAGACAACGAACCCGGCCCCATCCTCTACGGCCGACCGGAACTCACCGACACCCAGCGCCGCTACCACCTAGGCGACTGGCTGGCGCTCCCGGACGGTCGGGTTCTCTGCCCCGATCACATCGAAGCCGGGATGCGGTTCGCCGCAGCCTGCATGGACGGGTTGCCCTTCGAGGACGGAGACCAGCCGTGAGTGACCCGACTTCAGCACCCACCTCCTACGAGGAACTGGCCCACGTCATCGAGATCCTCCCCGCACTCGTCCGCGAGAAGCGCCGTCGCGACCAGCTCTCACTCAGGGCGGCAGGAGAAAACCTGGGCATCGCTGCCTCCACCATCATGCGGTTCGAAACCCGCGACGGAGACGTCCGCACCGATCACCTCCTCACCCTCCTCCGCTGGGTCGGACAGCCAACGAACGCAGACCAGCCATGAGTGACATCGAGGCCATGGCCGCCGAGGTCGACGCCCACCGCATTGCCCGGCCCACTGAGATCGAGCTCGCGGTCCTCCACTACATCTCCCTCGGCCACACCTACAGGACCACTGCCCGCGAGCTCGACATGTCCCTCGACACCGCGAAACGACACGCCCACAACGCGATCCGCAAACTCGCGGCCACCAACTCCACCCACGCCGTCACCATCGCCATCGGACGCGGCCTCATCCCAGGAGCTAACGCATGACCGCCACCGTCACGCCAATGCTCGAAGTGTTCGTGCCTGGTCGCCCCGCCCCGCAAGGCTCCAAGCGGCACGTTGGTGGCGGAGTCATGATCGAAATGTCGAAGGCCGTCAAACCCTGGCGCGAAGACATCCGCTGGACCGTCATCGACGCCATGCGCAAAACCGGACACCGCGGCTTCACAACTGGTGTCCCGCTCGTCGCCAAGTTCGAATTCGTCCTGCCGCGGCCACTGTCCGCACCGAAACGCTCCACGCCACCCGCAGTGAAACGCCCAGACCTCGACAAACTCACCCGAGCCGTCTGTGACGCACTCACCTACGCAGGACTCTGGGCAGACGACTCCCAAGTCGTCGACATGCACCCGTCCAAGCGCATCGCTGAGCCAGGCGAACAGCCCGGCTGCCACATCCGTGTCGCAGCACTCATTGAGGAGGCCGCGTCATGACCTCGAAGGCCGCGAAGTTCGCCGCGCTCGCCGCCGCCCTGTACGCCGTGCACCAGGTTGCCGACCACCTCACCGGCCAAACCGACCCGCAGGCCGCGCACAAATGCGACCCTGGCCCTGATGGGACCAGGGCATGTCTCGGGCACGTGCTCCAGTACACGGCGCACACCGCCGGCGCCGTCCTGGTCCTCAACAAGGCACTGCGCCTCGGCATCACTCCCGCTGGTTTCGTCGTTGGACAAGCCGTCTCCGCGGTCACCCACTACTGGGCTGACCGTGATCGGGGCAGGCTCGCCCGGCTCTCCGCCAAGCTCGGCAGCCCCGTGTTCCCCAGCCTCGGCAAGCCGAGGGAGAACATCCGCGCCTACGTCAAGACGTCTGGCGGGGAAGAACTGCCCGTCCACGTCGTGTCCATCGGCAAGAACGGCGCCGAGGAACCAACCAGCTTCGACAACCCCAGCCTGGGCACCGGCGGCTACGCCATTGACCAGGCCTGGCACATCGGGGCACTCGCCCTCGCAGCACTCGCAACCGCACTCATCTGAGAGGACTGATCGCATGTTCGGCAAGAAAAAGACCGAGCCCGTCCGGGAAGACCAAGTGAAACGGCTCCACAACCTGGCGCTAGACAAATGGGTCGCGGACACGGGGGCTAGCGCCTTCAACTCACCGGCACAGGAGCTGGAGCAGAAACGCGCCCAAGCAGCCCTGGACGCGGCGAAACGCAACAGCAGCGCCGCGGAGATCGCGGCCGCCCGCCAGTCCGGGCATCTCGACTGACCGGCGCCTGGTGTGCAGGAGGCTGCATCCGCCCCGCCCGGGTGCCGCCTCTGGTCCACCAGGGCCACCAACACGAAGACGGCCCGGTCGGCTCGCCTAGGAACCAGCCGACCGGGCCCACTCCCCGCAAGGAGCACACCCATCATGGACTACGAGGCCCCGATCAACGACTGCTGCGCGTGCGGCATGCCCACCACCGGCATCAAGTGCCTGTCCTGCGCGACCAAGTGATGAAGGAGACCGCCATGGCCGACGACAACATCCGCAACTACAAGGCGGCCCGTGACGCCGTCAGGGACTACAGCGACGAGCGCTCCAACAACGGACGCGACCCGTTCGAGGACACCGACCCCACCTACCAGAAGCTCAACCGCGCAGCCGGCGAAGCCGAGGCCAAGCTGACTCCGTTCCAGCGCTGGCTGCACCGGTAACCACCTGGCGCACGGGATGCGACATCCACCCCCGTGGGTGCCGCGTCCGGTCCGCCAGGACCCGTCACGAAACGTCCCTACTGGAGGAACAGTGCTTGAGTTCGATGACTACGACCGCCGGAAGTCTCGCGATGCGCGGAACGAGCGGATAGGCAAGGCGATCCGAGCTGGCGCCGACCTTGATACCGCGATCATCACCTTGGATGCCGCTGGCGCGCTTCGAGATGTGGTCCACCTCCACATCACCACCAAGAAAGCCAGCGAGGACTTCCAAGACTGGCTGGCCGAGCACGGTGACCGCGCTGCGACGAAGCTGGTGGAGGCGCAGCAGTACGTGGACGAGGTCGCGACTCTGCGCAAGCTTGTCAACTAGTAACCACCAGTCCACCGCCCTGCTCCACTTCCCCGGAGCAGGGCGGCCCCGTGTCAACTCCAAGTTGCTCCAAACTGTTCCAAATCTTGAAGCAAGCCAGCCGTACGGAGTAACGATCTCCGCTGGTCAGGCGATGTCCACAGTGTCCTCGCCCCCGCTCGGACAAGCGCCCCCGGATCCTCCCCGGGGGCGCCGGACTGCAAACAGTAACAAGCCCCAGGCGGGAACCTGGGGCTCTGCTATGACTCGACCTCCACCAGTGTGGAGAACTCCGGATCGTGGTAGCACACTGTACGACCCACCTCCACCGACGTGGAGAACTAGCTTCGGTTTCGACTCAATGGAACCGACCCACCTCCCCGTGCGGGGAGAACGGCGCGAGCGTACTACTGACTGCTGATCTCCGCCGCGTGGGTCAAAGCCCGCACCAGAACCCGCATCTCGTCCTGGGGCATCTCGTTCCCCAACGTCGGCGAAAGCCTCGCTGACCGGGCCAGACGATGCGCGGCGGCTTGCAGCTGCTTCGGGTCTGGGCGTCCACGGCGACTGAGGATCTCCAGGGCCTGGAACACGTCCCGGGGCTGGGAGCTTGGCGGCAGGTAGTTCAGCAGCAGCTCGCATCCCCGCTTGAGCAGGCGGGGACGCGCCCATGCGCCGTTGCCGAGTTGGACCGCTGGTCCGTCGCCGAGATCAGCCAGGGTCTGCCGGGAGATGCCGAGCGCCTCAGCGACAGCCTGGTCGCCGCCGAGTTCCGACCTCAGCCTGTCGATCTCTTCCGAGCGCGCGTCAGCCAGCCACTTGTTCGCTCGCTGGGCTAGGTCCGCGAGGACCGCGATCCGCTCGGCTGGCGGGAGTTCATCTAGGGCCTTGCGGTTGAGGTGCAGATAGTCCTCGATGTGGGTCACGCGATCACGCCGACGGTGTAGCGGCCGAGCTCGTCCTGGACGGTAGCGGCGGTGGTGCGGTGATCGGGGCGCACGGTCCAGCGGTAGGTGTACTCGAAGGGCAGGCCGCTGTCGGGGATGACGTGGCCGGATTCGGTCCAGGTGACCTCGTGGCCGATGGCGTCGAAGTAGACCTCGATGCCGCCGAGGGAGGCGTTGCGGGTGTGGCTGGCGGCGGCGTGGTGGTTGACGCTGCGGCAGATGCGGCGGGCGGTGGTGGTCGTCGTCATGAGGTAAGTAAACCCCCTCCCTGCTTTAAAAGCAACCCCCTCCCTGCATTCGCTCGACACGGCCCCAGCGTGTGTTGGATCAGACCCCATGGCGATCACTGCATCTCCCGAGTGAGGATGGCCCCCATGACCGAGCAGCAGTGGATCCAGGCCGCCGACCAGCATGGGGTCCCCAAGTCCGAGTGGCCCCTCATCCTCGACCTCGCCCGCATCCAACTGGACAACCTCCAGCCCGCCGTCGCCGCGGGCGTCGTCACCCCGCCGGGCAGCATCTGGGAAATCGCCACCGAGCTCATTACCCAGCACGGCACCGGCGAGCCGCGAGGCCCAGAGGCGTTCGAGAACAACTTCGCACCCGACATCCGCTGGGCAGACGCCTAACCCCAGACACGACGAAGCCCCCGCCGAAACGGGGGCCACGCGGTCCGTGCTGCTACTCGCTGACGATCACGTCTGGAAAAATTGCGCGGTACGTGTTGAGGTGCTGCACGATGTGCTCGCGCCCGGCTGCGGTGAGGTGCCAGCGGCGCCTCTTGAACATCACCGACTCCGGGGGCATCCGGCCCTCCTCGATGGCCTTCCAGAGCCAGTGCCCAGGCGGCGCCTGCTCCACGTGGGTCCGCACCTCGATGAGACCCTTGCGCTCAGGGCCGAGGTGATGGGGCCAGGTCCAGCCACCCGCCTTGTCCACATCCAGGCCGTCCGGCTCGGCCACGGCGATGGCGGCGAGCTTTTCCCACAGCCACTCGGAGAGCAGCCCCTTGGGTGGTTTCACCCGGGCCGGGTTGTCGACGCGGGCAGCGGCGCGTCCGGCGGTGGTGAGCTTGACCAGTATCTGTTCCACCACGGTGCCACGGCGCCCTCGGCCGTGGCCGCCCTCTACTTCGATCAGGCCGCGGTCGGCGAGGGCCTTGAGGGTGCTTCCGGCGCCCTGGTCAAGTTCCCCGGCTGCCTTGACCTCGTTGTGAATCATCGCCTGGTGGTAGTCGGCCTGGGCGGACATCGCGAACACGAGCCACGCCCACTCGTCGCGGGGCCTGTGCTGCGGGAACATTCGGCGGTCGGTGTGGGCGCGGTCGAGCTCTCGGCGTTCGTGCACCATCTCGGCGCGGTAGATGGCGCGGAGATACACCTGCTGCCGCAGGTTAAGCCCGTTCCAGTCCCGTTCGGCCTTGCTCACTGCTCCTCCTCAGCCAGACTGATCACCTTGTCCCAGTCTGCGGCGAGGATCGCATTCCGGATACCCCGGTCAATCCGGTCTCGATCCGCACGTCCTGCCATCACATCACCTTCCCGCACCCCTCGGTGGCGGCCAGTTCCGCGATCGCGGTAGACAACCTCTCCGGCGGCCACATGTACGCCCGACCCGGTGGCAGACCACCCAGATCGTGGCGGACGTAAAACTCCTTGCCGTACTCGGTCGGCACCTCTGACAGCACCACCATCGGCCGACCATCCACCTCCTCTACGGCCTCGGCGACCTCCACCACCCCACACTGGATCGCGTTCGCTTGATGCCGGTCCCAGGACCGGATGGACCCGAAGTACTGTCGCGGATCACCCTCGACCGCGCCCCGCAGCAAGCCGATCACGAACACGAGGTCATCGTCGGTCACCCTGTCACCTCCTCAGTCTCGCCGCACATGCAGTGCTCACCGCACCGGTACTGCCCGTCGTCACACAGGTGGTCGGCGAGATCCCAACACCGACTACCCCTGCTCATGCACTCGCTCGTGCTCACTGCTCCTCCTCCAGTGCGATGTCGATCGCGCCCATCAACTCGTCCGCTGTGGAACGGCCCAGCCGCTCCACCAGGACCCGCTCCACCAGGTCCATGCGCTCGGCCAGCAGGACAGCGCCCGCAGCCTCCACGCCTCGCTTGAACGCATCAGTCGGCTCGTCCACGGCAGGACGCGGATACCTGAACTCGTGCCAGCCTGCCCCCAGGGCCTTCGGTGGGATGCGCAACATGCTCACTGCTCCTCCTTGGTGGTGTCGATGCCGAGGTGTTGGGCCCCTACTTGTCCCGCAGATGCGGCGGCAACCAGGGGTGCAGGCGATCAAGCGCGTGACTGTCCGAGTCCGACCACCAGTGGCGGGTGTCCCACTGGGCCAGTCGCTTCGCCTCCTCCTCGTCATGCCCAGCCTCCAAAAACTGCTCGAAAGAGCCTCGTAACGCCTCATGCCAGTGCCAATCACTCATGTCGTTGTCCTCCTTGCTGCTCATGGCCAATCGATCTGTCGTGCCGCTCACTGCTCCGCGGCGGTGTCGATGCCGAGGTGGCGTTCGATTCGGGCCAGGCGGGCGTTGATCGACGCCAGATGGTCGACAGTCGGTTCGGTGTCGTGCTGGTTGTCGATGTCGGTGCGGACGAACACACCGGATCCCTGGCGGGATACCAGGATGCCGCCCTGCTTCAACGTGGCGAGTGCGGAGTTCAGGGTCGCGGCGGCGACACCGAAGTGGGTCATGAGTTCGGCGCGTCCGGGAAGCCTGTCGCCGGGCTTGAGTTCGCCACCCCGGATGGCTTCGCGGATTGCGTCGGCGATCTGCTGCGATGGTGGCTTGGGGCTGTTCGGATCCAACGTCTTCACATGAGTAGATTAGCTGAGCATGTTGAACATGTCTAGTACTGGGTGAACCACAACCCAGACACAGCGAAGCCCCCGCCGAAACGGGGGCCCGCCACCTCACCGCACCAACGCGGCTACCCGTCCACCATCCAGCCACCCCCGAGCGGCCAGCGCCTCACCCAACCGCAGCACCGCCCCCCACCGCTCCCGCACCACCCGCTCAGCCAACTCCCTCGCCACCGACTCACCAACACCAGCGCGAGGCAAATACTTTCGAACCAGACGCAAATCAGCCTCACACCCCGCACCACCCACATAGCGACGGGCAGCAGACCGGCCCATCGAGTTCTCTCGACACAACCACGCAACCTCAGCAGCAACCCCGGCAACCCCAACCACTACCGCCCCCAACGGATCAGAATCCAAAAACGCGTCATCCACCCGGACCAAACCCCGCACCGCATTCGCGCTCGTCCCGTAACGTTCCACCCGCGCGAACACGACAGGCAGCCCCTGGGCGATACACGCCACAAGGTGACCAGCCTCATGCACCGCAGCATTCAACACGAACCACTCCGCGTCCGACAGTGCATCCACGGCAACCGCCACGACTACCTCACTCCCAGCACATGACCGATAGTTGACGCGACCAGTGGCCACACCCCCGGAACCAGCATCACTCCCGCGGCGGCGAACGCCGGGAACACCACCAACTGTTCCAGTGTCCCGCCCGTCCGGAAACGCATCACCCGCGGCGGCCCGAGCTCAAACCAGGTCTCACCACGAATCGGGATCGGAAACAAGATCGGGCAGCCACTCAATGTGAGCGCATCGCCACAAGAGTGAGCCAGACAACCCAAGCCAACCGCGATCCCAATCCACCCACGCACCGGGGACAACACCTCCAGGACGCTGTCCCCTCCCGCCACCAGTCCCCACGCCACGGGGACAGTCCCCGCCACCAGCACCCAGTCCCCGAGTGCCCGCGCGGCCAGCAGTGTCCCCACCGCGACGGGGACAAGGACTCCCCACCACGGGGACACCGCAGTCCCCACCGCTGTCCCCGCCCCCACGAGCACCGCGAACAGCAGGGTGTGGGTCAGGTGCCGGTGTGTCCCCTCCCAGTCCTCGTCCCGCGGCCCCTTCGTCCCCGCGTACAGGCGGGCGGACAGTCCCCGCAGTCCCCGCGACAGGATCCCGGTGACCGGGCCAGCGAACCGGGTCGCCACGCTGCCTGGGTGGTCCAGGTCCGGTGCTAGAGCCCAGCCGGCGGTCACTGTGGCGAACAGCAGCACCGACCCCAGCCCGTGCACACCGACCGCTGGCGCCACCACCAACCCGGCGCACCATCCGGACACTGCATGCGTCCGACCCAGCATCACGCCTCCAACGCTCCACGCACACCCCACGGGCGTGCACACCCTCGGACAGGTACGTTCGAGCCGCTATCAGCGCCTCAGGCGCGTATAAGCGGCACTCAAGCCCAAACGCCCCCCAACGCGCAGGCGCGCGCGTGCGCGCGTGGACGACAACAACAGGCGCGTATAAGCGGCTCAACCAGCGCTATCAGCGGCTCGACACGCCTATAAGCGCTTCACAACACGACGGCTCCCAGGCTGCTGGCGCATCACTGGGAGCCGCCAGCGGGCTTACTGCGTCGCGGTCCATCGCGGCTCACGCTTGCCCTTCGACGTCGCCAACCCCTCGGCTGCGAGCTCGTTCAGCCGGGCCCGCGTCAACGTCACCGACCGACCAACCCGCTCCGCGATCGCCTTCGTCGTCGCGTCCGGCCCCAACTCGCGCAGCGCCTCCAGGACCCGGGCCCGGGACTCCTCCGGGGACAACCGGTCTGGCCCCTCGGGAACACCGGCCGCGGCATTCGCTGCGGCGAAGTCCGGCAGTCCCCCCTCTGGGGACACGGCGGGGACACCGGAGGGGACAACCGCGGGGACACCAGTCGGGGACGCGGGGACAGCCGAACGACCGGGGACAGGGGACCGTCCCTCGAACCGACGGTCGTAGGCGTCCCCGACCCGGGCCCGGATCGCGTCCAGCAGTCCCGGCTCCAGGGACGGCGCCCCGGGGACACCCGCAGGGAACCGGGACACCAACTCCCCGATCTGCTTGTCGGTGCGCTTGTGGAACCGGACCACCTCGTCACGATCGGAGGAATACGAACTCCAGTACGCGGTGCCAGGCTGGTTCTTCGGGAACCTGGACGGGTCCACGTCGATTCCCGAGAGAATCTGACCGGTGTCTCCCCGGTCAGCGGTCCGGAAGATCGCGAGGTTCCCGGCCTTCAGCTCGGAGAAAATGAACCCGTTGCCGAACGAATCCACGTAGCCGTCCTGGGTGAACATGTACTTGCATTCACCGAATGAACGAGACACGCGCGTGTTTTTCTCCATCAACGCAACCCGGTTAGCGATCACCTGCCGGCGATCCATCGCTTCATCAAAATCAGTCAACGCATCCTTGTCGGAGAACGCCAGCGCGGCCTCATCGATCAGCAACACGATCTGCGGGGCGGTCGGGGTAGGGACGTGGATGGTTCCCTCGGTGCGCACACCACGATATTCACAGATCACTTCGAACACCTGCAGCATCACATCCAGCTCGGCAGGGGTGCGGGCGAACATGTCGGTTGCGTTCTCCCAGCCCTTCCAATGTTGGGCGCCCGGCTTCAAGTCGACAGCGAACAACAGGGCGTTCGTGGAGGAGATCACGATCTCAGCGACCAGCTCCGCCTCCGACGACTTCCCGGACCCCTTCACCCCGATCCCGGCGCCATCGATAGCCCCATAGCCCGGCTCGTACAGGGTGATGTGGCCCGGACTGTTGTCGGACAGGTACCGGCACACCTCGTGCGGACCCTCGATCGGGCGCCGCTCGGTCGGCAGCGGCAGCGGCTCCAGCGTCTTCACCGCCCGGCTGGTGTGCACCGTCAACAGGGCCTCACCCTCAGAATCCCGGTCGGTGATGTGCACCTGCTCCGCGGACACCCCGTAGCGGGCGGCGATCCGCTCCTTGGCCTGCCGCATCTGGCTCCGCGTCCACTGGCCGCGCTCCCGCGCCCGCATCGGCGCCGACCACCAGTCCGCGCCCGCCTTCGCCGCGGCCTGCACCAGCTCCACGCCCGGCAACCCGACCGCGGACCCGTCGCCCCAGGCGGCGATCTCCTTCTCCACGCTCACCGAGATCCGGACCCGCCGGTGCACGTACCACGGGATGCCCAGGCACACGGTGACCACGCCGCCCACGACCAGCAGCCACAGGACAGGGCCCCACCACACCACGGCTGCCGCGTACGCACAGGCCGCGGTGAACGCGGCCCGCGCGTACTGCTTCTCCCGCGGGTTCGGCAGCTCATGGACCGCCGAGAAGTGCAGGATCCACACGAACACGGCGACCGCGGTCACCGCCCACTGCGTCCACCCCCAACCGCGCCCCACCGCCAAACTCCACGCGCCCGCAGCGATCCCAGTCACGCCCAGGGCGACCAGCATCGGGCCCACCGCGTGCCGGTGCCGCGATACCCACGCACCACCCTGGTCCAGGCGGGCCTCCAATTGGCGGCGTGCCTGCAGATCGATCGCCATCTCAGGACACCTTCCGGAAATCAGGGATCTGCCCGTACAGCGCGTCTGCCTGCTTGCCAGCTTCCGTCAGCGCGTTACCGAGGTTCGCCGCATCATCCTGGGCACGCCCCACGCAGTTCACGATCGCTGGGGCCACGCCGGCGCTAGTCAGGCGTGAGTCCAGCCGCCCCAGAGCGTGAGCCAGGAGTGATCCCTTCTCCGACGCGGTCGTCAACCACACCCCCAGCTCGCTGGGGTGATCGATCTGCGGGTCAGCCAGCACCTCTGATCCATCAGCCCACCCCGACAGGTCAGGTATGGCGGCGGCAGTCGCTCGGAACTTCGGGATCGACCGGTAGTGAGTCCCCGATCGCGACGCCGCCTCCATGAGGTCCTTTTCGAAGGCCCAGGCTGCGCCGAGTGCAGCGTTCACGTGGGACAGGACGCTCTTGTCGACGTCGCACTCCTCCAGCTTCTTCGCGAGCGTGGCCAAGCTGGTTGCGAGCACGCCACCACCCGTCGCGGCGGAGGCAAAGAACGCCTTCAACTGGCCAGGGTGGGTGAGGGTTTCGCCGCACAGGGCAGCAACCTTGCGGGCATTGGCCCACTGATCCGGCAGAAACATCAGTCTTCTCCCCAAGTGTTGTTGGTAGGTGAGGTCAGCCCGCGGCCTTGAACTCAGGCACCGCGCCATACAGGGACGTTGCCTCGTCTCCAGCCTGCTTCAGTGCCATGCAGATCATGCGGGCATCCGCGATCGCGCCCTCGAGCGCAGTGATGATCGACGCGTGGACCTTGGCGTCCTTCAGGTAGTCCAGCAGCAGGATCAGGATGTTCTGCGGCAACTCCTTCGGGGCCGCGGCCTCCAGCAGCCACGCCCCCAACTGCCGCGGACTGTCGATGAACGGCTCGGCCAGGATCTCCGCGGACTTCGACCAGGCGCTGGGGTCGCTCATCGTCCCGGTGTTCTTCGACACGAACACGGGGATCGTCGCGTACAGGTTGATCGAGACCTTGGCGGCGGTGACGAACGCGCCCTTGATGTGGCCGGCGGCGACCGCGGCACGCTCCACTGGCTGCACGATCTCCGCGTCCACCTGGGCGCGCACGAACCCGTCCGCCAGCGTCCGCAGCGCGGTCGCCAACGGGTCCGTGCCCTTGGCTGCGAGCTGCAGCCAGGTCGCCAGCTCGGCGGGATGGTGGATGTTCGGGCGGGTCAGAATGATCGCGGACTTGGTCCAGTCGCGGAGGTTCATGCCAGTTCCCTTCTGTCCAACACCGGGGGCGTTGGTTGGCTTCTTGATGAAACGGTCAGCGTGTTCGGCGAGCGCGACCTGTACGGCGCGGGTCGCGTGCAGATCCTTGCGGGCACAGGCGATAACGTGCCGGGCGTAGTCGCGTTCGATCCCGGTCCACCCGCACCGGCACTTCACAGCAGCATCCCGTGATGGCGGCTTCAGCTTCTTGCCGCGACGCCCAGCAAGTGGTGTCGCCGCGGGCCGGTCCAGGCGTTCCGCGGTGGCACGCACTGGTTCGTGGGATCGCCGTTCCTGGCCACTGAACGTGGTTGGGTCCGCCGCGGGGCCATCGTGCTGGTCGAGCCAGGACCCGACGCTCCACGCCGGGATCCGGACACCATCCAGGGTCTCGACCATCGAAGTCCAAAACCCGAACTCGGCCCGCTCCTTGGCCCGTGACGACACCAGCGCCACCCGGTTCTGCAAGCCCGCCCCGATAGGCTTCGCCGTCGATTTCGCGAGCCGGCCAGTGTGGATCGCGGCTTTCTTTCCCGTCCACACGATGGCTTTGCCGGACTGCCTCAACGACCAGTACGTCACGATCCACGTGACATCCCAGATCGTCAGGGACGGCTTGACACGGGTTCGTTTCACCGCGCACCGACCCAGGCGACAGCCAGGACAGCGCCTACCGCGGCCGAGCACAGTACGAGCGGGGTGGAGGTCTTCTTGGTGAACACCATCACGGCCAGGGCAACCAGCGCGGCAACGGTGATCATCGGGTTCATGGCGGTATCCCTCAGTTCCCGGCCACTGCGGTGGGCGTGGCCTTGATGGCGGCGAATGCTTCAGCCCGCCACGCCTGGATGTGCTTCTTGGCGTAGGCGTTGGTCTCGATCTGTGCGTCGACCTCGGAGGCGGTGATCTCGTCCGGGTTCCGGTCGTGGACGAAGACCTGCTCCATGAACCACGCCCGACCTTGTTCCCGCTTACTGCCTGCGGTGGTGAGTTCGACAAGGTTCTTGGGCTTCGCGGTCTCGATGGGCTTGCGCTCCAGTGCCGTGGGAGCGGGCTCCGGCTTCACCGCGGGCTTGACGGACTCCCGGATGGCCTCGGTCCTGCGCGGTTCCGGCTGCTTTGCGTGCTTCGGGACAGCCTTCTTCACGCGGTCCGAGGACGACACGATCAGGTGCACCATCGCGGACAGGTTCAGTGGGTAGATCGCGCTCACGCAAATGATCAGGAGCGTGCCCCGCTTGCCTGTCATCTGGATGATGCCCGCGTCGAGCAGGTGTGAGATCACGTTGCCTACCACGGATTCCAGCAGCAGCATGATCGCGATGCCCTTGCCCCACTTCTGGGCAGACCCGCCCCCTTTAGCCCACACCACGGTGGCAACCACGCCACCCACGTCCAGGGTGACCGGAAGGGTCCATCGCAAGGCGTCGTCGATGTGGACCTGCCCAGCAAGCTTGACCAACTGCACAGCAGACACTGCGAGCGCTACCGCGGCGACGACGGCCGTGCCCGCGAACTTGGCGACGCTGACCCAGCCGTCACCACGAAGACGCCCCAGAAAGTCCTTCACGGCTACACACTCCCCTTGCGTGCCAACCCAGGGGCCAGCGACTTGATATGTGACCAGGCAGCCAGGACCAGTCGGCGCGCCTCAGCAGCGAAGTGGGCGTCAGTGACGTCGCGGATGACACGCTCGTTGCGAAGCCGTGAGAACTCGTTCATGTCCCGCGCCCAGTTCTGGGGCCGGATCGGCATCCGGTGCAGCTCGCTCCACCGCAGGTCAGTCTCACGCCCAGCGACCAGGCCCACGAGGTACGTGTAGTAGTCGTCCCTGGTGCGGAGTTTGCCGCCGTCGAGCTTGGTGAATCCTTCGGATGCTTCGCCGTGTCCCCACACCTGCGTAGAGACGACTCGCAGGCCAAGTTCCTGCCAGGCCACCATGTGACCGAGTTCGTGTGCGGCGATACGGAGCCGATGCTGGTCAAGACCTGTCGTGCTTTCGTAGCCACGTTTCCACAGGGTGTCCTTCACAGCTACACGCTCCCCTTGCGTGCCAGGCTCGGCGCCATCCGCACGATCTGCGGCCAGTGGCAGGCGATCGCGTCGTGCGCTTGGGCTCGAAGCACGTTCACAGTGATGTCACAGACCCACGGGTGACGGTGGATCCTCTGAAACTCCCGCAGGTCCCACTTGCTGTGCTTCTCCTGGAACGGGCGCCGCGAGTGCCGGGCCCACCGCATGTCCGCTTCACGCCCGGCGAGCAGACCCACGAGGTAGAGGCGGCAACGCTCCGGACTGGTGAGGTTCTTGCCCTGGTCGGTGAGGTGCGTCCAGCCCTCTACCTGGTCACCGAAACCAGTCACCGTGACTCCGGCGATCCCGAAACTGAATGCCTGCCAGACGAGCATGTGCCCGAGTTCGTGTGCCGCGCAGTGCAGGCGCCACGGGTCATCGCCCGGCGCTGGCCTGGTACTGCGGAGGTTCCCCAGGATGCTCATGGCTCAGGACTCCCTCGCTCGGACAAACGGGGCCGCGTAGCCGTGGATCGTCGCCAGGGGGACATCGAATTGTTCGGCGATGAGGGGCCAGCTGATGCCGCGGGCGTAGCATTCGGCGGCGAGCCAGCCGAGTGCGGCGCTGGCGTTGCGGCGGAATCGGGCGACGCGTTTTCCCAGTTCGCAGAGTTCTTCATCGTCTGCTGTGGCGAGTTCTGCGCTGACGTTGAGGAGGGTGGGGTTGGGGGTGGTTTGGAGTGCGGCCACCAGCTCCTCCAGGACGTTGGCGGGGATGTCGGCGTCGTCGGTCATGGGCGCAGTAGATCACTTCTTTCAGTTTTCGAAAAGCGCCTTGCGGGCGGTTGGAGATCGACAGGGAATCGTGACGTTGTGGTCTCACCACAACATGAGCCCGGTTCAAACCCGCTCAAACCGACCGAGTCCGGAACGGGCCGGAATAGCAGGCACTGGCGTCCAAAAATCACCCGACACACCCCACAACAAACCCGCCACAAGAATCACCCACACGGTGCAAGCGACATACCCTGACGCCACTTCGCCACCATCCGGGCCAGCCGCCAACCCAAACGGAGGCAACCGTGACCACCCACCCAGGCCACGACGACCGTCGCGAACTGGACGAACCACACGCCGCAGCCGTCGCCCGCATCGTCGGGAGACGCGTCACCGACATCCGCCTCCACGACGCCGCTCTCATCGACACCGAAGCCGACCGGCGCCTCGCCCAAGGCGGCGACCCGGTCCGCTTGCAGGGCTGGCATGAGGCCGCCGGGTACCTGAGACACACCAGCGAGGAGCTCACGTGAACACCAAAAGCCAGTCACAGGTTGATTTGGAGACACGCCGCCGGGTTGCCACCGAGTTGGAGTCCGCTGGTTGGCCGTCTGCTGCTAGGTGGGTTCGTCGCCGTGCCGCCGAGCTTGAGGCGGGGCGTCGGTGAGCAGCGACATCCACGAACGCGGCCAGTTGTTGGCGGGCAGCATCAAAGGCGGTAGCCCGGACGAGCAGAAGCGAGCCGCGGTCCGCTGGGTTGCCTCAAACGCCGTGGATGTCGGGGACTGCGCACGCCTCCTCGACATGCTCGGGCTCACGGCGGAGGAGGGGCGTCGTGGCTGACAGCCCGCAGGACATCCTCGCCAAAGCCGCAGACCTGCTTGCCGAGCTGGCTGGCAAGGCGACCCCTGGACCGTGGGAGTGGCAGCACTGGGGCGACTCAGTTGAGCTCGTGCACCCGCAGGACATCGCGGGAACACCACTGCATCCGATGAACGTGCTCAAAGCCGAGGCGGAGCACTGGCCTCCGAACGACGCCGATCAGCGGTGGATTGCCTTGATGTCTCCGTTCATGGCGTCCCGCATCGAAGCATGGCTTCGAGGCACGGCGCTCAGAGGCCAGTTCAGCTGGGACGGCCCGATCCTTGACGAAGACCTCGCCGCACTCCAGGTCGCGCAGATCATCCTCGAACGCGCAGCGAAGATAAACGCACGGACATACCGCAATAAGCCCGTTGAGATCCAGGCCATGCGGTGGGACGGAACCGCTGAAGGCACGATTCCGATCATCGACTGGGTCCTGGCCAACGGTGGACGCGCGAACTACTACTGCTACTACTGCACCAACACCGACAGGTGCGCAACGAACGACTGCGACATCCCGCACACCATCGCAATCCGCACCCTCGAAGACGTCATGCACGCCAACTTCGGCGACTGGATCATCCGGGGCGTCAAGGGCGAGTTCTATCCGTGCCGAGATGACATTTTCCAGGCCACCTACGAGGAGGTGAGCGTGTGAAGGCCGCCGACGTTGTCCCGTACCTGACCGCCATCCGTGGCAACGCGTGGCTCGCCGGGCAGCAGCTACCCAGCGACGACCGGACCCCAACCGCAGCGCAGTTGCTCGACATCGCGAAGCCGCCCGCGATCCTCGGCGTCAACATCCCCGTCGGCGACAACGACAGTTCCAGCATCGCCCTCAACCCAGGTGCCCAGAAGATCGCCACCACCCACGCCCAGCAAGGCGGCTTGATCGCGGCCTGCATGCACATGCCGAACCTGTGGGGCAGTGACCAGTCCATCGGGTCAGCGTGGGTCGCCAACACGAACACGGCGAAACCGGACCTGACCAGTGTCCTATCGGGTACGAGCACAGCGCGGGCGCGGTACCTGCGGGTGGCGCAGCGGGTCATCGACTACATCCACGCCCTGCCCTCGGATGCGCCGGTGATCTTCCGGCCATTCCACGAGGCTGGCGGAAGCTGGTTCGTGTGGGGCCGGGACAACACGAACCCGGCACGCTCCGAGGCTGGGGTGAAGGCACTGTGGACAGACCTAATGGGCCGCGTGATCGGTGCTTGCCCGAACGTGATCCCCGCATGGTCGGGGGCGATGTCGTGGTACTCGCCGATCCTGTACGGCCTCACCCCGGACGCGCAGGTCGTGGGCGCGAGCCTGTACCTGCCTGACCCCACGAAGGTGACGTTCGCCAACAGCGGCGACTACACCGCCTTAGTCGGTACCGGCAAGCCCGCTCTGCTGTTCGAGTTCGGGCCGTCCAGTAACGCGGACACGACCCCCGCCTACTGGGACACGCGAATCCTGCGGGACGCCCTCGCGAAGACCTACCCGAAGCTCGTTGGCGCCATCGCGTGGTTCGACAACAACTCGTGGTTGCGTATGGCCAACTCGCCGCAGGTCTTCGCTGACCCGCGCTGCGTCACCCGCGACCGGCTACCAGCGACCGCACCGCAGCCCGTCAGCTACGTGTACGGACCCAGCGATCCCGGCATCAAGCTCCGCAGCGCGCCAACCGCCGACGCACCCGTCAAGATCCCAGTGTGGGGAGCAGGACAGTGACCACGCCTGAGAACACCACCAACCGCGACCCTCTACTGCACTTCCTCGCCGCCCGCGCTGATCCAGGCTCGGACAGGTACATCACCAACATGGAGGCTCAAGGCCAGCGCGAGTTCGTCGCCTCCGAGGTCATCCCAACAGACATCCGCGGCGGCACCGAGGAGAGCCTGATCGGACTCGGGTTCACTCTCGGCCCCGCAGTTGATGGCGACCCGCTGTTCCAGTACGCGCGACTCCCGGCGGGCTGGTCGAAGCAGTCGAACGGCCACGGCGTGTGGTCCGACATCATCGACGAGCACGGCCGGAAGCGGTGTGCCGTGTTCTACAAGGCAGCGTTCTACGACCGGCGAGCGTCCCTGCGCATCATCAGCCTCCAAAGCTACGCATGGTCGACCTGCAAGGACGGCCAGCCGCTGCTTCTTGACGGCACGTGGGCCACGCTTGACGCACTGATCAACGTGCTGAAACTGCTGGAGCGGCAAGAGGCAGAGGAGGCACGGTACTGGCGGCTGTCCGACCATGCGCTGTCTGGCGAGTTCGAGGCACAGCACGAGGCAGATCGGGCGCTGTTCGCTATCGCACGGGCCAAGGTCGAGCTAATGGCCGACGAGGTGGCCCAGTGACCCCGATCAAGCCCGGCACCGCGCGGAGACTCGGACTCCGCGACCCGATGCGCATCGAGAACTGCGTCTATCGACAGCGGTGGTTCGCCCCACTGCCCAAGGTCACCTTCCACATCGACGAGTTCAACTTCGAAGCGATGTGGGACCACTACTTCGGTGAGGTAGCTGAGCGCGACAAGGAGCAGACGTGACCCCGGACATCATCGCTGCCATCGACCAGGTCACCGCGCCCGTCTGCGGCTGGTGCCAGGCCGAACTCCGCTCTGACGGACCGTCCGAGTATTACTGCAACGATGTCTGCCAGTACGAGTGGCAGCGGCTCCAGGGTGTGGCACTCGCAAGCCCAATCGGACGCCTCACGAACGCCATCTCCATCGACGTCACACTCGACATCCACGGCTTCCAACAGGCCATCAGGAACGCAATTGCCAGCATGGCCACAGCGGCCGACGTGGCCTCCCGCGGCCTCCTCGGCTTGCTGACCGAGAAGCCCATGAACCACAACGAGGTCGATGCTCGCGCTCATGCGCTCGAACTCCATCGCAACCGCAATACCGGACCCGCTCGACAACAACGTGCTCCGCGCAGCATCAACCCCGGTAGGCGACGGTGACCGGCCCCGAACTGGCGTGCTGCAACTTCTGCCACCGCCCAGGGATCGTCGTGGACCGCCACACCGGATACCTCGCACCCCACCGCACCGAACGCCACAGCCGAACCGGCAAACCCAAAGGCGCCACCTGCCCCGGCTCCGGCCGCCACCGCGACACCCGCCCCGAGGAGACCACGTGATCCCCCACGACGACGTCAACCCCGAACTCCTCGCTGTCCAGACCCGCCGCGAGTGGACCACCCCGCCCTGGCCTGTCGGGTCCGATCAGCTCCTTGAGACCACGATGGCGGCCCGACACGTGTGGCGGCAGACTCTCCCGGAAGCACCGTCTCCCGTGGAGAGCCCGTTCGTGGTTGGCTCCCCAGAATCCACTGTGGGCGGCCTCGAGGATCACCTCGCGCAGCGGATCAATGCGCTGCCGAACCCGCTGCGTGCACTCGCCGCAGCCCTGACCGAGTTCGCCGACCAACTGGATGAGCACGGCGTCGTCCCAGTCGCAGTGAACCTCACCACCGGCCACGAGAAGCAGTACACGTCCATAGAGCACGACCGTTACACCCGGCCCGCCGAGGTCCATGTCTCCATTCGAGGCGTCCAACGCTCCTGGCTCAACACCCACACGAAGGAGACCCCGTGAACCCCATGCTCCGCGCCCTACTCATCCCCGTAGCCGTCCTCGCACTCGCGCTCGCCTACCTCATCAGCGGACGCGCCGGACTGATCCTCGGGGTCACTGCCGCCGTCCTCGCGGGCGTCGCGGCACTGCTGGTCGCGATCGGCGCCTGACCCGTTCTCCAACGTCCACCCCAGTCAGTGGCCTAGGTCGCCAGCCGCCACCACCAGTCAGAGAGGTCTGTCATGACTACCGAAGACACACTCCGCTGCCGCCGCGGCACCCACTGCACCAACGCCCGCACCTACACCAACACCGCAGACGACGGCACCACCCGCGCCCGCGTCCCTGACTGGGCAACGGCCCCCAGCGGCCTCTGCCGCATGGACACCGACACCGTGCGCCGCGCCATCGAACAGGCCCTCGCGGACTACGACGAGCTCGGCGAACTCCTCGGTAAAGGCGCCAACCCCCTCACCGAACCCACCGGGGGCACCCGGGAACTACCCGTCCCCATCCGCCTCAACGTCGAAGCCCTCCAAGCCGCCCTCGTCGATGAACTTGAACGATGGGCGTGGCCTGTCGCCGAACGCGCCGGAACCTACCTGCACATCGGTGGCCGCCCCAACTACCGGGCGCGACGCTCTGTTGATGTGCTCCTCGACAGTTGGCCCGCGCTCCTCGACCTGCCGATGACCGCCGTGATGCGCTGGTCCGGGGACGCGCGTGTCGTTGTCGAGGAGGACGGTGTCGACGGGGGCCTGGCACTTCTCGGCCTGCATGACCGTGTCGAGGCGCTCGCTGGCCGTTCTCACCGATCCGACCGGCTCTGGACCCCGTGCCCGGCGTGCTCTCGGCTCAGCCTGGAACGTCAGGAGGGCGACAGTCACATCAACTGCCGCCGCTGCCGACACAGGATGACGCTCGACGACTACGACAACCTGTCGCGCATCCTGGCCCGCGCCTACGAACACGACGCGGCGTGATCAAGCCGAGACGGTGGCCCATCCCCGGCGACACCGCCCTGGACGCCGCCCGCGCCATCGCACGCGAGTACCGGCGTGCCCTCCAGCTCGTGGACCCAGATACCTGCGCACACCTCGACCGGCAGGCGGAGGTGTTCGGGCAGCAGTGGCTCCTTCCCACTGTCGCGATCCACGGGGAGAACGACCTGGTCACCCTCGACGTGGCCGCCGAGCTTGTCGGCCGCAGCCGGGACATGATCTACAAGTGGGCCAGGCGCGACCAGCGACTCACTGCTCACCCCGGTTCCGATGGGCGCCTCCGCGTCAGGGTTGGTGACGTGGAGAACGTGGATGCCGAAATGAGGCAGCGACGCGCCCAACGCCACCAAACTTGACCATTCAACCTGGACAGTCCATGCTTGTTCTAGCCACATCTGTGCCCAGAATCCTCAGCCAGCGTGCTGAGGATTTCTGCTGTCGAGAGTGACACCGGGGGTGGTGGTGCACCCTCAGGTCCCGCACCCTCGTGAGTTCCTCGCCACCAGACAGGCCACCAATCGGTTCAACCTCATGGTGGCCCGGATCGCGTCCAGCGTCCTCGGCTCGATGGCCCTGTTCTGGGTGACGTTCCTCGTGCCGTTGTTGACGTTGCCCGCACCGGACTCGGTGAAACTGGCCGTTTCAGTGATCTTCAGTTCCTGGTTTCAGGCGTGGGCGCTGCCCGTCCTGCAAGGCGCGGCGAACCGGGCCGACGCGAAACGGGACGCGAAGGCCGACGCCGACCACCAGGCGCAAGTCCACATAGCCACCACAGTGGACGACACCAACCGCCTGATCCGTGTCCTCGCCGACTCCCTGGGCATCGACCCTGACACCGGCCAGCACAAGCCACTCGGGCCACGCGCTTAACCACTTCACCCTGGGGATCTCGTTGACTTCCGCTGCTCACGACGACATTGAGCACCGATTCGCCCACCACCCTGCTGACAGCTACACGCGTCGAGCAGCCCACGAATCGGTGCGCTCACTCTGTCGCACCCTGGCCCGGCACCTGCTCGACGTTGTGCCGCCCTGCGATGACCGGGACCTCGCGATCGAGCACCTCGAGGACTGCATGTTCCGGGCCAACGCCGCGATCGCGCGCCACCACACGTGAGGAGATGACAGTGCCGATTCGCACCACCCGCGGCGCCGTCCTCCCGATCAGCATCACTCCCGCTGACGTGATCGCCAGCTGCGATACCTGTCAGGTCAGGGTCCGAGAGGGTGACTGGTACTGCCAGCACCTCGCTGCCCGCTACGGGCACCAGGTCGCACTCCTCACCGACAAGGAGTGACCGATCCACCTCGGGGGGGAGGTGACTGGGGTGCTGTTGCTGTTCGTCCACCTGTTCCTGCACGTCTGCTGACGTGCACCTGATCTGGCCGCCGCGGGACCGCGCGGGTGCCCCCGCGGCGGCCGACCCACCTGCCGAGGGGAATCCGTGACCACCGCCATCCAGTTCATCGCCCACCAGGACGATGACCTCCTGTTCATGAACCCCGACCTGTGGGGCGACATCTTCGACGGCCGCACCGTGTGGACGGTGTACCTCACCGCCGGTGAGGTTCCGTACCGGACGGGGAAGACCTACGGCGGCATGGACTACGCGGACATGCGCATCCAGGGTGCGCGCGCCGCCTACGCCGAGGCGTGTGGCATGCCAAACTCCTGGACGTACCAGCTGAAGACGTGGAATGGCCACCAGGTCGCCACCAACCAGCTCAACGGCACGAACTTGCACTTGGTGTTCACGTTCATCCACGCCGCCGCGGCTCCGGAGGACCCGACCGGGGACCTGTACCGGATGCTGCACGACCCCGCGTTTATCGCGAACCCGATCGACGGCCGCCCCGGCTACACGCAGGCCGCGTTCGTCGCCATGCTCAGCGCGCTGATCACCGACGTGGCCCCGGACTACATCCGCACCCAGAACACCCTCGGCCACCGCGACCCCGCACCCAACCGGGACCACGTCGACCACACGGCGGGCGCGATCCTCGCGGCCATGGCCGACCGGGACGCCTCCGGCAACACCCGGGTCCGCCGCGACGAGTATCTCGGGTACGCGATCCGCGACGACATCGCCTACCCCAGCGAGCCATCCGGGCTCGCGGACTTCAAGACGAGCATGTGGAACGCCTACGCCCCGCACGACCCCGAGCTCGCCCCGGGCGCGTGGCTCCCGGTGATGGGCAAGCAGTACCGGCGCCCTGGGGGCATCTACTTGCCTGGCTCCTCCTGGGCTGCGCCCACTGACTTCTGACTTGGACGGCCGCCACCAACGCCCTTGCCAGGCATCGACTTAGCCGCTGCCTGAACCTCGCCCTGGTCGTAGAGCTTGGCGTCGGTGACGGGATCGCGGTCGACCGCCTTGAGACCGACACGCCTAATCCAGGTGCGGGCGACGGCGGCGTTGGCCAGCCCACGCAGTTCTGCGATGTCGGCAGTGGTGAGCAGTTTCCTGGTCACTGGTTCTCCGTCGCGTGTCGAGCCTCGGCGGCCTTGAGGAGCAGCGCCTGAGCCAGGGCTTCAGCCTGCTCCGGGGTGAGCAGCATGTCGTAGTAGGAGTCGTCGCTGGCATTCAGGCCAACGAGGTTCTTGGCAGTCCATACGACAGCCTCGGTCGGACCTCCGGCGCTTTTGACGATGGCGTCCATCGTGGACCTCCTCACTTCGAGCCTTCACTTGTAAGTATGCTACGCCCGTAGTGAAGTTTCAAGGGGTAGCGCAACCATCTGCACAGATGTCCGCCAGGAGGAACGATGCCCCAGCCGCCAGCAACGGGTGCACACATCGAGATCATCGAACCCAATGGGCCCGCATCCGGCCCGCTGCTCCCCGGTCACGTCTACATCAACGGTGTCGATGTCGGCCTGATCGCCGAAGACGGCATCCAGATCAAAGCGGGCGATGCAGGCAAGAGTGCATTCACCGCGGTCACCCTCACGCTCTACCCGCGTCTCCTCGAGATCAAGTCCTCGACCGACGAGGAGAAGCAGTGACACGCACCCGCACCCAGCATCGGGCCCGCACCGGCAACCCGCAGCAGCAACCCAGCGAGCAGCCCGAGCAGCCGGGTATCGAGTTCCAGATCTCCGGGCAGATGCTGCACCGCCTCCTGCACCTGCCGCTCCACACTCGCGTTATCTCCGCCGACGTCGACCCCGACACCGGGCTCGTCACGTTCGGGATCGAAGCCCCCGATGCGCCGGCGGGCTCGACTGCGCTGCACCTCGTCTACCACCACGACGGGCGCCCCGACCCCATCTCGGTTCGCGGCATCCGCTACGCCACCGAGGCGCCGAGTGGGCCGACGCCGTGACCCGCATCTTCGGCTGGCAAGAGGACACATCAGGCTGCGGCCACTACCGGATCCAAGTGCCGCTGAAGGCGCTCGCCTCGCGTGGCTTCGACGCCACCTACGGCCGCGTACTGCCGTTGGACGTGCTCCACGACTCCACCGCCGATGTCATCGTCGCGCAGAGACTCGCTGACCCAGGATCCACACGAACCTGGCAGCACCTCGCCGAGCACAGCGACAGCATGCTGGTACTCGACCTGGACGACGACATGTGGAACATCGAGGCCCACAACGAACCCGCATTCTCCGTGTACAACCAGCAGGCTCTGCGGGACCTCGAACGCAACATCGCCGCAGCCCACCTCGTCACCGTGTCCACCGCGACGCTCGCCGAGGTTGCCTCGAAGTTCAACTCGAACGTCGCCGTCGTCCCGAACTGCGTCGACTCGTGGATGCTCGACCACCAGCCGCCCGTCACCAACGACCTCCTCACGGTCGGTTGGGCCGGCGGCTACAGCCACCTGAAAGACTGGGACGAGTGCGCGCCCGCCGTGAAACGGTTCGTGGACCGCAACCCCGACGTCGAGCTGCACACGATCGGCGCCTACTTCACTGCTCGCCCGAACCGGGCACGGCACAGTAACTGGCTGCCTGGGGTCGAGGACTACCTGCGGTACATCGACTTCGACATCGGCCTCGCGCCACTCAGGCCTGGCGTGTTCAACCGGTCCAAGTCCGACCTGCGGGTTCGTGAGCTTGGCGCCCTCGGTATCCCCGTCATCGCCTCCGACTTCGGCCCGTACGCGGACACCGTGGCCCACGGCGAGACCGGGTGGCTCGTGAAGTACCCGCACGACTGGACCACAGCGCTCCGCGCACTCGCCGACCCAGATACCCGGGCGGCGATGAGCATTGCAGCCCGGCAGGTCGCACGCGGCTGGACCATCGACCACAACCTGCACCACTGGCTCGACGCCTACAACCTCAACCACCACGGGAACAACCATGACCGAGCAGAAGACTCCCCCGATGCGCACGTGGCAGCTCACCTACTTCAGTAACGGCGGCAACGCGGAACGGACCAAGGTCCACGCCGCCTACTTCAGCATGAGCGGCGAGCAGGCCCACGACCTGCTGCAGTTCAAGGACAGCGACAACAAGGTCGTGTTCGCGGTACCGAAGAGGCTTGTGGTCACCATTCGCCGCATCGACGAGCAAAGAGAGCTGCTCAGGGGTGAAGTCCTGGCAGAGCCGACCGAGCTGCCGGTTGAACAGCAACGCCACTACGACAACGGCGGCCATCTACCTCCGGGGATCGGGATAGTCCGCGCCAGCCACGCTCACGCTGATGGCGAGTACGTCATGACCGCAGAGCAAGCTGACCGCTACACGCGGGACAACGACGGCCACGGGGGAAGCTAGTGACGACCCCTAGGCACGCCGCACCCGACACTGAGGCTCCAACCTCCTGCGACTGCAACAGGTGGGCCGTCGACCTCCGCATCGGCGCCCCCAACGGCCACCACCCACGCTGCGACCAGCAGCCGCACCCCGGGCATGTCGTCGAGCTCCGCTGCAACAACACGATCCTCGCCGATCTGTTCAGGCTCCCCGCCGGCGCCACGATCCTGAGCCCACGCGGCCAGGAACTCCACACCACCACGTTCCACGTGTACATGCCCGACGCCCCCGCTGGTGCGGTGTCGATGACGCCGATCTACACGAGCAGCCACATCGACGGCCAGTATCGCGACTATCAGCTGTCCGGTATCACCTGGCACCTCGGCGACGGCACCACCATCGAGCAGCGCATCGACCCGCCAGCCAGCCAAGCCGGTGCCTAACCGGCCGCCCCGCCGATGCGGACGCTGCGGGCAACCCACCGTCGGCCGCTGCCGCCGCTGCCACGCCCAAGTCCGCAAGCTCTCCGAGAGCAAACGCGGAGACGCCACACAACGCGGCTATGGGACAGAGCACCGAAACCGGTTCCGTGCCGGGGTCCTGGAGAAGAACCCACTGTGCGTTCTCTGCGGGGAACCTGCCGTGGTCGCCGACCACTACCCGAAGTCCCGGCGGGAACTCGTCGCCGCGGGCGCGGACCCCAACGACCCGCAGCATGGGCGGGGCTTGTGTGTTGCCTGCCATAACGCACAGACCGCACGGCTGCAGCCCGGACACCGGTTCGGGCGGGAGCGGTAAGCAGTCAGCACCCCATGCAAGATCACGTAAGTGCCGAACTTGTCGAGAAGGTACTCGATTCAGAAGGTCAAATCATGCCGCCAGCATCAGACCTGACCCACCGCATCCTCGTCGCCATCGCAAGCGTCGAGCGGTCCGAGAACGCCAAAACGACACTGGGTCAACCCGAACTGGCCAAATGCCCTGTTTGCACCGCGACACTCGGTACCTGGTCTCGCCATGATGGTGTCACCAGAAGCTGCTTCACGCGCCAGACAACCAGTGGCCCGGTCTACTACGAAGACCCCTGCAGGTGCCCACTGACCCACGAACAGTGGCTGACCACATGCAACGCGAAACCGAGCCCGGATCTCGCCGTACTCCGCCGCTGCACGGCAGACCGCCGCATCATTGTCCGCCACAAGCCAGGCACCGGCATAGCCGCTGACGACACCAGCCCCGACGGGCTCCGCGACATCGAGTACTGCGCCACCTGCACCATGGGCAACGGCTGCGACCACTGCATCAGCGAGCAAGACGGCGACTACGAGCCCTGGCCCTGCGCCACCCTCAAGGACATCGCCGTCGGCTATGGCATCACCGTCGATGGTGCAGCGTGAAGCGCAAGCCAACACCCCAGCGGCCCCTGTTCCACGCGCTCATTCCCCACGCCGCACCGAACACGGTCGACCTCTACAAGGTTGACGGCCAGCTCGTCGCCCGACTGCCCCGCGAGACGTTCGAAGCCATGAGGGCAGCTGCACCCAGAATCTTCTTTCCGTTGGTACACCAGCCAGGTGCAGCCAGCTCCGAGCAGCATGCACTGCAGGAAGGCGATCCCGGCGTGACCGAGCAGCAGCCCACCGTGTACGCCGAGGGTGGCGTGATCGAACCCAAGGACAGGCCCTGCGTCTGCTCGTGCCACAGCAACGACACGTACATCGTCATCAGTTCACCCGATTCACACGAGGTGGGGCGCCTGGTTGACGCCAGGGTCCAACAGGCTGAACGTGCCCGTGCGGGCGCCTGGCACCAGCCGGGGCGTGCATGATGGCTACCGCAGGCAACCTGCAGTCAGCATGATGGAGCGACAGGCCGCCATCCTCGCTGCCACCACTGGGCGCATCCCGCCCGCACTGGCTGGCGCACGCCACACCAACACCACTACACCCCGGTCCTGACAGCACGCGCACCACAAGCACCCGCCCCGCACTACACCCGCAGGGGTGGACACCAGCAGGGCAGGGCGAGCACTGGACAGGATGCCCGCTGTCGGGCGCCACATCGTCCCCTCGGGCGCCTTGAGTGCCTGCCTGCCCTGGTGGTCTAGGGGCTGCCACTGGCCTCCCCTGGGGCCCCTGAGGGCTGTGGTTGACACAGGTGGGAGGTCAGGCCCCCCCTTTAGCGCGGCTCCGATATTTTTGCAACCCGCCATTCGGGTGAACATGCAGAATCGGACATAGACCCCATAGGGTACCGAGAAATCTCTACTCCAAATGGGCTACGCACCGCCATGTTGGGCTGCCTTATGGCTGCAAGGGTATCCAAGGATGTTGGCCCCAGAATCACCCGCGCCGAAACTAAAAAATAGGTCCCAGGGCAGGGAAAATGGGCTGATGAGCGGCGTTTGTGGGGTGGTCGGGTGCGAGAACCCGTTGCCAGTCAAGGGGGAAGGCAAGGGCCGAGGGGCTGTCTACTGTTCGCCGTCGTGTCGACCGTCCACACCCAAGCGCAAGCACGAGGTAGGCGACGTCGCACAGTGCACCTTCTGCCTGGAACCGTATGAACGTCGCCAAGCAACTGGTCGACCCAACATGTACTGCTCGGCTCAGTGTCGGAAGCGGGCGCACTACCCAGTCCAGAAGGCCCGGCAGGTTTTACCTACCAGCGTGGAGCGCACGTCCACATGCGGAATGTGCGGTAGCTGCTACACCTTCGTGGGCCGCAAGCGCCGGTACTGCTCTGACGAGTGTGCGTTGAACTACGCCCGGCTGCGTCGAGGGGTCAGGCGGGCGGCTGGCACGTTCATGCCGTGCGGTATCTGCGGCACGGAGTTCCCGTCGTCCAGGTGCAAGGCGTACTGCTCGCCTGAGTGCTCCGCGCTGGCGTTGCGGGCGAAGAAGGCGGAGCGTGACGCGGCGAAGAACCACACTCGCCGCATCCGCTGCGCCGAGACTGCAGTGGAGCGGGTTGACCGGCTGAAGGTCTTTGTTCGGGACCGCTGGGTGTGCGGTTTGTGCAACGAGCACATCGACTACACGCTGTCGTGGCCCAACCCTGGTTCACCAAGCCTCGACCACATCGTGCCGCTGTCTCGCGGCGGGAGCCACACCTACGAGAACGTGCAGGCCGCTCACCTCGGGTGCAACGTGCGGGCACAGGACAAGCGGAGGTCGTTCCATGGGGAAGCGGGGTCCTGCGCCTAAGCCGAATGCTCTCCGGGTCCTGCACGGGGAGCGGCCGTACCGGATCAACACTGCTGAGCCGCAGCCTGCGGAGGAGCGGATCGAGCCGACGCAGGAGTTGACGGAGTACGCGCGGGCAGCGTGGGACCTGTTGGCGCCGGACTTGATTGTCAAGCATGTTCTGACGGCGTGGGATGTGCACGCGTTCACTGCCTACTGTGTGGCGGCAGGCACGTTCCGGGAGGCGTCGGAGCACCTCACTACCTACGGCCTGACTGGACGGGGCGCTGCGGGCGGGGAGATCAAGTCTCCGTACTGGCAGATCATGCGGGACAGCATCGACGCGATGGTGAAGCTGGGCGGCCGGTTCGGGCTGACTCCGAGCGATCGGGCTCAGTTGTCGATTGGCGGCGGCGATGAGCGGGCGTCGGGCGCCGAGCGGCTCCTCAGCTAGCGGGTTGCCGCCAGCGTGTGGCTACACGCTGGATGGGGTGACTTGCCGGCGGCGTGGGGAGCATTTTTGTGAGCCGCGGGCTGATCACGCGCAGGCGTTTATCGAGGAGATCTGCCTGCACACGAAAGGCAGGTACGCCCGCACGCCGTTCATCTTGTGTGACTGGCAGCGGGACGACATCGTGCGTCCACTGTTCGGCCAGGTTGTGTGGTCTGGCGAGCAGGAGTCGTATGTCCGCCGGTATCGGATCGCGTGGATCGAGCTGGCGCGCAAGAACGGCAAGAGCGAACTACTCGCGGCGATCATGCTGTACCTGCTGGTCGCTGATGGTGAGGAGTCGGCGGAGCTGTTCGGTGTCGGCAGGGACCGGGATCAGGCGGCGCTGGTGTTCGACGTGGCGAAGCGCATGGTGCAGCTGTCGCCGATCTTGTCGAAGCGCCTGCAGGTGAAGGACCACAACAAGCGGATCATCGACCCGAAGACGGCGAGCGTGTACGCGGTGATCGCCGCTGATGCCGCGGGCGCGTTGGGTTCGAACCCGTCGGGTGTGGCCGCGGACGAGATCTTGGCGTGGCGTGATCGGGCGATGTGGGATGCGATGCGCACCGGCATGGGTTCGGGTGCTCGCCGGCAGCCGTTGATGATCGCGGCGACGACGGCGGGTAGTGACACGGCTGGGTTTGCGGGGCAGATGCACGCGGAGATGCAGCGTGTTGCGGAGGATCCGGGGCGGGCGGCGCACGTGTTCGTGTATTTGCGGAACACGCCGCAGGATGCGGACCCGTTTGATGAGTCGACGTGGCCGTTCGCGAACCCGGCGCTGGGTGACTTCCTCAGCATCGAGGCGATGCGGCAGGAGGCGCAGGAGGCTCGGAACAACCCGGCGCAGGAGAACAGCTTCCGGCAGTTCCGTCTGAACCAGTGGGTGGGTCAGGCGTCGCGGTGGATGCCGATGCACCTGTATGACGCGTCGGCTGGCGAGCTGTGGCCGTCGCTGGAGCATGGGCGTGAGTTTTTGGCGGGCCGGGAGTGCTGGGTCGGGTTCGACTTGGCCGCGAAGTTCGACCTCACAGCGTGGTGCCTGCTGTTCCCGGATGGGGATGGTGGGGTGGACGTGCTGTGGCGGTTCTGGCTGCCGGAGGCGGCGTTGCCACTCTTGGACAAGCACACGGATGGCCAGATGTCGCGGTGGGTCCGTGACGGCTGGGTGACGGTCACTGACGGGAACGTCGTTGACTATCAGCGGATCTACTCCGATGTCGAGGATGACGCTGCGCTGTTCGACATCCTCGGGGCTGACGGTGACCAGTGGTCGTCGATGCCGGTGGTGCAGGAGTTGTCGGTCCGGACGAACCTGGATCCGGATGAGGGCAGCATCGTGGTGTACACGAACACGTACACGCACATGTCGCCGGGCATGGACATGGTGATGGGCTGGGTGAAGGACGAGCGGTTCCGGCATCACGGGAACCCTGTGGCCCGCTGGTGTTTCGACTCGGTTGAGGTGCGGAAGGCCCCGTACGACCCGGCGTTGATCCGCCCGGACAAGCCGGATCGTGGCGCGTCAGCGAAGCGCATCGATGCGGTGCCGGCGGCGGCGATGGCGGCGAACGCGTTGATGTCTCGCGGTGACACGGTCGGCGACGAGTTCGAGTACGACGGGTTCGCTGTCTACAACTGAACGTTTGGCTCCTGACCTGCTGGCGACCGTCGATGTGTGGAGGGAGCCGCGGTGTTCGGGCGTGACCGTCTGGTGAAGCAGGTCGTGAGGGAGCGGTTCGTGGTGACCCCGGTTTCCGGGCCGACGTTCACCGCTGTCCTTGTTGACGCCGATCGGACGTCGATGCATTTCACGGATGTGGCTGTCCTGTCTGACGGTGTGGAGCGTCCAGCGCGGGGCGAGTTGTACATCGCGCGTCGCAATGTGGCGTACCTGCAGCGCACTGTGCCGAACGTGGGGTGAGGTTGTGCTGCTGAACAACGGCCAGGTGGTGCCTCTCGCGCCGCAGGCGTTGGGTGAGACGACGCCTGTGATGGCGACGGGCTACTTCTATGCCCACGACGGGATGTGGCTGGAGAAGCGGTTCGCCTACTACGCGGAGATCTACAAGAGCCAGCCGTGGGTCGCGGCGGCGGTGAACAAGCGGGCGAATGCGGTTGCGCGCCTGTCGTTGAACGTGTGGGACAACTCGCCGAACACGGGCCAGAACCTGGACACGACGTCGGAGTACGCGCAGTTGCTGCGTCAGCCGTGCTGGTGGCTGTCGCAGTATGCGTTCTGGCGTTGGGTGGTGTCGACGTACGACATCTACGGTGAGGCCTTCCTGTACAAGCTCCGGGACCCTGACACGGGCCTGGTGAAGTACCTGCTTCCGATGCATCCGTCGCGAACGTTCATCAAGCGCGCCGCGCAGGATGGCGAGTGGGATGGTGCGAAGGCCGGGGACCTTCAGTACATCTTCACGTTGGGTACCGCGACGTACGGGTACTTGAAGGCGCCGGCGACGGATGTCGTGGCGTGGCTGCGGTTCAACCCGGACACGGAGATGCGCGGTTGGTCTCTGCTGGAGCCGCTGCGGTCGACGATCATGAACGAGGACTCGTCACGTCGTGCGATGGCGGCGTGGTGGCGGAACATGGGCCGCCCGAGTCTGGCTCTGTCGATCGACAAGGCTGTGAAGCCGGAGATCGGCAAGAGGATCAAGGCCGAGTTCGATGCGATCCACTCGGGCAGCGACAACGCGGGGTCGACGATCGTCCTGCCATCCGGGATGACGGCGATGCCGATCCAGCTCGACGCCGAAGATATGGCGTACATCGAGTCTCGACGCCTCAACCGTGAAGAGGTCGCGGGCGTGTTCGACATGCCGCCCCCGGTCCTGCAGATCACGGACAACGCGACGTTCAGCAACATCACCGAGCAGATGCGTTCGTTCTACCGGGATTCGATGGCGCCGGTCATCGAGGACCTGGAGTCGCTGCTGGACTCCTCACTGAAGCCGGAGTTCATCGGGAACCTGTTCGCCCGGTTCGCGGTGGACGAGGTGCTGCGCGGCAACATCGAGACCCGCGCGGAGACAGCCGTGAGCTTGGTGACGAACGGTATCGCGAAACCGGCTGAGGTGCGGCCGTGGTTCGACCTGAACGACGCGGGTGCCGTGACGAACCGGTTGTACGCCAACTCGGCGATGCAGCCGCTGGGGACGATCCGGGAGTACATCGCGGTGTCGGGGCCGGGCGCCGAGTTGGTGCCGCAGACCTATGAGGATGCGCAGGATCCGCCTGAGCGGGCGCCGGTTGAACCGGCTGGCGCGGAGAAGCCGCCCACTCCCCCCGCGCCGGCTGCTCCTCCACCGGAGCAGAGGCCGGGCAAGTACTACCGCTCGATCATGGGCCGCTTGGGGCGGGGTAAGGCTCTCGCGGATGTGTCCAGGGAACTACTCGATTCGGTCGATGAAAGTGAGCGTGCCGCGGTCCTTGATGACTTGGCGCTCGCCGAGAGGAAGACCCAATGAACATCATGACCAAGGCCGTCGCGTCCATCGAGCCTGGTGATGACGATGCCGAGCAGCCCAACGGCTCGTTCCACGTCATCCTCTCGGCGCAGAGCAAGGACCGGGACGGGGAGGTACTGCGTCACGACGAGTGGGATGACCTGCCGGACTGGATCAACTTCGACATCGATCACGCGATGACGGTGGAGAAGACCATCGGCAGTGGTGTTCCGACGATCGAGGATGACGGGAACCTGCATGTTCGGGGCACGTACTCGAGCCTGAGGCTGGCCCAGGACGTGCGGACGCTGGTGAACGAGCGGCATGTGCGGAACACGTCGGTGACGTTCATGACCCGCAAGGAGCAGAAGGACGGGAAGACCGTCGTCAAGCGGGAGTTGCTGAACGGCGCGTTCGTCGCGATCCCGTCGAACCGGGACACGGTCGTGCTCGAGAGCAAGGGACTGGATGTGACGGCGAAGGCTGGGGCCAGGAACTCGGCGAGGGACGCGAAGCAGATCCAGGCGATCCACGATGCCGCAGCTGACTTGGGGGCGTCGTGCTCTGGTGCTGACGCGGTGAACGCGGACACGGGCGCGATGGACGGCGCGAACAAGTCCGCTGTCGTCATCAACGTGCCCCCCGGTCAGGACTTGGACAAGTTCGCTATGCCCACTGCGACCAGGAGGCTCGCGGTGGCCGGTGCACTGTCTGGCGCTGCCCTTGCCGAGCTGAGCCAGGCCGCCGAGACGGCCAAGACCGGGGTCCAGCCGGAAAGGCCTGCGCGGGCTGCGAAGGCCCTGTCGAACTCCGTGGAGGATCTTCAGGCCCGGATCTCCGATGTCCTCGCGGACATCTACAGCGAGGAGGATGGCGACAACTGGACCTATCTGCAGGCCACGTTCCTCGACGAGGACGCCCAGTCCGGGACCATCGTGTACTGCCTCAACGGGGACTCCCTGTCGCGGACGTTCACCGACGACGGCAACCAGGTCGTGCTCGGTGACCAGGTCACGGACGTCACGATCGTCACCAGCGTGGTCCCTGAGGGCACTGGTGAGCCTGACGAGCAGACCCAGGAGCAGGCCACAGGCAAGTCTGTGGGCGCCAAGGCGATCTCCGATGAGGACTGGGATGGGTCCGCGTCTCGGTTCACGCTCGAGCAGTACCGGGCCTCGTGCCTGATCGGCCCTTCTGAGGCATCAGAGGACAAGGCCGACTACAAGCTTCCCGTGAAGGAGCCGAACGGGGACGTGAACCGCAACGCGGTTCACGCCGCCGCGGCGGCACTCGCGGGTGGTCGCGGGGGTGTAGACGCCTCCGACGACGAGAAGAAGGCCGCGGCGAAGACGCTGATCGCCTTGTACGGCCAGTTGAAGGAAGACCCGCCGGACTCTCTCGTGGAGCTGGCTGGGGATAGCCCCAAGGACGACGCCAAGTCCGCCGATCCCGCAGCCGCCGACGTCAAGTCCGCCGCTGCCGTGTCCGCCGATGAGGTCGCGCTCCGGGCTCGTGCATTGCAGATCGAAGTGCAGGCGCACGCCCTGCAGTGACTCATCGGGTGTCCGGCGACGTCCCTTTCGCCGCCAGCTCTGGCCGGGCACCTCAACAACACGCGAAAGGGATGGCTGTAATGGCTAACGAAGTCGAGTTGAAGACTGCCGCCCGGCAGCTGGGTGTCGAGGTCAAGTCCGTGATGGACAGTACTGACCTGACCGCGGCCGAGAAGGGTGAGCGGCTGGACAAGCTGCAGGCCGAGTCCGAGCGGATCGGCGCTGAGCTGAAGAACCTGGAGCGGGCCCGCGCGCTGATGACTGGCGCCGGCTCCGCCGAGGAGCCCGAGAACCAGGGTGCTGCCATCGAGCGGCGTTCGCTCGGCGAGCAGGTCGTGAACGACCCGGCCTACCAGAAGGCACTGGCGTCCCGTGGTGGCCGCTACTCGGCGATGACCACGGTGGGTCTGAAGACCCAGGGCGCGACGAACATGATGGGTGAGTCGACGTCCGGCACGTCCGCTGGTTCGGCTCTGTCGGGCTACTTCCTGGCTGGTACTGCTGGCCCGTCGATCCTGCCGAACTTCCTGCCGGGCATCGTGGAGCAGCGGTTTTTTCCGCTGACGATCGCTGACCTGTTCGCGCAGGGCGCCACCGACAGCCCGGTGATCTCCTACCTGAAGGAGACTGCGTGGACGAACTCCAGTGCGGCCACGGGTGAAGGCGCGACGATGCCGTACTCCACGGACGCCATCGCGCGCGTTCAGGAGCAGGTTGGCAAGGTCACCAACGTCCACAAGATCACCGACGAGATGCTGCAGGACGCTTCGCAGTACGTGTCGTTCCTGAACAACCGGCTCGTGTTCGGTGTCCAGCGCCAGGAGGAGGTGCAGCTCCTCGCCGGCTCCGGCTACCCGGGCGTGAACGGCCTGCTGGCCCGCACCTCCGGGTTCACTGTCGCCCCCGGTGTCTCGGCTGGTGGTGTCACCATCACTGGCGGCCTGACGTTCCCCGCTGGCGGCACCCCGGGTGCTGGCGAGACCGGTGCCACCGTCTCCACCATCACGTGGGGTCGTGAGGCGGGTACCCCGAACACTCCGGCGACCGCGGTGCAGATCGCTGATGGTCTGTTCGGTGCCCTCACGGACATCCGGTTCGCGGCGTTCTGCGAGCCGGACGCCTTCGTGGTGAACCCGTATGACTGGCAGACGATCCGGCTGGGCAAGGACTCGCAGAACCAGTACCTGGGCGGTTCGTTCTTCGGGGCGGACTATGGGCAGCCGCAGAACGCCGGCGAGTCGCTCTGGGGAAAGCGGGTTGTGGTGACCCCGGTGATCCCGCAGGGCTACATCCTGGTGGGCTCGTTCAAGGAGAACGCACAGCTGTTCCGCAGCAAGGGCATCACCGTGGAGATGGTCAACACCAACGGGACCGACTTCGAGCAGGGCCTGGTGTCGGTCCGTGCGACGAGCCGTCTGGCGCTGGCGGTGTACAGGCCGCAGGCGTTCGAGCTCGTGAAGCTGGCGACCTCGACCTCCTGATCCCCTCGTGGTGTGGTGCCCGGCACCGCCATGCCGGGCACCACACCCTGGTTCTCGAACAGGAGTCGCGATGAGCCCGATCAACGAGGGCGCTAGTTCCTCGGTCACCGCTGAACTGTTCCGGGCGTCGGGGTTGACGCTGACGGGGGCGGGTTCGGACACGGTGACCGCGGGCACGGTGAACCTGGTGACTGGCGTGGCGGGACCGATCGATATTTCGCAGGTGTCGAACGGTCTCCTTGTCGTCAACGTCGCCAACGCGCCGACTGGGACAACCCCTGGCCTCGCGGTGTTCTTCGACGTCCGAGACGGCAACGGGAACTGGGTGCTGGTGTCGAACCCGACCGCGATCAGCGGTGCTGTCCTGACCACGTCGGGGACGGTGTGGGGCAACATCTCCAACGGCTACCAGCTCACCGCGCTGGGCCGGATTCGTTGGGGCCTCACCGGCACCACCCCGTCGTTCACGGGGGTCTCGTTCTCCCTCTGGGGAAGGTGAAACATGCCAACCGAGTACTGCGACCGCTACACCTACTTTCAGGTGTACGGGCACTACCCGCCTGATGATGGGTCCCGTGACCCGGCGCTCGACGAGAACGTGGACGGCGAATCCCAGCCGGAGGAGCCGACCACGAAGGTCGTCACGCCTGTGGGGAAGCCGAAGCCCCGCAAGTCGTCCCGAGTCGCTGAAACGAAGTAGGGAGGCCGGGGGTGACATCGTTTGCGTCTGTGTCTGATCTGGAGAACTTCACTCAGCAGACGCTGGTCACGGCTCAGGCCCAGGAGGCCCTGGACAACGCTACGGCCCTGATCCAGGACTCGACGGGCCAGGTGTTGAGCCAGGTCGTGAACGACGTCGTCACCCTCGACCCCCTACCGGGCTTCGCAGTGATGCTTCCCGAGCTGCCGGTGACCTCTGTGGCGCAGATGCAGTGGCTCGATGACCGCGGCGGGACAGGCTGGAACACGATCCCGTCGAGCCAGTACCGGGTCAAGCCGAACGGGACCCTCTACCTGATCCCTGGTGGAGGGTTTGACTTGTCGCAGTGGCCTCGTGATCTGGACACGATCCAGGTCACCTACACGCACGGCTACGCGACGATCCCTGCGGGCATCAAGGCTGTGTGCACGGCGCTGGCGGCGCGGTTGCTGGTGAATCCGTACAAGATTCAGTCGCAGCGCACAGGCGAGGTGCAGGTCGTGTACGGCGGGGTCGCCAAGTCCTGTGACCTGTGGGACACAGAACAGAAAACCCTCGGCAGGTACACGATGTACGGCTGGGCGTAGGAGGGTTCCGTGACCGTCCCTCTCGGCCAGCAAACCCTGATCCTCGTGTCCCGCTCTGATGGCGCCAAGGACAACATGGGTGTCCCCGCACGCATCGAAGTTGAGACATCGGTGTCCGGGTGTTCGTGGCAGCCGGCGTCAGCTGATGAGGACGTGGTGCACGACGTGGACCGCGCCGAGGACCTGTGGAACGCGTGGATCCCCGGCGGCACTGGTGCTCGGGTCATCGACGCGATCAAAACCCCGTGGGATGGGTTGCAGTACGAGATCCAAGGCACCCCACAAACCTGGGTCGACGCGTTCGGCCGGGTCAGCCACACGATCCTCACGGCGAGAAGGGTGACCGGCTGATGGCAGACGACCCGTACACCCTGAACCTGGCCGAGGCCCTCATGCATCCGGGCCTCGTGACGTACCTGAAGGAGCTGGCGGAAAAGGGCGCCGAGCATGCCAAGTCCATCGCTCCAGTGGGTACGAGGACGACGAAGCACTCGACGCCCGGCCAGTACCGGGACTCCATCACCGCTGAGGTGCACACGTCGAAGACACGGGTCGTGGGCAGGATCCGAGCAACGGACTTTACCGCGTACTGGATCGAGTTCGGGTCGAAGCACAACGAGAAGCAGGCGATCCTCGCGAAGACGATGGACTTCCTTGAGGGACGGGCCTGATGTACGCCAACGTCGAGGCTGTCCTGGTCGCCTACCTCACTGGCCAGTGCGGGCTGCTGGGTGTGTCCGTGGACATGCCGAACACGCCGCCACTGCCGTTCGCGCTCGTGACACGGACTGGCGGCAGCGACGACTACATCACTGACGCCGCGACGATCGACATCGACGTGTTCAACACGACCCGGTCCACCGCCTACGACACCGCGGCACAGGTGCACGCGTTGATGCGGCGCCTGAGGCACACCGCGGTTGGCACGACGGTTATCGACCATGCCGAGACCATCATGGGCCCGACCTGGGTGTCCTATGACGACGAGCACCTGCAGCGGTACGTGATGCGGATGCGCATCGACTCGCGCGTCACCGCGGCCTAACCCCTCTAGACGACCCCGGCCCCGGGGCGATCACACAACACCCTTCCGCAGCAAGAACGCCATGCGCTCTTCGCTGCCTACCCGTCTGTCAAGGAGGCGGCTCTAGTGGCTGGCGCATACTGGGATTCGATCTTCCCGGGCCAGAGCAGCCAGGTCCGTAAGGCGCTCTATGGTTCGGTGTACATCCAGGACTACAGCAGCAGCAACAACTTCGCGAACTACTCGCCGTTCGATCCGTCCACGGGTCTGCTGTCCAGCACGCTGCTGACCACCGACGGGTGGACGGACCTCGGCTACCTGGATGAAAACGGCGTGGAGTTCACGCCTCAGTACTCGACCGCGGACACCAATACGTGGCAGTCACGGCAGCCGCTGCGTACCGACGTCACCAACGACGTCGAGCAGGCGAAGCTGATGCTGCTGCAGTCGGGCCCGGTCGCGGACTGCCTGTACTGGGGTCTTCCCCTGTCGAGCGCGAGCAGCATGGGCGTCACCGGCTACAACGTGGTGAAGCCGAAGGTGCCGCAGATGGTGTACCGGTCGCTGATGTTCCTCGGTGTGGATGGGGCTACGGGCGGCACGGGTTCTCAGGGCATCCAGTTCATGGCGAAGATCTACCCCCGCGCCCTGATGATCAAGCCGGACAAGCAGGACTGGCAGGCGAAGACAGAGATTCAGACTCCGTTGACGTTCCAGGCTTACCCGGACACTGTCGCCGGGTACACGATCAAGCTGCTCCGTGAGGGCCCCGGCTGGCGTGCGCTGGGTGTCCCAGGCGGTGTTGGTGCGCTCACCATCACCCCGGCGAGCGGGCAGCTCGGTATCTCCTGGACCGCGGCGACGGTGCCCTCGGGTGCCCCGGCGCTCACGTCCTACACGGTCACCGTCACCAAGGTGTCCGACGGCTCGTCCGCATCGGGGTCGCCGTTCACGGTGGCCGCTGGCACTACCACGAAGACCGTCACGGGCCTCACGTCGGGCCAGCCGTACAACGTGTCGGTTGTCGCCGTGAACTCGAACGGCAACGGTGCCGCGTCGACTGGTGTCGGGACGCCGACCTAACAGACCCTCCGCGCCCGGCACTCTGGCGGCTGTCGGGCGCGGAGACCCACCCCTCACGCCACTTCATGTGGCGTGAGGGGCTCGCCGCCGACCTCTTCTTCCCTCTTCCACGGCCAACTCGTGGCCTCGATAGCCGCCGCAAGCCGCCAGAACGGAGCACCCCATGTCCAGCCCAAACCGTAAGCGTCTCAAGCTGACCGAGATGCGGGACCAGGCCCTCGACTCCCTCGGCATGGAGCCGGGCCTCGAACTGGAGCTCGACAACGGAGGCGTGATCCTCGTCCCGAACCCGCTGCTGCTCGACGAGGAAGCCCAGTCCGGCCTGAAGGACGCCACCGAGGCATCCGCTCTCGCGAAGCTCCTCCTAGGCGAGGAGCAGCACGCCCGGCTCCTGGCGGGCGGCGGCCGGTCCACTGACGTCCAGCTCGCTCTCGTCATCATGAAGGAAGAGCTGGCCGCCAACCCAAAACTGCAGATGCCTACCACCTCCTGAGTAGCTACCCGGAGGAGATCGAAGCGGATCTTCTCCGCTACTACTCGGTGGATGTCGGCGACTGGTGGCGCGGGACGTTGTCGTCGAGGCGCCTGGTGGTGTTGGTGCGGCAACTGCCTGCGGAGTCCGCGACGAGGTTGGCGATGTCGGACTCGCCGTGGCCTGTGACGACGCACATCCTGGCCTACATCGCTGACACGGTGGCGTTCTCGAGGGCCGACTACGTCAACGCCCACGGCGGGTCAATGAAGCCGAAAGCCATCCCACGTCCAGGCGAGGAGACCGTGTCGGAGCGGCGTCAGCAGGTCAGGGACCTGCATGACGCACTGCACAACATGGCCTCAGGTGGTCTTGATCCCCGGGTCGTGGCCGCGTTGCGGCGTGACGCGCCACAACTCCCCCAGGTCGAGGTTCAGTGAGCGGTGAGGGGGCGGCAGGGTGGCGAAGTCTGTTGGTGGGGTCTATCTCGACATCATCCCCAGCGTCAAGAACTTCGGCTCCCTGCTGCGTTCCTCCACGATTGGTGATGTCGAGAAGGTCGGAAAGGAAGTCGGCTCGACGTTCGGCAACGCCCTGTCTGGAGCGTCCAGCGACGGTGTCCGAGCCCTGCAATCGAAGCTGGATCAGGCTGTGTTGGCGACGCAGAACGCGTCGAACAACATGGTCAGGTCGCAGGCCGCGGCGGAGACCGCGGCGGGCAAGGTCCGGATCGCTGAGCAGCAGCTTGCTGAGGCCCGCGTCAAGTATGCGGCGGACTCATCTCAGGTCATCGCGGCCGAGGAGAAGCTGGCTGCCGCCCAGCGCAACTCGGAGATCCAGGCCAGTCGGTCACAGAAGGCCCAGGAGGCCCTGACGGCCGCTGAGGCGACTCAGAAGGACTTGACCGAGAAGAACGCCGCCACGCAGGAGGCGTCGGCTGCGAGCACCAGCAAGCTGGCTGGTGCGGCGACCACGCTGGTGACTGCAGTGACCGCGGTCGGGTTGGCGATGGGCGCTGTCGCGGTGAAGGAGGCCGCCGACTACCAGACTGAGCTGACCCGGCTGGTCACGTCGGCGGGTGAGAGCACCGACGCGATCAAGGGTGTGGGTGACGGGATCCTGGAAATGGCCGGCCAGGTCGGCATCTCGTCGCACGAGCTCGCTGTCGGCATGTACACCATCGAGTCCGCGGGCTATCACTCCGCTGACGGTTTGGTGGTGCTGAAGGCCGCGGCTCAGGGCGCCAAGGAGGAGAACGCGCAACTGGGGACGGTCGCGAACGCGGTGACCGACATCCTCACGGACTATCACCTGCCGGCTCAGCAGGCAGCGGATGTCACTTCGAAGCTCGTGACCGCCGTCTCACTGGGCAAAACCAACTTCGAGGCGCTGTCGGGCGCCATGTCCTCTGTGGCGCCACTCGCGGGTGCGGCACACGTGCCGTTGCAGGATCTGCTGGGTGACCTGGCGGAGATGACCGCGCACGGTGTCTCTGCGGATCAGGCTGCGCAGAACCTGGCGAACACGATCCGGTCGCTGGCGAACCCGACGAACGTGATGACGCAAGAGTTGTCGCAGTTGGGGATCCGGTCGGACGATGTGTCGAAGAACCTCGGCAAGACTGGTGTGAGTGGCGCGCTGATCTCGATCAGTGACGCCATCATGCAGCACATGGGGCCTGAGGGTCAGGTTCTGTTGCAGACGTTCAACCAGTCGAAGATCGCCGCTGAGGACGCGCAGAAGATGTACGGCGCGCTCCCTCCGAGCTTGCAGAAGATCGCGGACCAGTTCAACACCGGCAAGATCTCCATGAACGAGTGGAGGCAGGGCCTGAAGGCGTTGCCCGCGGACCAGGCCGCGCTGCTGCAGCAGTGGGTCACGATGCGGAACAACGCCGAGGGGTTCTCGCAGGCGTTGAAGTCGGGGTCGACGACGGCGCAGACCTACACGCAGGCTCTGGCGAAGGCGACTGGCAACGCCACGAGTATGAACGTCGCGTTGATGCTGACCGGGGAGAACGCGAAGTCGACGTTGGAGAACATCGACAAGATCGCGGAGTCGACTGACGAGGCCGGGCACAACGTTCTGGGCTGGAGCGAGATCCAGGGCAACTTCAACCAGAAGCTGGATCAGACCAAGGCTCAACTAGGCGCGTTCATGATCGCGATCGGCGAGAAGCTGCTGCCAGTGGCCACCCAAGCCCTCGACTGGGTCGGCAACTTCGTACGTGGCCTAATCGACATGGGCAAGTGGATCAGCGAGAACTCGAACTGGATCGGCTTGATCGCCGCGGTCATCGGCGGCCTCGCGGCGCCGCTCCTCGCGGTGAAGCTCGCGATGGAAGCCTGGGCGCTCGCAACGAAGCTGGTTGCTCTCGCCCAGGCGGCGCTGAACCTGGTGCTGAACGCGAACCCGATCATGCTGATCGTCACTGGGATCGCAGCGCTCGCCGCTGGACTGATCTACGCCTACACGCACTTCGAGGGCTTCCGAAACGTCGTCCAGGCGGTCGGGAACTTCCTCAAGGACGTGTTCCTCGCGGTGTGGCACGCCCTCGGGGTCGCCATCGACTGGGTCGTGGACCACTGGAAGATCTTCGCAACCGCCCTAGCAATCATCTTTGCGCCGATCACCCTGATCGTCGGCCTGTTTGTCCTCGTCATCAGCCACGCGAAGCAGATCGGAGACGCCCTCACCACAGCCGCACAGGCCGTGGGTAAGGCGTTCGTGTGGCTGTGGGAGACCATCCTGAAGCCAGTGTTCGACGGGATCTTCCTGGTGTTCCGGGTCGCAGCGGCGATCGTCGCAGCGTTCCTCGTGGAGCCGATCGTCCTGCTCGTCAAGAACGTGCTCGCCCCAGCTTTCGTGTGGCTGTACACCGCCATCATCAAGCCCTACATCGACGCGATCGGCGCCATCGTGCACTGGGTGTGGGACAACGTCATCAAGGTCGTCATCGACTACATCGTCGCTGGCGTCCGACTCTGGGGCGCGATCTTCACCTGGCTCTACACCAGCATCATCAAGCCGTCCTTCGATGCCATCGGCGCGATCTTCCACTGGGTGTGGGACAACGTGATCTCCCCGATCATCGGCTACATCCAGCAGGGCATCCAGTTCTTGGGTGCCGTGGTCCGCTGGCTGTGGGACTCGGTGATCAAGCCCTACTTCGACGCGATCGGCCAGATCTTCAACTGGATCTGGAATAACGTCATCCAGCCGGTCATCAACTACATCAAGGCCGGGATCCAGGCGTGGGGCGACATCTTCTCCTGGCTGTACGACCACGTCATCAAGCCAGTCGGTGACGCGATCAGCGCAGCTGTCGACGGCATCAGGCATGGCTTCGAGCTCGCGGTCGAGGGCATCAAGACCGCCTGGAACAAGGTCATGGACATCGTCAAGGTCCCCGCCAAGTTCATTGTGGACCTGGTGTACAACGATGCGATCGTCCCTCTGTGGAACGGTGTCGCGCACCTGTTCGGCCTCGGGGACCTCAACCCGGTCAAAACGTCGGCCTGGGCTGGCGGTGGCGTCCTACCTGGGTACGCCCCGGGCATCGACTCGATCCCCGCCATGCTGTCCCCCGGCGAGGCTGTCCTCACCCCGGAAGCGGTCCGGTTCCTGGGTACGGACACGATCCTCGGCCTGAACGCGATGTCCGGCCGAACCGGCGGCAACCAGGCCAACGGGATCCCCGTGCACGCGGCTGGTGGCTGGCTCGGTGACGCCTGGAACGCGCTCTCATCGGGTGCTCAGGCGGTGTGGCACGGGATCACCGACGCGGCCAGCTGGGTTGCTTCTCTCGCGGGTGACATCGTCGGCGGTGTCACGAAACTGTTCGAGGGCGCGATCGGGAAGACCGCGTCCACCCCAGGTGGCAGCTCGGAGTGGCGGACCGCGCTGACCGACATTCCCGGGAAGGTCGTTCAGGGCGCGATCGACAAGGTGCGGTCCTGGTTCGCGGCGGGGAATGGGGCTCAGTACACGGCTGGTGCCGGTGTGCAGCAGTGGAAGGGCGTGGTGGACCAGGCACTGACCCTGCTCGGGCAGCCACTGTCGATGGAGCAGACGGTTCTTCGCAGGATGCAGCAAGAGTCGGGCGGCAACCCTTCGATCGTCAACACCACGGACTCGAACTGGGCTGCCGGTACGCCGTCGGTGGGTTTGATGCAGGTGATCGGCCCGACGTTCGGGGCTTACGCGGGCCCGTACGCGGGCACTGGCCCGTTCTCGTACGGGGTCAGCACGAACCCGCTGGCGAACGTGTATTCCGGCCTCAACTATGCCCTGCACCGGTATGGGTCGTTGTCCGCGCTGAACCAGGCCGGCGGCTACGACGACGGCGGCTGGCTGCAGCCAGGGATCACGCCGGTTATCAACGCCTCGGGGCGTCCGGAGCCGGTGTTCTCGGCGGGACAGTGGCAGACCCTGAAGTCGGCGGTCGCCTCGGGTAATGCAGGCGGGGAGCACCACTACCACGTCACCACCCACGATCCCGCGTCGGTCGCCGCCGAGATCGAACGCCGGCAGCGCTCGCAGATGCTGATGCGGTAAGGGGAGCGAATCGTGCAGTACGACGCCCTGTGGTACGGCTCCCAGTTCAGTATCGGCGGCATCACCATCAACGGATCCACCGACACCAATGGGTGCGACTGGATTCTGACCAAAGAGGACGGCTGGTTCGGCAGCCCCGCGGTGAAAGCGATCCGGAACGACAAGCCTGCGTCACGCGGCGTGTTCCGGGGCGTGGAGTACCGCGGGGCCCGAGTCATCGTCCTCGAGGGAACTCTGTCGGCCCCATCGGTGGCGACCTTGCAGAACGCGATCGACACGCTGTCCGCGGTCTGCCCCGACCCGAAGTCGCTGTACCCGTTGACAGTGACGTCGGCGAACTCTGCGCGGTACATCAACGTCGCCCTGGACGCGCCGATCACGACGACCCCGATTTCGTGGCAGAGCGTCGCGTTCAGCCTGCAGTTGATGGCCCCGGACCTGCGGAAACTGGACAACTCCCTCACGACCCTGTCGACGGGGCTGACCACCGCCGGAACCGGCGGCGTCTCGTACCCGGTGACCTACCCAGTGAACTACGGCACCCCAGGGTCTGGCGGCTCGCTGGTCGTGACGAACACGGGCACCGCGGACGCGGACATGACGTTTACCCTCGCCGGGGCGTTGACGACACCGACGATCACGCGCGCGGACACCGGGGACACGTTGACCTACAACGCGACCCTATCGTCCACGGACTCGGTGGTGATCAACACGAACACGGGTGCGGTGACGCAGGGCGGCATCAACCGCAGGGCCCTGCTGACCGCGAACAACTGGTTCTCGATCCCAGCGCAGTCCTCGATCACGATCCAGTTCCGCAGTGGATCGCCCGGTGACACCGGAACGTTGACCGTCTCCTACAGAAACACGTGGTACTGAGCCATGGCGCAGCAGGCGAACGGTGCCGTCCCGATGATGGCGGCCAACGGTACGACCGCGATCAACACCGCGGCGAACTACCGGCAGGCGTGGATCGGTGCGCTGACCGCGTCCGCGGGCGCGCAGACCGCACCCCAGACGGCGTGGCGGAGCGGTGTGTTCGGGTCCACGTCGGTGACCGGTGTCAACGGGAACATCCCGATGGACCTGCAGGTCAACCAGACCGTATCCGCATCCCAGGGGGTGCTCATCAACGCCGGTAACGCGTTGATCGGCCGCACGGGTACCGCGGCGGGCCCGTATCTGGCGAACTGGAACGCGTCGTTCACGATGTCGATGGACGCGAACCCCACGAGCAACCCTCGGATCGATGTGGTGTACGCGCAGATCGTGGACGCGGCGATCAGTGACACGGGCACTCAGGGTGCGCAGATCACGTACGTGGACGGGACACCAGCGGCGAGCCCGGTAGCGCCGTCGATCCCAACTGGCGCGATCCCGTTGGCGCAGATCCTGCGGCCCACGTTCGCTTCGAACGGCAACTCGAACAACATCACGTCCGCGCAGATCACGGACGTCCGCAAGTCCGCCTCGACGTTCGGCGGGGTCCGGTGCCTCCTCCCGGGGGACGCGAACGCCGACCCGGGCGCCTACCTGGGCGAGACGACCTACGACGGGGTGACGTCCCTCAAGTCCGGTCTGCGAGTGTGGGGCGCGGACGGCAAATGGCACGGGGTCGGCAACAGGCCGTTCGATCAGCCGACCGCGGCGAGCGACTCGACGCACATCGGGTTCGGCAACACCTACAACGTCGGTACCTTGACGATCCCTGACCCCGGGTTCGCGTACCGGATCGAGGCGGTCGGCGAGTGCTTCGTGCAGAACAACTCGGCCAACCCGACGCAGCTGTCCGTCGTCGACGGCCTGATCATCGTTGGGGCCACAACCTACGCCAGGAACCGGACGCCACTCGTAGCGGGCGCAACCTACAACTCGTACCTCGAGGTGTGCCTGACCTCATCCCCCGTGTTCACGGGCTCCCAGACGGTGGTGTTCCAGATCCTGAACCCGAACACGCTGCAGTACATCGATGCGCTGCCCACCAGCCAGTGGTTCCAATTCCGTGTCGTCGTCATCCCCGTCCCGGCGTGACCCATGCCGAACGCCGATGACTGGGTTGCGTACGCGGTCAACACGAAGACCGGGCAGATCCTGACGGAGCTGCCGTTCGTTGACTCACTGTCCTACAGCTACAAGATCAATGACGCGGGTGGGGGCAGCGTCACCGTCCCCCTCGGCGGCACCGGCATGTCCAAGGCGGACTTCGAGGAGATCTCCAAGCCCTGGCACTACTCGGTCGCGATCTGCTACAAGCAGTTCGTCGTCCAAGCCGGCCCGGTCATGGGCGAGTCCTACACGGATAATCAGGGCAAGTCGCAGCTCACGTTCGCGGGCATGTGGAAGTACCTATCCAAGCGCCTCGTCCTTCCCCCAACGTGGGTTGCTGGCGCGAACCCCGCAGTGTCCGGCGCGGACACGCTGTACGCGAATACGACGTGGCGGAACATCGCGATCCAGCTCGTCGCTGACACCACGACCCGCAACAGCCTGCCGATCGTGACACCAACCCTGGACGCGGCCAGCACGGTCACCCAGCAGTACTACGGCTACGACATGAGCCTCGTCGCTGACGCCCTCACCAACGTCACCTCCCTGTCCACGAACGTGGAACTGGAGTTCCGGCCCACGTTCTCCGCGACTCCCGGCTACATCCAGTGGACGCTGCGCGCGGGTTCCCCACGGCTGGGGCAGATCGGTGCACCGTGGGTGTGGGACTACGGGGACCGCGGTTCGCTGACGAGCTTGGACTACGCGACGGACGGCTCGATGATGGAGCACGCCGACTATGCGCGTGGCTCCGGATCCCAGTACAACCTGGCGATTGGCACCTACTACGACCCGACGCTCGTGACCGCCGGGTATCCGCTGCTGGAGGGTGTGAACGGCGCGAACACGCAGGAAACCAACACCACCACGTTGGCCAGTTACGCGCAGGCCACGGTGCAGACCTACGCCTACCCGGTGGCCACGTTCAGCGCGACGGTCCGCATCGACGGCACGGACGGCACAGGGCAACTCACTGGGTCCCCAACGATCGACCAGGTGAGCGTGGGTGACACGGGCACGTTCTGTGTGCAACGGCATCGACGGATCCCGGACGGGAACTACACGCTGCGGATTACGGGCATCGACTCTGTCGATTACCGGACCGCCAAGTTGACGCTGCAGTCGACCGCGGGGGTGGCGTGATGACGGCTCCCGGGTTTGTCCCGAAGCCTGACCAGTCCCTGGTCGATAGGCTCGCCCGCCTCGAGCAGACGGTCCGCCGCATGCAGCAGAACACAGCGGGCGCTACCACCGCGAACGGCGGCGCCCCACTAGCTACGGCTGGGCAGACACCCAGCGGGATCGGGTCGCCCGTCTCCGCGGGAACGGGTACAGCGGCGGCACGCTACGACCACGTGCACACCTCCTCCCTCGCCGCGCAAACCGATGTAGCCGTCTCCTCCCCGTCATCGGGGCAGGCATTGACCTACAACTCGGGCACCGGGAAGTGGAACAACACCACCCGCACCCTCGCGGCCGAGTCCGATGTCACGATCTCCAGCCCGACCGCCAACCAGGCACTGGTCTACAACGGCACCACGTGGACCAACCAGTCAGTGATACCGATCGGCTTGTACTCCCGGTACACGACCACGGGCACACTCGGTGCGGGTGGCGGCTGGAACACGCTCGCCTCGTTCACCCTGGCTGAGGGATCCGGGGTTGGGCTGACCTTGTCCGGTGGCAACTCGTGGTCGCTGGGTGCGGGGATCTGGCGGGTTCATGCTGCTGTTGCGACGAATCAGTCCACGATCCTCGCCCTCAACTCCACAACGAGCACTGCGTCGATGTCGACGACGATCTACACGGCGAACTCGGCGACTGCGGTGTCTGGGTGGGCGGCATGTCAGGCGTACGCGGAGATCCGTTCCCCCTCCGGATCGCCTGTGACGGTCGCGGTCACCGTGTTCACATCCGCGGCAGCCTCATACGTGTCCCCGAACTGTCGCGTGACGTTCGAGTGGTCCCCCCTCTGACAGGAGTTTCCCTGTGGCAGCGTTATTCAAGGACTCGGCGGCCACGGAGACCGGCGCCGACTTGGTGCTGGTGTAGTCGTGGCTCTGCCCAGCCTGTCTGTGTTGGACGGGTATAAGGCCGGTGGTTTCAGCGCCGACTACCCGCCATCGTTCAGGACGTTCTACGCGCCAGTGGACCAGGTCCATGCCGTCCTCGCCACCCTTGTGCAGTCCGCTACGACATCACTGGTCGCGGCCCTGTACGCGTTCGACGATGACGTCCTCGCGAGTGCACTGCATGACAAGCTCGCCGACCCGCAGTGTGTCGTACAGCTGTCATTGGACTCCACGCAGGCCATCAACCCGCACGAGCGGGCTCTGATCGCCGCTGCTGGTCTGCCGGGGAACTCGATCGCGATCGGAACGAGCGAGCACGGCGCGCTCATGCACCTGAAGCTCCTGATCGTTGATGGGCTCGACGTGATCACCGGATCCACGAACTGGTCCACCAGTGGGGAACGCCTACAGGACAACGCGCTCGTGGTGATCCGGGACCGGGCTGTCGCCGCCGAGGCACGTGCCCGAGCTGACGCCATCCATGCACACATGCTGCACGCAGCAGGAAGCAGGTCAACGTGACGATCTTCGGTGTTGACGTGGCCAGCTACCAGGCTGGCTTCAACTTCGCGCAGGCCAAGGCCGAAGGCTTCGACTTCGCCATCATCAAGGCGATCGAGGGCGACAACTACATCAACCCCTACTACGGAGCCCAGTACGCGGCGTCCGTCGCCGCCGGCCTAGTCACGGCCTCCTACGTGTTCGTGCACACCGCTGACGAGGCTGGCGAGATCGCCCTCGCGGAACGCGTCATCCCCGCGGGGTCGACGATCGTCCTTGACTCCGAGGCGGATGGCGCCGGGGAGTACCCGGTGAGCGTCGACATGTACAACGCGTTCACCGCTGCTGGGTACCACGTGCCGCTGGTGTACTTCCCGCACTGGTTCTGGCAGCAGATCGGCTCCCCGAGTCTCGCCGGACTCCCCGCACTGTGGTCCTCGGGCTATCCCAGTTCGGCCACCACCTATGCGTCCGAGATCTACGACACGGTCGGCGGCGACAGCGGGTCCGGCTGGACCGGGTACGGGGGGCTGGGGGTTGAGATGTGGCAGTTCACCGACCGGGGTGTCGTTGCGGGCATCAGCGGCATGGACTGCTCCGCGTACCGCGGCACTCGTGAGCAGTTGATCTCACTGTTCACGGGGGGCGGCAGGCAGCCTGCTGCGGCCACAACCGACCAGACCAACTTCCTGCTCTTGGAGGGCTGACTCATGGCCATGGGCGAATTCCGGCCAAGCGGCTACTACGACCGCAACACCGACGGCAGTCTCAAGCTGACCGCCAGCTCACCCACCTTCCACAGCGAGCCCAGTAAGCACCAGTTGGTGTGGCCGTGCGATGCGTCCTGCTCGGCTATCTCGAAGGCATCGTGGTTCAGCCTCTCCACTGGGTGGGGATCGGCGAGCGTGCACGTCTGGTACATCGGGCAAGCCAACGGCGGCCCCGTCTACCTCGATGAGGCGGATGTCGAGCTCGCGCAGGACACCCGCTACAGCGTCGTGTGTCCGGAGGGCACACAGCTCATCTCGGTACTGGTCAAGTCGACCTCCACCGACAATCCCATCGCCTGGTGCCTCGAAGTCGCCGGCCAGTGAGGAGCAGCAACAGCATGTCCAGCCAGCCTCCCGTCGACCGACACGTCGAGACCGAGACAATCCCTGGCAGGAGACTCGGTCGACGCCCGCACGACCCACAGAGACCCGCACTGAAGCTCGCCCACTACCTCACTGGCGTCGTCCCCTCGCACCCATCCAGCGCGGATTTCGGGTCGAAGGTCGCGAACTGGGAGATGCTGGGCAACGACCAGTGGGGCGACTGCGGGCCCGCCGCGGCATGCCACATGCGGATGCAGGTCTCCCAGTACCTCACCGGTACCGCGTTGAACCTGATCACGGACGACGCACTCGCCCTGTACAAGCTGTGCAACCCGGATTTTGACCCGTCCGCGGGCACCGGGGACAACGGCGTCGTCCTCGCGGACATGCTCGCCCAACTGCAGGCTCACGGCATCCGCGGTGTGAAGCCCCTGGCCTACGCCAAGGTCAACGTGTCCGACCCGGACGAGCTGCGTGCGGCGATCGACCTGTTCGGGTCCGTCCTGCTCGGTGTCGACCTGGAAACCGCGCAGCAGCAGCAGACCGACAACCACATGCCGTGGAACTACGTGCCGTCCTCCCAGTGGGGTGGGCACGCAGTCCTTGGTGTCGCCTTTACCAGCGCCGGCACGGGCTCCGACATCGCAGTCGTCAGCTGGGGCACCGAGATCGGCATGACCCAGACCTTCGAGCGCCGCCAGATCTCGGAGGCGTGGGTCGTCATCTGGCCTGAGCACCTTGGGAGCATCGAGTTCCAGCAGGGGGTGAACCTGCCCGCCCTCGCCGCGGGCTACACCGCCCTCACCGGGCGGCCGTTTCCCGGCAACCCCACTCCCACGCCTCAGCCTCCTGGGCCGTCTGTGGACCCTGCTGACCAGGCTCTGGCCACGGCTCTGGGGCCGTGGCTGAGCGAACACCACTCTGGGGACAACAAACGTGCCGCGACCGCGGTCCGTACCTGGATGGCCGCGAAGGGCCTGTGAGGAGAACACAATGCAGACTGTCGCCAAGGGCCTCGTCGCAGTGGTCATGGCCCTACTCGTCGCCGTGCAGCCGTTCGTGACGACCGGTTTCACGATGCAGGCCGGGTGCAGCATCGCCGTGGCGGTGCTGACCGCGATCGGCGTGTACCTCGTGCCCAGCGTGGATGGTGTCGCGCCGTGGGCGAAGACCGCGGTCGCGTTCCTGCTCGCCGGGGCACAGGCCGCCGTCCAGGTCGCGTCCACTGGGGGCATCAACACGCAGGGCTGGATCACGATCCTGCTCGCCGCGCTCGGTGTCGTCGCGGTGCACGTGGTCCCCAACAAGCCGGCCAGCGTCGCGTCCTGACGGGCGCTTGGTCCGCATCGGGGAAGGACCGCTGTGATCGTGCTCAAGAGTGGAGTGATCGTGCGGAGTGGCCGGAACCCTTTCGAGGTGTTCCTGCTCTCCGCGGCCGTGTTGTCGGGCGGCGCCGGGTTGCTGGCTCAGGCGAGCTGGTCCCCGGCGGTCGCGAACACGCTGCCTGATGGCCTCGTACCGGTCTGGTACGGGGGCCTGGTACTGGGTGGCGTGGTGAGCGTGGTTGGCGTGCTGTTGAACGGCTTGGTGAGCCTGCTCGTGGAGCGGGTGGGGCTGACGCTGCTGGGTGGTTTCGCTGTGCTGTACGTGTCCGTTGTGTTGGTTGAGGCCGGGTGGAGAGGCACGCTCCCGGCCCTGTTCGTGGGGGCGTTCGCGATGGCCTGTGTAGGCCGGTTTGTCACTATCGGTCGAGATCTGAAGCGCGCGGCTGCGGCCGAGCCGAGATCGAGATAACCCAGGGGGTGTTCATGTCCCTGCAAGACCTCGGCGTCTGGTTCGGGATCCTCGGCGGCGGCGGTGGACTGTTGGGCGGCTTGTATGCCGCGATCGACAGCATCCGCAAGCGCCGGAAGATGTCGATCGATCAGGCGGGGATGGTCGCGAACTCGGCGATCTCCCTGGTGAATCAGTTGGAGCAGCGCGCGAAGACGCTGGAGACGCAGTTGGGTATGGCGAACCAGCGTGCGGATGACCTGTCGGAGAAGCTGCGGGCTGCGAATCAGCGTGCGGATGACCTGCAGGAGAAGCACGACAACATGTCTGAGCAGCTCAGTGGCGCGCAAGCCGAGGTGCGTGTCCTGAGGGGTCAGGTGAAGTTCTTGATGGTGGAGTTGGATAAGCGGGGTGGTGCCCCGGAGGGTGGGCCTCTGGGGTGATCGTGGCTGGTTGAGTTGGTTGGTGTGGCTGGGGCCTCACGCTCAGGGTTGAGCGTGAGGCCCCTTTTTTCGCGTTTCTGGGTCGTTGCGGTGTCACGTTTGCGGGCTTCGTTGTGCGCGGAGCGTGATTCATACCTGCTGGTGGCGTGTTTCCCGCGAGTCGATGTGATCGCGCGCGTTAACGTCGGATGGCCATCAGGCCTCTGACCTGGTGAAACATCCTCAGTTGGCGGTGATCATGGACGGCTTCCTGACGGCCGCGGAACTCGCCGAACGGCTTGGCGTGTCCGAGCCGTGCGTGCGCTACCACCTGCGGCGCGGCCACATCTGGGCTGAGCGTCACGGGCCAGGGTGGGTGATTCCGCTGGCCGAGGCGGACCGATTGGTCGGCGAGTACAGCCCGTACATGCGGTGGACGAAAGCCCCAGTACCAGCGAAGGAGAACCCCACTTGGAACTGCTGATGATCGTGCCGTCCCGTGGCCGACCACAGAATGTGGCCGCGCTGTGGGAATCCTGGCAGGCCACCACCACCGCGTCAGCGGACCTGCTGGTGTGCGTGGACGACGATGACCCGGAACTCGACGCCTACCGGCAGGGCTGGGAAGCAGCGGGCGGCTGCGACGGGTACCGGTTGCAGACTGGCCCGCGGCTGCGGCTCGGCGGCACACTCAACGCTGCCAGCAGGGTCTACGCCGAGCACTACAGGGCAATCGGGTTTCTCGGGGACGACCACAGGCCCCGTACGGCGGCATGGAACGAACGTTTCCTGTCCACGCTGGACGGGCTCGGCACGGGTTTGGTGTACGGCAACGATCTGATTCAGGGTCGGCTTCTGCCGACCGCTGTGGCGATGTCGTCGGACATCGTCCGGACGCTCGGCTACATGGTGCCGCCCGGCCTGACCCATCTGTATATCGACTCGGCGTGGCTGGCTCTGGGGCAGACCTTGGACCGGCTCACGTACCTGCCTGACGTGGTGATCGAGCACATGCATCCCCTCGTCGGGAAGGCGCCGAGCGACGCGGGCTACGAGGAAGTGAACTCGTCGGCCATGTACGCGGCCGACAGTCAGGCCTATGAGGCGTGGGTCCGTGACCGCCTCGACAACGACGTGACGAAGTTGAAGGAGCTGATGGAGCGTGGGTAGGACCGTTGCCGCTGTGGCGGCAGGGCTGCTGGTTGTGGGCGGCACGCTGGCTATGCCCACTGCGGACGCGAGCCCGGGCTGGTGGACTCCGCCTGCGAAGGTCGCGTCCTGGCAGTGGCAGTTGGACGGGACGATCGACACCAGTGTGCAGGCGGCAGTGTTCGACGTGGACGGGTTCGAGACGTCGGCTGCGACGGTCGCCGCGCTGCATGCGAAGGGCGCGCACGTCATCTGCTACCTGGATGTGGGTGGCGCGGAACCGGGCAGGCCGGACTACAGCCAGTTCCCGAAGGCCGCGATCGGCCGCAAGGAAGTCGGGTGGCCGGAGTACTACCTGGACACCCGCGACGCCACGGTCCGCAGCGTGGAGGCGGCCCGGGTCGCGATGTGCGCCAGCAAGGGCTTCGACGCGGTGGAGACGGACCTGGACGACACGTACCTGGAGGGCGCACGGGCCACGGGGTTCCCGTTGACGCAGGCCACGGGCCTGGACTACTTGTCGTTCCTGGCTGCCACGGTCCACGCGAACGGGCTGGCGTTGTTCGCGAAGAACGGCGTCGACAGTGCGTTCGTGGCTCGCGCAGCACAGGTCGCTGACGGGGAGATCAACGAGCAGTGCGTGCAGTACTCAGAGTGCCCGGTGCTGGCGCCGTTCGGGCGGGCAGGGAAGCCGGTGCTGCACGTGGAGTACTCGTTGACGCTGGCGAAGACGTGCAAGCCGGACGCGGTGTACCCGAACTTCACGTCGATGCTGAAGCGGGTGGCGCTTGGCGCGTGGCGGCAGGTGTGCCCGTGAACGACACCTACTGGAGCCTCGGCGTCACCGTCGGACTCCCCATCGCAGGGTTCATCTCACTCCTTGCCACAGTCGGGATCGTGGTCGGCGTCAGGTACGGCAAGAAGATCGGCAGCTATGAATTCCTCGAACCCTCAGGGGGGCTCATCTGGACAGGCAGCATCGCCCTATTCCACACACTCCTCATCACTGGAATCGTGATGTTCCCGTGGACCGCCGAGTACCACCAGTGGAGGCCGGTCGGCGGCACCCTTTCCGAGGTCCAGTCACGCCTCATCTCGGCAGGCAGCAACGGTGGCAGCAACCAAAAGTTTGCGGTCCGCTTCACCGGCTCCAAACAGGAGTACTCCTGTGAAGACACGCGCTGCGCACTCCTCAAGCCACGCCAACACCTCGAACTGTCCTGCATCCGCGAGTGGCAGTACGCGGGCACACCCGGCTACGCCTGCCAGTACGTGCGATCGGACGGCGACCAGTGACCAACGGACCGATAGAACCGAGCGCTGACCTGCGGAAACTAGCCAGCGTCCTGCGCCAGACGTATATCGCCCTCATCGCCGAGGGGTTCACCGAGCACCAGGCGCTGGTCATCATCGGCCAGATTCTCGCCGCCCAGAGCGGCGGTGCGAAGTGACCGCGTGGCGTCTGTTCCCTGAGGGCACAGTTCCCGAGTGGACAACCACGGCCTGGTACCAGGAGCGCGACCGGGCGCCACACATCGATGAGCCCGCACACCAAGGCAGGCTCACGCTGGCAGCGGACATGGTTCGGTGGGCCGTCGAACATCACCCTGTCCAGTCAGTGGTAGACCTGGGATGCGGTGACGGCGGTCTGCTGTGGTCACTGCGCGACCTCGCGGAGCGGTGGCAACTGCGCATGTGGGGCTACGACCTTCAGCCGTCCAACATCGGCCCAGCCGTGTCTGAGCGTGGCGTGGATGTCCGGTACGGGGACGTCGTCACTGGGGATGTGGAGTGGGCGGACCTCGCAGTGTGCACGGAGATGATCGAGCACCTTGTTGACCCCGCGGCGTTTGTCCGCAGGGTCGCGGAGCAGTCGCGGGTGGTCGTGGCCAGTTCCCCGTTCACGGAGCGCCCCGGCTCGGCTTACAAGTTCCACACCTGGGCGTTCGACATCCAGGGGTACAAGGACTTGCTGGAGCAGGCCGGGTACGAGGTGGTGCGGCACGAGACGACGTCGATGTTCCAGATAGCACTAGGAGTGAAGCCATGAGAGCACTGGTGACTGGCGCGGCCGGGTTCGTGGGCAGGCACATCGTTGCTGAACTCGTGGAACGCGGCTGGACCGTGACCCCCGTCGACCTCATCCATGGCGAGGACTGCCTCGACCTGTTCCGCACGGACACGACCCGCTACGACCTCGCAGTCCACTGTGCCGCGGTCGTGGGTGGCCGAGCATGCATCGACGGGTCGCCCCTGTCAGTGGGGACGAACCTGGCGTTGGATGCCTGGTACTTCCGATGGCTGGAGCGATCGCGGACCCCGAGGGCGGTGTACTTCTCCAGTTCAGCGGTGTACCCGGTGGCGCTGCAGACCGCTTCGATCCATCGAGTGTCCACCTGGCATCAGGTTGCCCCGGTTCGTGCGCTGACGTCGGGGCGGCGGCTCGTCGAGGACGACGTGGACTTCTCGTTGATGGGGCGGCCGGATCAAACGTACGGTTTCGGGAAGCTCGCCGGGGAGGTCTTGGCGCGGTACGCGGAGGAGACGGGGACTCGGGTGACGATCGCGAGGCCGTTCTCGGGGTATAGCGAGATGCAGCCACTGGATTACCCGTTCCCGTCATTCGTGGACCGTGCCCAGCGCCACGCAGACCCGTTCGACATCTGGGGTGACGGCGAGCAGGTCAGAGACTGGGTGCACATCAGCGACGTGGTTGCGGGGACGCTCGCTGCGGTCGAACAGGACGTTCAGGGGCCGGTGAACCTGTGTACGGGCCGGGCGACGAGCTTCAACGAGCTAGCGAAGCTGGTCACCGAGGCGGCTGGCTACTCTCCTGGGTTCCGGCATCTGACAGCGAAGCCCAGTGGGGTGCAGTACCGGGTCGGGGACCCGGCGAAGCTGCACACGCTCTACACCCCACGTGTCTCCTTGGAGGAAGGGATTCGCCGTGCGCTCGCTGGATGACCTGCCGCCGGGAACACCGGGCACGACGGGCTACCTGTGCCCAGTCGACGGCTGCGACTGGTTCCACTACGAGCCGCCCACGCCGCAACCCCAGTCAACGGGCGAAGTCGTCACGTTCCTCAACGAGCACAGCGACCCGACTGCGGGCAGCCTGACGGAGGCAATCTCGTCGGCAGTCGGGAACGTGCTCCTCGATGAGACGCGGCGGGTCGACGCGATCCTGCGGGAGCACTTCGGCACGCACCAGCCGGAGGACTTCCTGCGCACCATCAATCGGTTGCAGGGACAGATCGATTGCGTGGTGACCGAGTACGGGCAACTCATGTCCGGCGGCGGCGTGCATGTGCGTCCGTCTAGCCCGGAGTTGGAAGCCATCTACCCGCTGGAACGGTGGATACCTGATAACCGCCGTCACGGTGGCACAGTACTCCGGCGTCGGGTGGTTGTGGTCGAAGACTGGGAGGACGGTCCGCGCTGCCTGCTGGGTGCGTTGACGGGGTGTTCGCCCGAGTTCGAATTCCTCAACCGTTGCTTCCTCGCGGACCTGCACCTCATCTATGACCCCAGCCTCCGCGCGCCCACAGCCGATGAAGAACGTCGCTGGAGCGTCACGCGGGACATCAACTATGCCAAGAGGCGCACCCGGAACGAGCACGCGATCAGGACCGCCGACGATGGCCATGTGTCCTGTGTCCTCTGCCAGAACGACAGCTGGCCATGTGACCCGATCAAGGAACTGCTACAGCCCTACGCCGACCGGCCCGGCTACGAGGAAAGGTGGGCACTGTGAACCCCAGCATCGGCCTCGTCATCCCCGCCCACCCCGCGCGAGTCCGGAACGGGATGCTCACACGCGCCATCAACTCGGTCTGTGTGCAGAAGCTCCAGCCGTCCGAGCTGCACGTCACCGTTGACCGGCGCCGAGAGGGCGCGGCAGCCACCCGCAACCGGGGGCTCGCCGCCGTGCAGGCGAAGTGGGTGGCGTTCCTCGACTCCGACGACGAATTCCTGCCGCAGCACCTGGAGCGACTGGCCGCTCACGCCGTCGAGACTGGCGCGGACATGGTGTACCCGTGGTTCGAGCCGGTTGGTATGACCGACCCGGTTGGCCGATTCGGACAGCCGTTCGACCCAGTGCAACTGCGGACGGCCAACTACATCCCGGTCACCGTGCTGGTGCGCACCGAGCTGTTGCGCTCGGTAGGTGGCTTCCGTGACCGGTTTGACCCCGCTGTGCTGGCCACCTGCGAGGACTGGGGAGCGTGGCTGGCTCTGGTCGACGCGGGCGCCCGGATCGTGCACCTGCCGGAGCGCACCTGGAAGTGGCACCAACATGGCGGCCGAACCTCGGGCCGTGCCGTGCAGGGCGACGCCGCCTAAGCGAAACGGCCCCCGCTGGAACAGGGGCCGCTCGTCGCGCCTCTCCCGGTCCGGAGAGCCGTCCAACTCCACCTCGGCTGCTGCCACACAGCCTTGGGACTACCTGCGGAGACGCCGCCCAGCATAGCTGGCCCACAACCCTGGTAGCCCTGTTCAAGCGAAACGGCCCCTCGCTCCAACAAGGGGCCGTTCGTCCTACTTAACAGGCCCGCTGCAACGGGACCGTTTCTCGGCTACACCACCGGGCACCGCGCACAGAACCTGGAGGCCTCTCCAGGCTAGCAGCGTTCCCGCAGGTCAGACCTCATTTTGGAACCGACTGGAACCACACCTCGTGCGCCAACGCCCATGATCATGGGTCATAGTGCAGCGGGGTGAGCTGGGGCTCGGTGTTCGCGTACTGGGTCCAGCTCCTCCGCGCCTTCAGCGGCGATCCGTCGACACTCCGGGCACCTCGGCACACCCAGCAGGCACGGGTTCCGGCGCACCGAGTGCCACGCGCGGCTCCGTTGCCCGCAGCGGGACTCTGGGGTGAGCCGACGGTCGGGACGCAGCTGGTGAGCGTACCCCAGCCGGGTTCCGTGCAAGAGAGCCACGAACCAGTCGTCCATGACACTGAGGATCCCGCGCTCAACCGCCGCAAGGCAAGGCAACGCTGCTTCAGGGAGCGTCATCGGACGTCAACAGTCGATCGATGGCATCGCCAGCGGCAGCACTTGGAATGCGTGCCGTGTAGTGCTTCTCCGCAGTTGAGGAGTTGGAGTGGCGCAGCTGCCTTGGGATGTCCTCTGCCCGGCCGCTTTCTCGTAGCCAGGTTGACACTGTCTTGCGACCCCACCTAGAGCTGAACTCCTCGCGCCCGAGACGCTTGGACAGCCGGTCAATCGACCGGAACAGGTTGTTCGGCCTCAGGTAGCCGCCATCGGCGGCGGCGAAGACTGGCTGGTCACCCGGAACCCCTTCTGGCACTCGTACAAGAAGCATGGTGTAGATGCTGCTGGGGAGGTAGAGGACTCCTTCTGAGGTGTCGGTCTTGCCGTTGTGTCGGATGAGGCCGTGTTCACCGTGGACCACGTTCCCGTTGATCCACACGCTGTGGGGCGGCAACGTTCGGTCGCCGAACACGGGATGGGTGACCTTGATCTTGTTCTCTGTGAGGTTGAGGTCGCACCACCTGATGGCCAGTGCCTCGCCGATGCGGCAGCCAGTGCCGAAGAGGATGCGCAGCACGCTGGGCACGACGCTGTGTTTCATGTACCTGTCGGCATCGACGGCTTCCATGAACTCGCGGAGCTCGTCCTTGTCGAACGCCGCGATCTGCTTCTTGTCGTCACGCGGGATCCGGTCAAGGTCGAGCGTGGGGTTGTCGCGCCGGTCCATGAGCTCGTTCAGGATCGCGAACTGGAACACCCCCTGCATGACCTGGCGAGCGGATGCGCGCACGCTGCTGGAGTAGCCCTGCTCACGTAGGTCGTCGAGGAGACGCTGGATCCGAGATGGCCGGCACTCGTGCAGCCTGAGCTTCCCGATAGCGGGGATAACCTGGTTGCGGATGGTTGAACGGTGCTTGACGTAGGTCGTGTACTTCTCCTTGCGGTAGACCTTCTTGAGCCATGCCTCGGCGATCTTCTCGAAGGTTGACGCGCGCGTGATCTTGTCGTCGGCCCCCTTGAGGCTGCGGAAGTACTTGAGCAGGGCGCGACGCGCCTCGTCCTCGTCCTTGCCCCAACGTTCCCTCTTGGCGGTGGTTCCGTCGTTGAACCGGTAGAGCGCGTAGGCGCGGCAACGGGGCGGGGACCCATCCTTCGGCTTGGACCAGGCGTAGCCGATCTTGCCGTGTTCGCCGACATCCAAAGTGGGTCGCGCCATACCTCACCGTCCATGATCAATATTGGACCGGATGGTTTTCGGTGGGAATGATCTTTCGATCCTACTGGCATCCGGCCGAGCACCTCGCTGAGCAGGCACTCTACACCGCCTGGCGTTGTTTGGCACCTGATCAGGAACATCCAGTGCCAGCTGGCGTAGGTGGTGAGCAGACCGCCGAGCAGCGGGGCCATCACCGGCGCGACCAGACCGGGCCACACCACGTACGCCATCACGCGCGGGATGTCGGTCTTGGCGGCCTTGGCCATCACGACCAGCCTGCCGACCGGCACCATCATCGCCCCGCCGACGCCCTGCGCGACCCGCATGGCGACCAGCTGGCCGAGTCCGGCGCTCAGCGCACAACCCAGGGAGGCCAGGGTGAACACGGCGATCGCCGTGAGGAACACCCGGCGTGCGCCGAAGCGGGCGGTCAGCCAGCCGCTGAGCGGGATCAGCACGGCCAGGGTCAACAGGTAGGCGGTCATCACCAGGCCGATCGCGGTCGGCTCCACGTGCAGGGAGGCGCCCAGCTGCGGTGCCGCCGTGGACACGATCGTGCCGTCCAGGTTCTCCATGAAGAAGCACCCGGCGACGAGCAGCGCGGTCGAGCGGTGGGTTCGGTCAATCACCACCTCATCCTGCGGCCCAGAACTGTTGCACACCAGTTCCGAGTCAACAATGCAGCATTGCATCCAATGCAACTATGCTGCTCGGGTGCTGTTGCCCGACATGAACCTGCTGCCCGCACTGGACGCCCTGCTCCGCGAGGGCAGTGTGTCCGAGGCCGCCGCCGCGCTGAACGTCTCCCCCTCGGCCATGAGCCGCACACTGGGCCGCCTGCGCCGGGTCGTCGGGGACCCACTGCTGGTCCCCTCCGGGCGCGGACTGGCCCGCACCGAGCGGGCCCGCGCGCTGCAACCACAGGTCGAGGCGGCGCTGGCCGGTGCACTCGCCGCGCTGCGCCCACCCCAGCCGGTGGACATCGCCAGCCTGGACCGGACCTTCGTGATCCGCACCAGCGACGGGCTGGCCGTGGCGCTGGGCGCCGCGCTGACCAAACGGGTGGCCCGCGAGGCGCCGGGCGTGCGGCTGCGCATCCTGCCCGAGGGCGAGGAGGATCCCGCCGACCTGCGGGACAAGGTGGACCTGGACATCGGTGAGCTGCCGGAGCTGCCGCACGACGTGTGCAGCAGCTTCCTGTACCGGCACCCCTACGCGGCGATTGCCCGCGCCGGCGGCCCACACGACGAGCAAACCCTGACCGTGCAACGGTTCGCGGCCATCCCGCACCTGACCGTCTCACGAAGGGGCCGCGCGCACAGCGTGATCGACGACCGACTGGCCGAGCTGGGGCTGACTCGGCACGTGCTGGCCACCGTGCCCAGCTGCGGCACCGCCAGCCTGCTCGCGCTGAGCACCGACGCGCTCGCACTGGTGCCCGCGTCGTTCGCGGCCGCGGCGGCACGGGTCATGCCGTTGGTGTGCTGGGAGATCCCGCTGGATCTGCCGCACACGGCCATCGGCATGGCCTGGCACATCCGCGTGGACGCCGACCCCGCGCACCAGTGGCTGCGCACCTGCGTGGCGGAGATCGCCATCTGAGGGCCCTGGCGGTCAGACCGGCGCGCCGCCGAACCCGATCTCGTTGCCGTCCGGGTCGCGGAAGGTGGCCTTGCGGACGCCGTTGGCGTAGGTCTCGCGCTCGGCCGGTTCCAGTCCCCGCTCGGCGATCCGCGCGATGCGGTCGTCGAAGTCGTCGACGAAGACGGTGTGCATGGCGTGCCCGGCGTGTTCGGGCCGCACGTCGATGTACAGGTACCGGTGGTCGGCGAGCTCCCACACCGCCTCGGTGCCGTTGGGCAGGAACGACGGCGGGGCACCGAGGAGTCGCTCGTACCAGGCCCTCGCCGAGGTGTAGTCGCGGACGGGGATGCCCGCGAACAGATCCGTGGTCATGAGGTCATGCTAGGCAGGACCTCGCGACCGGCGGCGGGACGATCATCCGACGATGAGCGGGAGTTCCGCGGCCAGCTCACCGAGTTCGGCGTTCTCCGCCTCGGTCGGCGCACGCCGTCCGGTGCCCACCAACAGCGCGTCCTTGTCGGAGAAGGAAGCGGGGAACTTGGCCCCGGCAATCTTCTCCAGCATCTCGCGTGTCCGGGCGAGCCCCTCCGCGGGCGGCTCGGCGGCCTCCGGCAGGTGCGCGATCAGGTCGAGGTGGTGCAGCGTCCACTCCAGGACGTACGCGGAGAGGTAGTCGCCCGCGGTGAGCACCACGTCGCGCGTGCTGACCCGCACTCCTGGGTCGGCGAGTTCGGCGGCGCGGCCGGCGGCGGAGCCGAGGTCGTCGAGGTGGAACTTGAGCAGCCACGGCTCCTCGTACGCGGCGGCCAGCCGGACGATCAGCGCGTCGAGCGGGTCCGCACCGGTCGGCGGCGTCTCGGCGACCTCCCAGTAGGTCACCGCGTCGCGTGTCGGTTCCGCCTCGGTGGGCGTCACGAGGGTGATCAGGACGTCCTGAGCGTCGATCACCAGGTGGCACACCAGGTCCCGCACGAGCCAGCCGGTGCAGCCGGAGGGCTGTGCGAAGTCCTCGTCGGTGAGTTCGGCGACCGCCGTGCGCAACGCGGTCCAGGAGCGTGAGAAGAGATCCACAGCCGCAAGCTAGCAGTGCCCGCCCGAAGCGGCGACCGATTTCGTCGGCCCAGCGGGATATTCCTCAGCTGGCGCGAGCGGGCACGGCACCCTGGACCTCGTGGTGCTCAACGCAGGCGGCCCGCCGCCTGGCCGGGCGGCGGGCGTTCGACCTGTTGCCCGGTAACCAGTTCCACGCCGAGATCAGCGGTATCGGTGAGGTCGGTGTGCGGTTCCAGGCTCAGTCAGCCGTGTAGGAGCCTTCGGCGATGTCCGCCAGCAAGGAAACGGCCGTGGGCTGCCAGCCGAGGACCTGGGTCGCCCGGCTGGAATCGATCACGCTGTCCAGGGCGAGGGCGAAGGCGTTGTGCGGCTCCAACTCGTCACGCGCCTGGTCCGCGGTGATGGAGCAGGCCGCCGTGCCGGTGTTACGGGCCACGGCCCCGGCGATGTCCCTCACGCTGACCGGCTCCGCGGTGGCGGCGTTGAAAATGCGCTCCGCGGGCCGCTTCGCGAGGAGCCGGACGTAGAGGTCGGCCAGGTCCGCCACGTGCACGGCCGAGATCCGGTTCGCCCCATCGCCGATGTAGACGGCCTTGCCGCTTTCCCTTGCCGTGTCGAGGAAGTTGCGCACCGGTCCCGGCCCGTTGTGGCCGTGCACGAGTCCCGCGCGGATGACGTGGACGGGCACGACCCCGTTGTCCAGGACCTGCCGTTCGCCCGCGATCTTGTGCGGCTGGATCGTGTGCTCGTCCACGGGGTCCTCCTCGCGGGCGGGGCGCTCACCGCCGGGCGGGTAGACCAGACCGGTGCTGGTGTAGACCAGCTGGCGCGAGGCGTCGAGGCCGCTCAGGAGTGCTTCCAGGGCAAGGCGTTCGGTGGTGCCCAGGTCCGGGTCGGCGAAGTCGATGGCCGCGTGGATGACGGCATCGGCACCGCTCGCGGCCGCGCGCAACAGGTCCAGGTCGGCCAGGCTGCCGCGAACCGGGGTGCCGCCGTTCGCCTCGACCCTGGCCGCTGAGGCTGCGCCGCGGGCCAGGCCCGTGACGAGGTGTCCGGCCGCGACGAGGTGGCGGGTGAGCACGGAGCCGACGTATCCGCTGGCTCCGGTGAGCAGGACCTTCATCAGTGCTTCTCCTTGCTGGGGTTCAAGCGCGGTTGCGAGGCAACAGCGCGACGAGGGGCAGGCACAGGGCAGTGAGGGCGAACACGACGCCGAGGGTCGTGGCCAGGGCGGGCGGGCCGGGGGCGACGGAGTGCAGGTAGACGGTGGTGACGAGGGCGGAGCCGATGCCGTTGGCGATCTGCTGCACGGCGGTCAGCGAGCCGCTGGCGCTGCCCGCCTGGCCGGGGGCGAGCCCACCGAGCGCGGTGGCGAAGACCGTCGAGAAGCAGGCGCCCATGCCCACGCCGATGACGAAGGTGATCGGAGCGAGCGCCGGCAAGGTGATCGTCGTGCCGTCCAGCGTGACGAGCAGCAGCCAGCCGACTCCGGCCAGCGTGACGAGCAGACCGAGGAGCACGATGGTGCGGCCGAGGCGGGTGACCAGCGCCATCGCGGCCGCGGAGGACACGACGATGCCGATGGTCAGCGGCAGCAGGCCCAGGGCCGCCTCCAGCGCGGTGGCGTGCAGAACGTGCTGCACGAACAGGGAGAGCACGTAGACCAGTCCGCTGGACGCGGCGAAGAACACCAAGCCCACCAGCAGTCCTGAGGTGAACCCGCGGTGGCGGAACAGGCTGGGTTCGAGCAGCGGGTTGGCGGCGCGCCGCTGCCGGAGGGCGAACAGGACGAGCAGGAGGACCCCGAGCACCAGTGCGAGAACCGGCAGGACCGGCCAGCCGCTGGCGGGACCGGCGACCAGACCGGACAGGACGCCGAGGATCGCGGCACCGAGCAGCCCGGCGCCGAGGCCGTCGAGTACGACGCCGCGATCGCCCCGGTCATGGGGAAGAACCCTTACCGCGGCGAGGAACCCGAGGGTTCCCAGCAGGATGTTGATCAGGAAGATCGGCCGCCAGGAGAGCCCGGCGATATCGGCCTGGATGAGCACCCCGCCGAGCAGCGGCCCGCCAACGGAGGCGATGCCGACCAGCGGGCCGTAGATCCCGAACGCGGTCCGCAGCAGGTCCGGCGGGAAGGCCTTCGTCATGATCGCCATGCCCTGCGGGATGAGCAGCGCCCCGAACGCGCCCTGCACCACCCGGGCGGCGACCAGGACCACGGGGTCCGGGGCCAGACCGCACGCCGCCGAGGCGATCGTGAACCCGGCCAGTCCGATCAGGAACAGCCTGCGCTGCCCGAACCTGTCCCCCAGCCGCCCGCCGAGCACGAGCAGCACCCCGAGCGCGAGGGCGTACCCGGCGCCCAGCCAGGTGATCAGCCCCTCGCCTCCGCCGAGCCCGGCCGCGATGGTCGGCGCCGCGATGGAGGTGACCGTCGAGTCGATCATGTCGAGCACGTCCGCGAGCAGCACCAGCCCCAGTACCGCCCAGAGGGCCGAGCGGGGCGGGGCACCGGTTGTGGTCATGCCGGGCACCGTACGCGTAATGACTACGCATGCGCAATCACTACACATACGAAGTCACTACGCGACTGTGTACGATGAGTCCATGAGTGCGGAACTGGGCCTGCAGGCGCAGAAGAAGCTGGAGACGCGGCGGGCGCTGACCGCCGCGGCCACGGAACTGTTCCTGGAACGCGGCTACGACCACGTGACGGTCGCGGAGATCGCGGCGCGGGCGCGCGCAGCGGTGACGACCTTGTTCAAGTACTTCCCCGACGGCAAGGACGCGCTGGTCTTCGGCCGCGAGGACCGCGTTGCCGCGTTCGAGGCGGCGATCACCTCGCGCCCCACGGACAAGGCCGTGCTGGACGCCGTGGAGGACTTCGTGCTCGAACGGGCACTGTCCGCACCGGGACGCGACACGACACAGGCCGCGATCGAGCGGCTCATCCTGGAAACCCCCGCGCTGCGGGCCTACGCGCGCAAGATGTGGGCCGACTGCGAACCGGTTCTCGCCGAACTGCTCGCCAAGGAGGCCGGGCGGGACGTGGACACGAACACCCGCGCGCTGGCCCGGTTCGCCCTGGAGGTCCCCGATCTGGCCGCGCAGGACCGCAGTCCCCGGGAGGCCACAGCCGCCGTCTTCACCCAACTCCGCAACGGCTGGGCGAACTCCCGGCGATGACGGCCGACCGCCGATGCGGACGCTTCGCGGTCAGCTGGCGACCGGCGCGGACGGCATATCCACAGTGGACAGTTGCTCGAGCAGGGTCGGCGTGACCTCGCGGTAGGCGGCGATCCAGACCGCCGCGGTCGGAGAGCAAGTACTGGGCCTTGGGGCTCTGCGCGGTCACCCCGGGGTAGCGCCGGGTGCGGTACCGAACTCGACCGGGACGCCCGGCCGAGCGCGTCGGCGTGGCCTCGCCGCGCTCAGCTTGGGGGCGACCCGCAGTCGGGAGTCCCGCTGAGCGGGATCGGGTCACCGGGGCGTGGCTGGGAGCCTGGCCAGTACCCGCAGAGCTTCCCGCTCAGCAGGACTTCGACCGGTCAGACGAGCAACGCGGCGCGCAGGGCGGCCGGGTCGACGTGCAGCCCGGCGGACAGGTACCGGTCGAAGCCGCCGAACTCCTTCGCGACCTCGGCGAACCCGCTGTCCAGGTACTTCGCGCGCACCTCCAGGATCGGCCGGACGATCTCGCGCACGTCCTCGGGCAGCTGGGACAGCACGGCCTCGTTGGCGGCGGCGCGGTAGGTGTTGCTGGCCAGGTAGTCGGCGTACACGGTCTCGCGCGGCACGCCCAGCGCGGTCAGCAGCACCGCGCTCGTCCAGCCGGTACGGTCCTTGCCCGCGGTGCAGTGGTACAGCACGTTGTGCGTGCGCCGATCGGCGATCCCGGCGAGCACGGAGTGGTAGCCCGCCTGCGCGCTGGCCGCTCGGACCAGGTGAACCTCCGTGTCCATCATGAGTTGCTCGGCCTGCTCGGGCGTCTGCGGATCGGTGTCGGGCCCGCCGGTGCCCACCACGTCGTAGGTGTGCGCGGTGGCGCCTGCCGGGACCCGGTCGGGGGCCTGCTCCCGCTCGGCCGGGCTGCGCAGGTCGTCCACGGTGCGGATGCCCAGCCGTCGCAGCTTGGCCAGGTCCGCCTCGCTGAGCGCGCTCAGGTCGCTGGAGCGGTAGACCGCGCCCATGCGCACCCAGTGGCCGTCGGCCGTCCGGTAGCCGCCCGCGTCGCGGAAGTTGGGCGCGCTGGCCAGGTGCAGGTCGCGGTCGGCCACGGTGAGCCCGGCGCCGTGGTCGGGCACGAGGCGGAACCACCAGCGATCAGCCGCCCCGAGCCCGCTCACCGTGATCGCCGAGGTGCCCTCGCCGCGGCCGACCGGGTGCCCGTAGTCGATGCCGTCCTGCGTCCTGCCCGCGTACACCGTGACCTGGCGCACCCCGGGCGCGGACCAGCTCAGCGCGAAGGACCCGGCGTCGCGCTGAGTGGCCGTGGCCGCGGTGAACGGGATCTCCTTCGGCGCCGCCCCCGCCGGGGCCGGGGCCGCGGTCAGCGTCAGCGCGAGCAGCGCGGTCACCGTCTTGATCAGCATCGGCCCAGCCAAACACGGCCCGCGGCCCGCCGGAAGCCGCGGCAGCGAACGTTGCCCGCCTGTCAGCCCTGGTGGCTGACCCGCAGCCCGTACACGGTGACCTCCCCGTAGTTGTCGGCGGAGCAGGGCTCGGAGTTGCCGCAGTTGGCCTGGGTGTAAACGCCTGCCTTGAAGTAGTCACCTGAGGAGTCCACGGAGGTTGTGGCTACGAGGTGGTCGTTGTAGTACGCCCTGACCTGACCGCCACCCGCCACGAAGCGGGCGCGGAACCGGGTGCCGAGCCGGTAGTCCGAGGTGACGAGCCGGTAGTGGGTATCGTCGCCCTTGGTGACGTAGAGCTTGCTGCCCTCCAGCCGGAACACGGTCACGTCCTCGTCCCGGTCGTGGATCTGGGCGGTGACCACGTGGTCCTTGGTCCTCGGCAGGTGCGTGACCGCCTCGTCGACCTCCAGCGTGCTGGTGCCGGAGGTGGTCGACCAGCTGGCCTCGCGCGAGCCGTCGGGGCTCATCTCGCGCAGCTCCGAGCGCGGGTAGCCGCTGCCGCTGGTGGTCACGCCGTTCACCGCGGCGCGGAACCGGACCCCGTCACACTGGGCGTCCGGGGTGAACCACGGCGCGGCCTCGTAGGTGGCCAGCGCGGGCTGCTTGACCTCCGTCGGGTGGCCTTTCGACCCCGTGGGCAGGGTCAACTTCCAGCTCTTCAGGTCCAGGACCTGCGCGGGGTGGCCGCACGCGGGCTGGGGTGCGGCGACGGGCAGGGGCGTGAGGGTGCCGAAGACCAGCACCGGAGCGAGGATCCACTGCATGCCGGGACCCTAGCGCCCGCGTTCGGCTGACCGGGTGCTACCAGCGGTCACGCCTTGCCCGGCTCAGGCGGTGCTCGGGATCCTCGAATCCCGAAAGAGACCATTCGGACAGGTGTGGAGGACTGTCGATCATGGCTGTGGGAACCGTGAAGTGGTTCAAGCCCGGTAAGGGGTACGGGGTCATCAAGCAGGAGGACGGCAACGAGGTGCTCGTGAACTCCGAGACACCGCTGCGCGACGGTGCGCGGGTGAGCTTCGAACTGGTCGACAACCAGGGCATGCAGGTGGCGAGCAACGTTCAGCCCGCCTGAGCCGGGAGTGTGGGCGCGGCAGGTCCGCGCCCACACCGGGCGTCACGGCTTGCGGAACACCGCACGCCAGCGGTTGACCTCGGGCACCTGCTCCACGTGCTCGGCGCGCAGCCCGTCCACCGCGAAGGAGTCCAGCTCCGAGCGGGTCAGCGGCCAGGGCGGCCCTACCGGGTCCGTGCCCTCCTCACGGATGCCGGAGATCACCAGCAGTTCCCCGCCAGCGGCCACCATCCGTCCCACGTGGATGATCGACTTCTCCCGCACGTCCAGCGGCATGGACTGCACGGTGATCGACTCCACCACGAGGTCGAAGGCGCCGGTCCACTCGGCGGGCGGGTCCAGCAGGTCGGCGACCACGTAGTCCACCGAGGACTCGGGGAAGCGCTCCCGCGCCCCGCGCACGGCCGTGGCCGAGATGTCGAAGGCCGTGGTGTGGAACCCCAGTGAGGCAACGTATTCCGCATCGCGCCCCAGCCCGCAGCCGACCACCAGCGCGCGGCCGGTCGCACTGCCCGGCCCGCGCTTCTCGGCCCAGCCGACCAGCAGCGGGTTGGGCTGCTCGCGATCCCAGGGCACGATCGCGTCGCCGGCCTCCGCCGCCACGTACAGCCGCTCGAACCACCCGGTGGGATCGCCCTGCGCGATCGATTCGGCTGCCAGTCGCCGGTCCGCGTAACGGTCAACAGTCATGCCGCCAGTCTGGCACGCGCACCGGCGGCTGTCCGCCGATTTGACCAGGTCGGTGGCGTGCGCCCGAGCCCGGCTCACAGGTGTGGCCGGGACTCGGGCACGGCTGAGCTGGGTGGCGGGGTCAGGCCAGGGACACCAGGTCGGCGTACTGCTCGCCCCAGAAGTCCTCGACCCCGTCGGGCAGCAGCAGGACCCGTTGCGGGCGCAGGGCTTCGATCGCGCCAGGATCGTGGCTGACGAGCACGACCGCGCCTCGGTAGCCGCCGATCGCCGCCAGAACCTCGTTGCGGGAGGCGGGATCCAGGTTGTTCGTCGGCTCGTCGAGCAGCAGCACGTTGGCCCGGGAACTGACCAACCCGGCCAGCGCCAGCCGGGTCTTCTCCCCGCCGGAGAGCACCGACACCGGCTTGTCCAGGTCGTCACCGGAGAACAGGAAGGAACCGAGGACTCGCCGCACCTCCTGGTCCTCCAGGTACGGCGCGGAGTCGACCAGGTTCTGCCGCACGGTGCGCGCGCCGTCCAGCGTTTCGTGCTCCTGGTCGTAGTAGCCGAGCCGCACGCCGTGCCCGTGCACGACCCGGCCGGTGTCGGGCCGCTCGCGACCGGCCAGGACGCGCAGCAGCGTGGTCTTGCCCGCGCCGTTGAGGCCGAGGATCGCCACGCGGCTGCCCCGGTCCACGGCCACGTCCACGGAGCTGAAGACCTCCAGCGACCCGTAGGACTTGGACAAGCCGTTGGCGGCCAACGGGGTTCGCCCGCACGGGGCGGGATCGGGCAGCCGCAGCCGGGCCACCCGGTCGGTGCGCCGCTCGGGCTCCAGCTCGGCGAGCATGCGGCCAGCGCGGCGCGCCATGTTCTTCGCGGCCACGGCTGTCTTCACGTTGGCGCGCATGCGATCGGCCTGCGCGATGAGCTGCTCTGCCTTGCGCTCGGCGTTGACCCGCTCCCTGCGGCGCCGCCGCTCGTCGGTCTGTCGCTGCTCCAGGTACGCCTGCCAGCCCAGGTTGTGCACCTCGACCGTGGCCCGGTTCGCGTCCAGGTGGAACACCCGGTTCACCGTGGCGCGCAACAGGTCCACGTCGTGGCTGATGACCACCAGCCCGCCGGGGAAGCTCGCCAGGAAGCGGCGCAGCCAGCCGATCGAGTCGGCGTCCAGGTGGTTGGTGGGCTCGTCCAGCAGCAGGGTGTCGTACTCGGCGAACAGCAACCGGGCCAGCTCCACCCGACGGCGCTGGCCGCCCGAGAGCGTGCCCAGTTCCTGGCCGAGCGCGCGTTCGGGCAGGCCCAGGTTGGCCGCGACCTGTGCCGCGCCCGCCTCGGCCGCGTACCCGCCGCGGGCCACGAACTCCGCCTCTGCGCGGGCGTAGGCGTTGAGCGCGCGCTCCAGCGCGGGACCGCGCGCGGCGGCCATCGCCGACTCGGCGGCCCGCAGCGCGCGCACCGACTCGTCCAGCCCGCGCGCGGACAGGATGCGGTCGGCGGCGGTGCGGCCGGGGTCCCCGCTGCCGGGGTCCTGCGGCAGGTAGCCGACCTGGCCGGTGCGGGTGACCGAACCGGCCGCGGGCTGGCCCTGGCCCGCGAGGATCCGCGCCAGGGTGGTCTTGCCCGCCCCGTTGCGGCCGACCAGGCCGATCTTGTCCCCGGGGGACACGCGGAAGCTCACGCCGCCGAGCAGCAGGCGGGCGCCGACGCGCACGTCGACACCAGTAACGGTGATCATGGAAGTGCTCTCCGGATCTAGCTGAGGACAGACTGGTGGCGCAGAACTGTCTGAAGCAGCTAGGAGATCCGGGGCAGAGCCATGTCAGCGACTGTAACAGGGGGCGGCGCGCACGGCAGCCGGTTAGTCCGCGGCCGGGCGCAGTGGCCGGAAGAACTCCCTGATCTCGTGGACCAGCTCCGCCGGCCGCTCCAGCGCCGCGAAGTGCCCGCCGCGCTCGAACTCGGTGAACCGCACCAGGTTGTGCGCGCGGCGCACCCACTGCTCCGGCGGGGCGTAGATCTCCTTCGGGAAGCGTGCGTACCCGGTGGGCGTGTCGATGTAGCAGGGCTGAACCGGCAGGCTGGACGGGTTCTGCCTGCTCTCGTAGTACAGCCGCACCGAGCTCGCGATCGTGTTGGTCAGCCAGTACAGGCTGATGTTGGTCAGCAGCTCGTCCTTGCTGTGCACCGACTCCACGTCCCCGTCGCAGTCGCTCCAGGTGCGGAACTTCTCCACGATCCACGCCGCGAGCCCGGCGGGCGAGTCGGCCAGCCCGGCCGCCAGCGTGGCCGGCTTGGTGCCCTGGATCTGCCCGTACGCGCCCTCCGCCGCGCGCCAGGCCGCCCGGCCCTCGTTGTACTCCCGCTCGGCCTCGCTCAGCGGAGCGGAGTCCTCGTCCAGCACCGGGTTCGCCGCGATCATGTTCAGGTGGATGCCCGCCACGGTGTCCACGTGGTCGCGGCCGAGGCAGGTCGTGACCACCGCGCCCCAGTCCCCACCCTGCGCCCCGTAGCGCGGGTAGCCCAGCACCTCGGTCATCAGCCGGTCGAACAGGTCCGCGATCTGCTTCGGGCCGATGCCCGGCCGCCCCGGGTGCGGGGAGAAGCCGTAACCGGGCAGGCTCGGCGCCACCACGTCGAAGGCGTCCGCCGGGTCCCCGCCGTGCGCCGCCGGGTCGGTCAGCGGCCCGATGATCTTGTGCACCTCCCAGAACGAACCCGGCCAGCCGTGCGTGAACAGCAGCGGGAACGGTCGCGGGCCGGTGCCCTTGGCGTGCACGAAGTGCAGGGTGCAGTCGTCCACCTCGGCCTGGAACTGCGGCAGCTCGTTCAGCTTCGCCTCGGCCGCCCGCCAGTCGAACCGGGTGCGCCAGTACTCGACCAGTTCGGCGAGGTAGCCCGGCGGCGTGCCGTGGGTCCACTCCTGCCCCGACAGCGCGGGTGCCAACCTGGTGCGGGCCAGCCGCTCGCGCAGGTCGTCGAGCTGTTCCTGGGGGACCTCAACGCGGAACCGCCTCACATGTGCCATGGCCCCATGGAATCACAGCGGTGTCATGAAAGTGCCGTATGAGACATCTGATGTCTCATACGGCACTTTCATGACATGTCGCTCAGCGGGCGGGGCGGCCCACGGTGTGCAGCTCCAGCCAGGCGGCACGGCGACGCCGCTGGCGGGCGTCGAGCCGGTCGCCGTAGCCGGGCAGCAGGCGCCGTGCGGCCTCGTCCACGAGGTTGGGCAGCACACGGGTCAGCGGCAGCCAGCGGCGCCAGCCCGGGCGGTCGAGTTGGATCGCGCGGAAGGTCTGCTCAGTATTGACGGCTGCCAATATTCGATGATCACGAGGCTGCTGCTCGCGACCACCACCGTCCTGGCCGCCGAGCACAAGTGCGGGTTCTGGGCACGGCTCGCGGAGCAGCCGACCTGGTAGCGTCCGGCTGGTGATCAGCCTGTCGGAACACGCCGTGCGCTACCTGGACTCCTGGCTGGCGCTGCGCCAGCGGCACCTGCGCGTGCCCGGCGTGCAGGCGGCGGTCCTGGTCGGCGACGAGGTCGTGCTGTCCACCGCGCACGGCGTGGCCGACCTCGCCACGGGCAGCCCGATGACGCCCGCACACCTGTTCCGGATCGCCTCGCACTCCAAGACCTTCACCGCGACGGCGGTGCTGCAACTGGTCGAGAGCGGGGCATTGCGGCTGGACGACCCAGTGGGCGCGCACCTGACGTGGCTGGCCGAGCGGGCGCCCAAGCTGGCCGGGCTGACCCTGCGCGAACTGCTCGGGCACGGTGGCGGTCTCGCCCGCGACGGGCAGGACGCGGGATTCTGGCTGCTGACCAAGCCGTTCCCGGACGAGCGGGAACTATGCGAGTCGCTGACCGACGCGGACGCGGTGCTGGGCGCCAACGAGCGGTTCAAGTACTCCAACATCGGCTACACGCTGTTGGGCCAGGTGATCGCGGCAGCCGCCGGCGAGCCCTACAACGACTACGTGACAACACACATCATCAACCGGCTCGGGTTGGTGGACACCACGCCCGAGCTGGATCCCAAGCGGCTGGAGGACTTCGCCACCGGCCACACCGCGGCCGCCTACCACGAGCAGCGCTTCCCCATCGGGCACACCGACAGCCGCGCGATGTCCTCGGCCACGGGGTTTTGCAGTACGGCGTCCGAGGTGTGCAAGTACGCGGCGGCGCACTTCACGGAGGACACGCGGCTGCTCTCCGAGCGGTCCAAGCGGTTGATGCAGCGCGAGGAGTGGCGGCTGCGTGGTGAGGACACCGGGTACGGCCTGGGTTTCAGCGTGGACGAGGTGGCCGGGCGCAGGCTGTTCGGGCACAGCGGCGGCTACCCCGGCTACATCACGCGCACCGTGTTCGACCCGGTGGAGCGCCTGGCCGTGTCCGTGCTGACCAACGCCATCGACGGACCGGCCGCCGAGCTGGCCACCGGCCTGGTCAAGCTGATCGGCATGGCGCAGGGCGAGCACAGGCCGGAGCTGGAGCTGTACTGCGGGCGCTTCGCCAACGTGTGGGGCGTGGTGGACATCAACTGCCTGGGCGGCCGGCTGCTGGCGCTGCGGCCCGGTGCCGCCGACCCCGCGCTGTTGCCCACCGAGCTGGCCGTGGAGTCGGCGCGGACCCTGCGCATCACCGAGGCTGGTGGCTACGGGGCGCCCGGCGAGACCCTGGAGTTCGACTTCGACGGGGACCGCATCCGGTCGATCACCGGCATGGGCGGGATCGTCCTGCACCCACTGGCGGAGTTCGCCGCGGGCCTGGGCCAGCAGGCTGAGGTGACCCTGCCCTGACCGCGGTCACCGGCTGGGCGGAACTCGCGCACCGCTGGACGGGACTCACGGCCCCCAGAACGGGACTCACGCTCCCCACGGCGGGACTCACGCTCCCCAGACCGGGATTCGCGGCCCCCACAACGGGACTCACACACCCCACAACGGAACTCGCGCACCGCGGAGCGCGACTCACGCTCCCCAGAGCGGGACTCGCCGCAGCCCACAGCGGGACTCACGCTCCCCACGGCGGGACTCACGCACCGCTGGACGGGACTCGCGGCCCTCAGAGCGGGACTCACGCTCCCCACGGCGGGACTCGCGGCTCCCAGACCGGGACTCACGCACCCCAGAGCGGGACTCACGGCCCGCAGAACGGGACTCACGCTCCCCACGGCGGGACTCGCGCTCCCCAGGGCGGGACTCGCCGGAAGTGGGGTCAGATTGCGCCTTGGCGGATGGCGTAGGCCACGGCCTGGGTTCGGTTGCGCACCGGGAGTCGGCGCAGCAGGCGGCCCAGCATGCTCTTGGTGGTGCGCACCGAGCAGCCGAGCCGCTCGGCGATCTGGTCGTAGTTCAGGCCCTCGGCCAGCCAGCGCAGCAGTTCCCGTTCCCTGGCGGCGATCTCCCCGTTGGTCGCGGTGATGACCACCGTCAGTTGGCCGCTCAGCTCGGCGAGCACCCGGCTGGAGGCGCGCGCCCGGCCCTGGGCGGCCTGGTACACGACCTCGGTGAGCTTCGCGGGGCTGACCGCCCAGCGCCCGAGGATCTGGCTCACCCCGCAGTCGGCGGCCAGCGGCAGGTCCTGCTCGTCCAGGTGGTCGGTGACCAGCACGCAGCCCTTGGGGCGCCACACCCGCAGCTGCTCCAGGTGTTCTCGCTCGCACAGCGGTTCCACCAGCACCAGCACGTCCGCCGACCTCGGCGGGACCACCACGGAGGACCCCTCCGCGAGCAGGCTGGCGGCCCCGGCTCTGAGCAGGGGTGCCGAGGAGATCACGGCAACGGTCCACTGGTTCACGGCATCCCCCGATGCAACCGGTCGGCAGTTCTCCCGAGGTCAACCGCGAGTCCGGCCCCGCAGGGTGGGCGGGTCGTCTGCTCGTCACCACCACGGTCCTGTGGTCGGCAACGGCGGCGTGACACGGCGCCAACTAGACCATTGGTCTAGATGACTCACAGGGTTCACGGTGGTCCACGACCAGTGGTGACGTCAAGGGGAACGGGGCAGGTCAGCCCGAAGTACCACCGAACCTGAGCCGGGTGGTGATCCGGTACCTGTCGCCCCGGTAGAGAGAGCGGCTGTACTCGACGACCCGGCCGGTGACGTCCCGCGTGGTGCGCTCGAACAGCAGGGCGGGGGCGAACTCGGGCACACCGAGCAGCTCGGCCTCCAGCGAGTCGGTCACCGTGGGCTCGGTGGTCTGCACCGCCTCCTCGGCGACCACCTCGTAGCGCATGCGCAGCAGCTCGTAGAGGGAACCGGAGGCCAAGTCATCGGAGGTCATGCCCGGCACCAGGACCGCGGGCAACAGGATCCGCTCGATGGCCATCGGCCGGTCCTCGACCAGCCGGACCCGCACCGCGCGCACCACCTCGGTGCCCGGGGAGACCTCCATGCGCTGGCCGAGCCGGGCGCCCGCGGCACACCGCTGGAACTCCACAACCCGGCTGAGCCAGGTCGGGTCGCCCGGTGGCACCGCCTCGTCCCGCACCTGCACGGGTTCCAGTGACCGCACGGTTGTGGGCGAGGCGGTGAAGGTGCCCCTGCCGTGCTCGCGCACCAGCAGGCCGTCGTGCGCCAGCTCGGCCATGGCCGCTCGCAGCGTGGGCCGGGAGACGCCGAACTGCTCGCTCAGGCTGCGCTCGGAGGGCAGCACCGCCCCGGGTCGGCGACCGTCGATCAGCTCCCTGAGCCGCTGGCGGACCTCTGCCCTGCGCATACCGGCATCGTACTAGTGGTCGGATCTCTGGACAATCTCTGACTTGACCAGTGGTAAAGGCCGGGGCGGGCCCCACCGTGCGGGGCCCACCCCGACAGTTCCGGGCTACCGCGTCCGATCGGGCGGCGGGGCGGGGATGGCGCCTGTCCCGGGCTGCGGGTGCGCCGAGTGCGGTGGCAGGAAGCACTGGTCCCGCCCCATGTTGGCCGACCAGGTCCCGAGGGGGTTGACCCCGTTCGGGCTTGCGTGCGTGGCGACATGGTCGAACCGCGCTGCCACGTCGGGGGTGTGCGCGGAAGCGACCGCCGCACCGGCGAACAGGAGCGCGGGCGTGGCGAGCACTACCGCGCGGACAAGACGGGTGGTCGGGTTGGGCATGACGATCCCTTCGAACTTCGCGACACGCGAATGGGTGGACGCTGACACAGGTACCGCCAGGACCCGGCTCGAAACCCGAGTCGGCGGAACCCGTCGAGGTCCACCCGGGTGAGCGACCGGGCGCAACGGACCGTGCCCGTCACGCCCGGCACCACTCACTCGTCCGGATGACGAGCAGCGCTCAGTTTTCCAGTGCCTGCGCCAGGTCCGCCCAGAGGTCCTCCACGTGCTCGATGCCCACGGACAGCCGCACGGTGCCCGCACCGATGCCCGCGTCCCGCAGTGCCGCGGCGTCCAGTTGGCGGTGCGAGGTGCTGCCGGGATGCAGCACTGTGGACTCCACCCCGCCGAGCGAGGCCGCGAGCCGGACCAGCCGCACGCCCTTGCTCAACGCGTACCCGGCCTCGCGCCCGCCGACCAGGTCGAAGGCCAGCATGCCGCCGTAGTCGGCGAGCACCCGGCTGGCGACCTGGTGGTCCGGGTGCTCGACGCGACCGGGCCAGTGCACGGCGGACACAGCGGGGTGCGCGGCCAGCCGCTCGGCGAGCACCGCCGCGTTGGCGCAGTGCTGGCGCATCCGCAGCGGCAGGGTCTGCACCCCGCGCAGCACCAGCCAGGCCGCGAACGGGTCGGCACAGGCGCCGATCTCCATGGTGTGGTGCCACAGCTGGCGGTAGCGCTGTTCCTGGGCGGCGACCAGGATGCCGCCGGTGACGTCGGAGTGCCCGCCGAGGTACTTCGTCGCCGAGTGCAGCACCACGTCGGCCCCGTGCTCCAGCGGGCGGCACAGCAGCGGGGTCGCGAAGGTGTTGTCCACCACCGTGATCAGCCCGGCCTCCCGGCCCGCGGCGAGGAAGGCGGGCAGGTCGACCACCTGGGTCATCGGGTTGGCGATGGTCTCCAGGTACAGCAGCCGGGTGTTCGGCCGCAGCGCGGCGGCGACCTCGGCGGGGTCGTGCCCGGGGATGTAGCTGATCTGCACGCCGAACCGGTCGGCCAGGTCGGCGAAGGTCGCGATGGTGCCGCCGTACAGGCAGTTCTGCGCGATCACGTGGTCACCGGAGCGCAGGCTGGACAGCAGTACCGAGTTGATCGCGCCCATGCCCGAGGCGGTGGCCACCGCACCGAAGCCGCCCTCCAGCGCGGCCACGGTGGTCTCCAGCGCGCGGGTGGTCGGGTTGGCGTAGCGGCTGTAGACGAACTCGCCTTCGGGGCGGCCCAGCGCCTCGGCCAGCGCGTCCGGGTCGTCGAAGGCGAAGTTGGACGCCTGGTAGATCGGCACGCTGATCGGCCGGGAGTGCGGCAGCTGCGGTGCGCTCACGTGCACCGCGGTGGTCTCCGGGTGGTGGTTCATGGCGTTCAGCCTGGCCAGGACGGCGGGTGCCGGACAGCGCCAATCCCGGCTAGATTGGACCGCTTGTGGAGCCAATCCCGTGGCCGGTGGACCGGCTGGTCGCCCAACTGGGCCGCTGGTCGGCCGGGCGAGGACCGCTGTACCTGCTGCTCGCGCTGCGGCTGCGGCAGCTGATCGAGTCCGGGCAGCTGCCGCCGATGGCCGCACTGCCCGCGGACCGCACGCTGGCCGAGCGGCTGGCCGTCGGTCGCGGCACGGTGGTCGCCGCCTACGACCGGCTGCGCCAGGACCACAAGCTGGACCGGCACCAGGGCCGCGGCACCTGGGTCGCCCCCGCGGTGCTGTCCGGGGCCAGACCGGGGCCGCCGCCCACCGCCAACCCGCTGTTCCTGAACTACCTCGAACCCATGTCCGGTGTCCGCCCCCTGGCCTGCGCGGCACCACCCGGTCCGCCACCCGAACTGGCCGCCGCCTACCAGCTGGCCCTGGCCGCGCTGCCCGGCGAGGACTCCGGGGACATCGGCTACCACCCGCTGGGCCACCCGCGGCTGCGCGAGGCGCTGGCCAGGCGGTACACCGAGCAGGGTGTGCCGACCGGTCCCGAGCAGGTCCTGGTCACCACCGGCGGGCAGCAGGCCCTCGCACTGATCGGCAGGCTGCTGCTCGGACCCGGCGAGGTCGTGCTCGTCCAGGCCCCGACCTACCCCGGCGCGCTGGAAGTGTTCCGCGAGGCCGCCGCGCTGATCAGGACCGTGCCGCGGGACCTGGCGCCGACCGGGTTCGCCAGCGCGCTGTCCAGGCACCGCCCGCGCCTGGCGTACCTGAACCCGACCAACCACAACCCGACCGGCACCACCGTGCCCGCGCTGGCCCGCCGCGCGCTGGTCGAGGCCGCCGACGCGCACGAGGTGCGGCTGATCGACGACGAGGTGCTGGCCGAACTCACCTTCGACGGCGCAGGTCCGCCCGGGCTGGCCGCGTTCGACCCGCACGGGCGTGTGCTCACCGTCGGCTCGTTCAGCAAGACCGTGTGGGGCGGCCTGCGCACCGGCTGGATTCGCGCCACCGAGGGCGACATCGCGCAGCTGGCCCGCTTCAAGGCGATCCACGACAAGGGCAGTGCCGCGCTGGAGCAGGTCGCCGCCGCGGCACTGCTGCCCGAACTGGACGCCGTGGCAGCCCGTCGCGCCGCCGAGCTGCGCAGGCGGCACGACCACCTCGCGGGCGAACTGCGCACCCTGCTGCCCGAGTGGTCCTTCGAGCAGGCGGGCGGCGGGCTGTGCCTGTGGGTCCGGCTACCGCGTGGTGACGGCTCGGCCTTCGCGCAGGTGGCCTTGCGCCACGGGGTCGCCGTCCTGCCGGGTGCCGCGCTGGACGCCGACCGGGGTTGTGCCGACCGGCTGCGGATCCCGTTCACGGCCACGCCCCAGGAGTTGAGCGAGGCGGTGCGCTGCCTGGCTGAGGCCTGGGCCGCCTACGACCGGGCGGGCGGCTCGGCGGCTGCCGTCTCCGTGCACGCCCTGGTTGTCTGAGCGCCCAGGGTCCGCGCCGACATGCCATGAAAGTGCCGTTTAGGACACTGGGTGCCAGGAACGGCACTTTCATGACATGCCAGCGGCCAACCCCGCAGCACGGCCACCTCAAGCCGGGCCGCTCCGAGGATTCCCCCGGCCAGACCGGCCAAACCGCCACTCACATGCAGTAGGCTCGGTTCGAGGCAAGACCTCCGGGTTGAGCACCCAGCCCGCGTACCGCATCCGCACAGGAGGCCGACGCGAGATGACCGACCCGCACAGCACGCTCGAAGTGGTCCGCGAGGACGAGGAACACGCGGTGGTGGTGCGCGTGCTCGGTGAGCTGGACATGGCCACCACTCCCCTGTTGGCGCAGCGGCTGTACGAGGCCGAGTCCACCGTGGTGCCGCCGACCCCGGTGGTGCTGGACCTGGGGCGGCTGCGCTTCATCGGGTCCACCGGGCTCGCCCTGTTGATCGAGCACCACCGGCGCTGCGCGGAGCTGGGCATCGAGCTGCGCCTGGTCGCCGACCACAACGCCGTGCTCAAACCGCTGCACCTGACGAGCCTGGACACGATCTTCACCGTGGTGCCCACCATGCGCCAGGCACTGGACATCGAGGGATAGTCGGTTTGCGCCCCCCCCCCGCGGCACGGGTAGTCCAGCGCTTCCGTTGCCCGAGGAGGAGTTCCCGCCATGAGCAAGAGCCCGATCACCAGTCCGCTGCCCGCCGCTGAGCGGGACGCCACCGGCAAGGTGCTGCAGGAGGCGTTGGTCGACCTGGTCGACCTGTCCCTGGTCGCCAAGCAGGCGCACTGGAACGTGGTCGGCCGCAACTTCCGCAGCGTCCACCTGCAACTGGACGAACTGGTCGCCGCCGCACGTGAGTACACCGACCAGGTCGCCGAGCGGGCCGCCGCGATCGGCGTCTCCCCGGACGGCCGGGCCAGCACCGTGGCCAAGCACTCCGGGGTGCCCGAGTTCGCCACCGGCTGGCAGAGCGACACCGAGGTCATCGCTGTGATCGCCGCCACCGTGGAAGCGGTGGTCAAGCGCATGCGGGCGCGCATCGCCAAGACCGACGACACCGACCTGGTGACCCAGGACCTGATCATCGAGCTGACCGCCAAGCTGGAGGAGGCGCACTGGATGTGGCAGGCCCAGCTGGCCTGAGCCCTCAGGCGCCGAACACCTGGGTCCACAGCGAGTGGCCCTCGTCCACCCCGCTACCGACCGCCACGTACACGCAGTTGACGATCACGTCCCGGCTGGCGCTGCCGCGCAGCCAGGCGTCCATCACCTCGGCGGGCGTGGACGTGCCGTGCGCCAGGTTCTCCTGGCCGGGGTGCGGGTACCCCACCTCGCGCACCCGCTCCACCGAGGAGGTGCCGTCCGGTGAGGCGTGTGAGAAGTAGCCGTTCTCGGCCATCTCCACGCTGTGCTGTTGCGCCGCCCGGTCCAGGCGCGCGTCCTGCACCACCGGGCGGCAGCCCGCCTTGGCCCGTGCCTGGTTGACCAGGTCCAGTAGCTGCGCGCGGACCTCGGCGAGGCTGGGCTGGCTGGGCATGGGCGGGGCCGTGGTGGTGGTCGGCCGGGGCGTGGTCGTCGGCGGGTGGCTGCTCGATGTGCTGCTGGGGCTGGGGATCGGCACGCTGCTCGACCCCGGCGAGGGCAGCGGAACCCGCGTGGTGGTGCCGAGGATGACCTGCCCGCCCGCGTTGGCCCGTTCCTGGCTGGTGTCCCGGCTGTTGGCGGTCAGCACCACCCCCGTCGCGGTGACGGCCGCCAGCAGCGAACCGACCAGCACCAGCGCGGGCCGCAGCGGGCTGCGGAACGGGGCGCTGGTCCGGTGACGGCCCGGTTCGGCCACGGCGGTGCGCTGCACGGTCGGCGCGGTCACGGCGATCAGCACCGTGGGCGCCGACACCAGCGAGCGGCGCGGGATGAACAAGCCCGCGACCACACCGACGCCCACCACGGCAACGCCCACCCAGATCGCGGGCACCATGCCGTGCACGAACGCCTGCGCGGCATCGGCCGGCGAGCGGATCGGGACCTCGGATGAGAAGTCGGTGAACACCGTGGCCAGCACGGCAACGCCGAGCGCGCCGCCGACCTCGCGCACGGTGTTGTTGGCGCCGGAGGCCTTGCCGTGCTCGTGCTTGCGCACGGCGCCGAGCACCACAGCGGAGGTGGGCCCGAACACCAGGCCCATGCCGATGCCCGCGACCACCAGCGGGGGCACGACCCGCGCGTAGTCCAGGTCGGCGGTGGCGATCAACGCGATCCAGGCCAGGCCGACACCTTGCAGCGCAAGGCCGAGCGTCATCAACCGGCCGCCGCCCACCCGGTCGGTGATCAGCCCGGACAACGGGGCCATCAGCAGGGGCATGGCGGTCCACGGCAGGGTGCGCAGGCCCGCCTGGAACGGGGAGAAACCCAGCGGGCCCTGGAGGTACTGGGCCAGGAAGAAGATCGAGCCGAACACGCCGAAGAACATCGCCAGCGAGACGAGGTTGCTCATCACGAACGCGCGGATCCGGTAGAACCGCAGCGGCAGCAAGGGGTTTTTGGCCTGCTGCTCCCAGAGCACGAACAACACGAACACAGCGAAGGCCGCCAGGAAGGCGCTGAGGATCTTCGTGGAGCCCCAGCCTTCCTCACCGGCCCGCACGATCGCCCACACCGTCAGCGTGACGGCCACGGTGATCAGCACCATGCCGGGGATGTCCAGCCCGCCGTCGGCACCCTTGCCGTTGCGGAGGAAGCGCAGCACCAGCGGCACCGCGAGCAGGCCGACCGGCACGTTGATCCAGAAGATCCACTGCCAGGCCAGTCCCTCGGTGACCGCCCCGCCGACCACCGGACCCAGTGCCACGCCGAGCCCGTTGACGCCGCCCCACAGCCCCAGTGCGGCACTGCGCCTGCGCTCGGGCACGGCCGCCGCCAGCAGGGTCAGCGACAGCGGTTGCACGGCGGCGGCCCCGATACCCTGCACGACCCGCGCGATGACCAGCGTGGTCAGCGAGTTGGCCAGCGCGCACTCGACCGAGCCCAGGCTGAACACCACGACGCCGATCACGAACACCGTGCGCCTGCCGTAGCGGTCGCCCAGCGCGGCCCCGGTCAGCAGCAGGCTGGCGAAGGCCAGCACATAGGCATTGACCACCCACTGAAGGTTGCTGACCTCGGCGGAGAAGTCCTTGCGGATGGCGGGCAGCGCGTTGGTGACCACCAGGTTGTTCAGCGACACCATGAACATCGGTACCGAGGCGGCGAGAATCGCCAACCCGGGCTTGACCCTGGGCACCGCCACCGTCTCGGTGGGCACCGGCTGTGCCTTGCGGCTCATCGTGCCGTTCATGCCTGCCCCTTGGCCAGTGCGAACTGGCGGTAGCCGAAGGACTGGCCCTCGGCGTGCAGCGCCCGCAACGCCGCGAAGCCCGCGTCCACGTCCTCGGGTGTGCCGAACCGTTGGTGCGGCTGGAACTTCAGCCAGATCCGCTCCAGGCCGAGCAGCACCGGGACGGGTCCGGCCAGCGGGGTGCCGCGCAGCCAGTCGGCGGAGTGCGCGGCGTGGCCGAGGCAGACCGCCGCGGCGTGCACCAGCGCGTACCGCTCGGCCAGGTCGAACAGCTCGGCGGACTGCCCGTGGTGGCGCAGTTCGGCGACCTCCACCGCCATGCGCTCAGCCTGGCCGACGAGCAGCTCACCCAGCCGCACGCAGCGCTGCCAGCGGTGGGCGTCCAGCCCCTGCGTGGTCATGGCACGGGCCCGCAGCACGTCCAGCGAGGCGCCCACGGAACGCACGGCGTCGTCCTGGCCCCGGCTGAACGGCTCGGCCGCCCACGGGCGGTACGCGGGCAGCTCGCGGTCCCAGTCGAACAGGGTGCGCGCGCGGTCGGTCACCGGTGAGCCGGGGCCGAACCCGTTGCCCAGCAAGCGGTTCACCTGCAAGGCGATGTTCTTCAGGTTCACCAGGGCGTTGCCGTCGGCAAAGGTGGCGATCAGCATGTCCCGCCTGGCCTTCTGGAACATGCCGTAGCGCGGGTGGTCGCGCAGGTAGTGCCGCGCGCCGAGCACGGTGGCCAACTCCGTGACGGTCCGCTCCAGCAGCACCGGCACGAGGTACTTGGCCACCGAGGAGAAGACGCTGCTCTGCTCGGGGGCGGTGTGCAGGCTGCGCGCGGCACAGGTGGCGACCACCTCGGCGATCAGCAGGTCGGCGAAGCAGCCCGCGAGAGCACGCCGGGACACCGGCAGGTCCGCCACGCGGCGGCCGAAGATGTCACGGCCCAGTGCGAAGTCGGTGGTCAGCCGCAGGGCGGTGTCGGCGCAGCCCAGCGCCAGCCCGGTGACCATCACGCGGATCGGGTGCGCGGCCTTGAGCGCGATCTCCAGGCCCTGGCCGTGCGTGCCGACCAGCGCCGAGTCCGGCACGAAGCAGTCCTCCAGCCGGAACCCGCTGGTGTCCACGCCCCGCACCCCGTGCAGCCGCTGCTTGGGCAGCAGCTGGATGCGGTGCGCGGGCACGGATCGGCGGTCCAGCACCAGGATGGAGAACCCGGCGGGCCCGCCGCGCTGGTCGGTGCGGGCGAACAGCACCAGGTGGTCGGCCAGGGAGCCGTTGCCGATCAGCCACTTCTCCCCGCTGACCGAGTAGCCGCCCGCCACCCGGTGGGCCGTGGTGGTGTTGGCGAGGATGTCGCTGCCGTGTGCGCGCTCGGTCAGGCCCCAGCACATCTTGGCCCCGGAGCGGACCTGGTCGGCGTAGTAGCGTTTCTGCTCCTCCGAACCGGCGACCCAGATCGGCATGTAGGACAGGCTCGTGGTGCTCATGGCCATGGCCACGGTGGCGTCGCGGCGGGCGATCTGGGTCACCAGCGCGAGGCTGTCCTGGATGTCCACGGCACGGCCGCCCGCGCTGACCGGCACCGCGTAGTCCTGTGTGGACCAGGCGTGCAGGTGGCTCAGCGGCACGTGCGGGTACAGCTCGCGCTCGTCGTGGTCCAGCGCGGTGGCGAAGGACAGCGGTGTGCCCTGGTCGAAGGGATCACCGAGGTGCCGTTCCAACTCCTCGACGAGCGCGGCGAGTTCGGCTACCCGAGCCATGGTGTGCTACTCCCCTCGGCCAGTGGCAGCGGCGCCACGGAGAACAGGTGGCCGCGGACGTGCAGGCCCTCGGCCTGGGACGCGGCGGACTCGGCCGCGGCACCGGACAACCGGCGGGCTCCCCCGGCGGCACGGTCCAGCAGCAGGTCGACCGAGGGCGCGAGCGACTCGCCCAGCGCCGGGGTGAACCAGGTCAGGTGTAGGCAACTGGCTGCCGCGTGCAGGAAGCAGAACCGCTCGGCGAGGTCCTGGCAGTCCTCGCCGGGTGCCAGCGCACGCACGTCCTGTCGCCACAGCTTGAGCTCGGCGGCCACCCGCGAGTCGATCGCGGGCAGCGCAGCGGTCACCTCGTCACGGCCCCGGTTGGACAGCGCCAGGTCGGCCAGCCGCAATGTCGGCAGTGGTCTGTCTATTGTGTACGTCGTGGCCAGCTCGGTGCTGGGCTGGGCCTCAGGTTCCGCGGCGGCCAGCTGGCGCAGCTGCATGCACACCAGCCTCAGGTTGGCCACAGGCCCGGTGTCGATGAAGCGCACCAGCTGGTTGTCCCTGCGGGCGACCGAGAACGGGCCGTCCAGCACCGCGCGGGTGCCGAGCACGTCGGCGCACCGGGTGAAGACCTCCTCGGACAACTCGGTCAGCACCTTCTTGGCCACACTCGCCCACAGGCTTTGCGCCCCGGGCAGGGTGTGCAGCGCCCGCGCCGCGGTGATCGCCACGACATCGCAGGCCAGCAACGCGGCAAAGGCCGTGCCCAGTTCACGTCGGACATGCCCGTGCTCCAGCAGCGGTCGCCCGCCGAAGTGGTGTGCCGCCGCGAAGTCCATGGTCAGCCGCAGCCCGGTGTCGGCACAGGCCAGGTTCGCCGCGGTGCTGGTGGTCCGCACCACCTGCATGGCCTTCATCGCGACCTCCAGGCCCCGGCTCGGCTCGCCGACCAGCGCGTCGGCGGGCAACTCGGTGTGGTCGAAGGCGAAGCCGCCGAAGTCGGCCCCGCGCATCGCGCTGGGCAGAGCGGGCACCGGCACGCGTGCCCGCTCCAGCGCCGCACCCCGCACCAGCACCGCGGAGAAGGCGCTGGGTCCGCGCCCGCCGGAGCGTGCCACCACGAGCAGCGCCGAACACCGGCGGCCCGCTCCGACGAGCCATTTCCGGCCGTGGAGCCGGAAACCTGGTTCCCCCCGTTCCAGGCGGCACTGGTTGGCCAGCAGATCGGCCCCGTGCTCGGCCTCCGACAGTGCGAACCCGATCTGCTCCCCCGCCTCGATCAGTCGCAGGACCTCCTCGCGCTGCCGCTCGTCACCGGCCAGCAGCACGCAGGTCGCCGCCGTGACGCTGTACAGGGTCGCCGGCATGACGGTCACGTCGCGGCGGCCCGCCACCCGCACCAACATCAGCAACTCGTCCATGGCGGTACCCGGCAGCAGGCCGGTGCGCAGCAGCGCGGCGCGGGCCGCCAGCGCGTGCGGGTACGCCGCCTCGGCGTCACGGCGGACCATCGCCTCGAAGCCGCACGGGTTGGCCGGATCGCGTGGGTCGCCCAGTGCGCGGTCCAGGTCTGCGGCCCGCTCGTAGGTCATGAGCCACCGCCCAGTGGCTGCGGACGGTAGGTCGTGCCCGGCAGGCTGATCCCGGCCAGTGCGAGTTGGCGCAGGCGGATCGAGAACGCGGCGCCCCGCAGCAGGTGGGTGGCCACCTCGCCCACGGTGCGGTTGGCCGGGTCGGCGAGGTGGCTGCCGCGGGCCCACTCGTTGAAGCTGCCCATCGCGGGCCCGCACCACACCTGGTAGTCGGCGGTGCGCTCGGCGTCCCCGCTGGTGGCCCAGCGCGAGGACATGCCCAGGTACCAGCGGAACACCAGGGCCATGCGGCGCTTGGGGTCCTCGGCGGCACGGCGCAGCTGGTCGGGGTCACGGCGCTCGAAGTAGCTCGCGACCTCCGCCCAGACCTGGTCCACCGGACGGCGCAGCACCTGGCGTTCCAGTTTGGACTTGTCCTCTGTGGACAGCTCGTGCAGACCATCGTGGCGCCGGTACAGCTCGTACAGGTAGCGGGCCCGCATCGGGAAGAGCGTGCCCTTCTTGAGGACCTGCAACTGCACGCCCAGCTCGAACATGTCCGCGGCCGGGGCCAGGTCGAAGTCGGCGATGCCCGCGCCCGCCAGCATCCTGCGCACCGGCTCGGAGGTGCCGGACTCCACGCAGGACTGGTTCACCGAGCCGGTGACCACGTAGTCGGCGCCCAATGCCAGCGCGGCGGCCACCGCCTCGGGCGTGCCGATGCCACCGGCCGCGCCGAGCCGGACCGGCACGGGGTAGCGGCGTTCGCGCTGCACCGCGTCACGAAGTGCGACGATCACCGGGAACAGGGCCACCAGCGGGCGGCGGTCGGTGTGCCCGCCGGAGTCGGCCTCCACGGTGACGTCCTCGGCCACGGGCACGGTGCGGGCCAACTCCGCCTGCTCGGCGGTGACCAGCCCCTCGGCCAGCAGCTCGGCCACCAGCGACTCAGGAGCCGGATGCATGAACCGGGCGGCCACCTCGGGCCGGGACACCTTGGCGATGACCCGGTTCGCGGCGCGCACCCGGCCGTCGGCGGCCCGGCTCAGGCCCGCGACCCGGTAGCGCACGACGTGCCGGGTCAGGTCCAGGAAGGCCGAGGCCTCCACGCAGCGCACCCGGTGCATCAGGTACAGCTCCACGGCGGCGCGTTCCAGCGCCTCCTCGCTCGGGCTGTGGATCAGGTTGGCCGCGAAGGGAAGCCCGCCGATCTCCGCGCTGATCCGGCGCAGCGCGCGGTCGATCCGCTGCGGCAGCAGCCCGGCCGCACCGAACGAACCCAGGAAGCCCGCCTTGGCCAGGGCCACGACCAGGCCCTCCGAGGCGATGCCCCCGGCCATCGCGCCACCGAGGTAGCTGTGCCGCACCCCGTGATACGCCTGGAAAGCGGGCGAACCCAGGGCGTGCACCGGCAGCGGCCCGACCGAGGCCAGCACCGTGGTGCGCTGGGCGGGCGGCTCGTTGGTCAGCGCGATGCCCATGTCGGTGCGCAGTACGAAGCACGGCCTGTCGAGCTGTGCCAACACCTCTTCGTCCGACCGCATGACCAGGGTCATCGCCTTACCTCCACCGCGACGTCGGTGAGTTCGTAGATGCGTGGACCGTCACCACGCCACACGTTGGCGTCGGCCACCACCAGCAGCCGGTCCGGCTCGGTGCGCACCTCGCGCACGTGCAGGTCGAACACCATCAGCTCGTCGGTGGGCAGGATCTGTCCCCGGTACTTCCAGCTCATCGGCACACCCCGCGGTACCGCGAACACCGCGTTGTCGAAGCCCTCGGCGAGCCCGGTCTCGATGATCAGCACCTGAAGGCCCTGGATCACCGCCTCCACTCCCAGCGAGCCGGGCATCACCGGGTCGCGGTGGAAGTGGCAGTCGAAGTACCAGTCGGCGCGGGAGATCCGGCGTCGACCGCGCAGGTAGCCCTTGCCGTGCAGGCCACCGTCCTCGACCAGGTCCACCTCGTCCACGAGGCGCAGGTGCCCGTCGGCCAGGCGCAGCCCCGTCTTCGAGTCTGGGCTGAACCAGCGGTCCTCGCTCCGCACCGGCAGAGTGCGGGCACCGGTCAGTTCGGGCAATTCGCCGGGCAGGCCCACCTGGTTGCCCAGCGCCTGCTCGGTGAAGTAGCCGAACAGCGACTCGCCCACGTAGAACACCTCACCGTCAGCGGAGAGCTCGTAGCGGAAGCGTTGCAGGACAGTGCCGGTGACCGCTTGGCTGGACAGCAGCACCGACTCGTGCCGGATCGTCCTGCCCCTCAGGTCGATCCGCTTGACCAGTTCGGCCTGCCCGTCCAGGTTGCGGATGCGGTACTCCTGCTCGGGACTGTCCACAGTGGCCCCGAGGTAGTAGCCCAGCAGGATCGCGGCCTGCAAAGAGGTCTCCATGTGCACGCAGTTGGGCAGCTCCGGCGCGGAGTTGTCCGCGAAGTACCAGGCCTCCGGCGGGCAGTCGTACTCGGTGTGCATGCGCGCGCCGGTGGTGAGCCTGCCGCGCACCCCGTCCAGTAGCATGATCCGGTCCACGAAGCGGAAGTCCCCGTTCGGGATGTACGGGGCGCGGCGGTGCCGGTACACGTCGAACTCGGGGCCCATGGCGGTGCCGAGATCGCCCTTGGCGGCGTGCGCCAGGTGCAGTTCGTTGATCAGCGCGGGCTCGCCTCGGTGGTTGCGCCTGCCCAGGAACGGCGGCACCCCGCCCGGGCCGGGCCGGTACGGGGTGCCCGGCTTCTCCCTGACCTGCACGCCGAACTCGCGCATGCTGATCACCGCTCGCTCCCCGTCGTACACGGCGATGTCGGCGATCACCGTGGGCCGGGGCAGCATGCTCAGCCCGGTGATCTCCACCTGGTAGCGGATGCGCCGGGTGGCCGGGGTGATCTGCCCGCGCACCTTGACCTCGGTCTCCAGCCCCGGCACGGACTGGAACTCCGCGTCGGGCAGCACCAGGTGCATCCCGAGGTACATCGCGTACACCTGGAGCAGCTGCACCCCGCCCTCGGCGACCAGCGACCCCGCCAGCACCGGGTCCCCGGCGAAGTGGCAACGGAAGTACCAGCCCTGCGGGTCCAGCTTCGTGACGGCGGACAGCTCGCCCAGACCGCGCGGGCCGCCGAGCCGGTCGATCGAGGTGACCTCGTCGATCATGCGCAGCATCTGGCCGGGCAGCCGGATCGAGCTGTTGCAGCCGTCCTCGCGCTGGTCCCACCGCGGCCCGAACACCTCCCCCAGCCTGCCCTCGGCCAGCAGCGCGAGGTCCTCGGCGGACAGCTCGGTACGCCCGGTCCTGGCCAGCGGGGTGAACCAGGCACGGGTCATCGCCGCGCGTCGACCGCGGTCGGCGGCGCTGGGCACCACGCCCACGGAGTTCTCCAGCTCCGCGGTGGTGAAGAACCCGGCGCAGGCGTCGAGTAGCTCCAGGATCAGCTCACCGTCGGCGAAACACTGGTAGCTGAAGAAGAACAGCATGGTATCCCCGCTCCAGACGAAGCGGTCGATCGTGATCTCGTAGCGCAGGGTCTGCCCGGCGCGCGGCAGCCCGCCGCGGAAGACCAGCCTGCTGTCCAACAGCCGGTAGAAACGCTCGCCCCGGTTGCGGAAGTCGATGCCCAGATAGCTGATCAGCAGCAGGTCGCACTGACCCGCCTCAATCGTCACCGCGCACGGAACCAGACCGTCCACTGTGTACCAGGCATCGTGTGGGAGGTCGTACTCGGTGGTAATCGCGGACGGCTCGAAGTGGCCGGTCCTGCCGCGCAACTCGGTGACCCTGCTGACGAACAGGTAGGGCGGTTCGGGCAGCCGGACCCGGCTCTGGTAGGTGTCGATCACCGCGTAGTCCGGGCCGAACACCTTGCCGACCTCGCCGCGGGCGAACTCCAGCAGGTCCGCCTCCTCCCAGATCGCGCGCCGCTCCAACCTGTCCAGCGCCTCGAACTGCACCGCGGCGTGCGCCCGCAGTGCGGCCCGGTGTGCCTGCGCGAGGGTGCTGGCGATCGAGTTCGCGCCGGTGGGAGTGAGGCCACTCGCGGCCCGGTGCACGCGGTCGACCAGCGACTCCCCGCCGACCTGGACGCAGTGGGTGATCCGCCGCGGTCGCGGCTCGCCGAGCAGCCGACGCAGGTCCACCGGGACTCCGTGGCTGATCAGCCGGGCCAGGGCCGGTGCCAGCGTGGTCCCGGTACTGGCCCCGCGCCGGTCCACCGACACCGCGGCGAACTCGCCGCCAGCCAGGGTCTCGGTGATCCAGCGCGTGCAGGTGGCGCCCGGTCCGACCTCCACGAAGTAGCGGAACCCGCGCTCGTGGGCGGTCCTCACCAGTCGCACGAAGTCGATCGGGCTGCGCAGGGTCCAGGCGATGTTCTCGGCCAGCTCAGCGGAGTCCGCGGCCTCGATCCGCTCGTAGTCGAAAGTGGACAGAAGTTCGGCCTCGACAGGCTTGCCGGTCAACGGGAACGTGTTCAGCTCGGCGAGTTCGGCCAGCGCGGGTCCGACGATCGGGCAGTGCATCACGTGGTTCGCCGGGGCCTTGGCGGCCTGGCAGCCGATACGGCTGATCAGCTCGCGGCACTGCGCCGGGTCCCCGGACACGACCACCTCGGTCGGCGTGTTGATGTGCGTCAGGTACACCCTGTCCAGGTCCTCAGCGGCGGTGTGCACGGCGTCCGCGCTGGTCAGCAGCACATGGGTGGCCCACACCTCGTTGTCGGGCACCGAGTCGGCGATGCCCCACGCCTTGCGGACCATTTCCTTGCGGCCGGTGAGCTGGTCGCGGAACAGGCGGGTCGCCACCAGGTCGCTGTCGTCACGGGCCGAGTCGTCCCACAGTCCCAGCGCGAACAACATCGTGCTCTCGCCTAGGCTGTAACCGAATCCGCCGTTTGGCCGCACGCCGAGCACGTCGCGCAGCAGTCGGGTGTGCAGCACGGCGAAGTTCGTGCCTGCCGCCAGCATCACCGGGATCTGTTCCTGCAACTGGGCTTCGTGCCTGAGCAGGGCGCGGCGGTCCATGCCGTCACGGGAGCGCGGGTACAGGGCGGCGTGCTTGAACCGGTCGGTGTCAAGTTCCGGCGTGAGCAGTTCTGGGAACAGCCGGAACAGGTCACGTCCCGCACCGGGATAGCTCGTGAACGCACCGGGGTACACGAAGGCGACCCGGCCCTCGGACCCCAGCGGGCGGCCCGTGCAGTAGCTGCCTGACGGGGTGCTCCACTCGCCCGCGCTGGCGATCACCTCGGGCAGGTCCCGTTGCGCGAGAACCAACTCCTCGCGCAGACGAGCACCGCTCGCGGCGACCAGCACGGCTGTGAACCGCTTGCCACGCGTGGCCGACCGGCAGAGCGCAAGCGGCTCACGTCCACTGTCCAGTTCGGACACAGCACCTGCGGCGGCAGCGGCCAACTCGGCGCCGGTGTCGCCGGACAGCGTGAGGATCAACCCCACTGGCTCGGGCTTGGCCGCCACGTAGTCGGCGGACAGCACGAGGTGGGAGGCTCCACAACTGATGGCGGCAACCCGTCGTGGGCGATCGGCACGGCGCAGCCAGGGCTGGGGCGCTTCCAGGCGGCACCACGGGGTTCCGGTCGTGCCAGCCAGGTCCAGACCGGCCGGAGTGGGCGGCAGTTCGGCAGCGCGCAGGCACTGGACCACCTTGACCAGAGCGGCGAGTGGGCCGCACAACCGCGTGTCGCCGACGATCGGGAACAAGCTGCCCACGACACAGGTCGGTTCGTCCACTTCGGACTGGTACGCCGACACGGGCAGCTCGCCACCGACCTCCAGGTAGTCCACGTCCTCGGGCCGCACACCGGCGCGGGCGAGCGCCTCCGCAGCGGTACTGGCGATGGCGTCGATCGTGACGCCGCCCTCGCGTGTGAGGACGACCGCCGCCGCCCCGTCGCCCAGCGGTCCGGGCGCGGTGCTGGTCAGCACGTTCTCCACCCCGCAGGCCAGGTCCACGGCACCGAGGAGCACGGCTTCCACGCTCGGGTCGAGCAGCAGCAGCCCGGCCACCTCCAGCGCGTGGTCCGCCGAGGCGATGGTGAACGCCGGTCCGGTGAGGTTGCGGGAGGCCGAGATCCGGCTCGCCACCACGTTGCCGATGTGGGACAGCACCTCGTTCGCCCCCAACGGCTCGTGCACGGCTCCCCGGACCCCGGCCTCCAGGCGGTCCAGCGCCTCGTCACCGAGGTGGGTGCCGGTCCGCGCGCACTCGGCCCGCACGTACGCCCCGATGTCGAACCGGGCCCGGTGCGTGTGCGTCCGAGGTTCCATCTCCATCACCACGACCACGGCCACCCGTGCGGGCTGGAGGTCCTCCGTGCGGCTGCCCGGGGCGGGCGGCGGGTACCCGGCCTCGGTCAGCGCGGTCTCGGCCGCCTCGAACAGGACGGCGTGCTGCGGGTTGAGCTGCGCGAACTCCGCGGGCGGGATCCGGTACGCCGCGAGGTCCACCTCGGCATCGGTCAGGTACCCGGCGGGGCCGTGCTCGGGACCGGGCAGCCCGTACCACCGACCCTCCGGGCGCGAGCGCAGCGCGGGCGTGGCCGTGCGCACGGCCTGTCCCAGGTCGTCCGCACACAGCTTCGCGCCGACCCCGGCGACCGCCAACTTGAGGAGTACTGGCTGTTCCTCGGCCTGCGGTGAGGCGGAGGCGGCGAGCACGGCGTGCGCGTTGGTGCCGCCGAAGCCGAACGCCGACACCCCGGCACGACGTGGCCCGTGCCAGGGCCGTTCGGCGCGCAGCACGCGGTCGGTGATCGGCTCGCCGACGCAGGGCGTGGCGGGCAGCACCCCGTGGCGCATGGCGAGGATCACCTTGAGCATGCTGGTGAACCCGGCGACGGTGAGCAGGTGGCCCAGGTTGCCCTTGACCGAGCCGAGCAGCGGCAGGTCCGCGCCGAAGAACTCGGTGAGCCCGCGCAGTTCCACGGCGTCGCCCAGCGGCGTACCGGTCGCATGGCATTCGATGTAGTCCACGGGCGCGCTGTGGGCGTAGGCCCGCCGGTAGGTGTCGACCTGGCCGGAGGCGTTGGGCGCCAACAGGTGTCGGCCCGCGCCGTCGTTGCTCAGGCCGATCGACTCGATCACGGCGTGGATCCGGTCCCCGTCCCGCACCGCGTCGGCCAGCCGCTTGACCACGAACACGCCCGCGCCCTGGCCGGTGACGATCCCGGTGGAGCGCCGGTCGAAGGGCTGGCTGATCCCGTTGGCGGGATAGGCGTGCAGGTCGGAGAAGGACAGGTGGATCAGCAGCGGGTCCGGGGCGCACACGGCGCCCGCGATCATCACCTCGGCCAGGCCGGTGGCCAGGTAGTCCCGGGCCAGAGCCAGGCTGTACAGGGCCGAGGAGCACGCGGCCTCCAGCGCCAGGCGCGGACCGCCCAGCCCCAGCGCGTCGCCGACCACCTGCACCGGCAGCCCGAACGGTCTCAGGTTTCGCTTGTCCACTTCGGACTTTTGCGACTCTCCGGCGGGGATTCCCGCTCGGCGCAAGCCTTCCGCCACCGCGCCGTGCAGCAGCGGCACCGCGATCTTGCACGACTGCTCGGTGGGGAAAGCGTAATTGCCCAGCACGATTCCGGTACGGTCCAGCTCGGTGATCCCGGCGTCGGCCAGCGCCTGACGGGCCACGTACAGCGGCCACTGGGCGACTCGCCCCAGCCCTGCCACAGCCGGGTCCTGCTCGGGGTCGCGCACGAAACCGCCTCGTACTGCGGTGATCCGGTGCTCGGCATCACCCCAGCCGCCGGGTACTTCCGGGCTGGTGCCGAACTGGTCCGGGCCGCCGTCCGTGCGGAGGTCGGCGCCTGCCACCAGGTTGGCCCAGAACTGCTCGGGGTTGTCGGCACCCGGCAGCAGGCAGCCCAGCCCGACGATGGCGATCTTCATCGCACACCTGCCCCGGCCAGGGTGAACTTCTCGCCCAACGCGGTGCTGCACACCAGGTCCACCCCGGCGAAGCGCAGCAGCACCTCGCCCTGCGGGGTGCGGGCCGTCACCGTGCACCGCGCCCGCGACTCGCCTTGCGGTCCCGGCTCGACGATCATCACGAAGGGCTCGCCGTCCGGCAGCGCCCCGTAGGACTGGACCCGCCCGACGGCCACCGGCAGGCTGGCCTGTCCCCGGCTGCGGCGCACCCACACCAGTGCCGCCTGCAACAACAGGTCGGCCAGCACCGGGGAATAGTTCGGGGCGGCGTAGGCGCCGTCGGCGAGCGGCACGTCAGCGAGCTGGCAGCCGATCACCAGCCGGTCGCCGTCCTCGTGCAGGGTCCGCAGGCCTCGCAGGGTGGGGCCGTGGAACAGCGTGCCGTCACCGTAGACGGGCAGCGGCTCGCCCGCGCCAAGCTCGGCCAGCGGCGGGGCCCAGCACTGGGTCGGCGCGGACAGTTCGGCGCGGTAGCGCGGGCGGTCCCGCTCGTCCAGGGCCGTCACGTGGTTGCCGGTGATCCGCAGCCGCAACCGCTCGTTCCGCTCGGTGAAGACCACGCCCTTGAGCACGGAAAAGGCCGCCAGCTCACAGGGTTCCCGACGGATGCGGGCCACCGCGTTGAGCATGGCGCCGATCGCGACGGTCACGGGCAGCACGGGTAGCCCACCGATGGCGTGGTCGGTGATCACCGGGCTCGCGGCCAACTCGGCCAGGTCGCGGACCACGGTGACCCCGGCACTTCTCGGCGCGGGACTGGACAGCGGGGTGCTCGGGCCGATCACGCACACCACGTCGTCAGGACGTTCGGGTGCGAACTGCTCCACGAAGTGCCGCACACCCTCCTGCACGGGGATCAGCGTGACCCCGCGTTCGGCGAACATCCTTTGCAGCGCGGGGGTGACCATGCCACCGGCCCACGCGCCCCAGTTGATCGACACGACCGAGGCGGCCGGGTGCTCTCGCTTGAACACGCGTGCCTCCGCGTTGAGCTGCTCGTTGGCCATGGCGTAGTCGGACTGGCCGCGGTTGCCGAAGAACCCGGCCACCGAGGAGAACAGCACCACGTGGCGCAGCCGGTCGGCGTCCAGCGCACCGAGCACGGCACGCAGCCCGCCGATCTTCGGGGCGAGCACGCGCTCGATCTCCGCACGGGTCTTGTCGGTGATCAGCTGATCGGCGAGCACGCCCGCGCCGTGCACCAGGCCAGTGATCCGCTCACGGTACGGTGCGAGTGCGGCGGCCACGGCGTCGGCGTCGGTGATGTCCACGGCCAGGTAGTCGGCTTGCGCCCCAGCAGCACGGATCGACGCCAGCGTGGCGCGGATCTGCCGCTGGGCCAGCAGATCGCGGTAGATGGGCTCCACCTCGCGCGGTGTGGGCCGCTCCAGTCGCGCGGCGATCACCGGCTTGATCTTGTCTTCCGGTACGCCCTGTGCCCAAACGGGCTCCTCTGCGAGCCTGGTCCGTCCTAACAGGACCAACGCGGGCCGGTACCGCTTGGCGAGTCCGAGCACGCAGTCGGCGGTGATGCCGCGCGCCCCGCCCGTCACGAGGACCACGTCCTGCGGGGTGAGCGCGGCGGTACCGGTGGCACGCGGCGAACCGTCCACAGTGGTGTGCCAGCGCTGACCGGCCTCGTCGTAGCTGACGTGGGTCAGCGCGGCCTGCGAGTCGTGCAGTTCGGCCAGGACCAAGTCGGCACAACGGTCCACCGCCAGCTCCGGGTGCAGGTCCACGGCACGGCCGAACAATTCAGATGTCTCGATCACGGCCGTCTTGACCAGGCCAGACAGTCCACTGCCCTCAGCACGGCGTGCGACGGTGACCAGCGCGGTGCGCCGCCGCGAGTTCAGTACCGGCAGCGTGTCCCTGGCGGTGAGCAGGGCATCGGCCAGGTGGTCGCCGCCCAGCCACAGCACCAGGTCCAGCCGTTCCGCGCCCGGTCCGGTGTGGACGGTCCAGCCCTCGGCGCGCAGCCGCTCGGCGAGCAGGTCGGCCAGCGGCCCGCGTTCACCGGCCAGCAGCGCCACCGGGTCTGCGGCGAAGCAGCCCTGCACCCGGTCCGGCGCGGGCAGTCGGCTCAGGCGTGCCGACAGCCGACCGATCAGGCTTTTGGGCCTGCCGCCACCTCGCCCTCGGCCAGGAAGGTCACGATGTCGTCCAGGGTGCGCAGCTCGGCCAGTTTCTCCGGGCCCGCGCTGGCCGTGCCGGGGAACCGCTCGCGCAGCACGCCCATGATCTCCACGCGCTTGATCGAGTCGATGCCCAGGTCCGCCTCCACGTCCATGGCCGGATCCAGCATGTCCGTGGGGTACCCGGTCTTCTCGGACACGACCTCCAGTAGGGCGGCACGCACGGTCGGCGCCTGCGCCACGGCGGGCTTGGGCGGGGGCGGCGGGGTCGGCACCGGCCTCGGCGAGGGGTCCGGCACGAGCGGCTGCGGCCCGGCCTCGGGCAACGCGGGCCTGGCAGCGACCGGGGCGGCGGGAACGGCGTACTGGTAGGTGATCGGTGCGGGACGCGTGCCCGTGTCCAGCTGCGCGACGCTGCGCAGCACCTCCGTGGCGTGGACGTGCGTCTGTCCGATCGCGACACTGTGCTGCACGATGGAGTTTATTCCGGACAACACGCCCTCGCGGGGGCCCTGCGCGGCCTCGCGCTCCAGCACCCCGCTGAGGCGTTCCGCGATGCGCAACTGGTTGTCCAGGTAGTCCCGGTGCATGGCCAGGTGCTCGGCGGCCGCGGAGTGCGCCGCGGGCGCGGTGCCCTCGATGCGGTACCCGTTGTCCAATGCCTGCTGGTAGGCGCGGCGGCGATCGTCTGACACGTGGTTCACCCCGTTCAACGCGATCCTCATTCCCTTGGTGTGCTTGGCCTTCCTCGGCGGTGCGGGGGCGGCGTGGCGGTTGAGCCCGCTCAGCGGCAGCCCCAGCACGAGCAGCCTCGCGGCCACCTGCTTGAGCGCCCGGTCCCCGTCGGTGCCGGGGCCGCCGTCCGCGGTCAGCACCACCACCTCGGGCCGGTCGGCAAGGATCCGCCGCACCAGGCCGGACAGCACGCCGCGAGGCCCGAACTCCACGAACACCCGGAAGCCGTCGGCGTACATGTCCTGTACACGAGCGGCGAACTGCACTGGTTCACCGAGTTGCCGAACCAACAGTCCGCAGTTCGCCTCGACATCCGAGCCGTAGCGGCCGTCGGCGAGGTTCGAATAGACCGCGATCTTGGGTTCGCGGACCTCCACTTCGGACACTGCCTGCCCGAAGCCCTGGACCGCATGGGCCACGTACTTGGTGTGGAACGCCGCTGCCACAGGCAGTTCCTGCGCGCCGACACCGGACGCACGGCACTGCGCCACGAACTCGCGAACCGCCTGCGTTCCCCCACCGACGACCACCTGGTCGAGCGAGTTCACGTTGCAGACGAACACATCGGCCCGCCCCGCGAGCAGCTCCTCGACCTGGGACGCACCCAGCCGCACGGCCACCATCGTGCCCGGATCAGCCTGGTCCTCGGGGCGGCGGGCCATGGCCGCACCGCGGGCCCTGGCCAGCGCGGTGAACTCCTCCTCGGTCAGGCTTTCGGCCGCCCACAAGGCAACCAGCTCACCGAAGCTGTGACCGAGCACACCGTCGGGCACGAACCCGGAATCGCCCAGGTACCGGTACTGACCGACAGCCAGCGCGCCGATCGCGGGCTGCGCGAACTCGGTGCGCCGCAGCGCCGCGTCCTGCTCGGCGCGGGTGGCCTCGTCGAACGCGGGCGGCGGGAACACCACGCGCCCCAACGACTCCGGACCGCCGAAGGCCGCCGACGCACGGTCGAAGGCCGCGCGGACCGGCGGCAGGGCCAGCGCGGTGCCGGTGCCCATGCCCACGTACTGGCTGCCCTGCCCGGCGAACAGGGCGCCGACCTTGCCCGCCCAGCCGTCGCGGACCATCGCCACCCGCCGGTAGTACGCGCTGGCGAGCTCGAAGGACGTGGCGCCGGGTTCGGCCTGAAGCCGTTGCAGCGCCTCGGCTCGTGCCGCGTCCAGTTCGGACTGATCGCCTGCTACCACAGCGAGCCGCGCGTGTTCGGCGGGCACCGGCCACTCCGGCCCCGAACCGTCCACACCGGAGGCCAACACCTCGATCAGCTGCTGCGGGGTGGGCGCGCTCCACACGTGCACCCGGCTCACCGGGTGCCCCGCCGTGGCCGACTCGTCGTGCTCCTCCAGCACGCAGTGGAAGTTCGTGCCGCCGAAGCCGAAGGAGGACAGGGCGGCGCGGCGGGTGGGCCGCACCGGGTCGGTGATCCACGGCCGCGCGATCGTGTTGACGTAGAACGGAGAGGTGGCGAAGTCCACGGCCGCGCGCGGGCGCCGCACGTTGATCGTGGGCGGCAGCACCCGGTGGTGCAGGGCCAGCGCGAGCTTGATCATGCTCGCGGCGCCCGCGGCCGCCTTGGTGTGCCCGATCTGGGACTTCACGCTGCCCACCGCGGCGAACTGCCGCTGCGAACTGGCCGCGCCGTACACCTCGCGCAGCGCGGTCAGCTCGGTGAGGTCGCCGACCGAGGTGCCGGTGCCGTGGCACTCGACCAGCCCGATCTGTTCGGGCCCGAACCCGGCGTGCTGGTAGGCCCGTCGCAGTGCGAGCACCTGGCCCTCCTTGCGCGGGGCGTAGATGCTCTTGTACCGGCCGTCGCTGGAACTGCCGATCCCCCGCAGCACCGCGTAGATCCGGTCCTCGTCCCGCTCCGCGTCGGCCAGCCGCTTGAGCGCGAGCATGCCGATTCCCTCGCCGATCAGCGTGCCGTCGCTGGACTCGTCGAAGGGCCGGATCACGCCCGCGCGGGAGAAGGCCGGGGTCTTGGAGAAGCACAGGTACATCAGGATCGTGTTCTCGGCGTCACAGCCACCGGTGAGCATCAGGTCGGCGCGGCCGGACAGCAGCTCGGCGGCGGCCACGTGCACGGCGGCCAGCGAACTGGCGCAGGCGGCGTCCACGGTGCAGTTGGTGCCGCCCAGGTCGAACCGGTTCGCGATCCGCCCGGCGACCACGTTGCCGAGCATGCCGGGGAAGGAGTTCTCCTCCCAGGGCGCGAACGCGGAGACGAACTTGGCGGCGATCGCCTCCGCGTCGCGCTCGCTGAGCCCGCAGGACCGCACGACCTCCTTGAGCACCGGGGTCTGCAACCGGGTGGCCAGCGGCTGGGTCAGCGAGTTCGCCCCGGTCACGCCGAGCACCACACCCGTGCGCGCGGGGTCGTAGCTCCCGGCGTCGGCCAGCGTCTGCTTGGCCACGACCAGGCTCAACAGCTGGAGCACGTCGGTGACGTCCAGGGTGTTCGGCGGCAGGCCGAACTCCAGCGGGTCGAAGGGCACCTCGGGCAGGAACCCACCGCGCTTGCAGTAGGTCTTGTCCGGGGCGGCCGGGTCCGGGTCGTAGTGGTCCTCGACCCGCCAGTGGCTCTCGGGCACCTCCTCGATGCAGTCCCGGGCCTGCACCACGTTGGCCCAGAACTCACCGAGGTCACCGGCCTTGGGGTACAGCGCCCCGAGGCCGACGATGGCGATGGCGGTGTCGTGGTGGTCCATGGTGTCGGGTCCTCACGCGGAGCGGGCGGTCATCGGGGTGGGCAGCAGTTGCCTGGTCAGCCGGGCGACCAGGGCCACGGTCACCGGGTCGCGCAGCATGGAGTAGTGGTCGCCCGGGCAGCGCAGCACCCGCAGGTCGGTGGCCAACCGCTGCCAGCCCAACGGGTCCGCGGTGTCGATCAGGCCGTTCTCGGGGCGCACCAGGGTGATCGGCACGCGCGCGGCCCCGGCCCGGTGGGCGCTGGTCAGCCCGACGTTGCGGAACAGCCCGTGCAGGTAGACCTCGTACACCTTGCACAGCCCGGCCAGGGTCGTGTCCGGCCAGAGCAGGCCGCTGTCGATGCCCGCCGCCAGCACCAGGCGCAGCCCGGTCTCGGCGTCCATGCCCCGGAACCGCTTGCCTGGCAAGGAAAGCCGCCCGCCGCGCTTGGCCGCGAGGTAGGTCACGAACCAGGGCAGCAGCACCTCGGCGGTGAAGTCCTCGCGGGAACGCCGGTACCCCCGTGCGGGCGCGATGCTGTCCAGCAGCACGAGGTGGGCGGGCAACTGGTGCTCGGCCAGCAACTCGGTGAGCGCGTAGCCCACGACCCCGCCGACCGACCAGCCCGCCAGCAGCCACGGGCCGTGCAGCAGTCCGGCGGCGCGCAGCTGCTCGGCGGCGCTCTCGGCCAGACCGGCGACCGACAAGCCGTCCTGTTCGCCGGTGACCATCATCCGGCGGTAGGCGGGCAACTGCTCCAGGTCCACCACGTGCAGGGTGCCCAGCGCGGCGGCCAGGTCCTGGTGCACGGTGGCGGGCAGCGCCCCGGGGTGCACCAGCACGACCCGTGGCGCACTCGGGCACTCCGCCAGTGTCCTGATCACAGCCCGCCCCCGTCCCGCTTGGCCACGATGTGCGCGGAGAGCTCGGCGATCGTGGGGTGGTACCAGAGCGCGGTGGTCTCCAGTTCAAAGCCCAGCCAGGACTCCAGCTCGCCGGAGAGCACCAGCGCCTCGGTGGAGTCCAGGTCGAACTCGTCGAAGTAGCGGTGCACGTCCACCTGCTGCGCGGGCACGCCGAGCCGGTGGGCGATCTTGTCCACCAGCCACTGCCGCACCTCGGGCTCGGTCGGCGGGCGCTGGGTCACGACCTGTTCGGACATGGGCTGTCTCCTCCTGGCGGGGCGGATCAGGCGGGGCGGGCCGCGAGGCTGCGGTCGCGCAGGACCGACTCGGCGGCGGCGAGGCCGGAGTCGAAGGCGGACTCGTGCGAGCCGACGATGTCGGGGCCCAGCCGCCTCGCGTGGAAGTAGGAACCGGCGAACTTCACCCGCGAGCCCTCGTTGACCGCGTGCAGCGTGGGCTGCATCCGGCGGACCTCGGCGGTGAACACCGGGTGCCGGAAGGACTTCTCCGCCAGCACCGCCTCGGGGCGGATCGGCAGCGGGCAGTCCAGGGTCAGGAAGTAGTCACGGCTCGCGGTGAGGTCCTGCAATCGGTTGAGGTAGTAGACGACCCAGCTGTGCCGCTCCCCGAGGCGGCCGTAGTTCCAACTGCGCCAGGTGTCGCGGTCGGCGGGCAGCACGGTGGGATCGGTGTGCAGCACCGCGCGGGTCGGGTGGTACGCGATGGCCGACAGCCGCCGCTGGCTCGTGGTGGGCCGGTCCAGCACGGCCAGGGCCTCGTCGGCGTGGGTGGCCAGCACCACGTGGTCGAACCACTCGGTGCCGTCCAGGCTGTGCACCTCGACGGAGTCCTGGTGCTCGACCACCCGGTGCACCGGGATGGCCAGGCGGATCAGCCCGCCCGCCGCGCGCAACCGCCCCAGGGCGGCGCGGACGTAGCTGATGCTCCCGCCATCGACGGTTCGCCACGGCACGGTCCTGCCCCCGAGGCCCTCCGCTCCGTGGGCGTAGAAAAACGCGATGACCGTGCTCGCGGGCATCTGCCAGATCTTGTCCGCGGGCACCGACCAGGCCGCCGTGGAGATGAGCACGACGAACCCGTACCGAAAAGCCTTGCTGTAACCGTTTCCGTCGAGGTAATCGCCCAACGACATATCGGCACGCCCGCGGATGAAGTCCTTCGGCGCTTCACGCTGGAACCTGGCGGCCTCGTGCCACAGCAACTGGAAATCGGCGGGACAGCGCTGGGCGACTTCCTCCTCACCTAGTTCCAGATCCTCCGAGACGTAGGTTGCATCCGATTCCGCGTCGAAGAAGCAGAATCGTCCCGCGTGCGCTTTGGTCGCCACGCCGAGCTCCGCGAAGAATGCCGCGATCGAGGGGTAGTGCGGTTCGTTGTACACGACGAATGCCGTGTCCAGGCCCAGCACCCGGCCGTTGTCCTCGACCTCCACCGTGCAGGCGTGACCGCCCGCGGTGTGCGCCGAGTCGAACAGGGTCACCTCGGCCTCCGCCCGCAGCCGGTAGGCCGCCGACAGCCCAGCGACACCCGCCCCGATCACCGCGACGCGCATGCTCACCGGCCCTCAGTTCCCCATCGCCATGCCGGGCATGGACATGGGCTGCATGGACAGGGCGGCCTGGTCCTCGGCCTCGGTGGAGCGCGGCCGGTTGGCCGGGCCCGCGGTCCTGCCGATGGCGTTGCGCAGCGGCCCGTCGAGCACAGTGCCCAGCGGGTTGCCCGGGTTGAGCACGTCGAGGAACTGGGTCACGAAGGCCGCGTGGCCCGCCTGGTCCCAGGAGTTGACGAAGTCGGCGTGCCCGGTCATCGTGCCGCCGCTGGCCAGGCTCAGGCCCCGGCCGGACTTCTGGTCCGGCCAGAACACGGTCTCCTTCAGACCGGGCACCGGGACGGGGTGGTCCGCGGGGCACCGGCCGTCCCTGCTGAAGGCCATGTGGCTGATGTGGTTGGGGCTGTCCAGGTCGCTGCCGTTCCAGCAGTCCGGGAACCACACGGTCATGGTCAGCGGGTGCCCGTCCTCGGGGCAGTCCGGGATGACGCTGGCCGAGGCGTGGCTGAGGTCGTCGTTGCAGGACCACTCCACAGTGGACAGTGCCTGCGGGCCGCGCGTGTTGGCGTTGCCGGAGAGGATCTTCAGCCCGGGCGGGAACGGCTGGACCCTGCGCTTGAACCGGGCCTGGTAGGTGGTGATCATGGTGCGCGCGGTCAGCGGCTGGCCGTCCTTGCGCAGGTTGGCCACCCAGTAGCCCGCCTTGTCGAACGGGTTGTTGCAGGTGGTCCCGCCGCCGCGCAGGGTGTCCGCGGTGGAGAACGCGTCGGTCTGCCTGTTTCCGTAGAAGTCGTGGGTGTGCGATTTGCCCCGTTCACCAGGAAAGACGATCGGGTCGTCGTCGTTGCGGTGACTCCAGGTGCAAATCGCCTGGAACGAGGCGTCGGTCCTGCCTGCCCACAGGCCGGGAACCGCCGGGGCCGCGTCACTTGACCGCGCGGTGAGCGCAATGGCGCCACCCATTGTCGCCACGGTGACAAACGTCAGCCCCAGGGCTAGCCAGCGACGCCTCGCTGGTGTGAGGTAAGCACCTAAGTGGTTGAACATGCGACAAAACCTCTCGCTGTCGTGGGCCGGGAATTAATTGACCCGCCACTCAGCGTAGAGATGACCCGCCTAGCCGCAACATTGCACGTGGTTAAACGTGGGTAAATCACCCTGGACGGTCAGTGACAAGACTCACCTGAACCATTTACCCGCACAATTCGTAAACTCACCCGGCTGAGCGATCGGGGCTGCGCCGTTGTCCACGCCGTGACAACCTGGCCCCGGCACCCCACCACTCAGCCTGCCACGAAGGCCGCCGTCACGGCACGGGCCCGCGCGCCGCCCCAATGTCCCAAAGGTGCCCTTCATGACGCCCAACGCCTCAAACGGCACCTTCATGACGCACGCCCGCGCCTCCCCCCACCCCGCGCCGCGAAGGTGGCTTTCACTGCACCCAGTGCAGTGAAAGCCACCTTCACACCACCGGCACCCCGTCCCGGCGCCAGCCGCGCAAGCCAGCGCGGATCGCCCGCTCATAAGTGGCCGCCGCGTCCACCTCCCCGGGCAGATCCGCCCGCAGTTCCAGCGAGACCATGCCGTGCACCAGGGCCCAGCAGGCGATCGCGATGCCCTCGGCGGGTTCGTCCACCAGCACGCCCTCGTCCACCGCGCGGCGCACGGCGGCCAGCAGCGGGGCGAAGGTGCCCTCGGCCTGTTCACGTGCCTGCGCGTCGGGCTCGAAGCCGGGGATCACGGCGGTGAACATGATCGCGTAGAGGTGGCGGTCGGCCAGCGCGCTCTCCCGGTACAGCAGGCCCAGCCGCACCAGGTCAGCCTCCGCGTCGGGGCCGGGACGCACCTGGGCCAGCCGCGCGTTGAAGCGCCGGAACGCCTCCACGTAGACCTCGCGGATCAGCGCGGCCTTGCCGCCGAACAGCGAGTACACCGCCGTGGTCGAGGTGCCCGCGTCGGCGGCGAGCCTGCGCAGGCTCAGCGCGTCCGGGCCCTCGCCGGAGATCAGTTCACCGGCGCGGTCCAGCAGCCGGGTGCGCAGGGCGTCGTCGTGGGTCTTGGGTCGGGCCACTTGACAAGCGTATCGCAACAGCGTTTTATAACTGCGTCACAGAACCTCTGGGTTGCGAGGCGCACATGACCAGCACAGTTCTCCAGGGCAACTTCGGCCCGGTAGCCAGCGAACTGACCGTCACCGAGCTCCCGGTCACCGGACACATCCCCGAGCAGTTGGACGGGCGCTACCTGCGCAACGGCCCCAACCCGGTGCTGCCGCCCAACCCCCGCACGTACAACTGGTTCCTGGGCAGCGGCATGGTGCACGGGGTGCGCATCCGCGGGGGCCGCGCCGAGTGGTACCGCAACCGGTTCGTGCGCGACGGCTTCGTGGCCAGCGCGCTGGGCGAGCAGCGGCCCGCCGGGCCACGGCACGCCGGGACCGACTTCTCCGCCAACACCAACGTGCTCGGGCACGCCGGGCGCACGCTGGCGCTGGTCGAGGGCGGCAGCCTGCCCTACGAGCTGACCGAGGAACTGGACACCGTGGGCGCCTGCGACTTCGGCGGCACCCTGCGCGGCGGCTACACGGCCCACCCCAAGATCGATCCCAGGACCGGCGAGCTGCACGCGGTCTCCTACTACTGGGCGGCGGGCAGCACCGTCCAGTACACGGTGGTCGGGCTGGACGGGCGTGTGCGGCGCACTGTGGACATCCCCGTCGGCGGCAGCCCGATGATGCACGACTTCTCGCTGACCGAGAACTACGTGGTGCTCTACGACCTCCCGGTGACCTTCGACTTCGAACTGGCCGCCAAGGCCGCGCCCAAGCTGCTGCGCAAGCCGGTGGAATTCCTGCTGTCCCAGTTCATCGGGCGCAGGCCCGTGCCGGGGCGCATCGCCGAGCGCGTCAACCGCAAGGGCGGCGGTGCGCTGCCCTACGCCTGGAACCCCGACCACCCCGCGCGCGTCGGCGTCCTGCCCCGCAACGGCTCCGTCGCGGACCTGCACTGGTTCGAGGTCGAGGCGTGCTACGTCTTCCACGCGCTCAACGCCTACGAACAGGGCGAGGAGCTGGTGCTGGACGTGGTGCGGCACCCGCAGATGTTCGCCACCGACAGGCTCACCCCCAACGAGGGCGGCACCACGTTGGACCGGTGGACGATCGACCTGTCCGCGGGCAAGCTCCGCGAGGACCGGTTCAGCGAGGTGCACCAGGAGTTCCCACGCGTGGACGAGCGGCTACTCGGCAGCAGGCACCGCTACGGCTACACGATCGGCTCCGACGGCGGCGTGCCCGGACTGGAGCTGAACTCCCTGTGCAAGCACGACCTGCTCACCGGCGACACCCGTGTGCACTCGTTCGGGAAGGGGCACGGCGCCGGCGAGTTCGTCTTCGTGCCCACCGGTGCGGAGGAGGACGCGGGCGTGCTCATGGGCATGGTGTACGACGCCAGCGAGGACCGCAGCGACCTGGTCCTGCTCGACGCCCAGACCCTCGACACGGCCGCGCGGATCCACCTCCCCACCCGCGTCCCCTACGGCTTCCACGGCAACTGGATGCCGAGCTGACCCCACCCACCCCGCGAGTCCCGCCCAGGTGCCCGCGAGTCCCGCTCTCCAGCAGACGAGTCCCGCCCAGCCGGGCACGAGTCCCGCCCGGCAAGCGCCGACACACCGCATCGGAACGGCGAACACGCCGTGCGGAAAGCGCGAACACGCCGTACCGCAGGCGCCGACACGCCGTACGCGAAGCGCCGACACGCGCCGTAGGCCACAACAGGATCCGGTCCGGGGTGGGGCTGCGATCGGCAGTTGCCGCCAGGAACTGCGCTTCCTGCGCGGCACCGGTATCCCCGGCGAGCAGCGAGCCATCGCGTGATCAGCTGGCCACAGACCGGAACCGACCAGGCGGCCAGCAGGGTGGGCCCGTCGTGCACGGCAACCGCGGCGTCGCGGGAGTTGCACAGGTTGTCCCCAGTCAACAGTCCGTCGAACCCGGCCTCCTCCGCGGGCCACTTCGTCCCAGGTGTGCGGGTTGACCTTCAGTCCCATACCGCATTGCTGGAGATCTGGTGAAGACGTGGGGTCGCGGGAAGCGCGAGTTGTGACACACTTCCTAGGTGGCGCAGGACCTGATCGACGACGAGACCGTGACCGTCTTCGGCATGCTCACCGACGCGTTGACCAGACTGAGGGATCTCACCCACCAGGACCTCGGCGTGCCGGAGACCTGGTTCGAGGTGTTGCTCTGCCTGGGACGCGCGCCGGAGCACGCGCTGCGGGTGACCGAGCTGGCGACCGCGATCTCGTTCAGCTCAGGCGGTTTCACCCGACTGGCCGACCGCATCGAGCAGGCCGGACTGGTGCGGCGTACCCCCGACCCGGAGGACCGCAGGGCGGCGTTCGTGGTGCTCACCGACGCTGGCCGCGAGGTGCTCGACCAAGCACTGGCCCGCCACGCCGCACTGGTCCGCGAGCACCTGACCAACCGGCTCAATGCACACGAACGGCGCAGCATGTTGCGGATCGCGCACAAGCTGAAGGACTGCGCGGAGCTCAACCGGCCGCGCTGAACACCCGGGTCTCGCGGATCGCGTCCACCTCGCAGCTGAGGATGTCTCGATCCAGCACGGCGAGGTCGGCGGGCTTGCCTGGTTCGACCGAACCCGCCCCAGCAGCCGCACGGACACGGCCTTCCGCGGGGTGAGAAGGTTTTCCCCCGGTGCGCCTGCCAAGGCTGGAACATCGGGTGGAGCCTGCCTCCGTCGCTGGCCTGCGCCACGGCGGCCAGGTCGCGGATCCGCCCGCGGGTCGGGTGCGGCAGGCACGCCCGCACGGTCGGCCGCACCGCCATCCTGGCGATCTCGGTGAGCTGCCCGGCGGACACGGTCGACCGGCCGTTGCCGGTAGGGCACCGAAGTAGATCGTGGTGATCATGCCACGCCCCGCACCGGCACACCCCGTGGCAGCCCGGTTCCGGCGAATTCCGGCGCAACACGCGTGTTCGGCAGCCAAATCCCCTGCGACGGCCTACCGTCGTGGGCATGTGCCGAAGCATCAAAACGCTGCGACCGCCGTACGTCGAGGACGCCACCGGTGAGGACGTGCGCGCCGCCGCACTCCAGTACGTGCGCAAGATCAGCGGGTTCCGCGCGCCCAGCAGGGCCAACGCCGAGGCGTTCGAGCACGCCGTGGACCAGATCGCCGCCGCAACGCAGCACCTGCTGGACCACCTGCACGTCAAGCCCACCGCATAGGCCAGAATCAGCGCGTGGCGACCAAGCAGTGCCCGTGCGGGCTCGGAGATCCCTACGAGCAGTGTTGCGGCAGGCTGCACCAGGGGCGGGCCAGCGCCGCCACCGCCGAGCTGCTGATGCGCTCGCGGTTCAGCGCGTTCGCCGTGCGGGACGAGGCGTACCTGCTGCGCACCTGGCACAGCAGCACCCGCCCGCCGGGCGTGGAGTTCGACCCCGGCCTGCGCTGGGTGCGGCTGGAGATCCTGGACCGCGTCGAGGGCGGCATGTTCGCCACCGAGGGCACGGTGGAGTTTCGCGCGCACTACCGCGAGGGCGGCCAGCGCGGCGCGATGCAGGAGCGCAGCCTGTTCGTGCGGGACGCGGGCAACTGGGTCTACCTGGGACCGCAGTGAGCGGGCACCCCGCCGAACTGACCGGACTGGACCTGCACGAGGTGTGGACCGGGGCCCCGCCACTGGGTGACCGGTTCGACCCGTTCAGCTTCCCGCAGCGCATGGCCGCCTACCGCGCGCTGATCCAGGCCACCAACCACAACGGGCTGTTCGGCGCGGACAACCGGGACAACCCGTTGTGGGGACTGATGTTCCAGCACCAGTGGCAGCACCGCACGGGGCGGCTCGGTCTCGGTGACCGGATCGACCCGGACGCGGGCTGGGGCTTCGGCAACTACGCGCTCTGCGTGATCCCGTGGCTGGGCGCCGAGGCCGCGGGGGTCGTGCCCCCGGCGGAACTGCTCGAACCACCTGGGCCGACTCGGTTCCGTTACGGGCCGGAGCAGTTCGACACCGGGCTGGCCGACTGGCGCCGCTACTTCGAACTGGTCCGCGCGACACGACCGGGCAGCGACCTCGAACCGCTGCGGCTCGCGCTGTGGAAGGCGCACAAGAGTTGCCTGGACGTGGTGGCCGGGCAGATCGCCACCACCGAGCCGGACCCGTACTCGCCCACCGAACTGCTGTTCCTGCGCGGGTGGTGCCGTATGGTCGACTACCTGTGGGCCGCGGCCTGGCGCACCGACTTCGACTTCATGGTCGAGTACGGCCTGGACGTGCTGCCCGAACACCCGTTGCGGGCGGAGTCCGACCTCGCCGCGCTGCCGACCAGGGCACGCCGCAACGTGCGCAACGTCCTGCGGCTGGCCCGCACACCAGACTGGCGCTACGCGCTGAACCTGCTGCTGTGGCGGCGCGTGATGCGCACCCGGCAGGCGCGCGACGAGGTGCTCGCGATGCTCGAAGCCGTGTTCCAGCCCAGTACGGGCACCAAGGCCGCCCGCAGGCGACTGATCGGCTACCTGCTCAGGCCGTGACGGTCCAGGAACGACAGCACGGTGTCGGCGAAGGCCTGCGGCTGCTGCTCGTGCAGCCAGTGCCCGCAGCCGGCGAACTCCACCAGCTCGGTGTTCGGACGACGCGCGGCCATCTCGGCTGCGTGCTCCCCGGTCAGCAACATGCTGTGCTCGGCCCGCAGCAACAACGCGGGACACGTCGACCCGAGCCAGTCATCCCACCAATCGCCGACGCAGTGCCGTTGCACCTCCATCATGTCCGCGTAGTCGAAGGCAAGCCGCCAACCGTGCTCGTCGCGGACCACGCTGCGCAGGAAGTACTCCGGCGCCGGACTGTCCACGAAGAACTCCTGCCACAGCGCACGGCTGCCCAGGTGCACCGGCCAGCCCGTGACGTCCAAAATGGACGGTGGGACCACCGCGCCCTCGTCGACCACGACCAGTGCGCTGACCAGTTCCGGGTGCCGGGCCGCCAACTGGTAGGCGGTGAGCCCACCCATCGAGTGGCCCAGCACCACGCACGGGCCGACGCCCGCCGCACGGATCTGCGCGGCGGCGTCGGCCACGAACGCCTCCCGGTCGAAGGGCCCGCGCTGCGAGGCGGCACCGTGCCCGCGCTGGTCGTGCGCGATCAACCGCAGTCCCTCGACCGGCGCGAAACTCTGCGCCGTACCGAACGTGCCGTGCAGGGCGAGAACCGGAACGCGGCGGCCGGGTCGGCGGGACTCGGGCTCCTGCGGGCGGGACTCGCGGGCCCTAGAGCGGGACTCGCGCGCCTCAGAGCGGGACTCGCGCTCTACTCGGCGGGACTCACGGGCCCCAGGGCGGGACTCACCCACCCCAGAGCGGGACTCGTGGGGTTGCACCTCAGGTCCTCGGGTTCAGGGTGAGCCCGAAGTGGTCGAACACGTCGGTGGCCTCGGTCCAGAACACACCCGGCGCGCCGTCACCGGCGTCCCCGTCGGACAGCACCCCACGCGCCTGCCGCTTGTCCCCGGCCTGCACCGCGAAGATCGTCGCGCCCGAGTCGCCACCGGCCGCGCCCCAGCCCCGGTTCACGGCGTCACCCCACACACCACGCACCCGGTAGCCCAGCCCGGGGCAGCCCTCGGTGGCACTGCACCACTTGTCCTGGTTGGTCACCTTGATGTTGCACGGCGTGGGGTGCCCCATGAAGAAGGACCGCTGCCCGGCGTGGCAGACGTAGTCCCCGTTGTAGGAGTAGGCGTAACTGCTCAGCGGCTTCCAGCCGTCGGTGTCGGACTCGTCGGCGTTGTTGTCGGCCCCGTCGATCGTCTCGGAGTCGAACTGCTCGTAGCGGGCGGTCACCTTGCCCACGGAGTTGCCGCGCTGACCGTTGTTGTAGTCCCCGGCACGCCCCGCCCGCGTGTAGACCTGCGTGCCCACACCGAAGCAGTGCGCCGCCGTGACCATGATCGGGTGGTTGTCGGACTTGCGCACCGCGGGCAGCCCAGCCGTGCAGCCCACCCCGCTGCCGCTGCTGGTGATCGCGTCCCCACCGATGAACGGGGCCGTGTCGTTCCACTTCACGTCCGCCCACGCCTTGGGCACCAGCGGGCGTCCGGGCACGAGGTTCACCGGCAGCTCCAGGCTCGCCTGCGCGGCGACCGGCTTGCTGGCGCCCACCGTGACCTCCAGCCCCGAGGCGTCGGGTGCCGGACCGGCCAGGTACACCTGGTACGGCAGGCGGTTCGCCTCGGCCAGGTCCAGCAGGTGCTGGCTGGCCGCGTCCAGCTCGCGGTGCGTGTAGGCGGCCTTGACCACCTGCACCCGGCTCGTGTCCAGGCCCGGGTCCACCGCGCGCGCCGCGGCGAGGGCGCGGCCGGTCTGCGCGGTGTCGGTCAGGTAGAGCCGCACCACCCCGTGGTTGGCGTCGATCGCCAGGTTGCCGTACACATCGGCGAGCTCACCCCGCCCCGCGGCGCCCAGTGCCGAAGCGGTCGCGCGCAACGGGTCGAGCAGCACGGCCTGCTGCTGCGGGCTCATCGCGGCGATCTGCTCGTCGCTGAGCACCCGCGCCTGCGCGGGCGCCGAGACCGTGCACAGCAGCCCGACCGCGGCCAGGCACACGCCAGCCCAGCGTGACTTTCCCCCCATGACAAATCCCCTCCGTGAGATCAACTCCCGAAGGGGATTGTGCCCGCCCCGTCAAGCCTCAGCCGCGCTCGATGAGGTGCCCCACCACTTCCGGGGCCGCACTCGGCGTACCGGAACCGTCCCGCCGCTGGTCCACCTCGGGCAGCTCCACCGAGGACCCGTTCGCCTTGGCAGCCGCCGGTCGCGGACCCACCCAGGCCACGTCCAGCCTGCTCTCCCCCTTGAGGAAGCGCTGTGCCCGCACCCCGCCGGTGGCCCGGCCCTTGCTCGGGTACTCGCTGAACGGGGTCACCTTCACCCCGACACCGGTGGAGGTCACCACCATCGGCTCACCGTGCCCGGTGTCCTCGGTGCGCACCGCGCCGAAGAACACCGTCTCCGCGTCCAGGGCCAGGTTGATGCCCGCCATGCCACCGCCCTTGAGGCCCTGCGGCCGCACCAGGGACGCGGCGTAACGCAGCAGCGAGGCGTCCGAGGAGACGAACACCAGCGACTCCGACCCGTCGGTCAGCCAGGTCGCGCCGACCACCTCGTCGCCCTCACGCAGCCCGATGACCTCGAACTCCTCCGAGCGCACCGGCCACTCGGGCGCACACACCTTGACCACGCCCTGCCGCGTGCCCAGCGCGAGGCCGGGCGAACCACCGTTGTCCTCGCTCAGCGGCGCCAGGCCGATGACCCGCTCGCCCTTCTCCAGCGGCACCAGCTCACTGGCCGCCATGCCCCCGCTGAGCGAGACCGTGCCGACCTGCTCGGGCAGCACGGGCAGCGGCAGCACCTCGGTCTTGAACGCCCTGCCGAGGTTGGTCACCAGCAGCACCCGGCCGCGCGCCGTGGAGTGCACCATCGCCGACACCGCGTCGTGCTTGGCCCGGCCGCTGCGCCGACGCCCCTCCGAGACCTCCTCGGACTCCGCCGCCGTGCGCGCCACCAGGCCCGTCGCCGACAGGATCACCTGGCACGGGTCGTCGGCCACCTCCAGCGGGCCCGCGGGCTTGGAGGCCGCCAGCACCTCCTTGAGGTCACCGTCCATCAGGATGGTGCGCCGCTCGGTGGGGAACTCCTTGGCCACCTTGGCCAGTTCGCTGGACACCAGCTTCTTGAGCACCGACTCGTCCTCAAGGATCTTGGTCAGCTCCGCGATCTCCCCGCGCAGCTTGTCCTGCTCGGCCTCCAGCTCCAGCCGGTCGTACTTGGTGAGCCTGCGCAGCGGGGTGTCCAGGATGTAGGTGGCCTGGATCTCCGAGAGCCCGAACCGGCTCATCAGACCGTCCTTGGCGGCCTGGGCGTTCTCGCTGTCCCGGATCAGCTTGATCACCTTGTCGATGTTGAGCAGGGCCTTGAGCAGGCCCTCGACCAGGTGCAGCCGTTCCTCGCGCTTGCGCCGCCGGTACCGGGTGCGCCGGGTCACCACCTCGTAGCGGTGGGCCAGGAACACCTCCAGCAGCGCCTTGAGCCCCAGGGTCCTCGGCTGGCCGTCCACCAGCACCAGGTTGTTGATGCCGAAGGACTGTTCCATCGGGGTCAGCCGGTACAGGTCCGCCAGCAGCGCCTGCGGGTTCACCCCCACCTTGCACTCGATCACCAGCCGGGTGCCGTTCTCCCGGTCGGTCAGGTCCTTGACGTCGGCGATGCCCGAGAGCCGCTTCGACTTGGTGACCTCGTCGGTGATCTTCTCGATGATCCGCTCCGGGCCGACCCCGTAGGGCAGCTCGGTCACCGTGATGGCCTGCCGCCCGCGACTGCCCTCCAGCGGGCCGATCTCCACCTTGGCGCGCATCCGCACCACGCCGCGACCGGTCTCGTAGGCCTTGCGCACCTCGTCCAGCCCCAGCAGGGACCCACCGGTGGGCAGGTCGGGGCCGGGCACGAACTCCATCAGCTTGTCCAGCGTGGCGTCCGGGTGGCTGATCATCCACCGGGCCGCCGCGATGACCTCGCCCATGTTGTGCGGGATCATGTTCGTGGCCATGCCCACCGCGATGCCCGAGGTGCCGTTCACCAACAGGTTCGGGAAGGCCGCGGGCAGCACCGAGGGCTCCAGCAGCGAGCCGTCGTAGTTCGGCCGGAAGTCGACGGTGTCCTCGCCCAACTCCCCGACCAGCTGCATCGCCTCGGCGGACATGCGGGCCTCGGTGTTGTGGTTGACGAAGCCGCCAGCGAGGAACGAGTGATCCGCCGAGTCCACCCGGACCGAGTAGACCTCAGCCGGTGCACAGCTCTCCACCTCTGTCACGGCCTCGAACCGGTACCCGGAGTCCATGATCGGCAGGATCGTGGCGAGGACCTCGGTGTCCTTGATCCGGTCGATGATGCGCAGACGCTCGGTCTCCCAGCGCTCGACCCGGTCGAAGTTGTGCCGCGTCAACCACTTGCGCCCGCTGCCACGGCGGTCGAAGTCCAGCGCACCGCGCACGTAGTCCGCGACGAACGGCACGCTGTCCTGGCTGAGCCGGTGCGTGCGCAGCGGCGAGCGCCGCAGCAACTGGTCGAGCTTGGCCTGCTTGGTCTTGAGGAAGCCCACCCGCTCGGCGTAGGCCTTCACGTTGCGCAGGCCGGACACCACCAGCCGATGCTCCACGGAGCCGCTCTTGCGCACGTACTGGCAGTGCCTGGCGATCACGCCGAACTCGGCAAGCAGCTCTTGGACCTCCCGCGCGAGGCGGTCGCTGTAGGTCGAGTACTGCACCGTGAAACCGTCCAGGGCGACCCGCACTCCCCCGTCACCCTCGAACGCGGCCATCAGGAACGCCCGCTTGACGCCCCAACCGCCGTTCCAGACGAATTCGGGGACGAACTTGTCTCGGGCCTGGTGGCCGATGAACTCAGCAAGCGGGCTCGCCCTGAAGGCATCCATACCTCCGGCGTAGTCCTGGACGTCCAGTTCCCAGATGCGCTTGCGGTCGACCCGGGTCTGCCGGTTGGCGACGTAACGACGACCGCCGACAACCTGGTCGTAGGCGTGCAGCACCTCGTTGAAGAAGTGCTCGTCAGAATTGTTGAAGCCCGCGCGATTCTCACTGGCGAAGCCCTCGGACGCCCAGGCGCCGGCCAGCACCCCGAGCATGTACTCACGAGCGGTGGGAACGACCTGCGCCCAGGAGTTCCTGGCGATGCAGACCACCGCGCCCGGCTTCAACTCGTCAAGCCTGCGCCACTGGAACAGCGGCACACCCATCGGTGCCTCCAGGCAGAGCACCAGGTGGTTCTCGCTGCCCCGCAAGGAGAATCCAGACTTGGTGGTGACCCGAAGCGTGGGGTGCACACCCGAGTTGAACACCTTGTTGACCCGGACAGCCTTGCCGTCCTTGTCCAGTACTTCGAAGTCGGCGTCCGCCTCGGAATCGGCGGGCAGGTTCACCAGGTCCCCGATGCGCGCGCTGGAACCATCCGCGAGCCGGATCCTGGTGTCGCCGACAACGCAGTACCGCGACGCCGCCGGTCCATCGTCCGGGCTCCCAAAATTTCCGTGCCCGTCGATGAGCGGCACGTTCATGGAGAAGTCCTGGGCGAGCCGCACCATGGCGTCGTAGATGGCGGTGTCGCCGTGCGGGTGGTACTTGCCCATGCAGTTGTGCACGGCAAATCCCTCGACCACGAAGGTGTGTTCCTCCGCACCCACTTGGATGTCGAAGGTGGTGTCCGGCTCCACCGGCTCCACCGATTCCACGGTGAGGAAGGACAGCCCGGACAGCGCGTCGAGCCGGTCCGCCAGGGGCGAGCCAATCCGGCGCAGCTTGTCCACCCAGCCGTCCTGCTCGGCGCGCGCAAGGGAGAACACGGGGTCTGCCAGGGCGGAGCCGTGCCGGTCCTTGCCGTAGCGCACCGGTGTGCCACTCACCCCGGAGAGCGAGGACCTGAATGCCACGCCCTCGGTGTCGCGGAACCAGCCACCGCCCAGGTGTGCGGCGGAGAACTCCGCCATCACCTCCCGACAGGGCAGCCGGTCGTGGCCCTGCTTGCCGCCATAGCGGTAGGAGATCTCGGTGAGCTGGCGCAGGTTGTCCTGCTTGTAGCCGATCCGGCTCCAGGTCAGCAACTGCCCGGCGAGCCCCGCGGCGTCAACCCCGGACAGCGACAGCCCGTACAGGGTCTTGTGACCGTTGGGCTTGGCCTGGGACCAGTGGTGCCCGTGCCAGCCCATGTCGGCCAGCATCGAGTACACCTGCCGGATCAACCGCGGGCTGGTGCTGACGAACACGACCTCGCGGTTACGGGCGCGCACGTAGCCGTCACCGTCGAACAGGCCTGCCAGGAACGGGATCCAGGCCGAACGGTCGGCGAGCACGCTCGCGGGCACGCTCTTGTGGTCGCTGAGCGGGGTGGCCACCTCGAGCAAGCCCTCGTGCCGCGCGAAGGTCAGGATGTGCTGGTCGCGGTGCTTCGGGTTCTTCGCGACCCGCTTGCCCCGCGAGACGGTGACCCCGTTGGCGATCGCCCAGCCGTGTGCCAGGTCCAACGGCTCCACATCGCACATGTGGATGCGAACCCGGCCGTCAGCCTCCCGCGCCCGGTCCACGGCGAAGCCCTCGGCAACGATCAGGCCGAGCACGTAGCTGTACAGGTCCTCGCGGTTGGCCGGGGCCACACCGCCGCGCGCGCGTCCATAGCCCACGGTGCGATGCCCGGTCAGTGCCCGCGCCTCGGTCCAGCCCAGGGACAGGTCCTCGCCCACGGTGCGGAAGCGCTGGCCGGGGGTCACCAGCATGGTGTGGCCGTTGGACCAGGTGACGCGGACCAGTTCGGACACGGGGTTCTCGTACACGGCGGTGACGGGCACGGCGGCACCGCGGGCGTCGAGAACCTGCTCGCCGAGTTCGATGTCCTCGATCGGCCGGAGCCCGTCCGGGGTGGATACCAGGGCGCCGCGCACGAAGCAGTCCCCCACCACGCGCGAGGACTTCACGTACGCGTGGGTGGGGCGGTAGCCGTTCTCGTTCATCGAGAACAGGATCCGGCGGTGCACGGGCTTGAGCCCGTCGCGGGCGTCGGGAAGCGCGCGGGAGTGGATGACCGAGTAGGCGTACTCCAGGTAGGAGTCCTCGATCTCGGTCTTCAGCGAGTTGTCGAAGACCTGGGCGCCCGCCTGGTCGAAGGCGGTGTGGTCGACCCTGTTCTGCGTGCTGTCCTTGCGGCGTGCCATCTCTGCGGTACTTCCCTCTCGCGGACGGATCTCAGGCGTCGAGCGCGTCGCGGTCCACCCGCGCCGCGGACTCGACCAGCCAGTTGCGACGCGGCTCGACCTTCTCGCCCATGAGCAGTTCGAGGGCCTGCTCGGCGGCCTCGGCGTCGTCCAGGGTGATGCGGCGCACCGAGCGGGTGGCCGGGTTCATGGTGGTCTCCCACAGTTCGTCGGCGTTCATCTCGCCGAGGCCCTTGAACCGGGGCACCGGGGTGACCACCTGCTTGCCGGACTTCTCCAGCCGTGCCACGGTGGTCTGCATCTCCCGCTCGGTGAAGGTGAACAGCGTCTGCGGGTTGCGCCCCCTGGTGGTGATCTTGTGCAGTGGGGGCATCGCCGCGTACAGCCTGCCGTCCTCGATGACCGGCCGCATGTACTTGGCGAACAGGGTGATCAGCAGGGTGCGGATGTGCGAGCCGTCCACGTCGGCGTCGGCCATCAGGATGACCCGGCCGTAGCGCATCGTGGACAGGTCGAAGGTGCGCCCGCTGCCCGCGCCGAGCACCTGCACGATGGAGGCGATCTCGGCGTTCTTCAGCGTGTCGCCCAGGCTGGCCTTCTGCACGTTGAGGATCTTGCCCCGCAGCGGGAGCAGGGCCTGGTACTCCGAGACCCTGGCCATGCGCGCGCTGCCCAGCGCGCTGTCACCCTCCACGAGGAACAGCTCGCTGCGGGCGACCCCGGTGGAGCGGCAGTCCACCAGCTTGGCGGGCATCGCCGCGCCCTCCAGCGCGGTCTTGCGCCGGGCGGCCTCCTTCTGCTGCTTCTGCACCAGGCGCACGCGGGCCGCGTCGACGATCTTCTGTAGCACCGTCTTGGCCTCGGTGCGGCTGCGCTTGTCCTCGGCCCAGGCCTTGATGTGCTGCTCCACCACGCCCTGCACGACCTTGGTGATGCCCGCGGTGGACAGCTCGTCCTTGGTCTGCGAGGTGAACTGCGGCTCGGGGATGCGCACGTGCACCACCGCGGTCATGCCCTCCAGGACGTCGTCCAGGGTTGGCATGTCCTCCTTGGGCTTGAGCAGCCCGCGGTTGCGCGAGATGGCCTCCTGCACGGCCTTGAGCGCGGCCCGCTCGAAGCCCTTGCGGTGGGTGCCGCCGTGCATGTTGCGGATGGTGTTGGTGAAGCACTCCACGGTGCGCTCGTAGCCGGTGCCCCAGCGGAAGGCGATCTCCACCTCGGCGCGGCGCTCCACATTGGACTTCATGACGCCGTTCTCGTCGGCGGCGTTCTCCTTGTACGTGCCCTCGCCGTTGACCAGCAGGGTGGCCGAGACGGCCTTGTCCCCGGAAGGCGAGAGGAACTCGACCATGTCGGACAGGCCGTTGGGGTAGGAGAAGGTCTCCTCGCCGATGGTGCCCTCGGTGGCGTGGCGCAGCACGTAGGTGACGCCGGGCACGAGGAAGGCGGTGTTGCGCAGCTTGGCGCGCACGGCCTCCACGTCCAGCGCGGCCCCGGTCTCGAAGTAGCGGGCGTCGTACCAGTAGCGGATGGAGGTGCCGGTGGACTCGCCGCGCTTCATCTTGCCGACCACGCGCAGCCCGGACTGCGGGGTGAACCGCGCCTTGGGGCCTGGTGCGTCGAAGGTGCCGGGCTTGCCGTGCGCGAAGGACATCTCGTGCACCTTGCCCTCGCGCTTGACGGTGACGTCGAAGCGGTGCGAGAGGGCGTTGACCGCGGAGGCGCCGACTCCGTGCAGGCCGCCGGAGGTCTTGTAGCCGGAGCCGCCGAACTTGCCGCCCGCGTGCAGCCGGGTGAGCACGAGTTCGACCCCGGACAGACCGGACTTGGCGTGCACCCCGGTGGGGATGCCGCGCCCGTCGTCGTCGACCTGGACGCTGCCGTCGGCGTGCAGGGTCACCACGATCCGCCCCGCGTGACCGGCCACGCCCTCGTCGGTGGAGTTGTCCACGACCTCGGAGAACAGGTGGTTGATGCCACGGCTGTCGGTGGACCCGATGTACATCCCGGGCCGCTTGCGGACCGCTTCCAGTCCCTCCAGGTGCGTGAGGTCGTCGGCCCCGTAGAGGGGCTCAGCGGAGGCAGACAAAGGTTCGTTCTCCCGGATCGAGGCGAGCGGGCGGTGAGGACACACCGTACTGGAGACTATCCGAGCCCACCGACAGGTCCGGGCAGGTGATCATGCACGAGCCGCGCGGACGTGCCGCCGGCCCGTGGGCACGGCGGCACGTCGGTGCGGCGGTCAGACCCCGGCGTGGGCGAGGCTGGGCACGCGGGAGACGGCGCCGGCGCGGCGCAGGTAGCAGAACCAGGTCAGCGCGGCGAGCACCAGGTAGGTCAGCACGAACACCCCCAGCGCGGAGGTGGACCAGGTCGCGTTGGCCTGTGCGGCGGCCTCCTTGGCGGCGAGGGTCTTGGCCGAGGCGACGGCCTCGCCGACGGGCAGGCTGGCGATGCGGAACACCTGTTGGACAAGGAAGCCTCCGGAGGCACCGATGGCACCGGCGACCCCGATCACGGCCGCGGCCTGCCGCTTGAACAGCACCGCGGTGGCCGCCGGATCCGCACCGGTCTCCGCCGCCCGGGTGCGACCGAGCTCACCGAAGATCACCGGGATCATCCGGTAGATCGAGCCGTTGCCCGCGCCGGACAGCGCGAACAGCAGCATGTACGAGGTGAAGAACAGTTCGAAGCCGTGCTGGTTGACGCCGATGGCCGCGAGCACCGCGACCACGGCCATCGCGAGGAACACGCACACGGTCATCCGCGCCCCGCCGACCCGGTCGGCCAGCCAGCCGCCCAGCGGCCGGGTCACCGAGCCGATGAGCGCGCCGAGGAAGCCGAGCCCGGCCAGGTAGGTGCCGATGAACGGGTTCTCGGTCAGGAAGGTGGGGAAGGTCAGCTTGATCACCAGGGGCAGGGCGAAGGAGAAGCCGATGAACGAGCCGAAGGTGCCGATGTAGAGCAGGGCGACCACCCAGGTGTGCCCCTGGCGCAGGCAGGCCGTGTAGGACTTGGTGTCCGAACGGGCTATCGCGAGGTTGTCCATGAACAGCCAGGCGCCCACGGCGGCCAGCACGATCAGTGGCATCCACATGATGCCCACGTAGGCCAGGTGGACCGGGTGGACCGGGTTGCTGGCCACCGCGTAGGGCACGCCGAGGATGACCGCGAGCGGGCCGAGCAACTGCACGACGGTGACGCCGAGATTGCCGCCCGCCGCGTTGAGGCCGAGCGCGAAACCCTTTCGCTTCTCCGGGTAGAAGAACGAGATGTTGGCCATTGACGAGGAGAAATTGCCGCCGCCGACACCGGCCGTGGCCGCGATCAGCAGCAGCACGAGGACCTGGGTGTCGTGGGACTGCTGCCGCAGCCAGTCGAAATGCACCATCGCGGCGAGCAGCACCGTGGGCACCAGCAGCAGCGTGGCGCTGACCGCGGTCCACAGCCTGCCGCCGAACCGGGGCACCGCGAAGGTGTAGGGAATGCGCAGCAGGGCGCCGACCAGGTTCGGCACGGCCGTGAACAGGAACAACTCGCCCGGGGTGAACGGGCTCGCACCACCGAACCCGGCGTTGCCCAGGTTGAGCACGACCACCGACCAGAGCACCCACACGGAGAACCCGACGTGCTCGGCGAACACCGACCAGATCAGGTTTCGGCGGGCCACCCGGCGTCCGGTCCTCGCCCAGAACTCCGGGTCCTCGGGCTCCCATTCCTCGATCCACCTACCTCTGGCCGGGCGCGCGACCGCGGACTCCCGAGCCGTTTCGACCACTGTCATGTCCACCTCCTATATCGATCGAGCAGACCTTATGAACGACATATTTCGTGAACATTTCAGCCGGCGACACGGCGGCTAATTACCGCACACACCGGCAGTCGCACTGCCGTGCGGAATAGCATTCTTGGATTGAGTGCACGAATTCTCTTGCACGAGGTGCACGAATTGCCGTCCCAGTGGGCCTGCCGACTGACGGTGTGCGGCGCTACGGTGGCCGGGTGTCGAACACCATGATCGCCGGACGACTGGACCTGGACAGCCTGAGCTTCGCCGTGGAGGAGGTGCCGATCCCTGAGCCCGCCGCCGACGAGGTGCTGGTGCGGGTCGCCGCGGCCGGGGTGTGCCTGTCCGACCTGCACCTGATCGACGGCACGCTGCGGCTGCCCGGTGGGGGCGGCAAGGTGACCCTGGGCCACGAGGTGTCGGGCACGGTGGTGGCGCTGGGCTCGGGCGTGTCACAGGGTGCGGTCGAGGGCCAGCGGGTGACCTTGCAGGCCGGGCAGACCTGTGGGAGCTGCGCGAGCTGCCAGCGGCGGCGCCCGCCCTGCCTGGACGTGCGGACCCGCGGGGTGAACTACGACGGGGGCTGGGCGGAGTACGCGCTGGCCCGGGTGGACACGCTGGTGCCGATCCCGGACGACCTGCCCTTCGACCAGGCCGCGATCATCCCGGACGCGGTGTCCACGCCGTACGGGGCGATCGTGGCGACCGCGCAGGTTCGGCCCGCGCAGTCGGTTGGCGTGTGGGGTGTGGGCGGTCTGGGTGTGCACGGGGTGCAGGTGCTGCGGTTCTGCGGTGCGGCCCCGATCATCGCGATCGACCCGTTGCCGGGGGCACGCGAGCGGGCGCTGCGCTTCGGCGCGGACCTGGCGCTGGACCCGACCGCCGAGGACTTCGCCGAGCAGGTGCGGGCCGCGACGCAGGGCCGTGGCCTGGACTACGCGTTCGACTTCGCCGGGGTGTCCGCGGTGCGCGAGCAGGCGGCGAAGGTGCTGGGGCTGGGTGGGGCGCTGGTGCTGGTGGGCCTGACCGACGCGCCGCTGTCGGTGGCCGACGGCACGCGGTTCAGCGCGCGCAGGCAACGCATGCTGGGGCACTACGGTTCGCTGCCGCAGCACGTGGAGGAGCTGATCGCGCTGGCGGGCCACCACCGGCTGGACTTCTCCGGTTCGATCAGCGGGCACGTCAAGCTGGCCGATGCCGCGGACGCGGTGCAGCAGCTCGCGGACAAGGTGGGCGACCCGATCCGGCTGGTGCTGGTGCCCTGACCTGTCAGAGGTCGAGGACCAGCCGGTCGGAGAGGGCCCGGGACACGCACGGGTAGAGCCGGTCCGCCGCGCCGCCGACCTCGTCACGGTGCTCGGGAGTGCCCTCGAGCACCGTGACCTCGCAGGTGCCGCACACGCCCTCGCGGCAGCCTGCGGGCACACCGGCCCCGGCGCGGTCGAGCACGTCGAGTGCCGGCTCGTCCTGGGACACCGGCAGGGCCAGCCCGCTGCGGGCGAGCACGAGCTCGAACGGCCGGTTGGCGGGGAACTGCCGGGTCCTGGGCCGGAACCGCTCCACGTGCAGCTGCCCGGTGGGGAACGCGTCCTCGGCGGCGGCGAGCATGGCTTCGGGCCCGCAGCAGTAGACGAGCGTGCTGGGGTCCAGGTCGGCGGCCAGCGCGGTGAGGTCGGCGCGACCCACGCCGATCCGGGTGTCGTGGCGGCTTGCCAGTTCCTGGGCGAAGGGCATCGTGTCGGCGGCGCGCCCGGTGTAGACCAGGCTGGTGGCGGCACCGAGTGCGGTGGCGGCGCGCAGCATGGGCAGGATCGGGGTGATGCCGATGCCCCCGGCCACGAACAGGTAGCTCGGGGCGGGCACGAGCGGGAAGTTGTTGCGTGGCAGGGAGACGGTGAGCTCGCGGCCTTCGCGCAGGAACAGGTGCACGTACTCCGAGCCGCCCCGGCTCAGCGGTTCGCGGCGCACGGCGATGCGGTAGCGGTCGGGGTCGGCCGGGTCCCCGCACAGGGAGTACTGGCGTTGCAGCCAGTTGGGCAGGGACAGGTCGATGTGCGCGCCGGGCTGCCAGGGCGCCAGCGGTCCGTGCCTGCCGCGCAGGGTCAGCGCGAGCACGTCCCGGGCCACCGGTTCGACGCGTTCCAGCAGCGTGGTCTGTGACATCGGGGCCTCGCTCAGTACAGGACCTTGTAGGCGGCTTCCAGGTCGGCGTCCACCGCGGCGGCGTCCAGCGCCAACTGGTCGGCGACGATCTGGCCCAGCGAGGGCACCTCCTCGGCCAGCGCCTGGCTCTCGGCGTGCCACAGCCGGGAGCGGACCACCGCGCGCCCGCAGTGCATGAACGCCTCGCGCACCTCCACGATGGTGGCCAGCACGGGCCGCTTGCCCTCGACCTGCATGCGGGCCAGCACGTCGGGTTCGTCGGTGGCGTAGGCGGTCCCGTTGACGCGCAGGGTCTCCCGGTGGCCGGGAACCAGGAAGATCAGGCCCACCCCGGGGTTGTCGGCGATGTTGGTGAAGGAGTCGGCGAGCTTGTTGCCCAGCCGGTCGGGGATGGCCAGGGTGTGCTCGTCGAGCACCTTGACGAAGCCGGGGTAGTCCCCGCGCGGGGAGCAGTCCGCGTACCCGGCAGCGTCGGTGGTGGCCAGGCACAGGAACGGCGAGTGTGCGATGAAGCGGTGGAAGTGGCTGTCGATGCGGGTCCGCACCTTGGCCTTGATCACTTCTCCGGGTTCACCGAGCACTGCTCGCACCTGCTCGTGGCTCAACCGCCTCGGACGTGTCATGACCCCAGTCTTGATCAGCGCGCCCCCACGCGGCAATGCATGGTGCCCAACACCCGGGTCGCCCTCGGTGCCGGGGCACCTCGCGCCACGAGGTCAGGACCGGCGCGGATGGTGCTGGGCGTGGATGGCGTACGTGGCCGCGTACGCCACGGCACGGGTGACGGCGGGTTCGGTGAGCTCGGGCAGCCGCCGCCCTGGCGGGGTGGCCGCGGCCAGGGCCATTGCGCAGGCCCGCAGCACCTCGACCTCCAGGCTGGTCACCGGCGAGCGCAGCACCGCCTGCACCAGTCCGGGCAGCGCGAGCAGGTGGCAGGCCGGGTCGGCGGTGGTGACCAGGACGTGCCGCGGCGGCTCGATCGCCGTGGCGGCGCCGGTCGTGGTGTCCAGCAGGCAGATCAGGGCGTCGGCGTCCCAGGAGACCCGGTGCAGCGGGAACACCGGGGCGTCGCACTCGTTCCAGCTGACGATGTCGCCCACGCCCGCGGCCAGCAGCAGCACGCACAGCCGGGGCAGCTGCCGTGCGCCCGCGATGACCACGCGGCTGTCGGAGGGCGAGCGGCCCCGCCGGGCCAGGGTGGTCAACGTCGAGGCGGTCAGGCTGATCGCGGTGGTGTCCTGGTCGGTGATCACCAGCGGGCCGCCCGCCTTCGCCACCGCGCGCTGGACCTGGAAGGCCCGCTCCGGGTCGGTGTGGGTCAGGAAGACCGCGCGGAACCGCTTGGGCAGCGCGCACAGCTCGGCCGCCAACCGCGCCGAGTCCACGGCCAGCGGCACCGCGGACAGCCCGGCGTGCTCCCGGACCAGTTCGGCGTAGTCCTGCAACAGCGGCAACGTGGCGGGCGGTGAGGCGCCCGGGATCGCGCTGCCGTCGCTGACCACGGCGACCTCGGCGGTCATGGGCGGTTCGCCTCGGCCACGGCCAGCACCTCCGGCCGGTCACGCAAGCGGCTTGACATCGTCATTGAGACTCCTCTCGACAATCACCATCCTATGCAGTTGCACAATTTTGCAAGTCTTTACCATGCGAGGTCCGTCACCGGCGCTGTCGGTCCTCCCCCCTAGACTCGCCCGCATGGCGTCCCCGGAAACCGGAACCGACCTCAGCGAAGCCCTGCGGGTACTCAACACCGTCTTCGGCTACGACAGCTTCCGCGGCGACCAGCAGCAGATCGTGGAGCACGTGGTCGGCGGCGGCGACGCGCTGGTGCTGATGCCCACCGGCGGCGGCAAGTCCCTGTGCTACCAGATCCCCTCGCTGGTGCGGCCGGGTGTCGGCGTGGTGGTCTCCCCGCTGATCGCGCTGATGCAGGACCAGGTCGACGCGCTGACGGCGCTGGGCGTGCGCGCGGGTTTCCTCAACTCCACGCAGACGATCGAACAGCGCAACCAGGTCGAGACCGCCTTCGTGGCCGGGGACCTGGACCTGCTCTACCTGGCCCCAGAACGGCTCAGCATGGAGTCCACCGCGCGGCTGTTCGACCGGGCCGAGATCGCGCTGTTCGCCATCGACGAGGCGCACTGCGTCTCCCAGTGGGGCCACGACTTCCGCCCGGAGTACCTGGCGCTGTCCACCCTGCACGAGCGCTGGCCGGACGTGCCGCGCATCGCGCTGACCGCCACCGCCACGCACGCCACCCACGAGGAGATCGCCCGGCGGCTGGACCTCGGCGAGGCCCGGCACTTCGTGGCCAGCTTCGACCGGCCCAACATCCAGTACCGGATCGTGCCCAAGAACGATCCCAAGCGCCAGCTGCTGGACCTGCTGCGCACCGAGCACCCCGGCGAGGCGGGCATCGTCTACTGCCTGTCCAAGGCCTCGGTGGACAAGACCGCGGAGTTCCTGGTGGCCAACGGGATCTCCGCCCTGCCCTACCACGCGGGCCTGGACAAGGACACCCGCGCCACCAACCAGTCCCGGTTCCTGCGCGAGGACGGGCTGGTCGTGGTGGCCACCATCGCCTTCGGCATGGGCATCGACAAGCCCGACGTGCGCTTCGTGGCGCACCTGGACCTGCCCAAGTCGGTGGAGGGCTACTACCAGGAGACCGGCCGCGCTGGCCGTGACGGCCAGCCCTCCACGGCCTGGATGGCCTACGGGTTGCAGGATGTCGCCCAGCAGCGGCGGCTGATCGACATGAGCGAGGGCGACCAGGCGCACCGGCGCAGGCTCTCCGCACACCTGGACGCGATGCTCGCGCTGTGCGAGACGGTGGAGTGCCGCCGCGTGCAGCTGCTCAACTACTTCGGCCAGCAGGCCCAGCCCTGCGGCAACTGCGACACCTGCCTGTCCCCGCCGCAGACCTGGGACGGCACGATCCCCGCGCAGAAGGTGCTGTCCACGGTGCTGCGACTGGACCGCGAGCGCAGGCAGAGCTTCGGCGCGGGACACATCATCGACATCCTGCTTGGCAAGCAGACCCCGAAGATCAGCCAGCACGGGCACGACAGCCTGAGCACCTTCGGCATCGGCGAGGACCTGAAGGACAACGAGTGGCGCGGGGTGCTGCGCCAACTGCTGGCCCAGGGCCTGCTGACCGTGCAGGGCGAGTACAACACCCTGGCGCTGACCGAGGCCAGCGCCGAGGTGCTCGGCCGCCAGCGACAGGTCATGATGCGCCGCGAACCCGAGCGGGCCGCGCGTCCCGCCCGGTCCGAGCGCAAGGCCGCCGTCCCGGTGGACCTGCCCGAGGGCGCCGCCGCGGTGTTCGAGCAGCTGCGCGCCTGGCGCACCGCCAAGGCCAAGGAGGAGGGCAAGCCGCCCTACATCATCTTCAACGACGCCACGCTGCGGCAGATCGCCACCGAGGTGCCCTCGACCCTGGAGCAGTTGCGCGGCATCAGCGGGGTGGGCGACAACAAGCTGGCCAAGTACGGGCAACAGGTGCTGGACACGCTCAGCGGCTGATCCCACCAGGTGAGAGCTGCCTCGCACCAGGGCGTGATCAGGAAGAGTGCGGGGTCGGAGCGCGTTGTCACCCACCGCGCAGACAAGCAAGCCTCACCTCGGGAGCAGCACCGTGTCCCTCATCCGGACGTACACCAGACCCAGGGTCTTCGCCAGTGCCGTGCTCGGCTCGCTGGTCCTGGGTGCCCTGCTTGGCGTACTCGCCAGGACCACCGGCGCGAGCTGGCTGACCACCCTGCTGGACAGGATCGGCACGGTGTTCACCACCCTGTTGCAGATCGCGGTGGTCCCGCTGGTCTTCACCGCCATCGTGGTCGGCATCAACAGCCTGCGCGGCCTCGGCGGCGGTCGCCGCGCGGCGCGGCTGGGCGGCAAGACCGTGCTCTGGTTCGCCATCACCTCCTTCATCGCCTCGCTGATCGGCATCGCGGTCGGCCTGCTGATCAACCCGGGCAGCGGCGGTCTGGGCGCCGGGGTCGCGGCCACCGCGAAGAACACCGACAAGGCCGTCAAGAGCGTGGACCACTGGGGTTCCTGGCAGTCGTTCATCGACGGCCTGATCCCGAAGAACTTCCTCGCCGCCTTCACCGAGGGCGAGACCCTCCAGGTGCTGTTCCTCGCCGTGGTGATCGGCGCGGCGGTCTACAGCCTGGGTGAGAAGGCCAAGCCCTTCGTGGACTTCACCAGTTCGGTGTTCGAAATCATCCAGCGCTACCTCGGCTGGATCGTGCGGCTGGCCCCGCTGGGCATCCTGGGCCTGATCGGTGCCGCGGTCGCCAACTACGGTGACGCCCTGTTCCGCCCGCTGCTGTCCACCACCATCGCCGTGTACGTGGGCTGCCTGCTGGTGCTGCTGGTCGTCTACCCCGTGCTGCTCCAGTTCGTGGCCAGGGTCAGCCCGGCGCGCTTCTTCGGCAAGGCGTGGACCGCGATCCAGTTCGCCTTCGTGTCCCAGTCCTCGGCTGCCACCCTGCCGCTGACCCGGCAGTCCGCGGTCAACCTCGGTGTGGAGCCCGGTTACGCCGCGTTCGCCACCCCGCTGGCCAGCGCCACCAAGATGGACGGCTGTGCCGCCGTGTTCCCGGCGATCGGCGCCATCTTCATCGCCAACCTGTCCGGGGTGCAGCTCAACGTGTGGCAGTACGCGGGCATCGTGTTCGTGGCCGTGGTCGGCGCCCTGGCCACCGCGGGCACCACCGGCTGGCTCACCGCGCTGACCCTGACCTCGGCGTTCATCGGGCTGGACGCCAAGCAGGTCGCGCTGGGCATCGCGCTGATCTACTCGGTGAACCCGATCATGGACATGATGCGCACCGCCACCAACGTGGCCGGGCAGATCGTGGTGCCGACCATCGTGGCCCGCAGCGAGGGCCTGCTCGACGACGAGGTGCTGCACTCCCCCAGCGCCCCACCCCTCGTCGCCACCCCCGCCTGACCCCGGCCTGGGGCTCGCGAGTCCCGCCCAGCGGACCGCGAGTCCCGGTCACAGGACCGCGAGTCCCGCCATGGGGCACACGAGTCCCGCCCTGCGGGGTCAATCCAGCACACGCGCCGCCGCGATGGGCCGCTCGGTCACCGGGTGGATCGTCGCGGCGGCGCTGTTCACGCTCCACCGGTAGCCCGAGAACCGCCCGGTGGCGTTGTCCGCGTAGAACATCATGTGGCCGTAGCCCGCCCCGCTGTGCTGGGTGTCCGCGTCCACGATCCGGCTGTCCGGGTACGCGTCGTACTGGCCGACCCCGTACTGGCCGTGCGGTTCCGCGGTGCAGTCGGCGATGCTCACGGCGTACTGGGTGCTGCCGGGCAGGTTCAGCGCCTCGTTGGCGGCCACGTACTCGCCGAGCAGCTCGCGCACCATCACGACGTGCCCGGTGTGCACCTCGTGCTGCTCCGGGTACTCGATGGCGATCAGATCACCGGGTCGCAGCTCGGTGACCCGCTCGACCTGCGTGAAGTGCGGGACATCTCCCTGGTTGAAGGCGCGCAGGTAGTCCTTGGCGTACGGGCTGGTGCTGTCGAAGTGGGCGGTGAAGAAGGAACGCCGGGCCCACGGGTGGGAGCGGCGCAGCACCGCCGTGATGAAGGACGCGCACTGGCTGCGGTTGACCCAACTGGCCGGGCGGCCCTCGCGGCCCCACTTGACCACGTTGCGCTCTTCGGGCCGCTTGTAGACGTTGTTGGCGGGCACCAGGTGGTCGATCAGGCGTTCCGCCTGTCTCAGGTGCGGCGGTGACTGCACCAACAGGCCGGTCGTGTCCACCTCGGGTCCTCTCCGTGCGGTTTCTGCACCGAGCAAGGTACCTGGCCCGTTCCGTCGATTCGACTTTAGTCGTCACTGAAGTCATAGTGGATCATTGGAAATGGAGCCGGATGCCCGCCAGCGTGGCGGCGTGCGCCTTGACCGCCTCCCGCACCGTGACGGCGGCCAGCGGACGCGGCGCCTCGATCCGCATCCGCTCGACCACCCGGGTGCCCGACTCGATCGGCTCGAAGCGCAGCACGGTGTGCAGCCGCACCCGCGGGAACTGCCGCGCCTGCGCGAGCACGTCACCGGCGACTGGCACGTACAGCCGCGCCCAGTAGCCGGTCGGCAGCGTGATCGGCCCCAGCGGGATCCGGTCGCGCACCCGGTAGGTCTGCACGTACCCGTCCGCCGTGGCCGTGCGCGCGGTGCTGCGGACCGCCACCACCAGCGGGTGCACCAGCTTGATGTTGTCCAGGTCCACGTAGAAGTCCCGCACCCGCGACGGGTCCGCGGGCACTTCCTCGGTCAGCGTGCGCTCCGCACGGGTGATCCACCAGCTCACCGCGCGCACCGTACGGGGTTCAGGGCCTGGGGGCGCCGATCGGGTTGGGCACCGGCACCACCCCGCTGTCGACGAGGTGCCGACTCAGCGGGGTCGCCAGCTGGATGACCTCGTGCACCCCGGACTCGCCGAGTGCGGCGACGGGGCCCGCGGCGAGCCGGTCGGTGTCCTCCTCGATCTGCCTGCGCAGCGCGCCACCGGTCTTGGTGAGCCGGTTCGTGCGGTCCAGCAGCCCACGGGCGACCAGCCCACGCCGCGACTGCTCCCAGTCCTCATCGGTCCAACCGCGGTTGATCTGCAACAGCTCGCGGGTCACGGCCCCGGTCGCGACGTGGGTGAGCGTGGCGTCGATCCCGGCCAGCCCGGCGTGCACCGCGGCGAGCACGTGCCCGTCGCCGCGGTGCTCGCGCAGGACGGTGGCGGCGAGCCAGATCCGGGACAGCGCGTCCTCGGGCGGGCGGACCGCCGACCAGGCGGCGGCCAGCGGGCGGCCCGCGAAGCCGCAGCCCCGCACCGCGCGGTCCAGCAACTCCGCCAGGCGGTCCAGGTCGGTGCTGGGTGGCAGGGTGCGCCGCAGTGTCGCGCCCACGGAGTCGATGCGGGCGTCGAGCGCGGTCTCGGGGGTGGTGAAGGTCCAGGCGGCGGGCAGGAAGCGGGCCACCATGCCGGGCGCGAAACCGAACACCACGGCGGTGGCCGCGGCGGGCCCGAGCGCGCCCAGCGGGGCGACCCGGCCGGTGAAGTAGCCCATCCACCAACTGGGCAGGCCGATGGCCTTGGCCGCGGCGGCGGGCTCGGCGGCGAAGTAGGCCACCGCGTGGATCGGCTCGACGGCCTCCCACAGGCGCCTGGCGAGCGTGGGGCTGGGGTTGGTCATGCACCGCAGCGTCCAGCTTGCCGCTCGCGGAAAACAGGGCCAATGTGCACGAGTGGACCAGGATCTGGCGTGGTGGGTGCGCATCGCCGTGGACGGTTGGCGGCAGCGTCCCGGCCCGCGCTACCGGCGGCTGGCCGCCGCGGTGACCGAGGCGGTGGACTCCGGGCTGGCCGCACCCGGCGCGCGGCTGCCCGCCGAGCGGCCGCTGGCCGAGGCGCTGGGCCTGAGCCGGGGCACGGTGGTGCGCTGCTACGAGGAACTCGTCGCCGCCGGTGTCGTGGCGCGGCGGGTCGGCGCGGGCACGTTCGTGCGCGGACGGCCCGCGTGGACGCAGACCCCCGGCGAGAGCGCGGCCTCGGCTCTGCTGCGGCGGCGGATCGCCGAGGACGGGCACGCGATCGACCTGTCCCTGTCCGTGCCCGCGGGGCTGGAGCACCTGCCCGACCTGCCGGGGCTGCGCGGACTGCGCGGGCACGGCCTGCACCCGGCGGGCACCCCGGAGCTGCGCGCGGCCCTGGCCGAGCACCTGACGCACCGGCTCGCCCTGCCCACGACGGCCGAGCAGGTGATCGTCACCTCGGGGGCCCAGCACGCGCTGACCGTGCTGGCGGCGGCCGTGGTGTCGCCGGGTCGCGCCGTGCTCACCGGCTGCCCGACCTACGCCGGGCTGGCGGGCGCGCTGGCCGGGCGCGGCGGGCGGCTGCTCGGTGTGCCGGTGGACCCGCTGGGTGTGGAGGTCAACGCGGTGCGACGGGCCACCGCCCAGCTACCCGCGCCGATCATCTACGTGGACTCCGCCGCGAGCAGCCCGACCGGGGCGGTGCTCAGCCGCGCACGGGGCGAGGCGCTGCTGCACGTGGCCCGGCGCAACGACGCGCTGCTGGTGGAGGACCTGGCGCAGGCCGGTCTGCCGCTTGACAGCGGCGAGGTGCCGATTCCCCTTGCGGCACAGGATGATTCGGTGATCGCGGTGGGCTCGCTGTCGAAGATGTTCTGGGCGGGGTTGCGGATCGGCTGGATCCGTGCGCCCGCCGCCCTGCACGGTCACCTGCTGCGGCTGCGCTCGGCGCACGACCTGGCCCCGTCGGCGCCGTCCCAGCTGCTGGCGGTGCAGTTGCTGCGCGCGGTCGACGGGGCGTGGCTGGCCGACCTGCTCGCCGTGCTGCGGGACAGGCGCTCGCTGGTGGTCGACCTGCTGGCCCGGCACCTGCCCGCCTGGCGGGTGACGCCGCCCGCGGCGGGTCTGTCGGTGTGGGCGGAGTTGCCGGTACGCGAGGCGGAGACCTACGCGCATCTCGCCGCGCGCTACGGGGTGATCGTGGCGCCGGGTGGCACGAGTTGTGCCTGCGGCGGGCACCGGCACGGGGTTCGCCTGTCGCTGGCGGCGTCCCGGCAGACCCTGCAGTCCGCGGTGGACGGCCTGGCCGCCGCCTGGCAGCACCACGCGGAGCAGCTCGCGGCCAGCCCCTGACCGGCCAACCCCAGCGCGTGTCGGCGCTGCCGGTGCCGCGTGTCGGCGCTGCCGGTACGCCGTGTTGGGCGAACACACCGTACGGGAACGTCCGACACACCGTACGGGTAGCGCCGACACGCGCGGGTTCCGCCCGGGCGGCTCAGATCCAGCCGTTGCGTTTGGCGTGCAGGGCCAGCTGGAACCGGTTGGCCGCCCCGGTGCGGCTCATCAGCACCTCCAGGTAGCGGAACAGGGTTCGGCGCGAGATGCCCAGGGTGCGCGCGATCTGCTCGTCGCCCAGCCCGGCCGCCAGCAGGGCGAGCAGGCGGCGTTCGCTGGGCTGCAGGAACGGCCCGGTGCGCTGCTCGCCAAGGCTCAGCGGCAGCGCGGCCCGCCAGCAGACCTCGAACAGGCCGATCATCGCCGAGAGCAGGCTGGAGGGCCGGATCAGCACGGCGGTACCGCCCACCTCGGCCTCGGCCGCCGACAGGGAGACCACGGCGCAGTCGGTGTCGAGGATGAGCAGCTTCACCGGGACGTCGGGCAGGGTCCTGGCCTCCTCCCCCGCGCGGACACTGGGCACGACGTTCTCGGCGAGGTATTCGGAACGCTCCAACGCCGGTTTCGCGTACACCGCCCGATACCTCACACCATTGGCCAGGTTGTCCATTTCCACCTGATTCGCCACGCCCACGGCGTAGTAGGGCGGCGAATCAAGTCCGCGGACCTCGGCCCGCACGGATCGTTCCAATTGGGTGATGCGGTCCTCCACCTCGGGGCCGCTGATGACCTCCAGCAGGTGCTCGCCGGTGTCACCGACCATTCGGTGCAGTGCCTGGTACGCGCTCGCGGTGGCCACCCGCGCCTGGGCCAGTTCGGCCTCGCGCCGCCGGGACAGCAGCTCCAGCGCTGGATTGGGCGGTACCGGGGTGACCAGCGCACGGCCGTCCCCGACCCGGACGACGAGCCCGACCTCGACGAGTTCGGCCACCCGGCGGCAGGTCTGCTCCTCCGAGCACCCGGCCAGTTCCGCCAGTTGGGCCACGGTGCGCGAGCCGTTCGCCAGCAAGGACGAATACAGTTCCGCGGCTTCGTTGCCGAGTCCGAGAGTGACGAGGTGACCGATTTCCGCAAGAGCCATCGTGAAACCCTCCGCCGCCTGCGGATCGGCACATTAGTGCCAGTGTCAGCACAGCGCCACCAACAACTGGTCCGGCGAGGTAGACAACACGGCACTGCTGATTGTTTCCCGGCCCTGCACCTGGAGGAACCGTGCGCAGTACCCAACGATGGCTCGCCGCCGTCACCGGTTTGGCGGCATTGGCGCTCACCGCGGGATCGGCGGTGGCCACCGCGGCACCGGCCGCCCCTGCCGCGACCAGCACAGCCGCGACCAACGTGTGCGACCAGGCGGTGAAGCCCGGTTACGCCGCCTGCTTCGCACTGAGAAGAACCGACCTCGCCCAGCAGCACCTGGCGCCCAACGCGCTGCCGAGCGGGCTGGGCCCGACCGACCTGCGCAGCGCCTACAACCTGACCGCCTCGGGCAGTTCCTCGGCCACCGTGGCCATCGTGGACGCCCAGGACGACCCCAACGCCGAGTCGGACCTGGCCAGCTACCGGTCCACCTACGGGCTGCCCGCGTGCACCACGGCCAACGGCTGCTTCCGCAAGGTCAACCAGAACGGGCAGGCCAGCCCGCTGCCCACCGCGGACAGTGGCTGGGCCGGTGAGATCTCCCTGGACCTGGACATGGTCTCGGCGATCTGCCCCGGCTGCCACATCCTGTTGGTGGAGGCCAGTTCCGCCTCGATGGACGCGCTGGGCACCTCGGTCAACACCGCCGTGAGCATGGGCGCGAAGTACGTGTCCAACAGCTACGGCGGCAGTGAGGACGGCACCGAGAACACCTCCGACTCCAGCTACTTCAACCACGCCGGGGTCGCGATCACGGCCAGCACCGGGGACAGCGGCTACGGCATCAGCTACCCGGCCTCCTCCGCCTACGTCACGGCCGTGGGCGGCACCTCGCTGTCCAGGGCGAGCAACGCGCGCGGCTGGTCGGAGAGCGCCTGGAGCGGTGCGGGCAGCGGCTGTTCCTCCTCGGTGGCCAAGCCCTCGTTCCAGAACGTGACGACCAGCTGCGCCAACCGGGCCAACGCGGACGTGTCCGCCGTGGCCGACCCGCAGACCGGCGTGGCGGTGTACCAGACCTACGGCGGCAGCGGCTGGGCGGTCTACGGCGGCACCAGCGCCTCCTCGCCGATCATCGCCTCGGTCTACGCGCTGGCGGGCACCCCGGGTTCCGCGGACCGCCCGGCGGCCTACCCGTACTCGCACGCCACGAACCTCTACGACGTGACCACCGGCTCCAACGGCAGCTGCTCGGCCACCGTGCAGTGCACCGCCGGTACCGGCTGGGACGGCCCCACCGGGCTGGGCACCCCCAACGGCACGGCGGCCTTCACCGCGGGCGGCACCCCGCCGCCGCCCGGCTCGCCCTCGGTCACCAACCCGGGCGGCCAGACCGGCACCGTCGGCACCGCGGTGAGCCTGCAACTGGCGGCGACCGGCGGCACGAGCCCGTACACCTGGACGGCCAGCGGCCTGCCCGCCGGGCTGTCGATCTCCTCGGGCGGGCTGGTGTCCGGCACGCCGGGCACCGCGGGCAGCTACTCGGTGACCGCCACGGTGACCGACAGCGCGGGCAAGACCGGCAGCGCCACCTTCGGCTGGACGATCAACCCCACCGGCGGTGGCTGCTCGGGCCAGCGACTGGGCAACCCCGGCTTCGAGAGCGGCACCTCCCCGTGGACGGCATCCTCCGGGGTGGTGAGTGACTCCTCCTCCGGTGAGGCAGCGCACAGCGGCACCTACCTGGCCTGGCTCAACGGTTATGGCACGGCTCACACGGACTCGCTGTCACAGTCGGTGAGCATCCCCGCGGGTTGCCACACAACCCTGTCGTTCTGGCTGCACATCGACACGGCCGAGACGAGCAGCTCGACGGCCTACGACAAGCTGACCGTCAAGGCCGGGTCGACCACCTTGGCCAGTTACTCGAACCTGGACAAGAACTCCGGCTACGCGCAGAAGAGCTTCGACCTGTCCGCCCTTGCCGGGCAGACGGTTTCGGTGTCCTTCAGCGGGGTGGAGGACTCCTCGCTGCAGACCTCGTTCGTGATCGACGACACCGCGCTGACCCTGAGCTAGCAGCACGCACACCAGCAGGGGCGGGGCGCCGACCGGCGTCCCGCCCCTGCGCACGTTTTGTCACCGCCGTGCGCACGGCGGTTCCGGCAGTTGTCACCTGTGCCGAGAGTTGCCGATGGTTACTGAGCGGATTCGGCCTCTTGCGGACTGTGGCAGAATTCGGCTTCGTGCACGGCCCATCGCCTGTGGGGGCACGGTGTCGCCCGATGTCGATCGAACCGCCAGTCGATCCGGGCGGGTCCGCACCGGAAGGAGCACCGGGATGAGACAAGTGAGCACGGTCCGCCCTCTCGGCGAGGCACTGCCCAAGGAGCTGGCTACGCTGATCCGGCCGCAGCTGCCCGCGCTGGCCGAGGACATCATCCACACCATCCGGGCCGCCATCCCGGAGTACGCCCGGCCGATGGACGGCTGCTACGGCCAGGCCATCAAGCTGGGCGTCAACCAGGCGCTCGCCCAGTTCGTGGACCGCATCGCCGACCCGAACACCCCGCGGGACGCCTCGGCCGAGGTGTACCGGCAGCTGGGCAGGCTGGAGGCCAGCGAGGGCCGCAGCCTGGACCTGTTGCAGGCCGCGTACCGGATCGGCACCCGGGTGGCCTGGCGGCACATGATCCGTTTCCGGCAGCGCAGCGGCCTGCCCACCCAGCTGATGTGGGCGCTGGGCGAGGCCGCGCTGGCCTACGCCGACGAGCTGGCGGCGCTGTCGGTGGAGGGCTACGCCGACATGCAGGCGCGCACCGCCAGCACGGTGGAGCGCAGGCGGCGCAGGCTGCTGCGGCTGCTGCTGGCGCCCACCGGCACCTCCCGGCAGGAGATCGCCGAGCTGGCCGGACCGGCCCGCTGGCCGCTGCCCGAGCAGGTCTGCGTGATCGTGCTGGACCGGCTGCCCGAGGTGGAGCCCGCGATCAGCCCGGCCCTGCCCGAGGAGGTGCTGATCGACCTGGAGGGCGGGGACCCCTGCCTGATCGTGCCCGAGCCGAGCGGGCAGCACTGGTGGACCCCGGTCGAACACGCGCTGCCCGGCTGGCGGCTGGTGATCGGCCCCGTGGTGCCCACCTCGGACGCGGCGAAGTCGCACCGGCAGGCCCAGGTCGCCAGGGAACTGGTGCAGCGCAACGCCATCGAGGCCAGCTCCCCGGTGCACTGCTCCGACCACCTGTCCACGCTGTGGCTGCTCACCGACGAGTTCCTGGTCGAGCAGCTGATCCGCAAGCGCCTGGCCCCGTTGCAGCCGCTGACCGACAAGCAGCACAAGCGGCTGGGTGAGACCCTGCTGGCCTGGCTGGAGACCCGCGGCGGGGCGCCGGAGATCGCGGCCCGGCTGCGCGTGCACCCGCAGACCGTGCGCTACCGCATGCGCCAGGTGGAGGGCCTGTTCGGCGACCAGCTGCGCGACCCGGACAGCCGGTTCGAGCTGGAGGTGGCGCTGCGCGCGGCCTCGCTGACCACCGCGCCCCAGGAGCCCGGCGAGGAGCGCGCGGGCTGAGCCTTGACGCCGCGGCACCCCCTGGCTACCGTCCGGTAAGAATTTTTTTCACGTTCTAGCCTGGGGGCGTGGATGCGGGCGGTCGCAGCGGTACTGGTGGCGAGCCTCGCCGTGGTCCCGGCACCGGCCGACCCACCGCCGCCGACCAGCGCGATCACCGTGCGCGGCAACACCTTCGTGGACGGCGCGGGCCGTGAGGTGGTGCTGCGCGGCTTCAACGTCTCCGGCGGGGTCAAGCTCGGCGAGCACGGCGGCCTGCCCTTCGCCGAGGCCGAACAGGCCCGCCAGGCGGCCACCGAGATGCGGCGGCTCACCGGGGCCAACGCGGTCCGGTTCCTGCTGAACTGGGCCGCCGCCGAACCGGTGCGCGGGCAGAGCGACCCGGACTACCACGCCCGGCTCACCGAACAGCTCAGGGCGTTCCTGGACCAGGGCTTCGCGGTGATCACCGACTGGCACCAGGACCTGGTCTCCCGGGCGCTGTTCGCCAGGGACAGCTGGTACACCGGCGACGGGGCACCGGCCTGGGCGCTGGCCCCGCACCCGCACGAGTCCTGCGGGATCTGCGTCCACTGGGGACAGAACATCACCCAGAACTCCGTTGTGCAGCAAGCCAACGCCGACTTCTGGCACAACCGCGACGGGGTGCGGGAGGAGTTCCTGGCACAGGCGGGCCGCACCATGGAGTACCTGCGCACGCACCTGTCGGCGGCCGAGTTCGCCGGGATCGTGGGCATGGACCCGTGGAACGAGCCCTACGCCGGGCGCTACGACCAGGGCCAGGACAGCCGGTCCTGGGAGCGCGACCTGCTGTGGCCGTTCTACCAGCGGTTCCGGGCGCGCATGGACGCGGCGGGCTGGCAGGACAAACCGGCGTTCGTGGAGCCGAACCTGTTCTGGAACTCCACCATCGGCCTGGTCAGGCAGACCGGCGGCCTGCTGGACGCCGGGGTGCCCGGCCCGCGCTACGTGTTCAACTCGCACTTCTACGACACGCGCGCGCAGTCCGGGGTGCTGATGCCCGGCAAGGCCGGGGACGGGCAGTACACCGCCGACCTGAACGCGGTGCGCGGCCGGGCCGAGGCGCTGGGCACCGCGGCCGTGCTGACCGAGTTCGGCCACCCGCTGACCGGGTTCACCTCCGACAAGGCGCCGACCGTGGACAAGGCGCTGTACCAGGCCCTGGACTCCACGGCGGCGGGCAGCCACTGGTGGGCGCATCCCGTGGGCGCCGTGCTGTCGGGTACCCAGTGGCACTGGGACACCGCCAGCGGGCGGCACCACGAGCTGATGAACGACAACCCGGACAAGGTGATCACCGCCGCCGACGCGTGGAATGGTGAGGACTTCTCCGCCGTGCGCACGGCGGAGGACGGCACGGTGCTGCTGCGGCAGGACCAGCGGCTGCTGGACCGGTTGTACCCGAAGGCGGTGGCCGGGCACCTGCTCGGCTTCAGCTACGAGGACCGGTCACGTGACGGCGAGCAGGCACTGACCTTCGCCCCCGTGCCGGACTCCCTGCCCGCGACCAAGGCGCTGGTCGGCGAGGGCCGGTACGGCGTGCTGCTCTGGCGGGGCAGCACCGGTTCGGCCCCCACCGCACTGCACCTACCAGCGGGTTTCGCCCCGCAGGTCGTGTCCGACGTGCCCTGGCACCAGGCCGGGGACGAGTTGCTGCTCGACTCCTCCCCCGGCACGCACTGGGCGCTGGTCCTCGACCGTTCCCCCGCACCCGACGGGGCGGCCCGGGCGGAGTTGGTCCGCTGGGTGGCCTCCGTCCTGAGTGGAAAGTCCCAGTGCGGTGTCCAAGAACCGCGTCGGGTGCAGGACAGCGCACTAGGATCGCCCCATGGCCCATGACGCTGATGTGATCGTCGTAGGCGCCGGTCTCGCCGGACTGGTCGCCACCGCAGAACTCGCCGCCGCGGGGCGCAAAGTGCTGCTGCTCGACCAGGAACCCGAGGCGTCACTGGGCGGGCAGGCGTTCTGGTCCTTCGGCGGGCTGTTCCTGGTCAACTCCCCCGAGCAGCGCCGTCTTGGCGTGCGCGACTCACACGAGCTGGCCCTGCAGGACTGGCTCGGTTCGGCCGCCTTCGACCGCGAGTGCGACCACTGGCCCAGGCAGTGGGCGCACGCCTACGTGGACTTCGCCAGCGGGGAGAAGCGGGCCTGGCTGCACGCGATGGGCGTGCGCTGGTTCCCGCTCGTGCAGTGGGCCGAGCGCGGCGGCTACCTCGCCGACGGGCACGGCAACTCGGTGCCGCGCTTCCACGTCACCTGGGGCACCGGCCCGGGCATCATCGACCCGTTCGTGCGCAAGGTCCGCGAGGCCGCCGAGCGCGGGCTGGTGACCTTCAAGTTCCGCCACCGCGTCACCGAGCTCACCCAGTCCGGCGGGGTGGTGGACGGGGTACGCGGGGACGTGCTCGAACCCAGCACCGTGGAGCGCGCCGCGCCCAGCTCGCGCACCGTGGTCGGGGACTTCGAGCTGCGTGCCCAGGCGGTGATCGTCACCAGTGGCGGCATCGGCGGCAACCACGACCTGGTCCGCCGCAACTGGCCCAAGTCCATGGGCACCCCGCCCAAGCACATGCTCGCGGGCGTGCCGGACTTCGTGGACGGCAAGATGATCGGCGTCACGGCGGCGGCCGGGGCCAACGTCATCAACGAGGACCGGATGTGGCACTACCCGGAGGGCATCGACAACTTCGCGCCCATCTGGGGCAAACACGGCATCCGCATCCTGTCCGGCCCCTCCCCGCTGTGGCTGGACGCCACCGGCAGGCGGCTGCCCATCCCGCTGTTCCCCGGCTTCGACGCGCTCGGCGCGCTGGAGCACATCGTCAAGGGCGGCCACGACCACTCCTGGTTCCTGCTCAACCAGCGCATCATCGGCCAGGAGTTCGCGCTGTCGGGCTCCGAGCAGAACCCGGACCTGACCGGCAAGGACGTGCCGCTGCTGCTCAAGCGCGCGCTGCCCGGGGCGGTCGGCCCCGTGGAACAGTTCGCCCGGCGCTCGCCCGAGTTCATCACCGGCCGGACCGTGGCCGAACTGGCCAAGGGCATGAACGCGCTGACCGGCTCGGACCTGGTGGACGTGGCCGAACTGGAGCGCACCGTGGTGGAGCGCGACCGCGAGGTCAGCACCGGGCTGGGCAAGGACATGCAGGTCAACGCGATCCACTCGGCGCGCCGGTTCTTCACCGACCGGGTCATGCGCGCGGTCAAGCCGCACCGGCTGGCCGACCCCAAGGCCGGGCCGATGATCGCCGTGCGGCTGTCGATCCTGACCCGCAAGACGCTCGGCGGGCTGGAGACCGACCTGTCCGGCCGCGTGCTGCGCGCCGGGGGCGAGCCGCTGGCCGGGGTGTACGCCGCGGGCGAGGTCTCCGGGTTCGGCGGCGGCGGGGTGCACGGCTACCGCGCCCTGGAGGGCACCTTCCTCGGCGGCTGCCTGTTCTCCGGCCGCACCGCGGGCCGGGCGGTGGCCAGGGCCGTGGGCTGAGCCACCCCGCACGGGGGTGCTCTGACGTGGGTTTTGAGTTTTCTTTGATGACCGGCACGCAGCCTTTGCCCGTCAGCGGAGATCACTCCCACGAAGGGCACCACCGTGCACACCACACCTGCCCGCACCCTCGTCCGCACCGTCACCGCCCTGGCCGCCACCGCGGTGGTCCTGTCCGGGCTGGCCGCGACGAGCGTGCTCACCGCGAGCCCGGCACTGGCCGCCACGGCCAGACCGGCGGTCGCGAACTCCACAGTGGACGGACAGATCACCAGGAGCGAGGTGCTGACCCGCGCCCAGTCCTGGATCGACGAGCACGTCCCCTACAGCCAGAACGACTCGCACACCAACCAGTACGGCACCTACCGCCAGGACTGTTCGGGTTACGTCTCGATGGCCTGGCACCTGGGAACCTCCCGTTGGACCGGCAATCTCGGTGAGGTCATGCACGACGTCGCCCGGTCCGACCTCAAGGCCGGGGACGTGCTGTTCCGGCACGACTCCACCCAGCAGCACGTGGCGCTGTTCCTGCGCTGGAACGACTCCGCGCACACCCAGCCGGTGGTACTGGAGGAGTACGACTACGGGCACAACGCCGAGCAGCGCACCTGGGCGGCCAACTACGCGAACTCCTTCGCCCCCAAGCGGTACAACCGCATCGTCGACGACCCGGTACAGCGCGAGCAGACCACCGCGCGTTCCACGGTGTCGGTCACCGGGGGCGCGGGCTCGCGGACGATGTTCGCGCGCGGGGTCGGCGGGGACGTGGTCGCCAGCTGGCAGAACACCGAACTGGGCGACTACTCCCCCTGGGCCAGCCTCGGCGGCAAGATCGCCGGGCAGGTCACGGTGACCGGCCCGGCCGGAGCCCGCGTCCTGTTCGCCCGGGGCACCGGCGGGGACGTCGTCGCCAGCTGGCAGAACGATGCCCAGGGCAACTACTCCGCGTGGACCTCCCTGGGCGGCAACATCACCAGTGACGTCACCGTCGTGGGTGAGGCGGGTTCGCGCATCCTCTACGCCCGCGGGGTCAACGGCGATGTGGTGACCAGCTGGCAGACCGGCAACCTCGGTGACTACACCCCGTGGACCTCGCTCGGCGGCAACATCGTCGGCAACGTCACCGTCACCGGCCCGGCCGGAGCCCGCGTGATGTTCGCCCGCGGCAAGAACGGCGACGTCGTCGCCAGCTGGCAGAACGATGCCCAGGGCAACTACTCCGCGTGGACCTCCTTGGGCGGCAACATCACCAGTGACGTCACCGTGGTCGGCGAGGGCGGTTCCCGCACTCTCTACGCCCGGGGCGCAGGCGGCGACGTCGTCACGAGCTGGCAGACCGGCAACCTCGGCGACTACACGCCCTGGACCTCGCTCGGCGGCTCGATCACCGGCAACGTCACCGTCACCGGCCCGGCCGGAGCCCGCGTGATGTTCGCCCGCGGCAAGAACGGCGACGTCGTCGCCAGCTGGCAGAACACCGCGCTCGGCGACTACTCGCCCTGGACCTCCTTGGGCGGCAACATCACCGGCGACGTGACCGTGGTCGGCGACGCGGGCTCTCGCATCCTCTACGCCCGCGGGGTCAACGGCGATGCCGTCGCCAGCTGGCAGACCGGCGCGCTCGGCGACTACACGCCCTGGACCAGCCTCGGCGGCAAGCTCGCGGGCTGATCCGCTCCACAGCAAGCAATTCCGAATTCCACAGAGGGGACAACTGTGTCTACGCAAGGAAATGCCAAGTTCCGCGGTGCCGTGGCAGCCGGTCTGGCCCTGGCCGGGGTGGTGGGCCTGAACGGGGTCGCCGCCGCCGCACCCAGCGCAGCCAGCCAGGACAGCGCCTACGCCCAGCACCAGCGTGCCCTGGCCGACATCGGCTACACCGCGTGCCACGCTGGCGGCCCGACCGCCCAGGACGGCGCGCTGGCCAACTCGTTGCGCGGCAGGCTGCACGCCAAGATGTCCGGCGGCCTGTCCGCCGAACAGGCCTCCTGCGCCAGAGCGATCGTGACCAACACGCTCAACGCCGGGTACAACAGCCACGCCGCCGTGATCGAGGTCGCCGCGACCATCGTGGAGACCAGCATCCTCAACCTCAACGGGGGCGACGCCACCAGCGTCGGCCTGTTCCAGATGCTCGCCGACAAGGGGACCTTCGCGCAGCGCACCGACGTGAACTACGAAGTCCGCTGGTTCCTCAGCACCATGTCCCGCACCTACCCCAACAACACCTGGCAGACCAAGCCCGTCGGCGAGGTCGCCCAAGGCGTGGAGCGCTCCGCCTACCCCGACCGCTACCAGCCCAACGCCGAGGACGCGCAGACCATCGTCAACGCGGTCCTCGCCCAGGGCACTGCCGCGGGCACGTCCACCGTGCACGTGCCGGTGGCCGTCGCGGGCGAGGGTGGCTCACGTGTCCTGTTCGCCCGGGGCACCGGCGGGGACGTCATCTCCAGTTGGCAGACCGGCAACCTCGGCGACTACACCCCCTGGACCAGCCTCGGCGGCTCGATCACCAGCGACGTCACCGTCGTCGGCGACCCCGGCTCGCGGATCCTGTTCGCCCGCGGGGCCAACGGGGACGTCGTCACCAGCTGGCAGAACACCGCACTCGGCGACTACTCCCCCTGGACCTCCCTCGGCGGGCACATCACCGGTGACATCACCGTCACCGGCCCGCCCGGTGGCCGCGTCCTGTTCGCTCGCGGCACCGGCGGTGACGTGGTCGCCAGCTGGCAGAACACCGCGCTGGGCGACTACTCGCCCTGGACCTCCTTGGGCGGCAACATCACCAGTGACGTGACGGTCGTCGGCGACGCGGGCTCACGGGTGCTCTACGCCCGGGGCGCAGGCGGCGATGTCGTCACCAGCTGGCAGACCGGCAACCTCGGCGACTACACCCCCTGGACCTCCCTCGGCGGCTCGATCACCGGCAACGTCACGGTCGTCGGCGACCCGGGCGCCCGCGTGCTCTACGCCCGAGGCACCAACGGGGACGTCGTCGCCAGCTGGCAGAACGACGCCCAGGGAAACTACTCCCCCTGGACCTCCTTGGGCGGCAACATCACCAGTGACGTCACCGTGCTCGGCGACCCCGGCGCGCGGATCCTGTACGCCCGGGGCACCGGCGGCGACGTCGTGACGAGCTGGCAGAACACCGCGCTCGGCGACTACTCGCCGTGGGTTTCGCTGGGCGGCAACATCACCGGCAACGTCTCGGCCACCGGCCCGGCCGGGGCCCGCGTCCTGTTCGCCCACGGCAAGAACGGCGACGTGGTCGCCAGCTGGCAGAACGACGCCCAGGGCAACTACTCCGCGTGGGCCAGCCTCGGCGGCAAGCTCGCCGGCTGACCCCCGCACCCCGCGTGCCGTCCGGGATTGCTCCCGGACGGCACGTGTTGGCGTCAGCGGTGGGAGGCCGCGGTCAGGAGGTGACGCCCAGTTCGCGCGCGAGCGCGGAGGCGACGGTCGCGAGGACCTTGTTGTCGATGGTCGAACCCTGCTGCCCGTAGGTGTAGACCGTGAACACCAGCGGGGCGTGCGAGGGCGGCCAGGCGACCGCGATGTCGTTGGCGCCCGCGTAGGCGTTGATGGTGCCGGTCTTGTCGCCGACCACCCAGTCCTTGGGCAGGCCCGCGCGGATGCGCTCGCCCCCGGTCTTCGAGGAGCGCAGCCAGCCGTTGAGGATCTCGCGGTCCTGGGCGGTCAGCGCGCTGCCCAGGCTGATCTGGTTCAGGTCGCGGCCCATGGCCGCGGGGGTCGTGGTGTCCTGCTCCTCCCCGGGCTGCCAGAGGTTGAGCGCGGGCTCGGTGTGGTCCAGCCGGGAGACCGGGTCGTTGAGCGAGCGGTAGTACCGGGTCAGGCCCGCCGGGCCGCCGATCTGCTCGATCAGGAGGTTGGCCGCGGTGTTGTCGCTGGCGGTCACCGCCGCCGAGGCCAGCTCGGACACGGTCATGCCCGCGGCACCGTGCCCGTTGACCGTGGAGCCGTCGAGCGGCACCTCCTTGTCCGGGGTCCAGTGCAGCGTCCGCTCCAGCAGTCCGGGGTCGGACCGGCGTGCCTTGTCCAGGATGGCGGCGGCCTCCACCGCCTTGAACGTCGACAGGGACGGGAAGCGTTCGTCCGTCCGGTAACCGACGGTCCTACCCGTACCGGTGTCCAGTGCGAACGCGCCGATGTGCTTGTGGGAGGAGGCTTCCAGCTCCTTCAGTTGCCGCTCCAGGCCGCTCGGCGCGGCTGGGGTCCCGCTGCTCTGGGGAGGATCCTGGCCCGCCGAGGCCGTTCCCGTGCCGCAGGCCGTCGAGGCCAGCAGCGCCGAGGCCGCCAGCACGGTCACGCCGAGCCGCTTCCAGCGGGAACCGCGCAAGGCCGGGACGGGCGCGCCTGCCTTGGTGCACAGCATCTGTCACTCCAGTGGTCGGGGTCGCTGTGCCATCGAGCCAACCAGCCCACCTGATCACATGTCCAAGAGACAAAGTTGAACGACCCATGCCTTTCTGATATGAGTCGGTGGTGGACCTGCTCGTGCACCTCGAGACCTTCGTCGCCACGGCCGAAGAGCTGAGCTTCTCCCGCGCCGCCGAGCAGCTCGCCATCGCGCAGCCGCTGCTGAGCCGCCGCATCAAGACCCTGGAGGACCACCTGGGCGGCGACCTGTTCGACCGGTCCCGCCGCCAGATCGAGGTCACCGACTTCGGCGCCGTCCTGTTGCCGTACGCCCAGGACGTGCTGCGCAGGACGGAGCGGCTGCGTGCCGTGGCGCAGTCCGCGCGGACCTCCGCGGTGCGCACGCTCGGCGTCCCGCCGGACTGCGACCCACCGGCCCTGGCTCGGGTCATCCGCACCGCCGCCGAGCGCGGCATCGCGATCAACGTGCACGAACTGCCAGCCGGGGCACGGGCGACGGCGCTGGCCGAAGGCTCGCTCACCTTCGCCCTGGTGCGCGTCCCACCGGGCACGGGCGCCCTCGACGTGCCGCTCGGGCTGTCCTCGGCCGCACCGGGCGAGGTTGCCCGCGGTGGGCGGCCGGTGCACCTGGACAGCCTCCGGCCCCGGCGAGGCGCCGACCGCACCGCCTGGCCGACCCTGCTGGTCACCCCCGAGGACGATGTCTCGCACCTCACCGAGCACCTGCGCAAGGCGGCGGCCCGATCCGGTCTGCCCGAGGCGTGGATCCGCGTCACCTCGGCCGCGTCCACCGCGCTCGCCCAGACCCTCGCCGGTGACGGTCTGCTGCTGTGCACCGAGCAGTTCGCACGGCGGCACCAGGTGTCCTGGGCCCCGCTGGCCGACACCGCGATCCGCAGGAGCTACGAACTCAGCCATGCCCCCGGACGGTCCGGCAAAGCGAGCGCGGCGGGGACGGCCAGTTGGCTGATGCCGTTGCTCGGCGCGGCGGTGGGCAGCGCGCTGGGCGCACGTCCTGAGGGCACGGACGCGCGTGCCCGGCTGGCGATGCGCGGATGACGGCCCACCCGGCGTACCTCGCCAGCACACCCGACCTGCTGCCGCTCGCGGAGTCGATCGCCGAGCAGTGGGCACGGGCCGGTGTCCGCGGGCACCTGCTCGCCCGCAACCTCGACACCGGCGAGCAGTTCGGGTTCGACGTGGACGTTGCCATCCCACTGGCCTCGGTGGTGAAGGTACCGCTCGCGCTGGCCGTGCTGGAACGCGTGGCGTCCGGGGCGCTCGACCCGGCACGCCAGATCACCGTCGATCCCGCGACGAGCAGCCTGGGCTCCACCGGGGTCTCGGCCTTCCGGTACCCGGCGACGCTGGCGGTCGGCGACCTGGTGCACATGATGCTGACCGTCAGCGACAACGCCAGCTCGGACGTGCTGCTCGACCTGATCGGCATCGACGGGCTCACCGGCAGCCTGCGCGCCTGGGGCTGCGCGGACATCCACGTCAGGCACCGGCTGCACCGGATGTACGAGTGCGCGGCCGGGGTGGCGGGCAACGACTTCGGGCTGGCACTGGAGCTCGCGATCCAGTCGGACCGCTCCGGGCAGCACACGATCGAGACGCTCGACCCCGCGCACGCCAACTCCGCGAGCGCCGCGGCGCTGGTCGACCTGCTGCACCGCGTCTGGCTGGACCGGATCAGCGAGCCCGCGGCGACGGCGGAACTGCGGCGTCTGATGTCCTTGCAGGTCTTCACCCACCGGCTCGCCAGCGACCTGCGCACCGACACGGTGCGGGTCAGCGGCAAGACCGGCACGTTCCTGCACCTGCGCCACGAGATCGGCGTGGTCGAGGCCGACTCCGGCGACCGGGTCGCGATCGCCGCGCTCACCAGGTCCACCCGCCGGGCCACCGTCGCCCAGGACATCGACCTGGCCATCGGCTCGGCGGCCAGGTCCGCGTTCGAGGCCCTGCGCGCCTGAGGCCCGCGCGGTCCCGGGTGGAGGCGTTTCTCCACCCGGGAATACGGCGCTGGTCCCAGGACTTCCCGGCCGCCGGTGCCTAGCGTTCGGATCACTGCGATGCGCAGTCCGAACAGCCAGGAGGCAACGCGATGAGCAGTCCCGTCCAAATCGTTCTGGTGCTGGCCGCCGTGTGTTACGTGCTGGTCCGCCGGATGATGGGGGAACCGGCAGAGGCCAAGCGGATGCTGGTCCTGCCCGCCGTGCTGGGGGCGATCGGCCTGTCGCAGGTCTCCGCCGACCTCAAGTCCCCGCTGTCGATCCTGTTCCTGGTGCTGACGGCCGGGATCAGTGTGGTGATCGGGGCCCTGCGGGGTGCGAGCGTGCGCGTCTCGGCACGGGACGGTCTCGCGTTCGTCCAGTACACCGGCGTCACCGTGGCGCTGTGGGTGGCGAACCTGGCGGTCAAGTTCGGGGCGAACTTCGTGCTGCGGGCCATCGACCCGCAGGATGCCGCCGCGCTGGGCAACAGCCTGCTGCTGACCCTGGGCGCGGGCATGCTCGTGGAGGGCCTCGTGGTCCTGGCCAAGGCAGTGCGCGGCGAAGGCCGCATCCTGTGGGCCAAGGGCAAGGACGGCGCACCGCACCAGCTGTCCCCCTGGCTGGACAGCCTGCAACAGAACAGGAACGGGCGGACCGCACCGGCGGGCACGCCGCACGCCGAGTACGGTTCGGACACCGGGCCCACCCCGAGTACCGGTACCCAGCAGCAGTTCCGTCGGTGAGCGAAGGAGCCCGGACCGTGACCTCGCGCGAACCGAGTCCGGCTCAACCGCGGCTGGACCGGTTCCACGACGCGCTGATCCGCCCCTTCGCCACCGTCACCGTGATCATCGTGACCGCGGTGGAACTGCCGGGCGCACAGCTCATCGCCCCGGTCCTGGCACTGTCGCTGTTCGCGGTCGTCTCGGCGCTCTCGATCAGCGCCCTGTTCCCGTGGCCCCGGCTGCGTCCCTGGCACCGGGCCGGTCTCCTGGCCGGTTACGCGGTGGGCGCGGCGGTCCTGCTCCCGCTCGCGCACGCGACCTCGGTCTCGGCCGCGTTCGCCTTCCTCGCCTCGGCCGCCGCCGGCGCCAAGCTGGCGTCCCGGCGGGCCGCGGTCGCGGTCGCGGTCCTCGGCGCGCTGACCGCGACGGCCACGACCTGGGTCGTCACCCAGGTCACCTCGGCGCCGGGCCAGTGGCCCTGGTGGCTCACGCTGACCGTCGGGCTGCCCGTCTACATCGGAATCTCCCGCCGGGACCAGGTGAACGCCGTGCTGAGCGCCCGGCGGGCGGCGCTGCAGGCCCAGCGGGCGGCGGCATCCGAGGCGCGGGAGGCGGCGCTGGTGGAACGCGGCCGGATCGCCCGCGAGATCCACGACGTGCTCGGGCACTCCCTGTCCGGGATCGCGCTGCAACTGGACATGGCCGACGCCCTCAACAGCAGTGGCCGGGGCGAGGAGGCCGTCCAGGCCATCCGCACGGCGCGGGCACTGGCCGTGAACAGCATCGGCGACACCCGGCGCGCGGTGCACGCGCTGCGCGAGGACACCTTGCCCCTGACCGAAACCCTGCGCCTGATGGCCAACGGTGACGCCGTCGCCTTCCAGGTGGTCGGGGAACCCGGGGCGGTGACCGTGGAAGCCGCGCACACCGTGGTCCGCGCGGCGCAGGAGGCGCTGACCAACGCCGCCAAGTACGCACCGGGCGCGGCCCGCGCGATGACCCTCACCTGCACCGAGGACCAGGTGTCCCTCACCGTCGCCAACGCGCCCGCCACCGCCGAGGCGCCCGCCGAGGTCGCCAGCGGCAGCGGCATGGGCCTGATCGGCATGCGCGAGCGCGTCGCCCTGCTCGGCGGCACGCTCCGGGCCGGGCCCGACCCGGACGGCGGGTGGACCGTGCACCTGGCGGTTCCGCGCTGAGCCGCGACGACCACGTGCACGAGACGACCGAGGCGAGCACGGTGGCGGCCCCCGGCGCTGACAGCGGGGCTATCCGCCGAGTGCCGCCCGGTGCGCCGAGACGAACTCGGCGAACGACCGGGCGGGGCGTCCGGTGATCTCGGGGACCACCGAGGTGACGCGGTCCTCCGCACCGTGCCGGATGTCCTCGTCGAGACCGGCCAGCACGGCGGCGAACTCCGCCGGGATCCCGGCGGCGAGGAACCTGTCGACCATCTCGGCGGTGCTGACCGGCCGGTGCCGGATGGGTCGGCCGGTGGCCCCGGCGATCACCGCGGCGGCATCGGCGTAGCTGAGGGCCTCCGGCCCGGTGATCACGTGCTCGGTGTTGTGCGGCAAGGGATCCAGCAGCGCCCGGGTGGCGACCGCGGCGATGTCGGCGGCGTCGACGAAGGCGACCCGGCCCGCACCGGTCGCGGTGACGATCTCGCCGCGGTCCCGGATGCCCACGGCGATGAGGTGCTCGTGCAGGAAGTTCTGCATGAACCAGGACGGCCGCAGCACGGTCCACTCCGGCACGCTCGTGCGCACCAGGCGGTGCAGGGCGCCCGGTCCGGAATCGCCCTCACCGATCGCCGACGAACTGAGCAGCACCACCCGCCGCGTGCCCGCCCGCAGCGCCTCGGTCAGGAACGGTTCGACCAGTGGCACCGGGTTGGCCTCGCCGATCGGGGCCACCAGGTAGATCTGTTGCACCTCAACCAGTGCCGGGCCGTGGGTGGCCGGATCGGCCCAGTCGAACCGCACCTGCCCGGGATCGCCGTCCGCCGGTGTCCTGGTGGCGATCCGCACCGCGGCTGCCCGCTCGCGCAACTGGGCGGCGACCCTGCTGCCGGTGGTGCCGGTTCCGCCGGTGACCAACACGCTCACGCGTTCGGCTCCCCACCGGCGAAGGAGGCGGTCAGCTCGTCCAGCCCGCCCAACGCCTCCGCGGCGGCCAGCGGGCTCCAGTAGTCGCGGTAGTGCACGATCTCCCCTTCGCGTGCCGTGACGACCGCGATGTAGCGCACCTGGTAGGGCCTGCCGGTGCGCACCGCCTCGCCCGCCACCTCGAACTCGACGATGACGACCTCGGGGTCGGTCGTGTCGTGCACGGTCTGGGCGGTGATCGCCCGCACGTCCAGGTGGTCGGGGTAGTCCCGCAGGTAGTCGGCGATGGCATCGCGGCCGACCAGCCGCTGCGGGTAGTCCGCCGGGGCGAAGGGGAACTCGAGGATCCCGTCGGCGGCCCACAGCCCGGCGAACCCGGCCATGTCCTTGGCGAGCAGCAGCCGCAGCGCCTCGGTGACGAGGTCGCGGGCGGTACGGCGTGGTCCTGACATGAGGCGACTCCGATCACTTCCAAATGGACGGAACGGTACCGTCCCGTCCAAACTATAGACCAGGGCGGGCGATGCCATGAAAGTGCCGTTCACTGCGTTGAACGCAGTGAACGGCACTTTCATGACACCAGCGGCTCAGGCGGCCTGGCCCACGTGTCGGCGGCGGCCGACAGGTGCACGGCCTACGGTGGGGCCATGTCCGACAAGGTGATCAAGTTCCGGCACATGCACGAGAGCGGGCTGCTGGTGCTGCCCTGCGCGTGGGACCTGCCCTCCGCGCGGCTGCTCGCGGCGCTGCCCGAGGTGTCGGCGATCGGCACCAGCAGCGCGGCGGTGGCCGCCGTACTGGGTGCGGCGGACGGCCAACTGGTGCGGGCCGAGGCGATGATCGAGGCCGTCGGGGCAGTCGTGCGGGCGGTGGACCTGCCCGTTTCGGCCGACCTGGAGGGCGGCTACGAGGACGTGTACGGCACGGTGCGGGCGGCGATCGAGGTGGGGGTGGCCGGGGTCAACCTGGAGGACACGGCCCACCCGAGCACCGATCTGCACGGTGCGGAGCAGGCGGCGGACCGCGTCGCGCAGGCCAGGCGGGCGGCCGAGGACGCCGGGGTGCCGATCGTGATCAACGCGCGGACCGACACCTGGTGGTCGGGCGGCGGGGACCACGCCGAGGGGGTCGACCGCCTGCTGCGGTACTGGGACGCGGGCGCGTCGTGCCTGTTCGCGCCGGGTCTGCCGTGGCAGGAACTGCCGAGCGTGCTGCGCGAACTCGGTGGCGCCCCGCTGAACGTGCTCGCGGGGCCCGGCATGCCCTCGCTGGCGGAGTTGGCCGCGGCGGGGGTGCGCCGGGTGTCGACCGGTTCGGGCCTTGCCCGCGTGGCTTGGGACGCCGCCCGGCAGGCGATGTCCGGGCTGCTGGCGGGCACGGCACCGGCGACGGGGCTGAGCTACGAGGAGCTGTCCCGGGTGATGGCCCGGTAATACGCTGCTGCCCGTGACAGCACTGGGGTACGAGCACTACCTGACCGAGATGCCCGCGGAGGCGGCCAGGTTCGTCGAGGCCGTCGCGGGGGCTGACACCGCGCGACGCGTGCCGACCTGTCCTGAGTGGACACTCGCCGACCTGATCACGCACGTGGGCCGCGCGCACCACTGGGCAGCCGACATCGTGTCCAGCGGGGCCCAGCAGCCGCTGCCGAACGAGGCCGAGCCGCCACAGGACCCCGCACAGCACGTGCAGTGGCTGCTGGACGGGGCCGAGCGGCTGCGTTCGGCGGTGGCCGAGGTCGGGGTGCACGCCCGGGTGTGGACCCCGACCGGCCGTGGCGCCGGGTACTGGCTGCGCCGCATCGCGCACGACACGGTGGTGCACCGGGCCGACGCGGCGTTCACCACCGGTGGTCGCTACGAGGTGGACCCGGCGCTGGCCGCCGACGGCATCACCGAGTTCCTGGAGCTGCTGCCCGCGCTGATCGCCGTGCGGATGTCACCGGGGCTGGCGGAGTTGCCGGGGACCGGCCAGAGCCTGCACTTCCACGCCACCGACCTGGACGGGGGCGAGTGGCTGGTGCACCGCGTGCCGGAGGGGATCAGCTGGGAGCACACGCACGGCAAGGCCGATGTCGCGGTGCGCGGCCGGGCCGTGGACCTGCAACTGGTGCTCACCAACCGGATCGGGGTGGACGATCCGCGAGTCCAGGTGTTCGGCGCCGTCGAGGAACTGGTGCACTGGCGCCGTTGCACGACTTTCTAGCGGGGCGTCGCGCATCGTTGACCTGGTATCCAGTCCGGGCCGAGGCTGCGGTGTCCTGAAAGTGCCGTTCGGGACATCCGGTGTCTTGAACGGCACTTTCATGACACGGCCCGCGTCGGCGGGCGTGACTGGGTGGTCGCCGGCGAGACACGGTCAGTTCCGAGGCGAGCCGCTAACGGGGCGAGAGCAGGTCGGGGAACCCGATGCGCTCGTAGAACTCGGTGCGGATGCGGTCGCCGAGCTCGAAGACCTGCTCGGCGCCGTCCCGTGCCGGGTCCACGTGCACCCGGAACGGCCGCTGTCCCTTGGGCAGGTCCACCACGCGCACGATCTCGCGGGCCACCTCGACCGGGTCGGCCTCGGCCGGGGTGATGGCGGCCAGCCGTTCGGGCACCTGCGCCAGGTCGGCGTAGAGCTGCTCGTACTGCTCGGCAACCGCCGTGTGCTCGGGCCGCCCCGAGTGCGCGAAGTGGTTGGTACCGCTGGGAAAGGCCCCCGGCACGACTATCGTGGTGTCGATGCCGAAGCGGGCCAGCTCGGCTGCGTAGCTGACGGCCAGCGCGTCCTCGGCGGCCTTCGCGGCGAAGTACGGCGCGAGGTAGGGCGGGGTGCCGCCCCGGCTGCTGCTGGAGCCCACCCAGACCAGCAGCCCGTCGCGCTGGGCACGCAGGTGCGGCAGGGCCGCGCGGTTGACCCGCTGCGTGGACAGCACGTTGGTGTCGTACACGGCGGCGAGCTGCCGCACGCTGAACGCCTCGGCCGGACCCAGCACCATGTGCCCGGCGTTGTGGACGACCACGTCCAGCCGGTGGGACTCGGCCAGGATCCGGTTGATCGCCGCGTCCACCGAGTCCTGGTCGGACACGTCCATCTCCACCGCGTGCAGCCGAACCCCGTGCTGTGCCGAGTACTGCTCGGCCGCGGCCACGGCGGGGACGTTGCGGCCGGTGGTCTCGCGCATCCCGGCGTACACGGTGTGCCCGGCATCGGCCAGGGCACGGGCGGTCATGGCGCCGAAGCCGCTGGACGCGCCGGTGATCACAATGGTGCTCGACATCAGATGATCCCTCCGTTGGTGTAGATGACCTGGCCGTTGATCCAGCGGGCCGGACCGGCCAGGAAGGACACGGCCTCGGCGATGTCCTCGGGCACGCCCAGCCGCTCCAGCGGGGCCATGGAGGCCATGTGGTCGACGGTGGCCTGGTCCTTGCCGTCCAGGAACAACGGGGTCGCCGTCGGGCCGGGTGCCACCGCGTTCACGGTGATGTCGCGGCCCCGCACCTCCTTGGCCAGGATCAGGGTCATCGCGTCCACCGCGCCCTTGGTCGCCGCGTAGGCCGCGTAGCCGGGCAGCGCGATCTTGACCACCGAGGTGGAGAAGTTGATGATCGCCCCGCCCTGGCGGACCCGGCGCACCGCCTGCTGGTCGACCACGAAGGTGCCGCGCACGTTGGTGCGGTGCAGCCGGTCGAACTCCGCCAGGTCCAGGTCGGCCAGCGGGGACAGGTGCATGACGCCCGCGGTGTGCGCCACCACGTCGATCCCGCCGTAGCGCTGCTCCGCGAGGTCGAACAGGGCGGCGACCTCCGACTCCTCGGCCACGTCGGCACGGGCCGCGCTGGCCGTGCCGCCCGCCTCGGTGATGGCCCGCACGGTCTCCTCCGCGCGGGCCGGGTTGCCCGCGTAGTGCACGAGCACGCTCATGCCGTCGGCGGCCAGCCGCTCGGCCACCGCCCTGCCGATACCTCCCGACGCCCCGGTCACGATCGCCACCCGCTGCTGGCCGGTCATGGAACCCACTCCTCGTATCGCCGTTCCGTTCGACTGGTAACGACGCTACACCCGGATTCGTATCCGCGCTATCTCAGAGTCGTAACTGCGCTAACATGGGCTCATGGACGTGCGCACACAGATGCTGGAGGCGGCCGAGGCCCTGCTGGACGCCTCGCCCGACCGGGACATCGCCACCCGCGCGGTGTGCGAGGCCGTTGGCGTGGGGGCGCCGATGCTGTACCGGCTGTTCGGGGACAAGAACGGGCTGCTCAGCGCCGTGGTCGACTACGGGTTCGAGCGCTACCTGTCGACCAAGCGCGCCGCGGAGCCCTCCGCCGACCCGGTCACCGACCTGCGCACCGGCTGGGACACCCACGTCGCCTTCGCCCGGGCCCACCCGGCGGTGTACCGGCTGATGTTCTCCCCCAGCTTCAGCGCGGTGCCCAACGCCGCGGCCGAGGCGATGGGCCTGCTGCGCGAGGTACTCGTGCGCTGCGCCGAGGCGGGCAGGCTGCGCGTCGACCCCGACACGGCCGCACAGGTGATCATGGCCACGAACATCGGGGTGGCGCTGAACCTGGTGACGCAGTCCGAGACCTACACCGACCCCGAGCTGTCGCACCGCGTGCGCGACGCCGTGCACGCCTCGCTGCTCACCGAGGCCCCGAGCCCCGCGCAGCACGACGGGGCGGCCAGCGTGCTGCAACTCGCCGCGCGGCTGCGCGCCGACCAACCCGAGGCGCTCACCCCCGCCGAGACGGCCCTACTGCTGGAGTGGCTGGACAAGCTGGCGCGCTGACCAACCCCGCTCAAAAGGCCATGAAAGTGCCGTTCCTTGCGTCGAACGCAAGGAACGGCACTTTCATGGCACGCCTCGCCGAGGTCGCGAAGGTGCCCTTCAGGACCTGGCCGACCAGGCGTCCTCCACCGCGAAGGTCGTGTCCTCCTCGTAGTGCGCCGGATTGTCCTGCGCCCCGCCCCCGCCCAGCCCGGCGATCCACACCTCGGCGTTGATGTGCCGCAGCAGGTGGTCCGGGAAGTTGCCCGACTGCAGGCTCACGTCGTGCCCGGACAGCCCGGGCAGCAGGCAGAACGTGGCGTCGGCGGCGAACAGCGGGGTGCCGTTGTTGTCGTCCAGGTGCAGCCGGAACTGGCTGTGCCGCAGGTAGGCGCCGGGGAAGTTCACCGACTGGAGCGAGTAGCAGTCCGGGTTGGCCAGCCCGGGCCGCACGGTGAAGCTGGCGTCCTGCTTGTCCAGCGGGCTGCTCGCCCCGTTGACCACCGAGGTGACGCCGAGCCCGAACTGGTGCCGCACGTACCGGTCGGTGAAGCCCGGGGTGGTGACCCGCAGCGACACGCGGCGCCCGATCTGGAGGGAATCCGGGGTGTTGAGCCACTGCGAGGCCGCGAGGACTCGCTGGTTGGCGGCGCGGATCGCGGCGGGATCGCCCTTGACCGCGCGGCGGTCGTAGGTGAGCAGGCCGTTGACCTCGGACTCCACGTCGGTGACCTGGGTGAACACCGAGGCCCCCAGCGCGCGGGCGCGCATCCAGCCGATCATGTCCGACATCAGCCCGGTGTAGCGGCGGGTCAGCGCGGCGGCGTCGGGCTGCATCTCGTAGCTGACGGTCCGCGCGGGGTCCCAGACATGGCCGGGCACGACGAGCCCGAGCCCACCGAACTCCCCCAGCACACCGGCGCGACCGCCGTGGCCGGGCGAGCCGGGGCCGACGTAGACGTGCACGTCGGCGAGGTCCCCGTTGCCGCCGTCCACCGAGCCGCAGCAGTTGATCCCGCTCATGTTGTCCACCAGGCGGCTGGGGTCCCAGGACTTGACGGCGGTGGCCAGCCGGGCCTGGTCGAACTGGCCCCAGCCCTCGTTCTGGTTCACCCACGCGATGATCGAGGGCGAGTTGCGGTGCTGGTCGACCATCGCGTGCAGCTCGGTCTCGAACTGCGCCCGCGCGGTGCTCGACGGCGGCTTCTCCTCGTCCATGGCGGGCATGTCCTGCCACACCAGCAGCCCCAGCTTGTCGGCCCAGTAGTACCAGCGCTGCGGTTCCACCTTCATGTGCTTGCGCACCATGGTGAAGCCGAGCTGCTTCTGCTGATCCAGGTCGTAGCGCAGCGCCTCGTCGGTGGGCGCCGTGTAGATCCCGTCCGGCCAGTAGCCCTGGTCCAGCGCGCCCACCTGGAAGGTGAACCGTCCATTGAGGACGGGTCTGGGCGCGCCCGCGACCCGCTGGACGCCGATGCCGCGCATGCCGAAGTAGCTGGTGACGGTGTCGGAACCGGCCGTGACGGTGAGGTCGTACAGGTACGGGTCCTCCGGGGACCACAGGCGTGCGTTGGGTATCGGCAGCAGCAGTTGCTGGAACGCCGCCCCGCTCACCGAGGTGCCGCTGGCGGCCGAGGAGACCCGCACCGGTACGCCACCGGTCTGGTCGGTGCGCGCCGTCACGCGCAGCACGCCCGCGGGCACGTCGGGCACCAGGTCCAGCCCGGCGACCGACTGGGCCGGGGTCGGCTCCAGCCAGACGGTCTGCCAGATGCCCGAGGCCGCGGTGTACTTGTAGAACTGGTCCGGGTTGAGCCGCTGCTTGCCGATCGGCCCGTCGCCCGCGTCCACCGGGTCGTGCACCCCGACCACGAGTTCGTTCTCACCCGCGTGCAGGGCCGGGCTGATGTCGAACCGGAACGAGTCGTAGCCGCCCCGGTGCGTACCGACCTGGGTGCCGTTCACCCAGACGGTGCTGTCCCAGTCCACGGCGCCGAAGTTCAGCCATACGTGTTGCCCGGACCAGTTGGCGGGCACGGTGAACAGCCGCCGGTACCACATCCGGTCCTCGTGCCGCCGGTGGCCGGACAGCAGCGACTCCACCGGGTAGGGCACGGTCACGGCGTCGGGCAGGGAGGTGCCGATCGGCGGGGCCTGGCCCTGGGTGGCGGGGGCGAACTGCCAGCGGCCGTTGAGGCTGAGCCAGTCCTGGCGCACCAGTTGCGGGCGCGGGTACTCGGGCAACGGGTTGTTCTGGTCGACCTGGGTGGTCCACGGGGTGGTGAGCTGGACCGGGGCCGCCAGCACCGGTTGCGCGAGCAACACGGTCAGGACACAGGTGGACAACGGAACGGATGGGTGCACGATCATCGCCTCCCCTGACGACGAGACTCCCAGCGCGCGGGCGGGACTGCCCCAAAGGGCGCAATGGCACCACGCGGTGCCACCCGCGAAGACCCATTCTGTACCGTCCGAGCCGAATTCGGCTGGGCAAAGTTCGTTGGAGGATGTCGCACGTGACCACGCCTGGGACCACACGACTGGTGGCCGGCCGCTACGCCCTGCTCACCGAGATCGGCAGGGGCGGCATGGGCGTCGTGTGGCGCGCCGAGGACACCGTGATCGGCAGGCACGTGGCGCTCAAGGAGCTGAGGCTGCCCGACGGGGTACACGGTGAGGAGCGCGCGGTCCTGGAGGAGCGCGTGCTGCGTGAGGCGCGCAGCGCCGGGCGGCTCAACGACCCGGCCGTGGTCACCGTGTTCGACGTGGTCTCCGACGCGAACACCACCTACCTGGTGATGGAACTGATCGAGGCGCCCACGCTGACCGAGCTGGTGCGGCAGAACGGGCCGATGCACCCGGCGGCTGCCGCGGCGATGGGCAAGCAGGTGCTCTCCGCGCTGATGTGCGCGCACGCGGCGGGCATCGTGCACCGCGACGTCAAGCCCAGCAACGTGATGGTCTCCGCCTCGGGGCGGGCCAAGCTGACCGACTTCGGCATCGCGCGCATCGACGACGACCCCCGGCTGACCTCCACAGGGGCCGTGGTCGGTTCACCGGGTTACCTCGCACCGGAGCGCATCCAGCTGGGCAGCGCCACACCGGCCACCGACCTGTGGGCCCTGGGCGCGACCCTGTACTACGCGGTGGAGGGCCGGTCGGCCTTCGAGCGGTCCACCACGGCGACCACCCTGCACGCGGTGATGACCGAGGTGCCCTACCTGACCCGCTGCCAGGGCCCGCTCGCCTCGGCGATCATGGGCATGCTGATCAGCTCGCCGCAGGCCCGGCTGACCGCCCAGCAGGCGGCGCACCTGATGGACCTGGCCGCCGCCGGGCCGCACAACGGGCAGTCGCAGCCCAACCTCGCGGTACCGGCGACCACCCCGATCACGCCCGAGCCGAGCACCGGCTCACGGGTCGGGCGCGTGGCGGTGCTGGCCGGGGTCGCCGTGCTGGTGGCCGCCGCGGCCTTCGGCGGGGGCTGGCTGACCGGCAAGCTCGGCGGCACCGCGACCAGCGTCGCCTCGCCTGCGCTGCAACAGACCTGGACCTACGGGGACGGCGGGCAGATCCCCCAGTTCAAGCTGAACACCGGTAGCTGCGCGAGCGGGGCGATGGCCACCGGCCGCTCGTACACCACCGGCACCGCCTGCACCGAGCCGCACGACATCGAGGTGTTCGCCAACCCCAGCACGCTGGACACCAGCTACAAGGGCAGCTACCCGGGGCAGGACGCGGTTTCCCGCGACGCCGAGGGCAGTTGCGCCCTGGTGTTCGCCTCGGACAAGATCAGCTTCCAGGACCGGGACACGAAGTTGCGCTTCCGCGCGCTGGTGCCCTCGGCCGACGCGTGGAACCGCAAGAAGTCGGAGGACTCCTCCGAGGGCCCGGCCCGGGAGTCCTTCTGCGTGCTGTTCGCCGCCGACGGCAGCCAGCTCACCCAGTCCGCCATCGCGCGCCCGTCCTGAACCCGCCGCTGAAAAAGTCCGCGCCGATCGCAGGTGCTGACCGGAACACGGCTTCTGGTGCCCTGTAGGCGGTATCGGCAACCCTGCCGGTACCGCCCGAGAGGAGCCCCTGCATGTTCGGGATCAGCAAGGTCCTCGGCGCCCTCGTCGCCGTGGCCGCGGCACTGGCGATGGCCGCGCCCACCGCGAGTGCCGCCCAGGTCAAGGACGACTCGATCGTCACGCTCACCCCCAGCAACCAGCAGCAGGTCCTGGACATGTCCAAGACCAAGCTGGTGATCATGGACTTCGGCGCCACCTGGTGTCCCGGCTGCCGCCAGCTCAAGCCCTGGCTGGAGCAGCAGGCCAGGTCCAACGGCGGCAAGTGGATCCTGGCCGAGGTGGACGTGGACCAGAACCGCAGCTTCACCAACGGGTACAGCATCAAGTACATCCCCACGCTGATCGCGCACAAGAACGGCGCGGAGATGGGCCACGACCGTGGCGCTGCCCGGGACAACGGCACCATGATGTCCAACGAGCAGATCAAGGCGTGGATCGCCAAGAAGATCACCGAGTACGGGTCGTGAAGCGACTGCTGGCGGCGTTCGCCCTGCTGATCGCACTGCCGCTGCCCGCGGTGGCCGCCCCCTGTGAGTGCCACCTGGGCGGCAGCGACGAGCTGTGCGTGTGGACCGGCCCGAACTTCACCGGGCAGCTCTACCGCCTGCCCGTCGGGGCGAGCAAGGTGACCCTGCCCTCCTCGGTGGAGGTGCACAGCTACCGCAGCGCCTCACGGCAGAACGCGCTGGTCACCTCCAACACCGATCCCGGCGACGACCACGCGCTGGTCCTGGGCAAGGGCGAGGTCGCCCAGTTCGCGGGCGGCGACTCCGCCGACCCGGTCAAGCAGTTGCTGCACAACTGGAGCGGGCGCCGCTGTGAACTGGGCACCAAGCACCAGGTGTGCGTCTGGTCCGGGGAGAACTTCACCGGCGAACTGCTCACCCTGCCGGTCGGGGCGCCGAATGTGTTCGTGGCCATGGACTTCACCGCGCGCAGCTACCAGAACACCCGTGAGGGCAACATGATGACCAGTTGCCCGCCCGGCGGTACCTGTCGCGTGCTGAACATGACCGCGAACGAGCGCCAGCCCAGCACCAGTTGGCTGGTCACCGGGATCCGGGCCGTCAGCGGCTGATCCACCCGGTCAGTGCCATGAAAGTGCCTTTCACTGCGTTGAACGCAGTGAAAGGCACTTTCATGGCACGTTCCGACGTCGACCGCTCAGTCCTCGTCCAGGCCGATCGCGGCGATGAGCTGGACGAGTTGGCGGCGCAGGCCCTCGTAGTCCTCGACGGCGCCGAGCAGCACGGGATCCTCGCGCTCGGCACGGGTGGCGCGGGCGTGCACGGCCGCACCGGCCGCGGTGATCGACACGAGGACCTTGCGGCGGTCCACCTCGTCCACGGTGCGCTCGGCGTGCCCGGCGGTGACGAGCCGGTCCACGGTGCGGCTGATCGTCTGGTCGGTTACGCGGCAGCGCCGCGCGAGCCCGCGCTGGGTCAGCGGCCCCTCGGTGAGCACGTGCAGTGCGATCAGACCGGCGTGGGTCAGCCCCATCCCGGCAAGGACCTGTTCCCAGGAGCGCTCGGTGAGTCGGGCGGCGACCGACAGCAGCCTGCCGGTGGGCCAGGTCGCCAGCGGATTGGGCTCGGTCATCGGGCAATCCAAGCGCAGGTGTCAGTCGCTGTCCACGGCGGCCAGCACGCTGGCGAGCAGTCCGGGGAAGCGCGCGTCGAGGTCCTCGCGGCGCAGGGACATCAGCACGGTGCGCCCGACCCTGCGCTGGAACAGCACCCCGCCCTCGCGCAGCACGCGCCAGTGGTGGCTGGCGGTGGACTTGGACACCTCGGGCAGGGTCGTGCCGCAGGTCAGCTCCTCACCGGCGGCCAGCCGGTGCACGATGCGCAGCCGGATCGGGTTGGCCAGCGCCTCCAGGACGTCCTCGATGCGCAACTGCTCCCGGGCCGGGTGGACGAGTGCTACCACGCCCCCAGCCTAGCCGATGGGCTACAGTTCACGTACATTCGAACTATCGAACGGTCAGGAGTCACCATGCCCACCGCCGACGCCACCCTTGCGCACCGGTTCCTGCACGCCTTCACCACCGATGATGCGGCAGCGCTGCGCGAGCTGTTCACCGAGGACGCGTGGTGGAGCATGCCCGGCGAGGGCACGATCTCCGACCGGATCGAGGGCGCCGACGCGGTTGTCGCGCGGGCCATGGCGATCCGCGGCAACGGGGTGCGGACCGAGCTGCTGCACGTGCTGGTCGGGCAGGACGGCGTGGCGCTGTCCCTGCACAACACCGCCACCAAGCCGGACGGCCGGGTGCTGGACGAGCACCTGGCCACGGTGCTGACCGTGCGCGGGGACAAGATCGCCGGGATCGACACCTACCTCAGCGACGTACCGGGTATGAGCGCTTTCTTCCGCTGAGCTACGGTGGTTGAGAACGTGAGTTCTCACGCGCCCGGAGGTGTCGGTGCTGACCCCAGAAGCGGTGCTCGAAGCGGTCGAGCCGCTGTTCTACGGACGCGGCGTGCAGCAGGTGGGCATGGACCAGGTCCGCGCCGCCTCCGGGGCCTCGCTCAAGCGCCTCTACCAGTTGTTCCCGTCCAAGGACGCGTTGGTGGAGGCGTATCTGCTGCGCCGCGACGAGCGGTGGCGCCGCTCGGTGGCGCAGTACGCGGACGCCCGGCCCGAACCGCTGCTCGCGGTGTTCGACTGGCTGCACGACTGGTTCAGCGAGCCGGACTTCCGCGGCTGCGCGTTCGTCAACTCCTTCGGTGAGCTGGGCGCGAGCTGCCCGCCGGTGGCCGAGACGGCGCGGGCGCACAAGCTGGCGTTCCGCGAGTACCTGGTGGGCATCGCGCCAACCCCGGAGCTGGCCGACCACGCCCTGCTGCTCGCCGAGGGTGCGATCACGATGGCGGCGGTGACCGGTTCGGCCGAGCCCGCCCGGCAGGCCAAGCGGGCGCTGCTGGCGCTACTGGGTGACGGCGGCGAACACGGCGCGGATGCGGGGTAGGTGCTCACGGCCGCGCCGGGCGGCCAGGTGGAGCGGGTTGAGCACGGGCTCGCGCGGGGTGTGCAGGACCCGCACCGAGCCGGCGTCGATGGCGGGCTGGGCAAGGTAGCGCGGCACCACCGACAGACCCGCGCCCGCCTGCACGGCGACGACCACGGCCCGCATGTCGGCGACGGTGAACACCGGCTTGGGCGGGGCGGTGCCCCAGCAGTCCCGGAAGTAGCGACGGGCCATCGGCATGTCCTCGGAGTAGCCGACGAACGGCCGCTCCCCCGGCTCGTACGGCGCCTCACCGGCCCGGCCGATCAGCACGAACTCCTCGTCGTGCGAGTGCACCAGGTACAGGCCGCGGCTGGGCACACCCTCGATCTTGGTCAGCAGGGCCACGTCCAGCTCGTCGGCGAGCAGCCCGGCCAGCAGGTCCGGGGACAGGCCCACCCGGCAGCGCACCGTGAGCCCGGTGGCCAGCAGCGGGGCGAGCCGTTCGATCAGGTGCCCGGCCAGCAGGTCGGCCGGGGCGCCGAGGAACACCGGGCCGGTCGCGCACTCGGCCGCGCTGCGCAGGGTGTCCAGCGCGCCCTCCAGCGCGTCCACGTGCTCGGCGATCTCCGCGGCCAGCTTGTGGCCCGCCTCGGTGGGTGCGATGCCGCGGCCCGCCCGGTGGAACAGCGGCCGCCCGACCACGGACTCGATCGCCCGCAGGTGGTGCGACACCGCGGGCTGGGACAGGTGCAGGGCCTCCGCGGCCCTGGACACGCCCCCGGTCCGGTACACGCTCAGGAACGAGCGCAGCGCGACCAGTTCGGGGCGGGTGGACACATTCGCGAACTTTAGCAGTGACCCAGGACACCACAACTTCCTGAATGGGTGCGGTCACGGATCGGGATGGCCCCGGCGGGCGGGCAGCGGTTAGCTCGGATCATGCGCAGCTTCGCCTGGTCCGGCTCACCGGCCCGCATCGTGTTCGGCGCGGGCACCCTCGCCCAGGTCCCCGAGGAACTGGCCAGGCTGGGCAGCACACGCCCACTGCTGCTGGCCAGCGACCGGTGGGCCGACTGCGGCGTGCCCGCGGCGGCCCGGTTCGGCGGCGCGACCATGCACACCCCGGTCGAGGTCACCGAGCAGGCGCTGGCGGTGTTCCGCGAGCACGGCGCGGACAGCATCGTGGCCATCGGCGGGGGCTCGACCACGGGGCTGTCCAAGGCGCTGGCCGCGCACACCGCGGCGCCGCAGATCGTGGTCCCCACGACCTACGCAGGGTCGGAGGTCACCCCCGTGCTCGGCGAGACGCGGGACGGGGTCAAGACCACCCGGCGGTTGCCCGAGGTGCTGCCCGGCACGGTGGTCTACGACGTGGAGCTGACCCGCTCGCTGCCGGTGGCCACCACGGTCACCAGCGCCGTGAACGCCCTAGCACACGCCATCGAGGCGCTCTACTCGCCGCAGGCCTCACCGATGACCGATGCCATGGCACTGCACGTGATCGGCACGATCCCGCGCGCGCTGCGCGATCTGTCCACTGTGGATTCCCGCGCCGAACTGCTCGAAGCGGCCTGGCTCGCGGGCAACTGCCTGGCCTCGGTCAGCACGGGGCGGCACCACAAGCTCTGCCACGAACTCGGCGGCCGGTACCGGCTCCCACACTCCGAGACGCACACGGTGTTGCTGCCGCATTCGTTGGCAGCACACGGTTCCACCGACACAGTAGCGCGGGCCATGGGCGTCACGGACGCACCCGGCGCGCTGTACGACCTGATCTCGGAGTTGGGCGGACCGACCTCGCTGCGCGAACTGGGCATGCCCGAACCGCAGGACGAGTTCCTGCACCGGGCGTGGCGCGGACAGCGCCCCGGCGAGGCGGTGAGCGCGCTGACCCGTCAGGTGCTCGCCAGCTTCGCGGGCACCGAGGACCCGCGCACCCACCAGCTGATCACCGACCTGGTGCGGCACCTGCACTCCTACGCCGTGCGCAACGACCTGACCGAGCGGGAGTGGACCCGCGCGATCGAGTTCCTCACCGACACCGGGCACATCACCGACGACAAGCGCCAGGAGTTCGTGCTGCTCTCCGACGTGCTCGGCCTGTCCAGCGTGGTCGACCTGCTCACCAATTCCCGCACGCCCGACACGACGCCCTCCGCCGTACTGGGACCGTTCTATGTGGACGGTCCGCCCGCCGCCGAGCACGGGGCCGACATCTCCGACGGGTTGCCCGGCACGCCGCTGGTCGTGCGCGCGCGGGTCACCGACGAGGCGGGCGAGCCGGTGCCGGGCGCGGTCGTCGACGTGTGGCAGTCCAATGAGGACGGTTTCTACGACGTGCAGCTGCCCGAGCTGGACGGACCGGTGCTGCGTGCCCGGTTCCACACCGACCCGTTGGGCCGCCTGCACTTCCGGTCGATCCTGCCCTCGGCGTACCCGATCCCGGCGGACGGCCCCGTCGGCGGCCTGCTTGCCGAGGTGGGCCGCCACCCGTACCGCGCCCCGCACGTGCACTTCATGATCTCCGCGCCGGGACACCGCAGGCTGGTGACCCAGTTGTTCGTGCGCGGCGGCGAGTACCTCGACTCGGACACGGTGTTCGGCGTGAAGGACGCGCTGGTCGTGGAGTTCACGCCCCAGCCGGACGGATCCCGGCTACTGGACTACGAGTTCCGCATCGGCCGGCTCAGCTCGTGATCAGCGCCGGGTCCAGGCTGGGGCGGCCGGGGCCGTAGGCGTTGGCCAGGGCGGCGCGGCGGCGGAAGGCGGGCAGGCTCGCCAGCAGGCGGAAGACCCCGCCGGGGGCGAGCGGGCGACCGGCCGCGATGTTGGCGGCGATCCGGCGTTCGACCCGGACCTGCTGGTCCTGGACCTGGACGATCGCGGGCTCACGCAGCCGCTGCACCCGGGCCAGCGCCTCCTCCGGTAGGGGCAAGCCCTTGCGCAGCAACGGGATCAGCTCGTTGGCGGCGACGACGGCGTCCTGGATCGCCATCAGGATGCCGTTGCCGCCAACGGGTGAGATCACATGTGCGGCATCACCGATCATGAGCAGACCCGGCCGGTGCCAGCGCGGGGCGCAGGCGATCTCCACGGACAGCAGGGTGGTCTGCGCGAAGTCGGTGAGCAGGTCGGCGCGGTCGGCCAGCCAGCTCACGTGCTCGCGCAGGAACCGCCGGATCGGCTCGACCCCGGCCTGCCGCGCGGCGGCGTACCCGCCCTTGGGCAGCGTGTAGCCGACCTGCCACTGCGTGGGCCGCCCCAGCAGCCCGACGTAGTGGTCGCTGCCGAAGTACAGGTCCACGTCGGCCTCGGGCGGATCGGTCTCGGGTCGGCGCGGCAGCAGGAACCAGAGCAGGTCGCTGCTGGCGCCCAGTGAGGTCACGGGCAGGTCGGCGAGCCTGCGCATTCGCGAGAACCGCCCGTCCGAGGCGATCACCAGGTCGGCGCGCGACTCCTGGTCGCCGTAGCGCACGCCGGTGATCCGCTCGCCGTCCCGCAGCAACTCCACGACCTTGGCACCGGTGATGATCCGCGCCCCGGGCAGGTCGCGGGTGCGCTCGGCGAGGAAGTCCAGGAACCGGGCCTGCGGCATCAGCGCCACGTAGGGAAACTTGGTGTCCAGCCGGTTGTAGTCGGTGGTGGTGAAGCTGCCGCGCGGAGTGTGGAAGCGGAAGTGGCTGGCCTTGAAGTGCTCCAACGCCAACAGGTCCTCGGCCAGGCCCAGGGTGTCCATCAGCTCCAGGGTCGCCGGGTGCAGCGAGTCGCCCCGGAACTCCCGGTCGAAGTCCTGGTGCGCCTCCAGCAGGGTCACCTCGACCCCCGCCCTGGCCAACAGGTGCGTCAGCACCATGCCGCCCGGTCCCCCACCCACCACGCAACAGCGCACACCGGCCTCCCGGAAATTGTTCAGCAAGCTGAACATATCCGCTCAGGCCCGCGGGCGCCACTCCCGCACCAACTCCGCCAACAGGTCCAGCGGCACGATGCCCGCGCCGAGCACCAGGTCGTGGAACGCGCGCAGGTCGAAGTCGGCGCCCCAGGTGCGCTCGGCCAGCCCGCGCAGCCGCTGGATCTCCAGCCGCCCCACCATGTAGCCCAGCGCCTGCCCCGGGTTCTCGATGTACCGGTCCACCTCGTTCACCACGTCGACCTCGGTCTGCGCGGTGTTCTCCCGCAGGTAGTCCAGCGCCTGCTCGCGGCTCCAGCCCAGCGCGTGCAGCCCGGTGTCCACCACCAGCCGGGCCGCGCGCAGCGAGTCCATCGCCAGCATGCCCAGCCGTGCCACGTCGTCGGAGTACAGGCCCATCTCCTCGGCGAGCCGTTCGGCGTACAGGCCCCAGCCCTCCACGTTGGCGCCGATCGCGGCGAACCGGCGCAGCAGCGGCAGGTCCCCTCGGCCGACCGTGGTGGCGAACTGGAAGTGGTGCCCCGGCACGGCTTCGTGGAAGGCCGTGGCCTCCGCGGTGTACCGCTCGCGCTCGTCGGGGGTGGAGGTGTTGGCGAAGTAGGTGCCCAGCCGCGCGCCGTCCACGGAGGGGATCGTGTAGTAAGCCGCGGGCAGGTCGGCGGCCAGTTCCGCCGGCACCGGCTCGACCAGGCACTCATGCTCCGGTAGCCGCCCGAACCAGCCGGGTGCCGCCCGGTGCGCGCGAGCCACGGCGTCCCTGGCCACGGCGAGGATCTGCGCCTCGTCGCGCCAGCGCAGGCCCGGGTCGGTGAGCAGCCGTTCGCGGACCGCCGCCGCGGTGTCCAGGCCGAACGCCCGGCCGCCGATCTCCCGGTACTCCTCGTCCAGGCGCTCGATCAGGTCCAGGCCCGTTCGGTGCAACTGGTCGGCGGTCAGCTCCGTGGTGGTGTGGTCGCGGATCAGCCTGGCGTACGCGGCTTTCCCGCCCGGCAGCCAGCACAGGCCGGGGCGGGCGTCGGGCCGGGCGTGGCCGAGCAGCTGGGTGGCGAGCAGCTCCCGGTAGCGGGCGTAGGCCGGGCGCACGGCCACGGTCAGCAACTGTTCCCGTTGGGGCACCAGGTGATCCGCCAACTCCGGCCTGCGCAGCGGGTCGTTGCCGGGGTCGTCCAGGTACCGGTCGATCGCTCGGATCGCGGAGCGCACCAGGCTCGCCACCGGGGCGTGCCCCCGCGCGAGGGCTTGCCGCTGCCGATCCGCCAGCGCGCCCAGGGCCTCGGGCAGGGCCGCGAGCCGGGCCAGGTAGGCACGCTGCTGGGGCTCGTCGGCGGGCCGGATCAACGGCAGCACCAGGAGCAGTTTCAGCGCGCAGGCCGACAGCGGCGAGGCCACCACGTGGTCGATCAGCGGGAACTCGATGCGGGAGACCAGCGCCTCGGCCTGCTGCACCACCAGCGCCGCGGTGATCCGGTCCTGCTCGGGCAGCCCACTCGCCAGCAGGTCCCGCGCCCGGTCGGCGAGCTGGCCCGCCCGCTCGCGCATCAGCTGTCTGGCCGACTCGTCCAGCTCCGGCAGCCGCTCGTCGTGCTCGTGCACCCCGATCAGGGTCGCCTGCACCGGCTGCTCGGTGAACAGCAGCCCGAGCAGCTCCCCAGCCAACGCGGACACATCGGTCACCCTTGCATTACTACCAGCAACACAAGGGTGACCGGATATCAATTCAGCGCACGTCAAGTGCCCTGGTGATGGTGTCGAACAGGTCGGTCTGGTTGGTCACGCCGACCACGTTGGTCCACCGCACCGGCAGGTTGCCCTTGGCGAATTGGCCCAGCAACGGCTTGTCCACGCGAGCCTTGCTCAGCCCCGCCGCGTCCAGGCACCGCCGAGGTCGTACAGGCGCCAGGCTACTGGGATGTGCCGCACGGCGGCTTCGAGGCACGGGCTCACGACGGCTCCAGCCGGTATACCGTCCAATGCTGAGCGGGGTCAGCCGCGGCGTGGCACGCCGGACACTCTGGCCGCCACCACGCCTCTCGCACTGGCCGCTGTGCGGGGATCTCGATGTGCTCGCCTGCGAGGGTGCGAGCCGGGCCGGGAGCAGGCTGGGGTCCGCGGCTGGGTACCGCGTGCCGGGCTCGTGGACCGGGCCACCACGTCCACGTTTCCACCTCGGTGGGCGTGCTCATGACACGTTCCGGGTGGCGTGCTCCGGCGACGCGGCGATCGGGGCGCAGCACGCCGCCGGAGCAGGCTGGGTGCCACCCCGCGGGCGGCTTGTGGGAGCGGTCTGCGGGGTGGAGTCCGCCTCGTTGAACGGGGGTGACGAGACGGAGGGTCCGGCCGGCACCAGGGAAGGGCCCGCCGGAGACTGGGCCCCGGCCAGCGGCGTCCGGCGGGTGCCGTGGCTGCGCGCGCTGGCCGGGAATCCCCTGCCCGGCGGCGCCGGGAGGGCTGGTAACCGTGGCCGCGCCGCAGCGGGCGGCGTGACGACCACGAGGTCGGCACGTACGACGACTCCCCGGTTAGCCGCAGCACAAGATCCTGAACCGTCACCGTGGTACAGGCCCAGCGCGCGAGCGCAGTGAGCGCCAGGCCGCCGAGGACCACGAGGCCCGCGATCAGTGCTGCTGTCGTGTCCGCCATGACGACTCCTCAGGAGGGGGTGCCGCAACCATCCTCCCGCGTGAGTAATCAAACAAGCAATCTGAGCAATCACAGCTGCATGTCTACCTGATTGGAGGACAGTTGCTCGGCCGACTGGACGGGTTGAATGGCCCCTACTCCCATCCGGCACAAAGCCAGGAGGAACCGTGAAGCTGACGCACATCGCCACCGAGTCCGGCAAGACCGGCTGTCCGTCGTTCTTCTCGACCGACCGCGGCACCTACGTCGTGCAGGGCTGGCGAATCACCGATGCCGAGGCCCGCGCCGCGCTCCAAGAGCGGGGCTTGCCGGACCACGAGGACGCGATCGAGATCCCCGCAGCTCTGGTGCAGCGGATCCGCGAGTCGGCGTGACGCGCATCAGCCGCGACCAGTTCCAAGACCTGTTCAGCCGATTCGAGCGATCGGCGTGGCGGCTGGAGACGCAGGGTTGGTACGACGAGCCGGACGAGGGCGCGCTGCTGGCGCAATGGCTCGCTGACCCGGACGCTGGGGCACAGGCAACGTTGGAATGGTTCGCTGACTGGCCAGAGCTGATCGTCGCGCAGGTCGCTGAGGGCAAGAGGTACGCCCGGGTCCGGGTGCTCACTGAGCCCCCGACGGACTACCTGCGCTGGCAACTCGGCGTCATCACAGCTCCGGCTGTGGCGGCTGGCGAGGACATCCGGGTCCTGCCCGCCGACACGGCGGCCGGACTCACGCTCGGCGCTGCCGACTTCTGGCTGTTCGACGATTCGACCGCCGCCGTGCTGGACTTCGAGCATGGTCAGGTGATCGGTGCCGACCTGATTGCCGGTCCCGCGGTGGAGCAGTTCCGCGCAATCCGAGCAACCGCGTGGGATCATGCTCTGCGATTCGAGGAGTACCAGCGTCGACAGTGATCGAGGAGAGCGTGAGCAGCAGCTTCGAGGCGGACCGGCTGGCGTTCGGCGACAAGCTGCGGCGCCTACGCGAGGCGGCCGAACTCGACGGCAAGGACCTTGCCGCCCGGCTTGGCTGGCACGCTTCAAAGGTCTCGAAGATCGAGCGCGGCAAGCAGACACCGAGCGACTCGGACCTCGTGGACCTGCTTGCCGTGCTCGAAGTGCCGGAGTCTGCCGCCGAGGCGCTCCGCAGCGAACTGCGTGAACTGCGACTGAAGCAGCTGTCATGGAGACGCCAACTCCGTGCTGGCCATCGCGACCGGCAGCGCCAGGATCTGGCCGACGAGTTGTCCGCGAGCACGATCCGCGCCGTCGACATCATGGCCGTGCCCGGCCTGCTCCAGACGCCGGACTACACCCGCGCAATCCTGACCACCCAGTCCGAACTGCTCGACGTGCCCGCAGTCGGCCTCGACGAGGCGGTCGCCGAACGGATGAAGCGGGCACAGGTGCTCTACGACAGCAGCAAGCAGATCACGATCCTGATCGCTGAGGCCGCGCTCCTCCATCCGGTGTGCACGCCGGGCGTGATGGCCGTGCAGGTCGACCGGCTCGTGTCAGCCACCAGCCTGCCGACAGTGCGCGTCGGCGTGATCCCTGCCTATCGGCCGCTTCCGGTCCTGTTGCCGCACGGCTACTGGATCGTCGACGACGTGGTCAGCGTCGAGCACATCGCGGGCGAGCTGCGGATCACGGACGCTGAGCAGGTCGCGATCTACAATCGGCACGCCGACATCCTGTGGAGTGCGGCGGCCGAGGGCGACGAGGCCAGGGCCATCCTGCTGGGGTGCGGTCGGCACTGGGCCGAGCTGGCGCGCTGACCGGCGTGCCGGACCTGTGCCCGTCCATGATCATCAGGCACAGATCCGGCACATCCGACGGCCAGAACCAGTCGGTAGCAGTCGGTACTGTCTCAGCAAGGTCAGACGATCTTCAGACGGTTCGCCCCCAGGTCGGGGACAACCACATGGGCAATTCAGCGCACGTCAAGTGCCCTGGTGATGGTGTCGAACAGGTCGGTCTGGTTGGTCACGCCGACCACGTTGGCGGCCTGCGGGCCGTACCCGGCGATGCGCACCTGGGTGCCAGTGTGCTCCTGGGACTGGCCGGGGGTGTTGGTGGCGTAGTTGATGGTCATCGGCACGCCGTCGTGGGTGATCAGCGTGGCGGTCTGGCCGGGGCTCTTGGCGTCAGCAGGGATGATCTGGCTGGTGTGGCCGTGGTCGGCGGTGACCACCACGAGGGTGTCGGGGTGGCTGCGGGCGAAGGCCATGCCCGCGGCGACCGCCTCGTCGAAACCGACGGTCTCACCGATCTGCCCGCACGGGTCGGCGGCGTGGTCCTGCTTGTCGATGCTGGCGCCCTCCACCTGGAGGAAGAAACCCTTGCCACCACGGCGGTCCTGGCGGTCCAGCAGCTCGATCGCCTTGCGCGTCATGTCGGCCAGCTTGGGCTGCGTGGCGGGCAGCGCGGGGTTGGGCGTGCAGGTGCTGGCCGGGGTGCCGCCGACCTTCGCGCCGGGCCCGGTCCACTGCACCGGCAGGTTGCCCTTGGCGAACAGGCCCAGCAGCGGCTTGTCCGCGCGAGCCTTGCTCAGCCCCGCCGCGTCACCGACCACCTGGTACCCGGCCGCGGTGGCCTGCTCCAGCACGGTCTTGCCCGCGAACTTGCCCGCGCGGACCTTCTGGTCGAAGGAGGCCGAGCCACCGCCGAGCAGCACGTCGGGGCGGGTCTGCACCAGCTGCTCGGAGATCGAGCCGGCGCCGCCGTTCTCCTTGGCGTTGGCCGGGCAGTTGGCCATCGTGTCGGGGCCGTAGCACTTGCGGTCCACCACGTGCGCGCCCAGCACGGCCGGGGTCGCGTCCTGGACCTCGGCGGTGGTCACGTCACCGGTCCGGTAGCCGCCACGCTTGGCCAGCTCCAGGATCGTGGGCAGCGCGTTGCCGTAGGCGTCCACCGAGATGGCGCCGTTGTAGGTCTTGGACCCGGTGGCCCAGCCGGTGCCCGAGGCCGCCGAGTCGGTGACGTAGTCGGGCTTGGCGGGGTTGCCCTTCTGCACGGAGTAGGTGGTGTAGTCCCCGGTCAGCGGCAGGGTGTCCAGCGCGAGCCTGCCCTCGGCGCCGCGCGCGTAGTTGCGCGCGATGGTGATCTCGGAGTCGCCCATGCCGTCCCCGATGAACAGGATGACGTTGCGGGCCTTGCCGCCCTTGATCGCGTTGCGGACCTCGCTGGTGCGGTCCCCCATGGCGCGGGCGCTGCGCTCGGTGGCGTCGCCGTTGCTGGCCACGGCCGGTGCGGCGGCAGCGGTCAGCACCAGCAGGGCACCGGCCACCGCGGTGAGGCGCCGGGCGCGCGTTCTGGGCAGATTCATCGTTTTATGCCTCCTTGACAATATTGATCGGTGTGTACCCAACGTCCCGTTCACGGACATCGGCTGACCCGGTGGTGGCCCGGCGATGAGGATGCGGTGAACTACTAGCGAGTAGGTGCCGCCGACAACGAGGAGCTCCGCCGTGGAACTGCTGCGCCTGGACCGGGACCCGTCCGGCTTGGCCGTGCTGACCATCGCCGCCCCACCGCTGAACCTCTACACCGCGCAGTTGCAGGACGAGCTCGGCGAGGCGGTGGGCCTGCTGGAGGCCGACCGGCCGAGGGCCGCGCTGATCAGGGCCGAGGGCAAGCTGGTCAGCGGCGGCGTGGACGTCGCACTGTTCGACGCCCAGGCCAGCACCGAGGACGCCAAGAAGCTGTTCGACCAGATGCTGACCGTGCCCGACCGGATCGCGGCACTGCCCTTCCCCACCGTGTTCGCCGCGCACGCCCTGTGCCTGACCTGGGCGTTCGAGATCGCGCTCGCCTGTGACGTGCTGCTGGCCGCACAGCGCGCCAAGTTCGGGCTGGTGGAGAACGTCATCGGGCTGACCCCGACGATGGGCGGCACGCAGCGGCTGGCCGCCCGTGCCGGGGTGGGCCGGGCCAAGGAGTTCGTGATGACCGGGGACCGCTACGAGGCGGCGACCCTGGAGCGCTGGAACGTGGTCAACCGCGTGCTGCCCGACGAGGGCTTCGACGAGGCGGCCCGCGAGTTCGCGCTGCGGCTGGCCCAAGGGCCGACCCTGGCGCACGCGGCCACCAAGCAGGTGCTCGCGCACTACGAGCACGGTGGGGTCGCCGAGGCGAACGAGCAGGTCACGACCATCGCCGCCGCGCTGTTCGACAGCGAGGACCTGCGCGGCGGGGTGCGTTCCTTCCTGACCGACGGCCCCGGCAAGGCCACCTTCTCCGGCCGGTAGGGAACTCCCGGACTTTGCCAACCGTTTACCTTGCGTGGAGCAGGGAGTTGTTGTCTTGGCCGACGGTCTCGCCGTCAAGGTGCACCACGGCGAGACCGTCGGCACTGAGCTGACGCGGCGGCTGGCGGTCGCGGCGCGGCCCGAGCTGCGCGCGATCCTGTTGCCCCCGAACGAACTCATCCCCGCCGGGGACCGCTGGGTGTCGCTGTGGCCCGCGGGCGAGCCCGTGCCGCGCGACCCCGAGGCCGCCCCCTGGGCCGAGGCCGGGCGCTTGCTGGCGGCCCTGCACCAGGTCGACCCGAGCGGGCTCGGCGCACTGCCGCAGGCCGGGACCCCGGAGCGCGTCGCCCGCGCCATGCGCCGCCTCGTCCGTTCTGATTCCCCGCACGCCGCAACGGTTCTTCGCGCCTGGACCGGCCTGCCGGTGTCCGCCGCGCCCCGGCTCGTGCACGGGGACTGGCACCTGGGCCAGCTCGTCCGGTACGAGGGCCGCTGGCTGCTGATCGACCTGGACGACCTCGGGCTCGGCGACCCGTCCTGGGACCTGGGCCGGGTCGCCGGCTACTGGGCCGCGGGTGTGCTGCCCGAGGACTCCTGGCCACGCCTGCTCGACGCCTACCTCGCCGCCGGCGGGCTGTGCGGCCGCCACTGGTACGAGGTCGACGCCGCCGCCCGCGCCCACGTGGCCCACAGCGCGGCGCGCTCGCTGCTGCGCGGCACCGAACTCGACGAGGTCGACCTGGCCCTGATCGAGGCATGTCACCGAATGAAGGAGATCCGATGATGATGGCCTGCCCGAAGTGCCCCGGTCAGATGCGCACCTACGAGCGCAACGGGGTGCACGTGGACCAGTGCGACAGCTGTCGCGGGATCTTCCTGGACCACGGTGAGCTGGAGGCCCTCTCGCGCGCGGAGGCCCAGTGGATGCAGCAGCCCCAGCCGCAGCAGTACCGGCCGCAGCCCCAGTACCAGCAGGGGCAGTACCAGCAGGGCCCCGGCTGGGGCGCCCCCGGCCAGTACCACCAACGCGGCAAGAAGGGCTTCAGCCGCTTCCTCTTCTCCTCCTGACCCCACCCAGCGCGCGAGTCCCGCCCTGGGGTCCGTGAGTCCCGCTCTCAGGCACGCGAGTCCCGGGCTGGGGCGTACGAGGTGCGGCCTCCGGCGCGTGTCGGCGCTTCCGGTACCGCGTGTCGGCGCTTCCGGTACGGCGTGTTCGCGAGTCGGGTGGGCGCGGGACTCGCCCGCACCGGAGAACGGGACTCGGCGACCGGTGGATGGGACTCGCGCATCGGCGAGCGGGACTCGCGGGGTCGGGCGGGACTCACACGCCCGGTGAACGGGACTCGCCCGCACCGCTGAGCAGAACTCGGCGACCGCTGAGCGGCACTCATGCGCCCCAGGGTGGGATTGGCGTGCACCTGGACGGGACTCGGCGCCCGGAGGACGGGACCCACGGACGCCCGGCGCGACTCGGCACGCGCAGAGCGGGACTCGGCGACTGATGGGCGGGACTCGCGGGGGTCGGGCGGCACTCACCAGCCCGGCGGACGGGGCTCACGGACGCCAAGCGGGACCCGGCATGCGCCAGAGCGGGACTCGGCCACCGGTGGGCGGGACTCACGGACGCCCGGCGGGACTCGGCGACCACTGAGCGGGACTCATGCGCCCCAAGACGGGACTCACCGGAGCCGGGCAGTCGCGCACACCAGGACGGGACACCCGCACCAGAGCGGGACTCGGCCGCGGCTCAGCGGGACTCGCGCACCGGAGAACGGGACTCGCCGACCGGAGAGCGGGACTCGGCGACCGGTGGACGGGACTCGGCGACCGGTGGACGGGACTCGCGCACCCGAGAGCGGGTCACCAGCGGATGCCGGGGATGGTGTCGGCGACGGTCCAGTAGACGGCGGACCGGGGTAGCACCTCGGTGTCGGCGTCCATGAGCTGCTCCTCGGGGGACCGCCACACGCGGAGTTGCTCGCGGTAGTGACGCAGCCCGGTGCCGGGCTCGGTTGGATCATCCGGGTACACGTAGGGCATGCGGAACCAGCCGGAGATCGGCTCGGTCGGGTCGTCCTCGACCTGGGGTGGCGGCGGGCGCAGCAGCTCGCGGTCGAACTCGGTGCCGTCGGCCTGCCCGTAGCCGTTGACCACGTCGACCGAGTACAGCGGCAGGTTCGCCCACGCCGACCCGTCCTCGTCCTGGCCAGCGGTGGCGAGCCAGTCGCGGACCTCCTCCTCGGTCATGTCGTAGCCGAGCGCGGCCAACACCCCGGCCCACACCCCCTCCACGTCACCGGCGAAGGCCGCGGCGGTGTGCCGCAACACCGCGCACTCCGGCGCCCGCCGACTGCCGGGCAGCACCTTGCGCCAGCCGCGGCGCGGTTCGCGGCAGCGGCGGCAGCGGCCTCGCTCGTCCACCTCGTGCTCGCCGAGCAGGGCAAGCAGGGCCGCGGTCACCCGCAGCATCCAGTCGCGCTCGTCGGTGGTGCCGAACAGTTCGGCGCTGTCGACCCCGCCGGTCTCCAGCCAGTCGACCAGCCGGTCCAGTTCGGCCAGGGCCCTGGCCCGCCGCACCAGGTGTCCACTGCGCGCGGCAGCGCCCCCACCGGTGTTCATCGGTCTCCGCTCGGCCTGGACCCGCAGGGCGCGCGGCGGCGTCACCCCATCGGGGCAGGATACGACGGCCAGTTGGGGCAGCCCCACCCGAGTGGGGTGTTTTCCTTTGGCGCGAACGAGTTTGGCAACGATGTGACAAAAATGCCGATCACCGGCATGTGCCGATATCCGATACCTTTCAGTCTCGATACCGTGCACGCGGAGGAGCCGCCATGACCGAGTACCACACCACCCGCAAGGTCTCAGTACCGCCCGACTCGGTCTGGGCGGTGCTGGCCGACCACGAGGGCATGCCGCGCTGGACGGCGAGCCGCTCGGCCCACCTGGAACGGATCGGGGACCAGGACCGCAACGGGGTCGGCGCCATCCGCGCGCTGGGCACCCCGGTCGGCCGCATCCGCGAGGAGATCACCGAGTTCGACGCCCCGAACCGACTCGTCTACCGGATGCTGTCCGGTGCGCCGGTGCGCGACTACGTCGGCACGGTGCGGCTGAGCCCGGACGGCGCGGGCACGCTGATCGAGTGGTCGGTGTCCTTCGTGCCGCGCCTGCCCGGGGTCCAGCTGGTGATCAAGGCGCTGATCGGTCAGCTCGCCACCGGCCTGGCCAAGGAGTCGGCCAGGCGGGGCTGAGACTGAAGTCTCAGACCGTGCCGGTCCAGTAGAGCGGATTGCCCTTCTGGAAGGCGATCTTCACGCTGATCTCCGCGGGCTTGGTCGGCGCGGCGACCACCAGCGAGGCCTTGCCCTCCTTGCCGGGCAGCACGTCGGCGCCCAGCTTGCCGGTGACCTGCTTGCCCTCGTCGGTGACCAGCACGGCGGGCTGCCCGTCGGTGGTCACCGTGAAGACGAAGTCGCTGGCCTGCAACGCCTGCTGCCCGGAGTTGCTGACCTTGATGTCGAAGCGCAGCCCACGGGTCAGGTCCTTGTTGCGAGCCGGGTCGGCGGGCAGGTCGAAGGGCACCGGGGCGGAGACGTTGAGCACGCCGTGCGTGCCCTTGCGGTCCTCGCCGAACTTCATCACCTGCGGCTTGGCGCTGGTGGAGGTGGGCGGCCGCTGGCTCGTCGGCTGCGGCTGGCTGGACGGCTTGGACTCGGTCCCCCCGCAGGCCACCAGGGCGAGGCCGGTGGCGGCGAGCAACAGGACGAGGGTGCGCTTCACGAGTACTCCAGGCATCCGGTTCGAGTGCTTTGACCGGATCAACGTAGCCCGTTCGGCTCAGGTTCCGAGCGCGGCGGGCAAGTCGCCGATGTCACTGAGCACGGCGTGCACCTGCGCCAGCACGGCGGGGTCCGGCGGGAAGTGCGGGTTGGGCACGGCGTAGACGGTCATGCCCGCGTTGAGCGCGGAGCGCAGGCCGTTGGTGGAGTCCTCCACGGCGGCGCACCCGGTTGGGTCCACGCCCAGGGCCTTGGCCGCGGCCAGGTAGACGTCCGGCGCGGGCTTGCCCGCACCGGTCTGCTCGCTGGACAGTGCCACGCCCACCACCTCCGACAGGCCGGTGGCGTGCAGCACCGCCTCGATCAGCGCGGGCGGTGAGGAGCTGGCGATGGCCACGGGGTGTCGCCGTGCGACGGCCAGCACCGCCTCGACCGCCCCGGGCAGTACGGGCGGTCCCTCGTCGTAGCGGCGGATCATGCCCGCGATCACCAGCTCGGCCACGCGGTCCGGGTCGAGCCGCACGCCGCGCGCGGTGACCAGGTACTGCGCCCACTCCGGTGTACTCATGCCCATCATCGCCCGGGTCGTGTCCTCGGCCCAGGTGCCGCCGTGCTCCGCGGTGACCGCCCGCCGCACCTCGTCCCAGGTGCGCTCGGAGTCGACCAGCACACCGTCCATGTCGAACACCACCGCGTCCACGATCTTGCACCTTACGCTGTGAACCGGTTGCCGTCGGCGGCCGAACCTGCCACGCAGGGCTGACGGCTGAGCGGGACTCGCGAGCGGCAGGACGGGACTCGCGGACCGGAGCGCGGGACTCGCGGGCGGCTGGCCGGGACTCGCGGGTGGAGGGGGTAGCGGTGAGGTTGGGGACGGGGTTGGCGTTGGCGGCCGGGGCCGCGGGCGCGGCGGTGACGGTGTTCGCGCGCAGGGCGCCGTGGCGGGTCCACCCGTGGTACCTGGCTGGCATGCTGCCCGGCGTGCTGGGCAGCGAGTTCGCGCTGCCGGTGGCCGGGGCCCAGCTGGCGGCCTCCGCCGCTGCCACCGCGCTGGGGGCTGGTCGCAGCAAGCTGGGCGTGGCCGGTCTGCTCGCCGCGACGGGGTCGGCGGCCGGTCTACTTGACCTGCACCGTCAAGCCGTGCGCGCGAAAGGCGTGCTCCAGGGCGCGCTGGACGAGGCGTTCGGGCCGGGCGCGGCCCCGCTGCACGTGGCGGGCCCCACGCGGAACCTGCGCCGGGAGCTGCTCGCGGCGCGGGACGTGCCGTACGGCACCGAACCGGCCCAGGTGCTTGACGTGTGGCGTCAAGCGGGGCTGCCGCTGGACGGCAGGGCCCCGGTGCTGGTGCAGATCCACGGCGGCTCCTGGACCGGCGGCAGCAAGAACACGCAGAACCTGCCGCTGCTGAGCCACCTGGCCGCCAACGGCTGGGTGTGCGTGGCGATCGACTACCGGCTCGGGCCGCGGACCCGCTGGCCGGAGATCATGATCGACGTGAAGCGCGCGCTGGCCTGGGTGCGGGCCAACGCGCACCGCTACGGCGGGGACCCGGACTTCATCGCGGTGACCGGCGGTTCGGCGGGCGGGCACCTGGCGGCGCTGGCCGCGCTGACGGCCAACGACCCGGCCCTGCAACCGGGCTTCGAGCAGGCCGACACCTCGGTGCAGGCCGCCGCCCTGCTCTACGGGGTGTACGACCTGACCGCGCTCAACGAGGACGGCAAGCCCCGGCTGCGCGGACACCTGCGCCGGGTCATGTTCGACGCCGACCTGGACGAGGACCCCAAGCCCTGGTGCGCGGCCTCACCGCTGGCCCGGCTGCACGCCGGTGCCCCGCCGATGTTCGTGGTGCACGGGGACCGGGACGAGATCGTCTCGGTCACCCAGGCCCGCGAGTTCGCCGCGCGGGCCAGGCAGGTCTGCGCCGAACCGTTCGGCTACGCGGAACTGCCCTATGCGCACCACGCCTTCGACATGCTCGGGTCCACCCGGACGACCGCGATGGCGCACGCCGTGGAGCGCTTCCTCGGCGCGGTGCGGGCTCAGGTGCGCCCCAGGCCCACGTGACAGCGGGCGGGCACCCGGCGGTCCCCGGTGTCGCCCACGCCCAGGGTCCAGCGCGGGTCGGACTCCACCGAGCCCAGTGACAGCCACGGTGTGAGCGCGGCTCGGGTCGCCGCCACGGCCAGCGCCAGCGGCTGGCGCCCGCAGCGGCGGACGAGGGCGGCCACGGCCTCGGGCTCGGCGGCGACCCGGTCCCAGCCCAGGTGCTTGGCCAGCAGGGAGGCCGACTCGTCGTCGCTGAGGGTGTCCAGCGGCATGGGCCGGGCACCCTCCCGCACCACCAGTCCCGGCAACTGGTCGCGGCTGGTGACCAGCACCAGGCAGTCCGGGCTGGCGGGCAGCAGTGGGCGCACCTGCTCGGCGTCGCGCGCGTTGTCCAGCAGCACCAGCAGTTTCCGGCCAGTCGTCACGGTCCGGTACAGGGCGGCCTGCGCGCCGAGGCTGACCGGCACCTGCGCGTGGGGCACGCCCAGCGCGCCGAGGAAGCCGCGCAGCGCGACCTCGGGGCGCAGCGGATTGCCCGCGCCACGCAGGTCCACGTGCAACTGCCCGTCGGGGAAGCGGTCGGCCGCCTGGTGCGCCCAGCGCAGGGCGAGGGTGGTCTTGCCGATGCCCGCCGGGCCGTACAGCGAGGTGACCTGCACGGTGCCCGCCTCGCGCGCCGGGTTGTCCAACAGCTTGTCGAGCTGGCCCAGTTCCTCTGCGCGGCCCACGAAGTGCGGGGTGTGCACGGGGAGCTGGCGTGGCACGGGCGTGGGGTTGTCGTGCAGCTCCGGCACGCGCGGCGGTTCTTCCTGATCAGGCAGCACGATCCAGGCGTCCGCGCTGGTCTCCTTGACGCTGACCTGGATGCGGCGGTAGGACTCGGCTGCCGCGTGCACGCTGTGGCACACCACTTCCTCGTAGAACCACTGGGAGGTCACCAGGGCGAGCACCCCGGGCGAGTCGGCCAGCGCGGCCTTGAAGGCGGGGGCCTCCATCAGCCGGAACACGTGGTTGATCGAGGAGGAGCTGACCCCGTGCTCATCGAAGTTGATCTCGCCGGCGTGCAGGCCGGCCCGAAGGCGAATCCGCTCCCCCTCCGGACTGCTCCGGTTGTGCTCGCTCAATGCCTCGGCGAGTTCCAGCGGAAGTGAATCGACCAGGAATGCCTTCGGCACCTCCGGGGGCACGAGCACGAGCACGCCGTCACCACAATCATTGAGTTCACAATCCGCCCACAGTATTCCTACCCGCGTGAATGCGCGTCGCAGCGCTCGATAGACTCCGCACCGGACGGCGACCCGGTGCGGATTCGTGCGCTTGCTATCGCCGAACCCTTCCACGTCAACAGCGAAAATGGTCCGGTGCAGCGCTGGTCGCGGATGCGGCATAAGCCCCTCGGGGTTGGGCAACAATTGTCATTGTGGCCCACAGCATGACGTCCGTGGAGGCCAGACGCAAGACACAGCACAATTGCATCCGATTCGGCGAGTTTCGGCTAGGGGGCGTAACAGTGAGCCGGCTCACGCACAGTCGCTATCGGATTGTGCCCGCCCGGAGGCGGCCTACCTGGTGCAGGTCGGTGTGAACCCTCACGTCAGGGCACCGGGAGACCGCTTGCGACAACGCACCGTCACCGGGCGGGCGAGTCGGCGGGCTCGGTGTGCAGAGTGGACTCGATGCGTCCCAGTTGCAAACGGAAGCCGCGCACCTGAGCGCGCTCGTCCACCCGCTCCAGGTACTGGAGGCTGCCGTCACCGAGCCAGCGAACCAGGTCGCCCGTCCGGTACATGCGTGAGCCCGGCTCACCGAAGGGATCGGGCACGAAGCGCTGCGCGGTCAGCCCCGGCTCCCCCTGGTAACCGCGTGCCAGCCCGCCCGCCACGTACAACTCACCGGGCACGCCGATGGGCACCCGGCGCAGGGCACCGTCCAACACGTACACCCGGCGGCCGAACGCGGGCCTGCCGATGCCCGCCACCGCGCCATCCTCCAGCGGATCGCTCATCGTGGCACAGGCCGTGGTCTCGGTGCCGCCGTAGCAGGTGACCACCCGTCGCCCGGTGGCCCAGCGGCGCAGCACCTCGGGCCGGCAGCCCTCGCCGCTGACCGCCACCACCGCGGCCTCGGGCACCGCCCCGTCGGGCAGGGCGGCCAGCGCGGCGGGCGGCAGCACCAGGTGGGTCACCTGCTGCTCGGCAAGCAGCTCGGTGAGCGCACGCCCCGGCGCCAGCCGCTCGGCCGGGGCCAGCACCAGCCGCGCGCCGGTGAGCAGGGCGGCCACCAGTTCCACCACGTAGCCGTCCTGGGTCGGCGGGCTGTACTGCAACACCCGGCTGTCCGGCTCCAGGCACCACCAGGTGCGGGTGGACTCGGCCAGGTCGGCGATGCCCGCGTGCGGCACGACCACCGTCTCACCGCGACCCGCGGCCCGGATCAGGTAGGCCGGGTGCTGCGGGTGCAGCCGCCGCCTCGGGTTGCCCACCGGAGCCGAGCCGGGCTCGGTCGGCACGTCCCCCGCGGTGAGCACGTGCGCCACGTCCGGCGGCACGTCCTGCGCCGGGTCCAGCACCAGGTGGGCGGCTCCGGCCTTGAGCACCCCGAGCACCGCCACCACCAGTTCGGGGCCGCGGGGCAGGGCGAGGGCCACCACGTCCTCGGGGCCGATCCCGTGCAGCAGCAGCCGGTGCGCGACCTGGTTGGCCCGCACGTTGAGCTCGGCGTAGGTCGTGTCGCGCCCCTGGCAGGACAACGCGATCGAGTCGGGGCCCAGCCAGACCTGCCGCTCGAACAGGTCGGGCAGGGTCGTCTGCGGGGCCGCCGAGCCGGTCTCGGCCCAGTCCGCCAGCACGTGCAGTTCGCCCGGCTCCAGCAGGTCCAGCTGTCCGATGCGGACGTCCGGATCGGACAGTGCCTGGTCGAGCAGGCGCAGCAGCCTGCGCACCAGCGCCTCGGCGGTGTCGCGCTCGAACAGGTCCGCGCGGTAGCACAGCACCGCCTCGCCGGACGCGGCGAACCTCAGCCCCAGGTCAACCCCAGCGGCCTGGTCTCCGATCGGTTCGCCGCGCACCGTGAGGCCGGGCAGTGGCAGGGCGCGCTCGGCGCCACCGTCCTGCACCAGCAGCACCTGGAACAGCGGGTGCCGTGCGGCCGACCTGGTCGGGTTGACCGTGTCGACCACGTCCGCGAACGGCACGTGCCGGTGTGCGAAGGCGGCCCCGTTCGCCTCGTGCACCCTGCGCACCAGTTCGCGGAAACCCGGGTCCCCACCCACGTCGGTGCGCAGCACCAACGCGTTGCCCGAGAACTCGTCGTGCTCCGCGGCGATCACCGTGCCCAGCGGCAGGTCCTCCCCCGCGCCCAGCCGGAACAGCAGCGCCGCCAAGCCCGCCTGCACCACCGTGAACGGGGTGGTGCCCCAGGCCCGCGCCACCTCGGCCAGTTCCGGGTCGAACGCGAACTCGACCTGCCCGCGCCGATGCCCCGGCATGTGCGGGCGCGGGTGGTCGGTGGGCAGCGGCAGCTCCTCCGGCAACCCGGCCAGGGTGTCCGACCAGTACCGCAGCCTGCGCGGCTGGGGCACCCGGTCGACCGCCACCACCGGGACCGGCGCCCAGTTCGGCACCCGGCCCGCGCTGCGTGCGGCATACGCGGTGGCCAGGTCGGCCAGTACCGGCCCGAACTGCCAGCCGGTCCCCCCGTGCAGCACCAGCAGCAGCACGTGCTCCTCGGCGGACAGGGTGTGGATCCGCACCCGCAGCGGCTGCTGCCTGCTCAGGTCGAACGGCTCGTGCGAGGCCGCACTCAGCGCGGCGGGCAGCTGCCACCGTGAGCAGCGCAGTTCCAGCAGGTCCAGGTCGGTGCCCGCGATGAGCCTGCCGTCGGCGTGCAACAGTTCGTGTCGTACGACCACGTCCCGCAGAGCTGCCCGCACCACGTCCAGGTCCAGCGGCCCGTACAGCCGGAAGGCGATCGACCCCTGGTCGCACCCGGCCAGCTGCCAGAGCCTGAGCCGGGTGCGAGACAGGGGGAACATGACCAGCAGTCTTCGTGCCGCATCGGGCTCGCGGATGGGTACCGCACCCCCAAATTCGTCCGGTTCAGGACAACCTGGCGGCGAGGGGAATCTGGGGGCCAGTCCCCCATGTGCCGACGGCGCCCGCGTGCAAAGTTTCAGCGCGTGAGCCACCGTGAACCCCCCGTGGCCGTCGGCGACCGGTCGTGGTGGGCCGGTGGCCTGACCCTGCACGAGCGGCTGACCGCGCCGGGACCGGCCCCGCGCGACCACGCGGAGTCCGCGCGGCTGCGACTGGAGCAGTGGCGGTCCGCCCACGGTGCGCCCGACCGCGACTGGCTGGGCCGGCGGCTGGCGGAGACCGGGCTGGACGAGGCGGCGCTGACCGGTCTGCTGGGTGAGGCGCCCGAGGAGCTGGCCGCCCGCGTGCACCGGCCGGACTGGGCGGACTACGTGGCCACGGCCCTGCGCTGGCGGGTCCGCGCGAGCGAGGCGGCCGAGAACTGGGTGGAGGTGCTGGCGGGCGCGCTGTGGCCGCTGGTGCGGGCGGCCTGCCGCCAGCTCGGCGAGGGGCCGCTGACCGAGGAGTTCGGCAAGCGGCTGGGGGCACGGCTGGTGCGGGTGGCCGCGCGCACGCTCGTGCTGGAGCTCAACCGCGCGCGGGCGCGCGGGGACCTGACCGGGCAGACGCCGACCGAGCGGTTCGCCGACTTCGCCCGCGGCCTGGACCTGCCGGGCCTGCTCACCACGTACCCCGTGCTGGCCCGGCTGCTCGCGCAGAGCTGCCAGCACGCCGTGGCGGCGCACCGCGAACTGCTGGAGCGGCTGGACGCCGACCGGGCGGTGGTCGTGCGGGAACTGCTGGACGGCACCGATCCCGGTGAGCTGGTCTCGGTGCTGGCCGACAGCGGGGACGCGCACCGGCGGGGCCGCTCGGTGGCCGTGCTGGTCTTCGCGGACGGCAGGCGGGTGGTCTACAAGCCCCGGCCGCTGGACCTGCACGAGCACTTCGGGCAGTTGCTGGACTGGCTCAACGGCAAGGTTCCCGAGCTGGGCCTGCGCGGGGTGCGGCTGGTGACGCGCCAGGGCTACGGCTGGCTGGAGTTCGTCGAGAGCCGCCCGTGCGGGTCGGTGGCCGAGGTGAGCCGATTCTACCACCGCCAGGGCGCGCTGGTCGCGCTGCTCTACGCCCTGGACGGCACGGACACGCACTACGAGAACCTGATCGCCTGCGGGGACCAGCCGGTGCTGGTCGACGTGGAGACCCTGTTCCACCCCACGCTGCCGCCGGTGAGCGCCTCCGGCGAGGACCCGGCCGCGGCGGCCCTGCTGCGTTCGGTGCAGCGGACCTGCCTGCTGCCGCAGGTACTGCTCGGGGACAACGGGGCGCTGGACGTGTCGGGGCTGGGCGGTGACCGGGACGCGCACCTGCCGGTGGACAGCGCCGACTGGGCCGCCGCCGGTACCGACACGATGCACCTGGTGCGCCGCACGCTGCGCAGTGCGGGCGCGCTCAACCGGCCGCGCCTGGGTGAGCTGGAGCCCGAGCCGGGTGACTACCAGTCCGTGCTGCTCAACGGGTTCCGCGCGGTCTACGACGGGATCGTGGCGCACCGCGAGGAACTGTCGGAGCTGCTGGCGGGCTTCGTCGAGGACGAGGTCCGCTACGTGGCGCGGCCGAGCCAGCTCTACGGCACCCTGCTGGACGAGTCCACGCACCCCGACGTGCTGCGCGACGCCCTGGACCGGGACCGGGTGTTCGACCTGCTGTGGACCGACTCGCTGCGGGACCCGCTGCACTGGCGGCTGGTGCCGCACGAGATCGCCGACCTGTGGGCCGGGGACGTGCCGCTGTTCACCTGCCGCCCCGGCAGTCGCGACCTGTGGGCCGCCGACGGCAGCCCGGTGGGCCAGGCCCTGCCGGTCAGTGGGCTGTCCTCGGTGCGGGCCAAGCTGTCCCGGATGGGCGAGGTGGACCGGCACGCCCAGGAGTGGCTGATCGCCGCCGCCTTCGCGACCCGGCCGGGTCCGGTGCCGCACCGCTCCGCCGAGGCGCTGCCCGGTCACCTGACCGCCGAGGTGCCCGACCCGCAACGACTGCTGGCCGCCGCCTGCGGCATCGCCGACGAACTGCTCGCCCGCGCGCACCCCGGCCAGGACCGGGTCAACTGGCTGGGCCTGGAACTGGTGGACGAACGGCAGTGGCTGGTGCTGCCCATGGGCGCCGGGCTGGCCAACGGCTACACCGGGGTGGCGCTGTTCCTGGCCCAGCTGGCGGAGCTGACCGGCGCCCCGCGCTACGTGGACCTCGCGGTGGACGCGCTGCGCCCGCTGCCCGCGCTGCTGTCCAGCCTGGCGGCCAACCGGGAACTGGGCGCCGCGGTGGGGTCCGGCGGCTTCCACGGGCTGGGCGGCATCTGCTACGCGCTGGCCAGGCTGTCCGGGCTGCTCGCCGGGGCGAACCTCACGGACACGCTGCGCCTGGCCCTCGATCTGGCAACGGACCTTGAGCGGACCACCGGCACCGACGAACCTGCGGATGTGGCGGAGGGACTCGCGGGCGGGCTGGCGGCGATGCTGGCCGTGCACCGGGAGACGGGCTTGGCCCAGGCGGGCGACCTGGCCATCCGCTACGCCGATCGGCTGACCTCCGGGGTGCACCGGACCAGCACCGGCGCCGGGTTCGCACGCGGACCCGCCGGTGTGGGCTGGGCGCTGCGCAGGCTGGCCGCGACGATCGGCAGCGAACGGCACGAGCAGGCGGCCAACGAATTCGGCCACGGCACCGACACCGAGGGTCAGGGCTGGTGCACGGGTCTGGCCGGCTTGGTGCTGGCCGAGCGGGAGCCGCAGCAGGTGTCCCTGCTCGCCGAGCAACCACCGTTGCGGGACCTGAGCCTGTGTCACGGTGAGCTCGGCGTGCTGGACGCGCTGGCGGCGCTCGCGTCACGGGGCGATCAGGCGGCCGAGGCCGCCCGCAACCGCCGGGCGGGGCTGCTGCTGGGATCGCTCAGCCAGTACGGTCCGCGCTGCGGCACCCCGGACGGCGTGCCGACCCCCGGCCTGCTCAGCGGGCTGGCCGGGATCGGCTACGGCCTGCTCCGGCTGGGCTTCGCCCACGTGCCGTCCGTGCTGCAACTCGACACAACCAACTCGACAAGGAGTCAACTGGGATGAGCGAGGCCATGCGCAACGAGCCGGTCGTGGACGAGACCGTGGACAGCGGCGCGAATCCCGCGGGCGAGATCTCGGTGCAGCCGAGAACACGGGCCGGACTGCGCGCCACCGCGCTGCTCGGTCTGACCGTGGGCATGGGGGCGTTCGCGGCGGTCACCGCGAACGTGAGCACCGTGGTCAGCATCGTGGGCCACCCGCAGGCCTGATCACCGAATTCCGCGGGCATCGGCCTGGACGGCGGGGAAAGTCACGCCCCGCCGTCTAAGGTCTGCACATGCAGACCCGCGCTCCGCTGATCGTCGGGCGTGACGAGGAACTGGCCGAACTGAACACGGTGCTGCTCGCCAGGGGCAGCTCGGCGTTCCTGGTCGGCGAGCCCGGTATCGGCAAGTCCCGGCTGGCGGCCGCCGCCGGGGGCACGGCCTTCGACCGGGGCATGCGGGTGCTGCGCGGACGGGGCTCCACGATCGGCCCCATGGTGCCGTTCCGGCCGCTGGCCGAGGCGCTGCTGTCGCTGTTGCGCGGTGGGGAGCCGTTCCAGGACGAGGAACTGGGCCCGTACCGCCCGGTGCTGGGCAGGCTCATCCCGGAGTGGCACACCTCCGAGTCCGCGGGCGGCTCGCTGGTGGTGCTGGCCGAGGCGGTGCTGCGGCTGCTCGCGGTGGCCGGGCGCGGGACGGGCTGCCTGCTGGTGCTGGAGGACCTGCACGACGCCGACGCCGAGACCCTGGCCGTGGTCGAGTACCTGGTGGACAACCTGGACCGGCTGCCGATCGTGCTGCTGGCCACGATCCGGGACGAGCCCTGCGGGGCGCTGGACCTGGCCCGTGCCGCCGAGCAGCGGCACACCGGCCGGCTGCTCCCGCTGCACCGGCTCACCCGCGGGCAGGTGCGCGACATGGCCGCCGCCTGCCTGGAGACCCCGCCCGGCTCGCTGCCCGCCGAGGTCGTGGACAAGCTCTACGCGGACAGCGCGGGCATCCCGTTCGTGGTCGAGGAACTGCTGCACGGCATGGTGGCCAACGGGCTGCTCGTGCGCGGGGGCGGCGGCTGGCGGGTCGTCGGCGAGCTGCGCACGGAGGTGCCCGCCGCACTGGTGCGCAGCATCGCGCACCGCACCGACCGGCTCGGTCCGCAGGGCAGGATGCTGCTGTCGGTGGCCGCCGTGCTCGGGCACCGCTTCCCGCTGGCGGTGCTGCGCGAGGTCGCGGGCACCGACGACCGGACCCTGCTGTCGCACCTGCACGCCGGGGTGGCCGCGCAGCTGGTGACCCCCGACGAGCCCGCGCCCGACTGGTACGCCTTCCGCCACCCGCTGACCGCCGAGGCCCTGCTGGGCCAGCTGACCCCCAGCGACCGCGCGGAGCTGTCCGGCCAGGTGGCCGATGTCGTGCAGCGCCTGTACCCGGGGCTGCCCGGTCACTGGTGCCAGCTCGCCGCCTCGCTGCGGCTGGACGCCAACCAGACCGCGGAGGCGGGCAGGCTGCTCGCGGAGGCGGGTCGGCGCGCGCTGGGCGACGGGGCAGCGGGCTCGGCCGTGGCCCTGCTCGACCGCGCGAACCGCCTGCTGACCAGCCAGCTCGACGCGGGTATCCGCGCGGACATCCTGGAGTCCCTGCTGCCCGCGCTGGCCGAGGCGGGCCAGTTCGAGCGCGCCTTCCAGCTCGCCGGCACCCTGGACGAGTTGGACGGGACAGCGCTGAATGGGGCTGGGCTGGACCGCTCGCGGCGTGCGGCCCTGCACACCCGGCTGGCCAAGGTCGCCTACCTGGCCGGGCGCGGGGCCGACGGCATCGAGCAGGTGGAGACCGCCCGCGCCCTGCTGGGCGGGGACGCCCGCGACGAGGACAGCGCGCCGGTGGACATGATCGCGGCGTACCTGGTGTTGCAGACCCCCAGCCCGGAGCGGATCCGCACCGCGGAGGCGCTGGCAAGGCGGGCCGCGGCGGCGGCAAGGCGGGTGTCCCTGCCGGTGGTGGAGTGCGAGGCCTGGGAGCTGCTGGGCATCATCGCCCGCGAACACGACCTGGCGGAGGCCGTGGCCTGCTTCGAGCGGGCCAGGCAGATCAGCGAGGAGCACCACCTGCCGTTGCAGCGCAGCTACGCGCTGACCAGGCTGGCCGGGATCGACTGGCTGGCCGAGGCCGACACCGGCAGCCTGGAGCGGGCCAGGCAGGAGGCGCTGCGCATCGGCGCGATCACCATGTCGTACAACGCCGAGGCGGTGATCGCGCTGGGTGCGGTGCTGGGCGGGCAGTTCGGCACGGCGCGCGAACTGGTGGACCGGCTCTGGGAGTCGGCGACCCGGTTGCAGTTGGCGGGCATCGCCCGGTACGTGCTGATGACCCGCGCGACCCTGGCCGCGCACCAGTGCGACCGCGGGGGCATGGAAAGCGCGCTGGCCGAGTTCCGCGCCTGGGGCGGGGACAAGTCCCAGGAGCTGACCCTGTCGGTGGGGCTGGCCAGGGTGTTCTGCGCCCTGCTTGAGGAGGACCGCCCGCTGGCCGAGCGCGAACTGGGCCAGGCGCTGGCGCACGAGGCGGCGAACCCGACGAACTTCCACCTGGCCGGGCGGCACGGGCTGCACCTGCTGTTGGGGGTGCTGGCCGGACGGGCCGGGTGGGCGCAGCACCGGGAGGTGACCGCTTCCCCCGCGGGCGCGATGCGCTGGAACCGGCACTTCGCGGAGCTGGCCCGTGCGATCCTGCTCGGCAGGGACGGACGAGCCGAGGAGGCCGCGGCGGCGATGGAGGGCGCACAGCGCGCGGCGGTGGCCTTCCCGATGGCCCGCCACCTGGGCCTGCGGCTGACCGCCGAGGCGGCGCACGCGGACGGCTGGGGCGAGCCGGTGCTGTGGCTGCGCCGTGCCGAGGAGTACTTCCACCAGCTCGGGGTCACCGCGACCGCCAGCGCGTGCCGGGGCCTGCTGCGTCAGGTCGGCGTCTCGGTGCAGCAGCGAAGAACCGGCACGGACCAGGTGCCCCGCGTGCTGCGCGCGGTGGGGGTCACGGTCCGTGAGTACGACGTGTTCCGGCTGCTGGTGGAGCGGCTGGGCAACAAGGCCATCGCGACCAGGCTGCACATCTCCCCGCGCACGGTGGAGAAGCACGTGGCCAGTCTGATCGCCAAGACCCAGCAACCTGATCGGGAGGCGCTCAGCAGCTACGCCAGCCAGCTGCTGCGAGCGTGATCCGCACCACGGAGAAGCAACCCGTGCCCTGCCCGAGGCACCCTCACTCCGTGAGGGGAGTTCCAGTATGACCGGTGTTCTGACGCCGCCGCGGATCGACACGGCCGTCAGCGAGGGGGACCGGCCACGACGCGGCCTGCTGCACAGCGACGCCGTGCGCGTGCTGCTGCTGGTGCTCGCCTGGCAGGCCGTGCTGACCATCGCCGGTGCGCTGATCCAGTCCGCGCTGTCCAAGCACGCGATGCCCTCCGTGGTGACGCACACCGGCAACTGGGACGGCGGCTGGTTCCAGCGCGTGCTCAACGGGGAGTACGCGACGAACAAGGCCGCGCCCGCGTTCTACCCGCTGTTCCCGTTCGCGGTGCTCCTGGTGCAGTGGGCGAGCTTCGGTGCGCTGCCCACGCTGTGGGCCGGTCTGCTGGTGAACACCGCGGCCACCTGGCTGGGTGTGCTCGCGCTGCTGGGCATCGGCAGGCACCTGCTCGGCGGGCGCCTCGCCCCGTGGCTGCTGGTGGCCCTGTACCTGGCCGCTCCCCCGGCGTTCTTCCTGCACGAGTTCTACAGCGAGGCGATCTTCATCGCGCTCGCGTTCTGGGCCTACCTGTTCGCGCTGCGGCGGCAGTGGGTCTACATGGGACTGTGCCTGATCCCGTTGACCGCCGCCCGGATCACGGCGATTCTGTTCGTGGGCCTGTGTTTCCTGGAGTTCTGGCGCTCGCGGGACTGGAAGGTCCGCGGGCTGCTGTCCTGGCAGGTGTTGTGGTTCCCCGCCAGTGCACTGGGTTGGCTCGGCTACGCCACGTGGCTGTCCATTGTGGCCGGTGACCCACTGGCGATGGCCAAGGCGTACCGGGCCACCAACGAGTGGGCCTACCACGTGTTCGAACCGAACATCCTGCTCACCCTGGTCAGGCAGTCGCACCAGGCCTGGCGGCTGCTGAGCGGGCAGGCGGCGTGGGGCCAGTACGACCTGCCGAACACGATCCTGCCGCTGGTCGGCCTCGCGCTGCTGGTGCTCGCGAGCTGCTACCTGGTGCGGGCACTGCGCGGACCCGGTCTGCCGCTGGCCCTGTTCGGCGCCGCCTCGCTGGTCATGTTCACCCTGAACAGCAACCTCGTGTCGGTGTACCGGTACCTGTTGCCCTGCCTGGGGTTGTACCTGGCCGTGGCGGTCTTCGTCCGGCGCAAGCCGTCCTGGTCGGCCCTGCTGATCCCGCTCTTCGCGCTGTCACTGGGCGTGCAGGCCACGATGATGACCTTGTTCACGGTGCTGAAGTGGGCGGGCTGAGGATTTGCCCTGGAGTGCGCTCCAGGTCGTAGCGTGGTTGGCGGAGATCCGCCACGACTGGGAGAGAGCATGCGCGCGACCCTGATGTACGGCCCCGGCGACGTCCGCGTCGAGGAGGTCGCCGACCCGAGACTGCGCGAGGCCACCGACGTTGTGGTGCGCATCACCCGGTCCTGCGTGTGCGGCAGCGACCTGTGGCCGTACCAGAAGATCCCCGTGCAGGAGCGGGGCGTGCGCATGGGGCACGAGTTCATCGGCGTGGTCGAGGAGGTCGGCGGCGAGGTCGCCACCCTGCGCCGCGGTGACCTCGTGGTCGCACCGTTCGTGTGGTCGGACAACACCTGTGACTACTGCAAGGCCGGGTTGCAGACCTCCTGCCGCAACGGCGGCGGCTGGGGCCCTGGCGACGTGGACGGCGGGCAGGGCGAGGCCGTGCGCGTGCCGCAGGCCGACGGCACCCTGGTCAAGCTGCCCGTGGGCGAGGACGACGCGCTGATGCCCTCGCTGCTGACCCTGTCCGACGTGTTCTCCACCGGGCACCACGCCGCCGTGTGCGCCGGGGTGCGGAAGGGCTCCAGCGTCGCGGTGATCGGTGACGGCGCCGTGGGCCTGTGCGCCGTGCTGGCCGCCCGGCGACTGGGCGCGGAGCAGATCCTGTTGCTGGGACGGCACACCAGTCGCACCGACCTCGGCAGGGAGTTCGGCGCGACCGAGGTCGTGGCCGCGCGGGGCGAGCAGGCCGTCGCCGCCGTGCGCGACCTGACCGGTGGTGACGGCGTCACCTGCGTGCTGGAGTGTGTCGGCACCAAGGCGGCGTTCGACACCGCGCTGGACGTGGTGAAGCCCGGCGGATCGGTGAGCCGGGTCGGCGTGCCGCAGTACTCGGAGGCCAACGTGGGTCCGTCGGTGTTCCGCCGCAACCTGCGCATCGTCGGCGGCATCGCCCCCGCGCGGCAGTACATCCCCGAACTGCTGCCCGACGTGCTCTCCGGTGCGGTCGAGCCGGGCCGCGTGTTCGACCGGACCGTGGGCCTGGACGAGGTCCCCGACGCCTACCGCGCCATGAACGACCGCCAGGCCCTGAAGGTCCTGATCCGCCCCTAACCCCCGGCGAGTCCCGCTCAGCGGGGCGCGAGTCCCGCCCTGGGCCACGCGAGTCCCGCTCTACGGGGCGTGAGTCCCGCCCTGGGGCGGGTCCGGCGCGGGGAGCACCGCGTGTCGGCGCTTCCGGTACCGCGTGTCGGCGCTTCGTGGACGGTGTGTCCTGCACTGCGGAGCAGGTCCGGGCCCGGGATCAGTCCCCGGCCCGGACCCGCCGCGTGGGTCAGTGGTTCGGGGCCGCGCGGTGCCAGATGAGCCTGCTGGGCGCCTGGCCCGGGGCCGGGTCGAGCACGGTCAGCGACAGGACGTCGCCCTGCAACAGCACCTGTCGACGGTGGACCGTGCCGACCCAGGACGCCTCCAGCGAGGTCAGCACGCTGTGGCTCACGACGTCACCGGCGAGGGTCCAGGTGCCCGCGTAGGCGACGACTTTGCGGGTGCCACCCGGTGCGGCCAGTTCCAGCACCGCCGACATCGCGTGCTCGGCGGTGTAGGTGAGCCTGCCGCGCGACTGCGGGGCGCGGGACTCGTAGGTCACCTCGCCGTTCGGCCCGAGCACCTGGTAGACGGCCAGGTCCCAGGTGCTGACCAGGGTTGGCTTGGTTGCGGCGAACGCCGTGGCGGCGCCGACCGTGGAGACGGCACCGGCCACCATGGCGGCCAGCACGCCGCGCCGGGCGAGGTTCGTTGTCACAGCAGGGTTCCCTTCGCCAGTCCTTGATCGTCTGATCGAGGGTAGGCGGTGGCGCTGGTGCCGGGTACGGCCGGGCTGGCGCTCAACCGGCTCAGCCGCTGGGGGCTGGGCCAGCGCACGTCGTGGACCCAACCGGCGCGCTCGAACAGCCAGATCAGCCGCGCGGACACGTCGACCTGTCCGGGCAGCACCCCGTGCCGGGCGGAGGTCGGGTCGGCGTGGTGCAGGTTGTGCCAGGACTCGCCCATGCTGAGCAGGGCGAGGGGCCAGAAGTTGGCGGAGCGGTCACGGGCGCTGAACGGCCGTTCGCCGATCAGGTGGCAGATCGAGTTGACCGACCAGGTGACGTGGTGCAGCGCGGCGACGCGCACGACACCGGCCCAGAAGAACCCGGTGACCGCACCCCACCAGGACCAGGTGACCAGCCCGCCGACCAGCGCGGGGCCGAGCAGGGTGACCGCGGTGCACAGGCCGAACAGCCGGTGCACGGCACGCATGTCGGGATCGGCGGCGAGGTCGGGGGCGAACCGCTCGCGGTTGGTCAGCTCGCGGTCGAAGATCCACCCCATGTGGGCGTGCCAGAACCCGCGCGCGAGGCCGAGGGGCGAGCCGCCGTAGCGCCACGGGGAGTGCGGGTCCCCGTCGCGGTCGGAGAACGCGTGGTGCCGTCGGTGGTCGGCGACCCAGTGCATCACCGGGCCCTGCACGGCGAGGCTGCCCGCGAGGGCCAACGCGATGCGCATGGGCCGCCGCGCCTTGAAGGCGCCGTGGGTGAGGTAGCGGTGGAAGCCGACGGTCACCCCCAGGCAGGTGATCGTGTACCAGACGGCGGCCGACACCAGGTCGGCCCAGCCGATGCCCCAGCCCCACGCCAGTGGCACGGCGGCCAGCAGCGCCAGCAGGGGCACGATCGCGAAGACGTACACCGTCAGGTGCGCGGGCAGGGTGCGCCTGCCAGCCATCAGTCCTTTGGACGACACGCGGTGAGCGTGACCCACCCGCGCGGACTGCCGACGAACCGATCCGCACGGGTGGGTGAAGAGTCCGTGGCCAGTGCGGTGTCCAAAATCCTCGTCGGGTGATTTCGCGGCCCAGGTGGATGGATCGGCGTGCCGGCCCCGTGTCTCCATACTGGTTGTACGGGGGCGCGGGGGCGGTGCGGCGAGGCGCCGCCTGGGCGCGGAAGGACCGGCGAGGGCTGCCGGACACCGCACTACTAGATGAGGGCCTGGTACACCAGTTGCCGCAGGCCCTGCCGGATCGGGTGCAGGCTGGAGGGCAGCAGCTGGGTGAAGAACAGCGCGGTGATCCGCTCGACGGGGTCCACCCAGAACGCCGTGCTCGCCGCGCCGCCCCAGGCGTACTCCCCCGCGGGCGCCAGGCACTTGGCGGCCACCGGGTCGAGCAGCACGGAGAAGCCGAGCCCGAACCCGGTGCCCGCGAACGGGGACTCGCTGAACAGCGGGCGGCCCACCGCCTCCAGGTCGGCCCCGCCGGGCAGGTGGTTGGCGCGCATCAGGTCCACAGTGCGCGGCCCGAGCACGCGCACCCCGTCGAGTTCACCGCGCCGCAACAACATCTGGGTGAAGCGGTGGTAGTCGGCGGCCGTGGACACCAGTCCCCCGCCGCCGGACAGGAAGGTGGGCGGCCTCGTCGCCGCCTGCCCCACCGCCGGGTGGGGCACGGCCTTGCCGGTGTCGGGTGCCGCCACGTACAGCGCGGCCAGGTCCTCGCTGTCGCTCCAGAACGCGGTGTCGGTCATGCCCAGCGGATCGAACACGGCCTTCGCGAAGTACTCGTCCAGTGGTTGCCCGGACAGCACCTCGACGAGCCGCCCCAGCACATCGGTGGCCACCGAGTAGTTCCACTCGGTGCCCGGCTGGTGCACCAGCGGCAGCTCGGCCCAAGCCCGGCACGCCCCGGCGAGGTCCATCCCCGGCGGCACGTCGGCCTCGAACCCGGCCTCACGGTACATCTCGTCCACCGCGTGCGCATGGTGGAAGCCGTAGGTCAGTCCGGCGGTGTGGGTGAGCAGGTGCCACACCCGGATCGGCTCAACGGCGGGCACCGTGCGCGCCGCACGACCCGCGCCCGCGGCGTAGACCCTCATGTCGGCGAATTCGGGCAACCAGCGGGAGATCGGGTCGTTGAGGTCGAACGCGCCCTGTTCGTACAGGGTCATCGCGGCCACGGAGGTGACCGGTTTGGTCATCGAGTAGATCCGCCACTGGGTGTTGCCGTCGACGGGCAGACCGGCCTCCCGGTCACGAAAGCCCAGGTGGGAGACGTGCGCCAGCTGCTGGTCCCGGGAGATGGCCATGGTGGTGCCCGCCAGCAGGCCCCGGTCCACATACCGGGCCAGGTAGGAGTCGACCCGCCTGAGCCGTTCCGGGTCGAAACCCAGGTCCACCGGATCTGCCTGCGTTTCCAGCGCCACTTCCGCCTCCGAAAGCTGTCAAGAGCACGTGGGATACACCACGGGGCATGCGGATAACCCCCTGTTCACATTATCGTCACAAGACCCCGGTGACCCCGGGGCCGATGGCAGCTACCCCCAAGAGGGGCGCCCTTCCGCACAGCGTCGTGCGAATCGAACTCACTCAGCGTTGAGAGCACCCCCGCGCACCTTACGCCCTTTGGGCGTCCCACCACGGGAGGGCCGCAAGCCGTGACCCACCACCAGCCTCCGCTCGGAGGTCTGTACGACCCGCAGTTCGAGCACGACGCGTGCGGCGTGGCCTTCGTGGCCGATCTCGCCGGGCGCCGCGACCACGAGATCGTGCGCAAGGCACTGGTCGCGCTGCGCAACCTGGAGCACCGCGGCGCACGCGGTGCGGAACCGGAAACCGGTGACGGGGCAGGCATTTTGCTCCAGGTACCCGACGGCTTCTACCGCCAGGTGGTTGATTTCGCACTGCCCGAAGCGGGCGGATACGTTGTCGGAACGGCGTTCCTGCCTGTGAACCCGGAACAGCGGGCCGCGGTGGTCGCTGTGGTGGAACGGATCGCGGCCGAGGAGGGCACGCGTGTACTGGGCTGGCGTGAGCTGCCGGTGGACACCGACCACGTAGGACCCACTGCGGCGGCCACCATGCCGCACTTCAGCCAGCTCTTCCTGGCCCCGCTGGACGAGTCGGCGACCGGGCTTGCGCTGGAGCGGATCGCGCTGTGCGTACGCAAGCGCGCCGAGCACGACGCGGACGTGTACTTCCCGAGCCTGTCCTCGCGCACCGTGGTGTACAAGGGAATGCTCACCGAGCCCCAGGTGGAGCGGTTCTTCCCGGACCTGACCGACCCGCGGGTCACCTCGGCGATCGGCCTGGTGCACTCCCGGTTCTCCACCAACACCTTCCCGTCCTGGCCGCTGGCCCACCCGTACCGCTACGTGGCGCACAACGGTGAGATCAACACCTTGCGCGGCAACCGGAACTGGATGGACGCGCGCGAGACGGACCTGGCCACCGACCTGATCCCCGGCGACCTGTCCCGGATCTACCCGGTGATCACGCGGGGCGCCAGCGACTCGGCCTCTTTCGACGAGGTGCTGGAACTGCTGCACCTGGGTGGGCGCTCGCTGCCGCACGCGGTGCTGATGATGATCCCCGAGGCGTGGGAGAACCACACCGAGATGGACCCGGCGCGGCGGGCCTTCTACGAGTTCCACTCCACGCTGATGGAGCCCTGGGACGGGCCCGCGCTGGTGTCCTTCACCGACGGCACGCTGATCGGCGCGGTGCTGGACCGCAACGGCCTGCGACCCGCGCGCTACTGGATCACCGAGGACGGTCTGGTCGTGCTCGGCAGCGAGGCGGGCGTGCTGGAGATCGACCCGGCCACCGTCGTGCGTAAGGGCCGCCTGGAGCCGGGCCGCATGTTCCTGGTGGACACCGCGGCGGGCCGGGTCGTGGACGACGAGGAGATCAAGGGACAGCTCGCCGCGGAGCACCCGTACGCCGACTGGGTCGCGGCCGGGCTGGTGCGGTTGGACGAGCTGCCCGAGCGGGAGCGCGAGGTGCCCACGCACGCCTCGCTGGTGCGCCGCCAGCAGGCTTTCGGCTACACCGAAGAGGAACTGCAACTGTTGTTGCGGCCCATGGCACTCACGGGTGCCGAACCGATCGGCTCGATGGGCAACGACGCGCCCTTCGCGGTGCTCTCCGACCGGCCGCGACAGCTGTTCGACTACTTCACGCAGCTGTTCGCCCAGGTGACCAACCCGCCGCTGGACGCGATCCGCGAGGAGCTGGTGACCTCGCTGGGCACCGTGCTCGGCGCGGAGACCAACCTGCTGCTCGCCGAGCCGAGGTCGTGTCGCCGGGTGGCGCTGTCCTTCCCGGTGCTGGACAACGACGAGCTCGCCAAGCTGGTGCACATCAACGACGACGGGGACCTGCCCGGGTTCCGCGCGGTGACGGTGCACGGCCTGTACGAGGTGCACGGCGGCGGGCAGGCCCTGGTGCGCAGGCTGGACGAGATCCGCGCCGAGGTGTCGGCGGCGATCGCGGGCGGGGCGCGGCTGATCGTGCTGTCCGACCGGGGCGTGGACGCCGAGCACGCGCCGATCCCCTCGCTGCTGCTGACCGGCGCCGTGCACCACCACCTGGTCCGGGAGAAGACCCGCACGCAGGTGGGCCTGGTCGTGGAGGCCGGTGACGCCCGCGAGGTGCACCACATCGCCCTGCTGATCGGCTACGGCGCGGCGGCGGTCAACCCGTACCTGGCCATGGCCACGGTGGAGGAACTGCCCGACACCAAGCCGAAGAAGGCCACCAGCAACCTGATCAAGGCGCTGGGCAAGGGCGTGCGCAAGACCATGTCCAAGATGGGAGTGTCCACAGTGGCCTCCTACACCGGCGCGCAGATCTTCGAGGCGATCGGCGTGGGCGCCGAGGTGATCGACTCCTGCTTCACCGGCACCACCTCGCGGCTGGGCGGTGTCGGCTTCGAGGAGCTGGCCCGCGAGGTGGCCCTGCGCCACCGCAGGGCCTTCCCGGTCGACGGGGTGCGCGCCGCCCACCGCGAGCTGGAGACCGGCGGGGAGTACCAGTGGCGCCGCGAGGGTGAGGCGCACCTGTTCAACCCCACCACGGTGTTCAAGCTCCAGCACTCGACCCGGTCGCGGCGCTACGAGGTGTTCAAGGAGTACACCGAGGCCGTCAACGACCAGTCCGAGCGGCTGATGACCCTGCGCGGGCTGTTCCGCTTCCGCGAGGGTGTGCGCGAGCCGGTGCCGATCGAGGAGGTCGAGCCGGTCTCGGAGATCGTCAAGCGGTTCGCGAGCGGGGCCATCTCCTACGGCTCGATCTCCCAGGAGATGCACGAGGTGCTGGCCATCGCGATGAACCGGTTGGGCGCCAAGTCCAACACCGGTGAGGGCGGGGAGGACGCCGAGCGCTTCCTGCCCGACGCCAACGGGGACCTGCGCCGCTCGGCGATCAAGCAGGTGGCCAGCGGGCGGTTCGGGGTCACCAGCGAGTACCTGGTCAACGCCGACGACATCCAGATCAAGATGGCCCAGGGCGCCAAGCCCGGCGAGGGCGGTCAGCTGCCGGGCGCGAAGGTGTACCCGTGGATCGCAAGGACCCGGCACTCCACGCCGGGTGTCGGGCTGATCTCCCCGCCGCCGCACCACGACATCTACTCCATCGAGGACCTCGCCCAGCTGATCCACGACCTGAAGAACGCCAACCCGGCCGCGCGCATCCATGTGAAGCTGGTATCCGAGGTCGGCGTGGGCACGGTGGCGGCGGGGGTGTCCAAGGCGCACGCGGACGTGGTGCTGATCTCCGGGCACGACGGGGGCACCGGTGCCTCCCCGCTGTCCTCGATCAAGCACGCGGGCGCCCCGTGGGAGCTGGGCCTGGCCGAGACCCAGCAGACCCTGCTGGCCAACCGCCTGCGGGATCGCATCGTGGTGCAGACCGACGGCCAGCTCAAGACCGGCCGGGACGTGGTGGTCGCGGCCCTGCTGGGCGCCGAGGAGTTCGGCTTCGCCACGGCCCCGCTGGTGGTCTCCGGCTGCGTCATGATGCGCGTGTGCCACCTGGACACCTGCCCGGTGGGCGTGGCCACGCAGAACCCGGCGCTGCGCGCGAAGTTCACCGGCAAGGCCGAGTACATCGTGAACTTCTTCGAGTTCATCGCCGAGGAGGTCCGGGAACTACTGGCGCGGCTGGGTTTCCGCTCGCTGGAGGAGGCCGTCGGGCACGCCGAGCTGCTGGACACCCAGCGCGCGGTGCGGCACTGGAAGGCGTCCGGGCTGGACCTGACGCCGATCTTCCACGTGCCCGAGCTGGAGCCGCGCGCGGCCCGGCACCGCACCACCGACCAGGACCACGGGCTGGAGCGGGCGCTGGACAACACCCTGATCCAGCTCGCCGAGGGCGCGCTGTCCTCGGGCGACCGGGTGCGGCTGGAGTTGCCGGTGCGCAACGTCAACCGCACCGTGGGCACCATGCTCGGCTCCGAGCTGACCAGGCGCTGGGGCGGCGAGGGGCTGCCGGATGACACCATCGACGTGACGTTCACCGGAACCGCGGGCCAGTCCTTCGGTGCCTTCCTGCCACGGGGCATCACGCTGCGCCTTGTCGGTGACGCCAACGACTACGTCGGCAAGGGGTTGTCCGGTGGGCGCGTCACGGTGCGCCCGCACGAGCAGGCACAGTTCACCGCCGAGCACCAGGTGATCGCGGGCAACGTGATCGGCTACGGGGCCACCGGCGGCGAACTGTTCCTGCGCGGGCGCGTCGGCGAGCGGTTCGCCGTGCGCAACTCCGGGGCGCTGGCCGTGGTGGAGGGCGTGGGCGACCACGGCTGCGAGTACATGACCGGCGGGCGGGTCGTGGTGCTCGGGGCCACCGGGCGCAACTTCGCGGCGGGCATGTCCGGCGGCACGGCGTACCTGCTGGACGCGGTGCCGGTGCGGGTCAACCCGGAGATGGTGGACCTGGACCCGCTCGAGGCCGAGGACCTGGCCTTCCTGCGCAAGGTCGTGGGCCGCCACCACGCGGAGACCGGGTCGGCGGTGGCCCACGCGCTGCTGACCGACTGGGAGTCGGCGGCGGGCCGGTTCACGAAGGTGATGCCCAAGGACTACAAGCGGGTGCTGGCCGCGCGGGCCAGCGCCGAGCGCGAGGGCAGGGACGTCAACGAGGCGATCATGGAGGCCGCTCATGGCTGACCCGAGGGGTTTCCTCACCACGCCGAGGGAGAACGCCCAGCACCGGCCGGTGGACCTGCGGCTGCTGGACTGGCGCGAGGTCTACGAGGAGTTCGGCAACGACCGGCTGGAGCGCCAGGCCGGGCGGTGCATGGACTGCGGCATCCCGTTCTGCCACCAGGGCTGTCCACTCGGGAACCTGATCCCGGAGTGGAACACCCTGGTGTGGAAGCAGGACTGGCAGCAGGCCATCGAACGGCTGCACGCCACCAACAACTTCCCGGAGTTCACCGGGGCGCTGTGCCCCGCGCCCTGCGAGGCGGCCTGCGTGCTGGGCATCAACAGCGAGGCGGTGTCGATCAAGCGGGTCGAGGTGGAGATCATCGACCGGGCCTGGGACGAGGGCTGGGTGAGCCCGCAGCCGCCGGTGAGCCGCACCGGCAAGCGGGTGGCCGTGGTCGGCTCGGGACCGGCCGGGCTGGCCGCCGCGCAGCAGCTGACCCGCGCGGGCCACGACGTGGTGGTGCTGGAGCGGGCCGACGCGATCGGCGGGCTGCTGCGCTACGGCATCCCCGAGTTCAAGATGGAGAAGTGGCGGCTGGACCGCCGACTTGAGCAGATGAAGGCGGAGGGCACGCAGTTCCGGGCCAGCGTGAACGTGGGCGTGGACGTCACGGCGGCGCAGCTGCGCGGCGACTACGATGCCGTCGTGCTGGCGGGTGGGGCCACGGCCTGGCGGGACCTGCCGATCCCCGGGCGCGAGCTGACCGGGGTGTACCAGGCGATGGAGTACCTGCCGCCCGCCAACAAGTCCTACGCGCAGTCGCCGATCAGCGCCGAGGGCAAGCACGTGGTGGTGATCGGCGGCGGGGACACCGGGGCGGACTGCCTGGGCACCGCGCACCGGCAGGGCGCCGCCTCGGTGACCCAGCTGGAGATCATGCCGATGCCGCCGCGGACCCGGCCCGAGCGCAACCCGTGGCCGACCTACCCGATGCTGTATCGGGTCACCTCCGCGCACGAGGAGGGCGGCGAGCGGCTGTACTCCGTGTCCACCGTGGAGTTCCTGGGCGACGAATCCGGCGCGCTGAGCGGGCTGCGGCTGGTGGAGGTCCGCAACGAGGGCGGGCGGTTCGTGCCGGTGGAGGGCACCGAACGCGAGCTGCCCTGCCAGCTGGCGCTGCTGGCCATGGGCTTCGTGGGGCCGCAGCGCGAGGGCCTGCTCGCCGAGTTGGGCGTGGACCTGGACCAGCGCGGCAACGTGGCCCGCGACCGGTCGTTCGCGACCAGCGTGCCCGGGGTGTTCGTGGCCGGGGACATGGGCCGCGGCCAGTCGCTGATCGTCTGGGCGATCGCCGAGGGGCGGTCCGCCGCCGCCGGGGTGGACGCCTTCCTGACCGGCCGGGACGTGCTGCCAGCGCCGATCCGGCCCACCGACCGGCCCCTGGTGTAGCGGGCCGGGATTGGGCCGGTTGGCCCGATTCACGTTGGCTGGTCCCCGGGAACACCGTGGTTCCCGGGGACCGGCTGACTCGGACTGGCCCGGTTGGTGGCGCGGAGCGGGCGGGCGGCGGCCCCAACTAGTGGAGTGGAGTTGAGCTGGCGGGCGTGGCCCGGCTGGTGGCGGGCGGGCGAGCATGGCCCGGCTGGCGGCGCGGAGCGGGCGGCGGCCCCGACCGCCGCGAAGGTGGCTTTCACTGCGCTGAACGCAGCGAATGGTCCTTTCGCAGCACGCCTCGGCCGCGCCACGAAGGTGCCGTTCGAGACGTTGAACGACCCAAGGGGCACCTTCATGGCACGCGCGGCCAGGCCGCCACCGCCCCTCGGCCGCGCCACGAAGGTGCCGTTCGAGACGCTGAACGCCCGCAACGGCACCTTCATGACGTGTGGCCGCGGGCCCGGCACGGCGCCGCGCCTCGTGCTGCCGCACCCCGCTGGCCCCACCCCGTGCCACGAAGGTGCCCTTCGCGACGTCCAGCGTCCTGAACGGCACCTTCCTGACACGTCTCGGCTACCGTGACCTCCCGTGAGCATCGATCTGCACGCCCGGGGCGCGGGGTTCGCCGAGTTCTGGCGTGAGCGGCACCTGTGCACGCTGACCACGATCCGGCCGGACGGCACGCCGCACGTGGTGCCGGTGGGCGTCACGCTGGACCTGGACGCCGGCCTGGCGCGGGTCATCACCTCGGGCGACTCGGAGAAGGCGCGGCTGGTCGCGGCGGCGGGTGCGGCGGGGGCCGTGGTGGCCGCCTGCCAGGTGGACGGCCGACGGTGGTCCACTGTGGAGGGTCGAGCGGTGCTGCGCTCGGACCCCGGGTCGGTGGCCGAGGGCGAACGTCGTTACGCGCAGCGGTATCGGACACCGAGGACCAATCCCCGCCGGGTGGTGCTGGAGATCGCCGTAACCCGGGTGCTGGGCAACTGCTGACCCGCTAGCGTCGGCCGGTATGGGACTCAGGTTTCTCACCGTCGCGTGCCTGACCGCCGCGGCGAGCCTCGTGGCCACCGCCGTCACCGCGACCGCGGCCATCCCGCCCCAGCTCAAGGGCGCGCACCCGTGCCCGGGCCAGCCGGGCTTCACCTGCGCCACGCTGACCGTGCCGCTGGACCACACCGGGCACAAGCCCGGCAGCCTGGACCTGCCGGTGGCCACGGCGGACAACGTGGCCGCGCCCAAGGGCGTGCTGCTGTTCCTGACCGGCGGACCGGGTCAGGGCGGGGTCGGCGCGATCACGCGCATCGCCAGGCAGCGACTGCCCGAGCTGGCCGCGGACTACCGGTTCGTCATGCTCGACCAGCGCGGCACCGGCGCGGGTGCGCTGGACTGCCCGCAGTTGCAGGCGCAGGTCGGCGGCTCGGACATCGCGGTGCCGACCCCGGCCGCCGTGCGCGAGTGCGCGGGCCTGCTCGGCGACCGCGCCGGGCTGTACGGCACGGACCAGACCGTGGCCGACTTCGACCTGCTGCGCCGCGCGCTTGGCGTGGACAAGATGGTCGTGGACGGCGTGTCCTACGGCTCGTTCACCGCCGCGCGCTACGCCATCGCGCAGCCCGGTCACGTGGCCAAGCTGGTGCTGGACTCGGTCGTGCCGCACCACTACAGCACCGGCTGGGACTCGATCTACCTGACCGGTCTGTCCGCGACGGCCCGGGTGTTCCGCGCGGTCTGCGCCGAGGCGAAGTGCGGCTTCGACCCGGCCGAGGACCTGGCCTGGGTGGTGCGCCACCGCAGCGCCGCTGACGGGGTGCGGATCTACGACGCGATCGTGGACTACGAGTTCTCCGACCCGACCTACCACGACCTGATCGCGGCGATCCACTCCGCACGCGGCGGGGACAGCACCGCGCTGGACGGGTTGCTGGCCGACAGCGCTCCGGGTGGCGGCAGGCCCGCCGACTTCAGCTCGGGCCTGCACACGGCCACGCTGTGCACGGACAACCCGCAGCCCTGGGGCAACGCCGCGACCCCGCGGTTCCTGCGCGAGCCGCTGCTGGAGCTGAGCGGGCGCCTGCTGCCGGAGCGCCAGGTGTGGCCGTTCACCCAGGCGGTGGCCATCGGCCAGGGCTACCAGCAGACCTGCCTGGACTGGCCGGTGGTGCGACCGGGCAGCAACCCGGCGGGCCCGTTGCCGAAGGTGCCCACGCTGCTGCTCAACGGTGACCACGACCTGTCCACCCCGCTGGAGCTGGCCAGGCAGGAGCTGCGGTCGGCGCCGGACGGCAAGCTGGTGGTCGTGCCGGGGGCCGCACACTCGATCCAGAACCGCGAGCGGGGCCACACCGGACGCGACGCCGTGATCAGCTTCCTCAACCGCTGACCGGGACTCGCGGTCGGCTGGCCGGGACTCGCGGTCGGGCGAGCGGGACTCGCGGCAAAGCCCGCGAGTCCCGCTCTGGGGAGCGCGAGTCACGCTCACCGGCGCGCGAGTCCCGTCCTCAGCCCTTGCGGACGGGGCGGCGCCGAGTCGCGATGCCGTCCAGCACCACCGACAGGTACTGGTCGGCCACGGCCTGCGCGGACAGCTCGCCGCCCGGGCGGTACCAGTGCACCGCCACCCACACCGTGTCGCGGATGAACCGGTACACCAGTTCCACGTCCAGGTCCGGGCGGAACGCGCCCTCGCGCACCCCGTCCTCCAGCAGGCCAACCCACAGCTTGCGGAACTCGGCGTTGCGGTCGTCCAGGTAGCCGAACCGCTCGAACTGGGCGAGGTACTTGGCCTCGTTCTGGTAGATCGCGACCGCGTCGTGGTGGCGGTCGATCGCCTCGAACGAGGCCACCACCACGGCCTCCAGTGCGGCGCGCGGCGGCAGCCCGGAGCCGGTGATCTCCTGGTAGCGGCCGAACAGCTCGTCCTGGAACCCGGTCAGGATCTCGTCGACCATCGACTCCTTGGAGTCGAAGTGGTGGTAGAGGCTGCCGGACAGGATGCCCGCGGCGTCGGCGATGTCGCGCACGGTGGTGGCCAGGAAGCCCCGTTCGGCGAACATGCGCGCGGCCAGTGCGAGCAACTCGGCACGGCGTCCCTGCTTGCTCAAGATGTCCTCCTCACGGGTGCTGGCTGGACACCGACAGCACCTCGCCGGTCAGGTACGAGGCGTAGTCGCTGGCCAGGAACACCATCGCATTGGCCACCTCCCAGGGCTGCGCCGACCTGCCGAACGCCTCGCGGGCGGTCAGTTCGGTGAGCAGGTCCTCGGTGGTGACCTTGGCCAGGAACGGGTGCACCGCCAGGCTGGGCGCCACGGCGTTGACCCGGATGCCGTGCTCGGCCACGTCGACGGCGGCACAGCGGGTCAGCGCCATCACGCCCGCCTTGGCCGCCGCGTAGTGCGCCTGCCCGGCCTGCGCGCGCCAGCCCACGACCGAGGCGTTGTTGACCACCGCTCCCCCGGCGCCCTGCTCGACCATCAGCCGCAGCGCGGTCCTGGTGCAGCGGAACGTGCCGTTCAGGGTGACGTCCAGCACCCGCGCCCACTCCTCGTCGGTCATCTCCAGCACCGACCTGGTCCCGCCGAGGCCAGCGTTGTTGATCATAACGTCGAGCCTGCCGAACCGGTCGACCGCCGCGCCCAGCATGGCGTCCACCTGCGACTGGTCGGTGACGTCGCAGACCGCGGCGGCCACCGCGTCCCCGTGCGCCGTGACCAGCTCGCGGTGGGTCTGTACCAGGCGCCGTTCGTGCCAGTCGCTGATCAGCACCCGGGCGCCCTCCTCCAGGCAGCGCCGCGCCGTGGCCGAGCCGATGCCGGTGCCCGCGGCGGCGGTGATCACCACGACCTTGCCCGCGAGCAGGTCGTGCCCGGCCGGGTAGGGCGGCAACGTGGTCATCGGCGCTCCTGTCTGGGCAGGCCGAGCACGCGCTCGGCGATGATCGTGCGCTGGATCTCGTCGGAGCCGCCGTAGATCGTGTCGGCCCGGCTGAACAGGTACAGCCGCTGCCACGGGTCCAGTTCCGGCTCGGCGATCACCGACTCCGCACCGAGCACGTCCACGGCCAGCTCGCCGAGCTCGCGGTGCCACCTGGACCAGAACAACTTCGTCACCGAGGCGTCGGCGGCCTTGGTGCGCAGCGCGTGCGAGCGCATGACCTCCAACTCCATCGCCGACCTGGTGAGCCGCTCACGGATCAGCGGGTCGGCGACGCTGCCGTTGCGGCGGGCCAGCGCGATGATCCCGTCCAGCTCACGCCGGAACCCGATCTGCTGGCCGAGTGTGGCGGCCCCGCGTTCGAAGCCCAGCGTGGCCATGGCCACCGCCCAGCCGTTGCCCACCCCGCCGACGACCAGCCCGGCCTCGGTCCGCGCCCCGTCGAAGAACACCTCGTTGAACTCGGCGGTACCGGTCAGCTGCCGGATCGGCCGCACCTCGATGCCCGGCTGGCGCATCGGCACCAGCAGGTAGGACAGACCGCGGTGGCGGGTCGCGGCGGGGTCGGTACGGGCCAGCACGAAGCACCAGTCCGCCAGGTGCGCCAGCGAGGTCCAGACCTTCTGCCCGGTGATCACCCACTCGTCCCCGTCCAGCCGCGCGCTGGTGCGCACACCGGCCAGGTCCGAGCCCGCCTCCGGCTCGGAGTAGCCCTGGCACCACAACTGCGTGACGCAGGCGATCTCCGGCAGGAAACGCCGCTGCTGCTCGGGTGTGCCGTGCGCGATCAGCGTGGGCCCCAACAGGTTCTCGCCAAGGTGGTTGACCCTCGCGGGGGCGTTGGCCCGCGCGTACTCCTCGTGCCAGACCAGTTGCTCGTCCAGGCTCGCGCCCCGGCCGCCGTGTTCCACCGGCCAGTCCAGGCAGGTCCAGCCCGCCGAGGCCAGGTGCCGGTCCCAGTCCAGCCGGGCCTGGAACGCCTCGTGCTCCCGGCCGGGACCGCCCAGCCCCCTGAGCGCGGCGAACTCGCCGACCAGGTTGTCGGCCAACCACTGTCGTGCCTGAGCTCTGGTCACCGCCATGCCCGTAGGCTAGCCTACCAAGCAATTGCTTGGGAGGTGGTCGCGTGATCCCCAGCACCGTCCCGGCCGCCGTCACCGCCGCGGCCGAGCGCTTCGGTGAGTCCGAGGCCGTGGTGGACGGTTCGACCCGGATCGGCTTCACCGGGTTGCGCGAGCGGGTCCGCTCGCTGGCCCAGGTCCTGCTCGACGCCGGAGTGCTGCCCGGCCAGCGTGTCGCGATCTGCGCCCCCAACACCTGGCACTGGGTGGTCGCCGCGCTGGGCACCCTGTACGCCGGGGCCACGCTCGTCCCGGTGAGCACCCGGTTCACCGGTCACGAGGTGCGTGACGTGCTGGAGCGGACCAACGCCCGCGCCCTGGTCGTCGACGAGGGTTTCCTCGGCAGGGACCGGCTCGCCGACCTGCACGCGGCTGGCGGGTCGGTGCCCTTCGTGCTGCCCACCGGCGACTGGACCGACCTGCCCCGCGCGAGGGCGGAGGCGGATCGGCGCGCGGCGGAGGTCCGTCCCGAGGACGTCAGCGACGTGTTGTTCACCTCGGGCACGACGGGGCGCAGCAAGGGCGCCATGAGCGCGCACCGGCAGGCCCTCGCGGTGGCCGAGGCCTGGGCGGAGTGCGGGCGGCTGCGGGAGACCGACCGCTACCTGGTGATCAACCCGTTCTTCCACAGTTTCGGCTACAAGGCGGGCATCCTGGCCTGCCTGCTGCGCGGGGCCACGATCGTGCCGCAGGCGGTGTTCGACCTGGACCGCACGGCAGCGCTGATCACCAGCGAGCGGATCACCGTGCTGCCCGGGCCGCCGACGGTCTACCAGCAACTGCTGGACCGTGACGGGCTCGACCTGTCCTCGCTGCGGCTCGCGGTCACCGGCGCCGCAACGGTTCCCGTGCCACTGGTGGAGCGCATGCAGCGGCACTTCGAGTGCGTGCTGACCGCCTACGGGCTGACCGAGGCGGTGGTGGCCACGATGTGCCGCCCCGAGGACGACGCGCGAACCGTGGCCACCACCTCGGGCCGACCGACCGCCGGGTTCGAGTTGGCCACCGACCCGGTGACCGGCGAGATCCTGTTGCGGGGCAGCAACGTCATGCTCGGCTACCTGGACGACCCGGCGGCCACGGCGCAGGCGGTCGACAGCGCGGGCTGGCTGCACACCGGGGACATCGGCCGGGTGGACGAGCGCGGCTACCTGACGATCACCGACCGCCTCAAGGACATGTACATCTGTGGCGGGTTCAACGTGTACCCGGCCGAGGTGGAGCAGGAACTGGCCGGGCTGCCCGGCATCGCCGAGTCGGCGGTGATCGGCGTGCCGGACGGACGCCTCGGCGAGGTGGGCAAGGCGCTGGTGATCACCGCCCCTGGACATCAACTGTCCACTGAGGATGTTCTCGCGCACTGCCGGGAACGACTCGCCAACTACAAGGTGCCCCGGTTCGTGGAGTTCCGTTCGGAGCTTCCGAGAACGCCAGCGGGCAAGGTGCTCAAGCGCGTGCTGCGAGAGGAGCAACCGTGATCGTCGAGTACGAGCGGCGCGGCCCGGTGGCCGTGGTGACCATGAACCGGCCCGAGTACCGCAACGCCCAGAACTCGGCCATGACCTACGCACTGGACGAGGCCTTCACCCGAGCCGTCGACGACCGGGAGGTGTCGGTCCTCGTGTTGGCCGGTGCGGGCAAGCACTTCTCGGCCGGGCACGACATCGGCACGCCGGAACGGGACGCCGACCAGTCCTTCCCGCGAAGGGCGGTGCTGTGGTGGGACCACACCGGGTGCGAGGGCGCCGACCGGCGGTTCGCCCGCGAGAGCGAGGTGTACCTGGGCATGTGCCGCCGCTGGCGGGAGATCCCCAAGCCGGTGATCGCCATGGTGCAGGGCGCCTGCGTGGCTGGCGGGCTGATGCTGGCCTGGGCCTGTGACGTGATCGTGGCCAGCGAGGACGCGTTCTTCAGCGACCCCGTGGTGCGCATGGGGATCCCCGGGGTGGAGTACTTCGCGCACCCCTGGGTGCTCGGCCCGCGCCGTGCCAAGGAGGTGCTGTTCACCGGCGAGCGGTTCAGCGCCGCGCAGGCGTACGAGTGGGGCATGGTCAACCGCGTGGTGCCGCGCGACTCGTTGGAGGACGAGACCCTGGTACTGGCCGCGAAGATCGCCGCGATGCCCCAGTTCGGCCTCGCGCTGGCGAAGAAGGCCGTCAACCAGGCCGAGGACCTGATGGGGCTGCGCGCGGGCATGGACTCGGTGTTCGGCCTGCACCACCTGGCGCACGCCCACAACGCCGAGGTCTCGGCGGATCCGCTGGGCGGCATGGACGCCCGCGCGATGAAGGCCGCGGGCCAGTGACCTTCCGCGCCGAGGTCCGCTCCTGGCTGGCGGCCAACGTCCCGCACAACCTGTCCTCAATGGACTCGGCAACAGGTTTCGAGCAACACCGCGAGTGGGAACGACTACTCGCCCAGGAAAGGCTTTCCGCCATCACCTGGCCAGCCGAGTACGGCGGACGTGACGCCTCGTTGTGGGACTGGCTGGCGTTCGAGGAGGAGTACTACGCGGCCGGGGCCCCGCCCCGGGTCAGCCAGAACGGGATCTTCCTGCTCGCGCCGACCCTGTTCGCCCACGGCACCGGGGAACAGCTCGCCCGGCTGCTGCCCCGCATGGCTCGCGCGGAGGACATCTGGGCACAGGCCTGGTCGGAACCCGAGGCTGGCAGCGACCTCGCCGCGATCCGAAGCCGTGCCGTACCAACGGAAGGCGGCTGGCTGCTCAGCGGGCAGAAGACCTGGAGTTCCCGCGCGGCCTTCGCCGACCGGGCCTTCGGCCTGTTCCGCAGCGATCCCGGCGCGCAACGGCACCGCGGCCTGACCTACTTCCTGTTCGACCTGCGCGCCGAGGGCGTCACCGTGCGGCCCATCCCGCAACTGGACGGCGAACCGGGCTTCGCCGAGGTGTTCCTGGACAACGTGTTCGTACCGGACCACGACGTGCTCGGCGGGGTCGGCGAGGGCTGGCGGGTGGCGATGAGCACCGCCAGCAACGAGCGCGGGCTCACCCTGCGCAGCCCCGGCCGGTTCCTCGCGGCGGCCGATCGGCTGGTGGACCTGTGGTGGCAGCGCCGTGACCCGTACCTGCGTGACCGCGTAGTGGACGCCTGGATCGGCGCCCAGGCGTACCGGCTGCACACCGCGGAGACCGTGTCACGACTGGTCGGCGGCGGCTCGCTGGGCGCGGAGTCCAGTGTGGGCAAGCTGTTCTGGTCCGAATTGGACACTGCGCTGCACGAGACCGCGCTGGACCTGCTCGGGCCTGAGGCTGAACTCCCCGGCCCGTGGCTGGACGGCTACCTGTTCGCGCTCGCGGGTCCGATCTACGCCGGTACCAACGAGATCCAGCGCAACCTGGTGGCCGAGCGACTGCTGGGGCTGCCGCGATGACGCCCGAGCAGACCCAGTTCGCCGCCGTACTGCACAAGGCGCTGACGGAGTCCACCGAGTGGTCCACACTGGACGAACTCGGCCTGCACGAGGTGACGGAGCCGCCGGACCTCGTGGTGCTCTTCCTCGAGCTGGGCCGGTTCGCCGTGCCCGGTCCGATCATCGAGTCCTTCGCCGTGCTGCCGAGCTTGCTGTCCGGCTTCACCGGCAAGGGCTCGCTCGCCTGGCCCCCACACCTCCCGCACGCCCAGCAGGCCGACCAGCTCTTCGTGGTGCAGAACGGGTTGCTGCACCACGGAGTCGCCTGCTCGGAAATGTCCTCAGTAGACCGGTCCCGGCACCTCGTCACCGTGCGGGCCGCAGACGTGATCGGCCCAGCCGACGCCCGCGCCTTCGACCTCGGCGTGCTCGCCTGCTCCGCCGAGCTGCTCGGCCTCGGCCAGGCCCTGCTGGCCCGAACCGTCGATTACGCCTTGCACCGCAAGCAGTTCGGCCAGCCCATCGGCCGCTTCCAGGCCGTCAAGCACCAACTCGCCGACACCCACGTCGGCCTCGAACTCGCCCTGCCGCTGGTCCGCAACGCCGCCATCGACCCCACCCCGCAGCAGGTCTCCGCCGCCAAGATCGCCGCCAACCGGTCCGCCTATCGTGCCGCCCGCGTCGCGTTGCAGGTGCACGGCGCGATCGGCTACACCGCCGAGTACGCGCTGAGCCGCTGGCTGACCCGGGTCCGCGCGCTGATCACGCTGTGGGGCACCGATTCGTACCATCGCAGCCGAGTCATGGAGGCGCTGTGTCCCTGAGCGAGGAACAACGTGTGCTCCGGCACGCCCTGCGGCGCTGCGAGGTCCGCTCTGTCATGCCGGGCCACGACGCCGAGCTCTGGTCGTTGCTGCGCGGGCAGATCGGCGTCGCCGGGCTGATGATCCCCGAGTGCCACGGCGGGACCGGCTCTGGTCTGGCCGCGGTTCAGCTCGTCATGGAGGAACTTGGCCGCATCCTCGCCCCAGTGCCCATGCTCGCCACGATCCTTGCCACGCAGGCCCTGCTCTGCCTCGACAACAACGGGGCAAGGGAGCGCCTGTTGCCCCGAATCGCCGCGGGTGAGGTCACGCCCGCACTCATCTGGGGCGAACACGTGCCTGACGCCGATATCGCCGACGTGCTCCTGCTGCTCGACGGCGATAAACTGTCCGAAGTGGACGGTGCACGGTGCCGCCAGCTGACCACGATGGACCCGACCCGTCGTCTGTGCACTGTGGACATCAGTGAGGCCGAACTGCGCCCCCTCGGCCGCACCGATCCCACCGCCGTCCGCGACCTGGCCTGTGCGGCCCTCGCCGCCGAGCAGGTCGGTGGCGCCGCGCGGTGCCTGGAACTGACCGTGCAGTACACGAGCCGCCGCGTGCAGTTCGGGCGGGCCATCGGCAGTTTCCAGGCCTTGCAGCACCGCATGGCCGACCTGCACGTGCTCGTCGAGACCGCCCGCTCCGCCGCGCTCGCCGCCACGACCCCCACCCGCGCCGCCATCGCCAAGGTCCACTGCTCCGAGGTATACCAGCGCGTCGCCGCCGAGATGATCCAGCTCCACGGCGGCATCGCCATCACCTGGGAGCACGACGCGCACCTGTACTTCAAGCGCGCACACGGCAGCGCCCACCTGTTCGGCACGCCCGCCGAACACCTGGCCCGGATCGGCGAGGTACTCCTCACAGGGTAATTAACTTATCTGGTTAGAGACTTCTCCAGTAGTCTCGCCCTGTGACCACAGCGCGGACCGGCGCGGCCCTCGTGGAGCGCCTGCGACAGACCGGGGTGATCGAGCAGCGGCTGAGCCGGGTCCTGCGCAGCAACCCCCAGACCTGGCGGCGCTGGAACACCTGGTCATCGAGAGGCCGCTGACCGCGAAGGACCTCGTCTCCACGGCCGCGAGCACCCGCGTGGTCGATCGGCTGGAGCGGGCGGGCCACGTTCACGCGCCAGCCGCGCGGTGCTCGTAGTACCCGCTGACACCATCGCCGCCCACTGAGATCAGGAGCGCTTTCCCATGTCCCGCAGGGTACTCATCTCCGGCGCGAGCATCGCCGGTCCCGCACTCGCCTTCTGGCTGACCCGGTACGGCATGACCCCGACCGTCGTGGAGCGCTTCCCCCGGCTGCGCCCCGGCGGGCAGACCGTGGACCTGCGCGGCGCGGGCCACACCATCGTGCAGCGCATGGGCCTGGAGGGCGAGGTCCGCAAGCGGCTCACCGGGGAGCGGGGCGTGCGGTTCATCGGCGGCGACGGCCGGGTGAAGGCCAGCCTGGGCGCCGACTCCTTCGGCGGTGCGGGCTTCGTGATCGACCTGGAACTGCTGCGCGGCGAACTGTCCGAGGTGCTCTACGACAGCACCCGGGAGGACACCGAGTACCTCTTCGGTGACGAGATCACCAGCCTGGACGACACCGGTGACCGGGTCCAGGTCAGCTTCCGCAACGGTCCCGACCGCGAGTTCGACCTGGTCGTGCTCGCCGACGGGCTGCGTTCGCGCACCCGCGAGCTCGTCTTCGCCGACATCACCCGGATCCGCTCCTTCGGGCTCTACACCGCGTACTTCACCATCCCCCGCGCCGAGTCCGACAGCGACTGGGCGCGCTGGTACAACGCGAGCCTGGGCCGCACCGTCGGCCTGCGCCCCGACAACCTGGGCACCACCAGGGCGCTGCTGTCCATCGTGTCCAAGCCACGGGGCTGCGAGAAGCTCACCACGCCCGAGCAGAAGCGGCTGCTGCGCCGGTTGTTCGCAGGTGCCGGCTGGGAGACCGACCGCGTACTGTCCGGAATGGACACTGCCGAGGACTTCTACTTCGAGGCCATCGGCCAGGTGCGCGTGGACCAGTGGTCGCGGGGACGTGTGGCCCTGCTGGGCGACGCGGGCTACTGTGCCTCCCCCATCAGCGGCATGGGCACCAGCCTCGCGCTGGTCGGCGCCTACGTGCTGGCCGGTGAGCTGTCCCGGCTCCACGACCACCATGCGGCGTTCCGCTCCTACGAGACGATCATGCGGCCCTACGTGACCCAGGCCCAGGGCGTGTCCTCGTTCGCCCCGCGCATCGCCGCGCCCCGCTCCACCACCGGCATCCGGTTGCTGCACACCGCGCTCGGGCTGGCCGCCAGCCCCGCCGCCAGCGGCCTGTTCAGCCGGTTCGTCGTGCCCCCCGCCGACAAGATCGACCTGCCGGACTACGCCGCCTAGACGCCATGAAAGTGCCGTTGCTGGCGTCCAGTGCCAGCAACGGCACTTTCATGGCAGACGGGGTGGGTCAGCGCAGTTCCTGGGAGCTCTTGCCGAGCAGGCGGCGGGCCACGACGAGTTGCTGGATCTGCTGGGTGCCCTCGAAGATGTCGAGGATCTTGGAGTCTCGGCTCCACTTCTCCAGCAGGGCGTTCTCGGTGTAGCCGAGGCTGCCGCACAGCTCCACGCAGCGCAGGGTGATCTCGGTGGCGGCCCGCCCCGCCTTCGCCTTGGCCATGCTGGCCTCCAGCGAGTTGGGCCGGTTGTTGTCGGCCATCCAGGCGGCCTGCATGGTCAGCAGGTAGGCGGACTCGTAGTCGGCCTCGGCGGCGAGGAAGGCGGCAGCGGCGGCGTGCTGGCTGTTGGCGGGCCGGTCGTAGTCCACGGCGACCCCGGCCTCCGCCAGCAGCTCGCGGGTGGTCTCCAGTGCGGCACGGGCCACGCCCACGGCCATGCCCGCGACCAGGGGCCGGGTGTTGTCGAAGGTCTGCATGGCGCCCGCGAAGCCGCGTTCGACCTCGATCTCGGGGCTGCCGAGCAGGTTCTCCTTGGGGACTCGGCAGTTCTCCAGCCGCAGGTGGGCGGTGTCGGAGGCGCGGATGCCGAGTTTGTGTTCCAGGCGCACGACCTCGAAGCCCGGAGTGCCCTTCTCGACGAGGAAGGACTTGATCGCGGCACGGCCCTTGGACAGGTCCAGGCTGGCCCACACGACCACGGCCTCGGCCCGGCCACCGGCCGTGACGAAGATCTTCTCGCCGTTGAGCACGTAGTGGTCGCCGTCGAGCTTGGCGGTGGCCCGGATCGCGGCGGAGTCCGAGCCGCAGCCCGGCTCGGTGATGGCCATGGCGGCCCACTTGGTGCCGAACCGGGACAGTTGCTCCTCGTCGGCGACCGAGGCGATGGCGGCGTTGCCCAGTCCCTGCCTCGGCATGGACAGCAGCAGGGCGACATCCCCCCAGCACAGTTCGATGATGCCGAGCAGGGTGGCGAGGTTGCCGCCGTTGCGGATGCCGCCGCCGCTGTCCTTGCCCCGGCGCACCCCGCCCGCACCGGCGTTGCCGGTGGCGCCCTCGCCGGAGGAGTTCATGCCGTCGAGCACGGCGGCGAGCAGGTCGAGCTCCTTGGGGTAGGCGTGCTCGGCCTGGTCGTACTTGCGCGAGTTGGGCCGGAAGAACTCCACTGCCACCTGGTGTGCCTGGTTGACCAGACCGGCGAACTTCCTGGGCACCTCGAGGTTGATCATCTCCGCTACCTCTCCTAGACCAGGACGATGCCTTCGACGACACCCAGTGCGCGCAGGTCGCGGTACCAGCGCTCCACCGGGTGCTCCTTGACGTAGCCGTGCCCACCGAGCAGCTGCACCCCGTCGCTGCCGATGGCCATGCCCTTGTCGGTGCACAGCTTGCGGGCCAGCGCGACCTCGCGGGCGTAGGACTTGCCCTGTTCGGCGCGGCTGGCGGCACGGTAGGTCACCAGCCGCATCCCGGCCAGTTCGATGCCGATGTCGGCGACCTTGAAGGCCACGCCCTGCCGGTGGCTGACCGGCTCGCCGAAGGCCTGCCGCTCGTTGACGTACGGGATGACGTAGTCGAGCACGGCCTGGGCGGTGCCCAGCGACAGCGCGCACCAGCCGAGCCGGGACAACCGCACGCACTCGGTGTAGACCTCGCGGCTGCCGCCGCCGAGCAGGGCGGTCGCCGGAACCGACACCTCGTCCAGCAGCACGCGGCCCATGTTCGCGGCGCGCAGGCCCATGCCGGGCTCGGACTCCACGGTCAGCCCGCTGGCGCTGGACTCCACCAGGAACAGCGCGGGCCCGGATCCGGGCAACTCGGCGGCGATGACGAACAGTTCGGCCTCGGATGCCCTGGGCACCAAGGACTTCACCCCGTTGAGCACGTACCCGCCCGGTCCGCGGCGCGCGGTGGTGCGCAGCACGAACGGGTCGAACAGCGGTCGCGGTTCGAGGATCGCCAGCGCCGCGGCGGGCACGTCCTCGCCAACGAAGGAGGGCAGGTAGATCGCCTGCTGGTCGCCGTCACCCCACAGCACCAGCGCGGTGCTCACGGCGGACGGGGCCAGGCAGGCCACCGCCAGGCCGAGGTCCCCGTGCGCCATGGCCTCGGCGACGAGCACGTTGGTCACCGCCGAGCGCTCGGTGCCCGCGCCGTCGAGCTGCTCGGGTACGCCGAGCAGGCCCACGCCCAGCTCGGCGACGCGGCCGAGCAGCTCGCGCGGCGGGGTACAGGACTCGTTGGCCGCTGCCGCGGCGGGCCGCAGCTGCTCGGCGGCGAACTCGGCCACCGTGTCCACGATCATGCGCTGCTCGTCGGTGGGCGTCAGGTCGAACAGGCCGCTCTCCGGCGCCGAGGGCAGTCGCGCCGGGGCACCGCCCAGCTTGCCGACCGCCTTGAAGGTCCTGGTCGCCGCGCCGATCGTGCGGAACCCGGCCCTGGTCGCCTCGTAGGCCACCTTCTCCACTGGCTTGTGCAGCCCGAACCGCTCCAGCAGTGGCGCACCGGCCACCTTGTTGAGCAGCCCCAACGCCAGCCCCATCGGGTCCAGTCCGGCCCGTTTCGCCATTGCGCGCTCCTCCGCGTCCGCCCATTCCTACTCTAGAGTAGGGTTACTCGAGCGTAAAGCAGGGGTCACCACGTCACGGGCATCGAGTGCAGGCCGAAGATCGCACTGTTGTACTTGAACGGCAACTCGGCCACGGGCGCGGCCAGCCGCAGCGTGGGCACCCGCTCGAACAGGGTCCGGTAGGCGATCTCCAACTCGGCGCGGGCCAGGTTCTGGCCGATGCACTGGTGCACGCCGTAGCCGAAGGCCAGGTGGTTGCGGGCGCGGGTCGGGTCGAACTGCTCGGGGCGCTCGAAGACGGTCTCGTCCCAGTTGGCCGCCAAACCCAGGGTGACGACGGCCTCCCCCGCGCGGATCAGCTTGCCGCCGATCTCCACGTCGGCCACGGCGACCCGGTCGGTCACCAGGTCGGCGATGGAGTGGTAGCGCAGCAACTCGTCCACGGCCCGTGGGTCCTGGGCCCAGCCGGGGTTGTCCAGCAGGGTCAGCACCCCCAGCGAGATCATGTTCGCGGTGGTCTCGTGCCCGGCGATCAGCAGCAGCACCGAGGAGCCGATGATCTCCTCCGGGCTCACCTTGCCGCTGGCGAGCATCCGGCTGATCAGGTCGTCTTGGGGCTCACGCCCACGCTGGGCGACCAGCTCGCCGAGGTAGTGCCCCAACTCCTCGCCGAGGGCCCTGGACTCCTCCGGCTTGGTGTCGAAGTCGACCATCTTCGAGGTCCTGGACTGGAAGAACTCGTGATCGGAGTACGGCACGCCGAGCAGCTGGCAGATCACCAGCGAGGGCACCGGCAGCGCGAACGCCGTGACCAGGTCCGCGGAGTCGCCCGCGGCCAGCATGTCCTCGATCAGCCCGTCCACGACCTGCTGGATGCCAGGGCGCATCTTCTTCAGGCGGGGCACGGAGAACTCCGGGATCAGCAGCTTGCGGAACCGGCTGTGCTCGGGCGGGTCCATGCCGATGAAGCCGCCGGGGACGAACTCCTCATCGGCGTTGGGGTGCCCCGGGTTGCGGGGGTCGGCGCTGAACCGGGGATCGATCAGCACCTGCCGCATCTCGGCGTGCCGGGTGATCAACCAGATCTTGCCCACCCTGGGATGCTCGGCCTGCACGGGACCCCGTTCCCGCAGCTCGCGATACGGCTCGGGCGGGCCGTACGGGCACGTCCTGAGCACTGGAAAGCTCGTCATCTCCTACGCTCCCCACGTTGGTGATGGATACTTACTTGCCGACCGGCTAGTTGGCACGGTAGCGGCGAACTAGTGTCCTGCGCCGGAAATCCGCCTACAAAATCGGGCGAGTGACTCGAGGATCTCTTCGGCGGTCTTGGTCCAGATGAACGGCCGTGGATGGGTGTTCCAGTCAGCGATCCAGACGCGGATGTCCTTCTCCAGCGCTTGGACGCTGCGGTGGGTACCTCGGGTGATCTTCTGGTCGCTGAGAAAGCCGAACCAGCGTTCGACCTGGTTGATCCACGATGATCCGGTCGGGGTGAAGTGCATGCGGAACCTGGGGTGCTTGGCCAGCCAGGCCTTGATCGCCGGGGTCTTGTGAGTGCCGTAGTTGTCACAGACCAGGTGGACGGCCAGCTCCGCCGGGACCGTCTTGTCGATCGTGATGAGGAACTTCTTGAACTCGGCGGCCCGGTGCTGACGATGCAACTCGGCGATCACCGTGCCATCGGCGACGTCGAACGCGGCGAACAGGCTGGTGATGCCATTGCGGGCGTAGTCATGTGTGCGCCGCTCAGGCATACCCGGCATCATCGGCAGCACCGGCTGGGAGCGGTCCAGTGCCTGGATCTGACTCTTCTCGTCCACGCACAGCACCACCGCCCGCTCGGGCGGATTGTGGTACAGGCCAACGACATCGACGACCTTCTCCACGAACAATGGATCGGTCGAGAGCTTGAAGGTCTCGGCACGGTGGGGTTTGAGCCCGAAATCGCGCCAGATCCGGCCGATGGTCGACTTGCTCAGCCCGGACTTCTCCGCCATCGACGCCCGAGACCAGTGTGTGGCGTTGCGCGGGGTCTCCTCCAGAGTCGCCACGATCACCTCTTCGACCTGGTCCACCGTGATCGACGGCGGACGGCCCGGCCGTTCCTCATCGACCAGGCCCTCCAGCCGATGCTGGAGAAATCGCCTGCGCCACTTGGTCACCGTCGACGGGTGAACCCGAAGATCCTCGGCGATCTGCTTGCCTGGCAGGCCGTCCGCGCACGCCAGCACAATCCTGCACCGCTGTGCCAGCACCTGCGACGACTTCGCCCGCCGCGCCCACCGTTCCAGCGTTACCCGCTCCTGCTCGGTCAACGTCACCTCAGCAGGAGGACGTCCAATCCGCGCCATCAACCCAGACTAGACTTATGTGGCGGATTTCCGGCGCACGACACTAGCCGGTCGGCAAGTAAGTTGCGAGGATGGGACGAGATGGCCGAACGGCGCAGCGACACCAGGCAGCGGATCCAGCAGGTCGCGCTGGAACTGTTCACCGAGCAGGGCTACGACAAGACCTCGCTGCGGGAGATCGCCGAACGGCTGGAGGTCACCAAGGCCGCGCTCTACTACCACTTCAAGAGCAAGGAGGACATCGTCACCGCGCTGATCGAGGACATGCGCGGGGACGTGACCGAGGTGGTCGAGTGGGCCAGCGACCTGCCACGCACGCCCGAGCACAGGGCCGAGATCGTGCGGCACATCCCCACGGTGCTCACCAGGAGCATGCCACTGCTGCGGTTCGCGCAGGTCAACGAGACCGCGTTGCGCGACCACCCGCACGGTGCGGACCTGGGCCAACTGATGTGGCAGCTGCTGATGCTGCTCTCGGACGAGGACGCCGACGCCGAGCACCAGCTGCGCTCCGTGCTGGCGATGGCCGCACTGATGATCGGCATGGTGCCGCTGCCGATCATCACCGCTCCGGCGCCCGAACGCATGGGGGCGGCGGTCAAGGTGGCACTGGAACTGGTGACGGGTCAGATCCAGTCGGCGTGACGGGTCCAGGTGAGCAGGCTGTCCAGCTCCCCGTCGGTGGGCAGGCTGGTGTCGGTCGTGGCGTAGCGGCCCCGGTAGAACAGTAAGGGCTCCTGACCAACGCACGGCCCCAGCGCGGTGACCTCGCCGATGACCACGTAGTGGTCCCCGGCCGGGTGCACCTGGCGGACCGCGCAGTCCACCCAGGTCAGCGCCCCGTCGAGCACGGCGGCCCCGCCCGGTGAGCGGGTCCAGCCCACTCCGGCGAACTTGTCGGCGCCCCGGCTGCCGAAGCGGGCCGACACCTCGCGCTGACCGGCGGTCAGCACGTTGACGCAGAACACGCCGGTGCGCTCGATGACCGGCCAGCTCCGGGAACGCCGGTCGGGGCAGAACAGCACGAGCGGCGGCTCCAGTGAGAGCGCGGCGAAGGACTGGCAGGCGAAGCCCACCGGCTCGTCACCGTCCACTGTGGTCACAACGGTGACGCCGGTGCAGAAGTGGCCCAGCACCGCGCGGAACTGCCTCACCGCTGCTGGCCCACGCTGAAGTCGTGGCCCCACAGGCTGACCGCGGTGCTCTCCCGGGCGATCCAGGTCTCGTCGGCCACCTGCCGCCCCTCGGTACCGAACTCCACGTCGAAGCCACCGGGGGTCTTCATGTAGAACGACAGCATCAGGTCGTTGACGTGCCTGCCCAGCGTGGCCGACATCGGCACCTTCCTGCGCCGTGCGCGGTCCAGTGCCAGGCCCACGTCATCGGTGTTCTCGACCTCGACCATCAGGTGCACGATCCCGCTGGGCGTGGGCATGGGCAGGAACGCGAGGCTGTGGTGGCGCGGGTTGCAGCCGAAGAAGCGCAGCCAGGCGGGCGGCCCGTCGGCGGGCCTGCCGACCAGTTGGGGCGGCAGCCGCATCGAGTCGCGCAGCCGGAAGCCCAGCACGTCCCGGTAGAAGTGCAGGGCCGCCTCGTCGTCCTTTGTGGACAGTACGACGTGCCCGAGCCCCTGCTCCCCCGTCACGAACCGGTGCCCGTACGGGCTGACCACCCTGCGGTGCTCCAGCGCGGCCCCGTGGAAGACCTCCAGGCTGTTGCCGGACGGGTCCTCGAAGCGGATCAGCCCCGCGACGCGCCGGTCGGCCAACTCGGCCTCGGTGCCCTCCTCGACCGACACCCCGGCGCTGTCCAGGCGGGTCGCCAGTTCGGCGAGTTCGGCGGCGTTGGCGGTCTCCCAGCCGGACTGGGCGAGCCGGTCGCGCTCCCCCGGCACGATGACCAGCCGCGCGGGGAAGTCGTCCATGCGCAGGTAGAGCGCCTCGGGGTCGCCGCCCCTGCCCTCCACCATGCCCAGCACCTTCAGGCCGAACTCCCGCCACGCCCCGAGGTCGGTCGCCTCGATCCGCAGGTACGCCAGCGAGCGGATCATCACGCCTCCCCGGTCAGGAACTCGATCGCCAGCCGGTTGAACTCGGCGAACTTCTCCAGCTGCGCCCAGTGCCCGCAGCCGCCGAACACGTGCAACTGCGCGCGCCGGATCAGCTTCAGCGCCACCAGTGCCCCGTCGAGCGGGTTGACCCGGTCCTCCCGGCCCCACACCAGCAGGACCCGCTGCCGCAGCCGGTACGCCTCACGCCAGAGCATGCCCTGCTCGAAGCTGTCCGGTCGGCTGAACGAGGCGCCCATCGCCGCCATGGCCCGCAACGACTCCGGGTCGCTCGCCGCCGCGTAGCGCTCCTCGACCAGCTCCTCTGTGATCAGGGACTGGTCGTGCACGAGGGTGCGCAGGAACGCGGCGAGCGTGTCGCGGCCCGGACGCGCCCCGAAGGCCCCCAGCCGCTTGACGCCCTCTGTTGGATCGGGCGCGAACACGTTGAGCCCCAAGCCGCCCGGCGCCATCAGCACGAGTCGTCCCGCGCGGTCGGGGTGGTCCAGCGCGAAGCGCACGGCGGTGCCACCACCCAGCGAGTTGCCCAGCAGCGCGACTCGTTCCACATCGAGTTTGTCCAGCAGCGCCAGCAAGGCGTCACTGCTGAAGGTGAAGTACTGGCCGTGCTCGGTGGGCTTGTCGGAGCGGCCGAAGCCCGGCTGGTCCACGGCGATCACGCGGAAGCGCTCGGCGAACACCGGGATGTTGCGGGCGAAGTTGCTCCAGGCCGAGGCGCCGGGTCCGCCACCGTGCAGGAACACCACCGGCGGGCCGTCACCGAAGTCGTGGTAGTGCAGGCGAAGCCCGCCCGCGTCGGCGAATTTCCCCATCACAGCATCGCATCCTGCACGGGAAGGCCGAACTCCCCTGTCCCGAACATGTTCAGCGCGCGTTCGGGGTCGTTGATGGCGTGCACGCGCCCGGCGTGGGCGTCCCGCCAGAAGCGCTGGATCGGCGTGCCCACGCGCAGAGCCCGCCCGCCGGAGTTCTCGAACAACCGGTCGATCGCCTGGATACAGCGCCCCGTGCCGCGCACCTGGTCGCGTCGCACGCGCAGTCGCAGCGACAGGGGGATGCGCTCACCCGCGACGGCGTGCCGCACCAGCTGTTCCATGTTGTCCTTGAGCTGCAACCACGCCGCATCGATCTCGCTGGCGGCTTCAGCGATGCGCACCTTGGCGTACGGGTCCTCTTTGGACTTCTCCCCCTTGAACGACACGCGCACGCGCTCGGTCATGTACGCCACGTGCGCCTCGTACGCGCCGGTCGCCATACCGATGATCGGCGTGGTGATCGTGTAGGAGAACACGGCGCCGAAGGGCAGCCGGTACAGCGGGCCCGGGTTGACCTCCTGCCCGGGGCACACGCACTTCGAGGTGTCGGCGAAGCTCAGCGCGCGGTGTGCGGGCACGAAGGCGTCCCGCACCAGGATGTCGTTGCTGCCCGTGCCGCGCAGGCCGACGGTGTCCCAGACGTCCTCGATGGCGTAGTCCTCGCGGGGCAGCAGGAAGGTGCAGAAGTCCACCGGGTTGCCGGACTCGTCGGTGACGATGCCGCCCAGGAAGACCCAGCTCGCGTGGTCGCAGCCGGAGGAGAAGCTCCACCGGCCGGACAGCTGGTAGCCGCCCGCGACCAGGCGGGCCTTGCCGGTGGGCGCGTAGGAGGAGGAGATCCGAGTGTCCGGGTCCGGGCCCCACACGTCCTGCTGGGCTTGCTCGGGGAACAGCGCGAGCTGCCACGGGTGCACGCCGACCACCGAGCCGACCCAGCCGGTGGACCCGCAGGCGCTGGCCACCAGGCGGACCGCCGTGTAGAAGGTCAGCGGATCGGCCTCGTGGCCGCCGAACCTGGCCGGTTGCAGCAGCCGGAACAAGCCAGCCCGGTCCAGGTCCTTGATCGACTCTTCGGGCAGCCTGCGCCGGTCCTCGGCCTGCTGTGCCCGCTCGCGCAGCGCGGGCAGCAGGTCACGGACGGCCCCGATGACCTGATCGCTCATGACCCCAGACTAGAACGTGTTCTCGTCCATGTCGATACCGCGCAGTAGCGCTGAGGCCGGGCGAAACTATAACCTGTTCCAGAACTACGACTGGAGGTGTCATGAGCACGGCAGCCGAGGTTCGCTCCATCGACGCGGGCGCCGCGCCGACCCGGTTCGCCCGCGGCTGGCACTGCCTCGGCCTGGCAACCGGCTTCCGCGACGGCAAGCCGCACGCCGTGGAGGCGTTCGGCACCAAGCTGGTGGTCTTCCAGGACGGGGCCGGGTCGCTGCGCGTGCTGGACGCGTACTGCCGCCACATGGGCGGGGACCTGAGCCAGGGCACGGTCAAACAGGGTGCGATCGCCTGCCCGTTCCACGACTGGCGCTGGGGCGGGGACGGCCGCTGCGTGGACGTGCCGTACGCCAAGCGGGTGCCGCTGCGGGCACGAACCCGGGCGTGGACCACCTGCGAGCAGAACGGGCAACTGTTCGTCTGGCACGACCCGCAGGGAAACCCGCCGCCGCCCGAGCTGGCGATCCCGCGCATCGAGGGCGCGTTCAGCGCAGAGTGGAGCGACTGGACCTGGGACTCGGTGCGCATCGAGGGTGCCAACTGCCGCGAGATCGTGGACAACGTCGTGGACATGGCGCACTTCTTCTACGTGCACTTCGCGTTCCCAACCTACTTCCGCAACGTCTTCGAGGGCCACGTGGCCAGCCAGTACCTGGACTCCAAGGCGCGGCCGGACGTGGCGGTGGGCTCCAGCTACTCCGGCGCCGCCGAGCTGACCACCCGCTCGGAGGCCTCCTACTACGGCCCCTCGTACATGATCGACAGGCTGTGGAACGACTACCAGGGCACCACCGTGGAGACGGTGCTGATCAACTGCCACTACCCCGTGACGCCCACCTCCTTCGTGTTGCAGTGGGGCGTGATCGTGAAGAAGCTGCCCGGGCTGACCGACGAGCACGCCAACAGGATCGCGGCGAAGTTCGCGCGCAACACCGGGGTCGGCTTCATGCAGGACGTGGAGATCTGGCGCAACAAGACCCGCATCGACAACCCGCTGCTGTGCGAGGAGGACGGTCCGGTCTACCAGCTGCGGCGCTGGTACGAGCAGTTCTACGTGGACGTCGAGGAGGTCACCGAGGACATGGTGCGCCGCTTCGAGTTCGAAGTGGACACCACGCGGGCCAACCAGGCGTGGCAGCGGGAGGTCGCGGAGAACCTGGCGCGGCGGGCCGAGCAGTGCTGAACTCCACCCGTGCCGACATCCAGCGCCAACTCACCGAGGGGCTGGTGCCGCACAACTGCCGCAGCTGCGCGACAACCGTGCTGGTGAAGAAGAACAGCTTGGCGCACACCAGCGTGCAGTGGACCGGCGAGCCCGCGGCGAGCTGCCCGGAGTTCGCCGCGGCCGGGCAGTCCAGCGCGCTCGTGCCGATGTGCGGCCGACTCCGCGAGAGCATCGCGCGGGCGGTGCTGGACGGCACGATCCCCGTGGCACGGCATGACTGAGCGCGCGCCACTGCGGCTCCGCGTGGCGCGGGTGGTCGAGGAGACCGAGCAGGCCCGCTCCCTGGTGTTCGACGCACCCGGTCTCGCCTACCGACCAGGGCAGTTCCTGACCTTGCGGCTGCCTGGCGGCGTGTCGCGGTGCTACTCCCTGTCCAGCTCGCCGCACCTGGACGAGCCGCCGCAGGTGACGGTCAAGCGGGTGCCGGAGGGGTACGGCTCGAACTGGTTGTGCGACACCGTGTCCGCCGGTACCGAACTGGAGGTGCTGCCGCCCGCCGGGGTCTTCAGCCCGCGTTCGCTGGACGGGGACTTCCTGCTGTTCGCCGGGGGCAGCGGCATCACCCCGATCCTGTCGATCGTCAAGTCGGTGCTGGCGGCCGGTACCGGGCGGATCGTGCTCGTCTACGCCAACCGGGACGAGCGGTCGGTGATCTTCGCCGCCGTGCTGCGCGAACTGGCGGCACGGCACCCCGAGCGGTTGCATGTCGTGCACTGGCTGGAGTCGGTGCAGGGCCTGCCCACCGCGGCCCAGCTCCGCTCGCTGAGCGAGCCGTTCCGCGGGTTCCAGGCGTTCCTGTGCGGGCCCGGCCCGTTCATGGAGGCGGTGCTGGGTGTGCTGCGTTCCCTTGCGGTGCGGGAGATCCACGTGGAGCGGTTCGTCTCGCTGACCGGGGACCAGGGCTCGGCGGCACCCGCTGAGGGGCCGGTCACCGACCTGGAGGTGGACCTGGACGGGCGGCACCACAGCCTGCGCTGGCCCGCCGGTCGGCGCCTGCTCGACGTGCTGCTCGACAGCGGGCTGGACGCGCCGTTCTCCTGCCGCGAGGGCGCGTGCAGTGCCTGTGCGTGCCGGATCACCGAGGGCGAGGTCCGCTTGCTGCGCAACGAGGTGCTGGACGAGCAGGACCTGGCCGAGGGGTACTCGCTTGCCTGCCAGGCGGTGCCGGAATCGCCGGTGGTGAAGGTCAGCTACGACTGAGCTGACGAAGGTGTGGTGCCGCCTCAGTCCCTGGGGCGATGCCCGGTGAGCGTGCGCGTTCCTAATCTCCTGGTGGTCAACCGAGGGAAGGAAGCTCATGCATCGCAGGACCTGTGTGCTGCTCGCGGTCACCGCGGGCGTGCTGCTGGGCGCGGCACCGGCCTTCGCCGTGTCCGGGGGCACGCAACTGCCGGACCAGTCGGCGGCCCCGTGGATGGTCACCATCGCCTCGGCTGGCGACCGGCCGCTGGAGCAGCGCGAGCTGTGCGGCGGGGTGCTGATCGCCCCGGACCGGGTGGCCACCGCGGGCCACTGCCTCGACCACGGCGACCCGACGCACTGGGAGGTGCACCTGGGCGCCTCGGTGTTGTCGACCAACCCCGGCACCGTGCTGCCGATCCGCGGTGTGGCGATCCACCCCGGCTACCGGCTAATCCCCTCGCCCAGCGACCCGAACAGCTTCGAGAAGTCGGCGGTCGCCAACGACGTAGCGATCATCGCGCTGGCCCGGCCGGTGTCCGGGGTCCAGCCGGTGCGGGTGGCCGAGAACCCGCCCGCCGAGGGCACGGCGGTACACGCCTACGGGCACGGGCGCACCAAGGCCACCGACCCGGCCGATCCGCTGAGCAGCATCGGGGACGTGCTGCGCAGGGCCGACCTGTCGGTGATCAGCGACCAGCGGTGCGGTGCGCAACTGGGCGGCGTGGTCGACGGTGGCTCGGTTGTCTGCGCCCAGGGCAAGGACACGATCTGCGCCGGGGACAGCGGCGGCCCGCTGGTGCGGGACACCGCCACCGGACCGGAACTGGTCGGCATCACCAGCTTCGGCGGCGAGGTGGTCGGCAAGCAGTGCGGCCAGGACCGCTACCCTGGTGGCTTCGCCGACACCGCGGCGCTGCGGTCCTGGCTGACCCAGCCGGACCCGGTGCTGGCGCCGATGCCCGTGGGCAAGCCGACCATCACCGGCTCGCGGGCCGTTGGTGACACGGTGCGCTGCGAGCAGCCGCGGTGGGCGGGCAAGGCACCCGACTCGGTGGCCTACGAGTGGGCGCGGCAGCAGACCGGCTCGGACGGGTTCGTGTTCTACACGACGATCAAGGGCGCCACCGCGCCGCGGCTCGCCATCACGCCGGACCTGGACGGTGTGCCGGTGCTGTGCGTCCAGACCGCCAGCACCGCGGGCGGCACGATCGAGCAGTACACCGCCCCGCGCTGAGGACCGGCCCGTCTTTCCTTCGGCCTTCGCGGAACGCCACCCCGGGGCGGGTGTTTGTCCCACCCCGTCCCGGGCGACGCCTCCCCAAAAAGATATATCTGAGCACCCATCACAAAACGCTCCGGGAAATTCAGCATTCCTCATACCGGGCATCACCGGACAAATCGTTGCGAGGCCTTCCAGCACAGTCGTGACCGATCGTCCAGAGTCCTAATCCTCCATCCGTGTGACTACTGGCTGTATTCCACTTGGCGCAGTACACTCGCTTGAGTGACCACCTGCTCACTCAATGTAGTGAAAATTACCCTCGCGCTCCCGTGCGGGACGTGGAGACGCTGACCAATGAAACACGGCCGTCGGAATTCCTGGTCCGACTCCGCATTGACAGTTGACGAATCCGCGCGACGTTTGCACCACGTCTTCGAACACTCCGTTGACGCCGTGCCCGCCGCGGTCGCCCTGGAATGCGAACGGGAAGAACTGACCTATCGCGAACTCGACGAGCTGGCCAACCAGCTCGCGTACCGGCTCAGATCGCGCGGAATCGGCGAGGGCTCACGGGTCGCCATCCTGCTGCGCAGATCGGTGCAGACCTACGTAGCCCTGCTGGCGGTGGGCAAGGCCGGTGCCGCCTTCGTGCCGATCGACCCGGCATCCCCCGCCGACCGGGTGGGCTACATCCTCGAGGACGCCTCGGTCGACCTGCTGCTGACCACCTCCGACCTGGTGGTCGCCACGATCTGCCCGGTACTCACCGTGGACGGCCCGACCGAGGCACGCAGCCCCGGCAGACCGGGACCTGCCCCGGACACGTTGAGCGATCCGGACCCGGCCGCCTACGTGATCTACACCTCCGGGTCCAGTGGCCGCCCCAAAGGGGTCGAGGTCACCCAACGCAGCATCTGCAACTTCCTGGACGTGGTGCCCGAGCTGTACGACGTGCGCCCCGGCGACCGCGTCTACCAGGGCATGACGATCTCCTTCGACTTCTCGATCGAGGAGATCTGGCCCACCTGGGCGGTGGGGGCCACGCTGGTGGCCGGGCCCACCGACTCCCGGCGGCTGGGCGCCGAGCTGGCCGACTTCCTCGACGAGGCACGCATCACCGTCCTGTACTGCGTGCCGACCCTACTGGCCACGATCCCGCGCGAACTGCCTCTGGTGCGCAACCTGCTGGTCGGCGGCGAGGCCTGCCCCGGCCAGCTGGTCGAGCGGTGGAGCAGGCCCGGCAGGCGGATCCTCAACACCTACGGCCCCACCGAGGCCACCGTGACCGCGACCTGGGGTGAGCTGGTGCCCGGCAAGCCGGTCACGATCGGCCGCCCGCTGCCGACCTACTCCGTGGTGCTGCTGGACGAACAGCGCGAGCCGGTGCCCGACGGCGCGGAGGGCGAGATCTGCATCGGCGGGCCCGGGGTGGCCCGCGGCTACGTGGGCAGGCCGGAGCTGACCGCGGACCGGTTCATCCGGCACCCGCTCGCCCCCGACGGCGGCCGCCTGTACCGCACCGGGGACCTGGGCCGGATCACCGAGGACGGGGAGATCGAGTACCTCGGCCGGGCCGACGCCGAGGTGAAGATCCGCGGCTACCGGGTGGACCTGGGCGAGATCGAGAACGTGCTGCTGGAGGACGCGGGAGTCGCGGTGGCGGTGGCCGCGATGGTGCCGGTCTCCGAGGAGCCCGACGCGCCCCGCGAGCTGGCGGCCTACGTCATCGCCGCCGAGCAGGAGGGGCTGGTCGCGCGCCTGCACGAGGAACTGCGGCGGCGGCTGCCCAACTACATGGTGCCCTCGTTCCTGGACGTGGTCGAGGACCTGCCGACCATGCCCAGCGGCAAGGTGGACCGCAAGCGCCTCGCGCCGCCGCGCAACCGGCTGCTGACCATTGTGGACGGTCCGGTGGTCGCGCCGGAGGGCGAGCTGGAGCAGCAGGTGCACGCCGTGTGGGCCGAGGCCTTCGGCCTGCCGCCGCAGTCCCTGTCCGTACTGGCCGACTTCTTCGGCGACCTCGGCGGGCACTCGCTGCTCGCGGCCAGGGTGGTCTCGCTGCTGCGCGAGCGCGGGACCAACGCCGCGGTCCGCGACCTCTACGACAACCCGACCGTGCGCGGCATGGCGGGCCACCTGGCCGCGGCCGTGCCCCCGCAACGGGTGCCGCCCAGGCCGGAGGCGTTGCGGCACAGCGGATCCCGCATCGCACGGGCCGGTGGCGCCCAGCTGGTGATGATCTACCTGCTGATGCTGGTGATCACCTTGCCGGTGTCCTACGTCTACACCGTCAACGACGGTGACGTGTCGGTCGCGGTGCTGGTCCAGCTCATGATCGCGATCCTGGTCAGCTACCTGGGCGTGCGCTGGCTGGTGCCGCTCGTGCTGGCCCGCCCGCTGGCGCTGGGCATCAAGCCGGGCCGGTACCCGTTGTGGGGCCCGACCTACCTGCGGCTGTGGCTGCTGGACCTGTTGCTGGCCATCGGACCGCTGCCGGTGGTGAGCGGATCCCCACTGATGGCGGCGTACCTGCGGGTGCTCGGTGCCCGTGTCGGCCGGGACACCACCGTCGCCACCAGCATGATCGCCCTGCCGACTCTGGTGCGGATCGACGCGGGCGCCTCGATCGGTTACGGCGCGGCGCTGCGGCCGTGGCGGGTCGAGGACGGCTGGGTCGTGGTCGCGCCGATCCACGTGGGCGAGGGCGCCTTCGTCGGGGCCAACACGGTGCTGGACGCGGGCGCCTCGGTGGGTGCCCGCGCGGGCCTGGGTGAGCAGTCGGTGCTCGGTGACGGCGAGTCGGTGCCCGCGGGTGACCGCTGGTCCGGGGCACCGGCGCGCCCGGTGCCGGAACTGGAGTCGGCGGCCGAGGTCATGATGGCGGCACGGGGGCCGCTGCGCCGCTGGCGCCCGCACCACGTGCTCGCGGGCCTGTTCGGGTTGCTGAGCCTGGAAGTCGGCGCGATCGTGATGATCCTGCCCGGGGTGGCGCTGGTCTGGTGGGCGCTGCTGGAGTACGGGGTGCTCGCCGGGTTGCTGGCCACGGTGGCCGCTGGCCCGGTGTTCGTGCTCACCGTGTGCACCGTGGTGGCACTGGGCAAACGCCTTGTGCTGCCAAGGGTTCCGGTCGGCGTGCACCCGATGCGTTCGGGCTTGGGCATGCGCAAGTGGGTGGCGGACAAGCTGCTGGAGTTCAGCCTGATGTTCACCAACTCGCTGTACGCCACGCTGTACACCGTGCCGTGGCTGCGTTTGCTGGGGGCGACGGTCGGCAAGCGCGCGGAGGTCTCCACGGCCGCGCACCTCGACCCGGACCTGCTCACCCTGGGGGACGAGAGCTTCGTGGCCGACATGGCCAGCATCGGCGCGGCGACCTTCGCCAACGGCCGGTTCACCCTGCTGCCCACCAGCGTGGGCCAGCGCGCCTTCGTCGGCAACGCCGCGTTCGTGCCCGCGGGCACCGAACTCGGCGACGGCTCCCTGGTCGGCGTGAGCACCGTGCCGCCGCCCGCGGGTGTGCCCGGGGGCACCTCCTGGCTCGGGTCGCCCGCGATGCACCTGCCGCAGCGGCAGGACAGCGGTTCCTTCTCCGAGGCGGAGACCTTCCAGCCCCCGCTGAAGGTGGTGCTGCACCGGTTGGCCGTGGAGTTCTTCCGCGCCACCCTGCCCGCCTCGGTGCTCGGCGTCAGCTTCTACCTGTACCTGCTGGCCCTGTCCGGCCTGGCCCAGGGCCGCGACCTGCCGGTGCCCGCGCTGGTCTCGCCGTTCGTGGCGATCGCGGCGGGCCTGGCGGTGATCGCCTACTGCGCGGCGATCAAGCGCAACCTCATCGGCGCGTACCGGCCCAGGGTCGAGCCGCTGTGGAGCCCGTTCGTGCGCCGCTCGGAGTTCGTCACCGGCATGTTCGAGGCCGCCGCGGTGCCCGCCGGGGTCGGCATGCTCGTGGGCACCCCTTTCCTGCCGCCGGTGCTGCGGTGGTTCGGGGCCAGCATCGGCCGCCGCACCTGGATCGGCACCACCTACCTCACGGAGTTCGACTTGGTCCGGATCGGCGATGACGCGGTGGTCGGCACACAGGTTTCCTTGCAGACACACCTGTTCGAGGACCGCGTGATGAAGATGTCGCAGGTGACCGTCGAGGCCGGGGCCACGGTCGGCACCAGGGCGATCGTGCTCTACGACGCCGTGGTCGGCGCCGGGGTCTCGCTGGGTTCGCTGTCCCTGCTGATGAAGGGCGAGCACCTGCCCTCCGGCTCGCGCTGGCGGGGCATCCCGGCCCAGGGCGTGCTGGAGGACGAGGAGTCGGTCCCCGTGCGGCCCGGGGCACGCCGTCCACGGTTGTGGCGGGTGATCCGCGACCGCGGCCTGGTGCGGGCGGGTGCGCGGTGAGGGCGCTGGTCTACCGCGGACCGGCCTCGCTGCCGGGCTGCCCCGAGGCGGTCGCCGAGTTGCTGGCGAGCAGCAGCTGGGACTTCGAGGTCCGGTACACCGGGCCCAAGGAGAAGCTGAAGCTGACCCCGGAGACGCTCGGGTCCGCCACGGTCTACGCCCAGCCCGGCGGCGGCGAACTCGAGGACGCCTACCCGCACCTGCGCAAGCAGCGGGGCGCGATCCGCGAGTTCGTCCGGGCCGGCGGCAGGTACCTGGGCTTCTGCCTCGGCGGCTACTTGGCAGGCGCCACACCGGGTTTCGGCCTGCTGCCCGGCGACACCGACCAGTACATCGCCTCCCGCAAGGCAAGTCTGGACACCGACGAGAGCACGCTGGTCCAGGTGCGCTGGCGGGGTCACAAGCGGGTGCTGTTCTTCCAGGACGGCCCGCACTTCCTGCTGGAGCGGGGCGCGCCGGGCACCGTGCTGGCCACCTACCGCAACAAGACGGTGGCCGCGCTGGTGACCCCGTTCGGGCAGGGGCGGGTCGGCGTGGTCGGCCCGCACCCGGAGGCCACCGAGGACTGGTTCACCGACATCGGCCTGGACACCCCCGACCGGCTCGGGGTGGACCTCGGGCACGACCTGGTGGACGCGGTGATGGCGCCGTGAACAAGCGGCTGGTCGGCGTGGACGCCGCCAGGGGCGTGGCGCTGCTGGGCATGATGGCCGTGCACTCGCTGAACGAGTCGAACCCGGACGGCAGCCCGACGTTGGCGTTCGCGGTCTTCGGCGGCCGGGCGGCCGCCACGTTCGCCGTGCTGGCCGGGGTCGGCATCGCGTTCATGACCGGGCGGGCACGGGTCCGCCGCCCGGCGGCACTGGGCACGGCGGCGGCCCTGGTGGCCCGCGCGCTGGCCATCGGCGCGATCGGTCTGCTGCTGGGCTACACCGATGCCAAGCTGGGGGCGGTGATCCTGCCGTACTACGCCGTGCTGTTCCTGCTCGCCGTGCCACTGGTGTTCCTGCCGACCTGGCTGGTGGCGATCCTCGGCGTGGCGGTGACGGCCGGTGCCCCGGTGCTGACCCACCTGTGGCTGCCCGACCTGCCCAAGCCGAGCCTGGCCAACCCCACCCTGGGCTACCTGCTGCACCACCCCGTGGCGTTGTTGTCCGAACTGACGATCACTGGCGAGTACCCGGCCTTCCCGTGGCTGGCCTACCTGTGCACGGGCCTGGTCATCGGCCGCCTGACCCTGTCCAAGGTGGGCGTCGCGGCGGGGCTGCTGGTCTCCGGCGCCGTGGTCGCGGTCGGGGCCGCCGTCACGTCCTGGTGGCTGCTGAACCCGATGGGCGGCCTGTCGCACATCTGGATCGCGCAGCCGGACAGCCCGCTCACCGTGCCCGAGACGAACGAGCTGCTCACCCTGGGCGGGGACGGCACCACGCCGCCGGGCTCGTGGTGGTGGCTCGCGGTGAACGCGCCGCACACGAGCACCCCGCTGGACCTGGCCGGTACGGCGGGCGCGGCGGCCGGTCTGCTGGGCGCGATGCTGCTGCTGACCCGCCTCACCTGGCCGGTGGCGCGCCGCGTGGTGTGGGCGGTGCAGACCCCGCTGGCCGCGGCGGGCAGCATGACGCTCACCCTGTACACGGCGCACATCATGTTCATCAACTCCGACTACGACGTCTACGACCCGGGCACCGGGTACGCCCTTCAGGTGCTCGTCGCGCTGCTGATCGGTCTGGCCTGGCGGGCCACCGCCGGGCGTGGGCCGTTGGAGTCGCTGGTCACCGCGGTGGCCAACCTGGCGAGAAGGAGGTTGACGAGATGGCCGACTGCCGGGGTTGCCGGGGTGCGGGGCGCTCGCGGCGCGACTTCCTGATCGCCGCGGGCGGCGTGGGCCTGCTCGCCGGGCTGGCCGCGTGCGGAGGGCAGCCGCCCGCCCCGCCCGCGGTCCGGCCGGTGGCGCTGGTCTACCGCGGGCCCGCGTCCTGCTCCGGCTGCTCGGAGTCGGTGGCCACCTTGCTGGAGAACTGCCCGACCCCGTTCCGCGCCGTCTACTGCGGGCCGAAGGAGGACGTGCGGCTGTCGGCGGCCAGCCTGGCCACCGCGAAGGTGTACGCCCAACCCGGCGGTGGCAGCGTCGAGTCCGCGTGGCACAGGATGCGCGAGCACGCCGAGGACATCCGGGGCTGGGTCAGGGCGGGCGGGCACTACCTGGGCTTCTGCCTGGGCGCCTACCTCGCCGCCGCGACACCGGGTTTCGGCCTGCTGCCGGGCAACACCAGCCAGTACATCAGCACCCGGCACGCCAGTGTGCGCGACACCGACGACGCGGTGGTCAGCGTGACCTGGCGCGGGGCGAGGCGGCACATGTTCTTCCAGGACGGGCCCGTGTTCAAGCTGGACGCCGGGGCCGCCGCGACCGTGCTGGCCACCTACGACAACGGTGAGCCGGCGGCCGTGGTGGCCGGGTGCGGGGCGGGCCGGATCGGACTGGTCGGGCCGCACCCGGAGGCCGACAAGAGCTGGTACACCTCGGGCTTGGCCAACCCCGACGGCATACGCCCCGACCTCGGCTACGACCTGATCCAGACCACGCTGGCGCCTTGACCCGGCGAGTCCCGCCCACGGGAGCGCGAGTCCCGCTCACCGGTGCACGAATCCCGCTCACGGGAGCGCGAGTCCCGCCAGAGCATCGCGAGTCCCGTTGACCCGGCGACGAACCCCGCCCACCGGACCACGAGTCCCGCTCAGCCAAGCCCGAACCCCACTCAGCCGAACCCGAGTCCCACACACCGGACCACGAGTCCCGCCCAGCCGACCACGAACCCCGCTCAGTGCTGCCTGCGGCGGCGGACCAGCACGGTGACGAGTGCCCCACCGATCACGAACAGGGCGCCGATCAGGGTCAGCCAGCCGACGTCGGCGCCGGTGCTGGCGAGCCCCGACGAGGAGTCGCTGTCCACCGGCGGGGCCACGTTCGTCGTTGTCGTCAGCGGCAAGCTCGGCGTGGTCGACGTGCTGTCCGACGTGCCCGAAGTCGTCGGAGTCGAAGTCGGAGTCGAAGTAGAAGTAGAAGTAGGAGTCGTCGTGGGCGGCGTGGTCGTGGTGGTGGTCGTGGGCGGGCCCGCGCAGGTCGGCAGGTCACCGGTGAACGGGTAGGCGTGCAGTTCCTGCCCCTTGTTGGTGGATCCGCCGTGGGTGAGCGAGCCGGTGGTGAACAGCCGCCCGGCCGTGCCCGGCGAGGTGACGGTCGTCGTGCTGCCCGGGTTGCCGACCAGGATGCTGCCCTGGAACTGGGACAGGCCGCCGATCGTCACCGAGGTGGCGGTCGGGAAGTTCCACAGCAGCCTCGGCCGCAACGCGTTGACCGGATCGGTATCGTCAAGACCACCTGTGTAGGTGACGATCTTCCGGGCGTCACCGGTCAGGTTGACCAGCACGGTGGCGCCGGCCGGGATGCCCGCGAAGGCGATGCCCTGCTGACCGCCGCCGCTGCCGACCAGGTCGAAGTCCACGGTGAAGACCTGTAGCGCGGAGTGCCCGTCGCCGGTGAACAGGGTCTGGTGGCCCTGGTTCACCGCGGTACCGGTGGCCGCGCTGGTGGCGTAACAGGTGCTGGCCGCCTGGAGCTGGGCCGTCAGCGGGGCGAACCCGGCGAACGCGGCGCTGTCCTGCACGGACTTGCCGGTGATGGTGCCCGTGGCCGGACCGGCGTGGCGGACCACTCCCCCGTCGGCGAGCAGCCGCTGTCCGGTGGCGACCGTGACGGATCCGCCGGTGGTCAGGAAGTCGGAGCCCTCGGGTGGGGGCACGCGGGAGCCGACGCCGACGATGCCGATGTTGTAGACGGCGGATCCGCCGGGGTCCTTGGCCAGGTCGAACCCGCCGCCGACCACGACCTTGCCCTCCGCCTCGGCGGCACCGCCGCGCACGGCGAAGGTGCCGCCGACGAACACGTTGATCGCTTCGTCACGCCCGGTGAACGGCCCGTTGTTGACCGGCGGGAACGTGCCGGGGCAGGCCGGTCCGGCGCACGGGCCCAGTCCGCCGGGCAGCGGGTCGGCCACGCTGGGCACGGCGGCGGTGAGCAGCACGAACGGTACGACGGCTGCGAGCAGTGCACGCGACATGGCGCCCATCGTGTGCGAACTCGGCGGTCTTCGCTTGTTCAGACTTGACGTGCAGGCATTTACCTGCCTAACTTAGAGTGTGCGATCTGAGCTGGACTTGGTGTTCAGGGCCCTGGCGGACCAGACCAGGCGGTACCTGCTGGACCGGCTGCACGAGCAGAACGGGCAGACCCTGGGCGAGCTGTGCGAACACCTCGGCATGACCAGGCAGTCGGCCACGCAGCACCTCGGCCTGCTGGAACAGGCGAACCTGATCAGCACGGTGCGGCGCGGCCGGGAGAAGCTGCACTACCTCAACCCGGTGCCGCTGCACGAGATCCAGGAGCGGTGGATCGACAAGTTCGAACGGCCGCGCCTGCGGGTGCTCAGCGCCGTGAAACGACGAGCGGAGGGACAGGACATGGGCGACCGGCCCAACTACGTGTACGTGACCTACATCGAGAGCACCCCGGAGAAGGTCTGGCAGGCGCTGACCGATGCCGAGCTGACCGGCCAGTACTGGGGCCACCACAACGTGTCGGACTGGCAGGTCGGCTCGCGGTGGGAACACCAGCGCACGGACGGCACGGGAATCCCCGACGTGGTGGGCGAGGTGCTGGTCAGCGAGCCCCCGCGCAAGCTGGTGACCAGCTGGGCGCCGCCGGGCGACGAGGTGCCGGAGCGCACCTCGCGGGTGACCTTCGACATCGCCGCGCACGAGGGCGTGGTGCGGTTGACGGTGACCCACGAGCACCTCGCCGACGAGGACGAACTGCGCGGCATCACCAGCGGGTGGGGCGCCGTGCTGTCCAACCTGAAGTCCCTGCTGGAGACGGGCAGCGTGCTGCCGAAGGCCCCGTGGGAGATTCCCTAACCGAGCAAACGCCGGGCCTCGGCGAGGCGGTCGATCTGGTCGAACCAGTCGCTGCCCGCGAAGCTGACGACCAGTTCCTCCGCGCCCACCGCGAAGTGCGCCGCCATGCGTTCGGCGGCCTCGGCGGGCCCGCCGGTGACCGGGATCGAGGCCGCCTTGTCCTGCGGCAGGTTGTAGCCGCGGGCCAGGCTGTTCACCACGGCCTGGGTGCTGGGCGCGCCGGGGCCGAGCGAGGCGACGACCCCGGTGGTGATGCCGGGGGCGGGCCGACCGCGTTCGGCGGCGCCCTCGCGCAGGATGGCGGCCACCCCGGCCACCGACTCCGGGGTGGTCATGGACGGGAACCAGCCGTCCCCGAACTGCAGGGTGCGGCGGATCGCCACCCGGCCGGTGCCGCCGACGATCACCGGCGGCATGGTGGCGCCCGGCGCGAGGGTGACGGTGGGCGTGCCGGGCAGGTGCGCCAGCCGGGTCGGCTGCCCGCGCACCAGGCCGGGCAGCACGGCCAGGGCCGCGTCGGTGAGGCGGCCTCGCTCCCCCTGCGGCACCCCGACCGCCTGCCAGGAGGACACCCCGTGCGGGGTGCCGCCGGAGCCCACGCCGAGCAACAGCCGGTCCCCGGAGATCCGTTGCAGGGTGGCGATCTGCTTGGCCACGGCGGCCACCGGGCGCAGCGGCAGGATCAGCACGCCGAAGCCGACCTTCAACCGGGTGGTGACCGCGGCCGCCGTGGTCAGCGTCACCATCGCGTCCAGCATGGGCGAGTTCGAGCCGACCACGATCTGGTCCCCGGCCCACACCGAGTCGATCCCGGCCTGCTCGGCGTGCCGCGCGCAGGCGGCCACGTCACCGGGCTGGCCGCCGGGACCCCGTCCGACGGTGGGCAGGAAAACACCGATCCTCACCGGAAAAATCTACAACGCGGTGCCCGCCGCGATCTCCAGGGCGATGTCCACCAACTGGTCCTCCTGGCCGCCGACCAGCTTGCGCGCCCCGGCTCGGACCAGGATCTCCGCCCCGGACACCTGGTAGCGCTGGGCGACCCGGTAGGCGTGTTTGAGGAAGCTGGAGTACACCCCGGCGTAGCCCATGATCAGCGCCATCCGGTCCAGGCGGCACTCCTCGGGCATGGTGGGCAGCACCACGTCCTCCGCGGCGTCCACCACCGCGAAGAAGTCCACTCCGGTCTGGATACCGAGCTTGTCGCACACCCCGACGAACGCCTCCACCGGCGTGTTGCCCGCGCCCGCGCCGAACCTCCGCGCGCTGCCGTCGACCTGCGCGGCGCCCGCGCGCACGGCCAGCACCGAGTTGGCCACGCCCAGTCCCAGGTTCTCGTGCCCGTGGAAGCCGACCTGCGCGTCCGCACCGAGTTCGGCCACCAGTGCCGCCACGCGGTCGGACACCTGGTCCAGCACGAGCGCGCCCGCGGAGTCGACCACGTACACGCACTGGCAGCCCGCGTCGGCCATGATCCGCGCCTGGGCGGCCAGCACCTCGGGCGGCTGGGAGTGGGCCATCATCAGGAAGCCGACCGTCTCCAGCCCGAGTTCGCGGGCCAGCCCGAAGTGCTGCGCGGAGATGTCGGCCTCGGTGCAGTGCGTGGCGATCCGGCAGACCTGCGCGCCGTTGCCCGCGGCCACGGTGATGTCCTCCTTGACGCCCACTCCGGGCAGCATCAGGAACGCGATGCGGGCCCGCCGTGCGGTGGCCACCGCGGTCCTGATCAGCTCCTGTTCCGGGGTGTGGCTGAACCCGTAGGCGAAGGAGGAGCCGCCGAGCCCGTCCCCGTGCGCGACCTCGATCACGGGCACGCCCGCCCCGTCCAGGGCGGCCACGACCGCGGCGACCTCCTCGACGGTGAACTGGTGGCGCTTGGCGTGCGAGCCGTCGCGCAGGGAGGTGTCGGTGATCCGCACGAACATGCTGCGCCCCTTACAGTGTCGCGGTCAGTTCCGCGCCGACCCGTGCCGCGGCGGCGGTCATGATGTCGAGGTTGCCCGCGTAGGGCGGCAGGAAGTCGCCCGCCCCGGTGACCTCCAGGTACACCCCGACCCGCCCTTCGTCGAACTGCGGCGGGCCGAGCAGCCGGTAGCCGGGCACGTACCTGGCCACCGCGGCCACCATGTCGGTGATCGATACCGCCACCAGTTCGGTGTCGGCGTCCTCGGGGATCGCGCAGAACACGGTGTCCCGCATGACCATCGGCGGCTCTGCCGGGTTCAGCACGATGATCGCCTTGCCCCGGCCCGCGCCGCCGACCGCCTCGATGCCGCGGCTGGTGGTGCGGGTGAACTCGTCGATGTTGGCGCGAGTGCCCGGCCCGGCCGAGCGCGAGGACACGGTGGCCACGATCTCCGCGTACGCCACCGGCACGGCCCGTGCCACGGCGTGCACGATCGGGATCGTGGCCTGCCCGCCGCAGGTGATCAGGTTGACGTTCGGCGCGTCCAGGTGCTCGGCGAGGTTGACCTGCGGCACCACGTACGGCCCGATCGCGGCCGGGGTCAGGTCCACGACGCGGATCCCGGCCTCGCGGTAGCGCGGGGCGTTGGCCGCGTGCACGGCCGCCGAGGTCGCCTCGAACACCAGGTCGGGCAGCTCGGGCCGGTCCAGCAACCAGTCCACGCCCTGCGCGGTGGTGGCCAGCCCGAGCGAGGCGGCGCGGGCGAGCCCCTCGCTTGCCGGGTCGACGCCGACCATCCAGCGCGGCTCGATCTCGTTGCCGCGCAACAGCTTGTGCAGTAGGTCGGTGCCGATGTTGCCGGAGCCGACGATCGCGGCGGTGGCTTTCACTGCGGTCCTCCCAGGAAGTTCAGCGACACGCTGCCGAGCCCGGAGAACTCGGCGTGGAAGGCGTCCCCGGGCCGCACGTCCACGGCACGGGTGCAGGAACCGGGCAGCACGACGTGCCCGGCGCGCAGGCGCACCCCGAACTCGGCGACCTTGCGCGCCAGCCAGGCCACGGCCGTCACCGGGTTGCCCAGCACGGCATCGGACCGGCCGCGTTCCACCACTTCCCCGTTGCGCAGCAGGCTCGCCTCGATCGTGCGCGGGTCCAGCGCCCCGGGTGGCACCCTGGCCGCGCCGAGCACGAAGCCCGCGGAGGAGGCGTTGTCGGCGATGGTGTCGGCCAACCCAATGCGCCAGTCGGTGATCCGGCTGTCGATCAGCTCGATGGCCGGGGCCAGCGCACGGGTCCCCGCGAGCACGTCCTGCTCGGTGCAGTCGCGTCCGGGCAGGTCGGCGCCGAGCACGAAGCCGACCTCCACCTCCACCCTCGGGTAGCAGTAACGTCCACTGTGGACAGACTCCTGCTCGGTGAGCAGCATGTCATCCAGCAGATGCCCGTAGTCCGGTTCGTGCACGCCCATCATGCGCTGCATCGCCAGCGAGGACAGGCCCACCTTGTGACCGAGCACCCGGCGGGCCCTGCGGCCGATGTTGAGCAGCTGGATCTGGTAGGCGTCCACCACGTCCACGCCGGGGAAGGACTCGGTCAGCGGCGGGATCGGCGCCCGGTCGCGTTCGGCGGCGGCGAGCAGGTCGGCGGCCTTGGCGCGCTGGTCATCGGTGAGCACTGGACCTCCCGGCACGTCGTCCGGAGAACACGCAGTCGGCCAAGGACAGGCCGCTGACATAGGAGTTCGAGCACACGCCCACCGCGGTGCGGCCCGCCGCGTACAGGCCGGGGATCCCGCTGCCGTCCGCGCGCCGGACCTGGCCGGTGTCCTCGTCCACGACCAGCCCGCCCAGGGTGAGCACCGGGCACGGGTAGGCCGCGCTGGGCCGGATCGACAGGTCGATGCGGCCCGGTTGCAGCAGCAGGTGGATCGCCTGGATGCGTTGGAACCACAGGGTTTGCGCGCGCAACTGCCGCCACGCCCTGAGCCGGGCACCCTTGTCGAGCACCAGCCAGGCGCGGCCCCGGTGCTGGGTGATCATGGCGTGGCCGATGGCGGCCCCGTAGCGGGTCGGCTCGCAGACGGACCGTCCGTGCTCGTCCACCAGCCTGCCCTCCAACAGGGCGCTGGGCGGGCTGATGAACCGCCAGGCCGAGACCCGGTCGAGGTGTGCCGTGGCGGCACCGGCCCGCACGCCGAGTTCGACGCCGCTGCCGTCGTCGCCCAGCGTGCCCAGCGGCAGGCCGCCCCGGTACGCGGGCGCGTGCTCGCGCATCATGGCCCGGTTCAACACGAACCCGCCCGCTGCCAGCACAACGCTGCGGGCGTGGATCGTCACCGGCTTGCCGTAGCGCCGTTCGACGGTAGCGATACGCCGGGCGAGCAGCCGCCGCAGCGCGGGCACGTAGATCCCCGGCTTGGCGGCCCACCGCGCCAACACCTTGTGCAGCCAGCGAATTCCGCGCGGGGCTTGCGCCAGGCTGCGGCACTCGGCGCCGAGGACCCGGCCATCCCGCACCAGCAGCCGTTGCGCCGTGGTCTGCGGCATGAGCCGTACCCCCTGGGCCGCAACGGCTTGCGCCAGCTTGGCGTAGAGCAGCTTGCCGGAGGTGCCGCGCCCCTTGGTGCGGTGCCCGCGCGGAGCCGGTCGCGGGTGGGCGGTCTCGCTGCCGGAGTAGTACAGGTAGTGCCGGTTGGTCGGGTACGAGGTCTTGTACGGGCACAGGCTGCCCTCGAACGGCACGCCGAGGTCCTCCAGCCAACGCAACTGGTCGGCACTGGTCTCGCAGAACCGTTGCAGGGTCCGCTCCGTCACCGCGTCGCCGACCTCGTGCCGCAGGTAGTCCAGCATCGCCTGCGGGCTGTCCTCGACCCCGGCCTCGCGCTGCTGCCGGGTGCCGCCGCCCGCGTAGACCACGCCGCCGGACAGGGCGGTCGCGCCGCCGCCGTGGAAGCGGTCCACCAGCAGCACCCGGGCCCCGGAGCGGGCCGCCTCGATCGCGGCGCAGGCCCCCGCGGCACCGGAGCCGACCACCAGGACCTCCGCCCGCACGGCCACCTCCAGACTGAAACACGTTCCAGTTTGACTTGTCCCTAACCATAGCGTTCTGCGCGAGGTTGTCTATAACCTGTTCTACATGTCGGAGGAACACGACGTACTGGTCGTCGGCAGCGGGGCGGCGGGCATGACCGCGGCACTGACCGCCGCCCGGCACGGGCTGCGCGTGCTCGTGCTGGAGAAGGGGCCGTGCTTCGGCGGGTCCACGGCGCGCTCTGGCGGGGCCGTGTGGGTACCGGGCAACTCCGTGCTGCGCCGCGCCGGGCTGGACGACACCGCCGAGCAGGCCCGCGCCTACCTGGCCGCGATCGTCGGCGCGGGCTCCCCCGCCGACAGGCAGCGCGCGCTGCTGGACCACGGCCCGGCGATGCTGGACTTCGTGCTGGCCAACACCCCGCTGGAGTTCCGCTGGGTCAAGGGCTACTGCGACTACTACCCCGAACAACCCGGTGGGCGCGCGGGCGGGCGATCGGTGGAGCCGCGTCCCTTCGACAGCCGCCTGCTCGGCGCGGAACTGGCCCACCTGAACAAGCCCTACGTGGCGGCGCCCAAGTCGATGCCGATCCTCACCACCGACTACAAGTGGCTGACGTTGATCGCGCGACACCCCCGTGGGCTGCTCACCGCCGCCCGGGTCGGGCTGCGCGGCCTGCTCGGCCGGGGCCACCTGCTGACGATGGGTCAGGCGCTGGCGGCCGGGCTGCGCGTCGGGCTGACCAGCGCGGGAGTGCCGGTACGGCTCGACACCCCGCTCACCGGCCTGCTCACCGAGGGCGACCGAGTGTCCGGGGTCCTGACCAAAGACGGGGCGCTGCACGCCCGGTACGGCGTGGTGCTCGCCAGCGGCGGCTTCGAGCGCAACACCGAACTCCGCGAGCTGCACCAGCACGGTGCACGGTGGACGGTCGGCGCGGTGGAGAACACCGGTGACGGAATCCTTGCCGGGCAAAGCATCGGCGGCGCCGTCGACCTGATGGACGACGCGTGGTGGGGCCCGTCGATCCCGCTCACGGGCGGCCCGTACTTCTGCCTGTCCGAGCGCACCCTGCCCGGCTGCCTGCTGGTCAACTCCGCGGGCGAGCGGTTCGTCAACGAGGCCGCGCCGTACGTGGACGCCGTGCACGCGATGTACGACACCGGCAGCCTGCCCTGCTGGCTGATCGCCGACCAGCGCTACCGGGACCGATACGTGTTCGCCGGGCTGCCGCCGCACCGCCCCTTCCCCGGCCGCTGGTACAAGGCCGGTGCCGTGGTCCGCGCCGAGTCGATCACCGAACTGGCCACGGCGATCCAGGTGCCGCCCGAGGCGCTGGCACGGACCGTGAGCCGCTTCAACGGGTACGCGCGGACCGGCCGCGACGAGCAGTTCGGCCGCGGCGAGAGCGCCTACGACCGGTACTACGGGGACCCCCGCAACCGGCCGAACCCCTCGCTGGCCGAGTTGGTCAGGGCCCCTTACTACGCGGTGCGGATCGTGCCGGGTGATCTCGGCACCAAGGGCGGACTGCGCACCGACGCCCAGGCCCGCGTGCTGCGCGCGGACGGCTCGCCCATCCCCGGGCTGTACGCGGCGGGCAACGCCAGCGCCTCGGTCATGGGCCACACCTACGCCGGGCCCGGTGCCACCATCGGCCCCGCGATGACCTTCGGCTACCTCGCCGCGCTGGCCATCGTCGCCGCCAAGGAGTCCCAGCATGCCCATTGACCCGAACACCGCCGTCGGCGCCGCCCTGCCCAGCACCGAGTTCGCCTGGACCGCATCCGACGTGCTGCTCTACCACCTCGCCCTCGGCGCCACCGAACTCCGCTACACCTACGAGCGCGATCTGCGCGTGCTGCCCACCTTCGCCCTCGTGGCACCGACCCTGCACGCGACCGAACCCCCGCGCGTGCGGTTCCCCGGCATCGAGGTGGACCTGGCCGCCGCCCTGCACGGCGCCCAGGAACTGCTCGTGCACCGCCCGATCCCGGTCACCGGTCAGGCCCGCTCCACCGGCCGGATCGCCGAGGTGCAGGACAAGGGCTCCGCCGCGGTGATCATCACCGAGCACGAGACCACCGACCTCGCCGGTGATCCGCTGTTCACCACCCGCTCCAGCATCTTCGTGCGCGGCGAGGGCGGCTTCGGCGGTCCGCGCGGCACCTCCGCTCCCACGGCGCCGCCAACCGGCAACCCCGAGCACGTGCTCGTCACGCCGACCCTGCCCCAGCAGGCCCTGCTCTACCGCCTGTGCGGTGACCGCAACCCGCTGCACGTCGACCCCGAATTCGCCGCGACAGCAGGGTTTTCCGCGCCGATCCTGCACGGCCTGTGCACGTACGGCATGGTGTGCAAGTCCATTGTGGACAGCATTCTGCCCGGCCTGCGCCGGTTCCAAGCCCGTTTCGCCGGGGTCGTCCTGCCCGGCGACACCCTGCGCACCGCGCTGTGGCCCACCGAGTCCGGCATGCGGTTCTCGACCTCCGTCGACGACCGTGTCGTGCTGACCGGAGCGGCCGAGGGTTGACCCTTGAACAGTGTTCAAGCTAGCTTGAACACTGTTCAATCAGGGGGGTCGACATGCACGTTGTCATCATCGGATCAGGCATCGGCGGGCTGTGCCTGGCCCAGGGCCTGCGCAGCGCGGGCGTGGCGGTGACGGTCTGCGAGCGGGACGCCGCGGTGGACGACCGGTACCAGGGCTACCGGATCGGGCTGAACCAGCACGGGCTACAGGCACTGGCGGACTGCCTGCCGCCGCGGCTGTACGAGCTGGTCGAATCGACCTGCGGGGACCAGATCGGGACGCGACCGGTCACCGACGAACAGCTGCGGCAGACCTCCGACCTGGGCTGGGTCGCCGGGGGCACGGTGGCCGACCGCCGGGTGCTGCGGCACGTGCTGCTCACCGGCCTGGACGCCGACCTGCGCTTCGGCAAGCAGTTCACCAGGTACGAGGAACTGCCGGACGGCACGGTGCGCGCCGAGTTCGCCGACGGCACGAGCACGGTGGCCGACGTGCTGGTCGGCGCGGACGGCATCGGGTCCGCGGTGCGCCGCCAGCTGCTGCCGCACGCCGTGATCACCGACACCGGGGTCCGCTGCCTGCTCGGCCGCACGGAACTGACCGACCGGTTCGCGAGGCTGGTGCCAGGCGCGGGCAAGGTGGCGATCGGGCCGAACGCCACCTTGATGCTGGGCAAGATGGCGTTCCGCAGGCGCCCTGACCAACTCGCCGCGCAACTACCCGCGACCGCCGACTACCTGCGCTGGGTACTGATGGTGCCCAGTGGCCAGCCGACGATCGACGCGGCGACGCTGACCGCCGACTGGCACCCGGAGCTGCGGGCGGTGATCGCCGAACAGACCACCAGCTCGCTGATCTCGATCCGCTCCGCCGAACCGGTGCCCGCGTGGCGGCCCGGGCCGGTGACGCTGCTCGGCGACGCGATCCACACCATGTCGCCCTCCGGCGGCAGCGGGGGCAACACGGCGCTTCGAGACGCGAACCTGTTGCGCCGCAAGCTGATCGACTCGGGCCGCGCGGGCATCGGCGACTACGAGGCGCACATGCGCGAGTACGGCTTCGCCGCGGTCGCCGCCTCGCTGGCGGCGCTGCCCACGTTCGTGCCGCAGCTCACCTGATCGGCAGGGCCAAGCCCCGCTCGGACTCCGGGCGGGGCCCGTGGATCCGGCGCTGCTCCGCGGTGATCTCCACGTCGTTGATGCTCGCCTCGCGCCTGCGCATCAGGCCGTGCTCGTCGAACTCCCACAGCTCGTTGCCGTAACTGCGCCAGTGCCGCCCCTCGGCGTCCCGGCACTCGTACTGGAAGCGCACCCCGATCCGGTTGCCGCGGAAGCCCCACAACTCCTTGCGCAGCGCGTAGTCCTGCTCGCGGTCCCACTTGGCGCGCAGGAACTCCACGATCTGCGCGCGGCCGGTGACCCACTGGTCCCGGTTGCGCCACACCGAGTCCTCGGTGTACGCGAGCGAGACCCGCTCCGGGTCGCAGGTGTTCCACGCGTCCTCGGCGGCCTGCACCTTGATCAGCGCGGACTGCTCGTCGAAGGGCGGGAACGGCGGTCGTGCGGACACCGGCTACCTCCAGCACACGGTGGAGAACGTCCATTCTCCGATTGTGACCAGCCTAGAGAACCGGCGTTCTCCACCGCAAGCCCGCACCGAACCCGACCTATTGACAAACGATAGCTATCGATCGAAACTCGATAGCGTGAACCGCATTGCCATTCACATCCTGCGTTGCTGCATCGCCTTCGCCCTGCTCGTCTCCGTCTTCGGGCAGGTGGTGGTCATCCCCAACGCCGTCGCCGACGAAGCCGAGCTGTACCCGGAACTGGCGGACCGGGTGGCCGCCTACACGGCGGTCGGGATCATCGGCGTGCTGTGCGTGCAGATCGCGCTGGTCGCGGTGTGGGCGCTGCTGTCCATGGCCCACGCCGACCGGCTGTTCAGCGAGCGGGCCTTCCGCTGGGTGGACGTGGTGATCGGCGCGACCGTCGCGGCGACCGCGCTGACCTCCGGCTTCGGCGTGCACATGCTGTTCAGCACGCAGCCGGGGCCGCCCGCCCAGATCCTCGGCGTGGCCGGGCTGACCTTCGGCGGGTTCGCCCTCGTGCTGGCGATGCTGGTGATGCGCGGCCTGTTGCGCAAGGCCACCGCCCTGGAGGGCGAACTGGCAGAGGTGGTGTGATGCCGATCGTGGTCGACCTGGACGTGCTGCTCGCCCAGCGGAAGATGTCGGTGGGCGAGTTCGCCGAGGCCGTCGGCATCACCGTCGCCAACATCGCCGTGCTCAAGAACGGCCGTGCCAAGGCCGTCCGGTTCAGCACGCTGGACGCCATCTGCCGGGTGCTGGAGTGCCAGCCCGGTGACGTGTTGCGCTGGATCCCGGACGCATCCGAGGACTAGCTAGCCGATCGTCCGGGCCCTGCACGCAGGCAAGTCAGGAGAGCTGACCAACTCGAAGCCGCCCGTTGCACGGGTACTCCGTTCAGGAGCGCGGCCCCGAGCCCATTGCGACGATCACCCGGTACTGTGGCGAGGTGGCTGAGCTGGTCGTGTTGTGCGCCCCGGACGGATCCGCAGCCGGTGAGCTGCCCAAGAGCGAGGTGCACCACGCGGACACACCGCTGCACCTGGCCTTCTCCTGTTACGTCTTCGACCGGCGGGGCCGGTTGCTGACCACTCGCCGCGCGCTGACCAAACTGACCTGGCCAGGAGTCCTGACCAACACCTGCTGCGGCCACCCCGGCCCCGGCGAGTCCATGCGCGACGCCATCACCCGGCGGCTTGGTCAGGAGCTCAGACTGACGGTGCAGGGCCTCGACCTCGTGCTGCCCACCTTCCGGTACCGGGCCGTCATGGCCGACGGCACCGTGGAGAACGAACTGTGCCCGGTCTACCGCGCGATCGCCGAGGATGAGGCCGAGCCCGATCCCGACCCGTCGGAGGTGCACGAGGCCGCCTGGGTCCCGTGGCGGCAGTACGCCGACTCCGCGCTGGCCGACCCCGCCTCGGTGTCCCCGTGGTCGGCGATCCAGGTCGCCGAACTCGACGCCCTGGGCCCCGACCCCCTCACCTGGCCCGCCGGCGCCCCCGGCCAACTCCCCGCCGCCGCCACCCCCTGACGCCCCGGCGATGCGCCATGAAGGTGCCCCTTGCGACACCTAACGTCCTGAACGGCACCTTCGTGACACCCGCCCCGGGCCGCGCGCCGTCCGGTACCGCCACACACGGCCCCCGCTCAGCCGCACCCCAGACACCACGAAGGTGCCCTTTACGACGTTGAACGCCCCCAACGGCACCTTCGTGACAGGAACGACCTACGCCCCACTAGATTCGATCGTCACTGAAGCCATAGTGCCCCACAACGTCATGAAGGTGCCGTTCGAGACACCTAACGTCTCAAAGGGCACCTTCATGACGCTGCCGGGCCGTGGTGCGAAAGTGCCGTTCGCTGCGCTCAGCGCAGTGAAAGCCACCTTCGCGGCACACTGAGCCCGGGCAGCCAACCGCACACCCGCCCCGGGCCGCGCGCCAGCATCACCGCACAGCGCCTAGGCTGGCGGCATGGCAGTGGTGAAGATCAACGCGGTTGAGGTGCCCGGGGACGCGGGTGCGGAGATGGAGCGCCGGTTCGCGGCCAGGGCCGGGGCCGTGGACAAGGCGAAGGGCTTCCTGGGCTTCGAGCTGCTGCGGCCGGTGGCCGGGGACAGCCGCTACTTCGTGTACACCCGCTGGGAGACCGAGCAGGACTACCAGGCCTGGGCCGCCGAGGCGATGGGCTCGCACGGCGGCGGGCGCCCGGTGGGCACCGGCTCCAGCCTGCTGGAGTTCGAGGTCGTGACCAGTTCGGGTCCCCAGCAGGCCGACTGATCACTCCGCGGGCAGCGCGGCCTCCAGCCCGTCGAGGATCGCGGTGCAGTCCTGGCGCAGGGTCTCCGCGTCGTTGGCGGTCACCAGGAACACGCCCAGCCAGTTGCGCGAGCCGCCGGAGGGGTCGTACCTGGGCACGGGGCTGCCCTCGGGCACGGCGAACGCCTTGACCTGGTCGGCGGTGGTGCCCTCGGACAGCAGCTCCGACCAGTTCACGGCGGAGGGCCGCCAGCGCGGGGTGCCGCGCCAGGGCGTGCCCTTGGCGTTGGCGGGGATCGTGGCCAGCGAGGCTGCGGCGCGCTTGCCCCGCACCAGCATGGCCTGCGGGTAGTCGACCGGCTCGCCAAGCAGTTGCCGCACCAGCATGGCGATCGGGTCGATGCCGAAGACCTCCTCGATCTGCTTGACGACCATCAGCCCGGCGAACCGCGCCCCGGTCTCGATCACCGCGGCCCACCCGTCCGGCCCCAGCTTGAGCTCGGTGTGCGTGCCGCAGGTGTGCAGCCCCAGCGCGTCCACGGCTCGGCGGGAGATCTCCTCGATCTGCCGCTGCACCGGCTCGGGCAGCGTGCTGGGCATGGTGCTGGCCACCTCGGTGAACGGCGGGATGGTCGGCAGCTTGCTGGTGATGCAGAGCGGGTGGTAAACGCCGTCGGCCACGATGCCCTCGACGCTGACGTAGTCCCCGTAACCGGGTTCGGTGTACCAGCCCTCCGTGCTGCCGCTGAGGATCTCCTCCACGAGCAGGTCCCGGTCGGTGTCCGGGGCGTACAGCTCGTTCATGCCCGCGTCGCTGCCCAGGGCCAGCGCCTCGGCGACCTGCCGCCAGGCGGGCGCGACGTCCTCGGGGGTGCGCAGTACGAGCTGCGCGACCGAGCCCGCGCCCCAGGCGGGCTTGAGCAGCAGCGGCGGGGTCAGCTCGGTCATGGCCGCGGCCAGATCGGCCTCGGAGTCGACCCGGCGGAAGCGCGGGATCGGCACCCCGGCCCGGTCCCAGGTCTCCCGCATGAGCCGCTTGTCCCTGGCGTTGATCAACCCGGGGCCGCCACCGGGCAGGCCGAGCCGCTCGGCCACGTGCGCCACCAGCAGGACCGCGAACTCCGACATGGTGATCACCGCGTCGGCGCCCAGCTCGCGGGCGTGCTCGACGACCAGGTCGACCAGGGTCGCACCGCGCGCGTCGGTGTGCAGGTCCACGATGTTCGTGCAGCTGGGCCGCCACTCGTCCTGCGCCGCGGTGGGCAGCGGGGTCAGCGCCAGCACGTGCAGTTCGCCGCAGCCTGCGATGCGCGGGAACACGTGCTCCAGCGGAGCGCCACCCTTGACGTAGAGGTACAGGATTTTCTTCACGAAGCAGTATGTCCGGAGCCGCTCCGGACAATCGTGCCCGCGGCGTGACAATCCGCGATTCGTTGCCCGAAAGTCAGCAGTGCCGTAGCACGCGGAAGATCGCGGCGGGATCGGCGTCCCCGCTGGGGTCCAGGCAGGCGGTGAGCCGCTCGGTGATCGCGGCCTCGTCCAGGCCGGTACCGATCAGCACGAGCTGGGTCTCGCGCGTTTCGCCCGCCCGCCAACGTCCCCGCTCAAAGCTGAGGTAGTTGCCCACGGCGTGCACCGTGAACTTCTGCCGGTGCTCGGGGTGTGCGAAGTGCACAAAACCCTTGGCGCGGTACAGCCCGGCCGGGCGGTCGTCGAGGAAGGCCATCAGCAGCGCGGGGTCGAACGGGTGCGGGGACCGGAAGGTCACGCCCTGGTAGGCGCTGTGCAGGTGGTGGTCGTGCCGCAGCAGTTCCTCGAAGGACAGCTGGCGGGCCACCGTGGTGTCCTCCGGCTTGGCGTCGAACAGCAGCCCGGGGTCGATCCTGCCGTGCGCGGTGGTGATCACCGGCGTGCCGGGAGCCAACTGCTCCACCAGCGCCAGCACCACCTCGCGCTCCTCCTCGTCGAGCCGGTCCTCCTTGTTGAGCACCACCAGGTCCGCGTAGCGCAGGTGCTTGGCGAGCTCCGGGTGCGTGTCCAAAGTGGACTCGAACTCGGCGCCGTCCACGAGCTGGACCAGCCCGCCGTAGCGCACCCGCTCGTGCGAACTGGCCAGCACCATGCGGATCACCGACTGCGGCTCGGCAAGTCCGCTGGCCTCCACCACGATCACGTCGATGCGCGCCGAGGGCTCGGCCAGCCTGCCCAGCATGTCGTCCAGCTCACTGGCGTCGGCCACGCAGCACATGCAGCCGTTGCTCAGTGACACCATCGAGTCGACCTGGCCGGCCACCAGCAGGGCGTCGATGTTCACCGAGCCGAAGTCGTTGACCACCACGCCGACCCGGGTGCCGGAGCGGTTGGTGAGCAGGTGGTTGAGCAGGGTCGTCTTGCCCGAACCCAGGAAACCGGCGACGAGGATGACCGGGATCTGACTCGGCACTGCCCAACCTCCGACTCGACGGCTGGCCGTGATCCTAGTCGAGGTCCTCGACCGTGCCCCGGCCCACGTAGTCCACCTCGTAGTCCTCGGCGGCGAAGTCGGGCGGGCTGCCCCCGCGCAGGAACGCCTCGTGCTCGCGCCGCGCGTACTCGTCGTTGGCCGGGCAGCCCGGCACCGCGGCGATGTACATGACGTTGCCCCAGCGCCGCATGCCCGCGACGTCACCGACCGAGTGGATCAGGTCCGGGTGCCACCACACCGTGTCCCCGGGCAGCATCGCCGGGATCGGGGTGTGCGCCTGGGACAGCGCGGGGTGCCACTGGTCGGTGATCGGCAGCGCGCGGCCGACCTGAGCCCCGCACAGTTCCTCCTCGGGCACGTCGTCCAGCAGCGGGCGCAGCATCAGGTACAGGGCCGCGCTGGCGATCGGCACCACGTGCAGCACCCCGTCGGTGGGCCGCATCTCGGTCAGCGCGGTCCAGCCCTGGAAGCTGCGGAACACGCTGCACATCTGGGTGGACTCGTACTCGCGGACCTGCGTGCGGTGCGCGGCGTCCCAGGGGTCGTAGCTGCGCCAGTCCCCGGCGTAGAGGTGCCGGAACACCGCGCGGTAGGCCGGGTCCAGCCAGCGCTCCACCGAGCCGGAGTCGATGTGCGGGGACAGCCCGAAGGAGGAGTCCCCCGGCTGGCGGCGGCGGATCCGGTCGGCGTAGCCGCTGTCGCGGTCGGGGTCGAACCAGTCCCCGTGCTTCCACAGGGAGTTCAGGAAGCGCCTGGTGACGGCCATGCGCGGGTCGTGCCTGGCGCGCACCTGCGGCCGGGACCAGTAGATCGGGTAGATCTGCGGCCTGCTGGAGCTGAGCGTGCCGAAGAACTGGTCGGCGGCGCCGCGGTAGTTGGCCAGGAACTGGTTGCGCTCCAGGTACTCGGCCAGCTCCTGGTCCCAGTCCTCGGCCAGCTCGCGCGGGAAGGTCTGGCGCACGACGGCACACCCGCGCCGGTGGATCTCCGCCCTGGCCCGCTCGCTGACGGTGCCCGCCAGGATGTCCTCGAAGCGCAGCACCGGCAGCACGTCCGCACCGCCCGCACGCTCGGCGGCGATCTGCTCCGCCTCGGCCCGCATGTGCTCCTCGACCTGGGCGAACACCCCGGCCACGTCCCCGATGCCCGCCCTCAGCTCGGCCTTGACCGCGCGGATGGCGGCCCCGAGCTCGGCCGGGGCCTGGATCGCCGTCGTCATCGACACGTCCTCCCGGTTTTAGTTAGTCAGGTGTCCTGACTAAACCCGTGCCGGTACGGTACACCCATGGTCAACCGCAAAGCCCTGCCCAGCATGACCCTGCTGCGCGAGTTGACCGACCAGATCGTGCTGGACACCGTGTTCGGCCAGGCCCCGATCACCCGCGCCGAGATCGCCCAGTGCACCGGCATCTCCAAGACCACCGTGTCCGAGGCGGTGCGCAGGCTGGAGGACGCCGGTCTGCTGCTGACCGCGGGCACGCAGACCGGGCGGCAGGGCCGGGTCGGCACCTACTACCAGGTCGCCGCCGACGCCGGGTTCGCCGTGGCGGTGGACCTCAACTCCACCGAGATCCGGGTCCGCGCCGCCGACCTGTTCGGCGTGCCGTTCCTGGACGAGTGGCACGCCCCCACGGACCCGCCATGCCAGCTGCGCGGGCTGGTGACGCGGGCCATCGACCGCGGCATGGCCGAACACCGCAGGCTGCTCGCGGTGGGCGTGTCGGTGGCCAACCCGGTGGACCCGGCCACCGAGTCGGTGGTGGAACTGCCGGACACCCCGTACCCGCAGGGGCTGTTCCGCCCGCAGGAGGTGCTCGACGGCCTGTTCGAGGCTCCCCTGCTGGTGGACAACGACGTCAACCTGGCGGCGATCGCCGAGCGCTGGCACGGCGCGGGCAGGGACGTGCACAGCTTCGCCTACGTGCACATCGGCGCGGGCATGGGCATGGGCCTGGTGATCGGTGACCAACTGGTACGCGGATCGCACGGGGTCGCGGGCGAGATCGGCTACCTGCCACTGGACTCCGGCCTGCGACAGGGCTTCACCCTCGCGGTGCTGGGCTCGCCGAACACGGCGGCACGGGGCGCCGTGATCGGCCGCGCCATCGCCTCGGTGTGCGCCCTGGTCGACCCCGAACTGGTGCTGCTCGGCGGCCCGCTGGGCCTGGACCCGGACCTGCTCGACCCGGTGCGTGCCACGGTGGCGGAACTGGCCCCGGTCCCGCCGAAGATCGAGTTCGGCGCGCTGGGCGAGAGCGCCGCCGTGCGCGGTGCGCTGGAGCAGGCGCTACAACGCGGGCGCGCCGACCTGTGGGCGAAGGCATAGCAGCCGGTACAGCACCGCGGGCACCAGCAAACCCAGCAGCCACGCGATGTCCGCACCGCCCAGCAGCGGGGCGAGCCAGCCGGTGAACACCCCGTCCACGTTGGCGAACGGGATCTGCACCAGCACGCCGAACGCGTAGACCAGCAGGGCGCGCGGATTCCACCGGCCGTAGCGGCCCGCCGGGTCGTACAGCGCGGCCAACTCGTAGCGCTCGTGGCGCACCAGGTAGAAGTCCACCAGGTTGATCGCCGACCACGGGGTCAGGAAGTACAGCAGGAACTCCAGGAACAGCACGAAGTTGCGCAGGAAGTCCCCGCGCCCGAGCACCGCGAGCGCCGCACCGAGCACGGCGAAGACCAGCACGTAGCCGATTCTGCCCACTGTGGACAGTGCGGCGCGGCGGGTGAAGGTCGTCAGCGTGGTGGCCACCGACATGTAGCCGCCGTAGACGTTGAGCACGTTGACCGTGAACTTGCCCAGCGCCACCGCGACCAGCAGCGGGATCACCAGGCCCGCTCCGCCCAGCCCCACCACGTAGTCCACCTCGTGCCCCTTGAACGCCTTGCCCGCCAAGGCGAAGGCCAGCGCGCCGAAGGACATGGCCCACGCCGCGCCGAGCACCGTTCCGCCGTAGGTCCACCAGAACGTGGCCCGCACCGAGGTGGACTCGGGCAGGTACCGGGAGGTGTCGGCCACGTACGGGCCGAAGGTCAACTGCCAGGAAGCGGTCAGCGACAGGGCGAGCAGGAACGGCGGCAGGTCGAACCGCGCCCCGGACAGCAGCGCGCCGAGGTCGTGCCCGGCGACCAGCCTGATCGACAGGTACACGAAGACCAGCACCGACAGGACCGAGGCCAGCCAGCCGAACCGGTGGATCAGCCGGTAGCCGAGGATCGCCGCCAGCGCGGTCAGCCCCGCGTAGAGCACGATCGACAGGTCGACGGGCAGGCTGGTGATGCCGGACAGGGCCTGCCCGCCCAGCACCGTTCCGCTGGCGAAGAAGCCCAGGTACATCAGCACGACCAGCACCAGCGGCAGCACCGCCCCGTACACGCCGAACTGCGCGCGGCTCTGGATCATCTGCGGCACGCCGAGCTTGGGGCCCTGCGCCGCGTGCAGCGCCATCGGCACCCCGCCGAGCGCGTTGCCCAGCAGCACCGCGGCCAGTGCCCACACCGGGTGCAGGCCGACCAGCACGGTCAGCGCCCCGGTCACCGCCGAGGTGATCTGCATGTTGGCCGCGAACCACAGGGCGAACAGGCTGCGCGCATGCCCGTGCCGCTCGGCCGCGGGGATCGGGTCGATGGATCTGCTCTCGATCTCGGGCACGCCTCATCCTGTCACCGACAGGAGCAGTGCGACTACTCCGTTCGGCCTGTTGTCCAGACCAGTTGTGAGCGCTCTCATGGATGGATCCCGAACAGACGCCGCCGTCGAAGGGGACCGAATGATCTCTCGCAGGGCCTTCCTGGGTGCCACTGCCGCAACCGCGCTCGCCACCACCTTCGGTGCACGAGCCCTCGCCGCCACCGGGTCCACACTGGACGTCGCGCTGGTCAACAACACCGGGAACAACACCGTCTACTGCTACGTCACCGGGCAGGACCCCAACGCGGGCAACGCGTGGATGTTCCTGCAGGCAGACGGCAGCACCGTCTACCACCCGCCGTCACCGCCCTCCCCCGGCACCCCGCTGGGCGCCGACTGCGCCATCGTGCTCAACGCCAGCGGGGCGGGACCCCGCACGATCACGGTGCCGCGCATCGTCGGCGGGCGCGTCTGGTTCTCCGTGGGCAAGCCGCTGACCTTCCTGGTCAACCCCGGCCCCGGCATCGCCATGCCCTCGGTGTCCAACCCGAGCGATCCGAACATCAACACCAGCTGGGGCTTCTGCGAGCTGACCTTCGACGCCAGTCAGCTGTACGGCAACATCAGCTTCGTGGACTTCGTGTCCCTGCCGATCGCGCTCTCGCTGAGCACCCCGCAGGGCACGCAGACCGTGCCCGGGCTGCCGCAGGGCGGGCTGGACAAGGTGTGCTCCGCGCTGCGCGAGCAGGGCGGGGACTGGGCCAAGCTCGTGGTCGACGGACCGGACGGCAAGCCGCTGCGCGCGCTGAGCCCGAACCAGGCGATCTCCACCAATCCCGGGCTGTTCAACGGGTACCTGGACGACTACATCAACCAGGTGTGGCAGAAGTACGCGGGCACCGACCTGGTGATCGACACGCAGTTCACCTGGGGCCAGGCACGCGGTCGGGTCTCCGGGGACACGCTGAGCTTCCCCGGGGTCGGCAGCTTCGCCAAGCCCTCCACGCCCGCGGTGTTCAGCTGTAGCCAGCCGCCGTTCACCACCGCCAACGACGAGATGGGCAACCTCAGCGCGCGGCTGGCCGCCGCGTTCAACCGGACGACCCTGCTGGACAACCCGGTGCAGCCCACCAACGAGGACCCGTCCCGGTTCTACCAGCAGGCCGCCACCAACCACTACGCGCGGATCCTGCACGCCACCCTGCCCGACGGCAAGGGTTACGCCTTCCCCTACGACGACGTGCACCCCGACGGGGTCGACTTCGAGGGCAAGGTGCAGTCCGGTGAACCCGGCACCCTGACGATCACCGCCGGGCTCACCTGAGCGGGGCGGGACTGCGGGTGCTGTCCCCGAACAGCGACAGCGCCCGCAGCGCCGTGCCCAGCTCGGCGATGTCGGCCGGATCGGTCAGCGAACGCCCCAACTCGTCGGTGATCCGCTTGAGGCGGTGCCGGATCGTGTTGGGGTGACAGAACATCCGCTCACCAGTGAGCCGGGTGGAGCCCTGGCACTCGAACCAGGCGCGCAGGGTCAGCAGCAGCACGTTGCGCTCCTCCCCCGGCAACTGGAGGATCGGCCGCAGCACGTCGTGCGCCAGTTGCACCGAGGCCTCCGGCGCGCTGGCCACCAGTCCCGCGAGCGGGGACTCGTTGAACTGCACCATGCCCGTGCTGCCCGGGCTCATGCTGGACAGCGCGACCCGCGCCAGGTGCAGGGCGCGCGCGGTGTTGCCCAGTCCAGAGTAGACCGGGCTGACGCCGACCCGTCCGATCACGTTCTCCCGCAACAGCCCCACGATCGTGCTCGCCGCCTGCGGCCCGCGCAGGGACACCACGCCGACCTGGAGGTCCGGGGTGAGCCGCCAGGCCGAGGCGTGGTGGTGCTCGCGCAGCCGGGCCTCGGCCTGGGGTAAGGCTTCCCGCCCCAGGCCCGGGGTCTCCGCCGCCACCACCACGTAGGTGCCGTCCAGGGACAACTCCAGCACCCTGGCGATGTCCCACAGCGTGCCCTCGATCGCCGCTCCCCCGGCGAACAGCGCCTCCACCAACGCCGAGCGCCGGGTCTGCTGGGCGAGCAGGACCTCGGCGGTGGTGTCCCGGTACGAGGTGGTGAGCACCTCCGCGTAGTCGTCGATCAGCGCCCAGATCGCGGTGGTCGCGGCCACCAGCGCGTCCCGGTCCACGGCCAGGTCCACGAACCTGTACCACACCTCGGTCAGCCCGATCCGGTAGGCGCGCAACAACTCCGGCAGCGGAGCGCCCTTGAGCGCGCGGGCCCGCCCGGTGGCCGCGGCCTGGGACAGGTCGGGCGAGCCCTCGCCCTTGAGCGTGCGCATCGCGGAGTGCAGGTTGGCCGTGACCGAGGCGCGCAGCTCCTCGTGCGAGACGAACTCGGCGCGGCCGTAGACCGCCATCTCCTCGACGATCTGCTCGAAGGTCGACTTCACCAGTTCGGGCAGCTGCGGCTCGACCCGCGCGGCCAGGTCGGCCACCACTGGGTCCGGGTGAACGAAGTGCATGACGCCGACCTCCTTGTCCAGTCCCCGGACGCAGCAATCTACATCTTCGCGGCCGCGCTGCGAATCGCCTCCCTGATCCGGAAGTAGGTCCCGCACCGGCACACGTTCTCGATCTCGTCGATCTCGGCGTCGGTCGGGTTCCTCGTCTTCTTCAGCAGGGCCACCGCCGCCATGATCTGGCCCGGCTGGCAGTAGCCGCACTGGGCCACGTCCTGCTCCAGCCACGCCTCCTGCACCGGGTGCAGCTTGTCGCCCTGTGCAAGGCCCTCGATCGTGGTGACCTCACGGCCCTCGACCTCGGAGACGGGCACCACGCAGGGGTTGATCTTCTCCCCGTCCAGGTGGCTGGTGCACGCCTTGCAGACGTCGATGCCACAGCCGTACTTGGGGCCCTTGACGCCCAGCTTGTCCCGCAGCGCCCACAGCAACGGCAGATCGGCGGGCGCGTCCACGGTCACCGTCTTGCCGTTGACGGAGAAGGTGTAGTTCGGCACGGCACTCCTCAGCGGGGGAACGGGTCGAAGTCGACCGGGAAGTTGATCGGGAAGCTGGTCGGCCTGGTGCCGGTCGCGCGGGTGTAGGCGTTGGCGATCGCGCCGACCGCCGCGGGCAGCCCGAGCTCACCGGCGCCGCCGGGCTCCCCGTTCGCGGGCATCACGAAGATCTGCACGTCGGTCGGGGTGTCCTTCTGCCTGGCGTAGTGGAACTGCGAGTAGCTGCCCTCCAGCGGCAGGCCCTTGTCGATGTGCAGGCCCGCGCGCAGGGTCGTGGAGATCGCGTCGGTCAGGCCGCCCAGCAGCTGGGCCTGGAGCCCGCGCGGGTTGATCGGCCGCCCCACGTCCGCGGCGATCACCGCCCTGACCACCCTGGGCGCCTTGGGATCGCGCGCGTCGATCTCCACCAGGCAGGCCGTACAGGACTTGTACTCGTCGTGCACGGCCACGCCCTGCGCGAAGCCCTTGGGCATGGCCCTGCCCCAGTTGCCCGCCGAGGCGACCTTGTCCAGCACCGCGCGCTGCCGGTCGGTCTTGAGGAACTCGCGGCGGAAGGCCACCGGGTCCTTGCCCAGCTTCGCCGCGAGCAGGTCCACGACCATCTCCTCGGCGCCCCGGGTGTTCGCCGAGTACACCGAGCGGAAGCTGCCGGTGTGCATCTGCAGCGGCACCTCGTTGAGCAGCTGTGTGGTGACCCCGAAGTTGTACGGGGACTTGACCGTGGTCAGGAAAACGGTCTGCGCGAAGCTCAGGTTGCCCGCCACCGGCAGGTGCGCCGCCGTCGCGGTGAGGATCTCACCGAGCCCGTGCCGGAAGTCGGTCTCCACGCTGGCCACCCGGTGCTCGAAGGTGAGCACCTGGCCCAGCGCGAAGGTCGCCCTGATCTTGTGGTGGCTGGCCGCGCGCGCCCTGCCGTGCCGCATGTCGTCGATGCGGCTCCACATCAGCTTCACCGGCCGCTTCATGGCCTTGGAGATCTGCGCCGCCTCCAGTGCCGCGTCGAAGAACAGCCTGCGTCCGAAGGACCCGCCGCCCTGCACCACGTGCACCGTGACCTTGTCCACCGGCAGGCCGATCGCCTGCGCGATGGTCTGCTTGGCCACGATCGGCGACTTCAACCCGGCCCAGATCTCCGCACTGTCCCCGCGCACGTCGGCGATCGCCGAGTTGGTCTCCATCGGCGCGTGGCTGACGAAGGCGAAGTCGAACTCCGCGTCCACGTACTGGGTCAGCAGCGGCGGCACCACGAAGGGCAGCGCCGCGGCGTGCAACTGTTTGCGGATGTCCACATCGGACAGGTTGTCGACCGTGCCGCCGTTCCAGGTCACCTGCAACGCGTTCTTCGCGTCCAGCGCCTGCCCGAACGTCTCCGCCGTGACCGCCACGCCGGTCGGCACCACCGCCAGCGCCAGCACCCCCGGCATCGCGCGCACCGCCGCCTCGTTGGTGATCGCCCGCACCGTGCCGTTGATCGTCGGCGGCCTGCGGACCATCGTCGGCATCGCACCCGGCACGTCCAGATCCAGGGTGTAGCGCTGCTGGCCCGTCACCATCGCGCGGGCGTCCACCCTGGACGTCGGGGTGCCCACCACGTTGTGCTGGGCCTCCGGCTTCAACCGCACCTCGCCGATCGCCAGCGTCGACCGCGCCGCGGCCGCCGTCAGCTCCCCGTAGCCCGCGCTGCGCCCGTCCGCCGTGTGCACCGCACCGCCCCTGGTCACCAGCTTCGCCGCCGGCACCCCGAACCGCTCGCTGGCCGCCGCCACCACGCGTGCCCGCGCCGTCGCCGCCGCCGTGCGCACCGGCGTGTACAGGGACCGGATCGAGTTGGAGCCGCCCGTGAGCTGGTTGAACAGCAACTCCGTGCGCGCGTCGCTCAGGGTCACCACCACCTGGTCCAGCGGCACGTCCAGTTCCTCGGCCACCAGCATCGCCGTGGCCGTGGTCAGCCCCTGCCCCACCTCCGCCCTCGGCAGTTGGAGGTGCACCCTGTTGTCCCGCTCCACCTGGAGCACCAGCATGTTCGCCGTCGGCGTGCCCGCCAGGATCAGGATGTCGCCCAGATCGGTCAGGTCGGCCGGGGCCGGCAACGTCGGCACCACCGCGTTCGCCGTGCCCGGAGCCACCGCCTCGGTCGCCAGGTCCGCGGCCACCGTCAACACCGGTGCCGCCACCAGGAACGTCAGGAACCCGCGACGACCGATCCTGGTCGGCTCGCTCTGGGGTGGGCTGGCCATCTGACTCCCGTTTCTCCAGGGGCTGTGACCGCCGTCACGCTAGGGAGCCGCTCACTCGGGGTCAACCGCGCGTAGTCGTGTCGCCCCATCTCTGTGACCAAACCCAGTTTGATCCCCCGAAAAGTGTGCCGCGCCACACCCACGCCCCCACCAACCCCCAAAACCACCCCCAAACCCCCGCTGACCTCGGTGATCAACTAGAGGTACCCCCTGTCACGAGCACCCTCCGGCATGCGCTAAGCTATGCGAGCACTCAGAGAACAGCGAGTGCGAGAACGACCGGGACGTGGCGCAGTTTGGTAGCGCACTTGACTGGGGGTCAAGGGGTCGCAGGTTCAAATCCTGTCGTCCCGACGGTCGAGAGGGTCTCCGCAGGTCAGACACTGCGGAGACCCTCTTTTTTTGATCTTGGGTCTGTCATCGAGGCCGAGCACGCCGTTGCCCGACTCCTTGACTCGACGAGGTGCCGACATGCCTCTGCTAGACCTGGACAAGATCACCACCGACCTGGCCGTCCCCTGGGCGAGCTACCTGCGCGACTGGGATCGCAACCTGCGCTCGCGCAACCGCCCCGAGACGACTCGATACAACTACCTGCTGGCGGCCGCCCAGCTCGCGCGCTACCTCGACGACGAGTCCCCCGATCCGGAATCGCCCGCCGCTGCGGAGGACCCGACCGTCGTCACCCGCGCCCACGTCGAGGCCTTCCAGGCGTGGATGATCGAGACCCGATCGGCGTCCACCGCCGCGAACAAGCACAAGGCGCTTCAGCAGTTCTTCAAGTGGCTGCTGATCGACGAGGAGGACATCGACCGCTCCCCCATGGAACGGGTCAAGCTCCCAGCCACCCCGACCAAGCTCATCCCGATCATCCGGGACGAGGACACCAAGAAGATCCTCGACGCCTGCAAGGGCAAGCGGTTCATCGACCTGCGCGACGAGGCAATCGTCCGCCTGTACTACAACACCGGCGCACGACTGTCCGAAGTGGCCAACCTGAACCTGGACGACATCGACCTCACCACCGAGTCGGCGCACTACCACGGCAAGGGCAACAAGGACCGCCGCGTCCGGTTCGGGCCGAAGACCGCCCGCGCGATCAGCCGCTACCTGCGCGCCCGCGCCAAGCACAAGGGAGCCGACCGCCCCGAGATGTGGCTGGCCGACCGCGGCGGTCGCCCGTTCCGGGCCAACGGCATCAAGATTCGCCTCAAGCGCCTGGGCGCCCGCGCCGAGGTCACCGGCGTCCACGCCCACCGCTGGCGGCACAACTACGCCCACGAGTGGAAACTGGCCGGTGGGGACACTGGTGACCTGATGCTGTTGCTGGGCTGGACCAGCGAGGACATGCCCCGCCACTACGGCGCCAGCGCCGCCGCCGAACGCGCCCAGCAGACTCAGCAACGGCTGGGGGTGGGCGAGCGTGTCTGATCAGCGGAACGTGCTCGACCACCGGACCGTCACCGCCGTCGTGACCGCGGTGACGGCCACGGTGGCCGCGCTGACCTTCCTGTTCGGCTTCGGCAACGTCTGGGCCCTGGCCCTGCGGCTGGGTGTCCCTGAGTGGATCGCGCCGCTGATCGCGCCGGCCGTCGATCTGTCGGTGATCGGCCTGCTGGTCGGCATCCGCTACCTGGTCCTCACCGGCGCCGCTCCCCTGGTCCTGCGTCCGGCCCGACGCCTGCTGTGCTGCTGCAGCCTGGCCACCCTCGCGCTCAACGTCACCGACCCACTGCTCACGGGCACGGTAGGCAAGGCACTGGTGGACGCAGTCGGCCCACTGCTGTTGATCGGGTGGGCGGAGGTCGGCCCCGGCTTCCTGCACGCCATCGCCACCGCCGACACCCCGTTCCCGCAGGGCAGCATCCCGTTGCCCGGTCCGCGTGCGGCACGGGACGGAGAAGACCTGCTCGCACGCGCACGGGCCGAGGACGCGTGGCACCGGCACCGTCATCAGCGGCCGATCTCGGCCGAGGCACTGCGCCTGCGGCTGCGTGTTGGAGCGGCCCGGTCGCGGGAACTGGTCTCGACCGTGCGCTCAGAGCACGCCGCACGCCAACGCGCGCTCGACACGATGTCACCGGCCGGGTGACGAGGACGACCGCGCCACCCGGGGTACCGGTCAGGCGGCGCGCTCCCCCTCGGCACGCCGGCGGCGGGCACGCACCGACCGCTCAGCCAGCTGATGCATGTAGGCCGTGCGCGCGTGCCGGGCGCGGATGGCGCGGTCCTCCGCCGGGAGTACTCCTTCGGGGTCGACCTGCCGCTCGAACCGCCGCAGGAACGACTCGGTACCGGCGGAGGTACGAGCTGCCCGGTCGACGGTGGTTGACCACGACACGTGCGCGGCGATCCGGGCACGTCGGCTGCGTTGCCTCGCAGTCAGGGCACTGCGCCGCCTCAGGGGAGCAGGAGGATCAGCTGGGCTAGACATTCTCACCGATCCTCAGCCGTGCCTGGTTTTCCTGGGCGCGTTCGGCAGCGGCGCTGGCACCGTAATGGCGCACCATGTCCTCACTGGTCCACCCCAGTAGCAGCATCAGGTCACCGCTGTCACCACCGGCTCGCTTCCACTCGTGCGCGTAGTTGTGCCGCCACCGGTGCGCGTGCACGTTCGCCACCCCCGCCCGCAGGCCCCGCCGCTTGAGCCGGATCTTGATCCCGTTCGCCCGCAGAGGGCGGGTTCCGCGGTCGGCCAGCCACAGTTCCTGCTGATCCGCTCCTCGGTGGCGTGCACGGACCCGGAGGTAGCGGCTGATCGCACGAGCGGTCTTCGGCCCGAACCGCACCCGACGTTCACGACCGCCCTTACCGAGATACCGAACGGAATCGGTCGTCAGGTCGACGTCAGTCAGCGCGAGGTTGGCGACCTCGGCCAGCCGCGCACCGGTGTTGTAGTACAGGCGGATGATCGCCTCGTCCCGAAGGTCGAGGAACCGTCGCTCGCCACAGGTGGCCAGCACCTTCCGCGTGTCATCGTCCCGGATGACGGGCACGAGCCGCACAGACACCTTCGGCTGTCGCACACGCTCCATCGGGGACCGATCAATCTCCTCCTCGACAACCATCCACTTGAAGAACTGCTGCAGTACCTTGTGCTTGTTCAGCGCCGTCGCCGCTGACCGTGTCTCGATCATCCACACCTGAAACGCCTCGACGTGCTCCTTGCGCACACAGGTCGGGTCGTCGGCCGCCTCGGACGCGTCCAGGCCTACTGGGGCACCGCGCAGGAACCGCGCCAGTTGTGCCGCCGCGAGAAGGTAGTTGTAGCGGGTGGTCTCGGGGTGGTTGCCCGCCCGGAGCGTTCGGTCCCAGTCACGCAGGAAGCTCAGCCACGTCGTTGAGGCATCGCGACTGATCGTGTCCACGTTGATCGTCATCGCCACCGGCCCGAGGAGATCCGCCGGACATCAGCAGCAGGTCCAGCCGACACACAAGCAACCGCGCGTCGCGCACTCGTCCGAGTTGGACGATCGACGAAAGCAGTCCGGGCGTGGACCATCCTGATGCGCCTTGGGATACCGGCTACGGCAGCGAGCTCGGCACCGTTGGCGGCCTGGAACACGAGCACCTCGTGGTGCGCGGTGAACGTTACTGGTGTACCGGCACCGGCAGCGCGTACTCGGGCGGCGCGCCGGTCGGCGAGCGAGGCCCGGTTGACTAGCCGGCTGCCGCGTAGTCCTGCGGTCAGCGCGATGCACCGGTCGACCGGCGCCAGACCGGCGGAAGTCCCGGCGGCGATCAACGGGGTGGTCAGGTCGACCAGGCAGCCGTCGGGGTGCCGTCGGGGTCGGGCGACGAGGACGAGGTGCCCGCCGGAGCCCAGCAGTGGCTCGCAGTAGGCCAGCGTTGCGACGAGTTCGTTGATGACCGCGGCGGGGTCGCGGTCCGGACTCGCCGTCCGCTCGCCTAGGTCGTCGGGGGCGGTGCGCAGGGCGGTCAGGACGAGCCCGACTCGCCCAACGAGTCCGACGGCACGGATGGTCGCGAGCATCTGCGGACGGGCGTCGAGGACAGCCCCGTCGCGCCATGCGCCCGAGGCTTTGGCGGCGGCGATGTTGGCGCGGGCGAGCGTCCACCACCGACTACGGGCGGTCAGTCCGAACGCGCGGCGGCCGGCGTGCAGTGCTTCGGCCAGGACGGTGCCGGCGCCGCAGTCGGGGTCCACGACGAGGTCGCCGGGCCGGGTGTAGGTCGCGATCGCATATGCGGCGATAGCAGGCGGGATGAGGTCAGTGTCGGTCTCGGTGCCGGGCACGCAGCCGGCCTCGCGCAACTGGGTCGCGGGGTCGGTCTGGCCGGTTGGCCAGACCGACAGCGATGGGATCGGAGGCTTCTCTCCCTGCGGCAACGGGACCGGCCAGGGTGAGGTGGGGCGATCAGTCATCGGAGGGCTCCTCACCGTTCACGTCACCGCTCGACAGGGGCTGGCGGGTGAACACGAACAGGTCGTCGTGCACCTTTGTCGATGGCCCTGGCAGGGTCTGGGAACGGTCGTACGCGCCGGCGTCCGCAACGGTCAACGTGCCGTTATGAACGGGTACGCGCAGTAGCGCGATGCGATCGGTGAAGCGGAGGCCGGTGTGGTGCGCGGTGTGCACCAGCGGCCCGGCGGGGTCGGTGAGCCGTCCGCCGGAGTGGTCACCATGAGTGATGACGGCGAGGGTTCCCGTCTGGGCGAGCAGACCGGCCCAGTCGGTCGGGTGGAACCAGTCGAGGGCGCGGGGTTCGGCCGCGGTGATGATCAGGTCGAAGCGGTCCGGACTGTGTCCAGGTGCGGGTGTATCCGGTCCGGCGGGGCGGTCCGGTGACGGTCCGGTGGCGTCGCCGGTGGACGGACTCGCGGTAGGCAGGCTAGGTCCGGACTCCGACTCGGTTGACGTGGCGCCGGGTGTCTCGCCGCACGGGTCGGGGTGCGCTCCGACGGTCCGGCTCTGGATGCCGCGGCCGAGTCGGACCACGGTCCAGCCCGCTTCGAGCAGTCCGGCATACGGGCTGCGGCGGGGCCGGTTCTGGACTGCGGTCGCCGGCCACGCGGCGGGCAGGGCGATGAACGGCGCAGGGTCGAGCAGCAGGACCCGCTGTCCGGGTTGGGTGTAGGTGGTGACGATCGTGATGACGGCGGTCAGCAGCCAGTCGGCGATCACCGCTGTGCCCTCATTGTGATCGTCTTGGGCGCAAGACCAGACCGTGGTGGGACGGCGCGGGCGGACGCGGACGCGCCCACGCGGACCGCAGCCACGAGCGGCCCGATGGTGGCCGGCGGCGGCACGCCCCGCACGGCGCCCGCGGTGGGGATTGTGGCCGTCGGGTGCGTCGGGCGGGGGTGTCGAGTTCATGCTCATCGCCTCCGGAGCGCGGGGGGCTTTCGTGCTGACACCCCTGAACTCCGTTTTTCACCGCGCTTTTGGACAGGCCGCCCAAGATTCCTTCAATCGACCACGACACTCTCAGGGCAACACCAACAAGCGAGCGATCACGCGGCTTCGATGACATCGACTGGAGCACCGGCGCCGAGCATGTGCGGGTGTCAATGGAATTTTTCTTCAAGATTTTTTTCGGGCGCCTCACGCTGCTCGCCAACGCTGCGGGGACACGCCGCGCGGCGAGCCAGTGCCTCTACTAGACCGCTACTAGCCGGGATCCGTCTTAGCAGCTGGGGGACCACGTGATGGATCACGGCCGGGTGCCAGAGCGATCGCGCCAGCACCTGGCGGCCCGGCCGCGTCTATTTCGAGCTAATAGTGGACTAATAGCGCGACGAAGATCAAACAAGTAGTGACCATGCAATTCACTAGTATTCACCAAGTAGTCGCTGTGGCGTACTGACGTCGCCGGTTTCCGTTCCGACGCCACTGGAGTCACGTTATGACAGCGAAACCCCCACCACACCATCCCGGCGCCCCCGAGGAGGGTCGCCCGAATTCCCTGGACATCGCCCGCGATGCCTTCGCGCTACTGGTGGCCGGCCCTCACCCGGTGGCAGTGAACGGCCGATTGTTCCCCGGGCTTCCCGACCAGATGGTGCCGCTGAACGAGGTCCGCGACCGCCTGCTGGCGCGGCGCTGTCCGCAGACCGTGCGCGACGCGGTCTGGGCACACCTGGTGCTGCGCTCGCGCACCGAGGGCGGAAGCTGGACGGTCGGTGCGGTCGGCGTGGCGCTGCCCGCACTGAACTCGATCGCGGCCAGGCTGACCGACCGGTTCCTGGCCGATCCCGCCGACATCCACGCCGAGGTGTTGCGCGGATTCCTCACCGCACTGTCCGAGGTTGACCTGCGGCCGCCGCGGATCATGCTCAGGCTGCGCTGGGCGGCCTACCGGTCGGGCCACCGGGCCCTGTCCGAGGCGTTGGCGGGCCCGACCCCGGTCGCACCGGGTTGGCTGTCGGCGCCGCCTCGGCCGCCGTGGGCGCACCCGGACTTGGTGCTGGCCCGCGCGGTCACCGACGGGGTCCTGACCCGGACCGAGGCCGAGCTGATCGGCACGACCCGGCTGGAACCGATGGCGCTGTCGGACTGGGCCGCCCACCGGCGGGTGCCGCTGTGGGCGGCGTACAAGACCCGCAAGCGCGCCGAGGCTCGGCTGGTGGCCTACCTGCGGGAGCAGGCCCTGGATGCCGACCCGGACGACACGCTGACCCCGCACGTGGCTGCCTCCCTCACCCTGCCCCAGTCACCCGCCCTCGAGCAGGGGTCACTGTCCGTGGCCGATCGGGCCGGTCGGCGGCGGCGGAAAGTTCGTCGCCGGATGTCCAAAACGGACTCGGATACCGGAGTTCAGGGGTGCGGGACACCACCGCGTGACCCCCGCCGCCCCGAGGAGGAGCCCCGATGCGCCTGACACCCCACCCCCACGACACATCGCGCCCGCAGACCGCGCCCACCACGCCACACGGGCACACCGACACAGCAGGCGCCCCGGCCTGCACGCACACCCGCACCCCGGCCGTCGAACGGGCCAGTCATCGGAGGGCTGAGGGCCGGCCGGTGGTGTGTGTTCAGGCCGCAGGCCGTCGTCGACGGCTGCCTCTGATCACGGGGTCGATCGTGGTGGCGGTGGTGCTGACAGCGTCGGTGGCGCACGCGGAGACGGTGCACGTGCTGCTCGCGGGCGATCCGAAGGCGGAGATCATCAAGGTATTCGACAACATCCGCAACTGGGTCATGGGCCTGCTGGCCAGCATCGCCACGGTGTTCCTGACCATCGGCGCACTGCGCTACCTCGCCTCCGGCGGCGACGTCGGTGAGGTCGAGAAGGGCAAGTCCGCGCTGAAGAACGCCGGGTGGGGCTACGGTCTTGCCGCGTTGGCACCGGTCATCGTGGAGATCCTCAAAGCGATCGTCGGGGCCTGACCATGGTCACCACTCGCAGCCCCGCGGACCGACCAGCTCGGCCGCCGCTATCAGGGTCAGGGGCCAGCCAGGTCGTGGCGTCCGAGGCTGTGAGTGCGACGTCTCCGCTCGGCCATACGCGGCGCGTTGGCCATGGGGGGCGACGGGTCCTGTGGTCACTCGCGGTGGGTCTGATGGTGCTGCTCGGCGCCCGCGCCACCACCGCCCTCGCCGCGCCCGCGCCGGTGCCGGGATCGCCGGTGGACGGCTGTCCGCCCGGATCGACAGTGCCGGTCTGCACACTGCCCACGGTCACTACCGCACCAGCGGCGCCTCCGCTGGTGCCCTCCGGGCTGCCCACCACCACCACCACCCCAGGCACGCCGTGCACCGGGCTGCAGTGCCTGCCGACCACCACTCCGAACACGCCACCACCACCAGCGGGTGGCGAGCAGGTCGCGGGGTGCGGGCTGGGTGAGTGGATGGCCGATGTCGGCGGCTGCATGGGCAAGGCCATCAACTCCTGGTTCGCCGGGATCGTCACCGCCGCCCTGCACCCCCTGCTGGACACACTGGGCACCACGTTGTTGTCCACGCCGCCGTTGGAGGCGCTGCCGCAGGTCGGGCCGTTGTGGCAGTACTCCTGGGGCCTGGTGCTGGCCGGATACGCGCTGCTGGTGACCATCGGCGGGATCCTGGTGATGGCCCACCAATCAGTGCAGACCCGCTACTCGATCCGCGAAATCGCGCCCCGGCTGCTGATCGCGCTGCCCGCTGCCGCGCTGTCGCTGCTGATCGCGGATCAAGCGGTGCTGCTGGCCGACGCGCTGAGTCAGGCCATCCTCGGACAGCAGATCGATCCGGCCGCGGCGACCGGTGCCCTGGCCAACGTTCTGGTCGCCCAGGCCCTCGGTAGCTCCAACCTGTTCTTCCTGCTGTTGGGATTGGCCGTGGTCGCGCTGCTGGTGGGGATCCTGGTCACCTACGTGGTGCGGGTGGTCGTGACGATCATCCTGGTCATCGCCGCCCCGCTGTGCCTGGCCTGTCATGCCCTGCCCGGCCTGGACGGCATCGCCCGCTGGTGGTGGCGCACCTTCGGCGCCGTCCTGTCGATCCAGTTGGCGCAGTCGCTGACGCTGGTCGTGGCGATCCGAGTGTTCCTCGCCCCCGGCAACGGGGGTGCGGGGTGAACCTGGTCCCCGGCCTGCACGGCAGCCTCATCGACCTGCTCGTGGTCCTCGCGCTGCTGTTCATCCTCTACCGCATCCCCACCTGGATCCTCGCCTCCATCCGCGTCACCGGCGGTGGGCGGTCGTGGGTGGGCAGCCTGATCAAGGGATTCGTCATGGCCAAAGCCTTCGGCCTGCTCACCGGCCGGCACGGTTCCACCGGCGCCAGTGGAGGCGCAGCAGGATCCACGCGGCGCCCACCCCCGCCCACCGATCCACCATGGCCGGCACCGATTCACACCTCGTACGGGGTGGAGGGACCCCGCAGCCCGGCCGCCATCGGGCAGCGGATGCGGGCCTGGCAGGACAGCGAACGCGCCGACCGCCGCGCACCCTCCGGTGTTGGGCCCGCCCGGTTCAGCCACCTGCCGGTCGCCCACGCTAGCCCGTCCAGGCCGATCGGTCCGCCGACATCCCAGTTCCGCACGGCTCAGGCCGCACCGGCTTCCGCGCCGGTTCCAGCTCGCGGCGTGGCGCCGCAGATGCCGCGCTTCCAGTCCCCGGCACCCCCGCGCCCGGACCGGTCCACGCCGGTGCCCCGGCCCGCAGTGACCCCAACGCCCCTGCGGTTCCGGCCCCCGACCCCGGTCGGGCAGACCCGGACCCGGCCCGCCTACACCACACCGGCCCCGGGGTCCTTCCAGACACCGGGCTACTGGCCCCACCAAGACCCCCGCCCAGTCGCGCGCCAGGTCTTCCGTGAAGCCCACCCCACTCCACCATCACCGGTGCCGCGGCCGGTCCAGCGCGCACCACGCCCCGCCCCGGTGGCCCCGGTCTTCAGCTCGCCCTCACCTCCGCCTGTGCCGCCCAGGGCGGCACCGACCCGCCCACCCCAACATGGAGGTGAGACATGAGCCAGCCCGTCCGTATCCCTGCCGACGTCGACCGCGAGGACCGAGTGCTGTTCGACCTGACGGCCCGGCAGCTGACCATCCTGGCGGTGACCGGCATCCTGCTATACGGCGCGTACTCGATCACCGCGCCGGTGGTGCCGCTGCTGGTATTCCTCGTGGTGGCAGTCCCGGTAGGTGCGGTGGTCGCGACGCTGGTCCTGGCCCAACGCGACGGGATTAGCCTGGACAAGCTGCTGCTGGCGGCGGTGCGGCAGCGCCTGAGCCCCCGGCATCGGATCGCCGCCACCGAGGGCGTGCTGCCCGCGCCCCAGTGGCTGGCCACCCGGGCCACCCCGACCAGCGCCCCGCAGGCGGTGTCCCCGGTGGCGTTGCGGCTGCCGGCCGACGCCGTCACAGAGGCCGGAGTGATCGACCTGGGCGGCGACGGGATGGCCGTGGTCGCGACCTGCTCGACGGTCAACTTCTCGCTGCGCACCGCGTCCGAGCAGGAGGCCCTGGTCGCGGTGTTCGGCCGCTACCTGCACAGCCTGGGAGCACCCGTTCAGATCCTGGTGCGCGCCCAGCGGCTGGACTTGTCAGGGCAGATCACCGGGTTGCGGGCCATCGCGGGCGGGCTGCCGCATCCCGCCCTGGAGCAGGCCGCCCGCGAGCACGCGGACTACCTCGCCCAACTCGCCGAGACCACCGACCTGCTGTGCCGCCAGGTGTTGCTAATCCTGCGCGAGCCCGTGCAGGCCGCTGGCACGGTCGATGGGCTGGGCGGTCCCTCTGCCCTGGCGCTGCTCCACGCGGCCCGCTCACGCACCCGCCGCCAAGTGGTCCAGGTCGACGAGACCGCCCGGCACGCGGCGCACACTCGCCTGGTGCGACGCCTGTCCGAGGCCGTCGACCTGCTCGCGCCCGCCGGGATCACCGTCACCCCGTTGTCCGCAGGGCAGGTCACCGGCGTACTCGCGGGTGCCTGCAACCCCGGCAGCCTCCTGCCACCCACTGCGGGGATGGCCGGTGCCGACGAGGTCATCACCACCTCGACCACCAGCGAGGACTGGGACCCCGCGACGTTCGGCGCACCGGTCGGCCCGCCGCCCGGCGAGGCCGCCTGGAACGACGAAGACGACGAGGACTTCGAGCCGAGGTGCCAGCGATGACGCGTGCGCCCTACCGATCTGGGGCCGAGGCGTTCACCCCGGACGCGATCGCGGTCAATCCCCGCTCGCTGGAGGTCGGTGACGAGCACCTCGCTAGCTTCGCGGTCGTCGGCTATCCCCGCGAGGTCCATCCCGGGTGGCTGACCCCGCTGCTGACCTACCCCGCCCGGCTCGACGTCAGCCTGCACATCGAACCCATCGACCCGGTCACCGCCTCTGCCCGCCTCAAACGGCAGCTGGCGCGGCTGGAGTCCGGACGGCGGCACACCGGCGCGCACGACAGGGTGCCCGACCCGGCCATGGAGGCCGCGACCGAGGACGCCTACGACCTGTCCGCCCGCGTCGCCCGCGGCGAGGGCCGCCTGTACCGGGTGGGCCTATACCTGACAGTGCACGCGGGCAGCGCGCAGGCGCTGGCGGCGGATGTGGCCGCGGTGCGGGCGCTGGCCGCGTCGCTGCTGCTAGACGCCCGCCCCACGACCTACCGGTCCCTGCAAGGCTGGGTTGCCACCCTGCCGCTGGGCCTGGACCAGATCCGGTTGCGGCGGACGATGGACACCGCCGCGTTGGCCGCCGCGATGCCCTTCGCCAGCCCCGACCTGCCACCCCCGGACCCGACCGTGCCTGCGGCACCCTCCGGGGTGCTCTACGGGTTCAACCTGGGCTCCCCCTCGCTGGTCCACCACGACCGCTTTGCCCTGGACAACCACAACGCGGTGATCCTGGGACGGTCCGGGTCGGGCAAGAGCTACCTGGTGAAGCTGGAGTTGCTGCGGTCGTTGTACGGCGGGGTCGAGATCCACGTCATCGACCCGGAAGACGAGTACGCGCGGCTGGCCGCCGCCGTCGGCGGCACCTGTGTGCGTCTGGGCTCAGCGGGCGTCCGGGTCAACCCCCTGGACCTGCCCGTCACCACCCGTTCTGACGGGCGGCGCACCGCCCCCGGGGACGCCCTGCTCCGCCGGTCGCTGTTCCTGCACACCGTGCTCGCCGTCCTGTGCGGCACGGAGTTGAGCGCAGCCGAGCGCGCCGTCGCGGACCGGGCGATCACCGCCACCTACAACCACGCCGGGATCACCACCGATCCCCGCACCTGGACGCGTCCGGCACCGCTGCTGGCCGACCTCGCCACAGTCCTCGCCGACACTGGTGATCCGGTCGCGACCGAGCTGGCGGCACGCTTGCACCCCTTCACCGACGGGGCGTTCAGCGGCCTGTTCTCCGGCCCCACCACGACGCGTCCCGAGGGGCACCTCATCGTGTTCTCGCTGCGAGATCTGGCGCCCGAGCTGAAAGCGCTGGGGACGCTGCTGACACTGGACATGGTGTGGCGGCAGGTAAGCAACCCCGCGATCCACCGCCCCCGACTGGTCGTGGTCGACGAGGCATGGCTGTTGATGCAACAACCCACAGGCGCCGCGTTTCTCGCCAGGATGGCCAAGTCGTCGCGCAAACACTGGGCGGGAATCACCCTCGCGACGCAGGACACCGCCGATGTCCTCGGCTCGGATCTGGGCCGCGCGGTCGTGACGAACTCGGCGACACAAATCCTGTTGCGTCAGGCCCCGCAGGCAATCGACGAGATCAGCCAAGTGTTCGGCCTATCCCAAGGTGAGCGGCAATTCCTGCTGTCCGCCAGCTGCGGCCAGGGCTTGTTGTCCACCGGGAACCAGCGCGTCGCGTTCCAGTCGCTGGCCTCCCCCACCGAACACGACCTCGTCACGACGTCCCCGGAATTCCTCGCAACTCTTCAGGATTCCGAAACGAACTCCGGGTGGGTGGACCTGCCAGCAGCGTAGCCACCCTCCCGTATTCGCTTTCCCACCAACAGCTTCCTACCACACAAGGAGTCGACCATGTCCCACAGCTTCATCACCCACGTGACACCGTGGCGTAACGCCCTTCTCGGCCTGTTGCAGCTCGGCCTCGTGGTCGGTCCACTCCTCACCCTCGTGCTCGCGGCCGTGGCATGGCCACTGCAGTGCGTGCCGGTCTATCTCGGACTCGTCCTGCTGGTCGGACTCGGCGCGGTGGTCGAGTACGTCGACATCGACCAGAAACACCGCGAGACCGAACTCCGACGCGAGCGCCTGCGGGATGACGAGGCCGACCGCGCATGATCGCGCACCCACACCGCCTACCGCCGGGGCCGATTCGCGCGGTGGAGAGTGGCCTCCACGGCTGGCTCGTCGAGTTCCTCCGCGATCCCTGGGGCACGGTTCAGGTCCTGCTCGCCTGGCTCGCGGCTTGGGTGGTGGCCTGGGGTCCGATCGCCGGCCCGGTCCTCGTGGTCGGCGTCGGCCTGGCCGCTGCCCTGCACGGCTGGTGGCGCGTCCGCTGCCACGCACGGTGGGCCGCCGACGCACGGCTGATCACCGTCCTGGCTCCACCGACCGTGGACCCGGCTGGCGCGACCGCCCTGTGGTCCAACCTGATCGGGTTACTCCGCCCTGGCTGGGCACGCCTGCTGCGAGGTCAACCGCACCTGGCGGTCGAGTTCGTGTTCGACCGCGACGGGGTCCGGATCCAGGTGTGGGTGCCCGGTGTCGTGCCACCGGGGATGGTCGAACGCGCACTCCAGGCGGCCTGGCCCGGAGCCCACACCCGCACCGCCCCCGCCAGCGCGCCTCTGCCCATCACCGCGCCACGCGGCCGTCGCACCGAAGCCGTCGGAGGTGAGTTGCGGTTGGCGCGCAACGAGGCGCTGCCGGTGCGCACCGAACACGCCGCCGATCCGCTCCGGCCGCTGCTGGGCGCTGCGGCCGGACTCGGCCCCACCGAGCAAGCGTGCGTGCAGATCCTGGCCCGTCCGGTCACCGGACGCCGAGTCGCCTCCGCGCGCCGCGCCGCCCGGCGAGTCCACACAGGACAGTCTCGGCACCTGGCCGGGCGACTACTGGACCTGCTCACCCCCTGCACCACACCGCGCCGACCCCTTCACCACGCCTCCCGCAGCATGGGTGTGCTGGATCGGCAAACGAACCTAGAACACAGTGCACAGGACCGGGCGATCGTGGCCAAACACCGTGCCCCGCAGTACGAGACCCGCATCCGCTACGCGGTGTCGACCACCGTGGACACCAGGGCACACCGCGCGCCGGTACGCCAGGTGCTGCGGGGACGCGGCCACGCGATCGCCGCCGCCACCGCGGTCTACTCCGAGCACAACTACTACCGCAGGACCCGACTCCGGCGCCCGGTCGAGGTGCTTGCCCAGCGTCGGCTGCGGTCGGGGGACCTTCTGTCGGTGGGCGAGCTCGCGGCACTCGCGCACCTGCCCACCGACGAGACGATCCCCGGACTGCAGCGCGCGGGCGCGAATGCGGTCCCGCCACCGCCCGGTGTCGGCGCGATCGGTCCGGGGATAAAACCGTTGGGGAACAGCGATACCGGCCATCCACGCCCGATCGGGCTGCAGGTGGCCGATGCCCGCCACCACGTGCACATCCTCGGCGCCACCGGCAGCGGCAAGTCCGAGCTGATGGCGCGGATGATCCTCGACGACGTACAGTCCGGGCGCGGTGTGGTCGTCGTCGATCCGAAGGGCGACCTGGTCAGCGACCTGCTGATGCGCCTGCCCGAGCACCTCGGTCCCAAGGTCGTGCTCTTCGACGCGGACAGCCGGGCATGTCCCCCGGTGCTCAACCCGTTGGAGGGCACGGACACCGCACGGGCTGTCGATCACCTGGTGTCGATCATGTCACGGATCTACGCCTCGTCCTGGGGGCCGCGCACTGATGACATCCTCCGCGCCGGGCTGCTCACCCTCACCGCGAAGCCCGAGGGCACGCCCACCCTGACCGACCTGCCCACGTTGCTCACCGTGTACTCGGCGCGCGCACGCGCCATGAAGGACGTCACCGACGAGGTCCTCGCGGGCTTCTGGCTGTGGTACGACCAGCTCAGCGAGGCCGGCAGGGCCCAGGCGATCGCACCGCTGATGAACAAGCTCCGGGGCGTGCTGTTGCGTCCGTTCGTGCGCGGCGCGATCGCGGGCGGGCGCTCCACCGTGGACATGGACGCGGTGCTCAACGAGGGCGGGATCTGCCTGGTGCGGATCTCCAAGGACTCCTTGGGCACCGACACCGCCCGCCTGCTCGGGTCCATCGTGGTGGCCCGTGTCTGGCAGGCCGCCACCCGCCGAGCCCGCCTCCCGCAACGACACCGCCCCGACGCCGCCCTGTATCTGGACGAGTGCCACAACTTCCTGCACCTGCCCTACACCCTGCAGGACATGCTCGCCGAGGCCCGCGGCTACCGCCTGTCGATGGTCCTGGCACACCAGTACCTCGCCCAGCTCCCCAGGGAACTGGACGAGGGCATCTCGACTAACGCTCGCTCCAAGGTGATCTTCACGGCCAGCCCGGAGGACGCCCACCGCCTCGCCCGCCACACCCTGCCCCAGCTGGGCGAGCACGACCTCGCCAACCTCGGCGCCTTCCAAATCGCTACCCGCCTCGTGGTCCACGGGGCCGAGACCCCCGCGTTCACCGCTATCACCGAGAAGCTCCCACCCCCGATCCCCGGACGCGCCAAGGCAATCCGCAAAGCCGCCCGCATCAACGCACAACCACCCACCCCACAGCCCACGCCGACCGCCACGGCGCGCCCCTCCACCGACCCCCGCCGAGCCACCTGACGCCACCACCACCGGCACCCGCTCCGCACACTTTCCCTTCCACACCTGATGAAGGGGCAATATTTGAAGCCCTCGCAATTCCTCATTGGACCTGCGGCCTGACCGACGGTGCTACCCCAGCCATGACGCACGCAGATGTTTCGTCTCAGGTCGCAGTGGCCACTTCCCGCCGACTTGGCCCGTCGGGGTTCAGCTCAGCTTGATATGCGTCTATACCTGGGACGAATGGCCACCCGCTCGCTGCAGGACGAGTCCGTACCACGTCGTTCATAACGACCGAGGAGTTCGATGGTGAAGCTGACTGAGGAAGAGAAGGCCCGTCGCGCGCTGAACCGACGCCGCAAGGCCGCATTGAAGGCCGAGCAAGATGCCATTCGACGAGCGGAGAGGCAGCGCGAGTGGGAAAAGAATGGAAGCTACCTGACGTGGGAAGAGTTCGTGGCCGGGGTACCGTGCCGCGGATGCGGCCTGCCCGTCAGCGATGGACGCGGGAGCTGGCCGGCTCTACTCAAGATGGACGACACGCAGCGCGAGGAGTATGAGAGGGCAGAGGCGGACTTCAGACAGCGGCACGCAGACTGTCGTAGTCACCGCTGGAGCATAGAGGGATCCAAGACGGCACACTGCGGATTCTGCTGTCCACCGCCACCTCTGAGCCAGGAGCACCTCGCCGCGATCGCTGCCGCCTTTGCGCGCATCGGACGACCAGATCCTGCCGAGCTTGCCACGTGGCAGCTGACACTGACCTGCGATCACGTCATCGAGAAGGTTCAGCACCACTCACACACCTACTGGTCAGGAAGTGTGACCGACTGCCCCGACTGCAAGCAGATACGTGGGATCGTCACGACCGAGAAGCTTCCGCCGGACTCGGCGCACCGCATCACAGAACAGCGTCGAATGACCGACGAGCTCAACAAGGCTCGCGCAGAGCACGAACGCTTGCAGAAGAAGGCCGACTCCGCCCTGCGCCGCATGAACAAGCTGGAGAACCAACTAGCCGACCTCGACAAGGTCCAGTAGCCGGACCTAGCGAGCCGTCGCGCCTTCACTAGCCGGTGGGTTTGCCGGCTTCGAGGTTGTCGGTCCAACCGAGATTGGGCCAATCTGACCCAAGATTAGGCGGTTCCGGGTTAGACGTCGAACAGGTCGCTGACCACGATGGACGGTAGTTCGCCAACAGCTTCGAGCAGGGCGGCATTGCAGGCAGCTTCGAGCAACGTCTGGACCTCGTCGCGGGTCAACGGTCGCCCACGGGGGCCACCCTCACATTCCAGCAAGTGCGGGGACAGCGTCGCCCTTACAGAACACGGCCTGAGCTCTGTCGCCGAACCACTCCTCGCATACCGGCGCCCAGCCGTGCCAGCAATTCAGAAGGAAATCCAGGAACAGGCTGATCGCCACCTCGTGCGGCCGCGCGGTGGACACCACGATCGGCGACTCGCCGCCGCACATGTGGTCGATGAACACCTCGCCGCCCGCTGGCATCCACTGACACGGTTACAGCCTGACATGCCTCTCCGCACAGCGAATCAACCACAGTCTGGGCGCGCTCGTCGAGTCCCTCAGGAAGCGGACTGGCTACCGCTGCCCCTCCAACATCGCCTCGAAGGCAGCAGGGGCTGACCGAGGTGGACGACGTTGTCCGCCAAGAAAGTTCACGCGGATCCTGGTGCTTTAGAAGCCACCGTGCTGTCGTTTCAGACACAAATTGATGCGCACAGAAGCCCGGCCCCGGTCAGCGCCACACCGACTCGTCACCTTCTCTACTCGTCCGTTGCCGTTGACCAGGAAGAACGACGATTACACCAACCTGCGCAATATTGCATCAGATGCAATTCCGCCTATTTGACTGGGAGACCCGCAACGATGATCACCAATTCGACGCCCCAGCGACAACTCCGCGGGCACATGCCCCAACGGACCACCCCACGCGCGGCGACCACCGGCGAGCACCACGCCCGCCTCGCCCATCGCCTGACCACACGTGACCGGTGGATCACCCGGATGCTGCACGAGCACCGCGTCCTGACCACCCACCAGATCGCGGCCACCGCCTTCACCACCCTGCGGGCCGCCAACAAGCGGTTGCTGGACCTGTACCGGTGGCGTGTCATCGACCGGTTCCAGCCGTTCGTGCACACCGGGACCGCGCCGATGCACTACGTCCTGGACACCGCCGGAGCCGCCGTCCTCGCCCACGAGGACGGCCTTGAACCCAGCAAGACCGGCTATCGGCACGAGACCGCGATCGGCATCGCGCACAGCCTGCGCCTGGCACACACCGTGGGCCGCAATGACTTCTTCGTCTCCCTGATCGCCATGAGCCGCCACACCAGGGAGCACCACCAATTGATCGCTTGGTGGTCGGAAGCCCGCTGCGCGCGTCACTTCGGCGACATCACCCGGCCCGATGCCTACGGCCGCTGGCGCGAGGACGGCCGCGAGGTCGAGTTCTTCCTCGAATACGACTGTGGCACCGAGCCCCTGCACCAGCTCGCCACCAAACTGCGCGGCTACCACCGGCTCGCTGTGGCCACCGGGGTCGTCACGCCGCTGTTGTTCTGGTTGCCCAGTACTGCGCGCGAGGCCGGTGCACGCCGGGTACTCGCCACAGCACGCGCCGAACTCGACAATCCGAGTCTCGTGCCCGTCGCCACCACTGCGGCCACGCTCACCGCCTCCGACGGACGCGACAGTCCCGCCGCCGCACGGTGGCTGACCGTATCCGGGCAAGACCAGCCAGCCCGGCTCCAGCTCGCAGAGTTGTGGCCGAAGTCCGTGTCGACACACAACACCGGCACTGTTACACCTCATCTCTCCGTACCCACCGCAGGCCGGACAGAGCTGACACCCCCGGCACCGATGCCACCACCGTGATCACGTCCCCTCCCCATGATCACCGTGACCGTCATCGCGCAGCTGGGCATGGCGATCACCGACGGCAGCGGTGATCCCACCACGACCGCGCGCGTCGGCATCCCGCCCCCTCCCACGTGGCTGACTCCCGTGCCGGACTGGTCGATCCTCGCCGAAATTGGCACCATCGAGACCGACCATGATCACCTCACCGCGCTGGGATCCGCCAGCGGTGAGGAACATCGCTGGGCCTCGGCATTTCCAGGTTTCAGCTGCCGTAAGGCATGTCCGACTGCCGTCTTTTCCCCGTACTGCGGTGTATCCGGGCCAGGCACGTGGGATCGCTGGAACCGAGGGCACGGATCCGCGCCGAGAGCTTTCGTCTGACAGACCGCGTCGCAGCCGTCCAGGTATCGCCACCGTTGTCGGAGCACCCGTGCTCGGCCGACGGCATCCGTTATCCGATGGTGTCCTCGCGTGCGCCACCGCGGTCCGCCCCGCAGTCACGGAGGAGGTCGATCACCCATGTCCACCACCAAGGTCGTCGCCACCGCGGCGGTCGCGGTCCTCCTACCTATCGTGTTCGTAACCGCTGGGGTCAGCGGCATCGCCTCCGTGGTCACCGGCGGCGGCCCCGGGGACTGCCTCCCGGCCGATTCCACGGCGAGCGCTGTAGCCGGCTATCGGCCCGAGCAGACGGCCAACGCCGCGACGATCGTCGCAGTCGGCAAGCAGCTTGCCGTCCCGCCGCAGGGCTGGGTGGTGGCCATCGCCGCCGCGCTCCAGGAATCCGGGCTGGACAACCTCGACCACGGCGACCGGGATAGCCTCGGCCTGTTCCAGCAACGCCCGTCCCAAGGCTGGGGAACCCCGGTACAGATCATGAACCCCACCTACGCCGCCACCCAGTTCTACCGACACCTGCTCGCTGTGACGGACTGGCAGCGGATGAGTGTCAACGATGCCGCCCAAGCCGTGCAACGCTCCGGGGTCCCCGACGCCTATGCCCAACACGAACACGCCGCGCGAGGAATTGTCGGGGCCTTGGCAGGTGTCACCTGCACCGGCATCACGGTCGGTACTGGAGACTGCGCCCACGTTCAGGCACCCAACCCGACGGCGCTGGTTGCGATCAACTACGCCTGCGGGCAGCGCGGCCTGCCCTATGTCTGGGGCGGCAACGGGGGGCCCGATGGTGGGTTCGACTGCTCTGGGTTGACCAAGGCGGCCTACGCCGCCGCGGGGATCGTTCTGCCCCGAGTCGCCCAGGACCAGTACAACGCCGGACCGCGACTGCCTGCAGGGCAGCCGCTTCAACCGGGCGACCTGGTGTTCTTCGGCGCCAGCGACACCTCCATCACCCACGTCGGTATCGCCATCTCCGCGACCGAGATGATCGACGCCCCCGACGTCGGACAGGTCGTGCGCGTCGACCGGATTGGCCCGAGCCGAGTCGGAGTGACTCGCCCGTCCACCACACGAACCGCCTCCTTGCCCGCTGGGTGATCAGTGTGGTGCGGACCGGTCCGGTCTGTGGTGTCGCCAGCAGCCACAGGTTGAGGGCACCGTGCAGAAGAGGTCCGGGCGACTGCCGTAGAAGTCGGTGTGGGGGCGTGCGCGGGGGTCGTAGTCGAACTCGCGCTTCCAGCGGGAGAAGTCGCTGTCGAGGGTGGTGTCCCGTTCGCAGAGGTAGGAGGCGAACGCCAGCGCCCGGTACCAGTCATCGCCCTGTCCATACAGCCAGCGGCTGGCCGCAGCGAACAGCTCGGCACCGGTGACGGTGTAGACGCGCTCGTCCATAGCAGAACACTCCATCCAGTCGTTGGGCGCTTGCCGAGCAGGCGGTCGGCGAGAGCGTTCGTGTGCAGGTGTCGGCCGTACGAGTGCCGCGTGTGGTTTCGGAGCCTCGCGCGAGGGGTTACCGCAAATGGGTTCCGAGCGCGACAGTCAGGTGACGAGGAAGCCGTTCTGGTCAGCGCAGGCGGTCAGGAACGGGATGAAGTCGTCCCCGAACGCTCGGGGGTGGCGTCGGCCGTTGGCGCGGTGGGCCCGATAGGTGGCCAGCGCGCTGGCGCACTCCTCCCGCTGCACGAGCCAACCGCACGGCTCGGTCACCTTGTGCACTGGGATCCCGGACTGGTCCACGGGCAGGTGCAGTGCGAGTACCCGGTCTCGTGCGGTGACGTAGTCGCCGTACCGAGGTCCGGTCCACCGGATCGTTCCCCGCTCATCGCTGTGTGCGGTCAGTCCATACTCACGCGGGTGTGGCAGCAGGAACGGTGGCTGTCCCCAGTCACCCAGCTGAGAACGCGGCGCGCGGTAGCCGAACCGCTCGACGGAGTAGGCCATGCCCAAGCCGATCAGAGCAAGGTGAAGCACGTGGATCCGGTCGGCGGATAGCGACACGTAGTTGGTGGTGTGTGCGTACCAGTCGATGCCGCGGTCGGGTTGGCGACGGTCCGGCAGCGTGGCGCGGTTGACGAGTTCCAGTCCCATGATCATTGCCTCTCTAGGCAGGTGACACCGCGTGAGCATGGCTCGAGAAGTGATTGGAAAGCGGCCGGCGCAGTCACAGCACACCGACTGTCCTGATCAGACAGTCACGGTGACGCGGTCGCTCCACCTACAGGGCAAACGGGAGGGCACGCGCGCAGGCCGAGCGCTGGGGAGTGTCGGGTGCCTTCTCGCTATCCGTTCCGCAGGCCGAGGTCAGTAGATGTCGAAGCCGACACGGCCGATCCCGCAGGCGGGACAGGCGATCGTGTTGCGTTCCTCATCGACGTCCTTGGCGTCGTCGAAGTGCCAGACCAGGGTGGCATCGCCCTCGTCGGGGGTGAAGGTCCCCTCACCGGCTTCGGCCTGCCACCGGTTGCCGCAGCAGTCGCAGCCCGCTGCACAGTGCGCGGCGCCGAACTCTTCCTGCTCGACCAGCCAGTTCCCTGCCGCTTCCGCGTCCTCGAAGTCGACTCCGGTGGCGCCGACCAGCGAGGAGGTGTGGTCACCGACCAGGGCGAGCAGGTACCAGCCGACCGGGGTGACCACCGTCCGGTCGCGCTGGCCGGACACGGTGGTCGTGGTCAGGGTGAATTGTCGCAAGACGTGGATGACCAGGACAGTGCGTCCCTGGTCGAGGTAGGCATCGTGGGAGGGTTCCGACCACACCGGCCTCGCCGTGAGGTAGCCGGTGTCGACGAGTGCCGTCACCACGTCCTGCGCGTCGAGCCGGGCGACATCCACTACCGAGCCGTCCGCAGCGACTCGCGGGAACTGCGGGCGGACCGGAGCGTCACCAGCGACCGGGTGGGCGGTGTGCTCGGAGGTGGCGAACGTGAGCGCGTCGTGCAGCAGCTGTCCGCGGGCGGTATCACCGCCCTCCAGCACAACGCGCAGCGTGTCAACCGCGCTCACAGTCAAGGAAAACGGCGCGACAGAAACAGCGGAAAGTGTCATGATTCCCAGCCCCTTGGGCGACATTCCTATCACGGAAGAGCTGTCAGATTCGCCACTTCCGTCCGACACCTCCAATACTACTCCCATCACACCACAAAGCAAGCTTTCTTACACTCCAATTTCATGATTCTTTACAACCCCTTCCGTGAAGCCATCAGACAATTCGAACTTGCATGCATCCATCAATCATGACAAAGCCTGCCGGATATAGGAAAAGGTACCAACCGGAAAGGCTCACGAGAATAGGAAGGTGGCCGAAATGTTGGAAGAAGTTAGCGTCCAAGACGGATAACCCGCAGGCTCCCATCCACCAAATCGACTATTCAGATGCCTGCCCGCAGGCAAGTCTGACGCAGCATTGGCCCGCCCGAGACGCTCGATGAGCTGCAGAGACAGGCGTGCCAGGACGGGCCGATCTAGCGGGCCGCCCTGCTGGCCCACCGGTTGGCCGGTGGGTAGGCATCCCCGCAGGCCCCGCAGCCATCCACGGAGCTCACTACCTGGGATGGTCAAAAACTCGCATTACCCCAGTTTGCAACTCTGCGGATTCCGCCACGAATATCGTTTACGCAACTCACTTCGACTGGACAGCGAATCCAACCTAAGCAGTCAGGCGAGTAACGCGGGCTTAAACGCGGGTTCGCCACCGTGCAGTATAGCGCGATTACCGCACCGTCGCGTCGCGATGACGGAGTACTGCGGCCAGATCGAGAGTCGCCTTGCTCGGTGGCCGGTCGATCTCGGCGAGGTTGGTGGTCAGCAACGCCAGGGTGCGCTCGATGGCGTCGTATTGTCGCAGCCTGGCGTGGTTTCGCATGATGATGCGGTAGACGCTTTCGTTGGTGGGGTCGATCTGGCGTGCTGTTTCCAGCAGGGGCAACAGGGTGGCTGCGTCGATGCTGGTCTCGGTGTCGGTGAGGTGGCTGAGCAGGTCGAGCACGTCGCGGTGGACGGCCTCTCGTGGTCCGTCGAGCCAGAGCCGGGCGAGATCCTCGGCAAGTGCTCCCTGGTAGAGGCGCGCGGCACGGAGCCGGTCCTGCGTCGCCGCGGCGGGAGCGGCCAGGATGTTCTGGAGCTGCTGGTAGTCGGAGTGCACGATCACCGGGTCGAGCTGGTAGCGGCCGTCCGCGTGGCGGACGAGGTCGGTGATCTGGTTGTCGGTGGTCTTGCCGAGGTCGGCGCGCAGCCGCGAGAGGGTGTAGTGCAGGTTGTTGTAAGGGCGGTCGGGGTTGGCGTCAGGCCAGAGGTCGTCGACGAGCTTTTCCCGGCGTACACCGCGCGGGTGCAGAGCGAGGTAGGCGAGCAGTTCGCGGGCCTTGGGAGTGATCCCGAGTCGCTTGTGGTCCATCGCCAGCTGGATCGGCCCGAAGACCTGGAGCCACAGCGGCCTTGTGGTCGCCGCATCGTCCATCGGGGTCTTGGGAGAGTCGGCTGGGGTCAGCCGCGTGACGCCGCGGTCCAGGGTGGCTGTGCAAGTTGCGGAGCGGGGAGCGGGAGAGGGTGGTGGTGCTGGCTGGTTGTGGCGGTCGGCGGGTTCCTCGGCGTCGTGCAGGAGTGTGAGCAGGGCGTCGGTGTCGGCGTCGGGCAGGGTGAACAGACGGCCGGTGGTGAGGCAGTTGCTCGGGGTGGTCTCGGTGACCAGGCCGTCCAGGGCGACGTACGCGGTCGTGCCGTGCGGCCATCGGCCAGCCAGAACGCAGACCACGTCCACCGGGGAGCTGGTGCGGAGGATGGCCAACAGGCGGCTGGCGGTGTCGTCCTGCAGCGTGGCGATCAGCACCAGTTCAGGCTCGCCACCGCGCTGGTCCTCTTCGATGTCGGTGAGGCGCTCGCGGGCTCGGGTGAGCAGCGTGGTCTCCACCTCGGTCAGCGCGTCTCGCAGCGACGGCAGGACAGTCAGTGCCCCAGGAAGCCGGTCGACGTGATCCAGGATGGCGTCCAAGTCGGACTGCGAGATGAGGACTTGCACGCGACGACCGCGGTGGCCCTGAGCGAGCACGTGCACTAGCAGCGCACGGATAACAGCAGGCACGCCGGGACCAATGAGGCCCAGGCCGTGTGTGGCTGCCAGGTCGAGCGCGAGGTCGTGGCCTTCGCGGACATCGTCCGGTGCAGGTGAGCTGTCCGAGGCTTCGGACAGTGGAGTTGCTGGGTGTGAGTGCGCCGGGGTCGTTGTTGGCGGCGTGTGGTCGTGGGCGATGCGCAATGCGCGGACAACCGGGGCGATCGGTTGGTTGAGGTCGGCCCGGTGCCCGCTGCCAGCACGGTAGCGGCGGCGACGTTGCATGCGGATGGTCAGCATGGCCGCGGCGACCACTGCGGCCAGGCCACCGCTCACGAACGCCCCCGTGGCCAGATCCAGTCCCGGCGGGGTGCGGTCGCTGCGATGCTGACCGGCGTGGTCGGTCGACGCGGGCGCGGTGGGCGGCGTCGTTGGTGGTGTCGTGGACGCGGTGCTCGTAGTCGGAGGCGGCTGAGGCGGAATCTGCGGCGGATGCTCGTCGGGGGGCGCGGGGATATAGGCGATGATCCGCCAGCCGGGGCGGACCAGATTGGGGTCGGAGAGCGTCCGGCCGTCGGGCTGTGGGACGCCGCGGTTGAGTTGGAACAGTTCCGGCCACCGGCTGCCGCCGCCTGGGCCGTAGATGCGTTCGGCGACCCGCGACAGGCTGTCGTAGATCCCGTCATGCGGAAGTCGGACTTCCTCGGTGACCTGGACCATGCCCGGTGGCGCCGGTGCCGCTCGATCGATCACAACGGTGGTCTGCTGTACCACGGCGCCGTCGGCGGCCGGGGCGTGCGCCGCCGGGCCAGGAGTCATGGGCGCGGTCACCACGACGGGCGCGAGGTCGCTGGTCAGGGCGGCCATGGTCGTCGTCGGCGTGGTGTACGGGGCACGGTTGCCGAGCAGGGTCAGCACGATGGTGCCGATCAGGGTCGTGGCGAGCCCACGCAGCGGGCCGGATGGGCTGACCTGCGGCCAGGTGATCCCGCAGGCCGCATCGACGGTGCAGCGGGCGACGTCGAATACGAAGAGGGCCCAGACGATCCAGCACAACACCGCGAGGATGTTGAGGAGGAGCTGCGGGCTCATCGGGTTGAGCAGCATCGCCTGGACTTCGTCCCAGGTCGGCACGTGGTCTGGGAGCGGCCAGCCGACGAGGTGCACCAAGGCCCAGGGTAGGCCAGCCACAAGCGCGAGCAGGACGATGACGGCGAGCAGACCGCGCATCACCCGGCCGACGAACCGGAACCCGGCCACCACGACTGACCAGGTGTGGCGGCCCACGCTCGGTGGCGATGCTGGCTTGCGATGCGAGGTGTGTGCTGTTGCGGTCACAATGTGCTCAATTCCTTGGCAGTACAGGGTTTATGGCTCGAAGCGCACTGTCCTGCGGACGCATTGAACATCGAGCGAGCCGGTGTGGCCGGGACTCGACACGGCAGGTCGGCCAGAACAGCCGCGCGATGTCATGCCACCTCCGTCGCGCCCCGCACGAGCGCACTCGTGGAATCAGCGCGAGGTGCGGCAGGCTCGTGGAGCGTCGGCGGTTGGCCGGTCGTCGGCGGCGTTGCTGCGGAGGGTCCTTGGTTCGTCTCGTTCTTCGTGCCGAGGCCACTGCCGGCCGTGCGCTTCCGCTTGGTGCGGATGGACTTCCGGTTCAGGAGCCATTGGTTGAGTTCGCTGGCTGGCACGTTGGTGAATCGGGCCAGTTCATCGACGTCAATGACGTCACTGGCGTCCACGAGTACCTCGCCGAGTTCTCGCTCGATGTCGGCCAACTGGTCGGCTGCGGTGGTGCGGCGCTGTGCGAGCTCGCCGACCTGCTTGGCCGCGGCGGATCGCTTCGCGGTCCGCGCGGTGTCGGCCTCCTCGACGCGACGTTCGATCTCTTCGGGGGTAGTCATCCTGATCTCCTGTTCTGTTGACTGGTCGAAGCGACAGTGTGCGGTCAGGGTTCCGGCCCGAAGATGCCGCGCTGTGGCTGGGCTTGGCCGGTTCCAGTGACGGTGATCGAGCCGATGCCGACCAGGCCGAGCAGCTGGGTCGGCTGGCTGACGGTCACCGTCACGTTCACCGTGTTGCCGGCAACGGACACGGTGCCGATGTGGCCCGCAGCGGCCAGATGGCTGCGCGCCGCGGCGCCAGCCTGCTGTGGGAGGAGGCGAAGGGTACCGGTGGCGCGGTAGGCGGCCAGGTCGATTTCCTGGGCGCCGGACCGAGCGGCTTCCTGTGCTTCACCGGCCGCACGGACCTTGGCGGCCAGGGCGAGTCCACCGTCCAGGACGAGGCCAGCGAAGAGCAGAGCCGCTGCGACGGTGATAACGACGAACGCAGTCACGCGGCCGTTCTCGTCCTCGCGCAGCCGACGCACTCGGTGGCGCAGCGACCCGATGTCCCTCATCGCCCATCCCCAGCCTGTGTGAGCGTGGCGGTGCCGCGGTAAACGTCGACCGGTGAGGAGAAGCTCGACTGGAACGTGCGGGTACCGGGGACGCCGAGCATGGTCAGGTCTCCCAGGCTGACGGTGCAGAAGACGGTGACGGTCACCGTGGAGCCCGAGGTAAGTCCGCGAGCGTCAGTGACGACCGTGAGCAATTGGCAGTTGATCCCGGCGGAGGCCAGTGCCGCGCTGGCGGTGGCCTGGGCGCTGGTGGTGGCCTGCGAGGAGTTGCGGGCCAGGGTGGCTGCGCGGGCGGCTTGGTGGGCGACGTCGTAGAGCCGCAGCTTGATGTCCGCCACCCGGCCGCAGAACACGACGAACAACAGCAGCAGGATCAGCAGCGGGGTGAGGAGGGCGAGCTCAGCGGCAGCCGAGCCCCGCTCGTCGCGGCGCAGCCCACGCATCCGTGCGCGCACAGGGCAGGTGAGGGTTTGGAGCTGCCGGACCGCGGTCATGGTGTCGCTCCGGCGTCGGCCGGCGGGGTAAATTTGTCAATGGGACCAACGGCTTCGGCGTGGACCGTGAAGGTCGTGAACGGGATGACGTTGATCACGGTCCCGCGGATACTCACGAATGCTTGGGTGGTGCCACGTTGAACGTTGACCAACGTTGCGCGCAGCGGCCCGTTTCCCAGTTGTGCGAGGACACGTTGCCCCTCGGTGGTGCCGGCTTCAGGGCTGCCGCCTGATACACGGGCGGCGGACAGAGCTTCGGAGGCGGCGGCTTGGGCGATGTGGGTGGCGTGCATGTAGAGCGCGAACTGGGCGATGAGCAAGATCAGCAGCAACAGCAGGGGTGTGACGATGACGAGTTCGACCGTGCCCGCGCCCCGCTCGTCGGTGCGCAGGCGACGCAAGACTGAGCGCACATGTGTCCCGCGTGTGCTCGGCGTGCCAGATCGGCAGGCGTGTCGAGGCATGGTGATCACCGGCCTAAAGGTTGATGTCTTGGGCCTTCTGAGTGACCTTCACGACGATGATCGCGATGACGGCGATCGCAAGGGCCGCCAGCAGTGCGGTGACAACGACCGCCTCGGTTGAGTAGCCGCCTTCGTCGTGACGCAGCCGCTCCAGCTCTGCGCGGAAGCGTGCGATGAGGATCTGAACTTCGGCGAACATCACTTCTCCCCTATGGTTCGGGGTCCGTCATGGACTGTCCTGGTGGAACTCACAGACCTCCCAGCACGCTCGCGAGTGCGGGAAAGCCTATGAAAATGAGGAATCCGCCGAACAACAGCACGACGGGCAGGCTCATCCGTTCGGTCGCGGCCTGGGCCTCGCCTTCGGCGTCGGTGAGCTCGCGGGTGCGCAACGCGGCGGCTTTGGCCGCGAGGCTGGCCCGGACGCGAGCGCCTTCGGTGCCAGCGAGGCTGACCGAGGCGGCCAGCTCGGACAGCTGGTGCACGTCGAGCTCGGAGCCGAGTTGCCCGAGGACGGACCACGGTGTCGTCCTCGTGAGTTTGGCTGTGACCAGCGCGCGGCGAAGTTGGTGGAATGCCCAGCCGCGGCCGATGCTGACCGCGTCGGACAGGGCGCCGTCGACCCCGGCTCCCCCGGCCAGCAGGACGCGGATCAGGTTCAGGTAGGCCGACAGCGCGTGCCGGAAGGTGGCGCGCCGACGCTCGGCTTCCTGCCGAACGCTGATATCCGGCACCAGAAAGCCGCTGAGGGCGAAGAGCAGACTGACCACAGCAGGGATTTCCCAGCCGAGACCGACATCGGCCACGAGCAGCACCAGGTGCACCAGAATCGGCAGCACCAGCCCGGTGATCGCCAGGGTCGCCTTCTCCGCCAGGTGGTGATCAATGCTCTTGCCGATAACGGCGAGATCGTTGCTCAGTCGTCGGGTGGGCAGCCCGACCACGGCCAGCGGCCTGATGAACGGCCGCCCCATCCGCAAGGCCCATCCACCAGAGTCGGCGGTGAGGATTGGGGCAGGCGAGGGGGTCGCGTGCAGCTGGTCGACCAGGGCCTGCAGTGGTGGCCGCGGCGGGAACAGGTACACCACCAGGGCCCAGAGCCCGACACCGAGTCCGGCGCCCCACACGAGCGCACTGATCATGGCGCCGCTCCCCTCTCCACGAACAGGTTCTCGACCTCGGCGTCGTGCGGTCGGATCGAGGCCAGCTCGGTGAGGAACCGTTCGGGCTCACGCAGCCGCGCAATCCGTGCCAGCCAGCCGAAAGCGACAGCGAACAGGAACCCGACGAGCAGGAGCATGATCTGACCGAACCCGGTGTCGTAGGGGGCGAGGTAGCCGCGGTTGAGCAGCACCAGCCCCATCGCGAACGCCAGCGTGGTGCTCACGATGACCCGCACGCTGGTCCGGCTGCGGGCACGGCCGGCCTCGACCCGCATCCGCATGGACGCCTGCTCCCGCGCCTCGCTGGCCAGTTCGCCGAGCAGGTCCGCCAACTGCCGGGCCTGGTGTTCGGCGGCCAGCACGAGCGCGGAGATCACCAGATCCGCGGTCGGGTCACGCAACTGGTCGGCGAGGTGGCGCAGCGACGGCGCGAGGCGTTCCCCGCGTTCCAGTCGAACGGCCAGTTCAGTGATCTCCTCGCGGATCACCTCGGGGCAGGCCGAGGCGGTGGCGAGGATGGCCTGTTCCAGGCCGGCTGCCGCGACCAGGGTGTCGCGCAGCATTTCTGTCCACCCGGCGATCGCCTCGATCTGTTCGAGGTGGCGCTTGTGGTCGACGTTCGAGCCGAGGATCCGCGGCAGGCCCACCACGGCCAACGCAGTGAGGACTGCGCCGATCACCCAGCCGGTGACCGTGCCGACAGCAAGCCCCGCCAGAACCGCCGCGACCAGCCAGCCCAACTGCGTGCGGTCGTGCTGGGCCGCCAGCCAGGTGCGCAGCCGCGACGGTGTCCGCAGGCGGATGGGCCGACCGCGCAACCCGGCCACGGTGAGCAGGACACCTGCGGCTAGGCCAACACCGAGCAGCACGAACAGCGCGACGGTGGTCGTCACGGCGTCCACCACCCGTCATGCCGCTCAATCAGGTCCGGGTCGAAGCCAGCGTCGACGAGCAGGTCGACGGTGTCGGTACGCAGCGGAGCACCGGGCACGGCGCGCAGGTCAGGGCCGGCCCGCCAGACCTCGTTGCTGACGACCTGGGCACCGTCGGCACCGACGACTTCACGGATGGACGACACCACGCGCTTGCTCGGGTCGTCGCGGGGCTTGTCCAGGTGCACCACGAAGTGCAAGGCCGCAGCGACCAGGAGATTGGTCGCCTCCATGGGTAGCCGCTCCGGGCCCTGCACGGCATAGGCGGCCAGCTTGGTGAACGCGCCCTGGCTGGAACTGCTGTGCAGGGTGCCCATGCTGCCGTCGTTGCCCATGCTCATGGCGTTGGTCAGCGGGATGACCTCCGGGCCGCGGACCTCACCGACGATGACCCGGTCCGGTGACATGCGCAGCGACTGCCACACCAGGTCCGTCAGTGAGATCTCGCCCCGGCCTTCGATGTTGGGTTCGCGGGCCTGCAGCGCCACTACGTCCGGGTGGGCGTTGGTGTCCTCCCCGAGGCCGAGCTCGAAGACGTCCTCGATGGTGATCAGCCGCTCCCACGGCGGGATCACTGAGGCCAAGCCGCGCAGTAGCGTGGTCTTGCCGATCGCCGTGCCGCCGGTGACCAGCACGTTGCGCTTGGCCCGCACCAAGGCTTTCAGGAAGGACTCCAGCGCGAGGTCGATCGTGCCGTTCTCGCGCAGCTCAGCGAGGGTAGCCGTGGTGAAGCGGTGCCGCCGGATCGACACCGACGGCCGTGCAGTGACGGCCATGACCGCCGAGACGCGTTCGCCGCCGGACAGCTGGAAGTTGACGATCGGGCTACCGCGGTCGAAGCGACGTTCCTCCACGCCGGAGCGGGTGGCCAGGTCGCGGATGAGGTCGATCAGCTCGGCGTCCGAACCCACCACCGGTGGCAGCCGACGTCGACGACCGTCGGCGTACTTGACGAAGACCCGATCCCCGTTGATGTTGATGTTCTCGATTTCGGTGTCCGCCAGCAGCGGCTCCAGTCCGGCCAGACCGAACACCTCGTCCAGGACCTGGCGGATCAACCGCTGCTCGACCTCGGGCTGCACCAGCAAGCCACCGGCGGCGGAGTTGCGGAGCTCGCCTTGAGCGTGAGCCTCCGCCGCGTCTTGCAGGATCATCTCCGCGAGCCGGCGGCGCACCTGCTTGTCCATCGACGGGCGCCCGGCGTTCTCGTCGTCCCGGATGCGCCGGCTGAGCTGGGTCGACAGTTCGTCGCGTAGGTGTTGCCGGAGCCGATGCGCGGCGGTTGCCTCCCCAGTGGGGCGATGCGGGAGATCCGACGGGCCGGGCAGGGTGTGCACGGGGATGGGGTGCAGGCCGCTGCCGTTGGCCGAGGTCGTCGCCCGCGGGTCACTGAGTCCGGACTGGCTCATGTCCTCACGCCCCTTGGTGTCCGGCGCCCCAGGGGTTGCGGTGCTGTCCCTGGGATCGATCCGCTCGGCACCGCCAGCCGACCGCGCGGCGCAGCGGCCGTGCCATTAGTGGCCGTGGACCAGTGCGCGAGGGCATTCAGAGCGATCCTGGCGGCTGCGTGTCCGAGTGCGGACCGCGCCGGGCTGTGCCGACGGTTGCCCCGTCCGCTCAGGACCGCGGCGCCCTTGTCGTCACGGGGCAACCTGCCCAGGACCGGGACTTGCAGGACCTGGGACACCGCGACGGTCGGGTAGCCATCACCGACCAGCACGAAACACGGCATTCGGCACCACCGCTGGGCGGCCGACAGCTTAAGCGCAACATGGGCGAGTTCATCGTCGCGCGGGCGGGCGACCAGCAGCATCGCATCCGCGTCGCGGATGATCGGGAACGTCGGCGAGTCGGGATCCACACGTCCGCAGTCAGCGATGACCGTCGTCCCCGGATGATCAGCAGCTCGGCGCAGCGGGGATGGTTTGCTGGACGCCAGCACTGACAGCGCGGCGCGGGCCTGTTCAGCGCCGACTGGCCCGAGGACCACCCGCAAGCCCGGCTGCAGTACCTGGGCATGCTGGGCGAGCAGGGACGGATCGTGGCTGCCCCTGCCCCGTGCGGCAGCGGCTAGGCTGACCAGTCCGGGAGATTCCTCCAGCCGGAACCGCGCCATGAGGTCGCCACCAGCCGGGTCGATCTCGACGAGGATCGGATCCTCGTGGACGGGCCACCGTGCCGCAAGCGCGGTCGCCAGGGTCGTGACTCCGGGTGATCCCTTCAGTGAGCAGACTGCGACCAGCATCAGCGGTCTCCTTCCGCGATCGCCAGGACGCTAAGCTGGCCTGTCGGAGCAGAGGCCAGCGCCCGAGCGTCCGAATCAGACAGTTGCAGGGAGAGGACTGTGATCTGATCGGTGCCGCGTGACGCGACAGCGGTCACCACTGCAGTCCATGCGCCAGTCTGCCCGGTCGAGGTTCCCGCAGTGGCGCTCTGGCCGGGTGTCGTGAGCACGGCGACGGTGGTTCCAGACGAGAGGTCGGGTGGGAACTGTCCAGGCTTCAGGCCGACTGCGGCGATTGCCCTACCTGGCGGCGGAACCTGCCGCGTGCCGAGCACCGAACGCGTCAGCAGCGACCCTGCAGGCACACTGAATGCGAGCGGGTGTCCCACCACTGTGGATGCTGCTGACGCGGGAACCGTGTCCAATCCGGAGTCGGGTGCCATGCTGACGTGCGTGAGGTCCTGCACTGTGAGGGGCTGGCCCACCGTGACAGGACGAGCCAGTGCCAGCATGCTTTCCCTATTGGCCACAAGCATTCCCGCGAGGACGCCGCCGGCCGCGCACACCACGATCAACAAGATCCCCAGGAGCAAGTACGGCACGCTGTGTCGCCGGCCGCTTCCGCTCAAGCGTGACGGAGCCTTGCTGGTGTTGTCGCGTCCACGCCATGGCCTTGTCGACGTTCGTTCCTTCGTCGTCGAGTCCGCACCACTCGAAACCGAGGTTATCCTCACCACCGACCTCCTTTTGGCATGAAGCCATCGCGACGCGTCGAGGTAGTTGTTCGACGTGCCCTTTGTGACAGGTGTTTCTGTTGTCGGGTAAGCGCCTTCGTGGGGAGCGAGGCTTGCCTCAGCCGGTCGAGATTGCGACTACCGAGACGCCTGGTTCCCCATGCCGTTGCTCTGCGAAGGCATGGTGCCGATCATCGGAGGCACTCCCGCCGCACCGATCATGTCTACCGCAGCGGCGGCCTGGTCACGGACCGCGCTGGTCGTCATCCGCACACTGGCAAGCACCGGTACGCCCACCAACCGGTGAGAGGTGTCCTGGCACAGCGCCAAGTTGAGTGCGCGTACCGCGTCGGCAGCCTCAGCCACGGTGGCGGTGACCGCAGCGACGTCTCGGTCCAGCTGGCCCAGCCCCGACAAGACGGCATCGGCATCGCCCACACCAGCAACGGGCTGCTGGTGAAATTGGGCTGGCTCACGCAGGGCTGCAGATCGGATCAGTACACCGAGTGCATCCCAGGCCGCGCGATGGAGATGTTCGCGGTGATCGGGGTCCAGCCAAGCCGTGCCCGGCTCACGGTGGATCTCCGAGATCGCTGTGACAAGCAACTCGGCGTTCGTACGGCAGTGTTCGGGCAGGTCGGCGAAATCATGCGCTCGGTAGAACAGATCTCCGTTTCCGCGGTCGGTGCGGGAGGCGAGGTGACGTCCGGAGCGCAAGTCGTGTCCCCAGCACCGGTAGTCCCACCACGCCCAGCATCCGCCCAGCCCGACGATCACTGCCTCAGCGGCCAGCCACGGCCACCCGAGCGGGACTGGACCGGGGTTGAACGTGATCACCGCCAATCCAATCAGCACGAATGGAACTGGTCGGACCAGCACCGCCTCCCGCAGTGCACGGCTCCGCAACCGAACCGGATCGGCCCCAGGACGCCACAGCACCCATTCGGTCCCGGTATCGAATTCGCCGTGTGTCACAGGTTCGGTCGTCATCAGATCTCCCTACCTACAAGCGATTCAAGTAGCGTCCGTACATGTCGTGCAGCAGCTGGCTGCTTGACTGGCATCCACACCTCCAGGCATCGGAGAAGTACGCCGAGTACTGAGTGGCAGCCAGGGGACGCGATGCGATGTGCTGGTGGCGGTGTCGAGATTGAACTTTCCGCTGCGGCTCAGCCGCTGTTGTTGACGGCTTGGGACTCCGCGACACGGAAGGCTGCGGTGCCGGTCGTAGTCAGGTCCGGGAACACCCCACCCTGACCCGCACCCGACCACCGCACGGCCCAGTGCACGGTCGCGGCAACCGGGAAGGCGTGCCCCGTCTGGTTCGCCGAGGAGGCGTGGTAGGTGTGACCGCAGTCCGGGGAGGACGCCTTCGGATCGTTGCCAGGCCGGAACGGCGTCCCCGCCCCAGCACAGGTGACCGTGTCGCCGTCACCCATCGACCAGGACACCGAGGTCGGCGTCGCCGTGGCCGTCACGGACACGCCTGGGACCGCCGCGGTCGCCGACACCGGCCCCCAGCCTTCCGGCAACCACAGCCAGGTTGGGAGATTCACCAACTGCTCGCCCATCGGGTTGGCCGCGATCGACACAGCGGGCAGCCGCAACTGCTTGCGCGCGACCTCGGCCAACTCGGCGGGCGACGGTGGAACTCCCCCTGTACTCGCTGGCGGCTGGGCGCCGAAGGGAACCCAGGTCAGGCTGTAGGGATCGGTCTGCCACGAGCCGTCCAGCAAGCACGAGCGCACGTACCACGTTCCTTGCTGCCCAGGAGGACCCGGCCTGCCCTGCTGACCGTCACCAGAGCCGCCGACCGACATCCACCGGCACGAGGTGCCCACCGGTGTCCCGGAACCTGAGCCATGCCCGGGATCACCACCTGAGCCGGAACCACCTGGCTTCCCACCGGTGCCGACCCCGATGTCACAGGCAGCAGACGGAGCCTGATGGCAACTGGTGTTCCCCCAGCCATCGGCGAACGCGGGAACCGTGAAGCAGGTCATGCCGATCACCATCAATGCTGGGATGTAGCGCCTCATGATCAGCACGTCCCCACGTTGTGAACTCCGAAGTCAGACACCCGCCATGCGCCGTCCGGCTGCTTCTCGACGACCGCGTTGATCAAACGCCGCCCACCCGGTGTGTCAGCGAGTTGTCCGTTGTCGGCACGGTGCCTCAGCCAGTGTGCGGAGTCCCCGCAGTCGGTGATGACGACCTTCTTCGGCCCGTTGGGCGGATCAACGGAGGCGACATGGGGGTTCAGGACCGGCTCGCCAACGGTCACCAACCCCGCATCGTGGTCAGCAAACAGGCTCCGTGTGAGGGTCGTCAGCGCGACACTGGTCGCGAAGTGGCTCAGCTGGGGATCTTGCCAGTTCGAGGTCTTGCCGGCCGTAACGAAGGCCGCCCACATCTGACGGTAGGTGTCGAGGGCCTCCTGTTCGGACTTGCCGACGGTCGTGGTCGATGTGGATGAAAACAGCGGAGGCGCCCCCGATCCTGTCGCAGGTGTACTTGGAGCTGAGTTCTGATCGCATGAGGTGAGGCCCACGGCGAGGATGGCCGCAGTGGTTGCCCACGTTCTGCTGGTGATCGATTTCTTCGCGGCCACGCGGACCCCCAGGAAGTGGTTTTTTCTGCGCTTCCTCAGGTCTACACCCTGACCCCTTGCTGACTTCAAGGTAACCAAGCACTCGCATTGAAGTGAGTATGAGATCCTCGCCGAGAGGTTCACTCGATCGGCTTAACTTCCGACTGAGATGTATCTGTCGATCTACACCAAGGCGCTGGACATGAACGGGTTGAGTTGTAACCTGCTGAAGACACCGATTCCGGATTGGAGGTGTCGTTGCGTGCATGTGCCTGACTTCGTTCTTGGTTGGTCGTGCGCCGGGGCGGCATTGGGTGCCATGCTTGGGCTGGTAGCACAATGGCACCTGCGCACTGCAGTCCTTGCTACACCGCAGACGATATTCCTCTGCGCAGCGACGACGGCCGCACTGTTCGGCGTGTCAGCAGGTCGCTTCGGTCTGACACTGGATGCGATACCGGTGACCGTGTTCGCCTTGTTCGGCTCGACGCTGAGCGTGATAGATGTCGCCGAGCAGCGGATTCCCACGCGGCTCGTGTCGTTGTGCTCGGCGACCCTTGTCGGCGTGTGCGTCGCGCTGGCTATAGCAACCGGCGACTGGCAGCCTGCGGGCCGAGCTCTGGCCGCAGCAGTTGGCCTCGGAGTCGCCTACCTGCTGCTTGCCCTCGCATCACGAGGCGGGCTCGGCGCGGGCGATGTGCGGCTCGGTATCGCTATCGGGGTCACAGCGGGCTGGTACAGCTGGTCGATCCTTCTCGTTGGCGCTCTGACGGCCTGGACCACAGCGGCGCTCGCGCAGCTTCTGCTGAAAGTCGGCTGCCGCAGTGACCCCAAGAGCACGACGATTCCTATGGCACCCTTCTTGATTCTCGGTCAGATCGCCGCGATCGTTTCCCTGTGAGCCTAGCGCGCCGCGACTGCGGCGGAGCCGATCGGCAACCGTGCTTGTTCCGAAAGGTCAGATGCCCACTCTATGGCAGGCGTCAACAGGGCGAGCAAAGACTCAGCCTTCGCGGTCAGTCGATACGTCACTGACTTCGGAAAAATCCCTGGCTCCTCGTCCCGAGACACCAGTCCTTCGCGTTCCAGGCGCGACAGGGTGCGACTGAGTACGGATTCATGAAGGTGGAGAGGATCGTCGTCCGGCCGCACGCTTGGCGGCGGATGGGAACGAGCGGCAGTCAAGACCTCGCTCCAATGCCGCGGCCCCGTTGCCAACGCGGACAACACAGCGCCGTCCCATTTCCCACTGAGGAGGCGGAGCAGGTGCCCAAGCCCGGTCCAGTAGGTCTCGTCGGTCATTGTGACTCCCGTTGAGCACCGAGTTGCCGCGGTAATGCCAGATCGCGCTGAGCTCGGCGCACCGGATCAGCTGAGCCGACCTCGACACGATCACGCCCATGGGCTTTGGCCGCACGTAGTGCGTCGTCGGCCGCGCCGACCAGCTCGTCGAGCACCACCGTCCGCCCCGGCGGGCACGCCGCGACCCCGATCGAAACGGTCAACCTCATCGACGGACCTCCGTCGAGGGTCCGCGTGTTGTGTTGAACGGCGGCACGGATTCGATTCGCCATCTTGACAGCGGTGGTTGCCTCCGTGTTCGGCAGGAGAAGGACGAACTCGTCGCCGCCGAACCTGCAACAGACCGGCGCCGGGTCGATGGCGCTGGTTGCTAGCCGGAGCGCAAGCGCCGCCGCCCGCAGTGCGCGGTCTCCAGCGAGGTGGCCAACGGTGTCGTTCAAGTCCTTGAACCGGTCCAGGTCAACCATCAGCACCGACATCGCCAACCCACGTCGACATCCAGCTGCGAGGATCGCAGGCGCTTGATCGTCCCAACCCCAGCGGTCAAGCAACCCGGTCACCCGATCGGTCCACTGGCGTCCCAACGGCTGGCCACACGATGTGCAGCGCACCTCTCTACCCCCAGGATCACCGAGTTCACGCGGCTGTCCGCCGCTGAGCAACGTCTGGGTCTGAGGCTGAGCCACGACGGCCACCGGTCCTCCCTGCCGTCCAGCACCAGGGCTCAACGGCGTGGCGTTCAATCAATTCCGCTGTTGTAGCGCGATCGCTCCAAGCTCGCCACCGTGGCGGAACATCTAGGTCAGGATAGGTCGCCAACCCACTGGAATCAACCACACCTGTGGAGTAACCTGGCCCTACGTCACACCAGTGGAACACTGTCAGTGGCTAGCAGATGCCGCCCGAAGGAGGCGTCGTGGAAGTGCGGCCGTTTGCCGACCTGCTGAACGAGGCATGCGCGCGTGGCCCACGCCGGTTCACCAACGTCGAGTTGGCCGGCGCGGTCCGCTCGCTCGGCGGCGAGATCACCCACACCTACATCTCCCAGCTCCGCAAGGGTGACCGCGACAACCCGACGAGTCGCACCGTCGAAGACCTCGCCCACGCCCTGGGCGTCCACCCGGCGTACTTCGTCGGAGGCCGTCACGAGCTAGCGGCTGGCGAGCACCCACGATGGAATCCGCAGCGGCTGCGCGACCTGTTCGAGTTGGTTCACCCGCCTGGTCGAGGTCCCTACTCCCCGGAAGAGGTCACGAGCTCGGTGGGCGCTGTCGGCGCGTACGGGAAGATCTCGCCTACCTACATTCGTGAGCTTATCTCAGGTACGAGCGACAACCCTCGACTCAAGCACATCCTCGGTCTGGCGCACCACTTCGGCGCGGAGCCGAGCTACTTCTTCGACGACCAGCTCGCCGGGCGTGTCAACGAACAGCTGCAGACCCGCCACGTCATGGAGAGGCTGGGGGTTAACGCCCTGATCCTGCGAGCCCACGAGGAGTCGCTGGAGCCAGCGATCGGCAGGAGGATCGTGGACGCCCTGGCGAAGGCCCTCAAGGTCGACAAGCCCGGCAAGGGTACAGCCGATACGGTCAATTGACGGCGATGCACCCGTCGATCGCCATCTGGCGCAGCACAGGAGATTCGGAAGGAGGTGGCGGTGTGAAAGGCAAACAGCTCCGAGCCCTGCGCGACGAGTTGATCAGCGACCTGGACCTGCCCACCTCCGCGACCACCGAGTTGGTCTGCGTGCGGCTTTGCGAGGTTATGGCTCAACGCCTACAGCGGGACATCCGGCTACGGTTCGACGACCTCGGCCACACCGGGATGAGCGGACTGTGGGCTCAGACCAACGACGGCGTACACGTCATCATCGTCACCACCACCCGCAGCTGGCTGCACCGATTGCTGATCCTGCTCCACGAGATCGCGCACATGCTGTGCGGGCACACCCCGATGCAGATGCAGGCCGACGAGAGCAACAAGATCCTGTTCCCCGATGTCTCCCCTGAGATGCTGCGCATCCTCGCAGGACGTACCTCCTTGAGCCCTCGTGAGGAGCGAGAGGCAGACCGGGTAGCAGGTGTTCTGACGCGAGGACTCCTCGACTGGGCGCGACAGCGCCAGCAGGGCAACGATCCTTTCGAGCCGTCCGCTGATGATGCCGTGGGGCGTCTGTCCCTTCAGTTCGGCTACTCACCCCAGCGGAGCCCGCGGTGACCGCCGACGTCCCCTACATCCTGTGTGCCCTGGGCACCAGCGTCCTGGTGATCTACAAGTTCCGTGCCTGGCGGGCCGCGTCGCCGGCCGGGCGCCCGGCGATCCTGCCAGTGTGGGTCTCCGGCATCTGCGTCGCGCTCTCCTTTCTCGTCTCGGCCCCCGCGGTCGGCGAGACATTCAACCGGGTGACCGGCGTGCCGAGCCTGTCGATCCTGGTTGTCAGCGTGGCTGCCACCGGCTACATCTGCACCGCACAGATCATGCTCTGGTACTGGCTTCGACCAGCTGCTACCGCGTCCAGGATCTCCCAGTGGCTCCTGGCAGGCTACGGAGCGGTCGTCGCGGCGATGATCGTGCTGTTCATCCTCGGACCACGCAGCGGAGCCCACCACCTGGACTTCCTCGCGGTGTACGCGAGCAGCGGCACGCTGGCGGCGTTCGTGGCGATCCACTACGCGGCCTACCTCGTAGGCATCAGCACCGTGCTCGTCATCTGCTGGCGCTGGTCCACCGGCGCCAGCGTCGCCGAGCGCCCCTGGCTGCGTCGGGGCCTCAAAATCACCTCAATCGGCCTGGCCGGGTCCGTCATCTACAGCCTGATCACCCTCATCGCGGTGATCATCGGCTGGACAGACCAGGACACCACGATCTGGACGATCACGATCGCGCCCCTGTTCTCGGCCTCCGGCGTCCCCTTCGTACTCGTGGGCATGTCCATCCCCACCTGGGGACCCCGATTGGCACACTTGCCCGCTTGGCTGAGCACCACCGCCCGTGATCTCCGCGACCTCCGGCGGCTCCGGCAGCTGTGGACGCTACTCCGCCCAGTGGACCCGGCGATGGTGCACCGCCACACGATCCTCGACTACTTCGACGTCAAAGCCCGGTTGTTCTGGCGCATCATCGAGATCAACGACTGGTTGCAGCGCCTCGGCCCCAGCGCCGCCTCACCGCAGCCGCAAGGCAGACACTCCCCGAGCCTGCGCTCCGACCGGCAACACGCAGCTGCCGAGGCCACAGCGATCCGTGCCGCCATCCTCGCCCGAGGACACGGCCAGCGAGGAGATCCCGCAGCAACACGACTGAACCCACAGGTCGAGCCCACCGAGACGCAGTACGCGTTCGCGACCGACCGCGCGCGTCTCCTCCTGATCTCGGATTCCCTCCGGGGCTGACTCGTCAAGTAGGTCGAGGCACAACACCAACCGTTGGGGGGAACTTGAGGCCACACGTTCTGGTCCTGGGTTGCGGCATCGCGGGAATGCTCGCCGCACACGTGCTGAGCGAACACGCTGACGTCACCGTGATCGAGCGCGACACGCTGCCCACGATCCCCCACGGACGTCGCGGAACACCACAAGATCGCCACACCCACGTCCTCGTGTCCGGCGGCGCCAGAGCACTGGACAGCCTCATGCCCAGTCTCACGGCGGAAGTCACGGCCCGCGGGGCACGACACATCCCCCTGCCCACCGACTACCTCCAGCACTCGGCAGGTGGCTGGCTCCGGCGCCTGCCCGAGATGCAGTACATCCTCGGCTGCAGCAGGCCCCTGCTCGAGTGGGCAATCCGCGATCGGTTACGCCGAAACACCGCCGTCGTCATCCGCGAAGACACCGACGCGGTTGGACTGACCACCGAACACGGTCGCGTCACTGGTGCACGGATCCAGGATCGCGCTACTGGGAAGGCTGAGCTGCTCCATGCTGCCCTAGTCGTCGACGCGACCGGCCGGACGTCACACCTCGGTCAGTGGCTCACCGAACTCAGTATGGCACCGATCCCAGAGGTGGCGATTGATCCACGGCTCTTCTACGCCACCAGGATCTACCGCGCGCCGAAACTGGTGAGCACCCGCTTCCCCGCGGTCAACATCCAAGCCGACCCGGACGCACCACAGGGCCGTCGCTCCGGGCTGCTGATGCCCATCGAGGACGGGCTCTGGAGCGTCACCATGACCGGCTCACGCGGGAACGAGCCTGGAACATCCGCTGACAAGTTCATCGCAGCGGCCCGGCGGCTCCCGCACCCCGTGATCGCCGACCTGCTCGACGCCGCGGAACCCTTAGGCCCTGCAGCGGGCTTCAGGCCGGACGCGAACAGGAAGAAGCTCCTCACACGCGGCGCGACTCCGCCGGGACTGCTAGTCATTGGGGATGCCGCCACGGTGTTCAACCCGGTGTACGGACACGGGATGGCGGTCGCAGCACTGGGCGCGGTCGCACTGCGCGACGAACTGATCCGCTACGGCCTCAACCCGCAGCACACCTGGAAGATCCAACGAAAGATCAGTGCAGCTGGCGACACCGCGTGGCGAATGGCAACCAGCCAGGACCTCCTCTACACCAGTACCACCGGTTCCTCGGGCCGTCTCTTCGGCGTACGGCTGCAACACCGCTTCCAGCAACGACTCGCCCGCGCTGGCACTGATGCGATCGCAGCCGCCAGCCTCGCCGTCTACACCCTGTCCGAACCGGTCTCACGACTCGGGGCACCGCGCGTCCTGCTCGACGCCCTTCGCGGAGGACCGCAGGAACTGCATGCTGAGCCGCCCTTCACCTCGACAGAACGCCAAGTGTTCGGGTGAGCGACTGGGTGTTCACGGAGTGAAGCTCGGAGGAGGCCGCCTACGACGCACCAGGGATGCATAAGGACACCGACGGTCGCGACGGGCTCTTTGTTTCAGTCACCAGCAGTAGCCCTCGGTCTCGTCGAGCCAATCGAAGGAGGAACAGTGCATCGGCTGGCAACCGCAGTACGAGGCGGTCGAGAGCTTCCTCGGTGAATGGTGTGCCGGTCCTTCCGCCTGTATCGGCCAATCAGCCCTCGTCGTTTCTCACGATCAACTTGGCAAACAATTGGACATCGACCAGAGCACACGCAACGACATGGCATTCGATCATGCCCTGTCCAGCCAGTGCGCAGATTGTCTCAGGTCGCGTTCCGGGAACCGACTCCTCAAACCCTACAGGTGGGCTGTGTCGAACGATGGGGCTTCTTCCCGCCCTCGGCGACCTACGGCCTTACCGAGACCGTCCAGGAGCTGATGGACGTGATGCAGCCAGCAGCCCAAGGGGCAGTCGGGCAAGTGGCACCGACCGGCCTCGCCGAATGATCAGCCGTGAACGACTCGCGCCCGCACGAGTATCGGCAGGTGATCGGATCCAGTACGGCTAAGGACCTCGGCCTCCAGGTTCACGCCTGGCCCAGCGAGGCAGTAGTCGATTGCCTCGTCTGGGGCTGCAGTCGGGTAGGTCGGCACGCCGGTGCTCGGTTCCACCGCAAGGTCGGGGTACTCGCTTGCCCAAGCCGAAGCTGGCATGTTGAAGTCACCGCAAAGAGCCCAGCATCCGTCGAGGCCTCCAGCAATGGCCATTAGGCGCCGTGCCGCGCCGGCACGGGTTTCGGCTTCCGACCGAGGCAGGTGCGTACTACCGGTCCAGATCGCTCCTGCTGGCGCCTGGACCTTCACGAACACCACTGACCGCGGTTCCGAGGGTTCGCTGCCGTCGTAGGTCCTGGTCGGCCACACCAGTTGCCGTTGCCGCACTGCGAGGATCGGTAGCTTGGTGAGCACGGCGTTGCCGAAGCCGCCGCGAGGTTCGTCACCACCGAACTCGAACGCGGGCGCGAAAACGGATGCGTAGCCGCACCGGGCGGCCAACTCATCGAGCGCTGACGGCTGACTCCACTCCTCGTCGACCTCGACCAGCGACACAACGTGCGGTTCGGTCGCCTGCAGGAGTTCCTCCACCGCTTCGAGGTTGGAACCCCCCGCATCGTCAAGCCAGGAGTGGATGTTCCAGTGCACCATACGAACGTCGAAGTCCTGAGTAGCCTTGCTCATCGTCCCCATCCGCTGGTGCTTGTCCTAGTTCAGCAGGCTGCATCGCGCTGCAAGACCGCGCAGGGCAGAACCTTGGCGTTCCGTGGTGAGAAGCTGTGGCACGAGTTGCCTGGTGAGCCGGTGGTTTCGCACTTCGTCGGGGGCGATCAGCTCGGCATGCGCCAGCGCTTCGACTGCACCATTGTCATCCTTGAGCTCGGCTCGGGTGCGCGCCACGTCGATCAGGTACCGCGCCTTCCGCTCGCCAAGTGATTCGGGTACTAGGTCAAGCCGCACGGCGGGAATGTGCCGGACAGCTTCACCCGGGTCGCCGAGCTCGATCGCGATCGCGACTCGATGGATCGCAACGTTGGTGGGGCCAAACACGGACGCTAAGTCGGTGCGGTCCTCGCCAAGCTCGGTCGCGCAGACTTCAGCAGCCTTGAGCGATGCGTACGCTTCGCGTCGGTCGCCTCGACGTGCTGACGCCGCTGCCGCACTGAGCAGCGAGGCACCTCGAAGTGAGATCGCTGTCCTCCGTTGCTCCCGCGGTGCGGCATCGAGGTGGACGGTCGCGAGGAAAGCAACTCGTGTCGCTTCGCCCAGGTTCCTGGCCCGCATGTGGACCTCTGCCAAACACCTTGTTGCTGCGGCTACCCGGAGCACGTCCTCGGCCTGTTCGGCGAGCTGGACGGCTCGCTGGGCTGCAGTCCACGCCCCGACGGCACTGTCGGCCTTGATCAAGGTCCAACCGGCGATCGCGTAGATGTCCGAAAGGACCTGCAAGACAACACGTTGATGATTGCCGGGTACTGAGATGCTCGCCGCCTCCGCGTACCCGAGAAGCCGCGGCAAGGAGCGCGTCAGCTCGGCATAATCGGAAGTCAGGGACACGGCCATCGCTCGATCAGCAATCCGGCGAAGCTTATGGAGTTCTTCAAGGCTCGCCATGTCGAAGGCATTGCACTCGGTCACAATTCTCCGGGCCGCGTCACCGGGGTTCAGCACTGTGCCGTAGATGGCAGACGCCCAAGGTGCGACAGCTGGCTCGGGTAGTGGAAGCGAGGCACCGGCTTCAGCGGGAGCCAGCGCTGGTGCAACTGTTGCTGCCACTCCGTACCTCAGCAGCTCGCGGCGAGTGAGCGGGGCCATGGCCACCTCTTCGACGTCACCTGCGACCGGTCCCGCCTGCACCACCGCCGCATGCTCATTGGCTTGCGCGCGCCACTGTTGCGCCCTGGATCGAACTTCAGCGAGTGCTGCTTCGCGTTCCTGTCGTCCGTGTTCGAGTCTGGCACGCTCCAACACATCGTACGCGGCGGTGAGCGCGCCATTGGCGTCAAGATGTTCATCAGCCCGCTGCCAGAAGGAGCGGTCCTTCGCCCGCTCGGCGGCCTCAATCTTGCTGATCGCTGTCCGATCGCAGTACAGGACCTTCCCGAGCTGCCCCTGGGTCAGGCAAGCCGCTTGGCGAAACGTGTTCAACCGCTGTCCGAGGGCACGACGAAGCTCGCGGATCTCTTCTGGTTCGCGGGCCATGTTCACCACTCCCCCAGTGATACCGGACTTCGGTCACAACTGAGCATATCTGCAGGTGACAACAGGTGTGACAGATGGCGTCACAGTCTGCTGCGCGTGGCATGTCACCCGCCAGCCTGTCCAGCACGGCATCCGGTGTCGGGCAGACGGCGAGGCATCCACCCCTGGTTGGTTTCGCTGCTATCCCCGGCCTGGCCCGGATGCCGCCCCAGCAGCAGCCGAACCAGGAAGCGGGCAACACGACCATGGCCAGGAAGTCGTTGAGCGATGCGCTCGGACAGGGGCGCTGACACCATGGTGCGCCACTCCCACACCGCCCGCAGCCAGCACCTGCTCGACGAGTTGCAGTCCCTCCTGCGCCACCTCGAACACCACGAGCCCGATACCGAAGACCGGGACGTGTTGCTGCGTCTGGCCGGGTTCGCTCAGGCCCTCCTGGTGCGACACGAGATCGACCAGGACGGCCGCTGCCAGGCATGCCGCCCCCGACGTCCCGGCTGGACCAACTGGCTCCGTCGCCGGCGTTCCGCGCCATGCCTGGTACACAGCCTGGCGGTCTACTACTGCACCGGACCGCTCGATGAGGTGTGGTGGCAGGTCCTCGCCCAACTCGGCGATCACCGCAACCCCGCTGAGGTCCGACGCTGGCTTGCCCGCCCGCAGTCCAGCGGCGAATCCGCGCTGCCGCAGCAGCGCAGTGTCGAGCCTGCGCAAGGTCGGCATGCGGTGGTGGACCAGCCTGCCTGCTCGGGCAGCGCGTCGTGAACGGCACGCCAATCGAGCCGGGCAGCGACGTCAGTTGGGCGCACGACCCGCACTGGCGACCGGCCGGGGTGGATCTCACGAGGGCCAGTGCGGCGCGGATGTATGACTACTACCTCGGCGGCGCGCACAACTTCGCCGTGGACCGGCAACGCGCTGAGGAGGTCCTAGCCGTGCTGCCGCAGGCGCGGGTCTTTGCCCGGCAGAACCGGGCGTTCCTGCGGCGCGCGGTACGGCACATGGTCGCAAGCGGGATCCGGCAGTTCCTCGACCTGGGAGCTGGGCTGCCGTCGGCGGGCAACGTGCACCAGATCGCCCAGGCCCTCGACCCCGAGTGCAGGGTGGTCTACGTCGACAACGAACTCACCGCCGTCGCCCACAACCGCCTGCTGCTGACCGGCAACCCCCACGCGGTATGCGTGCAGGCCGACATCACCACCCCCTCCACTGTCCTGGAGCACCCGGTCACCCGGCGACTGCTCGACTTCGACCACCCGGTCGGGATGCTGCTGTGCGCGGTACTGCACTTCGTACCCGACACCAGGGACCCAGCCGGGGTGGTGGCGGCCTACCGGCGGGTGCTGGCCGCGGGCAGCATGCTGGCGCTGTCCCACGCCACCGCCACCGACTACCCCGACCAACTCGCCGGGGTCGTGCGGACCTATCAGGCCACGCAGAATTCCGCACATCTGCGTACCCGCGCCCAGGTCACCGGGCTGGTGGCCTGTTTCGAGCACCTGCTGTGGCCAGGCGTGGTCTACACGCCCGAATGGCGGCCTGAGCACTTCGCCGACATCGGCACCCCCGCCGAGTCGCTGAGCTACGCCCTCGTCGCCACCTGCATCTGATCAGGCAACTCGGAGAACCATCATGCCCAACCGCACCTCGTTGATCCGTCGCCTAGCCGCACTGCGCAGCAGCTACACCGGCGAGACCGACTCCAGCGTCCTGCCCGCCATCGCCGAGGGCACCAGCGCCCTGTCTTCGGAGGAGCGGGCCGTGGTGCTGCGGGCCCTCGCGCACAACCACGCAGCCCGCCTGCTCGGGGAGAACACCCTGGACCCGGTCCCCACGCGGATCCGCAACCACCTGCTGCCCGAGGCCACCAGCCCGGCGCAACGCGACCTGGAGGCGGCGATCCTCTTCGCGGCCGGTCGCGCACACGCCCACCTACGGCAGCGCGTACCCGGAGAGGCGGGGGTATTCCGGATGGTCCGGCCGCAGCCGGACAAACTCATTCTGCACCTGACCCCGGCCGCGCTGCCGGTCCTGCTACTGGAACTACTCCCGCGTACCGCGGAGGGCCAGTTCACCGGGGTACCGGGGCTACACGCACAACTGCACCGACGGCACGTCCAACTAGTCCAGAACCACGCCCCGAAAACCTCGGTGCTCATCGCCGCGGTCTCCTACCGACAGTGGCTGGCCGCCACCGCGTTCGTCCAGCACGTCACCGGCCTACCCACCCACACCTTCTGCTCCCGCGAAGCCGAGCCACGACCACTCTGCGACCACGAGACCACCGCCCTAGCCAGGCACCGCGGAGAGGTACCTCCGGAGCTGGCCGCGCTGACCAGCAGCCTGTTGCGCCGCCAGGCGGTGTGCGCCGGGACCACCGGCGCCCAGGCCACCGCCCTCGGAGACCGAACCGTGCAGGTGCGGTGGACCGGGGGCCACTCACCCGCGCTGGCAGCCGCGCTGTTCCTGCTGCACCCGGTCATGGGCCTGCCCGGCGACCAGTTCCTCATCCAGCCGACCCACCACGACCAGGTCCACATCCACATCGGCCAGCACGCTGAGGACCCCGGCCTCGTCCTCGACCTGAGCAGGGACACCACAGCGGAACGCCGAACCACGGGACACGACCACAGCGCGGCCTGGGCAATCTGGGCGGCCAAGTTGGCCAAGGCAAGCGGAGCCGGCGAGCTCGTCGGCTGCCGTCCCGCCACCCCGCGACTGGCAGCGCCTCCACAGCAGCAGGCGGCCAAGGCCGGAGCGGCGTCATGACCGCAGCCGGTGGCTCGCGAGTGTCGGTGGTCGCCCTGACCTGCCGCCCCACCGACGGCCACTACCTCACCCTGCCCACTGAGCACGCACTCGTGTTCCCCGGCGGCCCGGTGAACCTCGGCGAATCCGTCGAACGGGCGCTGCGACGGATTCTGCACGACCAACTCGCCACTTGGGCGCGGACGATGGACTTCTGTGCGGTCCTCGAACACGCCACGGCGGAGGCCAGCGTCGAGTTGGTGTTCGTCTTCGACGTCACCCTGACCCGTGCGAGTGACCGGATCGTGCGGTGGGTTGGCCACGAGTGGCTGCGCCTGCTGGAGGTGCACCCCGTCTGCCTGCGCGACGCCCTGGCTACCGAGGCGCTCATCAGGCGCGCGTGGATAACCACCATCCCCGACGCTGACTGACGGCGCGTACAGATCACACCGGAAGGACACGTGCCATGCGATTCGGTCACCAGCTCGCGGTTCACCTGCTGGATGGTGCGCCGTCGGTGGTGGTCCTCGGACTCACCGAGGACCATCACCGAGCATTCCTCAGATTAGGCTCGCCAGAGACGTTCACGGTCAGCCTGGACGTGTCCGGAATCGCGGAACTGGTCACTGCCGTTCTCAGCGGCCACGTCATGTACGTGCCGGTCCGGCATGCTGTGCACGGAGACCGGCTGCTTGGCGTGCACCCGCATCCCGGCGCGGTCGCGGTGCCGGAGGAGGCGGACTGCGGGCCACGGCAGCTGTACCTGGAACTGCCCGGCAAGCTGATTTATGAGGTTGTGCTCGACCCGCTGACCGCGACCCGCTTGGTGCGGTACCTGGACGAGGCGTGGCGACTGATCGACGCCGCCGGCTGACCGCCCCCGTCTCCCCCGGTTTCCACGTTCTGCTTCCGCACTGTGACTGATCCGCTACCCTCGGGTGGGTTGGGCACATCAGCGGGGACGGGGGTCTCGTGGCAGTCATCAAGCTGGACTACGCCGAGCTCGGGGTGGCGTGGCAGCGATCCCGTCTCCCCGCGCTCCCAGCGATCCTGACCTGGCGCAACCACACCCAGCCACCCACCGACCCACAGCACGCCCTGGAACAGGCCGAGGCGCGGCTGCGGGCTCGGAGCCTACTCGACCGCCACCTGGACGACGACCTCTACGGGGCCCTCACTCTGATCGCGCACGCCTCGTTCGAGCTGGACTTGCGGTACGCCCCGGCCCCTGGGCGCGAGCTGCGGGCCTGCGTCACCGCACGCGCTGGTCACGCCGTCCGTTTCTTGGTTGACGGTGACCAGGTTCGGATCGACACCATCCCCGACCACGCCGTCACCAGCTCATTGCTCGGCCTGCTGCCTGCCGTGCCGCCCGCGCCGGGCCACACGGTGAGCCTGCCCACCGCCGAACTGGAGGCCGCGGTGACCGAAGCCTCGGCCCTCGGCGAGGTAGCGGACGCTGCGGTAGAGGCAGGGTTGCGGGCGCGGGGCATCCGCTCGGATGTCGCCCGGACCCTGACCGTGCTGGCTGGGTCACCACGGACTGGCTACGGGACCTTCGGCGCGGCTGTCCGGGACAGCGCGGGCGTGCGGCGTCGCGGCCAGCAGCCGGTGAAGGTCCTCGACACCGACCGGGGTCGGGTCGCGATGTATCCGCGCAGCGAATACACGGTGGTGGCGCCGGCCAGCACGCCACTGCTGGGGCGGGTGCTGGACGAGTTGGTCGACGGACTGCGCCACGAGCGATGACCACCACCAGTTTCGAGGAGGGCGACCGACGGTGACCGAGGGCTTCCGCACGCCGGACACCTTGGCTGTGGGACATGAGAAGGCGGTACTGGCCACCTGGGCCAGCGACGGCAAGGGCGGGTTCACCTCTGGCCAGCTCATGGTTGAACCGGACCGGTTGCCGACGGTCAAGGCGACGTTCCTGCAGGCCAAGGACCGCTTCCGGGAGATGCTGTCGACCGCACAGAACCTGCGCTACCTCAATGCCCCTGGTGACGACGAGGTCAGCAAGCAGGCCGTGGACAACCTCGCCAAGCTCGCGGGTGGTGGCGAGGGCTGTCTGACCAAGACCCTCAACGACTGCATGGCCCGCTGCGACGAGATGATCGCGAACGTGGACAAGTCGATGCAGCTGTACAAGGTGGCCGACACCAGCGCCGAGATCAAGTTCAAGAGCTGACGACCAGGACGTGAACGCGACTGTGAACTCCGTGATGCACCGGATCCTGCAGACAGGTACCTGCCTGCTGCTCGCTGCCGCCGTGGTGGCGTGCTCGCCGCAGACCACCAGCACGCCCACCCCGACGCCGACCAGCACCAGCTCCTCCGCCAGCGACAGCGCGGTGCCAAAGGTGGCCTCCCCGAAGAAGCTCACGGGCGTCCCTGCCTGTCAGCTGTTGACCACGCAGCAACTGCAGACCCTAGGCGCGGCGACGAACCCGAAGACCGGGAAGTCCCCATGGGGCGAGGGCAGTTGCGAGTGGAACACCGCTGAGGTGGCGATCCACCTGTCTCCTGATACCACCACCGGCAAGGGCTTGGCCCAGACCTACAGCTCGAAGTCCAAGTTCGACAGCTTCCAGCCCACCACGGTCGCCGGCTACCCCTCGGTGCAGGTGGACAAGCAGGACATCTCCTGCGGCCTGTTCGTCGGGGTCTCCGACACTCAAGTGCTCTCGCTGACCGTGTTCATCGACGGCAAGGGCAACCCCGACTACCACAACCCCTGCGCGTTCGCGCCCAAGGTCGCCACCGCAGTGCTGGCCAACCTTCCCGCCGGGCAGTAGGAGGACAGCACGGATGTGGCCGTTCAGCACCGAGGTGGCCGGCGAGGCGCACGCCGCGTTCGACCACAAGACGATCTACGACCAGGTCCACCACGGCAACGGGCCCAGCAGCCTGTCCGGCGCCGTCGGCAGCTGGCAGGACGACATCAGCACCAAGTTCGATGAGATCCACGGATTGATCACCACCGGGCTAAGCCAAGCGCACGCGGCCTGGCAGAGCTCGGCCGCCGATGCTTTCCACGGTGACGTGACGCCGATGGCACAGTTCGTCTTGGACGCCAAGCAGATCGCGCACACGGTCGGCAAGGTCCACGAGGACCAGGTCACGCACTTCACCGATGTACGGGACAAGATGCCCGCCCCGGTCGAGGTCACCGCCAGCGACGACTGGCTCTCCCGCGGGTTGGCGCACATCACCGGCGACAAGACCGACAAGGAAATCCAAGAACAGCAGGCGATGGACGCCTCGGACAACGCCGCCCGCATCTACTCGGACTATCGCACCAGCACGACCAGCACGACCAGCAACGTCACCGTGTTCCCGGTGGTGCCGCAGAGCAACGGCATCGACACCATCCCACCCGAACAACCCGGCGACCCCCTGCCCCACCATCCTGGCGACCCCGGTCCACTCGGTCCCGGCGGCGGACCCCGGACACCACACGACACTGACCAGCGTGGCCTTGTCGACCGGTCCCCGGGACAGCTGCCACCAGGCGGGACAAAGCTGCAGGATGCCCCACCGTCCACGCCGACACCGGGCCCGAACCCGCCGATCTGGAACCGGCCGCCTCTCCCACCACCCCCTCCGCCGATCGGCACGCCGCCGCCGGTGATCGTGCCGCCGCCGGGAGTGCCGATCGGCGACCGGGACCAGCCACCAGGATCCGGCCGTGGCCCCGGCGGATCAGGCCGCGGACCAGCTGGTGTCAGCGGTGGCGCGGGTGGATCGGGCACCAGCGGGCGGGCAGGCTCAGGCAGTGGCCCGCGGCCTGGTGGTCCTGGCAGCGGGGCCGGGCTCGGAGAACTGGAGGAACGCGGCCTCGCAGGGCGTACAGCGGCTGGGGCGCCGGGGCGTGCGGGCGCGGCTGGTGGCCCAGGTGTGGGCGGTCCTGCGGGTCGCGGGAAGGGTAGTAAGGGTGAGGAGGACCTGGAGCACACCAACAAGTTCCTCGAGCCCACCGACGAGCACTGGGGCACCGGAGAGAAGACAGTCCCGCCCGTGATTGGCGAACCCGGCTACCAGCCCTGACCCCGTCACCACTGACTCGCCGCAGCAGCGATCACCGCGACCAGTCAGTGGGTGCTCTGACCTCGGCCTGATGGAGACCCGCCGTGAGCAAGATCAACATCTATCCTGAGCACATGCGCCGTTCCGGCGGCAAGTTGGCTGACTTCGGTGGCAAGCTCACCGCAGGCGGGCAGAAGCTGGAGTCGGCGGGGCAGAACCTCCTCTCCCACGCCTCCAGGGACAGCTCCGGGTTCGGCAGCGTGATCAGCAAGGCCTTCGGCAAAGGCCTACAGATCACCGGCAAAGTCTTCGGCCAGGGCGGCCGGGTCGTGGGCACCGCGGGCAAGCACCTGCACACCACCGCCAACCTCCACGAGGACGCCGACCACCACGGCGCCGGACTACTCAAACGTCTACACCCCGACACCAAAACCGGCAGCGGCCACAGCGGTACCAGCTCACGGAGCAGTCGGGGCAGCACAGGGACCCGTACCGCCTCGGCACGCGGGCACTTGGGGAACAACCCGCGCCAGCACGCCATCCCCAACGGCAAGAAGTGCACCGGCGGCGACCCTGTGGACCTGGCCACCGGCGATGTCCTGCTCACCGAGACCGACCTGGAGCTGCCGGGCGCGCTGCCGCTGGTGTTGAGCAGGACCCACTTGTCCTCCTACCGGGTGGGGCGCCTGTTCGGGTCCTCGTGGGCGTCCACCCTGGACCAACGGCTGGAGATCGACGAACACGGCGTGGTGTTCGTCGCCGCCGACGGCATGCTGCTGTCCTACCCGAACCCGGTAGACGAGGACGCGGCACTACCGGTGGAGGGCCCGCGCTGGCCGCTGCGACGGACCGAGCACGGCTACCAGGTCCACGACCCCGGAACCGGGCACACCCTGCACTTCACCGGCGGCACAGCCGTGCTGGCGTTGACCGCGATCACCGACCGCGCCGCCAACCGCATCGACATCGACCACGACCTCGCCGGCATCCCGGTCCGGGTGCGGCACTCCGGCGGCTACCAGATCGGCCTCCACTCCGACGACGGGCTGATCACCGAGCTGGTCGTGCCGGGCGAGACCGATACGGTGGTGCACCGGTTCGGCTACGACGCCCAGCGGCGCCTGGTCGAGATCGTCAACGGCTCCGGCCTGGCGCTGCGGCTGGACTACGACGCCGAAGGCCGATTAACGAGGTGGACCGACCGCAACGACCGGTCCTACCAGTACACCTACGACGCCGCCGGGCGCTGCGTGCGGGGCGAGAGCCCGGACGGGTTCCTGAGCTACACCTTCGACTACGACCGGGAGAACCTGGTCACCACCGCGACCGACTCCCTCGGGCACGCCACCCGCTACCACCTCAACGACGCGCTGCAGATCACGGCGATCACCGACCCGTTAGGCGGTCAGACCCGCTCGGAGTTCGACGCCTACGACCGGCTGCTCGCCCGCACCGACCCGCTCGGTCGGACAACCCTGTATGAGTACACCGAGGCTGGCGACCTCGCCCGGATCACCCGCCCGGACGGCACCCAGGTCCTCGCCGAGTACAACGAGCTGCACCTGCCGACCGTCATCGTCGACCCGGACGGCGCGATATGGCGCCGCGCGTACAACACGCAGGGCGCCGTGATCGCGGCGACCGATCCCGCCGGCGCGACGACGCGCTTCACCTACGATGACCGCCACCACCTGACCACGATCACCGACCCGCTGGGCGCCACGACCCACTACACCTGCGACGCGGCTGGTCTGCCCGTCCAGGTGGCCGATCCGCGCGGCGCCGTCACCGGCTACGAGCGGGATGGCTGGGGCCGGATCACCGCGATCCACGACCCGGTCGGCGGCACCACCCGCCTGTCCTGGACCCTCGAGGGCTATCTCGCCGCCCGGATCCTGCCCGACGGCGCCACCGACCGGTGGAGCTACGACGGGGAGGGCAACCCGGTTGAGCACCACGCCCCGCATGGTGCGATCACCCGCACCGAGTACGGCCCCTTCGACCGACCGCTGGCACGCGTGGACCCCGCCGGGGGCCGCACCCTGTTCGACTACGACACCGAACTACGCCTAATCCAGGTCACCGACCCAGCCGGACTGGTGTGGCGCTACGACTACGACCCTGCGGGCAACCTGATCGGGCAGACCGACGTCAACGGCGCCACCGTGCAGTTCACGTGGGACGCCGCGGGGCAGCTCACCACGCGCCGCAACAGCCTGGACCAGGTCACCACGCTGGACTACGACCTGCTGGGCCGCATTGTCCGATGCCAGACCGAGGAGGAGGCGAGTACCTTCGTCTTCGACGCGGCCGACCGGCTGGTGCGGGCCACCAATGCCAGCACCGACCTGGTCCTCGAACGGGACCCGTTGGGTCGGGTCATCGCCGAGACCTGCAACGGCCGCACCCTACGCAGCCACTTCGACCCGGCCGGCCGCCGGGTGCAGCGGATCACGCCCAGCGGCACGATCTCGCAATGGGACTTCGACCCGGCAGGCAACCCCGCCGCCGTGCAGGTCGCGGGACAGACGCTGCGGTTTGAGCACGACCTCGCAGGCCGGGAGACCACGCGCCACTTCGGCGTCACCGCCCTGACCCAGACCTGGGATGCCAACCACCGCCTGCACACCCAAGCCCTCACCGCGACAACCCCGATCGCCGACCGGCAGCGCCTGGTCCAGCGCCGCGCCTACACCTACCGCGTCGACAGCGCCGTCACCCACGTCATCGACCAACTCGCCGGCGTGCGCTCCTTCGAACTCGACGACCTCGGCCGCGCCACCGCCGTCCACGCCCTGGGGCACCGCGAGGAATACCGGTACGACCCGAGCGGCAACATCACCGACAGCCGACTGCCCCACCCTGACGAACCCCACGTGGCCGGTCCCCGCCAGCACCAGGGCACGCTGATTCGCAGCGTGGGCGGTGTCCGCTTCGAGCACGACGCGCAGGGCAGGCTCACCGCGCGGCACTCGCGCACCTTGTCCGGCAAGGCCGTGCTTTGGCGCTACCACTGGGATAGCCAGGACCGGCTCGTCGCGGTCACCGACCCGAACCAGACCACCTGGCGCTACACCTACGACGCGCTGGGCCGCCGCGTCGCCAAGCACCGCCTCACCTCGGAAGGGCGTATCGCCGAGCAGACCGTATTCACCTGGGACGGGTTGACCCTAGCCGAACAAGCTGATCCCCGCGGGCGCGCCACCAGCTGGGACTACCGGCCCGGCACCACGACCCCACTCACCCAGGCCGAACGCCTCCCTGCCGCCAGTGCCCCGCAGGAATGGATCGACGACCAGTTCTACGCCATCATCACGGACCTGGTGGGTACCCCCACCGAACTCGTCGACGCCAACGGCGAGCTGGCGTGGCGCCAGACAAGCACCCACTGGGGCGTGGCGCTGCCCGCACCGCTGCAGCGAACGCACTGCCCACTGCGGTTCCCTGGCCAGTACCACGACGCCGAGTCCGGGCAGAACTACAACTACTTCCGGCACTACAACCCTACCGACGCCACCTACACCAGCCCGGACCCGATCGGGTTGCACGGTGGCCCGAACCCGCACAGCTACGTGCCCAACCCGACCGGGTGGATCGACCCGCTCGGACTGAAGTCCTGCCAGACCAACAACCCGCTGCAGCGACCGGACCCACCGCGGCGCACGCTGTACCACTACACCACCGAGGACCGGGCGAAGAAGATCCTCGACAGCAACGAACTGTGGGCCTCGACAAAGGAACACAACCCGAAGGACGCCCGCTACGGCGACGGCCAATACCTGTCCGACATCGCACCGGGAACCAAGACTGGTGGCCAACTCTCGGCCGCGTTCCTGCACGTTCCCTGGGCGGGGCGCAAGTTCAGCCACTTCGTCGAGATCGACGTCACCGGACTGGATGTCTACCAGGTGAAGGACAGGCCCAACGTGTTCTACATTCCCGGGGACAAGCCGCTGAACCTGCACGGCCGAATCGTGCGGATAGGACGGAACTGATGGTGTGGTACCTGCGTGTCGACTGGCAACACGACTTCCCCGACGAACCGCTGACCCTGTACAGCGAGGTCGGTGACGACGACTACGAGACCCGCAAGGTCAACGTCTTCCCCGACGGACACCTGGAGTGGGCTGACGCCGAGCACGAGAGCGCCCACACCGGACTGGGTGAGATCCCGGTGCCTCCGCTCACGGAGATCAACAAGCAGGAGGAGTTCACCGCACAGCAGATCGACCGCGACACATTCGAGACACTGTGGACGCAAGCGACCGCGTGAACAGCAGTGTGGTGCCATTGACATGTCTACGCCGGAGGCAAGGGCCGCCGCCCAGTGTCGCAGCGCCCCACTTCGGCGGCTGGGCTCCTCCAGCCAGGAGGACCTCCTGGCCGAGCGTCCCCCTAGGAGGCAATAACCTGGGCCAAACGGTGCCTATGACCTGAAGTGAGAAGTCCTTGTCCTCCAACGAGGTTCTGCGACTACTCGTCACGTGGGACACGTTCATGCTGACTCTACGGATGAATGACGGCTTCGACCAGGAATCCTACACTGCCCTCACCGATGCTCTGCGGGACCTGGCCACAGCCTGGGACGGCCTGGAGGAGTTGCCGCAGCTGGCCGTCAACGTTTTGGTCGACATCGTCCCCATTACCGAAGGACTGGCCCACAGCTACCCCGAGCCGGTGTCGGCCAGATCAGCCAGACCACCTTCGAACTTCAGGAACTCGTCACCGAATGCGTCGCTCTCAGCGACACCGACCAGGCCATCATCGACGCCCTCCCGCCCTACGGCACCTGAACACCAAACTCGACGAGGCCGTACTGCGGCGCCGGTTGGATGACCACACAGACACCCCCGCAGCCTCAACGACGAAGTATCCCTGTCGGCCTGACTCTCGCGGTCTTACGTCAGAGATGTCGCTGGAGCAACATCAGCTCTGTCAGGACGGGCCATTCACCGTGACGGCGGGCAGTAGCGGCGTATAGTCATGGAGTCCGCTGTGGTAGTGCAGGAGCCTCGGGCATCAGAACCTGAAAAATCCTGAAACAAGAAGTCCAGGCACCAACGAGCAACGACTGTCGTTGCTCGTTGGTGCCGACTAAACCACTCTACACCCGCACACCTTCGCCAGGCTGCGCAACTACAGGACTACCCTCGTGCGTAATGTCACACTTCCTCATCCAGATCATGGAGGTAGGACCCGCTTCGCTGCTCATCCATATCATCGTCGCAGGCAGGGCTTGGACGACATGCGCTTGATCCACAGCTGACAGAACGGCGTGGTTCATGGTACCGTAATCGGAATAGGCCGAGGACGCATGCCAAAGCAGGCCGAGACCGAGTGCAACACCGGCCAGGGTTTTGCAAGTACTGATGGTAATCCTCCATAGCTGGCGATCGCGCCCGCCTTGAGCATGATCAACAGCAGTTGTACCCTGTTATGCGTGCGACGTCAAGCGACCTTCGAGAGCCAGCGCTTACCACCTGACCGGGTGCGAATGTTCTTCACGTCGGGACGCTTGAATACTCAAAATAGATCGGTCCACACGCGCATCGGCTAACGATCCGAATATTTTCCCACTCTGCTGGAACGCAGGTGGAACGACCCCGGATCCTCGGTAGGCGCCCCGGCCTGCTCAGGTGGAACCGCAGGCAGTGATGCCGCCGTCTCGGCGAGTTGCACACGAACCGAGCTCGCTTGAGGATCACCAAGGTCTTCGAACACCGCCAGGGCTCTCCGCCATGCTTGAACAGCTCCCTCACGTTCTCCTTGGGTGTATAGCGCGTGTCCAAGGAGCTCGTAAGCGGTAGCTTCACCTCGAGCGTCTCGGACCTCCACACAGAGATCGAGCGCTTTCCTTGCATATCGTTCTGCCTCAACAAATTGCCGCTCGTGGCAACTTATTTGAGACAAAGTCATGCACGCCTTGGCGGATAGATCAGCACCATTCAGCCGCTCACTAATAGCGAGCCCACGCTTACAATATCCTTTGGCTGCCGTCAAGTCGCCCTGCTCCGCGTAGGCAGCACCCAGTTCAGCCAGGCTGAATGCCTGACCTCGGTCGTCCGAGAGTCGCTCAGCGTGCCAAAGCGCATCTCGAGAAAATGAAATCGCTTCAGCCAAGTTGTGCGCACGCCGGTATGCCTCACCCAGCCGATAGAGGGCGATCACCTCTTGCCCCTTTGCGCCAATACTCCGCAGGTCCCTCAATACAGTCAGGTGAGACTCGATACCGCGCTTGTACTCTCCACGCTCCACTTGCAGGCGTGCCAGATGGTGCGTAGCTATCACACTACCGAGCATTAGGCCGATTTCGTCGAATTTTTGTTTGGCCACTTTCAAATATGACTCAGCGAGATCAAAATGACGCAGGTTGAGGTACGCAACACCAAGGTTATTGATCGAATATGCTTCACCCAGCGCATCTTTGGTAATCCGCGCAGAGTGGATAGCAAGATTCAGAGAATCGAGTATGTCACCATAATACCCAAGGCGCAGGTAAATCTCACCGACACAACTGGGCAATGGAAGTGCGTATGCGTAATAGCCATGATCAACTGCATAGCGAACCACCGCACTAAGGTTTGCCCGCTCTCGAACAAACCAGTTTGTCGCATCCTCGTAGTTTCCGAATTTCTCGGGCATTACAGCCTCAACCACTGAAAGCATTGGCACAGGCTGGCCATGGGGAAAGATTGCGAGGTCGGCATTACTTGCGGTATGTAGATAAAAGCTCAGCATCCGTTCCTCACCGGCAAGGCGTTCCGCTTCATGCGCAGGCGACCCTGCGAGCTCCACCGCATATTCACGCAACAGATCATGAAATCGGTAGCGATCTCGAGATTTGACCTGAGTTACCAGGTGTGCACTTAGGAGAATATCCAGCGAACGTTGCACTATCTTTGGTGCACGAGCTGCTATAGCAGCTGCGACAGCGAGGCTGATCTCGGAACCTGGATGAATGCCGAGTAATCTAAATAGTCGCCGCTCTTCTACTTCGAGCTTCTGATACGAGTAGGAAAGACTTGCCCGGATACTCGCGTCTGGCCCATCGCCATCGTCACCAAGATTGAGCACAGCACGCTCGTCGCGCAACTCTTCAACGAAATCTGCCAGTGGCACGTCTGGGTGACCAGCGATGTGTTCACCCACGACACGAAGAGAGAGCGCGTTTCCGCCACACAGAGCTGCTATATCACGAACCGACTCTGGGTCAGCAAGCGAACGTTGCCCCACCCGTTGCGATAGCCACTCTATGGATTCCCGCGGTTGAAGCGGTAGTACAGTGAGACTAGACGCGCCTCGTCGAGCAAGTTTGCTAAGCCGCTGACGACTCGTCACGAGAACGAGACAGGTGGATAGACACTCGAGTAGCGATTGAACGTGCCGAGAATCTTCGGCGTTGTCGAGTATAACGAGTACGCGCCGGCCAGATAGTAGGTTTGCCAGCTTCGACGATCTCGCCATAGCAGTCGGTAGACGTTCAACGGGAAAATCGAAGGCGGCGAGAAAACGTTCCACAACGTCCGATGACTCTACTCGAGGTAGGTCAGCAAACCCTTGCAAATCGACATACAGCCGTCCCCCGGGAAAGCGTTCAGCAACGTGGTGAGCCCAGTGAGTCGCTACCGCTGTTTTTCCCACTCCCGGCGGGCCCTCCAAGACAATGATCTGAGGGATAGGTTCCCCGGTGGATGCGGTAACCATAGCGTCAAGTGCGCGCAGTAGATCTTCACGACCAGCGAAGTCCGGAATGTCATGAGGCAGGAGGTGGGGAGTTTGAGGCGCCAAGTCGGTCCGTTCGGACACCTTACCTCTCGTGGTGGTGTTGCGCTTTTTCTCCCGCTCGATCAATATACCGTGGAATCGGGTTAACTCATCAGCCTCGTCGTGATCAAACTCGGATACATAGAATTTGCGCATCTTCAAGTAGAAGGTCTTGGCGTCTTTGGGCCTGCGGAGACGATAGAGTGCATCTAGTCGCCGCTTCACCAATGTGAGGTTGACCTGATATTCGACAGGAAGGTCATCTAATTTGCGCAGTGCGACATCGAACTCACCTAGGGCAAGTAGCCCGTACGTTAGCGCCCCTTGTGCGGAGATCCATGGCTCCGATCGAGCCCATATTCGCCAGTTTTCGGCCCTCTCACCTTGCAGATCAGCCAGTGGTCGCTCCGTCCACAACGCAAGTGCAGCTTCGACCATCTGGCACGCGTCCGCGTGATTCCCGCGTCGACCGATCACTCTTGCTTGCTCCACGCGATCACGGAACACAAAAAAGTCGACATCCTGTTTATCAACGGCGATCCGATAGGCGCCGTTCACGACGTCGATCTTGGGTACCATATTCATCGGGCGAAGCGCTTCTCGGATCCGTTTGATATATGTGTGCATGGTAGTTGCCGGATCCCGTGGAGCCTTAGCTTCCGGCCACACCCAATCGATCAGTTCATCGATCGACACCAGACGTCCCGGATGCAACAGCAATACAGCGAGGACCCCACGTAACTTCGGATGCCCCCACTGAGTCACGACCTCTTCGCCCATGCGAAGGCCCGTGTTTCCCAAGATCGTGAAGCACGGTTCCACTGGCGCCCCCCTCGCTGGCTCCAGTATGCGGACAGCGGGTCCTCGTAGTGTCCTCTGGTCTAGCGAACAGATCAAGAGACATGAGATTTTTGGATCGTTGCAATGCAAATCATAGGTAGAACATGCGGTCGACTTAGTTGGCACAGTCTGGTTGTCCCTCGGAGCGACAGGTGTCTGTCCCAGGGCTGTGCTACCTCTCTGGTCTGGCTGTCAATACGGGAAGCCGGTACAGAACAAACGGGCATAGGCCCGTCGCCGCTGTCGTGCTGAGCTGCAGTTTCAGCAGTCTCGTCCGGCGGTGTCAGCGGGTTGACCATGTTGGCTTCGCACCCTTGCCAGGCGGGTCCGGGAGGTACCCGGCCAGTGTTGGCGAGGGGATTCGATGGAGACTTTCGATGTTGCAGTCATAGGCCTGGGGTTCACGGGCCTGCCGGTGGCCGTTGCTGCTGCTGAGGCGGGTTACCTGGTGATGGGAGTGGATAGCTCGCCTCAGCGGGTGGCTGACGTTACGCGCGGCACCATCGCTAGCAAGCTACCCACGGTGGCCGAGCACGATCTTCGCGCGGTTTTGGCGACTGGCCGACTTCGTGTACAGGAGAGCGCCAGTAGGCTTCCAGCCGCTGGCGTCTTCGTCCTGTGTGTCCCCACACCACCAGGGAGCTTTGGGGGCGCCGATCTCGCACCGCTACGCCAGGCGACAGACGCAGTGGCGGCCTGTCTCCGTACAGGGAACTTGGTCCTGGTCCAGAGCACGTGTCCGCCGGGCGTCGTCAACCAGGTGGTCGTCCCACAACTCCTCGAGCGCACTGGTCTGCGGCCGGGCGTGGACTTCCATCTCGCGCACTCGCCCGTGCGGATTGATCCCGGGGTCGCCTTGTCGCCTCTGCGGTCTCTGCCACGCGTCGTGGGAGGCCTCACTCCAGCCTGCACTGAGAGGGCGGCGTGCTTTCTCCGCAGGCTGACAGACCACGTCATCCCGGTCAGCAGCGTCCAGGCAGCCGAGCTGGTCAAGGTCTTCGAAAACACGTTCCGGCTGGTCAACATCTCCTTGGTCAACGAGCTGGCGATGCTGTGCCAGGCGACTGGTGTCGCCGCCGAGGAAGTCCTGGAGGCGGCGAGTAGCAAACCGTTCGGCTTCCTGCGCCACAACCCGAGTGCCGGGGCTGGTGGCGACTGTGTCCCCGTGTCAGCTGGATTCTTAGCTTCAGCAGCGCAGCGCCAGGGCACCCCTGCTGCATTGATAGAGGCAGCCATTGCGCGGAACAACGCCATGCCTGCAACGACGATCCGCTTCATCGAAGACCTGCTGGCAGTGAACGGCATGCGCTCATTGCGCGGTAGCCGGATCCTCGTGGCGGGTGTCACCTACAAGCCGGACGTGCCCAACATCAGGCAGTCGGCAGCAGTCAAAGTGCTCGAACTGCTACATCACACGGCCTACGTCAGCTACCACGATCCGTACGTGCCAGCCCTCGTACTCAGCGATGGCACCAACTTGCGTAGCCAAAACCTCCAACCCGGCGCCGCCGACCTCATCGTGCTGCTCACCAACCATCAGGTTGTGGCCGCCAGCTCGCTGATGCGCTGCCGGGCGCCGGTAGTCGACTGCTCCGCAGGTCTGCCGCGCCTCCTTGCCTGTGGTCAGCCCGTCACCGACGACACAGCCTGCTGAGGAGCGGATCATGCACATCGAACGCTGGATCCGCGGCCCCATCGGCATGGATGCCGATCGACGAGTCACCCGGGCCGGTTGCCACACCGTACTTGTCACTGTTCCCACTGTGGCCGCTGGCACCAGGTTGTTGGACCTGCTCATGCTTCTGGAAGGCGATCATCGATTGCAGGTCCTGTTCACCGTCCCAGAAGCTACGGGCTCCTGGCAGGGCACCACAGAGTACGTCCGCGACCTGGGCCCAGTGTTGGTGCCTTGGCAGCAAGCAACGCAGCATCACTTCGACCTTGTACTTGCGGCGAGCTACGCAGAGCTCGAGCAGGTGCACGGCCGGGTACTCGTCGTGCCGCATGGGGCGAGCAGCCTGATGTCTCGGCGATTCAGTCGCAGCGCCGGCTCATCGGCGCTGCCACACACTGGGCTAGCCCGCGAGACCTTGACCCACCGCGGGCGCCTGATCCCCTCTGTCGTCGCGCTTACCCACGACAAGGAGCTCGAAGCACTAAGCCGATCCTGTCCAGAGGCACTGCCCAATGCCCTAGTCGTGGGCGACATATGCTTTGACCGCATGATGGCCAGCCAACCGATCCGCGATCGCTACCGGCAGGCGCTGGGAGTGTGCCACGGCCAACACCTGATCACGGTTAGCTCCACGTGGTCCACCGAGTCAGCCTTCGGCCAGCACCCGCTGCTCTGCGAAGCATTGCTGGCGCAGTTGCCTCGCTCGGAGTACCGCGTGGCGCTCGTGCTGCATCCCAGTGTTTGGGCAGTTCACGGTCGGTGGCAGATCCGGACCTGGCTAGCAAGCTGCATCCGGGCCGGGCTCCTCGTGGTCCCGCCCGAGCAGGGCTGGCAGGCCGCGATGGTGGCAAGCGACTGGGTAATCGGCGATCACGGCTCCACTACCCAGTACGCCGCAGCTCTCGGCACGCCGGTGCTCCTTGCCAGCTACCCGCAGCACTCCGTGCGCCCGGGCAGCATCGCGGCCGCGGTCGCTGCACTCGCCCCAACGCTCGACATCGACAAACCGGTGATCTCCCAACTAGATCGCGCTATGGAGGTCTGCGGTATCAGAAGCGGCACCATCGCCGAACTGATCACCTCCCGGCCAGCTCAGTCAGCCCGACTCCTACGTACGGCGATGTACCGGCTGCTCAACCTGGCCGAGCCAGCTCATCAAGCGGTAGCGCCACCCGTTGCCTCTCCTTGCCCAATTCGACTCTGAACGTCAAGCGCCACGGAGGACAGCGATGCAGGACACTTCCCAACGGCTGGAGGTACGTGCCCAGTTGCGACACACGAACGCGTTCGTCAGAGGTAGCAACGAGGCCGGGGTTCATTGTGTGACGTGGTGGCCAGATGCCGGCTGGCCGGACACGTTCTTGTTGGTGCACACCGAACTCGCCGATGTCCGCTGGCACCAACTCGGTGACGTCCTCATCCATCCGCCGCAACTAACCTTCGAGGCTGCCGAAGAAGTCGTCACTGTTAGTCGGCGTCAGCTTAGTGGACACAGTCTCACGGCCGCCGTGGTCGAAGGACGCGGATGCTTGCTGCGGCGGCGTGACGGTCGTCAGAGGTTCATTACCTCCGACGACGCGATCCCAGACGCGGTGCGGCGATGGTGCGTGCTCGAATATATTTCCATGCTACTCGTAGCTCCCCCTTCCTGCGTCCATCCAGGAGCTGCCGACTCGTACAGAAAACCCGATCGAGGCGTCGGCAGCGTCACGCCTTAGGAAGGCGCGCTAGTCGCTCGGCGAGATCGGCAGCCTTCGGGTCCTCCTGTGGCGAATACACGGCGTGTGCCTTCGAGTAGTACGTGCGAGCTGCGGAGAGGTCGCCAGTCAACTCGGCGACCTCTCCGAGCACTGTGATGACCTCGGCCTGGTAGCGGGCTGACCCCACCTGCCGTGTGATCTCAAGGGCCTCAGCTAGCTCAGCTTGCGCATCGCGGATGCGGCCACAGCGCGCGTACGCCTGACCAAGGCTGGTTAAAGCACGTGCTTTCTGCGCCTTATCCAGCGGCCCCAACATCGCCACTGCTGTGCGCAACTCAGTTATCGCCTCCTCATACTGTCCGAGTTCGGCGAGCACCTCCCCGATCCGCCGTCGAGCCAGCGCCACTGCACGAATTGAGCCGGTCTCCTCACGCATCTTCTTAGCTTGATACAGATATGCGAGGGCGCCGCGCAGATCTCCCATTCCCTGCGCATTACCGGCGAGCTCTGACAGCGCGGCGGCCTTGGTCTCTTCATCGTGCTCCTGTTCAGCCAGTTGCATAGCGAGGAGGTTCTCTTGAATCGCATCCTCGTGTCGCCGTAGATTGGTCAAGGCTGAGGCAAGTTGGATCCGAAGCCGCGCCTCGGCAATCCTGTGGCCGCAGCGCTGAGCAGCGGGAATGCCTATTCGGTGCAGCTCCAGCCAGTCACTGTAGTGCCGCGTGTGAAGGAAAAATCCCCATAGCGCCTCACACAGCTCCCATACCAATTGGTCCCAGCCGTGGGCAGCGGCCGACCGAGCAGCTAGGACAACGTTGCTACGCTCGTCCTCCAGCCAGTGCAGCGCCTCCTGCTCAACGGTAAACAACCTCGAACCCGCGGCAGGACGGTGGAAGCGCGGACCGACTCTGCGCCGTGTCGGACGAAGCACCAGGTCAGCAGCGACCACCATGTCCAGGTACCACTCGATCATCCTGCGCACTACAGCGTCGCGTACCTGTGGCAGCTCTTCCAAGTTCGCCTGCTGCCGCGCATGTATGAGCAGCAAGTCGTGGTATCGGAAACGACGATCATTGATCTCGCTGAGCATGTTTCTGTCAACCAACGCGTCCAGAGCTGGCTCTACCTCATCCGCCGCTCGTTGCACAGCTCCAGCTGCGACGTCCACGCCGAACACCGAACCCGGGTGCAGGGCGCATAACCGGTACAGCTGCGCCTCCATTGGCGGCAAATCCTTATAGGACGCGTCGAAGACAACTTCCACTGAATAGTCGTCATCGAGAGACAATGTGGACAGTCTGTCACTGCCGCGCAGGACGTCAACCTCACGAGCCAGCGTGCGTCTAGGGTGAGCTGACAGACGCGCCCCCACTACCGACAACGCCATTGGCATACCCCCACACAGGTGCGCCAATTCCTCAGCGTGCCTGCGCTCACCAGTCAGACGGCCATCACCGACCACTTCATCCAGCAACTCCACAGATTCTGCAACATCCATGGGATCGAGTTCAATGAAACGCGCTCCCACCATTCTCAATCCTGTTAATCGCCAACGGCTGGTGACCACAACAACACTCTTGGGCGACGCCAGCAGCAGCGGCCGCACCTGAGCAGCCGACAACACATCATCGAGCAATACGGCTACCGATCGATCTGCCGTAAGCGATCGATATAGCGCTTCACGTTGCGACAGCGGCAACGGAATGCGGTCGACGGGAACACCCAATGCTGAGAGGAACCACTCAAGGACTTCACTCGGGTCGACCGGGTTTGTGCCGGAAAACGCCCCAAGATTCGCATAAAGCTGGCCATCAGGGAAGTGCCGGCGCGCTTCATGCAGCCATCGCAGCGCCAAGGTCGTCTTGCCCACACCGCCTGCACCGCTGATCACCATCGTCGATGGACCACCGTGGTCCTGCACACGCCACGTTTCCAAGTCCGCCAACTCGCGGCGCCTGCTCGTGAAGAGGCGAGGCGGTGGTGGCAACTGTGCGGGGATGACGGGGCGTCGTCCAGCACCGTGGATGTGGAGCTGATCGACCTGGGCCGCTTGCACGACAGCCCCTTCAACAGTGCCCGAGAAGTCGTTGTGCACATTGGGATGAGGAGATCTCTCACCTGTACCGCCGTGCATGTCCCGTCCCCGTGTCGCAGGTGTCTGTGCAGCCGCACAGAGCGGTCAGTACGCCCGTACCACTGACGTTAGGAGCAGGTCCGCGGCATGTCTCGGAAGAGCCTTCAGATGGAGCAGTGCCGAACAGCACGGCTTACCCTGAGCGCATCCTGCTCCCCTAAATGGGTGCGTGAACGACGGTGCAGATGCAGTGATCGCAGGCACAGTCACCCCGCCAAGCAGTACGACCGGGCCGACCTGCCTGCTGCGGACCATCTGGATGGCCTGGATCCGCAGGTCTCATCGCAGAGGTAACGGCAGTGACGAGCCACACCGGGTGAACCACCGCCCGGGTCATAGTCTCGATCTCGAGATGATCTTTCAACCACTCCGCAAACATGTCGGCATCCTTGTCCGCGAGCACGTCGATCGGCTGGTGTATAGCCAGATTGATCAAGACAGCGCCGTAGGTCTGTCCGCTCCTGATCGAGGCGACGACTCGTAACCGACCCCGCCCAGCGATCTACCCGCCGCTTGAAAGTGAAAGCGAAGCCGATGTCGACGACACCGACTCAGTGTCCACACCATGTTGCCCGCACAAGCATGTCTACTTAGCCGGCTACAGCAGACCGTGTTCGTGCAGCTTGATCAGCACGACGCCCACCGCGCCGACGCTGAGCCCACCTGGGGCGAGGTACTTGAGCACCTTGAGCGCGTCCGCACGCTGCTTGGCCTCGCGCGCGCAGCTGGCGACCAGGGCAGCGACGCCGACGACCACCGCAAAGAAGGCGGCGTAGCCGCCGATCAGCACGTCCCGCATGGAGCGGATCCCTTCAACCCGAATGGCAGGTGTGAAGGGGGAAGCTCGGTGGTTACCGGAACAGAACTTGGTGTGTGCACCACAAGCGGAAAGCTCCTTCCTCCATTCTCGCATGCCGATCGCCGACACCGCACTCCACGCGCATCTAGCGTGTTGGTGGTCGACTGGACTGTGCTGCGGCTGCGTACGGACAGCCGCACGGTGGCGGTGTGCCAGGCCTGCTCTTCCGGCAACCTAGGTGGTCACTGCCCGCCACCGGGGTGTGCTCAGCAGCTCGCCAGCCAACGCGTGCGCTCAGAGGGGCAGAGCAGCGGCACCCTGGCGGGGCTTGGCGGGGTTCATCGCGTGGTCGTTGTGCGGGTTGTCCGGGTGCGCTTGGGTCCGGTGCCCGGGGTGGCGCGTGCGTGTTTTTCGGCGGCGCGGAGGATGTCCTTGCCGAGTTGTTCGAGGAACTGGCCGGCGGTGGCAAGCCGGGTTCCGACAGCGGTCTCGGCGCCGAAGATGTCGGCGCCGTGCAGCACGGTGGTGGCGAGTCGCTGATTGGCACGGACACCGACCACCACGGAGCGGACGCCCGCATTCTCGTCGAGGAAGTACCGGTGGCGCCGGCTGTGGCTGTCGCGGCCGCGGCGGATCAGTCCATGCTGGTGCAGCAGGGCGACCGCGTGCGAGATGGTCGCCGCGCTGACCCGCAGGTGCCGCGCCAGCTCGACGGCCGTGTGGCTGCCGGTCTCGGAAGTGAACAGGCAGGCCATCACGCCGGCGGCGGTGCGCGGCATGCCGGTCTCGATGAGAGCCGCGGTCAGTTCGGTGACGAACGCGGTTGCCGCGTCGGGATCGGGGCCGACGTGCTCGCGGAACTCCCGCGTAACGGGCGGGCGCGGCCGACGCCGGGCGCGGTGGGTGGTCGCGAGCTGCGCCAACTCCGCGCGGTAGCGGCCCGGCCCACCGTTGCGCGCGACCTCGCGGCTCACCGTCGAGGTGGGACGGCCAAGGCTGCGGGCGATGTCGGCGTAATCCAGGTCCTGCGCCAACCCCTCGGCGATCCGTTGCCGGTCAGCGCTGGTCAGCCTGCGTCCTGGCATCCGGCCGGCTCCTCCGTTCCGGTTGTGATGCGGCCAGTGTGCGTGCCGCTCCTCGATCTTTGCAACACGCTGCCGCTCGCGTGCATTAGCCCGCAGCGTCATTGCAATGATCATTGCGGAGATGAGCTGCGCAAACAGCGCCAATCAGGGGTGGTCTCGTTGACCGGAGTTTCGCCTCCCTCCTAATGTTCCGGGCCGGCGAGGACAGCCGTCCATCACACGTGTGGGGTATCCGATGAGAGCTCAAGGCATCACGTACGACACCGGCTTCACCCCTGGCGGGCGGTGTTCGCGGCCCGTTTTCGACCCCGAGGCGGTGCGACGGGAGATCCACGTCATCGCCGAAGACCTGCACTGCGACGCGGTGCGGATCACCGGCGGTGACCCCGAGCGGCTGGCCGTCGCGGCACGGTACGCCGCCGACGCCGGGCTGGAGGTCTGGTTCTCCCCGTTCCCCTGCGAACTGCCCGCCGCAGAGCTGTTGCCGTACTTCACCGACTGCGCGGACCGCGCCGAGGAGGTGGGAGCGGAGGTGTTCGTCACCGGCTGCGAGCTGAGCCTGTTCACCCCCGGTTTCTTCCCGGGACACAACAGCCTCGCCAGGATCGACACCCTGGTGGGCGGCGCCCCCGAGGCATTGGCCACGGTCGCCGAGGTGCCCGCGAAGCTGGACCCCTTGCTGGCCGACATCGCGGCCGCGGTGCGCACCCGGTTCCGCGGCAAGATCACCTACGCCTCCGGAATATGGGAACAGATCGACTGGACGCCCTTCGACATCGTCAGCGCTGACGCCTACGGCGATCCCGGCGACGCCTTCCGTCAGGGCCTGCGGGAGTATTTCCGGCACGGAAAGCCGCTCGCGGCGACCGAGTTCGGCTGCTGCACCTACCGGGGCGCCGCCGAGCGCGGCGGCATGGGCTGGCTGGATGTCGTCGATCACGACGCCGATCCGCCCCACGTCAACGGAAATTACGTCCGCGACGAGGACGAACAGGCCCGCCACCTGCGCGAGATGATCGCGGTCTTCGATGAGGAAGGTGTGGACACCGCCTTCTGGTTCACCTTCGCCGGCTACGAATACCCGCATCACGCCGACCCGCGCTTCGACCTCGACCTGGCCTCCTACGGGGTCTGCAAGCTGATGCCCGACGGCAGCCTCGCCCCCAAGCGGTCCTTCCACGCCATGGCCAGGGCATACCAATCAAGCCAATCAAGCCCCGTACAGCCACCCGGCCGACAGCCGTGATCGGGGCGAGAACATGCATGCTGTCAGGTACCGGAGGCCAGGTGCCGTAGTCGGCGGGTCGCGCGGTGTCGGTCCATCCGCCCGGCACGCAGATTGAGCAGGGGTCCTCCACCGACTGGTTCGAAGAGGGGCCGCCAGACCTTCGGCCGCCTGCTCACCCGGTTCGTCGACGGTCCGACCACAAGCCCGGAGCAACGCGCTCATCGGCTACCGTGCGTTCGCTGCGGCTGCCACGTGCCGCGCAGCCGCCGGCCGAATGCCACCAACCCGCGGCGCAGGGTGGTGCCGCGGGCGGCGTGTCGTGTGTTCATGGACGCGTTCGCGGGCCCACCATCGCCTGTTTGTGACGATCCCTCAGCTTCTGAAGTCGTTGCGGCGCTTGCTGGACGCGTTCCGGCCATGTTTCACCACCGTCACCGTCACCACGTTCCTCGCGCTGACCACCGGGGTGATCGCCGCTCCAGCCCGACGGACCGTGTGCGGCATGCTCACCGCCGCCCGCATGGCCGGGGTGTGGCACCACAGTCGTGCGCACCGGTTCTTCGCCACCGCCCGCTGGAGCCTGGACCACCTCGGCCTGACCATGGCCGGGTTGATAGTCGGCTGGCTCACCCCTGCTTGTCGCTGTCGACGACAGCCTGTTCCGGCGCAGCGGCCACCACGTCGACGGCGCGTTCCGGGCCCACGACGGCTCCAGACACGTCGCCGCCGGCCAACCGAAGCTCTCACGTGGCAGCACGTTCGTGATCGCGGCCCTCGTAGTTGAGCTGCCGGTTATGAATCGCCCGATCGCCCTGCCGGTGTTGTTCCGGCTGGGGCGGTCGGGCGGGCCTCTACGAGCTTCACCCCGACACCGCCCAGGCGCGGCAATTGCGGCGGCGGGGCCGCCCCCGCGTCCGCGGCGAGCGGATCGGCACCCCGGCCGAGCTAGCCGCGGCAACTCCCGGCGTGCCAACCACGGTGACCCGCTACGGTCGGACTAGCACGGCCACCGTCCATGAACGCCGTTGCCTGTGGTACGGCGTGTTCCAAGGCCAACCGATCCGCGTGCTCGCCGTGCGCGAACCCCGCAGGCCCAGCTTCGCATTGGTCACCACCGACCTCACCACACCAACAGCGCAGATCATCGAACGCTACCTGGCACGCTGGGCCATCGAAGTCGCCTTCGCCGACCCAAACACATCACCGGAGCAGGAGAAGCCCACAACCGCTCCCGACGAGCTGACGAGCGCACTGCACTGTTCGTCATGCTCGTCCAAACCTGGGGTGTACTAAGGATCTTGGACAGGGACTCCTGATCCGAGATCCTTAGTACACCCCACTGGATCTCCGGGGATGGCGCGGGCGCTTACGGTCTGGGCACGGTGACCTCAGCCGCGTACCCGACTACCGAGTACGACTCCTACTGGACCACCCGCCCCGAGCAGAAGACGGCCATCGGTATCCGGTTCGACCGCTACCTGTTCGACGCGCCGATCACCAGGCAATCCCTGAAAAGCCATCCCGTACTCGAGAACGCCGTGGTCATGCGCATGCCTGGGTACGGCGCCGTGATCCCGCTGCAGCCCGAGGAGTGGCAGGCGATCTGCGCACTCGCCGAGTACCGCGGACAGAACACACTCCCAGGTCAGCGGGAGCCCGTGGTCTCCTCACGCCCGCTGGGTGCCGCGCCCGCCGAGAGCACCACGGGCGTTCGGTCAGGGCCACGCCCGATCACCTTTCCCGAGGCCTGACTCCTCAAGGACTACGAGCGTTTCCTCGGCAGGGAACTGCGCGTGCTGACCGCCGTGCTGCCCTCCGGCGAACGCCTCGTCTACGACGCCTTCGACGAGCGGGAACAGCTGCTCATCGAGGCCAAGTCGTCCAACAGCAGGGCCGACGTCCGTATGGCGATCGGCCAGTCCCTGGACTACCAGCTGCACATCAAGCCCAACGCGCAGTTGTCTGTGCTGTTGCCAGGTAAGCCATCCGAGACCATCATCGAGGTCCTGCACGCCCAAGGCATGGGGCTGATCTACGGGGACGGCACGGCGTTCCACGGCCCCGAGTAGCAGGACTCCGCTCACCTGGTCGAGTGAGATCAACACGGCTGGCTACCGCAGCCGAGGGTCGACTGGGTAGGGTCCGGCTCGGCGGTAGCGGCCGCCACGAGGCTCCTCCTCAGCCCGGATGGAGTGAGTGCCTTCTCAGCGTGCCACTGGGTGCGTACCGCAAGTTCACGGCGACGCGTCGAGCGAGGAACACCTCCACGATCCCAGCGGCGGCGGCCGGGCGTCGCACGCGGAGGACCTCATGCCCGGACCACGGCACAGTTCCCGGTCAGTGCGCCTCGATCAGCGCATCTCCTGTACGGCGGAGCCGATCAACATCGCGCGCAGGCAGCTACTCGCCGAGGGCGGTCCGCTCATGCCGGATGCCACCGGTCGCCAGGCGGAGTTGGAAGCGGCACTACTCCCCGCCGTGACCCTGACGAGAACCGACTACGCCCGCCCCATCGTCCTGCAGACACGCCCCAGCAACCGGGCACTGTCACTGGAGATAGTCGAGGACGCGGTCGAGAGCTTGCTCGCCGCGTGGCTGCCCGCGCGGGGAGAGCACCACTTCGGCGGGGTACCCGGTCTTCGGCCACGCCCGGGCCGGGATCACCTCGACCTGCACGTACTCGACGCCAAAGGGCAGGTGGCCGGGCTGGTTCGCCTGCTCGGTGTGTCCCGGCGGCGGTGGCGCGCAGCCGCGAGCCAGCTCGTCAATGACGAGGACTGCACGCCGGTGTGGTTGCTCCACCAGCACGAGTTCACCGAGACCGAGCAGCGCGTCCTGTTCCACCTTCGTCGTACGGCTAAGCCGATCCAGCTCATGAGCGCCGTGCTGCGCCGGTTGGCCTTGTGGCGAGACGCGATGTGGATCGAGACCTCAGCATGGGGGAAGTCGCTGTGGGTGTGCTGGGGTGCGGAGCCACAGGCCACGGTTCTCACCGAGCTGCTGCATGACAAAGCGTGCCGCATCCCGGGAGCGTTCGTCACACCTGAACGACTACCGGGTCAGGCTCACGGCATCGTGTTCTCCCTCCTTGACAACGCCGCCTGTACCCCGCCGTTCGCAAGCAGGACCACCAGTGCTCAGCAGGATGAGGAGGACTTGGAGCGCCGTCGGTTCCTTGCGTGTGCCGCCGCCATCTTCGCGAACTCGGTGCCGCTCAGCGAGCTGTGGCTTGCCACCCCGCGCCTGTCGAACAAACTCGGTCACTTCGCGCTACGCCAAGCCGAGGCAGCCATCGGCCATGCGCGCGCCCTGGCCGCGCATGGGCGCGCCGACATGGCCCGAGGTGCCGCAGCCGTTGAGCTCCACAGGCTGCGCGACCTCCCCACGATGGTGCCGACTCCCGAACTGGCGGTGCAGGCGCAGCAGGTGCTTTCAGAACTCACCACCCTGAGTCAGCACTACTCCGTCATCCAGTGACCGAGGGCGAGCGGAGGAACCGACTGGTGTGGGCTTTCCTGTTTGGCGGCACGGCCGCGCTTCTGACGCTGCTGATCGGGTTCTCCGGATTCGTCGCCGTGTGGGTCGCGGACCCGAGGAAGCGGGCGGACGCGTACCGGGTACTCAAACTGGTGCTCACCGCGGTCACCGGTGCCGGTGGGGTCACCGCGGTCATTGTGAGGCTGCACGAGGCTGGTGTGCTCTGATGTCAGACCGGTCTGGTAGCACTAGACCATGCAGGTCTACGGGGGAACAGTTCGTAACGCAGCCCAGCAGCTGGAGCAGGCCCGCACGCGCGGGGAGTTCGTGGCGAACTGTGCGAGACGCTTCCACCACCTTCACGGCAAACCGGTCGGCGAGGCGGAACGGACGAGCTGGCTCAAGAGCTGGCCCGAGCTGGCCAGCGCGCTGATGACCGCGGGCTTGGGTGAGTTGTGGCTCGGGCTGGAGTACCAGTTGCACGGCAGTGGTGAACGGGTCGACGCTCTGTTGCTCGGAGCTGACCCCGAGGACCGCCTGGTCGCCGTCGTAGTGGAGCTCAAGCAGTGGAGCGCCTGCGAGTTCTTCCCTCACGACCCACTGCAGCTGGTTGCCTATGGCCGCGAGTGCCTGCACCCCAGTGTCCAGGCGGCTGGGTACGTCGACTACCTCGACAAATGGGTACGCCGAGCCGAACTCGAGATGCTGGTGCGGGGCGTTGCCCTGCTGCACAACGCCCCGCCCGCGCTGGTGAACCAGCTGCGCGCGGCGCTGAGCTCAGTGCCCACGAGCGGCCACATCCCGATTGTGGGCGCCGAGGAACTGCGCACCTCACAACCGCTAGCGTTGCGGGAACTCATGGGCTGCGGCGACCTGGCCACGCCGAGTCCCGAGCAGGTGCAGCGGTTCCTCGCCGCCCGTCACGCAGCACCGATGTCACTGTTCGACGAGCTCAACGCGCTGCTCAAGGGAACACCACGGTTCACCGTGATCGGCGAGCAGCAGCGGGCCTACCGGGCCCTGATGCGGGCGTTCGACCTCGCCTGGCAGGACAGGACCCGGCACTTCATCGGCGTGACCGGCGGTCCTGGCACCGGCAAGACCGTCATCGCGATGCGTCTACTCGCAGCGCTCCCCCGCCGTGCTCGACAGCTGGACGTCCAGTGCGAGGCAAAGTACCTGACCCCGTCGGGCACGCTGCGTTGGCAGCTTGAGCGTGCCGCTGGAGGCGGTGTGACCAAAGGCCTGTTCGCGAACGTGGACAACTACGCAGACAGTCCGCTGCAGGGTCCGGAGGTCATCGTGGTCGACGAGGCACAGCGCGTGCAGGACGCCGAGGTCACGATCGCGAAGCTGCTGCGGAAGTCCAACACCGGGGTGTTCTTCCTCGACGAGCGGCAGATCATCCGTCCGAACGAGGGGCTCACCATCGCGCAGCTGGAGAAGCTGGCGGAGGACTCGAAGGCCCTGTTCACTCACATCGACCTGGACAGCCAGTTCCGATGTGGAGGATCACAGCGCTACCAGAACTGGCTGAACGACCTGCTGTCCCTGCACCCTGTCACCCATCCATGGGACAGCGAGGACTATGACGTATCGGCCGCACCGAGTCCCGTGCACCTGCAGGCCTGGATCGACCAGCACACTGCCGGTGGCAAGGTGGACCGGATCGCCGCGGGGTTCTGCTGGCCGTGGAACCACAAGCGTCCTGAACAAAGCCCGCTGCTGGACGAGGTCACCATCCCCTGGACCGACCCCGTCACCGGCCAGCACAACACCTGGGCTCGGCCGTGGAACGCGCCGCACGCGCTGAAAGACAAGAACGGCAATCCAATCGCGCCAAAAAGCCCGGGCTGGGCGACCGACCCCGGCGGGCACAACCAGATCGGCTGTATCTACACCAGCCAGGGCCTGGAGTACCCCTACAGCGGGGTCATCATCGGCCCGGATCTAGTCTGGCGCGGCGAGCGGTGGCATGCCGATCCCCGCCGCAGCAAGGACCGCGCGATGAAGAAGCTCTCCGCAGAGCAGTACCTGCCGTTGGCACTGAACATCTACCGTGTGCTGCTCAGTCGCGGCAGTGCCGGTTGCCGGGTGTACTCCACCGACCCCGAGACCCAGACGTTGCTTACCCGGTTGCTGCCGGCAGCAACCGGGTAAGCACCAGTCTCACCCGACAAGCAACGCGCGTGCGTCGAGGGTGCGTAGCAGCCTGCTCAGGTGTGAGGGGTACCAACGAGCACCCCCTCCAGGAGTGACGACCCCCTCCGCGTTAAGCAGCGCGCAGATGTCGACGTAGCGCGTGCCCTGCTGACGCAGCTGCACGACACGGCTGAGCACGTGGTCGGGGCAGCGCCGCGGACGACCTCGCCTGCGCGCGCTCATCGCGATCGCCTGCCGAACACGGCCAGCAGGTCACGGAGCACAGCGTAGGCGCTGTCCCGGTCCGCCTTGCGGCGGTGGAACAAAGCGACAGCCAGGGTGACGACGACACAGCCGAAGTACAACCCGACGAGCGCAGCAGCGAACGCGGCGATCCACGAAGTGGTATCACCGACCGCAAGCATCGACTTGATGAGGTCGAGCACGAAGGACTCCCCTGGATCAGGTGGGGAGCCGTCGCGCTACAGCTCAGACACCCCGCAACGGTTTACGTTTCACGGGGAGTCCGCCTGCGGAGTGGTGGCCAGCGTCCGCCAAGCACCGCGAGGTGATCGTCGTAAACAGCCTCGTGCTACGGCGAAGCGAACCAGGCAGTACGTACGCTTGTGGCGTGCCAATCTCGAGTTCGACCTGGGACGGCTCAGAGGGGATCGAGAGCGTCGAGAGCCACGACTGCAGCACGGCACCGCCGCCTGGTGATTCGTGGCTCGTCATCATGCGGGCGATCATACTCTGCACCGGTGTCGTTTCCGCTAATTCTGTTGCATCACGCCAGGTCAGGAGCTAGTCGAGCTGCTCGAGGCTGGTCAGTTGGGGTAGCGGGCCGCCAGGTGCTGGCGCATGGCGGCGGCGGTGGTGACACCGCTTGCAGCGAGCACCTCGACGATGTCGCGGGCGCAGACCAGCGCAACCGGATGCTGGTCCTCACGTACTTCCTTGTACACCTGGGCGTTGAAGTACGAGGTCGTCACGAATACGCCGAACTGGCGGTAGCGCAGTCGCGAGATCAACCTGCTCATCTCACGCACCCAGACCGAGTTCGTCGGCCCGTAGCACTTGGCCTCGAGGGCGAACTCCACGGCGAGCCGATCAGCCAGTGGCCCGAGCAGGTAGGCGCCCACTGCATCACGGCCTCCATCGCGGCTCGCCCGGGTGACGGTCACCTCGCCGGTTGACGGAGCCATCAGCTTCCACAGGTCGACCGCGAAGTGCTCGAACCGCACGGGGTCCTGCTCGAAGTGGCTGTGGATCTCGGCGATGATCTGGTGGCCGACCGGGGTGTCGGGCAACTGCGCGGCTTTGGACCGAATGTCGATCCGCTGGCTGACCAGCGGCGTGTGCACACCGGTCTGAACCCACCTGAGCCACGCGGACGGGCACTCCTCGGTGAGGATCTTGCCGTTCAGGACGCTGTCCAGCCAGGTCCGCGGCACCTCGGCAGTGTCCTGGAGGGTCAGGATGGCACGGTAGTTCTGAAAGCGGCTGTCGTCGGCGACCCTCCAGATCGCCACCAGGTCTTCGCCAGCGGGCACGCTCGGTGCACCCGGTCCGCCAGGCCGCGGAAGACCACGTCCCGGTACTGCCCCGCCTTGGCGAAGACCAGTACCGGCGGAACACGTTCCCGGTCGGCCGCAGAGCCGTGAGCTCGGTCGAAGATCCGGCGCAAGACCTCGTTGCCCTGCCGGGGCGTGTCGTGCAGCAGGCGTCCGGGGGTCTTGTTGTCACCGAAGTAGGTCACCGTGCCGGTGGACAGGTCGATCCGGTCAGGCCAGTAAGGGTCTTGGCCGGTGGTGTAGAGAACGATGACGCGCACGGCGTCGTCCCGGACTGATCCCTGGTAGCGGAAGCCCCCCTGGTTTCCGACTCCGAGCAGGCCGTGCAAGGCGTCATCACTGCTGTTACCGGCCCTTCCGCTCTGGTAGACCTGGTCGATGCACAGGTCAGCGGTGCCGAGCTGGTCGAACGGGACTGGTGCGCTCACGGTGATCATTCTGCCCGCGCAGCGAAGGGCGGGCTGCCACCAGGATCCCGCCACGTTGGACGTTCCTGGATGTTGCAGGGTCGCCAACAGCAACCGACCTGGCCGTCACTCGTTTCGTCTTCATTCGAATGGACAAGTGAATGCAACACAGTGCAACGTCGGGCTCATGCATTCGAGCGACATTAGTTGATCATTGTGCTCCTACCAGGCGTAGCCGCTCGACGTGATTGAAACGAGCGCGCGAGTGTCCTTAGCTGTTCTTTCGGGGTGTTGCTGGACCTGGGGGAGGCAGCATGGGCACGTCACGCAGGTGGCCTGGACCATCGGGAGGTGCTTGGACCGCCGTTCACCGGGGACTGACCCGGTCCCTGACCGCGTTGGACCAGCGCCCAGGCGGTGTTCAGGCGACAGCGCGTCAAGCTGAGGCTCGCGGGGGCAGCGGTTCCATCGGTGCCCATGAGGCCTCGCCCGTGCTCATCACTGGGTTGGCGCCCGAGGAGGTAGAGCGTCTGGGGCAGGCGTATCTCACCGCACTGGCCGACGACCTGAGCGCCGACCCGGATCGTTTCGGCCTTCGGCACTCCCTCGAGCGTGCCGGACATGCACTGGTCGACCTGTTGGAAGCGATCAACCGGCATGGACCTGCATTCATGGCCCCTCTGGTCGGCGACACCGCTGAGGAGCGCCGTGACGCGTTCGTCGCCCACTTCACCAACCACGTCACGGACTCAGTCGGACTCACTGTCGATGCCGTCGTGCGGCAGGTAGCTGCTGACACCGCGCAGACCCTGCTCGATCAGAGCCCGCGGCTGCGCTCCGCGGTGGAGTCAGGTGTCAACAGCGGCGCGGTCATTGACAACGACGTCTTCTGCGCAATCTACAACTTCTTCTTCGCCGACGCCGTCACGACATTCCTCCGGTCCGTGATCGCCGCGAAGATCACCTTGCTGGTGCCTGTGCTGCCCGCTGTGGATCCCGCGGGCCACATCGCCGGCTGGATCGCCGACAAGCTCACCGCGGTCGTCCCCACCCCGTGTCAGCGACAGGGCACCACCACGAACGGTTCCTCGCTGGCCGACCTGGGACGGAGCATGGTCAAGGAAGCTGTCGAGCGCGTGCTGGGCCTCCCTGCCGGCGGCCAGTCATGAGCAACCAGCGTTCCTACCGCTATGCCTTCACCGCGACCGGGAAGTACCCGGCCACCGGCAACTGGCGTCGTGTCGGAGAAGCGGACTTCCGCAGTTCGCTGCAGCGTGTCCGTCACGCCGTCCTGCCTGCAGCAGCAACACCGGAGTGGGCCGATGACCTCCTGCGGATCGCACGCGCCGTCTACCTAGTGGACAAGCTGTCACCCCGGCCTCACGAGCGAGATCCCTGGACTCGGGAGCTGTGCCTGTGGGTGCAGGTTACCGACCCCGACAGGTGGCTCGGTGAACCGCTAGACCGGTTGAACACGCTGCTCCGTGTGCTGACCTCGGACGTGTGGGACGTCGCTGTCGCCGGCGGCGCACTGCCAATTGACGAGCAGCAGCGCCTGGGCGAGTACGGGACCGCCAGCGAGGTTGCCCTGTTCTCTGGAGGCTTGGACTCCACTGCCTATGCTGCCCAGCAGGCCTGTACACCTGGAGGGCCGCTGTTGTTGCTCGGGTACGACATGGCCGATGCGCAGCTACCACAGCGGAGCCTCTACTCGGCGATCACAGAACTCGACGCCAGGCAGCGGCCGGTCAATTACTGCGGGGTAGCTGCCACTCTGGCGAAAAAGGGCAGGAAGCTGGAACCCAGCACCCGCTCGCGGGGATTTCTGTTCGCCACCACCGCGGTCTACGCTGCAGCGGCCCACGGAGTCGCGCAGGCGATGGTCCCGGAGAACGGGCAGCTCGCCATCAATCCGCCGTTGACGCCGGCGCGTCTGGCAGCCTGTTCCACGCGCTCGGTGCACCCGTGGATCTTGCAGCAGCTCAACGAGCTGATCACTGCGGTCCACGGCTCAGTGACCGTCTACAACCCGTTTCTGTACCGGACCAAGGGCGAAGTGTGCACTGCCGCCCACGCCAACGGGCTCTCGCACGCCGACCTGGCACGCACCGTCAGCTGCGGCAGCTATTCCATCCACCGGCAAATCGGCAACTGCGGCTACTGCTACCCCTGCCTCATCCGCCGTTCAGGGCTGCACGCCGCCCTTGGCACCGACCCGACCGACTACGAACACGACCTGCACCACCTGTCAACGCTCAAGACCGCACAGCACTTGCTGGACCTCCATCAGTGGCTCTCACACGAGTTCACCGCACATGACCTGATCGCGGACATGCCGCTGCCCGCCGGGACAAGCATGTACGAGCTACTGGCCATGCTCCAGCGCGGCAGGGCCGAGATTGGCAGCATGCTCACCGCGAGCAGCCCGTGGGGGGGCATCTGCGACTGACGCACCGACAGGATGAATTCCAGCCGTAGGCGAGCACGCGCAGTTGTCGAAAATGGTTGCACGCTGCTACGTGGTGCTGGTGGCGCACGCGGGCGCGTCGTCAACGGATACTGCACACGCGTCGATGAGCTCGCGGAGCTCATTCGGGGTCAGCCAGCGCCGTCCGCGGTGGATCATGCGATGGCAGTTCGCGCAGAGTATCACCAGGTCCCGCAGCCGGGTCGTGGTGCTGCCGGAGACGTGCAGTGGCGTGACGTGGTGGACCTCGGCGTAGCCTGCTCCCCTCTCACCGTAGGTGTGTGCGAAGTCGAACTCGCAGACCTCGCACGCCAGCCGCTGCTGCTCGGCGAGCACAGCATCGATCTTCCTCTTCCGCAGCGCTGGATTACGTTCCCTGGCAAAGTAGCGACGCTCCAGCAGCCCGCCCTCGAACGCTTCAGGGTCGCCCTCCACCTTGCTGGTATTCGCCGATGCCGTAGTGAACTCGCCGACAATGATACCCACACGCAGGGCCAGCGCGTTGGCGTGCATCTGGTCGGGGTCGCGCAGGAAGGCGTAGAGCACCTCGCGATTGAGCTTGTTGCCGTTGGTCGGCTTGCCCTCATACCCCGGGTGTTGGGTTGCGATGTCGGCGGTCTTTCGACCCACGCCATTGGGGTTGCGGAACTTCTCACCGCGCGCGGATAGCGGGTGCACCGGTAGCTGCTGCAGCAGCGCGGACAGTTCGACCACGCGCGGATCAGTGGCGGTCAATGCTCGCCACTGATTGCTGGCGACCAGGTCGCAGGCCAGCACCAGTTCGTCCCACGTCCATGCCGGCTCACGTACCAGGCGGATGGTGAACCCCAGCGCCTCCAGCCGCCCTGCGGCCCCCTGCTTGCCGCCAGAGAACTCGCTGGCCAGCAGTGGCTGGCGGCCAGGCAGATAGCCGTGCGCCGCACCCGCGATCGCCTTGGAATCGTACTCCCGCTCCTCATGGATCAGCAGGTACGAGCGAGCTCCCCGAAGCCGTAGCGATCCAGGAACGCCTGTCGACCCACCTGATCGTGCTCAGCGAGGGCAGCGAGCACGGCCTCAATGGTGATCTCTGCGAGTGCCACTCCCGCAGGCTAGCTGCCACCACTGACACTCAGCGCCGCCTCGCTCGCCGCGACCGGGCAGAGCAGCACAGTCACCAGGGCACGAACTCCATCGCACGACCGTTGATCATGTGCTAGCGTCCCGGCTTGTCCTGCAGTACGCCTGGCTCTCCTCGCCCGCGAGGGGCAGCCACCCACCTGTACGGAGTTGGTGTCATGTCATTGTTGCGCACTTCCGCGCACGCCGTGCTCCAGATGAGCCAGTCCGGCACCCTGGTCGAGCGCCTGGCCACCCAGTTCTTCCACACCCACGGGCACAAGCCGAGCCCCAGCGAGAAGAGGTCCTGGGAGGCCAGCCTGCCGATACTGGCCCACGACCTGGTTGATGCCGGCCTCGGCCAGGTCGAAGCCCTGATCGAATACCCGCTCCCCCTGTCGAGCCTGCGCGCCGACGTGGTGCTGTCCGGGATCCACCCGGTCACCGGCCTGCCCTCCTACGTCGTCGTCGAACTCAAGCAGTGGGGCACGGCGACCACGCTCGATGACGCCCCTGACCTGTGCACCACCCCCAGCTACGGCAAGCGTGCGCTGCTACACCCACTCGCGCAGGTCCGTCGCTACCGCGAGTACCTCACCGACTTCACTCGCGTGATTCACGACCGCCCCGACGCCGTCACCGGCATCGCCTACCTGCACAACGCCTCCGACAACGACGTCGCCACCCTGTTCGACCTGCCCGATGACGCGTGGAGCAGGTTGTTCACCCAGACTAGCCGCGGCGAGCTGATCAGCTACCTCAAGACCCTGCTCAGCCCCACTAACGAGGCTCGTGTCGCTGACACGCTGGTCAAGAGCCCGGTCGCGCCGAGCAAGCCGCTGATGGCGATGGCCGCCGAGGCGATCACCCAGCAGCAGACCTACGTGCTGCTCGACGAGCAGGAGGTCGCCTACCGGCTCGTGGAACGGGCCGTGCGCCGGGCTCAGCAGCGCGATCACAAGGAAGTCATCGTGATTACCGGCGGGCCGGGCTCGGGCAAGAGCGTGATCGCGCTCTGCCTGCAGGGCGAGCTTTACCGGCTCTACCGGGACACGACCACCACCTTGCACGCGACCGGGTCGAAGGCGTTCACCACCACCCTGCGCAAGATCGCCGGCAAGGGCAACACGCGGGTGCAGAAGCTGTTCCAGTACTTCAACAGCTTCAGCCAAGCCGAGCACAACGGCCTGACTGTTCTGATCTGCGACGAGGCCCACCGCATTCGCGAGACCTCCAACAACCGCTACACCCCCGCGGCCAAGCGCAGCGACAAGCCCCAGGTCGCCGAGCTGATCGACGCCGCTCGGGTCCCGGTGTTCCTGCTGGATGAGCACCAGGTCGTGCGGCCCGGCGAGATGGGCACTGTCGCCCAGATCGAGGCCGCCGCCAAGGCCAAGGGCCTCACGGTGAGCCTAATCAAGCTCGACGGCCAGTTCCGGTGCGGCGGCAGCCGCAAGTACGAGCAGTGGGTCCGCCGCCTGCTCGGCCTGACGGACGAGACCGTCGACGAGACGGGCGAGACCGAACAGGAGCCTGTCGTGTGGGACGGTGACGACCGGTTCACCCTCCAGGTCGCCGACAGCCCCGCCCAGATGGAGAAGCTACTCGCCGACCAGGCCGACAAGGGCTACACCGCGCGGATCACCGCCGGGTTCTGCTGGCCCTGGAGCGATTCCAGCCCCGACAAGGGGCTGCCCGAGGACGTGGTGATCGGCGACTGGCGCAAGCCGTGGAACGTCAAGGGCGACCGCGGCGTCAACGGGGCCCCGCCCTCGCAGATGTGGGCCACCGACCCCGCCGGGTTCGGCCAGGTCGGCTGCATCTACACCGCCCAGGGCTTCGAGTACGACCACAACGGCGTCATCTTCGGCCCCGACCTGGTCTGGCGCACCGACCGCTGGGTGGCCAACCCCAAGGCCAGCAAGGACTCCGTCGTCGCCCGCGCCAAGCCCGAGGACTACGAGAAGCTGATCCGCCACACCTACAAGGTCCTGCTCACCCGCGGCATGATCGGCACCATCCTCTACTCCACCGACTCCGAAACCCAGGCCAAGCTGCACAGCCTCGTCAAGGCCTGACCAACCACCAGCACCACCCCATCGTCATACGGCCCTCCCGGCTTCCGCGCACCGTCGCGGGCACGCCGTCACCTGTATGGAGACAATCAGTGACTTCGTCCTCGCGCGCCGCCACCGACCCCTCGTCCCACTGGGATTACGCCGCCACGACTGGGCAGAGGTGAGCGCGAACCATGATCGAGTGGGTTCTTCCTGGTATCGCTGCCTGCGTCACTGCTTGCGTCGCGTATAGCACGGTCGTTACTTCTTCGGCTGGATGCCCGAAGAAGCGTGCTTCCGCCTACAAGGTGCTCGCCCTGTTCATGAACACGTTGACCTGCAAGCCGATCTGCGCACTGCTGGAGAAGCTGTTCCGGTCAGGGGGCTCCTGAGAGTACGCGGATGAGCCAGGGTAGAAGGCCCGGGCTCATCGGAGTGCACAGAACTTCGCCGACGCGTTGCACGCCAAGCGCGTCTCACTGAACAACTGGGTATGGCTGAAGTACCCGACCGTCTATCGCGCCGAGGCGGCAAATCGTTACACCCGGCGCCCCACCCACGCACGCACAGTTCGGTGATCCTGGTGAACGCCGTGGTCGCCGGACTCGGCGGCTTGTACGTGACCACCCAGTCCGCCCTGCTCACGATCGTCGCCGCGACGCTCGTCGCAGTCTTGGGGGTGTGCAGTGCAGCCAGTCACCGAGGCTAGGACGGACTCGCAATGTCCGTTGGTCGTGCGACATTGCCTCCCGAGCACCGACGACAGGGCTAGCGTCGAACTCGGCACCGAGAGGAGGACGCATGTCGACCTCACCGCGGGTGTGGACAGACTTCGATGAGTTCTTCCGAACCGAGTTCCTCTGCGTCGTCGGGTTCGTCGTGAAGGCTGGTGTGGGCAGGGATGAGGCACGTGACGCAGCACAGGAGGCGATGGCCGATGCGTTCCGGTTGTGGTCGGGACTGACCAACCCGAGTGCCTGGGTCCGCCGCGCGGCTTACGGCCACGCGATGCGCCACTACTCCCGTGACCAAGAAGGCTACCGGCGGGCACTCGCCGGAGGGTGGGCAGCGCCTCAGACCGTGACAGACCCGTGGGCGGCGATACACGAAGGCCCGGCCGTAGCGGTCCTTCTTGCGAAACTGCCCGTACGCCAGCGCATGGTGATGGCATGGCATCTCGACGGGTTCGATGTCGCGGAGATTGCCGAGCAGTTGCACATCAGACCAGCGACGGTTCGCTCGACCCTGCGCCACGCGCGGACACGCCTCCAGAAGCTACTTGACAATCCGGCGCAGCAGCTCGAGGGAGGTGAGAATGGTGGCCGTTAACATCGACAACGACCTGGATCGCCGTCTGCAGGAAGCCGATCAAGCGTTGTTGACGCAGCTCGCAGCGACCATCGATGTCGAAGCAGCCCTGCAGCAGGTCAAGGCAGTCGCCGAGGAGCGGATGATGGCTGCTCCACGGTCGAAGGCCATCTGGGGTCGAGTTGACAGCGTGGCTGTGGCTGTCGGAGGCGGCTGGTGGTCAGCCGACGTGCCCCGGCAACCTGAGGAACCGCAGCGAGTGCTCCCCACTTACGGCCCTCGCGATGAGGAGTTCCAGCGGGTCGTCGAGGCCGCCATCGGCGGGGACACCGGTGCGAGGGATCGAGTTCTGGCTTCGATCCGCCCCATCGTCATGCGGTACTGCCGGGCCAGGATCGGCCGGTTGGACAAGTCCTTCACCTCGGCGGACGACGTGGTCCAGGAGGTCTGCCTGTCGGTCTGCGAGGCGCTGCCCAGCTACCGCGACCAGGGGCAGCCGTTCCTGGCCTTCGTTTATGGGATCGCGCAGCACAAGGTGGCCGATGCCCACCGGGCGGCGGCGCGCAACCGGTCGCTACCGGTCTCGGAGGTGCCCGACCGGCCGGAGATCGGCGCCGGGCCGGAGCAGCGCATCCTGCAGGCCGAACTGAAGGACAGCATGGGCAAGCTACTCAGCGTGCTCTCGGACAAGCAGCGCGAGATCGTGGTGCTGCGCGTAGTCGTCGGGCTTTCCGCCGAGGAGACCGCCGACGTCATCGGCTGTACTCCGGGAACCGTCCGAGTCGCCCAGCACCGGGCGTTGAACAGGCTGCGCAAGATGCTGGGCTCTGGCAGGGAACTGTAGTAGATCGCGGTGTCCTACCTGGCTGATGGTGCCTGCCGGTCACTATGCCGTGCTGGTGCGACCGGCCCTGAACAGTCCTCTGTCGCTCGTTCGAGTGAAGAGTTGGGCGGGGAGCGCTCACGGGGCGCTGGATTGTCAGGGGTACTCGGCAGGCTGTCCCACGTCATCAGGTGATCAAGGAAGGGTGGACGTGGGCGGGGTCAGCAGCATCGGGTTCGACGAGTTGGTGGGGCGGGCATTCAAGCAGGACGTCGAGCCCTACGCCTACCAGCGTGCCCTGGCGGTGGAGGGGTTTCCACAGGTGCTGCGGGTGTCGACCGGGGCGGGCAAGACCGCGGCGGCAGTGCTGCCGTGGCTGTGGTGGCGCCGCTTCCACCCCGACAAGTCGGCGAGGGACGCGACGCCGCGTCGGCTGGTGGTCGTGTTGCCCCAGCGTGCGCTGGTGGAGCAGACGGTGGACAAGGCCACGTCCTGGCTGGACAACCTCGGTCTGACAGGCGTCGAGGACGGCGTTGGGGTGCACGTGCTGCTCGGTGGGGCGTCCACCGACGAGCAGGCGTGGATGATGGCGCCGGAGCGGGACGCAGTGCTGGTGGGCACACAGGACATGGTGTTGTCCCGCCTGCTGATGCGCGGCTACGCCCAGCAGCGGGCGAGTTGGCCGATCTCCTTCGGGCTGCTACACGCCGACAGCCTGTTCGTGTTCGACGAGGTCCAGTTGATGGGCCCGGGGCTGCCGACCTCGCTGCAACTGGAGGGCCTGCGCACAGTGCTGGACACGGGGCTGAAGTCGCGGTCGATGTGGATGTCGGCCACGGTGGACCCCGCCGAACTGGCCACTGCGGACCACCCGGTGCCGACGACGGTGCTCGGACTGTCCGAACAGGACAAGGCAGGGTCGCTGCGGGCCCGGCTGGAGGGCACCCGGTGGGTCGAGCACGCCGAGTTGCCGACACAACCCGCGCGGTACCCGAGGACGGTGGCCGAGCTCGCGTTGGCGCGGCACCGGCCGGGAACCCGGACGTTGGTGATCGTCAACACGGTGGACCGGGCGGTGGCGATCCACCGCGCGCTGACCACGCTGGGGCCTGCGCCGTCGGTGGTGCTGGTGCACTCGCGGTTCCGCCCCGGTGACCGCGCGACGCACCTGGACGCGGTGCTGGCCGCGCCGACCGGGGCGGGCACGATCGCCATTTCCACGCAGGTCTTGGAGGCGGGGGTCGACACGTCGGCGGCGGTACTGATCACCGAGGTGGCCTCATGGCCGTCGATCGTGCAGCGCGCGGGCCGCTGCAACCGCGAGGGCACCGACCACGACGCCCAGTTGCTGTGGATGCGACCACCAGGCAAGGGGTTCGCGGCGCCCTACCGGGAGGACGACCTCACCCACGCTGAGGAGGCGTTGCGGGCGTGGGAGGGCGTGGCGGTGACCGCCGGGCAGCTCATGGAGAAGGACGTACCGCAGTACCGGCCGGTGTGGTCGGAGCTGCGGCGCTGGGACCTGGTCGAATTGTTCGACACCACCCCGGACGTGCACGGCAACGACGTGGACGTCACGCGCTGGATCCGGGACGCCGAGGACCTGACCGTGTCGGTGGCCTGGCGCCCCATCCGCGACACCGACATCAGCGAGTGGCGGTTCCCTGCCCGCGAGGAACTGTGTCCGGCGCCGGTGACCGCGGTGCGGGAGCGCCTGGCCCGGCCGGGGCAGCTGGCGCGGGTCTACGACCGGACCGACTCGACCTGGCGGTCGGCCACCGCGGCGGACGTGCGGGCGGGCGCGGTGCTCGTGCTGGACGCAGGGCAGGGCGGCTACGACCCGCAGACCGGCTTCGCCGCGACCTCAACCACGCCAGGGGCGCGAACGCACACCGCGTTACGAGGTCGCAGGTTGACATCCGTCATCGCCTGACCGCGCTTACCAGAACAATCGAACTCATACGCGTCAGGAAGGCCAGGCCGTGACACCGGTCCCCCACCCCATACTGAGTCACTTCCTCGCGCAAGGGTTCGTCGCGATCGGCAGCTGGGCGGAACGCGAGACGAGATCACGTTCGTTAAGCTGGTGACGAACAGTGAACCAGAAGAAGCCGTCCCACTGGGAAGCCGGCACTCAGGCCTGATCTACACCGTCCACGGCTTTTGTCCCTCCGCCAGGATCGTGTAGATCACGTCGACGTTCGCGTTGTCCTTCTCGGCGTCGAATCTCGTCACTGCGCAGCCCATCTCGCAACACCTAGCCGAATGTATGACAGCAAATTCATCCGCTCGTGACCTCCTACCGCTCACTGCTTGCCCCGTCACCCATTGCCCGGCCAGCCGTCAGGCAGAAAGATGCGCGTCTTCACCATCGGCGTCGTCTGCCCCAGCGGCCAGGGCTTCCCCTCTGGTCCGAGAAACCTGGCCGGCACCTCTACTCGAACGCCCGCAGGCGGTCGGCCAGGCCCGGCAGCACCTCTTCGTAGAGCGTCTCCTGTTCTCGTCCCTCACCGGTGACCGCGATCCGCTCCGCGAGCGCGCGCAGCGCCAGCGGCCCCTCCGCCGCGAACTTGGCCCCGATGACCTGTCCCCGCGCCAACTGGCTCGATTTCTGCCGACGGTACGGGCCGGCCGCCCACAGATCGACGTCCATCCCGACCGGAGGGATCACCCGCTCCAAGCGGGCAGAGAGATTGGCGATGATGCCGATGCCGTCGGCGTCCAGGTCGCACCACGCCACCAGCGGAACGTTGTCGAATCTCGTCAGCAGCGCCTCCAGACCCCGGCTCGCGTAGCCGCGCCCCCACACGCACAGCCACCGGTCCACGATCTCCGGTTTCTCGCAGACCTTCTGGAACGTGTCCTTGTTCTCCACCACCAGCACGCCCCGCACGCCTGAGGTGTCGAATGAGCCGATCAGCCGCAGCCCGGCTGACGGCAACCCGATCCACGGCTCGCTGGCCCGGGCGTCGGCGACCACGCGGCCGATCTTCCACTGCAGCGGACCGCGCATCAGAATCTCCACGTCGACGTCGTCGACGGCCAGATCGAACGCGGTCCCGACAAGATTGGCGAACGCGGTTTCCCGCTCGGGGGTCCACTCCTTCGTACCGAGGAAAGAAAAGCCGGCCAACGCTTTCGCGGTGTGCCGTTTTCCCCTTGCGTCATCAGGAATCCACACACAGGCCGCACGGATCGCCGCTTCATACACCGACCAGACCACGGTGTTCGCATGCGAACCCGTCGGCACCCGCAACGGGGATCCCGCAGGCATGGCCGCCAGCAGCTCATACTCGCCGGCGAGTTTCGACACCGGGCGCACGCGGTCCAGGAGGTCGGCCCGGACCTCATCGGGATCCCGCTGGCCGGTGAGTTCGGCGACGTGGTCCTCGGCGACCGCGGTCCAGGCTTCTGTGAGCCGGAACGTCTTCGGCGAGTAGTCGAATCCGTCCACGGCGCACCGCAGCACGCCGATGCCAGCCCGAACCAACTCCAGGGCGGTCTCCCACGCAGCCTCCCCGAAGCGGGAGGTCATGCCGGTCCACAGCCGGGTCGATTCCGTGCGCAGGACCCATACGAGATCCCGGGGTTCCAGCCATGTCGGTGGCGCGAGGAACTCCTGCTGTCCTCGCGCGAGGATGTCGACGCGGGTGACCTTCACCCGGCCCTTGCGGTCCCGGGGAACCCGGTCGATGACGATGTCCCAGTTCGCGGCAAGCTCGCTGTCCTCGACCGGGGGCTTGGGCACGGTGAACGCGGCCAGGTCGGGTGGCAGGTCGGGGAGCAGAACCTCCACCCGGCCGGCTGCCTCACCGACGTAGAATCCCTTGGACCGGGACGAGTCAGCCATTGCCGCGCCCCGCAGTGAGCCAGTCGGCGGTCAGGTCGACCCGCTCGGCGTTGTCGTCGAATCCCCAGACCCGGGTGGGGTGGTTGTAGGCATTGGCGGTACTGGAGTGGGAGAACCACATCAGCTCGCCACACACGTCGGCGGCGTCGGCCAGCACACTGTCCTGGCAGGTGCCGAGGATAGTCACCTGCTGCCGCTCGGCAACCCGCTTGAGCGCGCCGAGCACGTCCTTCCGGTTGACCTCGCCCAGGCTGTTGCCCAACTCGTCGAGCACGAGCACCCGGCCGTGGGTGTCGACGTCCGACAACAGGGCGGCCAACACCAGTTGCACGGCGTACACCTTCACCTGTGCCCCGTTGGCCACCTCACGGTAGGGCACGTAGGCGCCGCTACGGGACCGCCGCCAGCGCGGGACCACGTCCCACACCCACTCCCCCGGCCCGGCCGGACGGTGGCTGGTGAAAGCGATCTCGGCACCGCAGCCGCCCCGGTCCACGTCCAGCTGGTTGAACGCGACGCCGACCCGCTTAAGGATGTTCTCGACCCGCTGCTCGATCATGTCCTGGATCACGGTGACCCGGCTCGTCCAGTCCGCCAGCTGGGTGTCCAGGTCCTGGAGGATCTCAGCGCGATTGGCCCGCTCAGCCTCGATCCGGCTCCTCGTCACGTGGTCGGAGCCGGCCGTCCCATCCAGCCGGGTCCGCAGCGGCACGGCCACGACGTCCAGCCCGACCGCGGGCGGGTGGCCGGTGGTGTCCGCGGCCAGCACCTGCCGCTGTGTCACCGCCTCCCGAAGGTCGGCCGACAATCCGTCTGGATCGCGTTCGTCGATGCCGTAGAGCCCGACCGCGCGGGTCAGGTGCTCGATGGCCTGCACGCGGATCTGGTCGGCCGTGACGGACGAGCGGTCGGCCAGCAGGTCGACGGCTTCCTGCTCGTCACCGCCCCACAGCTGCCGCCATCGCTCGAGCTGGAGATCCTCGCGTTTCCGGCGCACGGCCTTGAGCTGGTCGAAACGCCCCCTCTCGTCCTTCTGCCGGCTCTTGAACCGCTCCTGGAGCAGCGCCACCTGCGCAGCGTGCCCCTTGAGCAACGCGAAGGCCTCCTCCCAGGCCTGCCGGGCCCGTCCTTCCCGATCGACCGCCGGCCCGAGAAGATCGTCGAGTCCCTGGATCTTGGCCGTGACCAGGTCAATCTTGCTGTGCACGACCCCGAGTTGCTCGGCGGCGAGAGCCGCCTCGTGCTGGCTCTGCGCCAACTCGACCGCGGCCCCCGCGAGGTCGAGGAGCTTCGTGATCTCCTCCAGGTGTTCGCGAGCCTGCCGCAGTTCCCGGCGCTTGCGCTCCACAAGAGCCTCGCGGCCGGTGACGGGCTCAGCGAACCCACTGCCGATGCGGAGACCAAGGGCTTCGTCGTGCACGTGGACGGGGTCGGCGCCATCGACCATGCGCGCACGGAGCTCGGTCAGGAAGCCATTGACCGGCAGACGACAGCTGACCCTGTCGACGGAATGACCGGGCCAGTGATCGGTGGCGATCAGCTGTGCCCCGGCAACGCTGGCGACGGCGGCCATGGCCTCGGACATCCGCTGGTGATCGACCACCACCGCGTCACGCCAGGGCCACAGCCGGGGCTCCCACGTCGGTCGAAGATCATCGTCCAGCTCGATGATGTCGAACAACGCCGTGCCGGTGATCCCGGCCTGCGCCAGGACGTCGATGACCCGGCCGGCATCGCCGCTTCGGCCGGCTTCCGCCCGCCGCAGCGTTTGTTCGGCACTGCCGACGGCGGCTTCGGCTTGTTGTTGCAGTACGACGAGCTCGCCGCGCCGGCTGGTGGCCGCCTGCAGTGCGTCGTGGGTGTCCTCGGTCGAGCGGCCGTCCCAGGCATCCAGCTTCGGTGATAGCCGGTCCCGCTCAGCGTCCAGACTCGTCATCTGGCCGACGTACTCCGCGCGGTTCTGCCGGAGGCGCTCTGTCTCGATCCTGGCCAGGTCGTGGTCCCGGCGGGCGCCTTCCTCGGCCGTGGCCAGGTCGGTGCGGGCGCGCAGTTCCGCCAACTCCGCCTCGACCAGGCGCGCTTGCTCGGCCGCCTCCTCGTGGTGGTCGGCCGCAGCCGTCACCTGCTCGGCGAGAACGCGCTCCGACCCGAGCGCCGAGGTGTACCGCGTAGCGAGGTATCGCCGCCAGGCCTCTTCGGCCTGCGCGAGTTCGGCTCGCGCGGCGTCACGATCACCGACGCCCTTGAGTTCGGCTTCCTCGCGGAGGAACTGGCCCTCCGCGTGCTCGAGCGCTTCGTCCCTCTCTCGTCGCTTGAGCAGCATCTGACCGCGCTGCTCACGTTCCTCGTCCAGATGGGCCTTGGAACCTGACAGCGCGATCAGGGACTCGCCGATGTCGCGAGGGTCCATTTCGGTCATCTGCTGGCTGAGCAGCGAGGGCACCGCTGGCCGCAGCGGCGTGTCCAGGTAGGTCAGACAGCGCGGTGCGTCGCCGTAGAGGACCTCGGACATCTTCCGCGCCGAGAAGGTGCCGTTGCCCCGGACGGCGTGCCAGAGGTCGTCGGCCTGCAGGTCCCGGTCGGCGTCGTCGGCTGCCTCAGCCAGGTGGACGCCAGCCGACCATCGTGCCTGCACGTAGGGCGCAGAGGTCGACAGGCGGACCCACACCGTCACCGCTGAGGCAAGTGGCGCCTCTCGGTCCGCGAACACGCCAGCGATGTAGCCGTTGGTGGCTGGACGCACCTGCTGAGCCGGGTCGACGCCGGCCGAGTCGGGCCGGAACAGGACGCCAGCAGCGGATTTGCCGCCCTGGGTATCCAGCCGCCACTGCGGATCGGCGAGCAGGATGGACACCGCGGCCAGGAAGCTGGTTTTGCCCGAGCCGTTGGAATCCCCTTTGGGTCCCTGCCCGGACACGGCGATAAAGGTACCGGGCACCAGCGGCACCGGGTGGTTGGTGAGGCGGGCTACGTCGAAGGTCTGCACCGCCACCAGTTGCCTGGCTCCGACGGCGCCCCGACTGGTGGTGCGCGGCAGGGACAGCGTTTCGATCACAACGAGAACTCCTCGTGGGGCTGGGCGAGCCTCGCACGTTCCCGACGGATCGACAGCGCGAGATCGCCTTGAGGTTCTGCGAGCAGGACGAGTTCCTGGAACAGGATCGTCGTGGCTCGCGGGGTCAGGCGCAGGAACTGGGGACCGGGCACAAGCCCGTTGGTCACCGACCGGACCAGGCCGGCGTTGCGGAGGTACCGCAGGGCGGCGCGCACGACTCCGGCCTGGAGTTTGCCGCTCTCCAGCAGCTGCTTAGAGACTGGATGGTCGCTCGTCCACAGGTTTTCGCCGCGGATGTGACCTTCCGCGCGGGGAATCGCGACGGTGAACAGCAGCACCATCGCGAGCACCGCGCGCTGCTCGCGGTCGAGGACACCAATGTCCAGCGCGGCCAGTTCGGCAGCGACATCGTCGTCGTAGCCGGACAGGTACCCGCTGCCGACTTTGATCAGCACGCGGCCGGCCTGGTGCAGCAACTGCTCCACCACGTGGCGCAGGGGCGGTTCGAGCAGCGCACGAAACTCCTTGGCCGGCACCGGGAACTGGGCCGATTCCACCGCCGCGAGGGCAGCAAGCACATCGCTCTTGCGTTGTGCCGGCAGGTTTTCCATGACGTCGCCAGTCACTGCGGCCGTCCTGCGGCCGGCAGCTGACGGTACTCGCGGCGCAGCGCAGCGACGTCCGCCTCGCGCCAGAGCGCGATCTCCGGGCCGAGGCGAACGGTGTCGTCGGCGGTGTCAGCCGCGAGAAAACCCCGCGCCCGCAAGCTGTTCAACGCCCGGGTCACACCAGTGCCTTTCACTCCGAGTGGTTCCAGCGCGACACCGATCTCGGCTACTGTCGTCATGCCCCCGGGATAGAGGGGTTCGTCCGGATCGGGCCAGCAGGCGCGCAGACAGGCGGCCAGCACGAGTGTCTCCCCCACGCTCGGTTTCGCCGGACCTCCCGGATCCTCAGGCGTCAAGGCGTTGTCCTGGAGCCAGCCCATGATCAGCTCGGAACGGCCGTCCTTGGACCGGACCTCGACCAGGCGCCGACCGGCCCGGCCAGCGGCGGCGTGGAACTGACGCAGCTCCTGCACCTCACTGGGACTGGGCGACGTACGGCGAGCTCGAAGCACCGCGAGCCTCAACCGATTATCCATCATGGTGATCCTTCTCTGCGCGGCTGAGCCGGACCGGCGTGGTGTAGGTGACCTCGGCCTTCCCGTCCACCAGCAGTGTCGTGGCCAGAGTGACCGTCACCGGGACCTCCGGGTCAGCCGCCGCGGCGAGGAGGTCGGCTACCAGCCGGGCGGCGCCGGGCCATCCCGCAGCCTGGATCTCGGCGGTGAGATCGATGTCGAACTGTCCCTTGAGATGGAGCTGCGCCGCCGCTCGTCGACGGCGTCGCTGCGCCTCACGTCGCTGGCGTGCCCGCTCGACCGGGTCCTCCGCAACCGGAAGATCGACCGGGCGCGGTGGGCGCTGCCGTACCTCGCGGGGTCGGTGCTGCTCCAACGTGACGAGGATCTGTTCCGGGCTAAGTGCGACCGTCGGCTTGTCGAAGACGGTGCCGGCGAAGACCGCCGCGAGTGCGTCGGTGTTCGAGTACAGCGCGGCCGTCCGGTATTGCTCGGGCAACAACATGGAGAAATCGCGCTCGGCCAAAACCTGCCGGAGCAGCCGATCTACCAGCTCGTTGGCCGCGGCGGAGTACCGGAGCGCCTGCGTGATCAGCTGCCCGCCGGCCGCGCTGAGCTGTGGAAACCGTGTTTCCACCAGCTCGACAAGGGTTCTCGCGTCGGACAGCAGCCGGTCGGCCGCCCGGTGGTTGCGCCGCAGCACCAGCAGCTCGTCGACCGGTCTGGTCCGCAGTCGGGCCAGTTCCCCGGCGTTGATCGCGAGCGCCCGCCGCAACATGGCCAGTCTGGCGGTCACGTCATCGGGCCCGAGCAGCCCGTCCTCGATGCCCTTCGTCGTCTGGTCGAGCAGGAGCAGGATCTCCTGCACGCCGTCGTCGCGGCGAAGCCGGTCGAACAACAGCAGCGCGGCGACGCCGGTGGGGTTGAAGATGAGGCGATGGTGATGGGGCTTGGGCGGGCGGAGCAGTCCTAACGCCTTGAAGACGTTGATTCTGCTCTCGAAAGAGCCCGGGCCCGCCTGGCCACAGGCAGCTTCGAGTTCCGCCGCCGTCAGCCCTTCGCCGGTGTCGTCGAGGTCGCCGAAGGCCTCGTACACGGCCTGCGCCCACTTCAGCATGTCGGGGTCCTTGACCACCGCGTCCGAATGGCGCGCGACCGGGGCCACGAATGCCTGCAACCGCTCCAGGAACGCCGCGTCCGACGCCGACTCCCCCTCCGGATCCGGCGAGAACAGATCGAACTCATCCACCGCCGGCCGTCTTCCCGCTCAACAACACTCCCTCGTCCACTTGCCCATCCCCAGCTGGATCGACACACACGGCCGCAAGCGTTACCCCTTGCACCACCAATTCACTCAAATAGATGATCAACTCCCTAAAATTAGGGAGTTGATCCCCACATCACGGAAGCCTCCCGGCGACTCACCAGCGGCGCTTCGGCACGAATCACTAGGTGAGGACGAGTCCCAGCGGTGCCGAACGGACCGACCCGGAGGTACGAACCGGAGCTCCCGATTAGAGATCCAGGTCGAGGACGTCGAATCCGAACAGGACGGTTGATCCGACGATTAGGTCATCGAAACGGTTCAGGCGTTTCCAAACGTACCGAACCCGGAGGGAGCATGGGCGTAGTATCATTATGTGGCAGGAAGCGATACGAACAAACGCAGGCTGAAGGTAACGGCCGAGGTCCTGGTCGACGTGACCGACCCCGCAGCACTGAAGCGGGCGGCGCTGCAGCACATCGACGAGCTTTCCTACGTTGTGCCGGAGGGTGAGGAGGAGGCACACGAACGGGAGTTGGCCACGGAACGGGACGAGGTGCGTGATGACGCGGCCGCCGCGTTGCAGGCGATGATCGACCCGGATCTGATGGTCCCCGAGGGCAAGGGTGTGGACGTCCACGGAGCGACGTACTGGGTCGACCATGTCGACGAGCACGGCCAGTCGCTGCCGTCCTGGCCGGACTTCACGAGTCTGTTCCCGATGTGCGAGTACGGGAAGGTAGGCTGTGAGGACTGCGCCTCCAGCTACGTGATACCGCGCACCGCGGCGGTGTTGTGGAGCGTCGCCGGCCTGCTTGCCGACCACGGCTACGACGATGTGATCGAACACGGCGACGACCCGGTCGACCCCGAAAACGGCTTGTGGTCGGTGTTCGACGAGTTCCCGAGGATCACCTGGCGGCAGGACGCGGTGTGGCGACGCCAGGCGGCCCGGGCGTTCGACGACTTGGCCGCGGACCTGACGGCAGGCAACTGGCCACAGCTGGCATGCCCGGCCGAGGAGATGGCCCTGCACCTAATGCTGGAGTACGGCGAGTCGGCGGTGAACGACGGCTGGTCCGGTCTGGAGAGCCACTTTGCCGGGCTGCCCGAGCACGCCAATGATCTGGACTGGGATCTGCTGTCCGACGTGCTGTGCCAGGACTCCGACATTCTCTCCCTGTTCGACGCGAGCCTCGACGGCATCGAGGACCCCGACGACGAACAGAACCGCTACCTGGGCATGGGTGACTACACCCCGAATGCCTGGTTTGCCACCTTCGACAACATGAACCCACGCGACCCACGGCGCCCCTTCCGCCGCTGAACCCGACGATGGCGAGCCATCAGCTTGTTCACCGACTCCTCCCACGCCAAGCAGCGCTCTGCCAACCTGATCTGCCATTCCCCACTTCGCGCCTCGAGGTCACGCGACCACATCTCCGCTGGGCACAAGAGACACGGACGCCTTTACCCTGCCAAGTACACTGAGAGCTGACCTCGAAGAACAGACTCGAGCACGCCGTTGGCACCCGCTTCAACTGGGGGTCAAGGGGTCGCAGGTTCAAATCCTGTCGTCCCGACGGTCAGAACAAGGCCCGTCGACACTGGGAAAAGCCCAGGTCGGCGGGCCTTTTTCGTACGCCCATGACGATCTTGTAGCGACCGTCCACTGTGGCCTCAACCAAGATCAAACCGGCCAAACAGGAGCGAAACAGGAGCGTGGGCCCGATTTTTTTACCATGACACTGTTATGGGGTCGCGGTCCCAGGCACCCAACCGGGTGGATCTGCCAACCGACGTTCACCGACCCCAACCGGCCCCATCCAGCCACGGACGACACCCGTTCACCACCGTTGACAGCCCTTGCCACCGACCGACACCCCTACACGCCCCATAGACGCCGTAACAGCCCATTGCGACCCGTTCACGCCAGACCGGCCCCGTCACCGCACCACCGGGCCCGCCAAAGTACGCGAACGCGACCACAAGTGAACAACTTCACTTGATCACGCGGACCTCGACGAAGCCTCCCCCTCACCTCGCTGCAGCCGAAGGCGCGCAGGTTCGAGTCCTGCCGGGGGCACACAAAACATGGGCAACATCAACAAGCGGGCGGCTGGTACTCGAAGACACCTTCAAGGTGTGAGTATCGGTCGCCTGGCTGTTTCTGCTGTCAGCTCGACGCAGGCACTTGGTACGCCGCGTCCCCACACGCCATACACGTAGTCGGCCCCGAGTCAGACCTGCAAAGACGACGACCCAAGCTTACAGTGACCAAGAATTAACGATTCAGAACACTAGTCGCTATCGCCATAACGCTAACCCCCCTTAAGGCGTCGCAGATATACGGAGGGGCATGGTTATATTACACCCCTGTGAGCATCCAGTGAAACTCGATCCTCAACTATCCACTCGGGTTGTTCTAGCCGCAATCCGCAGTTCCAGAGGCGCTGAGCTGCCTGCTCGTAGGAGTCACCTGCCCCGATGTCCAAGTAGTTGTAGGGCCGGACGAAAGACAGAGCCGAGGCGGGTTCACGTCGTGCTCGACGTTCCCGTTCTCCAAGGAGAAACGCCTTCCGCGCGTCCTGAAACGGTACTTCTGTCGTTGTCCGCAGGCCGGAGGCACGAATCCGGTGCGGGTATCGGTTCACCACGTCGGCGACGATGTCCCTGATGGGCACATCTTGCGGATGAAGGACCGTCAGGGTCCATGCTGGTCTGCCCCCTTCCTCATCCCGATCGAGCCGAACAAGGCTCCCGAACTTTCCCGCTATGTCCTCGCGGGCCCGCCGATCGAGCGGACCCGAGTGGGGAACGCGGATTTCCGCACGGTTTCCATAGATCACCGACCGAAGCCGGCGAAGCGCCTCGTACGCCGGAACACCTCCCTGAACGCCCGCCCAGCGAACCTTGAGCACGTCGGCATCCAACCGGAGGTTCACCCCCTCGCCGACAAGGTGGTCAAGGCGTTTGACAACAGGTCCTCGCGAGCCCTCAAGCGCGTGCAAGACGTCGCTGGGAAGTCGCAACTCCTCCCAGTAGAGCCACCTGCTGGCGACGGCTCGTCGCCTGTCCCGGTCCACTTGGATGAGTCGCGCCGTCAGCAGAGAACCGACTGTGAAGGTTGCCGGTATGTCGTCGCCACGGAACCCGGTTTCACTGGCCGGAATGAATAGTTCGACCGCAGGGTCGGGAACGGTCAGGCGGATGCCGTTCTTGTCGCTGCCGGCGACGTAACCGGAAAACAGATTGCCCTCGACCAGGCGCGCGTACGGATCTTTGTCCGGATCGCGCAACGTCAGCGCGATCTTCCCTTGGTCCGGCACCACCTCGGTGATGAACACATCGACCATCTCGTTGGTGGCCAATGCGGGTGGCGGTTGGTCCGGCCAGGCAAGATGGCTGCGCGAGATGGTCGCCCAGGTGCCGCCTTCGACTTCGACGGTGATCTGCTTGTCGTTGACAGCGGCGACCCGCGCAGTCACCCGGTCCTGGTGTTGCAGCCGGGTCAGCCCGGTGACATCGATGATGCGGGCTCGGGGCCTGAGTCTCCGGACGAGGAGTGTGCTGATCGCGCGGTGGAGCGCGGTCGTCTCACCCACCCCCAGGCCGCGGGCCGCCCGGTAAATCGCCAGCACGTCACGGCCGGCCACGGCATCGCTCAAGGTCAACGTCCGGCCGGCCCGCTCGAACGGTCCGGTCGGCAGCTTCAGGTCTGGCAGGTCCAAATCGATCGACGTCGCACGCAGTGTGCGATTGTTGAGCCGAACGCGCACCTGTTGACCAACGGTCATCTCGGTAGGCCGTGGTGGGAGGTCGTCGGCCCGTACGTCGATGGTGATCGGCGGGTCGTCATCGCGCAGGCGGTCCCCGTCCGGCGTCAGCATGACGTGGATGGACTGGCTGTGCGCATCCACGATCGTCCCCGAGAACGGCTCACGTGTCGTTTGCGCCAATCTGCTCAGCGTCGCGGCGATGTCCGGCAATGCCGACAGCTGGATCAAGCCGGTTTCGGTGTCGACCATGAGGACCGCCAGGTTCAAGCGCGTTCCGACGGGAATGGCCTCCAGGGAGACGTCGCGCACCCCGAAGCCGATATCCAGTGCGGTCAGCGGTACCTCGACCCCGGTCTCGTGTTCCTTCGCGATGACGACGCTGCGCCGGTCTCGCCGCAGAGCCTTGATGTCCGTTACTTCAACGCCGCAGCGATCGCCGGGGCTGAAGCGTTGCGCAAAGCGCTCGGCAGCCGCTATGGGGTCTGGTTGAGCGAGTACCGTTCCATCGGCGATCCCGGTCACCACAACGACTGGGTGACCGGGATCGAACGCACTCGTCACAATCTCCAGTTCTGCATACGGGTTGACGGGCCGCTCGGTCTCACCACCGTCCGAGGTCACCTGGAAAGGTGTCGACTCCTCAGGGACGAGGAAGTCCGCCGCGTTGAGCGGATCAACATCCAGTCCGCCGGTGTCGTTCTCCTGGGCCTCCCGTTGAGCCAGGTCCCCGCTGTCGTCGGTGCTGTATTCCTCGGCGGCGAGTTCGACATCGGGCAGGAGCACCGGAGGTTGCATAATCAGGGCTCGCACCTGTACACCGTCTCGTCGTTGGCCGACCGGCTCGACTAAGAGGCGGTCACCCGGTAGCACGGTTGGCGGGCGGATTGCCGCGACGTGCTGGTGGCCAGCGACGTGGGCCAGCAGTGGCACGTCGCCTGCCAGGTGGTGCTGTTGGAGAGCGATGCAGAACGACAACGTCACCCGGTCCGCAGGTTCTTGCAGCGGCGACACCCATTGCCGCCTGCGGTCCCGCACCGGCGCGACCAGGAACGGCGGTGCGGCACGCCTGGTGAGGAGGCTGTCGGAGCCGATCACCGGCCGGGCACCATCGTGGAGGCGGGCAACCACGTCCGGGTCCGCCCGCGGTACGAGAGTGGGATGCCATTCACCGTCGACATCGCTGTAGACGGCGTTGGGACTGGCCCAGGCGACGACCCTACGCAGCCGGTCGGACAGCCGAAGGTCGATGTGGCGCACCTCGGTCGTCTTGGTGCGTGACTGCAGCGACTGCAGCAGTTCGTCACGTCGGCGCAGAACGGCGTTCAACGTGGCCGCGGACAGCAAGTACCGGTCGACCAGCGCCGAGCGGTGTTCCGGGTCGGCGCTCTCCCACTCGTGTACCAGCATGAGGGTGACGTCGAGGTCATCGGCGCACTCGGCCTGGAGAGCCGCCAGCATGCGGTCGGCATGCAAGCGGGTGGCCGCCGGCCAGGAGGAACTCCACCGCAGCATCTTCGCCCACCGCAGTTCCTGCATCGCCGCGAGAACAGTGGCGGCCTCGACGGCGACACCGGCCTCATCGGCGCACAGGAGAACGCTCGCCGCACTGAACGACTCGCGGGAAGACGCCAGCTCGCGTCCGAGAGCGGTGGGATCCCCGTCCTCGGTGATCGCACCCATACCGCGGAGAGTCGCGCGAGCGCGACGCATCTCCTCTTCTGGGGGGGCCGGGAGGCAACCACCGGAGAGACGCCGGATCGCTCACCCCCGCTGCCGCAGCAGCCAGGACGACACTTTCTAGAGGCGCGCGAACGATCTCCGGAGGCGTGTCGAATTCGAGGACGTCGAACTGGTCCTGGGTGAACAGGCAGTGCCAGACGCCTGGGGCGGTCCGTCCGGCACGCCCCCTGCGCTGTCGCAGGCCAGATTTCGAGTGCGGCCGGGGACGGACCACTGTCGTCAGGGTGGCAGCGTCCCACTCGGTGGTGTTGATCAACCCGGAGTCGATGACATGCCGCACGCCGTCGACGGTCAGTGAAGTCTCGGCGATGTTAGTCGCGATGATCACCCGCCATTTGGTGCCCTTACGCCTGCGGTCGGCCCGCAGCGCACGGGCGCGGGCGGCCTGCGGGAGTTCGGCGTACAACGGCAGCACCTCGACCTTGCCGGCGATATTGGCGTCGCCGCCGATCAAGTCCTCGAGTTCGTCGATAGCCGCGTTGATCGCTCTCTTGCCGGGCAGAAAGGCGAGGATGTCCCCCTGGTAGGCGGGGACGTCGACGGCGATGTCGCCGGGGCGTTCACCGTTCGCCATCCATCGGAGAACCTCGTGCGCCGCCCGGGCAACCTCGCCGGGCATGCGCGCGGGCCACTGGTTCTCGGGTATGGCAGCGACGGCTCGCCACCGGTCGTACACCGGTTTCCCTTCCTTGCCCGGGAAAGCCATCGATGTCGAATGGAGCTCCGGGCGGAAGAACTCGGCAAACGCCGTTGTGTTGATCGTCGCGGAGACGATCAACAGCCGCAGTTGCGGCAAGGCGATCAATTCCCGGCGCATGAGCGCCAGGATCAGGTCGATATTCAGGCTGCGCTCGTGCGCCTCGTCGAGGATGACGGTCGAGCAGTCCTGCAGCTCACCGCGACGGATCATGTTCAGCAACGTCCCGTCGGTGGCGTAGACGAGCCGGTTGCGGGAGTCGGCGTGGTCGCGTGCTGCCGAGTGGCGGAACCCGATGTCCACCCCTGCACCCACCTTGGCGCCGTGGAGCTTCTCCGCGATGTAACGGGGGATCCCCTGCGTGGCTTCGATCCTGGGCTGTGTGACCACAATCAACCCGTGTCGGGTGACGGCGTCCTGTGGGTGAGGGGAAGGCGGGTTTAGTAGGCGCCATGGCAGGAACGTGGACTTACCCGAGCCTGTGGGTGCCTCGACCACGACCACTTGGTGCTGCTCGAGTTCGGCGAGGAGTCGCAGAACGTGGTCGTCGGTGATGCCGAATGTGCCCTCGTCGACCGACGGTACGTCATCGCCGTCCGGACGGTGCGGACGCTCGCCACGGTCGAGCCTCCCCAGACGCCCGGCCTTGAGCCGCCCGGCAGCCACCGGTCGAGCACCCGGGTCCAGCTCGACGTATGCGGCTCCCATCCGCGAGGTGTCCCTGTTGTGCTTGGCTCGGCACGTGGCACACCGCTCGGGGCGGGACTCGCCGCGGACCGCGGCGTCCCGCGCGGATCGGTCCGAATAGGAGAATGGCTTCAGGCAGTCCTTGCAGTGCACGGTCCAGTCACGAATCATCAGCCGCACCCCTCCGCGCACCCCACAGGGTTCCTTCGACTAGATCACCGATGAGGTATAAGGGTTGGACTTCGATCTGTCCGACTCCGTCAGCCAGCCAGGTCAGCAGTCCTCGGTAGAATCCGATCACGGCCGGTTCGAAGCCGGTGTGCACCAACTCAACACGCCCAATACCCGCCTGGTATAGCTCGTGCAGCTTCGTAATCGTGGTCGCCGTGCAGAACCGGTCCGTCTCGGCCAATGTCCGACTGGTGGAAACGAGCCTGTTGCGGAACCAGTAGCCGTCGACGGCCGCGTCGAGTTCGGTGTGCCGCATGGACATCAAGCCGACCCGGATCGTGCGCTCCGCGCGTCTTGCCCGCTGAACAGGCGCGATCAGCGAGAACGGCTCTGCTTCCGAACCGTCCACGTACATCAACCGGAGTCCGTAGCCTTGACCGACAACTGCGGCCGCGTGTCGCAGCGTCTCCGTCACGACCTCGTGCCGAGCTCCGGCCCCCACCTGGAGCACCTCACCCTCGGCGACGGTCGACGTGAGTTGATCCCATAGCCGTTGGGCCGATCCGAGCCTCGACGGCGAATTGGCGAAGGGCGCCCAGGTGGGCGGTGACGCGACGAGCAGCCTCGCGGTCTCCGGGTCCGGTCGGTGGGCGGGTGTGCGCGCCGGTGCGGCGACCGTCTGCTTCACCGTAAGCAGCGGACCGACCGGTTCCGGCGCGGGCGACAGCACGATGCCATAGTCCAACGCCCGCAACCGGTCGAGGGCTCGAAGCAGCAAGGTGCTCCCGTCGGTGTCAACGACCGCCGCGAGGTCGCGCAGCCAAGACTGTGCGTCCAGCGGCAGGTGGAAGCCCGCCAGTGCCCGCGGTGGCGGAGCGCCGGCGGCCCATGCGTCCAAGGTCGCGCTGGTGATCGTGGCGATGGCAGATCCACGAAGCCGCGCGATGCGCTCGATGGCCACGCCTGCCGACGTGTACCTTCGGACATCCTCCTGGCTAATGTGCCCTTCTGAGGCCCGGCGTTCGACCGTCATGGCCGACCTCACCACGTCTGCAAACCCGTCCGGGTCTGGCTCGGTCGAACCGGGCCAGGGTCCGGACACCGCCCAGATGACCAGTAGCCGGGGACTCATTGGCGTGCCGTTCTGGCGCGGGTGAGCTTGCCGGCGGCTCGGATCGTCATCCCCGGCGTGTACTCCGGCGCGACCAAGATCATGACGCCCGCTCGGTCGGCCGCCGAGACGATTCGCTCGCGACGCGTTTCATTGCTGCTGAGGATGTCCCGGGGGCAAAGCACGGCTGCGGCGCCGTTCACCTGGGCCAGGCGGTCAATCGCGACGTGGAAGACCTCTTCGAGCTGGTCGGGCTCGGCATCCGCGACTGTAAGTCGCATCTGCGTGGTGGGAAACGCCGATGGCCCCCCGAGCAGCCAATCGGTTAGGTCGATCCGGTCGGCGGTCAGGCAGCAGGTACGGTCGCCGTCTGCCGAGAGCCCGACCTGCTGCCCGGCGTCCTCAGCGTCGAGTAGTGCCTCGTCATCGCCAGCGGCGATCCTTCGATGAGCCGCAGCGACCAACATCGCAGCTCGCACGTCCAGGATGTCGCATGCATACCGCGCCCGGTCGATCGGGTTGGTCAACCCGCGCAGAGTGGAACCAGGTGCCGTAGACCAGGCGAGTAGGATCTCAACCTCCGCTGGGTGCCACAACCCGCTGGCTATACCGTGGCAGATCGCCGCAGCGGATTCCTGGGACGCCCGCAGCCGACCTCTGAGCTCGTCCCCGACGTTCACGGCCTCGATGAACAGGCGCAGGGCGGTGTCACGGTCGATTTTGCCGCGACGGCGATCAAGCGCGACGCCCACGCGCTCGGCCCAGCGACACAACGCTCTGGGCATTGATGCGGGGGCAGTTCGCCCCGTGCCGCGCACGAATCGAAACGAGAGGTCTCCTCCCGAGCGGTAAGCTTCGGCCAGCAGGAGGGTGCACAGCGCACGTGCTGGCGCGTCCGGGTCGAGAGCCGACAACGCGGTGATGAGACAGGCTCCAACGTCTAGGACGTTGTCATCCCGGTTGAAGCGCAGCAACACCATGGCCACGACGACGTTCTGCGAGCAGAACCGGTACACGCGCCAGTCATCCGGGCGCGGCGCTTGGCCCGCTGGCCTGCGGCCGGACTTGATGTCGGCTTGCCTACGGCGTAGGAAGTCGGCCACGCGGCGTAAGGCGTGAGCTTGGTCCATGAAGTCGTCCGCGTAATGTGAAAACCTCTTGAACGCTGGGGGCTGGCTCTCCTGCCACGTCCTCGGGTCATCCAGGTCGACGATGACAACAGGCGGATCGTCACGGCCGTCAACCCGGATGCACGCGAGTTGACGTTCCGGCAGTTGCTCGATGGGCAACAGGTCCGCCGGAAAGTCGGGGAGGCCGAACCGGGTGCCAGCCAACAACGCTGCCGCGTCGAACCCGGAGGGTGCGGGCGTCAGGCCAAGCAGTTCCCACCCGGCGTCCGCTTGGCGCTGCCAGCCCTGCCGTTCACACCACCCTCGCCACGCCACCGGCACAGCTAGTCCGTAACGCATACCAAATGCATCGATCCGAGATGCTGTCGCCGCGTCCCCACGTTCAACCACCAGACGCCCGGCCCCCGGCAACGAACGGTCAACCTGACGCCTTCTCCCGTTCATGGCTTTTCCGAATCCGCGTTGACCGCGTCGACGAATCTGACGAGATCACTCAATGCGATCGATGTATTGGCTTCTTTCGCAACCCGACCCCCCGCATCGACGTTGTGGATCGATATGGTGTCAGCCTTGACATCGACGTACATCACCAACTTGTCGACATACCCACCCGCGACATCCTCAGTGGTTACCTGCTCAATGTTCGCCGCCGCCGTGCGATCTGCACTACCCGCCCATTCGTCACTCATCTGAATGGTGGTCGTGGTCTTGCTCATTCGTGGCCCGACACTCTTGCTGGTGGCCGTCGTCTTCACCTCGACGATCACGATCCGCTCCGCCTCCGGATCCAGTGTCACCAAGTCGATGCCCTGTGCCCGGCTGCGCGCCGCCGCGTCGAAAATTACCTCGTGGCCGAGGACTTCGTTCAGGAACACTTCCGCTACCGCCTCACCGAACGCGCCCGTCTGCGCACGGTTCCCAGGGTTCGCGCGTACCTCCTCCAACTGCTCAATAAGGTTGTTGCAGCCCATCGGACTCCGATCGCCAAAGGTGGTACCTGAGGTCGGCCGGCCGAGAGTCGGCGACCCCCCTATCTTCGCGCAGCAACCCGATCTCGTTACCAAGGTCGAGTACCTGGCTGCACCTCATTCGGCGACTCCGCTGCTACGAGCAATGGGGGTTCACCGTTCGTGACTCTCAACCGGCTTCTCGTGCGTGGGGACCACTTCGGTACCAGGGCCGGGCTGCGCGACTCCACTAGCGATAAAGTGCGAACCGCGGGAGGCGTGAGCTGCGGCGAGTACCAGGCAACCGCAGTGGCGATCTGGGTCCGGGCGAACGCGGCGGCCGGGCAGCGTCGCGGACCCAGACCGAAAGGCAGGAACCAGCGGTCGCGCTGCTGTCGCCGCCACCGCCCTGGGTCGAACCGGTGAGCGGCCGACCACCCCGACGGATCGCGGTGGATCAGCCAAGGACTGATCAGCACGACGTCGCCCAGTGAGAACGGCAATGGGTGTGGCGGCGGCTCGGTAATCGTGCGGGCGATCATGAAACTGGGCGGGTACAGCCGGAGCACCTCGTCGACGGCTGCGCGCGACGGCGGCGGGCTCACATCGAACGCGAGGGCGCTGAGCGTCGCAGCGGTCGTACTGCCCCATCCGGCCAACACCATCCCCCGCAGTTCTTCCGCGATGGACTCGGTCGACCATCCGGCGTCCCGCAACCGGCTCAGAAACCCGGATCCGGATCCGTGCACCAGATCCACCATGAACTGCGCCAGTTCGTCACGGAGTCGGCCATCGGTGCGCTCGCCCTCCAACCCCGCCCACGAAGAAAACACCAGCCGACGCAGACGAGCACCGTCGACTGAACCGGGTCGGTGTCCGGTCAGTTGGGTCAGCATCGCGGTGGACAGCGCTTCAGTGAGCGGCCCCGGTTCGGGAGGTCCATCGGCGAGGCTGCCACGCAAGTGCCGGGCGAGGACGCCTTGTTGTGCGGCTTCCACCGCCATCGCGTCCACGAGGTGCCGCTTTACTTGTCGGACCCGCGCGCCGCGCAGGGCACCAACACCACCGAGCAGCCGCTGCGAGTGTTCCGGCCTGGCTTTGCAGCCGGCGGTCGAAGTCAGAAGGGCTCTAGCGGCCGGCATGTGGGATATTATCCAGCCCGCACGGCCGTCGAATGTGCAGCGCAGGTACGGGTCGTTGCCTGCGGGCAAGGCGCGAAGCCGTTCGAACAACTCCGCGCGGTGTGCTAGCGACAGAGCGGGAAATTCCGGGTTCGTCATTGGCGCGGCATCCCGTTCACCTTGAGTCTGAGCAACGTGCGGATACTCGATTTCTGTACGGCGGGGCCACGATGCAGAACGGCATGGTTGTCGAAGACCAGCACTCGCCCTGAGGACACCTCCGCCTCATACCAGGTGGTTGCCCGACTCAGCTCGAGGTCCACTGCCACACAGGCAGCCACCCGCCGTTCCGGATCGTCGATCAGCGCTGCCAACGCGGGCCGGAACCAGCGCGGCGTGCTGCCCAAGATTGGGGCATGCAACTCGGGCAGCCCGTCGTACTGTTCCCGCCACGAGAAAAGGTGGCTCCTCAGCGTCGCTGGAAGCTCGTCGTCCGCGTGTAACTGCTCCGCTACGAGGTACCAGGGCAGGATGGCCGTGGCCCGCCGTTCTAGCACGGGGTCTTCGCGCAGCAGACCTAATACGCTCCACCTGTTCGGGATGTCCCACGGTGTGCTGTCCGTGTGCCACGCCTGCTCGTAGCGGTCGATGCCTCCGGTTGGCACGACGGAGGCGGGGCCACCCAAAGTCTTGTCGGCCAGGTACGCCACATCGCCAAGCACGGCGCCGATGAGCGACACGACTGGCGCGACCAGATCGGGAGCCTCGTACGTGACGACCACGCTCTTGGACGGGCCCGTCAGTGCCATACGGAGGTCCGCGAGAAACGTTCCGGTCGCAGCGGCGCTGAGGACGAGGCCCGAGGCACGCGCCCTTGTGACGCCCTCAACCACGTCGTCAGGTATGGACATCCGCGGCCACGCGTTCAGAACACGCGACCACTCGCTGGGGATGGACAGCTCCGGAATGCCGAGGATGGTCGACACCTTCGACACGACCACGCTCATCAGTTCTCATCAGTGAAATGGCGGCCCAGCAGATCTCGTACCCGCTCGACGTTCTCCGTGCTCGCTTGCTCCGTGACGAACACATCGAGGTCATCAACATGTGACACGGTGCCCCAAGCGCCGGCGAACGACTCTTTCATGCCGGTGAGCAGACTTAACCCGAATGACGGGTAGGCCGAGTCCATTGTGTGCGCAAGGAAGAACGCGAGGCTACGCTGTCGGGTCGTGTACGGGTCACGCTCACGGTAATTCTCCAGGCTGAACCGTGGGTGACAAGCGTCCAGCAGGAGCTTCGGCACCCGCCACACCGGCATGATAACTCGGTGCGCGCCCAACTGTCGGACGGGATACTGGAGTGGCCGATTGCCGTTCATCACCATGAACAATGCCTCGGCGAGCAAGTCCTCACGATTGTAGCCGAACGCGAGGTCGCTGAACCCACGTATGGCCGCAAGGCGGCGTGCAGTGCGCAGGATCAGAAAGGTGCCGAAGAAATGTAACGCCTCATTGGTGAACATCGCACTGAAGTCCGCGTACAAGGCGTCCAATGATGTCCTGATGCCGAGCAGGTCCGCGATGTCGGCGGGGTTGAGCACACGGTGCTCGATTCCTAGCTCCTGACACAGCACGCCGGCGCGGATCGCCGCCTCGGGCGAGAACACGGCGCCGAAGACTAGGGTGAATGCCAGCAACCGCTCATTAGGCACCGCATTGGCCAGGCCGTAGGCCAATGCGTTGCTGTCTCCGCCACCAGAGATACCAAATACGCAGCCAGCCTCGGACACGGCGTGTTCCCTGGTGAAGGCCGTGACCTCGTCAGACACCAAGACGCGGGCCTGGTCCAAGCCTACCGTGACGCGTGCCTCGTACGCCTTGCCGCCAGCGTCGGCGCGGATCGCGCGGAATCCCACGCCGACATCGGAGTACCTGGTGTCGGTCGCGTCTGCCGCGGCCGGCAGCACGGTGGGGAACAACGTATTGCGGATGGCGCGAACCAGCAGCCGGTCCGCGTCCGGGGGCAGATCAGCCAATCGTGCGGTCAGTGGCACGGGTGTTGCCGTGGCGCCGCGCACCAAGTACGGCTGAAACAGGCTTTCGGGAAGTCGGTTAGCCGCGAGCAGGCCGCCGATCGTCAAGCCGGTTGCGTCGAGCGGACGTGTGTCGAGCACGTCCTCGACGAATACAGGAACGGACATCAGCTCTCTCCTTCGCGTCGGGGACCAGCCCGGTGGCGGGTCGGCGCCGCCACCGGGTGGCACGTTCAGACCTGCGCGGTGAGCGCCGAGGCGCACAACACGAACTCCACCCGGCCCTCCGTCATACGGTCGAGCCCGAGCGCGGGCAGGGTGTCGAAGACGACCTGCGCCACCGAGTCCGTCGGCGTGGTCTCCAGTTGAGGTGCGGGGATCAGTTCGACCAGCATGGGGTACTCCGTTCCTGCGTCGGTTGAGGACGACCACCACAGCACCATGAGGGCGGATGATGGACCTTGTGAGGCTGGAGAACTCTGGAGAGAACTGGAGTACGCCGCGACAGCATCTTGCGGCGGAGCTGACCAATGCGCTCCTGCGCGCCGAGCGTCGCTTGGGCCGCGGCCTAGACCGCTCTGAGCTGGCCAAGCGGATCAACGTCTCACCTGCCAGCTTGTACGCGTACCTCAATGGGACCACATTGCCGCGCGGTGCTGTGTTCGAGCGGTTGCTCGATGAGCTAGGTGTCATCGGCGTCGAGCGCGGGCAACTGACCACCCTGAGGGATGCGGCGGAAGTAATACATCGAGTTGCCCCGCGCGCCCAGGCGAACACTGCCGCACCATCGCAGCCGCACCAGTTACCGCCGGACACCAGGCATTTCGTCGGGCGAGCCTACGAACTGGCTCGGTTGACCGAGTTTGCATCGACACGGGAGCACAGTGCGGCGCGCGTGTGCGTGATCGAGGGGGTGGCGGGCGTTGGCAAGAGTACGGTGGCGATTCGCTTGGGGCATAAGGTCAAGGACTTCTTCCCTGACGGCCAGCTATATGCGGACCTGAACGGGTTCGCCGCGTCGCCGCCACGGGAATCGGCCGATGTCCTGTTTTCGTTCCTCCACGCTCTCGGTGCACCGACCGGTGCGATTCCGACTTCGCCCGCTGGTCGGATGGCGCTGTTCCGCAGTTTGATGCACGGACGGCGGGTACTAGTCTTTCTGGACAATGCACGCTCGTCCGATCAGGTGCGTCCGCTCATCGCGCCAGAACCAGGCTGCCTGTTGGTGGTGACCAGCCGCAATCGCTTGGACAGTCTTGTCGGACGCGAAGGTGCGGTGCGGATCCCAATGACAGTCCTAGATCCACCGGAAGCGATCGAACTACTCGCCTCGCGGATTGGACCAGAACGCCTCGTGGCGGAGCCGGACGCGGCACATGAGCTCGTTGTCCTGTGCGCCGGCTTGCCGCTTGCACTGAGTGTGGTCGCATCGCGTGCCATGGACCGGCCGGATGAGTCGTTGTCCGACCTCGTCGCCGAACTGCGGGACACCGACGACCGACTCGACCCACTGTCCTCATCGGACGGCGATATGGATCTTAGGACAGTGTTCAACTGGTCTTACGACGCGCTGAGCCCATCAGCGGCGCAGCTGTTCCGCTTGTTGGGCCTCTACCCGGGACCTGATATCAGTCGTGCCGGCTGCGTAGCGCTCGCAGGCGATCTTGAGGAGTGCGGCCACGCACTGCGCGAGCTGTTGTCCGCGAACCTGCTCGTCGAGCGGACCCGTAACCGCTTCCACCTCCATGATCTACTTCGTGAATACGCGCGAGGGCGTGCCTTGCAGGATGACACGGCGGCTGAACGGACAGCAGCTATGCGGCGAACACTCGACCACTACCTCCGTGCCGCAGTTGCGGCCAATGCTCGGATACAGCCAATTGATGTCGAGGAACGAGGCGATCCGTTTCCTGCACCAAGCACCTATGCCGACGCGATGGCGTGGTTCACCGTCGAGTGCGACGTGTTGCTCGCGATGATCAGCTATGCCCACGCGAACGGCCTCGAATCGTACGCTTGGCGAACTGCCTGGGCGTGCATGGTTTTCCTGCGCCGCTCGGGTCGGCATGCCGCTCGAGTCGACACGCAAAGGCTCGCGGTCTCTGCGGCTCGTCGAGTTGGCGATGGCGTCGCGCTGGCCACATCGCTTCGCATGCTCGCTGATGCTCTTTCCCGGTCCAGGCAAAGCGGCGACGTGCTGTCGCTGTTGTCGGACGCGCTGATGATGTTCGAGGGTCTCGGCGACGAGCGCGGGGCGTTCCGGACTCACCTGTCGTTCGTCCGCGCCCTCGACGCGGCAGGCGAGCACGTACGCGCGTTAGAGCACGCGGAGGCCGCACTCCGTCTGGCCGAACCGAAGGAGGTGCTACCGGCGCTGGCTGACGCACTCGCCGCGACAGCCCGCGAGCTGGCACATCTGGGCCGCACCGCGACGGCTCTCGACCGATCGGCGCGGGCGCTGGAGCTGTATACCGCGATCGGCAACATGGAAGGCGAAGCCTCGATCTTGAAAGTTGTCGGCGATGCGGAACTGAACTGTGGTCATCCTGAGCGGGCGATCACAGCATATGAGCGCTCGCTGGCGCTGGACCGGGCACTCGGCGACCGATACTGGGAAGCGCACGCACTGCATCGCCTCGCGGTAGCACACCAACTGCTGGGCGATTCGCATACGGCCAGACGTCTGTACACCGCGGCCGTCCTCCTCCTGGAGTCCCTGCACCACCCAGACGCCGACTCACTTCGCGACCAGGGCCTCAGCTAGTGCGGCCCTCACGCAGCGGACGGTCGAGCGCTTCTACAAGAGCATTGTCGACTCGATGCGCCTCGCGGAGAGTAGCAGCCGCCCGGCGATCACCGAGTTCGTGATACACCTCGGCCAGGTCCGCCACCACCGCGAGAAGCACGAGAGACGGGTTCAAAGCGTTCGACTCACAGTAGTCGCGTAGATCAACCAGGCGGTCACGTGCATCCTCGGCATCGCCGCTCTCACGGCAGGCTCTGGCCAGGTTCAGCGTGACCTGTGTCCAACCGTATTCACCGCGTTTCAGCAAGCGGTTGGCTTCCTCGAGCAGTTGCCGGCCCAACTGCACCGGGCCACCGGTGGACAGAAGGTGCGATGCATGATCATTGAGAGCTTCGACCAGCAGGCCGCGGACGACGTCCGACGGACGCTTTGCGTGCAGCTTCTTCAGGATTTTCACTGACCAGTCGTGAGCCTGGGCTGCCTCGGATGTGCGTCCGCCAGCAGCAAGAATACCCGCGTGCACGGTAAGGCTTTCCGCATATTTCTCGTTGTCGATCCCGAACGCCTCCGCAACGCAGGCGATCGACTTTTCGGAGGCCCGAATCGCTTCGGCAATGCGGTTCGCGGCTCGATGAGCCAAGGCGAGGTTGCCCAGGCAATGGCTGATCAGTTCTGCGTCCTCAAGAGTGACGGCGAGGTCGGCCGCATGTTCGGCCAGCTCCGTCGCCAGGTCAGGGTCCTCGGCGGCCTCACGGGCGTACACCGAAGTCCGATCGAGCAGGTAGGCGACATCGCCAAGTTGGATCTTCCCCTGCTCAGCCGCTGTGCAAACGGCCGTCACATGAGGAAACGCGACCTCCCATTCCGGCCATGAATCGCTGTGGTGCGTGTCCGGCCGTAGCGCGTGAGTGAGGAACCGAAGCACGGCGCCGGTCCAGTGCAGTCCCCGCGCCGCCTGCGACTGATTGATCACAAGTCGGGCGACCTCCTTTGGAACAACGACATGGTCCCCGTCCAACTGCAGCAGACCACGGTCACGCAGCACCGTGCAGGTCGCGCGCAGTTCGGCCGGTGACGCGCATACCGCCTCAGCCAGGCCAGGCAGGCAATCACCGGCCTCCCTGAGCAACGCACTCGGAAACGGGTGATCCGGCGCCAGCCGGGCGAGCACCTGAAGCAGATCACGGCCTCCAGGGCATACGGTGGTCAGGCGTTTCCACTCGTATTGAGTCGAAAGTGATCGTTTGCCTGTATGTTGCTCACTTGTGATCGAGGTCGAGGACGCGCGTCGTCTGTCGCCCGCTGAGCGGGAGGTGCTGCGGTTGCGGGTAGTGGCCGCGTTGGAGTCCGGCACCGTCACCGGCTATCGGCAGGCGGCCGAGGTGTTCAGGGTGGCCGAGCGGTCGGTGGGCGCGTGGTGGCGGGCGTATCGGGATGGTGGCCGTGAGGCGCTGGCGGTGCGGCGGGTGCGCCGCCCTGGACCGGCCGAGCTGATCACTGCCGCCGAGCGGGGCACGCTATTCATGGCGATGGCCGACTACACGCCCGAGGAGTTGCTGATCGGTGGCCCGTTGTGGACCCGGGCGGCGGTGGTCGAGTTGATCCGGTTGGTCACCGGGGTGGTGATGACCGAGCAGGGCGTGGGGCTGTGGTTGCGTCGTCACGGGTTCACCCCGCAGCGCCCGGCCCGGCGCGCCTACGAGCAGCAACCGGCCGCGGTGCGGGCCTGGCTGGACACCGAGTATCCGGCGATCGCGTCGCGAGCCAAGGCCGAGGGCGCGGTGGTGGCCTGGGTTGACCAGTGCGGGTTGCGCTCGGATGCGGCCCCGCCGGGGCGGTCGTGGGCGCCCAAGGGACACACGCCGGTGGTGCGGGTGACCGGGAAACGGCTGCGGGTCAACGTCATGTCCGCAGTCGCGTCCCGGGGTGCGTTGTGGTTCACCGTGTTCACCGGCCGGTTCACCGCGCCGGTGTTCACCGCGTTCCTGGCCCGGCTGGCCCGGCAGGCCGGGCGGAAGGTGTACGTGATCGCCGACCGGCACCCGGTCCACCGCAGCAGGGTGGTGCGTACCTGGCTGGAAGCCAACACCGACCGGATCGAGTTGCACCTGATGCCCGGCTACAGCCCCGAGTTGAACCCCGACGAGCTGCTCAACGCCGACCTCAAACGCAACATGCCTGCCGGTCGTGCTCGCACTGTGGAGCGGCTCGCCCGGGACACGCGCCGCTTCCTGCACCGCCGCCAGCGCCAGCCACACCTCGTCCGTGGCTACTTCCAGGCACGCCACGTCCGCTACGCGATCATGTAGGCAACCAAACAGTTTCGGCTCAATAGCCCTCGTCGCGAGCAGCCGCGTAGCCGCCCTGGGTTGCAGCTCGGTTGGACAGCAGTGCCCACGCAGCGCCTGCCGCGTCCCGGATCCCTGGGGCATCTCCGTGACCTTGGGAGATGTCGGAGAGCAGGGCGAGTAGGGCCTCCGTCTCGTCGCCGCTGAGAATCACGTCGGCGTCCAACGGACCGCTGCCAGGCATCGCGCCCTCCTCATGACCGTAATCGCGACGACCGCCTCATCATCACTGACTGTTGGACGGGTCCGCTCGTCGGCGAACACACTGGGCAGGGCATGAGGAAGGCCGGTTCGCGCCTGTGACCGGCGGTCTGCCACCGCCACTTGGTCGTGGCGGCCCGTGTTTTGGAGCCGTGACTGGAATACTTCGGCTGGTGAACGTCTCGGAAGTTCCGACGTGGGTCATGCCGTGGATGCCACCGACCGGCGCGGTGACTCAGCAGGCGTTATGCGCGCTCGACCGGCCGCTGCTGGCCTGGCCGAACGGCGAGTTCGACGCCGAGGAGTACTACGCGGGCTTCCCGGCCAGCGAGATGAGCGCCTTGGAGCGCGAGATCCGCAAGCTCGGCACGCGCCCGACCTGGCGGATGGAGCGGGTGTGGCTCCCCGATGGGGAGGAGACCGAGGAGGAGACCGCCGCCTACGAGGCGGCGTGCCGGGACGTGGCCGGACGCTTGATCATGCCGAGGTGCTTGGACGCCTACGTCATGGAGGCGTACGCGGCGGCCGGGCTCGGCGATGGTGAAGACTCAGCCGAGGTCGACGTTGACGACGAAGACCTCGATGAGGCGCTGGCGTGGGCTGAGGCCGGCGTATGCGTGTTGCAGCAGAGCTTGCCGTGGCCCTTCACGGATTGCTTGCCGTACAGCGACCTCGACAACCGTCCCGCTCACCAGATTCTGTATGCCTACGCGAGTCTACTGAGCCGTCGGCATCCTCGCGAAGCGGCGCCATGGTTCCGCGCGTTGGTCTTCTCCAACCCTCCTGACAACATGGGCGCTCGATTCGCCGCACCCGGCGGATCACGCAGTTAAGCCTGCCGGGCCGACGACGAGCTAGCTCAATGACGTGCGCCACGACAAGTCCTCGCACCGCCAATTACAAGTTCACCCAATAACCCCTCCACAGTAGGACATAAAACACCTATAATCTGACCATGCATACCATCAATCGCTCTATAACCACAGTGACAATTCTCCGAGCTATCGCACATTCACCGAACTTCGAGTCCTTTGGCGCGGAGATTGAACGGCAAACGGAACTCAACGGGGCCTCCGTCTATGGTGCGATACGCCGACTCACCGAACGCGGTTATCTTCGGGTCACCCGCAAGGAACCTGCCAAGCACGGCACACCACGGCGCTACGTTCAACTCACAGAACTTGGCCGGGAACTCGCCACGAGCTGGGGCGTGATGCGGCGCGAAACCCTTGCCGCCGAACGACTCCGCATCATCGCCGACGTCTTGCGCCTGCCCGACGGCGAACGCCTTCGGCACGCGGCCGACCTGCTCGACGAGCACGCCCCATCCGATGCCGACTTCGATCCAGCGGCGCTAGTGAACGCCACCCTGGGCGGATGATCAATCGTAACCGTGCCACGCCGTGTTCTTCCGTCGTTGCCGCCTCGGCCGCGCCGTGCACAGTGATCCACGGGAACGCGCGAGCCTGTTGAGGAAGACACGGGTTCGACTACAGCCTCGCTCGCCGGCCGGGATGCGACAACCTCGCCATGAGGGACGCAGAAGGGCGCTTCACGCTTCGATTCCGGCGGGAAGCCACCGGTCAGTCGCCAACCCGCGAAGGTTGGGCGTTCGTCTCGCCAGCAAGGAAGCCATGCCAGCCACTCGCGCTGCCCGCCGTCACTTTGGCGTCGCCACCTGAAGATCTCACACACGTTCCACACAATCGGGTGACGAGTAGCGTGATGGCGCCGGTTGGCCGATAGCGTGGCCGCGTGTGTCCGCAATCACAGACGGCTCCTGCCGTGTCGGCGGAGCCCGTCGGTGTGGACGCAGCCTCCACGAGCACGGTGATCGACAGCTCGAACGCCGCAGTCGGTGACGACGCGCGTGAACCGACCGTGACCTACGCGGTGATCGCCCCCTCCGGCACGCTCCAGTTTCGGACGGTGGACAACAGCGTCATCATCGAGTGGGACACGCCATACCAGGTCAGCTTGTGGGCTGCCGTGCACCAGGATGTCGACCCGCGCCACGGCGAGGTCAACGGCGTGGCTCTGGCCGACGGAATGCGCGCCAAAGTCGCCGACGCTGCCGGTTGCGACCCGCTCTCCTACTTGCCCAACCCGGTCGCGCAGGCCGTCCTGACGACGCTGGGACACCCGCCCCGGCGGTGGGCGGGCACGATCGCCATCGTGGGCTATGAGAACGAACACGGCATCACCGCGTCCCTGACTGCCGAACAGTTGGACATCATCAGCAAAGCGCACCGGCTGGCCCTCGCCGCCGCGTGACAACCCGCCCGGTGCGGCGCCTTGCCCAGTGGCGGGCGCGGTCAGTCGAAGATCTGGGTGTACTCGACCGTGATCCGTCGGTTGTTGCTGTCGACGACGAGGTACCAGTGGTCGTCGTAGGGCACCTCCAAGACGATGGGGCTGACGTCGTAGAAGTCGCCGTGATACTCGTACTCGTCGCCGTCGAGATAAGCCTGGTAGTGGTCGATGTCCATGAGACAGACCCTGGCGGTCGAGCCGCGCAGCGACACCTCGAGGCGAGCGCCGCCTGCGATAGATCCGAGATCCCAGTAAAGATGCTCCACACGCCATTAGTAGCGGATCACGCGATGAGCGGGGAACCTGTCGGCCAAGACGGGTACGTCGGGTCCCTGGGACGGTTCAGCACCCATCCCGAGCCGTTGCCTCCTCCCCTTGGGGCTACCTCACGCTTGCGCCGACCAGCCTGGCCAGCTCTTTCGCAACTCCGGTGGGGTCGGCGCCGTTCGAGGCCACAGCCGGATCCGGTAGGAGTCCATGCCGACCGCGCCGCTGGCCGCTTCGGTGTAGCCACGGCCGGAAATCCGTGCCCGGTAGGCGCCACGCGGCAGCGGCTCCTCGCATCGGATCGCCTCGAAGCCTCCGGAGGGCTCGAATACCAGGTCGCCGTTGACGATGTCGAAGTCGATGTCGACCACGTGGTCCCAGTTGTCGTCATCGGGTGGCACTGGCTCGGGCCACATCTCCACCCGCATGGGCGCGTCGAAGCTCTTCCGGAAGGGCACGACGAGGTCGACCAGCCCGTCGGCGACACCCACCCACCTGCCGGACTGCCGCGCGTCGCGTAGCGCTCGCTCCACCGCGTCGTTCTGCTGGTCGTGCGCCCAGGGCGCCACCGAGTAGATGTAGAGCTGGCCGTGGTCGATCTCGACGGTGAGGTCGATCGTGACGTCGGGCTTGCTCATCATCAACACCCACTCTGATCATCAGCGATGTCTCTGCCCTGGAACGGGCCAGCGGCGATCTTGCTCGGGTGAGTGATCACCACCAGGAAGTCATCGCCATCCCCGATACCAGCCGCAACATACCAACGTGACAGCGTGCCGCCCTGGCACTGGTTCTCCCGCGCGGGCACCTCCTGTTCCTGCGCGCCGTCGCCGCCCTGCCGCGTGCTGGCGAACGGGAACTCATCGCACTGCCCGCCGAAGGGTCTGGGGAAACTCGGCAAGCACACCTTCCGGCGGTTGGCCGCCTCGGCGGACCTGTCCTTCGTCAAGACGGCCGGCTTCCCGGCCTGCCACGCGGTCGAGATGTTGCGCGCGATGAAGGGCATCCGAGCAGCGTCGATGATCACGAACTTCAGATCGTCGCACTGTCCGTCCGCGAGTTCTTGCTGCGGTGCGCACCGGTGCACCTGGGCGCTCGCGGAACTCGCGACCATGAACTGAGTCTCGCCGTCTCCGACGAGTTCCGTGCCGCCGGCTACGGCGCCGAACAGGCTGAGGACCTTGTCGCGTGCCTGGGGCACCGCTACCACGACGACCGCCAGGACAACGACGACAGGCAGCAACAACCCGCTCTTGGTCTTGGAAGCCACAAAGTGAATCTTGGAGGTGGCCTATCGCACCGGATAGAGCCGACCGAGTGAGGCCGACCGAGGAACGCTCGGCGCGCCAACGGGTCTGAACCTGCCGAGGCCATTGGCCGGCGACCGGGACCTCCACAGGGTCGTGGCGGGCAAGGCGACAGTGCGGCGCGCGGTTCCACTCGAACGGATGAAGGGCCTGGCTTTGTTGGGACTTTCTCCACTGGCCCGCGCGATCTCATGAATCGGCGAGCGGCTGGGTGCTGAGCCGGACCAGGCGGAACCGTGGGCGGCAGATCGTGTTGTCCACAAGGATGTCCGCGAGGGGGCCGTTCACGTTGTACGCCAGCGGGTAGCTGTCGCCGGCGAGGTGTAGGAACGTCGGGTTGTAGGCGTAGCGGGTGGCGTCGTTCTCCGGCGGGTCGAGGATCACCTGCGGCCCGGACCAGGGTCCGGCCGGGTGGTCTGCCCGGTAGGCGACGATCGGCCAGGCGCCGTGGGGCTTGCGGGTGTCGGAGGTGACCAGCAGCCAGCCGCTGTGGGCCGGGCAACGGCAGGACGCTGATCTCGTTGCTCACGCCGGTCAGCAGCCGGGCCGCCTCGTCCGGTCGCGTCGACCAGGATCCGTCGGCTGCGCGGTATCGCCAGGTCGCGCCCGGCCGCGACGTGGAGGTCGTGGCCAGCAGGAGGTGCTTGTTCTCGCCCTCGTCGGCCACGCCGTAAACCAGCAGTTCCTCGCCGTCACGGTGGACGGCCGCGCCCCATTGCACGCCGGTGCCGTCCACGATCGGCGTCCGGCTGAGCACCCGAAGGTCCGGCAGCGACAGCTCGGCGAGCACTGTCCGGACCCAGGCGAAGTCCCACTCCGTCTTCTGCTGATCGGGAACCGTCGCCCGGTACTCCTGGTAGAAGATCCACAGCCGATGTTGGTCGACAGGCGTTGCGGGGTCGTCGACGGCGACGCCGTGGCCGGTCCAGAGCCACCGCGAGAGCCCGTCCGGGCCGACCCGGTCGAATGGGCCGACGAGGGCTGCCGGTTCGGCTGGTGTGCCGCCGAGGACGGTGCGCAGCCGGCCACGCGCGATGTCCTCCACCACGATGCAGTTGTTCACGATGCCGCCGTCGTCGAGCAGCGTGTCGGAGAACAGCCACAGGCGTTCCCGTCCGCCTGCGAGGTCGACCGCGTAGGCGGAGTCGCCGCCGCACCAGCCGGTGCGCGTGGACGCGAGCACCGCGAACCGGTGCCCGAGAGGATGCGGGGCGGGATCGACGGAGACGGTCAGGCTCGCCGCGCCGGGCTCAGGAGCCTCGCGCTGCGTCACCGCGGCCGGGCATCCGCTTCAGGGTTTCGCAGCTTCCGTAGAATTGTGAGGTAGCCGCCGAACCCTTGCGGGCCAAGAGCTTTGACTCCCACGGTCATGGTGAACGAGGCCGCGGCGTGCAGCCAGAGTTCACGAGTCGGCTCGCCTCGGGTCATCTCGACGACCTGCTCGTGCCGATCGGAGAACCACGCCGCGCACACCTCGTACACCTGCTCGGAAGTCAGCGCGAACTGGTCGCCGCTCATGCGGGAGACAACCCGAGGGAAGGTCTCGTGGATCTCCTCGGTGGGGAATCCGAGCCCTTCCCGCTTGGCAAACCTGGCCATCGGGACGTAGATGCCCACCAGGTCCGAGCACACCTGGTCACTCGCGGCCTCGTCGAGCGACTTGATGATCTCCGCCGCGCGGGCGTGATCGGTGATGAGGTAGGCCCTCAGCAGCCGTATGGCGTCGAGGTGCGGAGGCGTGACGTCGTTGCGCAGGATGTCCGCCAGTTCGTCCCTCATCAGTTCACCCTAGCGACGAGATCAGGTACCGCCGCCAGGACCTGCGACGACAGGTCGTAGTTGCCATCGGGTGCCGCCCTGAACTGGGCGAATTGTCGGTGTGCGGACGGTACTTGGCCCCGGAGTGCAGGCGGTCGGCGGCGTCGCGCGGAAAATCGACCCGCCGAGCAACCGGCTGGCCATAGAGTCAACGCCCATGACGGGCTCGTACATCAGCGCGACGGTCGGCGAACTGCGCGGCATCCCCGCGGCCGAGCCGATCCTGCGGCTCACCGTGGACATCGAGGCCGATGGCCTCGCCGACGGCGCGTCCGCGCTGTTCCTGGTCACCGGCAGCGTCCACGCTGACTCCGGGCGCTCCCTGAATCTGGGCGCCGCCGCTCCCGTCCTGAAGCAGCTCGGCTACAGCGGCAGGAAGACCCCGTTGACGACGCAGGTGTATGCGGAATGGAGGCTGTCGGACACCGCGATCGAGCGCATCGAGACGATCCGCGACGGCGGGAACCTGATGCTCTCCCCGGCCGTCGAGTACGCGCTGATCAGTTCCGGAGCCGCGTTGCCCGACTGGCAACAGCCTCACCGGCCGATCCGGGTGCCCTATCCCGGCCAGCCGACCGACATCCGGGTCGACGCGCACCAGTGGGTGCAGAACGTCCTGGAGCAGTGGCAGCTCGCCGCCGCCGTGTCCCTCGTGGTCGCGCTCCCGGCGGGGACGGCCACCGACGAGCATCGAACGGTCGTCAGCCGGCTGGCGGCCGCGAAACGGCTGCTGACGGCGGGCACGCCCGACGATCTGAAGGCGAGCGTGGCGGCCTCCCGCGAGGCGTGCGAGCTGCTGCGCAAGATGCGGCCGGCGACGATCAACTCGGCCGCTACCCAGCGCGACCTCGCCGAGCGCGAGGCCGTCATCCTGGACACGATGACCGAGCTTGCCCAGGCGCTGTTCAACTACGACTCGGCCGCCAGCCACCCGGACCCGCATCTGCGCGATATCGCCTGGCGTCGGGAAAACGCGGTGCTCGCGCTCGGCACCGCGACCAGCCTGGCCCAGTTGGTCTTCGCTCGGACCTGACCGCGCAGGCAAGCGTAGTCTCCCACTACGAGACGGACGTAGTCGAACAGGTGTGCGAACCGCGTGGTAGGTTGCGGCTTATGAATCTGCGGCTGAGTCCCGTCTCGGAGCCCGACGGCGAGTTGCGGTGCCGGACCGACAGCACCGGGCTGCGGATCGCCCTCCTCCCCGCGACCTGTAAGCGGGGCGTGCACGTGCTCACGCTGGCCGAAGGCTGGATGGTCGCGCAGGATGGCGAGATCCACATTGTCTGCACCGGGTGCGCTTCGGTTCCCGGCGCCGATGGTCATTGGCGACTCACGGTCACAGGGCCGAACCCGGTGCGCGCCGAACTCGACCATGAGCTTTACCGTGGCCTCATTCGCGACGACAAGTCGGCATGAGCGGTTGGCCGCTGAGTGGTCACGTGCTCGCTGGTTCGGGGTTGGGTTTCTTGTCTTGCTGGCGTCGTTTGTCCCGAGCGTAGATGACCGTTGGTTTGCCTTCGCCGGGCCTGCGGCGGGTGATCTCGAATAGTGTGGTCGCGGTGATCAAATCGCTGAGTTTGGCGTAGCCGTAGGTGCGGGAGTCGAAGTCGGAGCGTTGCTTGGTGATGATGTGGCCGACGTTCGCGAGTGAGGCCCAGCCGTCGTCGTCGGAGGCCGCGTCGACGGCATTGCGCAGTTGGTTCACCAGCGCGGTGTCCGCCTTGAGTTGCGCGGCGGAAGTGACTTTCTTCGGTTTGGGTACGCCGCTGGTGGCAGTTGGACTGTTGGCGTAGGCGAGGTTCTCGGTGTAGACGAACTTGTCGCAGGCCGCGACGAAGGGCTTGGGTGTCTTGCGTTCGCCGAATCCGTAGACGGTTAGGCCGGACTCGCGTAGGCGTGCCGCGAGCCGGGTGAAGTCGCTGTCGCTGGAGACGATGCAGAATCCGTCGAAGCGGTCCGAGTACAGCAGGTCCATCGCGTCGATGACCATCGCCGCGTCGGTGGCGTTCTTTCCGGTGGTATAGGCGAATTGCTGGACAGGTTGGATCGACTGAGCCAGCAGTTGGTCTTTCCAGCCCTTCAGGCTTGTGCCTGTCCAGTCGCCGTAGGCGCGTTTGACGTGCGCCGTGCCGTACTTGGCGATTTCCGCCAGCAATCCTTCGGTGATCGTCGGCTGCGCGTTGTCGGCGTCAATGAGTACCGCGAGTTTGGCGGCGTTTTCGCTGGCCACGACGATTCTCCCCGTCATGAGGTGCTGGTCCAACCGCTGCTCGCAACAGCGGATACCGGCTCGCGCTCTGACTGTGCGTGACGAACCCTAGCAGCGATCTCTCCTGGGTTCGGGGAGCCCACGCCGACCCGGAGCCCCGCCACTCTCGTTGTCTCACAAGCCATGCGGTCACGGTGCGTGTCGAGACACAGATGCCGCTCGCCCAGCAGTGAGCCGTGCCCCGCAGTGCCGGCCCAGAGGGCTGCGATGACACGCGGGCGGACAATGGTCACCCGAGAGCGGGTCTGGTCATACGGTCTGGGCTTGACATGGCACCAAGGAGTTCGATGTCCGCCACCAGCAAGTCGTACCTGGCGTTCGTGCCCCGGCACACGCCGAGCGCGCACGAGGTACTGGCCATGATCGACCACGGCGATGGTCCCGAGGCCGAAAGCCTGGCCAGCTTCTCCGATGCCCCGTCCGCGACCATACTGGCCTCGGCGCTCAACGGGTACTTGCTGCACCAAGTCACCGCCGAGCGCCGGCTGGAGGTGGTGCTGGACGGTGCCCCTGCGCCGGTACGCACGGCCATCTCGGCATTGCTCCCGATCTTGGCAGCGGCCACCGCTGATGACCCGGCGGCCCCGCGCGTGGCCCGGCAGCTCCCGACGGTCGGCGACGGCGGCTTCCTGCTGTTCCCGACCACCAACTGCCCCGGCCAGTGCGAATTCTGTGGGCCTTGCCGCAACGACTGCGTGGACTGCTCCGAATGCGCGGACGGTGGGTGCGAGATCTGCCTGCCAGTCACCCTGACCCCGCGTACTGCGGCAGTGCTCGGGCAAGCGCTCGCCGTCCTCGCCGACGAGGCATACGACCTCGCCTACCGAACCGGCATGTGCCAAGACAGCGTGCCCGGCCCGCTGGGAGCGGTCCCGGCGTGCGTTGCCAACCAGGACCAGTGGTTCCTACGTCGCTATGCCCGCGCCTTCGACGACCTGAGTTCCGATCTCCACGTCGGTCGGTACCCCACCCCGACATGTACGGCTGAGGAGATCGCCCTCGATCTGGCCATCCAAGACGCCGAGCGGATCTACTGCGACGAGCACGAACTCGTCGCTGATCTGGAGGCTGAGCTGCCAGCGTCACGGTCCGACTACAACTGGGACACGCTGCAGGACGTCTTGTTCCAGGACAAGGACTACGAAGGCTTGCTCACCTACCGCGTTCCGCTTGACCCGCAGGAGATCGAGCGGTGGTTCGACGAGTTCGGCAACATCCCGCCCCGTGATCAGCACCGCGGGTTCCGCCGCTAGCGCGCGAGTTTGTGATGCCGGTTGGCGAACCGACGTGATACCACGGCAGTCACCGGGAGGGCAGCCTGTGGCCCCGAGGTGGATGTGGACGTCGCCGCGCACGGCACCGGCTGGGCGCTGGCGCCGTGCACGTAGCCCGCGGTGTTGCGGACGTAGGGCCGATGCTCCTGTCACTGCTCAGCCTCGAAAATCAGTTGCTGCAGGGTGTCCGTCCCCGAACGCAGTTTCTGATCCCCGGCATGCCTGTCGTCGACCGTTCCTTCCGTCCTGGCCGTTGCCGCAACAACAGCGGTCGTCCTTCGTCATGATGAGCTTCTGCGGCATGGTGACTCCTATCCATTCTCGGTGTGGCGCTGTTGGTTCCGGCGTCGACCTCTGGCAATGGTGATGCCCGCGCGACGCAGAACCATGCGAACCCGCTGTTCGGTCGCGCACGAATCGGTTTCGACGATCCTAGTAATCGTCACACCCGAGGTGTATCGATCTATCCAGTCGATCCTGTTTCGCTCGCTTACCGGTGGCCGGGTGGGGCGGTCGGGAAAACCGTCTCGCCTGGTCCACAGTGAGACGACGCCCACTGAGACGCCATTGTCCCTGGCAATCTGAGCGCAACTTCGTCCCGCCTGTCGTTCAGCAAGCCACTCGCTTCGTGCCTCAGTCTGGGTCCGGAAGGGGAATACGTTCTTTCCATACTGAGAGTTGAGTGAATCGCACACTCTCTTCAGTTCCTGCGGGAAGGTGGCCTTGATGTGCTCCCGGAGGTCCTCGAGCTTCCCGATCGCGAGTTGGAGGTATATGAATTTCATGTGGTTTCTTACCGTGTAGGCCGAAAGGGTGAGGTGTCGGGCAACCTCCCTCGCCGACATGCCGACACCCAGAAGCAGGGCGATCTCGGACAAGCGGTTCGTCAGTCCGGGCAACGACGGAATGCTGTTGTGGATGCGTTCATGTGATAGCGTTCTTCTTCCTTTTCGCATCAGCCAGATCCTCGCTATAGGGTGGAGCTTTGCTCATCCAGTAGATAGGACCAGTCAATCCGGTCAGGATCGACCTGGGCGAACATGGCAAGCGCCTATGTAGCCTGCACCTCGCGAGGATAACCGGCGAAGGGGGCGTCCCGGTTTAACTCCCTGTAGGTTTCCTCCGTGGCGGAGATCAGAATCTCCCACAAGTTGATCTTGTAGCGCCCGCCCATGATGAGAAGTCGGGTCAGGTCAGGCTTCACCCGTCCGCGTTCATAGTGGCTGGTCGTTTCATTGGAAATCCGCATACGCGCGGCGGCCTGGTCCTGCGTTAGTTTCGCGGTCTCCCGTCCTTGCCTCAGTATCTCGCCGAGCTTGAAGACGAACATCTGGTACATGGCGGGGCTTAGTGCTTCATCTTTTTGGCTGTGCATTAGTCGGCTTCCGGTTGTACGACCAGCCGGGGCGTCGGCCATCGCTGGCTAGTTCGTTGCGGTGCTGGAGAAGCATGGTCGCTGCGTTGATGAGTTCCGTACGGTGTAGTCGAGTCGTGTCGTCGCGATGTCTTCGACGACCAGGCGCGGCCCAGGGCGGTGTTCGCGGGCGTACTCGATCAGGTGCGGCTGCACGTGCCCACCGGTCCCCTCGTACCAGTGGGTCAGACGCTTGGCCACCATGCCGATCCAACATCCGATCTCCACCGCGTTACTGGTACTGGGGTGGTGCGGTGTGATCCAGTTCGCCCACCGTCCGGCATCAGCATCTGCGGTAGGAAGCCCGAGGAGCTCAGCGAGTTCGGGATGCCGGTGGATGATGTTGGTCTGTTGACGCTGTGTGCCACGCACGACGTTCCTCCTGGGAGTCAGGAAGTTCTGACGCGAGGTCAGAGGTGAAGGATCACCACGTATCTGGACCTCGCTGGGTTGGATGACGGTCGACATGGTCGATCGCGGAGATCGAGAGGAAGTCCCAGGTGGGCAACCAGCGAGCAGTACACCGGCGATCACTACGCCGCGCAGCACCGCAAGCATGACGACCAAGACGGCACCCCGAGCAGCGTGCAGCACGCTGCTGACGGTGGCCCACGCCGTCTGCGTGAGCCGCGGTCGAACGGGACCTGGTCCGGCCACTCGATGGCGATCGGTTCGGCGGACCAGAAGACGAACGTCGGTCCGCGGACAGGGTCTGCCTCGTCGGGCCGACAGTACGTGGCCGGGGGCGGGAAGGGGCATGGAGTGGTGTCCTTGTGCGGCACCGTGGTCAGGCGATGCGGAGCATCGGGGTCTGTGCGATCACCAGCTGCGGTGCGTGTCGGTCGCTGGGTGCGGGCAGCGTGATCAGTTCGTCGACGATCTCCTCGAGCGTGCCGTCCTGTTGCCAGGTGATGCCGCCGGTGTGGTCGGTGCGCAGGCCGCGCGCGTCGGTGGTGTAGCGCACGCGCAGGGCGTCGGCCCATCCGCCCGGCCATGTCCGGACGCTGTGGACTTCGATGACCGTGCCGCCTGCGTCCAGAGTGGGCAGGAACATCCAGCCCGCGTCGCGCAGGTCGATGAGGCGTTGCAGCGCGGGGAACTCCGCCAAGGCTGCCGCGTGTTGTTGTGGGGTCACGGTGTCCACGCCCACCACGGGTTCTCGGCCGCCAAGCAGTTCGCGATCAGGGCGTACCTGACGGCCTCGGGCCGCAGCGCGGCGAGGTCGGACTCCCCGGCCCACTGGCATAGGGTCGGCAGGTGCTCGGCGAGGCGGTCCGGGTCGGCGAGGGTCACGTCGAACAGGAAGGTCACCTCCGATGCCGGGCGGTCGCCGCCTGGGGCGGTGTCGTGCTCGACCACGGCGCAGAAGTCCATGTCGGCGACGGTCACGCCGAGTTGTTCGAGCAACCGTCGGCGCAGTGCCCGCTCGACGGGCTCCCCATTGGCAACGGTTCCGCCGGGCAGGAGGTCGGGGCCGGTGTCGTGGGTGATGAGCAGGAGCTTGTCGTCGTGGCCGACCAGGGCGTAGGCCCCGACCCGAGGCCCTGTGACCGGGCTGTCGTCGCTGCTCATCGTTGAGAACCTTTCAATGCAGGTATTACGGGGAAAGGGGTGTCGCGGTGTCGGCCACGCTCGGTGCTCCGCGGCAGGATTGGCAGAGAAGTCCGGAGGTGCCGCGCGCGGTGCAGTGCCGGTCCGGCCGACACCCGCATCGGGGGCACGGCAGTCGTGCTGCCGGCTGCCTCGGCCATGATCCGCACCGGCGCGAGGTGACAGGGCGCGACCGGTTCAGCGACCTCGTCGACGGTGCGCACGCTCGCGGCATGCGCCGTGGTCGACACTGCGTCGCCGAGCAGGCGCTGCGTCGGCGTGAGGGCGGCGGAGTCAGGGGGTGTCGCTGTGCCGATCATCGAGAGTCGCGGTCCCTTTCACCGAGGCGCTGGTGGGCGTCTAATAGGGCCTGCGGCAGAAGGTCGGGCGGAAAGAGGAACGTTGGCTTCCGCCGCAGGCGGGACCAGTCAACGGCGACCGTTTTCCGGTATCCAGAGCGCGCGTGCGGCGTGGATGGGGCGACGATGGGGCGACATCGGCCTTGACCTGCGGAAACAGTAACCGAAGCAGGGGTGGGAACCGCGCGGCGATGCGCCCGAGTGGCGCCAAGGTCACCCTTTTGGGTTGCGGCGAAGCCCGGGTCCAGTATGCGCCGGCCTGCGGTCGCCGTGCTGTTCACGGGCTCGGCGGCCCGCCGCTCGGCGATGCCTCGGGCTGGTCGGGCGTCATGAGCTGATGACGGCGCTGATCCTCGACCGGCCGCGGACCTGGCGCGACGATGGCGGACCTGAGCAGCGGTCACGGGCGTGCGATCGGGTCATCGCACTGTATTCGCCGGTGTGGCAGGACCAGGAGGTCACATGAGGTGGCGCGGAGCAGGCGGACGGCGCGGCGGCGGTCGCGGCGGCGATCTAGTGTCCCGTGATTCTGTTTGGTTTAGGTCTGGTTGACTGGGCGTGGTGTTGACCTGGCCGGGTGGAGCTGACGCCGCGGGAGCGGGCAGAGTTGCAGGCCCTGGTCTACAGCCCGGATGTCACGGCGACGGTCGCGACCAGGGCCCGGATCGTGTTGTGGCACGCCGAAGGCCGGCAGAAGAAGGATATCGCCGCGCTGGCCGGGGTGTCGCGTCCGACGGTGGACCTGTGGCTGGGCCGCTACGCGACCCAGGGCATCGGGGGTCTGTTGGACCTGCCGCGTGGTGCCGGTCGTGAGCAGGTGCCCGCACGTGTCCGGGCCAGGGTCCTGGCGCTTTCCCGGACCAGCCCGCCGACCTCCACTAGGCTCTCGCACTGGTCCAGCAGGGAGATGGCGGCGTTCATCACTCGGACCGACGGGGTGTCGGTGTCCCATCACTACGTGGCGAAACTGTGGCGGGACAACGGAATCACGCCGTACCGGCAGGGCATGTTCACGGTGAGCAAGGATCCGGAGTTCGCGGTGAAGGTCGCCGGCGTCGTCGGGTTGTACTTGGATCCGCCTGGCGGCGCCGTGGTCCTCTCGATCGACGAGAAGACCCAGATCCAAGCGTTGGACCGGACCCAGCCGCTGTTGCCGATCACGTGCGACGCCACCGAGAAACGCACCCACGACTACATGCGACACGGCACCACGACCTTGGCCGCGGCGTTGAACGTGGGCACCGGCGAAGTCCTGGGCGAGTGCGTGCCGGTCCGCGACGGCGCGCAGTTCCTGACGTTCCTGCAGAAAGCTGTGGCACCCCATGGGGGCAGGACGTGCATGTAGTGCTGGACAACTTGTCGACTCACACCACGCCGGAGGTCATGGCGTGGCTGGAGAACAACCCGCACGTGCGGTTCCACTTTGCCCCCAAGGGCTCCTCGTGGATCAACCAGATCGAGACCTGGTTCTCGATCATCACTCGGCAGTCCATCCGCCGCGGGACGTTCAGCTCGGTGAAGGTCCTGATCACCCAGATCCGGGATTCCAGGGGAAGGAAATCTCCGACCGAGGCCGCATTCCTGCGGACCTCGTGGCAGAGTTCCACGCCGCACACGGCGACTAGACACTATCGGTGCAGGCCCCGCCATGCCGGGGCCTACACCATCAGCCTTCCGCCTTCACGCTCGGTTTACGGCCCTGCGCAGCAGGGCGACGTATGGGGTGTCGTCCAGTTCGGCGTAGTCGGGCCGGAGACCAGTCGTCAGGCGCCACGCCCCCGTTGATCCGGCTTCGGCGCACGCGTTGCAAGGGACGGTCACCAGGCCCTCAGTCTCGATTGCCTTGTATCCGGCGATGTGCAGAACGTGCGCGCCGCTCCGGCAGGTCGCCGGGAGCACACCTACGAGCCGCTGGATTCCGTCACGCCGGTAGTGCACTGCTCCATCGACATCACGTTCGGCGTTGGTCATTGTCACCCGCGCGATGATATCGAACACACGTTTGGCTTCAGTGACTCATGCAGGAGCCCAAGGTAGCTCGGCGTGGCGCCGCGCCCGGAGCCGATCGACACGGCGCGGCCAGCCTACGCCCCGCCGTCGCCGTGCGTGGCGCGCCACTGTCGCACCTTCTCCTGCTCGCCGTCGTAGATCTCCACCACCGCCTTGGCGTGCCTGGCCACGGCGAGCAGTACCGGCTGGCTCACCGGCGCCCCCGAGGACATGATCCGGGCCGCCTCCGCGCTGTACCTACGAAGCAGGTCGGCGGCTGCGGTCATCCAATCCGCCGAGCTCCACAGGTAACGCTCTTGCGCATGACGATCCGAGGGCTGGCTCATGGGTGGACCTCCGTGATGGGGCGCCGGGCCTCCCCACTTCCCTGGAGGGCCCGGCCGCGGGTTCGGGGCCCGCCATCGCAGATTCGCACACACGTTCGAGTCTTGCAAGTTAATCGCCGCAGGTCACAGCCACACAGCGAGGCGGAGATTCCCTTTGGGGCCAGAAGACACCACGCCTGGCCCTGTCCGTGTGGGTTGTGTTGCGCCCAGCGAGTCTTGACAACCGATGCTGCGGTTGCGGCCACGAGTGCATCCTTGTTAGGACTGCCCATTCTCGGGCAGGCGGTCCTGCCAGTGGGCGAGGTTCCTGCGGGTGGCCAGGGTGTCGGGGTGATCGCGACCCAGCACCTGCCGCAGGTCAGCTAGCAACTCCTCCAACGCCGCAACCGCACCCACCACATCACCAGCTTCCCCACGCAAGTAGGCGAGGCTGCCGCGGATGGTCAGGGTGTCGGGGTGCTCGCGACCCAGCACCCGCCCTTGGTCAACGAGCAACTCCTCCAACGCCGCAACCGCACCCACCACATCACCAGCTCGCCCACGCAAGTAGGCGAGGCTGCCGCGGATAATTAGGGTCTGAGGGTGGTCGGGGCCCAGGTAGTAGTGGCGTGACCCCGTTGGGTTGATCCAGCTCGAGTGAGAGTCTTGCGGCCCACGCTGTGGGCAGGAAGGCTCGATGACGATGAGTACCAGGAAGCGGCACACCCCCGAGCAGGTCGTGCGGAAGCTGGCCCAGGCCGACCGGCTGCTGGGCGAGGGCAAGGACATCGCGGATGTCTGCCGGGAGTTGCAGGTCAGCGAGCCGACCTACTACCGGTGGCGTAACCAGTTCGGCGGTCTGAAGGCCGATGACGCCAAGCGGTTGAAGGACCTGGAACGAGAGAACGCCACCCTCAAGCGGCTGTTGGCCGACGCGGAACTGGAGAAGGCGGCGCTCAAGGAGATCGCCAAGGGAAACTTCTAAGCCCGGACCGCCGGCGGGCGGCCGTGCACCACCTGATGCGGGCGCTCGGGGTGAGTGAACGGTTCGCCTGCCGGGTGACCGGGCAGAACAGGGGCACCCACCGGCGGGCGCCGGTGACCCAGACCCCGGCAGATCCGGACGCGGCGTTGCGGGCCTGGCTGCGGGACTACGCGAAGGCGCATCCGCGATGGGGGTTCCGGCGGGCCTACCACGACGCCCGTGGCGAGGGCTGGACGGTCAACCACAAGAAGGTCCAGCGGTTGTGGCGCGAGGAGGGCTTACGGGTGCCCCAGCGGCGTCGCCGCAAGCGTCTGGGCACCTCGACCGCGAAAGACACTCCGAAGGCGGACGCGCCGAATCGCGTGTGGGCGGTCGACTTCCAGTTCGATGCCACCACCGATGGCAAACCCGTCAAGATTGTGTCCATTGTGGATGAGCACACCCGGGAATGTCTGGGCGGTCTGGTCGAACGCTCGATCACCGCGGAACGCCTGATCGATGAGCTGGACCGCATCGCTGGCGATCGGGGCTACCCGGCGGTGCTGCGCAGTGACAACGGTCCCGAGCTGGCCTGCGCGGCGATGAGCGACTGGGCCGGTGAGCGTGTCGGGTTGGCGTTCATCCCGCCGGGCCAGCCGTGGCGCAACGGCTATGTCGAGTCGTTCAACGGCCGGCTCCGTGACGAATGCTTGAACATCAACCTGTTCTGGTCGCTGATCCAGGCCCGGGTCGTGATCAGCGACTGGAAGGACGAATACAACCACCATCGCAGGCACTCCGCGCTGGGCTATCAGACCCCGGCCGGCTACGCTGCGGCCTGCATCCACCGATAACCGACTCTCACAGACGGTGGGTCACTTCACGGGGTCCCGTCAGTAGGTAGCCGTGGCGTAAAGGCATTGGTGATAGTCCACGGTCTCGTTGACTAATCCGGTCTCGCAGAGACTGAGAGCGGCACGGAACAACACCGTATGTCCACACGGGTACCACAGATGCTTCTCACCAGCGTCTCTCAATGCCGCGGTGTTGGCCCGCAGTGTCTGCCCCACCGTGGTATCCCGCTCGATCGATGGCCATACCTGAACTAGGGCATCGGCAGCGAGGCTCACGGCGGTGGCCGCTTGGGCTTCGGACAGGTTGTCCTGGGTGGCACGCTGCACCATTGCGTGCACCCGGGCGACCCGCAACGTGGAGCGGTTGTCCAGAGTGAGCAGGCTCAAGCGGTGCAAGCACGCCAAGCCCTCGGCGGCGTCTTCGGCAGTGACCTCCCGGCCTAGGGCCTTGGTCAACCAGTGCAGAGACGCCGGGGCGGTGAACAGGTCGGTGGGAATGCCGTTGGGGTCGAGCACGCTGGCGAGCTGCAACAACGGGCGCGCCACCCCGGCAGGGTGGAGCTGATTGGCCTGCTCGATCGACAATGACCATGTCGCCGCGACGGTCGACCGGTGTTCGTCGGGCAACGGCTCACCCTCGGGCCACAGCGAGTCCAGGGTGCGTCGGCGGTCGGTGAACCGGGCCAGGTAGTCGGAGCAGGTCCAGCCACGGTCAAGCATGGAGGCGGTTGCTTGCGCCAGCGCGAGCGGCAGGCACCCTAACGCTGTGGCCAACTCGTCCGCGCCGTCGAGCAGGTGCGCCTGATCGGCCAGGCGCGTCCGTAGGTAGGCCAGGGCTTCACCGTTGGTGAACTCGCTAACATCGATTCTCTGCCTGCCGTGACCGCGCAGTACCGCATCCCGGCGCCGCGTGGTCACTACCGTTTGACCGGAGGAGGTGATCGGCGGCCACAGGCCATTCAGATCGCCGGGATCCTGCACGTCGTCCAGGATGAGCAGCCAGCCGATCGTGCTGCTGGCCAGCCAGGTCAGCAGCCGCTCCGACCCCTGTTCCGGAGTGGGATCCTCGATGCCGGTGAGATCAGCGGCGAGGCGTGCGTAGGCGGTGAGGATTGCTTCCCGGGAGGCCGCGGTGACCCACGCCAGGACCTCGACCTCTCCCGAGGCCCATGCCTGCTCGGCGACACCGACGGCGATCTGGGACTTGCCTACGCCTCCGAGCCCTGAGAGCACACCCGTCTTGGTGGTGGTCTCCGAACTGAGTACCACCGCCCTGCCATGCCCCAGGGCTGCGGCAACCTGTTGCACGGCAGGTCGTTGTTGGTATGAGTCTGCGGGCTTGGGCATGGACCCGGTGCGGTACGGCAACGACACCGGCTGCCGCGAAGCGGCATGGTGATGGCGGTGGACGCCGCCGTGGATGTCTCGGAAGTTCACCATGTGAGCCGACACGTCCCCGGTCACTGAGTTGGTGATGTGTTCCTGATTTGGGCCGGCTGTCACGGCCGGATTATCTCCAGCCGCGGGCGAGACTTGAGCGCGAACTCGCACAGGATCCCCCGAATGGCTTCCGGCATGCGGGATCGAGCTGCACCGCGACCACCGACCTCCACAAGCCACCGTTGGTTACCAGGATCGAGCAAGCCAGCTGAGGATCCCCTTGAGTAGCCGGACATCCCTTGAGTCGCGTTCGCCACGCAGGATCGTTTCCAGACCACCCGGGCGGAACAACTGTTGCCTCTGCTGAGCCGACTCGATCTCCCTGCTGGACTTGATCTGCCACCACAGAGCTTGCCCAGTCGCGAGATGAGGGTCAGGTTCTGGCGTGGCCTCGGCAAGGCTGAAGGCAAGGGGACCTACCAGCCAGCGCAGCTGCCAGTGGATCAAAATCCGTCGCAGTCGACCAAGCGGGCGTGATGCCGTGAGGATGCGAGATGCCCAAATGTAGTCCTCGATCCAGTGGGTGCTTTCCCAGTCCCGGCCTTCTGCGAGTCCAGCTTGGAACTTGATGACCTTGACTAACACCTCACCGACTATCTCGTGGACTTGGTCCCTGGCTTCGTCCCTGGCTTCGAGTCGCCGCTTGACCCGTGTCTCTCGGCCGACCCTGATCCCCGTGACGACCAGTCCCGCCAGCGTGGAGACCCCAACACTGACACCGGCCGACACGAGGACGGTGCCAAGGTCAAACTCCGTGGTCGCCATCGGTGTCTCCTGCACGTCTGGGCGCGTAATGATCCAGTATGAGGGAGGTGGGGTTCGCTGGCTGGCCGCAACACGCGGTGCTGGCCCCACCGCGAGCAGTTCGCTTCCTGCGGCGCTTCACCATCGCACCCCCACTACTTATGCTTAGAGCTCCTAAAAGATTGCGGGTCTTGGTCTGAGATGATCTTGGGGTGGCGTCGCCGTGGGTGGTCTCGGACGAGTTGTGGGCACTGATCGAGCCCCTGTCGCCGGTGCGCCCACCTGGGCGTCGTGGCGCGAGGCCGTTACCAGACAGGCCGGTGCTTCAGGGCATCGTGTTCGTACTGTTCACCGGCATCGGTTGGGAGGACCTGCCACAGGAACTGGGGTTCGGATCAGGCATGACCTGCTGGCGGCGGCTGCGGGACTGGCAGGAGCGTGGCGTGTTCGACCGGTTGCACCACGCTCACTTGGTCACCACCAAAGGCGACTCTCACCGCCTGGCTGAGGCGCTGGCTGGTAAGGGGGTGGTCCCGCTGACCTGACCGTTCATCCGGAGAACTGGTGTCCACCAGTCCGGCGCTCTGTTGTCCGCCCACCCGGCGATCGGAAGTCCGTCCAGCCGGAGCTGTTCATGTCCGTTGACAGCACACCTGAACTCCGCCGCGTTGATCGACTGGTCGCGTGTTTGCGTGGACGCCTCACATGTCCGGGCGAACAAGGGGGCGAGGCGACCGGACCGCGCCCGGTCGACCGCGCCACGACGGGCTCCAAACACCACCTGATCTGCGACGGAGGAGGGACTCCGCTGGTGGTGACCGTGACCGGCGGCAACCGCAGGCGACATCACCCAACTCCTGCCACTGGTCGATGCCCTGCCGGCGATCCGCGGCCGCCGTGGCCGTCCCCGACGACGGTTCCCGATCCTGGTCGCCGACCGTGGATACGACCACGACACCTACCGTGACCAGTTGCGAGCCCGCGGCATCAGGCCCCTGATCAGCCGGCGCGGTACACGGGGCAACAACACCACCGCCCGTTGGGTTGTCGACCACACCCTGGCACTGCTGCACCAGTTCCGGCGCCTTGCCGTCCGTTGGGAACGCCGATTGGAGATCCACCACGGCTTCGTCTCGCTGGCCTGTGCCCTGATCTGCTGGCGTCGACTCACCAACCACCACCGCACATCAATCTGTTAGGAGCTCTAATACGACAACGACAGGTTGTTACCTGGGGCCGGTTCTGGTAGTTGATCTTGTTATGTTGGCGGAGATGGTCGCGGGTTGGTCTGCGGGATTCGAGGTATTCCTGGGTCGGTTCGCCGGTCGGTTCCCTCGGGTGGAGTCCCGGCGCCGGATGCGTTGGTATGTCAGGGGTTTGCTCGGCGAGGTCGAACGCAAGAACGGCTGGACTTTAGCCGAGGCCGCCGGCGATGCCGGCCCGGAGGGCATGCAACGCCTGCTGAACTTCTACGCCTGGGACGCCGACGGTCTGCGTGACGATGTGCGGGCCGCGGTGGTCGAGCACATCGGCGATGCCGAGCGGGGTGTCCTCATCGTCGACGAGACAGGCTTTCTGAAGAAGGGCACGAAGTCCGCTGGCGTCGGCCGCCAGTACTCCGGCACGGCCGGGCGGATCGAGAACTCGCAGATCGGTGTGTTCCTGGCCTACGCCTCGCCGCGTGGTCGTGCGTTGATCGATCGGGAGCTGTACCTGCCGAAGGACTGGACTGACGATCGTGAGCGGTGTCGGGCCGCGGGCATCGGTGACGAGGTGGGGTTGGCGACCAAGCAGGTGCTGGCCCGACGGATGATCGAGCGCGCCCTGGAGGCGGAGGTGCCGTTTGGGTGGGTGACCGCGGACGAGCTCTACGGGCAGGACACGAAGTTCCGGCTGTGGCTGGAAAGCGTTGACGTGCCGCATGTGGTCGCGGTGCCCAAGTCCGCGATGGTGGTATCAATGGACTTGATGAAGGTTCGGGTCCATCGGGTGATCGCGGAGTTGGCAGACTCGGCATGGCAGCGGCTGAGCTGTGGTGATGGCGTGCGCGGGCCGCGGGTGTCAGACTGGGCGGCGGCCGAGATCCGGCCACTGCGCCGGCAGGGCTGGGGGCATTGGTTGTTGGCCCGCCGCTCGGTCAGTGATCCCACCGATATCGCCTACTACGTCTGTTTCGGCCCCGCCGAGACGGGCTTGACGGAGTTGGTCGGAGTGGCGGGAAGTCGCTGGGCGATCGAGGAATGCTTCCAGACGGCGAAGAACGAGACCGGGTTGGATCACTACCAGGTGCGGGGTTACCAGGCATGGTACCGGCACATCACGCTGTCCATGACGGCCCTGGCATTCCTGGTGATCGTTCGAGAGACCACCAAAGGGGGTACTGGCAGCCGCTGATAGTCGGACACGGATCCCGTTATCAGTCAACGAGATCCGCCGCTTATGGAACCGGGTGGTTGTCCCTGTCGTTCACGCGGTCGACCATGTCTTGTACTGGTCGAACTGGCGGCGAACATCCCAGGCCCGCGCCCATGCGAGCCATCACAAGAGACAAGGTAACAACCTGTCGTTGTCGTACTAAGAAGGTGTTTGAGATCTTGGCCGCTCCCCAGTGTCACTGACCTCCGGCAAAGTTGGACGGATGGCACGTGACCGGCGGTACCCCTCGGACCTGACCGACGCCGAGTGGGCAGTGGTCGAGCCCCTGCTACCGCCACCGACAGCACATCCCCAGGGCGGGCGCCGGGAGAAGCACCCACGCCGCGACATCGTGGACGCGATCTTGTACGTGGTCCGCTCAGGCTGCTCCTGGCGGCAACTGCCGGTCGACTTTCCACCCTGGGAGACCGTGTACTGGTACTTCACCCGCTGGGAACAGCAACGGCTGACCTTCCGACTGCTCGACGCCCTACGGGCACGAGTCCGCGCCGACGCCGGCCGCGATCCCGATCCCAGTGCCGGGCTGATGGACTCGCAGACCGTCAAGGGCGCCGACACCGTCAGCACGGACACCCGCGGGTACGACGCGGGCAAGAAACTCAACGGCCGCAAACGGTTCATCGTCACCGACACCCTCGGCCTGCTGCTGGTCGTGGTGGTACTACCTGCCTGTGTACAGGACCGAGACGGCGCCAAGCGCCTACTGCTGGAGCTGCACCACCGCCAACACCCACTGCTGTCGACCACCCGCAGCCGGACCCGGCACCTGTTCGCCGACGGCGGCTTCGCCGGGGCGCTGGTGGACTGGGCCCGTACCACGCTGCGCACCACCATCGAGATCGTCCGCAAACCCCCTCGGCAGAAAGGGTTCTCGGTCATCCCGCGCAGGTGGGCGGTCGAACGCACGCTCGCCTGGCTAACCGGATACCGGCGGCTGGCACGAGACTACGAACGCCATCTCGCCACCTCCGAGGCCTTCATCCGGTGGGCCTCGATTGCCACGATGACCCGCCGTATCGCTCGTCGTGCACCGGCCGTGCGTCCGGGACGACGCCGCTTCGGCCTTGCTACCTGAAGATCTCAAACACCTTCTCAGCCGAGGGCGCCGCTTGCCGAGTTGTCTGTGCAAGACCGTGAGTTGATGGCGTAACGCAAGGATCTCGACGTCCTTCTCACGGTCGGTCATGCGCAATAGCCGCAGCGCGGCGAAGGCGTGGGTGACGGCGAGGTAGGTGAAGCGGACCAGCACGAGCCGCGATCATGCCGGACGGCGACCGGTCATACTCCGACGCCTGCTGACCTGCACGGACGTATTTCTCGGCACGGACAGGGCCTGCTGTTGGCCGTGGTGGTGTTGCCGGCGTGTGTGCAGGACCGGGACGGTACCAAGCGCCTACTGCTGGAGTTGCACCACCGCCAACACCCGCTGCTGTCGACCACCCGCCGCCGGACCCGGAACCTGTTCGCCGACGGCGGCTTCGCCGGAGCGCTGGTGGACTGGGCCCGCACCCCGCTCCGCACCACGATCGAGATCGTCCGCAAACCCGCTGGCCAGAAGGGGTTCGCCGTGATCCCACGCAAGTGGACGGTAGAACGCACGCTGGCGTAGCTGACCGGATACCGGCGGCTGGCACGGGACTACGAACGTCATCCCTCCACATCCGAGGCCCTCATCCGGTGGCCTCGATTGCCACGATGACCCGCCGCATCGCTCGTCGTGCACTGGCCGCGCGTCCAGGGCCACGCCGCTTCGGCCTTGCTACCTGAAGATCTCAAACACCTCCTAAACCATACCGCCCACCTCGCCGACCACCACCGCAGACATTAACATCCATTCCAGGAAATCAACCTTTGAACTACCTTGCCACATTTCGATCCACGTAGGCAATTTTTGCATCGCCGACCACTTCCCAAAAAGGAATACCGATGACAGCACGCAATATGGCCGCCAGCGCAGGAACCTACCCACAAACCTGATCGATCGGGTACTATACCCACGTGACCGAGCAAGAGATTTCTCCACAGAGTACCAAAGCGAACCACGTCCGCGTTCGATTCCTATTGCAGCCGAGTCAGGATGGCTGGCCTCCGGTCGACAACGAAGGCCTCTGGGGAATTCCTCTTACAGAAGGCGAACTAGTTCAAGTTGACAATATACCATGGTTTGCCCGTAATGTTGCAGTAGGTGACATTGTCCGAGTCTCAACCAGTAATAATGGAACCCTATGGGCCATGGAAAAAGTCTCATGGTCCGGAGCGTGCACCATTCGGGTAATCCCCTTTCCTGACGGTCCGCTAGCCGGTAGCAGACAAGCAGTACTAGATGTCTTCTCTCCGCTCGGCGTCGACGGCGAAGGCATTGAGCAGTTCGGCATGGTCGCTCTCAGCGTACCACCAAACGTAAATCTCCACGAAGTGAAGCGCCTGCTACACCGTGGCGAATCAGAGGGCTGGTGGGAGTACGAGGAAGGGTGCATTGGCGACGCCTGGGAATCTATTAAGATATGACGCCAATCCCGCTCCATTATACAAGTCAAACGATCATAAAAGGAGATTTTTGAGGCTCGGCATGACTTCTCGCAAGGGGTGGCTCAAATTTCAATTTGAGCCACCCCTTGCTGACGAGTAACGTCTATTTGAGCGCTATGCGGCCGCGCAAATCAAGCGCTAGAACATCACACGGCAAGGGAGAATTCAGCTCCGAGAGGTCAACCCTGCCCTACTACCTATTCTATCACTCACCATGGAAGGCCTCCGTTCGGGAATGTTCCCATCTGCTCGTACAGCTCCCAGTAGGAATATCCCCGCTTGTCTACACTGTTACACACCGCACATAGCAGGTCCCCATTGCTTGGATCGCCCGAGCCACCTTGAACTTTCGGAATACGATGGTCGACGGCACCTTCGTTAAGTGGTGGTGTCACGCCGCGCTTGGACTGTTGCGGCTTGACAACCGGAGTGCCGCAGAGTGCGCAAGCGGGAGTGCCATCATTGGCCTCCTCATTTTTCTCCCAAACGATTCTCTTTCCGGCCGGGGTAAAGGATTTACTGGGACGACTGCCTGGGGCTCCGCCCGGAATTCTTCCGGACGCACCAACGGCGCCCACTGCGGCAGCACCTAGAGCAAATCCACTGACCCCCATCCCGTCATTTCCGGCCGGGAAGTTAGGGTCATGCATCTTCTTGTTGGCAAGATAGTCAACGAAAGCATCACTGCACACGCCAGAATACTCGGCACAGATGCTCTCGAGCATTGATTTAACCGTGAAGGTATAGGCGGGATTGTTGTCTGGATCGAGATTGTACCAGGTAGATGCGGTTTCCCCAGCTTCGTCATAAAGCCGTCGACCGTAGCTGGTTAAGAGGTGAATTTCGGGGGCGTCGGCACCGAGGTCGAATCCGCCATAATAGCTTTTGCCTGATTTGGGGTCGCGGACGCCGATGATACCGTTGCCCCGATCAACGATTACAGGTTGTCCTTGCTGAGCACGCCATTCAGCGGCATGGTTGTCGTAGGCGGCGATTTCCTCGGATTCAGCGCGGGTGCCGGGGTAGATGTAGTAGTAGTGGCCGTCTCCAGCCTGTTCCTCGTAGTGCTTGCCGCTGGGGTCGGACAGTGTGGTGGGGTTGTTGTTGCTGTAGGTGTAGCCAGCGAGGGACTGCGGGCTGGCGGCGTCGAGGACCGGGTCGACGGAGATGAAACGCCCGGTGGCGGTGTCGTACTCGCGGGCGCCGACGTCGGTCAGGCCGGTGGCGGTGTCGAGGGGCTTGTTGAGGAAGCCGTGGTTGTCGGGCCAGGTTCCCGAGCCGGCTCCGAGGGCGTTGCCGTAGGGGTCGAAGGCCCGGCGAGTGATCGTCTGGGTGTAGGGCTCATAGGTGACCTGCTCAGTGCCGTGCTGGTCACCGTCGAGGTAGACGGGGTCCTTGCCGCCGACGCGGAGTGCGACCACGGTCCCGGCGTGGGAGTAGTAGCGGGTCCCGGTGATGACCCCGGTGGAGTTGGTGCGGGCCAGTTCCTCGCCGGGCAGGAACAGGGTTGTGGTGGTGGGGTCGCGGCGCAGGAGTTCGTTGCCGTCAGCGTCGTAGACGTAGGTGGTCGTGCCAGCCGGAGTCTGGACGCTGGCGGGCCTGTTCTCGACGTCCCAGCTGAGGGTCTGGCTGCCGGCGGGCAGGGTGCGCGTCTTGGTGTTACCGACAGAGTCGTAGGTGTAGCCAGTCGTCGACTTGCCGTTCGGCCCGGTGGTGGAGGTCCCGGTCAGGGTGTGGGCCTGGGGTGCGCCGGCGGCGGGGTAGGTGTAGGTGGTGACGGTGTCGCCGCCGGTGGCGCCGGGCAGTGCGTGTTGGGTCTGGGTCTTGCGCAGGCCACTGGGGTCGAAGGTCCAGGACAGCCAGTACGGGGTGGCGCCGCCGATCGTGCTGGCGCTGGGTTGCGCGGCGCAGTTGTCGGTGGCGGTCCAGGCTTGGTTGAGGCGGGCGAGGGCGTCGTAGCCGAAGCACTGGGTCTGTGTGGGCGTGGACGCGCCGGCGGGGCCTTGCACATCGACGACGCGGGTGAGGTTGCCGGCCGGGTCATAGCTATAGCGGGTGTCGTCGAGTTGGGCGACGGCCCGCTGGGTGGTGAAGGTGGTCTGGCTCAGGCGGCGGGTCTGCTCGTCGCGGCCGTAGGTGAGCCAGCTGGGCTGGTCGGAGGACCCAACGGTGTACTGGTTGGGTTCGGAGTAGGGCGTGTAGGAGGTGCCGGTGACGTAGGCGTTGACCCCGGTGGTGGTGGACGGGTTGCCCATCGAGTCGTAGGTCATACCGATGTACTCGCCGGGCAGGCCGCCGCCGTCGGCGGGTTGCACGCCGATCTGTAGACCAGTGGTGGTCCAGGCATTGCTGGAGGTGTAGATGGTGGCGAAGCCGGTCTCGCTCGCGGGGAGCGCGGTAAACGTCCCACCGGGGTTGCCCATGTCGTCGTAGCCGGTGACGCCGACCGAGTAGTTCCCGTTCGGGGTGTAGCGGGTCGAGTAGGTCAGCTTCCCGGCTTGTTTGGTGTCGTAGGTCCAGGAGGCGAGCTTGGTACCGGACAGCGAGCCGGAGAACTCGGCGGTCTTGCGACCGATCTCGTCGTAGGTGAAGGCCAGGGTCTGGTTGCGACTGTCGGTGGTGGCGGTGAGCTGGTCGGCGTCGTTGTAGGACGAGGTGGTCGTGCCGGAGTCCGGGTCAGTCTGGGACAGCTTGCGGCCCAGTAGGTCGAAGCTGTAGGTCCAGGTGTTGCCGGAGCTGTCGGTGATCTTGTCCTGTTGGCCCAGCGGCGTGTAGTGGTAAGTCGTCGCCTGGTAGGCGTCGCCGGTCACGACATTGCCGGTGATAGCGGGTTTCTGGGTGTACTGGCGCAGCTCGGTGGTCTTGCCGCGAGCGTCGGTGATCGTGGTGGTCGGGACGCCGCCTTGGGGTGGAATGACGGTGGTGCGGTCGCCGCCGTAGATGGTCTGGGTAGCCCAGGTCGCGGTGAGGCCGTTGTAGGCGGTGGCCAGGGTGGCGCGGCCGCTGCCGTCGTAGGTGGTCAGGGTGCGGTCGGGGACCGACTTGTCCGCCACCGCAATCAGAGTCGTGGCCGGTGCGCCGTCGGTGTAGTAGTGGTTGTTGGTCCGGGTGACCCAGCCGTGGGAGTCGTAGAAGCTGTCGGAGACGACCCGGCCGCCGCCTTCAGCGTCCTTCTGCGTCTGCAGCGGACGGCCCAGGGAATCGGAGAGCTGAACCTGGGTGACGTAGCTGAGGTCCTTGCCGTTGTCGACCAGAGTCTTGGTAGTGACCGCGAGCGGACCATCGGCGCGCAGGAGGTAGTCGTAGGTGATGGAGGCCTTCTGGTTGTTGGCCTTGGAGTGTCCGGGCAGCCACACAGAGGTGAGCCGGCCGAGGGGGTCATAGGTGGTGTCGGTGCGGTGCCCTGCGACGTCGATGGTGCCGGCGGTGGTGCCGCGGTCGGGGTTGATCAGCGTGGTGGTGGTCTGGCCCTTGGCGTTGGTCAGGACCGTCTTGGTAACCACGCCACCGTCGGCGGGCGTGTAGTCGGTCTTCGTGGTGTGCCCCAGCGGGTCGATGGTCGACTTGGTACGCCCGGAGGGGTCGAACTCGGATGTGCCAGTGGTGATGAACGTCAGGGCGCCGTTGTCGTTGGTCTTAGCGCTCTCGGTGCGGGTCGCGTCACCAGGTCCGGAGACGACACCGAGATCGGTCTGCTTGTCGAAGTAGGTGCGGGTGTCGGACTGGATCAGCGTGGGCGTGGGATCGGCGTCGGTGCAGGCCTCGCGGGAGATGATGATCTCCTTGACGAGGTTGCGGATCCACGTGCTCGTGTTGTCGGCGTAGCGCGTGGTCGTGCACAGATCAGGAAGCCCGTCACCGCTGGCGGTCTGCTTGGTGAGACGTCCAGCGGAGTCGTAGACGCTGGCCATGGTCTTGCCACGGCTGCCGCCAGCGGCCAGCGCGGTGAACTGCCGCGTCCGCTTGTCCCCGATGACCAGCGCCCTGAGCGCGGGCAGGTCGGTGCGGGCGCGCGAGGCGGAAGTGGCCACGGTGCTCAGGTCGGTGATGGTGTCCGATAGCTGTGGGCTACCGTCGCCGTTGAAAGACTGGACCTCACGGACGCTGCCTGAGTAGTCGTTGCTGTCCGGCACGGTCTCACCCAGCGAGTCAGGCACGGTGGCGGGGGGACGGGCCTTGCCGTCAGGCAGGGTGTCGCCGTCCATGCCCCGGTAGTAGGTGGTGCGCGTCAGTGTCTGGTGGTCGGCGGCGCCGTCGGTGGTGTGCGCGGGGTCGCCGGTGCGGACCTCGACCTGTTGGTAGCCGCGGAACTGCCCGTAGGTGCGGTCGGCCGGCTTGGTGATCTCGTTGTCGTCGCGGTGCCAGGCCGGTGTACCGATGTAGGTGTAGGTGGTGCGCTGGGTGGGGGTGAGTGCGTTGGAGTCCTGGACCTTGACCTCGGTGACGAGGTACTTGTGAAAGTAGTCCAGGATCGGGTCGGTGGCATACGGCGGGGTCCAGCGCACGGGGAAGCAGCGCATCGTGTCGGTGGACGGATCGGAGGGCACGTTGGTCTTGGTGCACTCCGGGTCGCTGTAGGACACCGAGAGGGCCTCGCCGGTCTCGGTGGCGATGTTGGTCAGGCGCCACCGTGCCATGGCGGGCTGGTTGTTGTAGTTGAGGACCCGGTTGTCCCGCATCTGCCCGGTGAAACTGACGGGCGGCAGCGCAACGGAGGTGCCATCGGCGGCGTAGCCGGTGCGGGTGATCGAGGACAGCCACAATGCCGGGTCAGCCGCGGTGAAGAACTGGTGTTTCAGGTCGTAGGAGTCGACCTTGGTGTAGCTGGTGCCGTTGTAGTACTGCGTGGTGATGTTCGTCAGCCGCTTGGTGGACCACAGGGTGGGCTGGTGAATCTCGCAGCTTGCGCCCTGCGTGCACTGCAGGTCCTGGGGCGTGTCCGGCCAGGACTGGGCGTTGTCCTTGGTGAACTGCGACGGATCACAGGTGATCGCCCCGGAGGGCAGGCAGCGCTCGGAGACCGTGAACAGGACCTGGTCCGGTGCGGTCGCGCCGTACACGGTGCCGTTCTCCTGGCGTAGCCCGTAGTCGATACGGGACAGGTAACCGGCCCGGGTGTAGGACACGCCCGTGGTCGCGTTGTTCCCACCGTAGTAGTTGGACTCGGTGGTGTAGTAGTACATCGTGGCGTTGCCGTGAGGGTCCTCGACGTAGTCGAGATTCCACCGCCATGCCTGGTTGCAGGAGGACGCGGCGAATCCCGACGGGTTGTTGCACGGCTCGCCGGAGTGGGCGCCATAGACCGGCTCGGTCCAGGTGGAGTTCGTCCCGGCCTGCGTGGTGTGGCCGGGGCCGCTGCCCCGGCCGAAGAAATACTGGGTTCCGTCCGGGGTGGTGATCTTCCAGTACTCGCCGTTGTTCGCGCCGTTGGCGGTGCCGGTGAGCAGTTCGACCCGGTTGCCGCTGTCGCGGGAGGCGTGCCAGGTGTGCGTGGTGTCGTCCTGCACCAGCGAGACCTGCTGGCCACCCAGCGTCATAGTGACGATCTGCCCGGCCCAGCAGAAATCATCGGTCTTCGGCGCGGTACCCGCGGGATCATCCCGGCAGGTGCGGTAAGTGCGTTCGACAAACCCGGGCGTGTACTCCCAGCCCTCCCCGATCCAGGACGGTTGGTTGTTTGTCGAGGAGGTGCGGCCATCCACGCTGGACGAGTCATAGGTCAGTGCGACCTGGGGCGCGACCCCTTTGCCAGCGGCCGGTGGCGGGGTGGGGATCGGGTAGGTCCAGGTGAAGTTGCCGGTGCTACCGCCAACCGACCAGCTTCCCGACGGCGCCAGTGAACTCGCGGCATACGTGCCGTTGGACCCCGCAGCTCCGCTGGTCGCCGCGAGAACCATGCTCGTCGCGCTGGCCCGCGCCGCAGAGGCCTGCCGCGCGGGCGGGGTAACCGCGGCGGAGACCACATGGTTCGTGGCGTCGTTGGTGGCTGCGGGCAGCGGGGTCTGAGTGCGGCACTCGGACTTGTCTGGTGTGGTCAGCGCGCACGCGGGCAACTGGACGAGGTGCAGCCGGGAACCGAAGTCCGCGCCGACGGCGTTGCGGAAGGAGGAGTAGTCCACCCCGACCGTCACCGGCTGGTCCACGCCATCGGAGGTGACGGCGAACAGGACCCCGGAGACACCGGCCTTGCTCGCGGCGGCATGGTCGGCCAGATGGACGTGGTAGGTCGGCGGGGCCGCAACTGCTGTGGCCTGCGCCTTCGCCGCAGTCTGAGGGCTGATCCGGATCGGGAGCGTACCCGCGTGCTGGACGGTGTCCGCTTTCGCATTCGGTACGGCAGCGGCGCCGACGGAGAGGTCGGCGTCGCCAGCGGCAGGCCAGGAGGTGCCCTCCAGTACACCGGCTTGAGGCGCTGTCGGAGCCCTCAGCGAGGTCAACGCCGTGTTGGTGTGCGGGATCAGTTTCTCGACCGGCACGGCTGGTCGTTTGCTCGGTGCAGCGTCCGCCGCCGGGGCTACCGTCGTGGTCAGCGACGCGACCAGCGCGCCCGCCAGAACCGTTGACAGCACAACCCACCGTGGCTGTCTGCGCACAGGCGTGTTCGCCCCACCGACGCGGCTCATTGCCGTCCCCCCTCGGAACACTCCGACCCGTTGGCGATCGAACGCTACACACGGCAGACAACGCTGGAAAGAGCTTCTTCTCATTTACCGCAACGAGTTCGAGCGTTACACATGCGAGGAAGTTCACCCCGAAAAACCGAGGAGACTTCCAAACGGCCGCACCAGGCAGGACTGAACGGTGGATCAAGCAGCAGAGCGGTTGCTGGCCCTGAACCTCGCGGCTAGCGTGCCAGCCGCTGTTCAACTGGCCTTTGGCCACACATCACGGGGGAGGCGGCGACAGCCGTGCACATCAGGACACCACGAACAAGCATGTCGCATTCCAGATGGTTTTGTCGCATATGGGCGGTTGGTGTCGTCGTCGCGGCGGCCCTGTCGTTCAGTCCCCTGCCCGAGCAGGCAGCCGCACATCCTGCTGCGTCGACTACGGCTCCCGCGCCGTCCGCCTCCGGCGCTCCGAAGGCAGCGGCAACCGCCTCGCAGCGTGCCCATGACACCGGCTCACCTGTTGAGGTCACCGAGCAGACCACTGAGACCCGCCAGGTGATGGCCAATCCCGACGGCACCTTCACTCTGCACTCTGATCTCCGACCGATTCGAGTCAAACGTGGCCAAGCGTGGAAGCCGGTCGACACCACCCTCACCTCGACCCCGGACGGCCGGTTGGCTCCCGCTGCCGCCGCGGTCGACGTGTCCTTCTCCGGTGGCGGCATCACTCCCCTGGTGACCTTGCGCAACGGCGACAAGGCGGTCTCCCTGACCTGGCCAACTGCCCTGCCCGCCCCCACGGTGTCCCACAACACCGCCGTCTACCCAAACGTGATGCCTGGGGTCGACCTCCAGGTCACCGCACAGGCCGACAGCTACAGCGAAGTCCTCGTCGTGCACGACGCCACCGCCGCCGCCAACCCCGCGCTCTCGGCCATCCACCTCACTGCCACCGGCACCGGACTGACTGTCACCACCAAAGACGGTGGACTGTCCGCACAGGACTCCACGGGCACCGAGGTCTTCCACGGACCGGCCCCCAAGATGTGGGACTCCACCAAGGACGCCACCTCCACACCGTCTGCCACCGACCCCGGTAGTGGCCGTGTCACCCCGTTGACGATCAGCACGACCACGCCAGCCCTCGCCCCACGCACCTCTCGGGCAGCGCAATCGCCAACCACCGAACTGACGATCACCACCGACCGCTCGACCTTGACCGGTCCCGGGGTGAACTACCCGCTGTTCATCGACCCCTCGATGTCCGGCGGCACCCAACACTGGCTAGTGGTCTCCTCCGGCCCGACCAGCGAGCACATCTTCGACGACCCGAACTGGCCGATGCAGGTCGGCTACTGCACCGAACGCGGCTGCAACGGCATCGGCACCGCCCGCTCCTACTTCCAAATCGACACCTCCCCACTGACCCAGCACAACGGAAAACGGCCCACCATCTACTCGGCGTACTTCTACGCCAACGAGATCCACCAGACCAGCGGCTGCACCGACGAACCCGTCGACCTGCACGAAGGGGGCGCCTTCGACGGCGGTACTCGGTGGGGCGGGCCCCTGGGAGCACTGGTCAACCGGCAGTACTCCCACGCCGGCGACGGCTGCGGTGGCGCGGGCAACGTGGTCTTCGACGCCATCACCGCGGCAAACTGGGCAGCGGACAACAACTGGTCCTCGATCGCTCTGGCGCTCACCGCCGCCAACGAGAGCGACGGCGCTCAGTGGAAGAAGTTCGATACCCATCCACGTCTGGATGTCACCTTCAACTTCCCGCCCAACCCGGCGACCAACCTGCACATGGCCCACGCGGTCACCTGCACCGGGCACGTCGTCGTTCCCGACGCCTATCCGACGATCTACGCCAGCGCCACGGACAACAACATCCCCCCGCTGGACCTCGGCCTGTGGTACCAGATCTGGGACCCCACCGGCAGCAAGTGGATCGCCGGCAACGGCGTCGCCAACGTCATCGCCAACGGCACCGAAGGCAGCTGGTCAGACGGCGTGCAGCTCGGAGACGGCGACTACGCCTACAAGGTCGACGTGGAGAACGTCTACGCGGGCAACTCCGCCAACAACATCCACGCCGGGTGGAGCGCGTTGCAGCCGTTCACAGTCCACGCCGCCCCGATCACGCAGACACCCACAATCGCCAGCACTGACTTCCCACCCAACTACTGGGGCGCACCACAGAACACACCCGCCACGTTCACCCTGCACGCCAACGGTGCAGCCAACATCGTTGGGTTCACCTACTCCTTCACTGGAGCAGGCACTGAGGCCATCCCCGGTACCGGGGACTGCGACTACAACCGGACCTTCGCCACCAACGGCGGCTGGGCCGCAGCTAACGCTGGCAACGCCACAGTCACTGTCCCCAGTGGACTCTCGCCGGGCTACCACACGCTGACCGTGCGCAGTTTCGATGATGCACACAAGCTCTCTCCTGAGTCCTCCGCCTACTCCTTCTACGTCTCGCCCAACGTCGGTGTGACCACGACCAAGCTGGAGGCGGAGAACGCCCAGCAGGTGACCGTCACCCAGCCGACCGGGCAGAACGTCGCGATCTCCACGCAAAGCGATGCGAGCCTGTGGTCCGGTGGCGCGCAGCTCTTCTTCCCCGGGACCGCGCAGAAGCAGTCGTTCACCCTGGGCATCACCGCGCCGCTCGAGGCCGACTACGCCCTGGGAACGCAACTGACCCAAGCACCCGACTACGGACAGTTGAGCCTGACCCTGGATGGGACAATCCCCTTGGGGCGAACGGACCGCGCTCCGTTCGACGCCTACGCTCCTTCCGTTGCCACGAGCTTTCTCCCGCTTGGCGCCGCGCACCTGACGAAGGGATCCCACACCCTCACCGTCACGCTGGCTGGTACCAACCCGGCCAGTACCGGCAACCGCTACCAAGCTGGCGTGGACGCCCTCACGGTCGTACCGATCAACCAGGTCGCAGCAAGCAGCATCACAGACGCCATGAACAACCACGGCATCGCGGTCGACAACACCACGCCGGGGAACCTGGATCTTGGCAGCGGTGCGGCCTTGTCGGCGCAGTCACTGGCAGATGCGGGTCTGGCACCGGGCAAGGTGGTCACCGTAAGCGGAGCCACGTTCACCATGCCCGCCTCCAACTCCGCTACCGGCAACGACAACGTCGTCGCGGCCAGCCAGACCATCCCCCTTCCCGCGACTCAACAGGGTCACGCGTCCGCGATCGGGTTCCTGGCCACCAGCACCTGCGGAGCGACACCTGCGGTGACCGGGACCATCGGCTACGCCGACGGCTCCCACACCAATGCCGCCTTCCCCTCCGTCCCCGACTGGGTCAGTGGGCCCGCCGACTCGGCCGCAGCGGTGCTGTCACACGGGGACACCGGCAGCTCACCGACGACCGCGCGCCCCAAGATCTACGCCATCTTCGTCCCCGCGCTGCCCGATCGGACGGTCACGTCGGTGACACTGCCCAACATCGGGACCAGCTTCATGCCCGGCCAGTGCAGCAACGCACTGCACATCCTCGCCATCGCCCCACGACCGGTCCAGGCGGGCTGGCTGGGCGCTTGGGCGGCACCCGCAGACCCCGGCCCCTCCCCCGCCGGCACCACCGCCAACACCACGATCCGCATCGTGGTGCATCCCACGGCCACCGGCGACAACGCCAGGATCAAACTGTCCAACATCGGTGTTCCCACCCCGACCACGATCGACGCCGCCACCCTGGCCGCCCAGACCGGAACCGGGGCCGCGACTCTCGGCGCACCGGTTCAGCTCTCCTTCTGCGGCGCTACCGGCAAACCTGTCGGCTGTGGTCAGCACAGCATCACCCTGCCCGCAGGCGGTGAGGCCTACTCCGATCCCGTCCCGTTTCCCGCCACCACCACGCTGAGCAGCAACAACCTCGTCGTCAGCCTGCACCTCCCCACTGCCGTCACCTGGGTGCCCACCCACGCCGCCCTCACCACCCCGAGCTTCCGCGCTGACGGCGACGCGACCACCAGTAGCGACGGGACACCATTCACCACAACAGGCACCATCGCCACCTACTTGTCCGCGGTGGACGTCTCCACCACCAACACCGCCAAGGGCACCGTCGCCGTCCTCGGCGACCAGACCTCGGCTGCGGGCAGCACCGGCGGCAGCTGGGTCGACCGCCTGCCCGGCAAGCTGGGCGACGCGCTACCCGGCAGCGTCGTCAACACCAGCATCTCCGGGCACACGCCCACCGGGTGGTGGAAGCTCGCAGGCAACACGGGAACCGACGCCGCAGGCCAGAATCCCCTCAGCACCAGCGGCGGCGTGAGCTGGAGCGCCGATCATGGAGGATCTGCGGTGTTCGACGGACGCACCGGCAAGCTGACCAGCTCACACCCAGCTCTGGACACCACAGCTAGCTACAGCGTCTCGGCATGGGTGAACCTCAAGGCATCGGATAAGTACTACACCGCGGTCGGCCAGAGTGGCACGAACGCCGCGAGTTTCTACCTGCAGTACAACAAGGCCTACGGCGCATGGACCTTCGTCAGTCCCAGCAACGACTCCACCAGCCCGAGCAGTTACCCGCGGGTCCAGGCCAGTGGCGCTCCAGCGCTGAACACCTGGACGCACCTGGTCGGCGTCTACGACGCTGCAACCGCCACCATGAAGCTGTACGTCAATGGTGTGCTCGTCGGTACCGCCAGCAACACCACCCCGTGGACGGCGACCGGTCCGTTGACCATCGGCGCCGTGTCCTACGGCAACGGCTCCAGTAGCGACTTCTTCAATGGCTCGATTTCCGATGTCCGGGCCTACCAGCACGCCCTCACCGACGCCGACGCCGCAGTCCTGTTCGCCGGAGGCCCAGCAACAGGTCCTGCTCCCGGTATTGGGGCCGCGAGTGCAGCGAACGCGGTCGCGATGCTCAACCACACCACGCTGGGCGAGCCCAACCTGCGCACAGTCGTGGTCGACCTCGGCACCAACGACATCCTCGCCGGCGCCAGCGCCGACAGCGTCGAACGCAATCTCACCACGCTGCTGGGCCCCAACGATCCACGTGGGCTGAAGAACCAGCGACGCCCCGATGGCTCCCTCGTGCACGTCATCCTGACCACCATCGCGCCACTGGGTCTCGACCCCAACGACCCCCGCGAGAAAACTCGTCAGCAACTCAACGCCGACATCCTCACCCGGTACCACAACTACTTCGCCGACGATGTCCTCGACCTGGACAAGACGGTACGAGACACCACCAACACCAGCCAGATCGCCGCGCGCTACCTCGCAGGCAACACTCCCAACGACAGCTACTACGACGCCCTCGCTCAAGCGCTAGCAAACGCGGTGAACACGCTTCCCCCTGAGGCACAACTCTGACCCTCAGAGTGCCCTGTCGGCTTCTCGCCTCGCGCAGTGTGCGAACTGAGGAGTGCGGCCCCGGCACAGGCCAAGCCGGGGCCGCACCGAGGCACACTCGCTGCGGCAACCTGTGGGGCTCGATAAGTCATTGCTGCAGGTGGCAGCCGGGAACCTGGCCCTTCGGTAGTGGCTGGGATGCTGCTCACGTGATCGTCTCGCTGCTGTACCGAGCAACTCGCGCGCTGCTGTCCGTGCCAGCGGTGCTGCTGCGCCGGGACACCGCCAAGGACGCCGAACTGATGGTGCTGCGGCACGAAAACGCGGTGCTGCGTCGACAGGTCAAGGGTCGGATCCGCTACGAGCCCGTAGACCGTTTCTGGTTGGCAGCGCTGTCATCGCTGCTGCCGCGCCACTGCTGGAGCAGCGTTTTCCCGATCACTCCGGGGACGCTGTTGGCCTGGCACCGCAGGCTGATCGCCAGGAAGTGGGACTTCACTGCTCGACGCCGGCACGCCGGGCGCCCGTCTACCGCAACTGCGGTCAGGACGTTGGTGCTGCGCTTGGCGCGGGAGAACCCGCGGTGGGGCCACCGCAGGATTCAGCGCGAGTTGGCCCGGCTGGGGCATCCGATCGCACCGTCCACAGTCTGGACGATCCTGAAAGCAGCCGGTATCGACCCGGCTCCGCGCCGCACCGGCCCCACTTGGCGCGAGTTCCTCACTGCCCAGGCCGAGGGGATCATCGCCGCTGACTTCTTCCATGTGGACACGATCACCGGCCGGAGGCTGTACGCACTGGCGTTCCTCGAGCATCACACCCGCAAGCTCCACATCACCGGCGTCACCGCGCACCCGACCGCGCAGTGGGTGACCCAGCAGGCCCGCAACCTCGCCGGCGACCTGGGCAACCGCGTCGAGTCCCTGCGCTTCCTGCTCCGTGACCGCGACAGCAAGTACACCGCCTCCTTCGACGCTGTCTTCGAAGCCGAGGAGATGAAGGTGCTGCTCAGCGCGCCGCAAGCGCCGCGCATGAATGCACACTGCGAGCGGGTGATCGGCACCATCCGCCGGGAGGTCCTCGACCACGTGTTGACCATGAACGAGGCACACGCCGGACGGGTTCTCGCCGCATACCGGGATCACTACAACAGGCATCGGCCGCACCGATCTCGAAACCAACGACCACCCGACGCACAGGAGCAAAGCCCTGCCGGACCCGGTTCGAAGGTCTCAAGGCTCCTGCGAACCCGGGTCCTTGGGGGAGTCATCAACGAGTACCGCTACGCATCCTGAGCTGCAGCGACGAGTTTTCGAGCCCCACACGATTCTGGTTGGCCGCGCTGTTGCCGCGCCACCGCTGGAGCAGCGTCTTCCCGATCACCCCGGAGACACTGTTGACCTGGCACCGCAAACTAATCGCCAAGAAGTGAGACTACACCGCTCGACGCCGTCAGCGCACCGGGCGTCCACCTACCGCAGCCGCGGTCACGAAGCTGGTGCTGCACTTGGCGCGGGAAAACCCACGGTGGGGCCACCGCAGAATTCAGGGCGAGTTGGTCCGGCTGGGGCATCGGATCGCACCGTCCACGGTCTGGAAGATCCTGCACGCGGCTGGCCTCGACCCTGCACCGCGCCGCACCGGCCCCACCTGGCGCGAGTTCCTCACCACCCAGGCCGAGGGGATCATCGCCGCGGACTTCTTCCACCTGGACACGATCACCGGCAGACGGCTGTACGCACTGGCGTTCCTCGAGCATCGCACCCGCACGCTCCACATCACCGGCGTCACCGCGCACCCGACCGCGCAGTGGGCGACCCAGCAGGCTCGAAACCTCGCCAGCGATCTGGGTAGCCGTGTCGAGTCCCTTCGCTTCCTCCTCCGCGACCGCGACAGCAAGTACACCGCCTCCTTCGACGCTGTCTTCGAAGCCGAGGAAATGGACGTGCTGCTCAGCGCGCCTCAGGCTCCACGTATGAATGCCCACTGCGAACGAGTGATCGGCACCATCCGCCGCGAGGTCCTCGACCACGTTCTGATCATGAACGAGGCGCACGCCGGACGGGTCCTCGCCGCGTACCAGGATCACTACAACAGGCATCGACCACACCGGTCCCGAGAACAGCGACCACCCGACGCCCAGGAGCAACCCTGGGGCGTGCACGACTTCAAGGCCCGCAAGCTGGTGCGCACCCGCGTCCTCGGCGGAGTCATCAACGAGTACCGATACGCCTCCTGAGCTGCAGCGACGACTTTTCGAGCCCCACAGGGTCTCCCTTATCCAGCAACAGGTTCCGGGCCGCTACCGGATGCACGACCTGCTCCGCCTGTATGCCACCGACAAAGCCCACCACGACCAGCCCGACGCCGACCAGGAGGCGGCGCTGCGACGGGTCCTCGACTTCTACACCCACACCGCCCACACCGCCGCCCGCCGCCTGAACCCCCACCGACCGGACATCCGGCTCGACCCGCCCGCACCCGGCACCCACCCCCAACCGCTGCCCGACGCCCCAGCGGCGCTGGCCTGGCTCGACACCGAGCACCCCAACCTGCTGGCCGCGCAACACACGGCCACCACCCGCGGCTGGCACGACACCGTGTGGCAACTGGCCTGGACTCTGACCGTCTTCCACTACCGGCGGGGACATCGCCACGACGATCTCGCCGTGAGCCGGGCCGCGGTGGACGCCGCCGCCCACCTGCCCAACCCCACCACCCGCACGACTGCCCACCGGTACCTCGGCGTCGCCTACGCCGCCCAGGGGCGGCACGAGGAGGCGATCGAGCACCTGCACCAAGCCCTCGCCCTGGCCGAACACCACCACAACCCCACCGACCAGGGCTGGACCCACTGCAACCTCGCGTGGGCCTGGCATCGGCGGGGAGACGACCGGCGGGCGCTGGAGCACGCCACCCAGGCCGTGGACCTCTTCCGCTCCCTCGACCTGCCGGTGTGCGAAGCCAATGCGCTCAACTACGTGGGCTGGTGCGCCGCCCGCCTCGGCGACTACGACACCGCCCGCGACCACTGCCAGGCCACCCTCACCCACAACCGCCAGCACAACGACCCCGAGAATGAAGCGGACACCCTGGACTGTCTGGGCTACATCGACCACCACACCGGCCACCACCACCAGGCCATCGACCACTACCAGCAGGCCCGCACCCTGTTCCGCAGGCTCGCCCACACCTACCAGTCCGCCGACAGCCTCGACCGACTCGGGCATCCCCATGCCGCCCTCGGCCAGCACGAGCAGGCCCGCACCGTATGGCGGGAAGCCCTGGAGCTGTTCCGGCAACAGGGACGCGACGAGGATTGACGGGACCCCGTGAAGTGACCCACCGTCTGTGAGAGTCGGTTATCGGTGGATGCAGGCCGCAGCGTAGCCGGCCGGGGTCTGATAGCCCAGCGCGGAGTGCCTGCGATGGTGGTTGTATTCGTCCTTCCAGTCGCTGATCACGACCCGGGCCTGGATCAGCGACCAGAACAGGTTGATGTTCAAGCATTCGTCACGGAGCCGGCCGTTGAACGACTCGACATAGCCGTTGCGCCACGGCTGGCCCGGCGGGATGAACGCCAACCCGACACGCTCACCGGCCCAGTCGCTCATCGCCGCGCAGGCCAGCTCGGGACCGTTGTCACTGCGCAGCACCGCCGGGTAGCCCCGATCGCCAGCGATGCGGTCCAGCTCATCGATCAGGCGTTCCGCGGTGATCGAGCGTTCGACCAGACCGCCCAGACATTCCCGGGTGTGCTCATCCACAATGGACACAATCTTGACGGGTTTGCCATCGGTGGTGGCATCGAACTGGAAGTCGACCGCCCACACGCGATTCGGCGCGTCCGCCTTCGGAGTGTCTTTCGCGGTCGAGGTGCCCAGACGCTTGCGGCGACGCCGCTGGGGCACCCGTAAGCCCTCCTCGCGCCACAACCGCTGGACCTTCTTGTGGTTGACCGTCCAGCCCTCGCCACGGGCGTCGTGGTAGGCCCGCCGGAACCCCCATCGCGGATGCGCCTTCGCGTAGTCCCGCAGCCAGGCCCGCAACGCCGCGTCCGGATCTGCCGGGGTCTGGGTCACCGGCGCCCGCCGGTGGGTGCCCCTGTTCTGCCCGGTCACCCGGCAGGCGAACCGTTCACTCACCCCGAGCGCCCGCATCAGGTGGTGCACGGCCGCCCGCCGGCGGTCCGGGCTTAGAAGTTTCCCTTGGCGATCTCCTTGAGCGCCGCCTTCTCCAGTTCCGCGTCGGCCAACAGCCGCTTGAGGGTGGCGTTCTCTCGTTCCAGGTCCTTCAACCGCTTGGCGTCATCGGCCTTCAGACCGCCGAACTGGTTACGCCACCGGTAGTAGGTCGGCTCGCTGACCTGCAACTCCCGGCAGACATCCGCGATGTCCTTGCCCTCGCCCAGCAGCCGGTCGGCCTGGGCCAGCTTCCGCACGACCTGCTCGGGGGTGTGCCGCTTCCTGGTACTCATCGTCATCGAGCCTTCCTGCCCACAGCGTGGGCCGCAAGACTCTCACTCGAGCTGGATCAACCCAACGGGGTCACGCCAGGATGCCAACCGGGTGCAGCGGCAACTGGACGCCCTCGACCACGAGTAGCAGCCCTCCACCGCCACCAAACCCGCACCGCGAGTTCGCACGATGGGCCGGGATCCGGGCCTCCACTGAAGAAACGTCAAGAAATTGAGACTGATCTTGGGTGACAACACGTGAGACAACCGGAGAAGTCGCAGGTCGAACAAGATCGATATGTCATGCGCGGTGAGAACCTACACGACCTGTAGGGTCTCAAATCCCGCTGCACTTGCTCATTTCCAACTGCACCTGACCTGCACTTGTGCAACGGACGTGAGATTCGGCCGCCTGAGTGGAGCCGAGCAGCGTCCGGAAAACCCTCAAATTCGGGACACGCGGCAGCCCGACACGCCTATCCGCGTGAATCGCGTGGTCGCTGCGGCGTCGCTTGGCTAGGGCGTGTCTGACAAACATTGCGTTGGAGTGCTGCGATCCTGGTGGTCATGACACGGTTCCAGCTGTTGTCTGATGAGCAGTGGGCGTTGATCGAGGACCTGTTGCCGGCGCGGACGCATCGGCAGGGCAGGCCGTTTGCTGATGCGCGGTCGATGGTGGAGGGCATCATCTACCGCTACCGGTGTGGGATCGCGTGGCGGGACGTGCCGGCGGTGTTCGGGTCGTGGCAGACGATCTGGACCTGGCATCGTCGGTTGTCGGCCGACGGCACGTGGGATGTGTTGCTGTCCCGCCTGCTGGCGGTGGCCGACGCGGCAGGGGTGATCGACTGGTCGGTGTCGGTGGACTCCACGATCGTCCGCGCGCACCAGCACGCCACCAGCATCACCCGGGACACAGGGGGCTGGGTCGAACTACACCAATCCGCTGGCCGAGCCGCCTGACCACGCTCTGGGTCGCTCGCGGGGCGGGTGGACCACCAAGATCCACCACCTCGTGGACGGGCGGGGTCGGCCGCTGGTGGTGTTGGTCGGTCCGGGACAGGGCGGGGACGCTCCGGTGTTTCCGTATCTGTTGGGGCATCTACGGGTTGCGCGTCGGGGACGAGGTGGACCGCGGACGCGGCCGGACCGGGTACGTGGCGACAAGGCGTATTCGTCGCGGGCGATCCGGATTCTTCTGCGCTCGCGGAGGATCGGTGCGGTCATTGCGGAGCCGGCTGACCAGGCCGGCCACCGGGTTCGTCGAGGGTCTGGTGGTGGGCGGCCGCCAGCGTTCGATCCGGTGGATTACCGGGGCCGCAACGTGATCGAGCGTGGGTTCAACGTCCTCAAGCAGTGGCGGGGTATCGCCACCCGGTACGACAAGCTTGCCGTGGTCTACCGGGCAGCGATCGTCCTGCACGCGGTGATCACCTGGACCAAAACTTTGTCAGACACGCCCTAGTGTCGTGCGCCGGAAATCCGCCACATAAGTCTAGTCTGGGTTGATGGCGCGGATTGGACGTCCTCCTGCTGAGGTGACGTTGACCGAGCAGGAGCGGGTAACGCTGGAACGGTGGGCGCGGCGGGCGAAGTCGTCGCAGGTGCTGGCACAGCGGTGCAGGATTGTGCTGGCGTGCGCGGACGGCCTGCCAGGCAAGCAGATCGCCGAGGATCTTCGGGTTCACCCGTCGACGGTGACCAAGTGGCGCAGGCGATTTCTCCAGCATCGGCTGGAGGGCCTGGTCGATGAGGAACGGCCGGGCCGTCCGCCGTCGATCACGGTGGACCAGGTCGAAGAGGTGATCGTGGCGACTCTGGAGGAGACCCCGCGCAACGCCACACACTGGTCTCGGGCGTCGATGGCGGAGAAGTCCGGGCTGAGCAAGTCGACCATCGGCCGGATCTGGCGCGATTTCGGGCTCAAACCCCACCGTGCCGAGACCTTCAAGCTCTCGACCGATCCATTGTTCGTGGAGAAGGTCGTCGATGTCGTTGGCCTGTACCACAATCCGCCCGAGCGGGCGGTGGTGCTGTGCGTGGACGAGAAGAGTCAGATCCAGGCACTGGACCGCTCCCAGCCGGTGCTGCCGATGATGCCGGGTATGCCTGAGCGGCGCACACATGACTACGCCCGCAATGGCATCACCAGCCTGTTTGTTCCGTATCGGGTTTGATGGAGACATCGAAACCTGGAAGGAACCATCACGATGCCCGCGCCGAAGAAGTACCCCGACGAGTTGCGTGAACGCGCGACCCGGATGGCCGTGGACGCCCGCCGGGACCCCGCCACCGCGCCAGGCGCGATCAAACGGATCGCCGACCAACTGGGCATCCACCCCGAATCGCTACGGACCTGGGTCAAACAAGCCGAGATCGACAGTGGGGACCGGTCGGGCACCACCACCAGCGACGCCGAGCGCATCGCCCAGCTGGAACGCGAGAACCAGGAGCTGCGTCGAGCCAATGCGATCCTCAAGTCCGCGTCGGCTTTCTTCGCGGCGGAGCTAGACCGCCCCTCCCGCTGATCGTCGACTACATCGACACCCACAAGCACCAGTTCGGAGTCGAGCCGATCTGCACCGTGCTCACCCAGGCCGGCATGAAGATCGCTCCGAGCACCTACTATGCCGCCCGGTCCCGCCCGCCGTCAGCCCGCGCGGTCCGCGATATCGCCATCACCGCGAAGATCACCCAGATCCACCAGGACAACTACGGCGTCTACGGGGTCCGCAAGGTCCACGCCGAACTGGTCCGCCAGGGCGGGGTCCACGGCCGAACAGTCGCCCGCTGCACCGTCGCTCGACTGATGAGAACGGGTGGCCTGCAAGGGGTTTCCCGACTGAGGACACCACGCACCACCCGACCGGGCAAAGGGAACGACTCGCGCCCGGACTTGGTCAAACGGACCTTCACCGCCCCGGCGCCCAACCGGCTGTGGGTCGCCGACATCACCTACATCCGCACGTTCACCGGCTGGGTGTATGCCGCGTTCGTGCTGGACGTGTTCTCCCGCCGTGTGGTCGGCTGGCAGGTCTCCACCAGCCTGCGCACCGGCCTGGCGCTCGACGCGCTGGAGATGGGCCTGTGGACCCGTCGACGGGACCGACAGGACACCCGCGCCCTGGTCCACCACTCCGACCGCGGCGCGCAATACGGGGCGGTGCGCTACACCCAACGGCTGGCCGCCGCCGGCGCGGTGGCCTCGGTCGGATCCGTGGGCGACAGCTACGACAACGCCCTGGCCGAGGCGTTCAACTCGATCTTCAAGGCCGAGTTGATCCGCAACATGGGCCCCTGGCGCGGCATCGACGATGTCGAGATCGCCGTCGCGGAGTACATCGACTGGTACAACCACCGCCGGCTCCACGGCGAACTCGGCCTGATTCCACCGGTGGAACACGAAGCCAACCATCACCGCGTAAGCACACCCGCGTCGACACCGAGCGGATGATCAGCCCCTCCATCAAACCCGGTACTTGACAGTTCGCCGCGTTCGACGTCGCCGATGGCACGGTGATCGCCGAGTTGCATCGTCAGCACCGGGCCGCCGAGTTCAAGAAGTTCCTCATCACGATCGACAAGACGGTCCCGGCGGAGCTGGCCGTCCACCTGGTCTGTGACAACTACGGCACTCACAAGACCCCGGCGATCAAGGCCTGGCTGGCCAAGCACCCCAGGTTCCGCATGCACTTCACCCCGACCGGATCATCGTGGATCAACCAGGTCGAACGCTGGTTCGGCTTTCTCAGCGACCAGAAGATCACCCGAGGTACCCACCGCAGCGTCCAAGCGCTGGAGAAGGACATCCGCGTCTGGATCGCTGACTGGAACACCCATCCACGGCCGTTCATCTGGACCAAGACCGCCGAAGAGATCCTCGAGTCACTCGCCCGATTTTGTAGGCGGATTTCCGGCGCAGGACACTAGCGTCGGATGCTCTACGTGGCATACGACGGGGGCGAGACAATGACGGACGCAAATCAGCACCAAGCCGTGGACACCGGCTACGACAGCGAAAACCACCAGCAGTCGGCGACGACCCACAACACTGTGAACGCCGACGTGGCGACCACGGTTGTGCAGGCTGGGGTGATCACCGGCGGCGTCCACAACCACCTGCCCGCACCGCGGCCGCCGCGTCAACTGATCGCGGCGCCGACAGGGTTCGTCGGCCGCGCCGACCAGTTGGCCACGCTCGACCGCGCCCTCACTGGCTCCTCGCCCAGGAACGGCGGGCAGGACGGCGGCGCAACGGCAGTGATCTCTGCCATCGGCGGCATCGGCAAGACCTGGCTCGCGCTGACCTGGGCCAACCGCAACCTGCACCGCTTCCCCGACGGGCACCTCTCGGTCGACCTACGCGGCTTCAGCCCAGGCGAACCCCGACACCCCGCCGACGTGCTGGCCGAATTCCTCGCCGCCCTCGGCGTCGACCGCGACCACCAGCCCACCGACCTCGACGCCCGCATCGCGCTCTACCGCACCCACACCACCGGCAAACGCCTGCTGATCCTGCTCGACAACGCCGCCACCGCCGACCAAGTCGAGCCCCTGCTGCCCGGCGGGACTTCCTGCACCGTCCTGGCCACCAGCCGCCACCGGCTCGACGCGCTGCTCACCAATCGCGGCGCTCACCCGGTGCGACTCGACGTGCTCACCGATACTGAGGCCCGCACCCTGCTCGCCAGCGCGGCCGGCGACGCTCACGACCGTGCCGACGCGGAACGCGCGATCACCGAGCTGATTGGCCTGTGCAAAGGGTTCCCGCTCGCGCTCGGCCTGATCGCCGCCCGTATCCGCAGCGACCCCGACCTGCTGCACGACTTCGTTGCCGACCTGCGCGACCTCGGCCTAGACGCCCTGGATTCCGACGTCCCCGCCGCCAGCCTGCCCGCCGTGCTCTCCTGGTCCCTGCGCCGGCTCACTGACCGGCAACACACCGTGTTCGGGCTGATGGGCATAGCCCCGGGTCCAGACATCGGCATCCCTGCCGTCTGCAGCCTCGCTGGCCTGTCCGAACCGCAGACCAGGAAGGCGCTGCGCGATCTAGAAGAGGCGTCACTTTTGGACCGACGACCAGGCGGTCGGTACGTGATGCACGACCTGGTCCGCGACTTCGCCACCGACACCGCCCACCACGACCTGCCCGAGGATGCGCGGGCTGCGGGGCTGCGGCGAGTGGTCGACTTCTACCTGTACACCGCCGACAACGCCGAGCGCCTCCTGGACTCCCGCGAGCCCATCCGACTCGACCCGCCTGAGCCCAACTGCCTCGCCCAGGCGCTACCCGACTACGCGGCAGCTCTGGCCTGGCTCGATACCGAACAGCCCAACCTGCTGGCCGCCCAACATACCGCCGCCACCCACGGCTGGCACCAAGCCGTATGGAATTTAGCCCAGTCCCTGACTGCCTTCCATCACCGACGGGGAAGCCTTCACGACCTGATCGCTGTCTGGCAGGCAGGGCTGGCCGCCGCCGAACACCTCCCCGCCCCCAGCAACTGCACCACCCTCGCCCACCGGAACCTCGGCGACACCTACGCCGCCGAGGGACGGCACGAGGAAGCGATCGAGCACCTGCACCAGGCCCTCACCCTGGCCAAGCATCACCACGACCTCACTGCCCAAGCTCACACCCACTTCACGATCGCAATAGCTTGGGAACGGTGGGGGAACGAGCGGCTGGCACTGCAGCACGCCACCCACGCCTTGTCGCTCTTCCGCACCCTTGATGACCCGGTGTGGGAAGCCGCCTCGCTCAATGCGGTGGGCCGGTACGTCGCCCGGTTCGGTGACTACGAGCGGGCTCACGCCCTTTGTCAGACCGCGCTTACCCTGCACCGCCACCACCACGACCCTGCCGGTGAAGCTCGCGCCCTAGAGAACCTGGCTTACATCCACCACCACACCAGCGACCATCACCAAGCCATCAGCCACTATCAGCAGGCTCTCACTCTGTTCCGCGACCTCGGTCACACCTACGGAGTCGCCGGCACCCTCAACCTGCTAGGCGAACCGCACGCCGCCCTCCGCCAGCACGAGCGGGCCCAGGCGGTATGGCGGGAAGCGCTGGAGCTGTACCGGGCCCAGCAGCGCACCGAGGACGCCGAACGCATACAACAGAAACTCGACGACCTCGACAACCCGAGCGGCGGCGATGGGCTGGACGACCGCTGACCTGACCGGTGCCGGGCGAAGAAATGCCACGGATTTGAGACTGATCATGCTGACATCGTCGTGAGACGACCAAAAAATCGCAGGTCAGCGGAGATCAACATGTCACACGCGGTGAGAACCTACATGCGTCTGTAGGGTCCCGATTTCGATGGCCCTTTCCCGAAGATCTTGGCCCCTGGATGGCCCCGGGGCCATCCAACTGGAATTGATCTTTCCAGCTGGTCCATGGGCCGTTCGAGTGGGACCTGGCGACTCGCCGCTGCCTGGCGAACCGCGGCGCGGCCGAGTGGAGTAGCTCTGTAGGTGTCCGGCGGCTCACCGGCGGCAGGGAGCACCATGGCGGCTACGTCGAACGACCTTCCGCTGTCTGTCCGTGTCCGGCTTCCCGGCCAGGCCGACGAAGTCGTGTCGCCCTGGTCCGCGATCAGCACGGGAACCTTGGGCGTGGCCGTGCCTTGGCGGACCTTTCGCTTCTACCAGGGGCAAAACCACTACTCGGGCAGCTTCTGGTCGGCGACCGTGGGCGATCTCGTCCTCTACGAGTCGCGGCTGGAACTTGCTCGGCTGCTGTTCGCCGACTTCGACCCGTCGGTGCGGCATATCGTGGCTCAGCCGTTCCTCCTGCACGCGGACATCGAGGGGCGCGTGCGCCGCCATGTCCCGGACTACCTGCTGCTCACCGACTCCACGCCAGTCGTGGTCGACGTGAAGCCGTCCCGGCGCGCGACGGCCCCGACGGTGGCGCGGACGCTGGTGTGGACGAGGCGGGCGGTCGAGTCGCGCGGGTGGCGCTACGAGGTCTGGACCGAGCCGGCAGCGGTCGAGCTGGCCAACGTCCGGCTGCTGGCCGGCTACCGCCGCCCCTGGCTGTTCGGCCAGGCCGTGGTGGACGAGCTGCGAACAGCGGACCTGAACGGCGTGACGCTGGGCGAGGCGTTCCGGGTCCTGCCCACACAAGCGCCGGATGTCGCACGGGCCGTCGTTCTGCATCTGCTGTGGCGGCAGCACTTCCGCGTCGACCTGTCCCGGCCACTCGGCGCCACGACCGTGCTGCGGGTCGCATCGTGACCGCCGCCGGGGTGCGCATCGGCGTGGGCACTCAGATCAGCTTCGACGGCGAGTTGCTCAAGGGCTTCGTCCTCGTCCAGGTCGCCCTCGGTGTGGCTGATGGGGTTGCGGATGGCGTTGCATTGGGCGTGGCCGTAGCGAACGCGGCCGAGCGGCACCGTCCCCGCCTCCTCCCACGAGGACGACGCGACGGCGACCGCCGATGCGTACAAAGAGGTTTCTCATGACATCAGCGGACTCCCGAACGGGTCCTGACAGTAAGGAAGCAGGCTCCCAGTCGGCCGGGATTTCCGTCCAGGGTCAGCCGAAATGGTCGCCAAGACCGCCACGAAGCAGGTCGAAGGCGTGGTTGGCGTTGGCCACGGCCTCGGGGTAAAGATCGTCGGCGCGGCGCCCCTCGGCCAGTTGCCGCCAGTTCAGCTCGACCAGGACCAGAAAGGTCCGGTTGATCTGGCGGGCGGCCAGGTATGCGGTCGTTTGAGCGGCGTTGGCCGCACGCAACGCGTCGGTCAGCGCGGCGTCGCCGCGGGTTCCGTACTGCATCAAGCGGGCCCTGAGGCTGTCGGTCGTGGAGACCATCCGATAGAAGGCGAGCACCTCGGGGTCGTCGCACAGGCCATAGGCCGGATCGCGCTCGGCCAGTCGGTCCAGGAAGAACCGGTGCAGCGCGGCCAACGGCGTCTCCCCCGCCGCACGGTCCAGGACCACCCGGGCGGTCTCGGTCTCATGATCGGCGAAGCGGTGCAGCACCAGGTCTTCCTTGGTCGGGAAGTACTTGAACAGGGTGCGCTTGGAGACCTCCGCCGCCTCGGCCACCTCCACGACCGAGACCCGGTCGAAGCCGGACCGCAGGAACAGCGCGATCGCCGCCTTGGAGATCGCGGTCCTGGTCTGCAGCTTCTTACGCTCTCGCAACCCGGTCACCGGTAAATCCTACACCAAGGCGGTAAGTAAACCTGGTATACATATCCACCGGGTTTACCGAAGGAGTGGAGGGGCGATGGAGACCGAGGTCATCGTGGTGGGCGGTGGGCCGACCGGGTTGATGCTGGCCGCCGAACTGGGCCTGGCCGGGGTGCGGACCGTGGTGGTGGAGAAGCTTGTCGAGCGCAGCGGCCAGTCCAAGGCTGGCGGCCTACAGCCGCGCACCGCCGAGGTGTTGGACCAGCGTGGCCTGCTCGACAACGTGCTGGACCGCGCGACGGCGCGGCGCGGGTCGGGCGGTCACTTCGCGGCGCTGCCGGTGCCGCTGGACTGCCGGCCCTGGCGGACCCGGCATCCGTGGGGTGTGCCGATTCCGCAGGCCCGGGTCGAGGAAGTGCTGGAGAAGCGGGTCGTCGAGTACGGCATCCCGGTGCTGCGCGGGCACGAACTGGTGACACTGGATCAGGACACCGAGGGCGTTACCGGGACCGTGACCGGTCCGGATGGCGAGGCGGTGCGGCTACGTGGGCAATACCTGGTCGCTTGCGACGGCGCGCACAGCAGGGTGCGCAAGCTGGTCGGCGTCGGTTTCCCCGGTACGGCGGGCACGATCTCCGCGGTCGTCTCCGATGTCGTGCTGACCAGCCGGTCGGACGCGGTACCGACCACAGTGGAGCATTTCAGCCGGCACGTCCGCGGTAAGGACGGCCACTGGACGGCACTGTCTCCATTGGATAATGGGTGCTACCGGCTGATGTTCGGCTCGCCAACCCAGGTCCCCCGGGATACCCCGGTCACCTTGGCTGAGGCGCGCACCGCACTGCAGGCCGTGTACGGCGAGGAAACCGACCTCCAGGAGATCCGGTGGGCATCGCGGTTCAGCAACGCCTCGCGGCAGGTCGACCGGTATCGGGTGGACCGGGTGTTCTTCGCCGGCGACGCGGCGCACATCCACCTCCCGGTCGGCGGGCAGGGCATCAACCTCGGCATCCAGGACGCGGTCAACCTCGGCTGGAAGCTCGCGGCGCGACTGCGTGACCGGGCGGGAGACGCGTTGTTGGACGGCTACCACGTCGAGCGCCACCCGGTGGCCGCCCGGGTGCTGAACAACACCAAGGCGCAGGGCGTGCTGATGAACGTGATCGAGGACGAGAACGTCGCGGCGCTGCGCGACATCGTCCTCGATCTCGCGCGGACACCCGACGGCAACCGCTACCTGGCCGGCATGATTTCCGGCCTCGACGTGCGCTACGGCGACTCGGAGCATCCCCTGGTGGGCTCCCGGATGCCCGATCTCGGGCTGACCACGGCCGTCGGCCCGACCCGGATCTGCGACCTGCTCCGCGGCGGTCGGGGCCTGCTGCTGGAACTCGACGGCGAGGCGACGCTGGCCGGCCACGCGCGGGGCCGGGTCGACCACGTGTCGGCGACCGTGACCGAGGACTGGCGGGACGCGGTGGACGCGCGGGCGGTGCTGGTTCGCCCGGACGGCCACGTGTGCTGGGCAGCGGGTGCTGAGAGCCCAGAAGCCGCGCTGCTCCAATGGTTCGGCCGGTAATGATCGTCTAGGTTCCCCCTCAGACAACGAGGGGGAACCCGTTCGATTAGTGAGTACATTTGTCGACGGTCGCGGTGGCGGCGACACTCCTGTCGCCGGCCACGGCGACCGCGGCCACGACCGGCGGGACGATGACCGAACGGTGGCAATACGTGCTCACCGACGGCGACGGCTACGACCCCGCAGATCCGGCGCTGGAGACGGCGCTCGGCCGGGTCGATGGCGACGCGAAGAGGCACTGGGGCGCACTGGACAAATCGACCGGACGCACCGCGTTGTGGGCCGACCTGGCCGGTGACGACGAGTGGTACACCACCGAGTCGGTAGCCCGATTGGTCACCATGTCCACCGCGTACGCGAGCAAGGGCTCGGCCCTGGCCGGCGACACCGGCCTGGCCACGGACATCCGGGACGCCGTGCGGTGGATCGCGTGGCGGCCAGCCGAGCTCGCGGCTCGCCGAGTTCGGCATCGGTGACCTCGAGTACGGGCCTGGCGAGCACCATGGTTTTCTCCTTGCACTCGCGGAAAGTCGTCCTTGCCGGGCGGCTCGACGGTCTTGGCGATCGCGGCCCGTGCCGCCTCCCCTGACCGCGGTCCGGTCGCCGGCAATGCGTGCATGATCATCCCTTCGAGCAGCGCGTCCAGGCGTGCGGCGTCGTCCGCGCCTGTGAAGCGGGCCAGTACCTGCTGGCTGCTCCTGGTCCACCTCTGGGCCAGGACGCGCAGTTCGGGGTTGCGCAGTGCCGCGAGGTGCAACTAGAAACGAGGACCGCGCTGCGCCGGCGGGCAGGACTCGCATGGACGAGGTCGACCAGCACCTCGACGAACTCCTCGCGGGTTCCGACGTCCTCGACGAGTGTCTCGAACACCGCGGTCTGACACCTGTGCTCCGCCTGCCGCGGCGAATGCAGCCCCCGACAGGCCTTCCTGAACGTGAAAACTCGACGTCGCGAGTTTTACGTTGGCGAGGCTGGCGTCAGGTGTCCGTGCCGACGCGTTCGAAGGCCAGTGTGGGCAGGTCGACCGCGTGCGCGCCGCCGTCGGCGACCAGTACCGCGCCGGTGATATACGACGATTCCGGCGAGCCGAGGAACCGAACGATGGAAGCGATCTCGTCCGGTTCGGCCGGGCGTCGGAGCGGGACCTCGGCGGTCGCCCGGCGGTAGCCCTCGTCGCGTCCTCCGGCAAACCCGGCCGCCTCGGCGAACTGGTCCATCTCGCCGTCGGCCATCGGGGTGCGGACCCAACCGGGGCAGACCGCGTTCGCGCGGACACCGTGGGGCCCGTAGTCCCGGGCGATCGACCGGGTGAGGCCGATCAGCGCGTGTTTCGCGACGGTGTACCCCGCGACGTTGGGGCCGGCGAACAGACCGGCCAACGAGGACACGATCACCACCTGTCCTCCGGCTTCCACGAGCGAGGGCAGCGAGGCCCGGCAGAACACGAACGCGCTCGACAGGTTCGAGCGCAGCGCGAACTCCCACTCCTCGTCGTCGGTGTCGGTCACCGACGACAGCCCGTGCCCGCCGGCGTTCGCGACCACGACGTCCAGCCGTCCGAACCGGCCGATGATCTCCGCGACCGCGTTCTCCGCGTCCGAGGTCACGCTGGCATCACATGCGATGACGTGCGCGCCGGTTTCCTCCGCCACCTTCTCCAGCGGTTCACGCCGCCGTCCGAGGACCACCACGTTCGCGCCCTCGGCCGCGTAGCGGCGGGCCACCGCCGCGCCGATGCCTGTACCGCCGCCGGTGACCGCGACGACCCTGATCTCTGTACTCACCCGGAGTCCTTTCCCTTGTCCTGAGCTGACTGCGTCCATGCCGGAGCTACGTCGCGGAGTTGCGGTCATGCGGCCAGGTCCAGCCATTCCCCGATGGGCAGCACGTGGGCGCGTTGTCCGGCGTGCGTGCGGAACTCGTGCTCCGGGTCGGGGACCTCGACGTAGCCCGCGATCTTGTCCAGCTGCTCCGCCTCGTAGTGCATCGGCACCGCGTACCGGGCGTCGAGGATCTCCGCGGCCGTGGCGGCCTGTCTCGGGTCCAGCGCGGCGGGCAGCGGGCTCGGCGGCTGCAGGTGCGGCGCGTCGACCACCGCGCCGTTGGCGGGCAGGAACACCGCGTCGAACGGACCGAACCGGCGCCCGATGCGCCACCAGTAGCCGTGGAACATCGTGTCCCCGCCGTGGAAGACCCGCTGCCCGTCGGCCTGCACCACCCAGTTCAGCTGGGGATCACCCAGCCCGTCGACGGCGGCGACCGCGGTGACGCGGAACGGCCCGGCTTCGCGGGTGGACCAGGCATCCACAACCTCGGCGGTCAGCCGGTGCAGGGCCAGCTCGCGCTCGGCCGGCAGCGTCGTAACGTTGTCCACGTCGTCACCGGGACCGGGCGCCGGTCGCAGCACAGGCGCCCCCGGCGTCAGCACGTCCGCGAGCGCGGCCGCGTCGGTGTGGTCCCGGTGCAGGTGCGTGACCAGCGCGGCGGTGACGTTCCCGCTCGGCGTCGTCAGCCCTTCGCCGGGCTTCCACCCGGTGAACAGCGGTGAGAGGTCCTGCACGTAGTCGATCACCAGTCGCTCACCGCCCGCCTCGATTTCCAGCCCGGCCCAGCCCAGTCGTCGCACCCGCATGTCGCGCTCCTTCGTTCCGGCGATTGCCGCGAAATTTAGCGTACGGTCGTTCGATAAATCAATAGCGAACGCACGTACGCTATCCTCGTCACATGTCACCGCGACGCTCAGTGGCCGAAGCGCAGGCCACCAGGGGCCGGATCCTCGGCCGTGCCGCCGAGATCGCCTCCGAGGAAGGGCTGGACGGCATCACCATCGGCCGGCTCGCCGAGGAACTGGAGATGAGCAAGTCCGGGGTGCACAAGCACTTCGGCACCAAGGAGACGCTGCAGATCTCCACATTGGACAAGGCGTTCGTGGACTTCTGGCACCGGGTGGTCGAGCCCGCGCTGGCCGAGCCGCCGGGTCTGCGTCGGCTGCGCGCGGTGTGCGCCAATTCCGTGGACTACCTGGAAGCGCCGCTACTGCCCGGCGGCTGCCTGATGACCGCGGCGCTCAGCGAGTATGACGGCCGCCCCGGCCGGGTCCGCGACGCGGTGGCCGAGGTGTGGTCGCGCTGGCGGGACCAGCTGCGGGCGGACCTGGCCGTGGCGGTGGACAACGACGAGCTACCCGCCGGGTTCGACATCGACCAGGCGCTGTTCGAGATCGTCGCCGCCGGGCTGGCACTGAACGCGGCCATGCAGCTCCAGCACGACCGGACGGCCGCGGGCCGGGCACGCCGCGCGATCGAACGGGCCCTGGACCAGTCCTGACCGCACGCCAGACCGGGCAAACCCGATCCCTTCCCGATGACCGGACTGCCTGACCACGTTCCCGCTGGTCGGGATGGACTGGTTCCGCCCCGAAATTTTCCGAGCCAGTCCCACACCCCGAGCTCGCCTTCGGGAGCACCGACACCGCACAGAGAAGTGACACGAAACTCGGAACGATCAAGGTGACATGAAGCGCGGACTGAGATGAACGCGCGGCTCACAACGTCGCCATGTGACACCGAAACGCGGACCCTGCATTGCTATAGGTTCTCGGCGATCTTGGCATTTTCTCAGTCGCCGTCTCACCGCGATGGCGCATCCGCCAGCGCCGGTGAGATTCCGCAGGTCAGGTGCACACGCGACTGACCGCCTGCGTGGCCACAACCGAGGAAGTGCCACGAGTTTGAGACTGATCATGGTGACATCGCCGTGAGACAACAGAGAAAGCCCAGGTCGAACAAGACCGCTATGTCATCGACGGTGAGATCCTACAGTTTCTTCTGTAGCGTCTCAAATCCGATGACACTTTCTCAATGATCTTGGCACCTGGTTGGCACTTGTGCCATCGGTGTAAGTGCCCGTTTCTGATCTACAGGGTCTGTGTCAATCGGCGGCTGGTGATGCGGATCATGGCCCAGCGGACCATCGCTTCGTGGTGGTGTGGAAGTCGTTCGTAGTCACGGACACAGCGGCGGTGACCGGTGATCCACGCCAGGCTCCGCTCCACCACCCAGCGGCGGGGCAGCACCGTGAAGTGGGGCAGGTCGGGGCGTTTGACGATCTCCACCACCACGCCGAGCGCTTGTCGCGCCCAGTCCAGCAAGGTGCCGGTGTAGCCGCCGTCGGCCCATACCAACCGGATCCGGTCGCCGACCGTGGCACCCAGTCGCAGCAGCAGTGCGCGGGCGGCGACCCGGTCCTGGATCGAGGCCGGGGTCACCAGCACCGCCAGCACGAACCCGACGGTGTCCACCACGATATGGCGCTTGCGGCCGTTGACCTTCTTGCCCGCGTCCCACCCGCGAGTGGCCCGTCCCACGGTCTCGGCCGCGCGGACCGACTGCGAGTCGATCACCGCCGCTGACGGCGCCGCCACCCGGCCCTCCGCCAGCCGGGCACGGTCCCGCAGCCCGTCCAGGATCCGCTGCGTCGCACCGGATTTCTCCCACAGGGCGAACCGTTTGTAGACCGTCGGCCAGGGCGGGAAGTCCGCCGGCAGCGCACGCCACTTGATGCCGTTGTCCACCAGGTACAAGATCGCGTCCACGATCACCCGGCGGCAGTGCCGCTCTCGACGGCCACCCCGGCCACCCAGCCAGGCCGGATCCGGCAGCAGTGGGTCCAACACCGCCCACTGCGCGTCGGTGACATCCGAGGGATACCGGTTGGCACGCCGTGTGGGCTGGTGGGTTGCGGCCAGCCGGCAGCACGAGGCACCCGCGGTGGCATCGCCCGCGGGCATCGGGCACGATAGCAATGGAACTCCTGGCGGAACGGCGCTTCGACAACGTCCGATCTACCAGGAGTTCCCCTGTCTCGTCACCCACCTTCACACCCGGCCCTCAGTTCGAAAACGGGCACTAAGACTTGCCGCTGGCCATCATCGTTGTCTTGATCTTTTGGGCCGTCTGGGTGGTGTCGCCGACCGGCCGCCCTGCCTCGCGATGTCGCTGGCGTGTGTGGTGTATCCCTGGCCGCTCTGGTGCTCACCGACCAGCAGCGGGAGGAAGAGCCCATGATGGTTGCAGCTGAGCCTTGCTCGGTGTCGATCCATGTTCCGGAGATTGGCGCCGGAGGCGGAGTTCGTGTGCCCGCGGATGGAATGACACGTTCCGCGCGAACATGGTAATTGTCCGATCTTTTGATCTCAGATGCGGTGGAAACGGGCAGCCAGTCTTATTGCCAATATGGGGCCCGAAATTTTACCGGGCTGGCGGCGGGGCTGGCTGCTATCCGAACGCGACTATGACTCAGTCGGGTGACGTCTGGTACAAGGTTTTGATGCCAGCCGCATGCAGTCGTGTCTCGATCAACGCGGTTAGTCTGGCCCAGGCCGGTTTTTGCTCTTCCCCGTAGTGTTTGAGCAGGCCATATCGGATTTGGCCGTCGGCTCGTGCTTGGAGTGCGGTTGGGAGGGGTAGCAGCGAGGGGTGGGCGATCAGGTGTTCGGCTATGGCTGTGGCGAGTTCGTCGACGCGGGGGTCGTCAGGTTTCCACTCGCCGGCCTGCCACTGGCGTCTGATTAGGCAGATGTACTGGGGGTCGTCGAGGATGGTTTCGATGTGGGAAAGGTAGTCGTCGAAGCCCTCTGGCACCAGGGCCCTGAACAGTATGAGGGCCTCTCGGACCATCGTCACGTCATCCGGGGTGAAGTCGAGATCAGCGGCTCGGTCCAGGATGGCGAGGGCGCGGTCGGGCAGTAGGACCCGATCGCCGGTGGTGAGCCGGTGCAGCATGTCGCGTCGTGCGATCAGGTCGTCGATCCGGTTGGTGAGGCGTCGCTCGATGTCGACGAGCGCGGCGTCGAACCTGTCGGAACCGGCGTCGAGGATGTCCGCGATCTCGGCGAGCGGGATTCCTGCGGCGGCCAGTGTCCGGATGTGGACCAGCCGCAGCAGGTCCGCCGTTGCGTACCGTCGGTAGCCGGAGGCATCACGGCGGGGTTCTTCGATCAGTCCGAGCTTGTGGTAGTGCCGGATGGTCTTCACCGTGATCTCGGCGAACGCCGCCGCCTTGCCGATCGTGACGCCGTCCGGCATCTGGTCAGCGGCCTGGGCGGTCAGGGGTCGCGGCGAGCTCGCGAACCGCGTCGGCGACGGCCCGGGAATCCTTGCGCAAGACCTTCGCGTGGTTGCTCGTGACCCGCGCACTCACCTTGATGTGCGGGTTGCGGGTCAGCACCGGGTCGAGGGAAGCGCGCATCCGTTCCATCTCATCACGACCGCCTCCGAAGTTGCCACCCGAGGCGACCACATAGCGGAGAGGGAAGGCCACCTGGTCGAGGACTGGGCCGAGCGCGCCGTAGATCTCGTTGAGCTCGATGTTGCTGTTCGCCATCTGTTCAGCGGTCATGCGCGGGGTCAGGCCCGTCGGGCGCAATAGCGGCATCAGCCAGGCCATCCGGCGGAAGAGCCTCCGGATCCGTTCCGGCGGGGCGTCATCGCTCCAGTCGAACGGGTAAGCACCGTCCACAAGCACCACCCCGGCGACACGGTCCGGGTTCCGGACGGCCCAATGCACTGCGACCGCCGCGCCGTAGGACCAGCCGACCACAATCGGCCGATCCACACCCCTGGCCTTCAGGACAGCGTCAACGTCACGGACGGTCGCCTCGAACGAATAGTCCGCCGAACGCCTCGATTTCCTGCCCCGGGCACGCTCGTCGTAGGTGATGTGCCGGTAGCCGCTGCCAAGTTCGGCGATGACCCGCCGCCAGTACGACTTAGTGGCGAACTGGCCGTTGAGGTAGACCACGGGATGGCCCAGTCCACCGCTATCGGCCGCAGCCAGCGCCGTGTCGGCCACCGCCACCATCCCAGTCCACGCCGAGTCGGTCGAGTTCTCAGAAGTCATGCGATCAAGATGCACCCTGACCCAAGGTCAAGGTCAAGGCGTGATTCCCGCATGTGCTGGATGGCCATGTCGCGGTTGACGTCTCCAGAGCTTGACCAAGACCCGGGCGATCAACCGCTGCGGAACGCAGGCAATACCAGCAGTGGTCAACTACCACGGAAACCGCAGGAAGAAGTCAGCAAAATGATCACTTCAAAGCGGAAAGAACACTTGCATATTCTCAGTCGCTGTCTCATCTCGGTGGCACATCCGCTGCTGTCGATGAGACTTCGCAGGTCAGGTGCACACGAGGCAGTGCGGCCATGCAGCTACCGCCAAGGAAATGCCACGAGTTTGAGATTGATCATGGATGACATCGCTGTGAGACAAGCGAGAAACCGCAGGTCGCAGAAGATCGATATGCCATCAGCGCTGAGACCCTACAGGTGTACGTCATCGACATGTTGGGCAAGCAGTGATCAACTTGCTACTGTCGGTGGCTCCGCATAGCGACGGGGGTTGATGGCAATGATGGCGGGACAGGCCAGAGGAGACGAGGAGCCGAAGCCAGCCGACAGGGTGGGGGGGCAATGAGGTCACGGCGTCGGTCGTGGGCAGCATTGTGCAGGCCCACGAAATCCATGGCGATGTGCATGTTCACCAGTCGGCGCGGTCGCCGGTGCCGAGCTGGGCGTCGGCCGAGCCGCGGCGGGGACTGCCGCGGCGGCGACCGCTCGTCGGACGACAGGCAGAACTTGAGCAGGGCAAAGCGATTTTGCTGGCGGATGGCGAACGGCCAGTGCTGCTGGTGCATGGCCCTCCTGGCGCGGGCAAGACCGCGTTCGCGACGCACCTGGCATGGTCGGTAGCCAGTAGCTTTCCTGGTGGTGCGATCTTCATTGACGTGCCTGAGCAGGGTGACTTGCTGTCAAATCTGCTGCTCGCATTAGCCCCAGGCGCACAGCTTCCAGGCGAACGTCAACAGCAGCTCGCCAAGCTGGCTGTGCTGTTGGCCCAGTCGAAGTTGTTGCTGGTTTTGGACAACGTCCACACCGAGGAGTCAATGGAGGACCTCCTCGCCATCGATGGAGAGTTCGCCGTTGTCTGCACGACCAGGCTGCGGCTGACCGGGCTGGCGGGTGAGGATGTCGAGTTTGTAGAGATTGGGCCCCTGCCGCCTCAGGACGCTGCTCAATTGGCCATGTCGGTCGCTGAACGTCTCACCGCCGAGGAATGCGCCGAGCTCGCCTCAGTGTGCGGTGGCTTGCCCATCGCGGTGCGAATCGCCTCCGCACGTATCCGGCAGAGCCCACAGCTCTGCGTGAGCCAGTACCTGGGCGAACTCGCCAATCCCGATCACGGCATTGACGAGCTGAGAGCAGGCGCGAAGTCCGTCGAGCGGATCCTCGAGGACAGCTACAGGCTGTTGGAACACGAGCAGACCCTTCTGTTCACCACGCTCGGCCTGCTGCCCCATACCAGCGTGACCGTCGACGTCGTGACGGCCGCGCTCGCCGACGACATCTCCAAGCTGGCCACCGATCACCTGCGTGCCACCGGACGTCTGCTGGATGACCTCTACCAATTGAACCTCATCGAACAAACCGGGCCGGATCTCTTCCGCCTACACGACATTCTCTACCGGTTCGCACGACGCAAGGCCTCAACCGATCACCACTGGCGTGACCGGGTCGTCGCGAACACCTGCCTCGCGTACGCCGTCCGAGCCGACCACGCCATCCGTTCCATCGGCTTCGTCGACCCCAATGCGACCGTCCCATCTAGCGGCAACCTGAAGGCCATCGACTCGCTGAACCAAGACTACGTCGGCGCGGTCGTCATGGTCGAGTCGGGAACCGAACGACAGTTGTGGGACAAAGTGATCACGCTCGCCGCGGCGATCATTCCCGCGCTTCAGCACCTGGGCAGGTGGGACGAGCTTGTCCGCGTCTCGGCGTGTCTACGGGAGGCCGGTGAGAAGACCGGTAACATGGAGTGGCAGGCGAGCGGCCTGCTCAACCTGGGCACTGCCGCAGCACGCAAGGGCGACACCGATCAGGCGATTGATCTATACCACCGGTGCTTCGAGGTGGCGTCCGCCGCTGGCGAGGTAATGGCGGCCGAGTTAGCCTGCAACGCCTGCGGCGAGCTCCTGCTAGGTGTCGGCAAACCGACTGACGCCATAGCCATGCTGCGCCGAGGGCTGCGGCTGTGGCGGCTGCTTGAGCATGCCCTCCTGCTGGCGCAGACACTCAACAGCCTGGGCAAGGCCAATCTGGCGATGACCCGATGGGAGCGGGCGGAGTCGTACTTCCGCAACGCGTTGCGCGTCGCTCAGCGCGGCCAGATTGGCGGGCTGCTCGCGGGGTTCGGCATCACGCTCGCCGAGGTACTGCGCCTGACGGGCCGAGTCGAGGCAGCCGAGAAGGAATGCCTAACCGCCCTGGAGCGCTCCCGCGCGGTCGGTGACCGCGAGACCGAGGCGGACGCGCTGCGCGAGCTCGCATTGATCCAGGACACACTCGACGAGGACAGGCCCCGCTTGGCCGCTCTGACCTCGGCACTGGAGATCTACCGCGAGGTTGGTGACGTACGCAGTCAGGTGTCAACGCTGCTGCTGATGGGCAACGCAGCTGAACAACAAGGCGACCGGCGTGAGGCGATGCGCCACTTCGCCGACTGCGCCGAACTCGCGGGACGAGTCAACGACCTGCCGCACGCGGCCAACGCGATGGCCCGGATAGCCAACCTGTACGGCGAGGCTGGCAAGCACGACGAAGCCGACAAGTACCTACGTCGCGCGACCGAGATCGCCAACCACAGTGGCAGTGACCTACTCCTCCTGCAGGTGCAACACGAGCAGGCGCATGAGGTTCACCCCGAACGGTGGACAGGGGCTTACGAAGGTTCAGGCGGCCGCTCGGAGTGACGTCTCGTAGTCGTCGGGACTGAGCATCCCGATCGCGGAGTGCCGCCGCACACTGTTGTAGAAACGAACCCACTTGTCAACTGCGGCAACGAGTTCTGTCTTCCTGGCGTAGACGTGCCGGTAGTACTCCTCGTGTTTGAACGTCGACCAGAACGACTCCGCCGGGCTGTTGTCCCAGCAGATCCCGGTCGCGCCCATCGACCGGCGCAACCCATGCCGGAAACACGCCTGCGCCGTCAGATGCGCTGTGTACTCCCCGCCACGGTCAGAATGCAGGATCGTGCCACGGCACCCGCCGCCCCGGGCGGTCGCCGCGGCGTCGATGGCGTCGGTGACCATCTCGGCACCGATATGGTCGGAGATGCTGTAGCCCAACACTTTCCGCGAGTGCCCGTCCCGGATCGCGCACAAGAACATCTCGCCCTGACCACACGTCAGATACGTGATGTCGGTCAGCCAAACGGCATTCAGCCGGCCCCGGTCGAAGGCACGGTCGACCAGATCCGGCGGGAACGACGCGGTCGGATCGACCACCGTCGTCTTGACCTTGAACGTGCGTGGGCTGATGCCTTCCAGCCCGATCGAGGCCATGATCTTGGCGACGGTCTTCGCCGTGACCACCTCGCCCTGGTCACGCAGTTCGGCGGTGATCCATGGCGACCCGTAGGTGCCGTTCGAGTCCTTGTGTGCCTGGGTGATCTTCACCTCGAGGTCGGCGCGGCGCTGCTGTCGTGGCGTCAACACCGATGCCGCGGCGCGTTTCACGTGCGCGTAGTAGCCGGACGTCGACACGCCCAGCAGCCGTGCCATGCGCAGCACCGAGAACCGCGTGCGCTTCGGTGAGATGGTGCCGGCGGTCTCGGCGAACTCGTCGGGGCCGGCGTACTTCGCCATCAGATCGAACCGTGCGGATTCTTCTGCATCGCGGCAAAGTACGCCGAAGCTTTTACCAGGAACGCGTTGTCCTTCTCCAGCTCGGCGACCTGCCGGCGCAACCGCAGCAGCTCGGCCCGCTCGGCCGGCTCCAGGGGTGTGTCCCCGTGGACCTCGGCTGCGGTGATCCGACGCCGCTCGTCTTTGACCCAGACGCTCAACATGCCCGCGTCGATTCCCAGCTCGCGGGCGACCTCGGAGATCGTCCGGCCGGAATCGATCACACGATGTGCAGCCTCGACCTTGTACTCGGCCGTGTAGGACCGGCGCTTGCGAGGAGGCATGAGGACATCCTTTCAGCAGGACCTTTGGTCCTGCCAACTCGGTGTCCACTACGCGGGGTGAACCTCAGTCGTCGACGACCAGATCACAAATAGTCTGATTACCGATGTTGTGAAGAGTGCGGCCGACCCTGTGCGCCGCCTCTTCCACCATGATGTACGACTGCACCATGTAGCCGTTCTGCAGCAAGTTGGGCTGCCTGATGTTGGCCAGAACTCCGGCGAACGCGTCACGCTCCCCCTGCCGCCGCCACCCCTCACTGTCCAGCTCTACGCTCTCAGCCGCACTTACAGGGTGGGTGTAGGTACGCCACACCACACGAGACAACGTGGTCAACGCCGCCGCGAGCCTCAGCACCTCGTCACGATCGGACGCATGCGGCAACTTGGCGATCGTACTGGCCGTCAGCCCAATCCCTGTGTCCCAGGCGGCAACGAGCACGCAGCGAGCCTCGTCATACGCATAGACCGTCATTCCCCACCTTGCCCAATCTCCAGAGCATCGCCTGATCCTCGCTGCTCAGCTGACAAGGCAAACACGGACTCCTTTACTCTGCCAAGTACACTTGAGGGCGACCTCGAAGAACAGACTTGAGTACGCCGTTGAGCCCCGCTTCAACTGGGGGTTCTGGATAGCAAGACGTACGCTCAGGCCGCGTAGCGCGTCATCCGACTGGCCCACCCGAAGGAATAATCCGACCCAGCAACGACGACGGCGGTGCTGTCCCAGCACATGAGACGACACACCAGTCCCTACTTCAGAACCTTCCGGCGTGTCGCGTCCCCTACGGATCCCCAACCACCATCACCTCTCCACAACACGCTCTCGCGACCGGCCGCACATCCGTAGCCACACCACCAGCGCTCACATCATGCTCCTGCTCCACCTCGGTCAACGCCCACAGGAGCTGCGGCCCGCTTCCACCCCGCCGATCAACAACAACGGCTCGACTGCATCGAACACCGCCCGCCCGAGCTCACCACCACAACACGCCCCACCTGCACTGCCGTCAGCTTGCCGCTGCCTCCGATAAGCCCCACCAGGATCGCCGCGCGCTGTCGAGCCGACAATCTTCAACGAAGCGGTGCCCATTCACACGGAAGGATTAACGCGGACAACTTGCCGTCGGCGCAGACGACTGCCCTCCGAGTAGTTTCCGGAGTAAGATGTGCAGTTCGGTCGTAGCCCCACAGGGGAGGAGCCGCTCTGTGCACGCGTCCCAGCCAGGCGAACGAGCACGAATTCGGCAACGCAATGATCCCAGGGTCCGGACAATCTTAAATCGTCATTTGGCCTGCCATGTCGCACCACGTCTCGTCGGCAGGCAGACAATGCCGTGCGCACCATTCCGCGCCGGGGAACCAGGAGTTGGACGATGACCGACGAGCGGTCGGATTTCCTGCTGACCACCTTGTTCCAGGCTCGGCTACGTCCTCCAGGACCACCGACATCCGTTGAACGAGAGCAGTTCTTCCGTCACGGCCTCGTGGTTCCCGATGCCAACGTGCTGTTGGACCTCTATCGTTACACCCCGCTCGCCAGGGAGCAGGTGCTCGCGCTGCTGCGAACCGTGGCCGGGCAGGGACGGCTCTGGGTCCCGTACCAAGTTGCGGCCGAATTCGTTCGAAACAGGGAGAACGTCCGCCTGGAACAGCTACGCGAACTGTCACGGGTGAAGCGGGACATACACGAACGGTTCGACACCGCAGGAACTGCGATCGCCAAGGCAGCGGAAAGGGTGGCGCACCTGCTTGGGGAATACGCCCAGGACCACCAGGCCGGCGCCCGGCTGGCCACCGAGATCACGAAGGAGGCCGCCAAGGCCCAGACCAGCACGTGGGAGTCCGTGTTGTGCGCACACGTGACCGACCTGAAGAACTCGTTGGACGTCGCGGTCGGCACGAGCCACGACCAGGATCCGGTCTTCGCCGCTGTGGCCGAGATCCTGGGCGACCAGATCGGGGCGCAGCCCGCCTACGAGGTGCTACGGGCGCGTGTCCGAGACACCGTCGAGTACCGGTATCCGAATCGGATTCCTCCCGGCTTCAGCGATCGGGGCAAGGGCACCGATCTGGAACGGGCTGGTGACTTCCTCCTCTGGGCGGAGTTGCTCGAAAAGGCACGGGGATTGCCGTGCCCCCGGCGAGTGCTGCTGGTATCCCGGGACACCAAAGAGGACTGGTACGAGCTGTCGCCGAGCGGTGAACCGCTGCGTTCACTGCCAGCGCTGCACGAGGAGATGGCCGCACACTCCGACGCGACGCTGCTCCTCCAGCAACCGCGTGCCTTTCTCGACGGAGGGCAACAGTTCCTCAACGCCGAGGTCAGCGCCGACACCTACGAGGAGGTGGTTCGCACGGTGGCACTCGACGAGGTGGGCGAAGGTGTCAAGGTGACCGAGTCGGTGGCCGCCGCACTCTCACCGGGGTACCTCGTCGCCGAAGCGCAGCACACGGCTGGTCTGGTCACCGAGGAAACCCACCGTGCCCTCCAGGTCAACTCCACGTTCGCCTGGTGGTTGGTCTGGGTGACGGCATGGACGGGACGGCGCAGCCCAGGGCCGGACGAACCGTCGGTATCCTTCGAGTCCACTACGGATTCGCCCGAGAATGGGGCGCAGTTGGGGTGGACATCCACGGAAGTGCCGGTGGCTGGTGGTTGGGCACCTGTCTGGATCGCACCGTGGTTGGCCGCCGGGCTGGATGCCAGCCGTCCGCCGGACACCGGGCGGCTCAAGCGCTTGATCGGCGAGGACGTGTCAAGATCCAGTTGAGGTCGCCCGCTCGGGCGGATTCAGGTGGTCGACGAGCTGCTCCAGTACGGACTCCTCGTGGACGGCCACGCCGATCGCGGCCAGCGCGGGCGCCAGCTCCGGATCCCAACTTGCCTCCACCGATGCTTCCGACAACGGCCAGAGTGGGCTACCCCGATCACGGGCCAGTGTCACCGCGGAGTCGTAGAACACCGCGTCCATCAGCCACGTGTCCGCACGGTAACGGGTGAGGAAGCGGTTCGCGATCGCGATGCCGGGCCAGTCAAAGTCACCTCGGTAGTGCAACCGTGCCCCTGTGGCGCAGAGTGCGTCGAGCAGGAGCAGCACCACGGTCGCGGGATTGCCCGAAGTGCAGATCAGGGGCCGACCGCACCGTGCGTCCGCAGCGGCCTCGACCACGGTGGGGTTCTCACAAACCCAGACCTCTCGGGCGTGCGCCGGTAGTTCCCAGCGAATCGCACACACGTCCCGTGCGGTGAGGTGGACCTCGGCGTTGTGGGCAGCGCGGTCGCGTAAGGCGCCTTCCCGCCATCCCTGGCCATGCGGCGCGAGCCCATAGGTCAGGACGGTGGCCGAGACCTGGTCGGCGAGAACATCCGCGGCACGCCAGAGGCTGCGCCGATCGCCTGCAGTCACCGGGACGGGTTGAGCACGCTGTACGGCAATGGCCCTGAGTACGAGCCGCGCCAGGACGGTGTCGTCGTCCAGCCCGTGCGCATTACCAGTCACCTGGGCTGCCAGTTCCGTGCGGCTGATGACCGACCTGTCCCCGGTGGACAACCTGGCGAGCACCGTGATGGCCCTGCGAAGTTCCTCAGCGGCCTCGCCGGGATCGAGCCGTCGCAAACCACCCGAGGATCGCTCTGTTTCCAACCATCCCGCGAGATCTCCCAGGTCGTGGGCCGCCAACAGGTCCGCGCCAGCCGTCCAGACCTCGGCCCACTGCGCAGCCCTGGCTGCGCGCGCTCCTTTGAGATCTTGCAATGGCCCAGCAAGGATTCCGACCAACTCGATGAGCCCGCATTCCGCTGCGGAGTCACGGAGCCGACGGTCGAGTGTCGCGAGACTGATCCGCGTCAGCGCGGTATTGCACCGCTGTCCCAACAGCAGGCCCAACGCCTCGGCCTCGACATCGGTGAGGTCGACCAGTTGGATTCGTCCCTTCGCCTCCACGCCGTTGCGCTCCAGCCGAGTGCGTACGGCGTGCCACATCCTGGCCAATGCCGGCTGGGCGAGCCAGTCCACAGCCGACTTTCGGGCGTTCACAACGAAACCAGCCGCTTGTTGCTGCCGTCCCACGTGAAGTGGAGTGTGGCCACGCCCCTGACCTGGGTATCGCGCAGGCACTCGTAGATGTGCAGGCTCGGTACCGAGGGGAAGCAGCCCCACAGACGTTCGCTGGTGAGGACGAAGTCGAGGTCGAGTGCGACGAGCAGGCCCAGCAACCTGCCGTGGGTGGGTTCGTCCACCTTAGCGAAGGCGTCGTCGAGCAGGATCAGCCGTGGCGCATTCGGCGCCACCTTCGCTAGCGAGCCGAAATGGGCCGCCGCGGTGGCGAACAGCACGAGGTAGGACACGACGCGCTGCTCCCCCTGGCTCATTGCGGTCCGTTGGTTGAGCTTGCGTCCCGGTCCCGGCTTGGCGGCGTCGGTGACCCGGATGTCGAACTCGAACCAGGAGCGGTAGTCCAGCGCACGGGTCAGGTGCGCTTTGTAGTCCTCGTTCGGCGTCTCCTGTCGATGGCGTTCGATCTCCTCCTGGAGGATGTCGCGCAACCTCGCGGTCTGCTCTCTGGTCCGCATGGCCGCTGGTCCCCGGAGCAATTCCGCTGCTTCGCGGATGTTCGCGGACGCACCGGCCTGGAGTTGCCACTTGAGGCTCGCGCCGAGGCCATGGGAGGTGTGCACGTCCTTCAGGGTCTCGGTCATCTGCTTGGTCAGCGCCTCGGCGGCCAGGATCTGCCTGGCGAGGTGATCGCCGAGTTCACCGAGCAGGAACCGTTCGAAGGTCTCCTGCTCCCGTGTCGTCAATCGGGTCCGGGCTCGTTCGGCCTCATCGTGGATCCGTTGCTGCACCAGTGCGATGTCGTGCCGGCCAGCGTCGTCACGCAACTCGAACCGCTTGATGCCCAGTTCTTCGGACACCTCGATGTCGTAGCCACCCGCGAGCCGGTCCCGGACGGTTTCGTGGCGGCGCAGGATGCCTGTGTCCCCCACGTCGGCCGACTGTCCCCGAAGGCTGCCCGACGTGGCGTCGGCAAGTGCGCGTAGTGCGATCAGCCGGTCCCGGGCATCGGCCTCGGCAGCGGAATCGTAGGCATCAACCGCCGGAGTGATCTCGGACAGGTCAGCTGCCAGGAGCAACGCGTTGTCCCCCAACGGCGTGCGCAGCAATCCCCCGGCTCCGATGACCACGTTTTCCTGATCTCGCAACAGCCGCAGAGCGACCTCTCGGTCGGCCCGGGCACGGATCAGGTCGTCGTGCGCTACCTGCCTGTGCTGGGCGACCGCCGGCAGTTGCCGAACCGCTTGCTGGTACCGGTCCTCGGCCCGGTGCTCGATCGCGAGCAGGTCTGACTCAGCAGTACCGATTGCCTCTTCCAAAGTGCTGAGCTGCAACTGCGCCGACACGAGCATCGTGTGCCGCTCGGTGTAGCCGCGACGGGCCTCCTCCGACGCCGTTGCCTCGCAACGCCAGTCCTCGACGACAGCGGGAAGCTCTCCGGCATCCCGGCTTGTCTGATCGACTTCCTGACAGAAGCTGTCGAGGCCGTCCCGGATGCGGGCCAACTGATCACGCACCGCCCGCAATCGTTCCCGGTCGACGGGAAACCTATCGGCGCTCGCCGCCGCCCCCGCCGCACCGCGAGCACGATTGGCCTTCTGGGTAGCGCGATCCGCGACAACACGAGCGCTGCTCAGTTCACTGATGACCGCTCTCAGCAGTGAGCGGCGCTGTTCCAGAGCCGTCCAGGCCGAGGCCAGTTCCCTGCCGACCGGTACGGTACGGGCTGCTGTCCTCAGCAGGCCGCAGTCCAGTTCCAGCACGGCACGTCGTTGCGCGTGTTCCAACAACGCCGAGTCCAGCTCGGCTCGTCGAGACTCCAGTTCGGCAATGCGGCGTGCTCGGGCTGCTGCCCGCGCAGCAGCCCCGACGAATTCCACTGATCGCTTGGTGTAGGCCCCGCGCAACACCCCCAGTTGCCATCTGCCGTCGGTCGACAGCCAGTTGGCCGTTCGTGGTCGTCCCCCTGCGGGAACGAGTTCGACGCCGTGCAGGATGCGCTCCACCTGAGCGGGACTGACCCCGCTCGAGCCGGCGTCCACGACGTGTAGGACGTCTCCCATGTTGGGGCCGTCGACGGCCACTCCCGGCTCGAGCACGGTCTCGTGGGTGTCCGGCGCAAGGACGTGGCCCCCAGCTGTGACCCAAGCCGCCAGCAGACCGCTAGACTCCAAGGCGGCTTCGAGTCCGGCCCGCTGGCCCGCAGGAAGGTCGTCGCGGAAGTCGACCAGCAAGTAGAACGGCGCTCCCGTGCCGGGAAGCCTGGCACCGGCACGGTAGGGCGACGCCGGCGGTTCGGGATCACGATGTTCCTGCCAGGAGAGGAGTTCCTCTTGCACAGCCGAGAACTCGGCCCGGACCCGCGCTTCGTCGACAAGAGCATCGTCACGGGCGTGTTCCAAGTGCTGCTGGATCGGTTCCAGGGCACGCTGTGCGAGGAGTGCGACCTCCGCCGGTGTGTCGGCGTCGAGTACCCGGTCGCCCGCGGGCAGGCTCTGATCGGTCGACACCGCGACCACGGCGAGGAGATTGCTGAGGTCAGCGCCCAGTCGCAGCGGATGCGTCGCCCATTCCAGGACGGTGCACTGGTAGTCACGACTGGTCACAGCGGTGGCCTCAAGAGCGGACGACGCGGCGGCGTCCGCTTGTTCCACCTCGGCGTCGAGGCGTTCGCGTTCGGTACGAGCCTGGTCGGCAGCCGATTCCGCCGCAGCCATCGCCGCGAGCAGGCGATCCAGGTCCTCGGCCAGGCGCAGCCTCGACGCACAGGACCGCCGACCCTCGGTGAGTTCGGTGTGCCACGTGCCCAGCAGGCTCTCCGTGGCCGAGTCCGCGGTGATGACCGAATCCGAGCGCAACGTCTCCGTGCGTCCGGTGGGATCGGTGGCCGCCCATTCCACCGCTGCGGCCAGGCTCGACGTACGGAGTTCCGGCGCGGTACCGAGTACGGCCGCCGGCAAGCCGCATGAGGTCACCTGCTGCTGGTGCACACGCTGCGTCGCCTTGAGTCGAGTTACTCGGGTACCCAACTGGTTCAAGGCCACGGTCACGCGCTCGGCAGCACTTCGCTCGGAGCGGTGCGCCAGTCGTACGAGTTCCCATGCGGCAGCAACCGACTCAGCGATCGCCGCCACTGCGGACCGCCGGTCCCTCAGTTGTTCAAGTCCGCGGTAGGCATGGCTGTCCCGCAGTGCTGTCAGCTCGGCAGTGGCTTGGTCACGCTGGTCCACCAGTTCGGTGTGGCGCGCTACATGCCGGTGCTCGTCCGCTGTGGACCGGACGACGCGCTGTTCGGCTCGTCCCGCGTCCTTGCGCCGGTCGGCCAGGCTGGCCAGTTCCGAACGCACGGCCTCACAACGGGTCCGCAGCACACCGTGCAAGTAGCCTCGATAGTGCTTGAGGAACTCGGTGAGCACCTCGTCGACCGACTCCAGCCGACTCAGTTCCGCGCGCACCGCCGCGAGGTCGTCGAAATTGTGCGCCACCCGGGTGATCACCTCGTCGTCCAGCGGCGGAAGTGCCTCAGCCAGTACGGCTTGGAGTTCCCCGGACTCGATGCGGTCACCGATGGTCGGCCTGCGCAGCCGGTACAACAGGTGCAACAGGTTACGGTAACGCGCCGGCTCCGTGAGCCCGAACAGGTCCCGCATCACCCGCAGGCGGTACTCGGACGGACGTTCGAAGCAGTTGCCGGCACCGACCAACTCGCGCAGGACGTCGACCGGCAGCGGTTGCCCCGCGCTGACCAGGGTCAGATCGTGCGCCACCCGCAGTGGGGTGACGAAGAACGTGGGCCTGGCCTCGCCGGTCGATTTGGAGGCCTTGATCGCCGCGCCCAGGGTCAGCCACCGCAACTGGCCGGTCTCGTCCACCTGCTCGAATTCCAACCACAGATAGCCGATACGGTTGATCGGATCGATTCCGTCCAACATCAGCCAGGACAGACTGGTCTTCGTGGAGCCGGTGGCGTCGATGCGGCGCGCGTCACCGTCGAGCAGGTAGGGCAGCAGGACCTCCAGCGCTTTGGACTTGCCAGCACCGTTCTTGCCCCGCAACAGGAGCCGGCCGTCCCCGAACCGGAATTCCTGGTCGCTGTACTGCCAAACGTTGCACACACCGGCACGGTTGAGCCGATAACGGCTGGGGTTACGCAGTGCGGCCGGTTCGGTCATCGGCAATGCGCCCAGTGCGGCGTTCACGATCGGCCCTGTTCGCCGGAGACGGCGAAACGGGAAGCCGCCGCGAGCAGGACCCATTCGCCGCCACCGCCGCGCGCTCCGTCCACATTGGTCACCGGCCGGTTCTCCGTCGGCGTCGATCGGTCGAGATCGGCTCGGGTGGGTTGATCCGGCACCAGCAATCGGAGCCGGCCGAGCAGGTTCAGGACGTCCACGCGCAGTTTGGCCACCCCGTCCACGTAGTCGGCTGCCCAGTGCCTCCGGTGTACATCGACCAGTTCCCGCAGTATCCGGGTGATCTCGTCCTGACCGACCGGGACGCCGATGACGAGTTCCCGCCCGGCTGCGGGGTGACCCGCATGCATCGGCCGATGCTCCTCGACCAGTCTGCTGATCAGCAACAACGCGGCCTGCGAAACAGTGCCCGTCCCAGGGAACACGAGTTCGGACATCACGCTCTGGTGGTCGATCAGGGCCGCTCCCTCGGCACGGATCTCCATATCGAGTCCCAGGAACTCCTCGAACTGCTGTTGCTCACGCCGTTGGCGGTGCCGCAGCCAGGCGCGTTCGTCGGCGGTCAAATCGTCCAGGTACACGACACTGGTCTCCACCAGACGTCGCCGAACAGCGTGCGGGGTGCCGCCCCGACCGGACTGCTCCGCCAGAGCTATCAGCTCCGCCGGGTCCTCGGTGGCTTCGTTGATCCTCCGATGAGCCAGGTAGCGGGCGAGTTCCTGGTCGAACTGGAGGAGGACCTTGGCGTTGGTGTCCTCGGCGTAGTCCACCACCGATCCCTCGACCTCACTGATCACCTGCCAGGCCATGAGCTGACGCAGTGCCGCGACGATCGACCGCCTTTCGTGAATGCTGCCCGGATTCGCCACGCGCACACCGGCTTCAGAAGCCGCAGTGTGCAGATCGACCAGAAACTCCGACAGCAGCCGGTACGGTGGCACGGTTACCAACACTGACAAGGCCAGCACGAGGTAGGCGTAGCACCGCGGGGAGAACGGCACACCGCTGGGACGTCGCAGGCAGTACCCACTGGCGGCGCCCAGCCCGGACTTGTACAGACGAGCGAAGGTGGCTTCGACGACGAGTTGGTAGCCGAGCACCTCCTTGAACTGCGGTTGGAGCCAGCCAGCATGCTGCCGCACCAGGGGAAACGCAGTCGGGTGGGTAACCGGAGTCATCAGCGGGGACCGCAGTAGAGCCCTGGCCGCCGTACGCCGGTCTTCGGCTCGATCCGGGTCAGGATCGTATGCCATCGGACTCCTCTCCTTCCTGGTCGTCCGGGAACGTGCAGGACATGCGGCCGATGAACAGCTCGTGCCCGTAGATCTCGAAGACGCCGTCCGCCCCACAGACGCGGGTGGACGCGTCGGCGGCCGGCCGCAGCCAGATCCGGAGATCCAGATCGCCGTCCGTGGCGGTGAGGGTGGTCGGCTCCGGTGTGGCGGCGGTCAGCGCCCTGGCGAGGAGTTCCCGTAACAGCTGCGCTGCCTCGGCCGACAGCGGTCGGGTCACGAAGTCCGCTCCGCACTGCCGGAGCTCGATGGCCGCGACCCGTCTGCGCTCGACCAGTTGCGCGGCCCGGAGTCGTAGCGCTTCCTGCTGTTTGCTGTGATCCTCGACCAAGCCGATGCGACCACGCGGTGCTCGGCTTCCCCGCTCCCGCAGGCTCACCGGAACCGCGACAGCGGGCGCGTGCCACCAACTGGTGGCGGCTGTGGCCAGTTGGTCGGCGGATGCCTCGATCCCCAGATGGACCGGTGCGTAGAGACCGAAGGCCGCGACGAAGAGAGCATCGGCCAGGTCCTGGTCGGCGTGGTCGAACTGCTTCGCAAGACGCAGCAACCCGGTACGACGGGACAGCTCGCCACTCGCACTACGGATCAACCGCTTGGCATTGGCCAATAAGGCGTGCAGCGCGTGCAGGGTCGTGTCCCGCAGGTGGTCGACCTCGCTGGCGTTGTCGGAGAACCACGCCCGCAGCGCATGCCAGTCGGCCAGATCACGGCCACGACTGCGTTGGACCTGGAGTTCCGGGTTGTGCTCGCTCAGCCGCTGCAGGCCCTCGTACCGATGGTCGATCGCCGCCAACAACTCGGTGAGCCTGCCCTTGTCAAACAGCCACTGGAGGCACGCCGCGATCGGGGTGGAGTACTGCCGGATCTCGTCGGTCACCGCTTCGACGTAGTCCAGAAGCAGGTCCTTGAACCCTGTGTACTCGGCGGTGTCCAGGTCGTAGCGGAACAGCACCTGCGCCAGGAAGGCGTAGAAGTCGCGCACCGATTCGGAGAAGGTGGTGAACTGGACGAACACCGTGCTGATGCATTCCAACGCCAGTTGGAGGTCAATGTCACCGGGCTGGTTGAGCTGGTCCTCCAACCTCAGCAAACCCTGCGAGATGAGGCTGAGCAGTTCCCTGCTCACCTCGCGTGCGGCGTCGGAACTGGTGAGCACCTGCTCGGCCTGCCGCTGCACCATCTCACCGCGCTGCGAGATCTGGTAGCGGTGTCGGCCACGCTCGTAGTCCCGGATGCTTACGACGGTGCCCACCCGATTGCTGGGGATCAGATTCCCCCACGTGCTCAGCCGCTTCAGCAACTCGGGCACCGTGTCCACATCGACATCGACCCCCACGCCACCGAGGCGCTCGTGGACCTCGGTGGCCGACAGGTCGGTGAGCAGGGTGCTGGTGAAGATCCTCATGATCGGGATGTAGATGTGTGCCAACTCCACAGTCAGGTAGGTGTAGCAGGACAATCTGTCGAGATCGTCCTCTTCCCGCCCTTCCCGCTCCTCCGACACCGCCCCACCGTAGGACGCCGTGCCTAGATGGTCAGGTTGCTCAGGCGACCATCACCGACACGGAGCAGTCAATCACCCGTTTGCTCTGCCGTGTGAGGTTCACCCCGCGTAGTGGACACCGAGTTGGCAGGACCAAAGGTCCTGCTGAAAGGATGTCCTCATGCCTCCTCGCAAGCGCCGGTCCTACACGGCCGAGTACAAGGTCGAGGCTGCACATCGTGTGATCGATTCCGGCCGGACGATCTCCGAGGTCGCCCGCGAGCTGGGAATCGACGCGGGCATGTTGAGCGTCTGGGTCAAAGACGAGCGGCGTCGGATCACCGCAGCCGAGGTCCACGGGGACACACCCCTGGAGCCGGCCGAGCGGGCCGAGCTGCTGCGGTTGCGCCGGCAGGTCGCCGAGCTGGAGAAGGACAACGCGTTCCTGGTAAAAGCTTCGGCGTACTTTGCCGCGATGCAGAAGAATCCGCACGGTTCGATCTGATGGCGAAGTACGCCGGCCCCGACGAGTTCGCCGAGACCGCCGGCACCATCTCACCGAAGCGCACGCGGTTCTCGGTGCTGCGCATGGCACGGCTGCTGGGCGTGTCGACGTCCGGCTACTACGCGCACGTGAAACGCGCCGCGGCATCGGTGTTGACGCCACGACAGCAGCGCCGCGCCGACCTCGAGGTGAAGATCACCCAGGCACACAAGGACTCGAACGGCACCTACGGGTCGCCATGGATCACCGCCGAACTGCGTGACCAGGGCGAGGTGGTCACGGCGAAGACCGTCGCCAAGATCATGGCCTCGATCGGGCTGGAAGGCATCAGCCCACGCACGTTCAAGGTCAAGACGACGGTGGTCGATCCGACCGCGTCGTTCCCGCCGGATCTGGTCGACCGTGCCTTCGACCGGGGCCGGCTGAATGCCGTTTGGCTGACCGACATCACGTATCTGACGTGTGGTCAGGGCGAGATGTTCTTGTGCGCGATCCGGGACGGGCACTCGCGGAAAGTGTTGGGCTACAGCATCTCCGACCATATCGGTGCCGAGATGGTCACCGACGCCATCGACGCCGCGGCGACCGCCCGGGGCGGCGGGTGCCGTGGCACGATCCTGCATTCTGACCGTGGCGGGGAGTACACAGCGCATCTGACGGCGCAGGCGTGTTTCCGGCATGGGTTGCGCCGGTCGATGGGCGCGACCGGGATCTGCTGGGACAACAGCCCGGCGGAGTCGTTCTGGTCGACGTTCAAACACGAGGAGTACTACCGGCACGTCTACGCCAGGAAGACAGAACTCGTTGCCGCAGTTGACAAGTGGGTTCGTTTCTACAACAGTGTGCGGCGGCACTCCGCGATCGGGATGCTCAGTCCCGACGACTACGAGACGTCACTCCGAGCGGCCGCCTGAACCTTCGTAAGCCCCTGTCCACCGTTCGGGGTGAACCTCACGGCGGCTGTGGCTCATGATCGCATGCCGACCACTGCGTGCGGGCTCAGGCAACTCGCAGGCTGAGCAACTACGACGGCAGTCGAGTGCCGCGCCTCTGTTGAGGCATGTCTTACGGGGCACAAACCTGCTCAGCCTTGCCGCATTGACACACTCCCGGTGACCGTCCGCAGCGGCCTACGCGCCCTGAAGCAGGTCAGGAAGCTCGCTGAGCGGTGCGGTGGATACGTCGGTGAACCGTGTCGCGGCACGTTACGTTTCGTGGGCTGGAGGTATTTGACTCTCACGACGGTCCGCGTTTGACTCGAGCTGCGCATTGGGCCGCTGCGAGGAGTGCACACGGTGTCGGAAGCGAGGCAGGACAACCACTCGCCGCGCTCCGCGCGCGACCGGCTCGCCGAGGAGATCCATGCGCTGCGTGATGCCGCCGGCCTCACGCAGGCGGCGCTCGCGACTCGCATCGGCTACACCAAGCAGTACGTCTCCCTGGCCGAACGCCCTGGTACGGGGCTTCCCTCCGACTCGCTCGTCCGCGCACTCGACTCTGCACTGGGTGCCCACGGGCGCCTCACGGCACTGCGGGCCGAGGCCGCTGTGGAACACGCACGCCGCCGACAAGACCTGAGTGCAGGCCGCTCCGCGGGAATCGGCATCGACACGGGTGCGGATGTGGCGCCCGCGGTGGCCGCGAGCCAGGCTCGCTGGCGGGAGGTCCGTGCGTTCCTTGGAGCACAGGGCACGGTGCTGACAACGCTGGCCGCGCAGCTGTATCCAGCCACGGCGCGAGCAGCAGGCCTGCCGGTGCTGGCCGCGGCGCACTGGCTTCCTGAATCCCCGGTCCCGCTGGATCAGGTCGAGTTGGACTGGGATGAGGAGCCTGCGCTGCCGGTGATCACCGGACGGGAGGCCGAGGTTGCCTCAGTGCTTCCCCTGCGGGCCCCTGGGCGGGCGTTCGCCAGCTATAGCACGGCCATCCGCTACCTGGCACCGCCGCGGTTGTTCGAGAACCGGTCCTGCTATCGGCTCCTGGCTCTCCACCGTCCTGACGGGCACCGGTTGCGGCTGAGGTTCGGTCTGTCGACGTACTTCGCGAAGTTCGACATCGCTGAAGCGTTGGTCCACGAACTCGCCGCTCATGCCGCGGCGACCACGACCCCACCGGGGATCGACGACCTGCCTTACCGGTCACTACTCGGGCCCGCGCCGTTCGACCTCGCGGAGCGGCCGGTGAACCTGTCGGTGACGACCCTGACCATCCGCCAGGACAGGTCGGCCGGAACGGCGGCGTTCTACCTCATGCGCCGTGACGGGCGCGCGGTCGCCGTGGGGGGCGGGCACTACGGGCTCATCCCCGCCGGTGAGTTCCAGCCCGCCTCGATCTCCCCGCAGAGCCTGCGGACGGATCTGGATCTGTGGCGCACGATGGTGCGCGAATACTCCGAGGAACTGCTCGGCGACCCCGAGCACGACGGCAGCACGGGAGTCCCCGTCGACTACCAGTGCTGGCCCTTCTACCGGGACATGACCCGGGCCCGCGAGGCCGGGGCGATCCGCGTGTCGGTGCTCGGGCTGGTGATGGATCCGTTGAGCCTGAATGCGACCATCGCCACCGTCGCGGTCTTCGACAGCTCCACCTTCGACCGGCTGTTCCGGCAGATCGCGGACAGCAACGTGGAGGGGCGACTCGCTGTGAAGGACGGTGCGACGGCCCGGGACGGGATCGCGTTCACCGCGGGCAACGTGGACCGCTTCGTGCACCGGGAGGTCATGGGCGCCACCTGCACGGCGTGCCTGGCGCTGGCGTGGCGGCACCGCGACGCGCTACTAGGACAGGGGCGGCCATGAACGACGGAATCGATGGCCACCGCGACGCAGGGCAGGCACCAGCACACCCGGATGTCCGGTCGGTGGAGGCACACAACGCCCCTCCACCGGTGTCCGCACGCTGAGGTTCACCCCGGGTAGTGGACACCGAGTTAGCAGGACCAGCCGTCCTGCTGGAAGGATGTCCCCATGCCTCCTCGCAAGCGCCGGTCGTACACGGCCGAGTACAAGGTCGAGGCTGCACATCGTGTGATCGATTCCGGCCGGACGATCTCCGAGGTCGCCCGCGAGCTGGGAATCGACGCGGGCATGCTCAGCGTCTGGGTCAAAGACGAACGGCGCCGGATCACCGCGGCCGAAGTCCATGGCGACAAGCCTTTGGAGGCGGCCGAGCGGGCCGAGCTGCTGCGCCTGCGCCGGCAGGTGTCCGAGCTGGAGAAGGACAACGCGTTCCTGTCAAAAGCCTCGGCGTACTTTGCCGCGATGCAGAAGAACCAGCACGGTTCGCTCTGATGGCGAAGTACGCCGGCCCCGACGAGTTCGCCGAGACCGCCGGCACCATCTCACCGAAGCGCACGCGGTTCTCGGTGCTGCGCATGGCACGGCTGCTGGGCGTGTCGACGTCCGGCTACTACGCGCACGTGAAACGCGCCGCGGTATCGGTGTTGACGCCACGCCAGCAGCGTCGCGCGGACCTCGAGGTGAAGATCACCCAGGCGCACCAGGACTCCGACGGCACCTACGGGTCACCGCGGATCACCGCCGAACTGCGTGACCAGGGCGAGGTGGTCACGGCGAAGACCGTCGCCAAGATCATGGCCTCGATCGGGCTGGAGGGCATCAGCCCCCGCACGTTCAAGGTCAAGACAACCGTGGTCGATCCGACGGCGTCGTTCCCACCGGATCTGGTCGGCCGCGCCTTCGACCAGGGCCGTGTGAATGCGGTGTGGTTCACCGATATCACGTACCTGACCTGTGGTGCGGGCGAGATGTTCCTGTGCGCGATCCGGGACGGGCACTCTCGGAAAGTGTTGGGCCACAGCATCTCTGACCACATCGGTGCCGAGATGGTCACCGACGCCATCGACGCCGCGGTCGCCGCACGTGGCGGCCGGTGTCGTGGCACGATTCTGCATTCGGACCGCGGCGGCGAGTTCACCGCGCACCTGACGACGCAGGCGTGCTTCCGGCACGGGCTGCGCAGGTCGATGGGCGCGACCGGAATCTGCTGGGACAACAGCCCGGCGGAGTCCTTCTGGTCGACGTTCAAACACGAGCACTACTACCGGCATGTGTACGCCACGAAGACAGAACTCGTTGCTGCGGTTGACAAGTGGATCCGTTTCTACAACAGTGTGCGACGGCACTCCGCGATCGGGATGCTCAGCCCCGACGTCTACGAGAAGTCACTGCCAGCGGCTGCGTGAACTGTGTAAGCCCCTGTCCACCGTTCGGGGTGAACCTCACGCGACCGGCTAAGCACGTGGCCAAAAGTCTTGTCCGAAACCTTCGGGTAGCCAGGGGCTGGTCCAGGGCGCGGCGGTGATCAGGTTCTGTTCGGTGCTCCGGTCGCGGAAGTAGGCGTGTGCCTGTCGGACGCGGCCGGCCATCGTGGCTGGCGCGGTGTTGGCGATGTGGTGCTTGAGGCCGGCCCAGACGCGTTCGACGGGGTTGTCCTGCGGGCTGTATTTCGCGCCCTCGATCAGTAACAGGCGCGGGTGTTCGGCCAGCCAGCGGCGAGTGATCCCGCTGTGATGGGTGCCGCCGTTGTCACAGATCACCGCGACAACAGGGGCGTCGGGGTAGGCGTCGAGTACCTGTTGCAGGAAGTAGCAGAACACCACGGAGACGTTCTTGACGGAGACGTGGTGGTGCCAGGCGCCGGTGGTGAGGTCGATCGCGCCGTGGATGGTGCGGCGGATGTTGCTGCCGGGAGTCAGGATCCGGTGACGCAGGCCGGTGGGCATCCAGCACGATCGGACCCGCGGCAGCAGGTCGAGGTGGGTTTCGTCCTCGGCCAGAACCACGGAGCCGGTGGGGAGTGCGGCGAGGCGGGCCTGGATCGTGGCGCAGGTCGTGTCGTGGTCGGGGTCGCCTTTGGCGATCAGCCGGGGACGCCGCCACCTGGCGTGTTCACGCAGTCGCCGGTAGAAGGTGCGCAGGCTCATTTCGGGGCGTCGGGCGGCGCGCCACAGTCGTGCGGTGGTCCAGGCTTTCGGGGTGTGCAGCAGGGTGTGGATGCGGTGTCCGAGCGTGGGGCTGCCCAGGCGGGGGCGTCCGCTGCGGGGTCGGTCGGGTAGCCCGTTGATGCCGTCGCGGGTGTGTCGGGTGATCCAGCGGCGCACCGTGACCGGCTCGTAGTGCAGAAGTTCCGCGATCTCGGGCGCGCTCATCCCGGACGCGGACAGCAAGACGATGACGATGCGGGTGGCGACTCGCCAGGGTCCGTGCAGCGCGGTGACCAGTTCGAGGTGCTGGGCAGGGGTCAAGTCGGCGTAGACATGCGCGGGGCGCATACTGGTGGAGGCCTCGTCGTGGTGGAGTCTGGTGTGGTAACCGAATCCAACCCGACGAGGCTCTTCACGTTCACGGCAAGGTCAACTCACGCGAGTTACAGACACAACTTCTGGCAACCTGCTTAGCACAGCAAATCCTCACGCTGCGCGAGGCCGCTGGGCTGACGCAGGTAACGCTGGCTGCCAGGATCGGCTACACCAAGCAGTACATCTCCCTCGCCGAACGCCCCCACCAGGCATTGCCCTCAGCATCGTTGATCCAGGCGATGGACCATGCACTCGAGGCCCAGGGGCGCCTCATTGCCCTGCGGGACGAGGCCGCTGCCGAGCGACACCAGCGCAGGGCCAGTGGACTGATCACCGCACCCGATACGGCCGGGGCGCCAGAGCGTGCGCACCCAGACTCCACTCCCCCTCTGGCCCCTGGGGCGTCGGTGGAGGCGCGCGTCGAGCGCAGTCAACAAGACTGGTTGCGGGTGCGGCGGGCCCCGGGCGTGCGGGGACGTGAGCTGACCGAACTGGCCGCCTGGCTCTACCCCGAGACCAGCCGCGCACCGGGGGGTCATGTCCTGACCGGCCCTGGCTGGCTCCTGGATCCACCCGTCGAGCTGGACGCGGTCACGCTCAGGTGGATCGGTGAGCAGACCCCGGCACCCTCGACTGGGTCGGTGGAGCATGTGCTCCCGCTGACAGACCGGGGCGAGCGCTACACCAGTTACAGCCGGGCGGTGCGTGACCTGGTCAGGCCTCGACTGATGGAGAACAGGCTCAGCTACCGGCTCCTGGGCCTGCACGCGCGGCAGGGTGGGTTGGAGCTGGAGTTCGGCACGATCGGGTTCTTCCAGGTGTTCGACGTCAAGCAGGCCGTCGCGCACGAGTTCAAGGCCGCGTGGCTCGCCACGGGTGGTTCCTTGCCGGACTGGAGCGCGCTGCCGTTGCGCGCCTCGATCGAGGATCCCTTCGATCCGTCGTGTCTGCTGATGTCGCCGGGGATCAGCACGCTCACGATCCGCCGCGATCGCGCTGGCGGTGACCACCGGTTCGTGCTGCACGAACGGGATGGTGGCGCGGTCGCGGATGGTGGCGGCCTGTGCCACGTGACCCCCTCCGGCGAGTTCCAGCCCTCGACGGTGGAGCTAGTGGATGTACGCAACGACTTCTCGTTGTGGCGCAACATCATGCGCGAGTTCTCCGAGGAGTTCCTCGGCAATCCCGAGCACGACGGCAGCGGGCCGGAGTCCATCGACTACGGCGAACAGGAACCCTTCCGTTCATTCGAGCGGGCACGCGCGCAGGGCCGGTTCCGAATGTGGCACTACGGGCTGGTGATTGAGCCGCTGGAACTGGGCGCGGGCCAGCTGACGGTCGCGGTGATCGACGACGAGGTGTTCGACGACTTGTTCGCCGCCCTGGTCACGGTCAATGACGAAGGCCGCCACGTGGGTGCGCACGGCCGCGCTGACATGCCGTTCACCCGTGAGGCCATCGACCGCCTCAACCCCCGCCTGTCCGCCAGTGCCCTCACCCTGCTCGAGCTGGCATGGCGGGACCGGGCTCTGCTGCTGCACGGGTGAGCACACGGCTCGCGTGAGGACCGGCAACCTCACCGGCCCGGAGCAGCCCGACACGTGCTGAGCCTGGACGCCCTCAGCATCTCCACGCATCGCGGTGGCACCTTCGCTGCCGCACGGAGTTCATCGCGGCGATCAGCTCCAGCCTCGGTGACCGTCTCGCTCGCCAGAACCTGCGAACCTGCCCCAGACCCCCTTGCCCAGTAGGCGGTACACGAGCTGCCACACTCCGACAAGACTGAGGAACTGTCATGTGATCAAGGAGGCGAACGGCAATGGGCAATGACGACGGGCTCGTTCTCGCGGTGAACACCCTGTCGCAGGTACGCGGCCGCATGGACGCGGTCCACTCCGACAGCACCATCGTCGGCGGTGGAGACGGACACCAGGACCAGGGCGGCGACGGCCTGAACATCCCCGAGGCCTGACAAGCACGACCGACACGGTGGCCGCCTCGACCAGCGAGGCGGCCACCACCACCGACAACCCCGACCTGAGGACACAACGGGAACACGACGATGGACCACCACCTGATCGCGGCGATCGAGAAGGCACTGGACTGGCACGGCCCCCACGCCCTGGGCCGAGGATTCGCCCGCGGCAGCATCACCGACCCCGCGCTCTGCCCACGCCTGCTGACCCCAGCCACAGTGCTGGACACGATCATGCGCCGCGTGCTCGGGCCACCCCAGCTCCGTTGCTTCCAAAACGGCACCGAGCTACACCCCGACCAGTACCTGACCACCCAGACCACCCGCCGGGGCCAGGCCCTGACGATGGCGAACATGGATCGCCTCGCACACCTGCTCGACGACGGCGCCACCCTCGTGCTCGACGCACTCGACACCTTCGACCCCACCATGGAAGCCGCGTGCCGCGCACTGCAGTGGTGGTCCCGGGAACTGGTCCAGGTCAACACCTACCTGACCACTAGGGCCACCGCCGGGTTCTCGCTGCACTGGGACGACCACGACGTGCTGATCCTGCAGATCGCCGGCGAGAAGACCTGGGAAGTCCGCGGCGCCTCCCGCCCGGTACCGATGTACCGCGACGCCGAACCCAACACCCAGCCGGGCAAAACCATCGTCTGGTCGGGCACCCTGACCGCGGGCGAGGTCATGCACATCCCCCGGGGCTTCTGGCACCAGGCAACCAGGACCGGCCGCGACGACAACGGCTTCAGCCTGCACGTCACCTTCGGATTCGTGCAGCGCACCGGCGTCGACTGGTTGAGCTGGGCCGCCGACCGCGCCCGGGAACTCGAACGGTTCCGCCACGACCTCGACCGGTGGGGCACCCCGCAGCAACGCCACCAGCAACAGCGCGACCTGACCACCGCGGTCGCCGACGTCCTGTCCACCTACCCGCCCGAGGCCTACCTCACCGCACGCGAGCAGGAGAGGCCACCACACCGCCACGTCGCCACCCGCGGCGTGTTCGGCCCGCCCACCGACGTGGTGTGCGTGACCGACTTCCCGCCGTGCATCACCGACCACGGCGACCGTGTCGAGGTCACCGCGGCAGGCAAGCAGCTCGTGCTCGCCGCCCGCACGCTGCCCGCGGTCCGCCTGCTGCTGTCGGGCAACCCCGTCAACCTCGCCGGGGTGCACGAGGCCACCGGCATCGATACCGCGGCGCTGGCCGCCACTCTGCTGCGGGAGGGCCTGTGCGCCGAGCTGACCGCTCCGTTGTCCTCGGGCTATACCGGTCTGATCACCAGCGCGCCCTGATCGAGCACGCCGTGCACCACGGCGTCACCGCTGTGGACACCGCCGTCAACTACCTCGGGTTCGGCTCGCACCGCACGCTGGCCGCCACCGTCGGTGACCTGCTCGACCAGGTGGAGGTGTCCACGAAGGTCGGGTTCTTCCCCACCGGCCACCGCCCCTGCCACAGCCTGGACCCCGTACGGCTGCGTGAGGCCATCGAACAGTCGGTGGACGAACTCGGTGTGCGACCGGCCGTGGTGTTCCTGCACAGCCCCGAACGCACCCTGGACACCCTCGCGGCCGCACCGGCACGCGAGGCCCTGGAGACCGCCTGCGCCACGATGGCCGCCGCCGTCGACAACGGCCTGTGCCGGGCCTGGGGCATCGCCAGCTGGAACCCGCGCCCCGTGCTCGCCGCTCTGGCCCACGGCTACGCCGGGCCCCGACCGGATGCGGCCATGGTGCGCACCGGCCTGACCCTGGACGCCGCCATGCTCACCGCGACCGAGGACCTGCTGCGCCACCTGAACATCGACGCGCCGCGGTGCTGGGGAATGAGCCCGTTCGCCGGGACCACCGAGCACCCGGTCTGGTCGCAGGCCCCCCTCGACGCGTTCCTGCTCCCCGGCCAGCAGCACACGGCACCGCAGGCGGGCTACCGGATCGCGTTCGAGCTGCCCCGCTGCGCCCGGATCACCGTCGGCACCACCAGCACCCGCCACCTGGACCAACTGCTCGACGCCACACACCTGCGCCTGCGTGCCGACGCCATCACCGGTTACCGCCACCTCATCGGCGCCCCCACGGGCAACCTGGCCCTGCCACCCCCGGGGCACTGACCGTCCGGCATCGTGAACACCGCGAACCCGTTCCCATCCCCCGAACCTCCAAGGAGAAGCCTGTGTCCGCGCACCCGGCGAGCCCAGCCCGAACCCAGTGGATCGACCTGCGCACCGAGCCCCACCATGACGTCCTCGACCACGTCGACACCACCCTGGGCCTGACCACCGACCGGGCCGCGGTGATACACGGCAACTACGGGGTCACCGAGGGCATGCCCACCAGCTCGGGCACCTGGGTACGGATCCAGCGCCGTCCCCGACACCGGCTGTCCGAGCAGTCCTGGATCGGCGCGGAAGCCGCCTCCACCCTGACCGGCGTGTCCCGGCCGGACTGGTACCGATCCGTGGTGTGGACCGACACCGACCGCGACGTCGTGTGGCGCGCCGACGAACTCGAACTCGTCTCCTCACCAGTCATCGGGGACACGACCACCGCCACCCGCCTGCCCGACTCCTGGTGGACCGGCCTGCACACCAACCTCGACGCCCTCGCCCGCAACTCCACCACCCGAGTCGGGATGCGGCAGGAACACCTGACCCGCCGGGTCAACGAGGTCTTCCCCGGCGTGGACACCAGCATCGAGCAGTGGCGCACCGCGCACGCCGACCTGCACTGGGCCAACCTGACCCGTGACGGGCACCTGCTCGACTGGGAGGACTGGGGAGCTGCCCCTCGCGGTTTGGATGCCGCCTACCTGTGGGGCGCCTCCCTGCCCGTCCCCGATCTCGCCGACCGCGTGCTGCGTGAGTTCACCCACGACCTCGCCACCCGCGAGGGCAGGCTCGCCCGACTCCTGTTGTGCGCCAACATCATCCGCATCGCCACCAAGCAGGACGCCACTACTCCCCTTCTCCAACCAGCCAAGCACGCAGCGCACGAACTACTCACCGAGCTGACAGGCTGACGCAGGCCACTGGGAAGCGGTGCATTCCCTGGCCGCGTCTCTAAACCACGTGTCATGCGCTCTACCAGTGAGTGATCCTCGTCAAGTAGGACACGATGGACTCGACGGCTATCAACTCGCCCCACGTGCTGCACACCCGCGTGGCCGGCACGATCCAGGCCACCGGTCGCGCCCGAATCCTCGCCGTGGACTACGCGCTGCGCACCTTGCCGGTCTGATTAGCCAGAGCCTGCCCGAGTGGGCCGTCACCGAGGACCGTGCACACGGCTACGGCAACGCCACCCCATTACTTCCCCTGCGCGACACCCTGTCCACACAGAGCAGGGTCGGGGTCGCCTCCAGCGACGACGTCCTGCGCGGAGGCGACCACCTGGCCGCCATGCGCGGACTCGCCGAGCACGGAACGGACACGGAGAAGCCTCATGCCCCTGATCGACACCTTCACCGACAGCTACGAGCACGTCGGCGTCGAGGACAAGAAGACCGCCCACCGCAACGGCTCGTGGCACCGCACCTTCTCCGCCCTCGCGGTCAACCCCCTCGACTGGACCGTGCTGTTGCAGAAGAAGGCCCCGGGCCGCTACTCCTTCGACCGGCCCGACTACGCCGACATCACCGTCGGCGGCCACTACCACGCCGGCGAGACCATCCCCGACGGCATCCGCGAAGCCCGCGAAGAACTCGGCCTTCCGCTTAACTACAGCGACCTGCACCCGATCGGCCTGCGCCAGACCGCCATCACCCTCGCACCCGACTACATCGAACGCGAGTTCCAGCACTGGCACCTGATCCCACTGGCCATCGACCTGGACGAGATTCCCCTCGACGACGCCGAAGTCGCCGGGCTGGTCGAGATCGGCATCGACGACGCGATCACCCTCGCCGCTGGCGACACCACCACCATCCCGGCCCGCTACGCCACCCGGACCCCCACCGGACTGACCCACAGCGAAGGATCCCTGGCCGCCACCGACCTGATCCCCAACTACCTCACGCTCGACCAGCTCTACCTGCGCCTGTTCATCGCCGCACGCCGCTACTGCGCAGGCGAACGCACCCACCTGTTCTGGTGACGTGGGCCCTACCCGAGCGGGCCGCGCCGGGCACCCGCCCCCGGCCCGCCCCCTACCAGCGCCGACTCGCGCCCATCCCAGACAGTGAAGGCGACCCCCGTGACCAGTACTCGATTGAGCCGAACACGAGGATGGATCCTGGCCGTCGTGGCCGTGACCGCGTTGGCCGCCACGGCCATGGCGGTGATCACCGACATCCGGGCGCTGCACGCCGACACCGACTTCCTCAGCCCCCAAGGCCCCAGCTGCACGACGATCCGCGCCACCACCTGCCTCCCGTGTGAGCTGTCCACCCAAGCCACCGCCTGGGCGGTCACGGCACTGGTACTCACCTGCGCCACCGTGGCGCTGGCCTGGCCGCGCCGCCGCATCCGCGCCGCGATCGCTCTGCTGGTGGCCCCCGTGCTGCTGCTCGGGCCGCTCACGGTCACCGCGACCGCGACCACCGCCACCAATCTGTCCGCCTACACCACGCAGATCACCGACCTGGGGGCCCGATGCCAGCACCGGTAGACACCCAGCCCGCGCTGCGCCACCCGACGACCTGGCCCGCATCGCGACTGCTCGCCGCGGCACTCGTCGGCGACGCCATCACGATCGGCCTGGTCCAGGCAGCCATGCCCGCCTACAACCAGTGGGTACACCAGATCGCCACCAACTGCGCCCGCTGGGCGTTCGCGACCGTGCCGACCGGGGTCTACCTCGCCTACTGGATCGCCCTGCTGGTCGCCGGCGGGACGGCGTGGTTGACCTGGCTCGCCCTCACCACCCCCGGCCACCGCGCCGTCCGGATCTGCGCGGTCGTCCAGGCGGTCCTCATCCTCCTGCTGCTCAGCCAAGTCGCGCTGCTGGCCCACGACCTGCACACGGGGTCACTGCCGCTGTACAAGCACTGCAACTAACCCGTGAGGAGGAGGGGCGACGCGGCGAAGCGGCGAAGCGGCGAAGCGGCGAAGCAACGGGGAAGGTTCTGACCTTGGCCATGCGGCTGGCCAGCGCCGCCGAGTCGGGGGGCTTCCTCGGGGCACTGGCCAGCAGTCAGGGAACGTGAGTTCTCGCAATGTCCGCACAGGTGACGAGAACTCGGCAGGGAGGCAGTGAGTCAAGATCGTTTATGCGCTATGGTTCCTTGTAGCCTCGCAGGTGGAAGTGATCACGGTCGACGAGAATGACCGAGGGCCGCGTGATGCTGCACTCGCTGAGCTGCCGACGACGAGGGACCAGGGACCCAAACGTGGTGTCGGTGTCCAGGGGCGTCGATGCCCTCCCTGCTAACTCGGCTTGCCGCCTCTCGATTTCGTGAGCAGCATGCCGCCACTTCCTTTGTCAATCCCCTCGAATCGTGGAGACGGTGTTATGCCACATCGGCCCTGACCTGCTCCGCTGAGGCACCCCGTGCTTGCGCTATCTGATGCTCGAACGGGATCGGGGCCAATCCGTCGTTGGCGCTGTGTCGGCGGGTGGTGTTGTAGAAGTCCGCAATCCAGGTTGCGACCTTGATCCGCGCCTCGACGCGGGTGGCGAAGTGCTGCCGGTGCACGAACTCGACCTTCAGCGTGCTGTTGAACGCCTCGGCAGCGGCGTTGTCCAGCGCCGACCCGACCCGGCCCATCGACTGCACCACGCCCAGCGCCTGACAGGCCGCCGCGGTCCTGGCCGCGGTGTATTCCGACCCGCGGTCGGTATGAAAGATCACCCCGCCCACCTGGCCGCCCCGGGTGGTAGCGGCCATTTGCAGCGACGCCACCACCACAGCCGCATCATGGTGATCGGACATGGCGTACCCCAACATCCGACGGGAGAACAGGTCCTCGGTCGTCGCGAGGTAGAACGGTCCCTCGTCGGTGTCGATCTGTGTGACGTCCCCGCACCACAGCACATTCGGCGCCACGGTGGTGAAATTCCGCCGCACCAGGTCCCGGACGACTGGCCGTCTGCCCTGCCGGGTCAGCGATCGCCGCCGTTTCGGCGGCCGCCCGGCCAGGCCGAGTTCGGCCATCCGTGCCGCCACGGTGTTCTCCGACACCGTCCAGCCGGCCTCCCGTAGATCTCGGGTGATCCGGGGGCTGCCATACGTGCCTCCAGAGGTGGTGAGCAACCTCCCGATCTGCTCATCCAACCGCGCCCGCCGCTGCTCCCGGGCGGTCGGCGCGCGGTTGATCCACTTGTAGAACCAGGACTGCGAGACCCCCAGTGCCCGGCAGGCGATCGCGTGCGGGATACCGAAAGCAGTCCTCTGGGACGCGATGAACTCCGCCACGATCACTGGTTCATCGCATCCTTGACCCACAGGACCACCGAGCGCTTGAGGACATCACGCTCCATCTCCAACTCGGCACGGTCTTTCGTCCACCGCGCCCGCTCGGCCCGCAGCCGGGCCAGCTCCTCGCGCTCGTCCTCGTTGAGCGGGCCGCTGCGCGTGTCCTCGTCGTTGCGCCGGTCCGCGTTCACCCAGTTGTGCAGCGTGTGAGCGCTGATCCCCAGATCTCGTGCGACCTGAGCGACCGGCTTGCCGGTCTCGGCCACGATCCGTACCGCACCAGCGCGGAACTCTGGATCGAACCGGCGTCTTGTGTTTCCCACGACCTGATCATCTCTCTTGGTTCAGGTCTCCACGATACGAGGGGAAGCACAACACCCCAGCGGACCGACTGTGGCTGACCGCACTGTCCCGACTACTGCCACGCCGTCGCTGGAGGGAGATCTTTTCCGTCACGCCCGCGACCCTGCTGGCCTGGCATCGGCGGTTGATCGCCAGGAAATGGGACTACAGCGACCGGCGCCGCCCAGGGCGTCCACCGACCGCGGCAGCGATCAAGAACCTCGTCATCCGCATGGCGACCGAGAACCCGCAGTGGGGACACCGGCGCGTCCAGGGAGAACTGGTTCGTCTCGGGCACCGCATCGCCGCCTCGACAGTCTGGCAGATCCTCACCACCGCAGGCGTCGACCCAGCACCTCGCCGGTCGGGTCCCACCTGGAAGCAGTTCCTTGCCACGCAGGCCAAGGGCATCATGGCGGCGGACTTCGTCCATGTCGACACCGTTTTCCTGAAACGGATCTACGCGTTGATCGTCGTCGAGCACGGCTCCCGCCGCGCGCATCTGGTCGGAGTCACCGCCCACCGGACCGGCGCATGGACTGTGCAAGCGGCACGCAACTTGGTGATGGACCTCGGTGAGCATGTCGACTCGATCAAGTTTCTGTTGCGAGATCGGGACACGCGATTCACCGCCATGTTCGACGCCGTGTTCGCCGCCGAGGGCATCAGGATCCTCGCCAGCCCACCACAAGCGCCTCGCGCGAACGCGATTTGTGAGCGAATGATCGGAAGTCTCCGCCGCGAGCTGCTCGATCGGCTGCTGATCGTCAACGAGCGACATCTACGCCGCGTCCTCGCCGCATACTTGCGGCACTTCAACACCTCACGGCCACACCGGAGTCTCCAGCAGCTTGCGCCGGTACAAGTCGAAACGCGGCCCCCGAAACCGATCGACCTCGCCAACTACCGCGTCCGGCGTCGGCCCGTCCTTGACGGGTTGACAAGCGAGTACGAGATCGTCGCGTGACCGACCCGGTCGTCGCGGACCGGCAGGTCAGGGCCAGAATCGAGTAACCGAGCCCCACACGACCGCGCGGTCGCTCATGGCGTTGGTGGCTGAGATCGGCTCGCCAAGGCCGAGGTCGCTGATCGTGCACAGGCTGACCCCGTCAACATCGAGCATCTGGACACAGGCGCGGCAGACATGGTCCAGCGCGATCGGCACGTCGTCGAGGCGGGCGACCTTCCCGATCGCCGCAGCAACCGCGGCCTATCGATCTTCGACCACACCGCTGACCGTAACCACCGCACACGCCGTTGTACGTCCGCTATGCGCCGGCTCCTGTCCACTTTCCGCATGGCGACCCACTCGTGCTATTGAGCCGAAACTGTTTGGTTGCCTACATGATCGCGTAGCGGACGTGGCGTGCCTGGAAGTAGCCACGGACGAGGTGTGGCTGGCGCTGGCGGCGGTGCAGGAAGCGGCGCGTGTCCCGGGCGAGCCGCTCCACAGTGCGAGCACGACCGGCAGGCATGTTGCGTTTGAGGTCGGCGTTGAGCAGCTCGTCGGGGTTCAACTCGGGGCTGTAGCCGGGCATCAGGTGCAACTCGATCCGGTCGGTGTTGGCTTCCAGCCAGGTACGCACCACCCTGCTGCGGTGGACCGGGTGCCGGTCGGCGATCACGTACACCTTCCGCCCGGCCTGCCGGGCCAGCCGGGCCAGGAACGCGGTGAACACCGGCGCGGTGAACCGGCCGGTGAACACGGTGAACCACAACGCACCCCGGGACGCGACTGCGGACATGACGTTGACCCGCAGCCGTTTCCCGGTCACCCGCACCACCGGCGTGTGTCCCTTGGGCGCCCACGACCGCCCCGGCGGGGCCGCATCCGAGCGCAACCCGCACTGGTCAACCCAGGCCACCACCGCGCCCTCGGCCTTGGCTCGCGACGCGATCGCCGGATACTCGGTGTCCAGCCAGGCCCGCACCGCGGCCGGTTGCTGCTCGTAGGCGCGCCGGGCCGGGCGCTGCGGGGTGAACCCGTGACGACGCAACCACAGCCCCACGCCCTGCTCGGTCATCACCACCCCGGTGACCAACCGGATCAACTCGACCACCGCCGCCCGGGTCCACAACGGGCCACCGATCAGCAACTCCTCGGGCGTGTAGTCGGCCATCGCCATGAATAGCGTGCCCCGCTCGGCGGCAGTGATCAGCTCGGCCGGTCCAGGGCGGCGCACCCGCCGCACCGCCAGCGCCTCACGGCCACCATCCCGATACGCCCGCCACCACGCGCCCACCGACCGCTCGGCCACCCTGAACACCTCGGCCGCCTGCCGATAGCCGGTGACGGTGCCGGACTCCAACGCGGCCACTACCCGCAACCGCAGCACCTCCCGCTCAGCGGGCGACAGACGACGCGCGTCCTCGACCTCGATCACAAGTGAGCAACATACAGGCAAACGATCACTTTCGACTCAATACCTGCGGGCCCGCCTGACCATGGCCGCCAGCCAGAGGACGCCGACCACGCCGACCACCGCGTAGCCGAGCCAGGTCAATTCGGTGTACACCCGCACCTGGGACGCTGTCGGCTCCGCCAACCAGCCGCGGGACAGGTCGAACTCCCAGTGCGGGCCGCCGGTCAGCAGCAGCGTGAGGGTCAACGCGATACCGGACATCGAGTCCCACACCGCGTGCAGCAGCGACACACCCAGGTACGCCACCAGCAACCGGACCGTGAACCTGATCCGACCATTGTGGACGGTGGCGAACAGAACGCCGCCGAGGATCGCGGTCCACAGTCCGTGTCCGACCGGCGCGAGTACGCCGCGCAGCAGTTCGGTGGTCACCACGTCCGACAGGGACAGCCCCTGCGGTGTGAACAGCGCCGTCAGCGCGTAGCCGGCGGTTTCGAACGCCGCGAAACCGAAACCGACCGCGCCGCCGAGGATCATCCCGTCCCGGGTCGACCGCACGACGAGTCTCCTGGTCAGCACGGCGAGCGCGACCAGCTTGACGGCTTCCTCGATCAGACCGACCCCGAGGTACAGCCAGGACGACGGGTGCAGCAGATACGCCTCCAGCACCGAGGCACCCAGCACACCCAACACCCCGCCGACCAGGAACGTGCCGAACACCAACTCCGCGGTGATCTCGCCGGAGTCGCGGCGCTCGAACGCCCACGCAACGAACGTGACCGGCAGCAGGAAGCTGCCCACCAGCACCAGCGTCGGCAGCAGGTTGGGGTTGCCGGTCAGGTAGGTGACGACCGCCGACAGCAGCCACAGCGTCAGCCCGACCCCGAAGATCCGGGGCCACTGCCGGCGGACCGGCCGGACATGCGTGGCGGTCATGTCCGCCGCCACCACACGCCGCGGCCGGGTGCCCCGATGTCGGCAAACGACCGGTGACGGTCCGCCGCCGCGTGCGGGACCGGCGGTACGAGCCCCGCCGACTCGAGGTTCCATTGTGTGCCAATACCTTCGTCTCCACCCTTCGCATCAGGTCGAGCAGGGCATCGGGCGCCGGCCCGGCGTGGGACAGATCGACGATGAGCTCTCGGACGTCCGCGCCCCGGCCCCGGCGGTGCCGAACCACCGGCCGGCCGTGGCCACCGCGGGTCTACAGCAGCAGGTCGAACAGCGCGAACACCTGTTCCCACTCGGCGGTGCCCGGGTTCTTCACGGACGGGGCGACGAGCGGGAACGCGCGCGCCAGAGCCACGCTGAGCCCGCCGGCGATGGCCGGCAGCCGGTCTCTCGCGTCGGTGCCGATGGTCAGGTGCAACGGCGGTGGTAGCGCGATCACCTGCGCCAGCATCGGCGCCACGTCCAGTTCCTCGTCCAGCTTGCGGAACTCGCGCACGCATTCCTGGAGGCCCTTGGTGATCGGCAGGTCGGCCGGCTCGATCACGTCCCGGCCGTTCGCCTTCGCGGTCACGCCGGCCGCCACGAACAGGTCGTGCACGTTCCGGTCCAGGAAGTCCTGGTACCGCTTGAGGTCGCTCTTGTCCATGTGCAGTCCCGCGGCCGCGCGGAAGAACCGTTCGAAGCGGGTCACGCTGAAAACCGGCATCAGTCCTCCTCGAAGAGATGGTCGTGCACCATCCGCACCGCGGTCGCGCCCTCGCCTATCGCGGCGGACACCCGCTTGACCGACCCGCGGCGCACGTCGCCGACGGCGAACACGCCGGGCCGACTCGTCTCCAGTGCGAGCGGGCGCCGCGACACATGCCGCCACCCGTCGTCGTCCCGATGGCCGTCCGCGTCCGGGCCGGTGAGCACGAATCCGTCCCGGTCGAGGGCGACCGCGCCGGCCAGCCAGCGGGTGTGCGGGCGGGCGCCGATGAACACGAACAACACCTGGGAGGACACGACGTGCCGTTCGCCCGTGGTGGTGTTCTCCACGACGAGCCCCCGCAGGTCCTCGTCCCCCACCACGTCTCGCACCTCGCTGTGCGTCAACACCGCGATCCGTGGATGGTGGGTCACCTGGTCGACAAGGTAACGGGACATGTTGTCCCCCAGGTCGCCACCGCGTACCAGGAGGTGCACCTGGGCCGACTCGCGAGCCAGGAACACCGCGGCCTGCCCGGCCGAGTTGCCGCCGCCGACGATGGAGACCGGCGCGGTGCGGCAGGCCCGAGCCTCGTGCGCGGTCGCCGCGTAGTACACGCAGGTCCCTTCGTACCGCTCAATGCCCGGCACCGGCAGTCGCCGGTAGCGCACGCCGGTGGCGATCACCACCGCGCGAGCGGCGAGTTCCGTGCCGTCGTCGAGGCCGACGAGGTGATGGCCGCCGCACGTTCGGAGGTCCAGCGCCTCCGCGGGCACCGTGATCCGTCCGCCGAACTTGTCCGCCTGGATGGTGGACCGCTCCGCCAAGTCGGCCCCGGAGATCCCCGACGGGAAGCCGAGGTAGTTGTCGATCCTGGAGGTGGTGCCGGCCTGTCCGCCGGTGGCGGTGCTGTCCACCGAGGTGAGCGTCAGCCCGTCCGACGCGCCGTAGACGATCGTGGCCAGTCCCGCCGGACCGGCGCCGATCACGAGCAGGTCGGACAGGTCGGGCCGCGGCTGCGGTCGGCGCAGTCCCATCCTCCTGGCCAGTTCCACATTGCTGGGGTTGCGCAGCAGGTCCGCGCCGTCCAGGACGACCACCGGGGTCTCGTCCGGCGGCACACCGAACCGGGTGAGCAACGTCTCCGCCTGGGCATCCTTCTCCACGTCCAGATACCGGTGCGGCAGCCGGTTGCGGGCGGCGAACTCCAGCAGTCGCCGCGTGTCCGGCGAGAAACACGAGCCGATGATCCGCAGGCCTGCGCCGTGCCCGATCAGCAGCGACCGTCGGATCAGGTAGGCGCGGAGGATCTCCTCGCCGAGCGCCGCATCGCCGAGCAACACCGGCCGCAGCGAGTCCAGCGGCACGGCGAGAACCTCGCCCGGCTGCGCGACGACCGCGCTGACGAAGGCCGGTTGTCCTTCCAGCAGACCGACTTCGCCGAGGAAGCGGCGGGGGCCGTGCACCTGCACGATGCGCTGCCGTGCGCCGACGCCCTCGACGACGGCGACCATTCCGGCCAACACCACGTAGAAGTCGGTTGCCTGCGCGCCCTGCTCGTACAGCCGGTCGCCGACCCTCGTCGGCCGCACGGAGCCGAGTCGGGCCAGGGTCTTGATCTGCTCGTCGGTCAGTCGGGGGAAGGCGCCGTCCGGGTCCGGCGTCTCCAGCAGCGGCTGCCCCACGCGGGCGGTCACGCGAAGGCCTGGTCGACGTAGCACCATCGCCAGTTCTCACCCGGTTCGTACGACTCGACGATCGGATCGCCGACCGCGTGCGCGTGCCGGCTGGCGTGCCGCATCGGCGATGAGTCGCAGCAGCCGACGTGCCCGCACCTCGGGCACAGCCGCAGGTGCGGCCAACTGGATCCGCCCACCAGGCACTCCTCGCAGCCCTGAGGGGTGCGAGGCAGCACGTTCCGCACATACATCAGATGCGGATCCACGGTCGCGGTCATCACCACTCCTTCGCTCCGCGTTCGTCGACGTCTGTTAGCTGCGACGGCGACCAGTGCCACATCTGGTTCCTGGTCATGTCCTGGCCTCCTCGCTGCGGTTCGCGAGCACGCGGTCCAACCAGGACCGCAGCTCCGGCACGGGCGCGGCGCCGGCGTGCCGTGCGGCGACCTGACCTTCCTTGAGCACCAGCAGGGTCGGCACGGCGAGCACGCTGAACCGTTTGGACAGCACCGGCGCCCGATCGATGTCGACCTTGACGAGTTTCAGCTCGCCGGCCTTCTCCTGCGCCAGCCGCACCAGGGCGGGGCTGATCCTGAGGCACGGCCCGCACCACGTCGCCCACAGATCGACGAGCACGGGAAGCGTCGCTCGCTCGGCGATCTCCGCGAAGTCGTTGTCACCGGCGTCCACGATCCACGGCAGCGGCTCGTGGCAGTTGCCGCACCTCGGCCGGCCGGCTGCCGCCGGCGGCAGCCGGTTGCGGTGTCCACAGTGGCCACACACGACCGTAGTCATGCCGCCACCCCCGCCGCCCCGAGGCGCACGACGAGTTCACCATCCTGCGCGTCGACCGTCACCGCCTGCCCGTCGACGAGCTCGCCACGCAGCAGCGCTCGGCCGATCCTGGTCTCGACCTCGTGGGAGATGAATCGTCGTAGCGGGCGTGCCCCGTAGACCGGGTCGAAGCCGCGGCCGGCGATCAGCTTGCGGGCCGCCTCCGTCAGCTCGATGAACACGCCCTGCTCGGCGAGCCGGTCCCGCAGTTGCCCGAACTGGAGTTCCACGATGCGTTCGATCTCCGGCCGCCCCAGCGGCGTGAACAGGACGATGTCGTCGACCCGGTTGAGGAACTCCGGCCGGAAGTGCCGGCGCAGTTCGGCGAACACCACGTCGCGGGCGTCCGGCTTGATCTCGCCGGTCGCGGTGACGCCGTCCAGCAGATGCTGCGAGCCGATGTTGGAGGTCATGATCACCACAGAGTTGCGGAAGTCGACGGTGTGGCCCTGCGCGTCGGTGATCCGGCCGTCGTCGAGGACCTGCAACAGCGTGTTGAACACGTCCGGGTGCGCCTTCTCGATCTCGTCGAACAGCACCACCGAGTACGGCTTTCGGCGCACCGCCTCGGTGAGCTGGCCGCCCTCGGCGTAGCCGACGTAGCCGGGCGGCGCGCCGAGCAGCCGGCTGACCGTGTGCCGTTCCTGGTACTCGCTCATGTCGAGGCGGACCATGTTCTCCTCGCTGTCGAACAGCGCCGCGGCCAGCGTCTTGGCCAGCTCGGTCTTGCCGACGCCGGTGGGGCCGAGGAAGACGAACGAGCCGATCGGCTTGCGCGGATCGCGGATGCCTGACCTGGCCCGGATGATCGCGTCGGCGACCAGCCGCACCGCCTCGTCCTGGCCGATCACCCGCTCGTGCAGGATCTCGTCCAGGCGCAGCAACTTCGCGCGCTCGCCCTCGCGGAGTCGGGCGACCGGAATGCCGGTCCAGGAGGCGACGATCTCGGCGATCTCGTCCTCGGTGACGACCTCGCGCAGCAGCCGTGCGCCGCCCTGCTTGGCGGCCAACTGCTCCTCCTCGCTGGTCAGGCGGCGTTCCAGCTCGCGGATCTGGCCGTAGCGGAGCTCCGCGGCGCGGTTGAGGTCGTAGGTGCGCTCGGCCTCCTCGGCATCGTGCCGCAGCCGTTCCAGCTCCGAGCGCAGCTGCTGCACCCGGCGGATGGCCTGCCGTTCCGCGCTCCACTGGGCGGTTTTGGCGTCCGCCTCCGCGCGCAGGTCGGCCAGTTCGCGGCGCAGGTCGGCGAGCCGGGTCCGGCTGGCCGGATCGTCCTCCTTGGCCAGTGCGGCCTCCTCGATCTCCAGCCGAGTCACCCGCCGGGTCAGCTCGTCCAGCTCGGCCGGCATGGAGTCGATCTCGGTGCGCAGCCGTGCGCACGCCTCGTCGACCAGGTCGATCGCCTTGTCCGGGAGGAACCGGTCGGTGATGTACCGGTGCGACAGGGTGGCCGCCGCGACCAGTGCGGAGTCCTGGATCTTGACGCCGTGGAACACCTCGAACCGCTCGCGCAGCCCGCGCAGGATGGAGACGGTGTCCTCGACCGTCGGCTCGTCCACTAGCACCGGCTGGAATCGGCGCTCCAGCGCGGCGTCCGGCTCGACGTGCTTGCGGTATTCGTCCACCGTGGTCGCGCCGATCATGTGCAGCTCGCCTCGGGCCAGCATCGGTTTGAGCATGTTGCCGGCGTCCATCGCGCCCTCGGTCGCGCCGGCGCCGACCACGGTGTGCACCTCGTCGACGAACAGCAGGATCCGACCGTCGGCGGCCTTCACCTCGGCCAGCACGGCCTTGAACCGCTCCTCGAACTCCCCGCGGTACTTGGCGCCGGCCAGCAGGGCTCCCATGTCCAGCGAGAAGATCGTGCGGTCGCGCAGGCCCTCCGGCACGTCGCCGCGCACGATCCGCTGCGCCAGGCCCTCCACGATGGCGGTCTTGCCCACGCCAGGGTCGCCGATCAACACCGGGTTGTTCTTGGACTTGCGGGAGAGGATCTGGACCACCCGCCGGATCTCCGCGTCCCGGCCGATCACCGGGTCGAGCTTGCCGGCCCGTGCGTCGGCGACCAGGTCGCGGCCGTACCTGTCCAACGCCTCGTACGCGCCCTCCGGGGTGGCGGAGGTGACCCGCTGGTTGCCCCGGATCTCGGTGAGCGCAGTCAGGAACCGTTCCCTGGTCAGTCCCGCCTCGGTGAGCAGCCGACCGGACGGGCCGTTGTCGAGCAGTGCCAGCAGCAGGTGTTCGACGGAGACGTAGGAATCCTTGAGGCGCTTGGCTTCCCGCTCCGCCGATTCCATCAGCGCGGCGAGCCGGCGGGTCAGGTACACCTGCCCGGGAGCCGCGCCCGGTCCGGTCACCTTCGGCCGGCGGCCCAGTTCCTCCTGCACCGCCGCGCGCAACCGGGACACGTCGACGCCGGCCCGTTCCAGTAGCCGGGGAGCCAGGCCGTCGGGTTGGTCGAGCAGGGCGAACAGCAGGTGCTCGTCGTCGGTCTCGGTGTGCCCCTGCCGGGTCGCGACGGCCTGCGCGTCCCGCAGCGCCTCCTGCGACTTCTGGGTCAGTTCGCTCATGTCCATCGCTGTTGGCTCCTGACTTGGGCTTCCAGCACCCTGATCCGGTCGAGCAGGTCGAGCACCAGCCCGATCGCCGCGTAGTTCAGCGCCAGACCGCTGCGCAGCCGCTGCACGCGGGCCAGCACCGGCACCGTCGCCGGTGGGAACCACAGCCGCCCCGTCCGGTCGGTCGTGCTCTCCACCAGGCCCAACGTGGCGTAGCGGCGGACCAGATCTGGATGCAGCCCGCTGCGCGCGGCCACCGTCTCGGCGCTGAGCAGCACCGGCCGGACGAGTTGGTATGCGGCCATCAGGCCCTCCTTGGGGTGAACTCGGACACAGCGGCCAGTTCTTCGAAGAGTTCGCGTTCACGCCGGGTGAGGTGCTTGGGCACCATCACCCGCACCTCGGCGTACAGGTCGCCGGCTGCGCCCCGTGGATTCGGCATGCCCTCGCCGCGCAGTCGAAGCCGCCGGCCGCTGGACGATCCGGCGGTCACGCGGACCTTCACCTCACCGCCGGGCGTGGTCACCGACACCGTCGTGCCGAGCGCGGCCTCCCACGGCGTCACCGGCAGCGTGAGGTGAATGTCCCTGCCGGACAACCGATAGCGCCGATGCGGTCGGATCCGCACGACCAGGTACAAGTCCCCAGCCGGTGCGCCGCCCGCGCCGCGCCCGCCCTGTCCGGCGAGCCGAATCCGTTGCCCGTCAACGACTCCGGGCGGCACCATGACGTCGTACCGTCGGTCGGTGTTGGGCAGCGTCAACCGCCGGTGCCCGCCGCGGTACGCCTCCTCGACCGACAGCTCGAGCACCGCTTCCTGGTCGGCGCCGGGAACCCGGCCGCGGCCACGGAACAACCCGCTCAGCAGGTCCTCGATGTCGATGCCCGGGAAGCCCTGCGCCGCCGAGGTTCTGCGGGGCCGACCGGCGTCCTCGGCAATTCGGCGGAAGTCCCCGCCGAACCGGTCGTACCGGCCGCGCTGCTCCGGATCGGACAGCACCTGGTACGCCTCGCTGACCTCCTTGAAGCGCTCCTCGGCTCCCGGATCAGAGTTCACGTCCGGGTGGTACCGGCGGGCCAGTCTCCGGTATGCCCGCTGGAGGTCGTCGGCAGACGCGTCGCGGGCAATGCCGAGCGTGTCATAGAAGTCGGTCGCCACGGACCATCACTCCCGGGACCCGGCCACTGTGACGGCCGCCGGCCGCAGTTCGTGGCCGCTCTCGCCGTAGCCCGGCCGCACCACGCGGACCACCGTGTTCGGTTCCGTCTCCTCGTCGTCGACCACGGCGACCACCTCGTGCCGGCTCGGGTCGAACGGCACCCCGGTCTCGTCGTCGCGGGGAAATCCCAGCGTGGCGAGCATCTGGACGGCCTGGTCCCGGATCGAACGCACACCTTGGAGGATGCTGCCCGGGTCGGCGTCCGCGTGCGCGAGCGCCAACTCCAGGTTGTCCAGCACCGGCAGCCACGCCGCGGCGACCCTCGCCCGTTCGGCGGCCTTCGCCCGTCCCAGCTCGACCACGTGGCGCTTGCGAAGATTGTCCAGCTCCGCCATCGCCCGTCGCCATCGGTCCTCGAGATCCTCGATCCGAGCCTGCGGGGTCGGGGCCGGCGCCTCGGGGCGCGCGTCGGCGCCGGCCCCGACATCGGCCGCAGTGGCAGCGTGGTCCGCCGCAGCGTGCTCCGGATTGTTCATGCCTGTCCCTCACGTCCGGTCGAACTCGGCGTCGACCACGTCGTCGTCGCTGTCCGACGAGGTACTCCGGCCGTCGTCGCGACGGGGCACGCTCAGCGACGCGTGCACCTGCTGCAACTCCGAGTTCAGCGACCGAATCTGGTCCAGCGGCGCCTCCGACTTGACAGCGTCACGGGCCTGTTCCACCAGCAGTTGCGCACGGGCCCGCTCATGTTCGGGTGTGCTGTCGGTGAGGGCCCGCTCCACCTGGTACGCGACGGTGTCGAGGGCGTTGCGGGCGTCGACCTCGGTGCGCAGCCGTTCGTCGTCGGCCCGATTGCGGTCGGCCTCGCTCACCATGCGCTCGATCTCGGCCTGGTTGAGGTTGGAGCTCTCGCTGATGGTGATGCTCTGCTGGGCGCCGGTGTCCTTGTCCTTCGCGGTGACGTCGAGAATGCCGTTGGCGTCGATGTCGAAGGTGACCTCGATCTGCGGCTCGCCACGCGGTGCCGGTCGGATGTCGGTCAGCTGGAACCGGCCGAGAACCCGGTTGTCCGCCGCGCGTTCCCGCTCGCCCTGCAGCACCACCACGTCCACTGCGGGCTGGTTGTCCTCGGCGGTGGAGAACACCTCGGTGCGGCGGGCCGGGATTGTGGTGTTCCGCTCGATGATCTTGGTCATTACCCCGCCACGGGTCTCCACTCCCAGCGACAGCGGCGTGACGTCGAGCAGCAGCACGTCCTTCACGTCGCCCTTGAGCACGCCGGCCTGCACCGCTGCGCCGAGCGCGACGACCTCGTCCGGGTTCACGCTCATGTTCGGGTCCTTGCCGCCGGTGAGCCGACGGACCAGGGCCTGCACGGCTGGGATCCGGGTGGAGCCGCCGACCAGGATCACCTCGTCGATGTCGTTGGCGGTGACCTTGGCGTCGGCCATCGCCCGCTTGACCGGGTCGAGGCAGCGCTCGACCAGGTCGCGGGTGATCTCCTCGAACACGGACCGCATCAGCGTGGTGGTCAGGTGCTTGGGGCCGTCCCGGTCGGCGGTGATGAACGGTAGGTTCACGGTGGTCTGGCTGACCGAGCTGAGCTCGACCTTGGCCTTCTCGGCGGCCTCGAACAGCCGTTGCAGCGCCTGCGGGTCGGAACGCAGGTCGATGCCGTTGTCGCGCTGGAACTGCTCGGCGAGGTGGTCCACGATCCGGCGGTCGAAGTCGTCGCCGCCGAGGTGGGTGTCGCCCGCCGTGGAGCGCACCTCGACGACGCCGTCGCCGACGTCGAGCAGGCTCACGTCGAAGGTGCCGCCGCCCAGGTCGAACACCAGCACGGTCTCGTGGCCCTTGTTGTCCAGTCCGTAGGCCAGCGCTGCGGCGGTCGGCTCGTTGATGATCCGCAGCACCTCGAGGCCGGCGATCCGGCCGGCGTCCTTGGTGGCCTGCCGCTGCGCGTCGTTGAAGTACGCCGGCACCGTGATCACGGCCTCGGTGACCTTCTCGCCGAGCGCCTTGCCGGCGTCGTCGGCGAGCTTGCGCAGCACCTGTGCGCTGATCTCCTCGGGCGCGTGCAGCTTGCCGCGGACCTTGAACCGGACCACGCCGCCGTCGCCCTCGACCACGTCGAAGCCGACCGCCCGTGCCTCCTCGGCGACCTCGTCGAACCTGCGGCCGATGAATCGTTTCGCCGAGTAGATGGTGCCCTTGGGGTTGAGGATCGCCTGGCGGCGGGCCAGTTGACCGACCAGCCGCTCGCCGGACTCGGTGTAGGCGACCACCGACGGGGTAGTGCGGGAGCCCTCCGCGTTGGGGATCACGGCGGGCTCGCCGCCCTCCCACGCGGCGATCACCGAGTTGGTAGTGCCCAGATCGATGCCGACAGCCCTGGCCATCACTTGCCCCCGTCCATCCGGGCCAGGAGGGCGCGCGCCCGGTCGGCCACCTCGACGTCGGCGACCACCTGGTAGCGACTCGGGGCCATCGCGCGGATGGAGGCGAAGTCCCGGCGGCCGCGCTGCAGCGCGTGCGCGACGAGACCGAAGATCGCGCCCAGCACCGCGCCGATGACCAGCCCGTACGCGGCCAGTGTCAGCGACGCGACGATCGGTGCGACCCAGTTGAACAGTCCGAACAACCAGCCGATCAGCACGCCGGTGAACGCGCCCGAACCGGCCCCGCGCAAGGCGGCGCCCGCGTAGTTCACCCGGCCCACGATCTGTTCGACCAGCCGCACGTCGGTGCCGACGATGGCGACCCGCTCGACCGGGAATTCGTGATCGGTCAAGTACTCCACCGCCCGCTCGGCGTCATCGTAGGCGGGGTACTCGCCGACTGTCCTGCGGTGTTCGCTCCCGTGCGGGGGTGCGGTGGGCGCAGGCGCGTCCTGCTGCGCGGCCATCTTCACTCCTCCTAGGCGTGTGCCGGCTCGCGGGAGCCGGTCTCGATGGTGCGGCGTTCGGCGGTGTCGCGGCCGATCTCCACCCGGCGCGGCTTGCTCGATTCGGCGACCGGCACGGTGATTGTGAGGACACCTCGGTCCACGTTCGCGGACAGCTTGGCGCTGTCGAGGTTGTCGCCCAGGAACAGTTGCCGGCTGAACTCGCCCTGCGGCCGCTCGTCGATCACCAGTTCATCGTCGTCCGCGTGCAGCGGGCGGCGACGAGCGCGCACGCTCACCACGTTGTGCTCCACGGTCACGTCCACATCGGCCGGGTCGACTCCGGGCACGTCCAGCGCGACCACGAACTCGTCGCCACGCCGGAACGCCTCCATCGGCATGGCCCGCGAACCGCGGCCGAAGGCCTGCTCGGTCAGCCGATCCAGGTCGCGGAACGGATCAAAACGCATCAATGTCACAGTTTCGCTCCTTCCTTGTCCGCAGCACGTCCGCCGCCGGCAGTAAGGCTCACGTCCGCGTTTCCGTTGCCTTCTCTTGCTTCCTGCTCCGGGCGCGGCACCGGTGGCAGTGACGACTCTGGCACCGGAACGGGCTTGACCACATGCGCCTGCGAGGTCGAATTTCCGGTTCGCAATCAACCTGCCGGGTCGGGTTGCCGCGAGTAGGGTGCTTGGCGAGGGGAACGCATGGAGGACCACCGTTTCGGTGCAGGGCCAAGGCGGACCGGGCGGCTGGTGGCGACAGCAGCTGGCGAACCTGTACGGACTGCTCGCGATCTCCATGATGATGTTCGACGGCCGGGAGGCCGACGACATCGTCCGGCTCGCTGTCACCACCGTGCCGTCGCTGAACGCCGGTGAGGTGGTGGCCGTCTACGTCGTCGCGGACGGCCGACTGGAGCCGGTGCCACGCGGTCCGGTACCGGATCCCGAGCTGGACCGGCACGTCCGCGACCTGGGCGAGGCCGGCGGCGAGATCGTCCTGGCGGACGGCATGTGGCGCTGGGCCTATCCGCTGACCGGGCTGGGCGCCGGCATCGGCCGCCTGGTGGTGAAAGCCTCACGCGGTCCGTCACCGGACGAGTTCTTCCTGCTCAGGGCACTCGGGCAACAGCTGTCCGCTGCGCTGGCGAACGCCTCGATGCACCGCTGCGAGCGTGTGGGGTGCCACAAGTCGGCCACCAACGCTGACCAGCAGCTTCAGGCTGCATCCTCGTGCTCATTGATCAGGCTCCAAGCGCGAGGCGCGCCAGGTGCACGAGCGCACACGCAGCAAGAGCAGGAGCAGAACAGGAGCGACATGCATACCAGAACGGCCTTGAGCCGACGTCAACTAACGGCAACAGACCCACACCACGCAGCAGATTCTCTGTTTCCTCAGGTCAGCAGCATGATCGGGCGCTACTGGGGGTCAAGGGGTCGCAGGTTCAAATCCTGTCGTCCCGACGGTCAGAACAAGGCCCGTCGACACTGGGAAACATCCAGGTCGACGGGCCTTTTTCGTACGCGCATGACGATCTTGCCGCGACCGTCCACTGTGGCCTCAACCAAGATCAAACCGGCCAAACAGGAGCGAAACAGGAGCGTGGACCCAAATTTTTGACTGTGACACTGTTATGGGGTCGCGGTTCCAGCCACACGATCAGGTGGATCTACCAACCGACATTCACCGACCCCAACCACCACCAACCGACCGCAGACGACACCCGTTCGCCACCGTTGACAGCCCTTGCCGCAGACCGACGCCCCTACACGCCCCGTAGACGCTGTACCAGCCCATCTGGACCCGTTCACGCCAAATCGGCACCCTCACCGCACCACCGGGCCCGCCAAAGTACGCGAACCCGACCACAAGTGATCAACTCCACTTGATCACTCGGACCCCGACGAAGTCTCCCCCTCACCTCCCTGCAGCCGAAGGCGCGCAGGTTCGAGTCCTGCCGGGGGCACACAAAACATGGGCAACATCAACAAGCACCCTGCTGGTACTCGAAGACACCTTCAAGGTGTAGGCGAGCATCAGCTTTTCGATCGTTCTCGCAGGTCAGCTTCGCAGGCCACCGAGACCGCTCGTGGCCGAGGTGGTCACAACACGAGCCTCGCTCTTGCCCGTCGCCCTTCGTAGCCAATTGCCCACTCGGAACAAGTAGTAATCGGATCACTCCGGTACGTCACTCCCATTCACCGCAGCTTCACGATTTGGACGCTGCATCGTGCAATCGGCCGCACGGCTCGTCGGCTATTGGCGGTATCCCAGTTACGTCAAGGCGTCCAGCCTCCTCGCCGCAGCGGATTTCAGTCCACGACAGCAGCGGGTGCCGGCCGGCCGGGGGCGCAGCCAGCGGGCCACGACCGGGTGATCTCGGCTGGCGATGTGCCCACTGGCCACCGAGGCTGAGCACACGGCCGATAGCGCAGCCAACGAGCAGGCGACCAGGGTCCTGCTGATCGATCTAGAGAACCTGCTGGGCTCGATCAAAGTTCGGGAACGGGCGTTGCGCGCGTCCCTGGAGGTGTTACGGGCCACCGCTGGAGCCGAGGTGCATCACACGGTGGCTGGCTACGCCGTCCCTGACGGGGAGCCAGACCCGATCGCCTCGCTGCTGGCCGAATACCAGATCGGCCCGCTGCGCACCTCACCGCATCCGGATGCGGCGGACCATGTGCTTCTGCACCATGCCCGCAGGCTGCACCACGGCAGAGTCCGGAACGGCGGGCCGGGCTTGGTGTTCCTGGTGGCCTCTGCCGACCGGCGGTTCAGCGAGCTGGCCGAACACGGTCGGGGGCGGCTGGAGGTGCTGGCCTGCGACGGGCAGCCCGTCGCGGCCCGGCTGATCGAGGCGGCCCAGGTCGTGCATCGGATGCCCAGGCCCGTCGCTGGTGCCTTCACCTTCTCGACCCAGCCGGCCGGCCTCGCCGGCCCAGCGGCGGCGCCCGCGCTGGCAACCGACCGCGGGGCGCTGGACCGAGGTCTGCTGAAGGTCGGAATCATCGCGGGACTGGTAGCCGGTGTGAGCGCGGTGGCCACCAGGGCAGCCTTTGACGCGCTCTACCGCTGACGGACCCGGGTAGGGCTCGAGTACGTGATCGCCGCCCCGGTAGATGGGATCCGCGCCGCTTCGAGCCGCACGGCGCAGAGCGGCGTGCCGAGTGACCGCGACGGGTTCGGAGGCCTCGAAGTCCGGGATGCGTCATCTACTCCTGCTGGTTCGCGCAGGCTGGCGGCGCTGACAACGCACCGCGGAGTGACCGTGGCTACTCGGCCGTCAAGTGACGTCACCAGAACTGTCACATGCAGCGGATTCTCTGTTTCCGCAGTTCAGCGGCACGATCAGGCGCTACTGGGGGACAAGATCTGTCGTGAAGTAAAAGGGTCGCCGCCTCCGGATTTCGCTTCGAACCCAGCGTCCCGACTCCCCCACCTTACAGAGGTCGAGCTGCAGCGACGAGTTTTCGAGCCCCACACGACGTTCGACAGCGCCATACCGAACACCGAGACTCCATCTGTCACCCGTACTCAGGGGCATCGACAGGGTCGGTGCTGTGCTCGTTGGTCTCAACGATCTCGACACGCAGCGGAGTTGACAATCGATATGCCTCCGGCGGGTGAATGGTGTGTGATCAGCGGTGAAGTACGGCGGTGAGCAGTTTCTCCGCGAGCGCGCCCAGGCTGGACAGCAGCACCACGGGGCCGGCCGGCTTGTTGTCGGGTGCGGCCGCTTCCGGCGGGTTGACGCTGGCGCAGTCGACCCGGCCGGTCGGCAGAACCCCGTCGACGAGGTAGGCGTTCACCTTGTCGTCCACGCACTTGTTCGGCTTGGCCGGCATGCTGGCGTCGCCGGAGGCGTTGTACTCGCCGTGAAAACCCTCGTCGGGCACGGTGATCAGCACGCTGCCCAGGGTCGCGGCCATGTGCACACCGTTGATGTACGGCGTGTTCACGTCACCGGTGGCCTGGAGTACCAGCCCGCGCGGGTACCGAGCGGTACCGATCGGGGTGGGTGCCTCGAAGCCGACCTTGCTGAAGGCGCAGTTGTTCGGCGCCACGTAGGACACGGCGTTGCCGTAGGGCATGCTGTCGCGGGCGGTGCGCATGGCGCGGTAGTAGGTGTCCATGTCGGTGGGCCACGGCGTTTCACAGGTCACCGCGTTGTAGACCCCGTTGACCGGAGCGGAAAGCTGCTTCATGGCGGCCACGGCACGCTTGTTGTCCGCCGCCAGCGCGGAGTCCTTCGCCGCGACCTTCAGTTCGGTCAGCGCCTTGTACATGTTCGTGGCGAACGCCGCCCACAGCGGTCGGTAGCGGGTGGACGTGCCGACGGCGGTGTCGAAGTCGGTCTGGTTGTCGAACCCGGCGGCCGGCTTCACGGCGGTGGCCGCGGCGATCTTCTCGATCGAGGCGCGCACGGCGCGTGGCGTGGTGCCGAGGTGGAAGGTGCCGTTGCGGTCCGCGGTCCAGGCCGCCCACGCGTCGAAGTTGGTCTTGATCACCCCGAGCGCGTCGGCGAGTTGCTGGCGCACCGGCTCGTTCGGGTCCATCGCGGAGTCCAGCACACTGCGGTCCAGGTGGTTGGGGAACAGCTGGCCGTAGACGGCGCCGAGGAAGGTCCCGTAGGACATACCCAGATAGTTGATCTTGGATTCGCCGAGGGCGGCCCGGACCCGGTCCATGTCCCGCGCGGTGTTCATCGTGGTGACCTGTCGGCGCAACTGCCCGCCCGTGGCGAGGCAGGCGGCCTCATCCCGCCGGGCGACCTCGGTGAACCGGGGCAGTTCGGCCTCCGTGGGCCGGCTGGTCAGGTCGGGACCGCCCTCGTTGGCCTGGCAGGTCAGCTGGGTGGACCGGCCGACGCCACGCGGGTCGAGCCCAATGATGTCGTACACCGCCGTGATGGGCTGTTCCCGGTAGTCCGCCGGCATCGACAGCCCGGCCCCGCCGGGGCCGCCGGGATTGGTGAACAGCACTCCCCTGCGGCGGCCGGGATCGGTGGCCCTCAGCCGGCTGATCGCGATGTCGACCTGAGGGCCGTCCGGCTGCTGGTAGTCCATCGGCACGCCGACCCTGGCGCAGTCCAGGCCGGCCAGGTCGGTGTCCGTGCACGACGACCACGCCACCGTCGAGGCACCTTCCGCCGAACCGGTGACGACCACGGCCGTGATGACGCAGGCCGAGGCCAGTGCGAATCCTTTCCTACCGATCACCTCGCGACTCCCTCATCGACTTGTGCGCCAAAAGAAAAAATTCGTGATGGACAACGGACCTGAGTACTTCGCTGTGGGACACAACGAGGTCGGATCCACCGCCCGCTGCCGTCAGCCCAGCGGTGACCCGGTGGGCACTGCAGGAGTTCATGACTGCTGGCAGCCTTGCGGCCGCGTCCCCGCCCGGCCGTTGGGGCGGCCCGGCTGATCCTCGAACAGCACGCGGTGAGATGTCAGACGACCTCCGGTACACCGACGGTCGCCCTGGAGCCCCTGGTTCTGGGTGCGATGTCCAAACGCCGCCAGCTGGCCCAGAACAGCAGCGCGGTGATGATCGAACAGGCGGAGGCGACGAGGACCGCGCCGTCGTAGACCATGTCGAGTTGCCCGGTGTCGAAGCGCTGCGGGTCGCCCCAGTTCCGGAGGGCGTAGACGCCGACGCCCCCGCCCAGGACAGCGGCCAGCACTCCCAGCAGCGCCACGAAGGACACGAACACCACGCGCAGGACGCGGCGTCGGCCGGTCTGCCGGATGATCGCCCCGCGCCGGGCCAGCCACCAGGACGCGGCGCAGGCGCACATCAGCGCGACCGCGTCGGCGCCGATGGTGTCGCTGAGCCGGTGCCACCTGGCGGTCAGCGTGTCGGCGCCGATGGCCACCGCCCAGGTCAGCGTGAGCACCATCGCCAGGCCCCGCCACTTGTACGAGGTGACGATCAGCAGGGCGAACAGCACCGTCATGGCGATGGTGGTGTGCCCGCTGGGGAAGCTGTTGGCCGCGAAGTGTCCGACCATCGGCACCAGATCGGGTCGGGGCAGCACGAACCGCTTGAGCGACTGGGTGATGATCTGTCCGGCGACGATCACCCCGACCGCCGCGAGGGCCAGATCCGGGCGTCGGCGGAGCAGTCCGATCAGGCCGACCAGCAGCACCGCGACGGCCAGGGAGTACACGGTGATCTGGTCGAGGTCCCCGGTGGCCTCGCGTATCAGGACCGCTTCCTCCTGGGCGGCACCACTCAGTGCGGCGTTGTCCAGTGCTTGGCCCGTGGTGGTGCGCACGGCGAACAGGTAGCTGGTGATGAGGATAAGCAGTCCGGCCAGCGCGGTGATCAACCACCGCGCCGGACGGACCGGCTGGTCCCGGTCGCGCGGCGTCGACCGGTCCTCGGCGGGGTGCGCCGTGGCAGCCAAATGCCCGGTCGATGGCTCACGGTTCTCATAGTCCTTCATGGACACAGGCACGCTCGGGTGTTGGTAGGAGTGGGAAGTCGTGTGACGATGACCGGGACTTGGGTGTTCAGGACGCCAGCTGCGGTTGGGGGCCGTCGTGGCGCGAGACGACGTAGCGTGCGTTGCCGAAGGCCAGGACGGCCAGGCCGATGATGTTGAACACGAACAGACCGACGAAGCCGAAAAGACCGCTCTTGCCGAAGACGCGAGCCAGGTCCAGGCACACCACGATGCTCACCACGATGTCCACGATCGGGATGAGGAACAGCAGAAGCCACCAGCCCGGTCGGCCCGCGATCTTCAGCAGGACGTAGAGGTTGTAGATCGGGATGATCGCGGCCCAGCCGGGCCGGCCCGCCTTGGTGAACACCCGCCACAGTGCGACGGTGGAGAACACCGCGACCACCAGCGTGAGGATCAGTACGGGAAGTACGGCCGCGTCGTCCAGGGTCACGTCGTCCATGGGTGGTCCTCCGGTGTTCGTGGTTGTGGGGGCTGACTTGGTCCGCGGGTGCGGCAGCCCTGGGATGGATGTCTCAGGTGGTCACGCGACCGACCGGGGCGGTGGTGAGCGGAGGGCGCGGGCCGCCGAGGGGTGCGAGCTGGTGCCCGCCCCTCGGCGGCCCTGCGGTCACCGGGCGGAGTGGGGCAGGATGGTGTGCAGGAGTTGCTCGGCGAGGTGGCCGAGGTCCTCGATGCTGTCCAGCACACCTGGTGCCGGGTCGGTGGGCACGGCAGCCGGGGGGTTGGCGGTGGCGCAGTCCACCCGGTTGCCGGCGGGCAGCCTGCCGTCGATCAGGTAGGCGTTGACCTTCTCGTTGACGCAGGTGTTCGGCTTGACCGGGATGTTCGGGTCCGAGGGGCCGGCGCTGTACTGCCCGTGCTGTCCCTCGTCGTGCACCGCGATCAGCGTGCTGCCCAGGGTTCGGGCCATGGCCTCGCCGTTGGCCAACGGGGTCTGGGTGTCCCCGTCGGAGGCCAGCACCAGGCCCTTGCCGTACTGCGCCCGGCCGATCCTGGGCAGCGGCTCGCCCTGGTGCCGGTGGAAGGCGCAGTTGTTCGGCGCCATCTGGGAAACCGTGTTGCCGTAGGGGAAGTCGTCCCGCACCCGGCGCATGTCCCGGTAGTAGCCGTCCAGGTTGGTCGGCCAGGCCCACTCGCAGACCACGCTGCGGTACACGCCGTTCTCGGTCTTCGCCTTCGCCGCCAGCTGCCCGGCCGCGGCGGCGGCCCGCCGGTTGCTCTCGGCCAGCTTCGGGTCCCCGGTGGGCAGCGGCAGCTCGGCCAGGGTCTTCTGTAGCTGCTTGGCCAGCGGGGCCCAGCTCTGCCGGTACCTGGTGAACTGGCCGACGGTCAGGTCCAGCTCGGACTGGTTGGCCAGCCCGCCGACCGGCTTGGTCGCCAGCGCGGCGGCGATCTTGTCCACACTGGCCCGCACCTTGCGCGGGGTGTTGCCGAGCCGGAAGGTGCCGTCCCGGTCGGCCGCCCAGGCCGCCCACTTCCCGAAGTTGGCCTTGATCGTGTCCACCACGTCATAGGCCTGGTCGTGCCAGGTGGTGGTGGGGTCCAGCGAGGAGTCCAGCACGCTGCGGTCCAGGTGCTCGGGGAACAGCTGCCCGTAGACCGCGCCCAGCCAGGTGCCGTAGGACACGCCCAGATAGTTGATCTTCTCCTCGCCCAGCGCCTGCCGGACGCGGTCCATGTCCCGCGCGGTGTTCGCGGTGGTGACGTACTGGCGCAGTTCCCCGCCGCCGCGCTGGCAGCCGGCCTCCCACTGCCGCTCGGCCTCGGCGATCTGCCGGAACTGCTGATCGCTGGGCCGGGTGGTCTCTGGGGCCGCGACGCCGGGCACCTCGCAGTTGAGCTGGGTGGAACCGCCGAGGCCACGCACGTCGATGCCGATCAGGTCGTACACCTTGGCGATCGGGTCGTCGGCGTAGCCGGTCGGCAGTTCGCGACCTTCACCGCCGGGCCCGCCGGGGTTGGTGAACAGCACGCCCCTGCGGTGCTCAGGCTCCTTGGCCTTCAGCCGGCTGAGCGCCAGGGTGAGCTGCGGGCCGTCCGGGCGGCTGTAGTCCATGGGCACCGCGATCGTGGTGCACTCCAGCGGTTGGAGGTCGGTGCACGGCGACCAGTCCGGTCCGGAGCCGCCCTGCGCCGCCGCGGCGGTGCCCACCGTCACCGAGGCTGCCGCCGCGGTCACGACGACCCCCACGAGAAGTTTCCTGCGAAACACCTACCGTCTCCTTCACTGGTTGACCACGGCTGTGTTCGTTGTCACGGCAGTCGTCTTTTCCCTGCCGAAACGAGCGGCGCATTGGAGTCAGGTCGATAATTCGAACCGCGGCGACCGTAGCAGAAACAGGGGCGCAGCGCCCGAGGCACTTCACTCCGTCGAGTTGCGTTCTCTCCGGTTGTGTAGCCGGAGGCGAATTCTGTGGCGGCGCACTGTTGTTCGCGGTCAAGATTCGAGCGTCAACGTCATCTTTCGTCAACGTGGGTGTTGACGAAAGTTGACGTGTTCGGGTTACTAAAGAATGGATGGTCTGGTCTGGGGAAATCGCCGAACCGTCGTGGGTGAGTTCAGTGCCGGTCACGCACATCACGCCAGCCCGTGGCGGCCGCACGGTGGCGGTCGGTCCTGGTCGAGCGGCACGGTGGCTAGGGTGGCCGCGTGCGGGAACTGCTCAGCGGGGTGGCACGGTGGCCTGTCGATCGTGCGCGGGAGGCTGTCGACGACCTGCGCCGGGTGCCGCGCTGGCGCGTGGTGTCCGAGATCGGGCTCATCGCCTTGGTCGTTGGTGTGGACGTGGCCAGTGCGGGTGTGCTCACCGGCCTGACGGGCGGGCAGCTTGCCGGGCTTGCGGCCGTGTTGGTGGCGTTGTTGCTGCTGCGGTGGCTGTTGCCGTCGGTGACGCTGGTCGTCGGGCTGCCGCTGGCTTATCCGTGGGACCTGAGCACGGCCGCCGTGCTGGTCCTGGTGTTCTGGGCCGGGTACCGCATCGCGGGCTGGCAGCGGTCGGCGGCGGCGCTGATCGTCGCGGTGGCGGTCAGCATGGCGCTGTCGGGCGATCTGCACGCGGTGCTGCGTTCTCCGGTTGCCGGAGCACAACAGGTGGTGTTTGTGTGCATGGGTCTGCTGTTGCCGTTCTTGATCGGCCGCTATGCCGCGCAGCGCGCGCAGTTGGCGCGGGCGCTGGCCTGGCAGGAGCGTCAGGTGCGCCGGGAGCGGGCGTTGTTGACCGTGCAGGCTCGGCTGCGTGAGCGCAATCGGATCGCTCAGGACATGCACGACGGGTTGGGCCACCGGTTGAGCCTGATCTCTGTGCTGTCGGCGACCATGGAACTCAACACCGGCCTGCCCGCCGAGGTCCGCGACACGGTACAGGCACTGCACACCACCGCCCACGACGCGGCGGCCGAACTCCGCGAGATCATCGGGACCCTGGCCCCCGACGCAGCTTCCGCCGACGAACGCGGTCCCCACACCGTGGAGGCGATACCCGCCCTGGTCGCCGGGGTGCGGGCGACCGGGGTGCCGGTGGAGCTGCGCAGCGCCGGGCCCGTGGTGGACCTGCCCGCAGCGGTCAGCCACGCGGCCTACCGCGTGGTCCAGGAAGGACTGACCAACGCGCACAAGCACGCCGCGGGCGCCGAGATCACCGTGTCGGTCGTCCACGAGCCCGACGGGTTGCTGGTCGAGGTCCGCAACGGCCCGTCGGTGAACACCGCCGATCGGGCGGCGCCGGGTACCCGGTTGGGGTTGGTCGGCCTGGCCGAACGCGTCAGGTTGGCCGGTGGTGTTCTGCACTCCGGTGCCGCCCCCGACGGCGGGTTCCGGGTCGCCGCGACGTTGCCCTACCAGGCAACGGACTCGCCGGTGTCCACCGAGGACGACCCGGCCGGGCCCGATCCCGAGGCCGAACTGGGAGCTGACCCGGCCCCGCGGGGCACGGCGCGGGCCCATGCTGGCACCGGTGCGCTGATCGCCGCGGGGGTGTGCGCGGTGGGTGTGGTGAGTCTGTTCTTCTGGATGGTCGGCACCGGCTACGGGGCGACCGTGTCACGGTCGGTCTACGACGCGGTCTGGGTCGGGCAGTCCGAACCGGAGGTGCTGGCCGTGCTGCCCGAGCCGTCTGAACCGGCGCTGCTGGACATCCGGTCCGGTCAGCCGCCCGTGCCGCCGCACGCGGTGTGCCGCTACTACCTGGCCGACCAACAGCCGCTCAACGGACCCGACTTCACCGTCGTCCGGTTCTGCTTCGCCGACAACGCCCTGGTGAGCAAGGACTCCTACTCCAGCTGACCATGCTGGCGCCAGTCCGGTCGCACGAGTGGGTCCTCGGGTGGGGGCAGAATGGTGGTCGCGTTGTCCACGTCGGTCTCCAACAGCGTCAGGTAGCACTCGCGCACCAGCAGCGTCCGGTCCAACTCGACGATCAGTACGTCGAAGAACTCCGCGCGGTACTTGGCATCGGTGACCTCGTAGATGGCGAAGTACAGCGAGGCGAACCCGGCGATGACGATGGAGACCTGGATCAGTTCGTTGGACACCGGCACCGGTACCCCGAACACGGTGCCCGAGGTGGGTGGGTGTCCCACCCACTTCTCCATCACCTCCGGGCGGACCGCGATGTGCCCGAACACCATGAAGAACACCCACAGCAGCACACCGAGCAGCACCACCTGGACCACCTGTCCGATCAACAGGATCAGGACGACGTTGGCGCGCTCACGGCGGCGCAGCGGATGCTTCGTCCAGTACCGGATCCGGGCGGGAAACCCCTCCAGCGGGGTGCCCGCGCAGGCCTCGGTGGCGGTCTGCTGGCCCAGGTCCACGGTGAGCGCCCGCAGTTCGTCGGGCAGCCGCACCGACAGGAACAGCAGCATCACCACGAAGAACACCAGGATCACCGACCACACCTGGGAGCGTGGCAGCGAGGCGGCCATCATCCAGTTCGCCGGGCTGACGAACAGGAAGGTCACCAACAGCAGCAGCATCGGGATCGCCCGGGTGCTCAGGTGCACCACGGTGGCCAACTGTTGCCAGGCACGCCGCGCCGACCAGACCATGATCGCGGCGACACCTGTGGCCACCAGGACGTAGCCGAGCACCAGGATCACCGCCACCTGGACAGCGCTCAGCGCGAGGACCTGGGGACTGTGCTCGGCGAGCCCGCCCGCGGCGAGGTAGCCCACGACGAACACCCCCGCGACCACGGGCGAGGCCGTCCCGGTGCGCAGCCACCGGACCCGGTCGCGCAGCCGGACTCCGGCCAGCGGCACCACCGTCACGCTGACCAACAAGCCCAGGAACGAGGCCACTATGAGCAGCATCTGGTTGACCGTGAAGTCGGTGTCCCCATCCGGCAGGAGCAGGTCGCCGAGCGCGTCGAAGAACTTGAAGGACAGCACGGCCAGCAGCACGGGCAGCATCCGCACGAACAGCGGGAACCCCCCGTTGCCCTTGATGACCAGCGGCAGACCGTTGCGCAGCAACCACCGTTCGACAGCCGCAATCTCAACCTCGGACGGTCGGGTTTGTGGGGTCATGACAAAAAATCCTCTCACCCACGAGGAGGAGGACCTACCTCGTTGGAAAAACGCGGCACAGAGTAACCGCGAAACCTCGTCCTCGGGTAGCGCGGGGCAGTGTGACCGACGGCGATTCCCTAACCCGAGTGTGCCACCGACGACTGAAGCGGCACATGCCGTCACGGACGACAGCCGGTCAACACCACGAAACGTCAGGTACGGTGAGGAAATGGGGCAATCGGTGTTTACTTTCGTCGCCCCCGAACAGCGACGTTGGATGAGCGACGTACCGGGGGGCTCGCTTCTAGGCTTCGCAGGTGCGCACGACACAGGCATTCCTTCGCGCACTGGTGGTCGAAGCGAGACGCGCATATGCCGAGTTCGCTCCGACGGTACTGGCCGACCTGCGGGCGGTGACCGCGCACGAGGTGCTGCGGCAGGTCACCGTCGTCCTGGGGGTCGCCGTCCTCGAGGTGCTCATCAGCGTGGTGGGCGTGACCGGCCCGCACGACGGTGTTCCCCGCACCGGCGGCGAGATGGTCATCTCGGTGGCGGTGCTGCTGGCCGTGCTGGGGTTGCGGCCGTGGTTGTCGGCTCCGGCGCTGCCGCTGGCCGCGGGTGTTGTGCTGCAACCGCCACACCTGGGTGGTGTGGTGACCGTGGTGCTCGCGTACTCGGCGGGCTACCGGATCGCTCGGCCGGCGTGGGCGGGCTGTGTTCTCGTGATCACCGCGCTGGTCTGGGCCATGCGCCTGCCCACCGAGGTCAGCAGCATCGCGGTGGCGGCCCTGGCGGTGGCCGTGTTCGCCTCGACGGTGCTCCTGCCGTTCCTCGCCGGCCGGCACGTAGCCCAGCGCCACCTGCTGGCCAGTGCCCACACCCGGTACGAGCGGCAGTCCTCCCGCGAGCGGTCACTGCTGGCCGCCCAGGCCCGGCTGCGCGAACGCAACCGGATCGCCCAGGACATGCACGACGGGTTGGGCCACCGGCTGAGCCTGATCTCGGTGCTGACCGGCGCGCTGGAAGTGCAGTTGGCCGCGCCGGACATGGCACGGCAGACGGTCCGCACGCTGCACGGCGCCGCGATCGGTGCGATGGAGGACCTGGCGACGATGGTCGGTGCTCTGGCCTTCGACGGTGCCGGAAGCGCGGGCCAACACGCCCACACCGCGCAGGAGGTGGACCGACTGGTCGAGGGGTCACGGGCCAGCGGCGTGTGGGTGGACTTCCAGCAACGGGGACCGTCGCGGAAGTTGCCGGCCGCGGTGAGCCACGCGGTGTACCGGGTTGTCCAAGAAGGACTGACCAACGCGCACAAGCACGCCCGGGGTGCACCGATCACCGTGTCGGTCCACTACGAACCGGACGCACTGCTGGTCGAGGTCCGCAACGACACGGCCACCCCGCTCGCGGCACCGGCCTCACCGGGTACGAGATTGGGCCTGGTGGGTCTCAACGAACGCGTCCGGCTGGCCGGCGGCGTCCTGCACGCGGGAAGCACACCCGAGGGAGGGTTCCGAGTGGCCGCGATCCTGCCCTATGACACCGTGGCAATCGTCGACCGTGAGCCGGACCAGTGAGCAACGGCCCGGCGCGCGACCATCACCACGACACCAAGCCCACCCCAGTCTTTCAGCACCAGCGATACGAGGCCCCGCGTGATCCGCACCCTAATCACCGATGACGAACCCGTGCTGCGGGCCGGGATCACGACCCTGCTCTCCGCGGCCGACGACATCATCGTCATCGGCCAGGCCAGCACCGGCCTGGAGGCGATCGACAGGACGCTGGTGGAGCAGCCGGACGTGGTGCTGCTGGATCTACGGATGCCAGGCATGGACGGGCTCACCGCGATACCGCGACTGCGTCGGGCCGCGCCGAAGACCCGGGTGATCGTGCTGACCACCTTCGACGAGGACTCCAACATCACCGCCGCCCTGCAGGCCGGCGCCACCGGTTTCCTGCTCAAACGCTCGGCCGCGGAGGAATTGCTGCACGGCATCCGCGTGGTCCATCGCGGCGACACCTACCTGTCACCAGCGGTCACCCGCCGCGTCGTCGCCATGATCACCAGCCCCGACCAGTCCCGGCGGCAGAGGGCCCAGCAGCTGATCGCCACCCTCACCCCCCGCGAGCGCGACGTACTGTGGCTGGTCGGCGAAGGCCTGTCCAATGCCGACATCGGCACCAGGTTGAGGATGCGGGAAGCCAGCATCAAGACCTACGTGAGCCGTATGTTGGCGAAGCTGGGCTGCACGAACCGCGTGCAAATCGCATTGCTGGCCCACGACGCGGGACCGACTCCACGCCGCGGCCAGGATGGGTAGACCAGGCTGGCGGTCACCAGGGTAGAACCGCGATGTGGCGGTGGAGGAAGGCCGCGAGCAGCTTGTGTCTCGTGGAGGACAGCGAGCGGGGCCAGCTCGTTGCCAGCGTGACCCACAGGCTGTGTGACCTCGTGGTAAGGCCGCGGGGCGAACGCGCCCGTCG